>NZ_CP150284.1:0-4800000 GCF_037982245.1 Paenibacillus sp. FSL H3-0302 | reverse complement strand
CATTACAACCCTTCCGATGCTCGCATGATGTTAATAAATCTGGGGATTAGTATGTTAGGCGTTTATTTGCTACTGTCAGGACTTGGGGACTGGTTGAAACTTTTTATATCGCGATCAAGCAAAGCATATCACAAGCACCTGCTGTTTAGTTCCAATTTGATCTATACCCTTGGTCGTTCCAAAATAGTGCTTTCTCTTATCACCTTCCTCGTTTTCATCACGATTTCTCTAAGCGGGATTATTTTTTATTTGACCTGGAATGCTGAGGATATTCCGATTGCAAACAATCCATATGATATTGCCTATTCAGAAGTATTCGGAAAAAATAACATCTCACCAAAAATACTAAGCGAGATCACGGATCATGGCACCACGCCGCTGCTTTCACACCAAAAGCTGGAGTATATCGACTTGTTTAATTTCAAAATATTTCTGGACCAGAATATAAACGCATTAATCGGCACTGATTATCATGTGGAGAAAGATCACTTTCTAAATCTGGCCATAGTTGCACAAGGAGAAGAGTGGAAGAATCAAAGACCGGAAATGCCCACCTTTGATCTGATGCTTGCTTCCGGGAAGCATACGCTGTATTCACAAGGTATCCTATTTGACATGGTATTTAACCCTGTGCCGAATCTAATGAATGGTCTTCATATCATTGTAAACGAAGAGGATTATATGGCGCTAAAAGCGGAAAATAAACAAGCGATCGGTAATCTTCAGCTCCTGAATTTTAAGGATTGGAAAAAAACTGCGGATATAGATGCTAAGTTAAATGCCGCTTTAGCCAAATATAATAAAGACAATACAGAGTCCTGGTATGGCAATGAGCGGCAAGAGGCCCTCGTATTCTCTACGAAGTCTAGAATAAGTGACTATCTACAGTTACAGGAGTCTGGCCGATTTGGAATCTTCGTAATTTCATTTGTTGGTTTAATATTTTTCGGCGCCTCCGGGATAGTGCTGCATTTCAGTATTCAGACCGATTTAGAGCGTGAGCGGATCAAATTCAGGAAGCTGAACAAGATTGGAATTACTTCTAAGGACGTGGCCCGCATTATAGGCGGCCCTTTAAAAGTGCTGTTTTTTCTCCCGTATGCATTAGGTATTGCATTGTCTTCTTTTTATGTTGTTAGTTCTTCCAGGGTTGAAATGTCTGCAGCTCTGGAGCCGATGTGGTTTTGTTTGTTAGTAGGCGGAGCGTATCTTTTATTTCAAGTCCTCTTTTATCGTATATACACCAAAATATACACTCGCAATATGCTGGCACATATTCAGCTACTCGATATTCCTTTAATAGAACAAAAGGAGATTTCAATTTAATCCCAAATATGATAATATTGGTGCACAAAACGTGGGGGGATTCCATTTGAAAAAGATTTTTTCCAGAATTGCAGTCGCATTAATGATCTTGACCCTTGTTGCGATAGTCACTTGCTTTTATATTGGTGAATTCACCTATGCGTATGGATTAATTTTGGTGCTGTTTTTCGTATTTGCGGGGATGGGGCAGCTCTATAAGCTTAAAAATGATGAGTATATGTACAAAAAACTAAATAACGCCGATGAGTATAATGAATATACTAGATGATATAAATTCAACAGAAACTTCTTATGTATAGCCAAACACCCCACTTTAGACAGTGCCTAAAGTGGGGTGTTTTTGTATGTGCCTATGTTTATTTCTTACCGTTGCGTTCAAGAATCATATCTACGAACAGATCAATCTGTGCGGTAATCGCAATCGGATCATAGCGGTAGTAGGTATCAAAATCATTGTAAAATAGATGATCGTTCTTCGCAGCATCAAGTCCGTTCCAAACTGGAGATTCCTTCAGTTCTTTCAGCTTATCCCCTTTTTTGTCAGGATCATAAGTGGTGAGGAACATGTAGTCAGCTGCATATTCTGGCAATAGCTCCATGGACAGCTGCAACGTTTGGTTGTCGTTGCTGTTCTTAGTAGGCATTTTTAGCTTAAGTGCGTTATAAAGGGCTTGTCCACCCCGGCCAGCATTATTTCCGAAGGTCCATAGCTCCCCTTTATCAGTCAGCTCATAGATTCCAAAAGTATCATTTTCATTTACGACACCTTTAAGCTTCTCGCGGCCTTCAGCAGCCTTTTTCTCAAAGTCAGCAATAAATTGTTCAGCTTTGTCAGGCACACCTACAATGTCACCGAACAGTTTAACAGTTTCATAGATATTTGTAGCGGTTCCGTATGGAATATGAATGGTTGGAGCAATTTTGGATAAAGCATCGTAGTTATCATCGTACATAACGACGATCAGGTCAGGTGTAAGTTCCAGAGCTTTCTCGGCGTTAACTGGAGCACCGACATCTTGTGTATTTGTGAGCAGGTCTTTCAAGAAGGGATTATCAAAGGTACTAGGTTCGACACCTACTACATTTGCTCCTACGGAGAGCAACTCCCCACCATAATAATCTGTAATAATCCGTTGTGGTTTTACAGGTATCTGTACAGTACCTTTAGTGGTTTCATAGCTACGCATTTCAGCAGTTGAAGCCTCAGGAGCAGCCGTTGGCTCAGTGCTTGGTGCTGTAGTTGCTTCTGTTGTTGCTGTTGGTTTATTAGATGAAGCATTGTTCGTTCCCCCGCAAGCTGTCACAAATACAGACAATAACATTATGAGTGCCAGGATGGGGAAGAGGGTCTTTCTTTTTAGCATGATAAACCTCCCTATATATATGTACCAATAAATAATAATGATAATCATTATCACTATTATTTTCAATTTGAACTTTATCAAATCCTAGATTTCCTGTCAATGCAATAAAATAAATGCCTCCTATTAAATCTATCTATTGCCAAACCTAGGAAGGCTCATTTACAATAGCATAGTGATAATGAGAATCAATTTCATAGAAATAAGGTGGCATTCATGAATCAACAGATATCTTCCAAGATTAGACCTAATAAAGGGTCAGCCATACAAGAGTTCCGTTCACGTCCTTGGGCTGCCACGTTAATCTTGGTTGGCGGTCTGGTACTATTAGCACTAGGTATCGCTGTTTCAGTCTCCTTCGGAGCGGCTGATATTAAACTTTCTGTGGTGTGGGCAGCCGTGTTTCACTTTAATCCGGAGATCATGGATCATCAGATTATTAGAGAATTACGATTACCCCGTGTACTTGGCGGGGCCATGATAGGGGCCAGCTTTGCAGTTGCGGGTGCCATTATGCAGGGGATGACCCGAAATCCACTCGCAGATTCAGGTTTGATGGGCATTAACTCAGGCGCAGGATTTGCGCTGGCGCTTTGTTTTGCATTTTTCCCGAACCTATCGTTTATGTATTTGATCCTATATTCCTTCGTTGGTGCCGGAGTAGGGGCTGGGGTTGTGTATGGGGTCGGTTCATTGGCCAAGGGAGGGCTGACTCCTGCACGTCTGGTGTTGGCGGGTGCTGCTTTTAGTGCACTGCTGTCAGCACTGAGTGAAGGGGTAGCTTTATATTTTCACATTGGGCAAGATTTGGCTTTCTGGTATGCGGGAGGCGTGGCTGGGACGAAATGGATTCAGCTTAAAGTCATGTTCCCTTGGATAGGAGCGGCGTTAATAGGAGCTATGGTATTATCCCGGTCGATTACAATGCTCAGCCTAGGTGACGATGTTGCTAAAGGGCTAGGCCAGCGCACAGGGCTTGTTAAGCTGGCAGGGACTTTAATTGTATTGATTCTGGCTGGATCATCAGTTGCCGTAGTAGGAGCCGTTGGGTTCATTGGACTAATTATTCCCCATTTGACCCGTTTTTTTGTAGGTGTGGATTACAGATGGATCATTCCATGTTCAGCTATTCTAGGCAGTCTGCTTGCAGTATTTGCAGATTTAACAGCGCGGATGATTAATCCCCCTAATGAAACGCCGCTGGGAGCCATTATTGCACTGATCGGTGTACCTTTCTTCCTTTATCTTGCACGTAAAGAAAGGAGGGAACTGTAATGATAGAGAAAACTTCATTCGATTCCTTCCAAGCCGCCAAAAATAAACGTGGCTTAGTTATAATGATTATTTTAGCTGTACTGATTGTTATTGCTTTTATTATTAGTATGAATACAGGATACATACGTTTGACACCTATGGAGCTGCTTAATACGTTATTCGGTAAAGGGACGGATAAGCAAGAGTTAATCTTGTTTCAATTTCGGTTACCGCGTATTGTGATCTCCGTTCTGATAGGCGCAGGTTTGGCTGTATCCGGAGCTGTGATGCAGGGCGTCTTTCGTAATGCTTTGGCCGACCCCGGCATCTTAGGGATTAACGCTGGCGCAGGAATTATGGTTATGCTGTTAATTTCTTTTTACCCAACGGCAACCGCGGCTCCGGTGTATCTGCTGCCTATGGTAGCGTTTGTTGGTGCGGCAATTACTGCTGCCTTGATTTATGTCTTAGCTTATAAACGGCATGAAGGAATAAAACCCATGCGCCTGTTGCTGACTGGTGTAGCGGTTGCAGCTGGAATGAGTGCAGCGATGATCGTGCTGACTCTTCGGCTGGATCCGGAGAAGTATCAGTTTGTGGCTACTTGGCTTGCCGGGAGTATTTGGGGCACAAGCTGGAAGTTTGTACTTTCTTTACTACCATGGATCGTAATTCTCGTGCCGTATGTCATCTATAAAGCAAGGGTAATGAACGTCCTTAATTTGGGTGAACAGACAGCCGTAGGACTTGGGGCTGCTGTAACCAAAGAACAATTCCGGCTTCTTGCCGCTGCGGTTGGTCTAGCTGCGGCAAGTGTTGCTGTGAGTGGCGGGATTGGCTTTGTCGGACTTGTCGGCCCCCATTTGGCGCGACGGCTAGTTGGACCCAAACATCAGCTCATGCTGCCAACCTCAGCGCTGCTCGGCTCACTGCTAGTCATTATAGCGGATACCATTGGACGCTGGATCTTACAGCCATCTGAGATCCCCACTGGAATCGTTGTTGCTGTAATTGGAGCGCCATACTTTTTGTATTTGCTAGCCCGTACTAAATCTTGATGAAAGAAGATGGTCACTCACCGGAAGGAGCGAATTTTTACAATGTTGCGTCGTTTTTTTGCTTACTATAGACCCTATAAGGGATTGTTTATTCTTGACTTCTCCTGTGCTATTGCTGCTGCACTGCTGGAACTAGTCTTCCCGCTGGCCGTTAACCGGGTAGTGGATGATATGCTGCCAAGTGGGAATTGGAAATGGATTCTCTATTCTTGCCTCGGTTTGCTGGGGATCTATATCGTCAGCGCCTTTATGCATTTTGTCGTCACTTATTGGGGGCATAAGCTGGGGATTAATATCGAGTCGGATATGAGAAAAAAGCTGTTTGATCGTGTACAGAAGCTCTCTTTCAACTTCTTCGATAATAATAAAACAGGCCATTTGGTCTCACGGATGACAAATGATCTGATGGACATCGGTGAGATTGCCCACCATGGTCCTGAAGATTTATTCATAGCAGTGATGACGCTGCTGGGTGTATTCGGTATCATGCTTAGCATTAATTGGCAATTAGCGATTCTGACCTTTGTAATTGTCCCGCTGATGATTTATTTATCCATGTACTTCAGTCGCAAAATGTCCAAAGCGTTCCACATTATGTTCGCGGACATTGCTGACTATAACGCACGCGTAGAGAACAATGTAAGCGGGATTCGTGTTGTGCAAGCTTTTGCTAATGAGAATCATGAAATTTCCCGCTTTGCAGTTAATAACGAACGCTTCCGTATTACGAAGCTAATGACCTACCGAATTATGGCTTGGAATTCATCCTTTAGCTTTGTGCTCATGAAGCTGGTCTCGTTATTCGTTCTTGTGTGCGGAACCTATTTTGTAATCCAGAAGCAGATGACCTACGGTGAATTTATTGCCTTTGTGATGTTGTCTAATGTCTTCTTAGGACCTTTGCAACAGATTAATTCGGTCATTGAGACCTATCCTAAAGGGATCGCTGGTTTCAAACGTTATCTTGAACTGCTGGAGACGGAGCCGGATGTTGATGACGCAAAAGACGCTAAGCCAGTGTCTCATCTGTCAGGGAATATAACCTTCCAGGATGTAGCTTTTGCTTATAGTGATAAAGAAAAGGTGTTAACCAATGTGAACTTATCGATTTCAGCAGGAGAGACCGTTGCGCTTGTGGGTCCATCCGGTGCTGGTAAGACAACACTTTGCAGCTTGCTGCCACGCTTTTACGATGTAAGCGAAGGCAACATCTCTATTGATGGAATAGATATTCGCTCCATGACGTTGGAATCACTTCGTTCCCATATCGGGATTGTACAACAAGATGTATTCCTGTTTGACGGAACTATCCGTGAGAACATTGCTTACGGCAGATTGGGAGCTTCCGATGAAGAAATCTGGGAGGCTGCAGGGCGCGCTCAGCTGGAAGAACTGATTAAATCTCAGCCCGCCGGGCTGGATACAATGATCGGAGAGAGAGGCGTCAAGCTTTCTGGCGGTCAGAAGCAGAGGTTGTCCATCGCCCGGATGTTCTTGAAGAATCCGACGATTCTCATTCTGGACGAAGCTACATCTGCACTGGATACTGAAACGGAGTCCGCTATACAAGAGGCGCTCGCAGAGTTGTCTGAGGGACGCACAACACTTGTTATTGCTCATCGCCTTGCAACGATCAGAAATGCGGACCGGATTGTTGTCGTTGCGGAAGGTGGCATCGCAGAACAAGGTAAGCATGAGGAACTGCTGCAGACTGCCGGAATTTACAGCCGATTGCATGAAGCGCAGTTTGGAGCTTAAGTAGCTGAAGGGATCACTAGAATATAATTTTGGAGGGACACAATGAATAAACAACTGGAATTATACGATGTAACCATTATTGGTGGCGGACCTGCTGGGATGTATACAGCTTTTTATAGCGGAATGAGAGACTTGAAGACAAAGTTAATTGAAGCGAAGGATGAGCTCGGAGGAAGAATGCTTATTTATCCCGAAAAAATGATCTGGGATGTAGGAGGCGTAACCCCAACTCTTTGTCATCAACTAATCGGTCAGCTCAAGGAGCAGGCTCAAACCTTCGATCCGACTATTGTGCTGGGTCAGCAAATTATGAATCAAGAGAGACAAGAGGATGGAACGTACATCCTGACCTCTTCTACTGGGGAACAACATTGGACCCGCACAGTCATTTTGGCCATTGGTTACGGAATTCTGCAGATGGCAAAGCTTGAAATTGAAGGTGCAGATCGTTATGAGGTGACAAATCTTCATTATACCGTTCAAGAGCTGGAGCCGTTCCGCGGTAAAAGAGTGCTAATCTCCGGTGGAGGCAACTCCGCAGTAGATTGGGCGAATGAATTGGAGCCTATCGCTGCAAGTGTGACGATTGCACATCGTCGTGAACAGTTTGGCGGGCATGAGAAAAACATTGTACGGATGAAGGAATCCTCAGTCAATGTCCGTGCGCCATATGCAGTAAGCCAATTACACAGCAGTAATGGTGAAACGATAGATCAGGTTACGATCAGTCATATAGAGACAGGTGAAACAGAGCAGTTTGAAGTGGATGCTGTCATTGTGAATCATGGTCTGAAAAGCGATTTTGGTCCGTTAAAAGAATGGGGTCTTGATATGGGCGAGTGGTGTGCGAATGTAACCGATAAGCTGGAGACCAATCTTCCGGGTATATTTGCAGCAGGTGACTTTGTGGATTATGCAAGCAAGGTTCGTTTGATCGCAGGTACTTTCACTGATGCGGCTCTGGCGCTTAATAGCGCTAAGCTGTACATAGACCCAACCGCGGCCAAAGTCGCTTACGTATCTTCTCACAATGAACGGTTCAAAGAGAAGAATAAAGCGCTTGGAGTCGTTGACGACCACTAAGGATAGAGGCTTCTCAAACCATAAAATCTGAAGTTTTATATAAGGCGTATAGGGGATCTTATCCATTTCGAGCGGAGAGAAACCTTATACGCTTGCTTTATATTTTATGGGTTATTAAGTCTAGCAGTCTGGAAGGGAGCAGGAATGAAGCTATCAAATAATAACCCGGTTCATAGAATTTATCTGTTAAAAGAGGTAGGGAAACGCCAATGCGGCGGCGGTCACATCAGTAAACCCCAAATTGCCCAGTCCCCACTCTTCCTGACACCAATAGAAGCTATCATTCAAATAACCATAGAAGGAGAGACAGTATCTCTTAAAAATGGTGAAATTCTTTTTCTAAGCGCAGGTGCGACATATCAAATTAATGCTCCATTAGAGACTGTTATCTCTGTTCTAGCAATTTCCTATGAGGTATATGGGCTAAGCAATAGCACGGAGCAAGAATTGGTCTATGGACTTTGCCGTGAAATTTTTCCGGTCAATGGGATTTTACCTATACGTACGACGAATAAAATAACCCGCTTATTCAGCGAATTGGAAGACGTTGCTGCCAATAATTTAGAAGCACAGGCAGATAGAATTCAATCCTTGCTGTATCAGCTACATCAACTTGTCGTAGAGGCTGACGCTGAAGCAGACATTACGGATAGTTCATATTTCAGAATGCTCTCTTATATCCACCAGAATTTCCAAAGGGAGATTACGCGGGAGATGATGTCTCGAATAATGGGCTTCAATCCTCGTTATTTCTCAGTATGGTTCCGCAAGCAGACGGGTTGGAGCTTCACCGAATATGTAGCTCATTTAAGAGTAAATAAAGCGAAAAAACACTTGATGTCCAGCAAAGCAACCATACAGGAAATTTCGCAAAAAGTAGGCTATACAGATGGACTATATCTGAGCCGCAAATTCAAGCAAGTCACCGGGATGACCCCAACAGAGTTCCGTTTGCGTCCCAAACCGAAGCGGATAGTAGCGTTGCAATTTTTAGGGGATTTACTTGCGCTGGGTGTGAAGCCTGTCGCAGTTGAAGAAGATGTGATGAATTACTCCTTGCTTTTGCTGCCGGAACTGGCGGGTGTACGATCATTTGAGCTGCAGGGATGTCCGGAGGAAGCGGAATGGCCTGGGCTGGAAGCCGATTTAGTTATTGCACCAACCTATCTGAGCCCCCGTCAGCTTAAATGCATGGAGAAGTTGGGGCCACTAGTTACGGTAGAGTGTGATAAAATGGACCGCCTGGAACAGATTCGTTTGTTCGGCAGACTGCTGGGTGAAGAGGAGCGGGCAGAGGCATGGATAAGGCACTATCATTTGAAAATAGATTTGTCCAAGCAGCGCTTGTCCTCACTAATTGAATCTGGTGAAACGGTAGCGGTGTATGAGATTAGGCAAGATAACAGTATTTATATCTGGAATCATACAGCCCGAGGGGTGTACAATCTGTATCCAATGCTGGGGTTAACTCCACCGGACAAGGTAAGGTCAGATGTTCTGGAGCGGAATGATCATTTATGCATCTCACTGTCGGAAATGCCAATATATGCGGCTGACCATATGTTTGTGGTCGTATCAGGACAAGAGGACTGGATGTCGAAGACGCGTAAACGGATTAGTAAAAGTGCGGTTTGGCGCAATCTTCCAGCATTCAGGAATGGACGCATATATTACCTGAAGCTTGAGGAATTTTGGGGCAGCGAAGGGCTTGCGCTCGAACGCCAATTGGAGATACAGACAGATTTGTTAACCGGCCATAATTTAAGCTGACAATCGTCCATAACAAAATTGATGTATTAGCGTGTATATATGTTTTCCCGCGGAGACGGTATATTAAATAAAGATCTAAATGATATTGATTATCAATATCATGATAATATAAAGTCTCAAGGGGGATTTACATTGTACAAAATAATATCGTTAGGAAAAACAAGCATGATAGCCGTTATGCTTACGCTGGTGCTGCTGTTGAGCGCATGTGGACAAGCAGCTAATCAAGGGAATGCTCCAGCTAGCACGTCGGCTGAAGTGGCTAAAAGCACTAATAATGATTCTGTAGTTGCCAGCTCTGAGCCGGCTGCTGATGCAGAATACTGGACATACGAAAGCGATAAAGGCCCGGTGCAGATCCCGCGCAATCCACAAAGAGTTGTGATCCCGGTACAAGACTTTATTGGTGATCTTCTGACGCTTGGCGTGACGCCCATTGCCGTTGCCGGGAATGACATCCTGAACCATCCATATTTCAAAGAGGCGCTGACAGGTGTAGAAGTTGTAGGCGATGACATGACGGTGTCCCTGGAGAAAATAACGAGTCTCGAACCGGACTTGATTATCACTTATCAGGAAGATACCTATGAGCAAATCTCCAAGATTGCTCCAACGGTCTTTATTCCTTGGGGCAAATACGACTATAAGGAACGATTGATCGAAATCGGGAAAATCTTGAACAAGGAGCAGCAGGCTGTAAAGTGGGTGGAGGATTTCAATCAGAAGCTGGAAGCGAAGAAAGCGGAATTGTCTGATCTGATCGCAGCTGACAAAAAGGTGGCGATCTTTGAAATTGCCGGTAAAGAGCTGTATTTATATGGTTCGTCATATGGGCGTGGTGGAGAGATTATATATAACGGATTGGGGCTGCATGCACCCGATCTTGTCCAAGAGGCAGCCTTTAAAGAAGGCTGGGCTTCCCTCTCACTCGAAGCGTTGCCCGAGTACTTAGGAGAAGCTGATTATATCTTCCAAGGCTTCAGCCGTGGTGTGGAGCAGGATAAGCTGGACATTCTGGACAGTGTCTTCTGGCAAAGCCTACCTGCTGTTAAGGCGGGTCATGTATTCACCTACGATCTTAAAACGTATTATCTCTCCGATGCTTATGCGCTGGACAAGCAACTGGATGAGATAGTTACGTTGCTGAAGTCTCTTCAATAAGTTAATTTCAAAAGAGTATAAGGGGATGTTCACGGAGCTATAGTAGCTCAAGGACATCCCTTTTGCGTGTTCATATTCCAAGTTAAGCGAGGTTATAGATTCCATTTGTTGCATAAAAAAGCGGTGTAGAACAAATAGTATGAGCAGGAGGTGTTAATGATGGATCCCTTTAACTCTACTATTTTGGACGATAATCTTAAAGAGCTTCAAGAAAGGCTTGGCCATAGCCCTGATATTGTTATTCGTAGAATTAAATCCATAACCACACAGGTTGAGGTAGCTGCCGTATATATTGAGGGATTAATAGAAAAATTGAGGGTCAACGAGTTTGTGGAGCATGCGATGTCGTTTGATAAACTAAGTGAAGAACACCCGGTGGTAAAATCCGCTGAAGATATCTTTTTGTATATGAAAGAAGTGGCGAGAGGAATCGGAGAAGAACAGACGCTTGAAGATTGGGATGTGCTTTTTGAGGCTTTATTCTCTGGAGATACCATTCTTTGGGTCAACGGGATAAGGGAAGCTATCAGAGGGAATACAAGCGGCGGTGAGGTTAGAACGGTATCGGACGCTACAACTCAAGTAGCCATTCGTGGCTCCAAGGAAGGTTTCACAGAATCTATTGGGACGAATATCTCTCTAGTGCGCAGGAAAATAAAAAGCCCTAATCTCTGGGTAGAGTCGATGAAGATAGGTGACGTCACGCAAACGAATGTATCTATTATGTATATTCATGGAATCGTCAATGATAATACCTTACAGGAGCTCAGAACTAAGCTGCAAAGCATTGATATAGACGGGATTCTGGAATCTGGATACATTGAGCAATTTTTAGAAGACACTCCCTTTTCCCCATTCCCAACATTATATAATACGGAACGTCCTGACAGTGTTGCAGGAAATCTTTTAGAAGGACGAGTTGCTATTTTTGTGGACGGGACCCCGTTTGTGCTGATTGCACCTACAACCTTTTTTATGTTTTTACATGCCGTAGAAGATTATTACCAGCGTTATGATATTACGACTTTGATCCGATTATTGAGATTTATTTGCCTTGTTATTTCGTTATTTGGCCCAGCACTCTTTATTGCGATTCTAAATTTTCATCAAGAAATGATCCCAACAGCCCTACTTATTAACTTTGCTTCGCAAAGGGAGGGGGTTCCATTTCCGGCTTTTATTGAGGCTATGCTGATGGAATTTACTTTTGAGATTATACGTGAAGCAGGAATTCGTATGCCATCCCCTATAGGTCAAACTGTATCGATCATTGGGGGCTTAGTGTTAGGACAGGCAGCCGTACAAGCCGGTATTGTCTCTCCTGCAATGGTTATTGTAGTTTCACTTACAGGAATATCCAGCTTTGCTACTCCTGCTTTTAATATGGCTCTTTCCATACGCATCTTGCGTTTCATCATTATGTTTATCGCAGCCTTTATGGGGCTTTATGGAATAACGATCTTTACTTTTATTTTGGTTGCTCATATGTGCAGCTTGAAATCGTTGGGTTTTCCATATATGTCTCCGTTTGGTCCTTTTATCGCTGAGAATCAGAAGGACGCGATCTTGCGTGTGCCCTTGAAATATATGAAAACTCGGCCGCGTCTTATTAGCCAAAAAAATAATACTCGACTTAAGGTGAATGATGGAAAGCCGGGGAGTGGCAAATGAAGGTCGGATGGATGATGCGTTCATTTATTTGTATATGCTGCTTAATGTTGCTGACAAGCTGCTGGAACAGTCGGGAGTTAAACAATTTAGGCATTGTGACCGGTATAGGTGTGGATAAAGTGCCGAATAAAGAGGAATATCATGTTACTTTTCAGATTGTGAATCCATCCTCAACAGCCACAAGTGCAGGAGCTAGCACCGGACAACCCACGGTCACTATTTATTCTTCTACGGACCGTACGATCTTTGGTGCTTTTCGCAAGACTTCAAAAAAGGCGGCAAGACAGATGTTTTTTGCACACACGCAGCTATTAGTTTTAGGCGAATCTACAGTGAAGAGCGGTATTGATGGGATTTTTGACATCTTTGAAAGATCCCATGAGCTGCGGCTCAACACGAATGTTATTGTAGCCAGAGATACGGAAGCATCCTCTATTCTGAAACTATTGCTTCCCGTAGAAAGCCTGCCTGCAATTGGGATTATTAAAAAGAGTAAAAATACCGCTAGAATATATGGAGAAAGCCGGGATATCAATGTTTTTGAGCTAATTAATGGTATCAGTGGGGAAGGGTCAGTGGTGATATCCGGAGCCAGAATTCTTGGAGACGCTGAAGAAGGAACTAAAAAATCCGGGATGGAGCAAACTCAAGTAAAAGCACTTGTCACAATGAGCGGGCTAAGCGTATTGAAAAAAGGGGTTCTTCAGGGATGGCTGGATGGACCTCTTGCCCGGGGGGCACTGTGGGTACAGAACGAGATTAATGAAACCAGTATTAATGTAGATTCAGATGAGGCTAAAGATTCGATAGCTGTGAACATTAATTATTCAAAAACAAAAATTAAGATTGAACTCCGCAATAAAATACCCGTCATTCATGTGAATGTTGTGGAAGAGGGGACACTTAATGAGACTCAGAGTTATATTGAGCTAAGTGATAGAGAGGTAATCGTTCAATTGGAACAACAAGTGGCTCTTAAAACTAAACAGGAAATAACCCAAGCCTTACAGGCTGCTCAAACTATGAAATGCGATATTTTCAATTTTGGGAATGAACTGAAGCGCACAAATCCAAAAGCATGGGAGACTGTTAAGGACGATTGGGAGTCAGTGTTCGCGGAAGCGGAAGTCGACGTTTCTGTGGAGGCATATATTCGCAGTGTAGGAATGAGATTAGAGCCGCAATTGTTAAAGGAAAAATGACAGGGTTTAGTTGAGAAAGGTGGGAGAAGGCCACTTTATGAAAAAAGAAACCATCAGCGCGAGTCAATTATTTGCTTTGATTTTTTTGTTTGAATTGGGAACGGCCCTTGTGGTACCGATTGGACTTGAAAGTGGCCATGCTGTCTGGATTGCTATTCTGTTAGCTTTGCCCGGTGGACTTCTTTTGTATTTGATTTATGTTTATTTATACCGGCAATATCCGGGCATGATTATTAGCGGGTATACAAGAAAGATACTGGGCAATGTTATAGGCTGGCCGTTAAGCTTAACATACATTCCAATCCTTCTCTTCAATGGCTCCCGAAATCTGCATGAATCAGGTGAGTTGTTAATAGCTGCTTCTTACGACAGAACACCCGTGTTCATCATTTATGCAATGATGGTTGTTGCGGTAATTTACATCTTAAACAAGGGGATTGAGGTGTTTGCGCGGACAGCTGAGATTTATATGCTGATTATAATATTGTTGGGCTTGACCAGTTGCTTTTTGGTTATTGCCGCCGGACTTGTAAAACTAGATAACTTGTTTCCGTTACAGGCCTCGGATTGGAAGAATGCATTAAAATCAGCCTATCTGAATATATGGCTATTTCCGTTCGGGGAGATGGTATGTTTCACTACGATTTTACCTCATATCAAAAAAACCAAGGTAGCAAAAAGAACCGGAATCATCGCAATGACTTTATGCGGATTATTACTCAGTTTTACCCATGCCATCGAAATATCCGTTCTAGGAACAGAAATCTACAGTAGAGCCAATTTTCCGATGTTCACTACGATAACGTTAGTAAACCTGGCTAATTTCATTCAACGTTTGGACGCGCTTGTGCTCTTAACCTTAATCATTGGAGTATTTTTTAAAATGTCAGTATATTGCTATGCTGCAATGGTAGTCACTGCAGATCTATTCAAGGTGCAAGACAGCAGGAAGCTCGCTGTTCCCGTTGGTATTGTTGTTTTGTTCGGGGCTTTTATTAGTTCAGCGAATTATCCGATACATATGGACGAAGGAAGGATATTTCTGAAATATATTTTGCCGTATTTCTGTGCCGCTGTACCTATTCTCTTGTTTATCGTTCATTACATCCGCAGAAAATTAGGAAGCATAGGTTAGTTTATTTTATTTGATGGATTTATTGCTCCTATTTCGGATAGAGGATGTAATTGTATTAACAAAAGGTAAGGAGATAAAAACGAGCATAGTTATTGATTCCTGTATGCTTGTAGCTGCAAAGGAGTCATAGATCGTCCGCATTGAAGTGGTGAGGGTTTCTCCTGATAAAAGGTCGATGATTACTGCCATCAGCAACCCCATAAAAGCAAGCATGAAATATAGTGATAGTAATTTCATAATGATCAACTCCATTTGCTAGATTAATCTTAGGCTAAATGTATTATTACCTCTTGAGTGTTTTTGTAGTCAAAAGAAATAACAAATCCCCTACAGCTCCAACGTTGTTGGAAGCAGTAGGGGATTCTAATTTAAGCGCATTTTATTGTGTAAGCCAAGCAGCCAGCTCTTCGGTCTGGGATAACACGGCAATTGGATCATAGTACCAGGACCGTTCTTCTTTCCATACATAGAGATGGCCATTTTTGACAGCGGGTAGGCTACTCCAGATTGGATCAGCTTTGTAATCAGCTTCTGTACGGTTATTGGAAGTTAAGATAATATAATCTCCTGCGTATTTAGCGAGTGCCTCTGTAGAGATTTCCGCCCATTGCTTCTCCATAATTTCTGCGGCCACAGCTGTAGGGGGCTTGCGACCCAGCGCCTGATAGACAGGCTGTCCGCCTCGGCCAAAGTTATCGCCATAGGCCCAAATGGATTTGCCGCCGTCTTCCATGATGGAAAACGTTGCATCTGCAGGGAGTACTTTGTCTACTTTGGCTTTAGCTTCAGCTATCCGTTTGTCGTAATCTGCAAGCCAGCTTTTGGCTTCCTCTTCTTTACCAAGGAGTTCTCCGAAATAGGTTAATTCGGCATGAGCATCTTTCAGATCACCATATGGCACAACGATGGTTGGAGCAATTTTGCTTAGTGCTTCATAGCTTTCAGCTTGTCCAGAAATAATCAAATCAGGATTAAGTGCGATGATTTTTTCAGGTGACATTTTGCCGTAAGTTCCAGTGTCTGCAACTCCAGTAAGTGCCTCCTTAAAATACATATTCTCCAGTGTTAATCCGGGAGCACCAACAGGGATGGTATCTAGCGCAATCAGACTGCCCAGATATTCCTCAGCGACAATCCTTTTAGGTTGAACAGGAATTTCAATATCACCATTTATAGTAGTGACCTTTTTTAGAGCAGCTGTTTCCGTAGTTTCTGTTGGTTGACTAGTTTCGGTAGGTGCTGTAGTAGCCGATGATGTGTTGCTGGTGTTACTGCCAGTATTCCCCACAGAATTATTGGAATTCCCGCAAGCTGATACGACTAGAATTAATGCCAGCATGAGGGGAAAAAGAAGCCAATGGGATTGTTTGGTGCTATTTTTTCCTGGATTATGCAATTTGTTGTTCCTCCTATGTATATTGATTATCATTCTCAATAAGAACTTTACAAGCTTCACCGGGTATTTACTATGGACGGATATGATCTCAGCTTATGCAAATTTATGATGTCATTACCCGTAGCAATTCTTGAAGCTGTGCCTGTGAGGACAGTGGGTCAAATCCGTAGAACATATCACCTTGGTTCAGAATATATACCCGTCCGTTACGTACTGCATCTAATTGCTTCCAGGCTTTAGAATGTAGTAGGCGAGTAAAACGTTGTCTTCCCTCAGATGATGAAGGGATGCTGGTGATAATAATATGGTCAGCAGGGAACGATACGATATCCTCAATGGATGCCTCTAAGTACCCGGAATCTGTGATCCCTTTTTCAATAATTACGGAGGGGGGCTTGAAGCCAAGATCACCGTATAGAATTTGGCAACCTCTGCCGAAGCTGCTACTGAAACAGTAGGCGGATCGGGAGCTAACCTCCCACACGATAGCCGTACCTCTCTCCATTCCTATTGCATGGTTTAATAACCCGTTGGCGGTAAGACAAAGTCTGTCATAATGACTTAACCATTGTTCAGCACGCTGTCGTCGATTCACAACCTCGGCAATCAGAGCAAATTGCTCTCGCCAACTCATTTGCATAAAGGGCAGCTCAATAACCGGAGCAACAGGAGTCAGAATCTTATTGTCGGGTAGACTGTAGCCGATAATGACGTCTGGTTTTACCGCAGCTACTGAGTCATAGAGTAATGAAAATTTACCTTCGCTCATTTGAAGCTGCTTGGAAGCGGGAACTTGTTCCAAGCTATGCTGCCATTCGGAATAAACCCCGAGTTGAGGCATGATTTCCAGTACTCGCAGGCTAGCGGTGTGATTATAGTTCAAGGCAACGACCCGTTTATTCTTATTCTGGTAGGCTTTAGGTGAAACGCCAACAAGCTGCTTGAATTTTCGGCTCAAATAAGTTCCCTCTTCGTAACCAACCTCATGTGCCAAAGTAGTCAGATTGGGGGAACTGGTGAGAATTCGTTGCTGGGCTTTTCGGATTCTTAATAGTGTAATATAAGCACTGAAGGATAGACCTATTGATTTGCGAAAGGCTCGCGAAAAGTGCTCAGGGCTCACTTCAGCTAAAGCAGCCATTTGATCCCGTGTGATATCTTCATTGTAATGAGCTTCTATATACTCCGTCACTTGCTCCATCCAACTGCTTGATCTTTCTTTACGGGATGTCAGTTCACTATGAAGCTCCACTAGGAACTGGGTGAATAGCTGCTGGACCCTAAACGGCTTTTGCTTATCAGCGTCTATCCAAGCACTGTAAAGCTCACCTGCCAAGGCTGTCAAACGTGTAGAGGCATGGTGGACAGGGGAGTTGTCATTTATAAAAATGTCCTCATCTTTACTCTGGGGTATACAGGAATACTCCATCCATATCCCCTTTAACTGTAATTCAGGTTCCATCTTCAATAAAGAAGAACTACTAAGGGCTATTAAGCTTCCGGCCATGACCTTGTGTAGCTTACCGTCTATTTCAAGAAAACCTTTCCCATCCCAGATCATCATAAGGCTGGAATTAGTAGAAGAAATGTTTGAGGCTGTGTAGTTGGTTATTCCCGATAAGCTGATGACCCGAAGGGGCATATAAAAAGGATGGGATGAATAAGGCATCCCGTCGGATTGGATCTGCATGTAGTAATCCCCTTCTTTTCATTGATAATCATTCTCATTTATAGTATAACAGTCTTTCTTACTATTGACTATAATGATGCTTATGATAGTGTTTAAAATAATCCACGAACGGAATAGGGTTAGCTGATAAGAAGGGGTTGAAGTCATCCATGACGACCTGGAATTTACAAGGAACTGTAAGTCACTTATTAATATGTACCGGTAGCAGCTGCAAGAAACACAAAGGTGAAGAGGTAGCTGAAGCGATAGAAGATGAGATTGAGAAGCAGGGCGCACAAAGTCTTATACATACGACTGTGACCCGTTGTAATGGAAGATGTTCAGATGCTTGTGTGGTGATCGCTTATCCCGAAGGTGTGTGGTACAAAGAGATTACACCTAAGCTGGCGAAATCATTAGTGCGGAAACATTTGCAGGGGGAGAAGCTTGAAGATCACGTGTTATACACCTATGATGGACAATTGATTGCTTCAAATGAAAAGGACGCTAAAGGGAAAAAGAAAAAATAGCAAGGCTTGGGAGTACCTTTTAGTTGCGGTTCTAACCCTGTACAGAGGAATATCTCGTGCAGGGTTATTTATTTATAAACAGGGGAGGATTATGATTGAATCGGATCATGACCAGACTCGTAATAGGACTGTGTGCTTAATTAAGGACATCAAATTTGACTTGCAGGGCTAACGTTGACTATGCTATTAAAAAGTGAATGAAATAACACAGTATATATGATGGTTTATAGGGGAGAGGGTACGATGGAGAGGCTGCAGGTGTGGCCAGAGAAGTTCAAAAAATTTTTTCTGAATAATAAATTTGTAGTAGTGCTGCTCATTATGCTGCTGGTTGGAATTAATATTCTGGTATTCTCCAAAATACCGTTTATTTTTAAGCCGATATCAGTATTGCTGCACACCGTGGCCGCACCATTATTACTGGCAGGTATAGCTTATTATTTGCTGAATCCGTTGGTAGATCGGATGGAGAAAAGATCCCGAATAAAACGTGTATATGCAATAATCATCCTATATTTGTTGATTGCTGGTATCATCACGCTGGTTTTGTTTATGGTCATTCCAATTATACGGACTCAGCTATCAGGATTGATCGACAATTTTCCAAGGTATAGTGAATTAATTCAAGAACGGTTTATGGATCTGACCGGAACGGAGTTCTTTGGGCAAGTTCAAGACAGTATCGGAACGAACCTTAGTGAGATAACATCTAAGATAACAGCGTGGGGCAGTTCTTTTCTGAATAATGCCTTGACGGGTGTTGGCAGCTTTGTAGGAGCCCTTACAGAGATTGTCTTGGCGGTTGTAACGACGCCATTTATTTTGTTCTACTTGCTTCGCGATGGGAAAAAATTGCCGGATTATATTCTGAAGTTTGTACCTACTTCTCTGCAGCCGCAGACTCGTATGGTCATGTCGGAGATGAACAGTCAGGTATCCTCTTACATACGCGGGCAAATTATTGTCAGCTGCTGTATTGGTCTGCTGCTCTATATTGGCTATTTAATCATTGGTTTGGAGTACTCTCTCGTTCTGGCTATTGCTGCTGCTTGTACAGCAGTTGTTCCTTATCTGGGCCCGGCAATCGCGATTACACCTGCCCTAATTGTGGCGATGGTCACTTCTCCATTTATGCTGCTGAAGATGATTATCGTGTGGACGGCTGTTCAGCTGATTGAAGGAAAATTCATCTCACCACAGATCATGGGCAAGACGTTGAAGATTCATCCGATAACCATTATTTTTGTAATTATATTCGCAGGTAAAATGTTTGGGATTCTGGGGATTATCCTTGCAGTTCCGGGTTATGCGGTACTTAAGGTGGTATTTACACATCTTTTTGAATGGTTCCGGTTTCGATCCGGCTTATATAAACAGATTGAAGAGAATAAGGAATAATGTGAAAGGGTGAAATGTAATGGGAGGACCAATAGCAGTAACCTCTTACGGTAAGCTTCAAGGAATACAGGAGGGGGACGTGAACATTTGGCGCGGGATCCCTTTTGCAGCCCCACCTGTTGGAGAACTTCGGTTTCGTGCACCACAGCCACCAGAGGCCTGGGATGGGATTAGAGATGCTTCTGAATTTGGTCCAGTTAGTCATCAGCCAGCGGATACGAGAGGTACTCGGTTCGGTGGCAAGACGCCGCTTCATTCCGAGGATTGTCTGTATTTAAATATTTGGGCGCCAGCAGTTCATGATGAGCCCCTGCCTGTTATGTTCTGGATTCACGGGGGGACGTTTGTGACCGGGGCTGGAAGTCAGCCGCAGTTTGACGGCACAAGCTTCGCTGAGCGAGGCAAAGTAATTTTAGTGACCATTAACTATCGGCTGGGTCCATTTGGATTCATGAATTTGTCTCCATTTGGCCATGGGATTGCTTCTAATCAAGGATTATTGGATCAAATTGCTGCGCTGGAATGGGTAAAACTGAATATTGCTGCTTTTGGCGGGGACCCGCAGCGGGTAACTGTATTCGGAGAGTCAGCAGGGAGTATGAGTATCGCAGCCCTTTTGGCTATGCCAGCAGCGAAGGGGTTGTTCGCTGGCGCGATTATGCAAAGTGGGGCTGCTCAGACGCTGCCTAACGAGCAAGGAAAGTACATTGCAGCTGCACTGCTAGCTGAATTAGGGATTGCCCCAGATGGAGATGCCAGTCTTCTGCAAACATTTTCTTCTGAACAAATTATCGATGCAGCCGCAAGAATGACTAAAAAGTTAACGGGTGGCTCAATTGGCATGTTATTTCAGCCTGTCATTGATGGGGATATACTTCCTGTAGAACCTGCACAGGCTGTGGCAGAAGGATCGGCACATGGTATTCCGCTATTGATCGGAACCAATCGTGATGAGGGCAACTTGTTCTTCAGAGAAGAATCACCTGAGGCAGACTTTGACGAATCACTCAAGGCGCTGGAGCAGATGATGGGTACTGGGAGTCTGAAGGAAATTGCTAACCATTATTCTTCCACCTGGGAGGGACAAGCTGAAATTCTAACGGATCTTTACTTCTGGGCAACCTCGGTGTCTCTGGCGGAAAACCAATTGAATTATGCACCAGTCTGGATGTACCGTTTTGACGGCACGATCTCAGGTCATCCTTTGTTAAATAAAGCTGTGCATAGTGCAGAAATCGTTTATGCCTTTAATAATCTATCTCATCTAACCCATCTTAGGGCAGAAATTAATCCAACGATGCAGAAGTTGGCTGAAGTTATGCATGACGCTTGGATTGCTTTCGCTCATCAAGGAAATCCGGCTACAGCAGAGAGGGTATGGCCGAAATACAATCTGGAGGAACGGGCTACCTTGATCTTTGATGAAGATACGCATGTAGCTTATGATCCTGAGTCAGAGAAACGCAAAAGAATTGTCACTATGCTGGCTTAAGAAGATTGAGAGGCTGAATAAAGATGCAGGTAGAAGGTTTTAACCATGTGACCGTAAATGTCAGTGATTTAGCAAATTCCCTGAATTTCTACACAGGAATTCTGGGCCTTCAGCTAGTTCATAGAGGTAAAACTGATGCTTATCTGGAATGGGGAAGTGCCTGGATATGTCTTCTTGAAAAGCCTGATTATATGGCGATTGCAGATAAAGGGGTTGGGGTAGATCACATCGCTTTTAGTATTGCAGAGGAATATTTTGAGGAAGCCGTCCAAGGATTGCTAACCCAGAATGTGCCCATAATTAGAGGACCAATCAAACGGGGAATAGGCTGGACGGTCAATTTTCTAGATCCAGATGGTATACAGCTAGAGCTGCATACCTCGAATCTGCGGGAACGAATGAGTGTTTGGAACACTGCTACTGAATAAAAGATGGGTGTCCTATCAGCCTAAACGGCTAATGGGACACCCATTTTTTTAACGACCTAAATATTCTTTGATTCCTAAAACTACTGCTTCGGCTATTTTATTTTGGATGTCCGGGGTAAACAGCAATGCTTCATCCTTGGTATTGCTTAAGTAACCACATTCTAATAATATTGCTGGCATTTTGGTTTCTCTTGTTACATGATAGTTAGCTTGACGAACCCCTCGGTCCTGCAGTCCTGTAGCAACTGCGAGGTATTTGTGAACGGTTTGAGCGAATAATAAGCTATCATTGCGTGTGTAATAGGTCTCTGTGCCACTAGGGTTACTTTTACTGCCCGCCGGAATACTATTGGCATGAACAGAGATAAATAGATCGGCTTTTACATTGTTGGCGAGGTTAGATCTGTCCTGTAGAGTTGGGTATGTATCGCCACTGCGCGTGAGTATAACCTCGATATTTGGTTCTTTCTTTAGTAATTCTGCAATTTTCAGTGCTGTCGGTAAGGTGAAATCTTTCTCTTTAAGCTTGTTAACACTTGAACTCCCTGGATCTTTCCCACCATGTCCTGCATCGATGACGATTATCTTCTTGTCTGTGTTGCCGGTAGAAGGTGGAGGAGTTATAACCGGTACTTCTGGTAAGGTGGTTTCAGGAAGCGTAACGCTAGTCCCATTAAGATCCACAATAATAAGTCCATCATTAGCATTTATCAGACTGTAGCTATTAGCGCTGTTTAGATCAATTACGATCCGAATGGTAGATGGGGAACTGCTGAATAATGAATAGCGAACGGCAGAGACATTAGGATAGTCAGTAACCGTTAACTGTCCGCTTTGGTTCTTTCCTACGGACAGATTCTGATGGAAGTCGGTTCCAAAGCCAGTATTCGGTAAATCCACGACAATTCGGTCTTTGTCTGTCATAGTGAACACGGTAGGTTTTATACTGCCGTTCACTGCAATAACCAGCTGGTTATCGATGAAGCTTAGATTGGTGACTGTAGCTACTGAGCTATTCCCTTCATTTGCTGTATTCCCGTTTGATCCGTTGTCTGAAGGTGCTGTTGGAGTGGGTTGTGGAACCGTAATTTCCGGATCGCTTCCCCCAATCTCAGGTACTGGAGAGGTTAAATATACGGTTTTGGTTACATTGTCCCAACCGACAGTAGTTCCTGTCTGTTCCCCAACAAATCTTAAAGGAACAAGGGTTGTGCTGCCACTGAGAAACGGAGGATTGTCCAGTTTGACTTGTTTCCCTGAAGCTTCTGCCATCGTATTATCCACGATCAGCTTTAAAGTAGTTCCCTTTTGCTCAATGATCGCCGTCTTGGTCACATTATCCCATTTCACGGTATAACCAAGCTGTTCCGCAACAACACGAAGAGGAACCATTACACTGCCATTTACAATTTGTACCTGTGCTTCTTTTGAAATCTTAAGATCGTTGCCGTCTAGGTTGATGTGTGTTTCCGCAGAGCCGGCATAACCAGTTCCTGGATGAACCAGCACCAACAAAAGCAGCAGTAACGCCAAAAAACCAAACTTTTTCATCTGCAATCCCTACCATCCCCGTTTATTGGTCTCTAGCAATTCTTACTTTTTCTTCCTTTGATGCCGTTTAAGGCTCGTATAAAGTATAAACGACAATAGTTTCCAAAAGTTGCGCTCTACAACAGATAAAAAGGAAAATTTTCGGTATAAAAATAGAAAAAGAGCCTTCCCAAACATTTGGGATAGCTCTCATTTGCTAGAGAGATTTTATTTTAACGATGTATAACCTGTTTTCTCTACCAATTTCTGACCTTGAGCAGATTGAATCCAATCCAGAAAGGACTGAATATTAGGGTTGTCGCTTCCCGCGGTCACTGCATAAAATTCTGTTGCCAAAGGGTACTGTCCACTACGAATACTTTCCTTGTCTGGTTGGATACCATCGATGGCCAGCAGGGCTATTTCCCCGTTTCGATTCATTTCTGAGGCGTAAAATAAGAAGCTGTAGCCCAGTGCATTTTTATAGTTGCGATAGCTGGAGGTTTGTTGAATGATACCGCTCATAATATCCGCTACGTCTTCTTGAGGCGGCTTCATGAGTGGAGTGTCCTTCATAAACTTTTGCAACATCGTCTGGCTTCCGCTATCTTCAGGTCGTTGAAAAGCACGGATTCGGTTATTAGCTCCGCCTACATCTTTCCAATTTGTGACCTTGCCTGCGTAAATATCTTTAAGTTGAGCGGTGGACAGTCCGGTTACGTCGTTTCGTTTGTTTACAAAAAATACGAAGGCCTCGCGGCCGATCGGCGTAAGCTTCAGTTCGACACCTTTTCTTTTAGCTTCTTTTTGTTGTGCAATTGACGGAGCCGCTACAAATATAATATCGGTTTCTCCTTCAATTAATCTCTTGTAAGCTTCAGGCGTGCTGCTGCAAATTACTTGACTTGTTTGAAAATCATACGGATTATAATAACCCTCAGGATAAGTAGATTGAACGAAAGCTGAATACAGTGGATAAAGTGCGGTTGCGCCGTCCAATCTTGGGAGATCGCTATCGATATGATAGGAAGAAGGCTCGTCCAGATTCACTGCTTTGGTCTTCTCAGCAAAGGGTTCATACTGTAGCAGATTAACCTCCCGATCATCGACCATGGCAATTCTGTTGACGTACGCTTGCTTGATCTCATATCCTGCGGTCGCGAGCAGACTAAGTCCGAGGATAGATAACAATACAATATTGCTTGTTCTTCGGGACAATACATTAAATATGATGAGTACAACATAGATGGCTAATACGATCGCTAAGATCGCCACAAGTGGGGTATAAAACAGCAGTCCTCCGTAAAGCGCAGTAATTATAGCACCTATGAATCCTAAAAAAGCTATTCCTCCAACGGCAAAAATGGAGAACAATAATTTCGTCCAGAATGCTTCTTTCATAACAACCTCCTCGACATGATTACTAAACTATGGAAAAATCAACATAATTTCATTATACAGAAGTTTTTTGGATGAAGCAGTAGAACAATTACGAACAAACATGTAATAAAATGCTGCGAAACATGAAAGTAATGTGTACATTTTCATAAAGTACTGGACGAATGGCTTGAAGAGGTTTATTCTGAGATTGTGAAAAAAACAACGGAATACAAGATTCTCGGGGTAGGGTGAAATTCCCGACCGGCGGTAATGTTCAAAGCGAACTGAGCCCGCGACTCACTTGTTCTGCTTGCAGAGAAGTGACTGATCTGGTGTAAATCCAGAGCCGACGGTAAAGTCCGGATGGGAGAGGATCATAAGATAAAGACGCTAGGAGTCTATCCTTGTACGTCTTTATTGATAATGCCCCCGAGTTTACCTATTTGGTAATTCGGGGGTTTTTGGTCTCTTATCGAGGGTTTGTATCGACAAGGAGAAGGAAATTATGAGTAATGTTACAGCTTCATCATCAACTAAGGTTGGCAGTACATCAGCGCTACGCAGTGGATTTTGGCTCGTTGTGATTGGTGCAGCATTATGGGGCGTTGATCCGCTCTTTCGTATCATCCTGTTAAAATCCTTAACCTCATCGCAAATTGTTCTTCTGGAGCATGTGGTGCTTTTCTTGGCTGCTTCACCTGTTCTTTGGCGTCACCGGGCGGAGCTTAAAGGAATTGGATTTCGCCAGATTGGTGCTTTATTGATTGTTTCATGGGGAGGCTCTGCCGGGGCGACGATTCTATTTACGATGGCACTTTCCAGTGGGGATTTGAATGCAGTGCTGTTACTGCAAAAGCTTCAGCCAATATTCGCTATCGGTCTCGCTGCTTTAATTCTTAAAGAACGTTTGCCAAAAAATTTCGGACCACTCATTGTGTTGGCGCTGGTAGGAACCTATCTGCTGACCTTTGGCTGGAGTATCCCTTTCGGACATGTGAATAACTTTATTGGGGTTAGCAGTCTGATGGCCTTGGGAGCAGCTGCACTGTGGGGGGGATCGACAGTCATGGGACGTTATCTGCTCGGTTCTATGAAATATGAGACAGTGACTTCGCTGCGGTTTATCCTTGCGCTTCCTTTACTTTTCGTTATTACTACGCTAGAAGGTGCCCCGTGGCAGATTCATGGCGGGTTTGGTGCATCGGCAGCTATTGCGGTTAATCTATTGCTGCAAGCTTTGCTGCCAGGACTTCTTAGTATGTTGTTGTATTACAAAGGACTTAGCACGACCAAAGCTTCCTTCGCCACATTGGCTGAACTCAGCTTTCCTATGACGGGAGTAATCATCAACTGGATTGTGTTCCAACAGCTGGTCACTATCCCGCAGATTCTCGGATTTGCCTTGATCTGGGTCGCTTTATTCTTTTTATCTAATCAACAGTCCAAACCACAAACGCTCTGAGCAGATTGAAGTGGAATGGTTCTACCTATATAAAGATGATTCGAAGCGGTATGGCTTTCGGATCATCTTTTTTTGTATGTGATTTTACTCCTTGCTTAGATCAAATCGACTGCAAAAACTGCTGAAATGTTTCTAACGTAACATATAGCAGAGTTAATAAAGCGTTTACAATTAGGGAGTGCACAAAATGACTGTGCTGCTGAGTACATAATCCATGATTAAATTATTTAGGAGGAAGCAGACATTGAAGAAATCATTTGTATTATTTATGATTCTGACCTTTCTTATTTCCCCTTTTACGTTTGGGCAGTCTGCTCAAGCGGCAGGAGATGAGAATATTGCCCTAGGAAAGCCTGCTATATCCGATAGTGAGCTTGCAGGATATGAAGCGGGTAACGCAGTAGATTCCGATGAATGGAACACACATTGGACGGCGAATGACGGGAGCTTTCCTCATTGGCTGGAAGTAGATTTGCAAGGTGCATATGATTTGTCAGGTGCAACCGTCATCTGGAATGCATGGAGTTACATTAATCAATATACGATTGAAGTATCACGTGATCATAAGGTATGGACAACAGTTGTGGACAAAAGTCAGAGCAGCAGTGTAGAGCAAACTCAGTACAATGCTTTTAAGCTGCGGAATGTTTCTTATGTAAGGGTCAACCTGACCGGCATCAACGGTGGAAAATGGGCAGCCATTAATGATCTGAAGGTCTGGGGTGTTCCCGCAGCCAGCGCGCCGCATGAGCCGGCACAGGGTGAAATACAAACTGTTCTGCCAGTACGGTTGGACACGGAAATTGGGCAAGCCCCTGAGCTTCCAAGTGTTGTAACTGTGGTATATAGCAATTCTGACACGGAGGATGCTCAGGTTGCTTGGGATGTGATCCCACCAGCAGAGTATTCCCGTCCCGGAACCTTTACAGTAAGCGGTTCTATCTCAGGTACTGTGCAGAAGGCAGTGGCGAAGGTAACAGTAGTAGGTGACAGCAGCACGCCTATTGTTGGATTTGAGAGTATAAATGTCAGCACAATTACGGATGTGCCTGCTTTATTGCCATCAGCGGTAACGGCTATATACGAAGATGGGTCAAGCAAACAGCTGCCTGTAACCTGGGATGACCTTACTGAAGCGGAGTACGCGGTTGAAGGAACTTACAGCGTAATGGGGAAAGTTGCAGGGACAGACCTACAACCCACAGCTGATATTCAGGTTACTCCGCTTGTGCTGCAATCCGGGTTCATAAAAGGTGCGGACATTTCCACACTGGAAGCGATTGAGGATGCCGGTGGAAAGTATTACGACAATGGAGTAGAAAAGGATTTGCTGGATATTCTTAAAAGCCGGGGTGTAAATTACATTCGGCTGCGTTTATGGAATGATCCTCAGGAAGCTGGTGGCTATAATGACCGTGAGCATGTTGTGGAAATGGCGCAGCGTGTCAAAGCCAAAGGCTTTAAGCTGTTGCTTGATTTCCACTACTCTGATTTCTGGGCTGATCCCGGAAAGCAAAACAAGCCGGGAGCATGGGCGGATTACTCCTATGATGAATTGAAGCAAGCGGTATATGACTATACCAAAGATGTTATGGATGAGCTAAAAGAAAAAGGAGCTTCACCCGATATGGTCCAAATCGGAAATGAGATTAATGGGGGCTTGTTATGGCCTGATGGCAAATCCTATGATCAAGAGAATGCTTTTGAGAAGGTTGTTCCGCTTCTGGAGAGCGGAGTGAAGGGAGTTAGAGACAGCGAGGGTGCAGGTCAGGATATCAAAATTATGATCCATCTTGCTGAAGGTGGCAAAAATGATATGTTTCGTTGGTTCTTTGACGAATTAACGCAGCGGAATCTTGATTATGATGTGATCGGCGCGTCCTTTTATCCGTATTGGAGCGGAACGATGGATAGCCTGCAGTTTAACTTGGACGATATCTCTAAACGATATGGTAAAGAAGTGATTGTGACGGAAACCGCGTATCCTTACACGCTGGAGGACGGCGACAATTTTGAGAATAACATCGCCCGCCAAGATCAGCTAGACGGCAGTGGCTTCCCAGCTACGGTTGCAGGTCAAATGGCTGAGGTCAAAACAGTAATGAATGTATTGTCCAAAGTACCCGATGGTAAAGGAACAGGCTTGTTCTATTGGGAACCAGCTTGGATTCCAGTGCAAGGTGTAGGCTGGAAGGTAGGCGAAGGAAATGCTTGGGAGAATCAGGCAATGTTCGATTTTGCAGGGAATGCACTCTCTTCATTAAATGTCTTCAAAACCCCGGTGGCCGGTGAGGGGGGCGAAGAGGAACCCGGAACGGGAGGGAATCCCGGCACTGGCGGGGAACCCGGAACGGGAGGGAATCCTGGCACTGGCGGGGAACCCGGAACGGGAGGGAATCCTGGCACTGGCGGGGAACCCGGAACGGGAGGGAATCCCGGCACTGGCGAGGAACCCGGAACGGGAGGAAATCCTGGCACTGGTGAAGAACCCGGAACGGGAGGAAATCCCGGCACTGGTGAGGAACCCGGAACGGGAGGGAATCCTGGCACTGGTGAAGAACCCGGAACAGGGGTTAATCCTGATCCTATCATCACCGTCAGAGATTCAAGCGTTGTAAATTCAGCAAATAAAGCAGTGGTCGAACATACAGCGGCAGGACAACTTCAGGTGAAGGCACAAGCAGGAATTTCCGGCATAGCTGAGATCACGCTAAGTATAGAGGATATCAATAAGGCGCTGTCGACGCTTCCGGCGGATGGAAAACTGGTTATTTCTGTTCTGCCATCGACGGGAGAGCTTAAGGGAGCAGTCGTTCATCTTCCGTTGAGTTCTATACTAGAGCAGGGCAAACATCCTCAAATAGTAATTGTATATGGGACGGCCTCTGTTACGGTTTCTACGGAAGCTAGTGCAGGAATTATTAAGACGGGAGCTAAGGAACTAACGCTCTCACTGGTTCAGGTAGCTACGCCAACCTTGCCTTCACCATTGGTAACTGGAGCAAAAGACTACCCGGCCTATAACATCCATGTGTCAGTAGACGGGACTTCTATCGATGTTTTCAAAAAAGGAGCAATATCGGTAGCCTTCCACTACAAGCTGAAGCTCGGGGAGCAGAGCCAGCGGATTGCTGTTTATTCGATACTTGCTGATGGAAAACTCGAAGTTATCAAAGCTGTGCGGTACAACCCAACCGCGGAACAGATTGTGTTTAATCCAAGTCATTTCAGCATTTATGCTGCGGGGTACGCAGAGGTGGGGTACACAGATTTAAAAGCAGCAGATTGGGCCACGTTAGCGATTGAATCCTTGACGGCTAAAGGGATCGTGCTAGGAATAGGAAACGGGATCTTTAATCCGCAAGGGGAGGTTACACGCGCTGAATTTGTCAGCATGCTGCTGTCCGCGCTGGAGTTAAATGCAGAAAGAGGAACAGGCAGTTTTAAAGATGTGAACCTTGATGCGTGGTATAGCTCTGCTGTGAATACTGCTGGGAAATTGGGTGTTGTACAAGGACATGCGGATGGCACTTTTGGCCCGAATGATAAATTGTCCCGTGAAGAAATGGCAGCTATTTCATACCGTGCGCTTAAGTTGGCGGAGAAAGTGAACGGTCAGACGGATGTGAACGTTATTTCTTTTAAAGATAAAGACCTGATCTCGTTGTATGCCAGTGAAGGGATAACAGCGCTTGCGCAGGCTGGGATTATCAATGGATTCGAAGATGGCAATTTCCGCCCGCAAGCCCATACAACACGCGCTGAAGCGGCTTACATCATACTCAATCTTTTGCAGCAATAATAGGCAGACAGGCAATAACTGTGCTCGAAAAGGCAGTTAGGGCCTGTCTTTACCACATTTTTTAGATATTTATCTTTTCGCAAGTAGGGATTGTTTGTACAATAGGGGCTATGACATTTGAGCCGGAGAGTGAAGGAACGTGTATAGATATAATTTATTTACCAAAATCGTGAGTATCATGGTCATTATGCTGATCCCGATAACCATCCTTTACTTCTATTCCAATAAAACGACCACGGATGTGCTGCGTACGGAGTTAAATACTTCGAATAATAATCAGCTTAGTTTTTTTCAGAATCAGGTAGAAAGTAATATGGAGTTATTGTCCTCGTGGCCGATTCTGCTGATCCATGATCCTGATATCCTCAGCCTTAAGGATACTTATCTGGAAAAAGGGCGTTTGAATCTGGATACGATAAACCTGATCAAACGGATTCAGACCAAAATCAGCATTCAAGAAAGCTCCTCCAATTGGAAGAGTAAGCTATATTTATACTCCCCGTCCATTCATCGTATGGTGTCTGAAAATGATGCGAAGTTATACGAAGATGAGGATCTGAAGCGGGAAGTGAAGTCGGGCTGGCATGTGGAGAAGATTGAAGGGCAGGAGGGTGACCGCTTCGTATTCTCATGGTTTTCTTTTACACCTTTTATGTCAGAATTCGCTCCGGAAAAAGTCAAAACGGTTATGAAGGTAGAGTTCGACAGCCGGAACATAGAGGATATGCTGGATAAATTCAAAAGTGATGGCAGAAGAGATCCTTTTTATTATAAGCAGGGAACAGGACTTATTTTTAACCGCAGTGCCGACAAGGTGTTAGCTAAAGAATTGGTAGACAGGCTGGAAGAGACCCAGCTGAAGCCTAGTGAGAATCGCACGGTCAAAATAGAAGGTGAATCCTACAGTGTAAATATCGTCTATTCGGACAAAATGGGCTGGTATTTGATCGACTATATGCCGCTGACTGAAATCCTACATCCGATCCTGACCTCTAATCGTTTATTTTATTTTGCGATCAGTGCTTTGTTGTTAATGAGCTGTCTCGTAGCCTATCTATTATATGTTCAAGTGCAGGTGCCTATAAGGTTATTGGTTGGAGGCTTTCAACGGTTGAAGCAAGGGGATTATTCTGCGCGAGTGGAGATTAAAGGGAAGAATGAATTCAGCTTCCTGTCCGGCCGGTTTAACAGTATGGTAGAACAGATTCAGATGCTGATCGAGAATGTGCTGATGGAGAAAATCCATGTTCGCGAAGCCCGCTTAAAGCAGCTTCAATCACAGATAAATCCACATTTTTTCTATAATTGCTTCTCTTTTATTACAAGTATGGCGAAGCTCGATAATATGGGGGCAGTCGTTGGGATGTCGCATAATTTGTCCCGATATTACAGATACACCACTCGTCAGGAACGTGATTTGGTTGCGCTGTCTGAAGAGGTGGAATTTGTGAATCATTATCTGGAGATCCAGAAGATGAGGATGAGCAGACTTCGTTATGAGATCAATATCCCACCGCAAATGCGCAAAAGAGAGCTTCCGCCGCTCGTACTGCAGCCTTTGGTGGAGAATGCGGTTATACATGGAATTGAGCCCGTCGCCAAAGAGGGACTGGTGCGGATTACGGGTTCCTGTGCAGGCAGAGAAATGACGCTTACGGTTGAGGATGATGGTCAGGGCATGACGCCAGAGAGAATTATAGAACTGGAAAATAAACTAAGCAGGGCGATGGATGAAGAAATGGGCTGCGGTTTATGGAATGTGCATCAGAGAATGCGGCTGCGTTTTGGGGAGACGTCTGGCTTGCGCATCTCGCCTTCTCCGCTTGGAGGATTACAGGTGACACTGCAGTGGTTGCTGCCCTACACAGACAATGAAATGGAATGACATCTAGGAGGGGAAAGAATGATAGAGCTGTTGTTAGTTGATGATGAGCCCTATGTTACGGAAAGTTTAGCTCGTACTATTCCATGGGCTGAAATCGGGGTAAAGCAGGTGCATCAAGCGGCATCGGGTGCTGAAGCTCTGCAAATTATGGAACAGCAGGCTATAGATATTATGGTTACGGATATTTCAATGCCAGGAATGACTGGCCTGCAATTAATTGAAGCCGTGAGCGAGAAATGGCCAAATATTCGGTCCATTTTATTGACAGGTTATTCCGATTTTCAATATGCGAAAAAAGCTATTCAACTGCAGGCATTTGATTATATTTTGAAGCCGGTAAGTGATGATGAGTTTATCAAAAGCGTATCCAGTGCGATTGAATCTTTGAAAGACGAATGGGAAGCTCATGATAGATATCATTTGCTGCTGTATAATCGCAAAGCCGATTACAGTGTTTTGCGGGCTAATCTGATGCACGAATTGCTTCTTGGCAGGGTGCTGTCTGAGCGGACGCTAGCCATTAAGCTGAAGGAATATGAAATCTCCTTCCAGCCGGATGCTGAAGCGGCGATGCTGCTGATTCAGCTGGGTAAACATTATGCCGCAATGGATCACCATTCGGTCTCTCTCATGGAATATGCGATCGGCAACATTGCCGAGGAGCTTTTTAAGGAACAGTTCCATGTCTGGTTCTGCAAAGCGCCGCATGATTGCTTGATTCTGCTTGTTGAATTAAAGCCGGCAGTACAGCAGGAATTGGAGCAAATGGCTAACTATGAAGCTGCAAGGCAGCAAATCCTAAAAGCGGTGATCGCGAATTTCCGAATTAGTGTAAGCAATTACCTCAAGGGTGAGATTTCACTGATTGTAACGGAGTGGTTCACCTTTCCAGAGGGGATGACGGCTGCCTATCGAAGCGGCCTTAGCTCGATGTATTTGGCAGCACATGATGAATCCAGCTCCGTGCTGTTTTTGGATGACCGCCAGCATCAGGAGACGATCAGCATCAAATCGCTCGAATGTCTTTATCGTCCACCTACACTCATTCATCTGTTGGAATCCAAACAATGGGATACAGCAAGGCAAAAAATTGCTGACGTGTTCCGGGATATGGAGAATGCACGGTTTTCCAGTGAACATCTGTACGAGGTCTTTCTATCGATAACGAATGCATTTATGTATATAGCGCATAAGAGTGGTCAGTTCATCTCCAAGATCGACCAATACGCTTTAGATCCGTTGTTGACGCAGAGTATTATTGTTTCTTTTGATAAGCTTAAAGATTGGGCGTTTGATATGCTCGATAAGCTTCAGAAGGAGCTATCCGAAAGCGATCAGAATACGAAAAGTTATATTATCAAGCAGGTGCATGAGCTGGTAGGAAACCATTCGGGGCATGAGCTGTCCGTCAAAACCATTGCCGATCATGTATATTTGCATCCAGTTTACTTGTCCAAGATTTATAAAGCTGAGACTGGGGAAGGACTTGGGGACTATATTATTCGGATGCGGATGGAACGGGCACTTTATCTGCTTAAAAATACGAATAAAAAAATCTATGAAATTACCTCTGAGCTTGGATATCAGAATCCGCAATATTTCAGTAAGATGTTCAAAAAACACTACAATATGACACCAAATGAATTCCGGGATGGATAGAGGTTGAGAAAGGTGCAGAAACCTTGTTTAAATGACGTATTCGGGCTCAGCGTCGTTCCCTATAATTAAAATGTAACCAACACTTATGGAATCCAAGGGGGAACAAAATGAGCGCGATGAAGAGAAAAAGATGGCTGCCGCTCCTGTGCATGAGCATGCTTTTGGCGGGTAGCCTTGCGGGCTGTTCTGGCAATAACGCTGCTAATAGTAAAGACACTGCTGGAGATAAAACAGCTGGTGAAGCGACTGCAAATACAGCTTCCAATTCTGAAAACGCCTACAAGGATAAATACGATCCTGAGGTGACATTTACAACCGCATGGGGCGTGGACCCTGAGCTTAAATTCAAAAACGGTGAAAGCATTGAGAATAACGTGGCTACAAAATGGGCTAAAGAAAAATTCGGCATCAACATTAAGTCCCTTTGGTCCATCACAGATACGAACGGCGCATTTGGTACGAAGCTGCGTTTATCCATGTCTTCAGGTCAGGACATGCCTGATGTGGTAACCATCGGTACAGCCGACAACACGATTGCACAGGATTTGATCGATTCCGGCATGTATGCAGATGTAGGAACTTTGTTTGATAAATATGCTTCAGATACTTGGAAAGAAGCGATGGCACAGGATCCTAACGTTTGGAACCAATACAGCCGTGATGGCAAAAGAATGGGCCTGCCTGTTCTCGATTATGCATATAACCATGATTACATTCTGTGGATCCGCCAAGATTGGCTGGATAAGCTGAATATGCAAGCCCCTAAGACGATCGATGAGCTGGAAAAAGTGATGGATGCGTTCAAGAATCAGAACCCTGATGGCTTGGCACCAGACAAGGTAACTCCACTTAGTATCGGCTTCAAAACAACAATGAACACTTGGATGGGCGATCCATCTTGGATCTTTGGTGCTTACGGAACCTTGCCACAGCAATGGAATCTAGATGCTGATGGTAAACTAGAATACGGCTCAGTAAATGCTGGCATGAAGCAAGGGCTTGAAAAACTGAAGGAATGGTTGGCGAAAGGTTATATTCCTCAGGAAGCAGCTCTTTGGGATGAGAACAAAACTGCCGAACCAGCAGTTGCAGGTACAGCAGGGATTCTCCCGGGTCCTTACTGGATGAGCGGCTGGCCGCTTCAGGATACCGTGAAGAACTCTCCAGATGCAGTATGGGCTCCAATTGAAATTCCAGCGGGTCCAGATGGAAAGGTTATGCGTCATGGCACACAATTCACTAACGGTGTAACTTTGATCAGCACGAAAATGAAAAATCCAGAAGCCTTCTTTACTTATCAAAACTATCTGTTCGATAACTTTGCTAATCCAACGCCAGGCAGTGAACTGGATAACGGTCTTTTTGCAGGATATGACTATGAGCTGGACGCGAACGGCAAGATGATCGAAAATGATAAAATTGCTGGCGGTTATGTGAATAGTGTTCGTTATATGCTGGTTCGTGACGGTGCCCGGATCCCGGATGCCCAAATGAAAGCACTCCTTAACCTGGCAGATGGCGCAGAGCCAACAACCCGTCTGGAGAAGGACGTAGCTGTGAATTATGGTAAAGATACCCCTGCGGCTGCCAAAGTTCTGCTGGCGCAAGAGGATAAATCCTTTAAGAATATGTTCACAGGTCCTACGACCGAAACTATGAAATCGAAGATGGACTATCTGAACAAAATTGAGAACCAAACGTTTAATGAAATTATCTATGGCAACAAACCGCTGGATGCATTTGATTCCTTTGTAGCAACCTGGAAATCAGGTGGTGGCGATCAAATCACTAAAGAAGTTAACGAATGGTATGACAGCGTAAAATAAGGTTTGGATTTAGTTTGACTAGGTAAAAAGAAGTAAACGGGACCGTCTCTTCAGCCGTAGCATTAGGCTTTAGGGAGGGTCCCTGTTTGCGTTTGAAGTCCTCTTTTTTCAATGTGATAAAGAGATTGCTTTTGTACCATATATATTGGTTTTGCCCGCTATTTGAGGAATTCGGGCGTTGCTATAATTTGAGTATGGTTACAGAAGAACTTGACACGATATGGGGGACCAAGGATGAGAACACTAAAAAAAACATGGCCTTTTCACTTGATGTTATTGCCAGCGATGATATTCCTGATCATCTTCAGCTTTATTCCAATGGGCGGAATTGTGATGGCATTTCAGGATTATAAGCCATGGCTGAAAATTTCAGGCTCGGCATGGGTTGGATTGGACAATTTCCGTTATCTATTTGAACGTAATGACAGTATGCAGGTCATTTGGAATACATTGATTATTGCTGTTCTAAAAATGATTTTCAATCTGGCTGTACCGTTTGTATTCGCCATTTTGTTAAATGAGATTCGCAAGGTATACATACAGCGTACTATTCAGACACTGGTGTACTTGCCTCACTTTTTATCTTGGGTTATTCTCGGCGGGATATTGCTGGATTTGCTTGCTACAGATGGTTTTGTCAATCAGATCTTAGGCAGCATGGGCTTCAAACCAATCTTTTTCTTAGGCGATAACAACTGGTTCCGGTTCACAGTTATTCTCACAGATGTGTGGAAGGAATTTGGTTATAATACGATCGTTTTCTTAGCTGCTCTAGCAGGAATCAATCCATCATTATATGAAGCTGCTGAAATAGACGGCGCTAACCGCTGGAAGCAGACACGTTTTATCACAATGCCATCTCTATTGCCAATGGTTGTGGTGGTAGGTACCTTGGCTCTCGGAAATGTATTGAACGCAGGGTTTGACCAGATTTTTAACCTCTACAATCCACTGGTCTATCAGAAAGGCGATATTATTGATACCTTCGTGTACCGCACGGCTATTCTGAATGGTGAGATGGGCTTTGGTACGGCAATCGGACTGTTTAAGTCGGCCATTAGTATGATCCTAATTCTCGTCTCGTACAGTTTGGCTAAGAAGTGGGCAGGATATCGCATTTTCTAATCTACCAAAGGAAGAGGGAGACAACTTATGTATTACAAAACAAGAGGTTATCGTATATTCAACGTGTTTAATACTTGCTTTCTAATCCTGCTCGCACTGATGTGTATTGTACCTTTGATTCACGTGCTGGCTGTATCCTTTAGCGCGAAGTCGGCAGCGGATGCCAATTTGGTAGGATTATGGCCAAAGCAGTTCTCTCTGGAAGCTTATAAAAAGACAATAAACAATCCAATCTTTCTACACTCCATCTGGGTATCTGTTCAAAGAACCATACTCGGGACTGGACTTACACTTTTAATTACTTTTTTGGCAGCCTATCCGTTATCCAAAGAAAACTCAGCCTTCAAGGGCCGTAATGTTTACTCTTGGTTGTTCGTTTTCAGTATGGTGTTCAACGGTGGATTGATTCCATTTTACATTGTGATTCAAAAGATTGGTTTGATGGATTCCTTCTGGGTACTTGTTCTGCCAGGTGCGGTAAATACGTTCTTGGTGATTCTGATGCTGAACTTCTTCCGTGGTATTCCAAAAGATCTGGAGGAGGCCTCGCTAATAGACGGAGCCGGACATTTCCGTACGTTGTTCAGTATTTACTTGCCGATTTCTCTGCCGTCGATCGCTACGATTGCCTTGTTCAGCATGGTATTCCATTGGAACTCCTGGTTCGATGGACTATTGTATTTGAATAATTCCAAGCAATTTCCACTGGCGACATTCCTGCAGACGGTTATCATTCAACGGGATATGAGCTCCATGAGCATCAATCCAAAGGAAATGGAGCTGATCTCGCAGACGACGGTGAGAGCCGCGCAAATATTTATCGGAGCCGCTCCAATTTTGATCGTATATCCTTTCCTGCAAAAATATTTTGTTAAAGGGATGACACTTGGTTCTGTAAAGGAGTAGCAATGATGACAACCACATTTATCAATGGAATGGATATCTCGTTTCTGGATGAAATTGAGCAGGGTGGAGGAGCGTATTACAGCGGTGCTGAAGAGTCCGTTGAGAACGCTGAGGATTTGCTCTACATTCTGAAAGACAATGGCGTGAATGCCATCCGGCTGCGGATTTGGAATGATCCTCCGGGCGGCTTCTGCAATCTAGAACGTACGCTGATTATGGCTAAGCGAATTAAAGAAGCAGGACTTAACTTTCTGCTGGATTTTCATTATTCGGATAAATGGGCAGATCCTGCTAATCAATCGAAGCCAAAAGCTTGGGAGAACCTTGATTTTACGGGTTTAACATCAGCCGTGTATGAGTATACTCGTGAGGTTCTTGAGCTTTTGCAATCTCAAGGCACTATGCCCGACATGGTGCAGATCGGTAATGAGATTACTCCAGGCATGTTATGGAATGAAGGCAAGGTGGATGGTGAGTGGGATACTACGGAGCAGTGGGAACAGTTCATTACACTGGTTCAAGCAGGAATAGCGGGCGCAAAAGCTGTTGCTTCTGATTTGTCCGTCATGATCCATATTGACCGTGGTGCTGATCATCCAGCCAGCCGTAACTTTTATGATCGGTTTTTCGAGCATGGCGTAAATTTTGATGTGATCGGATTATCTTTTTATTCTTGGTGGCACGGCACGCTGGATGACTTGCGATCTAACCTGAATGAATTGGCGGTGCGGTACAATAAGGATATTATTGTTGTTGAAACAGCTTATCCTTGGACGCTGAATGCACCTGAAGGTTTCCCCTTAATAGTAAGTGAGGAAAAGCAGCTGCATGAAGGTTATCCGGCTACAGTAGAGGGACAGACTAAGTATATGAAAGATTTTATTAGTGTAATTGAGAATATACCTAACGGTAAAGGTATCGGGTTTTATTATTGGGAGCCAGCCTGGGTTCCTTCGCAAAAGGAATGGTCCGTGGGACATGAGAATGGATGGTCCAATCTGACCCTGTTTGATTTTGCGGGAGGGAAATTGGATTCGCTCGAATTCTGACGTATTTAGGATTGAAACAAGAAGACAGCTTAAGGTAATTACCTTGAGCTGTCTTCTTTTTAATTTCCAGAAGAAGGGTTAGCCTTTCCTGATACCTATAAACAAGCAACATTTCAGTATTTCAAGAAATTGATTCAGAGCAGCAAGAGTAAAAATAAGGCTTTACTCCCATACTACCGTTATCTTGGACCTGAGCTTCACCATAACCTTTAGGAGGAATGCGGATGAAACAACATTCTGCTCCCACCATCTATATACAGCTTAAAAATCGGGTGATGGTTCCCAAGGGTAAAGGTGTCACGTTGGGTGATATTGCTTTTTTGATAGCGGAGCCTGAGCTGAAAGAGTCGTTGGAGACAATTCTCTTAATGAAGCCGGAGCAAAGTGACGGCAATCTGATTTTGATTGATCTGTTGATGGTTATCCCCCGGATATATGAACTTATACCGAATGCGGACATTGAACCGATCGGTGAAGGGAGGACGATTGTGCAGATTGAGAGTCAGGTGGAGAGACGGAAACCTTCGGTGGCGATGTTTGTTTTAGTGTGGCTGCTGCTTTTCTTTGGGTCTGCTCTGACGATTATGAACTTTCATGCTGATGTAAATATGCTGGAGGTACAAATTCGAATTGTGGAGATGCTAACGGGTCATCGGGATGAGCATCCCTATATATTTCAGATTGCTTATTCTCTGGGCATCGGGTTTGGGATGGTCATTTTTTTCAACCATTTATTTAAAAAGAAGTGGAATGAGGAGCCTACTCCGCTGGAAGTGGAAATGTATCTGTATCAGAAGAACATCGACCAATATGTCATCAATGAGGAATACAGCAAGATGAGGCGCCGCAGTGAAAACCAATCTGAGAATAGGGAGGACTGAAGATGACGGCACCTATAGCACTGGGACTAAATTTGCTGCTGGGCATTGCGGGTGGTATTGCTGTAGGCGGTGGAGTGATCGCTCTATTTGTTGTGCTGGATATGGTGCCGCGTCTGGCGCAATTAACCTCTTCTTACGATAAAGTTCATTGGTATGAAGGCGCAATGGTTGGTGGATCTTTAGTAGGTACTGTTAGTGATTTTTGGAATTGGAAAATTACCTCAGGTCCTCTAGTTGAACTTGGTGTAGGACTATTTGATGGGATTTTTGTCGGGATGCTCGCTGCAGCATTGACCGAGGTATTAAATGTGCTGCCGATACTCGCTAAACGCTTAAATATGACACATTATCTATTCGGTCTGTTAATGGCGATGGTGAGTGGGAAGGTTGCGGGTTCTTTGTTCGACTGGTTTGTATACCGACAGTAAACAGGGGGTTAGGAAATGAGCAAGTTTATACACAGCGGTGATTCTGCACCGGAAGATGACCATCTGGAAGATAATGCTGCAGCTGCTGCAGCAATGAAGACAACTGCAGAGGATCTAGTTGCAGATCACACAGATCCTGAGGGCGCTTCAGCTATCGGTGAAAGTGAAGATTCAGCGGGGAATTCTACAACATCTGAAACTAGCCAGGACCAGCAGGATGCAGAGGCATCAGCCGAATTAGGTACTGAGCAGCAGGATGCAGAAGTGACTGCGGAGCAGGGAACAGAGCAGCAGGATGCAGATGCCACTGCGGAGCAGGGAACAGAGCAGCAGGATGCAGAAGCGACTGCGGAGCAGGGAACAGAGCAGCAGGATGCAGAAGCGACTGCGGAGCAGGGAACAGGGCAGCAGGATGCAGAAGCGACTGCAGAGCAGGGAACAGGGCAGCAAGATGTGGATGCGACTGCGAAGCAGGGAACAGAGCAACAGGATGCACAAGCGACTGCGGAGCAGGGAACAGAGCAACAGGATGCACAAGCGACTGCGGAGCAGGGAACAGAGCAGCAGGATGCAGAAGCATCGGATGAGCTCGGCAATCAGGAGCCAAGTGAGCCGAGTAAAGGTTTTTTTGCCAGGTTATTTGGTATGGATTCAGAGGATTCAGAATCAGATGATGAGGCACAGGATCAGAATGCTCAGGCAGCAGGCGGAACAGGTAACGATGCTGGTACTGGGGAGGAGTCTCAAGCTCAACCGAAGCCTTCAAAAAAGCAGGCGCAGCAGCAGTCTCAGAACAAAAGTAAAGATAAGCTACAAAACAAACGCGATAGTGAGCATTCTAACTCATTAAAGGAATCCGTTATTTATTGGCAAGGCAATGATCATATCCCAGGTTCTCTACAAGAAACAAAAAACACGCTGACCGAAGTGATGGGGCTGGGAACAAGTTTTGATGTGACGTTTAGAGAAATGTCCTTTGGGGGACATAAGACAGCTTTACTCTGCTTAAGCGGATTCACCAACGAAGATGTAACGGATGAAATTCTGAAACGACTAACCTACCTTTCTTCAGAAAATTTGTCCGCAGGTGTATTAGGTAGCTTTATGAACGAATACATCCCTCATATTCAAGTTGAAGAGGGTAGTGTATTAAGTGAATGTTTCGATAAAGTATTAAAAGGAATGAGCGCACTATTTATTGAGGGTGAGAACAAAGTTATCCTAATGGATACTAGATCTTACCCCATGCGAAGTCCTGATGAACCCTCGATTGATCGGGTGGTGCGTGGTGCGCGCGATGGTTTTACAGAAACCCTGCTTAGTAATATTTCACTTGTAAGAAGACGGATACGTGATCCGGGGCTGAAGCTTGAAATGTTTCAAGTGGGACGGCGGACACGGACAGATGTCTGCGTGGCTTACATCGATGATATCGTTGATAAAACGCAAGTAACGTCAGTCATCGATAAAATCAACAGCATCGATATCGATGGTATTCCACTGGCGGATAAGCAATTGGAGGAAGCGATTATCGGCGGAGGGTGGAACCCTTATCCTATGGTGCGTTATTCTGAACGCCCTGACGTTGTAGCCTCCAATTTATTAGAGGGACGGGTCATATTATTCGTGGATACCTCGCCCATTGTAATTGTTCTTCCGACTACCTTTTTTGATCTTTGCCAGCATGCGGAGGAGAATCGCCAGACTCCTTTTATGGGGACATATCTGCGGTGGGTCCGTTTCATCGGCATCTTCGCTTCCATGTTCCTGCTCCCGTTATGGATGTTGCTTGTTATCCATCCTGAGTTAAAGCCTGCTATGCTGGATTTTATCGGGCCGCAAAAGACAGCGAGAATTCCTATTCTCGCTCAGTTTCTGATTGTAGAGCTTGGGGTTGATTTACTGCGGATGGCCGCCGTGCATACCCCAACACCTTTAGGCTCAGCGATGGGTCTGATTGCAGCCATATTGATTGGTGATATAGCGGTGCAGAGTGGTCTGTTTGTAAACGAAGTAGTACTGTATATGGCGGTAGCCTCAATCGGTATGTTCGCGACTCCGAGTTATGAGCTGGGTCTGGCGAACCGTATAGTCAGGCTTGTGTTATTAATTGCCGTAGCGGCGTTCCAGGTACCAGGCTTTATGATTGGCACGACGTTACTGACTATCTTCTTAACCACTCATCGGTCCTATAACTCCTCATATATGTGGCCGTTTATACCCTTTAATGCAAAGGCAATGAGTGAAATTCTATTGCGTAAACCGGTCTTAAGTTCGAAGGAAAGGCCGTCTTTTAACAAAACCAGAGACAATACCAGAATGCCGCCATCTCAAGAGAATGAGTAACAATCGTAGGAAAATACAAAACTACTGCAAATTAGTCCATTCAATGGAGTTCCCACTGTCTGTTATACTGAATACACTAAGACAGGGTGGAACCTTGATATTCCACAGAAATTGGAGGACTAAAGAATGTTTCTACACGGTACTAGCCGCATTAACGATGCTGGGCATTTGGAGATCGGCGGATGTGATGTAACTGAATTGAAAGCGGAATATGGAACCCCGCTATATATATTGGACGAGCAATTGGTTAGACAACGTTGCCGGGAATATATGGATGCTTTTAAAGCCTCCGGCCTTGGTTTCCAAGTAGCTTACGCAAGCAAGGCGTTTTCAGTAATGGCAATGGTTCGTTTGGCTGATGAAGAAGGTTTGTCACTGGATGTTGTATCCGACGGCGAACTATATACAGCTTTGCAAGCTGGCTTCCCGGCAGAACGCATCCATTTTCATGGCAACAATAAGACATCTGAAGAGATCGAAATGGCGATTGATGCCAAAATCGGCTGCTTTGTAGTCGATAATCTGGTAGAGCTTAACCTTTTGCAGTCCATTGCTGCACGTAAAGAAGTTAATGTAAACATCTTATTGCGGGTGACACCAGGTGTAGAAGCGCATACTCATGAATATACCGCAACGGGCCAGACAGATTCCAAATTCGGCTTTGATATCGGTAATGGATCGGCCTATGAAGCAGTGAAAGCAGCAGTCAGCAAAAAGAATATCACGCTGCTTGGTGTGCATTCCCATATTGGTTCGCAGATCTTTGAAACCGATGGTTTCCAGCTAGCTGTTGAGCGTGTGGCAACTTTTGCCCGCAGTGTTAAAGAAGGCTTGGAAGTGGACTTCCGTGTAGTCAATCTTGGTGGAGGTTTCGGGATTCGTTATGTCGAGGGAGATACCCCATTACATGTTTCTGAATATGTTGCAGCGATTACGGATGCAGTGAAGACTCATTTTGCTGGAATTTATAGTGCTTTGCCGGAAATTTGGGTGGAGCCGGGCCGTAGTATTGTTGGAGATGCAGGTACTACATTGTACACTGTAGGATCTAACAAGGACATTCCTGGCGTGCGTAAGTACGTTGCTGTTGATGGTGGAATGACCGACAATCCACGCCCTGCTTTGTATCAGTCTAAATACGAGGCATTGCTTGCTAACCGTGCTAACGAAGACGCAACTGAGACTGTCTCCATCGCTGGTAAATGCTGCGAGAGCGGAGATATGTTGATCTGGGATGTAGAGCTGCCGAAGGCTGAAAGCGGCGATTTGTTGGCTGTAGCCTGCACAGGCGCGTACAATTACTCCATGGCCAGCAACTATAACCGTCTTCGCCGTCCGGCTTTAGTATTCGTACAGAACGGACAAAGCGATCTTGTAGTGCGTCGTGAAAGCTATACGGATCTTATTGCCAACGATATTGTACCAGAGCGTATCGCCAAACAGACAGTTGTTGCTAAGTAATAGCCTGCTGCTGTAAGGTGGGTAAAGTTGAGCAGCATATAGAGCAAGCAGGAAAGTCTCCTGCTTGCTTTGCTTTGTGCGTGGTTTCATAGTAATATAATTGAGGTATTCTAAATTTGTTAATTTTGAAAGGGGTCATTTACATATGGCAAAGCAAGCGAAAATCACTCTAGAAAATGGCGGCGTAGTGCTGCTGGACTTGTTCGATCAAGATGCACCTAACACTGTAGCCAACTTTGAAAAGCTGGCAAAAGAAGGTTTCTACAACGGATTGACATTCCACCGTGTTATCCCTGGTTTCGTTGCTCAAGGCGGATGTCCTAACGGAACTGGCTCTGGCGGCCCAGGTTACACAATCAACTGCGAAATTAACCCAAACAAACATGAACGCGGAACACTTGCTATGGCACATGCAGGTAAGAACACAGGCGGAAGTCAGTTCTACATCTGCTACGCTCCACAACCACACTTGGATGGAGTACACACTGTGTTTGGTAAAGTAGTAGAAGGTATGGATCTTGTTGATGCTTTCAAAGGACGCGACAAAATGACTTCGGTAGAAATCATCGAAGCTTAAGATTTAATAGTTAAAAGCCAGTCTCCGAATATCGGGGCTGGCTTTTTTGTGTTGTTAAAGAATCCGCCTAACCTGTCTACGCCGTGAATTGCGCCGCTCTGGCAGCCAGAAGAATATCAAATACATAGCTAGAAACACAGTGAAGGCAAACAGCTCTTCAACAAGCAGGTAATAAGGATAAGGTCCAAAATAATCCAATACGGAATAGGTACTAGGTTTCTGGGATAGGAACATGTAGTTTGAGCCTAGGAAGTAATTAGCAGTCCAGATGCAGGCAGCCACAATATTGAGGCCGAGCATGGTGATGAGTAAAGATCTCCAAGTCGGCTTGTAGCCCTCAATCCAGGTCATGTAAAGAGACGCCAGAATAATAGAACCATGAGCTATAAAAAACAGGAGAAAGCGGAAATGAGGGAACGGATAAACTAGGTTAGGGGTGAGCAACGCAATAAATGCTCCGCCGATCCCGGCAAAGTAGAGAAAGGAATAAAGGGTTCGACTGCGTGAAATTAACATGATAATAGACAGCAGTAGAGTGATTCCACAGAGCTCGAACGGTAATGAGGAGCTGGAGCGCCAGATGTTCTGAGAGATGTACCACATTTGCAGCCCGGCTTCTGAGACTACAAGTAGTATGATTAGCAGCAAACGCACGCTTTGCCGAAGTCTTGAATCTGTACGAATTTCAAACCGTAAGCCATAGAGCAGTAGACAACTTAACGTAATGATAGACAGCGCAACCCAATGCGAAGATGAGAACATGATGAAATCCTCCGCGTGCTGGCGATCAAAAAAAGATGAAAGCTGCATAGACGAACCTCCTTTGAACGTGAAAACATCCATCAAAAATAAAGTTTTAGAATTTTAATAATCTTGATTCTAGATATCCATAAAATGGGTATATATGTATATGTTCTGTCAACTCCACCGCATAAGGAAGACTTTTCATTATATTAACATAAGATGGGGCGTAGGGCGCGGAATTACATATGAAGCTTTTGAACATGCAGGGGTGGAAAACAATTAGAACAAGAAAATGGAGGCAACAGGAACATGTTTAAGAAAAAAATAAGTGTAATGGTCATTATTTTGATGCTTGTGGCCCAATATGCCTATGGCATCGGATTTGCTCCGCAAGTAAAAGCGGCTGCGATTGATGACGAAAGAAATATCATCACCAGTGTTTCAATGGCTGTTTACGGGCCAGATGGAATCACGGTCACGAACAGCGTATACGAACGAGATGCTAATGTTACCTTGGATTATAATTGGTCTCTTCCTAAAAATCATAATTACAAGCAAGGTGACACTTTTACTTTTCAGCTTCCAGAACAGTTCCAGCTATTTAATGATTTTAACGGACCCTTGGTCTCTGAAGATGGAGATGTAGGGAGCTTTGAAGTGAGGCAAATTTCACATGAAGTGATAATGACTTTTAATGACTACATAGAAACACATGATGACGTGCAGGGAACGCTGCGGTTAAATACTAAATTCGATAAACAGAAAATCTCGGGCAGTACTATTCAGAATATTTTATTTCCCGTGAGCGGCGGTATTCAGACAGTGACAGTTAATTTTAAACCCAGTGTTGGATCGACTATAGAGAAGAGAGGTATTCCCGAAGGCTTCAATGCGAACCAAATATTATGGACTGTTGATGTCAATAAGTCTTTGGAAGCCGTGGGGAATGCCATTGTGACGGACCCCATCCCTTCAGGCTTATCATTAAATACTCCAGTCACAGTGAGCGTGTATCAACTGAGCATTCAATTGGATGGTTCAGTAACGGAAGGAGCATTGCTCGACACAAGCAAATACTCTGCAGAGCTCTCCGGAGGGTCATTGATTGTCCGTTTTACGGAGCCTGTGATTAAAGAGGCTTACCGTATTGTATATTCCACAGGGATTACTAATGACCAACAGCTAAGCTTCACCAATACTGCAACTTTTTCAGGAGATGGGCAAGAGCCTGCCAGCTCCTCTGCCACAGTGAATGTAGAACGTGGAGGAAGCTTGAAAAAGTATTCCACAAGCTATGATGGGGGCAAGCAGATCATTTCCTGGGCAATTGAATATAACTACAATGAAAAGAACATCCCGCAAGGAAACGCTGTGTTAACAGATTTGTTCGATGATTCTCAAGAACTGGTAGCCGATTCGCTAAAAGTATATGCTGTGCAGCTGGATTCTTCCGGTGGTGCAACGTTAGGCAAGGTTTTGACAAAGGATGTTGACTACACGGTTGTTTCCACGTCAGACGTTCATAAGTCTGGGTTTGTATTGCAATTTGCACACGATGTTACTTCACCATATCGAATCGAATATAAGACAAAAGCGATAAAACGCGTGTTTGAGGATGCCACCATAACTAATACAGTATCTGATAGTACGTATAGTGATCAGGCTACCCGATTAATCCGGTCTTCCATTCTTTATAAGACTTTATCAACCGTAGATTATCAGAATAAAACATTAGGCTGGAAGGTCACATTGAATAGTGATAATTACCCGATGAGCCATGTAACAGTTACTGAATCCTTCCCATTTGGCGGCCTAAAGTTTATTCCAGAATCACTGGTGATTAGAAATCTGAATGGGAATGTTTTAAATCCAAATAACTATGATCTAGTGTACAACTCACCTGTCGAGCCTAATAAAGGCTTCAAGGTAGTGTTTAATTCACCGATATCTGGTCTTTATACGATTAGCTATACTACAGAATTTAACAAGGATTGGATTTGGGCTAAAACTGAAAATTTCAATAACAAAGTTCGGTTAGACTGGATGGACACTACTGAAGCCTTACGCACGATAGAAGCAGAAGGGTTATTCATTCCTAGACCTGAGGCGAAAAGCAATGGATTTAAAGCGGGAGCCTACGATGCTTCAACTAAAAAAATTACTTGGACGATAGGCGCCAATTATAACGGCAAAACCCTCGAAGCTCCGGCGCTTGTTGATATTTTAAAATCAGGCCAGACCTTGGTTCCTGGTTCACTAAAAGTTTACACTATGAATATTGCAAAGAATGGTGACCCTACCAAGGGTACAGAAGTGAATCCTAATAAATATACCTATAGCGTAAATAGCGTAAATAGCGATAATGAATTAAAGGTTATTTTTACAGATAAGATTAACTCCGCTTTCTACATTGAATTTAACACAAGTCTTGAAGGGCAAATAATAGGCACTACTGTTGATAATAAAGCTAATCTCTATGATGGAGCAAAAGTGGTTTCCAAAGATTTGACCGCCTCCGTAAAAATTCCTTTTGGAGAGGATTATGTGCTGAAGGACGGTACACAAAACGGGGATGAAATCGACTGGAGCCTGCAAATTAACCGGGGGCAGTCTACTGTAAAGGATGCTCTAATCAAAGATACTCCTAGTGCTAATCAAATTTTGCTGCAGAATTCATTCCATCTGTATCCTACGGCTGTAGCTGTGAACGGAGATATCACGAAAAGCGGCCCTGAATTGATTCAGGGTATTGATTATAGCGTTGTTATCACAACGGATGCCGATGGAAAACAATCCTTTGAGTTAAGCTTTGCCTATGAAATCAGCAGGGCTTACATTCTCGAATATCAATCCCTGATTGTGGCTAACACTGGAGACAAAGTAATAAATACTGTACATTTCAGTGGTTTTAACGGCAGCGAAATAAGTAAAGAAAACTCTAAAGAAATTATTGTCGGGGTCTCCAGCGGTTCTGGCACAGGCAGCGGGGGAAGAGGCACTCTCAATATTAAGAAGCTAGATGCTGAAGATAATTTAAAGGCGCTTGGTGATGCGACTTTTGCATTGTATCGACTAAATGGCACGGAACGTGTACTGATTAACAGTCTAACTACAGATGCAGAGGGTACAGCTACATTTAATAAAATATGGCTGGGTAGCTATGTATTGGTGGAGACAGCAGCTCCAAATGGTTACGTGCTCGATATATCCGAGCATCCAGTGGAGATTCGTTCCTCGTCAGCGATTCAACTGGTGATTACGAATCAAAAAGCAGTGGAGCCCACGCCTACGGTAACGCCAGAACCAACCGATGCTCCAACAACAACACCAGAACCAACCGTAACACCTGCACCATCAACAACGCCAGCACCGACGGTTTCTCCATCACCAGAAGCGACTGCTGCACCTACACCCATCCCTACAAGCAGCACATCTGGAGGTTCGGTGGTACCCACGTCTACAAGCTCGCCCGTACCCGAAGTAATTATTAATGATCCAGCTGTTCCTGCTGGTCCTGGAAATGCGGCCGATCTAGGATCCGCGACATCAACCGATGAGGGAACTCCTGAGCAAGAGATTACCGAAGAAGAAATTTCATTAGGAGAAGTTGATATCGACGATGAAGAAGTACCAAAAAGTACGGTGAACAATAGCACTTCGGGTGCTCCTCAGCTGCCGAAGACAGGTGAGAACAGTCCTTTGCCTCTGTATCTGTCGGGAATAGGGTTGATAACCATAGGATTTGTTATGAACCGAGTATTTAGACGTAGAGGTAAGACAGAGTGATCGGAGATTAGTGTGATTTAAGATTTTTATGCAAAAGCACCCAGCATGATAAATGCCGGGTGCTTTTGTGCTTTTTTTTGAAAATTTTATGTCTGATTCTTAAGTGTACCGGCGTTATCTGAGGTGCTTAGGTTATACCGCAGCCATTCGCCTTCCTTTTCACTTGAGACATTCCAGCCGAGCTGTTCCGCAACAAAGGCTAGCGGGACTAAAACTTTTCCTCCTGCCAGTAGCGGCGCAGCATCAATGGTGAGAGCTTTCCCGTTCACGAGTGCTTTGACACTGCCCACTGTCATAGTAACGGTGTTCTCGGCGGAAGTAAGCGATACAGTTTTAGTGGCCGCATCCCACGTTATGGATGCACCCAGGGCTGTCCCGATATCTTTGGCGGGCAGACATAATTCTTTATTTCCTTGCACTAAACGGATGTTAAGTGCTAGTGGTAATCCATTTACTTGTACACTGCTGCGATAAACTTTTCCGTTATTATCCATAACGGCGCTTTCCGCCTGTGATTCCAGCGAGCTATTAAGCGCCTTTATGTTGCTGGAAGTTACCCGATATTTAGAACTGTCCTGTCCGATAGCTTCTGCTATCCACGTGTTAACCTCACCATTATGATGGCTTAAATCCTTATAGAGGTCTAGGTTGAATGTCCAATCCGCTTCGGCTTGGAAGTCGTATAGCTTCACATTTGGAAACTGTTCAAATTGCTCGAATATCCATTGCCGCATGACAAGCTGATTGTTAAAGCGAACGGGATTGCTGGCGAACCAAGCGACCTGACGCATAACGCTGTAGGGTGGGTAGTAGAAATAAAACTGGACATCGGGATATTCCTTCAGCAGAGGACGGATATACGTATTAAAATAGCCCTTTACTTGCTCAATGCTTTCCTCGTTAGTACCGTAATCCAGCTCCTTGTCACAAGCCATTAGGTAAGATTCTGCAACGTATTGCTTGCCAAACACTACTTTGTTATCCCAGTTGTATAAATATTCTAAATCCTGTTTAGCTTCACCACTCAGGTTGTTTTTGATGCTGCTTATAAATTGTTTATATACAGATGAATTGAACCAGTATTTGTAGTCGGTCCATAGTTTGCCGTCATATAGATAGTCAGGGAAATCTTCCTCATCTTCGGCTGTGGCGAGTTTCAAAGAGAAATAATCCAAACCCCAGAGCACTTGTTTTACTTTGCCTGTCTCCAAGGCAAGTTTGGCAATTTTATAATGCTCATCGACTGTGGATCCTTCCATAGATAACTTTAAGGTTGTCCCACCTAAGCTGGCATCTACTTGAGAGGGAAGAAAGTTCTCTGTCATAGACGTGCCGATGATAATATTGTCGTAGTCGTAATTTTTAGCTAAACCCGGATTCTGATAACGTTCTTCTTCTGACAAGAGTGGGGTATACCACGATGGACGGTGATAGAATTGTAATGGGTCGATAAAAGCAGTAATCAGTGCTGTTAGAAGCGCTAACAAGCTGAAAAAAAGCAGGAAATAACCTATGAAACGTTTCGATTTAGTATGATTCCCCGGGGATTTACGTGGGTTGTTATTATTTTGAAGCCGTGATGCAAGCATCATCATTCCTCCTTACAGTTCTAGAAGTTAAAGTATAAAAAGGTTGTAATTCGGTTGAAGAATAACAGCGAGAACATAATGATAAATGCCATCACAAATGCTGTTTTCCAGCTATACTGAAAATTACGTTTGTTCAATAGATGAAGGGGATTCCAGAGAATGATCGTCATTAAGATGAGAATCAGGATGATTGCCCATTTAAGCGATCCAATAGATTGCAAAGATACCCCGTTAAGTCCACTCATCCCTTTCAACAAACGAAATGCCTGCGATATATGTTCTGCACGGAAAAATACCCATGTGATGTTCACAAATATGAAAGTCAGCAACCATGATAACCACTTGGGAAGGGAAAAGCCCCAGCGTCCCCAACATTTCTCTACAGCTTGTCCTACTCCATGCAAGAGCCCCCACAGGATGAACAGCCAACCCGCACCGTGCCAGAAACCACCGAGCAGAAAAGTAATAATGACATTTCGGATCGAAATCCAGAAGCTTTTCCGGTTGCCGCCAAGTGGAATGTAGATATAATCTCTAAGAAAATGGCTGAGCGTAATATGCCAGCGTCTCCAGAAATTGCGGATGCTTACGGCTCGGTAGGGTTCATTGAAATTTTGCGGCAGATGGATGTTGAACAGCAGTGCTATTCCAATCGCCATATCGGTATAGCCGCTGAAATCATAGTAGATTTGTAAGGTATAGGAAAGGATAGCCACCCATGAATCTACAAAATATGTTGCCGTTGCAAAACCGTTATCGGCATAACCAGCTAGGGTATCCGCTAGGATGACTTTTTTTCCTAATCCGATGCTGAAGAAGAGGGTCCCCTTCCGTATGTTGTTCCAATTCCAAACCTTATTTCGCAGTTTATCGAATTGGGGCATCATATCCTTGTGATGAAGGATAGGACCGGAGATCAGATGCGGGAAAAAAGTCACAAATAGCATGTAATTCAAAAGATTGTACTCACGCGCTTGGTTCCGGTAAACATCAACGAGGTAGGCGATTTGTGTAAAGGTAAAGAAACTTATGCCTAAGGGCAATATAAGATGGTGCAGAGAAAGGTTGCTTGCGGTTACCTCATTCCAATTTTCTATAAAAAAGATCCGTGTATTTGTAATAGCCGAGTAATAGAATATTTGTGCTTAAGCTAAAGATTAGCAGCGGCCGGCGACGCTTAGCTGTTGTGGAATGAATGAAATGGCCCATAACATAGTTAAAAAAGATGGATAACAAGATTAGAGGAACATATTTTATGTTCCAATACCCGTAAAAAACTAAAGAGGCGAGGGTAAGCCATACCTTAGCACAGAGTGTGAGACGAAGACGATTCAGAATAAAATATCCGGCCAGCACGATAGGCAGAAAACCAAACATAAAGGGATACGAATTAAATAGCATAACAACAATCCTCACTTATAGCAGATTTAGTATGAAATCACTATAAGTCAGAGATCTTAAGGCTTTATGTTATGAATTCTTATCATTTTCTTAATGGTTGAGATTGTACAAAAAATCCCCGAAAGCATCATTCGCTCACAGGGAAAGAGGTTTCAAATTCAGTTTGTTTGCGTGTGCTTTTGGCTGTAATGGTTCCGCCGTGAAGCTCTGCAATACTCTTGGCTATGGCGAGCCCTAAGCCACTTCCGCCTGTCTCTCGGGAGCGGGATTTATCGACACGATAAAAGCGTTTAAATAAGTGGGGGAGGTCGGATGCAGGGATAGGAGTACCGTAATTCGTACACAGAGCAACTATTCTATCGTCTTTTCTAACAACAGAAATGTCTAGAGTTTTCCCTTCCTTACCGTATCTTACGGCATTGGTAAATAGGTTCTCATACAATCGCACCAGCTCGTCCGCATCTCCGTTGATAATCAGAGGAGCTGTATCCGTATGAATGCGGTAGCTCATATCTGCTTGTTCCAGTACGGGTGCAAATTCCTCAATCAGCTGTTCGAGCAGCTTGCCGAGATCTACAGGCTCAATATTTAGCGGTAATCCGCTGCTGCTGACGCGAGTGTATTCAAACAAATCGTCGATTAGCTTTTTAAGAGTCAGAGATTTCTCATAGGCAATATTCACATAATAACGCAGTTCAACCTCATTTTTATAACGATCCTTCTCCACATATTCAAGGAATCCGAGAACAGAGGTTAGTGGGGTTCGGAGGTCATGAGACACACCTGTGATTAGGTCGTTTTTGGCTTTTGCAGCGGCTCGTTCTTCCTCTATAGCAGATTTTAGCTTGCCAGCCATAGTGTTCATATTTTCTGCGAGCTTTCCGAGTTCATCCGTACCTGTTACCGGCACCGTGAAAGATAAATTGCCATCCGCAATGGCCTGAACTCCGCTCGTAATGTTATGAAGATTCTTAGTTGTATTTCTGGACAGTTTTAGGATGAAAAAAATAAATAAAGGAATCCCTATTAGAATCACAACTGGCGTTGATCCAATGGTATTGATCACCCAGAGAATGAGTCTGACTCCCCAAAAGGAGCGTGAAGGATTTAACCACAGCAATAGTGAAGTGCCGTAATAGCCGCCCATTAAGATTAAAGCGGTGAGTGCTAGGCTCGTTAAGCTGAAGCCAACTATTTTCCAGGATAGGGTATCGAATCGTTTAAAGTTCAACTAGAAGGACCTCCTTTTTCCAGTTTGTAGCCAACGCCCCATACCGTTTTTAAGTATTGTGGTTTACGCGGATTTTCTTCTATTTTTTCTCTGATTTTACGAATATGCACCATAAGTGTATTGTTGCTTTCCAGGAATTGTTCTTTCCATACTTTGGCGTAGATCTGCTCCATGCTTAGGACTTGTCCCTTATTACGGGCGAGCAGCTCTAGAATCGCAAATTCTCGCGGGGTAAGCTTAACTGGGTGATCATCCACACTTACTTCATGCGTAACCGAATTAATAACCAGGCCATCAATGATGATTTCATCCTGTTTGGCGGCGTTTAGATCTGCCATGTAATTTCGAGTTCTGCGCAGCTGGGATTTAACACGGGCAACTAACTCCAGCGGACTAAAAGGTTTCGTAACATAATCATCTGCACCTACGCTTAGTCCGGTGATTTTATCAAGTTCCTGCCCTTTAGCAGATAACATGATGATCGGAAATTTTTGCGTTTCACGAATTTTAATACAAGCCTCAATGCCGTCCATATTAGGCATCATGATATCAAGAACCATGAGGTCTATAATCTCTCTATTGATAATTTCGAGTGCTTCCAGCCCGTCTTTGGCAGTTAACAGCCGGTAACCCTCGTTCTCCAGATAGATCTGCATTAGTTTAATAATCTCGGCTTCGTCGTCCACCAATAGCAGCGTTGCGTTGTGCATTTCTCAGCGTCCTTTCTTGCTTGTAAAGCGCAATTCTTGCTATAAGAAGTATACAACATTTTCTTGTTTGGAAGCCTCATTTGAAGACCAGTGAAGGCAAAGGTACTGTATAGCAGCTAATAAATTAGTGGAATAAAAGACCAAATCCCCCACAGCATTATGCCAGTTTGGTTTTTCCTTTTAGTTTGCTCTGATCGCTGTACCTCAATCCATGTGTTGATTTGTAGATAATACATTTTCAGCCATGGCTCTATCATGTAAGAAATAATTCTTAAACTTTATTTAACAGGAAACTTCTTAACAGCGGTGGCAGATAAAAGTAAAGGGAAACTTAATAGTTTCTTAACAAGTCTTAAGAAATAGGAAGCTACTATGCTATAATAATTTCAAATTATATATGTTGGGGGTTATTTGGTATATGTGGAAAGAATTTAAAGCTTTTGCCTTAAAAGGAAATGTTCTTGATTTAGCGGTTGCGGTCATTATTGGAGCTGCATTCGGAAAGATTGTAACTTCATTAGTAAATGACATTATTATGCCAATTGCAGGTTTGCTTACGGGTGGTATAGATTTAAAGGACCGGGTGCTTGAAGTCACTACGGACCTGAAAATACCTTACGGACTATTTTTACAATCGGTTGTTGATTTCTTTATTATTTCCTTCTCTATCTTTCTGGTGATTAAGCTCGCCAATAAATTTCAGCGCAAAGAAGCCGTTAAAGTTGAAGTGGTAGAGACTCCAGCACCTGCAGAGGATATCGTGCTGCTTACGGAAATTCGTGATCTTTTGAAACAACAAGAACGTGGTTTGTAATCCTGAAATATAACCAAGAAGCGCCAGGAGTCCTTGTCCTGGCGCTTCTTGGTTTCCTTTTATAAACTCAGTACAATCTATAATCTAGTTACAAATTTTAAGTAAATATAATAAACGCACTTGCATTTCGCTGGTGTAAGTGATAATTTTGTTAGTAAGGAAAACTTGAATCTCAATTAAATAAAGGATCAATCCTTCAGGGCAGGGTGTAATTCCCTACCGGCGGTGATGCTGTTGTAGAAATAACTTATTCAGTTTATCTACAGTGCTCAGTCCGCTACCCGGCTCGCGTTGTTGACGCGAACGGTGGACCTGGTGAAATTCCGGGACCGACAGTATAGTCTGGATGGAAGAAGGAGAGGTTAACCGCTTGTCTGCAATGGACTGGCGGACCGCAGTGTTTTCATATAATCATGTGCGATATTTCACAATACCCGTCAATTGACGGCTATTTAAGCACACTTTTATTTGGACTGCCGATGAACTCTCGCATAACCCATCTTGAACTCCTCCTGGAGAATGAGATGGGTTTTTCTGTTTTTTTTAGCTTAAGAATTGACAGCAGTGGATAGGAGGAAGAGATGGACAACATGAATGATGAGTTTTATATGTCCCTAGCACTGGACATGGCCGAACGTGCCCAAGGACAGACGGGAATTAACCCTGTTGTTGGCTGCGTTGTGGTGAAGAATGGAGCAATGATTGGACTCGGAACTCATTTACAGCGAGGTACGGGGCATGCCGAGGTGCACGCCTTGAATATGGCAGCTGGGCAGGCACAGGGCAGTACGGCATATGTCACACTAGAACCGTGCAGCCATTATGGAAAAACTCCACCTTGCAGCCAAAGGCTGATCGATGAAGGGGTAGCTAGGGTTGTAGTTGCTTGTGAAGACCCCAACCCCCAGGTGGCAGGAAGAGGAATCCAAATGCTGCGTGACCAAGGGATTGAGGTCGAAGTCGGTTTGTTGCGTGATCGCGCGCTTCGATTAAATGAGCGTTTTATCAAATATATTTTGACAAAACAACCTTTTGTTACGCTGAAGAGTGCAAGTACACTTGATGGCAATCTAGCTACCAAATCTGGTGACAGTAAATGGATTTCGAATGGGGAAGCGCGGGAGATCGTACATACGCTGCGGCATCGGCATCAGGGTATCATGGTCGGTGTGAATACAGTGATTGCTGATAATCCCTCTCTGACAACAAGAACAGAAGTGCCTGGCATTAACCCGACGCGGATCATCATTGATTCCGGGCTACGTATTCCTCTGGATTCGGCAGTTGTATGTGATGGTCTAGCGCCTACACTTATTGTAACAACCGATGCTGCAGATCCTGCTAAAAAGGCTGCACTGCTGGAAGCAGGCATTCAAATCGTTGTGTGCGGAGCAGGTCCAAGAGTGGATCTGAAGGCGGCCATGATATCTCTTGGCGAAATGGAGATAGGCTCTATTTTACTGGAAGGCGGGGGGACGCTGAATGGCGCGATGCTGGAGAGTGGGCTAGTGGATCGTGTGATTCTTTTCTTCGCTCCAAAAATTGTCGGCGGTGGTGCAGAAGCGAAAGGGACTTTCGTATTTCCGGGTGTAGAGCTGATGAAGGATGCGATCTCACTTGAAGGATTGGAAGTAAAAGTGCTAGGAGATAATGTATGTATCAGCGGTACTCCGGTACGCTAACAAAAGCTATGCAAGAAGTTAATTTAGGAAGTAATGCTTTTTAGGAGGGATATCATGTTCACCGGATTAATTGAAGAGGTTGGTGTTTTGCGCAGTGTCTCCGCCGGTGGGGAAATGATGGTGCTGAATATTGCCGCTTCGGTCATCATGGATGATCTAAAAATCGGTGACAGTGTGTCCGTCAATGGGGTTTGTCTCACTGCGACAACTTTGGGCGATCATTCCTTTACAGTGGATGTAATGCCGCAGACCTACCGGAATAGCAATCTGAAGGAGCTGAAGCCCGGCAGCCGGATGAATCTGGAACGAGCGATGGCAGCCGGCGGGCGTTTTGGAGGGCATATTGTTCAAGGACATGTTGATGGCACTGCCATTATTAAAAGTGTAAAACGTGATCAGAATGCTGTTGTATTCGAGATTGCACCGGATCGTAAATCACTATTTAAATATATTATCCCCAAGGGATCGATCACGATCGACGGCATTAGTTTAACTGTAGTGAAGACTACAGCCACATCGCTTGCAGTGTCCATTATTCCGCATACGTTAGGGGAAACAGTTCTGACGCACAAACGGGCTGGGGATAGTGTAAATATCGAGTGTGATGTACTTGGCAAATATGTAGATCATTTATTGCATTATGGCTCAGCCGCCCAAGATGAGGAAGGCGAGAGCCGCTCCGGGATTAGTCATGATTTTTTGGCGGCGAACGGGTTTGTTTAAATAAAGAGTTTGCTTACGAAGAAGGGAATAATCTTTCGTAAAGCTTTTAGGAGGATAGGATCATGAGCGAGCAATCGAAAAAGGAAAGTGTCTTGGATCCGATTGAAGAAGCAATATATGACTTAATGCGCGGTAAAGTCATCATTGTAGTGGATGATGAAGATCGTGAGAATGAAGGGGATTTTATAGCCCTTGCTGAACGTGCGACACCAGAGGTCATCAATTTTATGATTACTGAGGGACGTGGATTGGTTTGTATGCCTATTACCCAAGAGCGTGCGGCAGAACTTGAACTGCAAGCTATGGTAACCCACAATACCGATAATCACGGTACGGCTTTTACCGTATCTGTTGACCATAAAGATACAACCACTGGGATCTCTGCGGGGGAAAGATCTTTGACCGTTAAAGCCATGATCGATCCAAAAGCGAAACCTGCTGATTTCCGCAGACCGGGGCATATGTTCCCGCTGATTGCGAAAAAAGGTGGCGTTCTGCGCCGCTCCGGACATACGGAGGCTGCTGTTGATCTAGCGCGGATGTGTGGCGCTTATCCAGCCAGTGTCATTTGCGAGATTATCAAGGAAGATGGCTCAATGGCCCGCTTACCTGATCTAATCGAAATAGCCCGCAAGCATGATCTTAAGCTGATCAGTATCAAGGATCTTATTCATTATCGCAACGAAAAAGAACAACTCGTCACACGCGAAGTGTCTGTACGACTTCCTACCGATTTTGGAGATTTCCAGACCATTGCTTATACAAATGAAGTGGATGATAAAGAGCATGTAGCTTTGGTAAAAGGCGATATTTCCGGCGATGAGCCAGTGCTTGTACGTGTACATTCCGAATGCCTGACTGGTGATGTATTCCACTCCCATCGCTGTGATTGCGGCCCGCAATTTGAAGCTGCACTGCGGCAGATCGAAACTGCCGGTAGGGGCGTGTTACTCTATATGCGCCAAGAAGGCAGAGGCATTGGCCTTATCAATAAGCTTCGGGCTTACAAGCTGCAAGAGGAAGGTCTTGACACTGTAGATGCGAATCTAAAGCTTGGTTTTCCAGCAGATCTGCGTGACTATGGAATTGGAGCACAGATTCTGAAGGATCTGGGTGTGCGCCAAATCCGTCTGCTCACGAACAACCCGCGTAAGATCAAAGGGCTGGAGGGTTATGGGTTGGAAGTCGTTGAGCGCGTGCCGATACAAATGCCGGAGAACAAGGACAACACCAATTATCTCCACACGAAGCAAGCGAAGCTTGGACATATGCTGTCTTTTGACGATATTGAACAAAATGAGGATTCGAAAGCTTAAACATACATTATAAAAAACGAAGGGTAGATGATGGATATGCCGAAATATTTAGAAGGACACTTAGTTTCTGAGGGGTTAAAATACGGAGTTGTTGTAGGACGTTTTAATGAATTTATTACCAGCAAGCTTTTGTCAGGTGCACTTGATGCCTTTAAACGCCATGGTGTTGGTGATGATGAAGTGGATGTTGCTTGGGTTCCAGGGGTATTTGAAATTCCTTTGATCGCGCAAAAAATGGCTGAAAGCGGCAAATACGACGCTGTAATCACCTTAGGAACGGTTATCCGTGGTTCCACTACACACTATGATTATGTATGTAATGAAGTTGCCAAAGGAGTAGCCGCTATCAATCTTAAGACCGGCGTGCCGACCATTTTTGGCGTAGTCACTACTGAAAATATTGAACAGGCCATCGAGCGTTCAGGAACCAAAGCAGGCAATAAAGGCTGGGATGCTGCGACTGCTGCGATTGAAATGGCGAATCTTAACAAACTGTTTAAGTAAGTCAGCTATTGACGAATCAGTCGAATTCGTGCTTATTTATAGTATAAGAAGAAAGCATGGATTATAAGAGCCCTTTCTACTTGTGTAGCGTCCAGACGGGCGCTGCACTTTACTTTTTTTGGCGGGAGGATGCTTCGTGACTGTATTGTACAAGCTGGAGACGTTTGAAGGTCCGCTGGATCTGCTCTTGCATTTAATTGATAAGGCGGAAATCGACATCCAGGACATTCCGGTCGCCGAGATCACCGAACAGTATATGGAATACCTGCGTAGCATGCAGGAGCTTGAATTGGATATTACGAGTGAATTTCTCGTGATGGCCGCTACCCTTTTATCTATAAAGAGCAAGCTATTGCTGCCCAAACCACCGGTCATTGAGATCGATGATTTTGAATATTACGAAGAGGATGAATTTGATCCACGAGCTGAACTTGTTCAGCGACTGATTGAGTATCGTAAGTTCAAGAGTATTGCTGTACATTTAATGGATATGGAGAGCGAGCGGAGCTTGATTTTTACGAAGGAGCCTGAGGATTTGGGTCCATTCGTGCCAGAAGAGATTGATCAAACGCTAAAAGGACTACATACTTCAGACTTAATAGCCGCTTTTCGTAAAGCGCTAAGTAAGGCTGCCAGAAGGTCTTCTTACCAGCGGATCACCCGGGATGAAATATCGGTAAAAGATCGTATACGTGATGTATCAGATGCGCTGCAGCGCAGAGGAACAGGCGGAAAGCTGCATTTCTCGGCACTGCTTCACGATGAAATGGCACGGCACGAAATCGTAGTTACTTTTCTTGCGATTCTGGAACTGATGAAAATGAAGGCGATTTTTTGCTACCAAGAGAAATTGTTTGATGACATCGTAATGGAGTGGAGAGGAGGAGAACACTTCAATGGATTACAAAACGCTGAAATCGATTATTGAAGGCCTGCTGTTTCTATCAGGGGATGAAGGAATCTCCGTACGCCAAGTGGCTGAAATTACGGAACAGCGCCCAGAGCTTGCGGCTGGAGCATTAGAGGAACTAAAAGAAGATTATGTAGCACAGGAGCGGGGCTTACAGGTAGTGCAAATTGCCGGGAATTATCGGCTGGCTACATTGCCTGATCATGCCCACTATTTTGAGCGTCTGGCCTATTCACCATCCAGATCAACCTTGTCTCAGGCTGCCTTAGAGACTCTCGCAATCGTGGCTTATCGCCAACCGATTACGCGGGTGGAGATTGAAGAGATCCGGGGTGTGAAGTCGGAACGCGCAATTCATACGCTGAATAACAAGGATTTGATTCATGAGGTTGGTCGTGCGGAAGCGGTAGGCCGGCCAATTTTGTACGGGACGACTAAATCCTTCTTGGAGAGCTTTGGTCTTGCCAGTCTAAAGGATCTGCCGGAACCAACAAATTTTGAGTCCACGGATAATTTGGAAGAAGAGACACAGCTATTGTTCAATAAGCTGGATACTCAAATGACTTTTGAGGATGTCGAGCAGCCTTAGTTCGTACGAGAACGCTAATAATTGTATTGAAGGGACTGCCCTTAAACCATTTATGTGGTTTGGGACAGTCCCTATTTTATTTAAGCTCATATTTTTTATACAAACCCCGAATTTTTTCCAGCTTAAATTGCCATACTAAACCAAAGGTTCCCATTATTAAGGTTTCTTGGAGGTAAATACGTGACGTTATGGCTTGCAATTCCCCTTGTTTTGCTTGTACTGGCACTGATCTTGGTCCTGTCTTCATCTATCGATTTCCGCATACGGTGTTATAAACATGGAAAAAATGACCTGCTCGAATTAGATGTTACCTCTCTTTTTGGTTTGATAAAGCTTCACTATGAACTTCCCCAATTGGTCTTTAAGGGATTGGAGCAGGGTGTGTGGGGAAAGTTTAAAGAGACAGGGACTGCGACGACAGGTGTAGATACCGTAAAAGAAGAGATATTTGATAAAGAAAGAGTAATGCACTGGCGCGCCAATGTTAACCAAGCTGTGAAATCTACACGCGGCTTGAAGGAATGGTTAAAAGAGACTGTAGCTCATGTCAAAATATCAAAGCTCGATTGGTCCACCGATTTCTCTCTTGGTGATGCAGCAGACACTGCGACCGCATCGGGAGCGGTTTGGGGCCTGAAATGGAGTATTGTTGGTTTTATTTCGCAGTGGGTGAAATTGCAGCAGCATCCTCGAATTTTTGTTAAGCCTGTTTTTGAAGATGAGCTTTGTTTTGCAATGGAGTTTGTCTGTAAGGGGAAAATGTCAGTCGGCTATACTTTGTATGCCTTAATGCGGCTATCTCGGCGTGTCTTGCGTGAAAAAGGCGGGATCGGCCATTGGAGAAATCTGCTGAAACAGATGCGTCAGGAGCCACACGGGAAAGTTTAAAATGAAAGTTACATACAAATGGGCGGATGTGGGGATGATATACGCTGTAGAAGAAAGAGAAATCGTACTCAATTAAAGGAGGAAACAATATGAGCGACCATCCTATTCAAGGCCTAATGCAAACAGCGATGGAAAATATCAAGGGTATGGTAGATGTGAATACCATTGTCGGTGATCCAGTACAAACCCCTGACGGCAGCATTATCCTGCCTATCAGTAAAGTTGCCTTTGGATTTGCTGCTGGTGGTAGTGATTATCGAGTAGAAGATTCTATAAGTGGTTCAAGCTCCCAAGGTGGAGTCAAAATGCTTCCATTTGGTGGAGGTAGCGGGGGAGGCGTCTCCATTCGACCGATCGCTTTTTTAGTGGTAGGTAAGGATGGAGTGAATATTGTCCCTCTGGACAATCAAACTCACCTATTCGAAAAAATCATCGATGCAACACCAGGGCTCATCGACAAAATTCAAACGATGTTCCAAACCGGCAATGCTGCAGCTCAAACGCCGCCAACACCTGCCACACCGGCAGCAGCACCTGTTAAAACCGATCCAAGTACATCTCAATCTTCAACTCATTAGGTACACATAATTCTACAAATAGCCTCGGGGATATCGCCATACACAGGCGGTGTCCCTTTTTTGACGTGTCAGAAAGTATATTTTGATCCCCGCAAATTACCTGAGAATGTATCGAAGCAAAGCCTCACGTTGTGGGGATATTTTGTGTGGAACATCCCAAGGAGTGGACATACCCTAAGGCTGGTCCGCATACACTTGTACAACATAAACACTTTTACTTAAGATCCGATAAGAAGCCGGAGGATGAACATGAAGACAATAACCCGTAAATGGCCATTCGCCTTAATATTGTGCCTTTCGCTGCTGCTTCTGGCGCCGCTATCTTCAATTCAGGCCGAGAACAGCTCTATCTCTACACATGCAAGAGCAGCGGCACTGATTGATGTGGAATCTGGGCGTATTTTGTACAGCAGCCGTGGGGATGAGCCTATGCTTATTGCCAGCTTGACCAAAATTATGACCGCCCTCGTCGCCATTGAGAATGGTGATTTAGCCTCTAAAGTCAAAGTAGGAAAAAATGCCTATGCGAAAGAAGGCTCTTCTATTTACTTGCAGCAGGGAGAAGAGATGACGCTGGAAAATATGCTGTATGGCCTGATGCTGCGCTCAGGGAATGATGCAGCAACGGCGATCGCTGAGCATATCGGTGGTTCTGAGGAAGGTTTTGTATACCTTATGAACGCTAAGGCTGAGGAGCTAGGGCTAACCCATACTCATTTTGCTAATCCCCATGGTCTTGACGCTGAAGGGCATTATTCAAGTGCTAACGACTTGGCTGTTCTGACCGCTTATGCTCTTCATAATCCTGTATTTAAAGAAATTGTGAAGACGCAGGAGAAAACTGCAGACAATCCAAATGAGAAATGGGATTACAAATGGAGAAACAAAAATAAGATGCTGTATTTATACGAGGGAGCGGACGGTGTAAAGACAGGTTATACCAAAAAAGCACTGCGCTGCCTTGTCAGCTCTGCCACCAGAAACGGCCAGCAGCTTGTCGCAGTTACTATAAATGACGGCGATGACTGGAATGATCATGCTTCCCTGTTAAACTTCGGGTTTAATCACTATCCGCTCAAAACACTGATCGAACGTGGTGATGCCGTGACGGGCTATAACTTTGTAACCTCCAAAACCTTTGCTTATCCACTTGGACAAGGTGAACAAAATAGAGTGATCACGAAACTTGTTTTAAATCAGAAGGAAAGTGCTTCAGCCGAAGCTACACGAGCGAATTTTGGATTGCAAGGGGCGCTTGTGCTGGAGCTGGGCGGAAAAGAAATAGGTCGCGTGCCGGTGTATACTCCTGAGAACCTGCCTCCTGAGCAATCTGCTTATATGAAAAAGTACAGTCCAACACTAGCACAGGCTTACCCGGCAAATAATTGGTTCCAGGCGCTGGGCAGTGCACTGAAGGCTCTATTTGAAATGGGAGCGAGTTCGAAATAAGAAAATGGGCTGATGAATGAAGAAGGAGGCGTATCCATGATTAACGGGATTTGGCTAGGAATGATCATCATCGGTTTTCTGTTCGCCGCCGTTAACGGCAGAATGGATGAGTTTACAGCCGCCGTATTCGACGGAGCCAAGAGTGGGGTAACGGTAAGTTTTGGCTTAATCAGTGTGCTTGTGTTCTGGCTTGGGATTATGAAGATAGCAGAAGATGCAGGTTTGCTTAAAAAGATTGCCAAGGTGCTTGGCCCTGTCGTAGCTTTTTTATTCCCTGATGTGCCGAAAGGGCATCCTGCCATAGGATATATTCTCTCCAATATGAGTGCTAATCTGCTCGGACTAGGCAATGCCGCAACGCCAATGGGCATCAAGGCGATGCAGGAGCTGCAAAAGCTCAACCCTGATAAAGAGACCGCGACACCAGCCATGTGTACTCTTCTAGCGCTTAACACAGCAAGCATTACGCTTATCCCGGCCACACTGATTGCCATCCGGTTAAACTATGGTTCAGCCGATCCCGCAGGCATAGTAGGTACAACACTTGCAGCAACGGCCGTGGCTACACTTGCAGCGATTGCGGCAGACCGGTTTTTCCGAAGGTTGACTTTATTGCGCAAACCGCCGAAGCCCCCTTCAGCAAAGTCCGGGGTTCCTCCTTTGGCGAAGACAACACTCCCTAATTCCTCATTGAAAGGGTGAACGTGATTTGTACCAGTTTATCAGTCTCATATCGGCATGGGCGATTCCGGTCATGATCACGTTCATCCCGCTCTATGCTTTTACGCGCAAAGTGCCAGTCTACGAATCCTTTGTTGAAGGTGCGAAAGATGGGTTTGGCACGGCCATTGCGATTATTCCCCATCTTGTGGGGATGCTGGTTGCGATCAGCGTTTTTCGCGCTTCCGGTGCGCTGGATTTTTTTATGGGCTTCATATCCCCAGCCCTGCGGGGGCTTGGTGTTCCGGCAGAAGTATTGCCGCTTGGTCTTCTGCGGCCGCTTACGGGGACTGGGTCGCTAGCTTACACTACGGATCTAATCCGTGTGCATGGCCCGGATTCTTTAATTGGTATGATTGCTTCCACCATACAGGGGAGCACAGATACTACGCTTTATGTTTTGACCGTTTACTTTGGAGCTGTAGGCGTACGGAATGGCCGTTATGCGCTTAAGGTTGGCCTGTTCTCCGATGTTGTCGGCTTTGTCGCCGCGATCGCTGTGTGTTTGCTATTATTTGGATAGTCACCCCATTGCCCCCCTGAACATATGCTATTGCAGCAATGTGGAGGGGGGCATTCCGCAATGAACTATAAAGGTTTTATTCTGCATCATTCTAGCTGCACATCCATTAACGGTAAAGGTTTTGACTTCTGGGTAGGAGTGGATGGCGCAATTTATGCAGCACCGCTACTGACAGATCCGGAGTATATTCATATTTGTTTGGAAGGTGATTTTGGTAAGAAAGTGGGCGATCCTCCAATATCCGGAAGGCAGGAGCAGCTTTTTGCAACGGCTAAACTCGTTTTAGAATTAGTAGAACGCTACCAAATCTCCCCTTTAATCATCGAACCCCACAATAATTCCTGCCCAGGAGCATTTTTTCCTTGGAATGAACTTGTGATTTATCCCTCTGATGGTTATCATTGATCTGAGGTGACTAGTCGAATATGGAAAGATTACAGAAAATTTTGGCGCAGGCCGGTGTGGCGTCCAGACGCAAGTGTGAAGAAATGATTTTGGCCGGTAAAGTGGAAGTCAACGGGGAACTCGTAACTACGCTTGGCACGAAGGTAGACCCCGCAACAGATATTATTAAAGTTTCCGGTAGACTGATCCGGGGCGAGAACAAAATCTATATTATGTTCAACAAACCTAAGGGAGTAATCACAAGCGCTTCCGATCCAAAGGGTCGTAAGGTTGTAACTGACTACCTAAAAGGAATTACTGAACGGGTTTACCCTGTAGGCCGGCTCGATTACGATACGGAAGGTTTGCTGCTGCTGACGAATGATGGGGACTTTGCTAACTTGCTGACTCATCCGAAGCATCATGTACCTAAGACGTATCATGCTACGGTCAAGGGTATACCGCATGGCACTGCATTGGACAAGTTGAAAGCTGGCATCAAGCTGGAAGATGGCATGACAGCGCCTGCGGAAGTAGAGTACAAGGATATTGATGAGGCAAACAAGGAAGCGGTTATCAGCATCACGATTCACGAGGGACGTAACCGTCAGGTACGACGCATGTTTGATGCGATTTCACACCCCGTACTCCGTCTGAAACGGATTTCATTCGGGGATATTATGCTGCAAAATCTCAAACGTGGCTCTTACCGTCATTTGACCAAGGATGAAATTAACCATCTGCAGCAAATTGCCAAAGCAGGATTGCTTAAAGAAAGAACTCCACGTAAAGAGTCATAAAGACACAGAATATTCACAATTAAACCCCCTAAAGCTGTGACGAAATTCGCTATAATGTTCATAGGATGTTCACACCTTACAACATAAGTATGAGTTGCGTCACAGAAGGGGGCTTTACGTGTGGGTAAAGCAAGAAAACCAATTCAAATCGTGATTCTGTTTCTAATTGTTATAGTGGGCGGTTATGCCATCGGTTCCTCTGTATTTGGGGGAAGCGGCAAACCAGAGGAAGGGAGCAAAGCACCTTCCTTTGATTTGCTTGGGCTTGACGGTCTGGCTCATACCCTAGACGAATATAAGGGCAAGACTATTGTGCTTAATTTCTGGGGCTCTTGGTGTGCACCTTGTGTCAAAGAAATGCCGGCTCTCCAAGCGCAATGGGAGAAATGGAAGGACAAAGACGTAGTGGTCTTAGGCATTAATGTGGGCGAAGACCGGATGACTGTCGAGAATTTTGTGAAGCAGGTAAACATCGATTTTCCGATTTTGATGGACACTGGACGTGATGCTGTACGAAGTTATGGTATTTCTCCGCTGCCAACTACCTTATTCATTAATTCCAAGGGTAAAATTGACAACATTCATATCGGCCAGCTTGATTTGAATTCACTTGATGATCAAATTGGGAAGCTGGTGGATTGATGAGTGAACGCGAGGCATTTATAACCAACACCAAATGTGAATGTGGTCACCAGAACCCTGTAGGTACTGTTTTATGCGAAGCATGCGGGAAGCCGTTGGGGAAGGAATCAGACTGGGGCGAGAATTTGGAAATGCGTTACGATGGCGTAGCTCGCCGATCTCAGCGCGTTAACCCGGGGATTATTGATCGGGTGTGGAACTTTTTCTCTTCCGTCAAAATAGCGATCTACCTGATCGTGTTGACACTTATAGGCTCTATGCTGGGGACGATTTTCCCGCAGGAGAGTACTTTTCTTAATATTGATGCCTCAGTTTATTACAAGCAAGAGTACGGAACAGCCGGATATATTTATCACAAACTTGGACTTTCACATACATACGAATCCTGGTGGTTTGTAACTCTACTCGTAATGATCGGCGCTTCACTTGTGATCTGTAGCTTGGATCGAGTACTTCCGCTCTATAAGGCCTTAACCAGACAGAAGATTCGGAAACATCGTCAGTTCTTAACTCGGCAAAAAGCTGTGTTAGTGACTGAAGTACAAGAGGAACCAGAAGCTTGGGTAGCCCGGGTAATTCAGCCTATGCGTAAAAAGGGCTATCGCGTGAAGACGGATGGAGGGGCTCTGCTGGCAGAGAAACATCGCTTCAGCCGCTGGGGACCTTATGTAATACATATTGGCTTAATTATTTTTTTACTTGCTGTATTAGCAAGAGGATTGCCGGGACTGAACATGGATCAGCATCTTGCTTTCCCGCAAGGGGAGATCACACAGATTCCGGACACCACCTATTATTTGAAAAATGAGAAATTTACCGTGGAGTTTTATACGGAGGAAGAGATGCCTGAGGAATTTCGCGGCAAAAAAATACTTCCAAAGCTATTCCAGACCCAAGCTGTGCTTTATGAATGCACCGCGGATTGTGGAGACCCTTCGAAGGAACCGCAGCTATCCGAGGTGACGAAACATGATATCCAAGTAAATTCACCTTTGGATTATAAAGGATTGAAAGCGTATCAGTTTGATTATGATCTGACCCCTGTGCTGCGTTCGGTACAGCCTGAGCTTAAGAATTCCACCACTGGCGAGGCGTACGGCAAATTTAAGCTGGACATGAAGAACCCTCAGCGGGCAATTCAGGCGGGTCCTTATACTTTAACTTTGAAAGAAAAGTATATGGATTTTGGTCTAAATGAGGAGGGCCAGCCGATTTCCAAATCACCTTATCCGAATGCACCTGCTTTTTTGTTCCTGATACAAGGTCCGGATCTCCCGGCGGAAGGGCAGCAGTATTTCTATTTTCCTAAACAGGTGGATAAGGCGCAGTTTCAACAGGCTGCCATTAACGATAAGCTTGGCGGGAGCAATAGATTTCTTGAGCTTGAAGTGGACAACATGAGCGACGTTGATTTTTCGGAATCGACTACTTACTTGAATATACGTATTGATCGTGCAATGCCGTTTGTATGGCTAGGTGCAGCAATCGTGATGCTGGGTTTAGTGCTTGGCTTCTACTGGCAGCATAGACGTATCTGGCTTACCGTTGCTAACGGGGAGCTTATCCTCGGAGGACATACGAACAAGAACTGGTTCGGGTTCCGCCGTGAGATCGTTTCTATTTTAGAAAAAGTAGATCTGGTAGTCGATGAAAAATCATTAGATAATGGAGGAGGCCTTTCATGAGCTTGCTCGACATCAGCAGCGCTGTCTTTATTGCCGCATTTTTATTATACAGCGGTTCGTTTATGTTATTCACTATCGCCATCATGGGTCGCAAGTGGTCAGGCCGCAAGCCGGAGGAACATACCGCACGTTGGGGCAAAATTGCTTTTATTTTCTCTTCAATAGGTCTTATCTTTCATCTTATTTATTTCTTTACACGCTGGGCGGGCTCAGGGCATATTCCGGTCAGCAACATGTATGAGTTCATGACTTTTTTATCGATGATGGTGATGGTTGCCTTTACTGTGATGTACGCTATTTATCGTAAGGTAATCTTGGGTCTTTTTGCAGTTCCAATCAGTATTATTGTGATGGCTTATGCCGCAGTATTTCCACAGGAAGTACAGCCGCTGATTCCATCTCTTCAATCGAACTACTTAAAGATTCACGTAACACTGGCTGCACTAGGTGAATCCTTCTTCGCAGTAGGGTTTGCGGCGGGACTGATGTATCTGCTGCGAACAGTCAATTTTTCCAGTAAAGAGAAGGCGGATCGCAAGCAACAGAGGCTGGTCGAATTTACTCTCTTTTCAATCATTGTTATAATTGGGTTTCTGGGTTCTGTTTTTGCATTCCGCGGAGCAGGCTATGAAACTGTTTTTGTCCGTACGAACGTTACGATTGACAGCCCCGGGCAGGAAAATAGTACAATAGAGAAAGTGAGTTATCGAATGCCGCCGATTGTGGCACCTCACAATAGCGAAATTGAGAGCTTCCAGTCGTTTCTTGGCATAAAAGAACCACTCTTTGAGGCACCATCTTGGATGAATGGTGTAAATGCTGGACGGAAGTTTAATACTGTAATTTGGTCACTCCTTTCGGGATTAATCCTCTACGGAGTTCTTCGCTTGATCGTACGTAAACCGCTGGGTACTGCTTTACACCCAGTGATGGACGGAATTGATGAGGGCGATCTAGATGAGATTACGTATAGGGCGATAGCCATTGGCTTTCCTATTTTCACATTAGGCGCTTTGATCTTTGCAATGATATGGGCGCAAATCGCTTGGGGAAGATTCTGGGGATGGGATCCTAAGGAAGTCTGGGCGCTTGTCACTTGGCTCTTCTATAGCGCTTATCTTCATTTACGTTTGGCTCGTGGATGGCAAGGAAGAAAATCTGCCTGGCTGGCTGTGCTTGGCTTCCTGGTCGTAATGTTTACTCTGGTTGGCGTTAATTTAGTCATCGCCGGACTTCATTCTTACGCGGGGACGGACTGAGCATAGTTTACCTGTTAACGTTGCACAATGGTTTAAAGGTTACGTTCTACTGTATTGATGAAGGGGTTGTAGTGAAATGGCAGATCATTTAAACAGAATTCTGGTAGTGGATGATGAGGAACGCATTCGCCGCCTGCTAAAGATGTATCTTGAAAAAGAAGGTTATGAAATCGATGAAGCGGAAGACGGAGAAATCGCTCTTCGTAAAGCAACAGCAAATGACTACGGTCTAATTTTGCTGGATGTTATGCTGCCTGGCATCGATGGGATGGAAGTGCTGACAAGACTCAGAGGAGTGAAGTCAACACCGGTCTTAATGCTTACAGCTAAAGGCGAAGAGATCAACCGTGTCCAAGGCTTTGAGATGGGCGCAGACGATTATGTTGTGAAGCCCTTCAGTCCACGTGAAGTCATTTACCGGGTGAAGGCTATTATGCGCCGTTCTTCGGCAACTGCTTTCTTGTCCAAGGAGAGCAATTCCAGCAATAACATTGTATTTACTCATCTTATTATTGAACATGATGCTCACCGTGTGACTGCTGGTGGTGAAGAAGTAAGTTTGACACCTAAAGAATATGAACTTCTGCATTATTTGGCTATTTCGCCTGATAAAGTATTTTCTCGTGAAGAACTGCTTAAGGATGTCTGGAATTATGAATTTTTCGGAGATTTGCGTACTGTAGATACTCACGTAAAACGTCTTCGTGAAAAACTGAATAAAGTATCACCGGAATCTGCAGCGATGATTACGACCGTATGGGGCGTAGGCTACAAACTAGAGGTACCTAAATAAGTGAACTTCTGGAGAAGTCTTGTCGGCAAACTGTGGGTTACGATCATCTGCCTGGTCGCTGTCGTGCTTATTACCTTGGGGTTATTTTTGCTTCCCTACATAGACAGTAACTTTGCCAATTCCGGAGATATCAAACGTTTATTTATGTATACTTGTATGATCGGATTTTCTTTGACGACATTTTTTGCATTGTTTTTGTTTACCAAAATTACTCAGCCGATGCAGCGTGTCATTGAAGCTGCGAATAACATTCGCCGGGGTGAATACGGAACAAGGCTTACGCTTGTCACAAGTGATGAAATTGGCCAGTTGGCTACTTCCTTTAACCACATGGCTGAGGAGCTTGAAGAGAACATTCGCAGTCTGCATCATGAGAAGGGGCATCTGTCTAGCGTACTGCGCAGTATGAGCGATGCTGTGATCACCTTTGACATTGAAGGGCAGATTATTTTGACCAATCCGCATGGCCAAGCTCTGCTAGAGAGCTGGAGCGATTTGCAGTGGGAACATGCGAGTGATGCTGAGCTCCATCCCGAAACGGCTGAGAGCAGTGTTCCTCCTCCCCTGCGTCCTTTATTTTTAAGCACCTTGAAGCAAGGTGGCGATGACCGCTCCAATGTACATGTACGGCAGGGCGTCTGGTCTGTTCATATGGCACCGTTATATTCTGAAGGCAGCATCCGGGGAGTAGTTGCTGTACTGCGGGATGTGACGGAAGAGGTGCGTCTGGAAAAGATGCGCAGAGACTTCGTAGCTAATGTCTCCCATGAAATCCGCACGCCATTGTCGATGATGCAAGGGTACAGTGAGGCTTTATTGGACGGGATGGCTTCATCCCCCGAAGAAAGCAGTGAGCTGATCCAGGTCATTCATGACGAATCGCTGCGTATGGGGCGTCTGGTTAAGGATTTGCTTGATCTTGCCCGAATGGAAGCCGGACATACGGATATGATGAAAGCTCAGGTGGACATGAACGAACTGCTGGAACGAGTCTACCGTAAATTTTCTGTACGTGCGAAAGAGCGCGATATCCATCTTCACTTACAACAAGAGAGTGATATTGCTGTTCTGAAGGCGGCGGATGAGGATAAACTGGAACAAGTCTTAACCAATTTACTCGATAATGCTTTTCGCCACACACAGGGTGGCAAAAAAATCACGGTTCATACAGGAACTTGTGTATTAGAAGGCCGTCGTTATCTTGAGATTAAAATTCAGGATGAAGGGGTTGGAATTCCACCAGAGGATCTGCCGTATATATTTGACCGCTTCTACAAAGCTGATAAGGCGCGTGTACGGGGAGAATCAGGTGGAACGGGACTTGGGCTTGCGATTGTTAAAAATATTGTAGAGTCGCATCACGGGACCATCTCAGCTTCAAGCAAACTAGGCGAAAGTACAACCTTTACGCTAAGACTTCCTGTCGAAAAACAGTAATTCCAAACACAATGTGTGATAGCGCCTCTGACAGCAGAGGTGCTTTTTGTTGAAACAAACACATTAATCTTGTTCATCGTGGAACATATCTTGTAGGTTTTGCTTGGGAGGGCATAGAATGATTTTATCTTTAGACCAAGGTACTACCAGCTCACGAGCCATATTGTTCGATACGGAGGCTAAATGGGTCTCACAAGGTCAATATGAAGTTAAACAATCCTTCCCCCATCCAGGCTGGGTAGAGCATGACCCTGAGCAAATCTGGGCGTCACAGCTCGCAGCGGCAAGAGATGCGATTGCGCGGGGTGGCATAGCAGTTGAGGAGATCTCTGCCATCGGAATAACCAATCAGAGAGAAACAGCTTTAATCTGGGATAAAATAACGGGCAAACCGATATACCCTGCGATTGTGTGGCAGGACAGGCGTACTGCAGAGCAATGTGAAGAACTTAAAAGTAAAGGGCTGGAGCAAGTTATTGCGAGCAAGACGGGCCTTGTTGTAGATGCTTATTTCTCAGCTACCAAAATCTCCTGGATACTGGATCATGTGGATGGCGCCCGAGAGCGGGCGAATCGAGGGGAACTTCTAGCGGGGACGATCGACAGCTGGTTAATTTGGAGACTTACTTGCGGAGCCGTACATGTCACGGATGTTACCAATGCCTCACGTACGATGCTGTTTAATCTTCATGAACGGTGCTGGGATGAAGAGCTAATGGAAGAGCTTCGTATTCCGCGTGTCATCCTGCCAGAAGTAAGAATGTCTGGCGGCGAATTTGGAGTAGCAGACAAACAGTGGTTCGGGGCGGACATTCCAATTCGCTCTGTACTTGGAGATCAACAGGCCGCATTGTTTGGACATACTTGTCTAGAACCCGGCAGTGCCAAAAACACCTATGGTACAGGCTGTTTTATTCTAATGAACACAGGCACAGAAGCTGTAGCCTCCAGTCATGGCTTGTTGACCACTGTAGCTTGGGGTATGGGAGATGAACTCTATTATGCCCTAGAGGGCAGTGTGTTCGTGGCCGGAGCGGCTGTTCAGTGGCTGCAGGAGGGTCTTGGTCTTATAGAGGAGCCAGCAGGCTCAGAAGATAAAGCACGGGAAGTAGAGGACAGTGAAGGGGTTATCGTTGTGCCTGCGTTTACCGGACTCGGGGCACCCTATTGGGATATGTATGCCCGTGGAGCCATATTTGGCCTTACTAGAGGCACTACCTCAGGACATCTGGTACGAGCTACATTGGAGTCCTTAGCCTTTCAATCTAGAGATGTAATAGGAGCTATGGAAAAAGACGCAGGCATGCCATTGACCGGCCTTCGTGTGGATGGCGGAGCTGTGCGTAACGATTTGCTGATGCAATTCCAGTCTGATATCCTGGGCAGTGAGGTTACTAGAACAACCTATGCGGAGACAACAGCTTTGGGTGCGGCGCTTCTGGCCGGGTTAACGTCCGGAGTCTGGACACGTGCTCAGCTAGAGAGCTTCAACAAGGCTGAGAGGGTCTTCTCGCCTGAGATGGGTATAACTGAGCGGGAAGGTCGTTACAACGCCTGGAAGGACGCTGTAGCGCGTACCATGGGTTGGGAGAAGCATGAAGGATATCAGTGATAAAGGGGCTGTATATATCTATGGTTAACGGCACCGAATCTGATCTGCCGGGTGGACTATCTAAGCCGGCGCTTCGAGCCCTGCATGGGGCTGGATATGTTCAGCTTCAACAATTCAGCAAGCTTACTGAAGCAGAGCTTCTGCAGCTACATGGATTGGGGCCAAAGGCGATCGTCCTATTACGGAGTGCTCTCGCGGAAAAGGGGCTCACCTTTGCAAGTAAGTCCTGATGTTGCGTTCATATTTATATTAAAAAACGGCAAGCTTAGGTGAATCCCTAGCTTGCCGCTTTTTGTTATACAGCTCCTAATATTCAATAACAAATGCTACATTTTGCCAACCGGCGCCCACTGTCCAGAACAGGACTTTATCACCACGTTCGATCTTTCCAGTAGTTACAGCTTTATGTAGAGCAATAAATGGGCTGCTGGTAGAGGTATATCCGAATTCATCCCCTATGTATACCGCTACATTGCGATCAATGCCGACTTTCTTACACATCTCTAAGATATTAGGCAATGAAAACTGTGAGAAGCAGGCTGCTTTAATGGCTTCAGGCGCGATATTGTTGTTAGACAGTAGAGTACGAATAGACTCAGAAGCAGCATCTATGCAAATGGAATTATCAAAAGGAATAAACTTCACATTAAACTCTCCAGCCGCTACACCTTGTTTACCCAGTTTAGCCAGGCCTGCGCACGGGAACTTGGAATTATCGCAAACACAAGGATCCGTTTGGTAGATAGAGTCAATGAAACCGACCACATCCTCAGCTTGTTCAAGAATGACTGCCGCCGCTGCATCACCGAAGTTAGCGTAATAGACTGGATCATTCTTATCGGTATGAGGGGTTACATAATCGGAGCCGATGACCAACGCTCGTTTAATCCTAGGATTCGCTTGCATCTGACGGCTAACCTGTTCCACAGAAGCCGTCATACCCGCACAATTAGCATTACTGTCAATGCAGATCGTATGGGATGCGCCTTTGATCAAACGGTGAATCATTAATGAGTTGGTAGGAAAGATATACTCAGGAGTTTGACTTGCATAGGCAATAAGGTCGATATCGGCACCTGTGAGACCACTTTTCTCCAGAACATTCCTGGCAGCCTCAAAAGCCATCGTAAGGGAATTCTCATCCGCATCCTTAATACTATACCGTGTAATACGACCTAATGCGGATAATAGACCTCGAATATCAATGCCTTTTTCGTCAAAATGCTTAATGAAAAAGTCGTTACCAACTATATTGCTGGGATGATAGATATCAATGCCTTTAATACGAATTCCGGTCATAATACGCCTCCAGGAAAGCAGTAAAATGTGGCCTACATATTAAGATTAAAAGATCTAGACTGTAACCGCAGAAATGATCTCGATGTTATCGAGTCCAGCTTTACGGCCAAGACGGGAAAGCTGCATTTTGAGGATCGGGTTATTTTCAAGCGTTAGATTTACTTTTACAAATCCATCATTCTTAAACATTACAAAGCAGCTTTCTAAAAGAGGTACAACATCTGGTGCAGTTACATTTAGCTTTCTGCAGTCGATTTTTAGTTCATAGTCAGCTGGAGTAATTGGATTGATAGTTTGTTGATAAGCTTGAATAGATTTTAGACCATCTTCTTCAGAAAATGTTCCATCTAACTCAATGTTAATAACCTTGTTTGTAGTGTCTGTCTTCAAAACGAAACTTCCCATGCCTAAATCTCTCCCATAGATTGAATTTGTCCAAAACAGTTCGACTGCAATATCCAGCCATGTATATCCATTTAGCTGTTTTATAAAAGTCAAAATTCGACACTATACAGCAAGTAATGGGATATTCCGACTCTATTATAGGCATATTTTTCAAGTGTATGCAATAATAAAGTCGAATTTTGTATATTGTTGTCGAACTGTTGGGTTATTGGATTTCTTCTATGGTTGCAAGCAGGATATTAAAAGCTGTGATGATTCTAGGTGCCCCTATAACGGGTACTAAGTGTAATAGAATACCTTTAAGCTGTTCTACGGTAACTCCAACACGAAGGGCCATGACATAATGAACGCCCAACTGTTCGAATTGACCCATTGAAATTAAAGATGAAATGACTGCGATTTCCTTCCAGTCAGGGGCTATAGTATTACGTTGAAAAATATCGCCATAGGCATTCCCCATAATAAATTCAGCCAAGTCAGGGAAGTGGTCTTTAATTGGAGCTAGTGCTTTTGCGCCATAGTCTCCTGATAGATTCGTGAAGTGGTTGAGACCACTGTTGATATTTTCCTTCATGGTTAGCCTCCTAGTTTAGGTTCAAAGTACGGTGTGCAGTCGGAGGGACTTCATCACGGTCTGTTAGTAGTTCAATAACGGCAACATGGTTTAGAGCTACCGCATCTTTAATTGCAGCTGTGAATTCATCCGCAGTCTCACATTTGTAGCCTTTAGCACCTAGAGATTCAGCGAATTTCACGGCGTCCATTGGTACTTCATATAGAGTTCCATCGATACGACCTGTGGTTTTCTCCATACCCTTAAGAGCCATATCTAGTTGCTTATTATTGACCACGATAAAGATGACAGGGATATCTTTGCAGACAGCGGTGTTAATCTCAGCGCCGAGCATCATGAAACAACCATCACCTGTAATGCAGAGGACAGTTTCTTCAGGAGCTGCAACTTTTGCACCAATAGCCATGCCGATCGAATTACCCATGCAAGCAAAATACGCATCAAAAACAAAGCTGCCCGGTTTCTTAACCTTGTACCATTTTGCAGCGTGGAATCCATGACTTCCATCATCAACGAAAATTGAATTATTATAAGGGATCAAATCACTTAAAGTGCTCATTACCGAAGCAAGGGAAAGATTCTTGAGGGTTGGAAGCTCTTCTGAATAATCCGCATCGGCCAAAGCCTCACGTTTGGTGATTGTGCTTGGGTCAATATGATTTAGGCAGTGCACCAAATTATCGCGCAGGTCCCCAGTGACCGGTATCGTTTTGGACAATAGTATTTTTCCGACAAAGGTTGGATCAATATCAAATTGAATTAAAGTTGCTGGATGATTCTCCCGTTTAAGATTACAGATGGTCATATCACTTAAACGTGATCCAAGCACTATAAATAAATCGCTTTTATTCAATAAATCGTCCCCGTGGGTCGAACCGCCAACGCCAATAGGACCATGATAGAGTGGGTGATCCCAGACTATAGCCCCTTTTCCACCTGGAGATGTTACTACAGGAATATTAAAAGTTTCTGCGAGTTGAACAAGCTCTTTATGTGCTCCGGAGCGGTTAATTCCTTTACCCGCAATAATCAAAGGATTCTTAGCAGCTTGAATAGCATCGATGACTCTATCGATATTAGCTTGACTAATTAGAGATTCTCTTTCTGGGATTACTATATTGCATTCTTCCAATACTTCAGTTTGTACATCAAAAGGAATACAAAGATGAACAGGACCCCGTTTGGTCAGGGCCACAGAAATCGCATGATTAAAAATAGTACCAAAGTGATCCCCACGTTCAACCAATTTACTGAACAAGGTGGCAGGTCTGAACATATCAGCTAAATCAGCCAGAAAAGAGGTGGAGTCCTGACATTGAGGAATTCCAAGCTCTGTAATGGATTGGTGGCCGGTAATAAATAGGACAGGTAGGTTGTTAGCTTTCGCATGTGCTGCTGCTGTAAGCAGGTTAGTTCCCCCAGGACCCGAAGTACCAAATGCTACGCCTAGGTTACCCGTTTTCAGCGCATACCCTGCTGCTTCGAATCCGGAGCTTGCTTCATGTCTGCCGGGAATAAATTCAATACCGTAATCCACCATCTTTAGAACTATTGGACAAATGGATTTGCCAATGATCCCAAAAGAATGGGTGACTCCAAGGTTACGTAGTGCTTCCGCCATGTAATCTGCGACTGTCTTCAAAAGAAACACCTCACAAGTTTTTTGATATATATTAGTTATTAATCTACCGAATAGATACGATAGATCAATATACTCAAAAAGTAAAAACCTGTGCTCTATAGTAAGCACAGGTTGGTGGCATAAGGCACCGCTAAGACTGAACAATAGTTCAGCCGTCCTGGTTCCTCTGCAACCTGGCAATCATGGCCTCAAACGAAAAAATGAGGCTGTAGATCCATGGTTTTGCGTCATCCTCTTTCGAGGATTTTGCCAATATTAATTTATAGTTGATAAGAATAATTTTCCTTTACAATATATTCCTCATTAATTTTTGTCAACATAATCCGCTAAAAAAACTCGAAATTTGACGAAAGTCTTGTCCAAGAGATGAAGTTTTGCCTCGCGAAAAAAACTGCCACCTAAGACTCAGCTTAGGTGGCAGTTGATAGTTTTGAACTAGAATTTAAAGATATGAATGGTTTTTTGCAGATTAAATACGGCCTGGGTCATTTTTTCCGTTTCTTCTGCAACAGACTGCAGGGCATTAATCTGTTCATTCATAGCCGCCGATACCTCTTCCGTGCCAGCAGCAGTTTCTTCGGTGATTGCTGAGATATTCTCAATTGCACTGGAAATTTTCAAGGCACTTTCTAGCATAAGATCACTCTCCGCAGAGAATGAAGAGATTTGCTCGGTAATGTACTGCACGCTTTGTACAATTTGTGCGAAAATATGGGCAGATTGAGTGATCATTTCATTCTGAACCTGCACAACCTCTTCATTGATGGCAATATTATCGATGGCTTGTTTAATATCTGACTCAATGCTGCGGACCAAGCCGAATACTTCTTTTGTGGATGCCGTAGATTCTTCAGCAAGCTTGCGAACCTCTTGAGCTACAACGGCAAAACCCCGACCATGCTCTCCGGCACGAGCAGCTTCGATGGAGGCATTCAGTGACAGCAGGTTGGTCTGCTCAGCGATCTCTGTGATGGTCTTGGTGATCATCGTAATCCCGCGGGCATTTTGTGAGAGAGCTTCAATAGTATCAGCCACTTTTTGTGTAGCCTCTATGTTTTTACGCATGCCTTCAGCCTGTGTATCTACGGATTGGCGCCCTTGCTCAACAAGTTCTAAGGTATGTATTGAACGTCTGTTCATTTCTTTGGTGGAGTTCGTATAATTGGATACTTTGGTCTCAATGTCTTTAATGGATTCTGTCATATCAGCGATATCCGTAGATATTTCATTTGCACCAAGAGCGAGCTCAGTAGAAGAAGAGGCTACTTGTGCCATGACAATCTTCAGGTTCTGGTTCTTATCTTCGATTCCGCGGCTTGCATCCATAACTTGACGGGTGATCTGCGATGCATCGGTCAGAATCTTCTTGAGCTTATCAATCATTGTGTTAAAGGAGCGGCTTACGTCACCCATTGAACCATTTTCGTCCGCTCTGCTAGTGAAATCACCCTTTGAAATACTGTGAGATACATTAGCAATATCATCAAAAGATGATGTAAGCGTTCTCTCCACGAAGCGAGCAACAGGTAAAGTCAGACCTGCAAGAACAACTACTAGTATAATTCCTACGAGAAATTGACCTAGAATCATTAACGTAACTAAGACAGGAATAGCAAACAGTGCGGCAACGAGGTAACATCCGGCAACAATTCTTTGTTTTAACGGAAGTTTGTGCATCCAGCTCATTGGTAAAATGTCCCCCTTATTAAATTTTATGTAATGGTGTTATTATAGGGGATTTATAGGTCATTGGTCTATAGAGAAGTGTCATAAATCTTCTTTAAGTAGTAGATATTTAGAATTCATGTCAAAATTCCTCATATATTGTGGAAATTGTTTTAATAGCAGACTTTACCATCCCTACTAGTTCGTTAGGAGCTAAAACAATAACTGAAGGAGAGAAAGAGAGTACGATACGACAGGCAGATTCTATAGCATTAAACTCGGCTTCCACGTTCATCCACCCAGTATTAGCAGAGGGTTCTACTAAAGTTATAGTTACATATCTTTCACGTTGTAATTCTTTAAGAATAGACTCATTCACCTTTAAGTTCACTACATATTTTGGCAGTGCTGCTTTGAAAGCTAAAGTCGATTGTTCCCAGTAGCTTTTTAAATCAAAAGCCTCAGGTCTGACAAATGATTCATAAGTTGCGTCAGCTTGTATTAATCTCGACACGCGAAAAGTCCGCATTTCACCCTCGGTTCGTGCCACTACATACCAAACTCCACGTTTTGCGACTAACCCGAGAGGTTCAATGAAACGCTCCCTCATCTCGTCATTCCGTGGGTAAGTGATCTTTACTTTACGGTCTTCCCAAACAGCTTCCTGCAGGACAGAAAGAAACGGGTACGTCTCGTCGGAAGGGTGCCAGCTGGCACCATCAATATGAATGCGCTGGCTCAGGTAACTGGCTGGATTATTCGGCCTGGATGGGGAAGCAGCCTCCAGCTTAAGCACGGCAGAAGAGAAGTCGTTTTGTATACCCAGATCTTTTAAGATTGAGGAGTCTGCGGACAGCAGCAGAGTAGCAATTTCTGAGGGCTTCATACCCGTTAAGGAGGTCCGGTATCCTTCTGTGAGCATCCAACCTCCTTCGCGTCCCCGTTCGGCAAGAATCGGTATTCCCGCTGTACATAAGGCTTCCATATCTCTAAACACAGTTCGTTCAGACACTTCTAAGGTCTGGGCTAGCTCACGGGATGTCATCTTTCCACGATTTTGCAGCAAAAGTAAGATGGATAACAAACGATCGGCTCTCATTAAGGGACACTCCTCCTCCTAATAAATGTTGGCTAGTTCTTAATTAATTATTATATTATATATGTCAGTTGATGTCATATTAAAGAATTATACTATATAAGGTAAGGATTAAATGCAGAACATTTAGAGAAAAACAAGTGTAGAAAGGATTGAGAACATGACTTTAAAAGGAAAAGTAGCATTGGTCACCGGAGGCAGCAGAGGTGCTGGTAGAGGAATTGCATTGGAGCTGGCAAGGAAAGGTGCATTCGTTTATATTACGGGCAGAACGACAGAGGCTTCTGGCATAGAGCATAGCAAGCGGAGCATTGATAACGTACTTAGGGAAATAAAAGCGGAGGGAGGGTCCGGCAGCGCCATACGATGTGATCATACAAAAGATCAGGAGACAGAGGCGGTCATTCGCCAGATTGCTTCAGAGCAAGGAAAGCTTGATATTTTAGTCAATAATGTATGGGGCGGCAACGATTTACCTATTGAGCAGAAGTCTTTCTGGGAGCTTCCTACAGCGCATTGGGACAATATGTTTAATGCGGGTGTGAGGGCACAGTTGATAACAAATTATTATGCAATACCATTAATGCGTGAGGCAAAAGCTGGCGGTCTAATCATCCACACAACCTTTTGGGATCATTACAAATATCTTGGAAACTTCTATTATGATCTTTCTAAAAACTCACTTGTCCGCATGGCCTACGGGTTATCGAATGAGCTTAAAGAGGACAACATTGCAGTTATTCCGCTTACTCCGGGCTGGATGAGGACAGAGGCGGTGTTGGAGAGCATGAACACGGATGAGGAGCATTGGCATGAGGTTGAAGAATTGCAGATGACTGAATCCACAACCTATATCGGTAGAGCAGCCGCTGCTCTAGCAGCCGATCCTAAGGTCATGTCTATGACCGGACAACCGCAGCAGGTTGCTAAGCTGGCTGAAAAGTATGGATTTACAGACATCGATGGTCGGACTGTTCCCGCATTCTTAGTCTAAACAGCAAACTTGATCTGTTTGATCCCATATGTGCGTACGAAGCAGTATAGGACACAGCTGATCTATAATGCAGTATTTTCGTATATTTAGAACGCTATCGGTCCCCATAGACGTTATTGATAGGCAAAACACCTGATTTAGCTCTCTTTTTGAGGAATAGTGGCACTAGAGTCCGAAACCCTGCTTCAAAGGCGAAATTATTGCATATAGGGTCATCTGGGTCCGTAACCTCAAGGGTGTCCGTAAGCCTGCACGAGGGAACTCGATTCGGTGTTGTAAATGAAGCCGAAACGGGTTAACGATCAACAACAAAAGCAGCGAAACTCCTATAAGAGGAGGATCGCTGCTCTGTTGTTTGATTTCTATCGTATTGCTTACAGAAGAATGATTTCTTCGGCAGCGTTGATTTCTGGTAGACCAGCAAGCTTCACAAGCACATGAGTAGGTACAGCTTTATCAACGGTCAGCAGCATGATTGCTTCGCCACCAACGATTTTACGTCCCACTTGCATGGAAGCGATATTGACATCATTTTCGCCCAGCAATGTGCCCACAAGTCCGATAATGCCTGGTTTGTCGTTATGGGATACTACAATTTGATGTCCTTCAGGAGCGATATCAACCGGGAACTTGTTCACTTGAACAATTCTTTCTCCATAACCTTGCAGCAATGTTCCGGCTACGAGACGTTCTTGGTCGTGATCTGTTTTAAGGGTCACGGTAATCAGATTAGTGAAGCCTTTAGTTTTGGAAGCTTTAGTTATTACTACATTAACGTCGCGTGTTTTTGCCAAGTGCATGGAGTTAACGATGTTAACATCCTCAGCGAAGTGGCGGGAGAGCACGCCTTTCACAATATAGCGGGTAAGTGGTTGGGTATCGACATCTGACAGATCACCCGCATACTCAACATGGATTTCACGAATAGCACTATCTGTAATCTGGGTAACAAAGCTGCCCAGCTTCTCACCAAGTGTGAAGTAAGGCTGGAGTTTGTTCATTACGCTTGGAGCAACTGGAGGAATATTTACAGCATTGATGAACGGTTCATTACGCAGAATATGCAGTACTTGTTCCGATACATCGATCGCTACATTCTCCTGAGCTTCAATTGTAGAAGCGCCCAAGTGAGGAGTCACGATAATTTTTGGATGCGACAAGAATGGGTGATCTGCTTGTGGCGGTTCTTTTTCGAATACGTCAAATGCAGCGCCAGCAACAATACCGCTATCAATAGCTTCTACTAACGCCATTTCATCAATTACACCACCACGGGCACAGTTGATGATGCGCATTCCCTTTTTCATCACTTCAAATTGCGGGCGGGAAATCATATGGCGTGTTTCCGGAGTAAGTGGAGTGTGCACAGTAATGAAGTCTGCTCCGCGGACTACATCGTCTACGGAAGCTAATTTTACTTCCAGTTTCTCCGCACGCTCAGCAGTTAAGAAAGGATCAAAAGCAAGGATTTCCATGCCGAAAGCTTTGGCACGTTTTGCCACTTCGCTACCGATTCTGCCCATTCCCAGTACACCTAAAGTTTTGCCGCGAAGTTCTACACCCACGAAGGTTTTTCTATCCCAGGTTCCACCAATTGTTTTTGCGTAAGCTTGTGGAATGTGACGGGCCAAAGCCATCATCATTGCAAAAGCATGCTCACAAGTTGTAATGGTATTTCCATCAGGAGCGTTGATAACAACAACCCCACGTTGAGTAGCAGCTTCCAGCTTGATATTATCTACACCCACACCTGCACGACCAATGACCTTTAAGTTTTTTCCAGCTTCGATAATTTTTTCAGTTACTGTAGTTTGACTGCGGACGAGTAGACCATCATATTCACCGATGATTGCAACGAGCTCATCTTCACTGAGACCTGTTTTTTTGTCTACAACTACATCTGTTGCGTCCATCAATTGCTGAATGCCCAAATCACTGATTGGATCCGATACTAATACTTTAAACATGGTTTCTTATCCCCCTTAAAGTTGAAAAGCTTTATATGTCGAGGACGCCCTGATGGGCAGTCCACAATACCAGAAGGTTCACGAACTAGTAGAGAAAAACATGTAATAATAGTAGATCAACGCGGTGTCGCACAAAAGAAACAGCGTGCAAGAGTACCGCGAAATCGGTAACTTTGGGCATAAGGTAGTATTTATGGGGGATTAGGGAATTAAAAAAACTCCCAACCCCATACTACTGCCGTAGTAAGGGACGAGAGTTATCTTCGTGGTACCACCCTAATTCACTGCAACTTGGAAGAAGCAGCCTCATTGGCCTGCATAGGCCACACTGTTAACGGAGTTGATCCGATTGTACCTACTTTAAGGTTCGATACAATATCTCAGGAGCGCTAAAGATAGCTGTTCGTCACCGGTTTGCACCAACCACCGGCTCTCTGAAGACTTCCAGGATCTTTGTTCCATCATCGGTTTTGAATGATTAATTTTTTCATAATGTAACACGGTATGCAAGTTGTGTCAATAGGCTTTGCAAGCAGCGTTTCTTGAAGTGAACTTCATTTTTCGTTATGATTCAATAACTGGTTCTATTCAAAAAAGAACGGAAGCTGTGGAAGTGTCTCCCTGTTATAATACTGTTCCCGCCATTTTACAAAATCCTGTTCCTGCACAGCACCTGTAGAAATCAACAAGGTTACTGAGGACTGGATATCCGAAAGATTTAATGAGCTTGCAGTGCCTGAGTAAATCATATCGTCTATTTTAGCAGTGATGTCCTGAGGATCATAACCTGCAAAAATTCCGCGATTCAGCATCATGTCAGCGATAGAAGCATTCTTCAAAAGAAGCGGCATTTTTTTCCACTGGATGAAAGACATCGTTTTTAGTTCGCCAGGTGCAGAAGGTATTTTCTGGTTTGTCTTAGAGCCCCATTTTAGCATAGAATCATAGAAGTTCTTTTGTGCTAACAGACCGTACTTCACGGCGCCGGTTGTAAATTCATCATTTTTCAATAACTTGGCTGTCTCTGCACCAGAGGCACTGGTAGAGACTTTGCCGGAGGCCTTAGAAAATAAAGTTAAGCTTTTGAGTACATTGACCTGTGACTGATGTAATAGAGGAGAGTTAGTGAAAATTGAATCTTGATTAACTCTTTCATATTGCTGGTCTGCTAGAATACTTAGATTCTTCATTACTGCCGCATTCATACGAGCATCTGTGCTGCGCGCTAACTTATCTACTTGAATGTTCCAATTCCGCTTGAATTCCCGATAGGGCAAAAATACGTTATGATAGAAAGTAACAAGATCCTGCTGTTGATACGAGCCCGTGAATTCTACTAATCCATTCATGCTTGATTGATTGTCATATTTGGCTTCAGTTTTGTCTGCGCCAACCTTGACGCCAGTAAAAAATGCGGCGAAGGCGCAAACTAGGAAAAACAAAAAAACTAGCGTGTATAACATTTGATTGCGGGACTTACGTTTGCTCATAATAAATGCTCCTTTTTCTGGGGGGATTATCCTATGTATTATGTATTGATAGCAACACTATGGACGGTTTCTCTCTCGGAGCGGCCCGAAAAAAATAAAGAACAGGCAGGTCACGATGAAAAAATTCAAATTTGGCGAGATTAAGGTTAAAAAGGTAGAACCAGGTCAGTTGACAGACCGTCTTCTGCTGCTCAATCTCTATATCACTCAGGGGCTCACATTAATTATCGGTTTGATATGGATATTATTTCAGAAAAGAAATCCTTTTCAGCTATTAATTATTCCAGAAAAAGTACATTTTGTGGCATGGGGCCTCGGTCTTGCTGCTGCAATGCTAATTGTTGACTATTTATTGACACATATTGTCCCTGAGGAAAGCATGGATGATGGTGGAATAAACGACCTTTTATTTCGAAATCGCCCTGTGTGGCATATTATCGTCATAGCAGCAATTGTATCGGTATGTGAGGAGCTCTTATTCCGCGGAGCCATCCAATATTCCATTGGCCCTTATTGGACGAGTATAGTATTTGCTCTAATTCATGTCCGTTATTTACGTCACTTTGTACCTACCGGCTGGGTATTCTTAAGCAGTTATGGTCTTGGATATATTTACATTCAATCGGGCAGCCTCTGGGCCCCTATACTATGTCACTTCTTCATCGACCTGATCTCAGGTCTGGTGATCCGCTATAGGAGGGAATCATGAGTGAGGAATTAAGCCGGGTAAAGTCTCGACAAAAACAACATAAAAGTGAAAGCAAACATCCTGGCAAAAGTAAAAAAGAGAAGCGGACTTCGGAGGCTGTAAAAAAGGCTACTCCTGAAAAGAAGTCTACTCCTATAAAGAAAAATGCTACCGCTCGGGTTTCTACGGCAACTTTATCAAGAAAAGCTCGCCGCCCAGCAGGTTCTGCAAAGCGCTCTTCCACAGGAAGTAAAGAGAAGGACGAAGAATCTGTTCCTTCTCGTTCAGATACTTATTCTTCAGAAAAAGTTCGTTTAAGCAAGATGTTTGTAAATTCTTTGATTTTTACCTTTGTTATTTTGCTAATCGGGCTGCTTTGGTGGGGAATTGAAGGAGCGCCTCCGCTGAGTACATTATGGTGAGCATATGGGCATGGGGAATGGCTTTGGTCATTTTATTGATAGCTGCGGTCGTTGTCATAATCATGGTGATTAATGCTTTTAGAAACAGAATTATTACCGAGGAAATAATGCTAGATTCGCTACCTGAAGAGTTCGATGGATTTCGTATCTTGTTTATAACAGATATCCATCGCCGCCGCCTTCCTTCCGCGCTTCTGACACCATTAAGGGGTGGGGTAGATGTTGTTTTTCTGGGAGGAGATCTAACGGAAAAAGATAGTCCTTTAAATCGTCTTGTCGATAATATGACTCTAGTTACTTCTATTGCATCTACCTATGTTGTGCATGGAAATCATGATTATCGGGCTAATATTTCAAGGGTAGATGAGATTATTCAGGACAGTGGTGCAAAACTGTTAATGGATGAAAATGTGGCTTTTGAACGTGAGGGAGCTAAACTTTGGTTAACCGGAATTGATTTTCCGAATAATGGGGGCAAAACTCCATACGGTCCTTTTCCGCAATTAACCACAAACACTTCTGCTGAAGATACCTGTCGTATTATTCTTGTACATGATCCGCTTTGGTTATCCAAGCGCCAGAGTGTGCCAGCGGACCTGATTCTCGCAGGTCATACGCATGGGGGGCAGGTGATCCTTCCGTTTGTGGGTCAAAGACATGTAGAGCATTTCTATCATAAATATGACGCTGGAAAGTTTAGTTGGCCAAGAGGGGACGGTTCCGCAAAAAATGCCCTGCTGCTGATCAGCAGAGGGTTTGGAACAGCACATCTGCCACTTCGCTGGGGAAGTCCTGCTGAAATGCATGTGCTGACACTGCGTAAATCAACCCAATAGTGCTTACTCTTTCCAGTAAGAAAAATTGGTAGCGTAAAAAGGGGGTTCCAAAGCCATGCAAATGGCTTTTGGAACCCCCTTCTATTTTTGTTTGATTCGAAAACAATTGCGCTGACGAAGCAACTATCGGACATGTACAGATGAGAAGATCAACGCATTTTTAGCTCAATGCTGCGCGGATCAACAAAGCTGTAGCCTTTGCCCTCAAGTGTAGTGAGCAAGGTATCCAGTCCCTCAACGGTCCATGGTAGTTCATGCATCAGGATATTACTGCCGGAATGCAACTGATCGGTAACATTACTGATCAATTTTTCTGTCTTACCCGTTTCCTTTTCTTTCATTTCCCAGTCAAGTGAGCCTACAGACCAGGTCATGTATAACATTCCATTCTCAGCCGCGACCTTCTTGCCAACATCCCCACCGGCACCATGTGGCGGACGGAAAAAGTGAGGAGCTTCTCCCAATGTTTCTTTGACAATATTTTGAACATCTTCGATTTGCTTTTTAACCTCAGTATAGGACTTGTCTTTCAATACAATATGATCCCAGCTGTGGTTGCCGATAATTCCACCGCGGTTATGTATTAACTCCAGAAGCTCAGGATGCTCCTTAACACGATAACCATTTACGAAAAAGATGGCTTTAGCTTGATGTTTGTCCAGAACATCCATCAAAGGGTTAATCATTGCAGCATCTTTAGGACCGTCGTCAAAAGTGAGCAGAACCACTTTTTTATTTGTAGCTTCCTCGTTAGGGACGATGTCGTAATTTTTGTTCATATGGTACAGCAGTGGAATTTCAGCGGATGCTTCACCCTTACTGGCTGTACTATTTCCTGTAGTACCTCCATCTGCTGTTGCTTCAGGGGTAGGACTGGCTGTTGCTTCAGGTGCTGGCGCCGTAGTTTCTGCGCTTTGTGTAGCTGCCGCCGTGGGCGGATTGTTTGTGGTGTTTGTTTCCTTGGCTGTATTTCCATTTGCACCGCTGTTGCCACAGGCTGTAAGCAGCAAGGTAGCCAATAGGAGCACTGATGTCATTTTACCCACTTTTTTCAACTCGCTTTCTTGTTATTATGTTGTATGAGCCGGAATCTTTCCGCGAACACTAAACATGATTTTACCATACAAGGAGGCTGGAAATATGAATACTTCGTCATTTTTATGCGGGGTGCTGATGGGCGCCGCAGCCAGTATGATTATGTCCAAAAAGCGGAATTCTTTAATGTCTTCGCTAGGGCAATCGGGTGGTTCCATGAGTGGGGCTGCAGATAAAGCAAAAGAAAAAATAATCGGTATGGCCACGACTGGTTTTGGTAACACTGCTGTTTCAAGCAGTAATGCTCAAAGTAACGGTTCAAGCAGCGCAACCTCTGATCATAAGACTGAATCACCAGTGAAGTCGAAGGAATCCAATCTTAAATTGTTAAAGGAATTCATTCGCAGCAATCCTGAAGTAAAGAGCGAAGTAGAGCAGATTCTTAAAGAAACGCATACAACCATACCGGGATTGTAACCGTAAAGGACTCCATCAGAATCATTTTGGGGATGAAATATTCCGCAGAATGATTCTTTTTTATTATTCAGGGCCTTGAAAATGGTTTATTCAATAGAGAGGATTTTATATATTTATTTACGTGCATTTATCTCGGCAAAATGATAACATACTTACATAGTAACCATTTTTGGCTCATTACTCGGGACTCATCATACATTATAATAAATGAGCTTGCAAAAGGAGGATCCTGTCATGAGAATAGAGCGATTAAGTCAAGATAAGATACGGATTTTCCTCACTTTTGACGACCTGAGCGAGCGGGGCATCCAGAAGGAAGACATGTGGCAGGAAGTTCCTAAGGTTCATGACCTGTTTACGGAGATGATGGATCAAGCATATAGTGAACTAGGTTTTGATGCCACGGGTCCGCTTGCCGTAGAAGTTTTCGCATTGCCCGCGCAAGGCATGGTCGTTATAGTGACCCGAGGAAAATATGATCACCATCAGTACGGTGCGTCCGGGGAAGAAGAATTGCCAGAAGAGATTTATGAAATGGAAGTTACTCTTGAACAAAGCGACTCCATTGTATATGCATTCCGCGATTTCGAGGTTCTGGTTGAAGCGGCTCATGTGCTCATCGGTAATATTACTTCCCAGGGGAAACTGTATTCTTATAACAATAAATGGTATCTGTATTTCGATCCAAAGGAATTTGAAGAAACGGCGTTGTCAGGTCTTGTTGGCGTACTTGCTGAGTTTGGAGATTCCTCACCGGTCACAGAAGCTGTTCTCGATGAATACGGGAAAACAGTGATGCCGGAGAATGCGGTCCAGTTATTGTGCACTCATTTTAAGCGTCAGGAGTAATTAGGCAAGACTAGGGGCTGATGACCATTGTTTAGGCCGATCAGCCCTAGTCTTGTTGTTGGTGATATGTCGGTCATTCTTGTATCAAAGTTATCATCTACCTTGCTGTGTAACGGCAGTAATAGGGTTTAGGGGTGTAGGGAGGTTATTCGGTGCTCGTGTTATCGGTCATTACGTCGGCAGTAGCGCCGGGACTTGCTCTGTTGACCTTTTTTTATCTGAAAGACAAGTATGATCAAGAACCGCTTCATGTAGTCATTAAAGTATTCTTGCTCGGCCTTCTGATTGTGTTTCCAGTAATGATCATTCAGAGAGGGCTGATGCTGGGACTAAATGGTGGTCCCTACGTGGAGTCGTTTCTCATATCCGCTGGCGTGGAAGAATGTCTAAAGTGGTTTGTGCTGTACCATATGATTTACAATCATACCGAATTTGACGAGCCATATGATGGGATACTATACGCTGTGGCGATTTCGCTCGGCTTCGCAACAATAGAAAATGTAATGTACGCTTGGTATAGCAACGCTTCTATCGGATCAATGTTTCTAAGAGCACTTCTTCCGGTTTCTGGACACGCTATGTTTGGTGTGATCATGGGCTACCATATGGGAAGGGCGAAGTTCTCAAAAGGAGTTCATACCCGCAGAATTCTGGTGTTTTCTCTCCTGTTGCCATGGATGTGGCATGGGATATATGACTTTATTTTGAGTACGACAGCCAACTATTGGATATGGTTTATTGTGCCTCTGATGGCTATCCTATGGTATGGCGGTATGGGAAAGGTTGCTAGGGCCAACAGCCGTTCTCCTTTCCGCTTTCTGAAACGTGAAGAAGAGGTTAACCTATAATCGAGATGGACACACTTATATTCGAAGGGCAGTTCCTAGTAAGGAATTCCAGAGAGGAGAGAGGTGTCTTTTTTTGCGTATAAAAGTACGTATCGTTTGCAAACAGTGCGGTGAGACCTACATATTAAGAGGGATTAAAGAGCATGGTGTCATTCAAACCGGCTTTAAACAATGCCTTTGCAGTAATAGCAGTGGCTTTGAGATTGAAGAGAGAGCTTGAGCGGACGTTATAGTCACATTGTGTAGCAACTTCAGTGCATAAGACTCCTAGTTTATTGTCAAACTAACGCCAATAAGCTATCGAAAGGAGTCTTGTAGCCCTATGTACAAAAGATTAAGTGCTGTAATGTTCCCGCTGACCGCGCTGCTGCTGATTGGTGCGCTTGTGTGGGGTTATCAGGAGAATCAGGAGAAGAATTCAATACTAATTAAGGCGGAGAACCAATATCAACGCGCCTTTCATGATTTGTCCTATCATGTGGACCGTCTTCATGGTGAGCTTGGAAATACGCTTGCGGTTAACTCTGCTTCTAATGGGATGCATCGCAAAGGACTTGTGAATGTGTGGCGGATGACTAGTGAGGCCCAAAATGAGATTAACCAGCTGCCGCTGACCTTGCTGCCATTTAGCAAAACAGAGGAGTTTCTGTCCAAAATCTCCAACTTTTCTTATAAAGCCGGGATTCGTGACTTCACTAAAAAACCTCTGACAGATGGAGAGCTGAGCAATCTAAAAGCATTGTACAAGAACTCAGGAGAAATCTCTAAGGATTTGCAAGAGGTACAAAATAAAGTCATTGGCAATCGGCTGCGCTGGATGGATGTTGAAACGGCGTTGGCGACAGAAAATAAAGCGGAGGACAACACGATTATTGACGGCTTCAAAACAGTGGATAAACGTGTAGGGGCATACCCTGAGCTAGACTGGGGACCTTCAGTAGCAAGCATCTACGATAAACGTTCCGTCAAAATGCTCGGAGGTACCCCCGTGACTGCCGAAGACATCAAACGTAAGGCGTTGAAGTTCGCGGATGCGGGCTCCAATGCTAAAGTGGATGTTAAAGAAAATGGGAAGAACACTGAATGGCCATCCTATACAGCAACTGTTAGCGCTTCGAATAAGAAGCACACCATTAGTATGGATTTCACCAAAAATGGCGGGTTGCTGATCTCTTATTATGACAACCGTGAGGTTGGCCCTGCCAAAGTTTCTATTAAAGAAGCCGTTACCAAAGCAGAGCAGTTTCTTGAGAAAAAAGGATATCCCCATATGACTGCAGTCAGCGCTGATCGTTACGATAATATCGGGAATTTGACCTTTGTAACCAAACAGAATGATGTATTGATTTATCCTGAAAAGATGACCATTCGTATGGGGCTGGATACAGGTGATACCATCGGTTTTGAGGCCAGCGAATACGTCAATGAGCACAAGGACAACCGGAAGCTTCCAAAACCAAAGCTTACCCTTGCAGAGGCGAGAAAATTTCTGAATTCTGATTTCAAGGAACAATACAATCGCTTGTCCTGGATTAAAAATGATGATTCCGTCGAGGTCTTGACTTACGAGTTCGGTGGAGGGGTCAATGGCTCAAAGTATCGTATTTACATTAACGCCGAGGATGGCATTGAAGAGTCTGTGGAAGAAATCAGACCTTCTTCGGGGTCTGAGGCAAAATAAAGGGAGGGCGCATCCAGCAGTTGGGTGCGTCCCTTTTTTTTGCAATATCTATAAAATATATCTGACTGGCTGATATTCCCATGCTATAATCAGGGGTAGTGATAATTACTAAACTGATGTGGCGGTGACATCTTTGTATCCTAAAATTAACGAATATCTATACATACAGGTTGCTTCCAGTGACGCTGCTGAAGCAGAAGTTGAATATAGATCAAGAATTGCAGAGACGGAAGAAGACGCATTCCTGATTGAAATTCCTATGCAGGAGAGCAATGGTCGTCTAAAAAGGCTCTTTATGGGGGACGAGCTTTCGGTTTATTTTTTAACTGAGGGTGGCATCAAAAATTACTTTAATACTTATGTACTGGGCTTTAAAGAAGATGTAATTCGTATGGTCCGGATTCAAAAGCCGGAGACAGATTCGATTTTTAAGATCCAGAGAAGAAGCTTTTTCCGAGTGAATGCAGATCTAGAGCTTGCTGTAAAGGATAGCCTTGGCAAACGGTTCCTGGTTCGTACAGATGATATTGGTGGTGGAGGAATCTCCTTTTTGGTGGATAACCAGGTTAAGCTGGAGGTTGGTAATAAATTGTCCTGCTGGGTACTGGTGCCTTATCGAAACGGAAGCACGGAGCATGTCAATTTTGAAGGTGAAGTAGTGCGCATTAAAAAGCTAGAGAATGGACGGCTTTTAGCGATGTTGAAATTTGTCGCTATTTCAGATTTGGAACGCCAGAAAATTATCCGTTATTGCTTCGAACGTCAGTTTGATTTCCGCAACAGATAAGCATTTTTTACAGCTCTATTAAGCTGTCTGATTTTGCACTGAAGTATAAACTGTGGTATAATTTTATAAGTCGCAGGCAATGCCTGCTTTTTTCTTGATAATATCATCAAGCATAACAATTTATGTGTGCTCCTTGATATTGCAGGAATAGTTTTCGTAACGCTAGATGCTTTTTTTATGAAAGAGTGTTTGAGGAGGAATGCCCCGTTGGATAGGCAGGGTACACATACTTATGACAGAATAAACGTCGCCATCGACGGACCTGCCGGGGCAGGCAAGAGCACTGTAGCCCGATTGGTAGCCCAGAAGTTGTCTTATATCTATGTCGATACTGGTGCAATGTACCGGGCAATCACCTGGTATATGATCCAAGAAGGCATTGAACCGGAAGATCAGCATCGAGTGAACGAGAAGGTTCGCGACATGGTGATTGAACTTATTCCGGAACGAGACATTCAGAAGGTGCTGATTAATGGGGAAGACGTGACCCCACATATTCGGAGCCTTCAGGTTAGCGGCCTTGTGTCGCAGTATGCGAAGATCGAGGATGTAAGATCCAGACTGAGTCAATTGCAGCGTCAGATGGCGCTTCGCAAAGGCGTGGTAATGGATGGCCGCGATATCGGTACAACCGTGCTGCCGGATGCCGAGGTAAAGATTTTTATGACGGCAAGTGTGGAAGAACGAGCTCTCCGTCGTTATAAGGAACTGAGAGACGCGGAATCGGTGACGCTTCAGCAGCTTGAACACGATATTGCAAAGCGGGACCGTCTGGATGAAGGACGGGAGATTTCACCGCTGCGCCGTGCAGAGGATGCTATTCTTCTGGATACGACCTTAATGAATATCGATCAAGTTGTGGAGGCCATTGTATCCCACTGTAGATCTCATGTTGACGGGGAGAGAAATCATTTATGATTTATGCAATTTGTGTTGGATTGCTTCGCTTGATTTACGCAATCCTTTTCCCACTTAAGATTGTGGGGAAAGAAAATGTGCCAAAGGAGGGCGGGGTACTGCTCTGCGCTAACCACATTAGTCTGCTTGATCCAATGACTATTGGAATTAAGCTGGACCGTCAGGTAAAGTATATGGCTAAGGCTGAACTGTTTGAGGTTCCGGTGCTTGGCTGGCTCATTAATAAATTGGGTGCTTTTCCGGTGAAACGTGGCGGCGTAAGCAAAGAATCCATAAAAACGGCCCTTAACACACTTCGTAATGGTAATGTCATGGGTATCTTCCCGGAGGGTACGCGTAACTCTGATGCCGGAGTGGCCAAGAAGGGTGCTGCTAGCTTTGCACTTCGAAGTGGCGCAGCAGTTATTCCAGCGGCTATTATCGGCCAGTATAAACCCTTTCGACGCATGGTCGTTGTCTATGGTGCTCCTGTAGACCTTAGTCAATTTGCCGGTGCGGGGAGCGAATCTCTCGAGGCTGTTACCGATGTCATTATGGATCGCATCCGTGAGATGAAAGAGACAGGTAAACCAAGTGCTAGTTAAGGGATGAGCAGAACAACAAATTTTGCTCAATGTTTTGATTAAATAACGGCATAGCCGCTATTTTTTGGAACATACTATCATCAAGTGTAAGTGAAATATTATGCATTGCTTGTTTTGAACTCTGCTATACGCAGGTTTAAATAAATGGGGTTTTGAATCGAGGAGGCTAATCACATGTCTGAAGAAATTAAAAATCAGGAAGCTGCGGAAAAGAATGAATCCGTAGAAGCGGTGGATTCCGCTGTGACAGAAAATAACGGAGCTGTAGAAGAAGTTGCTGCCGTTAACGAAGAAGAAGTGACTAACCAAGCTGACTTGGAAATCATTTCTCTGAAAAAAGGCGATACCGTGAAAGGAACAATCGTCAAAATCGAAGATAACCAAGCTTATGTAAGCATTGGATATAAATACGACGGTGTGATTCCAATTCGCGAATTGTCCGCAGTACAACTGGACAACGCTGCTGCAGCAGTAGAAGTTGGACAGGAAGTAGAATGTAAAGTTGTCAGCATCAACGACAACAAGGAAAGCCTTGTTCTTTCCAAACGTGCTGTTGATAGTGAAAAATCATGGGAAGATCTTGAGAAATACTTCGCTTCCCAAGAAGCTTTCGAAGTTACTGTGGCTGACGTTGTTAAAGGCGGCCTCGTAGCTGATGTTGGAGCTCGCGGATTTATCCCAGCTTCCATGGTAGAGCGTCACTTCGTTGAAGATTTCAGCGATTACAAAGGCCGTACCTTGCGCGTTAAAGTGAAAGAACTTGACCGTGAGAACAGCAAAGTAATCTTGTCTGCTAAAGAAGTTCTTGAAGAAGAATTCGAAGCTAACAAGCTGAAAATTATGGCTGAACTATCTGAAGGCCAAATCATCGAAGGTACAGTACAACGCCTGACTCAATTCGGCGCATTTGTTGATGTGGGCGGAGTTGACGGTCTTGTACACGTATCTGAAATCGCTTGGAGTCACGTAGAGAAACCTTCTGATGTAGTATCTGAAGGTGATAAAGTACGTGTTAAAGTATTGAAGGTTGATCCTGAAAAAGGAAAAATCAGCCTGAGCATCAAAGCTGCTGCTCCAGGTCCTTGGGACTCTGCTGCTGGCGAAATCAACATTGGTGATGTTGTAACAGGCGTTGTAAAACGTCTTGTGAACTTCGGAGCATTCGTAGAATTGCTTCCGGGTGTGGAAGGTCTTGTGCATATCTCACAAATCTCCCACAAACACATCGCTACTCCACACGAAGTATTGAAAGAAGGACAAGAAGTTCAAGTGAAAGTTCTGGACTTCAATCCATCCGAGAAACGTGTTAGCCTGAGCATCAAAGAAACTGAAGAAGCTCCAGCTCCATCTGCTAGACCTGAACGCAGCAATAGCAGAGACAGAGCTCCTAAAGAAGTTCTGAACAACCCTAACGTTTCCCTTAGCAACGAAGGCCTTAGCTTTACGCTTGCTGAACGTTTTGGTGACAAGCTGGACAAATTTAAGGGTAATAACTAATCCCTAAACGAGCTTTTGAATATACGGGTAAAGTAATCGGCGAGCCCTCGATACGGGGGTTCGCCGATTGTCTTTTTTTCGGAACTGGTCGGATTGATGAGAGTTAACATGATTGTTAGCCAATTTAAATGTTTTTTGCTATGATGAGTAACGTAAGGATGACAGGAGGAATGAATATGGCAAGACCCGTTGTGGCAATCGTTGGGAGGCCTAACGTCGGAAAATCGACGATATTTAATCGGCTGATTGGCGATAGATTAGCCATTGTAGAAGATAAGCCGGGGATTACACGTGACCGGATTTATGGTATTTCAGATTGGAACGGTAAGTCGTTCAGTGTGATTGATACCGGAGGTATTGAAATTGATGGAGAAGATACAATTCTGAAATCAATCCGTGTTCAAGCGGAGCTGGCGATTGAAGAAGCGGATGTTATTGTATTTATGTGTGAGGCGAAGAGTGGTGTGACGAATTCAGATGAAGAGGTAGCTCAGATTCTGTTCCGTTCAGGTAAACCAGTCGTTCTTGCCATCAACAAAGTGGATAATATGAAGCGTGCGGATGATATTTATGAGTTCTATAGCCTTGGTTTTGGCGATCCAATCGGAATTTCTGGTAGTCACGGAACCGGACTCGGAGATTTGCTTGATGCTGTAGTTGAGCGCCTACCTGAGAAAATAGATGATGAATACGATGAGGATGTCATTCGTGTAGCTTTGATTGGCCGTCCGAATGTAGGTAAATCCTCTCTGGTTAACGCGATTTTGGGCGAAGAACGTGTTATCGTCAGCGATATTGCAGGGACAACAAGAGATGCTATCGATACTCCTTTTGAACGTGATGGGCAACGTTATGTGCTTATCGATACGGCAGGTATGCGTAAAAAAGGCAAGGTATACGAGAACATTGAAAAATACAGTGTTATGCGTGCTATGCGTGCGATTGAACGGGCTGATGTGGTCCTCGTTGTAATTAACGGCGAAGAGGGCATCATCGATCAGGACAAGCATATTGCTGGTTATGCACATGAAGCTGGTAAAGCATCTATTTTTGTTGTCAACAAATGGGATGCCATTGTGAAAGACGATAAGACTATGCAGAACTTCGAGACGAAGATTCGTGACCATTTCTTGTTTATGAGTTACGCACCGGTTGTCTTTTTGTCGGCTTTAACCAAACAGCGTTTGCAAAAACTGCTGCCTGTTGTACAGCATGTATCTCAACAGCACGCACTGCGCATTACTACACATTTGGTGAACGACGTTGTATCTGATGCAATCGCGATTAACCCTCCACCAACTGACAAAGGCCGTCGCTTGCGTATTAACTATGTAACGCAGGTTGCGGTTAAGCCGCCTACGATTGTGGTGTTCGTGAATGATCCGTCGCTGATGCATTTCTCCTATGAACGTTATCTGGAGAATAAAATTCGCGCAGCATTTAATTTCGAAGGAACACCAATCCGTCTCTTTACACGGCGCAAATCCGAAAACGAAGGTTAGGGGAGAAGAAGTGTGGCGCTTGAACTTCTGGTTATCGTTGTAAGCTATTTGCTTGGTTCTGTCAGCTTTAGTGTACTGCTTGCAAAGTTGCTAAAGGGAATTGATATCCGTCAATACGGAAGCGGAAATGCGGGAGCTACCAATACACTGCGTGTATTGGGTAAAGGTCCTGCAATACTAGTGCTGTTGCTGGATGTGCTGAAAGGGGTGGCCGCTGTATGGTTAGGAACCTGGGTCGGCGGTTGGGGAACCTGGGTTCCGGCTCTTTGCGGAATCGCTGCCATCATCGGACATAATTGGCCGCTCTATTTTCGTTTTCGTGGGGGGAAAGGCATTGCTACTACGATCGGTGTTATGGCTACGCTTTGTTTATGGCCAGCGCTGCTCGCCGGTATCATCGCCATCCTGTCTATCTTTATCACACGTTACGTGTCCCTTGGCTCATTAATTTTTGTAGCACTGACACCAGTGGCTTTATTGTTGACAGGATTTACACAACCTGTGCTCTGGACCAGTATTATTATTGCGGTCTTCGCCTTCTGGCGGCACCGGACGAATATTGTAAAGATCGTAGAAGGCCGTGAGAACAAGATAGGCTCAAAAGTTAAAGGAGGGAATCGTGTTGTCTGATAAAGTTACCGTACTTGTAGCGGGGAGCTGGGGAACTGCGCTGGCTAGCGTGCTGGCTGCAAACCACTCGGAAGTTTATCTGTGGACACGCAACTCTGATCAAGCTGCCGAGATCAATGGCTCTCATACGAATAATAAGTATCTGCCTGACATCGCACTGCCAGCTAACATTATTGCAACTACGGATATGGAAACGGCAGTTTCCGGTTCTAAGGCGGTTGTAATTGTAGCTCCGTCTTCAGGAATGCGGCAGGTTGCTCGCAGTCTGAAGCCATTCTGGAAGGATGACATGTTATGTGTTCATGCTACGAAGGGCTTTGAGTCAGAAAGCAATAAGCGGATGTCCATCGTAATTGCAGAGGAACTAGGCTGTGACGAAGGGCAGATCGTCGTCCTCTCCGGTCCAAGTCATGCAGAGGAAGTTGTACGCCGGTGTCCTACAACCGTTGTAGTTGCTTCACCTGATGACAAACGTAGCGCCGAAGCGCAGGAATTGTTCATCAACAACGATTTCCGTGTATATACGAATCGTGATCAGGTAGGGGTAGAGCTTGCCGGAGCTCTTAAGAATATTATTGCCCTTGGTGCAGGTCTATCCGATGGCCTTGGATATGGGGACAATGCTAAAGCAGCGCTTTTGACCCGTGGACTCGCCGAGATATCTCGGGTGGGAGTTGAGCTTGGAGCCAATCCTTTGACCTTTGCCGGCCTTGCCGGAATTGGCGACCTTGTTGTGACGGCTACTAGTCAGCACAGCCGTAACTGGCGCGCTGGGTCCATGCTTGGTCAAGGCAAGCCGCTGGCCGAGGTGCTGGAATCCATGGGGATGGTAGTCGAAGGTATACGTACTACCGAAGCAGCTTATGCAATTTCGCTCAAGCTGGGTGTGCAGATGCCGATTACGGATCAGATTTATCATGTGCTCTTTCAAGGAAGAAGCCCACGCAGTGCGGTTGAAGCCTTGATGGGTCGTGATCGTAAGCCTGAGCTTGAGTCGATCTCCCAGGAAACTTGGGAGCAGTGGCATTCCTGATCCTGTTCACCTTTTTCCGCAAATTCTCATATGTTGTAATGGGGATTGACGGAGGAGGGATGAAAAGTGAGCAGAGATTTTTCCAAGGATGCATTGAACGCCATTAACAAAAAGGCGGGCAAGAACATTACGGAAAGTGCCGTCAAAAAGCTAGCCAGTACGGTAAAGCCAGGAACTACGCAGAATGAAGCCCAGCTCCGCCAGTTAATTAAGCAGGTGTCATCAATGGCGAAAGTGCCGGTCAGTGAAGCTACTGTGCAGGAGATTATCAATGCCGTTAAAAAAGGCGGCGCAGGTTCCAGCACAATGGAGTCTTTAATGAAAATGATGCTTAAAAAATAGCTTTATGTTGGGTGAGCAAAAGAAAACGGATCAATGAACGATTCCGTCGTCTTTTGCTTTTTTTTATATTCCTGATAATTTGCACGTAGCGTAATTTATTTAAAATAATACATAAAAAATGATGTTTTTTTACAGAAAAGGATAAGGTCATGATATAATAGTCCCTAATAAATTACAGGCGAATGGGGGCTTTGACCATGGATCCGATGACAAAAATGTGGTTATCCCTGATTGCGATGCTGATTATGGGATTATCAGTATTTCTTATAACTTTTGCTCGGAGCAAAACCAAGGGATTGCTTAAGGCTGTACTGTCTATACTTGCTTTTGTCATCATGTTAGTGGGCCTATTGGGCGGAGTTGTTTCAATTATGTAAGCAGTTACATAGTGATGAGGAAGGAAGTAACATCATGAAATCACAAAAAGGAGTTACCGTTGTATTTCAACCAGAAGGTCGTAAAGCTGTTGTGAACCGTGGCATTTCGTTATTAGAGGCCGCTCGTAAAGCAGGAGTGCCAATAACAACTAGATGCGGAGGCAAAGCAGGCTGCCTGATGTGCAAGGTTACAGTCGCGAAGGAAGAGGCTTCTGCAGTAAGGCCTCCCGGAGATATTGAGCGGCGTAAGCTTGGATCGGCCTTAGAAGAAGGAACGCGTCTGGCCTGTCAGGCTGCCGTATGGAGCGACGTAACCGTTCAGGTGCCGGAAGATCCACTGAAGGCTGCGGTGCGCCGTAAGCTTGAAGCAGCGCGGCGTGGGGAAGAAGATGAACTGTGGTAGCGTAAGAATGTCACCGTGGGAGGGACTCGGTTGGAGTTTATAGGATATAAAATGAAACTGAAGGCAGGGGCCAAGCTTTTGCTAGGGATGGTATCGCTCGCGCTTACGCTTTCGGGCTGTCTATACCCAGGTGAAGAGAAGCGGGCTAGTGTTAATTATCGGGAGAGTGTTAAACGGATACAAGCAGCCGTTGATGATTATCAACAGGAGGAAGGGGTACTGCCCATTCTTAATGCGGATGAAACTACTCCAAGGTATGAGAAGTTTCGTATTGACCTGGGGAAGTTGAATAATAAGGGATATTTGGATGATATACCGGCTACCGCTTTTGAGCAGGGTGGAAGTGCTTATTTTCTTATTTTGAATGAGGAAATTGATCCTGTGGTGAAGGTGATGGACCTTGTTACGGTTCAAAAGGTGAATGACGTGCAACGACAGGTTAACCGCTATAAATCAGCTCATGGCGGCAACCTGCCTGTGCTTGATGAGCTATACCCCGGATTGTATACCATTGATCATAAGCAGGCGGGTACAAGCTCTATAACCTTAACTAGCGTCTATTCCGGTCAAGTTCTTGACTTTATCATGGATAAGGATGGAACTGTCTACGTAGATTATGTTTTTGATATCATGGCTGCCGTCGATAAGAAGGGTGGAGAGCACGACAAGAATCAGGACTTGCGACTGGATCTGGAGGAAGCTTCATATTACGTTCCCGTAAAGTCTTTGCCGTATCTATGGATTAATAATCAGCCGATCCCACAGCCTCCAAGTTAGAGTTATAGTTTAAAAGCGTCTAAGCTTCGGTTTTATCCGGGGCATTAGGCGTTTTTTGTTTATAACCTTTTAATCTCAGCATCCACTAAAAATAGTTCTATCAACGAATCCTACCTCATAAGATGGATGAGTAAGCTTCCGGGCGTCAGACGCCTTGCGGCGCGCAGACTTAACTTTTTTTGAAATTACATTGGGAAATGCGCGAATACGGGTCATAAATTCGTTCCGGATACATATGATGATACTAGTCCAAATGCATGTCCGAGCATTCGGAGTTTAGCGCGGGGCAAGTACGTCCCGGTCGAAAGCAGCTAGGCTTCGGGCGGGCATACGATAAGTCCGGTTGATGTCCTGCAAGGGTCAGATTACCGGCGGAACGCGAAGTCGATGCTCTTCAGGCATTTTTTCTTCGGAGTAATATGAGGAGGGGATCTCTTTTGGAAAAAGTGGATATTTTCAAGGACATTGCCGAGCGTACCGGCGGAGACATTTATCTTGGCGTCGTCGGCGCGGTTCGCACGGGGAAATCGACATTTATCAAGCGCTTCATGGAAACAATTGTCCTGCCAAACATCACGAATGAGGCTGATCGAGTAAGAGCTGTGGATGAGCTTCCGCAAAGCGCAGCAGGCAAAACGATTATGACGACAGAACCGAAGTTTGTGCCAAACAACGCAGTCCAAATCAAGGTTGCGGAAGGGCTTGAGGTTAATGTTCGTCTGGTAGACTGTGTGGGTTACGCTGTAGAGGGTGCAAAAGGTTACGAGGATGAAAATGGACCACGAATGATCTCTACACCTTGGTTTGAAGAGCCTATTCCTTTTCAGGAAGCGGCAGAAATCGGGACACGTAAGGTTATTCAGGAGCATTCAACGCTAGGTGTAGTGGTAACAACAGATGGTACGATTGCAGAAATTCCGCGGAACTCGTACGTGGACTCTGAAGAGCGCGTCATTGCAGAGCTGAAGGAAGTGGGTAAGCCGTTTGTGCTTGTCATTAACTCCACCCGGCCACGCAGTGAGGAAGCGCAGCAGCTTCGTAACGAGCTAGCCATCAAATACGATATCCCAGTTATGACGCTAAGCGCCGCAAACATGAGCGAAGATGACGTAACTGGTGTGCTGCGGGAAGTGCTTTATGAATTCCCAGTGCATGAAGTAAATGTAAATCTGCCAAGCTGGGTTATGGTGCTTGGAGAAAACCACTGGCTGCGTAGTAGTTATGAGAACTCCGTTCGCGATACTGTAAAAGACATTCGCCGCCTGCGGGATGTTGACCGCCTCGTATCTCAGTTCACCGAATATGACTTTATTGATAAAGCTGGCCTAAGTGGTATGAACATGGGTCAGGGTGTAGCAGAGATCGACCTGTATGCTCCAGAAGAGCTGTACGATCAAGTTCTGATGGAAGTGGTGGGGGTTGAGATCCGCGGTAAGGATCATCTGCTCCAGCTTATGCAGGAGTTCTCACATGCGAAACGAGAATACGACCGATTCTCAGAAGCTTTGGAAATGGTCAAGACTACTGGCTATGGTATCGCGGCTCCATCTTTAGCCGAAATGGCACTCGACGAGCCAGAACTGATTCGTCAGGGCTCTCGCTTCGGGGTTCGCTTAAAGGCTACGGCACCATCCATTCATATGATTCGGGTGGATGTGGAGTCTGAATTCTCGCCAATCATCGGAACGGAAAAGCAAAGCGAAGAGCTGGTTCGTTATCTGATGCAGGACTTTGAGAATGATCCTATTAAGATTTGGGAATCCGATATTTTTGGCCGCTCCCTGCACTCCATTGTAAGAGAAGGAATTCAAGGCAAGATAGCTATGATGCCGGATAATGCGCGCTACAAACTGCAAGAAACGCTTGGCCGCATTATAAATGAGGGTTCCGGCGGACTTATTGCAATTATTCTCTAAGCTGAATATAAATAAATTCAAAGAGTGGGAGAAATCCTGCTCTTTTTATTTGTATATATCCTAAAACTTGATACCTAGTTCCTATAATAACGGTGAATCTGACTCAATTATTCTGATGAAATAAAGACCTTAACTGCTCCTATAGGTCTAACAAATTAGATTGAATTTAGATAAATATGCAAGTATAGATGATAATTTCTGCTCCTTTTTTGAGTAACAGCTTGAATTTATGGATGGGCTGTATTACTATAAGTTTGTTGCGCTTCAAGGTCTAAGGGCGCCAAAGTTAAGTTTTAAACGGGATTATCACGTATATTTTACGTTGAAACGGAAACAGTGTATGATACCGGAGAATTTACTCAGGGAGGTGAGAAAACATGAATAAATCAGATTTGATCAATGTAGTTACAGAAGCAACTGAACTTCCCAAGAAGGATGCTACTAAAGCTGTAGATGCGGTTTTCGAAGCAATTACAGAAGCACTGCAAAGCGGTGATAAAGTACAACTGGTTGGATTCGGAAACTTTGAAGTGCGTGAGCGTTCTGCGCGTAAAGGCCGTAACCCGCAAACTGGTGAAGAAATCGAAATTCCTGCAAGCAAGGTACCGGCATTCAAACCCGGTAAGGCGCTGAAAGACGGAATCAAATAAAGATTTCTACATACCTATCCCATAGTCTTTTTAAGAACAACTATGCCGCCCTCCAAGGCGGCATTTGTTTTTTGAAATACTATGAACTGTATAATAGGTTTAGAGGAGGATGAGTGATGATGGATAAAAATACGGGTACTACTCCGCTTCCAACGGGCAGCGACTATATTGTGGTTAAGGCTAAAGATAATGGCGTTCAGGTCATTGGGTTAACCAGAGGTACAGATACACGTTTTCATCATACAGAGAAGCTGGATAAGGGCGAGGTATTGATTGCCCAGTTTACTGATCATACCTCAGCGATGAAGATCCGCGGTAAGGCTGAAATATGGACAAAGCACGGACAATTGGAAAGTGAAAGCTGAAAAGCAGGCATAGCCTGCTTTTTTTCAAAATATAGTAAAGATAAATGATCGTATTCCGCTAAGAGTGGGAATTATGATAAGGGGGGCGTGTTCATGAACAAGGCCTGGTGGGTTGGAGCCGTATTACTCTTGACTGCAACCTCTGCTGTAATATTGCCCAAAGTGGCAGATATGGATTCAACCTTACAGCAGCGAAATGGTGCAGTGGAGACTTTTACTGGCGGCCATAACACGGTGCTAGACAACGATAATCTTGTTGATGTTCTTGGCGCACTTCCATTGACCTTATCCATTGATAGCGTAGACTGGGAGGATCACGTTCTGTCTCTGGATTTAAAAGTGAGCGGAAATGATCATGAACCCCAGGAGCTTTATCGAAATATGGCACAGACTATTTCTTTTGCTTTTCAAGAAACCTCGAATGTGGATCAGCTCCTGCTGCGCATCGTGGTCATGGATAAATGGCTGGATAGCCGCCGGCTGCTGCTAGCAGGGGATATCAGACGCGCGGAGTGGTCCGTTGAACTCCAGAATGAACTTCAGTCTGCGGGTAATTTCCCCATTTCCGAGCGTCTCAAGACGGGCTTCCGTATTAGTGAGACTGAGCTCTGGAAGAAGCAGTTCATTTATCCTTGAGAAGAATAAAAGAAACTCAGTTGTATCACAGTGCGTGACAAAAAAACATGTGATATAATAGACAAGATTGTGAACAAAGGAATTAATATAAATGTCAATGGCTTCGGAGGCTGAAATGAAACCGTACTGCATACCGCAACTGGCAAAACCCTACACCGACTACGACATGATTCAGAAGCATACGGATTTGCCGCCGTTTTCTGATGGCCGGGGTCATTTGTTATATATTTTTCTAAACCATGGATCTTCTGTAAAAGGAAGTACTGGTGAGTTGTATACGCTCGTAACCGCACTTATTCAACTTGGACTAGATACACATGAGGTAATTGACCGCTCGAATGATAGACGCGGTGGAGATCCTATGCGTTCCCGTCAATTAAAGGTATTGGCTGGCGATTATTTTAGTAGCTGGTTTTACCATCTGCTTGCAAAGAGTGATCAGATTGAGATGGTTGGAATCTTGAGTAAGGCGATTGCTGATTTCAATGTCTTGAAAGCGAACCTCTATGTGAAGATGAGAGGAATCCGTCTTTCGGCTGAACAATACTTGCGGCACATGGTACAGCTCAATATGCGGCTGTTCCTTTCTTTTACGCCCATGATCGAGAATTCCTTAGTGGAATTGTGGGAGAAGTTATTGACAGAGTTCAGTCAGTGCGAAACTGTTGCCATAGAGCTTCAGCGTTGTGATAACCTTGAGAATGCTAGCAATGGTTATTGCTACTGGAAGATGCTGGAGTCAGCGACAGAGGAAGAACGCAAACAGCTTCAAGACCAGAACCTTGATCAGAAGGACTGGAAGATGCTGAAGATGAAATATAAATGTGATTCTCTGCTGACGGACAAGCTCCATCAGTCGATTCAGTCGATTCAGGGACTATTACAAAGCGTTAAAGACGAAAGCCTGCTTAGAGAGCTTGAGATAGCGCTGGATCGTATTCTCCTGCAGATGAAAGTCTCAGGACAAGCAGCCGTGGAGGGTTAGTGGATGACTATGGACAAAACTACAACTGCTGTGGGTGATAACAGCAAACCGAAGGAACAGTTTGTGCACTCGGTGTTTGAGAGTATTGCAGGTAAATATGATTTGATGAATGACATCTTAAGCTTTCGCCGGCATAAGGCTTGGCGTAAGTTCACGATGAAGAAGATGGGCATGAAGCGCGGGGATTCAGCTGTAGACTTATGCTGCGGCACTTGCGATTGGAGCATTGCCTTGGCCGAAGCCTCACAGACAGGGAATGTGATAGGGCTCGACTTCAGTGCAGGCATGCTTGAAGTGGGGCGCCGTAAGGTGGAGGAGCGCAAGCTTCAGGACCGGATCTCTCTCGTACAGGGCAACGCTATGGAGTTGCCTTTTGAAGACAACGCATTTGATTATGCAACGATTGGTTTTGGACTCCGCAACGTACCGGATCTTGTTCAAGTGCTGAACGAGATGAAACGAGTGGTGAAGCCCGGAGGAATGGTGGTCTGCCTGGAGCTTTCCAAGCCGATGAAACAACCGTTTAAAGGTATCTATTTCTTTTATTTTCAGCGTGTTCTTCCATTGCTGGGCAAGTTATTCGCTAAAAGGTATGAGCAATACAAATGGCTGCCAGAATCGCTGGCGCTGTTCCCTGACCGGGAGCAATTAGCTGCTATTTTCCGTGAAACCGGACTGCAAAAAGTGGAATCCTTTCCCTTGACCGGAGGCATCGCGGCATTACATATTGGGCTCAAGGAGAACGGGAATGTTTAAGAAAATCGGTATCTTTTTACAAATGATCAAGTTTGAACATACGGTATTTGCTTTACCTTTTGCTTTTATGGGCGCTTTACTTGGTTCCGTTGTCATGTTTGGCACACTACCTACCTGGAGCCAGATTGGTTGGATCGTAGTGGCTATGTTTGGGGCACGGAGCGCTGCTATGGGGCTGAATCGACTGATTGACCGGATAAGTGATGCTAAGAATCCACGCACAGCGGGAAGAGCTATTCCTGCAGGATTATTGAAGATCGGTGAAGTCGTCATTTTTATCGGCATTTCGTTTTTCTTACTCTTTTGGGCAGCCTTTAAGCTGAATCCTTTGTCGGCCAAGCTCTTGCCAATCGCAGTTTTCCTTCTTGTCATTTATTCATTTACTAAGCGCTTTACATGGGCCTGCCATCTTATCCTCGGTCTGACCATTGCGCTTGCACCTTTAGGCGGTTGGGTAGCTGTAACTGGTAGTGTGAATTGGACTTCAATGGTATTTTATTTCACTATTGTGTTTTGGACTGCAGGTTTTGATGTAATTTATTCTTGTCAGGATGTTGAGTTTGATCTAAAAGAGGGCTTGAAGTCCATTCCGGTTCGGTTCGGGGTTCAAGGTGCACTCTTTATTGCCCGCGTATTTCACATTCTCACGGCGATTGGATTCGTATCGTTGCTGTTTATGACGGATTTAAGCTGGTGGTATGTAGCAGGCATGATCATCGCATATATCATTCTCTTTTATGAGCACTACATTGTATCTCCGAGTGACCTGAGCCGTCTGCAGACTGCTTTTTTCACTATGAACGGCGTATTGAGCATCGTGGTGTTCTCTTTCACTTTGATTGACTTGGTGGTGCAGTTCTACTAATGACGCTTACTAAACCGAAAAACATCGTGGTTGGAATTACAGGAGCAAGCGGTGCGATATATGGTGTTCGTCTAACTGAAACCTTGCTGTCACTAGGCTACTCCGTGCATTTGGTAGTTAGTAATGCGGGCTGGCGCGTATTTAAAGAAGAACTTGGCTATATCGCATCAGACCGGGAGGGCTTTTTGAACGAAAGGTTCAATGGCTATCCCGGTTCTCTGCTTTATCATCCTGTTGCGGATATCGGCGCATCCATTGCAAGTGGTTCGTTTCGTGTGGAAGGGATGATTATTATGCCTTGCTCTATGGGAACATTATCCGCGGTAGCGAATGGGACCTCTGATAATCTGATGACACGTGCTGCTGACGTTATGCTCAAGGAAGGCCGCCCACTGGTGCTTGTACCTCGTGAGACTCCACTGCATGCTATTCATCTAGAGAATATGTTGAAGCTGTCCCGTCTGGGAGTTCGGATGATTCCCGCAATGCCGGCTTTTTATTTTGGGCCGCAAAGTATGGATGATCTGATTAATTTCATGGTGGGCAAAGTGCTTGACAGCTTTAATATTGAACACAATTTATTTCGAAGATGGGGGGATTGAAAGGATGGACAATAACAGCCACACCATCATCGGCAAAATCAGCTATACCAACTCATGGCCGGTATTTCACAATTTTCATCCCTCTGCATTGAAATATCCTGCAGAGATGGTGAGTGAGGTACCTGCCATTCTTAATCAGGGGATGAGCCGTGGAACTATTCATGTAGGTGCTTTATCCTCTTTTGCTTATGCTGAGGCCAGTGACAAATTATTACTTCTACCTGATTTATCGGTTAGCGCGGATGGTCCTGTGAGATCAATATTCCTTTTTTCCAGGGTGCCATTTGCTCAGATTGGCAGCGGTAAGATCGCTGTTACGAATACTTCTGCAACCTCGGTAAATTTGCTGAAAATTTTAATGGAAAAAGCTTTTGGCAATAAACCGGAGTATATTAGCGCTAATCCTGATTTGGATGCCATGATGCATGAAGCGGATGCCTGTTTATTAATTGGTGATAATGCTATTAAGGCCTCATGGCAGGATCAAGGTTATATCGTTACTGATCTAGCTGAGGTTTGGAAGGAATGGACGGGCTTAGGGATGACCTTTGCGGTCTGGGCAGTGAATCGAAAGGCTGCGGTGGACAAACCGGAAGCTATTTCTGAGATTGCAGAGGCTTTTGCCGAGAGTAAAATGCGGGGATTGAGAGATTTAGATCCTATTGTACAAGCAGCTTGTTCTAACATTGGAGGAACAAAGTCTTATTGGGAAGGGTACTTCCGCAATTTATGTTATGATTTTGGAGAAAGGCAGCAGCAAGGTTTGAACCTCTATTTCCGCTATGCCTATGAGATGGGCCTGCTGCCGCAGGAAGTGAAGATGGAGATTTGGAGCCATAAACTGTTGACACGGGTGAAAGAATGAAACGACTGCAAATATTCGGATTACTGAACAGAGATATGGATCAGATTGAAAAAGAGCTGTACCGCAGTGTACAGGGGGATGACGATCTGCTTACAGAAACCTCCCTGCATTTATTAAAGGCAGGCGGCAAAAGATTACGTCCCGTATTTGTCCTAATGGGCGGGAAATTCGGTAAGTATGATCTGGAAAAACTGAAACGGGTGGCGATACCGTTAGAGTTGATCCATAGCGCTTCACTGGTCCATGATGATGTGATCGACGATGCAGAATTGCGCCGTGGTGAACTCACCGTGAAAGCAAAATGGGGCGATAAAATTGCCATGTACACTGGTGACTACATATATGCAAAAGCGCTGGTTATGACTACGGAGCTGAAGAATCCACGAATTCATCAAATTCTGTCTAAGGCGATGATCGAAATGTCGATCGGAGAGATGGAGCAGATTCGTGACTTTTTCAACAGTGAGCAAAGTGTACGTCATTATCTACGGCGTATCCGCCGCAAAACAGCTCTGCTGATTGCAGTTAGCTGCCAACTCGGCGCTCTTGCTGCTGAAGCAGATCCAGAAGTAGCTCGTTTGCTTTATAATTATGGATATAACGTGGGTATGGCGTTCCAGATTCGTGATGATTTACTGGATCTCTCAGGCACAGAGAAACAGATCGGTAAACCTCCGGGCAGTGATATGCGGCAAGGAAACATTACACTTCCAGTGATTTATAGTCTTGAGGATGAGCGACTGCGCGAGTCATTGCTTGAGGAACTGAAGTCTATACGTGAGGGCCATAGCACGGTAGGACATGCGATTGATCTCATTCTTTCCGGAGACGGAATCGCCCGTTCTGAGGAGCTCGCTTCACGTTATATCGACAAGGCGCTGGCGGCGCTGGAACAATTGCCTAACAATAAGACTAAGCGCAATCTGCGCGATATTGCGTATTTTATAACAGGAAGAAGTTATTGATCTTCTGGTGAGATTGAAATTAAACGTTTCCAGAAAGCAATGTTTCTGTTAAGATAGCGTCAAAACAACCCTTCAAATGGGAAAATGGAGAGTGCTTCTATGGAAAAGACGTATCTGATGGTCAAGCCTGATGGAGTTCAACGTGGATTAATAGGGCGTATTGTTGCCCGCTTTGAGGATAAGGGGTTTAAATTGGTCGCTGCTAAACTGATTACAGTGAGTGAGGATCAAGCGAAAAGACATTATGCTGAGCATGCAGGCAAAGACTTTTTTTCAGAGCTGGTCTCTTTCATCACTTCAGGTCCAGTGTTTGCAATGGTATGGGAAGGCGATGATGTCGTAACTTTATCCCGGACACTCATAGGCAAAACAAAAGTTGGAGAAGCTCTGCCAGGCACGATTCGTGGCGACTTTGCCAGCCATACACCACTTAATTTAATTCATGGATCAGACTCGCCTGAAAGTGCAGAACGGGAAATTGCTAATTTCTTTGCTCCAGATGAACTGAATCGGTATAACAAAGACATCGCAGTCTGGATGTAAGGTCCAGGTGGGAGGCAGGGGATTAACATGTCTGATCGTAATGTTGCAGCATTAACAACAGATCCAGATTATAGCGGATTTATTCACAACGTTAAACAAAGCACCGGAATTGATCTGGCTCAATATAAAGAAGCACAGATGAAGCGGCGTTTGACGACTCTTCGGATGAAGAATGGGTATCATACCTTCAGTGATTTTTTTGCAGCGATGATGAAAAATAAGGACTTATTTTATGAATTTTTAGATCGAATGACGATCAATGTCTCTGAGTTCTGGCGGAATCCGAATCGCTGGGAAGTTTTGCGGGATATTATCCTCCCTGACCTCCAGCAGTCGGGCCGCAAATTAAAGCTGTGGAGCGCGGCATGTTCCACTGGCGAAGAGCCTTACACGCTGGCTATGATTTTGTCGGACAAGAATATATTGGCGCAGATAGGCATTCTTGCCACTGACATTGATGATGGCGCTTTATCCAAAGCAAAGCAGGGTCTTTATTTGGAACGTTCTTTAAAGGATGTGCCGAAAGACGTGGCAGCACGTTATTTTACACCGGAAGGCCCTGTCTTTAAGGTCAGCGATTCACTTAAGAAAAACATAGATTTCCGCAAACAAAATTTGCTCTTGGACAAGTTCGACGAAGGCTTCGATCTTATTATTTGTCGCAATGTAATGATCTATTTTACTGAAGAGGCGAAGAACAAGCTCTATCATAAGTTTTCGGCTAGCTTACGTCCGGGTGGTTATTTGTTTGTGGGCAGCACAGAGCAAATCTTTACACCGGCTCAATATGGCTTTGAATCGACGGAAACTTTTTTCTATCGTAAAAAATAAATACTTTTTGCTCCTTCGCCATTAACTTCAAAGGTATACTTTCGCAAAAGTTCAGTGATACTGGATAGTAGAATCTGTACGCTAAGTGAAAGGAAAGTTAAACCGATGGACAAAAGCAAGGTCATTGCCGCGTACAAACGAGGCTTTATCACCGTTCGTGAGTGCGGGCAAATTCTCGGTGTGGAAGAAATGCAATTGGAGCGCCTTCTGCAGCTGGAAGAGCGTAAGTCTACATTCCCTCCACCAAGCCAGCGGCTCGGCAGCTAACAAGCTGATGACCCAGCCGAGGAGCGCCATTCATACTCTTAAGGGTATGGATGGCGCTTTTTATTTCGGTATACATACAGTGTTTCTAGGGGGATCCCTTTCTTGTCAAAGCGGATTCCCTATACTATAATGAGCAAAGATCATAGGATTTTAGCGGTTTACAGTTTAAAAGTATAAAAGGGGGAAGACATCATGAGTTTACGCTATTTAACAGCGGGGGAAACGCACGGCCCCCAGCTAACGGCTATTATTGAGGGATTGCCAAGTAATTTAACTTTGGATTTTGAAGAGCTTAACTTTCAATTGCATCGTCGACAAAAGGGATACGGACGTGGACGCCGCATGCAGATTGAAAAAGATACGGCACAAATTGTAGGTGGAGTACGTCACGGCTATACTACGGGTGCTCCGGTAGCCTTGGTAGTAGAGAACAAGGATTGGACTCACTGGAAGAACATTATGAATATTGAACCTATTCCAGGCAGTGATGAAGAAAAACGCCGGGTAAATCGGCCGCGCCCTGGACATGCAGATTTGAATGGTGGATTGAAGTACAATCATACGGATCTTCGCAACGTTCTGGAGCGCTCCAGTGCCCGCGAAACCGCAGCCAGAGTTGCATGTGGCGCTGTAGCCAGACAGCTGCTGGCAGCTTTTGGTGTGAAAGTAGCAGGTCAAGTCATTCGCATTGGTGAAATTGAGGCACCTGCAAATGATCTGCCTATCGATGAGCTGATTGAACGGACAGAACAGTCTTCTGTCAGAGTTGTCGACAAAGAAACGGAACAGAAAATGGAGGCTTACATAGATCAGATCAAGGAAGAGGGCGACTCCATCGGTGGAATCGTTGAATGTATCGTCGAAGGACTGCCCATTGGACTTGGCAGCTATGTACAGTCAGACCGGAAGCTGGACGGGGCGATCGCTGGGGCAGTGATGTCGATTAATGCCTTCAAAGGCGTTGAAATCGGCATTGGATTTGAAGCGGGAAAATTGCGTGGATCGCAAGTCCATGATGAAATTATGTATGAAGCTTCTAAAGGATACTATCGCGCAAGCAATCGTTTAGGCGGTTTTGAAGGCGGGATGACGAATGGCATGCCGGTAGTGGTTCGTGGTGTTATGAAGCCTATTCCTACCTTGTATAAGCCACTTCAAAGTGTAGATATCGATACGAAAGAACCTTTTACAGCTCAAGTAGAACGTTCGGATGCATGTGCGGTTCCAGCGGCATGTGTGGTTCTGGAAAGCGTAGTGGCATGGGAAGTTGCCAAAGCATTTCTTGATAAATTCGGGGGGGATTCTCTCGAAGAAATTAAAGCGAATTATGAAAACTATCTTGCACAATTGGAGAGTTATTAATCATGCGTACAATCAATGTAGATTTGGGAGATCGTTCTTATCCAATCCACATCGGTAGTGGTCTGCTGCAGAACATTGCCCAGTACTGTGCTGAGGCTGGACTGTCCACTCGTAGCCCGCTACTGGTTGTGAGTGATAGTGAAGTAGCTCCACGGTATTTACCGGCGCTTGAAGAAGCTCTACGTCAGCAAGGTTATACCGTAGTAAGCCATATTATGCCGGCAGGGGAAGCATCCAAATCATTAACCGTGTATGAAGAGGTTATGACGACCGCGATTCAAGCGGGACTGGATCGCAACTCAGCGGTGTTGGCTTTAGGTGGCGGAGTTGTTGGTGATTTAGCTGGTTTTGTAGCAGCTACCTACATGCGCGGAATAGGATTTCTACAAATTCCAACGACGATTCTAGCCCATGACAGCAGCGTAGGCGGCAAAGTGGCTGTCAATCATCCACTAGCCAAAAATATGGTTGGTGCGTTCTATCAACCTTCGCTGGTGCTTTACGATTTGAATACCCTTCGCACGCTTCCGCCGCGCCAAGTCTCTTCTGGCTTAGCTGAAGTAGTGAAGCATGGTCTGATTATGGACAAAGAATTTGCATATTGGTGCCGTGAACATGCTGATGAGCTGCTTGCTTTGAATGCTGAAGCTCTCGGCTATGCCCTTGAGCGCGGTTGTGCGATTAAAGCTCATGTCGTGGCGAACGATGAACGTGAGCATGGACTTCGGGCGATCCTGAATTTAGGCCATACGATCGGCCATGCTATTGAAGCGGTTGGCGGATACGGTGTGTTTTTGCACGGTGAAGCGATTGCGATTGGTATGGCGGGTTCGGCGCTGCTGGCTGTAAAGCTTGGACGTGACCGATCCATCTATGAAGATACAGTATCTATGTTATCTGCGCTTTCACTGCCAATACAGCTTCCTTCTGAATATGATGAAGAGGAGCTAATGGAAGCAATGATGCATGATAAGAAATTCAAAGAAGGCAGAATGACTTTTATTGTGCCTGATGCCATAGGAGCTGTTAGTATTGTAAACGATGTACAGGAATCGCTTGTGCGAGAGGTTCTGGCAGAGCTTAAAAAGGAGGGGAAACCGTGGTGAATCGAGGGATTCGCGGAGCAACTACCGTGATTAATAACGAAGAAACAGAGATTTTGCGTGAAACCGTTGTGCTGCTGCGGGAGATCGTTGAACGCAATAATGTTATAGCTGAGGATATTAGCAATGTATGGATTACGATGACCAATGATCTGGATGCTACTTTTCCGGCAAGAGCCATTCGTGAGATTGAGGGCTGGGAAATGGTGCCGCTTATGTGTTCAACCGAGATCCCGGTCAAAGGCAGCCTGCCGATGTGTATCCGGTTAATGGTGCAGTTTAATACGGATAAATCACAGCGTGAGATCCGCCATGTGTATCTGAATGAAGCTCAGAAGCTTCGTCCGGATTTGTCGCAGAGTAAGTCTTAAATTTGAGTTGTGGGTTGTCAATGACCCTTGTCATCATGTATAGTGTAATTAGCCGAGTATAGAAGAGTTTAGTTGAGTTGAGATGAGTATAGTTGAGCAGAGTGCAAGAAATTTTTGCGAATATAAGAAAGTATAAGCTTTGTTCTATACATTCTTATATTTCACGCATATACGCTTACCGTCCTTATAAGGATGCTGAAGACGTTTATGCCTGATTAGCAGTTTTTGTGTACGCAGAGTCTTTATTTTGATATGTACTGGAGTGTTATTTCACATCCGTGATGTATCTTATTTAGAGATAAGTCTGTAGGCACAACATAACGATGCTGATCATTGCTCAAAAACATATACTTACTTACACAAACCCTCTACTTTGGTAGAGGGTTTTTCTGTGTTTCGGAAAGATTTATATAACTAAGGGGGCATCTAAAAATGACGAATCCGAGTGTTCAAGAGGTGGTAATGCTGTCGCAGGATTATAATCTGATTCCTGTTGTGAAGCGGCTGCTGGCTGATATGGAAACACCTATCCGGTTATTCCAACGTTTTGCTGAACGTGACCGCGCGTTCTTACTAGAAAGTGTAGAGGGTGGCAAACAATGGGCCCGGTATTCGTTCATCGGCAGCGATCCCTTTTTAATGATATCGGGAAAAAAGGGTGCGATTAACGTAGAGATCGACGGTAAGAAAAAACAGCTGCATGGAAAGCCGATTGAGGAGCTTAAGGCGCTGCTTCGTTCATACCGTAGCCCTAAGCTGGATGAGATGCCGCCATTTACTGGAGGAGCGATCGGATTTTTTGGATATGATCTGCTGCAATATTATGAGAAGCTGCCTGAGCATCCAGTAGATGATCTCCAAATGGATGATATCCGGTTTATGTTCTGTGATCGCATCATTGTTTTTGATCATGTGAAACAACAAATTCTCCTAGTTGGCAACCTGCATGTTAAAGACGGTGATACGGACTCAGATATCAAATCCAATTACGAAAGCTTAAGTCGTAAGCTTGAGGATATGGCCGAAGAGCTGCAGAAGGAAGGGCCTAAGGAAAATGTGAACCGCCGCAGCATTCCGCAGGATATTGAGCTGGGTGAGATTCATTCCAACCTGACTAAAGAACAATATATCAACAACGTAGAACAAGCGAAGGAATACATTCGGGCTGGCGATATTTTTCAAGTGGTGTTGTCGCAGCGCCTGCATATTGAAACGGAAGTTTCTCCACTGCATGTATACCGGATGCTCAGGACGCTTAACCCATCTCCATATATGTATTATTTGAAAATGGATGAAGAGATTATTGTTGGAACCTCACCGGAAGCGCTCGTAAAGGTAGATGGAAATCGCGTGGAGACACGGCCGATTGCCGGAACAAGACCAAGAGGTGAAAGTGAAGCTTCGGATCGTGCTTACGCCGCGGAGCTGCTGGAGGATGAAAAAGAACGTGCAGAGCATTTGATGCTAGTTGATCTAGGTCGTAATGATTTAGGAAGAGTGTCCAAATTCGGTTCTGTAAAATGTGATTCCTTTATGGAAATTGAAAGATACTCTCATGTCATGCATATGGTATCGAATGTGTCAGGCACGCTTAGCGAGGATAAAGATTTCTTTGATGCCTTTCTCTCCTGTCTGCCAGCCGGTACTGTCTCAGGAGCACCTAAGCTACGGGCAATGGAGATTATTGCTGAATTGGAGCGAGAAGCCCGTGGTGCTTATGCGGGGGCGATTGGATATTTGGGATTCTCGGGAAATATGGATTCATGTATCACCATCCGTACAATCATCTTCCGTAAGGGCAGAGCATATGTGCAGGCTGGAGCGGGTATCGTTTGGGACTCGGTTCCGGAGAAAGAGTATGAAGAGACGGTGAATAAAGCGAAGGGTATGCTAAAAGCTATTCGTATGGCAGAGGCTATGTTCCCACCCGAGATAAAAGAGAAACAAGTCATCAATCAAGATTACATGTACGCATATACCCCTGAACAGGTGGTTTGATTAATAAAAAAGATTACATTAAGGCTGGGAGGATGAACATTATGGATGCAACAAAATTGATACAATCAGGAATTGCTGGACTAATCGAAGGCAAAAGTCTGACACGTGTAGAAGCACGGGATATAATGGGTGCAATCATGCTGGGAGAGGCTTCACAGGCGCAAATCGGATCACTGCTAACCGCTTTACGGATTAAGGGAGAGACCGTGGAGGAGATTACGGGGTTTGCGGAAGCCATGAGAGGTTTCGGCACACCTGTCCTTACTGAAAAAGCGCGTCTGCTAGATACATGTGGTACGGGCGGTTCCGGCATCCATAAGTTTAATATTTCTACCGCCTCAGCGATTATTTCATCAGCGGCTTCGGTACGAGTTGCCAAACATGGCAACCGCTCAGCTTCCGGTAGAGCAGGAAGTGCAGATGTACTTGAAGCTTTGGGCGTCAACATTCATCTGAATGCGGATCAGGCCCGGGAATGCTTGGATCGAATCGGCATTTGTTTTTTATTCGCACAAATCTATCATCCTTCGATGCGGCATGCGGCAGCACCGCGTAAAGAGCTTGGAGTGCGGACGATTTTTAATATGCTTGGTCCGCTTACGAATCCCGCTGGTGCTGACCGTCAGCTGCTGGGGATTTATGATCGGAATAAGACAGAGACGGTGGCTAATGTACTGAAGGAGCTGGGGTCCAAGCGTGCGATGGTTGTTAGCAGCTTGGATGGTCTGGATGAAATCAGCATCTCGGCCCCTACATTAGTGTCTGAGCTAAAAGAGGGCATCGTAACCACGTATGAGGTAACGCCAGAGGCATTAGGTCTTAACAGACATCCATTGGAAGCTGTGCTGGGTGGAGATGCAGCTGAAAATGCGGCGATTATTACCTCGGTCCTTCAAGGGCAGATGAATCCTTATCGCGATATCGTTCTTGCTAACGCCGGAGCCTGTATATATGTTGCTGGTCTGGCAGATACCATGGCCGGAGGCGTAGAGAGAGCAAAAGATGTAGTGGATTCAGGCAAGGCACTATCCAAGCTTAATCAGCTTGTAGCTATGACGGAGGAACTTAATTATGTATCTTGATAAAATTGTCGCGACTAAGATTAAAGAGGTTGAACTGCTCAGTAAAAACTTTTCGCTGGCACAAGCAGAGCGTGATATTGCGCTTCTTCCGGCAACAAGAGGCTTTCGTAAGGCTCTGACCCAAGGGAAGAACAGAGATATGGGCTTGATCGCTGAGGTGAAGAAGGCTTCTCCTTCCAAAGGGTTGATCCGTGAGGATTTTGATCCTGTTTCCATTGCAAAAGGGTATGAAGCTGGAGGTGCAGATTGCTTATCTGTTCTGACGGACACAGAATATTTCCAGGGCAGCGCAGCTTATCTGCAGCAAGTGAAAGAAGCTGTAAATCTGCCGCTGCTTCGCAAAGATTTTATTATCGATGAGAAGCAGATCTACGAAGCACGTCTTCTCGGAGCGGATGCCGTGTTGTTAATCGTCGCTATTTTGACACCGGCACAACTATCTCATTTTATAGATATAGCTTCAGGGCTTGGATTGGATATCTTGATTGAGGTGCATGACCGAAATGAACTGGCGGTTGTACTGAGCACAGAAAAGATAACCCAACCTAACGTCCTGCTAGGAATTAATAACCGTAATCTACGTACCTTTGAGACCTCTTTGGAGACAACAGCCGAGCTGGCAGCTCTTGTGCCGCAAGGTGTTCCAGTGATCAGCGAAAGTGGAATTTCCGGGTCAAAAGACATCGGCTACTTAAGAACTACTGGTGCTCACGGAGTGCTCGTTGGGGAGTATCTAATGCGTCAAGCTAACGTAGAGGATGCGGTTAACGGTTTGCTCGGTGAGCTTCCTAATGGAAAGGACCGTGTCCGGCATGGCTGAGACATTAGTAAAAATCTGTGGACTTCAGGACGTTGAAGTGCTAAAATCTATGTTACACTTACCACTAGATTATATCGGATTTGTTTTTGCACCTAGCCGCCGGAAGGTATCCATAGAGCGTGCTGCCGAACTGATTGCAGAGCTTCCAAATTGGAAGACTGGTGAAATTCCTAAGGCTGCCGGGGTTTTTGTTAATCCGGAGCTGGATGAGTTGAACGAATTGCTGTCTGTGGTGCATTTAGATGTAATTCAGCTTCATGGACAGGAGAGTCCAGCTTTTTGCCAGCAGGTTCGCCGAGCTTATCCACAGGTTCAGGTATGGAAGGCACTGTCCGTTGCGGATCAAGAGCGGGATAAAGCTGAAAATGAATATAGCTTGGAAGATTACGCAGCTGCAGTAGATGCGGTTTTATTAGATACTTATGATCCATTGCAGAGTGGCGGCTCCGGCCGAACGTTCGCTTGGAATGAATTACCTACTTACCAAGAAATTGCAGTACAACATGACTTGCCCTTGTTTGTGGCTGGAGGGCTTCATACAGATAATGTTGGTGAATTGCTTGATACCTATGCCCCGTATGGGGTAGACGTGTCGAGTGGAGTAGAGACTGACGGCATTAAGGATATTCAAAAAATGACAGCTTTTGTGGAAAGGGTGAAGCAATCATGATACAAGTACCGGACCAGCATGGACGTTTCGGTTCATTCGGAGGCCGCTTCGTGCCCGAGACTTTGATGAATGCATTGATTGAGTTGGAGGAGGCCTACCGTAAGTTTTCGGCAGATCCAGCTTTTCAGGAAGAAATAGATTATCTATTAAAGCAGTATTCCGGACGGGAGACCCCGCTGTATTATGCGGAACGGCTGAGCAAACATCTGGGAGAAGCTAAAATATATCTGAAGCGTGAAGATTTGAATCATACAGGTGCCCATAAGATTAACAATGCGATTGGTCAAGGGATTTTGGCCAAAATGATGGGAAAAACGAAGGTAATCGCTGAGACGGGTGCGGGTCAACATGGTGTAGCCACAGCTACAGTTGCAGCTTTGCTAGGTATGGAATGTAAGGTGTTTATGGGGGAAGAGGATACACGTCGCCAGGCCCTTAACGTATTCCGGATGAAGCTGCTTGGTGCAGAAGTGATTCCCGTTACTTCCGGATCGCGTACTTTAAAAGATGCCGGCAACGAAGCGCTTCGCTACTGGGTTAGCAATGTAGATGATACCTTCTATATATTGGGTTCAGCTGTAGGACCGCATCCTTATCCGATGATGGTTCGTAACTTTCAGCGGGTTATTGGGGATGAAACACGGCGCCAGATTCTGGAGGCTGAAGGAAGGCTGCCGGATGTGCTCGTAGCTGCTGTAGGCGGTGGCAGTAATGCCATCGGTATGTTCTATCCATTTGTTGAGGATGAAAATGTCGGTATGATTGGTGTAGAGGCGGCTGGTAAAGGCATTGATACCCCTTTTCATGCGGCAACAATGAGTAAAGGAACTCATGGCGTATTTCAGGGATCGATGAGTTATCTCCTGCAGGATGAGCATGGACAAGTAACAGAAGCACATTCCATCTCCGCAGGCCTGGATTATCCTGGTGTGGGTCCTGAACACTCCTATCTAAAAGATATCGAACGCGCAAAATATGTCCCGATTACAGATGCAGAGGCGCTAGATGCACTGAAGCTGCTATGCGTAACGGAAGGCATTATTCCAGCGTTAGAATCGGCGCATGCGATAGCACATGTTGTAAAAATGGGTCCAACCCTTACTAAGGATGATATTGTTGTCATCTGCCTGTCAGGCCGGGGAGACAAAGACGTAGAATCCATTATGGCGTATACAGAAGGGAAGGGAACTGAATGACAACCCAAACTACAAACCGGATGGATTTGGTATTCCGGAAGCTTAAGGCTGAGAACCGGACCGCATTGATTCCTTTTCTGACTGTTGGAGATCCGGATTTGGAGACTACTCTTGCCATCATCACTGAACTGGAGACAGCGGGGGCAGATATTCTGGAGCTAGGAGTACCATACTCTGATCCGCTTGCAGACGGCCCTGTAATTCAGCGAGCATCTGCCCGGGCACTGCGGGGTGAAGTTCACCTGCGCACTTGCATGGAGACCGCGTTAAAGGCTCGTGAAGCCGGCAGCGGTTTGCCATTTATCTTGTTTTCTTATTACAATCCTATTCTGCAAATGGGTCTAGATACGTTTTTTGCTGATCTGAACAAGCATGAAATTAGCGGACTTATTATCCCGGATCTTCCCGTTGAGGAATCAGCGGAGATGCGGCGCCGTAGTGATGAAGTTGGAGTCAACCTCATTCCTTTAGTTGCACCAACCTCAAGCGAACGTATTGCAAAGATTGTATCCGGTGCGAGCGGGTTTATCTATTGTGTATCTTCATTAGGGGTGACTGGAGAAAGATCCTCTTTCCATGCGGATGTAGAAGCCTTTATTGATTCCGTTCGTCAAGCTACGGATCTGCCAGTGGCTGTAGGATTTGGGATCTCTACTGGCGAACAGGTTGCCCGTTTTGCTCAGATTTGCGATGGTGTTGTAGTAGGGAGTGCCATTGTCCGCAAAATAGAAGAGGTAATTCCGTTGCTCGATCATCCTGCTACGCGGAATGAGGGACTGTTGCAAATTCGAGAATTTGTGGCACAATTAAAAAGACCATAACAGTGTCATTCTGACCTGTGTATAGTGGAGTAATCAACTATGGAGAGCGAGGACTATTGTATGAATCCAAAACCGAATATAGTTAATCTCCCTGTCTACAAACCAGGGAAACCTATAGACGAAGTCAAGAAGGAGCTTGGCTTAAGTGAGGTTATTAAGCTTGCATCCAATGAAAACCCGTATGGAGCTTCACCGAGTGCAAAAGAAGCAATTCTAGCAGAACTTGAGAATCTTTATCTTTATCCGGACGGCTCAGCCGTTGAATTGACTTCAGCACTTTCCAGCCGTCTTGGCGTGAATAACGACAATATTATTTTTGGCTGTGGCTCAGATGAGATTATTGCACTTATTGCTCGTGCCTTTTTCTTACCGGGTGATGAGACAATCATGGCGGACCAAACCTTCTCCGTGTATAAGAGTAACGCAGACATCGAAAGTGCGGTATCTATTGAGGTGCCACTTGTAAAAGGTACACATGATCTGGATGGGATGCTGGCCCGTATAACGGACCGCACTAAGGTTATCTGGATCTGTAATCCGAATAACCCAACAGGTACGATTGTTCCAGAGGAAGCTTTGGTTTCTTTCCTGGATGCTGTGCCTTCCAATGTAATGGTTGTCCTTGATGAGGCATATTGTGAGTATGTAACAGATCTTTCATACTCCAATGGCATCCAGTTACTGACTCGTTACAAGAATCTGGTTGTGCTCCGCACATTCTCCAAAATTTATGGCTTAGCTGCATTGCGTATTGGATACGGTGTTGCGAGTCCTGAGATCATTTCGTTGATCAACAAGGTACGTGAGCCTTTTAATACCTCACGGCTTGCTCAAGCTGCAGCTCTTGCTGCTTTGAATGATCAAGATTACGTACAGGAATGTCGTCGTCTTAATAGCGCGGGTATTGTCCAATTGCAAGGTGAATTCAAACGTCTGGGCCTAGAATCCTTCCCGGCACACGGGAACTTCATCATGGTAGATGTTCGAAAGCCTGCTACAGAGGTCTTTGATGCTTTGATGCGTAAAGGAATCATCGTAAGAGCGGGTCATCAGGTTTATCCGACTTATATTCGGGTTACTGTGGGCTCGGCTGAGCAGAACACGGCTTTTATCACCGCGCTGGAACAAACTCTTATAGAGAGTGGAGTACGCGCCTAGTAATAACAGCAAGTCAAGACTAAAGAAGGCAGGTAGTTCAAAGAACATGACGACAAAAATAGCAATATTCGGTGTCGGTCTAATCGGAGGCTCACTGGCCCTTTGCTTTAAAGGCAAGGAGGGCCTGACCGTCGTTGGCCATGCCCACCGTCCTGAATCCGCGAGTAAGTATATTAGCAGAGGTGTGGTCGATAGTGCCACATTGTCTGTGGAGGAAGCGGCAATCGATGCCGATTTCATTTTTTTATGTGTGCCGGTGGGTATGCTAGAGGATTATTTGCAGCAGTTAAGCAAATTGCCGCTCAAGCCCGGCTGCATCATTACAGATGTTGGAAGTACGAAAGCTAGTATTGCCGCATGCGCGGTCTCTTTGGATATTCCTGGAGTACATTTTATCGGCGGTCACCCTATGGCTGGATCAGAGCGTTCAGGTGTTGAGGCAGCTTCATCGCTGTTGTTTGAGAATGCCTATTACGTATTAACACCTCCACCGGGAGTGCCAGACGAGGCTTATCATGCGTTGGAGTCCTTACTCCACCTTACTAGAGCGCAGATTGTACGCCTTAATCCAGAACGTCATGATGAGATTGTAGGCGCCATTAGTCATTTGCCACATATTATTGCCGTTGCGCTGGTAAATCAGATTAAAGCTTATGATGATACTGACTCCTTGTATAGTACGTTAGCTGCAGGGGGCTTTCGGGATATTACACGGATTGCGTCCAGTGATCCAATTATTTGGCGTGATATCTTGTTAAACAATCGTTCAGTGATGCTTCGTTTGTTGAAGGATTGGAACGAGGAAGTTTCTTCTTTTGTTCGTTTGCTGGAAAGTGAAGATGGTGTAGGGATTGAAGAGGCATTTCATGAAGCCAATGGCTTCCGTAGTCAGTTGCCTGAACGGCGTAAAGGTATGATAGCACCTTTATTTGACCTACATATTGATGTACCGGATCATCCGGGGATTATCGGTCGTATTGCTACAGAGCTGGGGGATCAAGGAATTAACCTTAGCAACGTACAAATTATCGAAAGCCGTGAAGATGTTCCGGGGATTATGCGTCTCTCTTTCCGTCAGGAGAACGATATGGAGCGGGCGAAGATCCTGTTGCAGCATCATGATTATACGGTATACGTGTAGTATTAAGGTTCGCTCGGGTTCATTTTCAAATCATAAAAAACAGTAAAATAGCGATTCTCATGTGAATAGAGAATCGCTATTTTTTTGTTTTTTGGGTTATTGGTTGCTTACTTCAACGTGCCTTCGTTAGTATCGTCATCGGCATCGGTACCACCATAAGTACCACCATAAGTACCACCATAAGTACCACCATAAGTACCACCATAAGTACCACCATAAGTACCACCATAAGTACCACCTAGTGCTTACGGACCCTAATGACGTTATTTGCTCGTTTTTTGCCTTTGAAGCAGTCTTTCGGACTCCACAGACGCTATTTCACATAAAGAGGCTTATATTGGGTGTTTTTCGTGCCAATAGCTGTTATGCGGTCCGTTAGCATCCCAAATGCGGATTAATGCTGCATTTAAGGTCAACTGTGTCCGATAGCGACTTCGTACAAGCTAAATGTTTATTGGATCAACGAAGAAAAGAAAGGAGTGCCGCAAAATGCTTCCGGATTTATACCCGCGGACTCTAATTTAGGTTTGGTTTGTTGCAACTGTTCCCAAACTCGCTTTCTTCATTCTGATCAGTATTTCTTCCATGAAATTCTCTGGTACTTGAGTTTATTTCGTCGTAACTATTTCGACTACCTACAAAACGATTTCTTGCTGCTCCTAGACCGACAATAAAGAGTAAGACCGAAGCTCCAAGCAGTATGAAAAGTGGCACGTTCCAACTATTTGTCGTGTCATGCAAATATCCTATAAGGGCAGGACCAATTGCGGCAAGCAGATATCCGATCGATTGCGCCATACCAGACAGTTCCGCTGCTTGATGCGCATTTTTAGTACGTAAACCGAAAAACATCATGGACAAGCTAAAGGCGCAGCCTCCACCAATTCCGAGTATGATGATCCACAACAGAATGATATTGGAGCTTCCGTAAAGCAGTCCGAGCGTTCCCGTCAAAAGTAAAATGGTTGTGATGAACACTAACGAACGTTGATTTGACATTCGCCCTGCAATAACGGGGACAATAAAGGTAAATGGAAGCAGCGCTAACTGCATTATTGAGAGGTACCATCCGGATTGGCTTGAGTCAATGCCTTGCTGTTTTAAAATTTCAGGCAACCATGCGATTAGCACATAGAAAATCATGGACTGCATCCCCATAAACAAGGTTACTTGCCAGGCAAGAGGGGAACGCCAAACATTCACATCATTGTCGGCCATCTGTTGACTCGTCGAGGCTGTTTGCTTCGTATGCTTCCTTAATTGAGGCAACCAGCAGAGGATCGATACAAAGCTTAGGATCCCCCAAATTCCCAATGCACCCTGCCATTTTAAACCTGCGTTTGCAGCTAGCGGTACACTGATTCCCGAGGCGATCGCTCCAGATAAACTCATTGAAATTGCAAATACACCAGTCATGGCACCGATTTTATTAGGGAAATCACGTTTGATTAAACTTGGCATTAATACATTACAAACGGCAATTGCAAATCCAAGAATTGCAGTTCCAATATACAGATTTGCAGCCCCAGATAAAGAACGTATTACAATACCAACAGTCAAAAAGATCAGAGCAAACAAAATTAAAAGTTCTACTCCATACCTACGTCCTAATTTTGGTACTAGAGGCGATAATAAAGCAAAGGTAAGTAAAGGTACCGTTGTGATCAAGCCTGCTAAAGTATTGGAAATATGAACGTCACCCCTAATGAGACCCACTAATGGACCGACCGAGGTTAAGGGAGCACGTAAATTTGCGGCAATAATAATGATGCCGAGTAGTAGCAGCCCTAAAGATGATGGTACGATTTTTTTATTCGGCATTCTTCATTTTCCCTCCCAGAATTAATGCGTACTAATATCCGCGCGGACAATGAAAGTATAGTATAATATACTAAATTTAACAATAAGTATTTTAAAGTTTACTTTATTGAGATAGTTCTATAACTTGAAATGCTTATATTAGATAAAAAAATACAACTCAGAGTTTCCATTTAGAATGGAATACTGAGTTGCATGTAATAGGTGAAATTTACGACTTTTAGAAACCATATTTTAAGGAGATATGGAGCACTGTTTCGCTATTCGTATGATTGGTATAAGAGTGAGGGCGATCTGCACGAAAACTGATCGTATCATATTGATTCAATGTGTACATTTCTCCATCGACTCGTATTTCAATGGAACCAGTCATTACTGTCGCAATTTCAGTTGTATTCACATGATGACCTTCAGGGTGATACGAACTATTTGGCTGTAAGTAAGCCCGACACATTTCAATATCGTTGCTTACATTTTTAAAGACGGGTTCTATGATCCAATTCTTTTGATCATTAGAAAACCGAAGACCTTCGCCTGCTCGATACAAACTAACAGGGTCTTCAGATTTGAACAAAGCTAATAGGGGCAAAGATATGCCTTTTGAAATTTTCCATATTATCGCCAAAGTTGGATTTGTCTCGCCACGTTCGATATTCCCCAGAGTAAGTTTACTTACGCCCGTTAATTCCGCTAAGTCGTCTAAGCTCATGTTTTTTTCTTTTCTGTACTTTTTCAAGGCACCGCCGATTTGTAGTACCAGTTGTTTTGATTCATCGATTTCATCCATTTCAAATTCACCTCAACAAATAACTTTATAGCTAGTATATTGTTTATCCTGACTCTTTTCCATACGATTAGGATTAGAGGGTGGATTACACACGCAGCTATGCAAATGACGTCTATGTAACGAACCTGCCCGTAGGCTTATCACCTTTCCCGGTTTAATCCTTTATTTTTGCAAAAGGAGGGATCCCAATGGGGTGAGCGCAGAGGAGTCTATATTTGTAGGTGATCATCCAATGAATGACGTACAAGCGAGCCGTAACGCAGGGCTGCAAGCCATTGGGAAACGTAATGAGCAGATATCTCTTCAAATGGACGTAGACGGGGTAATAGATGATTGTGGGGATTTGTGGAAGCTAATTCGCTCGCTATAGTAAAAATAATCTAATATAGATCATCTAAAAAAATGGTAGAGCGCTTTCAGGACAAAAAAAGACCGCTTACAAAGTAAGCGGCTACAGTTCACAATAAATTGGAACCGTTAAGTATTGGATAGGAGTGGAGAGAAACCATACTGTACTTTTATTATATGTATACGTTTACATTTTGTCAACAGTTTTTAAAAATTGATAAATGTGTTATTTTTAAAGCCGGATTCTAAGTCAGAAATCCAATGTCGGGTCTTGCTGGCGAGTCGACCTATCTAAAGTCTATTAATGTCATCCTATGAGAATATGTGGTACAATAGAGCAGGTATGTTTCTAGATTCGTTTCTATATTTATGTAAAATTAGAAGTATGCCTTATTTCTTTTTGTCTTCTTCATATACATCATGCCTTAATTATCGGGTAGTTGAATATACATAGGTGTATTTCATAAAAAAACTAAAAATTTGCAGTAACACCGCAACTTTTAAAGCCCAAACCGGTATAATAAGTACGGACCGGATGGGAAAAGACGTGCAAGGGCGAGGAGGGCCAATCTCACCATGACGGATTCCCAGTTGATCCAGCAAATCAAACAAGGAAACACGGAATTATATTCAGAATTAATGCGTCGTTATCAACGTAAAATACTAGCATTTGTATATCATATGCTTAGAAATTCACATATGGAGCTTATCGCAGAGGACCTTTGTTCGGAGACCTTCTACAAGGCATTTCGTAGCTTGCATTCCTTTCGAGAGGTAGATGCTTCATTCTCAACATGGCTGTACACTATCGCCCGCAACACTGTTCTAAGTGAGCTTCGCAAGAACCGTGCCGGTAATGTATCTCTGGAAGAGAGTGGATATACACCAGTAGCACCGTTTGAAGTTGCACCTGAGCAGGCTGCATTGCGCAATGAACGGATGAATTTGGTCCGTGAGGCGATAAATAATCTTCCCGAAAAACAACGCTCTGCACTTATCCTACGTGAATATGATCAAATGGACTATCAAGAAATCGCAGAAATTTTAGATCAGAGTGTAAGCTCAGTGAAATCATTATTGTTTCGTGCCAGGAGTAGTGTGAAGCTTCAACTCGAATCCTATTTCAATGAGCCTGAAGTTGAAGAGCAGGTTGAGAGGGTGTAAGGCGAATGAATTGCAGGGAAGCGCAAGAATGTATTCCGCTCTTGTGGGACGCTCCCCCCACACATCCTAGGCGGATTTTACTTGAAAGACATATTGAAACTTGTCCTTACTGCGCTGCAGAATGGGCTCTATGGCAAGAGAGCAGCCTGCTTATGCAAGATTTGAGGGAAGAGATCAGTGAAGAGCGTGCTGAAGCCATAAATGTTAAGGTCATGGAGCGGATTTATTTAGAGAGTCCATGGTTGATGCCCGGTGACGGGAAATCTGCTGGGACCTCTGCTATTGTTCGCCATCGGCTTAGCTTATGGATCGCATGCTTTCTGGCAATATTTCTGTCCAGCGTTCTTTATTTTACGATGTTCAGAACTCCAGGTGATGCAGTTGTTGCTCAGAGTGGAATTGTGGAGACAGGTGTCGCTGGATCCTCGATGGAATGGCAATCAACGTATCCAATTTTGGGCTCTGAAGGTGGGATCATTGAACCCCTTGTAGTAAGTATGGGACCCACTCATCCTCAATACTGGATGATGTTATCAATGTTAGGTGTAGGCTTTGCAGTATTTTCATTAACTAGGCTGAATCGTTATCGCCGATCATAGAGGGTTATTAGACGTATGTCTTTGCTTCCGTTGTTTATAATATTCAGAACATTGAATGAGTCCCTTTACTTAATGTAATGAGGGGCTTTTTGCATTGTAAAACTCATAAAAAGAAGACTTTTTATTTCATCCATGTTACATTAAGAGACAAATACTTTGCTGAAAAGGGGGAGGCAACATGCTAATCGGCTTGATACGCCATGGATTGACGGACTGGAACGCGATAGGGAAAATACAGGGACAAAGTGATATTCCACTTAATGATGAAGGACGGATGCAAGCTGCAATGCTTGCTGACCGCTTATTACAGGAACCGTACAGCTGGGACTGCTGCGTTACTAGTAATCTTTCCCGCGCTGCTGAGACCGGTAAGATTATTGCTGACAAGTTAGGGATTCCGCTATTAGAACCTGATCAGCGTATCCGGGAACGTGCTTATGGGCAGGTAGAAGGGCTTACTGCCGCAGAACGTGAAGAGAAGTGGGGGAAGGAATGGAGCCAGCTCTCCCTCGGTCAAGAAACCGACGAACAGCTTCAGGCTCGGGCTCTTGCTTTTATGGAAGATATTTCTGCCCTGCATCCCAATCGGAATATACTCGTCATATCGCATGGAGGATTTCTTGCTCAGCTGTATACTGCTCTTTACAAGGATAAGTATTCTGAACGAATTGGCAATCTATCCTTGACGATTCTGGAGAAGAAAGAGCGGGAATGGAACCCTATTTTATATAATTGTACTCGCCATATCCTGCAAAATCAGCATTAACCCGGGCTTCGGGTTATTTTTTTTGCAATAAAGGGAATAAAATAGGCAGTATTCCCCATAATGGTAGTAAAACGGTGAGGCGATAAAACATGAATCTGGCGGATATGCTTACTTATGCAGATATTGGACAGCTGACCGCCATAGCGGGCCGCTACCGGTGTGAATGCAAACAGAATTCCAAACACGACTTGATCCAAAGTATTTTGATTATGCTTGGAAGCAGAAGTTTTATGGAGTCTCATATCCGGGAATGCGCTCCGGAGGATTTACGGTTTTTGAATACATTGCTTTTTGATGAACGCACCTACTTTAGTCTTGAGGATTTGTTGGCTGTGGCAAGGCAAGCGTCTTTTGATGCACCTGAAGGAAAAACTGGAGGTTTCCGGGAGATGGTCTCTCGCTTCAAGAGTGGAGGCTGGCTCTTTAGTGGTTCCTCACAGCAGACCAGATATTTGTACCAGGTACCCAAAGATTTAAAAGAGCGTTTTCGGGAGACGATGAGTGCGCATATCAAAGAGAGCATCGCAACTAGCCCTGAACCTGTTATGTATCGCAGTGAAGGAGAATTAATGATCAGTGATCTGGTAATGCTGCTGAGATATATTAAGGACAATGAGCCAGAACTGAATCAGGAAGGGGCAATGTATAGGCGTTATCAGCAAGGTGTGATGAACGCGCTTCATATTCCGGAGGAGCTTCTTAGCAAAGGCGGTTGGAGGTTTGGTTATGGGAGAGCTTGTGAGCATTATCCTCCAAGATTTGCGCTTTTGTATGACTATATTCGTCACCGCCGCTGGATCTCTGAGGAAGGCTTCCGGCTAAGGCTTACTGCGACCGGTGAGGCTGTGTTAAACGATGGAAAATGTGATTCGTTGATGCAGATATTCTCTTTTTGGTTAAGACTATATAAAGGGGCTGTGCCAAATCTACCTTCACTTGTGTATTGGATAAGTATCAGCGCCGGCAATTGGGTGACAGTACCTTCTTTAGTGGATGGTGTGGGGTGGCTAATTAAACCGTTTTATTATGACAGTGCTGCTTCTATTCTAGAGCAACGTATAATACGGATGATGGTGCACCTAGGCATGCTTAAACTGGGCGAGACTTCTGGTGGACTCGCTGTGATGATGACACCATGGGGGATAGAGACAGCCGTGCCTAAATATCTTCGGTAGAGGTGCGCGTGCGAATGCTTATGGGGATTACATATGCAGAAGTAGGAATCCGTTATTGTTGCTGATGGGTACAATAGAGGAAGTGTTGAGCGGAATGGGCGAATATGTAGAACGAAGACAGGATTGATGAATATGCTTTAGTAGGTGCCGATTCTCTTGAAACCGAAAACATAATCATCTTGATGAATATCAAAATATCAAATAACAAGAAAAAAAGGATCTCTTAAACAGCGGAGGTGTATCGAATGGACAAAATGAAGGCTACGTATGAAGTGATGCTAGGACTTGCGGCAGAAATGGTGTGGGATGAAGCGCTGCGAAAGCGTCGCTCCGACATCTTGCACCGTGAGATTGACACGGCGCTGGCTACCGGAGATGAGATGGCTTTCCGAAATCTTACTGAGGAACTTAAAAGTTTGGCATAAAGAAATGCGCTAAGCGCATTTCTTTTTTTGCTTATAATCTACTCAATTTGCTTAATCGGACGAAAATAAAAAATCTAAATCTGGACGTTCCTCCTCCTCCTTCAATATAATGGGTTCTATAACTTCAGGAAGATCTGCGAAAGACCGGAAAAATTAACAATTATACATAGGGAGATGAATGGGAATGAAATTCAGCGATTTTGAAGTGGACACTTGGGAAGAGAATCGAAAATTCTATGATACATGTCTCATACCTTTTACAGGATTAAGTGGACTGGAGAGTCCTCCTGAGACCGTTCAGGCACTCGAAAGATTACGTAATTTCATGGATATGGTGGAAATACCGTTCAAGGGGCGGATCGTGACTTACCCAGCCATTCAGTACGCTGGAGAGGGCTATGTGAATTTAATTAATGAGATTTGCCAAAAAGTCAAATCCAGTGGTTTCCAGCATGTAGTGGTGTTGACAGCGGATGTACCTCTCCAAGAAGGCCAAATCTATGAAAGCGATTTAGTTCTCTCTCTGCCTATCATTGAGGCTTCTCATGAAGGGAAGAATGACAGTGAAATTAGGATGAAAATTCAAGACATGTGGCGGAGATGAACTCCTTATAAATGTGACAGAAAATCAACAATTATAGGTTGAAATCGCTTTTTAGCCTGTCACAAATTAGACAATATTCTTGACGGGTTTTGGAGCCTAAGCTATTATTAGGTTGAATCCAAATGGTATGTGATGTATTTCATTGAAAAGATTTGAAAACGGATTATTTATATTGAGACATCTCTGATCGGACACCACAGATACTTTCTTATATCTTGAGAAGGGGGTTATATAACAGTATGAGCAGCCATAATGAACAACAGGAGACATGGCCTGAACAACCACCCAGCCGTAAAGAGATGTCGCGCAGGCAATTTTTGACCTACACGCTTGGTGGCGCCACTGCTTTTATGGGGGCGGGTACAATTCTCCCCATGGTCCGTTTTGTCGTGGATCCGATATTACATAAGAAGGGTGCTGGAGATTTTATCAAGGTTGCTGAGATAAGCAAAATCACCGAAGAGCCCCAGGAATTTACTTTTGAATTGAAACAGAAGGACGGATGGTACGACAGTACAGCGACACTCACTGCGTGGATCCGGAAAGACGCGAAGGGTGATATTTATGCGCTTTCACCGATCTGTAAACATTTGGGATGTACGGTCGGGTGGAACAACGATAAAGCTCATCCGGACGAATATCACTGCCCATGCCATGGTGCACGTTATACAAAGCTTGGCAAAAATCTCGAAGTTGCTCCTAAGCCGCTTGACCAGTATAAAACGAAATTCGATAACGGGTGGGTGCTTTTGGGAGACATTGTGCCAAATACAGTAGCTCGTGAGGAGGCGTAGTTCTGATGTTTAAAAATGTCTATAACTGGATTGACGAACGTCTGGATGTTACGCCGATTTGGAGAGACGTGGCCGATCACGAGGTTCCTGAGCATGTTAATCCGGCCCATCATTTCTCTGCGTTCGTGTATTGCTTTGGCGGACTGACCTTTTTTATCACTGTCATTCAGATTTTATCAGGTATGTTCTTAACGATGTATTATGTTCCGGACATTATTAATGCTTATGCTAGTGTTGAGTATTTGCAGACAAGTGTTGCATTTGGACAGATTGTCCGCGGGATGCATCACTGGGGCGCAAGTCTAGTAATTGTTATGATGTTCCTTCATACAATGCGCGTCTTCTTTACAGGCTCTTACAAAGCGCCGCGCGAGATGAACTGGGTAGTTGGAATGCTGATTTTCTTCGTAATGTTGGGACTTGGTTTAACAGGTTACTTGTTGCCTTGGGATAATAAAGCTTATTTCGCAACAAAGGTAACTCTTGAAATAGCCAATTCTGTTCCAGTGATGGGGCCGGTGCTGAAGGAACTGATGCAAGGTGGAACGATTGTTGGTGCCGAAACCTTAACTCGTTTTTTCGCACTACATGTATTCTTCCTCCCAGCGGTGCTTCTTAGTCTGCTCGTAGGACACTTTATTATGATCCGCAGACAAGGGATTTCCGGACCGTTGTAAGTTAATCTGAGAGAGGAGGAATACGGATGGCGCATGGAAACAATTCTAAGGAAAAGGTTGTATATGTCGGTGATTCCAGAGTTCGCAGAGGGAACGGATTTATCACACCTCCGGACTACACGGCTTACCCCGGCAAATCGGAAGCCTTTATCCCTAACTTTCTACTGAAGGAATGGATGGTCGGAGTCGTTGTACTTGTAGGAATATTAGTCCTTACTATTTCAGAGCCAGCTCCGCTAGGTTTTCCAGCAAATGCTAGTGCTACGGTTATCCCGATTCCTGACTGGTATTTCTTGTTCCTCTATCAGTATTTGAAGCTCCCATATGCTTCAGGCGATTATATCGTTCTGGGTACACTAGGAGTTACTGGTGTGGCTTTTGGTTCACTTCTGTTGGCTCCTTTTCTGGATACGGGTAGAGAGCGTCGCTTTTACCGTAGACCGATTGCTTCATCTTTAATGTTCTTGTCACTTGCAGCGATTGTTTATTTGACCAATACAGCCTGGACTGAATACAAACATGAAATGGCTGAAACGGGTCAGATTCCTGAAGATGTTCAACGGGAAGAAAAGGCGGCGGAGAACAGGGCTAAGGGTCTTCCAACCTCCAGTGCCGTTAAGCCAAAAGAAGTAGCGATTGTGGACAAGGATGATCCTGCTATGGGACTCTTCAAGCAAGCCACTTGTATCTCCTGTCACGCAGCAGATTTGAAAGGGGCGGGCGGTCCTTCACTTCGTGGAGTTGGAGACACCCATGACAAAGAAGCAATCCTTACTATTATAAAAGAGGGTCAAGGGCAGATGCCAAAAATGTACGATACCGCTTTGGGAGCAGGTCTATCAGAAGCGGATATTGATACCTTGGCCGGCTGGCTTGCCAAACAAAAAAGCGAACAGTAAAATAATGATAACGCAACCTGATCGTGCATGCGGTCAGGTTTTTGTATGTCTAAATGCGAAGTGCCATTACTTGGGGAGGTTAATAATCTGTATGCCAGTTTATTGGTTTAACAAACTGTTTAAGAACCGGGGAATTATCTGGTTGTTATTTATCGTAAATTTCCTGGGTACAATTTATGGTTACATATGGTATGGCAATCAACTGGAGTTCACTGCGGCTAATTATCCACACTGGCTGCTTCCATTTGTTCCGGATAGTCCAACCGCAAGTTTGTTTTTTACCTTGGCTCTGTTGCTGATGCTCTTCCCTCCAAAAAGCTACACAGGAAACAATGTAAGGGAACTTATTGAGGCTTTGGCGGTCGTTACGTCAGTGAAGTACGGGATATGGGCAGTGAGTATTATTTTTGCCGGGGGTTATCACGGTGATGTTTTGGTTTGGAAAGATTGGATGCTGGTAATCTCCCATACGGGGATGGCAGTTGAAGCATTGATTTATGCGAGGTTTTTTTCTTTCCGCAAAATGATTCCATTAGCCCTGCTTTGGACACTCGCCAACGATATGCTGGATTATTCTTACGGAATCTATCCGTGGTTACCTTCTGTTTTGAACGATTATGTTATACAGGTACAGTACTTTACAATGGCGCTTACGCTGCTTAGTGTTGCAGCTGCTTGGTTGTTTAGTAGAAGACAAAGACCGGTAGAGTCAATCTATCAGTTCAAGAATAGACGTTAGTAAGCAGTTCTATCCCTTGTCCCCCTGCCATACATTTAGAATTATAAGAAGTATAAGTTTTATACTATGCTTTATCCTTATAATTTTACGAGAAACGAATATCGTCTTTAAAAGACGACAACGTCATTTCTTCTTAAGTAGGAGGGGGATGTCTCATGCTCCGCGGGAGATATTATGTAGTGGTTGTTCTAGTATTCTGCTGGCTGCTGTCCAGTATGGATGTTGTAAAGGCTTCAGCAGCGCTAGGGGATGCTGGTGAAGGGTCTGGCAAAGCTTCGAAGCAAAGCGCCAACGTTAGTTCGGGCAACGGTTTGGCAGTAATGAGCGGAAAGACCGGAGCGCAGCAGCTGGAACAAGCTGCTGAGGCATTGTATGGGTATGTTTTGGAAGGGGATGTAATGAAGGTCCGACAGGAGACCGAAGCGATCTCCAAGATCTTTGTGTCCTCATCCTTTGAAGGAATGACCTCTGTGGAGGGTATTAATGCATTGTCAGGGGTCATTATGGACCTGAAGGCTACCGTGGCAGGCGCGAAAATAAATCCACAGCAATGGGAAGCGGCAGCCGCCAAGCTACGTCTAGCTGCCAACAGTCTTAATCATCCGCGCCAGCCTATTTGGCTTCAGTACTACAAGCTGATTCGCGAGGATTTAAATGCGATGGAGCAAAGTGCGGTTGCAAATGATTTGGCGGGCTGGAAAACAGCTCTGGAAAGACTGCAGGGCAGGTATGATAACATCCGGCCGGCAGTGATTGTCTCCCGCCAGCCTGAAGTTGTGAATGCTTTTGATTCCTGGCTCTCATATGCGGCCGGCATTCCTTCGTCCTCACAAAAGGTTGAACGTGCCCGCCTGCTTGAAATTGTATCTTATGGTCAGGATGCGGTAAGAGTAATGTTCGGAAAAGAGAAGGATGAACCTGCTTTGTCCTTGCCGCTGGCATCGCAAGAATTTGGGATTTGGGGAGGGTTAGCCGCAAGCTTCATTATAGCTGCGTTAGCCTATGTAGCCTATCGCAAGTACCGTGGTCAGAATCAGCATTGGAAGCCGATTCCGTAGGGTGAAATTATAAACAGTAAAAAGGAGTGTGGGCTTGAAATGGCCTACACTCCCTTTTATTTAGGTTTCTCGAAAGCCTTCTCCATGTACGTCGTGTACATCGCTAATAATTACGAAGGCGCGTGGATCAACGGATTTGACCAGCAGACTTAGCCGGCGGATTTCTTGCCTTGAGACTACACAGTACACCATATATTTGGCTTGCTTGGAATAAGCACCAATGGCAGGAATGAGGGTTACACCACGGTCCATTTCGGCTGTAATCAGATCGGCAATTTGTGGTGCTTCATCACTGATAATTGTAAATGCCTTGGCAGCATAGGCGCCTTCTTGGATAAAATCTATCACTCGTGATGAGATAAAAACTGCGACGAGTGTGTAAAGTATTTTTTCTTTAGGAATGTAGAGGATGGAAGAGCCAATAATAATAATGTCGATGGCCAAAATAATCTGCCCCATGCTCCAGCCAAAATTCCGTCCCAGAATTCTTGCGACAATATCAACACCACCTGTTGTACCCCCAAATCGGAATACAAGCCCAAGCCCCGTTCCAAGCGTTACTCCTGCGTACAGTGCCGCAAGAATAAAGTCGTGTTCGGTACTGAAGGGGATAATCCATCCCGCAGTAATCATTCGTTCGAAAACCCACAGGAAAAAGGTCAAGGCCCCAATCCCTACACCTGTATACACAATTTGCCGCCCGCCTAGAACTTTCCAGCCCAGCAGAAACAAAGGAAGATTGATCAGCAGTGTGGATAAAAAGATGGGAATACTAAAGGCATAATTAAGGAGAAGTGTGATCCCGGTTACGCCGCCTTCCATCAACTGATTAGGAATGATGAAATACAGTAGCCCGAAGGCATATACTGCGGCTCCGAGCAAGATGGGAGCGACTGTCTTGCTGATTGTAATTACCTTTTTTGAATTCATGAAATCCCTCGTTAGGCCTTTTGTAGGCAGTTTTTCTTTTCCTATAATAAGTATACCTTTTCTTGCGTGTGTTAAAATATTCAAAAAAGATTGTCTTCAAAACGTCTTTACGATAACATAGGGGCAAACAGAAGGCAAGATATACAGAGGGGAGAAGTTACATTTTATGGACAAAAGTCTTGGTGACATACAGCGTGAAGTAGACGCTTATATATCGCAGTTTAAGGAAGGGTACTTCAGTCCACTCTCTATGCTGGCCCGCATGTCCGAGGAAGTCGGAGAACTGGCTAGAGAAGTCAATCACGAGTTCGGCGAGAAGCCTAAAAAGTCTGATGAAGCTGAGAATTCCATTGAACTTGAACTGGGAGATATTCTGTTTATTACCGTTTGTTTTGCGAATTCTCTCGGGATAGACCTGACGGAAGCGCATAATAAGGTAATGCATAAATTTAATACCCGTGATGCGGGACGTTGGACACCGAAAGACACCGATTAGGCCTCTATAACATATGCTGTACCAAACCAACGGGATTTAGCCGTGAGGATGGTGTGTATATGGATCATAAGGATTATGTAAGAGAGGCCTACCGCTCGATATTGCGCAGTGACTTTGCCGAAGCTATTGTTTGCTTCGAGTCTGCAATTGCAGCAAGCCCTGCTGATGCCGAGGTTAGATATCGTTGTTCCATAACGTATGCCCGCAGTGGTATGCTAGATAAAGCTTTAGTTCATGCTCAGGCTGCTGTAAAGCTGGACACCAGCAAACCTGAGTATAGTCTGCATCTGCAGCATTTGCAGGCTATGATGCATGTACAAGAAGCCAAACGGTTGATAGAAGATGAAGACAACAAAACTCGCAACCCTTATCATCCGATTACACTGCTCAAAGAGGCTATTACCCTTGATCCATTATATGGGGATGCTTATGTATGGCTTGCTATCGCGCATAGCCGAGTGAATGAACATTTACAAGCTATGACTGCCTTAAAAGAAGTGATTTCGTTACATCCGGATGATTCTGGCTTGCGGGAATTGATGAGAGACCTTCAGAAATCCATACAATCGTATATGCAATAACTATATAACTAGTGAGAGCGAGGATGGAAAAAATATGAATAACAAGATCAGGGTCGTTGTATCCGGCGCAGGCGGAAGAATGGGTAAAGAGGTTGTTAAACTTGTATTGCAGGACGAAGAGCTGGAGTTAGCAGCAGCAGTAGATCGTTCTTCGGGCGATATTGATGCAGGGCGTCTGGTAGGTCTGGAAGACTCAGGCGTTATTGTAACTTCTGATCTTGAGGCCGCCCTCGCGGGAAGCAACGGAGATGTCCTTGTGGATTTCACTACACCGCAGTCAGCGTATACGAATACAGCGCTAGCTATTAAGTACGGAGTGCGTCCGGTTATCGGTACAACCGGATTCACGCCGGAGCAGATGGTGGAACTGGACAAGCAGTGTCAAGAACAGGGGATCGGCGGACTTATTGCTCCGAATTTCTCCATTGGAGCTATTCTTTTGATGAAATTTGCGGCACAAGCTTCAAAGTACTTCCCGCATCTGGAAATTATAGAGTATCATGGTGACCAGAAACTGGATGCTCCATCTGGAACTGCGGTCAAAACCGCAGAGATGATTTCGGAAGTTCGTGAGGAACTTCGTCAAGGTAATCCTAAAGAGGAAGAAACCATTGAAGGTGCCCGTGGTGGTTACTATAACGGATTCCGGATACATAGTGTCCGTCTTCCTGGTGTGTTTGCTCAAGAAGAAGTGATTTTTGGTGGATTCGGACAATCCTTAAAGATTCGCCATGATTCTTATGAGCGTGCAGGATATATGCCAGGCGTTAAGATGGGTATTGAAAAGGTAATGGGATATACAGGCTTGATCTATGGATTCGAGCACTTTATAGAATAGACAGGAGAGAACACCATGTTAAAGATCGCATTTATTGCACACGATCGTAAAAAAGATGAAATTGTAAATTTTGTATTAGCTTATGAACATGTATTTGAAGGTCATGAACTTTTTTCTACAGGCACTACTGGCCAACGGATTATGGATGTAACTAACTTAAAAATTCATCGTTACATGTCTGGTCCATTAGGTGGAGATCAGCAAATCGGTGCAATGGTAGCACAGGATGAACTGGATCTTATTATTTTCATGCGGGATCCATTAATGGCGCAGCCACATGAACCTGATATTTCAGCTCTGCTTCGTTTGTGTGACGTATACGGGATACCGGTAGCTACGAATATTGCCACAGCGGAGGTTCTTGTGAAGGCGATTGATCGTGGTGATTTTGCTTGGCGTGCACTGGTTCACAAATACAAACCAGGTGTTGATGAATGAAGCTGGACATTCTTGTATTTGGTGCGCATGCAGATGATGCGGAGATTGGTATGGCAGGAACCATTGCAAAACATACCGCTGCGGGACTTAAGGTGGGACTTTGCGATTTAACAGCCGCGGAAATGTCATCGAACGGTACAGTAGAACTTCGCAAGCAAGAAGCGCAGCAAGCTGCAGACCTTCTCGGAGCATCCGTGCGGACAAACCTGGGTCTGCCAGATAGAGGGCTTTTTATTACAGCAGAGCATGTGGCGGCTGTGACTGCTGAAATTCGCCGCTTTTCTCCTACGATAGTTTTTGCTCCTTATTGGGAGGATCGTCATCCCGATCATATCGCCTGTAGCAAGCTGGTGGAAGAGGCTGTTTTTAATGCCAAGCTACGTAAATATATGCCGGACAAGCCGGCAATTCCTGCTCCTCAGCTGTACTTCTATTTTATCAATGATTTAGGACGTACCGATCTTATTGTTGATGTTACTGAACAATATGGCTTGAAGGAGCAGGCATTGTCCTGCTATCGCTCCCAGTTCACCAAACCTCCGGGTGCGGATACTGTATCCACACCGTTAACGGAAGGCTACATTGAACGAGTCCGTTCGAGAGATATGCTGCTTGGCCAGCGCAGACTGATTCCTTATGCAGAAGGGTTTGCAACCAAGGTACCTCATACGGTGGAATTGTTTACTTAAGGAACGGATATAACGAAGTTTGTATGATAATATAATAAGCTGATTAAGATTGATCCAGGAGCGCTTGGAATTAATACGCCATTGCGCTCCTGAGAGCTTTTATTGAACAGCTTAGAGAAATGAAGTCCTGTGTGATTTTGAAAGAAACGGTGTTCGCTTTTTTGAAAGCGGCCGACAAACAATAGATGATTCATTACACGAATCAATACTGGAGAAGAAGGAGACAGGAAGATGGATCGTATGCTAAAAATAGGAATTACCTGTTATCCGTCTCTTGGCGGTTCAGGCGTAGTTGCGACTGAATTAGGTAAACTCTTGGCCGAGAAGGGTCATGAAGTTCATTTTATTACACATAGTATCCCGTTCCGGTTGGGAACGTTTCAGAAAAATATTTTTTACCATGAGGTAGAAGTAAACGATTATTATGTATTCCGCTATCCCCCGTACGATCTAGCGCTTGCTACGAAGATGGCTCAGGTTGCCAAAATGCAAAATCTGGACCTTCTCCATGTTCACTATGCAGTGCCACACGCAGTGTGTGCTTTCCTTGCAAAGCAAATGCTTGGGAACGATATGAAGGTTGTAACTACGTTGCATGGTACGGATATAACGGTGCTTGGTCAGGATGAATCGCTTAAAGATTTGATTCGTCTGGGGATTAATGAAAGTGATGCCGTTACGGCGGTCTCTCAGGATCTTATTAGAGAAACACGGGACGTACTCGATATTACCCGCGACATTGATCTCACTTATAACTTCGTGGATCATCGGGTCTATTATCCGCGTGATGTAACGGATCTGCGGGGAGATTTCGCAGCGCCTGATGAAAAGATTCTGATGCATATCAGTAATTTCCGTCCTGTAAAAAGAGTCAGCGATGTTGTTGACGTTTTTGCCAAAGTGAATCGTGAACTGCCTTCACGCCTGCTGCTTGTAGGTGAAGGTCCGGATCTTCCCAAAATTCAAGCCAAAATTAGCGAAATGGGTCTGGAAGATAAAGTTCGTTTTCTGGGAAGGCAGGATGAAATCGCTCAGGTGATCTCTTTAGCTGATCTGCTTCTGCTACCTTCCGAGAAGGAAAGCTTTGGTTTGGTTGCTCTGGAAGCAATGGCTTGCGGCGTACCGACGATTGGCTCGCAAACCGGAGGCATCCCTGAGCTTATAGAGCATGGAAAGACTGGATTCCTTGCCCCGATTGGCGATACAACGGCTATGGCTAAATATGCAGTTAAGCTCCTGTCGGATGAACGTATGGTGCAACAGTTCAGAGAAGCTTGTCTACAAACAGCCTGCAAAGATTTCTGTAAGGATTCGATAACGAAACAATATGAAGATATTTATTACCGGGTGCTGGGGCGCAAGGTACTTGGACTGGACCCGGTTCGGGGGTAAGGAGTCATATATGGAATGGACAATGGCACCTTCTGCGATGGCAATTGCAGCGGAGATTGTAATTTCCGAGTTAACCCAAAATGGTCACGAGGCTTATTGGGTTGGAGGATGTATTCGCGATGAGCTATTGGGTAGGCCAGTGCATGATATGGATATTACAACCTCAGCACTGCCGGAGGAAGTGATAGCTATCTTTGCGCGCAGTGTGCCAACAGGATTAGCTCATGGTACGGTCACCGTGATACAGGATGGTTGTGGGTTTGAAGTGACAACATACCGGACAGAAAGTGGTTATGTAGACCATCGTCGTCCAGAGCATGTTTTTTTCGTCAACGATGTGAAGGAGGATCTTCGTCGTCGTGATTTCACGATCAACGCGATTTGCTGTGGATTAAATGGGGAACTTATTGATCCTTTTGAGGGTGAGAAGGATCTACAGCTGCAGGTGATTCGCTGTGTAGGCGATGCGGAGGAGCGGTTTGACGAAGATGCGCTTCGTATGCTTCGCTGCATTCGTTTTGCAGCGGTGCTGGATTTCTCCATCGCGAAGAACACGTGGAGGGGCCTGATGCGCCAGCGGGATAAGCTGGCGCATATTGCTGTGGAGCGTGTCCGCGCGGAGCTGGACCGCATCGTCGAGGGACCGCATCCTCTGCGCGGCCTCGGCATGCTAGCGCGCTGCGAGCTGCTGGCGCGCGGCAAAGCCCCGTTCCCCTGGACCGGAACCGATATGGCGGCTGCTGCCGCCTTAACGGCCGGGATCGGGGAACTGGAGAGCGCCCGCCTGCGGTGGGCGCTTCTCCTCCATGCCCTGAAGCAGTCGGCCCAAGAGGCCGATGTGCTGCTGCGGGCATGGACGTTCTCGGGGACGACGCGGAGCGGCGTCGTCCAGGTGCTGCGGGTCCGCGAAGCTTGGACCGCTGCGATAGAGGCCCTGCCGCCGGGTACGGGCGGCATGGAAGGTCTGCGGCGGCAATGGATCGCCGCCGTGCTGGCCTTCGGCGTGGAAGCTGCCGAAGGGTGGCTCTCGCTGCTGGCGATCCTGCCAGCAGCCGCACCTGCACTTCCTACTGCGGCCTCTTCTGCCTGTTGCGTCGTGGAATCGACAGAGGCCTCAACAACACCTGCCGCTGTAAATGTACAAGCGGCAAGAGAATGGATCGCTCAAATGCCGCTAACCAGCCTTTCAGAGCTTGAGATTACAGGCAATGAGCTGGTGGAGGCTTTGGACAAACGTCCGGGACCATGGCTAGGCAAAATGTTAAATGGACTCCTGCAAGCGGTCGCTTCAGGTGATTTACCTAACGATAAACAATTATTACTGCTTGAAGCAAAAAGGATGGATGGACATGAGCGATGATAAAGCGCTGTCGCTAACTGAGCTGAAGCGAGAGACCTCCGCTTCGAATTGGGTAGGCGACATTCAGTTGCTGGAATCTGTGGTGTCCACTCAAGAAGAAGCTAAGTTTTTAGCGGAAAACGGCGCGCCGGAAGGGACAACTGTCATCGCGGAAGAACAGACGGGCGCCCGAGGCCGAATGGGAAGAAAGTGGTTTTCTCCCCGTGGCAAGGGCATTTGGATGAGTATTGTGTTACGGCCCCAATTACCCTTGTCGGAGACTCCGCAGCTGACATTGCTGGCTGGGGTTGCCGTCTGTAAGGCAATTCGACGGGTAACAGGTGTAGATGCCGGCATCAAATGGCCGAATGATCTGCTCGCAGGCGGTCGTAAGATTTGTGGGATTTTACTGGAATCTTCTCTAAGAGAAGGGGAGCTTCATTATTGCATTGCTGGAATTGGCATTTCCGCGAACATGACAGAGGAAGATTATCCTGATCATCTGCAGGAGGTCGCGACTTCACTTCGGATTGAGCGGGGGGATGCTCCAGTTGACCGTTCTGAGCTGGTAAAAGCAGTTTTGGACGAGCTGGAGATGCATTACAATTTGTACATGAAGCAAGGTTTTAAACCCATCAAAGAACTATGGGAGTCCATGTCAGTGACTTTGGGCCGCCAGATCGCACTGAATAGCCCTCAGGGGCGTTCCGAAGGTGTGGTAGTAGGTTTGGATGAAATAGGTGGTCTGTTGCTTAAAAACAGCTTAGGAGAGATCTCTAACGTATGCTCAGGTGAAATTGAACTTTTATAATATTTTTTATATGACAAGGGTATCATCCCTTGTCATATTTTTTTCGTGTAATTCCGAGCTTTTTTTGTTATACTATGGGTCGGAGGCGGTATCGTTTAACGAACTGTACTCTTGAACTGAAGAACTTTTTTATATTTTTATTATTGGAAATACCTTCATAACTGCGTTTGACGGTTACGTTGGATTCTGCTCTGAGCCGTAAGGACCGAGACAGAAGGGACGATCGCAAGTGACTCTTTTTTGCCCTTCGGACCTTTTTAGCAAATGATTGCTAAAAGGTTTTTTTGTTGCGATTTTTACGGGCAGGTTACTTAAAAAAGGAGGACGAAAAGAGAAATGGCAAACAAACAAGCGCTAAATATTGTAAAAATGAAAAAAATGAAAGCAGAAGGTGTGCCACTGAGCATGCTGACCGCTTATGATTATCCGTCTGCAGTTCTTGCAGAAGAAGCAGGTATCGACCTTATTTTGGTTGGGGACTCTCTTGGGAATGTAGTCCTTGGATACGATACAACTTTACCGGTAACGATTGAAGATATGGTGTACCATACCCGCTCGGTAACTCGAGGAGCACAAAGCACCTTTATCGTGGCGGATATGCCATTTATGACTTATCACGGAAGTGTAGATGAAACTCTGCGGGGAGTGCGCAGATTAATGCAGGAAGGGCGGGCTCATGCCGTCAAAATGGAAGGTGGACTCGAGATTTGTGAGACTGTAGCTACGGTGGTAGCTGCGGGAGTCCCTGTACTGGGACATATCGGGCTTACTCCGCAATCCGTGAATATGATTGGTGGCTACCGGATTCAAGGCAAAGATGCCAAAGATGCGCAACGCCTGATGGATGAAGCTAAGGCGCTTGAGGCCGCAGGTGCTTTTGCAATCGTTCTGGAGCTGGTAACGGAAGAAGTAGCCCAAGCGATCTCTGAAGCGCTTAGCATCCCAACCATTGGGATCGGTGCAGGCCGTTACTGTGATGGACAGGTATTGGTTTTCCATGATTTGCTGCGGTATGCCTCACCTTACCGTGAGAAACGTTTTGTCAAAACCTATGCGGATGTGGGTAATGTAATCCATGAGGGCATCAGCCAATATGTGAAGGAAGTGAAGGAACGTTCCTTCCCAGATGAAAGTCACGTTTTTAATGCAGATGAAACGGTTTTGGAATCTTTATATGGCGCTGCAAGAAAGGAAGGGAAATAAATGAGAGTCGTCAGAAGCATGGAGCAGCTGCGCGAAGCTTTGGAGTATATGAGACAAGGCGGGCACGCCCCGATTGGGTTCGTTCCTACGATGGGATACTTGCATGACGGACATGCCAGTCTGCTTCGCCGGGCTGGAGAAATGAGCAACACAGTGGTAATGAGCATTTTTGTGAATCCTTTGCAATTCGGGCCAAACGAGGATTATGATTCCTATCCGCGTGACGAGCGTCGTGATTTGGAACTCGCTGAACGTGAGGGAGTAGATATTGTATTTATCCCCAGTGTGGAAGAAATGTATCCGCAGCCTACTCGGACTACGGTCTCGGTATCGGAGCTTACTACCCGGCTTTGTGGGGCTTCCCGCCCTGGGCATTTTGATGGTGTAACCACAGTGGTTAATAAATTCTTCAATATCGTACAGCCGGATTATGCTTTCTTTGGCCTGAAGGATGCTCAACAAGTTGCTGTACTTCGCCGTATGGTATCCGATCTTAATATGAATGTTGAAATTATTCCTTGTCCGATCGTTCGTGAAGGGGATGGACTTGCACTCAGCTCACGTAACGTATTCTTGTCTCCAGAGGAGCGTAGTCAGGCATTGGTGTTATCTCGTTCCTTACGAGAAGCACGTCAGTCCATTGAAGAAGGAAAAGTAACAACCGTTGCTGAAGTGCGGGAATTGTTGACATCGGTTATTTCCAGCTCTCCTTTAGCGGTGATTGAATACGCGGAGATCTTAACATTCCCGGATCTTGAAGGATTAGAGGATGAAGCTCTTTTATCAGAAGTGGATGGGGAAATTATAATAGCGCTCGCCGTGAAGTTTGGCAGAACACGCTTGATTGATAATAATGTATTTATTCCAAAGGAGGTTGCTGCACTTGTTTAGACATATGATGAAATCCAAAATTCACCGCGCAACAGTAACGGAAGCGAATTTGAACTATGTGGGCAGTATTACCATTGATGAGAGCTTGATGGAAGCCGCGGACATTCTTGAGAATGAAAAAGTTCAAATTGTGGATAACAACAATGGTTCACGACTGGAAACCTATGTAATCCCTGGACCGCGTGGAAGCGGAGTGATCTGTCTTAATGGTGCCGCAGCTCGTCTTGTTCAGCCGGGCGATACAGTAATTATCATTTCCTATGCGATGTTGTCCTCGGAAGAACTGGAGTCACATAAGCCAACGGTGGTATTCGTGGATGAGAATAACAAACCAGTGAAGCTGGCTGATCATGAATTGCATGCTACAATCGCATAATGTATGGACTTACGCCATGTAATGAATGGCAGGGATGAAAGACCCCGATCTCGCAGAAAATGAAGTCAGGCAAGCTGAACTGATTTCATCTTCAGTAAGGGGGGATCGCCCATGTTTCAACATTTGTTTGCTGAAATGAACAAGGTGCTTCAGGAGATCGTAACAGATTACCCTACAGCGGAGGGTGCCCGCCGGAACGAGCTTTTATGCAATTATAATATGCTGCATAGACTGAGCGACAAAGTGATGGATGAATGGCTCGCTTTTGCTGAGAAGCTTAGTTCCTTTCGCGAAAGTGCGGATTTTACAGCAGTGGTCGAAGAGGAAGTGCCGGAACAGGAAGCACCAGAGCTATGTATGGATTCCTTTGTAAGAGGTCAGGGGTATTATAAGCTGCTGATGTATGGAAAGTGTATTGATCAGTTTAAAGAAGTTATTGCGCAATACCCGGATAGCTTGGCTGCTCGATTATATTTAGCCATCTCTTATCTGCAGGAAGGTGACGGTGAGGCCGCTTGGAGTCATCTGAACCATATGCTGGGCTTGATACGGGAAACCAAGCTGAAAGCCATGGTTTATAATGCTTTAGGCTGCATACGAGCCTCACAGGAACGTTTCAATGAAGCGCAGGAATTGTTTGATCTTGCTTTGCAACATGACCCTGCGCTTCCGGAACCAAACGTTAACTTAGAGGTATGCCGCCGTCGTGGAGGGAAGCTGCATTTTGGAAATCAGCTGGTTTCCCTTTTGTAAAAGAATAACGGTTTTGGAAATTTCCATTCAAGCGATGCATCCCCTGAACCAGTGGTGTGCATCGCCTTTTTTCGCAACTTCTGTTATGCTGATTAAGAGTCTCAATTGAAAGGGAATAGAATTATAATGAAATTTGCCGTGCTTGATTTTGAAACAACAGGAACCCAATCCGTGGGTGAAATTATCCAGGTTGGCCTTGCAATTATAGAAGAAGACCGGTCCATCTCCCGGGTATATGGTTCCTATGTCAAGCCCGGAACGCCGATTCCTCCTTTTATAACAGGTCTGACGGGGATTACCGATGATGATGTTAAGGATGCGCCTGAGCTGGATGAGATGATGATGGAGCTTGTTCCGCTCTTGGATGATGTTGTGCTTGTAGGGCATAATGTCGCTTTCGACTTCCATTTTTTACAAAATGCTTTAGATCGTTGTGGTTATTTGCCATTTCAAGGGCGGATTTTGGATACGATTGATTTTCTGAAAATTTGCTTTCCTTCGCTCACATCTTATCAACTAGGCTCTGTCAGTGCTCATTTTGGAGTGACACATGATCGTCCGCACCAGGCAGATAGTGATGCACTTGCGACTGCTTTAGTGCTGCTGAAATGTCTGGAGGAGCTCTACGAGCTGCCGCTGCTTACGATCCAGAGACTCTGTGAGCTGTTTACCGAAGAGGATAGTGATCTGGGCTGGTACTTTGATGGTCTGCTGCGAGAGCGGGAAGCGGAAACGCTACAGCCCGAAGGTGATCTGACTTTCTATCGTCAATTAGCGCTTGCAGTAGGAGATTGGACGGAGTTAGCGCCACCTAGAGATGAACATGCTGAGAATCCGCTAGCGAATTTATCTTTTACTGATTATATGGACGAAGTAACCAAACGACTTAAAGACACATTACCGCAGTATGAAAGCCGGGAAGCTCAGGATATTATGATCAATGAGGTGATGACGGCACTTGCCGAAGACAAACACCTACTGATCGAAGCGGGCACAGGAACCGGTAAATCGCTCGGTTATTTGTTGCCTGCCATTTATCAAAGCGTTCGCACCAATGAAAAAGTCATGGTCAGCACTCATACCATTAATCTGCAGGACCAATTGCGCGAGCGGGATATCCCTTTGTTAACGCAGGTAGTTCCTTTTCCGTTTAAAGCTGCTATTTTTAAGGGAAGAGGGCATTATTTGTGTCTGCGTAAGTTTGAGCATAAAATTAATAAAAAGGACTTTATAAGCCCAAGGGAAGATGCGCTTACTGCCGCTCAGATGATTGTATGGCTCACTCAAAGTGAATCAGGGGATGATGAAGAGCTGAATTTAAGCGGCCGGGGCGGTGATTTCTGGGAGACGGTGGCAAGCGATACCGATTCCTGTCTGGGCCGTTCTTGTCCTTGGTTCCGCAAATGTTATTATCATAGGGCCAAGCATGAAGCTGGGATTGCTGACGTGGTTATTACGAACCACTCCAAGCTATTCGCAGATGTTAAGGCTGGGCACCAGCTGCTTCCGGCTTACGAGCATCTTGTCATTGATGAAGCACATCATTTAGAAGATGTGGCTGGTAAACATCTTGGCATGCATATGAAGCATTTCACTGTGGCACACACATTATCGCGGCTGTATAAAGATAGCCGAAACGGACAGCTTCCTGCTCTTCGTCAAATATTACAGTCGTCAGGCAGTGAAGAGGCTTCAGAATGGAGCGGAGTCATCGATCGGATCTACCCGGATCTGCTTAACGTCAAAGAAACCTGGGATGCACTCAGCGACAAGCTGTTCAGCCTTTTGCCGGAACGCAGTGATGCAGGGGCAGGGGAAGCGGGACAACTGGTTATGCGGTTGATTCCCGCCCGTAAGCCGAAGGATTGGGATGAATTGGTTGCACTAGAGAACACTATGAATCTGACGTTAAGCGACATCATCCGTAAGGGTGATAAAATGCTTAACGAGATGCGCGACCAGGAAAGCCAATCCTCAGCAGACAGTCTTGTTACTGATATTAGCGGTTTATTTAAGGATTTGGCTTCCATCCGTGAGCAAGTAAGATTCTTTATGGGGCTGAATGACGATAATGTAGTATATTGGCTGGAGGCAAATGGAAATTACCGCAGCAAATCACTGCAGATGTATGCCGTCCCTGTGGATGTTAGCAGCCAGCTTAAAGAGTTGTTCTTCGATAAGAAAAAAAGCATCGTGCTTACCTCGGCGACGCTGTCTGTAGATAAGTCTTTTCAATTTATGATTGATAATCTCGGACTTAACGAAGCTGCGGAAGAAGGACGTCTAATGACCTCACTTCTTCCTTCTCCCTTTAAGTATCGCGAGCAGGCACTGTTAGTTATACCGCGTGATTTTCCTAGTGTGAAGGGCAGTGTGGGCGATGCTCGATTTGTCGATACACTCGTACAGTCATTATCGGAAGCTGCTAAAACAACACGTGGGCGGATGCTGGTTCTGTTTACTTCTTATAAAATGCTGCGTCAGGTATATGATCCGCTTAAAGAGGCTTTAGCCTCACAAGAGATTACGGTGCTTGGTCAAGGCGTAGAAGGTGGCAGCCGGAGCAAGCTGATCCGCCGCTTTCAGGACAGTGCAGCATCCGTATTGCTGGGGACGAGCAGCTTCTGGGAAGGTGTAGATATTCCAGGTGAAGCACTGACTTGCCTGGCCATCGTGAGACTTCCATTTCAACCGCCGAATCACCCGTTGGCGGAAGCGAAGTCGGAGTTATTACAGGCCCAGAAGAAGAATCCGTTCATGAAATTATCTGTTCCTCAAGCGGTTATTCGTTTTAAGCAGGGATTCGGAAGACTGGTTCGCACGGCGCAGGATCGCGGAATAGTTATTGTTTATGATACAAGGGTTATTGAATCTCATTACGGGAAGTATTTCCTTTATTCATTGCCTGGTCCCAAAATGGAGCATATGCTTACTGATCAAATGGTCCCACGCATAGCGGAATGGCTAGAGGATGGCGGCGCTTCTTAAAACGCTCGTCTTCAGTTTAGCTCCTCCTTATCCTTAAGGGCGGTGTGTTACAGTACCGTCCTTAATAAGGAGAGGTAGACGTTTGAATATGGATTTTCACAAGAACATTACTATTTTTAGGAGGAAAAATATGAAATCGGAAAAAATATCAGAAGCCGTTGTTCGCAGACTACCTGTGTACTTGCGTTTTTTGAATGATCTCCAGAATCGCGAAATATTAACAGTTTCCTCTCAGGAACTTGGACAAAAGCTTGATCTTAATCCCGCACAGATTCGTAAGGATTTAGCATATTTTGGTGACTTCGGCAGAAAAGGTATCGGCTATGATGTAACGTATCTTATTGAGAAAATCCGTCATATCCTGAAGCTGGATCAACAGCTTAATGTAGCTTTAGTTGGAGCAGGTAATCTCGGACATGCCTTGTCTAATTACAATGCATATCTTAAAGATACTATGAAAATCACGGCTATATTTGATTCGTACGCTCCTAAGGTTGGACGTAAGATCAACTCCCTTACTGTGCAACCGATGGATGAACTAGGCAGCACGATTCGTGAGCAAGGTATTCGCATTGCCATTATTACCGTACCTGATTCAGAAGCTCAAAATGTAGCAGATATTCTCATTTCTTCTGGGATTGAAGCGATTTTGAACTTTGCCCCTGTGATTCTGAAGACACCACCGAATATCCGGGTGCATGCAGCTGATTTTACAACTGATCTGCAAAGTCTTGCTTATTACTTGCGGGATGGAAAGGAAGAAAGCGAACATGAACAACAATAAAACGATAATTAAGGGCGGGTATTTTCTGACTCCGGGAACGGATGAGCCGGTTCTGAGTGGATATATGACTATTGAAGATGATTTAATCACTTACATAGGAAAAGAAGAGCCTCAGATGGAAGCTGGAGTGCAAGTGGTTGATGGCAGCCGTCTGCTGTTCATGCCTGGACTTGTAAACACACATGGTCATGCGGCGATGTCTTTGCTGCGTGGATATGGAGATGATTTAGCGCTACAAGTGTGGCTTCAGGAGAAGATGTGGCCAATGGAGGAAAAGTTCACCGGTGATGATGTATACTGGGGAACCTCCTTATCTGTATTGGAAATGCTGAAGGGTGGAACTACGACCTTCCTCGATATGTATGATCATATGGACCGAGTAGCCGAGGTAGCTGAGTTATCAGGTATCCGTTCCGTATTGATGCGTGGTGTGATCGGGTTATGTCCAGAGGATGTACAGAATCACAAGCTTGCGGAAGCGATTTCTTTTGCCCGTAACTGGCATGGAAAGGCTGAAGGTAGAATTACTACTATGATCTCGCCGCACGCCCCTTATACATGCCCTCCGGACTTCCTGGTTAAGTTCGTGCAGGCAGCGCATGATCTGGATTTACCGATGCATACGCATATGTCCGAAACGAAACGTGAAGTGGAACAAAATGTGGCGGATTACGGGTTGCGTCCTGTAGCTCACTTAGAGAAGCTTGGCATGTTCACACGTCCCTCGATAGTTGCACATGGTGTTCATTTAAATGATGAAGAGATTGAGATCTTGGCTCGCCATAATGTGGGTGTATCTCATAATCCGGGCAGTAATTTGAAGCTGGCTAGCGGAGTGGCTCGGGTTACTGATCTTCTAAAAGCTGGTGTGAAGGTGTCTCTTGGCACGGATGGCGCGGCAAGCAACAATAACTTGGATATGTTTGAAGAGATGCGGCTTGCAGCTCTCATTCATAAGGGTGTCAGCGGTGATCCAACGGCTGTTCCAGCTCCAGAGGCTCTGCGTATGGCTACAGAATATGGCGCGCAGTCCATCTTTTTAAATAATGTAGGCAGACTTGCTGTAGGGATGAAAGCAGATTTCATTGCTGTTGATATCGATCAGCCGCATTTGCTGCCACACACAGATCTGTTGTCTCATGCAGTTTACTCTGCTAGCGCTAAGGATGTTGAGCATGTGTGGGTGAATGGTATACAGGTCATCAAGCATGGACAATGCTTAACCCTGGATGAGGAAGCTATCCGGCGTAAAGCGCAAGAAGCCTTCGAAGGTTTATTGAAGCGTTAAGTCTGGAGAATAACGAATAAATAATAGGCTGCGACTTTTTGCTTTTAGCAAAAGTTGCGGCCTTTTGTGTATTTTTAAGGCTGGGAAAGCTAGAAAATTATGAAATTTTGGATAAACGCGCGGGTGTGTTATATAATCAAAAAAGATATATTACTAGAAAGGGAGCTGTACCTTGAAGAAAAGGAAAAAATGGATCCTCCTGGGGTCAGTTCTGATTCTGCTCCTGGGGTTTGGACTTATCCAGTTCTATGCCTATATTATGAAAGATCAATGGAACGAGCGTGATATCGCTAAGGATGTTGCCAAAACCAGAGCGGGTCTAACACAGGTAACCAAAGCACAAAAATCGGTTTGGGATGAAAATGCAGTGTACTGGGTATTAACTGGGAAAAATGAAGCCGGGACTGCTCTTATGGTCTGGGTCCGCTTTACGGTAGATGGAAAATTTGCTGAAGGCGACGACGCAGTGTTTGCTGAGGAACTAAGTAAAGGAACCTCGGAAGCCCAAATACGCGGCATTATCAAAGCTGATCTTCCGGACATAACGATTGAACGCTTGCTGCCGGGAGTATATAACGGAGAGTATGCTTGGCAGCTTTTTTATAAACAGAGCGGTCGGTATTATTATCAATTTTATCGCTTTTCGGATGGGTCCCGAATGGGCGAAGGTTACAGTTTACCTAAAAGTTAAGTTGAACATAAGGAAATTAAGGGTGGCATAGTAAACAAGCGAACTTATTATAAGTTCGCTTGTTTACATTTATTTGATGTACAAAAGTGATATACTAAGTGATATACTGAATGGGTGGTTATCACCGAATATTCTCTTATATTCACATACGAAAATAGGCCGATTGATTAAAAATCAAGGCCGATTTTGTCGAAAGTGAGGAATTTATTTGGTATTGATGGAAATATTTAAAAAATTAAATTTTAAATATATTCACATTTATTTTGAAATTAGTATATACACCTGTGATATACTACTACTTGTAATTAGAACAGCAATAAGAGACTTCAGTCTCTCTGATGAGCTCTCAAGTAGCTATAAATTATTATAATGAGCTTTATATTTTGTCATCTTTGAGAGGAGGACGTTTCTTGAAATTACGTCTTGTACCTGTGCTGATAACGTCTCTACTGTCGGCTACTCTATTGTTTGGTGGCTTCTTTTTGTATCGTCAGTTTGCAATGCAGGAACCACTTCAGAAGATTGTATCTCAATATGAGGGCGTCAATAATTCTCATATCAGTATTAACCGCAATGAGGTCACTTTGAAACTTGATCTCCAGCCAGGCACGAAATTACGTGAACTGGTTCAGTACGTCTCCCAAGAAGGAAAATCGATGATTGATGGACGTACACTAAAACTTGATGTAGAACAGAACTCCAGTGAACTGCTGGATGAATACTGGGATAAAGCGATGTTCTCTGTAGCCGAAGCCATGGAGAGCCGTAAATATACACTTATACCCACAGAACTTGATGGACTCAAAGCGCAATATCCGCAATATAAAAATGTGATAGCCTCAACAGAAATTGATGACAATAATGTCTATGTAAGCTTGAGTAATGGAAAAGAAAGCAAATTTATTATTTTGCCGCGTAAACCTGCGACATTGGGGGTATGGAATAATGCCTAAATACCTTAAAGAAATTCTAATCGGATTTATTCCTGTCTTGTTTATTTTTATGGCTTTTCTAGGCATTAATATATTCCCGATAGTAATTGCTGCTGGGATGCTCACGGCCTTACTTATCATTGCTCATTTAAGAGGCGGACTTGCGGTAAATGCAGGTGCCGGGAAGAAACGCAAGAAGGATGGACCTTCAAAGCTTACTTTTGAAGAAATTGGCGGGCAAGACAATGCAAAGCAGGAGCTTCGTGAAGCGTTGGATTTTTTGATCCGGCATGAGGAAATCAGCAAATTCGGGATTCGGCCTTTGAAAGGGATTCTGCTTACAGGCCCTCCAGGAACAGGTAAGACCCTTATGGCTAGAGCAGCAGCACATTATACAAACTCTGTATTTGTGGCAGCATCAGGCAGTGAGTTTGTAGAAATGTACGTAGGTGTCGGTGCTGGCCGTATCCGCGATTTGTTTAAGGATGCCCGTACCCGCGCCCTTAAGGAAAACAAGCAAAGCGCTATTATTTTCATAGATGAAATTGACGTAATTGGCGGTAAGCGTGAGGGCGGACAGCAGCGAGAATATGATCAGACCTTGAATCAGCTGTTGACTGAGATGGACGGGATCTATAACAACGAAACACCACGCATTCTACTGGTAGCAGCCACTAACCGTAAAGAAATGCTTGATTCAGCATTGCTGCGTCCTGGCCGGTTTGACCGTCATATTCAAGTGGACATGCCTGATAAAAAAGGCCGCAGATCGATTCTCGAATTACATGCCAAAAATAAGCCGCTTCATGCCAATGTGAACCTCGACAAAATTTCCGAAGAAGCCTATGGTTTTTCTGGTGCTCAGCTCGAAAGTGTTATGAATGAGGCAGCAATTTATATGATGCGTGAGGAATTGACAGAGGTTGAGCAGCGGCATCTGTCGATGGCGATTGACAAGGTTATGATGGGGGAAAAAACGGACAGAGAAACTAACCACGAAGAGAAAAAACGGGTGGCGATCCACGAATTGGGACATGCCATTATGGCAGAACTGCTTCGTCCGGGAAGTGTCAGTCAGGTTACGCTGACTCCGCGGGGGCAAGCCCTTGGTTATGTACGTCACAATCCTCAGCAAGAGCAGTATCTGTACACCAAAGATTATCTCGAAGATCAGATTATGATCGCACTTGGTGGAGCGGCTGCAGAAGAAATGTATTATGGCGGACGAAGCACAGGTTCACGTGGCGATTTTGATCAGGCCCTGAATATTGTCGAAACCATGATGAAATCCGGATTGACTTCGTTGGGTATTGCCAAACTGGAAATGGTTACCACTGAAGAGCTTATGAAGGAAAACAGTAAAATATTGGACGAGTTGATGGTACGTACTCACGACCACCTTGAAAAGCAACGAAATGTATTTGATTACTCCCTTGACATTTTAATGAAGGAAGAAGTGCTCTCTGGAGAGCAATTTCGATGTCAATTTCGTGACAGCGTGCGTTTACCAGCATAAATATTTATGCTGGTTATTTTTTTTTACTTTTCAGGCATGCTAAGATATCATTATATGTCGGGCTTTATAAATTTTTGCGACAGACAAGGTACAATACAAAAGTATAGATACCTGAAAGGATGGAGACTTTTTTATGAATTTCAAGAAAATTGGTGTCATCGGCGGTGGCACAATGGGACAAGGGATTGCCGAAATGCTGGCAGCCAAGGGCCTGGATGTATTGCTGGTGGAGAAAACCCCTGAGAAACTGGACTACTCCTACGAAATGATCGAGACAAGTCTAGATAAGCAACTGGAGAAATGGGCGATCACTCAAGCTGAGAAGAAGCTGATTCTTAGCCGCATTCAAAAAGTGACACATTTCGCAGAGCTGAGCTCTTGTGACATGGTTATCGAAACAATCGTTGAGGATTTAGAAGAAAAGAAAAAAATATTGAATCAACTGGATCAAGTATGTCCAAACCACATTATTCTTGCCAGCAATACGTCAACACTTAGCTTGACTGAACTTGCAAGTTCTACAATGTATCCGGAACGCGTGATCGGAATGCATTTCATATACCCTGTAGCTAAAGTGGATCTTGTTGAAATTGTACGCGGTCTGAAAACTTCAGATGCTACTTTTGAAGATACAAAATCCTTTGTTGATGAAATTGTTGAGAAAAAAGGTGTAATGATTTATGAATCCCCAGGATTTGTAACATCACGCCTCATTTGCTTGTTTATCAACGAAGCTATGCATGTACTGCAAGAGGGCGTTGCCTCCGCACAGGATATTGACGATGCTATGCGTATTGGTTATCAATTCCAATATGGACCGCTTGAAATGGCTGACAGATTTGGTCTGGATTCGGTTCTTGCTGCACTCGAAAATATGTTCCGTGAATATGGTGAGCTGAAATATCGTCCTTCCACGATCCTTAAGAAGATGGTGCGTGCAGGACAATTGGGTATGAAATCAGGCGAAGGCTTCTTCCAGTACGACAAGGATGGTGACCGTATATGAATATTCTAGTAATTAACTCCGGTAGTTCTTCTTTAAAATATCAATTGTACAATATGGCTGATGAATCCGTTTTGGCTAAAGGTTTGGTGGAACGTATCGGGATGGATTCCTCCATTCTGAACCATAAACCTACTGGTAAAGCTGAAGTAACAGAAGTAAGTGAAATTTTGGAGCATAACACAGCGATTCGTAAAGTTCTAGCTTGCCTAACGGATAAAGAGCATGGCGTTATTGAATCCATTAAAGAAATCAATGCTGTGGGTCACCGTGTAGTACATGGTGGTGAATTCTTCAAAGCTTCCGCACTTGTGGACGCTGATGCCAAGACTAAGATTCGTCAATTGTTTGACCTTGCACCCCTGCATAACCCAGCAGCAATGATGGGGATTACGGCTTCTGAAGTAAATATGCCGGGTGTACCGCAGGTTGTTGTATTCGATACTGCATTCCACCAAACAATGCCTGAAAAAGCTTATATGTACGCGATTCCTAGAGTACTGTACAATAAATATAAAGTTCGTCGTTATGGCGCACACGGTACATCACACGACTTCGTAAGCAAAGCTGCTGCGGAGTACTTGGAGCGTCCGTTGGAAGATCTGAAGATCATTACTTGTCATATCGGTAACGGAGGGAGTGTAACTGCAGTTCAAGATGGAGTGTCTGTGGATACTTCGATGGGTATGACTCCTCTGGAAGGTTTGATGATGGGGACTCGCAGTGGTGATCTTGATCCAGCAATTGTTCCTTACGTGATGAACAAGGAAGAATTGTCCGTAGGCGAAGTTAACTCCATGTTGAACAAACATAGTGGACTCCTAGCTATTTCGGGCGTAAGCAGTGATATGCGTGATATTATTGAGGGTATGGAAAAAGGTGAGCCTAATTCCACGCTAGCTTTTGAAATGTATGAGTACCGCTTGCGCAAGTATATCGGTTCTTATGCGGCTGCTATGAACGGTGTAGATGCTATCGTATTCACTGCTGGTGTTGGTGAAAATGCTTCATTGCTACGTGAGAAACTGCTAAATAACCTTACGTTCCTGGGTATTGAGTTGGATGTTGAAGCTAATAAAGTTCGCTCCGGCGACCCGCGTCGTATCTCTACGGTAGATTCCAAAGTGCAGGTGCTTGTAGTTCCGACTAACGAAGAGCTTGTCATCGCACGTGATACAAACCGTATTGTGCAAGGAATTAACGGCTAAATTAGAGGAGAGATTGAAGGCATGGCTAACAAGAGTGTAATCAAGAACGTGAATGAACATGTTGGAGAAAATGTTGTTATCGGTTGTTGGGTAAACAACAAGCGCTCCAGTGGTAAAATTCAGTTCCTGCAGCTTCGCGATGGTACAGGTTATATTCAGGGAGTTGTAGTGAAATCAGAAGTGCCTGAAGAGGTATGGGATGCAGCTAAGAGCCTCACACAGGAAAGCTCATTGTATGTGACCGGTATTATTCGTGAGGAGCCTCGCAGTCAATCCGGTTTTGAAATGACTGTTACCGGAATTGAAGTTCTGCACCTTACAGAGAATTATCCAATTACTCCGAAAGAGCATGGCGTTGATTTCTTGATGGATCACCGTCACCTCTGGCTCCGTGCCTCGAAGCAGCGGGCTGTTCTGGTTATTCGTGCGGAGATTATCCGGGCAATCCAACAGTTCTTCAACGAGAGCGGATTTACAAAGGTGGATCCTCCGATTCTGACGCCAACGTCAGCAGAGGGAACTACTAACTTGTTCCACACGAAATACTTCGATGAGGATGCTTACCTGACCCAAAGCGGACAGTTATACATGGAAGCTGCAGCTATGGCACTGGGCCGTGTATATTCCTTTGGACCCACCTTCCGTGCGGAGAAATCTAAGACTCGTCGCCACTTGATCGAGTTCTGGATGATCGAGCCGGAAATGGCCTTCACAGATCATGAAGAAAGCTTGAAGGTTCAGGAAGAGTTTATTAGCTTCGTAGTACAATCCGTATTGAAGAATTGCCGTGCGGAGTTGGAAGCGGTAGGCCGCGATATTTCCAAGCTGGAGAATATCAAAGCACCATTCCCACGTATTACTTATGACGATGCGATCAAGTTCTTGAATGATAAAGGCTTTGAAGATATTGCTTGGGGTGATGATTTTGGTGCACCTCATGAAACAGCAATCGCTGAAGCATACGATAAACCTGTATTTATTACTCATTATCCTGCTTCATTCAAAGCGTTCTACATGAAGCCGGATCCAAATCGTCCTGAAGTCGTACTGTGTGCTGATATGATCGCTCCTGAAGGTTATGGAGAGATTATTGGGGGTTCACAGCGGATCGATGATCCTGCGCTGCTTGAAGAGCGTTATAAAGAGCACAATCTTTCGATGGATTCTTATAAATGGTACATGGATCTGCGTACTTACGGATCTGTACCTCACTCCGGTTTTGGACTTGGGCTTGAGCGTACTGTAGCTTGGATCTGTGGTCTTGACCATGTACGTGAGACTATTCCATTCCCACGTACACTGTACCGCCTCTACCCATAAGTTCTTAGGATTTGAACAAAGGGGGAAGCACATGGACGGCAAGACATGGAGTACCTGGAGCGAAGGCGTCTCCTTCGGTCTGGAGAACGGAATGGCCGTCATACCTTACGCTTTACTGAAGTATTACCGGAAGCTGAATTTAAGCGGAAGTGAAGCGATGCTGCTGATTCATCTGCTCTCCTTCAGGCAAGTGGAAGGGATTGAGTTCCCTTCTCTAGAGGAGCTTCAGGTCGTAACTGGTCGTAGCATTTCCGTTCTCGCCGGAGAATTGCAGAAGCTCATGAAGGAGGGTTTCATTAGCATCGATGGAGACAACGATGAGCTAAGAGATATCCATTATGAACGCTACAATTTCTCAGGGCTATATGGAAAGCTAGGTGCTTATCTTGCGACAGCTGTACAAGAAAATGAGCAAGATAAGGACAAAGGGGCATATGCAACATCAGCTCCCCGGGCTGCTGCGTCAGGTGGAGGATTCGGAACTCCCCCCACATCTCCTTCTTCACTTGGAGATAAAGAGGAGAGCCGGAATCTATTCAGTATTTTCGAGAAGGAATTCGGGCGCCCGCTGTCTCCAATGGAATGTGAGACGATTTCCAGCTGGGTGGATCAAGACCGATATCCTGAGGAGCTGATTCTGTTAGCACTCAAGGAATCCGTATTTGCGGGGAAGGTCCATTTTCGTTATATCGACCGGATATTGCTGGAATGGGCCCGTAACCGGGTCAAGAACGCTCAGGATGTTAAGACGTATACACAAAAATTCCGCAATGGTGGAAGATAGATCGTTTAGGAGAGAACCGTATTGCTTTAGCTATTGCTAGAGTCTGTACGGTTCTTTTTTTATTTTTTTTAGATAAGTGCAGGGGTAGGCGAAGATCTCAGCGTCTATTGCTGTGGGAAGGAGGGGAGAGTCATTGAGGAAGAGCTATTAATCAAGCGGATTTGCCAAGGAGACGAAGATGCGTTTCGCCAGTTTGTAAATACATACAGTCAGCACATATACAAAATCACCTATTCTGTATTACGTGAAGTCAAAGGGGCTGAAGACGCTGCTCAGGAAGCTTTTCTTCAGATGTATAGATCTCTCCCTGACTACCGTTATCAAGGCTTAAAATCATGGATTACGCGGATCGCCTTAAATAAGGCTATTGATGCCAAACGTAAACGTGATCGGCTACGAGAGTTACCTGGTGACTATGAGCTTGTGCTGAGCCAGACACCTTCAAATGAGGAGGATGTACTAGCCACTGTTGTCCGTCGTGACCGGATGAATCGTCTGTCGGGTGAGATCAACAATTTACCGGAGGGTCATCGGGAAATTATGGTGGCTTATTATCTGGAAAATAAAAAATATGAGCAAATTGCTGCTGAAAATGAAATTACTTTGAAGACGGTGGAGTCCAGACTATATAGGGCGAGACAATGGATGCGAAAACATTGGAAGGAGGACGAATGGCTATGATGAAGAGTGGAGAAAACTTAATTCGCCGCGAGCAGGCAAAAGCTTATCTTGAAGGGCAAGAAGATAGTATAGAACGAGAAGAATGGGAACAAATGCTGCTCGAGGATGAAGACATATTTGTTTCATACATGGAGATGCTGGATGAGCTAAAGGAGGACCTGCCTTCATTGGAGAATTCGTCTGCTTTTACAGAGAGAGTTATGGGAGATTGGGTGGCTACGGTGAGATCTTCAGTAGTCATAGAAGAAGTAGCGGGGCAAGAAGAAGGATCACGGCGTTATCGCTGGTATGAAAAAACAATCTTTCATTATGCCGTTGCTGCTTCGTTAACGCTGTTGATTATGTCTTCCGGGATGTTTGATAAGTTACTCACGGGTGAAATGGAGCTTATTGTCCCTAAGAAAGATAATTCGCCATCTTATAGCGAACAATTCATGCAAGCCACCAGCGGATGGTTGAGCCGGATTATGGACGGAAGACAGAAATGAGAGGAGAAATGAACAATGCAACAGCAGCGTAATAAAATTAAGGGTCTTTTTCTTAATATGATTCCTGGAGCAGGTCATTATTATATGGGAAGACGCCCACAAGGGATTGTTTATTTTTTGCTAAGCTTTGGTGTGTTATTTATGTCATTCTTAATCGCTATGGCTGAAGGGGATGAGGGAATTCTGGCATTAGGGGTGATCGGATTCTTACTTCTATGGATCCTTTCGATGATTCATCTGGTGATTAAATTACTGCAAATGCCCACTCCAATTGTAGCGCCTGATGGATCAATGCTGGATTTTAGTTCTACTATGCCCGTAAAGACGGAGGATAATGAACGTGTGCATGTCATCCTATTGTCTTTCATTCCTGGATTGGGTCATTTTCATATGGGGCTGATGCAGCGTGGACTATCCTTTCTGATTTCTTTTTTCGGATTCATGACCGTTATGTTATTCTTGGCTGGAATTACTTCGAGTGATGCATTTTTGCTGCTGTTTGGAGTATTGCCAGTAATTTGGCTGTATTGCATGTTTGATGCAGTTCAGTTGATCCATCGTAAACAAGCAGGAGAAATGCTTGTTGACCGCACATTATTCGAAGAGATGGAGGCTGGACGTGAGGAAGGACGACGCAGCAAAGTATTAGCGACATTACTATCCGCATTTCCTGGTGCTGGACAGATGTATCTGGGACTGCAAAAAAGAGGGCTCCAGCTCATGCTTCTTTTCTTAGGAAGTATTTATGTCATGGATCTATTGCGGTTAACATTGCTCTTTTTCCTTATCCCGGTCATTTGGTTCTATAGCTTATTCGATGGCTTACAGTTAGTTAGCCGATATGGACGTGAACCTTTGCAGGATAAGCCGGTTATCGAAGGTTTCTTAAATCATCAAGGCTGGCTCGGAGCAGTCCTGATGTGTCTCGGATTATACTTTATTGTTGTGAATGTCGCAGTTCCTGCCATTGATATCAGATTTCCAGAATGGCGGCTGGAATATCGCGTAAATGAATATTTTAAGACCATTGTTGTCTCCGTGTTATTGATTGGTGGTGGGGTGAAGCTGATGACTGGAAGTAAGAATAATAAGGGTAGAAAAGGGGCGGGGGGGCAATCTTGAATAATCCAATAGAAGTAGAGCCGGGAGTCATGGTAACTAGCGAGTTTCCAGTGAACGAAGGGAAATCTAGAAGTTGGCGTGTAGGTACGTTGTCGATGGGACTGAGCCTTTTATTTCTCGGGGCATTAATAATGGTTTCGCAGTGGAAAGGAGCGGATGTGTTCGAGACAACGCTTGCTTGGTGGCCGCTCATTTTTATCTTACTTGGTTTAGAAATTGTAATTTACACCTTATGGTTCCGTGGTAAAGGGAAAATGTACTATGATGTGCTAAGTGTTCTGTTCGTCGGATTTCTGGCAGTGTGCTGTTTAGTATTCGCAGGAGTCAGCTCTTTAGGATTAACACAAGAACTTAGACATGTGATCTCATCTACGGAGGAGAATTATTCCTTGCCGGAATGGAAGGGGAATGTTCCACAGGGTGTAGGTACACTTATAATCCAGGCTGCCGAACCTTATGGAATTATGGTTGATCGAACGGCTGGGAACGAGTTGAATGTATTTGGGAGTTATTCCACGGCAGAAGGGCAACTCAAGCAAGAGCAAGAGAAGCGGCTGTTGCAAACTAAGCAAGTCGGAGACACATTTTACGTTATCTTAGGAGACATACCTAGACATCTAGTATTCGAAAACTCCAGGAATGCGTTGAACGTGACCGTTGCGGCTCCTGTAAATCTAAAGGTAATCGTAAGAGATAATTATGGAAATGTTGTAACAAGGTAAAAAAAGATCGCTTCCCACCCGATGAGGGGATGGGCTGCGATCTTTTTTTGGTTAAGAACGAAGCTCTTTCTCTAGGGCAGCACCCATTTCACGTGAGCGTTCGGCACATCGGTTAACGGCAGCAATCACAGTTTCAAAGAATTCCCCTCGTTCAAGCACTTCTATAGCTGCTTGTGTTGAACCGTTAGGGGAAGTAACCTTCTTACGAAGTGCTGCGGGTTCTTCTCCCGTCTGTTGTACCATTCGGGCAGCTCCCAGCACAGTTTGAACAGTTAATTCGGTGCTTTGATCAAGTGGCAGCCCACCACGGATACCAGCGGCGATCATGGCTTCCATCATGTAATAGATATACGCAGGCCCGCTGCCTGAAATTCCGGTCAAGGTTTCCATACGTTCCTCATCAATGACTGTTGTAAGCCCGACAGCCTCAAAGATATTAAGAGCAAGGCGACGGCCTCTTTCGTCTACTTCTTTGGAGAAGGCTAGACCAGTGGCACCCAGACCGATGGAACTGGAGGTGTTAGGCATTGTGCGAACAATAGGCTGTGCTTTGCCAAGTAGACCTTGCATGGTTCGAATAGATAGACCTGCAATGACAGAAACTACAATCTGATCCGGAGAAAGAAGCGGGCCTAGTCCGCGTAAGGATTCTGCAGCATCTTTAGGTTTCATTGCCAGTACTATTACTGGTGCGTTACGTAGGTATTCTATTTTTTGTTCGGGATCATTTGTACCTATTACACCATAACGGCTTTTTAATTCTGCCAGACGTTCACTGCTGCTGCGATTGAGCATGATGACATTATCGGACTTCACGATATTGCGGCTAATCATCCCGCGAACGATGGCTTCTGCCATGGAGCCTGCGCCATAAAAAACAATATTATGATTCATGAGTGGAACTGAAGGTTGCTGACACATGGCTAAAATCCTCCTAAAAGTTGTGTGATAGAATACTTAAACGTGTATACTAACCCCGAATTTGTCCCGTTCCGTAGATCTTATATTTGGTTGAAGTTAGTGCAGGCAGACCCATCGGGCCACGAGCGTGGAGTTTCTGGGTACTAATACCAATCTCTGCACCGAATCCAAATTCAAAGCCATCCGTGAAGCGGGTTGAGGCATTGTGATAAACAGCGGCAGCATCCACTTCTTGTAAAAAGCGTGTGGAGTTCTCCTGATCTTCTGTTACGATACATTCCGAATGTTTCGTGCCATACTGGGCGATATGCTGCATAGCTTCTTCCAAATCACTGACGATTCTAATATTAAGGATATAATCATTGTATTCTGTAGCGTAGTCTTCTACGGTTGCAGGTAATACCCATGGGACAAGAGAGATGGTTTGTTGACAGCCACGAAGTTCTACATGAACCTCACGGAATGCTTCGGCTAAGGATAACAGATATTTGCTCGCGTAATCCTGATGAACGAGTAGTGTTTCCATAGAGTTACATACCGAAGGGCGCTGAGCTTTGGCATTTAAACTAATGTTCTGTGCCATTTCTGGCAAGGCAGTTGCATCGAGATAAGTATGGCAGATGCCTGCTCCAGTTTCAATTACGGGAACGGTTGCGTTAAGGACTACATTTTGAATAAGAGAGCTGCCTCCGCGCGGGATAATCACATCTAAAAGTCCGTTCAGCTTTAGCATTTCATCTACTGAAGAACGATTTGGGTCTTCAATCAGCTGAAGCGCGTTAGGCGGCATTGAGGTTTCAGCAAGAGCATTGTGCAGAACCTCGACAATTTTACGGTTGGAGGACAGGGCAGAGGAGCCCCCGCGCAGCACAACAGCGTTGCCGGTTTTGAGACATAGACCCGCAGCATCAACAGTAACATTGGGACGTGCTTCGTAGATGATGCCGATCACACCAATCGGAACACGCAGCTTCTGGATGTTGAGGCCGTTAGGACGTTCAATGCTTTCTAGCGTGTCACCGATAGGGTCCGGTAATACAGCGATTTGTTGCAAGCCTTCGGCAATGCTGTTAATCCGGTCAACATCTAATGCCAGCCGGTCGAGCATGGATTCCGGAGTTCCATTAAGTCTTCCTCGTTCCAAATCCTCCGCATTGGCGGTGATAATGGCGGGAACTTCGCGGCGAAGTGCATCGGCCATGACCAGCAGTGCTTCATTCTTCTGGCCAGTTGTTAAGCTTGCTAGAACTCCTGTTGTCTCCTTGGCTAATTTACTCTTATTAATAACTTCACTCATGACGTTTCCTCCCTATATTTGAATTGAAAAAAATGCTTATCTCAGTGTAATCCATTCGTCACGGTGAATGACCTCAAGCCGGTGTACTTCTCCCAGCTTCGGTACAATTTCACGGCTTGGCAGACCTTGAATGCTACGCAGCTGAGCATCATCGTAATTTACAATCCCACGTCCAAGCAATTTGGAGTCGGGTCCAAGGACTTCTACAACATCTCCTGCGTGAAAACTACCTTCTGTCTGTTTGACGCCTACAGGCAACAGGCTGTGTCCGCCATGTAGCAAAGCTTCTACAGCCCCTTCGTCCACGTATAGGGAGCCGAGAGGGGTAGACATAAAGCCTAGCCATTGTTTTTTGACGGGAAGAGAGGATAGCTTCGTTGCAAAATAAGTGCCCCTGCCTTCTCCCGTTGCAGCAAGCTGTAAATCACCAGGTTCGGTGGCTCTTCCGACAAAGACAGGAACACCACCCCGAGTAGCAATTTTGGCCGCATCGATTTTGGATCGCATACCGCCTGTTCCAACACTAGAGCCAGCTCCACCAGCAATAGCATATATCTCTGGTGTAATGTCATCTACGAACTGATAACGGACAGCATCCGGATGCTTGCGGGGATCTCCACTGTATAAACCATCCATGTCGGTTAAGACAAGCAGTCTAGAGGCTTTTAACAGGTTGGCTACGAGCGCAGAGAGGGTATCATTATCGCCAAATTTCAGTTCATCTACGGAGACAGTGTCATTCTCGTTAAATACGGGCACCGCTCCTTGGCGAAGTAGCTCTTCTACAGTCATCATAGCGTTATTCATGGCTCTGCGGCTGCAGAAATCGGTGCGAGTCAGCAATATTTGCGCGGTAGTAATTCCATGCTGGGCAAAAGCTTCCTGATAAGCCTGCATCAGCAGTACCTGACCCACAGCCGCAGCGGCCTGCTTCTCATGCAGCAGCTTCGGACGTGCTGGATAACCGATACTGCGGAAGCCGGCGGCTACCGCACCAGAGGTTACTAACAACACCTCACAGCCGTTTTTCTTCAACTCGGCAATCTCTGAGGCAAAAAAGGAGACTGCTTCACGATTCAAACCGCCCTCGGGTCCGGTCAGCGAGCTGCTGCCTATTTTGACCACGATTCGCGTCGTCATTTCTGTCCACATCCTCTTCGTTTATTAAGTCCTGAAAACAACAAAAAGCCCCCATCCTTAGACTTAGCAAAGGACGAAAGCTTATAAACTTCCGCGGTACCACCTTCATTGATGAGGGATCATCCGACTTCATTCTCATAACGGGAGGATCCGTCCTGTTAGACACAGGCCGCTCGGGGGTAGGATTCGGAACGAAAACCGCGGTAAATTCTTTCAGCCTGTCGGAATCTACTCTCTAGGCGCGGTTAGACTCATTCTTACTGGTCCCGTCTGCACGTTTCACTTATTTTCAATAGAATACCATGGAGCTGGTTGCATTGCAAAGGGAAAACGTAGGATATATTTCTTCATGCAGAAAGCTCTATATATTATGTTTAACCTCAGAGAGAAGGGGTAAAGAACTTATAATCTGTTACCAGGAGGTGGATTAAATTGACTAAAGACAACAATGCCGAGCAGGGACAGAATCAAGATTCAAACGAAGTAGCAGAGCTTCAGAATAGTGTGACTCGTGAATTTGTGGAAGATCACACCGGGGCTCCAGTTGATAAGGGATTGACTGATTCAAGTAAAGCACGTGTGTCGGATGATCAGAACCGCCTGATTACACAGCGTAATTTGCGTAAATAATCTAGTACTGTTAAAAGAGGTTTACCTGAAAAAGTGCCCCGGCAACCACGCGAATGGTTACTGGGGCACTTTATTTGTATATATTCTATTCTTCCGTTAATTCAGACACTGTTGATTTGAATGTTTCTACAAAAGCCTTTGCGGCCTTGGATAAATATCGTCCGCGTCGATATGCTACAACTAGCGTACGACTAGGCACCGGATCAGCGAGCGGTAAGTAGACTGGAACAAATTCACTTCGCGGTGCACGAGCGATAAAACGAGGAACAAGAGTCACGCCCATACCTGTTGCCACTAGGGATTGAACGGTTTCCATATTATTGCTCTCGAAAACGATTCGTGGCTCGAATCCGGCTTTCCGACACAGCTCCACAGTCATTTTGCGGAAGCCCTGACCTTCCTTAAGTACGATGAAAGGTTCGTCCTTAAGCTCTTCAAGTGAGGTCCGTGTTCCATCTAAGATTCGTTTAGCGAGCGGATGTTCAGGAGGGACGGCAAGATCAATTCTTTCCTCTCCAAGCTCTTCATAAGCTAAAGCTGGAATTTCGAGGGGTAAGGAGAGCAGGCTTAAATCGGTCTGGCCACTTGCCGTGAGCTTCTCTAGGTTCATCGACGAGTCTTCTAGCAGCGTAATTTCTACCTCAGGATAATTTTGTTTGAAAACTGGAAGCACATGCGGCAGAAGATGTGCACCTGTAATCGGCATACTGCCCACAACTACACGTCCAGTGCGCAGTTCTGATATGTCGGACATCTCTTGTCGCAGCAGCTCCACTGCGTCAATGATAATCTGGGCTTGTTCAACGAATTTAGAACCTGCGTAGGTCAGCTCAACTGAGCTGGTATTACGCTGAAAAAGCATTACGCCGAGCTCTTTTTCCAGTTTGGAAAGCTGCTGGCTGAGCGAGGGCTGGGCAATATGCAGCTTGTCCGCTGCACGTGAGAAGTTTTTTTCGGCTGCGATTTGCAGCACATACTGCAGTTGTCTCAGTTCCATATATGGACTCCTTAGGGAAATGATTTACTTATAAGTATATCCTATTGGATTATAGTTTTGTATAGGCAACCCGAAGGAGCATTCACTTCTTCACTCCCCAGAATCTGCCGGGCCTGTTTTCAAGAATTATCCCTACTGCACTGATCGAAGTATCCGATATCCTCTCACAATATATTTATTGCGCCGGATCTTGAGAGTATCTATGAGATAACTGCATTCTGTGCAGCTATTTCGTATGCAAAAGGGATGATTTTGGTTTTAAGTGTATTCTATACAACTAAAAACCAGATTTCCTAGCTATAGGGTGATAATTCAAGAAAATAGCTGCACAAAATACAGTTATATCTATTAACGAATGAATCACAGGAATATAGCTGTACAAAATACAACTAAATACTCCTACACATCCCGGTTGCGGAAACGCTCCTACACATCCAGCTTGCGCCTCGCTCCTATACATTCCGGTTGTGCATCGCACCTACATATTGCGCCTCAACACACCCTAACTCAGCTTATAGGTTCAGACTATCACTTTTATAGATATCATATCTTGGAATTATAAAGACAGGGGTGTTATATTTAGATCATTCAAGAGAGACTCCACGCTCTCTTCCAATGAACGATTCTATTAATGAGGTGAAATTATGAGCAACAAGACAATGTTTGAGAAGATTTGGGAGAATCACGTTATTCATCAAGAGGAAGGCAAACCTAGCATTATTTATATTGATCTGCATTTGGTTCATGAAGTTACTTCTCCGCAGGCTTTTGAAGGGCTTCGCCTCAGCAACCGGAAGGTTCGCCGTCCTGAGCTGACTTTCGCAACGATGGATCATAACGTACCAACTAAAGATCGTTTTAACATTAAAGATCCAATCTCCAAGCAGCAAATTGATACCCTTTCTAAGAACTGTGCTGATTTTGGTGTAAGACTGTTCGATCTGAATGATATTGATCAAGGCGTTGTACACGTAATGGGTCCTGAAATCGGGTTGACACATCCTGGTAAAACTATCGTTTGCGGCGACAGCCATACCTCCACGCATGGTGCATTCGGCGCGCTGGCATTCGGTATCGGAACTAGTGAAGTTGAACATGTAATGGCTACCCAATGTTTGCAGCAATCCAAAGCTAAGACTATGGAAGTACGCTTTACAGGCAAACGTAACCCTGGCGTAACAGCAAAAGATATGATCCTGGGTGTTATTGCTAAATACGGTACTGATTTTGCCACAGGTTATGTAATTGAGTATACAGGCGAAGCTATTCGTGAATTGTCGATGGAAGAACGTATGACTGTCTGCAATATGTCGATCGAAGGCGGAGCAAGAGCTGGCTTGATTGCCCCTGATGAAACTACTTTTAATTATCTGCGTGGACGTCAATACGTACCGCAAGGCGAAGCTTATGATGCTGCTGTAGAAGCATGGAAGAGTCTTGTAAGTGACGAGGGCGCCCAGTACGATACGGTTGTTGAATTTGATGTGGAAACATTGATTCCACAAGTGACCTGGGGGACTAGCCCGGGCATGGGAACTGACATCAACTCCAGCGTTCCGAATCCGGCGGACTTCACCACTGAAAATGAACGTAAAGCTGCTGAAAAAGCGCTTGAATATATGGATTTGACTCCTGGAACACCTATTTCCGAAATTCCGATTGATTATGTATTTATCGGTTCCTGCACTAACGGGCGGATCGAAGATTTGAGAGCTGCAGCAGTGGTAGCTAAAGGTCATAAGGTGTCTGAAAAGGTTACTGCCATTGTTGTTCCAGGCTCGGGCCGTGTTAAGATGCAGGCTGAGAAAGAAGGACTTGATAAAGTCTTTACTGACGCTGGCTTTGAATGGCGTGAAGCGGGATGCAGCATGTGCTTGGCCATGAACCCGGATGTTCTGCAGCCTGGACAACGCTGTGCATCTACCTCGAACCGTAACTTTGAAGGACGCCAAGGACGCGGAGGACGTACACATCTTGTATCTCCAGCTATGGCAGCCGCAGCTGCGATCAAAGGTCGTTTCACTGATGTACGTGATTGGAATTATAAGACGGAAGCCGTCAGCTCATAGAACTAGAGAGAACACGGGAGGATAAAACTATGGATGCTTTTAAAAAATTAACAGGAATTGTTGCACCAGTTGACCGGGTAAATGTAGATACGGATGCGATTATTCCAAAACAGTTTTTGAAACGGATTGAACGGACGGGATTTGGACAGTTTTTGTTCTATGAATGGCGTTTTGATGAAGAAGGTAACGATAATCCAGCCTTCGAAATGAATAAACCACGTTATCAAGGGGCTTCTGTTCTGATCTCACGCGCTAACTTTGGCTGTGGATCCTCTCGGGAGCATGCACCATGGGCGATTATGGATTATGGGTTCAGAGTTGTAATTGCACCTTCTTATGCGGATATCTTCTACAATAACTGCTTTAAGAACGGCATTCTGCCGATTAAGCTTTCGGAAGAGCAAGTGGATGAATTGTTCAAACGGACAGCTGAGCATGAGGACTACAAGCTGACAGTTGATCTTGAGAACAATGCTTTACAAGATGAATTCGGACTGAGCATCAGCTTTGATCTGGATGAGCACCGTCGTCAATTCCTGCTGCAAGGCTTGGATGATATCGGTTTGACCCTTCAACATGCAGATGAAATTGCTGCTTATGAAGAGCGTCATGCTGCAAAGCTATTCTCTTAAAAAGAGGATATAACTGGTCTGATTCTTAAACTTTACAAAAAATACGCAAAACTTCTATTTCCGGGTGTCGGAAATAGAAGTTTTTTTGCTATAATCGATATATTCATTGGTCATTAAGGAAACATTTGGTGATTTCTGTCGTCTAAATACTTATCTAGGATCTATTACTTGCAGAAGGAGCGGAAAATGAGAATGAGAAGAGCTGGGCTTCGTGTATTGCTGCTTTTGTTACTGCCTTTATTATTTTTAACATCCACCGGACAAGAAGCTGCCGCAGCTGGTAGCAGCACAGGCAGAATTATTATGGACAATCAGGAACTTGCTTTGCCAAAAGGAATTAAACTCGAAAATGTAAATGGTAGCGTTATGATTCCGGTCAGAGTGGTAGTAGAGAATCTTGGATTCGAGGTGTTATGGGAGCAGCAGACCCGGAAAGTAACCGTTCACCAGGATGGTAAAAGCATTGAGCTGGCGGTAGGACGGAAAACAGCTGATGCAGATGGGGTGACATTTGATTTAAATGCAGCTCCTAAGCAGAGTGGCGGCACAGTACTTGTTCCAATTCGTTTCGTAAGCGAGCAGTTCGGCTTAAAGGTGGGCTGGGATAATGTTGATAAAACCGTCTATTTGACAGGTGGACAAGTTAGCAATCCTGCAATGACACCTGAGGGGAATACTACCAATCCAACAGCAACTAATACACCTGCTCCAACTCCAAGTGCTACGCCGGGAAGTGACAACGGGACAACTGCTGGCAGTGTAGTAACTTCACCCAGCCCGACACCAGTTCCACAAACAACTACGGCACCGGGAAGCACAGCAGGAATTCCAACAGGCCCTCTAGTAAACGGGGCAGTATTCACTGAGAACCGACTTATTATCGCTGTGTCGGGGGCTACTAAGCCAAACGTTACAAAAATGAGCAACCCTGATCGAATCGTCGTAGATTTTCCGGGTGCTGCGTTCGATCCGAATTTCATTGGAAGTCTTACGGGTGTTACCACCACTGGCGGTCCACAAGGTAAGCTGGACGTTGCCGGCTACCCGCTCGTTTCTGAGATCCGTTATGCACTGTTCAGTGTGAGTCCGTCCACTGTCAGATTCGTAATTCAAACGGTTGGAAATCAACCGTACCAGCTTAGTACGGATGAAAGCACCGGGCTGGTTACGATTGATTTGAATGTAACTAACAACGGAGGCAACACCACAGGGGCTAATGGAACGTTAGGTAAGCCAATTGTAGTTCTAGATGCGGGTCATGGCGGAACTCAATCAGGAGCTGTCAGTCTCACAGGTAAGCTGGAAAAAGACTTCAATCTGGCCGTCATCCGCAAAGTACAAACACTGTTAACGCAGGAAGCATTAGTTGACGTGGTGTTTACTCGAACTGACGATGCTACATTGGGGCTTCAGGATCGCGTGAAAATTGCGGAGGCTGCTAAAGCGAATCTCTTTATTTCAGTGCACGCGAATTCGCTAGAGGTTGGATATCCAAATAGAGATAAAATAAATGGCAGTGAAACCTATTATTCTCGCAGTGATAGTCTGCCTCTTGCTCAGATTATGCATAAGCATTTATTAGCCGCTACTGGTTTTAAAGACAACGGGATTCGTACGAAAAGCCTTCATGTTACACGGGAAACCACAATGCCAGCAGTCTTGCTAGAGGTAGGATATCTTACAAATTCAGGAAATGAATCGGCGATGTATAGTGAGCAGCTTCAAGAGAAATTAGCGAGAGAAATTGTTGCTGGAATTAAGGAATATCTGGGGCTTTAACACTTGCGGTTGGTGAGATTTCTCAATTTTTATGGAATATATTCGCAACCTTTATAGATTACCAGCGTCTAATAGAGGTCTGAGGTTGACGGAGACAGGGGCACCACGATCGCCATTCACAGGCGAATACTAGATTCTTAGAGGTGAAGAATGAAGAAATTCAGTTTGATGTTGTTATTGTTGCTCTTTGTGTTGGTTTTGCCTGAGCATGGACATGCTGCTGCCGCGAATAGCAAGATTTATCTAGACGGCAAAGAGATTACTGCAGGGCAAAAAGTACCGGTTGAAAATGTGAATGATACTATCATGGTACCGTTGAGATTGATCTCCGAGAGTCTTGGTTATACCGTGGGCTGGGATCAAAAAAGCAAAACGGTGACGATTGAACAGCAAGGGAAGGTCATCAAACTTATTGTTAATCAAAAGACAGCTTCGGTTGATGACAAAACAGTACAGCTTACCACTGCGCCTGTCCTGCGGAGTGATACGACACTTGTACCTATACGGTTCATAAGTGAGCAGTTTGGTCTCACCGTCACTTGGGATAATGCGAAGAAGATCGTGTATCTTATTACCCCAGGATCCTCAAATGAAAACGGCAGTTCTGATGGGAACTCTGGAAATGGTGGATCTGAAGTTGTTGTTCCGCCGGTAGATTCTACTAAAAATTTAACCATGATAAATGGTTTGAGCTTTAGTGAGAATCGTTTGAGCATTGCGATGGAAGGTAATTCCGAGCCAAAAGTAAGTGTAATGACAGGGCCGGATCGGTTAGTTATTGATTTTCCTAATGCCACTTTCTCAGATCTGTTTGGTACGGGACAAGTTCTTGATCCTGATCTGAATGGTAAACTGGAAGTGAAGGATTATCCTGATGTATCAGGTGTCCGGTATTCGCTTTATAGCTCCAATCCTTATACTGTACGTTTTGTAATTGATTTGAATTATCCTAAGAATTATAACATCAGCGTATCTGGGACGGATTCTAAGTTGGTTATCATTGACCTGAATGCAGAAAGTACGGATGATACTTCAACACAGCCAGGTAATGATGGCAAGAAGCTCGTAGTACTGGATGCGGGGCACGGAGCCAAAGATTCTGGTGCAGTAGGAGTAACAGGAAAATACGAAAAGAATTTTAATTTAGCTATAGTACTTAAGACAGCAGCATTGCTGAAAAAAGAAAGTAATATCGATGTCGTACTGACACGCAGTGACGATACATTCTTGGAGCTCAAGGATAGAGCGGCTATGGCTAATAATTTAAAAGCAGATCTATTCATTTCTGTACATGCTAACAGTTCCGCATCTTCTGCGGCAAGCGGGACAGAAACGTATTATCAGCGGGAAGCCAGTAAGGCCTTAGCGAAAGTAATGCATAAGTATCTTGTTGAGGCTACAGGGCTTAGTGATCGCGGTGTACGATACGGAAATTTCCATGTCATTCGTGAAACGAAAATGCCTGCTGTTCTACTTGAAGTAGGATACCTTAGCAATAAGAAGGATGAGACATTGCTCTTTACGGAAGCATTACAAAATAAAGTTGCTGCTTCAATAGTGAGTGGGATCAAGGAATATTTGGGTATAAAATAACAGACCAGTGGCAGACGAGCGCCGCAAAGTCAGCTTTCTGCTTTTATCAATAAAAAGGCAAGAAGTGGTTTTGCGGTACCTGTCTGCCCGTATTCATCTAGAGGAGGCGTTTATTAATGTTTAAACAAAAATGGACTATGGTTGGGGTTGCTGCGCTACTTCTACTAGTGATAGCTGGCTGTGGAGATAAGCCTACTGCAGCTCCTGCTAATGGAGTGGAGCAAGATACTACAAACGTTGTAAGTGGTGCGGGAGAAAGTACCCCAGCTCCGTCTGATGATCAGGAAACCGAAGTGGCTAGCACTCCGCAACCGACAGCAGATAATACTAATGCAGAAACTCAGCCGTCTTCGAAGCCGGTAGAAAATGAGACACAAAAGCAAAGCCAGAGTATTGAAGTTTATTACACTGATTCGCAAATTATGGATTTAGTGCCTGCTAAGACTACGATTAACTACTCTGACGATGTTGAGAAATATACAGAGACGTTCAAAGCACTGCAAAGTAGTGAGAATACAGATCTTGTACCTTTGTGGGGGAAAATTGAACTGAAATCATTAAAATTCGTAGAGGGTCAAATCGTAATGGATATTCATAAACCAGATGAAGCTCAGCTTGGTGCGGGTGGAGAATCCTTTGCCATTACTTCACTTGCCAAAACTTATTTTCAATTTGCGGAAGTAAAGAGTATCGAAGTTTTAGTTGATGGTGAAAAGGTAGAAAGTCTAATGGGCCATGTGGATCTATTGCATCCTATGACTAGAGATAATTCTTAAATGGTTATGCAACAAAGGAATTAGGTATCTAGCTGACGAATTTTTAAACATACTATTTATTTGAGTCATAGAGAGGGGAATAATCTATTGTCCGCGCAAAAAAGGTCAAAACGTCCATTGAAGGCTTATTCTAATAAAGCAGTGTCGGCTGTTATGGCTGGCGTTATGGTTTTTGGTGGTGCAAGTGCAGTGTTTGCAGACACAGCTGCCACTACACCGACATCAACCACTACACAATCTGTAGGGATTTTTAGCGATGTAAAGACAGGCTTCTGGGCTGAAAAACATATTTATAAACTCGCTTCACAAGGAATTGTGGTTGGAAATAATGGATTGTTCCGTCCGGGTGATTCTGTAACTCAGCAGGAAGCAGTGCTTATGGCCCTGCGGTTTATGAAGCTGCAGGATAAAGTGGATGCTTCTTCTGCGGTAGCGTTGCCTACCGATTTTAAAGTTACGAATTATTACAAGGATTATGTTGTGTTAGCTTTTCAACAAGGATTACTCGATAAAGCAACTGAAATGGCTCCAGATAATCTGAAGACTTCTTGGGGAGAGCGTAAAGCATCCCGGGAATGGATTGCGGAGCTGCTAATCCGCTCCCTTGGAAAAAGCGCAGATGCAGCAGGGGCCGCTAGTGAGCCAACTGGCTTTGCGGATGATACCAAAGTGTCTGCCAACAAACGTGGTTACATCAACGTTGCCGTTAATTTAGGTCTAGCCAATGGACTTGACGGAAATCGTTTTGATCCGCAAGGTGCTGTAACACGTGCGCAATTGGCGACTTTTTTCAGTCGCGCTGAAGCTCACAATACGGTTGAATATGACAACACAATATCAGGAACGATCAGTCAATTAGCTGATGGGAAACTATCCGTCTATAACAACGGAAAGACTTCTACATATACTCTGGGAGCAAGCACTGCTTATTACACAAGTGCTTCTGAAAGCAGAATCAATCTAAGTGATGTCCAACCCTACACTAAGGTTACTGTAATTGGCGCGACATATAACGCGGCTTATGTTGAAGTGACTGACCCTACACAACAAGTAGAGACTCTGTCAGGAAACTTCGCCATGGTAGCTCCAGGTAATAAGCTTTGGTTAAAGTCACCAACAGGGTTCACTGAATACTACTACGATGAGACTACTTCCTTTGTGGATGTAAATGGAGATGGAATTGAACCTGCTTCGCTGATAACAGACAGTGTAGTTTCACTGCAACGTGAAACGTATAGTGGTTCGCATAAAGTAGTAAAGGTTCAAGTGACTTCAGGGGTTGTTAACAAAACAACCACAGGCACTATTCAAAGTGTAGATCTTACTGGTAAAAGCATTACTTTCAAAAATACTGCGGGTACTGTAGAAACTTTTAAATGGGAAGATGGGACTTCATTATTCAGCTCCCAAGCATCAGTGCTGAAACCTGCAGATTTGAAGACAGGTAATGCGGTCAAATATACGATTCAAGATAATGTGATCCGCACTGTAGAAGTGACAGAAGGTGTTGAACGGACAGTTGATGGGGTACTCACCGAGCTGACTAGTTCCACAGTTGTTTACAAAAAAGCAGACGGAAATCGTGAGGTTAAACTGCTTGGCACTAAACCGACGATTGTTATTCCGAACATGAGTGGAGCAGTAGCTGATGATCTTATTGCTGATGCAGTAGGTGGGGACAAGATTCAGGTTACCTTAAACAGCAGCGATCAAGTCACCAAAATTGAAGTGTTAAGCCGTCAAATTGAACAGTATAGTGGAGCAGCGGTTATAGACTATAATTCTAAAACGCAGCTGTTGACGGTTATGGATACTAGCAATAAGGCACATGTGGTTCAGTTGGATGAAAAAACAAAGCTGTCCTATGAAGGTGTACTTCCTAACTTAACTAGCATCGGGGCAAGACTGACAGAGAATCGCAAGGTGAATATAAAGGCAATCGGACAACGTGCGTTATCATTGGAAGTAGTTACGAAGTACGAAGGAACCGTTACTTCAATCAATGTTGCCGCAAGAACTATAGTTATGAAGCTAAATGACGGACAGAGTCTGACACTGCCAACTCCACAGTTTATTGATATTTTTGGTAAAACAAATCCAACCGTAACAGATGTTCCTGTTGGCAGTTATGTGACAGCCTCGTTAACTGCAAATCAGGACCTAATCGCTGTCCTGAAAGTAAAGTCAGTTCTTCAGGTTGAAGCAGCAACGGTTAATTCTGGAACCAACCGTTTGAGCATCAAATGGAATGGGGGAACCAGCGAGATCAATACTTATGCTATCCCGATGACCAATGAAGCTGGTGAAAGCATTAAGCTAACAGCTTTAAAAGCGGGTGATTATCTTAACGTGACCTTCGATGGAAGCACACCGCTGGCTATCCAAGCGATTAAGCTTACAACAGGTCAGGTTAGTTCTGTAGATACCGCTGCGAATAGCTTGGTTGTGAAAGATTTTGCTGGAGCAACACAGACTTTAGCGGTGAGCGGAGGAGTCAAAATCATTCGTGATGGCTCGACAACGACTGCTCTTAGCAACTTGACCACAGGTGACCGAGTAGAGATTCGTAAGGATACGGATGGATCTACAATCGTTCGTGTAATGTCTCAACTTAGTAGAACATTCTCACGCTATGAAAGTGCAACTAACTTATTGTCGACTAAGAGAGCTAATCTAAATGATAAATATCAATTCTTTGTTCCTGTTAATGTTTATATTCATCAGGGAGATTCGACTTTATCCGTGCAATCTTTGAAAGAAAATGATAATATTATAATGTATTTCAATAATGATATTTTGGTTGAAATTGTGAAACAATAGTTGCAATGGTGGATTTCTGAGTGAATCACCGTCTTGACACAGGGGGCTTTACCTGTGTCAAGACGTTTTTTTTGAAATATAAGAAAGTATAAGTATTGCTCCTATACTGTATGTCTTATATTTCTCGCTTAAACGCTTACTGTTCTTATTAGGACAATCCAGGCGTTAATACTTGAAATATAATGCCAGTATCGTATCTGTTGAAATGTATGAATCCATACGTTATAATACATACTTTGCTTATATTTCTAACATTTGAGGTGAGACGCTCGATAGAATTTTCTGAGCGTTTTTGCTCCGTGGAGGGGACACTATGAAAGCTGCAGACGTCCGCCACATTTTGGATACGATTGGAGATTTGTTTCCGGATGCACATTGCGAGCTGAATCACAGTAACGCTTTTGAATTGACAATAGCGGTGCTGCTGTCAGCCCAATGTACGGATGCAACGGTGAACAAAGTGACCGAGGACCTGTTCCAAAAGTACAAAGCCCCCATCGATTATATTTCTGTGCCGCTGGAGGAATTGGAGGGCGATATCCGGCGCATCGGCTTATATCGTAACAAAGCTAAGCATATCCAAAGCCTGTGCTCTATACTCATAGAACAGTATGGCGGAGAAGTGCCTGAGGCACATGACTTGCTTGTAACGTTGCCAGGAGTAGGTCGTAAAACCGCTAACGTAGTAGTATCCAACGCATTTGGAGTTCCTGCCATTGCTGTGGACACTCATGTGGATCGGGTTGCTAAACGACTTGCATTGGCAGGCTGGAAAGATTCTGTGCTGGAAGTGGAGAAAAAGCTGATGAAGGCTGTGCCACGTGATGAATGGACGCTCACGCATCACCGGCTAATCTTTTTCGGACGATATCACTGTAAGGCTCAGAATCCAAAATGTCAGGTTTGTCCGCTCCTTGATGTATGTCGAGAGGGCAAAAAACGTATGAAAACGGCTGTCGTCAGGAAAGCTAAAGATCATACGCCAAAAAGTTAAAAGTTAGAGTTGAAGAAGAGGATGGGATAGAGATGAAATGCATTTCTGTATACACAGATAATTTTGAGGTATTCTCGGATATTTTTGACCGCGTAGTGGAAAGCCCGCTGGAAGAAAATGAAGAGCAAGAAGTAGAGGGCATTACGATCAGTCATTCCGGTGATGTGCCTGAGCACTATCTGGAGCGTATGTCTGTAAAACCAGAGGTTGTCGTAATGAGAGACAAATCTCGTGGATTGACTATTCTGCAGCACGGAAAAGTTTTTGAAATTCTGTTGCCTGTTTTGGAAACTGCATAATTGAGAAGTGACCTGAAATGGAGTCGGCCCTTGGGGCTGGCTCCTTTTTTTATTGAATATCCTTATATTTCTACGAGAAACGACTGTTGGCTTTACAGGACGACAACCACGCTTCCTTTTTTGGTATCATTTCGTAGGAGACGATAGGTTATTTTGTAAGTAGTGTGTATTTAATTTGTGTCAAACTGGTGATAAACTGTAATTATTATTTATAAAAATGTTCCGCGCTAAAGTTCAGAAATTGCACCTATATAAGTTTTGCATAAAAAAGAGCTTAAATCAGTATTCATGAATGGATTAAGATCAGTGCATGATTAGAAGGTAACTGTGGAGGTGGAATGTCTGTGGGAGCGGAACAGGTTAGAATTCAGAGAGAAACATTAAGTGAAACAGCATCGCAGCTTTCCCGGCTGAAAGATTTAATGCGCCACTGGGGCGATGAGAGTGCTGAACGAATATATGAAGATTTACAAAATAAAGAGGGTGGGAATGAACTGACCCTTGCTTTTTGTGGGCATTTCTCGGCAGGGAAATCCAGCATGATTAATCTTTTATGCGGCAGCTCAGTGTTGCCTTCCGGACCTGTGCCGACTAGTGCCAATATTGTTTCTATTCGCAGCGGGGCTCCACGAGTGCTTATCTATCCAAGGGTTGAGGGAAGTGAAAATGAATCTACCCCTGTAGAGACAACACCAGAAAGATTACAGGAATATTGTCGAAATGGCGGAGAATATTCCGCGATTGAAGTCTGGAATGAGATTCCTCTTCTAGGGAAGCATGGTGTTCTATTGGATACGCCTGGCGTGGATTCGACGGATGATGGCCACCAGGCAGCCACTCGTTCCGCGCTGCATTTAGCTGATGTCGTCTTTTATGTTATGGATTATAACCATGTTCAGTCAGAGAATAATTTGGCTTTTGCCAAAAATCTCAGTGACTGGGGCAAACCGCTCTATCTTATTGTTAATCAGATAGACAAGCACAGAGGACAAGAAATTTCCATTGAAGAATATAAACGCCAGCTTGAAAATGCTTTTGAGCAGTGGGGGATTCATTGTGCGGGGATTCTGTTTACCTCACTCAAAATGAAAGAGCATCCACTGAATCATTGGGATAATCTGCTGAACCTTATAACAGAGCTGTTGGAGCACAGGGAACAATTGCTTCAATATAGCTTGTCACGTTCCATTCATCATACAGCAGATTCTTCGCTAACCGCGTTCCGTGAAGACCAGCAGGAGGAACGGGAAACTTTTTTAGCTGAGCTAGAGGGTGCAGAGGTTACAGTTGTGATGGAAGAGCTGAAATCGCTGGAAGAAGAGAAGGCACTGCTTGAGGAGCTGCCTCAGCAATCACGAGCTAGCCTGCGAAGTGATCTTGATGCCTTACTCAATAATGCTAACTTAATGCCTGCGGATGTTAGAGAGGCGGCAGGGAGCTATGTGGAGAGTGTAAGCCCAGGCTTCCGCTTAGGTTTGTTCTCTACAGCCGGACGGCGGGAGAAGGAGCAAGGCAAACGACTGGATGCCTGGCAAGGATTACTGGTCCGAGAGGTTTCCGCTCAGCTGGAATGGCATCTGATTCAGCTGGTACGTCAATGGGCGGAGAATCTCGGACTGTGGGCAGAGGAGGCAGAGACGACTCTGAAGCAAGGGTTCCCGGCGGTGAGCCAAGAATGGCTGGCGGCTGCAGTAAAGCCGGGAACGGGGTATAGCGGCGAGGCGCTGCTCAATTTCTGCCGCACACTTGCGGCAGAGCTGAAGAGCCAATTCCGCCGCGCTGCGCTGTTAGTTGGCGATGAGCTGCTGGCGAAGCTGCCATCGCTTATCGAGGAGCAGCGCGCGGAACTCCAGCGCCGCGAACAGGCCCTTACGCGGCAGGCGAGCGCTGCCCGCGCGCTAGCCGCCCTGGACCGCGCGGCTGACGCCCGCGCGCACGAGCTAGCGGCGCTGCTGCCGCCGCGCCGGACCCTCACCCCCGGCATCCTGCCGGAGGTGAGGGTCACCCCGCGTGCGGCTGCGCAGAGCGCCGCACCGCGGGCGACCCAGCCGCGCGAACGCGCCGCGGCTGGAAGTGCCGCCGCCGCAAGCTGGGCGGCGGGAACGGCTTCGCCGGCGGGCGGACGCCGCGGCTCTCGGCAGCCGCTGACGCGCTGGCGGCTGCGGCAGAGCTGCTGCGCAGCGAGCCAGCGATGGCATCGGCGGCGCGCAGTCTGGCCGCGCGGGCGGAGGATCTCGCCGGCGGCCGCTTTACCCTTGCGTTGTTCGGTGCGTTCAGCGCAGGCAAATCTTCCTTCGCCAACGCTTTGCTCGGCGAAGAAGTGCTGCCCGTGTCGCCACACCCTGCCACGGCCGCAGTTAACCGCATATTGGCGCCGGAAGGAGACTTCCGCCATGCCAGCGCGGTTGTAACGATGAAGAGCATGGCGGATTTCTGGGATGACATCTGCCATTCCTTCAGCGTGCTGCAGCTTGGAGAGCCGCAACAGGAGACGTGGACAGCAGTACTTGCGAGCCTGCCAACACGGGGAATTCACCCCTCTGCGCTGCCGCATGCAGGATTTCTAAGAGCCGCAGCATCCGGTTGGGCTGAAGCTGAGCCGCTATTAGGAACGGTGCGGACGGTTGATTTGGATGAATATCGAAACCTAGTTGCGGAAGAGACCCGGGCTTGCTTCGTGCAAGGGATTGACCTATATTATGCCTGTCCTTTGACGGAGAGCGGGATTGTGCTCGTAGATACACCAGGAGCAGATTCACTGCATGCACGCCACACTGGCGTAACCTTTAGTTACATGAAAAATGCGGATGCGATCTGTTTTGTGACCTATTATAACCACGCCTTTTCGAAGGCGGATCGCGGCCTCTTGGCCCAGCTGGGCCGCATTAAAGACAGCTTTGCTCTCGATAAAATGTTCTTTATTATTAATGCTTCTGATCTCGCTTCAAGCGAAGAAGAACTAGATGAGGTTAAAGCACATGTCGTTCAAAATCTGCGTGCCGGAGGTTTGCGGTCTCCGAGAATCTATGCTTTGTCCAGCTTGCTTGCTCTAGAAGCTAAAACTCAACATAATCACGATCTTTATGAAACCTCCCGCTTCAATGAATTTGAGCAAGCATTATCCAGCTTTGCTGGTGATGAGCTTCCACAGCTTTCACTTAACGCAGCTGCTGAGAGCATCGCATCGGTTCGGCGCCGGGCTGAGGAATGGCAGAATCTGGCTTCCAAGGCGGCGAGCGAGCGTGAAGCCGGGTTAAAAGAACTGCAGGAACGGCGGCAGTTCGCCATGAAGCGGTTATCTCTTTTGGAGACTGAGGAACGTCCTAGCAGAGATCTTATTCATGAAAGTGAAGAACTGATCTATCATGTGTGCCAGCGGATTAGCTTCTCCTTCAACAGAAATTTTCAGGAATCTTTTCATCCCTCCTTACTGCGTGAGGATGCAGGGAATTTAAAAGCCATTTTCTCTGCCTGTGGTGCCGAACTAATGCGTACTACTCAGCGCGAGCTTGAGCAAGAGCTATGGGCAACAACGCTGCGGCTAGAGAGCACGGGACGCAGGCTTGTACATGAAGCTGCTGAAGCGGCAGCTACAGAGCTACTCTTTTCCACGGAGGAATTTCATCTTATGGAGAATGAGGAGCAGGCTTGGCCATCTCCTAAGGATCTGGAATGCCAGCTTCAGCCTGTGCAGTGGTCCGCTTTATGGGGCTATTTCAAATCCCCGCGTTATTTCTTTGAGGGAACTGGGCGGGAATTAGTCAAAGGTGCGGCAGAGCCGCTTTTGAAAGAAGCGGTTAATCTTGCAGCGGCAGTGCAGAAGGAAAAATTAATTGCTCATTACGTCGAGAATATCAGCAGAGAATTAAAATCTGCTGCCGAAAGCCTGCAAGAAGGGCTTGCGGAGCAAGAGAAAGCGATGTTAGATCTCCTTAAAGGGGGTGAGACTGCAGATCATTGGGGCCAAATAAGCCACCAATTATCACGTCTAGAACAAACTTTCGTTGATAAAGTCGACAAAGTTCTGTGAAGTTTGTAGGAAAATGTCGAAGAACACTTGCAATCTGGCGTATGATGGATGAAAATAAAGAAGCCTGAAAATATACAATGAAACTGTTACGTTTTCTGAAATTCATAAAAACGAGACAGTCAATTTGCCGAAAGAGGTTGGAATCGACAATGTGGGGAGCTCCTTTTTCAGCTCAAAGCCGCAAGCTGTTGCTGCTGGGCAGCGGGGAACTGGGTAAGGAAGTCATAATTGAAGCTCAACGCCTTGGCGTAGAGACCGTAGCTGTAGACCGTTATACCGATGCACCGGCGATGGGTGTAGCTCATCGTTCACATGTAATTGATATGCTGGATGCAGAGGCGCTGAAAGCGCTGATTCGCTCTGAGAAACCGGATGTCATTGTTCCGGAGATTGAGGCAATTGCCACTCATGCTCTTCAAGAGCTTGAAGAAGAAGGCTTTTTCGTTGTTCCGACGGCGCGGGCGGCTCGGCTGACCATGGACAGAGAAGGGATTCGTCGTCTTGCGGCTGAAGACCTTGGACTGCCAACTGCTGATTACCGTTTTGCGGATAGTCTGGAAGAGCTGCAACAAGCTATAGCCGAGTTAGGCACTCCTTGTGTCATTAAGCCGATTATGAGTTCTTCTGGCAAGGGTCAGAGCGTATGCAAAAGACCTGAAGATGCAGAAAACTGCTGGAACACTGCTTTGGATGGAGCGAGAGCTAAAGGAACACGGGTTATCGTGGAGGCTTTTGTTACTTTTGAGAGCGAGATTACTCTTTTGACGGTGCGATCTGTGTCTGGTACGGTATTTTGTCCACCTATTGGACATATTCAGAAGGATGGAGATTACGTGGAATCCTGGCAGCCTCACTTTATGAAGCCAGAGCTGCTTGAAGAAGCGCAATCTATTGCAAAAGCAGTAACGGATCAGCTCGGAGGTTTCGGTATTTTTGGAGTGGAACTTTTTTTGACAGATCGAGGCGTATTGTTCAGTGAAGTGTCACCTAGACCCCATGATACGGGGATGGTCACGATGGCGACGCAGGATTTATCTCAATTTGCAGTGCATGTCAGAGCTATTCTTGGTTTTCCTGTCCAGTCAGTACAATTGCTGACACCTGGTGCCTCAGCTACGCTGAAGGCTGATGGAGAAGGACGAGCCTTTGCTGTGACCGGAATTGGTGAAGCTTTGGAACTGCCTAGGACTCAGGTTCGCGTATTTGGTAAACCGGAAGTTCGTCCTGGTCGGCGGATGGCAGTAGCGTTAAGTGCGGCGGAAGATGTGGAAATCGCGCGGACGATAGCCAAGCAGGCGGCGTCTATGCTAAAAGTGGAGGTATATGAGGATGAACAGTAGTACCATGGCACCTGTACTGGAAATTCGCAAATGCGGCTTGAATGATCTGGAGAGAGTTACAGCGCTTCTGCGGGAATTCGGCTATCCAACAACGCTAAGCGTGATGAAAGAGAGACTGGAAAGCATGGAGAACAGCAATCTCCAATGCACACTTGTAGCAGAGCTGAACAATGAAGTTGTGGGTATGATCGGCCTTAGACAGGTAAGCTCGTATTACAAACAGACAGATTGTATCACTGAGATTACTGCACTTATCGTATCAGAAGAACTCAGAGGAAACGGACTCGGTAAAAGACTTGTGGCCGCAGCAGAAGAATGGGCACGTGAGCAAGGTTGCTGTCAGCTTTTCCTTAGAAGTGGCAACCGCGTAGAACGCGCACCGGCACATGCTTTTTATCGTCATATCGGTTTCGAAAAGACAGCAGGCTATCGCTTTAACAAAGCGTTGCTATAATACTTATAGGTTACCGATCATCCCCATCCCAGCTACGGCGGGATGGTTTTTTTTTGCTCTGGAACTCTTTTTTTATATGTATTTAATATATTAATACCTAAAACTATTTAAATAACTTAACCATAGATGGATTGGTTTGAATCATATACAATAAAATTTATGACATCTAAAACGTTTCCAAAGAGGGATGAGACATGTATAAGCTAGTTCTTGCTGAAGATGAAGAAGACGTTAGGGAAGGCGTTATCGGGCAGATTGACTGGGAGCGTTACGGATTTGAGATTGTCGAGCAGGCGGAGAATGGACGGGAAGCTGCGGATGCCATAGACCGTTTGCTGCCGGATGTGGTAGTTACCGATATCCAAATGCCTTTTATGAATGGACTTCAGCTGGCTGAATGGATTCGTAGTCATCATCCTAACACTAAGATTATCATTTTGACTGGGTATGATGAATTTGAATATGCTCAGAAGGCGATAAAATTGCAAATTGATGAGTATATTTTGAAACCGTTCTCTTCACAGGAATTAATTGAAGTATTGCTTAAGGTTAGAGCCACTATCGAGGCTGAAATTGCAGAAAAAGAAAATGTATTTGTACTCAGTGAGCATTACCGGAAAAGTCTGCCTGTGTTAAGGGAGCAATTTTTATCGTCCCTTATTTCGCGTAGATTGCGTACGGATGAAATTGCTGAGAAAAGCACTGAATATGGCATAAAATTAACGGGACGGTGGTTTCAGGCTTCGGTAATTAGTGTGGATTATATTCGTCCTGAGCGGGAATCTGCTGGGGGTGCAACAGGCGGACAAATTTCTTTACGAGACACTGGTGAAAAGAATTTACAGCTATTCGCTGTGCTGAATATTGCTGAAGAAATATGCTCGAAGCATGGTTTTGGAAGGGTGTTTATTCATCGTGATGAGGTCGTATTGCTCACAATCCATGAAGAAGGGGAAGAAACTGATATTACTGGAAAGACATTTGAGCTTCTTGAAGAAATCCGCCAGAACGTACAGCGTTTTCTGAAGCTGACGGTCACGGCAGGCTCCGGAACGGTCTGTTCATCGCCTGCTTTGTTATTTAATTCTTTTGGGGATGCCTTACAGGCATTAGATTATCGGCTTATTCTCGGCAATAACCGGGTGATCTGGATTGAGGACGTTGAGTCACGTTCCAGCACACTGCTAACCTATGATGAACTAACCCAGCAATCCTTAATCCGGACGATTAAACTAGGTACGGTGCAAGAACTCAAAGAGGTTGTTGAGGATTTATTTGCCGGTCTTGACGCAGAGCAGGTGTCTACACAGGATTATCAGATTTTTTTGCTGGAGATTTTTACATCTATCCTGCGAGTGGCTAAAGAATCCGGCAGTGAGGCTGCAAAGTATATTGGTTCTGGCATTTCGTCGCTAACTGCCATCAATAAATTTAATAGTATGGCCGAAGCCAAGCAATGGATTATTGCAGTCTGTAGCGGTTTAATGGATACGATTGCATTAGAACGTCAATCCTCCTATAAGCTGCTTATTGATGAAGCTAAAGAATATATACGCAGCCACTATGTTGAATCTGATATTTCCATCGGCAAGGTTTGTCAGCATTTACATATAAGTACCGGCTATTTTAGCAGTATTTTCAAGAAGGAAATGAAAATGACGTTCGTTAGTTATCTTTTGCAAATTAGGTTAGAAGCAGCCAAGGAACTTTTGCGGTCCACGGAGCTGAAGGCCTTTGAAATTGCAGAAAAAATAGGTTTTGCCGATCCTAACTATTTCAGCTTTTGTTTCCGCAAAAAATATGGCCAATCTCCTAAAGAGTATAAAAACAGCTCCAGAGGAGGGTAAAGATGCTGAAGGATAAACCATATTCCTTTCCTCTAAGACCGCAGCATCCCAAAGGTGGAAAACGTCGGTTGTCCTCCAAGCTCCGAAGCATTCAAGTTACGATTACACTCACTTTTACATCTGTTGCCGTGCTAGTAGCTGTAGTTGTAAGTCTTATGCTGTACAACAAGTTTGCCAAGACCGCAGAAGAGAATGCCAATATGAATATGCAGCAGATCATTGAGCAAGTGAATTATAATCTAGGTCTTTATGTTAAGGGAATGCGCAATATTTTTGAGACAGCGGAGGAGCAGATTACGAATAGCCCTTCCGTGGATTCCGCTTTATTGACGGAAAGAATGGCTATGCTAATGGGGAGCAGAGAGGATCTGGTCTCGGCGGCTGTTTTTACCCCACAGGGGAAATATGTCGTGGGAACACCCGGTCAGAAGCTGCGCAGTAACACACAGTTGGAGACTCAGAGCTGGTTTACGACGGCGCAAAGAACATCAGAGCTCTCCTATTCCGCACCTCATATTCAGAATTTGTTCAAAGGTCAATATATCTGGGTTGTGTCTATCAGCAAATTAATTCAATATAAGGAGAACGGAGTCTTAAAAACCGGCATCCTGCTGATGGATTTTAACTTTCGAACCATTGATGAGCTGAGCAAGCAGGTTAAGCTTGGCAAAAGAGGATACGCTTACATCCTCGATCAGCTAGGAAATATTGTGTACCATCCCCAGCAGCAGCTGATTTACGCTGGCTTAAAATATGAGAATGTGGAGCCAGTACTGGAATATGCTTTTCGTAGCTATTTGGATGAGTCTACGGGTGAAAAACGTTTTATCACCGTAAGGACACTGGAACAGACAGGCTGGAAGATCGTGGGCGTGGCTTATTACGATGAGATTGTAACCACCAAACGTGATCTAAACACTTTTTTATCCTGGTTTTTAGCGGTAGTCATTTTATGCGTAATTATTGTATCCGTCTTTTTGTCTGCACGTATTGCCCGCCCTATCCGCAAGCTGGAACGGACGCTTCAGCAGGTGGGCGAAGGGGATCTCAACACCCGAATAGATGTCAGTGGGGCGTATGAGGTGGAACAGCTGTCCAAACGGTTTAACCTTATGCTGCAACGTATCCGTCAACTGATGGATCAGATTATTTATGAACAGGAAACCAAACGTAAAGGTGAGCTTGAAGTACTGCAATCCCAGATCAATCCGCACTTTCTGTACAATACCTTGAATTCTGTGATCCGGCTCGCTGAACGCGGCAAGACTGAGGAGGTAGTCACGATGATTCAGTCCTTATCGAAGTTTTTCCGGATTAGCCTTAGTAAAGGGAATAATATGATTACCGTGCAGGAAGAGCTTGATCATGTTCGTCATTACCTTGTGATTCAGAGCTTTCGGTTCAAAAATAAGTTCCGCTACGAGATCGAGGCTCAGGATGAAGTGCTGCAGTGTCAGACGATTAAGCTAATTTTACAACCTATTGTGGAGAATGCCCTGTATCACGGGATTGAAATGATGCCTGATGAAGGTTTTATTTCGATCCAAGCGGAGCTGAAGGATGATCTTGTCATCATCCGCATTCGTGATAATGGACTGGGAATGTCCGAGGAGACTATGAAGGTTCTTTTGACTGGCGGCAGTAAGAGTATGCATGGCTCCGGGGTAGGCGTTAGAAATGTTAACGAGCGTATTGAGCTGTATTATGGGCGTGATTATGGTCTTTCTTTTGAAAGTGAAATTGAAGAAGGCACTACGGTTACTCTTATCTTCCCGGCACTCACAGCAGGCGAGGGCAATCCTGGACATGAGGAGGATGAGACATCGGTATGAGAATCGTTCGTTTTTGGCTAACCCTGCTGGTATGTGTGATGTTATGGACAACCATCACCTCTTGTTTTAATTCGGCACCTAATTATATCAACACGAACAAAACCCGCAATATTCATCTTATTGTAAAAATGAACAAAGGCGACTATTGGAATACAGTTAGATTGGGGGCAGAAGCTGCGGCACAGGAATTTAATGTGAAACTAACGTTCAAAGCTCCGAATGCTGAGAGTGATATTGCGGAACAGGTCAGAATGGTTGAGGACTCCATTAAAGAAAAAGCGGACGTTATTATTTTAGCTGCCAGTAGCTATATGGGACTTGCACAAGTGGTTGATCGGGCGGCATATTCCAAGATTCCCGTATTGTCTGTGGATGCAGAAGTCGGTTCGGCCAGAGTAAGAGCCTATGTGGGTTCAAACGGCTATGAAGCGGGACAAAAGTCTGCAGAAAGACTCATTCAGCTGCTAAATGGATACGGGGAGGTTGGCATCATTAACTTCACAAATTCATCTTTGGGGGCGGAGCAGGAGTCTTCAAACGGCATTGAATATGGTGCTAGGGACGCGGAGGAGCGGGAAAAGGGATTTTTAAATTACGCTGCCCGATATCCGAACATACAGGTAGTAGAGATTTCTTATACCACTTCGAGTATTAGTGATGCTGAAGAGCTGACACGGTTAATGCTGCTGAAACATCCAAATCTTCGCGGGATCGCCAGCTTGAATGAGACAGCTTCACAGGGGGCGGCAAAAGCTATCCAGAGCCGAGGGCTGCATAATATTAAAATGGTTGCGTTCGACAGCTCCCCGTCAATGATGGAGTTGCTGCAGGAGGGTACGGTTCAAGCGACCGTAATCCAAAATCCTTTTAGTAACGGGTATTTAGCCGTAAAACATGCCGTTGAGGTAATCGAAGGAATGGATGTTCCTGAACGTGTCGATACGGGCACTAAACTCATTGATTTGGACAATATGCTGTGGCCTGAGAATCAGAAATTGTTATTTCCCTTCGTCAGATAGTGGACGGTTTATTTTTGAAAAGACGAATGCCATCCTTAAAATGGGAGGTATTCGTTTTTTGGGTTCAGTAGAATTTTTATAAAAGTGAGTAGGATTTTATATTCGAAACCGTTTTCACCTAAGGCATAATATGGATGTGCCCGAGAGAATTCAGGGTTAAACCAAAAAAAAGAAGTATAAACAGGAGGTCAATGAATAATGAAAAAAATCACTTCCGTTCTTTTAGCAAGCGCAATACTGGGTGCCGCCCTGGCAGGCTGTGGCAATAGCAACAATAATGCAGACAGTGGTAAAGCTACCAACGCTCCAAAAACTGAAAATGCGGGCTCTTCCACTGAAACGCCAAAAGTAGGGGTAGCCATTTACAAATTTGACGATACCTTCATGACAGGTGTTCGTAACGCAATCGACACTGCTGCCAAAGGCATTGCTACTGTAGATATCGTAGATAGCCAAAATTCTCAACCCACACAAAATGACAAAGTTGACTTGTTCATCACCAAAAAATATAAAGGCATGCTGATCAATCCGGTTGACCGTACTGCGGCTGGCGTTATTATCGAAAAAGCAAAAGCGGCAAATATTCCGGTGGTTTTCCTGAACCGCGAGCCGCTGCCAGAAGATATGAAGAAATGGGATAAGGTTTATTATGTAGGCGCTAAAGCGGAAGAATCCGGAACTATGTCCGGTCAACTGATCGTGGACTACTGGAAGGCACATCCTGAAGCAGATAAAAACGGCGACGGTGTCCTCCAATACGTAATGCTAAAAGGCGAACCGGGGCACCAAGACGCTGAGCTTCGTACTACTTACTCCATCCAAGCAATTGAAGATGCCGGCATCAAGGTAGAAAAGCTGGCTGAAGATACTGCGATGTGGGACCGCGTAAAAGGGCAAGAAAAAATGGCAGCGTTCCTTGGCTCCCATGGCGACAAAATTGAAGCTGTGCTTGCGAACAATGACGATATGGCTCTCGGTGCCATCGAAGCTCTGAAAGCTTCAGGTTACTTCACGGGTGATAAATTCATGCCGGTAGTAGGTGTAGATGCTACTGCTCCTGCGATTCAAGCGCTGCAAGATGGAACGATGCTTGGTACCGTGCTGAATGATGCGAACAACCAAGGTAAAGCTGCGATCACAGTTGCTGCTCTGCTTGCTAAAGGAGAAACACCTACAAAAGATAACGTAGGCTTTGATATCACAGACAACCAATACGTGTGGATTTCCTATAAAAAGATCACCAAAGACAATATCGATGACGCCAAATAATAACGCTCTAATCTAGATGGAATTCATGATCATATGGCAGCAACGGGGAGCGGATATTCGCTCCTCGGATTTCTTTCAGGCAGGGAACAGGATGAAACCGCTGTGCCTCTCATGAAAAAAGAAAAAAGCGTAGGGGGCGTAACAACATGGAAAAAGCTGAGTTTTTGCTAGAAATGAATGATATTACTAAAGAATTCCCCGGCGTCAAAGCGCTGGATGCAGTTAGTTTAAAGGTCAGACCAGGTTCGGTGCATGCCCTTATGGGCGAGAATGGTGCGGGTAAGTCCACTTTAATGAAATGTCTCTTTGGTATTTATTCACCGGATGCCGGTGAGATTTTTTTGGAGGGTGAGAAGACCTCTATCGGAAGCTCAAATGACGCTTTGAAAAATGGGATCTCCATGATTCACCAAGAGCTGCATCCCGTGCCGTTCCGAAGTGTGATGGAGAATATCTGGTTAGGACGTTTCCCAACCAAAGGGATTGGACCTTTTCAGTTTATTGACCATAAGAAAATGTACACTGACACGGAGAATTTGTTTAAAGATCTGGATATCGATCTGAATCCCGAGACATTAGTGGGTAAGCTGTCTGTATCCAAAATCCAATCCATTGAAATTGCGAAGGCTGTCTCTTTTCACTCCCGCGTTATTGTAATGGATGAACCTACTTCCTCCCTGACCAGTGTGGAGGTGGAGCATTTATTTCGGATCATACGGGACCTTAGGAGTAGAGGCGTAGCTATTATTTATATATCTCACAAAATGGAAGAGATTCTCGAAATTTCTGACGAGGTTACCATTATGCGGGACGGTAAAAAAATCGGAACCTGGCCAGCGGCGGAATTGACTACAGATCTTATCATTTCCAAAATGGTCGGCCGCGACTTGACCAATCGATTCCCAGAACGTTTTAACGTGCCTGGCGAAGTATATATGAAGGTTGAAGGATTAACCTCCCCTGAAGAAAGATCGTTTAAAGATGTTTCTTTTGAATTAAGACGAGGTGAGGTTTTAGGGATTGGTGGTCTGGTAGGCGCTCAGAGAACAGAGGTTATTGAGGCATTATTCGGCCTGAGGGCTATCAAATCGGGGACGATTTCTATCGATGGTAAGCGCATTCATATCCAATCTCCCAAGGATGCTAAGAAACACGGAATGGCTTTGCTTACGGAGGAACGGCGTGTCACCGGTATTTTTCCAGTCTTGTCTGTTCATGAAAATGGCGCAATCGCTAATCTGCATCGATACCAGAAACTACTACTTCTACTAGATGGAAAAAAGAAAAAAGAAGAAGTCGATAAAATGATTGAAAAATTACGGACCAAAACTCCAACAACCAAAACGCTGATCATGAATCTTTCTGGTGGGAATCAGCAAAAAGTGCTGCTCGCCAGATGGCTTCTAACCGAGCCCGAAATCCTGCTTCTGGACGAGCCGACTCGCGGTATCGACGTAGGGGCTAAATTCGAGATTTATTCGATTATTGCCGACTTGGCGCAGCAAGGGAAAAGCATCATTATGATCTCCTCAGAAATGCCGGAGCTGCTCGGAATGTCTGACCGTGTAATGGTCATGTCGGAGGGTAGGCTTACCGGAATACTAGAAGGCGAGCAAGCTACGGAAACCGAAGTTATGCGGCTCGCTGCACAGCATTAGGATAGGATTTCAATGATAGTTTTGCTGGGCGAAACTAGATTTGGTTTACGAAGAGAAGTACTCTTCGCGTAACTTTAAGGAGGAACACTACTAATGAACGCTAAACGAGCCCAATCTTTTATTACTCAAAATGCTATTTATATTGTCTTGGTAATTCTAATTATGGGTATTGCCTTATATGAGCCGGCCTTTATCTCTGTAAATACTTTACGGGACATTCTAATTCAGTCGTCAACACGGATTATCATCGCGCTTGGTGTTGCCTTCATCCTTATCACAGCTGGGACGGACTTGTCTGCTGGACGTGTGGTTGGTTTTACAGCGGTAATCTCTGCTTCGATGCTGCAAATTCCGGATTATTCCCGGCGCTTTTTTCCTGATCTGCCGCAGGTGCAAGTGTGGCTTCCGATCCTTATAGCTATTATCGCTGGCCTTCTCTGCGGACTAGTCAATGGTATTGTCGTCTCCAAGCTGAACGTCCCGCCGTTTATCGCAACACTGGGTACGATGGTTATCGTCTACGGCTTGAATTCCTTGTACTTTGACATGGACCCCAACCAATCACAGCCGATTGGCGGTCTGCGTCCAGATTTCACTACAATCGGTTCCGGGTTTATCGGCAAGGGGCAATATTCAATCCCGTATATCGTGCTGATAGCCTTGGGTGTCGCCGCCATCGTATGGGTGGTGTTCAATAAAACTAAGCTGGGCAAGAACATGTACGCTATCGGCGGTAACATGCAGGCAGCAAAAGTATCTGGCATCGATGTTTCCAAGAACTTGATCTACATCTATGCGATTGCTGGAGCCCTTTATGGTTTGGCGGGTGTGCTGGAGGCTGCCAGAACAGGTGGCGCAACCAATAACTACGGGAACATGTATGAGCTTGATGCGATTGCTGCTTGCGTCGTGGGCGGGGTGTCCACAACCGGTGGTATCGGAACAGTGCCAGGTGTTCTGGTCGGTGTTATTATCTTTACCTTAATCAACTACGGCCTGACCTTTATCGGCATCAGCCCTTACTATCAGTTGATTATCAAAGGTCTGATCATCATCGCCGCGGTCGCGTTTGATATGCGGAAGTATTCTTCGAAGAAGTAGTTGTGTGGGGGATGTGTGGTGATTATAGCGTTTGCTATTTATGGCAAACGCTTTTTGGTTTGTCCATTTTCGCTTGCGGATATAAGCAACTCGTAAGAATCAGTTCATAAGATACAAATCATATGAACCTATTTAAAGTACAAATTCATAAGTGCCAATTCATATGATGCAAATTAAAAGTACCGATTTATAAGAAGCAATTCATAAGTACAAATTCATAAGTACTGAACGTCGCCCCCTTGCTCCTCGCATAGGAAAACTACGCACGAGCACGAAAACTACCCACAAAAACTAACCACAAAAACTATGTATGAAAAACTACCCACAAAAACTAGTTTAATTAGTTAGGGATAAACCAATTTCGCTCCCACTAGTACCATTGGGACCAGCATCAAGTACAGCAATAATATCAACTACGCCAATAATATCAACTACACCAATAATGTCACTGTCAGCACTGCTAACTAAAGCACCACTAACTACGGTACTGCCAACCACAACACTGTCAACCACAACACTGTCAACCACAACACTGTCAACCAAAACACGACTAACTACAGTACTAACAACTAAACACAACACCAAAACTATCCACTAAAATGCCACCACGACCAAATAGCGCCAACAACACTAACACATAGATCACCAATGGCTATTACCAACATGAAACAAACACACCACTAAAAATACCCGCCAAAATGCCACCATGACTAAACAGCTCCAGCAACTCTAACATAAACATTACTTACCACCACCAACTTCTATCAACATTGCCACCCCTGCTCCATCAAATCTAATATTCCACCAATAGGATTTACTCCACCCAATAGTTGCACCATAACCGCCACGGTACTACTATAGCATCATTACCATCACCAATTAATATCATCAACACAAACACGGTTATCACAATCCTCTCAACATTATCAGCATGAACATGGCAATCACCGCCACAAATCAATATCAGCAGTAATAACACGACCATCGTCATCAGGAGCACCACGAAAACACATCATATTCATCATTGCTCACCAACAATATCAACAAACTAATATTAGTTACAGAACAGAAGCACCATGAGGTGAGAGAACGGTATAAATCCCGTAGAATTGGCTGAAACGAGTTACGTGAGGCGAAAGAACGGTATAAATCCCGCACAATTAGCTGTAACAAGCTACGTGGGCCGAATGAACGGTATAAATCCCGCAGAATTGGCTGAAACGAGCTACGTGAGGCGAAAGAACGGTATAAATCCCGTAGAATTGGCTGAAACGAGCTATGTGTGGCGAAAGAACGGTATAAATCCCGCAGAATTGGCTGAAACGAGCTACGTGAGGCGAAAGAACGGTATAAATCCCGTAGAATTGGCTGAAATGAGCCACGTGAGGCGAAAGAACGGTATAAATCCCGCAGAATTAGATGAAACAAGCTACGGAGGAGGAAAGAGAGGCATTAATGCTCTAAAGTACGCCAAAACGATCTACAGTGGAGGAAAAAGAGTCAAAAATGCCCTAGAATACGCCGAAACGAGCAACGGAAGTGGAAAGAGAGTCATTAATGCCCTAGAATACGCCGAAACGAGCGACGGAGGAGGAAAGAGAGGCAAAAATGCCCTAGAATACACCAAAACGAGCGACGGAGGAGGAAAGAGAGTCATTAATGCCCTAGAATACGCCAAATCGAGCAACGGAAGTGGAAAGAGAGGCAAAAGTATCCTAGAATACGCCTCCCCCTAACCCCAAAGATCAAAAAGCACATAAACCAACGTTCTCCCATATTCTATAGGCAAATGCCTTTGTTAAAGGGGAGCGACTGGATGTTAAGGATTAGGTTGAATGAGCTAGGGAAAGGGAATGACAATGGTCTGATACAGGCGGATGTATGGAAATGGGATGGCATTGGCTGGAACGAATATATTACTCAGCAGGATGAGGATTTCATACGCACGGAAGAGGAGTTATTCGTCACGATTCCGGGAGAAGCGGGATTATATCGTGTAGATTACTCTAATAAACCTTTTGAGGCGCCATACTTATTGCCGGAGTGGGTGGGGGACGATCTGCGGACCACGGGTCTGCATCCGGCGCCGTTTAATCTCAAAGAGGGCACACTTTGGGGATATATTAATGACGAGGGCCGTGTTCAGATTGAACCCCGGTACGAATATGCTGAGGATTTTCAAAAGAACGGTCTTGCCGTAGTTCAGCGAAAAAATAACAGCGGGCTGATTGACAGCACTGGAAGAGAACGAGTGAAGCCGATCTATTCTTTTATTGCGCCTTTTTCGGAAGAGCGCGCGGTCGTGTCGGATGCCAAGGGCTACACTTTTATTGATGAAAAAGGCAAAGAAGTGACGTCCGCCCGGTATGATTATTTGAACTCATTACATGAGGGGCGAGCACTATTTTCAAAACAAAATACGACCGGCGGCCAATCGCTATATGGATATGTGGACGCGCAAGGCAAAGAGGTGCTACCCGCGATTTATGTAGATGCCAATGATTTTATGAACGGCGTGGCTTTGGTTAAAATCAAAGAAGGAGAGTATGCGCTCATCGATCCGGATGGGAACATTCTGCATACGTATAACCATCCTTTCGTTGGAAGTCCGGGAGAAGGTTTGCTAGCCTATCAAGCGACTGAAAACGGTAAATATGGCTATTTAAATACGGATGGTTCTGTAGCTATTCAGCCGCAATTCACCTCTGCTTTACCTTTTTCAGAGGGACGTGCGGTGGTGAATACCGCTGAAAATTATGGCAACGCCTACGGGCTGATTGATAAACAAGGAAAAATGATCATCCCGGCAAAATATTATGAAGTATTGCAGCTAGGTGAAGGCAGAGTAGCCATAGGAACGCCTGTATTCCCCAGCCAGCCTTATCGCGGATCACGTTACGTAATTGCAGATGCGGAAACGGGAGCGGTCCTGAGCAATCACACCCTGCTTGGCGTGAACAATTATCAGGAAGGCTTGGCGTCTGTATTTGATGCTAAAGATACTTATTTTATCGATAGAAGTGGAAAAAAGGCAGCCCAGCCCCCAGTTATTCCAGGGGCAGGAACACTCACCCTTAGCGGACGTTTGATAAGAGCAGATGTAGATCAACGCACATCTTATTATGATCGGCAGGGAAAGCAGGTTTGGCGCCAAAATGGAGTCATTCCGCTGAGACCTCCCTATTCCGTAGTAGAGAAGAAATACAAACCGAACAGGGATTATCTGGTGTATTATCCGGTCGTTGAGGGGATTGCAAGTGCGGAAGTTTCGCGAGAGGTTAACGATAAGCTGCGCAAGCTATCCCTTGCTGAAGACGTTGGGAGTGGAGGGGTTTCCCAGGACTTTAGTTATAATGGTGATTTTTCAGTCTCTTTCTTCCGTAAAAACCTGCTGGTGCTGGAGCTGACCGGGTATCGTTTTCCTTTTGGAGCAGCACATGGAATGCCTACCAAAATCTATCCGCATATTAATTTGCGCAGCGGCAGGTTCTATAAGCTGGGGGATTTGTTCAAGCCAGGCAGCAGATATGTGGAGAAGCTCAGTAAAATTGTGGGCAAACAGATCGAGAACGATCCACAATATTCATATGTTTTTCCGGATACGTATAAAGGAATTACCTCGGATCAGCCCTTCTTTGTAGATAATGAAGCGTTGTATCTATATTTCGCACCTTATGAGATCGCTCCGTATTCTGCAGGTTTTCCAACCTTCCGGATTCCTTATGCGGAAATCATGGGATTGATCTCTACGGAGGGCGAGTTCTGGCAATCGTTTCATTAATCGTCAGGTATCCATAGGTTTGCTGAAGTTGCCGTCCTTTCGGGGAGGGCGACTTTTTTCGCTTTTTTTCGCTTTTTTTCGCTTTTTTTCGCTTTTTTTTCGCGCATAACAGGTAAAATGGTATTTTTAGGCAGGAAAACAGCGAAAGAAAGCGAATGTATCTAGGAATCGGAAATCTTACAGTTAAGACTATTATATGTAAAAAATTAGAAGCGCACATTTGAGAGATTTATGCTACAATGACTGAGGAACAAATTACAACTTTGTAACATTTGTAGATGGTCACTCTAGGCAGAAGCATATATTACACGCAAGAAAAAAGGAGATGGCAGATTGAAGAACAAGACATTAAAAGCAATCATCGGTGGTAGCGTGGCAGCTGTTATGGCACTTAGTATTTCTCTTCCATTGGAAGCAAATGCGGCATCGAATGAATCGACAGTAACAATAAAAGGCACAAGTTATGAGCAAATATTACAATATTTTAAACAAGCTAATCTTGAGGGATTCCCTTTTTCGAATAGCACAATCGTGGTGACTAAGCCGCAAACTGGAACAGTACCAAACAAAGACAACACGACCACAACTACAACTACAAAACCGGTTACAAGGCCAGCAGACACAACTACTGTAACTAAGCCAACTGATAATACAACTACAACAGGTGCTGTGAGCAATAAAGGAACCTATGTTCAGCAAATCGTAACGCTGGTAAACAAAGAACGTGCAGCAGCTGGTTTGTCACCTGTAGCTGGATTGGACAGCCTGCACAAAGTTGCCGCTACAAAAGCTACAGATATGCGTTCGAATAACTATTTCTCACATACTTCACCTACGTATGGTTCACCTTTTGATATGATGAAATCCTTTGGCATCACTTATAAAGCCGCAGGTGAGAACATCGCAATGGGACAAAAAACACCAGAAGAAGTAATGAAGGCATGGATGAATAGTCCAGGTCACCGCGCTAATATTTTGAATGCTAACTTCAATTATATCGGTGTCGGTTATGATAATAATTACTGGGTTCAAGAGTTTATTGGTAAATAATACGAGTAGATGCTTCAGGAAGAAATCGTTCTCCGATGTAAGTCGGGGAGCGGTTTTTTTTGTGTGGTGAAGAATAAAAATGCAACAAAAAAAGAAGTAAGGAACTTGTCCTTACTTCTTCTGTCTAGCTCTATGGGTTATGCAGGGGTCGAACCTGCGACCTGCCGATTAAGAGTCGGCTGCTCTACCAGCTAAGCTAATAACCCGTAATGTCTAAAGAGTCAACGGTGAATATTATATAATGGCATTAATTAAAAAGCCAGTATTTTTTTATTTTCAAAAAAGTCCACACTCGTTCCTCGGCAAAAACACTGTAGCAGCGGGATTTTTTTCTTTGCTAGACATTTGCAAAACTTGTATGGAAGAATTATGTTTATGTAACATAGTTAAGATCTTTGTAAATTGTGGAACAATACATAATAGAACGGCATACGGAGGGATAGCTTTGAAGGATTCGAAATGGACATGGCGCAGCGTCAGCTTGATTTCCATAGTAACAACTATAGTTTTGATGGTTGGTTTAGTTTATGCGGTTAAAGATATTATCTATCCGGTCGGAGAGGTTACCGAGAGCAGCTTGCCTCAGCAAACAGCCGCACCGGTGACGGAGACTGTCAAGCTCCTCAAAATTGTTGCGCTCGGGGATTCGCTTACCAAGGGGACCGGTGATAACACCGGAGAAGGGTTTGTTAAGCGTACGGTTACTGGTTTATCCGCAAAAGGTGTCACAGTAGACTTTTTAGGCAATATGGGGATTAACGGGTTGACTACTGCGGGGCTGTTAAGCAAACTGAACGAAGATGGTGTGGAGTATGCCTTGCGCATGTCGAATGTTGTTCTGCTATCCGTCGGAGGAAATGATCTGTTTAAGGATTCGGATATTCTTGAGAATAATGGGGCGCAACAGGGCAACACAACTTCATCAACCTCTGGGCAGGAGCTGACTCCAGAGTCTTTATTAGCCGCTCTGCCAGAAGCAGCAGCTAGACTGGAGAAGATTCTCGATAAAATCTCACAGATCAATCCGAATGCGCAAGTTTACTATATGGGGCTGTATAATCCCTTTGGCGATATTCCAGAATTACTGGCACCAGGCAATCAAGCGGTAACGAAGTGGAATAATACGGCAATGGATATTATTAATGAGCATAGCAACATGACCTTGGTTCCTACGTTTGACTTGTTTAACAGACATTTGGACAAGTATCTATCCACCGATCATTTTCATCCTAATGGTGATGGCTATCAGCGAATCGGAGAACGGTTCATACAGGCTGTGCAGTAGTATATAGGTGAGTGTTAAATTTTGCAGTAAGATCATGTAGGTAAATGCCCTTTGAGCAAGTACAAACCGAGAAAATGACAGTCACAAGGAGCTAAATTAAATATGACAAAAGCGAATAGTGAAGACTCCGGCACAGTCGTCTTGTCTGTGGACGGGGTACGTAAAAAAATAGGACGAAAATGGATTATAGATGATGTCACTTTCGATGTGAGAAAAGGGGAGATTTTCGGCTTTCTCGGGCCTAATGGGGCTGGGAAGACGACCACGATCCGCATGCTTGTGGATTTGATTCGACCTACTGAGGGCAAGATTACAGTATGTGGGTACAATGTGAACCGAAATCCGGAAAAAGCATTGCAATATGTAGGCTCTATCGTTGAGAATCCTGAGGTATATACCTATTTGACCGGGTGGGAGAATTTGCAGCATTTTGCCCGGATGCAGCCTGGCGTAGACAATGAACGTATTAGCGAAGTGGTAGATATTGTTCGATTAGATCAGCGGATACATGATAAGGTAAGTACATACTCGCTTGGGATGAGACAACGATTAGGCATTGCGCAGGCGCTGTTGGGACGTCCACGGCTGCTTATTTTGGACGAGCCGACGAATGGACTTGACCCTAAAGGCATTAAAGAGCTGCGAGAATTCATTCGCAAGCTGGCGGATGAAGGGCTGGCGGTGTTCGTATCGAGCCATCTGCTTAGTGAAATTCAGCTTCTTTGCGACCGTGTAGCGATTATTAGTAAAGGGCGTGTATTGGCAGTAGGTGCGGTAGATGAGCTGATCGCTCGTAATTCGCCGTATGTACTTTGGGAGCTGGAGCCTTTTGCTGAGGCCCGGGAAATGCTGGCTGATCGTTCAGATATTCAAATTCAGAAACTGGAAGACGTCACATTAGATGACTCAATTATTGCCGGGATGGGCCCCAATTCTTTAATAACGATCATGGATCAGGATCTGATCCCCGAGATTGTGGCCGTAATGGTTACTGCTGAAATTGAGGTGAGAGCTGTGCATAAAATTAATCCGACACTGGAACAGCTATTCTTGAAACTAACGGAGGGTGAGAATGTTGAGTAACTTGCTTCCGCTAATCCGTAATGAGTGCTTGAAGATTATAAAAAAGAAACGGTTTTATGTTATACTGCTGATTCTGATTGTACTGGTGCCTATGTTCACCTATGCACAGATGCGTTCAGCCGAACGGAGTCGGGAGAAATTTAATTCCGATTGGCGGCTTGAGATCCAGCAGCAGATTATCGATAATCAAAATTCACTGGGCAGTGACCGGATTCCAGAGGAATGGAAGACTTATCGGCGAATATTTGTACAACAGCTTCAGTATTATCTTCACCATGACGTTAATCCGAATGAACCTAGCGGGGTTACCTTTACCCGAGAATTTATGGATAATTCGGTTACATTATTTATTCCGTTGCTCATTATGGCGGTGGCCTCAGATTTGGTCTCGGCCGAAAGGACAACTGGAACTATCAAAATGCTGTTGACTAGGCCGGTCAAGCGTTGGAAGGTGCTCTTTAGCAAAATGACAGCACTGCTAATGTTTGTCTCGCTTATCGTACTTTCCACATTTGCAATCAGTTACTTTATCTCTGGTCTCGCCTTTGGTTTTAAAGGTTTTAATATTCCTGTTTTTACAGGCTTTAAAATCAGTGGTGATTCGCTAGATATGTCTACTGTACATGCAGTGCCCCAGTGGAAATATATGCTTATGCAAGGTGGTTTGATTTGGTTCGTCAGCGTAGTGGTTGCACTGCTCGCGTTTATGATCTCGGTGCTTGTTCGCAGTACTGCGGCGAGTATAGTAGTTATGATGGCAGCGCTGATTGCAGGTAGTATACTGACCAATATGGCCTCTGCCTGGACAACAGCAAAATATTTATTTATGGTAAATCTTGGACTGACCAGCTATTTGTCTGGTACTCCCGCCCCCATTGAAGGGATGTCCTTGTCATTTTCCATGGCTGTGCTGGCTGTATGGGGGGCCGCTTCGGTGATCATTTCATTCGCCGTCTTTACGAAAAGGGATATTTTGAATTAGAATGAACAAAGTGACCAAAACGTTTGTTTGCATTTCTTAGAAATATAGGAGAGTATAATTTCACGTTATATTCTATCCTTAGGTTTTTGGCAGTAACGGATACCGTTCTTAACATAAAGGACGGCCAAGCCGTTTCTTCTTAGTATAGAGAAAAGAAGGAGGAGCATGAATGCTCGAACAGATCGATATGTTTGCTGAAGTTTCTAATAACGGCGAGAATGGCCGTACTGGATACGATGCTGACGACATTCAAGTGCTCGAAGGTCTGGTTGCAGTACGCAAACGACCTGGCATGTATATCGGCAGTACGAGTTCTTCAGGACTACATCATTTAGTATGGGAAATCGTAGATAATGCCGTAGATGAGCATTTAGCCAAGTATTGTACAAAGATTGACATACTGCTTCGCAAGGATGGCTCGGTAACCGTTAGCGATAATGGACGGGGGATCCCAACTGGAATGCATAAGACAGGGGTACCTACCCCGCAAGTTGTATTTACAATTTTGCATGCGGGCGGTAAGTTCGGTGGATCGGGTTATAAAAAATCAGGCGGTTTGCATGGCGTAGGGGCTTCTGTCACAAACGCTTTGTCTGAATGGCTCGAAGTAGAGATTTATCGTGAGGGCAAAATCCATCGGCAGCGGTTTGAGTACTGGGTGGACAAGAAGGGCAAGGAGCATGTTGGCGAACCTGTAACTGGTCTTGAAGTTCTGGGTAACACCAATAAAACGGGTTCGAAAATTACTTTCAAGCCAGATATTCGTGTCTTCCCAAATGGAATTGCTCTGAATTATGACACGCTGGCAGAGCGGGTTCAGGAGATTGCTTTTCTGAATTCCGGTCTGCGTATTACACTGCAAGATGAGCGGAGCAACCGTCAGGATGAGTTCTTTTATGAAGGTGGAGCTAGTCAATTTGTGCAGTTCCTCAACGAAGGTAAGGATGTTCTCCATGATGTTATCCATTTCAGTGCAGAAAAGGATGATATCGAGGTAGAAGTAGCTCTGCAATACAACGGAGGCTACACAGAAACCTTGGCTTCCTTCGTAAACTCCATTCCAACTCGCAGCGGAGGCACACATGAGACCGGCTTTAAAACTGCGTACACTCGTGTATTAAATGAATATGCCCGCCGCACGCAATTGCTTAAAGAAAAAGATAAAAACCTGGAAGGTAATGATCTGCGGGAAGGCATGATGGCTGTCATCAGTGTAAAAATGTCCGAGGTTGAATTTGTTGGACAGACGAAGGATCAGCTTGGCAGTGCTTCCGCCCGTAGTGCAGTAGATTATATCGTTTCTGAAAATATGGCGCGTTTCTTGGAAGAAAATCCACAAGTTGCGCAGAGCCTGCTGAAGAAATCGATTCAAGCGTCGAAAGCGCGGGAAGCGGCACGTAAAGCCCGCGATGAGATCCGCACAGGCAAGAAACGCAGCGAAAGCTCGAATCTTGGCGGTAAGCTGTCTCCTGCACAATCAAAGGACGTTACACGTACGGAGCTGTTCATCGTGGAAGGTGATTCCGCCGGTGGTTCAGCTAAGCAAGGCCGTGACTCTAAGATTCAAGCGATATTGCCGCTAAAAGGTAAACCGATGAATCCGGAGAAAGCTAAGCTGCTGGACATCCTGAAGAACGACGAGTATAAAGCAATTATTTCTACAATAGGTGCTGGAATTGGTCCGGATTTCACCGTCGAAGACAGCAATTATTCTAAAATTATCATTATGACCGATGCCGATACCGATGGAGCGCATATTCAGGTGCTGCTGCTGACATTTTTCTATCGTTATATGAAGCCTTTATTAGATGCAGGTAAGGTCTTTATCGCTCAGCCTCCGCTTTATAAGTTGACCCGCAAAACGGGTAAGCTGGAGACCGTAAGGTATGCATGGAGTGATGAAGAGCTGCAAAATTACTTAAAGGAATTCGGCAAAAACTTCGAGCTTCAGCGTTATAAAGGATTGGGCGAGATGAACCCCGATCAGCTGTGGGAAACAACGATGAATCCAGAGTCGCGTACGCTGCTTCAGGTACAGATTGAGGATGCCGCTAAGGCGGAGCGCCGTGTTTCAACACTTATGGGTGACAAAGTCGATCCACGTAAACGCTGGATTGTTGAAAATGTCGATTTCACCGAAATTGTAGAGTAATGTCAGTGCTGCAAGTGACGATAATCCCGATTTTCTAAGAGCTTGGTGATTTATGGGACCTAGGGGAATTTTGGAACTGTAGGAGAGATAGTGCCCGGAATTCCAAAAATCTCTGAAGTACCTGAGACTCACCACACTATTTTAAAACGGGCAGTTTGAGGAACAGAAGGTGAGCAAAGTGAGTAGTTTATCAGAACAATTTTTGCCGGCATTTCTGGAAGAGGTCGTCGGTGACCGCTTTGGTCGGTATTCCAAATATATTATTCAGGACCGGGCAATCCCCGATGTCCGTGATGGACTTAAACCCGTGCAGCGCCGGATTCTTTATGCGATGTACGACTCCGGCAACACCCCTGACAAGCCATACCGCAAGTCAGCCAAAACTGTCGGAGATGTAATGGGTAATTACCATCCACATGGTGACTCCTCTATTTACGATGGTATGGTACGTATGGCACAGCCTTGGAAGATGGGGCATGTGCTAGTTGACGGTCACGGCAACTGGGGCTCCATGGACGATGACCCAGCTGCGGCAATGCGTTATACAGAAGCACGGCTGTCTCCCATTGCAATGGAGATGATGCGTGATATCGAGAAGCGGACGGTCTTGTTTAAAGATAACTTTGACAATACGGCCAAAGAGCCTGTTGTGGTTCCTTCCCGGTATCCGAATCTGCTCGTAAATGGCACGAGTGGGATTTCTGCGGGTTTTGCTACTGAAATTCCGCCACATAATCTGCGTGAAGTAATTGATGCTTGTATCGCAGTGATGCAGAAGCCAAATATTGAGCTGGAAGAAATTATGACCTTCATGAAAGGTCCGGATTTCCCTACAGGTGGCACAATCATGGGCGGAGACGGCATCATGGATGCTTACCGCACAGGTAAAGGCCGTATTTACCTGCGCTCCAAAACAGAGATTGAGAATATGCGGGGCGGCAAGCAGCAAATCGTGATCACGGAAGTTCCATTCCAGATTGTAAAATCACGGTTGGTTACTTCCATGGAGAATATTCGGCTGGAGAAAAAGATCGATGGCATTGCCGAGGTTCGTGATGAGAGCGGCCGTGAGGGACTGCGGATTGTAGTCGAACTCAAAAAAGAGGCTGATGCTCAAGGCGTGTTGGCGTATCTGCTCAAAAAAACCGATCTTCAAATTACCTATAACTTCAATATGGTTGCTATTGTTAACAAAGCACCTCAGCAGCTTGGTCTAAAAGCCATCCTGGAAGCTTATATCGCACATCAGCGTGAAGTTGTGACTCATCGCACCCAGTTCGATCTGGAACGCGCTGAAGACCGTGCTCATGTCTTAGAGGGCTTAGTTAAAGCACTAAACATCCTGGATGAGGTTATCGCTGCGATCAAAGCGTCGAAAAATCGTCAGGATGCTCAGAACAATCTCGTATGGATGTTCGGCTTCAGTGAACGCCAAGCCGATTCGATTCTTACTTTGCAATTGTATCGTCTGACCAATCTGGAGATCACTTCACTCCAGAAAGAGTTAGATGAAATGATGGCAAAGATTACACATCTGCGCGGCATTTTGGATAGCGACAAAAAGCTAGTTGCTGTAATTCGTAAGGAACTGCTGGAGATTCGCGACAAATACGGCATTGATCGCCGTTCTCTGATCCAAGGCGAAGTCGAGGAGCTCAAGGTTAGCCTTGAAGCGCTGGTCAATGCGGAGGATGTGCTCGTTGCTCTTTCAGCAGATGGTTATATTAAGCGGACTAGTATGCTTTCCTTCACCCGTTCTGGTGGGGAGCGTCATACCTCAGGCGTCAAAGAAGGCGATCATATCGTCAGGCTGCTGGATGTAAATACCCGTGACAGTCTGCTGGTATTTACCCGCAAAGGGCAATACTTCTTGCTTCCTGTGCACCAGATCCCGGAGTTTAAATGGAAAGAGCCTGGTACAGCGATTGTGAATGTTATTGGATTGTCTAAAGGAGATGGAATCGTTAGTGTGATTCCGGTGAATAATCTAGATGATCCGCAGCAGAGCCTTGTGTTTGTCACCCGTCGGGGTCAGGTGAAGCGTACAGAGCTCAAGGAATACTCTACAAGCCGTTCTGGAGCTGTAGCGGCCTGTAAGGTAGCCGAGGGTGATGAGATCATTACAGTGGCTTCTAGTACGAATGACAAGGACATTGTGCTGGTCACCCGTGAGGGAATGAGTATCCGATTCCATGAGAATGAGGTTAACCCTATGGGTCGCGTTGCATCCGGTGTAAGAGGAATTCAGCTGCGCGAGGGCGACGAGGTGATTTCCTGCTTCTGGGTCAGCGAAGATGAAGGCGAAATCCTTGCTATTTCTGATATTGGTTATGCGAAACGTTCATTACTTGTGGATTATCCATCACAAAGCCGTGGTGGCAAAGGAATGCCAACCTTCGAATTCAAGGAAGGCAAACGAATACGTCCAAATGGCAGCAGGTTAGCAGGGGCTTTCTATTGCAAGGAGCCGTTGGAACTGAATGCCGTTACCCGTGAGAATGCCCACCATACGTTCTCCTCTGAATCAGCGCCGCTGGGCGAGCGTCGTTCTACAGGCAAACAGATTGTAGCTGTGGAGAAAAAGGATGAGATCATAAATCTTTTCCCATCAGTTCATTAAAACTAGCGATTAACAAGTGATTTTATAACGGCGTTTAGTCCGCTCTTTTGGAGGGTTGACTAAGCGTCGTTTTTTATTTTTTTATGCTGAAGGTCCGGCAGATTTATTTTTTCTTCGTTTGCAGGAAATGGAAGTTGTTTCGCGAAAATGTAGATATACCGGATAGAACCGCGAGGAAAGGAAGGAATAAGTGTGCATGCTTCTGAATTCAGTAAAATTTGGCATAAGATTTTAAAAGATTATAAATTACATATGGACAGTAATCTTGCTCCAACGCTGACGGATGCCCAACTTACTGTACTTGAACTGCTTCAGGAACGCGACGCCATGAAGCCTTCTGATCTGGCTCCACATTTGGCGACCAGTCCTGCAGCGGTTACGATGTTACTTGATCGGATGGAGAAGCATGAGCTTATTGTGCGGGAAAGAGATGCTTCGGACCGGCGGATTGTATGGGTGAGTATAACGGAGACTGGAATGGAAGAAACTGCACGGGGTCTAAAGATCCGCAGTGATTTTTTTGCGGAAGCGCTTGATCCGATCTCCTCTCATAACCAACAGTTACTGCTCTACTTAATGGGCAAAATGGTTGTTACAACTACACCGGAGGGTTCTACACCTTGAAGCAAATAGCTTGGCTGTATCACTAGTGCATTTAGAGTATGTAGAAGCATTTAGAGTATGTAGAAGCATTTAGAGTATGTAGAAGCATTAGAGTATGTAGAAGCATTTAGAGTATGTAGAAGCGTTTAGAGTATGTAGAAGCATTTAGAGTATGTAGAAGCGTTTAGAGTATGTAGAAGCGTTTAGAGTGTTTTAGAGCAATTAGAGGCATCTAGATGTATTTAGTTGTATTTTGTACAGCTATTGTTTGCTATTTACTCGAGTGATGAAATATAACTGTATTTTATACAACTATTTTCTTGATTTACTTCTCTTTTTGCAGTTTCCCTGATTTTTAATTGTAAAGAGTACACTTAAAATCCGATCTATTGCTTTTTTATTCGGAATAAGTGTATAGAATGCAGTTATCTTACTTTTCATTTCAGATTCCATCTAGGATCCACTGCTGATCCACTGCTGATCCACTACTGATCCACTACTGTACCACTGCTGATCCATCGCTAAACAGAGCGGTGGATCGTTAGCTAAGTTCAGGCTGGAAGGTGGAAGGAATGTTTAATCTCGAAGGGATTTTTAATCTCAAAGGGATATTCAATGCCCGGCTGGAATAATCGGACTAAGCATTCGTGCGGAGCTAGGAAGAACACTCCAACGTGGACCCTCTTCCCATTTTCTGTTCATGTAGCAGACGCAGAAACAAAAAAAAGGCAGTGATTCTCCACTAACCGGAGAGTCACTGCCTCGTTTTTATCGTTTCATTGCCTAAAAAGGGCTGCTTCAGGACAGCCCTTTTTGTAGTGTTTCACGCGGCCACAGATCCCAAGGATGGGTTTGTGGGGGCAGAGAGATGAGTTCCACTTCTTCTTTAGTAACAGGATGAGGGAATCCTACAAGTGCTGACCATAACGCAATTTGTTGCCCCGGTCTGTTCACTGAAGCCCCGTACTTCTGATCACCGTATAATGGACAGCCGATCGAACTCAGCTGCACCCGAATTTGGTGGGAACGCCCTGTAAGTAAATCAATCTTAAGCAGGCTGTATCCTTCTGCACTGTCAAGCACTGTGTAATCCAGAATTGCTTCCTTGCCGCCGGAAGTTCCTTTTCGAACCACGGTGACGGTGTTACTCTTTGCGTCTTTAAGCAGCGTATCTGTAAGACGGCCACGAGTGGCTGGCGGTTTACCATGCACGACTGTTAAATACACCTTATGAAAGCCGTGAGTACGGACACTCTCGGATAGTCTTGAAGCCGCTTTGGAAGTCTTGGCAAAAATCATTGCGCCCCCAACCGGTCGATCCAAACGGTGGACCAGACCTATATAGACGTTGCCGGGTTTGTTGAAACGTTCCTTCACATCTTCTTTCAGCAGGTTCAGCAGGTCAGGATCGCCTGTTGCATCCTCCTGAACAGGAATATTCACGGGTTTTACAATCCCCAGAAGATGGTTGTCTTCGTACAACACTTCAAAGCGTTGTGATCCGCCGCTTACAGCCTCATTGTTGCCGGAATTATGCTGTGTCATGGCTTACGCCTCCCAGCGACCCAGGATACCACATGGCAGGTTCATGCCGGAGGAGGTGATCGGAAGACCAATTTCGCCGGAGGTAAGTTTTCCGCCATAACGTTTGCCCATGGTCATGGACAACATGTTGCGCAGTACAGTTGGAGAAATTCCAGTGGTGTAGGAATTAATGAGCATGAACAATGGGTTGTCGCTCATAATCTCCATACAGCTCTCAAGGAAAGGGTACAAACTTGATTCAAGCTTCCACATTTCTCCACCAGGTCCTCTTCCGTAAGAAGGAGGGTCCATAATAATCGCGTCATATTTGCTGCCGCGGCGTTGTTCACGTTGTACGAACTTGAATACATCATCCGTGATAAAACGCACTGGACGTTCTCCAAGACCAGACAGCTGAACGTTTTCTTTCGCCCACTGCACCATACCTTTGGCTGCATCCACGTGAACGACAGACGCACCGGCACTCGCCGCTGCCACAGTAGCTCCACCTGTGTAAGCAAAAAGATTCAGCACTGAGATTGGACGGTTAGCCGCTGCAATCTTGTCCATCATCCAGCTCCAGTTGGCTGCTTGTTCCGGGAATAGTCCTGTATGCTTGAAGTTTGTAGGACGTAAGTGGAATTTTAATTTACCATAGCTAATCTTCCAATCGTCCGGAATGGTTTTTTTCATTTCCCATTGTCCGCCACCAGCGGAGGAACGGTGATAATGTCCGTGCACATCACGCCATTTAGCGGTCTCATTATTTAGAGGCCAAATAATCTGTGGATCAGGACGACGCAAGATAATATCGCCCCAGCGTTCGAGCTTCTCTCCACCGCCTGTATCAATTACTTCATAGTCTTTCCAATCGCTCGCTATATACATGATTTAATCCATCCTTCAAAAAAATTCATTTAGCCTTTATTGTACAACATTTCACCTGATTGCTACAAACAAATTACGCCTCAGCCAGCTTCACCAATTATTTTGTCCAATGCTAATGAAGTGTATAATATTCCCATGCTTATGCGGCTATTCAACTGGTGCTTCATGACTTGATTGTGTATGATCAGATAGTAGAGTTCTTACCCTATTTACGATCGGAGAACTAAAGCTATGTTCAATCTCTCACCGCTGTATTTCCCTATAACTGCAAAACCCAACCACACTAGTGAGTTTCTGCCCAGCCATGCCTTGCAGCCGTTTATTCGCTGTTTTTGGGGTTCTGTAGATGTGGAGTCTATACAACAACCTGAGACGGAGACAATAATTCCGGACACCTGTATGGATATTATTTGGGATTTGGATAGAGAATCAGGCAATACAAACACTTTTTTCTCCGGCATTAATGACAATCCATTTGAAGTCTCTTCAGACAGAAAGCCAGGGGGGAGTTCAACCTTTGGTATCCGGTTTCATTTCTGGGCGGTTCATTTTTTTGCAGATGATCATCTGCGGAATGTCTTGAACGCACATGTCGATGTAGAACAATATTTTGGCACTTTTAAAAAAGAGCTTGGTCATCTATTGGAGAAAGTAAACTCGATGGACGAAAGGATTGCGGCCGCTGAAGCCTATCTGCTTCGTCGTCTTGAGCGTAGAGGGCGGACTAACGATCGGATGATGAACGCAGTCTATACTATGGTTAAACAAAAAGGGATTGTGACCGCAGAGGATTTGGAGACCAGTTCTAATTTAAGCAGACGACAACTTGAACGGCTTTTTCAAGAATATATAGGTGTATCGCCCAAAAAAACAGCAGATCTCGTGCGGTTTCAGAATGTATGGCGGGAGATGTGTCATTTACCTGGGCAGACAAAGAATATGCAGGATCTTATTTTCGCGTATGGTTACAGTCACCAGTCCCATTTTATCAATAATTTCAAAAAATATGCAGGAAGAACCCCACTTGAAGCCTTGGTCTATGCAGGCCGAAGAATGTCGTGATTTTGCAATACAAAGCGTGTCAACCTTGTTAGACTAAACCCAAGTAAGAAATGAGACATATTATGAGAATGAGAGGGGACAAGTTATGATTTCGTCTTTTGAAGGGACTAACATTTACACTAAAGATACTGCGGTGTCAGCTAAATTTTATACGGAGGTACTAGGAATTCCTATGCCTTTCGAAGGTTACGGTAATTTCGACGGGGCAAAGCTTGGCTTTGGCAAGAAACAGCCGGGAATTATTATTTGGGATGCTGCAAAGTGGGAAAATCTTACGACAGGTTTTGTTAATTTAGTATTCGGCTGTGATAATCTGGATGAGACATACGAGCAGTTGAAAGCTAAGGGACTGGATTGTCAGCCACCTGTTACGATGGAATATGGCGGTAAAGAAATGAATTTTCGTGATCCTGATGGGAATCACATAACCTTGCTGGAAGGTGCTTATTAAGCTTCTTTTTAAGAAAAATGAGACGGAGCGCAAACCTCAACCGTGTGTAATAACGGGGAGTTTGCGTTTTTTTAACTTTATTTATTGACAATGATAATCATTATCAAATAGAATGAGGTGAAGCGTATATGATTTAAATTTAAGGTGTTAGTAGGGGAGGAACAGGAGTTTATGGCTAAAGTGCTTGTGGCATATGCTAGTTTAACTGGCAACACTGAGGAAATGGCTGAATTGATTGTAGAGGGAATACGCCAAGCAGGCGGTGAGGCTGTTTTGAAGTCGGTCACTGAATGTAATGCGATTGAGATAAAATCATATGAAGGCGTTCTGCTAGGGGCATACACTTGGGGAGACGGAGAGTTGCCGGATGAATCTCTTGATTTCTATGAGGAGATGGATGAACTTGATTTGACTGCTATGAAGTCAGCAGTTTTTGGTAGTGGAGATACAGGCTACGCCATTTATTGTGGGGCAGTGGATGTTATCGAGGAGAAGCTAAAGGAGCGTGGAGCAGTCATTTTGCAAGATAGCCTAAAGATTGAGTATGGCCCGAATGCTGCCGAAAAAGAAGCCTGCCGTCAATTCGGACGTCAATTCATCGAAGCCTGTATGGCGGTAACCTAAGATGGGTGGGCCAGTGGGAAGTTGGTTTAACAAACCAAGGGATGTACATACCCCTCCGTATAAACGGCTGCACGATTATCGCATGGAGCATATTATGCTGGGCGGGACTGAGAATTTAGCTAGCGGAGCTCCAGCGACGGGGCTCCCACGCTGGCGTCAGCAGGTTCAATATGCTGTGGGGCATACACTTAATGACTTCTATAGTCTGTTGCCGGAAGTGCGAAGAGAGACACCTATACAATTTCTGTTAGAACACCGGTGGCCTCCTAGGGGAGATGCTTTTCCCTCCCTTTTGCAATATTGGGATATCAAAACGAGTGTAGCTGATGAGCTTATGCGTATCGTTTCAAGCAATCATCTACAGGAGATTCCAGTGATGTTATATGAACAGTGGCATGTTCCAGTTCCAGCGCTGAATTTGGAGTTATCGATGATTACGCAGCTGGCTTGGAACTCTTCAAAAAGTGGCCGAAGCGTGAACATTCAGAAATTTATGGTTAATGGCAATGAGGATATCATCACTGGATTTATGCATATGGCCAATGTTTTTTGCCATCATGCTTATGGTGAGCCAGCGGAGACCGTGGAAGTTTTCTCGCTGCTGGATGGACGTAAATACTGCTTTGATGGAGAGGCAATCTCGATTATGGAGTCACTGGATTATGTGCGTCTGTTATCCGTATTTCTTGAGCGGGAAGTGTTAGCTGACGGTTCCTTAAGCTGCAGCGATCGTAGAAATGAGAGAGGCGAAGCGAATTATTTACTATAATAAATAGACCTCCTTATCTGCAGGTTAGAACACCAGCAAGTAAGGAGGTCTTATTGTGACTGCTTTATTAAAATCTCAAGAGTAGGTCTGGGGATTAGCCGATATATCGGTAATAATCCTGTTTATTCTGAATGACAAAGCCGCAGCTCTCATACAGCTTAAGTGCATTGGGATTATCCAGTGCGACCTCCAGATTTACTCCATTATAATTTTTGCGCTCTCGTTCGATGGTCTGAAGAAGGGCGCTGCGGCCAATGCCAAGCCCACGTAGCTTTTTATCGACTGTAAATCCATAGATCCAGGATTCATTATCTTCAGTCCACACTCGCATCTTCCCAACAGGCCTGCCGTCCATCTCGATCATAATATTCTCTTGCATACCTTCCTGTTTGTGCAACTCATACTGCTCTGCAGCATCTTCTGTCTTCATATCAAAACCTCCACAATCCAGTTCGACCAGAATGTGTGCCTCTTCTTCACGAGCTGGCCGTAAGACGACAGTCCCTGTTGCTGAGCTGACATCAGATGACACCATGGAATTGCCATCCCATTTCATTTGATATTCAGCGTGATTGAACTGCAGAGGCAAGGTTTGCAGGAAAGCAGTTCCAGATGAAGAAGCGGCGGGTGCATTTAGAAGAAGAGTAGAGACTTTATTGCGCTTGATTATGGTTTGTGCTCGGTTCCACAGAGAGGTGAAGATTCCGCGTCGACGGTAGCCTGGCCGAACCATGCCACAGACCTCCATATCGCTTCCAAAACCATAGAGTCCCAAGAAACCGACCAGTAATTCGTCCTCATAAGTCACGAGCCATTCCGTATCACCTGCGCTTGATGGCTGGCGGAGCATATCCCAATTCAGTTTTAATGAGATTCCTTCATATTGCTCACAGCGTTGTTGTAATTCCTCAATATTCTTAAAAGTGTCGGCAGTCGTCAAACCCGTTTCCCCCTAAAGTGTATTTGAACTATTATAAGTTCGCATAGTTACTAAAAAAGCTTCGCGGAAACGGGAGCAGGTTTAAGCTCTCCCGCCAGTATTCCCGCTCAGCACGTCTTTGTACTCCGGGTGCTTCTCGAATTGATGCGCAGCATAGGAGCACACGGGTACAATTTTTAAATTCTCATTCCGAGCCTTGTCCACAACAGCACGTACAAGCTCTTGTCCAGTACCTTGACCGCGCAGTTCTTCGGAGACACGGGTGTGGTCAATGACTAATTCCCCGGCTTCTTTATCCAAACTGTATGTGATTTCGGCAAGGTCCTTACCGTCATTAGCAACAAAAAAACGTCCGTTTTCATTTTGAATTTGCATCTTATGGCTTCACTCCTAATTAGTTATTGCCTATATTTTACTACCATGAATTGCAAAAAGCGAGGAGCGAACCAGATTGATTGTTCTTCGGGTTGAATGTTGTTTTCCTTGTTACCCGAGGATCGCTGCACTGCATTTTTGTTCATGTGGGCAACATGGCTATAGCAGAATATGAGCAAGTGAGAGTTAACTAACCTCGAGTATTTGTTTTGGTAAGCTGGGAACGGTGGAATGCTGGAAGTCTGGAAGTCTGGAAGTCTGGAATGATGGGAACGCTGGGAACGCTGGAACCCCCGGAACCTCGGAACCTCAGAACGCTGGATCTATGGAACCCCGAACCCCGAACCCGAACCCGAACCCGAACCCGAACCCGAACCCGAACCCGAACCCGAACCCGAACCCGAACCCCGAACCCCGAACCCGAACCCGAACCCCGAACCCCGAACTCTCGCTTGTCCTAATCCTCTGCGGAATCTAACGGACCCAATTGACGCTATTTGCACATTTTTAGTCATTTGAGCAAAGTTTCGGACCCCAGTGCAGCTATTCCTTTGGAATAGTCGCGAAATAGGCATTTTTAATGCCCATAACGCCTATGGAGTCCGATAGCATGCTGAAAAGAGGATAATACTGCGAATAAGGTCAACTGTGTCCGATAGGTGTCCAATATCGTAGGATCCCGATCCGTCGCAGAAGCTTACGGTCCAGAGTCTTAATTCCCCACTGATGCTTAGGGACCCAGCAGACGCTATTCGCACATATTTAGCCTTTTGAGCAAAGTTTCGGACCCCAGTGCAGCTATTCCTTTGGAATAGTCGCGAAATAGGCATTTTTAATGCCCATAGCGCCTATGGAGTCCGATCGCAAACAAAAAACGGGATAATCCTGCGAATAAGGTCAACTGAGTCCGATAGCGTAGGATCCTAATCCGCAGCAGAAGCTTACGGACCAGAATCCTAATTCCTCACTGATGCTTATGGACCAGAGTCCTGATTTCCCCACTGATGTTTACGGACCCAGCAGACGCTATTTGCACATATTTAGCCTTTTGAGCAAAGTTTCGGACCCCAGTGCAGCTATTCCTTTGGAATAGGCACGAAATAGGCATTTATAGTGTCAATAGCGCCTATGGAGTCCGATAGTGCAGAGTTTTGATCTCCCGCTGGAGATTACGGACCCAGCAGACGCCATTAGCACAAGCTCAGTTGTGTCCGATAGTGCAGTCTTGATCTCCCGCTGGAGATTGCGGACCCAGCAGACGCTATTAGCACAAGGTCAATTGTGTCCGATAGCGCAGAGTCCTGATCTCCCGCTGAAGCCTACGGCAGACGCTATTAGCACAAGCTCTACAGAGTCCGATAGCGTCCACGCTAACGGAAATAACAGCTAAACCACCGTGCAATAAAAAAAAATTTGGCGCTGAAATAACAGCTAATGAATTTTTATGCACTCCCGTTTATAGAGTAGCTTGCGTATTCTCAGGATAATACAATAAGATTAAGAGAATATCTCACTACTGAAAAGAACCGCTAGCAGGAGGAATCATTGTGGAATACAAGGTTGAGGTTGAATTTGGATCGATTTATGAATTGTTGAACAGCTTACATACTTATCTCTGCAAAAAATCCTATAAGAAGATTGATTTAGGGGTAGCGTGGGCTAATGAAATTGAAAGCACGCTCAGTGAAGAGCTGTTATCCCGTCTGAAAGAAACCGAACTAAACAATGAGTGGAAAATGTTGAATCTGCTCATTTACTGTTGTCCATTTAAAGATGAAGTAGACAGTGTGTTGAACTGGATTGAAGGGTTATCGGTTGGCGAGTTATATGAGACCTTATCAAAATATGTAAAGGTATTTCCAAGCCATATGGAGGATTACCGTAACCGCGTAGTATTTTTACTCTCCGAGTGGAACCGCCAGTACTTTAGCCAATGCAATCCTGCGATTTTGAGAAAACTGCAGCAGCATGCGGATTCCAAGAACATGGAGCTTAATGGACTGGACACTGCGGATTTCGTGAACAAGACGACCAACGGATTTTACTTCATGCCTACGGATGGGCTTAAGAAGCTCGTACTGATTCCACAGTATCATTTTCAGCCTGCTAATATTATCTATTGCTACGGTGAATTAACGATCTGCCATTATGCGGCGTGGATATCGATGGAGAATGAGGAAATCTCCCCTTTTATGTACAGAGCGATCCGTAGTCTGAGTGAAAAAAGCCGGCTAAAAATCCTCCAAGCCCTGAGTGGTGGCCGTAAGACGTTTACCGAAATTGTTAAGCATGCGGGGATCTCGAAGGGGATTGTGCATGATCATATTTTTAATCTTCGTTGTGCAGGTTTACTTCATGCCTATATTGAAGGGGAGAATGTCACCGGATACAGTCTGCGTCTTGAAGGCATTCATCGGATGAATGAGCAGCTATTCGAGTATTTGAAATAATGATTTTTTAAAAATATAACCGCCTGAAAGCCAGGACTTCTCTTATGCAGAGAGGGTTTTGGCTTTTTTTATTTGTTTTAATTATCGCCTAATTCTGTTTATGGAGAATTTTTTTGAAGTTCTCTCTTTACAGAACTAAAAAACCTTTCTATAATGAACATCAGATATTATTCATACTTAACGGGTAGGAATTATAGTTATTATTCTATTCAGAGAGAAAAGGGAGATAGGTACATGAGAAAAAATGCGATTGTAATCACTTCATTACTGCTTACGGGGTCACTGTTACTTTCTGCTTGCGCTAACAACAGTAATAACGAATCCTCATCCGCAAACAATGCGGCTGCAGGCTCCAATTCAACCAATGTGGAAGCAACCACTGCACCAGAGATCGTTCCTGCGGGTGCTCTAAGCGAACCTTTTACTGCCACGGATTTATCCAAACTTCCAGCGGTGGCCCAGAAACGTACAGATACCATTATCGTCGGGCTTACGGACCCAAGCGGAGCGTTCACTCCTTATTTTCAACAAAGTGGTTATGATGGCAATGTCTCTTCACTGCTATACGCTTCTCTCGTAACTGTTGATGACAAAGGCGTTCCAACGCCGGAACTTGCGGAGAGCTGGGATGTTTCGGATGATCAGCTTACATACACTTTCCACTTGAGAAAAGATTTGAAATTCAGCGACGGTTCACCGTTAACAGCGGATGATGTGGCATTTACATGGACGATCCAATACGACAAATCGTATGATGGTAGCTCCCAGCTTCCATCGCTAAATGTTAAAGGCGGCAAAGCCTATAAGGAAGGTACATCCCCTACAGTTGAGGGCATTAAAGTAATTGATCCACAGACGATCTCAGCAACCCTTGAGCAACCAAACGCAACGGCGCTGGTACAGCTCGGCTCGAATGTACTGTCGAAAGCTTACTATGGCAAGGACTATAAAATTGGAAATCTTGAATACATTAAAAAGCTGCATGAGAAGCCACTTGGCGATGGACCTTACAAGCTGGAAAAATTTATTCCAGGTCAAGAAGTGCGTTTTGTAGCAAATGAGAATTATTTCAAAGGTAAACCAAAGACGGAGCATTTCATCTACAAAACTACGGAAGGCGACGTATGGCAGTTCGTAGAAACTGGTGAAGTGGACTACGCTTCCTTTAGTGCGACAGACGAGAATATCGAGAAGCTGAAAGCACTCGGTTTTGTGAATATTATTCCTTACACTCCAAGCACCTATGGTTACTTGCAAGTTAACCTGAAGCATGAGCAGCTCAAGGATAAGCTTGTACGTCAAGCTATTGTGTACGGTTTGGATCGTCAGAGTATTTATGTGGATGCAGCACAAGGTGCAGGGTCTATTGCCAACATCCCGGCATCGCCGATTTCCTGGTCTTACACTGAGGAAGGTATTAATCCTTACAAATATGATCCGGAAAAAGCAAAACAATTACTCGATGAAGCTGGCTGGACGGTAGGCGCGGGGGGGATCCGTGAAAAAGATGGCAAACCGCTGTCCATCCATTACCTCGGTTCGAAGAGTAAAAACACAGATATTTTCATCGCTGTAGCTAAAGAGAATTTTGAAGCGCTGGGTATCGAATTCCAGCCTGAGGTTTTCGCAGACTTTAACTCACTGGTATCGAAAGTAGAAGGTGGGGACTACGATCTCGTATCCTTCTCCACAAGCATGTTGACTGATCCGTCTGACGGGTTCATGCAATTCTTCGATGGAGAAATCACGGATTATGACAATCCGAAATTCCTGGAGCTGTACAACAAAGCCTTGGCCACTACTGATATTGAGGCGCGCAAAGCGGTATATAAAGAGCTGTATCAGCTTTTCAATGATGAACTGCCTATTATTTTTACAAGTTATAAAAAGACAGTATACGCCTATAACGGACGTATTGAGAATCTATCGGTCAGCCCGTTCATCGGTCTTGCTGGCAGTCTGCCAACTTGGAGCCTGAAATAAATAAACCAGTGTCCCCTGCCCTGACTGGATTCAAGGGCAGGGGACGAATCATAAGGAGTCTGTCATGAGCGCTTATTTATCGAAAAGACTGTTGTACATGGTCATCATCTTATTTGCGGCATCATTATTGATCTTCTGTTTGTATGCTTCAACTCCCGGTGACTTCATAACCGGAAATATTAAATTGACCGCTGAACGCAAAGCTGAGCTGCGTGAAATCTACGGCTTAAATAAGCCTGTGCTTGAACGGTATGGGATCTGGATGAAGAATGCGCTGCATGGTGATTTCGGGTATTCCTTAGCCCAACAAAAGCCTGTGCTGCAGCTTTTTAATGATTATATTTGGAATTCCTTTCTGCTGGCTGCCGTATCTACGTTTCTGACGTGGGTGATTGCGGTCATTATTGGCGTCATCTCGGCCTATAAGCAATATTCCTGGTTCGATACACTCGTGATGATCGCTATATTCGCAGCAATGTCGCTACCGTCATTTTTTATAGGCTTATTCCTGATCAAAATCCTGGCCGTCGATCTCAAGTGGCTGCCTCCAGGTGGAATAATCACCACGGGTAGTAATGCTACGGGTTTGGCTTACTTTAAGGAGATCGTAACGCACATGACCCTTCCGGTTGTGGTTATGACCCTTCTGGGATTAGGTTCGCTCACTCGTTATTTCCGCAGCAATATGATCGATGTCTTAAAACAGGATTATATCCGTACGGCACGCGCCAAAGGCCTGAAAGAACGCAAGGTGCTCTTTACACACGCCTTACGTAATGCCTTGCTGCCCGCAATTACACTGGTTGGTTTTGAGCTTCCGGCACTATTTGGCGGATCACTTATTATTGAGAAAATATTCAATTGGCCTGGGATTGGCCAACTGTATATGCAGTCCTTCGGACTAAGGGACTATCCTTTGCTGATGGGCTTTACGATGTTTATTGCCATACTTACCGTCATAGGAACGTTGCTTTCGGATGTTTTGTACCGGATTGCCGATCCTAGAGTTCGGCTATAGAGAGGAGGAAGCTGACGTGGCAGTTCAAAGTAATGTAGCTGGGATTGCGAAGCCGCAGACCACCAAAGGAAAATCCTCTTTATTCCGGCAATCCATGCGGAGGTTGCTGAAGAACAAGCTGGCGGTATCCGGATTTGTGGTGGTGATCTTTATGTTTGCGCTTTGTTTTATTGGTCCGCTGTTCTCACCCTATACGGATAACAAAATTAATATGGCTATGATGAACAAGGCGCCCAATATGAAGCATTGGCTGGGCACTGATGCATTGGGCAGAGATATTCTGACCCGGGTAATGCAGGCGGGGCGCATTTCACTGACCGTGGGACTAGCGTCAATGGTTCTTTCGGTGTTTATCGGTGCTCTTTTGGGGGCTATTGCTGGGTATTACCGCGGTATTGCCGATCAAATCATAATGCGGATTGCGGATCTTCTGTTGACGGTTCCGAGTCTGCCACTGCTCTTTATTTTTGGTGCGTTATTATCGGAGTGGAAGATCCCAACGGATTATCGGATGTATATCGTTATGCTGATGCTTAGTATTGTTAGCTGGCCGGGTATGGCACGTATGGTACGGGGGCAAATGCTTAGTCTGCGTGAACGTGAGTTTATGCAGGCGGCGGTAGTATTAGGCCTCCGTGACCGGCGTAAATTGTTTAATCATTTGCTGCCGAATATCGTTCCGTTGCTGATTGTTATGGCTACCCTTAACATCGGTGGTGCTATATTGAGTGAATCGGTTCTTAGCTTTTTTGGACTAGGTGTTATGCCGCCAACTCCAACCTGGGGCAATATGATTGATGCTGCGAATAATATGATCGACTTTCAGGATCGGCCGTGGTTGTGGATTCCACCAGGGTTATCGATCTTTGCGACAGTGATCGCGATCAATATCTTTGGGGACGGACTCCGGGACGTGCTTGATCCTAAACAGAAGAGGTAGGTGACCCTCAGATGAGTGATTTAATGAATATAGACGGTCTAAGTACATACTTCTTCACGGAAGAAGGAAAAGTGAAAGCCGTTGATGATGTAAGCTTCCGTGTTCGCGAGGGAGAGACGGTATGTATCGTTGGAGAATCGGGCTGCGGCAAAAGCGTGACCGCGATGTCCATCATGGGGCTTGTTGAGGAACCCGGGGGCAAGGTAGCCCAAGGGAAAATTGATTTTCAGAGTGAAGATTTGTTGAAAATGGACAAAAACACACTGCGGACCATCCGCGGGAATGAGATCGCGATGATCTTTCAGGAGCCCATGTCCTCCCTTAATCCTGTAATCAAGATCGGTGAGCAAATCATGGAGCCGCTGATTGTACATTTGAAGATGAACAAGAAACAGGCGCGCATCCGGGCGATTGAACTGATTAAGCAGGTAGGCATATCACGACCAGAGCAAATTGCTGATAGTTACCCGCATGAATTAAGTGGAGGTATGCTGCAGCGGATTATGATTGCTATTGCCATTGCCTGCAGTCCAAAGCTATTGATTGCTGATGAACCGACTACGGCGCTGGATGTAACGATTCAAGCGCAAATTCTGGATATGCTGCGTGAAATTAAAGATAGCTCGGGCATGTCCATTCTACTAATCACCCATGATCTTGGCGTAGTGGCAGAGATGGCCGATTATGTGATTGTTATGTATTCCGGAAAGATTGTGGAGGAGGGTGAAGTTGTTGAATTGTTCAACAACCCCAAACATCCCTATACAAAAGGGCTGCTCAAATCGAAGCCGGTAATCAATCAGCGACAGGATGAGCTGTATTCCATACCAGGTCAAGTGCCAAATCCGCTTGAGCTGGTGCCGTCTTGTTATTTTCATGACCGCTGTGAGCATTGCATGCCTGTATGTGTCAGCCAGCAGCCCCAGCTTAAAGAGGTGGCCAGCAGACAAAAGGTAGCTTGCTGGTTGTATGAGGAGGCGGTTGTTCATGCCTGAAGCACTGCTTGAGGTCAATCATTTAAAGAAATATTTTCCTGTTACTAAGGGGCTGCTTAACCGAACCGTTGGGCATGTAAAGGCTGTTGACGATATTAGCATCACACTTCAACCTGGGGAAACGTTTGGGCTTGTAGGGGAATCTGGGAGCGGCAAAAGTACAGTCGGACGGACGATTTTACGGCTAACGGATAAAACGGCAGGTGAGATCAAGTTCAAAGGGATAGACATTCACTCCCTGTCGCCCGCTGAATTGCGCAATATTAGACCCCAAATGCAGTTGATCTTCCAAGATCCTTATAGCTCACTTAACCCACGGGTTCGTATAGGTGATGCCATTGGTGAAGCTTTACTGGATCATGGTTTATGCTCAAGATCCGAGGTGCGAGATCTGGTGCTTGAAGCCCTAGCGGCTTGCGGGTTATCTTCTTATCATATTGATCGCTTTCCGCATGAATTCTCCGGGGGGCAGCGGCAGCGGATCGGGATCGCCCGTGCGCTTGTTTTGAATCCTGAGCTGATCATTGCAGACGAACCAGTTTCAGCACTGGATGTTTCCATCCAAGCACAGATTATTAATTTATTCAGTAAGCTCCAGCAGAGTCGAGGGTTAACGTATTTGTTTATCTCCCATGATTTGAGTGTTGTGGAGCATTTGTGTTCAAGAATCGGTGTCATGTACCTGGGCTCTATGATGGAGACGGCTTCAAGAGATGAACTGTTTAAGAATCCGCTCCACCCGTATACCAAAGCGCTGCTGTCGGCTGTTCCGATTCCTATTCCAAAGCTGAAAAGGGAAAGAATTGTACTTAAGGGAGATATTCCGAGTCCGGTAAACCCGCCTTCTGGCTGTAAATTCCATACCCGTTGTCCCTTTGCGCAAGAGGTTTGCAGATCTGAAATCCCGGTATTTCGTGATGTTGGCAGTAACCATTTTGTAGCTTGTCATTTAGTTTAATCGTTGTCACAAATATAGCAATGATTTACTCCTAAGACATGAATAATTAATGTTGAATTGTATAATAATACAATTTGACCTTATTTTTGCCTGGGCTCAAAAGTCGTGAGAGGTTTCAAAGCCAGGTCAATGGGGTAATTAGAGAGTGGTTAGGTTAGGCGTACATATCTAATCGGTCTAGTATAAAATCCCTACTTAGGAGGAATCATCGTGAATACAACAGTACGTTTGACAGAAAGATCCGGCTCGACTTCTTCACAGCGCAGAAAAGGCTTTGTACCGGTAGTCGTGTACGGTGCAGGTTCAGATAGCCAGTCCTTTACAGCGGATGCTAAGACAATTTCAGGTATTTTAGCCAGCAACCCACGGGCTGTTCTTACTTTGGAATTGCCAGACTCGGGCAAAAAGAACGTGGTTATTCAAGAAATCCAACGTCAGCCAATTTCCAAACAACTGCTGCACATTGATTTTCAGCAGATTGATATGAAGGCCAAATTGGATACAAAAGTAGCGTTCCACTTTACAGGTGAACCAGTAGGTGTGAAGAGCGGCGGCGTGCAACAAATTGAATTGCATGAGCTGGATATTCGCACACTTCCAGATAAAATAGCTGCATCCTTTGAAGTGGATATCAGTGGACTAGATATTGGTGATCAATTGCTGGTATCTGATTTGCCGAAGCATGAAGGCTGGGAAGTATTGACGCCTGAGGACACATTGATTGTCCGTATTTCACCTCCAGCAGCGCAAGAGCCAACAGAAGAAGATACTGCTGAACCCGCTGTAGCTGAAACTGCTGGCGAAGATAAAGCAGAATAGTATAGAGATAAATAGTAAAGAGCAGATAGAATCCTTATAAAGGAGCTGTCTGCTCTTTTTGTTTTGTCTTCATAAATATGAATTCATAAAAATGATGCTGGTCTTTCGTATGATTTCTCAAATGGCAATTTTGGTTGTTTCGCCTCATTTAGTTAAAAATTTACATAAAATCGTTGACGAACGGGTTTCTAAGCCTGAAAATGAGGACAATTACCATGGTAAAATATTCAAAAGTCCCTGTTGTTGCTGTTTGAAAACGCTTTAGTTTTTATGCTTCAAAGAACTCTTATTGCCTAGTTCATCATGATTAAGAGGAGGAAAGTTATGAAGATGAGGAAGCTGTTTTCGATCTTAATGACAAGTTTGCTGGTGCTTGGGGTAGCTCTACCCTTTGGTGGAAAAGCGAATGCAGATGCTGCAAGTGACGCTTCAAATCGTGCTTTAATCTGGCTGAAGGCCCAGCAGGATGCAACAGCGGGGTATGCTTTTGAGGGACTGGTAGATAGCTTTGAAGATTTCTGGGGACCAAACAACCCCAAACAGATTGTATACACATATGATCAAGCGGTTGCAGCTATCGCCTTTATTGTAAAGGGTGAACGGACGCGGGCAGAGCAGGTTTTGAACAAAATGCGGGACATTCAAGATCCATCAGGCTTCTGGCTGAATTCTTATTGGTATAACAACGGCTTCGGAGAAGAAATCCGTAAACATGTGGGACCCGTTGTATGGATGGCAATGGCTGCTATGGCTTATGAGAAGCAATATAATGATTCACGGTATCGTCCAATGGCGCTCAAAGCACTAGATTGGAGTTTACAGTATAAAAAGGCTAATGGCAGTATCGCAGGGGGATGGAGTGGTTGGAGTAATTCCGATGAGCCTTGGAGCTCAACCGAGCACAATATCGATATTTACCGGGTATTGCAGTATTATGCTTCGGTGGATTCCTCAAAGGCAGCCACTTATAACAGTGCGGCTTCTGGAGTCAAAACCTTCCTGGATAATTATGTGTGGGATGACACAGTCAAACGTTTCAAGGGGGGCTGGAAAAACGATACAAATCTGATCGACCCCAAAATACCTTTAGACGTGAATCCTTGGGGAGTATTAGCTTTAGGCGTATCCGGAACACATAACTACGGCGCAAGCTTAACCTATGTGGAAAATGCCTCCGGCACCCCGGGAACACTTGCGAATCCGCGTTACAAGCAGACGCTTACTTACAATGATGCTGGGAATACGCTCACCGGATATGATTTTGACTGGACAGATGAAGTATTGCCAGCGTATGACGATAACGGAAATCAAATTGGCAATACGGGTGCTGACGTATGGTTTGAAGGAAGCGCATTCATGTCGCTCGCTTATTATCTGCAAGGCAATGCCTCAAAGGCAGACGCTATTAATACAGAGATTATTAAAAAACAAGGCACAAGCGGTGCTTCGCTTGGGGGTATTCCCTACTCGCTGAAAGGGTCCAGCAACAGTTATTGGGTGATGGCGCAGCAAAACTGTGTTTCCAGCACAGGTTGGTTAATAATGTCCCTGCACCGGTTTAATCCATTCACAGGTCAATATTTGACGGGTGGTGGTAATACTGGGGATACAACCGCGCCAACCGCTCCCGTTAATCTAACGGTAACCAGTAAGACGGATACAGGAGTTAGCTTAAGCTGGTCCGCTTCTACCGATAATGTTGGCGTTACAGGTTATATTGTTTATCGCGGAACACAGCAGGTGTCCACTGTGGGGGGAACTACAGCTACTGTTAGTGGACTTACTCCAAGCACAGCCTATACGTTTACAGTAAAAGCCACGGATGCAGCAGGTAATTTATCCTCCGCTAGTAATACCGCAACAGTTACTACTAATCCCACTGGAGGCAGCGGAGGCGGTGATCATGTGACGGCTGACTTTACAGCAGGGGTAACGAGACTTTCTGCTACAGAGGCGAGTATCTATATTACACCTGTAACCAGTGCCCTTTATGTAGATGTGCATTACAAGATTAACGGGGGTTCCCAGCTTAATTACAGGATGACTAATAACTCAGGAACATGGAAGCAGACGGTGAGTGGATTAAGCGCTGGCAGCAGTATTGAGTACTGGTTCACTTACGAAAAATCCGGCCCGCAATATGATTCAGCACATTATACTTTTGTTCAGTAAGATTAGCAGATCGTAAAAATCATTCTAAGAGAAGGCTGTTCCATGCTGCTATTTATAGCGGCGGGGGCAGTCTTTTTTTGTGGGAAAAATAGTGAATGACCGTTAAATCCTTCTCAAGACGGAGGTCTGCTCTTAAGGTATGCTTTAAAATCTTTGGGGGAGACGTTAGGACACGATGGTTACTAGCGTAGGTAGGTATGAGGGGAGTTTAATTTATTGGTTTTACAACGTAACAGTGTTATGTTACGATGGCTTCAAGGAGTGATAAGCATGGAAGAGGATTTGATCTCAAAGAAGCAGCTATTGGATTTAACCGGTATATCCTATGGGCAATTGTACCGCTGGAAGCGGAAGCAGTTGATTCCAGAGGAATGGTTTATCCGTAAATCTACGTTTACTGGACAGGAGACTTTTTTTCCAAAAGACATGATTTTGTCCCGTATCGATAATATTGTGAATATGAAAGATGGACTTTCTTTGGATGAAATGGCTGATAAGCTATCAGATAAGGCTTCTTTTGACAGAGTAAGTATATCTGCTGCGGAAATTATAGAACGTAACATTGTTTCGTCGATGACGCTGGGGAAATTTGGAGAGAGGCTCGGTGTCAAGAATGGATATAGCTTCGATCAGCTCACTTATTTATTGGCTGTAGACCGCCTGCTTAGTGCAGGGGAGATGAGTATGGAGGAAGCAGAGCTGCTGTTTCGAACCTTAATGGATAAAGCCTCCAATCTTGAGAGTGGCAGCTGGGAGTTATTTTTTATCCGCAAAATGGGGGTGTCATCCTTTATTCTGGCTCAGGCACCAGCGGAGTTATGGTTCGATGAAGGGGTAAAGCTGGTCAGTAAAATACTCAGTGCAGATGTAATAGAACAATTGAAAGGTAAGCTTGCTTTTAAGCTTGTTGAATAGGGGGGGTAGTGTAATGGACAAACGAGAGCTGCCGGATCTGATTATAAACGGAGTCAGCGGGGGGGCCGGAGGTACTTATAACAGCGTGCGAATCGATGGTGTAGGCAAAGTAACGGGACCCATCGTGACGCGAATTTTTAAAGGAAACGGGCATATGAATTTGAAGAATGATCTCTCGGCGGAAGAAGCGGAATGCAATGGAACGATGAAAGTGCTGGGCCATTTGCGTTTTAACTCCCTAAAAGTGGACGGAATGATTACTGTCGGGGAGAGCATTCGGGGAGAAAGCTGCACACTTCATGGAATGCTGAATATCAAGGGTGATTGTGAGCTTGAGGATTTTGCGGGGGAAGGAAGCTTTAGTGTCGGAGGTTTACTTAGTGCAGGACATGTAGACTTCAAACTGCAAGGGCAGGGAAAGGCGCATGAAATTGGTGTGGAGAGTCTAGTGATCCGGCAAACGAATAGTGGAGTCTGGAGCAAAATGTTAAGTGGAATCATCCCTAAATTAAGATCGGAGCTGCGGGCTCGGACTATTGAAGGAGATTTTATTGATTTGGAATATACAACGGCTGATGTTATCAGGGGCAATATTGTGATTGTAGGTCCAGGCTGTACTGTTGAGCGGATAGAGTATCGTGATCAGATTACAGTACATCCTGAAGCAAAGGTTGGAAAGGTGGAGAAGATCGGTGACTGAAGAAACAATTCGGAGTAATTTGAAAATAATGGGCACAACGACCTCAGCGGGAGGCTTTTTTCGGGATATTAAGGTTACTGGGGAAGGTCATTTTGCAGGGGATGTAGATTGTGAGAAGTTGAGCCTGACTGGAAATGCAAGGGTAGATGGAAACCTGCTAATGACCAAAATGAAAATAACCGGTGAGATGACACTTATGGGTAATCTTGAAGGGGATTCCTTGCGGGGGCAGGGGGAAATTAAAGCAGCCTCCGTAAAAATCGACGATATTCATCTTAACGGTAATTTGGAGGTTAATGGTGATTGTGAAGGTGAACATCTGCGTATTTCGGGGGCTCTCAATGTGGCAGGACTGCTAAGTGCGGAGCAACTGGAGATCAATTTATATGGTCTAAGTAGAGCGAAAGAGGTTGGAGGCAGTGCTTTAACGATCAAAAAAAGCAAGACCGGAAAATTCCTGCATTTGATGAAGCAGAATCCTAAAGTGCTTTTTGAGGCTGGGCTCATTGAAGGCGATACGATAGAGCTGAATAATACAAAAGCAAATATTGTCAGAGGAGATCGGGTAATCATCGGTGTGGACTGTGAGATTGATACTGTGGAATACCGTAGTGCTTTGGAGATTCACAAGAATGCAATAGTGAGGCATCAAGTAAAGCTGTAACACATAGTTATAGATCTTTTGACAATGGGGAGTGGAATAAATGAGTGCTGCCAAAGCGCCCAATCTGGGCATTGTAATCGCAGGTCTGCTGTTGGGAATACTGATGGCCTCCATGGACAGCACCATCGTTGCTACAGCAATGGGCAATATTGTTGGGGAACTAGGCGGTATGGACAAATTTGTCTGGGTAACATCAGCTTATCTCGTAGCTGAGATGGCGGGGATGCCTATCTTTGGCAAGCTGTCTGATATGTATGGGCGTAAAAAGTTTTTTGTTTTTGGGATTATTGTATTTATGGCGGGTTCAGCGCTTTGCGGGACGGCAGATACGATTACTCAGCTGGCTGCTTATCGGGCGATTCAGGGAATTGGAGGCGGCGCGCTAGTGCCGATTGCTTTTGCCATAATGTTCGACGCCGTACCGCTGGAGACACGGGGCAAGCTGGGCGGTGCATTTGGTGCGGTATTTGGATTATCAAGTATTTTTGGTCCATTGCTAGGCGCGTATATCACCGATCATATTGCTTGGCAGTGGATATTTTATATTAACTTACCGCTTGGACTGTTGGCTTTTGTGATGGTCGTTTTCTTTTATAAAGAGTCACATGAGCATTCCAAACAACCTATTGATTGGCTGGGTGCGGGCACATTGCTGGGCTCTGTCATCTGCTTAATGTTTGCGTTGGAGCTGGGTGGAAAAGAATACGCTTGGGGCTCATCGATGATCCTCGGCTTATTTGCAGCTTTTGCTATATTGGCGGCAGTGTTCCTTTTTGTAGAGACGAGAGCGAAAGAGCCGATCATTTCCTTTGCGTTATTCAAAAAAAGACTGTACGCCGTCAGCATTCTGTGCGCGCTATTTAGTGGTGCTGCATTTATCGTGGCTTCCGTATATATCCCGATCTTTATCCAAGGTGTATTAGGGGGTTCGGCTACCAATTCAGGACTTGTCCTGCTGCCGATGATGGTCGGCTCAGTAATTACCGCCACAACGGGAGGATTCCTGATGGCAAAAACCAGTTACCGCAATCTGCTGATTCCTACGTTTGTACTTTTGGTGATCGGCACAGGACTGGTAGCAACGCTTACTCCGGAAGCTTCACGTCTCTTGGTTACCTTGTATATGATTTTAATCGGATTGGGCATCGGCGCTTCCTTCTCTGTGTTAAGCACAGCAGCTATTCATGGTCTGACTGCGCAGCAACGCGGCTCCGCCAGCGCAACACTGAATTTCATTCGCTCGCTTGGCATGACCATCGGAATAACCACATTTGGCATTATTCAAAGTCATTATTTCTCGGGCAGTCTAACTAAGTTACTCACAGCAAATGGAGGAGGAGCTGCTTCTGCGGGGGCTGCTGGGGCTATGGATTTTAAAGATCCGCATTCTCTGCTGTCGCCTGAGACTAGAGCACTGATTCCACCGGAAATTTTGAGCAAAATTACAGAGGGACTTTCCTCTTCCATTGCGAACACCTTCGCTTGGGCGGTTATTCCTGCTGCGTTAGCTTTGCTGGCCTCCTTTTTTATGGGGCGCCAGAAAATGGATGCCTCCGCGGAGGGGGAAGTTCAGACGCCCGGGCATTAGGCAGTGGCGGAAGGCGCGGGCATTCGAATGACGAGCGGAATGTAGTGCGCATTATGCGGAATGCATTGAATTGGTTGTAAACAAACTAGGGTTGTAAAGTGATGGAGCAGCTTCTCATTTGAGAGGCTGCTTTTTTATGTGTGGTTGGGAGTGCAAATGAGCATGAACCCTCGAAGTAAGGGAGCTGAGTACGAAGGTGAATAAATGCGCTGAATTCTGGAAATAAGAGCATCTGAGTCCGATAGGATGAGGGAATGCGATGGATTCAAGAATGAGTCAGACAGCAGGTGGGAATGCGATGAATTCAAGAATGAGTCAGACTGCATGAGGGAGTGCGCTGAATTCTCGATAGAAGTGCGCCTGAGAATGATGCGTGGAGTGTTGCGGACCGTATAGTCGCTATTGCTGATTTTTGAGCTACTTTGCCGTAGTTTCGGACTGTATAGCTCTTATCGGCATGCATATGCTCGTATTTGGGCTATATTTGTGTGGATAGCTGCACCTGAGTCCGATAGCACGAGAAAATGTGTTGAAACCCGGAAATAAGCGCACCTGGGTCCGACAGCATGAGCAAATGTGATGAATCCTCGATAGAAGTGTGCCTAAGAATGATGGGTGGAGTGTTGTGGACCGTAGAGTCGCTATTGCTGATTTTTGAGCTACTTAGCCGTAGTTTCGGACTGTATAGCTCTTATCGGCATGCATTTGCTCTTATTTGGACTATATTTGAGTGAATAGCTGCACCTGAGTCCGATAGCACGAGAAAATGTGTTGAATTCCGGAAATAAGTGCACCTGAGTCCGATAGCGTGAGCAAATGTGATGGATCCAAGAATGAGTCAGACAGTATTAGCAAATGCGATGAATTCTCGAGAGAAGAGTGCCTGATTTTGCTGCATGAAGTGTGTTGCGGACCGTATAGTCGCTATTGCTGATTTCTGAGCTACTTTGCCGTAGTTTCGGACTGTATAGCTCTTATTGCCACGGATTTGCTCGCAGTTGGACTATATTTGTGTGAATAGCTGCACCTGAGTCCGACAGCACGAGAAAAAGTGTTGAATTCCGGAAATAAGTGCACCTGAGTCCGAAAGCGTGAGCAAATTTGATGGATCCAAGAATGAGTCCGACAGCATGAGGGAAAGCGATGGATTTCCGAAATAAGTGTATCTGGGTCCGACAGCGTGAGCAAATGTGATGGAGACGTGATAGTAGGGTGCCCAAGAATGATGGATGGAGTGTTGCGGACCGTATAGTCGCTATTGCTGATTTTTGAGCAACTTTGCCGTATTTTCGGACTGTATAGCTCTTATCGGCATGAATTTGCTCATATTTGGACTATATTTGTGTGAATAGCTGCACCTGAGTCCGATAGCACGATGAAAAGCGCTGAATTCCGGAAATAAGTGCATCTGGGTCCGATGCCAAAACTATGAAGTGTGAAAGACCATACAGACGAAGAGGACAAAGCGCACCATAGTTGATGTAGCGGACGAAAAGGACAAAGCGCACCGTAGGTGATGTAGCAGACGAAGAGGACAAAGCGCACCGTAGGTGATGTAGCAGACGAAGAGGACAAAGCGCACCACAGTTGATGTGGCAGACGAAGAGGACAAAGCGCACCATAGTTGATGTAGCAGACATAGCGACCCTTAACAAAGCATATCCATCAGCGGCAGGATGACGGGAATTCCCTGTCATCCTGCCGCTTTTTATAAGCCAAAAGGCATGTAGGCTCTCCATTACTAGACCTACAGCGATTAGGTAGAAAATGGTCGAAATAGATGCGAATTTGGTTCACAAGCATCAGACGGTTCTCCAGTGAGGCCGTTCTGTGATCTATCTCGTCATACGTAAAGGTTCTGATACTATGAAAACGTAATCAAAATCTGGGTATAGGAGATTCCGACATGGGGGTACCTTCTGGTGAATTACTTCCCAGCGTCGATCCGGTTCATCGATCCCGCTGGAAGATGAAGAACAAACATAAGTTGTTCTTCATGGCTTTTCCGTTTCTTGTTGTCACCTTTATTTTCTATTATCTGCCGATCAGCGGATGGATTTATGCATTTTATGATTTCATTCCCGGAATACCGTTGTCTGACACGCCATATGTCGGGTTGAAATGGTTCAAGACGATTGTATCCAATCCAACACAGACCGCAGAGGTTGTGCGCGTGCTGAAGAACACTCTTGCCATGAGTTCACTTGGACTAATTACCTCAATATTTCCAGTGATCTTTGCGATTTTTCTGACCGAGATTAAGTCAGGCTGGTATCGCAAGATGGTGCAGACGCTAACCACGATTCCGAACTTTATCAGCTGGATTCTGGTATATGCATTGGCCTTCTCGTTGTTTTCCGTTGATAACGGGGTCATCACACACATTTTAGTGCAGCTTGGAATCGTTGATGAGGGTTATAACTTTTTAGCCTCCAGCTCGAATATTTGGGTCACGATGATCATTTGGTATTGGTGGAAATCGTTAGGCTGGGGTGCCATTCTCTATCTTGCTGCAATCGCAGGCATTGATCAGGAGTTGTATGAAGCCGTAGAGGTGGATGGTGCAAGCCGGTTCCGTAAAATCTGGCATATTACCATTCCGGGTCTTATCCCAACCTTCTTTGTCCTACTGCTGCTCTCCATAGGTAACCTGGTCAATAACGGGATGGAGCAGTACTTTGCCTTTCAAAATGCGATGAATAAAGATTCCATAGAAGTGCTGGATCTTTATGTATACAATATTGCGTTCGCTAACAACTTTCCGTTTGCCACAGCTGTCAGTATGCTGAAGTCGGTTGTTAGTGTAATTCTACTGTTCGCGGCAAACACATTATCCAAGATGGTGCGTGACGAATCTATCATTTAAGGCAGGGGTGATCCCATTTGAGAAAGAAAAAACTAACTTCTGGAGAATTAATCTTTCAAATTATTATCTACACACTCTTTGGATTGTTCACCCTGTCATGCATTTATCCATTCTACTATTTGTTCATTAATACGATCAGTTCGAATGATCTTAGCGCAGCAGGGTATATCAAATTTTATCCAAGGCAGATCCATTTTGATAACTATAGTAAGGTTCTAAGAATCAGTGGTTTAGGTCATGCGGCTACAGTCTCTATTTATAGAACAGTTGTTGGTACTTTGCTCACCGTTGGATCTTCGGCATTTCTTGGGTACTTGTTCACCAAAAAGGAAATGTGGGGCCGGAGTATTTGGTACCGCAGTGTTGTAGTTACGATGTATTTCAGTGCAGGGCTGATCCCATGGTATATCACCATGCATAACTTGCATCTGACTAATAATTACCTGGCTTATATTTTGCCAACCATTATTACTCCTTTTAATATCATTTTGGTCAAAACCTTCGTCGAGGCTATTCCTCCCTCACTTGAGGAGTCGGCGTCAATGGATGGAGCAGGTTACTTCCGGGTGTTCTGGAGTATCATTGTTCCTCTTACAACACCTATCTTGGCTACGATTACGATTTTCTCAGCGGTGAATCAGTGGAATGCCTTTATTGATACGGCGTTTCTGATGACAGATACGAAATACTTTACGCTCCAGTTCTTATTATGGCGTTATTTGAACGAATCCAGCTCGCTCGCAGCCTTAATTCGTAATTCGCCAGATATGGCCGCTAGTGCAGCGAATATGCAGACTCCAACCTCTGTGCGGATGACTGTAACGATGATCGTCGTATTGCCGATTTTGATCGTGTATCCGTTCTTCCAACGCTTTTTCGTCAAAGGAATTATGATCGGTGCGGTTAAAGGCTGATGGGTGGCCGCTCTGGACTAGAACTGGGTTTTCCTCTGTTATAAGCAGAGTTGAACTATAAGTGAAGAGATGAAAGGGAGGGTATAAAGCAATGAGATTAAGAAGAGCATCGCTTGTCATGCTATCCGTAATTCTGGTCTTCGTTCTTGCAGCATGTGGCGGGGGGAATAATGCGGCTAACTCGGGCAAAAACACGAGCACAGAGAAACCTACGTCGGCTGCCACGAATGCCCCGGCGGAAGAGACAGCAGCACCGGATGACGGAGCGCTTGATCATTCCAAGCCGCTGAAGCTGACTGTATTCTCAACAACCGCTAACTATGCCGGTCCACAGACCGGATGGTTTGCAAAAATCATCAAGGATAAGTTCAACATCGAAATGGACATTGTAGCTTCAAACCTGACTGGTGGAGATACCAAAATCTCTGCAATGATGGCTTCCGGAGATCTTGGAGATATCATCATTTTCGGTGACGACAAGAACCACTATCCAAACGCCATCAAAGGAAAGCTGCTCTTGGACTGGACACAGGACGGTCTTTTGGACAAATACGGAAAAGACATTTCCAGCACTTTTCCAAAAGCTATTGAGAAAGCAAAGGTAGCTTTTGGCGGTGGATCATCAGTCTTTGGTATGGGGAACAGCGTAGCTTCTAACCCATCCGGACCTTCTGAAGGAAAAGATATGACTTGGGGTCCAGACCTGCGCTTTGATCTTTACCAACAAATTGGAGCGCCAGAAATTACAAAGATTGAAGATTATCTGCCTGTGCTGAAAAAAATGCAAGAGCTCGAGCCTAAGAATGAACAAGGCAAAAAAACCTATGCCTTCTCGATGTGGTCTGATTGGGATGGCAACTATAAAATGACATTGGCTAAACAGTTCGCTAACATGATGGGCTATGACGAAATTCCTGATACTGCTGTGTATGTTAAGGCAGATGAAGAAAAGTATTATGACTTCTTATCCGAAGATAGCTGGTACATGAAATCGCTCAAACTGTATTTTGAAGCTAACCAGATGGGGCTGGTTGATCCGGACTCTATGACGCAAAAATTTGACGATGTTGTTGCGAAATACAAAGATGGTCGTCTATTGTTCTCTTGGTTCCCATGGCTTGGAGCTGCTAACTACAATACACCAGAAAGAACAGCCGAAGGTAAAGGTTTTGCGCTGGTTCCGTTCAAAGATGAATTGATGTATTCCACAGGGTTCAATGTTTACGGTGGTAACGGTATTATTGCAATCGGCGCAAAAGCTAAGGAGCCTGCTAGAATTATGGAATTCATTAACTGGATGTACACACCGGAAGGTGCAATGATCTCTGCAGGAAGTGGTACAGCAGTACCTAACGGACCTCAAGGTCTGACTTGGGACATTGATGCAAACGGCAAACCTGCAGTGACTGATTTTGGTTGGAAAGCTTATACTGATCAACAGAATACTCAAGTTCCTGCTGAATACGGCGGGGGTGACTACTACTATGGCTCCAATCAAATGAACTTCTCGTTTGTGGTTCCGGCGATGGTGAATCCAGAGAATAGTGAGCCATTCGATCATAATCTGTGGACAACAACCCTAGAGCGTAACCCATCCAAGCTTGATAGTGACTGGAGAGCGAAAATGGGCGTCCTGACTCCTAAGGAGTATTTTGAGAAAAACAATCTATTGGCTGTAGCACCACAAGGCTTCACTGGCAAAGAGCCATTAACCATGGATAAAACAGTGGAACAAAAGAATAAACAAATCGGTACGGTTATTCAACAGATTTCCTGGAAAATGGTCTTTGCTAAAGATCAAGCGGAATACGATAAATTGAATAAAGAAATGCATGATAAGGTAAATGGTCTTGGGTATTCTGAAGTTATGGATTTCTCGATTAAAAAGGCTGAGGAATTGTTCGAGGCCCGTAAAAGCGTTAAATAAACACGGCTAGTAACTATAAAATAAGGCGGGGCGGCGTGGAGGCTGTTCTGCCTTATTCTATTCAATTAGGGATAAATGTGGTATTCTCACATTAATATAAAACGCTTTCAGATAGAAAGAAGAGGATAATCCAGATGGTAAGAGTACCCCTGCGGAGTCATACTCCAGCTGTCAAATCCTTACGCAATACCTTATTTATCTATCTAGTAATCGGAACACTACTTCCGCTTCTCTTAGTAGGATTCGTAACCTACACCTCTATTTACTCCATCCTTTCAGGTAAAATTGGCAACGGGATCAGCGCTAGTCTGAGACAGGAAGCCTCAAGCCTGGAGAATGCCATCGACAATATGGATTTTGCCTCCAAACAGTTTGCTCTGGACGGTCAGATTGTGCAGGAGATGTCCTCATTTATTCAGGAAAAACAAATTTTTCGCAAATCGCAAATGATGAATTCCATCAACCAGAAGATCAATCTAGTCAATTTTACGAACCCTTATATTGGACTTACAGCCTACATTATGCCGGACAGCGATGATCCCGTTCTGTTCACCAACATGAGCGCACGCAGAAATTTTGATATCAGTACTTTGCCGTCTTTTATGCGATATAACGGGGCTGACTATTATGGACCACATCCCACTATGTACGCTGTTGGTGATAATCTCGTATTCTCGGAGCAGCGGATTGTCCGTGTGCCGGGCCAGCATAAGCTTTATATTTATTTGGAGACGAATTATAGTTTGTTTCGCAAAATCTTCAATCAGGAGTCCTACGGGATGAAAGTAAATCATCTGCTGGTCAATCAGCAAGGTAATAGTACAAAAGTGATCGATGGCAAACTTCCGCTAAGTATTATTAAAGCTGCGGGAAGCAACTCCAATCTCACCCATGAAACGCTAAGCGGATATCATCTGTTTCGTTACGCGAGTCCTCAGGGCTGGAAACTTATTGCTGTTGTGAAAAAATCAGAATTCAACAGTGAAATTTACTCTTGGTTTTATAAAATGATCTTACTTGCCTTCTCCACCCTTCTTTTTGCCGGATTTCTGGCTTGGATCATCTGGAGGAAAATTTATGGTCCGTTGCGTAAGGTCAACCTTGAAATCAACCGAATGGCGGAAAATGTTACCGCTCCGGTAGCCTATACGAATGTGGAAGAATTTGATTTCGTGCTTACCAACTTTCAGCAGATGAAAAAACAGGTGAATGAGCTGATTGTTGCGGTTGCCCATAATGAGAAACAGAAAAGCCAATTTGAGATTGAGAAGTTGCTCAGCCAGATCAATCCTCATTTTTTGCATAATACCTTAAATACGGTACAGTGGATGGCCCGGCTAAACGGCCAGAAGGAGATCGACAAGCTGGTCACTCTTCTTGTAAAGGTGCTGCATTATAATCTGGGAAAGCAAAGCATCATTGTTACCATTGGCGAGGAAATTGAAGCGATTCGAAATTATATGGAGCTGCAGCGTATTCGTTATGATTATGAATTTGAATTTAACGTTGAAGCTGATGAGGATGTATTGTCTGTGGCTGTCCCGAGATTTTTGCTTCAGCCTCTGGTGGAGAACTCGATTTATCATGGATTAAGCGATAATGGCAAGGTAGATGTTGAGATAACGAAACATGGTGAAGGAGAGGTTCAGCTATGTGTGAGAGACAATGGCGCTGGGATGGATGCAGATACATTAGATCAGCTGTTGTCTGATGATGGAGCGAAAAAACGGGGACTTGGAATTGGTTTTTCATATGTGAACCGGATGCTTAGAACCTATTATGGAGAACAAATGAAGCTAGAGATGTTCAGTAAGCCAGGAGAAGGTACGGTTGTATCCATTGTGATTCCGAGGAAAGGTAAGGAGGACTTCGATGATTAAGGCTGTAGTTGTCGATGACGAGAGACTCGTGCGAAAAGGCTTCATATCCCTGATCGACTGGTCATCCTTAGGGATTGTTATAGTTGGGGAGGCAGGTGATGGTAAATCTGCTTTGGAGCTGCTTCAACAGCAGGAAGTAGATTTATTATTTGTGGATTTGACCATGCCAGGCATTTCAGGCTTCGAGCTCATTAAAATGGTTAGACAACGGTTCGCAGGCATTCGCTGTGTTGTTCTTACTTGTCATCATGAATTTGACTATGTTCAGGAGGCTATGCGTTTAGGAGCCGTTGACTATATTGTAAAAACACTGCTTGAGATGGAAAATGCGGATGAAACCATCAGACGTCTTGTTGATCGTATTAAATGGGAGGACAATACACGGGATGCTCTGGTTCGTGGGGAAAGTAAACGTATGGCTGCTGATAAGGCTCTGCTGTATTTGCCACTAAATCATCAATGCAATGAAGAAGAATTATTTCAGCTGTCCAGCGTGAAAAATAATCCGCTCATTACTTTTCATGAGATGTGGATGTCGCCCTTATTACATCGTTTCTCAATAGATGAGAGCAAACGTGAGCTTAAGATCCAGCTATCCGGACGATGGCAGACCGCGCTGATCAGTGGATTGAGAGATCAACCCTTGCAGGAACTGGAGGAACAGCTCACTGCGAAATTACGCCGTATTCTATTTTATCATCCTGAACCTGAGGATTTGACCTCATTGAAATATGAAGACATAAAGAAGGAACCAGCGGCTCCCTACTCAAAACAAGAGGCGGATAATCTGCTGGAGCAAGCACAGAATTTGAAGTGGACAATTGATGGAAATGAGTGGGAGAAATTTGTAGCAAACATACTTCAGCAGAAACCCCGTTCTGATCAGTTTCTGGCGTTTGCACACTCTCTAATACAAAGCTGGAGTTCTTTACTATTAAAGCCTGAAGATGCTGCTCAACTGGAAAGGGACATTTCCCATAATCTGAACTGGTGCCATTGGAAGAACTGGCTGCGGCGATTTTCTGATCATGTGGGACGAAGAATGCTGGAGCTTGGATTAACTAAAGAGGTTATGTCTTGTCTTATTCGCGCAGTTCGTTATATGCAGAGCCATGCAGGTGACAAAATCAATCAGAGCGACGTAGCAGCCGTCATTAATATGAGCCGTGGTTATTTCAGCCAATGTTTCGCTCGTTTTGCCGGAGAGACATTTGGTGAATGTTTACGGGGAATGCGGCTGGAGCTTGCCAAATCACTGCTTCTGGAGACTACACTTCCCGTCTGTGAGATTGCTTCGCGGTCAGGTTTTGAGGATGATCGTTATTTCAGCAGATTGTTCAGAGAACGTATTGGTAAATTACCAAGTGAATTCCGTGTGGAGGGGAAAAACCAAATATGAAATTTTGGAAATCTATCCTCCTAGTGTTTATGGTTATTGGAATGACATCATGTCGTGACAATATCGGTACTGTAGATTCGGTTGCAAGCCCTCAGGCAGGGGATGAAGATACTTCTATTGCTTATAGCAAATATGAGGATCCGATTGTGATCCGAGTAGGGTTTAAGGTTCCCGACTCGCGACTTAATACAGGTGACAGCAACGATAACAATCCAATCACCCGTTATTTAGAGAGCATTACGAATATAAAAGTGGTTCACTCCTGGGAAGCGAAGGGTGAGGATGCTTTTACGCAAAAGGTACAGCTTGCCATTGATAGCAACGATTTGCCTGATGCCATGGTTGTGGATCGTGATCAACTGAAGAAATTAATTGATAATGATATGATTGAAGATTTGACAGAGACTTATAAAATATATGGATCTGAACTTATCAAGGATATGTACAATTCTACAAAGGGTGAGGCATTAGAGGACGCTTCCCGCGATGGTAAACTATATGGATTACCGAATGTAGCTATTGATGCTGACTCTCCCGTGCTGCTCTGGGTACGTCAGGATTGGCTGGAGAAGCTGGAGCTGCGGCCTCCTCAAACTTTTGAAGACATCGAGAAAATTGCCAAAGCTTTTATTGAAAAAGACCCTGATGGAAATGGAAAAAGAGATACCGTCGGTCTAAGCGGCTACAAAAATATCGTATATGGAACTAAACCATTAGTTAATGGTCTGGATGCTGTGTTTAGTGCATTTCACGCTTTCCCCACGAATTGGATTAAGGATAACAACGGCAATATCGTGTATGGCTCCATTACACCAGAGACCAAACAAGCGCTTGCTAAACTTGCTGATTGGTATAAACGCGGGTTGCTGGATCCGGACTTTGCACTATATAAGGAAACTCAGGAGCCTATTATTACAGGTAAATCCGGGATGTTTTTTGGTCCTTGGTGGATGCCTTATTATCCTTTATCAGAGGCAGTGGCTTTGGATACGAAGGCAGAATGGAGAGCATATGCAGCTCCAGTTGACGATTCCGGTAAGTTTGTCGCTCATTTAGCGCCGGTAACAGATCGATATCTTGTTGTGCGTAAAGGGTTTGAACATCCTGAGGCTGTAATCAAGCAATTAAACGTGTTTACAAGACTCGAAAGAAGACAGGATCCTAATCAAGAGGAGGTAAAAAAGCTGGGTGATTTCTCTGCGCAGACAGGCATTCAGCTGCGTGCTTATTATCCGTTCGATCTTCTGATAGATTATAGGGATGCGATTGAGAAACATTATGCTGATATCCAGCAGGCTTTGCACGGAAAGATAGACCCGGATACATTAAATTCTGATACCCGGCTCATTTATGATCAATGGGTAGCGGAAACAGAGCAGCCCAAAAAAGATCTAGAAGGCTGGAAAGCAGCGAATGCGTATAAATATGGAGTAGCTGTGTTAACCTCAACTGCTATAGAGGGAGTGCGTGGGGTCTTTTATGGGAACACCCGACTTATGAAGACTAAATGGTCGGAACTGCAGAATCTGGAGAATGAGACGTTCTTAAATATCATTGTGGGTGATTCACCGCTTAGTGATTTTGATGCGTTTGTAGCTAAATGGAAGAGTATGGGCGGAGAAGAGATTACGGAAGAAGTTACTGAGCTTGTAAAGCAAAAGTAAACGTGGGATGCCTCAACAGCCTAATGGCTGTGGGACATCCTTTTTCTTGTGTTCTATTCTTCGTTTTTGCTGATTTTTTGCAGCAGGAAATGTAGTTGCTCTACTTCTTCATCGGTTAAATGGCCCACAAGGCTTTTATTAAATTCATCTAAGATGGACTGTAAAACTGGGAAGAAATTGATGGCTTTTGGGGTAGGATATAGAAGGTGAGAGCGTCGATCATTAGGATCGTCTTTGCGCTCGATATACCCCGAGTTCTCTAATTGCTTCACAGAACGTGCTGTAGTTGCTTTATCGAACTTCAATTCGGCAGTTAACTGATCCTGAGTAATGCCTGGCCGAGAGAGAATCAATTTAAGAAAGCTATGCTGTCCACCACTACCGATTCCATAGGGGACAAATTGCTTAACCAGTTTCTTTTGATTTTGACGGTGAAGATGGGAAATTAGCTTCCCGATAGGCTCTCTTGCCAATATAGACACCTCTTTGGGTTATATGTTCGTTCATTTGTTGCCTTGAAATAAAGTGTACAATAAAGTCGTTGCGCACGCAACTAAATTGTTGTACACTGGGTATGGCGATTTTTGTTGCGTGCGCAACTAAACAAATTATTAATATTTAATGAGGTGTTAGTTATGAGTTCTGTAAGTGCAACCTATCAGGAGGATAAAGAAATTCAGAAGAAGCGCTGGATGATCTTAATTGTTCTGAATATTTTTACGTTTATGTCCACCCTTGATGGTAGTATTGTCAATATTGCTCTGCCTGAGCTATCCAAACAACTGAAGCTGCCCATGGCGCAAATCGAATGGGTAACAACAGGATATTTAATGGCGATCTGTGCGGCGATCCTTTTCTTCGGCAAGCTTGGAGATATCGTAGGAAAGATTCGAATTTTTAAGATTGGCACGATTGTATTTGTTATTGGATCTATGCTATGTGGGCTTAGTGTAAGCTTACCAGCCTTAATTGCTTCACGCGTTGTTCAAGCCTTAGGTGCTTCGATGACCATGGCGAACAGTCAGGGAATTGTTACGGATATCTTTCCTGCCACGGAGCGTGGCAAAGCCCTTGGTTTTATTGGTACATTCGTGTCTCTGGGAAGTATAGCCGGTCCAAGTTTAGGCGGGATTATGGTTTCCACCTTAGGCTGGGAGTATATCTTTTGGGTAAACGTCCCTATTGGCCTGATCGCTATATTTTTTGGCTGGAAGGTATTGCCTAAGGATTTAACGAGAGTGAAATCTTCGATTGATGTGCCGGGCAGTTTACTGTTCGCTGTCTTTATCATTACTTTGTTCGCAGGATTATTACTAGGTCAACAGCTTGGATATGGTAACAGCTTAATTGTTACATCAATAATTGTTGCTGTAGTCAGCTTCGTTGCTTTCATATGGATGGAGCTTCGCAGAAAAGAACCGCTGTTGCAGCTGTCATTATTTAAGAATCCGTTGTTTTCTTTAAGTATCTTATGTGGTTTTCTCGTATTTACAGCGAATTTCTGCTTCAATATTATCGCGCCGTTTTATGCACAGAACATGCTTAATTTATCGCCATTCTATGCAGGCTTTTTGTTAATGCTGTTGCCGATATGTATGGTAGTCGTGGCTCCAATGAGTGGAGCGCTATCGGATAAAATAGGCTCGGAATTTTTGACTTTTGCAGGGCTGGTGGTCATGGTTATTGCGCAGTTCGGATTAGCACAGCTTCATGTAGGAAGCTCTGTTGTGCTGGTAGGTGTGTGGATCGCTATGCTGGGGATAGGAAGTGGTTTATTTCAATCGCCGAACAATTCGCTTGTCATGTCTAAGGTACCAAGAACACAGCTTGGTTCTGCGGGTAGTGTCAATTCGTTAGTTCGTAATGTGGGTATGGTTGTCGGCATAACAATTGCTACTACAATTCTTTTTCAAGTGATGAGCAGTAAAGCCGGCTATAGGGTGACAGGGCTAGTTCCTGGTCGGCCAGAGTTATTTATCGAGGGCATGCATGTAGTGTTTGTAACCTCGGCATCGATATGTCTAGTGGCTGCTTTATTAACTGGCTGGAGATTGGTGAGTGCAAGAAGCGCCAGAGTGCAGTCATCGGAAAGATAACATACCATGAAAAAGATCCTTCTGGCGCTACGGCTAAGAAGGATCTTCTTTGTGATGAAACTGTAAGGCTTCCTTAACGGCTTGCAAGTATTGATATTGATAACGTACATCCGGTTCTAGGTAGGCCCCTTCAGCCCATTCATTCCAGGCGTTGATATAAATATATTCACTTTTGAACATTTTTTTGGCGCGCTCAATTTGTCGTGAAAGGTATTGGCCGAATTTTTGAGGATTAGCGCCTAAGGTGCTTTGTCCGGCAGGGCCTTTACGTGGTGTGTTATCCCAGTTGACAAAGGCTCCCGGATATATGATTTCTCCGTCTCTATGGGGTGTCCGCTCCAACATAGATTCCCATAACTCATCATAATCAATTACGATATGCCTCTGATCCTCCACCTGCTTTGAGCTCCATAAATGCTTAACCCCGCCATGTGCGAATGTGTAATGCGGCTCAAATTCCAGACTGGCATCGAATCCTTGCTCTTTCTTTAGGGGGAAACCGCCCAGTGTCCGGACCAGATGAAGTCCTTTAAGTCCGTTCTGCAGAGCCAATTCGCGCCAATATTGAAGCATTTCTTCACAGTGCGGGATACTAGCAGACCGATAAATGATAAAGACAGGCTTATCCTCCACCCGGATATAACGATCATCTTTGAAGGCTTCCAGTAAAGCATAAAAGTGCATTCGCCAATCCCGTTCTTCTCCGTATTCCTGTGGCATCAGGACATCCTCTTCGGTGCCATCCCAGCTACGTGTCCAGGGTTCGTTAGCCCAAGAAAGGCAAAAGGGGAAGTCAGGCTCTTTGCTCGCAAGAATCTGCTGAACCGGTTGTTCCAGCAGTCGCCTGCCATTAAACCAATAGTGATAATAACAAAAACCGTAAATGCCATGAGCCTTTGCGGTCTCTGCCTGCCATTGTTTCACTTTAGGATCCGTTAAATCATAGTAGTTACTATTTAATGGCTTCTTGGGCTGATCATGTTCAGGATAAAGGGCTGCAGCCTTCCTGACATTCGTCCATTCTGTAAAACCCTCACCCCACCAGGAATCGTTCTCTGAGATCTGATGAAACTGAGGCAATACAAAAGCAATGCATTTCAAGTCAGGTCACCCCCTATGGTTCCTTGAATATTTTTCTCAGCAGTAACTTTCCTTGCTGGATATAAGAATGGTTATATTTAAGTTCCTTTAGGGCACGAGAGGCAGAAATTCTTCTTTCTTCACTATGTGAAAAATAGTGCTTAAAGCTATCGGAGAGCTCTTTGAAGTTCTGGAAACGAATGAGATCTTCTTCTGCAATTCGGTAATTATGAAGATGGGGATGATCCTCCACTAACTGAAATACACCGCAAGCGGTGACCTCCATAATCTGCTGCACAGAACCAGTGCAATTGATGACGATTTTTGCTCCATTATAATAGCTGGACATATCTTTACTATGGGTGATATCAATGAAATTTCTGGGGGGTTCCCAACCACGCCCGTCGATCATTACCTTAAGGCCTTGAAGTAGGTCTGAATACGCCAACGTGTAAAGCACACTATCGATTTGAAAATCGCCCAGAATGAGTACATCACTCTGATAACAGTCCTCCACACGTCTTGGATAATAGAGATCCGTATCCGCAGCATATGGGAGATAGCTGGAGTGTTTGCCCCATAAACCCTGGTAATAGATCAGATTAGCTATGTTCTGTGTGAAAATATAATCGAATAACAATGCCAGATTACGTTCTATTGGAGTAAGACAAGCGGCATCTGCCATCCATACCGCTTTGGGAACATTGGAAGCTTTCAGAGCAGGGAGGTTCTCCTCCGGAAATAGGGTCTCCGATCCTAGAGCTAATATTAGATCAGGTTGAAAATGGGCTAAATATTCCTCCAGATTATGCTGGAATTTAATAGCAAGTACTTCTTTGACCAGATGCCTTAGTTGATCTTTAAAAAGTCGTACATTAGGCATTTTACCGCTTGCCTCTGTAGGAACCAGCAGCAATATTCTTAATTGTTTGAGTTCCCGTTGCAAAGGCTCTGCTCTATAAGAGTTCATCTCTAGGATGAGGTTATGGTGTTGCGATGGATTAACTTGGCTGATGGTGACTTCGTGACTTGAAGGCCTTTCAGGAGTGAGCCTATTAGCTGTCTTCTTCATAATTCCTCCTGTGTTCTGTGGAGCCAGTCGTCCGCTCTAGCACCGAGTCTTGCTAATCATTATATGTGTAGGGGGTTATTTTGACTTTAGGTATAAGACCATTAATCAGAGTCTCGAAGATAAAAAGCGGATTTAGTGAAAGCTGTATATCTATCTATGACAGGGCTGGCTTGTTTAACATAAGATATACTATAAAACCTGAAAGGGATGATCGCCTTGCCAACCTTCGATAGCGTTCTAGTTACAGGAAGTCAGACCATTCAAAATGATCTGCACGTTAATGGAAATGAGACTATCGATTCGAATCTGCATTTGAATGGTAGTCAGACTATAATGGGAAGCCTAAATGTGAACGGCAGTGAATCCATACTCGGTCATCTGGGGGTTACCGGTGAAATTAGCGGGGCAGGCACCATCAGAGCTGCAACCCGGTTGATCGCTACGAACCAAGCAACATTGCCACCAGGCGCTCCTACCAGCCTGCAACAGGTTCGATACTTTTCTGTAGGTGCTGTAGGTCAGACGGGTCTCGTGCTGAAGGGCACAGATGGAAATGATTATGTATTATTTATCGATTTGACTGGCGGAACGCCTAATATCGGCATTCAACGGGCTTAATCAAGATAAACTAATATTCTCAGCTTTAGAATATAAAAAAACAGCAAGTCTCCTAAGTACAAATAGGGACTTGCTGTTAGAGGTTTCTATTAATTCTTAAAGCTATGAATTGGTGCAGGGATTCGTCCGCCACGATTAACGAAATTCGCGCAGTTGAAGCCATTCACTGCCATAACTGGTGCATATCCGAGCAGGCCGCCAAATTCGACCATTTCACCAACGTCCTTGCCGATTACTGGAATCACGCGAACCGCAGTGGTTTTGTTATTCACCATGCCGATTGCAGCTTCATCCGCGATGATGCCGGAAATGGTCTCCTTGGTGGTGCTTCCGGGGATAGCGATCATATCCAGTCCCACGGAACACACACAGGTCATAGCTTCCAGCTTCTCTAGTGTAAGGGCACCCCGCTGAACCGCTTGAATCATGCCGTGATCTTCACTGACTGGAATAAAGGCTCCACTAAGTCCACCTACATAGGAGGAGGCCATCACGCCACCTTTTTTAACATTGTCATTTAGGATCGCCAGAGCAGCAGTTGTTCCCGGAGCCCCAGCTTCCTCCAGACCCATGACTTGAAAGATTTCGGCAATGGAATCTCCGATTTCTGGAGTAGGAGCTAAGGATAGATCGATAATCCCAAAAGGAACATTCATCCGTTTGGAAGCCTCTTGAGCAACTAGCTGACCGACACGTGTGACTTTGAAGGCTGTCCGTTTAATGGTTTCACATAAGGTTTCAAAATCCTGTCCTCGAACCTCTTCAAGCGCACGTTTGATGACACCAGGACCGCTGACGCCAACGTTGATGACACATTCCCGCTCTCCAACCCCGTGAAATGCTCCGGCCATAAAAGGGTTGTCCTCAACGGCATTACAGAAGACTACCAGCTTGGCGCAGCCGATGGAATCCCGATCCTTGGTGCGTTCCGCAGTTTGGATAATGATATCACCCATTAATTTCACAGCATCCATGTTGATTCCACTTCTGGAGGAACCGACATTGACCGAGGAGCAGACTCTTTCAGTGACTGCCAATGCTTCTGGAATACTGTCGATCAGAATACGATCGCCTTTGGTGCAGCCTTTTTGTACAAGTGCAGAGAAGCCGCCGATAAAGTTAACGCCTACCTCTTTTGCAGCCTTGTCCAGGATTTCAGCAACAGGTACATAGGTATCTGTCTTCACCGCACCAGCGGCAATAGCGATGGGTGTGACAGAAATCCGTTTGTTAACGATAGGAACCCCAAATTGTCTTTCCAGATCTTCCCCCGTCTTTACGAGCTTTTCAGCGGATCTGGTGATTTTGTCATATACATTTTGATTAAAGGTGCGCATATCCGTGTGGGCACAATCCATGAGGCTGATCCCCATCGTTATGGTACGCACATCCAGATTCATTTCACGAATCATCTTATTCGTTTCTTGTACTTCCACTAGTGATATCATGGTCAGCCATCCTCCTAGATTCGGTGCATAATATTAAAAATATCCTCATGCTGAAGCTTGATTTCCACGCCAATCGATTCGCCAAGCAAATGTAATTCCTCTACAATATTCTCAAAAGCTTTAGTTGAGCTAGAAATGTCTACAATCATCATCATGTTAAAATAATCTTGAACAATCGTCTGCGAAATATCCAGAATGTTCAAATTGTGTTCGGCTAGATATGTACATACTTTAGCGATAATCCCTACTTTATCTTTTCCTAATACAGTAATAATCCCCTTCATGAATACAGCCTCCCTTTGTATTTGTTGATTTCACCGTGTATACGGAATGAACCATTCCAACTATTATTGCAAATGATGAAACAAGCTTCAACCAAAGGTTTTTTGTCAGTTTGATTAAATATTTGTTTTGGCAGCTGAAATTATAGAAAATTCATTTGACAGCCTATAAAAAATGTGATGAACTGAGAGTTTGATATGATAGTCTGAAGGAGTAAATATGACTACACAAAAATATAAAGACATGGTTGAGCAAAGAACGAAGATGACCCTCCAGGAATGGACGGAACAGGCGGAAGTGAAGGAAAAGGACATTTATCGTTTTTTGCATAATTTAAAAGGCACTGCTGGAACTGTCGGATTACCAGATGTCGAACAATTTGCCGAGGATACGCTGCCCTATTTCATGGAAAGCAGTCTTAAGAGTTGGTCAGTCGAGGAATGGGGGGATTATTTATATCCACTGATTCCATTGTTTAATGTCCATTCATTGGCAGCTTCAAGCTCTGTCAAAGCATTGGATAAAAAGGGACCTGCTGAGACACTCACGCAGAATGATATTCTTCTTATCGACGATGATGTAGAGTTAGTTGCTTATCTGAAAGAGTCGTTGGAGAGGCAGAATTACTATGTAAGCATTGCCTTATCTGCTGAACGGGGACTCAAAATCTTTTATGAAACGAAACCAGATCTCATTCTGCTGGATATTCTTTTACCGGATAAAAGCGGGATTGAGGTGTTGAACCAAATTATCGGCAAGGCTAAAAAAGAACGAATTCCCATTATCATTATAAGTGGGGAGTACTCCAAAGCTACCCAAATGCAGGCGTATTCGCTGGGGGTGATGGATTTTTTGCCGAAGCCTGTAGATATTGATTTATTTCTGGTATTGATCAAAAATCGCTTTCAGCTCAAAAGAGAATGGCAGGAGTCCATCATCGTGGATGATTTGACCGGCGCATTCAATCGCAAACACTTCAATCAAGTCATGAAGCAGCTGATTGGTGATTTTAAGCGGACCAACCGCGTATTTTCGTTAGCGCTGATTGATTTGGATTATTTTAAAAACGTTAATGATACATATGGTCACCTAATCGGAGACGAAGTGCTGCTGGGCTTTTCCGAGCTTGTGAAGAATTCCATCCGTCTGGAGGATACCTTTTGCCGTTATGGGGGAGAAGAGTTTGCAGTATTTTTACCTCACACGGATGCGGAATCTGCAATGTTGGTTATACAACGTATTCAAGAGCGGTTTGCGGCGACTGACTTTTTTGCGAAAAATGAAATCTTTCATGTGACTATCTCTAGCGGGATTTCTGAGGTAACAGATGCCGAGAATATAGCCGATAAATTGATTGAGGAAGCAGATCAGGCTCTTTATGCCAGTAAGCATGCTGGAAGGAATCAGACAACGCTTTATTCGGACCATTTATCCACTACTAAAAAGCATTCGGTTCTGAATGTGATTGTTGTGGATGATGATACGCTAATTCGGAGAATTGTGACCAGTCAGTTCGCCATTTGGGAGCCGGAGAATATTGCTGAGGTGAAGGTTAGCAGCTATGCGAATGGGCTTGATTTCCTGCAATCGGATTGGTATGCCGTGGATGAGAAGTATATTATTTTGCTGGATGGTGTGATGCCTGATCTGGATGGAGTAGAAGTTCTGGAAAGAATCCGCAAAACGTATCCGGAAGTAAATATATTAGTGATCATGTTGACGGGAAGAAACAATCAGGCGGATATTGTACATGCCCTGCAGATGGGTGCCGATGATTATGTAGTCAAACCGGTCCATATGCCTGAGTTATTGTCGAGGATAGAGCGGTTGGCTCATAGATTTTTGTTCTAATTGGGTTCTGAATATGTTGTGAGCACCAGGAGAGATCTAAAGCGGAGGGAACTAGGCAGCTATGCAAAAGGTAATGGTAGTGGATGATGAAGAAGTATTACGAATGTTAATCGTAGACACCTTAGAAGATTTGGAAGACGTGGAGATCCACACTGCCGAGAACGGATTAGAGGCGCTTTCAAAATTGTCACAGGATCATTATGATTTGGTGATATTGGATTATATGATGCCTGAAATGACAGGGATTGAAGTCCTAGGTCAACTGGATGATGAGAAAAAGAAGGCTACAGCTATTTTAATGTTAACAGCCAAAGCCCAAGATGTAGATCGTCTTCGAGCGGTAGATGCAGGCGCACGTTATTTTATGCCAAAACCTTTTAGTCCGATGGAACTCTTGCAGATTGTGGAGGGGATCCTAAGTGACAAAGGGTAGCAGCTCTAATCACAGTATTAAAAATAGATATATTCGTATCATTGCCTTGGTTTTTTCGTTAATCATTCTTATGGGATCTGTATTTTTGTTTTTCATAAACAATGAGCAGAACAAATTAAGTAGAGACCGTGAAGTTCTGCAAAATAAGGCGGACACGATTAACGAATTGGCGACTGCGTTAAATGAGGTTTTTTTCCGAGCGAGGGGATTCAGCGCACTTAAGAGTGACAATGAATTAGAGCTCTTAAACTTAGGACTTGTTAACTTTGATAAGATTCTGGATACCTATTCTAATCTCAGTTTATCTCCGGAAGAAGCTTTGTTTAGAGATGGTTTGAAGGCCTTTTATGTTCAGTACAAAACTAAAGTTTTGCCGGAAGCGATTCGGTTTGTCGAGGCAGATGATTATGTGTCTTTGAGAGCTCTATCCGCAGATGGGAACACGAAATCAGTGAATGATTTTTTAATGTATACAAAAGAGTACAAGCAACGATCCGACGCCGCATTAAATACTATGGCTATGGATTACATCAAACGTGCCAATGAGTTTACCTTTATCGCATTCTTTTTCAGCACGATTATTCTGCTAATCTTCACCTTTATGATCTGGCGGATTCTGAAGAACCTAATAGATCCTATTCTGAAGCTGGAAGGGGCAACCCATTCCCTGGCTGCAGGAGAAGAAATTCTTCTGGGCAAGCTTAAGAATCAAGATGAAATTGGCCGACTTTATGATGCTTTTCTAAATATGGCTAGAAGTATTCAAGATAAAGAAGAAGAATTGATGATGCAGAATGAAGAGCTGCATGCGCAGCAGGATGAACTTCAGGATCAGCAATATAGGCTGCAGCGCTCGCTTAGTGAAATTGAGAGTATGATGAAAGCCTTGGATCAATCGTCTGCGGTAGGGATCCTTACTGCTAAAGGTGTCTTTACCTACGCGAATGATAATTTAAGTGGATATACCCGCTATAAAAAGTCTGAGATTATCGGTTACACCTATAAGTTATTTGAACTTTATAATCTCTCTGATGAGGGTTATCAGAAAATCTTTAACAAATTAAATACAGGCGGAGTGTGGAACAATGAGCTGCAGATTCTAGCCAAAGACGGATTGCCCATCTGGCTGCATCTGACGATTGTGCCGTACCTGAATGAAGAGGGTGTGATTTATCAATACATCCTTATTGCGAACGATATCACCTCAATGAAAAGCGTGCAGCAGGAGCTAGCCGAAACGTTAAAAAACACAGAACAGACCAAGATGATGCTAGAGCTAAATAATCAGCTGAATCATGATATTACTTATACTTTGGATAAACATGAATTTGCCGATAAGTTTATTGAGTTTATGCATCGCCTGTATGCCTTTGATTCGAGTTTCTTCCTGCTTGTGAAAGATAATATCGCGGCTGTGAAAGGCATTCCCCAGGAGAATGTGGAGCGTTATCTTGATCATGAGAATAATGAGATGTTATATCGCTTGCAAGCGGAAAAAACGTACCTAATCAAGCGCCTGGCCACACAATCAGAGCAAGGGATTTCTGCGAGTGAGGTCTATGTTTACGACTTCTACACTACTGTTGTGAACGCAGAGGATGAGATTCTTGCAGTGTTCTGTGGCAGCCGGATTGGTCATTCCTTCAGCAAAGAAGAGATTAATGAGGTTCAGGGGATGATGAACCGCGTAGCGCTGGCGATTGAACGTTTATTCATGTATGAAGAGATTGAACATGGACGAAAGCTGAATCGGGACATCGTAAATAATGTGAACGAGGGCATACAATTTGTGAATACAGAAGGTATGCTCCTGCAGATGAATAAAGCGTTGAGCAACATTTTTAATTATGAGTGGACAGAAGGAGCTTTGATTCCTCGTCAGAAATGGATGGATTATTTCATTGAGCACTCGAATGAGAATCATGAACTTCGGATGTTTTTTGAAAAAGCGATTGCTGAGGATGCTCTGGAATCGAGCAGCATGCAATACTCCATTGGAACTGAATCGATGAAGCATATTGATGTGTATGCGATCCCTGTATTCCGTCGCGAACTGCGTATTGGTACATTGTTTGTCTACAGAGATATCACTAGAGAATATGAGCTGGACCTTATGAAATCTGATCTTGTCAGTACGGTAAGTCATGAGCTAAGAACACCGCTATCGAGTGTACTTGGTTTCACAGAACTGTTATTATCTAAGACCATGAAGCCTGAGAAGCAGCTTAAATATCTGGAGACGATTCATAAAGAAGCTAAACGACTGACGGAGCTCATTAATGATTTTCTTGATTTGCAGAGAATGGAGTCAGGTAAGCAGCAATATATCACGGAGCATTTGAATCTCAGTGAAATTGTATTAGGCGTAATTGATCAATATAAACTGAGCAGTACCCATCATGTACTCCTAGTGGATGAGGCTTTGAATGCGGATGTTGACGTGGACAAGGATAAGATTGTCCAAGTTCTGACGAATCTGTTAAGTAATGCGATTAAATTCTCGCCTGATAACAATGAAGTTAAAGTACTGCTGCATAACGAGTCGGATAGAATTATTGTACGTATCCAGGATAATGGTCTTGGCATTCCTAAGGATCAAATAGGACAGCTATTCCAAAAATTCAGAAGAGTGGATAATAGCGCCTCTAAAAGAATTGGAGGAACAGGACTCGGGCTTGCCATCTGTAAGGAGATTATTGAGAAGCAAAAGGGAAATATCGGTATAGATTCCGTTGAAGGAGAGGGCACTACCGTCTGGTTTAGCCTCCCTATCCTCCATGCGGAAGCGAGCCGGCAACAGGATGAGCTTAATAAATGGAGCACCGATAAAGAGCTCAAGCCTAATGTGATGATCGTTGAAGATGATTACAGTCTATCGTTGCTTTTATCAGAAGAGCTTAAAGGGAAGGGCTTCCGTGTTACCCATCATTACCATCCACAGCAAGCTTTTGATCAGGCCTTGAAAACACCATTTGTGGCGATTGTGGTAGATTTGATGTTGGGTGAAGAGCTGGATGGCTGGGATTTGATCCGAATGCTTAAAGAAGATCCAAGAACTGAAAATATACCTATCGTTATTTCTTCTGCTCTGGATCAATCGGATAAGAATCAATTAAACGATGTAATTCAAAAATATTTAACTAAACCTTATCCACCCGGCGAGCTGTCGAATACGCTTGAGGAGATAGTGAAGATTAAGACGGGGAGCGGCGAGGTGTTATTTCCCGAAAGTAAGCAAAAATTATAGCTTTTATTTATCACAATATTTTATAAATAGTATCACTTTTTATAATGAAACCGATCAAAACAGGTTAAATCATACTGTTTTGATCGGTTTTTAAGTACTTTATAGATGATTTTTCAATAAAATACAATTATTAGGGTAAATCGACATCATTGATCGTTTACAATTATTGTGATAGCCTGATTTCATGAGGTACGGATCATCAGAAGATTTCATGTTTAGGAGAGGTGGATATTGTTGCAACTACAGGTAACGAACAGTCCTTTTAACGAGAGCCAAGTCGAGCTACTCAATCGTCTTCTACCATCCTTAACGGAGACACAGCAAATATGGCTTAGCGGTTATTTGTCAGCCATGGGCTTTACTACTGCACCATCGGCAGGTGCCGGGGTTCAAGCAGTACAATCAAATACGATAGGAAATGTGGAAGGTAGTGCCGTTAGTCAACCTGCAGCTTCACGTGAAGTGACCGTGTTGTTTGGGTCCCAGACAGGGAACTGCCAACGGCTGGCTGGGAGCTTGTCCCGCAAGCTGGAGGAGCAAGGATTTCAGGTCACACTCACTGCGATGAACAGCTTTAAGCCCAATGCGCTTAAGAAGGTTGAGAACCTCCTATTGCTGGTCAGTACACATGGTGAAGGCGAGCCGCCAGATAATGCACGGATGTTCCATGAATTTCTCTATAGCAAAAGAGCTCCTCAATTAGAGAATCTGAAGTTCTCAGTGCTGGCACTGGGGGATACCTCCTATGAATTCTTTTGTCAGACCGGCAAGGACTTCGATCAGCGGCTTGAGGAACTTGGCGGCAAGCGGTTAAGTCCACGTGTGGATTGTGATCTTGATTATGATGATTCGGTTACCGAGTGGTTTGAAGGCGTCATTAGTGCCTTAAATGCACATTTAAATGCTCCGGCCATTGCGGCAAAAGCGGTTCAAGCTGCAGAAGACGCAGATTCTCAGGAGCCTTTGTATACCCGCAACAATCCTTTTAAAGCGGAAGTATTGGAGAATCTAAATCTGAACGGACGTGGTTCTGACCGGGAGACCCGCCATTTGGAGCTATCCCTAGAAGGTTCTAACATACAATTTGAGCCAGGGGATGCGCTGGGTGTCTATCCGGAGAATCATCCTGAATTGGTAGACGCTATTATTCATACTATGGGCTGGAATCCTAATGATATTGTTCCTTTTAATAAAAAAGGGGAAGACGGCACCTTACGTGAGGCCCTTCTTCACCACTATGAAATCACTGTATTGACCAAACCGTTACTTGAACAAGCGGCGAAGTTATCTTCTTCTAACCAATTAAGTGATCTATTGTCGCCAGAACGTGCGCAACAGCTTAAGGAATATATTCAAGGCCGCGATCTGCTCGATTTAGTTCAGGACTTCTCTCCATGGGAGGGTTCGGCCAGTAGCTTTGTGACTATTTTGCGCAAGCTTCCGGCACGACTCTATTCAATTGCCAGCAGCTATAAAGCTAATCCAGATGAGGTTCATTTAACGGTTAGAGCTGTACGTTATGAGGCACATGGCCGTGAGCGTTATGGGGTCTGCTCGGTACATTGTGCTGAAAGAGTCCAGCCGGGAGATACGTTGCCCATCTACATTCAACATAATCCGAACTTTAAGCTTCCGACGAATCCTGATGCACCGATCATTATGATTGGACCGGGCACAGGTGTTGCACCCTTCCGCTCTTTCCTGGAGGAACGTGGCGAGCTTGGGGCGGAAGGTAAATCATGGCTGTTCTACGGAGATCGGCATTTTGTGACGGACTTCCTCTATCAGACGGACTGGCAGAGAATGCTTAAAGACGGCTTGTTAACTAAGCTGGATGTTGCTTTCTCCCGTGATACCGAAGAGAAAGTATATGTTCAGCATCGCATTCTGGAAAAGAGCCGCGAGGTCTACGAATGGCTGCAAGCGGGAGCTCATATTTACATTTGCGGAGACGAGAAGCATATGGCACATGATGTTCATTCTGCTCTGATTACTGTCATCCAGCATGAGGGTGGTTTGAGTCCTGAAGAAGCGGCAGCTTATTTGGATAATATGCAGCAGGCGCAGCGCTACCAACGTGATGTTTACTAATGGATAGAGGAAAGTTATCGAATGACTTCGGGGGGAGATAACAACAATGGCAAACAATGAAAAGGTTAAGCCGATCGGCGGGCCTCCAAGCGATGTTGAGCACATTAAGCAAGAGAGTAACTATCTGCGGGGCGCGCTTGTTGAGACATTAAGCAATCCGATTACCGGAGGCTTGCCGGAAGATGATAATCGGCTGCTGAAATTTCACGGAAGCTATATGCAGGACGATCGGGATTTACGCAACGAGCGCGAACGGCAAAAGCTGGAGCCTGCATTCCAGTTCATGCTTCGTGTAGTTGCCCCAGGCGGGGTAGCGACACCAGAGCAGTGGCTAGTGATGGATGATCTGGCACAAAAATACGGCAATGGAACCTTACGTCTGACTACCAGACAGGCGTTTCAAATGCATGGGGTACTCAAATGGAATCTTAAGAAAACCATCCGCAGCATTAATGATACGCTGATGACGACGCTGGCAGCTTGCGGCGATGTTAACCGTAACGTAATGAGTAATCCGAATCCTTACCAGTCAGAGGTGCATGCAGAGGTCTACGAATGGGCGCGCAAAGTAAGTGATCACTTATCACCACGTACGCCTGCTTACCATGAAATCTGGTTGGACGGTAAGAAGGTAGTAGATAGCTTAGGCGAACGTGCGGAAGTAGAACCGATCTATGGACCGGTATATTTACCGCGTAAATTCAAGATTGGTCTAGCGGTGCCTCCTTCTAATGATGTGGATGTATTCTCGCAAGATCTGGGTTTTATCGCTATTCTGGAAAATGAGAAACTAGTCGGCTTCAACGTTTCTGTAGGCGGCGGTATGGGGATGACTCATGGCGATACCAGTACTTATCCTCAGTTGGGACGTATAATTGGTTTTTGCCGTCCGGAACAGTTGATTGATGTGGCAGAAAAGACCGTAACGATCCAGCGGGATTATGGTAATCGTTCTGTCCGCAAAAATGCACGGTTCAAATATACAATTGACCGCCATGGTCTGGAATGGTTCGTAGACGAACTGCATGAAAGACTCGGATGGCAGCTTGAAGCAGCACGTGATTATCATTTTGATCACAACGGAGACCGTTACGGCTGGGTGAAGGGGACCAACGGAAAATGGAATCTGACACTTTATATCCAAAGCGGACGGATTCATGACCAAGAAGGATACACCTTGATGACTGGCTTGCGGGAGATTGCTAAGATTCATACTGGAGATTTCCGGCTAACGCCGAATCAGAATCTAACGATTGCCAACGTCACTACTGCCAAAAAACGAAAAGTAGCTGAGCTGGCTAAACAGCATGGACTAACAGATGGAGCACATCTTTCTGCATTGCGGCGCAGCTCCATGTCCTGTGTAGCACTGCCAACCTGCGGACTTGCGATGGCTGAAGCGGAACGCTATCTGCCTTCGCTGATAGATAAGCTGGAGCTTGTTATAGATAAAGCTGGTTTGCGTGACGAGGAAATTGTGATCCGAATGACCGGCTGCCCTAATGGCTGTGCTAGACCGGCGCTGGGTGAAATCTCGTTTATCGGCAAGGCTCCTGGCAGATACAATATGTATTTAGGAGCAGGCTTTACGGGTGATCGCCTCAATAAAATGTATAAAGAAAACATAGATGAGAAGGAGATCCTAGAGACGCTTGAACCTATTCTTCACCGATATGCCAAAGAACGTCAACAAGGCGAGCATTTTGGAGATTTCGTGATCCGTGCAGATTATGTTAAAGCCGTTACCTCTGGACTTAATTTCCATGACTAAATGAAAGTAGATTTAAAAATGTCCCGGGGCCAGTTGATGGCTGCCGGGATTTTTGTGGTTTGGTCGTAGTTAGATGCGCGGGGTGTCGTGTCGTACACATAATGCTCCAGAGGTAAAGAACGGTAGACAAGAGTAAATGAGCAGCAGATAAGTAGCAGATGAGCGCAGACGAGTAGTAGATGAGCAGTAGATGAGCAGTAGATGAGCAGTAGATGAGCAGTAGATGAGCAGTAGATGAGCAGTAGATGAGCAGTAGATGAGCGATAGTAGAGCAGTAGATGAGCGCAGACGAGCGGCAGTAGACTAACAAGGTGACGGACTCAGGAGCCCTTATTTCCTGAAATCTTGCCAATTTGCCGAGTATTCGGACCCCAGCGCCGTTATGGGGATGAAAAGAGGCCAAAACAGGCTTTTTTCAGAGGAATAGCGCCTCTCCAGTCCGAAAGTTGCTCAAAACGGCTTAACTCGCACAAATAGCGTCATCTGAGTCCGAAAATCACGACAAAGCGCTCAAAAGGTAAAGAACGGCAGATGAGCGCAGACGAGCGAGATGAGCAGCAGATGAGCAGTAGAGGAGCGCGACGAGCGGCAGTAGACTAACAAGGTGACGGACTCAGGAGCCCTTATTTCCTGAAATCTTGCCAATTTGACGAGTATTCGGACACCAGCGCCGTTATGGGGATGAAAAGAGACAGGAACCGGCCTTTTTCAGAAGAATAGCGCCTCTCCAGTCCGAAAGTTGCTCAAAACGGCTCAAATCGCACAAATAGCGTCATCTGAGTCCGAAAATCACGACAAAGCGCTCCATAGGTAAAGAACGGTAGATGAGCGCAAACGAGCGGCAGTAGACTAACATCAGAGTAGTAAAAGGGTCATATTAGATAGTGGGACAGAGTGATATTAGCGCAGTAGGAGCAATTGTAGAGTAATACGCAGAACAGCAGGAGCAATAGTGAAGTAACGCAGAACAGGCAAACAAAAGAGCAGTAACCGACTAGCGGCACAATAAACGAGCGGCAGTAGACTAACATCAGAGTGGTGAAAGGGTCGAATTAAATCGATAGTAAAATAACATTAGATGGTGAAATAGTAAAATTAGATTAGCTCAGCAGTAGCAATAGTGGAGTAGTACGCAGAACAGCCAAATAAAAGAGAAGTAACCGACTAGCGGAACAATAGACGATCGACAGTAGACTAACATCAAAGTAGTAACAGTCCAGCGGTAGACTAACATCAGAGTAGTAACATTCCGGGAGCAGGCTAACAGCAGTAGATCACCGTTGACTGACAAATCTAGCAACAGCCTTCATTTGATCTACAATAATCTAGTAAGATCCCAACATCTGCGCTACAACAGATTCAATTTAAAAACCAGCAAGTCTCCAATTCCGGGAGGCTCGCTGGTTTATGTTTTTAAGGAGCGATGCCGGAGATCAGTACATCGTTATGATACAGGGTTACTTTGTTCCAAGTGCTGAAGGAAACTTTGGTTGGATCGAACGAATAGTCATTTGCTTCATTGAAGTTAGACCAGTCGCTTTTGTGCACGCGTAATTGGATTTCTCCTGTTTGTCCACCGGCAGGTATGGAGCCCGCGCTAGCATTGAAAGTAAGCTCAACGTAAGAGTCGGCGTTCGTCCCACTTGTGGACCCGAGGGCAACCGATATATTAGAAGCACCGACCTGCGCCCAATCGATTACTCCATTGAGAGAGGCGCTTCCATCTTTAGTAAAGTAATAACGAATTTTCAGTCCATTTAAATTGACTGCCGTTGTTCCGTTGTTATAGATGTTGAAGTAGGGCTTGATTGAGTTATCAGTAGCATTGGTATCTGCTGCACGGTAGTAAAGTGCCAGATTACTGGATGGCGAGCCGGTAGGAGTGGCTGTAGGTGTTACTGTAGCTGTTGGCGTAGGTGTAGGTGTTGGCGTAGGTGTAGGTGTAGGTGTAGGTGTAGGTGTAGGTGTAGGTGTAGGTGTAGGTGTAGGTGTAGGTGTTGGCGTAGGTGTAGCTGTTGGTGTTGGTGTAGGTGTTGGTGTTGGTGTTGGTGTTGGTGTTGGTGTTGGTGTTGGTGTTGGTGTTGGTGTAGTGCCACCATCCGGCACAGGTTGGTAACCAGGTGTTGTGTAAATTTTATTAAGCACGGAGGTTGCTAAGGTTCCGTTTGCTCCATTAACGACTGTATTTCCCCAGTTGCTGAGTGTTCCTGCTGGACCGCTGGCTAGATCCAGATATTCAACGCCTCCGCCATTACCATACCAGGACCAGGCGAGCCAGCCCACCTTTTTTTCCTTCGTGTAGCTCATAATGGTGGCTTCATCGACATCTCCACCCGTGTGCTTGTCACCGAATTCGCCGATAATCACAGGGGCTCGAATAGCCAAGGCACTATCGATATTACTCTTGACTGTAGCAGCATTACCTCCAGCATATTCGTACATATGAATTGAGAAAATAGTGTTTTTTAAGGTGTCTGAATTAAATACAGCCTGACCACTAGTGAAAATAGATTGTGGGTATTGACCCCATCCCGCTGCATCTACAACTAAAGTGTTCTTAATGCCCGCATTTCTTAACGCAGGAATTGCCGCTTGGTATCCACTGGCCCATGTTGCAGTGTTCCAAGAACCGTACCATTCATTAGCAATATTCACAATGACACGATCTTCTTTACCGATCAAAGCATCCTTGATGCTGATCCAATAGTTTACTGCAGCGTTAAGGTCAGAGGTGTTGTCTGAGCCCGTAGCATCATGCACTTCCAGCATGGCAATCATTTTATACTGATCACAAAGCTTTAGAATATTTTGGACATCAGCTAAAGTATCGAGAGACCACTTGCTGCCATTAGAAAGTACAATTCTGACGGTATTGGAGCCAGTCGCTGCGATGGCCGGTATTGCAGTAGCCAGATCGTTTTTGTACCAAGTGTGTGCATGATTCACCCCGCGCATTACAAAAGGACTGCCGGTGGCATCGTATAAATTGGTACCGCTTACATAAAAACCTTTAACAGAAGTGTTTGCTGCCGCTGCCTGCTGTTGAGGTAAAGAAATAGAAAGAGTAAGGATACTAATTAATACTAACAAACTGATTTTCCGGAACGAAAAATGCTTTCTGAATTTCATCAACATTTCCTCCTTAATCAAATAGGGTTGCTTCTTTGATTATGCGTATCCTCCAGGTGGTTGCAGTAAATGCACTCAATTACAGGCATGTATCACCTCCTCAGTTATTTTGAATATAACATATAAAGGAATTTTTAGGAATAATAAATAATTTAACGATAACAATAACTTTATGTTTTATTAGAAAGATAAGAGAAATTGCTGATAAGGCACTCGTCTTTCATCTAACATTCTCATAAGAAATGATGTTATTTTTAGATTCAGGAAGGAAAATATAATTTTTTTTGCCTAATGATTTGGATTTCTCGCGATTTTCTTTCATAATATAAAGGGTAAACTAAATACAAAAGAAGAACCGTTGCCCGAGAGCGATGTGTTCTGTACAGAAGAGGCGATATTATGATTATCATGAAAACGATGGAAGAGATCGAAAAAATGCGTGCGGCGGGAAAAATTCTCGCTGAATGTCATCGTCAAATTGCGCAAATTTTGCAGCCTGGTATTACGACCTGGGAAATTGATGAATTTGCAGAAAAATTTATATTGTCTCAAGGAGCTACTCCTGAGCAAAAAGGATATAATGGGTACCCGTACGCAACCTGTGCATCTGTAAATGATGTAATATGCCACGGATTCCCGAAAAAAGAGCCGCTAAAAGACGGGGATATCGTAACCATTGACATGGTTGTTAACTTAAACGGCTGGTTGGCAGATTCGGCCTGGTCTTACGGGATTGGCAATATTAGTGAACAGGCGACCAAACTTCTAGACACTACTAAGGAATCTTTATTCCGTGGAATCGAGCAGGCGGTTGCAGGCAACCGTATTGGCGATGTTGCGCATGCCATCCAAGTTTATGCAGAGTCTAACGGGTTTTCTGTAGTGCGTGATTTTATTGGCCACGGGATCGGTTCAGAAATGCATGAAGCTCCGGAAGTACCTCACTATGGTCCAGCAGGGAGAGGGCCTCGTCTTAAAGAGGGGATGGTATTTACCATTGAGCCCATGCTGAACACAGGCAGTTACAGAACAAAAATTGATGCGGATGGTTGGACTGCGCGTACCATTGACGGCGGATTGTCAGCACAATATGAGCATACTTTAGCGATTACCCCACAAGGAACGATTATCCTGACTGAACTGTAATTTTGATGAAAAATAAAATGACCAGTCTCCGTAATGGAGATTGGTCATTTTTTATTAATCTGTAATGTTGCGAGTGTAATATTCAATGATATCTTTTCTCCTAATAATTCCAACAAATACACCCTCATTATCAATCACAGGAACGAAATTCTGATCCGCAGCAAGCGTCAGCATATCCTCCATTTCTGCATTAATGAGAACACTTTCGTTATGAACATGCTTTTGGATGTCGCTTACTGGAACTTCCCCTATATTGTCAAAGGTTAAATCTGCTGTGTTTTTCAGCTTCCACAATAGATCACCCTCCGAAAGTGTTCCTACATATTTTCCTTCATTATCAATAATAGGGATAGCCGTGTAATGGTGCTGTTCTAATTGTTCTAAGGCTTCCAGCATGGATAGTGAGTTAGTGATATAGGCGACTTGATCTTTTGGCAACAAAAAAGAGGATATTTCCATCGGCATGAACTCCTTTGTATTATGTTATTTTTTGATTAGGCTACTTTTATTTAAACATACTTTTGGAATGGATAGAATTTTAAATTTTCACCCCTTGAATTATAGGTAATAAGTCCTATTGAATAGAGGTCGTATTTTGTCGATTAAAGATATATTATCCTAGAGTGGAGTTGTTCAGATGGCATTGTATCGAAGGCTTTCATTAACGTTTAAATTTGTTATGGTGGTAAGTTTAGTAATTATTGTGATCTTTTTCTTTAGTTTAGTCGCAAACCTGGCTAATCTGCGTAGTGTGAGCATATCCAACGGTGAACTTCAGGCAGAGGTCGCAGGAAAAAGTTATGCGGAGACCATTCAGAATAGAATGATAGACATTCAGTCGACGGGTGAAGCGCTCGCTGAAGTACTCCTTGAATCAAGAGAACGTCAAACCTTGGACCGTGAAGATGTTGTTTCTACAATGAAAACTATGCTTGAGCACAGACCAGAAATTTTTGGGATGAGCATATTATGGGAACCCAATGCTTTTGATCAGAACGATCAGGCTAATATAAATAAGATGCCATATGATGATGGTACGGGGCGTTTTATTCCTTATGTCTTTAGAAATCAAGGTGCAATAAAGGTTGAACCCTTAAAGAATTATGATGTAGAAGGTGCGGGTGATTATTACCTTTTACCAAAAAAAGAGAAAAAACCGGTATATATTGAACCCTACTCCTATGAGACGACTGGTGGAGCTATAGAGATGATTTCGGTCATGCTGCCAATTTTGGATAAAACGGGTGCATTTCTGGGGACTGTAGGGTTCGATGTTTCGTTAACCCAATTGCAGGAAGAAGCCGTTAACTATAAACCTCTGGGAGGTTATGTTTCTTTAATCACTGCTAATGGCAAATATGCAGCCAACCCAAATGATCCTCAAAGTGTACTCAAAGAATTCGGTGATACAGAAGATAAAACAGTACTGTGGAAGCGTGTGAAGAATGGGGAGGCCAAACTGGGATACACGATAAATTCCAAGGGAGAAGACGTGCTGCGGACTTTTGTTCCGATACCAATGCCTGGAAGTGACCAGGTCTGGTACACACAGACAGCGATCTCTAAGGATGTTATCATGGCTGATTATGAACAAGCTAAAACAGAATTTTTTATCATTATGATTATTGGGATTTTGATTTTAGCTGTTATTGTTGGTCTTCAACTATGGTTGATGGTAGTTAAACCGCTTCGCTTGTTATCTGAGAAATTGCAGCTGATGTCTCAGGGGGATTTGACTCAAAGCCTGCAGGTTCGAAATGATGATGAATTCGGGAAAATGGCTACACATTTTAATCATATGACCCATAAGCTTCGAGAAATGTTTGGACTTGTCGCTGATCTATCAATGTCCGTGGGAGCTACCTCTGAAGAGCTGACAGCTAACGCTGAGCAGACTGGGAAAGCTGCTGAACAAATTGCTGTGGCAATTGGACGAGTAGCCGAAGGAGCGCAGCTGCAGAGTGATTATGCGGGTGATTCTTCAATGGCGATGAGCGAGCTGAATGTTGGAGTGCAACGGATTGCTGACTCTTCGTCATCGGTATCTGCATCTGCAGATGAAGTTACCGATCAGACGAAAAAGGGCAGTGCCCAGCTGCAAATGGCAGTGAATCAAATGTCGGAGTTAAAGCTGTCTGTAGATGAGACGAGTCTGGCGATTGAACGTTTAGGCGAACGATCTGCTCAGATCAGCGGGATTATCGGCTTGATTTCGAACATAAGTAAACAGACCAATCTGTTGGCACTAAATGCGGCTATTGAGGCGTCCAGAGTGGGTGAACATGGCCGAGGTTTTGCGGTGGTGGCCTCAGAAATTCGCATGCTGGCAGATCAGACTAAAAAAGCTGCCGAACAAGTTACTGCTTTGGTTGAAGATGTGGTGCAAGATACTAATCAAGCTTCACAAGCGATGGCTGTCGGCAATGAAAAAGTAATTCTTGGTGTGCAGAGTGTATCTGATAGTGATCTTTTATTTACGTCGATTCTGACAGAGATGACACAGGTAACCGATCAGATCCAAGAGGTCTCAGCAGCTGCACAGCAGATGACCGCGGGAACGGAGCAAATTTCAGTTACCGTTAAACAATTAGCCGATCTTGCTTCGGAAGCTTCCTCTGACTCCCAAAGTGTGGCAGCAGCCTCTGAGGAGCAGCTTGCTTCTATGGAAGAGATCTCAGCCTCGTCGGAGTCACTCAGCTCAATGGTGCAAGACCTGTTGGATAAATTATCTTACTTTAAAATTTAGATTGCCTTTTCAAATATAGAGAAGGGCTGGCACCTAAAACTATGAAAATGACTGCTGTGTCGAAAGCACATGCTTAGTCACTGGAAAATACGCTTAGTAATCTGCTAACGGACACAGTGGTCCTTAAACGTACGATTATCCGATATTTGGAATGTTATCGGACTCCAGTGCAGCTATTGGCCTGAAAAATGCTTATTATGAGCCTCTTTCCAAGGAATAGCGTCACTGGAGTCCGAAATCTAGCGGTAAAGAATAAAAACATGTAACTAACGTCTACCGAGTCCGAAAGCCCCGTAGGATAATGAATGTGTAGTCGTAGCAGGCCGCGAATGACCAAAAAACGCTGAACAGCGATTCTTCGATAACAGAAGAATCGCTGTTTTGTTGATTTTAGGATTTTGAAAGTGAGGAGGTCAGTCTCCGCTCGTAGAATCAATTATGGCACAGCTCCTTCTTACCTCCCATTTTCTTCATAATGCAGAAGAGTATCTATTTGGTGTTAGCTGTGTTATAATCAATCTATCGAAAGTATTTACCTGGCGAATTCACATAGCGTAGAGGGTTATTCTTTAGACGTTAATAACCTTGTACCATATGTGAATTTTTATTTTTTTAGAGATTTTGCAAGAGATTTTTTGAGGATAAGAATAACATGTAAATAAAAATAAGGTGGTAATTATATTATGCAAACAGGAACAGTGAAATGGTTTAACGCAGACAAAGGTTTTGGTTTTATCGAGGTTGAAGGTGGAGAAGATGTATTCGTACATTTCAGCGCAATTACTGGTGACGGATTCAAGTCCCTGGATGAAGGACAACGTGTAGAATTTAACGTAGTTCAAGGTAATCGTGGTCAACAAGCTGAGAATGTTGTAAAACTGTAAGTAGTAAAATGAATCCCCAAACGTATCGTTTGGGGATTTTTTTATAGAAAGGTGGCGGATGTAAATGCAGGTGTTTGAAGACTGGAATTTAAAAGTTAAGAAAACCTTTAACGCTACAAGTAACAAAGAAGTATTGACGGTGTCTGAAGCGGGAAGCTTGCTCGGGCTGTCTAAAGACCAAATGAAAAGTTATGTAGATCAGCATAAGTTGACTAAAGTTCCGATCATGAGAAGTGTCGTCAGATATCTTTTACTCAAGAGTGAGATCGATATGATTGTGAAAAAAACCTAAGATCATCATTAATAAATAGGGTAGACCAATCCTTGATAGGATATGGTCTTTTTTTGTCTCACAAATTTCTTATAAATAGAAACTTATCGACCCTAAGATCGTCTATAATAATGGGATATTTTAGGTAACAGTGTCATCCAGCAAAAAAATATCCTCACATACTGGTGGTTATCTATCAAAACATTACGTGAGATCTAAGGAGAAAATTATGAAACGACTAGAGCGTAACGATTATTACAAAGCTATTGAGCCTTTAGGAAAAGTGAAAATAAATACGATGTTTGCTGAGTCCGTGGTTAAACAAGTCATACCTGGCAGCGTATATGTTGACGATATCGTTAACCCGCGTGCTTTTTACATTGCACACCCTTGTGGAATGTCTTTATTAATTGGAGAGTCGGATAATGAAGAGTTTAAGCGCGATCTTTTTGATTACATAACCAATAAAAATATGATTCGGCATCATCAAGAGTTGCTGCAGGCTGATCCAGCGGGAGGCTGGACGGAAGTTATCGCTCATTGGAGTGAACAGGAAATGCTCCATAGAAATACAAGGGTCAACTTCAGCTTTAATTGCGAGAAATATCTGAAACAGAAAGCTTCTTATCTTAACCAAGACCTTGAAGTGGTGCGAATGAACAAAGAACGGTTTTTGGCGGCAACAGGAGGTGTCAATCCTAAGGCGTTTTGGAGGAATGAAGAGCAATTTCTTGCTGAGGGGCTGGGCTTCAATATTCTTGACGCTGGGGAAATTGCCTCTACGGCATTTTCGGGTTTTGTTAATGAGCATCAACTGGAAATTGGCATAGAAACTTCAGAAGCATATCGGGGGAAGGGCTATGCCTACGCGGTCTGTTCAGCCTTAATAGAATACTGTCTAGAACATCAGCTTGAGCCGGTGTGGGCGTGTCGTCTGGATAACGAGGGTTCTTTCAACTTAGCGCATAGATTAGGCTTTGAGACAACCTACATGATTCCCTATTATCGGCTGGTAGAATCCGTCATCAGGAAGGGTTAAGGATCCGAATGAAAAATAAACAGACTACCCATTCAGCTTCTTCATTTTCTTTAAGTAGAATTGAGAAAAAAAAGGTGAAGAAGAAAACTAAGACCAGCAAGAAAAAAAAGATCTGGTTATTTACGCTTGCTATCGTACTTATTGCTGGGCTAGGATCTTATGTTTTTCGTAAAGAACTGCTGATTTTCGGATTTAATAATGTTGTGGCTCCGACTATTGAACACACGCTTGATGGATCATACGTTCCTTTAGAAAATAATGAAAACGCTGAAGCTCCTGGATTACAACCAACGGCGGATAACAAGCATCGTCCATTTTCTATCCTCCTACTGGGTACTGATCAGCGGGGAAAAGAGAACGGGCTTTCTGATTCGATTATATATACTGTGATCCGGCCAGTTGATCATAAAGTATTGTTCGTGTCGATCCCTCGTGATTCCTATGCAGAAATTATCGGAGCGGAAAAGGTTAAAGGAGCTAGGAAAGAAACCAAGATTAATGCAGCTCATTCCTATGGCGGTCCTCAGATGAGTGTAGACACCGTTAAAAATTTATTAAACGCGCCTATCGAATATTACGCTACTATTAATTTTAACGGTCTTGTGGGCGTTACAGATGCTCTAGGGGGTGTTGAACTTCCGATTACCAAGGTGATTGAGAACAAGAGCCCGGATCATGAGAAATTAAGAATTGAACCGAACAAACCGATTTATTCTGGCGCTGAAGCGTTAATGTATGTAAGATACCGCGAGGATTCTGATTTTAAACGAACGGAGCGGCAGCGGATCTTTTTGAAATCTGCGCTTGAACGGATGAAGAGAGTAGATAATATCCTTAATATACAGAAAATCATCGAAATAGCAGGCAGTAATTTCCAAACCAATATGAAGTCAGACTTTATTCTTGATTTGGCGAAAAGAGTAATTCTTGAAGGGGGTACTCCTGAGATCACAAGCCATATGTTGCAGGGTGAGGGCAGACGGAAGGATCAATGGTATTACATGCTTGACGAAAATGATGTGAAGCGTACCCATGAGTTGATTGAGATTTGGCTGAATCCTGACTCTACCGATACGGATCTGTCCGCAGCTTCTGCGGATGACGCAGCATAGATGTTGTGACTGAATTATTTTATTTTTCATGTGGAGGTTGATCTCTCTGGCTGCAAAAACAAATGAGCAAATGTTACTCGAATTTAAGTCCCTCATCCCGTTCGTAGAATCTTTAGGTGAAGTATCAGACAAACATTGGAATCAGCCTATTGCAGCTGGTAAATGGACTTTAAAGGATATCATCTGTCATCTTATGTTATGGGATAAATATTTTTATGAAGGTGCGATTAAGAAAATAATTCTCCGGGAACCGATCACAACCAAGCAGTTGGATTTTAACGAGTTTAATGCTAACGCTGTAGAATATGCTAAATTATTATCTGAACAAACATTAATTGAACAATTTGTACGTTATAGAACTAAAATCATAGATGTAGCTGCAGGGTTAACGGAAGAGGAATTCAATCAGGAATATAAGGATGGAGATCGCAAGAAATTCAGCGTTCGCAAGTACTTGAGAAGTTTTATCCCACATGATAAGCATCATAAAAAACAGATTGAGCAGTTCTTAAAACCTTAAAACTTGGCGCGATTTTGAACTAACTTCATGGATTGGCGTATGAGGATAGGACCAAACATGCTTCCGGCAGAGGCGGCAATTAAGGAATGGAAGGGGAATTTTATAGCAAAATAAAAGACCCATCCAGCAACAATATCAATAAGGATGAACTTCTTGATCTCGGATAATGGTATGGTCACGAAGACAATGGATTGTTTGTTTCTCACAGCAATGACCTCCTAATTTTAAGAAAACATCTTATAAATCCACTGTTCATTCTATTTTGGAACTAAGATGTCCCATTCCGTCTAAATCTACAATCGAATCGTAAAAAAAGGAAGTATGCCTTGCGGATCTTTTTCGCAAAGTGTACTTCCTTTTTTGTATATGAGGATATTATCTGACTAATATTTGGCAGGGTATGGAAAGTCACAGAAGATATATTCAATCACTAGTACAATGTAAGCGTTGTCTTTTGTGAAAATATATCCTAAAGGAGCTAAGCTATGAGAGTGAAGAGACTATCTTTTAACCAGCTTGTGTTTATCTGTTTAGGTTTTCAATACTTGTTAATGCGTTTGTTCTCTGCCGGCGAGGCGATCGTTATCACATCGATAGAGCTAGTAATATATATTGTTTATACTGTCGCCACCCTTGCCGGATTGTTTCTCCGGAGCAGACGAATTGATAGTGAAGCTGTATCTGGGTTGTCGTCGTTATTTTTCAGCGTGTTATGGACGGTGTCTTTGTTCTCACAATTTCGGAAAGAAAGTTATCCAAATGCTTTAACAATCATTAATTCGCTGGGGGTGTCTTCAGCGGTAATCGTGATGCTCACGCAATTTATAATTTTGGCCAAGGCTTAGGCCTTAGCTGAAAAAAGGCGGGTGCCCAGTAGCTATTTTATGGCTATTGCGGCACTCGTTTGTTTTTTTTCATCCCCAGAAATGAAAGCTCACCCTGTTCATTCCGTTTAAATTCAAATTCACTGTCATGCTTGGTATGATGGAATCTTGTTTCTGAGATAGGATAGAACGGTGTAACCTCTTCATCATTCCAGACAAAATAATAGTCCTGGCCCCTACGCTCTACGCTCGCTTTGCAGCCAAATCCCTCATAGGTCCCCATATATTCAGCATACAGGCTATCATCAAGTGGAAAGGCTCGCGGGAATATCGGCATTTCAGCAGGCTCACCGAATACTAATCCAGATAGAGATTCCGTTAACTTAGTAATGGGGACACAATCATAATTGGTCAACATGATGACGGTTGTCTGCTCTTCTGGATATCTGTGCATTTCACTTCGGAAGCCGCGATAAGCACCACCATGATACATTCTTTTACGATCATAACGTTCGTCCAAAAACCAACCAAATCGATATTTGAGATTACTTGAATGAAAAGCCATCTCCAGAGTATCGTGAGACACTAATTGATCGGAGTAAAAAGCTTGATCCCACAGGAAAAGATCAGCAGCCGTCGAATACATAGCACCCGCTGACAGGATAGAGCTCATATGTATGTATTCACCCTGAGTATACTCTCCCCATGAGGAATGATAAGGTGAGGCTAATTTTGAAATGATTTGCTGATTGTTATAAACTCCTGTATTTACCATGCCAAGAGGCTGTAATATAAAAGTAGTGATATAATCTTCAAATGTCATGCCAGTAATCTTTTCAATGATCATCCCCAATAAATAATAGCCTGAATTATTATAAGAAAACGATGTGCCAGGCATAAATGCAGGCGGTTGACTCACAAATAGCTGTAACATCTCCAAGGGAGTCAGCTTCAGTTTATTTAATTTTTGATTATATTCGGGTAGAGAAGTGTAGTTGGCTATACCCGAGGTATGTCCCAGCAGATGAAGGATGGTCATCCCCTCGAATGCATGCTGTTCAGGAAGATATTTTAAGATCGGATCTTCCAGTCGCAGACGTTTTTGTTCTTTTAGCATCAGAATCGCCATGCCAGTGAATGACTTGGTTAGCGACCAGATCCGGAATTTGGTATCTATAGCGTTCGGGACCTGATGTTCTAGATTCGCATACCCATATGCTTTTTGTAGCTTGATTTCTCCATGCTGAGCTATCAAGACTGTGCCGCTCAATGGCCAGCTTTGTTCGTATTTATCTAAAAATTGCTCCAGACGCTGGGATTGTTTATCCACAGGTAACCCCTCCTTAAAGGCATATTCTAACATAATACTAAATTCTGTTGAAGCGGAGAGAAATCCATGAGATATGATTGTTTAATTATTGATGATGAAACTGAACTTGCGGAGACCACCTGCGAATATTTTAATTTGTTCGATGTTCAAACCGCGTTTGTTACAAGCGCTGATGCCTGTCGAAGCTTTTTACGTGAGCATCAGGTCTCAATGTTACTGCTAGATATTAATTTAGGCGGTGAATCCGGCTTCCAGTTATGCAAAGAGCTGCGTCAGACGATGGGGATTCCCATCTTGTTTATTAGTGCCCGCTCCAGTGAAGATGATGTATTGATTGCTCTTGATATCGGAGGAGATGACTATATTCATAAGCCGTATACCCTGCGAGTGCTGCTCGCAAAAGTGAAGGCGGTGCTTAAACGCCACAATAACGAAGTTATAGCTGAGGCAGCTATCCTCCAAGCCGGCCCTATCCAGATAGACCCCGAACTTAGGAGGGCAAGCCTTAATGGCGTAGCTCTCAAGCTGAAAACGATGGAATATAAATTGCTCAGCTATTTGATTCAGCAGAAAAATAGGGTAATCCCCAAAGAGGAGTTATTTACTGAGGTATGGGGAGATGTTTTTGCGGGGGATGGCACCTTAAATGTACATATCCGTCATCTACGTGAGAAGATTGAGCAGAATCCTAATGATCCTCAGTACATCCGTACAGTATGGGGCATCGGTTATGCTTTTGAGGACAAATAGTTATGACAAAAAAACTGCTGTTGGCCCTTCTGCTTACTATATTTGCCGCAAGTTTAGCGCTCACCTTCCTAATTCTTAATTTGCAGGTGGAGACAGGAACAGATAGAGTGGCGATCAATACCATTGTGAAGCTCACGGAACAGAACTGGGACAAGCTTGATCCGAAGCTGTACAAGGAAAGTCCTTATGAATTTGCCATTATCGATACCACGGGAGTACTTAAATATCAGACGGGAAATGCGATTTCCGTTACTGTTAACGAAGCCATCTATAATCGGGATACTCTAGTGGACGTTTTTGTTCAGGATAAGATGGTGGGGAAGGTGATTATTAATAATGATTACCGTGCGATCTTTATACATATGAAAAAACAATTTATACAAGTTTCTATTGTGATGCTGCTTCTGCTTACGGTTCTAGGCGTTCTCTATATTTGGTTCCTGAATCGATCGGTTCTCCGTCCGTTCCGCAAAATGCAGCAATTCGCGAAGCATATCGCGAGAGGTGATCTGGAAGTGCCGCTGGAGATGGATCGTAATCATCTGTTTGGTGCTTTTACCGAAAGCTTTGATATGATGCGGGAAGAGCTTGCAGCGGCTAGACACAGCGAATATTTGGCGAATAAAAGTAAAAAGGAACTGGTTGCTAGTCTCAGTCATGACATTAAAACACCCGTTGCTTCGTTAAAGGCGATCACGGAACTGATGTTATTAAGCGCAAGGGATGAGAAGACCGGCAGACAGCTTAACACTTTGTACTCCAAAGCAGATCAGATTGATCGTCTGGTGACTGATATGTTCCATTCGACCTTGGAGGAACTAAATGAACTTAAAGTCAGCTTAACGGAAGAGCAAAGCCACCTGCTGATCCAAATTATAAATAATGTAAATTTCTATGAACGGATTTCAGCAGCATCTGTGCCTGACTGTCTCATTACGGTGGACCCCTTGCGGTTGCAGCAGGTGATCGATAATGTTGTGAATAATTCCTACAAATATGCCTACACAGACACACCCATAGATATTAAGTTCGAGATCACGGATCATTATCTGGAGGTAGATATTCTGGACTATGGTCCCGGGGTTCCTGAAGAGGAGCTGCCTTTAGTATTCAATAAATTTTTTCGGGGCAGTCTGGCCGTGAGCCAGAATGGTGCAGGTCTAGGCCTGTACATTTCCCGTTATATGATGCAAAAAATGCAAGGCGATATTCTGTGCTCCAATCGGGAGGACGGATTTACAGTCAAACTGCTAATTCCTTTAGCAGGACAGAATTAAGAATTAGCTAAGGATTGCACAAAGACATGTTAAGAACATTTAACGTACGATAAGGTTGCAATTACGAATGAGCTTGTGATTGCAGCCATTATATTTCGCGTAGAGCTATGATTTTTTTTAGCGCAATTAATGAGCATGAATGTAAATGGAGTGTTCAACATGAGCGAAGTGAATAATAAAGTGCTGATGCAGACTAATAAGCTTGGAAAAACCTTCTCCCATGGAGGAACTCAGCAGCATGTTTTGAAAAATCTGGATCTGACCTTATATCATGGTGATTTTACGATTATCATGGGCAGCTCTGGTTCTGGTAAATCAACACTGCTGTATGCCATTTCGGGTATGGATAAGCCAACACTTGGAGAGGTTCTATTTGAAGGTCAGGATATTACAGCCATGAGTAATGATCAGCTTGCGATATTCCGGCGGAAGAATTGTGGGTTCGTGTTTCAGCAGATTCATCTGCTGGATACGATGAGTGTCCTCGACAATGTATTATCAAGTGCTTTTCTTGTACAAAAGGATAGAGCAGGGGCTGTAAAAAAAGCCAAAAAGCTACTCTCTGATGTAGGTCTGGATGACTCTGTCTGGGGCAAGTTTCCGGCGCAAATCTCAGGTGGCGAAGCTCAGCGGGCGGGGATTATCCGGGCATTGATCAACAGTCCAAAAGCGGTTTTCGCCGATGAGCCGACGGGTGCGTTAAATAGTTCAGCAGGAATAGGTGTACTGCGCGTCCTTACTGAGGTGAATAGACAAGGGCAAAGTATAATTATGGTTACTCATGATCTTAAAACCGCGTTGCGTGGAAATCGGATATTGTATTTGCGGGATGGAGTCATCGTGGGAGATTTGCGTCTTACCCCTTATAGCGAAGATAACGGACCTGAACGGCAGCAGCAATTACAGTCCTTTCTAACCGAATTGGGGTGGTAGGGATGAGCAGCCTAATAGGAAAATTAGCTTGGTCCAATATTCGTAAAAGAAAAAGTGCTACGGTTACGCTCTTCATTCTTATCATGATAGCTGTGCTGCTGCTGAACATTGGTCTTACGGTCATTTTGAAGCTCAATTCCTTCCAGCAAGAAAAAATGACTGAATTAAGGACTCCAGAAATAAGTGCATATTTTCCAAAAGATGATTATCTAGAAGAGTATGAGGAGCTTGTGGATAGTTATTCATATACAGAATCCTGGGAGAATGAAGCAGCAATTCTGTTAGCAGATGCTAAAATGAAGTACGGACAAACGGACACTACGGTAGCTTTTATAATTCTTAACATGGATACACCGCGGACCAAGGGACTGTTCAAGACAACGACTCCACCAGGATCTAAGGATGCGAATATGATCTATCTGCCTTATTTGTTCCATGTTGGATCGGGGTATAACCTTGGGGATACTTTTACTTTTGTATACGATAATAACTCATTTTCTTATACTATAGGTGGCTTTATTGAGGAGCCGTTGCTAGGGACGTTAACTAATGGAGCTTTAAAAGTATTTTTGAATGATGAAGGTTATAAACAGTTGGGGGAACGTCTTGGAACTGAAGCTCAGTACAGCTTTCTATCAGCAGATTTAACCGATCCTTCAAAGGATGTAAAGCTGGAGCAAATGCTTAGTGAGCGGATTTTTGCCTCAGGAAGTACGGATCAATTTCAAGTCATGCGGGCAGAGGTTGGGCTCGAAGGAAACCGTGTTTTTGTTAATCTTTTAGCAGCCATTTTAATCGTATTTGCACTGATTATGGTTCTAATCTCGCTTATTGTCATCAGGTTTCAAATATTGGGGCATATTGAAGACAATTTAACGAACATCGGTATTTTAAAAGCTAACGGTTATACTTCATGGCAGATTAAAAATGCGCTTCTGCTACAGTTCACCTCAGTTTCCATCATTGCAGCTATACCGGGAGGCGGGTTATCTGGGCTGGTTATGCCGTTGGTAGGGAATATGATTTCGTCTTCAATCGGACTTCTGTGGCCAATATCCTTTGAAGGGGTCAGTGCAGTGCTTAGTTTGGTTATTGTCTCTGGACTAGTGCTACTTGTTACCTATCTGTCGAGCCGGCGAATTCGGAACATTACTCCGATTACAGCTCTGCAGAGCGGAATCCTCACTCACAATTTCAAGCGGAACCCAATGCCACTGGAAACATCCCGGATGAATCTGCAATTCAGCTTAAGCCTTAAAGCTTTAGTAAGGCAGGCGAAACAGAATATGATGATCGTATTGATCGTTGCCGGATTAACCTTTTCTAGTATTTTTTGCTCTATATTGAATTTCAACTTTAAGGGAGACACCTCAGCAGTTATAGAACTGGTAGGTATAGAACGCAGCGACTTTTTGTTATTGCCGAAAAACGGTGACCTACAGCAGGGGAAGTTTACAGAATTAGAAGCCATGCCAGGGGTTGAAAAGTTGACTGTATTGGATAGCATGGTCGCTTCCATTAAGAACACCAGCTTTATGCTCCGGGTATCTGACGATTATAGCAAGCTGGAGACACAAACCATATACAAAGGGCGAGAGCCAATTTATGATAATGAAATTGTGATTTCCGGTGTTATTGCTATGTTGGAAAATTCAGAAATAGGGGACGAGGTCCCGATCACTTTTAATGGTGTGACGGAGAATTATTTGGTTACTGGCTTAAGCCAGCAGATTAGCCAACTTGGAATGGTGGCGAGTATGACCGGTGATGGAATGAGAAGACTTCAACCGGAGTACACCCCTCTGTCCATCAATGTGTATCTGAAAGAGGGGGGAGATGCGCAAGCTTTTGTGAAGGATCTGGAAGCACGCTTCCCTAAGCAATGGAACATTACTAACATTCGAGAAACGGTTGATAGTACGCTCAGTACATTCACTGCTGCAGTATCTTCTATGACAGCAGTCATCACTGTGGTGACGATTATAGTAGTCAGTCTGATTTTGTATTTAGTGATTAAGACTTTGATTCTGAAGCGGAAACGTGAGTTCGGCATTCTTAAAGGAATGGGTTATACCACTTTTAATCTGATGACGCAGATTACCTTTAGTCTGTTTCCGGTGATTGTGGTGGGAGTAGCTTTGGGGAGCATAGGGGGGTATTTTTTCTCAGACTCAGCGTTTGTACTATTGCTCTCGAGTTTAGGGATTTATAATGTCCAACTGGCGGTTAGTTTGCCTCAAGTATTGCTATTGTGTGCAGCCATTCTAGTAGTTGCTTATGCGGTGTCTATGCTTGTTGCCCGGCGAATTCGGAAGGTTAGTGTGTACGATTTGATTATGGACTAATTTAAGCGAAAAACAAAAAAAACAACGAGCAGGAGGTTAGTTACTCCATGCCCGTTGTTTTTTATTACATATTCATTCGTCCGTCATCATAATTGAATTGCCAGTCGATGCCGAATTTATCTTTTAGACTACCATAACAAGAGCTCCAGAAGGTTTCTTGCAGTTCCATAACTACTTTACCGCCCTCTTGAAGCTTATCGAAATATTTCTTTATGTTATCTAAATCCTTACTAACTACGGAAAGACTAATATTGTTTCCTTCGATAAAAGGCATGCCTGGAAAAACATCAGAAAACATTACATTACTGCCTTCGATATTCAAGCGGGTGTGCATAACCAAATCTTTAGCTTCCTCAGGAAGAGTGAAATTGGGATCGGGTGGTGTTTCACCAAAGGTCATGATTTGTGGACGTTCAGTGCCAAACACCTCTGCGTAAAACTCTGCTGCGTCACGACAATTCCCATTGAAATTAAGATAAACATCGATGGACATTTTTTTCACTCCTTAAAGGTTTGTTAGCGTTACTTCGAAAATACTTAAAATTCAAAATACCTTGTCACTTCCACATTGTATCATTTACCAGTTTATAAACAAATATTCTTATAGTCTCATTATTAAACTTTTATTTCATCTACTATCTTCTAATTAAAAATAGGATATGGTAGTATTCAAGAAAAGGGATAATTTTCTATAAATTAAATAAAATTATATTTATGTTAAATAGTTAGGGTATTTAGGCTCTTGTTAGATCTTTAAAACGGAGAGGAGGTGATGATGAGTGCGGGTAAGGCATAGAGGAGGTGACCATTCTTTAAAGGAGTGAATACTGCAATTGTAGCATCGCGTGGCTATTAATAAATTATTTACGAATTTATTTAATTGTCGAAAGGAGAATAATAAATGACAAAAGCACTAAGGAAGCAAATGTTGTTATTGCTTACGATCATGGCTTTAGTTATCACCGGATATGCTCCTTCTACCACGTATGCCAGTGAGGCGCATGTTGACAATCCGTTTGTAGGAGCTACAGCATATGTTAATCCTGATTATGCCGCACTGATTGATACCTCTATTGCTCAGGTTACCGATAGTACTTTAGTTTCCAAGATGGAGACCATTAAAAAATATCCGACAGCCGTATGGCTGGATCGAATTGCTGCAATTTATGGCGGGACAGAAAACGGAGGCAGAAAAAGTCTTGAGGAAACATTAGATTCCGTACTCGCGCAAAAGCAACCCAACACGCCGATTACAGCCACATTCGTAATTTATGATATGCCTGGGCGGGATTGCCACGCTTTGGCCTCCAATGGCGAGCTGCCACTGACAGCAGCGGGTTTGACAACTTACAAATCAGATTATGTTGACGTAATCGCCAGTATTTTTGCAAAGCCCAAATATAGTGACATTCGTATAGTGACGATCGTAGAGCCGGATTCGCTTCCGAATCTAGTTACCAATCTCAGCACACCACAGTGTGCTCAAGCTAACTCCACGAATATTTACCGTGATGCTACACGTTACACTTTAAATGCTCTCCATGCCATTCCAAATGTGTATACTTACATGGATATTGGTCACTCCGGCTGGCTCGGATGGGATACTAACCGTGGCCCCGCTATAGACCTCTTTACTTCGGTTGTGTCAGGCACTACAGCTGGACTTGCTAGTGTCGATGGATTCATTACGAATACAGCCAATACCACTCCACTAGTAGAACCTAATCTTCCAGATCCGAATCTTACGGTAGGCAGCCAGCAGCTTCGTTCTGCAAGTTATTATGAATGGAATCCGTATTTTGATGAAGCCGATTTCACAGCAGCATTGTATTCAGGTTTTGTAGCAAAAGGTTGGCCTTCCACGATCGGCTTCCTTATTGATACTTCCCGTAACGGGTGGGGAGGACCAAATCGTCCGACTAGTGCAAGCGGAACAACCGTTAACGCTTATGCGGATTCCGGTCGGATTGATAAACGTCTCCATCGCGGCAATTGGTGTAATGCCAGCGGCGCCGGAATTGGAGAAGTTCCACAAGCAGCACCCGCAGGTTATGCAGCCTCACATTTGGATGCATTCGTCTGGGTGAAACCTCCGGGAGAATCTGACGGCTCCAGCAGTGCCATTCCAAATAATGAGGGCAAGGGCTTTGACAGAATGTGTGATCCGACTTATACCAGCTCAAGCGGCACACTGACCGGTGCATTACCTAATGCGCCTGTATCAGGCCACTGGTTCCATGATCAATTTGTTCAGCTGGTACAGAATGCTTACCCTGTAATTCCTCTGAGTAACGGAGGGGGCACTGTAGTTCCTGCGGCACCCACTAACTTGGTAGCGACAGCGGGAGAAGCAAAAATAAGCCTGAGCTGGACGGGATCCAGCAGTGCGACTAGTTACACTGTAAAACGAGCGACCACAAGCGGAGGGCCGTACACCACTGTAGCAACCGGGCTAACGGCAACGAGCTACACCAATACAGGCTTAACGAACGGAACAACCTATTACTATGTTGTAAGCGCAACCAATAGTGTGGGAGAGAGTGTGAATTCGGGACAAGCGAGTGCGACCCCAGCGGCGGTGGCGACAGTTCCAGTGGCACCCACTAACTTGGTAGCGACAGCGGGAGATGCAAAAGTAAGCCTGAGCTGGAGCGCATCCAATGGTGCGACTAGCTACACTGTGAAAAGTGCAACCACAAGCGGAGGCCCGTACACCACTGTAGCAGCAGGGCTAACGACCACGAGCTACACTAACACCGCCCTAACGAACGGAACAACCTATTACTATGTTGTAAGCGCAACCAATAGTGTGGGAGAGAGTGCGGATTCTACACAAGCGAGTGCGGCTCCAGCAGCAGTGGCGACTGTTCCCGCGGCGCCAACCAATTTGGTAGCGACAGCAGGAGATGCAAAAGTAAACCTGAGCTGGAGTGCATCCAGTGGTGCGACTAGTTACACTGTGAAAAGTGCGACCACAAGCGGAGGGCCGTACACCACTGTAGCAACAGGGCTAACGGCAACGAGCTACATCAACACGGGCTTAACGAACGGAACAACCTATTACTATGTTGTAAGCGCAACCAATAGTACAGGAGAGAGTGTGAATTCGGCACAAGCGAGTGCTGTTCCACAAGTTCCGGCAGCAATTAGTCTGACGTTGCAGTATCGGGCGGGAGATACTAATGCGACAGACAATCAGATCAAACCTTATTTTAATATTAAAAATAACGGCACAACCGCAGTGAACTTAAGCGATCTTAAAATCCGTTATTATTTCACTAAAGATAGTAATCAGACGTTAAATGGCACAATTGATTGGGCACAGATCGGCAATAATAATGTTCAAGTCGCCTTTGCAGACTACACTGGCACGAATGCAGACACTTACGTTGAACTTTCGTTTGCTTCTTCGTCTGGTTCCATTCCAGCTGGAGGCCAGTCCGGAGATATTCAACTCAGAATATATAAATCAGATTGGACTAATTTTAACGAAGTCAATGACTACTCCTATGATGCTACTAAAACTGCTTATACTAACTGGGATAAAGTGACGCTTTATCAAAGTGATGCTCTCGTATGGGGAATTGCTCCGTAACGGAAGCAGGGGATATTTAAAAGAGCCGCTGGAGTGATCCTGGCGGCTCTTTCTGTATTATTTAATTCGTTTACCGAGTAGCACAAGCAGCCAGATGATTCCAGCCCCAACAATGGCGTGACCAAGCCCCGCAATATGGGGCAGGAAGCTAATATCACTGCCGTTAATTTGCAGCATTCCACGTGTAGCCATTGCACCAATCGTGATTAGAAGACCAATGTTATAGACAATGTACCATGCACCAAAAGATTTAGCCTCATGGATATTAAATAACTTGTCTAAGATCATAGCAATAATAAAGAAAAAGAATCCTAAGACTAGAATGTGAGTGTGAAGCGCAACTAATATAGTATCTCCTGTGAAATCATTCATTTTAGTAATTTCGCGATAGGCCACTCCGGCTATCAAACCAAGAATTGCATAGAAAAAAGACGTGTAATACAATTTTTTCATAAGAATATCTCCTTTGTAGTTATCGTTATGATTGAAGTGTATCAAGCAATTAAGAACGCAATATGAACAAATGATTACAAGGTGAAAAAAATCACTAGTTTATAAAATACATTATATCCTAAAGGAAGTTTCACTTTCCACGACGAACTGTACTACTAGAGAAATGAGAGGAGACTTAAGGAAAATATGATCGGTAACGTTGAAGGATTTCCTGTGCTCGAAACAGACCGCTTTATTTTGAGAAGAATTACACTGGATGATGCTAAAGAAATATATAATTATTTTTCAAAAGATGAAGTGACCCAGTATTATGATCTGGATAGCTTTACCGATATACAGCAAGCGATCAACCTTATCGAAAGATGGGATGAACGTTTCAAAGGCAAACAAAGTATTCGCTGGGGAATAGCCAGGCGTGAGGATAATATAATGATGGGTTCATGCGGATATCATAACTGGGCGCACAGAAATTTCAAAGCAGAGATTGGGTATGAATTATCTCCACTTTATTGGCGGCAGGGTGTGATGACAGAAGTCCTGACAGCGATTATTGCGTATGGCTTTGAGCATATGAAGCTCCATCGAATTGAGGCGTTTTATGATCCGGCTAATATTGCCTCCAAGAAGTCTCTTTTGAAAGCGGGCTTTAAGTATGAGGGATTGTTGCGCGAATCTTTTTTTGAAAAAGGTAGATTTGTAGATGCGGAGATTTGCTCTTTGTTAGCTTCCGATACGAACTAAGAAGTATAAAATTAAAAAAAGCGAGTTAACCATAATGCGAGAGGACGTATTATGGTTTTTTGTTTGTGATACAATAAATAGATTATCGACTTTATCCTACGTGGTACTAATCCAACATACATATCATGATGAAAGAAGGTGAAGGTATGGAGTTTGAGTATTTGCTTCGTGTAATTGGCGCGGGAATTTGTGGCGTATTAGTTGGATATGAACGCAAAAGCCGGATGAAAGAAGCTGGAGTTAGAACACATTTTGTTGTGGCCTTAGGTGCTGCACTTATGATGGTTATCTCCAAATATGGGTTTCAGGATCAAGCGGATTGGCCTAATCTTTCTCTTGATCCCGCTCGGATAGCTGCTCAGGTAGTAAGCGGAGTAGGTTTTTTGGGCGCAGGAATGATTTTTATGCAAAGACACACAGTCAAAGGGCTCACTACTGCTGCAGGGATTTGGGCAACAGCCGGAGTGGGCATGGCTATAGGGTCTGGTCTTTATATTCTTGGCGTAGGAGCAACGATAATCATTTTACTTGGGCAAAAGATCTTACACAGTCGTAACAGCTGGCTGGCCGCACCAAAAACCCAACAGCTCGTTATAAGTCTAGCTAACACAGAAGGCGCTATGGGCCGAATTCAAGAGTTGCTTAAAGAACACAAAATCGCTGTTCTAAGTTTTCATGCTGAAAATAACAGTGTAGAATCCGAATTAAACGTAGAAATCGTTGTAAGATTGCCTGAATCATTTAATCCAGTACAATTGTTATCGATGATCCAAGAGGACGCAGCGGTTAAGACCGTTGAGTTTCAATGATTTTAGCACCTTCGATGTAACTAACTCACTTCGCATCAAAAGCTACCTCCTTTTTGAGAGTTTCCTTTTGATGCGAGTGTTACCTTCAATTTACCATCGATTCACACACCCTCACATTAATCCAAGTAAAATACCACTTTCAGTCTTTCTATTCCAATTAATAGGTTCAAGATTCAAATTAAATGCTAATTCATGGGCTTGTATGTTATGTATGTGTTATATATTGAGTGGTTTTTGTGTTGGTTATCTTTCGTTAACCGCTTACATTTATTTTTAAATAAAAAATATGTCATTTATATTGACACATAAACCATGACCCTTTATTATTAATCCCATCACTGGAGAAACTAAATTAAAATTTAAATCAAAGAATACATTATCAGCGCTTTATTTGCAAATATTTTCTTGTTTTTGTGGTTTATTAATCCAATTAATGCACTGGAGAAAATAATTAGGAGAATGCCCGTGAAAAAGCACGATCAGGATTTTATGAAGCGACAAAATCGTTTAACGGTTTTCGGAATTATAAAAAATCAACAACCGATTTCTCGCGCTTCTATTGCTAAACAGACTGGTATGAGTCCTACGACTGTAAGTCGAATTGTCGGAGAGTTGACGGAGGAAGGATATTTACTCGATTCAGAGCAGGTATCATCAGGATTAGGTCGGAAATCAACGTTAATAGGTATGATGGACGCTTCTGTATTATCGGTTGGCGTTGAACTGGATCGCAGTCTTATGTCTATTGGAATTGTGGACTTACAAGGACAGCTTATCTGCAGTAGTCAATTTCCCCGTACACCAGACGAAAGCCCGGATCGAACGCTGGAACGGATTCATGAAGCCATTGAGCAATTGTTCCAGCAGCATGTGATTGACAGAACACGCATCGTGGGTATTGGCGTTGGACTTCCCGGCATTGTGAATAACGAAGAAGGAATTGTTGTCTTCTCTGTTCAGCTAGGATGGAAAAATGTGCCGTTAGCCAAACGCTTGAAAGAGCTGACAGGTTTTGAAATCGCTGTGGACAATGAGCTGAAAGTAAGGGCTCTTGCTGAACATCTTAAAGGAGCCGCAGTCGGCTCCAGCCGTACGGCATTATTGGGTTTCGGTCAAGGCGTGGGCTCTGCGATGATTCTCGAGGGAGAGATTTATCGAGGGGTGATGAACAGTGCGGGTGAAATTGGGCACACGACAGTAGATCCTAACGGAATGATGTGTGAGTGCGGCAAAGCGGGCTGTTTACAGACCTATATAAATATCAGTTCTTTATTATCTGAAGCTAATCGGATTCGCCCGATCCGTACGATTGAGGAGTTATTCGCAGCAAAACATGCAGGAGAACAATGGGCGATTCACTTGATCGACCGTGCACTCATGTATATGGCCATCACCATTAATAATGTCGTATGCATGTATAACCCCGACAGCGTGATTTTAAGTGGAGAACTCGTGGACAAATTCCCGGATATATACGAAGAAGTTGAGCAGCTGTACCTCTCGCGCTTTACCTGGGAGCCGCTTCGTGGTTCCTTTACGATTCATCGCTCGTTGCTGAATGAGAAGGGTGTAATTATAGGATCGGGACTTTTATCGCAGAATCGATTTTTTGCCTTAGATTAAATTAACTACTGCTGGGGAGGTTGTACAGATGGGATTTACAACATTGGTAGAAGAATATCGTGGTGGCCTGCTGGAGAATGTGCATTATGGTGCAGTTAGTGTAGTTGATGAGAAGGGCAACATTTTGTACAAAGCAGGCGATCCGGAGCATATGACTTATCTTCGCTCTGCTGCTAAGCCATTCCAAGCTTTGCCGGTAATGAAACGCCGGATCGATGAAGTATATGGTTTGACAAGTAAAGAAGCTTCGCTGTTTACCGCTTCACACCGGGGAGAAGCCTTCCATATTGAAGCGCTTGAAGCTCTTTTTCAGAAAATGGGATTAAAAGAAGAGTCACTACATTGCTGCTCTACATACCCGCTGAATGAAGAAGCCAAAGCAGAACGTCACCGGGCAAATGAACCCACTCGTAAAATCTTTCATAACTGCTCAGGCAAACATGCAGGGTTAATGGGCCTTAGCAAATATATGGGTTGGGATATAAACACTTATTACGATCCTAACCATCCTGTACAACAGGAGATTCTTGAGATGATGGCTTATATCGCTGAAGTTCCCAAAGCGTCCATCCCGCAAGGTATTGATGGCTGTGGACTTCCTATCTTCGCACTTCCGCTTCATAAAATCGCTTATTCCTATCTAAAGCTAGCGTGTCCCGATTTAATTGAGGATACGGATATACGTAACGCAGCCGCTGCCATTGCAAAACTTATGAACGATAACCCGGTTATGATTGCTGACACGAAATTTGTATGCTCAGAGCTCCTGAAGGATGACAATCTGACGGCTAAGGGTGGAGCAAAAGGGGTATACGGTATCGGACTCCGTAAGGAACGAATGGGTATATCACTGAAAGTATCCGACGGATCAGAACAAGTCTGGCCATGTATTATCGCATCGATTCTAGAACGTATTGGTTACAGCAATCAAGACACAATTGATCGCCTATATGCACTCGTGCCTAACACGATTGTTAATGATGGCGGTACTGTAGTCGGCGAACGCCGTGCTGTATTTCAATGGGAGATCTAGAGCATAAGGTCAAGAATAATCTTCAAGTTTGGTGATTAATCGGACTAGAAGCTTTTCTAATACATCGTTTGAATAGGGGAGTGTAAAAAATGAAAGCAAAAGGAAAAGTATGGTCAATGTTCATGCTGCTGCTTATTACAGTAGTAGTGACTGCAGGGTGCGGCAACAAAGCGAGCAACGAGGGACAAAAAGGCAATACTGCTGGTGGAACTGAAACTAGCACCCCAACTACAAAGAATGATAAAGACATTGTAATTGCCATCAATTCTAACTTTATTACGCTGGACCCTCATAACGCAAGCGATACGCATTCAATCAGCGCTGCCAGAACGATGTACGAAGGTCTGATGGGTTTTGACGAGAATATGAACGTGGTTCCTGTTCTTGCCGCAAGCCATTCCATAAGTGAAGACGGGTTGGTCTACACGTTCACGCTGCAAGAGAATGTTAAATTCCAAGACGGTACTGACTTTAATGCTGAAGCGGTTAAAGTAAACATCGCCCGTATTCAAGATGAGAAGAACAATCTGAGACTGCGCAAAAGCTTCGCAAAGGTAGTGAAAGTGGAGACTCCTGATGCTAAAACCGTGGTTATTACACTCAGTGAGCCGTACAACGCATTTTTAAATAAAGTAGCTATGGCACCTATTATTAGTCCGAAAGCTTTAGAAGAAAATGGCACCGATATTTCGAAAAATCCTGTAGGGACGGGACCATTTAAGTTCAAAGAATGGGTGCAAGGCGACCGCTTGGTTGTCGTTAAGAACCCTGATTACTGGCAAGCGGGCTTGCCAAAAGTGGATAGTGTGACCTTTAGACCTGTGCCAGAGAATGGATCACGGATAGCCATGCTAAAAACCGGCGAGGCGGATTTTATTTATCCAATGCCAACGGAGCAAGTATCTGAGGTTGAAGGTCTTGAAGGAATTACTGTAGATACCATCGATTCGACAATCGTCCGTTATGTAACGTTGAATACGATGAAAAAACCTTTTGATGATGTGAAGGTACGTCAAGCCATTAACTATGCTATCAATAAAGAAGCTTATATCAAAGTTGTGAAATCGGGTCTTGGTGCTAAGCTTGATTCCACGATGTCTTCCAAAACACAATACTATTCCCCGCAAACAGGTTATGACTATGACATTGAAAAAGCTAAACAATTGCTTGCTGAAGCAGGTTATCCTGATGGATTCGAAACCGAAATTTGGGGTGAAAATGAATCCGAAACTATGAAGGGTATGCAATTTATTCAGCAACAGCTAGCACTTGTAGGGATTAAGGTAGACGTGAAATCCATGGAAGGAGGCACATTGTCCGACCAAATTAACTCTGCTAAGACACCAGAAGAAGCAAAAATTCAAATGTGGTATGTCAGCTGGTCTCCGTCTTCAGGTGATGCAGATGGTGCAACCAGAGGGTTGTTCAGTAGTGAAATGTTCCCGCCTGCTGGCTCAAATACAGCCTATTACAAAAATGAAAATGTAGACAAATGGATCGCTGAGGCGAATAAATCTGTTGATCCAGAAGCGGCTAAATCCATCTATGGCAATATTCAAAAAACAATTTGGGAAGATGCTCCATGGGCATTCATGGGCGTCGACCAAATCATCTCAGGCAAAAGATCGTATCTGGAAGGAGTTAAGGTCTTCCCGGATGGTTCCATTAATGTCCTGAATGCAGAAGTGAAATAATGCTAAACAAACGTTAGGTTTAATATCCCAAGAAATGAACGAGGCCGCTTCTGTAGTATGGTGGGAAGCGGCCTCACTAAATCATTTGTCGATACTGAAGGGGGCTTATGAGTTGGGTAGATATGCTTTACAAAGACTCCTCGGGGTTATTCCGCTGTTGTTCATTGTATCGGTGCTTGTCTTTTTGTTTATTCACTTAATCCCAGGCGATCCAGCCCGACTTATTGCCGGTAAAGATGCCACGCTTGAAGAGATTCGTGGAATTCAGGAGCAGCTGGGTCTCAATCTGCCTTTGTGGAAGCAATACATAAACTACATGGGTGATCTGCTAAGTGGGAATCTGGGCAATTCGATCCGTTCAGGGATCCCGGTTACTGACATGCTGGAAAGCAGAGTAATGCCTACGTTGTGGCTGACTTTTCTTAGTATGGCCTGGGCTCTAATTATTGGTCTTCTAATTGGCGTGGTTTCAGCCGTTTATCGCAATCGGTGGCCGGATCATTTAGGGACGTTGACAGCCATTTCAGGGATGTCTATTCCTGGATTTTGGTTAGGCTTGGTACTCATTCAAATTTTCTCGGTAGAGCTTGGTTGGTTTCCAACGGGTGGTGTTGATTCCTGGAAGTCCTATATTCTTCCTTCCATTACACTCGGGATGGGAATTATGTCTATGTTGGCCCGTTATTCTAGGTCATCTATGCTGGAGACCCTTCGGGAGGATTATATCCGTACAGGACGTGCAAAAGGCTTACGCGAGTATGTTGTTATCGGCAGGCATGCGCTGCGCAACTCTTTGATTCAGGTGGTTACCGTAGCTGGACTTCAGTTTGGGTTCCTGCTCGGCGGCTCTGTAATGGTTGAGACGGTATTCAGTATTCCGGGTCTTGGCAGGCTGCTAGTAGACTCCATTTTGTTCCGGGATTATACAGTCATTCAAGCCTTACTGCTTCTGTTTGCTACACAATTTATTCTTATCAATCTATTAGTAGATTTATTGTATGGCGTACTTAATCCGAAAATAAGGTTTTCTCAGTAGCTAATGCGACTAAGAAGCAGAATTTCAATAGATTTATAGGGTGAATTTAGGATCAGGAGGGATATCATGAGTGACAATTCGGCGGTGATGGGAGCAAAATCTCCATTACCCGGAGAGGTACTGGCCCCGGAGAAAACAAAAGGCCGTATGGGTGTTTTTTTACGTAAGTTCAGTAAACAAAAGATGCCCCTTGTGGCCGCATTTTTTATTATATTGCTATTCCTAATTGCAATTTTCGGGCCATTTTTCACCCCGTATAATCCTGATGAACCAAACTACGATGCTCTTATGGCAGGTCCTTCTGCTGCACATTGGGCCGGGACAGACGAATATGGCCGTGATATTCTAAGCCGTCTGATTGATGGTACTCGCTTAACCTTAGCGGTCAGTCTCAGTTCCGTCTTAATCGCAGGTGTACTTGGAACTATCCTAGGTCTGTTAAGCGGATATTATGGCGGTTGGCTAGATCGGATAATTATGCGTGGCAGTGATGTACTATTTTCTTTTCCTGACTTGCTGCTTGCCATTGGGATCGTCGCCATTCTCGGTCCGGGTCTATCCAACGTTGTTATCGCAGTTGCAGTCTTTGGTACTCCATCGTTCGCCCGAATTATTCGGAGCGTAACGCTGTCTGCGAAAGAAACATTGTTTGTGGAAGCGGCTCGTTCCATGGGAGCGAAGCATCGCCGGATTATTTGGCGTCATATTTTTCCTGAGACCGTGCCCAGCATTATCGTTAATCTATCCATGAAGATTGGCGGAGCGATCTTGGCCGCTGCTTCATTGAGCTTTCTCGGAATGGGTGCAAAAACAACAGAGCCCGATTGGGGCGCAATGTTAAGTATGGGACGGGATTATTTAAGTATTGCTCCACATATCGTTTATTTTCCGGGGATAGCCATCTTTTTAACAGTACTTGCATTTAACCTGGTCGGGGACGGACTGCGTGATGCTCTTGATCCCAAAATGAAAAACTAAGGAGGGACAAGACATGACTCAACATTTGTTGGATGTACAAGGGCTGAAAACGGAGTTCAAACGCGGCGATGGAAGTATAACTGCGGTTGCGGGGGTAGACTTTGCTATTAAAAAAGGCGAAGTGTTAGGCCTGGTTGGTGAATCTGGTTGTGGCAAAAGTGTAACCTCATTATCGATCATGCGGTTGCTTAAAGATACGCCGGGCAGAATTTCTGAAGGTTCTGTGCGTTTTGAAGGAAAGGACTTGACGAAGATTTCTGAGAAGGAGATGCGCCAAATCCGGGGAAATGATCTGGCAATGATTTTTCAGGAGCCGATGACCTCTCTTAATCCAGTGCTGCGGATTGGGCTGCAATTAACAGAGCCGATTAGACTGCATTTGGGTTATGGACGCAAGAAGGCTCGTGAGCATGCGATTCATATGTTGCGGCTTGTAGGTATCCCTCGCGCAGAGGAATTAATCGATGAATATCCGCATCAACTATCCGGCGGGATGAGACAGCGGGTTATGATTGCAATGGCCATGTCTTGTCATCCAAAGCTGTTGATTGCCGATGAACCCACGACCGCACTCGATGTAACGATTCAAGCGCAAATTCTTGATCTGATGAAGCAGTTGAAAGATGAACAGGATATGGGAATGCTGCTCATTACCCATGATCTTGGAGTAGTTGCCGAATTATGTGACCGGGTAGTTGTTATGTATGCAGGTCGTGTGGTGGAAGAAGCCTCTGTTCAGGAGCTGTTCGCCAGACCGCAACATCCGTATACCAGGGGATTGATTCAATCGGTACCTAAGCTGCGCCAGAATGTACATCGCTTGGAGTCTATAAAAGGGAATGTGCCAGACCTTTCACAAATGCCTGCCGGCTGTAAGTTTGCGCCACGCTGCGAATTTGCCATGGAGCGTTGTCTGTCGCAAGAACCTGAGCTACTTCCGATTGAGGGGCTAGAGCGCAAAAGCCGTTGTTGGCTTACACAGCAGGAGGACACGGAAGGAGCGGGATGTTTATGAAAGAGACTCCATTAATTGAGGTTAAGGGTTTGAAGAAGTTGTTTTCTGTGAAGAAGGGCTTCTTCGGAACGACTAAATATTTACACGCCGTTGATGGGATTTCATTCGCCATTCGTAAGGGAGAAACGTTCAGCCTTGTAGGTGAAAGTGGCTGTGGGAAATCGACTACGGGCAGGCTAGTGACTCGCTTACTGGAACCCAATCATGGAGAAGTGTGGTTTAAGGGACAAAATATTAGCCATATCTCAGACAACCAGATGCGGCCTCTGCGCAAAGATATGCAGATGGTGTTTCAAGACCCTTATGCTTCACTTAATCCCCGCATGAAGGTGAAGGATCTTGTCGCCGAACCCCTGCTTATTCATACGAAGCTGTCCTCTAAAGAACGGGATAAGCTAGCTTGCGAACTGCTAGAGACCGTTGGATTGAACAGTCTCCACGCCGAGCGATTCGCGTTTGAGTTCAGCGGTGGACAGCGGCAACGGATTGGGATTGCCCGGGCTCTGTCAGTACGCCCTAGTCTAATCGTGGCGGATGAACCCGTGTCAGCACTGGATGTATCGATTCAGTCCCAAGTGTTGAATTTGTTACAGGACTTGCAGGAAGAATATGGCCTGACCTATTTATTCATCTCTCATGATCTCAGTGTGGTCGAGCATATTAGTGATCGAATTGGGGTCATGTATCTGGGTTCCCTTGTGGAGACGGCTGATAAGGATACATTGTATGACCGTCCCTTGCATCCTTACACCCAAGCGCTGCTATCTTCAGTTCCCGTGCCCGATCCAAGCTTGAAGAAGGAACGCATTATTCTAAAAGGGGATCTTCCAAGTCCAGTTGATCCGCCGACGGGCTGTCGTTTTCATACAAGATGCCCTTCCTGTATGGAAATCTGTAAGCAACATGTGCCTGTATTCCGGGAAGTTGAACCAGGTCATGAGCTCGCTTGTCATCTGTTTGATGAAGAAATGTTGAAACTAGAACGATAATTTTAAATGTGAGTACACTTTACGGAAAAGAAGGGACAGCTATGAATATCTTGTTCGATTCCGCTAATGGGGCGGATACGCTTATCTACTTAGCCTATGAAGAGGAGCCTTTTCCTCTTCGGCTGGGAGAAGCTCACAAACAGAGTGGCAGTGTGACATGGTTATATGCTCGCTCTGAGGAAGAGTCCGATGTGATAGCTATCGGAATGGGAAAACGCCGGGCTCTTACGCTTGAGAAAGTTCGCCGAGCAGCGGGCTCTGCCGCCCGTACAGCCCTAAGAGAAGGACGAAATTCAGCTTCATTTGTTCGTAGGACAGCAGAAAGTGATATTTCCGCTGCGGATGAGCTGCAAGCATGGATTGAAGGCTGGCTTCTCGGATTATATCGTTTTCAAACCTATCGTGGTGTTACTAAAATAGACATTTCAGTTGATTTGCTGCTCCAGACAGCCGATTGGCCTGAACTGACTAAGCTTGAACTGGAAGTTGTACTAAGTACTGGCCGCATGCGCGCTGAAGGAGCAGTGGTTGCTCGCGATCTGGTGAATGAGGTGCCCGGGACTCTAAATCCGGATCGGTTCGCAGAATGGATGGTCGAATATTTCGAGCGTGATAACGCAGCAGTGAAAGTTCATGTCTACCGGGGGCAGGAGCTGGTTGACCTACAGATGAATGGGTTGCTGGCGGTTGGAGCAGGCAGTAAACACTCCCCAGCCCTCGTTGAAATTCGCTATGAGAGTAACCCTGAATTGCCAATGCTGGCATTGGTGGGTAAAGGTGTTACCTTCGATTTGGGTGGGATGAATGTTAAGACCGCAAGTGATATTAGCGATGCACGTATGGACATGGGTGGCGCAGCAGCTGTTCTTGGGGCGCTGGATATTTTAGTGCGGAATCAAGCTCATGTAAATGTGACCGCGTTGATCCCAGTTGTTGATAACGTACCAGATGCTGAAGCAGTGCTGCCATCGTCTGTTATACGCTATCCTAATGGGCTGACGGTTCAGGTTGCAAATACGGATGGCGAAGGGCGGCTTATTATCGCGGATGCTCTTATTCATGCAGCAAATATCGGGGCAACTAAGGTCATTGATATTGCAACACTTACTGGAAATGTTGGCGCAGCGTTAGGATTAGGTATCGCCGGCATATGGGGTGATGGAGAGATGACGCAGAGCCTCGTCGAAATCGGTGAGCGCAATGGAGAACGACTGTGGCCCATGCCGCTTATGGATGAATACGAAGTCGATCTTCGAAGCAATTACGCTGATCTGCGCAACGTTAGTACTTCACCTTTTGCAGGTGCGATTACAGCAGCGCTTTTTATACGGCGCTTTGTAGCGGAATCGCTGAGCTGGGTCCATATTGATATGGCTGGGACGGTTCAGTACAAACAGGATGTGGGGTATTCAGAAGCTGGAGCAACGGGCTATGGTGCTCGACTGCTCGCTGATTATGTTATGAAACAGGCACAACAATAACAACCGGAAGAGTGGAGGAAAGTTATGAGATTGGAAGTCATCGCTACTTGTATGGACGATGCTTTTACAGCCGAAGCGAATGGGGCTGACCGCCTGGAGCTCATTACTGCGATTACGGAAGGCGGATTAACACCAGGGATAGGATTGGTGCAACAAGTTGCCAAATCGGTTAACATTCCTGCGTTTGTTATGGTTCGCCCGCATAGCCGTTCTTTTTGCTATTCAAAGTATGACATTTTGACCATGGCAGCAGAGATAAAGCAAATTGCAGCCAGCGGTGCGGCGGGGATTGTGCTTGGTGCGTTAACTCCAGAAGGGACTATCGACGAGCGAGCGCTTGAAACATTATTGCCGTTGACCGAGGGATTGCAAGTAACCTTCCACCGTGCTTTTGATGAGTTGAAGGATCAAATAGAAGGTTATCGAACGCTTTGTAAGTATCCGCAAATTACGCGTGTGCTCACTTCTGCCGGGCCAGGTCCGGCACCTGAAGCTATTCCTGCTATGCGGAAGCTAGTCGAGGAATCAAGGGGGAAATCGGTAAGTATACTGGCTGGAAGCGGTCTGAAGCCGGAAGGTATTACTTCATTTATACATCAGACTGGAGTAACAGAAGTACATTTTGGGTCGGCTGTACGTTATGACAAAGACGCTTTGTCGCCAATCGATCCAGCAGCCTTACGGGCGTTAGCGGAGAGTATTCATTCTAACGGCTAATAATAGATAGTGAAAAGGTGAATGGGTTATGCAGAAGGTTGATAGCTACGTAGTTGGAATCGATTTAGGAGGCACAAAAATTGCCGCAGCATTGTTTGATTCAAAGGGGACCGTATTGAAACGGGAATTGATGGAAACGGCTGGGGCACGTACCGCTAAAGAAGTGGTGCAGCGAATGATCGATATGATCCGCTCCGTATCCGAAGGGCGACCACTCACAGGAGTGGGTCTGGCTTCTCCCGGAGCTGTAAATAGCCAGGACGGGATCGTTATTCACGGCACCAATCTTCCGGAGTGGGACAATGTTCCACTGAAGCACTGGATGGAGTTGGAGCTAGGCGTTGAAGTAAAGGTAGTGAATGATGCGAACGCTGCGGCTTGGGGAGAGTATGTCCGAGGTGCTGGCAAAGGTGCAGACAACATGGTTTATGTTACCTTTAGCACAGGGATTGGAGCAGGTATCGTCATTGACGGCAAGCTGCTTCTTGGCAAAAATTCATTTGCTGGTGAACTAGGTCATAATATTATTGACCCGAACGGAACGGAATGCAGCTGTGGAAGATTCGGCTGCTGGGAAGTTTTCGCTTCGGGCACAGCGATTCGGGATATGGCGCTGCGAAGTATGGAGAGCAGACCGTCGATGATTACGGAACTGGCTAATATAAATGGAGAAAAAATTACTTCGCGGCACGTATTTGAAGCCATGGCACTTAACGATCCCGTGGCCGTCGAGGTTATTGACCGGAGTATTCATTATATGGCACTAGGTCTAGCCAATGCAGTACATACGTTCAATCCTGATCGGATCGTGATCGGTGGAGGCGTGAGTAAGGCTGGAGATTTGTTATTCCCTGCACTGGTGGAGAAGACGGAGCTATTTATCATGGATCCTTATAAGGGTACTTTTACAATTGAACCTGCCGCGCTCAAAGACGATGTAGGCCTAATTGGAGCAGCTGCATTATTTCATACCGCTTAGGTGGAGTGAATGATTGATCACAGCTTTCATTAACGGAGGAGTTGGAGAGATGGGTACAAGAGAAGAAAGAACGAAATGGTTCTTACAGGATAGGTTCGGGATGTTTATCCATTGGGGATTATATTCAATTCCTGCTAGAGGGGAATGGATACGCGGCAACGAGCGGATGAGTAGAGAGCATTACATGACGTATTTCGATGAATTTGACGCCTCTCGATATGACCCGAAGAAATGGGCAAGTGCAGCCAAAGCTGCGGGTCAGAAATATGCTGTGCTTACGACCAAACATCATGACGGGTTCTGTCTGTTCGATAGTAAGCTGACTGATTTCAAAGCGACTAATACGCCCGCTGGACGTGATCTAGTGCGGGAATATGTAGACGCTTTCCGTGCTGAAGGGATTGCAGTAGGTCTATATTACTCTATCATAGACTGGCACCATGAGGATTATCCCGGTTATGGAGATAAGGCACATCCTGATCGGGATAACGAAGCGGTCAAAGATAAGCCGATTGATTTCGATAGATACTTGGAGTATATGCATGGGCAAGTAAAGGAACTGCTCACCAATTACGGTAAAATCGACATTATGTGGTTTGACTTCTCCTACGATAATATGACAGGGGAGAAGTGGAAGGCGACGGAGCTTATCCGGATGATTCGTTCCATACAACCTGATATTATTATCGACAATCGATTAGGTGGCAATATTCGTGCGGCAGAACCTGAGGAGTATGCTGGTGATTTCTTCTCCCCCGAGCAGATCATTCCGCCTGGCGGCATTGTTGACGTAAACGGCCAATCCATCCCTTGGGAAGCCTGCATTACCCTGAATGACAACTGGGGTTATCATTCCGAGGATAAGAATTATAAATCGACCAAGCAAGTCATCCGTACGATGGTCGAATGTATCAGTAAGAATGGTAACCTGCTCCTCAATGTTGGACCAGATGCCAAAGGTGAAATGACGCGGGAATCCCTGGTTATCCTTGACGAAGTTGGGGAGTGGATGCGCCTTAATGGAGATAGTATTTATGGATGCGGGAAGTCTTTGCTACCTAAGCCGGAGTGGGGACGTTATACGCAAAAGGGCAATAAATTGTATGCGCATGTCTACGACCGTGGAATTGGCCCGATCTATTTCCAAGGTCTGAAAGGGAAGATTAAAAAGGCAAGATTACTACGTGATGGTACCGAGCTAAAGGTGGAGGTGCCGTGGATGGCTGAGGAATATTCGGATGTTGACGGTGGAGCTTTTATTACATTAAAAGGCGCGATGTTACCTGATGAGATGGATACGGTTATCGAGCTTGAACTATTTAATTAAATCAGAAGGAGTTGTCCCATATGCCCTGAATGGCTGCTGAGACAACTCCTTTTTTTCGTATTCTTCGCCCACATTTGCACATACGAAACACCTATCGGACACAGATGTCTCTAAACCCAGAAATATCGCACTTTTGGGATGCCAACGGACCGCATAGCCGCTATTGCCTTGAAACACCCCCGATTTGGAGCTGATTCTAGGGAATAGCGTCATTGGAGTCCGAAGCCCTGTTCCAAAGGCAGAAAATGTGCAAATAACGTCATCTGGGTCCGCAACTCTCAGAGGGGGGTGACAATGTTGAAGTTGTTGAAGCATTTGAAGCAGGCATTCAACGAGTCAGAAAACAAAGCGGCGATTCTCCAAATAACAGGAGAATCGCCGTTCTGTGAATACTAAAGGCGAGCCTTGCGGAAGCCCTCATATATATTGAGGACCGCGACTAAAATCAAGATTGCTATTCCTCCACCTACTAGTCCCGTTTCAAATTGGTTAGCTGTAGTGTTTAATAAATTAGACATGTAATTAATAAATTCTTGGTTGAATACACTCGGATTTATAAGGATAACAGCGAATACAATAAGTACAATGAGCTCAAGGACCGTATTACATAATGCTAATTCTCTAGTCCATTGTCTCTTGATTAATTTATATATAGTTAACGCGACTTCTAATCCGATCACAATAAGAATAATTGGCCAATAATCAAGTAATACATGCTGATTAAAAGCTGGGGCTACGAAGTTAAGTGCGCCTTCACCGCCTCTATAGACTCTGATCAGTTGTTCAGCATTAAAATAAACAGTAGCCCAAATGGCAGTCCACAGTAAACTTCCGAACACTTCGAAGCTTGTAATTGCTTTTTTCTTATGGACAAGCGCGATATCCTTCAAATCATCAGGAGTCCATTTCCTTAATTTTGTAGTAAGAGGATGACCTTCCTTTCCTTTATCCGCCCGTTCGATAATAGCGAACACAACAGTTATCCAGAAAAAGACTTGGATGCCTACTTCAAGAAAGGTTCCAATTCCTGTACTTATAACTGCAGTAACAATATCCGCAACTGTTTTATCGCCGCTGTAGCCAATCAAGTAATCAGCAACCAGAGCGATTAAAGAAACAACTACAGCGATGGGTATAATCATTTTTAATAACGTAACATATAAATCGAAATAGCGTGGGCCGATGAGATACATGGGCTGATCGCGGTACTCACTAGCTAAAATAGCTGGATTGCCCAATTTTGCAAGGACGGCTTTTACCTCTTTTTCGTCATAATCATCCGGTAACATATCCTCGATGGTTGATCGTAATTCTAATGCGATGTCTTCCCGATTTTGTTCTGGTAACCTCCGAGTAACTTCATGAATGTAAATCTCAATCAGCTTCATGGTCATCCTCCCCTTGTAATAGGCCGTAGAGTTCTTTCGAATTCTTAAGCCATTCTTCCTTTAGCTGTAAAAAAATCTCTACGCCATAGTCACTTAGAACATAATACTTACGGGGTCTGCTCTCGGATGTGTCCCAACTGCTCGTCACTAATTCCTGTTTCTCTAGTCGGCGAAGTAATGGATATAGGGTGCTTTGATCGATGATGATGCTGGATTCCTCCAACAATTGAACGAGCGAATATCCATACTGGGGCGTTCGTAATTGACTTAAAACGGCTAGCGTTAACGTACCTCTTCTAAGCTCTGTGATTAAAGAATTTAATAAAGTACTCATTCACCCACCTCATTATTTAAAATATAAGGATTTATAATCTCTTATAAATTGTTCTTATATTTTTGGTTTAGACGCTTGCTGTCCTTAAGAGGACGTCGAAGTCGTTTATACTTACTATGTGTCATACAGTATTCGATCTATACTATGCATCATACACTATTGTTGTTCCAACATCAATTGAATAAAATAATCTTCTGAGAAATAAATAAGAAAATTTTTCTATTTTGTGAAGCAGTTTGATTAAAAGGAGGTCGTGAAATGATTCCATTTTTTAGTGACATCCTGAATGCTTCTACATGGGAGGTAGTTGAACCGGTTCATAAGGGCTGGTCAAAGGATAGATTTGATTATGGTGATCCTTGGGAGGAATTTAATCGCATTCCTTGGTGTGCACTAACGAGTCCAGAGTTCGCATCGGGTTGAATCCATGGGTATTTTAATCATGATGTTCCAGATGTATTCTTTAGGCTTTATATACCGAAGTGGTATTGGCAAGTTATACTGAGTGAAAAGACTCAGCTATTTGAGAATAGTTAGGGGAATTAAGCGATGAATATACTGATTGCTGAAGATGAAACTGATATAAGAAAACTAGTGAAAATACATTTAGAAGATCGATCCTATCGAGTATTCGAAGCCAAGGATGGCATTGAGGCTTTAGAGGTTGTTAATCAACATGAAATAAATCTTGCCATTCTGGATATTGTAATGCCCAGGCTTGATGGGCTTAATCTGCTGCGACGGATAAGAGAGAAAAGCCATATTCCGGTTATCTTGTTAACTGCCCGCGGTGAAGAAATTGATAAGATAGTGGGCTTAGGCCTTGGAGCAGACGATTATATGGTGAAGCCATTTAGTGCTTCAGAGCTTGTGGCTAGGGTTGAGGCGCAGCTGAGACGAAGAAATGTATACGATCTTAGCCAATCGATAACTGAAGAAACAATCCAACATAGAGAATTGAAGCTGAATTTAAAGGAATGTATGTTGTACATAAATGAAAGTCCAGTTCTTCTAAATGCCAAGGAATATAAGGTGTTACAATGTCTGATGCAGAGTCCTAATCAAATTTTTACGCCCAAAAAGTTATATGCAGCGGCGTGGGAAGAAGATTTCTATAGTGATAATAATACGATTATGGTTACCATCAGCCGTCTAAGGAATAAGATCGAACGGGACCCACACCATCCCGAATATATCGTTACAGTGCGTGGACTAGGTTACAAATTCTACAACCCAGGTAAATAAGATGAGAAAACAAAATATATCCTATCAATTGTTAAAAAACTATATCGCGATCTTTCTTATAACAACGGTTATAACGATATTGGTGATTGTTGCTTTGTTTTGCATGAACAGGCTGGGATCTAAGGACATTATTTATAATCAGTTAACGGCTGCTAAGCTTATGCAAAATGACTATCAAAGAATTGACACTAGTGTTGTTAATGATGTCGGGGGCAGTTTACAGGTTGTGAATTCCAATTACGAAGTCATACATTCCATTGGCAACAATCCATTTACGTCCAAGCAGATTAGTGTCAAAGAATTTACGGATTTTCTAATGAATACTGGCGCTAACAAAGATATGATCACTGTTGAATATAATGAGCAGGAACAATTTTGGCTGATCGTCTCTTTACCTATACAAGTGAAAATGACAGGCAGTTTCCATTGGAATTCAGATTCACCTATGCAGGATCATACCCTTCAAATGCTTGGGTTTATTGGGTTAGGTTATTTGTTTATTCTGATTCTAAGCACGATGATTTATGCGAGAATTACGGCGGTTAGTTTCATTAAACCCTTAGACCAGTTGTCCGCTGCTGTTGAAAAAGTTAAGAATGGGGATTATTCAGCAAGAGTGCAGGTAGGCGGGAATCGGGAGTTTAGTCAACTGGAGCAGGCTTTTAATCATATGGCAGAAGTGATTCAGATCCAGACCTCGTTAAAAGAACAGAGTGAAAACAATCGAAAAAATCTAATATTGGATATATCCCATGATTTAAAAAATCCATTAACAAGTATTATGGGTTACGCAGAGCTTGAACTAAAAGAACAGGTGAGCGGTCGGATAGAACATTTGGAATTTGCCAAAATAATATACGAAAATAGTATCCGTGCCAATGTATTGATTCAGGATTTGTTTGAATTATCGAGAATGGAAAGTCCCGAATTCCGCTTGGATGTTACAACAGATGATTTCTCAGAATATTTGAGAGAAGAAATGATACATATGTTGCCCGAGCTTGAGGCTGCGGGTCTGATCCCTGATTTTGTAATCGAGCCAGAAGAAATAATTCTACAGTTTGATAAAAAAAGAATGAATCGAGTATTCTCAAACCTGCTTTATAATGCCATCGCTTATCAGGAGCAAGGTTCTACGTTTCAAGCTGTGCTGGAAAAGGTGAATGATGGAGCCAAGCTTACTTTTATTAATTACGGCCAACCATCAGCCTTGAACCCGGCAGGTTCTGGATTAGGGTTACTCATTGTTCAAAAAATAATAGCTGCTCATGGAGGGACTGTTCAGCTGAATACGCAAGATAACCAGTTTGAAATTATAATTGAGCTGAACCGGCAAATTTAAGGTCTATGTAAGATTACATTAAGTCGTATGAAATTTCCCAATGCTAAAATGGTTGATATTCAGTCTATTAACAATTTTACTTGGGGGATTAGATTATAATGATTGATGAAAAATTAAGTAAAAGGCAATTGATCTTAGGCGTTATATTAGCAGTAATGTACTTTTTAGGGTTGTTCTCCATTCTCTTGATCAGGCCGGTTATGGGGATTCTCAACCATGTTTTTATTTGGCAGCCAGAACAACAAAATCGAATGGCCTTACTGTTGAATAGTCTGATCTACATAGGAGTGATTATAGGTTTTAGGGGATTCTATAAACAAGCTATTCATGATTTCAGACAATACTGGGTCCGTAATATGTTATGGATGGTTTGGGGACTTTGTTTGATTATTATCATCGGAAGTATGTTGATTCCCATACTAATTTCCATTTTTCATCCTATTACAAAGTCTGTTAATGAGGTGGATTTACGGGCAATGTTGTCCTGGTATCCATTTATTTTTACAGTGAACGTGGTATGGATTGGCCCCGTGATTGAAGAATTAGTATATCGGGTTACCATTTATAGAACGATCCGCAGGAAAAGTCGTCTTCTGGCTTATCTGATATCCTCCTTTTTATTTGGCTTCCAGCATGTCTATAGAGCCGTGATGTTCCAGAGCAACTATAACGAAATGTGGAATGTCTTCTCCTATATGGCTGCTGGATTAATCTTTGCCTACCTATATGAGAAAAGAAAAAATATATTAGTGCCTATAGGCGCGCACATGCTTAGTAATGGTTTATCTGTGCTTCTCTATTTCTTAAGTTAATACGAAATTTGACTTCATATCAGATTACTAGTAAACTGATAATCAAATAGATCCAATTCCAAAGCAATGGATGTGGCATAATGCGAGACAATGGATTCACTGAAGACAACAAACTAAGCTTATTGATCTGGCTGCGGCTGGTAAGAGTTTATGACAATAGTAACGATCTTTCCAATGAGTTCTTGAAGCAGTTTGATTTAACGGTTAGCCAGTTTGATGCGTTAGTACAAATACTATTACATCAGCCTGTGACACAGATGGAAATGGCCGAGCATTTAACCATTACTAAAGGTGGAGTATCACATATGCTTGGCAGATTAGAAAAAGAAGGATGGATTGAACGCAAGCAGGATTGGAAGGTGAAGTATATTTCTTTAACTGAAAAGGGCCAAGCGCTTATCGAGAAGGTTCTTCCTTTGCAATCGGATTTCCAAGCTTCGTTATTCGATCCACTGACGGACGACGAGAAGAAAGTATTTTACAGCATGCTTAAGAAGATTCACCGCCATAGCCTGAATGAGAATCGAATTCCACAAGGAGTTCAGTAGTATTGTAAAAGCTTTATTCTGAATAAAGCTTCCTTTTTTCAGCATCAGTTTACTAGTAAACCATAATCATATTAGGAGGAAATTAAAATGAGCCAACCACAAATAACCGGACAACATCATGTATCAATGATTACTAAAGACGCTAAACAAAACCTATGGTTTTATACAGAGGTACTGGGACTAAGACTTGTCAAAAAAACCGTAAATCAGGACGATCCAACCATGTACCATTTATTCTATGGCAACTCTAATGGCGCTCCAGGCACCGAGGTATCCTTTTTTGAAATGCCGAATGCAGGCCAGACCCGGAAAGGAACGAACAGTATTTCTGCAATCTCTCTTCTCGTTCCTAGCGATGAGGCTTTAGTATATTGGGCTAGCAGATTAGATACATTTGAAGTTGCTCATGAAGCTATCGTAAGTATAGAGGAGCGCAATTCGCTTACTTTTCAGGATAGTGATGAATTAACGGTTCATCTGGTGTCCGCAGAAAAAGATAATGTGACTCAGCTGGTAGAACCTTGGATTACTGATGATATTCCACCACAATATGCCATTGTTGGATTGGGTCCCGTTGAATTGACTGTCCGTGAGGCTAGCCGTACAAAGGCTGTTTTGGAGGATATTTTAGGCTATACACAAGTTCGTAGAGTTCCATCCATGGGTGATCCGAAGGTTATGGTGGATATTTATGAAACAGCTAAAGGCGGCTTGTACACTGAACTTCAGCTCAAAGAAGTTAATGATCAAGACCGGGAAAGACCGGGAAGAGGGAGTGTCCATCATGTGGCTATAAGAGTGAAGGATCTGGAAGAATTAACCGCATGGGCTGCTAAAATCACAGCTGCAGGGTTCAAGAACACAGGGGTCATTGATCGTTATTACTTCCATTCCTTGTATTTCCGTGATCCGAACCATATTCTTTTCGAGCTTGCTACAGATGGTCCAGGGTTTGAGATTGATGAATCTTTTGACACATTGGGCGAGAATTTGACCTTGCCTTCTTTTCTGGAAGAACGCCGGGAAGAGATTGCATCGAAGCTTCATCCTATCCAATAATACAGCTAAGAAAGTAGGACATCATCATGATGGAACAATATAGAATCGACGAGAATAAGGGTTTAGAAATAGGTTTATATACTTTAGGTGATCATGTTGCAGATGCCTTAACAGGTAAACCAATCAGTGAACGACAACGGATTCAAGAGATCATTGCTGCCGCCAAATTAGCAGAGGATGCTGGATTAGATGTATTTGGAGTGGGGGAGAGTCATCAGGCGAAATTTATTACTTCAGCAGCATCGGTCGTACTTGGAGCTATAGCAAACGCAACGGAACGAATCAAACTCATCAGTTCAGCGACTGTATTGAGCACAGCGGATCCTGTACGTGTACATGAAGAATTTTCGACATTGGATTTGTTATCCGGAGGCAGAGCAGAAATTGTTGCTGGACGTGGATCACGATTAGGAGCTTATGAACTGTTCGGATATGACGTGAGGGATTATGAAGAATTGTTCGAAGAGAAGATTGAATTGCTTATGAAAATAAATAACGAAAAAAGAATTACCTGGGAAGGGCAATTCCGTCCTGCTCTGAATGATATGGAGATTTTTCCGAAGCCTCTGAATGGTAAACTGCCTATCTGGCGAGCGGTTGGTGGACCTCCGGCAAGTGCAGTTAAGGCAGGAAGAATGGGCATCCCGATGATGCTGGCTGTTCTAGGTGGACCTGCTTCAGCGTTCAAGACCTCTGTGAATATGTATCGTCAGGTTGCCGCACAATCAGGTTTTAATCCGGCAGAGCTGCCGGTGGGTACAACCACCCTTTTATATATCGATAAAGATTCACAGCAAGCATTCCGTAACTATTACCCATATTTAAATCACATGATGAAAGAGCTTCGTGGATCAGCGTACCCTAAAGACCAATTTGCTGAAGCCATGAGTGTGAGAAATGCGCTGCTCGTAGGCAGCCCACAACAGGTTATTGAAAAAATCCTTTATCAACATGAGCTGTACGGACACAATCGTTTTCTGGCTCAGATTGATATTGGTGGTTTACCTTATGCTCAGGTTGAGCAAATCATTGATTTGTTGGGATCGGTAGTCGCACCAGCCGTAAGACGGGCCACAGCTAAGAAATAAGAAAAACTATGAGATTGGAAAAAATTATATTAAAATTATTCCAATAAAGTTAAACGATGGTTTGAGAAGGATCACTTAAGGAGGCAAAGTGTGACGAATAAAATGATAGCTGCGCAACGTTTATATAACCAGAAGATCGTTGATTCCAAGCTAATCAAGCCCGAACAGGTCGTTAAAGAATTAGGGGCAGTACAGGCGCAGGATTACATGCAGGCGATGTGGGCGATCGGGTTACGTATTCCATCTTCGAGTTTAGCTGATATAGAGCGTGCTATCGCTGATCGCAAGATGATTCTGAATTGGACGCTGCGAGGTACGCTTCATTTTGTCCCACCGGAAGATGTAAAGTGGATGCATCAGCTATCTGTGCCGCGTTTAGCAGGACAAACAAAGCGGCGGAATGCAGAGCTTGGGCTAGATGATCAGACACTAGAACGTTGTAGACATATTATAGTTAATGCTTTACAAGGTGGAAAGCAGCTAGATCGTGCTCTTTTACTTCAGCTAATAGAAGAAGAAGGTATTCACACAGGGAACCAGCGTGGTTATCATATGTTGTGGAATGTTGCGTACCAAGGGTTGATTTGTTTCGGACCGATGAATGGTAAGCAGCAAACGATTGTTTTGTTAGAGGAATGGGTGCCACAGTTTCGAGAACTTTCTTACGATGAATCATTGTATGAACTCGCTTGGAGATATTTCACCGGACATGGTTTAGCAACTGTTCAAGATTTTGCTTGGTGGGTAGGCATCACCCTTACCGATGCTAGAAGAGGTCTGGAAGCGGCCAAAAGTCAACTGCAATCAGAGGTTATTGATGGCAGTGAGTATTGGATGTCTGCTGATCGGCTAGAGCCAGCTGCTGAGGACTCCGGCGTTCATCTGGTTCCGGGTTTTGATGAGTACATTCTGGGTTATAAAGACCGAAGTGCCGTTCTAGAGCCCGACGTTGCTCCTTTAATAGTTCCGGGGAATAATGGTGTTTTTCTTCCGATGATTGTTGTGGAGGGTCAGGTTGTGGGTACATGGAAAAGAACCCTAAAGACCAAGGGGATTGAGATTATGATCCATCCTTTTGCCGAGCTGGGCGATACGGAAAAGTTGGTTCTTAAAGAAGCTGAGCGATATGCCTCATTTATTGGGCTGCCGATACTCAAAATGATTGTGAGTGGTCATTGAGATGAGTATTTCACTATTCTCACCATTCTCACCATTCTGATCATTCTCACCATTTTCATCTTTCTTACCATACTTTTGTGTGCTTCTTTCTCGCTAACGGACACCGTTGCACTTATTAACACCTAAATGCTGATTTGCTGAGCTTTTCGGACTCCAATGCAGTTATTCCCGTCGCAGCACCTCTTTTGATCCCTATTTTTGCGGAATAGCGGCATCTGGGTCCGATAGATTCGTAAAAAGGCTATTTTTAGCTCAATAGCGTCTCCTGAGTCCGAACGGCATAATGGGTGAAGGGTGAAGGGTGAAGGGTGAAGGGTGAAGGATTAAATGGATACCGATTACCGAATAGCCGCTCACGAATGCACTCTGAGTAAAAAATAACCCGGCAGGGCGGACCTGCCGGGTTATTTTCATGAAGCATATAGTTAGCTTAATTAGATTCGTCTAGCTAATTCAGCGCCTTCCCAAATCGCATTCAGCGCTCTACGCGCTTGCACCGCATCGCCAATTACATGATAAGGGATGGAGCTTTCCTCCAAGAAGTCCTGAAGGGGTTGTTTGTTGAGGGCGCGTGAACCTACAGCAATTACTACATAATCAGCAGGTAGGCTGTGACGTTCGCCGTCTTTTTCAACAATTACGCTATCCCCTTGAATCGCCATACATTTGCTGTTGGTCATTAATTCAACGCCATGTCCATATAGACTTTCCATGACACAGATTTTACGCAGAAGCCCTAGATCATTAGCAACATCAGCTTGCATTTCAACTACAGTGATTTGATGTCCGCGCTCTACAAGCAGTTCTGCGACCTCAAGCCCCACTAAACCACCGCCGATAATAACGACTCTTCCTTCTGGATGAACCGTTCCCCATAACACATCATGTGAATTGACCACATGTGAACTGTCGATGCCTTCCACAGGCGGAATAACAGGAGAAGATCCGATTGCAAGAATGACCTCATCTGGAGCAATTTCCTGGATTAATTCAGGTGTAACCTCTGTATTCATTCGAATGTCTACACCTTCACGTTTAGCGGTTTCTCCCATATTCAGAGCGGCTGCAGCCATTTCCTCTTTACGTGGTGCGGCACCGGCAATATAAAGCTGTCCGCCCAGAATGTTATTTTTTTCGCATAATATTGGATGATGCCCACGTCGTTTCAGGGTGACAGCTGCTTCTAATCCGCCAGGGCCACCACCAGCAATAAGTACTTTTTTTGGGATACTCGTTTGCTGCAATTCATATTCACTTTCACGGCCGGTTGCAGGATTAAACACACAGCTGATAAATGGAACATTAGGATTCACGAATCCATCGAAGCAGCCTTGGTCGCAACCCACACATTTAACGATCGTGTCTGCACGTCCGGCTAAAGCTTTATTGCAGAATTCCGGATCTGCCAGCTGCGCACGCCCAATGGCTACAAAATCAGCCAAACCCTCCGCAATAATCCGGTCTGCAATTGCTGGATCATTAATACGGCCTACGGCAATAACAGGGATGTTAACCACAGATTTAATTTGTGCTGCGTTATCTACATTGAAGCCTACAGGTAAATCGATCGGCGGAACTTCATATTTAATCGCAGCGCCAGCAGGGACCCCACGAGATACATTAATAGCATCAATTCCAGCTTCTTCAGCGAGCTTTGAGAAGAGCTTCATATCTTCCAGCGTAAGTCCGCCCGGTAGATCCTCAATCGCAGAGATTCTCATCAAGATAGGGAACCCAGGTCCAACCGCTTTCCGGATAGCCCGGATACAAGCCAGCGGGAAGCGGCAGCGATTCTCCCAAGAACCGCCGTACTCATCCTGACGAAAATTCATTGCAGGACTTAGAAATTGTTGGGGCAAATAACCATGGCCGGCATGGAATTCCACACTGTCAAATCCGGCTTTCTTCGCACGTAATGCTGTATCTGCGTAAGCTTGAACCATCTCGCCGACTTCATGATGCGCAAGTTCACGTGGTATATGAGTCACGCCTTCAAACGGAACAGGTGAAGAGGAGACCTGAATTAGGTTGGGAGTTACTTTACCTCCATGCCATAACTGTAGACAGCTTTTGCCTCCTGCCTCTCGAATAGCTAATGCTAATTGAGCCATACCTGGAATGAATTTATCATCATAAAGGGCAGGAGCATCATCGGAGGCCGCCGTTGGGTGAATAGTTGTTACTTCTACAGTATTTAAGCCGTTGCCGCCTTTAGCTCGTGCTACATGGTAATCAATCAGACGATCACTGACGTATCCACCCGGCGCATTCATTTTCGTGCCCATCGCTGGTAAAATGACCCGGTTCTTAAGCTCCATATTTCCGATTGTGCCCTTGCTAAATAAATGTGTGAATTCCATATGATAACTTCCTCTCTACATATAGGTTGAAAATAAATAGGTTATTTTAACCTATATTAGCGAAAGAACAGGGTGGAAGTATGTGCAAAAAATCACGAGTGATTTGGCAGGAATGTAGTAATTGAGGTAATATAAGAAAATGATGAACCGGATACGTATTCCGGAAGCCCGGAGGATGATTATGGATATTGAAGTTTTGATTCTGGCCCAATTAATGAAAGGGGCCAAACATGGTTATGAAATTAAAAAAAACATTATTTTTGTAATGGGCAATGATAAAATCGTAAACAATAACTCGCTTTATCCAAAGCTGAAATTATTTGAAAAGCGAAAATGGGTAATCAAAAAAACGGAAATTCAGGAACGCCGGCCTAAACGTTATGTATATTCTATAACTACTGAGGGTGAGGAGCGGTTTAACACCTGCTTAACAGAATTTACGCTGGAGACTATTCGAATTGATAATGAATGGTCTATTCGTCTTGCTTATTATGAGCTTTTGGATCAGGAGACACGTAGAAGATTGCTTGATTACAGAGAGACTTATATGAACGAAAAGCTGGACCATTTACAGCAGTTATCCAAAGTAGTTGGCAATAGTGAGGATATGGATTACTCTGAGGAGCTCTATTTTTACACCCGAAGTATGGTTTTACGAGAGATCGAGTTAATTAAGGAGCTGTCACGTAAATTAGAAGCATAAGGAAACCGTTGGATTAGCTATAAAAATAGAATTTTATAAACACACCTCGCTGTAATCGTTAATTAACGGTATATTTGTAAAATCGATTCATAGTTTAGCTTTAGGTTTTCCGCTTGTGATTGGTATCATCATCTTTATTTTGGGTTTGATCATATTGGGAATCGAATATTTCACATCAGATTAGTTGAACCCCTCTCCAGAGAGGTGGGCATAGAACTGGATGATGAGAGTGCGCTTTTTCAAGCACTAATGAAGGATTCTGCTGCTTCTATTCCTTATGTAAAGCTTGGTGAAACCATCCACTAATTCGCAGATCGAAAAGCAACGTTTAAACTTGAGTCTAATCTGGCAGCCTTTTTGAGTTCAAATAGTAAAGATTATGAGCCTGGAGCAACGATCAGAGGATTTCATCTGACAGGTAAATGGGCGGATCAGACTAAGGATATCCTTTTTGTTGTGCGAACAGATGCTAAGTAAATACTGTATTTTAAAATGAAAAAGACTACCCAGAAAAAAATCTGGCTAGTCTTTTATTATTTGCTTTTATTTATTGGCTTTAAAACCTGATGCTTGCATAAGCTTGGTGAATACTTCGGTGTTTTCGTAGATTCCAGTAAATAATTGTGCATTTTTGCCCATAGCTGTAATTGGAATATCAACCGCAGTATGGCCTGAGGTCGTCCAGTCCACTACAAAATTGTGTTTGGAATTGGCGATGGCGAATGGACCGTCTTCTTTGGATATGCCGTCACCGGACTCATCATCTGCGTCAACTGCTTCAATAGAAAATCCGCCGGTCTCATGGTCGGCAAGCACTAGAACCAGTGTATCTGGATTCTTTTTGGCGAAGTCTTTGGCTACTTGCACGGATTTGTCCAGTTCTTGACCTGATTTAATCGTCATTTTAGCGTTGTTTTGATGTGCAAATTCGTCAGTGCCTTCTTCTTCCACCATAAGGAAAAATCCTTTTTTATTTGTTGCTAGCGTATCTATAGCTTTCTTAGTCATCTCGGGCAGCGATACCACCGGATTATAAATATCTCCTTCACCCTCAGGCTTTTGCTGGAACATTTCCTCGTTTGCGAATATTCCAAGCAGCTTGCCGTCTTTTGCTTTTTGCATATCCGCTTTGTTCGTTACATAGGTGTAGCCCAATTGTTTAGCTTTATCCACAAGGTTACCTTGCGTTCCTTTGCTTTTTTCTGAAGGATCTTCAGCGGGTTCATCTGGGAATTTGCCGGGATTGCCTGCCGGGTACCAGAAATCCTCACCCCCACCGAGCAGAACATCAACCTTGCTCTTTGTCAGAAGCTGAAGAGCGATATCACTTTGCTTTGAGCGGTCTTCAACGTGAGCACCAAATGCGGCGCCAGTCGCGTCTGTAATCTGACTAGTGGTAACGACACCTGTTGATTTCCCGGCATCTTTAGCATATTCCATAATGGTCTTAACACTTTTTTTATCGGCATCCATTCCGATAGCACCATTATAAGTCTTCACACCGCTGGCATAAGCAGAAGCAGAAGCAGCCGAATCTGTAACAGGGACAGTGGAGCTTGTATGAATTAATCCAACGTATGGCATGGAATCCATTGCTAGATTTCCTTTTTCACCTACGGTGGCAAGCCGGATGGCATCACGCTGAGCAGCACCCATTCCGTCTCCAATAAACAGAATTACATTTCTTGTGTTCGAAGATGCTGCGTCTGCTTGATTAGGTGCATTTGTAGTGACTATGCTGGATACAAAAAGAGCAGTTGCCGCTGTCGCTACAATTGCTGTTCTGACGCCATACTTTTTCGGTGATTTCATAATTTCCCTCCTAATGTATGTTTACAGTCTCATATTATAGTAGTTACATTAAGAGAATGTTTTCTGGACTTGTAAAAAATGTAAAATGATATAGTGAATATAAATTATCGGAGCTTGATAAAAGATTTTAAAATAAAAAATATCTGGGTGTATTATTGGCATATTGGATATATTCATCTCCGAATACGGACATTAAATGTTGCTCTTCTTGAAGAATTAGTAAATGAATCGCGGCAATGTTAAGAATGAATATTAGGAGTGTTAACAGATTGGGGTACATCAGATACAATCCCAAAAACATGAGATCAAACCCGACAAATGCAGCGTTTCTACTATATTTATAAATACCGTGTGTGATGAGTTTGGTTACAGTAGTCTTATCAATCCCAACTCTCCATGAAGTGCGCATAGCAATCATAGCTTGAATGAAAATGGAACACCCGAGGGCAGCTACACCCACACCGCTAAAGTGAATTACAGGAATATCAAACGTTTTGTCTACAAGTGTAACCATAAAGGACTCTGCTACGGAAAAAACAAACCATACTGCGCCCCATAAAAAAGTAGAGGTTTTTACCAATAGCTCGGTATAATGGATCTTAGATAGTTTAGCGCCTTTAGCCAGAACGTTTCCTTTAATGTGGTTTTTCTTGTAAAGTATAAGGAGCTTTAATAGATAAGAAATTAGGAAGATGCAGAAAAGAAGTAGAGATAGGATATTTTTAAGATCGCTCATTTTAATTTCCTCCTCACTAATACATATGAATGATTGCTCATATGTTTGTTTATATCTTATTTCCTAATATTGTACATGTCAACTAATTATTGATTTAGGGGGATATCGTGAAAATAAGAGTATACAAAAAACGGTGGCTATGGGTGTTGGTTATCGCGGTTATTGTACTTGCAGGTACTGTAATCGGTATGCTGGTTACGCAAACTGGGCTTGCAACCTTTACTTCCAATGCTTATGGAGTCTCTTTGAAGTATCCAACGGAATGGGTCGTAGATTCAGCAGATGATAAGAAGGGTCAGGGGGAGGATGGTTTTTTTCAATTATCCGCTATGTCTGGAGAGGGACAATCAATAGATGAAGTTGCTGAAATCGTTGCCTCCCATCAGCTGAAGCCTTATGGGTCCAATCCGCAAATTACTGAACTGACATTAGAGAGGTTGAAAGAGGAAGAGAAGGCAAAGTTGATTATGCCTTCTGCTGACCAAGGGGAGGAATGGAATCATCAAGCGGCGCTTATAATTAAATATCCCGAAGCGGTGAAAATAGGAGATGATGTATACTATTATTTTATTTTGCAGGGTGATAAGGGACATGTGGAGGAGATAGGTCAGACCGTAAGATTTACGGGTAAACCGTAGAGTGCTTGCGCACGAAGGTAGTCTATGGGTTTATTTGCAGGGATATCCAAGAAATATTCCGACTGCCATGTTTGCGTTTTTTGAGCTTGGCGACTCGTGGGAATATCCCAAGGCGGGTAGACTCGAAAAGCTCTTTTTCCACCTTCACCTTTATCAGATAGAATATCTTGTTCTCTTAGGACAGCTTTTGGAAAAATAAATTGGCCAAAGTGATTCCCATTTCGTGTACTTATAACGAAGAGATCAGCAGGATCTGAGATGTCATAGGGTTGGATGGGATGATCTCCAATTCGCTCCCATAGTGTCACAAATTGCCCGACTTTAGTGGGTGTGATTTTAGCCACCCGGAATCTAATGGCCAGCACATTTAAGGTAAAGATATATGCTCCGTATTCCGCATTTTGCGGTTCAAGAATTGGTTCGGAGCAATCAAACCTGCAAGGATTATATACTTCTTCCATGGTAGCAAGTAAGTCACTATGTAGGGTATCTAAAAAGCTCAGCTTCTTATCATTCATCTGTTATTCTCCCATTTGAGTTCGTAATGTTCACTATCTTAATGCAAGTGAACCGAGTTCACAAGTGTAGGAATAATAGAGAAATTGAAGTTGGATTTATTTTATTGATATGGTTTTCCAAAGATAAATAGTTTGTGATTTTTGGGGGAGTAGAAATTTTGGATATGATGAACATACTGGTTGAAGAACGCCATTGTCCTTTATGTAAAGAATTGAATCGTTGTGGCGCTGAAGGCGGTGACTGTTGGTGTTTCCATACAGAAATTCCACTCGAATTGCAAGAACAGATCCCGGAAGAACTGAGAGGGAAAGCTTGTATCTGCCAAAAATGCGTAGAAGCATTTAATAAACATTAACCGGGATTTTAATTAACTCTCGACGAAAACCGTAATTTCATTGTATATAATTAAAGTGTAATCTAAAAAAATAATGGAGGCGCAGATGAGGAAGCCAATAATTGCAGTAGATATGGATGATACAATTTGCCATCTAGTGAAGCGAGCCATATACCATAATAATAATGATTTTCCCACGCATCTGCTGCGGTATGAGGAAATGCTTGATTGGAATACGGATCATTTACGTCATCCGGATTGTACACAAGAGATTTTCTATGGGCGGCCCGGTCTGTATGAAGAGCTTGAACTGTTTGACGAACATGTCGTAGGAGAAATGGAGAAACTGCATAACGCTTATGATGTAATTATTGTTACGGCAGCCCAACCCCAGTCGGTGGTGGAAAAATGGAACTGGCTGCAGAAGCATATGCCGTTTATTCCGATTGAAAATTTCTTTACCTGTAAGCGGAAAAATCTTATTAACTACGATCTATTGATCGATGACGGGGTACATAACCTGGTTCCGGCATTGCAGGAGGGAAGAAAAGTGCTTTGTATTCCGCATCCATGGAATTTGCGGGCCCGTGAACAATATGCTTTTCCATTATTGACCTCATGGGAAGGTGCAAAAGAGAAGATAGATCAGATGTTAGGACGTCCAGAGAACGAATGAGACTGTTTTTTTATAGATGATGTACAGAAAAATATTTTCCGCCAAAAAATGAAGGTATTCCATCAGCCATTGTGGCTTTTGAGATACCTTTTTTATGTCTATTGCAGAAGTGCAATTTCATTATTATGCTCTGGATGTAAATATGTTGAATTAGTGACATTTCGATTCTTGGACTCTTTTCTTTGTATATTATTGTATATAAAAGGAGTGGAGATAGTAGTGAGAACAATCGGAATTGATTTAGGAACGACCTATAGTCTTGCTGCTTATTGGGACGGCAGTCAGGCTGTAATTATTCCCAATGTACTCGGGGAGCATGTAACACCCTCGATTGTTAGTGTAGATGCAGGGGGAGAAGTATTGGTTGGAAGAATCGCACAGGAACGACTGATTACACATCCACAGCTAACCGCCTCGACTTTTAAGCGCTTTATGGGATCAGCAAAGAAATACACGCTAGGTACGATGACTTTTACTCCTGAAGAGTTATCTTCTTTTGTTCTGCGGTCACTGAAAGAGGATGCGGAAAATCATCTAGGTGAGTCCGTAACGAACGCTATAATCAGTGTTCCGGCTTATTTCAATGATGTTCAGCGGAAAGCAACTAAGAAAGCGGCTGAGATGGCTGGCTTACAAGTAGAGCGGCTTATTAGTGAACCTACGGCGGCAGCACTCGCTTATGGCCTGCATCAGAATCAGGAGACTTCATTTCTTGTTTTTGATTTGGGTGGAGGAACCTTTGATGTGTCAATCCTGGAGCTTTTCGAAGGGGTAATGGATGTTAAGTCGATTGCCGGAGATAACTATCTTGGTGGGGAAGATTTCACAGAGATACTAGTGGCCTATTTTATCCAAAAGAATAAGCTGGACGCTGAATCGTTAACACCAATAACGAGGTCGATGTTGTATAAGCAGGCTGAGCAGAGTAAACGAATTCTTGGTACAGAGTCTGCTGCGACTATGCGGATAGTTATTAAAGAGGAAGAATACGTGCTGACTATAGAACGCTCAGAGCTTGAGCAATTGGTACAACCATTACTAATACGTCTAAGACAGCCGATAGAAAGAGCATTGCGGGATGCTTCTCTGCAGCCTTCCGATCTGGATGGGATTGTGATGATTGGGGGTGCGACTAAAATGCCTCTGATTAAGCAAATTATCAGCCGTATGTTCGGGAAAATGCCTTATGCGAATATCAGCCCAGATGAGACCGTCGCACTGGGAGCTGCGGTTCAGGTGGCGCTGAAGCAGCGTGATCAAGCGCTGGATGAAATGATTTTGACGGACGTTTGCCCCTATACATTAGGAACCAGTGTTCTGCGAAGAGGTTCAAGCGGACAAACGTCATCTGGACATTACTTTCCGATCATTGAACGTAACACTCCGATTCCTGTTAGCCGGGTAGAACGTCTATATACAGCCGCAGATAATCAAAAGATCATAAGTGTGGATGTGTATCAGGGGGAGAGTCCTCGCGTTGAAAATAATCTTTTCCTGGGAGAAATGGAGTTTCAGATTCCGCAAGCACCTCGGGGAGAAGAAAGTATAGATGTCAGATATACATATGATGTGAATGGGATTCTTGAGGTGGAGGTTACAACCGTTTCAACAGGTCAGAAGCATCAGATGATCATTGAGCAAAATGCTGGTGCAATGACGAAAAAGCAAATTGAAGCTCGTTTACTGGAACTGCGGAGTATCAAAATTCATCCGCGTGAGCGTACCGAGAACAGGCTTCTGCTTGCTAGAGGTGAGCGTTTATATGAAGAGGTGCTTGGGGACCAACGGAAATTTATCGCACAGTGTCTGAAAGTATTCGAAGATGCTTTATATACTCAGAACGAGAAAGTGATTGAAAAAGCGGCACAAGCTTTCAATGAGCAATTGGCGGAAATTGAAGGGTGGTCATACTTCACATGACAATCTGGAGTATGTTGGAGATTGAACCCACAGATGAACTAGCTATCATCAAGAAAGCCTATGCCAAAAAACTGAAATCGCATCACCCCGAAGATGACCCTGAAGGATACCAACAGCTTAGAGAAGCTTATGATACAGCTGTGAAATGGGCCCGCTCCGGGCAGCGTATAGCAAGTACTGTCCCTTCATTTATAGGTGAGGATAAGAAAGAAATAGCAGAAGCAATATCAAAAGAAATAGAAAAAATGGTGATACAAGCAGAAACAGTAATACGAGTAGATGAAGCTGAGGAGGAAGAAAGCGAGGAGGAAGAACAAGAAGTTGCGGAGGAAGACACCGAGGAAGAAGTAGAAGGGGCTACTACTATACCGCATGAAAACGAGTGGGCGCTGTTTCGCCCACTTCCCATTCAACTTGATGCTGATCTTCAAGAACAGCCAGCAGATATTTTTGACAGACAAATTAGGGAACTGTATGCGGATTTCTCGCGGCGGATTCAACAAGCTTCGTGGCATTCACTTTTGAATGAAGATTTCATGTGGAGTATAGAGCATCGTGATCGGCTAAGGGATAAGCTTATATTGTTCCTTGATCAGCATCGGAATTTGCCTCATGCCGTATGGGAGGCGTTGGATTCATTTTTTCATTTTCGTGAGGACAAGGAAATATTTCTTCAACGTTATGATAATAAGTTAGTCGAGTACATACTGGGGCAGGTCGACGGAAGCATGGAGATGCGTTATGAGTGTTTCCTTTTGCAGGAGTCTCTTGAGTTTGACATAGAACACTATCTAAATCTGAGGCAATCCGCTCAATTCATGCTGATGGAGGATAAACATACTGAAGCGGGTCAACTGCTCGACGAAGCAAATAAGCTGTTTCAGTATGATCCTGATCTGCAATTATTGCGAGCTAAGTATTGTCTGGATACTGCTGATTATATGGAAGCGCTGGTGTGTTTGGACCAAGTAACCGCTATGTGGCCTAACGAAAGAGACGGTTACTTATTAAGAGGCCGGCTTCTCTACTATTTGCAGCGTTATGAGGAAGCGATGAAGGATTGTGAATATTTGCTGCAAGAGGATGCTGGAAATAGAGATGTGCAATGTTTAATTCTGGAATGTAAGATTGCATGTTCTCAAATTGAGGAAGCTCTTACACAAACGGAGACTAATGAGCCTAAAAAGGACGAGTTCATTCATTTTCGTTACCTTGCGAATAAGTTCATGTTGAAGAACAAAAAAATGTATCCACAACGTCTTCGTATCTCTTCGCTCGTAAGCATTGGAAAGAGCATTATAGGGTCTATATTATTCTATCTATTGGTTTTCCTGAAATTAAGCTGGTTCTATATTTTGGTATATACCATATATTATTTTTCAGTATCTGAGCTTCCCCCGCTTGTCAATGCGGTGTTCATTCTTATTTTTCTATGGAAAATCAGGAAGATTTGCAAAACAGCATACCTATTCTCGAACTAATATCAGGAGGCTCTACATGCTGAAGGAATACAATGTTAAGCAAAGAAAACGATTGGAAATGTATTTCCGCTGTCTTTCCTCTACCTGCATACGTGGTCTCTTAGGGAGATACTATGTGGTTTATGAATTTGATTTTAGTAATGTCTTCTTCAAAAGAGGATTAATCAAAAATGCTTGTGAAAGATGGAATATCGAGGATGCTAACTCCTTTCATCGCCAGATTCGCTGGCTTCTAGAAGATGGCAACCGTGCAGAATATAGATCTTTACATGCTCGTTTAGCCACACTTTCCGAAACCTCACGCAGTAAATATCTTGAGGCACATAAGGATCATGAGGATTTTGTTAATCTGAAGGTTGTTGCACAAGGTATACATCAGTTGCCTTCTGGTGACATTTCTGCTTTTGGATTAGCTTGGGTAATTTATCTGAGCCGGATTGGTTATGTTGAGGATTATTTGAAGAAGGAAGAAGCCTGGGAATACAAAATAGAAGCCGCAAGGCAGCTACAAGAACGTTATAGCAGTTGGGCGGATTATTATATAGCCTATTCCTTGGGCAGCAAATTTTCATTAGTACAATCCGGCGGATTAGATAATCTATTTGAGACGGGATTGCAGAAGCTCATGCGAAATAGCAGCATTCTATACAGGGAAGCCGTTTGGGGGCAAAATCTGCAGCCGGAAGCCACTTAGTCCGAACTTAGGTAATTAATACCTATTGAATACCTATTGATTACCTATTGAATCCCTATCCCGTGTTGCTTAAGGACCCAGAGGACGCTATTTGCAAATTTATAGCCCTTTGAGCCGGTTTTCGGACTCCAGTGCAGCTATTCCTTGAGGAAGCGGTCTTTTGTGGTGTTTTTGATGCCAATAGGTGCTATGCGGTCCGTTAGGAATCCAAATGGGGGATAATGCAGCGTATAAGGTCAGCTGTGTCCGATAAGCTGCGTCGTAAGTGCAAATGTGATCCAAGCAAACGAAGTTTAGTAGTTTAGTGTTACAACGCGAGCAAAGGTATCTCCATGGATCAGATCAAAGAGCAAGCTAAAAATAAGATGCAGCAGTAAGACCAAACAGTAAAACCAAACAGTAAACAATAAGACCAAACAGTAAACAGTAAGACTAAAACTCAACAGTTAAACCCAACAGTATATCCCAAAACGAGGGAGTTCCAGCTGCTATAACGTAGCTTTTGGAATTCTCTCTTTTTTGTGATGCCGGATTAATCTTGACACGATCTAATATTTGTATATAATTGGAATAGACCGACGGTCGGTCGATAGAATGGAGGACGTTGCAGATGAGAATTTCCAAAGAAGCGGAAGAACGTAGAAATGAAATATTGGATACAGCAGAAATGCTGTTTTTTACGAAAGGGTATACCAAAACGACAGTGAATGATGTCTTGCAGGCTATAGGTATCGCGAAGGGAACCTTCTACTATTATTTTAAATCGAAGGAAGAGGTCATGGATGCTGTTGTGCTGCGATTTATTGATGCTGGTGTAGCAGTTGCTAAGCAAATTGCTGCAGATCCTAAGCTGACCGTTCATGAAAAGCTGCTGCAAATCATTATGGCGCAAAAGCCGGATACGGACAGAAAAAGCCAAATGATTGAGCAGTTCCATCAGGCTGATAATGCACAGCTGCACCAGAAAAGCTTGGTGGAAACCATTTTGCGGCTAACTCCTGTTTTGACGGAGGTCATTGAGCAGGGCATAGAGGAGGGACTGTTTCACAATCCGTATCCCCGGGAGACGATGGAATTTCTATTGATTACCTCTCAATTTCTTTTTGATGAAGGGATATTCAAGTGGCAGCCTGAGGAAATCATCCAGAAGATAAGAGCTTTTATCTATACGATGGAAATTACGCTGGGGGCGGAGAAGGGCAGCTTCGACTATGTGTTTCAAATGTTTGAGTAGGGGAGAGGGAATATTCTGAACAACAAATCCTTCGGAAATTTTATGATCATTTGGATGGGGGAGTGGATATCCAGTATTGGCAGCGGGTTGACGGCTTTCACCTTAGGGGTCTATGTGTTCCAGATGACACAGACTGCCTCTAGCGTGGCACTTTTAACCTTATGTGCTTTTCTCCCTTCCATTGTGCTCAGTCCTTTTGGCGGCGTGTTAGCGGATCGGTTTGATCGGCGATTGATGATGATAGCAGGGGATTTGTTGTCTGCTTTTGGACTTGTATATGTTCTCATCATCATGCTGCTGGGTGAACCTCATTTATGGCAGATTTGTCTGGGCGTGACGTTTAGTTCGATTTTTGTATCCTTGCTTGAACCTGCCTACAAGGCTACCATTACAGATTTATTAACAGAGGAGCAATTTGCCAAGGCTAGTGGTTTAGTTCAGCTTGCTGCGTCCTCAAAATATCTTCTTTCCCCTATCCTTGCCGGGATTTTGCTTAGCTTTATGGATATAAAAACTATCCTGCTTATAGATATCTCAACCTTTCTAGTTACAGTTCTTGCAGTGATGGCTGTTCGCAGGAATCTACAGACTGAACACAGAGTTCCAACGAATCAGTCGTTTGTAAAAGATTTGAAGGAGGGCTGGGATGCTCTTATTTACACGAAAGGTGTACTGCAGCTTACGATCATTTTGTCTGTCGTTACTTTTTATGTGGGTTTTCTCCAAACCTTATATACACCTATGCTTTTACCCTTTACGGATACGAAAACTCTAGGCACGGTATTATCTGTAAGTGCTATAGGGATGTTGCTCGGCAGTCTGATTATTGGAGTTTTTAGCATCGATCGTAAATATATCAAAGTATTAGCGCTCGGCCTAGGATTCGCCGGACTGTTTTTTTCTTTGGTGGGTCTGACCACGAATGTTGCTTTTATTACAGCTGCTGGCTTTTTATTTTTTGCAACGTTGCCTTTTGTTAATACCAGTGCTGACGTTATGATTCGCAACCATATCCCAAATGACACACAGGGGCGGGCATGGGGGATCATTGGCATTTTATCACAACTTGGTTATGTGGCTGCGTATGCTTTTGCTGGCATATTGGCTGATCAAGTGTTTAATCCTCTTTTACGAGAGGGAGGGCTGCTTGCTTCATCAGTAGGTAAGGTGATAGGCACAGGGGAAGGACGGGGAATCGGCTTATTATTTATCATCTCTGGTTTGCTCATCATTATTATGGCATTTGTGATCCCCCGAATGAAATCAATTCGCTGCCTTGAACGTGAATAATTGAATTCCGTATTAGAGAGGAGAAGGCCCGTCAATGCTGCTACGAATTGTAAAAAGAGACCTTCAACGCAATAAAATCATTACCTTCGGATTATTTGTGTTTATCATGTTATCGGCTTTGCTTGTTGCTTCAGCGTCGCAAGTGATTATAGAATTGTCGGGGTCCTTGAATCAGCTATTGATTAAATCTAAAGCCCCTCATTTCGTGCAGATGCACGCAGGACAAATCGAAAGCTCAGCAATCGAGAGCTTTACAGCCGCTAATCCACTGGTGAAAGATCAACAAACCGTAGAGATGCTTAACTTGGATGGATCTAACGTTTATCTAGGCAGTAACCAAGGCTCGGAAGCAAACAGCGTGATGGATATCGGCTTTGTAGAGCAGAACCCTTCGTTTGATTTGCTGCTGAATTTAGAGAACAAGGTGATTGAGGTATCGGCAGGAGAAATCGCTGTCCCCATTTATTATATGAAGCAAAAGAATCTGAAAGTCGGCGACATAGTTAGCGTTCTAGGTGAACAGTTCGATAAAAAGTTTGTGATTACTGATTTTGTAAGGGATGTCCAAATGAATCCAGCCATGGTCAGCTCCAAACGTTTTGTCGTAAATGCTGCTGACTTTACAGCGCTTAAACAACAGCTCGGCGAACCTGAATACCTGATTGAATTTCAGCTTACAGATCTATCTAAGCTCAATGATTTCCGCAATGAGTATCAATCCTCAAATCTGCCCAATAAAGGCCCCTCCATTGACTATCCTTTATTTAAAACGCTAAATGCACTGACGGACGGGATTATCGCAGTTGTTATTATTTTGGTAAGTGTTCTGCTGATGCTGATTGCTATTTTATGTCTCAGATTTACGATGATCGCTACCTTGGAAGAGGATTACAGAGAGATAGGTGTCATGAAAGCGATTGGGATCACGCAGCAAGATATTCGCAGCATTTATTTAGCAAAATATATCGTGATGGCAGCCGTCGCCTCTGTATGTGGATATTTACTGTCTTTAGGTGTGGTTCGTTTGTTTACAGCTAATATTACTTTGTATTTGGGCGTTGCTCCTGCCAGTATCCTTCATTATTTTGTTCCTGTCCTGGCGGTAGGTTTGATCTTTGGAGTTGTTGTATTCTTTTGCCGGATGATTCTTAGACGCTTTAATCGCATCACGGTTGTAGAAGCTTTACGGTCAGGTACGAGGGGTGAAGCAAGGATGAACACAAGCAGATTTTCACTTAGCAAGCGTAAATTTGTTAACGTGAATGCTTTTCTCGGGGTAAAAGATGTTTACGGGCGCTTCACCATGTACGGATTATTGTTCTTCGTATTTGTGATCAGTTTGTTTATCGTTCTAGTGCCAGTGAATATATTGAATACTCTTCAGTCTCCCCGGTTTGTTTCTTATATGGGCGTCGGTCAGAGCGATATTCGCATTGATTTGCAGCAATCGAACCAAATAGAGAAGCGTTTTAATGAGATGATAACCAAGCTTGAAAATGACCCGGACATCTCTAAATTTTCTCCACTGATTACTTCTAGATTTAAGGTATTAGGTAGTGATGGTGTATGGGAATCGCTAAATGTTGAAACCGGTGACTTTACTATTTTTCCGCTCTCGTATGTTCATGGAGGAACTCCTAGAAGTGCAAATGAGATCGCTCTTTCTGACCTGAACGCCAAGGAACTGAATAAAAAGATGGGGGATATCGTTCATTTAGAGGTTGCTGGGGTGGCAAGAAAATTGACCGTTAGCGGGATCTATCAGGATATAACTAATGGTGGCCGAACCGCAAAAGCGCAATTGCCATATGATTCGAAGACGGTTCTCTGGTATGTAGTAGCTTTGGATGTGAATCCGGGAATTTCCGTCCAGGCAAAAATGGATCAGTACACCAAATTATTTTATCCAGCAAAAATCACTCATCTGCAAAGCTATTTAGCTCAGACATTAGGAAATACAATTCGCCAATTGAAGCTGGTTACAGGCTTATCCATCGTTATCGCATTTTCGATTTCGATATTGATTACCTCTTTATTTCTGAAAATGCTGCTTGCCAAGGATTCTTCGCAAACCGCTATTTTGAGAAGTGTTGGCTTTACGTTAGGAGATATTCGTAGGCAGTATCTGGTAAGGATGCTGATAATATCAGGGCTGGGCGTCATTCTTGGTACTTTTGCGGCTAACACTCTCGGGCAAAAAATTGCTCAAATGCTAGGCTCTTTCATGGGGGCTTCTAAGATACAGTTTGTAGTCAATCCGGCGGTAGCCTATCTTATGCTTCCTCTACTTGTCATGCTGATTGTAGCGCTCACCACCGTAACAAGCACGATCTCAATCAGAAAATCCAGTATAGCCAAACTAATTGCCGAATGATAGGAGGTGGCAGAATGTTCATATTAGAGACGAAAGGGTTAATAAAAAGTTATTCAACAGGGCAAGGAACTCCGCAGTCGATATTAAAGGATGTTCAGCTTCAGGTGTCTCAGGGGGAATTCATAGCTGTCATGGGACCTTCTGGTTCAGGAAAATCAACATTGCTGTATACGATCAGCGGGATGGATAAGTTGACAGAGGGAAGTGTTATTTTTAAAGGGCAGGAGATCAGCGGAGTTTCAGAGAACGAATTAGCCGGTCTGCGCTTAAAGCATATGGGCTTTATTTTTCAGCAAATGCATCTGTTAAAAAACTTGAATATCCGCGACAATATCATCCTGTCTGCTTATCGGGCGAGAACCAGCAGCCGTAGAACTATCAATAAAAGAGCAGCTGAGTTAATGAACAAAACAGGAATATCTGCGCTGGCTGAACGTGATATTACACAGGTGTCAGGAGGACAATTACAAAGAGCAGCAATCTGCAGAGCACTCATTAATCAGCCTGATATATTATTTGGCGATGAGCCAACCGGGGCGCTTAACTCAAAAGCAGCTAGTGAAATCATGGACATATTAGCAGATATTAATCAATCAGGAACAACGCTTATAATCGCCACACATGATGCTAAAGTCGCTGCTCAAGCTGAGCGTGTCTTGTATATGCTAGATGGCAGCATTGCAGCTGAGCAACGGCTTGGAAAATATAATCGCGTAGATGGGGAATTGAAAAGGCGGGAGGAGAAGCTTGCAGCTTGGCTATTAAAGCTGGGGTTCTAATTGGGGATCTAGCGCTGTACGAATGTCAAACAACGTTTTGCAGTTTAATATCTGCCCAGCACTAAAACCTATCCTATATGCAATAATAACCACTCAATGCGAAGGCATTAAACAATTAAAAAAACTATTAACGCACCTCGATCATTGCTGATGCTGGTATAAACCGAACAAAAAAGCAGTTGCCCCGGCACATCCGGATAACAGCAATTGCTTTTTTGTTCACTTACTGATTCTTTAGAAAGCTTACGGCACTACGTAGATATTGGGTTTAGACACAGTGGCCATACCGTTGCCTAGGAAAAATCCTGTGTGCGGAGGTTGATTGTAAGCTGTATTCTGCCAGGCAATGCTTAACCGATATACTGGATCATGCATTAAGGTATATATTTTATTAGTGGTGATGTTCGTAGTTGTATAGATTCGTAGAGCCGAGTTATCGGACTTTCTCCAGATAGCCTCTTCGCGCCAGTCTCCAAGCAGGTCGGCCTGTAGGCTTGGCGTTGCTTTGGTACTATTGTTGGATGCTACGCTCGCTCCGGTTAATAAATTGGTAACGGAGTTGCTTGCAGGGTTCCATTTATCAATCTTGACACCATCCAGCAGTTCGCGGGACAAGTCGCCATCCCACCAGATTCCAAAATTCACAGAAGGCATTGAGCTGCTTATTTTGGTGCCTGTAATGGAGTATAGGCCAACGCCGTGAGCCCATACCTCTTCCCCGGGATAATTGGGATCAATATCGGCAGCCATCCCCCGGCCGGTATCTTTTCCCGTGTATACACCCCATAAGACCGTCCCGTTTGCAGCATCCCATACCGCAGCACCATAGGGAGAACTAGTGTTTTCCATGACTTTAAAAACTTCGAGACCGGGGCGGTTCGGATTTAAATCGCCTACATGCAGCGCGTCTCCATGACCCAGCCCTGTATTGTATAAGGTCGCACCGTTATTATCAATGGTTAAGGCACCATAAATGATCTCATCCTTACCATCGTTATCCACATCGGCAACACTTAAACTATGATTACCTTGACCGGCGGTTCCAGCATTGGTGGAGCTATTGCTATCAAAGGTCCATTTACGGGTCAAAGCACTGCCATTCCAGTCAAAAGCTACAACGACTGTGCGTGTATAATAACCACGTGCCATAATGATGCTTGGATGTACTCCATCCAGATAGGCTACACCTGCTAAAAAGCGGTCTACTCGATTGCCGTAATTGTCACCCCAACTGGATACGGTTCCTCTGGCAGGAACATAATCAATCGTGGTTAAGGTTTTGCCCGTTTGTCCGGAAAATACACTCAGATATTCAGGCCCGGTCAGGATATATCCACTGGAGTTGCGATAATCTGCACTTGTGTTTCCAAGGGTTACGCCAACTCCGTCAACTGTACCGTCTGCTGTTTTGCAGACTACTTCGGCTTTACCATCACCATTGAAATCATAGACTAGAAATTGAGTATAATGTGCGCCAGCCCGAATATTTTTACCCAGATCAATTCGCCATAGCCGAGTTCCATTCAGCTTATAGGCATCCAGATAGACGTTGCCTGTATAGCCACTTTGCGAGTTGTCTTTGGAATTGGAAGGATCCCACTTCAACACGATTTCATATTCTCCGTCACCGTCTAAGTCGCCCACGCTGGCATCATTGGCACTATAGGTATAACTTACGCCATCTGGCGTAGTGCCGCCTGCCGGAATCTGAATCGGAACGTCCAAATAATTGTTGGCCCATACATTTGCTGCTGGGGAATCTGATTGCTCAATACCGCCGACGATTGCTCGAACTGTATAGCTAGACGAAGTTATGCCAGCGTTATCCTGATAATTCGTGCTGTCCGTGATTGGGGTAACGTTTACTTTTGTACCATTGCGGTATAAATTAAAAGAAACCGACAGTTCTTCTGTTCCGAGTAGCCGCCAGCTCACAAATACACCGCTGGATACCTTCACTGCTACTAGTCCCCGATTTAGCTTTTCCGCTTGCCGGGCAGATGCTGCCGACACAGAGGAAAGAGAGCCAAAAGCTGCCGTCCCTAAGGTAAAGACTAAAAACCAAATGATTACAAGATACCCTGATTGATGTAACCGCTTACTCATTAACGAAGCCTCCTTTTCATTTTTGGTTCACGAGGGTTACACAGGATGTCATAGTGAACAGTACATAATATTTCATAAAGATAAAAATATGTTTTAAATTTACTTGAACCATTTTAAATGAGTACGACTTTACTCACACAGAAAGGAATACATAACATGGAAAATATAAGCTATAATTTAAAATTCGCTACACTTTGTGCCAAATATAATCTGGGTCTGTTGATGAATGAACCTGAACCGATAACAGGCGGACTCTTGCACAGAATGTATCGCCTGCAAACGGATAAAGCGCAATACGCAGTAAAGGCCTTAAATCCTCAAATTATGCAACGAGATACAGCAATGTCCAATTATATTTTTTCTGAAATGGTTGCGAATCTGGCTTATCAAAAGGGAATCCATGCTGTTCCGGCAATCGTATCTAATGGCAGTAGTATGCACGAGGTTGAAGGGCAATTTTATTTATTGTTTCCATGGGTTCAGGGGAAGGCATTACCTTTAGATGAAATAGATTTAGATTGTTGTAAAAAGATTGGGGCAATTCTTGCGCAGCTCCACATCATCGATTTCTCACAGGGAACGGATGATCATCACTTTGAAACGCTTATAGCGTCTAAGGCTGCAGTTGAAAATTGGAAGGAGCTTGCTCTCAAAGGAGAGCAGCAGGGTGCAGAATGGTCAAGCTTGCTGGCAGATCACCTGCATAAGATAGAGAATTGGGAGTCATTGATTCATTCTTCAGCGAGTCTATTGACGAATCATTATGTTATCAGCCATCGGGATTTAGACCCCAAAAATGTCTTGTGGGATGAGCAGAAAGTTCCGATAATAATCGATTGGGAAGCAGCAGGACCTATTCATCCTACGTTAGAGCTGATAGATGTAGCTTTATATTGGTCAGGTTCTGAATCGGGAGATTTAAGCAAAAAGGCATTCTCAAATTTGATTAACAGCTATCTGGAGCATGGCGGAGAGATTTATGCGGATTGGCAGGTTGTGCTCAACTATGGCTTTTTGGGAAAATTAGAATGGTTAGCTTACAATATCAGACGTTCGCTAGGACTGGAGAGCTCAGATGATGCAGAACGGGAGCTGGGTACTCGTGAGGTAATCCGTACGATTAATGCATTACACGACTACGCTGATTTTATTCCACAATGTTTATTATGGTTGGGAGATTTAGAGGAAGGTAGTGCCTAATCTATTAAAGGAGAACTTATTTATGAATGTTATTAACGCTACGATGGAAGATATAAATGGATGAGTGTGTTCCGATGGACCGGAAGGGGGTTCACGCCAAAAGTTTAAACTGACTGTACGTTAAAAAGGAGGACTTATGAAGAAGTTTATAGTTATATCTGGCGTCTCGCTATTTTTGCTGGCGATTTCTTTTAACCCATTGTTCAACTATATACGTGAGTACATAATCTCTGATCAAATTAATCAGCGTTATGAGATAAAGCATGCTGAAAAAGAATATAACCCAATAAACGTACAAGAGATAACGGTTGATGATAAGAATATTAAAATCAGGGAAGAAAAAACAGGCAGGAAAGCAGAGTTGACCCCATGGGATGAAGAGGAGAAGGTCCCGCCTGGTGATATTGTCAAAGTTCAGTTCTTATTAAATGATCAAAAAATCTCCACCCCTGATGAAATATGGCTATCCAATCGGGACAGAGGCAGCAGGTATTTTTCGTGGATAGATATTCTCACAGTAAAGGACCGAAAGACTGGTGAGAATCAAATAAATATAGTCCAAAGACTGACCGACGATAGTCAACCCATGGAAACAAGAAAATGGAAAATCATCACGATTGCACAAGACGGAGAAGTAGACGAAGAGGTTCTCAGCTATGCGCAAAGAAGCAACAATCATTTAGGCGTCAAGCTAATCGAGTTCTCCGGTACCTCCCTTATGGGTATGGGCTATTATTCAGATGTTACTAAGGCCTATCCTAGTATTTTCTTCCCACTCCTATTTCCGTTTCTAACTGGAATAGCGGGTCTCCTGTTATTGATTTTTCTGGTTGTTTTATTACTGTTTGAGCTTCATCTTAGACGCGTTATTAGAAAAAGAGGGCGATAAAGAACACAGGATACGTTCTGAAATTACTTGTAGTTTCGAATTACCTTTAATTTAGTGATAGTTGATAAGGCAAACAGCAGCAGTAAGACTCCGATTGAACCCATGACAGGACCAGGGCTGAAGAGATCAGACAAGGATGAGACAGCAGTAAGACCAATGGATGGGGCTACACTCATGATAGAACCTAATACACCGAACACCCTACCTTGGAGGTCTTCTGAAACTTCCAGCCTAAGGATTGTATTAATCAGCAACGTGCAGAATGAGAACATGAAGCCAATTACAAGAATGATAGGAATGGCAATCGCAGCGGAAGTGACGAATGATAACAGGAGGTACAGGGGACCGAGACATAGCAGTCCAGTCATAATAAGAAATCCTCTATTCTTCAATTTGGAGCCGAGCAGTAAGATCAGACCGGATCCGATCATATAACCAAGTGGAATACAGGCTTCAATAAGTCCAAACTGAAAGGGAGTGGAATCCCACACGTTGACGGCCATAACCTGGGTCAACATCAGGGAGGGGACAAAAAATAAGGTTAAGGTAGGAAGCATAATCATAACGGCTCTTGCAAAAGGGTATCTCCAAATATAGCGAATTCCATCGATCAAATCCTGTGTGAATTTCCGTTCCTTCTTGGGCACGTTGTTTAATTGAGTTGGCAAAGGAAGGGAACGGACCGCTAACACGAGCAGAAAGGAGAGGAAGAATGTAGCTCCATCAAATAAAATAGCGTCGGCTGCTCCAAAACTCGCTACGAAAATCCCACCGGCGGAATAACCAATAGTCCGGCAGATGTTTTCAGACAAGTTCAACAGTCCTACCGCTTTTTGTAGATGTTCTTTACCAACAACAGTAGTGATAGAAGCTTGGTATGCCGGGGACTGGAATAAAGCTGAAATGGTCGTAAGACCCGTCAGTATGGCGACGATAATGAACGAAGTAGAGGGCAGGGAAATGGCTAAAGCTAGTGTCACTACGAGTCCGCAACTTATCAGATCTGTGATCAGCATGAGGGTTCGACGATTGACCCTATCCGCAAAAGTTCCCCCTATCGATCCGAGCAAAGAACTAAGCAATAAATTGATTATCGTGATGATGGCAATCATTTTGGCGCTGCCGGTCGTTTGCAGTACCCATAAACTTAAAGCAATACTATGAAAAGTGTTACCGAACAAGGAAATGGAGTACGAACTGAGTAGAAGCAGGAATCTCCAATTTCCCCAAAGAGAGGGATGAGCTTGAACAGCAGAGGGAACTTGTTTCACTAATACAGGACCAGGCATAAGTTATGCTCCTTTCAACTTAAACGCTTAAGCGAATGGCCAAAAAAATTATTCTACAAAATAACAATTATTTTCTTGTGCGGAGTAGTCAGAATGATGCAATAATTTGTTCATGAGTTCAAATGCAGTAGCCGCTTTATCCCCTGTGAAAATGAATTTATGAACGTCATCTCCTAATATTTCCGGACAATTGCAGGTGCAAAGAACAGAGAGTTGTTCGAACCTCCCGTTTTTTTCAACGTAACTTCCAATAAACTCATTAATGACAATGGCCTCTTTATAGCCCCCCTCCTGTAAGAATGTATTTAATTCCTCCAAATTGACAACGGTGAATATCGCTTCTTGAGGTAATGGAAGACTGTCCTGAATAAAGCGGGTGAGGAAAGAGTTATTGAAGCTCTCCATAATTAAACATACCTGTGAAAGGTCCTGTGGTTTTACCTTTTGCAGAGCTGCTCGATAGTTGAAAAGGACCTGCTTAAAGAGTTTATCTTCAATCATGCTGTCGATCAGAATCAAAGGAATTCCTTCTACAAAATGCTTGGAGATCGAATAAAAGGCTTCCTCGCGCACATCGATCAGAAATACAGCCTCCAGCTTTCTTTCTACGATAATATCCAAAGAAGGCTGGTCAACATCAAGTGAATATAGCAGCGTATGGTAACCAGCATTTGTTAACCGTTGTTCCAAGGCATGTATAAATGAGAACTGGGCATGGAGCTTCCAGTGTGGGGTATGGGCTGCTGTGTTAACAAGCACACCGACCAATCCTGTTTTCTGATTCGCAAGTGAACGTGCTGCCAGATTTGGTATGTAATGCAGTTCCTCGGCAAGCTGAAGAATCTGCTGGCGCGTTTTCTCAGGAATGGTTTGGTTGCCGACACGATTCAGAACATAGCTCACTGTTGCGACGGAGACATTGGCACGAAGTGCGATGTCCTTCATGGTTGTCTTTTTCACCAGTAAATAGCTCCCTTATCCTTGTGATATTTTCTAAAGATTAACATTCTGATTCTAAAGCGTCAATGGGGGGTGAGAGAGCAGTCAGATGACCCTGTTAAGTAGCTAGAAATGGAAGAATGTAGCCCTTGAGATTCAACTCTGGGAAGATCTGCTTGATAATCGTCTTAAGCTAAATTATACGAAACAAGCTTTATGCAAAAGCTGAAAAAATGCTTATTAACCCAATGGTCATCCTTCCGCTGTATTATTTTTATGCTGGAGTTTTGCATAAACCTAACATTAAAAAAGTAAGTGTAGAGTATGATGGTTCCATATCTTTTTCAAGAGAATATCTAATCTAAAGATTTATAGTAATAAAGATTATGAGATGCTTCCGCAGTTATTGGGAGTGTCCTTTTTGTGTGGAATTAATCACCTTTGTGACCTTTCTTAAAATTTGGGTAAATAAGTATTAAGATCTATGAACTTAAAACGGGCAGCGAGATGAGGTGTTACTTATGGATACGATTCCGGATGGAAAGGAGTGATCTTTGTGAAACCGCTTCAGATAACGACACAATATTGTGAAAATTTTCACCTGTTTATTAAAAATTTTAATATATAATTAATTTATAATCAAAAACAAGGGGGATTTCAAATGAAGTTATTTAAAATGATGTTAGTAGCAGGCGTCTCGGTTGCAGTCTTGTCTGGTTGTGGTGCGAATAATAATAATGCGACTAATTCGGCGGCTACTACGGCTCCAACTACAGAGCAAACGGATGCAGTTACTACAGCTTCAATCGTAAATCAAGCAGATGCGTTTACCAAGGCTGTAAGTAAAGATGGAAATTGGATTATTGCCATTCTAAATGATGTGACGATTGCCCAAGATGTTGTTGTTGAAGGCGAATTCCATGATAAAGGGGCCGCAGACGGCGACATCTACCGTAAGATTGCTCTTTATGCCCAAGACGCTGATCACAAAGTTACTGCCAATTACACACTCACTGTACCTAAGTTAACTGTACAAAGTGAAAATTTACGGGTTCAAGGCGGAACCATTAAAGGTGATGTTTATGTAGAAGCGAACGGATTTAATCTGCATGAAACCTCGACTATTGATGGAAATCTTTACTTCGCAAACGAAGATGTGAAAGCAACTGCAGGGATTGAAGGTAAAGTGACTGGGGCAACTGAAGTTAAATAAGTTAGTGATGTTTTCGATTAGTTAGATGTAGAAGTTGAAGGACTAAATAGATAGAATTATCCGGATAGGTTCAGGAAAAAGGAATCAGTATGAATGGGCAAACTCATAATGGACTACACCCCATCTAGTTACCATATGAGAGCCGACGGAAGCTTTGAAGTAACAAGTAATGGAGTATTGAAGTGTACAGTAGATGGTTTTAACTGTATTTTGTACAACTAAAATGCTCAAAATGCTCGGCCAATGAAAATAGCTGTATTTAGTACATCTATTTTCTTGATTTAATACTCTACAGGCTATTTCTCTAGTTTTTAATTGTATAGAATACACTTAAAGTTAGAATTAGCCCTTGTGGATATGGAATAAGTGTATAGAATGCAGTTATCTTACAAATTTCAACAAGATAGTGCGTTACAACGGAGTGGGTATCCGAAAGCTACGAATGATTAAGCTTAGCTCGTAACCTACTCAAGCAAACCACCGCAGACCCAAAACACCAGGCAGTGAACCTCCAACGGAGAATCGCTGCCTGGTTGTTTTTTGTGGATGAATATATGAACTATTGTTGATTTTCTTCATATTGACTTATAATATTACTACCACTACTAGGAGGAACACATATGTCTAAGGAGTATTCGCGCACATATATTGAGAGCGTAAAGCTTGAAATGTTAAATAGGTTGGGATTAAAGCAGGTGTTCTTCAAGGAGCAAATAGGGGATAGCTTAATTTTTGAAGCTGTGGGCTTTGATAAAGGGGCAAAACATCGCTTTTGCGTTAGACCAAAGACGAAAACGATTGATGAATTCATTTCAGGCAAATGGATGAAGGTCCGCAGTTTTATAATCAAAAGTGTGGATATTTAATGTTAAACCCTATAAAGGTAGCCCCGTTAATCGGAGTTACCTTTTTATTTTTTGACCCATAGTCATTGATAATGTGAAGTATCTCCATACAGATCGATGGTTGTATTGTTATCAGTTAGGGTTACTTTACATAATGCTGTAGAGAGAATATCCGGTAACTCCCCAATTTCCTGCAATGATTTATTGAGAAAATAAGCCATAATGACTTTTAAAGTCATCCGATGCGTGACGATGAGCACTTCTAGCCCTACGTTATCGTTTATGATGCGCTCCATTGTCGGCACTACTCTTTGTTCAAGCTGCTTGTAAGTTTCACCTGAGGTTAGAGGAATATATAGATCGGGTCTGGTGAAAAAATGGGAATATTGTAAAGGGGATTCTAGTTGTATCTGATCCGTATTCATTCCTTCCCAGCTCCCCATGTTAATTTCCATTAAAGAAACTTGCTGATGGATAGGTAAACTCCGCTTTCCCCGTAAAATCTGCGCAGTATGCAATGCTCTTGGACTAGTACTAGAATAAATTGCGCCTAAGTTTTCTACTTCCAAACGATCTCTTAACCATTCCGCCTGCTGTTCACCCAAGGCTGTAAGCGCAGAATTTTGATGCCCTTGCATTCGTTTTTGTAAATTCCATTCTGTTTGCCCGTGGCGGGTTAAGTAGAATACTGTTTTTGTCATTAACGTGACCTCCCTTATGAATAGTTGTAAGTATAAGATAAATAAATATAAATAAACAATATATAATAGTTAACATCCATAATGTATAGTTATAATAAAATGGCTGAGGATAAGCGGCGAATACAGATATTATTTTATAAAGTGAGGAAGAGTTGACGATGAACTATCATGTATTAAAATTGTTTTATTACGTTGCGATCACAGGTAGTGTGACCAAAGCCTCTGAACGTTTGCATATCAGTCAACCCGCTATATCAGCGCAAATCCGTAAGTTTGAACGGGAGAATCATATTTTATTATTTGAAATTAAAGGAAAGAGGATGGTGCTCACCCCTTTAGGAAAAAGGTTAATCGAACCTCTTGAAAAGTTTTTTGCCATGGGTGATCAAGTCCAGCAAATCATTGAAGACTATCACAAATTTCCTGAGGGGAATCTGCGGATTGCAGGTAATTATTTAGCGACAAGCATCCTCATTCCCCGGTGGGCGTCATTATTCAAACAATCTTTTCCGGAAGTTAACATTCAGATCACTACTACTAATTCTCATGGTGTCATGGAAAAATTAAATAATTTTGAAGCAGACGTGGCGATTTACAGTGATATGGAGTTTCCTTCGCATAATACAGGAGTGTTCGAACATCGGGAGTTATATAGGGACGAGTATGTATTCGTGGTTTCTTCCCATCACCCTATTGCCAATCAGCAGGCTAGCTTTGAAGAAGTAATGTCTGAAGCATTTATTATGAGGGAAGAGGGCAGTGCAGCCAGAGAGCGGCTTGTCCGGTTGTGTGAAGAAAGAAGTGTACAGCAGCCAACGATTGGGCTTCAATTTAATGGAGTGAATGAAGTTATTCAAGCTGTCATTGCCGGTTATGGAATTAGTTATGTATCCGCTTTGTTGGCGAAACCTTATCTTGATCAGGGAACATTAGCTAAAATAGCAGTAGAAAATGTAGTCTCCAAGCATTCGATATGGATGGGCTACAGAAAGAAGGAACTTCAAGAAAGTTATATGCAGTCGTTTATTACGCTCGTTATGAAACAATTAAGTATAAAATAATTTTAGGAAATTAAAGATAATCTCATGGTAAACTATGGATGAAAATATTAGGAGGGGTCATAATGGATCAAATTGTATTCAAACAAATTAAGTTTGTGCGAAGTGTTACTGTGCGTGCTGTCGAGGGACTATCTGAGGGAACTTTGAATAGCATTCCAGAAGGGTTTAATAACAATATCCGATGGAATTTGGGACATATTTATTTGGTGCAAGAGAAGTTTGCCTTTCATTCTGCTCGGGAGCTTATGCAATTGCCGGCAAGCTTTGAACGCTTATTTGCGAAAGGGACTAAACCAGCCGAGTGGAATGAGGAACCGCCAACGCTTGAAGTTTTACTTGAGATGCTTACGGAGCAACCCAAACGGATCCAGGAAGCTTTTCACAATCGCTTAAGTGAGCAAGTAACCCCTCTTACAACAGGAAGTGGATTAACCTTAAATTCAATCGGTGAATTCATAAATTTCACACTTTACCATGAAGGTATGCATTTCAATACAATAAAATTATTAAATCGCTTTGCAGATAAATAAATTCAAATAACAAAAGATATCGATATATAGTTGGTATCTTTTGTTAGCTTTATGATCGAAAAAAAGATTTGTAAATGAAAAGGTTATGTGATAATCTAATTTATGTAATACATGTAACCGGTTACATATTGGGGGATGAATGAAAGAATGATGACGATCAAAGATGTCGCAAAAATAGCTGGAGTTTCGGTAGCAACAGTCTCACGGGTTATAAATGAATCTGGATATGTGAATATCGATACTCGCAAAAAGGTTGAGGCAGCGATCAAAGAAATGAATTATACCCCTAATGAGGTTGCAAGATCATTATACAAGCGGAAATCTAAATTAATCGGGCTGCTCTTGCCTGATATTACTAACCCGTTCTTCCCGCAGTTAGCGCGGGGGATAGAGGATCGGATGCAGGAGCAAGGTTATCGGATCATCTTTGGCAATAGTGATGAGAACGAGGACAAAGAGATGGATTATATTCAAACCTTTATCCAAAACAATGTCATTGGCATGATATCGTCAACCAATTTCCCTGAGAGTGACGTTTATTCTAACTTGAAGATTCCGGTTGTATTTCTGGACCGTACTTCTAATGATAGCCCTTCCGTATACGCAGATGGCAAAAAGGGCGGACGTCTTGCAGCACAGGAGATTATCGCACGGGGAAGCAAAAAAATTACAGTGATACAAGGACCGGCGCATATCAAACCTGCACAAGATCGATTTCTTGGGGCGATTGAAGTCCTTAATGAAATGGGAATCAGCTATAATGTGATCGAAACTTCATCCTTCTCCCATACAGTAGCAGAACAATGGGCTGTGGAGTTATTTGATAAATATATAGATACGGATGGCGTAATTGCCAGTAATGATATTGTGGCGACGGCAGTCATTCATGAAGCACATCGTTTAGGTAAAAGAGTGCCGCAGGATCTGCAAATCATCGGATTTGATGATATTCCGCTCAGCAGCTTGTTGTCACCTGCTTTATCCACCATTCGCCAGCCGGCACATGATATGGGTAGAGAAGCAGCGGGTTTACTTATTAAGCTAATTGAGCAAGATAAGGTGGAAGAGAAGATTATTCAACTACCCGTTAGCTTTGTGGAGCGGGAAACTACAAGAAGTAAAGAATAGATGACAACATGAGAAAGGTTGATGAATATGGCTAAGATATGTGTAATTGGCAGCTGTTCAATGGATTTAGTAGTGACTTCGAATAAGCGGCCTCACGCGGGTGAGACTGTGCTTGGAGAACAATTCTCCACCGTTCCGGGCGGTAAGGGTGCGAACCAAGCCGTCGCTGCTGCCCGTCTAGGAGCAGAAGTTACGATGGTTGGTTGTGTAGGTGATGATTTCTATGGTACCGCTATCATGGATAATCTGAAAAAGAATCGCGTTTTTACCGCCAATGTGGAACCGGTTACACATGTCGAAAGTGGGACAGCTCACATCATTTTAGCGGAAGGCGATAACAGCATTATCGTTGTAAAAGGAGCCAATGATTTAGTTACTCCTGCATTGGTTGAACGGGCACTTGAGAATATTAAAGGCTCTGACATGGTATTAATCCAACAAGAAATTCCGGAAGAGACGGTGTCTTATGTAAGTGAGATTTGCTATAAATTCAATGTGCCTATGTTGCTTAACCCAGCACCTGCTCGGTCTATCAGTGAAACGATTATAAACAATGCCACCTATTTAACTCCCAATGAACATGAATGTGCAATATTATTTCCTGAGATGAGTACTGCTGAAGCTTTACGCAAATATCCCAATAAGTTATTTATAACCGAGGGCAGCAATGGTGTGCGTTATTACGATGGTAAACAGGAAGTTTTAGTTCCCACCTATAAAGTGAATGCTATAGATACCACTGGAGCAGGAGATACTTTTAATGCGGCATTTGCTGTTGCTCTAGCTGAAGGCAAGTCTATTCGAACTAGTGTAAAGTTTGCCAATCGCGCCGCTTCTTTATCCGTCACAAAATTTGGTGCCCAAGGTGGCATGCCAACAAGAGTAGAGGTGGAGGTGAGTCTTTAATTATGAAAAAACAAGGAATCTTAAACAGTCATATTTCCAAAGTGCTTACTGACTTAGGCCACACCGATACGATTGTCATTGCTGATATTGGATTACCCGTTCCATCTGGTGTTCCAAAGATTGATTTAGCGCTTAAATTGGGAGTTCCCAGCTTTCAAGAGATTGTCGAAATCATATCAGAGGATATGGTCATAGAGAAAGTTATCGTGGCAGAGGAATTAGCAGCAAAAAATAAAGGCACTTCTGAATACTTGAATGACAAATTTAAGGAAATACCTATAGAGGCGATTTCACATGAACAATTTAAATTGTTAACCCGGCATGCGAAGGTCATCATTCGTACGGGGGAAGCTAAGCCGTATGCAAATTGTATTTTACAAGCCGGGGTCTATTTTTGATAAAAAGGGGGTTCAAAGCATATGCACATTACGATGAAGGATATTTATAAATCTTTTGGGGCTAACCGTGTGTTGACGGGTGTGGATTTTGAGCTGAAGGATGGTGAAGTTCATGCCCTAATGGGAGAGAATGGTGCAGGAAAGTCTACTCTGATGAACATTTTGATTGGACTGCATCAGCGTGATCAAGGAACCATTAGTATAGATGGTCAGGAAACATACTTTAACAATCCCAAAGAGGCTGAACGTTATGGGATCGCTTTTATCCATCAGGAGTTGAATGTGTGGCCGGATATGACAGTTCTAGATAATCTGTTTATTGGTAAGGAACGAACCTCCAAACTAGGGATCTTAAATATGAAAGAAATGAAAGCGTTAGCAAATGAACAGTTTCGTAAGCTCTCCGTAACGATTCCCTTAAATCAAGAGGCGGGGGAATGTTCGGTAGGGGAGAAACAGATGATTGAGATTGCAAAAGCGCTTATGACTCATGCAAAAGTTATCGTCATGGACGAACCGACAGCGGCATTAACCGAACGGGAAATCCAGAAATTGTTCGAAGTCATAACTTCCCTTAAAAAGGAAGGCGTCTCCATCGTGTATATTTCGCACCGGATGGAAGAGATTTTTACGATATGTGACCGAATAACGGTCATGCGAGATGGGAAAACAGTAGACACGAAGCCCATTCCAGAGACTAACTTCGATGATGTAGTTCGGAAGATGGTAGGGCGTGAATTAACCGACCGGTTTCCTGAGCGTACCTCCAAACCCGGAGAGGTTGTTCTTGAAGTTAAAAATGCCACGAAAAAAGGGCAATTTAAAGATGTTAATTTCTCCGTTCGTTCGGGTGAGATCTTAGGTTTCTCGGGATTAATGGGATCTGGACGAACAGAAATGATGAGAACCTTATTCGGTTTGGAATCGTTAGACCGTGGAGAAATTATGGTGCGGGGAGAAAAGGTCACGATTCGAAATCCCAATGATGCGATGAAGGCGGGGATAGGATTCGTTACGGAGGACCGTAAAGATGAAGGGTTAGTGCTTGATTTCTCTATTCGAGACAATATGGTGCTTACAAATTTATATAGCTTCGCTCCTAAGGGTGTAATCATTGATAAAAAAGAACAAGAATTTGTAGACATACTTATCAAACGGCTGCACATCAAGACACAGTCTTCCTCCACTTTAGTCCGGAATTTATCCGGGGGGAATCAACAAAAGGTGGTCATCGCCAAATGGATTGGGATCGGCTTAAGTGTGCTTATCCTCGATGAACCTACCCGTGGAGTGGACGTAGGAGCTAAACGGGAGATCTATCAGCTCATGAACGAATTAACGGAACGTGGAGTCGCCATAATCATGGTATCGTCAGAGCTTCCTGAAGTCTTAGGAATGAGCGACCGGATCGTAGTGGTTCATGAAGGGGAAATTAGTGGAGAGCTATCACAACAAGAAGCTACGCAAGAAAAAATCATGACGTTAGCTACAGGGGGGCAATAGTAATGACAACTATCAAAGGTGAGAGAGAAAATAAAGGTTTTCAAATCGGGCAAATTACACAGAAGCTAGGTCCATTACTAGGGCTGATTATTCTAATTGTTATCGTTACGGTGTTGAACCCAAGCTTTATGGAGCCCCTTAATATCCTGAACTTGCTTAGACAAGTTGCCATAAATGCGCTTATCGCTTTTGGGATGACCTTTGTTATTCTAACGGGTGGTATCGATTTATCGGTGGGTTCTATTCTAGCCCTATCCAGTGCCTTCACCGCTAACCTGATGTTGTCTGGTTGGGATCCTGTCTTAGCCATTATTGTAGGTTGTTTAGCGGGTGGCTTGATGGGGATGGTTAACGGACTGATGATTACAAAAGGTAAAATGGCGCCATTTATCGCTACGTTGGCGACCATGACGATTTTCCGGGGATTAACACTTGTATACACAGACGGTAATCCGATCACAGGTCTCGGAGACAGCATGACCTTCCAATTGTTTGGCCGTGGATATTTACTGGGAATACCTGTACCTGCTATAACAATGATCATCGTCTTCGCAGTCTTATGGGTTGTATTGCACAAAACTCCATTTGGTCGTAAAACCTATGCCATTGGTGGTAATGAAAAAGCATCTATTATTTCAGGGATTAAAGTCGACCGCATTAAAATAATGATCTATTCATTGACGGGTATGTTGTCCGCATTGGCAGGAGCGATCTTGACTTCCAGATTGAACTCAGCGCAACCCACAGCAGGCACATCTTATGAGTTGGATGCTATCGCAGCTGTAGTATTAGGCGGTACGAGCTTAACTGGTGGTCGTGGACGTATCGTGGGTACATTGATTGGTGCATTGATTATCGGGATTTTGAACAATGGATTGAACTTGCTCGGCGTATCCTCTTTTTACCAAATGGTGGTCAAAGGGATCGTTATTGCTATTGCCGTACTCATAGACCGTAAGAAAGCCGTATAAGGGGGATTCCAACATGAAAAAGTTAACTTTGATTCTTACTTCCTTACTATTAATTCTCATGACAGGTTGTTCCTTGGAGCCTCCAGAGTGGGCTAAGCCTAGCAGTGGTGGAAGCCTGGAGAATATGAAGATTGGATTATCCATATCTACTTTAAATAACCCCTTCTTTGTATCCGTTAAAGATGGTGTTTTGGCCGAGGCTAAGAAGCAAGGCTTGGAAGTCCTTGTCATTGATGCCCAAAATGATTCTGCTAAACAAAGTAATGACGTCGAAGATTTGATGCAAAAAGGTGTGAATGCGTTATTGATCAATCCAGTGGATTCATCAGCGATCTCGACAGTAGTGCAAACAGCTAACAGTTTAAATATTCCCGTCGTTACGTTGGACCGTTCCGCAGATCAAGGGGATATCAAAGCTCTTGTTGCCTCTGATAATGTAAAGGGTGGCTCTATGGCGGCACAATATATTGTAGAGCAGCTTGGGAAAGGTGCAAAGGTCATCGAGCTAGAAGGATCCCCAGGAGCTTCAGCGACTCGGGAACGCGGTAAGGGATTCCATGAGATTGCGGACAGCCAGCTAGAGGTCATTGCTAAGCAAACGGCTGATTTCGACCGTACGAAAGGGCTGACCGTTATGGAGAACCTTCTACAAGGAAATCCTGGCGTACAAGCAGTTTTCGCTCATAATGATGAAATGGCGCTAGGTGCTATTGAAGCGATTCAAAGTTCAGGCAAGAATATCCCTGTGATTGGTTTTGATGGAAATGAAGATGCACTTAAATCCATCGAAGCTGGTAAATTAACAGGAACCGTTGCGCAGCAGCCTGAATTAATTGGCCAACTAGCCATTCAAGCCGCTAAGGATGTATTAGAAGGCAAAACCGTAGAGAAGCTGATTGCGGCACCGCTTAAACTAGTTGTTAAAGAGTCAAAATAATAATCATTATAGAAAAAGACTGCGCTCACCGATTTGGTGAGCACAGTCTTTTTTGCTATACATTGCAGCTTATTCTTCAATAACTCTATCCGGTAGCTGTGTAACATAGCTGTCTGACAAATGGAGCAGCTGTAAGGCACGCTCGAATTCGTCTTCTGTGGATTGCAGAGGTTGGTTGCCGTTACCAGATAAAGTATAATGCTGGCCATCCTCGAAGCCACTGCCGGATAAGAAGAGCTCTTCGTTATTTACGAAAGATCCTGTAGGCAAGTAATACCGTTGTGGTAGTAAGTTATAAGTTGATTGATTCAAGAGATCTTGTCCGAAATGAATATGATCTGCAAGAGAGACACCCAATAAATTAGATACGGTAGGTAAAATATCCACTTGCCCGCCTAGTTGTTCTTTTACACTAGGAGTTGTAATCCCTGTCGCTGACATGATCAACGGAATATTAATCAATTCACGTTCCGAATATTCATGGCCGAGAATCTCTTCCAGTAGGAGATGATCATCCTCTTTTAGAGAGAAGATAGGCAGTCCACGATGATCCCCGTACAATACGATCAAGCTGTTATCCCACACACCGTTTTGTTTGAGCTCATCGATAAAAAGTCCCAGCGCATAATCAGCATAATTCTGAGCCCGAATATAATCGCCAACAAGCGTTCCTTCGAATCGCTCTGGAAGTGTCATTTTGTATTTATCCTCTGGGATGGAGAACGGATTATGAGATGACATCGAAATTACATGGGAGTAGAAAGGTTGCTCATTCTGATCCATTCTTGCCAGCTCTGCAGCTGTTTTTTCATACAAAACTTCATCAGAAGCGCCATAGAATACAGTGTCTTCTTCCCCGAAGTAAGTTTTATCATAATAACGATTGAATCCCAAAGCACTATAAAGCTCACCACGGTTCCAAAAGTCGACTTCGTTCGTATGGAATGTTGCCGTATCGTAACCTTGTGCTTGCAACAGCTTGGGTAAGCTTGGTAGCTCTTTAGGAGCGTACATTTGGGTAGCTGGACCATCAGGGGGTACATAAAAAGAAGTGTTCACAATAAACTCTGCATCTGAAGTGTTGCCTTGTCCAACCTGCTGGTAGAAACGCGGGAAGTAGAAGCTGCTGGCGGCAAGCTTGTTCATATTTGGTGTGATTTCTTGTCCATCAATCTTTAGATTGATTAAGAAGTTCTGGAAAGACTCCATTTGCAGAATGATTAGATTTTTTCCTTTGGCGGCTCCAAATAAAACCGGATTAGAGCTAGCTTGAATTCCTTTAGTTTTATCAATAGTGGATTGCGTAATCTCAGAAACGTCAATTTGTTCTTCCTCTTGATCAGCTAGCAGAGAGTAGGCTTCATAATTAAGAATGCCCATTTGTTCCGCTTTAATCGTTTCGTTCATACTGGCACGGTTTGGAAAAATATTCATTGCACAAATGATGATGGAAATACAGAACAGGACTGCCACCGCTTTACGGTTACTTTTGCGCGACATGGCTTTTTTCCAATCCAGCGCTTTCTGTTTTCTAAACATAACCAAGCTGATGACAATGATATCCACAAAGATAAGCATATATTGAGGACGAAGGACCGAAAATATACTTTTCTTTACGGCTCCCACTTGTTTGACCTGATCTAATACTTGCGAAGTAGCAATGATGCCAAAATGATTATGATATACAATTAATGAGAAAAATAGAGTAGTAATCAATACATTGACAAGCATGTAAATTGCAATTTTTCGTTTCGTAGCGAACCATTCAATCAAGCAAAAGACTAGAAGTACAAAAGGGATTTCTTTAAGCCAAGTGGTCCAAGTAGGGCCATCTTCAAATAGAAAATACCAGGCAAAATAGCTTTTTACAAGCATAATGAGAGAGAAGAATAGCAGAGATCTTTTACTAAGTGTACGAGGTTCTTTAAACGGCATTGCTTATGCCCATCCTTTTCTTTTTAGATTAGTTCATTCTATTACATTGAAGCGTTTAAAATCAACTAGATTTGGGTATGTCTGAGTGAAATTTTCCTGAATATTACAGTTTAGGTGGATTGAATAGTTCACGATATATAAAAATTTTTTATGAAGATGAACTTTTTACAGTGCTCCTGACTCATATAGGGGAGAGAGGTGAAGGCATGGATGTTGTTCGATTGGTGAAAAAAGCTAAAAAGGGAAATAAAGAAGTTTTGCTGCAATTAATCATGTATGAAAAGGATGTTTTTTATAGGCTTGCTTACAGCTATATGGGAAATGCGCATGATGCTATGGATGCCATGGAGGAAATGATAGTTACGTTATACGAGAAGATTGACCAACTTAAGAAAGAGGAGTCTTTTTACAGCTGGAGTAAGACGATTTTGGTAAACGGCTGTAAAAGGCAACTTCATAAGCGAAGCAAGCTGGTGTTATTAGAGGACTGGAGCATCACTGACGAGAAGGAAAAAGCCGATGTTACATCAGGCGATCCTTATCATAAAAGTGAACAGCAAATGGATATGCAGGCGTTATTGTTACATGTGAACGAGCAGCAAAGAGAAGCAATTCAATTGAAATATTTTCATGATCTCGATTATCAAACGATAGCTGAGATCACACAGGTCTCGATCGGAACTGTTAAATCAAGGATCTACAATGGATTACAAACGCTGAAAAATTATTACAGAGGTGATGTTGATGAACAATAACGTCGAACAACGATTAGTGGATGAGAAGAGGAATTTAGAGTCCATAACTGCACCTGAGGGTTTAGAAATGAGATTAAGAAATGCTTTAGACTCGGCACCTCCAAAAAGAATAAAAAGAAAAAGCTCGCCCCTCTGGAAGATTGCAGCCGTCATTATATTAGTGATAGTAGTTTCTGGAAACAGCTATAATGCCTTCGCTTATTATGGAAAAAAGTTATTTGGTTTTGATGAGGTGTTAGAGGGAACTTTACAACAACTCAATGAACAAGGAATGGGACAAAGCATAGACAAAAAGACGACGTTAGCAGATGGAACAGAACTTACGATTAACGGAATTATGGCAGATGCCAATCAATTTATTGTGTATTACACGTTAAACAATCCTAAGGGACTAGAGGAGACGGGAGATCATTTTAGTCCTTCAAAAATAGAAGGGTTTCTCACGAATTCCAACATAAGAAGCGGCGTATCTTTAATCAACGACGAACATACAGAAATAAAAGGCACGATGACATTTGATAGCGTAAGCCCATTCTCGAAAAAACTAACACTTCATTACTGGGGACCTCCCCAGAAAGGGCAGATGAGTGAAGGGAGCATAACGTTTTCTTATAATCCAAATCAAGCGATGGTGACTCAGATCAAACAGTCGATTAATAAAAAGGTCAAAGCCGACAAAGGATCAATTACCTTCAAGTCGATCACGGCCACACCCACCATGACTGTGATTAAAGGGAGTATGAATGTCGAGAATTTCGATCGAATAAGATTAGGGTTAGAAGGCATTCAATTAATTGCCAATGGAAAGCCTGTAGAAATATTAGGTAGTAGCAATAAAACCTCGCTGGGTGGGAGATCATTTGATATTCGTTATGACACCTTGCCAAAAGAATTACATTCATTGCAGCTGGTTGTTAAAGAGTTTGTTGGATATCAGAAGCTGGAAGAGAAGTATCCTCTAAATGCTGATAGTAATGAGCCGATTCTACTAGGGGATAAAGAATTATGGATTAAAGATGTGACCAAGACCGCTCAAGGGATTGAAATAACTATTGCTACAGATGAGGATGTAATGCTGGATGGTGTGTCTATAGAAAATGCTAACGAAAACACGGCTTTAAAAACAACAATTAATCAAAAAGAGTCAGAACAAACGAACGGTAAACTCATGAAGGAACGCACCTTATTATTTGATACACAAACGAAACCTGAAAGTATTCTGATAGAAGGAATACATTATATGAAGGAATATAACAAGGTCATTGAGATTCCTGTGGATTAAAAAGAAGTGCCATATCCATAATTTATGAAATATAGTAAGCTATAATAGTCTGAGAAAGTGAGGGGGTTATGGAAAATATAGGTGCTTATAAGGTGAGTCGTCCGTCGTTAATGTCGCTTCTGTTTTCTATGATTTTTTCAAGTGGCATACTATTGTTAAATACCAGAAATAATATGGAGTATAAAGTATTACTTTATTTTGGTTATATATGGTCGGCTTTCTGTCTGATTGTTGTAATCATATTGCTCTATAGGATCATTACGATTAGAAAGTTCATTGAGGTTCGAATTCATCCGGACGCTATAATAGTAGAAAACAAAGAAATTCAAGCGAATCAAATTGATAATATTTATGTAAAGGGCTATTTCATACCCGTAATAGGCATTAAACCTGTAGATCACAAATTTCCTCCCTATAAATTATGTTTTAGTTTTCTTGACGAAGAATACAAGGGAATGAAAGAACTAACCGCATGGGCCGAAAGTAATCAGATTAAACTATCTAAAAAAAGATTTATGAGATGGCTTTAACCGGGCTCTGACCAGTCCACCATACCGCGCTATATGCGCACAGCGGAGAGGATGGGTGTCCTAAAAGCCGAAAATGGCTGCTGGACGCCCTTTTTTTTGCTCCATCATCGCCCCCCAAACGTCGCTCGTTTCCTCCATCCGCGAATCCTGAAACTTCGTTTGCTTCCTCCATCATCGAACCCCCTACTTTTGTCACCTCCGCTATCCCCCAAAAAAACTACACTTTCTTCGATTACATTTGCACACCCGGAAGCATCTATTGGACTCAGATGACCCTTAGACGCGTCATATCTCACTATTGGAATCCTAACGGACCGCATAGCCGTTATTGGTCTAAAAAACACCCCGAAAGCAGCCTTTTCAGGGGAATAACTTCACTGGAGTCCGAAACCTTGCTCCAAAGCCGAAATATTCGCAAATAACGTCATCTGGGTCCGAAAGTAACCGCCATCCATCATCGAATCCCCAAACCACACTTTCTTCGATCACGTTTGCGCGCCCGGAAGCATCTAACGGACTCAGATGCCCCTTAGACGCGTCATATCTCACTTTTGGAATCCTAACGGACCGCATAGTCGCTATTGGCCTGAAAAACACCCCGAAAGCAGCCTTTTCAGGGGAATAACTGCACTGGAGTCCGAAACCTTGCTCCAAAGCCGAAATCTTCGCAAATAACGTCATCTGGGTCCGAAAGTAACCGTCATCCATCATCAAACTCCCAAGCCACACTTTCTTCGATCACGTTTGCGCGCCCGGAAGCATCTAACGGACTCAGATGACCCTTAGACGCGTCATATCTCTCACTATTGGAATCCTAACGGACCGCATAGCCGTTATTGGTCTAAAAAACACCCCGAAAGCAGCCTTTTCGAGGGAATAGCTGCACTGGGGTCCGAAACCTTGCTTCAAAACCGAAATCTTCGCAAATAACATCAACTGGGTCCGAAAGTAACCGTCATCCATCATCAAACTCCCAAGCCTCACTTTTTTCGATCACGTTTGCGCGCCCGGAAGCATCAATCGGACTCAGATGACCCTTAGACGCGTCATATCCCACTTTTGGAACCCTAACGGACCGCATAGCCGTTATTGGCCTGAAAAACACCCTAAAAGCAGCCTTTTCGAGGGAATAGCTGCACTGGGGTCCGAAACCTTGCTCCAAAGCCGAAATATTCGCAAATAACGTCATCTGGGTCCGAAAGTAACCGCCATCCATCATCAAACTCCCAAGCCACAATTTCTTCAGTCACTTTGCGCACCCGGAAGCATCTAACGGACTCAGATGACCCTTAGACGCGTCATATCTCACTTTTTGAATCATAACGGACCGCATAGCCGTTATTGGCCTGAAAAACACCCCGAAAGATGACGTTTTGAAGGAATAACTGCACTGGAGTCCGAAACCTTGCTCCAAAGCCGAAATCTTCGCAAATAACGTCATCTGGGTCCGAAAAGTAACCGTCATCCATCATCAAACTCCCAAGCCACACTTTCTTCGATCACGTTTGCGCGCCCGGAAGCATCTAACGGACTCAGATGACCCTTAGACGCGCCATATCCCACTTTTGGAACCCTAACGGACCGCATAGCCGTTATTGGCCTGAAAAACACCCCAAAAGCAGCCTTTTCGGAGGAATAACTGCACTGGAGTCCGAAACCTTGCTCCAAAGCCGAAATATTCGCAAATAACGTCATCTGGGTCCGAAAGTAACCATCTTCCATCATCGAATCCCCAAACCTCGCTCGCTTCCTTTTGGAGTTCTGACTGCCGTAGAGAGACTGATTACCCCAATACGCTAATAGGTAGAATGAATGGTAAATCCTTAGTTTTTTTGTTGCAAATACAACAATTATGTTATACTATTTTCCTGTCACATCTGCATAACACCATATAATTAGAGCTCAAAATAAGAGTTTATTTGTAAATTGATATTTTAAAAGGAGAAAACAATATGGCTATCAATATAAAAAAGTGCACGGTCGAAGATCTAGGTTCACTTCAAGGAATTAGTGTTGAAACATTTAATGAGACATTTAGTAATCAAAATTCACCTGAAAATATGAAGGCCTACCTGGATAGAGCATTTAACTTAAAACAATTAGAAAAAGAATTGTCGGATAGCTCATCAGAATTCTATTTTATTTATTTTAATGAAGAAATCGCTGGGTATTTAAAGGTAAACACCGAGGATGCTCAATCTGAAGTAATGGGTAATGATTCACTTGAAGTCGAGAGGATCTATATTAGAAAAAAATTTCATAAACAGGGGCTTGGGAAATATCTAATAAATAAAGCTATAGAAATAGCGGTACAATGTAATAAAGAGAAGATTTGGTTAGGGGTTTGGGAAAAAAATAAAAACGCTATTAGCTTTTATGAAAAAATGAGGTTTGTTCATACAGGAACTCATTCTTTTTATATGGGTGAAGAAGAACAAATAGATTTTATTATGACAAAACAACTATAACATTTGTCTAAAATGATGTTAACTAAGAGGAACGATAGGAGGCTTAGAATGAAGCAACTTTATATAAAACAAAAGGTATTCAGTCTAAGTGGTAAATTCACGGTAAAGAATCAGCAGGAGCAAGATGTCTATTACGTAGAGGGCAGTTTTATGCAAATTCCCAAGACATTCTCCATCATGAATACAACAAGAGATGAAGTCGCACTTATTACGAAAAAAGTGTTCAGTTTTTTACCAAAGTTTTTTGTAGAAGTAGATGGTCGAGAGGTATTGACGATTAAGAAGGAGTTTTCTTTCTTTAAAGCACGTTATACGATTGATGCGGCTGACATTGAGGTACATGGTAATTGGTGGGACATGGATTTTCAGGTTTTACAGCATGGTGTAGTCATCGGTAAAGTGAACAAGGAATGGTTCACTTGGGGGGATAGCTATAAGGTTCAAATATTGAAGGATGAGATGGAGACGCTCATGATTGCATTCGTTGTCGCTATTGATTGTGTGAAGGCTGACCAGGCATCTACATCACATCAGTGAAGATTCAATATTAAAGTTAAGAACTTAGTAAAGTGATGTGGACGGAATAAATTCTGCAGGTAAAGCTGAGTGTAATTGGTCAGTTTATCTATGATGCGCTGAACGTACCATAAGTAGAGGCAAGTTAGGTTTCCGATAGTGCCTATGTTAGATCTTATTGTTGATTTTCATTTTTTGAAAAAACGTCTATTGCGCCCAAACGCTCTCTCCGCGAATGCATATGATGATTATGCCTACTCATTGAAAGGAGCGATCACATATGGGATTTTTTCCAACACCGGGTGCCGGCGGAGGATTTCCAGGATTCCCAGGAGGACCAGGAGGACCAGGAGGACCAGGGTTTCCGGGTGGAACCCCCGGACAATTTCCGGGGGGTGCACCGGGAGGCGTTCAAGCGCCGACGGCTCCTCCACCGCAATTCGTGCCACAAATGTCGTCTACCACATTTGCCATTGATCCCGGCGGGATCAGACGCTGCCTGTTCCGCAACACATACATTTGGCTGAACAACGGCGAGCAATTCTGGTTCTTTCCGGTATTCGTCGGACGTAATTCTATTGCAGGGTTCAGATGGAACGGTTTTTTCTGGTCGTACTTCGGCATTGATTTGAATCGGATTAGCTCGTTCACGTGCTTCTAAGGCAGACAGCGATAGAGAACAGCCAGCAGGCTGTTCTCTATGTTGTGCAAATTATCGTGTCCCGGGAGTTGTGAATTTCTCAAAAGATACATAGTGAAGAATCGTTTCCCCTGACGCTAACGTTAATGCTGGATCAAAAAAGGGACTACTCTGCGAAGGATAGCCTTAAAGCTTGCCGTTACAGACAGCGCGTTGAGCCATCTCATAAATCACGGTAATGCGGAGGGATGGGCACGTTGGTGATCCATTGTGTTATGAATTCAATTAGTTTTTTTGCCGCTGGAGAGGCATTTTTAATGGAGGCGGCTGCAATACCAATAGAACGATAATACTCGCCTTCCAATGGGCGATAACATACATTGTCGGGGAGATGGGACAAAATCATTTCTGGGAGAATACTTAACCCTAAACCATTTTGTACCATGGCTATTATGGCATGATCATCTTCTAATTCATATTTGATCGTGGGTGTGAGTTTATTTTGCGAGAAAATTCGCTTTACATCGGTGTCACAACCCGCAATGGGCATGATAAAAGGTTCATCAATCAATTGCTCAAGGCGGATGGTTGATTGGCGCTCGAGAGGATGATTCTGCCACATAATGCAGACCATCCTATCTTTTTGAAGAGGGACCACATGAAAAGCATCTCGAGTAGGCAGATTAACAAATCCCAAGTCAGCGGTTCCATCGGCAATCCATTCTTCTATTTCAGAGTAGTTACCATCAAGTAGTTTTATTTCAATATGTGGAAACTGATTTTGAAATTGTTTAATGATTTGGGGCATCCATTGGATCGATACACTAGAGAAAGTACCTATTTTCACAGTGCCGATTTCGACACCCTTTAATGCAGCAACTTCTTGATTGAGTTTTTCATTAAGTTGGAGGATTTCTCTGATATGTGGGATTAAACGTTCGCCATCGTTGGTTAACCGGATACCCGATCTGTTTCTTATGAGAAGACACAGTCCGAATTCAGCTTCTAAGCTAGAAAGCGCATGACTGATGGCTGATTGTGTTAAATTTAATATCTCTCCTGTTTTGGTAATGCTGCCGATCTCAACTACCTTACTGAAAATTTGATATTTTAAAAGATTCATAATGATTTCTCTCCTCAATAATGTATGAAAAAAATTCATTAAACTAACAATTAATATTCATTATTTTTATCTTAATTATAATAGTATAATCTGTTTTATATAAAAACATCTACGATTAAAGGGGAGTTTGAGCGGAATGGTTCATGAATCAAACGGATCTTATTATGCAGTCATATTTTCAAGTCAACGTACGGAGGGGGATAACGGGTATAACCTTATGGCTGAAAAAATGGAGCAGCTTGCGTCCGGGCAACCTGGGTTTTTAGGAGTGGAAAGTGTCAGGGATTCTTCAGGAGCAGGTATTACGATTTCTTATTGGGAGAGCTTGGACGCGATTAGGAACTGGAAACAGCATCAATCTCACAAAGTTGCTCAGGAGAAAGGTAAGAAAGAATGGTACCAAAATTACAAAGTAAAAATTTGTAAAGTTGAAAGAGAGTATTCTTGAGTGGTAACATATTACTGCAAAGTCATTGGGAATCAATCCATTGAAGCGTACAACAACAATCATTTTATTTCTCAAAAGGATGCAAAGAAACTTATTTGAGAAAATAGAAGAGTCCGTTACTAATTAGATAAAATATAGATATGGGATGATTTTTAGATGAACTATCAAATTAAAAGGGCGACCCTTGAAGAAAAAGAAATCCTCAACAACCTAATGCAATTTTATATGTATGATTTCTCCGAGTATATGGATTTGCACCTTGAAGAAAACGGAAAATTTAATGATTATCCTCTCAACGATTACTGGACAGAAGAATCGAATTTCCCATATCTGTTAACTCTGAATGGGAAAAATGCTGGATTCGTTTTAGTCAAAATAAAAAATAGAGATGATGATTTATACTTTTCCATTGCAGAGTTTTTTATTATAAAAAAGTATCGGAGAGTAGGATTAGGTAGACTAGTTGCAAAAGATATTTTTAATATACATAAGGGGCAATGGGAAGTTTACCAAATAGATAATAACGAGCCCGCACAACGCTTTTGGAAAAAGGTGATAGAGGAATACACTGGCGGAAAATTCACTGAACGAATTGAAGCAGGGAGAAAGACACAGGTGTTTGTTAATCGAGTTGAATCTTAAGCTAGGGTACAATCGATCAATAAAAAGCGGCAGTCGTGGACTTTATTTTCTAGTCCAGGGTTGCCGTTGTTTTTTTAGGATCTCCAGAAGTGATGTTATAGGCCAGTTGTCCGGGTATTTTTGAGTAGTACAAAATCACTTCTGATGTTAAAATTACCCAAAAAGTATTTTAGGAGGCTAAGACGGGAATTATGCTAAATATACAGCAGATTGTAGAACTTATTCCTCATCGGTATCCGTTTATTTTAGTGGACAGAATTATAGAGCTGGAGGAGAACAAAAGAGCAGTAGGTATTAAAAATGTATCCATTAATGAACCGTTTTTTAGCGGCCATTTTCCTGAGCATCCTGTTATGCCGGGTGTTTTAATTGTGGAGGCATTAGCCCAGGTAGGCGGAATCACAATGTGCAAAAACGAGAAGCTGATGGGCAAGATAGGGTTATTAGTTGGCATTGATAATGCCCGTTTTAAGCGCCAAGTAACGCCTGGGGATCAGCTTCTTCTCGAATTCGAAGTCAATCGGATGAAAGGTGAAATTGTAAAAGGCAAAGGCACCGCAACAGTAAATAGTGAGCTTGTATGTGAAGCTGAGATTTCTTTTGCATTTGTGCAAAAAGGAGGTTCAAAATGAAAAGGATGCCCTTTGTACGACCAACCGAACATTACGATCTGCAAATTAAGGATATTGACGAGCAAATATGTGCATTGATCAAGCAACGAAAGAAAATCTCGAATAATAATCCAGGATTCCCACCGTTTGAATCTATCTCTAAATGGGCAGAAAATTATGAGCTCTATGAGGATTTTTTGAAAGCGGTATTTGGGACGTTGCTAAGTGAAGATCATTTTAAACCGATGGTTGAGCCAATTGATTTTAGAAAACATATTGCAGTTCTTAAATCAATTGAGAAAGATGGATTTTTTTATACACTGACCTCTATACGCCAATATAGTAATGCTAGTGTGGTCACCCTTAATATAGATTGGGACATGACAACTGAGCTTCCAACAAATTCTCATAACCATAGCTTTTTCGAGCTGTTTATAGGAGAAGAATATGATAGTCGAATGATGAATGGCGGAAGTTCAACCGGACAAGCTTCTTATAATTACGTAATTTCTCCACCGCTTTCTGACGATCCTTCAGGTGTTATATTAGAGTTCAGGGAACATGGTAAGCCCTTCAAGAACAATGAGACAGGAAATCAAATTGTTTTTAGGCTGTAGTACTTATTTCTTCTCCGGAAAATATTGCTTATAGCTGTCTCCATTGCTATTATCAAAAGTGGAGATCCGAGCGAAGTTAAATTAGGCGCCGCTCCATATCACAGTTAACGGATTTTTAGTGAAATAAAAACCGGCCATCCTGAGGGGATGGCTGTTTTCTGTGAAAGACAACTTAATGATTCATTTCCGAATGCGTTCCTTCCTCAGGAGATTTGCCTTCTGGTGGGATCCAAACGATTTGATGAATATTATTGTCTGCTACTAAATAGGTATAAGCCCAGCCCGCTTCATTTTTAAATCTAACCGTTAAATGATAAGGATTATATTGTCTGCCTTCTGGCCGGCTAATCTCCCACTCTTGATAAGGGTATTTTTTCTCCAGATATTGATTAAGTTGTTCTGTTTTTTTAGAAACTTGAAACTCAATCCAAACGGGACGAATCGCAAAGGATAAAAGCAAAAGTAATGTTAATATAGAGGCTACGATTAAACCGAGTTTTCTAATCCTCGTAGGTGAAACTAATACTATAACAAAAATGACAAGGACAAACCCAACCGACGTTACAATTTCGATTACGGTTATGGGATGCAATGAAATCCTCTCCTTCTCTCAGATACAGAAAGGTGGCAGCTCTAGATTTATGCGCCCTTAAAAACTACGAAGGTACAGTTTACAATTTAGATATTCAGGAATACGAAAATTGATGACCCCAAACAGACTTCAGATGTCTGTATTTTTTTGCTAATTGTGGTTCTATAGTATGATTTTTTGGGATTATTTGAAAAATGGTTGAGAAATACATAGTGTATAGTCAATACTGTGACTTATAATGTTAGCTTAGGTAATGATCTAAAACTCTTAATATAACCTTGAATATATTCATTTACGCAGCAAAAGGCTGAAAGGAAGTCATCTCTTGTTTGAAACCCTACTTTTAAATTTTTTGTTTTTGCTTTTTCCAGTATTAACATTTCTAATATTCTTTGAGAATCGGGCCTATTCCTACAATAGATTGATTCTCGTTTTTATGTCTGCAGTGACCATGAGTCTCTGTATTGCAAAACCTATCAGACTTGAAATTGGCTATATTTTTGATTTAAGGTACATTCCGTTTATTATTGTGGCACTGTTTGGAGGATATAGGAACGTTCTTCCTCTATATATTATTTTGAATGCTTACAGATTCTATGTGGGTGGAGGTGGAGTATTTTATTCGTTTCTATTTGCGACAGCGATTCTGATTTTGGTGCCGTTATATAAAAATAGATTTTTAAAATTACCATCGAAGGGCCGTGTGATTGCGGCAAGTCTGATTGCTTTGCTAATTATGGGGGTTTATCTGTTAATTTTAGGTTTTGTTCAGGATTCCTTAGACAGGCAATTTTGGATTCTTTCATTAAATGCGTTGACAACTCATGTTGGGGTGATGAGTGTCATTATGATTTTGATTGAGAAAATTATCTCCAATATTAAAAATCGGGAACGGATTGTCCAATCGGAAAGATTAAATGTCGTCAGCGAGCTAGCGGCAAGTGTATCCCATGAGATCAGAAATCCACTTACAGTGACTAGTGGTTTTTTGCAGCTATTAAATAAATCTAAAACGATGACGCCAGAGGAAAAGGGCTTTGTAGAGTTATCTCTACAAGAGCTACAGCGAGCAGAAAAAATTGTAAGTGATTATCTCTCCTTTGCCAAGCCACAATCTGAAAACATGGTTTACTCCAATATGAAGGCAGAATCAGAATATACTAAAAATATCATAATGCCTTATGCCACTATGCACAAAGTAGATGTCCAATTTAGTTTTAATAATTCGTTAAATAAAAACTATGACCGAAACCAGATTCAGCAGTGTCTAATTAATTTATATAAAAATGGTATAGAAGCGATGAAGGAAACCGATGGCGGTACGCTATTTATCGATATATTTGAAAAAAAACAAAATATTATGATCAGTATTAAAGATAACGGAGTCGGCATGACTAAAGATGAAATATCGCGACTCGGTAAGCCGTATTATTCGACTAAAGCAGAAGGAACGGGGCTGGGTATGCTTATGGTCTACAGTACCGTCGATAAAGTGAAAGGAACTATTGAAGTCGATAGTGAAAAAGGCAAAGGGACAACGTTCCTTATAACTATCCCAACATAGGCAAGTTGCAGAGAGTATCTTTTGCTGTTTATACCCCACTAGGAGTGTGTAATACCTCTCATGAATGGATTTCGTGTAAAAAGGGCAATGAGCCTGTACGAGTCCCATCTGGAGGTGCAGCAATGGAGATATTTGTATCTATAGGCGTCAAATTGGTCATCAGCTTTTTTGGTTTGTGGATCATTACCTTTATTACCGGCCGCAAGACGCTTAGTCAATTGACACCACTCGATTTTCTGTCTTCATTGATTTTAAGTGAAATTGTCGGCAATACGATATATGATGATGAGGTGAAGATCTGGCATCTGCTGTTTGCTCTTTTTATTTGGACCGCATTATCTTATCTGTTCGAAAAGGTGACCACCCATTTTGTGAAATTCGGGAACATGGCGGAAGGCCGGACAGTGCTGCTAATTGACGATGGCAAAGTGAATCAGGATTTGTTGGAGAAATACGATATTGAGTATACCCAACTGCTGTTCATGCTGAGGCAACAAAATATCTTCTCCCTAAGTGAAGTACGGTATGCTCTGCTTGAAACGAACGGCTCTCTATCGGTTATGCGCAAGTCTGAAGCTGAGCAGTCTTCTGCTTTTTCCATAACAGTTATTGATAAAGGCAGGGTACTGGAAGAGTCCATGCGGGGCAGATCGATGAACAAGGAGCAGATTCAGGAACGCGTCAGAGAGTCTGGTTATAATTGCATTGAGGATATTGCCTATGCTGAATATAAAGAAGACGGAACGCTCTATATCCTTCCCAAAAACAAACCATAAATCAACATGATGAGACGCTGGAGCCGGGAGGCTCAAGTGTCTTTATTTGAAATCAGGAGTGCCCAGTGGATAATAAATTTTAATGGAGGTATGGATGATTAGTTTAGGATTATGGATCTTAACCGCTCTAATTGTGCTAGTTGTTGTAATGTTTCACGCAGGAGCATTATTAGATTTTATCCGGCCTAGTGTGCTACAAACTCAACTTTTTGGTCTTCACATTACATTGTTTGGAGTAGTTGTGATATTAGCCTATGAGGGTGGTCACGGGATAGGCGTTTTTATTGGATTAATTGGACTGTTTACGGGGATCTTGGGCTCTTTTAGAGATTCCTCTAAACCGAAGGATAAAAAGAATATCTGACAGCTTATATATTTACTAACTTTCGGAGGGGTATAACTTTATGGAGATTTCTTTATGTAAAGCAGACGCGAGCGACGCAGAGTTTATTCATGAAATGCAAGTCAAAGCCTTTATGCCATTGCTGGAGAAATATAAAGATTATGAAACCAGCCCAGCCAATGAATCTGTGGAACAAATCAGGGATCGAATTAATCAGTCTTTTGCAGATTATTATATGATTAAGTATTTTGATATTGCTGTGGGCGGTGTCCGTATCGTTAAAAAGGATAATAAAGCTTATCGGGTCAGCATCATCTTTATATTGCCAGAACACCATGGAAAGGGGATTGCCCAGCAGGTTTTTGCAATCATTGAACAGAGATATAAAGATGCAAAGAAATGGGAGCTGGATAGTATTATACAGGAGCAAAGAAATTGCTATTTATATGAAAAGTTAGGGTATAGAAGCACGGGGGAAACCAAAAAAATAAATGACAACTTAACATTAGTTTTTTATGAAAAACATATGAGTTAAAGCCTTAGGGTTATACTTTAAAAAAAGACAGCGGGCAGTTCATGTCCACTGTCTTTTTCACATACAAATCAATACACTCGAATACGCTTCACAAATAACGATATAATCAATCCAATACCTGCAATTGCTGCGATAAATAAGTAAGCATGTGTAATTCCAGCGGTTAATATTTCAGGCTGTGCAGCGGTTGGATGTGTGTTTGCGAATCGTGTTTGTCCGCTAGACATTAGCGTAACAGCGAACGTTGTACCAAGAGCACCTGCAATTTGCTGAAGTGTACTCATAACAGCAGCCCCATCCGGATAGTATTTCACGGGTAATTGATTTAACCCATTGGTTTGAGCGGGCATAATGACCATAGCTAATCCGATAAACATTGCGCAGTGTATTAAAATAAAGGTTAGGCTACTGGTTTCAGTAGAGTTTCTTGTAAATAGAAAACCAGCAATGGTTGCGATAAAAAATCCAAGCGGCAGCAATAATTTCGGACCGTATTTATCGAATACTCTACCCGTAACTGGAGCCATAGCCCCGTTGATAACACTGCCTGGAAGAAGTAGAGTACCAGCCATTGTGGCCGATAACAATAAACCTCCTTTTAAATATAAAGGTAATAAAATTGCAGAAGATAAAATGATCATCATCCCTAAAAAGAGCATTATAAGACCTATCGTAAACATAGGATATTTAAATACCCGTAAATTCAGCATTGGGGTTTCCAATTTAAATTGCCGTAATACAAACAAAATCAAGCTGATGAAACCAATAATAAGAGGCAGCAAAACAATGATTTCACTCAAAGAATGATCAGCAAAGTTACTAAAACCAAAGACGATTCCACCAAATCCAAGAGTAGAAAGCAAGATGGATAAAACATCTATTTTAGGTTTTGTGATGTTGGCTACATTTTTGATGAATGTTAATCCGAAACCTAATGTAAATAACAATAAAGGTAAGCTTATCCAAAAGATATACTCCCAGCCCAAATGATCTACAATTAAACCAGATAGAGTAGGTCCAAGGGCCGGTGCACACATAATAACGAGTCCCATCATTCCCATGACAGTTCCGCGTTTATGTGCAGGGAAAATAATAAGAATAATATTGGTCATTAATGGAAGCAATAAGCCTGTCCCTAAGGCTTGCACTAATCGTGCAATTAATAATGAGGTGAAATTGGGCGAGAGGGCAGCAATTAATGTGCCGACGATAGATAATAGTAAAGAAGCTGTGAATAATTGTCTAGTGGTAAACCATTGCATTAATAGGGCGGATATTGGAACGAGGATTCCTAATACAAGTAAATATCCTGTGGTTAGCCACTGAACCGTTGAGGCGTTGATTGAAAATTCATCCATTAAATTTGTAAAAGCCATGTTTAAGGCGGTTTCACTGAATAGCCCGACGAATGCACCTAGCATAAGCGAGAAGGCCATAAGAGCGGGACGTTTAACTTGAACAGTTGATGTTGATTCCATGATAATGATGAACCTCTTTTCAGAATTTTGATTCGGATTATTTTTGCATGATAGATGATATATCAACTATAAGGGAGAGAGAAATGCTTTAAGCATCTCTTACATTATCCTGCACACGAGTTAACAAAGTCTTAAGTGTTGAATAATCCGCAGGAGATAGTCCTGTTGCGATAACTTCGTTTAATTTAATAGTCACCTCATTTATTGTAGACTCTAATTTTCTGCCTTCGTCTGTGACAAAAACATTTACTGAACGACGATCCTGCGTACTTGTTATTTTGCGTATATAACCTTTGCTCTCTAAGCTGGCGATCATTCGGGCAACACTGGCTTTGTCCTTCCCGAGTTTATTAGCAATCTCATTCTGAGATAAACCTTCTTTCTCAAGCAACAAAGCCATAAGTAAATGTTGTTCAGGCGCAAGTCGAACAGGGGCAAGCAATTTTGTTAAATAATTTGCTATTTCCAAATGTAAATCGCGAATAACTAAACCTAGCGGGTCTTTGGAATCCATATGATCTCTCCTAATAGAAGAATAGATGATATATCAACGTTATTGATTTGTCTATATTAGCATAAAGTAACAGATGCTTGTCAAGGTAAAGAAAATGAATAGAGTCATAGGCTTAGATACAAGCGACAAAGTTATTTAATGCCCAATCACTTGATGATACATAGTCATATGCTGTTGTGAAATTGAAATTTAAAAAAGTAATTAGGGAGGGATTAAAATGGGATATAATTGTGTTGGGGGCGTTCAAGAACAAAAAAAGGCTCCAGTTTGTATTAATCCTTGGACATCAACGGGTACAATTCTTGTGCTTTACATTCTTCTCGTCATTATCCTTAAAACTTGTTGGATCTAGAATATATGCAAATTGACGCCCCAAAGTTTTTTCTTCGGGGCGTTTCTTTGTTTTCTTTAGTTAACTAATAGACAACGTTAAGGATTCTGGATAGACTTAACGGGAATAATCGGGTTGTGTCATAGAAATAGGCTGAGGATTGGCAAGTACCCATCGCACCGCCAGCTCGCATAATCTGGCCGGTTGCTCATTGCCAGCGATGTTGCGGAACCGTTTGGCGAGTGATGTTGCCTCTTGAAGAAGGACGGGCTCTAAAGGCGTTCCCGTGCTAAAATGCCGTATCAGTGCATCCAGCATTTTACGGTAATCGGCATCCCAGTTTCCTCCGCCATTATTAAGGATTTCATGAGACACCCGCCCTGTGATGCGGATAACCTCACCCTGCACCGTTGTCGCGTGTCCTGAAGCAGGGACGAGAAAATCCCACAGCTCTTGGTGCTGTGCGGGCCATGCGGCTTCCGTTACCTCGATAGGAGAGATTCCATCATGTCTCTGCAGTTTCGCTATAGGCTCGACATCAAATTGCCGGTACAGCTCCAGGAGAGCATTTGCAGTTTCCTCCAGTCGATCTTTATTGTAATTTGTTCTGACGAATTCAAAATCCTTGCCGATACGCCGCACGGATTCCTTCATCTCCGGCGTGATTACTGCTCCTGCATCCAGCATAATTCGCGAGATTTCTGCCATGTGAACTATATCGATATTCCGGCATTGTAATAATCCTTTGGCGAGAGGTGTGTTTTTTCGGTTATTTTCTGCATGGACATTTGCGCCGCGTACCACCAGATCACGCACTACTTTTGTTTTGTAAGAAGCTGCTGCTGAGTGCAGCGGTGTCTCATTCTGGTAATCCAGAGCTTCCATATCTGCACCTAGTTCAAGGAGTAAGGGGACATTTCCGGACCAGGTTGCAGCCTGAGCATGAAGAGGGGTACGCTTATAGTTGTCGGCAGCGTTGATGTCAGCACCCTGCTCCACAAGCCAGGAAACCATTTCATCCGGTATTTGCCGGAAGCTGAGGGCGGTACCTTTGCTGTAACCCCCACGGGCATCCCATTCGCATAGCTCAAATACCTCTTTTAAGGCAGATATATCATTCGTTTTAACCAGCTCGGCAAAATTGGCGGGTAATGTTTTTTTCTTTTTGCCCATCTCATTTTTCCGCTCCTTTATTAATAGATAAATAGCAGATAACTTCTTGCAAGTTTATCATATAGGAGAATTGAACACTAATTTATGCAGGACGAAAAGGTTGAAGATATAAACGTAACTTTATTGGAAAAGAGTGGGGTATCGTTTATATGGCGATCCCGAAATCATAGACTATTAGAAAATGAAAACATTAAGCTTGTGTCTTGGAAATATATTCGAGATTTACGAAGGACATCGAAATTACGCTAACACAAGGCAATCAGACAAAGTGATCGACTCTGCCTTTTTTGATTTTTTAAGTTCGTTCATTTCTAATTTTTCTGAACTCCTTAGGAGTTATGTTTAAGTGTTTTTTAAAAGACTGGATAAAGTGATTTGCGTTATTGAAACCAACTCGCTGTGCGATTTCAGTTATCGTGTAGTCAGTTGCTATTAACAAATCACAGCTTTTATTAATGCGATATTTAATTAAGTAGAAATACGGAGTCATATGGATACTTTTCTTAAAACCTCGAGTGCACTCCGATACACTTAGATGTGCTGTATCTGCTATTTCCTTCAATGTCAAATTATTAGAATAGTTTTTGTGAATAAAACTAAGCATTAATTGTAGTCTCTCTTGCTGGAGTCTGTTATATTTAGACGATTCCTCAGAGGATAGAGAAAAATTTGATATAAGGATTAACCATAACTGGACTGTTTTGATAGAAACTTCGTACTCCCATCCCCATTTTTTTTCGATTCAAATTCTTTTTTCATATCCCAAAGAATTTGTAGGATTTGATTATGCCAGTCCTTATCTCCTTTGATTTCTAAACTTAACAAGAATGAATTGGTATACGGAAGTACATACTTTTTTTCCATTGCACTATCAGAATAAAAGGCAAGTAACTTCTCTGGGAAGTTAAAACTAACATATTCACCCTCTTGGTTAAGGTACGTAACAATATGAAGTACGCTCTTATTAATAAAGATGGCCTGACCTGCTTCTAAATCATAATTGATTCCGTTGACTTGTATGGTTAGTTTCCCTTTGGTCACTAAAGTAATTTGTAGTTCTTGGTGCCAATGTAGATCGTTAACCCCTCTGCCATTAGGAATAGATTCATAATTGGTATGAGTGTACATGATGTATGGAAATGCATCATCAGGAAATTGAATGGATTCGTGCAATTGCTTTTTCAAAGTGCTTATTCTCCTTATTTGACGATATTTCTATATAAATTAAAGATATAGTTGCACAATATAGACCATGACGGTGATATTATTATATCCAGCCTAGACTTATCATACAATTCTGTGCACAGGGATTGTCACACATTTTGGAGGAACTATGGTTAGTTCAAATAAACCGTCTATACTATTTCATCCGTTTATTCTGTTATTTATCAGTATCTTGTCCGTTTCTATCTCTTCAATCATGATTAAACTTTCAGATACACCTACTTCAGTGGCCGGGATGTATAGATTGTTTATTTCTGTAATCATCATGCTCTGTTTTACATCTGGGAAAATGGCTCGGTCTACTGAGATGAATAAAAAAGATTGGGTCATCGTTATTTTATCCGGCCTATTTCTAGGGTTACACTTTTTATTCTGGATGGAATCTTTGGTCTATACTTCAGTTGCAAGCTCCATGGTGATCTTATCGTTACAGCCGCTATTTGTTATGATGGGGTCTTACTTTTTATTCAAAGAACATGTTAACCTGCTAACCGTTTTTTGCCTGATTGTTGCTCTTTTAGGTTCGATTGTTATTGCATGGGGAGACATATGGGTTTCGAAAGATGCACTAATTGGCGATGGTTTATCGTTAATTGGCACATTCTTTGCTTCAGTCTATCTGTTGGCCGGGCAAAAAGTAAGCGGCAAAATCAATGCAAGTCTATACAGCATTTTCGTCTTTTTTATTGGTGGTACTGTTATGCTCGTGTACAATTTGATAAATAATGTCTCATTAATTAATTATGCTTCATCAGATTGGATTTATTTTTTGCTTCTTGCAATAATTCCAACTATTTTTGGTCAATACATCTTTAACCTTTTGTTAAAGTCGATTGGAGCAACTACTGTCTCGGTTGGGATTATTGGTGAGCCTGTTCTTGCTATAGTCCTTGCATATCTATTATTAGGGGAAACTATATCGTTATTCCAGTTTATAGGTGGCATAATAACCTTATTCGGTATGGGAATGTATTTTTGGGCGAAATCTTTAAAGTACAACATTCAAAATAAGTAAATAAGCAGTCGGAAAATATTTTAGCTAAATAGGGGGTTGGCAAATGGTAACTATTGATGATTTTTTAAAACTTGATGTTCGTGTTGGAACAATTATTAATGCGGAGTTTTTTGCAAAAGCAAAAATACCTGCGATTAAACTCCTAATTGATTTTGGACCAGATATCGGAAGCAAAACATCAAGTGCACAGATTACTAAACGTTATAAGGCCGAAGAGATTGTAGGGCAACAAATCATTGGGGTAGTTAACTTTCCTGCTCGAAATATTGCGGGTTTCCAATCAGAAGTATTAGTTCTTGGAGGAATACTGGATAAAGGGGATGTGGTTCTCTTGAAGCCAGATATTAAATTACCTAATGGGACACCTATTGGGTAATATAGGGTAATTGTAGTATACAAAAATTGATAGTAATCGGAGAGAAGACAATGGAAGAATTAACAAGCTTAGCATCTGAAAGTATTGAGGCAAGTAAAACGGCGTTAGTCGTGATCGACTTGCAGCAGGGAATTGTCCACAGTCCAAAGCAGGGGCCGCATACAAGTGCTCAAGTGGTTGAGAATGCCAGCAAATTAGCCCAATCCTTTACGGAGAAAGGAGGATTTGTTGTTCTGGTGAGGGTGTCATGGCTAGATGGGCAAGATATGCTTAAACCTAAAACTGATTTGAAAATGAATTCCGTGACCTATCCAGAAGGTTGGGACGACATCGTACCAGAATTAGCGAATATCAAAAATGCACATCTGATTACCAAACGGCAGTGGGGGGCATTTTTCGGTACAGATCTTGATTTGCAGTTACGACGCCGCGGTATAGACACGATCGTATTATGTGGTATTTCTACCTCGATTGGTGTGGATACTACTGCTAGAGAAGCTTATCAGCTTGGTTATCATCAAGTTTTTGTAGAAGATGCTATGACCGCGATGGCTAAAGAAGAGCATGATTATGTATGCAAAACTATCTTCCCTCGCATAGGTAAGATCCGGTCGAGCGATGAAGTAATATCCATGTTGAAATAATATAAAAAAACCTCATGCTCTCTCTGTGATCTCAGAGATTGTCATGAGGTTTTTTAATTGAAATTATGACTTACATAAAGATGAGGAGAAGTATCCCAGCTAAGAAGCAGTAATAAGAGAAATACTTCAAATTACCTTTAGCCATAATCCCCATAAACCAGCGCATGGAGAAATAAGTAACGATAAGTGTAGTAATAAATGCAATCAAGTATGGAATGGCTAGCTGCGAGCGGTTAGGGTCGTGGGCAATATCAGATGCGCCCATAACGAGTCCGCCCAAACTGACAGGAATATAAAGCATAAAAGAAAAGCGTAAAGCAGTTTCTTGCTTCATTCCCACAGCGATGGAAGAGATGACAGTTGCACCAGAGCGGCTTATCCCAGGAATAAGGGCGACTGCTTGGGCAAGTCCGACTATAACTGCATCCTTCGCTTTTAAGTCACCATCTTGTTTACGTCCGCGAAGGTTACGGATCAACCATAAAGCTACCCCTGTAACCAGCAAGGCGATGGATACGGTATGAACCGACGAGAAGATATCCTCAATCTGATCCTTGAAGAGTAAGGCAACAATTACCGCAGGCAAGGTACCGATGATGATGTACAAAGAGAAGAGGAAATCCGACTTATATTCCTCTTTGCGGGTCAGAATAAATTGAACGAATCCAGTGATCAATCTTCCGATATCTTTGCGGAAAATAAAACAAATCGCAATTAGTGAAGCCGTATTTGTTAAGATTTCAAATGATAGCCCATTTTGTTTTAAGCCTAGCAATTTCTGTGCGATGATCAAATGGCCGCTCGAAGAGACGGGGATTGGCTCAGTTGCCCCTTGAACAAACCCTAGAAACAAGTATTTAAGCCACAGTATAATATCTTCCATTTTACCTCCCAGTATTTTTGTAATCTTTTCAATCATATCGTATTCAATAAAGAAATGACAATAGAACCATCGTGCCATATTCAATTGAACGAGTTATACTAATTCGTAAGACTATTAAATGAGGTGGAACTATTTGTAGTACAGTACTAAAAATTCAGCAGCATGATATTCCAAGAGCAGCCAGTGTTCTGGCCGAAGCATTTGCCAAAAATGATCCGTTATATCAGCATATCTTGCCTGATGAATCAACCCGATTACGCGTGTTGAATATTTTTTTTCATCGTTACATTGAGATGTTGTATCCATATTCGGATTTACTAACGACTTCTACTAACTTTGAAGCAGTGGCTTTAGTGTTCCATTCGGAGCGTCAGACAGGGACAGTGATTTCGAACGTCAGGTATATGAAACAGATTGTCTTTGCGATAATTAAGTCATTACCGATTTGCCGAATCATTGGGGTGCGAGGATTTATACGTGGTTTATCTATTTTGCGTAGTATGAGTTCCTTGTGGTTATCAATGTTTGGGGATCAGAAGTATAAACATTTGGATATGCTTGCAGTGCAGGATCAATATCGAGGTCAAGGATATGTATCAAAAATCATGACACCGCTACTCGCGGAATGTCGTATGAGCAATACGTTATGTACATTAGAGACACAGACACCGAGCAATTTGCCCGTTTATGAGCATTATCAGTTCCGTACGGTTAAGGTCATGCCTCTATCTAATAGCACACTTGAGCAGTATTGTATGGCGTTTACGCCAGGAGTTGCCGAGTAGTTAATAAAAAAGGGCGGTCCCATTCAGCCATTTCATGGTTTTTGGGGCAGTCTTTTTTTGCGGAGTCTATAAGGGTTAATGAAGCTTCAACAGAAAAATCAGGGAATTTCTCCCTGTAATTCTGCGATCTTTTGTCATCCGGCTAATAATTAGGGAAAACCTCCCTATTATTTAGCTGATTTGGTGGAAAATGAAGAGATTTCCCTGATTTTTAGGGAGCAATTCCCTAATTCAGATCATTTAGAGCGAATATCGACTGTTTTCAGGGAGTTTTTCCCTAATTATGTTCTAGCGATACCTAACACTGTAAAAAAGTCTATGTGTTAAAGTGAAAATCCGTAGTATAACCTCTTTTTTGATAGGAAAGTGTAAACAATAGAATCTATTATTTTGTTTAACAAAAATAGCATAACCTTTGAAGGATTGTTATAATAGAAACATATATTCCCGTGCTTCAGAACCCTATACAGGATGTATAGGGGTTTTATTTCTTTTAGTGAGGGTGATGAATTGAGAGTAATTATAATTAATTTGTTGGAGAATAAGTACGGAACTGTGCGTACAGGGAGAAGAAAAATAAATCTTGACAGCATTGAACAAGAAGTCATTAGTTCTGCTTATAAAACACAGGAAGAATATCTATGGGCCGGAGGATTTCGTGTTTTGGCGGATAGTATAAACGAGCTTGTTGCTGAAAGTTTCTTAGAACCGGTGAAGTCCAGTCCGATGAGTTCTAAACAGCCTTATATGTATACATATTTTTGGTTAAATAAGAGTGTTTCAACTCAAGTGGGGTGGGATCCTTCAGCCGTGTTAAGCGTACAGAATCTACTGGATCTTCATTATTACTTGATTCGTCCTGAAACTCAGACACAAGAGGTTTGGGATCAGATTGTGCAGGTATCTAATTTTTTGCGTACGGCGAAGGATCGCGAAATCATTACAACAGAAGAAAGGTCACTGGAACTGTTTGGTAAGGAGAAGTGGCTCTCCGAAACTGAAGGTAAACAATTTCTTACTAGACTTAAACTTACGCTGGAAAGTTTAAAAAGTGTAAACGCAAGGGAGCCATTTATTTACTTCAGTTCATTAGTTCCCGTTCGGAATATTCTTATTGTGGAGAATAAGTCTTTTCCATTCAGCCAAACGATTAATGCTTAGTGAAAAGAAGATCTGTGGTCTGTTTCCAGACATGCTAATTTACGGTGAAGGTTGGAAGATTGATAGTAGCCTACTCTTTCTTGAAGAATTGGATATTGACCCCCTTCAAACCACCTTGTTATATGTCGGGGATATGGATAAAGCAGGTTTGGACATATACGGTAAACTAAAGGTTAGTTATCCGGATTTAAACCTTGGACTGGCGCTCCCTATTTATGAGCAGATGATGAAACTGACTGAGGAACCGTATATGTATAATGTTCCCCAGAGTTGTAACCCAGATCATCTACACAATGTACTTCAAGAATTCTCTAATTATCCCGAACTAAAGTCATATATGGAACGATTGCTGGAAGAGGACCGGAGAGTTCCGCAGGAAATTTTAAATTATGAAGTGATGGCGAGGTTAGCAGAAAGATGAATTGGTCGGATTTTGGCGAACGAAACAAACGATTGAATCCCCTGTGGAATTTGGGTGCTGGCATGAACCTTGGCGAAATCCAACCTTACAAAGAAATGGTATCTTTAAGCGTTCTGCTGCAAGTCTATTATCTGGAGCTAGAATCGAATGAGAGAAGATCCAAAGAGGATATTATTGAGCTTACTTGGACTGCGCTGGAACGTTTTAATATCGCCAATCTTGGGACTACCGAATCCGTAGAGCGTCTCGTGGACGGTTTATTGTGGAGCGGGAATGGTGGGGATTTCGAATCCTTTTTCTATGATGATGTGACCCGGCAAATGTCCGTGCAGAAATATAAGTATTTCACGGTGGATGAGGATGCGACTCGCAGCAGTTGGGAAGAGAACGGCAGAACCATCTATCGTCTCTCTGAATATGCAATGGAGCTCATTTTTATGAGCCATGAGATTATTGATGAATTTCAGATCAGCATCAAACTGCTCGAGATTCAAATGCATATAAAGCATGGGCGCGTAACTCGGGCTCTTCAGGATGTTAATGAACTGATCTCCCGTGTCCGCAAGATGACCCAGCAACAGCAAGAATACCGCAATGCGTTACGCCGCAATCCAAAGCATATTTTTAGTGAATTCGGAGTAGCTCGGCATCAGCGACTCGAAGAGATTCATCATCAGTTCGAGGAGGAACGCAAACATTTTGACAGTATTCACCGTTCTCTGGCCCGGCTGGCCAATGATGAGAAAGACGTGATCGACTTCAATGAGATCCGTATTCTCTCTGAACGAGTCGAGCTTTCTAGGCGTGTACACGATGAGCTGGCTGAGGTAGTGTTGAATATTTTTGAGATGGAGACCAATTTAAGGTTGAACTTCCCTGAATTATTCTGGGGAGCAGCCGGGTTTAACTTCCGTACACATGTATGGGAGGAATGGGTGAAAGAGGAGGGTCTGCCAAGCGGTGACAGTCTTGAACTGCTGCTCAGCGGATTATTCGCTCCGAATCAGGACTTCGTTTATCCGCTTCCTTGGGCTTGGGAGGAACAAGAGGTAGGGTTTATCCCTGACTTAATGATGGATGATTTCGAAGATGAGGTGGACACTGAGCCTGTTCAATATATTCCTAAAGGTATTCCGTGGGCAAGAGTAGTGGAGCTGTGGAAGCCGGTTTTTGCTGCCTTGGCTGAGCAGGGAAGCTTTACCTTTACTGCAGACGCTTTTTCCGCCGAAGAACTAACAGGGTGGGCAAACACACCGGATGCTGTTGATCTGTGGGTGCAGTTTTTTCATACAGATATTTTAGTGCAGGAACAGGCACCAGAAGGTGGTAGCGGCGTCTCTGATGAATGCCAACAGCTAATCCAATATGTGCTTGCAGAAGATCTTCTGTTGGAGAGTTTACGCGGCAAAACGCTGCGGACGAGCATTGCTCCAGAACCAGCCTCAAGGGTACGGTGTCCTGGTCTGGATATGAGTCCATATATGATTACGATCGTGGAGAGGTGAGAAGTTACTAACATGAGTTATACATTAGAACAGGTACAGCAAGCTTCGCGGCTATTTTTTGAATTGCTCCGTAAAAAAGTAATTCCTCTCGATGACCCTGCAGCGGCAGAATGCCTTCAGGATGCAGGAACTTATGATGCACTTCAGTATGTTGCTAAAGAAGGGGGCTGTCGGGTGATGAATTCCGGGCACCGTCTCCATCTGCTAGTTAATCCGCTAGGGTCAGTGTTTGCAACCAATTTCACCCAGTTGAAGAACAAATATTCACGTGTTGAGCGTAAAACTCACTTACATATTATCAATATTATTATCCTGGTTTTTCTAGCCGAAATGGATCAGGATGAGACTCATTTTAAGTCGGGGCAGGACAGTATGTCCTATATTCAAATTGCTGATCAGGTGTCCTCGCTCTTTCAGACGTGGATTCAGATGGATGAGGAAGGACGATTCAGCCAGCAGTGGCAGCTTGATATCCAAGCGATGTTTAAGGTATGGACCAGTCTTTACATGCAGACTAAGAGTCAGGAAGAGAGTGATCTTCTGACCAGAGGCGCAGGCTCACGAATTGGGCTGATTCATGAAGGCATGAAACTTCTGGAAGAGGAGAAACTCGTATTCATCTCTGAAACAGAGAAGCGTATCTTTCCTCGGGAAGAGCTTTATGAGAGAATGCGTTATTTATATCATGATGTCGATCGATACCAGGAATTAAAGAGCCTCATTGGAAGAACTTTAGCTGAGAAAGACGGTGCTACCTATGCCGCGGATTGAACGCATACGAATTACAGGACTTAAATACGAGAAGATGCTCAAGAAATACGACGACATGATTCTGGACCTCTGCAACGAAGAGGGACCCGCTAATACGCTTATTACGCTCATGAATGGCGGTGGAAAGGGCGTGCTGCTACAATCTATTTTCCAGCTATTGATGCCCAAAACACCATGGGGCAAAGACGGTGAGAACCAGGTTGAGGCATTCTTTCATAATCATAAAAAACAACTTAAACCTTACACTTTTCACGTAGCTATCGAATGGCATCTCGACAACAATGAGCGCAATGAGTATATGACCACGGGAATCGCTATGACGGCACATAATTCGCTTGATCAGCAGGATATCAAAGTGGATTACTTGCTGTACGCACTTACAGATTACGGTGAAGCGGCTGAACTTACGCTATCAACGTTGCCGTTATTTGACGAGGTGACTGCTGAACCTACGAGTTTTGAAACGATCCAGCAATTTGTGCGCGATCGGCGGGGAGAGATTGTACCTTTTGGCAGCCATAGCTCGGATTTGAAAAGATATTATGACTTCCTGGCTACCCGGGATATCCATATCGCCGAGTGGCGTAATATGCGGCGGATCAATGGTGAAGAGGGCGGTATCAAAGGTTATTTTAAAAAAAATGATGCCTTCACCAATCATAACTTGTTCGAAAAGCTGATTATTCCTGAAATCGGATCTAGTCTGAATGAAGGATTAAAGGAAGACGAAAATACGCTGCAGCGGATGTTTATCGATACAGCAACAGTGGCTCAGCGCTTGCCGATGCTTGAACAGCGGGAGCAGGTCTATACAGAGTTTCTTAGTATGGCTGCACCACTTTATGAGCTGGTAAAACTAGGCGTGGAAGCAGAAAACGTAGTTCAAGAAACGGAATTACGTGGACGCCAAATCTATACGGTTATCTATGAAGAGCAGAGAAATGCAGAAGCTGAGCGAAGTAAGATTGCTGATGAACTGGCTGGACGTTATCAGGATGCGAAGCAATTGCGCTTTGAGACAGACAATCTTAAATACTTACGCAGTAAGGAAGAAACGGAACTGAAGCAAGAAGAGTTTAAGAAGCTCAGTGATGATCAGAGCCGTGCGCGTGGTCGGCTGGAGGATTCCAAAGCGCAAGAGAAGAAGCTTGAAGTAGCTTATTTTCTGGCTAAACGGTTGCTCCATACCCGGCAAATTGAGCAGTGGCAAAAAGAAATTCAAGCTATCGAAGGTTCTCTGGAGATGAAAGAACGGCAGGAGGTCATTCAGGCAGCCAAGGAACAGCTGCGGAAACAGTGGGATGTGGTGTTTAATCTCTGGCAGCAAACGATCAGAGAGTTTGGGACAGCACAGCAAGACCTAACGGCGGAAGAGAGAAGATTGCGCAAGGAAAGGGAAAGTTTCTTGGTAGAGCTGGCCGGGCTGGATAATCAGATCAATGATTTGACCTTATCTATTCGCCAATACACGGAAGAACTCGGAGCATTCGCAGCCCAATATGGGCAGGATGCCGCCCATTCTCCGGCAGCTGCCCTGCAGCGTACGATCTCAGCGGCCAAAACGATTCTTCAAGACATTGGAGACTTGGAAGAACAGCACAAGCAGGAAGAGATTCGGAAGCTGGCACTGCATAAGAGTCATGCTGAGCTGAGTGAGAAACGGCGTTCTTATGAGCGTGAAGCGGACGAGCTTGGGGTTCTGCTTGAGTCACAGACTCAGAAAGAATCCCAATTATGGTCACAGCTCGTTGTACTGCTGGAAATGTATGAAGAGCATAATCGTTTAGGAGCTACTGGCCTTTTTGAAGAACAAGATGTTATCCCGGCACGTTTTATCCGAAAAATAGATGAAGTAGAGCAACAGACTAAACGTTCCAGAAGGGATTACTATAATCAGCTCATGGATGTGGAACTTCAGAACCAATCCTACTGGCTACCCAATTCAGATATTCTGACGGTCAAAGATACACTCGATTCGTTAAAGATTCAATCAACACTAGGTAGTTCCTACTTAAATGACCGTCCGTATCTTGAACGTGAGGAAGAACTGGAGCAATATCCGTTACTTCCATATAGTTTGATTATGACCCGGCGCGAAGCTGATAAAATTCAGCCGGAACTGATGAAGGACATCTTGCTTAAATCAGCGGTGCCGATCTTTATCCGTGAAGAGATGGCAGCTCCGCATCAAGCATACTTCATGCTTTTTGCGAATCAAGGGCCGCAAATGGTCTTGCAGCCGGATCGTTTCCAGGATTGGAAGAGCAGTATTCAGGGGAAACTCAAAGAACAGGAGCAGATCCTTCAGGACTCTGAAGCTTATTTATCTAAGTTAAAATCGGTGCGTCAAGAATATGAACGTTTATTCCAAACTGAGAATACCATGACGCTTACAGCCAAGCATGATGCCCTTATTAAACTGCAGGCTGAACTTCAGCAGAGCATTATCAATCTGAGCCATGAGATGGATGAGAACGAAGGGACGCTTACCCGGATCGGACGGGAGCTCGCTGAGAACAAAGTTCTAAGTGTGGAGCATGAGCAGAGAGCGGGGGTTCTGCAAGCTTGGATTGAACGGACGAAGAAACAGGAACAAGATTATAAGGAAAAACAAAAAATAATCGAACGAAAGAATCTGGTGAGCAAAGAGTTAGCAGGTAAAGATCAGCAGCTTGAACACCTAAAGGTGCAAATGGAAAGCTTGAGTGGACAACGCAATAAATGGACGAGAGAAACCGAATATGCGATGTTCCCTAGACTGCAACGATGGTTTCCTGAGATTGTTTTCCCAACAGATCCCCAGCTTTCTGATGAAGGAGAAGTCATACCTATAGATCCTGTAGAGCAGAATCTTCTCTTGCAGCAGCTCAGTACCGTGGAAAGTCTACAGCAATCATTAACTGAAAATGAACTGGAAGTTCGGACAAGAGCTGCACAGATTAAAGCAGCAAGCGAGAATCTGGCTGAGCTTGAATCCAGCCTGAATCAAGTGGATGTGAATTGGCGGAAGGCGACTGAACCTACGGAAACGTCTGAGACCATTATGGCTGCAAGAAATCGCCAAAAGACGGATACTACTTCGTTGGAGGAAGACTATCAGATTGTTCACGACGGTTACATCCGCTGCCAGACTGAATTGGAGAACTTGCAGAAAGAGTTGCGCAAAGTAGAGAAGGGGATCAAAGAGAAACATGAACGTGCCGTGGAGCTTTGGAATGAGGCGCTAGGGGATAAGGAGACAGAAATTCAGGAGCGCTGCCAAGCGAATGAGCTTATGCTTAATCAGTGTAAAAGATCCTTGGACCGAATCGATGTCCTCCTTCAGACTTTATCCAATCAAATCAAAATAATGAACGCGCATATTGAGGATCGCGTCAACCTACGGAGTGTGCCAGAAGAAATAACGCTGAGGGTTAGAGAAAGCTGCGAGCCTCTAGTAGCCGACTGGCTTCTCCGCATTAAGGATAGCCGGATTAGACAGGATGAGATCTCCAAAAAGGTGAAGGAAGAGAAAAATTCCTTAACCGAAAAACTTACGAAAAATGAACGGAATTCCGAACTGGAGACCAAGATTCTAGATCGATTGAATACGGTCCATTGGGATAATTTCGCCATTGCACTGCAAGTCCTAGATTCCATGCTACGCAGTTCGCGCGATCAGATCGAGAGCATTCAAAGCGATAAGGAAGGCATGGATCTCTCCCGCAAGATGTGGGTTGGCCGGGCATCTCTACGAGTGGTTCAAATCATTGATATTATGAAGCGAATGGAACGCCGGATGATTATTCATAACGAGAATAATTATGCCTTCCCGCTGGTACGTCTGAATTACAAGAATATCAATGTGCCAAGAACAAGCGATGAGGTAGAGCCGATGGTGAGTGACTACTTCAATCAATGCATCAATGAATTGCTCAAAAAGTATCCCAAGATAGAACAAGTGCCGGCGCTGGTAATCAAAGAGGTTATTAATGACGGACGAATTGTCTATGCGGCGCTGCAGAACCGCTTTCCGATACTTCAAGTGTATAAACCGGTAACGGAGAATTATTTCCTCTACGCCGCACCGGAAGATTATCATTATTCGGACTGGGAGATTATTAATCGCGGCGCACTGGATGAAGCAGTCGGCAGTGGTGGGCAACGTCAATCTGTACAGCTGCTGGTCGCAATGATGATCATGACGCATAAACGGGTGAATCGTGAGAATAAAGGCTGGACGGTCTTTTTATATGACAATCCTTTCGGAGAAATGGTCTCCAATAACGTGCTTGACCCCGTCTTCGAAATTTCCAAGGCGCTCAAATTCCAATGGCTGATTGTTACGCCGCCGGAGCTGGTGAAGAATGATGTCAGCGTGCGTTTTGGCGTGTATTGGCAGCTTTATTTTGGAGGCGTCAAAGGGGACATGCTGGAATCGACCCTGATCAAGGGAGGAAGAAAGCTTATTCCTGTCTCGTTGTTCTGAGTATGGAATGAAACTTAAAGAAGCTCCAGTATGCATCACGCTGCTGGGGCTTCTTTTTATTAAATGTTAAAGATGGTGTGGTTATTTAGGTTTGCGTTCGGAAATATATGAACCGGTGAGCGTTAAAAAAGTTCCCGTCAGGATTGCCCAGGTGATCTTTTCATTCAGAACAAGGGCGGAAGCTGCCACTGTAATTACAGGCACAATATAGATGTATACACTTGTTTTTACAGCCCCTAGAATCCCTACAGCTTTATTCCAAGTCAAAAAACACAGTGCCGAGGCACCCAGACCTAAGAAAAGCAGGTGAGCTACATTTGAAATCTCTTTGAATCTACTCAGACCCAGCTGGAAATCAAACAGAAACAGAGTAGGCAGCATAAACAGCAGACCATAGAAAAATACTCTGCGGGTAGCCCCTATAGTATGAACCTTTAGTAGGCTTATTTTTCGCATCAACACTGAATATATTGCCCAAACCACAGGTGCCAGCAATGCCAGCAAGTCACCGATGGGGTTCAGTTGGAGAAGAAAACTCCCGTTCAGCCCAATTAATATAATTCCTGCCAAGGCTATCAAAAATCCTATAAAAAACTGCCTGTGAAATTTCTCTTCTTCTAAAAAGAAGTGAGCGATAACCGCCGTGAAAAATGGAGCGATGGAGACAATTACACCTACATTGGATGCAAGGGTATAGACTAGGGCAATATTTTCTATAAGAAAATATAACGTGACTCCACAAAGACCTGCTGAGATAAAGAGTAATTCCTCTTTAAAGGATGTAGTTCGGATTGGACGTGAATAGATCAGTAACAGTACAAAGTACCCAATAAGAAAACGGAAGAACAGAATTTCCACAGGCGTAAAGTCTTTTAACAGTATTTTTGTGGAGATAAAGGTGGTTCCCCAGATTAAAATCGTAAGTAATGCCAGCAGATGTCCTGTGTTAATCTTGCGTTGATCTATCATTTCGTAAGTTCCATTGATGACTTTACTCCCGTTTGTTGAACAAATATACGCATATATTGCTTAGGGGTTAAGCCTATAAGTCTTTTGAAAAAATTTGTGAAATGGCTCTGATCACTGAATCCGGTTAGAGAGGCCACTTCTATTGGCAATATTCCTTGTTCTAAAAGCCTTTTGGCGTGGTTGATGCGAATAGTTTCCAAGTAACGGTAAGGTGATATTCCTTTCTGTCTGGTAAATAAACGCAGCAAGTGATATTTACTTAAGCCGCTCAATTCACTTAGCTGGTTCAGCGTAATGTTCTGCGCATAATGTAACTCTATGTATTCGCAAATGATTTTAATTTCAGAAGTAGGCTCTTGAGCGGGACAGAGGGTTTCTGTCTCCGTGTATTCTCTCAAAAGCTGCTCAAGGAGAAATAGAAATAACTCTTCTTTTTGAAAATCGGATTGATCCTCTAATATCATTTGGTGCAGATCGTGTAAAGGGCTCGACAGTTCACTTTGGTAGAGGACATTGTGTGTGAACCGCGGTAAGTAGTCTATGCCGGTAATTTCTAGCACATACTCACGCATGACTTCCGGCTGAATATTGATGCAGCGATAGTCAAGCGTTCTCCCGTCTATCTGTTCACAGGCATGGGGATCCGCCGGATTAAAGATGACCACATCTCCGCTGTTAAGAATATGCTCTTCTTGGTTACATAGCAGATGTCTCTTTCCTTGTTCAATAAAACCTATGACATAATAGTCATGAAAATGGTTGGGAAACTTCTGCATAATACCTTCGAATCGATAGGCCTCAAATTTTAAGTCACGATCGAAAACTACTGTTCGAACTTCACGAGTCATTGCTGCACCTTCTTTTCCAATTATGTATAACCATTATAATGTGAAAATTAGGGGCATTCTTGCATGATGTTGCGATACCTCACTTCTACATGATAGGTTCCTCAGGTGTAATGATCGTTGGAATACTCACAGTAAAAGTTGTTCCTTGCTCCAGAATACTTTCTACAGAGATCGCTCCGCCATGATTATGTATAATATTTTGTGTGATCATATAACCTAAGCCTGTTCCTGTTTCTTTGGTCGTATAAAATGGTTTGCCGAGGGCATTGATCTGTTCCTCTGTCATCCCACAGCCTTCATCCTGCACACTGATTCGGGCTTCTCTGTCATAGGTTTGCACATGAATATAGATGTTTCCCCCATGATTCATTGCTTCCATCGCATTTTTAAGTAAGTTAATAAATACCTGCTTAAGCTGATAAGCCTCACCATTGATCCAAATGGAATGATCAGTACAGACAGGGAGGATCTTGAGATTTTTTAGGGCAGCTTGTCCATTCATTAGTGTGGTGACTTGTTCCAGCAAAGACAATAAATCCACTGGTTTACTAATATGAGTGGTTTGGGGTTTAGATAAGACAAGCAGTTCGTTGACGATGAACTCGATGCGTTTCAATTCTGACTCAATAATGGAAATATATTTATCATTCATCCGCTCGGAAGAGCGCAGTAGCTTCATAAAACCATTAATGGCTGTAAGAGGATTCCGTATTTCATGAGCGATTCCAGCTGCTAACTGTCCTGCTGTGGATAATTTCTCGGACTGAATCAGTCGTTCATCTTCCAATACTTGCTCGGATATATCTTTAAATATGCCAATGTACGCTTCGTTTCCCTCGAAGATAATCGGCAATGTAATTCCATCCACATATTTCTGCTGGTTATTTAAACAATTAATCAGGTAGCAGACAGAACCTGTTGTTCTATCAGTGTTGAATTTCTTTCTTCGTTCTGAGAGAATTTCATAATTAGAGTAGTCGACAATATCCATAGTCGATAGACCAAGCACTTGATCTAGGCTTTCTGCATGGATTAATTGTAAACCTGCCGAATTTGCATACAGAACGATCCCTTCCCTAGTGATAAGCACGGGCTGAGGCAGTTCCTCCAGCAGCTGTAGAAAAGAGCTCTCTTTTTCAAGTAGATGGGTCTTCACAACCTGAAGCTGAGTCTCCATTTCCCTGATCAGGGTCTTATTCTCGAATTGAGTAAAATAAAATATGGGTTTACCAATGTCATCCGAAAGGATAGATATGGAGACTTTTAAAGATAACCGGTGTCCGGTGGGATGGAAATAATCTACTTCGAGTCTCTGCGGATCAGTACTCGTAGATGGAAGAGAGCTTCCTAGTGAAATGAATTTATGAATCTGATCTAGAAGGGTACGGACGGTTGGAGAGGGTGTAGTTAATTCGGTTTCATCATACCCCAAGAGGTCGCATAATGCTGAATTCAGTTTTAGGAACGTTCCATCAAGCGAAATAAGGGCCATACCCATCACGGCTTGAGTAAAAACAAAGTCAAAACCTTGAAAATCATTTGTCCGCACAGCAGGTTACCTCTCTTCTTTATGGGGGAGTGAGTGTTATTTCAAAATGCAATATGTCTAACAGTCATAGTATAAAACATATAACTCAATAAAACATATAAAATTTCTGGGTTATTAGATATTCATACAACAGTTAAATAAAATCAGGTAGAATAGGAAGATACGTTGCATTTTAAGACAAGTGGAGGCGTTGTATTATGTTATCAGTTGTTGGTGAAATTCAAGGAATTAATCGTTACCCGGTCAAGTCATTTGCGGGTGAAAAATTAGAAAGCTGTATGATTGAACCGTATGGAATGCTTGGTGACCGTTTTTGCTCCTTTTACGATGAGTCAAAAGAGGGCTGGCGAAGATATATCACCGCTAGAAATATACCGAATATGCTTACCTATCAAGCGCAATTTATAGATGGACAAATCCATGTAACGGCATCAGACGGGCGAACCTTTGGATGGGATGATAATCTATTGGAAGAAATCCAAAGCCAAACCAAAACTCCAATCACTATGTCTGGTCTAAAAGCTGCACATCCACAGCCAGAACATCCGCAGCTCCTATCCGTGGATGGCGCTAGTATTCTACTCATTACGGATGCCAGCTTAAAAAAACTGGAGGCAACCTGGGGGCATTCCTTGGATCAACGGCGTTTTCGCGGGAATTTTGTTATCGCGCTGAATGATGATTCTCTTTTTGAAGGAGATTGGATTGGACGCCGGCTCAACATTGGGGATGTACAGCTACAGGTAGATAGTTTTTGTGAGAGATGTGTTGTGATTACGATGGACCCGGATAGTCTTCAGAAGGACCCAGTGCTTTTGAAAAAATTACATAAAGAGTTTGATTTGCATTTCGGAGTCTATGCCTCAGTAATCAAAACAGGGGGAATTCGAATCGGAGATAGAGTAGAAATAGTAGATTAGATATATAATCCCAATAGTATAAACTTCCTTTACATTACTCCATGGATAAATTATCCTTTAAAGGATGACGATTTCATATCGGGAGGTTATGTATGAAGAAAAATTTGGCATCCTTATTAGTTGCATTGCTTCTATTGGTGTATGTCCCTACTAGTGTTTTAGCAGCGGATAGCAGCAAAGGGCAAACGTATGTGAACACTCAGAAAGTGGCAGCAGAGAAGGCGGCGTTCTTAACGGAGAAGCTGGGGACGACTAGTCTCCAATATGCTCTTATTGATGGCGATAATATCGTTGTGAGCGGTCAATCTGGATTTAGCCATGTGGAGAGTAAGACAGCACCAAGCGTCACAACGATGTATGGTATTGGCTCGACGAGTAAAATGTATACAACAGCTTCTATTATGAAGCTTGTTGAGCAAGGAAAAGTAGATTTGGACGGTTCAGTCGTATCTTATTTGAATAATTTTACGATGGAAGATTCTCGTTATAAGCAAATCACTGTACGGATGCTGTTGAATCATTCATCAGGTCTTGCTGGCTCGAACTTATCCAATTCTTTCTTATTTAATGATTCCGATCCTATTGCAAAAGATAGTTTGCTAGAGACTTTGTCAACACAACGTCTGAAGGCCGATCCAGGCGCCTACTCAGTATATTGTAATGATGGATTTACGTTGGCTGAGTTGATTGTTGAAAAGGTCAGTGGCACGGACTTTACCACATTCATTCATCAAAATTTCACAGAACCTCTAGGGCTTGAACATACGAAAACGCCTGTAGATTCTGTAGCTTCTTCTCAGCTGGCTAGTGTCTATAATGCTACCTACTCAGCAGCTTTACCCAAAGAAACCATTAACGTGATTGGAACAGGTGGTATCTATTCCACTGCTGAGGATTTGGTGCGTTTTGCAACTATTTTTACAGGCCAATCGACTGGCATTTTGTCAGAAAAGTCTGTAAAAGCGATGGAACAAGAGGAATATAAGCGTGGAATATGGCCTAAAGGAACCGATAATTCGTTAGCTTATGGATTAGGCTGGGACAGTGTGAACTTATATCCATTTAACCAGTACGAAATCAAGGCTTTGACAAAGGGTGGAGATACAGGTCTGTATCATACCTCATTAGTTGTATTGCCCGAGCAGCAGATGGCAGCAGCAGTAATATCTTCTGGCGGATCAAGTACAACGGACCAGATGCTTGCCAACGAAATTTTACTCAGCGCTTTACAGGAAAAGGGAGTTATTAAGGAACTGAAAGCTACACCTACATTTAAAACTTCGAACAAAGAGGATATGCCGCAAGAATTGCTAAACTATGCGGGTGTCTATGGTGATTCTACGCAACTGATGAAGATAGAGGTTAGTAAAACTGGGGAATTGAGTATATCTTCAATTATAGCTCCTACAATGCCGGCGCAGAAATTTTCCTATAATTCGAACGGTGAATTCTTAGATGCAGAGGGTACAAGTAAAGTTAGCTTTGTGAAGGAGAGCAATGGCCGTATCTATCTTTGGAGTCAAGGGTATGGGGTGATTCCAGGACTTGGTGAAACTGCCGTTACCCAATATGCAGCTGAGAAGCTTGAACCTAATGCTCTATCTCAAGAGGTCACTACTGCATGGCAGCAGCGCCAAGGGAAATTGTATTTTGATGTCAGCGAGAAGTACAGCTCCCAATATTACATGAGTATGCCGGTAGCTGGAATCGCTATGTTCCCTGACGCACCTGGTTATATGGGCTCGAATAAAATAACTGGGCCTAATAAAGCAGAAATGACCGTGCAAATCCCAACCATCGCTGGACGCGATCTTGCGGATCTTATTTTTGAAGAGAAAAATGGTGTGGAGTATTTAAAGATTGGCAATCAATTGTTTATACATCAAGATGCGGTTAAACCTATTTATGCAGGCCCGCAATCTATGGTAACTATCCAATCAGATGGATATGCTAGATGGTATGGAGTTCCTGAAACGGCAACAGGTAAGATAATGACAGTAGAGCTGCCAACCAAAAGTTCCTTTGCCGTCTATGATGAGAATGGTGTATGTGTGAATTACTTCACCATTAGCGGTCTTAAACAAGTCAAACTTCCTAGCAACGGCAAAATTGTATTTGTTGGTGATGTCGGTGCGAAGTTTGAAGTGACCCTCAAGGCGCAATAAACGTATATAAAAAAAGAATCCTGTTATCAAGATTTTCGTCTTGGTAACAGGATTTTTTATTTGAAATTTTGTGAGAATTCTCTTATTTTATCTACCGATATCCCCTTGAGCTGATCAGTACCTTCCTTTGGAGCCTTATAGGCCTTATAACCTCCAAAAGATTCAATACAAATCGCAGCTTCTTTCAGATCATCAGGGAAATTTTTCTCTATTAATTCTTCGGTTTTCTTAGGTTTCTCGTTGCAAATGTAGTAGCCCATCTTCTTAGTCAGTAACTCATCTTTATTTTTTTTGATAAAGTCACGAATGGCTTTATATATTTTTTCATCTCTTACTCCTGCTCCTAAAATAATGCTATCAAATGCCTCGATATCTGGCTTTTCTAGTTCGATATTGCAAATTTTGCTCTGAGGCAGCTCTTCTGATAATACTTTTGCACATTGTTCTGTTGCTCCAGATTTTGTAGCGTATAGAATAAGTACTGCCATTGTGTTCCCTCTTTTCAGTTAAGATTAATCGCGTTCCCGCATAGAAAAAAAGTCTCGCACATCAATTATCTCGATTATCAAGATATAGTATATTTTATCGAATATACTGATCATTTGTCAAGCCAACGGCAAGCTCCTGAGTGTTAATTAGATATCCTTATTATGGTATCATGGGAATAATATTAATCTAATGCTAACTATATCTTTAATGAAATATACAAAAATAAGAGGAGTGAACGTGAATTGGGGATCATCGTAATGCTAATCATCTATTTGTTGCTTGGAATATTCGTGATTAAAGTAGGCATCGATAACTCTAGAAGTACACAACTATCAAAAGAAATATTAAATGAGTTAAGAGAAATCAAAGAACTAATGATCAGAAATAAATACGAATGAATTCTATATAAGAGTGGAGGTGAACGAAAGTGAAAATTGGACTTATACTTATAATCCTTGCTTTTTCTAACCTATTTCTAAGGATATGGATTGTTGGCCCGGATAAAGAAAAACTTCCTGAGGACGGTTATGAGCTTAATATAAAAGGGAAGCTTATACTTGCACTTGTGGGATTAATTACGGGGATTGTGATAATAATTGCCGATGGCCCAGAGGGTACGGTTATGAAGTGGTTTTGGATTGTAGTTATAATAGTAGCAATAGGATTTCAGTCGTTTATCGACTGGAAATTTCTAAAACATACGAAACAGCACATAGTTTCACTTATTCTGTTAGTCCTAGGTGTGGTATTAGTTTATTTTATATTCTGATCTAGTTTCATTCGTACCGGTATCGGACCCAGATGATGTTAATTGCTAAATAATCGCCTTTTGGGCAGCGTTTCGGACTCCAGTGCAGCTATTCGTTAGAAAGTGACTTATATTACGGGTTTTTTATGCCAATAGTGGCCATGGAGTCCGATGGAATTCTTAAAGTGGAAATATACTGCTGTTAGAGTCGATGGGGTCCGTTAGTGACTTTGTGACTGCTGATGGTTTCGAATCATACGAAGAAAAGAGGTGTTCCGGCGGCCAGCATATGGCTTGTTGGGCACCTTCTTTTTGTGTTCACATTATACTTCTGCTTTCGTAGCCACGAGTGGACAGAATCCAGGGTTCGTTATACATAATTCTTGAGCGAATTCCGGTTGGAGCTTGGAGAGCTCGGCGAAATAGCTGCTGATTACGTGATTACCACTTGTAGATCTATTCTGGAAAGACAGTGAGTTAAAAGTATGGACATGATTGTAATAATACTTTTTTTCCCGTTTGGGGAGCTTATAGACATGTGGAGGTGCGTAGGTTACAACATCAAAAAGATTGGCATACCGGTAACTCTTCCGCACATATTGTTTGAAAATATTAACGAAGTCCGGATCACCTACCCGTGGGGAACCATAAGTATATAGGTTAGGTGAGGTGTAAGAGGTATTTGCCGCAATATCTAAGGTACATAAGGTGGCGAGCGCTCCACCGAGGCTGTGGCCCGTAATGTATAAGGTCTTGTCAGGAGATAGCTTGGAGAGCGCAGAGAAGATGCCGTCCCGAGCTGAAGAATAAATGTTGGTGAAGCCACGATGGGTGAGAGAGTCTTCTTTAAGATATTTGAACCGTTCCTGTGAAGCGAGGACGTTGGATATCCAATTGGTCGTCGTACTGGTTCCCCGAAAAGCGATAATAATCTCTTGTGGAGACTCCAAAATAAAGCCGAAACGTTCCCATACATTATTGAAGGATTGTGCTTCAATGGGATGACATAGCTGATAATCTAATGGAATGACGAAAACTCCATCTATATTTGAAAATTGTGTATAGGTTTGCCCGCAGACTGCAGCTAGAAAGATCGCCCTTTGCTCTTGCTCATCCCTCTTACTCACGTACATCCCGCCTTTCTTTCCTACACTATATTAGGGGGATGAAGGAGTGATTCCTAAGAAAAAGGATTCCCTGAAACTTCTCTCTGAGTTACTATATATAAATAAGTCCAACAGCGAGAGAAAAGGGGGAAATGCATACATGAGCAACTTATTGGAAATTTTACACAAGGAAGTCGTGCCGGCAGAAGGCTGTACGGAGCCGATTGCAGTTGCGTATGCCGTCTCCTTGGCGGCAGAGCTTCTCGAGGAAGAAATTACGGGGATTCAGCTGCATCTCAGCGGTAATATTATCAAAAATGCAATGGGAGTGGGCATTCCCGGGACAGGCCAGACAGGCCTGCCCATCGCAGCAGCCCTTGGAGCGGTGGTCGGCCGTTCTCACAAGGAGCTGGAAATTCTGTCAGGTCTGACGCAGGCTGAGTTGAAGATGGCAAATGACCTGCTGGATAGAAAGCTGCTAAAAGTGGAGATAAAGGACACTCCTGAGAAATTATATATTGAAGCCCAATTGTTTACGCAGAACCATACGGCGACTGCCATTATTGCCAGAGAGCACACCCATATAGAATATTTGGCTCTGGACGGGGAGAAAATAACACCCCGGAATTCAAAAGCCGACTGTGGCAAGCCTGGTCTTTCCGACACGGAAGAGTATGCGGGCTCAGTTGACCAGATATTCGAGTTTATCTGTACCGCTCCTTTTTCAGACCTTAGCTTTCTCTTGGAAGGGGCGCGGATGAACAAAGCGATCTCTGATGAGGGATTGCGAGGCGATTATGGCTTGCAAGTAGGTAAGAAAATGAATCAGCAATCTGCGGTGAATCTGTTCGGCAATGATGTAGCGAACAGAATTATCGCGGCTACCGCAGCGGCTTCAGATGCTCGAATGGATGGCAGTGCAATGCCTGTGATGACAACTGCGGGCAGTGGCAATCAAGGCATCGCCTGTACGCTTCCCGTTATAGCTCTGGCGGAATTGCTGGACAAAGATGAAGAAATGCTAGCTCGGGCGCTTGCACTGAGCAATCTGGTCACTGTGCACATCAAACATTATATCGGGCGTTTGTCCCCATTATGTGGTTCAGGGATTGCAGGGGGAGTAGGAGCAAATAGCGGGATCATTTATCTCATGGGCGGCAGTCTTGAGCAGATCAAGCATGGGATACAGAATACGATAGCTTCTTTGTCAGGCATGATCTGTGACGGTGCGAATTCTACCTGTGCGCTGAAGATTTCCACCTCCACCAATACGGCGATCCAGGCAGCCACTCTGGCTATGAACAACATTGCTCCTACAACCAAGGATGGTGTGATTTTCGAAGAGGTGGAAGATACCATCCGCAACATGGAGCGTTTGGTTCAGGAAGGGCTGGCGGATACTGACAAGACCATTCTCAATATTATGCTCTCCAAAGGCGGAGCGAATTAGCTTCCAAATAATTTGAAAACAAGATAGAACATCATAATTAAGACCGCCCGGTTCCCTGCATAAAATGGCAGGAAGCCGGGCGGTCTTTGTAACACTTCGGCAAAAACATAGGTCTGCGAGAAGATTTGCATTAAATTTTAACATAACTTATTCTGAGTTAATAAAGGCATAGAGACTGAGGGTATAAAAAGGAGATAATATGACAGAGAAAATAGATATAGGCTGGAATTTTGCGAACAGTTATACTCAACTGCCGGAATCAATGTTTACAAGGATTAAGCCAACGCCTGTGGGTAAACCGGAACTGATTATTTTTAATGAACCATTGGCTGCTACTCTTGGGCTGAATAGCACCGCACTACAGAGTAAGGAGGGTCTTGGGATTCTTGCCGGCAACGAAGTTCCTGAAGGTACCCTGTCGCTTGCGCAAGCTTATGCTGGACATCAATTCGGACATTTTACCATGTTGGGAGACGGTCGAGCAGTGCTGCTGGGCGAACAGATCACCCCTCAAGGTGATCGTGTGGATATTCAATTGAAGGGTGCGGGAAGAACCCCATACTCTCGTGGTGGCGATGGCCGGGCAGCGCTTGGACCGATGTTACGCGAATATATCATTAGTGAAGCTATGCATGGACTTGGGATTCCTACGACTCGCAGCTTGGCGGTGGTAGCTACAGGGGAGTCGCTAATTCGGGAAACGGAACAGCCGGGGGCGGTTCTGACCCGGATTGCTGCCAGTCATTTGCGTGTTGGAACCTTCCAATATGTTGCTGCATGGGGGACTGTGGAGGATCTGCGTATTCTGGCTGATTACACGTTGCAAAGACATTATCCAGAAGCTCCTGTGGAAGATAATCCATATCTTGTTCTGCTTCGGGAAGTAATGGAACGTCAAGCAGCGCTAATTGCTAAATGGCAGCTTGTAGGTTTTATTCACGGAGTGATGAATACTGATAATATGGCCCTTAGCGGAGAAACGATTGATTATGGTCCATGTGCCTTCATGGATGTGTATAATCCTGAGACAGTATTTAGTTCCATAGACCAGCAGGGTCGTTATGCTTACCACAATCAGCCCGGGATTGGCGCATGGAATCTCGCCAGATTTGCCGAGACTCTCTTGCCATTGCTGGCTGACGATCAGGCACAGGCGATTAAGCTGGCTGAGGAGGCAATTTCAGATTTTTCGGAGCGGTCCTATCAATATTGGCTAACGGGAATGAGAGCGAAGCTGGGAATCTTTAACGAAGAGTTAGAGGATGTTGCTCTGATTGATACCCTCCTTGAACTGATGCAAAAATATCGGGCTGACTACACTAATACATTTCGGTCCTTAACTTTAGGCGTAACGGAAGATGCTGATCTGTTTGGCACCCCTGAATTTAAGCAATGGAATGAGCTATGGCAGGCGCGGCTTAGCAGGCAGCAGGAATCACAATCCTCTTCACAGAAGCTGATGCATAGCAGCAATCCTGCGATTATTCCGCGGAACCATCGTGTAGAAGAAGCGCTTGAGGCTGCGGTAGAGCGGGAAGATTACGATGTGATGGAGAGGTTACTTCAAGCTTTGACTAACCCATACGCCTACTCCTCTGAACAAGAGGAATACTCGGCACTTCCTGAGGAATCCGCATGTCCATATCGTACATTCTGCGGTACTTGATTTGCATATAATTTATCTGGAAAATGGGGGAAGGAAGAATGTTTCATGCTTATGATGTTCTAGCCAACCAGTTGCTGGCCAATGCGAATGATCCGAGTTGGTATGTGCCCTTTGAAGTGGCGGTTAAAGACTTAAGTGAAGAAGAAGCTTTTTGGAAGGTAACGGAAGAAAGCAATAGTATTGCTGAGATTGTGCAGCATCTGCTTTACTGGAATGAAACTTGGCAAACAAGGTATAAAGAAGCCAGTGTTCAGGCGGTTCCTCCAGTGGATAGTAATAATAATACCTTTGTCGTTGCAGAAGGGAAAACGTTCGAAGCGCTGCAAAAACAACTTTTAGAGGTTCTTTTACACTGGCAGGAATTGATTAAGAAAGAACAATTGGAAGCTGATGTTCAAGGATTTCCAGACAGTAAATGGTGGGAAGTTCTCGGAAATGTAACAACACATAATGCTTATCATGTGGGCCAAATTGTTTATATTCGAAAGATACAGAAGAGCTGGAACCGCGATGTGAAGTGACATTGTGAAGTGAATCCTAAAGAATAGACATTTTAAAGGCGTTAGCGGATGCACATGCATCTGGCTTTCGTCTTTTTTTACGCATTAATACTTATATATACTTAATTATTAACTTATAAATGCTTGTAAATACTTATAAAATGACTTATGATGACTTTAGGAGGTGAATTTCATTATGTATCAAGAGGAACGATTATTAAAAATACTCGAATATTTGAAACAACACCAATCGATGAGTGTTCAAGATATCTGTACGCAATTTGAAGTCTCAAGAGATACTGCCCGACGGGATATTGTTAGGTTAGTACAAGAGGGCGTCGTTGTTCGGACGCATGGCGGTCTAGCGTTACCTGAATTGCAAAAAGAATTATTATCTTATCAGGATCGTTTGATCGATGAATCCGAGAGTAAGCAGAGAATAGGGAAGATCGCGGCCGGGCTTATCCAAGATCGTGAGACTGTGATTTTAGATGTATCGACCACTGTACAGTTTGTTGCAGAACAAATTAGTGCGCAGGATATTACGGTTGTCACGCACTCGATAGATAATGTAGGGATTTTATCCCATCGCGAGGATCTGCTAATTTATGTACTTGGTGGTTACTTGAATGTGAAAAACCGCTTGTTATATGGTTCTTCCATTATCGATAAACTTAGTGAAATTCGTGCGGATAAAGCCTTTATTGGAGCATCGGCGATCTGTGCTGATGGACTCTATTATCCTTATGAAGAAGATGCGCGGGTAAAAAGAGAAATGGCTCGAAGATCTGATCAAGTGATTTTAGTAGCGGATCACACCAAATTTAATGCTAAATCCTTTTATCGGCTAGACTTTGATTTCGTTGATATTTTAGTTACAAATCGAGAGCTTCCAATCGAGATCAGAGAAGTTCTAGATCAGAAGAACATCACAGTTATTGAGTGCCTAGATGAAGTTGAAGAGGTTCGAAATCAAGAGTGATAACGACTGGAGGAGAATGTTTATGACTTATATTTTGCAAAATGTACAAGTAGTGCTTCAGAATAGTATAGTTTCAGCGGCCAATGTATGGATTTCTGAAGGAAAGGTGATGAGGATAGACTCAGGAGATATTTCTATCCCAGAGGGTGAGTATGAACGGATTGATGGCGGAGGGCATTTGTTAGTGCCCGGAATGATAGATGTGCATATTCATGGCGCTAACGGGTTTGATATGATGGACGGTACTGAAGAGAGTATTCAAGAAGTATCGAAGGCTTGTGCAGCTTCTGGTTGCACCTCATTTCTGGCTACCTCTGTGAGTTCTACGATGGAAGATCTTTTAGAGATGATTCGTAGTGTCAAACGTGTCATTGGGTATGAAGTGGGAGCAAAGATCGCAGGCATTCACTTAGAGGGACCTTATCTAAACCCCAAGAGAAAAGGAATGCAAAATGAAAAGTATCTGCGGCATCCTAACTTAGAGGAAATGAAGCTCATTTTCCAAGAAGCTGGATCACTCATAAAAATGGTTACGATTGCTCCCGAGCTGCCGGGAGGCATGGAGCTTCTTTCCTTTTTGAAAGAACAGGGAGTGGTGATTGCGATTGCTCATTCGGATGCCACATATGAGGAAGCCAAACAAGCTTTTGCCGCTGGGGCAAGTCATGTTACGCATTGTTTTAATGGCATGCGGCCGATCCATCATCGAGATCCGGGGATTGTGGTTGCCGCTTTCGAAGAGAAGCATGTGAGCCTGCAAGCTATTGTGGATAATGTCCATCTGCATCCTGCAATTATCCGCTTGATGCATACCATGAAAGGACCGGAAGGAATGGTCTTGATCACAGATGCCTTACAGGCAATGGGGTTAGGGGATGGGAATTATATATTTGGAGGACATCAGGTTACGGTATCTGGTGGCATAGCGCGATTGGAAGATGGCACGCTGGCCTCCAGTACAGTTACCATGAATGAAGCCTTACGTTATACTGTCGAAACTGGAATTTCGCTCACAGATGCCGTGCAAATGGCTTCAACTACACCGGCCAATATTCTTGAACTTCAACAAAAGGGGACGATCACCTCTGGCTTGGATGCTGACCTGGTTCTCTTGGATGATGAATTCAAAGTGCTCTGGACAATGGTAGGAGGGCAGATCTTACAGCTGTGACCGGTATTCATGTGCGGTTATTCCGAACACGCTTTTAAAATGCCTGTTCAGATGAGTTAGATCCACAAATCCGCAATCTACAACAGCTGCATAGATATCCTTGGTTCTCTCTATGGACTGCTTGGCACGCTCTACCTTGCAATTTAAGAAAAATTGATAGGGCGATATTCCTGTATGTGTCTTAAACTCGCGAATAAACTGATATTTGGATAGACCAAACTCTGTGCAGAGATCGTCCAGCTTCAGCACATGGTCTAAACTGCAGTACATCATTTCCTTTGCTTTTTTGAGAAATTTATTATTCGTTCTACGATCGGTAACTATTTCAGTATTGGATACTAAATGAACCAGAGTGAATAGCAGTTCACTGCACAAAGACTCCTCTTTGCCATTCTGAATGGCATGGTTTAGGGCTAATATGCACTGCGCCAATTTGTCATCGTATAAGATAGGAGTGGCGAAGCGGAGTTCTTTTTTTCTTAATATCTCTAACATTAGGGTTGGCTTAATATAAAGCATGACATAATCAATGCCACCTTTATCATACGCATTGCCATCATGCGTTTGTTCTGGATTAAACAACATTACGCCATTTTTATGAGAGGATTGCAAACTACCGTCAAGATTATATTGCTGAATGCCACGAAGGGTCACACCGAGTGCATATTCCTCATGGCAATGTTTTTTATAGGTGAAATCAGTAAGGCTGGCGGATAAGGACAGGATCTCTGCTGACTTTTTATAGTTAAATTTCTCCACGTTCTTAACCTCCACGACTTTATAGGATTCCCGATATCATAATGGCCGAGTATACTAAAAACAGTGCCATCACGGTATTTAGAACTTTTTGATGATTTTTCATAAATGTTCTGAAGATTGTCCCAAATACAACCCATGTCGTAAATGCAAAAAATCCGATCACAGTTATAATTATAACAAATATAAACAAGGCAAGCGAAGAGGTATAGAATGGCATTACGTAGTTGGGAATAACCGTTAGTGTAAATACTAGCACTTTAGGATTCACAAGCTGCATAAGCACGCCTGAGCGGAAATTGGCATTGGGGTCAGGCTGGTCTTCCATTGAACCCATTTTAAAGATTTTATAAGCAAGGTAGAGCATATATAAACTCCCAATGATTTGCATAATGATCAGGATATTTGGGATGATTTCTACTAGAATACGGTTCAGCAGAGTAGAAAGGATAAGTAATAAGCCAAAAGCCAGCGTGGATCCGTATACATACCCCATTGATTTTTTAGCCCCGGAATGCTGCACGGAAGAAAGAATAACAATATTGGTAGGACCGGGTGTAAATGTAGCGACAACGCAATAGATCAGAAAGGACAATATATTCATGATGACCTCCAGTAAAGTAGTTCTATGAATATAAACCTTTCAGTCTGAATGCTGATAGTATATTATTGCAGGATTTTTAAGAATTCCGGCCGGGAATAGAAGAGGTGTCCGAATCAATGAATAAGAGTAATCAATTGACCATAAGCACGCTTTCTCCAGCTGATTTTGAATCCACATGCTCTGTTTTTGAAACTTCAATCCAAGATGCCTTTGAAAAAGAAGGGCTTGATCATTTACAAGACGATATCCAAAGTGAAATAGATCATAAAAAGCAAATGGTGATGACTTCACTAGATACTACGACCGGAGAGCCTTACTTCCTTCTTGCAAAAATAGAAGAGCAGGTTGTCGGTACGATTTCCTTTGGACCTTGTGGCGAAGATATTCAAACCTGCACGGATCATCAGTTAGATGAAATAGGGGAATTGGGCAGTCTATACATTATGCCAAGTTATCAGGGCCAAGGTGTGGGTTCAGCCTTAATTAAGGAAATGATGATATTTCTAAAAAAGCAAGGGGTAGAGCAGTTTTGTCTGGACAGCGGTTATAAACGTGCACAGGTCAGGTGGCAACGTAAATTTGGGCAGCCTTATAAAGTAGTAGAAGACTATTGGGGACCTGATTCTGTCCATATGGTTTGGTTTTGTAATGTGAATGATCATTTAAGCTAGAGATATATTTTACATGAAAATAACAGTCCCTTTGCTACGCGCAGAGGGATTTTTTGTTTTGTTGGATAAAACGGGTGTAATGTCGTTTGACAGATGATCTTTTGCCGGGTAATATGAATCTTAGATTTAGTAAATTAGTAATTTAGTAAATGAGTAAATTAGTAAATCATAAAATGGAGAGTGACTAACATGAAAATTCCAACAACTCTAAAACATAAACCTGTAGTCGTGTCAGAAAATTACGAGCAGGTTGATGGCCGCTACGCCGGAGACACAGATGCAAAAGGTCTGTCCCTAGGATTAGCACAATGGAACGATAGAGGAAAGGTCGACATCTCAGCAAAGGTATGGAGACATACAGGGGACAAATGGTCGAGACAGTCCGAAGAGCTGCCAATGCACAGAGTGCTTGACCTGGCAATTTTGATTTGCAGAAGTAGTTTGTATTTTCAAGAGGCCTATCGTTTTCCAAAAATGTATGATCCCGAGAGCCCTATGATTGATCGTATTGGACTGCAGGGAGATGCAATGAGTGTATCTGTATGTGCAGATAATCCCATGATTGATAATGATATTAAGCTGTTCGCTCAGGCGCTTAGTGATGATGGTGAAATGATCGGAGAACGGCTTTCGGTATTGTCCCGTTTATTAAAAGAAATGGGGTACTGAAATTTAGCAGAATGGCCTGTGAAAGGAGAATCATAAATCATAATGGACAAAAGTAAACGTAAAGAACTTCAGGAGCAATATAAGCAGCTCAAGACGTACATGGGTGCTATTCAAATTACAAACAAAAGAAGCGGGAAAATATTCGTTGACAGCTATCCCAACCTGAAAAATAAATGGATGACTATACAGATGCAATTAGATATGGGCAGATTTGCAAATGCAGAGCTGCAAAAGGACTGGAAGGAACTTGGAGCAGAAGCCTTCAGCTATGAGGTGTTAGAGCAGAAGGAGTCAGAAGACGTAACCGACGTGCGCTGGGAGCTTAAACTATTGAAAAAGAAGTGGTTCGAGAAACTGCGGCCCTTTGATGACAAAGGATATAATAAGCCACTAACCCATTAAGCCAAGTATAAAGAAACCTTTAGCTTTTATAGCAAGGGTTTCTTTTTTTAGGGATCGTATTTCACTCCGGATTTTATGTGTCGTAATATTATATATGTTTTGTCGCATTTTCCTACTAAAAAAGCTGTTTATTATGTGTTATTTTTATAGCAGATGTCAGAATAACATATATACGGGAGGCACAAGTAAATGACCATTAGAATTGGTAAGCTCAGCTATTGGCATGTGCATGCATGGGATTATACCAAGCAAGCTCAGGAGCATGAAGATACCGTATTAGCTGCAGTTTGGGACGAAAACGTAGAGCGTGGGAACAAAGCTGCGGAAAGCTTGAATATTCCTTTTTTTGAATCACTGGATGATCTGCTTGCGCAAGAGGATATAGATGCCGTTATCGTGGATGCACCAACGAATATGCATAGAGACGTAATCATGGCTGCGGCCAAAGCGGGTAAACATATTTTCACAGAAAAAGTTATTGCCCCAACGTTAAAAGAAGTTAACGCAATTATCGCAGAAGTTAACGAGAACAAAGTGAAGCTAACGGTCTCCTTGCCTCGTTTAAATGACGGCTATACATTAACTATTCAAGAGATTCTAAGTCAGGAGCTGCTCGGCAAGATTACTTACGTTAGAGTTCGCTTATCCCATAACGGAGCAACGGAAAGCTGGCTTCCCGATCATTTCTTTAGCTTGGAGCAATGTGGAGGCGGAGCTTTGATTGATCTGGGCTGTCATCCCATGTATTTGGCGAAGCTTTTCTTAGATCAAGATGTGACTGGGGTTAGTGCTAATTTTGGGTATGTAACCGGTAAAGAAGTGGAAGATAATGCTGTAGTGACATTATTTACGGATTCAGGAGCAATTGGTGTGGTGGAGGCTGGTTTCGTGAATAGTCATTCGCCGTTTACTATCGAGGTGCATGGAACTGAAGGAACGCTGCTTTACGGAACACCAGAGAATAAGCTTCTTCTTAGAACGAACAAATCCACAGATAAAGAAGAAGGCTGGAAAGAAGTAGCCCTGCAAAGCAATCGTGAAAGCGCCTTCCATCAATGGGTTGATCATATTCAAAATAATACACTCGCCACTCAAAATGTTGAAATGGCAGTTGAGCTTACCAGATTAATGGAGGCGGCGAACCGCTCGGCTAAAGAAGGCTGTGTAATTCCGATTGGGAGGACTTAACGTTGAGCAGCTTTCCCTATGAGATGATGTTTGAGAAGCAGGACATGCTTGAAAGATTGGATATCACGATTCTATGGGGACATTACGAGATTACAGTGTTTAGATTTCATTTGACATCTTTTCCACCGGGCAGAGTAGTCGAGTTCCATAATCATTCTGAATTTGAGTTTCATTTCATTCCGCGCGGGAAGGGAGAAGTCATTCTTGGGGATCAAAGGTATCCTCTGTCAGAGGGGATGTTCTATCTAACCGGACCAGGTGTTATGCATCGTCAAGAGGCAGCCGCAGATGAATCCATGGAAGAGCTATGCCTGCATGTTGACATCAAGAAGAGGATCCGGGATGATGCGGATCTTTGGGAGGTTGCGGAAGCTGAGACCTGTGTGGAGAAGCTGAAGTGTTTACCCTTGGTCCCAGCACAAGATTATCACGGGGCTATGAAGTGTTTTCGAGAAGCGTACGAAGCATGCGATGGGAAGTTGACCGGATATTATACTTCAATTAAGCATCTCGTGATTAGTATTTTATTAAAGGCCGTTAGAGCGTATGATTCAGGCGGGATCCGCACGGAGGCGCCGGTTAGAGATATGCTGACTTACCGGTATCAATACGCAATGCAATATATGGAAGCGAATTATTCAGGAACGGTTACCTTAGAAAATGTTGCGGAAAAGCTAAATATTAGTTCAAGGCAGCTGCAGCGGGTGTTTAAGCAAGTAAATGCAGAACAATCATTCAGTAGGGCGCTTGAGGACATCCGATTGCAAGCGGTCTGCCGCAAGCTTGAAGAAAGCAATTATCCGATAGAACAAATCGCACAGTCGGAAGGGTTTACCAATGCTACCTATTTGCATATTGTCTTCCGCAAGCGGTTAGGCATGACACCGGCAACTTATCGAAACAGCAAACAAATCCATTAGAGGTGAGGGTGAAGGATATGAGTAAGGTTTTTCGTGTAGGGATTATTGGATGTGGTGGTATTGCGAATGGCAAACATCTTCCAAGCTTGAGCAGACAAAGTAAGGTTGAGATCGTGGCTTTTTGTGACATTATTAAAGAACGTGCTGAAGAAGCAGCGGAGAAATACGGAAATAATAAAGCTACTGTCTATACGGATTACACTGAACTATTAAAAGATCAATCCATTGATATTATTCATGTGCTTACGCCTAATGATGTCCATGCGGAAATATCAATCGCTGCACTAGAAGCCGGAAAACATGTGATGTGCGAAAAACCAATGGCTAAGACAGCGGCAGATGCCAAACGAATGGTTGAAGCAGCGAAACGTACAGGCAAGAAGCTGACCATTGGATATGACAACCGATATAGAGAAGACAGCTTATATTTGAAAAAAGCCTGTGAGTCCGGAGAGCTTGGTCATATCTATTTTGCAAAAGCACATGCCATCAGACGGAGAGCCGTACCGACCTGGGGAGTATTTCTTGATGAAGAGAAACAAGGCGGCGGTCCGCTTATCGATATCGGAACTCATGCGCTGGACCTAACCCTTTGGATGATGGATAACTATAAACCAAAAGTCGTGCTGGGCACTAAATATCATGAACTTTCACAAAAGGAAGAAGCCGCCAACGCATGGGGACCGTGGGACCCTAAAAAGTTCACCGTGGAGGACTCAGCCTTTGGAATGGTCGTAATGGAGAATGGCGCAACAATCATGCTGGAAGCGAGCTGGGCTCTGAATTCACTAGACGTACATGAAGCGAAATGCAGCTTAAGTGGAACGGAAGCAGGCGCAGATATGAAGGACGGACTTAGAATTAACGGAGAGAAATTCAGCAAGCTGTACACTAATAAAATTGAGCTTGGGGCAGGCGGCGTTGCCTATTATGAAGGTAAAGCTGAAAGTGCTCCGGATATAGAATTAAGAAAGTGGATTGAAGCGATTGAACAGGATAAGGACCCGGTTGTAACTCCTGAACAAGCTTTTGTTGTTTCGCAAATATTGGAAGCTATTTATGAATCGGCGCAGACCGGCAAGGCTGTGTATCTGGATTAGATTTTGACAACTATAGCGATTTAGAGTAATATCCACTTGTGATTTAATTATAGGGATCTGAGACAAGACTCTCTCTTTACCGGGAGAGTTTTTTTGTTTTTTTACTTGTTTAGACTCTGGGTAATAGGGGTGGAAATCGTGGATACTATTGATCGCAATCATGTGCTTATTGTGGAAGATGACGATAATATTAGACGTTTTATATCTATAAATTTAACGAATAACGGGTTTGTGGTTAGTGAAGCTGCTTGTGGAGAAGAAGCCTTGCAGAGCTTTGAGGTGAGCCGTCCAGATGTTCTGGTTCTGGATATCATGTTGCCTGATTCTAATGGGTTCGAAATATGCCGAAAGCTAAGAGAGAAAGACGCTGGGGTCATCATCATTTTCTTAACCGCTCGTGGACAGGATATGGACAAAATCAATGGCCTTGAAATGGGTGCTGACGATTACATTGTTAAACCTTTTAATCCATTAGAATTGGTAGCACGTATTAAAGCGATTTTGCGCCGTACAGAATCAGCTCTCAAGCCGCAAAAAACGATACTTCAAGCTGGACCGATTCGGCTGGATCTGAATGCAAACAAGATGTTTAAGCAGGATGACAGCATTGAATTAACTCCGAAGGAATTTCAGATGATGAAGACCTTTCTGGAGCATCCGGATACAGCACTCTCTAGGAATGAATTAATGAATCTTGTCTGGGGAGAGGATTATATTGGAGATCCTAAGACGGTAGATGTTCATGTGCGTAAGTTAAGAGAGAAAATTGAGGTTGATCCTTCTAATCCGCTTTGGATTGAGACGGTATGGGGGCTCGGATACCGCTTTAGAAAGGATGGTTGAAGAATGGGGATTCAGAAAAGATTAGTAGGAAGCTATTTTGTAGTCATCTGTCTTACTGTGCTCATTCTTGAAATCATTCTTAATGTATCTGTGCGATATTATTATTTTCATAACATAGAGGAAACCCTGATGAATCAAGCAGAGCTATCGGCTTCTTTTTTTCAGCAATACTTTGGGGACCAGGATCTGGAGGAACAATCGGATAGGTTACTGAAGGGTTTTGCGAGTCATTCCGATGCACAGGTACAGATTATTAATGTTGAAGGCCGGCTGTTGCAGGATTCAAATGGACTTCAAGGCGATCTTACTATGACTGAGTACATAGATGTGCAAGCAGCAATAAAAGGGCAGCCCGGCAGTTGGAAAGGTGCGGACCCTAACACAGAGGAAGCGATTTACGCGGTATCCTATCCTTTACAAGCGAATGGAAACATCGTGGGGGGAGTCAGATTTATCACGTCCTTAACGGAAACTATACATACAGTTAAACAGATTACGGTTTTACTGATCGGGGTGGGGATCATCGTCATTGGCATTGTCACCTTACTTGGATTATTACTGTCTTGGACCATAACCAGATCCATTAAAGATTTGAAGCAGGCAGCAGACCAGATGACCGAAGGTGATTTCAGCATCAGAGTGCATAAGCGCTATCAAGATGAGCTTGGTTCATTGGCGGATACGTTAAATATGATGGCAAGCCGAATCTCCAAGAGTGAACAGCTTAAGAATGATTTTATCGCTTCCGTATCCCATGAACTGCGAACACCCTTGACCTCGATCAAAGGTTGGGCAATTACCTTAAAGGCGAGTGAGGTGAGTAATCAACCTCTGTTTTATGATGGGCTTGATATTATTGAATCCGAAAGTGACAGGTTAACTCATATGGTGGATGAATTGTTGGATTTCTCCAAGTTGGATAACGGAAGAATCGCCGTTCACTTCACATCTGTGGATCTAACAGAACTACTGCAGCATATCGGCAGACAACTTACCCCTAGAGCGACCCGACAAGGCATCTCACTAGATGTAAAAATAGAAGAACATCTGCCAGTGATTCAAGCTGACGAGAATCGTGTGAAGCAAGTCATGATTAATCTCATTGATAATTCACTCAAATTTACTGGTTCATCAGGTCGAATCTTTATCACCGCTCATACGGTTCCAGGGAAAGTCGTGATTTCTGTAGAGGATACAGGCTCAGGCATCGCTGAGACGGATTTAGAGAATGTGCGGCAAAAATTCTACAAAGGGGATCAACAGGCTTCGGGCAGCGGCTTGGGATTATCCATCTCGGAACAGATCATTAAATTGCATCATGGAGAGCTGCGAATAAGCAGCACTTTAGGCAAAGGAACGATTGTCCAATTTGACTTACCGATAGAATAAGAATTCAAATTTAACTATTTCATAACCACTTTCATCTCTTTCACAGATAAAATACTATATATGCGGACAAGCGAGGAGTCGATGATCCAAATGCCGAGCAAATTCATAAAAATAGGTACCCTGTTGACAACTTTATTTTTGCTCGGAGGATGCGGAGTCCCGGCGACACCCGGAGAGCTGATTAAACCTCCATCATCAGAAGCAAATCTGCAGCGAGACAAAACGAGCCAGGAATTTATTAAGTGGCTTCCAGACAAAGCTCAATTGATAACTCCGATGAAGGGACAAGAAGATAATGCCATCTCCTTTGGCGATATGGATGGAGACGGAATCGACGAAGCTGTAGTTGTGTATGAGTACAGTAAAAACAAAGGATACACTATAAAAGCAATGTTGTTGAGGCAGGAAAATGAAGCTTGGCAGAAGATTTCCGAGGTTGAGGGGTTTGGGTATGGTCTAGATTATGCCGGATTCTTTGATGTTGATGAAGATGGCCATAACGAGCTTGCACTGGGCTGGTCATTGGGTGAGGCAGGTAATGGTATGGATATTTATACGCTAAGTGAAGATAAACTTAAGCTGTTATCGAAGAAGGCGTATCAGGGCAAATATGATCTGAGGTAATCATTTAACCTAATCATCCGCAGCGCTTCATTGAGAAAAAAGAAGTAAAAGTGCTCAGCGGATTATTTATAATGCCCATTTTCATGTATATATCCCCTACACAACAAGAAAACTACAGAAATTAAATAGAGGTTGTAAATGCTTATCTCTACCAAAATTGCAAAGCTGGACAGATCCGTACTTTTTCTCACCACCTGCTTAGTTGGCATGGGTACTGTTGCTATTTATGAAGCGACTACGGATACGCGGTTAGACGGTCTTTACATAAGTTATTTGTATTTATTTGCTTTATTTTGCCTACCCATGTTATTCATTGCTTTGGTAGATTATAAGATTCTATTAGGCAGGTTAGCCTATCTCTTTTATGGCGTGGGGCTAGGTTTACTAGTACTAGTCAAGCTGGTTGGAGAAAACCTCAATGGTGCTGTGCGTTGGTTAAGTATTGGGAGCTTTCAGCTTCAGCCCTCCGAGCTGGCTAAAATATGTACGGTGCTGCTCATTGCTCATCTATTAGGTACACGAGAGGGCCAGCGGCTGCGATTTTTTCAAGATTTAGTGCCGGTCTGTTTCGTTTTTTTAATTCCTTTCATTTTAATAATGGATCAGCCCGATTTGGGTACAGCACTCGTATTTGCTGGCATATTACTTAGTATGCTGTGGATTGGTAACATCCGTGCTCTATATATGATTCTGATCCTTGGTGTTGTGATTATTTCGATCGGCACGATACTATGGCTGTATTATGCTAACTTCGACCTGTTATCCAAGATTGTCGAGCCCCATCAACTGTCACGAATCCAAGCTTTTTTGGACCCGCAGAGCGATCCAGATAAGTCTTGGCATGTGAAAAACGCAATGATAGCCATTGGCTCCGGAGGATTATCGGGCAGTGAAGGTATTTTTTTGCGAAAAGGATATATTCCATATGCGTATTCCGATTCGATCTATGTAGTCATCGGGGGGAAATACGGTTTTATAGGTTCATCCGTGCTGCTGATGCTTTATTTGCTGCTCGTGTACCGAATGATCTTTATTGCGCTGGATAGTAGGGACCGTGCGGGTACCTATATTGTCACCGGGTTTATCGCTATGTTCATCTTTCAAGTTTCCGTTAATCTTGGGATGCATATTGGGTTACTGCCCCTAACGGGGATTTCATTACCTTTTATTAGTTATGGAGGCAGCTCGTTGCTAACTAATATGATAGCGATTGGCATAGTGCTAAGTGTTAAAGTTCATAAGGATGAAAGCGCTGATTGAATAAGCTATTGGAACTGAGTGGAGGAAATTATGTCTAACAAACGCAAGTGGACAACAACCCGTAAAATTCTGACGAGCATTGGTCTTGTCTTAGGCGCAACTATTATAGGGATTGGAGTATATGCAGGGTATTTATACAAAAAGACGGATGATGCGATACAGCGTATGGCAGCTCCAGTCACCATCCAACCCACTGCTGCTCCAGAGGAAAAAAAGGAGACGGTATCGGTTGAACCTATGATTTTTCTGCTTGCCGGGGTAGATAGCCGGGACGGTGGCGGTGGGGTAATGAATACTGATGTTCTGATGCTTGTCAGCTTCAATCCGGACACGAAATCAACGAGTTTCTTATCTTTACCCAGGGATTTGTTGCTAAAACCTAAATCGTTACCTTCCCGTAAAGCCAATTATTATTATGCTTATCATTACATAAAAGACAAAACAGAGGCTATTCCGAATACAAAAGAGTTTTTCAGCAATTTGCTCGGTCTGCCGATTGATCACATGGTTGTGGTGAATTTTGATGTGTTGCAGGAGACCGTGGATTTGCTTGGCGGACTGACTATAGATGTCGATATGGATATGAAATATACCGATACGGCAGATGGTACACACATCGATTTAAAGAAAGGCTTGCAGAAGCTGGATGGCCAACAAGTTCTTGATTTTGTGCGGTACCGTAAATCGAATCAAGGAACGGCTGAATCCTCCGATTTCCAGCGTAATGATCGGCAGCAGCAAGTAATCAAGCAGATTCTGGATAAGCTAGGAAACTTCCAAGGTGTGTCCCAATGGGGAAATGTATTGGATATCATTGGTGAAAATGTGAAGACGGATATTCCTCAAGCAGATCTGCAGCAGTGGTTATTCAACTTCCCTAAACTTAAACCAGAGCATATTAATTCCTTACATGTAGAATCTCTTTGGAAGAGCCCGTATGTCTATGTGAATAAAGAGGATCTAAAACAAGCACTTACTACTCTGAGTACGGAAGCAGGCGTCAGCTCCGAAAGCTCATTACACTTGGAGAATGTTGGAACGGTGGATTAACATCTATAACCCTGCTCTTAAGAGCAGGTTTTTTTGTTTGTTCTACTATAAATCCCGCTAACCAGTAAAGTAATCCGCCAAGAGGTAGAGGCCTGACTTCCAGCATAGTACCATAAACACAGCGATTATAACGAATCGTATATTGTTTCTGGTTTACTTGAGAGGAGAAGGGAATTTTATGAAATACAGACGGGGTATTATGTTTCTAATCGTACTTACAGGAATGATCTCAATAGCTGCTTTTAATCCGATTATTGGTCCGCTTGCGCGAAATTTGGGGCTGAGTGATTTTCAATCAGGATGTTTAGTATCGGTGGCGGGGTTATGTTGGCTGCTCGGAGGATATTTCTGGGAAAAACAAACGTTTATGAGCCGAAAGTGGCTGCTTGCTTCGATTATGTTCGTCTATATGGCCACACTCATCATTTTTGCACTATTGGCTGATTATGCAGTAAATGCACAGAGTAAAGAGAGTCTGTTTTGGAGTTTCTTTTTACTTCGCGCAATCGCTGGCTTTTTCTTTGGAGGAATTCCGGCATTAGCACAAGCTTATGTTATGGGCTGGAGTACAAAAGAAACCCGTACACAAGGAATGGCATTATTTGGTGCGGCCAACGGTCTTGGTTTCGTAGTGGGACCCGCAATGAGTGGAGGAATGGCTTCACTGGGCCTGACCTCACCAATGTACGCGGCCGCTATTTTATTGTTCACCTTGGCTATATTGTTTCTGGTGTTTATTCCTAAAGAAAAGAATATTGAGATTGAGCGGCAGGCGATTTCACTTTCCCCCAATGATCGACGTATACGCCTCTATTTATGGATTGGACTTTTGCTTTCGTTTGCTCTGAATATCGTGCAGGTTACTATCGGATTTTTTGTGCAGGATAGCTTGGGTTACAGTACTCAGCAAGCCACTCAGTTAATTGGAATGGGGCTGGCGATCTCGGGAATAATGGTAGTGCTCTCGCAAATTGTAATCAGTAAGTATCTCAAATGGCATCCTAAAAAAGTGCTGCTCGTGGGACTCTTATTTGTTGCCTTAGGCTTGCTGGGATTGTTATTGTTCATCAGATTTGCGTATGTAGACTTTACATTTTTGGGTATTGGCATCGGCTTTACACTGCTCGGCTACAGTGCGGGTGCTTCAATGGCGGTTCAAGACCATGAGCAAAGAAGCGTTGCTTCCTTTATTGCGGCCCTGCAAGGGGGCGGGTCATTCATAGGGCCAGTTATAGGTACGGCTTTATACACCGTTAATATGGCGCTTCCTTATTCTATCTGCGTACTGCTGATATGTATTGTAGGTCTCGCTAATATGAAGAAAAGAGCGGCGGATCGTGTGGAGAATTGTTAAAGAAGAAAGGCTCCTCTTAGGAGCAGCTTCAGGCTGTCGAGGGTGACTCGACAGCTTTTTTTGTAGCTTTCTGCTGGCAGTGAGTTTATGTAGAAAATAAGGAGAAAGAGTTTTTTACCTCGTATTGAGCTTCCAGTTAATAGTATAATAAGAACTCGTAGGAGTTATTTCAATATGTTGTAGAGAGGTTATCCAGAATAACTGTATACGAATACATACTCATATTTTTTTGAGGAATAAGGAGATGAAGACATGACTGTAAAAACTACAGCGGAACAAATCCGCATTATCGAATACGATTCTTCTTATGCTGGGGCAGTCGCAGAAATGTGGAACCGCAGCAACGAAAGCTGGGGCGGAGGCACCAATCAAAGAACTGAGGACAGTGTGCGCCGTGAGATGGAGATCTCGTCCAATCTTAATGCCTTTCTTGCCGTTGATGGCAAAGAGGTAGTCGGCTTCTGCAGCTTCGCCCACTACCGTCAAGATGAAGGGGCTTTGTATGTCCCGCTATTGAATGTACGCCCCGATTATCACGGATACAAGGTTGGCCGCAATCTGATTCTGAACGCTGTTCGCCAAACAATAGAAGCGGGCTGGCCACGTCTTGATCTGTTCACCTGGGCAGGTAATACGAAAGCCGTACCGATGTATAAGAAATGCGGATTTTTTTGGGAGAAAAATGAAGATTACGTCCATCTGATGAATTTCATTCCAACAGTACTGCAAACGGAAGCACTTGCTCCTTATTTTGAAGAACTGGATTGGTATGCAGACAGTACCCGTGAACTTCCCATCCAGCCAGATGGCCGCCAGGAGCGTGGCTTTGACTTCTTTGATTACACTTGGCAAAAGGGAAAACTCTCCTTGCGGGCGGAATTCGAGAAGACTGGCCGCGGTCTGACCGCTCTTGATACACCAGACTATGAAATCTCTACGGAAATTGATGATCATGATCTTGTGTTTGGTTCGACCTACAAGATTCGCTATCGCATCAAGAATCGTTCGACGTCTGAGCTGGCCATTGAGATCGAAGGCCAGAACGATAAAAATATCCGTTTTGCTCTATCTGCTGCGCGAATACTCGCTCCAGGTGAAACGGTTATCGTGGAAGGTGATTTTGAGCTTGATTCAGTTCGGGAAGAACAGAACGATAAGAAGACACACCCCGTTGTTATGAGCAAGTGGATCATCGGTGGCAAGCGTGCGGAATTCCGCATTGGCGTTGCTCCTAAATTTCCACTCAAAATGAAGATAGCGCTGCCACACCGGGAATTGTATCTTGGTCTTCCTTCGGAACTGTACCTTAATGTGGAGAATAATTTTGCTGCAGAAGCAGAATTTTCTTTTGATTTGCCCGAAGACGAATTCCTCGTATGGGCGGACCGTACAGTAAGCTTTACTGTTCCAGCTAAGAGTAAGGCTTCTATTCAAGTACCCTTTACCCTAAATTCATACGGTCTTTATTCACAGGCTATTGAGGTAACGGCCGTTCCGGTTGGAGAGAAGGCAGTCACCTTCATAAGCAAACTATCCGTTCTAATGAAGGGAACGCATGGCCGCTTTGGCGGGGAAAACGGGGATCAGTGGGTGGCTGTGAATGGCGCTTACTCTATTCATCTTAATAATACCGACAATGGAATGTGGATTGAATATCCCGGCTCGAGCCATAATTTCTGGTTGACCCATCCGAAGTTAGGCAAGCCATTCGCAGAAGAATTCTCTAAGAAACAGGTCAAAGAAGTAAAGATCTATTCTGAAGGGGAGAGCCAGGTTCTCGAATCTCTTTACGAGTCGGAAGAATTCCCGGGTCTTGAGATAAAAAGAGTGGCTAAGCTATTTGCCAACGGAATCGCTGAGTTTTATAGTGAGGTCTGCAATACCAATAGTGATATCCTGGAAGAAGACATGTATCTGTTGACGAATTTCGGCTTTTTCGGTAAACAGCTCATCTTGCCATATCAGGGCCAATACGTGGACATGGGCGATGCTTACTCAGGCGATCCAAGTCTTTGGGACAGTGCACAAATTACGGAGAACTGGTTGTTCTGCAAGGAAGAGAACATCACATGCGGAATCTGCTGGGATCCTTCGCTAAAATTGCTTCGTCCGGAATATCCGCTTGGGCTGGAGCATAATCTTGGCCGAATCTCCGCTGGAGATGTCGTACGGACAAAAACTATGGTGTTTGCTCTTAACACCTTCCTTAAGTGGTCGGAATTCCGCGCCTTTGCCCTAAAACAGGAGAATTCGGTCATACCGGTGTTGGATGACCATCTTGAGCTAACGCTCGGCGGTGGAAATCCTTTTGCGGCAGGGGCACTTCATGCCGAGCTAATCGAACGAAAGATGACACCGCTTGATGGAAGCCTTGAATTGTATGTACAGGCTGATGGAGAAGAGGAGCGAAGTGTCGCTGAGATGGAGTTGCAAAGAGGACAAAATTTGCACTCCGCTGGTTTTGAACTCTCTACTGAGGATACAGAATCACCAGAACACAACGAATCTGGCCGTAAGGTCCGGGTCGTCTATCGTGGTGAGGATCGCATTCAAGAGCGAACAGGCCTCTGGTTTCCACAAACGGAAACAAGCGTTGTTTGTGGGATAGAAGAAGGACCTGCGGGTCCCATTTACACAGTGAGCAACGGAGTTCTATCTATTGCAGCTGCTCCTGATTTCGGCAGCGTTGTGCATTCCTTGAAGCACCAAGGAGAAGAGTGGCTGGACAGCACCTTTCCGAAAGCTGAACCACGTTCCTGGTGGAATCCTTGGCATGGTGGACTCGGTGTGGGTATATCTGGCATAGGCGGATTTAGCCGGTTGCAGGAGCCAAGAAGCGCAGCTTGGACGGAGCAGATGGATGATCACGGCAACGTCTGGAAGGGATTGAGACTGACCACTTCGATGGAGAAGCAGGAAGCAAACCGGGGGATCACGATCAATCAGCATTACCTTATGCTGCCCGGAGTTCCTGTGCTCTGTGTGTTGATTTCAGTAACCAATGAAAGTGGAATGACGCTACCGCATTATTCGCTATCCGAGGATAGTTACTTTAAGCCTTCACCAATCTATTCGGAAGGCTGGATGGAGCTCCCAGAGGAAGGCAACTTCCCTATAGGGAAGGTCGAAGCCCATCTGGAATCCAAGGGGCTTATCCGAATCGGTGCAAGTTCACGTAAAGACATGCTGCATGTGGTGCATAGTTATCCTAATCAGAGAGCTATGTCTTACGTGAACAATAAGGTATTCACATTTGGTGTGAATCACCATCTACTACTACTGAACGGAGAAACCGCTTGGACACAGCCGACCTTCATGATCATGGGAGAGCTCATTCTGGATCCAGAGGCAGTTCGTAATCTTATGAAGGTGACCTTTGCTAGTGCTTCTGACAAAAAGGAGACTATAAATGCCAATCATTGATATTCACATTCATCTGTCGGACATCGATAGCTTTCATCAGACAGCACTGGACCTCTCCAAAGTTGATTACACAGCTGCTGGGCTCAAAGCGGAGTTTGACAAGAACGACGTTGTTCTCGGCATTGGAATGGGGGTCACGGAGCAGACGAAGGGAGCCTTTCCTGACTCTGCCTCTCCCAATCCGATGGGTCTCGACTTGGAAGCCAGTGTGCCGCCATTCTTAATGGAATGCGTGGGCATTAATCCGAATATGCTCGGAGGAAAGGATGCTTTGGATGAGCTGGACCGAATTGAGGCACGGCTGCAAGCTCCTGAGGTAGCTGGTATTAAGCTCTATGCCGGGTACTATCATCATTACGTTTATGACAAAATCTACTCGCCGATCTATGAGCTGGCAGCCAAGTACGGCACGCCTGTGGTTATTCATACCGGTGATACGTATTCGATGAATGGATTGCTTAAGTATGCGCATCCGCTTACCGTGGACGAACTGGCGTTCCAACGGCGCGACGTGAACTTTATGATCTGCCATCTAGGCGATCCCTGGGTGATGGATGCTGCCGAAGTGGTCGCCAAGAATCCGAACGTCTATGCCGATTTGTCTGGTCTCGTTGTTGGTGACCGGCCTCATTTTGAGCGGTTCATGAATGAACCCCTGTTTATGGATCATTTTCGCCGGGCGTTGGTGTACTCTGATCACTATGAAAAAATGTTGTTCGGTACCGATTGGCCACTCGCGCCTATTGACCTGTATGCGGAGTTCGTCCGCCGGCTTGTGCCTGAGCAGCACCACGAGAAAGTATTTTATGAGAATGCCTTTGCATTATTCCCACGCATCCAGCAGAGAATTGCAGCGCTCTGAGCGGAGCGGGACAGTATATCTGAAGCGCAGGAATATAATATAATTACGAACAAGCCATCCTTAGTTAGTACTAAAGGATGGCTTGTTTTTACATTTGTATGATGACCATGCCTATTTTTAGATTGAGTTTCCAAATTTTAATCTTCCTTTTCTTTACTTAACAGATCAGCTAGCTCAACCGAATTCTTATTTCTTAAATCCAGCATCTTTTCGCTATTGCTAGCTTTAATCAGGAAACCATCTTTCGTTTTAAAATCCATATAAAGGCTGAATCCGGCCACCTTTGAATTAGCGTAAGTAACAGTCATTCGATAAGTCGGTTCACCCACATCAACAGACCCGCGTACTTTTTTTACAGTTCTTATAGCATCTTCGAAGATTTGAAGGCTTTCACGGTCAGTATAAGTAATTTCTGTTGTTTCGGATGCAAGATTGACACTTACGATCTTTTGCGTGGGTCTGACTAATACAAATAATAAAATTAGTAAAATTATCAGTGAAAATGATAGAATACTAAATTTTTTCATAACCTACCTCCTTACTTAAGAATAATGCAGACCAATCACTTAGTTTCCAAAATAGTTATAAATTTCAGCTGAGTGTGCGTTGGTTATCATTGTTGGAATCTTATAAAAATTCCTAGGGTTCTATTTATTATTTGCTACTGGACTTGTGAAACCTTTATTAAAATAATAAACGTCTAAGAATGTATACATATTTTAGAAATAATGTGCTTGCTTTTTAATTATACGTTTGTATAATGAATGTATTACACAAATGTATAACAAGGAGAAATATGGATGAATAACAAAATCAAACGCTTGCCAGATGCTGAACTGGAAATTATGCTGGTGATTTGGAGAGCCGAGAGTTGGGTTAGCTCCTCTTATATTTTGAATCAACTGGGGGATAAACGTAAGTGGGCGCTTGCTACTTTGATGACAGTGCTGTCACGGCTGGTTGAAAAAGGCTTTCTATCTTGCGAAAAAGAAGGGCGGAGCAACCGTTATCTCGCTGCAATTTCTGAGACAGATTATAAAGAGAGCGAAGGGAAGTCTACGCTTGAAAAGCTGTTTGGCAACTCTGTGCAGGATATGGTGATGTCCTTATACAACGGGAAGGCGATTGATAAAAGCGATCTTGCTGAGTTGCGGGAACTGCTCGATAGAGTAGATAAGGAGGAATCCTGATGATAACAGGTCTTTTTACAGATTTTCTGGTTATTTCTGTGACCCTTAGTTTAGTTATTATCGGCTTAATCACATTAACTCCCTTGTTAAGAAAACATTATTCGGCTAAGTTGAGCTATTGGATATGGTTGATCCTAACCTTGCGATTATTGTTGCCATTCAACTTTTCCTTTACCAATCCTCCTGTGGCGATTCAGCTACCCGAAGGTCAGGCCATAGCAACTGTCTTTCAAAGCTCAGTGTCCCAGAATTTGCAGGCGGATACGCCAGTAATCTCTCAGCCGGTCCAGACAGGGGATGTAAGCCATATCCCTTCTATAATTAATATTTTAGCTTACATCTGGGTTACTGGCGCTGTGCTTTTTTTAGGGTATCATTTGCTGAGTTATTTCTTTTTCAGGAAACAGGTGTTACGTTGGAGCAGCTCTCTTCAGAGAGAGGATATGTTCTCCAAGCTCAAACAAGTCGCTAAAGAAATGCATGTAACAACCACCATTGCGGTTCTGATAAGCAGTAAAGTTCCGAATCCGATGCTAATGGGTTTTTACAAGCCAACACTATTCTTGCCGCATGATCAATATAGTGACGAAGAGCTGGAGTTTATCTTAAAACATGAGCTGGTCCATTACAAAAGGCATGACATCATATATAAGCTACTGCTACTGATTGTGCAGGCACTGCATTGGTTTAATCCATTGGTCTGGTTCATGGCACGCGAAGCTGTCCGCGAAATTGAAATTTATTGTGATGACACCGTTGTACGTAAGCAAAATGCGGCATATCGAAAGAAATACTGCGAAGCCATTTTATCGGTTATGCAAAGTAATGCTACACGGCATGTAGCTTTATCAACGAATTTTGCAGGAGGAAAACACTCGATGAAGCAGCGATTTGGCAGTATTTTAAATATGAAAGAAAAACGAAATGGAGTAGGCGCATTTCTTGCGGTCTTAATGGTGGTTGGTGTAACAGCAGTGCTAGCAGCCTGTACGAACCTAAACGGCCAATCTTCAGATACCGCGCTCAAACCAAGTACTATCTATTCCTACAGCTCTAGTGGCGAACAAGTGGTTGTGCATGACGCTGGGAATGCGTATTCCATGGACGAGGATGGTAATGTCTCTGTCTCCTATCGGAAAGGGGAGATCCAAGCGCAAACGCCTTTAAAACTTGATACGACTGGAACAGAAATGGGGATGGGGAGAGCGGATACCGGATTTTATATCTCCGAGGACAAAACTGCAATTGTATATGGATTTGCGGATGGTAAAGAATCCCCTCTACATGTATTAATCAGTGATGACATGGGGAAATCGTGGAATAACTACAACATTGCAGGTGCAAAGGGTTATGACGCCAAGTTCATCGGGTTTACCGACAAACAAAATGGATGGATCGTCTCCGGAGGTTCTGCAGGCGTGGGACGCTCATTAAATTATGTATACCAGACCTCTGACGGCGGGAAGACATGGACGGAGCTTGGAAATCCTAACGATTTATACGCGGAAAGTTTAGCCGGGGCAGGGTATTCTAACAAGGATATCGGATTCTTAGGGTTCAGATATTATGAAGATAATGGGCCTGTTATTTATTGGACCAAAGATAAGGGACAGTCATGGGAAAAGCTCGTGGTATCCCTTCCGGAAACCTTTAATGAATATCAAAAAACGCCGCTTTCACCTATTTTTAATGGAAAAGAAGGATTGTATCCTATTCTGCTCAGCAAAGAGGGCAACACTGTAGGTACCATCTATCTGTCGAGTAAGGACAACGGCCTGAAGTGGACGTATGATCCAGCATATGATCAAATAGGCGATTCTAAATAGGAGCAAGTGGAGCAGGGGGTGATCTACAAAGATCTCGCCCCTTTTTTATATGGAGAGCGGACGAATTTAATATGTAGCGGCTTTTAATTGTATTTTGTACAGCTATTTTCGCTCGAAAAACTCGCTCATGAAGATAGTTGTATTTTGTACAGCTATTTTTTAGTTTTTTGCCGCTAAAGCTGATAACTGTGATTTTTAATTGTATAGAATACAGTTAAAGTGAGAAGTTAGCCTTTTACAGACGAAATAAGTGTATAAAGTGCAATTATCTCATAGGTTGCATAAAGTTACAGCGATAAAATATACGGGGAGAGGATAGCGGAAGCAAGCTGCTGTCAGTGAAGAAGCAAGCTGCTATCAGTGAGAAAAGCGAGTTGCTGTCAGTGTGGAATGGATGCTCGATCGTAATTCGGCTGGGAATTGGAAAATTCTGCGTATTTTTCTCCGAGGGTTGCCCAAAGAAGACATTAAAATCGGATAGCTACGATTTATGATTATCTGCTTAAACAAACCGCTACAAACCAAAAACACCAGGCAGAGCTTCTCCATTAATCGGATAATCCATGCCTGGTTGTCTTTTTACTATTTTTATAATAACGAGACTTTATTTGAATCTATCATAATCTGCTTTCGTACGACGCCTCGTCACCGATAAAAGAGGAATAAATTACTTTTTCCAGCCTCCACCGCTATGTGAGGAGGACTCTACATAGTCTACGTTGATTTTGCCAGTGCTTGTTCCTACCTCAGTGTTGAAATTATATTGTCGCAGGTTCCAATCCTCGAAGGTTCCCTGCCAGTCATTATCTACGATGAAGGTGTAACGTGTTGTGGCGGAATTAGTGCCTCGAATATGAGAGCAGACTGCTCGTGATCCGTAGATACCCATTTTATAACCTTTGGAATTTTTAGTACTGCTGTCTAGCACTGATTTTATGCCTTGAAAATAAGGTACTATATTGTTTGTGATTTCGGTAGAGGTCATATCGCGGTCTATCGCAAAATAAATCGGAGTGCTGCTGGTTTGTCCCAAATCACTTGCTAAGCTTACAGCCGTTTCAGCATCTTTAACCCCATTGGCTTTCGTAAAATGATCGAGCGATTTGCTGATTTGATAAAGGGATATGATATATAATCCCCCATCTGAAATCCGTGTAATCTCAGCTGAGGTGAGACCATCCTGGTATCCTTCGACGCGATTCAAATATCGGCAAACGAATGTGAATTTATTATTTTTAAGTGTAGTTAATCTTGCTGCTGTTACATTTGTAGCTGTATCACAACCTAAAGCCATTGTAATTGCCTTCTTTCAATTTTTTTGTTTAAGGTTTGGCGCCAACCTCCCTATCAATTTATGAGAAAACTTTCACAGATTCTTGGGGGAACAACGAAATGGGAGAAAAAGAGGCAGATGAGAGGATGAATAGAAGGAGAGACTTTGATCTTGGAATTTACTATTATTGTTAACTTCTAGGAACCTTTGGAATTAAACTGCGTCTATACCCTATGAAGAATTTATGATTTTTTAACATGGAGGTTGATCAAGATATGGATAAAAGATGGTTGCTAGCTCCAATACTTGTTGCATCATTGCTTGCTGCTCCAGTTGCGAATGCGGCATTGCCCGCTTACTTCACTTTCATTATGGATGGAGGCGGGAAAGGTACGAGCGCTGCACTAGTAAAGGATGGGATTACTTATGTTTCAGCCAGTCACTGGGAAGCGGCAGGACTTAAGGTTGTATGGGATAAATCGCATCAAAGAGCGGAGTTTACTGGATGGGGAAAAAAGATAGCCGTTCGTATTGGAAGTAAACAGGGGGCCCTTGATGGTAAATTGGTAAGTGTAGAAGGTGTTCCTTTTGAAATTAATGGTCAACTCTATGTACCTGCCCGTTTTCTTGTAAATTCATTAGGAGGAACAACGGTCAGCTGGGATGCGACGAAGAGGATATATACAGCAACTGGGCTATTGAACTATGCTAGTGCCAGCGCACAATTTGCTGGATCTACTTATACAGTGGATAAAAAAACAGGGGGTTTATATCTAACAGATTCCGCAGGACAAACTCGTTTGCTAACGAACCTTGGTTCGCAGTTATTCGATGCTGTTCAGTTCGATTTTCAGAAGACGCCGAAAGGCCTAATCTATCTGACCGTAACAGATGTTTACGGAGAACCACATATCAATAATAAATGGTATACGATGATTATTAAGGATGGAATGGTCATTCGCCACGCAAGTGTAGGATACTATCTTCGTTATGGTGACAATGTGAAAATAGCTGGCGATCAGCTCCTGCTTACCGATGGGAAAATATTACGATTAATTGAAGATGGAACAGGGAACGTAACGGAGACGATTAATCTGAACACCCTAGGTGGTAATTCGGATAATTATTTAGTGGAGGGAATGGACGAGGATATTCTGCTGATTCGGTCCAATCAGCAAGGTTTCCTCATGATGATAGATCGTAAAACAGGTGCCAAAACATTGTTGTACAAGGCACTTCTTGACGTAGAGCAGCAAAAATATGCCGAAACAAACGACCTTCCTTTTTTTGGAGACAATCTGAAATTCCTGAAAAGAGAAGGGGATGCCCTGCTTTTTAATAATGAATATGCAAAAGACGGTAAGGTTTATAAGTTAATGCTGGACGGTTCATAATGGGGAGGCTGAGCGTTATCTCCGCAGGTTATCATAGTAAGATTTGATCCCAAGGTTTAAGAACCTTGGTTTTTTTGCTAACTAGAATAATATAAGATCATGCTTAAACGGGTCAATAATTGTCCTGGATTATAATATACATGGGGTTTGTCTGCGTTAAACGTGATAGAATCACCAGATTTTAATAGATATTCATTATCATTGACACGCAAAGACAATTCACCATCAAATACAGTGATTAATTCTTCAGTTCCTTCCATATGTGGATTGGCATCAAGGTATCCACCTTTGTCTATCTCAACTGTATAACCCTCAAATCGTTTGCTTTCATCAAATGGGAAAGATGGGTACACCCGATATTTTCCGTTGTCTTCAAGCAGTGGTTGAATTTCATTTCTTAATACGACTCTTGTGTCAGGCTTTGGGTAATCTATCAGCGCAGAAAATGAAGTTTTTAATCCATTGGCGATCTTCCAAATGGTTGTAATGGTAGGTGCCGATTCGCCTCTTTCGATTTGACCAATCATTGTTTTGCTTACTCCTGTTAATTCAGCCACCTTTTCCAGGCTTAAATCTTTACTTCTTCTAATCTTTTTTATATTCTCCGCAATGATTTGATTTATCTCTTCCACGGTAATTCTCCTATCCCTATTTACTTTATAACGACCAGGATATACAATAAAACGCACATAAGGACGTTATAGCGTCTGATAAATACATTATAACATACAACGAGGTGTAATTCAGTGATTGTTTCTTTGTTTTTATATGCATTTGTTGCTAGCTTTACTCCGGGACCTAATAACATTATGGCAATGACTTTTGCAAACCAGTTTGGTTTACGAAAAACAATGAGATTTTGTTTAGGAGTGGGCACAGGTTTTTTCGTGATTATATTGTTATGTTGCTATTTTAATATACTTCTGATCAATTTTATCCCTAAGATTGAATCTATTATGGCTGTGATAGGCGGAGTCTACATGTTTTATTTAGCATTTAAAATTATTACAAGTAAACATCAAGAAAGTGATGGAAGTGGCGATAAACACAACAGTTTTATTGCGGGTATGCTTTTACAATTTATTAATCCTAAAGGGATATTATATGGAATCACAGTTACATCTACATTTATTCTTACCTCTCATTCTTCCTATTTTAGCTTATTGAGTTACTCTATAGTCTTAGCATTCATCGGGTTTATGGGCACTTTTAGTTGGTGTTTATGCGGTTCTCTTTTCAAAAAAATGATATCTAAATATAGAAGTCAATTTAATATACTTATGGGATTGTTGTTAGTGTATTGTGGAGTTTCGATAGTGATAGGATGAATGAATGGAGCCTCATGTCAATAACGCCATAACATTGAACCGGCTTGATAACCTGACCCCAATGTCCAAAATAATAAGTTGTCGCCACGTTTGATCAAACCATGTTCAATAGCACAATATAAGGCCAGAAAGGGACTGCTTGTGCCTGTATAGCCATATTCGTCGGCTACATAAATAATTTTATGTTGATCCAGGTTCAGCTTAGCTTGAAGTAATTTAATATTAGCCAATGTAAATTGTGAAAAACAAAAAACTTGTATATCCTCGAATGTTAGGTGATGTTTGTTTAATAATTCAACAATAGATGCTTCCGCAAATCGTACACTGTCTATTCCGCTGAATCTCCCCCAGTGTAAGTAGCGGTGTTCAGCCCCATCACGCAAAGACTTAGCCAATCCTTGAGCGGGGTACACAATTTCTTCTGTAAAACGGCTGTCCGAAAGATACCTTACGTCAATTAATCCACTCTCTGAATGATCTTTTTCTAAAATGAGGGCTACGGCGGCATCGCCAAAAATTGAATATGTTATTGGATGTGAAGGATCAGCCCATAAATTTAAAAAATCCGAACCGATAACCAACGCTCTATCTCTATCAGGATCATCGTATAAAGTACGAGCAGCCTGTTCAACCGCAATAAACATTCCTATACAATTACCATTTAAGTCATAGCAAAGCGTATCATCTTTACCTTTGATAGCTTTGTGAATAAGCAATGAATTCGTAGGTGATAAATATTCCGGAGTTGAGCTGGAAAAAAGAATCAGGTCTATATCTGCAGATTTCAATGATGCAGCATCAATTGCCTGTTGAGCGGCATTAATCGCCATCGTCAACGAGTTCTCCTTCGTTCCTTCAATAACATGGCGGTTTTTTCTGCCTGTCTTTTTAAGAATCCGCTTAATATCTATACCTTGCTTTTGAAAATGGTCAATAAAATATTGGTTGTTAATCACTCTTTCAGGACAATAAATGGAGACTTGTTTTATCGAGATACCTTCTAACATAGCATGATCACTCCTTGTAATAATTTTGCAATCACATTACATTAAGTAATCTAAAAGTATCTATTTACCTAACAAAGCCTGCTTATTTCTATAAGCTTGTTTGTCCAAATCTTATTTGATGTTATACTTTATGATCTTAACAAAGCATAACATTAATTAGTAAAAAATTCTATAAATTACTATAAATGTAACTATATCGACGCATCTAAAATATCCACTAAGATTAAGTCCACAGCAACCATGTTGCGAGTGGACTTTTTTGCTTTTTATATTTTTGAATTAGAGATGAATAAATCAGGGGTACTTTACAAAAACTTTATTCGATTAAGTCACTACTTTGCCAAATCAGGAGGGGTTCTAATTAAACCATTTATCGTAATAGTAGCGCTATTACTCGTTACTGCTTGTTCGGGTAATAACTCGGCCAACAACCAAATGACAACTCAACAAACGAAGGTTGACAATCATGCTCGTAAAACTACCTCAAGTTCAACTTTAACGCAAGCATCTTCCATTTCCACGGAGAATGCAGGGAATACAACAATTAAGACTAAACAAGTTCCTGGCGATGTAACGAAATGGCTGGATGGGTTCATCCGTACCAATCCACCTACAGGAAGCACAACAGATCAAACAACGTATCCGCAGCAGTCGGCGAAACCACAATATTCTGCAAATCCGCAACATTCTGCTGTCCCACAGAAGTCTGCAAATCCACAACCATCCACCAATACATCCCAATCGGTACAGCAAGTATTGGATTTGGTGAATAAAGAAAGAACGAATGCAGGCTTGAAGCCTCTTAGCTTAAATAGCGAACTTTCGAAAATGGCTTTGGCTAAAGCGCAGGATATGTATGACAATAACTATTTTGACCATCAGTCTCCTACGTATGGATCTCCGTTTGATATGATGAAAGCATTCGGGATCTCATACAATTCAGCAGGGGAAAATATCGCCAAAGGTCAGTCGAGCGCAGAAGAAGTAATGAACCAATGGATGAACAGTCCTGGTCATCGTGCCAATATCCTGAATAGTAGCTTTACAGAAATTGGAATAGGTTACTATAACAGCGAGTGGGTTCAAGAATTTATTGGTTAGAGCGAGTAACGTAATAAACTTAACAGGGGTGTCCTAATAAGCTAAAAGTGGCTGTTGGGCATCCCTACTTTGCTTCGTTTGATCCAATAACACTTGCACAGACCAAGCCCATCGGACACAGCTGACCTTAAACGTGTCATGGGTCTACATTTTGCATCCTAGCGGACTGTATAGCAGCTATTCCCATAAAAAAACACTCAATATGAGTCTTTTTATATGAGATAGCGTCAGTGGAGTCCTAAACTCTGCTCCACAGGCCAAAAAATTGCAAATAACGTCCTCTGGGTCCGGAAATCTCAGAATCTTCAATCGCGATGGCAAGCAATTATGTTGAGCAATACTTTTGCTGGCGGGCTGGATCCAAGAAAAGAAGAAGCTGAAGTCTGCGAAATGAGATAGGGGATATTGAATCCGTTTAGAACGGGTTATTTTTTGTGTTGATTTATATGATAACGAATAAAAGTGACCAATAGAATTAGAAGAAACGGCAGGATGTAAGCTAGGTTAGTGATCAAGGGCCATGTAGTATTCACGATTTTCTCAAGCTCAGACTCCTGTGTGTAAGTCGTTACAGATAACAGCAGGCAGACAAAAGCAAGTGGGAAAACAATTAAACGTTCATCCTTCAATCTCAGAAGCTCCTTTAGTACTTTAATAAGAATAAGCAGCAGGATAGAAGCCTTGAAATAGAAGCCGATAATGAGTGAAAAACCAATCACGGATTCGATTCTTTCAATGGTTTCCTGAAAATAAATGAGTCTCGCCAACTGATATAATGAATATTTCAAGCTGCCGGACAGTGGTCCCAATACCATAATACTGCTAATGACAGAAGCAATTAACGTCAGGGCATTGATGATGAGTGCAAGATACATCTGTTTTCCCAGTTTAGAATTGTCTTCTTTACGCACGAACGGTAAAATCATCGAAAAAACGATAAGCTCGGAATAGGGGAAGCCATAGACTACATATGCAGCGCTTAGGATAGGCCTAAATCCATCAGGCATGATGGGCAGTAGGTACTCGGGATGATACAACCCTGCTACGAGTATCCAGACTAAGATGATAAATCCGAACATTAGTGACATTAGGACGGCTGCCATGCGTGCAATTACTTCGATTCCAGCTAGAGCTGTCATCGCAATCGTTATAAAAAACATGGTATTTACCGCGTAAGTGGGCGTTTCTTTTAACATCGTACTTTTGAAAAAGGTTCCGATCTCAATTACAATTCCTGCGACATTCCAAAACAGCACACAAGTGAAAGGAATCAGGAGGACGAGGGTCAGTCCGTTTCCAAGTACGGAGCGGCTTTGTTCCACAAGCGAAAGATCTGGCGCTCGTCGGTTCAAATATAGAATACCGGAAAGCAGAGCCATTCCTATGGCAGAGGCGATTAAGAGGGATATCCAGGCTCCGTTGCCAGCAAAGTTAGTTAGTGACGCAGGGACGATAACGATTGAGGAACCGGTCATAAAGAAGAGAAACAGCATGGACATTTGGATCGAACTAACACGTTCTTGCTTATTCATACGTTCCTCCTCATTCTTTAAGCTTATGAAATGGCAGGGTTGATCCAATGGACGATGTGCTCAGCTGGAGCCGTGAATAAATTGAAGATGGAATCTAAATTGGGCCATGGCTTAGCTGCAATAAAGATAAATCCGAGATAAAGTACGGGTAGTAATAATACTCCATAAACTACTCGATCGCGGATGGAGGCTTGTCTAAACCTTGGGATGTCATGGGCTAGCATAGCGGAAGCTAATAAGAGAACGCAGATTATTTTTCCCACCATAGCTACTTCTCCTTTGTTCCAAATATTGTGCCTGAGTTCATTCCAGTGCTTAACACTTTGACATCAACGTTGATATCGAACTGAGTCTGGGCGAATGTATCCTTCCATTGAGGCTCTAGTTGTTTCCACAGCTGCGGATTTTTCCGGTAAATCTGATTGCCAATTCCGAGTGCGTCGATCTTTTTTGTTTTCAAAAACTTGGTTGCGTGCTCAACCTGTTGTTCAACCTGAGTTATGATACGCTGCTCAAAAAGCTTCATGTCCTTATTGTTTTTTAAATGTGAGCAACGTAATTCTCCGATCATTCCTTCAATAGCAATTTTTACACCGACGGACACAGAACCATTTTTTACGATTGGAGTAAGCGTACTGTTGAAGGTAAGCACTTCAAGCGTTTCTTTTTTCCGAAGCGGTACTTCGGTCTCATCCGGGCAAGGAAATTCTAGTACTCCATAGATATATCTATCCGTCAGCATCATGAATGCTTCGGTATCCTTCTCCTTTAGAATGTCAATCATTTTACCGTCATGAATTACAGCCAGCCCAGATATCAATGGTTTATGATCCAAACTGGTCTTATGCAGGTAAGGGATGATGGAAGTATTGGAGGGGCTACACATTTGTATAGCCAGCTCATAGAGAGGAATCTTGGAAGTTTTTGCGGCATATAGAGCACCGCTCGTCTCCATTCTCTTATACTGTTGACCAATGGTCTGCTCGATAAACGGGTTGATATCTAAAAATGGTGCCGCAGATTGCTCAGCGATGAGAGGAAGAACGGTACCACGCGGTTCTTGATCCCTGGAGAAAAAATCAAGTACCTCCCGGATGTTCGTGGTTCTGGCTAGTTGCTCCCCGATTAATATGACACGCATATGATCCCATTTGGCTTTTCGACCAAATTTTGCCGGGATCTCCCTTATTGCTTCAAAAAAGGTTTCTCCACTCGTAACGATATTAATTCCCTTGGACGCTGGATCCCCTGCTTGTCCCATTTCTATTTTGGTGGAAGGATTATAGAAATGTGTCGTGATTACAATCCGATTGTCTTCGCTTTGGTCAATGGCGACCGCCTGCACATACCCATACTCGTCCAATTCTTTATTATCCCAGCATCCGCTAGTTAGAGTGAGTACAAGAAGGGAAATTAGTATGGTAGTAAGCCGCTTCACTATATCTACTTCCTTCCCGAAGTCTTTTTATATAGGTGTCGATTCCGTGGTGAATGAAGCAGCAGTCTTCTCGGAAGTAGAAAAATAGAATCACGTACTCTTTTAAGATCTAACGGAGCTAACGAGTCTAAATACGGTTCTCCTAAAGAGCGCAAGGTAGCCAGATGGAGATAAATTAGAATAAAACCGACCATGATGCCAAGTCCTCCGAATGTTGCCGCGAGAATCATTAAGGGAAACCGTAAAATCCGCAGCGCAATTGCCATATTGTATTGAGGTAGCGCAAATGAGGCAATGCCCGTCAAAGCGACGACAATGACCATGACCGGAGAGGCAATCTGCGATTGAATAGCAGCTTGTCCAATGACCAAAGCCCCAACGATACTGACGGCCGATCCAATCGGTCTGGGTAAGCGTATGCCCGCCTCTCTCAATAGCTCAAAGAAAAACTCCATGATCAAAGCTTCAACCATAGCCGGAAAGGGGATTCCTTCGCGTGTGTTTAGAATGGCAAGCAGCAGAACCGTGGGAATTAGTTCGGAATGGAAGTTGGATAAGGCAATATAGGTACTGGGTAACAGCAGGGCGATGATGAAGGCAGCGACCCTAATCATTCTTATCAATGATGAAAAAATGGTCCGGTAGTAATAATCTTCGCTATTCGTAAAAAACTCCATGAAATTCCCGGGACAGATCAGAATGGAAGGACTTCCGTTAACCATAGCAATAATCTTTCCGTCTAGCAGTGCTGTTATAGCTGTATCCGGTCGTTCTGTGTAGCGGACTTGTGGAAATGGTGAGTAGAGCGAATCACCGATCCACTCTTCGAGATAGGAAACGTCAAGAATTTCTTCCTGATCAATACTTGCTATCCGTTGTTTGAATTGATTTAATGTTTCTGGTTTGACTACTCCATCCAGATAACCATAGGACAACGTTCTTTGAACCTGCTTACCAGAGGTAAAGAACTCGAACTTAAGATTAGTAGATTTCAGCAAACTACGAATAACACCTACATTACGCTCCAAGCTTTCTATAAAGCTGACGTGGGGACCTTGAACAGTAGGCTCTGAAATGGGCTCAGAGGTTTGGCGCTGTTCTACATCGAAGGCATAATAGGCAACGGCTTTTTGCCAACCTGTAAAGAAAAGGACAACTTTCCCATCAAGAATCCCCTTAATGGCTTGACCGATATTGTCCATTAATTCAAGCAGCGGTGATGAAACACCATTTTTTTCAAAATAGGAGATGACATCTTCAACGGTCACGTCCAAGGTGGGACCCAGCTCATGCGGAACTAAATTCTGCAAGACATCTTTAAAATAATTTGTAGGGTCAGACTTAGTAAGTGTATTGAAATAGACGGATGAGGCTTCATACTTAAGATCCGGGCCATAATGCCATGGAATAACCTTTAGGTCCGAACAATTCGCAAAACAATTATTAATAATCTGTAAGTTGTCTTCGAGAGACGCAGAGATAGCATGGGAAAAAAGATCCTTCATTGAAAGCTCATTTTCGGCTTCGAATTGAGGGTGCACCTTAGGATTAGACGGAGGTGTCTTGGCGTTAAAAAATTTCCGCATGCAATTCTCCTTAAATAAATGAGATGTTAAGTGATTTTTATCTTCTCCCTTATTTAGGAATTTATTCGGAAGGTGGAGATAGATCAAATTTTTCGCAAAAAGAACAATTGGAACTGGCTCAGGGAAGAGATGCGATGTTATAATGAACATAATTTTTTTCAGGAGGTGCTCCTTGTGACTCATTCCATTCGTTTATGGTAATCAGTGGTGCAAGACAAGTGGACTCATTCTTTTTTTGAGATAAGGAAATGAGTTTATTTGTGATGTGCCTGTTTCAGTGTGCCTATGCTCATGGAATGAGTTTATTTAAGTTTTTAATCAAAGGAGATGACCTTATGCGAATACAATGGAAAAAAGCCTTCGCCCTTATTTTTAGCGGACAGATTTTCTCGATTCTTACGAGTTCGATGGTTCAATTCGCGGTGATCTGGCACTTAACGGAATCGACAGGGTCAGCGGCAGTTTTGATGATTGCTGGGTTGGCAGCGTTTTTGCCGCAAGCGGTCTTGGGTCCTTTTGTAGGGGTCTGGCTGGACCGTTGGAATCGTAAAATAACGATGATTATTGCTGATAGCGCAATTGCGCTCTTCAGTCTGATATTAGGTATTTATTTCATGTGGGGGGAACCGGGACTTGGCTTTGTGTATGTCATTCTGAGCCTGCGTTCGGCGGCATCAGCCTTTCATGCTCCGGCTTTTCAGGCGGCTGTTCCGTTGATTGCGCCTGAAGAAGAATTGACAAGAGTCGCGGGCTGGCAGCAGATGGTGTTCTCTTTCTCGAATGTAATGGGTCCTGCACTTGGGATAGCGGTTTACTCGGCAACTTCGCTCGGGGCAGTATTACTACTCGATGTGGCCGGGGCTTTGATTGCGAATCTGATGCTGTTCATGGTGAAGATCCATCAGCCTAAAGTGCAGGCTACAGTTGCGCCGTCTTTCGTTCAAGAATTCCGTTTGGGTTGGAACGCACTCATTCAAGCGAAACCCATTGTGTTGATTACGGGGGCTACTGCGGTGTTTAGTATCGCATTTATGCCATTGGCGACACTGTTTCCTTATATGACATTGTCTCATTTTGGCCGTGGAGGATACAGTGCCAGCCTGGTGGAAGCGGTGTTCAGCATCGGGATGATTTTAGGTGGTCTGCTATTGTCGATGTTCTCATCTAAATGGAGCGACATTAGCTATATGAGCGTAGGTCTGCTAGTCATCGGTCTTACCTGTGTGATCAGTGGTTTGATTGGTCCGAATGCATTTGTGATTTTTGCCATTCTCTCGTTCTTGATGGGCAGTGCGGCACCCTTCTTCAATGGTCCCTTCATGGCGATGATCCAACGTTCTTTTGAACCCGAGATGCTTGGGCGTGTCATTTCACTCGTGACCAGCATTATGATGTTGTCTTCGCCAATAGGGCTGCTGTTGGCAGGACCTGTGGTGGATCGATACGGTGTGCAGCTATGGTTCCTCGGTTCAGGAATTGTGGTGATGCTGACCGCTCTGTTTATTTTCATCCAGTTTCGGCGGCTGGCGTCCGCGATTCCGATGAATTGACTAGGGTAGAAACTTCCCTGTAAAAAAGAGTTTATAGGCCGGTCCGAGAGGATCGGCTTTTTGGCGGTTCTTCATATTTTTTCAAATTATAATATGATAGAATTACGTTCACTTGGAGGGATACATAATATGAATCTTCACATTGCAATCTGTGACGATCAGAGGCAAGATGCCTCGCGATTGGAAGAATTACTCATGAAGCAGATAACTAGCCTGCAAGGGATGACTGCCTCTATTGAGATTTTTGAATCAGGCCAAACCCTGCTTCAGGCAATGACGACTACCGCATACGATATAGTTTATCTGGATATGGAGATGCCCGAGTATAACGGTATAGAAGTCGCAGAGAAGATCCGGCTCAAAGATGCCAGGGTATTAATTATCTATGTCACCAGCCATACAAGTTATATGAGAAGAAGCTTTGCGGTTCATCCCTTTCGCTATTTACTGAAACCCATTGATGAACATGAACTGCAGACCGCCACAGTCAAAGCCATTCAGCAATGCATGCAAAGAAACAACGTGCTGTCATTCTCAATCCATCATATGAGCTATAATTTAAGGGTAGATGATATTATGTATATCACGGTAGAACGAGGCAAAAAATTGGTCCTTTGTACTGAACAAGGGACTTACTCGTATTATGGCAAACTGAGAGAGTTGGAAGGACAGCTGGGATCACATGATTTTTGTCGCGTACATACGGGATTCCTAGTAAATTGGCTGTATGTTCGTTCTTTAAGCAAAGAACTTATTCAGCTGAAGAACGGGGTGGAGCTTCCCGTCAGCCGCAGTAGAAGCTCTGATTCTTTACGGTCCTACCATGCCTTTATAGAAAAGAGGCTCTTAAGATAAATGTCTTTCATCCGGGAGATTAGTCCTTATTTTTTTGGTGTATTTATGCTCGTCCTTATATATGTCCCGCAAGGGGTCACATTTTATATTTTTCTCAAGAAATTCCTGATCCTGAGCAGGAGCAAACAGTCATTTATAGGTTGTCTTATTATCTTTTATATAATTAAATCGCTTACCGCTGCTAGCTTACCTCTAGTTGATTCGGTCATCCTTCACCTGCTTGTGTATAGTCTGATTACTATTTTTTATTTCCGCGGCAGTGTGCTACAAAAGCTGTTCTTTAGCAGTTTCTATACAGTGTTTACGGTGGTTATTGAGATGCTGGTATGGTATGGGATTCAGCATATCCCACTCAATGCCGAGGGAATAGATACAGTTAATTTCTGGTGGTTATCTTTTGCTTTCCTATTTGTTGTTTTGCTAAGCATCATGTTATGTCTGCTATTGCTGCGGTTGTTCAAAGTGGATACCACAACGTTACTGTCGAATCAGGATTGGGCTGTGCTGAATCTTGTTTCTGCGGGTTCTTTGCTTATTATTATTGTGAATCTGAGAAATTCCAGTGATAAACCTTTTAATATTCCGTTTGATTTTGTATTCATCCTGCTTGGGATTCTTGTAGTTAATGTGGCTGTAATGTTTATATATCAAAAGTTAATGAAACGGATGCAAATAGAATTGCATAATCATGTGCTACAGCAGCAAGTGAAGGATTACACGAGTAAACTGAAAGATAATCAGGAAGCACAGCGTTTGCGGCATGATCTGAACCATGTGTTGATCCTTATTCATTCTCTGCTGGATGAAGGAGCTGTACAAGAAGCCAAGCGATATATTGCGGAGCTTGCTTCGACACAGGAGGCAGGAGAAAAGTATATTTCTTCTGGAAATATAGCTATTGATGCCATCTATAATGAGAAGTTCGCCAAAGCCGAGCTACATCAAGTTACAATGAAATCTCATTTTCGCATCCCGCAGGACCTGTCACTTGCAGGCAAAGAGGTTGAAATTGCAATTATTTTAGGCAATGCATTAGATAATGCAATCGAAGGGGTTCAGAGATTACCAGAGTCAGAGCAGAATGTTATTGGGCTGGAAGTGATTTATTGCGACGGGTTATTGGTGATTTCTTTAAAGAATCCTGCATCTCTGCTTACAGAGGACGGGCAGGGCTCTTTTTTGTCCAGCAAGCGGAACTTTGGGCGTAGAGGGTTCGGAATCGAAAGCATTGAGTATGCGGTTCAACAGCTTCAAGGAAGCGTCAGTTTCAGATATGAGAATGGGCAGTTCATGATGTTGGCGGTATTACCACTGCCTGAGTAGCAATCCGCAACCAACTACTCCACCTAACCTGCAAGTTACGGTCTCTTCCCGCTGGTAAGCAGCGGTCCATGATATATTGAGGCTGTTCTTATTAAAGGGAGGGTATTCCATTGACATTGTCATTGCTCATCAGTGCAGTCCTTCAGCTCATCTTATTCAGCATCATTCCCTATACATACTGGTTTTTTACAAGCAGAACAACTTCATCCTTTGCCATGTGGATTGGCTGGAAGAAACCCCAATTGCTTTCTAGGAAGCAGTTCATACTATGGTTTATACTTACCATGACTATATTCACCAGCCTGGGAATGCTTACAGCAATCTATATGCTGGATAAGAATACTTTGGCCAGCTCACAGTTTTATGGTACAGGTCTTAAAGGTTTGATTCCGGCATTGATTTATTCTTGGTTACAGACTAGCTTGTCCGAAGAGATTCTGTTCCGCGGCTTCATTGGTAAACGGTTAAGTTCGAAATTCGGATTCGGAATTGGAAACTGTGCTCAAGCTTTATTATTTGGTGTCGTACATGCTGTGCTGTTATACAGCAGTTCCGGATTATTGAATTCTGCTGTTGTAATGATTCTTACAGGTTTTGTGGGTTGGAGCATCGGAATGTTAGATGAGAAATTATCCGGCGGTTCGATCATTCCAGGTTGGGTTCTGCACGGGCTGACTAATCTGATTTCCACCATTTTTATGATGTATCAATGGATGTAGCAATCAAAGTTTTTAGAGAGTACATTTTAAAAATATGGTAAACTAAAAAAGTCTTAAATTATAAGATTAAAGTTTATATACCATTTTTATTGGGAGGTAGATATTATGAAAAACAATGTCAGCTTGCAAAATGATATGGGGATAACGTTTAACTGATCAAGCGTGTTGACGTTTCCCCACCATTCGAAAGGGGAAAATCATTTGAATCAGGTATTATTAATCATCGATGCACAACAAGAATTAATGGATGGAAACGAAAAGGAAAGTGCAGTATTCAATAAAGAGCAGCTTATCCGGAATATTAATAAAGTGATTGAACAAGCAAAAGAAGCCGATGTCGAAGTTGTGTTCGTTAGGGATCTAGATGTCGCTGAAGGAACAGGTACAGGCTTTCAAGTTCACAATGAAATCAACAGGTCTGCAAATGCCAAAATCTTTGATAAGCTGGCAACGAATTCTTTTCACGGAACTGAGCTGCTACAATATCTGAAAGATCAGCAGATTGAGCATGTGGTGATTATGGGATGTAAAACTCAACACTGCATCGATACTGCGGTTCGGACGGCTACGGTTAGCGGCATGGATGTTACATTGGTCGGAGATGGTCATTCTACAACGGACAATGATGTTTTAAGTGCAGAACAAATCATCAAGCATCACAATAAAACATTACATGGGCACTACAATGTCGAACATTTTTCTATGGTCAGAAGTTCCGAAGAAGATTTGTTTCGCCCAACGCATGACTCTTATAGATAATAATTCAGTGGCGGCACTTAAATGTGCCGCTTTTTGCTGTTTTGCATTACCTCTGATTTTCGTCACCTATACTGATAGACATATTCGCCTAAACCATTCCCATCCCATCTTTATGGGATTGTTCTTGCAAGGGATCTACTTATAATTGTTAGTAATTCTTAAACAATATGAGTAGGGACGGGATCAACATGATGGCAGCAAAAGATATAGAGTTTAAAAGCACACACGGGCAGCGGCTGGGAATGATGGCGGCTATTTGTATGGGGGCGTTTATTTCCCATTTTACAGCTGGAATTGTGAATGTGTCGCTTCCTTTTATTGTGAATTATTTTCAGACAGAGCTTGGGAAGGGATTATGGATCACAACAGGTTATCTGCTAGTGATTACGGCTCTTCTTCCTATTATGGGGAAACTGGGAGACCGTTATGGTTTTCGCCGGATTCACAATCTTGGATTTGTGATTTTTACTGTGGGTTCTATCCTGGTCGCTTTTTCACCTAATCTGCCAATATTGCTAACGCTCAGAGTTGTACAGGGAGTAGGAGCTGCGATGTTCCAAGCAACTAATATTGCACTCATCACCATTCATATGCCGAAAGAGCAAAGAGGTCGTGCACTCGGAATTTTAAGTACAGCTGTCGCGCTGGGCGGGATGACGGGACCTATAGCGGGAGGTTTGATTGCAGAGTGGCTGAGCTGGAAATGGTTATTTTTAATCCATGTTCCTGTGGCGATTGTGGCTACAATTATGGCATATCGGTACATCCCGAACCGTGTGCAAAAGCGCAAGCCGGGTGCTATCAGCTTCGTGGGGGCCAGCTTGTTTATGGTATTCATCACCTTGGTCCTTCTCGTAATAACAAATGGGAGCAAATGGGGCTGGGTGTCCGTGCGGACAATGACAAGTTTGGTGGGGGTTTCCTTGTTGTTGATTACTTTTCTATTCTGGGAGCGGAAGCAAAAGAATCCTTTTCTACCCTTACAAGCATTGAAAATTCCAACTGTAGCGGGAGGCTTGATCGTTAGCTGTGCCTCTTTTATTTTATCTAATACATTGCTTGTCCTCATTCCATTTTATTTGATGGGGGCGTCGGCTCCGTTCTCGTCATCTACGACAGGATATATTATGGCGGCTTATCCCATTGCCTTGGCGTTTGCAGGTCCTCTCGCAGGCTACTGCTCCGACCGTTATGGCTCTCATCGTCTGATGCTTATGGGACTGAGCTGCATGGGAAGCGGGTTTATCTTGTTACTGGTGTATTTAGATCATATACCGATTTATGGAATCGCGGCGATTCTATCTCTTATTGGCCTTGGTATGGGGCTCATTGCCTCTCCTAATAATAGCTTCATTATGCAGCAGACACCTCGGGAACACGTGGGTTCGATTGGCGGATTAATTGCTTTAACAAGAAATGCGGGTATGGTCTTTGGCTCAGCACTTGGACTTGGTGTGATGAGTGGAGAGACAGGACAAGGGAGTCAGTTGCAGGCGTTCAAATTGGTTTTTGAGATTAATATTTTCATTTGTTTAAGCGTTATTGTATTAATGGTTGTTATAAATAGAAGGACATTTAAATCTGCTTGATCTAAAAAAATGTGTGTGTAATCACAACTCAAGCTTTGGTGTTCTGTTACGTTGGAAGTAACGAATGATTATCTAGATATGGAGGATAACGATATGTTTTGTTACCAATGTGAACAGACACCGAATGGCGGATGCACCGTTGTAGGGGTATGTGGCAAAAATGAAACCATTGCGAGTTTGCAGGATACGATGATTTTTGCATTAAAAGGAATTGCAGCGTATGCGACACATGCCCGGCAGCTAGGATATAGCGATCCCGAGGTGGATCGTATCACCCACGAAGCTTTGTATATGACGTTGACCAATTCCAACTTTAATACACAGGAACATTTGGAGATGGCGATGAAGGTCGGGGATGCGGCGGTTCGCATCATGGATGTACTGGATCGTGCGCATACGGACCGCTTTGGCATTCCGCAACCGATCACAGTCAGTCAGAACAAAATTGAAGGTCAATGTATTGTTGTAACAGGACATAATTTATATGCGCTGGAGGAATTACTGCGGCAGACAGAGGGGAAAGGCATCAACATTTATACCCACTCAGAAATGCTGCCTGCGCATGGATATCCTGCACTCAAAAAGTATAAACATCTGAAAGGCAACATCGGCAAAGCATGGTATGATCAGCGTAGATTGTTCGAGAAGTTTCCCGGTGCAATTCTTGCTACCACAAACTGTGTAATGCCGATTAAAGGCACGTATGCAGACCGCTTTTTCTCATATGAAGTAGCGGGGCTGGAAGGTGTAGAGAAAATAACGGGCGACGATTTCTCCCCATTAATTAATCGTGCGTTGTCCCTACCTGCGGCTGATGTAGAGTCAGATCTGGTACTTACGACCGGATATCATCATGAAACTGTAATCGGGTTAGCACCAGAGATCATTCAAGCTGTCAAAGACGGGCATATCCGCCGGTTTTTCGTCATTGCTGGCTGTGATGCGCCAGGTACTGGCGGGAATTACTACCGTGAGTTGGCGACTTCCTTACCGAACGATACTGTCATTTTAACGACTTCTTGCGGAAAGTTCCGTTTCAATGACGTAGATTATGGCACCGTTGGAGACACCGGTATTCCGCGTTACATTGACCTTGGGCAATGTAATAATTCCGGTTCTACAGTGAAGATTGCCATGGCTCTGGCTGAGGCATTTGAGTGTACGGTGAACGAGCTGCCTGTCAGCATCGTGCTGTCTTGGTTTGAGCAAAAAGCAGTAGCCATTCTGCTAGGCTTGTTCAGTCTCGGCATTCAGGACATTCGCATCGGACCAAAGCCACCCGAGTTCATTTCACCAGGTGTACTGGATGTTCTGGTAGAGCTTTTTGGATTGAAGCTAATTACTACTGCTGAAGAAGATATGAACGCGATGTTGGCGTTGTCGTAGAGTAAAAATCAAAGGTTGCCGCCCATAAGGGATTGGCAGCCTTTTTTTGATAGGGGATTTAGGTGATACATCATTGTCGAAGCATAGCGATCCGTAATGGATGGTAATGCTTCTTAACTTGCCATTACAAGATGAGCTTATCGCGTGCTCGCCACATAATTATAGAGGGTATCTCTCAACTCGAACTCGTACGTCAAACCATTAACAATCCCCACAACATGATCGTTATCATACAGGTCAAGCATGAATCCAGCCATTTCCTTCGCGGTATGATATTTCGGCACAGTCCCATGATATTCGAATTCGGGGATATCGAAAGAAAGCTTCGCGAATTCTGTTTCTGTTGCGGCAGGTGCTAGCACTTTAGCCTGCATAAGTGCACCTTGACTCTTCAACTCATGAGAGAGTCCTTCAGTAAAGGCACTCACATAGAACTTAGTCGCACAGTACGTAATGGCATTTCCCACAATCGTATAGCCGCCACCGGATGAAACGTTGATTAATTGTGTTCCTTCAACATTGGAATAATCACGAACGAATAGAGAGGAAAGGATCGTCAACGATTCAATGTTCAGATGCAGCATTGCAGAAATTTTATCTAAATCTTGCTTGGCCACTGAAGCGAAATTTCCAAACCCCGCATTGTTGATCCAAGTTTCGATTTCGAACCCTTGTAGATCCTCATAAAGCTTATAAGCATTACTAGAAACGGATAAGTCAGTTACTCGAATAACGACATCTACATCGGGGGAGTTATGATTGATTTCAGATTTTAGCTCCTCCAGTTGCTCCCTTCTGCGGGCTGTAACAATTAAGTTTTTACCGCGAGCCGCAAAGGCTAGAGCGGTTTCATAACCTATACCTGAACTGGCGCCTGTAATTACAGTATATTTCATGTGAATTCCTCCGTTTTTACAAGAATATTTAGTGTTTCAACAACGATGTAATCATAAAGCTTAGAGTTTACTCTAAGTCAAATATTTTTTATAATTATGGGGACTCTTAAAATCAACATAGATTCGGGGGCTTGTATGTATACGATCAGCGATGTAGCCAAATTACTAGGGATTACCGCATATACACTGAGATATTATGAAAAGGAAAAGATTATTGCTCCGATGCGGAATGCGAATGGAGAAAGAATATATGATGACTCCAATCTTGCTTGGCTGCGATTTGTGATGAGGTTGAAACAAACCCAAATGCCGATCTCACAAATTAGAGAATATGCGCAGTTATATTTAGAAGGAGAGCATACGGCCCAAGCCCGCTTGAACCTTCTTGAGAATCATAGTAACTCTATACAGAGCCAAATCAGAAACTTAACAGCCACAGAGAAGATGTTGAAAGACAAAATTGCAGCCTACAAAAATTCCCTTGCGAAAGAGACAGGCATTTACTAAGCAGGCGACATTAAAGTATGCCAATGATTAAGATAATTGTGAGATCAAAAAAAGGGCCCTCACGATTCATTGATAGACGCTAGTTCCGCACGTATGTTTGCGGATCAGCGTCTTTTGCTTTTGGGCTAGGCTCCGGCAAAATAGCCGTATGCCTCGCTATTCGCATCCTCGTCTCATTCGGCAACACCTTATTGACAGCGCTAGACGTATTCGTTATTGTGTTTAGAAACATGATTCAATTGAGAATGATTATCTCTTGAGAATTTAAAGGGAGTTTGCGAATCAGTTATGGATGTTCTGAAACTTATACAAATATGGAACCAGGTGATTATGAGTGTACTGGACGTACGGCTAAAGCAGGCCGGAATCGACAACGATTTGAATCAATACCGTTTGCCGGCAAGCGCATTTTTATTCGCTTTTCAAGGACAAGGCGAGTTGTGGGTTGACGATGAGGTATGGCTGTGCGATCGTTTCCATGTACTGCACGCCGGCAAAGGCTCTCTGGTGACGGTTCGGAGCCGAGAAGCGCTGAATGTATATATCGTACTCTACAAAGCGTTTCTCCCCGCTTCGGCCTCGCGCGAATTTCATATGATGATGGAGGAATCCGACCCGTTTCTGGAAAGCTGGGGGTTCCCGCCTGGCGAACCGCTGGCCATGCTTGAGCTGCTTCAAACGATACGCGACGGTTGGCTTAAATCTGACGACGGATTGACCCGGCTGTCGGCCAAGGGAGACTTTATCCGCTTCGTTCACGCTGTCCTGAGGGAGCGTCTGTTCGGAGCCGGCGAGCCATCTTTATCGGAGCAAGTTATTCGACATTTGTCCAGGAATTATCGCCAGCCGATCTCGTTTGAGGAGCTTGCTCGGCAATTGAATTACAGCCAACAATATATATCGCGAAAATTTAAAGAACAGACAGGGCTCAGTCCGCTGGACTACGTCATTCGTTTCCGAATGGAAGATGCGAAGGCTCTGCTGGCCGGTACGATAGCAACACAACAGGAAATAGCATCACATGTCGGTTATCCGGACCTCATTTATTTCAGCCGCATGTTCAAAAAGCATGCCGGCATGACGCCAGGTCAATATCGTAAACGATACGGCCAGTTCGTTTCAGATTATGCAAGGAATAGGTCACAATCGTCCGTTGTTCTAAGCCGGTCATTAAGCTATCCTTTTTATGTGAGTGATATTGATTATCAATTTCAACAGGATGGGGCGAATAAAATGACTAGAGCAACCCGAAGTTTTTATGCAGTGATGCTGTTATGTTTGACCGTGATGTTAACAGCTTGTGGCGGGTCGGTGAACAACGGAGGTGCAACGAACAGCCAGGTTGCCGTCAGCGCTTCTCCAACCATGATCACTCAAGAGTCAGAGGTTTTGGCATCTTCTGAGATCAAGGTAGTCAAGACCGCTTTCGGCGATGTCGAAGTTCCTGCACACCCTCAGCGCGTAGCGGCAATTTCTTATCTCGGCACCGTACTTGCTCTGGAAGTCCAGCCGATCGCAGCCGAATCGTTCTTGATGTCGAGTCCTTATCTCGAGGGAATGCTGGACGTCGTGACGGATGTAGGCGACTCGTTAGAGAAGCTGCTGGAACTCAATCCGGATTTAATCATAACGCATAATCCACAGCCTGAGGTAGTCGAGAAATATCAGATGATCGCACCTACGGTATCGGTTCCTTACAATCAGTTTGTATCCATTCAGGAAGAAATGCTGTATTTTGGCGAGTTGCTGGATAGACGTGAGGAAGCGGAGAAATGGAACGAACAATTCGAGAAGGAAATTGCAGACATTCGGGAGAAAGTCCAACAAGCCGTTCCCAAAGGAGAGACGCTTTCGATTATGCAAGAGTACGATGGAAACGTGAGCCTTTTTGGTCCGAAATCGGGACGAGGCGGCCGGCTGATGTATGAAATAATGGGGCTGAAGCCGCCGACGACGGTTCCAGAATTTATGCTGAAGGAATCCTACTATGAATTTTCGCTGGAGAAACTTTCGGAGTACATGGGTGATTATTTGATTCTGACGACGGAAGCCAGCTTGGAATCGCTGCAGGCTGATCCAATCTGGGGGTCGCTAGAGCCGATTCGCAACAATCGGGTATTTTTATGGACGGAGAACCAATCCTGGTACCGCGACCCAATCGCCGTGAAAAGACAAATCAACGATTTGACCGACTGGATCATCGAGGCAGCGAGTCGGTAACTGCCTAGAGTAAGGATTGATCGAACGGTAATATAAAATCAGAACTTGCCGTTACAGCCAGCGCGCTGATCCTTACCATAAGTGACGACGAAAAAATTTTGTTTTGGAAAGATGAAGAGTGTTGTGGGGGTGCGGAATAGCTCGACAGAGGGTGTCCTAAACGTCATAAAATGGCAGAGGGATACCCTCCTTTTTTTAAGAGCGGAGTGGGGAAGGGACTAGAGATTGTGCTGAACGGTCAAGTTTATAATTCTTTTTGTGCAAAGGTTATTTCTAAAATCCAGGTGAAAAGTAGGTAGACTCAGGACAAGCGATCACTATAATGGAAATATGAGACATTCACAGAACCGATCAATAGGATATAAATAAGAATCCGGCTGATTAAAAAAGCGATTAGAGGAGGCCATTTCGTGGGAAGATCATTTGCAAATTTGCATATCAAGTCGAATAACCTTGAGAAGACTGTCGAAGCATTAAGAGAGCTAAGCGAAGCGCATGCCAAAGTATTAGGCAAGAAAAATCATGAAGCTCCAGAGAGCAAAGTTGTCATGTATGTAAGCAAAAGCAACGAAAACTGGATCAGCGTGCTCCACGATTATTTTGTATGGGGTACGGTGAAGAAGGCCGGTAAAACGTTGTCCCAGCTTACCGGGGAGCCAGTGATGACCGCCGGATATATGAATGAGGAGATATTCGAGTTGTCGTTGTTCGAGAATGGAGACATTCAAGCCGAAAAGATCTTTTGTGAGCAGTGGACGAGGGATGAATATGAACAACTCCGGGAAGAGCGTCTCAATGATGATTACTTGCGAAAAGCGTTGGATATCCGTAATGAGAATTTTGACGGCTTCATTGGCATTACGAGTCCGGGACAAGCCGTAGATAAGCTGTCAGAAATCGTAAGCATGTCTTTATGGAGTGACTGGGAGTGGATCCCGTACGAAGAAGCTCTCAAAAATCGATTTGTGAAATATGAATTTTGAAAATACACGAGTAAATGGCTAAGGACATCTGAGATGACATTTTAATACATGGCGGTGAGCGAAAAGAAATGGATAAATTAAAGAACAGCGGATTTTATAAGCTTAGATTCTTCATCAGGCCGGAAGAGTTTGAAGGCGTTTTGAAGCGTTTTGAACATAAGCAAGCGCAATTTCATCTAATCAATTATGCCCAGACAGAGCATGATCTGAAACAGGTGTATGAAGCATATCAGACCTTTTATCATTATTTTACGGCAGAGAAAAAAAGGAATGAGGGTCCCCCTTTCTTTGTTTATTCCATTTCTGTTACGTCTGATAATGAAAGCTCCGGATTTTTCGCGAGAAATGAGAGTGTCTATTTTCCATATTACGGACAATGGGCAGAGGATGAACTGCCGTGTATCTTGCTATCATTTCCTAAAGGCTTTCAAATAGATTTGGAAGATGAAAAAGGGAAGTATTATATCTATGAGGATATTCGGGATCATAAGCCGTTAACATATACGTTTTTCGATGAAATAACGGGTGCTATTAAAAAAATGACAAAGCCGCTTCGCTTCTCGGCGCATGATGCAGATGCTATGAAGGAGCAAAAGCCTTCTGTGCGTATAAGCCATGGTGCGATTCACGATTTGAGCAAATCGTGGATTTTCAATAAATATGGGCTTGTGATGGGTGGCAAATAGTCCAGGGCAAATTACACCGAGGCATTGGCCAAGCTGGAGAATTCAAAAATTGGGGATTGATATGTTGCACTCTCTAAAATTTCAGTATTATCTTGGATAAAAAAGCTGCTCAACCTGCAATATTTTAAAGAATTCTCTATCTGGAAGAGTTGCATGTTGGGGGCAGCAGGAGGAGTATTTATGTACATCGTATCTCGGCCAAAACCGCTGTCTGATGGTCAAAACCAAGCACTTGCAAAGGAAGACGCCACTGTTTATCCACCGGGCTACCTCCGTTTTTTGCGGCGATTCGGCGAAGGGACTTACAGAGGGTGGCTGAATGTTCAGTTTCCGGATGCGGAGGTGCTTAAACCTTTTGCAGAGTACGGATTATGGGAGCATGACGAGAATAGCCCCATTACTGAGCAACAGATCGGTGAGTGTATCGTTATAGGTACAACGGTGGACGGAGATTTTCTGGCAATACATCCCCAGACAGCTGGGCTGCTTTGGCTACCTCGGCATGCGGAGCACGTAAAGGCGATTTCCCTGCAGGCAGGGGAGCAGGAAGACGAAGGGTTGTACGCCTTGGTGCTGGACGAAATTTATCGTCAGGTGTATGGAATCAGTCAAGGGGAGAGCGTCTATTATGAACCGTGGACGGGCACTCGCAGCCATCGCTTTTTGCGTTTGCCACAAGGGCAGGACCAGCTTACGCTACCCGAACTGGCTGGATTGTGCCAACATGAATTTCCGCCGGATTTGTTTATTGAGAATGCCTATGCTTGTTTCCTGTTCTACCGGCAGCTGGGAGGCTATGTACGGTTGAATTATGCCTACCAGCAAGAGGTGGCCATTTTCTATGAACAGGATATGGGGCAGGCGTTTGCCGTAATGGAGCAGTGGCTCTTGTCGAAAGGCTGCGAAGCGATTTCAGAAAATAACAGCTGATCTGGGTGCTCCGTAAGTCTGGGAGAGGGAGGTATGCATGAAACTAGTTTTTACTTTGGATACACATGGAACGTGTGTGGGTCAATTGAGAGATGAACTGCTGCCCTTAGAGGAATTAGCAAATACATGGGAGTTTCCCTATGATATCTTTTTTGTGTTGCGTGTTTTACCTGAAGGTTATGGTCGAAAAACATCCAGACGGTTTGATAGCAGGGATCATACCCTCGAATTAGATATCAGCATAAGTTATGAACAGTACCAACGGATGTCCAAGCATGAGCAACGTGAGGGATTAGGTATTCACCTTTTTAACTATTTGTCAGAGTCAGTTGCTAAATATAATAAGCATGCAGTTAAGGAAAACCAAAATCAACTACTGGACCTAGTGAAAAAATGGATGCTCGAAAACAATTGGCTAAATGGAAAGTTAAATCAAGCACGGGACCTACTTTCGCAAGACATGGATCTTTATGAAGTCAGCCAGAAATTGCAGATGCCATTAGAAGAGATTGAGTATATCCTTCTCCGTATGAATGACTATGAGCCAACTGATGTTCATCCTGATAACCTTGTAGTAGAAAAAGCACCGCCATATCATTTCTAGAAGGCTGGAGCAAATAGAAGACATCCTGCCTGAACGGATCCACTAACGGAAAGGAGGAAGCCGATGCAAGAAATAGAGAGGCTGGCGATAGAGATCGCCGATGCTGCTAGAACGTCTTTTCGCGCTCTTTTTGAAAATGGCGAACGTTACTATTACTGTACCCTTTACACTACTGGTGAGGGACATGCGCCAAGTATCTCCGCCTGGTCGTGGGAAGCTTTGGAGGTAGAAGCAGCCAGGCAAGGCGTCGAAAGTGACACACCGGCATCGACGATTGCGGAACTTATCAAATGGTCTTATGCGGATTCGCCCTATTGTTGTTTCGGCGATGAGAACTTTGATAATGTTAAACAACGATTTACCGAGCGTTCTTTCATTGCGGTTCTTGAGAATGACGAAGGGAATCGCGAGTTTGATTTGAGGCTGAAGGCCATGGAGCTGGCGATGAAAATACTCGATGATGAAGGTGTGTTTGCCTTGAATCAACTGCGAGAGTCAGTATGCGTCCTTGTCGAAGTCATGCCTCCGGATGAGATCAATACTGAAATCGCCCTCCGTTTGAATCGGGCAGAATCTCCAGCTATGCAAGTATGGTTGGCGGAAGCGGCGGAGTAGAAGCCTCCGCTTTCGGAAATCGTCTACTATATTCGGATTTAAAATGAGAGGAAAATAATTTATGAGCAATCTTTTCAGATTCATTCCTATTAGCCAACTAGCAGATAAATTTCCCGAAGGATCTTGGTGGGCGAAGTTTTACCAAGATTTTAGTGACGAGCAACTTGCCGCTTACTATGAAGGGGATTTGACGCTGCCTTCTCTTAATCTAGATTGGGAGCAACCTTTCCCGCAACAAAAAGAGGTAATCATCATTTTTATAGAAGGAAATTTTACTGTAGACAATCTTTATAATAAAGAAACGGATGGTGCCATAGGGCTTTTGGTGACCGGTAATATGAGTGCGAAAAATATAGCTGTAGGCGGTCAGGAAATTTATGTTTCGGGCAACCTGATGATTGAGGAAATATTATGCGGCTCCTACAATCATGGGGAAACGATTGTTAAAGGTGATCTCAGCGCTGCGGTTTTGGTTCAGGATGACGAGTACAGTTTCAAAGTGGACGGACATAAATCGATCGCCTGCTTAGTAAATGTGTGGGAGGGGGACGGCGTATTTCAGGAGCTTCCGGTAGACATTCATGAAGTGTTGATTGATGAAGTTTTTTTGGATATGGAAGAGGATGAGGAGGACTTTTCCTTTGGCACACTGGTGAACGTAATTAAAGAAGGCCGTTCTGCTCTAAAAAAAATAAAGGAATCCCCCGCTAGCAAGAAAGCTGTTCATTTATATTTCACCCATAACACAATCAATGAAGAAAATATATTGAAGTTGACGCAGTGTATTTTAATGCCAAGTGACAAGCCTTCTTTTAATTTTCGGGAGCAAGACGTTTTTTTCAAAGTTCAACTGGAGCATATTGATGCTGACGGGGATGAGCGGGATCTTAGCGTTTATATGAATGATAACCGGCATCACTATTATATTTGGCTGGAGCAAGATCATTCTGTCGGTTTGTTGAAGAGAACCATAGAAGAAGGGTCTGAGTGGGAGGACATTACAGAAGAGTCTCAGGAACAACTAGCAGAGATTAGCGATTGCTGGACGATGTTGCTGACCTGCGTTAATATGGCTGAGCTTTATTTACGAAACATTGAGGTACAGTATGTGCAAGACATTTTGCAACACACTGTAATTCGGGAATTATATTCGGAAGTGGAGGATAATGGCGGGTTCTGGGACGGCTCTAAATGTTACAGCTTCCGTCAAACGCATACGGACGAGGACGGAGACCTCCTACATGGTCGGATTGAAATCAGGACTCCAGATGAAGCGTATTATTTTTATACAGTGGACAATGGAACTTATGTTTCCCGGCATTATCAGCCGCCCGATCAATATGGCAAGCAGGACATGTCCTATTTGGATCTTAGGCGCTGGGAAGCATCAGAGCGGTATTTTACAAGATTCAAACAATTTATTACTGAGAAGATAGAGTCAGGTGTGAATGGTTAGATCTTGATATGCATTAGAGGAAAGGATGATAGAAATGCCAAATGATAGCCAAGCTGGTCCTTCAGCTGGTTCTGTTAGAGAAGTTGGTAGTTATCCTATCAACCTGACAGGTCCACGTAGTCATACTCTTGTCCTTAAGCCCGGTGTGGGCAGTCTATCCATGGGTCCGTCGCAATTGGGGAAAAAGGTTGACCTTCATGTCGCGTCTGATGCGCCTATCGATTGGACCGTATTCGATGTCTTTGCCACACCGGCTGGCTCTCCCTGGCCGCGATTTCTGCATTATACAGGCAGTGATTCAGGCTTCTTTGACTGGGCACAGAAACGTCCCATTGAAGAGATGACATGGACTCCGATCCTGTCTGCAGACACGGTGGCGGACGCCAGTCAGTCCAATTTGCATGGCTTGCATGTCGAGTTGGAACCATCCGGGAGGTCCCTTAGCCTAATACTTCCGAAGCAGCCTTTCCGCCTGAGTGTGTCCGGCGATCTATCACGCTTCTCGGCCACAGGCGAAATGCCATCTTCTCTTACACTAGCACCGCGCACCGGCCGACGTAAGAATGATCCCCCTTTTTTGCTGCCCGATATGGGGGAGCTGCACCAGGTAACGAGCTTGACGCTACATAACGCACCGCTGGGACAGCCCATCTCGCTAGAGTGTCTAAACCGGTACCCAAACCTTAAATCACTGAGTTTGTGGGGAAACTTCTGCGACCTGAATTTATTAGCTCATCATACCCAGTTAACGAATCTGGAGCTGCGCTTCATGCCTGATCTGGGGGACTTGCCGACCTTGAACGCGTGGCCGTTGCTTGACAGATTCATCGCCTACAATGTCGAAGAAAGCGCTGGCAAGCGTATAAAAAAGCAAATGAAAACCCGCGCTGAAACCCGTCCTTGGACCGACCATGCTTCAGTGAGCCAATTACGAAAGCCAGAGTGGTGGACGACCGAGTTTGGCCGCCCATTCTCCTCCTGGGCTAAACGTCTAGCCAAGCTGGCTAATGAAGCTTACAACGTTGCACAGGTAACCTTGTCCGAAGCCCGTAGCTTTGCTGAAGCCGAGGCCGCCATTACCGCTTTCACCGTGCGCTTCAACAATCTTAAGGGCATCGAAACCACCGAACGAGAAGACCTTGGTGAAGCGGTATGGCAACTTAGCCAGTCTGACCACCTGATTGGCCAGCCTATCACAGAGGAGATGGCTCAACGCTGGTTCGATGCAGCGCGCGATTACTAAATGAATTGAAAGTCACACCCCTAGAATAGAAATCGGAATGACCCAGAGGTTTGTCCAATGTCTATTCTAAGGGGTGCACTTCACTATACTGACGGGGTTTTGTTATACGATCATCCCCATTTCTCGGAGTCTATCTTTAATTTTCTTTAAACGAGCTTCTTTTTCGGTGTCTTCAGTTAATACCTCTACAGATGTTTCGTTATACTTCTTAATGATCCTCTTTAAAGTTAATTCTTTCATTTCCTTTTTACTGTGGATGGTAACATGAGGGACAGCTGTATAGGTTTCTATAGTCTTGGGATCTGCAGAAATTCGTTCTAGTAAACTAAGTAGAAGCACCAGTCTTTGCTGGCCCAACCTCGGAACTTGGTATAGTTTTTTCCATGTGGAATCTAATAGATGTTCAAGATCTGTATATCCCTTCGAGTATAGAGCATTTATGAGGCCTGTTAAATTTGGACCCCGTTCTTCTGCATGCGCCACAGCAACAATACAAGCAATATTCTTAGAATAAAGATGCGCCGGAAGTGGAAAAAAATGTATTAATGCCGCATTTCCGTCGATGATGTCAATCATGATGATATACCTCCATTAAAATATGTGTTCACTATACACGTTTAGTATTCTGGCAAGGTCTGAGTCAGCAGGGTGAATTTTCCTGACTTGTCCAATCGATTGATACACTCTGCATTATTAAACCCCAAGCTACTGATCATTTTCTGAACACCAGCAAAACCCGTTACATAAGATCGTAGAATATGTAGGAGATATGATTCGCTGCGCTTCATAATCATTGCTAAGTAATGATATGATATAGGTATCAATTTTGTGGGGTGCACTGATATGGATTTCCGAATCAAAGAACTAGTTAATGCTACACAGCAAACCTATGGACTGGACAACTACTATTTACATACAAATGAAATTTATCGTGAAGTTACGATGCTGGGAGAAACCGACTATTTGCTTAGTATGGAATGGTTTCCTTCTCACATTAAGGAATGGAAGGAAGATTATAATCCGGAAGGAACTGCAGTCATTACGCTTGACTTGCTATCCAATAACTATAAAAGTGTTATTTTTGTTGGAGGGAAATCTTATGCAAATCGAACACCGTTCCAAAACATTGAATTAAACGGCGTTATTCAGTGGATGGAAGCTGAAGTAGGGCTTGAATATGGTAAACAATTCTACCTATTGAAGGAAGAAAGAGGAGAATATTATTTTGCCGAATGTATAGACGGTATACCTATCTCTCCCGGCGGGCGAATGGAGTTACGCTTCGATGGGGAAGGTAGGATTATTTTTTATAGTGTCTATGGCCAGTTTCCTTCCAGCTCCCTTGTGCAAAAAGAGGATTATTCTCTCACGCTTCAAGCGGTAGAGCTACTGGCTAAAAACCAACTACAGCTTATAGAATATCCAGTGTACGAGATGAAGCATCTCCTGCCGATCTATGGGATAGAAGAAATCTACATTACAAATGATGGAACAACCACAATTCCATTTGAGATGATATCAGGAACGAGAGCACGACTGAGTATTGATCAAGTAATGCAGTGGGAGCAAGCGGACACGAAACAGTTCGCAAGGACGGAGATCCGTCTGCAAGAAGTGGTTACAATCGAACAGGCAATAGCACGTGAGCCGCATCCAGATTCATTTTCAATCACAGACATAGAACAAGCCCAATGTATAACCGCAGTCGAAATTGGTTTAAGCCAGCTCTATCCGGAAGAATCCGGACAATGGATATTGAAGACTTTACATCGGGAAAGAGGACATATTCAAGCGACATTGAGGAAGAATGTGTCAAGTAATCGTATGTTTCAGCGTAAGCTCCTTCTGTTCATCGATACGAACAATTATAAGGTTATAAATTATATGGATAACAAGCTAATGCTCGATACATTTGATGAATTCAAGAGTGAAGGGAAAATTGCTGTGAGCCATGACGAAGCTTATGATAAGCTCAAGGGATGGTTCGAATTAACACCCGTATATGTGTATGATCCTGGGCAGAAGAGGTATGTGCTGTGCGGAAAGCTGGATTGTGATTATGCCGTGAAGGCCACCAGCGGAGATGTGGTAGAGTTGGGTAGTTTGGAATGATAGTGAAACCAGATTGATTTAGTCAAAAAGATAACATCCGAAACTCATGTCCAAGAGACATGGGTTTTTCTTTATGTAGTTGGATTTTCTTGCAGAAGTTGTCTAATTTAAGACCTACTAAATTTTGTCCTTTTTTTAGGTCAGAAAGTTTTTTTAACTAGATGCCAAAAATTTAGATTTACACGCAGAGAAATTCCGGTGAATAGCGTCAAATAGAAGTAGACGTTAGGAAAAAAGAAAGTTTCGTTAGGTACAATGGATGAAATGAGAGACAATAACCGGTTTAAGGATGGTGAAAAAGTTGGGTTTCAAAATACGTAAAAACACGGTGCAGTCCGTCTGGATGATGTGGGAAAAAACTTTTGCGTTGCTTTCACATTTTCGCGGATCACATAAGTCACGCTTTGGTATATGTACCGTGATGCTAAAAAAGCACCGGGGACAGCCTATTGTATGCCAAGACGCCACGGTCATCAATCAGGGAGAGTGGGTGGGAGAACTCCACCTCGACAATGAAAGAATCCTGAAGTTGATCCGGTCCGAAGGATCGGATCGTGCCGCACTGCAAACGGCTCGCATGCTGCGCAAATCAATGCAGCAAATCAATGAAGCGTTCGAATCGCAGTCGGAGTTCAGGCAGGTCAAGGCTTTATTGGGGATTACACTGCTCCATCGGGGATTAACGCACGGTCTTGGTTTTGAACAACAAAATATAAAGTCCGGCGTTTTCGAACGCATCACCACCATCTATCTTCGATTGCTGCTGTCTGCCATGCATCCTGAAGGGAGACAAAGAATCAATCGGCGAACAGAGCAACTGGTCCCGATGTTACTGATCCATTCACGCGCCTCACTGAAAAATCGATTTTCACCCGGACAGAACTACTCTGGATAGGTCTTATGCTTGTTATAAGGAGGTGTAATCATACTTACATATCTGATAGGAGGAATACTATGTGCCGCTACTCTTTACATGTTTATTCCAAGTTTGATTACGCGAGTGAGCGGCTTTGGTGTTTTTCGCAAAGGAACGGTAGAAAAACAGGTGGCATTCACTTTTGATGATGGGCCACATCCGAAATATACGCCGGAATTGCTGGATTTATTGAAGTTACATCAAGTGAAGGCTACTTTTTTCGTGCTTGGATCGCGAGCGGAGCAGTATCCAGATCTGATCAGAAGGATGGATCGGGAAGGCCATCAGATTGGCATCCATAATTACTGCCATACCTCTAATTGGCTGATGCTGCCCAGTACAATTAGGCGAGAACATCTGGAACGCTCCGCTGATATTATAGAGTCTATTGTCGGAATCAGACCCAATCATTACCGTCCACCCTGGGGATTAATCAATCTATTTGATTTCTTTCGGCACAAGCAGTATCGAATTGTTCTATGGTCGCTGAAGGCGAGTGACTGGAACATCCGGGCCTGTCAAACCCGGATGCAGGCCATTTTATTAGGTGGAATCACCGATGGCTCCGTTGTTTTACTTCACGACAGCGGAGAGACTGCGGGCGCGGACCGGCATGCTCCTTATTTTATGCTGCAAGCTTTAGAAGAAGTGCTAAACCAACTACAGGCAAGAAACTTGCAATTTGTTAGGCTTGATGAAATGTCTTGACGTATTCCAGTGATTTGTTATTAAGACTTAAATTGTTTGCGGAAGCAGAGCGGCGAGATGCCCATTATTAATTTGAAGGTTCGTCCAAAGTGGGAGGTGTTATCGAACCCAACCATTCCCGCAATTTCAGTAACATTAAAAGAAGAGCCAACCAGCAAATCACGCGCTTTTTTAATGCGGATGTTATTGATATATTCAATGAAGCTGAACCCGGTGGATTCTTTAAAAGTGCGGCAAAGGTAGGAAGAGCTTATGTCGAATTGCCGTGAAATCTCACAGAGCTTGAGCGGTTCCATATAATGTTGATTTACATAATTAACGATGTCCAGGACTTTCTTATGTGTACGATTGGATTCTACAAATGAAGCTACGCGGCTGTCAAATAGTTTACGATTAAGATAGAGGAGCAGCTCCACCAATAATATTTGTTGGTACTGTTCATATCCGCGGGCTTGCTTCTTCCCCTCCTGGATCATTTTCTGAAAAAGCTGTTCGATGAAATATTGATCCATCCCGGTCATCTTCAAAGCACGGTAATCACTTTTGAACAATTCGAGCAGTTCCTCACATTGACTGCCGGTGCAGAAATGCTGCAGGAATTCTTTTTTAAACAGGAGTGTAACCCGTTCATACATATTGCAGCCGGAATTGACCAGTTTGTGCATTTCGTGAATATCCATAAATAGTAGTGTTCCGCCCGCAACCTGGTAAGTTCTGTCCCCTATAAAATAATAAAAATCCCCGGATATTAAATACAGAATCTCATATGCATCATGATAGTGTCTTGAAGGCATGCTGGTGTATACCTGTTTCTTGCGGCTGATGTCAAAAAGAGTAGACTCATAAAATACCGGTTTCATTCAGCACCTCCTAAGAGGATTGTAGACTTAATCTATGGTTTGTAGCAACATATGTATAAAAATTAATATTTACAAGAAAATACGTGCTGTTTGGACAAAGTTTTTGAGATAAGCTTAAATTGAATTACCAAGTGTTGGAAAAAGGAGGGCTGTCATGCTCAGATAGGTTAGGGATAAGGTTCACTGCCACTAAAAGTTAAAGCGCTTAAACTATTCAATTAAAGGAGAGATTGCGGTGCTAAATTCAACGAAGAGTAAGGTTTCCAAGAAGATGAAATTTTCATTGATGATTCTGCTCAGTTTTTCAATGATTTTTTCTTATGGCTGTCTGTCCAAAACATCTCAACAGAAAAGTTATGCGGCAGGGAACCCTGATTCTAATTTCTCACCGGCAACACTTCAATTCTTGCGTGACAACACAGGTCTGGATGGTGAGCAGTGGAACAATATTATGATGCTTGTCAACAAACCGGAGCAGGACGATCTGAACTGGATCAATTTTTACGGATATTGTGAAGATATTGATGATGACCGCGGGTATACGATTGGAATATTCGGTGCGACTACAGGCGGCTCAAATGATACCGGTCCCGACGGTCCGGATCTGTTCAAGGCATATGACGCTGCCAAAGGCGCGAGTAATCCTTCGGTTAAAGGCGCATTGGCCCGGATCGGTGTTAAGGGTTCGATGAAAGGGAAGATCCTCGAAATCAATGAAAGCGAAGAGAGCTTTTGTAGAAAAATCGGCAATTTGCAAAATGATCCCGAGTGGAGAGAGGCTATGTGGAAAACGTTCTACAATATCTATATTAAATACAGTGTGGAGCAGGCCCGCAAACGCGGCTTTAACTCGGCATTAACTATTGGTTCCTTCGTGGATGCAGCGCTGAACCATGGAGCTACCGGCGGCTCCGAGACCCTTCAAGGGCTTTTGGGTAAATCCGGAAGCAGCACGGATGAGAAGACTTTTATGACCAAATTTTATAAAGAACGGACCAAGATTGTGGATACTAATGAGTACAACTCTCCGCCTAACGGCAAGAACCGTGTGAAGCAGTGGAGCAATTTGCTGAACATGGGAGAGACAGACCTGAAGGGTGCAGATTCAGCAATCCTTCAAGTCACCGACTGGGAACTCCAATAACAGGAAGGTAAGGGTAGCAGAACCGCCGTTCTTCTCGGAGGCGGCGGTTCGATGATAAGTGAGATTAAGGAAGAGGGAGATGGGCTGAATGGATAACAACCAATCTTATCTCAAAAATAGATTTTACAAGGTAATCAGTCTAATGGTTATAGGTTTGCTGCTTGCCATGGAGTTGACTGGTTTTGTCTCAGCAGGGAGGGAAGAAATTGAGGAAGACCTTGTAAATGAAGCAACTGCAGTTCAGGAAACGATTGCCCAGTGGATTTTTAAAGACAAAGGCGAAAACGGTGTATTTCCGGCTACCGGCGGGGTATATCAGACGTCTTCATCCATTCGTGATGTAGGAACTAATACGGATGCGTACACCTATGAGTCAAGTGAGAACAGCGTACGCAACCAGGGCTGGCATGAAGGAACGGGCCTAAAATACTGGCTTGCCACGCTTTCTACCCAAGGCTTCGAAGGGATCTTCCTCTCTTCACAGCAAACCTCTTCAAGTACAGGACCTAGGGATTTCAAGGTGCAATACAGTAAAGATCAACAGGAATGGATAGATGTTACGGGCGGCAACCTTGTTCTAGCCCAGAACAATTTTAATTGTTCCAATAATTCCTGCAAATTAACTAACCTCGCTTTGCCTGCCGGAACAAACAATCAAGATGTACTCTATATCCGCTGGGTGGTAAACTCTGCGAAAAGCGTAAGCGGGGGAACGGTGTCCAGCTCAGGCTCAAGCAGAATCAAAGATGTGATAATTAAAGGAACACGCAGCAGCGGCGAACCTGGGGACACTCCCACACTTGAGGTAAGCAAAACTCCCGCTTCAGGGGCTGCAGATGTTCCCCTTAACGCAGAGATCACCGTGAAGTTTAACAAAGCCATCAGTCTCGACAGTAGTTATCAAGTTGTAATCACAGAAAACAATCTTCCTCTTACCAACATTTCTGCTTCACTCCTCGGTCAAGACACAGTCAAAGTCAGCCACCCTAATTTCACTGCCGGCAAAACTTACAACGTGACCGTCCCTAAAGAGCTTGTTAAGGGGACTACGGATGGCCGTACACCTGAGAACGATATTACCTGGAGCTTTAAGACGAAGTCTCCGGATACCGGCATCAAAACTCCAACGCTGCTGAACATGACTTTTAATGGAGACCCGAAGACAAGTATTGCCTTTGACTGGTATACAGCTGAAACCGTCAGAGGTACAGTAGTGCAAGTAGTGGAGGCCGCCAATGTGGGAGGAAGCGAGTTCCCGGAACAACTGGCAGCTTCTTATGAGGGCAGCGCAACAGTTATTGAAACCTTAATGACATCAGGAGACAGAAGCTCCAAAAAGTATAAAAAGTTCGCCAGCCACAAGGTTATTGCAAGCGGTCTTAAGCCTGGAACTAAGTATATCTACCGGGCCGGTAACGGTGATGCGGACGGCTGGAGCGAGGCGGGTTCTTTTACCACGGACAAGGCGGATAATCAGGATTTCCATTTCCTCTATGTAACCGACACCCAAGGCTCAAGTAAATCGAATTTCGATCTGTGGCAGGATACTTTTAAGAAAGCTATTGAGAAAACGGTAGATCCCAAGTTTGTTCTTCTTACAGGGGATCTAACGGATGACGGTGATCTGGAGCAGCTGTGGCAGTGGTTCTTAGGTGTGCCGAAAAAAGAATTTGCCAATGTGCCATTTGCACCGATTATCGGCAACCATGAGATAGAGGATTATCCGAATAACAACTTCTATAACCATTTTAATCTTCCAAAAGATGTCGGGACGGGCGCTCATGACGGGTCGGTATATGCTTTCGAATACGGCGATGCCCTGTTTATGCAGATCAATTCCCAGTACGAAGGGGAGGTCAAGCCGTATAAAGCGGATATTCAGTTCACGAAGCAATTGGAATGGATGCGGAATCAAGTGGCAAAGACCGACAAGAAGTGGAAATTCGTCTCGATGCATAAGGGAGCGTATTCTTCAGGGGATAATGCTTCAGCAGAAAGCGACCGGGTAGAATTTTACCGGAAATATCTAATTCCTGTATTTGATGAGCTGGGTGTGGATATGGTGTTTGAGGGACATGACCATATGTATATGAGGTCTTTTCAAATGCTGAACAACGTTCCGATTAAGAATGTTATTACCGATGAGCAAGGAAATGTGCTGAATCCCAAAGGGACCGTGTATCTGATGGGCAACTCGGCCGCTTCGAAATTTTATGCCATTAATCCAGATGCAGACACTTTTTTTGCAGCAAAAAACGACCAGCCCAATAAGAAAATGTTCGTGGATGTTTCCATTACAAGCGACGTGCTGAAATTCACATCCTACACAGCTGTTAAAGATAAACCTCTTGCCGTCTATGATGCTTACAGTATTAAACGGACTGACGTCAAACCCGGCATTGTAGAAAATCCAAGTGCAGTAAGACAGTCAGGGAACCGTGCAGTTCTTTCGTGGAAAGCGCCAGCAAATAGCTCTGAGCCTGTGCGAGGTTACCGGATTTACGAGAATAATGATAAAGTCAGCACAAATTGGAGCGTGTATGTGCCGACGGTAAGCGGTCAGACGAGTTACAGTTATACATTAAACGGCATAGATTCTGCTAAAGCCTACAATTTCGTGATTAAAGCAGTGGGGACAAGAAATAACTCGCTTCCAGCAGAGGCAGGAATGCAATGAATGGATAGAGGAGGCGTTGACGGAGCTTAGGCATCCGTTAACGTCTTTTTTCATAGTTGTTGAAGCTGTCCATTCCTCCTAGGGTAACTCCTCCAAAAGATAGCTTCACTTTTTACCAGATCATGAGCAGAATCGGCAAGAGGGTTTGGGGTGGGTCCTACGAAACCTAGAATTGGGATGATAAATTTAAGTGCCATCCATACATAGACACCAGGTAAGCCGTGAATCAAAAATACGCAGATCCATGACAGTAAAGCTGCAGCCAACATTGTACTACCTAATAGTTAGATGAATATAACTGGAAAATCACTTCGACTGCTAACCTATCCGAGGCTCGACCCGGTGATTTGGATAATACCACTGTAGGGAAATCTGAAAAACAATCATTTGTACAACTGTATTTGTCTTGTACCGTTCTTTGAAGTTAGTAATAGACTATATCAATCTCAGAGAAGGAGTTGATTTAGTTGGCTAACAGTGATATACGTCTTACTCTTTGGTCGGGTACTAATTTTACCAATCGCCGGATTCGATTCAGACGTGGGGGAGTTGCGGTTCGTGATCTTGGAGCGTTTCGGTTTAACAACGTTCTCTCGAGTTTCCGTCTCAGAAATGTTGTGCAGAGCTCTCAAGTAACGCTTGTACTATTTTCGCGAATTAACTTTCAGGGATCGTTCCGTGTATTCCGTGGCAGCCAAAACGTAGCGAACTTGAATAATTTTAACTTTAACAATGTCACATCTTCGTTGATATTGGTAGGCCGTATCCTTACAAGCTCCGAAATTTCCCAAATTCAAAGCACGGGTAGAGCGCCTCGAGATGTCCTCGTAATAAGACAATAATAATGCAAAGGGTGCCCCTAGGGCGCCCCTTTTTTACAAATATCAGTAGCACAGGTCAAGACAAAATATGCATAGAATTTAATATAAAATAAGAGAATAGGTGCTGCTCCCGCAAACAATCCTCCTTTAAACTAGTAACGTACTTAACAAAATCTGCTAGAGGAGGATTCAAATGCGCAAAAAGGTTACCGGGAGAATTTGCAGTACAGTTATGGTTTGCAGTCTGCTTGCAGCAGGCAACGGAACATCCTACGCCAATAACTCTGATGCTCCTACCAACAAATCGGTCAAAAACGTAATCCTGTTTATTACGGATGGGATGAGCTTATCCGATGTGAACTTGGCCAGATGGTATCAGGGAGGTCAGGCGCTTGCGATGGATAAGTATTTCAGCGGGCTGGTGAGAACCTATTCTACGGATTCACTGACCACAGATTCCGCTGCCGGAGCTACGGCTTATGCCACAGGCCATAAGGTTAAGAGTGAGACGGTATCCATACTTCCAGACCGAATAACGATGCCTTTCGTAAGCGCAGTTAAACCAGAGGACATGAACAAACCTCTGCCTACCCTTATGGATGCAGCGAGAATGGCAGGGAAAAGTACAGGAACGGTATTCACTTGTGAATTAACGGATGCGACACCGGCTACATTTTTAAGTCATGCATACACGCGTGACAATGCGCAGTCTATTGCAGAACAGATGGTCTATAGTGGTGTAGATGTTCTACTTGGGGGCGGTTCCGGGTATTTGGTACCCGGCAAAGAAGACATTAACCGCAAGGACGGAGAAGATTTAACCAAAATCCTGAAATCAAATGGGTATGAATACGTAACGGATAAAGCAGGTTTAATGAATTCTAAAACGAATAAAATCTGGGGACTATTCAACCCCGAAGCACTGGATGCTGATTTTGACCTGAACCCGCAAAAGCAACCGAGCCTTGCCGAAATGACCAATGTAGCGATAGAGAAGTTGTCACAGAACGAGAATGGTTTTATTCTGATGGTCGAAGCAAGCCAGATTGACTGGTATGGTCATGATAACGATCCAGTGGGGATTATGAGTGAGACCTTAGCGTTTGATAAAGCCTTCAAAGCCGCTGTTGATTTTGCAGAAAAGGACGGGAATACAGCAGTCTTATCGGTTTCGGATCATGCTACCGGCGGGCTCAATATGACGAACTATGATTCTACCAAAGATCTAATCTCCGTGCTGAAGAAAGCGAAGCACACCAGTTATTACATTGAAGGCAGTATTAATGAGAGCAATTTCAAAAAGGTCCTTGCGGATAATTATGGACTTAGTGATCTAACCAAAGAAGAAGCGGATCAAGTCAGATTGGGAATGCAGGATAACCTTTCGCCAGTCATCGGTAAAATTTTGGGGGATAAAATAGGTGTAACCTTCTCTACGGATGATCACACATCGGAAGAAGTTGGATTGTTCGCCTACCATCCGGCTAATTTTAAACCGACCGATTTCATGAACAGCGGTGTAATCCAGAATACGGATGTGAATAAGTATATTCAAGAAGTGACCGGACTCAATCTGGCGCAGCTTCAGGATACACTGTACGTATCCAGTGATAAATTCAAGGCCAAAGGAGCTACGATTACCCTAGATAAGACCGATAAGACTAATCCGGTGGTTGTAGTGAAAAAAGCAGGCCAAGTTCTCAAGCTGCCTATAGATAAAAATATCGCCATTCAGGATGGCAAAACAACGAAACTAAATGTGCTGACAGTAATGATTAAAGATAAAGTGTGGATTTCGCAGGATGCTTTGGACTTAATTCTCTAATTCTTAAAGTTCATGTTGTGATCTGTCGCCTAAAAGTTAAAGCGCTTAAACTTGAGAACCCCTTTTTAAAAGGGGTTTTTGGGTTTAGATAAGAAATTTCGACTTGAATTGAGGCGAGGAAAGCGAAGCTTTTATCGTTTTATTGCAGGCTTTGTTCCATAGGTCATCAAGCGCCAAACCTTTTCTAAAGGGCCCATGGAAAAAAACTTGAACCAAATGGTGCTAAAAATGATTTGAATCATATAAATCAGAACTGCGATGTAGAGAATATCTTTTGGTGAAACGACTTCGAGACCTATCATTGAAATGATTGCCGTCCCTATAATGCTTTGTGCTACATAATTTGTAAACGCCATTTGACCCACCCGTGATATGGGTTTCAGGAATTTCACCATTTGTTTATTTTCTAATAGTAGAAATAATGTTGTTAAGTAGAACAAAGTGGTTGGGAGAGATCCTAAGCCCGTAACTGAATCTACATTGCTGTTCCCATTTTGAGAAGCGTTCCAAATCCATAGTGAAAAACCAATGAACAACAGAAATGATACCATTTGAATCCATCTAATGGGTCTTGTTAATTCTTGTATGTGTGTCAGCCAACCTGACTTTGCGGTTAAAAAACCAGCTAAAAACATAATAAAGATTTGTATAGCGTCATTAGAAAAAATATCAAGAATAGATGAGATTGCCCCTTGAGAAGGCAGGAATATTTTTACCACTAAGGAAATGATGTAAATGGATGTCATACCCATAAGCCACTTTTTAAGTGTAGAAACCGTTGTGTGATAAAAAGGGATCAGAAACAATCCGATAATGGCATATGCGGGCAGAATGGTTCCCCAAAAGATAAATACATGAATGATTCCCAGCAGCAAAAGGATTAGTAAACGTCTAGCCATACGCCATCTGGGTTTATCTCCCCGGCTTTCGGCTCTTGAGGCGAAAATGTATAGACCTACACCAAATAGGAATGAAAAAATAGAAAAGAACTTTTTTTGTACGAAGATGATTATCAAGCTATGGATGATTCCATTAATACCACTATAGTCTGGTAAGGGATCTCCTTCCATAATAACTTTAAAGGCTCCAACATTTATAAGCAGAATGCCAAAAAGAGCAAGTCCGCGAATGATGTCGAGTGAAATGATTCTTTCTTTTTGCGAGATGGAGGGATTCATTAATAGTGCTCCTTTGAAAATATTTTTATTTGCCTAGGAGTCAGTATAAGTTGCGAACCTTACATTAAATTGATGCCAACATTACAGGATCCTTAAATTTGATAAAATGTTCCAACTCCAGTTGAATTAGAATCAGTTTTATGGTTAATATGAATACTAAATCATTTTGGGGTGTGAACTAGAAATGTCAGCATATACTCAACCGATCTTTGTGGCAGCGATCTTTTTTGTGGTTTTAGCATTTGCCTTTTTTATCCCATGGCTCATTTATACCTATAGAAAATATAATTACCTTCCCTTTTCTACCACGTTAATTTCGTTTTCGTTTATCTTTTACTTTCTAGCAGCGTTATTTTTAGTATTGTTGCCGTTGCCGGAAATACGTAACACTTGTTCGCTACAAAAACCGGACACACAACATTATTCACTTATGCCATTTCAATTTATAGTGGGCACCTTTGGGAATAGTGGCATCGTGTTATCACAGCCTGCAACTTATAGGCTATTATTTAGCCAACCCTCATTCTATCAAGCGTTTTTTAATTTCTTGCTATTATTACCTTTTGGTGTTTATCTGCGATACTTTTTTCAAGATAAGAAATATTGGAAGAAAGCTCTAGGCTTCACGTTCTTATTAACTTTATTTTATGAGATAACACAGGTAACCGGCATTTACGGGATTTATAATTGCCCTTATCGTATTTTTGATGTGGATGATTTATTGTTAAATACTACTGGCGGTGTACTGGGGTTCTTTATTGCTCCAGCTGTGTTGGCGTTATTCCCGTCAAAAAAGAAAATTAAGGAGAAAGCGGAAAGATTATTAGCGCTTGATGAAGTAAGAGGGATGTCTGTGTTACTGGCTGTTATCATTGATCTATTTATCAGCAACCTAGTAGTTAAAGTTGTGTTGAGTATGACCAACGTTAATATCGTTAGTGAATTTATTGCGAGCACCATTACACTTTCTGTAACCTTTTTTATTATTCCGATGATTTGGAATGGATCGACAATCGGTACGAAAATAATGCGTTATCGCTATGACAGTAAAATAAGTCGAGTGGAAACTAACAAGCGATTATTTAAACGCTTTGGTGCCCTTTACGCGATGTACTTCATAACAGTCATTGCGAAAACGTTGAATAATGTGGAAATATCAATGGATTCTCCATTTTATAAGGCATCTATATTCTTAACCCTAGGTGCTGGATTGACCTCTCTCATTTTAACGATCGTATTGTTCGTTCATGTTATATTAGTCGTGTTTGGCAAACAAAAACGCCGCTTTTACTTTGATGAAGCTTCTGATTTATATACAACCAGAAAAAAATGAATGCTATTCAATAGCAAAGGGATACTCCGTAGTCTTAAATGGCTACAGGGTATCTTTTTTTTGTAGATTTAAGCTTGTTGTAAGGTTGGCATGAATTTGCTGTAAGGTTCGGTGCCTATAGTATAAGTATCAGCAAATTATGAGGTGAAATGAATGGAACCATTATTAAAAGTAGAAAACGTAAAAAAAGTGTACGGGAAGTTAAGTGCTGCTTACACAGCGTTGGAAAACGTGTCTTTTGACATTCATGAAGGTGAGTTTGTAGGGATTATGGGACCTTCCGGAGCGGGAAAATCAACCTTGCTAAATTTGTTAGCAACCATAGATTCTCCAACAGAAGGAAAGATATATATGAAGAACAAGAGTATTCATGATCTGAAGGAAGCAGCTTTGTCAGACTTCCGGCGTGAACATCTCGGGTTCATCTTTCAAGATTACAATTTACTCGATTCCTTGACGGTAAAGGAGAACATATTGCTTCCCCTGGCGATTGCTAAAATTCCAGCGAAGAAAATTAATCACCTTGTGACTCAGATCTCTAAAGTATTTGGGATTGAAGATTTACTGGGGAAATATCCTTACCAAATCTCTGGGGGTCAAAAGCAAAGAACCGCTGCGGCTAGAGCGCTCGTGACAGAGCCAGCACTGATTTTGGCTGATGAACCAACAGGTGCACTTGACTCTAAATCAGCAACAGATTTATTGGAAAGCTTAAGTACTTTAAATGAAAATAACAATTCGACCATTATGATGGTGACCCATGATGCCTTTGCCGCAAGCTTCTGCCGCCGGATCATTTTCATCAAGGATGGTTCATTTTCAACAGAAATCTATCGTCGTGATCAGACATGCAAAGCCTTCTTCCAAGAGATCTTAGATGTTCATGCGGCCATTGGGGGTGAGGTAGATGACGTTATTTAGTCTAGCAAGAAAAAATATAGCCAGAAACTTCTCGCAATATTTTTTATACATCGCATCGATGGTGTTTAGTATCATCATTTACTTTACATTTGTGACCTTAAAATATAGTGATACGATAGCAGAACAGACGGCTTCATCCCAAAAACTGGGTTCCCTAATGAGTGGAGCGGCAGTCATTCTTATCTTTTTCGTGTTCATATTTATAGCTTATTCCAATTCATTTTTTATGAAAAGACGTAAAAAAGAAGTCGCACTGTATGCGTTGCTGGGGGTACGTAATCGTCAAATCGGTTTTATGCTCTTTTTTGAAAATTTATTATTAGGATTATTCTCTTTAATAGTAGGGATTGTATTTGGCTTCCTTTGTTCAAAAGGATTTATGACGATTTTGATTCATTTAATGGGTTATGACGTTGTAGCACCCTTTACTTTTTCAATGGCGGCAGCGATGAACACGGCTATCGTATTTCTGGTTATTTTCTTAGTGACATCGTTTCAAGGCTATCGCTTGATCTATCAATTTAAGCTGATTGATTTATTTCATGCTTCCAAAAAGGGAGAAGTGGCGCCTAAACCATCTATGATAGTAGCTGTTCTTGGAGTGTTACTTATTGTCTTGGGCTATTGGCTTGCAATGCAGGACCTTTTCACTTCTAAGGTATGGGCAAAAATCGGATTTCTCATGACCGTATTAATTATTTTAACAACGGTAATTGTGGGTACATTTTTATTGTTCCACAGTGTGACTGGCTTTCTGTTAGCAATGATTAAGAAAAATGAAAAGTGGCTGTGGAAGGGCCTTCATGTAATAACCATTTCGCAGCTGCTCTATCGTATCCGTGGGAATGCACGTACATTAACTGTGATTGCTGTGTTGAGTGCTACAACAGTAACTGCCGGTGGAGCGGTCTATAGCCTGTATTACAATACGAACGACTCGGCAAAAACGATTAATCCGAATACCTTTATGTATCAATTAACAGATGCAGAAATGGATAAACAAGTAAGTGCTGTACTGCCAGCTACAAAATACGATGAAAATATCGAAGCGCTATCCATTACATTTCATACGAAAGAATTAAACTCGCGATCCTCGTTCGATAGCTCTGATAAAAGAGGGTATACAGTTATCGATGAAATAACATACAACAACTTAGCAAATGTACAGCATAAAGAAAAATTAAATGTAAAGGATGGCTACGCGGTTATTTTAGATATCGGATATAACAAAAGGTTCTCACCTATGTATACAGGAAAAACTATAACAACAGGCAACGGCCATCCACTCACATTCCAAAGCTTTAAAACACAAACCGTATTAAATGCAGGTACAGCAGGTATAACAGTTGTAGTCTCGGATGAACAGTATAAAGTATTACGGAATGATGGAGAAGTGCTACGCTATCGTGTTCTTGGGGTAGAGGACGCCTCTGTGGATTTATCTGCAAAAATTGCAAACCAATTACCTGAAGAAGCGCTATTTTCAAGCAGGCCTCAAGATTACCAAACAAGCTTGGAAAGTGTGGGTTCTCTACTTTTTATAGGAAGTTTCCTTGGACTCGTATTTCTGGCTGCAACAGGCAGTATCATTTACTTTAAAGTTTTAACTGAGGCAGAAGAAGATAAAGCACAGTACAATATGCTGCATAAAATGGGTGTCAGTGCAAAAGAAATGCGGAAATCCATTGCGTCACAGGTATTCGTTATCTTTGTTGTACCGCTTATAGTAGGGTTATTGCATAGTGTAGTGGCTTTAAAAGCATTCTCTAGTCTACTGATGATAGATTTAGCAAAGCCAGTGTTGCTCTGGATGATTGCTTATACCATAATTTATGGGTTGTATTATTTCTTAACCGTAGCTTCATACAATCGTATTATCACACTAAATAATAGAACAGAAGGATGATTGAGATGAAAAAATTTCTAATTACTATGGGTATTTTGTTTGTTATTGGGGTTGTAGGTGTCTTTGCTCTAGCAAAGATTGATTTCAATCGCATGAATGCCGAAAATTATTATTTACAAATTACAGAGGATGGGGAACCCCATGAATATAAACTGAGTGATGGTACAGTGATGACTTCCTATTCCTATACACTAGAAGCTACAAATGCCAAAGGGAATACAATTCCACTGGAATTTAATGCACAAAAAAATCTTCGTAAAGGCGCCTACTTAAAAATGTATGTAAAAAAAGGTGATCAAGTCTCCTCATATGATGAAGTGAAGGTAGAGGATATTCCGCTAAAAGCAATAAAAAACTAATAAATTGAAGAAGGGCTGTCTCCAATAAAGGTAATGGAGCACAGCCCTTTTCTCTGCCTAATGAGTAAGTAAGGCATTTGTATTATAAAAGTATAGTAATGGTGGTTCCGGTATTCTCAATGCTCGTCATATCGAGTTTCCCCTCATGAGCCCAAATAATGTCTCTTGCGATGGCCATTCCTAAACCAGTACCATGCTTACTCGTTGTGTTTGTACCCCGATAGTAACGTTCGAAAATCTGTTCCAGATCTTTAGCTGGAATTCCATGACCATTATCAGAAATCGAAATTCGGGTATGAGATTCTGGACCTGTATCCACTCGAATCTTCACCACGACATTTTCATCGTTATGCACCAGCGCGTTGTAGATCAAGTTAAGGATCGCTCGTTTTAGTAACTTCTTATCTACTTTATGCATTGCTTTAGCCACATTCGCCTCAAACTCTATCTGCCGTTCACCAAAGGTCGGGTCATTTAAAAGTTCAATCGTCATTTCTCGTAGAAACTGAACGAGATTCACCTCTTCAAATTGCAGGGATAGCTGGTGATTACGCAAACGTGTCGTTAAATTGAGGTCATCTAACAGATCTTTCATATACATCGATTTACTCTTGATAATTGATGTGTATTCCTGTAATTCTTGGGCTGTTAGATCTGTGGCACTGTCGTTAATAAATTCTGCATAACCTTGAATAGAAGCAAGTGGTGTCTTCATGTCATGTGAAACATTGCTAATCCATTCCTCACGCATTTGATCGAGACGTTTACGTTCCTCTTCATGTCGATCGAGCTTTTCAGATAGTTCATTCATATTACGAAAAACATCTTCATAAACACCTTTGGGAGTAGGCATTTTCTTAAAACGTCGTTCCCTGAGCTGTTGAATACCCTCTATTAATGTATGAAGGGGTGCAGTTAACTTTTTCCCAAATAGAAATCCAATGAGGATTACAATAAGCACATCAACGATTAAAAAAATGAAAAGAAAAACATTAACATCTTTGAAAATTTTAGCGTAGTCATAGGTCATTACGTAGCGGCCTATTTTAGGATTATTAATCCCTAAAAAGTAACTGAAATGTTGGGCTTCGCTGACAAAAACCGTCGTGCGTGCATCTAATTCTTTATATTTATACATTTGTACAATTTCAATAGGAGAATACTCTGTTTTCAATTCTTCAGGGGTATAAAATGCTGCTGCTTGCTCCCCTTGGTCATTCAAGAATTGTACCCAGGCGCTCATTTCTTGTAGTTTTTTGAGACCTTCTTCATTCACAACAGGTTTGCCAGCCTGTAATTCTACGTATTGTGAAAAGGTTCGGCTAAAGGTTTCTGCAGATGCTTCTTCAGTGCCAAAGTTATTATTATTTACCTTTATAACGAATAAGGAAAGGAACAAAATCGCGTTTACAATACCAACGATCACAACAATAGTCATAACCGATCTTAAAAAGCGGAGTGTCAATTTCCATTTCAACTAGTCTCACTCCTTGGTATTTAATTTATAACCTAACCCTTTAACCGTCAAAATAAAGGAAGGATTTGAAGGGTCTGCCTCAATTTTTTCGCGTAAGCGCCGAATATGTACCATCACTGTATTATCGGAACCAAAAAAGTCCTCACCCCACGCCTGTCCAAACAAGGTTTCTTTGCTTAGAATCTGATTGGGATGATGCATAAAACAGCTCATTAAACCGACTTCTTTGGCGGTTAGCACGAGGACCTCGCCATTCTTTTTTAATTCTGTCTCATTGGCACTAAGCTCAAAGGGGCCAGCTTGTAAGCTTTTCGGAGCTTTTTTTTCTTCTGTAAAGCCAGCTCTTCTCAGTTGTGCCTTTACCCGATAAGCGACTTCTTTCGGACTGAATGGTTTAGTAATATAATCATCGCCACCTATCGCCAGTCCTAACAGCTTATTAATTTCCTCGTCTTTTGCAGACATAAATAAGATGGGTGCATTTGATGTTTCCCGAATTTTTCTGCATAAGTCATATCCTTCTCCATCTGGGAGCATAATATCTAGCAATATAAGCTCAGGATTATACTCCTGGAACTTGTCCCAACCCTCTGCAACGGTCCCGGCAGTTACAACGTCTGGAACACCTTCTTTATGTAAAACAGCCTTCATCAGACGCGCTAAATCATCTTCATCGTCTATGATTAATACCCATTTACGACTTGCCATTTATTTCCCTCCAAATCCGTCTTTATGTACATTATTACATTATAAAGAACTCTTTATTTCTTGCGCAAAAAAATCGCAAAAGAAAGGCTTGCATGAAGATGGATATTACTTAGACGAACATAGCAAAGCAATATTCGGTCATTTATTAAAATTCATTCTAGATATAGTCAAATCAGGTAAGGAGGAGAAATTGTCTGCACTGTATATGGCCCTTTGAAGAAGTTCGCTAAAATGATGGAAGAAGGTGAGTTACTGTATTCGCTTGAGCTCGAAGAAGAACTTGCAGACAGCTTTTGGAATGCCATTAGATGGCTTGATTGCAGCCCTGGGCGTTGATTACTTCCTGATGATGCGGTATAACGAGCTTGAAGGGGATGTTGGATCACCTGCGCCGCGTTGATTCCTTCGGGCGTAACGACACTTATACAGGTAGCATTCGTATTAATCATTGCACTATTATTACTAAGTGTAGCGGCCATGCCGGTGTTCTTGACTACATTAAAGCAGCTTGCTAGCAAATTAAATGGTTCAAGTACGGTGCTACATCACAGGATGTAGTTGACAAATTGAGTCATATTTAGACGGCAGTGAAATTTAAAAATACATGCGTATTACGTATGCTGAGAACAATAGAAAGAATCTTCGGGGACCTTTGTGGTCCCTTGTTTCACCATATCAGAAAGTATATAATTATCGACTATACCTTACAACTTTATTACGCTATAATCAACGTAAAGTCACCAGATGACCTAAGAGTAGGATGATTTTAATAGATTAATTAATATTAGCTTTGATATGCCGAAACGTATTTTGTTATTGAAATTGGTTGTTTATATTGTTTATGATATTAATAAAGGTGTTAATTAAATCTAGAGTAGGTAGATTATGAGTCTAAATGACAACGTATTAATTAAAATTCGTGATATGCGAGAGAGTTTTACACCAGTTGAACGATTGGTCGGAGATTACATTTTAGAAAATACGGAAGAGATCCCTCATTTGTCGATTAAGGAATTGGCTCAATCGAGTAAGACAAGCGATGCATCTGTCCTTCGTTTCTGTAAGACGATGGGTTACAGCGGATACCGCAATTTTATTGTGAGTATATCGGCATCTTTGGGTTCTCGTGATGAGGATTCAAAGGCTCAATATACAGATATTCAGCCAGGTGATGATCTCTCGACAATTATATCAAATATTTCATTGAATAATTGCAAGTCCATTGAGGATACGCTTAGTGTTATTGATCGAAAAGAAATTACAAGAGCTGTAGAATTACTATGTCATAGTAAGCGAATTGTTTTCTTTGGAATAGGTGCTTCGGGACTCGTTTGTATGGACGGGGAACAGAAGTTCTCGCGAATTAATAAGATGTGTCACGCCTATACAGATGGTCATAGTCAGCTCACGGCAGCAACTTTACTTGAGAAAGATGATGTTGCCATTTTCATTTCTAACTCTGGAGCAACTAGTGATATTATTGATGCACTGGAAATTGCCCAAAAGAATAGAGCGAAATGTATTGCGATTACGAAGTACAATAAAAGTGAGCTTGCGGAGCGGGCGGATATTGTACTGAGCATATCCACACCTGAAATAACAATCCGCAGTGGGGCTATGGGCTCACGTATTGCGATGCTTACGATCATCGACATATTATTTGCTGGTGTCGCAAGTGCAGAATATGAAGAAGTAAAAACCTACTTAACAAAAACGCATAATATATTAAAGAAAAAACTTAGAAATTAGGTTCTGATAGAATGAATGTGAAGGAAAGCATTGATCATGGATCAATGCTTTCCTTTTTTTTGTATTTCATTCGCTTATTCGTGTACTAAAATGTACTACTTATCAATCTATGTCAGATTATCTACATGATGAATACGTTGATCTAATGAATATAATAAGTAGTTTAATTCAATAATTAATAGCTTGGCACACAATAATGAGGAAGAAAATGAATGGAATCGAAGACGAAACATCATCCGGTTGAACGCGGATGATGTAACTTTATGTTTCGTTTGGAGCGATAATCAGCAAATAATGCATTTTTTAAAATCGCTTTAACCTTAGAGCCATAGCGATCAAAGCAATTGGTAAAAATTTAAATTGTATCTTGTAAGCGCTTTATAAATGTGGTATAACATAGTATGTAAGAAATGAAATAAAACATCAGAATTTAATTTCTTTATGAAATTATATTTCAAAATCTATTGACGAAGCGATGGTGTTGTATTAGTATAAGAGCATAATAATTGTAAGTTAATATAACACGTTTTGTTAACTAGGTGACAGATTGAGACTGGGAAGAAGGAGGATGGCTATGAATGACTACCTTGCGGGATTGACAACAGAGGCTGTGAATCCAGACACATTAATGATTGATGAATGTACTACGGAAGAAATGATCCAGTTAATGAATCAACAAGATGCACTGGTCCCCAGAGCTATAACTGAGGAGATTCCGCAGATTGCAAAGGCGGTAGATATTCTACATCATAGGTTGTCTAATGGTGGAAGAATGTTTTACATAGGAGCTGGCTCATCAGGAAGATTAGGTGTTCTGGATGCTTCCGAATGTCCTCCTACCTTTGGTACAGATCCTTCCTTGGTGCAGGGCTATATCGCTGGTGGTGATATTGCTTTGCGTACTGCGGTTGAAGGCTGTGAAGACGATATGGATGAAGGGATCGCATTAATCGAAAGCATTGGTGTAACAAACAAAGATGTACTAATTGGGATTTCGGCAAGCGGTAGTGCAAACTACGTTATTGCAGCTTTAGCGAAAGCAAAGGAACTTGGAGCAGCCACTATCGGTGTTTGTAACAACAGAGGCTCAAAGTTCGAACCCATTGTAGATGTTTGTATAACACCTGTTGTAGGACCTGAGGTCATTAGCGGTTCGACTCGATTAAAGGCAGGAACTGCTCAGAAGTTGGTGCTTAATATGCTGACAACATGCACAATGGTCAAGTTAGGAAAAACGTACAACAACTTGATGGTTGATCTGAAGGCTAGTAATTTTAAGCTCGTAGATCGCTCGATTCGTATCATCATGAACACGACTGGTGTAGATACATCAACCGCCGCAGAAACACTTGATAAAGCATCTATGAACTGTAAGCTGGCAATTATGATGATTAAATCGGGGTTAGATGCAAAAGAAGCAGAACAAGTACTTAACGCAAACGGAGGACGCTTGAAACAGGCAATCGCATCATTGGTTTAGGTGTGAAAAGTGGAATAACAGGATGGATGCTATTAATAATTGAGGGGGCTGTTTTCGATGAAAAAAAGATCACGTGGATTAACTCTGTTTTTGTCAGGAATCATGATGGTATCACTCTTATCGGCTTGCGGAGGAAACGGAAATAACGCTACAACTTCTACAGATTCCGGTAATACAGGAACTAGTAACGGTGGTTCTGAGCCTAAAAAGGATACGATTACAGCACTTTTACCTCCGATATCAGCGAACTATCAAACACGTTTTGCTGATATGGAAAAAGAATTTAATACACTACATCCTAACTTGACTTTGAAAATCGAACCAGCGAGCTGGGAAGATATGACGCAAAAACTTGATACTCAAGTAAATGCAGGTTCTCCTCCAGATATTGCTTTTATCGGTGCTTCAGGAATTTCGAAATATGCAGCACTTAATGTACTAATCGACCTTAACGGTGCCCTTTCTGATGAAGCCAAGGCCGATTATGACGAAGTTCCATTGAAATATTTCCAACTAGGTGACGCTCAATACGGCCTACCAGCATATATGGAAATCCACACTATCGGTGGTAACAAACAATTCCTTGAAGAAGCCGGAATTGATTGGAAAAGCATTCAACAAAACGGTTGGACTTATGAAGAGTTCCGTAATGCAATTTCTAAAGGCGTAGTGAAAAATGATAAAGGTGAAACTACTCGTTATGGTTTCGTGTTCGCAACATCTGGTGTAGCATCTAAAGACTATCTAGCTATTCTTGCTAAAACTGCAGGTTTACCAGATTACTTCGATAAAGATCTTAAATATACGTATACAAGCAAAAACTTCTTGGGTCTACTTACATCTATTCGCGAAATGATCAACGATGGTTCTATGCCTAAAGAGCTAAGCTCTATCGATGCTGGCAAACGGTGGAACATGTTCCTAACGGGCCAAACGATGATCACAGGTAAAGGTTTATCTGCATTTGAAAACTCTGCTCGTCTAAACAATGAGAAGATTAAAGCGAACGATGGTTCAGCTGTTGCAGATTCTATTGAAGTTGATTATATTTCACTTCCAGTCCCAACATTCAACGGTGCCGATTATGTCCCTACTTCAATCGTTGATGGTTATATCGCACTTCGTGGTAAAAAAGCTCCATCTGAAGAGCACATCAAAAATATTGCCCTAGCAACGAATTTCTTGTCTTCTGGTTCAATTGCTGCTAACTACAGTAATGAGCTGTTCTTATCACCAATTACTGAATCTGCACGTAATGCAGAAGTACTTGAAAAATTCCCTCGTAACGAAGATAACGTTGCTGCAGGTAAAGCTATGATGGCAAAAGCGCTTCCGGCTCGTACAGATATTCCTACTGATCTGGCTGCTGAAGCATTAAAAATTGAAACAGAAGTTATTATTCCTAAACTACAAGCCTTACTTGCAAATGAGATTGCTCCACAAGAAATGTATGATGCAGTTAAAGCGGCTGCAATTAAATCTTTCGGTAAAGATGGTATTGTAGTTGACTAGTCTGTCGTAGGCTGACATGTGAAAGCTGTGCGTAGCTAGAACGTACAGCTTTCCTTCTAAATTAGCTAGAGCTTGTACTGTTTTTAGAAGAGAGGTGCGACCCAATGAATCAAACGTTGACTAAAAGAAAAAAATTGAAGCTCGAAAGTGACTCAGGTTGGGGATACGCGTTTATCGCAGTAGCACTTATTGCGTTTTCTTTATTTACCGCATATCCAGTCATCAATGCTTTTATTATCAGCTTACAAAAATATGGTCCATTAGGATCCACTTTTGTCGGCATGGATAACTTCGTTAACTCGTTTTCAGATGAACTTTTCTGGAAAGCACTGAAAAACACGTTAGTATATACGCTATTAACTGTTCCGTTTAATATTCTTCTATCATTTTTAATTTCAATTTTGATTATTCCTTTCAAGAAAAAAACACAAACGATCTTTAAAGCACTATATTACTTGCCAGCCGTAGCATCTGGTGTAGCGCTTTCTGTTGTGTGGCTGTGGATCTTCGATCCGTTAAAATCAGGTATTGCTAATAAGCTCGTGAGTTTTTTAGGTATTGAAAATCAAAACTGGCTTGGTTCCAGTGCAACTGCAATGTTCTCACTTGTGTTAATGTCATGGTTATCAAGTCATGGTACAGCAATTATTATTTATATAGCCGCATTACTCGCTATTGATAACAGCTATTATGAAGCAGCTGAAATTGATGGCGCGTCTTTCCTGCAAAAGCTTTGGTTTATCGTTGTCCCTTTCCTTAAGCCAACAACGCTATTCCTACTTGTTACGGGTGTTATCGGTTCCTTCCAAGTATTCCAAAACGCTTATCTTATGACAGGCGGTGGACCAGACCATGCAACAACAATGGTAGGTTTGTTAATCTTTAACAATGCGTTCACATATTTTGAGTTTGGTGAGGCAGCGGCACAATCATTAGTTCTAGCAGCGATTATCGGATTTATCTCATTCCTTCAATTCAAGTTTATAGGTAAAGATGTAGAATACTAGGAAAAGGAGCAGAATACTATGGGTTTGTACAACAATAGCTTAAGAAGCAAAGGGTATCTGTTTATACGTAATGGTGCAAACATTACGTTCCTTATCCTATTCGCCGCAGCTACCATATTCCCGATATACTTTATGGTCATTTCCTCGTTCGGTGATCCGGTAGAAGCTGGTGCAATGAGCTATTCTATCCTACCAAAGAAGATTTCATTTGAATCTTATAAATTCTTTTTTAACTTTAGCCCACATACATGGGACTGGTTATTGAACTCTTTTATAGTAGCAGCGTGTATCACGGTATCTAACGTATTTTTTGCTACTCTTGCTGGATATGCTTTTGCAAAAATGAAATTTAAAGGGAAAAACATTTTGTTCGCTATTTTGCTGGGATCTATGATGATTCCTGTTCAAGTTACTCAGGTTCCACTATATATTTTGATCGTAAATATTTTTGAATTACAAAATACGTACACTGCGTTGATTATGCCGAGCATAGTAACGGTATACAATATCTTCTTGGTTAAGCAGTTCATGTCCTCCATTCCAGGTGAAATTATTGAATCTGCTAAAATCGAAGGTTGTTCCCAGCCTAAAATCTTCTGGTATATCATTATGCCTCTATCTAAAACAATTATGGCAGTACTAGCAATCCTAACGTTCATGGCGGCATGGAATGACTTTTTCTGGCCGTTCCTAGTAACGAATACGATGGATATGCAAACCATTCAGGTCGGCTTGAAAAACTTTCGCTTTGCGAATACAACTTACTTTGCACCGATGATGGCGGGGGCAACCATTTCAGCAGTTCCAATGTTTATTTTGTTCTTCAGTTTACAAAAATACTTCCTTGAAGGGGTAACAGTTGGAGCGGTGAAAGGTTAATGGACAAACAATCAAAAGTGGATGCAACATACTTAGTTGGCTTGATGTCAGGTACATCAGTAGATGGTATTGATGCAGCAGTAGTTAAGCTTTTCCCTTCAGCCGAAAAAGAGCATGGAGTAGAGATTGAATTACTGGCTTTTGAAAACACACCTTTTGAGGTGCAAGTTAGAAACTCCATATTTGAGCTTTTTGATCCCGCTAGCGCTACGATTGATAAGGTTGGCGCAATGAATATGTGGCTTGGCGAATTATACGCCCAAGCCACATTATCCGTTATAGGGAAATGCGGCCTTTCGCCTTCGCAAATATTCGCAGTAGGATCGCATGGTCAAACAATCTATCATGCTCCGGAAGAGAATGTTATGGGCGGCTATAATCTGCATTGTACCGTTCAGATTGGGGATGGTGCAGTTATCGCCAATCGCACAGGGATTCCTTGCGTATCAGACTTTCGAGTTGCTGACATGGCAATGGGTGGACAAGGAGCTCCGTTAGTACCATTTACCGAATACTTATTGTTTAATAATCCAGAGAAAACACTTCTGATGCAAAATATTGGCGGAATAGGCAATGTGACTGTTTTGCCTGTAAATGCCTCACCGGATGAGGTATTTGCTTTTGATACGGGTCCTGGAAATATGATTATCGATGGCCTTGTATCGCAATTATTTATACCAATGACAATGGATGTTAATGGCGAAATTGGTGCGGGCGGTCAAGTGATTGATGAGCTATTGAAATGGATGCAGCAGGATAAATATTATACGATGCCGTTACCAAAATCGACAGGCAGAGAACGGTTTGGCCAACAATACGTGGCACAAATTATTGAAATGATGAAGGTTAATCACTGGAAAGCAGAAGATGTTGTTACAACAGCTACGTACTTAACTGCCTGGAGCATCGTCGATAGCTATGAAAGGTATATTGCACCGCAGCACCAGGCTGAGCAATTGTTAATTGGCGGCGGTGGAAGCTATAACAAGACGCTTTTGCGTGATTTGCAGCACTTATTTGCACCGCATAACGTGCAGGTGCTGACGCAGGAGGATATCGGTGGTAATAGTGATGCTAAGGAAGCAATTGCTTTTGCTCTGCTAGCGTATTACACGATGGAGCGCTTACCAAACAATATCCCGCTAGTAACTGGAGCTTCACAGCCAGTAGTAATGGGCAAAATTTCCTGGCCCTATATTGGACGTTCACAGGAGGCTTAAATGATGCAAATCAGATCCTTTTCAATTGAAGATCACTCTGCAGTTGTAGAGCTTTGGAATCGTGAGGCTACAAAATATGATTATAAGCCATTTACAGAGCGAGAGTTTCAAGATACATTCATCGACCATCCTTATTTTGACGCTGACTGTATATGGGTAGGCTGTGACGAAAAAGGGATTGTTGGTTTTGCAGCTGGCTGCTGCGGTGACGATCTCCCTCTTGGAGATGTGGCCGGTTATATTACGAGTGTTATTATAGATACCCATGTGGCTTCTCTGGAGCTTTACGATGCTTTTCTATTGCGTTTAGAAAAAAGATTCCAAGAACTTGGGAAAAGACAAGCGGATGTATTGTTTTTCAACCCTGTTAAGCTGAAGTGGAGTATACCAAGTGCACCTCAGCATGAGCATAATAATGCCCCGGGCATCAGTAAGGACCAGCCATTATATGAAGCTTTAATGGCTAGAGGCTACGAAGATCGAGCGACGCAATGCGGCATGTATTTAAAACTCGGAAGCTTTATAGTTCCCGAAGATATTTTAGATAAGGAAACCAATGCAAATAGCAAGGACTATTACATTACGTCCTATGTCCCTGATTTACATACAGGGCTTGAAGCAACGCTTGCTGCCCTGCAAAATCCGCAGTGGAAGAAGGATATTGTTACTTATGTGAAGGTTGGCGCACCACTTGTAGTAGCTGTGTACGGCAACGAGGTTGTGGGCTTTGCAGGTCCAATTATTTCGCAGCCTGATGGAAGAGCATTTTTTTGCGGTATCGGAGTGCACCCAGAGCATGAGGGTCATGGTCTTGGCAGTGTATTATTTTTCCGAATGGTTGAAGCTTTTCAAAATGTGGGCTGTCAATATATGTCTCTATTCACTGGAAATAATAATCCGGCTCTTCGAATCTATCAAAAAGCGGGCTTTACTATTGAAAAACAATTTTCTATATTGCGGAGGGAACTTTAAAGATGAGCGAAAAATTCACAGTATTAGCAATTGGAGCGCATGTTGGTGATGTGGAGCTAGCTTCTGGTGGTGTGCTCGCTAGTCATAGTTTAAAGGGAGATCGCATTGTGACACTAGCGTTAACTGCGGGTGAACGAGGGGTCCCGGCAGGACAGGATATGAAGGAATATCGTCAGCAAAAAGTGAAAGAGGCACAGGTTTTTGCGGATATGCTAGGCGGTGAAGCCATTGTATTCGATGGTTATTGTGACGGAGAGTTGCCTGACAATCAGGAAGTTCGTATGGAGGTTTGTGATGTAATTCGTCGCGTGAAGCCTAACATTATTATTACACACTGGAAAAACAGTATGCATAAGGACCATGCGCTAACGCATCATATCGTAAATGATGCCCGTTTCTTCGCAAGTCTATCATCCTTTGAACGAGCGCTCCCCGCGCACTTTGCAGCAAGATTATATTACTCCGAAAACTGGGAGGATGCGGTTGATTATGTCCCTTACGTATATGTGGATTTTGATCAAGCGGCATTTGATCTATGGATAGATGCTTTAAGCAAGCATTGGTTTGTGACGAATAGCAAATCTTTCAAATACATGGATTACTATAAAGCACTAGCAGTTGTTCGCGGCTGTGAAGCAAGAAAGACATATGCAGAAGCATTTATGGTGCCTGCTGAAACGGTGAAGGTTAGGCAGTCTAGTCTTTGGTAACTATTCAACTAGCTAAGAGGGAGTGTTTCTATGTATAGCAGGAAACATTCCCTTGTTCTATCCATTTATGCGAAAAAGCAGCTAGGAGGCAGCTTCATATGGTGTTAAATGGGATTGATTCTATAACGAATTATCGTTATTTGTTCGAAGGTAAGCGCGTAGGATTGATTACAGCGCCGACAGGTCTTACGAAGGATTTTGCATCAACGATTACTATTTTACATGAAAATTTTAATCTTGCTGCGATGTTTTCACCTGAGCATGGCGTTCGCGGAGATTTGGATGCAGGGGCAGTAGTAGACACTTACATGGATCCTTTTACGAATGTTCCAGTCTATAGCTTGTACCGTAAAGACTCCAAGCGTTTAACAAAAGAAATGCTGAATGAAGTAGACATCATTGTATACGATATTCAAGATGTTGGTGTACGCTATTACACATTTATTTATACGATGCTGTATGCACTTGAAGATTGTGCAAATGCAGGTGTGGAATTTGTTGTTCTTGATCGTGTTAATCCGCTTAACGGGGTAACGGTAGAAGGGAATGTCTTGAAGCCCGGCTTCAAATCATTTGTTGGAAATTACGAGCTAGCCGTGCGATACGGCTTAACAGCAGGTGAGGTAGCAACGATGGCAAATGATCAAATGAATTGGAATGCATCGCTGCATGTCGTTCGTTTGGAAGGCTGGGAACGGAGTATGTCCTTCCCGGATACAGGATTAACTTGGGTTCATCCTTCACTTGGAATACCACGATATGAAACGGCGTTATTATATACAGGAACATGTTTATTTGAAGGCACAAACTGCTCCGAAGGACGTGGAACAACGTTCCCTTTTGAAATGATTGGTGCTCCGTTCATTCAAGCGCAGCAATTGGCAGATGAGATGAATGCAAAAGGTATCCCGGGTGTGCTTTTTCGTCCAGTTCATTTCAAGCCAACGTCATCTAAACATTGTGGCGAGCTATGCGGCGGGGTACAAATTTACATTACAGATCTCCAAGTGCTGAGGCCTTTAGAAGTTGGGGTAATCTTATTATTTACGATAAGAGATTTGTACGAGCAATTTTCATTCCTGCCTCCTGTGAAGGAGGGCTCTCGTCCATTTATCGATTTGCTGGGGGGAGACAACATGTATCGTACGGACAATATGCAAGCCAAGCAGCTGCTTGAACAGTTTGCAGCGGAAAGCAAGCAATTTGCAGAAATAACACAGCAGTATCATTTATATCGCTAGAGGAAGGTGAATAATTGATGAGAACAATAGAACATATGAGCCTGCGCGAAAAGATTGGACAAATGTTCGTAACAGGCTTCCCTTCAACCGAGATCACTCCTGAGCTGAAGGAAGTTATTGAGCATTATAAAGTCGGCAATATTATTTTATTCTCACATAATATCGACAATAAATATCAATTAGGCGAGCTTGTTACTGAGCTGCAGCAATGGTACACGACACATACTGGTATCCCGGGCTTTATTACGATCGACCAAGAAGGCGGTCGAGTCACTCGTATGCCTAAAGACGCGACCAATGTTGCTGGAGCCATGGCAATTGCTTCTTCAGGACGACCTGAAAATGCGTATGCAGCAGGCAGAATGACTGCCAGAGAATTGAAAGCATTAGGTATTAATTTTAATCTAGCTCCAGTTATGGACGTTAACAATAATGCATTGAATCCAGTCATAAATGTTCGTTCCTATGGTGATTCTGTTGCAACAGTATCCCAGTATGGAATTCAAATGATGAAGGGATTGCTCGATGGAGGCGTCATGTCCTCACTTAAGCATTTTCCAGGTCATGGTGATACAAATGTCGATTCACATATTGGCTTGCCTACCATTGAAAAAACACTTGAGGAATTAGAGCAGCTTGAGCTGCTGCCGTTTAAGGCCGCAATTGAGCAAGGCGCTCAAGCGATTATGAGTGCACATATTTTATTTCCGAAAATTGAAAAATCCGGTGTGCCCGGAACTATGTCTCATACCATTATTACAGAGATATTAAAAGGAAAATTAGGATATAAAGGGTTAGTTGTATCGGATTGTTTAGAAATGGACGCGATCAAACGATACTATGGTACGGCAAAAGGAGCGTTAGGAGCTGTTAAAGCAGGTATTGATTTGGTATTCATTAGTCATACTCCTGAGACAGTGAAGGAAGCGATTCATTTGATCGAAGAAGCTGTAGCCACCGGTGATTTGGATGAAGCGCTGATTGATGCAGCTGTTACAAAAATTATAGCTTATAAAGCACAATATGCGACGATTGAGGAGCTGGATTATGAACTAGTTGGCTGCGATGTACATCGCCGAGCAAATGAGCTAATGCGTACGGAAACGATCTGCCTCATGAAAGGAGAGCTCCAGCCCATTCATACCGGTGACGAGCAAGTGTTATTTATGGGTTCCTATTCATACCGCACCGATCTTGCGTCCAGCAGCTTGAATCAAGCTCTTAGCTTTCCGCAATATATGGGGGAGCATTTTAATACAGCTTATGAGATTATCGACATTGACCCGAGCGAGGAGCAAATCAACGCTGCGCTGCCAAAGGTACAAGGCTACAAGCATATTGTTATCGGCTTGTTCAATGCGCGTGAAAACAAAGGTCAGCTTGCGCTTGTTCAGAAGCTGCTGGCAGCAGGCTGCAAAGTAACGGCCATTACATTAGGTCGCCCGTATGATTTACCGTTAATCGAAGGCGAGTTCTGCGGAATTGCGGCATTTGAGTATACACTTGATGCATTCAAATCACTCCTTCCAATCCTAAATGGTGAGGTTGTACCCACCGCCAAGATTACGATACAGATGTAGATAAAAAGTACAACAAGGGGACATAGGTATGGCATTTATCGTTGGAATTGATGGGGGTGGCACGAAAACAGCTGTCACCATTACGCATGACCAGGATGACTCTTTATTCACCTTTACTGTAGGGCCTATTAATTATAACGGTGGTGATGCTGACTCTATTGCCGCCTCCTTTGAGGAAATTTTTAGTCAAACGAAGCTCTACTGCGGTAATTTACAAGAAGTTGCTCATATATGTATAGGTGCGGCAGGAATAAGTAATCCGCTGGTCATCAATTTTTTGGAGCAGCATGTGAGAAATAACGGTTATATCGGGCCATTAACGATTACAGGCGATCAAGAAACCGCATTATACGGGGCACAAAATGCGATGCAAGGCATCATTCTCATTGCCGGTACAGGATCGATTTGCTTCGGGGTGAATGAAAAAGGAGAGCAGCATCGCACAGGAGGCTTTGGTCATTTGATTGATGACGAGGGAAGCGGTTATAGCATTGGGCGCGATCTATTATCCGCATTAGTTCAAGTGGAGGACGGAAGAATAACCGATACGGTCATCCCAGCGATGGTATATGAGCGGCTTGGCTTAAGTACTGTGAAAGAGATTATTGGCTTTGTTTATGATAAAAATACGACGAAAAAAGATATTGCGCAGCTCGCACCGATTATGACGACCGCATGCGAGAAGGGCGATGCACATGCACTAGCGTTAGCGGAGAAATGTGCAGCCAATCTATATGAGCTTGTTGTGCCTGTTATTGAACGGCTTAAGCTATATGAAAGTCCGATTGCGATTGCAGGAAGTGTGCTGCAAAAGTCTCGCTTTGTGAAAGAAGCCTTGGAGCGAAAGCTCGCACAGAGCTACCCGCAAACAAAGCTGATTTTGCCGATTAAGGATGCAGCCTACGGTGCTGTCCTGTTAGGAAGATCAAAAATGAACAACGACTAGTTTTTGTTGCTATGGAAAAATAAGGGTGTGTCATAAGTCCGAGCAGTTGGACTTGCGACACACCCTTATTTTAAAATGGTAGGAATCAAAAATGGCTTAAAATTTATCGGTCAAATAAAACACGGCTTGTTGTTTCGGAAATAGAGCTTGAAGGATGTTAGCGTCCTCCGTACTGTCCTTTGCTGCGCCTGCTTCATTATAGCCGAACATGATATAAGTCATTAGCTCGCGTTCATCTACTTCTATTGAAGTATAGGGATTGGTATGATTACTAGCATCCGAAACAGAAAGCTGCTTTTGCTTATAATCCAAGTAGATACAGTCCTCATTGCTGCGAAGTGCAATATGCAGCTCCTGGCCTGCAATTATGTTGCTACGGTTTAGGCGATCTTCTAATTCAGGCTGAAGCTTATGGAAAGTTGAACTGAGATTGATCATTTTCCACATCGCCATATTGATTTGAATTGAATTTGCATGATGCTGTTGGTAATAGGAATATAGCTTATGGTCCTCTGGGAGCATCGCTAATATTTGCTTTGCATTTTGGCGCAGCTGACATAAGGCATGAAACAAAGCTTCAACACCGTTTTCGGCTTCGTTCAAATACAATAATTCATTAATAAATACTTGTTCAGTATCTTTCTTTTCAATGATGCCATAAGCGACGATTTTTCCATTTCTGCGAAGGAGCAAGCAGTCAACTTTCTTCCATTCCGGCCAGGTCAATAAATCATTCCAATACGTTTTACTTCGGATCACGGTGTAGGTACGATTCTTATTAAATTGTTCATAGATGAAACGGATATCATCGAGATAACAGGCTTCAAAAGGAATGATTTCATCACTGCTTTGCTGCTGCTCCAAACTTGCTGGTTTTTCAATTGCGAAAGCAGTCTCGGGAATAAGTCTCCAGCCAGCTTTTTCATAAAACGCATGCTTACTAGCCAAAAGCAAGCTTATATCATAATCGGTTTCTTTCATATAGTTGGTCTGCGCATGAAGAATTTTGTGTGCAAGCCCCAGCCCGCGGTAATTTAGATCTGTACCGACACTCCCCATTGCACCCGTTTTCAAGATCGCTTGACCGACTCTAATATGAAACGGAAAAATTTGTACATTAGATGCAATCTTATCGTCAACCATCGCAAACCATGTTGTATCTGGATCATATGTGGTGTCTAGGTCTAATCTTTCTTGGAAAAAAGCTCGGCCTACGGAAAAGCATTCATCTAAAATATCGTAAATCTTTTCAAGCTGCTCTCTAGTTGGATGGTTCATTACGATGATGTTTGGTGTCGTCGTCATCTTTCATTTCCTCCTGCGCCGTAATGTTGGGATAAATTTAATAAATGAAAAAAAACGGTTTTCTTTGAAATTTAATTTCTTACCTTATAGTTTAATGTTGAAAAAAAATTTCGTCAATAATGGAACGTGGGGAATCATAGAAGTGATACAAAATTTAGATTGCTCAATATAGTCTAAATGAGTATTAGGAAAATAGCGACTTCGGCTGAGCAATTACAAGCACAAAGTGCACAAATGAAGGGGCAGCTTAAAAAGAAGAATGATAAACCGTTCAAGAACTTTTTGCAAAAAATCGGAAATATTTTCATACTGATGATTCCTGCATTTGTTGGAGCGGGTATAATTGCGGGGAAGTATGATTTCGCAAATTGAGCTAGACTTAAATGAATTGCCAGAATCAGAGAAAAAAGTAGCGGAGTACATTCTTGCAAATGCTAAAGAAGTGCTGCATATGACCATGCATGAGTTAATGGAACAAACCTGAGCAAGTACTATATTAAGCATGGACGGACTTATTTATACTCTGACGCAGTAATCCGCACCATTGCAGATAAGAGGCGAGTCCTTTACCAACACAGAATTTCAAACAGATGTAATTGCCATAATTGAGTTGTCAGATGAGTAGCTTTGCGCAGCAAAAAAACTGGATAAATGTTAATTTCACCCCTATAGTCACTAAAATCGATTATAATAAAATTTATGTTCAAGTCGATCACCTATCCTAAGTTAATAGGATCATCATACGCAAAAAGGCATAGCGCTCAATTGCCTATGCTATAAGGGTTATAGAGTTTTCAAATACACACTTATGTATAAGAGGAGGCGAATGATATGACGATAATGCCTGTTATAGTAATGATCTTTGTATTTGTACCTGCCATTGTACTCATGGTATGCATGCCTTATTTAACAAAAGAGACGATTAGTTTTGGGGTCACCGTCAGCCCTGTACAATTCCATAGTGAGCCTCTGCGCCAGATGCGGAAGTCATATGCTAGGATTAGTGCTACCGTGCATACCATCCTATTCATGGTTTGTATCCTCTGTCTAATATACGGTGATGAACATTCCAAGCAACAAAGTTGGATCATTGTCACTTATTCACTCGCCATGGTCGGAATCTCCCTAGTCATAAACATTAGCTATCATTTCAAAATGAAAAGTTTACTACCTATGCTGCCTATTGCTCTGGAACCATCGATCATGGCAGTGGACACTGGATTTCGGAAAAGAAACATTGGCTTGTCTAATAATTGGTTCCTCATTCATGTTTTAATTACTGTTGTTAGTATTGTAACTGTGCTGCGCAACTACGATCTGATTCCTGATCAGATTCCGATCCATTACAACAGCAGTTGGAACGTAGACCGCTATGCAGCTAAATCTTTTAGTTCTGTGTTTATGCCTACGATCATGCAAGTGTTCATAACACTTTTGTTCATATTTGAGAATTGGAGTATTCGCAGAGTAAAGCAGCAGGTTCAACCCAATGATACTAACCGTTCCATCAGACAAGACGCAGCTTACCGCCGTACTTGGTCATATTTTATGCTTACAGCAAGCTTCTTAATAGTTATCCTGTTTTCCGTCGTGCAACTAAACATGATATCTCTGCTTAACATGAGTTTCGCTATCCCTATTATCCTAATCATAATAGCCCTTGTCATCCTATACGCCTTGGCCTTAACGTTCTGGGCTGGTCAGGGCGAAAGCCGCTTGGAGCGATCTGCCGATAGCTCCAATGTCAGACCTGTCCATGACGATGATAAATGGCGATTAGGTATGATTTATTTCAATCGCAAAGATCCAAACCTAATCGTCAAGAAAAGGCTCGGAGTCGGCTGGGGATTAAATTTCGGTCACCCAGTAAGCTGGCTGTTTTGGCTCGGAATTATTGTACTGTTAGTTGTGGTGCGGTAACAAGGCTTGGAGGTTAATACTCACCGGAGTATAGGCGAAGTTAGAGTTTCGAAACAGAATATGTACCGAAAAAAACGCCTAAAGGGCGTTTTTTATTATCTTTAAGGATCTCAGTAATATCTTTTTTGAATTAAATCGCATCTTAAAGAGTATTTCTCGTATTAATATCTCTTTGTTACAATCAGATTGTTATCTAAAGGAGGGTATAAAATGAACTATCGTAAATTAGGAACGAGTGGCTTACATCTAAGTGAGATTGCTTATGGTAATTGGATTACACATGGTGCTCAAGTGGACAATGATACTGCCCATGCTTGTGTTCGCGCTGCATTGGATGTAGGGATCACAACATTTGATACTGCAGATGTATATTCCGATACGAAAGCTGAGATGGTGCTGGGCCAAGCATTAAAAGGAGTGCACAGAGCTGATATCGAATTGTGTACCAAGGTGTGCCATCCCACAGGGACGGGACGTAACGCAAGAGGTCTGTCTCGCAAGCATATTATGGAGGCGTGCCATGCTTCACTGAACAGATTACAGACCGATTATATTGATATCTATTATGCGCATCGCTTTGACGCATCAGTATCCCTTGAAGAGACCTTTTTGGCTTTTTCGGATCTGGTGCGTCAAGGTAAGGTTCTCTATGTCGGGATAAGTGAGTGGACGGCGGATCAGATAGCAGAAGGTGCTATTTTGGCGAGGGAATTGAAGGTGCCATTGGTGGCTAGTCAACCTCAATATTCGATGTTATGGCGTGTGATGGAGACGGAGGTAGTTCAAGCTTGTGAGCGGGAAGGGATTGGACAGGTGGTCTGGTCACCGCTAGCTCAAGGGATTCTTTCAGGCAAATATATGCCAGGTCAACCATTGCCAGAGGGTTCTCGTGCTTCAACAGCTGCGGGCTCACCATTTATGAATAAATTGGCGGGTCAGTGGCTTCGGACTGAGGTGCTTGAGGCGGTCTCGAATCTCTCTTCCATCGCCAGTGAAGTTGGGTTGACGCTTCCGCAGTTGGCTATAGCATGGGTGTTGCAAAATCCACAAGTCTCATCTGCAATTATTGGGGCATCCAAACCTGAGCAGGTTATAGAAAATGCCAAAGCTGCGGGAGTTCGTCTGGATAGGGAAGTGATGTTGGAAATCGATAGGGTGCTAGAAGGACTCGTTGAACGTGATCCTAGAAAAACGGGCTGAATATTATATTATTCACCATTAATAGCTTCTGAACTCATTTGTCCTATGATCTCTAGTAACGCGGATAAGGAGGCACGATCGCAATCGGTTCTCCAAGCGGCATAAAGGGGAATCGATGGTGTGCTTTCTTCAAAGGGACGAAATGCGACACCTTCACGCTGAAAAATAGCAACTGATGAGGGCACAATGGAAACTCCAAGATTAGCAGCTACCAAGTTTACAATGGTGTACATCTGAATGGCTTCCTGTACAACATTCGGATACATGTCGTGTTGGGCGCAGAAGCTCATAATGAGGTCATGAAAAGGAGCTCCTAAATGACGTGGGAACGATATAAATGGCTCTAAAGCTAAAGAGCGAATGGATAACACCGGTAAATGAGCTAGGTGATGCTGCTCTGGCAAAACGGCAATAAGCGATTCATTGACTAAGGGACGATGCTCGATATGTTTGCCCGACTCTGTATAACGTACAAATCCAATGTGAATCGTTCCTTCATGTAAAGCCTGCCACTGCTGAGCAGACGTCATCTCATGTAATGTGAGTTGTACTTGTGGATAACGTTCCCGAAACATTTTTAACATATCAACCAATACTCCACCAGCTGCAGAATCTATAAATCCAATGTTCAAATGTCCGATAATTCCTTGATCGACTAATTGTGTTGTTTTAATAGAGCGTTCCAGTTGAGATAAAATGGATTTAGCCTCCTCTAGAAATACCGCCCCCGCTGACGTGAGACGAACTTGTCTTTTATTCCGTTCTAATAGTTTCACACCAATCTCATTCTCCAGAGCTTGAATTTGCTGGCTTAAGGGAGGCTGCGTCATATTTAGCTTCTCAGCTGCACGGTTAAAATGCAGTTCCTCTGCTACTGCGATAAAGTATTGTAATTTTTTTATGTCCATATTTTTCATTCTCCCTTGAAATGCTTCTCCAAGCAAGTATAAGGATCTTTGAACGAAAATGAAAGGAATGACATGTCGTCTCCTCACTTAAACTCTACCTCCCATCTTACTTTTAGACAAAAAAACATTTTTGCAGTCAAAGACATGATGTCTAAAAACGCATACATTTAAATAGAAAGTTTGAGGATCATGGGAGGTAATGAGGATGAAAAATAGAAAGATAATGTTTATGAGCCCACACCATGTGGAAACGGTTGAAGAGGAGCTTGTACTTAAGGCTTTAGGTGACCATGAGGTACTCGTAAAATTGATTTATTCGCTGATTAGTCCGGGAACGGAGATGGCAATGTTATCTGGCAAAGAGGATTGGGCAAAACTCCCGCTGTGTCCAGGTTATGCAAGCGTCAGTCGTATCGTAGAATGTGGTAAAGGTGTTCAGGAATTTCAAGCGGGCGATGTGGTTTTTCATTACGGAACTCATTGCGAATATCAAGTGGTTGAAGCTAGGGATGTTTTCATTCGAGTGCCGGATGCGCTAGACTTGAAATGGGTACCGTTTACCCGGATGGCTACGGTAGCTTTTACATCGATACGTGTGTCGGATATCGAACTTGGAGACAAAGTGAGTGTGACAGGTCTTGGATTGGTAGGCAATCTTGCAGCTCAATTGGCGCGTTTGCAGGGGGCTACGGTAATTGGTATGGATTTGTCCAAAGAACGGCTGCGGACCGCGCGTCAATGCGGTGTGGATTACACACTGGACAGTGGCGAAGGATTGGTAAAAGAGCAGATTATGACGTTAACTAAGGGCAAGGGTGTTTCCAGTCATATTGAGGCAACCGGTGTTTCCAAAGTTGGGGTTGATAGTCTTCAATACATCGGCTCACAGGGAGAAATCATCTTTTTGGGTAGCCCGCGTGGAGAATACAATACAGATATTACGGATGTGCTTAATTACTGTCATCTGTATAACCGGGGATGCATTACATTTAAAGGTGCTCACGAATGGCGTTATCCAACAGAGCCTAATTCGTTTGTGAAACATTCCTTGGTGCGTAATTCTGGCATTGTCTTCGAGCTTATGCAACAACAGAAGCTGCACATCGAACCTTTGATTAGCCATGTCATCAAGCCGGAGCAAGCTAGCGAAGCCTATGAGGGATTAAGAACCAACAAAGATCAGTATAATGGCGTACTGTTTGATTGGTCATAAAGGGGGAGAACGACGATGATAAGAGGATTAACAACAGCGGGTTTGGGAGAAATTGCTTCTAATGAAGAATATATCAGACTTGCGAGCCAATTCGGGTTTCAGGCCATAGACGTCAATCCATTAGAGTTGGTACAGCAGTATGGCAAGGATGGGGCCATCCAATTACTGGAAAGTCATGGCATCATGCTAGGATCATTTGGTTTAGAGGTAGATTGGCGCACGACAGAGGAAAGCTTTAGGGAAAGTCTGAAATCGCTTACGCTGATGGCTGAGGCCGCTGCTGCATTAAATTGCACCACATGCTGTACCTATATTTTGCCTTCGACAGATCTTCCGGTCGCATCGTTCATGATTGCAGCCACTAGACGTTTAAGACTATGTGCAGAAATATTAGGCGCCTATGGTATTTCGTTAGCCTTAGAGTTCGTTGGTCCTCATCACTTACGTACACAATGGGCAAATCCGCTAATCTGGACGATGCAAGATACGTTGGACTGGATGGATACAATTCAAGTGAGAAATATCGGTTTATTACTGGATTCCTATCATTGGCATACGAATGGATTAACGAGTGAGGACCTGCTGAAATTACAACCGCATCAAATTGCGTATGTCCATATTAATGATGCTAAACCTCTGCCGATAGAGGAATTGCTAGATTCCGATCGATTGTATCCAGGGGAAGGATCCATTGATCTTACCGGATTCTTGGGAAGCTTGAAAAAGATCGGATACAAGGGCGTTATCGCTCAAGAAGTGCTAGCGCCAGCTTCATCACAAAGTTCATCTGAACTATTTTCTCGTTCCAAAGCAGGCTTCGATAAAGTATTCTCATCACTGGAAATCTAACCCCATCGAATCCAACATTGGAAGGAGCGTTAAGGATGAGTCTGTTCAAGGGTAGAATCGCTGCACACACCATCACTTGGGGGCAAGCGCATTTCAAAGCGTTGGAGGAAGTCTCCAGACTGGGTTTCACGGGGATTGAGCCGTGGGCGTCTTTTGCACTTCAATATGAAGAAAGTCCAGAACAATTACAAGAGCTCATGGCTGGGTACGGGCTGGAGATGACTGCGTTGTATGGAGGTACGGCTGGGGGACAGCAGCAAAAATTCGGCAATGCCGCGAACACTTCGAGTATCATTGACTACAATGTGCGACTTGCTAAAATCATAGCGAAGTGTGGAGCAGACATCCTTGTCCTAGGGCCAGGTGGCACTCGGGATCAACCCTCATCGCTGGAAGAATTGAAGGTTGCCGCAGCCACGATGAATGAAGTGGCGAAAAGAACCTATGCCTTAGGGGTAAAGACATGTGTTCATCCGCATTTGTGGACGGAATTGCAAGACGAGAAAGAAATTGAGATTGTGATGAGCCTGACAGATCCGCGGGTGGTATATCTTGCCCCGGATTCAGCACATCTGCTCGGAGCGGGGATGGACCCGGCATCTATCATCCGAACGTATCAGGACAGGGTAGCTTATGTTCATTTGAAGGACCTGACAGACAGGTCTGCCGCTACACTTGATACACAGCTTCCTCATTTTTGTGAGTTAGGCAAAGGATCTGTTGATCTACACGCAACTATTGAAGCGCTGAATGAAATTGATTATTCCGGTTGGATGACACTCGAAGTGGACGAATCGCTAAATAGCCCGTACAATACCATGGAAATCTGCCGAGATTATGTAGAAGATCACTTAAAGATTCCGGTTAGGATATAAAATAAGATCAATAAAATGTCAGAAGAAGGAGAAGATTCGAGGTGAATGAGTCGTGGATGAACAGCATTTCCCCTTATGTTCGAGTAGCCAAAGTCATGGAATCCTCCTTACTAGCAGGTGAATGGTTGGATCAAGATCACGTGTATACCTATATAGATCAGGGAGAGGCGGAGTTTTTCTTGAATGGGGTGAAGTTCCTGGTTCGAGAAGGGGATGTGCTGCTCATGCATCCATGCTTGCCCCATATAATTAGGTCCACCTCGGCTTTACCCTTAGTGCAGTATATCTTTCATTTTGATTTGTATGATAACGAGGATAAAAGCTCATCGGATCAAGCGGATGGACTTAGGCCCGGGATCCAGGATATCATGCCAAGTGAAATGCAGCTTGCTGATATTTATCCGCTATCTCATCTGCAGCTCCCAGATCGAATCGAATTGAAGAGAAGATTCATGCAACTGCAAAAAGAGCTGCTAGATCCAACGTACGGCGGGGTATTAATCAACAAGTCTATCTGTTTGGAATTGTTGTTTCTGTTCTTTAGAAATCAGAACCTGTCCAAAGGAACGGAAGGGAAGAGAACCAAAGGATGGCCTTTAATTGAAGGCGCCATTCATCACATACACCAGTGTTATCAAGATCCGCAGTTAAGTAATGAATCTATCAGTAGGCATGTTGGTGTGACTGCCAATCATTTGTCGTATGTGTTCAAGACTCAGCTTGGGGTGACCATTCATAATTATTTGAAGCATGTTCGTATCGAGCAGGCTAAATTGAGAATCATTCAGGGAAAGCAAAATCTAACGAAGATTGCCGAAGATGTGGGGTTTTCTAGTATTCATCTGTTCAGTCGGACGTTCAAAACAAATGTGGGAGTAATGCCTAGTAAGTTCGCGGCGATGCGATCTGCTTTAATCAATAAATCACAATAAAGGAATCGACCATCTGCTCTTTGGGATGGTTGGTTTTTTTCCTCTGAACATAGGATTACATACGTCTATAGGCCTCTTAATATAGTATAATCATACTGTATTGCTCAAAGTTGGAGATAGGGATATAGCACTATTAAATACTATTGACGAATGAGGAGTCTATGAGAACTTCGGAGAATAAAATTAAGTTAAGTCATATGTTGTACATAGTAGTATTCATCTGCCTGCTGATTGCAATACGCTGGAGCTGGTACAATCATTTTACTCTGTCCAATCCTCCTGTAGTGGAGCAAGGTGTGCTCGATTTGCGGGGAGTAGACCTTGAATCACTAAGCTCCTTTCCATTGGATGGAGAATGGGAGTTTTATCCTGAACAATGGGTGAATGCCGCCAATGTGGATGGTGTTTTAAAAGGCCAGATGCTTCAGGTGCCGGGTAACTGGAATTCTGTATTCAATTCTGCTGAGCAAAAGAAGGCGTATGGATACGGAACTTATCATTTGCGGATTCTGCTAGATCGTCCCTTGTCTGAGCCACTTAGCTTTTGGTTCCAATCCATCTATACTTCTTCTGAAGTGGAGATTAATGGAACAATTCTCTCACGGTTTGGAGTGTTATCTGACGAGAAGGAAGAGCATGTTTATGTGACGAAAGCATTCTTAATCAGTTATACACCTACAGATCAGAAGCATCTGGATCTGTTTGTTCGGACGTCAAACTATGAGTCTCCACTAAAAGGGGGCATAATTCGGTCCGTGGAGTTTGGCATTCAACATGGGGTAGACACTATATACTGGAATTCCATTGGCTTGCAGCTAGTCGTAGGGGTCATGCTTCTTCTACATGGGTTGTATTTATTGATTATCTATCTGATGGATGTACGAAAAACAGAGCTGATTATTTTTTTCCTAATGATGGTCGCTGCGGCTGTATCCATTGGGGTTGAACATAATGGACTGTTGTTCAGGTTTCTTCATGTTGATTTTGCCTGGATGCTGAGGTTAAAGGTTCTTTCGTATATAGGGTTTTGTTTATTCCTTTTATTGATGGGAAGAGAACTATTGGGGAATCGACGGAAAGGCAAGGCGTTTTATAGTTACATCCTGTCAGTTCTCATTTTTACTTTATTTATTATTGTAGGTCCTGAAGAGGCAGTGTTATATATCATCGGAAAAGGGTATTACATGATCCTGTATTACGTTCCAGTGTGTTGGACGGTATATTATTTTTGGAAGATGGTAGCCTTACGAGCTGAAGGTGCTCTATTTTTATTGTTTTCAGTGTTAGCAGTACTAAATAATATGTTGTGGGGGGCTGTCTACTATGCCGGTAGCTCACAATTTATGTTTTATCCCGTAGATTTAATTGCTGCCCTTGCCGCATTTTCCGCCTATTGGTTTAGGAGATATTTTCATCAATCCCATCAAAATGTGTTACTGAACGCTCAATTGGCGGAATCCAATAAATTAAAGGACCGTTTTCTAGCCAATACGTCACATGAGCTGCGCACTCCACTGCATGGGATTATGAATATTGCCCAAAGTGTGTTAACAAGAAAAAAACATGTGCTGGATGAAGAGAGCCAGCGTGACATGGAATTGCTAATTATGGTCAGTCGCCGGATGTCGCTTATGCTGAATGACTTGCTTGATGTTGTGCGATTGCAGGATAAGCGGATTGTGATGAATATAAAGGCGTTGCAAGTGAGGTCATTGGCTGAAGGTGTACTGGATATGTTACGTTTCTTAACCGGTGGGACGAAGGTGGAGCTTCGAATGTCTATAGATGAGAATCTGCCTCGTGTTTATGCTGATGAGGAGCGATTGGTGCAGATTCTGATTAATTTAGTTCATAACGCACTAAAGTACACCGAACAGGGAAGTGTTGAACTGGCCGCAGAACAAGTGGGTGGGGATGTATGGATACATGTTACGGATACAGGAGTAGGTATGGATGAAGCTTTGAAAAAGCGTGTTTTTATGCGCTATGAACAAGGGGCTTACGGTCAAGGCGGCATTGGGCTGGGGCTTAGTATCTGTAAGGAGCTGGTCGAACTGCATGGCAGTGAATTATTGCTGCAATCGCAGCCGGGTCAGGGAAGTAAGTTCAGCTTTAAATTACCTGTAGCCAAAGGGAGTCTGCAGTCATCTATTCCAGATGTTCATACTGAAAAAGATTCGGATCCATTGTCACCATTCAGCATGTGGATAACTGCGGAGAAATCAGCTATGGTGGCTGCCACCTATAACACAAAGGAAGTAGAGGCACTCTCGAAGCTCGATACAGACGCTGACATCATACATGTGCTAGCGGTTGATGATGATTCGGTCAATTTAAAAGTTCTGCAAAATATTTTATCAGATGGAGCCTATCGGATTGATACAACGACTTCAGCCCGTGAGGCGCTGGATATGTTGCATCATGAGCAGTTCGATTTGGTTATCGCTGATGTGATGATGCCGGGCATGTCTGGATATGAATTGACAAGATTGATACGCGAGCGGTTCACGATGTATGAACTTCCTATTATTCTATTGACCGCTCGCAGTGAGCAGGAGGATGTCTATGCAGGTTTCTTGGCTGGCGCTAATGACTATGTAACCAAGCCAGTAGATGCCATGGAATTGAAGTATCGTGCTTCGTCGCTCACTTTTATGAAGCAAGCAGTCAATGATCGTTTGAGAATGGAGGCTGCTTATTTACAAGCGCAGATCCATCCACATTTTCTCTTTAATACATTAAATTCGATTATGTCCTTGAGTGATTTTGACACTGTCAAAATGAAAGATCTTTCAGATGCATTCACTACTTATCTGCGGATCAGCTTTGACTTCTTAAATGCAGGCAAACTTGTTTCACTGTCGCAAGAGCTGGAGCTGGTCGAGAATTATGTATATATCCAGCAGCAGCGTTTTGAGGAGAGGCTGCAGGTTGAATGGGAGGTAGACGCGAATCTACAGCTTCTAATTCCTCCGCTGACCATTCAGCCACTGGTCGAGAACGCCGTCCGGCATGGGATCTTAAGTCGGGCAAAAGGTGGAACCTTGCGTATTCACATCGAGACACATGCGGAGGCTGTTCATTTTATCATTGCTGATACGGGGATTGGAATGGATGAAGCTCAAGTCAGTAAGTTATTGCAACCAAAAAGTCTTAAGGATCAAGGAATTGGGCTCCTTAATACAGATCGGAGATTAACACAATTATATGGACAAGGCTTGAAGATTCAAAGTATTCCTGGGGTGGGAACTACGGTGTCTTTCATTATTCCTGATTAGGAGGGTTGTAAAACCATCCTTTTCTGTCCAGCTGTAATTGAGTGGATGTGATTTGAATCATCAATTCTTCCACGGCGGATAAGGTTGCAACTATACAGACAATGGTTGTCCAAATGGTGGGGTTACTATGGGAAAGCCATATAGGAGTTACAAATAAGAGAAGCCCGGTGAGTTTATTGCCGTAGGTATGGATACTTGCGTAAGTTTTGAATCTGCGGAGGGCAATCCCTGTCGATGTTATGCGGATGGCCGCGATCAAGAAGATCCATAGGATGAAGTCGAGGGTAAGACCCAGATACGGATACAAAGTAAATAAGCAGATCCCGATTAGTATCGTGTCGGCAGCAGAATCCAGCTTTGCTCCGAGATTACTTGTTGTGCCTGATTTTCGGGCAATTGGACCATCTATCAGATCGGTGACTCCGCAAAGGATATAAATTGCAAGAAAGGCCGAACTTAGCGGCTCGAAGAATAACAGCATTATTGCCAAAAAAATTCTGCCAAGTGTGATACAGTTAGGTATAACTTTCAACTTCAATCCCACCTTTGTTCATGACCTCATTTAATTCTATTGTACCAGAGGAAGAGTATATGCTATTTGGAAAAGGATTATAAGATAGTATTGAAGAAGTAGTGAAGTAGAAGTATAGATTAGGATTCTAGCGGTAAATTAGGAGGGATTTTATGAAGCAGAATACAAACTTAAAGGTACATACATTAGCTGATATCGAACATCTGAAAATTCACGGCAGAACAACAGGGTCACTTTCTCCACTAACGTTATTTTGGACAGGCAGTGCGGTCGAATTAAATGTTAAAAGTTCTGAGCTATGGCTTGAAGTAGAAGCAGATTATGATGTTTATGAACCCTGGATTAGCATCCTGATCAATTCCGTTCCTGTTAGCAGACAAATGTTAGTAGCAGGCAGGTATTGGATTTGTGTATTTAGAGGCATGAATGATCGTGTTGTCAACAATATTCGTATTGTAAAAGATGTGCAGGCAATGAGTGGAGATCCTGGCTGCTCTTTGCAGATACATGCGGTGAAGATGGATGGAAAATTCCTGCCGGTTGCGGACAAACCCCACAAGATAGAGTTCATAGGTGACAGCATCACATCCGGAGAAGGAAGTATAGGTGCCAAGGCTGAAGAAGATTGGATTCCAATGTGGTTTAGCGCCATCAACAACTATACCAGAATGACAGCAGATGCTTTAAATGCAGAATATAGAGTTATTTCTCAAAGTGGCTGGGGAGTCCTTACTAGCTGGGATAATAATCCGCACGGTAATATCCCTGATTGTTATGAGCAGGTTTGTGGTCTTCTAACTGGAGCAAAAAACGAAGCTTTAGGAGCTTTTCAAGAACATTCTTTTGAAACCTGGCAGCCAGATGTTGTGGTAGTTAATCTAGGAACAAATGATGGGGGCGCCTTTCAATCGCCAGAATGGAAAGATGAGGTAACAGGGGAGAGCCATAAACAACGCTTAAATGAAGACGGGACCTATCATGAGGATGATATACAAGCTTTTGTCGATGCCGCTGAGAAATTTCTGATGAAGCTTAGAAAAAATAATCAACATGCACATCTCGTATGGGCATATGGGATGCTTGGTATCCCGATGATGCCAGCGATCTACCGGGCGGTCGATGTTTATAGCAAGAAAACAGGGGACAAGCAGGTTTCTGTATTGCAGCTTCCAAATATGACGGGTGAGACCATAGGGGCAAGAAGTCATCCGGGAGCATTAGCTCATGAACAAGCGGCAAAAGAGTTGACGGGGTATTTGAAAGGGATTCTAGCGAGCGAAAGTTAATAGGAATTCATAAAAAAACAAGCCTGAGCGAAAGGATCACGCTCTGGCTTGTTTTTATTTACTTTAGTCTATTTGGTGGATACAGACTTGAACCATTCGTTAACTTCTTTGGTGATTTGATCACCACCATTTGCTTTCCAGTTGGAAACAAAGGAGTCAAAGGCATCTACAGGTAGCTTACCGTAAATGATTTTGTTGAAGGTTTCCATTTCGGATTGACGAAGCAGATTCCATTTGGATACCATCGTTGGTGTCGCAGCGCCAGTGAAATAGTTCTGTCTACGAATGTCTATTTGTGACATAACAACTTTTGCAGCGGCCCAGTTTTCCGGTTTACGGAACTCAGCCATTTGTTTTTCATAAGGAGTTACAGGGGTTTCACCATCAGCAAGTTTAACCAATGTCTTCATGAACAGATCAGGAATACGAGCCGGTCCAGTTAAGAAAGGAAACTCATTGGAGAAGTCTTTAATCTTCTCTTTATCACTAGTAGGCTTTCCATCAATCATGTCCCAATCGTAGCCTTTAGCAAAGCCGTATTCAAATTCACTACCAGCTGCTGGATTAGCTAGGTTATCAAGCAAGTAGTTGTAGTATAAGAAAATTGCTTCAGGGTGCTTAGCATCTTTGTTAATCATGATACTAGCGTTTACCCCAGAGTTCTGCCATTTGGTACCGATGAGTCCGTCTGGACCTGCTGGAACCGGATAAGCTTTGATCTTCGCTCCAGGTACATTTTTCATAAGATCGGGAGCCGGCCAGTCTGGAACCCAGTTTGCCCCTGGTAGAATACCTGCGGCGCCTTTTGTCCAGCTTTCAGCAGATTTACCTTCATCCCAAAGTGCAGAGTCTGTGTGAATATAACCTTTGTCCATCCACTCACTAAGCTTAGCAAGGGCTTGTTTAGCACCAGGGTTAATGGAACCGTATTCCAGATTGCCGTCGGCATCTTTATTCCATTGTTCCTCAATCGTACCGTAAGCACCGAATAACCAGTCGAGTTGGCCCATCCAGGTGTTTGTATTATTTTTCAAAGAAATCGCAAGTGGGAAAACATCTTTAGGTGCTAGACCATCAGGGTTTTCGTTCTTAAATTTGTCCATGATATTCTCAAGATCGGCAATTGTTTTTGGAGCCTGAAGGTTCAGCTTTTCCATCCAATCTTCACGTAACCAGAGAAGAGTATCGTCATTATCAGTATATTCAAGGATCGGCATATTGTATTTCTTACCGTCTTTTGTGAATGGATACCAAAGTTCTGGGTGTGCTGCAGCATGATCTTTTAGAATTTTATTAGCATATTTGTCGAACAACTCATCGATAGCAATGAACTGACCGGAATCAATCAGTTGATTGGTCAATACTGCATTGGTTGGTACAGAAACGAAGTCAGGCAGCTTTTCGCCAGAAGCAATGGCAAGCTGAAGCTTTTGTCTGTATTGATCGTCATTGGCAGGATACCAAGTATCTTTATGCTTCATGCCCAGTGTTTCCAGCATCCAGCGATCGTGAACATTGTTTTCTTTGGTATCACCTTGAACATATTTCTTCGGCATCAATACCGAACTGAACTCGATGGGTGGATCGTATTTACCTTTTTCAAAAGCAGCATCTGCTTCAGATAAACTAGTCTCAGACGATGTGGTATTGTTTTGTTTGGCGTTTTCATTATTTCCGCCACCACTGCCACAGGCTGTGAGTGTGATAAGTGCTGTGACCGTTAACAACGACCACATTTTTTTGAACTTGATCATTCTTTAATTCCCCCTACTGTGTATGATCTTTACAAGTGTAACTTTAACAACTAGTCGGGGATGGCATCTATATGAGATTTTTAGTTTCGATAGGACTCTATCATGCTATTTATTATTGTCTCGATATTCCTGCGGCGTTACTCCGAACTGTCGTTTGAACACTTTTATAAAATAAGCAGGGTCCATATAGCCAATCTCCATGCTGATTTCATAAACTTTTTTAGAGGTAGTCTTCAGCTTATGGCAGGCGCGATCCATGCGCAGGCGCGAGATATAATCGCTTATTCCTTCACCCGTTTCAATCTTATAAATTTTTGATAAATGAGTCGGATGGAGGTTTACATGGTCAGCCAGAACCCGTAATGAAACATCTAAATGCAGGTTTTTGTCTGTGAAATCTTGAATCTTTTTCACATATTCAGACCTGATGTCTTTAATTTCGTTAGACGTTCCTTCTTTCAATTTGCTCAGAATGCTGAGGGACCATTTTCTAAGTTTACCGATGGTCGAGAACGCTTCACCGCTTTGCAACCAACCGAGATCGTCTCCCACTAAGTTAGCTAGAGTATGCCCATTTCGGTGTGCGAGATTCGTGAAGGATGCAGTGATTAAAAAACCGGCCTCCATGCAATGCTCCCACGATTCAGACCATTTCTCATCCAGCTCCGCGCAGACAGCGAGTAGTTTCTCTTCCGCAGCATCCCAATGCCCACTTTCAAGCAGGTGAATTAGTGTCGGCGGGGTGTAAAGGGCATCCAAAGGTCCTTGGGTAGTGGAAGGTTCAAATTCGCTGACCCGCATTACGAATTCGCGCTCGTCTCCCACGATCTGCCGGAAATAAGCTGTAGCCTGACGGAAACGGCTCGACACCTTCTCGGGAAACTGGAACCATTCAGTGATTACTATGGACAGGGAACCTTTCAGAAATTGCTTAACCTTATACTGAAGCTGTAAAGAAAGCTTTTCTAGGATGGTTTCTTTGCCGATGTCGGATCCTTTCTCTTTAAGCTGAAGCAGAAACACAAGATATCCATGTTCCTCTTTAACGCCCCAGACCTGCATAAACTCACCCATAATCTCTTCAGCCATATTGATGATGGCATATTCAATTAAGGTTTGATCATTATTGTTATAATGGCTAAATTCTTCTTCCATGCGTACAAGCATCAAAGCGCAATCGCCAGAATGGAAGGGCAAATCATAAGTTACGAGCTTCCGTTCCCATTCGCCAGCTTGAAATTGATGACCTTGCAAGGCATCAAGCAGCAGTTGACCACGTAAAAGCGGCAGATTTTCCCGTAGGGTAAACTGGGTTCGTTTAAGCGAACTGATAAGTTCCCATTCTGTGTTCAATTGCTCGATGGCAGTTTTGACTGCACCGATAATTTCATCATCGGTAGGTGGCTTAAGCAAGTAATCGACGGCATTATGCTGAAGTGCTTTTTTGGCGTAATCGAACTCCGAATGGCCTGATAAAATAATACATTTGATCTTTTTATCACGTTTTCTTATCCGCTCTATTAATTCAATTCCCGTCATTTCGGGCATTTGGATATCCGAGATCACAATATCAATAGGGTTTGTATCGATAATTTGTAGCGCTTCACGTGCTGAATACGCTTTATGCACCTGTTCAATGCCTAGCGTATGCCAGGGTTTAGTCATGGCAAGATTATCTACCCAGTGTGCTTCATCGTCTACTATAATCATTTGCATGTTGTTATTCTCCTTGATGATTCTTAAATTTAGAATATTCATCCTCCGTAGGGATTTCCCAGATAATCTCTGTTCGGAAACCTCCAAGAGGGGATGGTTTAAAGGTTAGACAGGATTGATTACCGAACAGGTGCATGATCCGCTGATTCGTATTCCAGAGCCCGCAGCCCATTTCTTCCTGCAATGGCTCCTGCATTTTACGATTCAAAGCTTCCAGCTGCTCCGGATTCAAGCCAGGTCCGTCGTCATCAATGTAGATCTTGCAGAAGCCGTTCGAAATCTCACCACTAATGCTGATCTCACCCGAAGAATACGATTTTGCCACTCCGTGAATGACTGAATTCTCCACAATAGGTTGTAGCATTAGACGTGGCACAGACTGGCTTAACATGTTCTCAGGGATTTCGATATGATAATCAATTCTGGCATTGCGCAGCTTTTGAATATCCAAATAGTTGACGAGCAGCTTGATTTCTTCATCCAGTGACGCAGTTTCCCGTTCCATTCGGGTAGTATAACGGTAGTAAGCACTTAAATTATAAGCCATGGAGACGACAGCGTCCTCATCCTTCATTTGGGCCATATTGATAATATAACCAAGGCAGTTATAGAGAAAATGCGGATTGATTTGCGCCTGCAGTTGCTTAAGTGTAGCTTCGCGGGCACGGATTTTCTCATTGAACACATTCTCTATCAGGTCTTGAATTTGATGGGACATATCATTAAAGCGATGGAATAGAAACGAAAACTCGTTCCGGCCTTCATTATGAAGACGTACAGAATAATCTCCACGCTGCACGCGCCGTAAGCCTTTAATTAGCTTTTTGATAGGATATTGAACATTTCTGTATAGTAATATGGAAGCGGAAATTCCCATAACAAACAGCAAAATCATCGAGATATAGAACAAATCCTGACTGAGCGAAATGGGTTTTAGAATTTGATATAGAGGGACAACATCTATTAAATTCCAATCCAAATAGGAGGACTTCACAGAGCTGACCAGGTAGTTCTTGCCATTGAGTTTGACTACATCCTGGGTAGTATTCTCAGGTGAGTGTTTATCCAGGTAACGAATGAGTTCTTCAGATAGCTGCTTGTCCGCACTGCGATTCAGAATTGGCGAGTTCCCTTTATGATAGAGAAAAGGATCACCTTGTCCACCTTCCTTGTACGTATCCAGCATGTTCTGAATATTCTCATAACTGAAGCTGGCCTCAATCACCAAGTTGCTTCCCGTCAACATCCCCGGCTGAGCTAAGGAATCTGTATAGAACCAGTAGAAGGATTTTAACTCGTCTTTAGATTCCAAGCTGTGATCGCCATACGTCCATTTTCCACTCATATTTCTTTTTAAGTAATCCTCATCATACCCAAATGCTCGATTGTAGTTGGAGATGACATCTTTATTTTGCTGTGAATGTACGGCATATCTGGCAGGCCAAATATCTGCAACCCCAGATTGAAGCACCATCTTTTCCTGAATGACATACCGGGTCTGCATCTGATCATATCGATCAGCCCAAATGTTTAATCCGTTGAAGGCTCTGACATTGGGATCTCTAGAAAGGATAAGGGTGAAGTCCATCATCTGATTAATACGCGAATCAATTTGACTGGACAGAAAAGTGAGCTGCTTCGTATTGGACACCTGCAGCTCTTTGCTTACAACATCGTATGTGACGTTATTTGAAAAGGTATACATGATAATGATGGGGATGAATAAGAGTATGATCAGGCAGTTTATTTTGGCAAACAAACTAAACCGGGATTGTGTTAATTCTCTCAAGGATGTAAAGCGCTTCCAAATATTCATAAATGTACCCTCCAGATGATGTCCTAATAAAACCATATCAAGCCTAACAATGTTATATAGTCAAACCTGAGAAACGCCTGATACTATTTATAGCAGAGATCCCCATCACACACAAAATATTTTTTTTGGGAACAGGAGAGAGCTATGGAGGCTAATTCAATACAGCAGGTAGGCCTGGAAAATAAACCAAGTATAAAAAGAAAAAGAAAAAAAGGCTATAAACAACCATGGGTGCTCCACTTCATGGTATTACCGGCGGCAATTATGGTTTTTATTTTTTCTTATATCCCCATGTCAGGAATACTCATGGCATTTCAGGATTATAAGCCTGCATTAGGATTTTTTGATTCCGAATGGGTCGGACTTAAGCATTTTAGGTACATGTGGGAGAACGATTACTTCCTGCAAATTACCTGGAATACACTGTTTTTTGCTTGCTCCAAGATTGTTTTGAACCTGATTATTCCTTTTATATTCGCCTTGTTGCTTAATGAGGTAAGGAATATGGGCCTTAAAAGATCGATTCAAACACTCGTCTATCTACCGCATTTCTTGTCATGGGTTACCCTTTCAGGAATTCTGATCGATATCCTAGCTCAAACAGGGATCGTGAATCAGTTTATTTCGTCCGTTTTCGGCATAAAACCGATCTTTTTTCTAGGGGACGGCAACTGGTTCCGATTTACCATCATAGCCAGTGATGTTTGGAAAGAATTTGGTTTCAACACGATCATTTTCCTAGCTGCGCTATCCGGCATTAATCCATCACTTTATGAAGCTGCTGAAGTGGATGGGGCAGGTCGCTGGAAGCAAACGATGTATATTACCATACCAGCACTTATTCCAATTGCTATTGTAATTGCGACCTTGGCACTGGGCAATGTATTGAACGCCAACTTTGACCAGGTATTTAACCTATATAGTCCTTTGATCTATCAACAAGGGGATATCATTGATACCTTTGTGTATAGAGAAGGTCTTCTCAGCGGACAATTCAGCTTTGCGACCGCAGTTAATCTTTTTAAATCAGCAATTAGTTTAATTCTAATCGTTATTTCATACCGACTTGCCTATAGATTTGCAGGGTACAGAATTTTCTAGAAAGGATGACAACAAATGTACCATAAAACCCTTCCATATCGAATATTTAGCATATTCAATAATGTGCTCCTAACTATCCTTTCGGTGCTCTGCTTGCTGCCATTGTATCACTTACTCATGGTATCTCTTAGTGCGTCCGCCCCAGCCAATGCTGGGTTGGTCACCTTTTGGCCAATTGGCTTCACTTTGGAGGCCTATGCAAAAACTTTTAACAATACTAATTTTCTTACATCCCTGTGGGTGTCGGTAGAGCGGACAATACTAGGAACTGCACTTGCACTGGTAGTAAATACGGTTGCAGCCTATGCTCTTTCTAAGGAAACTAGAGTTTTCCGGGCGCGTAATATCTATCTTTGGTATTTTGTCGTAACCATGCTGTTCAGTGGGGGTCTGATTCCGGGATATATCCTGATTCTAAAGCTCGGGCTGATGAATTCTTTGATGGCACTTATCTTACCTGGATTGGTAGCCGTGTTTAACATCATTTTGCTGCTGAACTTCTTCCGTGGTGTACCTAAGGACCTTGAGGAAGCAGCCTTTATTGATGGAGCAGGACATTTTAAGACCTTTTTGAAAATATATTTACCAGTCTCCTTACCAGTCATTGCAACAGTTTCCCTATTCATGATGGTGGGCCATTGGAACTCTTACTTTGACGGTATAATCTATATCAGAGATTCGGATAAGCTGCCACTGGCGACGTTTATGCAGACCATTATCGTTCAGGCAGATATGTCCAAGCTTGATCCGTCAGCTGTAGCTAACTTGTCTCAACGGACCATACGGGCTTCACAGATTTTCATAAGTGCGCTACCGATATTATTAGTTTATCCATTCCTGCAACGTTATTTTGTGACAGGGATCGTAGTCGGCGCTGTAAAAGAATAGTCAAAAAAGAGGGAGTTACTGGACTAGTCCATGTAGCTCCCTTTTTTTTTGTAGGTATGGCATGCAAATAAGCATTCCCAGATGAATTGCGCCTTCTAAAATACGGTGCTATACTTTTGGCATGAAATATGCTCGGAGGTGGTACAGTGCTAATGTTGAAATGCCCATTAGCTAGAAGTTTCTCACGCAAAGCCTAATATAGGGCGATACTTTGCGTGAGGTGCGATGGATGGATATATCGCCCAACTTAATTTTATCGTTTCTATAAATGGGCTTTGCACCTTATGAACTTTTAATATAAATAAGGGGCTGAAAAGCGATGTGTACACCATTTATTAGAAACCATCAATATAACTTAATTAAGAAACAAACGAAATTTGTTCTGCATACCCTGCGAACCGTTGCGGATCGTAGAGTCTTGGAGACTGTAAGATATAGTGCTGCTACGAACATTATTGAGGCATTTCCTTCTCTTACGGAGAATCACAAGCAGATGCTGGAACAAATATCGACTTTCGAAACTGCAGAAGATTTCCAGAGATATCTTAGTGAATTAGAACCATACCTAGAGTCATATCCGACGATTACGCTGAAGCAGATTCAGAAGCTATTCCCTAAGAATAAGAAACTGAAAGTACCTGATCTACAACTCATCGACTATCGCAACATAACGTATTTGAGTTGGATAGATATTGCCAGTAATAAATTATTCATTATCTATCCGTACGAAGGACAGTTCATTGGTATTGAGGGTAGAATCACACCAACGCACAAAAAAGGGTACTGCATGTTCTGCAATCGGCATCAAGAGCTTGCTTTCTTTTATGTTAAGACCAAGAATGTGAACGTTTCGCCGGATAATATTTCTGCTGTGGGTCAATACGTATGTCTGGATAATCTGGAATGTAATCGGAGCATAACCGATACAGCTAAGCTTGAGAGGTTCATTCTCTCTGTCCGCAAATAATGTTTAGAAAAGGCTCCCTTAGTGGGAGTCTTTTTCGTTAAAAATATTGTCAGGATCTAGACAATTCGTTTCATTAAAGCAATGGGGCACGACATTAGTGGATATAATGAGATTCAAGGGCCGAATGAATAATATAAGCGTTTACAAACAGAGAATTCGAGTGGTTATAAAAATAGTCAGAAAATTTCCATATGACGTGCTTTGTTACTTAAGCTATAATGAGGTCTAAAAAAGAAAACGGGGCGTTATAATGAATCAAATGAAGGGTAACAAAAATCTTCTCTCGGAGAAGGAGGAACGCTTCTCTTCCGCGGGCTTTATTTTTGCCGCCATCGGCAGCTCGGTTGGGCTAGGGAATATGTGGAAGTTTCCTTATATTACAGGAGAAAATGGGGGGGCAGCTTTTTTCCTGCTTTTCATCGTCTGTTTAGTGCTGATAGGGTTACCGGTGCTGTTGGCAGAACTGGCTATCGGACGCAGCGGGCGTGGTAGCGCGGCGACCTCTTTTATGCGGGCTGGAGGCGGGAAGAGTTGGTTTGCAGCTGGAATGTTGCAGGTACTTGCGCCGTTTCTAATTCTCTCCTTTTATATTATTGTTGCTGGCTGGACGCTGAACTATTCGATGATTGCTTTTAATGGACAACTATTCAGCACTACTGATTATGCAGGTGAATTCAATTCGTTTGTCTCCGGATATATGCCGATCGTTTGGCAGGGGATAGCCATTCTGATTACGGCAGGTGTAGTCATCCTTGGCGTATCAGGCGGGATTGAGAAATTTAACAAAGTATTAATTCCTGGTATGGTCGTACTCCTTGTAGTGTTAATGATTCGCGCAGTAACCTTACCGGGTGCATCCGCAGGGGTATCTTTTTTCCTAAAACCGGACTTTTCAGTGTTGACAGCGGAATCTGCGCTAGTTGCATTGGGACATGCTTTCTTTTCATTATCGCTCGGGATGGGGATTCTCCTGACTTACGGATCTTATGTTGATAAAAAACAATCGCTGGGTACCGCTGCCATCGCAATCGGTGCAGGAGATTTGTTATACGCGTTTATCGCAGGCTTGATTATTTTTCCGACGACGTTCTCATTTGGTATTGCTCCTGATCAGGGGCCTTCGCTGATTTTTATCGCTTTGCCAGCCGCTTTCTCGGCTATGCCTTTTGGTGCGCTTTTCGGCGGTTTGTTCTTTATCTTGCTGGCGATTGCTGCTCTAACCTCAGCTGTATCGCTGCTTGAAGTGCCTGTATCCTTCACAATGGAGCGCTGGAATTGGAGCCGGAAACGTTCGGTTTGGATTTTGACGCTGATCTGTTTCCTTCTTAGTATTCCTTTAGCGATGTCACTGGGGATGTTCCCGGAGCTAACGATTGGTGGCAAATCTCTATTTGATGGGTTGGACTTTATCACCTCTAACATTATGCTGCCGCTTGGAGGTCTGCTGATTACCATCTTCGCCGGTTATTTCTGGAAAGGTGCAGCGGAAGCCGCTGGACTACAGGCGCGCTGGTTCCGTGTTTGGCTGTTTATGCTCCGTTATGTGGCGCCGATCCTAGTGTTCCTAGTGCTACTCCATACCTCGGGGATTATTTCCTTCTAATTCTGAAATTTATTTATCCAAAAATAGCTCTACAACCCCTGAGGGTTGTAGGGTTTTTTTGTGTTGAAAAGAGGGGATTAAATTGATTTTTAATTCCTACTTGACTAGGTGGAATAATTGGAATATAGTATAAAAAAGCTTGAACGGTATGGAAGGGAATGTAACTAACCAATCCATTCTTAACTAATAATTGTATACAATTATACAAATATATTATTGGGATTCGGACCCCACAGATTATCGATGAGGAGCAGTATAGAAATGGCGATACGATCACGAAGGTTATCAAAGGATAATACCTACTATGAATTAAAACAAAAAATTATTGATAGCGAGTTTGAACCGAATCAACCTGTAAATGAAGAAAATTTGGCGGCCTTGCTCGGGGTCAGCCGCACACCTCTAAGAGAGGCGATACAGAGACTGGAGAACGAGGATTTTCTGGTTCGACAGCCAAATGGAAGACTGCGGGTAGCTTCAGTAACCCTTAAAGAGGTTGAAGAAATATTTCTTATTCGCAGCATGCTTGAAGGCTATATTGCAAGAAGTGCAGCTAAGCATGCCACAAAGAAAGATATTGTGAATTTAACGACGATGATTACAAAAATGAAACACTCGTTCCAGCTTGGTGATAATCAGAATTTTGTTACATATGGATTTGAGTTCCATGATTATTTATCAGAAATCAGCGAACTAAAAACCTTCGAGAAGGTTCTGAATCAATTAAGAGATCATTCGCTTCGTTATTGTCGATTCGTCTCTATGCATGGGGATTGGAACACACAAGCGGATGAAGAACATGATCTTATTTTACAAATGATCGCTGCTAAAAATGAAGATGGTGCTGAAAAAGCCATGCAAGATCATATTTTAAGCAGTCTATCGACTGCGCTTGATCGCATCAAAGGGATTGAAGAAAAGCTGGAAGCATAACGAAAGGGGAGTACGTCACCTATGAAACCACTGACTGAAGTTGAGCAAGCTTTAGCTAATCAATTAATAGAGGTTCGCAGAAACCTGCATCGTGAGCCTGAATTAGCGTATGAAGAGTTTAAAACCACAACAAAATTACGGGAATGGCTGACCCAAGCCAATATTCACATCCTTGACTTGCCTTTACAAACCGGACTCATCGCAGAGATCGGGCAGGGTCACGGACCCATAGTGGCCATTCGTTGTGATATTGATGCACTTCCCATAGAGGAACAAACTGAATTGTCCTTTGCCTCAGAGATCCCAGGAAAGATGCATGCCTGTGGTCACGATTTTCACACGGCTACTATTTTAGGTGCTGCATTATTATTAAAGGCTCGTGAAAATGAACTACCTGGAAAGGTTAGAGTATTGTTTCAACCCGCGGAAGAAACAGGGCATGGGGCGGAAAGCGTCTTAGCCTCGGGAGGACTCCAGGATGTGGCGGCTATATTTGGTCTCCATAATTCACCTGACTTGCCTACGGGAGCTTTTGGAACAAGAACAGGAGCTTTAACAGCCGGTGTTGACCGGTTTGAAATTACAATAAAAGGTGTCGGCGCTCATGCTGCTTATCCTGAAAAAGGTGTGGATACGATTGTAACTGCGGCTCAGATCATTACCGCACTACAAACCATCGTAAGTCGCCAAAACAGCACCACGGAACCAGTAGTGTTAAGTATTACCCGAATTAATGGAGGCTTCACATGGAATGTATTGCCGGAAAAAGTCGAATTAGAAGGTACAGTAAGAACTTACAATGAAGAGATTCGCCGCAATATTCCAATACAAATGACTCGTCTTATCGAAGGGATTGCTGCGGGAGCTGGGGCAGAGGCCCAGTTACACTGGTATCCAGGTCCACCCGCAACGATAAATCATGGGGAATGGGCGGACTTTACCAAAGAGATCGCCGCAGATTTCGGCTATGAAGTACATGATATTCCTCCACAGATGGGTGGAGAAGATTTCTCTTTTTATTTACAACAGATACCGGGTGCTTTTGTGAATATAGGATCGGGTCCAGCCTATCCCTTACATCACCCTCGTTTCGATGTTGATGAAGCTGCGATATTGCCAGCTGCTAAGTACTTCGCTTTATTGGCAGAACAAGCGCTGGTGAAGCTGCAAGAGGAAGCTTAATCCTAAAGATGATTGAGGGGAATGGAAATGATTGAATTAAAGAATGTTTACAAATCGTTCACTCGGAAAGGGACCACTATTGATGCTCTTAAGGGGATCGATTTAAAGGTCGAAAAAGGCGATATATTTGGGGTTATCGGCTATAGCGGTGCTGGGAAAAGCACATTAATTCGTTTAGTCAATTATTTGGAAAGACCCACCAAAGGACAAGTTATGGTCGCTGGACGTGATTTGGGAACATACAACGATAAAGAGTTGCGTACCGCTAAGAAAAATATCGGAATGATTTTTCAACATTTTAATCTACTAGAATCTAAAAAAGTATTTGATAATGTGGCGATCCCTCTAGTTCTCCTAAAAAAGAATAAAAATGAAATCCGCCAGCGGGTAATGGAGCTGCTAGAGTTTGTTGGATTAAGTGACAAAGCGGGGAGTTACCCGAGTGAGCTATCAGGTGGTCAGAAGCAACGTGTCGGGATTGCCAGAGCGCTTGCCTCGAATCCGTCTATCCTTTTATGTGACGAAGCGACCTCTGCCTTAGATCCACAGACCACACATTCTATCTTACAGCTATTAAAAAAAATCAATGCTGAATACAACATTACCGTGATGATCATTACACATGAAATGTCCGTGATTCAAGAGATTTGTAACAAGGTAGCGGTCATGGAAGAAGGCCGGATTATTGAGCAAGGAAGTGTTCTGGATGTATTCGGAAGTCCAAAACATCTGACCACGCAAAATTTCGTGAAGACGGTTATTCAAAATAGCATGACCTCTAGCATGCGGAAATCTATCAAAACAGAACCCGGAAGTCAGCTGTACAAGCTTAATTTTGTGGGAGCAAGTGCCTCTGAGCCTATCCTGTTTGAAATGATTCGCTCCTGCGATATAAAGGTCAATATTTTATTTGCGAATACGACGGAGATTCAAGAAACAACACTGGGAACAGTGATCATTCAATTCGATGGTGAGGCAGCAGAGATTAACAATGCATTATCTTTCTTAACAAGAAATGGAGTCGGTGTAGAGGAGGTAGAATCTAATGTTTTCGACCACAGTAACAGGTGATCAATTTCTGCAGGCGATTATAGAAACAATTCAAATGGTAGGGTTCTCCTTGTTTGTTGGTTCCCTGATTGGGATCCCATTTGGGATATTGCTTGTCATCACTCGTCCGGGTGGGGTTTTGGAGAACAAAGCGCTTTACGCCGTACTAAATCCAATTATCAACATCATTCGCTCATTGCCTTTTATTATTTTACTGGTTGCGATTGTGCCTTTCACACGATTGATTGTTCATACTTCAATTGGGACAAGCGCAGCGATCGTACCCTTGATTATCTATATCGCACCTTATATAGGACGGTTGGTAGAGAACTCACTGCTTGAAGTGAATCCGGGAATCCTTGAAGCCGCTGAGGCGATGGGAGCCACTCCTTTTCAAGTCATTTGGTACTTTTTATTGCCAGAGGCGGTTGGATCCTTAATCCTGTCTCTTACAACAGCGACGATTGGTCTGATAGGTGCAACTGCAATGGCTGGAACGGTAGGGGGAGGCGGCGTGGGAGACTTGGCGATCGTATATGGATACCAACGCTTTGACACTGTTGTCGTAGTAGCCACCGTGATTATCCTGATTATTTTAGTGCAAGGTATTCAATCTTTAGGCAACACGCTAGCAAGAAAAATTCGCCGTTACTAGTTACTACATATTCTGGGAGGGACTCGACAGATGAGTGAATGGAGTAAGCAAGATCGTTTTAAAGCATTATTATCTGGAGAACGGGCGGATCGTCCAATCGGAAGTGGTTGGCGCCATTTTATCGACAAAGAACAAACTGCAGATGATTTAGCAGAAACTACGATTTCTTTTACGAAAAAATATGATTGGGATTGGGTCAAGATTAATCCAAGAGCGACTTATCTGGCGGAAGCTTGGGGGAATCAATACGATTTTACGGATTATCAGACCGTATTTCCGAGACAGCAAACGACGGCTATTCCAACAGCGGCTAGTCTGTGGGATATCGACGTCAAAAAGGCAGTCCAGTCAGCCCCTTTGGCAGAGCATTTAGATGCGGTTAGAAGAATTCGTCAAGGGTTACCAGACACCCCGCTAATCCAAACTGTATTTTCTCCATTAACAGTATTGCTATTTATTGTAGGGCGTTCTGCTTACGTTACTAAAACGGTGTTTGGTATTGAGCACCCGGTAACTTTGGAATCCTTGTTTAAAGAACATCGAGCGGCAGCACATCATGCGCTACATGCGATTTCCTTAACCTTAGCCGATTATGTACAAGAGTTACAGCAAGCGGGTTCTGACGGTTTGTTCTACGCAGTGACGGGCACAGCTCACCCCGGATTATTTGATGAAGCAAGTTTTGATGAGTTCTCCAGACCTTATGATTCTATTGTGTTAGAAGCAGCAAGCTATGGAAAAAACATTCTTCATACTTGTGGAGCCTACGCCCAGCCTGAGAAGTTCAACGATTATCGGATTGACGGGATCAGTTGGGATACGATAGCCGAGGGGAATCCAGGGTTAGAGGCAAATCTCAAAGCTACTAAAGTGGGTGGAGTCGATCATGGGTTGTTTGCGGTAAACGATATTGCCCAAATCAAGCAGCAGGCTGAAGATGCATTAAAGTTAATGAAAGACCAGCCGTTTATTCTATCTCCAAATTGCGCAATCCCACTCAATGTGACGGATGAGGCGTTGGCACAATTTAAAAAATCTATATTGGAATAGGGGAAGTAAGTATGAAAAAGTTAATGTTAGTGATGATGATAGGTGTTCTTGCAGTGTTGACGGCTTGTGGCAATAAAGAGGCGGGGGATTCTGGAGATAAGAAAAAGCTTACCGTTGGATTTGGTGTTGGAACCTATGAGGAACAATTCCGCCAATCGATTCTACCGATTCTAGAGAAACAAGGGTATTCCGTTGACATTAAAACCTTCTCGCAAAACATGCAGGTCAATCCAGCAATGAAGGAAGGTTCCATTGACGCAAGCATATTCCAAAGTACAGCTTATATGGAGGCCATTAACGAAGAAATCAATGCAGATATGGTCGGAATTGCTTATGTTCCAGGTGCTCCACAAGGTCTTTATTCTGTAAATCATACCACGCTAGACGATGTTAAAGACGGTACAACCGTAGCTGTTCCGAACGATCCGGTAAACCAAGAGCGTGCACTGCGTATTCTGGAAGAATTGGGTTGGGTCAAAATTAAAGAAGGGGCAGGCGTAGCGGATTTTAATATTAATAGTATGGAACCGGATAAATATAATATTGATATTAAAATATTGGACCCCGCTCAAATCCTTGTCTCCCTTCAAGATGTTGATTATGGCGTTGTAAATGGTAATTATATTGCTAATTCGGACAGAAAGATTACGGATGCTTTGAAAATAGAAAACACACCTATGGAACACAGAATTATCGTATCGGTTAATAAAAAGGATGAAAATTCTCAGTGGGCTAAAGATTTGAAAGCTGCTTATGAATCCAAAGAGTTTGAAGAATATATTCTTGGATTAGAAAAATATGATGGTTTCATTTTACCTGAAGCTTGGGACAACAATTAATTAAGGAAGTGAACGAAGTGACCAAAGAAAAGATTCATTTTATTGGTGGCGGACAGATGGCGGAAGCGATCATCCGCGCATGTATAGCGAATAACACCTTGTCTGTAAATCAAATTAGTGTATCGGATATTAATGAAACGCGTCTGCAGTTTTTGAATACCAAATACGGTGTAGATACGGAGAGTTCGCAAGAGCATAACCTGTCTACAGCAGATGTGATTGTAGTGGCAGTTCGCCCACAGGATGATTTAACTACCCTTGGTCAAAACGTACAACAATTCGCTACAGCTTCTGCCGCAATCGTATCGATTGTGGCGGGTGTGACAAATGATCAGTTAGCTGGGTATTTTGGAGTTGAACGGTCCATTATCCGGGTTATCCCCAATACTTTAACCGATACAGGATATGGCTATAGTGGTGTAGCGTTAAATGCTTATGCTACTCGTGATCAAGTGGAGCATTTCCTACTCGGCTTTGGAAAAGTACAATATCTGGATGAGGCGTTAATGGATGTTTTCACTGGATTTGGTGTGGCGGGTCCTAACTATATCTATTATTTCATTGAATCTCTCGTGGATGCAGGTGTACTTGCCGGACTGCCGCGTGAGCAAGCCTGGAAGGTTGCACTGGAGAATCTGATGGGCTCGGTAGCAATGCTGCAACAGACAGGGCTGCATCCACGACAGCTGCTGGATATTAATAATTCACCTGGCGGTGTCGGAATGCATGGCTTGTACGAATTAAACAACAGTGATTTCGCAGCGGGTCTGCAAAGAAGTGTTCTGGCAGCCGTAAAACGTACTACTGAGCTGGGAGTGAAGTAATCATGGCAACGATGAAATGGGATCATTTAGTTCACTATGTCAATGATTTGGCCAAACCGGTTGAGATCTTTGGAGCTCATGGATTGGTTGCTTTTAAGGGAGGCTCTCATAAAGATTGGGGAACCTATAATGCCTTAAGTTACTTTGGGCTAACCTATCTCGAGTTTCTGGGCATTGAGAATCTTGAGCTGGCAAAGGCAACTGAACATAATCTAGTGGTGAAAGATGCAGTTGAACTTTTACCAGAACATGAAGTTCTAAGTAGAGTAGTCATCCGGACGGATGATATTGAAGAAGTAGCGGCTTCCCTGAAAGCAGCAGGCTTATCATTATCTCCAATTATCGATGGTAAACGTCTAGATAACGAGGGCAGATTAATAGAGTGGCGGATGATGACCATTGCTGGTGACTTTGGGGGACTGGTCTATCCGTTCATCATTCAATGGAGCGGAACGGATACAGAGCGAGTGGAAAGATTAACATCATCTGGAGTCATTAAACCTCATCCTGCGGGAGAAGTCGAAATCGTCCGTGCTGTATTTCATGTCTCCGATCCTGAAGCTGCAGCCAACCATTGGGGAACCATATTCGGACTGCCTGTTACGAAGTCAGAGGATGATACCTTCAGCCTTAAGATTGGCGATAGATCATTTGCTTTCGTGCAAGGAGACGAGAACCAATTCAAGCAGGTGGTTTTTGAAACGGATTCGTTAGAGCTGAAAGGGAAGACGATTTCGATTGGTGATGGGGAGTATGTTTTCGTTTAAGGGACTAGTAACGTTATAACTTTAGAAATAAAGACTTACTTGAAGGGATCGATACCTCGAGTAAGTCTTTTTGCTATTCACCGAAGGAACTAATGATGCTGGCATTATTTTGTTTTAATCAATTTGTAAGATTTATTGAATTCCATTATATGGTACGATATTCATGGTATAAATGGAATGGATAAATTTAAATATTACATATGGAGGTAAAATTACGGATGAAAACTCACTATTACTTAGATTGGTTTTATGATAAGGGTTTTTCTGAGAAGCTAGTCAATGTGTTGCATGAGGATATAACAGACAGAAAATCGCTGGTTATGATTAGCGCTGAATCGTCTGATTTTAGTGATGAACAAGTTAATATTGATAGTGTTTTTGAAAGGACATGGTTTAATCAGGCTAACATTTTTTTTGATGAATATCATTTCATTGATGACCGCACGCAGAAGGAAGATGCCCAGCGATTAATTCAAAACGCCTCTGTCGTTTTTTTATGTGGTGGAACCGCTCGGGACCAAAAGCACCTTTTGACGGAATATGAATTATCGGATTTGATTAAAAAAAGCAATGCTGTTGTAATGGGAACAAGTGCTGGTGGGATGAACATGTCTGATGAATATGTGGATGAATGCACTGTTTGTGAAGGTATGGCTCTTAATCACTTTTCTTTTGAAGCTCATTTTGATCATGATAACACCGCAATGATTGAGGAGCGTTTCCCTTTATCAAATAAAATGGATATTTATGTGGCGGCAGACAAAGATGGTGCTGTACGTGTGAAGGGCAGCAAAATCGACATTATAGGCAATGTATATTTAATTTCCCACTCAAAGATTCAGAAATTGGCTGAGACGCTCTAATTATGGTTGAGTGGTTGTGACACTGACGATTAACTGAATGGTATTTGTTTTGAGTCCCTATTTGACAGCACCTTACGAGCAAATCGAGTTGATTACTCCTGCGAAAAAGGAAGATTACGCATAACGCGCATACGATGTTCAAGCCAGCAACATTCGATCTTGAATTTATATCATTCGAGATCCATGTAAAGTTATCGGAATCTGCGATGGTAAGGATATGAAGTTTTAAGTGAAGAAGCGTTTGATACAGTGAGAGGAGAAATCAAGTCTCTTTTCTTATGTACTGGGTCTAGAAAGGAGTGAATAAGCAATGGAGTGGAAAGGCGATGCAAATGCCAATAAACAAAGAGAGTCTCAGTTCACTGAGGAACTATCGGAGTCACAATTATCGGCTTTAGAATATGTTACGAATTACGCGCGAACTCGAAAAAGTGAAGCAGTTCAGACCATCCATGAAATTCTTCAAATGTCTAATGTGGATCGGGAAGAGTTTGAAGATGCTGTGGTCAAGATAAAGTCACATGCGAAGATTGCTCTACATTTCCATCCAGATCGACTAGATCCGGTAAAGAAAAGTGTTGCAGAGGCGCTATTGGAGCAAGGCGTGTACAAGAGCCAATTTGAGACCTTGTTATCCAGTGGTAGTGTATCAGCCTATTCTGGCGGTCCACGTGATTTGTGGGAGGAAAGACTATTTGGAGGGGCATACCAACAAGAGGGTGCTTCGAATAGCGAACGCCCTAAATATGGCGCTCTTGATTTGATGCGTCATTCGGATGGGCCAGCTCCGCGCTTTGGCTCCTGCTATTTCCTCCTATCCCCTGAGGTTTCTTATCGCAGTACATACACCTATATGGATTCGCATCAAAACCCTGTACAGAAAGGGACATATGCAGAATTTGAGGATATGATGGCGGCATTATTAGAGGAGATTTTCTTAAGAGATTCCGCTCTAGGGGAAAAAGATCTTCAATCACAAAAATTAGTCGACCATCTTCGGGTCAACCTCACAATGCCGTTTACAGACCCTTCAAAGGGTGAAGCTAAACGTAATCTTAACCACTATATTGAGGCGCAAGTTCATGGAAACATTCGTCTAAAGGAAGATGTGGAAATTTTAGTTGCCGATCCTTCATTCAAGGGTACTCCAACAGGGCGAGTCCTGGAGCAAATATGTTTACAGTATGCCATCCAACTCTATTGGCACATGGGATTCGCGATGTGGGTAAACGAAGTGCCTTCAGATTTTAGAGGGCCTTCGATGCCCTCCTTGGCTAAGCGTATTGCTCATCACGGTTATATTGATGCGAGCATGATTGGATCTGCTGCTATGCACTTAAAGCATGATCCTTCAGCATGGCGGGACCGAGGAACCGAAAAAGAAGTACTTCAAGAATTAAAACTCTTATGGCATGTTTTGGTATGGTACGGAAAGCCGCTCCGAAACTTTAAGTTGTAAGAAGCCTTGGTACGCTTGAAGTTATGGGCATTTAAGTAAACAAACAAATAAATAAATAAGCGAATTTCCCTCCGTATGGGATATTTGACTTGTCATTGATGGGATGTTTGGGTGAATCAATTTTTCAAAGAAGCTTTTGCGGCTCAGTGTTGATTAGAAGTTTTTTGCGTTGAATCATGGAAATATCGCGCTACATCTTCTACCATGTTACAGTACAATGGGACTGTGGTTTATAAGACCTAGATTATAAAAATAAAACATTATGTTTAGTAAGATTCTGCACCCGGCCATTATGCAAGTGATTGCGGATGGCTCAGTCGAAAAGCTGAAGATGCTTTGCTCTATGTACCTGTATTCCTTCGAGAATTCGCTAAGGTATCTGAAAAAGTCGAAACGGGAATTCATTCAAAATAGCCTGAAATAGAACAAGTCGGAGCATGGATTTGTCATGTGCTCTGGCTTGTTTTTATTTTGTTAATTTTTCTGACTGTCTTGCGTAGAATGATGCACTTGGGGAGAGGTATGTCTATCTCGGCCTCGGCTTGGACAGTTTGGCTCAATATCCGGGCCACATGTTCATGAAATTGCCGCAACGCTTTGTCGGATGGCTGATTACTTTCCTTGATTACATATTCACATTTCTTCATGAACTACGCCTCCGAAATTTTACAGTTGTCATATTCGATGATTTGTCATCAAAAATGCTCAACATTCTACTTGAAAGGCAGCAAAAATTTAACAGGTTTGGAGTAGAAACTATTATGGAAAGTAAAACAATTAAACACGTAGCCGTTTATTTAAGAAAATCACGGGATGATGGTGAGTTTGAAGACGTTCTCTCGAAGCATAGGGATACCCTTCTGACCTTGGTCGATAATCGAAATTGGACTTATAGGCTATATGAAAAAGTGGCCTCAGGTGAAAAGATCGAGTCCCGTAAGGAAATGCAGAAGTTTCTTCGACATGTTGAAGACCAGCTCTATGATGGGGTAGTAGTCATGGATATTGACCGTTTAGGGCGTGGAGAAAACAAGGATTGGGCACTCATTAAAGATACATTCTTAAACTCAGAAACGGTCATTATCACACCAAACAAGATATACGATCTAGAAATAGACAATGACGATGTATCCTTTGATTTCATGTCTATTTTTGCCCGAATAGAATACAAAACGATTAAGTGAAGAATGAAGCAGGGCAAGGAGGCCGGAGCGAAGAAAGGCATGTGGACAAACGGAAAGCCACCGTTTCCTTACTACTACGATAAGAACATAAGGTCGGTATTGGTGGATGAAACCAAGCGTCCGATTTATCGAGCGATTGTTGAAAAGTATTTGAATGGAACAAACCTTGGTCATATCGCCATTTGATTGACGGATAACAAGATACCTATGCCATACAACATTAAGCCCGATGGAAAGAACAAGGGATGGTCAAATATTACGGTTCAAAGATTGCTAGCAAGCGAGATCCATTTGGGTTATATCACTTATGGCAAAACCCGTTCCAAGCGTGGTCAGGTGGAACTTGTACCCGTAGAAGAGCGGATTAAAGTCATGGGAACACATGAAAAGATGAAAACGCCGGAAGAACATGAAGCGATTATGGAGCGGCTGCTTAAAAATCGTATGTTGAATCCCAATTCAAGACGTAATATTTTTCCTTTGTCAGGCTTGCTTTATTGTGAGAAATGCGGTTCGCGGATGAGGTTCCGGGTGGGAGAGAACAAGAAGCAGGGGCAACATTGGAGTGCATTGTGCTATCACCAGTACAAAGATGGCAGCAAATGTGAACAGCGTGGCAAGGTAATGGATGCTGATTTTTTCAATGCTCTGTATGATCGGATTATCCATGTTGATCCAAACATTTTGCGGGAAATTGAAATGCATGGCAGTCGGTATAATGATACTCAAGTGATCATCGAGGTCAAAGCGCAGGAATTGAAGAAGCAGAAACGAGCGTTGGACAAGCTGCATGAATCGTATGAAGAGGACATGATAACGAAGCAAGTTTTTTTGGAGTGTAAAGCTATCCGGTCAAGGCAGATACAGAAGCTGGAGGAAGAGTTGAAGGATTTGCGGAAGGTAGTAGTAGATGAAGGTAATTATCCGACTGTGGAGCAGATATATGAGCGGATAGGTGAGTTTAGGGAGTTGTGGAGCACTTCAGTGACGAGTGAAGAGAAGAATCGAGCTTTGAAGAAGCTGGTGGAGCGGATTGTGTATGATCGGGAAGGGAATCGGGTGGAGTTGACGGTTTTTATAGGTGATGTATTAAAATTTTTAGTAAAAAAAGAAGCTGCTGTCCTCGCCTTAATAGTGCTTTTGGTTCTTCTATTTTTATTAGTCAGTATTTAATAAGGATAGGACTTTGAATTGGGTTTTGAAACAAAACATGACAATAAAGTACAATATATTCCACTTGTGAAAAGTATATGTTATCCTTACTAGGAAGAGCTATGAACAGGCAACAATAGGATGGCCTAATTGGACTTCTATATATGGAATTACTGATAGATGCGGTATCTGAACTACAAAGTTATTAGGGGTGATGTTGATGGAGTTATATAAATATCTCGACTCAATTGGTCTGAAGCGTCCAGATAAAGCATTCAAAAAAATTCATTATGAATGGAATAAGAGAGATAGAGAGACTTTCATGAAAAATTTGTTTGTGCTAGTGGATGTCAGTCCCCCTCTAGATCATTCTTTATTTAACTTTAGTGTAAACAGGAGTTTAGCAGGATTTCCGACGCCATGTTCAGATTTTGATTGTAGAATTAATAATATTGATAATCTAGCCAGATTTGCATCTTTATATGCTGATACGATTTTTATACCTTCACCTTTTGATAAGTATCAAGAAGATACCAATATTCCTTTAAGTGAACTTTTTTTTGATGTATGTCTTTTACTAAAATTGCGGCCATTGGTAGAAAATAATATTATTAAATTTTCATCTGAGTATCTATGCTTGTGTTCTTCTTGCTTAGATAAACTAGCAAAAGAAGAAGTGAGTTTCGGAGAGAATATGTCATTAGTCGAGGAAATTCTTATAGAAGAATACCTTGATAATGTAGATTATACAGTTAATTATGTAGATGAAGAGCCTTTTGTTGAAATAAGTGGTCCTGAAAAATACATAATACATGGAAAATCATTTGTGCATTTCCGTAATTATATCCCTGATTCCATAAAAGGATTAGCTAAGAAGGGGCGCTCTATTCAACTACCCAAAAGCGCTATTATCGAGAGCGGATTATTAGAATCTTTGACCTCTCCGATCTTTGAAGATTTATATCATCAAAATTCTTTAGTGAATTTATACGATATTTCATACCTTACTAATAGAGATATTGACTTTGATATTTTAAATGCTCTTCACTCCAAAGAGGACGCTCAAAAGTCCACAAATCTAATGGAAGGCCTTACGCATCTACTACCGGTTCTTAGAGATACAAGTATTGAGAAGATTGTAAATCTTCGATTAAAAGATGGTGAAGCTTTTTCAGTATATAGAGATTCCTTATCAAGTGTAGTTAAGGGGAATCATAATTATAATTCAAAAGAATTAAAGGGAATATTTAGAGATAAAATTAATCCGGAATTGAATAAAATAGAACAGACTATTAAGAGAAATAGAAAACATCTCACAGGCTCAATAGTCAAAGATATTATTTTTGTATCTTCTATTGCTTCAATCGGTCTGTATAGTGGATTACTTCCAAAAGATATTGGGAAAATTGTAGCAGCAGTAGGGGGAACTAGACTTTTATATGACATGTATAACAAAATGGGGAAAGCACTAACATCTGATGAAGAAATTGAAAAAAGTTCATATTATTTTTTATGGAAGTTACAAAAGTAATCAACTATTTTTAGATTTTAAACATACGAGCCTAGCAAACCGAGGAGTATTTTTTGATGAACTATTTTGAGATTTATAAAGTTTTTATCAAAAAAATAATTGATTTCTTAGAAAGAAATAAAAAGTACATTCCTTTTTCTTCTTTTTTTATCTGGTATTTAAAAGTGCCTTGGTATTTAAAACTAGTCATTGGGATTGTTACAGGCTTCATTACAGTAAAATTGTATTACACAATTGGGTTTATTGTTTTGCAAAGTAAGGCTAAAAATGAAGCTCTTTCAATAATTACAGCTTATCAAAATCCGATTAAATTTGATGATACATTAGTTTATAGCTATTCATTTTTATTTTGTTTTATTGTCATTTGTACACTACTTCCTTTTGTAATTCCATGTGGAGTACACATTTACTTAAAGGATTCTATGAAAAACATTTCTGAAAGAAATAGTGAGAAAAGATTTTTGAAATTTATAGTAATAACATTACTATATCTATTCATATTTTTCTCATTGCTCTGGGGTGTTTTGATTTCAGTTCCATACCTTGCTTATATCATGTTATATAAATCGAAGGATGCAAGTTTATTAGAACTTATTATTAGAAGAATAATGGGACAAATAACGTCGATACCCAATATAGTTTTGTTAAATGTAGAGTATCTAAATTCTCAGATCAAGTATTCTTTAATAATCGAAGTATGGATGCTTTTGGTTCCAATACTGCTATTAATTGGCATGAAAATTCTTTCGAATAAAAGAAAAGGCAGATTATCTAAACTTTTGTTTAATATCTTATCGCCAATAGTCTCATTTTTCATATTATTTGTGTTATTAACACATACATTTTATATCACTGGTTATTTCGGCAAAAGTATATCTAATTTTGACATGGATTATGTAAAGGTAGAATTTGATTTAAATGGTGTTCAAAGTATTGAAGGAATCAGGGTGTTTGAAAATAAAAATGAAATTATAATTAGAGATGTATGTAATATAACACACAATATCATTTCCGAAAAAATTCATGTCACAAGTATAAGTGAGTTTTCTATAAGTTGTAAAAATGCCGAGCTAGTTTCACCATAAGTGTTTCTAATCCGGTGAACTGGTTCCCCGTGGTCCGAAGAAGTTTTGAAATCTACAAACATGATAACAAACCTGTCTTCTTATCTATTGGGTAAACTATTTGTTGATTCACACGTACCTGTCATTAATGAGTAGTTTGTATGAATCAATGTTATTTAACTCCTCCTAATAAATATTGGTGGGAGTTTTTTTGCATGTGGAAATTTTCTCGATTTGATAGATTTACAAAATATGGAATATATGCTATCTTATCTATGAAAGCGCATCCAAGAGATGGTATATTGAACTTTTATTTACCATATTTAACATAGGGAGGAAAGGTGGAAATGAAAAATTTGCTCAAGAAGGCAATCACAATGATGCTGGCATTTACTCTGCTACTTGGATTGATGACAGCGCCGCCCGTTCATGCAGACAACGCACTTTTCACAATTGAAAGCGAAAACGCTCAGCTCACCTCCGATCTTCAAGTGACGACCCAAATTTACGGACAGCCCAAACCCGGATACTCTGGAAGCGGATTTGTCTGGATGCAGAATTCCGGTACAATTTCCTTCACAGTGACTGTCCCAGAAACCGGCATGTATACGATCTCCACACGTTATATGCAGGAGCTCAGTGCTGACGGCAGGCTTCAATCTTTAGCCGTTAACGGCGTTACGAAGGGGTCGTATATGCTGCCCTATACGACCACATGGTCGAATTTCGATTTTGGCTATCACAAGCTGAATCAAGGCAGCAACACTATTCAACTGAAGGCTGGCTGGGGTTTCGCTTATTTTGATACCTTCACTGTGGATTATGCTGACCTTGATCCCCTGGATGTGCAACCTGTCCTCAGTGATTCTCAAGCCACTCCAGAAACTCAGCTTCTGATGAATTATTTAACGGAGGTTTACGGCAATCATATGATCTCCGGCCAGCAGGAGATTTACGGAGGCGGAAATGACGGCAATTCCGAGCTGGAGTTTGATTGGATTCATAATTTAACGGGAAAGTATCCGGCCATCCGCGGATTTGATCTGATGAACTACAATCCGCTTTACGGCTGGGAGGATGGTACGACCGCCCGGATGATCGATTGGGTGAATAACCGGGGTGGTATTGCGACAAACAGCTGGCATATCACTGTGCCCCGAGATTTCACCGCCTATCAGCTCGGGGAATTTGTGGATTGGAAGAAAGCCACCTACAAGCCGACAGAAACCAATTTTAATACAGCCAATGCAGTAGTTCCAGGTACGAAAGAATACCAATATGTACAACTGGCCATTGGGGATTTGGCGGAGCAACTGCAGATTCTGCAAAATAACAATGTGCCGGTTATCTTCAGACCCTTCCATGAGGCGGAGGGCAACGGTGGATTGAATGGAGAAGGTGCATGGTTCTGGTGGGCTTCGGCAGGCTCGGAGGTGTACAAGCAGTTGTGGGACCTGCTCTATACTGAACTTACAGAAACGTACGGTCTGCACAATTTGATCTGGACCTACAACAGCTATGTGTACAGCACTTCTCCCGCATGGTATCCCGGCGATGATCAGGTGGATATTGTAGGCTATGATAAATACAACACGATCTATAACCGCTATGACGGTTTGTCTGGTGTGCCCAATGAGGACGCGATTACCTCGATTTTCTATCAGCTTGTTGATTTAACCGGCGGTACGAAAATGGTAGCCATGACGGAGAACGACACCGTTCCAAGCGTTCAGAATCTGACAGAGGAAAAATCGGGCTGGCTCTATTTCTTACCGTGGTATGGTGAGCATCTCATGAGTTCCGCCTTTAATTATCCGGCTACCTTAACAACGCTGTACCAAAGCAATTATGTAATCACGCTCGATGAGCTGCCTGATTTGAAGGTTAACAATCCAATTCCAAGTGCGTCTATTACACCTGCAAACGTCGAATTTGATAAAAATGCCTCCAATCAGAATGACAAAGCCATCACCGTGAATTCAAACGGCAATACGTTAACCGCTCTCCGGGCAGGCGCCAATGCATTGACAGCGACTCAGGATTATACCTTGAGTGGAAATACGCTGCTGCTCAAAAAGCATTTCTGGCGACACTGCCGGTTGGCGAGCATTCGATCATCTTTAATTTTAATAAAGGACAAGATCCCGTATTAAAAGTGAAAATTGTCGATTCCACGCCAAGCGCATCCATTGCGCCCGTGAGCGCTGCATTTGATAAAGCGGCGAATCTAGCCCAGGATATTTCCGTAGTCCTTACCTTAAATGGACACCAGCTTGCAAGTATCACAAATGGAAATTCTACACTTTTAGCGAGTCAGGATTATACGGCATCAAGCGCTGCTGTTGTTCTGAAAAAATCCTATCTTTCCACGCTGCCGCTGGGACAGAATACCCTAACCTTTCATTTTAATGGAGGAAATAATGCTGTTCTTACAGTGAACGTAGCGGATAGCAGTGTTCCAGTACCCACTGGAGATTTGACGGTCCAAGCTTTTAATGGCAACACAAGTGCCTCCACCAACGGGATTTCACCCAAAATCAAAGTAGTCAATACCGGTGATTCAGCGATTCAACTAAGTGATGTGAAGGTCCGGTATTACTATACGATTGATGGCGAGAAAGATCAGAGTTTCTGGATCGACTGGGCCAGCATCGGAAATGCGAATGTAACCGGAAATTTCGTTAAGCTGGCGACTCCTGTTGCCAGTGCAGATTATGTTTTGGAAATTGGTTTCACGAGTTCGGCTGGAACACTTAATCCAGGTCAGAGCGCAGAAATTCAAACCCGTTTCTCCAAAACCGACTGGTCCAATTACAACCAGGCTAATGATTATTCGTTCAAGGCATCCAGCAGTCAGTTCATCAACAATGAACAGGTCACCGGGTATATGAATGGTCAGCTTGTGTGGGGGATTGAGCCGTAAGCTTTTAATGAAAAAAGGTATCTTTGTTTTACACAAAGATACCTTTTTTCATTTTGGGAAGAAGCAGGGAGTGCAATGGGAGAAACATTTCTGAAGTAGCCAGATTGCTCGATGATCAGTTTCTGGAGAAGGAAAAGCTTGAATTGAGCAATATTACCATCGACTGTGTTGGCATAATTGCAGAACTGGAGCAAAGAAAATTTGTTGAAATTGGAGAATTGGGTGCTTGTGTGGAATTTTTGTAGTCAGTCGCGATTCTCCTGAGTCGTTCCTATGGTGTGCAATGTCGCATTAATCCGGCTGCAATGTCGCAAAAGTACATGGAAATAGAGTATGAAGATAGATTATACTCGCTTTATTGATCTGATAATGAAAATCATTATCATACATAAGGGGGAGTCAGCATGAAAAGAACAAAGAAGAGGCAAGCAACCGCTAGAAAGGTAGATGCTGCCCAAAAAGCAGGACTATTAATGATATGGATGATGGCACTGGTACTTGTGCTAACGGCTTGCGGTACTGGAGGGGGAGCAAATGCGGGCACTGCCGCACTGCCATCTGCTTCAGCCGAGCCGTCACCTACATCTGAGACACAGGCTCAGACTACAGCCTTCCCGGTTACCATCTCGCATATGAAGGGTGAATATACGCTGACTGAGAAGCCGAAGGTCATCGCCGCGCTTGATGTGAAATTCGTCGATCAATTGTTAGCGATAGGCGAGCATCCGGCAGGCAGCGTTGTGGCTGGAGCGAAAGATGCAAAGTTTCCAGAATATTTAAGTGAACAATTGGGTGATGTGAAGGTCCTGGGCACACGCGATGAGCCCAATCTTGAAGCTATTGTAGCGATGAATCCGGATCTTATATTGATGACGGACTTTCAGGAGCAGGTGTATGACAGCGTTAGTAAAATAGCGCCCACAATAGTACTCGACTTCTATGAAGATTGGCGGGATACATCGGCTACCATCGGTATGATAACGGGCAAGCAGGCGGAGGCGAAGGTAGTGCGTCAAGTCTACGAGGACAAAATCGTCGGACTGCGGGAACAGCTGTCGGCGAAGCTGGGTGACGAAACGGTAGCTCTGATTCGCCCAAGACCGGAAGGTATTCGCGTACACGGTCCCGAACATCGGACCGGAAGCATTCTTTATGAGGATTTGGGATTGAATATCCCTGCATTCGTTCAGGAGATCAAAGATGATACCTCCGTTGAAATTTCGATGGAGACCATCGCTGATATCGGAGCAGATCACTATTTCCTGTTATCGGATGAATTGTTTGCCAAAGAGGCAGAGGCAATGGCGAACAGTCCGGTCTGGAAATCTCATGATGCCGTTAAAAATAACCGCGTATACAATGTGAATTCAACGCTCTGGATCGCTTATTATGGCCCAATTGCCCTCAACATTATTGTAGATCAAACGGCGGAAGCGCTGTTGGGATCACATTAAAATGGACAACTATCTGTCGTCTGCCTCTTGGAAGCAAATGGCGGAGGAATATCGTCTGTGGGTAGGTGAACCGCCTGAAGGCAACGTTCGTACAATTGCTCTTAGCCAGTTGCACGAAGAAGCTGCATGCCGCGAGTATGTAAGCTGGCTTAAGGGTTATATCGGTGCGCCTGATATGCAGGTTGCCGCTTCCATGCTGGCCAAGCGGATCGGTTATCTGTGGATCGCGCCGATGCTGACCGCTATGACCCTTCATAACCGGGAAGTCTCCATCCCGCTGGAGAACTGCTTCCTCTATCATCCGGCTTCCCCAGCTTTTAAAGGGGATACGCGTTTTCCTTTCCTTGCGCTAAACGGGCTTCGAGCGACGGCGGCACCCGAAGACAGGGAAGCCTGGCGAGAAGAGATCGTAGAGGAAATTTTCGCGGTACGTCTTGCGCCGCTGCTGCACACACTTGCTGCAATTGGTCCCGTCTCCATGGCAGTACTTTGGGAGAATATTATGGTACGCATTGCCCCGTTGTATTCTCCTGGAACAGATGAATTTGGGCAAGAAAGGCAACGAATGCAAGCCGATTTTGCTTTCCTAACCCGGATAGCTCCCGGACAATTGTTCGGCGTAAGACGCAATCCGTTTACCAGGTTCACAGAGAACAATGACCTAGCTCCGGTTGCAAAAAACAAGCGTATCACCTGCTGTTTTTATTACAGGATGTCGGCGGAATATTGCGGAAAATGTCCGAAAATTGACAATGAGAATGAATCTCAATTAAAATGACAACAGTAACGCACTCACTTATGTTGCGGACGCGCTTTCACTAAAGCATTTAATCCTATTCAAGTGCGCCCGTTAAACAGAGGATGCTATTGTCAGGAGATGAGAGAAATGCCGCTCAAAGAACAGGCAAGTTTATGGAGTGATACAACGATCAAGATGCTTGATGTGCTTAGCGGTACTTTGCCACCCGGCGGCGTTATGAGCGAAACCGGATTAACAGCCAATGTGTTGCTGCTGGCAGGCGGCGGGGAAGGTAGGCTTGTGATGAATGGCGAAATTTGCCATATCCAGGCCTATTTCGCTTGTCACGCAGTCAAGGGATCAGCATTTACTTTGACTGCTGGATCAGAAACCATTCATTATACCGTTATTATGTACAAGGCTTTTCCAATGTTGGGGGCTGCCCATGTTCTGTTTCCGCAGAGCAATCACCCATTACGAACTTCATTTGTTCACCGTCCTGTGCTCCTGGCTGAACTGCATCAGACTGCGGAACAAATCGAAGCCAAATGGAGCCGGGGCGAAGGGCTGGAGCGTTTCCATGCGAATGCGCTACTGCAAGGAATGCTTTACGAGCTTATTATGGAGTATGAATGTGGTCAGAAAGGCACAGAGGCGGATATGGTGGATGTTGTCGCTGCCTATATAGCGGGGCATTATCGTCAGGAGCTGGAGCTTAAGGAGCTGGCAGCGCTTGCCGGATGCAGTACAAGACAGTTACAGCGGCGATTCAAACAGGAGAAGTTACTAGGACCGATGGAATATGTAATCCAGCTGCGGATGGAGAGTGCCGAGCGGATGTTGCGTCATACGGATGCTCCCATCGGCGAAATTGCAGAAAAAACGGGCTATCGCGACATGTATTACTTTAGCAGGGCATTTAAGAAATATCATGGAGTTCCCCCGCAGATCTACAGGCGCACTACCGCTTCAGGGATCCGTGCTCTCTCAGCATATTCTGGGCTGCCGGATCGCCTGGCCTCATCGTACGAGTCGCTGCAAGGCCCGGTAATTTGTCATATGCGAGGCGAATATTGCGTCACCGCTTCTCCGAGGCGTATCGCCGTACTCGACGTTCAATATGCAGACCATTTGCTTGCGCTTGGGATATCCCCGGCAGGGAGTGTAGGAACGGGCAGTGCAGGGTTAAGATTCCCCCAATATATCAGGGAAAGACTTAAGACAACGGAAATGCTCGGAACTTATGAGTACCCGGACCTGCAAGCTGTCGAACGGCTGCAGCCGGATTTGATTGTCTGTACTGAGGTGCATGCCCAGCATTATGAACGGTTAAACCGGATTGCGCCAACCCTAATGTTTCAACGGAATGAGAGCTGGCAGACGATTTTGAGCCTGTTCGGTGAATTGACGGACAAGCGGATAGAGGTGGAGCGTATTATTGCGGATTACCTGCGCCGAACAGCATTGCTGTCTGAGCAGCTTGCAACGGCGCTGGCGGGTCAGAGCGTGGCCTTGATCCGTCCGCGTGAGTCGCTGGTACGGGTACATACTGCCTCCCATCGCACAGGTGCCGTGCTGTACCGTGATCTTGGTCTGCCTGCTCCTCTATTTGTCGCAGACACTTCCGACACGGCTTATCATATTACAGTTGATAGACTGCCAGCTGTGCATGCCAACCATTATTTTTTACTTAGTAACGAGATGATGCAGGAGGGGGTATCAGCGACAGAGCAAAGCGTCCGAGGGATGTTGGATTCCGATGAGCGGCCGTATATATACCCGGTAGATGCCGCTACATGGATCGGCTGCTACGGACCGACAGGTATCAATTACATTGTGGATCAGGTAGCCCGTACCTTGCTGGCCTGAGCGGTATCTAAGAGCATCCCCTAATTTCAGGCTATTTTTAGCCTAAACGTGAACAGCTCCTGTGATTATCACAGGAGCTTGTTTGTGCTGCGGATTATTATTTGTTGGGATAGCGCTTAGAACTATCTGTTGGCTCATGCAGGTGCTAAGGGCAGGGCCTGCTGTACGTTATTCCAGACCATTGACAATTATTGTAAAGATGGTGTATTGTAAGTGATAAGTAGTAAGTAGTAAGTAGTAAGTAGTAAGTAGTAAGTAAATCAAACGCTCACCATACGGAATAAATATCATCCTGTAAATACGAATTAATGGATAGGGGTGGATGGTTATGATGGATCTTAAATTAGCACCAAATTTTTCATTGATTGCGCTTAATGCACAGAGAAGTCTTCAGATGACTACTGTTAAGAAAGTGTCTTTGCGCTGCATGGCAGCAGCGGTTATATTGGAGCTTTACTTAGAGGGATGTTTTACACAATCTGAGAACAAGTTAACTTTGCACAAGGAAGCACTTGATCAATCTCATTCAACACTCTATAGAGAAACTGTTCTACAACCCATACTTCATAATAGTGCTGAGGTAACGGGTGACCTAAATTGGTGGTTAAAGAAGGCTTCGAGGAAGTCTAACCATCAATTAAAAAAGTTCGAAACCGCGATTTCAGATTATCTTCAAGCAATGAATTTGCTTGAAGATATACCAAGCCTGATAGGGAGCGACATGTATTTTGATTCAGCTGAAGTTGAAATTAGAGCCTATCGCAGCAATATGGAGGCGTACACAAGCATTACAGAGAATATGCGGGCTGAAATTTTGGAAGAGGGTCCAGTAACGGATGAGGTCATTTGTATGCTATGGCTACTTCGTGAAAGTGGATGTATGCATGATTTCTTCTCGCTGAACGAATTAGAACAGGTGAATATCAAATTACATGATCTATACCAAAGTAACTTATGGGCAAAGGCATTGTTTCCTATACAAATCCGCCAGGGAGTTGAGTTAGGCATCAAACGTTTTTTAGCATTGAAGACAAAGTTTGCGAAGACATTTATCGGCAGCAGTCTCAATCTTATCTTCCCTGCCTTAGAGCGATCACGAGCTGTCTTTATAGAAACAGAGTCCTGGTTTGATAATTCTAATCAAAGGTTAGACGCAGTTATTACAAGATTAATGTCCTATGGACATGAAGTTAAGGTGCTGGAGAGAGGATCGATTGCGACCCTTAAAATTGATAATTTGGTCTACGATGCGATCCCACATTTTGTAATGATGAAAGTGCCAATTCAAGGTGTGCGTCTTATTCCGAAGCGCCCGCTGTAAAGGAGTTGGTTATCAATGTCTAGACAACGATCCATGGAGAATATTATGGCGTCAGAATATGTATCGATAGGGGAATTAGTAAGAATCACAAATGCTCGTTATAGTACACTCAAACATTATACAGAAGAAGGCATGCTGCCCTTTGAACAGGCAGAGGAGAATTTAACACGCAGATATAAAAGAGAAGAAACCGTCGCGCGCATTCTTTGGATCAAAGAAATGAAAGCAAACGGTTTATCTATCCCACAAATTAAAGAAGCTTTAGGAATGAATTAAATTCCCCTTATCCTTGCAGTCAAATCTAAACCTAACTCCGTGGGAGCTTCCCCCCATACTGCGCGCGCAATTGCTGCAATTTATCCAGCTTGCTTAGACTACTGTCCCTGTTCGCTAATCCCACTCCAAGGATCAGATTCTCAATAATATAGGTGGGGCCAACCATGGAATGGAACTCCCAAACCTCACCTCTCCCCGCATAAAGTACGATATCTGCATCTTGGGATCGCGGGTAGACAAGTCTATCTGTGATCAGGATGACCTGGTAATTTGCTTCACGTGCATGGTTCAGTATGACTTCAATCTCAGGCAGTATTTGCACAAACCCAAACACAAGCAAGACATCTTGTTTGTCAGCATGCATTAAGGTCTCTAGCAGCTCATGGCCGCTGGGGGCCATTTTTTTCATTTGAAGACCAAAACGCGCCATTCGATAGATCATTAGCTCTGCTAATCCGGCGCAAGGTCCAGGGCTGTATACATAAATAATCCGAGCTGTAGATATCGCATCTACTGCACGCTTTAGTACATCGTCGCTTAAATAGCGGCGTGTTTCTTGCAAATGATGTGAACAATTGTCCAGCAGCAGTTGAGGGAGTGAGGTATCGTCTGATCGCTGCATGGCATCACGCATTTTTACAGAAGGTGTGGATTCAAAGCGGAAACGGAGCCGGTTTTTAAAATCTTTGGCATGTTTGTATCCCGCAGCTTTCCAGAACCGTGAAACGGAGGCGATGCTCAAATGCAGCTCGTCTGCCATTTCTTGTTCGGTCATGTAGACCACACGTTGCTCATTTTTTTGAATAAAGTCGGCAATTATCCGTTGATTAGGCGAAAAAGCGCGGTGGTTCCAATCTTTATACAATCTCTCAATCCTCCTATGATGATGCGATAGATAGAATATAACGTGTGAATATGTTGTAAATATTTTTACAACGTTAAAAATATTGAAAAAAATATTACTCTCATTTAACAAATGAAAAAAGCTGTGATGACATGGCCTTCTTATAATGAAGATAAATTCTTATTGGGAGGCCAAATATTTCATGAGCACGATAAAAACGCGTTACACACTGACTCAGTCACAAAAAATGATGATTTTTGTACTGTCGATGTCGCTTTACGGGTTGTCCAATATGTTTACCGAGCTAGTGCCTGGGATCAAACTGGGCCCGATTGAATTATCCATTGAATATTTCGCCTTCATTCCTTTGACATTATGTATGTTGTTTCACCCCTTATATGCGGCGGTCGGAGCAGCTGTTGGTGAGGTAATCTTCGGGGAATTGATGTTAGGCCAATTTGGAGGTTTAGGGGAGCTGGAGAAATTCATTACCTTCTCACTGGCGATGTATACCGCAGGCCGTATGGTGTCTGATCCGAAAAATCGAAGACAAGTTGGAGTGGCTGCGATTACCGGCGTGGCGATTCACCAGTTTTTTAGCTCCGTTATAGATATTGTGAAGGTGTGGGTAGGGGTAGAAGAGCTAGAGGCTGTTAAAGGGCTGGCAGAAAGTATCGTTGTAATTGAGGGAGTAGGGTTCCTGAATGATGTCCTTTTCTCCGGCATTTTGTTCGCGCTAATTCCTACCATGTATCTGGTTCCGCGTTTATATGGAAAAATTGAACCATTACTCGGCATGAAACCGCGTGAGCGGAATATGAAATATGCAACAGGAGCGTGGCTATCTCCTAAGCTGGTCATTGCCGGAACCTTTCTAGTGATGGTAGCAGTGGGTTCGGAATTGTTATCGGAATCGGGCTGGAACTTCGGTGATTTTGAGCTTGCAGGGGCGGAATCGAATGAAAAGACCTTGATTTGGCTCAGTATGTTGGTGGCGGCTGTAGTAGCGGCAACGGCGATTATTGCACTGCTTCGGCGTTCGGCACGAAAAAGACAGGAAGCGGGTCAAGCAGATGCGTAATACAATTCTTGAATTGAACAAAATTAACTTTACGTATCCGGGAGCTGAACAACCAGTACTGCAAGACGTAGACTTACGACTGGGAGAAGGGGATTTTATTGCGATCATCGGCAGTAATGGCTCCGGGAAATCTACTCTCTGCAAATGCTTTAACGGCTTAATTCCTCATTATTACACTGGTGATTTCAGTGGAGAGGTGACAGTTTGCGGCCAATCTGCGGATGGAAAAAGTGTAGCAGAGCTGTCCAAACGTATCGGTTATGTTTATCAGGATTTCGAGAATCAATTGGTACGACCGACTGTGCTTGATGATGTGTCTTTTACACCTCTGAATTATGGGTTTACGGATTACAAGGAACGGGGAGAGCGTGCGCTGGCGCTAACCGGACTTAGTGACTTGAGGCATGAATTTATTTGGCAGTTAAGTGGTGGGCAAAAACATCTGCTCGCTCTGGCTGGAGCCCTAGCTATGGATCCGGAAATTCTGGTGATCGACGAACCCGTAGCCCAGCTGGATCCGCAGCATGCCCGTCATATCTATGATATTTTGCAGCGTTTGAATGAGGAGCATGGAAAGACCATTGTAGTGATTGAGCATCATGCGGAATTTATTGCGGATTATTGCAAAAATGTTGTCCTGATGGATCAGGGTAAAATGCGCTGGCAGAAGCCTGTGCGTGAAGCTTTGTCATCTGTACAAGAATTGCTAGAGCTGGGCATATACCCACCGGATGTGACCCGGGCGGCTTGGCTGCTACAGCCTGATGATCAGAAGTCAAAGCTGCTTCCCTTAAATGCTGAGGAAGGCAGTACCCGCATGACGCTTCGTCAGGATGCCAAGGAGACACTTCCAATCGGACGTATGCAAGAGCAGCTCCCCATAGCTGCAAAAGAAGAAAATTCTATCGTTCAGCTGGAGAATGTTCACCTCTCTTACCGTACGATTCATAAGGTGCTGCATCCTGTACTGAATGGAATTCAGCTAGAACTGGGGCAGGGAGAGTCCATTGCTCTTATTGGCAACAACGGAGCAGGTAAATCTTCATTAATGAAGCTGATTGCTGGTATTGTCAGACCTACAGCTGGAACCGTAAAGGTTAAAGATATGACGGTGAACGGGCTGCCGCCTGAACGTCTCTCCGGTACGGTAGCTTACGTATTCCAGAATCCGGAGGAAATGTTTATCGAGGATTCTGTGCGTAAGGAAATTGCTTATTATCTGAAGGCGCGGAAACTACCAGATACGGATGGAAGAGTGGATGAGATGCTAAAGGCATTTCGCTTAAGCGAGCTGGCTGAACGGGATGCCCGACTGCTAAGTGGAGGGCAGCAGCGCCGGGTATCCTTGGCGATTGGTGCCGCGGTTAGGCCTGCTATCATGTTGCTTGATGAACCGACAGCTAATCTGGACATTTCGACCAAACAAGAAATGGTACATGTGCTGGAGACGCTTCGTAATCATGTGAAGACGGTCGTCATCGCAACTCATGATATGCAGCTTGTCTCTGAATGGGCCAGCAGAATAATTGTAATGCATCAAGGGCGGATAATTGCGGATGGGACGAAGGATGAAATTTTCGCTGACGGCCTTCTTTTACGGCGTGCGGGTCTGGCTCAGACCCAATTGATGGAGCTAAGTCGTATGCTCGGTCTCCCTAGAATTTGCAGTAGCTTAGAAGAGTTTGTGAGTTTAGTGGAAAAGAAGGAGGTAGCTGCAATCCATGGAAGCCGTTAAACGGGCACTTGACCGTATATCTGTAGAACAAATCAAATTGGAGTTGCTCGGGACCGCATATAACAGCAGCAGCACTTTTCTGGGCAGGCTGGACCCGCGAACCCTGCTGCTCTGGTATCTCTTTTTTGCCATCGTGCCTTGGTTTGTACATAACCGGACAATCCTGTTAGGGATGTTCGTGCTTATGGTTTTAACAACCGTCCTCTCCCGGGTCAGCCCCTATATTATTTTTATATTATGTCTCGGCTTAATCAGCCAGATTGGCTGGATGTTTATATTGTCGCTCTTTTTCGGTGGGGGGATTGAATCCTTGCTGCCTATGCTGACACTGACGCTTAAGCTTTCGGTGATTTCGCTGGCGAGTATAACGGTTTTCTCTAGTCTTGATCCGGAACGACTTAGTGACGGCTTACTGTCTTTAGGAATCCCTGATACCTTTGCATTCAGCTTATCTTATGGCTATCGTATTTTGCCTACTTTACTAGAGGAATTCCATCAGATCCTACTTTCCTTTAGATTGAGAGGGCAACGACCGCTTCAACATGGAATTTTCTATTGGCGAACAATAACGTATTATTTGCGAATCGTCATTCTGGCATTTTACCCGCTCATGTTGAACACAGCTAAACGTTCTCGAACAACGATTGAAGCACTTGAGACTCGGGGATTTAGCTACGGCCTTAATAATAAGAAAGTGAAGAAGATCAAGTTATCTTATTTGAAAATGAAGCGGTCCGACTGGTACTTTTTATCCGGATCCACTGCTTATGTCATCTTGATATTCTGTATTGGTTATCTCTACCCTGAACTGGTGTATTAACATAACTTACAAGCTCAAAGGAGACGAATTAGACATGATGAATATTGATCTGCATACCCATGGTAAATTATCTAAGAAATCTACGTTTTCACCCGAATATTTTGCGGAGATGATGTTCGAAGCCAAGGCGAATGGATTACAGGCTGTAGCATTGACCGAGCATTTTAATACTTCTAATTTCTTTGCGATGTATGATGCGCTGGATCAGACTTATCCCTATAACGGGCATTATTACGATGTGAACGGACTTAAACTGTTTCCAGGCATGGAAGTGGATATCGCGGAGACAGGTCACATCCTGTTGATCGGACTGAAGGAGAATGTTCTAGCTGTCCGCGCTTTACTAGATGAGCATACGCAGGAGGGGGAATTCATACCTTTTAAGCAGTTGCTTGATATGGCCGATGAACATAATCTTTGGAAAATCGGAGCCCACCCCTTCCGAACTTCTACGCCTTTACATCAACTGGATCCGGCATTGCTTCAGCGATTAGACGCTTTTGATTTCAACGCTAAGGATATTTACATGCAGGGGGTGGAGACTTATAAGAACCTGATCACGCCCTTTGCTGAGAAGTTGGGTGTGCCTGTGATTGCTGGCAGTGACAGTCATCAGTGTTTGCAATATGGCAGTGTTGTGAATCGTCTGCAAGACTCCTGCTCAACTGTGGAAGAATTGAAGGAAGCTATCAAACAAGGGAACTATGAAATAGAGGTTTCTCCGTGTCTTCATACCAAAGTAAAGGCTTCGGTAATGATGAAAAAACTATTGAAGCAGTTAATTGGCGAAGCCCCCTCCAGAGATGAAGCGGAGTTAGGATATATGGCGTAGAAAATAGAAGAGGGTTGTTCCATAAGCCATGAAATGATGAAATGGCTACTGGGACAACCCATTTTGTTGTTCGCTGGATTTCATTACTTTTGCATGTACAAAGATAACTATCGGACACAGATGACCTTAAACGCAGTTTTATTCCGCATTTGGGATGCTAACGGACTCCATAGCCACTATTGGCACGGAAAACACCATATATGAACCTCATTCTACGGAATAACGGCTCTGGAGTCCGAAACTCTGCTCAAAAGGCTGGAAATTTGCCAATAACGTCATCTGGGTCCTCAAATCTCAGAATGTATGAATTATCGTTTGTCTTTCGAATCTTTATTGCTGACACGGGTGGGTCTGGTCACCCAATTCGTGCGATTCATCGGTTTTACGGTATCAATTCTTGAATTGGAAGGTTCATTCGAAGGTTCTGTGGATTCAGTTTCAGTAGAAGCTGCACCCTCTTGATCTACGGTTTTTTTCCTCGATAGTCCTGTACCATCATGTTTGCCTCTGTTCCATACTCTACCCTTACTCATACATACACTCCATTTCTATACGCTTATTCATAAACCATATCATATAAGGACAAGTTAAGGAAGAAAGACATAGCACAGATCGAAGAATTTTTCAAGTTATAAAGGTTACTGGAGATTTCATTTTATGGTGGCTATAATAGTACTGATATTGAAAGGAGAGTACTTATATTATGGCAATCAAGATCATAACAGACAGCGGTTCAGACCTACCCCTTGACTACATGGAGAAGTATAATGTTTCCGTGATCCACCTACCGGTTCATTTTGGGCATGAGTTAATGCCGGCAGATACGGACACGAAAAGCTTTTATGCTCAAATGCGCGAATCCAAGGAGCTGCCTACCACAGCTAGTCCAAGTCCCAACGAATTCCTTGAGAAGTTCAAGCAAGTGGAGGAGGGAACTGACATTATGGTCATTTGTATGTCCTCTAATATTAGTAGCACTTATCAGACGGCTATGATTGCTATGGAAATGTATAAGGATGAAGGACATACCAATGCAATAGAGGTTATAGATTCCAAAAACTTCTCAGGCGGGCTGTCATTGATTGTCGGCCTGGCGGCGCAGTGGTCCTTAACTTGTTCAAGCTTGCAAGAGCTCAAGGAAAAGGTACTTCAGCAGATAGAGGAAGTTAACGCTTATTTTACGCTGGACACTCTGGAGAATGTAATGAAAGGCGGACGTCTAAGTCGGCTCTCGGGAGCCGTAGCGTCTGTACTCAATATAAAGTTGCTGCTCAAAATCAGCGAAGAAGGCACTGTCGAAGTAGTGGAGAAGACCCGGGGTCTTCCAAAAGCACTGAATCGTCTGCTAGCGCATTTGGATGAGAAGCAGCATGATTACGAGAAAGCGGTTATCGCTATTGTACACAGTAATTGTGAGAAGCTGGCACTCGAGATTAAAGAACGCATTTTACTAAAGCATCCCTTCAAAGAAGTCTTACTCTCAAGTATGGGTCCGGTTATGGGAACCTATGCTGGGGAAGGCGGAATTGGCGTAGCTTTTTAAAGTAGTGATCCTCACAATCCAGACAAATTACGATCGTACATGGGACGGTTTCCCGTGTGCGATTTTTATTTTATTACTATGTGATAATTTAGCTATTCTTTAGATTGTGTTTAGGCTCTGTTAATAATCACAGAATATAGTTAGATGGGGGGATTATCATGTATACAATATTGATCGCTGATGATGAAGCAGAAATTGTGGAATTGCTAAGATTATATCTAGAGAAAGAGTACAACATTTTGGAAGCAAATAGTGGTACTGAAGCCTTAACGCAGGTACAGAACCATAAAGTTGATTTGGCAATTCTGGATATTATGATGCCGGGTCTGGATGGACTGCAATTATTGAAAAAGATCCGCGAGGTGCATCATTTTCCAGTGTTATTTTTATCTGCCAAAAGCGAACATCATGACAAAATTCTGGGTCTTGAACTAGGAGCCGACGATTATATTTCCAAACCGTTTAATCCATTAGAAATAGTAGCCCGTGTTGGAGCACTGCTGCGGCGTGTACATCATTTCGATGCGCAAGTCGTTGAGGAAAAAGAAGCTGAACAGATTGTATTAGGTGAATTAATGCTGGATCAAAGCCAGTGTCTGCTCTATCGTTCAGGTGAACCTGTGGTGCTTACTTCTACCGAGTACAAAATTTTGGAACTAATGATGAAGCAGCCTGGACGAGTCTTTACACGCAAAAAAATATATGAGGCCGTGTGGGAAGATTTCTATGTGTACGAAGATAATAGTATCATGGTACATATCAGCAATATCCGGGAAAAAATTGAGGAAGATTCCAAAAAGCCAGTATATTTAAAGACTATTAGAGGGCTGGGATACAAAATTGAAGCGCCTATGGAGCAATAGAGATCAACGACCTTTACAATCATCGCTGACGCTGGATTTTTTGTTGTTTATCTGTATTTTGTTTTTTCTCGTGATTGTATATTATTTGTTTATTAATCTTGATGTGACCCATATTTTTGAAAAAAATAAAATCGCTGATCCTGATTTGAAGGTGGAAGCTAGTGCTTATCGAGATAATCTGGAGCATGGGATAGAAACCAAACGTCTTCTGCGTAGCGGGGGATGGATCGAGGTCTTGGATCAAGACATGAAGGTCACCAAGGTTGTTGGAGAAAAAAAAGACGGTGTAACCCAATATACCAGTAACCAGCTTTTAAAAAGTTTGGAAAATGGAGAAGAACAAGCTTACTTTTACTCGTTGACCACGCTAAATGCTCAGAGCGAATCGGAGTGGCTGCTGCTGAAGCTGCCGCGGGAAGCTATCACCATCACCATTAATAGTGATCCCTTCGTGGCCTACTTTAATCATTCGCTTTCATACTACGTCTTTTTGGGTGTGGGAATGATTCTTTTGCTAATTATCGTGTACAGCTATTGGGTGGCGCGGCGAATCAGGAAACCACTGCGTATCATCACGCTTGGATTGAAGCAGATGATTCAGGGGAATTATGATACTCGAATCGCTTTATATGCAGAGAAGGAATTTTCGCAAATTGGAGAGACTTTTAATTATATGGCAGACGTAATTGAAAAGACGACCAAAGAAAAACGCCAGGCAGAGGAAAGTAAGAAACGGATGATGGTTGATCTGTCCCACGATCTGAAGACGCCGATAACGAGTATACAGGGCTTTGCCCAGGCGCTTGTAGAGGGTAGAGGCGAGGATGAAGAACGCCAAAAAAGATATTTAAGCTATATTTATAATAAATCCTCACAAGTTACTAAGCTGATTCAGAACATGCTGGAGCTGTTAAAAATAGATTCACCGGATTTCTTGCTACGAATGGAGCATCAAGAACTGGGCGAATTTATTCGTGAAATCATTGCAGATACCTACGGAGAGATTGAACAAAAGAATTTTGTTTTGCATCTAAATGTTCCCGAAGAGGATGTGTTCTTGAACTTTGATGCGGAGCTGCTCTCGAGTGTGGTTCATAATTTGATCTCCAATGCACTGATCTATAATCCTCCAGGTACACATTTGCGTGTGGAGGTGATTCCTTTGGAGAAAGAAGTCACGATTGAAATCGCTGATACTGGAGTGGGTATTCCAGAAGAGCTGTGGTCCACAATGTTTGATCCGTTTGTTCGGGGAGATAAAGCGCGGACAGCTTCGGGAGGGACAGGGCTAGGTCTCTCGATAGCTATGAAAAATACAGAGAAAATGGGGGGGACGCTTCATCTCAGTCGCCGAAAGAAGGAACCTACGGTATTCACCATCCGGATTCCGAAATAACGAGCTGGAAGACATCCAAATCAGAAGACGGGAGAGAAAGTATGGCTAAACTGAACAATTTCATCAAAGTTTGTCTAGCGATTCTTTTAGTGTTAGGCATTGTATTTTTAGGCTCACGCGTAGATTTTTTATTCACACCGATCCTGTCTTTGTTCAGTGTCATTATAGTGCCTTTAATGCTGGCGGGTTTCTTTTATTACTTGCTGCGGCCACTGATCGATACCTTGGAGAAATATAAGCTGAATCGTTCTTTGGCGATTATCATCGTATATGTAGTTATTTTAGTGCTTCTGTTTGCTTTTATTATCGGCGTTTGGCCTTCACTTCGCACACAATTAGTTAATTTCGTCGATAATATGCCGAATCTCATTGCCTCCTTGAATCAACAGCTATTGAAACTAGAAGATAATGAATTTCTGTCTGCGTTGATCCCTGCTGATGCGAATCCAGCCTCCACATTGACGGATTATTTGAATAAAGGGTTTACGCTGTTAACGAATTACGTATCAGGATTGTTCTCTTTTGTTTCGAATTTCGCGATCATTTTATTCACCTTTCCGATTATGTTATTCTACATGCTTAAGGAAGGTGGGAAATTCGGACGTAAGATTGTAAGTTTCTTTCCAAAGAAGTATCGTGAAGAAGGAACTACAATGATGACTGAAATCGACAGTGCGCTTAGTGGCTTTATCGTGGGCCGGGTGCTTGTTAATTTAGCCTTAGGCGTTCTGATGTATATTGGTTTCCTTATTATCGGCCTGCAATATGCATTGCTGTTGACTGTAATCGCAGTTGTGATGAACTTCGTGCCTTTTATTGGTGCGATACTGTCTAGTATCCCTATTTTCATCATCGGATTCATTCAATCGCCGTCTATCGCCGTCTGGTCCATCATCATTGTTCTGGTAGCGCAGCAGATACAGGATAATTTAATCGCTCCCTACATCTTTGGGAAAAAGCTCGATATTCATCCACTGACAACGATTATCCTGGTATTAGTTGGCGGTGATTTAGGCGGGATCATTGCGATATTGCTGATTATTCCGCTGTATATGATTGTTAAAATCGTCTTGACCAAGGCCTATTATTTGTTTGTCAAGCAACGCCGGGTAGAGATAGAGGTAGAGGAGAGTCCTGATATCTCTTAAGTTAATAAAACATTATGGAGGGATTTCTATGAATGAAGGAACGGAGCAAGGACTAATTCATATTTCAGATGATGTGGTGACTTCGATCGTCGGGCAAGTGGTTCTGGACACACCGGGTATTGCCGGCATGTCAGGAAGCAGTATCTCGGACAACTGGGCTAAACGTCTAAGCGGTAAAAATGTAAAAAAAGGAATGTCCGTTGAAGTAAAAGAAGTGGATGTTGCCATCGATCTTCAGGTCATAGTTAATTACGGATGTGTGATTCAAGAGGTCTGCTATATACTGCAGCAAAATGTAAGAAATGCTGTTGAAAATATGATGGGACTGTCTCTAGTTTCTGTAAATGTTAAGGTTGAGAAGGTCGCTCTGCCATTCTAAGAATAGCCCATTTAATAGGCACCGTAATCTAGGCTTCTGCATAGAATGGAGCAAATCCATTTACGGAGGTCAGAACATCCATGTCGACATTTAACACTGGGCAGCAACAGAATGTGATTTATCAGGCTGATCCTGCTGTGATCCGGCACCTGCACGGTGTCCGCGATTCCCTACATCAATCTTGCAAGCCATACCTTAACCATAAGGTGAACGTACAGACAATAGATGGCTTTGTACATGAAGGCGTTATAGCCGGAGTAGATAATAAACACTTGTATCTGAACGTTGCAGCTAATGGGCAAATGCCCCGAGGGTTTTACAACCCTCATCAGCCTTATCATCCTCATCCGGGCCCGGGACCTGGCCCATATCCAGGACCTTATCCAGGTCCCCCATACAATAATAATGTGATTTTACCGCTTGTGTTGTTTGAACTGCTTGCTATCTCTTTAATCTAGTGTTTGGGTTTAATTGAAGAAGGACATGTGCAGGATTTGCGGTCATACGTTGACGCATCCCGCCAGGTCCTTTTTTTGTAGGCGTAAAGTATGTGTTAGAAGAAGGTGTTCTCATTATCACTTTAGGGATATAATGGGTACAAACTCTGGGAGGTGGCATATGATTAGATACCCTTTTTTGAAAAAAAATGCGACGATAGGCGTTACAGCACCTTCATCTGGAGTAGGCATTCAAAATGCAGAACTACTAACACTGGCCTCCAGCCGGTTGAAGTCGCAAGGATTTAATGTCATTATCGGCGAAACGGCATGGAAGCAAGATAAGGCTAAATCTGCACCAGCCAATGTTCGTGGTCATGAGTTTAATGAGATGATCAAAGATGATGGAATCGATGCCCTAATTCCGCCTTGGGGCGGGGAATTGTTAATTGAAGCTCTGGAATTTATTGATTTTGATGCTTTGCAGGACAAATGGATCGTGGGATATTCAGATATAAGCGTCTTGCTGCTTGCGGTCACGCTGACAACCGGGTTGGCTACTGCCCACGGAGCGAATCTCATTGATTTACGGGGAGAGTATTCGGATGATACTACAGCCCTCTGGCATGCGGTTCTAGAGACACCAGTGGGTGAGTCCATTGTGCAGCATTCATCTCTTAAATATCAGCGGGAATGGCAACATGATGTGCCTTCGCCATGCGTTTTTCATTTGACAGAGGAGACTTATTGGAAGTCTCTAACTACAGATGCTGTAACGATGAAAGGACGTCTGTTGGGTGGTTGTATAGATGTAATTAGGCATTTGATCGGCACACCTTATGGAAAGCTCCAGCATTTTCAGCAAGAAATGATTCATGACGAACCTATAGTTTGGTATTTGGAAAATTGTGAATTGAACACAGCGGATTTACGCAGATCTTTAGTGCAGATGAAGCTGGCAGGGTGGTTTGAGAATTGTTCGGGGATTATGTTTGGCAGAAGTCCAGCTAATCGGCCTGTGGATAACTATACTGCCGAGGATATCTATGCTGAACTATTCGAAGAGCTTAAGGTACCGATCGTTTATGATATCGATTGTGGTCATGTCCCGCCGCAGGTTACTTTTATTAATGGAGCTTATGCAGAAATTGAAGTGGCAGACGGAGTAGGGACGGTAAAGCAATATTTCTATGAATAGCGTTATATCAAAAAAGGACAACCCCTCGGGTTGTCCCTTTTACTATCATTAGTTCCCTGTATTTACAATCGCTGTGATTTCCTCATCCAGGTCCAGTCTTACATCTTCACGATAGGCGCGAACACCATATTCGCTGAGCATGTAACGCAAGATCGCTTCAATCATATTGGACTCCACTAGAAATTGACTGCGGCCCTGTACCCAAACCTCTGCAGAGTAACCGGTATCTTCTTCCCAGCTCAGTTCTACCTGAACATCCTCTGGGCGAACAGCCTTTCGTTCCGCCATGTGCAGACAGAGGGCATTGATGATCTCATCCATGCTTAGAACAATTGTAGACATTAGTACCGACCATCCTGTTCTTCTAAGCGGCGACGTTCTTTTCTACGACGGAAGAAGGACATCACGAGCATAACCAATACATAAATAGCTAGCATATTAACGGCAAAGCCTAGGAAGTCACCAAAAGCTCCCATTCCACCAAACATTCCACCGAATAATAATCCGGCCAAACCACCGATCATCATGCCTTTCATTAAGCTGCCGCCGCTGAAGAAGCCACGTTTTGTATTTGCAGCAGATCCTGCTGTGGAACTTTTAGTGCTGTCACTTTTTTTGATGTTATTTGTTGTTGTTGATTTTTTTGGAGTTGTTGAATAGCTGCGAGTGCCGGATTTGAATCCGCCGCCACCTCGACGTGCATCGGCAAAGTCTGGAGCAACCACTGCAAAAAACAGAGTGAAGGCCATTAGAATCATCATTACGCGTTTCATTGGTTTCATTTAGTACGAAAACCCTCCTGTGAGCATGAATTTTTGTGTATGGTCGGTAATACGCAGACATGCCCCACAAGGTTTCAATTTTATTTATCATAATTTATACTTTTATACACAAAAAAAGCGTGGATCCAGGATCCACGCAAACAGCAGTTAGAGAGTCGTCATTTGTTACTTATACCCATCAGCGACAAGCTCAAGCGCTCCGGTTGCCGGATCGATGATCATGCCATGGATAGGTACATTAGGGGGAAGCAGTGGATGACGTTTAATCAGGTCCACAGTCTGAATTACCCCTTCTTCGACATTGTCAAACCCACGCAGCCATTTTGTAAGTTTGATTCCGGAATTCTCCAGTGTAGACAGCACTTCTTCAGATACTCCACGTTCTTTAATGGAATTGATCATATGGTCCGCATTGAGGGAGGCCATACCGCATTCATAGTGTCCAACCACGATTACTTCTTCAGCATCTAGTTCATATAGAGCTACCATTACACTACGCATAACACTACCAAAAGGTTGAGAAATAACCGCACCAGCATTTTTGATGATTTTGACATCACCATTTTTGAAATTCATGGCTTTCGGCAATAATTCAACGAGTCTAGTGTCCATACAGGTGATGATCAGCATTTTTTTGTCAGGATAACGACTGGTTAAATAAGCTTCATAGTCCTTATTCTCTACAAAACTTTTATTAAAGTTAATAATTTCTGATACGTGGCTCATATTAGCTTCCTCCCTTAAATTCCTTGAATTGTACTTACGTTGCGCATATCTCTTACCATGATATTGTTGCCATAAATCTGAGAATCACTGACCAGCTTATAGGAAGAGAAACGTTCCTCTGCATCGAGTCGCATCTTGTCTTCATAAAAGATTTCCTGTTGCCGGCTTACGATAAAGGGAAGAGAATTCGTCTCTATCCTAGAATCGCCTTGCTCCACTTCTGAAACAATCAGTAACACATTAATTCCGTCACACCCGCAGCCTACCGTATCATAAAAGAGCTTGAAAAATCCTGGCTGATCTCCAAGCCTTTCCTTCAACTTCCTTTCTGCGAGAGGTGTAACTTGAATCATCATAGCCCTGTTCACGCTCCTTGATTTTTGTTCGAAGCATGGTCTGCTTCTTATGTAACTCATTAAATATTTAAAATTAGAGATGTATCTCTGAAGTTGATTATACTCATTCAAAAAAGTATCATCAAGAGGAGTCTGTAAAACAGAGAAAGCAGGTGGAGTAGAATGGAACAACAAGTAAAGGAACGATGGGAACAATTCAGCGAGTTATTAGCAAAAATTAGTGGATATTCAGAGGCCATAGAATTAATGCACTGGGATTTGCGCACAGGTGCACCACGTAAGGGAGTAGAAGTTCGTTCCGGTACGATTGGGATGCTGAGTGGAGAATTGTTCAGACTTGAGATTTCACAGGAGATGGGTGACTTTACAGCATTTTTCAGCCGTCCAGAAGTGTTGAGCCAGCTTACAGCTAATCAACAAAAGATCGTCAACGATTGCCGCAAAGAGTATGAGCGCAGTAAGAGTATTCCGTCCAAAAGATTTGAAGAGTACGCTGTCCTGTCTGCTCATTCCCAAACGATCTGGGAAGAAGCTAAGGAGAACAATGACTTTGCTACATTTGAACCTTATTTGAGTAAAATCGTAGCTCTGAAACAAGAGTTCATCGATTATTGGGGTGTTAATGGCACACGTTACGATACGCTTCTAGATATGTATGAGCCTGATCTCACAGTAGAAAAGGTGGATGAAGTGTTCAGTCGCCTCCGCAGCCGCTTGGTTCCGTTAGTGGAAGCTATCGCTGCTTCACCTAATAAACCAGATACCAGCTTCTTGCAGCAGATTTTCCCTAAAGAGCAGCAACAAAAGTTTGGTAACTTTATTCTGAAGCAAATGGGCTATGACTTCGACGCAGGCCGCTTGGATGAGAGTGTGCATCCTTTTGCTACAGGGCTGAATCCAGGTGACGTTCGTATTACGACCGCTTATTTACTTGATAACGTGACTAGCGCCGTCTTCAGCTCACTGCATGAAGGTGGACATGCGCTTTACGAACAAAATATCAGCCAAGATTTAGTGGGAACACCGCTGGCTCAAGGCGCATCGATGGGGATTCATGAATCTCAGTCGAGACTATGGGAGAATATGATTGGCCGCAGCCGTGCGTTCTGGCAACGTTATTACGGTGATCTGCAGCAGCATTTCCCAGAGCAACTTGCTAATGTAGATGTAGAGGATTTCTACCGGGCTATTAACAGTGTGGAAAATTCATTCATCCGAATTGAAGCAGATGAGCTTACATACAATCTGCACATTATTGTGCGTTACGAGATCGAAAAGCTTATTTTTAATGAAGGACTATCTGTCAAAGATCTGCCTCAGGTATGGAATGCTAAATATCAAGAATATTTAGGTATTACACCGCCTAATGATGCGCTTGGTGTATTGCAGGACGTGCACTGGTCCGGTGGAGACTTCGGATATTTTGCATCCTACTCTTTGGGAAATATGTATGCTGCCCAAATCTTGAATACACTCCGCAAGGAGCTGCCGAACTACGATGAATGGATTGCTGCGGGAAATCTTTTGCCGATTAAAGAATGGTTAACAGAAAAAATCTACCGTTTCGGAAAAAGTCTGACCCCTTCGCAAATTATCGAACAAGTAACAGGTGAGCCGCTCAGTCCAGATTATCTGGCTGATTATTTGGAGGAGAAATACACGGAGATTTACAAACTGTAATCCAGTTAGGTCCGCGTGGTATAATAGAAAGAAAGCTTAGACGGAAGGATATGGATATGGCAAATACTCACACCTACACCCGGAGAGAAGAAGTCGCGAATGCGATTACGCACGGGATCGGAGCTGTATTAAGCGTCGCTGCACTTGTCCTGCTTGTTGTTTTTGCAAGTCTGAAAGGAACGGCATGGCATGTAGTCAGCTTCTCCATTTATGGAACGACAATGCTGCTTCTGTATCTCAATTCAACACTTGTGCATAGTCTCAAAGAGGGCAAGGCAAAGGATTTGTTCGAATTTTTCGATCACTCCTCTATTTATCTGTTTATCGCAGGCACGTATACACCCTTTTTGCTAGTAGCTATTCGGGGAACACTTGGCTGGAGTTTATTTGGTGTTATATGGGGAATCGCAGTATTTGGCGTTTTCTTCAAAGCGTTTTTTGTTAAAAAGTTCTTGTTCATGTCTACGGTATTCTACATTGCTATGGGTTGGCTGATTGTTATCGCCTGGAATCCTCTTTCGGCAGTGGTAGCGGACGGTGGTATGATTCTGCTGATGGCTGGCGGAGTGCTTTATACTCTAGGTACAGTTTTTTATGTATGGAGAGGGTTTCCGTTCCATCACGCGATCTGGCATGTATTTGTTCTTGCAGGCAGTGTCACACATTTCTTCGCCATATTGGTTTATGTACTGCCAATCCAATAATTTCAAGCGGATTTATCGCGGAAAATATGGATTTTTAATAAAGAAAGAGATGACAAGCAAAAGTGCTTGACATCTCTCTTTCTTTTAGGTATCATAAGGGACGTTGTGAAGGTGTAAAGTGTTTTTCCTTGACGAAGGGGTTGTCCTTAATGAGTCAGGAGAATAGGCTCGAGAAAACGAATCGTATCAATTTGCTTTTTGCCTTCTATGAACGACTGCTTACAGATAAGCAGCAAACGTTTCTTAAATATTATTTTCACGATGATTTTTCCTTGGGAGAGATTGCCGCTGAATTTGAAATCAGCCGCCAAGCTGTTTATGAGCATATTAAGCGCGCTGAGCAAGTCCTTGAGAATTATGAAGAAAAACTTGGACTATTAGTAAAACATGAGAGTCGTACTAAATATTTAGAAGAGCTGCGCAGACTGCCGGAGAATGGGATGCTGCCTGAGCAATATAAACTTCGGTTCGCGGAGATCGTGGATCGCTTGCAGAGGTTAGAGTAGCATGAAGGGAGAAATCTGCATATGGCGTTTGAAGGTTTAACCGGAAGATTGCAGAATGTGTTCAGCAAGCTACGCGGTAAAGGTAAAGTATCCGAAGAAGACGTAAACGAAGCTATGCGTGAAGTGCGGTTAGCCCTTCTGGAAGCCGATGTTAACTTCAAGGTAGTTAAAGAATTCGTGGCTAAGGTGAAAGAAAAGTCCATCGGCAAGGAAGTCATGGACAGCTTTACGCCTGGCATGGTAATTATCGACATCGTCAACAAGGAACTAACCGAGCTGATGGGCGGAAGCCAAGCGAAGCTGGCCAAGTCGAACAAGCCGCCGACCGTCATTATGATGGCGGGTCTACAAGGGGCTGGTAAGACAACCACTTCGGGTAAGCTAGCTAAGCTGTTACAGAAGGGCAATCATCGTCCGCTCCTGGTTGCGGGAGATATTTACCGGCCTGCTGCTATCAAGCAGCTGCAAGTGCTGGGAGAACAGATTAAGGTTCCTGTATTCTCACTTGGTGATCAGACTAGTCCGGTAGAAATTGCCAGACAAGCTGTACAACATGCGAAGGATAACGGACTTGATTATGTTATTATCGATACTGCAGGCCGCCTGCATATTGATGAAGAACTAATGGAAGAACTCAAGCAGATTCACAATGTTGTAAATCCTGATGAAGTACTTCTTGTAGTAGATGCTATGACGGGTCAAGACGCCGTGAATGTAGCCGAGAGCTTTAATAAACAGCTTGAGCTTACAGGGGTCGTATTGACGAAACTCGACGGCGATAGCCGTGGTGGTGCTGCACTGTCAGTAAAAGCTGTTACCGGTTGCCCGATTAAATTCGCTGCTTTAGGGGAGAAGATCGACGCGCTGGAGCCGTTCCATCCGGAACGTATGGCTTCGCGGATTCTGGGTATGGGCGACATGCTGTCGCTGATTGAGAAAGCCCAAGCGAACATTGATACTGACAAGGCTAAAGAAATGGAACGTAAGATGCGTAATGCAGAGTTTACGTTCGACGATTTCCTAGAGCAAATGGATCAGGTGAAGAAGCTAGGCCCTATCGATCAAATTCTTGATATGCTCCCGGGTATGAACAAAGCCAAGGGCATTAAAGATTTAAAGGTCGACGATAAGCAAATGGGACGCGTTGAAGCCATAGTTCATTCTATGACTAAGGCGGAGAAGCAACAGCCTGAGATCATTAACCATAACCGCCGCAAGCGTATTGCAACCGGCAGCGGAACCTCAGTCGCTGAGGTCAACCGCCTCATCAAACAATTTGATGAGATGCGTAAGATGATGAAGCAATTCTCCGGCATGATGGGCGGAGGCGGCAAAGCCTCCAAGAAAAATGCCATGAAGCAGCTTAAAGGTCTTGGTGGTGGAAAAGGGCTGAAATTCCCTTTTAAATGATCTTGAATGTCTGTCCAACTAATGTTGGAAACTATTATAAGGAGGTGATTTTTCGTGGCAGTACGTATTCGTCTAAAAAGAATGGGAGCGCATAAAGCGCCTTTCTATCGTGTAGTGGTTTCCGATTCCCGGTCCCCTCGTGACGGTCGTTTTATCGAGGAAATCGGTTATTATAATCCGATTGAACAACCGGCAGTAGTTAAGATCGATGAGGAAAAAGCTCTTAAATGGCTTCAAACAGGTGCGCAAGCATCTGATACCGTCCGCAACTTGCTTTCCAAAGCAGGCGTGATGAAGAAGTTTCATGAGCTTAAGCAACAGAAATAATGACTGATTGCGAGGGTCCTCTATGGAAGAATTAGTTGGAGTAATTGCTAAGGCTTTAGTGGATCATCCAGAAGATGTGACGGTACGGGCTGTGGAGAAAGAGCATTTGATTGTCTATGAGCTGTCCGTACATCCAGATGATGTAGGAAAGGTCATCGGCAAGCAAGGCAGGATCGCCAAGGCGCTCCGTACAGTAGTCACATCTGCAGCAGTCAAGAGCGATAAACGCGTAACTGTAGATATTTTATCTTAAATAATGCGTACAATGAGGGGCTAGGGATAGTATATCCCGGCTCCTTTTTGTTCAAATATATAGATGAAGCTTGTAGAGGAGAGGGTTATATGACGGAAGAATTAACCGTAGGCCGGCTTGTGAATACACATGGAATTCGCGGGGAGATTAAAGTATTATCCCATACCGATTTTCCTGAGGTTCGTTTCGCTAAAGACAAGAAGCTGTTCGTCATCCCTGCGGATGGCAGTGCAAAATTCGAAGTGACTGTAGAATCCGCTCGAGAGCATAAGGGTATGTTTATCGTTAAGCTTAAGGGATATACCAATATTAACGAAGTGGAAAAGTATAAGGGAAGTTTGCTTAAGGTGCCAAGTAATGATCTGGTTGATCTGCCAGAGAACGAATATTACTTCCACCAAATCGTTGGCTGTGAAGTTTATACGGATGATGCTGGAAGTGAACCGCTTGGCACAATTACGGAAATTTTACAGCCAGGTGCAAATGACGTGTGGGTTGTTAAGCCTGCTAAAGGTCAAGACATCCTTATCCCTGTAATTAACGATGTAGTGCTGAACGTGGACATTGAGGCCAAACGAATTACGGTTCACTTAATGGAAGGACTATTGCCATGATCAGAATTGATGTGCTAACGCTCTTTCCGGAGATGTGCGAAGGCGTATTTAGCACAAGTATTCTTGGTAAGGCACGCGAAAAAGGGATTGTATCTTTGAATGCTGTGAACTTTCGTGATTTCTCAGGAAATAAGCACAACAGTGTGGATGATACACCGTATGGCGGGGGCGGGGGTATGGTACTAAAGCCTGACCCGATCTTTGCAGCGGTAGAACATGTATTGGGGATCGAGGCTAGTCCTTTGGAGAATGGTTCTGAATCTGCAGTCCCGTCGCCTTCCTCTGTGAAGCCGCGCATCATTCTTATGTGTCCACAAGGAAAGACCTATAATCAGAAGATTGCTGAGGAACTGGCACAAGAGCAGCATCTAATCTTTATATGTGGTCATTATGAGGGCTACGATGAGCGGATACGGGAGCATCTGGTTACAGATGAACTGTCGATTGGCGATTACGTGTTAACGGGTGGAGAACTACCAGCACTGACGGTTATTGATTCAGTAGTTCGGCTACAGCCAGGGGCGCTTGGAAACGAAACCTCTGCGATCACCGATTCGTTCAGTACAGGGCTGTTGGAATATCCTCACTACACTCGACCCGCTGAATTTCGCGGCTGGAAGGTACCAGATATGTTGCTGAGTGGCCATCACGCCAACATCGAAGTATGGCGGAGAGAGCAAGCGTTACAGCGTACACTTGAACGTAGACCTGATTTGCTCGAAAGTGCAGAACTAACATTGAAAGACAAGAAAACACTGGAACGTCTGAAAAATGAAATCAAGCCGGAGTAAAATTTTAATAAAACAGGCATATTTTACGTCTTTTTAACGTATCTTACGTTAAGGAGGCGTTTTTGTTATGTTTACTTAAGTATAAGAAGGGCAATAATCTCGTATTTTTTTTGCGTAATTTCCAAAACAAATGAGCATAGGTGCGTTGAACTCTTCTATTTGGGGTAATAGATAGAGGTGGCGTAATACTATATGCAGCTTACGATGCAGCAAGCTTAACTATTGAAAGGAATGAACTGAAGTGACTACGAAGACGCGTGAAGAATTCAAGCCTAGCGTGGACACGATCCACAAAGATGCGGAGCCGCTCCGCACCGTGAATGATATTATCGATTATTATACAAATCGCAAATCGTAATTCCCATTCGCCCTTTAAAGCTTGAACATATAAGATTAATAATTAAGTATGAATAAGCAAGTCCAATAAAACCATTAGAGTATAGCGAACGAAAGTTCACTACATCTAATGGTTTTATTGTGCTCTACTAAGAGGTCAAACCCTGTGATTCTGATCAGAATGTAAACGCCCACTCTTCAAGGAGAATTAAAAACTCTTTGGAAAGGGGGCGTTTGGTTAACTATAAAAATTCGTGGAGGCGCATTCTACTCTTTGCGAAAGAGGCGATATACTCCTGTAAGTAGAGCGTAAAGCGCAAAACATACGAGAACAGTAACTGCCCATGCATAGTTGCGAACGGTATAGGTAAGCGATGATAAAATAATAAAGATGGTAATACGCAGTACGCCTTCCTTAATAAACTGTTTACGTGCTACATTCATTCGATTGGCCTCCTTGAATGGATAGGATGGTACGGCTAACAAGCCGAGAATATGTCTTTCCTTATATATAACCTTTGGGAATACAAAAAATGCAGAGAACGGAAAGTAAATATCGATCCAAACAAATGACCTATGTAACTTAGCCGTTACCGACCTGTACTCCTCACCATAGAGTATATCATTACGAATGAGGAGGAGTACACTAGTGGAGGCTTATTATAATTGCTTACGTTGTAAGAATAGAAGGGTACGTATCCTGACTACTGATGGCAGACAGCATGAAGGTGTGATTACAGATGTGGACAGATATAATGTTTACTTAAGAACAGGGTCCAATGGACCTGTGCAGACTTCTGCATTTTTTGGTTACCCTTATGCTGCTGACAATATTTTAACTCTCAGCTTGTTCACGCTGTTGGCTATTGCATTAATCTGATATGATGATGCAAAAACAGACCGTCCGCTAATCCGGACGGTCTGTTTTTTAGTGGTTGGTTACTCTACTGTAATTGCACCTATATCAGAGCTTAAGGACAACAAAGGACCTCCTCCGTTAACATCACGTTTGCCACCCTCAACCCCGGTGATCTGGCCTAGATCACTTTTAGCCACCAAGCTACATTTCACGCCATCGGCTAGAACAGCATTGAGGCTACCTACATTTGTTGTCGCTTTAAGACGGCTATCACTCTTCATTCCGGCTATATCCATACGTATGCTTCCTGTATTAGACTCTAGAGTGGACTTACCGGTGATGTTAGCTCCTTCGATATCAATAGCTCCAACGTTGCTGACGATGCGGTAATTTCCGTCCAGATTGCGGAGACGAATTTGCCCGACATTATTGGTGATTTGATATTCATCCATACGGGTGGGGATCTCAATGGTATAGTTAATGCTAAAATCTGAATAACCGTATTTGTCTTGAGCCCAAGTCCATAAATCCTTCTTCGGATTTGATTTGGAATTTGTAGATACCTTCAGAGTATCGCCACTAACGTCTATTGAAATCTCAGCGTCATCCAAAATTTTCTGGCGGTCAGCTTTATGAGCGGAGCCGTTATGGGCTAAGATTGTCGCACTCACATTAATTTGATCACCCGTAGTTGATGTAACTTCTATTTCTCCCACTGCATTGTTCATGCTAAGCACTGAAGCAGAGCCGATCTCTTTAGATAAGGATAGTTCTTTGCTAATGCTGTTTGCTTTAACTTCGTCGACCACCTTGGTAGCTGTATCCTGAACGGCCTGTTCCACGCTTGCAGCGGCTTTACCCAGCTCTTGCTTCACAGCCTCACCAATATTTTGCTGCACATCTTCAGTAATATTCTTTCCTAGTTCATTATTAGCGGATTGCCTACCCGGTAACTCTGTGCATCCTGCCAGAAGTACGATGGACAAGACGGCTACAGCTGCCATTACGCTAGTTGTATTACTCTTTTTCATTGAATAAAATCCTCCTTATTTTTGGGTATATGTGTTCTTCCCTAAGCGCTACGTTATGTACGTACTTCTGTAAGTATAGCCTATGGGGATTTATTGTAAAAACGGCTGTAGGCGGGTTAATATACTGGACCAAAGACTAGGTATTTAAAAAGTGTTCACTACACTTCAAATTTCAATTGTGCTAAAATGAAATATAGATCTTACGCTCACATTAAAATGGGTAAGGGTACATATAAAAAGAGCGAAGATGCTCTCATATATAATCTTCAGCAGCTACTGAAAAGCGCTTTTTATAGTGAGATGTGCTAAGGCTAGTTTGCGAATACGATATAGACCGTTGCCTTACTTGCATCACAGGGCGGTCTTTTTATTTTCTTACCTCAAGTAAATCATGAAGAGCGGAGGGAGCCAGATGAAATATGTAGTTATTTTGCTTGTCTTGCTAGCGCTGGGTGTTGGGTATTATATCGTTCAGAAAAAGAAAACAAGTAGCTCAAGCGATCCTTTGCGCACGACTAGCAGTAATGTGATCTCAATGGATAGTCATCGCAAAGCCAAACAGAGTCCAGGGGAGCAACCTTGCTCTTCTTGCAAGAAGAAGAATGGGAAGTTGATCTTCTACGCTCAAGACAATGGAACCGTGGTCGGCTTGTGTAAAGACTGCCAGTCTAAGGCAAAAAAAAGAGATATGTTACCGTTATAAAATAGAAAAATAAGTTGTATTAGCCCGTCCTTTATGATATTATTAACTCTGTTGTGTGGAATACGGTGGTCCGCTGCGGATAATGAGGGAGAGCTCAGATCTCTCCGGAAGAGGCAAGAACACCTGTACGGAAGGAGGAAGTCCTTAATGAATATCCTACAAGCTATTACGCAAGAGCAACTTCGTAAAGATATCCCTAGTTTTCGTCCGGGTGACACTTTGAAGGTGCATGTAAAAGTTATCGAGGGAACTCGTGAGCGTATCCAGTTGTTCGAAGGCGTTGTAATCAAACGTCGTGGCGGTGGAATCAGTGAGACTTTTACGGTTCGTAAAATTTCTTACGGTGTTGGTGTGGAAAGAACATTCCCAATCAACTCGCCTAAACTCGAAAAAATCGAAGTGGCTCGTCGTGGTAAAGTGCGTCGTGCTAAGCTTTATTACCTTCGTGAACTACGTGGTAAAGCAGCGAGAATTAAAGAAATTCGTCGCTAGAATAGTGACAGAGGAGAGGGGCTTGAGTTCAAGCCCCTTTCGCTTTATTTTTTTTTGGAAATATAAGAAAAGCATAAGTTTTACGTTATACATTATTCTTATATTTCTCGCATAAACGCATACCGTCCTTAAAAGGACGCTGAGGGCGTTTTAGCTTGGTATACAATGCGTGTGACATATACGCTTGGGGATAAGCTTCTCCGAAAAGGCCTCCTGAAGGAGTATCTGTGGAGGGGTTTTTGGCAGGAGTTTTTTTGTGTTGTATAGTAAGAGTAGTATTAAGAGAGGACGGTGAACTATGCAGCAGGAACAAAGCGAAACTTTGGAATCAAGCGAGCAGAACCCACGTAAACAGAAAAATGAAGTGCTGGAATGGGTCAAGGCCATTGCGATTGCTTTAGTTCTGGTTATACTGATTCGCTGGCTTTTATTCAAGCCTTTTATTGTAGATGGACCTTCCATGCAGCCTAATTTCCATACGGGGGAACGTGTTATCGTTAATGAAATTTTATACGATATAAGATCTCCGCAGCGGGGTGAGGTTATTGTATTCCACGTGCCATCTGAAGGCAGAGATTTTATTAAACGTGTAATTGGTGTGGCTGGAGATACTGTGAAAGTAGAAGGAGATGTAGTTACAGTTAACGGTGAGGTTGTTAACGAGACTTACATCCAAGGCGCTATTGATGCTGCGCATAGTAACAACGCTCTGTATAATAATAAAGATTTCCCAAATGAAAAATTCACGGATGGTACTGTACCAGAAGGACATATTTTCGTTATGGGGGATAATCGCTCGGATAGTACAGACAGCCGGATGATTGGCTATGTGCCGCTGGGTGATATTGTGGGTCGTGCAGATTTAATCTTCTGGCCGATAAAAGATATTACACTGATTAACCATTAAGTTGACAGAAGTCAAAGGAGGTGACGGCAATGGCCATTCATTGGTTTCCTGGTCATATGACGAAGGCTAGGCGGCAAATCGAGGATAAGCTGAAGCTGATTGATGTTGTTATAGAGTTGCTCGATTCCCGTCTGCCGCTTTCCAGCCGCAATCCGATGATTGACGATATTTTGCGGGACAAGCCGAGATTAATTATTTTGAACAAAGCGGATCTGGCGGATCCGGAAATTACTCGGAAGTGGCTGGCGTACTTTAAGGAACAAGGGCATGTTGCCCATCCTGTGGACGCATCTACTGGAACAGGCGTTAAGGAGATTCCGGAGCAGGTCAAGCTGCTGTTGAAGGAAAAGATTGATCGGCAGATCGCAAGGGGAATGAACCCACGAGCTATGCGCGCATTGATCGTCGGTATTCCTAACGTCGGTAAATCAACGCTGATTAATCGAATGGCTGGTAAGAGTATCGCTGCTACGGGTGATCGCCCAGGGGTTACTAAGGGCCAGCAGTGGATTAAAACAGGAGGTAATCTGGAGCTTCTGGATACTCCTGGTATCTTATGGCCGAAGTTTGAGGATCAAGACGTGGGTTACCGCTTGGCCGTGACGGGTGCGATCAAAGAAGAAATCCTGAACATTGAGGACATTGCTTTTTATGCAGTGAAGTATTTGGTCAAGGATTATGGTTCCAGATTTCAAGAACGCTTTGGTATTGAGAAGCTTCCTGAGGATCTTGAGAACCCTGATGAGATCGTTGCAGTTATGGAAGCCGTGGGCCGCAAACGCGGTTGTCTGATTAGCGGTGGACGTGTTGATCTGGAAAAAGCTTCACGTGCTTTGCTGCATGAGCTGCGGGCAGGTAAGCTTGGTCGTTTTACGCTGGAAACACCTTAAAGGCGTTTAAATGAATGGGTATGGAAGAGTCATCCGGAAATTTTCGGGGGCTCTTTTTTTTGCCGATTTGGATCAAATTGGAGTGGTTATTTGTACATGACCATGTGAGCTTTACTATGGTAAGCTGACTTATGTAGTTTATAGAATAATTTATAATTGGCGGTGACAGATCGTGAGTACGATAGATATGTTGAGTTATGAAAAAGAGGGCTGGGAACAGTCTTATCGCCGTATAGCCGGCGTAGATGAAGTAGGCAGAGGTTGTTTGTTTGGGGATGTTGTTGCAGCAGCGGTGATTTTGCCGGAAGGGCTTATTATTGATGGCGTCAACGACTCTAAGAAGCTTACAGCGAAAAAAAGAGATGCCTTATTCGAGATTATTATGGAGCAGGCGATAGCTATTGGTGTAGGTTATGTGGATTCCCACATGATTGATGAAATTAATATTAAACAGGCTTCTCGTCTGGCGATGAAAAAAGCGGTAGAAGGTCTTAGTCATACCCCGGACTATATGTTAATCGATGCTGAAAAAGTTGATCTTCCGTTGCCGCAGCAGGCGATCATAAAAGGAGATGCAAACAGCCAGTCCATTGCGGCAGCTTCGATTATAGCTAAAGTAACAAGAGATAGACTGTGTGAAGGGGTGTGGGAGGAATTATACCCTGATTATGGGATTGCGATACATAAAGGTTATGCGACCAAGCTTCACAGGGAACAAATTACGGCGTTAGGTCCGACACCTATGCATCGGCGCAGCTTTATTGGGAAGATTCTTGCTGAACAGCAAACCCTTTTTTAGAAATATCAGAATATAAAAGACGCCAAAGGCGTTTAAGCTTGGATGAATTCACCGCTCAAAAAAGTCGGATTAATACCGATATAGTAAGAAGAGAGAAAATGGAGGGAGGAGAAACGGTATGAATATCGGAACATTGATCCGTGGATTGCTCGGGGATAATAAACCGGGAGCAGCCAAGTCTTTGGAATTGAAGGAAGGGCAGGTTGTACGTGGTGTTGTATTGTCTGTCTCGGATTCGGGAAAAGAAGCCGTTGTGCAGATTCAAGGTACACCTGTTCGTGCGGAGTTGGAAACACCACTACTGCCAGGAGAGACCCTGAACTTACAGGTTGGAGCACCCGGAGAAGGCGGATTGCCCGTATTGAAGCCGGTCTCCCTCGGCGAAACGGTGTTAGCCACCCCGCAAAACATGGGCGAGGCATTGGAATCGCTTGGGCTTACTGACTCCAAAGCGGGTCGGGAAATTGTGTTGGCGATGCAGTCGGGTGGTATTCCGCTTACCAAAGAGACAGCGGCGATTCTGGATGCTGTAATGAGTGCGAAACCTGCGGGCGTGCCGACCTCAGAGTGGCTTGATGCAGCTGTCATTTCTGTAAAGCGGGGCTTGCCGGTTACCCCTGAAAGTGTGAAAGGATTGCAGCAGGCGGTTTTTGGTCCGCAGCTTCATCAGCTTTTGTCAGCGCTCGAAGAACAGATTACGATTTGGGCAGGTCAAGTCGCCGGTGAAGAAACAACAACAGCCGAAGCTAAAACTGGAATGGGTACCCCAACCGGAAAGCTGAATGCTCCTGTAACGACAGGTACGGGCGCTGTGATTAACGCGGAAGCGGTATCAGCAGGTGATGCTGATGCGGAAATGGACCAGGTGGCGGTTAAAGGAACTGGACAACCTGTAAGTAAACCTGCTGAGGGTAGTGGTGGTGCTACTACTACAAGCGGAAGTGCTGCTGCAACAGGAGGGGCAACGGGAGCCGGAGTTATTTCTGATGAACCAATAATTCCTTTGAATTCAGTGAAATCAGAAATATCAGGAAGTGCAGCTGCAAGTACAGCTGAAACTCCTGAGAATGAAACCGGTATTGTAACTGCCAAGCCAGTGGTCCCCGAAGAGGCTGGTGAGGTAGTTCAGCTCTTGAAGAGTGGAAATACTGGTGAACCTTTGACTGGGAAAATAACTTCTACGCTTGCTTCAGGAACTCAGAGTAGTGCTGCTAACACGCAAGGGGACGGAATTGTAAGCAATCAAAATAGTTCTAATCAGAGCGAAACTCATGGCAATGAAATGAGTCTAAATAAAGATAGAGCGCAGGGTAGTGTCAGTGGCGCGATTACAAGCGCCACTGGATCAGCTGGTGCAGATAGCCAAGCTGCTGCAGCAAGCCAAGCTGCTGCGCCTAGCGGGGCTGCCCTGCTCGCGAAGCTGCAGGGCGTGCTCACCGAGCTGCGCGGCAGCATGCCGCAGCTCGCGAACGTCCCGCCCGCTGACGCGGCGGGACAAGAACCTGCCCCCGCGTAAGCAGCGCCGCGCGGGGAGACCACGGCTGCTGCGGCTTCAAGTGCAGCCAGACACCGCCCCACCCGCGGATGCGGAGTCGTGGGTGGGGCGGGTGTTGAAGCTGCTCGGTGCGGAGCACGAGCAGCAGGCCGTGCGCGGCGGCGCTTTGCCGGCCGCGGAGACGGCGCGAGCGGCAGCGGGGACAGCTGCAGCCGCGCTAGGCAGTGTCGGCGGCGAGCAAGCTGCCGACACGTTGAAGGGCGTGCTGCTGCAGCTTATGAGCAGCAGCGAGGTGCCGCCCGCGGTAAAAGATGCCGCGAGCGGGCTAGTGCAGCAGCTGACAGGCCAACAGCTGCTGCTGAATACAGATCGGACTGCTCCCTTCGCGCAGGTTACACTGTTCTTGCCGCTGCAAGGTCCAGATGGGCAGGAAACTGCATCGGTTCATATCCAGTCCAGGCGGGGCCGCAAAGGGGAGCTGGATGCAGCTAACTGTCGATTGTGGTTCGATTTGGACATGAAGCAGCTAGGGCAGACATTGGTAGATGTGCAGGTTGTAGATCGAATCGTTAGTCTTAAGCTTCATAATGATCATCCGTGGGTGCTTGAGCTGCTGGAGACGCGGCGTGAAGATATAAAAACTGCGGTAGAATCCATCGGTTATCAATTATCAGGTTTAAGAACCGAACCCTTGCCAGAATTGAATTTGCCTAAAGAGCTTGCTGGCTCCAATACTAATAAGTTTGTTGATTATGTTCCTGAGGCTTACAAAGGAGTGGATTACCGTATATGAATGAGCCTGTACAGCCAATTTCACAAGGGCTCAAAAAAGCGGTCGCTCTCAAATATAGTCCCGGACAAAACGAGGCTCCTGTCGTAGTAGCCAAGGGACAAGGCGCGATAGCAGACCTTATTCTGCAAAAGGCTAAGGAGAGCGGGGTTGCTGTTCAGGAAGATGCAGCCCTCGTGGAGGTGCTTTCAAAGCTTGATCTGGACCAACAGATTCCGTCTGAGCTCTATCAGCTGGTGGCGGAAATCCTCAGCTTTGTGTATCAGAGCGATCGTTCCGCTGGTGAACGGGGACAAGAATGAAAGAGCCCTATGTAAGAAAGCACTATAACCGCAAAGAGAAAGGAACTGCTGCAGAGAACGGAGCTGTGCAGTACCTATCTTCTAGCGGGTATATGATATTGGAACGGAATTGGCGTTGTCGTACTGGAGAGCTTGATATCATTGCGGAGCGTGAAGACTGTATTGTTGTTGTCGAAGTTCGTAGCCGCAGTGGAGAGCTGCTTCAGGGAACTCCAGAAGAATCGGTGAATGCTCGCAAAATAAACCAGGTTCGGAGTACAACACAGGTTTATTTGCATATGAAGGGTTATGAGGAACGGCGGGTTTCTTTTGATGTAATTAGCGTCTTGTTAAATGACGATCTTAGCCTAGCTTCACTTAGTCATATTCGCGAGGCGTTTTAAGAGTAACTCTATTTTCTCATGCGATTCTTTATGAATTTGCTGCTGTTCTGATAAAAAAGTCTTTACATACCTTCCGCACTGTGGGTCATTTCTCAAAAGAAATGGGTAAACATTAGGAGTAACTTTTTAATGTCATCATGAGGAGGGCTGTCTAGTGAAGAATAAACCTTCTGAAATGCAGGTTAGTTTTACATGCCAATATTGCCAGCAGAAGATTGAAGTGGAATTTAAAGCAGAGCCAATATCTGTCGTCTGTTGCGATAATTGCAATAAGACCTTCACGGTAATGCGGCCCACTATAGCGGAGGAAATATTAATAGATTGGGAAAATGAAGCGTTATTTCAAAAAATCCGGGCTGAAAAGTCGCAAAACAGCAATAGCAGTCTCTTAGCGCTTGTAATTAGAGTTATTGAACTGCTTACATGGCGTGACAAAGGCAATGGACAGGTGGAAGCGATCAAGGAGATGCGTGGCTGGCTCATTGACAATGAGGAGGCGCCTCCTTTAGCTGAACTGATTCAGAGTGATGTTAATAAACGTTCGAGTAAGCGGCGCGACTGGGAAAAGTAACATTAACAATAAAGAGGTATTCCGTCATCGCCTCATGACATAGAATGATACGTATAATTTCGTGAGAAATTAGGCGGAAAAGTCCTCGGGGCTCCGAATTTCCTAGGGTTTATGGGTAGTCGGAGCTTTTTTCATACATACTGTCATTAGAATAGGAACAAAAGGAGGGTGCACATGGCTAAGGTTTTTTTCACATCAGATCATCATTTTGGGCATAAGTTGATCATTGATTTTGAATCCAGACCCTTCAACGATGTAGAGCAAATGAATGAAGTTATGATTGAAAGTTGGAATTCGGTAGTGAATCCGGACGACAAAGTATTTCATTTGGGAGACTTTTCTTTTCTGAATAAGGAGGCAACTCGTGCGATTGTGGCCAGACTGCATGGATACAAAATCCTGATCCTTGGCAATCATGATCGCGGCCGCAGCCGAAGTTGGTGGCTTGAGGCAGGTTTTGATGAGGTTAGTGAATATCCTTTGATTTATAAGGATTTCTTTTTCCTCTCACATGAGCCTATGTACATGAATAAACATATGCCTTACGTAAATGTGCACGGCCATATTCATGGGCAAAAATATGAGGGGAACAATCATTTTAACATTTGTGTAGAGCATTGGAACTATAAACCGTTGACTTTTGAGCAGATTAGGGACTCGGTCGTAGTTAAAGAAGGGGATTGATGTAGGTCTTTAGAGATGTGCTTTCGCTTTTATGTAAAACTTGAATTTCTTATTCTAAAGATAAATTGCTCACAGATTGCGTTAGGACACAACTTCTATAATGTACTTAACAGCTAATATATATTTGGAAAATAAGGAAGCACCTTTTTTCTTGAAGCTATGACACCCCAAATTAGGGTGTAATTCAGGAGATGAGGTGTTTTTATTATGTATGGGAAAATGTTTAGCGCGTGTCTGTATGGGATTGAAGGGGTAATGATCGGTGTGGAAATCGATCTTGCAAATGGACTGCCGCAGACGAATATCATTGGCTTACCAGATTCAGCGATTCGCGAGGCTGTTGAGCGAGTTAGGGCTGCCGTTAAAAATTGCGGTTACCGCTATCCACAGCAGCGTATTACGATCAATCTTGCTCCAGCTGACCTGCGTAAAGAAGGTTCCGCTTTTGATCTAGCGATTGCTTTAGGGATACTGATAACTAGTGGCCAGTTGATTATGCCTTCAGCTCAAGAGATGCTTTTGATTGGAGAGCTTGCGCTCGACGGCAGTCTGCGTCCGGTTTCGGGTGTGCTGCCGATGGTTGAAGCAGCGCGTAAAAGCGGGTTTAAAGCCGTTCTGCTCCCGCAAGGCAATGCGGCAGAAGCCGCTTTAATCAGTGGCATGAATGTTTATACCATCGACCATTTGCAAACGTTAGCGAATGCTGCTGAATCTGTGGCTAGCTTTGGTCCGATTATAGATAAGCTAGTTCCTCTTGAAGAATCTGAAGGATCACCACTTCCTTTTCCTGTATCCGTGAGTATGGGGACGGGGGCAAAAGAACAACCTCCGGTGCTTGTTCTTTCTGTAGAGCATCTCAAATATAACCCTAAATATTCTGATTCTGAGGCTGCTTCTTCCGAAGCGAATGAAATAATGGATGATTACAGTGATGTGCTTGGACAGCAACATGTGAAAAGAGCACTAACTATCGCGGCTGCAGGGATGCATAATATTATGCTCATCGGCCCACCTGGCACAGGCAAAACGATGCTGATCAAACGCCTTCCCAGTATCCTTCCGCAATTGTCGGACAGTGAGGCACTTGAGGTAACCAAAATTTTTAGTGCGGCTGGAAAATTGAAGGATGCACACAACGGTTTGCTGCGAAGTCGTCCATTTCGTTCTCCACACCACACGATATCTTCTGCCGGATTAATTGGAGGGGGCGGTATTCCCAAGCCAGGTGAGGTAAGTCTTGCGCATCGAGGTATTCTGTTTCTGGATGAATTGCCTGAATTCTCCCGGAATGTGCTTGAAGTGCTGCGACAGCCACTCGAAGATGGGGTGGTTACTATAAGTCGTGCCCGGGCTTCCTTTACTTTTCCTGCCAAATTCATGCTCGCTGCATCGATGAATCCGTGCAGCTGCGGCTTTTTTGGAAGCGGTATCTCCCAGCAAAATTGTACCTGTAGTCCATCAAGGATTGCCCAATATCGAGCCAAAATATCCGGTCCATTATTGGATCGGATCGACTTACAGGTTGATGTTCCCCGCCCGAAGGAATGGAATCGGCAGGGGCATGTTTTATCGTCAGCAGAGATGCGTGCGGAGGTGTTGGCTGCTCAGGCCATCCAAGCTAAACGTTACAAACGACTGGCGATTTCATGGAACAGCGAACTTTCCGGTGCTTCCCTTCGGAAATATGCAAGCCTAAACCGTGAGAGTGCTCAAATACTGTATGACATATTGGAGAATTTAGGTCTAAGCATGCGAGCGCATGATCGGATTATTAAGCTATCCCGTACCATAGCTGATCTGGAGGGTGCACAGGATATTTCTTCTGCACATCTCGCGGAAGCTGTGCAATACCGTAATCTGGATCGACAGGTATTAGCGGAGGAATAAAGATAAAAGAGCAGCGATTCCCGTTAATGAGAATCGCTGCTCTATACTATGGACCGGTAGTGACGAGCACCGCCGAACCATTATTATGCTCTGATGCTTATGGAACGGACCTAGAGGACGTTGTTTGCAAGTTTTTAGCCCTTGGAGCGTAGATTCGGACTCTGGAGACGCTATTCCTTCGATTGAGTGGTTTTCATTCCAATAGCTGCTATGAGGTCCGATAGCATCCCAAATATGGGATTAAGTTGCGTTTAAGATCAACTGTGTCCGTTAGCGACTTCGAATGTGAAATGCCACGTATTCAAACGAAGGTTAGATCGTTTAGCAAATTTCACATACATTTTTCTCTATAATTTCTTACAGTACATTCAGTTCTACTTCGATATTGCCACGAGTGGCACGGGAGTAAGGACATGCGCCATGGGCAGCTTCTACCAAAGATGCTGCGGTTTCTCTGTCAACGCCTTTAACCAGCACGTCAAGCTTAACCGCAATGCCGAATCCGCCATCTTCAACTTTACCAAAGCTTACAGTAGCCGTAACTTCACTGCCTTCAATCTTCACTTTTCCAAGACGAGCAACCATGTTTAGAGCACTGTCAAAACAAGCGGAGTAGCCAGCTGCGAATAATTGTTCAGGATTAGTGCCTTCACCACCGGCACCCCCCATTTCACGTGGTGTACTGATCGTAAGGTTGAGTTTAGGGCTTTCTGATTCTATATAACCGTTTCTTCCCCCAACGGCTTTAACTGTGGTTTCATACATCTTTTGTTGAATTGTCATCATAATAAATCTCTCCTATTCATTAATTAGTTTGTGTACAATCTAATTTATCACAATTAATATAAAAGTCAAATTAATTTTTTGCTATTATTATGATATATGAGGGAATTATGATAAAATAAAGAGATAAGGCGGGTGAATAAATATGAAAATGAGTGAAGAAGATATGCAGAAAATGACTACAACCCCAGAGCTGCTGATCGAGAATCAGCTCTGTTTTACCATTTATGCTTGCTCGCGTGAGATTACAAAGCTGTACCAACCGTATTTGGATAAGATTGGTTTAACTTACTCCCAATACTTAGTAATGCTTGTGTTATGGGAACGGCAGCAATGTACAGTAAAAGAGATTGGTGAGGCGTTATTTTTGGATTCAGGCACGCTGACTCCGCTATTGAAACGCTTGCAAGCTGCAGGCCTAATTATACGTGAACGCTCGATGCAGGATGAGCGAAAGGTATTAATCTCACTAACGAAACAAGGCTGGGCACTTCAAAGTGATGCCGTGTGTATTCCCGGCAAAATGATGGAAGAAACGACACTGACAAATAATGAATCCATAGAGCTACTTGATCAGTTTAAAGACTTACTGAATCGTGTTCACGAAGCTAATATCCAAGATAGTAAAAAGTAAGCGTAGTAAGGAGTCAATGCGATCGTTCGCATTCCGGCATCAAATCAAGCGAAAAAATGTGTACAAATCATGAATATATTTAAGGTAAGCGTTTTAAAAACATGTTACACTATTCTGGGTTCCTTTGTATGGCATATAGGTAAATATAAGCTTAGTCTTATAGATTTACACAATGTCTCTTGCAGAAATAATGCCATTCTTTTTACGAGTGGTAGATCATTTTCTGCTGGTTCCGGAATAGTGCTGCATGTATAACATCAGCCTATCCCTAACCCCGCGGCAATCAAAACGGAAAGCGAGATGACAACAGGCTGCCTGTTTAGTCACCACGCTACTTTAGGAGGCTACCGCTATGAATATCCACGAGTATCAGGGAAAAGAAGTGCTTAAGAAGTACGGTGTAGCCGTACCGAATGGAAAAGTAGCTTATACAGTGGAGGAAGCGGTAGAAGCCGCAGAGTCACTGAGCACACCGGTTGTTGTAGTTAAAGCTCAGATTCACGCAGGTGGACGCGGTAAAGCTGGAGGAGTAAAGGTTGCTAAGAATATCGATGAGGTGCGTAGTTACGCAACTGAGATTCTGGGCAAGACTCTAGTAACTCACCAGACTGGACCGGAGGGTAAGGTAGTAAAAAGACTGCTCATTGAAGAGGGTTGTCAAATTGTTAAGGAGTATTACATTGGTATCGTAGTTGACAGAGGTACTGGCCGAGTGGTCATGATGGCTTCTGAAGAAGGCGGTACTGAGATTGAAGAAGTAGCTGCAACACATCCGGAGAAAATTTTTAAAGAGATCATTGATCCGGCAGTGGGTTTGCAGACTTTCCAGGCGCGTAAGCTGGCTTACAGTATCTCTATTCCTAATGAGCTGGTAGGCAAAACTGTGAAATTCATGCAAGCGCTATATTTAGCTTTCGTGGATAAAGATTGCTCTATTGCCGAAATTAACCCATTGGTAGTGACTGCGGATGGGAATGTGATGGCACTGGATGCCAAACTGAATTTTGATTCCAACGCCTTGTTCCGTCATAAGGATATTCTAGAGCTGCGGGATTTGGATGAAGAGGATTTAAAGGAAATCGAAGCCTCGAAGTATGACCTTAGTTACATTGCACTTGATGGCAATATTGGGTGCATGGTAAACGGTGCAGGTCTCGCGATGGCGACTATGGATATTATTAAGTATTATGGGGGCGAACCCGCCAACTTCCTGGATGTAGGGGGCGGTGCAACGACCGAGAAGGTAACAGAAGCCTTTAAAATCATTTTATCCGATGAAAAAGTGAACGGAATTTTTGTTAACATTTTCGGTGGTATTATGCGCTGTGATGTTATCGCTAACGGTGTTGTAGAAGCGGCTAGTCAACTGGGTTTGACCAAACCGCTGGTTGTGCGTCTTGAGGGAACAAATGTTGGATTGGGCAAGCAGATTTTGGCCGGATCGGGACTGAATATTGTTGCTGCTGATTCTATGGCGGACGGTGCCCGTAAGATTGTGTCTCTTGTGCAATAATGGCCTGATTTAGGAAGCCAGTTATCGTATTTGACAATATAAGTAGGGATGTGACTTAAGGCATGAGCATTCTTGTAGATAAAAATACGAAAGTTATCACGCAGGGAATTACAGGATCAACGGGTTTGTTCCATACTAAAGGTGCGCTGGATTATGGAACACAGATGGTTGGAGGGGTAACACCGGGTAAAGGTGGAACATCTGTCAACATCACGCTTGAAAATGGCAGTGAGGTTAGCCTTCCGGTATTCGATACTGTTGTAGCTGCTAAGGCGGCTACAGGCGCAACCGCTAGTGTAATCTATGTACCGCCAGCATTTGCAGCAGACTCCATAATGGAAGCCGTGGACGCAGAACTCGACCTGGTGATTTGTATTACCGAAGGGATTCCAGTACTTGATATGGTAAAAGTGTCCCGTTATATGGAGGGGCGCTCTACTGTATTGATCGGACCTAACTGTCCGGGAGTTATCACTCCTGGTGAGTGCAAAATAGGAATTATGCCGGGTTATATTCATATGCCAGGGTACGTAGGTGTTGTCTCGCGCAGCGGAACTCTAACCTATGAGGCTGTTCATCAGCTGACCACGCGTGGAATCGGGCAATCTTCAGCTGTAGGTATTGGCGGAGACCCTGTTAAAGGCTCAGAGTTTATTGATATTCTGAAGCTTTTTAATGAGGATCCGGGTACAAAGGCAGTCATCATGATTGGTGAAATTGGCGGAACCGCAGAGGAAGAAGCAGCAGAGTGGATTCGTGAGCATATGACTAAGCCGGTAGTAGGGTTTATTGGCGGCGCTACTGCACCTCCTGGCAAACGTATGGGGCATGCGGGTGCTATTATTTCCGGAGGCAAAGGCACAGCGAGTGAGAAAATTGCCGTACTTGAATCGTGCGGAATCAAGGTTGCTCCTACACCTGCCGAAATGGGCTCAACGCTAGTAAGTGTGCTTGAAGAACGCGGTATTCTTAGCGCTTTTACAACGCATTAATTATTTTATTTACTTGAAGGAATTCACTCTACGCGAGTGGGCTTCTTTCGTGTATAATTATTTCAGAGGTAAGCAACCTTTTGTTCCTATCCAAGGGATAAAAGGTTGCTTTTTTTGTTTTTTTAACATAGAAAAATATTGAATTACAAGAAAATATTGCATTCCTCTAATTCATGTTACAAAATAGGGAAGGCTAACCCTTCCATTAAAGGAGAGTAAGCTTATATGGAAGAAAAAGATCTGCTGTTTGGTTTTAATGAAGTGGAGGGGATTGGCTGGAAGAGTATCGACAAGATTCGCAGAGCCGGCTTAATGTCAGAACGAGCATTTTCCTGTAGTGCAAAAGATTGGGAAACGATCGGATTGAACGGAAAGCTGTCGAATTATCTTGCTTCCATATATACATTAGAATGGATCACCAAAAGGCGCTTATTAATGGAAGAATGTGCAGTGAAGATGGTCACTGTGTTTGATGCGGCTTATCCTGTTTTGTTGAAGGAGACGGCACAGCCACCGTGGATCCTTTATTATCGAGGGCGTTTGGAACTGTTATCAACTCCTAGTGTGGCGATGGTTGGCACTCGTGTGCCAACAGCTTATGGACGAAAGGTAGGGGAGATTCTCGCGGAGGAGCTTAGTGCAGCAGGTCTAACGGTGGTTAGCGGACTTGCGAGGGGGATCGATAGCATTTGTCATGAAGCGGCGCTAAGAAGTGGTGGAGGGACCATAGCGGTAGTGGCAACAGGGTTGGACAAAGTCTATCCAACTGAGAATATTGAACTGGAGCGGCGTATCTCTCAGGATGGGCTTGTCATTACAGAGTATCCTCTTGGAACTAAAAGTCATCCTGGATTATTTCCACAGCGTAATCGGATCATAGCAGGTTTATCACGGGGGACAGTGGTAGTGGAGGCTGACAGTCGCAGTGGATCACTTATTACAGCCGATGCTGCCTTGGAAGCTGGAAGGGATGTCTTCGCAGTTCCCGGACCTATTACATCACCTAAGAGCAGAGGGGCGTTAGAGCTTATCAAACAGGGTGCAAAGCTGGTAACCAGTGGATTAGATATTATAGAAGAATACACTTCTTATTTGCCGACAAACGTAATAAAAACAGGGAATAATAGCACTACCGAACAGACAGCAGACGACTTTATGATTGAAAAGAAATTGACAAATGAGGAGTCTCACCTATACCATATACTGCATCAAGGCCCTTTTATATTGGACGATCTGCTTGTAAGAACAGGATGGGATTTTGGACATTTGCATTCAGTTCTGTTATCTTTAATCATAAAAAAAGCGGTAACACAATTACCAGGAGCTATTTATAAGGTAATTTAATATAGAGGTGCGAGTGTTAACGAGGAGGAAGAGTCTATGGCAGATGCATTAGTTATTGTCGAGTCGCCTGCAAAAGCGAAGACAATTGGCAAATATCTAGGTAGTAAATATATTGTAAAGGCATCAATGGGACATATTAGAGATCTACCGAAGAGTCAAATTGGTGTTGAGGTGGAGAATGATTTCAGTCCCAAATATATTACTATCCGCGGTAAGGGATCTATATTGAAGGAATTGAAAGACGCTAGTAAAAAAGTTAAAAAAGTTTATCTCGCAGCTGACCCCGACCGCGAAGGGGAAGCAATTGCTTGGCATTTGGCGCATGCGCTGGATTTAGATAATACACAAGAATGCAGAGTTGTTTTTAATGAGATCACCAAACAAGCGGTAAAAGATGCTTTTAAGACACCGCGTAAGATTAATATGGATCTCGTGAATGCACAGCAGGCTAGACGTATTCTGGATCGACTGGTAGGGTACAAGATTAGCCCTCTATTATGGAAGAAAGTCAAAAAAGGTTTATCTGCTGGACGTGTACAATCCGTTGCCGTGAAGATCATTATGGATCGTGAGAATGAAATCTCCGCTTTTGTACCCACCGAATATTGGAGCATAACAGCGAAGCTTGGAATCCGGGATTCCGTCTTTGAAGCTAAGTTTCATAAGCTGAATGGTGTGAAAAAAGAACTGAACCAGGAAAGTGATGTTCAGGAAGTTCTTGAAGCCATTAAGAACGCATCTTTTAAGGTGAGTGATGTGAAGGAGAAGGAAAGACAACGTCATCCTTCGGCTCCTTTTACCACCAGCTCCCTACAACAGGAAGCAGCCCGTAAGCTTGGATTCCGTGCCGCTAAGACAATGTCTGTTGCACAGCAGCTATACGAAGGTGTGGAACTCGGTAAAGAAGGTACCGTAGGTTTGATCACTTATATGCGTACTGACTCCACGCGTCTCTCTGTCACCGCTCAGGATGAAGCTAAAGAGCTTATAACAGCTAAGTATGGTGAGAAGTTCTTGCCAGAATCCCCACGGCAGTATTCTAAAAAGGCAGCTGGAGCACAGGAAGCGCATGAAGCGATTCGTCCTACTTCGGCATTACGCGAACCTGAAATGGTCAAAGAGTTCTTGAGCCGTGATCAATTCCGTCTCTACAAGCTAGTGTGGGAGCGGTTCGTATCAAGTCAGATGTCTTCTGCCCTGCTGGATACGCTTTCGGTCGATATTGCTGCAGGTACTGCTACATTCAGAGCTGTTGGTTCGAAGGTTTCATTCCCCGGGTTCATGAAGGTTTACGTAGAAGGCAACGATGACGGAACTACAGATGAAGACAAGTATTTGCCGCCGCTTCAAGCGGGAGATGCTTTAAATAAGCAGGAGATCGAGCCTAAGCAACACTTTACACAACCGCCTCCACGATATACGGAAGCAAGACTTGTAAAGACGCTTGAGGAGCTGGGTATAGGTCGTCCAAGTACATATGCCCCAACGCTGGAAACCATCCAGAAGCGTGGTTATGTGGCTATTGAAGAGAAAAAATTCATGCCAACCGAACTTGGCGAGCTTGTTATAGAGCAGATGGAGCAATTTTTCCCGGAAATCCTAAACGTTGAATTCACCGCGAACATGGAAGGGGATCTTGACCATGTGGAAGAGGGCTCAGAAGACTGGGTAAAGGTTCTTGCAGAGTTTTACGAATCGTTTGAGAAGCGTTTGGTATTCGCGGAAGAAGAGATGAAAGAAATTGAGATTGAAGATGAAGTCTCTGATGAGATCTGTGAGAAATGCGGCAAACCTCTTGTGTATAAGCTGGGTCGCTTTGGGAAATTCCTAGCATGCTCTGGCTTTCCGGATTGCCGAAACACGAAACCGATTATCAAGGATATTGGCGTAACTTGCCCTAAATGTCATGAAGGTAAGGTTGTGGAGCGACGCAGCAAAAAAGGGCGAGTTTTCTATGGCTGCGACCAGTACCCTGGTTGTGATTTCGTTTCATGGGATAGACCTTCTATAAAACCATGTCCATCATGTGGATCTTGGATGATTGAGAAACGTAATAAGCAAGGAACCAAGCTACAATGTACATCTTGTGATCATACAGAGGCGGTTCTAGACAACGAAGAAGAATTAGCAGATTAATAGTCTCTATGGGAGGAAAAAAGACAGTGTCAGATACAGCAAAAGTAACAGTAATTGGAGCGGGTCTCGCAGGAAGCGAAGCCGCTTGGCAAATAGCATCACTAGGAGTTCCGGTAAGATTATATGAGATGAGACCCGTAGTAAAGACACCAGCCCATCACACGAATCAATTTGCTGAACTGGTATGCAGCAACTCCTTGCGTGCGAATGGATTAGGAAATGCTGTAGGTGTATTGAAGGAAGAAATGCGGCGTTTGAACTCTCTTGTATTAGGTGCTGCTGACCGACACGCGGTACCCGCAGGAGGAGCACTCGCCGTAGATCGTGACGGATTCTCAGGTGAGATCACCCATACTTTGCATAATCATCCGCTCGTTGAAGTCATAAATGAAGAACTTACGCATATACCGGAGGAAGGGATTGTTGTTATTGCAACGGGCCCACTAACTTCACCGGCATTATCTGCTGAAATAAAAGGGCTGCTGGGTGAAGAGTATTTCTACTTCTATGATGCAGCAGCACCGATTGTTGAGAAAGACACCATTGATATGAACAAGGTGTATTTGGCTTCCCGTTATGATAAGGGAGAAGCGGCTTATCTGAATTGTCCGATGACAGAAGAGGAGTTCGACGTGTTTTATGATGCGTTGATTTCTGCTGAGACAGCAGCACTCAAGGATTTTGAGAAAGAGATATACTTTGAGGGCTGTATGCCTATTGAAATCATGATGAAACGCGGCAAGCAAACAGCGTTATTTGGCCCAATGAAGCCAGTAGGACTTATCAATCCGCATACAGGTAAACTTCCTTACGCGGTTGTGCAACTCCGTCAGGATAACGCTGCCGGCACACTTTACAATCTTGTTGGTTTTCAGACCCATTTGAAATGGGGCGAGCAGAAGCGTGTATTCTCGCTGATCCCTGGTCTTGAGAATGCTGAATATGTTCGTTATGGTGTGATGCACAGAAATACATTTATTAATTCTCCTAAGCTTCTGCACCCAACCTATCAGATGAAAGGCAAGGAAAGACTCTTTTTTGCTGGACAGATGACAGGTGTAGAAGGTTATGTGGAATCAGCTGCTTCCGGGCTCATTGCTGGCATTAATGCTGCACGGGCAGCACTCGGACAGGAAGGACTGATCTTCCCGCAGGATACTGTTCTAGGCAGCATGCCAGCTTATATTACTTCTGCCGATCCAGAGCATTTTCAGCCTATGAATGCCAATTTCGGTTTGTTGCCGAAGGTAGAGAAGAAGATCCGCAATAAGAAGGAAAAGAATGAAATGTTAGCTCATCGCGCTCTGGACAGTCTTGCCGAGTATGCCAACCGTACAGGACTCGCTTATTCGGAGCCGGAGGTTGTCGATAGCGAACAAAGCCCATCTTAAGGAGGTAACTTACAATCATGGTACCCAGCTTTCATGCGACTACAATTTGTGCTGTAAGACATAACGGACAGGCAGCTATAGCAGGTGATGGACAGGTTACATTCGGAGAGAGTGTTATTATGAAGACGACGGCCAGAAAAGTCCGTCGCCTGTACAGAGGACAAGTAATAGCAGGCTTTGCGGGGTCCGTTGCGGATGCTATTACCCTATTCGAAAAATTCGAGGGCAAGCTGGAGGAGCATCATGGGAACCTGCAGCGGGCTGCAGTTGAATTAGCGAAGGACTGGCGTCAAGATCGTATTCTTCGGAAGCTTGAAGCTTTGATGATTGTTATGGATAAGGAAGGAATGCTCCTGATCTCCGGAAATGGTGAAATTATCGAACCGGATGATGACGTTCTTGCGATTGGTTCCGGTGGTAATTTTGCGCTGGCTTCAGGTCGAGCACTCAAACGTCATGCACCCAATCTCTCCGCTGCGGATATTGCTAGAGAATCGCTTCAGGTAGCATCTGAAATTTGTGTGTACACTAATTCCAACATTATTGTTGAACAATTATAGACTCAGTGCCATAGAGACAAGGAGGAATTCACGATGGTGAATCAATCGCTTACACCCCGTCAAATTGTAGCCGAATTGGATAAATATATCGTAGGTCAGAAGCAAGCCAAGAAATCGGTAGCCGTTGCGCTTCGTAACCGGTATCGGCGCAGTCTGCTAGCAGAGGAACTGCGTGATGAAGTCGTTCCTAAGAACATCTTGATGATCGGACCTACAGGTGTGGGAAAGACAGAAATCGCCCGGCGTCTAGCAAAGCTTGTTAATGCACCGTTCATCAAAGTGGAGGCCACTAAATTTACTGAAGTCGGTTATGTAGGTCGAGATGTGGAATCTATGGTTCGTGATCTGGTAGAGACTTCTATTCGTATGGTGAAGCTTGAGCGTACGGAGAAGGTTAAGGATCGTGCGGAAGAACTGGCTAATGAGCGGATTGTTTCTATATTGGTCCCTTCCTCTTCCAAAAATAAATCACAAAAGAATCCTTTCGAGATGATTTTTGGAGGGAATTCTGCCCAAGAGGACTCTAAAGAAGACGCTGAGCAGGATGGAAGCCTAAGTGAACGCCGCCGTGGGGTTAGATTTAAGCTGTTAGCTGGTCAGCTGGAAGATGACATCATTGAAATTGATGTTGAGGATACAGCTCCAACTATGATGGATATGTTTGCAGGTCAAGGAAATGACCAGATGGGTATGAATATGCAAGAGATGTTCGGCAGTTTGCTGCCTAAGCGGACGAAGAAACGTAAGCTTCCTATTCGCGAAGCGCGCAAGGTACTCATTCAGGATGAGGCGGCCAAGCTGATAGATATGGATGATGTGATCCAGGAATCCGTGACTCGGGCTGAACAATCAGGCATTATTTTTATTGATGAAATCGATAAAGTAGCAAGTCAGGGAAAAGGGTCTGGACCGGATGTGTCGCGTGAAGGCGTGCAACGGGATATTTTGCCGATTGTAGAGGGCTCGACCATTATGACGAAATACGGTCCTGTGAAGACTGACTATGTACTCTTTATGGCTGCCGGAGCTTTCCATATTGCTAAGCCTTCAGATTTGATTCCAGAACTTCAAGGTCGTTTTCCGATTCGCGTAGAGCTGAGTAGTCTAACGTTAGAGGATTTCGTTTCTATTTTGACGGAACCAGAGAATGCTTTAACTAAACAATATGTGAATCTGCTTAAAACAGAAAATTTAGAAGTGGAATTCCAGAAGGATGCTATACATGAGATCGCCAAAATAGCGGCTTCAGTGAATCAAAATATGGAGAATATAGGTGCACGGCGTCTTCATACTATTTTGGAGAAGCTGTTAGAGGATCTTTCTTTTGAAGCACCTGAGCTGACTTTAGAAAAAATGGTTATTACCCCGGAGTATGTGCGCGAGAAATTGGCAAGTATAGCTCAGGATCGTGATTTAAGTCAGTATATTCTTTAAAGCGACAAAAAAACAAAAAATCTATGTATTTTGAATTTGGGCATAACGGATTAGATAAATTACAAATTGGTGTCGTGAAAACGTAAAATTATGTCAAAACATGCAATTAAAAAGAAAAAAATGAGTTGAAAATGTAAATAAATAGTAATAAAGTGCTAAAAGCCCTGTCTTTTCTAAAAAGATAGGGCTTATTTCTTATTGTAATAATATACAAATTAAATGAAAATCAATGTATGTGAAAATGCTAAGTGTTATTCATTGCGACAGCGTTCGACGGAATACCGTAAATTTAGAGTATTTTTTTCTTTATTTGTCGAAAGCAAGCAGGTTTTTTGATGGAAGTTGTGGAATTCTTTTCATTATGATAGCTTTGAAAGGAGGAATTGTCTTGGGATTGCTGAATAGTGTCAGTTTTCAACGATTGCAGGGAGGCATTGATGCTGCCTATAAACGACAAAATGCTCTAGCAAATAATGTGGCTAATCAAGATACGCCCAATTTCAAACGTTCTGATGTTTCATTCGAAAGTATCCTGCAACAACAGGAAAGTGGAATCCAATCTACACTTAGAGCGAAAGTTTCGGATACCCGGCATTATCAATTTGGCAGCAACACAATTGTTCCCGCTGCTGTTGAAAATACTGATGAAACTACCTCTATGAACAATAACGACAACAATGTGGATGTAGATCGCGAAATGGCGTTAAGCGCAGAGAATCAGCTTAGGTATAGTTCTTATGTTGAACAGATTAACAGTCAGATTTCGATGATGCGAGCCGTAATTCAAGGAGGATAAGAGAGTATGAACTTTGGAAGTAGTTTTGGGATCAGCGCATCTGCATTAACGGCTCAACGGTTGCGGATGGATGTAATTTCTTCCAACGTAGCCAATGCTGAAACTACAAGAGCATCCGTGGTGGATGGCAAGGCTGTTCCTTACCGACGTAAGTTGGTTGTTTTGGAAACGAACGAAAGTAATAAATTCTCGAATATACTAAATTCGAAAATGAATAATAGCAATGAAGGGGTTAAGGTGCAGTCGATCATAGAAGACACTTCACCATTGAAGCCGGTATACAATCCGAGCCATCCCGATGCGGATGCTGAAGGATATGTCTATATGCCAAACGTAGACATTACCAAAGAAATGGTTGATATGTTATCTGCATCTCGCTCTTATGATGCCAATGTTACGATGCTTAATGCATCCAAAGCTATGGTAAGCAAGGCACTCGAAATTGGTAGATAAATGAATGTTAATTAACTTAAGGGGGGGAAACAGTTGATACAGAATATATCTAATGGGGTTCAGGCTGTACAGCAGCTTGCAATGAAACCGACATCTTCCGAAGTTTCATCCACTCCTGCTAATTCGATGGAGAGCTTTGGCTCTTATCTTGAGGATGCGCTCAATAAAGTGGCTGATCAGGAACAACAAGCTAAGGATATGAGTAATAAATTTGTATTGGGAGAAGTGAACATTGACGAAGTGATGATTTCTTCCCAACAGGCTCTACTGAGTTTACAGTTGACTACACAAGTCCGGAACAAAGTGATTGAAGCCTATCAAGAAATTATGAGAACTCAAATATAATAAATCCTAGCTTAGTTTCGGATGGGGTGACACTGTGAATGAAAGATTTGCCCAATATCGGGAGAAGGTTCTCTTGTATTGGAACAGATTTAGTGGTAAACAGAAGATTTTATTCTTTTCAACATTGTTTATCATTCTAATAATAATCGTAGTTATGACCATGCAGCTTTCAAAAACAGAATATGAAGTAGCATTTCAAGATTTGGACAGTACGGATTCGGCTGGAGTAATGAAAGCCTTAGATTCAGCAGGTGTTTCATACCGATTAAGTCAAGATGGAAAGAGTATTTCTGTACCAAGTACAGAAGCAGCTCGGGTCAAGGTGGATATCGGTTCTCAGGGGATTGTTCAAGGTGGCTCTATCGGATATAAAGTCTTTGACGAAAATTCGTCAATGATAGGTACAACAGATAGCGAGTTTAACGTGAAGTACAATAATGCATTAAACGGTGAAGTTGAACAGTTAATGAGACGTATGCAAGGGATTAAAGATGCAAAAGTGCTGATTAATTTGCCTAAAGAGACAGTTTTTGCCTCACAGGCTGATCAGGAGCAGGCGTCTGCATCCGTTGTGCTTTCATTTGATCCAGGATTTAGACCTACCCAAGACAATATTGACGGGTATTTCAATCTTGTGAAAACTGCTGTGCCTAATTTACCAATTGACAACATTACTATTGCAAATAATGAAATTGAATTAATGCCAACAGCTAAAGGTGGACAGGCTGGTGTCACAAACCAAGTTGAAGAAAACTTCGCTCTTCAGAAGAAATTCGAAGAAGAAGTAAAGAAAAATGTGAAACAATTCCTTAGCACTCTTACCGGTCCTGATAAAGTGGATGTTCTTGTGTTCTCAAAGTTGAACTTTGACAAGGAAAACCGGAAGGAAGATCTTGTTACCCCTGTGGATACAGAGAACATGAAGGGGATTGAGATCAGTTCACAAATAATTAGTAATTCGTATTCGGGTCAAGGTAACACGACTGGCGGAGTGGCTGGCACTGGTTCTCAAGATGTTACGGGCTATCCTTCTAATGCGGGTGCGGATACTTCTACCTCGGAGGAATCTTCGGAAACGAGGAACTTCGAAGTTAACCGAATTACTAAAGATGTTATTGCTAGTCCGTATACTGTTAAAGACTTAACCATAAATGTTGCAGTTGAACCACCTTCAGGAGAAAAAAGTTTAGATGATGCAACATCAGCTGCAATTCAAAATATTTTGGTGAATATTGTTCGCGCTTCTCTTGCAGATTCAGGTACTACATATACAGACGCTGATTTGACCAAAAAGGTTTCGGTCTACTCGCAACAATTTGGTGGCACCGATGCCAATACCGTTAAAGGTGGTCTCGCTTCTTGGATGATATGGGCTATCGGAGCAGCAGCATTGCTGGTTGGAGCAGGTGGAGGATATCTAATCTACCGGAGTCGTAAACAGACTGTGGAAGAGGAAGATGAAGACATTCCATTGCAGGTTCCTACTGAATTTCCTTCTATTAACTTGGAGAGCGTGACGAATGAAAGTCAAGTTCGTAAGCAATTGGAAAGTTTGGCCAAGAAGAAGCCAGACGAATTCGTAAATCTGCTGCGTACATGGCTTGCAGACGAACAGAGGTGAACTAATGGCAAAGGCTAGCCAGCAGGGACTTAGTGGCCGTCAAAAAGCTGCGATCCTGCTTATCACACTAGGGCCCGAGGTATCGGCGCAAATTTTCAAACATTTAAGAGACGAGGAGATTGAACAGCTGACTCTTGAAATTGCTAATGTTCGCAAAGTGGACAGCGGTGAAAAAGAGTCGATCATGTCTGAATTCCATCAGATATGCCTCGCCCAGGAATATATATCACAAGGCGGTATTAACTACGCTAAAGAAATTCTGGAGAAAGCGCTTGGGTCAACAAAAGCAATGGAGGTCATTAATCGTCTGACTGCAACATTGCAAGTAAGACCTTTCGATTTTGCACGAAAAGCGGATCCTAATCAGATTCTCAACTTTATCCAGAATGAAAATGTACAGACTATTGCACTTGTATTGTCTTATCTGCAATTTGAACAAGCTGCTGCAATCCTTTCCTCACTTCCTCAAGAGAAGCAGGCAGAGGTGGCGAGAAGAATTGCTGTGATGGACAGTACCTCTCCAGAAGTAATTACGCAAATTGAACGTGTGCTGGAGCAGAAGCTTTCCGCTACAGTAACCCAGGATTATACAAATGCTGGTGGTATCGAATCAATTGTACAAATCTTGAATGGGGTTGACCGGGGGACAGAACGTACGATTCTGGATTCTCTCGAAATTCAAGATCCAGAGCTTGCCGAAGAGATCAAAAAACGGATGTTCGTATTCGAAGATATTGTTAATGTGGACAATCGTTCAATACAGCGCATTGTTCGTGATATCGATAATGCGGATTTACAGCTTGCACTCAAGGTTGCCAGCGAAGAAGTACGGGATGTTATTTTCAGAAATATGTCCAAGCGTATGGCAGAAACGTTCCGAGAAGAAATGGAATACATGGGTCCTGTGCGGCTGCGTGATGTTGAAGAAGCACAGACTCGTATTGTAGGCACGATCCGCAGACTCGAAGAGTCTGGTGAAATTATCATCGCTCGTGGCGGAGGAGATGACATCATTGTCTAAGCTGATCAAACACTCCCAGTATGTTCCGGTTGATGTCTTTAAGAGACTGGAACAGGCCCGGCAATATGCGGGCCTAACTGAGGAGCCCGTTCCCGAGGAGACTTTAAGCGAGACTGACTATCATGATCCCGCACGTGAAGAGGCAGAAGAGACGCGTAAGCAAATGCTTAAGGACGCTCAGGATTTTGCTGAAGAGCAGGTTCGGAATGCATCTCTTGAAGCGGAACAGATTGTAGAGTCCTCGAAAGCGGAGGCTGAAGAGTGGTGGAAACAACGGCGTGAGCAGGATGAACATCTGATCGAAGCTATCAAAGCTGAAGCTCATCAGCAAGGTTATGAGGAAGGTGTTTCTCAGGCTGAGGAAGAGATGAAGCATAAGATCGCAGAGATGATGGAAGAAGCGCGTGCTGTTTTGACTGAGGCGTATAAAGCAAGAGAAGTGATTATTCAGGAAGCGGAGCCTTTTTTAGTAGAGTTAAGCTGTGATATTGCAGAGAAAATTGTGGACAAGCAGTTAACGGTAGAACCACAATTCGCAATGGACTTAATTCGCAAAAATCTGGCTCGTAAGCGAGAACAAGGTTTGATCTCACTTTGTGTATCCCCAGCGCAGTTCGCTTTTGTGAATGCTGCTCGGGAAGAATTATCACTAGCTGTTGATTCACAGGCTGAACTGCAAATCTTGCCCGACTCAACGGTAAAAGACCAAGGATGTGTTATCCGCTCTTCCTTTGGCAGCATTGATGCTCGAATCGACACTCAGCTCGCAGAGATCAAGAAAGAGCTGGTAAGAATTGCGCTGGACACCGATGAGCAGAGAAATGGGGAAGACGATGCTTAATAGCAACCGTTATAAGGAGCAACTTCGTAATCTCGATCCGGTGAGGATCAATGGGAAAGTGACGCAGGTAATCGGTCTAATGGTTGAATCGGAAGGTCCTGACGCAAGTATAGGTGATGTATGCTACATCTACCCTTCTAAAGGAAACAAACCGCTGCAAGCTGAGGTCGTTGGTTTCCGTGATAACAAGGTACTATTGATGCCACTTGGTGAACTGCAGGCGATTGGACCTGGTTGTGATGTAGTGGGCACTGGTAAGCCGCTTAGCGTGCAAGTAGGTTCTGAATTGTTAGGAAAAGTACTGGATGGTCTGGGGCAGCCGCTTGATGGCTCTCTCATTCCAGCACGAATGCCACATAGCTCTACCTTTAATATTCCTTCCAATCCACTTAATAGACCGCGGGTGCAGGAACCCATCAGTATTGGTGTGAGAGCGATTGACGGTTTGCTAACGATTGGCAAGGGACAGCGGGTCGGTATTTTTGCTGGCTCGGGGGTCGGCAAGAGTACTTTGATGGGGATGATTGCCCGGAATACATCGGCTGACGTAAATGTTATTGCTCTGATTGGTGAGCGTGGCAGAGAAGTATTGGATTTCATTGAACGGGATTTGGGACCAGAGGGCTTGCAGCGATCCGTAGTAATTGTTGCTACCTCAGACCAACCTGCATTGATTCGCATAAAAGGTGCGCTTATCGCTACAACGATTGCCGAGTATTTCCGCGATCGTGGCCTTAATGTAATGCTGATGATGGATTCGGTCACCCGTTATGCCATGGCCCAACGTGAAGTTGGACTTGCAGTTGGAGAGCCGCCAGCCATGCGGGGATATACACCTTCGGTGTTTGCCAGCTTACCCAAACTGCTGGAACGTGCCGGTACAGGTCCTACAGGCTCTATAACAGCCTTTTACACGGTACTGGTTGATGGTGATGACATGAACGAGCCAATCGCAGATGCAGTCCGAGGGATACTTGACGGACATATCGTACTCAATCGAAATATTGCTAACAAAGGACATTTTCCAGCAATAGATGTTCTTTCCAGCATAAGTCGAGTAATGAAGGATATTGCTCCAGAAGAACAGATTGCAGCAGCGGAGAATGTGAAGCGCCTTATGGCCGTTTACAAGGATTCAGAGGATTTGATTAATATTGGAGCTTATCAGAGAGGCTCTAATGCTCAAATCGACGAGTCGATGGAATTTATCGACAGTATATGGGATTTCACCAAACAAAAGGTGAATGAAAAAGTTACGCTGGCTGAAGTTCAACAGTCTTTAATTTCACAGTTCTCAAGGAGTTGATTCGGTATTATGAGGTTTCATTATACTTTTCAAAAAGTCGTTGACTTGAAGGGCAATGAGAAGACACAGGCAGAATGGATGCTCTCAAGCGCGCTTGGAGAATTGCAGGCACAGGAAAGAAGCCTGGATGAACTCATCTTTCAGCGGAGTGCTATCATGCTATCCTTACAAAATGCCGCAGAGCAAAAGACACCTATGATTAAGATTCGTGAAATGCAGGAGTATGTGGAATATCTGGATAAATGCATTGCCCGTAAGCATACGGACATTAGCCGTGCGCATCAAGAAGTCCAGAAGAAACAAGATCAGTTAAGCACTAAGGTTTTAGATGAAAAAGTATGGTTGAAGGCAAAAGACAAGGCTGAGACACTGTTTCAGCAAAGTATGATTTTACGGGAACAAAACGAACTGGATGAGATGGCAACCGTCCGCTTCGCGATGAAATCCCTCTAACCCGGGAGGTTTCCGCTAGTGGCTAATATTGATAATGATATGGAACTTGAAAATGAAGGGTCAGCGGGGAAATTTGAGCGGTTCTTATTCTTAATGATACCGATTATCTTCACGCTAGTACTGCTTGGAGTACTGTTGACGCTTTTTAATATGGACATTCGTAATAATGTGCTTGAAGTTGCGAATAAAATTCCTATCCTGGAAAAATGGGTTCCTGATCCGCCTGCAGATCCTTCTAAACCGAAGGAAGAAAGCAAAAAGCAGGAAGTGAGCTCAGCGACAACGATTAAGGAGCTTAAAGCTCAGCTCGCCCAGCAGGAAGAAAACCTGAAGAAGGTTACAGATGAAAAAACAGCCCAGGATACCAAGGTTCAGGCGCTAGAGTCACAGATTGAAGGTATGAAGAAGGAAGCTGAAACCGCAGAGGCAAGCACAGAAGAAACTGAAGATCCTTATCAGAAACAGGTTTCTGATTTGGCTAAGCTGTATGCGGGCATGAAAGCTTCGAAGGCTGCACCGATCATGGAGAATTTAACTACAGAAGAAATGGTACAGATCTTCAGTGTCATGAATAAAGCGAGTAAAACTGCAATTTTGGAAAAAATGGATCCGCAAAAGGCTGCAGATGTAACGATTAAGTTAAAAGAAACCACATCTTCGAGTGACATGGCGATCGCAGCCCTTCAATCTAGATTGAAGAAAGATGCCGGCACAACAGCAACAGCAACAACCAGTAAAAATTTGGATAAGGAAAAGTTGAATCAGACCTTCAGCTCAATGACTCCTGCTAATGCGGCATCGTTACTAGGAGAAATGTACAAGATTAGCCCTGATAAGGTCGTGACGATTATGAATACCGTTAGTGATAGTGTTCGTTCATCTATTTTGGGAGAAATGACTAAAAATGATAGCGCGCAAACTGCGAAAATTGTTAATCGTCTGATGGGTGCTAAATAGATAGGGAAAGGAGGTGAAAAATAAATGAGTTTAGTCGTTCAATCGCTTGTCAGTGCAAACACAACTGCAGTAAACGGGAGTTCATCGACTACAACTGGCACAACAACGACGGCTGCACCATTTGCTCAAACCCTGGTACAAACCATGGGAGGCAATACCAACACCTCGTCGACTCCAGCTGAACCCCTATTGGGAAATCTAGCTTCTTTGCTGCAAGGCCTGTTAAAGGAAGTGCAGCCGACTGGAGAAGAGCAAGCAGGGCAAGACACTCAGAAGGGTGAGCTCCTTGAAAAACTTGCTGCTGATGTTGAGAAGCTGGATGAAAGTATCAGTAGTGATCCAGCTCTGTTGGTAGCCTTGCAAGCTTGGATTCTTCAGGTATCTGCACTTCTATCTGGAAGCCATGCTCCAGAGAATGTTACTACTACAACGGAAGCAGAAGTGGCTGGAAGCTTGTCACCATTGGCACAGAATGCTGATACATTAAGATTTGCAGTTCAAGATGACTTGCAAAGTTTAGTTTCTATGATTCAAGAAGCTGCAGTAAGTGGCAATGAGGAAGTTGCAACTAAGGGAATCAGTTTATTGAATAATTTCACAGCGCTTTTAGAAGAGTCCTCCTCTAACACTAATAAGGGGAAGGGAAAGACCAGCAATGTGAGTATTAATTCTGATTCTTCCTTACAACAGCCCGTTATTACTGAAAGCAAAAATAACCCAACGGATAAAACAATTCAGAATGTGAGCAGTCGTTCCGGAGAAGCTGTTGTAGTGAAAAATGATACGGTTGTAAGCTCGCCTGTGACATCAGGAACTGTGCAAGAAGCTGAAGCAGAGACTGCGAACACACCGTTAATCAAGACAGGCGTAACCGGGGAAACGAAGACAACAGAATCTGCTCAAGATTCCCCGCTAGGAATTACAGCTAACGAAGGGGATCATGAGGTTGTTACTGCGGGGCAGTTATCTCTGCGCGGAGGAATTACAGCACCGCTGAAGGCTGAAGTGCCAGCAGCACCTGTTCCGGTTCAGCAATTTGCTCAAGAAATGACAGGTTTCATTACAGGCAAATTAGAGATTGTGCAAAAAGGTGGGATCGCTGAAGCGACTATATCCCTTTTTCCAGAAAATCTCGGACAAGTTGATGTTAAGATCACCATGCAAAATGGTCATTTAGTTGCCCAGTTCATGACTGAACATACCGGCGCTAAAGATATGCTGGAACAACAAATGAACCAGCTTCGCGCTGCATTGCAATCTCAAGGTCTTCAAGTGGAGAAGCTGGAAGTTACGCAAAATAATACCCCACTCAATTCGCAATGGGGGCAGGAAGGACGCCAACCTAATTCCGGAAGTGGACAGCAGGGTAGACGTTCCAAAGAAAGCAGAGAGGAAGCCAGTGATGCTGTTCTAGCCGCAGAGCTGAATGGTGAATGGAAGGACTGGGTTTCAAATGCGGGACAAGAAGATCAGTCCCAAGGTGGATCTTTTTCTGCTAAGGCTTAACTTTAATAACAAAGGAAAGAGAGGTGAGTGGTTATGGCGACAACAGTTCCGGTCTCTACTAAAGATCAGTGGAATTATACAACTCCCGACTCTAGTGCACGGACAACGGGTAATTCTACTTTAGGTAAGGATCAGTTTTTGAAGATTTTGATTACTCAGCTGCAAAATCAAGATCCGATGCAACCGATGGAAGATAAAGAATTTATTGCGCAAATGGCCCAGTTTACATCCGTGGAGCAATTGATGAATATCTCTACTCAGCTTAATGCTATGAATCAGTCCCTTGGATCTGTATCCGGGTTGATTGGTAAAGATATTACTTGGACAGACACCGCCACAAAGCTGCCTAAGACAGGTAATGTTGAATCTATCGTTGTTAGCAATGGTATTCAATATGCGGTTGTGGGAAAAGACAGAATTGCTTTAACCGATATTACACAAATTCAGAATGCCGCAGCAACACCAGAAAGCGGTTCTGGTACAGATAGTAATACTCCGGAGAATAGCGGAGGAAGCGGGGCGAGCATATGAGTGACAGGCTAACTATAGGCCAACTGTATCCTGCGTCCCTGCATTCTACAACGTTACAACGATCTTCGCTGCCTAAGCAGTCTGTGGCGGGGGAAGCTTCTTTTGAGAGTTTACTGCAACAGAAACTATTAAAATTCAGCAATCATGCTGCTAAGCGCCTAGAACAAAGAGGGATAGAGCTTGGAAGCGGTCAGTTGGATCAAATTTCATCTGCTGTGGACAAAGCTGCTGCTAAGGGAAGTAAAGAATCCTTGATATTAATGAAGGATTTGGCGTTTATCGTTAGCGTTCCTAATCGCACAGTAGTTACTGCTATGGATGGTAACTCGATCAAAGATAATGTATTTACACAAATCGATAGTGCAATAGTGATTTCATAATAGGCTGGTCCTAACGGAAAGCCGAGGCGGCCGCTGACCGACTGACGCGGTCCCAATTCACTTGGAAAGTTATTAGGACTCTATAATCTGGGAGGACATTAAACATGTTAAGATCAATGTATTCAGGGGTTTCAGGAATGAGAGGCTTTCAAACTAAGCTTGATGTAATCGGTAATAATATTGCTAACGTAAACACTATCGGGTTTAAATCCGGACGTGTTATGTTCAAGGATATTATGAGCCAAACCGTTTCTGGTGTTACTGCACCGGGTGAGGATGGTCAAGGTGGGGTAAATGCGAAACAAGTTGGACTAGGTGTTAGTATTGCTTCTATAGATACCCTACATTTGGCTGGCAGTGCTCAAACCACCAACAACCCAACAGATTTACGTATCGATGGAGATGGTTTTTTCCTGGTTAAGCTTACTGAGGATCAAGATACTGCATTTTTGACCCGCGCCGGAGATTTCCACATTGACGCTGCGCGTAATCTGGTTACCGCTGACGGACTTCATGTTTTAGATTCCGACGGTGGGATCATTCAATTAGGTGACGATGTAACGGCGTTTTCTATCTCTAATGATGGAACAATTGTTCAGACCATGGAAGATGGAACGACTGGAGCTGGGGTGAAGATTGGTGTAGCCAAGGTTACTAACCCATCTGGTCTGGAGAAAATCGGAGGCAATCTGTATCGTATGACACTTAATGCGAATGCAGAAGGCGAACTAGTTCCGACTACAGCGAACAATACAGAAGATGGCACCGGGGCAATCATCTCTGGACAGCTGGAAATGTCCAATGTGGATCTTACCAATGAATTTACAGAAATGATCGTATCACAGCGTGGATTCCAGGCGAATTCCCGTATCATCACAACTTCTGATGAAGTGCTGCAGGAAGTAGTAAACCTGAAGCGTTAATTTAATCAATAAATTCTATATTTTCTTAAATGGTTCATGCGGAGTCGTGGGGGAGTTACTCCTCCCCCTATTTTGTTAGGAGGCCTGTTATGATATCGGTAACAAGATTAAATGGAACACCGATGTGGATCAATGCCCTACTGGTCGAAATGGTAGAAGAAAGCCCGGATACATATATTACGCTCGTAACCGGAAAAAGACTGATCGTTCTCGAAAAAGCCGATGAGGTTATTACGAAGATCCGGGATTATAACAGGGACATAGGCACATATGCTGCCACCATTAAAATCCAGTCAATGGAGGAGCTAACATGAAAAAGATGATGCCGTGGCTCATCACGATATTACTAGCGATTACTCTGATCGTGGTCGCCGCATTTTTACTAATGGACAGGATCTTTCCGAAAGATACGAACGAGGTAAGTGCTGCTGTTCAAAATGTGGAAACAAAACATTTAACTGCAGATGAAATCGTCGAATTGACGGCAGAGATCATTGATATCAAAACAAATCTTGCTGATCCCGATTTTATCCTTCAAGTAGATTTCGCCTTCCAACTGAGTTCTGCGAAATCAAAGGAAGAATTCGAAAAAATAAAAGAGATCAAAATCAAACCAATAATTATCAAGACGCTTGCAGATACCAAACCTGAGGACCTTAATGGAGCGAATGGAAAAGATCAGCTTAGCAGTAAGCTTATTAATCTGATCAATAAGACATTGACTGAGGGCCAAATTACTCAGATCGAAATCACCAAATTCCTTTTGGCTTCTGTGTAGCTTTATTCCTGATAATTCTTTGATGGGGGGGTGATTGAATTGGTTGATGTACTATCACAAAACGAAATTGATGCTCTACTTGCTGCACTTTCTTCAGGTGAGATGGACGCCGATGAACTTAAAAAGGAAGAAACTCAGAAGAAAATCCGCTCTTATGACTTTAAACGGGCTGTCCGCTTTTCCAAAGATCATATCCGCAGTCTTACACGGATACATGACAATTTCGCCCGTTATCTTACAACGTATTTTTCAGCCCAATTGCGCACCTTCGTTCAGATTAATGTCGTTCAAGTAGAGCAGCTCCCTTATGATGAATTTATTCGCTCCATACCGAAAATGACGATATTGAACATTTTTGAAGCAGAACCTTTAGAGGGCCGCATGGTAATGGAAGTTCATCCTAACATTGCTTTTGCTATGCTGGACAGGTTGCTTGGAGGCTTTGGAACTGCACCTTCTAAGATTAATGCTCTTACTGAGATCGAAACAACAATTATGGAGCGCATCTTTAGTAGATGTTTTGAGAGTCTGCAGGAGGCTTGGAAAACGGTGCTGGATATTCATCCGCGGATGGAAGCTCTTGAGACGAATCCGCAGTTCATGCAGATTGTATCGCCCAATGAGACCATTGCATTAATCTCTCTAAGTACCAAAATTGGAGACACAACAGGCATGATCAATCTTTGTATACCGCATGTCGTTCTAGAGCCTATCATGTCCAGACTTTCTGTTCACCAATGGTTTGTGACAGAGAAGAAGACGCGGGATGAAGATGAGCTTCTGGCCATTAGAGCTAGAGTTCATAAAGCGAAGCTGCCGATTGTTGCTGAACTTGGAGAATCGAGCTTATCCATATCTGAATTCTTAGGGCTTAGTGTCGGTGACGTGATTTCTCTCAACAGAAACGTAGATTCTGGACTGTCGATTAAGGTAGGGGAGAAGCTTAAGTTCATCGGAAGTCCCGGAATGGTTAAAGATCGGGTAGCCGTGCAAATAGACGAAATTGTCAATGAAGGAGTTGAAGAATTTGACGAGTAAAGATTATTTATCCCAAGAAGAAATCGACGCCCTTCTGAGACAATCTGCGGAGGGCTCATTAGCTCCTACGGAGAAAACGGTAGATGACTATCTAACACCGTTTGAACAGGATGCTTTGGGCGAAATTGGTAATATAACGTTTGGCAGTGCAGCAACAGCACTTTCCACTTTACTAGGGAAAAAAGTAGATATTACAACCCCTCAAGTTTCGATCATTACACGCGGGGAGTTTGAAATTGCTTTTCCTAAACCGCATGTAGCTGTTCACGTTCAATATGTGGATGGGTTTCAAGGGATTAACTCACTTGTTATTAAGATTAGGGATGCGCAGGTTATTGCCGATCTGATGCTTGGCGGTGCTGGCGAACCTAAGGATGAAGAGTTGAATGAAATTCATATTAGCGCTGTGCAAGAAGCTATGAATCAAATGATGGGTTCTTCTGCTACATCGATGTCTACGATTTTTAATCGTTTTGTTAATATCTCGCCTCCGGGTATCGACATTTTGAATATGTCCAGCGGAGAAGGAGTAGGCAGTCTGCCAGACGATGAGACCCTAATTCGTATTTCGTTCCGGCTTAAAATTGGTGATTTGATAGATTCTACTATTATGCAGCTCTTGCCTGTTCAGTTCGCAAAAGATATGGTGTCCATGCTTCTTGGTGATGTTAGTCCTGCAGAGGAGGAGGCAGCGGTCACAATGGCTGAAACACCTGCCATAACGAATTCTGCTGAGACACCACCTCCAGCACCTCCGGTGCAACAGGCGCCCTCACAGCCCGCAGGAGGAACGCAACCACCATATCCACCGCAGGGTATGCCACCGTATCCAGGGATGCCAGAAGGCGGGTATTATTATCCTCCAGCGGGTATGCCAGCATACGGAATGCCTGGGATGCCACCATACGGTATGCCACCGCAAGGGATGCCATATGGACAGACACCACCGCTTAATTCTGAGGCAAATCGCAATGTAAATGTACAGCCTGTGCAATTTGCAAATCTGAATGGTGGGGCCTTTGGTCATATTGATGAAAATAATTTAAATTTATTGATGGACATACCGCTTAGAGTAACCGTAGAATTAGGAAGGACCCAGAAGCAGATCAAAGATATTTTAGAAATGTCACAAGGCTCAATTATTGAGCTGGACAAGCTCGCAGGTGAGCCTGTAGATATTTTGGTTAACAACAAGCTTATTGCCAAAGGTGAAGTCGTTGTTATCGACGAAAACTTTGGCGTACGCGTTACGGATATCGTCAGCCAGTGGGACCGAATTCAGAAATTACAATAAGCATACTTAGGGAGGATTTTGTAAAAATGGCTAACCGAATTCTAATCGTGGACGATGCAGCATTTATGAGAATGATGATCCGTGACATTTTGTCGAAAAACGGATTTGAAGTAGTGGGCGAAGCTCAGGACGGTTCTCAAGCGATAGAAAAATTCAAGGAACTGCGTCCGGACCTCATCACGATGGATATTACTATGCCTGAGATGGACGGAATCGCCGCCCTGAAAGAAATCAAAAAAGTAGATCCGGCTGCAAAGGTTATTATGTGTTCAGCCATGGGCCAGCAGGCTATGGTTATCGATGCAATCCAAGCAGGAGCTAAAGACTTTATCGTGAAGCCTTTCCAAGCTGACCGGGTTATCGAAGCTATTAACAAAACGTTGGGCGCGTAGGATAAAGTCATGTTATATTCCGAAACGCTCGGAAGCAGTAACACCCTGCTGAATTTGTTTAAAGTTATTATTGTCCTGGCGATAATCATTGTACTTATAGTGGTACTAATTCGTTTTCTTGGACGACGTAATCAGACCTTTATGAGCAACCGTTCCATAAGAACGCTTGGTGCAATTGGGCTTGGACCTAATAAGTCGATGCAGGTTATCGAACTGGGAAGCAGTCTTTACTTAATCGGGATTGGTGAGAATATATCCATTTTGGATAAAGTCACCGATCCGGATGAGGTAGCATTGATCATTGCGGCATTTGAGGATCAGTCCTCTAACCAGAATAATTTCCTCGCACCGCTTATTGCCAAGGTTAAGGTAAAGCTGCGTGGGGAGGTTCCATCTCAGGAAATTGAACTTAGTGAAACATCATCTTTTTACGAGACTCTGCAATCCAAGCTTCGTTCTGCACCAGAGCGTAAAGAGAAAATGGAAGAGCTGCTTCGGGATGATGTTACTAAGGATGAGTCGAGGAATATATGAAAAAGAAGCTAATTCTTGCTATTCTGCTGTTCGGTATTATCAGTGTGGTTATGATGACGCCGATACATGCTGATCCTATACCTAATGTTAATATTCAGGTCGGTAATGAAGGTTCAAGCAGTGGTACCAGTTCCATATCAATTCTTCTTCTTGTTACGGTTCTGAGTATTGCTCCGGCGTTTCTGGTTCTTATGACTAGCTTTACTAGAATTGTAATCGTATTAGGTTTTGTGAGAACCTCGCTGGGTACTCAGAATATGCCTCCGAACCAGGTGCTGGTAGGACTTGCTCTGTTTCTGACCCTGTTCATTATGTCACCAACGCTGGCCACAGTGAATGAAAACGCGTTGCAGCCGTATATGAAGGGGACAATTACCCAGACCGAGGCTTTCGATAAAGCTGCTGATCCGATGAAAGAATTTATGTTTAAACAGACGAACACCAAAGATCTTCTGTTATTTATGAAATACACCGGTTATACCGGATCTACTAAGCCGGCTACATACAGTGATATTCCACTGACGGTGATGGTGCCAGCTTTCGCAATTGGTGAATTGAAAAAAGCTTTTACAATGGGCTTCTTAATTTTCATACCATTCCTGATTATTGATATTGTTGTGGCGAGCACACTGATGGCCATGGGGATGATGATGCTTCCCCCGGTTATGATTTCATTACCTTTTAAAATAATGCTCTTTGTACTGGTAGACGGCTGGTACTTAGTCATTAAATCACTACTTCTTAGTTTTAACACCTGACCTAAAGAGGAGGCATGAGGGATGAGTACGGAGTTTATAATCGGGCTAGCAAGCCAAGCCGTATATTTAGTGCTGGAAGTCAGCGCACCCATGCTGATTCTTGGTCTGGTGGTAGGGCTAATAATCAGTATTTTTCAGGCTACGACACAGATTCAGGAACAGACGCTAGCGTTTGTTCCCAAAATCGTCGCAGTGCTACTGGCTTTATTGCTATTTGGTCCGTGGATCGTCACGAAGCTGATTGACTTTACAAGCCAAATTTTAGGTAATCTCTACATGTATATTGGTTAAACAATGAACATGGAGACCATACTGCAAAGTTTACCCGTCTTTTTGCTTATTTTTTGTCGAATAACCGCTTTTTTTGTTGTCGTTCCTGTATTTTCTTCACAAGGGGTCCCGACAACCTTTAAGATTGGCATTTCTTTTTTTGTAGCATTGGTTGTCTTTAGTGCTAACGGAACAGGACTTACAATCCCGCAGGATTTCAGTTATATTTTGCTGATTGCCAGAGAGGTATTAATAGGTTTATTGCTAGGTTTCATTGGATATTTGATGTTTATGGCGATTCAGACAGCAGGTTCGTTTATAGATATTCAGATTGGCTTCGGTATTGCTAATGTCATTGATCCTATGACTGGAACATCTGCACCTGTTATCGGTAATTTCAAATATATGATTGCCCTGCTAATGTTTCTGAGCATGAATGGTCATCACCATCTGCTAGATGCTATTGTGTACAGTTATAAATGGGTTCCTATGAATAATGATTTATTTCTAGGCATGATTGACGGTAGTTTATCAGAGTTTCTGGTTCGAACATTTGTGCAGTCCTTTGTACTCGCTTTTCAAATGTCGGCTCCTTTAGTAACTGCGCTGTTTCTGACTGATGTTGGCCTTGCTTTCTTGGCGAGAACGGCTCCGCAATATAATGTATTTGTTATTGGGGTTCCGCTCAAAATCATTATAGGTCTTGCACTGCTTTTAGTGCTCATGCCTGGTCTGGCTGTGCTGTTTCAGAATCTCTTCGATATCATGTTCGAATCCATGGAGAATTTATTGAGTCTCATGGGGAAGAGTCCGTAGGTGACCGTAAGGGGAGCGTATTATGCCTAAGACGAAGCGGTATAGACTGGATCTTCAACAATTCGCCGGTGAAAAGACGGAAAAAGCAACCCCGAAGAAACGGCAAGATGCTCGTAAAAAGGGTCAAGTAGCCAAAAGTGCTGAGCTATCCGGTGCAGTTGTATTGTTATCAGCAGTAGTTAGCTTGATGATGTTTGGTGGTTTTATGAAAGAGCGCTTCATGAAGCTATATATGGATGTATTTCAGAATCAAATGACACTGGAGGTTACTCCTGAGAATATAACGCTGCTATTTAATCAATATGGACTACAAATACTGATTTTGCTAGCTCCATTACTTGGAATAGTTTTTGTTATGGCGCTGGTAAGCAATTTGGCGCAGGTGGGATTTATGACCACAGGAGAGGGGATCACCCCTAAATTCAGCAAGATTAATCCGATAAAAGGGTTCAAAAATATTTTCTCCATGCGTTCGTTTGTCGAGTTCCTGAAATCCATATTTAAGCTTCTAATTATCGCTTATCTGGTATATAGCACTTTATGGGGAGAAAAGAAGAACTTTGCATCCCTGTCGCATATCAGTGCGGAGGGGATTTTTAAATTTGCGGCCAAGCTGACGATGAGTCTTGGTTTGAAAATCGGGGCTGCCCTATTGGCTATGGCTTTTCTGGACTACATGTATCAGAAGTACGAGCATGAAAAAAGCCTGAAAATGTCCAAGCAGGATATCAAGGATGAATACAAAAAAATGGAGGGTGACCCTCTAATCAAAGGTAAGATCAGGGAACGCCAACGTAGAATGGCCATGCAGCGTATGATGCAGGAAGTTCCAAATGCGGATGTAATCATTACGAATCCTACGCACTTTGCTGTTGCGCTTAAATATGACGGTACCAAGATGGAAGCGCCGCAGATTATAGCAAAAGGGCAGGATTATGTAGCACTTCGCATCCGGGAGCTGGCTAAAGAGCACGGCGTCGTGACTATGGAAAACAAACCGCTGGCACGGGCATTATTCCAAAGGGCAGAGATTGGAGATGTCGTTCCAAATGATCTGTTCCAGGCTGTGGCTGAAGTGCTGGCATATGTATATAAGCTTAAAGGTAAGAGGAGATAAGGCGGGGGGGTTAGGACATTGAAAGCTAAAGATTTAACAGTTTTGCTAGGCATCATCGGGATCGTGCTTATGATGATTCTGCCTATCCCGTCCTGGCTATTGGACGTTTTGCTTGTTATTAACATCTCAATCGCATTAATTATCATTCTGGTTGCTATGAATACGAAAAATGCACTCGAATTTTCAATTTTCCCTTCATTGCTCCTAGTAACCACACTGTTTCGTCTGTCACTTAACATCTCGACTACAAAACTGATCCTGACTTATGGAGATGCCGGTTCAGTGGTATCTACTTTCGGTAGCTGGATCGCTGGCGGACAAATTGCTGTTGGATTTATCGTGTTTCTGATCTTGGTAGTAGTTCAGTTTATTGTTATCACCAAAGGTTCAGAGCGCGTAGCTGAGGTAGGCGCTAGATTTACCTTGGATGCGATGCCCGGTAAGCAAATGAGTATTGATGCCGATCTTAACGCAGGCATGATTAACGAAACCCAGGCACGTGAGCGTCGTCGTAACGTAGAACGCGAAGCGGATTTTTTCGGAGCCATGGACGGTGCGAGTAAATTCGTTAAAGGAGACGCGATTGCGAGTATTATCATCTTGCTGATCAATCTCATCGGTGGATTTATCATCGGTATGATGGTTCACGGGATGGACTTTGCTACTGCGTTATCCACTTATTCTGTATTGACCATCGGGGACGGTCTCGTCAGTCAAATTCCAGCTTTGCTGATTTCGACAGCAGCCGGCTTGATTGTTACTAGAGCTTCTTCGGAAGGTAATCTTGCAGAAGAGCTGACAGGACAGTTATTGTCTTATCCGAAATTGTTGTATATTGTCGCAGTTACGGTAGCTTTTCTTGGACTCTTTACACCCATACATATGATTACAACGCTCCCATTGGCCGGTTTGCTGGCTTTTGCAGCCTACCGTATGGGACAAAATTTAAATAAGAAACAGATTGCCGAAGAGCAACTTGTTGAAGAGAAGCAGATTGAAGAGGTACGAAGTCCGGAAAGTGTCATTAATTTGCTGTCGGTTGATCCCATTGAATTCGAGTTTGGTTATGGTCTTATTCCTTTGGCGGATACAGGTCAGGGAGGCGATCTGTTAGATCGTATCATCATGATTCGACGGCAATGTGCCCTAGAAATGGGTCTTGTAGTACCTGTTATTCGCATTCGCGACAATATTCAACTAAAACCGAATGAATATGTCATAAAAATTAAAGGAAATACAGTCGGCGGTGGTGAATTATTACTTAATCATTACCTTGCAATGAGTCCAGGATATGATGATGAATCTATAAACGGTATTGAGACCATCGAACCATCCTTTGGGCTTCCAGCATTATGGATTGATGAATCGGTTAAAGAGCGGGCTGAATTGTCCGGCTATACTGTAGTTGACCCTCCATCTGTTGTCGCAACACATCTGACGGAGTTAATCAAACGTCATGGACATGAGCTGATAGGAAGACAAGAAACTAAGATGCTGGTGGACAACCTTAGGGATAATTATCCAGTGCTCGTCGACGATCTTATTCCTTCCGTATTGGCGATTGGGGATGTGCAGAAGGTTCTTGCTAAGCTGCTTCGTGAAAAGATATCGATCAGAGATTTGGTTACGATTTTTGAGACATTAGCGGATTATGGGACATACACCAAGGATCCGGATATTCTCACTGAATATGTTCGTCAGTCCTTATCCAGACAGATTACTCAGCAATTCTCACAAGTAGGAGAGACACTGAAAGTCATCACAGTTGGACCTAATCTTGAAAAGAAAATTTCCGAGAGTGTGCAGCAATCTGAACAGGGAAGTTATTTGGCCCTAGATCCAACTTCGACACAAACGATCTATCAGCGGTTAAGTGAACAGATCAATCGATTGCTGCAGACAGGGCAACAGCCAATAGTGCTCACATCACCAACTATTCGTATGTATTTGCGGCAGGTGATTGAACGAACGATGCAGGACATTCCTGTACTGTCTTATAGCGAGCTAGAGCCTAACATTGAAATACAAAGCGTCGGAGTGGTGAATTTATGAGAGTGAAGCGTTACGTGGTCGATTCGATGCCTGACGCCATGCTCTCCATTCGCAACGAGCTTGGGAGCGAGGCCGTCATTTTAAGTACAAAGGAAATCAAAATCGGCGGATTTTTAGGGTTATTTAAGAAGAAAAAAATAGAAGTTGTAGCTGCAGTAGAAAAGGCAGAGAAGAATAATGTTCTAAAAAAGCCGGCTGCGCCAGCGATGAACATTCCACGGAGTGCAGTACCACAGGCTTATCAAAAAGCGTCATCTGCTTCCACTACACCTTCTATACCTTCCGTACCTTCTGTTTCATTAGAAAAGCCAGAAGAGTCACGGACGTTTGCTGAGATTGCCGCAGCCTTATCGGAAGCTATCAATGTACAAGAATCGATAGCCAAGCATCCGGAGCCAGTACCTGAGCAAAAACTTCCTGAATTAAATCTGGAAGATGCACCTTCTGTATCAGCGTTGTATGAATCATTAGGATTAGAACAATCGCCAGAGGTTGCCACTGCTCTCGAAAATGATGTTCTTCGTGAGATTAGAGATATGAAGCTCTGGATGGAGCGAATTGCCAGACAATCCTCAGGTGGAAGAGAACTTCCAGACAGTCTGCAGGAGCTACGGGATCTTTTATTAGAGCAAGAAATGGATGCTGTGCTTGTTGAGGAATGGATCAGTAACATCTCGGAACGTTGGGTAGATGAAGGGCGTACTTGGGGACCAGAGAAATTTATGGGATCTCTTAAAGAACAGATTGATGGTTTCCTGACGGGACGAATTGCTGATGGAATTGCCCGGGATACTCAAATTGTATATATTGCCGGACCCACTGGAGTTGGAAAGACCACAACCATAGCTAAGCTTGCGGCAGAACAGCTATTTAAGCACGGACGCAAGGTAGGTTTTATCACCTCCGATACGTATAGAATCTCAGCTGTTGAACAGTTGCGAACCTATGCTGCTATCCTCAATGTTCCACTGGAGGTTGTCCAATCGCCAGGAGATTTGCAAAGAGCACTCTTTCGCTTGGAGAGTTGTGATCTAGTATTAATGGATACAGCTGGCCGAAATTATCGCAATGATATGCTAGTAGCAGAACTGCAAAGCTTGCTTGCGAAGGAATTGAGAAGTGAAACCTATCTTGTGCTTAGCCTGACCTCCAAAAGCCGTGATATGAAACTTATTGCAGAGCATTTCGGCAGATATAGACTGGATAAGGTTATTTTCACAAAGCTGGATGAGACGGGGAGTTACGGCCCGCTCTTTAATGTCCTGAATGACTTCCCACTTACCTTGTCTTATATGACTGATGGTCAAAATGTACCTGATGATCTGCTTATGGCTACCAAAGGACAGCTTAGTGAGTTGCTTCTTGGAACAGGTGAAACATGATGGATCAGGCACAATCCTTAAGACAGCTTGTATCCAGTCAGGATTCTAAAGTAGCTGTAAGAGGGGGATCATCCGCCAGGATCATTACGGTGTGTAGTGGTAAAGGGGGCGTTGGTAAGTCGAATTTTACACTTAACTTCGCTCTAACTTTAAAGGCTATGGGCAAACGGGTTTTGCTGTTTGATGCAGATATCGGCATGGCTAATATAGATGTGTTGATGGGCGTATCGGCGAGATATAATCTTTATCATTTGTTAAAAAGAGAAGCGGATATCGAGCAGATTATTCAATACGGTCCGAATTCGCTCCCTTTTATAGCTGGTGGCTCTGGAATGGATGAGCTATTTACTCTTTCAGAGTCTGATCTTGATTATTTCACAAATCAGATAGCACTTATCGCGGACAGCATGGATTATATTTTATTCGATACAGGTGCTGGATTATCTAAGGAAACGATGAAGTTTATAACTTCTGCCGACGATTGCTTAGTCGTTACTACACCAGAACCAACAGCTATCACAGATGCATACGCATTAATGAAGGTTGTGAATCGTACCTATCCTGAGACTTCCTTTAAATTGATTGTGAACCAGGCAGGTGATGAAAGGGAAGCCATAGCGACAAGCGACAAGATCCGAATGGCCGCCAGTCGTTTTTTGCAATTAGATATTTCTTATCTTGGTCATATAAGCTCAGATGCCCATGTAGTGCAGGCTGTCAAAAGGCAAACGCCATTCACATTGGCTTTTCCAAACTGTATTGCTGCAAAGGATATACATCGGCTTGCCCTAAGTTATTTGACCATTGATTCTAAAAAGACCACAAAAGTCCAAGGGATTAAAGGCTTTATCCATAAATGGTTAAAGCGAAGTAAATAGTTGTTCTGAATTTGGGACAGAGGTGGAAATGATATGAAGCCATATAAAGTATTGGTTGTTGATGATTCGGCATTTATGCGCAAGATCATTTCCGATTTAATTGAAAATGACGCTGACTTTCAGGTGACGGCAACAGCAAAAAACGGTCGTGAGGCTATCGAAAAAATTAATGAGCTTCGTCCAGATCTGGTTACTATGGATGTAGAAATGCCAGAAATGAACGGCCTGGAAGCGCTGAAAATAATAATGGCCTCAGACCCTCTGCCAGTGATTATGCTGTCAGGGATCAATGAAGAGGGCATGAAGGAAACCATTCTTGCACTGGAATGGGGCGCTTTTGACTTTATTCGTAAACCTTCGATTACCAACTCTCAGGATATCATGGGAGTGGGAGAATCCTTAAGGGAACAAATGAAAGAGGCTATGATGGCCCGGGAGCAGCGCGAAGCACGTGCTTCTGCATTTAAGTTGCCAGACATACCGCCAGTAGAAGTCGCACCGCCAACTGTACCGAGAGTGATGCCCGGCAAACCCAAGGTAGAACCTAAAGCTTCACTCAAAAATGAAGTGACCAAAAAACCGCGGGTGAAGCAGCCGTTAGATCATACTGTTCCTAAAAGAGCAGCAAAACCATTAATCTCTACTCCACCACCTTTATCAGAAAAGAGTAATGCAAGGTCAAGAGTAGAGAATAACGCTACCCCACCAAAACCGTTGCCTAAACCTAAAGTGGAAGTGTCTTCTGACGCTCCTGCAAATCCTCAGGTCCGGAAGTATGGGAGTAATGATCTGCAAAAGTTGGTTGCCGTGGGGTGCTCTACAGGTGGACCACGTGCTCTAAAGGTATTTCTGGAGAAGATTCCTGCAGATTTTCCAGCGCCTATTGTTATTGTGCAGCATATGCCGCCTAACTTTACCAAATCACTAGCCCAGCGACTGAATACCTTCAGCCCGCTAGAAGTGATTGAAGCTGAGCAGGGGATGATATTGCAAAAAGGAACTGCTTATATAGCACCTGGAGGCTATCATTTACAAGTTGTCCCATCCTCTAGAGGGCAATATGCGGTTGTACTCACAAAGGAGGAGGCACGTAATGGCCATCGACCTTCTGTGGATGTTTTATTTGAATCATTGCTGCCGCTCACATCGTTAGAACGTCATTTGTTACTAATGACAGGGATGGGTAGTGATGGGGCAAGAATGATGAAATCCTTATACGACTCTGGGGTAACCTCAACCTTTGCTGAAAGCGAAGAAACTTGTGTCGTATATGGAATGCCGCGATCTGCGGTGGAATTACAGTGCGTCCAGCACGTACTGCCTTTGCAAGAAATTGCTCCAAGGCTGGTGCAAGCTGTTAAATAACAGAAAAGCGAACTCAAAGGGGAGGTGCTCACTGATGGACATGAACCAATATTTATCCATGTTTATTGATGAGTCGAACGATCATCTGCAGTCATTGAACGAGAGCATGATGGGGCTGGAAGCGAATCCTGAGGACATTAGTATTGTACAGGTAATATTCCGCTCTGCGCATACCTTAAAAGGTATGGCAGCAACTATGGGCTTTGAAGATTTGGCTTCACTCACACACCAAATGGAAAATGTTCTTGATTTGGTACGCAACAACAAACTGCGCATGCAGGATTTCATTTTTGATACGTTGTTCAAAAGTTTGGATGCCTTGGAGTCTATGGTTGAGGATATTACGGGAGGAGGCGAGGGTAAAGCGGATGTTTCGTCTATCGTCTCCTCCTTACAGGCTATAGTCCGGGGAGAGATTCCTGTTGCGGGTGGTGAGGCAGCTTCTGTCTCAGGAACTGCTGCACAAGCGGTTGAAACCCCGATTCATTTAGATGAGTTTCAATTTTCTGTTCTAGAACAGTCGATTCAAGAAGGACATCAAGTATTATATGTGGACGTAACCATTCGCAAGGATTGTCAGCTTAAGGCAGTACGTGCATATATGGTGTTTGATCTTTTGGAGCGTTCAGGTGAAGTGGTTAAATCCTTCCCATCCGTTCAGGATATTGAACAAGAGAAATTTGATCAAAGCTTCTCTCTCTATTACATAACTCAAAAAAGTGCTGATCAAATTCAGGCTATGATACTAAATCTGTCTGAGATTGATAAGGTATCGGCAGTAGCATTGGATCAAGACTCTCTGCAACAGCTGGGTCAAGAAACAGCAGCAGCAGCCTCTGAAGTGGCTGCCACGACTACTGAGGCTCCAGCAGCAGCTACACCTGCGGCTTCTGCCGCTAAACCCCTGCCAACCAAAGAAGAAGGGAACAAACCGGCAGCTCACAAAACAGGTGGGGCACCATCACGTACCATTCGTGTAGATATTGAACGTTTGGACGTGTTGATGAATTTATTCAGTGAACTTCTTATCGACCGTGTCCGATTGGAACAGCTGGCTTCTGAGGTTCAAAATGGTGATCTTACAGAAACGGTTGAGCATATGGGCCGGGTAAGCGGAGATCTCCAGAATATTGTAATGAAGCTGCGGATGGTTCCAGTAGATACAGTATTTAACCGATTCCCACGTATGATTCGTGATCTAGCCAAGTCACTAGACAAAAAAGTAGATCTTATCATCACAGGAGCAGAAACTGAGCTGGACCGAACGGTCATTGACGAAATCGGGGATCCGCTGGTGCATTTATTGCGTAATGCAGTTGACCATGGTATCGAATCCATTGCGGATCGTGTTGCTGCTGGTAAGCCTGAGACCGGAACGGTCTATTTGCGGGCTTTCCACAGTGGTAATCACGTCTTCATTGAGATCGAAGAAGATGGAACAGGGATTTATCCGGAGAAGGTTCTGAAATCTGCTGTGAAGAAGGGTGTTATAACACAAGAGCAGGCAGCCAGTATGTCGGACGATGAAGCTTTTCAGTTGTTATTTGCCCCAGGCTTCAGTACAGCAGAGGTCATTTCTGATGTTTCAGGCCGCGGGGTAGGGCTGGATGTAGTGAAATCTAAGATTTCTTCTTTAGGCGGCAATGTAACGATTTATTCTGCTCCAGGTAAAGGAACAAATTTCTCAGTGCAGCTGCCTTTAACTCTATCAATCATTGCTGCAATGCTTATCCGATTAGGTTCCGAGAAGTATGCCATTCCTTTGACCTCTATAGTGGAAACCGGAATCGTGAAGCAATCTCAGATCCGTACAATCCATGGCAATAAAATGGTAGAATTCCGTGATTCGCATATTCCTCTGGTTTCGCTAAGTCGTCTCTTTTCAGTACCAGATTATGATGAGAGTACCGAAGAAGAAACAGAAATCGTAGTGGTGCGCAAGGGAGAAAGATTAGTTGCCTTAGCAGTACAGGATTTTATTGGCCAGAACGAGGTTGTGATTAAGAATCTGGGTAAATATTTGCCTGATGTACAAGGAATATCTGGCGCAACCATTCTTGGTGATGGTCAAGTAGCACTTATTATTGATCCGAACGCTTTTATTAAATAACTAGGATAGAACAGGGAGGTTCATTCCATGGCTGAAGATATTAAAGTGATAGTGTTTAAATTAGGCGTAGAGGAATATGGAATTGAAGTTGAAAAGGTACAAACTATTGAGCGCATGATGCCCATTACTCGTGTACCTAAGACCTATTCATTTATCAAAGGTGTAATTAATTTACGTGGGGTTGTTATTCCTGTAATTGATCTACGGGGCCGTTTCGGCATCGAAGAGGCTGAACACACCGATCAGACAAGAATCATCATCGTGTCTGTTAATGAAATGGAAGTAGGCTTCATTGTAGACTCTGCAAATGATGTTATAGATTTGAACAGAGATTCTATTGATACACCTCCTGATGTTGTTGGCGGCATCAAGGCAAAGTATTTGGATGGGGTGGCCAAGATTGGAGACGAGCGCTTACTGATTATGCTTAACTTGTCAGAAGTGCTTAACAAAAGCGAAATCGTTCAATTAGAAAGCCTAGAGGGCTAACCTGTGGAACTATTTAAGCACTATAAAGATTTCAAAATGGATGTGCTTAAGGAAGTTGGGAACATTGGAGCTGGAAATGCAGCCACCGCATTATCACAGCTCTTGAATAAGCCGATAGATATGGCTGTTCCTAAGGTACAGCTCCTTAACTTTGAAGAAATAACAGATAAAGTTGGCGGAGCCGAAGAACTTGTATATGCGGTGTTTCTACGTGTGGAGGGTGAAGCTCCAGGTAACCTGTTTTTCATTCTGTCACCAGAAGCGGCTATGAACTTACTTAGTCGTATTGCGGGCATTGAGCTATCGAGTAATGAAGAGCTTGGAGAAATGGAGCTCTCTGCACTAAGCGAAATTGGCAATATTTTGGCAGGATCGTATCTTTCTTCTCTAGCAGATTTCACCGCACTTTCTATGTATCCAACGGTGCCGGCCCTTGCTATGGACATGGCTGGCGCTATCCTTAGCTACGGTCTGCTGCAATTCGGGCAGATGGGGGACGATGCATTGTTGATCGACACTACCTTCTTCGAAGGGAAAAACGAAATTGAAGGGCAATTTTTCCTTATTCCCGATCCGGAATCATTCCCGAAAATCTTCAAATCGCTAGGAGTTCCTTTTGAAAATGATTGAAGAACAAAGCATTATTAAAGTAGGGATGGCGGATCTTAACGTGGGTAGCCAAGACAGATTAATTCGTACCACAGGTCTTGGCTCCTGCGTGGGATTAACATTGTTTGACCCTGGAAAAAAGCTTGCAGGGATGGCGCATGTAATGCTCCCATCATCTGAGATTGCTAGGGAAGGGCAGTTAAACATCGCTAAGTTTGCAGATACTGCAGTGCCGGAGCTCTTATCCCGTCTGCTAGAGCTTGGGGCGGTTCGGAGCCGGATCGTAGCCAAGATGGCCGGAGGTTCACAAATGTTTGCCTTTGCCGGGGGGAGCGACACCATGAGGATCGGGCCTCGTAATGTTGAATCTTGTAAACTAGCACTTGAAAATTTAAAAATTCCGTTAATCGCAGAAGACACAGGCGGCAATTATGGCCGTACGATAGAAATAGCCTGCAACACTGGTATATTGTTTATTCGCAGTGTGCAAAAAGGCGCTAAGGAACTATAATTATGAATATGATTGGAAACATTTTGATAAACTTGGTGTCGGGTTTGGTAGGTTTCATATTTACCTTTTTTGTAACCTACAGTAACAATGTATTGGGTACTAGTTTATTAAGAAGCCTAATTGCATTTATCATCTGGTTTCTGCTTGCTTTCCTCGTAAGATGGGTATTGGGTTTTATTATGATTCAAACATCGCCTCCGGATGAAGTGGATACTGGTGGTGAAGAACTTGGGGCGAAGCTGGATATCAGCACGCCTAATGAGGATGAAGAATTAATCAATCTACTAAAACCGAAGCCAGGACAAGGAAACGAAAATAGCGAGGGATTTAAGCCTCTTACACCTCCTAAGCTAGTTTCGATGAAGGATCCTGAAGAATTGGCCAAGGCCGTTCGTCACCTGAAAGAAGAATAAGTGAGGGCTGAGGCGGAATCGGTGATCTTATTGGAAGGTACATTTCGCCGCGAATGCTCGCTGACTAAACTTTGGGAAGGGTGAAAGCTATTGAACGAGCGTAAAGCTTCTCAATTGGAAACTGACGAGCTATGGGAACAGTGGAAAGAACACAGAGACCCTGATGCCAAAAAGAAGCTGATAGAGAGTTATCTCCATATTGTTGATTATGTATCCAGTCGTTTGGCTGTGGGATTACCCAAAAATGTATCCAAAGATGATTTAGCCAGTAATGGGGTTATGGGACTAATTGATGCGATTGAGAAATTCGACTACAAACGAGGATTGCAATTTCAGACCTATGCGTCCTGGCGTGTGCGTGGTGCGATATTAGATTCATTACGCCAAAGTGATTGGGTACCTAGATCCGTTAGGGAAAAAGCTAAAAAAATTGAGGACGCTTATCAGCAGCTGGAGCAGAAGCACTTAAGGTCAGTTAGTGACGAGGAAATGAGCCAATACCTTAATATTAGTGAACTGGAATTTCAAAATATGTTGCAGGATGTGGCTGTGATGTCACTTTGTTCACTGGAAGACCCGATTCGTGAAGAGGAATCAGAGACCCGAATGTCCATACTGGTGGACGATAAAGCTAAGAATCCGGATAGCAAGGTAAATGAATTCTACTTGCGCGAAGCGCTCACCAAAGGTATTGAGAAATTAACGGTGAAAGAAAGGACCGTTGTGTCCCTTTTATATTATGAAGATTTATCTTTAAGTGAGATTGCTGAGGTCATGTCGTTATCTCCTTCAAGAATTTCGCAGTTGCATTCCAAAGCTATTTTGCGGCTGAGGGGAACGCTCGAGAAGAACCGTGATCTCCTTATGCAGAACGATTAACCGTTAGCGGTGACAAGGGGGAGCAAAATTTGATCGGTCAATATGCTTTGAATCAGTACTTGAGTATAACTTTTTCGGAGGACAAAGGAATCGCGTATTTGCAGTTCTCCAAAAAGGATGAGAATTTTTCCTGCTCATCTACAGAACTGGAAGCCTTCCTGCACAGTCACAATATTCGCTACGGTATCAAGAGTGATGTTGTCGAACGTATTAGTAGTCATCCTGAGGAGTTTTTTTGGAGTAAAGTTCCGATTGCTGCAGGTTATCCTGCTGTGCATGGCACGGATGGACGAGTTATGCTTACAGTTGATCTGGAAGAGGACCGCAAACCGCTTGAGAAAGCGGATGGTAAGGTCGACTACAAGGACTTGGTTCGGCTTCGTAATGTGCTTAAAGGAAAGTTAATAGCTAAAATTATCCCTGCCCAGCCTGGAAAGTTAGGGATGACTGTTACTGGTGATGAGCTTGCTTTCAAGGCTGGAAAGGAAGCTCATTTTAAAATCGGGAAAAATGTACTCATTGATAACGATGGCACTTCGATGTACGCAGCGATTGATGGACTGGTCACGTTAACTGATAACGGGAAAATCAATGTGTTTCCTGTATATGAAGTGAATGGTGATGTCGATTACGGCACTGGAAATATTGATTTTGTAGGTACAGTCGTCATACGTGGGAATGTCCTTTCAGGCTTTACGGTAAAGTCTGCCGGTGATATTCGGGTTGTAGGCGGCGTTGAAGGTGCAGAGTTAATCTCTGGGGGCTCCATTGAAATTACTGGTGGAATTATCGGATATAACAAAGGCCAAGTTACCGCTGGAAAAAGTGTGAAGGTTTCTTTCATTCAAGATGGAAACGTAACCGCTGGGGAAGATGTAATTGTTTCTCAGAGTATTATGCACTCCAATATACGTGCTGGTAGAGATGTTATCTGTAACGGCTCTAAAGGTTTGATAGTGGGTGGAATCGTTCAGTCTGGAGAAAGAGTTGTAGCAAGAACTATAGGTAACACCATGTCCACTGCGACTGTGATTGAGGTAGGTGTGGTTCCAGAGCTTAGAAATGAGATTAACGAACTTCGTCAAGAGCTGCGGCAGCTGCTGGAGAACGAGGATAAAACCTCTAAAGCTTTGTATCTATTAAATCAATTGGCTACTAACGGTCAGCTCCCTGCGGATAAAGTGGCGCTTCGCGTCAAATTAAATGCTACAAAACAATCCCATCAACGTGAAGAAAAAAGAATTAAAGAACGGGTGCTAGAGATAGAAAGAATGTTAGAAGATACAGGTAGAGCGAGAGTTGAGGTTATCAAAACCATTTATGGCGGTTCAAAGATCATGATCGGCAGATATACCCGATTTGTTAAGGATGCTACGGAGCGGGTTGTGTTTATTTACAGTGATGGGGATATATCTTTAACGCCGTACAATTAATCGGGCGGGCAGCATTTGCGGCCGGCCATTACTTGTGAGAGAAGGGTTAAGATGAGCCTAAAACCGGTGGAACTGCAAATTGCTTTGCCTCGCACCACGGAGGCGGGCAAGCTTCAGAATGAATCTCAGCAACGTCCTGCTATCGACCAACATCAATTGGCTGGGCAAAATGTAAAACAAAGTCAGGAATTGGCCATGCGGAGCACTGAAGTGGATGAGTCTTCTGAATCAGCTTTACGGGATGGCGGTGGAAAAGGCAATCAGCATTCAGGTGGCAATTCTTCGTCAGATAAACATTCGAACCCGCCTGCAACCCGTGATGCTGAGCATCCTTACAAAGGCCAACGCATTGATCTAAGTCTTTAATAAGAATCTACACGAATCAACATCTGATATGTAAAAGGAGATAAGGCACTTGCAACCATGGGTTTATATTGTGCTAGTAGGTGTCGCCGCTATTCTTTATGCCCTTTTACTTCCCGCACGTGTTAAGGAAGGAAAAGCTAATCAGCAGAGCCTCAAAGAAACAGAGGCTGCGCTTGAGCTATATATGGCAGACATTGAGCGCGAGAATGAGGAACTGGTACAATTAGTTAGTAGTATTAAACAACAATCGCAAACTAATCATAATGTACTGCAGGGACAGGTTAATGAATTACAGCGTCAAGTGGTAGAGTTGCAGAACAGCTCTTTAAAGCTAGAAGCACGAGTGGCCGAGGAAGAGAAGAGTTTGAAAGAACTTGCAGTGTCGGTTGAACAAGGTTCGAAGGTTAAAGTTGGTGTTAACGAAGATCCGTCTCTCCCAGCAGAGATGAGTTCAGTGTCGCCAGATGTGAAAGCGAAACCTATTAGTTCGATAAAATTACGTTACCCAAGATTGTTTGAACTGCATGAGCAGGGCAAATCGATAGACTCCATTGCCAAGACGGCTGGACTTCAGCGAGGGGAAGTGCAACTGATTCTGCAACTTGCCAAACAGGAGGAATCGGTATGATTAAGAACCGTTCATTCTTGTTCGGGCTAGGCACAGGGCTAATTACTGGCGCTTTATTACTTCAATTAATGATCTCCGGTGGAGCGGCTCCACTTACCAAAGAACAAGTTCTACAGGGTGCGGAGAAATTGAATATGAAAGTCATCGATGAAGCTGCAGAACCTTCCTCGGGCGAAGCTGAGAATGATAATAAAGAGGAAGTCACAGAGACCGGGGGGCCGACAGCAGAAAGCAAGGAGAACGTCAGCCCCTCTGCGCCGGCTGCTGCAGCCTCCCCCACGCCGGCAGTGTCACCTACAACGCCTGATAGCTCTGATAAAGCCATTGCCCCGAACAAGCCATCTACGCCTACTGACGGGAAGGTTGAGCAGCCAAAGGTCACTCCAAAGGCCAGTGCCGCTCCAACCGCTGTAGCTCCTGTAACGCCTAAAGTCACAGCAAATGCTAGTGTTTCTGTTCGAATTCCATCTGGCAGCACATTGACAGCAACAACAGATATTTTAGCGAAGGCTGGCGTCATTAAAGATAAGTCTACTTTTCTAGAGGCTGCAAACAAACGTAAGATTAATACCAAAATTCAATCCGGTTCTTATAGCTTTAATAAGGGAGAGAGTATTGACTCCATAATAGAAAAATTAATAACTTTAAAGTGATCGTTGCATACACTGAGATAATATGGTATAGTAATTGACGGTGTTAAAACACACGCCGGTTGATTTCGACAAGGGGTGCTTTCTTCTGAAGAAAGTCTTGCTGAAAGATGACGCATGGCGGAGGAGACACACAATAAACCAAACTTAGGAGGTGTGTGAAGATGGCAGTAATCTCCATGAAACAGCTTCTAGAAGCTGGGGTACACTTCGGTCACCAGACTCGTCGTTGGAACCCAAAGATGGATCGTTATATCTTCACTGAAAGAAACGGAATTTACATTATTGACTTGCAAAAAACAGTCAAAAAGGTAGAGGAAGCTTACAACTTTGTAAAAAGCGTCGCTGGTGACAACGGCACAATCCTATTCGTAGGAACAAAGAAACAAGCTCAAGATTCCGTAAAAGAAGAAGCAGAACGTTCCGGTATGTTCTTCATTAACCAACGTTGGTTGGGCGGAACTCTTACCAACTTCCAAACTATCCAAAAGCGTATTGATCGCTTGAAGAAATTGGAATCTTGGGAAGAAGACGGTACTTTTGAAGTACTACCTAAGAAAGAAGTTATCCTTCTTCGCAAAGAGAAAGATCGTCTTGAAAAATTCTTGGGCGGTATCAAGAACATGAAAGGTCTTCCAAGCGCGCTGTTCATCATTGACCCGCGTAAAGAGCGTATTGCAGTTGCAGAAGCTCGCAAATTGGGTATTCCAATCGTAGCTATCGTTGATACTAACTGTGATCCAGACGAAATCGACTACGTAATTCCAGGTAACGACGACGCTATCCGCGCTGTTAAATTGTTGACTGGTAAAATGGCAGACGCTGTTGTTGAAGCTCACCAAGGCGAAGACACAACTACTGCTTAAGTAGCGACTAACACATACAAGAACTTAAATGAAAAGGGTGGTTGGCAGGTGGATAACCTCTCACTGCCCTTTTTTTAGGATAAAGGCCTTGAATAATGTAAGAAAACGACAATTACCTGGAGGGAATAAACAATGGCAGTTGATGCAAAAGCAGTAAAAGAACTTCGTGAAAGAACAGGCGCTGGTATGCTTGATTGTAAAAAAGCGCTTGAAGAAGCTAATAACGATATCACTAAAGCAGCAGAATTGCTTCGTGAAAAAGGTCTGTCCGCAGCAGCAAACAAAGCAGGACGTATTGCTACTGAAGGTGTTGTAGAATCTTACATCCACGCTGGCGGCCGTATTGGTGTACTTGTAGAAATCAACTGCGAAACTGACTTTGTTGGTAAAACAGATTCCTTCAAGGAATTTGCTCGCGATATCGCTATGCAAATCGCTGCAGCAAACCCACGTTATGTTCGTCGTGAAGAAGTTCCACAAGAAGATGTTGAGAAAGAAAAAGAAATCCTGAAAGCTCAAGCTTTGAACGAAGGTAAGCCTGAGAAAATCATTGAAAAAATGGTTGAAGGACGTATTGGTAAATATTACGAAGAGTATTGCTTGCTTGAGCAAACTTTCGTTAAAGACCCTGACAAAACAATCTCCCAATTGTTGAATGAAAAAATCAGCACCATCGGAGAAAACATCTCGATCCGTCGTTTTGCTCGTTTTGAACTAGGCGAAGGTTTGGAAAAGAAAGTGGATAACTTTGTTGAAGAAGTTATGGCACAAGTTAATCAATAATAGTTTCATCATAAATGTGAAGAATTGAATAAAGGCAAGCATCAGAAGAGCGGAACACGTACACGTAGTGTTCCGTCTTTTGCAGAAAGTGAGGGTATACATTTGGAACAGCCGGTATTTAAGAGAGTAGTCCTTAAGGTAAGTGGAGAGTCTTTGGCAGGACAAAACGGATATGGTATTGATGCCGACATGATTATTTCCATCGCTGAACAGATCAAGGAAGTTGTAGAACTTGGCGTTCAGGTTGCGATTGTTTGTGGCGGGGGGAACATTTGGCGCGGGATCGCGGGCAGCGCAAGCGGCATAGATCGCGCTACTGCAGATTATATGGGTATGCTGGCAACAGTAATGAACTCACTTGCACTGCAGGATGCATTGGAGCAAATCGATGTGCCAACAAGAGTACAGACTTCGATCTCGATGCAACAAATTGCTGAACCATACATTCGTCGTCGTGCGATTCGCCACTTGGAGAAGGGCCGCGTTGTTATTTTTGCAGCAGGCACAGGTAACCCATTCTTCTCAACAGATACTACTGCAGCACTTAGAGCGGCAGAGATCGAAGCAGAAGTTATTCTGATGGCGAAAAATAAGGTTGATGGAGTATATTCTGCTGATCCGTTCAAAGATAGTACCGCTGAGAAATTCGAACAGCTTACTTATATGGATGTTCTGAACAAAAACCTCGGTGTTATGGATTCAACAGCTTCATCTTTATGCATGGATAACAATATACCGCTCATTGTATTTGCCATTACAGAACAAGGCAATATCAAACGTGTCGTTCTCGGTGAGAAGATCGGAACGATTGTTAAAGGGAGTGTAGATTAATGCCACAATCGGTCAAAAAAAATGCTGAAGAGCGTATGGAAAAAGCGATTTCATCGCTGAAACGTGACTTGGCGACATTACGTGCAGGACGTGCAACAACATCGCTTCTCGATCGTATTCAAGTTGAATATTACGGGGCACCTACTCCGATTAATCAGCTGGCCAACATTAGTACTCCGGATTCCCGGACACTGTTGATTCAGCCGTGGGACAAAACATCGATGTCTGATATTGAACGGGCGATCATGAAATCCGATATCGGATTGACACCTGCCAATGACGGCACCATTATTCGTCTTTCTATCCCTCCGCTGACTGAAGAGCGTCGGACGGACTTGGTTAAGCTGACTAAAAAGTTTGGTGAAGAAGCGAAAGTTGCGATCCGCAACATTCGCCGTGATGCCAACGATGATATTAAAAAGATGGAGAAAAACGGTATCTCTGAAGATGAGTCCCGTGGTCATCAGGAAGACATTCAAAAAACAACGGATAAGTTCATAGCCGAAGTTGACAAAGTGCTTGTTTCCAAAGAAAAAGAGATTATGGAAGTTTAATGATATTCAAGAGACTTAAGGCCCCTCCGTTAATGGTGGGGTTTGTCTCTTTCTGATAAGAGCTTGGAGGAAACGGAAATGATCAAACGGATTCAAGCGTGGCTGAGCCGTAAAGACAGGCAACAGTCAGTCGAGATTTCACCGGATAACATTCCCCGGCATGTGGCTGTGATAATGGATGGTAATGGACGCTGGGCTAAACGGCGCGGCTTACCGCGCGTTATGGGTCATCAGAACGGCATGAAGGCTGTCAAACGTGCTACGATCGCTGCAGACGAATTAGGTATTAAATACTTAACGATGTATGCGTTCTCGACAGAAAACTGGATACGCCCGAAAGAAGAAGTCGATTACTTGATGCGTTTGCCTGGGGAGTTTCTGGCGATTGAGCTTGATGAGCTAATCGAGAAGAATGTTCAAGTACGCATGATGGGTGACGCTGACGCTTTACCTTCATATACCCGTAAGGCTATGGAAGAGGCGGTAGCTCGAACAAAAGAGAATACTGGATTGATCTTAAATTTTGCTCTTAACTATGGTGGACGCAATGAAATAGAAGGCTGTATGCGCAGCTTAGGGAAAGATATCCAAGCTGGTATATTGTCGCCAGAAGAAATTACATCAGAGTTGATTAACAACAGACTATTAACTGCTGGTTTACCCGATCCTGATTTGCTGATACGTACAAGCGGAGAAATTCGGCTTAGCAATTTTATGTTATGGCAGGTTGCCTATAGTGAACTGTGGTTTACTGATGTGTACTGGCCTGAGTTCGACAAAGAGCATTTGCATCAGGCCGTTGCTGAATATCAACGACGAACACGCCGTTATGGTGGACTGAAGTAGCTTGTTAGGAGATGGAACCTTTGAAGCAGCGATTGATTACCGGAATTGTTGCCGGAGTATTATTTTTAGGGTTATGTGTACTGGGAAACTGGCCGTATCAGGTTCTGCTTATTGCTATGGCTCTTATAGGTTTTTATGAATTTGTCAAAATGATAGGTATTCCTACGCTTTCCGGTACTACTGTTCTGGGTTACGCAGCTATTCTAAGCTTCATGATCCCATGGAATTTGCTTGGTGTTAATGAGCCGTTGTCCTGGGAGCAAGGGATTTGGATTCTGCTGTTATTGTTCCTTCTGGTCACCGTTTTTACTAAAAATAAATTAGATATTCGAGTAACAGCCTTGCTGTTTACTGGTATTGTATACATTGGAATGGGCTTCTCTTATATGGCCGTGGCTCGTGCATCGGATGACGGACATGGTTTGTTCTGGACTTTTTTGCTCCTGTTCTGCATTTGGGGCAGTGATGCGGGGGCATATTTTGTAGGCAGAAGCTTTGGCAAGAACAAGCTCTGGCCGGCCATCAGTCCTAACAAAACGGTGGAAGGTGCTGTTGGCGGGGTACTGATCTCGATGCTTATTTCTATCGTGTTTGCGCTGCTTGCTCCTGAACACTTGACGATAGGACGAGCATTGCTTATTGGGCTTTCTTGTGCGATATTAGGACAGCTTGGAGATCTTGTGCAGTCAGCTTATAAACGTGCGTATGGCATTAAAGACTCAGGTACACTTTTGCCAGGGCATGGCGGTATTCTTGATCGATGTGACAGCTGGATTATCGTATTTCCATTCGTACATATTGTAATGCTTATGCCTTACTATTAAACGAAGGGAGAGAGTATAACTATGAAAAAAATAAGTGTTCTAGGTTCGACGGGTTCGATCGGCACTCAGACTCTAGATGTCATCGCAATGCACCCAGACTCTTTTGAAGTAGATGGCTTGGCGGCCGGAACAAATACAGCATTATTACTGGAGCAAGTTCGTCGTTTTAACCCGCGTAGAGTCTCTGTGGCAACGAAAGAGCTGGCAGATGAGATTAGATCCAGCCTACCTTCTGGTATAGAGCTTTACAGCGGGAATGAAGGGCTTGTTGAAGTGGCGGCTGGCGGCGATGCCGAAATGGTCGTAACGGCTGTTATGGGAAGCGTAGGGCTTCAATCAACACTAGCGGCAATTGAAGCTGGCAAACATATTGGACTCGCCAATAAGGAGACATTAGTAACGGCCGGACATTTGGTCACTGATCTTGCTAATCGTAAGGGAGTTAAGCTGTTGCCGATTGATAGTGAGCATTCAGCTATTTATCAATGTCTCAATGGCGAGAACATCTCAGATATTGCCTACATTACTTTAACAGCATCCGGCGGCTCATTCCGTGACTTTACGCGTGATCAGCTTAAGGATGTGACGGTAAAAGATGCGCTTCGTCATCCGAATTGGAGCATGGGCGCGAAAATAACGATAGATTCTGCTACAATGGTGAACAAGGGCCTAGAGGTTATTGAAGCACATTGGTTATTCGGTCTTCCGTATGAACAAGTGAATGTGCTGCTGCACCCGGAGAGCATCATTCACTCATATGTTGAATTCCGTGACAGCAGTATTATTGCCCAGCTTGGCAATCCCGATATGCGTGTCCCGATTCAATATGCACTTACTTATCCAGCTCGTTGGGAATCTCCGGCACAGCGTTTGTCGTTAGCAGAGATAGGACGTTTGACCTTCCGTGAAATGGACTTTGAACGTTACCCTGCACTGAAGCTAGCGATAGATTGTGGAAAAGCTGGTGGAACAGCGACTACGGCTTTTAATGCTGCGAACGAAATAGCTGTTGCTCGATTCTTGAGTCATGAGATCTCTTTTCTGCGTATTGAGGAAATTATCGGAGAAGTGCTAGATCGTCATAATAACGAGCATAATCCGAATCTGGAACAAATTGAATCCTGTGATAGACGTGTTCGAGAACTGGCAGCTACGCTGTAGAACGTTGAAAGATCTCCTTTTAGAAATATAAGAAAGTATAAGTTTCACTTTATACAGTATCCTTATATTTCTCGCGTAAACGCGTACCGACTCCTTAAGGGACACCGATGGTGTTATTGCTTGACTGGAAATACTTACTTTGCCCTAAAAATAGGTTGGGACAGTTGATTCTCTTGTGCCTGATCGGAGAATAATGATAAATTAAGAGGACATACTTCGGTCTTACACCTAAAGGGGGATGATACGTTTGGAAATGGTTCAGGTCGTTTTTTTAACGGTGCTCATGTTTTTTGTACTTGTGACTGTACACGAATGGGGTCACTATTATTTTGCCAAACGCGCCGGTATTCTCGTGAGGGAATTTGCTATCGGTTTCGGTCCGAAACTGTTTTCTTATAAACGGAATGAGACTCAGTTCACTCTTCGCTTACTGCCTTTTGGCGGTTATGCCCGCATGGCTGGTGAAGATCCTGAGATTGTCGAGATAGGTTCTGGACAGACCATTGCGGTAAGGCTCGGACAAGACAATAAAGTTAAAAACATTTATCTGGATGCACTAGACACCCGTAGAAATGTTATCCGTGGTGAGGCGCTGAATACCGATCTCGAGGATAAATTGCAGATTACCTTAGATGTGGACGGAGAAGTTACAACTTATGATGTTCATCCGCAAGCGATGATGATTAAAGGAACGCAACAGACACAAATTGCACCTAAAGATCGTCAATTCGGCAGCAAGACCGTGGGTCAGCGTGCGTTGGCTATCGTTGCGGGTCCTGTGATGAACTTTCTGTTAGCCTTTGTACTCTTTGCCATCCATTTGCAAATGGTCGGTATTCAAGTTGAAAATCCTACTTTTGTTAAGATTGGCGACGTCTCCGAAGGAATGCCTGCGCAAGAAGCAGGACTCCAAAAGGGCGACATCATTGTCTCCATCAATGGTGAGAAGATCGGTGCTGATTACCAAAAAATGATTAGCTTGACCTCGGAGTCCAAAGGGAAAGAAATGAACTGGACGCTGCAGCGGGGAGAGGAAACCCTTAACGTTACGCTAGTTCCTCGTAGTATGGAAGGGCAAGAAGGCGGTAAAATAGGCATCACTCCTGAGCTGCCTACTCGTAAAGCTGGTTTTGGCGAGACGATAACAGGTTCAGGAAAAGCTATGGTCGATACGACAGAAGCTATCTTTTTGGGCTTTAAACAATTGATCAATAAATTCAATATGGATGATATTGGAGGTCCGGTTCGTACGTTTGAGGTAACCGGTCAAATTGCTCAACAAGGTATTCAGTATCTTACATACTGGGCCGCTATTTTGAGTCTATATCTGGGGATATTTAACCTCTTGCCGATTCCGGCACTCGATGGAAGCCGTCTGGCATTCCTAGGTGTAGAGGCACTGCGTGGCAAACCTGTGGATCCGGGTCATGAAGGCATGGTTCACTTTGTAGGTTTTGCACTGCTATTTTTATTAATGATTGCTGTTACGTATAATGATATTTTACGTTTGATCAGCGGCTAATTTTCTTCGGGAGGCATTCCATTACATGGCAAAAGATAAACAATTCGTTACGGAAATCACGCCGCAAAGCGAGGATTTCTCACGCTGGTATATTGATGTTATTAAAAAAGGAGACTTGATGGATTACTCTCCTGTTCGTGGCTGTATTGTATTTAAGCCAGAAGGCTATGAAATATGGGAGCATATTCAGGAGGAAATGAACCGTCGACTCAAGGAAACTGGGCATCGAAACGCTTATTTTCCAGTGTTCATTCCAGAGAGTTTCTTTCAGAAGGAAAAGGATCACATTGAAGGCTTTAATCCAGAGCTGCCATGGGTAACAGAAGCGGGTGGTGACGTACTTGAGGAACGTCTCGCAGTTCGTCCTACTTCAGAGACCATGTTCGGCCACATGTACTCCAAATGGATTCAATCTTATCGTGACCTTCCTGTACTTATCAATCAATGGGCGAACGTGGTTCGTTGGGAGAAACGTACATTGCCATTTATCCGCACTACTGAGTTTCTTTGGCAAGAAGGGCATACCGCGCATGAGAATGAAGCGGAAGCTCGTGAAGAAACTATGCGGATGCTGGATAACTACCGTGATTTTGTCGAGACCTATCTTGCCATTCCGGTTATTACCGGACAAAAGACACCTTCCGAGCGTTTTGCCGGTGCGGTAGATACGTATTCTATTGAAGCGATGATGAAGGATGGACGCGCTGTTCAGGCTGCTACTTCACATTACCTTGGCACCAAGTTTGCCACAGCTTTTGAGATTCAATATTTAAGCCGTGACAATAATTTGGAGTATGTACACACTACTTCATGGGGCTCAACCACTCGCTTGATTGGCTCCTTGATTATGGTACATGGAGATGACCGCGGTCTTGTTCTGCCGCCTAAGGTAGCTCCAACGCAAGTTATTATGATTCCTATCGGACCTCCTAAGACCCGCGAAGCTGTGATTGGGCGGACGGACGAGCTGTTTAAGGAATTGAAGAATGCTGGCGTTCGTGTACGTGTAGATGATCGTTCAGATGTTACCCCAGGCTGGAAGTTTAATGAATATGAAATGCGTGGAGTGCCAGTACGTTTGGAGCTTGGACCACGCGATATGGAGAATGGCGTCTGCGTTCTCGTCTCACGTGTCACCGGTGAGAAGAAGGTTATTCAACAGGAAAACCTCGTAGAAGAGGTTCAAACAATGCTTGAACAGGTTCACAATGAAATGTTCGAACGTGCGCTGAAATTCCGTGAGGACCATTTCTATTCTGTGGATTCCTTGGAGGAAATGAAAGCTTCGATGGACGAAAAACGTGGATTTGCTCTAGCTGGATGGTGTGGTTCCGAAGAATGCGAGTCCAAAGTTAAGGAAGAGACAGGTGCGGGTAGCCGCAATATTCCTTTTGATCCAGCGGAGACTAAGCAAGTCTGCATTTGCTGTGGCCAACCAGCCAAGCATACTGTGGTTTTTGCAAAGGCGTATTAATCATTAGGCACCGATCAACAGTCTTGTAGTATTTTAATTTAGCTTCTGGCGAGAGGAGTCGGCGGGCCGTAAGAACCCAATGCTTTTTGAAACCAGAAGCTTTTTAAAATATAAGAATTTATAGGTTTTCGCTATAAATTCTTATATTTTTACGAGAAACAGTTGTCGTCTTTAAAAGTCGACTACATCGTTTCTTCTTATCATATTGTACTTTCACTGTATATCATGGATAGTTTTAACTGGGTTATTAAAGGTGGGAGGAAAGCATGGAACAAAACCAGGAGAGAAGAAAAAGGTTCGAGCTCTTGATGAAGCAGGGTGAAATTCCACCTGCAATCATGGACCCCTACTTTTTGGATGGGTATATAGAACGTGTTGAGATCAGTCGTGGCAACCGGGACTGGCAAATCGTTATAGCGAAAGATAGTCTGGTTCCAGCACAGGTATATCGGACATTTTGCCTTAGAATGCGTGAGAAGCTACAGCATATAGCTAAAGTAAGCTTTTTGTTCATCTATGATGAGAAGGTTAGCAGAGCGGAGCTTGTCCAGGAATATTGGGGACTGTTTCTGGAGTGGGTACATCGGGAGATTCCATCGGTAAACGGCTGGCTGACCCGCTCCTCACAGGAGCTTAAAGAGGATACTTTAATGTTAACGATGAGTGATTCCACTTCGATGGAGTTAGCTCGCAAAAAAAGCATCGATGGAGCAATTATTAAATTTTATGATAAGTATTTCGGTCTCTCCTTAAAAGTTAAATTACTAATGGCGGAGAACGAAAATAATAATGTTGAAGCATTCGAAGAATTTCAGCAAAAGCTTCAGCAAGAACAACGCGAGATCGTTGAGCAGATGATGACTGCTGTGGAAACAGAAGCTCCTGCTGATGATAGTGATCCTAATGAAGTAATTAAGCTTCAAGTGGGGTATGAAATTAAGGAACAGGCCGTGCCGATTCTTGAAATTCAAGATGAAGAGAAGAAAATTACAATTCAGGGTACCATTTTTGGTCTGGATCGTAAGGAGCTTCGCAATGGCAGTACCTTGTTCACTTTCAGTCTGACCGATTTTACGGATTCTCTACAAATGAAGATGTTCGCGAAGACTAAAGATGATCTGAAGGTTATGAGTCAGCTAGCTAATGGCAAATGGGTAAGAGCACGCGGGAAAGTTGAATATGACCGTTTTATGCAGATTCCTGAGCTCGTGATGATCCCTTCAGATTTAACGGAAGTTAAGGCACCGCCTGCGCGTAAAGATACAGCTCCTAAGAAACGGGTGGAATTCCACCTTCACACTACGATGAGTACGATGGATGCGGTCACTCCGATCACTACCTATGTCAAAACAGCTGCCCAGTGGGGTCATCCTGCGATTGCTATTTCTGATCATGGCGGCGTTCAGGCTTTTCCTGATGCAAACCATGCAGCTCATAAGCATAAGATAAAAATGATTTATGGTGTGGAAGCTAATGTTGTGAATGACTCTGTGAATATTGTCGAGAACGCTCAGCCTTTGGACTTGAAGACAGCTACCTATGTAGTGTTTGATATAGAAACCACGGGTTTATCGATTACCCGCAATAATATTACGGAGCTGGCGGCCATTAAAATGTGCGAAGGCAAAGAAGTAGACCGTTATTCTACTTTTGTTAATCCGCATGAGAAAATCCCTTATCATATTCAGCAATTGACCAATATTACGGATGAAATGGTTAAGGATGCTCCTGATCTTGAACCAGTGCTGCGTAAGTTTGTTGAATTTGTGGGTGACAGTATCCTTGTAGCTCATAACGCCAGATTTGATATGGGTTTTATTCAGGCCTCGTTACGTAAAATAGGTGAACCTGTGCTTCCGAATCCATCTCTTGATACGCTTGAGCTCGCTCGGTTACTATATCCAAGCATGAAGAATCACAGGCTGAACACATTAGCCGATAAATATAAAGTTCTTCTGGAAAGCCATCACCGTGCGATTGATGATACCATAGCACTTGGCGGTATATTAACAGGATTGCTCGCAGATGCTGAAAAGATGAAGGGCATGACCCGCCTTGATCGACTAAACGATTATGTGGGTAATGATCTTTCGAACACACGACCGTTCCACTGTAATATTTATGCACTAAATCAAATAGGGAAAAAGAATCTCTATAAGCTCATTTCCATGTCACATACGGAATATTTCAAACGTGTACCTTGTATTCCAAAATCCAAGCTGGAAGAGCATAGAGATGGACTGCTAGTGATTTCCGGTTGTGAACGTGGAGAGTTTTTTGAAGCAGTACTCAACAAAACGACTGAGGAAGCCATGGAGGTTGCTCATTTTTATGATGTGCTGGAGATTCAGCCATTGACCATGTACATGCACTTGGTGGACAAGGGCTTTGTAGCAGGCCCTGATGAGCTTCGCGATGTAGTCCGGAAGGTTTGCGAAATAGGGGAACAGTTGAATAAACCTGTTATCGCAACGGGGAATGTACATTATCTTGAACCCCGGGACAAGCTGTATCGTGATATTACGATTAATGGGATCACGGGCTTTAGTCCGCTTAAAGACCAACGCAAACCGGATGCACACTTCCGCACAACAGATGAAATGCTGTCTGAATTCGAATTTCTTGGTGCTGAAAAAGCGATGGAAGTCGTTGTCACAAATACAGTTGAGCTGGCGGAGCGTTTTGAAGAACTGGAGCTATTTCCAGATAAGCTATTTACACCAATTATTGACGGGGCGGACGAAGAAATTCGCGAGACCTGCTACAATACTGCCAAATCCATTTACGGTGAAGAGCTGCCTGAGGTAGTTATTGCCCGTTTGGAGAAAGAGCTTGCACCGATTATTAAATACGGGTTCTCTGCCAACTATTTGATTTCTGAACGTCTCGTTAAAAAGTCAAATCAGGATGGGTATCTCGTAGGCTCGCGGGGTTCCGTAGGTTCTTCTGTAGTAGCTACATTTCTAGGAATTTCAGAAGTTAATCCTTTGCCTGCGCATTATATTTGCCTAAACCCCGAGTGTCGCCATAATGAATGGTTCCTGGACGGTAGTGTGCGGAGCGGATTCGATTTACCAGATAAAGTCTGCCCGGATTGCGGTCAGAAGCTCAAAGGTGAAGGCCAGGATATTCCGTTCGAGACCTTCCTTGGATTTAAAGGGGATAAAGTCCCCGATATCGACTTGAACTTCTCAGGGGAATATCAGCCGAATGCACATAACTTTACCAAAGAAATGTTTGGTGAGAAAAATGTATTCCGTGCCGGAACGATTGGTACCGTAGCTGAGAAGACAGCCTTCGGATTTGCAAAAAAATACGAAGAACTTCACCAGAAACGTTGGCGTGGAGCTGAAGTTGGCCGTCTGGCGGCTGGCTGTACAGGCGTTAAACGTAGTACGGGACAGCATCCGGGTGGTATAGTCGTTGTTCCAGACTATATGGAGGTAGAAGATATTACGCCAGTACAATTCCCGGCGGATGATGTCAATGCTGAATGGAAGACCACACACTTTGATTATCACGCTTTTGACGCGAATTTGCTGAAGCTTGATATTCTGGGTCATGATGATCCGACGATGATGCGGATGCTTCAGGATTTGACAGGTGTTGATCCAACTTCTATCCCGATGAATGATCCGAAAGTAATGAGCATGTTTAACTCTACAGATGCACTTGGAGTAAGACCTGACGAAATCAGATCACCGGTTGCGACCTATGGTGTGCCCGAAATGGGTACCAAGTTCGTACGTCAAATGCTTATTGAGTCGAAGCCGTCCAGCTTTGCTGACTTACTGCAAATATCAGGTTTGTCTCATGGTACTGGAGTTTGGCTTGGTAACGCTCAAGAGCTTATAAAGAATAACACTTGTAACATTAAGACCGTTATCGGTTGCCGTGATGACATCATGCTCTTCTTAATTTATAAAGCGGGAATGGATGCGAGCTTGGCCTTTAAAATTACCGAGAGTGTTCGTAAAGGTAAAGGTTTGTCTGACGAATGGATCGAGGAAATGAAAAAGTGCAAGGTCCCACAATGGTATATTGATTCTTGTCTAAAGATTCAATACATGTTCCCGAAGGCGCATGCTGCTGCATACGTAATTTCTGCAGTACGTACCGCCTACTTCAAGCTGTATCATCCTATTGAATATTATGCGACTTATTTCTCTGTACGTGCAGCAGATTTTGATATTGAATTGTGCTGTAAGGGGTATGAAGCCATCAGCCGTCAGATCGTAGAGATTGAGCAAAAAGGATTTCAAGCTTTGCCTAAGGAAAAGGCTATGTTGCCTGTCCTTGAGATGGCTTTGGAGATGACGGCACGTGGGTTTACATTCAAAAACATTGATCTTTACCGCTCAGAAGCGAATAAGTTTATTGTTGATGACAAGAGTTTGATTCCTCCGTTTTCTGCTTTAGCGGGAATTGGTGAGAATGCTGCTATCAACATAGCTGCTGCGAAAGATGCTGGCGAGTTCCTGTCTATTGAAGATTTCCAGCAGAAATCAAAGGCAAGTAAGACGGTTATTGAGCTGCTGACCGGCATGGGCTGCTTCCGCGGCTTACCGGAAAGCAATCAACTTTCCCTATTTTAAAGGCTTTAACAACACTTATTTCATGGCTAGAAAAGAGTGCTCCAAAGGGGGAGTCAAGGGCTAGCACTTGTCAGTCCAGTTTCCCTATGGTATAATTTCTTTGGTAATAATGAGATAAGTCCGTTGTGTAAAGAGTGGGGAAACCCACTCTTTATCTTTGGTATATAGCAAAAGACAAGTTCGTGGAGGTAATTTTCTTTTGAGCACACCCAAATCTAAAATTAAACAAACGGTAGAGCAGATGCTCGGGCCCTATCTCGACGACAATGGTTTCGAACTGGTGGACGTTGAATACGTGAAGGAAGGCTCCAATTGGTTTCTGCGTATATTCGTAGATAAAGAAGGCGGCATTGATATTGATGACTGCGGGATCATTAGCGAATATTTCAGTCAGAAGTTAGATGAGAATGATCCTATTCCTGAGGCATATTTCCTTGAGGTTTCCTCGCCGGGAGCAGAGCGTCCTCTCAAAAAAGCTGCGGATGTAGCTAAAGCGGTAGGTAAGGACGTGTATGTGACTGTTTATGAGCCGATTCAAGGACTCAAAGAATTTGAAGGTCGTTTGCTCTCGTTCGAGAACGAGGAACTGCTCATCTCCGCGGGCAAAAAAGAACATGTAGTACCGTACGCCAAGGTCGCAAGTGCGAGATTGGCCATTATTTTTTAACGTCTTGAAAGGGGGGCCGGAAATTCATGAGTATGGAGTTTATTGAAGCAATGAATGAGCTGGAGAGGGAGAGAGGCATCAGTAAAGATGTGCTGTTTGAAGCGATTGAAGCGGCGCTGATCTCTAGTTATAAACGTAATTTCAATGCAGCACAGAACGTGCGTGTTGACATGAATCGCAATACAGGTGTCATTAAAGTGTTTGCCCGCAAGTTAATTGTTGAGGAGGTCCTGGATACAAGGACTGAAATCTCATTGCCGGCAGCCAGAGAAATTAACCCGCATTTCCAGCTGGAAGATATCGCTGAGCTTGAAGTGACACCGCGTGATTTTGGACGTATTGCCGCACAGACTGCTAAGCAGGTTGTAACTCAACGAATTCGCGAGGCAGAGCGTGGACTTATCTATAATGCTTTTATCGACAAAGAAGATGATATCGTTACTGGACTAGTTCAACGTCAAGATATGCGGAACATTTACATTGATCTTGGTAAAATCGAAGCGGTTCTTCCGCTTAGCGAATTGATGCCAGGTGAAAAGTTCAAACAAAGCGAACGCATCAAGGCTTATATCACAAAAGTTGAGAATACAACAAAAGGTCCGCAGATTATGCTCTCCCGCAGTCATCCTGGATTACTGAAACGTCTGTTCGAGCTTGAAGTTCCTGAAATATTTGATGGTGTAGTTGAGATTCGTTCTGTAGCCCGTGAAGCTGGCTTCCGCTCGAAGATTGCTGTGTATTCCCGCAATCCAGAAGTAGATCCCGTTGGTTCTTGCGTAGGTCCAAGAGGCACACGCGTTCAGACCATCGTTACTGAGCTTCGCGGTGAGAAGATCGATATCGTCCGTTATTCTGATCTGGTGCAGGAATATGTTGCGAATGCACTTAGCCCTTCAAAGGTTCTTGAAGTTCAAGTCTTTGAAGCGGAGAAGATGGCGAGAGTTATCGTTCCTGATTATCAATTGTCACTGGCTATCGGTATTAAAGGGCAAAATGCACGTCTTGCCGCTAAACTTACCGGCTGGAAGATTGATATCAAGAGTGAAACTCAAGCGGAGCAGGAATACGGCAGACCGAAATCTTCTATTGATGAAATGCATCAGGATTCCGTCTCCATAGATTAATTAACCTGCTTGACGGGAGGCGTTTGTTATGAAACAAAAAAAGGTGCCGCTGCGTAAATGCGTTGCTACCCAAGAGATGATGCCTAAAAAAGAGCTGATTCGTGTGGTAAGAACGCCTGAAGGTGAAGTGCTGATTGATCTGACGGGCAAGAAGTCAGGCCGTGGTGCTTACATATGCGGCAAGCTTGAATGCTTTCAGCTGGCACAAAAGAACAAAGCACTTGACCGTGCATTGAAATGTCAAGTGAGTCCTGAAATCTACGCCCAGCTAGCCCGGGAGTTTACTTCCGTGGAAGAGCAGTTTCTAGCAGCAAAGGATAGTGAGGATAATGAGTAAGGCGCTTTCTTATTTAGGGCTTGCCATGAGAGCAGGCAAGATAGTCACCGGTGACGAGGCTGTACTCAAAGCTGTACGGTCTTCAGAGGCGAAGCTGGTCGTTCTGGCAGGTGACGCTTCAGATAATACCCAAAAAAAGTTCCGTGATAAATGCGGAACTTACGATATTCCACTAGTAATCGCATTTCACCGGGATGAACTCGGTGCAAGTATTGGTAAAGACCAGCGTGTAGTACTGGCCATTACGGATAAAGGATTCGCGGAAATGATCTCCAAGCAACTCGGAGATACTGTCGGAGGTGGATTTATTGACTAAAGAAGAGAACAAAGATAAATTGCGCGTGTACGAATACGCCAAGTCACTAAACATGAGCAGTAAAGAAATTATTACTATTCTGAAGCGTTTGAATGTCCCTGTGAATAATCATATGAGTGTCATGGAGAATGGATCCGTGAACAAAGTTGAACAGTTCTTTAAGGATATCAAATCAAACGCTGCAGCCAAGCGGGATACCGGCACCAGCAGCCGGCCGGTAACAACCGGTGCGGTAACAGCCGAACCTCAAAGTGCTCAGAATGCCAACAAAAATCAACAGGAAAAGCAGGTAGGTATGAACAGTAACCAAAACAACAACCAATCGACGACGTCCCCAAGGCCCCAAAGCGGACAAGATTCCCGCAGAACACAAACAGGTTCAACGCAGAATGCACGTCCGCAACAAAGCGGTGCTCCACGTACTAACAGTACTAGCAGTACTAGCAGCAGCCGCCCGCAAGGCAGCACTACTGGCGGCAATCGCCCACAAGGTAGCAATACCGGTGGCAGCCGTCCGCAAAGCAGTAATACTGGCGGCAACCGTCCACAAGGTAGCAATACCGGTGGCAGCCGTCCGCAAGGCAGCAATACTGGTGGTAGCCGCCCACAAGGCAGCAACACTGGTGGAAGCCGTCCACAAGGCAGCAACACAAGTGGCAGCCGTCCGCAAGGACAAAGCAGTGCACCACGCACTGACAGCCGTCCACAAGGTCAATCTGGCACAGGCGGAGGTTTCACACGCGGTGATGACAGAGGTCCTAAAAAGAACACAACTGGTGGCAGACCGAATAATAATCAAAGACGTTTCGATGATGGTAAAGGTGGTAACTACCGCGGTCGTGGTGGTAAGAATGGCCGTGGCAAGAACCAGCCAATGGTACACCGCGAGAAGATCGATAACACACCTAAGAAAATCATCGTTCGTGGCAGCATGACCGTTGGTGAAACAGCGAAATTGCTTCACAAGGATGCTTCTGAAGTAATCAAAAAGCTGATTTCGATGGGTGTTATGGCTACCATCAACCAAGAACTTGATATCGACACCATTTTGCTACTCGCTGCTGAATTTGGCGTAGAAGTAGAAGTGAAGATTCCTGTTGACGAGGACAGCTTCGAAACAGTGGAAGAGAATGACAATGAAGAGGATCTTCAGACTCGTCCTCCAGTAGTTACTATTATGGGTCACGTTGACCATGGTAAAACTACACTACTTGATGCTATTCGTTCGACCAATGTGACGCTAGGCGAAGCCGGCGGAATCACTCAGCACATCGGTGCTTATCAAGTCGAAATCAACCAAAAGAAAATCACGTTCCTTGATACACCTGGTCACGAAGCATTTACTGCTATGCGTGCTCGTGGTGCACAGGTTACGGATATGACAATTATCGTAGTAGCTGCTGATGACGGTGTTATGCCTCAGACCGTTGAAGCTATTGCACACGCTAAGGCTGCTGGACTTCCGATTATTGTCGCTGTTAATAAAATCGACAAACCGGGTGCAGATCCTGATAAGGTGAAGCAAGAGCTTACAAGTTATGAACTTGTTCCTGAAGAGTGGGGTGGAGATACCATCTTCGTTAACCTCTCTGCGAAACAACGTATTAACTTGGAAGAACTGCTGGAAATGATCCTGCTCGTAGCTGAAGTTAATGAGTACAAAGCGAACCCTGACAAACGGGCACGCGGTACTGTTATAGAAGCTGAGCTTGATAAATCCCGTGGGCCAGTTGCTCGTATACTCGTTCAGAACGGTACGTTGAAAGTCGGCGATGCCTTTGTAGCAGGTAACTGCTTCGGACGTGTACGTGCGATGGTCAATGATAAAGGTCGTAAGATCAAAGAAGCTGGACCATCTACTCCAGTAGAAATTACTGGTTTGACTGAGGTGCCACAAGCTGGCGATCCGTTTATGGCTTTTGAAGACGAGCGTAAAGCGCGTGCGATTGCTGATAGACGTTCTACTTCCCAACGTCAATCTGAGCTGAATACGAACACCCGTGTAACTTTGGATGATCTGTTCCAGCACATTAAAGATGGCGAGATCAAAGACCTTAACGTGATTATCAAAGCTGACGTACAAGGTTCAGTCGAGGCGCTTAAAGGATCCTTGGCTAAGATCGAAGTGGAAGGCGTGCGCGTGAAGATCATTCACAGCGGTGCTGGTGCGATTACTGAATCCGATATTACGCTTGCAGCAGCATCGAATGCTATCGTTATCGGCTTTAACGTTCGTCCAGACGCACAGACCAAAGCAGCTGCTGAGCAAGAAAAAGTAGATGTTCGTCTGCACAACATTATCTACAACGTAATTGAAGAAATCGAAAGTGCCATGAAAGGTATGCTCGATCCTATCTATAAAGAGAATGTTATCGGTCACGCCGAAGTTCGCAGCGTGTTCAAAATCAGCAAAGTGGGAACCATTGCAGGATGTATGGTTACTTCCGGTAAAATTACCCGTAATGCTGAAATGCGCTTGATCCGTAGCGGAATCGTAGTGTTCACAGGTAAGGTTGATACTTTGAAACGTTTCAAAGATGATGCCAAAGAAGTGGCGCAAGGTTATGAATGTGGCATAACTTTGGAACGCTATAATGACGTCCAAGAGGGCGACATTATCGAAGCGTTTCTTATGGAAACTGTAGAGCGCTAAGCGAAGAGGTGAATATAGATGTCTAAAATTAGAGCAGGACGAGTGGGCGAGCAGATCAAGAAAGAGCTTAGTCAACTTATCCAAAGCGGTCTGAAAGACCCTCGAATCGGTTTTGTAACTGTAACTGGCGTAGACGTGACTAACGATCTATCGCAAGCCAAGGTATACCTAAGCGTGTTCGGGGATGAAGAGCAGAAGTCAGACTCGCTTAAAGCGATTGAGAAAGCCAATGGTTTTCTTCGCTCAGAGCTTGGCAAGGCCATTCGCCTTCGGCATACACCGGAGCTGATCTTCAAGTTCGACGAATCTGTCGCTTATGGCAGTCATATTGAGAAGCTTCTTGGAGAGCTTCATAAGAACGATTAGAAATAAGTGATTAAAGTGGGGTTCAAAATAGCGTTATGCTATTTTGAACAACCTTTAAAAAGGAGACGGCGAATGCAGAGCTATGAACAAAGTCTCCAGCAGACCCGTGAGTTTCTGCTGGAACACGACGATTACCTTGTAGTGTCGCATGTTCAGCCGGACGGAGATGCAGTCAGCTCCACCCTTGCGGTGGGCTGGCTTCTCTCATGTCTGGGCAAAAAATATACTATGCTGAATGAAGGACCGATCCCGAAGCGAATGGAATACCTATGGCATTCGGATGAAATCATCAATATGGCCTCTAGTGAACCGCCCCGTCAATACAGCAACGTCATCTGTGTGGATTGTGCGGATTTTCAGCGAGTAGGGCTGACAAATCGCTATTTTGCGAATGAGGCTTTTATCCTGAACATTGATCACCATCCAACAAATAACGGTTATGGATTCGTTAATTTAATCAAACCGGATGCAGCTGCGACAGCGGAAATTTTGTTCGACCTGCTGAAGACATTCGAGATCGAATGGGATATTGATATCGCCACAGCTATATATACGGGTCTGTTAACAGATACCGGTGGTTTTCGTTATACCAACACATCACCAAAAGTAATGGCAGCTGTATCTGAGCTATTATCCCTTGGGGTTAACGGTCCTGAACTCGCTGAGACATTGCTTGAAGAAATGACGCTGCCACAGGTTAAAATATTAAATAAAGCCTTAAATACGCTGGAATTATCTCCTGAAGGAGATATTGCCTGGCTATATGTTACACCCGAGCATATGATCGAATGTGCTGCTGCTAATGAAGATTTGGAAGGAATCGTAAACTACCCTCGTAATATTCGGGGCGTGGAAGTAGGCATTCTTTTTAAAGTTATTCACGAACATGCGGTCAAGGTTAGCCTGCGTTCTGCCGGTAAAGTTGACGTGGCTGCATTGGCGCAAACGTTTGGAGGCGGCGGTCATACCCGTGCTGCAGGTGCGCGTATAGAAGCTACGCTTGAAGAGGCAATAGCTCAGGTGCTTGAGGAGGTAAGACGTCATTTATGAGTGAATTAGAAGGTGTTCTGGCGGTTTATAAACCGGCAGGCTTCACTTCACATGATGTTGTAGCCAAGGCACGTCGGATTCTCGGCATGAAACGAATTGGTCATACGGGGACACTAGATCCCCAAGTGACTGGTGTATTGCCGCTTTGTCTGGGACGTGCGACTCGCGTTGTGGAGTATATTCAGGAGCTGCCCAAAGAATATGTGGCAACACTGAGACTGGGGATGTCCAGTGATACTGAAGACTTAACTGGAACCATTACGGAAACTGTTGATGAGGTTCATGTAACTGAGGAAGAGATTCTTGCAGTGCTTGCCTCTTTCAAAGGCGTAATTTCTCAGGTTCCTCCCATGTACTCTGCGGTGAAAGTCGACGGCAAACGTCTTTATGAATTGGCTAGAGAAGGCAAAACCGTTGAACGGAAAAGTCGCGAAGTAGAGATTTATGAAATCGAAATGACGGATATGACTTGGGAAGGTAATCATCCCGACATCACTTTCCGGGTATTATGCTCCAAAGGCACGTATATTCGTACACTTTGTGTAGATATCGGTCGTGCGCTTGGACTGCCGGGTGTAATGGTGAAGCTGGAGAGAACAATGTCGGCAGGAATTTCTGCCAGCCATTGCTTATCCCTTGAGGATATTGCCGCGCACAAGGAAGCCGGAACATTGGAAGATCATTTAATCGCTGCTGATGAGGCAATTTCGCATTTGCCTAAGCATACCGTTATGGATGAGAAGAAGAAGGCAGCACTGCAGGGTCAACGTTTGTCTTCGCGGTTCATTGCTCCAGAAGTGAAGACAACAGGTCAAATTCGGCTATACGATCTTCAGGGATTGTTTCTTGGCATTTATGAGCTGGAAGAGACAGGTGCTATTGCCCCAGTAAAGGTGTTTGCACAAGCTTAAATCAATTTTACCAAGTGAATTGTAGGTGAGAAACAGCGTGAGAACCGTAACGTTAACCTATCCGATGTCGCCGGAGACTGCTGCCGAATGGGCACAACCTCAAGTGGCTGCTCTAGGGCAGTTTGACGGCCTGCATCGTGGACATGCCAGCGTCATTACATCCGCTGTAGCCTTAGCCCGTAAACAAGGTGTGCCGGCTGCAGTCCTTACATTTCATCCTCATCCCAAAGATGTTATGGGTAAGGGAGATTATGAAGGGTACTTGACGCCACCCTTTGAAAAGCAAGAGATTCTTGCCAGCATGGGTGTCGATATCCTGTATGTTGTTGAATTTAATGAGCAGCTTTCCCGGGTTAGTCCACAGAATTTTGTCTCTGTTATGCTTTTACCGCTACATATTGTAACAGCAGTTGTTGGCTTTGACTTTCGCTTTGGCTACCAAGGTGAAGGCGATGTTGAGATGCTTCGCAAACTGGGTGAAGGTGTTATGAATGTGGAAGTTGCTCCTCCTTTTCTGCTTGAAGGTGAAAAGGTTAGCAGCTCCGGCATTCGTAAAAGTCTCCAAAATGGAGATCTGGGGCTGGCAAACTCCTGGTTCGGACGTTGCTATCATCTGCGTGGTGAAGTGGGGCATGGTGAGAAGAGAGGCCGCACAATTGGTTTTCCAACTGCCAATTTGAAGCTCAGTGATCATTTTGTCATTCCGACCAAAGGTGTATATGCGGTCCGAGTCTTTTATAAGGATAAAGTTCTGTACGGGGTTATGAATGTGGGTGTTAAACCAACCTTTCATGAGGGTGTGTTAACTCCAAGCTTTGAGGTTCATCTTTTTGACTTCGAGGGTGACCTGTATGATCAAGAGCTTAAGGTAGAATTGGTAGCTTACATTCGTCCAGAACGGAAGTTTGACTCCATTGGAGCATTGATTACTCAGATTGGCGAGGATGCAGAAACCGCGAAGAAGATTCTGGAGTATAATTTATAGTCATCCCGGACAAGCCGTTTACTTTTGTTAATGGAGATGCTATACTAAGTAACGTTGCTGGCTTACAGCATCATAACCTTAGCTTGGTTGCACGTTCTCACCGACGGTGACGAGGCTAGTGGCGATTATATTGAAGGAGGTGAACAGGATGGCATTAACTCAAGAACGTAAACATCAATTGATCGACGAGCACAAAACTCACGAATCCGATACTGGATCCCCTGAGGTGCAAGTTGCTATCCTAACGGAGAACATCGTTAATTTGACTGACCACTTGCGTACGCACAAGAAAGATCATCACTCCCGTCGTGGATTGTTGAAAATGGTTGGACAACGTCGTAAACTTCTGGCGTATTTGAAAAACAAAGACATCAGACGTTACAGCGCCCTGATCGAAAGACTGGGATTGCGTCGTTAATTTTCCATAAGATTACTCTTAAAGCAGCCTGGTTGTATACCGTATGTCCTTCTCGGAGCGACAGCGGGACAGCTGGGTTGCTTTTTGAAAATTTAGGGAAAACTTAATATTAGGATCGATGAGATTATTCGCAAAAACGGCGACTTTACTTTTCAGTAAGGCCCAGCCGTTTCTTCTTATATGCATACAGAATAGGCAGCCTCCTTTGGGACAAGCCTTTCCAATTCATTTAGATCGATATGTGAACCTGCTATTTTAGACTGCGGGTCTACTACTATTCAAGGAGGTATTTATGGAAAAACGTGTAGAAATGCAGCTGGGTGGAAGACGCCTTGTGCTGGAAACGGGCCGCCTGGCTAAACAAGCAAACGCAGCCGTTATGGTGCGTTACGGGGATACTTCGGTATTATGTACCGTTACGGCTTCAAAAGAGCCTAAGGATCTGGATTTTTTCCCGCTTACAGTTAACTATGAGGAAAGATTATATGCGGTAGGTAAAATTCCTGGCGGATTTATTAAACGGGAAGGTAGACCGAGTGAGAAAGCGATTCTGTCAAGCCGTTTGACAGACCGTCCAATCAGACCACTATTCCCTGAAGGATTCCGTAACGATGTTCAGGTATTGAATATGGTAATGAGTGTGGATCAGGACTGCGCACCAGATATTGCTGCTATGATCGGTACTTCAGCTGCACTTAGTATTTCCGATGTGCCTTTTGATGGACCCATCGGCGGCGTTGCTGTAGGTCGGATTAATGGAGAGTTTGTGATCAATCCGGATATGTCTCAGCAAGCAATCAGTGATGTTTATGTGGTGGTTGCTGGAACGAAGGATGCAATCATGATGGTTGAAGCAGAAGCGAACGAAGTGACGGAAGATGTGATGCTCGAAGCGATTATGTTCGGTCATGATGAAATCCGCAAGATCGTTGCAACCATTGAAGAACTGGTTAAAGTGGCTGGTAAAGAAAAAATGGCTGTGAAGCTGCATACAGTGAATGCTGACGTGAATACTGAGGTCCGTGCATTTGCTGAGGCTCGTCTGGTGGAAGCCGTTAAAATAGCTGAAAAACATGCGCGTCAGGAAGCGATTGATGTCGTTAATGATGAAGCGGTTGCGTATTTCGTAGAGAAGTACATAGAAGCACCGGAGCTTCTGAAAGATGTTAAAGAAGTCCTACATGATATCGTGAAGGATGAAGTAAGACGTCTAATCACACATGATAAGGTTCGTCCAGATGGACGTAAACTTGATGAAATCCGTCCGATTGAATGTGATACAAGTCTGTTACCGCGTACACACGGTTCCGGTCTGTTTACACGTGGACAAACACAAATCCTTAGCGTTTGTACTCTTGGAGCACTAGGTGATGTGCAAATTCTTGACGGAATCGATCCTACTGAAACGAAACGTTTCATGCACCATTACAACTTCCCGCCGTTCAGCGTAGGGGAAGCTCGTCCGCTTAGAGCACCAGGACGCCGTGAAATCGGTCATGGAGCACTTGGAGAACGTGCATTATCCAAGGTTATTCCTAGTGAAACTGAATTCCCATACACGATTCGTCTAGTATCAGAAGCGATTGAATCTAACGGTTCTACTTCCCAGGCAAGTATCTGTGCCAGCATTCTGGCTATGATGGACGCTGGTGTGCCAATCAAAGCACCTGTAGCCGGAGTAGCAATGGGTCTGATCAAAGACGGAGAGCATGTCTCCATCCTGACGGATATTCAAGGTATGGAAGATCATCTCGGAGATATGGACTTCAAGGTAGCTGGTACAGCAGAAGGTGTTACAGCTATTCAAATGGACATTAAGATTGCCGGTATCGACCGCAAAATTCTTCAGGATGCACTTCAGCAGGCTAAAGAAGGCCGTCTGTTCATCTTGGACAAAATGAATGAAGCGATCTCTGCGCCAAGACCTAATCTGTCCAAATATGCTCCAAAAATCATTATTATCAACATCAATCCGGACAAAATCCGTGATGTTATCGGTGCTGGTGGTAAGATTATCAATAAAATTATTGAAGAAACCGGCGTGAAAATCGACATCGAACAAGATGGCCGTGTCTTTATCGGTTCTTCAGATGAAGAAATGATTCAAAAGGCGCGTTCGATTATCGAGGGACTTGTGCGTGAAGTACAAGTTGGAGAAATCTATGTGGGTACAGTTAGACGTATTGAGAAATTTGGAGCATTTGTTGAACTAATTCCGGGTAAAGACGGATTGGTACACATTTCCCAATTGTCTACTGAGCGCGTAGCTAAGGTTGAAGATGTTGTAGCTGTCGGGGATACAATTACCGTTAAAGTTACCGAAATCGACCAACAAGGCCGGGTTAACCTGTCGCGTAAAGCGGTATTGACTTCGGAAACTGGAGCTAAAGCTTAAGTTTCGATTGTAGAGGTACCTTTTCTAAAGTACCTAATAGCATAATAAAAGGAGACAGAAGCGATTGCGTTCTGGCTCTTTTTTTATATGAAATAAAGTAATGTGCATCACTATCACGCCTCTGTCCTCTGTTCTTATGACATAAATTCCTCTCTTGTCTCATAGATTGGGACAAAGTGTCTTTGTATTCGTGTGGAACGGACTACAAGTCGTTTCTACCGGGGAGGAAGTCGTCATGAAGACGGAAAAAGTGGCTTTAGTGGTTGCTTGTATTGCGATCGTGATAGGAATTGGCAGCACTCAGGGACCGGTAAAGGACATGCTTGCGCAATTGAAGCCGCAGGAGGACCTAGCTGTGTGGAAGGATATTTCTAAGGCGGAGAACAATGATCTTCGGACACGGATTGAGACCGCCGCAGCCAAGCTTAATGCCCCTCCAGTGAATGCTGTGGTTGATCGGGTATGGAAGGCGATTCCGGGTTATAACGGGCTTGAAATTGATGTGGAGAGTACATATCGGAATGCTCTTTTGGCACCAAAAGAACCTATAAAATTTGTGTATCGGCAGATCGAACCACAGATATCCCTGAATCAACTGGGAGCTGAACCCATATATCGTGGGAATCCGGCTAAGCCGATGGTATCGCTGATGATTAATGTGGCGTGGGGAAATGAGTACATTGTGCCAATGTTGGATGTTTTGGATGAAGAGAACGTTAAAGTTACGTTTTTTCTGGATGGGAGCTGGCTGAGTAAAAACCCAAAACTGGCTAAAGAAATGCTAAAACGCGGTCATGAGATGGAGAATCACGCTTATACCCACCCTAATATGAGTACTTTAAGTCGTGTGCGAGCTACTGTAGAAATTGAGAAGACACAAAAGCTGTTAAAGGAATCGCTTGGAGTCACTAATAAATGGTTCGCCCCCCCTTCTGGTGATTTCGATCAGGAGACCGTAGAAATTGCAGGCAGTTTAGGGCTCAAAACCGTACTTTGGACCGTGGATACCGTAGATTGGCGAAATCCGTCTCCTGAATCTGTGGTTGCCAAAATCACAAGCAAAGCGGAACCCGGCACTCTAGTCCTAATGCATCCCACAGCCGCATCCTCCAAAGCTCTGAAGGCCATGATACGTGGAATCAAAGCAAAAGGGTTACAGCTAGGCACAGTAAGTCAAACGCTCTCAGCAGAGCGGCTAATCCCCTCTAATGTTGAGTGAGAGATGTATTTCTGGTAGGATTATAGGCACGTGTAATTAAATTAGATAGAACATGGCTATTAGCCAGGAGGACTTGAAGTGGAAAAAATAGTGTTATCCAATGGTTTACGAGTGGTAATGGAGAAAATCCCGACCGGCCGGTCCGTTTCTTTCGGAATCTGGGTAAAGACAGGCTCTCGGAATGAACATCCTGGAAACAACGGGATATCCCATTTTGTAGAACATATGCTTTTTAAAGGTACGGATCGGTACAGCGCCAAGGATATTGCTGAGCAGTTTGACGCCATCGGCGGCAATGTAAATGCGTTTACCTCAAAGGAATATACATGTTATTATGCTAAAGTATTGGATGAGCATCTGCCTATCGCTGTAGATGTGTTAGCGGATATGTTCTTCCGTTCACGGATGGACGCTGAAGAGCTGGAGAAAGAAAAGAATGTCATCCTTGAGGAAATTTCCATGTGCGAGGACACGCCGGATGATCTTGTGCATGATTTGATGTGTGCTGCTGCCTACAAGGACCATCCGCTTGCGTATTCCATCCTCGGCTTGAAGGAACGGCTAATGGAGATGAAGCCGGATGATCTTCGGGCGTATATGAAGGAACAATACACGATTGAGAATACGGTTATAAGCGTTGCCGGCAACATCAGTGATGGATTGATTGAACTGCTGGAACAGCATTTTGGTTCTTTTGATAATCATGGTACAAGTGCGCCGCTGACTCCACCAGATTACTATGGAGAGCTCTTATTTCACCGCAAGAAAACAGAGCAGAATCACATCTGTCTTTCCTTACCAGGTGTCCGTTCTGGCGATCCCCTGCAGTATGCTATGGTGCTGATTAATAATGCCGTAGGCGGAGGGATGAGCTCCCGCATGTTCCAGGAAATTCGTGAAAAGCGCGGATTAGCTTATTCGGTGTATTCCTATCACAGCTCCCAGGCAGATTCTGGTCTGTTTACGGTCTATGCTGGAACAGCGCCCAAGCAAACAAAGGATGTCATGGAGTTAATCAAGGAAATGATGTACGAACTTGCTACCAACGGCCTCAGTGAAGATGAGCTGAGAAAAGGTAAGGAGCAGCTTAAAGGCAGCCTCATCCTTAGTCTCGAAAGCACTAGCAGCCGAATGAACCGTATCGGAAAAAATGAACTTATGCTCGGAAGACATAATACATTGGACGATATGATCGCCAAAATTCAGCTAGTGACGATGGACAATATCAACAGTGTGCTGGACCATATGTTCGCGGAGCCGCTTTCTTTAGCGATGGTAGGCTCATCAGATAAAGCTATTGCAAATGTTAGGAGAGATGATCTTGTCTTATTACGTACAAATCAATAAACTTGCTGGAAACGAGGATGTAAATCTTCCTTGTAAAATGTCGGAGCAAGCTTCCGGTTATGATCTTTATGCTGCCGTTGCGGGTGAAATTGTACTTGCACCAGGAGAGCGGGCATTAATTCCAACAGGGATTTCACTGGCTATGCCAGAGGGGCTTGAAGCGCAGATCCGTCCGCGTAGTGGACTGGCCTTGAAGCACGGGATTACCTGCTTGAATACACCTGGAACTATAGACGCCGATTACCGCGGAGAGATCAAAGTGCTCTTGATCAATCTGGGGCAGGAGCCTTTTGCTATCGCTCGCAATGAGCGGATTGCCCAAATGGTATTTCAAGCCGTTCCAGTGGTTAATTTGGTGGAAGTGGAAGAGTTGTCCGAAACCCAACGCGGAGCCGGAGGCTTTGGCCATACTGGCAAGTAAGATTGTTGTTACAATTCATTTAAAAAGCTTACGAATTCATGCCCAAGGCATGATTCGTGAGCTTTTTTTATTATGCAGAGTTAATTATCCAACAAAACTTTAATTTCTTCGATTGTTGTGCAACTAACTCCGATTCCCCCATCGAATAAACTCAGCATTTTCATTGGCGCTCTGCCACTACTCTAACCCTACCGTCAAAGTAAAGACGAAGCCCCTATCGGACCCCAGTGCTCTTATTTATAACAATTCTGCTTAATTCGGCTGTTTTCGGACCCCAGTGTCACTATTTGATCAAAAACACCTGATATCGAGCCTGTTTACATCGAATAAGAGCTCTCCAGTCCGAAACTCCTCCTAAAAGGCAAAAAATACACAAATAGTTGCATCTCGGTCCTTAACTCATCAGCCGTAACCCGTAACCCATTAGTTCATCATCAGCCATGCGTGCCGGGGATTTCATTTCCGCTCTTCACCCATTAACTATGCCCAGCATAAGATGCTTTATAGTCGATAGTGTATGTTGAAAGGAGCGTCATCCCTATGCTTACTGGCGTCAGGATCGTGTTCCTGGGCGGGGACGCGAGACAGCTTGAAGTGATTCGGAAATGTGTGGAATTGGATGCGACGGTAAGCGCTGCCGGGTTCGATAAGTGGGAGACCCCTAGCCCAGGGGTGAGCCTGGAACAATTGACGGTAGAGCTGCTGAGTAATGCAGATGTATTAGTGTTGCCTACGGTAGGCTGTGATGATGAAGGAAATATTAGTGCTCTATTTTCTTCTGAGCGTTTAACGATTCTGGAGGAGCATTTCACTGCGCTGCCATCCGATTGTTTAGTGTATACCGGTATGGCTAAAAGTTACTTGCGCGGGATGTGTACCCAGCACTCACTGAAGTTAATCGAACTGCTTAATCGTGATGATGTGGCTATTTACAACTCTATCCCGACAGCGGAGGGAGCGCTGGTAATGGCCATTCAGAACACGGATTTTACAATTCACAGCTCGAAGTCAATGGTGCTGGGTTTAGGTAGAACTGGATTTACAATGGCTCGAAGTCTACAGGGACTGGGGGCCAGTGTAAAGGTTGGTGTCAGAAAACAAGAACATTATGCACGTGCTGAGGAAATGGGCTGGAAGCCTTTTATGACCAATGAGTTGCTGCTTCACGTACCAGATGTGGATCTTATATTTAACACGATACCAAGTATGATCATCACCGCGCAGGTGCTCTCGCGGCTTGCGCCGCATTGCGTAATTATTGATCTGGCATCTGCACCAGGCGGCTGTGACTTTCGTTATGCTGAGAAACGTGGGATTAAGGCGATGCTGGCTCCAGGACTCCCTGGCATTGTAGCTCCAAAAAGCGCTGGGATTATTATGGCAAATGCGCTGGTACAGTCGATTTCGGACGAGGCTTTAATCAAGGGGGACGAATAAAATGGATTGGCACGGAAAAACAGTAGGGTATGCGATCACTGGATCTCATTGCACTTTTGCTGAGGTAATGCCACAAATTCAGCGCTTCGTAGACGGGGGAGCAAACGTAGTACCTATAGTTTCTGCCTCTGTACTAGGAACAGACACCCGCTTTGGGACATCGCAAAATTGGTTAAAACAGTTGAAAGATATAACAGGGAATGATATCATTTCTACAATTGTTGAAGCGGAGCCGCTGGGTCCTTCCAAGCTGCTGGATGTGCTGACAATAGCACCTTGCACAGGAAATACAACGAGTAAACTGGCTAATGCCATGACGGATAGTCCCGTGCTAATGGCAGCTAAATCGCAGATGCGCAACGGACGTCCACTAGTTCTAGCGATATCTACAAATGATGGATTGGGCCTAAATGCCGCGAATATTGCTAAGCTTCTGGTGGCTAAACATATTTATTTTGTACCATTCGGTCAAGATAACCCTGAGGGTAAACCTAACTCGCTCGTGGCACGCATGGATCTTATCCCGGAAGCTTGCTATGCCGCTTTGCAAGGTAAACAACTACAGCCGATGATCATCGAACGGTTTCATTCAGCATAGAAAATTGACAGAGCTCGGCTGATTTTGTTGTGGACAATAAAAGGGGAGATGCACCAAATGAGCAATGAGAAGTGCCAAGATAACGTAGTGGAACCAGCTAAGTTCATTGCTATCAAAAAAATATAAGCAGTATTGCTACCGTCCTCAGGTTCGAGGGCGGTACAGCCATTTAACAACTTACTTAACGAATAAGCTCACGTACCGTAATCTTTTCACGAATGATTAGTGTGTTTGCTTTGATAATAATGGGGGAATTATACATGGGTATTCTGGTACAAAAATTCGGAGGAACATCGCTATCCACACCGCAAGCTAGAGAACACGTAATCCGCAATGTCAAAAGGGAGCTGGCTAGTGGCTATAGCCTTGTAATTGTTGTATCGGCTATGGGCCGTCGTGGAGAGCCTTACGCAACTGACACTTTGCTGGATTGGGCCGTGCAGAACGGAGATGCACTTCCAGACCGGGAAAAAGATCTCTTGATGTGCTGTGGTGAAATTATTTCAGCTACTACTCTATGTGGGCTGCTGGAGAATGAAGGCATCGCTTCTACAGTATTAACGGGAGCTCAGGCAGGATTTCTGACAGACAGCAACTACGGTAATGCCAGAATTCTGGATGTACGTCCGGAACGCATTCTCCGTGAGCTGCGTGAGGATAAGGTAGTTATTGTTACCGGGTTCCAGGGCCAGACTGAAGCGGGTGATTTGACAACTTTAGGCCGTGGCGGCAGTGATACCTCTGCTACAGCACTGGGTGCTGCACTTCATGCTGATATGGTGGATATTTATACGGATGTTAACGGAATTCTTACAGCAGATCCACGGATCGTTGAAGATGCTAAGCCATTAACTTACGTTAGTTATACTGAAATTTGCAATATGGCTCATCAGGGAGCAAAAGTCATTCATCCACGTGCGGTTGAGATTGCTATGCAGGCACAGATCCCAGTTCGTGTTCGTTCAACCTTTTCAGAAGCTGAAGGTACGTTGGTTACGAATCCAGAAGGATTTAACGATATCCAAGCAGGGGGAATTGTGGATCGATTCGTTACAGGGATTGCTTATGTCAGCAATGTTACACAGATTTCTGTGGAATGCCCGGACGGTAACGGAACCGGAGTGCAACTGCAAATCTTTAAGAGTATGGCAGATAACGGGATAAGCGTTGATTTTATTAATGTAACACCTACGGAAGCTCTTTATACGGTTTTTGATGACAAATCAGAGAAGGCTATTTCTGCTCTACAGCAGCTGGGTTTGCGACCTAAGAGTTTGTCGGGTTGTGCCAAAGTTTCTGTTATCGGGGGCGGAATTAATGGTGTGCCCGGTATTATGGCGCGCATTGTTGAGGCGCTTAGCTCGCAAAACATTCAAATTCTACAATCCGCGGATTCGAATACAACGATATGGGTGCTTGTGAAAAAAGAAGATATGGTGCAGTCCCTGCGTTCGCTGCATGCTATGTTTGAATTGCACCGCTGACAAGGAGGAATTCAAAGTGGATTTCGGAAGATTAATAACAGCCATGGTAACCCCTTTTGATGGGGATGGAGAAATCAACTGGGATGTAACTTCACAGCTTGTCGATTATTTAATTGAGGTACAGAAATCAGAAGCTTTGGTTGTCTGCGGAACGACAGGGGAATCGCCTACATTAAGCGATGAGGAAAAGCTGCAGCTGTTTTCTTTTGTGCTGGAAAAGGCGAATGGACGTTGTAAAGTTATTGCTGGAACTGGCAGCAATAACACGAAACATTCCATTCAGCTGACGAAGGAAGCGGAGAAAATAGGCGTAGATGGAGTGCTTTTGGTCGTTCCTTATTATAATAAACCGAATCAGGAAGGTCTTTATCAGCATTTTTCCACGATTGCTTCAGAGACTTCATTACCAGTGATTCTATATAATGTTCCAGGTCGAACAGGTGTAAGTATGAGCGTGGCCACTACCCTGCGACTTGCTGAGATTCCGAACATCGTTGCTACGAAAGAATGCGCATCTGTAGATCAGGTAACACTTATTGCCTCTGATTGTTCAGATGATTTCCGTGTATATACGGGTGATGATGCCTCAGGTCTTGCCAGTCTGGCTGTCGGTGGATACGGAATTATAAGTGTATCTAGCCATGTGGTTGGTGCGCAGATGTCAGAAATGATTTACGCTTATACCTCCGGCAATGTTCAGCTTGCTGGAGAGATTCATCGCCAGCTGTTCCCGATTTTTAAAGGAATGTTTGAATGCCCACAACCGCTGCCCAATCCTTCAGCTGTAAAATATGCTTTAGGACTCAAGGGGATCCCTGTGGGCGGAGTTAGATTGCCGCTTATTTCGCCAACGGAAGCGGAAGCGGCTTTTATTGAAGCACTATTTCACTAAGAATTAATCATTGCTGATGTACGTTCTAAACCGGCTACTCTATTGAGGGAGCCGGTTTTTTCATTTATATTTTTTTTCTGAAATATTGAGGCGAATTTAAGGAAAGAATTTGGATACGAGGCGGATGACTTGTCTTTTGCCAAAAAAATCATGTATAATGATCTTAAGTGACTGGGTGCGGTTAAAATTAAATATGCGGTAATCTTCCGTCAATGTAATACATTGTGAGACAGGATAGGTCCCAAGATGAGTCTGTTTAAATAAATGACATGTCTTCGCGCGAGGGGCGCGACGGTGAATTTTGACGGCGTTTGTCCGCTTCAATATGAACTTTACTGCCCGGAATCGGGAGCTTTCGCATTGCGCATTTTACAGATTTCAGGAATTTCCTCGTCGATTGGAAGTTATTGGCTGTTTGAAAGAAATGTGTTCAGCGCCGCTGAAATAATCGAAGTTCGATATTTACCAATAAAAGTATGACGTCCAACATCATAGGAGGGTTAGATTCATTTGTCCAAAAAAAACAACAACGATAAATTGACGATTTTCGCATTGGGCGGAGTCGGAGAAATCGGGAAAAACATGTATGTTATTCAATACGGAGCTGACATTGTAGTCGTGGATTCGGGACTCAAGTTTCCGGAAGAGGATATGCTCGGTATTGACATCGTAATTCCTGATATCTCGTATTTGACAGAGAACCGTGACAAGGTAAGAGGTATTGTGCTTACTCACGGACACGAGGATCACATCGGTGGTCTACCTTATGTCCTGAAGAATTTGAATGTTCCAGTCTATGGAACAAGATTGACTTTAGGTCTTGTAGAGAACAAATTGAAGGAAGCGAACCTGCTGGGGGACACCAAACGGATTCTGATCAACGAAGATTCAGAAATTCAATTGGGTAACTCACTTAAGGTAACTTTCTTTAGAACCAACCACAGTATTCCTGATTCCGTGGGTGTATGCATTGAGACTCCGGAAGGAAATGTTGTTCATACGGGCGATTTCAAATTTGACCACACCCCAGTCAACGGTCAATTTGCAAATCTGCATCGGATGGCAGAGATTGGCCAAAAGGGCGTACTTGCTCTTTTGTCGGATAGTACGAATGCTGAGAAACCAGGCTTTACCCCATCTGAGAAGAATGTCGGTATTGTGCTGGAAGATATTTTCCGCAAGGCTGAGCAACGTGTCGTTGTAGCAACTTTTGCTTCCAATGTGCACCGTATTCAACAAGTGGTTAATGCAGCAGAATCTACGGGTCGTAAGATTACAGTAATTGGCCGTAGTATGGTCAACGTTGTATCCATCGCTTCAGAGCTTGGATATTTGAACGTACCTGACGGAATGCTGATCGAACCGGAAGAAATGAATAGAATGGCAGCAAATCGTGTAGTTGTTCTTTGCACAGGCAGCCAAGGCGAGCCAATGTCTGCATTGACACGTATGGCACGTTCTAGTCATCGTAAAGTAGATATCCTGCCAGGCGATACCGTTATTATTGCGGCAACACCTGTGCCAGGTAATGAGAAGTATGTAGGCCGTACTATCGATGAATTGTTCCGTCTTGGTGCTAATGTGATTTACAGCGGTTCCAACTCCGGCGTTCACGTATCCGGTCACGGTAGTCAAGAAGAACTTAAGCTTATGCTTAACCTGATGAAACCGAAATTCTTCATTCCGATCCACGGTGAATACCGCATGCAGCGCAAACATGCTTTACTGGCAGAATCGGTTGGCGTAGAGCCACAGAACATTTTCATCACTGAAATCGGTGAAATTGTTGAAATCCAAGGCGGTGCCGCTCGTAAGGCTGGCAAAGTAACAGCTGGTAACGTATTGATTGACGGACTAGGTGTAGGCGATGTTGGCAACATTGTATTGCGTGACCGTAAGTTGCTGTCTCAAGATGGTATCTTGGTTGTCGTGGTTACACTTAGCAAGCAGAATGGTGCAATTGTTTCTGGACCTGACATCATTTCACGTGGTTTTGTTTATGTTCGGGAGTCCGAAGGGCTGCTCGACGAAGCTAACCGAATTGTATCCAGTACATTGCAACGCCTGATGAGTGAAAAAGTAAATGAGTGGGCTTCCCTTAAAACAAGCGTAAAAGATTCGCTGGGCCGTTTCTTATATGAACAAACGCGCCGCAGACCGATGATTTTGCCAATTATCATGGAAGTGTAAGGAGAGTTTCTCCTTCAATGAATATATAGCTAGGGCTGAGCCCCTTTTCCCCGGAAATATTGGACGGTTTCCACGGGAGAAGGGGTTTTTGTATGTTCATAAGCTGAAAATTGCATAATGCAGCACCCTGAAACGTCATACTAAGGATTGTTAGTAAGGCAACAGCAGACTAGAGCTGCATATAACAAGGGAGAGCTGCGAAGATGAACTACATCGAAGGATCAAATGGAGCAAAAAATGAGGAAGTTGTCCCAGGAGAAACTAATCCGAATCCTAATGAAAATATGCCGCCCACTACAATGGGAGCGATAAAGGAGCTTGGACAAACAGTAGTCCCAAGTGGAGAGCCTGATATTTTTTGCTTAACGATTATTGGTCAGATTGAAGGACATATTGTTATGCCTCCACAGAACAAAACAACAAAGTATGAGCATATCATTCCGCAGCTGGTGGCAGCTGAGCAGAATAAAAACATCAAAGGCCTGCTTATCATTTTAAATACAGTAGGTGGAGATGTAGAAGCGGGATTAGCAATTGCGGAAATGATTGCATCCCTCTCCAAGCCAACGGTAACCGTAGTCATTGGAGGTGGGCACAGCATCGGGGTGCCGATTGCAGTTTCCTCCACTTATTCGATTATTGCTGAAAGTGCAACGATGACGATTCATCCGATTCGAATGAATGGTTTAGTGATCGGAGTACCGCAAACTTTCGAGTATATGGAGAAAATGCAGGAACGTGTCGTTAAATTTGTGACTTCCCATTCGCGTATTTCTGAAGAACAGTTCCGTGATCTCATGTTTAAGACAGGTGAGCTCAATCGTGATATCGGGACGGCTGTGGGGGGCTTGGATGCCGTTAAATATGGTCTGATGGATGAGGTCGGCGGGATCGGAGCGGCACTTGCGCATCTTAACCGAATGATCGGCGGGGATTTCTCAGCATCGACTCCAGGAGGGATTACGCAATGACACTGTACACAGTAGTTGCAATGGAACAGGTGTGGGAGGGGGCATTTAACAATTATGCCGCAACCCGAGAAGTTAGTGTGCAGGGAATGCTGATGCAGGTTGAACCGATGGAGGAAGGACGTGCGCGGATTGTGAGATTATTGGATTGTCCGCTGAACCGTTATCTAGATCCGGCGTTCTCTCCAGGTTCGATAATTACATTAACATAAAGATTCATTTTCTGACAAAAGAGAACATAGGTACGCCACGCCATTATATGGTATAATGTTGTTCCGGGGGTGGCTGGCGTGGCTAAACGAAAAAAGAAGAAGAAAAAAGCGCTGCTCGGCAGCGTTTTAAAATATGAAATATATGGAATTTTATTAATAACTATTTCCGTCATTGCACTGTCTGGTGAAGCAGCCGTAGGGCGCTCACTTTCAAGTATGGCGGGTTACTTATTAGGGAGATTTTATTTTGTGTTGCCGCTTATCGGCATTTTTTATGGACTTATGGTGATGATCCATCGAAGATGGCCTTCCTCGTGGAACAGCAGGCATACTGGCGTGCTTCTGCTTCTATTGTCTATGTGCCTTATGAGCACAATATCTGCAATGGAGCAGAAGCTTGGCCCGTTGTCTTTGTTACATCCTGGCAATGTAATGACACAAATACATAATGATCTTTCGGGATCACTTTCACCTGGCTCGAACGAAAGCAATGTCTATATGCTGGGTAAGGATATAAGCGGAGGGTACATTGGCGGGTTGGAGTATGCAGCGCTGTTATGGCTTTTTGGTAGTCTGGGCGCTAAGCTGCTTATGATCGTCATGCTGGCGATCAGCTTTATGCTAATTACCAACTTGTCCTATGTGGAGATTTTTACGCTTTTGCGAGTGCGCTTGGTTAAGTTTGTGGAGGGGATTCGTCTCCATGCTGCAAACCGTCCGAAGGCGGTTCCCGTAGCGGCCAGACCTTCTAGAGCCGCTGCTCCAGCTAAAGCTCGGCAGGTGAAGCAGCCTGTCTATGATGACGAGGAGGAAGAAGACGAAGACGATCGGTATTTGCCTAATCGCAAACAACCTGTCCTTTTGAAAAAAATATCTGGCTGGTTCTCAGGCTCCACGCGTTCACAGGTGGAAGCAGATTCTGAGGATGACGATCAGGGTCCAATTGTGGCAAGTGCTTCAACCGGTCCGATTATTTCGGGATTAACTCCAGATAGTCATGTAATTCCATTAGACGATATCGATCATGATTTTGATGATGCGGATCTGGATATTGAACCTGTGACGCCTATTATTCGTGACTTTTTTGAACATATCCGTTCAGAAGGGTTAAACGAAGAAGACCGGGAAGAGTGGAGTGAATTCTCACCCGCAGCTCGTGGTGAAGCAGCTAAACCTGCTGTAGCCGGACCTAATGCCGTTAAGCAGCAGCCTACGGATGAGTCTGAGGAGAATGTAAGCATAGACTTGGAAGGCCTGCTAGGTGCTTCTCCAGATGGAGAGATTATTCCTGCTCCTCCAGCACCACCGCCACCGAAGCCATATAAGCTGCCATCGTTCCGTCTTCTAGCCAAACCTAACAATGGTGGCAAAGCTGGAGATCAGAATGATTATATGCAGACTGCCCGTAAGTTAGAAGCAACACTTGAAAGCTTTGGGGTACGGGCTAAGGTGCTGGAGGTAGTAAGAGGCCCAGCGGTTACGAGGTATGAGATACAACCGGATATTGGGGTTAAGGTTAGCCGTATTGTAAATCTGACGGATGACATTGCCCTTGCACTTGCAGCCAAAGACATTCGGATGGAAGCGCCGATTCCGGGTAAATCTGCAATAGGAATAGAAGTTCCGAACTCTGAGGTGTCTATTGTTACCATGCGCGAAGTTATGGAAACACAGATTTTTCAGGAGGCTGAATCCAGATTATCGATTGCTTTTGGCCGTGATATTTCCGGCCAGACCATTATTGGCAATCTGGCTAAGATGCCCCATTTATTGGTGGCCGGTGCAACTGGCTCCGGTAAATCTGTCTGCATCAACGGGATTATAACAAGCATCTTATACAAAGCTAAACCTGATGAAGTTAAATTCCTCATGGTCGATCCTAAGATGGTAGAGCTGAATGTGTACAATGGAATTCCCCATCTTTTGGCTCCGGTTGTCACAGATCCAAAGCGGGCTAGCCTAGCTTTGAAGAAGATTGTTGTGGAAATGGAGAAGCGTTATGAGCTATTCTCCAAATCGGGAACACGGAATATGGAAGGTTATAATAAGCTAATGGCTGAGAATCCAGCGGCAATTCTCCCGTATATCGTTGTTATTGTGGACGAGCTTGCGGATTTGATGATGGTTGCAGCCAATGATGTCGAGGATGCAATTTGCCGACTTGCACAAATGGCGCGGGCGGCTGGAATTCATTTAATTATCGCTACACAACGCCCTTCAGTAGATGTAATCACAGGTTTAATTAAAGCTAATATTCCATCCCGGATCGCTTTTGGCGTATCGTCCAATGTGGATTCACGTACCATTTTGGATATGCCCGGTGCAGAGAAGCTGTTAGGCCGAGGTGATATGTTGTTCTTGCCAATGGGCGCATCTAAACCTATTCGTGTACAGGGAGCTTTTATGAGCGACCAAGAAGTAGAGACTATTGTTCAATATGTCAGCAGTCAAGGTGAAGCCGAATACGATGAGTCCATCGTTCCTGAAGTGGATGATACAATCACTGAGGATCAGGAGCCACAGGATGAATTATACGAGCAGGCCGTACAAATTGTGCTGGAGGCTAAGCAGGCTTCAGTGTCGCTGCTACAGCGTCGTATGCGTGTCGGTTATACCCGTGCAGCCCGGTTGATTGACTCTATGGAGGCTCGTGGAGTCATCGGTCCTTACGAGGGCAGCAAGCCGCGTGAGGTGCTGGTGTCACTTGAGCAATATCAGCATAACAAGATCAGCTCCTAAGCTGGACAAGCCCGTCGAAACCTTCAATAGACAGTAAAAGAGATGGCCACTTTATGAAGTGGACCATCTCTTTTTTGTATCCTGAGTACTTATTTGACTCTTGGTGCAGCAAGCAAAGCTTCAACAATATAATCCAGTTGCACATTTAGAGAATAGATATCACTGTAATAACCTAATCCAAAATCAATTTCCATCAAACGGCCTTCTTTCACGGCAGGGATATTGTTCCAAATTGGGTTTTGGGTCAGATCAGCCATACCATCATAAGAGGAGCGGAAGATATAGTCACCGCTGTTGGAGATTGAAGGGATTATTGTGTTCCATAATTGCTTTTAGATTGTTGCGTGAGGCGAGTGAAAGGTTTGCTTTATATAAAATTAAGTAATACTCCAGTAGTTCCTCCGTGCGTAAAAATTGAATGTTCATTCCTTTTCCACCATGAAGGATATGAAAGTTGCCGATCTCGTGCGGGACCTCGTCAATCAGTATTTCGGCCTTGCCGTTTATGATCAACAAGAATGCGCTTGAGGGCAGCTGATAATGTGAATTCAGATCACTTGATCGTTGAAAAGTATGGCGTATATCAATAATTTCTATTAATGCGTGGTTCCACAATAAAATGTGGTCCTTTAAATTCATGATTAATATCAACTCCAACGTTTTCTTATTTGGATTATAGTTGATAATTATTCTCAATTACAATGAAATGCTATTACTTCTTTTTTAGTAATGCATAGGATGTCCTGACAGTCGTCATAATAACTTTAGCCATCCATGCAGAACTCACAAAAGAAAGGTAGAGCGAACCCCTATGAAGAAACATAAGTTGTGGATCTTTGCTTCTTTAACCCTTGCACTTGCTGCCGCGCCGTTTGCAGGAATGCTGCTCCAGGGTAATGGCATAGTACAGACCAAGCAAAGTGCTGCTGCGTCATTTGTCCATGAACTAAATCATCCTGAAGAAGAGGCCTTGCCTGCCTTCAGCACGACTCCGATTAAACTCGGTTCTTCTGGTCAGGATGTTTATGAGTTGCAAGGACGTTTAAAACATCTGGGCTTTTATGAAGGGAAAATAGACAGTCAGTTTGGTCCGAAAACGAAAAATTCAGTAACGTGGTTTCAATGGAAGTTTGGAATGAAGTCTGATGGCATCGTAGGCGCTAAGACTAAGCTGAAATTGTATAACGCAACTAAGAACTGGAAGCCAACAGAGTCGGCTTCAGCAACCGGAAATAATACAGCAAACAACAACACCGGTAACAAAACAAATACAACCAATAATTCGGATTCAGCGTCTCTGTCTTCAGGGAATACGATGGGATTATCAGAAAATGATCTCAAAATTATGGCTAATGCCGTCTATGGTGAGTCAAGAGGTGAACCTTTCGAAGGACAAGTTGCTGTTGCTGCAGTAATCTTGAACCGGGTAAAATCTCCGAGCTTTCCAAATACGCCGTCTGGCGTTATTTTTCAGCCGGGAGCTTTTACAGCTGTAGCTGACGGGCAGATTTATTTGGAGCCAAATGAGCAGGCACGAAAAGCAGTGCAGCAAGCGCTGAATGGCTGGGATCCTTCGGGTGGGTGTTTGTATTATTTCAACCCTAAAACGGCGACCTCCAAATGGATTTGGACTCGTCCACAGGTCAAGACTATAGGCCAGCATATTTTCTGTATGTAGATAAGTAAAGAAGTAAATCCAGAGAGCAACCGGGAAGAGGCATCCGGTTGCTTCCTTACTTTGGAATGGTTTAGAATGGTTATTAATTCATAAACATGTTAATGAGCAACTATCCACGCGGTAAAGGAGTTTTGGACTTGACTAATAATGTATTTCAGCATGGCAACGTTGCAGGTATGCGTATTCACGTGATGCCTACCAAGGCGTTCAAGACCTACGCCATCTCACTTTATGCCGGCGTCCCACTTAATGAGGATACGGTCACCCCTACAGCACTTGCTCCATTTGTGCTCCGCAGAGGTACCGCTTCTTATCCAGAGACTACTCAATTCCGTGAGCGTTTGGAGGAGCTGTATGGCGCTGGATTTGGTTTTGATATTTATAAAAGAGGCGATTATCAGATTGTTCAGTTTCGCATGGACACCATTAATGACTCCTTCGTGCAGAGTCAGGAGAGCTTGCTTGAACAATCCTTTGCTTTCCTAGGAGAAGTCCTGACCCGTCCGTTGGTGGAGGATGGAAGCTTCCGTCCTTCCTATGTTGCAACAGAGCGTGAAACAGTGCGCAAGAAGCTGGAATCTATCGTAAATGATAAGATTCGTTATGCTGCGGAACGCTGTATCGAAGAAATGTGCCGTAACGAGCCCTATCGCCTTCATCCACTGGGTCAAAGAGCGGATTTGGATCGGATTACTCCAAAAAGTTTGTACGAATCTTATAACTCATGGCTGGATGGAGCTATTTTGGATCTCTATGTTGTGGGAGATACGACTACTGAGGAAGTTGAAAAGCTTGTGCAGCATCACTTCGGACGCATTCAGTCGGAGGTGGGCTTATATAGCTCCAAGTTTGTCCCAGTATCCGTCAGCGAGGTACGGACGGTAGAGGAGAAGCTGGATGTCAGTCAGGGCAAGTTGAACATGGGTCTGCGCACATCAATTACGTATAAGGACGATACATATGCGTCCGCACTTATGTACAACGGAATATTAGGAGGGTATCCACACTCCAAACTCTTCGTCAATGTACGGGAAAAGGCCAGTCTTGCATACTATGCTTCTTCACGCTATGACGGTCACAAGGGGATTGGAACGATACAATCAGGTATTGAAACGCAAAATTACAACAAAGCTGTTGAAATTATAGAGAAACAACTGGAAGAGATGAAAGCTGGCAATATCAGTGATCTGGAGTTAAGCCAGACCAAAGCCATGATCCGCAATCAGCTTTCCGAGATTCCCGATTCTGCTTTTGAGATGATCTCTTACGACTTCAACCGCCAGTTGTCAGGAAAAGAACGGACAGCGGATCAGCTGCTAGAAGAGGTGGAACAAATCGGTGCAGGGGAAGTAAAAGCTGCAGCGGAGACCTTTCAGCTGGATACGATTTATTTCTTGACAGGGAAGGAGGAATAGAGATGGAACAGATTCAATACGACAGACTTCAAGAGACCCTTTATCATGAGGTGATGGATAATGGGCTTCAGGTTTATGTATTGCCAAAACCAACATTCAAAAAAACTTACGCCACATTTGCAACTAAATATGGTTCTGTAGATAACCATTTTCATGTCGCAGGTGGAGAAGAGACCACTGTTCCTGATGGTATAGCTCACTTTTTGGAGCACAAAATGTTTGAAGAGCCAGAAGGCGATATATTTGCCACTTTTGCCTCAAATGGAGCTTCAGCTAACGCCTTTACAAGTTTTGATCAGACGGTTTATCTTTTCTCGGCAACAGAGAACATAGAGACCAACCTTAGTACACTCGTTGATTTTGTGCAACGACCTTATTTTACGGATGAGAATGTAGAAAAGGAAAAAGGGATCATTGGTCAAGAAATCAATATGTATGCAGATAATCCAGACTGGCGCGTGTACTTTGGCCTTATTGAGGCCATGTATTCGAAACATCCGGTTCGGATTGATATTGCCGGAACAATAGAGTCGATTAGTACGATTACGAAAGAAACACTGTACACTTGTTACAACTCTTTTTATCATCCCAGCAATATGCTGTTGTTCGTAGTGGGTGGTGTGGATCCGGAGAAGGTATTCTCGTTGATTCGCAGCAATCAGCAGGGGAAATCTTATGGTAAACAAGGTGAGATTAAGCGTATTTTTGAAGAGGAGCCGGAACAAGTCGCTACGAAGCGATTAGAAAGCAAACTCGCTGTTTCGATGCCTAAGATTATGTTTGGATTTAAGGAAAAAGTTGATGGTCTTACAGGTGAAGCTGCGCTTAAGCGTGATCTCGCCACTAAGCTTATGCTTGATTTGCTGGTTGGCAGCAGCACAGCGTTGTACCAAAAACTCTATGATGAAGAACTGATCTCAGACAGCTTTGGCCATGAATTTAATAGTTCAGAACAATATGCTTTTTCAGCTATGGGTGGAGATACCAAGGACCCGGATTTGCTGCTAAAACGAATTAAAGAAGAAGTGGATCAGATCTTAAAGTCTGGCTTTGCTGAGAAGGACTTCGAGCGGGCACGGAAAAAGAAAATAGGCGGATATTTGCGCATGCTGAACTCCCCTGAAAGTATCGCACATGAATTTACACGTTACCAATTCCGTGGTGGTGACCTGTTTGAAGTTCTGCCTATTTACGAATCGATTACTTTAGCTGAAGTGAATGAGCGTTTACATGCCCATGTAAATTGGGAGCAGCTCGCTGTTTCACTAGTGGTGAGTCCTTAAATGGCGCTTTTGGGAGAGAGCAACAAACCATTAGGAGAAATGACAGTTCTGGTGACAGGGGGCAGCGGGGGAATCGGTGGCGCCATTGCAGAACGGTTTGCCTCTGTAGGCATGAATATTGTTATTCACTACAAGCACTCACATGAAGCTGCTAATGATGTCGCTCGGCGTTGTATGGCCCTTGGAGCAAAGGTAATGACTGTAAATGCGGATATGAAGGATCGCAGTCAGATTGTACGAATGGCGGAGAAGCTTGAAAGTAATGGAATGCAGCCGGATATTCTTGTCAACAATGCCGGTAAATCTCATTATGGGATGCTGGCTGATGTGAGTGAAGAGGAATGGGACGATATTATGGCCATTAACTTGAAAGGGACCTTTATGTGCAGCCAGATTTTTATGCCGTACATGGTATCCCAGCGTTATGGTCGAATCATCAACGTTTCTTCCGTGTGGGGAATATCGGGAGCCTCTTGTGAGGTCGCTTATTCAGCCAGTAAAGGCGGAGTAAATGCTTTTACTAAGGCGTTAGCCAAGGAACTAGCACCTTCTGGCGTAACTGTGAACGCGGTAGCTCCAGGAGCGGTTAATACGAATATGTTGTCTAACCTACAGGAGGATGAGGTCCGGATGCTGGAGGATGAGATTCCGGCGGGACGTTTGGCTACACCGAACGAGATCTCCTCACTGATTTACTTTTTAGCATTGCCTGAATCCGGGTATATTACTGGGCAGATCATTAGTCCTAACGGTGGCTGGATTACGTAATGCTTAACTTGGAGAAAAGCTCCAGCATAAGAATCTATCGTCTGAGACATATTATAAGTGTTGTTTTTTAATCTCTCGTAAGGCGGCTTACAGCCTGTATGCAGGTGTTTGACCGTAAACATGAAGGAGGATTTAAGATGACACAAGACGATAGCGTAATCAAAAATTTTGACACCTGGAAGAAATTCCTAGGTAAACGGGTTGTACAGGCGGAGAAACTTGGGATGAGTCAAGACACAATCTCAAAGCTGGCTTTTGAAATCGGGGAATTCCTTGATGAAAAAGTGGATCCAGCAAACACTCAAAACCGTGCGATCAAAGAGCTATGGGATGTCGGCAACGATGAAGAAAAGCAAACGATTGCTAAACTCATGGTCAAGTTGGCGAAAGACAACGCCTAAGCTTGCGGAAAAGCTCCCCCTGTGGGAGCTTTTCTGCAATTATTACAGGACTGACCTTGCCTTTCATTTTTATTTTATATATCATTAACATGACCCGTGTAAAAGACCGCTTTGCCGGGGCAGCTTTTTTTGCTGTATTGGCAAAGGGTAGGGAAAAGGAATCTATGAGGTGTACAAGTGGAATATAAACAGTGGTATATGGAATACAAGATTCACAAGAACAGACCCGGTCTGCTTGGTGATATCGCTTCAATGTTAGGGATGCTGGAAGTTAACATTCTGACGATTAATGGAGTTGAAGGAAAAACTCGCGGAATGTTGCTGGAGACCAATGATGATGAGAAAATTATGCTGATGGGCGAAATGCTCAAAAAAGTTGATAATATTACAGTTTCAGCTCTGCGGTCTCCAAGGCTCGTGGACAAGCTGGCTGTGCGCCATGGGCGATATATTGAACGGGATTCGGATGATCGGAAGACGTTTCGTTTCACCCGCGATGAGCTAGGTCTATTGGTTGATTTTCTCGGTGAACTGTTTAAAAAAGATGGGAATCAGGTTATAGGACTTCGTGGTATGCCCCGTGTAGGAAAGACGGAATCCATTATAGCTGGCAGTGTCTGTGCTATGAAACGCTGGACATTTGTCTCCTCCACATTATTGCGGCAGACGGTGCGCAGTCAATTGGCTGAAGATGAGATGAACCCACATAATGTATTTATAATTGATGGTATAGTTAGTACGATCCGCTCTAATGAGAAACATTATAATTTATTGCAAAATGTTATGAGCATGCCAAGCACAAAGGTTATTGAGCATCCAGATATTTTCGTACGCGAATCTGAGTATAGTTATGATGACTTTGATATTATTATTGAGCTGCGGAATAATCCAACGGAAGAAATCTTGTACGAGTCATTTACGACGAGCTACAGTGATGATTTATAGAACACAAACGATGAAGAATACACTTCCGAGCATGTTTTTTTATAAAGCTGGTTAAGGAAGTTTACATTCATAGAACTTACAGGAGGTGATGGTATGTCGGAACTGGGCCGGCAATTGAAAGAGGCACGTCTGCAAAAAGGGATGAGTCTTGACGATGTCCAGGAAGTAACAAAAATTCGCAAAAAGTATTTGGAAGCCATCGAGTCTGGAGACTACAAGGTGCTTCCAGGAAGTTTTTATGTGAGGGCGTTTATCAAAACGTATGCAGAAGCAGTAGGCATGAGTCCTGACGAACTGCTCGAGGAGCATGGGAACGTACCTGCACCACCCGCAGACACGACCATGGAGACGGTGATTCAAAAGCGCAGCCGTAGACCCGAAACCGAACGGAATGCAAAATGGCTGCCAACGGTGCTGATGTGGACATTCCCTATATTGATTATTGTGGTGATTTACATTTATGCTTCTAGTTTAAACAAAGCAGACCCTGATCAAGTTGATCAAACAAATATCACCAATAATGTGCAGGATCCTAATACAGCACAAACATCTCCACCCGCATCAGGAGGCGGTGTAGTAGCGCCTACTTCCTCGGCAGAAGCAACTACTGAGCCAACTACGGAGCCTACGCCAACACCGACACCAACGCCGTCTCCTCAATCGATCACAGTTACACCAGATGGGAAGTCAGGCAAAACAACGAAATTTAAGGTTACAGCTCCTGCCGGAAGCGAAGTTAAGGTTGAGATTGTTGCATCCGGAGTAAGCTGGCTTGAAGTTTACAAAGGCGAAAACTCTAAAGGTGAAAAACTCTCCTTCGGAAATACTGCAGCAGGAGAAACTATGAGCTTCGTTCTTGGTAGTGAGGGCATGTATATTAAGTCTGGGTATTCCCCAGCAACTGAAATTACCGTAAATGGTCAAGTAATCACGGATGAGAAGACGTCCTCACGTCTCCTGCTTAATCTTGACGACGGTTCTGGAAGTGAAGGTACCCAAAGTGACGGGACAGGCGAATAACAAATAGGATGTATAGACTTTGGCTTTAGGGAGAACATAAGACTGTTTTCAGTTTTAGCCAAAGTGAGGTGTACATCTTATGACAGTTAGCTGGATTGTAGCTGGCCTTGGGGTTGTTGTCAGTCTCATCGGATACTATTTGACACCAGGTGCTTGGGGATACGGAATTCTCGGATTCGGTATTGCACATATTGTGCTAGGAATTCTGGATATGTTTCGTAATCCGGTCCGAAGCAGATAGAAGCTGTAGAAATGAACGTCTCCAACGGCGTACTTCCGGTGGAGACGTGTTTCTACCCTTTGAACCAAACTCACTCGAAGGAAAAGCTCCACTTAGTGGGGCTGTTTTCTATGTCGGGTGAGCTACATAATGATTTATCCAAAATTAGACTTAATAGTACCATTCTCTTATAATAGTAGCAGACTAATTGTATAAAGGACGTGGAGTTTAATGAGTTCAGAATGTTCATTTGATATTGTATCCAAAATGGATATGCAGGAGTTAACGAATGCTATTCACCAAACAGAGAAAGAGATCGACAACCGCTTTGATTTTAAGAACAGCAAAAGCAGTCTGAAGCTGGAGAAAGACGCACTTATAATCGCCTCTGAAGACGAATATAAGCTCAACGCTGTTATTGATATTTTACAATCAAAGATGGTGAAAAGAGGCATTACCCTAAAAAATCTGGATTTCGGTAAAGTAGAACCGGCTTCCCTGGGATCTGTACGTCAACGTTTAGGGCTTAAGCAAGGCATTGATCAGGAGAATGCGAAAAAAATTAATATTCTGATCCGTGATTCAAAATTAAAGGTGAAGAGCCAAATCCAAGGGGATCAAATTCGTGTGACCGGTAAGAGCCGCGACGATTTGCAGCAGATTATTCAGATCTTGCGTAAAGCTGATTTGCCGCTGGATCTACAATTCATGAACATGAAATAGAATTTTGTGCCCCGCAGTGCTTATTAGCACTAACAACGCGGGGTGCTTTCTGTTTTTTTGACACCTATTTATTGCTATAATATACTTGCTTAAGTAGAAATGGATTAGCCTGATTTAGGCAATTTGTATGAACGATTTAGGGGAGGAAAACTTCAGTGAATTTGCCCAACCGCATCACGCTAGCTCGTATTTGCCTGATCCCGATTATGATGTTTTTTTTACTGGTGGATTTCAGTTTTTATCCAGAACCGATACATTGGGGCTCGTTTCAGCTATCTGTTAATCATTTGGTAGCAGCTGTAATCTTTTTGCTTGCGGCCAGCACGGATGGAATAGACGGCTACATTGCTAGGAAATATAATATGGTCACCAATCTCGGTAAACTCCTTGATCCACTTGCGGACAAACTGCTGGTATCTGCAGTTCTGATTTCACTTGTGGAGCTGGGCAGATGCGATTCATGGATTGCTATTGTAATCATCAGTCGTGAGTTTGCAGTCACCGGACTTCGCCAGATTGCATTGCTAGAGGGAAAAGTGGTTGCCGCCAGCAAATGGGGCAAGATAAAGACGGTTGTACAAATTGTTGCGATCTCACTGCTGTTGTTGAATAATTTCCCATTTCAATTTGTCAGTATTCCTGTAGACGATATTGCTATTTGGGCCGCAGCGCTGATCACTATTTATTCTGGAATTGATTATTTTGTGAAGAATAAGGATCTGCTACAGCTGCATAATGCGTAAGCATGTAAGCTGGATATACAAGGAAAGGTAATAGGTGAAGCACCTATTACCTTTTTTGAAATCCAAAAGCAGTGTACCTACATTATAACGAGGAGGCGAAAGCCAGGTATGAAAGCGGAGATTATTGCAGTAGGGACAGAGCTTTTGCTCGGTCAAATCGTGAATAGTAATGCCCAGTTTTTGTCTATAGAGCTAGCTGCCATCGGGATCGATGTATACTTTCAAACCGTTGTCGGTGATAACAGCAGCCGCCTGCAGCAAGCCATCGAGATCGCTCAGAGTCGGGCCGACGTTATTATCTTTACGGGCGGAATTGGCCCCACTGAGGATGATCTGACTAAAGACGCACTGGCTGCATCGCTAGGTAGAACGCTCCATATTGATCGTTTGGCGATGGATCATGTACAACGCTTCTTTGATGATCGTAAGATCGTTATGACCGAAAATAACCGCAAACAGGCACTTATAATTGAAGGAACTACACCGTTGCCGAATGAAATCGGTCTTGCGGTTGGGATTGCTTTTGAGCATGAGAAGAAATATTATATTGTGCTTCCAGGTCCACCTCGTGAGATGAAACCGATGTTCGTAGATAAAGCAGTACCGTGGCTACAGCAGCACGCCTTGACGAACGAAACACCGCTTTATTCAAAAATGCTCAAATTTGCCGGCATCGGAGAATCACTGCTGGAGGACAAGCTCATCGAACTGATTCGCAGTCAGACTGATCCAACGATTGCTCCGTATGCCAAAGAGGGAGAGGTAACTGTTCGTATTTCGACAAAGGCCCCTTCTGAGCATGAAGCTACAAAAAAGCTGGAGATACTGGAACAACAAATCAAGGAGATTTTGCCGGAACATTTGTATGCGAACATTGATGTGCCGCTGGAGCAATTGATTGTGGATTGGATGGCGGATGCCGGCCTGACCTTAAGTGCGGCAGAGAGCTGCACCGGAGGTTTGCTGATGGAGAGCATAACAAATATTCCAGGCAGTGCATCGATGTTTGCCGGCGGAATCGTCTGCTATTCGAATGACCTAAAGAAAAAGCTACTGAATGTGCCAAGTGCTTATTTGGAGGGACCCAATGCTCCTGGAGCCGTAAGTCGAGAAGTTGCCGAGGTGTTGGCTGACCAAGTGAGAATGATTGCAGACAGTGATTTCGGCTTATCTGTTACAGGTGTAGCCGGACCGGGTTATTCTGAACGCAAGCCTGTTGGACTTGTATTTATCGGCTTGGCTGAACGGGGACGTAAGACAGAGGTCTATGAGCTTAATCTTAAAGGTACACGGGAAAATATCCGGTTGCGTACTGTAAAGGCTCTGCTGTATCGTCTGTGGCGGAGACTTGAGGAACGCAAGGTGGAGACACCTCTTGAGGGTTCAGACTTGTAATGGGAGATTAGCCCAGTTATAATAAACACATACGGAAGAACCGTGGCACTGAGATTTCTTTGCTGCGGTTTTTTGTATATTTGCAGAGATTTTGATCACGATGGCTACTCATGATCATAAGTCGTTGATGTCCGGTGAAGTGGGGAATTTAATTAACTTCTATCTCCGGAGGGAGGCTTACAATAAAAGGGATAAATAACGCCCAAGACAAAAAAAACGAATGTATGTTCGAAAAAAAGCTTGGCAAGACCTTAAAAACACGTTATTATATTACTATAAACAGTGAAGGAAGTGGTCTGATTGTCAGATCGTCGTGCAGCGCTTGATATGGCGCTTCGTCAAATAGAAAAACAATTTGGTAAAGGTTCGGTAATGAAACTGGGAGAATCCACGCATATGCAAGTGGAAGTTGTACCTAGCGGATCTTTGGCACTTGATATTGCGTTAGGTATAGGCGGACTTCCAAAGGGACGTATTATTGAAGTATATGGACCGGAATCTTCAGGTAAAACAACAGTTGCTCTTCATGCTATTGCAGAAGTGCAAAGACAAGGCGGACAAGCTGCATTTATCGATGCCGAGCATGCGCTTGATCCGAAATATGCACGTAACTTGGGCGTAAATATCGATGAATTGCTGCTTTCTCAGCCAGACACGGGTGAACAAGCGCTGGAAATCGCCGAAGCACTTGTTCGTAGTGGAGCCGTTGATATTATTGTCGTTGACTCCGTTGCTGCTTTGGTACCTAAGGCTGAAATTGAAGGCGATATGGGTGATTCCCACGTCGGATTGCAGGCTCGCTTGATGTCTCAAGCGCTTCGTAAGCTTTCTGGTGCCATTAGCAAATCCAATACGATCGCTATCTTTATCAACCAGCTTCGTGAGAAGATCGGTGTTATGTTCGGTAACCCTGAGACAACTCCGGGTGGTCGTGCATTGAAATTCTACTCTTCTGTACGTTTAGATGTACGTCGCGTAGAGAGCATCAAGATGGGGAACGATGTGGTTGGTAACCGTACTAAGATCAAGATTGTGAAGAATAAAGTAGCTCCTCCATTTAAACAGGCTGATGTTGATATCATGTACGGTGAAGGGATTTCTAAAGAGGGAAGTCTTGTAGATATCGGTACTGAAATGGATATCGTGAATAAGAGTGGTGCATGGTATTCCTACGAAGGCGAGCGTCTCGGTCAAGGCCGTGAGAATGCTAAACAGTTTTTGAAGGAACATCAGGATATTGCCCTTATTATTGAGAATAAGATCCGTGAAGCAAGTAATTTATCCACTATTGTTGCTGCGCCGAAGAATGAAGATATTATTGCAGAGCAAGAAGAAGAAGAGAAATTGCTTCTCGAAATCGAATAGTATATTAAGCAATAGGACGCCCTGTGATTGATTGTTGCAGGGTGTCTTTTCTTAACAAGTAATGAAAGTAAGACGATAACCGATCTATTGCTACGAGGTGACAAACAACTATGGTAATACAACTGGATTTTGAAGCAGAAGAACAAGATGAGCAGGTGTTATCGGATTTTCCTGAAGGAGAACTCTTAGAGATCACTAAAGTAGAACGTCAAAAGAAATCTGACCACCGTTATATCATACATTTCGGAGCATATAACATGACTGTGCACGAGGACGTCATGATTAAATATCGAATGATTACTGGTAATTCTTTTATGAAGGCTGATTTGGTTGAAATTGTTGTAGCTGATGAGCGTCAACGAGCTTATGTAGAAGGCCTCCGTTATCTAGAACGTAAACCACGCACCGCTATGGAAATGACTCGCCGTTTACGCCAGAAGGAAATAGGAGAGACTATTATTGCGGAAGTGGTGCAGCGGCTGCAGGAGGAAAGACTTCTTGATGACCCTTTATATGCTAAGCAATGGGCAGAGCAACGAATAGCGAACCAGCGGAAAGGGAAGATGTGGATTCGACAAGAGCTACGTGAGAAAGGGATTGACAAAACCCTTATATCGGAAGCTTTGGAGAATATTACTCCTGAACAAGAGCTGGAGAGCGCACTCGAAACTGGGCGCAAGAAATGGAATCTCATCCGTGGAGAAGCTTCAGATAAGCGAAGAAAGACTGGAGCCTTCCTTATGCGCCGTGGATTTTCGGGCGATATGGTTCGCCAAGTGATCAATACTTTACTTGCGGAAGACAATTATGAAGGTGAAGATGAGGAGTTTTACTAGAATCACTGATTCTCTTGACATTAATGCGTATATCGACTCTCTTGACAATGTCTTTTTATAAATAATAAAATATAACATGAATCGGCATAAAATTAGAATCCTTTTTCCTTCCCAAAAAGGAGACTGTTTTAAACGGTTCACGTACAACTCATATGAAATGTAATCGCCGGATAAGGCGGGCAGTGTGCATGTGCAGCATGTGCAGTATGGCAATCGGTTGTTTACCGGTTTTTTGTATGGTGATGAACGGATAGTTAAACAACTGCACAATTCCCAGGGATATACCTTGGAGAGGAACCAACGAGGAGGTGAACAGATGCTGGAATCATGGATCTGGGTCATTATCGTTCTCGTTGTAGCTGCAATATTCTTTGGGTTCGGTTATTTTATTCGTAAATCCCTTGCAGAAGCTAAAATCCAAAGCGCAGAAAGAGAAGCCGTTGTCATCGTTGAGAATGCGAAGAAGGACGCTGAGGCGCTGAAGAAAGAAACAGTATTGGAAGCTAAGGACGAAGTCCATAGAATCCGTACTGAAGCTGAGAAAGAAACTCGTGAACGTCGGAATGAAATCCAACGGCAAGAGAGACGTTTGCTGCAAAAGGAAGAATCTCTGGATAAAAAAATGGAATCGCTTGAAAGAAAAGAAGAACAAGTAGCTAACAAAGAGAAACGAATTGATGAAACCCAACAGCAAATTGATGTTATTTACAAAAACCAAGTCACTGAATTGGAACGTATCTCCAATTTAAGCATCGAAGATGCAAGAAGTATCATTCTTAGCAATGTTGAGCAAGAAGTTCGCCATGAAACGGCACAAATGATCAAAGAAATTGAACAGCAGGCGAAAGAAGAAGCGGATAAGAAATCCCGTGAAATCATCACACTCGCTATCCAACGCTGTGCAGCTGATCACGTAGCGGAAACAACGGTTTCAGTTGTTACGTTGCCGAATGAAGAGATGAAAGGTCGGATTATCGGTCGTGAAGGCCGTAATATTCGTGCTTTGGAAACTCTTACAGGTATCGACCTCATTATTGATGATACGCCGGAAGCAGTTATTTTGTCAGGATTTGATCCAATCCGCCGTGAAGTGGCCCGTACGGCACTTGAGAAATTGGTGGCTGATGGACGTATTCACCCCGCTCGTATTGAAGAGATGGTGGAGAAATCCCGCAAAGAAGTGGACGAACGGATTCGGGAATATGGTGAACAAGCTACTTTCGAAGTGGGCGTTCACGGTTTGCATCCAGATTTGATCAAGATTCTGGGGCGTCTGAAATTCCGTACAAGCTATGGTCAAAATGTATTGAAGCACTCCATGGAGGTTGCTTATTTAACAGGACTGATGGCCGGTGAGCTTGGGGAAGACATCGTGCTTGCAAAACGTGCAGGATTACTCCATGATATCGGCAAAGCGCTGGATCATGAAGTGGAAGGTTCGCATGTTGAGATCGGCGTTGAACTAGCGAAGAAATATAAAGAACATCCGGTTGTTATCAACAGTATCGCATCTCATCATGGAGACTGCGAAGCTACCTCGGTTATTGCTATGTTGGTTGGTGCCGCTGACGCATTGTCGGCTGCTAGACCTGGTGCTCGCCGTGAAACACTGGAAACGTATATTAAACGTCTAGAGAAACTGGAAGAAATCTCAGAGTCGTTCGAAGGCGTTGAGAAATCATTTGCTATTCAAGCGGGCCGTGAGGTGCGCGTGATGGTACAGCCAGAGAAGATTGACGATGCAGAGGCATTCCGTCTTGCTCGCGATATTACGAAGATGATTGAAAGTGAACTGGATTATCCAGGACATATCAAGGTTACCGTTATTCGTGAGACACGGGCTGTTGAATACGCTAAATAGGCAATAAGTAGATAACATACGCTTTGGAAATAACGATATTTATGATCGTTACCTGGTATATGTTTCTGCTAGGAATATAAGGTTAAAGGATAAGATATAACTTATACTTTCTTATATTTGATGAAAATTGGCCCCTAAGCGGGGCCTTTTTTCTTTTAAATATGAAGACTTATCCGCTAGATGAAGAGGTTAAGATTAGGAGGAGAGAAACATTAAAGTACTATTCATTGGAGATATCGTAGGTAGTGTAGGCAGGAAGGCACTTCGGGAGATGTTGCCCTCATTAAAAAGCAAATATCAACCACATATAATCATAGTTAACGGTGAAAATTCTGCTGCCGGTAGAGGTATTACTAAAGCGATCGCAAATGAATTTTTTAACTGGGGCGTTCACGGAATCACCATGGGCAATCACACATGGGACAACAAGGATATCTTCGAGTTTATCGACGACGAGGCCCGGATTATCCGTCCTGCTAATTTTCCTCCAGGAACACCGGGAAGAGGATATACAGTTGTTAAAGGTAACGGCAAAGAGCTAGCTATAGTTAACCTGCAAGGCCGTACATTTTTGCCTGCGATTGATTGTCCTTTCCGTGTGGGTGAAGAAATTGTGGAAGAGCTACGTAGAGATCATAAATGCATTCTCGTTGATTTCCATGCAGAGGTTACCTCTGAGAAAATCGCCATGGGCTATTTCATGGATGGTCGCGCATCAATTGTAGTAGGGACCCATACTCACGTTCAGACGAATGATGATGTGATTTTGCCGGGTGGAACGGCTTACTTGACCGATGCGGGCATGGTTGGTTCAAGCGAAGGGATTCTGGGTATGGAAAGAGATGCAGTACTTTATAAGTTCACTACACAGCTTCCAGCACGATTTGTTGTTGATGAAGGCAAATGGCAGCTTCACGGTTTATTTGCAGAGTTAGATGAGAATACTGGCGCGGCTACCCGTCTGGAGAAAATACGGCTACGTGAAGATGAATGGGTAATGAGCTAGTAGTAGGATAAGATAAGTGATTTTCCGGGTAATTTCGCCGAATAAGGGTAAAGTGTGATATTTATTATATCGAAAAAGAGTATCTATTGTACCATTTTCTCCAGAGTAGTCCGCAAAAAGAAGGAATTATTTCTTCTCTCGCGAATAACATCTAAAGTAGTGGAAGAACACCATTATTTTCCCAGGGGAGGTACTTACTATGGATGTATTAAAAGTATCAGCTAAATCCAATCCAAATTCCGTCGCCGGCGCTTTAGCAGGTGTTCTTCGTGAACGTGGATCGGCCGAATTACAAGCTATTGGAGCTGGAGCACTGAATCAAGCAGTCAAAGCAGTTGCCATTGCCCGGGGATTTGTTGCACCAAGCGGAGTAGATTTGATCTGCATTCCGGCATTTACAGACATTGTGATTGATGGAGAGGATCGAACCGCGATTAAATTGATTGTAGAACCCAGATAATAGAAGCATAGAACGGATGAACCTGTTTACTTATGTAAACAGGTTTTTTGCTTTTCGTATATAGTCTGGCGTTTTTAAGCATAGAATCTGGAATAGGGCTGCATGAAAGCGAGGGCTTGGGATGAGAACCGATAAGCTACAGGTTGCGGATTTTCATTGTGATGTGCTGAGTAAAATGCAAGCATCACCAGATATGGATTTTAAGAATGATCCTCGGCTGGATGTTACCGGAGAGCGGCTGGTAGCGGGCGGTGTGGAATTGCAGATTTTTGCAATATACCTTTCGGCAAGTAGAGGAAGACCTAGCTTTGAGAATGTTTTAGGACAAATTGATTTGTTCCGGCAAAAAATAATAGGCGCAGAGAGCCTTCAGTGGCTGCGTTGGAAGGAGGAGGTAGGAAAACGAACAGCTGGAGCATCCCCATGGGGAATGCTCTCTCTGGAGGGTGTAGACGGTCTAGAAGGGAACTTGTTTTATGCACAGCTCTGCTTTGAGCTTGGCGTGCGGTTTTTGGGAATCACTTGGAATTATGCCAATTGGGCAGCGGACGGTGTTCTGGAGCAGCGCAACGGCGGATTTACGGAAAAAGGGCGAATGCTGATCGAATGGTGCAACGACAGTGGAATGCTGCTTGATGTGTCGCATTTGTCTCAGGCAGGTTTTTGGGAGCTAGCCGACTTAAGCACACGTCCGTTTATAGCTTCCCATTCGAACGCCGCAGCAATCTGTGGGCATGTTAGAAATTTAAATGATGAACAGATTAAAGCTTTGATTGCAATGGACGGAAGAATGGGCCTGACCTTTTATCCGTGGTTTGTATGTGATGATGGAAAAGCTCGTATGGATGATTTATTAAAGCATATTGATCATGTATGTAGTCTAGGTGGCGAGAAGCATATGATGTTTGGTTCGGATTTTGACGGCATTGACACTTGGGTAGAGAACATGGAGCATCCGGGAAAATACCCTGAGCTCGCGGAGCACCTGCTTCGTTACTATCCAGAAGCTTCCGTAAAAGGTTGGTTATATGAGAATGCGGTCTCCTACCTGCGCACAAACTTACCTTCTCAGGTGTCTAAATCATGACAATCCTGCTCTAAAAGTATGAATTGTCGAAAAAAAGGCCCTCGTTATGATGTGGGGCTTTTTATTTTTGGTTAAGAAGATGTATAATGGTTAATGGCTTGTACAGATACTAGAGAAAATACAAGGAGTGACTTTACTATGAGTAAGACTGTACCCGTAGGTGTGTCGGCTAGACATATTCACCTTACGCAAGAGCATGTGGAGGCTTTGTTTGGCCCAGGATATCAACTAACGGAGTTCAAACCCCTCTCTCAACCAGGACAGTTTGCAGCAAATGAGCAAGTAGCAGTTATCGGCAGCAAAGGTAAATTTGACAAAGTAAGAATTTTGGGACCTGCTCGTCCGGCTTCCCAATTAGAAATTTCCCGTACTGACTCCTTCGCACTTGGCGTGAAAGCTCCAGTTCGCGAATCTGGAAATATTGATGGAACACCTGGCATTACGCTTAAAGGACCTGCTGGCGAAGTAGAATTGGAACAAGGCGTTATCATCGCCGCTCGTCACATTCACTTCCATACTTCTGAAGCTGAAGCTTGGGGCATTGCTGATAAGCAATTGCTTAAAGTTCGCCTCGGAGGCGACCGTGGTCTCGTATTGGAGAACGTAATTGCACGCGTATCAGACAGCTTTAAACTGGATATGCATATTGACACTGACGAAGCTAACGCTGCAGGTGCCAACAACGGCGATACTGCTGAAATCGTAGAATAGTCATCATAGTTATAGCAAAGATAAGAAGCGGGGGAGAAATCCTCCGCTTTTTTTGCGTGTCTGATCTGCGTGCTGTAAGGATTGCGTGTCTGATCTGCATGCTGTAAGGATTGCGTGTCTGATCTGCGTGCTGTAAGGATTGCGTGTCTGCTCGGCGTGCTGTAAGGATTGTGTGTCTGATCGGCGTGCTGTAAGGATTGTGTGGCTGATCTGTGTGCTTTAAGGAATGCGTGTCTGATCGGCGTGCTATAAGGATTGCGTGTCTGCTCGGCGTGCTGTAAGGATTGTGTGTCTGATCGGCGTGCTGTAAGGATTGTGTGTCTGATCTGCGTGCTGTAAGGATTGCGTGTCTGATCTACGTGCTGTAAGGATTGCGTGGTTTACCCGACGGCTTGTACTTATCGGACTGTATTGCAGCTATTTCAGCATCTTGATCTATTTTGCCAAGGTTTCGGACTGCATAGCTCTTATTGCCTTATATTTGTACTGAATTGGGCTTCGAAGGTGTGAATAACTGCATCTGAGTCCGATAGCATGTCCAAAATCCACGAATTTTCAAAATAAGGGCGTCTGAGTCCGATGGCTCAGCAGACTCAGCAGTCTCAACAGTCTCAACAGTCTCAACAGTCTCAACAGGCTCAGCAGTCTCAGCAGTCTCAACAGGATCAGCAGGATCAGCAGTCTCAGCAGGATCAACAAAAGATACGCCGCAGGATTTCTGTAAGAGCAGAACGGATAGTATCCTGAAATGGATTTTTAATGAAAATTGGTGTGATGATAAAGAAAATCTATTATTATGTAACTTATTGTGTTATAATTATGGTTTATGACGTGACAAAAGGATTTATTGTTAAGAATATATGTATTAGAAATTAAGGAGACCCAATGACATTTAATGAACTGAATATTGTGCCTGCAATTTTGAAGGCTTTAAGCAAAGAAAACTATACATCACCTACACCAATACAGGAGCAGTCGATTCCAGCTGTATTAGCGGGTAGAGATTTACTTGGATGCGCGCAAACGGGAACAGGAAAAACAGCTGCATTTTCCGTGCCTATTATTCAATTGCTAAGCGAACAATCGAGCCCAAACAAATCCAATAATGTGCGACGCATTCGCTCGTTGATTTTAACACCGACAAGAGAACTAGCGATTCAAATTGCTGATAACATAAAAGCGTATAGCCAATATACAGATATCCGCTCTGCTGCCATTGTTGGCGGTGTGTCACAGAAAGTGCAAGAGCGCGCACTGAATCAAGGTGCCGATATTCTTATTGCTACCCCTGGTAGACTTATCGACCTGATCAATCAGAAACGTGTAGATCTGCAATATGTACAAATTTTAGTTCTGGATGAAGCTGACCGGATGCTGGATATGGGCTTTATTCATGATGTGAAACGAATCATCGCCAAAATGCCTACGAAGAAGCAAACTCTGTTTTTCTCGGCAACGATGCCAACTGAGATTTCTAAATTGATCAAAACATTGCTTGTGAATCCAGTGAAGGTAGAAATCACACCCGTGTCATCTACTGCGGATAGAATCAATCAATCGATCTATTTATTAGAGAACGGAAATAAGCAAAACCAATTGAACCTGCTGTTACAGGATAAATCCATCGTCTCAGCATTGGTGTTTACTCGTACCAAACGTGGTGCAGACCGTGTTACCCGCGATCTGGCTAAAGTGAACATTGCTGCTCAAGCCATACACGGCAATAAATCTCAAAATGATCGCCAGAACGCTTTGCGAAATTTTAAAAGCGGTGCGACTCGTGTTCTCGTAGCTACGGATATAGCTGCCCGGGGAATTGATATTGATGAGCTGTCTCACGTAATCAACTTCAACTTACCGAACATTCCGGAAACCTATGTGCACCGGATCGGTCGTACAGGCAGAGCGGGATTGAGCGGAACGGCAATTTCTTTTTGCGAAGCTGAAGAGCTTCCTTTCCTTAAAGATATTGAAAAATTGATTGGAAAATCGATTCCAGAAGTTAAGGACCATCCGTATCCGATGTCTCGTAAAACGCAAATGAAGACAGATCGTTCGGCGAAACCGTCAGGTTCGAAAGCAGCAGCTTCGAGACCATCGTCTTCCAGACCGTCGAATTCCAAACCAGCAACTGCTAAACCTGCGGCAACAAAACCGGCAGCAACAAAATCAGCGGCATCTAAACCAGCTAAAGCAAAACCTAAGTCTAACCCTCCATTGAAGCCAAAGTCCGAGTGGTTCACAAAAGGAAGACAAAAAACGAGCAGCAGATAAGTTAGTTTGAATGCGTATCGTTTCTATAGCAAAATAAAAAAACCGTCAGAGTAAATCTGATGGTTTTTTATGTTTTATTTCCTGATAATTTACAACAAAAAACAGCCGCTAAACAGTTCCTCACTGTACAACGGCTGTTGTTATTTCATTTATGCGGTTGCTTCAATTGTATTCTCCTGAACATAGGGGCTCAGTTCTTGCTGAAGTCCTGCGCTGATGGAAGTCATAGGGAGGCGAAGCGTATCCGAGGACAGTAGGCCGTTTTGGCTAAGCATCCATTTAATTGGAGCGGGATTCGATTCCTTGAATAATAGGCGGATGATCGGCAGTAGTTGTTCAAAGCTTTCTTTAGCAAAGTCCACTTGACCAGATGTAAAGGCTTCAAAGATACGAAGGCATTCTGCCGGGAAAACGTTGGCAGTAGCGAGCATCCCCCCAGCTGCTCCGCAGCTAAGCATTTCATAAAAGAGGGAATCATCGCCGCCAAGCACAGGTTTAGCACCTGTACGGACTAACTCTGTAACCATTTTTGTACTGCCTGAGCAGTCTTTTAAACCGACAACATTATTCATTTCTAGGATTGTACGTGCAGTATCTACCGTCATGGCCGTACCTGTACGACTTGGAATATCATAAGCCATGATTGGTATGCCTACTTCTGCTGCTTTGCGGAAATGGGCAATGATACCCTCTTGTGAAGGACGACTATAATAAGGTACGACTACTAGTGCACAATCAGCACCAAGGTTTGCAGCAATTTCCGTGCGTGCAACCGTAGAGGCTGTATCATTGGTACCTGTACCAACTACTAAGGGGATTGATGTGGATTGTAGAAGCTCACGGGAAGTGTTTACTAGAAGCTGCATTTCATTTACGGTTACAGTGGGCGATTCTCCGGTGGTTCCATTAACGACCAGACCTTGTATGCTGTTGTTAATAATGTTCTTTACATAACGCTGATACGAATCCAAATCAACTTCACCAGCAGCATTGAACGGGGTGACCACGGGGACATAAACTCCATAAATCTGTTGTTCTGTAAGCATAAATTATCGGCCTCCAAAATATTTTAATTCCTCTACATACACTTTACCATGGAAAGTAGCATCGTCGTTAGCTATAATAAATGATATGGATCATCAAAAATATTGATGTTAGGGTGAGGTAATGGATTTAACCTATTTACGAACCTTCCGCGAGGTGGCTAAACGTCAGAGCTTTACGCGAGCTGCTGAAGAATTGGGATATGCACAATCAAGTGTGACGATGCAGATACAGAAGATAGAAAAGGAATATGGAGTACCTCTAATAGAGAGGCATGGCCGTCAGCTGCGGCTTACCCCGCCAGGAGAAGAGTTATTGAAGCTGTTCGTGGAGATTTTGGATTTATATGATCGTTCAAAAGAAACCATCGCCCAGCAAATCGGAGGTACGCTAACTATTGGGACGATAGATTCTTTAGCGGCCTTTTATTTACCTCCTTACCTGCAGCAGCTAAGGACTAAATTTCCGAAGCTGGATATTCATCTGCAAACGATGCAGGAAGCTAATCTTCTTGCCAAAATAAAAGATGGCGAAGTAGATCTAGGCTTAATGTTGGATCGCACCACTGCGGATTCCATCCTTGAGCGTACGATCGTCAGAGATGAGCCGCTTGTTTTGATAGCTCCCATTCATCATCCGCTTGCCCAGATGGATACGGTAACCCTACAGGATCTGAATAACTGTGAGCTAATAGTCTCGGAGGAAAGCTGTATTTACCGGAGCTTGTTCGAGAATTTGTTAAAAGAGCACGGGATCATATTCCGCATAGGTTTTGAGCTTTCGAATCTGGAGGCCATTAAACGTTGTGTAATGAATGGTCTTGGAATTGCTTTGTTACCCAAAATCGTGGCAGAGGAAGAAATTGAACGGGGAAGCTTGGCTGAGCTGTCCTTTGTTCATCCCGAAATTCACTTTGATCTGCAGCTTCTGATGCATCCTAAGAAGTGGAAATCACAACCACTGCAATTTTTAATCCAAATGCTGTTTGCAAATCATTAGTTTATTCCCATCAGGGTCTTTTACTACAAACCATTTTTGATCTTGAATTTCGGTTACTATATCTACACCGAGCTCCTTTATATAGTTGAAAGAGGCTTGCAGATCATCGGTTATAAGCATAAGAGCAGGTGTTGTAATTGGAGGAGCCCCTTCAGGCTCTAAACCTCCCCACATGGGCATGGTGTCCAGAATGATCCCAGTGCTTCCTTGCATAGTTAACGGACATAAATGACCGTTTATAATCGAATGATCTGCTTCTTGGAGTCCTAGGACTTGGCAATACCAGTTACGGGCTTTTTCAATATCGTGTACGGGGATAAATACACTGCCAATCAAATTCTTAATGGGACTTGTTGCTGAAGAATTTACAATGGACTGTACTTGTTCATGCATTTGAATCCCTCCAGAGAAGATGCTAGACCTTTATTTGTAATTTATTGTATCTAATCTATTTAAAACATAGAATCATCCTATGTGCAAGTTGAATGTTATTTATCGATCAAATCCTAAATTTGTATGCAAAATACAGCTTTATTTAATGAAAGTCGCTGTAAATATTGACATTGAAAATGAGTTTATGTTATATAAAAAGAAGAATTAGCACTCATCTAAGAAGAGTGCTAATCACGATGTGCTGGATAAGAAGGTTATTTTGAAAGGAGATTTATTTATTCATGGCCAAAAAAGAGTTTAAAGCCGAATCGAAAAGATTGCTGGAAATGATGATTAACTCCATTTATACACAACGGGAAATATTCCTGCGTGAGCTGATTTCCAATGCAAGTGATGCGATTGATAAGATCTATTACAAAGCATTAGCTGATGAAGGCCTGGTCTTCAATAAAGAGGATTATTATATTAAAGTGACCGCCGATAAGGCGAACAGAACCTTGACGATTTCCGATACAGGTATCGGGATGACACAAGAGGAGCTGGAGAATAACTTAGGTACAATCGCGAAGAGTGGATCTCTTGCTTTTAAGAAAGAGAACGAAGCTAAAGATGGCCACAACATCATCGGACAGTTTGGGGTGGGCTTCTACGCTGCGTTTATGGTGGCTGATGACGTTATAGTGATCAGTAAGGCATTAGGCAGTGACGAGGCCTTTAAATGGGAGTCTAAGGGCGCTGACGGCTATACCATCGAGACTGTCGAGAAGGATTCTGTCGGCACTGATGTGATTTTGAAGATTAAAGAGAATACGGAAGAAGATCAATATGATGAATATTTGGAAGAATACCGCCTGAAATCCATCATTAAAAAATACTCCGACTTCATTCGTTTCCCAATTAAAATGGACGTGAAGGAGCAAAAGCCAAAAGAAGGCACGGAGAACGAGTTCGAAGAAGTTATTCAAGAACAAACCGTAAACAGCATGGTGCCTATCTGGCGCAAGAACAAAAGCGAGCTGACTACAGAAGACTATGATAACTTCTATGCAGAGAAACGTTACGGCTTCGATAAGCCGCTTAAACATATTCATATCAGTGCTGATGGTGCTGTAGTGTACAATGCAATCCTGTTCATTCCAGAAAATACGCCGTTTGACTATTACACAAAGGAATATGAAAAAGGTCTTGAGCTCTATTCCAACGGTGTGCTGATCATGAACAAATGTGCGGATCTGCTGCCTGATTACTTCAGCTTTGTAAAAGGTATGGTGGACTCAGAGGATCTTTCCTTGAACATTTCCAGAGAGATGCTCCAGCATGACCGTCAGCTGACTCTGATCGCTAAGAACATTAAGAATAAAGTGAAAAGCCAACTGCAAAGCCTGCTGAAGGATGAAAGAGAGAAATATGAGCAGTTCTATAATGCTTTTGGCAGACAGCTTAAGTTTGGTGTCTATAACGATTATGGGATGCACAAAGACACCCTTCAAGATTTGTTGATGTTCTACTCCTCTAAGGAGAAGAAGCTGGTTACGCTGGACGAATACGTCTCAAGAATGCCAGAAGATCAGAAATATATCTACTATGCTTCCGGAGAGTCGATCGACAGAATCGAGAAGCTCCCGCAAACCGAGCTTGTATCGGATAAAGGGTATGAAATTCTCTACTTCACTGATGATATTGATGAATTTGCGATCAAGATGATTCAGTCTTATAAGGAAAAAGAATTTAAATCCGTATCCAGCGGAGATCTGGGGATCGAAGCCGACGAAGCGGACAAGCCAACGGAAGCGGAAGAGAACGAAAACAAGGAGCTTTTTGAAGCGATGAAGGACATCCTGTCCGGCAAAGTGAAAAATGTCAAAGCTTCCAAACGTTTAAAGACTCATCCGGTATGTCTCTCTGCTGAAGGTGAACTGACAATCGAGATGGAAAAAATCCTGAAATCGATGCCGAATGGCCAAGAGGTGCAAGCGGATAAGGTACTCGAAATCAACATCCATCACGAAGTGTTCCAGTCCTTGAAGGCGGCAGCAGAGAACGACAAAGAAAAGCTCGGTTTATACACGAACCTGCTGTACAACCAAGCCCTGTTGATCGAAGGTCTACAGGTTAGTGATCCTGTTCAGTTCACCAATGATATTTGCAAAATCATGAAATAATATGAAGTACAGAGACCATCCAATTGTATTATGATTGGGTGGTCTTTTTTATTTCAGTATTTCATTTTGTTGTGCGAAAAAGGTAGTAATCAATTTCAGAGTCATTATTTGTGCAACCGCTGATCGAATAGATAATTTCACCTTGTGTGCTTTTTTTACTCGTCACTTCGGAGCAGGTATCGGTTCTGACTCCTGTGTTGCTTCCACCAAATGCATCATTAGAAGTATCATAGCTGTAATTAATCACGTTACCGTCAAATTTTAAATCCTTAAATATGGGATCGCCTTCATCTGTGTAACTTGTAACGCGTATATTGTCTGCTTTTTTGCTGGAGAGATTAGTTATAAATTTCTCGAATTTATCGAGGTTGTACACTTTTTCAAAAGAAACAATATCCCCTCTACTGATGGCTTCTTTGGAAGTATAGGGTTCACTTTTGGGAACAGAATTAACTTTATTATCGGAACAACCCCATACTCCTGCTAGTAAAAGAACAGAGAGTGTAAGCAAATTTACTTTTTTCACTGAGGGACCTCCTTGTAACGTATTTATATAAAAGACGGAGATTAACTGGAAAAGTTACAGAGAGCTTGATGTTTCACATTGACAATAAACAACAAATTGAGTATTATTTTCTCTAACTTGAATATGTAAAAGCAAAGAAGAGAAAGAGTACCACGGCAATTCTTTCAACAGAGAGCTCCGGTCGCTGAAAAGGAGTAAAGAAAACCCTTGGGAATATGGTCTCAGAGCTGCGCATCGAAACCTTATGGGTTGTAGGCTGCGCCGGAACCTGCATCCGTTACAGTGCTAGGGTATAAACGTTAATTAACGTCGTACCTGAAGAGGTAAATGTCATGAGGCATTTATAAAATTAGGTGGTAACACGTGAGTAGAACTCTCGTCCTTTGTGGATGGGAGTTTTTTGTTGTCTAAAAAAAGGAGGAGAAGGTTAATGAGTAATGTGTTTATAGGTGGCGCTTGGCCGTATGCGAATGGATCTTTACATCTGGGGAGATTATCAAGTGTGTTGCCTGGGGATGTGCTGGCACGATATTTTCGCTCCAAAGGGGATAACGTATTATATGTATCAGGCAGTGATTGCCATGGCACACCCGTAGCAGTTCAGGCTGCGAATGAAGGGATTACGCCGGGAGCTTTTGCAAGCAGATATCATGAAGAGTTTCTGAAGTGTTTTGAACAGCTGGGATTTAGTTATGATCTATATACTCGAACGGATCAACAGCAGCATCATAAGGTTGTGCAAGCGTTGTTTACAAAGCTGCTAGAGAATGGTCATTTATATAAAAAAACCATTGCTCAATGTTACTGCGAGGTGGATCAGCGCTTTTTGCCAGACAGATATGTGGAAGGGACTTGTCCGGTATGTGGTGAGCGGGCGCGAGGGGATCAATGTGATTATTGTTCTACGATTCTAGATCCTGCCGATTTGTTAGACAGAGTCTGCAAATTATGTGGGAATACACCAACAGAAAGGCCGACAGAACATTATTATCTTAGCTTATCTAATTTTCAGTCTGAATTAACGGAATATGTAGAGGAAGCACAATTTTGGAGAGAAAACGCTATAAAACTGACCAAACGTTATTTACAAGAAGAGCTGCAGGACCGCGCGGTAACAAGAGACTTGTCTTGGGGTGTAGATGTTCCTGTGGCTGGATTTGAAGATAAAAAAATTTATGTTTGGATTGAGGCGGTAAGTGGTTATTTATCAGCCAGTAAGCAGTGGGCTGCACAGTCCGGAGGAAACTGGGAGGATTTTTGGTTAGAGGAAAAAGGGGCGATTACCGCTTATTATGTGCATGGTAAAGACAATATTCCATTTCACACTTTAATATGGCCGGCTGTGTTATTAGGAGCAGGAGGTCTGCATTTACCGGACAGGATTATATCTAGCGAATATTTAACCCTTGAAGGGCAGAAATTCTCCACTAGCCGAAATTGGGCGGTCTGGGTACCTGATATTTTAGAGCGGTATCAGCCAGATTCTATTCGTTATTTCTTAATTGCCAATGGACCTGAGAAGCGGGACACGGATTTTTCCTGGAGAGAGTTTATTTATAGCCATAATGGAGAGCTGCTTGGAGCATTTGGTAACTTTGTGAACCGTTCATTGGCTTTTATAGATAAGTTTTATGAAGGGAAAGTGCCAAATGGGCAATTAGATAAGGGGTGGAAGGACAATATTGACCTCTTGTATCTGGAATCAGGACGGCTTATTGAGGCTGGGAATCTAAAAGATGCGCTGGAGTTTATTTTTTCTTATGTGCGCAAGGCAAACCAGTATTTCGATCTGCAAAAACCATGGATACAGATAAAAGAGGATCAGGTTTCTTGTGATTCTGCAATATACACATGTGTGCAGATTATTGCGAACTTAGCGAATTTGTTGCATCCGTTTCTACCGTTCTCTTGTGACAAGATCAGGGGGTTCCTGTCGTTAGAACTACCGAATTGGCAGCCTTGCTCGGTGCCCCCTTACCAACAGGTTACTGATTTACAATTATTGTTTGAACGAATTGATATTAGCCGTATTAAAGAAGAAGAGGATAGGCTAGATCAACAGCAAGTGAATAAATAGAGCTGGTATTTATCCATTCCTGAAGCTTTCAATAAACTTGGAAGCCAATGATGATAAGTATTTATCCTTAATCCAGACGGCGGCGACCCGCGTGCGTAGTGATTCACTACTGATTTCTTTATAGACCAAATTACGGTTACTCGTTAATTCGAAAGCGGATTTGGGGATGATTCCAATGCCAAGACCAGCGTTTGCCCAGAGCAGTGTTGTTCTAGCATCATCATTCATACAGAAAATCAGCGGATCAAAGCCGTTCTCAAGACATGTTTCCCGGATAAGCTGCTCAAAACGGCGGTAGATAATAAGCGGCTTATCCTTTAGCTCACCGATCTCAATAAAGGTTTCATCCGTTTTCCAGTCATACTCAGGTGTCATTACGGCAATCATAGGTTCAGCTTGTGTGTAAAGACATTCTAAATTTGTACCATTAAAGGGTGTCCTAACAATCCCGACTTCGACAATACCTTTATTCAGGAGGTCAATGATTCTAAAGGTATTTCCTTCATGAATCTCAAACTTCACACCTTTATACGTTTTGTGGAACTCACATAGCCGATCTTGAAGCAACGTAGCTCCAGAGGAGGAAACTGTACCAATGGCTAGGGTTCCTTTTAAACCTTTGACAAAATCAGTGAGCTCACGGGCAGTGGAATCTGCCAGCTCCAGGATTTGTTGGGCACGGTCCCGCAATATGGCTCCAGCTTCAGTGAGCTGCACGCTGCGTGGACCTCGTTCCACTAGCTTTACACCGAGTTCTTCCTCTAGGAGCTTTAGCTGCTGGCTCAGCGGAGGCTGGGCCATTTGCAGTTTTTTGGCTGCAGATGTAATCTGTCCTTCCTCAGCTATCGCCATAAAATATTTAAGTTGTCTAATATCCATATAAAAATCCTCCGAACTTGAGATATGCTAATCGTATGGGAGCGATACGAATCCAATATTATTAATATGTGAGTAGATATGCCATAATCATAACTGTTCTTATACATATTTCAAGTGGTTAAATACTTCTTATGTTGGGTGTGGATGAATTTGTTCAAAATTGCATTATATTTAAAGCCGTACAAAAAAGAAGCGATCATTGGACCGATCTTCAAACTGATGGAAGCGATTCTGGAGCTGATTTTGCCTACCATTGTCGCATTGATCATCAACAACGGGGTTGGCAATCATGACAGCGCCTATGTTTACCGCATGGGTGGTCTAATGGTGCTGATGTCACTGCTTGGCTTCGGCTGCTCCATGGTATGCCAATACTATGCAGCCCGGGCTTCACAGGGATTCGGTACGACACTACGCAATAAGATGTTTAGACATATCACCTCTTTGTCGTATGCTGAGCTGGATACCTTAGGTACACCTACACTGATTAATCGGATTACCAATGACGTAAACCAGCTGCAAATTGCTGTGGCTATGCTAATTCGTCTAGTTATTCGTGCACCGTTTATCTGTATCGGGGCTATCCTAATGTCCATGATTTTGGATTTTAGATTATCGCTGATTCTAATTGCGGCAACACCGATTTTTGGCATTATTTTATATTTTATTATCACCCGTAGTGCTCCTTTGTACCGAAAATACCAGCAGAAGCTGGATGCCCTTGCGCTCGTACTGAGTGAGAATTTATCGGGGATTCGAGTGATTCGTGCTTTTGCCAAAAGACGTACAGAAAAAGAACGTTTTGATGCTTCATCCGATGATTTGACTACTACAGCGATCCGGGTTTCACGGATATCTGCTTTGCTTGGGCCGATGACTACACTTGTAGTAAATGCGGCGATCATTGCTATTTTGTGGGTAGGCGGAATTCATATCGATGGGGGCCGATTGTCTCAAGGGGAGATCATTGCCTTCATCAATTACATCACTCAAATCTTGCTGGCGCTGATAGTGGTCTCCAACTTGGTCATTATTTTTACCAAAGCCTCATCCTCAGCTAATCGTGTAAATGAAGTGCTGGGTGTTAAGGTCTCCGTGTCTGAGGAAGGAAATGCTGTGATTGCTGAACCTGACCATGCTGCCCCTGCTATACAATTCGATCACGTATCCTTTGGGTATAATACGACAGGTGAATCGGCATTAGAGGATATATCTCTAGTAATTAATCGCGGAGAGACCGTGGGCCTGATTGGCAGTACGGGTTCAGGTAAGTCTACTTTTGTGAATTTGATCCCTCGTTTTTATGATGCGGTGCAAGGTGAAGTAAAAGTGGATGGTGTGAATGTCCGAGATTATAAGCTGCATCAGCTTCGTGAGAAGATCGGGATTGTACCGCAGAAAGCTGTGCTGTTTACAGGAACGATCGCTGAGAATATACGTTGGGGCAAGGAAGATGCAACTGAGGAAGAAATCATGCAGGCAGCCTCTATTGCTCAAGCGGAGGAGTTTATACGTAAATTACCCGAAGGGTTGAATACGCAAGTATCTCGTGGGGGATTAAATTTATCCGGTGGACAAAAGCAGCGCTTAACCATAGCTCGTGCAGTAGTAGGAAAGCCATCGATTCTTATTTTGGATGACTCCTCCAGTGCGCTGGATTTCTCCACAGATGCGGCACTTCGAAAGGCTCTCAAAGAGAGCAGCCAGGAAATGACCGTACTCCTTGTCTCGCAGAGGGTAAGCACTGTAAGGCAAGCGGATAAAATAATGGTATTTGAGGAAGGGCGGATCGCCGGTGTCGGAACCCATGAGGAGCTGATGCGTGGTTGTGAAGAGTATAAAGAAATCTGCCTGTCCCAGCTATCAAGTGAGGAGTCGGGCCAATGAACAAAAATAACATTTGGAAAAGACTTATTGTATACACAGGGCATTATAAAAAAATAGCTATAGGTGCAGTAATCTGCGCAATACTCAGTGTGATTGCCAGTCTAATTGGCCCGCTGCTCATCGGCAGCGCCATCGATTTTATGATCGGGCCGGGAGAGGTTGATTTTGACGCCGTACTTAGACTGCTTTTGATTCTGGCAGGGGTGTATATTGTCGGCAGCTTTTTCGGATGGCTTCTTACCTACCTGACTAATCGAATTGCCTATCGGACTGTATATGACTTACGGCGGGAGCTTTTTGATAAATTAAATGTTTTGCCGTTAAAATTTCACGATAACCACCCGCAAGGGGACAGCATCAGCCGGTTTGTTAATGACATGGATGCGGTCTCTGATGGACTGCTGCAAGGCTTCTCAACACTGCTCACGGGGATCATCACTATCGTGGGGGCAATTGTACTTATGTTGTACATTAGTCCTTTAATGACCCTAGTTGTTCTTCTGTCAGCACCCGTTACATTTTTTGTGGCAAGATTCATTACGATGCGCTCCCAGAAGATGTTTAAGGAGCAGGCTAAAATTCTGGGCGGTCTCAACGGATACGTGGAGGAAATGATTGGCGGACAAAAAGTGGTCACAGCTTATCATTATGAAGACCGTGCACTGACTCAGTTTGAAGAACGAAACGAGACTTTGTACCAGACTGGTGTGAAATCACAATTTTACGGTTCCTTGTCCAATCCGACAACACGGTTAGTAAATAATATTACCTTCTCTGTTATCGCGATGATCGGTAGTGTTATGGTGATTCGCGGGCTTGTGACGGTAGGGGATTTGTCCAGCTTTTTGATCTTCTCCAACTTGTTCGCTAAGCCGTTTAATGAAATTACAGGTGTGATTACGCAGCTTCAATCGGCAACGGCATCAGCGCAGCGGATCTTCGCCATTCTAGACCTCTCGCCTGAACCAGCGGATGCAACAGACGCCAAAATTATGAATACAAGCCAAGGGACGATTACCTTTGAAAAAGTATCCTTTGCTTATAATCCTGAACGTCCTCTGATTAATGATTTCAGTCTGGAAGTGAAACCAGGTACCCGGGTTGCAATTGTAGGGCAGACGGGAGCGGGGAAGACCACACTGGTTAATCTGCTTATGCGTTTTTATGATGTGGATAAGGGTTCCATCAAGATTGACGGCGTGGATATCAAGACGATTACCCGTGACAGTCTGCGGCGTAATTTCGGGATGGTGTTGCAGGACACCTGGCTGTTTGGCGGCACAATTAGAGAAAACATTGCCTACGGCAAACCTGAGGCTACCGAAGAAGAGGTCATCGCTGCTGCTAAAGCTGCAAATGCTCATAGCTTCATTAAACGCCTGCCTGAGGGATATGATACAAAGATCAGTGGCTCAGGAGATAATTTGTCGCAAGGACAAAAGCAGCTGCTTACCATAGCACGAGTGATGCTCGTAGATCCGCCTATGCTCATTTTGGATGAAGCCACCAGCAGTATTGATACGCTGACTGAGGTACGGATTCAGAAGGCTTTTCTAAAAATGATCGCTGGTCGGACCAGCTTTGTAATTGCTCACCGTTTGTCAACGATTCGAGAATCGGATCTCATTCTTTTCATGAAGGACGGAGACATTGTCGAAAGTGGCACGCATGACCAACTCCTAGCCAGCGGTGGATATTACGCCAGATTATATAACAGTCAGTTCGCATCAGCTTAGACTTTGCATTAAGAAAAAGAGCATTCAATCCCTAAATTGGGGGTGAATGCTTTTTTTGGTTGAGTTAGTTTTGTTTGGTTTGGGTGTAGCCGCCCGCCGTCACCAAAGTCGTTTGCTCAGTGTTCCAATGTAGTTAGCTCACCGTCCCCAAAGTCGTTTGCTCAGTGTTCCAATGTAGTTAGCTCACCGTCCCCAAAGTAGTTTGCTTAACGTTCCAAAGTAGCTATCACATCGTCACCAAAGTAATTTGCTTACCGTTCCAAAATAGTTTGTTTCCCCTTACGGACCGTATTGCAGCTAAATGGTGTTTTTGGTGCCTTTTTTCAAAGTAACGGACTGCATAGCACTTATTCGCCTGATTTTGCAGCAAAAAGGAGCAGATATGGCACAATAGCTGCATCTGAGTCCGAACGATGTGTAAAAAGGCATGAATTTGCGAAATAAGGGCGCCTCGGTCCGATACGTAGCAATGGCAGCCACTACCAAAGGTAGATTGCTTCTGATCCGGAGTAGAATGCTTAGAAAGTAGTTTGCTCAGTGTTCCAAAGTAGTTGGCTCATCGTCACCAAAGTAATTTGCTTATCATTCCAAAGTGATTTGTTTACCGTTACGGACCGTATTGCAGCTAAATGGTGTTTTTGACGCCTTTTTTCAAAGTAACGGACTGCATAGCACTTATTCGGCTGAATTTGCAGGAAAAAGGAGTGGATATGGCACAATAGCTGCATCTGAGTCCGAACGGAGTGGAAAAGTGCGTGATTTTGCCTCGGTCCGATACGTAGCAATGGCAGCCACCACCAAAGGTAGATTACTTCTGATCCGGAGTAGAATGATTAGAAAGTAGTTCGCTTAGCGTTCCAAAGTAGTTAGCTCATCGTCACTAAAGTAATTTGTTTACCGTTCCAAAGTAGTTTGTTTAGCCTTGCGGACCGTATTGCAGCTAAATGGTGTTTTTGACGCCTTTTTTCAAAGTAACGGACTGCATAGCACTTATTCGGCTGAATTTGCAGCAAAAAGGAGCGGATATGGCACAATAGCTGCATCTGAGTCCGAACGGAGTGGAAAAGTGCGTGATTTTACGAAATAAGGGCGCCTCGGTCCGATACGTAGCAATGGCAGCCACCACCAAAGGTAGATTGCTTCTGATCCGGAGTAGAATGATTAGAAAGTAGTTTGCTTAGCGTTCCAATTTAGTTAGCTCATCGTCAGTCTGCTTAGTGTTCCTAAGTAGCTATCTCATCATTACCAAAGTAATTTGTTTACCCTTGCGGACCGTATTGCAGCTAAATGGTGTTTTTGGTGCCTTTTCCCAAAGTAACGGACTGCATAGCACTTATCTAGCTGAAATTGCAGGAAAAAGGAGCGGATATGGCACAATAGCTGCATCTGAGTCCGAACGGAGTGGAAAAAGGCATGATTTTGCGAAATAAGGGCGCCTCGGTCCGATACGTAGCAATGGCAGCCACCACCAAAGGTAGATTGCTTCTGATCTGGAGTAGAATGATTAGAAAGTAGTTCGCTTAGCGTTCCAAAGTTAGCTATCTCATTGTCACCCAAGTAGTTATCTCAACGTCCCCAAAGTAGTTTGTTTGCCCTTACGGACCGTGTTGCACTTAATCGTAATTTTATCCCACCCGTTAGAGGTGAAAATCTCAAAATAAAATATTTGCAAACGAATGAACTATCTGGACGGGCTAAACGTATTATAAGAAACGTATATTGAAGACGACGAAGCTACAGTAAATATGGCATATTGAGAGTGTTATGAGATTGGAAGGGGAGTGGCAAGATGTTGACAATCAAACATTTTACCAAAAGCTATAAGGGTGGCAAGAAGGCGGTAAATGATCTGAATTTGGTGGTCGAAAAAGGTGATATCTACGGCTTTATCGGTCATAACGGTGCAGGGAAAACAACGACTATCCGAGCAGTGGTCGGAGTTTTAGATTTTGAGGAGGGGGATATCGAGATTGGTGGGTACTCCATTAAAAAAGATCCCTTAGCCTGCAAAGCGATTACTGCGTATATTCCAGATAATCCGGATTTATACGATCATCTGACGGGCATTCAGTACTTGAATTTTATTGGTGATCTTTTTAGCGTATCGAAAGCGGATCGGGAGTTACTGATAAAGAAATATAGCGATGAATTTGAGATTACCTCTAATCTGGGGGATTTGATCTCCGCGTATTCTCATGGTATGAAACAGAAACTCGCGATTATCTCTGCGCTTATTCATAAACCGAAGCTGCTAGTTCTGGATGAACCCTTTGTAGGACTTGATCCAAAAGCGGCACACACGCTCAAGAGAATTATGGCGGATATTTGCAGCCAGGGCAGTGCAATCTTTTTTTCGACGCATGTACTGGACGTGGCCGAGAAGCTCTGCAATAAGATCGCCATTATCAAAGCGGGTGAATTGATCACTCATGGGAAAATAGAAGAGGTGAAGGGTGACAGCAGCCTTGAAGATGTGTTTTTGGAGTTGATAAAACATGATTAATATCTGGAGATTGACGAAAATTCAGCTGATCTCATCCTTTGGGTTAAATAAAGCTTTGCATACACGAGATATGAAAGAAAGACGAAAAATGCTTTTGCTGAGCATCGGTATCTTAATAGGGATAGTCATGATGGCAGTGGTTTCGTTTGGATATAGCTTCATGATAGCAGAGACCCTTGAACAGATAGGCCGGCCAGAGCTGCTGCTTGCGATTATGATGGCTGTTACTTGCTTGATTGGATTTTTTACAACGATCTATAAGGCGAGTGGGGTATTATTTGGCTCCAAAGATTACGATCTCGTAATGTCGCTGCCTATCAAAACGAGCCATATCGTAGCAAGCCGTGTAGTTCAGCTCTACGTGCTGAATATACTGTTCTCATTGATGGTGATGGTGCCAGCAGGTGTAGTTTATGCTATAAAGGTAAATCCGGCAGTAGTGTATTATTTATTTTTCATGATAACGCTGCTATTTATCCCATTAGTGCCGATCATTGCTGCAACGATTATTGGGGCATTGATTAGTTGGATTTCCTCACGGTTTAAAGGAAGTCGTTTAATAAGTCTCATTCTGACTTTTGCCGTAATCATTGTTATTATTTTGGGTTCAGGCCAAATGAATGGGAATGACCCGCAGTTAATTGCGGATATGAGCACACAAATTGCCGATCAAATCTTTAACTTATATCCTTTGACGGTCATGTATGTAGATGCTGTCTGCTCGTATCAGGTAGCTCCATTACTATTATTTATAGGAATTTCATTACTTTCTTTTATGCTGTTTACCCTTATTCTTGGCAGTAAATATAAAGCAATACACACAGGTCTTACGACTTCTTACTCAAAGAATAAGTATCAAATGAGGTCACTTGCAGTCTCTTCACCGCTTTACACATTGTATAAAAAAGAGCTGCGCCGCTATTTCAGTTCTTCTATATATGTGCTAAATACAAGTATTGGTATGGTAATGCTACTTGTCATGGCGATCACCTTACTGTTTGTTAGCTCAGAGCAATTAGGAAAGATTATTGAGATACCAGAACTCTCTAATTATCTAAGCAGATTGGCGCCACTATTTGTTTCCTTCTTTGTAGCATTAAGCTGTACGACCTCGAGTTCGATTTCGCTTGAAGGTAACCATATTTGGATTTTAAAAAGCGCTCCCGTTCCGACAAAAACTATATTATTAAGTAAAATCGCAGTGAATCTCACCATTACTGTGCCGATTGTGATTGTTAGTAGTGTGCTTCTTATGATTTCTCTGGGCACTGGCTGGATGGAGAGCTTGTTATTGCTAATAATCCCCGTCCTATACGCTTGTCTTACCGCAATGGTAGGTGTGATCGTAAACTTGAAGCTTCCTAAACTGGAGTGGACCAATGAAGTCTCTGTAATTAAACAAAGTGCTTCGGTCCTTGTAGCGATGATTATAGGATTTATCAGCTTGCTGATTCCATTTGGTTTGAGTTTTCTTTTATCTGATCTAAATGGTAATCTCGTTATGTTAGGGATTGGTGTGGTGATATTAGTGGCGTGTGGAGTGATGTATAGATACATCCAGTCCACAGGAGAATTTTTATTTCGGGCTCTTTAAAAAAAGGGCATTCCAAAAGCCGAAATTGGCTGCTGGGATGCCCTTTTTATGTGCAAGATTTATTTTCGTGAAAAATCCCTAAGTTCTACCGTCGCACTTGTTGTTCTTGTTGTTCTTGTCGCTCATTAGCTAACTGTTCAATTCCGCCCACCATTATTTTTAGACCTGTATAGAACATCTTATCGGAGCCAATTTCATTAAAAATATTGTTTTCGTACATTCGTTTTATAACATTAGGTCCATCCCCGGATAAGTGCTCAAGCGATTGTTTAAAAACCACTCTAGCATCTCCATTAGGTTCATTTTTCATGGCTAAGTCTATTCGATCCTGCTCATATTTGTCCAATTCGAATGAGATTACATAGTTTAACACGCATGCTATCAAGGAGAATTTATCACTATCGTTTAAAGGAAGATGATCCACGATCTGAAGCAAAGTATTCAGTAAAGATAGATAATTTGGTTCAGAAGGCAAGGTTCTCATCATCAGCTGAGCCGAGCAAGGATACTTATGTAAAACCCCACGAATTCGGTCCACAAAATTAAATAACTGTTCTTGCCAAGTACCTTCGAGATTCGCAGTTTCGAGGGCTTCTTTGGCGACCTCATTAGCAAGCGTCTGGAAAATGCTCTGTTTACTCTTAAAATGCCAATACAGAGAGGCGGCTTGTATTTTTAGTAGTTCTGCTAATTTACGCATACTAAATGCCTCTATGCCGATATCATCCAACAGCACCCAAGAAGCTTTTATTATATCTTGTTCAGTGATTTGCAGATTTTTGATTCTCATCGAAACGACCTCCTGTTACTGTCTTTCTTTATCATAAGCGAAGATGAATGGCTGGTCTACCATCGTTAGATTACTGCTTTATCTTACACTGTTAGATATTTATATTTACAAGTGAATAAACGGGTGCTATATTAATCTTACACTGTTAGTTTAAAGGTGCGATTTTTAAAAAAAAGGAGGCAGCAGTTAGCAATTTTATTAGTAATAATTAAAAAGGATGTGTATAGACCCATGAGTAATCTTCAAGTGGAACAATCCCAACCAGTCACCAAAGAATTTTCTATAAAAGCAATACTTCCCGTAATACTGGCACTTATAACAGGAATGCTGCTGGTTATGCTCGACAGTACAATTATGAATGTAGCGATCCCGCAGCTTGAAAAAACCTTTGATGCCAGCCTAAAAACAATACAGTGGGCCATTACGGGTTATACGCTGGCTTTATCCGTAATTATCCCATTGGCCGGTTGGTTCTCGGATAAGTTTACTGCCAAACGTGTTTTTTTAGCTTCGATCGTATTGTTTACCATAGGTTCTTTATTATGCTCTATGGCACAATCCACAACAGAGCTGATAATCTTTCGTATTTTGCAGGGATTAGGCGGAGGGATGATTGCTCCAATTGGTATGGCTATGTCATTCAAAATCGCACCTCCCGATAAAAGAGGTTCAATCATGGGATTGCTTGGACTACCGATGTTAATTGCGCCTGTTCTTGGCCCTGTACTGTCAGGATGGCTGTTGGAATATGCCAGCTGGCATTGGATTTTTCTGATTAATGTTCCCATTGGCATTATTGCAATGATTGTTGGAGTGAAATTTCTTCCGGTAATAGAGAAGGGGAATAAAGCTAAATTGGATATTTGGGGTGTGATTTTATCACCGCTCGCCTTCTCCAGCTTGGTATTTGGGGTGCATAGAGGGGGAGTAGATGGCTGGGGGGATCGTATAACGATTATATCTCTTGCGTTCAGCTTCATTGCTTTAGCCTTGTTTATTTTCGTGGAATTGCGCCAAAAAGAACCGTTATTGGAACTTCGCTCTTTTCGATCTCTAGAATTTAGTAAAGGTATGATTTTGACCTGGATTAATCAGTTCGCCTTATTTGGTTCGATTCTGTTAATTCCAATTTTTTTGCAGCAGGTCAGAGGTTTTTCTTCCTTTGAATCGGGGCTTTTAGTTATTCCCCAAGCATTAATATCCTTTGCTGGCATGATTATTGGAGGAAAGTTATTTGATAAGTTTGGAGCTCGGCCCGTTGTGTTCTCTGGACTTGTGCTGCTGTCCACCGGACTCTTTCTCTTGTCACGTTTACAAAATGATACAAGTGTATACGTTATGATCAGTTATTTTGCCATTATGGGACTTGGCCAAGGATTAACTACTATGCAGCTCGGTACACATGTGCTTAAGGCCGCTCCGAAGGATCTGATCAGCCGTGTTACCCCACTTACTGCCTCTGCGCAACAAATTGTGGGTTCCTTTGCTGTCGCTATAATGTCGGGCTTATTGACTTCCAATATAGCTACACATATGGGTCAAGGGAATCAGAAACTACCCTCAGCGGCTATGGTTGCAGGATTCCACGACACGTTCCTAGTTTCATTGGTCTTGGCGCTGTGTGGTGTGGTTCTTAGTCTCTTTTTGCGTAATCCGAAGAGCTGATCCTATCGTACTCTACCAATATTTTAGCGATGTTTATTGATTGTATCCTTGGTATAATTCAAAGATTGATAACCAAGGGGGAATCTCTTAACCCGTGAAAAATATATTTGCTAGATTAACTATAATAACCCTCGCTGTCGTGCTAGCCGCCGGAGTATTTATTCAGCATATATCGGCCGATAACGGGGTTCCTTTTGAGGATATAAACACTAGTTATGCAAAAAAAGAAATCATAGATTTATATAACCGGAATATATTAACTGGCACCTCGAATACTAAATTTTCACCTACTCAATCGATTACTAGAGCTGAATTTATAACAGTACTTGATCGACTGTTGAAGCTTGATCCAGCGTTGAGTCCGGTATCTCCTTATACCGACGTAGCCAAAAGCGCTTGGTATTACGGCTGGATTCAGGCTGCGGTTCAGCTTGAACTGGCGAACGGCACTTCGGCAACTACTTTTGCACCCGCAAAAGCAGTCACTCGGCAGGAAGCGGCTGTGTGGATAGCCAAAGCTCTAAAGCAAACAAACACTGCAACTGCCGCACAAACTAATTTTAAGGATCGGCAACAAATTGCTAGCTGGGCAAGTGCTGCTGTAGCTAAGGTTAATGATCGCGGATTAATGAAAGGCGATAATAGCGGAAATTTTCGGCCCACGGACCCGATAACAAGGCAAGAGACGGCAGTGCTGATGGATCGGGTGCTGCAACATACAAGCTGGGCGGCAGAGCTGGAAAGTAATCCGGACAAACGTATTGTTATAGGCTGGCAGTATGGTCTCACGACGGCACAATTTGAGAATCATGTTCTGCAATCGAACGTCAACACATTATCACCACGTTGGTATTATGTTGGGAAAACAGGGGCAGTAACGGATTCGACAGACGCCTCGCTGGTAACTTGGGCAAAAAAGAATAAAAAGCAAGTCTGGGCGATGGTTGGCAATCGATCGGATCAAGAAGCGACGCATCAGATGCTGTTGAGTACAACCGCAAGGAATACGGCAGTTAATCAGTTAGCTGCTTTAGTGAGTAAATATGGATTAGATGGACTAAATATAGATTTTGAAAATGTAGCGGCCGAAGATCGTGTGTATTTGACTTCGTTTATTACTTTATTAGCCGAGAAAATGCATTCGCTCGATGTTATCCTGTCGATGGATGTATCTCCTGATCTTGGAACGGATTGGACAGAAGCTTTTGACTATGCTGCCCTAGGCAAGCAAGTGAATTATATGGTGATGATGGGTTATGATGAGCATTATGACGGGAGTCAAGTTCCGGGGTCCAATGCCTCGCTTTCTTATGATCAAAGGGCTGTGAATACAATCCTAAAAGTTGCACCTAGTCAAAAAGTTATATTGGCATTGCCCTTATATAATCGGGATTGGACATTGAACCAGAAGGGGACGGTTTTATCCTCTCAATATATTACGCTTCCGGAGCAAAATCAGATTATCAGCAGCTATGCATCGAGACCCGTGTGGAATCCTTCGCTGGGACAATATGTCGCGGGCTACTCGAAACAAGCTATAAAACATACGATCTGGATTGAGGATGGGCGTTCATTAATAACTAAATACAACTTAGCGGTTACTAAAAAACTAGCTGGAGTAGCTTATTGGTATATAGGCGGAGAAAGTTCTGATGTATGGTCCAGCTTAAGGAATGCAGAGAAATTTTACGATTATACTTTTTAAAAATATGAAAGACTGGATGCGAATAGCCGCTTAGCTATATTGCTGTCCAGTCTTTTTATTGGGTTACTAAGGCATAGCTGGTAGGATTAGATTGATTAAATCAGCCTCGCGTTACGTATTTTTTGAAGTTTTTCACGTTTAGAACTTTAACATTTTGAGCTAGAAGTTTCTTGTCGCTAACGACCCAAGTGTGATCTTTGGAGTTTTTTCTACGAATCGCAGCGAAATTATACTTATTTCCTGCATAGATCTTAAAGCCCTGTGCAGCACAATCCGCACAAAACTTAACGCATTCACCTTTATTCCAATCTGGAAAGGAAATCTGCTGGAAGACATTTCGTTTTACGAGTAGGGTCGCACCCTGAACATTGGTTACCTGTTTATTTTCCATATGAAGATAACGAAGCAAAAGTAGCTTCTTATCAGTTAAATACATATAGTGAGCTCGTTTTCCAACGATATCAGCTTTAGTTTTATGGAGGGTGTTCATACTATCCGTTAAATAGTTGGCAGAGTAATAATCGTCGTCATCAAATTTAGCGATACAGCTATAATTCGCTAAGTGCACACCAAAATTCAGACAAAACCCCAGTGAACGATATTCAGGTAGTTTATAGATCCGTACATTTTTATGTTTTTTTGCAGCATGTATATAGTCTTCTATTTTCAAGCTATCATTATTAATGATCACGATAAGCTCTTTAGATTTGAAATTCTGTCGTTGATAGTTATCAAATATTGTTTTAATACAATCCATTCGTTTTGTACAAGTTAGAATAGACACGGCAGATGAAGTAGATTCAGCAGTTAATTTCATAACGAAATCTTTGGACGGCGTCCAACAAAATTCCTATAGTTTTTAATATTCCGGATGATCTTATGGTTAGCTATTAGTGTACTATCACTGATGATCCATGTATGTTTTGAAGAGTTTTTTCTACGTATGGCAACGAAGTTATTTTTACTTGCAGAATAAACCTTATAACCTTTCTTTTTGCTTCTGCTGCAAAAGAGATCATCCTCACCTACGTTTTTATTAGGAAATTTCACATGATCGAATACTTTTCGTTTGAAGACGAGCGTAGCGCCAGGGAGATGGGTAACCATTCGGTGTTCATCATTTGCGAAACGAAGAATCAAAGACTTTGAACCTAGTAAATACATATAGTGAGCCCGTTTTCCAAGGATATCAGCGTTAGTTCTTTTTAAGGTCAGAATACTTTCCGTCAAATAATGAGGGGCATAATAATCGTCGTCATCAAATTTGGCGATGGTATGATATTTGCATTTTGTTACGGCATAGTTTAAGCATGAACCGAGAGATTGCTGTTCAGGTTTACGATATATCTTAATATTTTTGTATTTTTTAGCTAAGGTTTGGTAGGGGGATAGTGGAATTTTATTATTATTGATAATAATGATAAGTTCTTTATTTGCATATCTTTGTCTGCTGAAATTTTGGAGTAGGTTGTTTAAATAATTATGGCGATTGGTACAGGTAATAATGGAAACACCTTGTTGCTTCGCGTTGTTGTGAGGTACAGCACTCATTTAACCAACCCCTCATATGCATTTTTGGGAAAAGTCTCATAATACGATATGTCCAAGTTAGGATAGAGTAACGGCATATCAACCTCTTAAAAGCAAAAATGGACTTGTTTAAAGAACACAAAACCCACAGTGATAGCTGTGGGTTTTGTAAGAGAGACAATTCATATGAAACGCTTTGGATGTTTGTTCAGAAATAAGATTCAATGATGGATACGCTATTCTCGATTCTCGCCTTACTCTGCGTTAAATAATCTTTGGTCCAATCATCTAGGTTAGACATATCAAAACTCCGGTACATCCCTGTATAAACAATAATCTCTCTTAATCGAAGAAAAAGAGGAATTAGCTTCAGCTCATTTTCTGAAATCCTGTTCTCTTTAACGTAGCCTTTTAGAAAATGCTCCATAAAACGCTGACATTGAAGCTGCCTGTCCTCCATACTATCATCCCCGTAAACGTAGACTAGATAATACAGTTGAATGGCGATATCTTCTACAAACCAGCTGTACTGAGCTTCATCAAAATCAAACAAGGTCAGCTTGCCATTGTCGACCAAAAAGTTGCCTACATTGATATCCCCATGGATGAGACCATAGGTATTTATATCAGCGTCGAGATGTTTTAGCTGATCCATAAGCGCCTTACAGCTTTCCAAAACACCACTTTGGGATGGAGGAATAAACCTGGTTACATTCTGCAGGTAGTAGTTCTGATGCCACGCATGTCTTTTGGACTGTGGTTTATAAGATTTTGCTAATCTGTGCATTTGTCCAGTGATCATGCCACACTGCTCATAGAGGTCTAGATCCTTCAGGCAGTCTGGGTAACCTATTCGTTTCCCTTGTGCTTTTTCAAAGGAAGATACCATAAAGCATGAATCACCAATCTCTATTTGCTCAACTAGATTACCCAGAAGAGAACCTACGGGTCTTGATACGGAAACGCCATGATCTGCCAGGTATAGAATCCATTCAAGTTCAGCCGTTAACAATTCTATACTGCGCAGCGAGCTATGAGTAAATCTTAGAATATATTGATGATTGCTAAGTTGATATTCATAAACGAAATTTTGAAATCCGCCAATGAAGCTTAGCTCATCTATGGGGATACCGTATTTCGTGCAGGCAGCACTTACAATCTGGTCATTAAATAAGGACTTAATCTTTTGTTCCAAGGGTTCTACTCCGTTCTACATTACAATGATTTTATCGAAATCGTTCTGGAGCTTTCCTGGACCTCAATAAGCAGCGGTCGTTCTTGTGGGTTGAGATTTGGGGCATGAATGGCCAGCATAAGTCTGCCCGTCAAATCACGAAACAACATTCCATGTCCGCCATCTTTGGCATAAAGAGGCTCAGGATCATGTTGCCAAGGTCCGCTAATGTCACCGCTGACGGATCGGGCTAAACCCATGGCATAACCACTAGCTCCACTGCTAGACCACAACATAAGCAGCTCACCACTGCTAGTCTGATGCATAAAAGGACCGTCAGTTACGTATTGCCCTTCTTTGCCGCCTACCGTCCAAGGAGCTTGTGAAGCCTGGAAAAGCAGCATAGGTTCGCCAATAGTAGCACTTAAATCCTCCTTCAGCCGAACGGCATACATTTCTCCATCCGTCACTTCAATCCATTCACGGCAAAAGATCATCCAAGGTTTGTCTTCTTTATCTACATATAACGTTCCGTCAAGGCACTCCCAAGAAGCAGGGGTAATCGGATGATTACTGATAGGGAGATAAGGACCCTCAGGTGTTTCCGCGCTTAATATTTGTGTCCCCCGTGGAACGCTATGTCCTTTAAAAGAAGCGAACATATAATATTTTCCGTTGTAGCGGTGAACCTCTGGTGCCCAGAAATGATGATCAGCCCAAAAATCAGTATCTGGACGAAAAGCAGCAATGGGCCCGGACCATTCCTGAAGATCTGAGCTGATATATACATCGAAGCCGTGAGGTGCGCCACTCCAAGCTGTTAGGCCATCTGTGCCAAATAAATAGTATTGTTCAAGTTCAGGCACAGATAGGATATAGGGATCTCTAAAGTTAATATCAGATAATGTTTTCATTAAGGTGCCCCCAATTTACAAGCTATCATCTGCTTAATTTTACAATATCTTCTTTAGGCTTGGAAGCGTTACTTCATTTGCTCGTCTTGTAGCAAACGTATTTTCATTACTCCGGGTGTACAGCCGTAGTTTTTTCGGAAGACACGTATAAAATAATTAGTCTCCATGCCCAGCTGAAGCGCTATATCTTGAACGGGAATCTCCACATCCTCCGTCATTAATTGCAGCGCCCGCTCCAGCCGCAGATTCTGCAAATACTTATGCGGAGTGACCCCATATTCCTGCACAAATAAACGCTGGAAATGCTGCACAGAGTACCCGACTGCTGCTGCAAGATTGGAGATCAGAAGCGGTTCTGTGTAATGTTCGTTGATCAGCCCGACGGCTGTAGTTAGGGCTTCATTTCGGACCGACTCGAAGGCTAGACGATTACCGGAGACTTCTGAACTCTTGGCAGGGCGCAGCATCAAGAGCAGTCTATAGAGTGTGATAGACAACTCTTGCATCCACATCTCGTCCTGCCGATTGGGGGCAGGAGAATTCACCGTATGCCAGATTTGGCCGATTTCTTCCCAGCATTGTTCAAAACGATCCGTTCGATAAGGAACAGAAGGGAGCAGTTCAAGCGCTTCCAGCAATCCATGAGCTTGACTGCCTTGAAAGCCGATAAAGCCAACATGCCACGGTTCATGAGAGGTAGGATAATATTCATGGCCTCGATCGGGCGGGAAGGCAAAAGCCATCCCCGGTTCCAGTATGATTTCTGTGCCACTTTCCAGATCACGAAATAACCCGGTTCCGGTCCGGATTAAAAAGATTTGATACACAGGAAATCCTGCTGGGCGCACATGATGGAATTGGATATGGCGACCTACAGAGTAGGGGGATAAGGGCAACGTTCCAGAGTCGCGCGGTAATTCAATCAGAGAAAAAGGTAGCAGGTTTATCACCTCATCTTCATTTTGTGCTATCACTTCGAGACTATATTCCTACTGATTGAAATGAATTTTCTTATATTATAAATAGTATAAATGATGATTCCTGAATAAGATAGCTTACGCTTCTAGCCTATCATCAGAGAATAGTCCCATTCTATAAATGGGCAGAATTGAGAGGATGATCGTACACAATGAATAAAAAACATTCCCCGATAAGCAGAAAAGCTGGTGTCATGCTGCACGGTGCTGATTATAATCCTGAACAATGGCTGAAATATCCGGAAGTATTGCGTGAGGATATCCGATTAATGAAGCTGGCGGGCTGCAATGTCATGTCCGTAGGCATTTTTTCGTGGGTATCTCTTGAACCTGAAGAGGGTGTGTTCACTTTCGAATGGTTGGATGGTGTACTTGATTCTTTTGCAGAGAATGGGATTTACGCTATCTTGGCAACGCCAAGTGGTGCCCGCCCAGCATGGATGTCGCAAAAATATCCAGAAGTCTTAAGAGTGGAGCGTAACCGTGTTCACAATTTGCATGGCTTCCGTCATAACCATTGCTTTACCTCACCAGTGTACCGGCAGAAAACTGCAATTCTGAATGCAAAGTTAGCGGAACGGTACAGCCAGCATCCAGCCATTATCGGTTGGCATATTTCGAATGAGTTCGGTGGGGAGTGTCACTGCGAGCTCTGCCAGGATGCTTTTAGAGAATGGCTGAAAGTGAAATATAATAACAGTTTGGATGAGGTGAATCATGCTTGGTGGGCTACTTTTTGGAGCCATACCTACACTTCATGGTCACAGATTGAATCCCCAGCTCCACATGGTGAGACACAAGTACACGGCTTGAATCTTGACTGGCGGCGTTTTATTAGTGAACGGACGATTGATTTCTGCCAGCACGAGATCAATACCGTTCGTCCTTATAATCCAGAGCTGCCAATCACGACGAATATGCATATGATCGATGGCATTGATTACCGCGAGCTGGCCAAAATCCTGGATGTGGTCTCATGGGACGCTTATCCAGACTGGCATTATACCGAAGACGGTGACGATACTAGATTGGCAGCATGGACGGCGATGCACTACGACTTAATGCGCTCTTTTAAAAAGAAACCGTTCCTGCTGATGGAAAGCACGCCATCCCTTACGAACTGGCAATCGGTCAGTAAGCTGAAACGTCCCGGAATGCACAAGCTGTCTTCCTTGCAAGCGGTAGCGCATGGTTCGGATTCTGTGCAGTATTTCCAATGGCGCAAAAGCCGCGGATCAAGTGAGAAGTTCCACGGCGCAGTTGTAGACCACAGTGGCCACTCCGAGACTCGAGTATTCCAAGATGTAGCGGAAGTAGGAAAGACGCTGGCGGGAATGACGGAAGTAGTGGGTACGTCCACTCCGGCGCAGACGGCGATTATTTTCGATTGGGACAACCGCTGGGCGATAAAGGATGCGCAAGGCATCCGTAATTCCGGATTACGTTATGAGGAGACGGTGCTACAGCATTATCGTGCACTTTGGGAGCTGGGCATTCCAGTTGATATTATAGGCTCTGGAGATGATCTGTCTGCCTACAAGCTGGTTGTTGCCCCTATGTTATATCTGATTAGTGAAGAGAATGGAAAGCGCATTGAGAAATATGTGGAGCAAGGCGGCACTTTCCTCGCAACCTATTGGTCAGGAGTAGTTAACGAAACGGATTTATGTCATCTGGGAGGATTCCCTGGTCCACTGCGCAGAACACTGGGGATTTGGGCAGAGGAGACAGAAGGGCTGCACAGCCGTGATCTGAACGGGTTAGTAATGGAGGTAGGTAATAAACTTAAGCTAAGCGGTGACTACGATGCGCATGAGATAGCCGAGCTGATTCATTTGGAAGGTGCAGAGGCTTTGGGGCATTATCGCAACGATTTCTATGCGGGCCGTCCAGCGCTTACAGTCAATCGTTTTGGTGAAGGAAATGCGTACCATCTTGCTACCCGTGTGAAAGACACTTCGTTCTATGTTGAGCTATACGCAGCGATCACATCTAAGGCAGGAATTACCCGTGCGATGGATAGTGAGCTTCCAGCAGGTGTGACTGCACAACTTCGCACAGATGGCGAAAGTGATTATGTTTTTGTGCAAAATTTCAGCGGCAGTCCGCAAACGGTAGAGCTGGATGGAGCGGAATACACAGACTTGGAAACAGGTCTTTCAGCTCCGGCCCTATTGAATCTAGCGGTGAATGGACTTGCGATGTTGAAGCGTAAAGCATTAGTATAATAAAAAGGCAGGACCTGAGTTTCAGGTTCTGCCTTTTTTTTGAATAGAATCAGTTCTTAACTCTTCCCATCATAATGGTGTTATACAATTTGCCGTCCGATAGAAGTTTATCTTTCTTTAAAATCCCTTCAATTTCAAAGCCAAGCTTTTGATATAGCTTAATAGCGTTGGTGTTCGTTTCCAGCACATTTAGGGTGATCTTTTGAATACCATTAGTGTCAGCCCAGGCAATCGATTCGGCAAGAAGATTTTTTCCAATACCATATCCCCAATAATCCTGCAGCACACATACTCCAAATTCTACTTTATGAGCAAATCTTTTTAAGGGATAACCTTCGCATCTGGAGAACGCAACGATTTGATTATCAACTACTGCGACTAGAAAAAGGTTATTATTTTTCTCAGAATCGGCTTGAATAAGCTGTTCAAACCCTTTTTCGTCAATAAAGGCTTCGCCTGGTTCCCGATCTAAATTCTCGGTTTCTCCATCGATCCGCACCCTTAATTCAGATAACACTTTAGCATCATGAGAGGCCGCAGATCTAATGCTGTATTGGATTCCATTCACTGTAAATGTTTGAGGATTAATGATCATATGTCCTCCGTGACGATGGGTGATGTTAGAATTATTGCTTCGATGCCCTCAATGATCCGAGTGAAATAGGCTGCTTCATGAGGCACAAAATGAGTCCGATCCACACTTTGTTGAATGTTGATTTTTTGTCCGTTTGAATCCACTTTGAAACCATTGATTTGTAGACTATGTATTTCTCCTTGCCAAAAGCTTCGGAAGTCGGCAAACTTTGTGATAACTATTCCTGCGACCTCTTCTTCTTGCAGCTTAAAATCGTCCAGAGGATAAGGATTGTTATAAACAAAAACATGCGCTCGTTCTTTATCGATAAGATTTTCTTTGATCATACAGTAAGGAATTGTATCTAAGGGAATCAGTTCATCAAAAGCTAGCTCCAAACCGAGTTCTTCTTGAACCTCGCGAATCCCGTCCTCTACCGTTTCGTGTGTCAGCAAATGTCCAGCGGCCGTGATGTCCAGCAATCCTGCATAATCTTGTTTCTGCTCACTACGAAGCTGTAAATAAATATAGGGGATTTCTTGGGTTTTGCTTATAAACCAGCAGTGGAAGGTCTCGTGCCAATGTCCTAACCGATGTACTTCTGCCCGTGGAGCTGTACCGATTCGGTGACCCGCTTCATCAAATATAGTAAGTATCTCATTATGCATAAAAAAGCTCCTTTGTGAAAATATCTACTGCTTAAAGCCTATCATAAAAACGATCGAATTGCTTAATGTCCCCAAGTGATTTTTATTGACATCGTTAAGAAATATATGTATATTTTTGGATGTTAATCAAAGGAGGAGTTAAATGAATTTAGTAGCCATGAAGCGGGAAGACTTGGACACTTTAAGTGATGAAAGGTTAGGATGGGCCTGTATGGAGCCTACCTTTCAGCTGATTCGCGGAAAATCGCCATCGACCAAATCAGAAGTGATCTCGAAGCTCACAGAGGGGCAACAAGCCTTATGCATGTTCAGAGTGCTATATGGTCACAGCTGTAATTCCGAAGGGGAATATTATGCTTGGATTTCCTACATGCAAGACCTGCCAGGGTATTGGACAGGGGTGATAGGAGGCATACGATTTTTTGACGATTCACCCATGATTCTTTTGCTTCAGGAAACAAAGACATTTCTCGAGGAAAGAAATCATCGACTGGGTAAAGAGTGGGCGGATGCGGCCATCACGGATTTGGATCGAGACCCTCAGCTGTTAGAAGTAATTAGTGAGTTATTCGAACGATATAAGAACCTGACACCAAATACGCATAGAATTATCGGCGAATATATTCGCACTCATCCAGAGGAGTTTGTAGAAATAGGGTGTTCATAATTATGAATATGAAGAAACGTTATGTATTTCTCGTACTTATTTTTTTATTAATCGAAATCCCTGTAATTATTAATCTCTACCATAGTTATAATTCATTTGAGAATTTAGTGTTGGATCAAATCGATGAAACTGAAATCACCTCAATCGAGATTGAGAAATCTTTAGTGGATGAAAAGGTAGTGATTGAAGATCCGAAGGAAATTGAAAAGATCATGTATGCTTTTTCAGATGTAAAATTGAGAAGATGTAGTGCTTTGGACAAATCTACGGAGACCTACTGGATAAGTATTATTGTAAATAACAGCTTGAGGTTTGGCATGAATCTTACGGATACTAACTTCCTGTATGTGACAGATCTTGATAAGAAGGACAAATACAGTTCGGGAAACTTTAGAATGACTAGTGATTTTGATGTGAATTCCATTGCAAGCTTATTTAAATGATGCAGAACGATCCACAACCACTGATACTGAGATTTTCGGACCCAGATGCCCCTATTTGCGAATTTATCGTCTTTTGAGCAGGTTTTCGGACTCCAGCGTCGCTATTGCTCATGAAAGAGCTTATAATTGGTGTTTTTTGCACCAATAGCGGCTATGAGGTCCGATAGCTATCCAAATAGCGGATAAAACGGTGTATAAGGTCAGCTGAGTCCTTTAGCTGCTGCGTGTGCAGATCGGTCAGCTGAGTCCTTTAGGTGCTGCATGTGCAGATTGTTCAGTTGAGTTCTTTAGCTGCTGCGTGTGCAGATTGTTCAGTTGAGTCTGATAGTGCTTCATATCCACACAAAAAATGGGTGCCCCTATGGGACACCCATTTTTGTATGGATTATCTAGCCATCCATCCGCCATCCACATTAAGAACGTGACCGTTCAAGTAGTCAGATGCTGCGGAAGCCAAGAATACAGCAGGGCCTTTAACGTCATCAGGCGTTCCCCAACGTGCTGCAGGGATACGGTCTAAGATAGAGTCCGAACGACTTTGGTCGGCACGGATTGGAGCGGTATTTTCAGTAGCCATATAGCCTGGTGCAATTGCATTGATGTTCAGACCGGAGCCTGCCCATTCATTGGCAAAAGCTTTAGTAAGACCCGCAACCCCGTGTTTACTCGCAGTGTAACCAGGGACATTGATTCCGCCTTGATAGGAGAGCATGGAGGCGATGTTAATGATTTTGCCGGATCCTCTTTCCAGGAAGTGGCGGCCTGCGATTTGCGACAGAAGGAAAACTGTGTTCAGGTTCAAATTGATGACATCAAACCAGTCTTTTTCACTATGATCTTTTGCCGGTGCACGGCGGATCATTCCTGCGCAGTTTACGAGAATGTCAACATGTCCGGTCAGCTCTAGCGCTTGGTCAAAAGTGCTTTGCAGCTTGCTGTGATCACTTAAGTCAGATTCGATACTAACTGCTTTTACTCCAAAAGCTTTTGCTGCATTTACAGTTTCTTCACTCGAATTAAGGGAGACAGATGCAACGTCTGCACCGGCTTCTGCAAATGCAAGCGCGATTCCTTGTCCAAGACCTTGAGCTGCGCCTGTTACAATAGCTGTTTTACCTGCCAAGCTGAATAATGATGACATATAAATTACGCCCCTTTATTGTAAATGGATTGTTATTCCGGGTTTACCCGCATTCAATGGTAACGCCTGCACTGCGGAACTGATCTGCCGTTTCGGGGGAGAGCCCTTTGTCCGTCAGAATCACGTCAACTTCTTGTAGGGAAGCAAAGGTACGCAGTGCAGTATGGCCGAATTTATGATGATCTACAACCGCGAATACCTTACGGGCTGTAGATACAAGGGCTTGCTTGAACTCAATTAAATCTCCGGTATAAATGGAGAGCCCATGCTCTATATGAATAGCAGTCGATGAAAGGAATGCTTTTTGAATATTAAGCTTTTGTACATAGGAGACGGCTTCAGGACCAGCCAACATATTACGGACACGATAACCACCGGGAACGACCAGACGGATGTTATCTTTGGGAACCAGTTCGCTGATGATGTATACATCATTGGTGACTACCGTTAGTGGCATATTGTCCAGACGCCGAGCAATTTCAAGCGTAGTGCTACCGCCGTCAAGAGCGATAATATCGTCCGGTTCAATATGAGCAAGCGCACGCAAGGCAATCTCCGTCTTCTCGTCAGAGTATTTATCCAGCGGGTCCTTGGAGGGCAAAATACCAAACTGGTCGCTTTGTGCCAGCACAGCTCCGCCATGTACACGTACGATCAGCCCTTGTTCCTCCAGCCTGCTTAAATCCTCGCGTATTGTTTTTCCAGTAACCTGAAGCTTATCGCTCAGTTCATTCACCGTTACATCTTTTTGGTTCAGCATAACTTCCATAATCATCTCGTGTCGTCGTATCGGGTTCATCCGCCTGCCTCATCTTTCCGTAGTTGATTTATCTCTATTGTAATTCTTTCATGGATACGGGGTCCATATCATCATATCTTTTATTATCGCCAGCCATACTCCAGATAAAAGTATAGTTATGAGTGCCGACACCACTGTGGATGGACCAGCTTGGAGAAATAACGGCTTGTTCGTTATGCATTACGATATGGCGGGTTTCGTCTGGTTCTCCCATCAGGTGGAACACAACGGAATCGTCCGGAAGATCAAAATAGAAATAGGCTTCCATCCGGCGTGGATGGGTATGTGCTGGCATTGTGTTCCACATGCTGCCTGGTTTCAGTTGGGTCATACCCATAACCAGTTGGGCACTTTGCACACCATTTGTGTGAATGAAGCGGTGGATTGTCCGTTCGTTAGAGTTCTCCAGACCACCCATCGCACCGGATTCAGAATCGGCCAGTGTGGTTTTGGTAGTAGGGTAGGACTGATGGGCAGGAGCAGAATTCAAATAGAATTTAGCAGGCTTGGAAGCGTCTGCACTTTTGAAGACTACATCTTTAGAGCCTTGACCTACATAAAGACATTCTTTGAAATCCACTTCATATTCTGTGCCATCTACAACCACGGAGCCTTTACCACCGACATTGATGATGCCCAGTTCACGGCGTTCCAAGAAATAAGTAACCCCAAGTTCTTTAAGGTCAGTAGTTAGCGTAACCTCTTCTTTTACAGGATTAGCTCCACCAACGATCATACGATCTTCATGGGTTAGGACAAGCTTTAGCTCATCAGGAGCAAAAATAACGGGAATGTGGAATTCCTTACGGAGGCGCTCAGTGTCAAATTGTTTTACTTCATTAGGATGGGATGCGAAACGTCTTTCCATTGAATGTTCAATCTCCTTTGTGTACATATTATCGTTCGTATAGGTACACTTTAGTCCATTTATGTTCATTTTACAAGTACTAATCTTTTTTATTTCGTTTATTTATGTTTATTTATTGGTTTTTCCAATTGCAAAATGAACGGAAAGTGTGCACAATAGAGCTATTATGCTCGATTTTCATGAATGCCGGAAGATGATATAAAACTGAAATGATGGAGGTTGAAAAGTAATGCCGGGGTTGAAAAATATCCAGAGTACTTATAAGGAACGTCAGCAAGAAATTATTTTTAATATAGCACTGGAAGCAGAGCAACGCCCTTTATTGGAAAGTGGACTCTGGTTCCATGATGATGTGCGAAATAACTTTTATTATGCTTCGTATCTTTTTGCAGCGGCTGTTGATGATTCTTTTGAGCTGCCTTTTGATCGTGAGCAAGCGAAACAGAAAGCACAGGATGTGCTGCTGGAGATCTTAATGCTTCAGAACCGGCAGCCCGGCACGGAGTTATATGGTCATTGGCCGCTCGGTTTGAATCCGGTTCCGCGAGATGCGTCACCGCATGAGTTACCAGTGGAGCTTATGGGCAACCTGCTGGCGTATTTTTGCAAAAGATACGGAGGAGCATTAAATGCTCAACTTCGCATAGTTCTGAATACAGCGTTTGGACATATTTATCGCAGTGATTTCTACCGTAAGCCGGTGGTTACTTTTGGGCATCATGAAGCTAAATATACAGCTGCTAAGCTGATTTTTGGCACCCTGTTTGCGGATGAAATATTGCTTGAGGATGGCCGGCAGAGTCTGAAGGATACGCTGGCTTATATTCGTACTAAAGGGATGCCGGAATACGGCAGTCTACCGTGGTTTTGGCATTGGGTGCAGGCATTCACCTGCGCGTTGGAACTTGTCCCGCCTGAGGATACGGAGCTTACTACGAGCCTTAAAGAAATGCTTGACCATTTATGGAATGTACGAGCTGAATTCTATCTGCGTGGCGCTTGGGTTGGTGCGCATTCTAGAGGCTGGCCGCATGATGTTCCCGGCGATGCTAATGTACTTCATGATTATGTTCAGTTTGGAGATTTCCAGCTGCCTGAGAGGATGCCGCGCACTGAGTATGCCGGTTTATTATTCTATCAAGCATCCGATGAAATATTAGCCGCAGCTATGAATCGCCAGATACCAATGGAAGTAGGGAAGATTACTCAGAAGGTTGTCCCAACGGATCCACAGCCGCAGCCTTTGCTTCATTCCTATGCTTATATTACAGAGGAGTTTGCAGCAGGCGGGATGTGGGAGCGGGTTGAGGAATTCGATAATGAGCAGCTTCGCTGGGCTTTTTCGTTACCTGTGAGTGGAGAGGGAAGCGCAAATCAGCTGTATTTCTTCCATCCGGGACAAGGCTACAATGAGGGAGATCCCCGCCATCAAAGCCGTTATATGGAGGTTCTCTATCACAAGAATGTCATCATTTCTTTATTCCCAATCCCCCAGGGTGAGAAGAATACGATCATCGGTGTACTTCCCCAAGGGGAATGGAAACAAGAGCCGTATACATTGTACGGGCAAGTTGGTGAGACGTATTTTGTTATTTATTTATCTCACCCTTATCAGCTGCAGGAACGGTCCAGATTCATAGAGGTATCCGTCGCAGGGATGCCGGGCGGTGTGATCGTTGAAGCATTGGGCATTAAGAAAGCTGCCGAATGTGGTATTATTGGTTTAGAGGCTTTTGCCGCAGCTATGGCTCATAAAGAAAGGAATTTCGAAGTGGGAGAGGTATTAGCAGCGAATTATACCAACATGGATGGTGAAAGCTTAGTTTTGAGTATTAGTAGGGAGTTAGAATTACCGCAAGCTCAGCTTAATGGAATTCAGATCTCATTAGATCATTATTCAGTATAAAAAACACAATTACTGTGATAAATAGTAATCCGAGTCGGCCTTTTTGGCCGGCTTCTTTAATAAGGAGCTACATGAAAGGATGTGATGCCCCATTGCACAGCCCGCAATAGATACCTAAGTATCCGTAAACGTGATTTTGTCCAAAATACTTATAATTGGGGTGAGCGACGATTTATCTGGATAAACTAGACCTAACGATTTGGTAATTCAATCCTTCCTAAGCACATTTCCCTTTAGAATAGCGGTGTTAGGTTACTAAATAGTAATTAATTACATTAAACCCTATTTTTCTGAGAGACATTTGTCACAATAAAGGTTAATATCTAAGTGAGATAGAAATGATTGCGCTTACTTATTTTCTAATAAACCTAATCATAATGAATGCGAGGGATATAACAGTGATTGAAACTGAATTTCGTGTAGAAAATGACTTTCTAGGCAGTAAACAGGTAGATAAGAACGCTTATTATGGGATTCAGACACTACGCGCAGTCGAGAACTTTCCTATTACGGGCTATCGGGTTCACAAAGAGTTAATCAAAGCGATGGGGATTGTAAAAAAAGCCGCTGCGCTTGCAAATATGGAAGTTGGCCGTCTCTATCGAGGGCTTGGAGAAGTTGTAGTGAAAGCAGCAGAAGAAATCATCGAGGGTCAGTGGCATGAGCAATTTATTGTAGATCCTATTCAGGGTGGTGCGGGTACCTCGTTAAATATGAATGCGAATGAGGTTATTGCTAACCGTGCCTTAGAACTGCTTGGCCATGAAAAGGGAGACTATCGTCACTTAAGTCCCAATTCACATGTAAATATGGCGCAGTCTACAAATGATGCGTTTCCGACGGCAATTCATATTGCCACACTTTCACTGCTGGAGCAGCTACTTGTAACGATGCACAGAATGCATGATGTGTTTGCGGTAAAAGCGGATGAATTCGATCCTGTGATAAAAATGGGGCGGACACATCTTCAAGATGCAGTGCCGATTCGTCTGGGTCAAGAATTCGAGGCTTATCGCAGAGTGCTTGAAAGAGATATCAAACGTATTGAGCATACACGCCATCATTTGTATGAAGTCAATATGGGAGCAACAGCAGTGGGTACAGGATTAAATGCTGATCCTCGTTATATTGAATTGGTGGTAGAGCACTTAGCTGAGATCAGTGAATTGCCGCTCGTAACGGCAGATCATCTCGTCGATGCCACCCAAAATACGGATGCCTATACAGAAGTGTCTGCTGCTCTAAAAGTGTGCATGATGAACATGTCCAAGATCGCTAATGATCTGCGGTTGATGGCCTCCGGTCCGCGGACTGGGTTTAATGAGATTTCATTGCCTGCACGCCAGCCTGGATCTTCAATTATGCCGGGCAAAGTTAATCCGGTTATGGCAGAGGTCATTAATCAGGTGGCTTTTCAAGTCATAGGGAACGATCATACGATCTGTCTGGCTTCCCAAGCGGGTCAACTGGAGTTGAATGTTATGGAGCCAGTGCTTGTGTTCAATCTCATTCAGTCCATCAGCATCATGAACAATTCCTTCCAAGTCTTCACAGACTTCTGTCTGGCTGGGATTGAAGCCAATAAGGAAAAGCTTGAGCGGGACGTGGAGCGGAGTGTCGGAATCATTACGGCTGTGAACCCGCATCTGGGGTATGAAGTGGTATCGCGGATCGCTAGAGAGGCGATTTTGACTGGGGAATCTGTACGGGAATTGTGCATTAAATATAATGTGCTAACCGAAGAAGAGCTTAATCTGATTCTGGATCCATACGAAATGACACACCCGGGAATTGCAGGAGCAGCTTTATTGCATAAAGAGTAGGATGTTCCGGAGGAGTGAGCTTTTTGCTTGGAAAAAGAAAACCCCCGCCACCGTTTAGGGTGACAGGGGGAGAGCTTAAATATGTTTTTAATTTATATGAATCTACTTCGCGATTGTCTGAAGTAGGTTCTTTTTTTACATTTCAGGCTTAAAAGAAAAATAAAGAACGTAACAGGCCGCGTTTTCTTGGCGGAGCCGTTAGTCTGGTAGTGGCAGTGGACTGGGAATTTTCATAAGAGGTGAGCGGTTTGCCGTTAGACACTTGCAACGGTTCTATGGATGCCGCGATTTGCTTGATCATTATTCGTAGGTCCTCAAGCTCCTCACGCTGCTGGAGCAGTTGGATCAATACTACTTCATCGGCTTTTTGATCGAGTGCACGTTCAACATTGTTGATGCGAGACAAGATATCCTTCATAGGCTCAGCATCTGTGTGCTGTAGTGGATTTTCCTGTTGTGATGTGGAAATTTGCTGCTCATTCGTGAGTGTGAGTTGTATACATTCCAAGGCCTCTCCGTGATTAATACGGTCTTTAATATGATTGAGCAGGTCGATTTGCTGCTCCGAGAAAACATAATGGCCAAATCGGTCTTTTGGAAAAAAATCAGGGAACATGGCAGCCCAACGTTTAATTGTGGTTAGACTAACTGACAGCAGCTCTGCGGCATCTTTTGTTTTTAGAATATCCATTTCGATTCCTCCAGTTCACGTAGTCATGTTATGAGTACTATTCGTTGTCCAGCAGCGGCTCCCTGCACGGTTGACAAAGGTAGTGCGTATTCGCTAAACAAAGTGTAATTACGAGCAATCTCACCCTTTTGGATTTCACTATCTTGCTTTTCCATTCCAAATTGAGTACAGATGAGCCTGCTCAGGGGTATAATTGCATTAGAGGTGAAGGCGATGAACAGGATTGAAGATGAGGAACAAATGACTGAGGAGCAATGGCAGGCTATTTTGCAAAACGATGTTGCTTATAACGACATATTTTTTTATGCGGTGAAGACTACAGGAATTTTTTGTCGACCCTCCTGCAAATCCAAAGCACCCAATCGGGAGAATGCGTGTGTTTTTCAGAATGCTGAACAAGCGCTGGCAGCCGGATTTCGTCCTTGCAAAAGATGTAAACCGACAGGTGAGCGTCTTCCTGATAAGGAATGGGTAGCTGTGATGACGGAGTACATTGATCATAATTATATGGCCCCCCTCACCCTTGAAACGTTAGCTGAGGTATGTCATGGCAGTCCTTATCATTTACATCGAACCTTTAAGAAAGTAACAGGAATCACTCCCGTGGATTATATACAGCAAAAGAGAATCGCTAAGGCATCTGAGTATTTGCTTACTACAGAGCAGGCAGTTGCTGAGATTGCATTGCGTGTGGGTCTGCCCAATACATCATATTTTATTACTTTATATAAGAAAAAAACGGGGTATACACCCACACAGTTTCGTCAGCTTAACAAACAGAAAGTAACGTTGGCTTCTGATTTTATTTTGGAGGGACCGAATCATGGAGAATAAAAAAAATGCTATTCTATACTGGACATTATTAACCGATAAGGATTGGAGTTTTTATATTGCAGCCACTGAGAAGGGGTTAAGTTATGTGGGTTCGCAGCAGCACCCCTTTGAGGAATTAAGCGAATGGGTTAGACGTCGTTTTCCGGGGAGTGAACTGGTGCAGAACGATGAGAAGATGGCGCCTTATGTGAGGGAGCTTAGTGAATATTTGCAAGGGAACCGGCAGAGCTTCGGCATTCCTTTTGATTATCAGGGAACTCCATTTCAGCTTGCGGTGTGGAAGGCGTTATGTGAAATTCCATATGGACAAACCTGGTCCTATTCGGATATTGCCACACATATTCAAAGACCAGCTGCGGTGCGCGCGGTAGGGACTGCCATTGGCGCGAATCCGATTCTGATTACGGTGCCCTGCCACCGGGTTATTGGTAAGAATGGGACATTAACAGGATACCGGGGTGGTTTGGATATGAAGACCAAGCTACTTCAGTTGGAGAGAGGAGAGTATACAGCAGATATATGAAAATAGAGTCCAATTACACCTCCCCAAAAACCTTGCTGAATAAAGGAACAGGTTATCTGTCAGGCTACAGTCATTCCTTAAATCCATATACGGGCTGCACTTATGGCTGTTCCTATTGTTATGTACGTCAGATGCCTGTCTCGCTGTTCCGCAAAGAGGAGTGGGGGACGTGGGTAGATGTTAAACAAGAAGCGGCTGCAATATTACAAAAAGAACTGCACAAAGCGAAGGCCAAAGGTCCCGTCTCTATTTTTATGTCGTCAAGCACAGATCCCTATCAACCGGTAGAGCACAAGGAAGAGGTGACGAGATCTTTATTGGAGGTTATGGTTCAAGATCCGCCCGATTTCCTATTCGTGCAGACGCGTAGTCCGCTGGTTCGCAGAGATATAGATTTATTATTACGTTTAGAGGATAAGGTTCGTGTAAGTATAACTGTAGAAACAGACCGTGAAGATATTCGCCAAAAATTCACACCAAGCGCTCCTCCCATTGCTGCAAGACTGAAGACGTTACAGCTTTTACGTGAAGCTGGCATCCCCATTCAAGCTACTATAGCGCCAGTACTGCCAAGCAGTCCAACTTTTCCAGCAACCTTAAGGGCTTTGGTGGATAGAGTCTGTGTGGATGACTATTTTATGGGCGACGGCAGCGGCGGCAAACGCACACGGAGATTAGGGATTTATTCCCTATATGAAGAGCTGCAACTGGAAGATTGGTATGATCCTGCAGCATATCGCAGAGTGTATGAAGGACTTCAGCAAGTTTTTTCCGAAGAGGAGCTATTCTTGAGCCAGAAGGGGTTCGAGCCTTAATCTGAAACATGGTATAATAAATGAGAGCATTCATACTTAGTATTTAATATACTTAATATCCGTAATAGCTTATTGGAGGATTAGTGTGGCAAAAGCAAAGGTGGCCAAGCGGCCCACAAGAGATGAATTTGTGCTTGAGGAGTTAGGTAATCAGTTAGTTGAAGCTAAGCAAGAAGGTTCTGAGATTTTATTGACCGTATGGGGAAAAGAAGAAGAGGTACGCGGCATGATCGTGGAAATGGATTCGCGAACCGGGAAAGTACACCTCAGTAACCATGAAGAAATCATAAAAGTTCCTTTTATGGATATCATGCAGGTTAATTATCCCAGAGATTAATGGGCACGGCAGCAACAGGAGGTCCTGAAAGCTATCATAGCTTTGGGGCCTCTTTGATCATAAAGGTAAGGAATAGAGGATATAGAAAGGGAGGTCAACAATGCAAGTAACCAAAACCAACGCGATGCGAATGCTGGATGCCAAAAAAATCGGCTATGAAGTGTTCGCCTATGACAATGAAGATGGACTAATCCATGGCACGGCTGTGGCTGAGAAGATTGGAAAGGCGGCAGAGACGGTTTTTAAAACGTTGGTCGCTCATAGCGGTGCAAATCTTTATGTATTTGTTATCCCTGTTGCCGAAGAGCTGGATCTCAAAAAGGCGGCCAAAGCCGCCGGAGAGAAAAAAATTGAGATGCTGCCAGTGAAGGATCTGCAGAAATGGACAGGTTATATCCGCGGTGGTTGTTCACCTGTTGGAATGAAAAAGCTGTACCCCACGTTCATTGAGAGCAGCGCAGAAGGGCTGGAAACAATGGCTGTCAGCGCTGGGAAGATTGGCCAGCAAATGGATGTAGCCCCACAGTTACTCGCTGAGGTTGTACATGCGAAATTTACAGAACTAATCAAATAGCCGAGCAGCAAGCTGGCCTAAATATTCTTTCAATGCTAACCCTGTTGTGGAGATCGCTCCTGGGGAGGGACTGAACTTGGCGGGCTGCAGTGCAATATCAGCGCTGGCGATATAATCCGTAGGATAGGCTTGCGCTGTTAGCCCTGCATTCTTAAAGTGCAACATCGCTCGGGACATATGAAAACCTGAAGTAACTAGTATAGGTTTTATAAGTCCGGTTTGTTGCAGGATGGCTGCGGTATTTACAGCGTTTTGCTCCGTGTTGAGGGATTGATTTTCGATCAGGATGTCCTCTTCGGGTATGCCCAGACCCAGTAGTTGTCTTTGCGCGATATCCGCTTCATTACCACTGTCGGAGAATACTTGTCCGCCAGAAAATAAGATTGGCAGACCTGTCTGCCGATGGAGGCGAACAGCAGTAAGCAGGCGATTTGCCGCTGATCCGTATAAATTGCCCTCGCCGTCTATATCCGGTGTGCCAGAGCTGGCGCCCCCGCCGAGTACGACGATGACATCTCCTTGCAAAGTTTCCGGCTGCGGATATTTCCGTTCTAGACTGCCGATCAGCGCATCGCTGACTAAGGGTGTCATGGAGAAATACATTAATAGTGTAACCCCGAGTAGAACTAGTGCTGGCCGGCGGTTTTTTTTCCATAACCAAATGACTAAACCTAGCAGAAGCACGATAAACAGGCCGGGAGGAAGCACAAAGCTGTATACAAATTTGATGATGTAAATCAACAGTATCAACCGCCTTCTAAAAATATAAGTTCAGGTTGTATTGTAACATGAGATTGCAAGATTACATATTTACATGCGTTCCTTATACAAAACGGATATTGCCGCAGCTATCAGGATCATCCCCATAAAAGCGGGTGCAGCATGGCCAAGTGATACATATATTTGACCTCCAATGACAGGCCCAATCATTCTTGCTAAAGCCTGAATAGATTGGCTACCGCCTTGAATCCTCCCTTGTTCACTAGAATCGACAGACTTGGAAAGCATCCCATTGAATGAAGGCCCAAAGATCGAATCCCCAAAACCAAATATAAACATTCCAGCGATAAAAAGCGGATAGTATGAGAACAAAGCAGATAGTGCAATAAGACTGTAGCCTATAATCTCCGAAACCATTCCAAGAATTGCGATCTGTTTATCCTTAAATTTCAGCAAAAGCTTAGGCATGATGAAACCCTGTGAAATGATGTCTTGGAAGCCCATAATTGAAAACATCAGTCCGATTAGTGCAGGCTTCCAGCTGAAAGTATCCATTGTGAATTGTGAAAAAACAGCCTGTAAAGATCCGTTGGGTATCCAGAGTAAGAATGCTGAGACCAGTAGCCTTTTTAAGTTTTTTATGGACAATATGCTTGCAAGCTGTGTAAATGGATTCAGTCTTACCGAGGTAATTTCTTTTAGTCTATTGTTCTTGTCAAGGCTCTCAGGCATAAAAAAGAATCCGTAAACAACATTTAATAAGGTTATTATTACTCCGAAATACATAGGTACAGAATAACCAAACTTGGCAAGTAAACCGCCTAGCGTTGGACCAATGACGGTGCCTACTCCTACAACCGCACTCACCCAGCCAAAGTATTTGGTTCTCTGTTCTGGAGGAATGATGTCAGCAAAATAGGCGAAGATAGTACCTATGCTTCCGCCGGTTATACCTTCTATTATACGTCCAACAAAAAGTACCCATAACGCTCCTCCTATCCCAAAAACTAAGTATCCAATCGCGGAACCCAAAAGGCATACCAAAAGTAATGGACGACGCCCGTATTTGTCACTCAAAGCTCCAAGTGCAGGGGCTGCAAAAAATACGCAGACTGCATAAACAGACGTCAGCAGCGTGACAACTATAGCCTGTTCTCCCGGATTGCTTATATAAGGCTGCACTAAAAATGGGACAACGGGCATGATGATACTGAAGCCTATTCCGCACAGAAACACAGAGATCAAACCGAAGATTAGAGCGTGTTTATCTACGGTTTGCTCTGTGTTCTGTTCATTATGTGATCTGAATTTGAACATTAAATTCTCTCCTCAAAAATTGATTTTTTGATTCCTTGGAAACAAATCTGGTACATCACCATTTTTATCACGGTTTTGTTTCCGTGTCAACAAAATAATGACCATAAAAATGCAGCCTTTCTCATAAGAGCCCGGCTGCATGGAGTTTCATTTTCATTATTCGAATTTATTCGGATTAAAATCTATACCCTGTTTCTTTATTTCTGCATCCAAATGCCTACTATACTTTTCTACGAAGCTAAGCATACTGTCAAATTGCTCCTCAGTTACCTGCTCAAATACGGCTTTATCCCGCTCTTGGAACTCTTTGTGCAGGTCCTCATGGATTTTATAAATTACTTTCCCTTGCTCAGTAAGCTTAAAATAGATTTCTTTTTTGTTATCCGATTTTTGGTAGCTTTCGATGAGGCCCTTTTGGATGAGCTTCTTAGTTAATTTACTTATGGCACCGCGAGTCATATAAAAGGACTCTGCAAGTTTTGTGACGTTGGAATCTGCATTTTTTTCAATGTATTCGATGCAATGTACTTCAGAAGGTTTATAACCCTTAAGACTGTCTTCCATCTTATCCTTATTAAGCCAAACCATCTTGTTATATACGTCCCTGAAACCCATCATGACCTGATCTTCTTTGTTCATGGCCTGTCCTCCCAGCGCTCTTACATTAACAAATTATATTGATTTTTTGTTTCTATTTCAACAATATTAAAGTTGAGGATAGTTTGTTTCATTGAACTTTAGATAAAAATAACAGGTGAGTAGTAACAAGCGTAGATATAATATTCTTAAGAAACTGCGGTTTCTTCTTAAGAAAGTTCATCCGCTTGAAGCTGCACCAAAGATTGTTTGTCTGTTATCATAAGATTAAGATGATTGGACAGCTGTGGGATGATTTCTCTAAGGTAGGAGGACTGCATAATGAAGAGTATTCGGGTACTGCTCGCAGATGATGAACCGGTGATTTTGCGAGGCCTAAAAAAACTGATTTCATGGGAGAAGCTTGGACTCACCATTGTTGGAGAGGCCAGTGATGGAATTGAGCTGAAACAACAGATCGAGGATTGTGATCCTGATCTGATTATTAGTGATATAAGCATGCCAGGATATACAGGGATTGATATCATCCGCGAAATTCATGAAGCTGGCAGAGCGGTGAAGGTTATTTTTATAAGCGCTTATCAGGAGTTTACGTATGCCCGTCAAGCACTGCAATATGGTGCGCTGGATTATTTGGTGAAGCCCGTGAACAAAAATCAGCTGGAACAGGTTGTGAGCAAAGCCGTTTCCCTTATTCGTCAAGAAACAGAAGGTGAGCGCAACAAAGAGAAGCTGAACCATTATGAACAGAGAAACCGCAGATTAACGATCGAAGAATTGCTCGACAAGCTGACGGACGGCAATAAGGGAACAGCAGACACCTTGCTTGATATGGGGATTATTGCGCTAAGTCGCTACGTCAGTATTTGTTTGGTAGAGACGGACGAGTCGTCGGGGCAGCCTTCCAGATGGGAAGAACGCGAACGTAAGCTAATTGATTTTGCACTGTCTAACATTATTAAAGAAACCGTGGAGCAAAGCGATAATAGCTATATGTTCCGTAAAGGGGAACGTTTTTGTATCCTGCTCCAGCATGAATATGCTGAGGAACCAGCGAGAATTGCCTTAGACCTCCATGACAAAATTACAAGTTTTCTGAAATTAAAGGTGACTCTTGGGGTAGGCAATCCTGTTGACGGTATGGATGATGCTGATGAATCTTATCGCCAAGCTTTGAAAGCGCTAAATTATAAATATTTTACAGGGCCTAATCGTGTGATTCCTGTTAAAGAGAGCAGGTATGAGAGTGAAACATTGATTCAAGCTCCGCTGCATGAAATCCAGTCCGCCCTTGGGATTGCCATGAAATTACAACACAAAGAACAAATTGAGCAAGAGTGCCTGCGATTATTTCAGACGATCCGGCAGACGGCAGGCGGGAATAGAAACCAAGCCGTTTCTACCGTATACAATACATTCTTGCAGCTTGAACAGGAGCTTATTCAATTCGGTGTGGAGGCAGGTCCATCACTTCAGGACACAAATCCGATTCTTGAACGATTGGCTAATTATTCTACCTTCCAAGAGGTGGAGGAAGATTTCCGTGTGCTTTTGAGCAAAATGTCCGGGCAAATTGGCAGTCGCATGGGCAGTAAGGAACTGAAACAGCTATCCCAGGTGAAGGCTTATATTGAGGAGCATTATCCAGAAAATATTACACTGGAATCTATGGCAGGGATGATGTTTATGAATTCCTATTATTTCAGCAGCTTTTTCAAAAAACATACCGGACAGAACTTTAAGAATTATGTCACTGAGGTGAGGATGAATCATGCCCTTCGTTTATTGCTGCAAAGCGATATGATGGTTTATGAGATTGCTGATAGTGTAGGCTACAACAATGCCCGGCATTTTAGCGATATGTTTAAGAAGAAATATGGCAAGCTGCCACAAGAATATAAGCAATCCTTCAAAAGCCAATAGTCAGATGGATAGCAAAGGGGATGCCTTCATTCATGTTTATCTGGGGCCGAAGATCCAAAAGTATATTTGTTAAATTCTCCGCTTCCTTTTTATTAGTCGGCCTAATTCCGCTTTTTGCACTTAGCTACATTTCTGTGCAGACGTTTTCCGGATATGTCGAGCGTTACACAACAAGCAATTTGCAGCAAATGGTGCTATATATGAGCTATAACCTGAATTCAGCCTTTAATCAGTACAATGAGGTCTCTAAGCTGATGTATACGGGACGATATGAAGGTTTTATCGAGAGTTATTCGCAGAATCAAACCTATAATGTAAATGAGCTGGAGCAGATCAATACGATTCCTATTGAAACCTTTCTAAAAACAGTTCTCTACAGTGATTCCTACATCACCAGTGTTTATTTTCATAGGGAGTCAGACGATAAGCTCTACTATCAGGAAAAAGAAAACAGAGGGGTCAATTTTGATTTGCTGCCTTATCAAGAGTGGTTAACTAAAATGGCTCCAAATCCTTCACAAGTGGCTATTTTCCCTACCCATTCCGAAGAATATTATACAGGTTCAAAGCGCAGTGTGTTCACCATCGGCCGTACTTTAATTGATATTTCCGGGCGTGTCACCAAAGATCCCAAGATAGTAGGGACCTTGTTTATGGATGTGGATGTTTCGTTATTTAATCAGTTCTTCAGAGAATTAAATCTGGGGGGACAGGATGAATTATTCCTGCTGGATGGCGACGGAAATGTATATTTCACGAATGAGACAAGGTCAGCGAATGGAGAGGCTTTTCGGGCTAAAAAGGACGAGGAGATGATCGTTCTCAGTGAAGAGATTCCTTTTCTTAAAGGCACGGTGACTGCCAGAATTCATCGAGCAAATTTATTCGATCAGCTTTTTTCAGCCCGTACGACGGTGTTTATAGCGATGTTTATTTGTGCGATTGCAATGATCATCATGGGCGTCTGGTTCTCTAGGCGGCTGGCTGCTCCGATTCGGAACTTAATTAAGCAAATGGCTATCGTAGAATCCGGTAATTTGGATACCCAGATGGTCGTGAACAGCAATGATGAAATGGGTAGACTTAGCCATGGTTTTAACCGAATGGTCGAGCGTTTACAAGCCTATATCGATGAAGCTTACGTTGCCCAGATCAAGCAGAAGCAGACGGAGTTAAATGCTCTGAAGAGTCAGATTCGTCCGCATTATTTATACAACACCCTGGAAGTCATTCGAATGAATGCGGTGGATAAAGATAATGATGAGGTCGCAGATATGATTTTATCGCTCTCTAACCAGTTGAAATATGTAATCGACTATGGAGAGGACAGGGTAAGCATACGACAGGAGCTGGAGCATCTACGGGATTATTTCTATATTATCTCTGTGCGGTATGAGAATAAATTTGAGCTTGTAGTCGATCTCTCACCCGAAGTGGATCTGAACTGGTACATTCTGAAATTGTCACTTCAGCCGATAGTTGAAAATGCTATCCAGCATGGCTTACGCAGTCAAGGCAGAGGGACAGTTGGATTGACGATCGAAAAGAAAGATGAAATGCTGTTGGTTACGATCTATGATGATGGAATCGGTATGAGCAAGGAAAAGGTACAGCAGTTGGCTGAAACCTTGGAAGAGCCTAGTTCGCCTAGCAAAAATGTTGGACTTAAAAATGTACATGAACGAATTCGTACAGTGTACGGAGCAGAATACGGGGTATCTATCAGCAGCCGGGAGCATATTGGGACATCAATTCTATTGTTGCTTCCGATTGTAGAGGATCCGTATAAAATCTCGGATTCGGAGAATGCGTAAAGGATAGACGATGAACGGAAGACTGCGGTCTTTCGTTCTTTTTTTACTTATTCTTAAATTCACCGCATATCCCGCTTAAAAAAGTTCATTCTAACTATTTATAAGGAATGCTATTCTATTAGCAACGGAAACGCTTTCGAGAGATGATGCGCACATCTTGCTTCAGTTTCCACGGTTCACTAAAAGGGGAGGCTATTATGATATGTACAAAAAAACAATGATGAAACTATCCGTATTGTTACTTGCCACAACAACAGTTTTGACTGCTTGCGGTGGAAATAATAATAATGCAGGAAGTAAGGCAACTAATACGCCAGCATCCGAGACGCCTTCAAATACACCGCAAGAGAACAAAAAAGAGGTTAGCTTTACGATAGGTTACGCCTCCGGAGATCCGGCCACCAAAAAAGCTATCTCAGATACGGTCAAAAAGTTTACTGCAGCTAATCCAAATGTCACTATTAAAGATTTGAGCGAAACTTCATCCGCTGCCTATCTTGACTGGCTGAAAACCAAGGATGCTGTGGGTGAATTCCCGGACCTGGTGGAAATGCGGGATACAGAAGTTTTTGCCGATGCGGGTAAGATTGTAGAGCTGCCTTCCGATCTGCTAGATTTATTCGAAGCCCCTCCACAAGTGGATGGTAAGGTGTGGAACGCACCGCTGCAAGTGAACGCTCCCCAAGGGATTATCTACAGCAAAAAAGCCTATGCGGATGCAGGGATCACCGAGCTTCCAAAAACCTATGACGAATTCATCGCCATCCAAGAAAAATTGAAAACATCGGGCATTACTCCGATTGTAGTAGGCGGAAAAGATATTTTCCATATGGGTTTCTGGGTTAACAAATTCCTGATTGATGAGGTCTACTCGAAAGATGCAGATTGGAACTCCAAACGTACCGCTAAAACGGTCAGCTTCACTGATGCTAATGTAGTTCAAGGCATAACGGACTTCAAAGAATTGTTCAAGAATTATGTCGATAAAGGTTGGCTCAGCACGGGCGACAATCAGACCGCTTCGATTCTTGTTTCTGGCAAAGCAGCACAATTGTACTCCGGTACGTGGATGTTTACACAAATCGCTGAAGCAGACCCGAACTTTGAATTTGGCTTCTATGCTCTTCCTGACCGTGAAGGGAAAATCAATGTCATAGGTCTTCCGTCACCTGCAGGCTGGTCTTTATCGGCTGAAGCCGCTAAGGATGCAGACAAAACAGAAGCCATCAAAGACTTTATCCGTTTCTTCTTCGCCCCAGAACAGTATTCGAACTATTTAGCAACGATAAATGCGATTCCTTCAACAAAAGAGAAAGTAACCTATGACACAAGTGAACAAATGCAGGTGGCTTTGGATCTTATTGCTGACCCGAATGTAGTGAAATCGTTGGCGATCAATAACTGGTGGGGAGACAATCTAATCCCTCCACAATTCCGTAACTGGTACTACAAGCTGTTGCAGGATCTCGTGGTAAAAGATGGAGATGTAGCGAAGTACATGAAAGATGCGGATACAGAGTATGACAACCAAGTGAAAGCTAATCAGATGTAAGAGCAGCGCCTGATCGAGCAACCTCTGCTGCTGCAGAGGTTCTCTTTTTAACAAGCGCGGTCTTTAAGGGAGGGAGAGTAGCCATGGCTACATCCGCAGTAAATGCTGACAAGTCATTGATAGGCACTGTGCAGCACAAAAAGAAAAAGAAAAAATGGCAGTCCTACGCTCTGCTGTTCATATTACCATCATTTATTTTGTACACCTTGTTCGTTATCGTCCCTACGGTAGGCAGTGTCTATTTAAGCTTCACCTCATGGGATGGCATTAGCGACAACGTAAGGTATATCGGCTTCGCTAACTTTGTGGAAATTTGGAATAGTCCAAGGGTGCATAACGCACTGAAAAATACGATGATCATGACTATTTCACTTGTTGTTCTAGAGAATATTGCAGCAATTGCAATGGCTATGATGGTCGATAAGGTACGCTGGTTCCGGAATTTATTCAGAAGTGTATTTTATTTCCCTACGTTGCTTAGTGGGATCGTAATGGGTTTCGTCTGGGCGATGATCCTGAATTACAACTTTGGTGTATTTAATCAGATTCTGGAGTCTGTTGGGCTTGGAACCTGGATTGTGGATTGGTTGGGCAATCCTAAATATGCGATGCTGTCGATTATTTTGTCTACCGTTTGGAAAGGCGCGGGGTATTATATGATCATTTATCTCGCTGGATTGCAAGGTATTCCGCAGGAATTGAATGAGGCGGCCAGTATTGATGGAGCAGGGGGCTGGCAACAGTTCCGGCATATTACCTTTCCGCTGCTTGCGGGGTCAATGACTGTATGTATGGTATTATCGATGATCAGCGCCTTGAAGATTTTTGATCAGATTGCCGTCATGACTGATGGTGGTCCGGGCTTTGAGACGGAGACATTAACTTATATTATTTATAAGGTTGGGTTTGGTGAATTAAGACAAGGTTTTGGTACTGCGCTGGCGATGGTCTTGTTCTTAATCATACTTATCATTACAGTCTTCCAAGTGAAGGTTCTCCAGAAGCGGGAGGTGCAGCTCTAAGATGACGATGCAAACACGCAAAAGAGTTGGGCAAATCGCACTTTTCATTGTTACATTATTAGTGGCTATTATCTTTTTCTTTCCTATTTTCTTTAATTTGATGTCAGCCTTCAAGAGTAATGCAGAGATTATGAAGGATGCCATTGCTTTTCCGAAAACCCTTTATCTGGACAGCTTTAAATATCTGTTAACTGAAACAGAGTTTCCAAGGGCTATTCTGAATAGTCTGATTTTGACAGCATTTTCTATTGCGGCACAGGTCTTGATTATTCCGATGGCGGGCTACGCAATTGAACGCAGAAATGCCAGATGGACCCGGTTCATGTTCGTTTACTTTTTAGCAGGAATGATGATCCCTTTTCAGGCGTATATGATTCCTCTGTTTAAAGAGCTTAGAATGCTGGGGTTATACGGCAGCCTTGCCGGTCCAATTCTAATTTATGTAGCCGGTGCGGTGGGCTTTGGATGTCTGCTGTATACAAGCTTTGTCAAAGGCATTCCTAGAGAGATTGAAGAAGCGGCAGAGATCGACGGATGTTCTCGTTATGCGATATTTTGGAAAATTGTTTTCCCGCTGCTAGGACCCGTCACAGCCAGTATGGTGGTCTTAAACGGACTTGGAATCTGGAATGATTTCCTGATGCCGATGCTGGTATTGCCTTCAGGACAGGCTAAAACTATGGTCGTGGAAATTTACCGTTATATCGGAGAATTCTCCTCACGTTGGGATATGATTTTTGCAGGAACAGCAATGTCGGTTGTGCCTGTGCTGATTGTGTTTATCGCCTTGCAGAAGTATTTTGTTAAGGGGATTGCGTCTGGTGCAACGAAGGGTTAATTCATAAAAAGGGATATATCCTGTGACCACTTAGTGGGCTGCGGGGTACATCCCTTTTTTTTGTATGGGAAACAATCACTAAAGCGTATTTGGATTCGCGGTTAAACGGCGGTAGCCCATTGGCGGGAGACCTGTCCAGCGTTTGAATTGCTTGCTGAAATGGGACACATCCCGGTATCCTAGCCGGTGGGCAACCGATTCGACAGATAGACTATTATCCATTAGCAGCAGTTTGGCGTGACGAATGATCAAGCGGGATAAATATTGTCTTGGCGACATGCCATAAATTTGGTGGAAAACACGATTGCAGTGAGTTGTACTGTATCCGAGTTTTGCCGCAATGTGCTCAATACCGCCGCCTCTTTCGCCTGTGCTTGCAGCGGAGGAGACAGATCCTTGCAGCAATCCTTCGATGGCGTTAGCTAAGGCGACGGTATTTTCCGTAGCTTCTGTATCTGCCAGGAGGGGCATCTCCGAAAGTACCCAGCCGCTGAGCGCGGTTAGAAGTTGCAGCGAAGCATGCAATGTAATCAGGCGATTTCTGTGTGTGTCCTTTGACTCTGACAGGATGGAAGAATTTATGATGACATCTAGAGCGGAACGAATGGCTCGCAGCTCCGGGGTATTCCCACTTAGACTAACAGCGTCTGCTGTTAGCAAAGCTCGCCGTAAAATCAGATCATCAATATCAAAATGTAGGCAGTAATAAGTCATGTCACGACTAGCATTCGAACCGAGGCTGCTATGTTCTACACCGGGACGAATGAACAAAATATCACCGCTTTGCTGGATAAAAGATTTATTGCCGACCGTCATATGTTGCTCACCCTGCAGTACAACGTTAATCTCAAACATAGGATGAGTGTGTAAGGGATATTGCCAATCCGGATTTACTTTTCTCCAATGCGCGGCGAAGATATGGAAAGCCGCTTGGATGTCTGGAGACATCTGGCCATCAATAGAATTATGAAAAGCGGGATCATTCGAGATCATTTCAATCCTCTTTTACTGTAAAGTTTGGCTTCATTATAACATAGGTTTTTATCGATGTTTGATTTGCCCAAATAAAAGAAGGCTTTAACCCTGTTGTACTTCCGGAAAGATCGATAACATGGAGATATAGCCCGGAGGTATCCGGGACCATGCTGGAAGGAGTGTTATTATTTATGGCGCATAATCAATTTTTTAATGCCCATCATTCACCGATTGGTGCATTTGCGAGTTTCACTTTAGGATTCAAAGGAGCTAGTGGAGGTTTCGATCTGGAGATTGGAAAACCACCTAGACAAAATATATTCATAGGATTAGAACGTGCTGACGGGAAGGGATATGATACACTGCCATTTCATGAAATCGGGGGTGAGGACGAAAGCAAACGTTATGATATTGAGAATCCGGATCCTAATCCTGATAAGGAGAATATTCTGTTCCCTTTTCAAGAGAATGAGATTTCCAGAGATTTTCATGTAGCCACAGACAGCTGGAGTGCGGGTGATTTGACCTTCCGGATTCTGTCCCCCGTTCGTTCTGTACCGGATCCAGAAACTGCCTCTATAGAAGAAATGAAGGATGTGCTGCTGCCTGCAGTGCTGGTTGAACTCGAAGTGGACAACTCCTCATCCGCCACCTCGCGCCGTGCATTCTTTGGTTTTCAGGGAACAGATGTGTATAGCGGAATGAGAAGACTGGATGATGTATCATCGGAGATTACAGGCGTTGGCCAAGGAAGATTTATTGCGATTGCTGCGGAAAAAGGAACTGCAAAGTCCGCACTGCATTTCACGATGGAGGATATTCTAACGGAGGAGCTGCAGGAGAATTGGACCTTTGGACTGGGACGAGTCGGCGCTTTGATCATGGATGTTCCAGCCGGAGTAAAAGAAACTTACCGCTTTGCTATTTGTTTTCACCGTTCAGGTTATGTCACCTCAGGAATTGATGCTTCTTATTACTACAATCATTATTTCAACAATATAGAGGCAGTGGCTGAATATGCATTAGCTAGATTTGATATCCTTAAGCAAGAAGCGGAGCAAGCTAACGATAGATTTACTCATGATGACCTATCCGCAGATCAAACCTTTATGTTAGCGCATGCGATTCGTAGTTATTATGGCTCCACGCAATTGCTGGACTACAAGAATAAGCCATTTTGGATCGTCAACGAAGGCGAATACCGGATGATGAATACCTTTGATCTTACCGTCGATCAGTTATTTTATGAACTGCGTTTGAATCCTTGGACTGTACGTAATGAACTAGATATGTTCGTGGAAAGATTCAGCTACGAAGATACGGTGCGTTTCCCGGGTGAGGATACAGAGTATCCAGGTGGAATTAGCTTCACACATGATATGGGTGTAGCCAACGTAGTTTCACGTCCGGGATATTCTGCTTATGAGGTCTATGGCATTGATGGTTGTTTCTCACATATGACACATGAACAATTGGTTAACTGGGTGCTGAGTGCAGCAACTTATGTAGAGCATACAGGCGACCGGGGCTGGATGGAACGTAATCTGAGTATTATGGAGAAATGCCTGGATAGCATGGTAAATCGCGATCATCCAGATCCTGAACAAAGAAATGGTGTCATGGGGCTTGATAGCTCACGTACGATGGGCGGAGCCGAAATTACTACGTATGACAGTCTGGATGTGTCTTTAGGTCAGGCTCGTAACAATATTTATCTGGCAGGAAAATGCTGGGCTGCTTACTTGGCTATGGAGAAAATATTTGCAGAGCATGGGCGTGCGGAACAGTCCAAAACAGCAGGGGATCAGGCTGAAAAATGCGCCGCAACAATGGTGGCAAGTGTTACAGCAGACGGGTATATTCCGGCTGTCATTGGAGAAGGCAATGACTCCAAGATCATTCCGGCTATCGAAGGCCTTGTCTTCCCTTACTTTACAGGCTGCAAAGAAGCTCTTGATCGTAATGGACGGTTCGCCGCCTATATTGGCGCACTCGACAAGCATCTGCATGCGGTGTTACAGCCGGGAGTATGCTTATTCGAAGACGGAGGCTGGAAAATCTCTTCAACCAGCAATAATAGCTGGCTCAGTAAAATCTATCTCTCCCAATTCATCGCCCGCAGCATTCTGGGACTGGAATGGGAGGAACGGGGAGCGGCAGCGGATCGTGCTCACGTAGCTTGGCTCACCCATCCGGAGCTTTCCATCTGGAGCTGGAGCGATCAGATTATTTCCGGTGAGATCACGGGCAGTAAATATTATCCGCGTGGCGTTACAGCGATTTTGTGGTTGGATGAGAAATAAGAGTAGATAGTTTCAATAAGTAGAAACGGAATATGCAAAAATACTAAGAGGGGGCTACCCCTCTTTTTAGCTGTTTCGAAGTATACACCTTTCGAAGCTGAGTGGAAATTAATATAGCTTTTACAGCTCATTGACGCGGAGCGTATATAGGCTTGTTATATTGAGGGGAAAAGGGGGATGAAATATGAGAGAAATGGAAGAATCGTCCTTTACCACTACCCAGCCTGTTCTTGCAAGCGATACTTATGGTTGGGATAAGCTTCAGGTTTCACAATGGTATAGCCCGCAGCAAGCTTTCACCCCATCCTCGGAGTCAAAATATTTAATTGGGATTCACTGCACAGCCTACTACGAAAACTATTACACCATTCATATTACCCCTTGTAATGAGAGCCTTCTTTGTCCTTGGGGCAGAACCTCGCTCTATTTTTTGAAAATTGAAATTACACCAGCGGTCATCGAAGAGATTGCTCGTGAATCAGGTTATCTGAAGGAAGGACATATCCAATTGGACCGCAAATTTCATGTCAAGGATTCCAAGCTGCTGCAATTAGGGCTTTGGATGCTGGAGGAATTGCAGAATGGCGGTGCCAAAGGGAAAATATACAGCGACTCTTTATCAAATATGTTAATTATTCATTTGTTACAACACTATTCTTCTGTGATCCCCCAGCACTCAAACAGTAAAACGCCCGCCAACCAAGAGATATTTCAGGTCATTCAATTTATGCGTGAGCGGCTGGAAGATGAGATTCAACTGACTGATCTCGCAACCATGGCTAATATGAGCCAATCACATTTTATTCGGATTTTTAAACAACAGACAGGGTATACCCCCCATAACTATTTAATCCGGCTGCGAATCGAACGTTCTAAATTTCTTATTCGTTCCGGGAAAATTGGGTTGAAGGAAATTGCGTCTCAGGTGGGTTTCGCTGATCAAGGACATTTTACTAGATTGTTCAAACGAGAAACCGGCCTAACCCCAAAGCTGTATGCGAATCAAAGCGCCTCCAAGCCTAATCATATGGTTTATTAATTTTATTCTTGTAAATGAGAGTTTTATTCAAGAAATGAAGTGTTTTGTTCAATTAGAGAGCTGCAGCCAGCTCCTATAATAAGGTTGAAGTAAGGCGTACAAATGCCGAACTACAACCTTATTAGGAGGAGAGAAAACATGAGATTAAAAAGATTATTCAGTCTGATTTGCGCGGGGGTACTTACGACCAGTTCTTTATCTTTAGTAGCATCTGCCACACCTGTCGGACCGGATAACCTAGTAAACACCGAGGTAGAGTCCAGCGCAGAGTCAACTTCAGCTTCAATGATCACTGCTGGATGGCATGAAGTATCCAAGCAAACCTTTTGGGTACTAGATGCTCTTGAAAGAGGACAAGGGGTGGCTACAGACGGGAATTCATGGATCTTTAATTCCTCGTATGGGCTCTTACGGACTGGACTTGATGGAAAATCCGTAAAAGCACGGAATGAATTGGCTATTCCACTGGAGATTGCCTCCCAAGGTGGAGACCATATTGGTGATATTTCCTACTATAACGGTAAAATATACGCTCCTATTGAAGACGGCAAAAACTATCAGCATCCTTACATCGCCCTTTATGATGTGAACACTTTGAAATATACAGGCACATCGTATGCTTTGCCGCTGAATTTGCATATTGGCGGTGTACCATGGGTAGCGGTGGATGCCGCTCGCGGTCAGGTTTATACAGCTCAGTGGAGTAATGCAAGCGTCTTGAATGTACTTAGCCTCGACGATATGCATGTAATCACAACCGTTCCACTTTCCCAAAGCATTGATCGAATTCAAGGTGCCGAAGTGTACAACGGTGTTCTATATGCCTCTACGGATAACGCAACCCAAACGGTTTACCAGATTGATCCGGAGACTGGAAACGTATCTGTGGCCTTTGATCGCAATCTGCCTAGTGGTACTGAAGCTCAGGGAATTGCTGTATTGCCCACCGCTGATGGTGCCCAGCTTCATATTCTTGATGTAGGCTCAAATCGTATTAGTGTGAACTTTCGCCATTATGCATTCTAATTCAAATCCAAGCGAAAAAAGGGGCTAACAGAAATGCTAAAGCAATCCAAAACCATTCTAACGTTATTATCCATTTCGATGTTGGCAGTAGCGGGCTGCGGTCAAGCCAATAACAGTACAGTTGAGGCCAAAGCGAAAGCTAATAACGCTCAGCCTACAGCAATCGCAGCAACTCCTGAATCCACAGAGACTCCAGCTACTAAGCCGGTGGAGATTACCTTTTATTATCCGGTTAATGTGGGGGGTCCTCTTACTAAAGTAATCGATGGGATGGCTAATACATTCATGGAACAGCACCCGGAAATTAAGGTTAATCCCGTGTACACAGGCAATTACGGAGATAATACCGTAAAAATCCAAGCGGGTGTACAAGCCAAACAGCCACCGGATGTAGCGGTCATGATGTCAACAGAGCTGTACAGTATGCTCGATATGAATGCGATTGTTCCGCTGGATGATTATATTGCGAAGGACAAGGACATTCAAATGGAAGACTTTTATCCCGCCTTTGTGGAAGATACTCAATCTGAAGGTAAAACGTACAGCCTGCCCTTTCAGCGAAGCACGATTGTTATGTATTACAACAAAGAAATGTTCAAAGCCGCAGGACTTGATCCAGAGAAGCCACCCACTACATGGGATGAGCTTGTAACTTATGCTGAGAAGCTGAACAAAGACGGTCACGTTGGGCTGGAAATTCCGGGCAATGATGATTCATATTGGATGTTTCAAATGCTTGCTCGGCAAAATACTTCCGATCCGAAGCAAAACATAATGTCTTCCGATGGCAAAAAAGCGATGTTTGATACACCGGAGAATGTGGAGGCATTGCAATTCTGGTTGGATTTGTCCCATAAATATAAGGCGATGCCGGAAGGTGTTATTGATTGGGCTACGGTTCCAACGGATTTCATTCAAGGTAAAGCAGCCATGATGATGCACACAAGTGGCAATTTAACCAATGTAAAAAATAATGCGAAATTCGAATTCGGTGTAGCGTTCCCACCTGCACAAAAACAATTTGGATCACCCACTGGTGGCGGCAATCTGTATATTTTCAAGGACAGCTCTCCTGAAAAACAAGCTGCAGCTTGGGAATTCGCCAAATACATGACGGCTTCGGAACAGGCGGCCCTCTTCAGCAGCTCATCCGGTTATGTTGGCGTAAGAAAATCCGCATATGATACAGATGCAATGAAGAAATATACGGCGGATTTCCCGCAAGCATTGGTTGCAAGAAACCAGCTGGAATATGCGTTCCGGGAATTATCCACTCATAATCATGGTAAAGTATCGACGGCAATAACGAATCAGATTCAAGCGGCATTGGCAGGAGAGATTGATGCCGCAGGTGCGCTCAAAAAAGCGCAAGCAGAAGCAGATCAGGCACTAGCTCCCTTCAATAAGTAATTATTAAGGTATGGGGTACGCCAGGACAGCCTTGGTAGCATGTTCTGGCGTCATTCCATTATTCAATAATCTTAGAAACCTTTAACAGGGAAGGATTGAATGGTATGAATGCCGGATGGAGTGAGAGGCTTAGACGAAACGGATTCGGCTGGGGACTTGTGTTGCCTTCGCTGCTCTTTCTTTGCTTGTTTACTTATTACCCTATGTTTAAATCGCTTTGGCTCAGCTTTTATGAGAAAAACTTAGCAACTCCTGAGCCTTTGTTCGTAGGATTTGAGAATTACGCTAATCTATTGCATGACCATGTTTTTTTGAAGGTGTTCAGTAACAATATATGGTTCGCTCTTGGCACAGTACCAACCTCAATAGTTTTGGCTTTCTTGATGGCACTGTTTGCCGACAAAGCGATAAAAGGGCGGGGACTGGCACGTCTTTCCTTTTTCTATCCGAATATGATCCCAATGATCGCGGTGGCGAACATTTGGTTGTTTCTGTATACCCCTCATTTTGGGCTTTTAGCCAGACTGGCTTCTTGGATCGCAGATCAGCCTGTGAATTTGCTGGGAACACCTGATACGGTGATGGGCGCATTAGTCATCATGATGATTTGGAAAGAAGCCGGATATTTTATGATTTTTTATTTAGCAGGAATGCAGCAGATTCCTAAGGATTTATATGAAGCGGCTGCAGTAAGCGGAGTCAGTACGTTCACTTCCATTCGTAGAATCACAATTCCACTCACGATGCCAACAACATTGTTCGTGGCTGTTGTGGCGATAACGAATTCCTTTAAGCTGGTTGACCATCTCTGGATTATGACAAAAGGCGGCCCGAACAATGCAAGCAACCTGCTGCTTTATTATATCTACGAGTCCACTTTTAATTTCTACGATCAAGGAATGGCCGCATCGATGACGGTGGTCATGATCGTGTTGCTGCTCCTGATTTCCTCTTTGCAGTTTTTTGGCTGGGATCGGAAAATTCATTATGAATAGGAGGTGGAATCCGTGGAGGATAATCCATTAAAGCTGCACTTAGTATTAAGGCAGAATACACGTAAAGCTTTAGAAGAGGAGCGCATGTTGAACTTAGAAAAAACGAAGCGCCGAATCCAGCAGATACTGTGGCATGTGGTTGGATTTACTTTTGCCGCGGTCTGGATCATTCCCTTCCTATGGGTGGTCAGAACGGCTTTTTTACCTAAAGACGTCGCTATCGATTCGGGCTGGTCTTGGGGCTTTACGTTCGAGAATTTGATTCATGTCTGGAATGGAGCGCCTTTTGGACGATTTTTAATGAATACATTGCTGGTGTGCGGTGTTGTGCTAGCTGTGCAACTCGTTACGATGACAATGGCTGCTTATGCGTTCGCACGAGTACGTTTCTTTGGAAAAGAGCTGCTGTTCCTGTTATTTTTGGTGCAAATTATGGTGCCGCCGGATGTTCTTATCTTTTCCAACTATCAGGTGTTGAACGAAATGGGTCTGCTGGATACCAAGCTGGGGATTATGCTGCCTTACTTTGCCTCCTCCTTTGGAGTGTTTCTCTTAAGACAATCCTTTAAGCAATTACCCTATGAGCTCGATGAAGCTGCCCGGGTGGAAGGCGCCTCACGGCTGCGTATTCTTTCCAGAATCTATGTTCCACTGTCACGCCCGATTTATGTGTCCTTTGCCATCGTGTCGGTCAGCTTTCATTGGAATGATTTCTTGTGGCCGTTAATTGTAACCAATTCAGAGGAAAATCGCTTGTTAACTGTAGGATTGGCGATGTTCGCAAAAGCCACGGAATCAGGCGCACAGTGGTCTGATGTCTGCGCGGCTACGCTGATTGTCTCGGCACCCTTAATGATTGGATTTTTATTGTTCCAACGGCAAGTGATAGGTAGTTTTATGAGCTCTGGCATTAAAGGTTAGGAGGAGGCATTTATGAGGCTGGCGATTATCGGAGACTTACATTATCCGGACGAATTGTTAAACAACAAGGTTTTGATTAAAGAGGCACGAGATGCTTTTTACGAGCAATTTATGAATCTATTTTTGTCCATCCCAGCCGATTATCATATTTCTGTGGGAGATATGGTGCATGCAGGAGAATTTAGCGAATTTAATTATATCATGGGTAAGATTAAGGACAGCAAGCATTCCAGGCGTTTTCTACATGTTCTTGGCAATCATGATACGTACACTTATCCTAAGCAAGAAATCCTTTCCGTCACCCGGCAGCAGCGATACAGTGTGATTGAAGAGACCCATGCGATCATTATATTGCTGGATACCGCAAGGGAAAATCGTGACGATTGGAGCGGAACGCTTGATGATGAACAGTTAGCCTGGCTCGAAGCACAAATGAAGCGGACTACAGATAAGCCACTATTCGTCTTTGGCCATCATCCCTTGTATAATACGACGGCTAGATCAACTGAGCCAATGATGTCACTGGATCCCAGCTTGGATATTTGGCCGATATTGAAGCAATGGCAAGGTGTGGGTTTCTATTTCAACGGGCATAATCATGTGCATTCTATCGTTAGACAAGAAAACTGGCATTTCATTCAAACGGCCTCCATTCTGGATATTCCTGCTGCTCGAATTCTCACTGTGCTTGAAGATGAGATTCGGTTAGAGATGGTGAGTCTGGCGAGCGAGCAATTAAGTAAATGGTCTTCATTATTTACCCTCAGCATTTTTGATTATGAAAAATATCCGCAGGCTGAAGGGGAGGCGAGAGATCAGGAACTAATCATCAATCGACTTCAAAGGGACAGAAAGCAGGTGGACCAGCAATGAATCGCCAGCCAGTAAGATTAGCCATCGTAGGCGGGAATCGCGGGGCCAGTTTTATGAATGCACTATACTCTCTATCGGATCGGATACATCTGACCGCCACTTGTGACTTGAATGAGTGGGTTCTTAATCAATGGAAAGAGAAATTTCCGGACATCCGAACCTATCGGGATTATCATGAAATGTTAAAAGATTCGGCGATAGATGCAGTGTTTATCTTAAGCCCCATGCATTTGCATGCCAGACAATCTATGGATGCTTTAAAAGCGGGTAAGCATGTCCTAAGCGAAGTGATTTCGATCCAATCTTTAGAGGAAGCTTGGGAGCTTATCGAAACGGTTGAACAAACTGGACTTAAATATATGATGTCTGAAAATTACTGCTTCTCGCGCTCCAATCTGACGATTAAACATATGGCGGATCAAGGCATGTTCGGTGAAATTACTTATCTGGAAGGGGGATATATTCATGATTTGCGTCATTTGACTCATCATCCGGATGGATCTCTGACTTGGCGGGGGCAGTTACATCAGCAGTATAACGGGATCAATTATCCGACGCATTCTATAGGTCCAGTTGCCCAATGGATTAATCTCAATAAGCCTGAGGGAGATCGATTAAAAAGTATCTCGACTTTTGTTTCTAAATCAAGATCCTTACAATATTATTTTGGAGAGCATTATGGAAAAGATCACCCAGCAGCACGGGAGGGATTCTGGCGGCAAGGGGATAGCGCGGTTGCGGTCATCCAAACGGAAAAGGGCGTACTGATTGAGCTGCGTGTAGATTGGAGCTCTGTACGACCTCATAATAAAACTCATTATTTACTGCAAGGAACTGAAGGGGCGTATATTACGGGCCGCCATCAGCAAGAAGAAGATTTGATCTGGTTCAGGAATCTTTCGCCCAAAAATATAGAGGATGGAGAGGAATTGTGGGAACCTTTAAGCAGCTATCAACCACTCTATGATCACCCGACATGGATGAAATGGGGCGAATATGCCGCTGGGACGAAACATGGCGGAGGCGATTTTATGGTGCTTGAAGAATTTATTTCTGCCATTCAGGAGGATCGAACCCCTTCGGTGGACGTATATGATGCCGTTACTTGGAGTTCTGTGTTTACATTATCTATGGAATCTGTAGAGATGGGTGGGAAAGTTATAGCTTTTCCTGATTTTAGATCGAAGGTGAAAATTTGACGGTGAATCAGACCCTTTCCAAACTTGTAATGAAAAAAGATATACTGTCCGACTTGCCTGCTTTTCTCTGTCCTACCGGGTATCTAATTCGTCATTTCGAGCCGGATGATGAACGGAACTGGGAAGAGCTTATCCGCCATTCTTTTACAAGGGAAGTTAAATTCGTAGATAAAATCAGTGATCATGTACCCTTGTATTCGGATCGTTTGTTGTTCATTTGCCGCGGGGATCAGCCTGTAGCGACAGCTACGGCCTGGGAATTAGGCAGTGGAGACCCTAAGAGCTGGTACTTGCATATGGTTGGAGTGCTTCCGGAATATTCTGGTAAAGGCCTCGGTTATGCTGTAAGTCTTGCTGTTTTGCACAAAATAAGAGAATCAGGTGGAGCGGCAGCCTCTTTAGAAACCGATGATTTCAGATTGCCCGCCATCCGTATTTATTTGAAATTAGGATTTCAGCCGGTGTACTTAGACGATAGTCATCCTGGAAGGTGGGAGCGAATTCTGCAAAGCCTTTGATTTTGACGATGATAAATGCTACGAAATAAGGGGGGCTATACGCCTCCTTATTTCATTCTTGCACCTACTGAAGGAGCTTGATTCAAGAATTAACTTGTCGTTAGGTTTAATTGCTGCTATAGTCATACTTACTTATTAAACGCGTTTAATAAGTAAGTATGACTATAGGTGAGAGGGTGGGAGAGCCATGGCGAGTGAGAAACGACTTCCTTCACAGCAAATGAAATCTGAAATTATCCGAAGTATTCGAACAGCATTATTAGAACTAGGAAAAGCAACGAAGGCAGAGTTAAGCCATAAATTGCAATACAGTTTCCCAACGATAAGTAAATTTCTAATGCAGATGGAAGAGGCAGGGGAAATAACGGTCAGCGGTCTGGATGAGTCAAGTGGGGGAAGAAGGGCAATAAGATACACCTATAATCCGAATTATCGGTTAGGGATGGCTGTTTTTTTGGAAAAAAATGAAACCAATTATACCATCTATAATTGCATTGGCGAGGTAATCAAAGAAGGGAGTTTGCCCAGTATTCTTGAGGAAGATGTTAGTAAACTGGTCATGCTTATTGAAGATGAAAAAAAGGCCAATCCTAAAATCCATTCTGTGGCTATTGGAGTTCCAGGTGCGGTGAATCATGGGCAGATTTTTCTGATTCCGGGTTATGAGAAATATCAGAATTTAGATTTGAAAAGACACATAGAAGATCAACTATCTATTCCGACAATCGTGGAAAATGATATGAATGCCGCTGTAATCGGCTATATGACGCAACGAAATTTGAAAGAGAATATATCTCTAATGTATCTGTATTTAGGGAAAAATGGTCCGGGGGCTGGGATCGCGGTTAATGGTGAAATCGTGCGAGGAAAGACGTTTTTTTCAGGAGAAGTTCAATTTTTGCCACAGTATGATCATAAAAATTTCATAGAGGCATTAACTGGTGATCCTGTTGGACAAAGTATGCAATCGATTCATAGTGTGGATGCCATTAGTCGATTAGTGGCTACTATGACTTCTATTTTGAATCCGCATTATATTATTTTTTGTGAGGATGAATTAGCTCCAGCCATGCTTAATCAAATCTATGAACGGAGTGCAACATACGTTCCGAAGGAGCATCTTCCAGCGTTAGCGGTAAGTAACTTGAAAAGTGATTATCTGAATGGATTACAAAGTCTTGGATTAGGCTTATTAGTTTCACAACAAATAGATGAGAACAATTAAGGAGATAACTATGGCAACTTTTTTTCTTATTATTATTTATTTAGCATTTATTAGTTTAGGCTTGCCGGATTCATTGCTTGGCTCCGCATGGCCAGTGATGAGAATGGACTTAAATGCTTCATTAGGTACTGCTGGAATTCTTTCGATGGTTATTGCAGTAGGGACAATTGTGTCCAGTTTAATGAGTGGTGTTATCCTTAAACGTTTTGGTACAGGGAAAGTGACTCTTATTAGCTGTATCATGACTGCTGTAGCGTTGCTTGGTTTTGCAGGGTCACCTTCGTTAGTCTGGTTAATTATTGCTGCAATTCCACTTGGTTTAGGTGCAGGATCTGTAGATGCCGGATTAAATAGTTATGTGGCTACGCATTATAAAGCCCATCATATGAGTTGGTTACACTGTTTCTGGGGAGTGGGCGCCACGCTGGGTCCTATTATTATGGGCTCTTTTATCTCTGGAGAAGGTCTATGGCGGCAAGGTTATCTTACGGTTGCTTACATACAATTGAGCTTAGTCATTATTCTATTCGTTACACTGCCCTTATGGGATAGAGTGGCTGGGAGCAATAACCACCCGAATGCTGAAAGTGATCCTGAGTTCAACCATCCGGAGCTAGAGCATGCCGCAGAGAACACAAAACCATGGAAATTAAGAGGGGTAAAGCTAGCAATGTTAACCTTTTTATTTTATTCTGCCATCGAAACGAGTATGGGCTTATGGGGGAGCAGCTTTCTTGTAAACATTAAAGACATTCCTGCATCAACTGCAGCGACATGGGTATCATTTTTTTATCTAGGGATTACCTTTGGTAGAATGGTGACGGGTTTCATTACTTTTAAAATGAGTAATAAACAGCTAATTCGATATGGCCAGCTCATTGCTTTAATCGGTACGGTGCTGTTAGTATTGCCGCTTCCAACTATAGTTTCACTTGTAGGATTTATGATTATAGGTTTAGGGTTAGCCCCCATTTTTCCGTGTATGCTTCATGAAACCCCTGTACGATTCGGGAAGAAACATGCTCAGTCGATTATGGGCTTTCAGATGGCAACAGCTTATACCGGCACCACGCTGATGCCGCCTTTTATCGGCTTATTAGCTTCGAAATTCACGCTGGGTATTTTTCCTGCGATGATCGTTTTTTTCGCTATCGTTATGCTCTTGTGTACAGAAAAGCTTAATCAATACTCAGCAAAAGTAAATGTCGGTTAAATTTGAATTGAATATATTACGGACTAACCCTTCATATATATAGCTATAGGAGGGGGGAGCTGTAAATGTGGTTGTTAATTATTATAGGTGTTGGATGTCTCTCCGGTTTTATATTGTTTAGAAAGAATATATTGGCCGCCCATCCCGAACATTTTCAAGGACCGGAGAAATTGTCCATCATCATCCCCGCAAGAAATGAAGAATACAATTTGCGTTTTCTGCTCGACTCACTCCAGCTCCAAACCATTGCCCCCTATGAAATTATTGTTGTGGATGATTTCTCGGAGGATCGGACCAAGAAAATTGCCGAAAGCTATGGAGTTAAGGTTATTGCCAACAGCAGTCTCCCTGAGGGATGGACGGGCAAGAGCTGGGCAGTCTGGAATGGGTATTTACAAGCCTCGGGCGATATTTTTGCTTTTCTGGATGCAGATATCCGGTTAAAGCCTAACGCTCTGGCCTCATTATTAAAAGCAAGGGAGCTATCGAAAGGTGTCATTTCGGTAGTTCCTTTTCATCATACAGAAAAGCTGTTTGAGAAACTTGCCTTAATCATGAATATGCTGGGGATCTTCACATTCACCTCTGTTTTTGAAAAGAATAACGCTAAAAAAGGATTATACGGTTCGTGTATTTTAGCTTTAAGGCAGGATTATGAAAAAGTTAATGGCCATCAAAGTATTAGATCTGAAGTGCTGGATGATTTGTCTTTAGGAGAGAAGTTTATCGCTGCAGGTGTTCCCATTAGAAATTTTATCGGTTATGGCTTAGTATCTTTTCGTATGTATCCGAAGGGGATAAAAAGTGAGATTGAAGGCTTCAGTAAAGGGGCTGTCTTAAGCACCTCAACGTTAAGCCCGCGGACAATTATTCCAATCGCGCTTTGGGTGATCGGACTCATCATCTCAGAAACTGTGTTTATTTTTGCGAATACTTCATGGTTTATGCCTTTATTGATCGGTTATCTCCTTTATATGTTCCAGCTCTTTTATTTTATAAAATATGTAGGTGTATTTGGCATCGTTATTCCTGTATTTCACGTGGTGGCAACTCTATTCTTTATCTTGATTATGCTTTATTCGATATATCAGGTCGTTTTTCTGAGGCATGTAAGCTGGAAAGGAAGGCAGATCCAGGTGGGAGGCCCTAGGGACTAATGATCATATTGTGGGTCGCGGGTTTATTTTTGTCGGGATCTCTTATGTTTTCCTATTGGCTTGGTCTTGCGCGTAAAAAGAACTTGAAAGACATTGGCGACGGTAATCCGGGGGCTTTGAATCTATGGAAGTCATCTGGCTATAAATTCGGAATTTTTGGGGTGTTGTTGGATTTTTTAAAAGGATATCTGCCTCTTTTATGGGTAATGGAAAGTCATTATAGTCAGGGTTATTTCATTATTCCGCTAGCCTTAGCTCCTATTGCCGGTCATGCCTTCTCTCCATTTCTTAAAGGAAAAGGAGGGAAGGCGATTGCCGTAACCTTTGGGGTATGGAGCGCGTTGACAGGATTCAAGGCCTCTTTAGCGTTAGCAGTTATCCTGGCAGTGTTGAAAGTGCTCGGCAGCGGATACAAAAGCAGAGGAAATTCACCTGTCTCGGATGGTGTGCAAGTGGTTAGCGGAATGCTGCTCCTTTGTGTTTATTTGTGCATCAATAAGTGGTCTGCTCTTATCCTGTGGGTATGGTTTGGGAGCTTTGTGATCCTTATGTATACGCACAGGTTAGAATGGATTGCATGGGTGAAGGCATATTCAAAAAGGGAGCGGGGGCATTGAAGTTACTTTCTTTGTCGCGATAGATGTTTTGTATAGGTTAATAAACAGGTTTCCAGCGAATAATTTCGGGGAAGCCTGTTTTTTTTCGGTTTTATAAGATGCGTTATCTTTAAACAGAAGATTTTATAATAGCTAAAGTTGGTGTATTTTAGTATCTTTAATTATAAATGCTTTCAATTTAGAAAGTTACAGAGATAGGGTTATGAACTAAAGGGGGGCTTGTGATGAAGATCGGCGGCAGAGTAAGAAATGGAGGCACATGGTTTACCCATCTGATTTTTTCATTCACATTATTAGCCGTTGTTTTAATCGGACTTGTGGGCAGTTATCTGTATGTTCAGGCTAATCGCTTAATGGTGGATGAGATTGCCAGAGACAGTAAGCAACGACTGATGACTTCAAGTGATTTTGTGGAGAATACGCTGCTGCAAAAATACGAAAACAGTATCCGCAACCGAGCAGTGTCTACCTTGTCGTTAGAAAATCAATCTATGCTGAATTATTTACTGGATAGTGAATGGGAAGGCAATACGAGCAGAATATTAGCTTTTCGCAAGGATCTCGAAATTTTCAAGCTTACTAATGAAGGCGTTTACAAAATATCTACATACTTCGAGAAAGGAAATTATATCATCGATAACAGCCAATTTTATTCGAAGCTGGACAATTCTCCAGATGCTTCCTTCTTGAAAACTTCAGTGACACCAGCCTTAAACCGCTGGACATATAGAACGTTATCGGATGAAGAAGAGGTGTTGACTTACGCAATCGCCCTTCCCTATGGTGCTTTATCAAAAACATCAACAGGCACCATGTACATTGACGTTAGCTTAGAATACATCAATAAAATGATTTCCAGCACGATGAGCTCGCCGATGGAAAAGCTATATGCTTTTGATGAAAAGGTCAGCCCTATTATCCATACGGGCTCGAACGTCGAAGAGGGGCTTAAGACTGCTAAGCAATGGATGGAGTCAGCAGGGAATAATAAGGAAATTCATTATAATAAACGCGACAAATATGTGTTGTCTTTTAAAAATGACCAAACCTCGAATAATCAATGGAAATACGTATTAATACGGCCTATGAATTCATTTGTATCCTCATCAAAGCAGCTGAAGAGCCAAATATTTGTCAGCTGTATCCTGGTATTGTTAATTGGGCTTCTATTCGCTTATTTGATTTCCAAACGTGTATATGTTCCGATGAAGAAGCTTGTTAACAATGTTCGCAGCTTTTATCATCCAGGCACCGTAAACTATTCGCAAAATGAATTCGCTATTATTGGTAGTACAATCTCAAAGCTAGGTCAAAAAATCGAAACCTTAGAATCTAAAGCTAAAGTGAATGATCTAAAAAATCTGGTATTAGGTGCAGGCGTTGGCTCGGATTACTACGATTATTTACCTTTGCAATGTCATTACATGACTAGCTATATTCGTATAACTAAGGGAGATTGCGAGGAATTCAGGGCTTTTTATGAACAGCATGCTGCCTATAGCTTTTATAAATTTATCAGCTTAAATACCCAGGAAGCGGCGCTTATCTATTTCAGTGAGTTGAATAAGGATCACGAAGAGCTGGAGCTTTTATTATTGAAGGAACTGGAGCTTATAAAAAATGTGTTGCCTGAGCAACTACACTTTGGAGCAGCGCTTGGATCGAAGGTTCAGGCACCTGAAGAAATACCCTTTTCGTATCAAAATGCCTTACATGCCTATCGATATCGGTTTATCTATGGTTCGGAAGCTATTGCGCGGTATTCACATATCCCGCTTAACGATGTTACGCCACACTTATTCTCTTTTGATCTTTATAAAAATGCCTTAAAGGCGGGCAATGACGTTACGATGAACAGGTTTATGGACGATTTCCAAAGGGTCATGGAGAAAGGTGATGTCCAATTGGAGACAGTTGAGTTAGGCCTGCTTCAGTTGGTTACGGTCCTGTATCAGACCATTATTGAGCTTGATCTGCAACAAATCGTTTCGCCTTCCAGTCTGTTCGATGAGTTCAAAAAGGAGACGTTGGCCGAAACCCTTGATTCCATTCGTGATTTATCGGCACAAATTACAGCTTATATTCAAGAGTCAGGAAATCACGCACATACAGAGATCATTCATAAATTAAAAATCTTTATCGATGATAATATTCAAGAGGATTTATCGCTAAATAAATTATCTGAGGTTGCTTCGTTGGCGCCATCGTATATTTCTACCTTGTTCGGAACCGTTATGAATGAATCGTTCACTGAATATGTAACCCGAGTGCGGTTGGAGAAGGCGGCTGATTTATTAAGAGAAAAAAAGCAGCTGTCGGTGGCTGAGATTTCTGCTCAGGTGGGTTATCGTAACCCGCAATATTTTCACAACAAATTCAAAACACGTTACGGAGTTACACCGGTCCAGTATAGGAACGCAGGCAATGCAAACCATTCGAACCATTCAAGTGCATAATTCTCCAATCCATGTGGAAAAGGCAATCGTCTCGCGATTGTCTTTTCTTTTGTTCGAAAAATTATAGCCCCAATACGAAGATAATTTACTGATTTTAATGAATTTACAATAGAAAAAGCGCTTACAATGCCCTAACGTAAGGGGTGTTCAGACACAGTCTTAACGCAAAATCGTATTCGGAAGGAGAAAACAACTATGAACCCGGCAAGCACTGCTGGCATTCAAAAACAGGGAGAGAATCTTAAGCCGAAAGTCTCGAGGTGGACACATACTTGGCGCCAATACAAAAAAAACAAATATTTATTCTTATTACTAGCTCCCGTGATCATCTGGTATACCGTATTTGCTTATGGCCCGATGTATGGCATTCAACTGGCTTTTAAAGATTATTTTATTCGTGATGGAATTTGGGGAAGTCCTTGGGTCGGCTTAAAGCATTTTGAATATTTGTTCACAGCTTCACCCGACTTTTTGAAAATCATTAAGAACACGCTTATTATCAGTTTTTACCATATCATTTTTGGTTTTCCTGCACCGATCATATTGGCTCTGTTATTTAACGAACTTAGGTTTTCCTTCTTCAAGAAGGTTGCACAGACGATATCCTATTTACCCCATTTCTTATCCTGGATCGTTATTGGGGGGATATTGATCGCTTTGTTATCTCCGAATTCCGGTGTGGTCAATTATATTATTCAGTGGCTCGGCTTTGATCCCATTTACTTTTTAGGCAGCGAGAAATATTTCCGCTTTACGCTCGTTATGTCAGGAATATGGAAGGAAATCGGCTGGGGAACGATTATATACTTAGCAGCATTAGCAAGCATCGATTCCCAAATGTACGAAGCTGCAGTTCTGGACGGAGCCAATCGCTGGAAACAAACGTTATTTATCACCATTCCTTCGATCCTGCCGGTGATTGCTATTCTGCTTATTCTTCGGGTAGGGAGTGTGCTGGATGCTGGCTTCGATCAAGTCTTAACACTTTATTCACCAGCTGTATATGGGGTGGCGGATACGTTAGATACTTATGTGTACCGGATAGGTCTGCAAAACTTTCAGTTCAGTCTAACGACGGCTGTTGGATTATTTAAAAATGTGGTGGGTCTTATCCTGGTGTTATTTGCTAACTTCATAACGAAAAAAATGGGGCAGGAAGGTCTTTATTAATGAATGAATGTAAGGAAGGAGTAACTACAATTGAAGCTATCCACTGGTGAAAAAGTATTCCAAGTCTTTCTAATCCTATTTGTAATCATTCTTTGTATTACGATGATTTATCCCTTCTTGCATGTGCTCTCTATATCGTTTAGCACCCCTGCGGAAGCACTACGGCCGGGAATTCATTTCTATCCCAAAGAAGTTTCCTTCTTTGCTTGGAAGCGTGTACTGACAACAGATACGGTCTGGCAAACGATGGGGAATACGGTTTTCCGCACAGTTGTAGGAACAGTTCTGACACTCGTGTTTCTGTCACTGGGAGCATATCCGCTATCTCGTAAATATTTGCCGCACCGGGGATTTTATACAATGTTCATTGTCGTAACGATGTTTTTTGGCGGCGGGCTTATCCCTACCTATCTGCTAATCAAAAGTCTGGGACTTATAAATTCGTTATGGGTTTATATTGTCCCCGGCCTGCTCAGCACGTTTAATCTTCTGCTCCTGCGAAATTTCTTTATGGGTATACCGGAGGAACTGGAGGATTCAGCTAAAATAGATGGGGCTAATGATATGCGGATCTTATTTACGATTGTTATTCCGCTGTCGAAGCCTGTTCTAGCAACATTAGCCCTATGGACTGCAGTAGGGCACTGGAACGCTTGGTTTGATGCAATGTTGTATATGCAGGATCAATCAAAGATTGTACTGCAGCTTTTCTTAAGACGGCTTGTTATTTCAGCCGAAGGAGATCCGATGTTACCACTTCCTACCAATGAGCAGGCTCCTGAAATGGTCAAAGCGGCTATTATTATGTTTACAGCGCTGCCTATATTAATGATCTATCCATTCCTGCAACGTTTCTTCGTCAAAGGAATTATGGTTGGATCACTTAAGGGTTAGAAGGCTTAGAACGGTTTAAACAGTCCGCTATATCCGCGGGCTGTCTAAATATATAGATGAACAAAAAAAAGGGAGGAAATAAAAGAATATGAGGCATACATCCAAGAAATGGTTGGAAATTGCTGCGATAGCCCTATCGGCTTCACTTGTCATGAGTGGTTGCGGCGGGAATGCGGCGAATAATAGCACTAACGAAACGAAGGCGACGAATCAAGGTCAAGGGGGGGCATCAGCAGCTGAAGCTCCGATTGAAATTATTTGGGCGAACAACTTTAATACGCCAGAAGAAGACGGTAACTATGTGCAAACCGAGCTCGAGAAGAAATTTAATGTAAAAATCAAAAATATTAAATTGGAACGTGGAACTTGGAAAGAACAATTTTCAGTGCTTCTAGCTTCTGGAGATATTCCTGATATCTTCCCGGTCGATGCAAACGAAACGGATATGGTGCAATGGGCAGATCAAGGGATTATTGCGACGATTGATAAGGCTGAAATTGAATCCCTGATGCCGAAATATGCAGCAGCATTGGATTCGGTTGATTCCGGGGCATGGGGCGTAGGCTTATACAACGAAAAAAACTGGGGGATCCCGAAAATTTGGCCAGGTGGTCTTGATGGATTTATTCCGGGCTATAATGAAGCCTGGCTGAAAAATATTGGCTACTCAGAACCTCCAAAGACCCTGGAAGAGCTTGAGGATGTACTCACCAAATTTGTTAATGAAGATCCGGACAAAAATGGGAAGAAGGATACTTACGGCTTAATCGGCCGCGGCAAGCTTCCAGAGCAATTGTTCACAAGTGTATTCTCAGCATTTGCTGTTTCCCCTTATCAGTTCAAGAAGGATGCTTCCGGGAACGTAGTTTATGGAGGCATTGCAGAAGAGACGCGATCAGCATTGGCGTTATTGAGCAAATGGTACAAAGCAGGTCTGATTGATCCTGAATTCATAACTAGTGATAATAACGAAATCAATATTAAATTTGCTGATCAAAAAGTGGGTATGGTTGATAACGGGAAGTGGGGAAATTTTTATAAAGAATCTGGGTTTGTCGCAAAACCTGGTCTAGAGAAAGGTCAAATATTCGTGCCTGGCAAGCCGTTTACAGCCCCAGATGGCGTTGCTTATTCTTTCGCGTATGGTGCAAGACAAGCACCGGTATTGTTCGGTGTTCAACTCGAAAAGGATGAGAAGAAACGTCATAAGATTATGGAAATTCTCGAATATGTGTCTACGGATTCCGAAGGTTTTCTGCTGACAGGTTTCGGTCAATTGGGTGTGAGCTATGATATGGAAGGGGACCTTGCCATTCCAAAAGCGGATGAAGAGGTTAGTGCTCCGAAGATGGGAGCAGGTAATTTCTATAATCCACTTAGCTCCACAGACACTTCAATGGAAAAACATACGGTAAAACAAGAATTGCTAGATTTGAGAGACAAGATCACTCCAGGTGTTACACCATTGCTAGATGTACTGGGACCAGCGGTATTAACAAGCAAACCCAAGTATTGGGGCAATCTGAAGACGTTGCAAGATACGTTTGTTATCAAAGCAGTTACAGGAGAAGCGAACACGGGTAAAGATTTTGATAATTTCAAGGATAGCTGGCTAAAGGCCGGAGGTCAGGAAGTAACGGATGAGGTAAATAAAGTGCTGGCAGATCGTAAATAGCAGGGTTCGCTGATTAGTACTGGATGATAGGCTGGAGCAAAAGCTTGCTCCAGCCTATTTATTAAACCCTTAAGTGAGTTGATTCTAAGATAACGGAGGTAGAAATGAGCGAATTAATTATTTATGAGCAGCCGAATGAAGCCCTTGGGAAAGACGATTTTACAGTGAGTGTACGAGAGCCTGGTGGGGTATGGCAAGCACTGTTTGTTTTTGAAGCAAAGGTGGATATGCATCAGGTTCGATCGACATCGATGGTTTATTTTGATATGGAAGGCACGGTGGAGGTCTCTGTTCGTTGTAATAACCGGCAGATTGAACAAGCGGTTATTCGCCCTCTGGCAACCCATATCCCCATTCAAATCGAAGAGAATACCCTTTTGTTCACATTGGAGCACCCGTGTAAGCTTTCCATTGAAATCAATGGAGAACGTTTTAGTAACTTGCATCTTTTTGCCAACCCCTTGGAGACAGCCCCACCTAAACTTGACGATGATAATGTAGTGCTTGTCCAACCAGGAATACATCAATTTGCGGCTATCGCAGAACAAGCTCAGCATTTGTCAGAAAGGGCTAATGGGGAGCGTCAGACGATATATTTTATGCCCGGGCTTCATCAATTCGAGAATCCAATGCTGCATATCCCTTCTGGGACCACAGTTTATATTGCCGGAGGCGCGCTCCTTTGCGGATCCATAATGATTGACCATGCTGAGAATGTTGTTGTTCGCGGCAGAGGTGTTCTGTATTTAGCGGATATGGAGAAAACCACTTATTTAAGAGGCGTTCAAATCCAGCATTCTGAACAGATTGAGATCGAAGGGATCATCACGCTTGATCCTCCGCATTACAGTATATATATCGGAGCGTCTAAGCATATCCGCATTCATAACTTCAAAGCTTTCAGTACACGCGGCTGGTGTGATGGAATTGATATGATGGCTAGCTCAAATGTGGATATTAAAGATGTGTTCTTGAGAACTTCTGATGATTGCATTGCCATTTACGGCAGCCGTGGAGAGTATTATGGAGACTCACGCCATATCACGGTTAAAGATTCCATACTCTGGGCGGACGTTGCTCATGCCATGCATGTCGGTATTCATGGTGATCACCAACATAATGGCGATTTTATAGAAAATATTTGGTTTGAAAATATCGATGTGCTTGAGCATCACGAGCCGCAGGAAAATTATTGGGGGGTTATGGCAATCTGTGCAGGGGACAACAATACCGTTCGTAAGGTTACTTTCAAAAATATCCGGGTGGAGGATTTTGAACTGGGGCAGCTGTTTGATGTCCGCGTGGTGTGGAATAAAACCTATAATCCGGTGCCAGGACGATGTATCGAAAATATAGAGTTTAGCGATATCACCTACAATGGGAAGAATATCAATCCTTCCCGTATATTCGGCTATGACGAGGAAAGAGGTGTGAAGGATATTTATTTTTATAATCTTCAGATTAATGGAGAGGTTATTGTCGACCTGAATAACAAACATTTTGTAGTGAATGAATTTGCCAGCGGTTTTTATTTGCATTAAATCAGAGGATGTAAATGAATGGAGGAGAACAATGAATTCATTTAAAGAGCTACTCTTTGGAAAATCGCTTAAACGTATTGTTAGGATCACAGTTTCCTTAAGTTTGTTGGTAACGCTAGTGCCTTTATCGGCAGAAGGAGCCGCAGTAGAATCGACAGAGCTGTCGATAATTACGGATTACCAACCTACCATTAATGAGGTTATAGATGAAAGCGGATTCAAACATCCGGGTGTTGGCCTGACTAAGGAAATTCTTGAGAATATTAGGACACAGGTACGGGCGCAAAAAGAACCCTGGATCACTTACTATAATCAGATGCTTCTCTCTCCGGCAGCTTCAAGGACGGTCACTTCCAACAATCAAAGTGGTGCGGATCCGTTGAAACCAGCGAGCGATGCTTTTAATAGCCAGGGCTTTAATTCAAGATTTATAGCGGATGGTTTGAAGGCTTATACACAAGCTCTATTGTATGTAATATCGGGTGATGAGGTTTACAGAGCCAATGCCATGCATATTATCCGGATTTGGTCACAGATGGACCCTGAGAAATACGTGTATTTTAATGATGCACATATTCATACAGGAATTCCACTTAATCGAATGGTTACTGCGGCGGAAATCTTAAGGTACACAAGTGCTCAAACTGAAGAGCTGAAATGGACGGAAAAAGATGTCGCTGATTTTACGAATAATCTTATTAATCCGGTTATTGAAACGTTCCAACACACAAATGATCGTTTTATGAACCAGCATCTTTATCCGCTGCTTGGAGCTATGTCAGGTTATATTTTTACAGGAAATAAAGAGAGGTACAATGAGGGAGTTGAATGGTTTACCGTCAATAAAACCGCTGTCGATCAGGGGCAAAATGGCGCGATAAAAGCTTTATTCAGATGGGTTGATACAAATATTGTAACAGGGGAAAAAGTTAATCCACCCGTAGTTCAGCATGTTGAAATGGGCAGAGATCAGGCGCATGGCGCTGGGGATATAACGAATGTAGAGATTTTATCACGTTTATTATTGGCTCAGGAAACAAAGGTAGATCCGGTAGAGGGGACTGTTTCTAGTGCGCCAAATGCGGTGGGTCCGTATGAATTTCTAGATCAACGGATTTTAAAAGCTGCCGACTACTTTGCTCAGTATATGATTGGCCATGATACACCATGGATTCCAGTGGCGGCACATACAGATGTAAATGGAAATCCAACGATTATCTATAAACACTTGGCTGGCGGTTACAGGGGGAGAATTGGCGGTAATGTCTATGACCTTTATTATTATTATAAATATACAGCTGGAATAAATATGGAGGTTGAAGCTCCTTATTTTAGCGAGATGTTTGCTAAGCGATTGCCTTTCTATTGGGAGTCTCCGGATGGAGGCGGGGATTATTGGCTGTACATTCCTAAAGAAGCAGAGGGCGAGGGTACGCTCAATTTGCCGAAGGTGATAACGAATCCAGATTTGAGAGAACTAGAAGACCGGTACACGAAGCTTGATGGTCACTCCACCACAAAACAAGAAGGAGACACTACTTACGTTGAAATTACCGCTACAGATGAGGGCAGTAAAATTGCTTTTGTGGGTGCAAGCAGTGGCGAACGAATCATTGCTTTTAAGATTCGGACTAATGGCATAGCAACCATGGAGGTGTTTGGCGATACCGTTACGCTGCCTGATACAAAGGGGCAATGGAGGTATATTCAGTATGAGTTCAATGAGTTCCAAGGCTTCAGCGATCTTGTCTATTTTAATGTAAAAGGAAATGGAACAACAGTCGATATTGACCATATTAATTTAAAAGCTGGGGCACAGCTTACCCCTCCAGTATTTACATCAGGAAAGGCACCAGTATCTTTGTTTACCTATGAGGGATCTACAGCTGCAATTCAATTTGATTTCTCTGCGACAGACGCAGGTGCAACGGATGTTGTTACCTATCAAGCGGATCAGTTACCTGAGGGTGCAGTGTTCAATGAGACTTCAGGTGTTTTCTCTTGGTCTGGAGCACATGCGGGAACCTACTCCTTTGTAGTGAGTGCCGCAGATGGAACTTCGGTTACAGCCAAGGATGTTAGTGTTGTAGTAGCGAATGATCGGCAATCTGCCGTCAACGCCGTCATTTCTCCTTATCATGTTGATGTGCCTTACATTTCGGCAACGTTAGCTTACTATAAGCAAGTGCACGCTGAGGTAATGGATGTAATTACTACTGCCACTGACGAGGTCTTCTATCAAAAGTTATTTGACCTGAATCTCGCAGTGCAAAGTCTTAAAGAATTGACGCCATTAATGAAAGATGGAAGTGTTAATTTTACGAATTTGTTTGTTAGCTCAACCTTTGGTAACGCTGTCCCGAACCTGCTGGACAACACAAATGATAGTTTTGTGGGGTATTATACAGCGCAGGATCGGGCGCATTACATGGATTTAGGACCGGATTTTCAAATATCAGCAGAAAGCTTTGAGCTTCAGGTAAGAGCTAGTTTTCCGGAGAGAATTGGCGGCGTTGCAATGTTCGGATCGAATGACAAAGAAAATTGGACCCGCTTAACCCCCGGCTTGACAACAGTTACTGAAGAGATGCAGAGACTTGAGGTTCAAGCAGGCCTGGAGCATGAAAAATTCCGATTTTTGAAAATGGAAATGATAAAGCCTTCGAGTACTATGCTGGAAATTGCTGAATTTAGAATCTTTGGCCAGCGGTATGAGACAGTAAATCAATTAGAGTCCGTGTCCATTCACTCGGATCAAAGCTTAAGAAATCGAATTATACCAGGGGATACGATTCAAGTATCCTTTAAGTCTACAGAAATGATCCATAATGCCACGGCCCATATACAGGGTCAATCTGTTGCAGTCAGTTCTGTGGACAATATCAACTGGACAGCTAAGCTTGTGGTGAATGAATATGTTCCATCAGGTATTGTGAAATTTAAGATCAATTATAAAACGGCAGCTGGAGCGGATGCAGTAGAGACTATTTTTACAACAGATGGTTCTACTTTATTCATTGCAGATCAGACGGGACTTGTCGCTAATGTGCTTGAGATAGCAAACCTAATCGATTCCAGTGGAAGAAATCCGGCTGATCTTTTGGCAACAGCAAAAGTTTTATTTGATAATCATTTAGGTTCCATCACTGATTTTCGTTTAAATGGCAGTGGTTATGGTGCATATCTAACCTTTGACTTTAAAGAAGGCGGCCAGGCATTGCTGTCTAGGGTAGAAGTAATCGGAAGGCAAGATAATTATGCGGGCAGAATTAATGGAACAGTGGTGCAAGGCTCCAATGACAATGTGACGTGGATCACGATCTCTAATGTAGCAGGAAATACGCCGGAATGGCAGACGTTGACGATTAACAGCACAGAACCCTATCGTTATATCCGCATCACCAATGGAAACAACTGGTATGGAAACATGGCTGAACTACGTTTGTATGGTGATGTTACAATCAATTCAAAGCTTGATGCGGTGTCCATTAGCTCCGACCAAAGTATCCAGAAACGAATTGTGCCTGGGGACACGGTGAAATTGTCTTTTAAAGCAAGCGATGCAATTAACCAAGTGAATGTCAATATTCAGGATCAAGTCGCAACCGTTGCTACTGTCGATAAGATCAATTGGACGGCTGAAGCGGTCATGGGCAATAACGCACAACCTGGACCTGTGAACTTTAGTATTAAATACAAGTCAAAGGAGGGAATCGAGGGGCCGGATAAAACATCAACTACAGATGGTTCCTCTCTGTACATTCCCGATGAGACCGAGTTGATTAGTAATGTGCTTGCGATTACTAATTTAAGTGATTCCAGTGGGAGAACACCCACCGATCTCAGGAATGTTGCGGGATCATTATTCGATGGAAATGCAGGCACAATTACGGATTTTCGGGTAAATGGTAGTGGATATGGAGGATTTATAACGTTTGATTTTAAAGAAGGGAATAGGGTCCAACTGTCCAAGGCAGAGGTGCTTTCCAGGCAAGATAATTATTTTACACGAATCAATGGGACTGTGGTTCAGGGTTCGAATGATCATACAAGCTGGACGACAATCTCCTCTCCTGCAGGAAAAACGATGGATTGGCAGACCTTAAGTATTAGTAACGCAGAAGCCTATCGTTATATCCGGATCTATAATAGTAGTAATTGGTTTGGAAACATGGCGGAATTACGTTTTTATGGCGTAGTGAAAGGGGCGGACTCAACAGCTCCGGTGACAACGGATGATGCGCCACAAGGTTGGACCAACAAGGATACGTTGGTAAGCTTCACAGCTACAGATGCAGGCTCTGGTGTTGCGGCAACCTATTTCACAGTAAACGATGGCGAGCAGCAAACCGGGAATTCAGTTATTTTGTCCAATGAAGGAACACATAAGTTAGTTTATTGGAGCGTTGATAGAGAGGGTAATGTGGAACAGCCGCAGAAGACTGCTGTGATGAAGATTGATCGGACCGCACCACAGGTGGTAATTAAAGGAGAGAGTTCCTATACCATAGAGCAGACATTAAACATCACCTGTAGTGCAGCTGATACTGTATCAGGCATCACTTATTCGCCATGTGATTCAACGCTCGCAGATGTTAAAGCGTATACGCTGGAAGCGGGAACTCATAGTGTAACTGCGAAAGCCGAGGATGCGGCGGGCAATGTCGGGCTGGCAGAGCATTCGTATAGTGTATATGCGACATTTGACAGCTTGTCGGCATTAACCGAAAATTTTGCAGCTGAGACGGGTGCTCCAGATTTAGAAAACGTAACCAATTCACTTAAGCAGCAGCTGGCTAACGCCAAAGAAAAAGCTCAGCAGCATGCTGGCGCAGAAGTTCACAGCTTGCTGGAAGCTTTTAATAGTGAAGTGAATCTCCAGAGCAATCAGGTGTTCACTTCTGAGCAGGCAGAGGTTCTAGTCCGTTGGTCACAATGGCTCCAGAGTACAACTCCGCTTGCTGGTGGAGCCCCTGGAAAGCCAGTGTTATCTGACAATAATGGGCACGACACCGGGCTTCGAGATGGCAGCTATGCCGTCACGATGAATCTTTGGTGGGGGAACAACGGTACCGAGTTTAAGCTCTATGAAAACGATGTACTGATCAGTACCCAGATGCTGACGGACAGCTCACCGAATGCACAAGCCATGAGTACGGATATTGTGGGCAAATCAAATGGAACCTACACGTACACGTGCGAGCTAGTCAACAGCTTCGGTTCGACTGCCTGCGATCCGCTAATCCTTACTGTTACAGATGCAGCGCCGGGCAAGCCTATAGTATCCCACGACAACTGGAGTGGGGATGGAACTTACGACGTTGTGATGAATATGTGGTGGGGAACCAATGGTACTGAGTACCGTTTGTATGAGAATGGAGAAGTAGTCGACACACAGACACTAAGCACGGCTACCCCTGCGGCTCAGATGACAGTTACGAAACTTAAAGATAAGACACCAGGTGTATATGAATACTACGCGGTATTAGTCAATGCATCAGGCGAGACATCTAGCGAGAAAATCACAGTAACTGTCAAGCCAAGAAACTGACCATAGAGCTGATGTAATAGGAAGGCCCTTTCTTCGGGATGACCGAGGGATGGGCTTTTTTATAGCAGTTAATGGATATTATTGAGGGATTGAGACGTTGAATAACGAACGGAGAATTAGGGAAATCTGTAAATTGACATAACACCTAAAGGTGTTATAATGAAAAGCGAACCCAAAAGGTGTTATATTAAATGAATGCTGGAGGCTATTTATTATGCAAACTCAAGAACCCTTACAAGAAATTCGTCAAACGATTTTACTAAATGCGCCAATAGAAAAGGTTTGGAAAGCTGTTGCCACGGCAGAAGGAATGGCAGCCTGGTGGATGCCTAGTACATTTGAGCCTGTTGTTGGGCATGAATTCATCCTGCATGCTGGACAATTCGGAGATTCTCCTTGTAAAGTAACTGAAGTTGATCCTCCGAATCGTGTTGGTTTTAATTGGGGGAAGGATTGGCATCTTGCTTTTGAACTGAAAGAAATCGAAGGGAAAACGGAATTTACCTTGATTCATTCTGGATGGGACCCTGAAAAAGTTACTGAATTTGGACAACCACATCCAATCGTACGCGGTTTTATGAATAGCGGCTGGGAAAAAATCGTCCAAGAAAAACTTCCTGCTTATATCGAGGCTTAATATGCCGGTTGCTGAAGCAGGACATGATGTATTTCAAGCGATAGCAGATCCTACCCGACGCAGTCTGCTAAAGCTGCTCGCTAATAAGGAAATGTCTATAGCATCTATTACGGATTGCTACCCGATCAGCCGAACCGCTGTTAATAAGCATTTACAGGTATTGTCCGATGCGCAGCTTGTTAGCAGTCAGAAAGTCGGACGGGAGACCCGGTATAAGCTTCAGCCAGAACCTTTGCTGGAGCTGCAAGATTGGCTTGCCTTTTTTGAAGGTTACTGGGCTAATAAATTGTTTGCGCTTAAAGAATATGTTGAGGCTGACTCAGATGAGAAGTGATAAACCGGGTGGCGTGAGATCGCGCTCCCCGGTTTTTTGTGTTGTTTAAATTCAGTTTATAAAAGGGAGTTACCATCACAATACAAACTAAAACGTTGGAGGAATTGTAATGGTAAATGAACGCAAAAAAATAATTGAGCCCAACCCTGGAGATTGGGCCGTCGAAGCGCGTGGGCTCGTCAAAACGTTTGGTGACAATCGCGCAGTTGATGGAGTAAATCTGAACGTTAAGGCAGGCACGATTTACGGCGTTCTTGGTCCCAATGGGGCAGGAAAGACGACGGTAATTCGGATGCTGGCTACGTTACTTCGTCCGGATGCGGGGGCGGCGCGAATCTTCGGGCATGATGTGGTAAAGGAGTCGCAGATTGTTCGGCAATTGATAGGGGTTACAGGACAATATGCTTCTGTAGATGAGTCACTTAGTGCTACAGAGAATCTGATTATCTTTTCACGTCTTTTAGGGTTAGGGCGGGCAGAGGCGCGGCAAAAAGCAGCGGAGTTGTTAGAAGAGTTTGGTCTGACGGAGGCGGCGAAACGGCCGCTTCGAAATTTCTCTGGCGGTATGCGCCGACGTCTGGATCTTGCAGCAAGTCTGATTGCCCAGCCACCCCTTATCTTTTTAGATGAACCAACAACAGGTCTGGACCCACGGACACGTTCGCAAATGTGGGATACCATTCGTCGGTTGGTGAACACAGGATCAACAGTGCTGTTAACTACACAGTATCTTGAAGAGGCCGATCAGCTTGCAGACCGCATTGCAGTTATTGATCATGGCCATGTCGTTGCAGAAGGCATCGTGGATGAGCTAAAAGCTTCAGTGGGCACTACCTCGCTGCACTTAAAAGTCCAAAATCTTAAAGATATCGCTCAAGCGCGCCGGATTGTGGAACATGTGCTGCATATCCAGTCTATTGTGCCGAATGAGGCTGGAAAAATTACTGCACCGATGGCGAACGCTGATTTAGTCACTGATTTGCTTATTGCACTCCGCGAAGCGGGGATTCCACTCGCAGAGATGAGTGTGCAGAAACCGACGCTTGATGAAGTGTTTTTGACGATCACTGGCCATGGAGTTACGGATGAGGCATCCCAAGCATCACAAGAATCAATGAATAAGGAGGCAGCAAGAGCATGAGTATGAGAACTTCTATTATTAGTCCAGGTGCGACCCGACAATTGAAAAACCATACGAGCTTCAAACAATCTGTTCGTAACTCGTTAACGATGGCTTATCGCGGGATATTGAAAATCCGTCGCACACCCGAGCAATTGTTCGACGTAACGCTGCAGCCAATTATTTTCACACTAATGTTTACTTATATTTTTGGTGGAGCCATATCAGGAGATGTAGTGAGCTATTTGCCCGTTATTATTCCTGGTATTCTAGTGCAGACTGTAATCACGACCTCCATCGTCACTGGTGTCCAACTGCGGGAAGACATGGATAAAGGGGTGTTTGACCGCTTTAAGTCATTGCCGATTGCCCGAATAGCCCCATTAGCCGGAGCTTTGTTGGCAGATACGATTCGATATACGATCGCTACTGTGCTTACTTTTGTCATGGGTTATATTATGGGTTACCGACCTGATGGCGGTCTGGAGCATGTCGCAATTGCTGCGCTTTTGGTTATTGTCTGCTCCTGGTCGATTAGCTGGATTTTCGCTTTCTTTGGTGTGATTGCCCGAACCGCTTCCAGCGTACAGGGGATATCAATGATTGTGTTGTTCCCACTCACGTTTCTATCCAACGCCTTCGTGCCTGTAGATACGATGCCTAACTGGCTGCAATGGTTTGTCAAAGTCAATCCAATCTCGCATCTTGTGTCAGCTGTCCGTGAGCTTGCTAACTCTGGAACCGTAGGTTGGGATTTCGCTATTTCACTTATCGGAGCCGCTGTGATTGTTGCGGTTTTTGCACCTATCACTGTGCGTGCATATATGCGCCGGACATAATTAGAGAGATGAAGAAGCGGCAGAAATGCCGTTTTTTTTGTGTTTTTTTAGCATGTTAAAAAAGCCGTGATCTAAGGATATCCCAAGATTACGGCTTGAATTTGTTGAGTAGGGACTTGCAAAGAGGCCTTTTTAGAATTAATAATCTTTTTTAAAGAAAGTATGAATTAAATTGGAAACCGATCTATCATACAATATTTTAGCCGTTTCCTCGTTTTGAATATGTCCCCCTAAATGCAGATGAATGACGCCATGCAATGACGCCCACACCAGGTTCACAACAAGCAGAGGGTCTTTTTCGTTAATAAATCCTTGTTCGATGGCTTCTGTAATAAGGGCTATCACTTGTTGTAGTGCCGTAAAGATAGCATGTAAGCTTTCCTCCTCCGGTTTGAATTCGCTAAAGGCTCCTCCGAACATAACCATATAATAGCTAGTATGATTCCGTGAGAAATCCCAATAAGCTTGTCCAAGCTCGCGAAGATATAAATTTAGATTGTCTTGTTTTGGAACCGCTTGAAAGGCAGCAGCCAACAATTTACACCCTTGCAGAAAAAGCTCCTTCGCTAAACCTTCCTTGTTTCCAAACAAGTTATAAATGATTTTTGTGGGACATTCCATTTTTTCAGCAACCTTACGGATGGTTACACCTTCGGGTCCGGATTCATGCATAATGGCCGCAGCGGCTTCGATAATGTTCAGTCTTAATATTTCCGCATGCCGTTGCTTTGCTTTTGGGTAGGTTGTAACGGATTCAGCATCTATAGAAGATATTTTGGACGATTTTTGCATGTAGTTTCACTTCCTTAGAACTTTACTTTAGCTTTTTTTAGATAGCCGTTATTTCTAACCCTTATTTTACTGATGTAGAAGAGAAATAGCCAATAATTAAATGTGTAGAACTTTATTTGACAACACAACCTCACTTGGATACAATGATTCTTATTGAAACACTGTTTCTAAATGGTCGTTAAAGGGAGAGAGGATAGCAATGATTACAATTCAAAATAAATGGACGTTGATTACCGGAGCTTCTTCGGGTATAGGTGAAGCGTTTGCTCGAGAACTTGCAGCCAAAGGAAGTCACTTAATTTTAGTCGCCCGTTCTGAAGATAAACTGATTGCTATAGCGGAAAAATTAAAACGAGAATTTCAAATTCAAGCGGAGGTTCTAGTTGCTGATTTATCTCAAGAAGGTTCCCCTGACAGGCTCTATCAACAATGTGTAGAACGTGGATTGAACGTTGATATTCTTATTAATAATGCAGGTTTTGCTACGCATGGGCTTTTTGAACAACTATCTGGTTCGAGACAACATGAAGAAGTGATGCTAAATGTTTTGGCGGTTGTAGATCTGACCCATTTGTTTTTGCCAGAGATGTTAAATAGAAAAAGTGGAGTGATTATAAACGTTGCATCAACAGCTGCATTTCAACCTCTCCCTAATATGGCTGTATATGGAGCGACAAAAGCTTTTGTATTATCATTTACTCAAGCGCTATGGGAGGAAAATCGGAAACGGGGCGTACAATTTCTTGCGTTATGTCCGGGGTCTACGGAAACAGAATTTTTTAATGTCGTGGGAGCCGATGAGGCTTCGGTAGGCAAACGAGACACGCCAGAAAATGTCGTTCAAGTGGCTCTTCGGTCGCTTCAGGCTAAAAAAGTATTTGCTGTCCCAGGATTTACAAACTATATTTCTGCTCAAATGTCACGTTTTTTCACACGTAAACAAATGCTTTATTTTGTTGGACGCATGCTCCGTACACGACATTAATAGGTCAACGTATTCAAGTTGGTGTATTCCTTAGCAATGATTAACTATTTTATTGATTATAAAAAAACAACAAAACAGCGGTTCTCCCCATTATGGGAGAACCGCTGTTTTGTGTTTTGACTTGCTGACTTTGACTCCGTTCGCTTGAATTTACATCAACAAAATCAACATCAACAAAATCAACATCAACATCAACATCAACATCATCCAACATCACTATCAACATCGTCAACATCACCAACATCAATATCAACAATCGACATCTAAATCTCAATCACACCGCCGACTCATAATTATCCATTGTGGTACGGACCCAGATGATGTTATTAGCATGTTTTTCGCAGTTCTAGCGTAGTTTCGGACTCCAGTGCAGCTATTCCCTAGAAGTGGGCTCGAATATGGTGATTTGTGCGCCAATAGGTGCATTGGAGTCCGATAGGATCAGAAAAGTGGGGAATTTCTGCGAATAAGGTCAACTGAGTCCGATAGTAGCTCGTCCGGCAAAGTAAGGGGAAGTAAACACCTATGTTCTTGCAGTCAACCTTATTGTATTAAGGTTCAATAAAAAGGAAAACAAACCAGCGTTGGTTTGTTGCTTCAATAGATAATGGGGCAAGGAAGGCTAACGGACCCCAATGACGTTATTAGTATGTTTTTCGCAGTTCTAGCACAGTATCGGACTCCAGTGCAGCTATTCCCTAGAAAGTGCCCTAAATATGATGTTTTGTGCGCCAATAGGTGCATTGGGGTCCGATAGGATCAGCAAAATGGGGAATTTCTGCGAATAAGGTCAACTGAGTCCGATAGTAGCTCGTCCGGCAAAGTAAGGGGAAGTAAACACCTATGTTCTTGCAGTCAGCCTTATTGTATTAAGGTTCAATAAAAAGGAAAACAAACCAGCGTTGGTTTGTTGCTTCAATAGATAATGGGGCAAGGAAGGCTAACGGACCCCAATGGCGTTATTAGTATGTTTTTCGCAGTTCTAGCGTAGTTTCGGACTCCAGTGCAGCTATTCCCTAGAAGTAGGTTCGAATATGGTGATTTGTGCGCCAATAGGTGCATTGGAGTCCGATAGGATCAGCAAAATGGGGAATTTCTGCGAATAAGGTCAACTGAGTCCGATAGTAGCTCGTCCGGCAAAGTAAGGGGAAGTAAACACCTATGTTCTTGCAGTCAACCTTATTGTATTAAGGTTCAATAAAAAGGAAAACAAACCAGCGTTGGTTTGTTGCTTCAATAGATAATGGGGCAAGGAAGGCTAACGGACCCCAATTGCGTTATTAGTATGTTTTTCGCAGTTCCAGCGCAGTTTCGGACTCCAGTGCAGCTATTCCCTAGAAAGGGCCCTAAATATGATGTTTTGTGCGCCAATAGGTGCATTGGGGTCCGATAGGATCAGAAAAGTGGGGGATTTCTGCGAATAAGGTCAACTGAGTCCGATAGTAGCTCGTCCGCCAAAGTAAGGGGAAGTAAACACCTATGTTCTTGCAGTCAACCTTATTGTATTAAGGTTCAATAAAAAGGAAAACAAACCAGCGTTGGTTTGTTGCTTCAATAGATATTGGGGCAAGCAAGGCAAACGGACCCCAATGACGTTATTAGTATGTTTTTCCCTGTTCCAGCGCAGTTTCGGACTCCAGTGCAGCTATTCCCTAGAAAGTGCCCTAAATATGATGTTTTGTGCGCCAATAGGTGCATTGGGGTCCGATAGAACCTGAAAAGTAGTAAAATGCCTCGAATAACGCCAACTGAGTCCGATAGTACCTCATCCGCCAAACTAAGAGTAGGTAAACGTCACCGTCTATGCAAACAGCCTACTAGTAAACACCATCGTCCCCGCAAACACTACTGGCCTGCACCTTCGTATACCTAACCCCGTATTGGAAGCTACCTCATGCGCAGACAGCAATTGTGATTTAATCAAGGAAGGATCGGTCCTCAAATTATGTTGGCCTATTTTTCCATTAACTACTTCATCTGTCGTAGTAATTGTGTTATACTGCAACTACTACGACAGATGAAGTAATCATGGGGGGATATTTTTGATCAGCAGTGATGTTATACGCGGCTACAATGATACGATGATCCTATACATGCTGCTGGACGGGGAATCTTACGGGTACGAGATTTCCAAAAATATCAGGCAGTTAACGCAGGAGAAATATGTCATGAAGGAGACAACGTTATATTCTGCCTTCACCCGACTGGAGAAAAACGGATATATAGAATCCTTTTATCTGGATGAGAGTCTTGGCAAGCGGCGTACGTATTACCGGATTACCTCTTTGGGTCTCGCCTATTACCGAGAAAAATGTGAGGAATGGAAGGTTACACAGCAAGTTGTAAACCAATTTATCAAGGAGTGGTGATAGAGCATGGAGACGATCATAGTATATCTGGATAATATGTTTGCGGGTCTGCCAAAGACTCCGGAACTAGAACATCTGAAGCAAGAGCTGCTATCAGGGATGGAGGAGAAGTACCTGGAGCTGAAGCTTGCTGGCAAGTCGGAGAATGAGGCGATTGGTATCGTCATATCGGAATTCGGCAATATTGAAGAGCTGACAGCGGAGCTTGGCATCGATCCAGTTGCGCCAGAACAGGCTATTCCGGTGCTGACGGAAGAAGAGGTTTACGCTTATGCGGCGGCCAGACGAAGCGCTGGATTATGGACGGGGATCGGCGTTTTTCTCTGCGCATGCGGAGTGGCGTTTTTGATCACCCTGGATACAATATTTGAAAATAAGGCTGTTATGAGTGATAAAGGTTCGATGCTGGGGCTGGTCGGAATGTTCGTGCTGGTCGCTATCGCGGTCGGGATGTTTATACACAGCGGAATGAAGCTGGATCGCTTTAAGAGTCTGGAGCAAGGCTTTCAGCTGCCTTATGCTCTAAAAATGGCGCTTCAACGCAGCCAAAGTCTTTATGCTCCGACTTACCGTCTTTCTCTGATTACAGGAGTCTGCCTATGCGTACTGTCGCCGGCTTTTATCTTTACCACTAGCTATGTCAACGATGACTATGCTCCCTATGGAGTCGCTGCTTTTCTGTTTATTGCAGCTGTGGCGGTGTTTTTGTTCATCTATTACGGGAATATCCAGGGTACTTATACGAAGTTGCTGGAGGAGCCGAATATCACTACAGAGAAGCAGGAAGAGAACCGATTTGTTGGAGTTGTTGGGGCTGTATTATGGCCTTTGGCGACGGCGATTTTTCTGTTCACGGGTTTTGTCTATGGGCGCTGGGACGTCAATTGGGCAGTATTCCCAATTGCTGGAGTTCTATCCGGCATGTTAAGCAATGTTCATCATGTTCTGAAACGTAAAGATATCTCCTGATGGTGTTAACTGCACTTGTACATTCCTGAACTAGATAGTTTATATGTAAGGTATTCTACCAGTTGATTTTGCTGGAAGAATGCCTTTTTTTGTTGGATTTTAACAGGTGAGCTAAATGAGCCCTTTAATATTTTGACATTTAAATTTTAAGTACGGACTTGGACATATGTTGAGAGAAAGAGAATATGAATATACAACAATAATCTTGTTAAAGAGGCGACAATACATTAACTAGTTAGGAGAAATGATCGATGGAATTCGAACTGGGCAGCATTTTGAAACTAGTAAAACGTAGGCTGCTGTTCATTATTGTATTATGTATTGCTGCAGTCGGGCTCGCTGGTAGTGTTAGCTATTATGTTTTACAGCCGAAATACGAGGCGACAGCTTCTATACTTATTCAAGGGGACAGGCAGCAGAAAGCAATTAATGACATTATGGCCGGACAAAAGCTGGTAACCACTTACGGGGAGATCATTCGAAGCAGCAGGATAGCGGAAGAGGTTGTCAGAACGCTGCAGCTAAAAATGACAGCGGAAGAGTTACTCAAAAATGTGAAGACAAGAACCAATAGTGAATCACTCGTAACAACGGTAATTGTGACCAATTCAAAAGCTCAACGGGCAACAGATATCGCGAATGGCTTCGGAGAGGCCTTTAATGCGAATATTCAATCGATTATGGGAGTGGAGAATGTTGTATTTCTCGACCGTGCCAAGGTTTCTTCTGATCCTATCTCACCTAAGCCGGTCTTCAATATGGCTGTTGCCTTCGGATTGGCGCTGATTACCGGGATCGCAATCTCTATCCTCCGGGAATTGATGGAGAAACCCGTGAGAAGTGCCAAAGATATTCAGCTTGATTTGCAGCTTCCGCTTCTGGGAACCGTGGGCAAATTGAAGCCACGTAAACGGCGGAATAAAGCGAAAACCAAATCAGCAGAAGGAGCCACAAGTTATGAAGAAGAAAACGCCAAAATTATATTGCCTGGAACAACCGAAGTCATCTAACGGAGATCAATTCCGAAGCATACGCTCCAATATTCGTTATACCCGCGTTGGTGGAGAGATCCGCTCTTTATTAGTCACAAGCTCGCTTCCGGATGAAGGGAAATCAACGGTAGCGATAAACCTGGCGATTGCCATGGCGGAAGCTGGTAAGACAGTTCTACTCATTGATGGGGATCTACGTACGCCAACGGTGCATAAGGCATTTGATCTGCCTAATTGGATCGGGCTTAGCAGTATCTTAGTGGATCATACCCGCTTAGAGGATTGCATTATTTCTATTGAGGAAGCAGAAGGTTTGTCTGTATTGACCTCTGGTCCGATTTCACCAAATCCCGCTGAATTACTAGGCTCTGAAGGAATGAAGCGATTGTTTGCAGAGCTGAGCGTGCGTTTTGATACGATTGTCATCGACTCATCTTCTGTATTAATGCCATTTTCGGATGCCCTTATTTTGGCAACGATGACTGAGGGGGTATTGCTAGTTGTGAAATCCGGAAAAGTGCTCTTAAAGCACACGAGTTCTGCCAAGCACTTGTTAGAGCAGCAGGGAGCACATTTACTGGGAGCCGTATTGAATTATCGGAAAAAGAGCAGGCGTTCCAAGATTCGTGGTGAAGATTTTGCCGAGTGGGCCTCTTCTTCAGGAATGGTCTGACGTCTATGTCATTTGCTTCTCTTCGTTATTTGCTCGGGAATATCACTTACGCTGGTGCTCAGTTTGTGATTGTGATCCTGCTGAATAAATTCGGGTCATCGGCAATCGTGGGGCAATATTCGCTAGGGCTTGCAGTTACTGCTCCGATCTTTATGCTGTCGCATCTACATCTTCGTTCCGTATTAATCGTTGATTCATCGGGGAAATACAGTTTTGGAGACTTTCTGGGCTTACGGCTGATAACAACCGCCCTTGCGTTTACGATTACCGCAGGTTTTTGCATAATGAGTGGTTTGGATTGGAATACAGCATTGGTTATTTTCTTCATCGGTCTGTATAGAATCGTTGAATCAATCAGTGATATTTTATTAGGCATCGTTCAAAAGGAGGAGAGATTAGATCAAATCTCAATCTCCAGAATGGCAAAAGGGTTATTCTCCATTCTAATCTTCATCCTCGTATTTATCCCTACACAGAGCCTTATTCTTGCCTTGTTAGTCATGATTATCGGATGGTTAGCGATAACGATTGGATATGATGCTCGTAAAGCGAGAATATACACTTCTCTCAGGCCACTCTTCAACAAAAGAAGCCTATGGAGTTTACTGATCGTCAGTTCACCGCTAGGCGTGGTGTTGGCGTTGATGTCGTTAAATACGAATATCCCATTATACGCGATTTCCTATTTTAAAGGGGAGCATGACTTAGGTATTTATGCTTCACTCTCATATATGATTGTTGCCTGTAATGTTGTCGTCACCGCACTTGGTGAAGCCATAACACCACGTCTTGCCAGGTGGCATTCAGCCGGGAGACACAAGGAGTTTGTCACTTTACTCAGCCGAATGATAGCGATGGGTTTGGGTTTTAGTGCGGTCGCTTGTTTGATAGGGTGGTTGTTTGGACACAAGCTGTTAACCTTATTATTCAGTTCAGACGTGGCAGGAGAGTTAGGGTTGTTTCATTGGCTGCTGGCGTCCACCATGCTGGTATTTATTTCATCCTACCTGTGGTACGCCATAACGGCTACCGGAAGGTACAAAGCCCAGATTCCATTGTTTCTGTGCACAGCATTCACTAATGGCTTATGTTGTCTGATCTTCGTACCTCATTACGGGGTAGTAGGTGCTGCGATGGGAGCTAGTTCGTCGTTATTTGTACAGATGATTGGCAGTGTAGTTGTGCTGTATCGTGTCATCGGAAAGGTAAGAAATCGGGAACAGTCGGAAGCGGCAGCATAAGTTCTTTGTTTTATAGGAAAGTAGGAAAGTAGGAAAGTAGGAACTTGTATGACATCTGTATCTGTTGTAGGGAAGCCCTACACCATGCATAATTTATTTCTGTTTGCGGTCATGGGGTATATCATATGCCTTCCGGCACAGTTTGATTTTGGTGGAGCCTTCCGTATCGCCCCGTCGGATCTCTTCTTAATGTTAGGTTTGTTTGCCGCTGGATTCCATCTCAAATTGGACCGGAGGATATTCAGTTCATGGCATTGGGGCATGTTGTTCATTTTTGTTCTAGCTTCCTTTGTATCCATTTGGCGCAACGGCTTCATAACCCAATACGCCTTACTGCAAAAAGATATTGGATTCATACTCCTATTGTTGACCTACATCATGCTTGTGCAAGCCGTAGATAGCTGGGAACGGTTATATAAGATGCTCCGATTTTTCCTGATCAGTGTGCTGCTCTTAAATGGTGTTGCCCTATTCGCTTTTTTCAGCGGAGTAAAGGTTCCGTTTATGGTGCAAGACGGGCGGTTGTCCGGCATGTTAATTGATCCCAATGCATACGGGGGATTGCTGGTGACGGCTTTTGCCATTCATATCATGACGAGTGGGGAGAAGATAAAGCTGCTGCGGGGATGGGTCAGCATACTAGCGACGATAAGCTTAGCCGGGGGCATTATGATGACTTTCTCGCGCTCGTCATGGATTGGTCTCTTCCTTGTATTACTTACACTTTTGATTACCAAACCTTCCAGACTGCTCAAGATCGGAATGGGGTTTGGTGTGGCTTTTATAGCTCTGCTGCTGTATAAAGGCACCGCTTATCTAAATGTGCTGGAGTCTATGTCCAGCAGACCTTCCCAGATCCAGTCGCGTCTTGACATCATTGACAAAGCGGTGGATTGGATCGCACAAAGTCCATTATTAGGCATTGGGCTTGGTTCCTATAATTACGAACTGCGCATTATTATCCACAACACGCCAATATGGTTTTTGACTGAATTCGGCTTATTGGGCTTGATTGTATATGGAGGATTTATGATTTGGTTCTTCATTGTGGGTATCCGTTCTTATCGTGCAGCAGATCCCATTAATAGGCCAATTATTATGGCATTGCTGTTGTCCCATGCGGCGATGATTGGGTTATCGATGGGTATTGAGGCGTTATTCCAGCGGTATTGGTGGTTCATGATGGCGATGAACGGAGCTTGCATCCGGTTAACAGACAAAAACCTGAAAGGAGAGATGCCCTATCGAACCCAACACGTTGAACGGTCAACTGGGCGCAAGCTTCGACAACGAGCAGAGCAACCTCAATAAAAGCTCAAGTAAGGACATCGGGAGTATTCCAGCTGAGGGTGGCTTACAAGCAAAGGTTGCTTTTGTAGCCTCCATATATGGGCATTTCGAGAGTTTTCATTTACCTTACATGGGGTTATTGCTGCAAAAAGGGTGTGAAGTCCATGCTTACGCTCAGCCGGGCGAAGCCAGACAGCGCTTGGAACAGCGGGGAATTGTATGTCACGACGTACCTATACAACGAAGTCCTTTACAGTTGAAGAATTGGACGGCTCTGCGGATCTTAACGAAAAGCTTCCAAGCGGAAAAATTTCAGTTCGTCCATGTACATACACCAGTGGCTTCGATTCTCGGACGGATTGCAGCCCATAGAGCAGGTGTCCCTAGCGTATTGTATACAGCTCATGGTTTTCATTTTTTTAAAGGTGCTCCTTTTCTGAATTGGATGCTTTATTATCCGTTGGAGTATTTGATGGCACGTTGGACGGATGTACTGATCACCATTAATAGTGAAGATTATGAGCGTGCTCAGAAATTCCCTGTCCGAAAAAAAGTAACTTATGTGAGCGGAGTCGGGCTTGATCTTCAGGTATACGGTAGCGGTGAGGGGGATAATGAAATTGCAAAAATGATGGGGGAAAGTCGTTACCAGCTATTTGATTTACCTAAGAGTGACAATGATAATCCTTCATTCGTTGTTCTCTGCGTCGCTGAGTTAAATGCTAACAAGAACCAAAAACAGTTGATCGAAGCACTACATCATTTGGGTGATCAAGCAAGCGATATTCATCTAGCATTCGCAGGTACAGGTCCTTTCGAGCAAACCCTTATAGAACTTGCTATTCGGTTAGAGGTTAGGGATCAAGTGCATTTTCTGGGGTTCCGAAGAGATATACCGGATTTGCTACAAGCGTGTGATGTTGCGGCACTTGTGTCCTATCGTGAGGGGTTACCCCGGGCGATTATGGAGGCGATGGCAGCAGGCAAACCCGTGATCGGCACACATATTCGGGGCATTCGCGATTTGATTGAGCATGAGTCAACGGGCATGTTGGTTCCAGTGGATGATATTGCCGCTACGGCAAAAGCACTGGTTCAACTGCGAGCGGACGCAGCTTTGACCGCAGCAATGGGTAAGGCGAACAAGGACAGGATTATTCGCTATGGATTGCCAGCGGTGCTTCGTGAAATGGACTCGATTTATATAGAAGCGCTGAAAGAACCAGGGATAAAGCCATTTCCGTCTGAAGTACAAACGGGTCTGACAGCAGATAGATAATTCATTCTCGCATATACGACAACAAACGAATAAACGAATAAACGAATAAACGAATAATTAGTTAATTAGGGAGAAAGAAGTGATGAAAATGCGGATCGTACGTTTAGTCATGTTGGATGCAGGAATTATAGCGGCTTCAGTGTGGCTTGTGTTTTTACTTCGGTTTGATTTTCAAATCCCTGAGCAGTACATGTGGATGCTTCCGTGGGCGATACTCATTCACATAATGGTGTACGCAGCGTTCTCGTTTGGATTCAAGGTGTATAACAATATTTGGCGATACACCGGTATAGGTGAGTTATTGCAGCTGCTAAAAGTGAGTGCTTTAACACTTTGCGGAGTGGTCGCTGTCAATGTATCTGCGCATGTATTCGTCCCTTCCTATCGATTGCCGATTTCGATTTATTTTGCAGCGGGTTACGTATTTCTCGGCATTGCCGGCTTACGTTTAGTTAACCGCCTCATCAACGATAGATTCGAAACACTGGGAACAAAGGGTTCATCCGAAGGCAATCTGCTAATCGTTGGGGCAGGGAAAGCAGGCATCCTCGTTACCAAAGATATCAAGCATTCAAGATTTAAATTCATGAACCCAGTTGCCTTCATAGATGATGATATCTCAAAGCGCAAGCTGGAGCTTATGGGGTTGCCGATAGTCGGTAACCGTAACTTCATTCCCCAGGCAGTCGAGGAGCTGGACATTTCGTTCATTATCATCGCTTTGCCTACGGCTCCTCAAAAGGAATTACTGGAGATCATCGAAATCTGCAAATCTACCAAAGCTCAGATCAAGTTAATGCCTAGTATGACCGATATTTTGGACGGGAAAATGGCCATTAACATGATCCGTGAAGTATCCGTAAATGATTTGCTGGGGAGAAGTCCCGTAGAAATTAATACGGAAGAGATTCGTGAGAATCTGGGAAGCGAGTGTATTCTCATCACGGGTGCAGGCGGTTCAATTGGTTCGGAATTATGCCGGCAATTGGCTGCGTATCGTCCGAAGGAAATGCTGCTTTTGGGGCATGGAGAAAATAGCATTTATCTTATTGAACAAGAGTTGCGGCAGTTATATCCCGATCAGATCATTCATCCCATTATAGCGGACATTCAGGATGTATCGCGGATCGATAACGTTTTTCAAAAGTTCCGCCCCTCCATTGTGTATCATGCCGCTGCTCACAAGCATGTTCCTCTTATGGAGATGAATCCAGTAGAGGCAGTTAAAAATAATGTGATCGGCACAAGGAATGTAGCGGAAGCGAGTGCTAAATATGGCGCTAAACGGTTCATCCTCATCTCATCGGATAAGGCGGTTAATCCTACCAGTGTTATGGGGGCCACGAAACGAGCTGCGGAAATGATCATTAATGATCAGAATTCCTTAAGTAAGACGGTTTTTGCTGCTGTACGTTTTGGTAATGTGCTGGGCAGTCGGGGCAGTGTCATTCCGTTATTCAAAAGACAAATCGAAAACGGCGGCCCGGTGACGGTTACACATATGGATATGGTGCGTTACTTCATGACGATACCCGAAGCGGTACAGTTGGTTATTCAAGCAAGTGTGCTGGCACAAGGGGGAGAAGTGTTTGTGCTGGATATGGGTAAGCCAGTTCGTATATACGATCTAGCGAGGGATTTAATCCGCTTGTCGGGTCTCGAGCCTGACAAAGATATTCCCATTGTGGTCACTGGCATTCGTCCTGGAGAAAAATTGTTTGAGGAGCTTTTGACTGAAGAAGAAGGGTTATTGGTCACTAACAACTACCGTATTATGATTAGCCGCCCGCAAAGTGTCTCCAGATCTGAACTGAATTTGGTGTTGGGGGTTCTGGAGAACCTGTGCAAACGGTATGAACTGATGCCAAGCAGTCATCAGATCAAAAAACTGCTAAAGCAGCTAATTCCAAGCTATTCGGGTTTTCAGGAAGAACCGCAGGTGGGCACACATGATCTTGAACGCATTAAATCCGAAGTTCATGCGGGAATCTGACCTATGAAGTCGACTAAGCATTCATGGATGACAAGATTATGGGGCAAGCGCGACAAGGCAATTACTGGTAAACGTTCACGCATGCGGCGGGTGGGACGATACAGCCTGATTGTTATTCTTGTTGTGGTTGTAGTTGGGGGGATCTGGATTGGAGGGATATTGAATCCAGAGCATCGTTTTAATAAGGCGATTCTTAACCCCATGACGATCCCTAGCTCTAATGTGGTTACGGACAATGAAACGATGGTGCAATCGCTCAGCACACCAGCCCCACAAGCGCAAACGGATGAGCTTACCCTTACAACGTCTACACAGACTCCAACTGCGGTGACATCTCCAACAGACAAGAAAAGCTCATCCTTTAATGTAGTGCTAATTGGAACAGACACTTGGGGCGGAGAAAGCTCGCGGGCAGATACGATCATGGTTGCCCATGTGATGCCGGATCAACGGAAGGTGAATATCGTATCTGTGCCGCGGGACACGCGGGTTTATGTGCAGAACATCGGTTATACCAAGATCAATCATGCACATATCGTTGGTGAAACAAAGGGTGGGAATCAGCAGGGTACGCTGACACTGATTCAAGCCGTTAGTGATTTTATGAATATTCCTATTCATTACTACATCAAGACGAACTTCTCCGGTGTTCGTGATTTCATAGATTCGATCGGCGGGATCGATATGCTGATTGATCAGGATGTGACCATCACTCCGGAGATCACCATCAAGAAAGGTGAGCAGCATCTGGATGGTGCCCACACGCTTTATTTAGCAAGGGAGCGCTACTCGACTCCGGAGGGTGACTTTAGCCGCCAACGGGAGCAATTCAATATCGTTCGGGCTGTAGCCAAAAAGCTATTAAGTCCGGAGCATATTCCTGATCTAGCGGGACTGCTACTGCGTGAAAAGAAAGACATTATTGATACGAGTTTTAGTGACAGTGATTTGATGAGCTTAGCTTGGCTATTCAAAGGAATGGATTCCGCAGATTTTGCTTACGAACAGATTCCTGGCCATAACAGCTCTGCTCTAGATCCGCTCGTCCGAACCAAAGTGTATTATTGGAGTGCAAATCCGGAAGAGGTAAAGTCACTTACAGAACGTCTTTTTACGGAATAAGAGAAAGGCGGGGGAAAGACTACCATGTATCGCCATATGAAGCGGGGCTTCGATTTGGTGGGAGCGATCGTTATGTTAGGTGTGTTTAGTCCGGTCATGGCTGTGGTGGCGTTGCTGCTTCGGATAAAGCTGGGAAGTCCTATTTTGTTCAAGCAGCAACGGCCGGGAATGGGAGAAAGACCCTTCTACATCTACAAGTTCCGAACCATGGCTGAAATGTATGATGCGCAGGGCCAGCCGTTATCGGATGCTCGGCGTTATATCAAATTCGGCGGATTGATTCGAAAGCTGAGTCTGGATGAGCTCCCGCAATTAGTAAATGTTGTGAAGGGAGAAATGAGTCTGATCGGACCAAGACCTTTGCTCATCCGTTACAGCCCGCATTACTCTGAACGGGAGCGGCTGCGATTTACTGTAAGACCCGGAATAACGGGATTGGCGCAGGTATCTGGACGTAATACTTCGGAGTGGAAACAGCGGCTCTCCTATGACGTTACCTATGTTGAGAAGCTGAGCTTTAGATTAGATGCGTTGATCTTATGCAAAACTGTGCTGAAGGTGATCCGCCAAGATGACGTTGTGGCCAATCCGGGTGAGCATAGTCTGCCGCTCGATGAGTACAGAATGAACCAAAAGGAGGGGTCGGCATGAATTTGCGGTTTAGTCCGCTTCAGGAAGATGATATTCACCTTGCATGCCGGCTCTTACAGAGCAACTTGCCAGAGTCGGTCTACAATCAAACCATATTCGCCTGTGGCGGTTATCCCGAATATTTGAAAGCAGCATGTAAATGCGGAAGCCATTCAGCAACACTGCTGATTGGTGCCTATTCTGAAGATCATCTTATTGGATTCGCTGAATGGCGAAGAATGGAGCAGATGCTGGTTCTGAATAACTTGAATGTGGACGCAGCTTATCGAAAAGACGGCATCGGCGGCAAGCTTATGGCGTACGGGGAGACGTTGGCCCAAAAGGATGGCATTTCGAAGCTGGCACTTGATGTATTTTCGTGGAATGAGCAAGCTCATGCTTGGTATTTGCGGCTTGGTTTTGCAGAGGAAGGCCGGACTTACTGGTATGTAAGAGATTTGGCTCCATCGATTGATAGGGATAGAGAAGCATTGGCGTACATCATAGATGATTATCCGATGGCAGAGGCACATCATCAAAAGTATGGATTCTCTTCTCTTAAGATTAGAACGAAGGAAGAGACTTCAGTTGTGGGCCGGTTAGGTGAACAGTATTATCGTATCCAACTGCAAAGTGGAGGGTGGAGTGGCTGCAATCTTTTGACAGACGTATTAATGGATTTAGACCGGGAGAAAAGGCTATTGTTGCTTTCTTCAGATGCTTATTTGCGTGAGCGAGACCCCGGGCTAATCTTAAGCACTGAAAGTATACGTATGATCAAAATATTGGAGAATCAAGAGGTGTTGTATGAGTAACTTCATCGTGTTAGGCAGCTCTAGTTCAGCGGAATGGGATGCCTATTTGAACCAGTTAGAGACGAAGGATATCTATTTCTCCTCAGCGTTTTTTCGGCTGTTTGAGGATGGAGAGCATCAGCAGGCAGAGCTGTTTGTTTTTAAGCAGGGAGACCAGCTCATAGTTTATCCTTACTTACTTCGCTCCATAACACATCTTCCTGCCGTAATCCAACTGGGGCTTGAAGGCGATTGGTACGACATTAGTACACCCTATGGATACGGGGGACCGATATCGAATCTCCCTCCGGGAGCCGAACGAAGTGAGCTGTACCGGCAATTCAGTGAAACGTTCACGGATTACTGTAGAGAGAAAAAGATCATGACCGAGTTTGTAAGATTTCATCCTTTGATTGGCAACGCTACGGAATATCAAGGCGGTCTGACCACCGAATGGAATAGGAATACAATTTATATTGATTTGACTGTGGGTTCGGAGTCAGAGCTCATCCGGCATTATGGCAGCAATCATAAACGGAATATTCATAAATTAAAGTCCGCACCCTTTACGATTCGAAATTCGAATCTGAAGGATCGTATTGAGTCCTTCAGTGAATTGTATTACGGAACACTAAACGATTTACAGGCGGATTCTTTTTATTATTTTCCCAAAAAATTTATAGAAGATACTAGTCATCTACTTGAGGGGAGAGTAGAGCTATTCGAAGCTATGGATGGGGAAAAAACGGTGGCGACCAGCATCGTGTTACATGAACGACCGTGGATGCATTATCACCTATGTGGTTGGGATCGCGCCTATCTGCAGTGGTCACCTACCAAATTGCTAATACACGCAGCAGCCAAGTGGGGGATGGAAAATGGCTTTGAACGCTTTCATCTTGGCGGGGGATATAAGGGGAATGACGACTTATTTCAATTCAAGCATAGATTCGCGACACAACTGGAACCCCTTGACTATTACTTAGGTAAACGAATTTTTTTCCCAGAGTTGTATGAGCGGATCATATCCTTTTGTGACACCAGAATATCAGGAAATTACTTTCCGCTCTATCGGCATCCAGATCTCGATATGATATGTATTCCATCTGAAGAAATCGGGCCAAATGGAGAAAGGAGCTTCGCATGAGCATTCGTCAAACGAGCATTCTGCCACGAATCTTGTTATCCCCGCCGCATATTAGTGGACGTGAGCAGGTCTACATGGAGGAGGCGATACACTCTGGTTGGATTGCTCCTATTGGTCCGCAAGTTGATGCGTTCGAGCGGGAGATGGCCGCCTACACAGGATCAAAGGGTGCACTAGCGTTAAGCTCTGGCACGGCGGCGATTCATCTCGCACTTCGTCTAGCCGGTGTCACACAAGGAGATTACGTGATCTGTTCTACGCTCACGTTCGTTGCTAGCGCCAATCCTATTTTATATTTGGGGGCCACCCCCGTATTTGTCGATTCAGAGCCTGAGACCTGGAACATGTGTCCGCTAGCTTTTCAGCGGGCCTGCCAAGTTTTGAATGACAAAGGGCTGCTGCCAAAAGCGGCTGTTGTCGTCAATTTATACGGACAAAGTGCAGACATGGCGCCCATTGTAGAAATAGCTAACCAATATGGAATTACCTTGATTGAGGATGCTGCCGAATCACTGGGCGCTTTCTACCAAGGCAAGGCCAGCGGAACCTGGGGCCAATTCGGAATCTATTCTTTCAACGGAAATAAGATTATTACGACGTCAGGTGGGGGCATGCTCGTATCCGACGATACCGAAGCCTTAGATCAAGCGCGCTTCTGGTCTACGCAAGCCCGAGACACTGCCCCTCATTATCAACATTCCGAAATGGGATACAACTATCGGTTAAGCAACCTGTTGGCAGCCATAGGACGCGGTCAATTAGAACTGCTTGAAGAGCGAGTAGAGCGTCGCAGATCTATTGGCCGGCGATATAGGGAACGTTTAGGTTCCATACCGGGTCTTCATTTTATGCCGGAAGCGCGCAATTGTCGCAGCACGCACTGGTTGAGTGCGCTGACCATCGATGAAGAAGTGGCGGGGTTCTCTTCACAACAACTCCTGTCATGTCTGGAACAGCACAATATCGAAGCTAGACCTGTATGGAAACCGCTGCATTTACAACCCTTGTTCGAGAGCAATTACTACTATCCTTACAGTGAGGAATACAGTGTATCGGATAAATTATTTTCAACAGGTGTCTGCCTGCCTTCTGGAAGCTCTTTATCGGATGAGGATTTGGAACGTGTCGTTTATGCGATAGAGACATGTAACCAATACCGTTGATTCATCTTATTTAGCCTTCCATCCGCTGGCTGCTGATCCGCTTTCCTTCACATACAAAGTGGCTTGTGCCGTGCCATCCGTTCGCATGGCCAGACTGCCAACTGGGGCGGTTACGACTCCCTCGGGCGAACCCTCTACTATGAACACCGCGGGCAACACTGCCCCGCCAGTGAGGCGAATGGCCCGTTTGAAGTTACCGTAGGTCGAGAACCATTCAGGGAGCGAATATGGATTATACAAGGTTCCTAGTGATGTGCCTTGCATGCCGATTAGTGTTTCGAATTCTAGAATTCGCTTTACCTTCACTGCTCGGGTATCAAACACCGCTACATTATTGAGGCGCAGAGACGGTTTAGCTGCACCGTAAGAAGAGACTAGCACTACCTGATTGGTTCCGCTATTGCGGACGATCATATTGTCGACAGTAGCCATCGCGTCAGACTCCGTTGTGAATAAATGCAAGGTATTGCCCGTTAAATCCTGTGCATCTATCGTCCCCACATAAAGATCTCCTCCGTCGATTCGGACACCACTTGCTAAGGTGGAACCCGAACCGTACATTCCTAAAGAACCGATGTGCAACCTTGGTTTACCTCCGGCAGCATTAAACGCTGCATAGATCGCAGGGCCCCCGATGCCATCGAACTTGGCGCTAGCGATATCAATAAATTGTGAATAGATCGTCTGTAGACCGAAGTTAGCTTTATGATCGGTGGAACGGATAGCCAAATGATTGATTTTCAGCGTCAGTCCATAGGACAGTAAGGCTGGACTTACCGATCCGCTTACACGCATATCTAGTGAACCGATGTCGAGTGTCCAGAGTCTAGCGATAGCATCTGTAAGCCCTGCTGATAGGTCGTTACCGAAACCTATGGTTGTCAAGGAGTCGAATCGCTGATAAAAGCTGCGCGTTCCTTTAAAGACATCGGGTTCAAGATCGAGAGAGTTAGCACCAGTAAAACCAGGCGCGCCACCGCGGCTATTATTCAGAACCGCTCTGTTGACATGAAGCTGGTCTACAAAATGGACCACAAAGTTCTTTCGTCCAGCAGTCTCACAGCGTGCATATCCGATGTGCACATTAACGGAGGGGATTTCTTCTGTCCCCCCAATGAAGATATTATCCCCATAGCAATCGTGAGAGTACACTGACTCTATCGTTATATTTTGCGAAGAAGAAATGAACAAGCCGTGAAGCTGATCGTTGACGGCTGTTTTAACAGTCGATGCACTTCCATCAATTTCAAGGGTGCCCGCGATTGTGATATTTGAGGCATTTAAGATTACTAGAACCCTAGTGTCTGAGGGTGGGTTCGGGGCAAGCACAAGTTTGGAGCCGGCTTCAAAGCTTAAATTCGTTTTGGACGGAATTCGAAGACACCACCAGTCGAGGACGGAGGGGTTACGCATGCGTCCCGAAGATACCTTATATACACCTGGAGGAAAGATTACTACTTTGTTTTTGGCGTTTCCCGCATTGATAGCATTTTGAATCGCTACTGTATCGTCCTTGATACCGTTTCCTACAGCGCCGTACGATCGGACGTTCACATAACCGTTAGTCTCAGGGTCTAATTTAATAGATGTGACCGCACCATCAGAAAGGATGGACGTAGTCACCGAGCTGTCTGGAATAGGGGCAGTAGCCATATACTTCACTCCTTTATCCTTTGATTTTGTATTTTATGTGAATTTTTCGGGGAATGCACGGTACAAAGATCACTCTTAGCGGGCGAAAGGAGTTTTTTATTTTGAAGGTATTGGTAACTGGGGGGTTAGGCTTTATTGGATCCCATGTGGTTGATCGGCTAATAAAAAAGGGCATAGAAACTGTGATTGTAGATAATGTATCCGGAGCCTCCGGTCTGACTTATATGAATCCTGCTGCGGTTCTGTATAAGTACGATATTCGGGATGAGACTTTGCATGAGGTGTTTAACCTTGAAAAGCCAAATGCAGTCATTCATCTGGCTGCACAGATCGACGTCAGAGAATCACAGCGGAACCCGTTATTTGATGCGAATGTGAATATTGTTGGCACGCTGAATGTACTGCGCATGTGCGAGATCCATCAGGTTCAAAAGCTAGTTTATGCCTCGTCGGCAGCGGTTTATGGGAACCCGGAATATTTGAGCATTGATGAGCAGCATCCCTTAAATCCCGAGTCCTGCTATGGTGTATCCAAAAGTGTACCAGAGTCATATATTCGGATGTTTGCCAGCTTACATGGGCTGAAATATACGATTCTGCGTCTCGCTAATGTATATGGGCCAAGGCAAAGTTCGCATGGAGAAGCTGGCGTTGTTTCTGTTTTTCTGGATCGTATAAAGCAAGGGAAGGATCTCGTAATCTATGGGGACGGTGAGCAGACTAGAGATTTCGTCTATGTGGAGGATGTGGCGCAAGCGTTCGTTGACGCGGTTCAGACCGAAGGCAGGGTGAATAATGAGACGATGAATATTAGCTGCGGAATACCAACCTCGATAAATACGATGGTTCGGATGTTAGGGGACATCACGGGTCGGGATTTCCTGACAACCTATGCGGATCCTCGTCCGGGGGATATTCTCCATAGCTATTTAAACAATCAAAAAGCCCAGGAATTATTGTCTTGGTTCCCTAACCATAACTTTCATACCGGGCTGGAAAAAACAATTACTGACCGCTTAAGTGTAGGAAGCGCAGTAGATCATTAAAAGCACCCATTGAAAGGGGCACTCCGCATGGAACGCAAAATGAACTCGGAAATGTTCGTTCTTCGTAGTGTAGCCTGCTTAAGTATAGCCCTGCTGCATGCTCTTTATCGGGTTTATGACGATGGAAATACATCTTGGGTAGAGTCGGTGGGTTTACTGCTAACGTTTGGCACACCTGTATTCGTATTTATCTCCCAATTCGTGTTGTCATTTGCCTATCCCAATGAAATTCCAGCGAGATTTTGGGAGAAAAGAATCAAGTATATTTTATTGCCTTACTTTTTTTTCGGGACCTTGTATGCAGGACTAAAAGGATTGGAGCTGTCGAGTAGTGACGGCATTCCTTTGCTGCAGGCTTTTTGGTATTACCTCTGGCGTCATTTGCTGATTGGAGATTTCCATGGCTATTTTATACTGATTATCTTTCAGTTTTATGCTTTATTCCTCTGGTTTCAGACGTATGCGAAGCGGCTTAACCCCCGCAATATTCTAATCGTATCGTTCCTTATTAACGTTATCTATTTGGGTTTCTTCAACTTTACTACGCCCGCAGATACGGCAGCCGCCCATTATTTCTGGGATAAAATGTACTGGATTTTCGCACCTGGTTGGATTTTTTACTTTACAGTAGCCTATTACTTGGGACGAAATGAGCTGTGGTTCCGGGAAAAATTAAAAAAGTTCCGCATAGCCGTATACACGCTCCCGGTTCTGACAGGTGCGCTAGTGCTGTTCGTGAATAGTCAAGGCTGGATAACGGCGCATAGCTCCAAAAGAATTGATATGCTTCTATTCGCCTTAAGCATGATTTTGCTGCTCTTCTCCTTGGCATCGAAAATGAAGAAAGTGCCACGTGTACTGGAATGGAGCAGCAGATATTCTTTTGGCATATACTTGCTTCATCCTTTGCTATTGGCTATATTCGTTAAGCTTCCAGCTTCATTTGGGTTGCAAAACCTTGGACTATTTAGTGTTCTGCTGCAATTTGTCGGTTGTGTGGTAGGCTCGGCACTTATAATGAATTTAGCGAATCGAATTCCTGGCGGAGCGTATGTATTCGGTCGGATCGGCGTTGGGATAAACCCAAGCAAACCACCGAAATCGCTGGATAAGCCGATAACTCCGAATATTGGGAATGCAAACTAGCTTGGATTTGACCGGCCGCTAATCGTCTGTGTTTAGGTGATTAGTGGTCTTTTTTGTTTTTGTATTATTGCGATTACTTCGCTATTACATCGCGATTACATCTCACTAGCAGCACCCTCACAATTCTCATTAAAAAAGCAAAATAGTTGTAAAAAGTACATTTAAGCTCTTATGCTCGCAGCTTTAGGGCAGTTTAATTGCATATTTTACAACTATTATTCTAGAATCCCGCCATATTGAGGCAAGTGCTCGTATTTAAGTGTACAGAGTGCAACTAAATCCACAAAGGCTACCTTCAAAGCGTATATAGTTGCACAAAATGCAATTAAACAAACTTCGTCGTTACCACGCCTTAGCTGCACTCTGGCACATAGGCGGTAAAGTCCCAGTATAATTGTTGTATTATGGTCAGTTCACACGAGGTCTTGTTTGTTCGGACCGTATTGCAGCTATTTTCACTTTTTAGTTCATTTTGCGATAGTTTCGGACTGTATTGCGCTTATTTCCATAAAAACACACATTATGGAAGCTACTTTGCACGAATAGCTGCATCTAAGTCCGATAATTTAGCAAAATGAATGAAATTATTAAATTAACGGCTCCTCAGTCCGATCTATAGTGAGGGGGATCTAATTAGATGAACTTCGATTATAGTCGAAGGAACCTAAATTAGTTAGTATAATTAGGTAGTCCCTTTATGGTTTTTTACATCCAGAGAATAATGCATCGTGCAGAATATTAGGAGGAAATGAATAGTGGAACTTGGAGTAAGCACATTTGTCGAGACCACACCTGATGTCCAAACGGGTGAGACAATAAGTCATGCAGAACGACTACGTGAAGTAGTGGAGGAAATTGTACTTGCCGAAGAGGTGGGATTAGATGTATACGGAGTAGGTGAGCATCATCGGCATGATTATGCGGCGTCTTCACCTGCGGTTGTACTGGCTGCGGCTGCTTCGTTGACTACTAAGATCCGGTTGAGCAGTGCTGTAATGATTCTGTCTTCAGCCGATCCGGTGCGTGTGTTTCAGGACTTTGCAACGCTGGACGGAATTTCGAACGGACGTGCGGAGATTATGATCGGCCGGGGTTCGTTTACAGAGTCTTTTCCTCTATTCGGATATGATCTGAAGGATTACGAAGAACTGTTTAATGAGAAGCTGGAATTGTTATTAGCCATCCAAAAGTCAGAAAAAGTGACCTGGAAAGGCAAACACCGAGCAGCTATAGAAAATTTGGGGATTTACCCGCGTCCGGTTCAAGATCCTTTACCGATTTGGATCGGGAGTGCAGGAAGTCCAGAGTCTGCGATCCGCACAGGATCACTAGGTTTGCCTTTTGTTTTAGCGATTATAGGGAATGTTCTACCACTGGATTATGCGTCACATGTACAGCTTTACAAAAAAGCAGCAGCTGAAGCCGGGCATGATATTTCAAAATTTCCAATCGCTTCGCATTCACACGGGTTCATAGCGGAGACTAATCAGTTAGCGCTGGAGAAATTTTTTCCTTCAACGCATGCCCGGACCAATGTGCGGGCGAAGGAAAAAGGAACACCTCCGTACCATCGTGCAGATTATGATGCAGCGTGTAGCTTAGATGGCGCCCTTTACGTAGGTGATCCAGAAACTGTCGCTAATAAAATCATTCATCTGCGCAAGCATGTGGGAATTACGCGATTCTTTTTACATGTGCCGCACGGCACGATGCCTCATGAGGATGTTATGCAGGCGATTAGACTGCTGGGCACCGAAGTGGCCCCACGTGTGCGGGAAGAAGTAGCGCGCTGGGAAGCAAGTAACCGCTAATTTAGTAAGCTGCGTCCTTAGGACGTGGCTTTTTTTGTAAGGTATACTGAAGAAATGAATAGCGTTTTATACAGGAGGGGCAATGGAAAAAAATCATTATTTATCTCAATTCAATTTGCTTCAATCGTTAGGACTGGAAGATCTTATTGAAATGGAAGAATTAACGCGAATAACAGTAGTCCCCAAAAATACATATATCCAAATACCGTCAACCTTTTCTGAAGGGCTGTTTTTTGTGAAAAAAGGGAAGGTTCGCTTATACCAATTAAACGCAAACGGTAAGCAATTTACATCGGATATCCTCAGTGAGGGTAATGTTTTTGGTGAAATGGGTATGATTTCTTTTGGAACGAAGGAACATTATATTGAAACGATTGAGGAAAGCCATATCTGCACAATTGATCCTGCAAGGTTTGAAGAATTCATCTCTCACCGGCCTAGGTTTATGATGTCATTATTGCAAGTATTGAGCGACCGCATAAAAAGTATGAGTCAGTTAACTCAAAATCTAGCCATCGGAAATCTGCATGATAAAATATTGTGCGTTCTTTTAAAGCTGGCGGATCAGCATGGGGTTGAGCATAAGGATAATTGTTACAAAATTAATGTTCCTCTATCGCATCAAGAAATCGCTAATTTAATTGGAGCCAGCAGAGAAGCTGTAACAGTGGCATTGCAAGAATTGGTGAAAGCGGAGGTTATTCAGACAGGGTTCAGAACTATCTATATCCAGCGAGACAAGATTTTGGAAAGAAATATAACATAGCTATCGAGTTGTAAACGAGATTACAGCTTCATTTTTAGAAACAACGGTATCCTAGCTATGACATGAAGGTGATTTAAGCTTTCAAATCATAGTGAAGGGACGATTTCCATGGAACACAGGAAGGGCGCTCGAAAGGTTACTGAAATTCCCGTTGAGATTGTAGAACTGCTGAATAAAGGATATTTACAGAGCGTGAATTTAACGGAATGGCTTGCTGTGGATCATCTTGTCTTGTTGGAAAATGTACTGAATGAGCTAGGTTTTGAACAGGAAGCTAAACCAATTTTACAAAGGCTGAATGCGTTATCGGAAAAGAAAATCATGAAGCTCATCCCGGTGATTTCACGTGAGTGGCAGCTTCTATTTGACTGTAAATCAGAGCTGGAACGTTCCCGGCTATTTGCTGTGTTAGCTCATCATAAATCCGATAGTGTTCGCTGCTGGGCTGCTTATATCGTGGGCCAGAATCATCAATGGAGTCTAGTTCAAAAACTAACAGCAATCCGTCCTTTTGCAGCGGATGGTCATTTTGGGGTGCGTGAGATTTCATGGATGGCTTTAAGGGAATCAGTCATTGCCGAGCTGGATGCTTCCATTGAATTATTAAAGGCTTGGATTCATGATCAGGACGCGAATATTAGGAGATTTGCGATCGAATTGACGCGCCCACATGGGGTATGGGCAAAGCATATTACAGCGCTCAAAGAAAATCCAGCGATTGCCCTTCCGCTATTAGAACCGCTTAACTCTGATCCGGAAAAATACGTTCAGGATTCTGTAAGCAATTGGTTAAATGATGCTAGCAAAAGCCATCCGGCATGGGTACAGCAAATTTGTGATGAATGGTTGAACCTATCAGGTACCAAGGAAACAAAGCGGATTGTAACCCGGGCAACAAGAAGTATTACTGATCAAAAATAAAATTAGTGCATTACTTTAGACTGGATAATCCAACGCCAAACACTATGAGCTAATAAGTGTTGGCGTTTTTTTATTGTGGAGTTAACTTGGATAATTCAAGAGAAAGACTCCTTCGTGTTTATTATTTAAACCGAAATTCATGAAAATATTTATATTGTTAATCCTCAAGTCATCTGTTATACTCAGAAACACCAAATGTTATAAAAACTAACACTTATTAAAGGAATGGAGGATTTTCGTATGAAAAAACAAATAATTCGTAATGTAGGTGTCACGTTATCCCTATTTTTAGGGGTGAATTCGTTATCTGGTGTTATGTATGCTAACACAACAAACGATGCGTATAAACCAAAAACCCATGTTCTGAAGGCGAATTCGGAGACTGTTCGATGGGGGAATATAGGTAAGGGAGATCCAGCTCTAACTGTGCATTCGGGAGACATCGTAACGGTTGAGGCCATTACACATCACTCAGGGGATGATTACGAGCGAATGATTAAAGGAGATGCGGGAGTAGAGGATATTTTCCACTGGATTGAGGGGGAGAAGAACGAAGCGCTCCGCGGGCCAGGCGTACATATTATGTCGGGTCCCATCGCTGTTGAAGGTGCTGAACCAGGAGATGTGCTGGAAGTTAAGATTCTGGACATGAAGCTGAGACCAAATGGGAATGACCAATACGCTGGCAAAACATATGGCGTGAATGCCGCAGCGAACTGGGGTTATCTATATGGAGATATGGTGGAGGAGCCGAAAAAGCGTGAGGTAGTAACCATCTACGAGATGGATACGGAGGGTGGAACAGATTATGCAACAGCTGTATATAACTACAAATGGTCTGTGCAAACCGATCCAGATGGTCAAGTGCACCCGACAATTGACTACCCGGGTGTTATCGTTGACCATAATACGATTGATAAAAACTTCGATGTGCTAAAAGGTGTGAAAATTCCGGTTCGTCTCCACTTTGGTACAATGGGTGTGGCGCCGAAAGAAGCGGATGTTGTTGACTCCGTTCCACCATCTTACAACGGCGGTAACGTAGATGATTGGCGGATTACGGAAGGTGCGACGATGTATTATCCTGTATCCGTAGCTGGTGCACTACTGTCGATCGGTGACCCGCATGCCGGTCAAGGCGATTCGGAGATTAACGGAACTGCGATCGAGACATCGGTCACTGGGGATATACAAGTCATTCTTCATAAAAAATCATCGCTTAACAACAAGCTGAAAGGTTTAAACTTCCCATTACTTGAAAATGAGAACGAGTGGGTTGTGCATGGATTCAGCTACGCCAATTATTTGGAGGAGCTGGGGGCTAGTGCTCAGACGGATATCTTCAAAAACTCGTCCATCGACAAAGCGATGAAGGATGCCGCTCATAAAACAAAAGATTTTTTAATGGCTGGAATGGAATTGAGCGAAGATGAAGCGTACTCTCTGATGTCTGTGTCAGCTGATTTTGGAATTACACAAGTGGTGGATGGAAACTGGGGCGTACACGCCTTAATTGATAAAGGTCAATTCGGCGATTCCGAGCGCAAGCCCGTGGTTTTACGGAGCAGCTTTGAGAACTTTGGAGCAAAGGTTGGCTGGCAGCCAGCCACTAAGACAGTTACGCTAAGCTACAATGGCAATGTTCTGGAGATGAAGCTTGGAGCGACAACGGGGATTTACAACGGAGAGACAGTGAAGCTTACAGCCCCAATAAGTGTTGTGAACGGGAAGATCGTGGTCAGCGAATATTTCGTGAACTTTTATAAATCTAAGCTGGCTAAGACAGAGTAGGACGAAATAGCAATTATTCGATAATCCTAAAAAAATCCATATGAGAAAAGAACCGTCTTTATAGGCGGTTCTTTTTCTTATATATTCAATCCGTCCTGATTTTTGTGGCGTTTTAATAAGATTTGGTTTTCTACACGTACCAGTCCATCCAGACAGTAGATTGATTCATGCATAAACCGTTCCATCTCTTCAAGATTCTCTACCAAGATGTGAATATGCAGAATACATGGTCCCGTCATTTCGTATAATACAGCTACGCGTTCGTTTTCCTTTAATACATCGACGATATGATTTAAATGAGCAGGTTCTACTTCAAGTTCCAGGTAGGCGGAGATTTTCTTTCCTAGCTTTTCAGCACTGATGACAATCGAGAACTGTTCAATAATCCCTTGATTGACTAGCCGATCAATACGATCTTTCACCGCGACACTTGATAAACTGACTTCTTTAGCTAGATCAGTATAGGAAATTCTGCTGTTTTGGGCCAGCCGCATCAAAATATGGTTATCGATAGGATCTAGCATGCGGATTCGTTCACCTCTTTTTTCGTAATTGTATCAGAAAAAAAGTGGAAATGCCTAGTAGCGCTTTACAGTAGAAGTGTGTGACGGCATTCTCTCCTGAAGATAGTTGACATAAAAGAATTATTTCACTATACTGGCTGTAATCTTATATACGATATACGTTGAAGGAGCCCAGTAGTAACTTAGTCCCTGTTTCAGAAAGCCGGGGGTTGATGAAACCCGGTACACACTAAGCTTGCGAATTACACTTTGGAGTATCTCGGGTAATACCGAGCGGAATGGCGAACGATATCTCGTCAAGAGTGGTATCAATGGTATGCTTGAGCATAAGCGTTTCATGGGTGCAATCTGGGTGGTAACACGGTTATTCAATCGTCCCTATGTCTACAATAGACAAGGGGACGATTTTTTTTGTTTTTAAATATAAGGATTTATAGGGTTCACTTCATCAATACTCCTTATATTTCTCGCTGAAACGGTCCCGTCCTAATCAGGAGGGCGAACCGTTTCCGCTTGGCGGACTGATGTTTCATTTATAGGATAACTACTAATTTTGAGGGGTGTAAGGCAATGAATATTATCGACGAACTAGAATGGCGCGATGCCATCAATCAACAAACAGATGCCGAAGGGCTTAGAGAACTGACCAATCAAAAATCGGTATCCCTGTACTGCGGTGTAGATCCAACAGGTGACAGTATGCATATTGGCCACTTGATTCCATTCATGGTGCTCAAAAGATTTCAACTGGCAGGACATCGTCCGGTGATTCTTATTGGTGGGGCTACGGGAACGATTGGTGATCCAAGTGGACGTCAATCCGAACGCTCTTTGCAAACGCTGGAGCAAATCCAAGCCAACGTTGACGCACTTACAGCACAGATGAAAAAACTGTTCGTGACTGATGGCGACAATCAAATCCGCATGGTGAACAATTACGATTGGACGCATAAAATCAATGTTATCGAATTTTTGCGTGACTATGGTAAAAACTTCAGCATCAATTCGATGCTTGCCAAGGATGTTGTAGCGAGCAGATTGGACAGCGGAATTTCCTTTACGGAATTCTCCTACCAAATCCTGCAATCCCTGGACTACCTGCACCTGTTCCAGCATGAAGATGTGCAGCTGCAAATCGGTGGTTCTGACCAATGGGGGAACATCACAAGTGGCTTAGATCTGATCCGTAAAAAAGAAGGTTCTGAAGCGGTGGCATTCGGACTTACCATCCCGCTTATGCTGAAAGCCGATGGTACAAAATTCGGTAAAACAGCTGGCGGAGCCATTTGGCTGGATCCGAACAAAACGACAGCTTTTGAATTCTACCAGTTCTGGGCGAATACAGATGACCGTGATGTTGTGAAATACCTGAAGTACTTTACATTCCTCTCTAAAGAACAAATTGATGCACTTGCAGAAAAGGTGCAGACCGAACCGCATAAACGTGAAGCGCAAATAACACTGGCTGAAGAAATGACCAGATTCGTGCATGGTGAGGAATTGCTGGAGCAGGCTAAACGTATTACTGCCGCTCTGTTCAGTGGAGATATTAAATCTCTGACCGCTGACGAGATCGAGCAAGGCTTCAAGGAAATGCCGACCTACGAAACGACATTGGAGTCCAAAAATATCGTGGAGTGGCTGGTAGATCTAGGAATTGAGCCATCCAAACGTCAAGCGCGTGAAGACATCACCAAAGGCGCAATTTCCATGAACGGTGAAAAAGTTAGCGATGTAGCATTTGAAGTTACAGCCAGCGAAGCCATCGGCGGACGTTTTATCATTATCCGTAAGGGTAAGAAAAACTACAGCCTGGTGAAATTGTCCTAATAATAAGAAGCCTTCCTTATGAATAAGGAAGGTTTTTTGTTGTATTTTAAGTATAGAGGCCGACTATTTGCATAATAAGTGAAATTTGAAAGGTGAAATCGTCAAAATTATGGTAAGCTTAGGATTCGTGTGATTTATGGATTAACATGATATTCTACAACTATAACAGAAAATTAGGAGTGGTAATTTGAGAAGACAAAAACCAATGACCATGGAAGAATTAATGAATGAGTTACAAGGACAGAAAACGTATCAAGAAGATCCCAATCACATCTCTTTCGAGAAATTGTTTAATGAAGCGTTTATGAGTAAGTATTCCAATTACAAAAGTTTCGATGAGTTTGTAACCAAAGGGAACTTTCAAGTAAAGACAGAAGAAGATGTTGCTGACATACCTGATGAACTGTTTGATCGTCATGTTGTTAGGGAGACGAAGTTTGCGGATTGGAAATCCATGTTAGAAACAGCGAATAGAGAATACGTCCGTAATTAATAAGACTAGTCTCTAACTACCGTTAGACTCATCCACAAAGAAACTGTACACCCTTATTGCTTTGTCCCAACGGACAATGGGGAGTGCAGTTTTTTTGTGCCCAGTTATTTGACCAGCTATGATGTTTTACTCATCGTTGACTTGCAGATCTATGATTTAATTGAACAAATAGGAATTAGGTTTTACAAAGATAGTATTACATAGGAGGGGCAGAATCGTATGACTGCATGTATACAAACCTCTAAGCAGAAGACCCTTCATGTCATGTGGAAAACCGTCTCAGAGGATTGTAATCTAGCCTGTGATTATTGCTATTACAGTACAGCCGGGGGACATCCTCAGCAACCGATCCGAGTGATGGATACGGAGCTTCTGGAGCGGTTTATCGCTCAGTACATGAAAAGATCATCAGGGATAGCGACTTTCTCTTGGCAGGGTGGGGAGCCATTATTGGCCGGACTTTCGTATTTTGAACAAGTGATTTCATTCCAAGCTAAGTACGCTCCGCCTCATACGATGATCAATAATGCACTGCAGACCAATGGAACGCTTATCCATGAGAAATGGGCGAAATTTTTTAAACGGTATAACTTTTTGGTTGGGATTAGTCTGGATGGCCCAGAGCCTATTCATGATGCTCATCGTGTAACGGGTTCGGGAAAAGGCAGTTATGATCTAGTTATGCGTGGGATTCGTCATTTACAGAATGAGGGTGTGGAGTATAGTATTCTGACGGTGATTCATGAAGATAACGTGACGAAACCAGATGAGTTGATGGCATTTTATCTAGAACATACCTTTCCGAATATTCAGTATATCCCCTGCATGGATTTTGTTTCTCAGAAAAGTGATGTAGCGGGACGTTTCCGAATTACACCTGAACAATACGGAGTCTTTTTATGCCGTACATTTGACCTTTGGTACAACGGTGGGTATCCAGAGCTTCCTATTCGTATTTTTGAGAATATGCTTCTTGTATTCATGCATCGTGAGGCAGAGTTATGCGTTCACAACTCATGTTGCCCGAAGATGATGGTGCTTGAAACGAACGGGGATGCCTACCCTTGCGATTTCTTTATCGATGAAGAGCATAGGCTAGGAAATATCGGCCAAACTGACCTGGAAGCGCTGCTAACCAGCCCATTATATGATGATTTTTTGTTAATGAAGCCCAATATGAATGAATCATGCTATAAGTGTGAGTACCTTAGCTTTTGCAATGGGGGATGTCCGCGCAACCGGAATTGGCTTGATGTTAATGATCGGACTGAGGTTGATTATTTCTGCCACAGCTACAAAATGTTCTACTCATACGCCTATGAACGCATGTTATTACTGGCGAACCGACTTAGATCGGAGCGGATGCTGGAGTACAGGAAAAGTGCAAAACCACTTCCAGGTCGAAATGATCCATGTTTCTGCGGAAGCGGGAAGAAATTCAAAAATTGCTGTCAGGCATTATAGATTAGACTAGACAAGGTTGTCCCAACTTGATATGCTCCCCATATAGTAGACAGGTGAAATAATAAAAACCTGTCGCTGTATGGGGAGCATTTTTATGGAACAAAAGAAGTTTACAGCACTGGAAAAGTTAACGATTCTCCAAGAAATTGAACGGGGCGACATTGGTTTGAAAACTGCGGCCCGGAAGTATGGAATATCCAAAAACTCATTAGTGAAGTGGCGGCAACGTTATCAATTGTATGGATACGAAGGGCTGGAAGTCCGAAGCTACAATCGTACATATTCTGCAGAACTTAAACTCCATGCCGTTAAGGACTATCTCGAGGGAGGATTGTCGCAAAACCAAATCATCTGCAAGTATAAGATTGCAAGTTCAACCCAACTCGCCAACTGGATTAGGAAGTATAATGGTCATAGCAACAGCTTAACAGCTCATTCAGGAGGAACTAAAGCTATGACCAAAGGACGCGTAACCACTTGGCAGGAACGGATAAATATCGTGCTGTACTGCCTTTCGAACAGAGAAGACTATGCGAAGACGGCAAGCCATTTTCACGTGTCTTACCAACAAGTATATAGCTGGGTAAAGAAGTACGAAGCTGGTGGTGAAGAGGCGTTACGAGACGGTAGAGGACGCACTAAAGCGCCTGAAGAACTTACGGAAGCAGATCGCCACAAACTCGCGATGCAAAAGCTGGAATACGAGAATGCACGCCTGCGTGCGGAGAATGCTTTTCTAAAAAAGTTAGAGGAACTCGAAAGGAGGAGGCGTTAAGGACCATTCGCCAGGTGAACATCTACCTGGCCATTCAGGCCGTTCAGCAGGAACAGTCTTGCTCCATTCGGCTTTTGTGTGACATCGCAGGGATTTCACGGTCAAGTTATTACAAATGGTTGAATCGCAAACCCAGTTCTCGAGAGGCTGACAACGAGAAACTGACAGAGGCTATGCTCCTCTTGTATGAGAAGGTGGAACGAACCTTTGGGTATCGCCAATTGACCCTGCATTTGCGCAGACAAATGGATAAATCTATTAACGCAAAGCGAGTGTACCGGCTGATGAGATGCCAAGGCATCCAGTCAGTCATCCGCAGAAAGAAAAAGAAGTATGTAGGCTCCACGCCGCAGCAGGTTGCAGAGAATGTGCTGAACCGTAATTTTAAGGCTGAAGCTCCAAACCAAAAATGGGTAACGGATGTAACGGAATTCAAATACGGAAACGGCAAGAAGGCGTATTTAAGTGCAATAAAAGATCTGTATGACAAGTCGATTGTTGCTTACGTTCTGGGTCATTCCAATAATAATTCGCTAGTTTTTAACACACTGGAATTAGCTTTGAAGGCAGCACCGGAGAGCCGAACCTTACTCCATAGCGACCGTGGTTTTCAGTATACCTCTCTGCATTTTAAAAAGATGCTGGACGATGCAGAACTGAAGCAAAGCATGTCCCGAGTAGGCTGCTGCATTGACAATTCGCCGATGGAATCCTTCTGGGGAACATTGAAATGTGAGAAGTACTACTTACATACCTACCAGACCTTTGAAGAACTCCAAACAGATATTGATACCTACATTCACTTTTACAATAACGAACGGTTACAGGCAAAACTAAACGGCCTCAGTCCCATTGAATTTAGGACTAAGGCCGCTTAAACTACTTTTATTTTTTGTGCTGTCTACTTGACGGGGTGCAGTTCAACTTCATGCAAAGGATTGGGAGCAACCTTTTTGTTATACTATAGAACCATATGATTTCTCACCATTATTGCCGCACCCGTCACCACAGCTTCTTCTTTTAATATACCTAGGGAGAAGTGAGGTTGGTATTCAGGATAACGGTAAGTGTTTCTTTGTGCCACCTCCACCGCTGTTTGGAAAAACAACTCGTGAGAGTGAATGAGTGCACCACCTAGAATGATGGTCTCTGGATGAAACAGGTTGATAACGTTGGCGAGCCCGATCCCGAAGTGGCTGGCAGCTTGGGTAAATAATTCACGCGCGTGTGGATTACCGTCTCTAAAGGCTTGTACCAATACATCATAAGTCAGCTTCTCAGGCGCCACTTTATATCTTTGGAGGATCAGATCGTTGTCCATTTTCGCCTCTGAGCGCGCACTTTGTTCTAGTGCCTGCACAGATACGAATGCTTCCAGAGCCCCGTAGTTCCCGTCATGATTTAATCGGGGTCCATCTGTCTGGATGATCATTTGACCAATGGCATCTTCCATATCCATTGTGCCATGAACAATACTTCCATGCGACATCATCGCATAGCGGAGTCCTGCTCCAGCATGTACATAAAGCATATGCTGGATGTTTGCGTGACGGATAGACCATCGTTCCCCAAGCAGTGCAGAATTGGCACCGTTGTCCAACCATGCCTTGAACCCCGTCCGTTCCTCCACCAGTTTGCAAATCGGCAGATTGTTCCAGCCTGAAGAAGGGAAGTGCAGCGGTTTTAGGATCAAGCCATGTTCCCGATCAAGCGGCCCCACTGCCCCTATTCCTATCCCTATGATTTGACTGTCCACTAACTGATGGTCCCTAAGGAAAGCACGTATTTGATTACTGATATGATCTATAAATCTTTCAGGTGTGAATGCCTGATCCATTCGCCAGTGAACAATTGATTTTGGGTTCATTTGCATATCAAATAAACCAAGGGAAGAATACACCCTGGAAATCTCTAAACCGATTATATAACCGTAGGAAGGATTGATCTGGTATAAAATAGGTCTTCTGCCTCCGCTAGATTCTCCAAATCCGCTTTCTATCAGCAAGCCTTCTTCCGTCATCTCATCTAATATCCGGGTCATTGTGCTTTTGGTAAGCGAAAATGTCTGTAAAAGATCCAACTTGGAAACAGTGCCTTGTTCGGCGATTCGGTCGTATAGGAGTTTTTTTGGTGATGGAATATGTGTCGAGCGCTTTTCCACGATATACCTCCAAGCTATATATAGGATGAACTTGTAAGATCGTTTTTTATATAGTTTGTATTTATTAACATGAATATAGTATAACTCATAAACCCTTGGTTGTATTTTACCGTTCAAAAAACTTAATTCCATTTTGGGAAAAAGTGATATAATGAAATTACGACAGATTATATAAGGGTGGATTCCATGAGAACAACTATGAAAACAAATATGATACCGAATACAGACCTGAGGATAAGTCTATTGTTTCAGTTGTTTTGGGTATTTGTTCGAATTGGTCCTGTAACCTTCGGGGGAGGTTATGCGATGATCCCTATGATCGAACGGGAAATTTCCGCTAAACGAAAATGGCTGGGTGAAGAGGAGATGGATGAAATTCTATCTTTAGCTGGTGCTGCACCTGGGGGTGTAGGTGTAAATGCAGCAGCATTCATTGGTTATCGTCTTGCTGGTGTGAAGGGTGCGATTGCTGCAATCGCAGGGATAACGATTCCGACCTTTATCATTGTTTGTTTGCTTAGCGCCGTATACTCCCAACTGGCAGACCAGCCAAAAGTCATTGCCGCTATGAAAGGGATAAATGGTGCTGTTATTGCCTTGATCCTAGTAGCTGCATATCGAATGGCCAAGAACGCTATAATTGACAAGACTACCGCTGTTACGGCGTTAGTTATACCGGTTGTTTTACTGGTTTTCGGAATTAATCCCATTTACGTGATTGCAATTGGTTTATGTATTGGGTTTGTATATCTGCAAATTAAACAGCTCTTAGGGCTCCAAGTTCGAACGGAGAAGGAGTCCTTGAAAGCTTCTGATGAAGAATCGAATTATCCGGAGTATTACATCTAGGGGGAAGCGATGTGATTTGGAGTTTGTTTTTCACTTTTATAAAAATTGGCCTTCTCTCGTTTGGAGGAGGGTACGCCATCATTCCGATGATTCAGCATGAAGCCATGGCTGGGGGTTGGTTATCCGAAGGGGAATTCCAAGAGGTAGTTTCCATCGCAGGGATGTCACCCGGGCCTGTTGCAACGAACAGTGCAACCTTGATCGGATATCGTATAGCCGGAATCGAAGGAGGGATTGTGTCAACATTAGGCATGGTTCTGCCCTCATTTTTAATCATCATCGTTATTTCCGTCTTCTTTTATCGGGTGAGGGACAGTCAATGGATTAAAACGTTATTTTATGGTTTGCGGCCAGTGATTACAGGCTTGATTGCCTATGCTGCGATTCGTTTTGGCTTAAATAGCGTGCAACATGCTTTTATTACTTGGCAGACCCTTGGCATGTTGATCATTGTATTCGCTGCACTTTATGGTTTAATGAAATATAAGCTGCATCCGCTCACCATTATCGTTGCTTCTGGCATTCTTGGGGTAGCTTTTTTTTAGACAGAGCCGGGACGATCCCAGATTGGAGGTAAATCATGTCAGAGAATATACGGGCTTGTTGTTCAGCTAGTCGAAATCAAGTCGCGAAACAAGAATCTATTGATGTTTGTAAGGAGAACACAACGGTTCAAGGAGTAACAGGGGTGAAAGATTTCTCGGACATGATCCTTATCCCTGGAGGCACTTTTCTTATGGGGACGGATGATAAGGAAGGGTTCCCCGCAGATGGAGAAGGGCCGACTAGGAAGGTTACCTTATCTTCCTTTTTGATGGATGCAACGGCGGTTACGAACAAGCAGTTTGCTGCTTTTATCAAGGAAACAAACTATGCTACAGATGCGGAACGTTTTGGATGGTCTTACGTGTTTCATTCTTTTGTTTCCATGGAGACTGGGAAAAAGGTGACCCAAGTAGCCACACAAACCCCTTGGTGGTGGGTGGTGGAGGGAGCGGATTGGTGTCATCCTGAAGGTCCGGATTCCCATGTAGATGAACGACTTGATCACCCGGCTATCCACCTATCATGGCATGATGCGGATGCATATTGTCGTTGGGCTGGTAAACGTCTGCCTACGGAAGCGGAGTGGGAGTATGCCGCACGAGGAGGACTGGTTCAGAAACGGTATCCTTGGGGGGACGAATTAAAACCAGACGGAGAACATCGTTGTAATATATGGCAGGGAAAGTTTCCCGATAAAAATCATGCCAGCGATGGTTTTGCAGGTACCGCACCTGTAAGGTCCTATCTGCCTAACGGCTATGGTCTTTATAATATGTCAGGAAACGTGTGGGAATGGTGCGCGGATTGGTTTACTAAGGATTATCATTTATCTTCCGAAGCCGTGAATCCGAAAGGTCCAGTAAGTGGTGTCGCAAGATCAATGCGCGGAGGATCGTATTTGTGCCATAAATCTTACTGCAACCGTTATCGGGTGGCGGCTAGAAGCAAAAATACTCCAGACAGCTCTGCCGGAAATATTGGCTTTCGATGTGCGGCTGATTATACAAGTTAGAGCACTTTTACGACTACTACATAAGAAGGAGGAACTTCCTTGTCCTCTATCATCCATAGTCAGTTTGACATCAGCGTGCTGGACGTCCTAAAGATTCAATATCAGAAGCGGATCCTGTTCGATTACGTCCAGTCTTGTTATACCGTCTCTTATATCCAAAAAGGTGAGGTATTGACGACATCCTCCGAAGGAGAATATGTTGCTTCTGCCGGAGACGTGATGATCCACCGTCCTAACGAGCCTTTCAATGTGATCTCCAAAACGGATGGGATACATTATCTGTTTAATATTAACGCTAAAGTTAAAGACGGAGATGACTTTTTTAAGTTATTCCCTTTAGGCAAGGTGATTCGGGTCCGGGATCGAAGCGAATATGAGCGAAGATTTGACGAATTGCGGAGCCTGTGGTTGCAGGAGGAAGATGATTTCAGGAATGTTCAGGTCGGTTCATTGGCATTTTTTCTTCTTTATGAAATTATGGAGAGTACCAAGCTTGGCGGGCGCCGCTCTTCACGAGATCCCTTTATCACGGACCGTTTTAACGAAGCGTTGCAATATATGGAGGAGAGGCTTGATCAGGAGATTAGTAGAGAGGAGCTTTCCAAGCTCTATCATATGAATCCTGTTTATTTTAGCCGGGCATTTCAGAAAATATATAAACTGACACCCATGCAAATGCTGCGAAAATTGCGGCTGCAGCAAGCTAAACAAATGCTGGAATATACGGATTATACAATCGAGCATATCTCCCAGAGATGTGGTTATTATGATGCTTCACACTTCAGCAAGGTATTTCGTGGTGAATACAGCAAGGGGCCGGCAGAGTACCGGAAAAGTATCGAATTTACAAAAACAAACATCGCTACTCCATAGCGGAGTTTTCCATATTCATTTACTCTTATAAGCATGAGCAGATCATTCTAAGCTGCCCGAATCGAGCGTAACCATTTCGATGAAAAGGAAAGGCAGGGAATAACTCATGAGAATCTTGTATTTGGATTTGGATTCGCTTCGCCCGGACCATCTGGGATGTTATGGCTATCATCGGAATACCTCCCCGAATATCGATTCAATCGCTAAAGAAGGTGTCACCTTTACCAACTACTATTGTTCAGATGCTCCTTGTCTGCCGTCTCGTTCCGCTTTAATGTCGGGGCGATTTGGCATTCATAATGGGATTGTAGGGCATGGCGGAACCGCAGCTGATATGCGTAGAGAAGGAGCCAAACGTGAATTCAATGACCGTCTGGGGATGGAGAGCCTTCCGGCTATATTAAGGCAAGCGGCGATGAAAACCGCATCGATCAGCACCTTCTCCGAACGACACTCGGCGTGGACCTTTAACGCCGGGTTCCAAGAAGTGTTTAATGTTGGTGGCAGAGGGCATGAGACGGCAGAGCAGGTGCTTCCAGTGGCACTTAAATGGATTGAGGATAACGGGGAGTCCGAAAATTGGTTTCTGCACCTGAATTTCTGGGATCCGCATACACCTTATCGTACACCCGAGAGCTACGGTAATCCGTTCGAGAAGGAGCCTTTACCCGATTGGATCACGGAAGAAGTGTTTGAGCTTCACCGAAATAAGAAGGGGCAGCATAGTATTGAAGATATGAATGCGCTCGCGAAATCGCATTATCAGCAGCATTTCAGACATCAGCAGGAGATAGAGAACCGTGATGACCTGCGTGTTATCTTTGACAACTATGATGCTGGAGTTAAGTATCTGGACGAGCATCTCGGGAAAGTTTTTTCTAAGCTGAGAGAACTTGGCGTGATGGAAGATACGGCTATCTTGATCTCTGCGGATCATGGAGAGAGTCTGGGTGAACTAGGAATTTACTCCGAACATGGCACAGCAGACGAGGCGACTTGCCGTATTCCGATGATTGTTCGCTGGCCAGGGGGCAAGAAGGGAATCGTGGAGGAGGGGCTACATTATCACCTTGATCTAGGACCTACATTAGCGAGCCTTTTGAATTTGAAAGCGGCTGCTTCTTGGGATGGTGAAAGTTATGCAGGTGCTATTTTGGAGGGGAATTTGGGAGGGCGTGAGTATCTCGTAATCTCACAATGCGCGCATGTGTGTCAACGCAGCGTCCGGTTTGCGGATTGGTTATATATACGTACCTATCATGACGGACACCATGGATTCCCGCAAGAAATGCTGTTTGATTTGAAGCATGATCCTTATGAACAACATAATCTTGCCGAAGTACGTAAAGACGTTTGTATGGAGGCTGTCTATCTGTTGAATGAATGGCATGATCATATGATGGGCTCCATGGATTGTGATATCGATCCATTATGGACGGTACTTATGGAAGGTGGACCCTACCATGCCAAAGAGTATCTGAGCTCATCCTTATAGGATGCTTAATAATATCCTAATAAATGCGGTGAATGAAAGACATATGAAAGGGAGGTTGCCCTGAATGGGCAACCTCCCTATTTATGTTCTCGCTTTTTGTGGATCTATTAAAGATCCGGGAAGCCTCAAAACGGTCTTCGTCCCGCTACCCTCCTTACTGTACAGCAGAACGCCGCAAGGATCGCCATACTTAAGATTTAGACGATTATTGACATTTAGGAGACCGATATGATCTCCTGATTCTATATTCTTACCAGCCAGCAACTCCGTAAGTTGTTCCAGTCTTGTTGTATCGATACCTACACCATTATCTTCAACCACGATTTCAAGCAGCCCCGCTTCGTTTTTCTCTACGGAGATCAGCAGAATTCCTTGTCCTTGTGCCTCAAGCCCATGACCAAGCGCATTTTCAACAATAGGTTGAAGGATCATTTTAGGCACGGGAATGTGTAACCATTCCTGTGGACACAACAGCTTGTAAGTAAATTTGTCCGGGAAACGGCCTTGGTAAATCCTCACACAAGATTCCGCGATTTTCAGCTCTTCTCCAAGAGTTACCTCCTCTTTGCCTTTGATGCTGTACTTGAGCATTGTGCTTAAGGCGGTAGTCATCTCGAAGATATCCCGATTTCCTTTTACGATCGCAACGCCCTTGATTGTATCTAAAGTATTGCTTAAGAAATGCGGATTAATTTGACTTTGTAAATACGAATATTCCGCCCGCTGCTTTTCCAGATCGGTCAGATAAAGTTGAGTTGAAGCATCGATTAATTGGTCCGTCAAATCGTGGATCCGTGTGGTCATATCGTTGAACTGTCGAGAGATGATTTCAATCTCAGCATAGCCCTTTAAATCGACCTTGTTGTTCAATATCCCCAGACTTCCACCCTTTAATTGATTCATATAGCGCATAAGCCTAGACAACGGTCTTAAGAGATTCATCATAAGTACAGAATAGGGAATAGAGACGACCAGCAAGATTAAGGCTAGAAGAGCGTAGCTGACTTTCTTCAATTTCTCCAGTTCTTTCATTAAATTATGGACAGGAACAGCAGTTATGATTTTTCCAGAGATCTCCGGTAAGCTAAAGGACTGAATTGCATATTTCTTTCCATGAACCGTCTCGACGATGGACTCTCCATCCCTTCCAGTTGCCCGAGTTTGAAACTGCTGGAGCATATCCTCCGGCTCATTGCTATTAGAGTAGATCATGCCTTTATCATCCATCATAAAAAAGCTGGTTCCGACCAATCGGGGATACTCAGAAATTTCAGTTTGAATGGCTTTCATATCTACAATAACTGCGAGATAGCCAATTTTTTCACCATATAGGGACGTGTCACCTGAAGCGAAGATGTTCATCCCGAAAAGCAGTTTTCTCTTGTCGATGACTTTGTCTGGAGGACTGTATCCGCGATAATGAACGATTCCATCCTCCTCAGCTGTTTTCATAAGATCGATAGCATATTTTGTTCTTCCTGCTAAGGAAATACGTGTGTTTGAGCTACCGATAACAATAATATCTAAGATATCCGTGTTCATATTTCGGGCGATGCTCAACAATCCTTCAACTTTCTGGGATAGATCGTAGACTCGAAGCTTATCATTCTCGACTAGGAACTTTTGGACGGTCGAATCGTAACCCACATTCATCATCATGGAAGAAACGTTGGCATAGTTGTCAGAAATCCGTTGCTTGAGGAGGGAGACCAGCTCCGTATTGTATTGCGTATTTTGATTAATGATAGTCTCGCTTGATAGTTGGTAGACTCGTGAAACGATGATTGGGATAATGGCAACAATAAATAACCCGAATAGCAAAACCTGAGTACGGATGGATAGTCTCTTAAATGTTTTCATTGTTTTGTTCCCTATATTGTGTAGGTGTCATTTTGAGATGCCGCTTAAAAATTCGTGTGAAATAGAAATAATCCTGAAAACCGCATTTCTCACCGATTTGGTAAATGGAAAGGTTGGTTTCGATCAGCGTTTTACAAGCGTATTCAATTCGTAAACGACTGATATGTTCGATGATGGTCTCGCCGACCTCTTTTTTGAATAATTGGCATAAGTAATTTGGGCTTAAAAAAAACTGATTGGCTAATTGCTGGATCGAAATTTCTTGATTGAAATGGTTGCGGATGTATAACATGATTTCTTTGACTTTGTGGTTTGAGATTCGTGAAATATCAGTTTCGTTTCTGTTCATAAAAATATCAAGTGTCATAAGAATCAGATCATCGATCATAGCTTCAGCCGTGCCGTACCGATAATAGAGCTGTTCATATCCTTCAAAAAAACGGCCGCTAACCCGAGTCCCTTCCCGAGGAAATAAGTAGAGGATCGATGTATAGAGCAAATAGGCTTCTTTAATGGTGAACGTTCCCTCTTTGAATAATTTCTTTATCGATTCCATGGCTGCTATGAAACCGAGCCGGTCTTTATTATGAAGAATCCGGGAAATCTCTTTGAGCTTCTCGTCGATCGGTATTTCCTGTTGTGGATTCACCCGGTAACATCCGGGCATCCCCGTTGTGAACATACTGAAAGCAGCATGAGAGGCGGACTCTAAAGACGCATCCAATTGGTGTATATCCGAAATAGGAGGACCGATCCCGACTCCGCACTCTTGTACAACTTCTGTTTGTTCAAGACCCTGGAGGAAGACTTCGTATTGGCACTCTTCCAATAAGTAACCATACCGACGGCGGCTCATTGGGAAGACCAGGGAAGAGAACTGCCTGACATCTACAGGTGAACTTAACCCTTGGATAACAATGGGGATATGAGGGGTATCTTTCGACAAGGGTATTTTCTTCTCATCCAACCATAAGTTAATTCGTTCAAGATCTCCGGAACAAACCGCTTCATAAAGTTCGAAGTCGTGGATAGGTTGTTCTTTAACTGTCTTGGAATCGTGTTGCTGGGCTATTCGGTTGAGCATTCCTTCAATTTCTTCGATTTCAAAGGGTTTGAGACAATATCCGAAAGTACCATAATTCATTGCTTTTTGTGCATAAGCGAACTCGGCATGTCCGCTGAGTACGATAAAGATCGTATCCGGCGCGATGGCCTTGCCACGTTGAATGAGCTCTAGTCCATTCATAACAGGCATCTTGATATCTGTTAGAACAAGGGTGGGGCGAAGCGATTGAATTAATTGAAGGGCTTCTTGCCCGTTTTCGGCATCGTCGATCACTTCAAAGCCGTATTTCTTCCAATTCACTCCAGCTTTAATTCCTTCTACAATCCACTTCTCATCATCTGCAATAATTACTGAACGCATAAGTGAATCCCCCTCTCTTTATAGAGCTCTTAGATTTATCCTAGCGATTGTGGACCAAGGGGGGTATGGACGATCTTACGCTCACTATGTCCGATATTACGTGCCACAGGAAGGTCTCCCGCAAAGGTGTGAAAAATCCACATGATCGGAGTTGTATTCTCTATACAAGAGAATTTACACTCCCGATATAATTTACCATATAAATCGCTTACAAGCATAACAAACTCATACAGAAAGGTGGGGAGAAGATTGGCTGATTCTGTAACCGCTCGTACGCCTAAACGAAACTTAAAAACTCGTGCTCCAAAGCAAAGTTTAGGAAAAACGATTTTACAGTACAAGTATTTTTACCTCATGGTTCTACCGGTGTTAATCTGGTATGCCCTCTTCAGCTATGCTCCCATGTACGGTGTAACGCTAGCGTTCAAAACATTTAATTACAGTGAGGGGATTCTGGGAAGTCCTTGGGTTGGGTTGGAGAATTTTCAAACGCTGCTGACCGACCCCGATTTTCGCAAGGCGTTTTGGAATACGGTCATTATCAGCTTGATGAAGCTGGTCACTCATTTCCCGATGCCCATTATCCTGGCGATAGTTTTATATGAGTTTTCCAGGACAAAAATGAAGCGGTTTTTTCAGACGATCCTGACGTTCCCGCATTTTATATCGTGGGTTGTACTGTCGGGGATTATTATCAATATTTTAAGCAAGGACGGGATTTATAACCAGATCATCATGCTGTTTGGTGGAGATCCGAATTCTCCTCTTGTCGATGAAAGTGCATTCAGACCCGTTCTGTATATCACGCATGTGTGGCGAGAGATCGGTTGGGATTCAATCATTTACCTGGCGGCTCTGGCAGGGATCAATCCTGAGCTGTTTGAAGCGGCTGAAGTGGACGGAGCGAACCGGTTTCGCCGTTTGCTAAACATCGCATGGCCGGGTTTGAAGAGTACAGTCGCAGTTCTGTTAATCCTTCAAGTTGGACAACTACTAACCCAAGGTTCGAGCTTCGAGCAAATTTTCAACCTGTATAGTTCGCCGGTATATTCGGTTGCCGACACGATCGATACTTACATTTATCGGACTTCCTTCACGATTGGAGGAGACTTTGGATATATGACCGCTGTGGGTGTCGTCAAGTCCATTATCAGCCTAATCCTTTTATGGGCGGCCAATACGTTCGCTAAGAAGATGGGCGAGGAAGGGCTGTATTAATCTGCAGGAAAAGGGGAGAAGCAAGTGACCGACACAACGGTTAAAAAGAGAAAGAAGTGGAGTGTCTTCGATATCGTCGCATTCGTGGTTCTGGGGCTCCTAGCAATAGTAACATTTTTTCCTTTCTATAATGTTCTTATTATCTCTGTGGCAAAGTTCGAAGCGATTAGTAAAAGTGACTTTTATATTTTTCCGCTTTCGTTTGACCTGTCCGCTTACAAGCTTTTGCTTCAGGATATGAAGTTTTGGACTTCCATCTTTAATTCTGTCATCGTAACTGTGGTTGGCGTGTTGTTCAGTATGACAATCTCTGTGGCGGGAGCTTACGCATTATCCAAGCGGGGTATGCCCGGCAGAAACATAATGCTCAGCTTGATCTTGTTCACTATGTTTTTCAATGGCGGTTTAATTCCTTTTTACTTAGTCGTCAAGGATCTAGGATTCGTAAACAATATACTCGTCATGATCATCCCCGCGGGTCTCAATACGTTTTATCTAATCATTATGAAAAACTATTTCAATACCATTCCAGAAAGCTTGGAAGAATCGGCTAAGCTGGACGGGGCGAATGATCTGTACATTCTTTTCAAAATCATTATTCCGATCTCTGCTCCATTCATGGCGACTTTTGCTTTGTTCTATGCTGTGGAAAGATGGAATGAATGGTGGTATGCGCTGATTTTTATCAGTGACGCTGCTAAAGCACCACTTCAGATTTATCTGCGGGAGACACTCATTACTTCGAATTCCTTGCTAAGCCAAATGGCACAAACGATGGCCGAGCAGGAGCAGACGGGGAAGGTCTACACACCTGCACTTCAAATGGCAGCGATTGTAGTTTCGAGTATTCCGATTATTGTTGTTTATCCGTTCCTGCAGAAGCATTTTAATAAAGGGATTATGGTGGGTTCAATAAAAGGATAAGAAAGATTTTAAATAGATTGATTCTATCCTAAAATAGTATAAAGGGAGGTTTCAAGCATGCATAGAAAGAAAATAATGACATTGGCATTATGTATAACTTTGTTGGCTTCAGTACTCACGGCTTGCGGTGGAGGCAATAACGGCAAAGGGCAGGCTGGTTCAAACGGTGAAACATCTCCGAATTCTTCTAACTCCACGGATAATCCTTACAAGGATCCAATGACCATTTCTCTTGGGTTTTGGGATGCGGATGCCGAGATTGCTAACATCGAAAAGGACCCGATCGCTAAACAAGTATTGGAGAAATTCAACATCACACTAAAACCTGTCAATTTGTCTTGGGATGACTATACCCAGAAGATTCAAATGTGGGCCGCTTCCGGCCAATTGCCAGACATTTTCGCGATCGACGCCGTCGGCACGCAATATCAGCGCAAATGGGTAAATCAAGGCGTTGTCAAAGCGCTCCCGGATCTTTCAAAGTATCCAAACCTTGCAAAATACTTCGAATCGCCAGATATTAAAGGATTAGGAGTAGATGGAAAGTATTATACTGTGCCTCGCCGGATGTTCCCGAGTGTTGATTGGAGCGCACTGGATCGTATGGTCTTCTATCGTTGGGATCTTGCTCAAAAGGCAGGGATCACCAAAGAGCCAGAGACATGGGAAGAGTTTGAAGCCATGCTTGATGCAATCGTAAAGTCGGATCCGGAAGGCAAGCATGTTACTGGTCTTACGACGACAACTACCAAGATGCTGGGCGGATTCTTCTGGTTGTATGGCAACCCGGTTGCTACTAGTGATGGAAGCGGCAGTGATTTTAAATGGATCAAAGAGGATGGAAAGTTTATCCCTGCTGTATTCTCTAAAAATGCGCTGCCAGCGCTGCAAAACATGAAGAATATGTACGAAAAAGGATTGATCGATCCAGACATCGCGCTCGTCAAACCAGCAGAGTCCTATGACAATTTCGTAGCAGGCAAAGCAGCTGCTCTTCTAAGCGGTGGAGGTTTCATAAATTTAAATAGCGATATGTATGAAAAACGCTGGAAAACAGCTTATCCGGATAAGGATATGACGGAGAGCGTGAAGGCGCTCAAGCCGCTTATCGGTCCTGATGGTGAACGTTCACATGCCATCTTTAAAACATACTGGTCAGAAAGCTATTTCAGCAATAAGATTGACGATAAAAAGATGGATCGCATCATGGCACTCTATGATTATGTGTTGTCTCCTGAAGGCAAGGATCTGTTGACTTATGGCATCGAAGGTGTAGATTATAAGCTCGAAAATGGGCAGAAGGTTGTCATTGAAAAGGGTTCATTAAATGAGAAGTATCCAGCTAGCAGATTTCTGAAGAATTTGGTGGCTTATGAAACTTCAGATAGCTATAACATGGATAACCCGACGATTGCTAACGAAGGAATCCGCAAAGAAGCTGTCGATTACATCGACTGGATTCAGAACAATACAAAGGTGCCAGAATACGACATTCGGTTAACTTATATGTCCACCCCAACAAAGGATAAATTTACTGTGCTTGACCATGATGATTTGCTTAAGATCATGCTTTCCAAAGAACCCGTTGAGAGTTACTGGAATAGCATTGTGAACGATTATAAGGCTAAAGGTCTTGATAAAATGATAGAGGAAGTAAATGAGAAGGCCAAGGAACAAGGTATTGAATAATGGATGAATAGAGAAGATCCGGGCGCTAGTAGCCCGGATCTTCCGTTTAATTATTTGAAGTATGGCTTAGACTATGCGGCGCTACAGACCGCATACTTATAAGATTGGGAGGGTAAAGTCTATGAACCTTAGCATTCACTTGACAGGGTTAACCGAGAAACAGTTAGCAGCTGTTTCAGAAGTAGCGGGAATATTGAGTATTCGAATGGAACGCTCAGGGATACCAGTGATTTGTAAGAAGCAAGGGAAGGGCATTCAAATATCTTACGATGAGGCTCAGGTCACCATTGCGTATGAACAGGAACATCAATTGTTCCGGGCACTCAGCCGATTTCTTGAGAACGTACGCCGTGGAGAACGAGTTGAAATTAATGAACGGCCGGTTTATGAACAGTTAGGCTTCATGGTAGACTGTTCGCGAAATGCGGTTCTTAACTATGAAGGATATAAGGAATTGATCCGGCGTTTAGCGCTTATGGGATATTCAACGGTTCAGTTGTATACAGAAGACACCTACGAACTGGAGGGATACCCTTATTTCGGCTATTTGCGAGGCCGATATACAGGAGATCAAATTCGGGAGCTGGATCAGTATGCCGCGTTATTTGGCATAGAACTGGTTCCTTGTATTCAGACCCTGGCCCATCTCGGCCAAGCGTTGAAATGGCAGGCACATGCACCGCTTGTGGATTTCCAGGATATTCTCCTTATTGATGATCCCAGAACTTATGAGTTAATTGATCGAATGTTTGCTTTTATGTCGGCTCATGTAAGCAGTCGCCGCATAAATATCGGGATGGACGAAGCTCATATGATGGGACTTGGTAAATACCTGGATAAGCATGGGTATCAGGATCGAACCTCATTAATGTTAAAACACTTTAGCACTGTTATAGAGATCGCCAGAAAATATGGTTTCCAGACTATGATGTGGAGCGACATGTTTTTCCGTCTGGCCAGTTCCGGAGAATATTACGATGCTGAAAGTCCAATTAGCCCTGATATTGTAAAGCTGATTCCTGAAGATGTTACCTTGATCTACTGGGATTATTATTCGGAAACGCAGGAGAAATATGACGGGATGTTAAGCAAACATAAGCAGTTGAATGATCATATTGGATTTGCAGGTGGTGCTTGGAAATGGATGGGCTTCGCTCCAAACAATGAATTCAGTCGCCATGTCAGTCTGCTGGCTCATGATAGCTGTGTTAAGTATGGAATTCAAGAAGTGTTGATTACCGCATGGGGAGATAATGGCGCTGAAGCTTCCGTTTTCTCGGTTCTTCCTACCCTTCAACTTTGGGCGGAGCTCTGCTACACGAGATGTTTCGTGGAGAACCATGTCAAAGAAAGATTCAGTAGCTGCGTGCAAGGCAATTATGATGACTTTATGGCACTCGATGCGGCCAACTTGGTTCCGGGTAATTCGGCACCGGGGGGATGTTCTATCAATCCGGCTAAATACTTGCTTTATCAAGATATTTTATGTGGTTTGTTCGATCGACATGTTATTCCTAGTGCGTATTCGAAGCATTATCAGCAAAGTGCAGAAAAGCTCGAACAGGCGATCACTCGCAATTCGCCTTGGCAATCCTTATTCTCTGTACAAGCCAGCTTGTGTCGCTTGCTCGAAATAAAGAGCGAAATCGGGATTTCTATACGCGAAGCTTATCATCGTGGAGATTTAGAGGAATTGGCTCACTTTGCCAAGGTGACTTTGCCACAATTATCTGATTTGGCCAGACAATTCATGGACGATTATCGAGTGCAATGGGAGCAGGAAAATAAGGTGTTTGGTCTTGATGTCTTTGATCTTCGTATGGGAGGATTGCTTCAGAGAATCAGAACGGCGATTCATCGAATCAATCGTTATGTCGAAGGGAACGTGGAACAGATTGCTGAATTAGAAGAGGAGCTTCTGACATTCGACGGCCTTGTTGACGAGGGCGACCCCAGGGCGATAAGTGCGAATTTATGGCACACGATTGCAACACCGTCCGTGATCGCTGGGATTTAAGAAGGGGGTGAGGTTATGATTGATACTAATCTGGACAATCAAAAGGGCACAAAGCAGCCTAACCTTCTGCTTATCACCGTAGATCAGATGCGTTTTGATTGTCTGAGCATTATGGGACATCCTGTCGTTGAGACACCCAACCTGGACGCTCTGGCATCAAGGGGGATCTTATTTGAGCACGCGTATTCGGCTACCCCCAGTTGTATTCCCGCCAGGGCTGCTATCATGACAGGAATGGGGCAAAGATCACATGGCCGGGTTGGTTATCAGGATAAGGTTGAATGGAATTACGCCCATACGATTGCCGGAGAGCTTGCTCAAGCTGGTTATCATACGCAGTGTGTTGGTAAGATGCATGTGTATCCTGCACGTAATCTATGTGGATTCCATAATGTGGTGCTTCATGATGGATATCTTCACTACAATCGGGATAAGAACCAAACGTTCCATGATGAACACTATGATCAAGTGGACGATTATTTGCAGTGGCTGCGAAGACAAACTGATACCAATTCGGATATCACTGACTTAGGCCTCGATTGCAACGCCTCAACGGTTGCCCGCCCCTGGCACTTGCCGGAAGCGATGCATCCAACGAATTGGTGCGTAACCGAGTCGCTAGACTTTTTGCGAAGAAGAGATCCTGGGAAACCATTTTTCCTATGGTCTTCCTTCGTTCGCCCCCATTCCCCCTTGGATCCGCCACAATGTTATCTAGATATGTACAAGGACTTGGAATTTCCTGATCCTCCAATCGGAGATTGGGTGGACGAGAGTGCTGCCTTAAACGCAGCTAAGGATCCAACTTCTTCGTTCACTAATTTGCCAAAGCGCAGATTGGATCGTGCCCGTGCCGCGTATTACGCGCTAATTACGCATCTTGACGACCAAATTGGGAGGTTGATCAATGGGCTGCAGGAGTATGGTGTTTTAAATGAAACTTTGATTCTATTTACTTCTGATCATGGTGAAATGATGGGGGATCACCATTACTTCCGGAAATCTCTTCCTTATGAAGGAAGTGCTAAGATTCCTTTCATAGTGTTTGATCCGGGAGAAACGCTTGCACTTCTTGCCGGCTCCCGGCTTGATTCCATTGTAGAGCTTCGCGATATTATGCCCACATTTCTTGAAGCTGCTGGCGTCCAAATACCATTTACAGTAGAAGGGCAAAGTGTGTTGCCGCTGTGCAGGGGAGATCAGACATTGTGGCGATCTTATATTCATGGGGAACAAGCCTATGGAGAAAAGTCCCACCACTTCTTAACGGATGGAAGAGAGAAATTTATTTGGTATTCTCAGACAGGGGAAGAGCAGTATTTTGATTTAGCGGCAGACCCCTCAGAGAAGATTAATGCGATAGGCTGTATTGATAAATTCGAGCGCATAAAAGAATGGAGAGAGCGTCTTATTCACGAGCTGGAGGGACGAGAGGAAGGGTTTGTAAACAACGGCGAATGGATTGCCGGACGCCCAATTTCTCATATTCTAAAGGCATCCCAATTGGGGGAATAATCATAACTTAGGGCAACCTGAACTTTCAGGTTGCCCTAAGTCTGTTAAGGATAGAAAGAAAGGTTAGTGAATTTACCAGCTACTCCGGCGTTCAGGCAAAGGGTCCTGATCTTGAATCATTCGATGGACGAGCAATTCAACCATCGAATGGCGAATATCACTATAATCGGGATCTTCAAAACGATTGGAGTTCTCATGAGGATCCTCTTTCAAATCATACAATTCACCGTAGGTCTCACCTGCGAAGATTACCAGCTTATAGCGTGTTGTACGCAAACACTTAGCGTTAATGCCGCGATCATGAGCAATATAAGCAGTTAGGGCAGAATTACGCACATGGGACTCTCTTCCAGCCAGCACCTCCATCTGTGACACACCTTGAATTCCGTAGGAAGTTTTGAGACCTGCGGCTGCAAGCAGTGTGGGGACAATATCAACATGTTCCATCAAAGCAGGGACCCGTTGCCCGGAAGCAATCCCAGGACCGCGTACGATCATCGGGATTCGTGTTAACCCTTCATAAAACCACGGCCCTTTGTAAATCAGCCCATGGTCACCGAGCAGTTCTCCGTGGTCGCTGGTGAAGAGGATGACTACATCATCGTACATATCTTTTTGACGCCAAGCTTTTATAATACGTCCGATCTGCTCGTCAATGAAGGTAATCATCGCATAATAATTTCGGGTGAGCCGTTTCATATGCGCTTCATTAAGAGAATGCTCCTCACCGCCACCAGGCCAATATCCTCCCTGACTCTGACGCAGCAGATGTGGAGGACGAAGATGCACGTCGTCTGCTTCGCTGGCTGGGGATGGAATGTCAGTGTCAGCGTACATATCCGCGTAAGCTTTTGGAGGGTCAAAAGGGTGATGTGGATCGACGAAACTGGTCCATAAAAATAGCGGTTGTTCGGTTTTGTGGGCGAGGATCACATCGATACTCCGTTCAGCAATCCAGTATGACTGGTGTAGCTCTGGAGGGATTTCGCTCTCCCACACATCGTTTTGAGCATTAGAAGCTCTGTAACGGTCCTTGCTGAAACGTTCTGCCGCTTCAGGGTTGCGCTCTCTAAGCCACTCCATATATTCCCCGATACAATTATCTTCCGTAATATGATGTTCATCAAATCCGTAGTACGTTCCATCGGAAGCTCTTCCGCGGTCACGATAAGCAGGCTCTTCATATTCTTGTGAAAAGTCCCCCTTCATCTGAGGGCGGAAATGCATCTTTCCTATACCGATGGTTTTATAATCCGCTTTCTTTAAATGATCGCATAAGGTAAGTTCGTCTTCTCTGAGTGTGGTACCGATGTTCCAGGCACCGTGAACATGCGGATACCTGCCTGTAAAAATGGAAGAACGTGAAGGCGTGCAAACAGGACTAGCGCAGTAAGCACCAGTGAAGAGTGTGCCTTCCGAAGCAAGCTTGTCAAGCTCAGGTGTCAGTACGGAAGCGTTTTCGATACCTAGTGCGTCCGCACGCATTTGATCTGTGGTAATTAACCAAATATGAGTTCTTTTTGACATCCGTAACAACCCCCTATGAATATAGTGTATAGCATCACAAAAGCCTCTAACAACCAATGAATTCTCCATATATTTCATTAGAATCGTCCATATGGGTTGATATTTTTATTACCTATAATTAAATAGTCTATCTCAATGTTGGAGGAGAAATTATATGCGGAAGTTATCCATATCAGGGGATCATTTTACATTAGACGAACAACCCATCCGGTTGCTTTCTGGTGCGCTTCATTATTTCCGGATCGTTCCGGAATATTGGCAGGATCGTTTGCTGAAGCTGAAGGCTTGTGGATTGAATACTGTTGAAACCTATATTCCTTGGAATTTACACGAACCAGAAGAGGGGAGCTTCAATTTTGCTGGATTTGCTGACATCGAGGCTTTCGTTAGACTTGCTGGAGAGCTTGGTTTGCACGTGATTTTGCGGCCAAGTCCTTATATTTGTGCGGAATGGGAATTCGGTGGATTGCCAGCTTGGTTACTTGCGGACAATAACATACAGCTGCGTTGTAATGATAACGTCTATTTATCTAAGTTGGATGCCTATTTCGATGAGTTGCTTCCACGTCTGCGGCCTTTGTTAAGCACTAACGGTGGGCCTGTGCTTGCTCTTCAGGTAGAGAACGAATATGGAAGCTTTGGTAGTGATAAGACTTACCTGAATGATCTAAAAGCAGGAATGATCGCCCGCGGCATGGACGTTCTGCTGTTTACTTCAGATGGAGCTGAAGATCATATGCTCCAAGGGGGTATGATTGACGGAGTGTTCGCCACCGTGAATTTCGGTTCACGGGCAAAGGAAGCCTTTGCTAAACTACGTGAATATCAGCCTACGGGACCGTTGATGTGTATGGAATTCTGGAATGGATGGTTTGACCACTGGATGAAACCGCATAATACACGCCCCGAATCTGAAGTAGCGGAGACTTTGGATGAAATGCTGGCTTTAGGAGCCTCTGTTAACTTCTATATGTTCCATGGGGGGACGAATTTTGGATTTATGAATGGGGCAAATCTTTTTGACAAATATGAGCCCATCGTAACCAGCTACGATTATGATACGCTGCTGGACGAATCCGGCAAGCCAACTGCAAAATTCTATGCAGCTCGAACAATAATTGAGAAATACGTAACGTTGCCGCCCCTGGAATTACCGCCGTTAATAAAGTCACAAGCTTATGGTAAAGTGTTGATGACAGAAGCAGCACCACTGTTCACTCAGTTAGACGTTTTGTCTCACCCAGTACATAGAGCATGTCCCGAGCCAATGGAGAAACTGAATCAGAATTATGGGTTCATTTTGTATTCGACGAAGATCAGTGGACCCCGCAGCAGTACGGAGCTCTTCCTTCAAGAAGTACGTGATCGTGCGCTTGTATTCGCGAATGGGGCCTTTGTCGGTACAGTTGAACGCTGGGATCCGCGAGGAATTCCATTAGAGGTTCCAACGGAGGGACTGCAGATCGACATCCTTGTGGAGAATATGGGGCGTGTAAATTATGGCCCGCTGCTTCGTGATCCAAAAGGCATAACCTGTGGCGTTAGACTCGGCTATCAATTCCTGCATGATTGGACGATTCGTTCTTTGCCTTTAACCCATCTTAAGGGATTATCATTCACACCGATAGATTGCGAGCAACGTCAGCAGCCCACTTTTTACCGGGGGAGCTTTCAAGTCAGTAAGCCTGAGGATACTTTTTTGCAGCTGGATGGATGGAGTAAAGGTCAGGTTTTTATAAACGGCTTTAATTTAGGGCGCTACTGGGAGCAAGGTCCCACTAAAACACTGTACTTACCAGCGCCGCTTCTGCGTCAAGGTGATAACGAGCTAATCTTATTCGAACTACATGGCGTAATGGAGCCAGTGGTTACTTTTGTGGATACACCGGAGCTCACATGATATTTAACGGGTGAGGAAGTATCATGATTCTATAGTATGGGTCTGATGATTTTTAATATATAATCAAAACAGCCCAACAATTTATAGGAACTGAAAATGCACGATTAGGGTGGGTTAGAGGAGGATTTTAAATGAGCTATGATTTGATGGCATTCGAGACGTCTAAAGCACCGCAAGAGAGAGCAGCGTTTATGGAGTGGTATGAGCAGCAAGTGCAGTGGTCGGAAGACCATGCCTATAATGATCCATCAGTTTTATCGGAGGCGTTGCAACGCTTTTATAGTGAGTTGTCTGAGCAATTTCCTAATATGAATGTAGAGGACGAGATTTTTGAGGCGATGGAGGAAGCCGGAACGGATAACCGGTTGACTGACTACTCACTTGGCTCATCCGTCATCTATGCAGCTTTCGCTTATTCTGTAGCTGAGGAAGCTTATATGGCGATGCGGGAGTTGGCTATAAAATACAAAGTAGGATTTTTTGATGTAAGCAGCAACGAAGGCGATATTATTTTTCCTTGAAGCAAAATGATTTAGAGTGTAGACAGCTGGTTGCTCTCCTAGTTGTTAATAAAGTAGTGGCAACCAGCATGTTTTCTATCTTCTTTACTCTACAACAGACGGAATAATACAATCCTTAATCAGAGGCCACCGGTCACGAGGCTGAAGTGTGAATTCTGAGGCGATGGCTACGACAAGTTTTTTTTCTGGAATGCAGCAAATGACATTACCACCATCACCTAACGCTGAGTAGGTGTAAACCCCGTCTTCTTCGCGTAGCCACCACAAGTAACCGTAATGATTAGGGTTCATCGCTGTTGATTTCTCAATCCATGTCTCCGAAATGATCTGATTATTCTCCCATTGTCCATGGTTCAAATATAATAAACCAAAACGCGCCATATCGCGTGGAGACAACGTAAGTCCCCAACCTCCTGTGGTGATACGATTGGGGTCTTCCACCCACCCCTTCACCTTAACCCCAAACAAATCATCGAACCCAAATGAGCTCATCTCATAATCCGGGATTTCATTCATTCCGATAGGTTTAAATAAACGTTCGTTGGCAAACTCACGGGCACTTTGTCCAGTGCTGCGCGTGATGATGGCAGAAAGCAGATGTGCTCCAGCGGTAGAATATTTGTAATCCCCAATTGTTCCTTGTTGGCCTAGCATATCCAGCGTATATTTTACCCAGTCAGGCTGCATACACATTTGCTCCAGCGGTTCGTGCCAATCTGCAAAAGCATAAGGTGCGGTCATCGTCAGGAGATGGCGTAAGGTGATTTCTTGTTTTTGCGGATCTTGAGCAGCGTTTGGAACATAGTCCGGGAAAAACTCCAGTACCTTTTGATCTGCATTGTTAATACAGCCAGCCTCTATGGCAATGCCTATGAGCGCGGATATGATACTTTTTGTTACAGAGGCCACATGATGTGTGTCATTCGGGCTAGCGCCATTATAATATTTTTCATAAGCAATAGTTCCATTTCTTACCACAACAATCCCGTTGATATTGCTATACTCGGATTTGATCCTTGATTCTAGCTCTGAAAGCATATTAGCATCCATTCCTAAGTTTGCGGGGGCTGAGATTTGCCAATCTGAAGTTGGATAATTGTTTTTGAGCATGAAAGTTACTCCTTTATGAATTTTTTTTCTTTACTGGAAAATAGACCTCGGTAACCAGATCCTCAGGCACAGCAACCTGTGTCGGGTCCGTTAAGTAGATTTCATAAGGTGATTTCACCCATTCATAACCTTCATTTTCTATCCATTCTCTCAGCTGAGCATAGACCGAGGTCAATTCTGAATAGGCGCCTTTAAGAACAGATCTCGCACAAAGAGCATCAGGCAAATCTCTTGTACCTTTTACACTCTCTTTTATAGGGAGGGCAAACTCTGTATCATTTCCGGCTGGATTATATTCATGGCTGTGATATATCGTTATTGGCGTACCGAGCAAAGTGAGTTTTTCCGTGGCGATTTTTTCATATAGCCTGCTAAAATAATGTCCATAACCTAACGCATAGTCATCACTGCTCAACATCTGACGCGTAAAAAGAATATTCATAGGCTGAGTTTCAACAAGCTCTACTTTTATCTCATTCAGGTAGGACATCATGGGAATACCTTTCTCCAAATTTAAAACATCACTATTGATTTGTTGTAAGGTGTATTCATAAGCGCTTATTTTCTCCTGTATTTCTTTTTTCTTGAGATTAAGGGCTGAGTAGAGCTTCTCTTCTGAATGATTCTGTTCCCCTTGTAAAATGTCTTTGATTTCTTCCAGCGAGAAACAATAACCTTTCAGACGATTGATAAAAAGCATTTTTTTAAGTTGTTTAATGGAGTAATACCTATAACCGTTCTCAGGGTTAATCTCATCGGGATGAATTAATCCGATCTCATCATAATATCGAAGCGTCTTCGTAGAAACTTCGCATATCTTCGAGAATTCTCCAATTGACAGCAAAAAGTCATCTCCTTTTTTCGTTTTAATTAAGCTTCCAAGCCAAAACATCGATGTTTGGTTCTAGCTCTACTTAACACCTTACCCTAAGGTCAAAGTCAACAGCAAAATAGTGAACCGATTCTAAGGTTACGACAATATATAGGTGAATGGCCATTCAGAAAGGAGTAGCCTACTTGGAAATTGAAGAGTTGAGTGACCTAATAAAATTACATGGCAAAGCAATTTACGCATTTTGTTTTACGCTTGCGGGGAATAGGGTGGATACGGACGATCTCTATCAGGAGACTTTTTTAAAAGCTATGGAAATGCGGCATAAAATGGACCTGAACCAAAATCCGAAAGCGTTCCTTATCTCGATTGCTATCTCATTACGCAAAAACAAACGCAGAAAATGGGCATGGCGGCAAAGAATTGCACCTACAGCAGATTATAATGAAGCGGTCGATCTGGCGTGTACTTCCGATGGAGAGGTTATGCCAGAGGATGCATTGCTGTCCCAGGAGCTTCGGCACATGATTCATGCTGCCGCAGACCGGCTGAATGAGAAACTGAAAATAACGCTCTATCTGTACTATACCGCAGAAATGACCGTTGATGAGATTGCTTCAGCGCTAAGGATTCCACCGGGCACAGTTAAAAGCAGACTTTTCCAAGCCCGCAAGGCGATGAAAAAGATTTTGGAGGTTGAATCCCAATGAATGACTCCGAAAAGTTGGATCAACTGCTAAAGCAAGCGCTAGCTTCTACAGCAGAGCCGACAGAGGAATTAAACGAAAGAATCATCCAACAGTTTAAGGAGACTAAACCAATGAAACCAGCCTATAAAAAAAGAGTTTCGATTGGTCTAATGGTTGCTATATTCACGCTTGTAATGTCTTTAACGGCTTATGCAGCTACACAGCTATTTAGCCCCAAGCAGGTTGCTGAGCATCTGGGCCAGCAACTGCTGGCAAAAGCATTCGAAAGCAGGGATGCTGTTGAAATCAACCAATCGGTTATATCTGGTGATTATAACGTGACGTTGAATGGAATAGTCTCGGGGGAAGGTCTTTCAGAACTGAGTAAGTCTGATCAGAATATTAACCCAAACAGATCCTATGCCGTTGTATCCATCGCCAGAATAGACGGTGGCCCCATGCCTGCTACAAGTGAACCGGAGTATGGCCAGGATCCATTCTTTGTGTCACCGCTTATAAAGGGACTAAAACCATGGCAGGTTAATATCACAACAATGAATGGTGGCTATAGCGAGGCTGTTATAGATGGAATTATGTACCGGCTGATTGAATGTGATGGAGTGGAGATGTTCGCTGACCGAGGGGTATATCTAGCTGTCAGTAATGGTAGTTCTTTTTTCAGCAAAGATGCGTTTGCTTATAATGAAAGTACAGGGGAAATTAGCGCTAATAACGATTACAAGGGGACCGCTATTCTATTTGAACTTCCGCTGGATCCAACCAAAGCTGACCCTGTCAAAGCTGAGAGCTATTTACAGGAGCTGTTGAAAGAACCCTCTGCCGACAGCAAAGTTGATTCAGCGGTTTCAACAGATGCAGCTGCCTCTATTGATGATGATGAGAAGGAACTAATTAAAAAAATAGAGGATATGAAGAAAAAAATCTCCACCGGCACGATTATCCCTGAATCTGTAAAGGAAGTGCGTGTTGATGAACAAGGGGCTTTCAATTATGAATACGATAACTGGAGTGTTAAGCTTTTTGTCCAAAATATGTTTGAGGAAGGGCAAATCGGTTACTCGGATTCCGTAAGTTTCAGTGCGGACGATAAAGAAACTAGGGCACTTCAATTTTCCAGAGATGAAAAGGGTGTAATCACGGGCAGGATTATTATTTTGAATTAGAGTATCATTCAGATAACTTTTCACAAGACTTATCTATATTCGTTTTATTTATCGTCCATGACCTTCAGATCAATTCTTTGATCGGTCAGTAAAGAATTTAACGAAGAATTTAAAGCAGGAGAGATTGTTGAATATCAAATCATAATAGAACAAAACGAAGTATCTATTCAAAAGATTAAGGCCAATAAGTAGCAGACTCAATGATTGCAATGAAAAAAGCAGGTGGACTAGCCACCTGCTTTACCGATCACCACACTTTAATATAATTTTTGCCCTTATTCAAAAGTGTAAGAGGTCCTAAAGTGCTTTTATTCTCTTTCTTGTTATCCAGAAAATCTGTATCCAGGATTATATTGCTGCCATCCGGATTCTCAAACTCGGCATCCACGATGCGAACCCGCGGCAAAGTTTCAGTTGAATGTACTTCACCTAAGAAGTTAACGAAGCTATCAGGCAGGTCAATGGAAAGGAATCCCTCATCTCCTTGATCTACAATAAAGAATTCTGGATCAAAGCTTTCTTCAACCAGCTTTACATTCTCTTTTTCGAAAGGCTCTGCACTGTTTAAGTAAGCGTTGTTATTAATGAACATAGGCTGTTCAACGAGTTCAAACTCCTCAAGATCACCGTGTAACTTATGGACATTCTCGATATACTCCGCCAAAGAGGTGGTGTAGTGATTGAAATGTGATGTGCCCACGCCTGTCCATCCGTCTTTTCCAACAATGATATTGTTATAGAACCGATCGTCCCCACCATAAATAAGTGAGAAACCGGCAATTTTTGTACTATGCGGAAGATGATATTGCGTGGACCGGTTTAGTACCTTTCGATGAACCATCCTGCCGCCGATTAGATTGTTGATATAGGCTCCACCTTGGGCTACATTCTCTAAAGCATGTTTAGCTGTCAAGATATTATGGTCAACAATGTAAGGGCCATGGCTTACTTCTATAAACAAATCCCGATGATTTTGATAGAACAGATTTTTGCTGATTCTTGTCCCTTGGGTCTGCCAATCCAGCCATAAACCTAAAGTACAATCGTGAATCCGGTTATGGTGGATGTGAGTATCGATCGGTGCGTGAAGCTTGATCCCGGCAATTTCGTGGCCCCAGAATTCCCGTTTTGTCGCAATGTTGTATATATGGTTATGATGAATTTCGCTGAAAATACAACCTAAGTGGCCGACGATGGCATTTTGGCCGCAATCATAAATGGTATTATGGCGGATAAGATGTGAACCGATCGATTCTTTGCTCCAGCCCTGACGCTCAGCAGTAAAGACGGATTCAAGCTGATATTGATATCCGGGTTTGTCTTTTCGAAGGGTGCGGTAATTATGGCCTGTGGAAGCTTCTTTGCCGATACTGATAGCGCTGCATTTGGCATCGTGAATGATATTATTTTCAATAATCCAGCCTTTGCTCCAGTTAGTGCCTAGCAGTCCGGGCTGGTCTGCCGTTGGAGGTGCCCAAGGTGTTGCCGCATGCGCCATTTCAAAACCTTTTACAGTAATATAATCAATTCCGGTTTCTTCAGGGTAGAAACAAGATCTGCGTACATTGATTTCTACCAGTTCTTTGTTCGGGTTGGCACCTTGGAAATTAGCGTAAATCGTGGTGTGGTCAGGGCTTACTTCGGCAAACCAAACGTAGGTCGTCTGTTTTGGATTTTGGACCGGAACCATCTCTTGTGTCCAGAGATCCTTGAACTCCAGCTTTTCGACAGGAGCTGCCAGTTGATCATACTGACTGACCTCATAAAAAGACATGCCATTTAGATATACATCCCCTAAGTGTCTTGTCTCCTCTATAGTGACGAGCCAATCGCCAGACACTTCCTCAACATACGGATTAAAGCTGCCAAAAAACGTGTTCGGCAAGATCACTTTCCATATTTGGTTCTCAACCTGCTGCCAATCTTGTATATGCTCAGAGCCTTTTATGACAACCTGCTCGTCTTCAGCGGCTTGATAAATAATTCTTCTTTGTTCGCTTAATCCTTTGTATCTCGGTTTTACCCACTCGCGATATATCCCTTCATGAACGATAACCTTATCCCCAGCCACAGCTACTGAAGCCGCTTTATTGATGGTTAAAAAGGGATCCACCTGAGTGCCTTGACCTTGATCTGAACCGGTTTTTGATATGTGATATTCCATTGTCCTATAACCTCCGCTTGGTTGACTTTATCCAATATTATAGGAAATAACGTTGTTAGTTCTATACTTTATATAGTACACTTTAAGACAAAATTAGTGTTTTCGTGAAGGAGAATCTACTTGTGGCCCTTTTTTGAAAAACATGGTGTCAGCGAAAAAGATTACTTTAAACTCATTCCATTGAAAAACTATCATTTTCCACTTCATTTTCATCGGGCATTTGAGATTATTTATGTCAAAGAAGGGCAGTTATCTATCACCATTGATGGGAAAAGCTATCAGGTACAGAAAAATGATCTGGTTTTTATTTTTCCTAATCAGATGCATGAATTTGAGACGATTGATTTTTCGGAGATTATGGTAATCCTCTTCTCCACAGAATTGATAGGTGATTTTCACATGAATTATAAGAGCTTTATTCCAACTGACAATGTTCTCCATGCTGTGAATGAACCTGATTGTACAAAGCTGGATTCGATTTATAGCCAGAAAAGTTTCCTGTATGGTGTATGTGCGCAGTTGATCTGTCAGACATCATTTGCTCCGGTCAAACAGTCCCCGCAAACAAAGGTGCTCTATAAAATCCTGCTTTTTGTAGAACAAAATTATTCTGCCGATTGCACATTAAAAGCTGTAGCAAAACATCTGCAATATGATTACCCGTATTTATCAAAGCTATTTGTCCAGCTGATGAAAATGCCCTTCACAGATTACTTGAATCACTATCGGATCTCACAAGCATGTTATATATTAAAAAACTCGAATCTGACTATTGGTGAAGTTGCCAACCTTTGCGGCTATAGTAACTTACGGTCATTTCATCGGAATTTCCAGAAAATCACCCATCAATCACCGAAAGGGTATCGGGTTTCCAATCCGCCTGATAAGGAAATGAACTAGAAGACTTAAGGGGGGAGGGAAGAGGATAAAAAGAACTCCAAAACCACGAGTATAGTGGTCTTGGAGTTCTTTTTTTATTTTTGCATCATAATTCTGTAAATCAGCATGGCGGCTTCGGCACGTGTGGAATGGGCAGTTGGTGTAAGCTGCTGCTGAGAGTCTCCTTTAATAAGACCTGCTGATACCAGCTTTGCAATATCATTTGCCGCATAATTAGAAATTTGATTATGGTCGGTGTAGCTGTCTAATGCAGAGGGGGAGGAAGAGGTCGTATTCGATTCCCATACCTCAGCAGCCTTCAATGCCCTAGCTGCCATAACAAACATTTCTTGTCTGGAGATGGAGTCATGAGGGTGGTAAAGGCCGTCGGGTTGGCCCGTAACGACCCCTAATTTCTGAGCTGTCATAAGTCCCTCATAAAAATAATCGTTAGGTGACACATCAGCAAAGCTATTTCCTTCTGCTGCGGATAGACCTAAAGCTCTAACCAATAAAAGTGTGAAATCTGCACGTGTAACAGTCTGGTCGGGCCTAAACTCTGTTTCTGTTACACCATTAATGACACCTTTTGATGTTAGTACTTCTACAATAAACTTCGCCCAATGAGAATCAGTTATGTCCCTGAACGTTTTGTGATTGTAAACGGCGGCGTATTGTCCAGATGAATTTGTTGTTGAGAAAATAGCTTGCTTCTTATCTGAATCATAATTCCCGCCTACTACCGGTTGGATGACTCCGTGCTCATTGACGTTCCAAACTACAATAAAGGCGTTGTTCAATGGAGGTACAGCTGCTGGATAAGGAAGCCCAATTTGTATGGCCGAATTTAAACTCTCTAATTGAACTGTTGTACCATCCAAAAGTAACTCGTAATCAATAAGCAAACTTTCACCCAATTGCTTCTTTAAACTTCCTGTTGTATCGACAGGCTTGAGGAGCAAGGTAACCGTCTTCACATTGTCCAGTGTCTTCGCCGGGAATAGATTATCCGGAAGTACAAAGGTAGCTAGTGATGTATTGATCTCCAGCTGCAATGTGGATGCTCCAACAAGAAATGCTGCGGCAGGGAGAGTGACTTCAAATGAGCCAACATTTGACGATTGTTCCTCTGCGAGCTGAATTCTTAGGATTTTGTGGCCTGCGGAATTAGGTTTGGCTAAAGCCATAATCTTTTGTAAGGAAGATTCAGTCAATATTGCGCTAGCTTTTTCTCCATTCATAGTAGTAGGTATCTCAATACTTACGCTACCGTCCAAATGGAGTATAGTAGGGGCCGAATCTCCAACCGATGATCCGGAACTGCCTGAGCTCGCGGCAGCCGTCGGACTTGGAGAAGCGGTCGGACTTGGAGAAGCGGTCGGACTCGGAGAAACAGTCGGACTCGGTGAGGCCGTCGGACTTGGAGAAGCCGTTGGGCTCGGAGAAACAGTCGGACTCGGAGAAGCCGTCGGACTTGGAGAAGCCGTCGGACTTGGAGAAGCCGTTGGACTCGGAGAAGCCGTCGGACTTGGTTCCGGCCCATCCAAAGGAATGAACTTCAAGAAATCGCCCCAGATTATATTCCCGTCAGTATCCCGAGAGTAATTGACTACAGGATTTAAGCTGACAAAGTTAGAATCACTCAGTTCTAAACCTGATTTATTCGCCGATCGCGTACCGTCAAACATGAAATTATTGTCCGCAGCTAAAGAAGCTGGATATTGGTCTTTTGCAATGTTGGCAGTTCGGTAAGATAAGAAACCGTCAATCGTAAAGTCTGCAGTAATGTGATCATAAGTGGTGAAGCTTATATTACCACGCGTATTGTTAAATCCGATGTTGTTGATGGCGATCACACCTGGATTACTATTGCTTGTAAAACCATAAGCGCCATTACCAAAGGCGATGGAATCGCGGATGGTATGTGTGACATGAATGCCTTCGCCACCAAGCTTGAAGCCATTTTTATCACCGGCACCTACGGTTCCGTCTGTTAAGAACCCATTGTTGAAGGCGGCGCTGTGCTCAATCAGCACTGAACCTATTGCACCTGAGCCTGCTTTCGTATATAAGTCCCAGCCATCGTCGATATTGTTATGCGCCAGACAACCTCTAAAAATATTACCAACACCCGCAGTCAATTTTGCCGCAAAGCCATCGGCATTATTGTCAGATGGATCACGGTTGTCGAAGGAGGTACTGTTGAGAATTAAGTTGTAGGAAGGCCATTCACTGAGTTCTATCGCGGTACCATCTGTTCGGCTGATTTGTAGACCAGTGTCACCATTCGCATAGAAACGGCTATTTTCAACGATGTTATAATTGCCTCCCACTGTAAAGCCCTTGGTATTCCCAGCTGAGCGAGTGAAATCAAGTCCCTTCACATGCCAATAGTTTCCGCTCAAGAGAACGCCTTCTGTTTTTTTGTCAAAATCAAAGATAGGTCTTGCTCCTGGTGCTGCTTCTATATACTTTTTGGCGGAGGCTTTGCCATCATTGTACTTTTTAATCTCAAGTGGTGATTTCCGCACATAACGACCCTCAAGCACAATAATATGCTGACCTGGTTTAACGAAATCAATCGCAGTATCGATATCAAGTGGGAGATTGATTGTTCCATCTCCGGAGCTTGATCCGGTGGGGGATACGTAGATATCATCATCTTCGTTATAACTTTTTAGGGTGACGGTAAAGTTGCTGATGATCTTCTCATAAGAGGTCAAATACTGAGTATCATCTGGTAAAAAAGTAATGCTGAAGTTCGTATCTCCTTGATCAAGAAGTCTCGTGGGAATAGAAAGACGTTTACCAGATATTGCCTCGATATCCTGAGCGATGATCGTAGAACCTTGCTTCAACGTCACCGTTCCGTTGACATTAGAGCGCACAATCATTTGGTAAGCTGGATCTGAGGTTTTACTTAGTGAAAGTATATTTAAGCTAGGTGTGACGGGAGTCGCAGGTGGTTCTATTTTAGGAGAATCTGTAGCTGCTGAAGTGACTGTTAATTGAATATTGCTTACATTAATTGTGGCTAAACGAGCAGCATAGAATCCGACATACATTTTTGAATCCTGTACGCTTAGAATGTCTGGTGTGAAATGAATAGCTTGCTGGCCATTATTTAGCTGTCCTGTAAAACCACTATTCGTCTTTGCTAAGGTTAAATGGTAAGGTGCTGCTGGAACAGTATTGGCAGGTGCAGGACGATCTTTTTGAAGCATGATGGTTTGAATCCCTTTACTGCCAGTCCCATCCGTTTTTTCAACTCCCGTACGGACAAAAAGCTGTGTGCCCAGATCGCTTTTCGTCCCGCCACTATAACCACCGATGGCAGCTATATTGGATGCAAAGACGCTAGAATTTCCTTGTGTGCCGATGACGTCACGTGCCATAATGCCAAAAGATTCTTGCCCGTCATATGGATTTTTTGCAAAAGCCAACACTTGGATATCCGCAGACAGCACGAAATTATCTTCCGCAGCATCTAGCTCGGTGTAATAGAAGGTAATGCCGTCATGATCTTCGGTGACTTTACCGCCGCCTTCCAAAGCGATCAGTTGGGCGGATCCATCCTCGTTGACAATCGTCTGATTGTTAGCAGCTGAAGTGGACTGACCGAATTGAATGCTTTTCCAAACGGGATCGATCCTTTCTTTTACTGTAACGGAATACGTAATGGGCATAATAGAAGAATCGGTAGGGAGTATGCCAATTTCATACACTCCAGCTGCCTGATTGTCGAACTTGGAAGTGTCGAGCGTATAGCTGTTTAGCTTCTCTCTATCTGAATTATCATACACTTTGGATACGAAGAGATCTTTGCTGTCAAAGTTTTCGTTAATAAAAAAGGTAGTTTTAGGATAGCTGGTGACTTCGATGCCTACTAGTTTTTTAACGTTGACCTTAACTTGAAAAGAGGTTGTTAAGCCTTTATGCGTAATTGTGATTTTTTTATCCCCAGGTGTCGTGGTGTCGAGAGGAGAGACCTTGTATTCATTGTTCAACAGCCGAATCTGTGTACCATCACTGTAATGAGCATAAACCACAAGTCCTTCTAGTTTGAGGGAGTCACCGATATAGTAGAGTGTTTGTTTAGGTTCATTTCGAATTTCTAAAGCGGATAACGTCGCTGCTTTTACTTCCACATTAAAGGTCGTTGTGATTGCCGGCGCCTCTGTTGTAGTAACGGATACCGCTGTGGAGCCTGATTGCGTAAATAGATACGGTAACAAATCGCTGACCGGTTGTCCGTTAATGGAGAGGGAATAAAGATCACTGGTCAGCTCTTTGGTCAGGAAGCCGTCGTTATAATTGGCAACAAGAACAAGACCTTCTGGATCGAAGGTATCCCCTGGGTAATATACGGTTTTAGCTGGATAATACTTCACTGATAATGAGGTCATAGATAATGGAACGATTTGCAAAGGAATGCTCACGAAAGCACCGTTGTAGTTAATGGTTATGATATTTTCTCCAACCTTGCTGCTATCAAAGCCTGTAACAATATAATCCGTAGAAGATAAAACTGCCTCGCTCTCGTCAGAAAAAATAGCCTTAACGACTAATCCAGTCAAATCAAGGGGCTCACCAACCAGATAAGTGGTTTTCATCATTGCGCTCGTATCAGCGGTTAAGCTGGTTACGATTTTGGATTCAAGCTGGATGTCTATGTCACTGAAAGTAACAGTTGCATCTCTAGCTACATAAATTCCGGCAAAAAGAGTATCTGTGAACGTATCGTCCAGTGTTATGATTTCGGTCTGATCACCCACACTTAATCGATAAGTAGCTCCTGATTTTTTAATACTTAGCGAATATACAGCTCCTGCGGACGGGGCCTGGATATCGCTAAAAGGATTTAACTTCACTTGGGTATCTTTTTTATAAAAACCTTTCATTACTTGATCCAAAGCACCGACCGCCGCGTAGTTAGAAGTGCTTGTGCTTGCATCTCCGTTTGTTCCAACACTGTCGCGGAGCATAAGACCGAAGGATTTCTGGTTAGGTGTGCTGACAGTACTATTGTTATTAAAAGCAATCACTGAAGCGGTCGCTTTCAGTTCAAAGTTCGCATCCACAGGAATCTCTTTCGAATAAAAAGATAATCCCTCATCGCTGCTGGAGATTTTGCCGCCGTAAGTCGTTATCGTTACAGAGGTTGGACTTTCAATTATAGGTTCGGGGTTCTTAGCTGGACTAGTATTGCCTCCGAAGGCGCTGAAGCCCCAAGGTCCTAGCTCGATTTGGCCTTCTTGACTGAATTGAATGTTTCGGAACGTAACCGTAGTATTTCTAGCAGTATAAAGGCCCGCATATTGAATGGAGCCGTCAAAGCTTTCGATCGTTTTGGTTTCATTGCCGATGCGGACAATATACAGATTTCCGGTCTTTTTGATGCTTAATTCGTAATTCTCTCCTTGGGCAGGGCGATTAGCGTTATCAAACACGTACCCAAGTTTCTGTAGGTTTGTATTTTGCAATTTGTGAAACGCTTTCATTTCTTGATCCAAAGCACCCAAGGCGACATAATCTCCAGAGTAGGCTCCGAATTGGTTATCCCACACATTGCCGCGCAGCATTATTCCGAAGGAAACTTGGTTATTGGCTGTCCAAGCATCCACGTGAGCCGTTGCCTTTAACTCAAAATTAACACTTGGATCAACTTCTTTAAAGTAATAAGCGATACCTTCCGTGCTGCCCGATACTTTACCTCTATCGTTCGAGCTTCGCAGTGTTGCTGATCCATCCGTGTTCTCCGTAATGCCAAAGTTGGCCGCAGTAATCTTGTCTTGCCCCCCAACATCACCAAATACGCTGCCTTGCCATTCACTTTGAATGTTAATCATTCCTTCATAAGGATCAGGTGCTTCCTCTGCAAACATCGATAACGGAAAAGAGGAACACAAAAGCAGGAAGGTTACGAGCATGGCTAACAAACGTTGTTGTTTTCTCAATGATTAAAACCTCTCCTTATATGATCGATTTTGACCAAAGCTAAGCTTGATCATCCGAAATTATACGTTATCACTAAAGCGTACAGCTATAATCAATACGCCATATAACGCTGTTTATGCAGCAGGAGAGGGAGAATCTGAGTTAATGACACCCGGTTTATGCCTTTGCTTCTGCTATTTACGTGGAGTTTTCGGAGTCTGTTGCTGGTGGTTAGTACGCTGCGTGGTGGTTACGGGTGCCGAAGCTGCCGATAAGTATGCTCGCAGTGGAAGTCCGCGACCGTTTGAGCCAAAATTACGCCCGCGATTGGAGTTACGGACCGTAGTGCAGCTATTTCAGCTAATTCGCTCATTTTCCCTGAGTTTCGGACTGCATAGCTCTTAATGAGCAGAAAAAGTGGATCAGAGCAGTGTTTTTGAGTAAATAGCTGCGTCTGAGTCCGATAGCGTGGCGAAAACGAGGAAATTCAGGAAATAAGGGCTATACGGTCCGAACGTAGGGAGTGCATTGGTGATAGTCGTAGGTATTCTATAAGATACGTAGATTCTGGGGAAATCATAGCCAATACGCGGGCTTGTGCTGTTGTTAAGTACTTTCCGCGTGGTGGTTACGGACCGTAACGCAGCTATTTCAGCTAATTCGCTCATTTTCCCTGAGTTTCGGACTGCATAGCTCTTAATGAGCAGAAAAAGTGGATCAGAGCATTGTTTTTGAGTAAATAGCTGCAACTGAGTCCGATAACGTGGCGAAAACGAGGAAATTCAGCAAATAAGGGCTGTACGGTCCGAACGTATGGAGTGCATTGGTGATAGTCGTAGGTATTCTATAAAATGCGTAGTTTCTGGGGAAATCATAGCCAATACGCGGGCTTGTGCTGTTGTTAAGTACTTCCGCGTGGTGATTACGGACCGTAACGCAGCTATTTCAGCTAATTCGCTCATTTTCCCTGAGTTTCGGACTGCATAGCTCTTAATGAGCCGAAAAAGTGGATCTGAGGAGTGTTTTTGAGTAAATAACTGCAACTGAGTCCGATAACGTGGCGAAAACGAAGATAATTGGCAAATAAGAGCTATACGGTCCGAAAGTAGGGAGTTCAGCTGGCGAGAGTGCATAATGGATGGCAAACAGATTAAAACTGGCTTACAAAGTGAACCAAATCATCTAAATATGGCTCAACAACAATATGTCGTGGAAAAAAGACAGCGGTCAAATATGTTCTTAATGGTGATGAGGCATTCTTTTTTGAGAGCATAGAGTGATCAGCATCAGGAATATAGAAGACGGAGAGTAGGTTTTCAGGAATTTTTTCACGGTAAACACGTTCGGTTTCCTCAACATCTACATTTATATCTTGCCCGCCAAGAACTAAGTGGACAGGTGTAGTGAAGTTTTTTAAATCCTCGCTCGCATCTGACTGATAATTTTTAGCGAAAAAACCCCATTTTTCTTTGGGAATTAAATCGTCCGATTGTGCAATTCGCAAGTAACTTTCATACGACGCCTGTTCTTTAAGTAGCAGTAGGATTTGCGCGTTATAATCTTCTCTCTTTTTTATCTCCTGTTCTGAAAAACCTTCTAAAATCATCTCTTGTCTGGTATTGTATTGTCCTTGAGAAATCCATTGAATGGCGGGGGATACAAGAATACTGAAGGCGAGATCAGGCACTTTTTTAACAATCTTAGGAATCACCCAGCCCGCCTGACTTGCTCCCCACAAACCAATAGCTTGAGCATCAATCATAGGTAAGGCTTTAGCCCAGTTAATCGCATATATAGTTTCTTGCGCTCTATCCTCCATGCTTTGTTCTAGCCAGTTCCCTGAGGAACCCCCAATACCCGGTTTGTTAAGAGATAAGGAAGCATATCCGGCAGAGGCGAGCTTTTCCCACAAAGGTTTATATCCATCATCGTAAGTATCATTAACTGGGCCATCCCCATGAACAAAAACTACCAGTCCGACGGTTCCAGAGTAACTTTCAGGCAGAACTAAGGTTCCTGTTAGTTGACCTTGAGGCGTATCTATTTCAATTTTTTGCTCAGTCATTGAAAAAGAATGTTGCTGTAGTACGAACAGGACCGCTGCAATCAACAACGAAATGGTAATCATCCAGACAGTTAGCTTAATTTTCTTTTTCATTCATTGATCCCCCAGATTGTAGCGATGTTTTTCTTATCATGTAATGCCAAATAGGCTCTTTAAAAAGTAAATGTCTTACCGCGCTATAGTCAGATTTATGGATCTCAAAGTTCAACTGCTGGTACACATTAATGGCTCGTTTATTCTTGTTAGCAACATGTAGCGTTAGCTTTTCAACCTCAGAATGACTGTTTACAAAATCCGCCGCCCAACCCAGCAACTCTTTGCCAATTCCCTTATTGCGGTGACTGGACCGAACAGCCAAATGAGCCACATAACACTCTTTTGCTCTAGGTTGATAATCCAAAAAATATAACCCAAGGATTAACTTACAGACATTTAAGCATCCAAATTTCTTGAATAGCTGCAAAAAGGGAGCCCGATTCAGTGGTTTAATTGATCCTTTTTTAAGGGAGAGCGTATCCTGCCATTTTAAGTAGATAGTGCCAACCACTTCTCCGTTTTCATAAGCGATTATTTGTTTGGATGATAAAGAAGTAGAATCTTGTTCCCAAAGTCTTATAAGTAGATCAGCAATTTCATTGTCCTCGAGAGAGAGGAGAGAGTGAAATTTCCCGTGAAATGCATCTACCAAAAGCCTGCTTACAGCCTCACGATCTTGTTCCTGGTAATGGGCGATGATAACCTCGTTTGTACTCATTTAGTGGTATCATCTAAGGCATGCTCGATTTGAATTTGAAGCTCATAATGAAGCTTGTCGTTGTTAAACATGGATAGGTATGATTTCTCCAAAATGATGATTGGTCCCAATACCATGTAGTGATGCCCATTTAAAAAGTGTTCCAGCTTGGCAATCTCATGATCTACATCCTGATCGTCTGTTACAAAAAATGCTTTATAGAGATAACACCCTTTTTCTAAAACAATGTCAGGGGCGGGAGTGGTTTCAATGGTTTCAAAGCATAAGGTTACTTGTTCAGAATCGTATACATAATGCAAATCTGTTTCAAATAAATGATGGTACTGCGGTCTTTTTTCATATAAACTTCGTGCAGTTAGTGTTTCGTTATCCTCTAGCACCAACCACTTTTTCAGATAACGATTATCCACATGTTTAATTTGATACTCCCCCTCCATGTTGCCATAATCTGCATGCTCTTTTAGTACCTTTTGTATAAATTGTTGCAGCATTATTAATTGGTTTATTTCTGTGTTGATTTTGTTTAACGATTTCGCTAACAGCAGTCGGTAGTCATTCGTTGCGGATTTATTCATACTTTGGTTAATGGTGCTGACAGGGATGTTTAATTTGCGGAGTAACAGGATATGTGCCAATTGATAGATTTCATCGATGCCGTACATCCGGTACTGATTATTGTCTATATAGGATGGAAACAGGATTTCTTTTTCTTCAAAATATCGAATCTGGTGGATAGATACATTCATAAGTTTTGATAGTTCGCCAATTGTAAGGTACGGATTCAAGGGCGGTGCTCCTAACTGTAAGTTATTTGATAAAATAACTATAAACCTTAGGTCAGACCTAAGGTCAAGCGTTGATTAAAATACGGACTAAGCAGAGCACTTTTTTTCTAAATAATGATTAGTAATAGTAATGGATGGTAATGAAAAAGACTTAGATTTTGGAAGGACAATGCGGGGGTGCAACGGATTAGATTCAGGATCATTTTTTGTATGAGCCTTGCTGGTATGACCCTAGAGATGCCATTACGGACCATAATGCAGCTATTTCAGCTAATTCGCTCATCTTCCCTGAGTTTCGGACTGCATAGCTCTTAATGAGCTAAAAAATTGGGTCAAAGCAGTGTTTTTGAGTAAATAGCTGCAACTGAGTCCGTTAGTGTGGCGAAAACGAGGGGAATTGGGAAATAAGAGCTATACGGTCCGAACGTAACTTTGATAATCAAACCAAACTAATCAAACCAAACTAGTCAAGTCATCACATTCTAAGCTGATAGGTTCGATTGCGTTCTTTTCCACCGACGATCTCTAGTAGCTGCTGTTCAACTAACTCATGTAAAACACGTCGGGCATGGTGATTAGTGACTCTAAGATGGTGGGTGAGCTCTACAGGTGTGAACGGACGCAGAAGACGTCTTGCGAAACGAAGTGTTTCAGCTTCTAACCAAGTTAATGAAGAGGGCGCGTCTGAAGCCATGAATTTGCCGATGAATGCGAGTACTAGTTGTTGACATAGCTGAGGCTCGTCCGTGATTGAGGGATAGGCGATGGATAGGAAGGTCCAACCGTCTAGCGATAATAAGGAATGGCGTCTACATAAATCTTTGAATCGTCGTACATCAAGATCTCTAGCATGTGGACCGTAGCCTTGAATCTCAATTCCACCCTTTGCTCCACCTGGCATATAGGCCAGATCAAGATAACGATAACCATTGTTGAAATCGCGCACTTCCCATTCGGGGAACAAGTAGTTGAAGTTTCCTACAGCAGGAAACCATACCGCACGCAGAAATTCGACTGTTCCATAGCCCAACCCTTTTGCAAGAAGCTCCTGTCTGCGGGGATTGTTCTCCTTATCCAAGTTGATCTGTAACCATTCCTCTAGTTGCTGTTCGAATCTGGACATTTTGTATATCCTCCTTAAGTAATTTTTTGAAAAAAGAAAAAGCCGCTCCCATACAATTCCTCCTGAGCTTAGCCCAGGATAGAGATTGTATAAAAGCGGCGTGTTCTTCACGACCTATAGTTGCTATTATAACGAGTGCTGGGGATTTCTTCAATGAGTTACTGTGTATAAAGATGACGAATTCTAGTAGGTTTTAAAGGAAGGAAGCTAGCATGGTGAACGAGCTGAATTTGCTGAAGTTAATAGTTACTCTAAAAGCGGATTCTTCCCCCCCGCGCGGCCGCATGGCTTTTCTAGGACGATCATCATGTGCTTACTGATCCGCAAAAATGGATTACGTGCTCTGCGCAATATCATTATTCATTTTCGAACGTTGCGGACCGTATTGCAGCTATTCGTACATTTTCGCTCGTATTCCAAAAGTTACGGACTGCATAGCTCTTATTAGCTGCAAATCGACTCAAAAAAGGGTGGTTATGAGCATATAGTTGCAACTGAGTCCGATAGCGTGGCAAAAACCTCGGTTTTCAACAAATAAGGTCTTTTGAGCCCGCAAACGCGCAGTGTAAGTATTCAGAGTTCCCAATGACGTCAGAATTGTCTATCTAGTCCAAGTCGTCAGATTATACATGTTGTCCATGTCACCAAAGTCATGTAACTCCGGGATGAACGGACCGTATTGCAGCTATTCGTACATTTTCGCTCGTATTCCAAAAGTTACGGACTGCATAGCTCTTATTAGCTGCAAATCGACTCAAAATGGGGTAGTTATGAGCGAATAGTTGCAACTGAGTCCGATAGCGTGTCAAAACCCTCGTTTTTCAGCAAATAAGGTCTCCTGAGTCCGCAAGTGCCGGGCAGATGCGTTCGAGTCGCCAAAGTAGCACAAGTCGCCCAACTGGTCCATTCATTTCATCATTAAACTCATCATGCTCATTTCGTCGTCCTACTCATCGTGCTCATACCGTCATCCTACTCATCATGGTCATATCAGACCCTCTTTTCATACAAGTCCCGCTTTTTCCGAAAAAAATCCTAATAAAGGCCTATTACTTTGTCGAATTGTGAAGGAAATTAGAAAATTTTATAGAATTATCTATGTTCATCTAAACTTTTTACTCTACATCACGTGTTGCAGGATGGCCCTGGTGATTGCTGCAGCTTTACTCTTCCATAAAAGGGGCCGATACGATGCTCAAAAGGACATTACTTATCTATCTGATTGGTTTAATTTTATTATCTGCGATTCCTCTATCCATTCTTATGGGTCACGATAAACAAGGAAGTCACTTGCAAGTGCAGCATGGAGTCATGGATCTCGCGGCTTGGGATTATGAACAGGATAAGATTATCAAGTTAGACGGTGAATGGGAGTTTTATTGGAACCAGCTATTAACTTCTGAGCATTTTAGGGCGGGTAGCGCAGATATACCTGATTCTACAGCTTGGATGGAGGTGCCCTCCCGGTGGAACGGCAACATCGTTAATGGAAGCCCTTTACCCGCCTTCGGTTCCGCCACCTATCGGATGGTTCTAAAAAACCTGCCTGTAAGCGGGGTATTCGCCTTGAAAAAAACTAATATCCGCTTTTCAAGCAGGATTTTTGTTAATGGACAGTCAGTTATTGAGGATGGTAATCCTGCTGCTAATGAAGCTGATTATCGGTCAGGGAATATCCCGCTGATTGGGCTTTTTTCGTCTGATAAGGGAGATGTAGAAATCATAATTCAAGTCTCTAACTTCGATTATGTAAATGGGGGCATTCCGGTTTCTTTATCCTTTGGTGAGGAAGCAGCAATGATGGAGGTTCAGCAGAAGAGTACGGCCCGTGAATTTAGCACCGTTGCTATTTTAGGCACACTTGCCCTTATCTTTTTTATCTGCTTTGGGGCAGCGTCCTTATACCGTAAGCAGGATTACTCTTTACTTGTATTTGCTACTATTTGTTTGCTGTTTGCGATATATCATGGGTTGATCGGCGAGCGTTCACTCTTACTCTTTTTCCCTAAACTTTCGTTCATAGTGCTCTACAAAGTAAAGGATATAAGCTCCATCTCCTGCTTTATTGTGCTCGCAATATTTTTTTACCAAATGCACAAAAGCATAATATCTTTAAAATTTACTCAAGCCATAACGATTGTTTTAGGCAGCTTTATAATTCTGGTCGCCATCCTGCCGATTCGTTCTTACACGGTCATTTATCCGTATGTGATTATTTTATATGAGCTGATGTTAATTTGGATGTTATGCAGAGTGGCTACCCTATATATCAGAAGCGCAGAAGTAAATAGAATCAAATTGCTGCTGATGTTTATGGCGATTCTAGCTATTAATTTATATTCCATAGACATTATTTTGTTTGCTCTTTCTATAAAAGAGAACCTTTGGCTCGGGCAGTTTTACATTGTGGCTTTTAATATCATCATGATCGTGCTGATTGTTCTACGTTTTTTTGAAGCCTACCATACCATAGACGAGATGAAAAACCAGCTGATCGGGCTGGATAAAATTAAAGATGAATTCCTTTCCAACACCTCACATGAACTAAAAACACCTCTAAATGCCATAGTGAACATTACAGCTACGCTGCTGGATGGGGTTGAGGGTCCAGTTAATGAAAAACAAGCGCAGAATCTAGCGATCGTAATAGGGAGCGGCAGAAGATTAACACATATGGTAAATGAACTACTTGATTATTCCAAAATGAAGTATGGAGACATCACATTATACAAAAGCAACCTGGATTTGAAAGCCGTTGTTGATTCCGTCATGGGTATTCATTCTTTTTTGCTCGGAGAAAAGTCGATCCTGCTCGTTAACAGAGTCGCTTCGAATTTCCCTATGGTGAATGCAGATGGCAATCGTCTGATTCAAATTTTCCACAACTTGGTTGATAATGCGATTAAATTTACGGAACAGGGTGAAATAGAGATTAGTGCCAGAGTTATTCAGGAGTGGGTGGAAGTACGTGTGGCAGACACAGGTTTGGGTATCTCACCGGATATGCAGGAGCGTATTTTCAAAGCTTTTGAGCAGGTGGATGAGGCGGAGATTCATAGTCATGGTGGAACAGGGCTCGGATTAAGTATTACTAAGAAGCTAGTAGAACTGCATGGTGGGAACATAGCTGTGGAATCTACAGTGGAAAAAGGTTCGGTGTTTATTTTTACACTTCCACGGTGGGATAAAGCGGTTAAGCCAATCTCGAGGCCAACCCTTAAGGCGGCACATTCTTATAAAGAATTAAGTTTCTCCCATGGTAGTTATCCCCTTTATATCAAAGGCGAGATCGATGAGCCCATTTTAGTAGTGGACGATGATTTTGCCAATCTGCAATCTATGATCAATCTGTTTAAGCTAGAGAAATATTCTATTGTGGTTGTCAATCGCGGGCAGATGGCACTTGAGGAGCTAGCGAAAAACACAGACTTTTTTCTGGTGGTACTGGATATTACCATGCCGGACATTTCGGGTTACGAGGTTCTGCAAAAGATTAGAGAGAGATTTACTCCTTTTGAACTGCCTGTGTTAATGTTGACGGCCAAGAACAGGGTGAGCGATATGAAGATGTCCATGGATAACGGTGCAAATGACTATGTGGGAAAACCTTTTGAAGCTGAAGAGCTAATGGCACGTGTTAAAAGTCTGACCCGATTGAGAGCTTCCGTGAAGACTGCCAAAGACGCCGAAATTGCTTTTTTACGATCCCAGATCAAACCTCATTTCTTATACAATGCTCTGAATTCAATTGCTGAACTATGTGTGGAGGAACCTGAGAAGGCCGAAGAGTTGACACTGCAGCTGTCCCAGTATTTGCGAAGCAGCTTTGATTTCAAACAACTGGATTCACTAACGAGTCTGGAGAATGAGCTTGAGCTGGTAGAGGCTTATATCAATATTGAAAAAGCACGCTTCGGTGCCAGATTAAATGTGGAATATGATGTGAGAGTGAATACGGATTACCGGATTCCTCCGCTGATTCTACAGCCTTTGGTCGAAAATGCAATAAGGCATGGCCTAATGTCCAATTTGCGGGGTGGCACGGTAATTATATCTGTAAAAGAATTAGAGAATTCTGTGATTAGCTTTATTGTGGAGGATAATGGATCTGGAATGAGTGAGCATAAATTGAAAGAAGTAATGCAGTCAGATGTAGATAAAAGAGGGGTGGGGCTGTGGAATATCAGTCAGCGCATCAAGCTATTATATGGAAAAAATATTCATATTCAAAGTGCTGAAGGATTAGGCACAACGGTATCTTTTGAAATTCCAATACAGCAGCTTAAGCGGATGGGAGGTTGAGGCATGCTGCGAGCGATTATTGTAGATGATGAGGAGTTATCGGTAAAACGCCTGAAGCGGATCTTATCGCAGAGCGGAGAGATTGATGTCTATGAGACGTTTTTGAATCCTGCGGAAGCCTATGCTTTTGCGAAGGCCAATCCGATAGATGTAGCTTTTTTGGATATTTCTATGCCTGAGACGAATGGGATGAAGCTTTCTAGCCTTTTGCATGAATTGGATGAATCGATAGATGTGGTTTTTGTAACCGGATTTGATGAGTATGCGCTGCAGGCTTTTGACCTAAGTGCAGTGGATTATCTTTTGAAGCCTGTAACTGCGGAGCGGTTGTCTAAGACGTTAGAGAAACTCAAAAAAATAAATCGAAATACAACGGCTGAGCCTACGTTAGAAGTTTTTTTATTTAATGGTTTAAAAGTGTACCGCAGAACGCAGAACAGAGAGCTAATCAAGCTGAGAAGTCCAAAAACAGAAGAATTATTTGCTTTTCTGGTTAGTAAAGGGACGGTTAGCCGGGAGGAAATTATCGACACGTTGTGGAGCGGATTGGAGCCTGAAAAAGCATGGAAGAATCTCAACTCGACGCTGTATTATATTCGAAAAGCAATCGGCGCCAATTATATAAAAGCTAGCAGGAATGAAATTCATGTAGTAGAAAGCAGCATTTATTGTGATCTGTATGAATTTGAGCGATTGTTAAAGCAAATCAGGCAAACCTCTGAAAGACATGTTGAATGGATGATTCAAGCAGAAGTTTTATACACAGGAGCATTACTCAAAGGAAAAGCCTATGAATGGGCCAGTGGCAGGACGCGCAGACTCGAGCATGAATATATAGGATTGCTGGAGCTGGCTGCAAGATTTCATTTAGAGCAGAATCAGCAGCAGCAAGCACTGCATTATTTTGGAGAAATATTAAAATTAGATTCCTTGCGAGAGGACATCTATCATGAAATCATCAACTTACTAATTGAATTAGGGCGAATGAATGAAGCACAGCGGAAATTTGGTCAATTGGAAGAGATGCTGCAGCAAGAGCTCGGAACAACACCCGATCCTAAACTTAAAGCGTTAATGAAACAGAAGTTATTGTAATGGAAGGAACCTTCGAAAGGATGGCTATCGAGGGTTCTTTTTTTGTTTATTTTTTGTTTATCTTAATTTTGTATAATACTCTCGATTATTGTCGAATTAAGGACATGATTTATGCTAGAGGGGGAAATAGAGTTTGAAGCCATCATTTATGAAAATAGGCATTAGTATTTCGTTATGTACTGGACTTGTGGTGCAGGGGGTGGGTCCTATGCAAACTCCAATCATAAGTGCAAAAGCTAGTTTCGGTTGGCTCGAGAATAGCCCAGCTATAATAACGTCGATTAATGAAGATGACTATTCCAACGCAGGAGTTGAGGTAGCCAGCTTTTTGACAGGAAAAGTATCGGATCCAGCGTCAACAGGGATTGCTGTAGTAGCTTTAGATAATACCAAAGGGGCCTGGCAGTATTACAACACGGTGGGACGAATTTGGTATAATATCGAGCCGGTGTCAAACAGTAATGCTTTTCTGCTGCTGAAATCGGAGAAAATCCGTTTTGTCCCGGCGAAAGACTGGAACGGAACGGCATCCATTAGCTTTAAGCTATGGGATACAACAGCATCCGGTTATCAAAATTATCAAAAAAATGCGAATACCACAGTATCTGCCGCGTTCAGCTCAGATCCGGGTATAGCCGTAATTACTGTAAATCCAGTGAATGATGCACCTTATCTGACAGAACTAAATGGTGGGGACTATCTTAGTTTTGACGGTAACGGGGATTATGTGACGTTCCCGGATCAACGGATTTATGGGAATTCTTTTACAGTTGAAGGATTTTTGAAGGTAGATGCTTTTCAGACATGGATGAGATTTTTTGAATCATCGATCGCAGAGCAGAACCACAATATTTTTGTAGGTTTTAACGGCAAACGGATGAATTTCACTGCCTACACTAATAAGGGAGATATTAATGTCACTGAGGATTTCCCGATTTCTAAATGGGTTCATGTCGCGATTGTTTATGATCACAGTCAGAAAAAGGGACGGATTTATTGGGATGGTGTACTTAAGGCAGAAGGGGCCATGGATTTAAGTACAGTAGGAAACGTTGCACGTCCGAATAACTGGCTTGGAAAAAGCACGTGGAGACAGGACGGAGATTATAACGGTGGAATGAGAGACGTGAGGTTCTGGAGTAAAGCCAAGACCCAAAGTGATATTGTTCGAGAAATGAATGTCGACTTGACAGGCTCGGAGCCTAATCTGGCTTTAAACTATAAATTAGCGAATAGCAATGATGGGAATGTCGCTATTAATACCTCTGGTCTTCCCCTTAAGAACGGCACAATTACTGGGGCAACCTGGAAGCAGGACACAGGTTTTATGGGGAATACTACAACCGATAAAAACAAGTCGGTCTCACGATCCTTTAAGGTTCTCGATGTGGATGGAGATGACCTACAAGTATCAGCTACTTCCTCGAATACGCTCTTAATTCCGAATAATGGACTGGAAATAAGTGGAAGTGGTGAGTTACGAACTTTAGAAATAACACCCGCAGCGAATGCTTTTGGCACCAGTGTGATTTCTGTTAAGGTAAGTGATGGAGCATTAAGCAACACCTACACTTTTAATGTGACGGTAAACAATACGGGGGATGTAATCGTAACCGGAGTGACCCTGGATAAACCAACACTCAGTTTAACGGAAGGAGAAGCAGGAGACACGCTTAGTGCCGTAATAGCACCTGCTAATGCCACGAACAAAACAGTAAATTGGAGCTCTAGTGATGAGACTGTTGCAACCGTTGTAAACGGGGTGGTAACTCCAGTTGGCGTTGGAACAGCGATCATCACGGTAACGACTACTGATGGAAGTTTTACAGCTTCGTCTGTAGTAAATGTGAGTGCCCCAATCCCGCCCGTTGTGGACGTAACTGGAGTGAAGCTAGATCAGGAGACACTGAATTTAACAGCTGGTGAAGCTGATGGACTCCTCAAAGCAACAATAGAGCCTGCCAATGCAACGGATAAAGACGTGATCTGGAGCTCTAGTGATGAAACAGTCGCGACCGTTGTGAACGGAGTAGTAACTCCGGTTGGTGAGGGGACAGCAGTTATTACGGTAACGACTAAAGATGGAAGTTTTACAGCTACAACCACAGTTAGTGTGAGTGCTCTAATCCCGCCGGTTGTGGATGTAACTGGAGTGAAGCTAGATCAGGAGACACTGAATTTAACAGCTGGTGAAGCTGATGGACTCCTAAAAGCAACAATAGAGCCTGCCAATGCAACGGATAAAGACGTGATCTGGAGCTCTAGTGATGAGACAGTCGCGACCGTTGTGAACGGAGTAGTAACTCCGGTTGGTGAGGGGACAGCAGTTATTACGGTAACGACTAAAGATGGAAGTTTTACAGCTACAACCACAGTTAGTGTGAGTGCCCCAATCCCGCCCGTTGTGGACGTAACTGGAGTGAAGCTAGATCAGGAGACACTGAATTTAACAGCTGGTGAAGCTGATGGACTCCTAAAAGCAACAATAGAGCCTGCCAATGCAACGGATAAAGACGTGATCTGGAGCTCGAGCGATGAGACAGTTGCGACCGTTGTGAACGGAGTAGTAACTCCGGTTGGTGAGGGGACAGCAGTTATTACGGTAACGACGAAAGATGGAAGTTTTACAGCTACAACCACAGTTAATGTAGCCGCTCCTAAGCCACCTGACGTTATCGTAACTGGGGTGACTTTAGACCAGACAGAACTTAACTTAACGGTGGGTGAAGGCGAGGGAACTCTACAAGCGACAGTAACACCTGCTAATGCAACAAATAAAGGTATGATCTGGAGCTCGAGCGATGAGACAGTAGCTAAGGTTGTTTATGGAGTAGTAACACCGATTGGTGAAGGAACAGCCATCATAACGGTAACGACGAAAGATGGTAGTTATACGGCTTCTACAACCGTTACTGTGAAGGCACCTGTTAAACCAGTTACAGCACCTGGAATTCCAACATCCGTAACAGCAACTGCAGAGAATGGTCAAGCAATCATCACCTTTATCCCGCCGGTGAACGATGGAGGCAGCGAAATCACAGGATATATTGTAACTGCTAATCCGGGAGGTTTGACGGTTACAGGAACTGGAAGTCCTCTGACAATCAGTGGTTTGACGAATGGAACAAGCTATACCTTCACGGTACAGGCAATCAATAAAGCTGGCATCAGCGAATTCTCTGCTGAGTCCAATGCAGTTGTTCCTAGCACTCCATCTGGTGGTGATGTTGTTGTTCCGTCGCAACCAACCCCATCACCAACTCCGGCACCTGTGGTAAATGCTGCTTCCATTCTAATCAATGGTAAAGCTGAAACAGTGGGAACCGCAACGAATGGTAAACGGAATGAGCAAACGTTAACCACTATTGTGTTAGATCAGAAGAAGCTAGAGGACAAGCTCGCCACTGAAGGTAAAGGTACAGTAGTTTCTATCGGTGCAAATAGTAAATCTGATGTTATAGTTGGCGAATTAAATGGACAAATGGTTAAAAATATGCAGGGTAATCAAGCGATTCTTGAGATTAAAGCGGGAAATGCGACATTTACACTGCCTGCTCAACAAATTAATATTGACGCTTTGAACGAGCAAATCGGCAAGTCGGTAGCTTTGCAAGATATTAAGATACAGATTGAAATTAGTGCTCCTACAGCCGATAAAGTTAAAGCTTTAGAAGCAGCTGCGCAAAAAGGATCCTTCTCATTAGTTTCCGCACCAGTTAATTTTACGGCTAGAGGTATCTACGGAGATAAGAGTATTGAACTTTCCCAATTCAATACGTATGTTAAACGTACCATAGCCATTCCTGAAGGGATGGACCCGAACAAGATTACAACTGGAGTGTACGTTGATTCCGAAGGTTCGGTACACCATGTTCCTACTAAAGTGGTTGTAATTGATGGCAAATATTTTGCTACTATCAACAGCTTAAGCGGAGGTACTTACTCCGTAATCTGGCATCCGCTTGAATTTAGTGATGTAGCTAATCACTGGGCAAAAGAGGCAGTGAACGATATGGGCTCCCGATTAGTCATTGAGGGAACAGGTAGTGGTCAATTTACTCCGGATCAAGCCATTACCCGTGCTGAGTTTGCGGCGATTGTTGTGCGCGGTCTGGGACTTGAGATGGAACAAGCTGCAACACCATTCTCAGATGTAAAGACCACGGATTGGTATAACAGTGCGATCAACACGGCATTTACTTATCAATTAATCAATGGTTTTGAAGATGGCATGTTCCGCCCTGATGAACATATTACCCGTGAACAAGCGATGTTAATTATTGCTAAAGCGATGAAAATTACAGCGCTACAGACTAAGCTTTCTGTTCAATCGGCTGACGTTTTGTTAGCTCCATTTACAGATAGTAGTGAGGTTTCTAACTGGGCAATCAGTGGAGTTACTGACACTTTGCAGGCAGGCATTATCATGGGAAGAAGCAGTAAAGGGCTTGCTCCGAAAGATGATATGACCAGAGCTGAGGTTGCAGAGATCGTGAAGCGGCTACTTGAAAAGTCGGATTTAATCTAATCTACTGAGCTCCAGAATTGTGATCATTAGAGGATTCGTTCAAAGAACATTGAACGAGTCCTCTTTTCTTTTTATGGCTTAGCTCGTTTATACGATAATTAATCATTAATGATGTATTTCAGACAGCACAATCAGGCCATGCAGAACGGCTGAAAGAAATCCTGAAAGCTCATCCGCACCTTGCGAATATGGAGAATAATATATTCGATAGTGATGGTTATACTTCCTTACATTCTGCTGCTTTTCATACGGATAATGTAGAACTAATAGAGTTGTAAATCGAACATGGTGCCGACATTTCTGCTAAAATAAAAAGTGGTGAATCTGCATGGTCGGTTGCGATTAAGCAGAGTAATCATAATGTTGCAGAAATTCTTCGCGGAAAAGGAGTAGTCTTGAATGAAAATCACAGTGGATGATAAGAATGATTCAACGGTAGCTATAATCTCTGGTGAGGAGATCATAATCAATAATGTAAGGGATGCCTTAGACTTAATGATGAATGTAAAATACCAAGGATGCGATAAAATGCTTCTGAGGAAGGAACAGATTACGGATGATTTTTTCGAGCTAAAGTCTGGAGTTGCTGGTGAGATTGCACAAAAATATACAAACTATCAGATGAGAGTTGCTATCGTAGGAGAATTTACAAGCTATAACAGCAAAAGTCTGAATGATTTTATTTACGAATGCAATCAAGGCGATAAAATGTTGTTCAAAAGTACTGAAGCTGAGGCTTTAGCGGCCCTACATTTATGCAAATCGTGGAGATGATCCAGAGAGGAGTTATATCATGGATGAAAGTAAAATCACATATGAATCGATCGATGCCTATATTTCCGGGTTTTCGCTTGAGGTTCAGGAAATCCTTAATACGTTAAGAAAGGTGATAAAAGAGGCGGCACCGGAAGCAGAGGAAAAAATAAGCTATCAGATGCCTACTTTTGCATTACACGGAAATTTGGTGCATTTCGCTGCTTATCCCAAGCATATTGGATTCTATCCAACTCCAAGTGGAATTAATGCTTTTAAAGATGAATTATCAGGCTATAAAGGTGCTAAAGGTTCCGTTCAATTCCCTATTGATAAGCCTATGCCTTATGAATTAATTAGCAAGATTGTAACCTTCAGAGTCGCTGAGAATCTAAAAAAAGTTGAAGCAAAATAAGGTCTCTACTGGTATGAAATAGAGAGGTCCATCTGGTCAGGGCTGGAAGTGTGCATCCATTGTTGATGTTCTTCTTGATGCTGGTGAACATTGGATCCACTTCCGAGGCACTCCTGCCTCTTTTTCCTCATTTCGGACGTCGTACAAACGCCAGTATGATATCCTGGGCATAGTCCCCGAACCCACTTCCGAACAGATTTAGTCCTCGTTTATTGAGTGCATCCTCCCGAATTTCAAAACGTACACGAATAGGTTCATTAAACGCCAGCTTTAAAGAGCTGATTGTAGTGGAAGATGAGAAAGAACCATTACAGCTGCTGCCCGATTCCGAGACACTCCATGTAGTAAGAGCTCCATATTCAGTTCCACTTCTCCAACGTTCAGGGGTCAGTTTCCCTTTGCGGTTCCCGAAATCGGAGGGACAGGTCCAAGTCCCGACTAACTGGTCATTGATGGATAAGCTGATATCACTGGCCCAATCCTCTCGAAATGAAGGGGCTTCTGAGCATACTTCTGCCGAAATGCGGATTTCGTCCAACTCGACGCCTGGAGGCAGGGGGTTGGCAAAATAGTATTCGACATAACCGGATTCTGCGAACCATAAGAGAGAGGCATCGACTCGTTCAGGCATGTAGAATGCTCTTGGATCATCCTGGGAGCCAATGACACCACCATCTTTTCCAGCCATCCCGCAGGACGGTTGTATGGAGCAGTGGGAGAACATTCCGATGGGCATATGTATTTCCTCAGTTTGATGCAGCCCATCCCCTAGCTTTGAAGGGAGATCGAGTTGAATAGAGCGACAGGTGACCGCACAGATTTTTTCGCGATTTGCTCCTTGTGTAGATGAGATAAGATTAACCTGTTCTAACGTCTGCACATTGATAGATATCGTTGGCTGAGCTACACCTAACGTCTCAGCTAATTGACTGACACTCATAGGCTTCTCTCCAAGGGCTTCAAGAATGCGGACGCGGACGTCACCAGACAGTGCTTTAGCTACATCTAAAATGCGTGACGCGGGATAACGTATCGTTTCTTGTGAAATATCATTCATCATATTTGTTCCTTTTCGTATAGGATGGGTTGAGGTTATTGTACAATGAAGATCGAGTATTGTAAAATCATAATAAACATTGCGAAAAACATATACTGGTGCTAAAATGGGCTCAACTTCTTATTTTGAAAGGCTGTGCTCGCCATATGACAACTTCTATATTAGCTTCTGAGACACTTGCGATTCCTCGTTCTGAACACCCTCATCCACATTGGCAACGTCATGAATGGATGAATTTGAATGGGCAATGGTCATTTAAGTTTGATCCGAACAATGAAGGTATGAAGGCGTTATGGTACTCCAATCCTGAAATCGCTTACGACTCAATGATCACTGTACCTTTTTCTTGGGTAAGTCCCTTATCCGGAATTGGCTGCGATCAACAAGGAATAGGCTGGTATCGCCGCACCGTGAATGGGCAGGCTGTTGACCAACAAACACGATTGTTTTTACGTTTTGGGGCAGTAGATTATTCATGTGATGTGTGGATAAATGGAGAACATGTAGGTTCACATCAAGGTGGATATGGTTCATTTGAATTTGATATTACACCTTACTGGGCAGCTAATTGTGAGAATAATATTGTCGTAAGAGCTGAGGATTTCGATCATGCTTATCAAGCGCGGGGCAAACAAGGATATGGAGAAATCCGTGGAATTTGGCAGCCTGTATGGCTTGAAGCACGTCCCGAAACTTATATGAAAGATGCAAAGTTTGTGACCCGTATAGATGGACAGGTGAAGGTAACTACAAGAATAATTGCGCATGAAACGGGTTCGGCAGAGTTTACGCTGCAATTCGCTGATCATTCTGTTGTTCATACAGAGAAGCTGCAGCTTATAGCAGGGGTCAACGAATGTAAGCTGTCTATCGATGTTCCCAATCCGCATTTGTGGAGTCCAGAAAATCCTTATTTATATGAAGGTGAATTGCAGCTCAGTGGATCGTTTGGTACAGATACAGTCAGCACTTATTTCGGAATTCGCGAAATTCAGACTGCCCGCTTTGAAGATCGTGATTATCGGTGGATCACCTTAAATGGTAAGCCGATATATTTGAACGGTACTCTTGATCAGTCCTATCACAAGACAGGGTTTTTCACCTATCCAACGGATGAAGACATGCGGGATGAAATTTATCTAATGAAACGTTTAGGGCTAAACATGGTGCGAATTCATATTAAGCCCGAAGAACCCCGTAAGCTGTATTGGGCGGATAAGCTTGGCATTCTTGTTATGGAAGATATGCCTTGTTTCTGGGGTAATCCGGATGACAAGGCCAGAGCCTCCTATGAGAGAGAAGCCCTTGAGGTGATTGAACGAGATTATAATCATCCATCTATTTTTTCGTGGGTTATGTTCAACGAGACCTGGGGTTTGAAGACAGATGCTCAGGAGGCTAGCCTCACAAGTGATGTACAGCAGCAGAGTAGTTATCTTAAAGAGACACAGGAATGGGTGCGGGAGAAATATCGCTGGGCGAAGCAGCTTGATCCGACTAGAATTGTTGAGGATAACTCGCCGTGTAATTATGATCATGTGGAATCGGATATTAATACATGGCACTTTTACATTAATGGTTACGAGCAGCTGCAAGCCCACTTAAATGAGGTTGTAGATAAAACATTCCCGGGATCGGAGTTTAACTGTATTGGCGGCAACGTACAGTCTGATGCCCCTCTAATGAACAGCGAATGCGGTAATGTGTGGGGGATAGAAGGTGGTGCAGGGGACAGTGATTTGGCATGGCATTACCGCTATATGATGAATGAATTCCGGCGGCATGATAAGCTATGTGGATTCGTATTTACTGAATTCCGTGATGTTACGAATGAGTTCAATGGTTATTACCGGCTAGACGGGAGCGATAAGGATTTTGGATATGGGGATTTTGTTCCCGGGATGACGATTGCGGATCTGCATTCCCCAGATTTTATCGTGATAGATGCTCCTCCATGCCAGACAGTAGAAGCAGGGCAGAGTGTTAAAGTACCTTTGCTAGGTTCCAGCTTCGCGGACAGCTATCACGGTCATAATTTGAAGCTGAAATGGGAACTGTGGTACGACAATTTGGGGACTCGGGTCACTGCGCAAAGTGGACATATGTCTGTGAAATGGGATAACTTTGGAAACACTATACTTCCTTCTTTGAACATTACAATGCCTGGTCAGGAGGCGGCTGCAATACTTGCTGTTTCTCTGATTAATGAGAAGGGTGAAGCGATCACGCGGAATTTCATTACTTTTGATGTAAGAGGCGGTAATAACACTGTATTGTTTAAAGGTGAAGGAGAATTTATTCAAATTCCAGTGGGAGCTTATACCGATCATAACTTTAAGCATCAATGGGATGCTATCCAAGGATCTAAGATCAATGGTGCTGGGCAAGGTCAGTATGTATACGAGGTTACACTGCCAGATGCAGCAGATAAATCAATGATTGGTGAGATCGAAATCATCTTCGAAGCAAGTGCTAAACGATTGCTGGCGCGGCATGTTGAAGGTACGAAGCTTAATGATATGGGCCTTGATCTTATGCATGGGGCAGATGCGAGGGTGGAATATAATCCGAATACGTATTATATGACGGATGAAGAGCGTCATCCTTCCCGAGTGAACGTTCTGGTGGATGGGCAGCGGATTGGTTCTTTCTATTTACCGGATGATCCGGCTGATAGCAGAGGGATTTTGTCTTGGCATTATCAGCCAATAGCGAATAAGCTGGATGAGGCTGGATCTTATGGCTACCTATGCAAGGCAAGTGTACCGGGGCAGTTAGCAGCGAAGCTGGATCGCAATCGTGTTTTCCGTTTGGAGCTGCAAGCAGAGGACGGCGGGCTATCTTTGTATGGCCGTAATGCAGGTCGTTATCCACTGGACTTGTTGATTCGTTATCGCTAAATAACCTTAATATGAAAATAAAGCAATCCCAGCTAAGAAGCAGGGATTGCTTTTTTATCGGTACTGCAAGGTATTATTAAAGTTCTTTATCATTAATGCTGTTTAACCAGCTTTCAATCTCTCCAATGACCGAACTAATGCAGCCATCTTCAAAAGGTGAAGTCAGGCCCGCAAGTTCAACCAGCTTGATAAAGGATTTGCTTCCTCCAGCTTGACATAACTCTAAATAATCACTCCAAGCGGATTTAAAATCTTCATTTGAACGTTTCCAGAACTGGAAGGCACATAGCTGTGCTAGTGTATAGTCAATGTAATAGAACGGGGAGGCGAAGATATGGCCTTGCTTATGCCAAAATCCACCTTGTTCCAGATAAGCATTACCTTCATAATTGCGGTGCGGCAAATATTTTTTCTCGATTTCTCGCCATGCTTGCTTACGTTCAGCAGGGGTTGCTTCAGGATTGCTGTAAACAAAATGCTGGAATTCATCTACAGTAACTCCGTAAGGAATAAACTGAAGGCTATCTGCCAAATGATTGAAACGGTATTTGTCTGCATCCTCTTCAAAGAACAATTCCATCCATGGCCAAGCAAAAAACTCCATGCTCATGGAATGGATCTCACAGGCTTCATAAGTAGGAAAAGCATATTCAGGTACATTAATATTTCGGCTTTCATACACCTGGAAGGCATGCCCCACTTCATGGGTCAAGACATCAATATCCCCTGAGGTTCCATTGAAATTTGAGAAGATAAAAGGTGCTTGGTATTGGCTGAAGTAAGTACAATAGCCACCGCCTTGCTTACCTTTTTTACTTACTAAATCCACTAGATTGTTATCCAACATAAAAGTAAAAAATTCATCAGTTTCCGGAGAGAGCTCTTTGTACATCTTGGATCCGTTAGCTACAATCCAGTCAGGATCTCCTTTAGGAGTGGCATTGCCAGTCTTGAAGCTGAAGTTCTCGTCATAAAACTTCAAGGCATCCAGACCTAGGCGTTCAGTCTGCCGTTTCTTAAGCTGTTGGGAGACGGGGACGATATGCTCCAGAACTTGTTTCCGGAAGTTGGCTACCATGTCGGCGTTATAATCGGTACGCATCATCCGGTCATAACCTAGCTCAACAAAGTTGCTGTAACCAAGCTTTTTAGCAATGCGGTCACGGACTTTAACTAGCTCGTCATAGATTCGATCAAAGTCACTCTCATGTTCAGACATAAAATCATATCTGGCTTGTGAAGCACGTTTGCGCATATCGCGGTCCGTGGACAATTCAAAAGGAGTAAGCTGAGTCAGTGTCCGTTCTTCGCCTTCGAATGGAATCTTGGCGGACGCGATAAGCTGAGCGTATTCTGTAGAGAGTTTGTTCTCCAATTGTAAATCTTCGATGATTTCTGGACTAAAAGTACGCAGAGCTACTTCTGCAAGCTGAAGCAGCTGCGTGCCCCATTCTTGTTCGAATTCGGCTCTGTATTTGGAATTGACGAGTGCTTTGTAGTAGTCCGTTATGTATTCCTGAACGATAGGGCCAATCTCGTCCATGAATTCCTGTTCAGCCTTGTAGAATTCATCTGTTGTATTGATCGAATGGCGAACGCTAACCAATGTCTGCAGGGTGTCAAACTCATTGCGAAGCTTGTTAATAGCGGTAACGGAAGCCTTTTGCACTTCTAATGGCTCGGTGTCATTGAGATCTTTAAGCAGGTTGTTAAAATCCTGTTTGAACTTCTCTACATCCGGGCGCTCATAGCGATAATCATTAAATTTCATTAACTATTCAACTTCCTTTCTATACCAGATAGTCTCTATTATATATTCTGAACAGCAATTTACGATAGACCTGTGTTAGCTGTTTTTGAATAAAAAAAGAACAAATGGACAAAAGTGTAAAAACTTGTTAGATGAAATACGGTTTGATATTATCTAAGAATATAGTAGAAATGATATTTATAGCGATTACTTAGCCTTTATTTAACCAGCATTCACTGAATACGGGTTATCTCTGTTTATATACGAAGTTTTGTATTTTTCCACTTTACATCCTTCCTCCCTCTTTTTTTGCTGTAGCCGCACAACTGTCGACAAACTTAATATATCATGATATATTATTATGTATAAGATGAAAAAATTAGAGTCAGGAGATAACGAAAGTCATGAGTGAGACAACATCATCCAAACCGATGTATGAAAAAATATTTGATGAAGTGAAGCAGCTTATCGTTAATAAATCCTATGGACAAGGGGAACGGGTTCCCTCTGAGAAAGAACTGGCTGAAGCCTATAATGTTAGTCGGATTACGAGTAAAAAAGCTCTGGAAATGCTCGCCGCGGAACAATTAATTGTGAGAAAACCGGGGAGAGGTTCATTTGTGGCAGATCCAGCAGTCGATTACATGGAATCAGCGATATCTCCGGGGACGGTCTCCGACGGAACTGTTTTCAATTCCTTTAACCATGAGGAAAAGACGATCGGTCTGGTTATTACCGACTTTGGCAACAGCTATGGCACAGGCTTAATTTATGGCATGGAGCAGGCTTCACGTGATAATGATTGTTTTCTGGTTTTAAGAAGAACGTTTGGGGTGCCGGAGAACGAAGAGAAATCTATTCAGAAGTTGCTCAGCTTAGGTGTAGATGGTCTGATCATTTTTCCGGCTCAAGGCGAATTTTTTAATGCGGAGATTCTAAAATTGGTGATAGGGCGGTTCCCGCTAGTTCTGGTAGATCGCCATTTAAAAGGAGTGGCAGCAGCATCGATCAGTACTGATAATATGCAGGCTGCACTCAAAGGTACGGAGTATTTATTTGATCTCGGGCATACTCATATCTCCTTTCTCTCTCCACCTCCAGCGGATACCACAGCTCTTGAAGAGCGGGTAGAGGGATTTATTCAAGCGCATGCGGAACGGGGAATAGCTGTAGACAAGGGATTGTGGGTCAGCGATTTGACCTCAACACTACCGGATTCCTTCAACGATGAGAATATTGAACATGACATTTCGCGGCTAATTTCTCATATGCAAAAGAATCCAACAATAACGGCGCTTTTTGCTGTGGAATATAATATTGCGCTGCTGGCTAGAACTGCGGTCCAACGACTTGGGCTACGAATTCCAGAAGATATTTCGATCATTTGCTTTGATAGTCCGCCAACTCCACTTGGTTCGGGTTATGCATTTACCCATTTACGGCAAAATGAAGAAGAGATGGGGCGGCTTGCAGTAGAAAATGTATTGCGAATTATGAACGGGCAGAGTGTGTCCAATAAGATAATGCTGGAAGCTCAGTTGATTTCTGGTGAATCTACAAGCTCCGCTAAACAATCTATCTCTAAATAGAATTTTGGCTTATTCTCCAAATTAAACATATATTAGTTGTTATAAAAACCTATCTTTTTGGATGGGTTTTTTTATTTGTTTTAGATATGTATTTATCATTATAGATGTATTGGTATATCATTATAATAAAATAAACATATTGACATACTAATCACATGACAATATACTAATCAATGAAAGCGCTTCAAATTTAAAAAGAAAAAGGGGGTATTATAACTGAAAGCAACTAGAGAAATACCCGAGTCAATGCATAAACTGGCATCTAGCGTAAAAGCACAGCTGAGTGATCGCCCGAAATTAGCCGAAATGTTCGAGAAATGTATGGCCAACACCTGGAACACAACCTTAAAACGAATGCCAAACGGAAGCACTTTTGTTATTACCGGAGATATTCCAGCGATGTGGCTACGGGATTCCGCCGCACAGGTCAGACCTTTCCTAATCCTTGCCTCCGAAGATGAAGAAATTGCAGACATGATTGAGGGACTTGTACGTAGACAATTTACTTACATCCAGCTTGATCCGTATGCTAACGCATTCAATGAAGAAGAAAGTGGGCATGGCCACCAAGAGGATCTGACGGAGATGAGCCCGGGAGTCTGGGAAAGAAAATATGAAATTGATTCGTTATGTTATCCAATCCAACTGAGTTATCTGCTCTGGAAGAATTCGGGCCGTACTAGTCAGTTTAATGAGTCGTTTGTAACAGGCGTAGAAAGAATCATAACATTATGGACTACCGAACAGAACCATGAGCGCGATTCAAAATATCTTTTTCAACGGATGAACTGTCCGCCCACGGATACGTTAGCTCGAGAAGGCAAAGGGACGTTGACGGCTTATACCGGAATGACTTGGTCTGGATTTCGTCCTAGTGACGATGCCTGTGAATATGGGTATTTGGTTCCGGCCAATATGTTCGCGGTGGTTGTTTTACGATATGTGTGTGAAATTGCCCGTGAGATTTTAGGTGATCAGGAGCTGGAAAAGAAAGCTAGAAAACTATCTGACCAGCTTAATAAGGGAATAAGTGAGTATGGAATTGTAGAACATCCAGAGTTTGGAGCGGTCTATGCTTATGAAGTAGATGGTCTGGGACAGGTGAATTTTATGGATGATGCAAATGTACCTAGTCTACTCTCTATCCCTTATTTGGGTTATGTGACTGCTGATGATCCTATTTATAAAAATACCCGTGAACTTATTTTAAGTAGCACTAATCCTTATTTTTTCGCAGGAAAAGCGGCTGCTGGCATTGGAAGTCCGCATACGCCAAATCGGTATATCTGGCCCATAGCTTTAGCGATGCAGGGAATGACATCTACCCGCTTTGAGGAACAGGAAGCCTTACTTCATCTGCTGGAGAAGACGGATGCAGGAACTGGATTTATGCATGAAGGGTTTCATGTGGATAATCCTGATGAATTTACACGTCCATGGTTCTCTTGGGCAAATATGATGTTCTGTGAGCTTGTACTCATGCGCTGTGGTAAGCAGATTAAGCGCGGTTGAGACCAACAAGGTTTGAATAATCGACTCTAAAGGGGATAGAGAACATGAAAAAATGGCTGGTTACCTCAATTGTTTTGGTAATGACTACTGCACTTGCTGCGGGCTGCGGTGGCAATAACGGATCTGCGGACAAAGAGACCGGAAACACAAGCAAAGCTGGGAGCAGTACCGGGAAAAAGACAGAGCTTACCTTCTGGGGAGATTGGGGCGGTGAGGGGCAGAAGCAATTCGAGACCATGGTGGATGCTTTTAATAAATCGCAGGATAAAATTCACGTAAAATATGTGCTGCAACAGGATATGATCACGAAATTCCTAACTTCTGCGACCAATGGCGGCACTCCTGATGTACTGTTTTGGGACCGTTGGAGAACTTCGCTGTATGCCCCGAAAAATGTACTGCATCCGGTGGATGAATACTTAACGCGTGACGGTATTTCCGAAGATGATTTCTACAGTGAATCCCTACGGGAGCTTTCATACGATGACAAATTATATGGGCTGCCGCTTACAGTAGATGCCCGTGCTCTTTTCTATAACAAGAAGCTGCTCGCAGAGGCAGGACTTCAGCCTCCAACAACTTGGGATGAACTAGAGGCAGCGGCTACGAAGCTAACGAAATGGAATGGCAATAAATTGGAGACTGCAGGTTTTTCTATGGGAGATTTGGGACTTTTTAATATGTATCTCCAACAGGCTGGCGGCACCATGCTTACAGAGGATGGAAAGACCAATTTTAATAATGAGCAGGGCAAGCAGGTGCTTGAGTTCTGGGATCGCCTAATGAACAAGGACAAAGTGTATAAAGTAGGGTTCGAACTTGGACTTGGTGAAGGGCAAGATGCTTTTGTCACAGGTAAAGTGGCTATGCTGTATTCCGGTCCGTGGATGCTCAGCACCTATAACAAATATGGTAAAGACCTGGATTATGGAATCGTTCCTCCTCCAGCCGGACCAAATGGTGATAAAGGTAGTGTCATGGGTGGATTTGGGCTAGTGATTCCAGAAGGCTCCAAACATAAGGAAGAAGCATGGGAGTTCATCAAATGGTGGACAGCGAACAAGGATAACGCGTTGCTCTGGGCAAAGAAGAGTCTAAACCTGCCGGGTTATAAGCCATCGATGGAAGATCCATTTTTCAAGGATGATCCAAAGTGGCAGCCGTTTCTGGAAACGTTGGAGTTCGCCAAGGTTCGTCCGAACCATCCTGGATATTCCGTGATGGAGACTGATGCTTTGGCCCCTAATTTGCAGCTTAATCAGCAAAACAAGATGAGCATTGATGAGACCTTGAAGAAATCGCAAGAAGAGGGCGACAAAATGCTGAAGGATAATGAAGTAAATAATAAGTAAGACATTTGAAGTGAAGGGAGGTTTCGCCTCCCTTTTGCTTAGGAGGGGGTAGCTGAAATGGCTTCCATCAGAAAGCTAGAGAAACATCAGGCGCGGACGGCTTATCTGTTTATTACACCCACGGTATTGCTGTTTACAGTATTCACAGTCATCCCTGTGGTAATGGCGCTATATTTAAGCTTTACCAACTACGATGTACTTAGTAGAAACGATTGGATCGGTTTTGATAACTATCGCCGTTTGATAGAGGACAGTTTGTTATGGAAAACATTCCGAAATGTATTTCTGTATTCCATCATTTTCGTTCCATTTAATATTCTGATTTCGCTTCTCCTCGGGATTCTGCTTAGTCGATCCTGGCGTGGGGTAAAGTTGTTCCGCACATTGAATTATCTGCCTACCCTTACATCCGCCGTTGCTGCTGCTACCGTTTGGATCTGGCTTTTGCATCCTGAATTTGGTTTGGTTAACGGATTGTTGTCTTATGTTGGGATTACGGGTCCAGCTTGGTTATCCGAGACCCGAACGGCGATGTTATCCATTATTATGCTTACCCTCTGGCAATCGGTAGGTTCTAATATGATTATCTACTTGGCAGGTCTGCAGGGCGTGCCCGACTATTTGTATGAATCTGCACGGCTGGACGGTGCTAATAAGCTGGCTTGTTTCCGGTTTATTACTTGGCCGCAGCTGCGACCAACAACCTTTCTTGTCAGTACGATGTCAATCATTGGTGCGTTGCAGTTGTTCGACCAAGCTTTTGTGCTGACGCAGGGTGGTCCGGCGAATATGACAAAGACTCCAGTTTATCTGATCTATCAGCAGGGCTTTAATCAATTGCAAATGGGGTATGCGTCTGCACAAGCATTTGTGCTTGCTGTGGCGATTCTCATTTTCTCACTAATAAACATGCGGATCACAAAGGCGGAGGAGTCCATTGTATAAGCCGGGCTTGCCATGCAGAAGGGGGATAGAGGTATGGATACTAGCGGAAGTTCGTTATTAAAAAGAAACTTAAGCAAATCAATCTATTATATAGCGTGCATAGTTATTGCTATCGTAATGTTTCTACCTTTTTATTGGAGTGTTCTTACATCCTTGAAGCCTGACGAAGAGATCTTCGCCATGCCCATCCGGTGGTTTCCTTCACATTTGACCTTAGAACACTATCGTAAGGCATTTACTACGGTTCCGTTTGCGCTCTATTTCTGGAATTCGCTTGTACTTGCAGTAGCGGGTGTATTGGCGAATCTGTTCTTTGGTTCTATCAGTGGTTATGCGTTCGCAAAATTGAATTTTAAGCTCAATAAGCCGATATTCCGCGTGCTGCTTGCGGCGATGATGATACCAGGCATTGTGACGATGATCCCCACGGTTTATGTCATGCGCCATATTCCTCTTTTTGGAGGAAATGATATTTTAGGTAGCGGGGGTAACGGGCTGATGAACTCATTCTGGGGGATTATTCTTCCGGGCGCTTCTGGAACCTTTGCTGTGTTCTTTATGCGGCAATTCTTTCTCACCTTACCTAGTGACATGATGGAAATGGCCCGGATCGAAGGCTGTGGAGAGTTTAAAATATTTTGGCGGATATATTTGCCGTTGACTAAACCAGCGCTGGCTACTTTAAGTATCTTTACCTTCCAAGCGGGCTGGAACAGTTTCTTATGGCCAATGATTGTGCTGAATGATCCCGACAAAGCAACGATTCAGATGGGACTTCAAGCTTTTTCTTATAATTTTCAAACAGACTACGGTCCAATGATGGCTGGAGCGCTAGTAGCAATCTTGCCGATATTGGTGTTGTTTTTAGCGCTTCAGCGTTATTTTGTACAGGGGATAGCCTTCAGTGGTATTAAGGGTTAATGCAATAAAAATCGAGCCAGGGAGAGAGTCTATATGAATCAATTGGAGATAGGGATTTGGGAGGAACGGGCGAATCAAGCACAAGCTGCATTGGATTCATTCTTCTGGAATGAAGCGATCAAAATGTACAATATAGAAACACCTTGTCCAAATGGAGAATGCAACACTATTTTTCATTATTGGTGGATGGCCCATGCTGTGGATGTATTGGTAGATGGACTACAGCGGACTGGAGAGAACTGGTATGCCAAAAGGCTTTCCGCACTTCATGAAGGTCTGCTACAACGAAATGGTGGTATGTGGCCAAATGAGTTGTATGATGATATGGAATGGATGGCTCTCGCGTGGCTTCGTGCTTATCAAGCAACAGGAGTGGAAGGTTATAAAGATACAGCCCTTCTTTTATGGAACGACATTCAGACAGGTTGGAACGAGCATATGGGCGGTGGAATTGCTTGGCAGAAATCACAGTTGGATTATAAAAATACACCAGCCAACGCACCGGCAGCTATACTTGCGGCACGCTTGTATCAAGCTTTTGGTGAAGCTGGCAATCTTGAATGGGCGTTAAAAATATACAGATGGCAAAAAGAGCATCTAGTAGATCCGGCAACGGGTTTTGTATGGGATGGCATGAATCGCACTGGCGATGGAAAGATCGATAAAGATTGGAAATACTCCTACAACCAAGGTGTTTTCATTGGCGCAGCAGTTGAACTGTACCGTATCACTAAAGAGCAGGAATATTTAGAGGATGCTCGTCTAACCTTTGCCGCCGCAGCCCATGAAATTGCTGACTCTGAGGGAGGTGTGCTGCCAGATGAAGGAAATGGTGATGCGGGACTGTTTAAAGGAATCCTGATTCGCTATACAGCTGAATGGGTCAAAGCTGATTCCGCAGCAGTTAAAGCTGTAGATTTCCTGCGAGCGAATGCAGAATGTCTCTGGGAACAAGGAAAGTCAGAGGATAAAGTGTTGTTTGGCACAGATTGGACTTCGACTTCCGCTGGTGTGATTCAGCTCAGCTCCCAGCTTAGTGCGATCAAGCTGCTGGAGAAGATGGCTGAATTAACTAAAGAACAGGGTTGAGGTGAGTTCTTAATGACACAAGCAAAGGAAGCCATAGAAGCAGTCAGTTGGCAGGAAAAGTCCGAGTGGTTCCAACAATGTCTACTACGTAATTATTATAATGCTGAGACGGGGATCATGAACCAATGGTATCCCAGAGCGTACAACGTTGCGGGGGAAAACTTTTATTATTGGTGGCAGGCTCATGTCATTGATATTTTAGTAGATGGTTATGAGCGTAGTGGAGATCCTGTGTATTCCTTGAAAATTATGGAGCTAAGTCAGAGTCTGCAAGCTTATAACGGGGGGACTTTCAGGCATAATTACTATGATGATATGGAATGGACAGCATTGGCGTTGCTGCGTGCTTATCGGGTTACAGGACATGAGTCCTATTTAAGTGCTGTGCTTAATCTATGGGAAGATATTAAGACGGCTTGGAATGAACAGTTGGGTGGAGGTCTGGCGTGGAAGAAGGATCAGCTAGATTATAAAAACACACCTGCCAATGCACCTGCCGTCATTCTTGCAGCCCGGTTATATGAACTTTTTCATAAGCAAGAGGATCTGGAGTGGGCGCTCCGTATCTATGAATGGAACAAGATATATTTGATGGATTCTACGACTGGTTTTGTGTGGGATGGGATGAATAGACTCGGGGATGGCCAGATCGATTACGATTGGGAGTTTACTTACTGTCAGGGAGTGTTTCTAGGCGCTGGCCTAGAGCTTTACAAGAATACGGGTGGTGTTCATTACTTAGAAGATGCGAATCGAACGGCTAATACATGTATTGATCGGTTATGCGATCCAATTAATCTGATGTTGCCTGATGAAGGCATTGATGATACTGGATTGTTCAAGGGCATTCTGATTCGTTATTTGGTTCAGCTCTGTAAAATATCTCCTGTAAATATCCGTATTCGCGAGGTTATATTGGCCAATGCAATGCAGTTGTGGGAAAAAGGTCTGGATAAACAACTGGGTCTATGCAGTTCATCCTGGGAAGTGAAACCGGAGCTTCCGGTTCAGCTGAGTATTCAACTCAGCGGCTTGATGCTTCTGGAGGGTGCTGCGGCACTGGTGAACGAATAGCCTGAAATATATAAAGACACCTCAAGAGAGGTGTCTTTTTGTTGTTTAAATTAACTATCTGCAATTAGAAAATCCGATGTTTCCAGCCATTTAATTTAGCGATAGCCTCAATATAATAGTAGTCTCCATAGATCAGGGATACATCAATGAAGGAATTGCCACTGCCAGTTCCGTGCAATAAAATCGCTTCATGCTCCGGCAGCTCCCAGGTTGCGTAATTTTCCGTCAGTGAGCGCAGAATTCGCTCCGCTGCATTTGCATATAGACTTTTTTCGCCTAAGGGTACGATATCTGCAAGCTCTAATAATCCTGAAGCGGCTATAGAGGCTGCGGAGCTATCTCGGAACATCCGGGTATCATCCTCTAGGCGGAAATCCCAATAAGGGACTTGATCCTCAGGCAAAGCAGAGATAAAATAATGTGCGATCCGCTTAGCGGTGTTCAGGAAACGTTCATCTCCAGTGTAGCGATAAGTATTGATGAAGCCATACAGTCCCCAAGCCGTTCCTCGGCTCCAAGAGGATTCAGCCGAGTAGCCTTGACCGCCAAAATTCTCAAGATAAGCACCTGTCTCTGCATCAAAAGAAATAATATGTTTGGTGGATCCATCCTCACGTATGCCATATTCCATTGTAGTTTCGGCGTGGTTAATTGCAATATGCTTATAGCGGGGATCACCTGTCACTTTGCTGGCCCAGAACAGCAGGGAGATATTTAACATACAGTCGATAATTACCCAGCCGTATTTATCTTCATTCCATGCGCGGATGAATTTGCCTACAGGATTATAGCGGGCAGCGAGGAAGTTCGCCGCTTCAATTCCTCTGCGCAGGGCATCTTCGTCACCTGTAATTGTATGTTTGATTACAGCGGTCGGAAGGAATTGGAAACCCACATCGTGATGCATCTCAACCGTTGGTTTAATAAACCATTCCTCCAAGGTACCGTCCCAATGCCAAGCGGCCTCCTTGTAAAGATCTTTTCCGGTCATATCATGCATGATCCACAGGAGTCCAGGCCAGAACCCAGTGGTCCACCAGTCTGAACCGATATCATCAAATTTGCCATCTTTTCCGGCGAAATGCGGGCACTTGTCACCGATCTGCTCTACCATACGTTCCACTTTTGTATCAAGTCTACCCATGATTTCCTGCCAATAAGGGTGTGTCATTATTATTGCCTCCAGTGTAATTAGGATGTTATGAGTATAGCTTTCTAAAGCTCAGGAAAGTTGTGTTTTGATATAAGGAAATGTTTGATTATTGTCATGTTGAAGTTGGCTTATAATTTAAAACTGACAAAATACAAACATTTCTGCATAACACATTAAAACTTTATCGGTGTTGGAAGCGATACAATCGAAATGAACAGGAGGATGGTAAAGTGGATGATTTACAAGTATATAAAGCACCTAAAGATATCCCGGGACGTGAGGATTATAAGGTTAGAGTACGGCAGCCTGAAGGAGAATGGCATAGCTTGTTTATTTACGAGGTTAAGGTAGATATGCATGAGGTGCGTCCTGCATCCATGGCTTATTTTGATCTGGAAGGGACAGTAGAAGTTGAAGTCACCTGTCTTTATACGGAGATTGATTGTGTGAACATTGCTCCGGCTTCGCGAGGGATCTCTTACGAATATCATGGAAATACCATTTTGTTTAAGCTAACAGGTCCGCAAAAGTTATCGATTGAGATCAACGGTGATATTTTTCGGAATCTGCATTTATTTGCTAACCCTAAGGAGAAGGATGCCCCTCAACCAGAGGATGCTAATGTTCTAGTAGTCCAACCGGGTATACACCGGAAACCTGATCTTTTACGGCTGCTGGATAATGCCGCTGCTGATCCTCGTGAAAAAAGGAAGGTGCTTTATTTCGCTCCAGGCACACATTATATAGAAGAAACAGTATTGCCGGTCCCTTCGGAAACCACGGTGTATCTTGCCGGAGGTTCAGTGCTTGTAGGTTCCTTGGTATGCGAGGGAGTTCATGATGTATCCATTCGTGGTCGCGGTATAATTTATCTTGCGGATTTTCATCGATTCTCGGCCTTTCGAGGGATACGAATTATTTTTTCGCGATCCATAAATGTGGAAGGTATTACCGTGATTGATCCGCCACATTACAGCATTTTCATCGGGCAGTCTGAGCAGATTGTGATTGATAATTTCAAATCGTTTAGCACTCGGGGGTGGTCTGATGGCATTGATATTATGTCTAGTTCCGAGGTTAGAATCCGGGATGTTTTTATGCGTAATTCGGATGATTGTATTGCTATTTACGGCTCGAGATGGGATTTTTATGGGGATACCCGTAATATTAGCGTTCGTGATTCCATTCTGTGGGCGGATGTCGCTCATCCATTAATGATTGGTACACATGGGGACCATGAACGGAACGGGGACACCATTGAGTCTATTGTTTTTGCAAATATTGATATCTTGAATCATCACGAACCGCAAGAGAACTATTGGGGGGCAATGGCGATTAATGCCGGGGATCGAAATAGGGTATGTAATGTTCTATATGAAAATATACGTGTAGAGCGTATTGAGCGGGGGCAGCTAATTGATGTGCGGGTGGTCTATAACAAGGATTACAATCCAGAGCCGGGGACAAGCATCCGGAACATTACATTTCGCGACATCAGCTATAGCGGGACGGCCAACCCTTCACGAATTTATGGATATGACGAAGAGAGAGCTGTTGAAAATGTGACCTTTGTCAATTTAAGGATCAATGGTGAATTGGTGGACGCCCCCCGCCCAGAGCTGATAGATATTAATCATTTTGCTAAAAATATACTCTTCGTTACTGAAAAAAATACGGTTGTGTAGATTGGATCTAATTACTTTTTCTATATTTTAATGGCGTCATCCCTAGGACTCTTTTGAACAGTTGATTGAAATATGAGGCATTTGGAAAACCAACAGTGATTCCGATTTGCTCCACAGGCAGGTCTGTCGTTCCTAACAAGCGGCAGGCCTGTTTGATCCGGCGGGCAGTCAGATAATCAACAAGCCTTCCTCCGGTTTCCTGATGAAAGATTCTGGAGATATAGGATTTGGACAAGTGAATCTCCTCAGCTAACTGATCCAGATTAACCTCCTCATGATAATGCTCTTCGATAAAACTCATGATTTTCTCAGAATAGCGCAAGGTTCGCCGTTCTCCTGATTGGAATACATGCTGATCTTCAGTTCCTATATTGCTCAATAATTGAAGAATTAACAGTGAAATGTCTTCGGTATCCTCAGTCAGACTGACTTTTTTATTGTGATTATATTGCTCCAGAATCCACTCCACCGACTCAACGTGATCCTTAAGATCAAAGGCACAATGTGTATTTTTCCCTTGCCAAAGCGCTGTGAATAAAGCCTTCCTTTTCGCAAAACCCTCCAGCAGGTGTTCAGCAACATGTGGATCAATGTAGAAGATGGTTCGTTCAAAAGGACATTCGGGAGAAACCTCAGAATAGATCCGGTGCAGCTGATAGGGCTGGAAAAAGAATAACATTCCCCTGCGAATATCGTACATCTGCTGATTCACAACAACGTTTCCCTGTCCGCCATACACGAACATGACTTCACAGCATTGATGCCAGTGATAATAACCTTTGTAATAGTCGTCGGTATATATTTTATAATCCCAAATCAAGGTCTTATGTTCTTCAAAAACAACAGGTTCGAACAGCTGCTTCATAGGCCCTCCAAGATGACAAAATACAAACATTTTCTTATATCTCATTATAACTTTAATCGTTATGAAAGCGATACAATAAATACGTTAAACTATGAAAAATCCGGTAGTGGAGGGTAACATTATGACGCAAAAAATTGTTAATCCGGTGTTGGCAGGTTTTCATCCAGATCCGTCTTTTATTAGAGTAGGGGATGATTATTATATCGCAACCTCTACTTTTGAATGGTTTCCAGGTGTAGAAATTCATCATTCCAAGGATCTAGTTCATTGGCATTCCATTTCACGTGTGCTGACTGAAGCCTCACAAGTAGATCTGCGTGGTAACGTAAGCTCTGGTTCCATTTGGGCACCCGCACTTTCTTATGATCAAGGCGTATTTTATCTGCTATTTACAGATGTGAAATCTCGCAAAAGTGTATATAAAGATCTGCATAATTATTTAATTACAGCGACGGATATCATGGGCCCGTGGAGTGAGCCGGTTAGACTTAATGGCAGCGGATTTGATCCATTTTTGTTCCATGATCTGGAAGGGACCAAATGGCTGCTTAATATGCGTTGGGATTTCCGTAAAAATCACAATAACTTCTCTGGCATCGTTATGCAGCAATATGACCCGGAGACTGGCAAATTAACGGGACCTATCCATGAAATTTATAAAGGGACACCTATCGGAGTGACCGAAGGTCCGCAATTGTACCAGAAGGATGGGTACTATTATTTGCTGACAGCAGAAGGGGGCACCGGCATCAACCATATGGTCACCTTAGCTAGAAGCCGAAGCCTCACAGGTCCTTATGAGACGGATCCGGATTTCCCGATTATGACCACGGCACATGATCTGACCTACCCGTTTCAGCAAGCAGGGCACGGATCGCTCGTAGAGACTCAGAATGGGGACTGGTACATGGCGCATTTATGCACACGCCCGATTCCGGGAACGTCAACGATGAATCCGTTAGGCCGGGAAACTGCGATTCAACGTTGTGAATGGACAGAGGATGGCTGGTTGCGATTGGCCCACGGAGGGAAGCTGCCTGCATTGGAGACCGTGGCTCCTGACCTGCCGATATTCACTTTTGAGGAGCTGCCAAACAGAGATGAATTTGATGGAGAGGTTCTTGGATTTCCATACCAAAGCTTGCGTGTGCCTTTTGATGAATCTTGGGTTAGCTTGAAGGAACGTCCGGGTTTTCTTCGTCTGCGCGGCAGAGAGTCATTAGCTTCACTGCATGATCAGAGTTTAATTGCCCGGCCGATTCAACATTTTGAATGCTTAGCTACAACCTGTCTGGAATTCGAGCCGGATAGCTTCCTGCAAATGGCTGGGTTAGTCCTCTATTATGATGACAGTGATTACTATTATTTGCGTGTTACCGCAGATGAGATTCGTGGAACTAGTTTGGGTGTTGTGCTGTGTAGAGGTGGCAAATACGATGAGATTTCCTCTATGCAGCTATCTGTGAAAGATTGGGATCGTTATTATCTAAAGGCGGAAATTCATGGACGTGATCTGTTGTTTTATGCTTCATCAGACGGGGTGAATTGGACAGCTGTCTGTACTCCCTTAGATTTTGGTACGCTTTCGGATGAATATGGCGGCAAGCTTGGCTTTACCGGTTCCTATGTCGGGGTATGTGCTCAGGATTTGGATCAGCAAGCGAAGCCGGCTTATTTTGACTACTTTGAATATAAAGCTTTATAGGTGTTCGGAAAAACCATAACATTCTTCATAGTCTATTTTAGGATAAAATGTTAATTTTTACTTATCTTACATAGAAAGGGATGTTTATGATTTTGAAAAAGACTTATAAAGCCGCAATAACCTGCACGCTCTTACTGAATCTGGCCCTGTCCTCTGCTGCAATGGCCGCACCTATCGACGTCGACGTCAGTAATTTGAAAGAAGTCCAAACTTCTGGACCGGAAAAGGTTTGGGTTGGAGAATGGAAGGGCGACGATACGATTATTGTGGACACACAAGGAAATGTTACTACAGTTGGAGAACTCAAAGAGTCATCAAGCTTTGTACCCCCGGCAGATGACAATCTTATTAATAATGAATTGTTAGCACCGGAGCTAATAACACCTACTTTTGAACCTGATTCTCCGCAAGCAACTCTAGCTTCCGCTTATGGTCATGCGTGGCCGTATACAGCCGAAAATAGTTATGGGATTAACTGTTATGGTTATGCCTTAAGATTTCCAGGGGCAATCAACCCTGGTGATGGAGACGGGGTCTCAAATGTCAGAGATCCTGCCTATTTTACTAACGTGTATTATACTGCTGGTCTTGTGGTTCAAGATGGCAATACGAATCCTTTATACTTTAAACCGGGTTGGCGGATACTTCCGGGCCGAACTGCAGCGATTAATTCCGATGAACATCGAATTGCACTAAGAGTGGGATGGATCGACTCAAATGGTAATGGTAAAGTCGATATTCCTGAGGATAACGTTGATTACCACTTCATGCTTCAAAATAGCTCAGGTCTATGGTCAGAGAAACATGGACATCAAGCGTCTCAAAATACGGGAATTTCAGATCCTAGCAATTTCGTCTGGAGCAATGGCTCTCTTTATGGTTTTTACAATAGCGTAACCGTTTATATTGCTGCAAAAGTATTTTAGAATTTCATAAAACATTACGTATGGAATAGCGGTAGTCTTTTTTTTGAAGATTATGGCTATTCTTTTTTAGCGTCGAATTGTTTATGAGATGTTGTATACACTTTTGAGTTTTAATGTGATACAATTAAATTGTACACAAATTAAAATAAGGTGGTTATTTTGATGGTATGGGTAGCTAATATTATGGTCGGTGTTGTTGCGTTAATACATATCTATATTGTTTATTTAGAAATGTTTGCTTGGTCAAAGCCAAAAGGGCTTCGAGTCTTTGGAATGACACAGGAAGTTGCGGATGCTTCTAAAACACTGGCAGCGAACCAAGGGTTATACAATGGATTCTTGGCGGCAGGTTTAATTTGGGGATTGGTTCATCCGAATGTAAATTTCGGCCATCAAATTGAAATCTTCTTCTTATCAACTGTTATAGTGGCAGCGTTATATGGAGGACTGACGGTGAAAAAGTCTATTTTATTTATGCAAGGACTGCCAGCTTTAATTGCATTAATCCTCGTGGTTTCGATTTAAGATAACATAGAAGTAATCGATTAGGTTTCTATCTCGCCTACATGCGTGGTGGAAGCCTGTTTTGCGTAAGATCAAGAAATTATTGGGTAAAGAAATGCACTGGATTAAAAACAGGAATTATGGATGGTGTACCAAGAAACAACAGAGAAGTGGTTGATTAATGTGTTTTAGCTACAGGTGTGGTCCTTAGATAAGATGTAAGGGACTTTAACAAACCCATTGCATGCTTGTGTGGGCTGAATGAGTAGACAGAATGGCGTTTAATCTGAAAGTTCTAGACTTTTAAAGTAAATTCTCATCATAAAAAAAGAGCTGCTACCCAGCAGGGAACACCTGTCAGGGAAACAGCTCTTTTTATGTGATGGTTTAAATGAGGATCTTATTTAATAGAGGCTGCATAAATCGCTTCTACAGATTTGGAGAGGAGCGCGTTAAACTCTTCTTCTGACTGCCCAGCACTTAGTCCCTGCGATAACGCACGTGAGAAGCTGGCGATCAGTCCTTGATTATGGGCGAGCTTATCGTTGGCCTCCGCTTGTGTGTAACCGCCGGACAAAGCGACAATTCGCAAAACATGAGGATTCTCCATTAATTCACGGTAGAAATTATTCTCCGTTGGGATGGAGAGCTTAAGCATGACCTTCACGTCTTTGCCCAGCGCAGACAATTGGGCCGATAGTTCTTCTTTTAGCAGCTTCTCTGAAGCCGTTTTATCAGCACTGTGGATATCAACTTCCGGTTCGATAATAGGTACGAGTCCCGCTGCTAAAATCTGCTTACCGATTTCAAACTGCTGTTCAACCACCTTTTTGATACCGGAAGGATTAGCCTCTTTAATCACCGAGCGCATTTTTGTACCAAAGATGTTACGTTCGTTGGCCCGCTTCAGAAGATCACTCAAGCCGGGAATAGGCTTCATTAGTTGTACTCCGTCTTCAGGGTCGGCAAGACCTTTATCGATTTTCAGGAAAGGCACAATCCCTTTTTTCTCCCATAGAAAATCGGCAGTATATTGCCCGTCTATGGAACGATCCATTGTGTTCTCAAATAAGATTGCACCCAGTATATGCTTTGAATCAAATGCAGGGCTCTTGATAATGCGCGTTCTCATCTCGTGAACCAACCCATACATTTGATCTTCATTAGAGTAACTGTCCTCTGCAACACCATATTGCAGCAGCGCTTTTGGTGTACTGCCACCACTTTGATCCAAGGCAGCTATAAATCCCTGTCCCGTCCGAATTCGTTCCCATTGCTCCATATTCATGAAAATACTCCTTCCTTTCGTGAACTGAATGAAAAATCTTATGTTCATTAACTATAACACTTAATGTACCGGCTCTAAACAAATGGCATTGTAAACTTGGCTGGTAACTAGTCTATTGTGAGGTGGTTTGAATCTGCGTTATAAGGACTTCCGGATCTAATTGATCCATGGGGATGACGAGGTATCTACGTGTAAGGTCTCCTGAGTCCGATCCCTAGATGGTGAAGACTTGCAATCTTAGCATACGAGAACGAATCGACGTTTGAGGTCACTTTTTGGTCGAGTAGCTGTATCTGAGTCCGATAGCATGGCGAACTGGGCTAAATCTGCGAAATAGCGTCTCCTGAGTCCGGACTATTGATGGCGAGGACTTGCAGCGTCCGTATACGAGAACGAATCGACGTTTAAGGTCAGCTGAGTCCGGACTAGCCAAGATTGATGATACTACAGCATCGTTCGGACTGTATTGCAGCTATTTAGATTTTTTGGAGTATTATTCAGAAGTATCGGACTGCATAGCTCTTATTTCCAAGTATTTGCTCCAAAGAGGGGTGGATTTGGTTCAATAGCTGCATCTGAGTCCGATAGCATGGCGAAATGGGCTAAATCTGCGAAATAACGTCTCCTGAGTCCGAACTCATAGTTAGTGTGGACATCCAGTCTAGGTTGACGAGTATGAATCGATGTTTATGGTCATCTGAGTCCGGACTAGCCAAGATTGAAGATACTACATCATCGTTCGGACTGTATTGCAGCTATTTGGTGTTTTTGGAGTATTTTTCAGAATTATCGGACTGCATAGCTCTTATAGCCAAGTTTTTGCTCCAAAGAGGAGTACATTGGGTCGAATAGTTGCATCTGAGTCCGATAGCATGGCGAAATAACCTGAATCTGCGAAATAGCGTCTCCTGAGTCCGGACCATCGATGGCAAGAACATGTAGCCTCCGCAGACGAGTAAGTATCGACGTATAGCGTCACCTGAGTCCAAACCCATAGTTAGTGAAAACATGTAGCCTCAACTGACGAGAACGAATTGACGTCTGAGGTCATCTGAGTCCGGACTAGCAAGATTGAAGATACTACATTACCGTTCGGACTGTATTGCAGCTATTTGGTGTTTTTGGAGCATTATTCAGAAGTATCGGACCGCATAGCTCTTATTACCAAGTTTTTGCTCCAAAGAAGAGTGAATTTGGTGCAATAGCTACATCTGAGTCCGATAGCATGGCGAAATGACCAAAATCTGCGAAATAGCGTCTCCTGAGTCCGGACTATCGATGGCGAGGACTCGAAGCCTCCGCAGACGAGTAAGTATCGAAGTAGAATGTCACCTGAGTCCAAACCCATAGTTAGTGAAAACATGTAGCCTCAACTGACGAGAACGAATTGACGTCTGAGGTCATCTGAGTCCGGACTAGCAAGATTGAAGATACTACATTACCGTTCGGACTGTATTGCAGCTATTTGGTGTTTTTGGAGCATTTTTCAGAATTATCGGACTGCATAGCTCTTATAGCCAAGTTTTTGCTCCAGAGAGGAGCGAATTAGGTTTAATAGCTGCATCTGGGTCCGATAGCATGGCGAAATGGGCTAAATCTGCGAAATAACGTCTCCTGAGTCCGAACCCATAGTTAGTGTGGACATAAAGCATCGGCAGACGAGAACGAATCGACGTTTGAGGGCACCTGAGTCCGTTTCCTCCATGGTGTGGACATAAAACCACCGCAGATGAGTAAGAATCGACGTCTAAGGTCTCCAAGGTCTGATCTCGCCGCAGCCGGAGATGCGGGTAAACATAAATGTTACTCCAAACTGGATCTAAAGACGCTCTATGCGAACTTTTAAGTGATCCCCCAAAGCGCACACTTAGCAAACTACACTCACAGGGTACTCTTAGCAAACTTCAGGACATTCCCAATGGTTCACCTAGCAAACTCAAGACATCCACAGGGTTCACTTAGCAAACTTCAAGACATCCACACGGTTCACCTAGCAAACTTCAGGACAATCCTAATGGTTCACTTCATTTCACAAGGTTCGCTTAACCTATCCCCAATGGTACTCTTTGCAAACGTCATCTCATCCCCAATCGTTCTCTTCACAGACTCCAAATCACTCCCATGTGCTCAGCGAAAATTCCTTCGAAGTTTTCTCAAGTAATATTCCTCGAAGCAGTCACTTTTTATGCTTAATTCCCAAACTTGGAATCAAATCGCATAGTCTTCTTCGAGGCGCGCGAGACCAAACCACTCCATTACTTAAAGTTAGTTTGAAACACAGTGGAAGGATGAGCTTATTTAAGCGACTGGGAATTTTGTTTATGTTGTAAACAGCTTTGGATGAAGAATTTTAAATCAGAGAGTGTAAAGTCAGAACGCCAAAAGCCATGCTGGGAGCGGGTTGTTATCTTATTTGCGGATTATTTCCTAGTAAATTAATACGAATAATCCAATAAGATAATTGGTGTGACATTAATCATAATTACCAATTCGAAGCTTTGTGAAAATAATAACTTTTCGTAAATGTCGAAATGAGGTTGACGAATAAAAATATCAGTCGTATGATTGATTCTACTGAGTATGCTAGTAATTAAAAGTAAGTTAATAAATAATATATAATAGCGGGAGGAATGAAAGTGGAATCATCAACATTTGTGCTTTTTGGCGCTACAGGAGATTTAGCAAAACGTAAAATCTATCCTGCACTATATAACCTCTTTTTAGATGGTCAAATTTCAGGTCCTCTCTCAGTGATTGGATTAGGAAGAAGAGAAGTTTCAACTGAAGCTTTCCGTAAGCAAGTCCTGCAATCTTTGCAGACATTTTCTAGACAGCCGGCAGTAGAATCTCCACAGTTGCAGGTTTTCTTGGAAGCTTTTGAATATAGCGTTCTAGATGTAGGTAATACAGAGGATTATTTGAAGCTCCTGGAGCATGTTAAACGTCGTGAGCAATTTTTTAACATTCCGGAGAATCGGATGTTCTATTTATCGGTGGGTCCTGAGTTTTTCAAGGAAATTGCCGCCAATATTCACTCCAGTGGTCTGGGATCTACGAAGGGCTGGAAGCGTCTGATTATTGAAAAGCCTTTTGGTACAGACTTGCAAACAGCAAGAGAGTTAAATGACAGCTTGAATGCCGTATTTACTGAAGAGGAGATTTTCCGAATTGACCACTTCTTGGGTAAACCGATGGTTCAGAATCTGGAAGTTCTAAAATATTCAAATCCTGTGCTTAGAGCACTGTGGAAAAATCGGTATATCGCAAATGTGCAAATTACGGCGAGTGAGATTGTTGGCGTTGAAGAACGGGCAGGCTATTATGATAAAGCTGGGGCACTTCGTGATATGTTCCAGAACCATATGCTTCAATTGCTCATGATGATGGCGATGCAGCTTCCAAAAGGCAGTACACCTGAAGAGATCCGTGGGAAGAAAAGATATGTCATGGAGCGCCTCATTCCGCTAAGTAAAGACGAAGTTAATCAATATGTTGTCCGCGGACAATATGCTGAAGGTGAAATTAAAGGTAAATCTGTTGCAGGCTACTTGGATGAACCCGGAATTAGCCAATCCTCACAAAATGAGACGTTTATTGCAGCGCGTTTGTTTATAGATGATCCATTGTGGAATGAAGTTCCGTTCTATATCCGTACCGGCAAGAGAATGAAAGAGAAATCAACAAGAATCGTTATAGAATTTAAAGAACCGTTTAATGATAACAATAACAAAAATAAAGGGAATGACGTTCCAAATCTGCTCATCATCGAGATCGGTCCAAATGAAGCCATTACGCTTCAGTTGAATACGAAGGATCAGCTGCAAAAAGGGAAACTTGAACCTGTCCTCGCTACTTATGAAGCCGGAACTTCAGACGTACCAGAAGCTTACGAAAATCTGATCTTTGATGCACTTCGTGGTGACGCCACTTTCTTCGCTCATTGGAAAGAAGTCGAGCTGTCATGGCAATGGGTTACACCAATCCAGGAAGCTATGGAAGAGGGGCTAATGCCACTTCATACCTATGCTTCAGGTTCTTATGGTCCAGATGCGGCTATGGAGCTTTTGGGTGAAGACCGCTGGTGGTTTGATGATACAGATCAGGAGTCAGATCTTCTCGACGCTCAAGCAGAAGTTGCAGCAGCGCAGGAATCTATACGGCCAGGGGCTTAAGCCCCTGCCTGTTTTTTTTGCCAATTTAGCTAAAATACATCACAAGAATCTATAAATCGGAGGGAATTTACATGAAAGTAGGATTAGTTGGGTTAGGAAAAATGGGTTTTAATTTGGGTCAAAATTTGCTGGATCATGGACATGAGGTTGTTGCTTTTGATCTGAATGCACCTGCTGTAGAAGAAATGAAAGCTAAAGGCGCTAGTGGAGCAGTAACGCTTCCAGAATTGGTACAGCAATTGGAAACACCAAGAATCATTTGGATCATGGTTCCGCATCAGGTCGTTGATTCTGTAATCGCTGAACTTACTCCACAGTTGTCTAAAGGTGATATCGTTATTGAAGCAGGAAACTCGCATTATAAGGAATCGATTCGTCGGTATGAGGAATTGAAGGAGCACGGAATTCACTTTATGGATGCAGGTACCTCTGGCGGTATGGAAGGGGCGCGTAATGGCGCTTGTTACATGGTTGGCGGAGATCCCGAAGCTTGGGAAGTTGTGGAGCCTATTTTCCGTGATACAGCTGTAGAAAGCGGCTTTTTATATGCTGGTAAAGCAGGTAGCGGCCATTTTCTAAAAATGGTGCATAACGGTATCGAATACGGCATGATGGCTGCTATCGGTGAAGGTTTTGAGGTTCTGGAAAAGAGTGAATTTGACTACAACTTTGAGGAAGTAGCTCGGGTGTGGAATCATGGCTCTGTAATCCGTTCGTGGCTGATGGAACTTGTGGAACGCGCCTTCTCGAAGGACGCTAAACTAGATGAGATTAAGGGCATTATGCATTCTTCTGGTGAAGGCAGATGGACGCTTGAAACCGCCTTTGATTTACAAGCGGCGACTCCGGTTATCGCAATGGCGTTATTGATGCGTTACCGTTCCCTTGAGACCGACACATTCACTGGAAAAGTAGTTGCTGCACTGCGGAACGAGTTCGGCGGACACGCTGTGGAAACTAAATAAGATTGGCCGACTCTGAATTGAGTGTTTACAAGCTCGAATTTCCCGCAATTTATGTTGCGGAGAAATTTGGGCTTTTTATTTTAAGGGGAATAGATAATGGGAAGTATAGATGGAGTACGAATTTAATGCAGTTTACATATTTTAGGGGGAGAAGGGTAAGTTAGGAAGCAAGGGGGAGATTTCATGCAAAGTGGAATTCGTGAGCGACTTCATTTTCTAAATAAATTTCTGCATGCGCCCCGACAATATGGTAGTGTGACTCCCAGTTCACATTGGCTGGCCCAGACGTTGCTTGATCCAGTGCCTTGGAACCAAGTGCATTCTATGGCTGAGTTGGGTGCGGGGACTGGTGCAATCACAAGGTTTATTCCGCGTGGAGAAAAGACCGGTATGAATGTTCTTTTATTTGAAATAGATCCTGATTTTCGCAGTCAATTAAGAGAGGAATTCCCTGGATGTTTCTGCAACAATGATTGTCTCCGGCTGCGTCTTGCGCTTCATAACAGCAGTCTGGAGAAGCTGGATTGTATCGTGAGTAGTTTGTCTTTGATGAATTTCTCGAAGCCAGACCGCACTAGGTTTATGGAACAGATCATTTCTTCTTTAAAAGAAGGAGGGTGGTTTATAACCTATGAATATTTTCCGCGGATGAAAACAGAGTTGAGCCAGCATTTTGAGATCCTACACACGAAGTGGGTGCTGCTGAATTTTCCACCAGCGCATGTATATATTTGCAGGAAAAAAACCACAACGCAAGTGCAACGCGAAAATCCCAAATCAACAGTCAACGTAGTCCCAATCTCTCAGGTTTATACAAAAAGATAATCATCTCCATACAACAAATGCCGTCACCCATTACTCATTGGGGAACGGCATTTTTAATTGGGCACCGAAGGCGTTTGAGTACGATTAATAGAGAAGCTCAATATTCTCTTTGTTCAGGCGCTTCAACCAAACCTCAGAAGGCTGGCGGTCTGTGATCAAAAAGTCGATTTGGCCAAGCTCGATCAGCTTCGTAAAGGCGGTCTTATCGAATTTGGTGTGATCGGCCAGGAGTATGACCTTGTTAGCTTGACGTAGCATATATTTCTTGAGCTCACACTCCGGTTCATTAGAATCTGTGATGCCTCGCTCCATATCTATTCCTTTACAACTGATAACCGCAGTGTCCACATTGTATCTTTGAATGGTGTCATGTGCTACAGGACCCACGAGTGACATGGATCGGTAACGTAAAGAACCTCCGGTGGAGATGATATCCATTCCAGAATTCGAGAACTCATGCAAAATATTAATCGAGTTCGTAATAATGGTCAGATTGTTTTTATTGCCAAGCAGTTTTAGAAACTCAAAGGCTGTGGAGCTAGGATCCACCATTAACGTATCTCCATCATTGATTAAATCTAGCGCCTTAAGAGCGATTCCCCGTTTGATATCTGTATTCAGCGCATTGCGTGTAACAAAAGGCAAATCCTCGTTCGTGTGACGATTCAGCATGGCCCCGCCATAGGTTCGGCTTAGAATGCCATCCTTCTCCAGCTTCTCCAAGTCTCTGCGTATCGTCTCTTCTGTAACTTCAAACATCCGGCTTAGATCAGAGACTAATACTCGTTTATCCTGATGAACAAGATCAATTATTTTTTTGCGTCTTTCAGCTGCAAGCATAGGGATCACCTTTCCGAAATCTTTATATTCCTTAATCATAGCTCCAAATATCTGTGTTTTGCAATAAAATCAACGTAAAATCATGTTTGTTTTCCAATAATATTCACAAAACGGATATAAAACAAATAAAAACAACATAAATAATATTTAAAATGTTGACAACAAAGATTTGGAGGCATACGATGAAGGAGAAAATAAGTCCTGTAGTGGTAATTAGATTTGAAAGATACCAGAGCCGGCCCAGTTGCGATTCAGAGGCCAGCCTGAGGCGCTGCAGCCGGAATACTACGCTCTAGCTTGCAGAGTTGTGTGTAAAACTTTGGTGTTGATAAATTAACTTTAGGAGGCTGGTCAAGCATGAGCACGCATGTGTATTATGTTCCATCGATCAATATTATGGGCAAGGGATGCTTGCAGGAGATTGGTCCATACATCCAAGAGCTTAAATTAAAAAAGGCGCTTGTTGTTACGGACAAATTCCTTATGAAAAGTGGCATTGCTGGTAAATTGCTGGCGGTATTGGACGAAGCGGGGATTGAATATGCCATCTATGATGAAGTGAAACCCAATCCGACCTGTAAAAATGTCCACGATGGCGTTGATTATCTCAAAGCGCAGAATTGTGATTATCTGATTTCCATTGGCGGTGGATCACCACAGGATACTGCCAAAGCCATTGGTATCATTGCCACAAATGGCGGTCATATCAAAGAATATGAAGGTGTACACAAGTCTAAGCATAAATCACTGCCGATTGTCGCCGTGAATACCACTGCTGGTACTTCGGCTGAAGTGACCATTAACTATGTAATCACAGACGAAGAACGCAAAGTGAAGATGGTTATGGTAGATAAGAACAGCCTTGCGACGATTTCAGTCAACGATCCTGAGCTTATGGTTGATAAACCCGCTGCACTTACCGCGGCCACGGGTATGGATGCATTGACTCATGCGATTGAAGCGCTGGTGACGCCGGGAGCATATCCGGTAACCGATGCTACGGCACTAGCCGCAGTGGAGCTTATTTTTGCTAATCTGGCTCGTACTGTGAAGAATGGCCATGATATCGAAGCGCGTGAACAGATGGTATACGCGATATTCCTTGGCGGATTGGCTTTCAATAATGCGGGGCTTGGTTATGTGCATGCGATGGCGCATCAGCTGGGCGGCGTATACGATCTGCCGCACGGCGTATGTAACGCGATGCTACTGCCTTTTGTGGAAGAAGAAAATGCCAAATATGTGCCTGAGAAATTCAGATCCATTGCTAAAGCGATTGGATTAAATGTAGAGAACCAAACAGATAAACAATGCGCAGATTTCGTAATTGAGTCGATCAAGGCGTTATCTAAAGAAGTAGGGATTCCAGCCAAATTATCCGAGCTTGGCGTAGAAGAAGTAGATCTTGATCTTCTGGCTGAAAATTCGATGAAGGATGCTTGTGCACCAGGGAACCCTTTTATTCCTACTAAAGAAGAAGTTATTACACTGTTCAAAAAAATATTATAAATCACCCCTTATCATAGGAGATTGTTTATGAATAATCACATCGCCGTTGACATCGGTGCCTCAAGTGGGCGGCTGGTGCGCGGAATATTGCAAGAAGGTATTCTTTCCTTAGAAGAGCTTCATCGCTTTAGCAATAGCTTTACGGAACAAGAGGGTTCCTGTTTCTGGGACATTGATTATTTAGTAGAGCAGATTATGATCGGGCTTCGGAAGGCTAAAACCGATGGAATTACTACCTGTACGCTCGGTATTGATACATGGGGTGTAGATTATGTGCTGGTAGATGCGGACGGGAATCGTGTTCAGGAAGTATACGCCTACCGGGACCGCAGAACGGATCTGGCTGTGGATCAGGTGGCACAGCAGCTTTCACCACAAACCGTCTATGAAAAGACAGGAATCCAGCAGTTATCCATCAATACCTTGAATCAGTTATATGTTCATAAAGAAGAAGAGCTAGCGCAAGCGGATCAGATTTTACTTGTACCAGATTATCTATATTACCGACTGACTGGCCGCAAAATCAACGAGGTTACGATTGCATCTACAACACAGCTGTTAAATCTGGAAAGCCGGGATTTTGACGATGACCTATTAGAATTTTTGAATATCAGGAAAGATCAATTTGCAAAATTAACTGAGCCTGGTGTAGTGGTTGGTCCTCTTGACGAAGCTTTAATCCAACAATATGACCTGCCTGAATGCCAGCTGATCTGTGTGGCATCCCATGATACGGCTTCTGCAGTGCTAGGTGCTCCACTTCAAGAAGGCTCAGCTTATATCAGCAGTGGAACTTGGTCTTTACTCGGTGTAGAAAGAACGGAGCCTCTAAATTCTCTAAAAGCCATGCAGGCTAACTACACCAATGAGTGGGGAGCCTACGGAACTTATAGATTCCTCAAAAATGTAATGGGCTTATGGCTTATTCAAGAGGTTCGCAGATTACTGAACAATTGTTATAGTTTTGCGGAGCTTGCAGAGCTTGCACAGGGAGAAGAGGGGTTTCGCAGCCTGATCCCTTGTAATGCACCAAGGTTTCTTAATCCATCGAACATGATAGAAGAAATCCGCAGTGCCTGTATGGAGAGTGAGCAGCCCGTTCCGGAGACACCTGGACAGTTAGCACGTTGTGTTTTTGACAGCTTGGCGTTATCCTATCTAACTTATTTGGAAGAGTTGGAGGAGCTGACAGAACGTCGGATCGAGGGATTGCAAATTGTCGGCGGGGGGGCGAACAATCGGCTTTTATGCCAACTAACCGCTGACGTTATCGGCAGGGAAGTAAAGGCTGGACCAACGGAAGCGACTGCTCTAGGAAATATAGTAGTACAGATGATTAGCACAGATTCCATTGCAGACATAACTGAGGCAAGAGCTATTATCGAACAATCTTTTGAAATAACATCATACATTCCGCAGCCGATCAAGCATTTTAATAACATTCTAAATCGCTGGAGAAGCCTTCATCTGTCCAAGGTGAATGAGCTTATCTAAGCGAAACAGACGTTGCACTAATTTAGGAGGATAAACAGCATGGATCAGAGCATTATCACTAGTTATAACGAAGCCAAAAAACTATACGCAGCCCACGGTATTGATGTGGATAAAGTGCTGGAGCGACTCGCGCAAATTAAAATTTCCATACATTGCTGGCAGGGTGATGATGTAAAAGGTTTTCTTTTTAAGGAAAAAGAACTAAGCGGGGGCATTGCGGTAACGGGAAGTTATCCGGGCCGAGCGGGTACACCAGATGAACTACGTCAAGATTTAGAAAAGGCGTTGTCTCTTATTCCTGGTAAACATAAGGTTAACCTGCATGCTATTTACGCAGATACAGATGAACCTGTAGATTTGGATGAACTAGAGCCACGACATTTTCAATCCTGGGTGGATTGGGCGAAGGAGCAGGGCTTAGGGCTTGATTTTAACCCTACTTGTTTCTCACATCCGAAAGCAGCCGATGGATTCACTCTCAGTCATTCGGACGCGGAGATTCGGAATTTCTGGATCAGACACTGTAAAGCTTCACGTACGATCGCTGAGCATTTTGGGCGGGAGCTGGGTCAGCCTTGTGTGACGAACTTTTGGATTCCAGACGGATATAAGGATACGCCAGTAGATCGGCTAGCTCCGAGAGTACGTTTAAAAGAGTCGCTGGATGAGATTTTTAGTCAGGAAATAGATCCGCTTTATAATATGGATGCCTTGGAAAGTAAACTGTTTGGAATTGGTTCTGAAAGTTATGTGGTTGGCTCTCATGAATTCTATATGGGTTATGGTTTAACAAATGGAAAAGCGATCTGTTTGGATGCGGGACATTTTCATCCTACAGAAGTGATTTCGAATAAATTATCTTCGATTCTGATGTTCAGTGAGCAGCTGCTGCTGCATGTCAGCAGACCTGTCCGCTGGGACAGTGACCATGTGGTAACAATGGATGATGAGCTGCTGGAAATCGCCCGTGAATTGGTTCGCGGGGATTTACTTCCTCGTACGAATATTGGATTGGATTTCTTTGATGGCAGTATCAATCATCTCGCGGCATGGGTCATTGGCACCCGCAACACTATTAAGGCGTTGCTGCGTGCGATGCTGGAACCAGTGGAAGAACTTAAGCAAATCGAGCGGTCCGGGGATTATACTTCACGTCTTGCTCTGGTAGAAGAGTTCAAATCGTATCCGTTTGGTGCGGTCTGGGATTACTACTGTGCATCACAAGGTACACCGGTGCGTGAGCAATGGCTTACTGAAGTGAAAAATTACGAACAAGACGTTTTGTCTTTAAGATAGAAGTGGATACGGAGAGCAGCAAATACAAAGGAGAGAATAGACTATGAGTACATCCTTGTTAGAATCAAAAGGTTATATTGCCAGCAGTGAAGCTCCATTTATTCAGGAAATGTCAGAGATCACCCGTCATATGTGGGAGCTTGGCTGGGATGAACTGAATGGTGGGAATGTCAGCTATTTACTGGATGAGAATGAGGTGGCTAAGTATATTAATGTACTGGAGCCGTTGCGCACGATCAAACTCACCTTTCCCGTAAAAGAATTAGCAGGCAAGTATTTTATCGTAACAGGTTCGGGCAAATATTTCAGAAATGTGATTAAAGATCCTGAAGCGAATCTGGGTGTGTTAAGGGTTAGCGGCAATGGCGAAAGTGTGGAAGTATTGTGGGGATTGCGGAATGGTGCAGTTCCTACGAGTGAGCTCGCTTCGCATTTTATGAGTCATATTGAACGTCTGAAAGTAGATCCCACACACCGTATCGTGCTGCATACACATGCTACAAATGTTATCGCGATGACCTTCACGCATAATCTGGACGAACTGAAGTTTACCAAAACGTTATGGGAAATGTGCACAGAGTGCCTTGTTGTTTTCCCTGATGGCGTCAGTGTTATTCCGTGGATTGTTCCGGGCAGCAGTGAAATCGGCCGTGAGACTGCCAAAAAAATGAAGGATCACCGTTTAGTCATCTGGCCGCAGCATGGGATTTTTGGCACTGGCTCCACCATGGATGCTACCTTTGGTCTAGTAGAAACGGTTGAAAAGGCTGCGACGATCTACAACCTGATTGGCGGTAGAGAAATCAAACAAAAGATCACAGACCAACAGCTATGGGATTTAGCTAAAGCATTTGGAGTTACACCTAAAGCGGGGATTCTTGAAGTCTAGAGAGTCATTATAATTTGGTGAAACCGGGCAATCGTAGATTCTGCGAGGTCCGGTTTTTGTTGTCTTTTTCTTAAAATTTGCATTTCCCATCTTTTGGGTGGATAATAAGCTTACTTAAAGTAATCAATTAATAAATTGGAGGTAACATATGAATACAGAGCAACTATTTTTACCTTTTCAAGTGGGGAATCTTTCGCTGTCGAACCGATTTGTAATGGCGCCGATGACACGCGCGCAGTCTCCGAAGGGTGTGCCGGGAAGCAATGTTGCCGCTTATTATCGTAGACGTGCAGAGGGTGGAGTGGGATTAATTGTTACTGAGGGTACTGCGATAAATCATCCAGCGGCTGTCAGTCACCAAGATATTCCTAATATACATGAAGAAGCATCTTTAGAAGGCTGGAAGAAGGTTGTGGAAGAGGTTCACGCAGCTGGCGGCAAGATCATCCCGCAGCTTTGGCATGTGGGGATGGCGCGTACAATCGGCGAGTATCCTAACGTTGAAGCCCTTCCTGTAGGCCCTTCGGGTCTGAATTTAGCAGGTGAGCCGGTGACAGAGCCGCTGACCACAGAAGAGGTTGAAAGCTTAGTAACAGCCTTCGCTCAAGCGGCGGAAAATGCCAAAAGCGTTGGCTTTGATGGCATCGAGCTGCATGGCGCTCACGGGTATCTGATAGACCAGTTCTTCTGGGATAGAACGAATAAACGTACCGATCGTTACGGTGGCGATTTGGTAGGAAGAACAACATTCGCTGTCGAGATCATTAAAGCATGCCGTCAAGCGGTTGGACCAGACTTCCCAATTGTGCTGCGCTTTTCCCAGTGGAAGCTGGGGGCGTATGATGAGAAGCTGGCGAAGACTTCAGAAGAACTTGCGAGTTTCCTAGCACCGCTTAGCGAAGCGGGTGTAGATATCTTTCATTGCTCGACCCGACGCTTCAGTCAACCTGAATTTGCTGGCTCTGATCTTAATTTAGCTGGGTGGACTAAGAAGCTTACCGGGAAGCCGTGTATTACAGTAGGCTCTATTGGCCTGCAAAGCGATTTCTTCGAGGAAGATAAAGCTCAGAAGCCTGAGGATAATATTGATGAGTTAACTGAAAGGTTCGATCGGGAGGAGTTTGATTTGGTTGCAGTGGGCAGAGCGCTTATTAGCGATCCGGCTTGGCCTGCCAAAGTACAAAGTGGAGCGATAGACGAAATCATCCCATTTACTCCTGAAGCGACGAATACGCTTTACTAAAACTAGCAGAATATACAATGACTATTTTTTTAGGTAAGAGGTTGTGTAACTGTTTCAAGAGTAGTGTATCTGCTTATAATAGTAGCATACCCCCCTTAATATGATAGAACTTGACCCTGCCAAACGTTGGCGGGGTATTTTTTTGTCGATATGCAACGCTTCATTACATCATTAATAGACCGGGCACTTCTATGTTAGGCCAGCATTATGTTATAATTTTAAATTAGCAAAGTATAAAAATAATTGTTGAACAATAGAGGACGTGAAAACAGCATGACAAAGGGGAACCATAACTCACCGGACTTAAAATCCGGCAAGGGTTCTAAGGATTATTCGAAATATTTTGATTTTAGTGATGCAAAGGTAATTAGTGAAGAGGAAGGTAAGGTTACTTACCGGATTAAAGGAAGAAATGTGCAAATTAATAGCCAGCCTGACTATAAAGAAGGAAAACGGCGCGGCAAGGAAGAAATAGAAGTGCATTATGATTTCGAGATTCCTGAAGAGATGCAGAATTTCGGAGTGGGCAAATATTATCATATAACGACTTATGGCTGCCAAATGAATGAGCATGACACGGAAACGATGAAGGGCCTATTGGAACAGATGGGCTACCGCAGTGTCGCTGACCGGAATGACGCGGATCTCATTTTGCTGAATACTTGTGCGATTCGGGAGAACGCCGAGGATAAGGTATTTGGAGAGCTAGGACATCTTAAGAACCTGAAGATCGAGAAGCCGGGTCTGTTGTTAGGGGTATGCGGTTGCATGTCCCAAGAGGAAGGCGTAGTCAACCGGATTATGTCAAAGCATGGCTTCGTGGATATGATCTTCGGTACGCATAATATTCACAGGTTGCCACACCTCATTAAAGAAGCGGTATTTAGTAAAGAGCTTGTGGTTGAGGTATGGTCCAAAGAAGGCGACATTATTGAGAACTTGCCGAAGAAGCGGGAAGGCATGCGCGCTTGGGTGAACATTATGTATGGCTGTGATAAGTTCTGCACGTATTGCATCGTACCGTTTACACGCGGTAAAGAACGCAGTCGTCGTCCAGAGGACGTTATCGCTGAGGTGAGAGAGCTTGCGCGCCAAGGCTTCAAGGAAGTAACGCTATTGGGGCAGAACGTAAATGCTTACGGTAAAGATTTTACGGATATTGATTACACCTTCGGGAACCTGATGGATGATATGCGTCTGATTGATATTCCGCGCATTCGCTTTATGACATCGCATCCACGAGATTTTGACGATAAATTGATTGAGGTTTTGGGCAAAGGCGGCAACTTGGTGGAGCATATCCATCTGCCGGTTCAATCGGGAAGTACTGCCGTTCTTAAGAAAATGAGCCGTAAATATACCCGGGAAGCTTATCTGGAATTAGTACGCAAGATTAAGATAAGTGTGCCGAATGCTGTATTAAGTACCGATATTATCGTTGGTTTCCCTGGGGAGACTGATGAGCAATTTGAAGATACCCTATCGCTTGTGCGTGAGGTTGGGTATGATATGGCATATACGTTCATTTATTCTCCACGTGAGGGCACACCAGCAGCGGCGATGGAAGATAATGTACCGATGTCGGTGAAGAGTGAACGTCTGCAAAGATTAAATGATCTCATCAAAGAGAACAGCCGGATCATTAATGACCGGATGCTGGGTGAAGTTGTAGAGGTGCTGGTTGAAGGGGAGAGTAAGAATAACTCCGAAGTCCTTTCCGGCCGTTCCCGCGCTAACAAGCTGGTCCATTTTGAAGGTCCTAAGGAGCTTATCGGCACATTTGTAAACGTGAGAATTACAGATACCAAAACATGGTACATTAAAGGGGATATTGTGGTCGAGGCCGCAGCTGTTCATTAATCACATACGAATGGGGAGATGACTAATGAGTACAGAAGAACAACAGTTGAATAAATATGGAATGAAAACTTATAATACCCGTGATCTGATCGTTCGCGAGGATATTATGGGCAAAGCTAAAGAACTAGCATCATTAATCTCAACCAGTGAAGAGGTACGCCATTTTCAGCAGGCTGAGCAAAAAATTCTTAATCACGAGCGTGTGCAAGGACTGATTGCGACCATTAAGAAAAAACAAAAAGAAATCGTGGCCTTCGAAAGCTTCAATAATAAAGATATGGTCGCCAAAATTGAACGTGAAATTGAAGTGCTGCAAGATGAGATCGACGGTATTCCAGTCGTGAACGAATTTCAGCAAAGCCAGAGCGACATTAATTATTTGCTTCAGCTGGTAATTTCCGTGATTAGAGATACCGTTTCGGAAAAAATAAATGTGGAAGCCGGCACTGAAGCGCCTCCGACCACATGCGGATAACCCACACTCAGTTCAGGGGGCGGATGCAGATCCGTCCCTTTATTTCAATATAAGAGGTAGAAGTAAAGTACATGAAAATACATAATCCTTATAATTCAACGACAACGTCGTTTCTCATATAGTCTTTTTTGTAGGATAATGTAAAATAATGGAATTCATCTGTTGATTTATGAAGAACATGTTTGGTACATTTAAAGATACGAATAAGTAAAACTACAGCTTCGGAAAAGGATGGGGCAATTATGAGCGACAATGGGGAATTAACCTATAACGCCAAAAAATATCGTACACCGGATGGTGTTCCGGCCGACATTGTAATGTTTACACTTACCAAACGCGAGCGGAAGACGGTCACTAAGACGCTGCCTTTACGTGAGTTGAAGGTAATGTTAATTAGACGGAAAAAATGGCCATGTGCAGGCATGTGGGCTCTACCAGGCGGATTCTGTCAGGAAGATGAGTCTATATATGATGCTGCAACTCGTGAGCTGAAAGAAGAGACCGGTGTTGATGGAGGTCACTTAGAATATCTTGGGGTTTATAGTACACCTGGCCGCGACCCTCGGGGATGGATTATCAGTCATGCCTTTTTCGCTTTAGTAGAAGAGTGGATGCTGGAGCAAAGACAAGCTTCCGACGATGCGGGTGAAGTGGGTTTATTTACGTTGCAGGAAGCGTTAGAAGAACTGGAGCTCGCTTTTGACCACCATGAAATCATCAAGGATGCATACGTACGTATCCAACAGCAAATGCTGCAGACAACGATAGCAAGACAGTTTTTGCCTAGGCATTTTACGCTAAGTGAGCTTTATCAGGTAATTCAGACAGTAGTGCCAGAATTTAAAGAACCAAATTTTATTCGTAAAATCACGTCAACACGCAGCCGTCAGGGTATATTAAAAGAAGTGAGAGATGAAGAGGGCAATGCACTCAGCTCCAATCAATACTCACAACGCCCGGCTCAGTTGTATATGTTTACAGATCACGAGCCATTGTTGTCCATTTATACGTAGTGTCTTAAATCAGGGGAGGGACGATTCTCATGAGAGCACTAATAGTAATTGACTTTACCAATGATTTTGTCGATGGGAATTTACCGGTTGGGCAGCCTGCAATCGATATCGAGCCAAGAATCAGCCAATTAACGTCTGAGTTTGTCCAAAATGGCGATTATGTTGTAATGGCTGTGGATTTACATGAAGACAATGATCCTTATCATCCCGAGAGTAAACTGTTTCCACCTCACAATGTACGAGGGACTAGAGGGCGGGAGCTTTATGGAAGTTTGAAAACTGTTTATGAAGCTGACCAGGATTCCATCTATTGGATGGACAAAACTCGATATAGCGCTTTTAGTGGAACTGATCTGGAGATTAAGCTGCGGGAACGTGGCATTACTGACCTTCATTTGATTGGCGTATGTACAGATATATGTGTTTTGCACACTGCGGTGGATGCATATAACAAAGGTTTTACTATTACTGTGCACGAAGATGCGGTCGCCAGCTTCAACGCGGATGGACATAAATGGGCACTAAATCATTTCCGGGGAAGTTTAGGAGCAGACGTTGTTAAGGCATAATACTATAAAAAACATACACATACAGCAACGTGGATATTAGGAGATGAGGACTTGAAGAGAGAACTTGCGCTACATACAGATAAATATCAGATCAATATGATGTATGCTCACTGGGTGAATGGAAGCCATAAGCGAAAAGCTGTATTTGAAGCTTATTTCCGCAAATTGCCTTTCGGAAACGGCTATGCCGTGTTCGCAGGATTAGAGCGTATCGTGGGGTACATCGGCGGCTTGCGTTTCACCGAAGATGATATCCGTTACTTGTCGGAGCAAGAAGAAAATTACGCTCCTGCTTTTTTGGAAGAATTGCTGCAATTTCATTTTCAGGGCAACGTTTATTCGATGAAAGAAGGGGCGTTGATTTTCCCGGATGAACCACTAATCCGTGTGGAAGGGACGATCATGGAAGCGCAACTGGTGGAGACCGCTATTCTGAACTTCATGAACTACCAGACGCTGATCGCTACGAAGGCTTCCCGAATCAAGCAGGTAGCTCCGAATGATATACTCCTGGAGTTTGGTACCCGTCGGGCACAAGAAGCGGATGCGGCGGTCTGGGGCGCTAGAGCGGCCTATATCGGCGGCTTTGATGCAACCTCCAACATGCTGGCAGGTAAAATGTTTGGCATCCCTACCAAAGGTACACATGCTCATTCTTGGGTTCAGAGCTTCAGCAGCGAGCAGGAAGCTTTTGATGCTTATGCCAAGGTGATGCCGGATGAAGTTACACTATTAGTTGATACCTTCGATACGTTGCGCAGTGGTGTGCCGAATGCGATTAGAACCGCCAAAAAGCTTGAAGCTCAAGGTAAAAAGATGATCGGTATCCGTTTAGACAGCGGTGACTTGGCCTATCTATCCCGGCAGGCACGGAATATGCTGGATGAAGCGGGGCTCGATTATGTGAAGATTGTGGCGTCCAACGATCTGGATGAGAATACAATCATGGATCTGAAGCTGCAAGGTGCAGCCATCGACACATGGGGTGTAGGCACACAATTGATTACGGCTTCGGATCAACCCTCTTTGGGTGGGGTCTATAAGCTGGTAGAAATTGAGTCCGCAACTGGAGAAATGGTACCGACAATCAAGATTTCTTCTAACCCTGAAAAAGTATCCACACCAGGCAGCAAGGACGTATTCCGGATTATCGGGAAAAATGGCAAAGCGCTAGCAGATTATATCTGCTTCCCGGAAGAGGAATCTCCACGTAACGGCGGTCGGGTGAAGCTGTTTAATCCGCTGCATCCATACATGCACAAGTATGTGGAGCGTTATGAAGCGCTGCCTATGCTTGAGCCGATTTACGTGAACGGCTTCCAGGTCTATACTTTGCCGGATCTGAATGAAGTTCGCCGTTACCATCGGGAGCAGAAGGATCTGTTCTGGCCGGAATATCTGCGTAAGCTCAATCCAGAGGTGTACCGGGTGAATCTGAGTGAGAAGGTCTGGACCAGCAAGCAGCAATTGATCGCGGAGCATATTCAGCCGGAGATTGAGTAGGTTTTGTAGTTTCGATGGAAAGAAGCACGGGAAGATTAGATTCCCGTGCTTTTTTGCGTTTGGGTGAAGCCGACGTTTGGGTGAAGCTTGCGTTTGTTAACTTCGAAAGCCGTGAGTTTATTTTCTGAAAGTATATTTAGCTAGTTTGTCCGCGTATATCTGATTTGGATTTCGTTGCATTTTGTGCAACAGAACACTAGTTAAAGTATATCGACAAATTACCATACACCTAAAAGAATAAGTACATCCGGTAGAATAGGGCGAATTCGATGCGAGTAGGTAAATCAACGGTATAAATCCCGCAGAATGAGGCGAATCCAGTACGAGGAGGCAAATCAACGGTATAAATCCCATAGAATGAGGCGAATCCGGTGTGAGTAGGTAAATCAACGGTATAAATCCCGCAGAATGAGGCGCATCCGGTGCGAGTAGGCAAATCAGCGGTATAAAACCCGCAGAATGAGGTGAATCCGGTACGAGGAGGCAAATCAACGGTATAATTCCCGTAGAATGAGGCGCATCCGGTGTGAGTGGGCAAATCAACGGTATAAATCCCGCAGAATGAGGCGAATCCGGTGTGAGTAGGTAAATCAACGGTATAAATCCCGTAGAATGAGGCACATCCGGTGCGAGTGAGCAAATCAACGGTATAATTCCCGCAGAATGAGGGGAATCCGGTGCTAGTGGGCAAATCAACGGTATAATTCCCGTAGAATGAGGCACATCCGGTGCGATTAGGTAAATCAACGGTATAAATCCCGTAGAATGAGGCGAATCCGGTGTGAGTAGGTAAATCAACGGTATAAATCCCGCAGAATGAGGCGCATCCGGTGCGAGTAGGCAAATCAGCGGTATAAAACCCGCAGAATGAGGTGAATCCGGTGTGAGTGAGCGAATCAACGGTCCCATAAGAAAAGGTGTATCCCCGTTCTACGCAATCGCCAAGAACAATGGATACACCTTTTTTCATGTAAGTGCGAGATATATAGTTTAGTTCTTCTTCCGGAATTTAGCGAATGACCAGATGGTAAGCATCAGCAGGAAGCCCAGACATGTGCCTATGCTGATCCGGTTCTGAGTGTCGAAAAGGAAGGAAATCGTGATAACCGACAAACAGATAAGCGTCAAAATCGTAATATAAGGGAACCCCCACACTTTAAAGCTTGGCTCTTTAGGATAGGTTTTCCGCAGCTTCAGCTGTGATAGACAGATGCTGATCCATACCAAGCTTACTACGAAGCCGGGAACAGCCATCAGCAGCCGGAAAAGTCCATCCTGTGCGAAGTACGCTAACATAGAACCAACAAAAAGAACTATAGCGCAAAGTTTAAGACTGTTGATCGGCACACCTTTTGCTGAGGTCTTTGCTAAGCTACGTGGAGCTTCACCCTGTGAAGCCAAAGAGTGCAACATCCGTGTGGCGCCGTAGATACCGGAGTTAGCAGCAGAGAGCACAGCCGTAATCAGTATGAAGTTCATAACATGGTCAGCACCCTTAAGTCCTGTAGCTGCTAATACCTGCACAAAGGGGCTGGTATGCTCGTTAAGCTGATTCCAAGGAATTAACCCACAGATGATCAGAATTGGAATGGTGTAGAACAGAATAACACGTAAAATGAAGCTTTTGACAACTCTAGGCAACACTTTTTCTGCATCTTGAGTTTCTGTTAAAGTTAGTCCAATCAGCTCAGATCCGCCGTAGGAGAACATGACGACCAGAAGGGCAGAGAAGATAGGTGTCCAGCCTTGTGGGAATAATCCGCCATAATCCGTAAAATTACTTAAATAGGGAGTCCCTTCAGACATAGGCAATAGCCCAAACAATAATGCAGCTCCCAGAATAATAAAGATGATAATCATAGCTATTTTGATTCCTGCTAACCAAAACTCCGTCTCTCCATAACCGCTTACACTCATCATATTGATGCCAATAATTAAAGCACCACTTGCTAGACTCAGTAGCCATAATGGAACATCCGGTAACCAGTACTGCAAGAAGCTTCCTGCCGCCAGCACTTCGATTACGCAGACAGTCAACCACATGAAGCAATATAGCCAACCCACGATAAAGGAGAGCCGTTCTCCAAAAGCCTCGCGGATGAATTCCTTCATATTTTTGTTCGGGTATACCGTGGCCATTTCGGCAATTGCACCCATAACGACTAGTAGCAGCAAGCCTGCCAATACATAGGAGAGAACAACCCCTGGTCCAGCAATGCTTATCGTTTCAGAGCTTCCTTTAAAAATCCCCGTACCGATTACGCCGCCCATCGCCATAAAGCTGATATGCCGTGGAAGCAATTTTTTCTGTAATGATGCTTCGTTTGACTTCACATTTAATGCCTCCTAAGTAGGTTCAAAAAATTACACCAAGAATCAGTTTATCCTGAAATGGACTAGTTGAAAAGTATAAATGATACACATTTGTAGAAATAGAGGTGATTTTTCATCGGTGTGTGATATTTATCATGAAGAATGTGATGAATTTAACATCTTAATTTTTAATTTTATTGCTAAATGAAAGTAGATAAATAAGCTTAGGCAACACTTGGAAAATGCAAGATTTGTCACTTCGCGTCTTGCAAAATCAAGTTACAATCGTTGAAAAAGTCAAAAGGATATTATACTAGATGACATTCTGAAAGGGGCTATGTCGGTGGTACAGTTACCAAAAGTGAACGAGCTCGGATTTTTTGAGATTCGTCTGGAGTCAATTGGAGGGTTGGGTGCGAACCTGGCTGGTAAAATGCTTGCAGAAGCAGGTGTTGTCGGTGCTGGAATGAATGGGGTCAGCTTTTCGTCATATGGTTCGGAGAAGAAGGGATCAGCGGTAAAAGCGCATATCCGGTTTTGTGATTTGAATACGCCTATTCGTGACACGTCTCCGGTTGAGCGTCCGCATGTTGTTGGGGTATTTCACGAAGCATTAGCAAAGACAGTTAACGTAATTAGCGGAATTTATGAACATAGCACAGTATTGGTGAACTCAGCAAAATCGCCGGAGGAATTGAAATCCTCCCTGAATATGATGGCAGGAACTATTGCAGTCGTTGATGCTACAACGATCGCCTTAGATGAGAAAAACCGCGTTAATATGGCGATGCTAGGCGCGTTGTTCCGGATGTGTGATTTCTTGGACCCTGAAATTATGAAAGGCGTTATAGAGAAATCACTAGGCAAAAAATATCCACAGGCAGTACAGTCAGCACTGACTACTTTCGACCGTGGATTTAATGAAGTTAAGTTTATGCATTTTCCACTGCCTGCGGGCGTGACAATGCCTGAGTTCGTGCGGTCTGATATTTCCGCATTGGGTTATGAAACACAGCCTATCGGCGGTACCATTACGAATCCTGGCAGCAGCTTTTTAAAGAACTTGAGCATTTCTCGCTCCGGTTTGCTGCCTCATTTTAAGCAGGAGGATTGTATTCATTGTGCGCAGTGCGATACGGTGTGTCCTGATCTGTGTTTTGTTTGGGATGAGCAGCCTGATAAGAAGGGGCGTCCACAAATGTTCCTGCAAGGTATTGATTATCAATACTGCAAAGGCTGTTTAAAATGTGTAGAAGCTTGTCCTACAACTGCCTTGTCTGGCGAACGTGAGGAAGAGGGCTACGCAGAGAGTCATACGGTCCGGCATATTTTTGATCTCGTTACTGAGGCCTAATTAACGGAGGAAAGGTGGAATACACGTGGCTATAGATTATGAAAAAGAAGTAGGCTCTGCTAAAGTAGAGCAGAAATTCCTATATGAATCCGGCAATGAAATGGCGGCTTATGCTGCTCATCAGATAAATTATCATGTAATGGGGTATTTTCCGATTTCTCCATCGACAGAAGTAGCACAATTTCTTGATACGATGAAAGCGAATGGCCAGCATGATATTATGCTGATTCCGTCAGATGGCGAGCATAGCTCTGCTGGGATCTGTTATGGCGCTTCAACGGCTGGCGGACGTGTATTTAATGCTACCAGTGCCCAAGGTTATATGTTCATGCTTGAGCAATTGCCTGTACAAGCTGGTACGCGTATGCCTATGGTTATGAATCTAATCTGCCGTTCGATCTCTGGACCGCTGAATATTCATGGGGACCATTCAGATTTGTATTTTGCTTTGAATACAGGTTGGCCTATTTTAATGTGCCGGGATCCACAATCTGTTTATGATATGAACCTAATGGCATTGAAGCTTGCGGAACATGCTAAAGTTCGTCTTCCGGTAATGGTGGCTTCAGATGGATATTTCACCTCCCACCAGAAACGCCGCGTTCAAGCTTTTACTCATCGGGAGGATGTTCATAAATTTGTTGGACCACAACCTCCAACAGGCTTTACCGATACTTTAGACCGCAATAATCCGGTAACGGTTGGTCCTTATATGAACGAACCTGACTATATTAACAACCGCTATCAGCAGTCCGTAGCTATGTACAATGCGGGTGAAGTTTTTGAAGAAATTGCGAAGGAATTTGCTGAGTTAACCGGACGTCATTATCCAATGATCGAGGAATATCGGATGGAAGATGCTGAAGTAGCCGTATTCTTGATGAATTCTGCCTCTGAGATTATTAAGGATGTTGTGGATCAGCTTCGGTTGCAAGGGATCAAAGCCGGTGCAATCTCGCCGAATATGATCCGTCCTTTCCCGCAGAAGCAAATTGCTGAAGCGCTGAAAAATGTTAAAGCAATCACCGTTGGTGACCGTGCAGATTCTGTTGGCGGACATGGTGGTAACATGGTCAATGAAATCAAGGCAGCCCTGTTCACATATGGCAACACTACGACTAAAGTAATTAGCCGTATCTACGGTTTGGGTGGTAAGGACTTCTACGCAGAAGATGGTCATGCCTTTTTCCAATTAGCAATAGATGCTGTTGCTGCAGATCGAGTAGACATACCATTTGATTATTATGGCCACAATCCGGGTACACCAGATAAAGCTCCGCAACGTCTTCTGAAGCCAATGGACTTTGACTCACTGAAGACAGGGTTAATCACTGTGAAACAGGATGAAGCAACAGGCAAATTAAGCGTACGGATTCCGCCACTGCGCAGCTTGACGAAGAAACCTAAACGGCTCTCCCCAGGGCATGGTGCGTGTCCAGGTTGCGGGATTTTCTCAGGACTGGAGACTTTCTTTAAAGGGATTGAAGGGGATATCGTCGCACTTTATCATACAGGCTGTGCCATGGTAACGACTACGGGGTATCCGTATTCCTCCCATAAATCAACGTTTATCCATAATCTTTTCCAAAATGGAGCGGCTACCTTGTCCGGTGTCGTAGAGATGTTCTGGGAACGCAAACGTCGCGGTGAGCTGGATGGACTAGGGCTTAAAGAGGACTTTACGTTTGTTATGGTAACCGGAGATGGCGGTATGGACATCGGGATGGGACCGGCAATTGGAGCTGCACTGCGTGGTCACAAAATGATTATTGTAGAGTACGATAACGAGGGTTACATGAATACTGGAGCACAGCAGTCCTATTCGACACCACTGGGTCACCGTACTTCAACCTCCAGTATCGGCAAGCAGCAGCAAGGTAAAGTTACTCAGCATAAAGATACAGCACAAATTATGGCGGCTACTAACATTCCTTATGTCTTCACGGGTTCGGAGGCTTATCCGCAGGATCTGGTGAAAAAAGCGGCAAAAGCACAGTGGTACGCACAAAACGAAGGTTTGGTGTATGGTAAAATCCTGATCGCATGTCCGCTAAACTGGATGTCTGATGATAAGGAAGGCACGAACATCGTATCATTAGCTGTTGAGTCTTGCTTCTTCCCGTTATATGAAGTAGAGCATGGTTCTACGAATATCACATATAATCCTGAAGATAAGGGCAAACGTGTTGAGCTCTCAGCATGGCTGAAGACAATGGGTAAAACTCGTCATTTGTTGAAACCTGAGAATGAGCCAGCTTTACACAGCTTCGAAGAAGAAGTTGAGCGCCGTTGGAATCGTCTCAAGGCAAAACACGAACATCCTGACTTATAAGCTGTGTCTATCTCCAGTATATAAAATATGAAATAACCCGGCAGATTTGTCTGCCGGGTTATTTTGTGGTTAGGGAGCATTTGCGCGTAATTCTAACGGACTCCATAGCAGTTATCGGTCCTAAAACTCCCAAAATGAACCCTTTTTGAAGGAATAGTGTCACTGGAGTCCGCGAAACTTCTGAAAAAGCTAAAAACCAGCAAATAACGTCTCTTAGGTCCTATGTGTTAAAGACTTGGTCATTTACAGTTAGAATAAAGTCCAGTTTCCTTTTACTCTTGCATGTTGTTCTGCTCTAACCAGAAGATAGCGGGTACAAATGACAAGACAAGCACTACCTACGATTAAAGCGCCGAGAGCCCACCACCAGCTAGTACCGATATTATCGTATAACGCCCCGCGCACAAGAACCAGACTATATGTGAGTGGAAACAGAAGGGATAAACCCGTTGCCCATGCTGGGAATACTGCTGGTGGAATACGAACCCCGCCAAACAGCTCCATTGGTGCTTGAAAGATGTAATAAAGTAGCCCTGAATCCCTTGAGAAGAGAGATATCGCACACAGCAAAGCTCCCCATATAACCGCTGATATCATGATAAGTATTAATACAGGTAATAAGGCGCCCCAGTTAACAGTCGTTACGTCCGCAAGAAAAATGAAAGTCAGAATGGAGAAGCAAGCGAACATCCATATTCCGTGAAATAGTGAATATACGGAACGTCCATACAGGAAGGCCATTTTTGACGCTGGCGTTAGGAACACTACCTCAAGTGTGCCCCCTTTGCGTTCTTGTTCGAATAACCATGCGGCTTGCACAACCGTCCAGTATAACTGAAAGACGAGATATCCGCTCAGCAGAAAAAGGGGAATCCGTCCATCTGGTATTACTGTTGAGAGTGCTGATCCTGCTCCGGTTCTAAAGGGCTGCATAGTAAAGTAGGTGGTTAAAAAGGTGAGCGCCGGCCAGAGTAGAAGTGAAAAAAACACTGCGCGTCCCTTAACTCTATTTCGATGCTGCTTAGTGATCTCCGCGCTAAGGGTAAACCATAAGCTATGTAAGTTCATGATACCCTTCCTTCCGAAAGGAGGATAATCGCATCCTCCAAAGTAGGTTTTTCGGATGCGAAGCTTTTAATGCTAAGCCCCTGCTCAGTAGTCCATGGCAGGAGCTCTGTAATGATTCTATCAGCCGAAGGTGTCTTTACAGAAATGCGCTGCAGTCCATCATTTTGAAGTTCTAGTTTTTCTGTTGCGCAGACACCCATTAATTCCGCAGGCTGAGTAACTGTTCGTAGATGCTCTAGTAGCTTGGGACGAAGTGATTCATGCCAGCCTGTAACCTCTAAATGAGCAGTTTGCGAGCCTGCAACCTGATGGATAATCCGTTCAGGTTTGTCACAGAGCAGAAGCTCGCCTCGATTCAGTACATAAACTCGGTCACAAAGTTCTTCGACCTCCTGTAAATAATGGCTGGTCAGAAGGATACCCTTTCCACTGTTCAGTGCAAGCTTTCTTATCGTAATGCGAAGCTGTCTCGCAATGGGGGCATCTAGGCCAAGTGTGGGCTCATCTAGAAATAAGTATTGTGGATCGTTGATAAGTCCGCGGGCGATTTGCAGCCGTTGCTTCATCCCTTTAGAATATTGTTCAACGGGTTGGTCAGCAGCTTGGGTCAAACCTACTTCCTCCAGAAGACGTTCTGCTTCTCTAGCGATGTGAGGGCTGTTCATTCCATAGAGTTTACCGAAGTATTCAAGATTCTCTCTACCTGTGAGCCGCCAGTACAACATTCGTTCTCCTCCGGCGATCATATTTACTTTTTGCTGAATGGCCTGTCGATTCTTGTGTAGTAACATTCCATCGACTTCAATACTGCCGGAGGTTGGCTCTAGGAGAGTAGAAAGCATACGTATTGTAGTGGTTTTTCCAGCGCCATTTAGACCGAGAAGACCTACGATTTCCCCCGCAGCGATATCTAAAGATAGTGATTTCACTGCTGTCACTGATCTTTTTTCCGAACGGAACCAGCTCAGTTTATGTTTGCTCTCGTAAATCTTAGTAACTTCATGCATATTAATCAATGGTTTCACTCCTCCAAGGTTTTAGAATCGTTCGAACAACCCGCGCTCTATGCGCCGGTTTGTCCATTGACCAACCGTTATGTATACAACACTAAGCAGTATGATTGGCCATATGTCAGGTAATCGTATTGCTTCTCCAGTTAGCAGCGAGCCTCGAAGGAGTTGTAGCGCATAGGTCAATGGGAAAATCTCACCTATAACCTGCAAGTAGTCAGGCAAGTATTGCCTTGGAAACTGAAATCCACACAGTAGAGCAGTTAGCGTAAATAGAGTATTTTGCACAATGAAGGTGTCCCTTGTATAAAGCATAATGCTTCCTAGCACCAGCGCCATCGCATAACACGATAGTAAAAATAGCAAAATTCCCACGAAGACAGATAGGAAGTCAACTGAGGGGAGTCGAAGTCCTGCTAAAAGGCCAAAGAAGAGAACTACCAGCAATTCCGCCCCACTTCGATACAACTGCTGGACTGCGTTTCCTAGAAAATAACCGCTCCGGCTTGAAGGAGAGAGCAACAGTGCCTCAAGTGTACCTTCCCTCCATTCGGTAATAAGTGCCCTGGATACGTTCATCATCATACTGACGGAAAATATACTGAGCATACCTCCAATAATTACATAGGTCAGATAGTCCTCACTGCCACTATAGATAGCAAATTTTGAATCTATATCCCCTTTGATTAGATACACATAAGAAAAATAAGAGATGATGACTAGATAAACTCCATCAATAATGTGCCCGAATGTAAAGGTCCAGGGAAAGGCTCTAAGATTAGATTTTTGGTTTCTTTTTAGGGTTGCGATAGCGATATGCCACATATGTACTCACACCTTTCATTAACCTCATTGTTCAAGGTACTGCCTTTGCAGGATGAGCAGATTATCAAAGACTTCTTTGTTCACTGAATAAAATAAATAATTCCCTTTTCGCTGTGATTGGGTAAATCCTGCTTCACTTAGTTGTTTTAGCTGTTTAGAGACCGCAGCTTCAGAAATACCCAATATTGGCGCAAGCTGCTTGGTACAATGCGGCCCTTTCCACAGCAGTTTCAGAATTCGCATCCGCGTATCATCACTTAAAGCTTTGAGTTGGCGCAACAGGTCACTCGGCGGTCCCTCACTAAAGGCAAGACCGGGAACATCCACCGTGAGAGGCAAAAATAAAGTGTCTTCGAACCAGCCAACAAGCAGATGCGGAAATATGAATGTAGAAGGAAAAACGTACACTTGTCCAAGCTGGTCATAAGGAAAGTAATACGTTACAGCCTTTTGTACTGTCAGAGTCCCGTTCTCTGAGAGGAGGCGTGGGTGGAGCGTATTTAATGCCTTTTCCGGGGAACGACTGGCTAAGTCTTGAAACTGAGCGGCTGAGATGTTCATAAATGGTTCGATATAGTCCCATTCCTGCCCGAAATAATCATGTTCGTATGTAATTAATGTTGAGATTAACAGCTTGCGAACACTAGCCAGATTGTTTATCAGGTACTTCACGTTTCCACTCAACTTCATCAGCGAACGTTTGCTTTCAGATTCATTCAGCCATTCGACTATGGTACTTAGTGCAATTTCTTGATTCATAAATAGATACACTAGCTCTGCATCCGGAAGTTTTTTGAGTAGGGTGATTCCTTGATTGCAAGAAATAGGGACACCCATACGGTCCGGTAAATCTAGCAGAGCGATCCAACGTTCTGACAACTGCCCAAGTGTGTGGATGTTCTCCTGTAGAGCAAGAGGCATTCTTTTCTTGAGCTCCAAAGCCCATTGTAATCTTGTTGGATGGTGTTCTGGTTGATGGAAGACATGCAGACTGCATAATAACTCATGAAAAGGACTGACGACCGTTTTGATCTTTCGATTTAAAGTTTGGAGTGAGCTCATCTCTTTCCTTTCCGATTAACTGTTTGGTTAATCAAAAACCACTTTCGCGTAAAGTGTTCAAAATTATAGGGGGAATGATCAGGATTGTCAAATCTTTTATGCAGAAAAAAGCGAGAGCACATCCCCATGCGTTGGACATGGATGTTTCTCTCACTTATAGGATTCTTTTAATAGAGTTATGAAGTAGAGTTTTATCTTCTGCCTCTAGGCATCATGGAGTTATCGCACATGATATCTTTAACAGAATAGGTGTAGCAATGGCGAGGAACTGGGACACAGTGATGGCGTCTAACGATTTCTACCGGGTGAATAACATTCACAACTTGAGGGTGGTAATAATCTTGATAAACCACCTTAGGTGGGTCAGTGACAGTTTGGGCCGGACATTTTGGACATTCTTCTGACATTTCCTTCAGCTCCTTTGTGTGTGAACTTACCGTATTATACGCACAGAACAAAGGTATGCTTGGTTATTTGTCTAGTTTATAAAAAAATGGGTGGGATTATTGTTTGTATATCTCTCGCATTATATGACGAAGCTCCGGGATAATAAGCCGTTCCATAGCCAATTTAACGGCTCCAGTGGAGCCGGGCATAGAAAAAATAGCTGTGTTGCCAATCGTACCTGCAATTGCTCGACTAAGGATTGCTGCAGAACCGATGTCTTCTGTGTAGCTTAACATTCGAAAAATCTCACCGAAGCCCGGCAGCGTTTTATCCAGCAAGGATGAAACTGCTTCGTAGGTGGTATCACGGGGAGAAATTCCTGTTCCACCCGTGAGCAGCACGGCTTCAACTCCAGTGTGATCAGCGTTTTTATAGAGTAGTTCACGAATGTCTTGATAGTTGTCTTTGATAATGGTGCGCCCTATAACTTCATATCCGGCAGCCTCAAGCATGGATTGGATTAAAGCTCCACCGGTATCGGTTTCGGTAGTTCTGGTGTCGGAGACGGTAATGATATAGCAGGATACGGATTGTGGTGCTTCCTTCCGATGTTCTTCAACGGATGACAATGAGATCAGCTCCTAAATTAGAGATGTTCTCATGATAGGGTATGGAGGAAGCAAAGACAAGTTTCGTTATCCAGCGCTAATCTTTTGAGGTTATAGGGATGCCGCTTGCGTGCTTTGGCATCATGTAGTAAACTCGCTACCATACCCGTAATTTGCAAGGAGCGATGAATCATGGAACAGGTTGTACCTGTGTATATATTGTCAGGATTTCTGGGAAGCGGCAAAACTACCCTGCTGCAGCGCCTGCTGGAACATTGGAAAGATCAGGGCTTACGCCCGGCAGTAGTGATGAATGAGCTGGGTGAAGTGAATCTGGATGGGCTGCTGGTTGAGCAAACCGTTCCTATGGCTGAGCTGCTCGGCGGCTGTATCTGCTGTTCTATCCGAGGAGATCTCAGTACAGAGCTAACTACTCTTATCAAGAAGGAATCACCGGATGTTGTTGTTATTGAGGCCACAGGTGCGGCGAACCCGCTGGAAATTGTAGATGGCGTAACCGAAACTTCACTGTATCAAAAAGTAGAGCTGAAAAGCTTGATCACTGTCGTTGACGCCGCGCATTTGCTCGAATTGTACCGTGCGCAGCAAGGCGCAACCTATCGACTGATGCAGGAGCAAATTCGCTGCGCCTCTGTTTTGATTCTGAATAAAACTGACCGTGTCTCAGCAGATGAAGCAGAAGAGATCACAACCGTTCTGCGAAAATGGAATTCTTATGCACCGATTATGCCAGCGGAGCGTTGTGAGATCGACACAGAGGAGCTTCTGCGTAGCGCAGGTGGAGTTCTTACGGATTCACAGCTTGAAGAGGGCGACAGTGAAAGCCATGTGCATGAGGAAGCTCTGCAACCTTCTGGAGGCACCCATGCTTCCCACGATCACGTGATGGCATACACACATTACTTCAAACGACCTGTCAACAGCGAGACCTTTGAGCAGTTCGTCAAGGAGCTTCCGCGGGATGTTTATAGGGCTAAAGGCATTGTGACCTTTAATGACACCTCCAGTCGTTTTCTTTTTCAATATGCTTACCGTGAAGCTGATTTTATGAAAATCACACCTCAAGGCGAAGTGCCAGACGTAGCTGTATTTATCGGGGAACATTTCTCATCCAGTGAGTTACGCACGAAGCTGCTGGAGATGGAAGGACGTATTTTAGTTCGGCCTGGAACGATCAAAAGAAGCCTGTAATCCGTTCTGCTTCAGAAGAAGCTGTGGTTCATTCCTAATCTTGTAGGTTAATAGTAAGGCATACCATTAAAAATGCAGGAGGTTGAAGGCTATGACCCGAATTCAATATCAGGAGTGCATTGACGCTTGTCTCGAAAGTATGAATGCCTGTAACTACAGCTATGTCTCAAGCCTAAAAGAATATGATCTTGCATCTCTTCGTGAGAGCATGCGACTCGATCGTGAATGTGCGGATATTTGTTCTTATGCCATTCAAGCAATGACCCGTCAAAGTCCGTTTGTATCTGGAATTCTAAAACTATGTGCAGAAATATGTGAAGCATGCGCGGATGAGAGCAGCAAGCATATACATAATCACTGCCAAGAATGTATTAATGCCTGCCGTAAAGCTGCAGAGGCATGCCGTTTGATTAGCGATGCTGTTGAGGTATATGCGTAAATCGTATAACTTAACTCTCATATATGAACTAATAGCCAGACTGTTGCTGTAGAGATATAGCAATAGTCTGGTTTTTTATATCCAGGTCTGTTTGATTCATGCTATTGGTAGAAAAAAAGGAAACAAGCATGTAGAATGCTAAATACATACAGATTTAACCTTTTACATATTATTGATAGCGCTTACAAAAAAGATTGGAGGAGCAGTATCATGCAAAAGGTCCTTTTAGTTGATGATGAATTTATTATCCTGGATGGCATCTCATCGGTAATGAACTGGGAAGCATTGGGCACAGAACTTATTGGAACCGCGCAAAATGGCTTGGAGGCATTAGAATTAATCAAGCAAGCTATACCTGATATTATTATTACCGATATTCGTATGCCGGGAATGGACGGGCTGGAGCTGGTGGCGACGGTTACAGCGCTTCATCCTGAGACCTCTTTTATTATGCTGACAGGCTTCTCAGAATTCGATTATGCTAAGATGGCGATGCAGTATGGGGTTAAACATTATTTACTGAAGCCGTGCAGCGAAGAGAGCCTGAATGAAGCGCTAAGCGAGGTAGTTCAGAAGCGAGAGGAACGGCAGTACGAGGAGAACTTTATCCTATCGATAAAATATGGACTGGAACGTGTACTTCCACATGCCAAAGAACAATTCCTGAAGGAGCTTGTGACGAACAAGACCTATGGTGTGGAGGAATGGAAATATTTTGGTGAGCTGTTTGGACTGAATTTTCAGAGTCAACGTGTTAGGCTACTGCTGGTAGAGATTGAAGGAGAACATGAATATGAGCATTTGTTCGCGGTCAGTAATATTGCGGGAGATATTTTTCAACATCATATTTTAAGCTCCACCGTAGGGCGGCGTGTTCTGTTATTAATGGAAGATGACCTGTCTGAAGCTGCTTTATTTGAGAAAATAGACAGCATCCGCGCTACCTTTATGAAATATTATCATATTGATCTGACGGCCGCATTAAGTGAACCTGGAGAGCTGACGCAAGTAAGGCTTTTATTCACGCAGACGATTGAATGTCTTAGCCATAGATTTTATCTGGGGGAAGGGAGCTTAATTACAGAAAAAGATATCAGCATTCCAGAGGATGAGGAAGGTCTAGAGCTGCAACTGGATCTCGAACACCTCGTTATGCTCATTAAAGCGGGGCACTGGGCAGATGCTGAATGCGAGCTGCTGTCACTTTTACATCAACTTCTGAATCTTAGATATGACATTGCCAAGACCAAATCCTATCTGATCCAGATCTTCATGGAGATTATACGTTTGAGTGATCAAAACAAGATGCAAACATATATTGATAAGCTGCCTCGAATGATGGAGACTAGCACGCTCCAGTCTTTTCAGCAGTTTGTAATGAGTATTGCAGAAGAGATTACCCTTGATCGTTATAGCCGCAATCGCAGTAAGCAATCGCAAATGGTGGCAGAGGTAAAGCGTATCGTGGATAGGCGTTATTGTGAAGAGACATTAACTTTGCAGACTGTTGCACAGGAGATTTATATGAATCCTGATTATGTTAGTAAGATGTTCAAGAAAGAAACGGGGGAAAAGTTTACGAATTATGTTATGAAATACCGGATGCAAAAAGCGCTCGAAATCATCGAAGGATGTGCACATTTTACGATTGGACCTCTAGCTGAAGAAGTCGGTTTTGGAGATAATGTATCCTACTTTAGCAAAGCCTTCAAGAAATTCACGGGTTTTTCTCCTTCCGAATATAAAAAAACGGCTCCATAATTGTTTCATTTAAAGATAGCCCATATACCCTACGTACTTGATCGATAAGTACTGTGGGGTATTTTTGTGTGCGAGGACAAAGAGGGTTCCACGGTTTTGAACAAATAATTACCGGATATGAACATGGGGAAAGGACAGCTTTACCTGTAAAGTTATGTGCATAAGGAAGCTAGTCATATTACATACGGGGAGGCCAACCAATGGAGCTTAAGCATCAGCTGCTGACCAAGAAGTCCGGTATGAAACTCGGCAAATGGTCTTATGTGAAAAAAGAACTGCAGCGGAATAAATATGTGTATATCATGTTAATTCCCGTGGTGCTCTTTTATCTGATTTTCAGCTATGGGCCGATGTACGGTCTGCTAATGGCTTTTCAGAAATCCTATAGTCCTATAAAAGGGATTATGGCGGGGCAGTGGATCGGGTTTGATAATTTTAAAATGTTTTTTGAAAGCTACTACTTTTGGCGGATTATTAAGAACACACTGATTCTTAGCTTTTACAGTATTATTTTCGGATTTCCGGCACCCATAATATTGGCTTTGCTGTTAAATGAGGTCCGGAATAAGTGGTTCAAAAGCACGATTCAAACCGTTAGCTATATGCCGCATTTCATTTCAGTCGTGGTTGTTGTCGGCATGTTAAAAACATTCTCAGCACTTGATGGCGGGTTGTTTAACGTAGTTCGTAGCTTTTTTGATCTACAGCCTGTGATGTTTCTGGCAGAGAAGGATATGTTCCGGCCACTTTATATTCTCTCCAACATCTGGCAAGGTGCGGGCTGGGCTTCCATCATCTTTTTGGCGGCGCTTAGCGGAATTGATCCCCAATTATATGAGGCTGCCAAAATAGATGGCGCAGGTCGCTGGAAACAGCTTCTGAACATTACCCTGCCGGGAATTATGCCTACTGTCGTCGTTATGCTGATTCTGCGTCTGGGCGCGGTTATGAATTCCGATTTTCAAAAAATATTACTGATGCAGACCGCTCCAACCTATGAAACCTCGGATGTTATCTCAACCTTTGTATACCGTTCTGGGGTGCTGGAAGGCAATTATACGTATTCCACAGCCATTGGATTAATTAACGGGGTTATAAATTTCTCACTGCTTTTGCTTGCCAACTCTATTAGTAAAAAAGTGAACTCCACCAGTCTTTGGTGAGGAACAGGAGGTGAACCTATGCGACGTTCGGCAGGTGAACGTATCTTTGACTGTATTAATGTGTTGCTGTTGTTAGGCATCATGGCTATATCGATTTATCCGCTCCTGTATGTGCTGAATTCCTCTGTGAGTGATCCGAACGAACTGCTGCGTTCCAGGTCATTAATGCTGCTGCCTGAAGGCTTTCAGCTCGAAGCTTACAAAGCGGTATTTCAAAATTCGAAAATCTATAGTGGATATTTAAATACACTTTTTTATGTAACTGTTGGGACAATCGTTAATTTATTGATGACATCAATCGCAGCGTATTCCTTGTCCAGATCAGATCTTTTCGGTAGAAAAACACTGATGAAGTTAATCACCTTCACGATGTTTTTTGGCGGAGGGATGATCCCGACTTTTCTGCTCATTCAGAACCTCGGAATGGTCGATACCCGCTGGGCGATGATTATACCTGGAGCGATTAGTACTTTTTATTTTTTGATAATGAAAACTAGCTTTGAGGGAATACCGATCAGCTTGATCGAGTCGGCGAAGCTTGACGGAGCTAATGATATCTTGATTTTATTCCGAATTGTACTGCCACTGTCCAAATCTATTCTCGCGGTTATGACTCTTTATTATGCGGTTGACCATTGGAATGATTATGTAGCCCCGATGCTGTATTTGCGCAGTCAGGATCTCTATCCGATTCAAATTGTAATGCGGGATATTCTGATTAGCAGCAGTACAGAGTCAATGGGAGCTGGGGTAGATACAGGCTTCGCTATCGGTGAGAACATCAAATACGCCACTATCATAATCTCAACGTTACCAATCATGCTGGTGTATCCGTTTATCCAGAAATATTTTGTTCAAGGCGCTTTAATCGGTGCCGTGAAACAATAAATAACACTTATTTATGGAGGCGATTTTGGGTGAAAAGAAAAATAGGGGCCATGATGTTAAGTTCCGTCCTTCTTTCTACAATGCTGGCTGGCTGTTCAGGCAATAATGATGGAACTAGTGCGGGTAATAAGGCGGGAGATCATAAGGGGAATACTACCGCAACTAATACGCCGGTGGAGAAGCTGACAGAAATTCCACTGCCAATTACAAAAGACGGAATGACGATTAATTACTGGCGTGCCAATGATGGTAAGCTTACCGCTTCTTTGGAGAGTTTTGGTGATATGGCCAGCTATAAAAAGAAAGAAGAGTTGACTGGCATCAAAGTGAAGTTTACGCACCCACCACTTGGACAGCAGAAGGATCAGTTCAACCTGTTGATTTCTACGAAAGAGCTTCCAGATGTCATTTATTATAATTGGGCGGATGCGGTTGGTGGGCCGGAGAAATTAATTGAGGATGGCCGAATTATCCGTTTAAATGAGCTGATAGAACAATATGCACCGAATCTTCGCAAAATCATTGAATCCGACCCGGATGTAAAAAAACAAATCACACTGGATGATGGAACGATCTATATGTTCCCTCTTCTGAAGCTGGATGCGCTGAAGCTGAATGCCACTTCAGGATTGATTATGCGCAAGGATTGGCTCGATAAGCTGGGACTGAAGCCGCCGACCACCATTGAGGAATGGCATACTGTTTTGAAAGCGTTTAAAGAAAAAGATCCTAATGGCAACGGGAAGGCCGATGAGCTGGCGTTCACTGGAAACTGGGGTCCTGGTGACCTGACGAAGCTGCACGATTTCTCACCAGGGTTTGGGGTAATCGGCGGTTTTCAGATGAATGGGGATAAGGTCGAATACGGGCCGATTCAGCCAGGTTATTCAAGCTTCTTGGAAACGATGGCCACATGGTATAAGGAAGGGCTTATTGATCCGGAAATTATGACCAACGATGGCAAAGCCTTTGATTATAAAGTGACGAATAATTTAGCCGGTTCTTATGGCGGTGGTGTCTTTAGCGGCATGGGCAAATTCTTCAACCTGATGCGCGACACCGATCCGAACTTTAATCTTACAGGTGTACCTTGGCCGGTTTCTCCTAACGGAACAGCTTATGCTACTTTTAATATGAACAATAAAGTATTGACGTATGGTGAAGCAATCACTACCGGAGCGGATAAGGAGAAACTGAAGGATATTGTCCAATGGATGGATTTCAATTACAGCCCGCAAGGACATGAATTGTTCAACTTCGGAATTGAAGGTGAGAGCTATGTGAAGGAAGGAGAAGGAATAAAATTCACAGATGTCATTACCAACAATCCTAAAGGTTTGACTTACGATCAGGCGTTAGCCTCATATGCGCTTTCGATTATGGATGGACCCATCAATCAGGATAGCCGTTATTTGGATGCTTTATTGTTCGATGAGGGGCAACGAGAGGCTAATGCTTCTTGGATGAAGGCTAGCTCTGATTTGACGCTTCCTCCGTTTCGTTTGAGCGTTGACGAAGCCAGCAAAAGCACTTCCATTATGAGTCAGGTCAACACGTATCTGAATGAAACGATGACAGCAATCATTAATGGCCAGAAACCAATCTCAGAATTTGAAAAAATGGTGGATACGATCAAAGGAATGGGCATTGAAGAAGCTATAAAAATCCATCAGGCTGCATATGACCGTTACATGGCTAAATAAGCGGATTAAGAAGACTATCCGGGTTATCCATAATGTGGTATACAAGTTATATTACAGTGACAAAGGAGAGCCCGGATGAAAGTTTATCGGAATTTGAGTATTAAAATGAAGGTGTTCCTGATGATTGTTCTGATACTGATTCTGATTATATCCATGGCGTTCGGTTCTTTATATTATGCCTACTCTATTTATGACAAGCAGCTTTATGACAAGTCGTATCGGCTGCTTAATTTGTCTTCGACTACGATTGATATGGAGCTTAAAAAGCTGGAATCCATGACTTTGACGATGATTGCTGATCGGCAAATTCAAGAAGGCCTTAAGGAATTGCGCAAAGATGATTCCGATTTTACTGGATATGTTACACGGCAGATGATTGCTGATCGGTTATGGACGCATATCAGTATGGACGAACGTTACATTCAGTCTGTACATTTGATCGATTCCCAAGGGAAGGTCAGCAGATACGGAGAGACGATTCTGTTCACAGAGGAGAAATCGGCACGAATGACCCGAGAGGCAGAAGCGGGGAATGGTGCTGTACGTTGGTTGTATCCTGACGATTCAGATCCGATGCTGGTCATGGTCCGAGAAGTGAGAGCTTATGATCCAATGACGCTAGATAAGCTGGGCACGCTCTATTTACGCATTAATATAGGGAGGTTAGCCCAAGATTACGCTGGTGTGGCCGCAGAAGACAGCGATATTATTTTGAAAGCAGGTCAGGAACTGGTTTATCCTTATCGGAAAGTGGCGGACGGTGTAACGGCGGTTTTACAGCCTTTAAAATCAGGGGCTGGATACGAAATCAAAGAGATGAATGGAGAAGTTGCCTTTGTATCACAGAAGCAATCTTCCTACTCTGGATGGACTTACTACAACTATGTTTCTTATAATGATATTTTTGAAAAAACCATTTGGCTGAAGAATACAATGATCATTGTATTTGGAATTGCGATTGTGATTATAATTGCGCTAGGGATGAGCTTTGCCCGTAATCTGACACAACCGATTCGCTCGCTGATCAGTCAAATGAAAGAGGTTCAATATGGAGATCTGGACAGTATGGATACTAAGCTGATGGCTCCTCCACTTCAGCAAATGGATGAGGTGGGGTTATTACAACGGACATTTCGTCAGATGATAACACAGATTAACACATTGATCAAAGAGAACTATGCCAACCAGCTGATTATAAAAGAGACAGAATTTAAGGCTTTGCAAGCGCAGATTAATCCTCATTTCCTCTATAACTCACTGGATTCGATCCACTGGTTAGCTAAAAAAAGTGAACATGCACAGATTTCGAGCATGGTTGTCTCGCTTGCTTTTCTTCTTCGGTCATCGATCAGTTTGAAACAAAATGTAATCACAGTCGCGCAAGAGCTAGAAATTGTGAAGCATTATATCACTATTCAGAATTATCGGTTTCAGAAACGTTTGGATTTTCATATGGAGATTCCAGAGGTCTTTAATACTGTCTCTATTCCAAAGCTAACCCTGCAACCGCTGTTGGAGAATGCTATTCAATATGGTGTTGAGACGATGATTGAACCTTGTCAAATTCTATTATATGCTGAACCATTTGATGGCAAGCTAGCGATTGTAGTTGAGGATCGTGGCCCCGGAATGGAAGCAGATTTCCTCAAACGATTACTAAATGGGGAAGTAGAGACTAGAGGCACAGGTATTGGCTTGCTTAACATCCGTGACCGGGTCAGACTTGCCTTCGGTGAGGAATATGGCATTTATGTTGAGAGTACGGTTGGGTTTGGAACAAAAGTCAGTGTTCTTTTGCCGTTCCCGCAGGAGGTGTAGGTGATGCGCAGATTCATACTTAGCTTGGCACTGCTATGCATGATTACAACTCTCGGTAGCTGCGGGCAACAAACGGACCTTCCACCAGAGAATGCAGTAGAAAAAATTAACCTCCGGATTGCCTGGTGGGGAAGTGACTTCCGGAATAACGCTACAATTCAGGTTATCCAAATGTATGAACAACAGAATCCTCTGGTGAAAATTGAATATGATTACAGCGCCTTTAATGAGTATTGGAAAAAGCTTGCACCTAGTGCAGCAGGCAATGTTCTTCCAGACATTATCCAAATGGATATCTCTTACCTTTCGCAATATGGAACTTTGAATTTATTGCAAGACTTGTCACCTTATATTAAGAGCGGACTTATAGATACGAGCAGCATCAGCGACAACAATCTTGCCGGAGGTAAACTAGGCGAGCAGCTATATGGTTTTAATCTAGGGATTAATGCTTTGTACAGTGTGTATGATCCAGAAGTTTTTAAGGAGCAGGGAATTGAGCCTCCAGGGACGGATTGGAGCTGGGAGGATTTTGAGCAGATCGGCGTTACTTTAAAGGAACAGGGGAAAGGAATTTATCTGGGAACTTATCTGACGCCAGAACAGTTTTTTGCTTATTATTTACGGCAGAATGGAGCGTCATTGTTCTCGGAAGATGGAATAACCCTTGGCTATAGCGATGATCGCTTGTTTGTAGAGTATTTCGGACGTATGCAGCGTCTGATGCAGGAAAAACTGATTTTCGAACCTGATATCTGGACGTTAGATGTTAACAAACCGGATCAAGACCCTTTTTACAAAGGGGAAGCATTGCTGGGTTGGGGATATTCTAATCAGTTTATTAGCACTGTTCAGCGTTACGGAAAACCGCTGGCTTTAGCCACCATGCCAGGCCCGCACAATGATCGCGGCTTATTCTTGAAACCAGGGATGTTTTTTTCGATTTCAAAAAGCTCTAAGCAAAAGGAGGAAGCAGCAAAATTCATTAATTTCTTTGTCAATAATCTGGAAGCTAATAAAGTGCTTAAGGGAGAACGTGGCGTCCCGGTGTCCTCAGCTATTAAAGAGCAGATGAAGCCATTTCTAGAGCCAGAGCTTGCACAGGTTTTTGAATATATTGACTGGGTGGAGCAGAATAGCAGTCCGATAGATCCACCGGATCCGGTGGGTGCTTCAGAAGTAACTAGCGTATTACGTCAATTATATGATCTGCTTATGTTCAGCAAAATCACTCCTGAAAAAGCTGCCGAACAGTTCCGCCTTCAAGCCGATGAGATTTTATCTCAGAATATAAAATAAACAAAAAAAGGGGAGAAATACTGGATTGAAAGTAAATTTTAGAAAGGGCTGCTATGGCAGTTCTTTCTTTTTTTTGATTCCTAGAAGAGGAAATTCGTAGGGAACCGGAGAATTAACAGTAGATATGAAGGGAGAATGTTAAGTGGCGAACTTAGTAGATCGTAACTTTGCCGGCGGTAGTATAGGTGTTGCTACTTCCCTAATTGAATTAGAGCAGATCAGTAAACAGTATGGACGCCGACCCGTATTGGAGGATGTATCGTTCACTATAGAAAAGGGAACTGTAACAGCTCTGATCGGACGAAACGGATCCGGCAAAAGTACCCTGTTGTCAATCTTAGCTGGACTTGTCCAAATTTCCTCAGGAAAGCTGAGTTGTAAGGATCCAAATCTGAGAATTGGTTATGCACCTGAGATGTTTCCAGGGTTGAAGCTGACCCCAGAACAGTACTTGCGAAGTATGGGTCAGATTAGCGGCCTTGCGCCAGTCCTGATCGAACAGGAGCTAACAACGTTATTTCAACTTTTTAAACTGGAGCACTTTCGCAAGCAGTCGATGCTAAATTTCTCCAAAGGAATGCTGCAAAAAATTAATTTGATTCAAAGCTTGTTGGGAAGTCCCTCGTTGCTGCTTCTTGATGAACCTATGTCGGGCCTTGATCTCCCATCAATGAATAAGTTAGCTGATCTTCTCATCGTTTTGAGAAATAAGGGGACTGCTATAGTCTTCTCTGTACATGAACCCCAATGGATTGAATTGCTTGCGGATCAGGTTCATGTGATACATGAAGGGAAAATTGTAAAGTCAATTCAGGGGTCAGAGAAGCTAAACATAAAACCCTCTACATACATACTATTGTCTAATCTGTCGATTCAGAAACTGCAGCAATTGAAGGAAATGGCAGGTTTCATTGCAATAAATACGTTTAAGGATAGTTGTAACATAGAACGTACGGCGTTGACAGTAACAAGTTCAGAATCAGATACTTTTTTGCGGGTTATCTTGGAGTCGGGTGGTTCAATACAATCGGTAGAACCTCGCGGAGGATCGCATGACTTAGAAAAATGGATGAATCCTAGGAGTTGAACAGGGGGTCTTACGTGTATCCGTTTATCGTTTACATGCTGCGAAGTTATACTCGATCTCAGCGTTATTTCGGCCCGTTAGCAGGGATTGTGATTGCAGTCTTGATATTGTATTCTTATAAGCCCAATCCAGTTATGAATAGCTATGCCGCTACAGCAGTAATGCTCTTTATAAGCTGCGCTTGGATGAGTCTTAGTTTTTTGAATCATGAGCACGCTGTTCATCGGCAGATTGCAGTTGTTCACATGCGAAGTGCGGCTAAACATAGTGCAGGTGGTATCTTAACGCTTGCATTTCTAACGCTGCTGCTAGATCTATTGATTGTCCTTTATCCTTGGGTAACGGGTCATTTTGCAGAATCACCCGGGGGATATCGGTTAATTCTCGCGCTCATAGGACATGGATTATTGGGTATGCTTGGTGTGGCTATTGCCCTATTCTTTCAATCTTCTTGGGTTCAAAAAGGCAGTCATGCGACAGGTATGTTGTTAGCTATCGTTATACTATCACTGGGCGGAGCACAAATCAGCGAAAGTTTGCCTGGTATATTTCATTTTTTGATCTGGTTGTTGCCGCCAGTAACTCCTGTAATGGAGGCCATGATGAAAGCTGATACATTGTCATTAGCGGAGTTGTTAGGTTCCTTTGCACAAGCATTAGTATATATAACACTGCTTATCGGTTTTTATTTGTACAGATCAAGACAGAGGGATTACAACAAAACATAACTTGTATAGATAAAAGGAACAAGGATACAGAAGTGGGGGAAAAGATGAAGGATACATATGTACCTGAGAGTGAACAATCAAAAGAGTTATTCGCCTATTTTGGACTGGCAGTTTATTATGGACAGGCCCTCGAGCAGCAGCTTACCAACTTGCTATTGCTTACTAAGCTATCACAAGGAAAAACGCCAACAGAAGCAGATCTGACAGACCTTTATCAGCGAAAACTCAGCAATTCACTCGGCCAACTCATCAAAGAAATCCAACATCATTTTCCTTTCTCGGAGCAAGAAACCGCTCAGTTGGAGGAAGTGTGGAAACAACGTAATTACATCGTTCATGATTACTTTAAAGAGCGTATACAGGAAACCTTTACGCCTGCCGGAAGGGCTAAAATGATTCGGGAGCTGAAACGTTTTAAAAATAAAGCAAGTAGACTTGAAGTTAAACTGCAAGGCTACTGCACAGAAATGTTCACGAAACTTGGATTAGAGGAGGAAAACTTATTGTAATAATCCTTCTAATCCGCAAGCTGTTACAACCTCTGGTCTAAAATGAACCGAAGAAGCTCTAACACAGCGAGAGAGTGCAGTTAAAGCTTCGCCTAATGCCGGAATCATCTCCGGTGTTAGGCTTTCTCCAGGTTCCCACCACCAATTGTTAATATTCAATGTTTGGCTCTTCTTATCCATCACCGGTTCAAATCTGCCAACAAAACGATCATTATATAATATAGGCAGTACATAGTACCCATATTCTCGTTCTATTGCCGGCTTATAGACCTCCCAGCGGTAATGAAATCCGAATAATTGCCGAACCAGCTCACGTTCCCACAACAAATTATCCAGCGGAGCCAAAACGGCCGCAAATGAATCACGTGGTTGAAGCCCAATCTCTTCAGATTCTTGCAGTATCACAGACTCCAAGGTTGGAGCATCTATACTGCGGATATAAAGCGGAACCTTAATCCCCTCGACCCAAACTTTTCTGAGACTATCCTTCTCCAGCAATCTCTGAATCGCCGCCGCACGCTCTTTGCTCTTCAGTTCGGATATGCCCAGCCATCCGTCTCCAGATTTATTCCATAACAAGCCGATACTTCCTATTCTACGTAACACATACCAATCATGAAATTGTTCTTCCGTGACATTTGGATCGGCTGAACTCAGCAGCTCTGAGGGTAACAAACGTTCAGCGAAATCATAATATCGCCGGGTATGTACACGATGGTGGACAACAATCTCTCCCCAAAAGTACATGCTTTCCATTGCAGCTCGTGATAATCTTGTCGGAGCCCAAGCCCAATCTACTTTTTCCTTTCCGTCTAAATCCAGAGAGGAGAGGGGGCCACGCTTCTGAAGCTCTTCACGAACCTGTGCTACAGCGACCATTACAGGCTCATTAGCCTGATGATGGGAGGCAGCAGCAGTTCTTCTCCGCTTAAAATAAGGCCAATCCTCTGTACAATAAATTGACATGTTCTTGTCCCAGCCATCAACGAGCAGCCTGTCTTTATACAGAAGCTCTTGGACTAGTTCTGGTGTGAATCCCGGTATCCTTGCCTGGAGGACCAGCTCATGATTATGGCCAGCGATATTAAGGGGGTCATATTGGATGCAGCCTACGTGACGAACATAGTCATAAATACTAAGTTTTCCAGAAGGGATAGCTCCAGCAGTTAACTTTTGATGAGATAGCAGAAAAAGCCTGGCTTGTTTCTTAGTCAAATTATAAGTAAGCATCGTTTGCTCCTCCAAGGTTATGTATTAATTTCCATAATACAGAACATCTGTTCTAAGATCAAGCAGGAAAAAAACCTGAATCACAATGAAGTGACTCAGGGTTGTAAATTATATTTTCTCAAGAGAGGGTTGCAAGTTTCCGAGTGCTGGACGGTTGCTTGCGCCAGCGTTATCGCCAGAGCTGTTAGCAGCAGCACCTACTTGCAGCTGGTACATACGGAAGTATCTTCCGCCAAGCGCCATCAGTTCATCGTGGCTGCCGCGTTCTACGATCTCTCCGTGATGCAGGACTAGAATCTGATCTGCACTGCGAATCGTGGATAAGCGGTGAGCGATGATGAAAGTGGTGCGTCCTTTTTTGAGAACTTCCAGCGCATCCTGAATGACGCTTTCCGTTTCTGTATCGATGTTGGAGGTAGCTTCATCTAGAATGAGAATAGCTGGGTCAAAGGAGAGAGCTCTCGCAAAAGAAATCAATTGCCGCTGACCCGCAGATAAAGTACTTCCTTTTTCGATGACAGGTTCATCAAATCCTTGTGGAAGATGAGCGAGTAACTTATCCGCACCAACCTCACGCAAAGCACGTTCTACCCGTTCACGGGAAATTCGTTCATCCCCTAGGCTGACGTTCGAAGCAATGGTGCCCGTGAAGAGGTACGGATCCTGCAGCACGATGCCCATGTGATTCCGCAGCCACTGCTTCGGAATATCCGTAACCTTTTGACCGTCAATCGTAATATCGCCTTTTTGTGGATCATAGAACCGGAACAGCAGATTGATGATTGAGCTTTTGCCGGAACCCGTATGACCTACAAGAGCGACAGTTTCACCCGGGCGTGCTTCAAAGGAGATATCGCGCAGGACGTAGTCTTTTTTATAAGCAAAAGATACATTCTTAAATTCCACTTTCCCTTTGTAGCGTGGCATGGAGCCGTCCGTAACATTCTCTCCAGGTTCATCCATAAGCGTAAACACACGTCCCGCAGATACCATAGAAGTATCCAGGTTCGCCAACTGGTTCACCATACCTGTGATAGGCTGGAACAAACGTCCGAGCACATCGACAAAGGCATACAGAACGCCTAAGGATACAAAGGTTGAACCAGTAATACTGCCATGTCCGAAATACCAAAGCACCATCACAAAAGAGAGACTGCGAAGTGAGTTCACCAGATTGTGGGACGTGAAAGCATTCAGATTTAACATTTTATTCTGATATTTCAAGTAATCATCGTTCAGGTTCTCAAATTCTGCACTAAGCTGCTTCTGACGGCGGAATATCCGGACGATTGACATCCCCTGAATCGATTCATTAATAATGGCGTTAATTTCACTTAGACGTGAGCGAATGATCGTATTGTATTTGGTCGCAATTTTGCGATAGAGCACGATCCACAGCACAAGAATAGGTACAATGAACAAGCTGATCAGACCCAGACGGACATCAAGTAAGAACAGAGCGATATACACGCCAGTTATATTGATAATACCGGTGCTGAAATTGGAGAGGACCGCAATGAATAGATCCTTAATCGCCTCGGTATCATTTGTAACCCGCGACACTACCTTACCAGCAGGTAAATTGTCAAAAAAATGAACGGGTAGTCGCTGGATATGTGCGTATACATCTGTCCGCAGCTTCCGGATTACCTGATTCGCCGAAGATTGCAGCCAGTAGGTTTTTCCGAATTCAGCAAAGATGGAGATTACAAGAAAAATAGCATACATTCCGACCAACTGATAGATTCCAGGAAGCTCGGGTTTGTAAAAAGCGAACAGCTCATCGGCCGACAGCTTAACCGCGGGATAGATAACTTCGTTATCACCACGGGTGATATGCATCTCTCCATCGATGAACTTTCGTTCACCGTCAGGCTGTGTTACAGCTTCGTTAATAAAATAGAAACTTCTCCCTGCTTGAAGAACACGAATTTCTTGGCCTTTAGTTTCACCAGGCTCAAAGCGATCGCCGCGTTTGTATAAATTATTGTTATATTCAGCCGCCTTATCGGGAGACGTAGTGCTGAAATAGGGCTTCTCGATGGCCAGCATGTGATTGTCGATCATGCTTTTGGCTATAAATGGACCTGCCAGCTCTGCCGCTACCCCGATTGAAAGCAGCAGAAGGGCTGCGATAAAGGTTTTCTTTGCGGTCAATGCATATTCCAGCAGGCGTTTGCCTGTACTTTGTGTCAACCGTGACACCTCCTAAAATGTTTTGCGTAGTCGTAGCTCGTTTATTTATGGTTGTAGTTTAATCATTCGATAAGTTATTTTCGACTTGCTGCCGATCATATTGTTCACGGTACCAGCCATTCAAATCCAATAGTTCCTGATGTGTACCTCGCTCAACGATTTGTCCGTTATCCAGTACAACAATCATATCGGCATGTTGGACGGCGGAGAGACGGTGAGTAGAGATTAATGTGGTTTTTCCGGCACGTTCATTCCGGATGTTGTCGATAATCTGAGCTTCCGTACGAGCGTCAACGGCTGATAAGGCATCGTCCAGAATAAGAATATCTGGATTAGCGATAAAAGCTCTGGACAGAGAGACACGTTGCTTTTGTCCACCGGAGAGGGAAACACCACGTTCACCCACCAGAGTATCCAGACCATCGGACAATGTGCCCAGGTCGTTCTGGAAAGCGGCAGCTGTAATGGCTTGCATAATCGTATCGTCATCGGCGTTGTCTAGACCAAACTGAATGTTTTGCCGAACGGATTTGGAGAAAAGGATTTGCTCTTGTGGAACATAACCCATCCAGCTATGCAGCTGATCCAGGGAAATCTGTTGAATAGGCACACCAGAGATAAGGATTTCTCCATTACCTGTCGGATATTCGCGGAGCAATTGTTTGAGCAGTGTTGATTTCCCGCTTCCTGTACGCCCGACTACACCTAATGTCTGCCCTTGGTTCAGGGTTAAGTTTACATGGGTTAGATTGTCTATCGTCGAAGAAGGATAACGGAAAGTCACATCGTTAAGCTCGATTCGAGTAGGGTGGGGAACTTGAACGGGATGGGCAGCATTTTGAACATCGGGTTTGGAGTTTAACGTCTCGTCGATACGTTCGAGGGAAGCTCCACCACGCTGCATAATGTTGATCAATTCTCCAATAGCGAACATCGGCCATACAATCATACCGAGGTACATATTAAAGGAGACTAGATCACCCAGTGTGATCTGATTGCGGAATACAAGGTAAATCCCATAAGTAAGACCAATAATGTAGCTGAGTCCGACACAGAAGCGGATGGTTGGTTCGAAGAAAGCATCGACACGAGCTACGGCCATATTTTTGTTGTAAACATCTTCAGTAATATCCGAGAAACGTTTTTCATCAAGACGCTCTTGGACATAAGCACGGATTACGCGCACACCAGAGACAGATTCGAGCACTTGGTCATTCATATCTCCGAATGCATCCTGCGCTAAGCTGTACCGATCATGAATAGCTTTACCATAAAAAATCATAGCTATTGCAATTAGGGGTAATGGTAATACTGCTGCAAGGGTCAATTTCCAACTTACGAGAAAGCCCATCGCAAACAGCACAACCGTAAGGTAGATTGTAGAATCCACCAGTGTAAGCATCCCGAATCCTACGGTAGCTGAGACGGCTCTGATATCATTGGTTGCCCGGGCCATGAGGTCACCAGTTCTATTTTTTTCGAAGAACGAAGGTGTCATAGTCATAAGATGATTCATAAATCGGGAGCGCAGCAGGCGCTCAACAAGGTTGGAACCTCCGAAAAGTTTGTGCATCCATATGTAGGTAATCCAATAAATAACTAGCAGCAAAATGAAGATCATGCCGATATATTTGGCAAGCGAAGCTGTAGTAATCGAACCGCGTACTATGTCGTCAATGGCATTGCCTAGCAGACGTGGAGGGAGTAATTCAAGAACGCCCACACCTATGAGTAATATGAGTCCAATCAGGTAACGCCTTTTTTCTCGGCGAAAAAACCAGCCGAGATCGCGAAGAACAGAGAACAAGTAAATCCCTTCCTTTCAGGTTGTAATGATTGCTTGTGATGCTGATAAAAGCGCAAGTGATTATCTCTTCAGCAAACAAAAAAGGCATATCATCCGAAAACGGACGATATGCCTGTAATTTACAGCTATCATGCGCACGGTGCGTTACAGCACCAAGCATGTGAGAGACCTTCAAGAACTAAAGTTATACGGTCCATAAGACTCGCAAAAACTTCAGGATGGCTTAATCACTTGGGCTGCTTCGGTATTCGGTTGAGTAAAAATTCCAACAATAGTAAAATAATATGGCTGTAACTTCGTAAACACCGCGCTCACCCCTTTCATTAATTTGGTAATAACTAGAAGACGTTTAGTTATGTTCAGAGTTTATCATCCGGTTCGCGAATTTGTCAAACTTAATTTTAAATGGAATGGGAAATCATTAATTGCATAAAGTTGTTTGAATATCGACTTATTTTCGTTATGATTAGAATATACAAAGGAGCTGAGAGAAATGAACATGGAAATTAGTCAAGCAGCGGCAGCTTGGTTTAAGAGAGAATTGGACCTTAAGAATGGAGACTATATTCGTTTATTTCCCCGTTATAGCTCGGGAGGTGGACTTCACCCCGGTTTTTCGCTGGGCATTGCTACAGAAGCACCTGGGCGTCCAGCTATTCAGGTCAAACAGGATGATATTGTGTTCTACATGGAGGAGCAGGACTTGTGGTATATGGAAGGTTATGACCTATCTATCGTATACTCTGAGTCAGAGGATGACATTGAATATAAGTACGAACCAAAGCCGGTATCCGGCGAAGTGCAGGTATAGTTGTCTTAATGATTGTTTATTTTAATCAGGAAAAGCCCTTGCCAAAAGGCAGGGGCTTTTCAAATGCTGTCTTTAAAATGAGGGTATTCCAGTTGGAGATACATAGGTGTTATCAGTGCAAATTGCGAGAGGTTTCTTCCTCCAGAGCGAAGTCGAAGTCGTCAATATCGTACACCTGAACTGGAACTCCACCCTCGATGATCCGTTGAATCAATTCAAATTGATCCGTTAGGATAGGTACTTTCTCACGTTGTGAGGACAGCAGAAGCTCTGTTTCGATGGGATCGAAGATCTCACCGTAGGCAGCGGTATCCATACTGTTAATGATGGTGATTTTGGATTGCCCGCCAAGGAGAATACCTGAGCTTTTCGCCCAAGGCACAGCTAAACAGCGGTTGATCTTCTTCGCGTTGAGCGGTTCTTCAAAATAAGCAATGAGCTCACTTATCTTCAACTTAACATGCTTGTCGTCGTCCGGACGGTTCATCAACGGATCATCGCTGTCTCGCAGTTCGTATAGTTCCATCACGGTAGTATAAGGCACTATATATTCTACAGGGCTGCTCGATACGAGAAGCTGGCCGTAAATCGCCATCATGACGGCTTCCGTCACAAATTGTCTAGACATCGTTATCCTCCTGAAGTTCGGTACTGCAATTGTACTTATGATCTAAAATTATAAAAACACTGTAGAGAGCAAAAGTCAACTGTACTTAGCAACTCACTAAAGAGAAGGGACAGAATATTCCTGTGAAGCAATGGAAATCATATTTTACTTTTGTACGACCTTATATGAAATTGATTGTGTTTACGCTGTTTATCGGCATGATCAAATTCAGTATTCCGCTAACACTGCCAATGATTCTGAAATACGTGGTCGATGACCTCCTAATGAACCCGAGCATGGGGATTGAGGAACGGGTATCACATTTGATGCTTATTTTGGGTGGTGCCTTAATTTTATTTGTTATCGTAAGAGGGCCCGTAGAGTATTATCGCCAATACTTTGCTCAGCTTATCACAAGTAAAGTGTTGTTCGATATGCGAAATAAGCTTTACAGTCATTTACAGCGGCTGTCACTGCGGTATTATCAGAATACCAAGGTGGGAGAAGCCATCTCCAGATTTATTAACGATGTTGAGCAGACCAAAAATTTGGTCGAAGTCGGCATGATGAATGTATGGCTCGACACGTTTACACTAGTTTTTGCTTTGGGATTTATGTTTTATTTAAATCCGGTGCTGGCGCTCGTGTCTATCTCGGTATTACCTTTTTACGCAATTGCAGTTAACAAATTGTATAAGCGGCTTAAGCTGTTAACGAAAGATCGTTCCCAAGCTCTGGCTGGCATTCAAGGTTATCTCCATGAACGGATTCAAGGGATATCAATCATCCGCAGCTTTACGATGGAAAAAGTGGATCAGAAGCAGTTTGAGGACATCAACGGTAACTTTCTTAAAAAAGCGATGGCGCAAACCCGCTGGAATGCTATGACCTTCGCAATTATTAATACATTAACGGATATAGCACCTCTTTTGGTCATCGGATATGGTGGTTATCAGGTCATTCATGGCAATTTGACAGTAGGTACCTTTGTAGCTTTCTTTGGCTATCTGGACCGGATGTATTCTCCGCTGCGGAGATTGATTAATTCCTCGACGGTGCTTACGCAAGCCTCTGCTTCTCTTGAACGGGTGCTTGAGCTGCTGAATGAGCCTTATGATATTGTAGACAAGCCGGGAGCAAAAGTGCTAAAGGATTCACGTGGTGAGATTGCTTTTGAGAATGTGTGGTTTAAATATAACGAAGAGAATGATTGGGTCTTAAAAGATATTAATCTGAGTATTCAGCCCGGACAGACCATTGCGTTCGTCGGAATGAGCGGTGGAGGAAAGTCCTCCCTTATAAGCTTGATCCCGAGATTCTATGACATCAGTAAAGGCAGCCTCCAAATGGATGGTTATGATATACAGGAATTAACACAGGAAAGCTTGCGTAGGTCTGTCGGCATGGTCCTGCAAGATAATTTCTTATTCAGCGGATCTGTGCGTGAGAATATTTTGTTCGGTAATCCTAATGCCACGGAAGAAGAGGTCATTTCAGCAGCAAAAGCTGCCAATGCGCATGATTTTATTGAGCAGCTGCCACTGGGTTATGAGACAGAAGTGGGAGAACGTGGTGTTAAGCTATCCGGAGGACAGAAGCAGCGGGTTGCTATCGCAAGGGTATTTCTCAAGGATCCGAAGGTTCTTATATTAGACGAAGCTACTTCGGCGCTGGATCTGGAATCGGAGCATTTAATTCAACAAGCGCTGCAGTCTCTTTCTTCGGAACGTACTACACTAATTGTAGCGCATAGACTGTCAACGATTACACATGCGGATCAGATTGTCGTACTTGAGAATGGTGAAATTACTGAACGGGGTACGCATGAACAGCTGATGGCGATAGAGGGTAGTTATGCGCGATTATTTAACGTACAGCATTTAGACGCTTAATATTTTTTTGGAAAAATACTTGAACATCTTAGTGGTCCTCTCGAAAGAGAAGGCCACTTTTTTTGAATTCCAATCAGGGTGGCGGCACACAGTAACTTATACTATGGCAAAAATTCTAAACGGAATCTGAGTCTTTTCGGAGATCATGTGCGTCTAAAGCTTATAAACATCATGAAAGGAAGTGAGGAACGTGAATAAAACCACGCTTGAGGAAAAGGCGATAGCAGGTGATGAAGACAGCTTTACTGCGCTTATTGACGGCATGCAGGAGCGTTTATACCGAATGGCCTACTCCTATGTGCGGAATCAAGAGGATGCACTGGAGATTGTGCAGGAGACCGTCTTCAAAGCCTATATCTCCATTCATAAATTGAAGCAACCGCAATATTTTAAAACTTGGCTCACCAAGATCGCTGTCAACTGTGCGCTGGACTATATCCGTAAATCTAAAAAAATCGTGTATATAGATCAAGAGCTGGGAGGCAGCTATGCTCCGAAATCTAGGGAAGAAGTTATGGACTTGCATGAAGCGCTCAGCGGCCTTGATGAAAAATCAAGAATGGTGATTGTGATGAGATATTTGGAGGACTTGCCCATAAAGGAAATTGCAGAAGTTCTCGATATGCCCCTGAGCAGTGTCAAAACCGTTATTTATAGAGGTTTGGAAAAATTAAAAATAAGTATGGAGGAGAGTGAGTACTTTGGATAAGCAACTAGAACGTCTACAGCAAGCCTATAATGAGATTGAAATTCCTAAAGAACTATCATTCGCTTCTCGTAAAGGAATTGAAAGAGGGAAAATCTATAAACAGAAAAATAGTTCTTCAAAACGTGCCTTGAAATGGACAGGATCAGTAGCTGCGGCTGTATTGATTTCTTTTACGGTGGGTGTAAATACGGTTCCTGCTTTTGCGAGTAGTATGGATCAAATACCGGTTCTAGGTAAGCTGGTCAGTGTTCTGCAATTTACGGAAGGAAGTGCAGGTGGTGGAACCATTCAGGATGGAGTAGATGTGAACTTTATTTCGGTGAAACAATTGAAGAATAGCGATCAATTGATTTTGAATTTTGCAAATCCAGATGAAACACAACAGTTAGCAAGCTCATATAACGTAAAGTTTACGGAAAATCCGGCAACAATGACGATTACAGTAAGTGGGGCGAGAAAATTCTCAGCAGTCAAAGATCTGGAGACATTAAAACAAAGCCGATATGTCCAGGATGCTTATCCACTAATTACGCTAGATGATTCGGCTATTCGGTTCAATGTCACGCTTACGGACTCGGTTGCTTATGAGGTAAAGGAATATAAAGAGCCAGCACAGGTAGTGATTACGTTAAAAGAGAAAGGAGACGAAGTAAAAGGGGGCTCTGTATATTCGTTAAGAACGGTCTCACAGCCTTCTGGTGAGGCGCTGGGTATGGCTGAAGAAATGTTATATGGGTTAGAGGATGTGCGGATGTTAAAGGATGAGAAGGGCTTATATCTCGTGGAAGCAGGATATTTTAATACAGAAGAAGAGGCTTTGAAGCAGTTGCAGAAAATTAAGACAGAGTATGGCGTTGAAGATTTATTAGTCGTTGAAAAAAGAGCGGTGCAGCAAATTCCGCAGTCCATTTCTCAGGTGGAGGAATAATGAAGAAGAAGGTTCAATAAAAGGCACAATAAAAAAGACCGCCAAAAGCGGTCTTTTTTGTGCTGTTCTATTACATTTTGCCGATCATAAGTGATAAAATGCCGGCTGCGATCAGCGGACCGACCGGAACGCCTTTAAATAACGCAACCCCGATCACCGTGCCAATCAGCAGACCTGCAACAACTGTGGGTTGGTTGGTCATGAGCGTAGCACCGCGGCCTCCAAGAAAAGCGACAAGAATGCCAATAGCGATAGCAAGCAAGGACTTCCAGTGCAAGAAGGATTGACCGACTGTCTGCAGCGATATTTTGCCGCTGGCTAATGGGGTCATGACCCCGATGGTCAGGATGATAATCCCGATGGTTAAACCGTATTTTTCTAGCCAAGGAAAAGTTTGCTGTAAGCCAAGTACTCTTAGCAGTAATAGGACGACCATTGCTATTGTTACAGGGGAATTGCTGCTGATAATTCCGAGCGCTGCAAGTCCAAGCAAAAGCAAAGAGGTCATGTCCATCTTAATGTTTCAACTCCTTAGGATTAGAACTTTCTTTTGACACAATGTGATCTGCAATAAGCTTACCATGCCCTCTTCCGGTCTCAATAAACACTTCGTTAGCATTGCGGCCGGAGGCGATTACTCCAGCAACATACAACCCTGGAACATTACTTTCCATGGTAGAGGTGTTAAAAGCAGGCTTATCCATGTCGTCATCCATGATCACACCCGCTGAAGTGAGGAGGGTACGGCTCGGACGGAAGCCAGTCAAGGCAAGAACGAAATCATTATCCAATGCTTTCTTGTCCCCCTTATGATCCGTAACAATTACTGAGCTTGCAGTAATTTCAGTGACACGCGAGCCTAAGTGCAGAGTGATTTTCCCTTTTTGCACCATGCCTTCAAAGATTGGCCGAACCCAAGGTTTAATATTCTCTGAGATGCTTTCACCACGATATACCATATCTACCGTAGCTCCTACACGCATAAGCTCCAGTGCTGCATCTACTGCGGAATTACTGCCGCCAATTACAGTTACCTTCATTCCCGTGTAAGGATGGGCTTCACCGAAATAATGAGTAACTTTAGGTAGTTCTTCACCTGGAATGCCAATCATATTCGGCTGATCAAAATAACCTGTTGCTATAACTACATTTGCAGTGATACGTTTCTGATGCTCACCACGCATATTTGACGTATGTACGGCAAAGGTTCCATCTTCAAGCGGTTCAATGGATAATGCTTCTTCATAAGCGGCGATCTCTAGACCATATTGCTCGGCGGCTCGGCGATAATAGACAAGCGCTTCATGACGGTAAGGCTTGTCGTTGGTCGAAGTGAAAGGAACATCCCCGATTTCTAATAACTGAGCCGTACTGAAAAATTGCATATTTGTTGGATACAAATAAATGGAGTGCACAATAAAGCTTTTTTCAATGATAAGGCTGGACAGACCTTGGCGTTGGCATTCAATAGCTGCCGAGAGGCCGCAAGGACCTGCACCGATAATAATGACATCTTTCATAAAGCGGGTTACCTCCTGATTGTTACTATCTTTTCTTTAAATCCTACCCTAAATTCATGAATTTTTCCATAAGAGCAGATTGAGTATAATATCCATTGCAAGAACAACGTTGATTATTATATAATTAGATATATATCTAATGTATCAATGTATTGTGAAATTCTAGGAGCGTGAACCCAGTGCAGTTGGAGAAAATCGTGAGTTATCATAAAGCTTTAGCTGATCCAACGCGTCTTCGCTTATTGTTGCTTCTGTCCCAAGGAGAAATGCATGGGCAAGCGCTGGCTGAGAAGTTGAATTTATCGCAGCCTACAGTCACTCATCATGCGGCTAAATTACGTGAAGCGGCTCTAATAAAGGAAAGACGCGACAAAAATACAGTTTACTTTAAGTTGAATCCGGAGTTTATCAATAATGGGGCTGAAGCTTCACTGCAATTTATTTTTTCGAAAGGAGCTGAGAATATGGAAGAGCAATTGCCTGAGAATAGTCTTCAGGATACTGTAATTCGTAATTTTTTCTCTAAAGATGGCCGGCTGCGGCAAATTCCCGCACAATACAAGAAGAAATTGATAGCGCTTCAATACATGGTTGAGAAGCTAGAGCCAGGTGTTGTTTATACGGAAAAGGAAATCAATGAGTTTATTAAGCAGTTTCATGAAGATTTTGCCACTATTCGTCGTGAATTCATCATGCATCAGTTTATGTATCGTGAGAAGGACAAGTATGAACTAAATCCTCGAGAAGTATGGACTCGGTGGGAATATGTCAAATAATGATCTTTTAAATATTAACATTCTGTGTCGATTTGAAATGTACTGATTAATTATTCGAATTTCGAATAAAATGGAATTGTAAGCGTTATCTGAGACATATTTAGAAAGGAGACTTTCGTTATGTTATTTAAACGCACAAAAAAGCAACCCAAATCAGATCATGTAACCGTCACATTACCTCAAGTGAAACAGGCGATTCGAAAGTTCGAAGAAGATATGCCTGGACCTATTAATAGAACAGCATTAATCTTAGAGGACAAAAGAATCGATATGAGTCGTCTGAAACGTTATTTGGGTGGAATACCCGAACGGAATTTCTATATGTCTCGAGAGACCTATGAAATTTTCGAGGAAGAAGACAAGTTAGTACCGTATTATCTTGATTTAGTTCAGGCTGCTGTAGACAGTTATATTAGTGATACAGGCAAGCTACCACTGCTTGAAGACACCTGGTTGCCAGAGGTTCATTATCGGTTGTTATCTACAGAAAGTTATCTAAAAGAAACACCTCCTTTTCCGTTGTATATTACGGATGAAGAAATGATGCTGACCCATCGGGCAGAGCATTTCGAGTAAAGGAATGACGTAGATATGAATCTTCACAAAGACTGTTCAGTAAAAGGGAAGCCACAAATCCTTTTTGTTGAATAGTCTTTTCTTTGTCTCTAAAGGCATAGTACAATTACATTCTGTAGGTTAGGTTTGAAAATTAACAGCATGTAAGGGGAATTGCTTGATGAAGGATGTACAAGCTATTTTATTTGATCTGGACAATACTTTAATGGATCGCGACTATACATTTCGCAGCTTTAGCACTCAGTTCGTGCAGGATTTTCTTGGGCATCTTGAACCTGCGGAAGCGCAGGCCGTGATCGAGGATATGATCCACAGAGACGCTGATGGCTACCGTGATAAAGACGGATTTTTTTTAGAACTTAGTGAGATCCTGCCTTGGGAAAAGCCTGTGTCGGCTGAACATATCAGAGCGTATTATGATGCGAGCTACATCAATCATGGTGCAGCCATGGAGCATGCTTTGGAGGTTCTGGAGTATTGCGTGGAGCGTGGATATACTTTGGGGCTGGTCACCAACGGTAAAAAAGAAATCCAGAACACCAAAATTGATATTCTCGGCCTGCGAGAGTACTTCAAGGCTATTGTTATATCTGGAGAAGTTGGCATTGCGAAGCCTGATCCTGCGATTTATCAATTAGCTTTAGACAGGTTGGGTGCCTCTGCGGATCAAACCTTTTTTATAGGGGATCATCCGGTAAATGATATCTGGGGTGCAGGTAAGGCTGGCCTTGAAGGGATATGGCTGCAAAGGAAACATCCTTGGGATGATCAGCTGGACATCCAACCTTGGAAAATGATCCGTGAGCTGAAAGAATTAAAGGCTATTTTGTAATCTGGAAAATTTGGGGTTGACATTTTACTGCTGCACCAATTATGATAACAGCATCTTAAATTTCGGAAGGAGACGATGTTTTATGACAGTTTTAAATGTAATGAACTCAACTGTTGTGGATACGTGTCTTCCGGGAACAGCTGCTGCCGAATAATTGATTCGTGCAGTTTAGCAGGTAAGCTCAATTACGCTTATTAGAGCCACCGGGAACCGTATAGGGTCCGGTGGCTTTTTTGCGTGTGTAGAAAGATTGGATTTGGTGTAATAAATCCACATGTCTATATACCGCCGCCGGAGTCTTTATTTCCGGCGGCTTTTTGTGTTCTCGGAAAACGCCAAGGGGCAAGAAAAAACATAAACATATCTTTTAGGAGGAAATGAATGAATAGCATAAAGCAATATGGTTGGAATGAAAACTGGAGTACAAAATGGAATGAAAAGTGGAGTCATGCAGAGGATAAACAATTTATTCCCGGGAGAATCGTTGGTGACTTTGGCAGTAAGTACAAGGTGTTAACTGATGTAGGAGAGACGTGGGGAGAGCTTGCCGGGAAGCTGAGACACACATTTGTAGCCTCGGGTGATTTTCCTGCCATTGGAGACTGGGTAGCATTGGCGATGCAAGATGGCGGCGAGCATGGAATCATACATGGCGTATTGCCTCGGCAGAGTGTGATCTCACGCAAAGTCGCAGGAAATACACAAGATGAGCAAATTGTTGCCTCCAATGTAGACACATTATTTCTGGTCAGCGCGTTGAATGATGACTTTAATGTTCGCCGGATGGAGAGATATCTGATCATGGCTTGGAATAGTGGAGCAAATCCAGTTATTCTACTCACTAAAGCGGATCTTTGTCCTGATGCAGACAGTAAAATCGCTGAAATGGAGAGCGCGGCTCCCGGAGTATCAGTACATGCTGTTAGTGCAATACAAGATGAAGGACGCGAGAAGCTGCTGCCTTACATTGGTGAGGGTCAAACAGTAGCTCTTACGGGCTCTTCCGGTTGTGGGAAGTCGACAATGGTCAACTGGCTATGCGGGAAGAACCTTCAGATTACGCAGGATGTTAGAGAAGGGGATAGCCGCGGACGTCATACTACTACCCACCGTGAACTGTTTGTTTTGCCGGATGGGGGGATTATCGTAGATACACCGGGGATGCGGGAGCTGCAGCTCTGGGAAGATGAAGGTGGTCTTGATCTAGCGTTTAGTGATATCAGCGGTCTAGCTTCTAAGTGCCGGTTTAGTAACTGTAGACATGAACGCGAAGAGGGCTGTGCTGTACTGGAAGCAGTCCAAACAGGTGAACTGGAAGAGAAGAGACTATTCAACTACCGAAAAACACAACGAGAAGTATTGTACCAAAATAATAAAGAAGCCAAGCTTAAGAGAAAAAGCGCAGCTTCCACTAAAGTGAGTTCATCCAGAACCAGAGGATACGGATGGCGTAAAGAGCTGGATGAATATTAAAAAGAATTGATATAACGGCATAGACATTGAAAAAGGGCGCCCCTTAGCTTTTGACAGCTAAGGGGCGCCCTTCATTATTGAATTGAATCTAAACGGTTATGGTTTAGAAGGATGCAGCAGTTTCCTTAGCCAGTTGCAATCCGTTTTCAATGATTTCAGCGGATTGTGCTGGAAGTTGGTTGTGGCCTTCGATGATTACTTGTGTAATATCTTTAATTCCCCACAGGTTAAGGTTACCTACGATGAAGTTTACTGCCATTTCAGCACTTGCAGCAGGACCTTCAGAGTAGATACCGCCTCTTGCATTCAGAACGATTGCTTTTTTACCTGTCAAAAGACCAACTGGACCTTCAGCAGTGTAAGAGAATGTTTTACCAGCTTGGCAAAGGTAATCTACATAAGTGTGCAATACAGCAGGTACAGTCATGTTCCACAGTGGGAAACCGAATACTACCTTATCTGCAGCGATGAACTGATTAAGATATTTATTAACGATAGCGGCACCAGCTGCTTCCTCAGGTGTTGCTTCGTATCCTTGAGCGGCTTTATACATACCAGTGATCAGGGTATTGTCGTAGTATGGAAGTTGCTCTGCGAACAGATCAAGCTCAGTGATTTCATCTTCTGGGTGGTTGAGTTTGTAGCTCTCCAAGAATTCATTATAAAGCTTAACACTTACGGATTGTTCTGCTGGACGGTTGTTTGCTTTAATAAATAGAACTTTAGACATTATGATTTCTCCCTTGCATGTGTGTATTTAATATTAACTATATTTAATATAGCATGTAATCTTTTGTTTGTAAATTATTTTTTTGTTCTTGAAATTTGTTTGCGCTTATGGAGTTTGAAAAAATGAAAACAAGGTTAATAGGTGATACAAGAGAACAGGAAATAATTTCCTGTCTCTATAAGTTCCAGAATGATCTAAAAGGAGCGATTGACATGTCCATCGATCGGTTTATCATTAAAAAATTGGACAGCTGTCACGAAGAGCATACGCGTCAGAATTTAGTGAAGCTATTTAGACTTCGAATCCAGAAAGCTGAAAAAGCAGAGCAGAAGAATTACAAGATCAGCTGATAATTGCTTAGCTCTTCCTAATAGTAGATTTTTCGCTGAATGAGACAGAGTCCTTGGGTTAAAAAAGTCCGTAAATATAGCAGAGCAGTGATCCTCCCGTTAAGGGGGGATCACTGCTCTGCGTTTTTTAGTTCTGGCAGATTGCTTCAGCATAAAGGGGCAGCAAATGAAAGCCAACCTACGACAAACGTCACTTTTGGCAGGTGACATAGTAGGGTCAGGCCACCCGCTACATCTAATCTGATGACCCATGCAAAGTCATTTGTTGAGTTACACACTAAGTCAACTGCTAAGTTACACACTGAGTCAGTCACACGCCAAGTTAACGGCTAAGTTACTAACTGAGTCACATAACTAGTAACGTGTAGGTTACTAACTGAGTCACACATTAAGTCAACCGCTAAACGACTTACTAAGGCACACAACAAATTCTCCCGCTGAGTTACCCACTGAGTCACACACCAAGTTAACGGCTAAGTCACCTCACTGACTAACACAACTAATCACCCGCCGAGTAACCCACTGAGCTACACACAAAGTAACACCAAGTCACCCGCTGATTAACTCACTGAGCTACACACCAAGTCACCCGCCGAGTAACCCACTGAGCTACACACCAAGTAACACCAAATCACCCGCCGAGTAACCCACTGAGCTACACACCAAGTTAACGGCTAAGTCAGACAACAAATCACTCGCTAAGTGACCTTCCAAGTATCCTCAGCGGCCAACGGACTCAGATGACGCTATATGCGAATTTTCAGTCATTAGAGCAGAGTTTCGGACCCCAGCGCAGCTATTCAGCTTTTTGAGGTCGATAATTAGTGTTTTTCGCGCCAATAGTGACTCTGGGGTCCGATAGAATTACAAATGAGCCCAAAATTTATGTTTAAGGTCAGCTGAGTCCGATAGAATCGTACTATGAGTTCGAAAGTAGTGGCTATGAGTTCAAAAGCAGCGACTAAAGCTCCGACAGTAGCAACTATGTACACGATAATAGCAACTAAAGCAAACTGAGTTTCGAATTTAGATTACTGCGGACTCAGATGACGCTATATGCGAATTTATGAGCATCAGAGCAGAGTATCGGACTCCAATGCAGCTATTCAGCTTTTTGAGGTCGATAATTAGTGCTTTTCGCGCCAATAGCGACTCTGGGGTCCGATGGGATTCCAAATGAGCCCAAAAGTTACGATTAAGGTCATCTGAGTCCGAAAGCAGTGGCTATGAGTTCAAAAGCAGCGACTAAAGCTACAACAGTAGCAACTATGTACGCGACAGTAGCAACTATGTACACGACAATAGCAACTAAAGCAAACTGAGTTTCGAATTTAGATTACCGCGGACTCAGATGACGCTATATGCGAATTTATGAACATTAGAGCAGAGTTTCGGACTCCAGCGCAGCTATTTAGCTTTTTGAGGTCGATAATTAGTGTTTTTCGAGCCAATAGTGACCCTGGGGTCCGTTAGAATTCCAAATGAGCCCAAAAGTTACGATTAAGATCATCTGAGTCCGAAAGCAGGGGCTATGAGTTCAAAAGCAGCGACTAAAGCTACAACAGTAGCAACTATGTACGCGACAGTAGCAACTATGTACACGACAATAGCAACTAAAGCAAACTGAGTTTCGAATTTAGATTACCGCGGACTCAGATGACGCTATATGCGAATTTATGAGCATTAGAGCAGAGTTTCGGACTCCAATGCAGCTATTCGGCTTTTTGAGGTCGATAATTAGTGTTTTTCGCGCCAATAGTGACTCTGGGGTCCGATAGGATTCCAAATGAGCCCAAAAGTTACGATTAAGGTCATCTGAGTCCGAAAGCAGTGGCTATGAGTTCAAAAGCAGCGACTAAAGCTACAACAGTAGTAACTATGTACACGATAGTAGTAACTATGTACACGATAGTAGCAACTATGTACGCGACAGTAGCAACTATGTACACGACAATAGCAACTAAAGCAAACTGAGTTTCGAATTTAGATTACCGCGGACTCAGATGACGCTATATGCGAATTTATGAACATTAGAGCAGAGTTTCGGACTCCAGCGCAGCTATTTAGCTTTTTGAGGACGATAATTAGTGTTTTTCGAGCCAATAGTGACCCTGGGGTCCGTTAGAATTCCAAATGAGCCCAAAAGTTACGATTAAGGTCATCTGAGTCCGATAGCAGCCGACTATGGGGATGGCCGGCAAGCAGAAATCCAAACGTGCCATGAAATAGCACAAATCAGTACAAAGTGGCATCAAGCAGAATCAAGTAGAACCAAGCAGAACCAAGCAGAACCAAGCAGAACCAAGCAGAACCAAGCAGGACCAGCGAACCAAGGTCCCTGACTTTGAGAGTTGAAGCTATGTATGTCTATGTATGCGCAAATAGTATCTCAATCAAACGGAGTGTCATTTTTGATCAAGTTAGCATCAAAAAGACAACGGGTCCAAGCAGCACCTCTTGGCTACTTAGGACGTTCCTTATTAGAAAGCTGAGGACAGCAATGTTGTGACAAAAAAACTACCCCTCCATTAATAGAGGGATAGCGCCAATGAATCATTTTCACTGTAACTGTGCAATATAGCTTCAGAGCCTTTAATTTCGATACTAATCAGAGAATTGAGGCATTTCTGGAGGGCACTTTTGCCCTTTTGAATTTTGAGCTCCAGCGTACTGTTAAGTAATCTAAGTACTTTTTGAGTGGGCTGTTTATTTTCTGTTGTGAAATACACAGGTACAAGTTTGTTCTGAAATGTGATGAGCATTCTCATTTTGAAATCACCTCGCTACAAGTATTTCATGTTAATGATCATACCCCTTGTTTCTTAATTTTACCTTAAAATTAGCTTATGATAACATAAAGATTGCTAGTTTAATATACATTTATATGTAATACAGGAAGGATACAATAATGTGAATGAGAAAGAACGAACGGATTTAACGGATTTAACGGAATTTTTATTTCCAGATCGGGTAACCGACCAAGTAGTTTTAAATGAATTGTTAAATACTGCGTCTACAGCAGAAAGGATAGGTAGATTCAAATATAGAGAGAAGGAGAAAACTAAAGATCTGTGTTTACAAATACATAAGGATAAAATACTAGCCTACTGCAATAATACACCGGACTCTCCTCCGTGTGTGCTGAAGAACAGAGAGGAAACAGAGAGCTTTTGTCTCGAGTTGTTCGAATGTGAGAGAGCAATGGAGCCCTTTGCTCACGGGATTCCGGCGTTACTAATGTCAAAAAAAAGGTTCGAGGAGCTGAAAAAAGGCTCTGATTCCTCTACGGTTCACAGACTCTCAGAGTGTTTAGCTGCAGAGACAGGAGATGATGTCCATTCCAACCATCTTGCACAAGTGATGAAATGCTTCGACGCAGAGGGAGAATTGCGACTCTGTATTTCTAGTGAAAATGGCTGGAAGTTTCAGTATGCTAGCTTCATAAGTGATCATTCAAGTGGCTGGTTGCTGCGAATGAGCAGCGATCCTTCCCAAGACTGGATTGTAGCTCTTCCTATATCGAAAGCACAATTATGTGGTTCTGTTGCAGAGTGGGTGTTTCATTCCTCTTCTTTTCCTAGTCCACAATAACCGTTGAATAGGGAGGAAGAGTAAGCTGATCTGAATTTAAGGTCACTTTGTCAGCAGTTGTCTTTTGGATCTTGGTGTAAGAGATACCCTCGGCATTTGGATGAAGCGTAATGATTTGTTCATCTCCAGTTAGGTTATGAACAACGAGGACTTGATCCTCTGTTGTTATACGTTCGTAGGCCATTACCCCTGCATTGCCAGAAGTGTAGTCTCGAATTCCGCCATCACGGAGCGCAGAGACTTCGTTTCTTAACGCAATGAGTTCGCGGTATCTTTTAAGCAGTGAGCTGCTGTCGTTAGTCTGGCTTTCGACATTAATGCTAACATCATCAGCGTTATTGCTGCCGACCTCCCAAGTAGTCTGCCCCTCACCCTGATCCGCTGTCATCCATCTCATGGGCTCACGAATTCCTTCATCTGGTTTTACACCAAGCATTCCTATTTCTTCACCATAATAAATAAAAGGATTTCCAGGTAAGGTTAACAGCAGGGCTGCTGCCATTTTTGCATGATCCAGATTGCCGTCTAATTGACTCATGACTCTGTTTTGATCATGATTTGTCAAAAAAATTGCATCGGTAAAATGGCTATCAGATATTTTGGAGTACAAATTATACGTACGTTCCAGCGTAAAGGCAGTCCCGCTGTCTTTTTCAGTTTTCACGGAATTAATAAGGGTCTCGGCTAACCCAAAGTTAAAGCTAGAGTCGAAGGCTTGATCCAAATAAGCCCCTACGGTGACTGCAGAATTCTCCCATACTTCGCCGACAATATAAGCTTGAGGATTCACTTCATTCATCGCTTTGCGGAAATCCTGCCACCAAGATACATTTTTATTAGTTGTGGCTTGGCTTTTGTCGCTTAGAAGGTCTTCGTAAATATGTTTAGCAGCGTCTAAACGGAATCCATCAACCCCTTGTTCCAGCCAAAACTTGCCGATATCTTTCATTTCATTACGAACTTCCGTTTGATCAAAATTTAGATCAGGCATGCCTTCCCAAAAGCCACCTAGATAATGACTACCCAGTAAAGAGTGCCATGCACTGCCACTACCAGCGGCACTAGCTCCATTGGCAGGGCGTCCTTGATCTTCGGCCCATATGTACCAGTCGCGATATTTGCTGTCTTTATTTTTAGCGGAATCTACGAACCAAGGATGTTCTTTGGAGGTATGATTCACGACCAAATCCATAATTACTTTAATCCCACGTTTATGCGCCTCCGTAACGAGCTCTTGTAAATCCTCAATCGTCCCATAATCTGGATTGATTGCACGATAATCTGTCACATCGTAACCATGATAGCTTGGTGAAGGGTTAATAGGCATAAGCCAAATCCCACCGATCCCCAGATCGTCTGTGGTGTCAGGATTTCCGTCATTTAAGTAATCTAGTTTCTTGGTAATCCCTTTGAGGTCACCGATGCCATCCCCGTCAGAGTCATAGAATGAACGAACAAAAATCTCATAATAAACCGTTGAGGGCTGTTCGTCAGTGGTAATCGTTTTTGCAGCGGGAGGTGTTGTAGTATTCTGAGCTGTATTTGCTTTTGGCGATGGAGAAGGGGAGGCAGAGGAAGGAATATTGTTATTATTTCCTGAACAACCGGATAGCAGAACGGCAGTTAAGCTAAGAGTCAAAAGTCCGTTTATTGTGTGTTTTTTGGCGATAGATGTTGCTCGTTTATCCATATAAAATAACCCCTTCTGCTGCAATTTTCCTATAAAGGAAATGGTAAGCGCTTTAATTCTTATAGTACTGTAATCAAATCCTCAGGTAAAACGTTTGCACAGATATAAAAACAGCAAATCCAGTGATATTTATCCATAAAATCAATAAAAACCGCTGATATCATGGATATTCTTTTAATTCCCCACGATATTCGGGATTTTAACCTTTCAGTAGGCATGTGCATATGCTTTAAGCAAGGGCGAAGGACCCGGTAAGAAAGGAGAATGAAGAATGAAGATTCGGAAAAAGCTGTCATTGTCGCTCATGATCATTACTTTATGCTTTTCAGTACTTGCCGGTTGCGGCGGAAAGTCAGAGACGGTAAAGGTGAAGATTGGGGAGGTTACCCGCTCTGTCTTTTATGCACCCGAGTATGTTGCCTTGACTCAAGGTTTCTTCAAAGATGAAGGGCTGGATGTAGAACTGCAGACGATTCCCGGTGGAGATAAAACCATGACTGCATTGCTCTCAGGAGCTATTGATGTGGCGTTGGTTGGTTCAGAAACCTCCATTTACGTGTATCAGCAGGGCTCGGATGATCCGGTCATTAATTTTGCACAGCTGACTCAAAGGGATGGAACATTCCTGTTCGCCCGTAAGGCTGATGGAGATTTTAATTGGGATAAAGTGAAGGGCTCTACCTTCCTTGGTCAAAGAAAAGGCGGAATGCCACAAATGGCAGGCGCGTTTACTTTATCTAAAAAGGGAATTGATCCTGCGAAGGATATTACCTTGATCCAAAATATCGATTTTGCTAATATTGCCGGTGCATTTGCTTCAGGTACTGGGGATTATGTGCAGCTGTTTGAGCCGCAGGCCTCTATCTTCGAACGAGAAGACCGGGGAGCTGTAGTGGCATCGTTTGGGGTGGAGAGCGGTTATTTACCTTATACGGTATTCATGTCAAAAAACAGCTACATTAGCAAAAATGGTGACACCGTGCAAAAGTTCACTAATGCCATCCAGCGTGCTCAGCTTTGGGTGAAGGAACATAGTCCTGAAGAAATTACGGATGCCATAATAACTTATTTTGATAAAACGGATCGTGACATTGTGATTTCTGCTGTAAAACGCTACAAGGAACAGGACACCTACGCTATTAATCCGGTTGTTGATAATGAAGAATGGAATAATCTGCTAGATGTTATGGACAACGCAGGTGAACTTAAAGAACGTGTTCCAGCAGAAAAGATCGTGAATAATACTTTTGCTGAAAAAGCTGAAAAGACCATAAAGAGCAGTAGCTCTAAATAAGAGAGATAAGATCCTAAATGGATTTTGTTAACTATAAGGAGGGGATGACCTTGCTTCCAGTAGTGCAATTAAAGGGAGTAACGCATGCCTATCTCGGCGATCGGGAAGCTTCACTGGCCGTTGAGGATCTAAATCTTAATGTCGAGCAAGGAGAATTCGTCAGCTTAGTAGGCCCAAGTGGCTGTGGTAAGACGACTCTCCTATCGATTATTGCCGGACTGCTGCAGCCCTCTGAGGGAGAAGTATTCGTAAATGGCCAACCCATTCTAGGCCCTTCACCTGAGGTTGGATATATGCTGCAGCAGGATTATCTTTTTCCTTGGCGGAGTATTTTTGACAATGCCGTGCTTGGACTGGAGCTGACCGGAAGCTTAAACGAGGAGAGCCATAACCGGACTTTGGAGCTGCTGCGCGAGATGGGATTAGAAGGGAAAGAACAGGCCTATCCTTCTCAGTTATCCGGAGGGATGCGGCAACGGGTGGCTCTTGTACGAACATTAGCTACCAATCCAGGACTGCTGCTGTTAGACGAGCCGTTCTCGGCACTTGATTATCAGATCAAACTTCAGCTGGAAGATTTAGTCTCAGAGACCTTACGCAGCCGGGGAACCACGGCTATTTTGGTCACGCATGATCTGTCAGAAGCGATTGCGGTCAGCAGTAGGGTTATTTTATTGCAGCGAAATCCAGGGAAGATTCGTAAAGTTTTTCCTGTTCCGGAGCTAATCCGCTCAGCCCCACCGCTGTATGCGCGTGATCAGCCAGGGTTTGCGGAGCTTTTTCATGAAGTATGGACAGAGATGGAGATCGCAGGGAGGGAAAGCTAATGAAACGAACAGAGCAAGCGGGTGTCTTAGCTTCCCGTGAACTGTGGCTGCAGCAAATGCATGTGGATTTCAAAAAAACTAAACAGCGCCGGCGTAATCAGGTTATTGCTGTAAGAAGCAGTCTGTTGCTGCTGTTCTTTGTGTTGTGGGAAGCGGGAGCAAGAATGGGCTGGATTGATGAGTTATTGTTCAGCTACCCGACAAAAATCTTCAAACAGATTTGGCAGGATATGATCAGTGGAAGCTTGTGGCCTCATTTGGGGATGACGGTAGGAGAGACTGCGGTAGGCTTTGTTCTGGGAACCTTGTTAGGAACACTGCTGGCAGTGATTATTTGGTGGTCTCCGTTTTTATCAGCGGTGCTTGATCCGTTTATGGTTGTCTTTAACAGTATGCCGAAGGTGGCCTTGGGGCCGATTTTTATCGTAATGTTCGGGGCGGGTTTCACCGCTATCGTTGTGACAACCTTATCGATTACGGTGATTATTACTACACTTGTTGTTTACAATAGCTTTTGCAGTGTGGATCCTAATCTGGTGAAGGTGGTCCGCTCTTTTGGAGCTTCTAAAGTTCAGGTGTTTTTTAAAGTGATTCTTCCGGCATCTTTTCCAACGGTGGTCTCTACCCTAAAGGTGAATGTGGGAATGTCATGGGTCGGGGTTATCGTAGGAGAGTTTCTAGTAGCAAAATCCGGTCTTGGGTACCTGATCATATATGGATTCCAGGTGTTTAATTTCACGCTTGTAATGTCCAGTCTGCTGATTATTGCAGCCGTAGCAACGGCAATGTATCAACTGGTAGTGTATCTGGAGAAGCGCTTGTTATACCGTCGGTAAGTCTAATGTAACGTTGTGTCCATTCACAAAATCTTGTAACATGTCTATATCTTTACCTATTAACGGTTAGTGCTTTTAAGGAGAGATAGGGTTATGGGATTTCGTGTGATTAAAACAGCTGCTGCGACGTTAATGTCCGTTCTTCTCGCGTCTGCAGTAGGCATACCCAATGCACAAAGTGCAGGGCTTTTAGCCATTCTGGGTGTGGAGGTTACCTTGAAAAGGAGTTTCCGGACGATAACGGCGCGTTTTTTGGCCTCGCTCGTGGGACTCTTTTTTGGGTGTATTTTATTTTGGATATTAGGGTTTCATTACTGGGTACTTGGACTGTACGTTCTTGTTGGCTTTCCGATGATTGTGAAGTCTGGCTACAAGGAAGGGATTGTCACTAGCTCTGTTATTGTGTTTCGTGTGTTTGGACAAGCTGAGTTATCGCTACATGTGTTGTTGCAGCAAGTAGAGCTACTGGCCATAGGTCTCGGTTCAGCGGGGGTGGTCAACTTAATTTACATGCCACAGACTGGGGGAGTTATTTATGGAATCCGCAAGGAAGTGGATCGATACTTTTCAGTTATTTTTACTCAGATGGCCCGTACTTTGCGTGAGCCTGCGTATATGTGGGATGGCAAAGAATTAATTGAAGCGGATAATGCAGTGCAGCGGGGACTGACAGCAGCTACTCGCGAGATGGAGAATCATGTAATTCATCCTGATGAAGCTTGGAATGTCTATTTCTATATGCGTAAGGAGCAGCTGGAATCGATACAAAGCATGATGCAGCTGATTTCTCAAGTATATCGCCATTTACCGCATGGAGAGATGGTAGCTGAATTGTTCGACCAGCTTAGCGGAGATGTTTTGGCTGAAGAATATACAGGCCGCACGGAACATTTGCTGGAAGAGCTTGAACATGAGTTTGAAAGCATGGATTTGCCAGAGACACGTGAGGAATTTGAAGTGCGATCAGCGATTCTGCAGCTTTGCAGAGAATTGGCACTGTATTTAAAAATTGCGAAACGCCATAAAATACCGGTCAGCTATAAGCCTGAGAAACGTTTACTCACCCGGAAAAAAGCTTAAAATTAGGCTTTAATAAAGTGAAGTATTAACATTCGCCCCTGAAATCACGATAAAATATGTATGAACTAAAAGTTGATCTTCGAAAGAGATTAACAATTATAGGGTGAGTTCAAATTCAAGCAGGAAATTCATATACGAATTTTCCGCATTGGCAGGTGAGGCGTATGGACAAAGATATGGAATCATTTATCGGAAAACAACTTGTAGCTAACCTCTTTAATGACAAAGGAGTATTTGTTTTACCCGCATTGACTTTATTGAGTGCTGAACATATTAGATTAATTCGTCAACATAAGATCACTCTGGAATCTCATGACGTCGTCCAGCTGGATAGCGCGGAATTTTTCCAGCTTGCAATTGATGATTGTACAGCTGCGATTGAGAATATTTTTGAACAGATTCGTCATAACAAAAATAAAAGAATTCCTATGCTGGAAGTTAGAAATGAAGTGATTCCGTTTATCCAGCAGGTAAGCGAAAAGAATGACTTCTACGGAGTATTGGCTGCTTTGCAGACCAAAGATGATTATACATACAGACATAATGTAGCTGTGGGCATAATATCTACCCTGCTAGGCAAATGGCTGAAGCTAAAGTCTGAGGATTTGAGCATGTTGACCATTGCAGCAACTCTTCACGATATCGGCAAAATGAGAATCCCGGATGACATATTAACTAAGCCCGGTCCATTATCTGACGAAGAGTTTCAGCTGATGAAAAAGCATACGACCTTTGGGTATGAGATGATCAGGGATACGGTAGGCACAAACCATACCCAAGCGCTAGTAGCCTTACAGCATCATGAAAGAATGGACGGCAGTGGTTATCCATTTGGTGTGCTTGGGAACCGGATTACTGATTTCAGTAAAATCGTTGCTGTGGCTGATGTGTTTCACGCGATGACTTCCGACCGATTTTATCGTAAAGCGGCTCCTTTATACGAAGTATTACTGCAAATGGAGGAGAGCGTGTTCGGTAAGCTCGACCCTTATATTTGCAGAGTGTTTATTAATAAGTTAATGCAGTCAATGCTAGGGAACGAAGTGGAATTGACAGATGGGCGAAAAGGAAAAATTGTTATGATTCTTGCTACAGACCCTTTGCGGCCACTGGTGAATATTGATGAGGATTTTATTGACTTAAGCAAACATAGATCACTTGGAATTGTGCGGGTAATCCCGCAATAGCTGGTGTTTTAAGGTTTTTTGAGGGGGTAGGAATGGCTCCGGAACAGGTTGGACCATTTTTGGAATCTACTCATATATGTACAAAATTTGAAATAAAATGAACTATGAGTCTCCTGAAAAAGCCTTCTTGAGGGCTTACTCAAATTTATTTATAGTCTAACAATCAACAAATGCCTAGAACCTGCATACACTTGATAGTGAATGATTGTATGGAGGAGGTTCAAAGATGTCATTAAGCCATAAACGTCAAACAAGGGAGATCATTACGAAGGCAATTTGCGGCAAAGGTCGTAAGTTCTCTACAGCAACCCATACCGTGACTCCGCCACATCATCCGACTAGTATTTTGGGGGCTTGGATTATCAACCACCAATACGAAGCGGTTGCCGCCGGGAACGGAATCGAAGTAATTGGTACTTATGATGTAAACATCTGGTACTCGTACGACAAGAACAAGCAGACCGAGGTAGCAAAGGAAACAGTCTCTTATGTGGAGCTCATTCCGCTTTCCTACCTGGACACGAGACACCGCACTTCAACAGTTGAGGTCTCTGCGGAGGCAACGCAGGAACCCAACTGTGTAGAAGCGGGCGTATCGCCAGGCGGAGGCAGTGTGACACTTCGCGTAGAGCGCGAATTCGAAGTGGAGTTGGTGGCTGAGACCAAAGTCCGTGTGTATGTCACTGAGCAAAGTGATGATCCAGAAGACAAGGATTATGATTTTGAAGGTGATAGCTTCGATTACGATGATCTGGACCCTGACAATCTGGATGATGAGCTGTAAGGAAGGATACGCCGCCGTTAACTGAGTATCAATGGGTTATGGTCCATTATATGTAGGGAGTGCGGCGGCGTAGAGGGCGAATGCCCTCCTTTTTTTTATTTATTTTTAGGATGAAAAAAGGTTCACGCTCGGATGGAGGCGCTAAAGAGTATGAATGAAGGTCTTAAGGTGTATTCAGAATTGTCTGTGGCAGAGAGAGAGTCCAGATTGCTTAGAAGCGGGGTTGAAGCAACGCTGACGCCCTCTGGAAAACGGTTTGTCGATACATATGCTTCACATGCTACTGAGAAGGGCCACAGGCAGTGTTATAAGATATTGGTTTATCATTTGACTGTCCTCCACATCTCTTTGCTTGGAGCAGGTCTTGGAATGCGTGCGGCCGCCGATAATTACAGCGAAGCTGTGAGGATTGCTAATGCCGAGAGCAATACCACGGGAGGCCGAGTGCGGGGAGAGCTTCGCGGGGTGATGAAATTGCTCCAGCGGATTGCTGTCCGCACGCTGTATAGCTTGGGGCTGGATAGCGGTGAGGTCCTGCTGAGGGCAATGGGGAACCGGAGGTATGTGGTGGAGGGAGTCACTCCACTAGTAAAGACCTCCGGGCAACGATTGCCCGAGCCTTATCGTTCCGCAGCGTTAGCGCTGGAACGAAAGCTGGCTCTGGAGCAGCCGGGCCGCAGCGGACTGCTGATGGGCATGGACCCGGAGTTTATCATCCTCCGGGAATCCACCTACCGCGTCGTGCCTGCGTCGCGGTACCTGCCCACGGACGGCGTCGCTGGCTGCGACGCCGGACCTCCGGGAACGCGCGGCGCGTTCCCGGTCGCCGAGCTGCGCCCTCAGCCGCGCGGGGAACCGCGCGCACTGCTGGCGCAGCTGATGTCCGCCGCGGCGCTGGCGGACCGGCTCATCGCCGACCGCTCGCTGCGCTGGCGGGCGGGAGGCATGCCGCTGACGGGCTGGGCCCTCGGCGGCCATCTGCACTTCAGCGGCGTGACGCTGACGGCGCCGCTGCTGCGCGCGCTCGATAACTATCTCGCGCTGCCCATGCTTCTGCTCGAAGACGTCCGCGCAGGGGCGCGTCGTCCCCGATACGGCGTGCTCGGCGATTTCCGGACTCAGCCGCATGGCGGCTTCGAGTACCGGACCTTACCGAGCTTCCTGGTATCCCCGGTCATCGCTAAAGGCGCGGTCTATCTGGCTCACCTAATCGTGAGCCATTATGAGGACCTGACGCAACGCCCGCTCGACCGGGAAGACCTGCATATCGCCTACTACAGCGGCGATAAATCTCCGCTGCGCGCCGCAATCCCCCCATTGCTGGCGCAGCTGCGTTCCCTAGGCGGCTACGAGATTGCCGCCCCCTATATCGAGCCTTTATTCGACTATATTGCCGCTGAACGGACGTGGGATGAATCACGGGATATACGTGAGTTATGGTGCAGCAAAGTAAAAGTGTGATTTTACTATTTGGTCTACATGTTAACAATGGTCCATGAACCGATATCTTGAAAACCAAGTCGTTTATAAATAACTCCGGCATGTGGGTTGTCATAAAAGAGGCACAATGACTTTCCTTCATGGAGCAGGTCTGCACATAGCTGTGCCATTACGCGCGAAGCAAGGCCTTGCTCTCTGAATGCTTGATGTGTGGCAACCCCTACAATCATCGCTGACATGGAATTTTCCGCTGAAGTTGAAGCGGTGACAATGACCTTATCTTCCCGTTCTATATAATAGGTGCGGCCGGTGTTGCTTTCCAGCGTTTTACGCAGGCTGGTTCTTGAACCATTCCGGCTGCTTTCAAATTCTTCAATGGTATCCGTGAGTGCGCAAATCGCTTCTACATCCTGAACCGTAGCTTTTTTAATAGGCTCAGCTGAAGAGAAGGACTCACTTATTTTATTGTTCATTTCTTTTAATTCAGCAAAATACAGCTGTTTTACTTGTTTGAAATTAATTTCACCGTCAAAAGCCTTCACCACCTCTGAGGCTCCGGAGATCATATGTATGTCATTATCCTTTCGGATAATCTCAGCGAACCCCTCGACATCAAAAGGGCCATCTGCATAAGGAAGGTAACTTCTATAGAAGTGCAGCAGAGCGGCTTTTATCCGCCCGTCGGCTGGGTCAATCTCTCCCCATAAATCCATGAAATCCTGCTCAAACCCAAAATTCTCCACATCGCCAATGATAAATAAATTAAGCGCCGGCTCTTTCCGCAGCAATGCCATCAGCAGCTCTTGATCATCCTTCGTTAGCTTTCGTATCATATTGTATTCTCCTTTGATTTTTATATGGGCTGACGCTCTGTGTTAAGATTTTACAATATTTAAAAGCAGAAGAATATACCTCAAGTAAGTGTTTGTCTGATAAGTATTCTAGTCTTTCGTTGTACTAATGTGAGGTTTCAGGGTAACTTTGTCCATCAATTTTCTGTTATAATGGGGGACAGCATTAAATAGGCATGGAGGTTGACCATGGCACAATATACGCCGATGATAGAGCAATATTTAAAGGTAAAGGAAGGGGCTAAGGATGCCTTCCTATTTTTTAGACTGGGCGATTTCTATGAAATGTTCTTTGAAGATGCCATTTTGGCTTCCAAGGAGCTTGAGATTACGTTGACAGGCCGCGAAGGCGGGGGCGAGGAGAAAATCCCTATGTGTGGAGTGCCTTACCACGCCGCCGAGGGATATATTCAACGCCTGATAGAAAAAGGATATAAAGTCGCCATTTGTGAGCAGTTAGAGGATGCTTCAGTCACTAAAGGCATGGTGAAGCGGGATATTGTACGCGTCGTGACACCAGGAACCGTGATGGATGGAAAAATCATTGCTGACAAGAGCAATAACTACCTCGTTTGCGTCACCGAAAGTGACGGAATGATGGCATTAGCTGCCTGCGATTTAACAACTGGTGAGCTGTATGTTACTTCGGTATTATCTGGAGCCGAATGGCTGCGTGATGAGATTGGCATTTATGAACCGGCTGAGATCATCGGAGACGCTGCACTTTTGGAGATCCTGCGAAGCGAAACGCCGCTGTTAGCCAAACCTGTAGTTTACACCCCTTGGGAGAAACGCGAGGAGGAGCTGGCACGTCGTCAGTTCGGTGAAGCGGCATGGGTACGTCTAGAGAAGGAACGTGGACAATGTCTGGCGCTTCTGATCTCTTATCTGAATGAGACCCAGCGACGTTCGTTAGGGCAGCTTAGTCAGATTTCTCCTTATGAACCAGGCAATTATATGATTCTAGATCCATTTACACGCCGGAATCTTGAACTAACCGAGACGGTTCGCGAACGCTCCAAAAAAGGATCCCTGCTCTGGCTGCTGGATCGAACGGAAACGTCGATGGGCGCCCGTCTGTTGCGCCGCAGAATTGATAAGCCGCTATTGCAGCGAGCTCCGATCGAACGGCGCCTAGAGGCTGTCGATTATTTGTACAATCAGTTTATCGTTCGCGAGGACCTGCGTTTAGCGCTTAAAGAAATTTATGATTTGGAGCGTTTGGTGGGTCGTATTGCTTTTGGCAGTGCCAATGGCCGTGATATGAATGCTCTGAAATTATCGCTGGCACAAATTCCTGCATTGAAGGATTTATGTATGACCTCCGGTTCAGCTACTTTACGAGAGATCGGTGCAAGTATGGATGAATGCGCTGAGCTGCGAGAGGATATTGACCGCGCAATCGTCGAGGATGCCCCGGTGTCTGTGCGCGACGGTGGCATTATCCGTTCCGGTTATCATGAACGTTTGGACGAGCTTAGGGAAGCTAGCAGTAACGGTAAACGTTGGATCGCTGAACTGGAAGCTAAGGAAAGACAGGCCACTGGCATTAAGTCACTGAAGATCGGCTATAACAAAATCTTCGGTTATTTCATAGAGATCACCAAATCCAATCTGGCTGCACTGCCGGAAGGAAGATATGAACGTAAGCAGACGCTTGCCAACGCAGAGCGTTTTGTCACTCCTGAGCTTAAGGAGAAGGAAGCACTCATCCTTGAAGCTCAGGATAAAATGACGGATTTGGAATACAGCCTGTTTACCGAGCTGCGTGATCGCATCAGCGGGCAAATTCCCCGCCTGCAAAATCTTGCGGAAAAGGTTGCCGAAATTGATGTATATCAATGCTTGGCGGCAGTTAGTGCCGAACATCGATTTGTGAAGCCAGTCCTTTCGGATGGTTATGATCTTCGGCTTGAAGGGGGCCGTCATCCCGTTGTGGAGGCGGTGCTTAAAGATTCTGCTTTTATTGCAAATGGAAGCACGCTGAGTAGGAAAGAAGGTAATATTCTTCTAATTACAGGTCCTAATATGGCGGGAAAAAGTACTTACATGCGTCAGGTGGCGCTGATCTGCATCATGGCTCAGATTGGATGTTTTGTACCAGCAAACAGTGCTGAAGTTCCGCTTATAGACCGGATCTTTACTCGTATTGGAGCAGCTGATGATTTGATCGGTGGACAAAGTACATTTATGGTGGAAATGGCTGATATCCAGGTTATGACAGAGAAAGCAACAGCTCGTAGCTTGATTATTATTGATGAGCTGGGAAGAGGTACCTCGACCAGTGAAGGTATGGCCATCGCTCAGGCGGTTATTGAATATGTACATGATGTTATTTCTTGCAAAGCTCTAGTTTCGACGCATTTTCATGAATTGGCTCATTTGGAAGGAAGTCTTAAAGGACTGCGGAATTACTCTATGGCTGTTCAAGAGAGCGGTGATAAAGTTAACTTCCTGCGCAAGCTAGTTCCTGGAGCGGCTGACAGCAGCTATGGCATCTATTGTGCACGTCTTGCGGGTCTTCCTGAAGGGATTATTGACCGAGCTTATGGTCTCTTGCAGAGCATTGAGCAGGCAGCCCATCCTGGTGGTTCGGAACTTCATTACGGGGGAAGCCTCGAAAGACAGGCGGCTGTAAGAGAAGTTGCTAGCGCATCCTCGATAGCGCAAGCCGTAAGTGTCATCACTGAGGCACCTGTAGAAAATGAGGTTGTTCAGTTGTCTATCTTTGGTGAGGAAGAACCACGCAAGAATCGCAAAGGTAGTGCACATCAAGTTGCGGTAACCGAAATCCAAGAGAATCCTGCGCTAAAAGAGTTCATTTCTTCTGTGCGTGACGCTGATCTTATGAATATGACGCCGCTGCAGGCGATGAGTCTGTTGAACGAGCTGAAGATGAAGGTTAAGGATCTGCAATAAAGATTTTATAATAATTGATTGCCTAAATAAGAGGTGAATGAAATGGCCAAAATTCATATATTGGACGAGCATATTGCCAACCAGATAGCTGCGGGTGAAGTAGTAGAGCGGCCAGCTTCTGTTGTAAAGGAGCTTGTCGAGAATGCAATTGACGCTGGCAGTACAAGAATTGAGGTATCGGTAGAAGAGGGGGGCTTGCAGAGCATCCGCGTTAAAGATAATGGCTCCGGGATTGATCCTGAAGATTGCGAGACCGCCTTTTACCGGCATGCTACAAGTAAAATTCTGAATGGCCGCGATCTATTTCAAATCACAAGCTTAGGCTTCCGCGGAGAGGCACTTCCCAGTATTGCCGCGGTCTCCAAGGTATCGCTTCTAACTGCAACTGCCGATGACGGCAAAGGGCGCCTAGTAGACATTGAGGGTGGCAATCTCATACGAAATGAGGACGCTCCTTCCGGCCGGGGAAGTGATCTTGCCGTTCGTGAATTGTTTTTTAATACGCCGGCAAGGCTGAAATATATGAAGAGTATTCAGACGGAGCTGGGCCATATCTCAGATGCCATGTACCGCATGGCGCTGGCTCATCCGGGGATCTCTTTTACCTTGCATCATAATGGCAATCAGCTGCTGCATACGCTCGGAAATGGTGATCTGCTGCAGGTCATCGCAGCTGTTTACGGAACCAATGCCGCCAAAGCAATGCTGCCGATTACGGCAGAAGACTTGGATTACCGGATTTCCGGATATATTAGTCGTCCAGAATGGACACGTTCCAATCGAAATGCAATCACTACTATTGTCGGTGGACGTTATATTCGCAGTAATGGACTGAACGCAGCAATCATGCGTGCTTATCACACCTTGCTTCCGATTAACCGTTATCCGTTATTAGTTCTTGAACTGGATATGCACCCCTCTTTGGTAGATGTCAATGTACATCCAGCAAAACTCGAGGTTAGATTCAGTAAAGAGAATGAGCTTTACACCTTTGTTGAGCAGGAGATCCGCAAAATACTGCTGGGGCAAAGTCTGATTCCACGTCCAAGCAAGGAAACAATCGGACCCAAGGGCAGCAGCTCCTTTATCCAGGAGCAATTTGCTTTTTCCAAAGGAGCTGTTCCGCCGTCATCTTCGAATGGTGATGAGAAGGATACAGCCCCTAAGGGATCTGCCAGCTTCTTAAGTGGACTACAGTCATCGAACCTTGACCGTAATTCCCGTGATTTTAGCAAGGATGGTCAGGCGGATCATCAGGTAGCTCGCGAGGTAGCTCCAGCTTACGGATCAGGCTATCCGTCTTCATCTTCGCAGGGGCGCCAAACTAATGCGAATACTAGTTATTCCAATAGCTATCGCCCGCAAGAAACGTCAATGGCGCAGAAGCAGCTCCCTTCGGTTGAGAAGCTATGGGCTCCACCACAACAAGAAGAGCCTGGACTTCCGGCCTTTCCTGAGCTTAATTATATAGGCCAGCATCATGGGACCTATATTATTGCCCAGAATGATGGAGGACTCTATTTAATCGATCAGCATGCGGCACATGAACGTATTAATTACGAATACTTCTATGAGAAATTTGGTCGGCCGGAGGATGCCTCACAGGAGCTGCTACTGCCGATTACACTGGAGTTCACGCCTTCTGAAAGTCGTCAGCTTAGTGAACGTCTACATTGGTTTCAGCAGGCCGGGGTATACCTTGAGCACTTTGGCGGACAGACCTTTCTTGTTCGTTCTTTGCCCTATTGGTTTCCTGAAGGGGATGAGAAGGCGGTCGTTGAAGAAATGGCGGAGTGGGTCTTAAGCGAGCGTATGATTGATCTTGCGAAGCTACGAGAAAAGTCATCGATTCTGTGTTCATGTAAAGCCTCGATTAAGGCCAACCATAAACTAACAGAACAGGAAGTGGAGGCTCTGTTGTCCCGACTGGCAGAGTGCAAACAACCGTATACTTGCCCACATGGACGGCCGATTGTGATCTCTTTTTCATCCTATGATTTAGAGAAATTGTTCAAGCGGGTTATGTAATTATACATTTTTTGAAATTAGTTAAGAGCAAGACTGGAGGCACCATGATTATAACTACGGGGTATAGCCCGATAATGGAAATAGTAGAACGCGCGCAAAGCCTTGCGGAGAGAACGGGTTGTAGTTATGCTCCACGTGAGAAGCTCTCCATTACAAGGATGGTTGAACATTACGGAGATGAGGATATTCTGATTCTATCTCAGGACGCTGTTCGACTACACCGCTTAGGAATGGAGCCTATGGAGTTTCATCCGAGCATGGGCTTCGTTCGCGCTAAACGAATTCTAAAGGGTGAGATCGAGCCGATGCTTGTTGCGGCTCGAATGCTTCCCGGAGATAGCGTATTGGATTGTACAGCTGGATTAGGAGCTGACTCCTTACTGTTTGCTGTACATGGTGGTGAGTCCTCAGAGGTAACCGCTTTGGAGAGCTCATTACCGCTGTACGCACTGCTCAGTGAAGGGATGTCTCATTACACCTCTGGGCAAGTAAAGGTCAATGAGGCTTTACGCAGAGTTAATGTCGTGCATAGTGAACATTTGGATTATTTACGGTCTCAACCAGATCGAAGTGTGGATATTGTTTATTTTGATCCTATGTTTCGCGTGCCACTGACGGGTTCTGCCTCGATTTCCCCGCTGCGGCAATTCGCTAACCGTGCAGCCTTATCGACAGAGAGTGTAGCCGAAGCGGTTAGGGTCGCCCGTAAGACTGTTCTTTTAAAAGAAAAGGCTTTGAGTGGCGAATTTGAACGCCTAGGGTTTACTGAGCTGCTCCGAAGCAACTCCAAAACATCGTACGGGGTGATACACATTGACAACTAAAGAAAGGCATAAGGTTCTAGTGCTGTTAGGACCAACTGCCGTAGGCAAAACCCGGTTAAGTCTGGAGCTGGCAGCGGCTTATAACGCTGAGATTATTTCCGGCGATTCGATGCAGGTTTATCGTGGTATGGATATTGGTACAGCTAAGATTACATCCGCCGAAATGAACGGCATTCCCCATCACCTGATCGATATTCATGATCCGCAGGATGCGTATTCTGCCGCTGAATTTCAAGAGCAGGGCACTAGACTCATCGAGGAGATAAGCGCTAGAGGGAAGCTTCCCTTTATCGTAGGGGGGACTGGACTGTATATTGAGTCTTTATGTTACGGCTTTCAGTTCTCGGAAGCAGTGGCTGATGAAGCTTTCCGTAAAGAGCAGGATCAATTTGCGGAAGAACATGGAGCGCTTGCACTGCATGCCAGACTCGAGGCGGTTGATCCAGTCAGCGCAGCCAAACTTCATCCTAACGACCGTCGCAGAATTATCCGTGCACTGGAAATTCAACACCAGACAAACACTACACTTTCCGCTTCTCATGCTGCTCAAAAGAAGGAATCTCCCTATGACTTATGTCTCATAGGTTTGACAATGGACCGGAAAATACTATATAAACGTATTGAGGACCGAATTGATAGCATGCTGGCGGATGGTCTCGTTGCTGAGGTGAAGGGACTGCTGGATAACGGTTACAGCAGAAGCCTTGTGTCCATGCAGGGATTGGGTTACAAGGAAATTGCCGCTTACCTGGCGGGAGAGCTGACGCTGGAAGAAGCTGTGATACTGCTTAAACGCGATACTCGCCGATTCGCCAAAAGACAGTTGTCATGGTTTCGCCACATGAAGGAAATCGAGTGGATCGATGTCGAAGGTGAACAAAACTTTTCTGAGAATTTCTCAAAAATACGTGGTATAATAGCAGGAAAGTTTCTCTCAGGTCTTGAATATACTTCTGAACAATCTAATTGAACCATTGGGGGTACGTCATATGAACAAGTCCATTAACATCCAAGATACATTCTTGAACCAACTACGCAAAGAAAATATCCCTGCTACGGTATATCTGACCAACGGTTTTCAAATCCGGGGAATAATTAAAGCATTCGACAATTTTACAATCGTCATTGACAGTGATGGACGCCAGCAAATGGTGTATAAACACGCAATTTCCACGTTCACACCACAACGTAGTGTATCACTGATGCAAGACAGCAGTAGTGAAGAATAACATTTATCAAAAATGAATTGAAACCTTTCTTGTTTATAAATCGTTTGAATAGAGTGTGAGAGAGCAACCTGTGAAGGTTGTTCTTTTCATTCATGGCAGACCATTTATGTTTATTTCCGAAAGGGAGTCAGGAGGCATTATGTCTAGAGACGATACATCCAGGACGAATCACAATAGAGATAGAGGGTCGTCCAGTTCCAAATCAAAACCAAAATCAAAACCAAAAAAGAAAAAGAAATTTTTGACGAAGAAGCGTGTGCTGTGGAGCTTGTTCTTCGCTACGGCATTGGCCATTTTCTGTGCATTAGGTGGATATCTGTTCATTATGCTAAATGGTCAAAAGCTTCTGCTTGAGAACCAGGATAAGCTAACAGTGAATGAAACGACTAAGGTATATGACCGCAATGCTAATTTAATCGGCGAATTATCACTGGAGAAAAGTGATCCAGTAGAGTATGAAGAAATTCCACCGTTATTGGTTAACGCTTTTGTAGCCACAGAGGACAAACGTTTCTTCGAACATTCTGGTGTGGATTTATGGTCGATTGGCCGGGCAGCAGTAAAGGATATAGCCGCACGAAGTATGGTAGAGGGCGGTAGTACCATTACTCAACAGCTCGCCAAAAACATCTTCCTGACAAGGGACAAGACGTTTTTCCGTAAAGCAACTGAGGTGTCGATTGCCGTAGCTCTGGAGAATCAGAAATCTAAAGAAGAGATTATTACCATGTATCTGAACCGGATTAACTTCGGGGGTACAATTTACGGAATTAAAGCAGCGTCAGTAAGATATTTTGGTAAAAGTGATTTGAGTCAGCTTAAGGTTTGGGAAATCGCGACATTGGCGGCCATGCCAAAAGGCCCGTCTCGTTACAACCCGCTGCGTAACCCTGATCTTTCGAAGGAACGCCGGGCAGTAGTGCTTCAGCTTATGTATGAGCAAGGGTACATTACGGAGCAGGAAAGAGACGAAGCAAAAGCCGTAGATTATAACTATAAGCCGCCAGAAAAGAAACAGCGTTATCAAGCATTTATTGATTTTGCAGTAGATGAGGCGGAAGAAAAATTTGGATTGTCAGAAGATGATCTGAATATCGGCGGATACAAAATTTACACTACCATGGATAAGCATGCTCAAGAAACGGTTGAAGATGCTTTTGCAGATAGTGATAATTTTGAAAAGAGTGTAGATGAAGAGCTGGTACAAGGCTCAATGACGATTGTGAATCAGGAGAATGGCAGCATTGTCGCACTCCTTGGCGGACGGAATTATGAGAAAAAAGGCTACAGTCGTGTAACTGGCAGCCGTCGTTCTCCAGGTTCTGCTTTCAAACCAATTGTCTCTTATGCTCCAGCGCTGGAAACTGGGAAATTCACCATGAATTCAACGCTAAGCAACGAGAAGCAATGTTTCGCGAACTATTGTCCAACCAACCTGCACGGATATTCTAAGAGCATCAACATGAGTGATGCCATTCAGAAATCAGAGAATATTCCGGCTGTTTGGCTGCTCAATGAAATTGGTGTGAATACCGGATTTAAATTTGCCAAGAAACTAGGCATTGGATTGGAAGATGAGGATAAGAACCTATCGCTGGCTCTTGGAGGCATGAGCAAAGGGACCAATACGCTGGAAATGGCGCAAGCCTACAGCGCTTTTGCAAATGGCGGCGAACTAAGAGAGGCTTATTCCATTAAATCCATCTCTGACAGCAGTGGTGAGACGGTCTACAAAGCGAATACAACGCCTGAGCGAGTGATGAGTAAGGAAACAGCTTATCAAATGACTGAGATGATGCAGAAGGTCGTGGAGAGCGGTACGGGTAGAAAAGCTAGGATTGACCGTCCTGTTGCCGGTAAGACCGGTACGACGCAAAGTGGATATTCTGGAATCAGCTCGAACCGTGATGTATGGTTTGTAGGCTATACGCCAGAATGGACTGCAGCAGTCTGGATGGGTTACGACAAGCCAAGTAAAAAGCATCTGCTTAAGAACAGCAGTCCGCTTGCCGCTGCTTTCTGGGGTAAGGTCATGGAGGAAGCGCTGAAGGATGTTCCTAAGAAATCCTTCCCGCAGCTCGATAACGAGATTGCTCCTGAGCCTACTGAAACACCAGAAACAGCTCAGACCGTTACTGGACTATCAGCAGCATATGATCCTTCTACGATGACTGTAAATCTCAATTGGGAGGCAGTTCCTGTTGCCGGCGTTGAGTATCGTATTTATCGTAGAGAGACATCGGAAGCTGAATTTGGCTCACTGTTAAATACAGTGACTACCAGCGCAGGCGATTTTAGTGCACTGCCTGGTTTGGTTTACGAGTATTATGTAACTTCTTATGACCCTGCGCTAAAAGTGGAGAGCGAGCCCTCCAATGTGGTTAGTGTATCCGTGCAGGATGAAATGCCGACCCCTGAACCCACCATAGATCCTAATCTTCCGACCCCGACCCCAGAGGACGGTGGCAACAACGGAGAGAATGGAAATGGTGGCAATAACGGAGGCGGCAATGAGGGAGGCGGAAATGACGGTGGTACTACAATCCCTGAAATCACCCCGCCACCGCCAACACCAATGCCGACCCCAACTCCAGAACCCACTATCGGTGGAGAGGGTTCCGGCGATGAGAGTGGGAATGTATCCACAAACCCTGATCCAGAGACAGGTTTTGTGAACGGGGATTCTTCCACTCAATAAAACGAATTTGAATTTCAAACAATGGCTTTATCCATGGCAGTCCAGCTTTGCTTTATTTATAGAGCGAAGCTGGACTGCCGTTTTTATTAGGTTTAGAAGAAAAATTTCTTGTATTTTGCGGGATATTTTGAGTGTATCCTCTAAATGTGTTAAGCTGAATAGACCATACTGGAGAGGGTAATTTCTATGAAACGTAAATTCGGAGACCGGGCCAACTGGCGCCGGATTACGCGTCGCCATTTTGCCTGCCGCTATGTGGAGAGCCGGGAATTCAGCGGATATATTACGCTTTATACCATCTACGGGCTGAAAGAACCACTGTGGAAGAGCTATGGACGACATACATATCGTATTGCAGATAAAGGTTATTCCTGGCTGCAATATTTTCCGAAAGATAGTCACTATATTGTGACGGCTATGTTCGACGAAAAACAAAATATTGTTCAATGGTACATAGACACCTGTAAAGTGCAAGGCGTTACTGACCAAGGTGTGCCTTGGTTTGACGATTTGTATCTGGACGTGGTAGTACTTTGGAACGGCGAGGTGTTTTTGCTCGATGAGGATGAACTGGAGGAAGCACTGGAGAGGCAAGACATCTCAGAAAACGATTATAAGCTAGCCTGGGAGACTGCCCATACTATTTTACGTGGCATCGATGCTCATGCTTTCCCTTATTTCTCACTCTCTTTGAAACATCGTGCCGAATTATTTCATCATGGAGAATTCAGGAGGAAATAAAGATGGAATGGTACGTTTATGGAAGAGACTCTTCCCCGATTCGGATTGTTCGCAAAAAACGCCGAATTTGGTCTAAACGAACGTTGCTTATTGCTTTAATGGTTATTGTTGTAGTTGGTTTGTTGTGGTGTGCGTACGCATTGAGGAATATCAATAAAGCTGCAACGACAGATCCTATGCTCAAAGCCGATACAGGGATCATTCTTGGCATGTCGATGTGGGGAGATGAACCTAGCCCGGGATTGAAGGAACGATTGGATTACGGGCTTAAGCTTTACCAAGAGGGGATGTTCCCGCATATCATAGTTTCTGGAGGTTTGGATAAACCTGATCTGAAATATACCGAAGGTCAAGGTATGCGCAATTATTTAGTAGCTCATGGAGTTCCGGATAGCGCCATTTCTGTTGAAAATAAAGCTACCAGCACTTACGAGAATCTTCTGTATAGCAAAGCAATTATGACAAGTGAGGGATTGTCCTCAGCAATTATTATTACGCATACATATCATGGATGGCGTTCACACGAAATCGCGGACGAGCTCGGTTATGTGAATCCTGAACTGGGGCTTACTGAATCCACTGTTCTGTCGATGACAAGGCATAAGTCGCGTGAAATTCTAGCCTATACGAAATGGAAAATCCAGCAGTTGTTCCTGTAATTGTTCTCAATTATCAGAATCTTCTAATAATGCTTCCTATTCCGGAAGAGACTTGATTAGAAAAGCCAGCCCCCAAATGGACTAAACTCTAAAGGGGGGCTATTTGTTATTTGTATATCAAAAATAATGGGGTTGTGAAATGATAAAAAAATAAAGTTCTGCTTATGACTTTTGTGCATTTCGGTCATTCTATCCTCGTGTACCATCGTAGAAGATGCGAGAGATAGCAGGGAATCCAATGTCGAACCCCATTCTTTAAAACAAGTGCATGATGTCATTCAGTTATTGCATATAATGCTCTAACGAGGTGATTACAATGGGTGAAGAAAATTTAAGAAAGATAACCATTAATGATTCCAGAATGAATATAACTTTCAAAAATCAAGACCCAACAAATATTACGAATGAAACATTGGAGAGCGCGCTGGCTCAAAATAATCATTTAGAATCTACAAAAGAAATCCTGCAAGAGCTTCATGAGCTTATCGGTCTTGAAAAGGTGAAGGATCTCATATATGAAATTCATGCGCTTATCCAAGTGGAAAAAATGAGACAAGAACTGGGGTTAAATGTAGTTAATCAGGTTTATCATATGTTGTTTAAAGGCAACCCCGGGACTGGGAAGACAACTGTAGCAAGAATCGTTGCCAAGCTGTTAAAGAATATGGGCATATTAAGTAAAGGTCAATTAATCGAAGTAGAGAGAGCGGATTTAGTGGGGGAATACATAGGGCATACAGCTCAAAAGACCAGAGACCTTGTTAAGAAGGCTATGGGTGGCGTATTATTCATTGACGAGGCTTATAGCTTGGCTAGAGGCGGGGATAAAGATTTTGGAAAAGAGGCAATCGACTGTCTTGTAAAGGTTATGGAGGACAGGAATGATGATCTCATCATTATCTTAGCGGGTTATCCAAATGAAATGGAGATGTTCATGGAGGCTAATACCGGGCTTCCCTCACGATTTCCAATTCAACTCGATTTTCAGGACTACACAACAGATGAACTGATATTGATTGCACATAAAATGGCTGCTGAAAGAGACTATATAATTACTCCAGAAACAAACGGGAAACTAAAAGAGTTAATCCTTAATGAGAAAATTATTGAAGAAAACTTTAGTAATGCCCGTTATGTACGCAATATCCTCGAACAGGCAATCCGCCATCAAGCGGTTAGATTAATAAGCAGGCATGTCAAAATATCTAAACAATCTTTGATGGAGATCTTACCGAGAGACCTTGTTCTTCCGGTCGATGATTATTCAAAAGGGGAGAGTATAATCTCTTAAATAAATTGACACCGGCTAAGTTTATACGTGCTTAGTCGGTTTATCTTTTATAAAAGATTGAAGATTATCATAATGAAAATGCGGACAGAATGGTGAGCCGTTCCATTATCAGCCTATATTACCAATGAAACTTATGATAAAATGTTTTGAAGCGCTGTGAATGAACAGGTTCATCTGTATAACATCAGCAAGAAGTGAAAAACTGATTAAATGGTACACAAAGATTCTATTACCGTCATAAGGAGCATGAATAAATGGCAATAACTACGCATGATACAGAAACGGATATTCAAGATCGGGCGATATTGGTCACTCTCGTCACAGATAAAATTAAACGTACCGGTATTGACCCAGAGCTTTCTCTGCAGGAATTAGTACAATTAGCAGAAACAGCAGGTGTTGAAGTCCTGGATGTGTTGCGTCAGAATAAGGAAACACCGGATTCGAAATGGTTTATCGGGAAAGGTAAGGTAGAAGAGCTCCGCATGGCCGCTGATGGTCTTGGAGCTAATACGGCTATTTTTGATCAGGAATTATCTGGAGCGCAGGTACGGAACCTTGAAGAGTCTCTGGATCTGAAGATTATTGATCGGACGCAGCTCATTTTGGATATTTTTGCTGGGCGGGCCAAAACACGAGAGGGTATTATTCAAGTAGAGCTGGCACAGCTGTCCTATCTTTTGCCGCGGTTATCCGGTCAAGGCAAAAACTTATCCAGATTAGGCGGGGGTATAGGAACCAGAGGGCCAGGTGAAAGTAAGCTTGAGACCGATCGCCGTCATATTCGCGGTCGGATTACGGAGTTGAAACGCCAGTTGGATGAGGTAGTTAAAACCCGTGAATTGCACCGTGAACGCCGCCGTAAGGCAGGGGCAGTGCAGGTTGCTCTAGTCGGCTACACGAATGCTGGTAAATCGACGCTGCTTAAGCAGCTTACGGATGCGGATGTTTATATTGAGAATCAATTGTTTGCTACGCTTGACCCTACTTCACGTGTGCTTCAACTAACGGGTGGCAAAGAGGTAGTGCTTACGGATACTGTAGGCTTCATTCAGAATCTTCCGCATGATCTTGTAGCATCTTTCCGCGCAACGCTGGAGGAAGTCAATGAGGCCAATCTGGTGTTGCATGTAGTGGATGCCTCATCTCCAATGCGTGAGGAGCAGATGGAGATTGTACAAACTATTTTGCAGGACTTAGGGGCAGCTAGCAAACCGCAAATAGTACTTTTTAATAAAATCGATCTATGTGAGCCTGAGCAACTGGAAATGCTGCCAACAGGCATAGGGTTTTTGAAAATCAGTGCGTTTAACCCGGAGGATTTAACCCGGATTATTGAAATTATCTCTGATGAGTTGGCTGGAGATACGCTGAATTTTCGCATTCCTGGAGACCGAGGCGATATTTCTTCCCTGCTTTACAGAGTAGGTGAGGTTCTGGAAACCACCTATGATGAGAACGATGTTATCTATAACGTCCGTCTTAATAAAGAGGATTATGATAAATGGGGTTACATGCTTGCTGATTTTGTGGACCAGCCGTAATCTTCTTTGTTCCCCTAAAGTGGAAATGCTTGTTGTATAGGTATAAAATAATAGCTAATGACAAAAAGCGTCAGGCAACTGTCGCTTTCTGTCATTATGATGGCAAGTAAATGTAAGGAGCGAATAAGAACTAATGGCAGTTTTTGCAGAAGATATTTTAGGAGCGGCAGAGTCCGCAGAAGTTGAAATCGAAGGTGCAGTCAAAGCTCTTGATCGAATTGTCGATAAGAATCAATGGAAGGTTATTGAAGCGTTTCAACGTCATCAGGTCAGTGATTATCATTTTGCGGGTTCAACGGGGTATGCTTACAACGACCGTGGACGCGAAGTGCTGGATCTTGTCTATGCTGACGTTTTTGGTGCGGAATCAGCCTTGGTGCGCCCGCATTTTGCTTCAGGAACACATACCATTTCAACAGCCCTCTTTGGTGTGCTGCGACCAGGAGACGAGCTTTTATACATCACAGGTCGTCCGTACGATACCTTACACAAGGTGATTGGCCAAGCAGGAGATGGGACAGGCTCACTCGCAGACTTCGGAATTACATATCGGGAAGTTGCCCTTACAGCAGAGGGTAAGATTGATTGGGAAGAGGTAACTCTCTCTATCAATGAGAAAACTAAAGTAATTGGAATCCAAAGATCGCGTGGTTATGATTGGCGTGCTTCCTTCACAGTAGCCGAAATAGGTGACATGACAGCGAGAGTGAAGTCATTGAAACCGGATGTTATTGTGTTCGTTGATAATTGCTATGGTGAGTTTACTGAAGAGCTTGAGCCTCCGCAGGTTGGAGTGGATTTAGTAGCGGGTTCATTAATTAAAAATCCTGGTGGTGGAATTGCTGAGACGGGTGGATACATCTGTGGGCGCAGAGATCTAGTAGAGCTTACAGCGTACCGTCTTACAGCTCCTGGTATCGGTGGCGAGGTAGGCGCAATGTTAGGAACTACCCGCGGGTTATACCAAGGCCTATTCATGGCTCCGCATACAGTTGGACAAGCCCTTAAAGGCAGTATTTTTGCGGCAGCTGTATTTCAGCGCTGCGGGTTTGAGACGAAACCAGCGTGGAATGAACCTCGTACAGATTTGATTCAGGCGGTTTCCTTTGATGGACCGGATCACTTGATTGCCTTCGTGCAGGGAATTCAACGTGCTGCGGCGGTAGACAGCCATGTAGTTCCAGAACCATGGGATATGCCGGGATATGAACATCCTGTCATCATGGCGGCAGGTACGTTTATACAAGGTGGTAGCTTAGAGTTATCGGCAGATGCGCCTATCCGTGCGCCTTATATTGGCTATATGCAAGGGGGATTAACCTACTCCCATGTCAAATATGGCGTTTTGATGGCACTCCAAAGTATGCGTGATCGAAAATTACTGTCAGAAAATCTTACACACCATTGACACGCTGTATTAGGAAATGTACAATGAGATCAGAAAAAGATCATTGGAAGGTTGGATGAGTCATGGGTGATGAAATCCGCAGAAATATGGCATTATTTCCTATTGGAATTGTAATGAAGTTAACTGATTTATCTGCAAGACAAATTCGTTATTATGAACAGCACAGTCTAATCGTACCTGCACGTACCTCTGGGAATCAACGTTTGTTCTCTTTTAATGATGTTGAGCGCCTATTAGAAATTAAGGCCTTGATTGAAAAGGGTGTTAACATTGCTGGCATCAAGCAAGTAATGAACCCAGTCTCGAAGGAATCCGAAGAAGCTACAGTGATTACCCCTGACACAGAGGTTAGACGTAGAGAGCTATCAGATTCGCAGCTTCACCGTTTGCTGAAGCAAGAACTAGTTTCCGGTAAAAGACCGGGACAGGTATCGCTTATTCAAGGTGAGTTATCCCGGTTTTTTAATAAATAATAATATACAGAGTTTTGAAAGGGAGAGGATCACGTGAGCTTTTCTAAAGAGGATATTTTACGCATTGCCAAGGAAGAGAATGTTCGTTTCATTCGTCTGCAATTTACAGATCTGTTAGGTACTATCAAGAATGTAGAGATTCCGGTTAGCCAATTGGAAAAAGCACTCGACAACAAAATGATGTTTGATGGTTCCTCCATCGAAGGTTATGTACGGATTGAAGAATCCGATATGTATCTCTTCCCAGACCTTGATACTTGGGTAATCTTCCCTTGGGTGACTGATAGCCGTGTTGCACGTCTGATTTGTGACGTGTATATGCCGGATGGTACTCCATTTGCTGGAGACCCACGTGGTATCCTGAAGCGTTGTCTGAAGGAAGCCGAAGAAATGGGCTTTACAGCGATGAATGTTGGACCTGAACCTGAATTCTTCTTGTTCAAAACAGACGAAAGAGGTAACCCAACTACAGAATTGAATGACCAAGGTGGTTATTTCGACTTAGCTCCTACAGACTTAGGGGAAAACTGCCGTCGTGAAATCGTATTGACCCTTGAAGAAATGGGCTTTGAAATCGAAGCTTCTCACCATGAAGTGGCTTCCGGCCAGCATGAAATTGATTTCAAATATGCTGACGCGATCACTTCTGCTGACCAAATTCAAACTTTTAAGCTCGTTGTGAAGACGGTTGCCCGTCAACATGGCTTGCATGCAACTTTTATGCCTAAACCATTGTTTGGTATTAACGGATCTGGTATGCACGCTCACCAATCCTTGTTTAATGGCAAAGAAAACATGTTCTACGATGAAAGTGACAAGCTAGGTCTGAGCAAAACTGCACGTTATTATATGGCTGGTATTTTGAAGCATGCTCGTGCTTTTGCAGCGATTACTAACCCAACAGTGAACTCTTACAAACGCCTTGTTCCTGGCTATGAAGCACCTTGTTACGTAGCTTGGTCTGCAAGTAACCGTAGCCCGATGATTCGTATCCCAGCTTCGAGAGGGCTTAGCACACGTGTTGAAGTTCGTAACCCGGACCCGGCAGCTAACCCATACCTCGCACTTGCTGTTATGTTGAAAGCAGGGCTAGACGGAATTAAGCGTAAGCTTGATCTTCCAGCTCCAATTGACCGTAACATCTATGTGATGTCTGAGGAAGAGCGTATTGAAGAAGGCATCCCAAGCTTGCCATCCGATTTGAAAGAAGCGCTAAGCGAAATGATCCGCAGCCATGTAATTACCGAAGCTCTCGGCGAACATGCGCTGGCTCACTTCTACGAGCTGAAAGAAATCGAATGGGATATCTATCGTACACAAGTTCATGAGTGGGAAAGAAACCAATACATGACACTTTACTAGAACCTTTAAACCCTTGGCGCTCTAAGCGTTGAGGGTTTTTTTTGTGGGGGTAAGGATGATAGGAGATATTGTAGAGGTTTATGAACACCTCCGTAATGCCCCCAAAAAATGTAGTGATCATTCGAGGATGCTTCTCATATGAGCTTCAAATTTATCCATGCTGCTTTCATTTATTTTCTTTGAAATATGTGTGTATATGTTCGCTGTGATTCTCATACTACCGTGACCTAAACGTTCTAGTACATACTTCATATCGTTACCAGCCTCAAGTATAAGAACAGCATGAGTGTGACGAAAAGAATGAATCGGCATCGCCGGGAGACCAATACGTTTCAAAATTCGCGAAAAAGAATTGAATAAAGAAGATTTCGGCATGAAGTTTCCATCATCTCTAGAAAGAACTAAGTTTAACTTATGTTTATAGGAACCCTTCTAAGCTAATTTATGTTGGTTCTGATATTTAATGTGTTGCTTTAGATCGCTAATGATAGATTGACTAATTTTTATCGTTCGTTGCGAATTAAACGTTTTTGTATCTCCGAATAGAGTTGCTTCATCCTCAGCTGAAAAATCTAACGTCTTACAAATGTGGCAGCCGGTTTAGAATCTGAACCTCCACCGTTGTGGTAATGGTATTCTCCGTTTTCCAGTCCCCACTTTGCGCAATTTGTGCGGCAATAATGACCCCCATTTGCATCTGTGCGTCCTGGATGTGCCTCAGCAAGTACAGGCATCAATAATAAGAAAAGTGACATGAAGCTTGAAACAAAAATTCTTTTCATAAAAAATAAATACCCCAATGTTTGATTCTTGGAGTAGTCTATCAGAATACATTTTCACTTATCCCTTATTAAGCTAACTGGGAAGGATAGTTGAATGATTTCGCGAATAACTTAAGTCATGACGAATTTACGAAGTTCCCAAAAAGGCGTTAGCCGAAAGAAGTTCTTAGTTTAGGAGGAGTCTATATGATATTAGAAAAAGTTATAAATAGAATTGAAATACAAAGTGAATATAAGGATTTTGTTGATAAGTATATAGATAATATACTTACCGAATTCAAAGGTAAGATTCATAGCATTTATATGTGTGGCTCGATTCCAAAAGGAATTGCTAAACCTTTTACGTCAGATGCAGACTTTACTATTGTATGTGTAAATCCCAAAGATATTGATTACGAAAGATTGTCAAATATTAAAGACAGGCTTTTGGAAGAATATCCAATAGTAACTAAGATTGATACGATAATTTGCTCGATTGACGATGTATTAAGTAAACCAAATGAGTGGGGTTTTTGGGTAAAGATAATTTGTGTTTGCATATATGGTCATGACGTTGGTGAAAAAGTACCACCGATAATTATTTCTCCAGAGTTCATTTTAGACTTAAATACAGAGACCAAGGAGGAAGTAGATCGTATACATAGTTTACTTTCTAATGCTAGTGATAACACAATGAAAATTAGATATATTAAAGGTTACTCTAAGAGATTAATTCGTGCATTATACTCTTTGGTTTTAGAAGATACAGGTGTATGGCAAGATGACATTATTAAGATGAAGAATGCCATATTAAACTATTGTGATATTGACTCCGCTTTAGTTGATTATCTGTATGCTTGTTACTTGGATAGTAATGTACTTGTTGAAGAGTTTCTGGGAATTGCAGATGAAGTATATAGCTATTTTGAGAACGCCTTAAATACAATGGCTGCTTCCAGAACTTCCTTCGACTAACACCATATTGACGCTCCGGGTCACTCTGAGAAGCGAGTGACCACATCCAGCCCCCTAAGCCCGTCGGGACGTCACTGCGTTAGGTGTTCGGCAAGCCTCACAACTATAAGCAGCGACTCTAATTAAAACATAAGACTATTGAGCTAACGGGAACTTTAGTTGAATAATACACATTAATGAGCAGGCGCTACGGTAGCCTGCTGTTTTCATTGAAGTAACGGGCAGATTTGCACAATAGTCACCGCAGTTTAATGCGACTTCAAAATAAAAAGGAGAGAAAAGACCCATGAATACTACACTTGGCAGATTAACAGGTCGAATCGCAATAGTAACAGGTGCAAGTCGCAGCACAGGAATCGGTGCTGCAGTGTGCAAAGAGTTGGCCTATCTAGGCGCTGATGTATTTTTTACACACTGGGTTAGTTACGATCAACAGATGCCCTGGGGTAGCAATAACGAGGAGCAAAAGCAACTTTGTGAGGAAATACGTTCCATGGGCGTTCGTTGCGAACACCTAATGATGGATCTTTCTGTACCTGAAAGCTTTATGGATTTATTAAATAACGTTGAGCAGAAGCTAGGAGAACCTTCCATTCTTGTTAACAATGCTTGTTATTCGGTTAACGATGACTTAACCACGATTACCCCAGAGTCTTTGGATGCACACTACGCAATTAATGTTAGGGCGGTAACTATGCTTAGTGTGGAATTCGCTAGACGGTTTACGCAATCGGCAGGTGGTCGAGTTATTAATATGACATCGGGCCAATCACTAGGCCCCATGGCTGGTGAAATCTCTTATGCCACAACGAAAGGGGCAATAGATGCTTTCACACGAACTTTTGCAGCAGAGGTGGGTCCGAAAGGCATCACCGTAAATGCGATAAATCCTGGACCCACAGACACCGGCTGGATGACTCCTGACCTACGACAGCAGTTATCTAAGCAATTTGTAACAGGTAGAGTAGGATTGCCTAAGGATGCAGCTCGTCTGGTTGCATTCTTAGCCACCGATGATGGGGAGTGGATTACCGGCCAAGTTTTACATTCCACGGGTGGATTCAACTAACGGAGAACGATAGCTCAATGAGACACCTAGCTAATACGATTGTGAAAATCGCCTCGTCAGTGATAATGCTGACGAGGCATTATAATTTGATGTGTCTTATATCAAATTCAGCCCATCCTGGTGGCAGTGATTCGAAGTCGACTTCTTCGAGGGCTTCTGGTTAAATAATTATTAGTAACGGTTCATATATGTCAATCAACGCACCTATACGTTCGCTGATACCAATAAAAGTACCAATAGCTACAATACTTCCGCACCTTCCACCAAATCCGCTATCGTGATTGTCACAGATACGCACGGACTGTCCCGGCTTTAAATCTTCCCATCTCATAATTTAGGGGGTGCTCCTAGTTCTTCAAAAGTTCTCTGGGACATTCCAAAGTAAGCAGCACTGTCATTTGAGTAATGGTTCTGTCGTTGTATCGGTAGCATCAGTGGCGTCTCCGGGAAACTATTTTCGTTTGCCGCGCGGGCGACGTTTTATGGTTCCTTTTTTCTTGTCCTTTAGTAGTAGATAAGCTGTGTAACATTGTATTGCTGCTGTTAGGAGTTGTACCATGTAGAAGAGTCATCACAGGGATAACCTGAACTGCTCTTTTATTGCTCAAAAAATATTGTTTTATCTGTAATCAACTCTACGAGTAAGCGTCATAATAAAACCTTGCTGACCATGATGGTAGCAGGGTTTTTGTTCATACATTAAATTTCTTCCCTCACGGAGGCAATGGATCCTATGATACATCCACCAATGATTCCGGAGCGAAGCCAATTAGCGATGGTTATCCGATATCTACAGTTAATTTTAATGGCGATGATTCTCCTAATACGATTTTCAAGCCACTTTTAAGATAGCGATGTTCTGGATTCTATTCCCTAGATTGAAATCTTCAATTGCATTTGTAGTACCTCTTCTGATTGAAAATTGGGCTATATTTCCTGCCCACATAAACGCCCACAAAATGCTCACAAATAATAGAAGGAAGACATTGAAATCCGTAATCGTTTTCTCAGAGAACCCTTTATTTTAACGGAGTTAGGTACTATTCAGACCATTAAAAAAAGGCAAACTGTAAATTGTACTCAGGTTCATGAGTTGGAAAGAAACCAATATATGACGCTTTACTAGAACCTTTAAACCCTTAACGCCTTTGGTGTTGAGGGTTTTTTTGTGTGTGGGGGTAAGGATAGGAGATATTGTAGAGGTTTATGGACGCCCCCGTAATGCCCCCAAAAAATGTAGTGATCATTCGAGGATACTTCTCATATGAGCTTCAAATTTCTCCATACTGCTTTCATTTATTTTCTTTGAAATATGTGTATATGTGCGCTGTGATTCTTATGCTACCATGACCTAAACGTGTTATTCCAAAGCTTGAAAGGGGTAATAAGCTGGCTAAACGATTTTATGAATTGGACTATAAGAATGCTCTCCAACTTGGGACAAGCCATTTTCGCGACAGGTAAAACTTCTTAGCCTCTTATAAGGAGAATGCTATGACTCAGTCAAATGATTGAATTTTTGAATTGCGAGCTCGGCCTTTTGATAAATTTCACTCGTATGTTTCGTTATCGATAATCAATTCAAAGGCGAATCCAAAGCATGCGTTACCTTTGAATTCGTTCTTGACTAAAATGTAAAAAAGCCAGAAGGCTTAACACCATCTAGCTTAGCTGCATAGCGAAAAATGGATTATTAGGATGAGGGCAAAGAATATGGTTTTTGAGGAATTGTGCTGCAGACCATAGTTCGACAGTTGGAAAGTAAACGTTCGATCATATACGAAGTATCAGAAAGAAATGCGGGGAATAATGGTGGTATGGATAGAGCTGACGCATCGTTCACACACATCGTGGGCGGGACATTTGATTGGATCGAGAATGTGGATGAGTTCAACGGGTTAGGGAAGGCGCCGTCATGACACAGGTACAAGATAAGACTTACATTTGCACTCGAGAGAAGGCAGAGGGGACACGCTTAATATTATGAAAGTAAAGTTGTGATTTCTGAAGGGCAGTCGATACAATGACTACTGATTTGCAGCTGAATTTAGTATCAATAAATTATTATACTTCGCTGCATGCTTTTGCTCATCGAGAATAATGCCATATAAAGTATCCTTATAAACGCCATACGGAAGACCGAACCATATCTTTCGATACTTTTCAACCGCTGACAATTCACCTTGAAAGGCTTTTTGCAAACCATTGTTATACGAATTAACTTGTTCAGGGACTTCGTCGCTAACTCCTGTCACTTCATGTCCTGTCAATTCTCTGTACATTTGTCGAAACATAAGATTATGCCCACGTTCATCATTCCGAATAGAAGTAATAACTTCAGCTTGTTCTTTATTCGGAGCAAGTTGAATGAGTTGGTCATAAAAAAGTTCGTCATTTCGTTCACCTTGGACTGAAGTCCTCATTAATTCAAGAGCCTCTTGAGTTGAAGTTGCCCAAATGGGGACAAATTGAGATCTGAACCAATAAGGATACACCATATACATTAGCAAAACCTCCAATAATTTATAAGTATTCTATCAACAATCATATGCTCGCTAACTGATTGTATGAGCATGATCTCACTTCTTACTTTTTCTTAATTAGACCAAAGTCAAAAAAGTGGACGGTAAGAAATAGATTTTCTAGTAAATTGCTCAGCAAAACGAGCAGGTGAAAGATACCTTATCGACGTTTGCGCACAATTGGTTTTCCTTATTGCTGTGAGTCGCTATTTAATTTTTTTCTGAAAATGTGTTAAGTAAAGTGTTTTGTGGAATTTGTTTTACTTAATTGATGTGTCGTCTACCTTGCTCTTGCTCAGTCCAATTAACCTTATGAAACCGAGAAGAACTAAGATCTCATGGGTCACTTTATGGAATCTGGTGGCATTAATTAAGATAGTAGGTGCCCGAATCGTCCGGGAACAATTTGAATTTCGAGCACAACTCCATAGCTGTTAATAAGAACGAGTCGATTGTTTGAAATTTTTCAATCCGTAGCAATAAAAATGAAGAAAAGGTTTGAAGATTAAGAGGACACGTCACTCATGTGGGTAATAACTAATATAGTAATAAGGAGGTGCGTAATGAAAAAAATATTATTAACTACAGTTACTAGTATTCTTCTGTCTTCCTCAATTCTCGGTGCATGTAGTAACAATAAAACAACAGACGAGGCAAAACCTACAGCGTCAAGTGCAGCGCCTATGCCAGTTGTCGAAGCTACAACCACTCCTGAACCTTCTGCTACTCCTTCTATGGAGGTGCAGGAGTCCGCCAGTCCGGAGGCCACTGATCCTCTAACATCCGATCGACCAAAGAACAAAGCATTTGGTGAACAGGAGGGAGGGATTTCAGGGCAAGAAGGTACACTTGAGCAAGGTGATGGATATTCCCTGTATGTCTTTCAGGATTTCACACTAGACTCGCAGTCTAATCGTTTATTATTGACTAAGGATCCAACCTATTATGCCCAAATTGAACACTTGCCTGCCGGTTACGAGCTCACCGCTCTGAAGCAGCAGGGACAAACCGAGCTTTCTGCAATTGGCAAAGCCAACGACCATAGCGGGGAACTAATTGAACATCCTCTAGGTTTTGCAGAATTATATCTGCAGGCAACCGGTGATAAAGGGATAGAAGATTATATGGTCTGGAAGAATCAGGCGGGGGAAGCTTTTCTTTTTCGGATACACAATCCTAAGGGGGATTCGTCGAATAAGTTTGCACCTTGGGTGATGGTTTCACTGGCAACACTTGAACTTGAAAGGAATTAAGTGTGATCAGAGCCGTAGGAGTTGTGCGGAGTAGAAGGGGTGTGCCATAACCATAATCAAAAAAATGGTTGTTGGCACACTTCTTCTTCTTTTTGGTACCTTACTTCATTCGAACGCCAATTTTCGTTTGCTGAGGTTGCAAATTTCGCATATGAGCCCGCTATAGGACCCAACAGACCTTATATGGAGCTTTATCTCACATTTGGGATACTAAAGGACTCCATAGTCGCTATTGGCATTAAAAACGCTCAATATGAGCCTCATCCTTAGGAATAACGTCACTGGTGGACCTCTGTCAAGAAAGTGGACAGTCACGCAACAGACATTCTAGTCAATTGCTCAGCAAAACGAACTGGAGAAAGATACCCCAGCGCGCCATGCATTCGCTTGCGGTTATAGTAAAACTCAATATATTGAAAAAGTGTCTGGTAGGCTTGCTCCTTAGTTTTGAATCGTGGATTACAATAAATGAGCTCCTTTTTCAAAATGCTGTGCCACGACTCGATACAGGCGTTATCATAACAGTTACCTCTGCGGCTCATGCTGGACTCCATGCCATACGCTTTCAACTGCTTTGTGTATTCATGAGAAGTATATTGAGAACCTCTATCGGAGTGATGTAATAGACCCTTTTCCGGTTGTTTAGCTTCGTAGGCATCTTGTAAAGCGCCCGAAATCAAGCTAGTTTCCATATGGTTCTCCAAACGCCACCCCACGATTTCGCGCGTGCAAAGGTCCATCACACTAGCCAGGTACAAGCGCCCTCCCCGGCAAGGAATGTACGTAATGTCGGTAACCCATACTGAATTGGGTTTGCGTATTTTAAATTGCTGGTTCAGCGTATTCGGGGCAATCGGATGGTCATGATTGGAGTCAGTGGTCTGTACCCGATACGTTTTGGAGACAATGGAGCGAAGCTTCATATGTCGCATGTACACACTCACCGTGCGTTCGGTAACGGTATAACCTTCTTGATGTAACAGGCGGGTGATCTTCGGACTCCCATACCGCTTTTGATGGTCTGTAAAATGATACTGAATTCGCTTCATTATCGCAGCCTTACGAAGCATATGCGTACTGGTTTTTTCTGTCCGCCACTTGTAGTACCCGCTCCGTGACACATGTAGGGTCATGCACATCTTCTCCAAGAGAAACTCGGAGCGATGTTTTTCAATAAACTGGAATCTCAGTTCCTTGGTTTGCTGAAGATGTGCACTGCTTTTTTTACGATCGCTAATTCCTCTTCCACATCGGCAATCTTGTTATCTTTTTCTTGAAGTTGACGGCTCATTTCTTTCAACTGTGCCTCGAGTTCTCGTACTCGATCCACGCTAGCTGCCGGTTCATTCTTTAATTCTCGATACTGGCTCATCCATTGATGCAGGGTACTTTTTGGGATGTTGAGCTCTTCCGCCAAGTCGCCCACTGTTTTTGTTTGCTCTTGAATGAACTGCACTGTCTGTTTTTTAAATTCTTCGTTATACCGTTGTCGATGTTCTCCCATGTGAACACACCTCCGTGGACTCATTATCGCCAGTCTGTTAACTACTGTCCACTTTTTATTCTAGCTTCATGGAGTCCGAAACCATGCTTCAAAGGCTCAAAATTAGCAAATAGCGTCATCTGGGTCCGAAAGTCATGGCACGTAGTAGAGGGATTTAATGTTAAAATATCTTATATATAGATAACTAATTCTTTCCTGGGAAGGAGTAAGTTCATGCAAATTTTTATTTACATAGGATTGGGCTTCTTTATAATTTCAGGTATATGTGTTGGAGCCTTCACGACAGGTACACAACAAAGAGGTAACTTTTATTCGGAATCTAAGCAAGACCGTAAAGCTAAAAACAAAGTAGCGAATTGGTCCGCTTTAGGTGGTCTTATTTCATTAGCTGTAGCTGGGATTCTTTATTTGTTGTAAATGAACGCACAACATAAGGAGGAGTGTTGCAGATGGTGAAGATTTTTAATGAAAATACGGTCTCTTTTACACAAAAACAGTCCCCGATCCCAGAGTTTGCTTGGCATACGAGTGAAAGGTTAGCTGAAATGGTGGGCTCCAAGCATTTAGTTTTTGATATCAGATCTTTAGATCCTGATAAATATTCTTTTCCTTATCATTTTCATAGAAATGCTGAAGAAATATTTGTGATTTTAGCGGGAAAAGCGATGTTAAGAACACCCGAGGGTTTTACGGAGGTTACTGAAGGGGATGTAATATTTTTTGAAATGGGACCGGAAGGGGCGCACCAGCTTTATAATCATTCCGATGCACCATGCAGGTATCTGGATCTCCGAACGAATCAGGGAATAGATATTTGCGAATATCCAGACTCAGGCAAAATCAACATTTTGCCCTATCAAGAAATCTATCAAGCAGATGAACAGGCGGATTATTGTAAGGGAGAAGAGCATGTAAGGGAAAAATGGAATGGGGGAGTGTAATTGATTAAAGATCGTTGGTTTACAGTAACTGAAATTGATCCGACCACCTATGCAATCAGTGAATATGGACATTGGGAAAAGGTGCATTCTTTTTTACTCTTGGGGCAAAAACAAGCCGCGTTAATTGATACGGGATTAGGTATTGATAATATAAAAAGAATAACGGACCAGTTAACGGATTTACCTATCGCTGTCATAACTACGCATGTGCATGCAGATCATATTGGCAGTCATGGGCAATTCGAGACAATCTATGTTCATAAAGCGGATGAGGATTGGCTGATTAACGGAATAAAAGGCTTGTCCCTTGCCCAGATTCGAAAAGATATGAGCCGGGAGATCACCCTTCCTGTTCCTGAAACCTTTGATCCTAACACCTACATACCTTTTCAAGGGAAACCAACAGCTCTTTTACAAGAAGGGGATGTGCTCGACATAGGCGGGCGTAAAATAGAAATATACCACACACCAGGTCATTCGCCAGGTCATATCAGCCTTTTTGATCATGCCAACGGATATCTGTTTACAGGTGATTTATTGTATGACGTTACGCCGATCTATGCCTTTTACCCTTCGACTAGTCCGGTTGATTTAGTGGCCTCCTTAGAAAAGATTACGGAAATTCCAGGAGTTACCCAAGTATTCGGTTCTCATAATACACTGGGTTTAGATCCATCTATTTTACAAGAGGTCAAAAAAGCGGTTCGTGAGTTACGTGAGCAAAAGGTAGTAGCACATGGTACGGGCATTCACCAGTTTGATGGGTTTAGTGTGCAATTTTAGATTTTTTTATGTCGAAAACAAATGGGGGTATGGCGATATGGCGTCTACATCAAAGGCTTTTGCTAGATCAATGGATTCTTATTTAAACTACATTAAAATGCCTTGGGGGAGATTGTTTTATCATTCCGCTTGGCAGCAAATTGACAATCACTGCAGCTCTGAAGAGGTTCAATCTATTTTAGATATCGGCTGTGGTTTTGGGATAACCAGTCGTGAATTCGCAAAAAAAGGTTATACAGTTACAGGGATAGATCCGACTCCAGAGATGATAGTCATTGCGCAAGAGTCTGCATGTAAAGACGGTCTTAACATAGCCTTTAGATCGGCAACGCTACAAGATGCAGATGTATTAGCGGACGGATATGACTGGATTTTTTGCCATAATGTGCTTGAATATCTCGATGATCCAAAACAATTGTTAATGGACATTAGTAAAAAACAAAATGAAAACGGAATGCTTTCTCTTATAACTCATAATCCAGTGGCAAAAGTGATGAAAAAAGCCGTTATGAATAAAGATCCTATGGGGGCTATAGACAGTATTGGAAACACGCAGGAATATAGCGGCATTATTCAAACAGACATTACCATCTATACAAAAGATCAATTAGTGGAATGGCTCGCGGAGTGTGGTTATGAGATTAGAAGTATATACGGAATACATAATATCTACGGATATATTGTGGATAATGAAATAAAAATGGATGAGCAATGGCATGTAGAAATGGTGGAGCTAGAGCTTAAGTTAAGCAGTTTATCTCCATACAAGGACGTTGCTATTTTCACACATCTTATTGCGCAAAAAACAACTTAATTATTCAGATACGATTGACCTGAACAGTGCATGTAATTGTTGTACTTGGGAGTAAGCTTCCTTGTACTGGTTGTCGGATTGTTGAATAGGCAATAAACCCGGCAAGAAGGAGATACAATACACAGGCGTTTCTTTGCTGTTCATATATATTTTAAGCGTAAGCTCTTCTATCACATTAGCTTCTTCATCGGTGTCCTTAAGGACATTAATATCTGCACTTGTTGCAGTAGTTTTGCTGTTTTGATGTCTTTTGGATACTTTTGAAAGGGTAAGTGCGTTAACCACAATCTCGGATCCCATTACATTATCAAAAGAGTATAGCTTTGCTACTGCTTTTTTGTTACTCTTCGGATTTTTGGTACCGATTGCCAATTTTTTATTAGGCTCGTTAAGTGCGATCAAGTGAGATTGATTGGGGGGAATGAATGTTTTGGTGAAGCTGATGTTAAAAGATGAGGTCGCATTAACTAGCTTAGAAATTTCAGATGAAGCAGATAGCGTTTTCAATTTTATAATGGCGGCACTTAGAATTAAAACAACTCCTAAAATAGCAAATAAGTACATCAAGATAATCAGCATATAATCACACCTCCTAGTTATCTCATTAGACTCAAATTGTTGCTTATTGAAAGATATGCCTGAATGATCTCCACTAGTATCTTTTAAAAGGGAAATTCGTGGAATTATAGGATCGGCTTCACGATTAACCCAAAAAAAGCACCCAGAGAAACCTTCCGATTCTGCAAATGATGCAAAATTGGGGGTTGCTGCAAGGGTGCTTTTTAAGATGATTATGAAAACCTATAGAAAATTGAAGGCAGTGATATGATCGGTATAAACAATCAGCTGTTTGTATTCGATCGGAGTCCCATAACTAGCATAAGGTCTTACAGTAACGTCATTGAGGACAACAAAGTTATAGCTGAAATTTTTATCAGGGTGTTCTGCTCCCAAATAAGATATGTATTCGTCTACAATTACATCATCCATCAAAGATTTTAAATCAAATACATCCTCTTTGTTGGAGACGGTTGGAGAGACGATTCCCTGAATGCTGCCAAAAGAGGTGAGCAAATTCACTTTTTTTCCACTAGCTTGTTCATCATTTAAAAGTAAACCGGACAGCTTACCCAGTGCATCGACTTTAAAATCGACGAGGGTTCTAATTTTTGAATTATTCAAACTAAACACATCCTTTTCAATTTGCAATCCTGTTAACAATATTCGACATATAATCACCAAACTCCTAGTATGCTAATGAAAAAATACTTACTTATGTAATGACCCCCATTTTTTAATGTGATTTGGGGGTTGCCGAGCCTCCATTCGAATTTAATTTCTTATCGTTACTCGTGTGCCTATAGGGACAATAGCAGCGAGTGCTAACACATCCTCGTTGTACATCCGGATGCAGCCGTGGGACACCTCTTTCCCAATGGAGGAAGGGTCATTGTTTCCATGAATTCCGTAGTGTGGTTTAGACAGTCCCATCCAAAACACACCGAAGGGACCCCCTGGGTCGGGTTGTTTGTTAATAATAGTGAATTCACCCACTGGGGATTGGGTTAACATCTTACCGATGCCGACAGGGAAACCTCTAATCACAATATCATTGTCCAGAAGATATAACATTCGTTGGGTCAGATCTACAATAATTCGGTAGTTGGGCATTATACGCAACACTCCTTTCTAATTAGGATATGAGCAGAACGCCTAAAGGGTTATTCATAGAAAATGGCCATTTTAGCCATTGGGAACAAATGTTCGTAAGTGGTTGGAAAAGCAAAAAAAACGTAGAAAAAAGGCTGTTCCGCATATGCGGAACAGCCTTTTATGTTAGAAGTGCATACTTAGTGGATATCTCGAAACAATCCGATGACTCTTCCGAGAATAGTTACGCGATTAAGGCGAAGCGGCTCATAAGCTGGATTCTCCGGCTGAAGCCGTATATGATCACGTTCCTTGTAAAAGGTCTTAACGGTTGCTTCATCTTCTTCGGTCATGGCTACAACGATATCTCCGTTGTCCGCTGTTTGTTGTTGGCGAACAATCACATAGTCACCATTCATAATGCCTGCGTCAACCATACTATCACCCATGACAGACAGCATAAATACTTTGTTGTCACCTACATAGTGAGTAGGAAGTGGGAAGTAGTCTTCGATATTCTCTGTAGCAGTGATAGGTACCCCGGCGGTAACTTTACCTACGACAGGAATCCGTGAGATGGTCTGCGCGAATTGGTGAACATTCTCTGAATCCTCTTGGCCTAGTAATTCTATTGCACGTGGCTTCGTTGGATCTCGACGAATAAGTCCCTTCTTCTCAAGCCGGTCCAAATGACCGTGAACTGTGGAGCTGGAAGCAAGGCCAACAGCTTCTCCAATTTCCCGGACGGAAGGTGGATAACCCTTGCTGCGGACTTCGCTTCGTATAAATTCCAGGATCGCCAGCTGGCGACTTGAAATCTTTGACATTGGAATCAACCCCATATAGTAATGTTTGGGAAAATTATAACATAGAACTACCGTTCGCACAAACATAAGTTCTAACTATTATAAATATTAATCTGCTAGAGTTAAAAAATGGTAGACAAATGATAATAAAATGAACCGCTTGAGTCTCTCAAAAAAAAAGAGAACAATTGTTCTGAAATAGTATTGAACAAAACACATGTTCGTGTTATTATAAATTCGAAAGTAAGAACAAGTGTTTGGAGGATGATGATTATGCTAAAATACAGTACATACCGCAGCATCTACGACAAGGCCCCAGTGGTTGAATCTATAGGACATAATGACGTTGCCCGTAATTCCGCTAAGGTGAAAGAGATAACGGAACGTTTGCTTGGAGGGATGATTTCGTTGTTCCGTCAAGATTTCTTTATTAAGTTAATATTGATTTTCGTGCTAGTATTATCTGGCCTAACAGTAGTGGGAAATGTGTTTGCAGGATCGACGACTATAATGAAGGAAGAGAAGCGGATTGTGGTTGAACGTGGAGATACACTATGGAGTATTGCTCTTAAGAATAAACCAGCTGATATGAAGACAGTTGTTTATATAGAAGGAATTAAACGTTCAAGTGGGATTAAGAGTAGTCAAATTAACGCTGGAGACATACTTACTTTACCTATTTATTAATTTTCTGAGAACATAATAGAATGACCAGTAGAGCTTGCAGGGAGTAGACCTTGACAAGCTCTTTTTCTCATGGCAGAGTTAGAATTAATTTATAGGGGGAGGGAAAGTATTGAATATTGATGAGTTGGTCGCGCGAATTAACGAATTGGCACGCAAACAGAAGAGCGTAGGCCTTAATCAAGAGGAAGTGGCGGAACGCGCCAAGCTTCGTGAAATTTACCTGGGGAATATCCGCAATAACTTCCGAGCACAATTAAATACTATTGAAGTAGTAGATAACGATGAGCATGAACAAGGTAACAAGGGGCTTAAACATTAGCTCGCTGTTCCTTTTCATAGATATTTCAGGATGACTAGGGGGAACGCACATGGCCCGTTCTTGGGAAAGAATGGTTCAACGCAACACACAGCAAATCAACAAGCAAAGAAAGAAACAAGGCAAGGATACGATTTATGCCTCTAAATCTCCTACCCAGAATGCCGAAGTCTTTAAAGGTCGCAACATTGCATTTCCGGTAGTGTTAGTGATACTTGGCACTATGTTTTGGGTAGTTGGTTCTATTGATCAGGCCAAAGGCAATGGCATGCTGGCTAATTGGCTGGGAGTAGTACTGTACTATTTGCTGGCAGCGCTATTGTTCTTCCGTCGTCCGTACTTGAAGGTGGAAAAAGCAAGACTGTCCACTATTAAATTCAATCGCGAACGCGGACTTCCAGCTGCAGATATTGAGAAAATCACCCTTTCGCGTGGAGCTGTAGTCATTAAGCACAAAGGGAAACGTACGAAATGGATTTTCACAAAACTTATGAATCGCTATGATACTAATGCGATGAGTACACGATTAGAAGCATTCGCTAAAGCTCACAACATTGAAGTAGTTCACGAATAGAACTAGACCAGTTAAAGGGAGAGGGAGACCTGTAATGCCAATTTCTGCTGTACTATTTGACCTTGATGATACATTGTTGTGGGATGATCGGAGCGTCGAAGAAGCATTTCGATTTGCTTGTGAAGCCGCCGGGGATACGATCGATCCACAAGAACTAGAAGTTGCAGTTCGTAAGGAAGCAAGTAGCTTGTATGAATCTTATGAGACGTTCCCATTTACAAAGATGATCGGAATTAATCCATATGAAGCACTCTGGGCTAACTTTACGGCAGGTGAACAGCCAGAATTCCGTCAATTGGAGCAGCTTGCACCGGTATATCGTAAAGAGTCTTGGCGTCGCGGACTTGCAGCGTTAGGGGTGGAAGACGAAGCACTAGCTGAGACCTTGGCAACTAAATTCGCAGCAGAGCGCAGAAAACGTCCATACATCTATGAAGAAACAATGCATGTACTGGAGCAGTTACGGGGTCAAGTGAAGCTTTTGCTACTTACGAACGGCTGTCCTGCACTGCAACAAGAGAAACTAGATGGTGTGCCCGAGTTAATTCCTTTCTTTGATCATATTGTGATTTCCGGAAGCTTTGGTAAAGGCAAACCGGATAAGGAAATTTTCCTGCATGCTTTAGAGCTTCTTGATGTAACGCCTGAGCAAGCGGTTATGGTCGGCGATAAGCTGACAACGGATATCCGTGGGGGGCTGGCAGCAGGGTTGACCACGGTCTGGATTAATAGAAAAGGTAGAGCACCTAGTCTTGATATTCATCCGGATCATGAAATCAATCACCTTGAGGAACTTCTTCCACTAGTTCAATCCTTGTAAGATATACAGAGCTATTAGCTCCAATATAAAGACTTTATAAAAGCAGCGAGTTTCTGAGATCCTAAGAAACTCGCTGCTTTTCTGTACATACATACTAACATAAGGATTTCATTAGATTTTTAAGTAAATGATTTAAGTCACAAGACTAATGCGGAATTGATGCAAAATACTGAAAAACCAATAATAATGTGTATAATAGATGGAGATGTATAACATGAATTGGTAGATTTTTATTATTCGATAATGATTGGGAGGGCTCCAAATGATGAGATCGAAGAAATTAGTCGCTGTATTATTAGGTGCAACACTTCTAGTACTAGGTGGATGTTCTTCAAATGGAACCAAGCATTCAGAAATACATAACATGAATATGAACATGTCTATGGAACCTATCAAAGTCGAACTACAATGGAGTCCTGAAGAAGTTGTTGTAAATCAAAAGGTAACCTTTGAAGCTGTGGTGACCCAAGATAACGAGGCAGTAGATGATGCAAAAGAGGTTCTGTTCGAAATTGTGAATAAAAATGATGAGGGACAGAAAATAGAGCTTAAGGGAAAGCTAATTGGTAAAGGAGTCTATCAAGCAGAAGGGACCCTTGAAAAGGAAGGACAATATAATGTCACTTCACATGTGACAGCCCGGACACAGCACTCTATGCCTAGCAAAGAGCTGTCTGTGAAACCATGATTCAAAGGTTCGCAAAGGTTACTGAGCAATAACAGATAAAGCAGAGTGGAAAGGAAGGCTTTTCGAAATTCCTTTATTCTGCTAAACTTACTCTAATGTTTTACTGGGGGGACTATTAGTTGGCTAAATATACACTTGAGGAAAGCTTACAACAAAGGATTTTGATCCTTGATGGCGCAATGGGCACGATGATCCAACAGGTGCCTCTTACTGGAGAAGATTTTGGAGGCGATGAGCTGGACGGCTGTAATGAAATGCTGGTATTAACACGTCCAGAAGTCATTCAGACGATTCATGAGCAGTACCTCGAAGCAGGGGCTGATCTCATTGAGACTAACACATTTGGTGCAACCTCTGTTGTGCTAGCTGAATATGATATTCCTCAGCGGGCACGTGAGATCAATCTAGCGGCAGCAGAGTTGGCTCGCAGAGCAGTAGACAAATATGACACACCTGACCGTCCGCGATACGTCGTGGGGGCTATGGGTCCAACAACAAAAACGCTCTCAGTAACTGGAGGCGTTACTTTCCAAGAGTTAGTTGATAGCTATGAGGAACAAGCAGTGGCATTGATCGACGGTAAAGTAGATGTTTTGCTGCTGGAGACCTCTCAAGATACACTTAACGTTAAAGCTGGAAGTATTGGTATTCGTAATGCTTTTGAAAAGACTGGCATCACGTTGCCGGTTATGATTTCCGGAACAATTGAACCAATGGGTACTACATTGGCGGGTCAGAATATTGAAGCATTTTATATCTCATTAGAACATCTGAAGCCTATCTCTATGGGCCTCAACTGTGCGACTGGTCCTGAGTTTATGCGGGATCACATTCGTTCGCTTTCGGAGATCTCCTCCGCAGCCGTGAGCTGTTATCCAAACGCAGGATTGCCCGATGAGAACGGACATTATCATGAATCTCCAGATTCTTTAGCTCGCAAGATTGCAGCCTTTGCCGAAAAAGGCTGGCTGAACATTGCGGGGGGGTGCTGTGGAACGACACCAGAGCATATCCGTGCGATGAAGGAAGCACTTTCTGAATATCCTCCACGCCCGCTGACAGGTAATCATCCGCCTGCACTTTCAGGCATCGAGCCTATCTATATTGAGAACGACAACCGTCCATACATGGTTGGTGAACGTACGAATGTACTTGGCTCTCGTAAATTTAAACGTCTTATCGTCGAAGGTAAATATGAGGAAGCCTCAGAAATTGCCCGTGCTCAGGTGAAGAGTGGGGCACAGGTTATTGACGTGTGTGTACAAGACCCTGACCGTGATGAGATTGAAGATATTAAGCTTTTCTTAGAACTGGTTGTGAAAAAGGTTAAAGTACCCCTGATGATCGATACTACCGATCCTAAGGTTATCGATTTGGCTTTGCAGTACTGTCAAGGTAAGGCGATAATTAACTCCATTAACCTTGAAGATGGTGAAGAGAAATTCGAGCTGGTGACGCCGATCATTCATAAATATGGTGCAGCTATTGTTGTGGGTACCATCGATGAGACGGGACAAGCCATTAAGGCGACAGATAAACTGGAAGTGGCTAAACGCTCCTATGACTTGCTAGTGAATAAGTACGGTTTAGCAGGAGAAGATCTTATTTTTGACACGTTGGTGTTCCCTGTAGGAACCGGAGATGAACAATATATCGGTTCAGCAAAAGAAACGATTGACGGCATTCGTTTGATCAAGGAAGCACTTCCAGGTGTTCATACGATCTTGGGCATTAGCAACGTCTCCTTTGGATTGCCGGAAGCGGGACGTGAAGTGTTGAACTCCGTATTCCTTTATGAATGTACAAAAGCTGGGTTGGATTATGCGATCGTAAATACAGAGAAAGTGGAGCGGTATGCTTCCATTCCTGCCGAAGAACGTCATCTTGCTGAGGAACTGATTTATAATACGAATGATGAGACGCTTTCTGCTTTTGTAGCTGCTTTCCGTGGTAAAAAAGTAGAGAAAAAAGAGAAGATTTCCAACCTGTCACTTGAAGAACGTTTAGCTTCCTATGTGGTTGAAGGTACGAAGGAAGGACTCATTCCTGACCTTAATGAAGCATTGACTAAATCTGGTCCGCTGGAGATCATCAATGGACCGCTGATGGCAGGGATGTCGGAAGTCGGCCGGTTATTTAATAATAATGAATTGATCGTTGCTGAGGTGCTGCAAAGCGCTGAAGTGATGAAGGCTTCTGTCAATCATCTAGAGCAGTTTATGCAGAAGGATGAGACAGCGGTTAAAGGAAAAATTATGCTGGCAACCGTAAAAGGGGACGTGCATGATATTGGTAAGAATCTAGTGGAGATCATCCTCTCCAATAATGGTTATCAGATCATTAATTTGGGTATAAAAGTACCACCAGAGACCATTATCGAAGCCTTCCGTCGAGAAAAAGCTGATGCGATAGGATTGTCCGGGCTGCTTGTGAAATCTGCTCAGCAGATGGTCCTCACCGCTCAGGATTTACGTACAGCAGGTATCGATGTTCCGATTATGGTTGGCGGCGCAGCTTTGACCCGTAAATTTACGAAGACCCGTATTCGTCCAGAATATGACGGTCTAGTATTGTATGCTAAGGACGCTATGGACGGGCTGGATATTGCCAATCGGCTTATGAACCCTGAAGAACGGGAGAAGATTGCCGAGGAAATTCGTGTGGAGGCAGAAGCAGCGGTTGCGGTGGCGCCTAAGCAAGAACTGCCGAAACTAACCAGAGCAGTGCGTTCCAAAATATCTCCAGATGCACCTGTATTTGTTCCACCGGATTTAGAACGCCACGTACTGCGTAACTATCCATTGGGGCATATTATCCCCTATGTGAATATGCAAATGCTGCTGGGTCATCATTTGGGGTTACGGGGTTCTGTAGAAGCCCAATTAGCTGCTGGAGATCAGCGGACTGTTGAACTGAAAGGTACCGTAGACGATATTCTCCATCAAGCAATGCTAGAGGGTACCATTACTCCACATGCTATGTATCAATTCTTCCCTGCACAATCGCAAGGGAATGATATTATAGTGTATAATCCACAGAATACGTCCGAGATCCTGCATACCTTTACTTTCCCGAGACAAGGGGTAGAGCCTCATCTGTGCTTGGCGGACTTCTTGAAACCTGTTGACAGTGGTATTATGGACTATGTTGGATTCCTAGTTGTAACAGCAGGTCACGGTGTACGTGAATTGTCTACTCAGCTGAAAGAAAGCGGAGATTATCTGCGTTCACACGCCTTGCAGTCGGTTGCACTTGAAGTGGCAGAAGGACTGGCGGAACGCGTCCATCATATGATGCGCGATACTTGGGGTTTCCCGGATCCGGCGGATATGACGATGAAGCAAAGACATGGGGCAAGATACCAAGGAATCCGTGTTTCATTTGGTTATCCTGCATGCCCGGATTTAGAAGATCAAGGTCCACTGTTTAAGTTGTTATCTCCGGAGGATATCGGTGTTCACCTTACAGAAGGCTTTATGATGGAGCCCGAAGCTTCCGTTTCGGCTATGGTATTTGCCCATCCAGAAGCGCAGTATTTTAATGTAGAGAAGCTGTAATTCTTTCATTTATATACCTGGTCTGTAGGGGATTGTATCCCTTTCAGCGGAACCTCCCGTAACTGGGGGGTTTTTTGCTGGAAGAAGGTCGTTTAGAATTGAAATGAGATGGTTGAGCCAATAAGCAGAAGGGAGGAAAAAGAATGGATTTATATTTTTTAGGTACTAATGCAGGTGTGCCAACGCTACAACGCAATGTAACGTCCGTTACATTAAGACTGCTGGAAGAACGTCGCAGTATTTGGATGTTCGATTGTGGGGAAGGTACACAACATCAGGTTCTTCGTTCACCGATTCGGCTAGGAAAGCTGGAAAAGCTATTCATTACCCACTTGCATGGTGATCACCTATTTGGTCTTCCAGGTCTATTATCAAGTCGTGGTTATCAGGGAGGGACAGCGCCGTTAACGGTGTACGGACCCCCTGGATTAAAAGCTTACTTAGAGATCTCCTTAGCTGTGAGCCAATCCCGAATTCCTTATAAGATTGAGATTGTAGAGCATTCAGGAGGAATTATATTCGAGGATGATAGCTTTAAAGTTGAGGCTGCATTACTTGAGCACCGGATTGACAGCTATGGCTACCGGGTAACGGAAAAGGATAGTCCCGGAAGCCTCAATACGGAATTGCTTAAGAGTTATGGTTTAAAACCGGGACCGATTTATGGGAAATTAAAAAAAGGTGAAGATGTTGTTACGGATGAAGGTGTACGAATCTGTGCTGCTGATGTTGTCAGGGAACCCAAACGAGGACGTATTGTTACTATCCTTGGAGATACAAGACCTTGTTCGGGAGCCTTAGAACTCTCTCTTAATGCAGACCTTATCGTTCATGAAGCAACCTTCGCCCATGATCTGGCTGACATGGCGTATCAATATCATCATAGTACAGCCCGTCAGGCTGCAGAGTTAGCAAAAGAAGCCAAAGCAGGACAGCTGTTGCTGACTCATTTCAGTTCTCGTTACAGCTCGCATGAAGAGTTAATTCCTTTGCTTGAGGAAGCTGAACTCCTATTCCCAGAGACATTATTAGCTGAGGAATTTAATGCATATCCGGTACCTCGCAGACTAAATGGGCAATAGGGGGAATGATTATTTTCCGGGAAAGCGCAGGAAATGACAGTGCTATGCTAAAAAATGCTGGATGGGACGGTTGTTCGATTTCATTCGACGAAGTGTGTTAGATTTAAAGTAATCACGGAGTAAAAGACGAACGAATGGCTGGACATATTGCCGAAAATCAGTAGGTGATATCTTCCACCTAAAGGGATTGAGTTTTTCTGTAAATCCAAGCAGGGCAAAGGCTACAAGTTTGTTAATAGTATTATTTATTTATTATATTAATTAAATTTATTGTGGAAACTGAGGGGTTAGTGATGGAACAAATTGAAGGATTATTGATTGATCTAGATGGTACATTGTACCATGGGCATAAAATGATTCCCGGTGCTGATCTGCTGATAAAAGCTCTTCGTGAAGCGGATATCCCTTTTTTATTTGTTACTAATAACTCATCGCGTACGGCAGCTAACGTTGCTGCCCACTTAAGTGGAATGGGAATTGAGGCGAAAGCTGAGGAGGTATGTACCTCTTCTATGGCAGCCGCACGTTACATAGCTGAGGAATCACCTGGGGCTACAGTGGCGATACTTGGAGAAGAGGGACTGCGTATGGCTTGCATTGAGGCAGGGCTCCAAATCGTCACAGAATCCCCTGATTATGTGGTGCAAGGTATCGATCGTTCTTTTAATTATGCTTCGTTAGCTCAAGCTTCGCGTTGGATTTTGAGCGGGGCAAAGTTTGTGCTCACCAATCCAGATTTAATGTTACCATCAGATGATGGGGTTATGCCGGGTGCGGGTACGATTGGTGCAGCAATTGAGGCTGCAAGTGGAGTGAAGCCAGTAGTGATCGGTAAACCTGAATCCCACCTGATCAAATATGCGACAGATCTTCTGAACATTCAACCTGAACATGCTGCTGTTGTTGGGGATAATATGCGTACGGATATCGCTGCCGGTGTTAATGCGGGCTGTCGTACAATCCTTGTTCTTACCGGTTTAACCACTACAGAGAATCTGGAGCACTATAAAAGCATCACAGGGATCACTCCCGATGAAATATGTGCCGATTTAGCTGAACTTAAAATGTTTCTCGGTGTATAATAGCTAGGGTCTTATTTACTTCACCAACTTAGAGGGGACGATGAGTATGCCAGAATTGCCGGAAATGGAGAATTATAGACAGCTGCTTAGCCAGCGTATTATAAATGTTCCGATAACTAATGTAATTGTGAACAGAGAAAAAACAATTAACATGGAAACAGAAGCTTTCATTAATGCCTTGATCGGTGCGCGTGTTGTTTTTGTAGAGCGGCGCGCCAAGTATATTTTGTTTCATCTCCATGATGGACGAAGATTACTATTGCATTTAATGCTGGGTGGATTGCTTTTTTATGGTTCAGAAGAAGAACGGCCGGATCGTAATACGCAAGTAGAAATCGCATTTGGTGATCAGATCCTTTATTTTATGGGCCTGCGGTTAGGGTTCTTACATTTAGTATCCGTGAAGGAAAGCGAAGCAACGATGGGTAAGCTTGGACCTGAGCTGCTGGATCGACGGATGACGCCGGAACGTTTTGCAGGAATATTAAAAGGGCGGCGTGGTGCGTTAAAAAGTCTGTTAGTGAATCAGCATGTAATGGCGGGTATTGGAAATTGTTATGCGGATGAGATTGCTTTTGACGCAGGGCTTCTGCCTTCAGTTTTAGTACAAAATTTATCACCTGAAGCCATTTCCCGCCTGTATCAAAGCATTCAAAAAGTATTAACTGATGCGACAGAGATTGGCGGATACATGGAAATGCCATTTATGACCGGTGATACGGTTACGGGTTCTTATAATGATCAATGTAAAGTCTATGACCGTGAGGGCGAGCCTTGCCTACGCGATGGGGGAACGATTATCAAAACAGAGCTGTCTGGACGCAAAGTATTTTTTTGCCCAGACTGTCAGCATGAAGCCTAAACCCAAAGTAGGGGCTCATGTCAGCATTCGTGGTGGATATGGGAGAGCTGCCCGATTTGCTTGGGAGAGCGGTGCAACAAGTTTTCAATATTTTCCGAAAAATCCGCGCAGTCTGAAGTTAAAGACGGTTGATATTCGAGATACAAGGGATTGTGCACTCTTTTGCCAAGAAAAAGGGATCACCTCTATCGCCCACACCCCTTATGCAATCAATATGGCTGCGAATAGGGATGACGCTACCCCTCGAAAGGTGTATGTAGACTCCCTACTTAATGATCTGGAAATTGCTGAAGCCTGCGGTTCCTTAGGTATTGTTGTTCATTTTGGACACTTTGCTGGAATGGAACCGTTACAAGGCTATCAAAATATTATACAATGTATGAATGAGACGCTGGAGTCCTGGGAAGGTAACGCCAAGCTGTTAATCGAGAATCAAGCGGGCAACCATGGTACTGAAGGGATTACACTTGAAGAATTGGTGAAGGTTCGTGAGCTTAGCCAGTTTCCCGAGAAGATTGGATTTTGTCTGGATACCTGTCATGCTTTTGCAGCGGGAATTTGGAATCCTGAGCATACGGAAGACTTGCTTGAACGAGGAAACCAGCTTGGATTTTGGACGCATCTTGTAGCTGTTCATCTAAATGATTCTAAGTTTCCCTTTGATTCGAGACGGGACCGGCATGCTGGAATAGGAAAAGGTTATATCGGCGAAGAGGGTCTAAAGCGCTTAATAACTTCTGATCCATTACGTAAAAAATCTGTTGTTTTGGAAACTGAAAAGGGTCCAGATGGCAGTCATCGGAATGAAATAGCTACTGTTCGCAGTTGGTTTGAAGCGGGGGCTAGAAAGTGATTCATATCTATATGGACGATCTCCGTAAAGGTCCGCTTGGATTTGCTTTAGCCAGGACAACAGAAGAATGTCTTCTGATGCTGCGTGAGTGTGAGGTTGGAATTTTATCGTTAGATTATGATATGGGACCGGATGATTATTCTGGTGGGGAAGTGGCTAGACGGATTGTTCTGGAAGGGCTGTACCCCCGTGAAATCTATCTACACACCTCCAGTGTTTTAGGGAGAAAAGAAATGTATGAAATCTTATACGCGGCTAAACCTGAGGGGATGATCTTGTTTAATGGTCCCCTAAGTTCTGATAAGCTTTATGATATCGCTGGGGAGACGGATCTGAAATGAAGGAAATGAATGAAGCGGATTTACTGGAGCTACTCACGAAACCGGGAGAACCGCTGGTAGTATTTTTGCATACTCCGCTGTGTGGTACCTGTAAGGCTACAGAACGCATGTTGGAAGTAGCGGCACATCTATTGCCTGCTGAACTCCAAATGGTTGCCGGAAATGTGAACATGTTGCCTAATCTGGTCCAACAATACCGTATTACCAGTGTCCCTGCTCTACTTGTGGCTTCTGCTGACCGGATAGAGAATCCGCATATTTATTATTCAATGGTTTCAGTTGAGCGGATTCTGGAATACATAAGGAGTGTTATATCATGATCATTTCATTACAACATTTATCTCTGCGCAGAGAAGAAAGCCTAATCTTGGACGATGTATCGTTAGAAGTGAAGGAAGGCGAAAACTGGGTCATTTTGGGACGAAATGGTTCGGGCAAAACAACAATTTTGGAGATTATGACAGGTTATTTATTCCCTAGCAAAGGAACTGTTGAGGTATTGGGGAATAAATATGGTCAATGTGATTTACGCGAGGTTCGTAAAGAGATTGGTTATATTGGTCCTTCCTTAATGGAGAAAATGTCTTTAAATGATCCGGTGTGGGAGGTTGTAGCTACAGGAGCTTACGCTTATTTGCGTTTCTACGAGAGCATTCCACACGAAGTGAAGGAGAAGGCAATCCGCTTGCTAGAGGATATGAATCTGGGCAATATGGCACTTCATCCTTTTGGAACCTTGTCACAGGGAGAGCGAAAAAAAGCAATGCTGGCAAGATGTCTTATGGCTGACCCCAAACTTCTGATTATGGACGAGCCTTGTGCAGGTCTTGATCTGTACGAAAGAGAAAAAATGCTGGCTGAAGTAGACAAGCTGAGACAACGTAATGTCTCCGTTGTATATGTAACTCATCATGTGGAAGAAATTGTCCCGCTTTTTACACATGTTGCTTTAATTCGCGACGGTAAGCTAGCTGGTTCCGGACCGAAAGAAGAAGTATTAACCAAAGAAATGATCTTGGCCACCTATGATATTCCTGTTGATGTAGAATGGGATAGCGGTCGTCCCTGGATTAAAATTAGACCTGGAGGCAAAACGATTTGAACGAATTAAGACATGATAACGAAGAGCAGACCACTGCTCCGGAAGAAATGGTGTACTCCCGATATATTTGTACAGCTAATCACGGCTTTGCGCCATATGCTCAGGAAGAGCTTCGGCGCTTGTTCGGCGCAGTGAAGAGTACGCTGCTGCTGCCGGGAGAAATCTTTCTAGCCACCTTGCAGTCTGAACCCGAGGAAGTATCACGATTGCTCACACAGAATCTGCCCATTTTCCTTCGTCATATACAGCCTGTGCAGTTTCAGGATGAAGGAACCATGGATGCGTTACAGCGTTTGGCTGTGTATTTAAGCCGCCGCAGTGAGCTAGAGGGGGAGAAAGTATCCCTAAATGTTCGTAAAGGGGATCCTTCCTTCTGGCAGGAAAGTCCGGGCGAACTTCGTGAATGGCTGCAGGAGCAATTGCAGAGCTTGGGTGCAGAATTTACAGTACAAGATCCGGCATGGGTCATTTCTGTCTACGCAGACGGGAATGCCTTATATGCAGGAGTGTCCAGACCAGAAGAGAATCTATCCGGCTGGAATGGCGGTGCAATCCGTTTCCGCAAGGAAGACGGACAAATCTCACGTGCTAAGTTCAAGCTGATGGAAGCGGAGAAGGAGTTCGCTATTCCTTTTTACAGCTTCCGTAATGCGCTTGATATCGGTGCCTCTCCAGGGGGCTGGACTTCTTTCTTGCTGGAGCGTGGAATGAAGGTAACAGCGGTTGACCCTGCTTTGATGCATGAATCGCTGCGTAATTACCCGGGTCTGAAGATCCTGCGCAAAAATGCCGGAGAAGTGAAATTCCGCGATAATGAATTTGATCTGCTTGTATGTGATATGAGCTGGAGTCCTAAGCTGATGGCGAAGCTTGTAACCGGGCTGCTGCACAGCCTGTCCCCAGGTGGAACAGCGATTGTGACTGTGAAGTTGATGCATAAGAAACCACTAGCGATGATCAAAGAGATCATTGCAATGTTTGAGGGCGAACGTATGCAGATTCAACGGGCCAAGCAGCTGTTTCATAATCGTGACGAAATAACACTTTATATGATTAAATACTAAGTTAGATCCTAATTTAAAAATCTTAAGGGAAAGCATCCCGTTATTAACGTTATCGTAATCTGCGGTAACAACGTTAATGGCGGAAGCTTTCTCTTTTTTTATGTGAAAAAGGGGGGAGTTCAGGTGAATTTTGCATCGAAGCTTGGGGTAGGGCAGATAATGGACGCCAGATACAGAATTATTGATCAGATTGGAACAGGTGGAATGAGTATTGTCTATCTTGCGGAGGATCTGCGTTTAAAGGGGAAACGCTGGGCTGTAAAAGAAAGTGTAAGCTCAGAAGAACTACCTTCAGACATTGAGGCGGAAGCGGAGATGCTAATGGGTCTGGATCACCCGCGGCTTCCCCGTATTGTTGATTACTATCTTTCGGATCAAGAAGGGTATTCTTATTTAGTTATGGATTATATTGAAGGGATAACTTTAAGTCAGCTGATGAAGGATAATCCCGGATCTTTACCTTGTGAGTTCATCCTACAAATAGCTAAACAGCTTTTAGAAGTTCTGCAATATTTGCATGGTCATCATCCGCCCATTGTTTATCGTGATTTAAAGCCCTCCAATCTTATGTTAACTAAGCAAAAAGAATTGATGTTAATCGACTTCGGAATCGCTCGGAATTTTAGAAAAGGAATCGTTGAAGATACGGTGAAGCTTGGTACAGTAGGATTTGCGGCTCCTGAGCAGTATGGGAATGGGCAGAGTCAGCCGGTTTCTGATTTATATGGTCTTGGTGCGTTACTTTTGTATATGGCTACCGGAGGCTTATGCAGCCACTGGGAGTCTGGAATGGAAAATAAGTTGCGTGATCATGTTCCCGCAGCTTTTATTCCTATAATTAGACGTTTATTACGGCCTCATCCGGAGGAAAGATATCAGGAGGCAACAGCTGTTATTCAAGCGCTGGTTCGTGTGGAGAATGATATGGATGAAGGTAATCCTTTAGCAGTGTCTGTGCCCCTAGCGGTTGATAAACGGAAGGCTAAAGTGATCGCCTTACTTGGAGTAAGGCCGGGACTTGGAACAACACATACTTCATTTGCAATTAGCAGTTATCTGGCACAGATCGGTTCAACAGCTTGGGTTGATCTATCACCGGATTCATCGGTTTATGAGCGCATGCACAATATGGTTGATGTGCAGAGCGCTTCAGTTCCTGATGAGAGCTCTGAGTCTGTATTTTCCTGGAGGAAGGTTCATTACTGGAAGCGACCTCACCATGGGGATGTAGCAGAGCTTATGAGAGGGGCTTATCAATTTGTTGTCTTAGATCTGGGAACGGGTGGATTTGATGGAGCGCTGGAAGAAATCAAGCATAGCGATATTCCCATTCTGATTGCTTCTGGCGCCGATTGGCGATTGGAGGAATCTTTATTATGGATTAAACGGAGTGGGCTGCAGCCTGAACGGGAATGGAGAGTGGGGTTACCACTTGCTGAATACCAATCTGTTGAACTATTGCGAAATTCTTTAGGTATAGATAGAGTTTATAATCTACCGTGTCAGCAAGATCCATTTTTACAAAAAGGGAAGTTGGCAGATGTAATTGCTGAGCTGTTAGGGGACATTAAGGGCGAGCGAAACGTTAGAAAACGCCGTGGTTTTTTCTTAAGATAGACTATTGGGACTAACATTTAATTCAGTGTTCCGCTAAAGTATGATAAAATATATATTTATACGTGATTTGATTTACGCATTATTTAAGTATAGACAGGAGCTTGCGGAGAATTTATGAGTTTACTTACTGTAGAAGACGTTTCCCACAATTTTGGGGATCGGACATTGTTCAAGAACGTGTCTTTCCGGTTGTTACCAGGAGAACATGTGGGAATTGTTGGAGCAAATGGCGTTGGTAAATCGACGCTAATGAACATTTTGACAGGAAAGCTTTTGAAGGATAATGGTAAAGTAGAGTGGACCCCTCGGGTGCGTTACGGTTATTTGGACCAACATACGATTCTTACACCGGGCAAAACGATTCGCGATGTTCTAAAGGACGCTTTTTTGCCACTGCTTGAGTTGGAGCAGGAAATGCTGAAGATCACAGAGCAGATGGGTGATGCTTCGCCTGAGGAACTAGAAGTACTACTGGAGCAGATGGGAGACATTCAGGAACAACTGGATATCGGAGATTTCTATCTGATTGATGTAAAAGTAGAGGAAATGGCCAATGGTTTAGGCCTGTCCGTGATTGGGCTAGATCGTGATGTTGCTTCTCTCAGCGGTGGTCAAAGAACCAAAGTGCTGCTGGCGAAGCTGCTACTGGAGAAACCCAATGTACTATTGCTTGATGAGCCTACCAACTATTTGGATGTTGAGCATATCGATTGGCTGACCAACTATTTGAAACAGTACCCATATGCATTTATATTGATTTCCCATGACACTGAGTTTATGAATAAAGTCGTTAATGTCGTTTATCACTTAGAGTTCGGTAAATTGACCCGTTACACGGCGAACTATGAGAAATTCCTCGATATGGCGGAGATGAACAAAAACCAGCATATCGATGCCTATGAGAAGCAACAAGATTTTATCAAAAAACAAGAGGACTTCATCCAGCGGAATAAAGCGCGTGCTTCAACTTCAGGCCGGGCAAAAAGCCGTGAGAAGCAGCTTGATCGTATGGACCGAATTGATCGGCCTGAAGAAGCTGCTAAGCCGACCTTTAAGTTTAAAGAGAGCCGGGCAAGCGGGAAAACCGTCTTCGAGGGAATTGATTTCGAGATCGGTTATGATCGTCCGCTGCTGCCACAGCTAAATATGGTCATTGAACGTGGAGAGAAGATTGCTATTGTTGGCTGCAATGGTGTGGGTAAATCGACACTGCTGAAGACAATTCTGGGAGTGATCCCAACATACAGCGGCAAAACCTATCTTGGGGATTATCTGAACCCTGCATATTTCCAACAAGAAGTGAAAGCAGCTAGTCTTACACCCATTGAGGATGTCTGGAATGAATTCTCCAGTTTAACTCAGAACGAAGTTCGTGGACATCTGGCACGCTGTGGCCTAAAAAATGAACATATTACACGTCCGCTTAGTATGCTGAGTGGTGGGGAGCAAGCGAAAGTGCGACTTTGTAAGCTTTTGATGCGCGAAAGCAACTGGGTACTGTTCGATGAACCTACCAATCACCTTGACGTTATTGCTAAAGCAGAGTTGAAGCGCGCTTTGCAAGAATATAAAGGCACAGTCCTGCTTGTATCTCATGAACCTGATTTTTATGAAGATTGGGTTACGAAAATTTGGGATGTTGAGCAGTGGTCAGCTGTACAGGTATAGAATAATCATAAATCCGGAGAATAGCAGACATCCTGCTGTTCTCCGCTTTTTGGATATGGGGAGGAGATAATGTATGTTTCATAACGCTGGGCGAGAAGATCGATACTCACGACAGATACGTTTCGCGCCGTTTGGAACTGAAGGACAGCAGGGTATTGCAAAATCAAAAGTGCTTGTAGTTGGTGCGGGTGCGTTAGGTACAGGGATTGCAGAGACATTAGTCCGCTGTGGGGTTGGGCATGTTCTTATCGTTGACCGCGATTATGTAGAGTGGAGTAACCTGCAGCGCCAACAGCTGTATACCGAGATGGATGCGCAGGAGAGAGCTCCAAAAGCCATTGCAGCCCAGAACAGGCTGCAGCAGATTAATTCTGAGGTTGTCATAGAAGCGCATGTTATGGATGTGCGGAAGGAAGAGCTGGAAGGACTCATCTCAGGGGTGGACCTGATTATGGATGGGACTGATAATTTCGATACACGTCTCATCATTAATGATATTGCCCAAAAGAATAATATCCCTTGGATTTATGGAGCATGTGTAGGAAGCTATGGAATTACATATACGATTTTGCCTGGAGAAACGCCATGTCTGCATTGTCTTTTAGGTACAGTCCCACTAGGGGGAGATACCTGTGATACAGCGGGTATTCTCCCACAGGCCGTGCAATTGGTTACTGCAAATGCTACAGCTGAGGCGTTAAAGCTTCTCGGTAACCGTAAGGACCAATTAAGGAATAAACTGCTGACTTTCGATGTATGGCGTAATGAACATCAAGAAATTGGCGTGAAAAGTGCTAAAAAGGAGAATTGTCCTTCTTGTGGGACTCATCCGATCTACCCTTATCTAACAGCCTTAAATACGGAACGAAGTGATGTGCTTTGTGGCAGGGATACCGTACAGATCCGCCCTGCCCGGCCGCAGAAACTTAACTTGCAGGAAACAGCCAGTCGTCTGTCTCGTTTAGGAGACGGTGAGGTAGAGAGCAATCCTTATCTGATTTCCTTTAAGGAAGGTCCTTACCGGATGGTGATCTTCGCAGATGGCCGGGCATTGATCCATGGAACGAAGGATATTGCCGCTGCCCGTACCTTTTATCATCGATATTTTGGATAAAAAGCATAATAAACAAATCCTCAGGCCATTTCATAGGAATGGTCTCTTTGTTTTCCGGGGATTCTATATCTATTAATGGGATGCTGATGCATGTCTGATGGATACGGGGGATCTTCGTGAGTGAGCAAATGATATGGTACATGTCTGCGGGAAACGGAAGAGGAGAGGAAGAACTAGACGCTATTGCGAAAGTGTTTAATGATATCGGTCTGCAAATAACAAAAAGCGAAGATCCCGAAGATCTTCGCTTATCCATTTCTGAAGTAGAACCGGTATTGCTGCTTGCTGATTTAGGCGAGGTGGGAACATGGGAAGGATGGAAAATCATTTCCGCAGTAAGAGATGAGGGAATGATTCTTCCGGTCATGGTGATTTCCGAAGAATTATCTGGTAACGGAGCAGTTGCGGCCTTTTTAGCCGGAGGGAATGATTTCATGACAAAACCACTACATACCGGTGAATTTAAATGTAGAATTCTAAATTTATTAACCCTCACGGGTCGGCGTCGAAATTTAAAACATCTGTTAAAGGTAGATGGTTTAATGCTCGATCCCAGCCGCAGGCTGGTCACCCGTGAAGGGATCGAGCTTAAGATGACGCATAAAGAATTCGATCTTCTATATTATCTCGCTGCGAATCGAGGGATTATATGTTCCCGCGAGGAAATACTCAAACAAGTATGGGGATATCAATTCCATGCAGATACCAATGTTGTAGATGTATACATCAGGCATATCCGCTTAAAAATTGATAAAGGGTACCGGAACAAGTTGATTCATACTGTTCGCGGAACAGGATATGTAATGAGGGTGCCCGAAGGCAGCACCACATCCTGAGACTAATTCTCTTTTATAGAAAAGACTCTACTATAGAGCTGTTGTTTACAGTACGCGGCGAGCCTTTAGATAAGTCTTTTTCCATGTACCAGAATTAAGATCAGAAACCGTAACACCTGGTTTACCGTAAGTGTGCAGAATTTTACCGTTTCCAGCGTAAACAGCTACGTGAGTTACATTTTTACCAGTTGCTCTGCTGCCGCTGGAGAAGAATACAAGATCGCCGACACGAAGGTTAGCTTTGGATACAGCAGTTCCTACTTTTGATTGAGCCGCAGCTGTGCGGGGTAATGATACATTATATTTATTAAAGATATGTTTCATAAAGGAAGAGCAGTCAAAAACCTTAGTAGTAGAAGTAGAGGCTCCGAATTTGTATGGAGTTCCCATAAAGTTTTTTCCGAAATTGACAACGCTTTGTCCTTTGGACACCGTAGCGGCTTCAACTTTAGTTGCACCTACACCAGTTGCCATCATTGTTCCTAAGCCCATTGTAGTAACCATTCCTATAACAATCGCTTTTTTTATCCATTGTTGTTTATTCATGTTGTAAGTACCTCCAAAGTTAGTATATCAATCTGTCTTGCTTGGCTTGTCTTGCTTGCCTGATTCGTAGTATAGCAGGTTATCTATGTCATAAAATTTGGTAGAGCAGCAATAAAGTGAGGCTGGGCCTGGGTTGTAAACGTTTTATTAAAAATTCATTAAAAGTTACAAAAAATTAATAACTTGATATTTTGAGCAATAAAATAAGCCGCAAACCCCTTGATATATAAAGGATTTAACGGCTTTTTAATTTTGAAACAAAAGTTACAAGGATGTTTCTATATCACTATGTATTTAGTCTTTGCTCTGGATAATCAGCAATAATCCACTACGTATTCTAACTGTTCCAGTGGAGGAAATCAGTTTGTTGCTTACACCTAGAGATTGCCCTAGCTTTAAAGTAGCATCATTCAAAGGATATTGAAATCCTTCTAATGTAATCCCTGTTACTTCAGGAGTTAATGGAAGCAAAGATACATAGGTGTAGCCCAAATCTTCAATGACTGTTTGGGATCCGGTAAGTGTCACATAGTTATTAGAATCCATCACGTAGCAATTGATTTGCCGTTGCAGAGCCCTTGTCATCATTTGAATGCTGGCTAAGGAGTGATCAATTCGAGTGCCTGTAACTCCTAATAGTAAAATAGAATCAGGTTGCTGATTCATTGCAATATCGAGTGCCATCTCACTGTCGGTTAAATCCTTGTTCACGGCGTCACAAGTGATTGTTTTTTTACTTTTGGATTGAATATCCTGAAAAGCCTCAGGCGATACAGAATCAAAATCACCTACCGCAATATCGGGTATATATCCATGTGAGATGAGGAATAATGCACCCCGGTCCGCACCGATAATAAAATCTTCTTCATCTAATAGAGCGAAATAATCCGGAGATAGTTCTCCACCGGCAAAAATAACAACTCGTTTGGATGGCATAACATCCATTCCTCCTCTAAAACTCTAGTTGGTTATCCTGTCCCAGTATAATGCAGATCGAAAAGTTGCACAATTGACCAAGACAACGCTAAAATGATAGTGTGCGATTTTTTATGTGCATAAATTCATATTTACTAATGTTTTAACAATTGGGAGGTGAATGAAATCGTAAACGTGCTATTTGTCTGTCTGGGTAATATTTGTCGCTCACCAATGGCGGAGGCCGTTCTGCGCCATAAGATTGATGAACGAGAGCTTTCACATAAGATTCTGGTTGACTCTGCAGGAACTGGAGATTGGCATATAGGTAAGGAACCGCATGAAGGGACTAGACGTATACTTGATCAAAACAAGATTAGCTATGCAAATATGGCAGCGCGTTTGGTCAGAAGCGAGGATTTTCAGAAGTTTGATTATATCGTCTGCATGGACAAGTCTAATGGAGAGAATGTTCGAAAGGTTCTTGGTGGAGAAGAGGCTAAGCTTTTGTTCTTCATGGATTTATTGCCTGAGGAAGAATTGAGAGAAGTACCAGACCCTTATTTTACAGGTAATTTTGAACAGGTATATGATTTGATCAATGCAGGCTGTGACGTGTTGCTAGAAATGGTGATAAGAGAAAAGCTGTAACCCGGTTGGGTTCCAGCCTCTCTGATTAGTATTAAAGTAAATTAAGGAAATTTGCTGGATTAAACTGTAAGCGTAAACACGGCTGAAATCTACATACGTTCTTTAGATGTTCATTTTTTGCTTCTATCAATAAGGCATTATGTGTTTAAAAAATAGAGTAGAGATTCAGGGAGTTCCTTTTGCCAAAAGCCCCAGAGATGACGACCGTCTTTCTCCCGGTAGGATACGGTAGCTCCACGTGCTTCAAGCAATGCTTTTGTTTCTCTGTTCATCTGAACAAAATCATAGGTCCCTGTATCAGTCTGGTAATCTGTTTCCTGCAGTCCAACGACCATATTAATGTTGAGCCAGGAGAGATCTTCTTCTTTAGCCAGCATGGCTTGCGATTCGGGATAGAATGCACCGGATAGGCTGATGATACGTGTGAAGATAGCTGGATAAGCAAGAGCGAGATGGAGGGAGACGCTGCCTCCAAGGGAATCACCGGCTAAGATTCGTTCGTCGGGTGTACGGCGTACGGGATAATTTTTTTCAATGAAGGGAATAATCTCTTCGGAAAAGCAAGATAGGTACTGCTTGAATCGGCTGCCGAACGGAGCGTATTCTTGAGTCCGAACAGCGACGTTAACTTCTACACCAACGATAATGAAGGGCTCGACATCTTCTTCTATAATAAGTTGTCCAGCAAGTGTAGCAATGCGTCCAAAGTTGAAAAATTCTTCTCCGTCTTGGCAGTACACCACGGGGTAACTCAGAACTTCATTGTAGCCTGGGGGCAGATAGATACGTAATTTACGTTCCTCCTGCAGATGTTCACTCCAAAGCGTTTCTTTTACAATTGTGCGTTTCAGAAAAACAGAATCGCTCATCGTTGTCACGTCACCTTTCTTGTCGAATTTTGCAATACACACAGGGTTACGCTAAAATTATTAAATGTGTAACTGTGTTATTAATCATTTACTTGTTGGAAAAGTGTTAAACTGTTATATAAAATTTCCTCACCTGTTATACATACAAAATTTGAAGGAATATAAATTTTATAAGTATTTCTTTGACGAAAGTAACTAAACAGGTGTATAATAATATTATAACAGAGGCAGCTGATATTCAAATTTTTTTATTGAGGTGAAGATAATGAGTAAAGTTCCTTATGAAGTGTATACAGAGGACGTCGAGGCTCTATCGGTACTTTCCCCGGATGGAGAAATTATCAATAAGGATAAGATGCCCGATTTAACCGACGATCAACTGAAAGAAATTATGTATCGTATGGTATTTACCCGTACTTGGGATGATCGTGCAGTAAACCTTGGCCGTCAAGGTCGCCTTGGTTTCTACGCACCGGTATCCGGTCAAGAAGCTACCATGATTGGTAGTGAGTTCGCTTTGGAGAAAGAAGACTTCTTATGCCCAGGCTACCGTGATATTCCGCAGCTAGTATGGCACGGACTTCCATTGTACCAAGCTTTCTTATATTCCCGCGGTCACCAACATGGTGGAGCTATTCCTGACGGGGTTAATGTATTGATGCCACAAATTATCATCGGTGCGCAAATCCTGCACGCTACTGGTATTGCTATGGGCTTCAAATTGAAAAAACAAAAGAATGTTGCAATTACTTACACTGGTGATGGCGGTTCTTCAGAAGGTGACTTCTACGAAGGCTTGAACTTTGCTGGTCGTTTTAAACTGCCTGTAATCTTCTTTGTTCAAAACAACGGTTATGCGATTACGACTCCGTTCGCTAAACAAACGGCTTCCAAATCGATCGCTCACAAAGCGGTTGCAGCTGGTATTCCAGGGATTAAGGTTGACGGTATGGACATCTTTGCAGTAATCAGTGCTGTACGTGATGCTGCAGAACGTGCACGTAACGGCGAAGGTGCTACATTGATCGAAGCTGTAACTTACCGTTTCCGTCCACACTCCCTTTCTGACGATGCAAGTAAATATCGTTCGAAAGAAGAAGAAGGACAATGGAGTGAAAAGGATCCAATCGCCCGTCTTGCCAAGTATTTGGAGAAGAAAGGTCTTTGGACTGAAGAAGATACACTGCGCGTGAAGGATGAAGCGAAAGCTACTGTTAACGAGCAGATCAAAAAAGCTGAACAAACCGAAAAAATGACAATACCTGGCTTGATCGACAGCATGTTCGAAGTAACACCTAAACATCTGGAAGAGCAAAAAGCCGATTTTGAATAAGGGGGATATCAGGCAATGGCACAAATGAATATGAAAGAAGCGATTCGCGACGCGATGCGCGTTGAACTGAATCGTGACCCTAACGTTCTTATCTTCGGAGAGGATGTTGGTAATGTAGGTGGCGTTTTCCGTGTAACTGAAGGTCTGCAAAAGGAATTTGGCGAAGATCGTATTTTTGATACACCACTAGCTGAGTCCGCGATCGGCGGTCTGGCATTTGGTCTTGGTGTACAAGGCTTCCGTCCGATTGCTGAAATTCAATTCGTAGGTTTTATCTTTGAAGCACTGGATCAAATCGTTGTTCAAGCAGCACGTTTGCGCTGGCGTTCTGGCGGTAAATATAACGCTCCAGTAGTATTCCGTACTCCTTTTGGTGGCGGAGTTAAGGCTGCTGAGCTTCACACTGACTCACTCGAAGGTTTGATCGCACAAAGCCCAGGGATTAAAGTTGTAATTCCTTCAAACCCATATGATGCGAAGGGACTTCTAATCGCGTCTATTCGCGACAATGACCCTGTCTTCTTCATGGAGCACTTGAACCTTTATCATGCATTCCGTGCTGAAGTGCCAGAAGGTGAATATACAGTTGAACTTGGTAAAGCGAACGTAGTACGTGAAGGTTCTGACGTTTCGATCATTACTTACGGGCTGATGGTACATACAGCTACCAAAGCAGCCGAGCAACTCGAAAAAGAAGGCGTTAATGTTGAAATTATCGACCTTCGTACTGTAAGTCCAATCGACATCGATACTATTGTAGCGTCTGTGAAGAAGACTAACCGTGCTATCGTGGTGCAAGAAGCACAAAAGAGTGCGGGTGTAGCTGCTGAAGTTATCGCACAAATCAATGAAAAAGCACTACTGCACTTGGAAGCACCTGTGCTTCGTATCGCAGGTCCTGATACTGTGTATCCATTCGCACAAATAGAAGATACATGGCTTCCAAACCCTGCACGTATTATTGCAGGCGTGAAGAAAGTTTTGGAATTCTAAATATTTTTACGAGAAACAGTTGTCATCCATATGGATGACAACGTTGTTTCATCTTATAAAGTTTAAATCATAAGGTTAGTCCCAATTTCACGAGGAGGTTTTCAAAGTGGCAAAGTTTGAATACCGATTTCCTGAACTAGGTGAAGGTCTGCATGAAGGTGAAATCATCAAAATGCATATCAAAGCCGGTGACAAGGTAACGGATGATGATATCGTAATGGAAGTTCAAAATGACAAGGCGGTAGTTGAGGTGCCTTGCCCAGTAAACGGTACTGTATTGGAAGTTCTGACTAAAGACGGTCAAGTATGCCGTGTCGGTGAAGTAGTGGCTATTATCGAAGCAGAAGGTGACGTGCCTGATCAAGAGGGTGCTGCTACTGAAGCTCCTGCTGCTCAAGCGCCAGCTGCTCCAGCATCTAACAAAGTATCGAATTTTGAATATCGCTTCCCTGAGCTGGGTGAAGGTCTGCATGAAGGTGAAATCATCAAAATGCATATCAAAGCCGGTGACAAGGTAACGGATGATGACATCATCATGGAAGTTCAAAATGATAAGGCTGTAGTTGAGGTTCCATGTCCAGTGAATGGTACTGTATTGGAAGTTCTGACTAAAGATGGCCAAGTTTGCCGTGTAGGCGAAGTTGTTGCTATTATCGCTGCTGAAGGCGACATTCCTGAACAAGAAGGTCATGCATCTGCTGAAGCCGACGCAGCAAAAGGAAGTGCAAACACTACTTCTTCCCCTGCAGCAACAAGCCCTGCTGATGCTAAAGAAGGCGGATCTGCAAGTGTAACTCCAGCTCCTGACCGCGATGTATTGGCTACACCAAGCGTTCGCAAATTTGCTCGTGAGCAAAAAGTGGATATTTCCAAAGTGAACGGAACTGGTAAAGGTGGTAAAATCACTCGTGAAGACGTAGAAGCCTTCTTGAAAGGTGGTTCTACACCAGCAGCTCCTGCAGCAGCAGCGTCGTCTGAAGCTCCTAAGGCTGCTAAAACCGAAGCTAAAGCAGCACCTGCAGCAGCTAGCGGTAACGTTAGTCTTGAAGAAGAACGTGTACCATTCAAGGGTATTCGTAAGGCGATCTCCAACGCAATGGTTAAATCGGCTTACACGGCTCCACACGTAACCATCATGGATGAAGTAGATGTTACTGAACTGGTAGCATTCCGTACACGTATGAAACCTATTGCTGAGAAAAAAGGCGTTAAGGTTACTTACCTTCCATTCATCGTTAAGGCACTTGTTGCAGCTTCCCGTCAATTCCCAGCACTCAATGCTATGATTGATGAAGAAGCAGGCGAAATTGTCTACAAGAAATACTACAATATCGGTATCGCTACTGATACACCAAACGGTTTGATCGTTCCAGTTATCAAAGACGCTGACCGTAAGAGCATTTGGATGATTGCTAGCAGCATCACTGACTTGGCCGTTCGTGGCCGTGACGGTAAATTGTCTGCTAACGAAATGAAGGGCAGCACGATCTCCATCAGTAACATCGGTTCTGCTGGCGGTATGTTCTTTACTCCAATCATCAACTTCCCTGAAGTGGCTATCCTCGGAACTGGCCGTATCAGTGAAAAAGCAGTTGTGAAAAATGGTGAAATCGTAGTTGCTCCAGTGATGGCGTTGTCACTCAGCTTTGACCACCGTATTATCGATGGTGCGACTGCTCAAAACTTTATGAACTACATTAAATCGCTGCTCAATAATCCTGAGCTGCTGGTTATGGAGGTATAATTATGGTAGTAGGAGACGCTTCACTAGATATTGATACATTGGTCATTGGTGCAGGTCCTGGTGGGTATGTGGCGGCAATTCGTGCCGCCCAGCTCGGCCAAAAAGTCCTCATCGTGGATAAATCGGAACTCGGCGGTGTATGTTTGAACCGTGGATGTATTCCTTCTAAAGCCTTGATCGCTGCTGCGCATCAATTTGAATCCGCACAGCATGGTGAAGTTTTCGGCGTTACAGCTGAGAATGTTAAAGTGGATTTTGCCAAAACTCAAGAATTCAAGAACAGCGTAGTTAAAAAAATGACTAGCGGTGTGACTAGCTTGATGAAGGGCAACAAAATTGAAGTATTTAACGGCGAGTGCATGTTTATTAGCGACACAGAAGCACGTGTGTTCAATGATCATGAATCTCCACGTTACCGCTTCAAACACTGCATCATTGCTACAGGTTCCCGTCCAATTGAACTTAAACCTTTCCCATTCGGCGGACGTATTCTGTCTTCGACTGAAGCTCTGGAACTTCCAGAAATTCCGAAGAGCATGATCGTAATCGGTGGTGGATACATCGGTGCCGAGCTTGGTCAAATGTACTCTAAATTTGGCACTAAAGTAACAATCATCGAAGGTTTGGATACTGTACTTCCAGGCTTCGATAAAGATATGACTCGTCTTGTTGCGAAAAACATGGCTAAAACTGGCATCGAAATCGTAACTAACGCTAAAGCTGAAAGTGCTGTTCAGAACGACAAAGAAGTAACCGTGAAATACTCTGTTGGTGGCGAGTCCAAAGAAGTTACAGCAGATTACTTGCTTGTTACTGTAGGTCGTCGTCCTAACACTGACGGTGAACTTGGTCTGGATCTGATCGGTCTTGAGCTCGACGAGCGCGGATTGATCAAAGTTGATCACCAAGGACGCACAAGCATTCCTACCATCTTCGCTATCGGCGACGTTGTTCCAGGTCTTGCTTTGGCTCACAAGGCTTCTTACGAAGGTAAAATCGCTGCTGAAGCAATTGCAGGACTTACATCTGTTGTTGACTACAAAGTCATCCCAGCTGTTGTATTTACAGATCCTGAGTGTTCAAGCGTTGGTTTGACTGAAAAAGAAGCAAAAGACAAAGGCTACAAAGTGAAAAGCGGCAAATTCCCATTCGCAGGAAATGGTCGCGCAGTATCTTTGAACAGCCCAGAAGGCTTCATCAAAATTGTTGCTAACTCCGAGAACAATTTGGTACTGGGAGCTCAAATCGTTGGTATCGAAGCTTCTAACTTGATCGCTGAACTTGGTTTGGCAATCGAAATGGGCGCAACGCTTGAAGATATCGCTTTGACTATTCATGCGCATCCAACCCTTGGCGAAATCGTCATGGAAGCTGCTGAATTGGTTGAAGGTCACCCAATTCATGTAATGAAATAATTTTTCTCCAAAAATTGCTCTAGCAGGCAACAGAAAGGCGGACGCAAATGCGTTCCGCCTTTTTTTGTGTTTTCCACTTTTTTGAAAAGAGATATACTGGGAGGAAGAGCAATTACTTAATCTGTATTTTATAAATATAGGGAGGTTCAATGATGAGAGCTGATAAATTAAAGCCTGGAGATGAGCTGCGTATTATCTCTCCTTCCAGAAGTTTGTCATTAATCGATGCTCAGCAAAGAAAAATCGCTAAAGAGCAGCTTGAACGGTTAGGTTTTCGGATATCCATTTCAACAAATTCTTTTGAGACGGATGATTTTGTTTCCTCTTCTATTGATTCGAGAATTGAGGATTTGCACGAAGCCTTTTTAGACCCCAAAGTGAAAGGAATATTAACGACCATTGGGGGCTTCAATAGTAACCAGCTCCTGCGTTATATCGATTATTCAATCATTGCAGAGAATCCAAAGCGTTTATGTGGTTATTCGGATATTACTGCACTAAGTAATGCGATTTATGCTCAAACAGGATTAGTTACATACTCCGGACCGCATTTTTCCACATTTGCGATGCTCCACGATAATGAATATACCATCGAATATTTCCGCAAGCTGATGATGGACAATAAAGAAATTCTAGTGCAGCCTTCCAGGCATTGGAGTGATGATGAGTGGTATCTGGATCAGGAAAACCGGATATTTATTAAAAATGAAGGTCCGTTCATTATCAATGATGGGGAAGCGAAAGGAACGATTATTGGTGGCAATTTATGCACTTTAAATCTTTTGCAGGGAACAGAGTATATGCCAAGTTTAAAAAATTCTATCTTATTCATTGAGGATGATTATGAGTCAGCACCTGCAACCTTTGATCGAGATCTGCAATCCCTAATTCATCAGCCTGAGTTTGAAGAGGTCAAAGGGTTGGTGATCGGCAGGTTCCAAAAAGAATCGCGTATGTCAAAGAAGCTACTGACCACAATTATCCGCTCAAAAGAAGAATTATCCGATATTCCTGTGATTGCAGACGTGGACTTTGGACATACATCGCCGATGATTACCTTTCCTGTGGGTGGACAAGCAAGCCTTCGGGCTTATGGGGCAAGAGTGGAGCTTAGGATAGCGGAGTAGAGATACAATTGCTGAATCAATCCTTTATAATTGAATAGGTAACCCGATTATTAAATATATTTAAAAATTATCTTACCTTCTACAAAAATCGGATTTTTCAGATATAATATATGAGGTGAAATATTACGGAGGTGCAATACTTTGACGAATGAGTTAGAACAAACCTATTTGAATTTTTTACAATATATTTTGGATCATGGTGTGAAAAAAGAAGATCGTACAGGAACTGGTACAATTAGTGTATTTGGTTATCAGATGCGATTTGATTTATCAAAAGGCTTCCCGCTGTTTACAACAAAACGTACACCGTTTCGCTTAATTGCAAGTGAGTTATTGTGGTTTATTAAAGGCGATACCAACATTCGTTATTTATTGAAAAATAATAATCATATTTGGGATGAATGGGCTTTTAAAAGATGGGTTGAATCGGACGAATATGCAGGCCCGGATATGACAGACTTCGGGAATCGTTGTTTAGTTGATGAAGATTTTAATCAATTATATCAAGCAGAGATGAAATCATTCTGTGATCGTGTCTTAGAAGATGATGAGTTTGCTGCGAAATATGGCGAGCTAGGAAACGTTTACGGTAAGCAATGGCGGAATTGGACATCTTCAACTGGCGAATCAATTGACCAATTACAAGACGTTATTCATCAGATCAAAACAAATCCTGATTCTCGGCGTTTAATTGTCAGCGCATGGAACCCGGAAGATGTTATAAATGCTGGGACGAAAGGAAGCAAAGCAGCGTTACCGCCCTGCCACGTTATGTTCCAGTTCTACGTTGCAAATGGTAAACTAAGCTGTCACTTGCTGCAACGCAGTGCGGACTCTTTTCTCGGGGCAAACTTCAATATTCCATCTTACTCCTTACTTACACATTTAATCGCATACGAATGTGGGCTAGAAGTAGGCGAGTTTGTATACAGCATTAGTGATGCGCATATCTATTCAAACCATGTTGAGCAAGTGAAAGAGCAATTATCAAGAGAATTAAGAGCATTGCCTACACTGGTTATTAATTCACAGAAGAAATCAATTTTTGATATTGAACTGGAAGATCTGGTCATTGAGGGGTACAATCCGCATCCTTCGATAAAAGCGCCGATCGCAGTATAACGTAATTGTAAATGAAGATTCGCATATATAATTTTTGGCAATATAGTTTTTTACTTTAGTATGGAGGAAGGAGAGAACTTCATGAGTATTAGCTTGATATGGGCAATGGGTGCCAATCATGTCATAGGAAAAGATAACGATATGCCTTGGCATTTGCCGCTGGATTTTGCTTATTTCAAAGCAGAAACATTGGGCAAAAGAATGCTAATGGGCCGCAAAACATGGGATTCGCTCGGAGGCAAGCCCTTGAAGGGCAGAACGAGCCTAATTCTAACTAGGGATACTGATTATTCAGCTGAAGGTGCAGAGGTTCTACACACGCTTGAAGAGGCTCTCAGTGAGGGTAGAAAAGAAGATGAGCTGATGGTAATCGGTGGTGCGGAAATTTATCGGTTGATGTTGCCGTATGCTGACAAGTTGATGTTGACGCAGATCGAACAGGATTTTGAAGGAGATACCCGGTTTCCTGAGATTGACTGGAGGATGTGGAAAGAGGTCTCCAATATCAAGGGAATTCGTGATGAGAAGAATCCGTATGATTACCGTTTCCTTGTTTATGAACGTACGGAATAGCAATAAAACGTTTTCTCTGACATAACATGTGAAATAGTACAAATAATCAGTAGATTTATCCATTACTGTGCAAAAGTGATGAATGTTACTATAATTAAAATTAGAAATGATTATGTATAGGTATAGAATAGAATGTGCAGGTACTTCATTGCGTTGCTGACAACCATACGAAGCCGCAATATGCTACAATGTACTATACTTCAACACGAAGAGAACGGATGGGGGAAACGTAAACATGTCTACACCTACAGGTTTTATGGAGTATAAACGGCAGCTCCCAGGTGATCGGGATCCTGAGCAGCGGGTAAAGGACTGGGAAGAATTCCACCATCATTTATCCGAGGACGAGCTTCGGACACAGGGCGCACGTTGTATGGATTGCGGAACCCCCTATTGCCATACAGGTATTGATATGGCTGGCGGGACCTCAGGTTGTCCAGTACACAATTTAATTCCGGAATGGAATAACTTGGTGTATCGTGGACTCTGGAAAGAAGCACTGGAACGTCTGCATAAGACAAACAACTTTCCTGAATTCACAGGCAGTATTTGTCCCGCTCCCTGTGAAGGCTCTTGCACAGTGGGCCTGATCGGACAGCCGGTAACCATCAAAACAATTGAACTTGCGATCGTTGATAAGGGTTTTGAAGAGGGCTGGGTTGTACCTAATCCTCCGGAGAAACGGACTGGCAAAAAAATTGCAATCGTAGGCTCTGGACCTGCTGGACTTGCCGCAGCAGCACAGCTTAACAAGGCTGGACATTCTGTAACTGTATTTGAGCGCAGTGACCGCATTGGCGGACTGCTGACATATGGAATACCTACTATGAAGCTTGATAAAAAAGTTGTACAACGTCGTGTAGATTTGCTGGCTGCTGAAGGGATTAACTTCGTAGTGAACACTGAGATTGGTAAAGACATTCCGGCTCAGCAGCTTGTTGATGAGTATGATGCGGTCGTTCTGTGTGGTGGAGCTACTAAAGCACGCCGTTTCAACATTGAAGGCAGTGAGCTTAAGGGCGTTATGTATGCCATGGATTATTTAAATGGCACGATCAAGAGTTACTTGAATTCCAATCTGGAGGATGGTAACTATGTATCCGCTGAAGGTAAAGATGTAATCGTCTTGGGTGGCGGGGATACAGGATCTGACTGTGTTGCCACAGCGCTTCGTCATGGCTGCGGCAGTATCACTCAATTTGGTACACATGAAAAAGCGCCTCTGCAACGGGATCCGATTGCTAATCCTTGGCCACAATTTCCGAATGTGTACAGCTTGGATTATGCGCAAGAAGAAGCGAAAGCTATTTTTGGCGATGATCCGCGTGAATTCTCTATCATGACCACTAAATTTGTTGGGGATGAAGAGGGGAACTTGAAGGAGCTTCATACGGTGCAGATCCGCCGGATCGTGGATGAGACAGGTCGTAAAATCTACCAGCCCGTTCCTGGAACGGAAGCTGTATATCCTGCTCAACTCGCTCTCATCGCTATTGGTTTCGATGGACCGGAGCAAGATATTGTTGAGGAGCTTAACCTGGAGACTGATCGTCGTACCAATGTGAAAGCACGTTACGGCAAATTCAATACGAACGTAGATAAAGTGTTTGCTGCGGGCGATATGCGTCGTGGTCAAAGCTTGGTGGTCTGGGCCATCAACGAAGGTCGCGAAGCTGCACGTGAAGTGGATAAATACCTGATGGGCTCAAGCGTTCTTGTCTAGGCATTAATTCAAGAAGCCGTTTCAAAAGCAGTTTACCTGCTGGAGAAGCGGCTTCTTTTTGGAGCCGACGCTTGACGGAAATATTATTTTCATATAGATTTAATACAATATTTAAATGACAAAAGCATTGACCAAGGACTTACGATCCTAGTAGCGTTAGAACAGAGAGGGAACTCACCGGCTGAAAGGTTCCTCAAATACGTGTGGATGGTATCCTGCCTGGGTAGCTGCAGCGTATAACCGCTGCCGGAATCGGCCGTTATTCGATCGAGGATCGCCAAATCAAGTGTAGACTATGTACGGGCTGGCGGTTAAATAAGGGTGGTATCACGACACATTCGTCCCTGACGAATGTGTCTTTTTGCGTTTAGAGCGTTCATTTTTTAGGGAGGGTACAAATATGCGTCAAAGTAATCTTTTATTAACAACTCTGCGTGAGGCACCTTCAGAGGCGGAGACAAGCAGTCATCAGCTGCTGCTGCGTGCGGGATATATCCGCCAATTAGCAGCGGGAGTGTACACTTATTTACCGCTTGGCAGACGTGTTTTACGGAAAATAGAAGCGATTGTGCGGCATGAGATGGATGTCTCTGGGGCTCAGGAGGTATTGATGCCATCTATGCAGCCTGCGGAGCTCTGGAAAGAATCAGGCCGATATGAGGTATACGGTAAGGAGCTGATGACGCTGCGGGATCGTCATGAGCGGGAATTCATACTAGGTCCTACACATGAGGAAGTAGTAACCACACTCGTCCGGAATGAGATCAGCTCCTATCGTAAGCTTCCTATTACCGTATATCAGATTCAGACCAAGTTCCGAGATGAACGCCGACCACGTTTTGGACTGCTGAGAGGCAGAGAGTTTTTGATGAAGGATGCTTACTCTTTTGACACAAACCTGGAAGGTCTAGATAAATCATATATCCAAATGTTCGAGGCTTATCACCGGGTATTGGAGCGATGTGGATTGAAATTCCGTGCTGTCCATGCGGATTCCGGTGCGATTGGAGGCGAGGGCGGCAGTCATGAATTTATGGCGCTGGCTGATATTGGGGAGGATACGATTGCAGCATGCACCGTTTGTGATTATGCGGCCAATCTGGAACAGGCAGAGTCCGTGCGGCCTGTAAAAAATGAAGTTGTCATACAAGTACCGGAGATAGAGAAATTCCTCACTCCTGATTTGCGCACAATTGAGCAACTAGAGCAGGAGCTAGATATCCGGCCAGACCAGATTATCAAAACATTAATCTATGAAGGTGATGGACAGATTTTTGCTGTACTGGTCCGGGGTGATCATGAAGTCAATGAAATAAAGGTAAGTAAATATTTAGGAACGAATGAGATTAAGCTTGCTGACTACGAGTCTGTGAAATCCTTAGCGGGCGTTGAAAGTGGATTTGTAGGACCTGTAGGCTTAACGCTTACTGTCCTAGCAGATGCGGCAGTAGCTGATATGACTCAAGGGATTACAGGGGCGGGAGAAAAAGATTATCACTTCCGTAATGTCGTACCCGGCAGAGATTTTTCGCTTGAGCATGTGGGGGATTTTCGGAATGTAGCAGAAGGTGAAGTTTGTCCGCATTGTTTGGAGGGTATTTTGCATTTTCATCAAGGGATTGAAGTGGGTCATGTCTTCAAATTAGGTACTAAATACAGTGAAAAGCTAGGCGCTTCTTACTTAGATTCTTCAGGCAAAAGTCAACCTATGATTATGGGCTGTTACGGAATTGGTATCTCACGGCTTTTATCCGCTATTGCTGAACAGCATCATGATGAGGATGGATTAATGTGGCCAGCAGCATTGGCACCTTATCAGGTTCATATCTTGATAATGTCCGTCAAGGATAGTGAGCAGCGGACGGTTGCCGAAGGTCTCTATGATCAACTAACCAAGCTTGGCATTGAGACGCTGATTGATGATAGGGATGAACGCGCTGGTGTGAAATTTAAAGATTCAAGCTTGATCGGGATACCTCTATCAATAGTTGTGGGCAAGGAAGCATCACAGGGAAGAGTAGAGTATCTGAACCGAAACACAGCGGGGAAAGAAGTCTTAGAAATTATGGAAGCTGTGTCTCGGATCAAACAATTCTATTCACAGCTGATATAAATGATCTTTTTTCATTTAATGGGAATGCCAATGATCAGGGCAGGAGAGTGTTGCTGGTAATTTTGTGAGAGTATTGCCTTTTGCCGCATTGATCTGTGCCTGAGTGAGAAAGAGAGCTTCTGCTAAATTAGCACCTCTGAGGTCAGTATCGCGAAAGTCTGCCCCAATAAGGTCTGCACCTCTGAGATTAGCGTCCCTAAGGTCTGCGGCTATTAAATAGGCTCCTCTCAAATTGGCGCCTCTGAGATCGGCTCCTGTGAGCTTAGCTCCCATAAGGTCGGCACCTCGACTGAAATTCTTCGCTGATTTCTTTAGTTTACGGCGAGCCTCAGTTCGTACAAGCTCACTGACCTGCAACAGTAACATATTGATTTTTGCTCGATGAGCGGCAACATCCACTTTTGCAAGTGCTTCAGGATTAAGTAAAGTGAGCTGTTCCGTTTCATCGAGAGCTGTTTGCAGCTCCGTATGGATTGTACGGGTTATTTCTAAGTTTAAAGATTCATGTAAATACCAGAGCAGCTCGTGCAAATGCCACATGATCGGAAATACCTCGAACATTTGCTTCGCAGTTTTCGGATTTTTCCTCCAGTCTTCTCCAGCATAAGTGACTTGAGAAATCTTTTGCCCAGCTCCAAAACAGTCATAGACCGTGCAACCACGGTAGCCTAATTCTCTTAGCTCTGTATGTACACCACAGCGAAAGTCCGACTGTAGATTGTGACATGGCTGTCCAGCGTCTTTGTCTCTAGCGAAATCTATGGAAGCAGCAAAAGGCAATGCGGCACAACACAAGCCAAAGCACTGCTCACAATCCGCCTTCAGGGCAGAGAGGTTTCGATCAGAAAAAGGTTCAGTAAATCTGTGATTCTCATACAAGGTTTGTTTCCCTCCGATATATGAATACGCTTATACCAACTTATTTTAAATCAAACGAAAGATTATGAAAAGTCCGGTCGATTAAAAAAAACCGAGGTTAATGTTATAATAGAGTACTGGACCTATTTTGGACTTAAGAACGAGAAGGTAAGGAGCGAATGTTTTTGAAGACACTTATTATTGCGGAGAAACCGGACATGGGGCGGAATATCGCCGCCGCAATAGAACCAAAGGCTAAAAATTACCGTTCCTATCTTGAAGGGGAGCAGTACATTATTACATGGGCAATAGGGCATCTAATCGGATTGGCTGAGCCGGATGCATATGATGTGAAATACAAAAAATGGAATATTAATGATCTTCCCATTATTCCGGACCCATTCAAGCTAGTTCCTAATGCGCGGACCATTGATCAGCTGAAGGTAATCGGAGAGCTAGCTAAACGAAGCGATCTGCTAGTAAATTCTTGTGATGCCGGGCGAGAAGGCCAGCATATATTTTCGCTCATTCAGCGGCATTTGAAGCTTGAACATCCTGTGAAGCGGCTGTGGATTTCCGATTTGACCCCAGAGACAATCCGCAAAGGCTTTCAAGAGCTAAAGGATGGGGCGGAGTACGAGAATCTAACCAAAGCAGCAAAAGCGCGCAGTGAAGCCGATTGGTTAATCGGTATGAACGGATCACGTGCATTTACTACGAAACATAATGTGCTGCTGTCGGTGGGGAGAGTTCAGACCCCAGTACTTGCACTTATTTATGATCGCCAGAAGACGATTGAGGCGTTCTCATCCCTTAAGTTTTTTGAGGTGGAGGGCCATTTTACACAAAATGAAATGACCTATAAAGGCATGTGGCAGGGTGACCGGCTGACTGATGGTGAGAAGGCGGAGGCGCTGGCTGCCAAGGTCAAAGGAAAACCGGGACGTATTGAATCTTATGAGGTTAAGGAAACGAAAGAGTACCCGAATAAACTGTATGATTTAACGCTGTTGCAGCGGGAGGCGAATGGGAAGTACGCTTTTTCCGCTAAAAAAACACTCGATATCGCACAAGCCTTATATGAAAAGCATAAGGTGATATCCTATCCGCGGACGAATTCTAACTATGTTACAGAACAAAATATTCCGGAGATGCATAAGACTTTATCTGCGCTCCAAGGGACGGCTTATGATGAATGGGTGAAGGGCGCGAATCGTAATCACGTTCATAAAGGAAACAAATTTATCTGCAATCCCTCCAAGGTAGAGGATCACCATGCGATTTTGCCTACATATCGGAAAGCAACAGGGCTTAGTGCGGATGAGGGAAAGCTGTATGATTTGATTGTGCGGCGCTTTTTGTCACAGTTCTATCCGGCTGCGGAATATAAAGTGCATACGGTTATGACTGATGTAGAGGACGAAAAGTTCAAAACTACTGTTAAGGAATTATTAAACCTCGGTTGGAAGGTTATTTACGCGGACCAGAAAAAAGATAAAGCGAAGTCGTCCAAGGGAAAAAACAAGGATGATGAGGAAGACGAAGAGATTGAAGTGAATGAACCGTTCGCAATCGCTCCGGCAGATGAGGTGATCTGTAGTGACGCTATCGTTAAAGAGAAAGATACACAGCCGCCAAAGCATTATACGGAAGGCACGCTGCTTAGAGCGATGGAAAGTGCCGGAAAGCAGATTGAAGACGAAGAGCTTCGGGATGCTATGAAGGATTCAGGGCTGGGTACTCCAGCCACACGAGCAGCAACCATTGAACGGCTTAAGAATGTCGGATACATTGAAATGCAAGGCAAAAAAATCGCCATCACGCAAAAAGGACGAACGGCTATTGAACTGATACGTGGAGCGGGCATCGAGCTGTTGACTTCACCTGAAATGACCGGCCAGTGGGAACGTCGCTTGAACGAAATATCAAGAGGAACGGCGTCGGACGGACAATTTATGGAGAATGTAAAAAGATTTGCCTGTATGATCGTGGACAAGGTTCGTGTGCAGTCTCGGGCGTCCAAAACTTCTTTTGAAGGGGAAACTCCTTCTGTGAATACAGGGGCTAAAGGTCGGAGTGGTGGAGGTACATCTCGTAAAAGTAGCGATAAACCTGCCGCGCCAAGAAAACGTAAACCAGCTAACGAAGAAGAATCAGCAAATTCAGGTCCGAAAATTATCGGAAACTGCCCGCGTCCTGGCTGTGGCGGGATGATTTTTATGGGTAAAAAAGGCTACGGCTGCTCTCATTACAAAGAAGGCTGCAAGTTCGTGATCTGGAAAGAGAACCACGGGCGTACCCTTACAGATACACAAGTAAAGGCATTAATTGAAAAGGGCCGTACGGGTAAGCTGAAGCTTGCGAGCGAAGACGGCACCCCGCTGGAAGGCAAACTTGTGCTTAATAATATGGATACGGGTCAATTAACAGTGGAGTCATAGTCTGACTGGAAGTTTATATGGAACACGGGTGATTACATCACATTTGCATGTACGAAGCCGCTAGCGGACACAGATGACCCAAAACGCGGGAATACGTCCTTTTTGGACTGCTATCGGACCGCATAGTCGTTATTGGCATGAAAAGGGCTATATATGCACCGCTTGCGGGAGAATAGCAGCACTGGAGTCCGCAAACTTGCTTCAACGGCAATAAATTCGCCAATAGCATCAGCTGGGTCCGTAGTCAAGACTATTAGTCGGACTCGCCGTATATGGGATATGGTTTCGGTGACAGCTGTGAGAGACTATATATTTTACACATAAAATTCATTAGTTAAAGAGTGTAGGACATACCTATCTTAAACGGGATGTAGTAACTTGTGCGCACAAGATATTATGATTACGTAGGGGGCTGATCTTCACTCTTTTTCTATCTTGCGGGATAAATCCAGAGGTTACATTTTGATAGGGCAGTATAGTCACTACTAGAATGGAAGGAAGGATGACAACATGGGAATGCGTGGATATTACTTTGCTATGGATGACAACCTAGTGCAACAAATTGTTACAGGCGACATTGCATTGAATAGCTTGAAAATAGACGATTATCCCGGACTGGACATTGATAGATCCTGGGAGGCGATTCACTACTTGCTTTGTGGAGTTATTTCCGATGGAGATGCCCCTCTTAGTTATGTTGTTCCGCTGACATCAGACAAAGGCATCGATTTTGGCTCATTCGGGGCGTTTTCCTTACGTGCCAAGCAAGTTGCAGAAGCGCATCAGGTTATTTCTGAGCTGGATGAAGCGCAGCTCCGCTTGCGGTATGATTTCCCGGCCATGGTTAAGGAAGAAGTATATCCTCTTGAACCTGATATTGTTTCAGACGAGGATAAGGATGCGTTCTTTGCCTACCTGCTACAGCATTTTAACGAAATCCGGCGCTTCTACAGCCAAACTGTAGCCGAGGGCAAAGGTCTCATCTTTTATATTTTCTGATTCTAACCAAAAGACGACACACGTCTCCTGATTCCATTGAGCGAGATAAAAAATAGAACCTTTGACTGATGAAGATTATGATGATTTGTGAAATAAATGACCAATTACGGGAAACGGTAGGTTCAATTAATCCAATGAGACGAAGAGGGGGAAACGAAAATGAAGACGATCAAGTGTATGATGGACCACCTGTACTGGGCGGACGCACAAATCTTAGAAGCGCTCGAGGAGAGTGAGATGAAGAACAAGGACCTTCTGAAGCTGGTTCGGCATGTCGCGGTTGCGGAACGAGTCTGGCTGTCCCGATTGCAGGGCAAGGGTAGTGCGCAATATTCGTTGTGGGAGGAAGCAGAGGACCTGACGGCGATCCGAACGGAGTTCGAAGAAAACGCCGAGAAATATCGTGTGTATATCGAAGGGCTCGAGGAATCTGATTTGGACGTGAGGGTCGATTATGCGAACCAGAACGGAGTCCCGTTCCAAACGTCCGTCCGGGATATCTTGTCGCAGGTCATTTTACATGGGCAATATCACCGGGGACAGATCAACCGGGCACTTCGGATGGAATTGGCAGAACCTGTCCAAGTTGATTACATCACGTTCGCCAGACTCTAACAGGGTCTAATCATCACCATTACCCGGAATGAGATGGGCATTGAACTCCTCCGAAATGATTTAGTTTACTCATGCAGGCTCATGAATTCGTAGGATTTTACCTTTAGCTAAATGTGAGATAAGAAGGAAATTGAAGAGGCGGTGGCTTGGAACAACTGTAAGGGCATGTGATTTTCACTCCCATGTCTCAACGGGTCCGAGCCCTTTTGTTTAATGCCTCCCGATACTCCATGCTTCTTGTCCATCCTGCGAATGCATGACACGCTTAAGCTGCTTGCGGAAATAACTTTGACAGAACGATAGGGTTATACACCGACCACTAAATGCAAAGAGGAAATCTGAGATTCAATATGTATTCCTTAACGATACAAACGAAATAGTGGTACCGTTTCATGATGAGATTCCGAAATAGTAGGACCAAAACGTTTGAATTGTCATCTCTTTTCCGCAAGTAGAATCAAGCAATGCAAATTCCATTACTCTACAATGACTATAGAGTGGTTGAAACGAGGTGAACAGACCAATTGTACGAGTGGCACAAGCAAATCCAAATAATCGTTAATGAAATTGACGAGTGTATTAAGAATCGTAACAGTGAAGCAATAACGCTACGATTTCTTTCTCACAAGTTAGGTTATTCCGAATTTCATGCTACGAGAAAATTTAAGGAAATATCGGGAATGCAATTTAGGGATTATCTACGGCATAGAAAATTAGCCTTTGCACTAAAAGAGGTTCGGGATAGTGAAAAGAGCATTTTGGATATTGCTTTTGATTATGGTTTTTCATCACATGAAGCTTTTACCAGGGCTTTCAAGGGAACATATGGTGTAACTCCAAGTGAATACCGGAAAAAGCCTATGCCTGTCGCCCTTCGTACAAAAATAAACTCTTTCGACCGCTACTTTTTCGGATTTGGAGAGATTGGTATGATGAAATCTACAGATGATCTTAACATTTATTTTGTAACCATTCCCACTCACAAATTTTTGCACATTAAAAACTATGAGAGTAATGGGTATTGGGATTTTTGGCAAAAGCAAAGTCTTATTACGGGACAGGACTGCGAAACAATTTGCGGCTTACTCGATAGTATCAAGGGCAAATTGGATGACGATGGCGGGAGTGAATCTAACGGTGGCAGCGGTCAGATTATGGCTTACATTAATGACCCGGATGGCAGACTCTGCGATTGGGGTATTCCACGTACAGAGTGTTTTGGTGTACGTCTTCCTTTTGATTATAAAGGTGAAGTACCTCCACAAATGCTTATGATTGATGTTCTCGAAGCCGAGTATATTGTTTTTGAACATGAACCATTCAATTATGAGCAGGAAAATCGTAGTGTAGAGGAAAAGATGGAAAGGGCAATGGCAACTTTTAATTTTGCAGACACTGGTTACTGCTTTGATACTTCCCCTGGGAGAATCATTTACGTTTATCACGATCCGGAGCGGTTTTTGAAGTATATCAGGCCAGTAGTGAAGTTGACCTCTAAGCTAATCGAAACAGATTAAGCAGGTAAGTAAAAGGTTGGTGCTATGTGCTGATGAAGAAAATAAGCAGACCGGAGTGTAGTCTCCGCATTCATATCGTCGCATGATTAGTTAGATTATCTGCTTTAGAAGCAATATAAGTTTAAAGGTCCTTATTGTTGTTTGAATTATTGACAGATAGATCTGGAAAAGCCGTTCAGAGAACTGCCGGTTGGTGCGAGGCAGCGGATATCCGAATCCAAAAATCACCTCAGAGCAGTCCCCCGAATTATAGTAGATGGGACCGGGATTCTACCGTTACAAAGAAGCATCGTTGTTGGACGATGGCAAAGAGGGCGTTTATTATAAACGTCAATCAGGGTGGTAACGCGGAGCAACTCCGTCCCTAATGGGATGGGGTTTTTTGCGTCTTCATAAATTAATTATTAAATTGGCAGGCGAAAAATGAACAAACCGTAAGAAGAACGATTAGTTCGAAAAATCCGGAAAAACGTTGACCAGATGAAAGGGGGATATTGCAATGCAATTCAAGTTGTATACGGATGTCTATGAGTTTTACAATGATACCTATGGTATGTTGATGCGTCATGAAGCACAAAATTTGATTCCTCTTGGCAATATCATAATTGGACATGAAGGAAAAGACAAAACAGACTGGCGTGACCCTGTAAATTGGCTTATGGTAACGATTTCAGATGCTAGGGGCATACAACTTACCGCCATAATGACACCGCCACACAATATTACGCTTTATGCAACAGACAACATAATTAACCCAGAAGCTATAAACTGTCTGGTAGATGGGCTGAAAGACCGTGAAATTCCAGGTGTGATGACCGAAAAAACCTTGGCAGAGTATTTTGCCAAAGAATATACTTTGCGCAAGGGAACAACCTTTAAAACAATCATGACCCAACGTATATATGAACTTACGGCAGTAAACCCAGACATTCAAAAGGTTGGTATCATTCGATTGCTAGATAAAAAGGATATTCACTTTTTCCCATACTGGGCTGAAGCATTTTATGCAGCGGGGAGTTATGGTAAAACAGAAATGTCCATCCCGCAAGATGCAGACCCTTACCTCTACCGAATAGCATCGAAAAAACTATATATTTTAGAGGACAACGGGATACCCGTTTCTATGGCAGGATATACAAGGGAGATGCAGACGGCTATTGGCGTGGCATTTGTATATACCCCTCCATATGAGCGCGGAAAGGGTTACGCAACTTCAATTGTGGCGCAAATAAGCCAACTTGCATTGGATAAAGGGTTTACTAGATGCGTCTTATATACCGACTTAGCAAATCCCACATCTAATAGCATTTATCAAAAGATAGGCTATATGCCAATCTGTGATTCGCTTCAGTTAAAATTTGAATAGTAGAATGATGCGGACAGAACTTCTACTACTTTAGAAAATAGGAGCAGAATATTCACTACGGATTGAAGATCTTGAAGGTCGATTGATCAAGCTTTGGGAGAAATATAGAGTTACAACCAAATGCAACTGTTTAACTCCGGGGTTGACGAGGTATAAAAAATGAGTTGACACAAAAGTAGTTAGGGACCATACTACATATATGAACAACAATAATAAAAAAATAAACGACATTGAGGCTATTCCCTCGCTTGTACAATCCAAGCGTCAGATTGATCGCTATAACCTAGACATAGACGCACAGGCTATACTCGTCGCGTCTAGGCTAATGGCAGCGGGAGCCATGCTTGGACACGCCTCGGAGATTCATTTCTCTAGATTCGGTTTATCAACAGGGCGTTATCGTTTATTGGCAGATCTTGAAGATAACGAAGGAGAAGAGTTGCCTTCGCAATTAGCGGAGCATCTAGGCGTTACACGTGCTACAGTGACTGGTCTTATCGACATTCTTGAACGAGATGGGCTAGTATCTCGGCGATTAAGCTCAGACGATGGCCGTCAGAAATCAGTCGTTTTAACGGAAGAAGGAGCGAAGAAGCTCCGTGAAATGGCTCCTGAGCATTTCGCTCGGCTGGAAGCTATGGTGGGGTTGCTCAACATCGAAGAACGCAGCGTATTTCTCGACTTGCTAGGTCGAGTTACACAAGGCATTTCAGCACTTACGGGCGAATTAGGCTCGAAACCAAAGGGGAAACATCAGTAATGAGTAGAATTGGGCTAGTGAAGCTAGCCTATTTTTACTCTTATATAGTTAGGCGCCTAATTATAGTTCGCTGAAATCAATCGTTGAACTATTTCAAAGAAGAAGGGAGCAAGTAAATGAACCAGATGAAATACCCGAATCAGACAGATGATGTTTACAGCATCAAGGCTGTTGGTTCCAAGAAAAAGACTTTTGTACTATGGCGTGAAGTTGTAATGGCCTATGCTGCTCCTGCCATTATGGCAGGTATCGGGGGATTGGTTACTGCAGATAGGGGGCTTCAAATAGCGGCATTGACCACTATTGGCGGTGCATCCGCCTTGATGGCCTTGATGATTGGACTTTTGTTGCATAGTCGAGTGGGCCATTTGCGATGGGTCATCGGTGCACCTCACTTGGTTGTGGTAGGGGTATTCGCAATGGCCGGGTCCTCATTTGGGCTATACGCTGCATGGGTAACATCTGTTGTAGTAGAAATTATGATACCGAGTAATCACTTGGTCTGGGTAAATCGTGTCTGGATCGATTTCCCGTTGTCTGGATTCATAGCGAGCACGATAGTGACATGGCGGTGGCGACTTGCCGTCACAACTAATTTTTCATCCAAAAGGAGAAGATAAAAATGATAGTTATTATGGGAGCAACAGGTACGATTGGAAGTGCGCTTTTGGAACGTTTGGTTGATCTTGGTGTACCTGTCAGGGCGCTGAGTAGAGAGCCAGAGAAGTTGCGTGATCAAATCGGAGAAAAAGGCCGATCGACTACTGAGGTCGCAAGGGTAGATGCTTCCGATCCTGAATCGCTGCGACGCGCGTTTACAGATGCTAGCCAGCTCTTCCTTGCCATGTCCAACAGTCCAAGACAAATCGAATTGGAAACCTCAATCATTCAGATTGCCACCGAATCTGGAATCAAACATATCGTAAAAATATCCAGTCCAGCCTTTGAGCAGAGCGCTCCAGTGGCAGTGGCGGGCTGGCATCAAGAAATTGAGAACACGTTGAGGGTATCGGGTATCACCCATACCGTATTGCGCCCTTATGCGTTCATGCAAAATTTAATGCGCTTTGCACCAACGATCACAACCCAAAATGTTTTCTTCGGCTCTATGGGCGTTTCACCGTGTAACTTTATTGACTGTCGCGATATTGCAGACGTTGCCGTAGAAGTTCTGACCAACGACAAGGTATCAGGCCATATATATACGCTTACTGGTTCGGAGATTTTCAGTTATCCCCAGATCGCGAGTCGACTATCTGCCCTGCTTAATCGGCCGATAAGTTACATCAACATGGACCCTCAAGTACTACTCCGTAATCTTATTGAGCATGGGAATCTGCCTCCTTGGCTCGCGAACCACGTTGTGGAAATTCAAACCATGTCTAGGATGGTGCCAGAAAGTCCAAATGACACTGTGAAGCGTTTACTCGGCAGAGATCCACGCACACTAGACGCCTTTCTACATGAGTGTTTAGATAATTTCCGGTAGAGGCGGAGTCCACCTATTCTGATATTTGTATCGATAACAGTATTTTATTCCGATTCCCATATCTAAATGGTTCAGAGTGTATCCCAAAGGTCATAAAATGACTGCCGGGATGCACTCTTTTTATTATGTCCTAAGGAACTCAACTCATAGAACTAGTTCTTCTATAGCATTTATATCAGCATTACAAGAAATAAGCTAAAATTCGTCAATAAGTTAGTATTATTTACGAAATAACACTAAAAAATCTAATAAAAAATTAACGAAAAATTCATATTATAAGATTAAGTTATATTAATAATAACTAGTTATGCTAACTAACGTAACTTTTTTTCTTGACAATCTTTGTGGAAAATTTTAGAATGTAAGCGATTACTCTTAGTTTCCTAAGTGATATTCAAAAGAAGACATTCGTAAGTTCACAAACAAACATCGGAGTTTAAATTTAGGGGGGCAAAGCATGAAAAGGTGAAGGATAACATCATAGATAACAAGATAATAAAATGTTAGTTTTTTGTTTTATGACTATGTATGAGGGGGTTCACTTGAGGATGAAAAAAAAGAACGCGTTCTTAGCTCTACTTCTGTCATTTTCTTTGTTATCTGTGACTGCTTGCAGTAATTCCTCTAATAGTGCCAATGAGAACGGTAAAAATGCTGCAGGTAATAGCAATACTTCGGTAAAAGCAACCAGTGATGTAGGTCAAACGGCAGTTAAGAATGAAGGCGCTTCTGATCTTGAAATTAAAGCGGGAAGTTCGGTAACCGTTTTCAATCCAAAGATCCCGACGCTCGATCCTACACAATGGCAAGGACAAATTCTGGTAGGGCAAGGAACTTTGCTCGAAGGGCTTTATGGCTACAATCAGGATAATGAAATCGTTCCGAAAATTGCGACAGGTTATACCGTTTCAGATGACAAAAAAACTTGGACGTTTACCCTCCGTAAAGATGCCAAATGGTCAAATGGCGATCCTGTAACCGCCCATGATTTTTATTTTTCTTATATGTATCAATTGGATCCAGCTAACACAACCGCACAACTTTGGCTAAGCGTACTTAATTTTGTGAAGAACGGATATGCATACCATGCCGGATCTGTAAGTAAAGAAGAAGTTGGTCTAAAAGTAGTTGATGATTACACGCTGGAAATTACGACCACGCTGCCTCACGCTATTCTGGGGGATATGGTTCTTTCCGGGTCGATGCCTATGAATCCTAAAGCGGTCGAAGCGAACCCTGGTAAGTGGTTTGAACCGGGGAATTTTGTGAGCAATGGCCCTTACATGGTTAAATCTTTTACACCTAACGGTGAACTCGTCATGGTGAGCAATCCGAATTATGTAGGTGCAGCCGGCCAGCTTAATCACGGCAATGTAGAGACCATCCATGTTCTTCCGGCGACAACCGTACCGGTGGAGGATTATATGTCCGGCCATGCAGATGTCGTTCTAATCCAAAGCGCGTCTGATTTACAATACGTGAAGAAAACGGAGGAGCTAAAGTCCCAGCTGTATACTGCAGCGACTTATGCAATCAAATATTTGCTCTGGAGCAACCCGACAACGGAATCTCCATATGACAAAAAAGAGGTGCGCCAGGCTATCGCCAAAGCGATCCAGCGTAAACCGATCGTAGAATCGGTGCTGAACGGCATGGGCGGGGCGACCAATATCTTTGCTTCACCAGGTTGGCCAACGGAAAAACTGGAGCAAGGACTTCCGGAAGATCTCGAGGCAGCCAAACAATTATTGAAGGATGCTGGTTATGAAGGCGGTAAAGGTCTGCCAACCCTATCGTTGTATGTTGGGGTCAAGCAAGTAGATGCTCAGGGTGAACAAATCGCTTTGGCGTTAGGTCAATTACTGCAACAAAATCTTGGTATCAAAACAGAGCTAGTTCAGCTCAATGAGGCGCAGTTTAACGCTTATCAGTACAGCGGACCTCAGGGCGATGCAAAACCAGGCTTTATTCTGGCGTCGGGCGCAACCAACTGGAGTGAACCAGGAAGTTTGGACATGGGTGCAACGCAGCAACTATATTCCATAGGAACACTGGATGCCCCGCTAGAAGCTACGAAACAATTCGTGGATTGGACCAAGGAAACTTATTATAAACCGGCTATTGAAAAATATGGGGATCCGGATAATAAGAACGCCGGTGTAGAATGGAGCGACTGGGCAGCATTAGAAAAAGCTGCTAAAGAGGATATCGCCTTTTTGGATAAATGGACAGCAGAGCAGCCTGCAGATTGGCAGCCTTATTTGAAACAACCGGGGCTTCCAACGGCCGCTGAACAATGGCAACAGATTGTAGACCTTTGGAAAAATGCTAAAAATAACGATGAAAAACATGCCGCCTTTGTAACCGCTTGGACCTTCGTAGCACCAAACGCGCCAGGTGGCAAGTTGAATCAAAATGCACTTGATGTACAGGTATATTACAACAGTTATCAATCTGATACCTTAAGAGATTTGAGAATGTGGCAAGCGCAATTCGTAAATGCGCTGACCGTCGAAGACGCTGCTCCTATCGCGGCTAAGGTAGTTAATAACCTGCTCGAAGAAGCTTATGCTGTTCCGTTGTATTATCAACAGCAATACTTCTTGGTAAAACCCGGCATTACAGGAGTGCAATCAAATCCTTGGGCATGGGGCAACTTCTATGGGCTACATCTTTTATCTGTAGAATAATCCTAAATGGGTTGAATAATTACCAATCGCGGGCGCCAATTATGGTGCCCGTGAATCGGTAAAGGAGGGTCGGATTTGACCATATTGAAATTTATTTCAAAGCGCATTTTACAAATTATTATCACTTTAATCTTGGTCATTTCAGTTAGCTATACCATGATGTATTATTCACCTGGCGGTTTCATGAATACGAATACCATGGCTACGGCACTGGCTCCGCTGCAAGGGCAAAACCCTGTTCTCTATCAACAAGTCATGGACCAGTTTCAAAGCCGGTATGGTTTGAATTTACCGCTGTGGCAACAAATCATGAAGTATATTTGGCATCAATTAACCTTCGATTTCGGTAATTCGATGCAGAATCCTTCTTTGCAAATTGCGACTCAACTGAAGCAGGCTTTGCCGATCAGTACACTTTTGGCCTTTGGATCTGTTGTTCTTTCGGTAATTATCGGGGTTCCGCTTGGCATTATTGCAGCACTCAAACGTAACACTTGGATTGATTATGTGGTAAGCACCATCTCATTGACGGGTCAGGCTATTCCGGCATTTGTTCTCGCGGTGATTATGGTTTTGTTATTTGGTGTTGTGTTTCAAGGAATTTTGCCTGTAACGGGATGGGGTCACTGGAGGCAAGCAATTTTGCCGATTATTTGTTTATCTGCGGCGAATGTCGGTGTTGTTGCCAGATATATGCGGGGCAGTCTGATCGAAACCATGAGGTCGGATTTTATGCGAACCGCAAAAGCTAAGGGGGTCAAATATTGGCCGATGATTTTTAAGCATGGTGTCAAAAACTCGCTGACTGCGATGATAACCGTCATCGGACCTCAATTTGCTTTTACCGTGATGGGCACGATCTGGGTGGAGCAAATTTTCGCCATTCCAGCGCTTGGTCAGGTGATGCAGACGGCATTTACCAGTTTCGACTATCCGCTCGCCATCACATCTGTATTTCTGCTGGGATCCATGATTATGATTATGAATTTACTCGTTGACATTATTTATGCCTTTATTGATCCGCGTGTCAGATTATAAGCGGCACAGACTATACGAACCTAGGAGGGGGAGCAATTGGCTGGCACAGTTGCAGCAACTCAATCGGATGTAGCTTTGAAGAGAAAAAAGAATCTTCAGAGATCCCAGTTTTATCAAGGTTGGAAGCGATTTAAAAGACATCGTCTTGCCGTTATTGGTTTGGTCTGGGTTATCCTTTTTTTGATCGCGGGGATCATTGGACCTTGGGTGGCCCCATATGACTATCGCACGGGAGATTTTTTGGCTATCAATCAAGGGCCGACCTGGCAGCATATTTTTGGTACGGATAATGTGGGGCATGACATGTTCAGCCAGATTCTGTTCAGTGTTCGAAGCGCTCTGATTATTGCTTTTGGCGCGACTTTGGTCAGCTTCATTATCGGGATCATATTGGGCTTGTGGGCCGGATTGCGCGGCGGAATCGCCGATATGATTATTATGCGTGCTGTGGATTTTATGATGACCTTGCCGGGATTTTTGTTCGCCTTGATATTAGTCATTATGCTGGGACGTGGGTATTTATCTTTGATTCTAGCAATTGGAATTCCGGGTTGGGCGGGGTATGCACGCTTGATCCGAAGTCTGGTCCTAAGTATGCGGGACGGGGAGATGGTGGAAGCGGCAAGAGCGTTAGGCGCATCTCAGGCGCATATTGCCAGACGGTATATGTTGCCGAATGTTATCGGCAGTATGGGTGTCTCTCTCGCCTTCGGGATTCCCGGTGATCTCATCCAGATTGCAGGCTTAAGTATTTTTGGCATGGGGCTTCGGCCACCAATCCCTTCATTTGGGAGTATGATTGCTCAAGCCAGTGAGAATATTCTCGGCTTTCCATGGCTGCTGTATTTTCCGGCAGGTATCTTTGCAATAACCTTGCTTTCGTTTCTGTTTGTAGCAGACGGTCTCCAGGAAGCATTCAGTCCGAAAGGAGGCAATTAATATGGGTGAACCGCTACTTTCTATTGATGACCTTCATGTGAAGTTCTCCCGCAGTGAAGATGAAGTTTATGCCGTAAACGGCGTCAGTTTTTCGATCAATGAAAATGAATCCTTGGGGATTGTTGGTGAAAGTGGCTCCGGTAAGTCAGTTACATTGATGTCATCAATTGGGCTCATCCGTGAAAATGGAAAAATAACATCGGGGACAGCTCAGTTTAATGGTAAGGACTTACTTAAAATGCGTCCCAAACAATTAGAAGATATTCGTGGACGTGACATCGGCGTTGTTTTTCAAGATCCGATGACCAGCTTGAACCCGATCATGCGTATCGGGGATCAAATAATGGAAGCCATGCTGACACATCAATATGCAAACCGGAAGGAAGCTTTTGACCGCACCATTCAGCTCTTGCATGAAATGGGGATTCCGGATCCTAAATCACGATTTAAAAGTTATCCTCACGAATTTTCCGGGGGGATGCGCCAACGTATCATGATTGCTATTGCTTTGGCATGTGAACCGCAATTATTGATTGCCGATGAGCCAACAACCGCGCTTGATGTCACTGTGCAGATGCAGATTCTTGCACTATTGCAGGATTTGCGCAGAAAACATGGGATGAGCGTAGTGATGGTAACGCATGATTTTGGCCTTGCGACCAACTTTTGTGACAAAATCATCGTGATGTACGGGGGCCAAATCATGGAGAAAGCCACTACGGACAAGTTCATAAGTGAGGCGGCGCATCCCTATTCACTTGGATTGAAACGCTCCATTATCGAAGTGGGCCACAAGGGAAAAGAAATAATGCCTATTCCAAAGACGGCAAAGACACTTACACAGACATTGACCGGCTGCCCATTTGCCGATCGTTGCTTCTATACAACTGAACGGTGTCAGAATGAAGTTCCCAAGCTTCGTGATTTTAGCACCGATCATCAGATCGCCTGCCATCATGCTGAGGAGGTCGCTTCCTATGCCCAATAATCCGCTCTTGCGCGTAGAAAATGTCTCGAAAACTTTTCGGGTACAAGGAAAAAAGCTGCATGCCATCGAGAATGTTTCTTTTACCCTGGAAGCGGGGAAAACACTGGGGCTTGTTGGGGAAAGTGGCTCAGGAAAATCAACCTTAGGGCGAATGGTTCTGCGTCTACTCGAATCTGACAAAGGAAAAATATTTTTTGAGGACGTGGAGCTCTCAAAGGCAAATAAAGAGAAGCTGCGGGCGATGCGCCGGGATATGCAAATTATTTTCCAGGATCCCAAGGCGAGTCTCAGTCCGAGAATGACGGTAGGAGACGCTATTGAAGATGCAATGGCTATCCACAAAATTGGAACTAAAGTAAGCCGGCATGAGCGTGTGATCGAATTACTTGAGCGGGTCGGTTTGCCTTCTGAAGTCCAATACGCTTATCCGCATGAACTGTCAGGTGGACAATTGCAGCGGGTTGGGATTGCCAGAGCGTTGTCACTGAATCCCAAATTGCTCATTTGTGATGAACCGGTGTCCGCATTGGATGTATCTATTCAGGTTCAAGTCATTCAATTACTAAAGGATTTGCAGAAGGAGTTTAACCTGACTTATATCTTTATTTCGCATAATTTGGCAGTAGTGGAGTATTTGAGTGATGATATCGCGGTTCTTTATTTAGGAGAGGTGGTTGAGCAAGCTCCGGCGGATGAATTGTTCAAGAAACCTACGCATCCTTACACGCAGGTCCTGCTAAATTCGATTTTGAAGATTCCGGATAGTGTGGAGCAGAAGCAGCAGATGGTATCGATTCAAGGCGAGGTGCCATCACCGCTTAATCCACCAAGTGGCTGCACTTTTCATCCGCGGTGTTCTTTTGCCTCGGATGTATGTATGGCTGTCAAGCCTGAACGGAAAATCGTGTCAGAAGGTCATAGTGCCGTGTGTCATTTGGTAGAATAAGCAGTGGCTTAATTAAGTAATCAGCAGATGACTTCTGTATATCACAGAAGTCATCTTTTTTAATTCATACACACAAAAAAGCCCTGTAAGAAGGTCACTTTTTTCAAAGTGAACAGCTTATAGGGCGCAGTTTAAAGACTGATTACTGCTTGTCAATCGCTGCTGCTAACCCTTCATACGAAGAATCCTGAAGCAGCACTCCGTTCACCATAAATTTAGGAGTACCGTTGACTCCGTAGGAACCAGCGATCTTAAAGTCTTCTTTTACATCGAACATATAGGTATGATTCTTGAGATCTGTTTCAAATTGGGCGTAATCAATGCCCTCGATGTTATTCTTAACGAATTTTAAAATGAATTTCTGAGTGGCCCAAATTTCGCTCTCATCGCCTTGATTAGCGTACAGCTTATGAAGGTATTCCCAGAACTTCTCGTTGCTTTGCTTGTAGATGGCTTCGCCGGCGCTAGCGGCAAGATAAGAGTCCCGGTCCAAAAATGCAAAGTTCATGAAGAAAAGTTCCACTTTTCCGGTATCTACGTAGTCTTTAATAAAAGTATCCAGATACTTTTCAGTCCACATTTTGCAGGCGGGACATTTGAAATCTGCGAATTCGATAACTTTAACTTTGGCATCAGGACTTCCAAGATGAGGTTGCTTCTCATATTTCAGCCCATCAACAACAATGCTTCCCTTTACGTCGGTGTAGTTGGGTAGATCTGCTGTATCATCAGTCTTATTGCTTAAGATGAAAACAATTACAGCGAGAAGGATTACAACAACGACACCTAATATCATGGGAAGCAAAGGTCTTTTGGTCTGAGATTGTTTAGCTGACACTTTCTTATTCATATCTCACCTCCTAGACAATATAGGAATACTATAAAAATAGTATAATCATCCAGTAGGTAGTGAAGATATGTCATTTGTAACAATGCTACGTAACGTTGTAGCTAGTTATTAGTTTTTGAATTTAGCGGCTGAGCGAATGACAGGGGGCACCTCGTGGATGGACGAAATAGTCATCACGGCTTGCTGCATCTCTTGCTCCAGCTCGATAAGGTTATAGCTCCATTCATTTTGCTGCTTCAGGTAAATACTGTTGATGCCTGCGGTAACTGCGGGAAGTACATCTGTACGTAACGAGTTGCCAATCATCCAGGTACGTTTGCGGTCAAAGCTTTGGGTAGCCAAAATATTTTCAAGCGCCTCAACATTTTTATGCTTCCGAATATAGATACGATCGTCAAAATAAGCATCCAGCTTCATTTGTTCAATTTTACGTTGCTGAATGGTGTCGTCCCCGCCAGTATACAAGAATAAATGGTGACCCTCTTGCTTCAGCGTATCGAGTGTTTCAACCATGCCAGGGTAAGCTTCAATTTCTTGGTCATAGACGCTTAGGCCGAGCTTGTGTAATTGCTGCTCTTGAAAGCGATCTGTCGGACGGTTATATTTGGCGCAGAAATAACGGTAGGTGGCGATTAAGGATTTGGGAAAGTTGTCGCTGGCCAGGCCACTTGTGTTGACGGTATCAACATCAATTTCTATTTGCTTGCTGCGTAATTCACTGGTGCTTGGACCAAATTTATTAAACCAATCAGTCATGAGCTCGAAATATTGCCCTAAAATTAAATCGAAATATTTGTTGCAATGAACCAGCGTATCATCTAGATCGAAAATTACTTGTTGAGTTGTGTATTTCATATCTCTCACTCCTTGGATCTGTATCTGTATAGTGTTCTATAGGTGAATATAAGATTCTAGAAACATTTGAAGCTCAGAAGCGCCGTCTGGACGGATACTGAAGCGCTCGTCTTGTTCCCCGCGAAGATGGATACGGAGTAAACCGGCTACGCGTAGGATCATTAGGTGATGCATAAGCATTTCTCTGGATTGATTTAGATCGGATTGCATCTCCCATAGAGATTTGGGTTCATGGGCGACATACCGAAGCAATCGGAGTCTGGTTGGATCTGACAGTGCCTTGGTCATGCGCAATAGCACCATCGGTGGTTCATTTTCATCTTCCAATGGCACATCTACAGGATACTGTACAATCACCATAGTGTTGTAGAAGCAGTAGGTGTTAATTGGTCGATTATGAACGGTAGGCAATAATACTATAGTCTTAAGATCCCGTATATCCTCGAAAACTACACCACCGGATGCATATTCAATTAAAGAAATAGGGTCCATTTTGCTTTCCAGCATTTTTTTCTCAGAGGCATCTTCAATTAATAACGGTAAAATCTTGTGTTCTACATGACGAAAATATTGCTCATACCAGAGTCTAAGAAGCGGACTATAGCTGCTCTTGATCCGGGAAGCTTCATCTATGGTGAAATCATGAATTAACGGTGCGATCTGCTGATAACACTCTTCTATAGAAGCTGAATCCAGATCATCCAGGAAATGCAGCACTGATGTTGCGGGCCCCCGGCTGTAAACCCAAGCATATAACACATCATAATCTGTAAATGGCCACTCGGCAGCTTGCATGAGAGCTGTTACTTTATGAGGAGTAATGCGATCTTCCACATCACTAACCCAGTGGGGACCGAGGTCTAAATTGGAGATCCATTTTCTGGTTACATATATCATAAAACTGTCCAACAGTTCATAAACCGGCGATACGTCGATTTTTAATTCGTAATCCATGTAACATGCACCCCCAGAAATCCGTAACTTCTACATATTATCTCTTGTTTTGAAGAGGGTTGTCCACTATAATGTTCGGTGTTTGCCAATTGGCGTTAGATCACATCATTGTTTTTATTATAGGGGGATATCATCCGTGTCAGACCGGCTTAAAGTATCTATACGAAGTAATAGCAAAATGACTTTCATGATTCTTATTACCGCTACTATAGCCGCAGGGCTTAGCCAAGGGCTGTTGCTGCCCATTCTATCCATTCTTTTGGAGCAAAAAGGAGTGTCCTCGTCACTGAACGGACTGAATGCTGCTGCACTATACATAGGATCATTTGGGATGACCTTGATTGCTGAACGTGTTCTTGGAGCGGTTGGATTTAAAAAATTGATAGCTGGTGGGATTAGTTTAGTCTTAGTAAGCTTGCTCATGTTTCCCTTTTTTACAGGGATCAAGGTATGGTTTGTATTGCGTCTGCTTGTGGGTGTGGGCGATGCTGCGATTAATTACGGGGCCCAGCTTTGGGTTCTGCTTATGACACCTGCCGAGCATCGCGGACGTAATCTTTCACTATATGGCATGTCCTATGGTCTGGGTTTTAGCTTAGGACCACTTGGGATAAGTCTGCTGCGTTATGGACAGGCCGTGCCTTTTATTGTTCTCGCATTTCTATTTTTGTTAGTCTTAATCCTTGTGACTACAATTCTGCCGGATTCCCGGCCAGATAAAGCGGAGAGTGGTGAAAGCCAGGTTCGCCGTTTCGGTCGTTGTTACAGCTTAGCCTGGTTCGCTTTAATTCCAGCCCTTTTATATGGCTTTATGGAAGCCAGCTTAAATAGCAGCTTTCCGGTATATGGTCTGCGTATCGGTTACAGCACAGATCAAATTGCAGCGTTATTGCCTTTTGCGGGGATTGGAGGACTGCTTCTGCAGTTTCCATTAGGTCTGTGGAGCGACCGGTTTGGCCGCAAGCGGGTACTGATTATTGCCGGGATCGGAGGCGGGATCGCCTTTGCGATGTTGCCGCTGGCAGGTGATCATTTTACGCTGACAATGGTACTTCTGATGATCGCAGGAGGATTAGTGGGCTCCTTTTTCTCATTAGGGCTAAGTCTGGCCGCGGATATTTTGCCACGACATCTACTGCCTGCTGCTAATGTGGTTGCTTCTTTCCATTTTAGTATTGGCAGTATTATCGGCCCCGGCATTGGTGGTTTGTTGCTGCAAGTGGGCTTAAGCGGCGGTATTTTCGCCCTGATGGGTGGTTTATATATCGTGTTCGGCTTGCTGGGGTTATTATTCTCGCCACAACCTAGAAATTGAGGTAAGATAAGAACGAGTGCTCGCATGGAAATTGAACTCACATTCAGAGTACACTATAGATTATAGATGAAGACAGGGAGAGGCTGAACTATGATCACAGTTGAACACTTAGCCAAGGCAGTTGGGGAAGACAAAAATCCGGTCCTGCAGGATATAGGATTTCAATTAGAGCCGGGTGAACTCGTAGCCATACTTGGAGCGAGTGGGAGCGGTAAGACCACTTTATTACGCTGTTTAGCGCTGCGAGAGAAGTGGGACAGAGGGAATTTTAGAGTGGACGGTACGGATATTATGGCGAGTGCCTTTTCCGGAAAAAGAAAAATTCGACGGGAGTGGGCTTACCTGGAGCAGAATGCAGAGCTCAATCCTAACCGCACAGCGCTGAAAAACGTGCTGATCGGCCAGTCCGCACAGACGCCAATGTGGCGTATGGTTACAGGGATGGTTCGTTCAGATGATTATATGGGTGCGATGGATGAATTAGATGCCCTTGGACTTCTAGACAAAGCGAAGATGAAGACTAGCCAGCTAAGCGGTGGAGAACGTCAGCGTGTAGCGATTGCTAGAGCATTAACTCATGGTGCCAAAGTAATTCTAGCGGATGAACCGGTTACGGGTCTGGACCCCAAATCCGCAGAAAGTGTATTGGAAACTTTGCGCAGACTGTGTAAAGAGACGGGTCTTACCGTAGTGACGGTGCTGCCTATTGAACTGGCTGAACGTTTCGCTTCACGTATATGGGTACTAGAAGATGGACGAATTAAGCATGATATAAAGGGACGTAGATTAACGTCTCAGGAACGCGCAAATTTGTAAAGTTCGGACACGGATAAGGAAAAGAGTGATGAGGTTGAGTATAAAAAGTCTTAGGTGCCTGGCAGCTGCAACACTGTCGTTATCCGTACTTTCGGGTTGTACTTTCATCAGTGATCCCGTTTCGAAGATGAAAGCTCCGCAGCTGTCTGCTGACAAAGCAACACTTATGGCTGCTATTAATTCACATATTCCAGCGGGTACGGAGTTGATCCGTCCGGTTAATGATGAGAGCTCAATTTTCACAGAGGATCTTAATAACGACGGAATTATGGAGTCGTTGGTGTTCTATAGAACGCCAAGCGAAGCTGTAGAGATTCACGGGATGATCTTAGAGAAGCAAGGAGATGCCTGGGTCAAAAAGCTTGTTTTTGATGGGGATGGAACTATGCTGGAGTCCGTCGATCTGAAAGATATGACAGGTGACGGGAAGCTGAATATCATTACAGGTTATTCACGCGGGGAAGAAAAAGGCCTCGTCGTGTATAGCTATTCCAGCGGATCATTGGAAGAAGTGCTTTCACTTCCTTACACCAAATATATGCTTGATGATCTTAACAAGGATGGAATTGAAGACATCACCGTTGTTTATTTTAAAAGAAATGAATTTGCAACCATTTCGATCTATCAGTACAATGATGGCTTTAAGGTGCTCGATAAGATCGAGGATATCGATCCGTATTTTTCTAATTATTACAATATTGTCGCAGGAAAGATTGCTAAGGATAAAGAAGGAATCGTATTAGACGCTTCGGTGGATTTCCAATCCGCCTACAGCTTAATGGTTCTTATGGAGCATAACAAGCTGCGTGTGGTTTTGCCAGGTGATACGAGGACTTACAAAGATCGTCTGATTGCAAGCGAAGATATCGATCATGATGGCATTATTGAAGTTGGATTGCTTGAAGCGCCAAAAGGATGGGAGTATTTCGACCCCGCAGATATTCCTTATTTCACCTCCTATTATAAATGGGATGGAAAAGATGGCCTAACCTTTGCAGTCCAGCTATATCGTGATCCATCGGATCGCTTTACTATTAATTTTGATCCAGAGCTGCATGGAAAGGTAAGTATTGATACGAAATCTGTTCTGGATAAAAACCTTAAGTTCATCATGACTGATACCGGAGAGACTTTTGCTGAGGTTTCCTTCTTTTCTCCTTCGGAATGGGATAAGGCTAAGAATGAAGGCTGGGAGCTGCTTGGACGGGATTTAGATAAAGTCATCGGCTACCGTGGTGAGCTAGAACAAAGTACAACTAAAGAAGGAAGCAATAAGATTGCCTCCCCTATTGAAAGGAAGGGAATAGATGAGTAAAGTTCTGATATTGGAAGATGAAGAGTCCATTCGCAGTTTCATAGTCATTAATTTGAAGCGTAATGGTTTCGAAGTGCTGGAGGCTGCTGACGGGAATGAAGCATTGCATAAATTAACCACTATACCTGATATTGATATTGCGTTATTGGATGTTATGGTTCCCGGCATTGATGGATTTGAAGTTTGTAGACGGATTAGGGAGACTAATGAACGCTTGGGAATTATTTTTCTTACCGCCAAGGTTCAGGAGCAGGATAAAGTTTACGCTTTGTCCGTAGGTGCAGATGATCATGTTAGTAAGCCATTTAGCCCAACGGAGCTAATTGCACGTATTCAATCTTTGCTGCGCCGTGTAAATGTGCATCGTGAACAGTCGGCCAAGGTTTCTTTTCATTCGGGGCCTTTCAGCTTGGATCTTATTACCAAACAATTCAAACGTGATAATGTAGCCATTGAACTGACGCCCACGGAGTTCTCTCTGATTCAATTCTTTCTTGAAAAAGAAAACACTCCACTTAGCCGCGATCTTCTGTTGGATCATGTGTGGGGCAAGGAGTATATGGGTGATCCCAAAATTGTAGATGTAAATATCCGGCGCTTACGCCAGAAGATTGAGAACAATCCTTCGGAGCCGGAATTTTTGCAGACTGTATGGGGGCACGGATATAGATGGAAAGGCCAAGGACAATGATTAAGAAGGGGATGCGCAGACAGATTGTTCTGCACTACATTCTTGTAGTTTTTTTGGCGCTTCTCCTCGTAGAAGTTATCTTCCTGCTGGCCATCAGAACATATTATTATGACAGTGTATACAGCAAGATTAAAAATCACATTTCTGTTTCAGAGTCGTTTTTTCAAAAGAACATGATACCCAGCGATAATAGCATCTATCTGCTACAAGAAGTACTGGAGAGGTTCTCATTGAGCAAGACGGAGCTGGAAATCTTATCGCTAAATGGGGATATCATCACTAGTTCCACTGGCTTTCAGCCGGATCGGACCATTACGACCAGTGATGTACCAGAAGCCGTTGGCGGCAGCGTTGGGCGCTGGGTAGGGCGTCAGGCAGGCACGAATGAGAGCGTGATGGCGGTTTCCAAAATGCTGCAGATTCATGGACAGGATAAGTATGTCCTAAGGTATATTACTTCACTAGAAGAAATCAATAATGATTTGCTTAATCTAACTTTATTGTCCACTGCTATTGCTGCAGCTGTTATGGCTGTAGTTGTTGGGTTTAGCTTCGGACTGGCCAACTCGATTGTGAAGCCGCTGAATAATATTACGGCAGTTTCAGCTCAGATGGCGAAGGGGAGATTCAACGTACGGATTAAGGGAGACTATAAATTTGAGATTGGTGATTTGGCTTCAACGCTGAATTATATGGCTCAGGAAATTGTACGCAGTAATCAGATTAAGGATGATTTTATCTCGTCCATTTCTCACGAGCTGCGGACACCTCTTACAAGTATCAAGGGCTGGAGTGAAACCTTGGTATCCGGCGGGTATGATCCGGAGGAGACAAAACTTGGAGTCAGCATCATTTCCAAAGAAAGTGAACGCCTGATTGGGCTGGTGGAAGAAATTCTCGACTTTTCTAAGCTGCAGCAGAACCAGATGAAACTGTCGATTGGGGTTGTAGATGTAAAGGTACTGCTGCAAGAGACGATACTGAATGTTTGGGCTAAAGCGGAAAAGAAACGAATACATCTGTTGCTGGAATGTGAAGATGCGATCTTTGTTAAAGGGGATGCCAATCGGCTAAAACAGGTATTCTTAAACTTGGTAGACAATGCAGTGAAGTTCTCACATGAAGATTCCAGTATTGAACTGTCAGCAAAGAGACTGTCTGCTACAGAAACAGCGATTATGGTACGAGACAGCGGGATAGGGATTAGTGAAGCACATATATCCAGAGTGAAGGACCGTTTCTTTCAAGTGGATGCACTTAATGGAGGAACAGGCTTGGGGTTAGCGATTTCACAGCAACTTGTAGAACTTCATAATGGGACACTTGATATGGTAAGTGAGCTTGGAAAAGGAACGGAAGTTACCGTCATCTTGCCTCTTACAGAACCACAGCCGGAAGTTATCACAGAAGAGGTAACTCAAGTGACAGCTACCTTTCCTGAATTAGATGATTGGGAGGCCTAACGTGAGATGGGGGTAACGAAGAATTCGATCCGTATAGTTCGTGGAGAGCCAGATCGGGTTAGCGACATCTTGAGGCTACTGCAAGAAGCGGCAGGATGGATGGAGCGTAACGGGATTAACCAATGGACACCCGGACAATTTAATGAGACCGATATTGCAGGATATTTCGCTGACAGACATGTTTATTTAGCCCTTGACGATGGGGCTGTAGTTGGCATGTTCACGTTGCAATTCAGTGATCCACAGTACTGGGGCAGTAAAAATGATGAGTCCTACGCTTATTTGCACCGATTGGCTGTGAAAGACTCCCACCGCGGCCGAGGACTCGGACAGCAAATGCTTAAATATGCAGTAGTTCTAGCCAAAGATCTAGGCTGTAAGAGTCTTAGGTTTGACACTGTGGCACATAACATTAAGCTTAATCGTTATTATCAGAGCATGGGTTTTCACTACATGGGCACTAACGATATGGGAAATGGTCGTTTAGTGAACTTATATGAACATTTTGAGGAAGGTGCTGAGTCAGACCGTCTGATCCTAAGGTTTATATCGGAATCTGATTTTGAACACTTAAAGCGCTGGAGTGTTTCTCCAGAGTATCTGAAGCAGTGGGCAGGACCTTCGTTAACTTATCCCTTAGATGATGAGCAGCTTGTTAAATACTTAAAGGATGCTAATCATCCAGGCTTATCAGATCGCCTTATCTTCTGTGCAATTCAAGAAGCTACGCAGCAGGTAGTGGGCCATATTAGCTTTTCAGTCATTGACCGGGTTAATCGTTCTGCACGTATCGGCAGGGTAGTAGTAGATCCTGAGTTTCAAGGTAAAGGCATTGGCAAACGTATGATGCAAGAAATGCTTCGAATCGGATTTGATGGTCTGGACCTGCATCGTCTGTCTCTGGGTGCTTTCGATTTCAATACGGCTGCCCTGAAAGCTTATGAAGCTGTTGGCTTTAAGCGGGAGGGTGTTCAACGTGAGTCTGCTTTATTCGGTGAGCAATATGTAAATTGTGTGGAAATGAGCATATTAGACAGAGAATGGACGGCTAGCCGTAATTCATAAAATCACTAATTCTTTACAACCGAAGGGGCTGTTGCTCTGGTCATGATCGACCAGGACAACAGCCCCTTTTTATATAAAGTATTTTTCTATATAATGGTTGTTATGAAGGAAGAACTTCACGCAAACGTCCTGTCTTCTCATACACATCCTGAAACAGACGGGAAGGTTGGTTTCGGACCGCCGGCTTGGCAGCCACAGTCTCATGTGGTCCAACAACAACGATATTATTTATGCTTCCCTTGATGACTGCTCCATCCTTAATGATTGCCCCTTCACCAATAATGGCATTCTCAATCAGCACTCCACGGCCAATGCGAACTCCAGGCATAATAACACTTTGTTTGATCTGGCTCATCTTACCGATTTCTACCCCATTAAAGACTACAGAACGTTGTAGACTACCTTCTTGGGAGCAGGATTCATTCACGAGAGAGTCCGTTGCTGGGTTCTGAACACGTGGTTTATGAACTGCAAGCTTAGTCCGGCGAACCCGACTATACATAGGCCAATGAGTCTTGTCTAACTTCATGCCATTGTCTTTTTGCAGAAGGTCCATATGTGCTTCCCAAAGACTGCCGACTGTACCTACATCTCTCCAGTAACCCTTGAAACGGTAAGCGAATAAATCATCGTTCTGATCCAGCATGGTAGGAATTACGTCTTTACCAAAGTCATGACTGGAATTAGGATTAGCTGCATCCCGCAACAAGTGCTCCTTCAGATAAGCCCACTCGAACAGGTAGATACCCATTGAAGCAAGATTACTTTTTGGTACTTTAGGTTTTTCCGCGAATTCGGAAATTTTCAGATCATCGTTTACGTTCATTACTCCAAAACGACTAGCCTCATCCCAAGGAACCTCCATTACGGAGATGGTTGCTTTTGCTCCTTTTTCAATATGATAATTCAGCATCTTACGGTAATTCATATGGTAAATATGGTCACCGGATAGAATGAGCACATGTTCTGGGTTGCGGCTATCAATAAAGTCAATGTTTTTATAAATCGCATCAGCAGTCCCTGTATAACTGTCTCTGCCTTCAACACCTGAAGGAAGCAGTGTGACACCTTTATCCTTTTGACTAACTAAGCCCCAAGGCTCACCTTCACCGATATGATTATGCAAAGAGTCAGCTTCGTATTGTGTCAGAACACCTACTGTATCAATGTTCGAATTTACACAGTTACTTAGCGGGAAATCAATAATTTTATACTGTCCACCGAAAGGGACTGCAGGCTTAGCCATACTGGAAGTCAAGGGAGCCAATCTGCGGCCTTCCCCTCCTGCCAATAACATGGCGATACAATCTTTTTTGTTGTTCATTTGTTATCCCTCCCATTATTTTGTCAATGCTTGTAATATAAACTTACGACAAGCGCTTGAAACGACATAGGTGAAATATATTGCTTTGTAAACAGAAAAATTACAATTAATATTTCTTTATCAGAAAATCTTTTCTTTTAACATCAAAACATTTTCAAAATGGTAATATTCGGGTAAGGTAATAGGTACAAGCACATTGAAAAAGGTGGTGTAGAATTGGCTGAAAAAGCAAAAATCGAGACCCTTCCGTCAGCTGCTGATATCTATCTGTTCCATGAGGGCACCAATTATCGCAGCTATTCTATGCTGGGTGCACACACTGCCGCTGAAGAAGGCGTTACCGGTGTGCGCTTTACCGTGTGGGCTCCTCATGCGACATATGTAGGACTAGCTGGTGATCATAATGATTGGGACGGAACACAGGGCGTGGACTCGTTATATAAGATACCCGATTCAGGATTTTGGAGTCGTTTTTTTCCGGGAATACAGCCGGGAACTTTTTACAAATACAGGATTCTTGCCTCAGATGGATCAAGTTTCCTTAAAGCGGATCCTTTTGCTTTTAAAGCTGAGGTTCGACCGGCAACGGCTTCGGTAGTAACAGAACTGGATGGCTACCGCTGGGGAGATGCAGCATGGCGTCGGAAAAGCAAAGCTCCATATCAACAACCAATGAACATTTATGAAATGCACTTCGGTACCTGGCGTCAAAAAGAGGATGGAGAGTTCTACACCTACCGGGAAATGAGCGAGCTGTTAATTCCTTATTTGGTGGAGATGAACTATACACACGTGGAATTTATGCCGTTGGCAGAACATCCATATGATCTATCCTGGGGTTATCAAGGGACGGGGTATTTTGCGGCAACCAGCCGTTATGGCGAACCCCATGAGTTGATGTATTTGATCGATCAGCTGCATCAGGCAGGTATCGGTGTGATTTTAGATTGGGTTCCCGCTCACTTTGCCAAAGACGCACACGGATTACGTATGTTTGATGGAGCGCCACTTTATGAATATGCCGATCCAATGTTAGCTGAAAAACCAGGCTGGGGGACACTTTCGTTTGATTTCAGTAAGCCGGAGATTTCTTCATTTCTTATTTCTAATGCGCTGTTTTGGTTCGAGTATTATCATATCGACGGAATGCGTGTAGATGCGGTTACGAGTATGCTTCGATTAGATTTCGAAAAGCGGGATCATCAATATCGGCGGAATGTTAATGGTGGATTGGAGAATCTGGAGGCCATCAAATTTATCCAGAATCTGAACAAGGCTATCTTTCATTATTTCCCAAAAGCATTGATGATGGCGGAGGAGTCCAGTGCTTGGCCAGGGGTTACTGCACCAGTGCATGAAGGGGGCCTTGGCTTCAATTACAAATGGAATATGGGTTGGATGAATGATACGCTAGGCTACATAGAACATGATTTTGGTGGGCGCCCTTATCATCATAATTTACTTACGTTCCCAATATGTTATGCTTATGCCGAAAATTACGCATTACCGCTATCGCATGATGAGGTTGTTCACGGCAAGAAGTCTTTGTTAGACAAAATGCCGGGTACTTATGAACAAAAGTTCGCAGGTCTCAGGCAGCTGCTGGGATATCAGATCTCTCATCCCGGTAAAAAGCTTCTGTTTATGGGTGGGGAATTCGGTCAGTTTATCGAGTGGAAGGATCAGGAGCAGCTGGACTGGCTGCTGTTGGATTATGAGAGCCATCGTCGTATGCTTGCCTACACGGCTGCACTTAATAAACTGTATCGCTCCGAAAAAGCGTTGTGGGAGCTGGATCATTCTCAAGAGGGTTATCAGTGGATTGATGCGGATGACAATGATCAAAGTGTGATTTCGTATATACGCCGAGGGAAGAAACCAGGAGATACGCTGCTTATAGTCATCAATTTTCAACCGGTAGAACGGCACAATTATCGTATAGGCGTGCCACGGGCCGGGACTTATGAAGAGCTCTTTAGCTCAGAAAATGTAGAGTATGGTGGCTCCGGATTGCACAATGTCCCTCAAAAGAGCGTTAAGCTGGAATGGCACAATCAGGTGAACAGCATAGAGCTGACTCTTCCGCCCCTTAGCTTTCTGGTGTTTAAAAAAACGTCACGAATGGGTAAGAATAAAGAGGCAAAAGAGTTATAGATCTAAGTACGAATAGAGAATCCGTACAGTTTAAGGGGGAAATAATCATGAAAGTTTTATTTGCCGCAGCTGAAGCCCATCCTTTTGTCAAAACGGGTGGTTTGGCCGATGTCATTGGAGCATTACCTAAAGCGCTGAAGGCTGCCGGGGTAGATGTACGAGTGATTTTACCTAAATATCGTGGGATTCCTGACAAGTTCACCGCTCAAATGGAGCATTTAACGGAAGTGTTTGTTCCAATTGGCTGGCGAAAACAATACTGTGGAATTGAACGCATTATCTATGAGGGTATCCCCGTTTATTTTATCGACAACGAGTATTATTTTGGCCGTGATGGAATTTATGGTTATATGGACGATGGTGAACGGTTTGCGTTCTATAATCGTGCAGTGCTGGAGTGTCTGCCAGCCATTGATTTCCAGCCTGATGTACTGCATTGCCATGATTGGCACGCGGCCGTAATTCCAATGCTGCTACAGGGGCATTATCGCCACAATCCATTTTACAGTGAAATGCGGAGTGTATTTACAATACATAACCTGTTGTATCAGGGAGTGTTTCCTTATGAGGTACTTGGAGAGCTGTTAGGTCTGGATAGCAGCTATTTTGGTAGTGTGGAGTACTATGGTAATGTGAATTTCTTAAAAGGCGGGATTGTATTCAGTGATCGGGTCACGACCGTCAGTCCGACTTATTCAGAAGAAATTCGCACACCTTATTATGGTTACGGTTTGGATGGTTTGTTGAACGCACGGTCAGATGTTTTAAGTGGGATTGTGAATGGCATTGATACTAAAAGTTATAATCCAGCGACAGATTCGAGCCTTGTTACCCGTTATCGTTCTAATTTGACCAAGAAGACGGAGAACAAAGTAGCCTTGCAGGAAGAGCTGGGATTACCTGTGGATGCTAATATCCCAATGGTAGCCATGGTCACGCGTCTCGTGGACTCCAAAGGTTTAGATCTGCTTACCCGAGTGCTGGATGAGCTGCTATATCACGAGGATATTCAATTTGTGCTGCTTGGAACAGGTGATGAATCTTACGAGCGTTGGTTCAAGGAAGCGGCATGGCGGTATCCGACCAAGCTGTCTTCACAGATCTTATTTAATGATGCACTCTCACGAAAAATATATGCTGCCAGCGATATCTTCCTTATGCCGTCTAAGTTTGAGCCCTGTGGCATCAGTCAGCTGCTCGCTTTACGGTATGGTAGCATACCCGTTGTCCGTGAGACAGGTGGCCTAAATGATACTGTGCACGCTTATAATGAAGAAACCGGTGAAGGCAATGGCTTTACGTTCAGCAATTATAATGCACACGATATGATGTTTACGCTACGCCGGGCGCTTTCTTTTTACAAGCAGCCTGAACATTGGAAAAAGATCACAAAAAATGCTTTCGCGGGAGATTATAGCTGGAATGTATCCGCTCAGCAGTACATGGATATCTACGATGATATAACCAGATAAAGTTTAACGAATTCTGTAATGGGTTAATAAGGGATTGCACCTGGGAGTATGGTAAATACTCTGGGAGCAGTCCTTTTTTTTATGAAATTAGGAATAAACAGTCGAATGATTTAGCCAGTATAGGGGATAGTAAAAATGTATAAATTTAGCTTCAACGTGAATAAAAGTGATTTTTTAGCTGCGTATTATAGAATTCCCCTCATAGAAATCCATTAAAAGGAAGTTATTGTCACAATTATGCCTTTGCATATTCATGCGTTCTGATTTATAATAAGTCAGTCATTGGGTCAACTTAGATTTTTTCATATGAATAGGGGAGATATAGAAATGAACAAATGGGGTAAACTTAGTTTAGGAATGGTATTAGCGGTAGGTCTGCTTTCAGGCTGCGGTCAAAATAAAAATGATAATGATACCGCTGCTAGTGGTAATGCAAATTCCGGTGCAGTTACTAAAAAGCTGATTATGGGAACAAGTGCAGATTTTCCTCCGTACGAATTCCATAAAGTAGTGGACGGAAAAGATACCATCGTAGGTTTTGATATCGACATCGCTAAGGAAATTGCTGCCGACATGGGCGCTGAGCTTGAAGTTAAGGATCTGCCTTTTGATTCACTGCTTAACGAATTGTCCAGTGGACGCGTAGATATGGTGATTTCCGGTCTTAGCCCGACTGAAGAACGCAAAAAAGCGGTTGAACTTTCAGATATTTATTACAAAGCAGAACAAGCTATTGTAGTACGCGAAGCAGATAAAGATAAATACGCTACTATGGACGCGGTGAAGGGTACCAAAATTGGTGTACAGACAGGCTCTATTCAAGAAGAAATCGCCAAAGAGATTGAAGGCGCAAAGATCACCTCTCTTGGTAAAATCTCCGAGATCGTTCTGCAATTGCAATCTAACCGTATCGATACAGCAATTATTGAAGGACCTGTAGCCAAATCTTTTGTTAAGAATTTAGCGGGTCTTGTAATCACCGATGCTAAGCCTGAAGTAGAAGATGATGGATACGCAATTGGGATTAAAAAAGGCAATACAGAGCTTCTGGATAAAGTAAATGCTACACTTAAACGTCTAGAATCAGAAGGTAAGATTGATGAATATGTAGCGGCTGCCAGCGAGCTTGCTGAAAGCACGAAGTAAGGAATGTATATTGTTTTAGGTCTGCTGAAGTAAATTGTATGTGTATTACAGAAAATAGCGGAACTTTGCTATTTTCTATTTTTTTGGAGATAGGAGGATAAGATATTGGATATTACTTTATTTAGAATGGCTTATGATTATCGTGATCTTTTCTTGACTGGACTACAATATACCTTGCTACTTGCTGTTCTTGGTGTATTATTTGGCTTCATCCTTGGGATTATCGTCTCTCTACTACGCATGTCAAAATGGAGAGTGTTACGTTTCTTAGCCACAGCTTGGGTTGAATTTTTGCGGGGCACTCCAATGCTTGTGCAATTGTTTCTCATCCATTACGGGCTGGCGACATTTGGGATTGAGTTTACTCCGATTCAGTCCGGGGCGATTACACTCTCCATTAACAGTTCTGCTTATCTGGCAGAAATTTTTCGTGCCGGGATTCAGGGTGTCGATCGTGGACAAACGGAGGCCGCACGTTCACTTGGAATGAAACAAGGGATGACCATGCGTCATATTGTACTTCCTCAGGCACTTAAAAGTGTTCTTCCGGCAATCGGTAATGAGTTCATTACCATTATCAAGGAATCATCGATTATTTCATTTATCGGAGTAACGGATTTGATGTTTCAAGCTCGTACAGTTACAACGATTTCGTATGATGGCATGACACCACTCGTGATTGCTGCATTTATGTATTTTGTTCTAACATTTACGCTTTCCAAGATCCTAGGTAGACTCGAAAGGAGGCTGAATACCGATGATCGCCGTTAAGAACCTGCAGAAGCATTACGGAAAGCTGGAGATTCTCAAAGGAATCGATTTGGAGATTAAAAAGGGTGAGGTTGTCGTTGTAATCGGGCCCAGTGGTTCGGGAAAAAGTACCTTTCTGCGCTGCTTGAATTTATTGGAGCAGCCTACAGGTGGCGAGATCACTTTTGAAGGGGAATCGATCACCTCAAAGAAGCATGATATCAATGCAACGCGTGAGAAGATGGGAATGGTTTTTCAGCAGTTCAACCTTTTTCCGCACAAAACCGTTCTGCAAAACATTACGCTCGCACCGATTAAAGTAAGAAAACAGCAGCAGGCTGTGGCCGATAAATTCGCAATGGAGCTCCTCAAGACTGTAGGGCTTGAAGATAAAAAGGATGTTTATCCAGCTCAATTGTCCGGTGGACAAAAGCAGCGGATCGCGATTGCTCGTGCATTAGCCATGCAGCCCCATGTGATGCTTTTTGATGAGCCTACCTCAGCGCTTGATCCGGAAATGGTAGGAGAGGTACTTGAGGTTATGAAAAAGCTTGCCGAAGACGGAATGACAATGGTTATTGTTACACATGAGATGGGCTTTGCCCGTGAAGTGGGTGACCGCATTCTGTTTATGGATGGCGGGTTCATCGTTGAACAGGGTACTCCTGAACAAGTATTTGGTAATCCTACACATGCTCGGACTAAGGATTTTTTAAGTAAAGTATTATAAAGAATTCGTCAAAACGGCCCTGGACAAGTATCCAGTGGCCGTTTTGTTATAGGGTCCTGAGGGTAATGTGGGAATATATCGCTGGGGGCTGAGTTCATTTATTTATGTAAACCATGTATAATAGATGGTCAGTCAATCAACAGGAAAAGGAGTACATACATAATGAGAGATGATCTACGCCGGATAGGCATTATTGATATTGGTTCGAACTCCATTCGTCTTGTAATTTATGATACAACGCGCGAAGGAGGCTATAAGATCATCAAGGAGTGTAAGTACTCCGCTCGCCTTAGTGAGAAGATTACGAAGGAGAATAGACTGGAACAAAAGGACATGGAAACGATTGTTCCGGTCTTGCGGCAGTTTAAGGAAATCTGCAACGCTTTTGCAGTGGAAACCATTCGGGCGGGTGCAACGGCAGCCATTCGTAATGCGGCTAACTCAAGTGAAATAATAAGCTTTTTGTCACAATCCTCTTCCATTCCGATTGAGGTGATCAGTGGCCACCAGGAGGCATATTATGGCTTCTTGGGTGTTATTAATGCCTTTAATGTAGAGGATGGTTATGTCATTGATATTGGTGGCGGGAGTACTGAAATCACTCTTTTTTGTGAGCGGCGTTATCAACACAGCATTTCTTTCCCGTTCGGGGCAGTAAATACCAACCTAATGTTTGGCCAAGGTGGGAATTGGAGCGATGAGCAGATTCACAAGCTGCAGACTTTTGTTCTCGGCAGACTGGTTGAGCATGATTGGCTAAATGCCAAAGCTGGGCTTCCTTTATTCGGTTTAGGAGGGACGGTTCGTTCCTTAGGGAAGCTGGATCAGAAGACACGAGCATACTCATTGCCTAACTCCCATGGCTATACGATGACCAGTGAGACGATCGAGCACTTTATGAACACCCTACCTTCAATGCCTTACGAAAAACGTAAGGATTTAGATGGATTATCTAAGAGTCGGGCGGATATCATTGTATCCGGGTTGATTATTTTCCATACGGTGTATCAGTATATTGGGGCGAGTGAGGCGGTAATCAGCGGGGAAGGGCTCAGAGAAGGCTTGCTGCATGATCTGCTGGAGCCGGAGCAGCCAGTGCGTGATAGTGCATTGGAATATAGCTTAAACACGATCATTCGCTTTGATATTCATACTTCTAAACGGTATTTAGATCATATCAACAAGCTGGCACTCAGCCTGTTTGACGCATTTAAAGATGAATCGAATAGAGCAGAGCACGAGATGTTAATTTACGTGTCCATCATGCTGCATCGTACGGGAACGAATATTAACTATTACCAATCCAAAAGACATACTTTGTATTGGTTGATGAATTCACCGATTCGTGGACTTACCCACCGTCAGCTTATTCTTTGCGCTATGATTGCCTCATACAGCACAAAAAGCCGGAAGCAGAAATTGTCCCAACAACATAAGGACATTTTGCTGCCATCCGACGAAGAGTGGATTCATAAGCTCGGGTCGCTTGTCCAGCTTAGCATTGCGTTGGACAGCACGGAGATTGGAATTGTAAGCGGCCTGAAGGCCAATCTGCACGGCAATACGCTTCATCTGGACTTAGAGGGCGCATCGTCACTGCTAATTGGCCTAGAGGACATTGAGAACGCGATAAAAGCATTTAAGAATGCTTGGGCGGTGAAGGTAAAACTCGGCTTCCCTTCCAACGTGTAACATCCATCGCAGCAAACTGGCTCCGGAAAGGGGCCTTTTTGTCGTCTGGTTGTTCGTAATATCCATTAGCCTGCAAGAAGCTGGCTTTAACATTATCTTTTAGAGACAACTCTAGAATCTTGACGATCTGTTTACGGATGCCGCTGTCTCTGACAGGACACATCAGCTCAATCCGGCGGGTTAGGTTTCTAGTCATCCAGTCAGCACTGGATAAATACACCTCAGGTTTGCCGCCATTTTCGAAATAATAGATCCGGGAGTGCTCCAGAAAACGGTCTACAATACTGCGTACGGTAATGTTTTCGCTTAAGCCCTCTATTCCCGGACGTAGGCAGCAAACCCCTCGCACGATTAAGTCAATGGAGACACCGGCTTGGGCTGCGCTATATAAATCGTCTATCACTTGCTGATTAGAGAGCGAGTTCATCTTGGCGATTATGCGAGCGGGTCTGCCTGCCCGTGCATGTTCAGCTTCACGCATCATTAGCTTTTGCAAGGATAAGCTCATATTCGTCGGTGCAACAATGAAGGAATGCCAGTCAAAATTAGCCGAATATCCAGTCATTTGATTAAACAGCTCAGAAGCGTCCAGTCCGATATCGCTTTGGGCGGTGAATAGACTGAGATCCGTGTAGGCCTTGGCTGTACTGTCATTATAGTTTCCTGTGCCTACATGCACGTAACGGCGCAGTTCAGGGCCTTCCTGGCGGACAATCAAGGTCACTTTGGCATGCGTTTTGAGTCCGATCAGACCATAAACGACATGACAGCCTGATTTTTCAAGCTGGCGTGCCCAAGCGATGTTCCGTTCCTCATCAAATCGAGCTTTTAACTCTACAACCACTGTAACTTGCTTACCAGACTCCGCAGCATTGGCTAGTGCAGTAATAAGTGGAGAATTTCCACTGACACGGTATAAGGTCATTTTAATCGCCATCACTTGCTCATCCTCTGAAGCTTGAATGATAAAGTCTGTCATTGCATCAAAAGACTCGTAAGGGTGGTAGACTAATACATCCCGTTCACGCAGCACCTCGAAGAAATCCTCATTTTCTTGAAATTCAGCAGGATAAACCGGCTCAATAGGTGGATAGTTCATGTAACCAAAACCTTTTAAGCTTCCGGCAAAATTACGAAGAAAGCCTAGATCGAGCGGACCTTCAATTTCAAATACGAAGTCCTCCAGCTCAAATTCCGCTTGCAGCTGCTCAAGAGCATAGGGATGGATACCTTTTTGTACTTCCAGACGGGCTGGCACCCCGCGACGACGCTTGCGCAGCTCTTTTTCGATCTCTTCCAGCAGATCCTCTGCACCTTCCTCATCGATCGTAAGATCTGAGTTACGAGTCAAACGAAACTCACTAACCGCAACAGGTTCGTAACCGCTGAATAAGGTTTGAATGTGATGGCGGATCACATCTTCAATAAATACAAATTGTCTTTTCTTACTATTAGAGCGGTGGGGAAGAGGGATACATCTTGGCAGATTCGAAGGAATTTGCAGGATAGCAAAATAAGGCTCCTCTTCAAGACCATTCTTACGAGTAAGAACAACAGCTAGGTAGATAAACTGGCTGTGCACGAGTGGAAACGGCCGGCTCTGATCAACAGCCATTGGCGTAAGTACAGGATAGATGATATCCCGGTAATACTGTTCTATGGACTGCTCTTGGGCATGGGTAAGATCCTCATAATCCACAAATACGATGCCTTCTTTATGCAAACTCCGCGAAATATCACGGAACGTCCGGTATTGATCGGCAATGATTTTGGTTACGCGTTTGATGAGGCGTTTATACAGCCCGGAAGGGGTGTAGCCTGTGAAATCTTTTTTAGTATAGCCCGCCCGGATCTGATCCTGAATTCCTGCCACACGAACGCTTATGAATTCATCCAGATTGCTCGAGACGATCGCCAGAAATCTGGCACGTTCCATTAAAGGGTTATCAGGGTCCTGCGCCTCCTTGAGTACGCGGCGGTTAAATTCGATCCAGCTCAAATCCCTATTGAGGTAAGCAGTGGCTGGACTGCTCTGATTGTTTTTAATCTCTTCTGTATTCATGGGACCTCCAAATATGCTTCGATGTCTATATTCTATCATTTTACTATTGGATGAGGCACGAAATGTTAAATCTATGTAAAATCTCAAAGAATATTATTTAATTATCTTATATAATAGGATGTGATTGTCGCTATTTAGTTAACATAATCAAAATTACGTTAACTTCTTAAGGGACAAAAGACAATATTTAAACATGTTATTTCAGAATGGTAACAATTACATACGCATAGGTTACAAAATTGTGATATATTAAGTCCTGTCAGTTTTACAAATGACAACAATACATCAGGACATCACACAAGATGTACATAAGTACAGGAAATGTACACGAGCGTATACGGAAGTCATACCGCTTACGCCCATCTAAAGAGGAGGCATTTATGAAGAACAAGTTCAGAACCATTAAAACCCTTGCTGCAGTTATGGGAATTAGTGCATTGCTGCACACCGCTCCTGCTTTTGCAGACAGCGTTCATATTGCAAAGGAAGGCAATACTTTCTATACTCTGTCTCAGCAATACAATGTCGGTGTTAATGATTTAATGAAAGCTAATCCAAACGTTGCTGCTCTTAATATTTATGATGGACTTAAAATAACGATCCCAAGTAAAATGCAAGCAGAGTCTGTGGCTACGACAGAAACTCCAGTGCTTACACCAAGCCTGAATGTTACTCCAGAATCAAAAACAGTTGAAGCATGGGGCAAGTCCTTTAACTACGAGAAATCGATACAAGTTAAGGCTTCTGCTTATTCCTCAGCGGCTAGTGAGAATGGAGGCTGGGGTGCCGTTGATTATTTCGGAAACCCACTCAAGCTAGGAACCATCGCAGTTGATCCAAGTGTAATTCCTCTGGGAACTAAAGTATTGGTTACCGGACATTCACACGCAGGATTGCCTAAAGAAGCTTTTCTGGCTACTGCAACCGATATGGGAAGTGCCATTAAAGGTAACCGGATCGATATCTTTATCCCAGGAAGCCAAAGCTTTGTAGCCGATTTTGGTTATCAATATGTACAATTATACATTGTTAAATAGCTAGATAAAAATATAGAGATATGAAATGGTTTTAAATAGGTTAAACAAGAAACGGAGGGAGTCCTTAGCGGCTGCCTCCGTTTCTTGTTTATTTATTTTTAGAGACCTGCAGCAATTGAGGAACGGTAACGAATGAATAGCCACGTTTACGCATAATCGTGATTACCTCAGGTAAAGCCTGAATCGTTCCGCGAAGATCACTACCCGGTCCACCTCCACCATGCTGAAGGATAATTGCTCCTTTTCCAGCATTAGCTAAGATGTTATTTCTAACTTGAGTTTTGGAAAGTCCCTTCCAGTCCAACGAATCCACATTCCAATTTACAAGCTTATAACCATGATTTTTTGCCCATCTCAACTGTTGCTCAGAGATATCTCCATAGGGTGGACGAATCAAGCGTGGTTTATATCCGGCTAAGGTTTGAATAATGTTCTCGGTCTCAATGATCTGTGATCTGAAATCATGCATCTTTAGCTTCACAAACTGAGGATGATCATAAGAGTGATTTCCAATAGCATGTCCTTCTCTAATCATCCTCTTCACTAGAGCGGGATGTTTCTCAGCTCGGCTTCCCACCACGAAAAAGGTAGCTTTGACATGATATTTCTTAAGAACATCTAGCAATTGGGGTGTAAACCTTGGGTCAGGCACATCATCAAAAGTTAAGGCGATGACTTTATTCCGAGGACCGCTGGTCTTAAAGGTCTCGGGATATTTGTGTAATAGCTGACTCAGAGACAAGCCCTTAGTGTTCTTATTGTTGCTGCTCGTTGAATTATTTGTAGTAGAAGTTCCCGCAGATATCGCCTTGTCTTCGTCAGTGGTTTGCGTGCTTTTAATTTGATCCTGTGAGGGTTTCTGACTCTGAGCTGGGGCTGAAGCAACCTCTGCTGAAGAGGTTGGAAATAGCAGGACAATGATTGATCCTAATACTACTAGCAGTTTCTGGACTCTCCGTTGATCATACATCCCCCTATGCCTCCTTTACTACCTGATCATCACCATATTCTTCATTGTTATCTCCATTGAAGGATGAATTTATGCCGTTTCTTCAAGGGCTCTGGTAAAGATTTCTTGCACACCCTAATGCGTGTATACTAAATAGAACGGGATATTCCCGGGCCAATTATAGACAGGTGGAAGGATGGGGACAAGGATGTCAGAATTGTTTGCACCTTATGAATTGAAGGGTTTAACGCTGAAAAATCGTATTGTTATGCCGCCTATGTGCCAGTATTCGGTGGATAAAGAGGATGGAATTCCTAATGATTGGCATTTTGTTCATTATGTAAGCCGTGCTGTTGGAGGTACTGGTCTAATCATTGTCGAGATGACTGGAGTCCATCCAGACGGTAGAATAACGAACCGGGATACAGGGATTTGGAGTGATACACATATAGAGGCTTATCGTAAGCTCACAGATAGTGTACATGCCTATGGGGCAAAAATAGCCATTCAACTAGGTCATGCTGGACGTAAAGCAGTCGATGCTAAACCGCCGGTTGCCCCTTCTGCAATTCCATTTGATGCTCGTTCTAAGCAGCCACAGGCGCTTTCTAAGGAAGGCATCCTTGAGATGATAGAAGCCTTTCGTGCTGCCGCTCGTAGAGCTGTGGAGGCAGGATTTGATACTGTGGAGATTCATGGTGCGCATGGCTACTTAATTCACCAGTTTCATTCACCTCTGACCAACATCAGATTGGATGAATATGGACAAGATCCAGCACTTTTTGGAGTACAAGTAGTTGCAGCAATCCGAGAAGTAGTGCCAGTAGATATGCCCTTGATCATGAGGGTTTCCGCGAAAGAATATGTTGATGGTGGATATGATGCTGACTATGCCCTGGCGTTTTGCCGCCGATATAAGGATGCTGGAGTGGATATGTTCCATGTGTCTTCAGGTGGTGAAGGTCCCATTGGCTCTAATGGTGGACCTAATGCGGGCCCAGCCTACCAAGCAGATCTGGCAGAATATATTCGCAGTGGATTACAAGTGCCAGTAATTGCGGTAGGACGGCTTGAAGCCTATTCTGAGGCACAGTCCATCATTGCAGAAAAAAGGGCGGAGCTTGTAGCTATTGGCCGTGGGATGTTAAGTGATCCTTATTGGGCTTTACATGCTGAAGAAGCGCTTGGTGGCGTACATGATGTACCTAAACCTTATGAACGTGGGATTTGGAAAAGAGGCTAGACCATTTTCGGTGTGAAGTTTGTCACAGATTTTATGCTCCTTCTAAGGCAATCTTAATAAAGATAAAATTTGAAGGAGCTTGATAACGTGGGGACGGTTCTAAGTAACGAACGGCTGACAGATGGTGTGTATCACCTTAAGGTAGAGACGAATAGTGGCGGAGCAATGGGTCAATTCTACATGTTACGGGCATGGGGAGCTTACCCCATCCTATCCAGACCCTTAAGTATACATGAAGTACACGAGGATAGTGTTGAATTTCTGTATCACGTCGTTGGGGAAGGTACGGAGATATTATCACGACTGGGTTCAGGTGATTCGGTAGAGCTTGAGGGCCCTTTTGGAAATGGATTTCCACAGGTCGAAGGGAAGGTTGCACTCATCGGCGGTGGGATCGGAATTGCACCGCTTTATTATTGCGCGAAGCAGCTTCCGGGGAGTGATATTTTTTTGGGCTTTAGCCGTGAAGCTTACCGGACAGAAGCGTTTCGCCCACTTGCAAGTGAGCTTGTAGTCGATGTTGGCGGTTTAATTTTGGATAGTGTGGATTTCAGCCAATATGATCATGTCTTTGTCTGCGGCCCACACCCTATGCTTAAAGCTGCTCAACGTAAAGGCATTGCTGCTGAAGAAGCAGGCAGTAGAACGAAAGTATACCTTTCTCTAGAGAACCGAATGGCTTGTGGGATTGGAGCCTGTCTGGTCTGCAGTGTATCCTGCCGTGATGGCCAAAAGAAGGCCTGTGCAGACGGACCTGTGTTTCTTTCTGAGGAGGTGCTTTTCCATGACTAAGTTGAACACAACAATTGCTGGCGTTCATTTTAAAAATCCAATTATAATGGCCTCTGGAACGTTTGGTTTTGGCCGTGAATATGGCAAGCTGTATGATGTGTCTCTGCTGGGCGGAATCTCTGGCAAGGGGTTAACCCTCAATCCGAAAGCGGGGAATCCCGGCACTCGTGTATACGAGACAGCTTCTGGTATGCTGAATAGTGTGGGACTCGAGAATCCGGGTGTAGCTGCATTTTTAGATAAAGAATGCCCTTATTGGGAAACACTCGACACCGCTCGTTTGGTCAACCTGGGTGGAGGCACACTTGAAGATTATGTTCTTGGAGCTGAGATGATTCAGCGGGATGCAGATGCTCGTGCGAGTGCAGGTAAGACAGCAGTAGACATGATTGAATTGAATATTTCTTGTCCAAATGTTAAAGAGGGCGGCATTGCGTTTGGGATCCAAACTTCAGAAGCTCAAAAAGTAGTACAGGCTGTTAGACGCGCAACTAAACTGCCCCTCGCTGTAAAGCTGTCGCCGGGAGCCGAAAATATCGTTGAAATGGCACAAATGTGTCAGGAGGAGGGTGCAGACGCTGTCTCGCTCATCAACACTATCTCAGGAATGAAGATTGATGTCCGCCGTAGAAGCAGTGTATTCAATAACTTATATGCTGGATTGTCTGGACCTGCGATTAAGCCTGTCGCTCTGCGTATGGTGCATCAAGTTGCACAAAACGTAACGATTCCCGTGATCGGAATGGGTGGCATCACTTCAGCAACGGATATCATCGAGTTTATTATGGCAGGTGCTGCAGTTATCCAAGTGGGAACTTATAATTTCATGAACTTGCGTGCAGGTAGTCAGCTAGTTGCAGAGCTTGAGCAATTTATGGTTGAAGAAAATATTCAATCACTAGAGGAAATACGGGGCATTATATAAAGTGAAGTAGTGAGGGGAATACTATTGACTACTAACCAGATTGATCCTGAGGATATTGAGCTGAAGGCGACGGCTGTCGGACGTGATCTCTTGCTCTTAATTAGTGGAGGGGTTCGGCATATTGGTGCGACGAGTACTGCTTATCTGGAGGGGGAGCAGGTTAAAGTACTGACTTCAGCGGTTCCTCATCATAAAGAGCACACGATAAGCGAGCCCATTGCGATCAGAGTAGCTGAAGCGCTGAACAAGACGGTCACAGTAGTGATGGGGATTCATTACGACAATCTCACGAAAGAAGGTATTATGGAAGTCGTGGAAATTGTGAATTTAAAAGTAAATCAATATTTAGCGCAACAAATATGAAACGGTAGTGGCAATTCTACGTAAAAGATAGCATGTGAGGAATTAAATTATCTTTTGGAGGAATGAAACCATGTCTATATTTAAAAGATTGCGCGATTTAACCATGTCTAATGTGAACGCGATTATTGACAAAGCAGAAGACCCGATTAAAATGACAGATCAATACATTCGTGATATGACCGAAGATTTAGAAGATGCAGAAAAAGCTGTAGCGGCGCAAATCGCCATTGAGAAGAAATTCAAACAGCTGTATGAAGAACAAGAAGCGCTTGTTAACAAACGTACCCAACAGGCTCATGCAGCAGCTCAAGCGGGTAATGTTGACCTTGCTCGCCGCGCTCTGGAAGAGAAAAATGCTGCTGAAGCTAAACTGGTAGAATACAAAGCCAGCTTTGATCAGAACAAAGCCTCTGCGGATAACCTTCGTGGCAAGCTTGAAGAGATGCGCAAACAGCTTACCCAAATGAAGAACAAACGTGAGACATTGGTTGCACGTTATAATGCTGCCAAAGCTCAAACCGAGATCAACAAGGCAATGAGCGGATTTAGTTCCGATTCAGCGTCTGCAGGACTCAAACGTATGGAAGATAAAATGCTGCAAGCAGAAGCTCAGGCTGAAGCCAGCAATGAGATGAGTTCAGGCAATAAATCTCTGGATGATGAATTCGAGAAGCTGAACAAAGATCAAGCGGTTGAAGATGAACTGGCGGCTCTGATGAAACAATACGAGAAGCAATAACATTTGATCTTTAGCCGGTTCACGGCTGGTGTTCACAGGCGAAGGGGAGACAGAAATTCGTTTCTTCTTCGCTTTATCTATGCTTATGAAAGGCATGCAAAATGATTAAGCGGGGGCTATAGAATGGATCTCCATATTCTGGTGTCCATGGTCGTGTGGACGGTGAGCGGCGCTGTGTTGCTGTTTGTACTGATGTATATAGATTCACTTTTTACTCGTTATAACGATATAGAAGAGTTAAAGGCTGGAAATATGGCGGTGACTACACGGTTTGTAATGAAGCTTTTAGCTCAGGCCTTCATTTTATCTTCATCGATAGCGGCTTCCAATAGTTTGCTAGATGCGTTGCTGATTTCGTTGGTATCATTTTTGCTTTTGTTAATTTTAGAAAGAACGGTTCGACTTCTACTAGCAAATTGGGGGAAGCTGGATCTGGATCATGGTACACAGCTTGGTAAAATCGGATATGGCCTGCTATCAGGTTCACTGCAAATTACGGGTGCTTTAATTATTACTGCCTTTATGTAGGAGGAACGATCAAGTTGAGTATGTGGAAACGTATAGGTAACCTTTTCTCTAAGCCAGCGCCTCAGGAAGTTCAAAAAAGTATGCTTAATTTGTCTCCCGGAGACATTTGTGAAGTATCGCTTGTCACCTATGAAGTTACTGGCCGGACACATAATCGGGGCCGTAATGCTGTTGTTCTGACCCTTAGAGATGGAAGCCAGATAGCTTATCTTCATATAGAAGAGCGGGAACAGCTGCAATATGGATTGTACAGACCAATCGATGGGCGGTTAGATAATCCTGCTGAGGTTCCAGCAACGCTTGAGCTCGATGGCTATACATTTTTCCTGGAGGAAGAATATGAAGGTTTTGTTGCTGTTGCAGGTCAGACTCCATTTATGAACGGTGGAGAGCAGCATGTGTGGCAATATCAATCAGATGATTCACGTCTACTGCGTGTAGAGTGGCAACATGGACGGTTTATGCTTTATGAAGGGGAGAAAATAATCCCTGGGGATGTAAAGGTAATTAGAGCATCCTAGACTAGTAGAGAAGTAACGGATCACTATACCGGAAAAAATATTGTAGAAAAGGCTGCTGCCCATAAACATGGATGGTGGCCTTTTGTGTTTATAATTTTACTTCAAGAGGTCTCATGTTAAAATAATACCTATTACTGCAAACATCGAAGTTTCAGAACGGAGGTCTTTATGAAGGATAATAGATTTCAGCGTGAAGCGCTGCAAGTAAAAGAAGCTCAGGCCAAAATAATCAAATATGCCAATCCGCTAGAATCAGAAGACGTATCGCTGGATGAGTGTTGTGGACGTTATTTGGCTGAAAAAGTGATCGCTCCACACCCATTTCCTGCGTTTAATCGATCTAGTATGGATGGATATGCGATTATCGCGGGGGATACCCGTAACTGTGTTAATGGACAAGTGGTATGGTTAGAAATTATGGATAATATTCCGTGTGGCGCAGTGCCTGCGGTAGATATAACTCCGGGAACAGCCGCAAGAATTATGACGGGTGCACAAGTACCGGTTGGTGCAGATGCTGTGGTGATGCTGGAGGTCACGGAGAGACGTGAAGAGGAAGGAAAGACTTACGTTGGAATTCGAAAAAAACTAGAAGCAAACAGCAATATCACACCTCAAGGTTTCGAATTAAGCCAAGGTGATCTTGTATTGCCTACAGGAAGGTTAATCTCTGCGGGGGATATAGCTGTTCTTGCAGCGTTTGGATTACATACCGTGAAAGTCTATCGTCGTCCCAAGGTAGCCATCTTTGCCACAGGAACAGAGCTGCTGGAAGTGCATGAGCCGCTGGAGCCTGGCAAAATCCGCAATAGTAACTCCCCTATGCTAGAAGCTCTAGTCAAAGAAACAGGGGGTGTTCCAGTAATGTTAGGCGCTATTGTGGATGATCTGGAGCTGGCTAGAAGTAAAGTACAGATGGCGCTGGAAACTTATGATTTTGTGATTACAACGGGTGGCGTTTCTGTGGGGGATTATGATATCATGGGCGACTTGGTTCGCGAACAAAGTGGTAATATGTTGTTCAACAAAGTGACGATGCGTCCGGGAAGCGTAACTACTGCTGCGGTTAGAGGGGGGAAGCTGCTGTTAGCTTTATCAGGAAATCCGGGGGCTTGTTTCGTTGGGTTTCAACTGTTTGCACGGCCTGTGATTTCACTGATGCAAAGTGCTTCTAAGCCTTTTTTACCGGAATGGAGCGCTACACTCGGCACAGATTATAAAAGAGTGAATAATTTTACTAGATTTGTGCGAGCTCGGTTAGAAATTAAAGACGGCAGCCTGTTTGCTTATCCGGCACTCATTGATGAATCTTCCGTAACGGTCACGATCAAGGATAGCGACTGTTTGATAGTTGTACCCCCAGAAGAAAAGGGGCTATCTGCCGGAGATAAGGTAACAGTGATCAAGCTGCCAGGAGAGATTCGGGGCTAGATGTGGAGGGTACTCTGGCCATCGAGGATTAAAAGGTATTTGATATCCACGCACGCACAGAAATCGCCATATAATTGCTTAGACAACGTTATTATTTCCAACATTTCAACATATGAAAAATTCACAATAGATAAACAAAAAACAGTTTTCGCGCTAACCCAATAGTCGCTTACAACCGGTTTAAAGGGAGATTTTACCCCAGAAACTAGAATAAGAAAACCCACTTGCGTACCGTAAGTGGGTTTTTAGTGCAACAATAAAAGGGTTAGGGGTGCCCGCCGGTTGTACTCAAATTTGAAAAAAAGCGAGAATGAAATGCCCGGGTAGGCAACACTATCATAGCAATTCTCCTATCGGAAGAGTCGCTGCTCTGCTGGTTGGAGTTATTAGCCTACACCACTGCCGAGATTAATCCCCCGCGGATGCTTAAGGACTCAGATGATCTTATTTGTTTATTTATCACCTTTTAAGCGGGGTTTCGGACCTCAGCGTCGCTATTTCATAGAATGGAGCTCATATTTACGTATTTCAGGCCAATAGCGACCTTGGGGGTCCGTTAGCCACCCAAATGTGAGATAATCCTGCATTTAAGGTCCGCTGAGACCGATAACAACTCTGCACTAGCGAAGAGCGGCTACTCATCCGAAGTATAAGCTCCCCTTGGTGATGATTAATTATCGGTACGCCGCTCGATCGCCTCGGACATCGTTTTATCCGTTAGATGAGCGTAGATCTCAGTTGTTTCGGTGGATGCGTGCCCGAGCTGTTCCTTCGTTTTATAAATATCATTTTGCAGATAATAATCTGTTGCAAAAGAATGACGCAGCTTATGAACCGTAAGATACGGTTTACCAAAGCGTTTAGCGTACTTAATAATCATTTCTTGAATCGCACGTTTGGTCATACGTTTGCCTTCTTGACGCCCGTTAGGGAGAGAGATAAACAAGGCTTTTTCTCTCTTGGGTGTTTTGTAGCGAGATTGGCGCAGACTAAGATAAAGAGCTAGATCATCTTTAGCTTGCTCTCGAAAATAGACAGGTGTCTTGAACGTTTCGTCATTATTCCCTTTGCGGGTGACATATAGCAGCTTGTTGTTAACATCCAAATCGTCTACGTTTAGATTGACTACCTCAGACACACGCAGGCCAGAGTTCAGAATTAAGCTGGCAATACAGGCGTCGCGCTCATGATTTAATTGAAACGAATAATAAGCCTGTTTGTTACCTTCCACATCCCGTCCATAACCTTCATAAATGTACCCCACAAACTCCAGTAATTCCTCATCTTCCAAAATCTTACCCTTTAACTTAGCGGCAGTATCCTTTGGCTTATGTGTTCGTTTGACCTCAACCTTAGCCATAATGTTGCGTTTAAGCAATGGATAAAAGTTCTCATCCTCGGCGATTTGACTTAAATAATGAAATAAGGAGCGTAATGCAGATAACTTACGGGATACAGTAACTCGAGTGTTCGTTCCCTCGGCGCGAGTAGTTAGATGCAACCGATATCCGACAATACTGTCCATATGTAGGGTTTCCAATTCTAGAAGTGTGATCTCGGTATTTGAGCCGGCTTGAGATAAGCCCTCTGCACGCAACCAGCCGAAAAAAGATTCATAATCCCGGATATACTCCAGCAGTGTGGAAGGGGAGAGATCAGGGCGTTTATAATCAATAAACTGCTGAACGAACCAGGGCATGAGGGGTAGCTTTTGATCAAGTTTTTTACGGTCATCGTTCTTTTGAACGCTCATGTGATTCACCTTTTTCCATAGATTGCATAAAATCTCTTCCTTCTATCTTAACATGTTTTGTCCCAGATTGGACTTCGAATGAAGGAGAAACTAGGTCCGAGCCTTGCTCCTGATGCCGCTAAGCTTTATGATGTGAAGTAAACATAAATGTCAGAGGTGCACATAATGAAACTTGAAATTGAGCTGGTTCCCAAAGAACGTAAGCATACTATAAGCAGATTAATGCAGTTCTACCTATATGATTTCACCCGTTATTTAGAATTTGATGTCAATCAAGACGGGGTATTTCCGGCCTATCCGGGACTAGAAGCTTATTGGAGTAGCGGAAATAATAAATTCGCATATTTGTTTAAGGTGGACGGGCATATTGCTGGTTTTGCTTTAGTGGACAGATTACTGCGTAATCCTGAAGGCCAGTTTTATATGACTGAGTTTTTTGTGATGCAAAAATACCGCCGAAGTGGTGTAGGTACATGGGCTGCGCATAAGCTTTTTGATATGTACCCTGGCGAATGGAAGGTTTCACAAGTCCGTGCGAATACACCTGCTCGTGATTTCTGGCATAAAGTGATCGGGGACTATACCCATGGAGAGTTTCAAGAGCGCTTTAATCCACAGCAAGGCAACCCCAGCCAATACTTCAACACATTAACTATTAATAGGATTAAGAAATAAAAACCGTTATATTGCTGGTTTCTTTTAGCTAAGGAGCTTGCTACTAACGGCAAATGGATTGAAAAAGGGGCTAAGCGAGTGAGCGCTAGACAGTAGAGAATGACAAAGAGAGCGTCAAGACGGAAGGTCAGGAAATTGTGATTTTTTATAAAACTGGCTAGCTATTAAGAACATATACGAATTGTGATGTAGGGAGCATCTTATGCTCTCTATTATAGTTAACATAACATTTATTATGTCAACCTATTAAACCATTCACCATAAAAAAGGTCGTTGGTTTATTTTTTGTGTTCAAAATACCCAGTCAGTGAGGGCAATATTGCATATCTTATGATGTACTCAATTACAAAGGAGGAGTCAACAATGGGCGAATTTGCAGGAGGATACGGTGGTTTCACTTCCACAGGAGCTATTCTGGTTCTGTTTATCCTGTTGGTTATCATTACTAAAACCCTCTGTCTGTAGTCCTTTAACTTCACAAATTCAAGGTTCCGTCAGTCTATATAGACTGGCGGATTTTTTATGTCCAGATATGTAGATTGGAGGAGGGGAATACATGTGACTAAGGATATTGACATAATACTAATCCAAAACATATATTAAACAGTGTTCAAAGATTAAACGGTGTTCAACACATGAGGAGACAAATTTATGACTAAAGAACAACGAAAAGTACGTGAGCGTGAAGAAATGAGAAATCTAATCCTGCAAAATGCAGCTTTATTGATTGCCGAAGAGGGAATAGAGAAGCTGTCTATCCGAAAAATCGCTGAGAAAATCGAATATTCACCGGGAATTATTTATCATTATTTTAAAGGCAAAGAAGAGATTATCGAGAACTATTTGCAACAAAAATATACGGATATGCTTTCTGAGCTTCAGTCTGTGCAACAAGAGGTACAGCAGGAATTACCTCCAGATACACTTTTAAAACGAACATTGGAGAAGTTCATCAGGATGTCTCTTTCTATGGGTGTAGAATACCGGAATGTCATGCTAAACGATGCACCGGCTGTTCTTAGTTACACGGCTGTTCTATTTAGAGGAGCTGCACAGGAACGTAAAGCGATTGGGATGCTCTGCCAGGGCCTGCTCAGATTTGAAGCACAAAAAAACCGTGAAGAAGCTTTCGTAGAACTCACAGCTCAGGTGATATGGAGTGCAGCGTTCGGTTTAATTATGCGGTTGCTTGTCGAAAAGGATCTGCCTAATGATCAGGTCGAAGCTCTGATTTCATGTCATTTGGATTCAATGGTTGCTATTGCCTCCAGGTGAAATCTAAATATTTTCATGGAGGAGGGGGAGGGTGTTATAAAACATATAAGGAAAGTCGTAGTGCTGTCGGTGTTGATTTCGGTTATTGCAGTGTTTGCAACAGCAGTTGGGTTGTTTTCAGATGGGATAAGTGATGGAACAAAATATACTTTCACGTCAATATGGGGCGAGGATGTAAAGCTTCAGGGGTCAGGAGTGTACAGCCATGATTCTGTCTCTGCGGCGGCACAAGCTAAAGCACAGGATGGAGTTACATTATTTCTTGCCATACCTTTACTGCTCAGTTCACTCATCATGACAATTAAAGGCTCGATAAAGGGGAGGATGCTCCTTACGGGTACTCTGGGGTACTTTTTATATACTTACGCATCCTACAGCTTTCTGACGATGTACAATTCATTGTTTTTAGTTTATGTGCTGTTGTTTTCTTTAAGTTTTTTCGCATTCATCCTAGCCTTATTTTCCTTTGATAAAGAATCCATACATACTTACTTTAAAAACAGTTTACCTTCTAAAGGAATCGGCTTTTCCCTAATGGTTATTGCTTTTATGATTTTATTGCTCTGGTTAGGGAAAATACTGAATTCACTACTGGGGGGAACACCGCCACAAGGACTAGAGCACTATAGTACATTGGTAATTCAAGTTTTGGATCTTGCGATCTTAGTCCCATTAGCAATTGTAACGGGGATTATGGTCATTCGTAGACAACCTTTTGGGTACCTACTGGCAACTGTCGTTGTTTTTAAAGGAGTTACATTACTGCTAGCAATTACGGCAATGCTGGTGGCAATGATCTATAGCGGTGTGGCTGTGTCTATAGCCGAGTGTGTAATTTTTCCGACGATGACTGTAGCTATTGCTGCTTGTATGGTTATTTTGTTAAAGCATGTACGTGAACCCTTAAGATAATAAGTGACCAGCAAGCGGCAGGGAGTGATTAGAATGAAGACAATAATTATGTATACCTCGAAATATGGGTGTGCGGAAAAAGCGGCTTATTTATTAAAATCTCAACTGGGCGAAGAAACCGAAGTAGTTAATTTGATGCATGTTAAAGAGCTGACACTAGAACGATATGATACGGTCATCTTGGGAGGATCTATTTATTATGGAAAAATCCAAAAACAAATGACTGATTTTACAACAAAATATCAAAATGAACTAGGGAAAAAACGAGTAGGATTGTTTGTTTGTGCAGGAGCAACAGGTGAACAGGCCTCACAAGAATTGAAATCTGCGTTTCCAGAAGTGTTATATGACCAATCGGTGACGAAAGAAGTTTTTGGAGATGAGATCTATGAAGAGAAGCTAACTTTGCTAGACCGGTTTGTACTGCGGATGGTAAAAGGAAAAAATAAGAACGTAAATGGGTTATCAAAAGAGACGATCGAGCGTTTTGCTCTTGCTATAAAAAGGTTGTGAAAGTGAGTGGACGAGCGAGCTTCTGAACACACTTCGGATCATAGTAAACATAATTATTATTATGTTTACTATGATTTTGACATTCAAAAAAAAGTAGTCCTTCTTGTGAGAAGAGAGTAACTTCCTCGTATTGAGTCTCTGTTCATCGAAACATGAAAAAACCCTACAGAATCGTGCAGATAAAGTCGGGAAGATAAAAACCATCTCTGATAACCTTATAATTAACGAGGGGAGGCAACGTCATGGATACGCTGGTACAACTGAACAAAGCAATAAACTATATTGAGGAGAACCTAACAAATCCCATTGATTATCAGGAGGTTGTGAAAATAGCCTGCTGTTCGGAATATCATTTTACTCGTATGTTCTCCTTCCTAGCAGGCATTACTCTGTCGGAATACATCCGGCGTCGACGTCTAACTTTGGCAGCACTCGAGCTTTCACAAAGTAATATCAAAATTATCGATGCTGCTCTGAAGTATGGTTATAATTCGCCGGATTCCTTTTCTAGGGCTTTCCATAGCATACATGGGGTTAGTCCTTCGGAAGCTCGGGTCCATGGACATTCCCTTAAGGCGTTCCCTCGGATGTCGTTTCAGCTGACTATCAAAGGAGGAAATGAAATGAATTATCGTATTGAAAAAAAAGAATCTTTTCGCATCGTGGGTATAAAAAAACGGGTTCCAATCATTTTCCAAGGGGTTAATCCGGAGATTGCATCGATGTATGAAGGGTTGACGCCGGAAATGATTGATGAGATGAAGAGATTTTCTGATGTTGAGCCCTCAGGATTTATAAGCGCCTCTACAAATTTCTCTGAAGGACGTATGGAGGAAAAAGGAGAGTTCGATCATTATATTGGCGTTGCCACTACGAAAGACGCATGGAATGGCTTGGATCAGCTGGAAGTGGCGGCCTCTATGTGGGCTGTATTCACAGTCGTCGGCTCTTTTCCGAGTGCGCTACAAGAGATCTGGGGGCGAATATATTCGGAATGGGCTCCGTCATCGGGATATGAGCTAATTAAAGGGCCTGAAATTCTATGGAATGAGCACAAAGATATCACATCGCCAAATTTTAAAAGTGAAATATGGGTGCCTATCACTAAGAAATAAAAGAGTTTGGTTGGACTATTGAAACTGAGCGCTGAATATCCTTTCACAACGAAGCTGCCGAGAAAAATCATTCCGGTAGCTTCGTCAAGCTATAGGCAGGATATTTCGAAAATGTTGTAGAAGTACAATTGGTGAATTGAATGATTTTTAGAATGTAGTAGATTTCAATTTTTATGACTCAGACGAAGATTGAATCAATGAATCCTTCTATTTTAAAGGAGTCCCTTATGACGAACGAGAAGCTTTTGGACTTACTAGGCAGGTACGATATCCAACAGCCTGAGATTATTTTCTTAAGGCATAACGAGAACAGAACCTATCGTGTTAATGACAGAACGGGAAAATCATATTTACTCCGCATTCATGAACCTTTTATAGAGGACATGAAAGGTCTGCAACATACATACAGCGGCATTCTTGGAGAATTGCAAATGCTTGAGAAGCTGGGAAGCTGGAGCACCAACGAAATACAGACTCCCGTAAGAAACAATGAGGGTGAACTTATTACGATCATTGAATACGAAGGTGAACTGCTAAACTGCTCCGTCCTCACCTGGTTGGATGGAAGAGACATGAATATGAATGATGTTAACAATCTTGAACTGGTAAAAGAACTGGGATCTCAAATAGCAGAACTGCATACTTTTTTTCGGCAGTACGAACATTCAGGTATGGAGATTCGCCCGAGTCAAGGCAAAGCTTATAATGAACGGATGATCCGTGTGATTCATTCGGGTGTGAAAAAGAATTTATTTACGCCTTCTGATGCTAATGTCATTGAACAAACGCTGCAATTGATCAACTTCCGGTTAGATGACCATGGCGGGGAGGCTGGCCCGGACCTTATTCATGGGGATTTGTGTATGGGTAATATCATCATCACAACCGAAGGAAAGGTGCACTTCATCGATTTTGGCTTTTTCGGAAAAGGTTATGCTTTACTTGATGTAGCCATGGGAGCTATGATGCTACCAACCGATCGAAGAGATACTTTCCTAAAGGGGTATTACAGAGAGTGTGAAAATAAAGCGAAAGATCTACAGCAGTTGGAAGGTTTAATGTTGGTCGCTATTATTGGGTATTACGTCTTCCAGATAGAGAATGTACATGTTCATGACTGGATGCGTGAAAGAATGCCCAAATTATGCGCTGAGTATTGTCGCCCCTTCCTCAATGGTGAAAGTATATTTTATAAAATATGAAATGGAACGTTCAGGGTTGAACTAACTAGGACTGGTATGTTTGATGAAAATTGATTATAACCGTTTATCACCAAACGTGTTATCAAAAAAATAGTAAAATAATACTGTTAAGCGCGATGGCTGTCGATTAGCATTTATTTCGATTATATTCTAACAAGGAATGAAAGGGGGAATGGTGTTGATTGAACATAGCAATCTTGAAGAATTTCAAGATCCGGTAAATTACGATCTTGAATTTGACGGTGAAATGGACAAATATCAGTTCTATCTTGAGCTTGCCAGATCGAGTCCTGGGGAAGTGTTAGAACTTGCTTGTGGTACAGGCTTAACAACGATCCCCCTCTCGAAAGCCGGTATAACAATGACCGGTGTAGATATCTCTTCAGCGATGATTGCGTATGCGCGGTTGAAGGCGAAAGGGCTGACTGTTACTTTTATGGAAGGTGATGCCCGTACCTTCGAATCGGACAAGCGATTTTCGATGATTTATTTGACTGGTAATGCTTTTCAGGCATTTTTAAGTGATCAAGATCAAAGCGATTTGCTCACGACCGTTCACAAACATTTACAACCTCATGGAATCTTTGCATTTGAGACCCGAAATCCGGAGGGAACGGATTTATCCGATCAAGAGGAGACAGAATGGGGATCATTTATTGATAAGGATGGAAATAACGTCAAGGTATCAGGTACCCAATGTTACGATGCTGGCCAGCATATCATGCATTGGGTCACGATGCGTGATTGGGGGTATAAGCGAACGACTTCCCGAATTGCTTGTCGGTTCACGGATCCGAATACGCTACATTCTTTATTAACTCGTCACGGCTTTCGCGTCGAACATCAATATGCTGACTGGGATAAAACGCCGTTTTCTCCGTCATCTTCATCTATCATTAGTGTTTGTAGGAAATGTTAGGAGAAACGTAATGTATTGCGATAGAAAAAATCTAAGGTGACGCAATTGTATTAATTGAAAAGGATGGATAATTCAATGAATACATTTAACTAACGGGAATTGATAGTGGTTGCTTCTGCAGCCATTTTTTTTGCTTAACTAAAGGGTGGGATAAACCAGCAATAATCTTAGGTGAAAATGAAATTAGAGTGGTTATTTTATTTATCCTATTTATTCCTATATTTTGTGTTGTAATAAGGCATCAGGTTTTGTGAAAAGTAGAGGAACTAAATAGAAGGGAGAGATGAAATGATAGAGTTATCTAAAGGAGAGTACGCTCACATTCTGCCACTGCTGAAAAATCTAGCGTATGAACCTGTGTTTGCATATTCCGTAATTGAGCGTAATCAGTCTGGAAAGGTGTTTGTTGATCGCAGAGAAAATCCTACTTGCGGTCTAATTATCAATTTATATGGACAGTATCTTTTGACTGGCAGTGGCGACAATGAAAGCTTCATGAACGATGTGGTTGAATTTTTGCTAAATGATCAAAATCATTCAATTTACTACGATCTTTATGTTTCAACGCCGGATTTGCTTTTTCAAATTGGCGATAGGCTAGCGGGAAAGACTGTACTATTGTACCGTTCTTCTTTTACGTTCGAGCTATCCCAATTCCAACATCTAAAAACCCTTAACTCATCGCCAGAACAATTTGTAATGAAACGTATGGATGACATTCTGTTCGATAAATACAAAAATGAAATGGACGCTTCTTATGACTCGCTATGGAGTTCGGCACAAAACTTTATAGATAGAGGGTTTGGATACTGCCTAGTGAAGGATGATCAATTTGCAAGTGTTTGTAATTCTTATTTTGTAGGTCGAGGGTATGCGGATATCGATATTGTAACCGTGGATGAATACCAGAATAAAGGGTTAGCAACACTTACGGGTACGGCATTTATAGAACATTGTTTGAACCACAATCTATTGCCGAATTATAGTTGTGACGCTGGCAATGAACGATCGATACAGTTAGCGAAAAAGCTAGGATTTGCAAAAAAAATTGATTTTTCCATGTTATGGTGGCATCAGGATCAGAGTATAATAAGTGATTATTTGAAAAGGTTCAATTATTCAAACACTTCAAAAGACAAATGAGAAACATAATGAGATTGAATTAAGCGAATGGTACATGATGGGAAAATAAGGAATTAATGGAGTTAGTCGGAGTTTTCCGATCTTGTCATGGTTTGACGGAGATGAATATGTGATCGCGTCCAGGCGAGTAACCTCGATACGCTGTCGGCGAACCTGTTTCGGCTGAGCTCTATAAAAGAACGGGATGAACGCATGTATCGGATGAAGAAAGAAGTTCTGCTCAATAAATAAAAAAGAAGTCGACCCTCTCGTTGGTCGGCTTCTAATTGTTCTATTGCGCGGTCAGGATTTGTGGTCCTTCAGCGGTGATGGCGATCGTATGCTCGTATTGGGCGGCGAGCTTGCGGTCCAGCGTCCGGGCGGTCCAGCCGTCCTGATCAATTGTCATGTTGTAGGTGCCTTCAGTGATCATGGGCTCGATCGTGAATACCATGCCTTCCTTGATGCGGGGGCCTTTGCCGGGCTTGCCGACATGCATATAGGTCGGCTCCTCGTGAAGGTCACGACCGATGCCATGAGCGAGAAGGTCGCGCACGACACCGAAGTTGTTCGATTCGGCATGCCGCTGGATTGCGCTCGTCACGTCTCCGAGACGATTGCCGGGCTGTGCCTGCGCGATGCCGAGGTCAAGGCACTCCTTCGTGACGCGCATCAGCTTCTCAGCCGTCGGTGAGATCTTCCCGACCGCATAGCTCCAGGCTGAATCGCCGAGCCAGCCGTCGAGCTCCGCTACCGTGTCGATCGTCACGATATCGCCTTCCTCAAGTGGCTTATTTGTAGGGAAGCCATGTGCAATTACGTCGTTGACGGAGGCACAAGTCGCATATTGATAGCCATTGTAGCCCTTCGTGTATGGTTTGGCGCCATGCTTCAAAATAATATCCTCGAATATGCGCTCAATCTCGTTCGTTGTGATGCCCGGTTTGATGAGCGGGGCAATTGTGCGATGGCATTCGGCCACAACCTGGCATGCCTTGCGGATGGCTTCGATTTCATACTTGCTTTTTAAGATAACCATGTTTGTATTAGGACTCCTTTGTAATGGCTTGCATTGCGAGCTGGGCAATTCGATCGATGTCCAACTCGGAAGTGTTCGCATAGTAGTGCAGCCCGCAGCAGCCGACCAACACGGCAAGCATAAGGTCGACGCTGTCGTCTTCGCGCTGGATGATCGATTGGAGTGGAACATACAGTCTTTCCGTGAATCGTCTTTTGGCAGGATGTCGATCTTTTTCTGGCAAGCCTGTATAATGCTCCGCCGCCATTTTGTAGACGAGATATGCGCGGGCATCTGACTGCCACAACCGGAGTAACGTCTTGCAATACGTTAACAACTGCCTGTCGTCAGGGGTGTCCCGGCTGATGTTCGCCCATTGAGTCAGGGCTTGCTCACATTGCTCGAAGCCGCAGCTCAGCACATCTTCTATTAGTAAATGCCGGTTGGGGTAATAATGGTATACCGTGCCATAACCGAGACCAGCCTCGCGGGCGACATCGCGAATATCAAAGCTTCCGCCCGTAAGGAAGTAGGTGCGCGCGGCGAAGTCCAGGATTTGTTCCCTGCGCTGCATGCGTATGAGCTCATTTTGTTCTTTGGTACGGGGGCACATGGGCGCGTTAACCTCCTTTTTATAGACCTGCAAATTTGTCAATGTAAAGAGTGTAACGCATGAGGCGGAGAAATGCAATTATTTGTTGGCGTTCGATGAAAACAACAAGGACACCATCATTGCGTCGTTAAAACGAAAGATGAAGAAGCTCGAAAAAGAAAATAAAAAGTTGCGAGAACAACTTAAGTTTTCCTATGCGGATGTCTATCAAAGGATTCGAGGGAATGAATGTTAACTTATTCACTTACGGGCAGCTTAGTTTAAGATCAGACTCGGTGAACCGTATCATAAATAGGGGCAAGTTTAACCTTTGAAACCAGTGAGCTAGGATCAATTTCGTTTCGAGTTAATGTAAATAATAGCCGTTATTTTAAAATATGCGACAAGAATTGCATTTAAGGAAACATTATTGTATGATTTTGGTGTGTTAAAAATTGGAAAATTTAATCGTCATTGTGTGGACAGTACGGAAACTACTTCAGCAGTTAATTATGGCGTAACCAAAGTTTCTTATACTCATTAACTAAGGAGAAGCAGCCTTGCGTAAGAGAAAATATGTTAGCATAGCCTCAATTACATTGATTGTGATGATGGTCGTTCTATTCTTCAGAATGAAAAATGTTCTTTTCGACGGCTCTTCTAACAAATCAGAGGAACAGGCCGCCACAACAACCCGTGAGATGATTAACGAGACAGAGAAACCAGCTGCCACAATAACGAATAAGGGAACCAATGAAAAGAAGAGCGTAACCGCGATGGAGGCACTGCGCCTTGGGTACTCAGAGGCGAAGAAGCTGACGGAAGAAGAGCCATTACTTATTAACATAACAAGCACGGATGACACTTCTGTTTCCCAGGAACGAACCGATGGTTCGGATGGAACAAGAGATGCTTGGAATCTCGAATTTGGCAGCAAGAAAGGGAATGTTTTTATTTATATCAAGATCGATAATGGAATGGCCATTAAGACTGATGTAAAAAAGCACGATAAGAATTTACTTGTAAAAGGACAGTATGCGATATCTGATATTCAAATTGATTCTTCCGATGCAGTTAAACAAGCTGTTGAGAGACTGGGGATGAAACCAGGAAATCCTGCTATAGCAGATGACTGGATCAAGGGGTATCATTTTACTATCAGCGGGTATAATACTGATCCTAACTCCTCCAAAACACGTCTGCTGCTAAGAGTTATGGGTATCTCGCCGAATTCTCCTAATCGTGAGAATGACAGTTTGAGAATGAGCGCTTTCTTTGATGTCAAAACAGGCGAATTGATGAGCGCTACCGAGATGACAGGCTTCGACAAGGATGGGAATACCATGTGGAAGGATATTGAGCTTAAATACTGATGACGGCATAAATAAATGAAGAAGGAAGATATTTTCATAAAAATACAACATATTACCAAATAAAGAGTTATTATTGATGGAACTTACCGTGCGTTACTGCTCATGAGCAGACGCATGGTAAGTTTGTTTTTGTGTAAAGGCGTTATTAACTGTCTACTTGGTAAAGGCTATACGCATCACTCAAGTTTATTGAAACTGGAAATATCCATTCTTCCAGGTGATGTATATGCTGTGTATATTCTTTAGTCCCCTGAACGGCGGTTAGGGTAATTGGAACCTAGCGGATCAAAGAAAGAGCATTCTGCAAAGGATGGTCCAAAAACTTACCGTTACAAACAGCGCGGTGAACTGTATCACAAGTTGTGGTAAAGTAGAATGTTGAGTTGAGCTAAGAGCAGCAATGTTAAAAATTGCAGATTGTTGTTAAGTTACGGGAGTCGACACACATTGAATGCTACGTTAGGATTGAAAGGCTGCAAGATTGATGAATAAAGGGATGCAGGCGATTCGCAAAGCAAATAATTTTGAGCGATCCTAATAAAAGATGAGGTATATGTGATGCCAAAAAACGATAATATGCTGGCAATCCTATGGATGCTGAATTCGGGTGTTAAAATGACCGCAAAACAAATATCCGAAAAGTTAGAAATAAATATAAGGACAGTCTATCGGTATATTGATGCGCTAAGTGCCAGTGGAGTGCCTATAATATCCGACACTGGTCATAATGGCGGGTATAGCTTACTGAATAATTTTATCAGAGCACCTCTGCTATTTGATATTGAAGAAAAAAAAGCACTTCTTCATGCTGCTCTTTTTGCAGAAGAAGCCGGATACCCTTTGAGTGAGGCTTTAGGTAATGCGACATCCAAATTGAAAATGTATTCGAATCAGGAACAGGAAAGTGTTCTCAGCCGTCATTTAGCCGGATTTGAAGTTATAAACCGTAGGGGAGACCCTTCTATTCAGCCAGTATTGGCGGAATTGGAGCAAGCTGTAGCAAACGAATTCTCTGTAGAAATTGATTATCACACACGCCGTGATGATCAACCCAAGACTAGGGTGATAGATCCCTATGGAATGGTGTACTGGAACAATAAATGGTATATTGTTGCATTTTGCCACCTGAGAAATGAGATCCGCAGCTTTCGGGTAGAACGGATTTTACAAATCAAGCGGACTCAAAACATATTTAAACGTTCCGAAGATTTTTTGGCTCGGGAATTTTTTTTGCGAAATCTATTACCTGATTTAGTCGGCAAGGACGGGTTAATTGCTTTAATTATCGAAGGTAGGTCAGAGGCGTTGGATGACTTATGCCTGCATTGGTTTTTGGGGCATCATCTGAAAGAGCGTACATCAAATCAAGCAATCTTTTTACTTGAGGAAAAATCAATTCATACCTATGTTCCTAATTTTCTCTTATCCTACGGGAAATCCATTCAAGTAATCGAACCACAGAAATTGAAGGAAAAACTTGTTGGTGTTGTGTCGGAGTTAATGGAATATTATCAACTTTAAAAACTTCACTGACAGCGGATGTCAGTGAAGTCATTTTATAATGATGATAATCATTGATTACCGATGGTTGGTATCACTTGATGAATTGTAAAATAGGGAGAACTTGCAAATGAATAATACGGTATATCTTTATGTGTTTGACACAATGGCAGACTGGGAAATAGGTTACTTAACTGCCGAACTGAACTCGGGAAGATATTATAAAAAGGGGCTGGCCCCATCAAAAATAGTTACCGTGGGAATTGATAAGACTCCAGTAACTACAATGGGCGGATTGAAAATATTGCCTGACATCAAATTGGATGATTGCAGTATTGAAAGATCCGATCTATTGATTTTACCCGGTGGAGATACATGGACAGAAACCATTCACCACCCCCTCTTAAAAATCGCTGAAAGGTGTTTAAGGGAAGGTATATGGGTTGCAGCGATTTGTGGTGCTACAATGGGACTTGCCCAGACAGGATTGCTGAATTCACGTGGGCATACAAGCAATGATCTGGAATACCTTAAAATGATCTGTCCCACTTATACAGGAGAAAAGCATTATAAAATGGAGTCTGCTGTAACTGATGGAAAACTGATCACCGCATCTGGAATAGCTCCGTTGGAATTTTCTGCACACATCTTGAAAGCTTTGGATGTGTTTTCTCCAAAAACATTAGACGCTTGGTATAGCCTTTATAAGACTAGTGATTCTAAATATTACTATGAGTTGATGAATTCAATACAATAAAAGATATGGGAGTGTCAGGTAAATATACAAGAATGGAACACCCAACGACTTTACATCTATTACCCCATATATAACAGTGTGTTATATATGGGTAAGGACAAGATGCCGTATGAGTAACAATGCGATTTAAAATATTCGTTTCACAGAAATCCTAACGGAGTACGATAGTTAAGCATAAAGGGTTCCACATATTAGTCATGACTAATATGTGGAACCCTTTATTATATCTGACTTTCCTAAATCTAGATCTTGATAAATTGAAAAATAAAGTTGTAGACTGCACGCTGGCGTTAAGTTGTCTAAGAATACATTTGGATAAAGTGGGAGATATTACTGAAAACTTCTCCAGATGGGCGGTTATTATGAAAAAAATACTGATATCATTTTTGGCGATACTTATTTTTTCCACTGTTACAGTAGAGGCTGCGCCTGAATACGCAAAATGGGGCAAAATTGCAGTAGAGGAAACACAAAAACGATACAATGCAGTCATAATTGATTATAAGCACATTGGTCGTACTGAACTAACACCTAAAAAGTCTGAAGAGAAATTCAAACTATGGATTAGAAGCAAAGCAGGTAACGAGTTTGGAGTTTTTGTATCGATCCAATTTGACCCGCTAACTGATACAATCCAATCTATTCAGTTTTCCGAAACTAATCGTTAGATTTAATAAATCTCGAGATTACGCTAATGGGGCACGATAGCACAATGACAACAGGCTGCCGAGATCATAGGCAGCCTGTTCAGCTAACTTATCCTCTAATTGAACGACCTTAATCCCAAGGATGAAATCCCTCCAAAATGCTGTGAAATAACAGCTTTTTATGAACAAGAACTAAGCATAGCGCACCAAAAAGGACTAAATTTACTACTTTATTCTACAATTTCAACATATGAAAAATTCACAATAGAAAACTCAAAACCTATTCCTCTCCCTAGCTACTATCCACTAATTCTACAAATTCTACGCCCATACAAACAAAAACCATGAAAAAGGATATCTACACCAACCCTTATGTTTAAACAAGCTTTTTTTCTATTTTTATTGCTAATTCCATAGCTTGTAAGGCATAGTCTAACTCGATTATTGATGTAGAACCCTCCTCTAAGCATTGGAGAGCATGCGTAATACTCTTTTCAAAAGGATTAGCTTGTTCTAACAAAAGTTGCTGTTTACCTGCAGAGGTATATTCAATTAATGATCCTTCAACCGTGCCGTTCATGTCGTCACTTTCTTGATAGACTAGCTTTCCTTGTTCAAAATAAGCCTCATACCCTACGGAAAAAGGATAACCAGTTGGCATTTGTGAGGATACAACGATCTCTGCGGAGACATTCGTTTTCTGAAAATGGGTACGCACTAAAGCTTGTTCACTTCGTCCACCATCGGTTCCCCACACAAAGTATTCTTCTAACGATCCAAGCAGCCACGTTACAAAATCAAGTTCGTGAATCATCAGATTTGTGGAGATAGAATGAAGTCCGAGATCCCCCCAGAGAGGAGACGTTTCTCTTTTTAAGGTGAAGGCTAAAAGCTTTCCATATTTCTCATTAGAAGTGGTTTCGTATAAATATTTGTACGCAGGATCAAATTTAATAAATTGGTTCACGAGAATTCGTCTGCCATACAATTGTTCTGCTTCCTTCATCGCAAGGGCATCTTCAATGGTAAAGCATACGGGGGTTTCACAGAATACATGTTTTCCATGCTTAAGCGCCTCAACGGCATACTGTCTATGTAAAGTCACGGGCAGACAGATATCGATCACATCAATCGTGGTATCAAGCATGATATCCTCTATATTTGTGGTAATCTCAACGCCTAACGTTTGTTTTAAATTTTGCAGCTTAGCTTCATTTCTACCATAAACAATAACTTTGTCTACACGCTCATTTTTCGTCAATAATTCTGCATGATAAGCTCCGAACCCTGTTCCTAATACGGCAATTTTCATATGTTTCAGCTCCCTTTATGTAATGAACTAATCATAACCTGTTATTGTTGACAACATCATGGCAAGAATTTTGAAGTATACTAGATAAAAAAGAAAAGCTCGGAGGTTCTCATGCGCTTGCATCGTTTGATTGCTATTTTATTATTAGTGGAATCGAGAGGGAAAATGAAGGCCAATGAACTAGCTCAAGCCTTGGAGACCTCTGTACGTTCAATCTATAGAGATATTGATGTGCTAGCTGAAGCTGGAATTCCTTTGTTGTCTATGTCGGGGCCCAATGGTGGCATCTCCTTAATGGAGGGATACACAGTTAACCTGAAGCAGTTACATGGTGAAGATGTAATCAATCTATATTTAACAGGTATGGGCATCTATTCTGGGGGCCATTCTGAATCGGGTCTTAAGCTGAAAACGACGCTGTTGAAATTAGAAAAAACATTGCCCGCATCCTACCAACCTGACATTCAGAAAGCGCAAAAACGCTTTTATTTCGATGACACACCTTGGTGGACAGAACGAATAGAAATTCCCTGTCTGGAATCTATTCGGACAGCCGTTTGGCGATCTCAGAAACTACAGATTGCGTACCAAAAGGTTAGCGGAGAAATATCATGCAGGAAATTACAGCCCTATGGTCTTGTGGTGAAAAAAGAGGAATGGTATCTTATAGCCTACTGTGAAGAAGCTAAGCACATCCGCACATTTAAATGTGAGCGAATTGCCTCTACGCAGCTTTTGGAAGAAGAGTACTCTATACCTATGGATTTTTCATTAGAAGAGCACTGGAAGCGGCAGGGACAGGTTTTTAAGCAAGCTTGTAAAGAGGAAGAGGTCTATCCTGTTGTGATTAGAGCCGATAAGAGAACAAGGTCTTCTTTATCTCAGCTAGAGGTCATGGAAATGAGGGAAGAAGGGGATGCATTCATTTTAAAGGTGAATATGTTTGGTTATGAAAGTGCATGTGCTAATATCTGGAGCATAATAGGACATTCCGAAATCATTGAGCCCTTAGAGCTAAGGCAATATGTGAAAGGTCAGTTGAGTTTTCTGCAGGGAATATATGATTAACCGTTTTTTCTATGTAAAAGAGACCGTAGCTATTGCATATTCTGCAAAGATACGGTCCCGATTTTCTGATAAATGAATTAATTCATATAGTTAGTTAACATAATAATGATTATGTTAACTAAGGTGAGTGTGATCCAGTAAATGACATATTTAATTAGATAAGTTATCCTTTTATTGCTCTAGTTTCAACACCAAGTGTTAATTTCTCTCTGGCAACAAGTCTTTTGTGCGCTACGAGAAGAAAAGGAAGACCAAAAGCTGTTGTTAAAGCCAACGGTACGAAGATCGCAAGGCCATTCTGAGCGCCATAATGGTCTAACAACACCCCGCCGAAGATAGGTGCCATAACACTCCCTAAATTATTAAAGCCAATCGTACCAAAGTACGTCCCTTTCATTTCAGGTTTGGCAATCCGATCGATCAACATATCCATCATCGTAAAGAGTAAGACTTCCCCTATAGTGAACAGAACTACACTGATCATTAATAGAGCCACACCACCTGCAAGCCCCACTAAGAGAAGACTAAGTGCAACGCAGATATTCCCAAGGATTAAAGGGACAATCGGCGGGAATTTACTTGCCGTTCGTACAATGGGATACTGCACTACTAACACGGTTATAGCATTCAGTGACAACATATAGGAGAATAATTGCCCACCATTGGTGAAATGCGTATTCATCGCTAAATATTGAGCCATTGTTGAGCCGAAGTGACCGTATCCTAATACACAAAAGATGGTACCCAGGAGTACAGGTAGGAACACACGGTCTTTACCGGTGATTGTCAAAGCTTCGAGTAAACGTGGTGCTTGAGCTTGTGTACGGGCGGGCATGCTTGAACGATGTGCCTTAAATTGCATGAATAATACAATTCCATATGCAACATATACGATTCCTGCGATTAGAAAAGGAAAAGTTGATTCCGCAGAGCCAAGCTGTAGCCCAATGATTGGACCAAATACTACACCAAGATTAATTGCTGCATATCTAAGATTAAAGACAAGCAGCTTACTCTCGGGTGGTGTAATATCGGACAAAAGTGCCCGTGAAGTAGGCTCGAATACAGATCGACATAAGCCGTTCAAGGTGTTCACCAGGAAAAATACCCATAGATGTTGAGCCACTGAGAACCCGAAGAAGACGGCTGCCCAGCCAAATACCGAGATTAACATGACGATTTTACGACCAACAATATCAGAAATATAACCGCCATAAAAACTGGCCAATACGCCTGCCAGCGAGCTAACCGCGACCGTAATCCCTGTTTGTGTCGGGGAAGCTCCGAGAACTTGGGTTAGATAGATGGATAAGAACGGGATGCTCATCGAGGTCACCAGACGTCCGAACATGGTGCCGATGATAATTGTCCAGGCTAGTGGGTGAATGTGCCTTAGATGCTGATTCATAATGATTACGATCTCCTAGTCTTATTGCTCTAATATTGTTGCTGCATATTCCTTGTTGATTTATGTATAATTATAATGATAAAAGGGGGAAGGAAAAGTGTAAGAATTACATTGACCATTTCACCTTTAAAGGAGTGAACCATTTGGACCAGATAAGTAATCATTTTTTATGTTTAGCAGCAGGCGTTACTAGTTCGTTCAAAGTGAATGAACCTGTTCCTGTGACGATAGATTTATTGGCTTCGATCCTGATTTGCACTCCACGTAATGTTAAATTCGTGCTGCGGAAACTGGAAGAGCAGGAATATATTCAATGGCAGCCGGGGAGAGGCAGGGGGCATATCTCTCAACTTACTTTTTTAAAAAGTATTGATGAGGTATTCGAGGATAGCTTTCAGGAGTTAGTCAGTAAAGGGAAGATAAAAGAAGCTATCGAATTGATGAGCAGCGATCAGGTGACCGGACCCTTAAAGGAACGATTATTAACGATGTTAAATAAACAGATGGGTTTCCGTAGTGAAGCAGAGTCAACCTCAGGGCTGGACGTCCTGCGGATTACCCGTAACCGGCATATGGAAGTGCTGGACCCTGCTTATGTATACACCGCTTTTGAATCCTATTTGCTGGGTCAAATCTATAGCACACTAGTTACTTATGACGCAACGACCGATACCTTTCTTCCTGGTTTGGCCCATATGTGGGAAGCTAATGAGGAGCATACAAGTTATATTTTTTACCTCCGCAAGGGGGTACGCTTTCATCACGGAAGAATCATGACCTCGAGAGATGTAAAAGAGACGCTGCAACGGCTTATCGACTTGAACAGCCCAGCGGTTAGCCTTTATAAGGATATCGAACGAGTAGAGGTTGAAGGAGATCATCGAATCCGGTTTGTGTTGTCACGTCCAAATCTCTTTTTTCTGCATCTGTTCAGTTGTATTCACATGTCCATTCTTCCTTATGATATAGACATCACTAGTGAAGTAAGCGGTACAGGTCCCTACCGTTTATTGGATCTGAATGAGGATGTTTTGGTGCTCGCAGCTTTTGATTTTTATTTTGGAATTCGGCCGCTCCTGGATCGTGTTGAGATTTGGTATTTGCCAAAAGAGGCTTCTAATGAACGCCAATACCAGCTGCCAGATCCTGAACATGGGGAACTTTTACCTGATATCATCAGCAATCACAGTATAGATTACCCAGCCTTAGGCTGCAGATATATTCTGTTTAATTTTCATAGAGAGGGAATTCATCAGCAGCTATGGTTTCGCCAAGTGATCCGTATCCTTTACAGTCGAACGGCTTTAATAAAAGAATTGGGTGGCAATCGTATCACCCCAGCAGATAGCTTTTTGCCATGGGAGAGCAGTAAGAGAGAGCTTCTAGATCCAACTTTGGAACATGCCCGAGCGCTTTTAGCGGAAAACGGGTATCAGGGAGAAGTCATTACTTTAGCAACTAAGGATAAAAAAGAAGAACGAGAAGAAGCGTTATGGCTCCAAACACGCGCTGCCTCCGTAGGTTTGCAAATTGAGTTATATTTTTTCAATGAATTTAAGGCAGATTATATACAGACAACAGCCGAGATCCAGCTTGCTGAAGAGGTTTTAGAAGATGATTGGCAATGGGGAATGATTAACTACTTTAATAATAAATCTAATTATTTATTTTCTTTGCTTAGAGAGGACCAGATTTCATTGTTTTCGAAGGTATTAGGTCCTTTCACAGAATCTCCAAAGGATGAACGGGTGAAACTGCTGAATCAAGCGGAGGGAATTCTACGAGACAATTATTGGGTGCTGCATGGCTGTCATATGAATAAAAAAGCTCAGCTAAATCAAAGCCTGTTTGGTCTGCACACCGGTTCCTTCGGGTTTCTGGACATCTCTAAGTTATGGATTAAAACTAGGCTTTAAGGTTTTCTTTTGTTATACTTTCCAGGGAGGCTGTATCGATAGAATCGAATGGCGCTCTAGATGGATCAGATTTATGAATAGTAATTTATTTGTAGCCATGGAGGTGAACTCGTTGGATTTTGCTCAGATCCGTATGGACCGAGACAAAAGAACGGTCGATACTTGACTCTTTTTTTGCCATTCGGACCTGTTTAGCGGATAAGCTAAGCGGTCTTTTTATTTGTTAAAAATAAGGTGAAAAAAGGGGAGACTTACATGCGTTTTCTATTCGTGGGTGCAGGAGCTATTGGTGGTTATTTTGGAGGGCGTCTGGTTCAAAAAGGGGAAGATGTAACTTTTCTAGTCCGTTCTACTAAACAAAAGCAGTTAGAAGATGAGGGTCTGGCAATAAAAAGTGTGCATGGTGACTTTCAGACTCCCGTTCGGACGATTACATATGGGGAGAAGGCAGAGCCTTTTGACTGTATTATTATTGCAGTGAAGGCCTATCATTTGCCTCAGGTGATGATGGATCTTACCCCTTTCGTCGGTGAACAGACTATGATTCTCCCGCTCCTTAATGGGTATAAACATTTTGGTATTTTGCAGCAGCATTTTGGAGCAGAAAAGGTACTGGGTGGTCTTTGTTATATCGAGACAACGTTAGGTTCTAATGGAGCTATCATACAAAGTAGTTCTTTTCATAGTATTGTGTTTGGTGAATGGGCGGGTGGGGAGTCAGAACGAACGCAGAAACTTCTCAGTCATTTGGATAAAGCAGGTTTCACTGTGATACTAAGCTCTGATATTCAGCGCGAAGTGTGGCAGAAATATATATTCGTAGCTAGTTTAAGCGGGATTACAACTTTAATGGATAGCTCGGTTGGACCCATTTTAGCCTCATCTACAGCGCGTACTATTTATGAACAGCTTCTGAATGAGATCGTGAGTATAGCGCAAAGTGCAGGAATGCCTGTTGGAGCAGATATGGTGACTGCTACGATGCAAAAGATGGATTCGGTGCTACCCGAATTTACTTCCTCTATGCATAGGGATATGCTAAAACATCTGCCAGTGGAAGCTGAGCATCTGCATGGTGCACTTTTGGCGATGGCTGTATCTGGTCAAGTTGTGTATCCCATTCTCGAAACCGTATATGCCCGTTTGAAAGTATATGAAAGCGTTAATGATATGAGATGATCTGTATAAAATTACTTTAAGGAGCTGGACGATTATGAAGGAACTGAATCAAAAGATAATGACATTTCTAATGTTCGAAGGAAAGGCTGAAGAAGCTATGAATTTTTATACTTCTTTATTTGATCACTCCGAAATCATCAGTATTAAACGTTATGGGACAAATGAAGCAGGCCCTGAAGGGAGTGTCATGCAGGCTACTTTTTCATTACATGGACAAGTCTTTATGTGTATAGATAGCTACGTGAAGCATGGATTCACCTTTACTCCAGCGGTATCCTTATATGTGAATTGTGAAAGTGAAGCCGAAATTGACCGCGTCTATGCAGCATTATCCCAGGGTGGACAGGTGCTCATGCCACTAGGCGAATATCCATTCAGTTCGAAATTTGGCTGGGTAGCGGATCAATTTGGTGTGTCATGGCAATTAAATCTTTCGGGGAATGTGTAATCGATTGATGTGTTGCACGGTCAGATAATATTCTGTATCACAAGGGGCCGAGTTCGTCTGTAAAATGACGTACTCGGCCCCTTAGTGTTCAGGCAGCGGAAAGGTCTGAGGAATCTTCTGATTTTAAATTACGATTGCAGCCCACGTAAGACTAATGATGAAATTCTCTCGGCGACTTCTTGTTGATTTATAGTATTATTCCCTGTTACCCATTGATAGACACCTTCATGGATCATTTGTGCGATGATCGGTACATAAAAGCTTTTCCCGTGATCTGGGTAGATATCTCCTAAAGCGTTAGATAAGTGAACCTTCAGCTCATTTATAATCTTCTCTTTCAATTGAGGGACAACCATCCCTATATAACTGCTGCGGCATTGTATGTTTGGTTGCTGATAGAAATCGAATACCGATAATACGAGTTGAGTGATGCCTTCTTGATCGAATTTAATTTCACCTTCAGTATGTTTTACAATAGCAGCGGATGCCGAATCACCCATAATATAATCCAATAATTCATATTTATCATTAAAGTGCGCATAGAACGTGGCTCGATTAACTTTAGCTCCCTTTGTTATATCGACGATTGTTATTTTCTCAAAATCCTTCAGGGAAACTAACCGTAAAAAGGAGTCAATTAAAGACTGTTTAGTCTGTGTCAGCCGAATATTGTTTACTTTAGTAGCCATTACTTCACTCCTACCCAACAATTTAGCAATTTTGTTGCTATAGCAACATTTGCAGGTTGATTGTTGATTGATACATTAAATTAGTAGCTGTATATTAGCAATTAAAGCAACAGCTGTTACTTTAATATATCATAGAAAAGGAGTTCATCAAAAATGAGAAATATTGTTATCGTGGGTGCAGGGCCTGGGTTAGGATTGTCTCTAGCTAAAAAATTCGGAGTTAATGGATTTAGGGTGGCTGTCATTTCACGCAATCCCGAGAAATTATCAATGATCATTAGTGAACTTAAGAAACTTAATATTGAAGCACAATCTTTTGTAGCGGATGTGACAGATTTAGCAGCTCTAAAACAAGTCTTTCAAGCGATAATAAAAGAGTTTGGTTCAATCGATGTACTAGAGTTCAGTCCGTATGCAGGGTGGGATAAATTCACTCATGTGCTGGAAACTACACCTCAAAGTGTGTTGGAACAAATAAACAGTTACTTGCTGCCCGCCGTTCTTTCGGTTAATGAAGTATTACCCAATATGATCCATAGAGGATCAGGAGCCATTCTTTTTACCACTGGTATTTCTGCTATGTTCCCTTTGCCTTTTGTAGGAAATGGCGGCATTGTTATGTCTGGTATACGAAATTATGCTACTGCGTTACACAATGAGTTAATAGATAAAGGAGTATTTGTCGGCCATCTTTCCATAGGGACAATGATACAAGCAGGAACAGCTGGTGATCCTGATGTTATTGCAGAGACTTGGTATAGCTTATATGAAAAGCAAGATAACTTTGAGGAAGTATTCCCTCTAGGATTGGATCCGACCCATCTTCCAAATTAAAAAACTAAATCTTATTTGATTAGCAAGTCGCCTTAATGGCGGCTTTTTATCCTATTAGAAGACATATCTCTCATCAGAGTGAAGCAGAATTGAAGGTCAGATGTGAATGGATTTAATTACATTGCTGAACAACGGTTGTGCGTTCATTAGTAATCGTGACTTTGGAATGACCTGATAAATATTCGGTATAACCGCACACGGTTTGTTCTTTAGACTGTCCGTTAGAGTTGGTATATCGAAGATATATAGCACCTTCACCATTTAAACTCAATTTTGGTTTGAATTTTTTCTTTTGTCCTGCTTTTATTGGACTTGTATACAATTTCTTTGAATCCGCACGAATTAATCCTACTTCGATAGAGCTAATATCAACATCGGATTGATTATCTACGATGACTGAGAAGCTTTTAAACGGACTCAGAAGATTTGATATCGTCCCAACACCAAGAGCAACTCCACAAGTAATCAGAAATATCGTAATCCCTATAAAAAATCGTTTTCTCATCCTTCAGTCCCCCTATATAAGTAAGACAGGGGTTACTTAAAAAATGTTACAACAAGGAGAAGTTAGTTATAAAAATTCATTACCAAATCAAGCGTGGACTTGCATGTTATTATAAATATATTCCATATTAATGATTTGAAAAGGGGTTTTGTATTGACTACTATCCGTCATTTTGAACAAGGTGACATGCCATTACTTGGTGAACTTTATAACACAGTATCTTCAAAGGGGAATGTTGTTTTTTGGTGGGTTGGCACAGAGGAAAATTGGGAAAATGTATATTGCGCTTTCGAGGACGGTAAAATGGTGGCCAAAGGTCAAGTGAGCATCATCAATATTGTGCCACCTGGCCGTTCCAAGGATAGCAGACATTCGATCTACCTGAACTTAAAAACAATACCAGAACGTGAAGGCGATTATGATTTATTAGAAAAAGTTTATCAGTCACTCTTATTAAGAGCACTCGAATTAAAAGAAACGTTATCAAAGGATTACAAAACCACTCTATGTGTAGGGAACGATTCGGCAGAAGTCTTGAATACTCAATTTTTCGAAAAAGTGAAGGGCTTCTCTCATTATAATAGCTTATTTAAGATGAAGCACAATCTAAGTGATGGCTTGTCTGAACCCACTCTGGCTAAGGAACTTGAGTTCGCAACCTGGAATATGGAGACGCCTGAAGAAGACGAGCATTATTTGGAATTAGAAGCTGAGATTTGGCCGGAAACTCCGCTAGGGAAAGAACGGTTAGCTGAATTTAAACAAAATCCGCTCTGGACATCACTTGTTGTTCGAGAAGGGGAGAAGGTTGCGGGTAGCTTAATGGTCTGGCAGGAAGAGAAGGGTGGCTACATCGAAAATGTATTTGTACTTGAGCCATGGAGAAGATCCGGAATTGCTAAGTACATGCTTTTTCAAGCATTAAGCTATTTTAGAACCCACGGACTGGAAGAGGCATCTCTGATGGTGCTTACGGAAAATGATTCTGCATTACGGCTATATGAATCTGTCGGATTCATTCTAACGAATGAGGAAAGACGATATCGGATTGAACTATAAAAGTTTTTGAAAGTGAAGGATTACCAAGCAAAGTGCGATAGCTTTTTTGTCGAGCTTAGGTTCGAGGTTAAGGTCGCACTTTATTTGGTAACCCGTTCTGTGAATTATCTGCTAAATGCTTTCATACCTTTTGCTTCCCATCACATTTTTTACATACGTTAAGCTTTTCACCTGAAATGCCTTTCCCGAAGTACAACAGCTTAATACGTGTGCTTCCACAGATCGGACATGTTCCTCTGGCCCGGGATGGAATGCGCCAAAGTGCTTTGCCGCGTTTGTTTTTAGACATGATTTGCCCCCACCTTTACTCTTAATACTCCATCTTATGACCAAGAGGAACTTAAAGTTCGAAGAGCGAAAAGAATAGAAAATCGGATGAAAAAGGGGCAAAAAACACCCTCAAAAAACAGCGTATAACTTAAATTATACGCTGTTTTGATTTTAAGGCGTTTTTTTAGGGGGAATGGGGCACTTGGACGAGTAAAACAGGTGGATTTTAAAGGAATATTTTATAAATAACGGATGTCGATGTCTTTGAATCTTCCCGCTGACATTTTAGGCATTCTGAATTGCAGGGAACCTTGTTTATAAGTGCCTCTGCTCTGATCTGGAATGACGGGAACTGGCAACTGAATAATCTCGCTATGATCTTTTCCTAAACCTGTTAATTTAATTTGTGTGCGATTGATTTGTGCCCATATACTTTCGGGGTGAATTCCGTTTGGAATACGAATTTTGGTAATCAGGTGATTATGAGTGTCGATATGCTCAAAACTTAAACTTGTGGTTTCGTTCATAAATGAAGAGGAGGTCGCTGCAGTTGCTTCACGGATTACTTTTTCGACATACCCGTCAATTTGGTTAGGATCCAACTTCCACTGCTCTTCAAGAGCTTTCAAGGATAACTTTTTCTTAAAAAAGGGATCTTCATTCATCCAATCTAAAGGGTTCGTCTTATTGGGACTCATAGCTCTGCGCCTCCTACGGTTTTTATCCATTGTATGGGCGTTTGACTTATTCAGTGACATCTGGGCGAATATCTACATAGAATAGCTTATCATTCCGAAAGGAGGAGTGGTTTGGTGGTTTCAATCATCGGCAATATTAAAATCAATAGCGTAGGCCCCAGCTCCACAGTCTTAGTAGGAAATACGGCATCCGTTATCCTGAGCAGCAACTCTAAAATTTATGCCGGTGCCAACTCCTTCTCCATAGGTGACTCTATAGGTACGAATATAACGAATAATGCGGCCAGCAGTACAAATACGATGGATTCAGATGTGGTGGATCAAGTATCACCTCCTTAAGGGTGGGGTTTAAATGAACATTACGGTATATCAATGCATATCGATCTATAATCTAAAAATCGGCACTATCTCTAATTCCTCGGTACTTCAGATTGGTACATCGGGACGAATTAATACTTTGTCTCATAATTATGAGACCTCTGGAGCTCCATCATCGGCTCCAACGACTCCAGCGGAAAAAATGGCTTCACCCCTTGTATCCTTACCGCCAGCGGCGGAACTATATGCACATCTGAATTAGGCTCTTTGTCCCCGCATACAATAAACCATAGGAGGGGGTTGTATGCATCCGTATTACGCTCAGCAGGTTTTTAATACACTAAGATTGCAAGCGGAGAAGATTCAACAGTTAGAGAAGCAGCTTCGCGATTTGCAAGGCGATGTAGACAGCATAAAGAACAATAAATCTGCAAGTATAGGACCTATCAATTATCATTTTGAACAATTAAAAATCGAAAAGCTGGAAGGCACTTTAAATATAGGCATTACACCGAATGAGGGAAACAATCTGGATGAAGCGATGATCAACGGTAAACCTATAGGGGAGCGGGAGGATGGTACAACTGCCTTATCGGATCAGATTCGCCCACAGATTTTGAAGTATGTGCAAGAAGAGGTTCCCTCGCAATTTTCACGTTTAGAAAAAGAGAAGAATTTAAGCATTGATGAGCAATATATCCAAATGGTGACTCAGGATCTGCTGAATCAAATGGATGGACGGATTAACGAGTATGTAAACCAACTCCCTGCCACAGAAGAAGGGCGTGGATACACTGATGAGGAATGCGCTTCTATTGTAGAGCAAATCAAACGAGATATCGTTATGGCAGTAGAGCGGCATTTGGAAATAAATATAACCGGAAGGCGGGAGACGAATGAAGATAACGGTGATCAATAGAGATATTAGTGTCAATGCAGTGAAAGTCGTTTCGATCTCGGGTTCATCAGTATTTTTAGTAGGGGATACTCAATCCATTCATTGCTCCTCGGCGTTTGACAGCGTAATAGAATATACTCAGAGCGCGCCAGATCAAGTCAAAAAAGGCAGTTAACCTATGCACACCTCACGCATACAAGATGTTTATATCAACAATCTGTCCGACAGTTCTATTTTTATTTGTGGATCTGTAGACCGGGTTCAATCTAAATTCCTGGGAAGCAAGGAGAATTATCTTTTTAACATAAGGGAGATTAATAATCACCCGAAAGATACTACACTCATAGACATCCCTATCCCTGTATGGACTAAGCAAGGGAATGAAGCGGATGAATTTGTGATATTAAAGGATTCCGCAGAATCAATGATTAATATACAATATATAAAAATTCTGTCGATTGGGTCTGGCACGACCTTCCAGATTGGAAACAGCGGGTCAGTTCATCTGGAGAGTCGAACCAGTGAGTTTAAACGAGAAGTGGCTGCAAAAGATGAGGAGTAACAACAACTATTTTAATTCTTTTGGCAGGGAAATCGCGAATATATCATGCTCCGTCTGGATGTAGAGAATACCATTCGCACTAAATAGTGTGCCGTATTGTTGTGCTCCGGTCTTTACTTTGCCAAGCGCTTTGCCTGTTTCTGCATTTATGATATAGAAGTAGCCATTCTCATAGCCAGTGTAAATCCCCTTACCGATCAATTGAACACTAAGCGCTGGACTGTCCGGTCCGTTGAAGCTTATAATGCGATTATCGTTCATTTGAACGCCAGTGATCTGTGCACCCTTTTGGAAAAAAGCCATGTTATTTACTGGTCCAGCCACCCAATTTCCGTACTCCTGATAACTTTTGGGTTCACTCGTTGTTTCTTGACCTAAGGTAAAGCGGTATAGTGGATGACCACCCCATTGGTCTAAACCTCCATCGACTGTATATAGATACGAGCCTTGAAGTGATGTGAAATAATTACCGAGTCTACTGACATCTTCGAGCGGTTTATAGTTCTTATTGGTCTTCGCTTTTCCAGTTTTAACATCAACATGTACCAGGGTCAACTGATAGCCTTTAAGAGGCACATTAGAGGCATCATTTGCAGCATTGGCTTGTTCGCGGAGTAATAATTCACCATCCCGGTAAGCAACAAAGCTATAAAATCCCTGAATTCTCCATAACTTCTTGCCTGTAGCCGGATCGAGACCGAAAAACTGTGTGCGTCTATTATCAACGGTACTGGATACTACCAATACCCCGTTATAAAGACCGTCGATACTTCCTACATACATAGGGATGTCTTTATTCTCCCAGATCTTTTTACCAGTAACCGGATGATAAGCTGCAATTCCACCATGCTCGTTCCGGAAGTATATCACTCCGTTAACTAACTCCGCGAAAGCACCGATCTCGATCGGATCTTTGGCAGCCTTAACCTTCCAAAGCAATTTCCCCGTTTGAGCATTAACTTTTACAAGATAACCCTCATAAGTGATAAAGAAAACCGAGTTATTCGTTATAATCTCAGGATTTGTTCCGTTTTTGTAGGACCATTTAACTTTGCCTGTGGTGAGATCGGCGGCCTTTAGTGTCCCGCCTGATGAATAATAGAATAATTTATTTGCAATAGGAGCCTGTTGGCTATAAATTCCTTGACCATCTGCCTTGTCGTGCCATAAGGGTTTAATTGTGGTGATAGAGTCGACGGTTGTTGAAGAGGAGGCAGGAGTTGTTACTGCTGCTTGAGCACTAGACAAGTATATACCAGCTCCAGATACGAGCAAGGAGGAAGATATAACGGTCTTTAGGATAAACGGTACATATTTCACGATTTTAGCTCCTTATACATCATTTATAATATATTGACGCAGAGAATGGATATTTGTTTCTCAATTGTAAAAATACACTTGTTAACATAATAAATATTATGTTAACAATAAAAAGCGAATCAGTTTCGCACAAGAATTCTTGTGGTAACCAATTCGCCTAGTAAAGGAATATGTCAATAGTTGATTTGTTTAGAAACCTTCACGAAGCCATGTTGTCGCTAACTTGATAGCTCCTTTTTTAGCATGAGTCTCGGCTAAAGGATTCAGCATGACAAAATCATGAATGATGCCTTGAAAGCGGACAGCCGTAACATTCACGCCAGCTTCCCGCAATTTGGCGGCATAAGCTTCACCCTCATCCCGTAGCACATCTGCTTCACCAGTAATGACCAGTGCATCTGGTAAATCCCGTAGTTGTTCTAGGCTAGCCCGAAGAGGGGAGGCCGTGATTTGATTACGTTCCTCAGGGTCAGTAGTATATTGATCCCAGAACCATTTCATGCCGTCCCGCTGCAAGAAATAGCCTTTGGCGAACTCATGATAGGATTCAGTATCAAACGAGGCATCCGTTACCGGATAGAATAATAGTTGTTTCGCTATCTTCGGCCCACTCCGTTCTTTAGCCATTAGAGTAATAGCAGCGGCCATATTCCCACCAACACTGTCTCCGGCTATAGAAAGCTTGCTAGTATCTAATCCGTGCTCGCTTCCTTTTTCAGCTGTCCACTGGAGTACTGCATAGATTTCTTCAATAGCTGTAGGATATTTAGCTTCTGGAGAGAGGCTGTAATTAGGGAAAACAATTGCGGCCTCCGCTCCGACAGCTAGTTCACGGATCAGGCGATCATGGGTATGAGCATTCCCAAACACCCAGCCTGCGCCATGAATGTACAGGATAACAGGCAGCGACGCTGATGAGGAGCTTGGGGGACGAACGATTCTTATGGAAACATCACCGTTAGGTCCACCTGGCACCATTAGATCTTCAATATCAACTTCAGGTTTATATATCTCACTGGATTGTACGCTATCTACCGTTTCACGGCCCTTTTCTGGCCCAAGGTCAGGTAGAAAGGGAGGTTTCGCATTATCATCAGCAAATTTTTGAGCAGCTGGCTCAAGAATGATCTTAGTTTTGTTTGGCATGATTTATCGTCTCCTTTGACTGGTCATAGTCTAGTATACCCTCTTCATTCCATAACCATCTAAGCAGCTGCTGAAACGAATGCCAGTTTAGAAGTAGTTAGAGATTTGACGCTATTTGCACATTTATCGCCTATTGAGCACGGTTTCGGACACCAGTACAACTATTCCTTAGGGAGAGGTTCAAACGCAGTTAGAGCCTTACAACACCTTTTGTTGTTCCTCATGCATTTTAGGACCAATCTCTTCAGTGACACGCATCCTCTGTTTACGCTTATTACGGATAATCCAAACGAATACCAAAGTAATGAGTAGCGGATAGCCTATTGCCCAGCCCGTAAAAGGAAACACAGCAGCTGTTGCTAAAAAGGAAATCCAACTTATCGTCACACCTAAGCGACTTCCTTTGAGCAGACGTATTCCTGCAGCACAACCTCCGATATAAGTCAGGATAAAAGTAGCATTCGGAAACTGGATCAGAGTGGTGATGGAGAGGGACCCGCTGCCATATAGCGTCATCACCGATACAAAACAGAGCAGAAGAAAAGCTATGCCACCGATAGGGGTATGATACTGTTTGGATATTTTACCCATCCATTTCGGCGCAGAGCCTTGGCGGGATAAAGCATAAGCCACACGTGAGGCAGCTCCTGCATAGGCAATAATTGTGGCTGTACAGATGAACAGACCGGTAAGTCCGGCAATAAATCCTCCCCAGCGCCCAAGAGGCTGACTAATAATCCAGACGAGTGAAGTGCTTGATCCACCTTTGAGGTAGCTTTGTGTACCAACAGTTGCTAGTGCGGAGAGAAAATATAGAATCCCTACTATAATAGCGGCGATAGTTACTCCTTTAACGGCGGCACGCTGTGGGTCCTTGAACTCCTCAGATAGGTGTGAGACAGCCTCCCAGCCAATAAAACACCAGAATAAGATTGCAGCAGCCTGGCCAATGCTCATCCATCCATGTGGGATAAAGGGAGTGAAGTGTTCGACTTCCATACGGGGCAGTGCAGTAGCAAAGGAGAAGACCAGCACAGCAACAATCGCTATAACTACCGCTATTTGTACCTTTCCAGCTACCTGCATACCAATCCAGTTCGTAATCAGGCCAATGACCAACATAATAGCGGCAATAGTAATTCTTGCAGATTCGTCCCAGCCCATAGCGGCGGTCATATAACCAGCTCCAGTCAGTGCAGCAACAGGTGCGCCAATCGGAACGGACATCAGAAAGAACCAACCTACCAGTGAGCCAGCTTTTGGACCAAAAGCAAGCGTTACAAAATGGGACACGCCTCCAGCGTTAGGGAATTTAGCAGAGAGCAGACCCATTGATAAGGCCATCGGCAAAATCAGCAACGACATAAATCCCCACGCCAGTAATGAAGCGGGACCCGCCATTTCTGCAGCTAAACCAGGAACAATTAAGACCCCAGAACCCAACACAGCCCCGATGTAAAGGGCAATAGCCTGAGGCATGCCAATGTTTTTTTGTAAAGTGTTTGAACCGGATTCCTTCATGTTTTTTTATCCTGCTTTCCTTGTCTTTTGTTCTAGAGTAGCAGATAATAGATCCATTGGAAAAACAGAATTTTTGAATAGTATCCATTCGATATTCCGATGGTTCATTTTCATTTAGGGGGAAATTCATGGAGTCACGTCATCTTTTTACCTTTTTAGTGGTAGTGGAGACGGGCAGTTTTACTAGAGCAGCACAGAAGCTTGATTATGCACAGTCCAGTATTACTGCACAAATCCAAGCACTAGAGTCTGAAATTGGTCAGCCATTATTTGATCGGATCAGTAAAAAGATTATCCTAACCGACGCAGGGCGTCGGTTGCTCCCGTTCGCTCAGGAAATATCCAGAATGCACACTTTAGCAGAGGACGCGTTACGCTCGGATAGTGAGCTTACGGGTTCTTTACGGATTGGGGCTCCTGAATCTCTAGCTGCTTTTCGCTTACCAGGTATTATTAAGGAGTTTCGCGCTAAATATCCGAAGGTTCAAATTCTTCTGAAGCCTGGAGCTTGCTGGGAACTATCAGATTTTGTCCGTTCGGGTGAACTGGATTTAGCGTTCTTGTTGCAACCTGAGACGGAAGATAAAGATTTAAATATAGAAACATTAGTACATGAGCCGATGACGCTGATCGCAGCGCCAGATCATCCCTTATTAAACCTTGCTGAGGTAGAACCCCTTCATTTAAAAGGAGTGACCATACTTCATACTGAAACGGGCTGTTCCTACCGGACTTTATTTGAACGGCATTTGAACAGTTACGGTGTATTTCCTGACCCCACGTTAGAGTTTTGGAGCATCGAGGCGATAAAGCAATGTGTGATGGCTGATCTTGGCATTGCCTTTCTTCCATTAATTACTGTAAAAAATGAACTCTCCGAAGGAAAACTTGCCAGGTTGAATTGGAATGATGAATCACAGCGTGTGGCGACGCAGATCGCCTATCATCATAAGAAATGGAAATCGCCCGTACTGACGGAGTTCTTACTTGCGATACAAAAACATGCTGAGCAATGGAGAAGTCTAATATAGATCAACGTTAACAAGGAGGCTCTAAGGCATGAATGAGTGGTGTGAAGACTACGAAGAAGGGCTGGAGGCCTTTCTCATCTGGATGAAGGATGCCGGGTACACTCCCTATACGCAAAAATCCTATTTAGTAGATGTGAAACAATTTTTAGACAGCCTGAATGGTAAAAAGCTTGAGACGGTGAAGAAGCTGCATGTCATTTCTTTTTTGACCTCTGTCCGCGAACGTGGAGTGAGTGATGCGACCCGTAACCGGAAGCATGCTGCGATTAACTGTTTTTTCAAGGCATTGATCGAGCTGGAATTACTTCAGAACAACCCGGCAGCCGGGATTAAGAAATCCAAAACGGAGATCAATCGTGAGCCGGTCTACTTAGATGAAAGTGATCTGGGTCGGTTTTTATCTTCTATAGATGGTAAATACAAAAAGCGCAATTTAGCAGTTTTTTTGTTGATGTCCTATATGGGGCTTCGGGTGGGGGAAGTCCACACGCTGAATTTGAGTGATTATAATGTAGAAAGACATTCCCTCCGTGTGTTTGGGAAGGGGCGTAAATGGCGTAATGTGCCGGTTCCCGAGGATGTAGTGCCTTTTCTCGACTCTGCGTTAGCAGAAAGGTTAAATCCTTGGCGCAGTAAAGAGGAAGCGATGTTCATTTCACAAAAAGGACGCAGGTTGTCGATCCGCGGCATTCAGCAAATTGCAGCAGATACCTTTGATCGTTTCCAAAGGGATGTGCCAGCAGCACAGCGACGTCCGTATTCAAGTCATAAGCTCCGACATTCCTTTGCAACCATGCTGCTGAGAAAAGGGGCAGATCTGCGCACTGTACAGGAACTGCTTGGTCACTCCTCGATCCAGACTACAACCGTATACACACATATTACCAGTCGTGAGAAGGAAGAGGCTATGTCTAAATTGCAAATCCAGCTGTGATAGAAAAGAAAGAAACCTCCTTAGAAAATTGATAACAAAAAATAACTTGTTATTATAACGGTATTGATTTATTCTAACAGTTATTAAGAGTTTTTTATAGGAGGTCCTAATCGTGAAGGATGTATTTCTAAAAGGAATGACTTATGGCTGGGGATCAAAACGAGGCGAATACCGCACAGAATATGCAGAAGATTCGATGAGAAAGCTGGCGGAGACAGGAAGTGAATGGATCGCCTTATCTTTTTGGACATGGCAAGACACAGTGCATTCAACAGAAATTCATTATGATTACGGTTACACGGTGACAGATCGTGATCTCGCACATGCGGTACAACTGGCAAAACAGCTTGGTCTTAAAGTTTGTCTTAAACCGGTTGTGAATTCGAGGGATGGCATTTGGAGAGCTAGGATTGGATTTCCGGAAGAGGGAGAGATTTATTGGGCAGCATGGTTCCGTTCTTATACAAATTTCATTAAACACTATGCAGAGTTGGCGGAAGAGCTTGAATGTGAGATGTTCTGTATCGGCTGCGAAATGGTAGGCACAGAGTCTAGAACTGCGGAATGGAGACAATTGATTCAAGAGGTCACCAATCTTTATACAGGGCCGATCATTTATAATGCTAATCATGGCAAAGAAGAAGGAATCGAGTGGCTGGATGAGGTGGATTTTATCGGAACCAGCGCTTATTATCCGGTAGCTTCCGTGCCGGGAGATTCTTATGAGAATATGCTGGCAGGTTGGGAGCGGCAGAAACCGCGGCTTAAGTCACTTTCTGAGCGATTTGGCAAGCCTCTCGTATTCATCGAGATTGGATGCCGAAGTGCGCATGGATGTGCCACCATGCCATGGGACTTTACATACACAGACTTACCGTATTCAGAAGATGAACAAGCCAACTTCTATCGGTCAGCGCTGGAAGCATTCTGGAATGAACCTTGGTTTGCCGGTTACTTCTGGTGGGACTGGAGCACGAAATTATATGCCTTGGAAGAGGCTTCCATTGACCGTGGTTTTGATATTTATGGCAAAAAAGCCGAACAAGTTCTCAAAGAATATTACAAGCAACCTATCACTAAATAAATTGATAAAAAAGATCCGGAAATTCAGGTGAGCCTGGCCTGCTAAAGGATCTTTTTGTCATTGGCAGGCTAAGTTAATTCGTGTTATATTAAAAACCGTCCTTTTCATAGTGGAGGCAACGCTCCACATATAAAAAGGACGGTTTCTTGTGTCTTTTGTAGTCAAAAAGGGCTGTTTCCAGCCATATTGGCTTACAATTCTAGCTTAGCTATTTCTGCTTTTAGCTTCTCAGCGGATTTCTGGAATAAAGCCTGTTCGGTTTCATTGAGTGGGAGGTCCAGTACCTGTCGAACACCCGAGCGGTCTACTACGCAAGGTGCACCGAGATAGACATCCGAAACCCCGTTATAGTTGTTTAATAAAGTAGAAACATTCAACACGGCGCCTTCATTATGAAGAATGGAGACTACAATTCGGTCCAGTGCAAGAGCTATTGCATAAGAGGTTGAGCCTTTGGCATCAATAATTTCATAGGCTGCATTCTTGGTATCTTGGAAGATTTCTTCGCGTTCTGCTTCGTCAAAACCAAGATCAATCCCAGCTACATTCGCAAGACTCCAAACCGGAAGCTCTGAATCTCCATGTTCACCGATGATCTGTCCGTGAATACTGCGAGGATCGATTTCTTTGTGAAGACCGATCAAATAACGAAAACGAGCACTATCAAGTACCGTACCAGAACCAATTACACGTCTGCGGTCAAACCCACTTATTTTCAAAGTCGCGTAAGACAGAATATCTACAGGGTTAGTTGCAATAAGTAGAATGGCATGTTGGTTATACTTTGTAATTTTTTCAATGATATCTTTAAAAATCGAAATATTTTTACGAAGCAGATCTATCCGGGTTTCTCCCGGTTTTTGTGATGCACCGGCAGTGACTATAATGATATCTGCTTCACGGCAGTCTTCATAAGTACCAGCCCATAACTTCACACCACCGACAAAAGGCATGCCGTGATTCATATCCAGTGCTTCGCCAAGTGCTTTCTGATGATTAACGTCAATAAGTACGAGTTCGGGCATACGTCTACGTAACAATAATGTATAGGCTGTAGTTGTACCAACTGCTCCAGTACCGATAACTACGACCCGATTGGGTTTTGGGGGGGCCATGTCTCCATCTCCTTAATATTTCAAATTTTTGGTTTCAATCTTGTCCATCATAATCGTTAACGGTAGTGTTTTCAAGCTGATCTTATTTAATGCATTACCCTAATTAAGGCCATACTAAAATGTGATTTTTATTTCATTATCTTAGCAAGACTAGACAGGAGAGAATGTAAGGATGGATTTATTTCGTAAAAAGGCTCTACACATACCCACAAGTTCTGAGGGGACGCAGTTAAACAAGACGTTGGGTGCCCTGGATCTAACAATGCTTGGGGTAGGAGCCATTATCGGCACAGGTATTTTTGTAATGACAGGAGTTGCCGCAGCAGAACATGCAGGTCCTGGTCTTATAATTTCTTTTTTACTAGCGGCGTTTGCCTGTGTGCTCTCGGCATTATGTTATTCGGAATTTGCTTCGACCATTCCTGTTTCCGGGAGTGCTTATGCTTATAGTTATGTAGCCTTTGGAGAACTATTAGCTTGGATCTTAGGCTGGGATCTTGTCTTGGAATACGGAGTTGCCGCAGCGGCTGTAAGCAGCGGTTGGTCAGGGTATTTTCAGGGGTTATTAGAGGGCTTTGGGATACATCTTCCAACCGCACTATCGGGGGCTTATAATGCACAAGCGGGTACAATAATAAATCTGCCTGCAGTAATCATCATTTTGTTAATTTCCTATTTACTGACTCGGGGAACCAAAGAAACGGCACGCTTTAACGCAATCATGGTTTTTATCAAAATAGCAGTGGTGCTTCTATTTATCGTAACAGGATTTTTCTATGTGAAGCCAGAGAACTGGACTCCGTTTCTCCCTTTTGGGTACCATGGCGTGATCAATGGCGCGGCCACAGTGTTTTTTGCCTACATAGGTTTTGATGCGCTAGCAACCGCTGCTGAAGAGGTGAAAAGACCCCAACGCGATTTGCCGATTGGAATTATTTCATCCCTTGCTATCTGTACTGTCTTGTACGTTCTTGTCTCACTCGTATTAACGGGTATTGTTCCATATACTGATCTCAATGTTAGTGATCCTGTATCTTATGCGCTTCGCTTTGTAAATCAGGATATGATTGCCGGTCTGATCTCTGTTGGAGCCATTGCGGGAATGACTACGGTACTGCTCGTGATGTTATTCGGTCAAACTCGGCTGTTATTTGCCATCTCACGTGATGGCCTGCTGCCCATAAGTTTATCTAAGATTAATGCTAAAACACAGGTACCTGTACGAAGCACATGGATGGTAGGTATCTTAATAGCTGTGTTAACGGGTTTCATCCCACTGGACCGGTTGGCAAATCTGACAAGCATAGGAACATTGTTTGCCTTTTTTGTAGTGTCTTTAGGGGTAATCGCGCTTAGATATATTCATCCGGATTTAAAAAGAGGGTTCAGAGTTCCTTGGGTACCTTTCATTCCGCTGTTAAGTGCGGCAACTTGTGGTATTTTGATGTATAATCTAGGAAGTGAGACTTGGATTGGTTTTCTAATTTGGACAGTTGTTGGACTTCTAATCTATGCACTATATGGCTATCGTAATAGTAATTTGAATCATAAATAAGATTCAATCCATCCGAGAGGAGAGAGGTTATTGGCATCTAAGATTGCTGGATTGAAGGGAATAAGATTAATATTGATGCTGATTTTGTTAGCGTGGGTGGTCACGGCTTGTTCATCTCCTCCCCCGGAACCTACTCAGCAGCCCCAGCCGACAGAGGCACCTGAAGAAGGTCAGACGATAACCCTGATTACTCCAGACGCCAATCATATTGACAATGATAGCGCTCCGAAATATCAAATTCAGACTCGTCTTACAGATTTTCAGCTGCTTAGTGAAAGTGAGGGTCTGGCCTGGGGGGTTACCAAAAACGAACTCCGGTTGTACTTGACCCGGGATAACGGAGCAACTTGGGCTAATATTTCACCAGCACCAAATGTGCAGTTCCTCTCCAATCCTGTGTATGGGAAGGGGATTTTCTTCACGGATCCATCTCATGGTTGGATTATAAGAAGTGCTTTTGGCTCGACAGAAACGATTGTGCTGCGAACCACAGATGGTGGCCAAAGCTGGAAAATCTCATCTTTAGGAGATGTGAATACAGTATCCTCTGTATATTTCAACTCACCCAGAAAGGGTTGGCTGATGACCTCATGGAACGCTTCTTCCAATAAAGAGAACAAGGCACTTTTTTCAACGACAGACGGTGGGGCCACTTGGGAAGAAGTGATGCAGAATGAGCAATACAATCCGAATTTCCCAAATGATTCGATACCGTTTGCCGGGGTCACCACTGGAATGATTTTTCGCAATAGTACACATGGATTTGTGACACTACAGACAGGTGCTCTTCCCAAAATCTTTATGACAAAAGATGGCGGTAAGAGCTGGAGCCTCGGGCCAGCTTTTCTAGTTAACGAACGTTTAGAAGATTGTGACCGAGTAATTACTGGCAAACCGGAGTTCTTCGATGCTACTAAGTCTACTGGTTGGATGTCTGTTGGCTGTCAAAAGGATAAAGAAAAAACGATCACTTACCATGGATATTTTACAGCTAACGGCGGTGCTAATTGGAAATTCGCTTCCTTTGGATTGAACGCACAAGCTGGTGTTAATCGTCTAATTGCTCCGACTTTTTTGAATTCACAGATCGGTTGGACCATACTCGGCGACACCCTTTACCATACGATTGATCAAGGAGCGACCTGGTTACCGCTTAAAGAGAGCAGTGTACTGCGATCTAAGCTTTTGGAATATCCGGAGATTGTAAAGCTGCAGTTTTTTTCCACTGAGGTGGGGTGGCTTTTGATTGAGAAAAAAGAGGACAAGCGCTCGATACTGTTACAGACTACGAATGGTGGTATCAGCTGGCGTGTAATGTAATAAGGAATAAGAACCTGCCTGATGGTAGGTTCTTTTGTTGTTAGCAGAGTGGGGGTTTATTGTTGTTTGTGAATGATTGAATATAAGGAAAAAACTTATTTAAAATTTTCTTTATAAATGTGAAAAAAATCACATGACATTTAAAGAATCCTGTGATATATTTAACACATAGAAAACAAGTTCAAATTTTCACAAACTCAGACATCGAATAGGAGAGATTACAATGAAAACATTCGAAACAGATTATATGACAAGAAACCTTTTGCAACTTTGCTACAACTGTGATGACGCTCATCTTTGTGAAACTGAAGAACAATGCAGAGCTTGCTGGGCTGAGAATGGAATGTTAGACGATCAGACGGACGAAACTAAGAAATTGCTAGACCTAGTTCATGCTTAATTTAATAACTGAAAACTCTGTATAGAGACCACTCGAATTCTTGATTTCTAAGAAAACGAAGTGGTCTTTTTTGCATCTAGTCTCACTTATTTAATGCTTTCTGGACTAGATGAGGCATATACATGTACAGAAGTACTCAGAACGCAGCAATTAGGCTGAATTACAAGAGGAAGAAGGGGGAAACTGTCATGGGAATGGGCCCGGATCTTTCATGGATGTTTGATTTTGCCGGAACGGTGATGCCGATCTTTATCGTTGTTATGATTGGTATTCTTGCTATATCAGCAGGCAGGGGCTTGCTTCAATGGGGCAGGAACAATGGCTCCCCCATACTAACAATCCCTGCGCATATCGTTAGCAAACGGACTGAAGTACGACAGCAGCAGCTTCAGGAAGAGAATGGCTCAACTCGTACTAGTACAACTTACTATTTAACGTACGAGCTGGAGGGCGGTAGTCGCATGGAATTTAAAGTAGATGGCCATGAATATGGCTTGAGTGCAGAAGGCGATAGAGGAATGCTTACTTATCAAGGAACCAGATATCATGGATTCCAACGACAGCCACAATACTCAACTGCGGAGTAGTCATTTGTATTAAATCAAAACAGCGATCCTCATGCTCATGGGGATCGCTGTTTTCGTTTTAGTTATGTACCATTCAAGCTCATTGATTCTGTAGCTCTCAAAGCTCACTGATACCGTAGCTCTCAAAGCTCACTGTAGGTGCGATCATCTATTAAGTGTCAGATCTTCATTACCCTCTCACCTTGCGGACCCAGATGACGTTATTTGCAAATTCACAGTCTTTTGAGCCTAGTTTCGGACTCCAATGCAGCTATTCATTAGAAAGAGGCTTATAATCGGTGCTTTGCGGGCCAATAGGGGCTTTCGGGTCCGTTAGAATCCGAAAAGTGGATTAATATCGCGAATAAGGTCAGCTGTGTCCGATAGCGCCTTCTGAGCGGGTGCTGACGTTGACGCAGTTGCTAACAAGGAAATTGATCTAACGTGGACATTGTTGCTAACACCGAGCCCGATTCCAGCACCGTTCGACGCTACCACCGACGTCGACTCTGATGCTAAAGCTGTCGTTAACAAGAACATCGATGCTGACGTTGATAATTGTTGCTAACATCGACACCGATTCGACGCTAACATCGACGTCGACTCTGATGCTGCCACCGACCCCGACACCGACGCTGTAGCGCAAATGTAATTGGACATACGCAGCTTAGAGTGTAGATAATGGGGATTTGCTGAGTGGTTAAAAGGAAAGATCCCTACTCTAAAAAATAGGCGGGAACTGTCACCTCTTAGGCGAATGCACATACTATACAGCATGCAGTTAAGAACGAGGTTGCTACAAGAAGTGACCCCAAGGAGGAGACAGCGTGGCCGTCATCAAAACGAACTCGGAAGATGTGAAGGTGCTGGCGCGGTTGATGAGAGCGGAAGCTGAGGAAGATGGAGATCTCGGCATGCTCATGGTCGGCAATGTTGGCGTCAACCGGATTCTTGGCAATTGCTTGGACTTTAATAACATTCGAAATGTGAATGATATGGTCTATCAAAGTCCTGGAGGTTTCGAAGCGCCGCAGAAGGGATACTTCTACCAGCGAGCCAGAGAAGCAGATATCCGTCTAGCCAAACGTGTAATTGCTGGTGAAAGAACCTGGCCAGCTACCAATGCTTTGTGGTTCTTCAGACCCGCAGGTGATTGTCCTGCAACCTGGTATAACCAACAAAACACAGGCCGCTTTAAAGCCCATTGCTTCTTTACTCCGACCGGAGAAGATTGCCCGACTGTATTTATCGGCAATTAGGATGGTAACTGTGCAAAGAGAATTACTCAATAAAATGAGTAATTCTCACAGAAAGTTAGTGTGATTTCAATTGTGTCCAAATGTAAGTTTCATTAGTGTCCAAAGGAGCTTATGCTCTGATAAACATTTAGGAGGTTTCAGTAAATGATCGTTCAACCTTACCGCCCCGTAACTTATACCATCGGTAGTGTCTCTTCTTCAGGTATGCCAATGTCTTCCGGAATGCCGATGTCATCTGGAATGCAAGGCATGGGCAGCATGCCACCCCAAGTAAGCAGTGGCAGTCCAATGACTCCAGGGGGAGTAGTAGTTCAGAATCCACCACAAACGTTCGAACAATCCTACATTGAGAATATTTTCCGCCTGAATTTAGGAAAAGTAGGTACGTTTTATTTTACTTATGAGAACAATAAAGACTGGAATGCCAAAGTTTACAAGGGTGTGCTGGAAGCGGCAGGCCGTGACCACATTATTATCAGTGACCCTGCGACCGGCCAACGCACCGTCTTACTTATGATTTATTTTGATTATGCTACCTTCGATGAGCCCCTTACTTACCAATACCCAGGTGTAATTGGCAATCCTCCAACGATGAGAAATTGTCGCTAAATTTAATCCATCTTCGATGAGAAGAACTCCAACGCCAAAAGGTTAGGAGTTCTTTTTATTTGTGATGAATTTATGGAATAATCTTGATAATCATCGCCCATTTTTTTTCGAAAGGACACGCATGCTTGCGGTTTGCCCCAATATATTAATATAATAAAGTATATATTCAAAAACGTGATTCTAGACTGGAGATGAAACCATTGGGAAATTGATACTGAAAGGAACAAACGGCAAGCATTTTGCCAATACTCTGAAAAAACGAAGGAGGTGGGCCTATCCATCCATGTACGGAAAATGGTGGATAGGAGTATAAATTGAGCGACCCTTTACCCGGTATATTACATGTTGGTCTTATTATTTTGTTGGTATTGTTAAACGGATTTTTTGTTTCAGTCGAATATGCAATGGTGAAAGTACGAAGTGGTAGAATTGATACCCTGATTGAAGAAGGTAGTAAAAAAGCTTTTAATGCAAAAAGCATTGTCAGCAACCTGGATGGCTACCTCTCAGCCTGTCAGCTCGGCATTACATTGGCTTCGCTTGCATTAGGGTGGCTGGGTCAACCAGCTATAGCTAATCTTATCGGGCCTTTATTAGGAAGCATAGGTTTAGGAGAAACTGCTGTTAATGTTGTATCTTTGGTTATTGCTCTTATGTTCATTACTATCTTGCATATCGTATTAGGTGAGCTTGCACCTAAGACCATTGCTGTTAACAAGGCTGAATCTGTCCTTTTACTAACAGCAGGACCGATGAATGTATTTTACAAAATCATGTATCCAGTGATATGGATCGTTAATGGGCTGGCGCGTGGTTTACTGCAAATTTTCCGATTAGCCCCGGCTTCAGAGCTGGGAACGGCGCATACGGAAGAAGAAATTCGTATTATCATGCAGGAAAGTAACAAAAGCGGCTTTATAGATAATACTGAAATGGCGTTAGTTGACAATATTTTTGAATTTGTGGATACCATGGCTCGGGAGATTATGATTCCGCGGACAGAGATGATCTGTCTGAATAATCATGTTTCTGCTGAGGAGAACCTTGAGATTGCCTATGATGGCATGAGGACACGTTATCCCGTCTGTGACGGTGATAAGGATCATATTTTAGGCTTCATCCATATAAAGGACTTAATTAAGGATCGTCCACAAAGTTATCAGAAATTAATTCGTCCAATATTGACCGTGCCGGAATCCATTCAGATTAGTGCTTTGCTGAAAGTTATGCAGCGTGCGAAGACACAAATCGCCATATTGATCGATGAGTATGGGGGTACTTCAGGAATGGTGACACTGGAAGATATCATGGAGGAAATTGTTGGAGAAATTCAGGATGAATTTGATGAGGAACGTCCCGGTGTTGAGAAGCTTGGCGAGGATGAACACTCCATTGACGGTTTGATGCTTATTGAAGAGATTAATGATCTTTTAGGTCTTCATATGGAGACTGAGGATTACGATACGATAGGCGGCTGGCTGTATTCTAAATTGGAGGTTAATCCACCTCAAAAAGGGCAATCCGTAGAATTTGATGATCATCTATTTATTGTAGAAGAGACTGAGAATAAGCGAATTTCTCGAATTAAGCTATTGCGGTTACAGTTATTGAATGAAGAAGCTGGAGCTTAATGGAATTATATATTTTTAAAATAAGAGCAGCGTTTCTCCTTTTGGAGTTACGCTGTTTTTTTTGACCATACTGTTTGCCAAAAAGAGATTAATAATTATATAATTTTAAATGTATATGATAAAAACTACATTAGTCCCTAGAGGACAGAAAGGAATTCTCCTTGAGTAAACCTAAAAAAAGTCCAAATGTTCCCCAGTTGAGCAAACAAGAGAAACGACGGGTAGAACAGGAGCAACAGAAGCAGAAAACGAGAATTTTAGTTATTAGTTCAATAGCTGTAGTAGTTATCATTTTTGTTGGATTGTTTATGTTAGCTTCGAAAGATGCAGCAAAGAATGTCTCTACAGGAGAACCGGTAGAATTCAATTACAGTGAGCTACCTAGGATTGGTAATGAGGATGCACCTGTTAAGCTTGTTGAATTTGGTGATTTCAAATGTCCAGCTTGTTCCCAATTTGCTGGCTCCATGAAACCGAAAATTGTTCAAGATTTTGTCAACGAGGGAAAAGCAGCTCTTTACTTTGTAAATATGGCTTTTGTTGGTCCTGACTCTGAGACAGCTTCACTAGCTGCATTGTCTGTATACCATCAGAATAAGGATGAATTCTGGAAGTTCTATGATGCTGTGTATGCGCAGCAAGGGGATGAGAGCGTGGAATGGGCCACTGAGGATTTCTTGGTAAGCCTTGCTGAAAAAGAGAAATTAGCGATCGATTATGATCTGTTGCGTAAAGACATCCAAGAGAAAACTTATGCAGATGAGCTGAAGAAAGACATTCAGTTGGCAACTGACGCAGGCGTGACAACTACGCCTTCGCTCTACATTAATGGAGTGAAAACGGCTGAACCTTTCGATATTGAAGCGATTACATCTGAAATTAACACCGCCGCAAAAGCAGTGGAGGCAAAGTGACAAAATTCCTATCTTTTTGCAAGCGTAACTGCCTCTATCTGGCCTGGTTCGTCTCTTTGGTTGCTGTAGCTGGTAGCTTGTATTTAAGTGAAGTCTTGAAGTATGAACCTTGTAAGCTTTGCTGGTTTCAGCGGATTTTTATGTATCCGCAGTTATTTTTATTGGGAATTGCCACTTTCCGTGGAGATAAGCGCATCATTCCTTATGTGCTTCCATTAAGTTTGATTGGTGGCAGTATCTCAATCTATCATTATGCGGAACAGAAGATTCCAGCGTTAAGTAAAGTTCTACCTTGTACAGTTGGTGTTCCTTGTAATAAAGATTACTTGAACTACTTCGGATTTATAACGATTCCTTTGTTAGCTTTAATAGCGTTTGCTCTAATAAGTCTCCTTCTTTGGTATGGACGTAGGGAAGAAGAAGTGATTGAAGTAGATGCTGAGGAGAGCTTAGGATTTTAGTTTTTACTTTGGAAGGTACAAAAAAGCTGAAAAGGTATTAAAATCACGGGCTAGAGGGATAATTGAAGATAATGAAAGAGAGCATCCAATAAGACGCTATATTTGAGCTTATTGGATGTTTTTTCATTCTTTTTTCATTTTTTTCAACGCTTTACTGTAGGCACTTTGTAGACTAATATTAGACCTTGTGAGAAGTTGAATATGCGCTGAATTTTCTTAGGAAAAACGGGGGAACCAAACTTGGCATTCATGCCAATGGGGTGAATCGGAACCGGGTCGAACAGACCTCTACCGTAGGGCTATAACCACAGCCCGAATCCGCCAGCTAACCTCGTAAGCAAGGTGGGAAAATGACCATGCATAAGCATGCGGATCATTTCCGTATGCTTATTTTTGTGTCTGCATTTATGAAATCCACCGATGAAAACAGCGCACGGAAATTCCGTTTCAGCTCCCAAAGAAAGGAACTGTATCCACCATGGTAAGCAAGGTAAAACGACTATTGATCGGACGTCCGATGAAGTCGAATGAACTCGATCATGAAAAGTTATCCAAGGTTAAAGCACTGGCTGTTCTGTCTTCTGATGCGCTCTCGTCTGTAGCCTACGGAACGGAACAAATTCTGATTGTACTAGTGGCTGCCGGGTTTACTGCCATCTGGTATTCCCTGCCAATTGCATTAGCCGTATTGGGCCTGCTGGCCATCCTGATTTTATCCTATCGGCAGACGATTTTTGCTTATCCGCAAGGAGGCGGAGCTTATATCGTAGCCAAGAGTAATCTTGGTATTCCGACAGGGCTGCTCGCTGGGGGTTCATTATTGGTGGATTACATTCTTACCGTAGCGGTTAGTGCCTCGGCAGGGACGGATGCGATCACATCGGCTTTTCCAAGTCTTCATAATCATACTGTTCTCATCGCTGTATCTGTTATCGTTTTATTAACAATCATTAATCTTCGCGGAGTGACTGAATCGGCTTCATTTATCGCAATTCCAGTGTATTTGTTTGTGGTTTCGATTGTTGTTCTGATTATCTCCGGTATCGTTAAATATGCAATGGGTGGCGCGCATGCGAATGTTCCTGAAATAGGCAGCGCCGTATCTAATGTAAGTTTGTTTCTACTATTAAAAGCGTTTAGCTCTGGTTGTTCAGCCCTAACGGGGGTTGAGGCCGTATCTAATGCGATCCCAAACTTTAAAGCACCCGCTGAGAAGAATGCAGCCAAGACGCTAATGATCATGGGACTTATCCTTGGCTTTATGTTTACCGGAATCACTGTGCTGGCGTATTGGTATGGGATTGTGCCAGATGAAAAGGCTACGGTTGTCTCTCAGATCGCTGAATCGACCTTTGGCCGTGGCGGATTGTACTTTTTCATTCAAGGGATTACAGCAGTGATTTTGTTCTTGGCAGCTAATACAGCATATTCAGCGTTTCCGCTGCTTGCCTTTATGTTTGCAAAAGATAAATATCTGCCACATGCATTTATGGTCCGTGGTGACCGCCTTGGCTTCTCAAACGGCATTATTTTTCTAGGAGTTATGTCTATCATACTTGTGACTGCATTCCATGGGAATACGGAAGGTTTGATTCCACTATATGCGGTAGGCGTGTTCATTCCTTTTACCTTATCCCAACTGGGGATGATGGTGCATTGGATCAAAACAAGACCCGCTGGATGGGTGAAAAGATTTGTAGTAAATACCATCGGTATGCTGACTACATTGACGATTACGCTTATATTTATCATTACTAAATTCTCGAGCGTATGGATGGCATTCATTTTCTTACCTGCTGTAATGTTCGTGTTCCACCGTATTCATAAGCACTATTTGAACACTGCGGATCAACTGCGTATATGTCCGGCTACGGATAAACCTGTAATTAAAGGAAGTACTGTAGTTGTTCCTGTAGCAGGGGTTACACGTGCTGTATTACATTCCATCAGCTATGCGAAGTCTCTAACAGATAATGTTGTTGCTGTGTATGTAGGCTTTGATGAAGAAGACATTCATAAGATGGAGCAACGGTGGGAGGAATGGAATCCAGGTGTACGCCTGATTGTACTTCGTTCCAGATATCGTAGTATCATTCGTCCGTTAGTGAAGTTTATCGATACGGTAGAGTGGAAGACCGCTGCGACGGATCACATCACGATTCTGATTCCACAGTTTATTACCAAACATTGGTGGCAAGCCGTGCTTCATAATCAGACCAGCTTTTTAATCCGCTCGTATCTAATGAATCAAAAGGACGTTGTAGTAGCGACTGTCCCGTATCATTTAAATAAATAAGTAGAAGATTAAAGATGAGGTTATATCCGGAACGTTCGGAATATAACCTCTTTTGTATTTTATATGAAGGAAATTGTTGCAAATCCACAGAATTTGAAATTTATATGTTGACACAGAGAATGAGAATCAATATCATTTAAAAGTGAAGCAGAGGTAAAGGTCACCTTTGAATATCAAAGCAGTTACATATAGGAGGGTTTTTAATGTTTTGGCTTAACAGAAAAAGATCAGGAAGCATGAAAGTGACGATGAGCGGACTAATAGTGATGACGCTAATACTTTCCGCTTGTGGTAATAATAATGCTGAAAGCTCATCAAATGCAGGAACAGCGCCTACAACAGCGCCTACAGCAGAATCTACAGAGGCACCTGCTGCACCTAAGACGTTAACAGATGCAATGGGTCATAAAGTAACGATTCCGGCTAATCCACAGCGCGTTCTGGGTTCATATTTGGAAGACTCTTTGGTAACTCTGGGTGTAACTCCAGTAGCTCAATGGTCAGTTACAAATGGCGTTCAGGATTATCTGGCCACTGAATTGAAGGATGTTCCTACAATTAGTTACGACCTTCCGTTAGAGGCTGTAACCAGCTTTGCTCCGGATCTTATTATCATCCCATCGGAGTCTTCTGTTCAGAACGGGATTTACGATCAGTTGAATAAGATTGCACCCACTTATGTAATTGGGGATGAACTAAATCAAGATTGGCGCAAATCGTTGCTCAAGATGGGTGAGATTTTGAACAAAACCCCTGAAGCAGAAAAAGCCATCAAAGATTATGATGTTAAAGCAGCGGCTGCGAAAGAACAGCTTACAGGAGCTATTGGACAAGAGTCCGCGGCGATTCTATGGTTGGTGCAAAAAAACTTCTATATTGTAGACGAAACCCGCAGCAGTGGAGCTGTATTATATACAGACCTTGGCGTAACGCTGCCTAACTTAGTAACAGAGATCCCAGTAGGAACAAGAGCAACTTGGAATCCGATCTCACTAGAGAAGCTTTCTGAGCTGACCGCAGATCATATTTTCCTTGTAAATAGTGATAAGACTGAGGGTTCGGAGATTCTAGATAGTGCAATCTGGAAGGGCATCCCAGCTGTAAAAGCTGGAAATGTGCATGAAATGAGCTCAACAAGCAGTTGGCTTTACAGTGGGGCGAACGCTGGCAGCAAAATCATTGACGATGTGCTAAAAAGTCTTGTGAAATAAAAGTCGTAATTCACCATGAATGAGACTGATCATTTCGGTGGGGAAGGGCGTGCAGATCAAGTATCTCGGGATACAAAGATCTGCACCATTTTTTTATAAACCAATCCCATAGTACGGAAAAATCGTTCCTGCAATTGTACAACATAAATATTTTTGCGATAATGAGAATGATTGTTGTTATCATATAAACCATTGTAACTATTGAATAAGGAGACGACTCATGGTTTCACCCTCAGATTTCGCAAATCGTATTAAAAATGAACCCAAAAAAGCTCTACATACCCGACCGGCAGCTGCCATTGGTATTCTTATTTTTGGACTTGCTGCCATTGCCTTCGGATTGGCACTTTCGGTCTCAGTGGGTGCGGCAGATATCAAGTTAGCTACGGTATGGGAAGCTATATTTCATTTCAATCCAGATTTACAAAAACATCAGGTGATTAGAGAACTGCGATTTCCACGTGCTATTGCTGGCGCCTTAGTCGGTGCTTGCTTCGCAGTAGCAGGGGCTATCATGCAGGGGATGACAAGAAACCCGCTTGCGGATTCAGGGCTGTTAGGTTTGAATGCAGGAGCAGGGGTAGCGCTGGCCATAGTATTTGCTTTTGCACCCTCACTCTCATTCACTTCACTAATGTTGTATTGCTTTATCGGTGCCGCTGTGGCCTCTTTTATCGTATTCGGAATCGGTTCGCTTTCTTTTAATGGCCTGACCCCCTTGCGATTGACATTAGCAGGTTCGGCAGTTAGTGCTTTATTGGTTGCTATTAGTCAGGGAGTAGCTATTCTTTTCAACTTATCTCAGGACATAGCCTTCTGGTTAGCTGGTGGGATGGGTGGAGCTAGCTGGACTCAGATCAAGATTATATTCCCTTGGGTGGCCGTAGCCTTAATTGCAGCGATGATGTTATCACGATCCGTCACATTGCTCAGCTTAGGAAGAGAAGTTGCGGTTGGTCTGGGGCAGCGGACAAGGTTAGTTCAATTGGCATGTATGATTGTTGTGGTTATCTTAGCTGGAAGTGCGGTTTCAACGGTTGGCCCGATTGCTTTTATAGGACTAATTATTCCACATGTTACACGTTATTTCGTTGGAGTGGACTACCGCTGGATTATCCCTTGCTCGGCAGTTCTAGGGAGCTTATTGATTATCTTTGCAGATATTGCCGCAAGAATGATAAATGCACCTTATGAGACACCGCTAGGAGCTTTAATTGCCATCATCGGCGTACCGTTCTTTATTTATTTAGCGAGTAAGCGGAAGGGGGAGCTGTAATGCCCAAATTAACCCTTACTCCAGATGAAAAAGAACGCCGCACACGCGCCTTAACGGTGTTAGTGCTCCTTGCTATACTGATCGTCGTTGTGTTTATAGTCAGTATGAATACAGGGTTTATGCGTCTATCCCCACTAGAGGTATTACATACACTCATGGGTGATGGAACACATCAGCAAAAGCTTATTTTATTTGATTTCAGATTACCCCGCATCGTAATTTCATTGTTAGTTGGAGCGGGCTTTGCAGTATCGGGCTGTATTCTACAAAGTCTCGCACGTAATGCACTCGCAGAACCGGCTACGCTGGGCATAAGTGCTGGTGCAGGTTTTGCGGTAATCATTTTTATCTCGTTTTTTCCGGCTACAACAGCAGCTCCGGTATTTGTCTTGCCTCTCCTAGCGCTTGGTGGGGCTGGCCTGACCGCAGCTTTAATCTATATTCTTGCCTACCGGAAGGCAGATGGTCTGTCTCCTACAAGGCTGATCCTTATCGGGATTGCGGTCGCTGCAGGAATCAATGCTTGCCAGCTTGTAATGGCACTTAGGCTTGATCCTAATAATTATCAATTTGTAGCTACTTGGATCGCCGGGAAAATATGGGGTGGGGATTGGAGATTCGTCCTTGCTTTGCTGCCTTGGATCGCGATTCTGTTACCGTTCGCCTTCTATAAAGCCCGGGTTCTAAATGTATTGAATCTAGGGGACCATACTTCATTAGGTCTAGGAATGCGTGTGGAGAAGGAACGTATTCTCCTTCTGGTAACAGCCGTAGCGCTTGCCGGCTCCTGCGTCGCGGTAAGCGGAGGTATTGGCTTCGTCGGCCTGATAGCACCACATCTGGCTCGCAGGCTGGTGGGACCCCGTCATCAGGTGTTATTACCTGCTAGTGCTTTGACAGGGGCGCTTCTTATGATTACCGCTGATACCATTGGTAGATGGGTATTGCAACCTGCCGAAGTTCCTACTGGCATTGTGGTTGCGATTATTGGCGCACCTTACTTTTTATATTTACTCGCCAAGTCGAAAGCGTAAATTAGTTCATACTTAGGAGCATAGCTCCATAAAACTTTTAAGGGAGTTGTAGATCATGTCAGAACGTTTGAATACAGAAGAATTAAGTATTGGGTATGCTGAGGCTACTATAGTTAAGGGATTGAACTTGTCTATCCCTACGGGGAAAATCACCGCACTAGTGGGCGCTAACGGCTCCGGTAAATCTACAATCCTCAAAACGATGGCCCGGATTATGAAGCCGAAGAGTGGCACCGTAATGCTGGACGGCAAATCGATCCATAACTTTTCAACTAAAGAGGTTGCTCGTCAGCTAGCGATTCTACCGCAGAACCCAACGGCTCCTGACGGTCTGACGGTATCTGAGCTGGTCAGCTACGGTCGTTTCCCTCATCAAAAAGGATTTGGCACGATGACTGCAGAGGATCGCAACATCATCTCCAACGCCATCTCTGTTACGGGCATGGAATCTTTTCATGATCGCCCTATTGACCGTCTCTCTGGTGGACAACGTCAACGCGCTTGGATCGCTATGGCGTTGGCTCAAGAAACAGATATTTTATTCCTTGACGAGCCTACAACGTTCCTAGATATGGCGCATCAGCTCGAAGTTCTTCAACTTTTGCAAAAGCTGAATGAGGAAGAAGGCCGTACCATTATCATGGTCGTGCATGATTTGAATCATGCTACTCGTTATGCGCAGCATATGGTAGCGATTAAGTCCGGTACTGTGGTTAGCGAAGGCTCACCTACTGAGGTTATGACACCAGATGTATTGCGGGAAGTGTTTGGAATTGAAGCGGATATCGTTCCGGATCCACGTACGGGTGTGCCACTGTGTCTTCCTTACGAGCTTGCTGCCTATAAAGCTGTGTAATTATCATCTAAAAACATACAACGAACAGGCTCCCGTCATTGACAAGGGAGCCTGTTCGTTGTTACAGTTGTGGTTGCCTACAATTTCATAATAACTCTTTAAAATAGATCAAGGACCATCATTTATACATGGTTAAAGGAGCATGAAAACATGAATATTGACAAAATTCAAGATGATCTAGAGCAGCTAATGACCGCAGGAATAGTGAAAAGTCATGAGAATTTAAAAGATCACGTGTACACTAAAATGGGCGGCAAAGCTGATATTTTGGCTGCACCAGCTACTTATGATGAAATTCAAAAGATCGTTACATATGCAGAACAAAATGGGATAACCCTTACGGTACTTGGGAATGGCTCCAATGTGATTATCCGTGATGGAGGGGTACGTGGAATCGTTCTGCAAACAGCAGGACTTACCGAAATGGGAATTCGCGACAATCTCTTATATGCGCAATGTGGTGCCAAAATAATTGATGTTTCCAGATATGCGCGTGATAAGGAGCTTACGGGTCTTGAGTTCGCCTGTGGCATTCCAGGAACAGTTGGTGGAGCGCTCTATATGAACGCAGGTGCTTATGGCGGTGAGATCAAAGATGTCCTGCATAGTGCACTAGCTATAAATAAGAACGGGCAATTGGTAACTCTGCAAGGAGATGAGCTGCAATGGGGATACAGAAAAAGTGTATTCGCAAGCGGTGAGTATATTGTACTTGAGGCCAAATTTGCTATGACTTCCGGTGATGTTTTAACGATCAAGGCAAAAATGGATGAACTAACTTATTTACGTGAATCGAAGCAACCGCTTGAGTATCCATCCTGTGGGAGTGTATTTAAGCGGCCTCCAGGCCGTTTTGCAGGTCAGTTAATTCAAGAGAGCGGCTTACAGGGTACAAGAATCGGCGGTGCTGAGGTATCCAAGAAGCATGCGGGATTTATTGTGAATGCAGATAATGCAACAGCCAGTGATTACATCGGGCTAATCCACCATGTAAGAGCGACTGTGAAGGATAAATTCGGTGTAGAGCTGGAAACGGAAGTGGAGATCATTGGAGAAGAATAAATGATAAGCAAAAAGAGCCCGCAGATCGCTGTGGGCTCTTTTTGCTTATCATAATCATGTTCGTTTAATCTACTGAAAGGGTGTAATTAGCTCTGTCCGTAGTTATTTCTGCCTTGCGGTCGGCTAAGTCTACGATTTGAAGACCTTCAACAGCTAAATCATAAGTGGATTGTGGCAGGGATACCAGTTCACCATCGGCGTTAAGTGTGCTGCCAAAACCTCTTAATATCAGTGCACTTCCAAGATATTCATCAATTACGTCGTCTGCACTCCGGAAATCTACGGACTCTAAATTGAAATGAACTTTATCCAAATCACGAAGTTCTTTCTTTTCAATAGCGATTGTTTCATTCAAATGATTGTTAAGCCAATCCATAAGCTGCTGTATACTTTGTTCCATAAAATGCTCCCACCCTTAGCTCGAAGATTATTATGAATAAGTTACCCTTTTCTTAGGATTTGAATCCTTTTTTTTGCCACATATTAATTAACTGTATGAATAATTCATGTGATTAAAAAAGAAATTCACGAACAAATTGGCATTGTTTTTGAACTTCATAAACTCTACATACGCAGATCTATCCGCGGTAACCTGGAGTTATTTGTTGATCTATATAAGGTAACAGTAAAGAGTAGAACTTGTCAGGAGCGGGCTACCCATGGTATAGTTCAAGACGCAATATGCTTTAAGAAGAAGTCTGCGCTAAAGTTGTGCAGGAGAGGTTCGCGAACTCCCTCTATAAAAAACTAAGAATATATTAAACAGTACAAGCGGTTGCTGTCCTTTATCCGGACGTTGCTTCCGTTTCTTCTTAGTGGAGCCAAGTTTTCGAAATCTCGTTCTTCTTTCCATTACCGGCCAAGGCCGAAGGAAAAGAGAGGGGTTTTTTGTCGTGTCAGAAGGAAGATTGAAAGAGGAAATGCAAGAAGTTACTTTGCTTGGTAATCAGGGAACACAGTACAAGTTTGGTTATGATCCAGACATTCTGGAGGTGTTTGATAACAAACATCCCGGGCGTGATTATTTTGTTAAATTCAACTGCCCTGAGTTCACTAGCTTGTGTCCTGTAACGGGTCAGCCGGATTTTGCCACGCTGTATATTTCGTATATTCCTGAACAAAAAATGGTGGAGTCCAAATCATTAAAGCTGTATCTGTTTAGCTTCCGCAACCATGGTGATTTTCATGAGGACTGTGTCAACATTATTATGAATGATCTGATCTCACTGATGGATCCGCGTTACATTGAGGTATGGGGCAAGTTCACTCCGCGCGGAGGCATTTCAATTGATCCTTATTGCAACTATGGAAGACCGGGTACGAAGTATGAGGCGATGGCGGAACACCGCTTAATCAATCACGACCTCTATCCAGAAAAAGTGGACAACCGCTAAATTCCAACTTGTGATAAGGAGAGATTCATATGAACAAAAAAGCACTCGTCGTATTCAGCGGCGGACAAGATAGCACCACTTGCCTGGTTTGGGCATTGCAGCAGTATGAGGAAGTGCAGGTAGTTACTTTCAACTATAATCAACGTCATGCGGCTGAAATCGAAGTTGCAACAGAGATAGCAGCTAAGTTTAATGTAAAACAGCATATTCTTGATCTGGGGCTGCTCAATCAGCTGGCACCCAATGCACTTACCCGTCAGGATATAGATATCGTGGCTGGTGAAGGAGATGAGCTTCCAAGTACTTTCGTTGATGGACGGAATTTGTTGTTTTTATCTTTTGCCGCAATATTAGCTAAACAACTGGGGTACTCCCATATCGTCACTGGGGTTTGCCAAACGGACTTTAGCGGTTATCCGGACTGCCGTGATGTTTTTGTGAAATCATTGAATGTTACGTTGAACTTATCTATGGACTATGAGTTTGCGATCCACACTCCCCTAATGTGGCTGGATAAAAAAGAAACGTGGAAAATGGCCGATGAACTGGGGTATTTTGATTATGTTCGCGAACACACACTGACCTGTTACAACGGTATTATTGGCAGTGGCTGCGGTACTTGTCCAGCCTGTCTATTGCGTCAGCGTGGTCTTGAGCAATATGAGGCGGAGAGAATGGAGGCCGGTTCTTAATGCTTAACGAGGTTTCAGTCTGCAAAATATTTACGTTCGATGCGGCACACCAGTTAGTGGGACACAAAGGGAAATGCAGCAACCTGCACGGACATACTTATAAGCTCGAAGTAGTGCTTAAGGGCAAACCTATGGCCGCGGAAGGCCACTCGGATGAAGGTTTCGTCATTGATTTCAGCGATATCAAAATGACAGTACAACAAAGCCTTGTAGATCGTTTAGATCACGCTTTTCTTGCCATGGGAAATGAACCTGTGTTAGAGACGTTAACGAATACGGGCTCCAAAGTAGCCTTATTGTCTTTCCGCACCACAGTAGAGAATATGTCTTCATATATTGCCTACAAGCTTAAGCAAGCAGGGTTGCCTTTGTACTCGGTAAAGCTATGGGAGACTCCAACCTCTTGGGCAGAGGTGCTGGCTGAAGATGTTCCGGATGAAGGGCCATCCTACCGTTTGTATGGAGGCTGTGACTGTGAGTAAGATTCCTGTCATTGAAATGTTCGGTCCAACTATTCAAGGCGAAGGTGCGGTAATTGGAGTGAAGACAATGTTTGTCCGCACCTATGGCTGCGATTATCGTTGCGGCTGGTGTGACTCCGCTTTTACTTGGGATGGTACGGCTAAGAATAAGGTTCGCATGATGGAAGCAGAAGAAATCATAAATGAATTATTGGCATTAGCTGGAGATAATTTCGACTGTGTTACGATTTCAGGCGGTAATCCTGCCTTGATTGGTGAAGGAATGGGTACCTTCATCAAACTGCTTCATGAGCGTGGAATAAAAGCAGCGATAGAAACTCAGGGGAGTAAATGGCAGGATTGGTTCAATGACGTGGATGTGCTGACAATCAGTCCTAAACCCCCAAGCTCAGGAATGACAACGAATTGGGAAATGCTAGATAACATCATGAGTAAGATGGAGAAACTGGGTCGTTCTACGCATAGCTTGAAGGTCGTAGTGTTTGATGATAAGGATTTTGATTATGCGAAAAACGTTCACCAGCGATATCCGAATGTGCAGCTCTTTCTGCAGCCTGGTAATGATGATGTCACGGAAGAGGGCAACATTTCTGCTCGACTTCTGGGAAGGCTGGAGTGGTTGTTTAATAAAGTAATCGTGGATTCGGATATGAACAAGGTTCGTGTACTTCCACAGCTGCATGCATTGATCTGGCATAATAAGCGTGGCAAATAAATGATTGATGAAATCGTCCGGGTATCTGCTTACAGATACTCGGTTTTTAGTTTTAACATTTGTAACTTCTAGCAGGTAGATAGTCTGTCCCAGTTTCTGGTATGATTTTGAAAAAAGCTCTTGGAGGTTATTCATTTGGAACAATCAACAGCATTATTAATTATCGATGTTCAAGAAGCCATGTTCTCCTATGATCTAAAGCTGTACGATGAAGAGGGTGTGATGGAAAGGATTGTCTCCCTTCAGCAAAAAGCTCGATTAGCAGGTACTCCTATTGTGTATATTCAACATACCGAAGATGAGGAGTACACAAAAGGTACACCCACTTGGCAGATCAGTCACCGCATCACACCGCAGGAAGGCGAAGTTATCGTTGAGAAGCCTACTTGGGATGCTTTTCACCGAACGGAACTGCAAGATGAACTCCAAAAGCTCGGGATCACGGATCTGGTGATCTGTGGGATGCAAAGTGAATTCTGTCTGGATACGACAATAAGACGCGCATACAGCATGGGATATAAAAGTGTACTGGTCTCAGACGCTCATAGCACCTTTGATAATGGGGTTCTGAGTAGTAGGGAGATCGTTAAGCATCATAATGCGATAATTGGAGGTAGATTCGCCCAGTTACGAGCTGAAAGCGAGGTTCAGTTCTAGATGAATACACCCCAGGCTGCCATGAAGCCTATTCAGCGTTCTCGCCTTAGATTGTTTGCTGGCAAACGATATTTTATTTGGAAAAGATATTTGAAATGGTGCACTGGACGAAGCAAAATAGCGAGGCAGCGTACGGATGAAACATTATCTTATGCAGCTATGACTCATGCTACCCCGTTATTAAGAAGTCTTCGGAATGTAGATATGGTGCTTCAATACAATAAAATAACTAACTTACGGCTGGCAATTGCGAAGCTGGATGGACTTGTTGTGCACCCGGGGGAGACTTTTTCCTACTGGAGAAGTATTGGTAAGCCCACTAAGCGAAAAGGGTATCTGCAGGGTATGGTGCTGCATTATGGTGGTTTTCATTCCGGGGTTGGAGGAGGCTTATGCCAGTTGTCTAATCTGATCTATTGGATGGCACTGCATACGCCACTTACCGTTATGGAACGGCATCGTCATAGTTATGATGTATTTCCAGATGAACAACGTACGCAACCTTTTGGAAGCGGGGCGACTTGTTCTTATAACTATTTGGATCTTCAATTAAAAAATAACACCGCTCAAACGTATCAACTAAAGCTCTGGCTGGACGATAGCCATTTACACGGGGAGTGGAGATGCAATGAGCAGGCGTTTTATGATTATGAAGTATACGAAAGTGATCATAGGATTAGTCTAGAGCCTTGGGGCGGATATATACGCAGTAACAAGATCAGTCGAAAAGTATATACACGCTCTGGAGATCTAATTGGAGATGAAGCTGTAACTGATAATTACGCACTAATGATGTATTCTCCGCTTCTTCATGGATAAGAGGTTAGGGCTTAGGGATATAACATAGAAAGGCATGAAAATTATATCTCTAGACCATCTCCAAAGGAGCGGATTAACAGCATGAAAGCACTAACCTACCAAGGGAAGAAAAAAGTGAAAGTTAAAGAAGTAGCTGATCCGAAGCTTGAGAAAAAAGATGACATCCTCGTTCGGATTACCACTACGGCGATTTGTGGCTCGGATCTGCACATTTATAACGGGGAAATTCCAGGTATGCATGATGATTATGTTATTGGTCATGAGCCAATGGGGATTGTTGAGGAAGTGGGACCTGACGTAACTAAAGTCAAAAAAGGTGACCGAGTCATCATCCCCTTTAATGTCGCCTGTGGGCAGTGTTTTTTCTGCCAGCATGAGATGGAGAGCCAATGCGACAATGCTAATGACGCCAAGGACACAGGCGGTTATCTTGGTTATTCCGATACTTATGGCGGTTTTGCAGGCGGACAAGCTGAATTGCTGCGGGTACCTTATGGTAATTTTGGTCCTTTTGTCGTTCCGGAGGATGCAGAAATGGAAGATGAGCGGCTTCTTTTCTTATCGGATATCGTTCCTACTGCTTGGTGGGGAGTAGAAAGCGCGGGAGTGAAGCCGGGAGATACAGTCATTGTTCTCGGCTGCGGGCCCGTTGGACTGCTAACTCAAAAGTTTGCTTGGATCAAAGGTGCCTCTAGAGTCATTGCTGTTGACCATATCGGCTACCGATTGCAACATGCGAAGCTGACCAATAATGTTGAAGTTTATAATTTCGAAGAGATCAAGGACATTGGGGCTCATTTGAAGGAGATCACTCGTGGGGGCGCAGATGTGGTTATTGACTGTGTAGGTTTAGATGCCAAAATATCTGCTTTGGAGAAAGTGGAAACCACTCTGAAGCTACAGGGAGGCTCACTCAGTGCATTTAGAATGGCCTCGGATATCGTACGTAAATTCGGAACTATTCAGCTTGTGGGAGTTTATGGGCTTAATTACAATATGTTCCCTTTGGGTCATCTATTTGAACGCAACATTACTTTAAAAATGGGACAAGCGCCGGTGATTCACTATATGCCGTTGCTGTATAAGATGATTAAAGAAAATAAATTTGATCCTACAGATATCATTACGCATCGCCTGCCAATTAGTAAAGCGGAGCATGGCTATGACGTTTTTAGTGAGAAAAAAGAGGATTGCATCAAGGTTGTTCTGAAGCCGTAGCCTTTTAAGAAGCATGAGCTTTCGTCAGAAATGACATTGCTTGTGCTTTTTTTAGTGAAATCTTATGAAAATAGATGCATTTTTTCACGGTCTGCGTTAAATTAACATAAGTGACTTAAGATATTGAAAGGACGCGTAACATGTGAAACTTAAAAAACCGCCACTTCCGATTCCACTATTAATGTTGATAGGGATTGTGGCCATCTCTTTTTCCGCCATTTTTATTAAATGGTCTGATGCACCTGCATCTATACAAGGCATGTACAGATTATTATTTACCTCACTGCTGATGCTGCCTTTTGCAAGACCCTATAGTGGAGCTGCTTTTGCTCTTCGTAAAAAAGACTGGCTAATGCTCATCCTCTCAGGCGCAATGCTTGCGCTGCACTTTTTGCTATGGATGGGATCATTAAAGTATACTTCGGTAGCTAGTTCAACAATGATCATGGCCCTGGAGCCTGTATTCATTATGCTGGGTGTTTATTTTTTGTATAAGGAAAAGACAGCTCTGTCCGCTATTCTAGGGCTTGGCATTGCGATTGGCGGTGTCGTGTTTATCGGCTGGGGTGATATTGGAATCTCTGCAGATAATCTAAAAGGTGATCTATTATCGGTCGGAGGCACTGTCGCGGTAGCTGTACATATGCTGATCGGTCAAAAGCTTGTGGTGCGCATGCCCTCTTATTTATATAGCTTGATTGTCTTCTTATCAGCCGCTGGCGTGTTTGCCGTATACAATCTGTTCATGGGGATTTCCTTTTTTAATTATCCGGCCAAGGAATGGGGAATCTTTGTATTGTTAGCAGTGGTGCCAACGGTGTTTGGCCATATTTTGTTTAATTGGTTACTACAATATGTATCCGCGACTACGGTTTCAATGAACATTTTAGGAGAACCAGTGGGTGCCAGTATCTTAGCGTATTTACTCTTGGGTGAACAGCTAACAACCTTACAATGGGCAGGTGGGCTGCTCGTTATGATTGGCCTCGCAGTATATTTGTACGCGGGAAGAAGGAAAACTATCCGGATGGCTGATGCCATTCAGAATGCTTCATAACAGATATTTTACACATAAAGGGGTAGCAATGGATGGAAGAGCAGAATCAATATTCAAATAATCAGGCAGAAAAAAACGCTGTGCCAACAAGCGAAGAGCTTTGGAACGAAGATACTTATACCGCTTGGGTAACTCGGTTTGGTACACCGTCAGAAGCAGCTGCAAAATTAATAAAGGAACCAAGTGCAAAGCTTCACCCGCTCCTTTCTTTTTTTGGAGAGGTGAAGAGTAAGAAAATGATGAATTTAATGGGCTCAAACGGGATGAAGGCCGTGGCACTCTCATTACTAGGTGCGGAAGTAACGGTTGCTGACTTCTCGGAAGCCAATGCGCGATATGCGGCTGATCTTGCCCAAGAAGCAGGGGTACCACTAACCTATATCGTCTCAGATATTCTTAAGCTGCCAGAAGACGTCCTTGATGGTTCATATGACATCGTCTTTGCAGAGTTAGGCATTGTTCATTACTTTACCAACCTTACACTATTCATGGAAACAGCTCGCCGATTGCTATCTCCTGGAGGCGTATTTGTACTCCGCGATTTTCATCCGGTAACGACCAAGCTTATTTCCTCGAAGGGATCTACTGCGAAGGTACGCAAACACAAAGTAAACGGAGATTATTTTGACTCATCATTGGAAGAGAAGAAGGTATCCTATTCCAAGTATTTGCCTTCCACAGGTAAACCAGCAGGTGAACAAGAGCATAGTGTTGTGTATTGGCGCCGCTGGACACTCGGAGAAATTGTAACCGCAGCAGCTAATAGCGGACTAGTGATCCGCCAATTAGTAGAAGAACCTAATCTATCTTCCGACGTGTATGATAAGGGAATTCCTAAGACCTTCACATTGGTGGCTGGAAATGGCGCAAGCCTTTAGGAGGGTTCGCTGACATGTGATTTTTAGGGTATAACATTTGTGCTGAACTGAGGTGCTCTCGGTTCAGCTTTTTTTGTATGTAAAACATAAAATTTTAAACTTTTTTACGGAGATTATTCCATTACAATGGCAACTTATAGGGAATACAATGATTTTACATTCCGGATTGAAAGCGATTACTTTAAGGGTTAAGGCATTCTCAAAGAATTTGAGGTGGATATCAAAATGAACGAAGTGTTGCTTCGTATGGAGGGAATCAACAAGTTTTTCCCAGGTGTTCATGCTTTGAATGAATGTCAATTTGAGCTGAAGCGTGGGGAAGTTCATGCGTTAGTAGGAGAAAATGGCGCTGGCAAGTCTACCCTTATGAAGATTGCGACAGGTGTCTATTCCAAGGATGCTGGTCAAATGTGGTACAAGGGAAATGAAGTGGAGATTGTTAATACCCGTGAAGCACAGGAGCTTGGAATTAGTATCATCCATCAGGAATTGAATTTAATGCCTCATCTTACGGTCGCCCAGAACATTTACATTGGACGAGAGCCGCGAAAAGGTCTGAAATGGTTCGTTGATGATGTGGAGATGAACCGAAAAGTTCAGGTACTGTTTGATCAAATGAATCTGAAGCTGGATCCCAGAGTTTTGGTATCAGACCTGACCGTTGCTAATCAGCAAATGGTTGAAATCGCTAAAGCCTTGTCTTTCCAAGCCGAGGTATTGATCATGGATGAACCAACCGCCGCGTTAACAGATACAGAAATTAACGAGTTATTTCGAATGATTGAGCAGCTACGAGATAAAGGTGTGGGAATTATTTATATCTCTCACCGCATGGATGAATTGAAGCGAATTACAGACCGCATTACAGTAATGCGTGATGGTTGTTATGTAGATACCGTTCGTACCGATTCAATAACGATTGATCAGATCATCAGCATGATGGTTGGACGTGAATTATATCAAACGTCGAAACCAACGATTGCGAAACAGACTCAGCAAGTTGTCTTAGAAGTTCGGAAGCTTTCTAGAGGGCATGCGTTCAAGGATATTAGCTTTCATCTGTATAAAGGTGAGATTTTGGGCTTCGCTGGTTTAATGGGAGCTGGACGTACCGAGGTTGTACGTGCCGTATTTGGTGCCGATCCCATCGATGAGGGTGAAATTATGCTCCATGGAAAATCGGTTCGGATACGTCAGCCACATCAAGCGGTACAGCATGGTATTGGGTATTTGTCCGAAGACCGCAAACGTTTCGGATTGCTTGTGGATATGGATATCAGCATGAATAATGCGATTGCCTCCTTTTATAAATTCCGTAATTCATTTGGCTGGATGAAGGAGCGGGAGATGCGAAGCTCAGCGGAGCAGCATGTTGAAGCGCTAGCCACCAAAACTCCAAGTGTAGGTCAAAAGGTTAAGTTTCTGTCCGGAGGTAATCAACAGAAAGTGGTCATCGGCAAGTGGTTGACTAGAGACTGTGATGTACTCATCTTCGATGAGCCCACACGAGGTATTGATGTAGGCGCGAAAAGTGAAATTTATAAGCTGCTGGATCAGCTTGCGAGCGAAGGGAAGGCGATCATTATCATTTCTTCAGATCTTCCTGAGATTCTAAGAATGAGCCACCGGATTATCATTATGAGTGAAGGGCGTATAACAGGAGAACTCCCCGCAGAAGAAGCATCGCAGGAGGCGATTATGAAATATGCGACGAAACGTTCATAACTGTTCAAGAGTTAACCGGAGGTGTCAGGACTATGAAGATCGCGGATAAAGAGATTAGTCAGCCAGCGGGTATGAAGCAAACGGGAGGGCAATCCGGATTCAAACAAAAATTATTGGCATTTGCCAGTCTGATCATATTGGTCATCGTATTTTCTTTATCCTCCAGCAACTTTTTTCAATTCTCAAATCTTGTCGGAATTCTAGTTTCTACAGCTGTAATCGGAGTATTAGCGCTTGGAGCTACCTTTGTTATTATTACGGGCGGCATCGACCTTGCTCTCGGTACTGTAATGACTTTCTCATCTGTTATGGTTGGAGTCATTATTACCTTCTGGGGTCTGCCCGTCCCGTTAGGCATTGTAGGTGGGATTCTGGCTGGAGCACTGTGCGGCTTTATCAGCGGTTTGATGGTGGCGAAGATGAACATTCCACCCTTCATCGCCACTCTGGCGATTATGATGGTGACCAAAGGCTTGTCGCTTGTCATCACCGGAGCCAAACCTATTTATTTCAACGATGATCCGATCTTCGCCAAGATCGCCATGGGTAAAATGATCCCTGGTATACCCAACACCATCGTTATCTTCTTATTACTCGGTATGATCGCAAGCATAATCTTGTCTAAGACGATTATTGGGCGTTACAACTTCGCGCTTGGCAGTAATGAAGAAGCTACTCGCTTATCAGGTGTGAACACAGTCAAATGGAAGATTATTATCTATTCCATTACAGGGATTTTTAGTGGAATCGCAGGTATTCTGATGGCATCACGTTTGAATTCAGCTCAGCCATCACTGGGCACTGGCTATGAACTAGAGGCTATTGCGGCAGTGGTCATTGGCGGAACTTCCTTAAGTGGAGGTGTAGGTTCTATTCTAGGCACGATTATTGGCGCACTGATTATGAGTGTGCTGACGAATGGCTTGCAGATTATGTCCGTGGCTCAGGAATGGCGGACGGTCATTGTCGGTGTTGTAATCATTATTGCGGTTTACGCTGATATTCTACGCCGCCGTAAGCAATAAACTTGGTATGATCTCCATCCGGAGTGATATACAAAGCAAATGACGAGGGGGAAGATTCAAATGAAACTGCGTCGTAGAGGGTTTATCATGCTTGCCTGTCTATTATTAGTCACTACATTGCTGAGTGCATGTAACAACAATGATAGTAACAAGAGTGCATCCGGTTCAGACAAACCATACATTCCAGTCATATCAAAAGGGTTCCAGCATCAATTCTGGCAAGCGGTGAAGCAAGGAGCGGAGAAAGCTGCTAAGGAATTTGATGTTGAGATTACCTTCGAAGGTCCAGAAAATGAGAGTCAGGTGGATAAACAAATTGAGATGCTGCAAACCGCTCTCGACAAGAAGCCAGCTGCAATTGCGCTTGCTGCACTGGACAGCAAAGCTGCGATTCCTTATCTAGAAAAGGCAAAGGAAAATAAGATTCCGGTCATCGGCTTTGACTCTGGTGTAGACAGTGATATCCCTGTAGCAACAGCAGCGACTAACAATAAAGCAGCAGCTGCTTTGGCCGCAGATAAAATGGCTGAACTGATTGGCAAGAAAGGTAAAGTGGGCCTTGTCATACATGACCAAACGAGCAGCACGGGGCAACAGCGTCGCGATGGCTTCTTGGAACAAATGAAAGCAAAATATCCGGATATTCAAGTGTTAGAGCCGCAATATGGAGGTGGAGATCAGTTAAAGTCCACAGACCTTGCGAAAGCGATGATGCAGGCAAATCCGGATCTGAAAGGAATCTATGGCTCTAATGAAGGCTCTGCTGTAGGTGTGGCTAATGCAGTTAATGAATTGCAAATGAATGGTAAGATCGTAGTCGTCGGCTTTGATTCTGGCAAGCAGTTGATGGATGCTATCCGCAGTGGTGTTGTGGCTGGTGCTGTTACACAAGACCCCATTGGTATTGGCTATCAAGCTGTGAAGGCAGCTGTGCAAGCGATTAAAGGGGAAGCGGTTGAAAAGAACATCGACACGGGGTTCCACTGGTATGATAAAAACAATATGGATTCCGATGAGATCAAACCTCTACTATACGAATAGAGTTTAATGATAGAGGTTGCCTCCCGCAGGCGGCCTCTATTATGCTTATGCTGATAAGTTCAAAGTTGTGGAGGTGTTGGATGTATAAGATAATTCTGGTTGATGATGAAGATGAGGTTCGTGAAGGGATCAAACAAAAGATCTCATGGAGTAAATATGGGTTTGAGCTGGTTGGTGATTTTGATAATGGCAGAGATGCACTGGAAGCAATCGAGCAGCATCGTCCTGACGTAATTATTACTGATATTTGTATGCCTTTTATGGATGGACTGGGATTGGCCAGAGCTGTGATGGATAGGTACCGGGATATGAAGGTCATTATCGTCACTGGATATGAAGACTTCGAATATGCGAAGCAGGCCATAACACTGAAGGTGACTGAGTACTTATTAAAACCGATTAATGCACGTGAGTTTGCTGAATTTCTAAGTAAGATGAAGCAGGATTTAGATGAAGAGCATCTACAAAAAGCGAATTTAGTTAAGCTTCGTATGCAACTTAATCAGAGTCTTCCATTGCTGCGGGAACGATTCTTGGAGCAGCTGGTAACTACTCGAATGAAAAGCGAAGAAATCGAGAATAAATTGAGTTATTTTCATATTCCGTTGCAGGGTCAAGTGTACCTTGCGCTCGTTATAGATATAGAATTGGAGAAACGAAGCCAGGACCTAGCTTTTGATGCAGAGCTACTGCGTTTCGGTGCCTTTAACATTGTTCAAGAGCAGCTGGAGAAAGAGCAAGAGGGAGTGGTATTCCAGACGAGAGATGGAAAAATCGCTGCGATATTATCCGGCAATTTAGAGACGGTAGAAGTAGCAACGCAGCATCTTGCAGAGCAAGTCCAGGGTAGCTTAAATAAATATTTGAAGCTGTCATCCACCATAGGCATCGGTAGAAAATATAATACTTTGCAACAAATTCCACAATCCTTCCAAGAAGCGATCTCCTCCATAGAATATCGTTACCTTTTAGGCATAGATAAAGTTATCTCCATACAGGATCTTGAGTTTGGGAAGGGATTGGATCAGGCGCATTTCACCTCATGGGAAAAGCAATTTATATCCGCTTTAAAGACAGGTAAAGCTTCTGCTGTATCGGAAATTCTGTTGAAGTGGTTTCAGGAGCTTAAAAGTAATACCTCCTCTATAGAAGGCTGCCGTAGCAGCATCTATCAGCTGCTGGTTTCTTTGATGAACTATGTGGTCGACATCGGCTTCCCAAATACAGTAGTTGTTTCGCATAATATGTTTGCAGAGGTTGCTACGCTTAAGACGTTAGATGAAGCAAGGCATTATCTGGAGAGGACTTGCCATGCGCTGATACTTAAACTATCGGAACAGAGAACAACGGTTCGGACTTCTCAGATGCAAGCCGCAGAAGCTTATATTCGCGAGAATTATTGTAATGACAGCTTTTCACTCAATGAGCTGTGCAGCCATATTTTTATGAGCATCAGTTATTTCAGTGCAACTTTTAAACAGCATACCGGTGAAACATTTATAGAGTATCTGACTCGACTCCGTTTGGAAAAAGCAAAAGAACTCCTTACGGTCACACAGTTGAAGACATATGATATCGCTGCCAGAGTTGGTTATGCTGATCCACAGTATTTTAGTGTTATTTTCAAACGTAATGTAGGAAGCACACCGAAGGAATATCGACACCGGCAGAAGGAGAATCTCTCTCTATGAGATCACAGCGCTTTTTCCGCAGCCGAAGTATTCATAATAATATTGCAATCTCCTTTTCACTTCTTATCCTCTGCACAACTATTGTCCTGAGTTATACTTCCTATCGCCTGTCCTCAGCCGCGGTCAAGGGCAATTCTGTAGCCTATACTTCACAATTAATAGAACAAGTAAAACTAAATATCGAGAATTACATTGGTAATATGGAGAGCATAGCTGCTCTGGTGTTAACTAGCAGTGATTTAGAGAAATATATAAAAGGCTCGAAATTAGATGAAGAAGAGGCGCTTAAGAATAAACTGCTTGCCAGTCATTATCTCCGGTCAGTCGTTCAGTCCCGCTCGGATATTTCCTCTATATTATATGCAGGCTCAGATGGCATGACCGTTTCGGATCGACAGCATGCTGTTTTGAAACCGCTTCCTGAACTAATAGCTCAAGATTGGTATCAAAAAGCTATGAATCAACTTGACGTTGCAGTTTCTTCCTCTCATGTGCAGCACATCTTTCAAGATGAATACCGGTGGGTAGTCTCGATCAGCCGAAAACTCTCGAATGCGAATGCTATGACGGAAGCGGATCAACAAGGTGTACTGCTCGTAGATCTCAATTACAGTGTAATTAATAATCTATGTAAACAAATCGAACTGGGAAAACGAGGTTATGTTTTTATCGTCGATCCCGCAGGTAGCCTTGTCTATCATCCACAACAGCAGTTGATCTACTCCCAGCTCAAGTTCGAACAATTAGAGACGGTCCTTGGGATCAAGAGTGGATCTGTTACGGTTAACACGGGGAATGATCAGAAACTGTACACTGTGGACACTACCAGCTTTGGCTGGAAAATAGTTGGAGTCACTTATCCGGATGATTTGGTCGCGAACAAGCAACGTATGCAAGGAACCGCCGCCTTATGGGGAGCAATTAGTTTGATTTTTGCTATGGCTATATCGATATTTCTCTCTTACGCACTGACCAAACCGCTGAAGAATTTGGAGCTGAATATGAAAAAAGCGGAACGTGGAGAGTTCGACATACGCGTGGAGATTGAGAGCACGAATGAAATCGGCAAGCTTGCTCGTACGTTTAATCTCATGATGATGAAGATTAAAGAGTTAATGGGACAGATCGTTCTGGAGCAAGAGATGAAACGTGTGAGTGAACTGAAGGCACTGCAAGCGCAGATTAAACCTCACTTTTTGTACAATACACTTGATTCGATTATTTGGATGGCAGAGACAGGAAAGATGGAGGAAGTGGTTGAGATGACTTCATCTCTATCCAAGCTGCTTCGTTCAACAATTGGTGAGGGTGAGGAATTGATTCCGCTGGCCAAAGAATTAGAGCATATTCGGCACTATTTAACGATTCAGAACATGCGTTATCGTAATAAATTCACTTATTCCATAGAGGTACAAGAAGATATCCTAACCAGCAGCATTTTAAAAATGGTACTTCAGCCTTTGGTTGAAAATGCGATCTATCACGGCATAAAACATAATCCTGAGCAAGGGCACATTCTGATCCGAGCAAGACAAGAACAGAACGATATTATCGTACAGGTCATTGATGACGGTATTGGGATGGATGAAGAGCAAATGGGTAAGGTACTGCTGCAAAAATCAGATTTCAAGACTGGCAGCGGTGTAGGTGTCGCGAATGTGAACCATCGTATCCAGCTGTATTTCGGTGTGAAATACGGTTTGTCTTTTGCAAGCGAGATGGAGGAAGGAACGACGGCCACTTTACGAATACCTGTGATTTATGAGGAGGAGAGTCAATGAGCGCTTTACGGTCAAAAATTGGCCTGTATACTCTGCTGCTGCTCTTCATTGTTACTTTGGGTTTATTAGCCTATCGTATGTTTACAAATGAGCTTGACGCAAAGGTAAGGACCATTATTTATGTACCCAAGACTATCGATAGCAGTATTGAATTCTGGGAAGTGATGAAACAAGGTGTGGCAACAGCGGCTAAGGAGTTCGGCGCAGAGGTTCGCACGGTTGGAACGGATACAGAGCTTGATGTAGATCAACAGATAGAACTGCTGGAGCAAGCAATTAAGGAGAAGCCTGACGCCATTATTTTATCTGCTACAGATTATTATCGCCTCATTCCAATCGCGGAAAAGATCAAATCAGCTGGCATTACACTTATTACTGTAGATTCGGGCTTGAGCGGTGGTGTATCAGAGAGTTTTATTGCTACAGATAATTATGAAGCAGGACGTAAGGCAGGGCAGGAGTTAAGAAAATATATCGATCCAGAGGATAAAGTCGCTATCGTTAACTTTGTACAAGGCTCTGCCACAGCAATAGAGAGGGAAAGAGGGGCTCGTGATGCCCTTTTAGAGAATGGAGTTCATGATGTGCAGCCTACATTATACAGTGATGGTTCCGTGCGAAAAGCGTACCAGTTAACTGTTGATTTACTAAAGGACGAGCCAAATCTAAAGGGGATAATAGGTCTTAATGAACCTTCTACACTAGGTGCTGGGCAGGCGATTATGGATATGGGATTTCAGGACAAAGTGAAATTATTTGGGTTCGACAATTCTAGCAATGAGGTGAAGCTCCTCGAAAAAGGGATCTTGCTTGGCACGGTAATGCAGAAGCCTTTTAATATGGGGTACTTAGCTGTGAAGACGGCGATTGAAGCTGTTGAGGGTGAGAAAGTGGAACGGATAATAGATACAGGCTCCGTGATCATCACAAAGGAGAATATGTATTTAAGTGAAAATGAGAAATTAATGTTTCCTTTTATAGAATAAATGAACAAGGTAGCTTCTAAAACCGTTTGCGGCTTTAGAAGCTACCTTGCTTTTTTAAAGATTAAGAGTCGTTACTATATCAACAAAGGATTGCTGCAACGGTGTTAAAATATGATCTTTACGCCAGCCGAGCACAAACCCGCCGCTTTCAGGCAGAATCCCTGGCAGGTTAGCATAGCTAAGCTTGCCTAGCTCAATCTCAGCTTTAACCGCCGCTTTAGAACATATACCAACACAATCACTCCCGCTAACTAACTGCTTAATCACTTCTGAAGAATTCAACTCGGATCGGTTCCATAAACGGATTTGATTGAATTGTGCCCATTGATCGGCATACCCTCGTAAACAAGATCCTTGCTCATGCTGAATCCACGGCTCATTGGCAATTAGTTCAGGTGTTAATTTCTCTAGGCCTTCAAATGGATGACCAGTTGCAAAAATTAGGACAGGTTCATCACGGACAATAAGCTGAAAATCAAAAGATTCGTCCTGCCAATCCGCAGTATGTAAAATGGCCATCTGAATATCCCGACTACGGAGACGCTCACGTAACAAAGCATCGCTTTGAACAGTCAAAGAGTTGTTAATCCCCGGATAGAGTTTCATGAATTGGATTAACACATTAGGTAAAATATAAGTTGCAGGAATAAAACTGGCTTCCAGCTCTAATATTCCTTTTGAGGGGGAAGAAAATTGTTTAACTGTGCGCTCAGCTTCTGCTGTGAGAGAGACGATTTTGAGGGCGTATTGATAAAGGGCTCGTCCAGCGTCCGTAAGCAGCACTCTTCCGCTTCGGTAAAGAAATAGAGGGGTTCCGAGCTCAGCCTCCAGATTCTTCATATGAAAAGATACAGTAGGTTGTTTAAGGCCTAATTCTGCGGCTACATCGGTTACTTTTTTATATTTTTCAATTAGAACTACGATGTTCAATTTCATAATATTCATGACTTTCCTCCACATAATGCTAAGTTGGATTATAAATTATATCTCCATTATAGATTATATCTATATAGATATACACTTTATATTGGTATTTTTTTCGTTCGCTTTACAAAGATAAGAAGTTTCTCTAACGAACGAGCTCTAGAATAAGAAGAGTCAGAGGGGCCAAGAAGTCCCGGACAACATATAACATATGCGTTTGATGAACTTTTACAGTAACCATGCATATGGGGGCCAAGCTCCACAACACCATGTTAAAGCTTTCGAAGCCAGTTTGGTATGAACTGATCAGGGAGCCATGCTAACAAACCATTTAGGAGGAGACAAAACAATGCAATTCAAAAAATCATGGATCATGACTTTGGCTTTAACAAGCGTACTGGCACTATCGGCTTGCGGTAACGGCGGGGCTAACAACACAGGAGGAAACGCTGCAGCAACTAACGAAGGAAGCGGCGGCGCTGAAATAAGTGGTTCGATTCTGGCTTCAGGTTCAACAGCATTACAACCCTTGGTTGAGCTGGTAGCAGAGAATTTCATGGATAAAAACACTGGCGTGGACATTCAAGTTCAAGGCGGTGGCAGTGGTACTGGTCTTACTCAAGTAGTTGAGAAACAAGTAGATATCGGAAACTCTGACGTATTCGCAGAAGAAAAATTAAAAGATGCAGATGCGGAAAAAGCAGCAGCACTCGTAGATCATCAAGTAGCAGTAGTAGCGATCGCAGCAGTATCTCATCCTGATGCTGGTGTGGATAGCTTAACTAAACAACAACTGGTGGACATTTTCACTGGTAAAATCACTAACTGGTCTGAAGTCGGCGGAGCGGATCAAAAAATCCAAATCATCAACCGTCCAGGCAGCTCCGGTACTCGTGCTACCTTTGAAAGCTTTGCACTTGGAACCAAAACAGAAGATATCCCAGGTTCGATTCAAGAAGATTCCTCCGGTACGGTTAAGAAAATGATCGGTGAAACTCCAGGGGCAATCGGATACCTTGCTCTTTCTTACCTGGATGATTCCATTAAAACACTTAGTCTTGACGGTGTAGAAGCATCTGTTGACAATGTTGTTTCGGGTAAATACCCAGTATGGGCTTACGAGCATATGTACACAAATGGTGAACCTAATGCAACAGTAAAAGCATTCCTCGACTTTTTCTTAACTGACGAAGTGCAAACAGGTGAAGTTGTTGAACTTGGATACATCCCAGCTGTTAAAATGCAAGTTGTTCGCGACGTTGCAGGAACTGTTACCGCTAAGTAATTTAATTCTAGGCAATGTTATTGATTAGAATCTCAAGTGATTAGAGGCGGATACATCTGCCTCTCTTTTCACTTTAGAAAGAGGGAGCAATTGAGGGTGAAACTAAAGAACTCACGATTCGAAAAACATCATATTGAAGATTTTGTTGGACGTACTTATATGTCCTTCTGTGTATTACTGTTGATAACAATCATTGTATCGATGGTATATTTTGTAGCGTCTAAAGGAATTTCAACCTTCACAAGTGGCAATGCTACAGTTTCTGAATTTCTCTTCGGTACAAAGTGGTCGCCTGAAGCGGATACGCCTTCCTTCGGAGCTTTTCCATTTATCTCGGGCTCCTTCCTGGTTACTTTGCTTGCCGCATTGATTGCTAGTCCACTTAGCTTATGCGCTGCGTTATTTATGACTGAGATTGTTCCAGGGTGGGGCAAAAAATTACTTCAACCTGTTATTGAGCTTTTAGCAGGGATTCCTTCGGTAGTATATGGTTTCATCGGATTAAGTGTAATTGTACCGTTTCTACGCAACAACCTGCCGGGCCAAGGCATCGGGGTAGCTGCAGGCGCGCTTGTGCTCTCGGTAATGATTCTTCCGACGATTACAAGCGTGGCTGCAGACGCGCTGGCTTCATTGCCGCAAAACTTAAAAGAATCTTCCTATGCGCTTGGTGCCACCCGGTGGCAGACGATTTCGCGGGTGATTATTCCAACAACCTTTCCTGCCATAATGACAGGGATTGTATTGGGAATGGCTCGTGCTTTCGGTGAAGCACTCGCTGTACAAATGGTTATCGGGAACGCGCCATTCGTACCAAAATCACTCTTTGAGTCAGCTTCTACCTTGACCAGTGTGATCACACTCGGTATGGGGAACACGACCATGGGCTCACCTCACAATAATGCACTGTGGAGTATGGCACTGGTTCTCATGCTGATGACTTTCGTATTTGTCTTCTTTGTGAGAATGCTTGAAAGGAGAAATAAAATTTGAAGCCGAGAACCGTAAATAAAATTGCCACCAGTCTTATTGTATTTTTCGCGATGCTCATCGTTGCCATTCTACTTGGACTTTTGGGATATATCCTCTTTAGAGGCTTAAGCCATATCAGTTGGGATTTTCTTTTCTCCGCACCGCAAAAGATTCGTGCAGGTGGAGGGATCGGACCGCAGCTATTTAACTCCTTATTCCTGTTGGTACTGACACTTATTATTACAGTTCCGCTTGGACTGGGTGCCGGTATTTATATGGCGGAATACGCTCGTCCCGGTAAGATTACCGGCTTTATTCGCTTGATTGTTGAAGTATTGTCATCTTTCCCTTCCATCGTAGTCGGCTTGTTTGGTCTATTGCTGATTGTTAACTATTTCAATCTGGGCTTCTCCTTAATCTCCGGTGCGCTGGCATTGACGGTCTTTAATCTGCCGCTGATGGTGCGGATTACAGAGCAAGCTTTCCGTAGTGTTCCAAAACAACAAAAAGAGGCTGGTTTTGCACTAGGATTGTCCAAGTGGAAAATTGTTACCTCGGTGTTGTTTCCGGTAGCATTACCTACAATTATTACAGGTACTATCTTGTCCGCTGGCCGTGTCTTTGGGGAAGCAGCTGCCTTGATGTTCACAGCAGGGATGAGTAGTCCAAGATTGGATTTCACCAACTGGAATCCACTTAGTGCGAATTCACCACTGAATCCCTTCCGTCCAGCGGAAACGCTGGCTGTCCACATTTGGAAGGTCAACAGTGAAGGTCTAGCTCCAGACGCTGCACAAATTGCTGCGGGAGCTTCGGCGGTGCTTGTAATTATGGTGTTAATCTTCAATCTGGCAGCACGTTATTTCGGAAGATTTATTTATCGTAAGCTTACAGCTTCAAAAAGAATGAACTAATCATACAAATTAAAGTAGAGATGTAGGAGGAGTAATCGATGGGAACGTCGGCAACAGCAGTGCGTGAATCTTTTCAAACCGAAGACCTGAGTATTTTTTACGGAACATATGAGGCAGTAAAGGGGATAAGCCTTCCATTTGCTGAAAATACGGTTACTGCACTGATCGGCCCATCCGGCTGCGGTAAATCAACCTTTCTTCGTTCTTTGAACCGGATGAATGACGAAATTTCTGGTTCAAAAACAAAAGGAAGCATCTGGATTGATGGAGTGGATATTAATGCTCCGGGTACGGATGTGATTAAGCTGCGCCAGAAGATCGGGATGGTATGGCAAAAGCCAAATCCGTTCTATAAATCGATTTACGATAACATCGCTTTTGGACCTAAGTATCACGGCATTAAAGGTAAAAAGGCTCTTGATGAGATTGTTGAGAGCAGTCTTCGCAAAGCAGCATTGTGGGATGAGGTAAAGGATCGTTTAAAAGATTCAGCGCTTGCACTTTCCGGTGGACAACAGCAGCGTCTTTGTATTGCTAGAGCGTTGTCGGTTAACCCGCAAATTCTGCTCTTGGACGAACCAGCATCAGCTCTAGACCCGGTCTCCACAGGTAAAGTAGAGGAGCTAATCAAGGAGTTGAAAGAAGAGCTTCGCATCGTTATTGTGACACATAATATGCAGCAGGCAGCTCGGATCTCTGATTATACCGCATACTTTTATCTAGGCTCCCTTGTCGAATATGATAAGACGGATAAAGTCTTTACCAATCCAGAGAATCAAATGACGCAAGAATATATCATGGGCCGATTCGGCTGAAGCTGTGAACATCGTTCCTTCAGGAACGGTGTTTTTTTGTGAATTCAAGAGTTAATATGCAGAGAAACAATAACATCCGAAAGTTTCTGCGAAGTATATCGGTTGTTTTTAAATGAAATTAACAGTGATTCGAATGGTTACCTGTTATTTGCAAAAGGCAGAAAGATGCTGTATCATTTGTGATAATGATTATCATTATTACTATATTAGGGAGTGGATCTTATGACGCAATCTCAACAGACTCAACAGAATAGTGTGGCCGAAATAATAAAAGAACGACGCTCGATTAAGCTTTTTAAAAAAGATCCACTTCCACAAGGCCTTTTAGAGGAATTATTAAATGTAGCGGTATGGGCACCGAATCATGGTGTGCGTGAGCCGTGGAGATTTATTGCCTTTCAAGGGGAAGGTTCGAAATTCCTAGCTGAATCTGCATTTGCTTTTGTAAAACGTGCTATAGCTGATCCAGAAGTGGCTGCTAAACGTAAAGAATATATCTCGAATATTCCATTAACAGTAATCGTAGTGATGCCTGAAGATCCTCGGCAGAGAGAGTGGGACGAGGATTTTGCAGCAGCGTCTGCACTTGTACAGAACTTCCAGCTCGCAGCTTGGGAGCAAGGTGTAGGAACGATTTGGAAGACTGATCCATACATCAACAACCCTGAATTCCGCACTAAAATTGGTGTGAAGCCCGGCGAAAAAATTGTAGCCATGATCCATGCCGGATATCCGGAGACTGTACCTGACAGCCGTCCACGCACAGACGCTTCGGAGCTGCTGAAGATCGTAGACTTCTATCCAGAGAATGGCGTAGTGGAATAAGGAAAGTCGAAGGCATTCGTATATTAAAAGCGGCGAAAGATCAAAAAGATCGAAAAAGCGTCGAAAGATCAAAAAGATCGAAAGATCGAAAGATCAAAAACATCGATAGATCATTAGCATCGAAAGATCATAAGCGTCGAATTATCAAAAGTATCCTTAGGGATGCTTTTTTTTGTTGCTTAGACTAGCCGTAGTCGGGTGAGGGGGGAAGGGCTGCTGGGTGCTGATCACGTTTCGCTGCCGGTCCTCTGCTTATGTGGCTCAACCTTCTACTTACTTCATAGTGATCTCCTATTGACCTTCTGCGGGCTTCCTACTGATCTCCGTATCGGACTGTATTGCAGCTATTTGAGCTTTTTGAGTCATTTTGCCGATCTATCGGACCGCATAGCTCTTATTACCTTGTAACTGTGCAGAATTGGTGTGGTTATGAGTAAATAGCTGCAACTGGGTCCGATAGCACGTCAATTAGCTGCAAATCTACGAAATAAGGACTCCTCAGTCCGACGCCATGGCAAATAAGCGAACTAACCCCAAACTACCCAAACTAACTAAAGACCCTCAGTATGTTACGGACTGTATTGCAGCTATTTGAGCTTTTTGAGTCATTTTGCCGATCTATCGGACCGCATAGCTCTTATTACCTTGTAACTGTGCAGAATTGGTGTGGTTATGAGTAAATAGCTGCAACTGGGTCCGATAGCACGTCAATTAGCTGCAAATCTACGAAATAAGGACTCCTCAGTCCGATGCAACGGCGAATAAGTGAACTAACTCCAAACTAACCTAAACTACCCAAACTAACTAAAGACCCTCAGTATGTTACGGACCGTATAACAGCTATTTGAGCTTTTTAAGTCATTTTGCAGAAGTATCGGACCGCATAGCTCTTATTACCATGTAACGTCGCAGAATTGGTGTGATTTTGAGTAAATAGCTGCAATTGGGTCCGATAGCTCGCCTAAAAAGTGCGAATTGGAGAAATAAGGTCATCTGAGTCCGAGCCATTGGCAAAAGTGTGCTTACATACTAGCAAAGGCGGCGAGTTAGGCATCGCAGCTGACTGGCTAAGGACTCAGTTACAATCACAATCACTCTTCACCATTTGATCCAACGGTGGGGAGAAAGTATTTCCTGACGGAGAGGGAATGGAAAATGAAGTCTGGATCCTAATATGAAACGTTGATCTTAATAAGAAACGTCGATCCTAATATGACACGTCGATCCAAAAGTCAAACGAACGTTGATCCCACCAATTAAATGCAATATATAATGTACATAATGACCGATATAGATTACAATGGTGGAAAATGGAATGCATGACAAACATTAAAAGGGGTTATGGAGTGGGAGAGAACAAAAACATCAAGTTGAAGCTGGCTAGGATCCAAAAGAATCTTTCCCAAGAACAGTTAGCGGAAGTTGTAGGGGTTACACGGCAGACGATCGGCCTGATTGAAGCTGGTAACTATAATCCAACGATTAAGCTGTGCATAGCCATCTGCAAGGCGTTAGATACGTCATTAAACGATATTTTTTGGGAGGATTAGTTGTGAAAGGGCCAAAGATTAAAGACGAACGAATTATCACAGAAATTCAGAAGTTTAGTACGCACGGATTGTTGATTGTGTTAGTGGGATTTATGATTAGCCTTTTGGTAAAAGTATTTATCCTGGAGTGGGACATCAAATATTGGGTTGATACTTTTGGGATTATGCTGTTAGGTTGCTTGTATGTTACCGTTCGTTGTGTCAAAGATGGGATATACCTGCTGCCAAGTAAGGAAGGAGAACTCAAACGGTTTAAGAAGATTCATTTAATATCGGGAGTTATCAGCACGATTATTTGGGCCACGCTAACATTTTTGCTTGATTTTAGAGAAGCGGGAGAAGTGGATATTAGAAAAAATATATCGAGTACTCTCGTGGGGGCGGTTGTATTTTTCATAGGGGTCACTTGGGCGATGTGGTACATAATTAATAAATCCAACAAAAATGCTGACAAGAACATTGAGAATTAAATATTAAATATTAAAGATAACCACCTCTTGCAAAACTAATGTTATTAGTTTATATTTAAGCTAATACCATTAGTTTATCGGAGGGGTAAGGATGAGAGTAACACGTGAAGGTCATTTATTGCAGTTGACTTGGATGCCTAATTTTTTTCCAGTGAATTGTTACATTATTGAGGAAAATGATGGATTGACTTTAATAGATGCGGCTATGCCATTTAGTCTAAAAGGAATTATGGAGACTGAAGCGAAGCTAAATAAGAAGCTTACACGCATAATCTTAACGCATGCGCATGATGATCATATTGGGGCACTGGATGGACTGAAAAAGCAACGTCCAGAGGCTCAGGTGTACATCTCTGAGCGAGATTCGGCATTACTACGTGGAGATCGTTCACTTCGGGAAGGAGAACCTCAAACCCCTATTAAGGGAGGCGTGCCGAAGAAGATAGCTACCAAGCCAGATGTCCTTCTCCACGAAGGGGATACCATTGGCTCATTATCAGCGATTCACACTCCAGGACATACCCCCGGCTCTATGTCTTTCCTTGATTCACGCAGCGGTGCTGTAATCGTGGGGGATGCTCTTCAGACCTTCCGGGGAACTGCGGTGGCTGGAACCATCATCCCCCTGTTTCCTTTTCCAGCAATGGCTACATGGAATAAAGCTCAAGCTCTGAATAGTGCGATTAAGCTTCTAGAGTTATCTCCAGCTTTACTTGCTGTGGGTCACGGCAACTTACTTAAAGCGCCAAAGCAAGAGATGGAGAAAGCCATACGTAAGGCACAAATGATTCAGGATAGGAGTAATTAAATGTCACCTAGAGCAGGATTAGATCGTCACACGCTAGTGATTAGAGCAGCAGAAATTGCCGATGCTGAAGGTATAGAAGCTGTTACCTTGGCTGCACTAGCAGCTAAACTAGGTGTTCGTTCCCCGTCACTATATAACCATATAAATGGCCTGCAGGATTTGCGGACCGGGCTCGCCATTTACGGTTTAGAGTTATTATTTACATGCATGTCGAACGCAGCTGAGGGATTAAATGGAGATGCTGCTGTACACGCGATGGGCCGAGCATATGTGGATTTTGCTAGAAGTAGACCAGGTTTGTATGAGACTACACTACGAGCGCCTGAACAGGAGAACACGGAGCTTGAAGCGGCTAGTGAGCATATTTTGCAGTTTATAATTCAGGTGATGAAGAGTTATCAATTAGGTGAAGAAGGAGAACTTCATGCCGTAAGGGGATTACGGAGTATTCTACATGGATTCGCCTCATTGGATCAAAAGGGTGGATTTGGTATGGCGCTCGATACTAACGAGAGTCTAACCCGCTTGATTAGCACTTTTATAACCGGAATTGGAAATATGAAATCAGATTAAATTAGATCTAGGAGATGATGAACAAATGGGTCAGGAATACGAACAAGGTAGTGTCACCACTTATGGGGAAACAGCAGAGATTATTGCGAAATTGGGGATTTTACCGCTTGCTGCGCTGATTCCCGGGCACCCGTCTTTAAACGGCTTAACTAAGCCCGAGAATTGGCATACTGGAACAGATTTAGATCCGTGGTCATGGCGTGCGCAGTTTCCAGGTGAGGGTCTTGCAGGATACGGAAAGTTTATTAAGAAAAAGGCTATTTTGGTCTCAAGGGAGTGGTTTCCGGCATTTGTAGCAGCAGTAGGCAGTACCAAATCTATTGAAGAGCGGTATAAGGATGGGTTGGCTAGTAAAGAAGCTGTGACCTTACTGCAGATTGTTCGTGAACATGAAGGCATTGATACACGTAAACTTCGGGCAGAGGCTGATATGAAGGCAAAAGAAAAGAAAACAGCCTTCGATAACGCGGTTACTGAGCTTCAAGGATCGTTAGATATGGTGATCTCAGGCATCAAGCAACGCCTGAATGATGAAGGTGAAGTAAATGGCTGGAGCAGCACCTCGTTCGAGACGGTCAGTCACTGGATGTCAGATAACGGTTTATCCGCTTTTGAAGGGGATAGAGAAGAGGCCATAGCTTGGATACAAACGAAGATGAACGGGGTATGGTCGCCAACAGCAATAGCTTGGACAAACAAAGCATTCTCATGGAATTAATAAAAACGGTTAATCACTGCTCCATAGAGAGTGATTAACCGTAAGCGTTTTCCAATAAAATTATATCCATCACATTAAGGTTCCAACATAGGCGCCAAGTAAGCAATCAGGAAATACAAGAATCCAAAAAGCAGCATAACATAGGCAGTGTATTTAATAGCATTAGATGCAACAATTCTTGAATCTACCGGTGGTTGAATTTCTAGCTGTTCTTCTTCGAGGCTGTCAACTTCTTTGGATACTGGGTCTCTCAACATGATAATCCCCTCCTTGGAAATTCAATCCTTAACTGTATTGTGACATATTTGTGAACGGAAATCAACAATAGTGTGAACAAATATTGAACTTTTATTCAAATTTGGGCATTTTACCACCTGAAATGTTGCTGTTAAAACAAAAACAACCCGCTTACTCTCTAATTAGAGAGCTAAGCGGGTTGTTTGAAGTTGGTTCTATCTAGGATCTAACGGGTGTTGTTTAAGCCTTAAGCCCAATCCCCATTACGGAAGATAGGTACTGTTGTTCCATCATCGTTAATTCCGTCAATATTCATTTCAGGTGAGCCCATCATAAAGTCAACATGGGTATGGCTTTGATTCATTCCTTTTTCCAACAGCTGTTCTTTAGTCATCGTAATTCCTTCTTGAATTGTGAAGGCATAAGCTGCACCTAAAGCCAAATGACAGGAGGCATTCTCATCATACAACGTAGTGTAATAAAGAATACCGCTCTCAGAAATCGGAGAGTGGAAAGGCACCAAAGCAACTTCACCAAGATAGGAAGAGCCTTCATCCAGTGCGATTAGTGATGCCAGAGTTTCTGCGCCTTCTTCAGCAGTAAAATCAATCACTTTACCGTTCTCAAAGGTCAGCGTGAAGTTATTGATTAGATTGCCGCCGTAGCTAAGTGGCTTAGTGCTGCTCACTTTACCATTAATACCAGACTTCAGAGGGGCAGTAAACACTTCTTCCGTTGGAATGTTGGCTAGGAAAGGGACGCCCTTACCGTTCACAGCTCCTGCCTGACACCAGATGTGTCCTTCCGGCAACTCAATAGTTAAATCTGTACCAGGTGCTGTATAGTGCAGCTTGCGAAACTTACTTTCATTCAAGGAAGCGCAACGAGTTTTGAGTCCATCTAAATGGCGGCTCCATGCTTCAATAGGATCTTCCTGATCCGCACGTGTGGCTTTAAAGATGGCGTCCCATAATAGTTCAACCTGCTGCTCTGATGGAGCGTCAGGAAACACTTTTGCTGCCCAAGAGGCTGATGGGAAGGCAAGGCCGCTCCAGCTCGCATGATTCCCCATTAAGTACTCACGATAAGGTGCTAGGGTCTGCCCAGAGATACGTTGATTATCGGCAATTCTTCCCGGTTCAACGCCTTTTAAAAGATCTGGGTCAGCGGAGATAATGGTTAGAAATGCGGCTCCCTTTTTAGCAAGATCCTCTAATTCATCGGCTTGCCACTGCGGCGGCTCCAGGAAGGAATCGGATGGAGCAAGATCATAACGTGTACGTAATACAACTTCATCACTATAATTTACCTTTACAAGTCTCGCGCCGGCTTCATAGGCTTTACGAACCACAAGTCGCACAAGCTCTGCGGATACAATATCTGCATTCACAACGAGTGTCTGACCCGGTTGAATATTAACGCCAATCTTCACGGCCAGCAATGCGTAATTCTCCAGCTTTTGCTTGAAATCCAACATAGTTTCTATTCCTCCCAATATCCTGTATCTCTTGTGTGCTTAAATTAGAACGCCCAGTTTCCATTCAGGAAGACAGGTTCTTCAGTTCCATCAGCAGTTATCCCGTAAATGTTCATCTCAGCTGACCCGATCATGAAATCCACATGGGTTACACTATTGTTGAGGCCATGCTCAATTAACTGCTCTGGATTCATGTCTTTACCGCCTTCTAAACAGAAGGCATAAGCCATACCTATAGCAAGGTGATTAGAAGCATTTTCGTCAAACAATGTGTTGTAATAAAGAATGTTGGATTCAGAAATAGGGGATTTATGAGGAACCAAGGCAACCTCCCCTAAGTATTTCGCTCCTTCATCCATGCTAATGAGGTGCTCTAGCGCTTCTTGACCTTGCTCAGCAGTAACACTTATAATACGGCCGTTCTCAAAGCTAATAGAGAAGCCATCGATGATGTTGCCGCCATGACTAAGTGGCTTTGTACTTCTTACAGTGCCATTAACACCAGTCTTTAGTGGTGCAGTGAAGACTTCTTCGGTAGGCATATTGGCTACAAAAGAATGACCTTTTGCATTAATGCTGTCTCCTTGTGCCCAGATATGGCCTTCAGGAAGCTCGATGCTAAGGTCAGTGCCAGGTGCTATGTAATGCAGCTTTTTATATTTTTTTGCATTGAGTACATTCGCTTTTTGCTCCAAGGTGTCAAGATGCTCCTGCCATGCAGCTACTGGATCTTCACGGTCAAGACGCACGGTGTGGAAAATGGCTTCCCAGAGTTTATCTACACGTTCTTCGGTTGGAACCTCAGGGAATACTTTATCCGCCCAAGCTTGACAAGGAACAGCTACAATACTCCAGCTCACTTTGTCGGACATTTGCATTTCACGATATTTGGTGAGGGCAGCTCCGCGAACTTTTTGGAAATTGGAGATACGTACTGGATCAATACCTTTAAGTGCATCAGGATCTTCAGCGATCACGTTAAGGATAGCCGCACCTTTTTCGGCGAATTCAGTCATTTCACCTGCGTACCAAGTAGGAGGCTGAGTGAATACCTCTGGTGCAGCGTGTTCAAACTGTTGGCGTGTAATGCTTGCATCACTCCAGTTCACCTTAACTAAACTTGCTCCGATAGCATATGCCTTAGCGGTAATTAGACGTACGAAATCAGCGGCAAGAATCGGTGCATTCACCACTAGAATTTGCCCGGGTTGAACATTAACACCTATTTGTACAGCTAAATCTGCATATTTACTAAGCTTAGCCTGAAAATCAGTCATTGTAATTTCCTCCATTTACTAATAGTTTAGTACTTTACAAGCATTGTACTAAATTATTAACCGCCGGATGAAAAAAGTCAATTACGTGGAATTTACAGTGCAAAGAGAAGGAATTACATTCATTTCAATGATATACTGAAAGGGTAGCTGATTTGATGATAGGAAGGAAGATAGTGGATGAATTTAGAGATCGTAAGTGCTGAAATGAGCCGTAAAGAAGATAAAAGTTATGTAGGGAGGACTGTATTCACTCTCGAAAATCATAAGGCTCCATATGAAATTACTTTCTTCAGTACAAGAGGAACGGAATGGGATTACAGTCTAAGCTTTGCGGGTGAGCCTGGGAGCGAGGAACAGTTCTTAGAAACGGATGCATTGCTGGAGAATAACGATGATGTGTACAATCAGTTGCTGGATGCTGCACTTGATCAACAAGAAATCGTGGAAGAATAATACTTTTATTGATATGACGCCAGCGGCATTATCTGGTAGCCGCTGGCCATATCATGATTATCCAATCGTTATCTTACCTTCTGGGTAACGGTACAGTTCTTTACTACCTTTTGGTTTCAAAGCATAAGCAAGTGTAAGTGGTCCGGTCCGGCCCATAAACATCAGGATAATTACTAGAACCTTTCCTGCCGTAGTCAGTTCCGGAGTAAGGCCCATAGATAAGCCTGAGGTTCCAAAAGCAGATACAGCTTCAAAAAGTACAGTTAGAAATTCAGCGCTCTCGGTTAAGGATAATAACATCGTAGCGATGACAAGCAGCATAAGAGACATTAATGTGATGGTGAGGGCTCTATATACATTTTCTTTAGCGATCCGGTGGCGAAACATTACAATATCTTCTTTCCCCCGTAATCGCGCAGCTACTGCAGTAACCAGTACGGCGAATGTAGTGATCTTGATACCTCCACCCGTCGACCCAGGTGCAGCTCCGATAAACATCAATAGAATCATTAGAAATTGTGTGGATTGCCGTAAAAGTGGAACTTCAATGGTGGTGACACCACCAGATCGCGGAGTTACCGCTTGTAAAAAGGTCGCCCAAAACTTTCCGCTTGCACTCAAGGGCTTCAGCGTAGAATTAAACTCCAGTAAAAAAAACAGCCCCGCACCAATAACAATCAATATAAGAGAAGTCCATAGAACAACCTTTGAATGAAGAGTGAGTCTTCTGCGTTTAGGAAAGTCCATAAGATCAGACAGAACGATAAAACCAATCCCTCCAAGAAATATGAGACTCATTGAGGTGAAGTTAACAATGGGATCATTTACAAAACGAGTAAGTCCGCTAAACGGCCCATGAATATCTCCGAACAGATCAAAGCCTGCATTATTAAAGATAGATATACTGTGAAAAATCCCATAATATGCTGCTTTCCCAAAGGGCATATCCATCATAAACCTTCCAGCAAACAACACGGCCCCCGACAGCTGAATAACAAGAGAATAGATCAGGACTCTACGGATTAAGAGTACAATTCCCTGCATCGAATTTTGGTTCATGGATTCTTGCAAAAGGATTCGCTCTTTCAAGGATATCCGTTTATTAAGGACCAAGGTAATCAAAGTAGCCATCGTTACAAAGCCTAATCCTCCGATTTGAAATAAAATGAGTAGAACAACTTGTCCGAAGGTAGTTAGCTGAGTCCCCGTATCAATGACCGCAAGGCCTGTTACACAAGTGGCTGAAGTCGCCATAAACAAGGCATCGATAAAGGATATTTGTCCGGATGTTGAGGAGACCGGGAGACTAAGCAGAAAAGTCCCGGCAGTGATAAGGATTAAGAATCCTAGTGATAAAACTTTGGGCGGGGTCATTTTAAAACCACCGAAGTTCAGGTTAGCCAATGTAATTCTCCTGACGTACGTGATATTGGAGTAATGCTCACAGAATTATAACACAACTTACCAGCCCTTCCCTAAATGGAGGGAGGTAATTGACATATTTTATCGAATTATTCTAGAATAACACCCTATCCGTCAACTTAAAAGAGGAGGCTTTCTTAATGATGATAAGTCCGATTCTGAATCAGATTGGTGCTGTTTTTATTCCGGTAAAGGATATTGAGAAATCAAAACAATGGTATTGCCAATTGCTTGGACTCCCATTAGATGGAGAGGTATTATTCGGTCATTTATATGTAGTCCCTATGCAGGGACCGGGCATCGTTTTGGACAGTAAGATTTACACCGCTGAATCTGTTCTAAACATCCCTTCGTTTCATCTTAACACCGAGGATATTGATGCTGCTTATGATTATGTAAAGGCCAACGGAGGAGAGATTCTCACGGATATTGAGCATGATCATTGGTTTAATTTTAAAGATCCCGATGGAAATGTGATCATGGTCTGTCGTTGTTAATCGTTGTATAGAAGGGAGTAGACGAATGATAAGAGAAGCAGTGCCCGAAGACGCTACCTTCATTGAAGAACTTTATCGGATTTTGCTGCCTGAGCATCCAGCTATTCATGTATCTCCTGAGCGGCTGAAGCAGATCGCAGATCATCCGGAGAGTTTTCTATATGTGTGCGAAGAACAAGAAACAATTGTCGGGTCGTTACATCTTCATTTTTGTATGGATGCTTTGTGTGACGATAGGCCCTTTGCTGTCATAGAAAGAGTCATTGTGGCTGAAAAAGTACGAGGAAAAGGGTATGGCGCAATGCTAATGAGACATGCCGAGAATGTAGCAATCTCCAAGGGAGCCCTTAAGATTATGTTATCAAGTGCTGCAAAGAGAGAAGAAGCGCATCGTTTCTACGAAATTCTTGGTTATGATAGCAGCTCCAGTAAGGTATTCAAGAAGTATTTATAGTTATTTACGATTGGAAGTGATGATATGATGGTTACACTTAGAGAACTGGTGCCGGAGGATGCAGGTGAACTGCTTCGACTTCAGCATCAGTTAGACCAAGAGTCCAAATTTATGTTATTGGAACCGGATGAAAGACAAGCTAGTCTTTGTCAGGTCAAAGAAATGCTCGAAAGCTTTCTGGCAGCAGAAACTTCAATTCTTATAGGGGCAGAGGTTGACGATCATTTGGCAGGTTACTTGTCTGTTAGAGGTGGAAGTGTTAGACGCAATAGACATAGCGCGTACATAGTGATTGGGATTCAGAAACAATATCAGGGGAATGGGATTGGGGCTGGCCTGTTCCGGGAGATGGACATCTGGGCTATGAACAATGGGATTGTTCGTCTTGAGTTATCCGTCATGACCCATAATCAAGCTGCTTTGGGGCTGTATACCAAGAGCGGGTTTGAAATCGAAGGGACGAAGCGGAAATCTCTTATTGTCGATGGTGAGTGGGTGGATGAGTATTATATGAGCAAAATTCTCCAAAAAGAAAAAAGGATAGAGTGTCAGATTTAATCTGATGACCCTATCCTTTTTTTTATGAATAAAGGTTATGATTTCGTGATTTATGATGATTCAGTGTTGCTTGATTGTTCGATAACAACTTCAACCTTGCGGACACGGTATCTGTTCATCTCGCGGATGGTCAATGTTACATGGTCACGAACAATACTTTTGCCAATGGCTGGATCTGCGATATGACTGTATACCCAGCCTCCAACTGTGGTCACTTCTTCATCTTCGAAATCAAGCCCTGTAAGATCCTTGACCTCTAACAGAGATACCTTACCGTCGAACAGATAGTTAGTATCGCTTATTTTTTCGACTTCTCTGCGTTCATCACCGTCAAACTCGTCACGGATTTCACCAACGATTTCTTCCAAAATATCTTCAATCGTGATGAGACCGGATGTTCCGCCATATTCATCAAGCAGCAAGGCAATATGCACACGCTCCAACTGCATACGAGTTAGAAGATTCTTGACCGGTGTCACCTCAGATACTGTCAGTACGGGTTGAATTAAGCTATGGAAATCAAAATCAGGATTGTTATCATACTGCAAATAGAGCTGTTTCGTGTTGATCATTCCGATAATATTATCCTTGCTGCCTTGTGCCACAGGGAAACGAGTATATTGCTCCTTGCGGATAATTTCGAAATTTTCTTTCAACGAATGATTGGTGAAAAGACATACCATATCGGTTCGCGGAACCATGATTTCTTTGGCGAGCATCTCATCAAAAGTAAAGATTCGGTTAACATAGCCATATTCGGCTTTATTGATTTTCCCGCTTTCGTAACTCTCGGACAGGATCAAACGAATCTCATCTTCACTATGCGCGTCTCCATGCTCACTAGCTGGTTTCATCCCAAAAAGACGAACAAGCATATTAGCGGAACCGTTCATGAACCAAATGAGAGGGTACAAAATTCTGTAGAACCAAATAATCAGCGGTGAAGTAATTTGACCGATTTTTTCCGGAATGTTTATAGCTGCCGTCTTCGGAGCAAGTTCTCCGACAACGACGTGCAAGAATGTTGCAATGATGAATGCGAGTAAAAACGCAAGAGGGTGACTCACACTAGAACTGATATTGGCCCAGTCGAAAATAGGAAGCAATAACTGTTCGAATGCAGGCTCTGCCAGTGCACCAATACCCAGCGCAGTGATGGTAATCCCGAGCTGACAAGCGGATAAATAGCCATCGAGATTAGCGGATACCTTCTGTACTGCCAAGGCATTCTTCTTTCCGTCAAGCACCATTTGACTGATCTGGCTACCTCTAAGTCTCACCAATGCAAATTCTGTTGCTACAAAAAAAGCGGTTAAAATAATCAAAATAACCACCAACGTCAAACTAAGTCCTATACCCATATAATCTTTACCATCCCTTTCGTTCCTAAAATAGGTTATACTTATTATTATGAGTTCTTATGAACTATTCTACGAACTTTTCAGTAAAATATCAAATGGTGGAGGGAAACAGATATGGAATCATTTGCATTGACTCGTGTGGAGATGTCCAGTCTACTGCTCTCATTGACCGGATTGTCAGACCGGAAACCGCTGAATATCCTCCAAGAGGCATGGGCAAAGTTTCACCGTGAAGAATTACAAAAGGGGACTTCGTTGCCCGCTTTTTTATCAACCAATGTTCCACCCATATTACAAAAGATCATTAAAGGCGGCCATGTAAAAGGCTTTTCACTTGGTGAAATTGCTTCATTGGGCCATCTTATAGAGTATTCCACATTGACCGTCACAGCTATGCAAAATTGGGTCAAGCGCGACTTCAAGGAATATCTCGGTTCGCCTAAAGAAGGAAAGAAATATTCGGTTAATCAGGCGGCGCTTTTGTTTATTATCGATGATCTCAAATCCGCTCTTAACTTTGAAAGTATCCGCCAACTGTTCCAGCTAATGTTCCTAAAGCCGGATCGGGATGATGATGATCTAATTGAACCGGCCAAGCTGTATTACGCCTATGCAGGGCTTTTTGAGGAGATCAAAAGCAATCCATCGATTCAGACGCAATGTAAAGTAGATCAAGTGTTGCACAAGGAGTTCTCTTGGAAAGAAGATACCTCGTTAAAAAGCTCTATAGATCGTGTAATTAACCGGCTGACACATTTGTCGAGAGCGCAGAGAGAATCCGTTCGTAATATGCTGCTTATCGCCACAATTTCTGTGCAGACCTGTTATTTTCAATCGCTGGCTAGGCAATACTTTAATGCTGCTTTATTTCTTGATTTTTGAGCACTTCAATTTTAAAATGTATAAGTGAAACAATCAAAAGTAAGTTTATTGGTTAACAGGTTGAAATAAGGGGGCTTCGAAGTGAATCAAATGACACTGCTGCGGAATCCGAAACAAAGGAAATTACTCTTCAGCGCTGGCTTGAGCTGGATGTTCGATGCGATGGACGTCGGAATGATTTCTTTTGTTGTAGCAGCTTTAGCTAAGGATTGGAATCTGGGACCGGAGCAGATCGGTATATTGACTAGTATTAATTCCGTCGGTATGGCAGTAGGTGCTGCAGCGGCAGGGATATTAGCAGACCGCTTTGGCCGTAAACCGGTATTGCTGTGGACACTCCTTATTTTCTCGGCGGCAAGCGGATTATCTGCATTTGCAACAGGCTTTGCGATCCTCTGTGTGCTTCGTTTTATTGCTGGGTTTGGTCTTGGCGGAGAGCTGCCTGTCGCTTCTACCTTGGTCTCAGAGAGCATGCCTGCTCAGGAGAGAGGCCGTGCGGTTGTGCTTTTGGAGAGCTTTTGGGCAGTCGGTTGGATTGCTTCGGCATTAATCGCGTTCTTCATTATCCCTGATTATGGCTGGCGTATAGCTTTCGGAATTGGGGCTGTACCTGCACTCTACGCTTTATATCTAAGACGGGCGATTGATGATTCACCGAAATTTGCTGAGATTAAAAAGGCACCCGTTTCCTTAAAGAAACGAATCGCTACCGTATGGTCGCCAGAATATCGCCGTTCTACAATTATGTTGTGGATTTTATGGTTTACGGTGGTGTTCTCGTATTATGGCATGTTTCTATGGCTGCCTACAGTTATGGTACTTAAAGGCTTCAGCTTGGTCAAAAGCTTCGAGTATGTGCTTATTATGACGCTCGCTCAGCTGCCTGGATATTTTACTGCCGCTTACTTTATTGAAAAGTTCGGACGTAAATTTGTCCTAGTCATCTATATGCTGTTCACTGCAGTTAGCGCTGCATGGTTCGGAAATGCGACTACTGAAGGCATGCTGATGGCTGCCGGAATTTGTTTATCCTTCTTCAATCTTGGCGCTTGGGGTGGCATGTATGCTTATACACCAGAGCTGTATCCAACGGCTATTCGTTCCACAGGCGCTGGTTTAGCAACTTCCTTTGGCCGGATTGGGGGCATTATCGCACCTTTGCTGGTAGGGGTTCTAGTAGGTAAATCTATGGCGATTGGCTCGATCTTTATGCTATTTTTTGTAACGATTATTATCGGTGCATTAGCGGTATTGTTCCTTGGCAAAGAAACAAAGGGAACCGAGCTTCTCTAAAGTGTGATTCTGCATTACATACTTGATGTTAATCTATCAACAATGCTAAAATATCAAGAAGAAACGATGTTGTCGTCCTTATGGATGACCACTATTCACGTAAGAACAAAACGGTTCCTTCACAGTTGTGAACAGGACCGTTTTTTTACATTAATCCTTATTTATAAGGACGGAGCGATCGCACATGAGTAATGATAGGAAGCAACCGCATTTCACAGAATTAGTCTGGGAAAGTACGGAACAAAATGTACCGATTCCACCGCGAAATTCCCCTGAACCTGCGCTGCCTAAGTCATCTTCTAAGAATAATGGCAAAACAAATTCAACCCCTGAACCTTCATTACAGCTGCAGCTTTGGGATACAGAGATGGAAACGCCGGAGCCTGTGACTACCACCGAAGGGCAGTTCGTAACAAGAGCGAAGGAATTAGTTGAAAAAACTGAGGACTCAGCGCTTTTTGTTCCTTTTAAGAGTTACTGGCCTACATATGGCCATATGACAGGCACGCAAAGCAGATGGTATTTTTATTGGCGGAATGAAGTTAGACAAGGCAGATATCTGAAAACAGATCTTTCTTATATTTTTCTGCATGTATATGAGCTTATTAATGGCGTGGGGTGGACTGACCCTAATGATGGCTATAGGCAGCTAAATCTGATCTGGGAAGCTTACCGGGAAAGTTATAAACGTTTGGATCAATATCTTGGCGGCTGGATCGCGGACTTCTCTTTTGTACATCATTTGGATGTCCCGCTTTCTATCATTGTGGCTCGTTCACGTGGTCTTGCTGGGGATCTGGCGGAGCTTGAATTAATGAGAGGACTGACGACTGCTCCTGAGCAGCTAACCTTCGCAGTATTAACGGCAATGTCGGACTATGATATTAGTAAATCCAAGTTCTACATCGGAGAAGGCAATGAGGCTCTTGAACAATACATTCCGCAGGTCGTGGCGTTAATTAATGCTTATGTCACCCGGAAACACGGCTCCAATCTAGTTGAAATGTTTCCGCCTGGACCAGCGGTGATGCGGGAGCGTTATTTATTCCGAAGTGCCGTATATGATATTTCATTATATGGCTATTCTGTTCTTATACCGGTTGTACGTATTAGTAAATCTCCACCACTTCGCAGTCTGATTACAAGGCTATTTCGTCTGACTGAGAATAAACTCCGGGAACTGATGGGCTACCGCGGACGACTTAAAGGTATTAATGTAGATGCCGATATGGACGATTTGATCACTCGTTTTCTAAAGCGTGAGTACCTTAAAGAGACACAGGAAGACAAAGGGCCGACAGTCGTCATAGATCCTGAGAAGCTAGAACGCCTGCAAAGTGATTCTGAAATTGTACGGACGATGCTTACGGTTGAGAATATGGACGAGCAAGATTACGAGGCTAGCGAGCTCGAAGCAACTATCGGTGAAATCGATCCAATACAAGATAGTAAGGAAGAATTGTTGCCTGTAGAGGTGATTGAAGAAGCTCAAGCGGTTAGCATAGGATCGGAGGCAGAACAGTTTGCCAATGCTTTAAGTCCACTACAACGGGAAGCACTGCTTGCTCTTTTGGATGAGGATGGAAGTCAAGCTTTACTGAAGCTGGCAGCTGCTAATGGCACGATGTCAGAGCTTCTAATTGATGAGATTAATGAAATCGCAATGGACATTCTTGGTGATCTGATCATTGAGGGGGAAGACATTGTTGAGGAATATATCTCTATGCTGCGCAATATTTAATGAGGTGAACTTTGGATGAGTGAATTAAAAATACCTAAACGAATGACAACTGCGCTAGTCAATTCGTTGACGGCTGGTGTTGTTCCGCGTATCGGACTAGAGCACATAGCCGTTGGCCGTCGGCCGGAGATTGAAGCCATATTAAGAGATATGGAGAACATTGCAGAGGGTGGAGCAGCTTTTAAGCTGATTACAGGCAAATTCGGCAGCGGTAAAAGCTTTCTGCTTCAGATGATCCGTAATTACGCGATGGATCGGGATTTTGTAGTAGCAGATGCTGACCTGTCCCCTGAGCGTAGGTTAGTAGGAACTAAAGGACAAGGCCTAGCGACTTACCGGGAGCTAATGAGCCATTTATCGACCCGCACACGTCCAGATGGTGGAGCATTGGAGATCATCCTGCAGAAATGGATTATTACGCTACAGCAGTCCGTGATGCAGGAGAAGGAATATGGGCCTGATCACCCTCAGCTTGGTGAAGAAGTAGAGAAGCGAATTTACGCTGTAGCCTCTGAAATGCGTGGTTTGGTGCATGGTTTTGATTTTGCCAAAGTGCTCGCCTCTTATTGGAATGCACACAAGCTGGCCGATGATGACCAGAAACAGGATTCGCTTCGCTGGTTGCGAGGAGAATTTGCAACTCGGACAGAAGCCCGCAAAGCGCTTGGAGTTGGCGTAATTATTGATGATGATAATTGGTATGACTATATGAAGCTTTGGGCGGAATTTACTGCGGCTATAGGCTATAAAGGTCTGCTGCTGTTTATTGATGAAGGTGTCAATCTCTATAAAATTACGAACAGTATTTCCCGCCAGAGCAACTATGAAAAGCTGCTTACCATGTTCAATGATACGATGCAGGGGAAGGCAGAGAACCTTGGGATTTTTATAGGGGGAACACCGCAATTTGTGGAAGATGGACGGCGTGGATTATTTAGTTATGAGGCACTGCGATCGCGATTGGTTGCTGGCCGGTACGGGGCGGCGGGTCTGAACAATTATACTGGACCTATCATTGCACTGGACATGTTATCACACGAGGAAATTCTGGTACTGCTGCAAAAGCTTAAAGAGATTCACGCCCTACATTATGGTTATGAAGCGCGTTTATCACAGGAACAATTGGTTCATTTTATGGAGGAAGCGGTTGGAAGATTAGGGGCTGAAGAACTCTTGACTCCACGGGAGGTAGTTCGTGATTTCATGGATCTGCTGCATACGCTCCACCAGCATCCGGAGATTACTTTTGAACAGCTAGTGGGCGAAAAAACGGCTAAGCCAGCTGAGACTGAGCAAAATGAACTGGATGGATTCCTGGCGGAGTTTGAATTATGAGTGATAATCCGTTCTATAGGCTGGCTCCCTTCATTAAAGAGTTTATTTATAAGAACCGCTGGGAGACTTTGCGTGAGGCACAGGTGGATGCCTGCCGGGTGCTTTTTGATACCCCGCATCATCTGCTGATTGCCTCAGGTACCGCTTCAGGTAAGACAGAGGCAGCTTTTTTCCCTGCGCTTACTGAGCTGTATGAACGTCCTTCCGGTTCGGTTGGCATTTTGTATATCGCCCCTTTGAAAGCTTTGATCAACGATCAATTTACACGTTTGAATGATTTGCTTCGTGAAGGCAACATTCCGGTGTGGCACTGGCATGGAGATGTACCACAAGCCGATAAAACAAAACTGGTGCAGAATCCTTCAGGCGTGCTGCAAATCACCCCTGAATCGCTTGAAGGATTGTTGATGAACCGCCCGAATGCTATACCAGCGTTGTTCCATGATCTACGTTTTATTGTCATTGACGAGGTGCATGCCTTTATGGGAGCTGACCGGGGGATCCAGGTGTTAAGCCAGCTGGCGAGAATCTCACGAATGGCGGGATGTCATCCTCGCAGAATCGGTCTATCAGCTACGCTGAGTGACTACGCTTCTGTCTCAGAGTGGCTGGCGGCGGGCACGCGGGAGAGCGTTGAAGTGTCCGCTCCACAAGGCGGGCGTAAGCTCCGTTTAAGTGTGGAGCATTTCTCTTTCCCGGATGCACGGGATGAGGTGCAGGCGGAGCATTTAGAACGTGCGAAGCAGTCTTATTACGATTTTATTTATGATCATACGCATCTGAAGAAGGCGTTGATCTTCACCAACAGCCGTTCAGATGCGGAGACGGCGACCCTAGAGATGCGGAGAACGGCCGCGAAGCGTGGTGAACGGGATGTATTTCACGTTCACCATGGCAGCATCTCCGCGATGCTGCGTGAAGAGACGGAAGCCGCGCTGCGGCAAGGCACCGGACCGGCTGTTGCCGCAGCGACATTGACGCTGGAGCTGGGTATTGATCTGGGCGAGCTGGAGCGAGTGCTACAGGTCGGCGCTCCCTATAGCTGCGCAAGCTTTGTGCAGCGGTTAGGCCGCTCGGGCAGGCGTGGAGACGCTGCATCCGAGATGATCTTTGTCACGCCCGAGGAAGAGGACGAGGAAGCTCAGCTTCCGGCGCGGATGCCGTGGACACTGCTTCGAGCGATAGCGGTAATTGAGCTATATGTGCGCGAGAAATGGGTGGAACCCCTGGTCGTGCGTCAGCTGCCAGTTGGACTGCTGTACCATCAGACGATGAGCATTTTGAAAAGTATGGGTGAGGCCGAACCGGATGATTTAAAAGAAGCGGTTCTGAGTTTGCCTTCGTTTAAAACCATAGATCCTACTGATTATGATATTTTCATGACCTATATGTTAGGCATGGGACAAATTGAGAAGATGGACGAAGGCAGCTTGATCATCGGGATGGCGGGAGAGAAGATCGTGAATAACTTCCGCTTCTACGCGGTCTTCAAAGATGATGAAGAGCATGTGGTCTATAACGGGACTGAGGAAATCGGATCGATCACAACGGTTCCACCACCAGGCTACTGTTTTACTCTGGCAGGTAAGCTTTGGAAGGTAGAAGAGGTGGATAATCGCCATAAAGCCGTTTATGTGAAAACCTCACGCGGCAAAGTAGATACGTTGTGGCTTGGTGCGGGTGGGGATGTACATACACGCATTATGAATAAGATCCGTGAAATCTTAGGAGCCACTTCATTGTATCCGTATTTAGCTCCGAGTGCGGCTGCGCGGCTCGAACGAGCCCGTCGTTTAGCGAAGGAAAGCGGAATGCTTGTGCGGTCCGTTATGCCGGCGGGTGGAGATTCCATGTTTATTCTGCCCTGGGCCGGTAGTCGGCAATTCCGTACGCTGGAGCGCCTTCTGAAGAACAACCTGAAGAGCTCTCTGGGACTGCGTTCTATCGTTCCCATGGAACCTTATTATATGGTCGTTGCGGGTAAAACAGATGCAGAAACGCTGGAAGCAGAGATCATTGCCGAAAGTATGGCTGCCACAGATCCATTATCATTGTTATCCCCAGATGAAGCACCCTACCTCGGAAAATACGATGAGTTCATACCGCATGAGCTGCTGCGCAAAGCTTTTTCCTTGGATGGATTAGATGTCCCGGGTCTGATTGAAGTTTTAAAGCAGTGGCAGCAACCTAATTAACCTTAAGCAGTACCTGTTGAAAATACTCTAAATTGCAGACGTCCGCTTATGCGGGCGTTTTGTTATGTCCGGACCAATGCTGATATATGAACTTTCCTTAAGTTTCAAATGTTGCATAAGAATAGGGTGGAAGGAGAATAGTACTAACAGATTCCTATAGAGGATGATTGCGATGTGGCCTAAAATAGTCTCTTATATTCCGGACTGGACAATTTTTATGCAGGCGGCGATTACGCTGCTCTTTCCCGTAGGGATTTTTTATCTTTACAGGCATTTGTATTTTTATGTTGGAAGCGGACGCTCCAAGGAAACAGAGGCCAAATCACAGGATGCGGAACTGAAGAAGAATGACAATCGGGAAGTAAATCCGCAGCCTCCTGTGTCTACTGCTTTTACCCAGGACTATGATGCCGACCTGACAGCGATAAAAACGGCGTTGGGGGAAAACAGTGATGTACATTTTCGTGAATTCTCAGTTAAAGGTGTACAGGCACGTGCCGCATTGGTCTATGTAGAGGGGATGCAGCACGAGGAGCTAATCAATCAGCAGGTGCTGCAGAATCTGATGTATGCCGGCGAAACGCAGGCTTCAGAAGGAATATACAACTACTTGAAACAGAATATGCTCCCCTTAGCTCAGCTTAGTGAAGCCAAGGATTTAGACCAACTGCAGGAGTTTGTCCTATTCGGATACACTGCGCTGATTGTCGAAGGCATGCGTGAGATGTTGCTGGTGGGTTCTCCGCATGGATCCGTGCGCGCGATTACTGAGCCAACCTCGGAGGCTTTACTGCGTGGGCCTCGGATTGGCTTTACCGAGGTGCTTAGTGAGAATACCTCTATGCTGCGGCGCCAAGGGCTTAATAAGAATCTAGAAATGAAAATGGTTGAAGTAGGCAGCGAAATCAAGAAGAACCTGGTTATCGCTTATATGAAAAACATTGTAAATCCTGATCTGCTCCAGGAAGTGAAGGAACGTATCTCCAAAATTGATATGGACTTTATTCTGGAATCCGGCTATGTGGAACAGTTGATCGAGGATGATTATTTAAGCCCGTTTCAGCAGACACAGAATACGGAAAGACCCGATCGGGTAATTGCTTCCTTGTTAGAGGGAAGAGTCGCGATTTTGCTGGATGGCACACCGTTTGCACTCGTTGTTCCAGTGACGTTCAGTATGCTTTTGCAGTCTCCTGAGGATTATTATGAGCGCTGGATTCCGGGTACACTTTTGCGGATACTCCGGTTTTGCGCATCATTTCTGGCTCTGTTGGCTCCGGCGCTGTATATTTCCTTTATCTCTTTTCATCCGGGACTGATTCCTACACAACTGGCGATCTCCATTATCGAAACACGCCAAGGTGTACCCTTTCCTGCATTAATTGAAGTGTTGATTCTGGAAATTTCCATTGAAATCTTGCGTGAAGCTGGGATCCGGCTGCCGAAGCCCATAGGTCCGGCAATGGGGATTGTCGGAGGTCTAATCATTGGAGATGCCGCGGTACAGGCTGGTATTGTGAGTCCGTTTCTGGTAATTGTTGTAGCCGTGACAGCGATCTCTTCGTTTTCCATACCGATGTACAGTGCGGGAATTACTCTCCGGATCTTACGATTCGCAGGCATGTTATTTGCGGCGGTCCTGGGCATGTTCGGAACCATCCTTTTCTTCCTGCTTATTTGCAGTCATCTGACTCGGCTTTCAAGCTTTGGAGTTCCTTACGTCACCCCTATTTCCCCTTTCCGCTTAAGTGACTGGAAGGATTTGTTCGTTCGTGCACCGTTATCGATCATGAAGCGAAGACCGGAGATGCTGAAGACCCAGAAGAAAAAGCGCAGGTCCTAGAGAATGTATTCTTAGCAGGAGCAGAGGGGAGACCACAGTGTTTAAACGAACTGATGATAAGATCACAACCTCGCAGGCCTCTATAATCTTGACCAATTCAATGCTAGGTGCGGGAATTTTGACTTTGCCCAGAAATGTTGTTAAGGCTGTGCAAACTCCCGATGCCTGGATTTCAGTAGTGCTGGGAGGTGTCATCGTATCTTTGGTCATATTGGTTATGGTGAAGCTTAGCCAGCAATTTCCAGGGAAGACTGTCTTTCAGTATTCTAAAAGAATTGTTGGGAATCTTCCAGGCAGTGTAATGAGTACAATATTGATTCTTTACTTTATTGTGATTGCGGGTTTCGAAATCCGCGTTCTGGCGGAAGTAACATTGTTCTTTCTTCTGGAAGGAACTCCGATCTGGGCAATTGTAATGCCGTTCATCTGGGTGGGCACTTATTTGGTCTATGGTGGGATTAATTCCATGGCCCGCGTGTTTCAGATTGTATTTCCGATCAGTATTTTTATCCTGATTATTTGTTATATCTTAAGTGCCAGAATATTTGATATCCAGCATTTACGTCCTTTTTTGAGTGAAGGGCTGATGCCGGTGATCCGAGGCATGAAGTCGAGCATCCTGATCTTTACCGGTTGTGAGGTTGTGATGACAATGACGGCCTTTATGGAACATCCGCAGCAAGCGGTCAAAGGAATGATGGTCGGTTTAAGTATCCCGCTGGTACTGTATCTGGTTACTGTTGTGATGGTTATCGGCGGCCTATCCATCAATTCTGTAATCACCAGCACCTGGCCTACGATAGATTTGGTACGGAGCTTTGAAATATCAGGGTTCTTTTTTGAACGATTTGAATTTCCGTTGCTCGTCATTTGGCTGATGCAGATGTTCTGTAATTTTTGCAGCTTTTTCTTTAATGCATCACTTGGCATCTCCCAGGTATTCCACCTAAAGATCCATCCGGTTATGTTCGCTTTAATGCCCATCATCTTCATCTGTACGATGATCCCTCAGCGCATCAATGATGTCTTTAGTCTTGGTGATGCGATTGGCTATATGGGTGTGCTGATCTTTATAATGCTGCCACTGTTATTGTCGATTGTATTAATCATTAGGAAGAAAGGACTCAAGCAGAATGTTTAGACAGCGGGGTATTCGCCTACTATTGGTAATCGTGATTCTGCTTACGCAGTCTGGCTGCTGGAGCAGTAAGGAGATTGAAGACTTGAGTGTTTATACGGGATTGGCGCTTGACAAGGGGGAGCCGAAAGGAGTCGAACGGGAGTTTGAGGAACTCGGAGGAAGCTATTTTAAGAAAAATAAATTGACGGCTACGGTACAAATTGTGCCTGAAAAAATACTCGGAAACACTGGCAAAGATGGCGCAACACCCAAAACTCATTATCACAATATTTCTGAGACAGGGGATTCTCTGCTTGAGATATTCCGCCAAATCTCAATACGTAAGAACCGTCCGATTATAGGTCATCACCTCAAGGTTGTTGTCATATCTGAGAAACTGGTGCAACAGGAGAAGATCAGACGGCTAATGGACTTTTTACTGCGAGATAATGATATCCGCCCTAGCTGTCTTATATTTCTTAGCCAAGGGCCTGCGTCCGACACACTTAAAACAACCTCGGAGGAGATTCCATCTTTTCGTCTGGCAGACATGATTCATAACCACTTCAGAACCAGTAAAGTTATGAAGGGCATAACGTTGTCTAATCTAGATGCACTTATGTACTCCAGGCAAAGCTTTGTTTTACAAAACATCGTGGAGGCACAGGGTGAGGTGGAATTTTCCGGAGCAGGTATTATCAAGGGAGACACAGGACAGTGGATTGGCAATATTGATCAACAGGATGTGGAGAGTATAGCCTGGATCAAAGGGGACATAAAAGGTGGGAGCATTAAAACCTATAATCAGTTGAATGAAGCGATTACTTATGAAATTAAATCAGTTAAGAGCAAGATTACGCTGAAGGAGACTGCGGATGAGAAGTTCTCTATTCATGTAGCCATTGAGTCTGATGGACGTCTTATTGAGAATTGGGATGATAATGAGCATTCCGCGGAAGTTGCCTATTTCAAAGAATTGGAGAAGATATTCGAGGAGAGATTAACCGAAAAAATCAATGCTCTTATTCACAAAATGCATTCCACCTATAAAGTAGATGTGGCAGGGTTCGGAAATTGGTTCAGCATAGAAAAACCGCAGGTTTGGAAAAAGATCAAGGATCATTGGGACGAGGAATTTATTCGGATGCCATTGACCTTTGATGTTAAGCTTAAAATCACCGATTTTGGTTCCACGACTGAATGAAGGGTTCACTTGATAGCGTGTTAACTCGAAAAGGATCTCAGCAGCCGATGATGGCTATTGAGATCCTTTTCGTGGTTAGTAAGTAGAAGCTGCAAAAACAAACACAACGACGAATAATATAATAATTGCGTACATCAGCGTGCCCACAATTCCACATACCAGGCCTGCAATCGCTAGGCCTTTGCCTTGTTCATAACGATTACGGATTTCCTTCAGCGATAAGGCGGATAGAATAATCGCAATAATTCCTAACAGAAAACCAATATAAGGCACAACAATAGAGAGGATTCCCAAGACAAAACCAGCGATTGATTTGCCATTCGTCGGTGCCGGAGGGGGTGGAGGCTGATAATAGTTCAAATTGTCGTTTGGTGGATAGCTCATTAAAATCACCTCCAATAGAGTTTGTTATTGAATGTAGTTAATCCAGTGCTCTAGCTGCACACAAGGGACAAGTCCAATAGATTCAGCTAGACGAATGGACGCTTGATTTCTTTCAAGGACGTGATAGCGTGGAATAAAGCCTCGTTCTAACGTTTCTTGTATGGCTGTGCGAACTACCATTTTCGCGTATCCGTATCTTTGAAATGCTTCTAAAGTATGAACAGCGCCGATTTCCCAAATCTGCTCTTCATTTCGGAACGCTAGGCAGGTACTAACCGGATTGTCGCCCTGAAAGATTGAAACGGAAAACGCTCCTTTTTGGAAATATTCCTCAATTTCTTCCTTATTGTAATGGTTAGCAGCCCAAAGTGGAAGTAGTCTGTCGTCAAATGAATGATTGATTGACACCTCTTTGTCCTTACTATACCTTAACCCCTCAGTTGTGCTGTAAGAGAAAAACCCCCGAGTTTTTTCTAAAGAAAAATGCGCAGACAGTGCCTCTTGGTACTTCACATCCTGTAGTTTAAAAACAAGCTTCGCCTGTGCTGGGAGCAGTGGTAGTAAAGCTGGAAATATATCGGGGCAGCTGTAATCCAAAAATACGATGTAATCCGCTTGAGGATATACCCTATGATCATATGCGTATGCTGTGGCTGGAAGAAGTAATACAATACCCCACTGATCACCATGCTCAACTAGATGTGTTTCCATGACTTCGTGGAAGGAGTTTAACATTTTTAACAAGCTTACATTCTTTAAGGGATTCGTTTGTAATTTGTTTATGATTCGTTCGTTCTGGTGCACGTCCATCCACTCCTAGCTCAGATTTATATATTTTACTATAAATTGTACTTATGCAGATATTTATATTTTTTCCTTTACTAATCATTAATCTATTGAAGAAGGAAGGTTGACATTGGCTGTTATAATATATTAGGGAAAATAAAGCTCGCTGTTTGAAGCAGCATACGTGAACGGAGGCACATAATTTCATGACACAATCTATCACAGGCGCTGCTGTTCGTGTAGGAGAAGGTCTATCTAAGCAATTCATCCTAATTCTAGCCATTGCATCAGGACTAAGCGTGGCAAATATGTATTATAATCAGCCGCTCCTAGCTGAGATAGGACGCACATTTAATGCTTCCTCTAACGCAGTGGGATATGTATCGATGCTTACTCAAATCGGCTACGCGCTGGGAATGTTATTTTTTGTTCCACTAGGTGACATTCGTGAACGCAGAACACTGATATCAGGACTTCTTATTGCTGTATCACTGTCACTAATTGGTTTCGCTACCGCACAAAACCTCACTTGGATGTATATCGCCAGCTTTGCTATCGGCATAACTACGGTGGTGCCGCAGGTCATCATTCCTCTCTCGGCTGAGTTAGCTTTACCGGAGGAGCGGGGGAAGGTTATAGGCACTGTAATGAGCGGATTGTTTTTTGGTATTTTGCTAGCAAGAACAATATCCGGAATTATAGGGGATATGTTTGGCTGGAGAGCGATGTACTGGATTGCCGCAGTAGTCATGTTATTGTTATCCCTTATTCTTTATCGGCTAATCCCGGCAACGAAACCAGACAATAATTCCTCGTACTCAGATCTGCTGAAATCAATGGGGCAACTGATTCGCAGATATTCGACGCTTCGTGAGTCATCTTTAATTGGGGCCTGCATGTTTGGCGGCTTTAGTGTGTTCTGGACTTCTCTAGCTTTCTTTCTGGAAGGAGAACCTTATCACTACAGTAGCTCTATTACAGGATTGTTTGGTCTTATTGGTGTAGCAGGTGCTGCTGGTGCTCCATTTATCGGGAGGTTAGCAGACAGAATTGCTCCTAAAAAGATTGTAGGAATCCTACTATTAATTACCTTAATTGCTTACGGATTTTTTGGTTTAGCCGGATTTACGATCTGGAGTTTGATTGCTGGAGTTATTATTCTGGATCTTGGGGTACAGGGGTCACAGGTCAGTAACCAAACACGGATATATGCACTTGAACCAGCGGCTCGCAGTCGTATTAATACTGTTTTTATGGTCAGCACTTTTACAGGTGGAGCGATTGGATCCACGCTGGGAAGTTTTGCATGGCAGCATTGGGGCTGGAGTGGTGTCTGCTTAATGGGGGGAACGCTAGTTGTAGCCGCTTTATGCATATGGATCGTATATAGAGTGATCGAGAAAGAGGATATACCAGAGACTAGCTAGAAACGGATTACAGTACCTTTTATTATACCCGGGAGGTGTTTGATCATCGCTGAGAAGACGAAAGTTATAGAGGTTGTCCCGTATAACCCAGAGTGGAAGGCAGAATTCAATAGATTAAAAGAACAGCTCTTATCTTATGTCGGAGATCTTATTATTTCTATCGAGCATGTGGGCAGTACTTCGATTGAAGGGCTAGCTGCTAAACCTATCATCGACCTTGATCTTGTGATGGACAGCTACGATGTACTCCCACAAATCATAGAACGTTTACAACAGCATGGATATGAACACCAAGGGAACTTGGGAATAGAGGGAAGAGAAGCGTTTCAAAGACTTCAGGATGATGGATTTATGAAATATCATCTGTATGTATGTCCTAAGGATGGAAAAGGCTACTTGGAGCATATCGCTTTCAGAGACTATCTGCGATCGAATACAGCAGCGCGTCAAGCGTATGCAGAGGTCAAACAACGCTTGGCAGAACAACATCGTTATGACATTGATGCTTATTGTGAAGGAAAGACAACGTTTGTTAGCTCAATTTTATCTAAAGCCATGAAAGAAACGTAAGATACATCAATCACTTGCCCGTTCGAAGATGATTTCGAAATTCACTGGGAGACATGCCGCTCCACTTACGGAACTGCTTGGAGAAGTATAACGCGTCATTGAAACCGACCGAGGAAGAGATCTGGTCGATGGTCAGCGTGCCTCCTAGCAGTTTTTTTGCTTTATCCATACGAACCTTTAATAAATATTGTTTGGGAGACATGCCGATCTTTTGTTTAAAGACTTTAGAGAGGTGCGCCCTATGATAGCCTAGAGACGATGCCATATGGTCGATACTGATCTGTTGATGAAACTGTAGAGAAATCCAACGGATCGCTTGATCGATCTGACGGTCGATAACATCCGGTAATTCTATCGATTGAGAGGGGAGCGAACTTATGTTCGCAATACCGAATTTGTGCACTAGCAGCCGCAGCCAACCCGAAGCTTCTAAGCTCTCCAGTCGAGGATAAGCAGATTGCTGAAAGGATAAACGAATATGTTCATATACTTTATGTATCTCTATTAGGTTATCTAAGTGGATTATTGGCTTGTCCCTTGTAATTCCCACTTCGTGTAGTAGCTGTTCAACCGCTTCCCCTTGTAAGGCCACCCATACATATGTCCACGGACGATCCATGTCTGCCTGATAGCTAAATAACGCCCCCGGAAAAATAACAAAGGTATCCCCCTTACTACATCCCTGCGAATTACTGCCACTTTGAAAAACACCTTCACCGTCAATTACTGTGTGAATGAGATAGTAATCATGAACAGAGGGGCCCATTTTATGGCCAGGAACGGGCTTGCCTTCTCCGCTGAATAATACAGATAGGTCATGATCATCGGGAGCCAGATTAAACCCTGCTGTAAAATGATAATGCTCTGAAGCCATTTACTTAGAACCTCCCCAAGATTGCTTTTATAATACATTTAGATTATAGGATTGAATATACAAATGCAACAAACGTCCATATATCTCTTGTATTTCTCCATACTCATTGGGACCGCTCTCATTTATAGTGATTAGTGAAGAGAGCAGACGGTTATGATCTGACATCCTAGTGTTTATAAGGGAATTATAGTTTACTCTATTCCATAAAACTGCGATGTTAATACCGTTCACCTCACCTATAAGGAGGAATATTTCACATGTCTAAAATTACATTTATCGGAGCGGGTAGCACCGTATTTGCCAAAAACGTGTTGGGAGATTGTATGAGAACGCCAGCCCTGCAAGGGTTTGAACTTGCCCTGTATGATATTGATCTACAACGCCTTAAAGATTCCGAGAATATGCTTAATAATATAAAAGAGAGCAGCGGCAGCACTTGTGTTGTGAAATCCTATACGGATCGTAAAGAAGCTTTGCGTGGAGCTAAATATGTCATTAATGCAATCCAAGTGGGAGGTTACGATCCTTGCACCATCACAGATTTTGAAATTCCGAAGAAATATGGCTTGCGGCAAACGATTGCGGACACAGTTGGCATAGGTGGGATTTTCCGTAACCTGCGTACTATTCCAGTGATGCTGGACTTTGCCGCGGATGTACGGGAGGTTTGTCCGGACGCACTCTTTATGAACTATACGAATCCTATGGCAGTTCTGACCAATGTGATGAATACCTATGGCGGTGTAAAGACGGTGGGATTATGTCATAGTGTGCAGCATTGTATTCCGGGCTTGTTCGAGCATCTGGGTATGGATCAGACAGGTGTTCAGGCTAAGATCGCTGGGATTAACCATATGGCTTGGTTATTGGAGGTTACTAAAGACGGCGAGGATTTGTATCCGGAAATTAAACGCCGTGCCGCTGAGAAGCAACAAGAACATCACGGAGACATGGTCCGTTATGAAATGATGCTTAAATTCGGTTACTACATTACGGAATCTTCGGAACATAACGCAGAGTATCATCCTTATTTTATCAAACGTAATTACCCTGAGCTTATCGAACGGTTTCAAATTCCACTCGACGAGTATCCACGCCGCTGTGTAGATCAAATTGAACGTTGGCAACAAATGCGTGAAGAATTGGTTAATAACAAAGAACTTAAACATGAACGTTCGCATGAATATGCGTCTTATATTATGGAAGCTATCGAAACTAATGTGCCTTTCAAAATAGGTGGCAATGTTATGAATACAGGTCTCATCACCAATCTGCCAAAAGAAGCATGTGTAGAGGTCCCTTGTTTAGTAGATAGAAGCGGAGTAACTCCGACCTACGTGGGAGATCTGCCTCCACAGTGCGCCGCACTGAATCGTACAAACATTAATACACAGTTGTTAACGATCGAAGCAGCGATTACCCATAAGAAAGAGCATATCTATCACGCCGCAATGCTTGATCCACATACAGCAGCTGAATTGTCGATGGATGACATTACAAATATGTGCGACGAGCTGATCACAGCCCATGGAGACTGGCTCCCGGCGTATAAATAAATTAACTAGTTAGGACTAAGGAAGCCTGAGAAATCAGGCTTTTTTTGATTGTATTTCTACGAAAAACGAATGCTATCTTTAAAAAAGACCACGTCGTTTCTTCTTGCTTATCTGTCTAGGACAACTGGGGGACATCGGAATACACATATATGGATTATCTAAATGTGGAGGTGATCCTTTATGATCGTTGAAAGCTATACCTTAGCATCGTCCACAGCTTATGCTACTCCTTATTATGTGATTAGAGGTGAGCTTCCTGGTCCTGTCTTTATGGTGGTGTCGGGGATACATGGGAATGAGACAGGAAGTATTCGTGCCGCACAGATCATTGTAGAACGTTTTAACCAGAGAAGGTTGTATATACACCGGGGCACGATCATTGTAGTACCTCTAATGAATCAAAAAGCTTACCGCAAACGGATCAGAGGTGTACCCGATTTAAACCGCACCTTTCCACGTTCTAGCAAAACAGCGGCAAAACATCCATTAGCTTCAGCTTTGCTACAGCTAGTACTAAGATATCGTCCCACCTGGTTTCTGGATCTTCATGAAGCAAATGGGTTGTCACAAAAAAATCCGAAGCGACTTGGCCAGTCGATCATCGTCACTCCGGGAAGCCGAGGAACAGGTACAGCAAAACGTGTCATCAAAGGCATTAATCGAACGATTCCCAAAACCGCTTATCATTTTAATATCCGTTTACGGGAGCGCCCCGGCTCCTCAAGGGCAGCCGTTACCCGTATATTAGGGGCTAAAGCATTTACTGTGGAAACCTGCTGGAGCCTTGATCGTGAGCTACGGATTCGCTATCAGATAGATATTGTTAGCCGTTTTTTAAAAAGTGCGGGATTATTGTGATAGAGAAAATATCTGATAACTGTGTAAGCTGGTTCTTAGATCCTAGGAATCAGCTTTTTCGCCGATACTAGAAAGTTAATTGACAACAATGGGTATAGTGTATATATTACATATATACATTGATAACACATAAACTAGGAGTGAGGGCACGATTCCATGAACATATTGATATCCAACACTTCCGGTGAACCCATCTATGCACAGATTGTCAGCCAGATCCGCCAGATGATTCTGCAAGGAGAGTTAGTGTCTGGCACCCCATTACCTTCTATCCGGCTATTAGCCAAAGAGCTGCAGATTAGCGTAATTACAACGAAACGAGCCTATGAAGAACTGGAGAGAGAAGGGCTTATCAATTCAATTGTGGGGAAAGGTTCCTTTGTTTCTGGTGCAGATCAGGAGTTTATTCGGGAACAACGGCTACGGATTATGGAGAACAAAATGAAGGAGATTATCGACGAGAGTAAAATGCTGGGGATTAATTTTGCTGAGTTTAGTGAGATGTTGAAATTGCTTTATGAGGAGGAGACAGAATGAAAGAAGTCATTCAATTGGACCAAATATCTAAAAAATATGGCCATTTTAGCCTATGCGAACTTACGTTCGGTATTAAAGAAGGGTATATCACGGGGCTAATTGGACCGAATGGGGCAGGGAAAACAACATTAATAAAAATGATGATGGGGATGGTGTTTCCTGATCATGGCAGCGTCAAGATTTTTGACCAGGAGATGTCTATCCATGAAGCAGAGAATAAGGATCGGATTGGCTATGTCTCCGATGAAAATTACTTTTACGATCAATTAACCATCGATCAGATGAGTAAGATTATTGCTCCTTTTTATAGTCGTTGGGATCAAGAAACGTATAGGAAATACATAGAGATGTTCAAGCTTTCCCCGCGGAAAAAGATTAAGGAGCTCTCCAAAGGAATGAAAATGAAGTATTCGCTCGCCATTGCCTTATCACATGGTGCAGATCTGCTCATTATGGATGAACCTACTGCAGGACTTGATCCTATATTCCGAAGAGAGTTGCTTGATTTGCTTAGTGAGCATATCCAAGATGAGAAGAAGTCTATTCTTTTTTCAACGCATAATACGACTGATTTGGACCGGATCGCGGACTATATTGTTTTTGTGAACGAAGGGCACCTAGTATTTAATGAAATGAAAGAATCTCTAGCCAACAAATATATGCTGGTAAAAGGCAATAAAGAGTTGCTTGATCGGGATGTACGAAAATGGTTCATCGGGCTTAGAGAGACGGAAGTTGGTTTCGAGGGTCTTCTGAACAATCGCTCTGAGGGGGAACACTTCTTTAGAGGTCATGCCATATGCGAAACGCCTACTCTGGAAGAAATCATGTATTTTACGGTAAAGGGAAACGCTTTGTATGTTTAATCTCTTGTTGCTGATTCGAAAAGATTTTATTCTCCTGCGGAATTTTATCCCTATATTTCTCTTGAGTATCTTGTTCATCGCATATGTTCAACTGGATAACTCCAGCATGTTTGCTACTTTTCAATCTTTACTGTTGCTCGTATACTCCTGTTCTATGGATGCACAGAATAACAACACAAAGTTTGTGATAGGGTTACCAGTAAGACGGCAAGAGATTATCTTGGCTAAATACTTATCACTTATTCCTTATTGTTTCATCGGTTTGGTTTGCTCTTTAGCTTTGTTACTAATTTCCTTTTCATTTGGATATTCCATTAGCCCGTTTTATTGGATAGGGGTATCTTTAACGTTACTTATGATTCCTTTGGCTGCGTCTATTTATCTGCCGATTCATTATTGGCTTGGTTCCAAAAACTATTACTTCAATATCCTTTTTAATGTAGTAATAACGATTACCACCCTGAACACTGGATCTTCACTCTCAAATTCATCCTTTTTCTTAACAATTACCGACATAAAGCTGCAGGATCATCTGTTGTCGATTGGTTTGATAGGGATTGTTTATCTCTCCATATTGTACTGCTCTTATAGGATTTCACTACGATTGTTTAGCAAGAAAGAGTTATAAGCTAAGGAGGACGTAAAGTGTATAAATCATTTTTTTTAATTCAAAAAGACTTCATTCTTCTGCGTAAATTTCTGATGCTGCTAATCCCCTTTTTTATTTTTATAGCTTACTCGAACTATCATAGCTTCAGTTTATTTACGGTAATGCCACCCATGCTGTTATTGATAAGCTCCTGCTCAATGGATACTCAGCAGATGACGCAACGGTTTCTCGTTAATCTCCCTGTAAGGAGACAAGAGCTTGTCCGTGCCAAATATTTTTCGATCCTTCCGTATGCACTTGTTGGGCTGGCAGCCACGTCCTTTACCTATCTCCTGATTATTGTAACAGGTAAAGCCGTAACCCCTCATTTTTGGCAAGAGGTTGGTATTACGTTATCCATTTTCCCTCTCCTTGCGATGCTTTATTTACCGATTCATTACTGGTTAGGGGCAAAGGGAGCGCAAGTGGTTAATCTTGTTTTTATGATGATTGTTATGTTTGGACCGAACGTGTTTAGCTTTTTGATCCAGTGGATACCTGATGTGAACAGATGGCTGAGTTTTGGAGTGAAAGGTACGGTCATTCCCTTTATAATCCTAGGGCTGGCTTATATATTCTTGCTTAGCTGTTCATATATCATTTCTCTGCGGATTTTTGTGCGGAAAGATCTTTGATTCGAAGGATTTGAGATTTTGAATGAATTCATATACCATTGTCACTACAAAGATAAATAGTAGGGGAAGGGTATACAACCAATGCCTAAAATGATCTATAGCTTTCGCACAAAAATGATTATGCTGCTGATGGCCAGTATGCTTGTATCCGGTGGAATTACCTTTTCAATCTATAAAATTCTGCAGAGATATTATCGATCAGAGGTCTTATTAGAAAATCCATTGACTAAAGTTCGCTACTTGATGCGGGATATCGGTGATGTTAATGCGTTTTTGATTATCTTCATTCCTTTGGCCATCTTATTCTTTTTTATATTTACTAAACCATATGCAAATTATTTCAAGGAAATCTCGAAAGGGATCCATCAGCTGGCGTCGGGTGATTTCTCGGAGCGGGTAGATATCCCATCTAAAGATGAATTCGGCCTTATTGGCCATGATATCAATCTGGCTATTGACCATCTTCAGGAAGCTATTGAGCGGGGCGACTTTGCGGAGAGCAGTAAAGATCAACTTGTATTAAATCTGGCACATGATCTGCGTACACCACTTACCTCCGTTATAGGTTATTTGGATTTTATCCTGAAGGACAATGAATTAACGCCAGAACAGACCAGACATTATACAACGATCGCTTATACTAAATCTCAACGTTTGGAAAAATTAATTGATGAGCTATTTGAAATCACAAGAATGAACTATGGTAAGCTTACGCTTGAAAAAACCTCGATCGACCTGAGTGAGCTTCTTTTGCAGTTAAATGAAGAGTTATATCCCGTTTTTGAGAAAAATGGTCTTACTTCCCGCTTGGATGTAACCCAACCTCTGAAGATAGAGGGTGACGGTGAGCTGCTGGCACGTGTATTTGAGAATCTCCTCACCAACGCAGCGCGATATGGAAGCGACGGTCAATTTATTGATATTCATGGGTATTTAGAGGAAAATGAAGTCGTTATTGAGATCATTAACTATGGAGATTGTATTGATCCGGAAGAGCTGCCGCGTATTTTTGATATGTTCTACACCGGGGATCGAGCGCGAACGCATCCCACAGGGAGTACGGGACTGGGCTTATTTATCACTAAAAACATTGTGGAACAACATGCTGGAACAGTTTCTGCACAAAGCAGTGTAGTGCGGACGATGTTTGAAGTACGGCTTCCACAAAATAATTGAGAACGAAGTCAAGTGTCGACTGAGCAGGAGTAAAGCCGAGATCTATGTGATCTTGTGGTTTTACTCCTTTTTTAATGGTTTGGTCAGCAGACAGGATGAACGTTACCGGACATTTATTTGAAATTTTTAATAAATCGTGATATTATTAGCTTGCTAAGTAATTTGTAAGGCAGTACGGAGGAAATATCTGTGATAGAAGATGAGATAAGGGAACTACTGGATAGAATATCAGCGGAAATGCGTAGAGATTATGCAGAGCTGCTTAGAGAACTTAATCTTCATGTGGGTCAAGAACAGTTATTATGCCGGTTATGGAGAACAGATGGAATGACACAAATACAGCTAAGTGAACGCTTGAATTGTGAGCCTCCAACCATAACAAATATGGTGAAATCTCTTGAAAATCATGGGTTTGTTGTTCGAAAAAGAGATTCTGAAGATGGCAGAGTTAGCCGAGTGTATCTAACCCCAGCCGGACGTAATCTCTGCGAACCTGTGGAACAGATCTGGAACAAACAGCTGGATAAATTACTAGCCGGAATTATACCTGAAGAGCGTTTATTATTAAGAAGACTTATGAAACAAATGGCCGATAATTTAGCTTGAATCTGGAACTAATCGCCATAACCGTTAGTAAGCTAATTAAAACTAAGAAAAGAGGAACATAGATGATTACAAGTTTGACTCGCATCAATGAATTAGCTAAGAAAGAACGTGAAGTAGGCTTGACACAAGGCGAATGGGTTGAACAGATCGCATTGCGTGAAGACTATCTGCGTGAAATTCGTGGACAAGTTCGTAACAGTCTTTCTGGAGTGACAATTTTAGATCCGGATGGAAACGATGTAACCCCTGAGAAGCTTCGTGCAGCGCGTAAATAATCAATGAACTAATAAGTGGAAACTACACCTTTAGATAACGTTAGATTAGCCTATGGTTAATCGACGGATATCTAGAGGTGTTTTTTGTTATATAAATCTTAACAGAAGCTTAATTCGTTATCATTAGGAGCTGGTGAAAGTTAAGAATCAATTAAACTTGCGTTACACAGGATCTAAGACTGGATTGTTAGAATGAAATAGACAAAAGATAAGGGATAACATGAAGGGGTGCAGAAGTTGGAGAAACTAAAAGAAACACCAAGGAAGGAAATGAAAGTATGAAAAAAACATTATTAATTTTACTTAAAGTAATAGTCGCTATAGTCATACTCATAGCACTTTTTCTGGTCATCGTTTTTACAGTCAATGTGATCAGCAATAAAGTGGAGAAAGGAAAAATAGAACCCTATGGTCAGCTTGTACCTGTCGACGGGAAAAAGATGAATGTTACCATACAAGGGCAAGGCAAGGAAACAGTCGTGTTACTCCCAGGGTTTGGAACCGCATCACCAGTAATTGATTTCAAACCACTTGTAGATGAACTGACTCCTTTCTATAAAGTTGTAGTAGTTGAGCCGTTTGGTTATGGACTAAGCGATGTCACCACAAAAGAACGAACGGTCGACAATATCGTGAGTGAGCTTCATGAAGCCTTACAAGAATTAAAGATAGATCGTTATATTCTGATGGGACATTCTATAGCGGGAATTTACGGACTGGACTATGTGAACAAATACGAAAACGAAGTTAGTGCATTCGTAGGCATCGACAGCAGCGTACCCACACAAGGGGGCAACGATGAAGAATTTCCATCAGGAACCTATAAGCTGCTTAAAAACTCAGGATTTATGAGATTGCTGGTAAAGCTCAATCCAGCCCAAATCGTTACACAGAGTGATGATGAGGAAACTAAAGAACAAAATAGAATGATTTCACTTAAAAACATGATGAATCCAAATATCATCAGCGAAGCAGAGCATTTTAAAAGTAATTTCAAAGCCACGGAAACATTAAATTTCCCAAAAGATCTTCCTGTTATTTTCTTCCTAGTGAAAGAAAATACGGATGTTCCAGGCTGGGAATCCCTGCATAAAGAACAGATTAAAGACTCCTTACACGGGAAATTGATGTTGCTTGATGGGGAGCATTATTTGCACCATACCCGATCCAAAGATATCGTCGAGAACTTTAGAAGCTTTATGGGAGAGATAAAGTAAGAATGAATGAGAAAAGCCTGCTAATACAGGCTTTTCTTTTTTTGTATTTTCAAATAAGTGAATCCTTTAGAAAAAAATGATAAATTTATCAAAGCAATTATGGGCACTCTATATCCTAATCTTTATTATAGGAAGGACTACCATAGTATGTGCGGAATAGCAGGAATATTAAAATATAATGGACAGCCACCACATGAAGAAACCTTAAAACAAATGACAGGGGTTATGAATCACCGAGGTCCCAATCATGAGGGAGTATGGCTCGATTCTCACATTGGACTTGGTTTTCGCAGATTGTCTGTAATTGATTTACGTGATGGTAATCAACCGATGACGAATGAAGATCGTACCCTTTGGATTGTTTTTAATGGTGAAATCTATAATTATAAAACACTACGAAATCAGTTAAAGCTAAAAGGACATCACTTTCAGACGCAATCAGATACAGAGGTCATTGTGCATTTATTTGAGGAATACGGCAAGGACTGTGTCCATCATTTACGTGGAATGTTTAGTTTTGCGATTTGGGATCTTAAGGAACAATCTCTTTTTGCTGCCAGAGATCATTTCGGGATCAAACCTTTTTATTATTACAAAGACGAAAATAATCTTTTATTTGCTTCGGAAATTAAAAGCATACTTGCAGTGCAAGGGGTACCCAGAAAGCTTCAATATCAAAGTTTATTCAGCTACTTAACTTTTCAGTATGTCCCGCATCCTGATACGATGTTTGAACACATTCATAAATTAGGACCTGCGGAGCGATTATTTGTTAACTCGGATGGTGAAATGAAGATCGAGAAATATTGGGAACCCCATTTTCAACCGGTAGAACGATCTTTAGCAGACTATGCCGAAGAAATTCAGTGGAAATTGAAAGAGTCTGTAAACCTTCATTTACAAAGTGATGTGGATAGAGGATGTTTTTTGTCCAGTGGAATTGACTCCACCGCAATAGCTGCAATGATGAGAGCAGAAGAATCAACAAAAACCTTTTCGATTGGATTTGAAGGGCTGAACAATGAAACAATCATCGCAAATCAAACGGCAGCCAAACTGGGGACAGATCATTATTTTCACATTTTATCGCAAAAAGATTTTTTTGAAAGTATCCCGAAAACGGTCTGGCATCTAGATGAGCCTGTTGCAGATCCTTCCGCTATTGCACTCTATCATCTAAACCAGCTTGCAAAAGAACATGTCACGGTGGTCCTATCAGGGGAAGGCGCTGACGAATTATTCGGAGGGTATAGAATCTATAGAGAGCCAAATGCATTAAGACCGATAACCTGGATGCCTAACTTCATAAAGGATTCGTTACGAAAATCATTATCTGTATATCCCTATCATTTTTATGGCAAAAATTATTTACTTCGGGGTCTGACACCCTTAGAAGAGCGTTTTTTCGGAAATGCTAATATTTTTAACAAAAGCGGTAAAATGAACTTGCTTCACGAATCGGTACACGCTCAGAATAGCTTTTTACATCCCATGGATATCGTTAAGCCTTTTTATGATAAGACAGCTCACCTAGACCCTACGACAAGAATGCAGTTTATTGATCTGAATTTTTGGTTACCTGGAGACATTTTATCAAAAGCAGATAAGCTGTCCATGGCACATTCATTAGAATTAAGAGTCCCGTTTTTAGATAAAGAGGTTTTCGAAACGGCTAGTAAAATACCTGTGTCCAATCGGATTGGGCAAAAAACAACAAAACTTGCTTTGCGTAAAGCTATGGAAGGAATCGTTCCGGAAGCAATTGTGAATCGCCCGAAACTAGGATTTCAAGTACCCATTCGTGATTGGCTCAAAACACCAATTTCAAATATAATGTTTGAACAAATCCGCTATAGTGGCATTGAAGAAATATTCAATATGAATATCATCGAAGAGATGTTTACCCAGCATCGGAGTAATAAAGGCGACTATTCGCGTAGAATCTGGCTAATTTACATTTTCTCAGTATGGTACACTCTTTTTATAAAAGAAGACCTGAAGCAGTTAAATAGTGCCGTGTTGTAATGGGGGAGTGATTCGTTGAATATTGAGGAATATGCATGGAATAAACATGAACAGCAATTAAGAGAAACTAACATGTTTACTTATACTAGTCCAAAGATAAAGATTGTAGATAACCATGAATTAAGAAATCGGCTTGAAGAAACGCTTGAAGAGCTGCCGCAGAAGTTTCTGGCCAAATGGGCTTTGAAAGTAGCAGTTGAGCACCTGGATCATCTGGTCCAGCAGCTTGTAAATGACCCGCGGATTGATTTAGGTATAGAAACGCTAGAAAAGCGTATAACTGGTGAGATTAGAGCCTTTGACTTAAGAAAAGTTGGATTTATTGTCAATGAATTAGCCAAAGAGTCCACAACCGAGGCTAGTAAGTATGCTGCCCGTTCTTTTGCACAAGCCATTGCAACTGGACATATGCGAGGACACGCTATGGTTTGCAGTGACTATGCAGTAAAACTGGTGAATTACATATCAGATCATTCTTCAGTTGCAGAGGCAGCTACTAAAGAACGGGAAAGACAATTAAGGATAGCTGAAGAGTTGCTTTGAAATTAAAGCTTTAAAGATGAACATGTATGAGGATGATTAAAAAAGTTAAATACTGGTAATAATTAACTTTTTATAATCGAGAGTTATGTAATCTAATGCAAACAATAAAACATTATTAGTACTTAAAGTTTTATGCGAGACTTGATGAGCTTTAAAGCTTAATACTCGTTTTAGATAATACGATTACTAAATAAGAATCAATTGCTTAGGAAAGGGCAGCTATTTTGAACAGGTTTGAACATTGATTAGATAATCATTAATAGACAGTAAATTGGCAATAATTTGAATCAAATTGGTTGGTTCCTTTAATTTATACACTACTTCCTCACAAAACCCGTATTTTGTACATATGTCTATGAATAGTATTTCAGCTTGGGAATACCTGCTTTCGTTCGTTCTTGTAGGACAAAAACTTGGTCCCATAACTTGGTCCCATTGCCGATAAAGCCCCTATTCTAGCCACAAAAAAAACTCAATTGGAGTTGTTTTCAATAATCATGCTTCTTTGTCAAACGTCACCTATTCCTTTTTAGTACTATTTCCTATTGAACGGATACTTGGGATCCCGTACCTGTCGTAAAAAAAAGTATTTAGAACTGAGAGTAACACGAGGCCTGTCACTACGTGTTGCTCTCTTCACTTTCACTTGTATATGTAAGAAAGCTGGAGTAGTACAGGATGTTAGGAAAAGATTGAAATTGGAGTGAAACTAATTTGATTATATATCCGGAGGAAAATTTAACGAGTACATTGGCAAGAGCACAGTAAAATAGCGGGTTATTTAGGAAGAAAACAGCATTCGAAAAATTCTATGCTATCGAAGATAAAAAAGTATCGAAGGATTTACCCTCTTCAATAAAATACTCATAGAGCTTAAAGTCATAAGTACTTACTGGAAAACTTGCTTCTTCCTCTTTCTGATATCACAAATATGATCGACGACCGCTTAGGCTTAGAAACAGGCAATTCTCTTACTTTAGCTCGACACTTTGCTTGGCTGTAAACCAAGGCTTGTACTCTTTTCCGTACCCTTGGCCCTTCCCCTCTTTTTACCACCGTATTGATTAATATCTCTTTAGCTCGATCGTCCTCATGCCCTATAACTTTAAGTTCACGAATGACTTCCTTAATATAGGATCTATTCATCATATGTCTGCTTTTCGAATTGCTCATAAAATCACCCTTTCCTGATTAACTTATTAGAATCAGATCCACGTTTAATCTATAGTATCACTTAAATTAGATATATAATTTCCGTAAAGCTAGGCAAATATGGAAAAAGCGACTACTCACTCAAAATCGAATGGGTAATCGCCTTATTTTCAATATAACTAGTTCCATAAAACTGTACTGTAAGATCTTTAGCGTTTGGAGAGTCATATGGTCACCCATAGAGCAAACCATAGTTAGCCAAATTAATTAAAACGACACTAGAGTATCCAATGTCTATCACAAGGAACTCTTTCTCAGAGAATACTCCTTACATCTTCGATTTTATATAGTACGATTGATTGATGATATAATTCATAAATTTTTTTGCGTTAATGTCAACCTTATTTTCTTTTCATCTCGCACATTTATACAGCATCCACGAATGCCTCGATATTCTCAATTTGGCTCTAAATCAAGACATTGACCTGATTTCTTTATCGCTTTATCAACTGGTGCAGCATTCAGATATGTGGATATAGTTTCATTGTCTACGCATGACTTTTCGAGATTGTTGAATACCTAAAAGAAAAAGCAAAGACGACGATCCCTAACACAACTGAAACAACACTGATCCAAGGGATCGCTAAAGCTGACCATCCTCCCATGGTAATTCCTCCAATGCCAGCGCCAGCGGCAAATCCGAATTGTACGAAGGAACTGTTCAGACTAAGCACGATGCCGGAAGCCTCCGGAGCAAGTGACATCAGATTAAAGTTCTGGGTTGGACCGAACGTCCAGCATGCTATCTCCCAGATCATGAGTAATAGGATAGCTAAGATAACACCTCCAGAACTGATGGACAGCAATGTGAGAGCGAGAATTTGAAGGACCATAGAACCTATGAGCGTAGGAACTTTACCAATTTTATCTGATAAAAAGCCGCTAAGCTTGGATCCAATTAAACTTCCTATTCCCAAGGTGAAGAGTATTATACTCATTTTCTGTTCCATCATCGGCATGATAGCCGTTAGTAAAGGAGTAATGTACGTATTAACTATAGAATAACCGGTAAACACTAAGAACGTCACGCTAATGGTAACCGCAATTTTTGGATTCTTCAAATGGCTAAGACGTTTACCTAGAGGTACGGATGCTTCCCCTTCTGTTGCTGGAATTAACCGTGCGACGGCGAATGCTGCCAGCAGGCTTAGAAGACCGATGACCCAGAAGATTGTTTTCCAATCATATGACGCAGCAACCATTCGGCCGATAGGGACACCGAATACAAGGGATGAGCTAAAGCCCATTGCGACGTTGGACATTGCTCTTCCCGAACGTTCGGGAGGAGCAAGCTTTCCAGCTATAGAATAAGCGGTGACAACGAATACCCCTGTTCCAATCCCGAGTATAGCGCGAGAGGCTACTAGGAAACCGAATCCTGGGAGGGCGATTGTAGATATGCTGCCCAGTATTATGATAGTGAGAGCCAGAAGCAATTGCTTACGCTGATTCATCCTTGCTATCGCAATTATAACTATAGGCGTACCGATTGCGTTAGCGAGTGCAAATATCGTAATAAGCTGTCCCGCTGTCGATACCGATACCTCGACGGAAGCAGCCACTTTATCCAACATTCCCACGATGCTGAATTGTGAAGTTCCAACTAAAAAACTAATAAAGGCAAGCATGTAAATTTTCCAATTGTTCTTCATGATGTTATTTCCCTACCTTTTATAGTTTATTAAAATAAGTAATGGCGAAAATTTCATGACAAGCCTTATTTACTTTCTTGGCATGCCACTCTGTTTGGTTGCTCGGCTCAACCGCTTCTTCATTTAGATTTGCTACAGTGGTATCAATCAGATGATAACCTGCCATTAGGGCACAGAAACACTTTGTTCACATTCATTTGAATCTTCTATCTGATAAACACCAAAGCCGGGAATAGGCATTTCAACATCCATGGTTCAAAACTACTTTAGGCAAGAATAAAGCCATTTTGTTATTTTTAGATGTTATTTGACTCCCATATCATCATCTCCTTTTTTATTTTGCCAGCCATTGAAAATACGCATTGATGGTTTAATGACCATGAGTGTATAATTATATAGAGAAACAGAATATCAACAACACCAAATCACTATAATTCGAGTATTAGTACACAAAATAATAGAAATTGAGTATTTAATTTTTAGAAAGTTGGGTGATTCTCACAATGTCTAAGATGGATAGAAGAAGTCTGAAGTCTCAAGAGGCTATAAAAAAAGCTGTTATAGAACTGATGAGCGAAAAAAACTTTGATGACATTACAATCCAGGATATCGCTGATAGAGCAAATGTTAATCGCAGAACCATCTATCTTCATTACTTGGATAAATTTGATCTGTTGGATAAGCTTATCGAAGAACATATTAAGGAATTAAAAAGAATCTGCGAATTGGAATCTGATATGGATACTTTAGATGGCAATGTGAGCTGGTTCGCATACTTCGAACGAAATTATTCATTCTTTTCGGCCTTACTAGCCAGCAAAGGAGCCCCTTTCTTCCGATGCCGTTTCCTTGAGTTTGTCACCGATGATATCAAGAATGGATGGGATATGACGGAGGGGAAAAAACGCGGAATTAACGAAGATATTATTATACAGTTTATCTCGCCAGCTTACGTAGGGATCGTGGAATGGTGGTTTACAAATGGAATGCCTTATCCACCTGAAGTTATGGGAAAACAAGTCGGAATGTTATTAGAAAGTAATCTCTCATAGTTATCTTACAAATCAAAAAAAAGGAGCAGTTTTGCAAACTGCTCCTTTTTTTTGCATGAAATATGATTTTTTAAATCCATCTTCAGCTTCACTAACATCATATCAAATCACGTAACTATATTATCGTCCAAAAGAGCGACTGAAAGATTGTCCAGATTGCACAATCTGACGTACATCCTTTAAACGGAGAGATTCATATTCCAAAAGAGCTTCAGTTGCTGCAATTCCTTGTATTCCCTTTGCAACACAGTCTGCCAAGGTAGCAGCATCTTGTAATGAAGCATTAAATCCCGATGCAGTCAGTGGTGTAGGTACATGTGCAGCATCTCCAACGATAGCTATACGTCCTTTCACAAGTTTGTCAGGAACGTATTCGGCAATCGGTGTTCCTGTAAGGTTACGTGTTCGAATGCTATAAAGAATTGCGTCTAACCATGGTTGTGGCCATCTATGAGAAGCTTGTTCAGCTAGCTCAATCAATGTCTGTTCTGGAATGTCAGTAGCATTGAGCGAATGTCGTACAACGGTTCCTTCCACACATCCAAGACGACGTAACAAATCATTTTGAGTGTTATCGTACCAAGCCCATCCTAGTCGTCTATGGCCTAGATCATGAGAACCATCTGTTCCAGCAACAATACCACCGAGTAAAAAGTCACCGATACCATCTGGCATAGCTACCCTTGGTGCATTACGATTAGGCCGATGTTCTTTAGGAATAACATTCTCATCTACAATAGCTACCCATATCACATATCCCGCAAAAGTTGCGTTCGGATTATGTGGTGCAACATGACGTCGCACAGTGCTGCGGTGACCATCAGCACCAATCAAAATATCTCCGTGGAATGTCTCACCCTTATCCGTCATAACCCAAGCTGAGTCGTTGTCCTGATTAACAGTTTGAACGCGAGTATCATAACGCAAGTCGATTTTAGGATGAGATTTAGCTTCTGCACGCAATCGAGACTGCACAGAAGACCAGGCTTCAACAGACTTCATTCCACCAGAAGCAAGTTTTCTTAAAGCTTTCGCTGTTAAAGTCCGATCAATATCTCCGCTGTCAACTTGAAGAACAGCGCCACTACGTGGTTTTGCTCCAGCGCTCTCTAAAATGGTTACATGTAATCCAGATCGCGCAAGAGCAATCCCTGCCATGAGTCCAGAAAGCGACGCACCGACAACTACAGCAGATTGGTTTGCTTCTTGAATAGATTCGTCAAACGTTTCATCGATTGATTTACTAAGGGAATTATCCCTTCTTACATTTCTTTCACTCATTATATCTTCTCCTTAAAACACTTGCTGCGATTCATGGTTTTAGATCGCATTCTTTATTTAGCTAGTTGTTTATTAGGACTGTACATGAAGGTTCTCAGTAAGATAAATATTAAGCTCAATATCAAGAACAGCAGTCCTCCTAATACGATGTATTGGGTCCCCATCCCAGATATAAATAAGCCACCTACAGTCGTTCCAATGGTTATACCTAAGTTACCTGCTGTTAGAAACAATCCATTAGCGAATTCAGGAGCTTCTGGAGCTGCAGATGTAATCCAATATTGACTAATATTATTTGATATTGCATACAATATTCCCCATAACACAACAATGATGATCATAGGTGCAGTAAACTTGCCCATCAAGAATAATAAGATGTATACTGCTCCAAATACGAATGGATAGATCACTACAGATTTAATAGCATTTTTAGAAAGTAATTTTCCACCTAAGACATTCCCAAACAAACTTGCCACACCAAATATAACTAACATTAAACTAAGGGCTGTACCAGAAATATGAGTAATGGTTTCAAGATACTCCGCGAAGTAACTATAAACCCCAGCTGTTGCTGCATTTATAAATACGACAGCGGTAATTGATTGCCAAATTATGGGTTTTTTCAACACGCTTAGTTGGGCTCCGTAGGAAAGTCTCTCCTTAACAGGCATAGATGGGACAAATAGTAATACACCCATGAATGCTATTGCATTCACGACAGCAAAGAATGTCATCGCAAGATCAAGCGAAGTTGCACTAGCAATAAATGTTGTGATGGGTACACCAATTACAATTCCTGCTGACACACCCAAAATGACTTTTGAAACAGCTTTAGGAACTTCTTTCTCACTAACTGAACTAGCTGCTGCTGTCAAAGCAATTGAGATATATACTGGATGTAAAAATGCTGGAATTACGCGAGCAATTAATGCAATAGTAAAGTTTGGAGCAAATATAGAAACAATGTTACTTAAAACGAATACACCAAGTACAAATAACAATACCTTTCTGCGGTTGATACCAGAGAACAATAACGGCAAAATTGGACCAGATATGGCAACAGCAAGTGCAAAGAGACTCACTAGTAATCCTGCTTGAGATACGCTGACATGGAAGCGTTCAGCAATTTGAGGCAATATTCCAACAACACCCATTTCAGTATTCAAAATACCAAATACACCCAGGGTTAATATAAATATAAACAAATTATTTCTTTTAGACATTTAATCATCTCCAACCTATTTTTATAATTCCAATCTTTCTTAGAACATTTTCTTAAATTCTTTTTTTGATGCTCTCTCTCCTTTGCACCAGTAACTAAATTCATTTGAATGGCTTAAACCACTCATGTGTATTATTATATATAAAAATAGAACATGATCAATTACTAAACTCCTAAAAAATGTGCACTAGTGCACACTTCAATTAAAATTGTGTATATTAAATTTATAATTGCGATAATATGAATGTTATAGGGAATATTACGAGGGTACTTGAAAAATTATCTACGACAAAAAAAGCATAATCCCTTACTAGAAGGAACTATACTTTTGGTTTGCTTTTAGTATTCTTTTTTACGTATTATATTTCTTATTTATTAAGTCTTTAGATATTAAATCTCATGCTGTTTAACGACTTCACTCTTGCCATATCATTCGGACGATTAAACAAACTCTCTTTTGTATCCAATGTTTGAATCAGTTCCATATCTTCTTGTTTTAATTTAAATTCAAATATATTAGTGTTTTCGATAATTCTTTCTTTACGTACTGATTTTGGAATAACTACGATATCCCTTTGAGTTAGCCAACGTAATATTACCTGAGCAACTGATTTATTATATTTTTCTGCTATTGTTACCAATACTTCGTTTTTAAAGATATCTTTTTTCCCTTCAGCAAAAGGACCCCAAGACTGAATTTGAACATTTTGTTCTTTCATAAATTGGGCATTTTCTATTTGTTGAAAAAACGGATGTGTCTCCACTTGATTTACAGCAGGTTTAACTTCATTATTCATTATTAAATCTAAGAGGCGATCATTTTGGAAGTTACTAACTCCAATCGCTTTGATTTTTCCTTCATGATATAATTCTTCCATCGCTCGCCAAGAGCCATAGATGTCACCATAAGGTTGATGAATCAAATATAAATCTAAATAATCTAACTGCAACCTATCTAATGCATTTTTGAATGCTTTTTTTGCACTATTATAACCAGCATCTTGAATCCACAGTTTTGTAGTTACAAATATTTCTTCTCTTGGAATACCACTACGTTTAATTCCTCTTCCAACAGCTTCTTCATTTTGATAAGCTGCAGCCGTATCAATTAAACGATATCCTGCCATTAGGGCATCACAAACAGCTTGTTCACATTCTTTTTCATCTTGAATTTGAAAAACACCAAATCCAAGGATAGGCATTTCCACACCGTTGTTCAACATAACTTTTTGCATATTTTAATCCTCCGCATTTCTTTGATTAACCAATATCTATTGTTACCATTCGAGTTCTTTGCCATCTCTGAAAAACCCACCAGAAGGTCCTTCAGGACCAATAGTCGCTAACCAGAGTATAGACTCCGCTGCTCGTTTTGGAGTTCTTGGAGCAGATGGACCACCCATATCAGAACTTACCCAGCCCGGACAGACAGCGTTTATTTTGATATCTCCTTTGACTTCTGCAGCTATCAATTGCGTCAATCCATTCAAGGCAAGCTTAGACAGCCTATAGGCCCCTGCTCCTTGAGAGGACATATCCCGCATCGCTCCCATTTCAGAAGAAACATTAATAATTCTCCCATAGCCACGCTTTTTCATGAGGGGGAGAAAGGCACGGATGACATAATAAACACCAAAGAAATTAATGTCCATCGTGTGCTCTAGAAGACTAGGATTCATCGTTAATAGCCGTTCATTCTCATCCAAATACACACCAGCATTATTTATTAATACATCTAGTTTCCCATACTTCTCATTGACTACAGTTGCAGCCTGACGGATGCTTTCTTGATCGTCGACATCCATCCTTACAAACGTAACATCCAGATCTACTTCATTTAGTTTTTGTGTAACCTCCTGACCCATTTCTGGATCTCTACTTGCCAAAATAACCTTAAAACCATTCAAAGCCAATTGTTTGACGAGCTCATAACCAATTCCTCGATTTCCGCCGGTGACTAAAGCAACTTTTTTATCATTAGGCATTTGAAACCTCTTTTCTTTCCTAAAATGCAATTGCAAATAAAAAGTGGTCAAAAAATACTCAACCACTCTTTATAGTTCAATTAATATTTATTAGATTGTCCACCATCAATTGGAATTACGGTTGCATTGATGAAATTTGCTTGATCAGAAAGTAAGAACGAAACTAAATAAGCGACTTCTTCTGGTTTTCCGAAACGCTTCATTGGATTAGGTTGAACTAATTCGTCTGCTGCTTCTTTCCAATTAACTGGATCGATTTGTTTTAAATATACTTCAATCATTGGTGTCAGGATTGCGCCAGGTGCAATGGCTTTAATGCTTATACCGTATTGACCGTATTCAATACCAGAGTTTCTTGTTAACCCAACCACACCATGTTTACTAGCCGCATAACCGGTTTGGTTTCCCACACCACGAATGCCACCAACTGAAGCCGTATTGACAACCGAGCCATAACCTTGTTCTCTCATAACTTTCAATACATATTTCATACCATAAAATACACCGCTTAAGTTAATACTTATGACTTTTTGGAAGTCTTCAAAATCGTAATCCTCTGTTAGGAGGTTTTGTTTCCCTTCGATTCCTGCATTGTTAAAGAAACCATCTATTCTTCCATATCTTTCGACTGTATCTTTGACATAGTTTTCAACTGCTTTTTCATCTGCCACATTAGCAGTGATTAAGAGCACTTCTGCATTAGGTGTAACTTCGAGCACTTTACCTTTTGTTTCTTCTAAAGCTGCCGAGTTTAAATCAACTAGTGATAGCTTTGCTCCCTCCTTTGCTACTTGTAATGCAGAGGCTTGACCTAAACCAGAGCCTGCACCTGTAATTAATACTACTTTACCATCAAACCGATTTCCCATGATTATTCTCCTTTATTATACTTATTGATTTCACCAAATTCACACTTGTGATTTACTACGCTCTCGTGAATAAGTATATCTAGTACCAGAATATGGTCAATAACTAAGTCATCCTAAATTGTGTATTAGTGCACGAATCAAACGAAATTGTATAGTTTCTAATTAACAATTTTTAAAGTTTTGCCCCATTTGTTTCTATTACGTCTTTATACCAGAAGAAAGACTTCTTTCTACTCCGCTCTAGTGATCCGTTACCATCATCGTGTTTATCGACATAAATAAATCCATAACGTTTAGACATTTCTCCTGTTGAAGCACTTACTAGATCAATACAACCCCAAGGCGTATATCCCATCAATTCAACACCATCTTCAATAGCTTCACGCATCTGTTTAATATGTTCGCGAAGATAATCAATTCGATAATCATCATGAATTGAACCATCTTCTTCTACCTTATCTTTTGCTCCTAAACCGTTTTCAACAATAAAAAGTGGTTTCCGGTATCTGTCATATAACTCATTTAGTGAAATTCTTAATCCGATAGGGTCTATTTCCCATCCCCACTCACTAGTTTTTAAAAACGGATTTTTCATTCCTCCTAAGATATTTCCTTCTCCAATATCAGTAGCTAACTTTTCTTCCTTTTCGGTCAGTGACATATAATAACTAAAACTAATAAAATCAACTGTATACGTCTTCAGAAGCTGTAAATCATCAGGTTGAATTTCAATATTAATGTTATGTTCTTTAAAGTAACGTTTGATAAAAGCTGGGTATTCCCCTCTTACTTGAACATCACCACAGAAATTATTAAAAAAACGTGACTTTTGTAGACCATACATTACATTTTCAGGTTTACTGTCATAGACATATATAGGTGCATATATAATCATACATCCTATTTTCGCATCGGGAATAATTTCGTGGCAGGCCTTAACCGCCAAACTACTTGCAACAAATTGATGATGGAAAGCTTGAAAAGTTGGCTGGTATTTGTCTTCGTCATTTTGAATCGCAAAACCAAGACCGAAAATCGGTAATTCAAGTCCAGAATTGATTTCGTTGAATGTGAGCCAATACTTCACCTTTTCTTTGTAACGGTTTAAAATTGCTTTTGCATATCTTTCAAAGAAGGTTACTACTTCTCTACTTCTCCAGCCTCCATATTCTTTCACAAGATTTATCGGCATTTCATAGTGAGATATCGTGACAATCGGTTCAATACCATATTTATGCAATTCATCAAACACACGATCATAAAAAGCTAAGCCTGCTTCATTTGGTTCCATCTCATCTCCATTAGGAAATATCCTTGTCCAAGCGATGGACATACGGTATACTTTGAATCCCATTTCTGCAAATAACGCGATATCTTCTTTGTAGCGATGGTAGAAGTCTATAGCCTCATGATTTGGATAACTATATTTTTCTGTATCAATTTCAAAATCGAAACCTGGTGACTTCAATACGTTGAGCCGTTCTTTTCCCCCAGGTAGAACATCAGCTATATTCAGCCCTTTTCCACCCTCATAAAATCCGCCTTCCAATTGATTTGCTGCAGTAGCCCCGCCCCATAAGAATCCTTCTGGAAACTTCTTTTCTTCATAATTCATAGTTATCATTCTCCTTAATCCCATACATATATTTTGTCTATCATTTCTACTGAAAATAATTAAATGATTAGTGTTAATAAATCATCTTTTTCCTGGACGGTTTCTTTATTAGTATCAATAACATCAGTATAGCTGCTTGAATTTGTAATAATTATTGGGGTAGTAACTAGATATCCAGCTTCTTTAATTTTCTCAATATCAAAGTTTACTAGTAGGTCACCTTGAATTATCCGATCCCCCTCATTTACAACCGGAGAAAAGTATTTTCCTTTTAATTTGACGGTATTGATTCCGATATGAATGAGTAATTCTGCACCTTTGTCTGACGTGATACCAATTGCATGTCCAGTCCTAAAAACGGTTGTAACAACACCGTTAACAGGTGATACAGCTTTACCCACAGTTGGTTCAATCGATATCCCTTTACCCATAGCTTCTGTGGCAAAAGCTTCATCCTCCACATCCGCCAATAGCTTAATCACTCCTGTTAATGGACTGAGAATAACCTCTTGCTTTAAAGATTGCTGTTCAGACTCTGTCTTGTTTGCTTCGACATTTTTCTGTTTATCTTCATATCCCAAAACTACTGTCAGAAGTGTTGCGCAAGCAAATGAAATTAGGATAGCAATCGTGTATAGTCCCATTGGTGAAAATGCTGGAATACCTAAAAAAGATGGAAATGAAAATGATATTGCTTTAGCTCCAACAAGGCCAACAATTGCTCCTCCGACCGCTCCTGAAACCGCAATATAAGGAAGTGTACGTTTGTAACGAAGCACTAATCCATAAATAATTGGTTCTGTTACACCTGACAATGCACCAGGTAATAACATAGATCCAGCTAGTGTTTTTAAATTTTTGTCCTTTGTTTTCAACAAAACACCAAAAGAAACTCCTATTTGTGCAAAGATAGCTGCAGAAGCCATTGCAAGAAGTGGATCTCCATCACCAGCTAAGTTAGCTAAAACAATTGGAGTAAGTCCCCAATGAAGTCCTAATAAGGTAAGGAAAGTAAACGCTCCACCCATTATAGCGCCTGTTAAGATTCCACTTTGAGTAGCCAAAAAGCTGATCCCCTGCCCAATCAAATTCCCTAGAGTCACACCAAAAGGACCAAAAGCAATAACAGTCAATGGCACGATGATAACTAATGACAACATAGGAACCATAAACATTTGTATGTCTTTATGAATGATTTTTTTTAGGAATCTATCTAAAACAGCATATATACTAATTGCGATAAAAATAGGGAACACAGAAGAAGAATAATCCATCATAACCACTGGAATACCTAGAAAATGAGAGACGTCACCCGAATTATTAACTAAACTTGTAAAATTCGGCTCTAGTAATGCAGCTCCAATGGCTCCGCCAACGTATGGATTTGCTCCAAACTTCGTCGAAATGGTTATACCAAGAAAAATTGGGAGAAAGTAAAAGACAGCGTTTCCAGCAGCTGATAAAATAAAGTAAGTCCCGCTTTCTGCTGATAATATCCCAGTCATTGTTAAAATAGTTAATAATGCTTTAAGCATACCTGCACCAGCAAGGGCTCCAAGCAAAGGTGAAAAACTGCGGGAAATAACTTCAAATATTTGGGCTCCAATACTTCCCTTTTTCTCATTTGGAGACTTTTCTGAGGCATCCGTATTTGTAGTCTTCGAAATTTCTTTATAAACCTCCGAGACATGACTTCCTATCACAATCTGAAATTGTCCACCACTTTCCACCACGCCGAGAATTCCACTTAATTTTTTGAGATTCTCTTTATCTGCCAGTTTATTATCTTTTAAATTAAAACGTAGCCGTGTTGCACAATGCACAAGGCTAGATATGTTTTGTTCTCCACCGACCAAGTGAACTATTTCTTTCGCAATGTTTTGATTACTCATTTTCCAGCATCCTTTTTGTAATGTCATAAGAAGCAAATATTACAATTAACTAAATTACAATGTAGAAACTTCGATGCACAAATAGCTACAAATATAGGGATAATACCTTTGAAAAAAAGACCGAGCTAGAATACTATGATAAGTTCTAGCTCGGCTCATAGACGGAAGAAATCAATTGAACATTAACATAAAGTACGAATTCCTATTTTTGTTAGACGGATAGTTAATTTAGTAATTATGACGGATCACTCACGCGGTTACTCAGCGTGATCTTCGGAGGATAGAGAAGTAAAGGGCTCAAATGTTCCATAACTTTTGGCACATTCGGATGCTGAGTGTGCTCATCAACAGCTTGTTCATTAACCCAACCGTCTAGAATGTAGAAGGTGTTGGGTTCTTCAATTTTTTGGTATAAGTCGTAGTAAAGGCACCCCACCTCAGAACGTGCTGGTTCGACAAGTTCTAAGAGTAGTTCTTTTACCTTTTCGCGGTTCGACGCTTCGCATTGTAATTCGCAAATGATGTGCTGTTCGTCAGATTTCAAGGTTGTTTTCATTAGTTATTCCCCGCATATACTCGCGTTTGGCCGCCATCGACTACCAGATCAATACCAGTAATAAAGCTACTCGCTTCAGAGGCTAGAAAGACCACTGCGTCACCGATATCTTCAGGTGTTCCGACACGCCCTACCGGAATCTCACTTATAACCCGATCTGCGTAATCAGCAACCTGTTCATCAGTCATGTACTGTTCGGTGCGGTAACCCTCAGTTGGCACAACGCCTGGGCTAACAGAATTCACCCTTATTCCCCGATGCTTAAGATCTGTGGTCCAGCTGCGTGCCAGCGAACGTACAGCTGCCTTGGTAGATGCGTAAACTGCAAAACCAGGAAGACCCATGTCAGCGGTAATCGAAGCATTCAGAATAACTGAAGCTCCGTCCTTAAGAATCGGAAGCATGGTCTGAATGGTAAGAATAACTCCCTTGATATTAACGCCGAGCAAGTGATCGATATCCCCTTCGGTGAGATCATCGAAGGGGATAGCTCTACCTCCGCCAGCATTGGCGAAGACGATATCGAGGGCACCGTGCTCTTTCAGAATGGTCTCGGCAAGACGCTCTAAATCCTCTTTTTTCGTAACATCAACTGCGATGCCTCGCACCGATGATCCGAGCTGAACTGCAGCCTGTTCAATCTGTTCCTGACGCCGCGAGACAATGTAGACAAATGCTCCCGCTTCGGCCAAACGCTTAGCAGTTCCGTAACCAATTCCAGCACTTCCACCTGTAACGAGTGCTACGCGTCCTTCTAATACTTTTGATGTTAATTTTACATTTTCCATTGATTAGTCCTCACTTTCCAAATCTAGTTAGCTATCCTATAAATGTCGTCATACACGTATTAATTGTGACCTACGATTGTGTGCGGTACATATGGTTCTTCCATGTATGCTACTTCTTCCGGTGTTAAGAAAACAGAAAGGGCCGCTACTGCGTCTTCGAGATGAGATATTTTTGTAGCGCCTACAATTGGAGCTGCTACCGGTTCTTTCTGCAGTAACCAAGCAAGTGCAATATGAGCGCGTGGCACATCATGTTTTTCTGCCAATTCAGCAACACGTTCTACAATTGCTCGATCGGTATCGGCTGTTGCATCATATTTATTTTTTTGAACTTGATCAGTCTCCGAACGTTTTGTTGTTTCACTCCAATCACGCGTCAATCTTCCTGATGCAAGAGGACTATATGGTATAACACCGATTTTTTCTTCCTTACAAAGTGGGAGCATCTCCCTTTCTTCTTCACGATACATGAGGTTAAGGTGATTCTGCATGGATATAAACTTTGTCCAGCCATTTTTCTCAGCTACATGTAATGCCTTTTGGAACTGCCATGCGTACATGGCGGAAGCACCAATGTATCTTGCCTTTCCGGCTTTCACAACATCGTGCAACGCTTCCATCGTTTCTTCAATCGGGGTGTTATAATCCCAGCGGTGAATCTGATAGAGATCGATATAATCAGTTCCAAGGCGCTTAAGGCTTTTATCAACTTCACTCATGATTGTCTTCCGGGAAAGACCAGCACCATTTCGACCGTCGTGCATAGGGTAATGCACTTTTGTTGCAAGAACGACTTCATCCCGATTTGCAAAATCCTTTATAGCGCGTCCCAAAAATTCCTCGCTCAAACCGTCTGAGTACACATTTGCTGTGTCAAAGAAGTTGATCCCGAGTTCTAGTGCCTTTTTAATAATCGGACGGCTATTCTCCTCATCAATCAGCCATTTTTGAGGCCAACGCTTGGATTCTACACCTAAGCCCATCGTTCCCATACAAATTCGCGATACATCCAATCCGCTATTACCAAGTTTTGTATACTCCATTTTTTATCCCTCTTTCTAGTTGTTGTAATGATTCGTTGAGTGGTATCTGAGCATTAAATATCAAACTTAACGTTGCTGAGCCATCTGACGCTTTCCAGATCGTCAAATGAAAAGAGCAGGTTCTTTTTCGTATCTAATGTAGCAATCAACTCTATATCCTCTTGGCTTAATTCAAAATCAAAGATATTGAAGTTTTCGATGATTCTTTCCTTGTGAACAGACTTTGGAATCACAACGACTCCTCTTTGGGTTAACCAACGTAAAATTACCTGAGACACGGATTTTTTATGTTTTTCAGCCACTGAAACTAAAACTTCATTCTGGAAGATATTATTTGTTCCTTGAGCAAATGGACCCCATGACTGGATCTGAACATTATTCTCTTTCATATAAAGAGAACTTTCTACTTGCTGGGTGAACGGATGCGTTTCAATTTGGTTTATAGCAGGAGTAACTTCGTTGTGATCAATCAAATCTACCAATCGGTCCATAGGGAAGTTACATACTCCGATAGCCTTGATCTTACCTTCACGATACAATTCTTCCATAGCACGCCAAGAACCATACACATCACCAAAAGACTGATGAATTAAATACAAATCCAAATAGTCCAATTGCAATTTTTCTAGTGATTTTGCGAATGCTTTTTTTGTATTCTCATAACCTGCATCTTGAATCCAAACTTTTGTAGTAACGAATATTTCCTCTCTAGGCACACCACTTCGTTTGATTGCTCGTCCTACCGCTTCTTCATTTAGATATGCTGCAGCGGTATCAATCAGACGGTAACCTGCCATAAGAGCATCATAAACGCTTTGTTCACATTCATTTGCATCAGTTATCTGATATACACCAAAGCCGAGAATCGGCATTTCTATGCCATTGTTCAAAATTACTTTTTCCATATATTTTTCTCCTGAACATTTATTTTTTTATGAAAAGTAGCAAGGTCACTGATTCTATTAATAGCATTAATACGGTGTTCTGTCTGAACTGCACTGATGACATATTCACCTCTAGTACAATACCTAATGACCGGTCATTACAGGCTATTTATCCATTTCATCTGGAAATAAAGATTCCATCCACTTTCACTTTATTGTTATTAAATGCTATATATCATCATCTCCTTCTGAATACACAATAATGGTTTAATGCCCATATGTGTATGATAAAACATAGATAGCATAGCATCAATCACTAAAACATCATGATTCGTGTATTAGTACTCAAAACGATTTACATTGTGGTTTATTATTGTACAAAGGCAGCGAAGCAGATTATATATTATCCCCTGGTTGTTAATATAGGTGTTACTTAGCTTAAAACATCATTGTTTATACATAAATTAAAATCCGTCATAATATAGGTAACTTTGTGTCATTGGACAGTCCAGTCAGTTAAAAGACAAGTTGTACAATTAATTGAGCTTTCGGTACTTATTCATTAAAAACTTCCAATAATTTCTGTAATGCCAACTAAAGTTTGATTACCGATTTGAGCTGGAAACCGGAACAAGTTAATAATTAGATATTAATCGAATCGGCAATAGTACCAAGTTCTTGTCCTGAGCAATGGACAAGAACTTGATCCCTTAAAATAGAAAACCCGCGCTAGGCGCGGGTTCCAATGGGACTATGTTCTTGTTCTCCTACATCGGAGGTAAGGACACAAATCCTCCTCACTAATGAGACGACATTTTTTTTAAGGTAGGCGACCTTTCCATCATTTAGATAAACCTCTTCGGTAGAATATCGATTTATTGATACCGCCTATTTTTTCTCCAAATATGTCCATCTGTTGCATTTGAATAATTCATCATGGGAAACTACACTGAGTTAAAAATTAACTTTCATTTAAAAACAGATAGACCAAAGGAAGTTATCGAAATTCTGAAATATATTTCTGAAAAAGACACTGAACTTTCCTATACACCTGATCCGGAATTTGCTTGAAAATCAAGTGGAGAGTTTCATTTCCTCTTACAAGGGTATAACTCAGCAATTTATATATCCGCTCTCAAGTTCATCAAGCCAATTGTTTACTAAGGCATTGAATATATTGGGCTGTTCTATTTGTAGATGATGTCCAGCCAAATCCAGCAATGAAAAAGCTCCGTTTGGATATTCATCCAATATACCCCATGCATCCTTGTATCCGACAATATGGTCATGACGACCAGTAATAATAAGTACAGGATACTCGTTTATCGTTGTATCAGTGTCCATTTCAAATGTGAACCCGTATCCATTGTTGCGGACTTGAGTTAAAAATGAGTGATCCGCTTTTCTTGAGGGTAAGAGAATTTCGCGATTAAACCTGACCCATTCCTCTTCTCCCTGAATAACGGACACGGCAGCAAATTCAGAGGCATCTTCCAGGGGGAGACGCGACAGCAATGAACTATCGGCCTTGATGACTCTTTTCTCCGGCAAGTTTCTTTCCGACGGTTCACTTACAATTACTGGTGCAATTAAGAGCATGCCACGTACATCTTTTTGAAGATAATGTGCAACACCCCGTGCAATAAGGCCGCCGTATGAATACCCGAAGATCAAAAAAGGTTCATCAGGAATTTGTAAAGTTATGAAGTCAAGAACCGCTTGCAGCATATCATCTGAATTACGAATGTTTGCTTGAGCTTTCGATGCTCCCATTCCTGGTAAATCGATGTAGATTCTTTTCCAGCCCTGCCGTTTCACAAAATTCGGCTCTAGGCAGCCAGACATTACGCTGTGATCCAAAGACCAGCCATGCAAAATAACTACCGGGAATCCTTCACCTACAATTTTGCAGTTAATGACAATAAAATACACAGCCCTTCCCGTTATTATTTGGATTACGACACTCCATCCATTAAGTCTACAGGCATAACTCTCGCTTGCCCAGATGAAACAGCTGCTCTAATCACAGCAACTCTCACTCTCGCGACGACTTCTCTGTCCAATACAGCAGGAACAATATTCACCGGGCTTAATTCTGCATCCGGAATGGCTGAAGCTATGGCATAGGCAGCAGCAAGCTTCATCTCTTCATTAATGGAGGAAGCCCGGCAGTCCAGGGCTCCACGGAAAATCCCGGGAAAAACAAGGGCATTGTTGATTTGATTGGGGTAGTCACTGCGTCCTGTAGCGAATACTTGAACATAAGGCAGAGCTTCCTCCGGTGCAATCTCCGGGTCCGGATTGGCCATGGCAAAGACGATGCTGCCGGGAGCCATATACTGCACATCGTCAGCCGTAAGAACCCCTCCTCTGGACACCCCGATAAATACATCCGCATCCCTGATAACTTCCTTGAGCAGCCCAGGAATGGCTTCCACTTCTGGCCGCTCCGCCAGCCATTGCCACATGGGCTGAGAATAACGGCCGCCTAGTACGATAGCTCCTTCCCGGTCCACGGGGACGAGTCTGGTGACACCGGCTCTTAGCAGCATTCGGCATATCGCCATTCCCGCCGCTCCGATACCGTTGACGACAACGCGAATTTGATCGATCTGCTTGCCTGCCACCTTCAGCGCATTGAACAATCCGGCAAGCACCACGATCGCAGTACCATGCTGATCATCATGAAACACAGGGATATCCAACAGATCAGCTAATCGGCGCTCTATTTCAAAACACCTTGGAGAGCTAATATCTTCTAAATTGATCCCGCCGAATATAGGACTGATTCTTTGAATCGTACGAATGATTTCCTCTGTATCGGTAGTGTCCAGACAGATCGGAAAAGCATCCACCCCAGCCAGTTGTTTAAACAGCATGGCTTTGCCTTCCATTACAGGAGCGGCTGCATATGGCCCGATATCCCCCAAGCCCAGCACGGAAGTTCCGTCTGAGATCACGGCAACGGTATTCTTCTTGATAGTTAATGTGTGGGCCTTATCCGGTTCCCTATGAATTGCAGAGCAGACTTCTGCAACACCGGGAGTATAGATTCTTGCCAAATCCACACTGTTGTGTACAGTCTGCTTAGGCTCTACTGATAATTTCCCCCCTTGATGAGCTGCGAATATTTGCTCGGACATGCTGAAGCTCATGGTCCCTAGAATCCCGTTGTCCTTCACTCTTTCCAACCCCTTCACACTCTTGATGGTCTCGATTTTCTCTGCTAGACCGCTCTGCTTGCTGCCGGCTGCACTTCCGGCGGAATCAGTGACTGGTACACCTCTCCGTCCAACTGTTCCTTCAGCTCAGATTTCGCAGCAGCAATCACTGCGGGATGCTGCAGCACATGTATAGCTGAAGCAGCCAGCACCTTGCCTGCCAGCAGCATGCCTTTATGGGCTGCAGAAGATTTGCCCTGTGCCACCAGCTGCCAGCTATGCGGCTGGGTGCCGTATGCACAGGTGGTCACATAGACCTGCCCTGTAGGCACAATCCAGCTGACATCCCCCACATCTGTCGAAGCATACACATATCCCTGCTCCTCTGAATACGGCTGAAGCTGCTCCGACAGAATCCTTCCGCCTCCGTTCCGCACTATGCGCTTTTCTTCCGCCGAGAAGCTGTCCTGAATCCCCCGGGCAAACCGCTGCTCATCTTCTGTAAAAGCCGCACCACCGAGTTCAGTGAAGCACTGGTGCATCACCCGGCTTAAGGTGAAATTAGGAATCAGATCTGCGGAGGCACCATCCACCTGATGTTCTACACGGGTTCCGGTCATCATGGCTGCTCCACTGGCGATATCGCATACCCGTTGGATCATTTCCTTCACCTGGCTCATTCTTGGAGCACGGAGCTTATACAATACCGAGGCTTTGGCCTGCACAACATTGGGCGAGTGTCCGCCGGCATCCGTAATGGCATAATGCAGCCTTGCCTCAGAAATCAAATGCTCTCTCAGATAGTTGGCTCCTGCATTCATAAGTCCGACAGCATCCAGTGCGCTGCGGCCCAGATGGGGACTTGCAGATGCGTGCGAGCTGTTGCCCCTGAAGGTGAACTGGATCTGGCAGGTGGCCAGCATTCTGCTGTTATATGCCAGATTCTCATCCCATGGATGCCAGGTAAAGGCTGCATCGACATCCTTGAACAATCCCGCCCGCGCCATATAGGCTTTACCGCCGCCTCCTTCTTCAGCAGGACAGCCGTAATAACGGATGGTTCCCGGCAGGCCGCTTCTCTCCAGATAATGCCGGACGGCAACCGCAGCGCCAAGCGAGCCTGCACCCAGCAGATTATGTCCGCAGCCATGTCCGTTTGCACCTTCTTGCAAAGGTTCTTTGAAGGTTACACCGGCAACCTGGCTCATCCCTGACAAGGCATCAAATTCACCAAGTATGGCGATTATAGGCGCCCCCTTGCCGTAAGTGCCCACAAAAGCCGTTTCTATCTCTCCCGCGCTTCGCTGAACACTGAAGCCCTCTTCTTCTAGTACCTTGCATAAGACCTCCGCTGAGCGGTGCTCCTGGTAACGTGTTTCGCAGAAGTCCCAGATTTGATCACTGGCCTCCGTGAGCTTCCCTTGCTTCTGGTCGATGATATCCGATATAAATTGATAATAATCCATAATCCTCACGTCACTTTCAGCTATATTCCAAACGTTCCTTACCGGCAATGCCAGGTTCGGTCATTTGGTAGGGATCGAGAATCAGATCCAGCTCCTCCTCCGACAGCACATTGTACAGAAGGCAGAGCTCGCGGACGGACTTCCCGGTGGCAATTGCTTCATTGGCGATTCTTGCCGCCGTTTCATAACCCAGATGCGGGTTGAGCGCTGTCATTATGCCTACGCTCTGATCCACATAACTTCGGCAGCGTTCTTCATTAGCTTCAATTCCCTGCACACAGAGGGTGTTAAATACATCCAATGCCTGATTCATGATTGTTAAGGATTGGAGGAGATTGAATACAAGCACAGGCTCCATCACATTCAGCTCCAGCTGCCCGGCTGCTGAAGCCTGGCAGATCGTATGATCATTTCCCATGACCTGAAATGCCACCTGGTTAACCAGCTCGCACATCACCGGATTTACCTTGCCCGGCATAATTGAGGAACCCGGCTGCCGGGCGGGCAGCGTAATCTCACCCCATCCGGCCCGCGGGCCGGAGGCCATTAACCGCAGGTCATTGGCTACCTTTGACATATTGATCATGCAGATTTTCAGAGTAGCAGACACTTCAGTATAGGCATCCGTGTTCTGCGTAGCGTCTGGTAAGTGTCCCGCACGAATCAGCGGGAACCCGCTGATGTCCGCAAGCGATTCCACAGCTCTTACAATATATTGCGGGTCTGCGTTGAGACCCGTCCCCACAGCAGTCGCACCGAGATTCACTTCATATAGCAGCTCTTTCGTTCTGCTGATCCTCTGGATGTCCCGGCCCAGTACACTGGCATACGCCTGGAATTCTTGCCCCAGCCGGATCGGAACAGCGTCCTGCAGATGGGTGCGTCCCATTTTGATCACGTGATCGAACTGCGCTGCCTTCCTCTCGAACGCCGCATGCAGCCCGTGTAAAGTTCCAATTAGCTTCTCCAGCATGGAGAGAACCGCCAAGTGAATCGCTGTAGGAAAGCTGTCATTAGTTGACTGTGACATGTTGACATGAGAATTTGGGCTAACAACCCTATAATCACCTTTACGTCCACCGAGAAGCTCAATGGCCCGGTTCGCAATGACTTCATTCGCGTTCATGTTAATGGAGGTTCCTGCTCCGCCTTGAATCGGATCAACGATGAACGAACCATGCCACTGTCCCGCTATAATCTCGCCTGCAGCCTGTATAATCACTTCGCCGAGTCTCGGCGTCAACTGCTTGAGCTCCATGTTCGCGGCTGCAGCCGCCTTTTTAACCATAGCCAGTGCAACAATCAATTCCCCGTGAATGCGGTAACCGGTAACCGGGAAGTTCTCCAGGGCGCGCACCGTCTGGATACCGTAATATACATCAAGCGGAACCTGTTTCTCTCCAAGAAAATCCCTTTCAATCCGAAATGCTTCCTCTGTCATTTCCTTGCCTCCTAGATTACTTGGGCGTTTGAGCTCTGCGGGTATGAAGCGTCATCGAGGTTCACTTCCCGCTATGGTTAGTCCGCAGTTCCATAGGACGGTACTGGGGCAACTATCCACAAGTGTGAGAAATGAACAAGAGTTATATCTCTCTATCTTCTTTTTTAGGGATCTTTGACTTTCGGCTGCCGGTTGATGCAATACAAGCTGAAGGCAATCAGCATTAGGCCGGCCAGTAGAAATCCGGTTAACGGCTCATTCAGCAGCAACGCACCAAGGGTTACGGAAACTATGGGGACAAGGAACAGGAAAGAGGATATCTTTTGAAGGTTGCCGGCATTCACCAGGAAGAAATACAGCATCCAGGATACAGCAACTCCAAACACGCTCGCGTACAGGAGGCTTATTAAAAAAGAGCCGTTCCATACAATGCCGCTCCAAGTCTCAGTAATGGAACCGGCACCCGTCAGCACCACTCCTCCAATTAAGCACTGCATGGCCGCAAGCCACATGAAGTCTACCCGGCCGCTGACTCTCTTGACGTACACCGTGCCTACAGACCAGCTGATCGCTGTACCCAGGGCAAGAAGCAGCCCAGCTGCAGATGCATTCCCGCTTAAGTTCTGGATACTTGCCACAGCAACACCCGCAAACCCCGCCAGAAATCCGGTCACCTTCAAGGCTGACATTTGGTCTCCTAACCACAGCCAGGCCAGCACACCAACCATAACCGGCTGTAAATATACAATCACTGCGAACATGCCGGAAGGCAGATAACGAAGCCCCATGATTTGTAGACCAAAAAATAAAATGACGTTCAAGACCGCAGAAAGAATATATATCTGCCAGTTGGCCTTCCACCTCAGTGCGCTCCGTTTGTGAACCATCAGCAGAAACAGGATCGCCCCTCCCGCCAAGGTCCTTATACCTGTAAACAGCAGAGGTGGAGCATAATTCAGTGCAATTTTATAGACCGGAAACGAAGCACCCCAGATCAAAATCAGCAGCATAACCAGCATAGCCGTACCGGCACGTGATACTTTCATTGTTCATTCCCCTTACTTGCTGTATCACCGCATTAACCAAAGGTTAGCGCTTAACAGGTCCTGGTGTTACGTCATCGGGGAAGGGGCATTTATAGGTTCTGCCGTTCAAGCGCAAGGCATGCTCCCGCTGGGCTTCAGCCAGAACCTCTGGCTGAAGGAACAGTTCAAGTGCGGTAGCGCCAATGACCTTTCCTGCCTGCAGCATCCCTTTATGCCCTATGGACATTCCGCCCTGACTGACCACCTGCCACGTATGGAAAGGGGTCCCCAGTGCAACTGAGGTGACTTCACATTGAACCGTAGGCACCTTCCAGCTGACGTCTCCGACATCTGTGGAGCCCCAGAGCATGGAGGTCTGCGGATCGTATTCTTCCACCCGGTCTGCCAGCGCCTTGCCGTGCAGCCCGGCCGGCACATTGAATGTCCGCTCCTGACTAGTCAATGTACTGCGGATCGCTTCCGCAAACTGAAGCTCAGACTCATTATGAACCGGTCCGCCCAGCTGGACGAATTGCTCATACATCAGCTTCTCCAGCGTTTTGTTGACAATAAGCTCTGAGGAGCCGGAGTCGAATTGAATCTCAAGCTCTGTACCCGTCATAAGAGCAGCGCCCTTCGCCACATTGCATATCCGGTCATACAATTCTGCCAGATCTTCAGAACGTGGAGTGCGTAATTTGTACAGCACCTCCGCTTCCGCCTGGACTACATTGGGCGAGATGCCGCCGCTGTTGGTAATGGCATAATGCAGCCTGGCTTCAGGAATGATATGCTCCCGCAAATAGTTGCACCCCACATTCATCAATTCGACGGCATCCAGCGCACTACGGCCCAGATGAGGGGCCGCGGAAGCATGTGCACTGCGGCCCTTGAACTTAAAGTACACCTGGCAGGTTGCAAGAGAGGTATGATTGGTAACCTTGTTCCTTGCCTCCGGATGCCAGGTCAATGCAGCATCAACATTCTCGAACAGGCCGTTTCTGGCCATCAGGGCTTTGCCGCCCCCGCCTTCCTCGGCCGGACAGCCATAGAAGCGTACCGTACCGGCAAGACCATACTGCTCCAGGCAGTGCCGGACGGCGATCGCTGCGGCAAGCGCGCCCGTACCGAGCAGGTTATGCCCGCAGCCATGGCCGTTGCCTCCCGGGACTACCGGATGATTTGCGTTCTCTCCACGATGCTGGCTGAGCCCAAACAAGGCATCGTACTCTCCAAGAATAGCGATTACCGGCTTCCCGCTCCCGTAGCTGCCTACAACAGCAGTCCCGATATTGCCTGCGGCACGCTGGACCTCAAAGCCTTCCTGCTCCAGAATCTCCGCCATAAGTTCAGCGGACTGCTGCTCCTCATATCTGGTTTCGGCATACTCCCAGATCCGGTCACTTACAGAGATCAGCAGCTCCTGCTTCTGATCGATATACTCTTCTATAAATCTTAGCGTTTCCGCCTGTATTGGGGTCATCTATACCACTCCCATCAGATTGAATTTATCGTTTGACTGGACCGGGAACCACATCGTCTGCGATCGGACACAAGTAACTGCGGCCCGTAACCTTATGCCGGTGCTCCGCCTTAGCCTGTTCAAGCACTTCCGGATGCAGGAACAGCTTCAGCGCTGTCAGTCCCATCAGCTTTCCGGCATGGAGCAGTGCCTTGTGAGCCGAAGACGAAGCTCCCTGGCTAACCACCTGCCAGGTATGCAGCGGTGTGCCTAGGGCCATGGAAGCGACATAACATTGCACCATCGGCATCTGCCAGCTGACATCGCCGAGATCGGAGGAGCCCATGACCAGGTGGTCCTGCGGGGAATAAGGCTCCAGCCGGTCTGACAGGGCCTTCCCTTCCAGACCGGAAGGAAGTCCATCCAGCTTATCCTGTTCGGTCAGCGTCGTGCGGATCCGGGAGGCGAATTCCAGCTCAGCCGCATCAAAGTCAGGAACACCGATCTCCTGGAATACCGCATAGGCTGCCCGCTCCAGTGTACGGTTCATGATTAGCTCAGAAGCGCCGGAGTCGGGACGGATCACAAGTTCAGTACCGGTCATCAGAGCCGCTCCCTCGGCGATTCTCACAATCCGCTCATACAAATCTGCCAGCTGCTCGGAGCGGGGAACACGCAGCTTGTACAGCACCTCTGCCTCTGCCTGCACAACGTTCGGTGAAATTCCGCCTGTGTTTGTAATCGCATAATGAATCCGGCAGTCAGACTCCATATGCTCCCGCAGATAGTTGACCCCCATGTTGGTCAGCTCCACACCATCCAGCGCACTTCTACCCAGATGGGGGGCTGCCGCTGCATGGGCACTCCGCCCCTTAAACTGGAAGTATACCTGGCGTGTAGCAAGCAGCGTAGCGGAATTAATATAATTGGCTGGACCGGGATGCCAGGTAATAGCCGCGTCCACCCCTTCGAACAAGCCCCGTTTAACCATCAGCCCCTTGCCGCCCCCGCCTTCTTCGGCAGGGCAGCCGTAGAAGCGTACAGTGCCGGACAATCCTTGGTCCAACAGGTATTGTCTCACCCCGATGACTGCCGCAAGGGCCCCGCTGCCCAGCAGGTTATGGCCGCAGCCATGACCGTTTCCGCCTTCCACCACCGGCTGCTTGCTGGAAAGGCCCTTTTCCTGGCTAAGACCGAACAAAGCATCATATTCACCCAGGATACCGATCACCGGGGATCCGGTGCCGAAGCTGCCAATTACCGCGGTTGGTATTCCTCCAGCGGCTCTCTCTACTTCAAAGCCCTCCTGCTCCAGAATTTGCGCGAACAGTTCTGCGGAGCGCGCCTCTTCATAACGCGTTTCAGCAAATTCCCAGATCCGGTCGTTTATACTGGCCAGCAGCTCTCTTTTATGCTCAATCGTTCCGCTGATATGCTCAATAGCTTCAGATCTAATTTCAATGGTACCCATGGCCGTCACTCCTAACCCTCTTATAGTAGCTCTACCTTTCCGGTTCCACCTGCAATCCGGATGTTCGTACCCATCGGCTTGGACAGCCTCTGTAAATCCTGAAGCGCTGCATCACTTGAAGATAACTCAGGCCAGCCCCGTTGGTAACGCGGCAGGCCGAAGCCCATTTCAATGGGGTGCAGCGTAATTTCGATAATCCGGCCGTTCTCCATGGTCCAGCGGGGTAGGAAGGACTGCCAGATCCGCAGATTGGCGGCCATTCCCCGGGTATCATTCTGCCCCCTCTGATCAAACGCATCAGCAGTTCCGTGGGAACTGTCCAGGCCAAACTTTGTATAATAATCAGCGGGCAAATGCGCCACCGTCTCATTCTGAAAGATAAAGTTTCCCAGGCTGTAGAAGATCGGTCTCTCTTTGTACATCTCCATCCCGCATACCTTATGCGGGCCGTGACCAATAACTGCATGTGCGCCTGTATCAATACAGGCATGTGCGAACTCGCGCAGGAAATCGGCCGGCTCATCTAGGTGCGCGCCTTGCATTTCATGGGTATGGATACTGACCAGAACAACATCCGCTTGCCTAGCCGCTTCCGATACCGCCTTAAGAATCCGCTTCATATCGCCGGCATGCGCTGAAGTAGCCACACCTTCCTTCTCACCGGCTTCGAAAATATAGCTCCCGAAGGGAAGCTGTCCCTCCGGCAAGGCCACACGGTAGCCGCTCTCCACAGCATAATGGTATTCAGCATTGATGCCGGTAACCTCCGCAATGGCCCGCAGTTCCTCCAGCCGTCTTGCAGTGACCACTTGCCGTATTTCATGCCGTAGCGGGTTGACCCCCGGCCTGCCTATCATATCGGCACGCTGCTCTCCGGCGGGCCACGACTCGTGAAAAGAGGACGTAACCGCGATTAATGCCACCCTGCCGGAGGGGGTATCCAAATATTTGGGCTCCCCCGCTCTCGCCAGATTCTCTCCGCATCCGGCATGGACGAAGCCGTAGGCATCCAAATATTTAGCCGTCGCTTCGAGTCCGCCGTAGGAATAATCCAGGCTGTGGTTATTGGCCCAGGCGACCAGATTGAAGCCGTATGCCTTAAGGTCCGCCAGCACCTCAGGCGGAGCAATCGCCCAGGTGCCTCCGCTCACCGCCCCCGGAAAGCCTTCATACCTGTGCGTAGTGACTTCTAGATTCGTGAAGCGCACATCTGCCGATTGGATCAATTCAGCCAGAACCGTATACTTTACTCCCTGATTCGCCAGCCTCCTTGTAATGAAGCTGTCTCCGGTGGCTATGAAAGAAATACTTCCCATCTTAATCCCTCCCTGGCTTAAAACAGCCTGCTAATGCAGATGACAGCTTACGAAATGTCCCTCGGTTACCTCTTTATTCAGAGGGGCTTCCGTCTTGCACCGGTCCATGACATAAGGGCAGCGGGTATGAAAAATGCAACCCGCAGGCGGGTTCAGCGGAGAAGGTAAATCCCCCTTGAGAATCACCCGCTCGCGGACCTCATTCGGCTTCGTGGCCGGTACCGCTGACAGCAGGGCCTGGGTATAAGGATGCAGCGGAGTCCTGATCAGCTTGTCTGTAGGAGCCTGCTCGACCATCTGCCCCAGGTACATCACGCCGATCCGGTCAGAGATATGCCGGACCACGCTGATATCATGGGCAATGAAGAGGAAGGTCAGCTTAAGCTCACGCTGAAGCTGCTGCATGAGATTGATGATCTGCGACTGAATGGATACATCCAGCGCAGAGACCGGTTCGTCGCAAATGATCAGCTTGGGATTCATGACCAGTGCGCGGGCCAGCCCGATACGCTGGCGCTGCCCTCCCGAGAATTCATGCGGATAACGATAATATTGATCGGCATTCATGCCCACCTTCTGCAGAATTTCCATCACCTTGTCTGTACGCTCCCGCTTATTCCCCATCCGGTGAATAATCATCGGCTCCTCCAGCGTAGCGCCAATCCGCTTGCGCGGATTGAGTGAGGAATACGGGTCCTGGAATACCATCTGCAGCTGCTGGCGCATCGGCTTCATCTCCCGCTCCGAGAGTCCAAACAGATCCTTGTTCTGAAAAATTGCCTGGCCTTCCGTTGGTTCAGTCAGCCGGAGAATGGTGCGGCCCATAGTGCTTTTGCCGCAGCCGGATTCGCCTACAACACCGAATGTCTCACCCTCGTACATGTTGAAAGAAATGTCATTAACCGCCCTGACCTGCTGGAGGGTTGCCCCTAGAGGGCTTTTTACCGGGAAATATTTCTTGACGCCCTTTACCTCAAGCAAAGGGCGTCTTGGTTGTTGAACGGTCATTGTCATCCGCCTCCTTTACTTGATTTGCTCATAATGCCAGCATCGCACCTTCTGGCCGTTGTCCGCCTCGCTCAGCTCCGGCATCCTCGACAGACACAGCTCATCGGCGTAAGGACAACGCGCGGCAAACCGGCACCCCTTCGGTACATTATTTAATGAAGGCACTGAACCCTTGATGACGTGAAGCGGCAAGGAACGGTCCCCATCCATATGGGGAATAGACTGCATCAATCCCTTCGTATACGGATGAAGTGGAGTGTCGAAGAGATCCTGCACATCTGCCTCCTCCACGATCTGGCCCAGATACATGACTACCACCCGTTTGCAGGATTCAGCAACCACGCCCAAGTCGTGCGTGATGAGAATTACGCCCATGTTAAGCTCCCGGTTCAGCTCCATAATCATGTCCATAATCTGTGCCTGAATTGTTACATCCAGCGCCGTTGTCGGTTCGTCGGCGATCAGCAGCTTCGGGCGGCAGGCGAGTGCCATGGCAATCATCGCCCGTTGTCGCATGCCTCCCGACAGCTGGTGCGGATATTCGTCCACCCGTCTCTCCGGGGAAGGAATTCCGGTCAGCCGGAGCATCTGGACCGCACGCAGCCGGGCTTCCTTCTTGGATACCTGCTGATGGATGCGGACCGCTTCTGCGATTTGATACCCTATCGTGTAGACCGGATTCAGTGAACTGAGCGGGTCCTGAAAGATCATGGCGATATCATTGCCGCGGATATCCTCCATCCCGCCAAGGGATTCCTTCAGCAGGTTCCTGCCCTCAAACAGCACCTCGCCTTCATAGCTGGCTGTGTATTTCTCGTCGAACAAGCGGAGAATGGATTGTGAGGTTACACTTTTTCCGCAGCCGGATTCACCTACAATGCCAACAATTTCACCTTCATTGACATGGAATGTTATTCCGTCAACTGCCGTTACCCTGCCTCGTTCTGTCTTGAAATGCGTTTTGAGCTCTTTGACCTCCAGCAGCAGCTGATTGTTCATGAATAGCCTTCTCCTCTCCGTGTTTTATTTTTTTACATTCTGCGTATGAGGGTCCAGCAGGTCACGCAGCCCGTCGCCGAACAGATTCAGCGAAAGCACGGACAGTACCATTGTTAAGCCGGGAAACACCGTCATCCACCACGCCTTCATGATGACCAGCTTGCCGTCATACAGAATATTGCCCCAGCTGGGCGAAGGCGCCGGAATTCCTGTACCCAGGAAGCTGAGTGAAGCTTCCACGATGATCGCTTCGGCAAAAATAAAAGTGGATTGTACAATCAGCGGAGATAGCGTATTCGGTGCGATATGCATCCATAATATCCGGCTGCCGGAAGCCCCTTGTGCCTTCATGGCTTCAATATAGGTCTGCTCCCGGACGACAATCGCCGAAGATCGGACAGCCCGGGCTACTGCTGGAGTAAAGACAATGCTGAGCGCAATAATGACATTGGTGACATTGGCTCCGAGCGCGGCCATCAGTGCGATGGAGAGCAGAATACCCGGGAAAGCCATAAGCCCGTCGCAGATTCGCATTAGAATATTGTCCAGGAACCGGTAGTAGCTGGCGTACAGGCCAATCACAAGCCCCATGGCTGAAGTGGCAAGTGCAACGGCAAATCCTACCCCCATGGATACCTGGGCACCGTAAAGTGTCCGGCTGAATATATCGCGTCCAAAGTTATCCGTGCCGAACCAATGGTTCGTATCCGGCGCCTTCAAGCGGTCTGCAACAGTCATTTCATAAGGGTCATACTTGGTGATGTATGGAGCCGCAATTGCGGCAATGACTAGAATCAGGACAATAATAGATCCGAACACCATAGATTTATTCGCAAGCAGCCTCCTCATCATCAGGCTCCGGTGCTGTTTTTTCATATGGACTTTCACAGTTTGCAGATTCATATTCTCAATTGCGTCCATTTCATGCCCTCCTTGCTTAGCCATTTAACCGGACTCTTGGATCTATGACGCTGTATAGCAGATCCACCAGCAGGTTGATAAATACAAAAGCTACGGTAATAAATAACACAGCTCCCTGGATGACAGAATAATCACGACGCTGGACAGAGTTGACGATCAGCTGGCCGACTCCAGGGATATTGAAGATGGTTTCGAGAACCGCAGCCCCCGCAACCAGCCCAGCAAAGGTCTGACCGATGACTGTCAATACGGGCAGGAATGCATTTCTCAGGGCATGGCGGTAGATCACGCCTCTTTCCTTGACCCCCTTGGACCGGGCTGTCTTGATATAGTTGGCATTCAGCACCTCCAGCATCGAGGAACGGGTCATCCGGGCAATAAGCGCAGCTGTAATCGTGCCGAGCGCAGTAGCGGGAATGATTAAATACCTGAAATGCGTCCATAACCCGTCACTCAGCGGCCTGTATCCGGCAACCGGCAGCCATTTCAGATTGACTGTAAAGATCAGCACCAGGAACAGGCTAAGTAGAAAGTTTGGGATCGACAACCCAAGCAGTGACAGACTCATTAAGGACTGGTCTGTTGCTGTACCCCGTTTCCGTGCAGAGATAATACCGATTGGAATCGCTATAACAACTGCAATCAATTGAGCCATAATTGCTAATGAAAGCGTTGGCCCAAGGCGGTCAAAAATCGCTTCCGTAACCGATTGCTGCATGAAATAGGAATAACCCAGATTACCTATCAGAGCATTGCCAATCCAGTGAAAGTACTGTTGGTAGAGCGGCAGATTCAGACCAAGCTGGTCGCGCAGGGCCGCCACTTCCTCCGGTGTTGCTTCGTCTCCCAGCATGACTGACGCCGGATCACCCGGCGTCAAATGAATAATCATGAATACGAGCAGCGAGACGATGAACAATACCGGCAGTACAGACAACAGGCGTTTAATCAAATATGCTTTCACTCCGTACCGCCTCCTTGACTGAAAATTACTTGTAGACCTTGGTATTCCACAGCACAATTCCTTCGAAATCGTGGTACCCTTCAACCTTCGAGGTTGTTGCTGTCAAGGTGTAGAGATCACCCAACTTAATGGTCGGCAGATAATCCCACACGGTCTGTTGAACATCTTTCCAGATCGCCTGCTCTTCCTCCTCTGATGCAGCGGCGTTCATCTTGCTGAGCCCTTCCGTAATGGCCGGGTCATTTGTCCAGCCGTAATAGTTCGGATTTAAAGCCGAGATTTGGGAGGGTGTTACTACGGAGGTATAACCGCCAAGATTCAAATCCCATTCAGCGGACTCGTTTAACTTCGCTACGAGCGTAGGCCAATCATACACAACCAGGTTAATATTCATCCCTGCTTTTTCAAGCTGATCTTTGATTACAACGGCCTGATCATAGATATAGCCATATTCACGGGTTGCCAGCAGGCGGATTTCTTCGCCATTGTAGCCTGCTTCCGCCAGAAGAGATTTGGCTTTCTCCGGGTCTTTCTGGTTGAAAAGGCCTGCTTCCGGTTCCACGTACCAGTCGCTCTGCTCCTTCAGCATGTACGATTGGTCAATGCGGTAGAACTCCGGAATGCCCGGATTCGCCATGAATATATCATCGATATTCAGCGCCGCATTTACGGCCTGGCGCATTTTCAAATCGGTAAACAGACCTTGCTTCTTATTAAAGTTCATGCTGATGTTCGTTGTCATTACCTGGGTTGTATTCAGGCTGGAATCATCCTTGATGCTGTCATAGTTGTCGGCTCCAAGCTGACTGGCAACATCATACTCTCCCGACTGTAAGCCAATCATGCGGGTGGAGTCCTCAGAGACAAAGGAGAGGCGGATATCCTTAACTTCAGCCACCTTCTTGCCACCAAGTCCGTCTGCTTCCGTATCAAGCGGTTGATAATCATCGTTTCTGGTATATGAAATATATTGATCCTGTTTCCATTCTACGAACTTGTAAGGCCCGGTTCCGATGAATTCCTTAATACCGGAACTCGGGTCGGCACTCTTAATGACTTCAGCAGGCATAATAGCCGGAAATTGCTTGTAGGTTGCCATTACTAGCAACACATCCAGAGAAGGTTTATTTAATGTCAGGACAACGGTATAATCTCCATCCGTTGTGAATCTGCCATCTCCGATGATTCCTTGTGCAGCTGTTGATAAGGTAATCCAGCGATTCATGGAGGCTACAACATCTGAGGAAGTCATCTCTTTCCCGTTATGAAAGTGAATACCCTCGCGCAGCTGGAAGGTGTACACGAGACCGTCTTCACTCTTGTCCCAACTTTCCGAAAGCATTGGGACCACCTGATACTTAGAATTCAAGGTGAGGAGTGTTTCAAAGATTGGACGAGCAGCATCCTTGGTTGCACCACCTGTAACCATCTGCGGGTCTAGCGTGGACGGCTGAGTCGGATAAGCGATTCTTAATTCATCACTTAGCGCTGCACCGCCGCTATTGCTTTCCGAATTGCCGGTTGCTGCACCGGAACCGGAATTCGAACCGGAAGAACTGCAGCCATACAGAAACATCATTACCGCCATAATCATCAGCAGCATCGTACCCTTTTTCATTGAAACGCCCCCTTTAATAATGTTTAATGATATGTCAGAAAAACTATCATAAAAACAAATTTACTCTGACTTGTCTTCATTCTATAGATTTATCGACAATTTTCTATGTTTAAAACCTCTAATTTAGTATAGAATATATGTATGTTACCTCTATAATCTCGATTTTAATGTCATGTATTCTAACGCAATGGTGAGGAGATGTCGAATTGAATCCGAAAGTAAACCCTGTCATTTCCAGCAAGCTGCTGTTCAGCAGCAGTGAATTCAGAAATATTATTGAAGGTATCCGGACACTCACCTCAACACTTAACTACGATGAGTTGTTGAACAGAATCCTAGAAATTGCTTTGACAGTCATTCCCCTCAGCACAAGCGGAATCTTCCGCTTATTCGACGAGAAACGGCAATTGCTGATTCCACTGGCTTATGTGGGGAATATTGCAAGCTCGCTGCTGCATAATACACGCAGAGGTGAATCATTGTCGGGAAAGGTATTTGATGATGGGATTGCTAGGATTTACAATATGAACGATATGCTGGATGAACTGGAGCACCTGTCGCCGGAGAATCAGAACTTCCGTAATAAGCTGCTCACCGATGAACAATATATTGCCCGTTCCATGATTTCTGTTCCGGTTACCATACGAGGAGAACGAAGAGGGACATTAACGCTGCACCGGTTTGATGATGAGGGCTTGTTCACCGCCTATGATCTAGAATTACTGAAAGTATTTGCCGATCAGGTAGCTATCGCTGTGGAGAATGCAAAGCTGTATAGCGAAGTTCAGAATGTATTGCAGGAGGTTACGGAGCTGAGCGGCCAGATTCAGGAGAACAACCAGATTTTGCAGAAACGCCTGGAGGTTCATGAGGCCTTGACTGCTTTGTCTCTGAAGAACAAAGGCATACATGCCATTGTCAAAGAGCTGAACCGCATGATCAAAATGCCGGCGTCCTTCGTGGATATGCTCAACAAGCATTCCCATAACGGCAATTCTCAGCAGATACAGCTTGAATTTGATGATATTGCAGGGCTTTGGGATACCGAGGATCACGTACCGCTTACAATCAGCTTCCATGAACAGGAATTTTATCTGCATCCCGTTACTGTCGATAAGGTGCTGCTGGGGTGCATCATGGTCAGGCTTACCGGACTGATTGCCAGCATGGACATTGTGACTCTTGAGCAATCCAGCTCGCTGTTCGCCTTGGAGATGATCAAGAAACTCAGCCTCACTGACATTTACTATAAGGAGACTAAAGAAATCTTCACTAAGTTGCTGCAGAACCAGAATGACGATGCGCTGATGGCCAAGGGAGTTGAATTAGGTCTTGATTTCTCCGGGTACATGTCGGTTTCTATACTGGAGATAACCGGTCAATTTGAGCTGTATCAGACAGAAATTAACATCCAGCGGCTTGTGTTCAAGCTGAACGAGACTTTTAATAGCACACCCCATATGGCGTTTGGACTTCATAATCAAGTAATCATGCTAACTTCCTTCCCCCATGCTGCAGATGCCGAATGGGTTAAACAATCCATGGAGCGTATGATTCAGGAGTGGCGGTTCAGTTCAAGCAAGTACGTGCTGAGTGCAGCAATGGGTACCCCTTACAAAGGCATAGTCAATATTGCCAAAAGCAATACGGAAGCTCAAAAAACCCTGCACTATATGTTCAGCAAGCAGCAATCTGGATGTATTCAATATAAGGATATAGGTATCAACCGGTTATTCCTTGGACAGGATGTCTCCGAGATCCACCAGTTTATCTCAGACATCCTTGGCCCTCTGGAAAGCACACCGGGTCATAGTAGCCAGTTGGAGCAAACCTTGCACATTTATATGTCTGAGGATAAAATTGCAATCAATACAGCAGCGGTGCTTGGTATTCACATCAATACGCTTTATCAGCGGCTCAAAAAAATCCAGCAAGTGCTGAACATACGCTTCGACAATAAAGACGATATGTTAAAAATTCAAATGGCTTATCATCTCAAAGATACCTTTAACCAAAAGCATTAGCACGGGACGAATAGAGTAATGAATATAACATCTTCAGCAATTACACAATGAATACAAAAAGAGACGTATTGGCAAGCACTGCTCCATTCGGATCAAGGCTTGCAATATACGTCTCAGGATCGCTTCACTACGTTACTCCTATTTTCATAAAACGGTTGCTCTTTAAGGCGCCAAGCCTCTAGTAAATGTCTTCACACTCTCCGCAATAAATGATTCAAGTGATATATGAGGGAAAAACCGGCCGTTATCCAGGTTGTTTAGGAAGGTCCCATAATTCATTGAAATGAAGGAGTACGCCTGAAGCTCTGGATTCGTATCAATTAGCTTCCCTTTTTCGAACATAACCTTAAAATAATTCGATAGTATCTCCATGAATTGTCTGGGGTGTTTGATTGTTCTTTCATGAAATCCCGGTAAATTGTCTATCTCTTTAATGCTGATCATAATCATTTTGCGGTTACGGTTCATGATTTCATGATAGGTTCGACTGATCAATAACAAGTCCGTCTGTAAATCCCAAATCAGTTTTTCATTAAATAGCTTTGTCATTTCTTCAGCATAATGAAAACGGTCAAATGCAGCTTCGAGCAGATTTTGTTTGCTGCCAAATTGCCGAAACAGTGTTTTTTCACTGAGTCCGGCTGTCGCAGCAATTTCCTGGGTAGTTACTCCTTTGTAGCCTTTGCTTGCGATTAAATCGATTGCTGCCAATAGCAATTTATCACTAGTGCTTAAAGTGCTGTTGTTGCGCAACTTTCCCACCTCATTTTGTAGCCAGTTCGTACCGACTGTCATTCCTCGCGATAATAGCCCTTCACAAAAGAAATGTCAAGGCAACCGGCGCACACCTGAACCTCATTAATACCGGTTACATTTGGCCCTTTTCCACACGTTGGGCTGTATTCATTTTCGAACTGCGGCCGAATAGAACGAAATATAAAACGGCCATTACAGCAACCAGCAACGCAAGCGCAAGGAAAATATTGCTGTATACGAAAGCAGCGCTATTTGTCGGCAGCGGGTTTAAATGAATAGTTGGGGTACCAAAGTCAAGAATCTTCCCAATAGTCGCTGTGGATACAGCTGCAGCAATGAAATTAAACATCGATAACAAGCCCATACCAATTCCGATTTGCTCCTTCGGCAGTGTTCTTGAAATGGTGTTTGACAAGGCAATCTGCATAAACGATTGACCGGGAACACTTAAGATTAGGAATAGGGAAATAAATATAGGTGACATGCCTACAACGGAAGACAAGCACAGGAAACCAATGATAAGAAGGGTGGCGGCTGTAGACAACAGAAAGGAATTGCCTTTTTCATCAGCTAACTTACCGCCTTTACGTCCCATATATGCGGTCACAAGGGCTGATGGCAACATAATGAGCCCTGTTACGGCTGCTGACAAATGGTTTACTTGTGACAGCAGTTGCGGCACCATAAAGGGAACGCCGAAGCCTACTGCAGTCAATACGAAGGTAATGGCTAAACCGAAGGAATAAGATTTGTTTTTAAAAACAACCGGCTTTACGAACGGATCAGCAGCATGACGAATACGTAAGATGAACAAGATCAATAAAACAATTCCGGTTACAGCATAACCTATACCTCCATTGGTTAACGCAAGCAGCAGAGTAGCTACTGTTCCTGCTAACAGAATTCCGCCAATAAAGTCAATTTTGCTGGCACTCCCTTTTTCATTATCCAAATACTTCCGGTAGAAAGGTAACGTAAACAGTGAAAGCAAAGGAATTACAAAAAGGACTTGCCAATTCAATGCGCTGGACACCAAACCAGCAATGATCGGACCAAGTGCAGCACCAAGAGCTGTTCCGATAGCGGTAGTGCCTAACGCACGGCCGCGTTTTTCAGGTGAAAAATAACGAATGGGTATGATCATGGCCAGCGCAGGAATGACGGATGCCCCAACTGCCTGTAAGATACGTGCGACGATCATCATCCAATAAGCGGAGGCCAAGATCCCCGCTAAGGAGCCGGCTGCTAAAAAGATGAGGCCAAAGGTCAGTAAGTTCTTCAAGCTGTATTTGTCTGTCAGTTTGCCGAAGGTGACAGTTCCTATTGCGTATACAATCATATAACCGGTCACCATCCAGCTCACTTGCGACGGTGAAATTTGAAATTGTTTGCTGATCACCGGAAGCACCACATTAAACATCGTTCCATTCATAACGGAAATGATCAGTGTAAAGACCAGAATTCGCATTAAGCGCTCACCGTTATTTTTTTGAATACTATCTGTAGTTTGCATAAGTTTGCCTCACTTCTAAAAGGTAATATATTTTCGTTAAGTACAAAAAAACTCGCTCCTCCTTCTAACAGGATAAGTCTTTATGTAGAATTGGATCGATTCCTGCCGATTGAATTCACTCTTTTATTCCAAAAGATAGTACGCTTATAGTTCCCCTTTCACCTCAAGTATGTCTGTCAGTGCTTACTGACATTCGAAAAGATAATATCCTCTTTTATATATAGTGTCAAGCCAAAACGAAATAGCAATGAATTCCTAACGTTAGGCAATTTAAAAAGGCTGCCGGTAAATAGCAGCCTTACACAGTCCTCTATCGCCTCAAGTCCGAACCGAAATTGAAGTGAATTACATCATATGAGGAGATAGATCCCTTTTTTTGTAATTTTACATCCTTTTCGTGCTTTATTATAAAGTTATATATTCAATATTTTTTTACCACAATCAATCGAAATTCAATATTTCATTCTCCTCGGCCCTTTTCTCAAGCTCCATCTCTTGCATGAATTGCAGGTGCTTGGTACCCCATTCATTCATAACTGCCAACACGGGCTCCAGAGTTAGACCATGTTCTGTAATAGAATACTCCACCTTAGGCGGAACTTGCGCATAGACATTCCTTTTAACGATATGCTGCTCCTCCAGCTCCCTCAGATGCAGTGTGAGCATACGCTGAGTGATCTCTGGCATTAAGCTTCTCAGCTCACTAAACCTTTTGGTGCCTCCTTTAATCAGATGACGCAGAATAAGGGGTTTCCATTTTCCCGTTATGATTTCAAGCACAGGAATCACGCGACATGCTTCGAATTCATAATCCATTTTGAGACCTCCATTAGTACCTTTTTTGATACTATACCACAATTTTGTGCTTACTTCACAATTGGGATGCATGGGTACATAATAACTTCATAGACACCAAATGAGGCTGGTACAAACGTTGTTTCAATGCAAATATAAGGAGGCTTAACATCATGGCGCAACAGATTGATATCGCTGAATACGAAAGTGCTGCTCCCCGGCTTGATTGTGAAGATGATGATGCTTTACTTAATAGCAGTCCCTCTAAGCTTACTCTAATCAACTGGGATAATGAAGAAGCGATTGGTTGTGATCTTAACACTGGTGTTTGTTCACGGATAGAAGAGGAGCAGAAAGAAAATGAAGATTGAAATCATAGCATTTACCGATCCGTTTTGTGTATGGTGCTGGGCATCCGAGCCTATAACCTATCAATTAAAAGAACGTTATCGCGAGCAAATTCAATTTAAATATGTTATGGGTGGGCTAACGAAGGATATGTCTGCTTTTTACGATGCTCAGAATCAAATCGGAAGCACAGCGCAAGTTGCACCCCACTGGAGACTAGTATCAGAAAAAACGGGTCAACCCAGTGATGAACGGGTCATGCTAGATATTACCGACCCCCATTTTTCCACATGGCCTTCCAATATCGCGGTCAAAGCAGCGCAGATGCAAGGCAGTTCCATAGGTGATGATTATTTGCGGAGACTGCGCCGGGCTGTTCATACAGAGCGGAAGAAAATTCAGGAACATGATGTTTATATTCAGTTGGCAGATGATATACCAGGCCTTGACGTCGAACAATTCAAACGGGATCTGGATTCAGGGGCAGCTGAGAAGCTTTTCGAAAAGGATTTACGCATCTGCCGGATCTATGGAGTGACTGGATTTCCGACTGTAGCCATTCGCTTACTGGATGCGTTAGCCGGAGATAATTCGGATACTCTCCTGTTGAACGGATATCGTCCGTATGACACTTATTTACAGGTTTTCTCCAGGCTAGGGGCTGATTTAGTAGAATATGAGCCACGCTCAGTCCGCGAATTGCTTACGGACTATGGTCCATTGACCACTAAGGAATTGGCAAGTATTTATAACCGGGATTTAGCGGACATGGAAACAGATTTGCTCAATCAATCAGCCGATTTAGATCTTACCCAAACTGATGTCAACGGACATGGACGGGTATGGGACTTAGAACAAATTTAAAGGAGGAATTTCCATGCAAGTACTCAAAGCTAATCAAGGGCATCAAATGGGGCAAGGCCTCTTTCAGCTTCGTTTAATGCGTCCGGGGTTAATCTGGGGAGATCCTTCGCTTGAAGATTATGCTTTTGGTCCTCTGAGCAGAATCGATCGTGGAATTCTGGGACCCGGTGCGCTTGTTAGAATGCATGAGCATAACAATGATGAGATTTTTAGCTATATGTGGAAAGGAAAGATGCTGCACGAAGATTCGGCCGGACACCGGATTGAAGTATCTTCTAACCATCTAATGATGATGAACGCGGGTAAAAGCTTCTTTCATGAGGAGTCCACACCGAACAGTACCGTCGATATGCTACAAATCTTTATCCGGCCGGAAAAGGCTGATCTTCCTTCGAAAGTTCAGTTCTTTGAGCGTGTTGTCATTCCTACAAACGGAGAATGGACATTGCTGGCAGGACCAAAAGAAGTTGAGGCTCCACTTGAAATTCGACAACAAGTAATCGTTTATGATGCCCATGCTAAAGCGGCAACAGAAATGCAGCCTCCCAGCATAGAGGGCATGGAACCTTGGCTTTATGTGATGGATGGAAGCATTTCAATGAATGATATTACAATAAATAAAGGAGATGCGGTAACTTATTCCCTCTCTGAAATGTCAACGATTCAAATTCTTGAGGACTCTTCTCTTGTGCTGTTCCTGGTTAAACTAGATGCTCCGATGACGCTGGCAGGACCTTTCAGTGGAAGAAAAAGATAAATTACTAAAATAGGAGTGATACCATGTTTACAGTATCCAGCAGCATCCCGGTTAACAATAGTACAAAAAATCATCCCGTATTGGATAGACATCAAGTATGGCAAGGTCTTGTTATGAAAGCAGAAGACGCAACCCGTTTTGTAGGTGCGATAACAGAGTGCACAGTAGTAGAAAAGGACGAAAGATCACTTCTGCGGGAAGTGGTGCTGTACGGTGAAAGAATGAATGAACAGGTTAACTTTTTCCCTGAACAGATGATCGTCTTTGAACCTCTGGGCGGGCCGACTAAAGGCTTCATTAAAAATGAAATCGAAGAAGATGAACATGGCAATTTATCTGTAAGATTTACCTTTACCTTCGAACTAAGAAGCGGAGAACAAAACAAAGCAGCAGAGAAAGAATTCTCTAATAAAATGGAGAAAAGCTATATTGAAGCCGTTGAAACAACACTTGCCTCTATAAGAGAAATGGTTACAGTTGGAGCTCTTTAAGCTAATTCAGACTACTGGAAGGCAAGCAATATAAAGCCCTTTCACCTCCTTAGCCGGGGTAAAAGGGCTTTATTGTGTTCCTGACGGCTGCAGCTATTCAATGCTTACCATCACTCGTGTTTCGCAGCTAACTGCTGCTCACTTTTTAACAAACAATGTTAAGATTGCTCCGGCTAGTGCCAGGAGGGTTGCCACCATAAATGCCGAGTATACACCTCCTATCATATCCTCCGGCATAGGTTGCCCTGTTGAAGTGATTGCATTGAACATGACCGTAACCAGAATAGTTGTTCCGATTGAACCGCCGACGAGGCGCATCGTGTTATTCATTGCTGTGCCATGAGAGATCAGCTTGCGGTACAAGCGGTTGATGCCAGCCGTCATTAGCGGCATTATGACAAGCGAGATACCAATCATTCTAATCATATAAACCGTCAGTACATAGCCGTAAATCGTTCCGGTTTCCAACTGGGTGAACAAAAAACCTGTAACAGTGATAATTGTAAATCCTGTGATGGCAAGGCAGCGAATTCCGAATTTATCGAACAACCGGCCTGAAGCCGGCATCATGGCGCCCATCAGGAGCGCACCCGGGTAGTAATGCAAGACCTGATTCCAGAGCATTATACCCCAGCATGTTCTGCATAAATACCGGAATCAGTGTCTCTGTGCCAATCATTGAAGTGAATGTAAATACCCCGAGAATCGTCGTCAGAGAGTACACCGGATCTTGGAAAACCCTGAGTTCAAGAATTGGACTTACAATACCGGTATTCCCGATATTCGAGGAGAAACCATACTCGACCTGCTTTTGGGAAGAAAGCTGAATGCGTTACGCGCGTATGCCGAGCAGTATCTCACAATGATCAACTGCCTTCTTATTTTGATAGAGCTATCGTTTCCCATTATCTTAGCTTAATGGATCACATTCGTAGTCTTAATGCAACCTACCACTTATTCCATTAATCTCCCTTTACTTCATTATCATTCGGAATTAATTCATACAAGGCACGAACATCACAACCGATGGAATCGGCGATCGATATGGCAATTTTGAGTGGCATCACTCTTTTGTTTTCAATAAAGTCGTAAACTCGTTCCGGTTTAAAAAGCAAGTCTTTTGCCAGCCATTCCGCTGACTTCCCGGATTCCATCAATCGTTCATTCAGTAAGCAACGTCCTAGTTCAAATTTCAAGAAGTGATGACCTCCCGCATAAGATAATACTTAACCTTAAGCGTTGTCCATTGCCAGCATGAATATACTTCATAAAGGGTCCTATAACGATGAAGTTCCCCATGTTTCCCGTTAGTTCAATCTGTGGTTTTCCTATTTTTAGCCCAATTTTCCTGTTCACAATTGAGATTAATGATGCATAATAGCACTGTGTAGAAAATCTGCTAAATCCTCATTGCTATATTGATTAAGATGTTCATATCTCTCACTCCGTACATATATAAGCAATAACGCCCCATCTCGTGGTCTATAACATCGTCCACCTTAAGAGTAAGTTAGGTCAGTTTTTATGGAGTATATTGTGTAAACAAGCTTATGCGCGCTTTTTTATTGTTATAGAACATATGGATTGGGTTTGAATGACAGACTCATTCTTTAAAATAGGGCGTAATCCCTCTTGAATATAGGTTCTCCACTAACTTGAAAAATTCTTCTGACGATAAATCCTTTTGACGCTGGAGCCAAAGACGAAACAAAGAAAGAGCAGTTGTCAGGTAAAACTCAATGAAGTATGGCGTTAGTGATTGGTTTTGCGGAACGTTTAATTCTAATTGATTCAAAGCGATTTCTTTTTTTAAGCGTTTTAAAAAACGGACACTTCCATAATCACCCAAAAGGGCATTAAGAACCAGGAGATGTTCTTTTTTATCCAGACAATAAAGCGTGTCTTGAACCGTATCCAACGATAGCTCTTTATTTGCCAATTCTTTTTTCATTTCATTCAATAGGTCATTTTCAACAGAGTCTAACAATTCGTAAATGTCAGTAAAGTATTGATAAAAGGTGCTGCGGTTATATCCTGACTTATTCGAAATTTCCTGAATCGAAATTTTCTCAATCGGCTTTTGGCTATATAACTCACAAAAAACTTCTACAAACTTTTGTTTTGTTTTCTCCGTTATTTGGGGTTGCTTTTTCATGTTTCCCTCCTACTAGTGAATAAGAATACCATCCGACAAATCATAAAAAACTGATGGTTGATCAAGGAATAATGAAGATTTATAATCACATCATACAACGCGTTGTCGGATAATCAATAGGGAATATTAATAAGTTGGGGTGGTTTATATGTCAGCAAAACAAGATAGAATTTTAATTTTTGGTGCAGGTGTCATCGGGAGCATGTACGCAATTAAGCTTATTGAAGCAGGGTTTGACGTTAGCCTGTTTGCACATTCGAATAGATATACATCATTAAGAGAAAATGGCCTGCAGTATATAGAAAAAGGTACAGTTAGATCGATACAAGTGAATGTCATGGATACGCTCGAAAATGACGATGTATACGATTTTATTTTCGTTACTGTTCGTTATGATCGGTCCGAAGCAGCATTGTTAGCGCTAAAAGATAATCAAAGCAAAAATATAGTTACGATGATTAGTAATTCAATTGGATTTTCTTCGTGGCTGGATATCGTAGGGGATAGACTTTTACCAGCTTTTCCCGGCTTCGGCGGACAGATTAAAGATGGGGTATTACATGCGCGATTTCTACCAAAGTTTATAGCGGCAACTGCATTTGGAGAAATTAATGGTGTAGCGACAGAACGCGTAGAAAACCTCGCAAAACTATTTAAAACAGCAAAGCTTCCCTACGTTATTAAAAAGGATATGCAAGCGTATCTAATCACACATTCCGTATCAGATATTGCCATGTTGAGCTTTTTGCATTCTGAGAATAAGATTATTGACAAAAAAACAGCCAGAACCAGAAAGACGGCACGCAAAATAACAGTCACTTTAAAAGCGTATCTTAGGGAAATACAAAAAGCGGGCGTTTTAATTGATCCTCCAATACTTAAAATGGTGCTTAAATTTCCAAACTTATTTTTGGATCTCTTCTTTATGACATGGCTACGAACTAAGATGGTTAGGGATATGATGTTGCCGGATTATGCGAATAATGCTAACAATGAGATTGTACAGCTGAGTAATGATTTAATGAAATTTTTAAGTCAACATGATATCAAATCGGAAATACATGTTCCGTAATTTTTTGTTAAAATAGTATGGTATTTTTTAATTTATTTTCATTAAATCCTTCAATCAGGCATTAATCTGAATATGAAAATCTAAATATATAGTTTTTTCGTAGCATCCTTGAATAAACTACCGGGAAATGATAATTGAACAGCGACAGTCCAAGACTTTATTTATCAAGTCTTGGACTGTCGCTGCTTTATTATCCGGGACAGTCGGCTGATAAACGCATTTCAGTATTCAAAGTTTTACTCACACCTGGGGTGATTCCTATCTTGGTTGTGGTTCTTGCCTGGATGCTGGCTCATAATATTTTGTATACCTATATCTCTCCTTTCCTGGATGATAAGGGGCTTGAACCCTATCTCGGACAGGTTCTGCTTGTTTTTGGAATTATGGCACTGGTGGGAATCTGGGTGATTGGGATTTTCATTGATCGTTGGTTGCGTCCGTTGGTTCTCATCAGTCTTACCGGATTTGCTCTGATATCTCTTGTACTAGGACTTTGGAGTGAGCATGGTACTATTATCTTCATTTCTGTTGCGCTGTGGGGGCTGACATTCGGTGGTGCGGCAACATTGTTGCAGACAGCACTTGCTCAGGCTGCGGGGAAGCAAGGTGTGGATATCGTGATGCCTATCAATACCTTCTTGCTCTGTTTGTTGCCTGGTGTGCTAAAAGGCATGGATTTCGTCCATCCCAGATCCGTTAAGTAATCCGATTGCGATCCGTCTGCTATTGACTGTGAATTGTTCTTGCACGATCGTGGCAATCATTCATCGATTTGCACCACTGAAAATCATAAAATGCACCACCAAAAACCATAAATTACATTAGATCGATATGTGAACCAGGCGGAATCATGAATCTCGTCAGGTTCTTTCTGCATTCTGGCTTTTGTTAAATCAAAGTAGTCCAGGTAAACATAAATATATTATGTAACGAAGTATAAGTAAACTTTACATTTGTTAAAAATCAGTTTATAATTTGATTCAAGAGGTGATGGTCATGAAGAAAGATTTCGGTGATTCGATATCCAATAAGGTTTATGAATATCGTGTACTTGCCAGAATGTCTCAGCAAGAATTAGCAGAGAAAGTCGGGGTTTCCAAACAAACCATTTTCGTAATGGAAAAAGGGAATTATGTGCCGACTCTGCTATTGGCTTTTCGAATTGCCGATTTTTTTAATGTTGATGTTAACGATGTTTTTACTTATTTGAAAGGAAATGATCAAAATGAAAATTAAGTCTATTTCTGATATCCATAACGCAATTTTCCACCCTTTAAAGTCCTGGGCTGAGCAATCTACGGGAAATTGGAATATTCTCATTGGAGTAGGTTTTTTACTGCTCATGGGTAGTGCGATTTTCACCTATGTATTTTATAAGAAGATTGGGCAAGACGATGAACGGACAAATAAAATCTTTTTGAAAAGCAGTTACTTTATGCTGTTGACAATTATTCTATGTGACATGATTTTTCCTAAAGAGTATATGTGGAACATCTTTTTCTTGTTCAAATATGCGCTAGCGTTTTTAGCTGGTGGAATTTACATGGCCATCCAGTATAAAAAGGATTTGTCGTAAGGAAGGGTCAGAGCGAGGACCAGCTAAGGATGAGGATTAGACAATGCTGATAAATATGCTAACTAAGTGATATGGAAGTTCAATAGGTGCAATCGGGTTGTAAAATAAATTGCTAAAATCAAAAATATCCTTTTATGTTCCTTCCCCCCTCTGCTTCTAGCGGCAATGGTTACATGTTCTTGTCCTTTGATCGCGACAAGAACATGTATTTATAAATCAAAAAAACCGCGCTCTGCCCCACCTCTTATGAGACTATTATACCGTTGAGTGTATACAAACCATGTAATGCTTGCTGTTAATAATGCTGAAGAAATCAAGGCTGTAAGAACACTATATGTTTGCCAAATAAGTATCGTTGGCCAATCTAATGCACAGCACATTATACACAGGGCAATCGTAGCCATCAGCAAAATAGCTGTTACGATTATTCGCTTTTTTGTCATTGGCTGCCGCCCATTCATTTTTCTTCTGCGTAATCCTAAGAGAAAGAACAGAACGGCCAATAGGCAAAAAATAATTGTGGTAGACGATAAAATGATGTCCAAAAGCTGTGTGCCGCTTATTTCATATGACTGCGTTAGATTGCCGTCTAATATCTCTTTAACTTTTAGTACCATGCTTCTATTGATATTTGCGCCATTGGTCAGCAAGCAGACGGCTGTTCGTTCATTTGGCAGTATGATCACTTCGGTTCCAAAATTGGGATTTCCCCCGGGGTGCTCTATAATCGTTTGGTTGGCGTTTACCGTCCAGCCCGCCGCATAATACATTTCGTTGACGGCCGGAACAGACATATCACCCTGATGTGATTTTTCGATAACCGTATGGAATATTTCGGGTATGTCCGTCACAATACCCATCTGTATGCCCATCCAACGCGCCATATCTTTTGTACAAGAAATGATGTAGCCTGCGGGTTTATTCCCGGAAAAATCCGGCGCGTTATATGGAGTTGTCATAAAAAAGGAAGAACGGTAGCCCTGTGCCAACTGTCCGGTGGCTTGAGCATCTTCTTTATAAACATACGTCTGGTGAAGACCTAACGGCTGAAATACCTGTTCCCTCATAAAGTCTTCATAGCTTTGTCCCGACACAATCTCAATAACCAAACCCAATACGTCATAATTAACGGTCCCATAGTTGTACTGTTCACCGGGAGGGAACGCCAACTCAACATCTACCAGCATTTCCACAGTCTTTTGCAGCAAATCTGGTGTATTGCCTTGTGGAATATTTTGAGAATGCTTACCATTTGTTAGGCCGCTAGTATGGTGAAGAAAGTTATTGAGTGTAAGGCTTTGCATATCAACAGGTTTTCCTTGATACTTTAACGTAAACCAAGGTAAATATTTTTGGACAGTGTCAGTCATTGACAGCAGCCCTTGTTCCTCCAACAGCAGAATACCCATGCCGGTAAAGGCTTTACTGACCGAGGCCAGTTCATATAGTGTGTTCTCACTTGCAGACAACCCACTTTCACGGTCTGCATACCCGGAAGAAAAGTAGAAAATTTCATCATCAGCTAGTATCGAGATTGACATTCCCGGCACACCTGATATACGACGGGCATCATCCAGCAACGCGTGTATTGCCGCAGATTGCGTATCTGACAACGCCGCATAACTTTGTGTTGCGAATCCTGAGAATACGATAAGTATCGCTATTACACAAACAATAGTCTTTTTCATAAGCTCTCCATTTCGAGTAAATTATGCGAGGATAATATAAACAACCTGTAGTACGCCTTATCCGCCTAATGCGTCGCTCCAATATACTTAATGCTAGACGTTCAATAATTAGATTACAATTGTAAACTTCACAGACCCATGTATATTATTTCTTGTTTCGCAAAAAAGGCCCCTCTGATTACTTAGCGGAAAGGTCAATGGTTTAAATCTTATGTCTACAATTTTTCTGCTTCATCATTACTATTTTATTAGGTATCAGCGTTGGTCTAACGACAAAAAGAAAGGAGACTAACCAATATGGCTAGTCTCCTTTCTTTTATAAAAATTTCACCCTATAATGATAAAGCTCAGTGCAGGCAAGCTTCATTAATCTTTCCATGTGACCTGCCATCCATATGACTGAAGTTTAAAGTATTTATTAAACTCCGCAACTACGGACTTCGCGTTCTCTTTCGATGTTGCATGAAATATAGTTATATCGACTATATTACAGTCTGAAATTTCCTCCAAACCTTTAAGTCTTGATGCATCTACTCCAATCTGCTTTAGACTCATACAATTTTTGAGTATTGTTAAATCTCCAACCGGATAAGTGAACTGCTTTAATTTCTTCATTTCTCCTATAACCTCTATATGTGATTCATCTATTGCACAGCTATCTGTCTCAAAAACCGTTAGATTCTTTAAAGCTTTTAAGAATGATAAATGTGGTATTGTCACTTGTTTGAGCTCTAGTTTTATTAACTTACTAAGGTTTGAAATATAAAGCAGGTCGCCAACCTTCATTTCTTCTAAGCTTAGTTCCTTCAAATTTTTTATAGTTCCAATTAATCCCCTATCAATTGAGTTCATTCTACATAATCTCAAACTCTTTAATTTCTTTATATCTTTCAGTGTATGTATATCTTTTAATGGAAGTCCTATTAATGTTAGCTTCCTTAACCCATCTAAAGAAACCAAGTACTTCAAATCAGACTCTTTAAAAGCTTCTGATCCTATCACAAGTTCTGCTAAAGAGGCCAAGCGTTGAAGTACATCAAAATTAGTAATTTCATCCGCATGTATAATAAGTTCTTTAAGATTAACCATATGGGTTAAAATATCCAAAGATATTGCTCCGTATTTTTGAGCTTGATCAGCTCTAATAAATACCATTCTCTTTTTTTTCAATGTTTTTGAAGATACAAAACCACTTTCAACATCGTCTTTAAAATACTCTTCCCAAAATCCGCTTACAGGGATAAGGCTGTTCTCTTCGATATTCAAATTAGTCAAAGCCAAAATATCATCTAACAAACTTCCACTTTCACGGGATAATATGATTACATCTTCTTCTTCACGAATACCAATACTACTATTTCTGAGACTCGAATCGATAAATTCAAAGAAATGTCCCAAACTTTCTGCAATAACATAGGAAAAATGAGAATTATGATCTATCGTGATAATTTGCCCATAAACGCCCTTTTCTCCGGGGTCTAAATCTATTGCCAAAAATGAGCCACCACCATCTTCAGCAAAAGGAATCCAGCCTTCTCTGTAGTTCCCGTCTTTTATTACATCTGATTTGCTGGATATAATATCGTACGCTGATTCCAAAAGGGACTTCCAGTTACTTACTATCGATTCAATGTTCATCCAACCAAGACCAGCCATAACGCCAAAAATCTGCTCTCCTTCTCCATTAGAATTCATGTATAGCTTTCTGAAATCTTCTGGAAATTTGCAGTTCATCATGCTCTCGAAAAGATTTATTTCTGATTCCTCAACTGCTGGATTCAGTAATTCCTCTACATTAGGTATATGCGATTTTAATGTCTCGATAAGTAAACACTCTTCTTTTTTATTAGCTAATGACATATAGTGGCCCCCCTTCTACAGAGTCATAATAGTTTCAGTAAACATCCTTGGTTGATCATCTATCATTTTGTTATGATTCATCTTCAACAGTTCCATAAATAATTAATTCTATCTTACATATGGAGCATCTATTTCCCGATTTAGCAATATCGTATCATAAATTTGTAAATATTGTTGTATTAAGTCATATGAAAAAAAACCAAGAGTCATCTTAGGGGTTAATTTTATCTCTATATAAACTTCATTCACAACTAATTTTTCGCCCTATTTATGGTACGGTTCAGCGTAACATCTATAGAACGCAGACACCTACACAAACACCTGCACCATTGTCTCCACAAGCCGCGTTGGATACGATTAATGCTTACTACGTTCAGCAAGCTGGCGATGCGCCTGACCACTCAATATTTGACACTACTGGAGTAACAGATGTTACTCCGTCGAACTTAACCTATGTTGATTATGCATTGAGCGTGGACGAGACATCTCCATGGACAGTACTTGAAATTCAAGAGATTGTTAATGAAGTTCATTCAGGACTCGTATTGACAGCGATCGGCACGGGGCTTTCCCATGCCGTTTTGAATTCCATTTTTATTCCCGTTCTTACCTTTGAGCTTAACTTAATGACCTTGCCTGTTTGGGTGTCCTTATTGTTTTTCTAAGTTTTGCTTGCTAAGCGACTCTATTCAGCATCATTCTGCTCTTCCAGCCATCTCAAAATCGCTTGGTTTGTTTCTTCCGGCTTTTCTTGCTGGATCCAATGACCGCAATCCAGATTGACCACTTCTGCATTAGGCACGAACTTTGTCAGGTTTTCAGACCTCTGGACCGTATCCCGGTCACCATAGATCATGAGGGTCGGCTGTACCATGAAAATGAAGGGGGTTGCGATTTTGGATGAGCTGTTTCATCCCTTCTTCATTTAGCGATTTGATTTATGCCTCGCATTTAAAACGTTCTGACTTTTGATGAGAATTAAACCCTAATTGATTGAGAAATACAGTAGCTCCTCTCTCCTATAGATCAGGGAAACAATAGACCCAGATTTATGCAGTACCAAAAATCCTTTTAACCATTATTTTGTTATTTATATTTCCTTATTCTGTAATATATTTTTTTGCAATGTTGAAATTTTAGCCCTTCTTCAGATGAAGCGATCAATATTCCAAGCCTTCTTAATCGTGTTTCCTCTTTCTTGGCGCTCATTACCCACCAGATTGAATCTCTTTTATAGGATGGTGATAAATTAGTGAAGAATAGCCAGGCTGTTTGATTTGCCTTGATTTGTTCTTCATATTCTTTAGCAAGTTCCACGTTTCTTTGTTCAGAGGAATAGCCTTGTGCATCGGTTCTGTTGTTAAAGACGTGCATTCCTTCAGGTCTCATCTTTCCAAACTGTATTAGTGCTTTTACCTTCTTTACGTTCACAGCACTCCATACACTATTTACTTTGCGCGGAGTAAAGCGAATCTTATAGCTTTGTTTATCAATGGTTTTTCGTATACCGTCAATCCACCCAAAACAAAGAGCGGCATCTACTGATGCAGACCAAGTAAGGCTTGCACGACCTGTACTTATCCCAAAATAGCCCACCCAAATTTCACTAGCTTCAGCATGATGTTCTTCTAACCAATCGTTAAACTCTTCTTGGTTGTTGAAAAAAACTACATCTCCCATTGTTCCAGCCATTTTAAAATCGCTTGGTTTGTTTCTTCCGGCTTTTCTTCCTGGATCCAATGACCGCAATCCAGATTGACCACTTCCACATTGGGCACGAACTTTGTCAGGTTTTCAGACTTCGCAACCACATCCCGGTCGCCGTAGATCATGAGGGTCGGCTGCTGGATGATTGGGTTCACTTTCGCCATTAAGCGCCAGTTGCGGTCAAGGTTCCTGTACCAATTTATGCTGCCCGTGAACCCTGATGTTTCAAATGCGGAGACGTAAACGGCCAGCTCGCTTTCGCTCAATACGGGCTCACCGAGCGGTGTTTCTGCTCTGGCGAGATTGATCAACGCCATACCTGGCTCAGGTGCTCTGAGAGGCTCGTTCTTCCGGTACAGGTTGCGAAGGAACCTGTATGTATTGTCTTCGAATACGGCGTCCGCGACGCCTGGCTGTCGATTGAAGTGGACGAAATAGAAATCGCCGCCAAGTATTTCTTCCATGAACTCGATCCAGGGTTTTTCTCCGCGCTCTTGGTAAGGCAAGCTCAGATTTATCACTTTATTGACGCGGTTTGGATGCAACAAGGTCAGTCCCCAAACGACGAATGCACCCCAGTCATGACCGACAAAGGTAGCGTCCTCGTATCCATAGTGATCGAGAAGCGCGATGAGATCACCCGACAAGTGTTCAATGTCATAGTCTGTTACTTCGGTCGGACGGGATGAGTTGCCGTAACCCCGCTGGTTGGGGACGATGGCATGGTAGCCCGCTGCGGCAAGTGCGTCCATCTGATGGCGCCAAGAAAAGGCATGCTCTGGCCAGCCGTGGCAGAGTACAATAGGTTTTCCTGCGTTTTCTCGGCCTGCTTCAAACACTTCGAGTTCCACACCGTTGGCTGAAATAAGGGTGGGCTTGGGAAAATCGGTTGGATTAAACATTGAATTAAAACCTCCTTCTTGTGATACTTGTAGTATAATGAATAAAAGGTGACATCTAGGTGTCACCTTTCTGAAATCATGTAAAAAAAGAGGGCAATTATGGACAAAGTGGAGAGACTCATTTCGATTATCATGATATTGCTGAAAAAAGAGGTTGTTTCTACAACGGAATTCTCACAACTATTCAATGTCTCCAAAAGAACGATCCTTCGCGATATGGAAACATTGAGCTTATCGAACATCCCGATCTACTCTGTCAATGGGGTCAAAGGGGGCTACGGCATAATGGATGAATACAAGGTTGATAAACGCCTTTTAAGCAGCTCCGATTTACAGAATATATTAACTGCGCTCGGCGGATTGGAACAAATCCTCCGTACTGAAGAAGTTGAAAGAACGATAAAAAAAATAGAGGCAATGGTTAGTCCATTGTCTCTAAATCGTTCCATTCAACTGTCGTTTTATGATTGGGAAGGTCGGTCCGAGATTCTTGAAACCTTAAAGACATATCAAGAATCCATTTCAAAAAAGAGGCTGGTTTCGTTTGATTATACAGATAAGGACGGGGCTGTAACGAATAGAATGGTCGAGCCCTATGAGCTGCATTTTAGCGAATCGAGTTGGTACTTGAAAGGATTCTGTTTACATCGACAGGGATATCGAACTTTCAAGTTATCTCGGATCGATCATATTACTATGGATGAACGCGCGTTTCATCCTAGAGACGATTGGTCAGAGCAAGTACACGAAGCAAATTATCTACCTGAATTCGTCACGATTAAGGCCTGGATATCGCCTAGCATAAAAGATCAAATCATCGAAAGGTATGGTCGAAGAAGTATTGAAGACCATAATTCTGGATTTTTATTAGCAACCATTTATGTCCCACAAAATCGTATGGGATTTCAACTTTTAGCAAGCTTCGGCACTCATCTAAAAGTTGTAGAGCCCAAAACCTATGTTGAAGACTTTCGAAATTATTTATATCAAATGATGGAGAACTATTCCTGATATATTTAGCATTAAAGCTTCAACCTTCAACTCAACTTTTCACCCTATTTATGGTACGGTTCAGCCCGATTTGTCTTCACCGTGTGATACATCTGTTCCAAGATTTCAGCCACGTTTAGATTCTATTGTGATTGTGCGCCTGAGTCTGAACCAGCTGATCTTCTCAACTGCTGTGTTGCGGTCCCCATCTGCAGTTTCCGGGCAATCTGCTTGTTGCGCATTCCTCTGATACCTTCAATAGTCCTCCTTGCTTCATTTAGAGTTATATATACTGGTTCTCTCAAATTAATCACGTAATCTAGTGCTCCGAATAATAAAAAAAGCCCGCAAGCTAGTTACCTGCGGCTGTGAATTTAGGATATGTTGTTATTTATTATTATCTCTCCCCTCTGCAACAAGCCTTAGCCCACTTTCATGGAGTTAGTTACTTGTGGAAGCTACACCAAAGGCTATACGCGTTGAATCGTGGCTATCATGACACCGGCAAATCCAATGCCTAACTGCACCAGTATTTCCGTGCGCCTAGGAGGACACGCTATGCGATTTTCAAGTGGCAATCGCCTCCTTCTGTTCCTTAGCTTTTGGGAATCCTTGATCCACACCTTGTTCTCTACGATTATCACGCAAGAGCTCGTACGTCACATACACCGGTCGCCCTGTTCGTGGTTCCAGCATAATCTCGGCATCAATGGCAAATACCTCACGCAGCGTCCGTACCGTCATTACACGCTCTGGCGAACCATGCTCCACCACCTGACCCTCACGAATCGCCACCATATAGTCGGAGAAGCGTGCTGCCAGATTCAGGTCATGCAGCACCATCACAATCGTCACCTGTTGACTGCGATTTAGTTCATAGAGCAGTTCCAGCACTTCAAGCTGATGCGCCAGGTCCAGATAGGTTGTGGGTTCATCCAGCAGGATCAGATCGGTTTGCTGGGCGAGCGCCATCGCAATCCATACGCGCTGACGCTGACCGCCAGATAGCGTATCGACCTCACGATGCTCAAACGCTGTAAGCTGTGTAACCGATAGGGCCCAGGCTACTACTTGCTTATCCTCTTTGGAGAGCTTGCCGAAGCCCCGTTGATGTGGAAAACGCCCATAGGCGATTAATTGACCGACCGTCAAACCGCTCGGTGCGGTCGGCGTCTGCGGCAGAATCGCCATCTGCTTGGCCACTTCCTTGGTGGACAGCGTACGGATATCGGCGCCATTCAGATAAACCGTACCATTATTCGTCTTGAGCAACCGACCGACTGCCTTTAGTACGGTTGATTTGCCGCATCCATTGGGACCAATAATCGAGGTAATCTGTCCACGCGGAATCTGCAAGTTCAGTTCTTTTACGATAAGCGTGTCATTATAGGCAATATCGATTTGTTGCGCTGTAATACTTTCCATGACGTCCTCCTAATTGGCCTTCGATAGTAAATAAAGAAAGTACGGAACACTGATGACCGTAATGACGATTCCCGTCGGCACATCTCCCCCCAAGCTAACCGTGCGCGTAATCGTGTCAGCCAGCACCACGACTAATCCTCCGGTCAGGCTGGCAGCCGGAACGAGCAATTTGTGATCGGGCCCGACCAGTTTTCTTGCCACATGCGGAGCGATCAAGCCAACGAAAAAGAAGCTTCCGCCCACGGCCACACTGCCAGAGGATAAAGCAACCGCAGCGATCGACAACCCCAAAAACTGCCGCTTCACGGCAAGACCCAGCCCTTCTGCCGTCTGATTGCCCAGATGGAGGGTGTTAAGTATGCGAGACTTGTAGAAAATATAGCCGAGTAAAATCAAGACCCATGGTGCCAGTACGGAAATATAACGCCAATCAGCGCCCCATAAGCTTCCCGCCAGCCAATGCAGCATGAAATCCATCTGCGAATCATTCAGCTTGAGAGTCAGGAAGGTGGTCAGCGCTTCATACCCGCTTCCGAGTGCGACCCCGGTTAAGATCAAACCGATTGGCGAAATATCTCGCCCACGGCGATACGACAATAAGAAGATCAATCCCGCCGCCAATAATCCGCCAACAAAGGCCAGTAGTGGTAGGGCAATAAAGGAGCCCTTTCCTGTCGATGCGATGAATACGACGAAGAACAGGACAAACAAACCCGATCCCGAACTAATCCCCAGCGTCCCTGGACTAGCCATGTCATTACGCAGCAAACTCTGCATCACGACCCCAGCCGCTCCCATTCCCAGACCTACCAAGATCGACAGTGTGATTCGTGGCAGGCGAAAATCGAACACGATCAGATTTTGCTTATCTGTACCGTTTCCGAGGAGAACATTCAGCACTTCTAGCGGTGAAAGATTCATTTTGCCAGAATTCATGCTAATGACAGCAAACATAAGGATGAGCACCATAAGCACTATATTGACGATAATGCCCCTTTGCACCGTATAACGCTGCTTGATCATTCAGATTCCCTCCTTTGCTTGCGAGCCAGGAAGAGAAAGTACGGCACACCAATGATAGAAAATATAATACCAATCGGTGTTTCGAACGGCTTATTGATCAAGCGGCCAGCCAGATCGGCCGACACGGTCAGCAACGCACCATATAGTGCAACTGCCGGAATAATGTAACGATAGTTGACACCGACCGTGTATCGCACAATATGTGGGGTAATCAGACCAACAAACCCGATCGGACCAACTAAGACAACAGCCAATCCAGTCAGCACGAGCACGATAATCGTCGATAAACCTTTGACCAGTCCGCTACGAATACCGAGTCCACTTGCCACATCATCCCCCAAACTGAGCAGTGTAACAGAAGGAGATAGCGCCAGCGCCAGCAGTACACCACCAACAAATAGCGGTGAGATGATCAGCAATTCCCCCCACTTAACCCCCGCTGTACTGCCTGCCGTCCAGAATGCTAATGCTCGACCCAGATTATAATTGATCGCTAAATACTGACTGAGTGCGCCAAATAGCATAGAGATGGACAGTCCTGCCAGTACCAGCCGCTGAGGCGTCATCCCGCGCTTGCCCAGTGACGCGATGAAGTAAGTGATCCCGGTCGCGAGTGCTGCTCCCAGACAAGCAAACAGCATCATATGCCCATACGAATAACCCGGCAGAAAGGCCAGGCAAAGAGCAATCGCGAATGCTGCCCCAGAGCTGATGCCCATCAGCCCGGAGTCAGCCAGCGGATTTCGCGTCGTTCCCTGCATAATAGCCCCACATACCGCAAGGCTGCATCCGACGATCAGATCGGCTACGGTACGCGGAAGACGTAGGGTTTGTATAATTTGATGCTCAGTGAGCGTTGGATCAAATCGGAAAATAGCCTCCCATGCAGTCGCTAACCTCATGTCGGCGGCGCCGAAGCTAATCGACGCCGCCGACATGAGAACCGTTAATCCAAGCCCTACCACCATGTACATGGTGAAATTCACCGCCCCACGGCGTTTTTGTTCAGGCTTGTTTTTCATTACGCTTTCCTTTCCTTACCTACTGATAGTCATATTTACAAATTGGAGTACTTCTTTTTACCTCGTCAAAATCCTTATCTAGCCATAGCCAGCAATTGATTTACAATATGATCAATCAATGCACTGGAAGTCATTATATCCGTGGACCAAGATAGCGATGTACCCACCGATATGATCCGATTATGTTGCACAGCAGGTAGCGATTTCCAAACCGCATTATCAGTAGGGACTTCCGTATCTCCTATAGCGATTAGATAATCCCCTATGTAAGCAGCCAAGACCTCCATAGAGATATCTCCCCAATATTTATCTGTGTCAATAATATCAGTTTGAACTTTTGAAGGTGCCTTCATTTTAAGTCCATTATAAACAAGCTCGCCAACCGCATGCTTGGCTCCAGCGATGTAGTTACTTTTATCACTGAATTCCCCCATAGTAATCGTCACGTCTGAAAGACCTGCATTCTGAAGGGCTAGCTTCGCTTCTTCTATTTTTCCGGCATAAGCACTCAGAACAGCCTTAGCCTCTTCCTGCTTGTTCAAAACATCACCAATAAAATGTATCCGCTCTTCTGTAGTCATATCACCATAAGGGACATAAATTGTCGGGGCAATTTTGGATAAATCTTCATAATTTTCATCGCCCCATGCTAAAATGATCAGATCAGGCTCAAGAGTCATGACATCTTCCGGCTCCATAGCTATTTTAATAGAGTCTGTAATCTGGTTAGCAAAAACAGCCTCTTTCCCGTCCCTTGCCGCTCTCGCCACCCCTAAAGGAGTTACACCTAGGGCCACCACATCACCAACCAAATAATCGACTACAACACGCTGAGGGTTGTTCGGTACCTTAACGTCACCCTTTACTGTGGATATCGTTCTCGTCTGCGAGACTGCTTCTGAAGCTTCCGGTTGTGTCGTCTGTTGTGTCTGCACAGGGTTTGAATTCACCGTTCCCCCGTTATTCGATGGCGTTCCCGACGCACATGCCGACAATAACAGCATCAAGCTCATCGTCGCCGCCAAGATCATTTCTTTACTTCTTACTTTTCCAAACATGGTTGATTCCCCTTCTCTATAAGACTGGACTAGACCCGCTAGTTCCCTCTCATAGTAAAGAAAATGAGAATCATTATCAATACCATCAACCTGCATAGATAGTGCGTTTATTTTCCGATAATCACTTGGTGTCATCTTGTAATACTTCTTAAACATCCGAAACAGATTTTTCTCATCTGCAAAACCAGATCCTGTTGCGATCTCTTTAATGGTTGCTTCTGTATGTTTCAAGTCATGGCAGGCAGCTTCAATCCTTCTCTGAATGAGGTACTCCTGTAAGCTCATGCCTTCCTTTTTTTTGAACAGCCGCGTCAATTGCCCGCCACTGATCCCAAACATATCAGCAATTTCTTGGAACATAATCGGCTGCATGTAATGTTTATCGAGATATATCTTGGCAGAACAGGCTGGATCTGGCTGGAGATACCGAATTTCACCACTCTCAAAATCTCTGTACACCCCATGTATCAATTGATATAGAAAACTTTTGGCCTGCAGCTGATCCATCGCTTTGCCGCGGTTCCAGCCATTCATCATCTGTTGAAACCAATCGAGTAGCAAGATAGGATTACTTGGTGTATAACCATACTGTTGAACAAATGGATTTACTTCCTCCAGTAATTGCTGCAGGTGCCTCTTGAAAAAAAGAGGTAATTCTGCTTTATAAAATACCATAAAGGTCTTCACATTCTCCCCTTTAGGCGAAATACTGAGCAGGCTCCCCTTCCCTCCGTGAACTAAACCAAAGCGTTCCATTCCAAATGTGGTTTCATTCAGTTGAATTTGTGCTTCTCCTCCACATGCATAGATAAACATGCTACTAGGCATTTTATACTGCTCCAACGGGTATTGGGACGCTACATTCTGAAAACGCACATCTATTAATGTAATGATCGAACGTGTCCAAATGTGGGCCATCGTATCGATCATCTCCGGTGTAAATACCTGGCTTGCTGCTGCTTCGTCTTGCATCTATCTGCGCTCCTTCATCTCACCTTTTGCAATTTATATATCACCTATCAATTCAATTGATATTGATTATCAATATCATAATTAATGAGGTAAGTATATCATCATTAAGTGACATTGGGGACAAGTTCTTGCCCTAAACAAAAGACAAGAACATGTACCGATAAAAAAAGCCGCGCACAGCGCGGCTTCCAGTGAGACTTTGTTCTTGTCCTCTGAGCGAAGAATCGTTTCTATACTCTCAGTAGAAGATATTATTTACAGCTAAATATTCCGAAGCAGTGAAGGATCAAGTTCCGCTCTCCCTAAGTAGCCGCTGCAGATAACGGGACGGTTAATGATTTCATACATTTTTTTAAGATGCGAAATGTACTCTTGGCTCCAAGTTTCAAAAGAATCGAATTCCGCCTTAGAAATTTGATGGTACTCCGGGGAGTCGGTTACCCCCGTAAGGACCTCATATGCATAAATATTATCTCCAAACTTTCCTACTGATTGGTATCTTCCTGTTTTCAGGCAGATATAATCGGTATATTTCACGGTCATCCCTCATCCTGTCATTGATTTCCTCAAGTCCATTAATTTAATCTTGTATAAATCTAACTCCGCAGCAACTCGTCCCGCGCTTCCGTCAGTGCGAACCCCAGCAGATTTCTGCCCCGCCATTTCATGGGATTCTCCGCATCCGGATTGGACTGGCCCATGCCGATCCCCCAAATACGGTCTCGCGGGCTAGCCTCGACGAGGATGCGGTTCTTCGTCGAGTTAAGATAATCGTTAAGCTTCGGATTCTGCGAAAATTTGGCCAAGCTGGCTCTTTTGACAATGCTGTAACATTCCTTATCCCAAATATCTTTGTCAAAGTTTTGGACCGCACGTCCAAAAGCCTTCATCTCCTTTGGATGCTTAGCTTTAAGGATGGACTCCAGCATTTCGTCATCGCCGAACAACCTTGCCTTCTCGGCCATCATAAACTGCTCGGCGCATGAGTACTGCGTTCCCTCTACCGTGAACGGGCACAGCCACCATTGGCTGAAGCAGCTTTTATCAACGCTCCCGTCCTTAGGCGGTGTATGTCCCCAAAAAAACACGAATTTGAACTTTTTTCCCTCGTTATATGCTTTTCTTAACTCATCGATATTGTAAATCATCGTTAACCCTCCAAATTTCTTCGATATAAGCGGGATGGTCTATGCCCCGCATTTTCGGTATAATGATCGGTCTCCACTACAAGATCGGCTACTTTACGCCGGAAGGCCGCCTTCAACAGCTCTTTATCCATAATTACCTCATAAACCTGCTGCAGTTCCGTCAAGGTAAAAAGCTTCGGCATCAAGTGCAGTGCAATATCGGTGTAATTCACTTTTCCCCGTAACCGATCAATAGCGCATGCTATGATCTTCGCATGGTCGAAAGCCAATCCGTCATTCGATACGATCTCATAATCCGTGCCAGTCGATGTAGTCTTCGCTGTCATAGTCCTCGCCACGACCGCCGAAAGTTCTTCTTCTTCACTACTTAGTTTGAGTTCGTACTCAAGTGTCTTGATGTATCCGTCCACAATCAGTTCTTTTTGCTCCCGCAGCGGCCGATAGGATACCTTGAACCAGGCGGCGTCTGCTGCATCATCTCCTGCCTTAAGCTCCAACTTGTCGCTATTGATCAGAGCCATATAGCTACAGCTTATTACCCAGGTTCGTGGGTCGCGCCCGATATCACTGAACGTATACAACTGCTCCAGATAAACGTCTTCTACGCCAGTTTCCTCGCATAGTTCCCTTACTGCTGCCTGCTCAGTCGTCTCATTCGGTCGGACAAAACCGCCAGGCAGCGCCCATTTGCCCAGGAAGGGGTGAGCCCCCCGGCGAATTAGTAGGACGCGTAGCTCTTTTTCCGGTAGTTTGCGATAACTGTCAGCCTCGTCTTCCGTCACAGTGAAGATAACCATATCCGTTGTCACTGAAGGACGCTCGTAATCGCCTGCCTTGTATTGCTTCAAAAATTCAGATTCCGTAAGTCCATCCTTATCCAACAAATCCAAGTGGGTATGCCTCCTTTATATTTGATTTAACCGTTCAGCTCTCCGAAATAGTTCCCGTAGGGCTCGAACTTTGCCAACACTTCATCTACCTTGCGTATACGTTCCTCCAGGCTCCCCCGCAGCGTAATATAGGGGATCCGCCGCTCCTTCAAATCCGCGATAATCTGTTTATGAAAGACATGCCGCTTCTGATCCCCGCTGCGGTCCCACGTATCGTCGTAAGGAATATCGTCAGCGCATAAGAAGAACAGATCATAACGTTGCGCGTTCTCCAGAGCGATCCGGGTTAACAGCTCGGGGGCCCGGCCGTGGTAATCTAGGGCGAACATATACGTCGTGATCGCATTGGTATCGACGAACAGAACCCGGTTCGCCGCAAGCATTGCCTGTTCTTCGCGCTCGATATGACCCACCGCGATTTCATCGAACGCTTCCAAGCTGATTCGGCGGTCCACCTGATGTTCGGTCCAATAATCGCGTCCGTATTCGCTTGCGAACGTTGTGCAATATCGCTGTGCCAGTGCTTCGGTGATCGTCGACTTACCCGTTGACATCGCTCCAACGAATACCAATTTCGTGATCAAATCCCGGTACACGAGATCACTTACGAACTCCCTGTACTGATATGGATTGGAACGGACCATCGTCGCTGAGATCGGGACCCGCTCTCGGGCTTCATCCACCCGCCGGTCTATTGCACCCAAAGCGAGACTCATATGTTTGCCGTAGAATTCGCTCGAGTAAAAATGCGTTACTTGCTCTCCGTTCAGCAAACCGAGTATATACTGTTCTTCCCGAACCTCATGTTCCCTGTCATCCGAATACCCATCCGGACCATCCCAAGCTTCGATTACCCGGACTTCCGGATAGAGCCTGCGAATCCAATTTGCCCGGACATGAAGCGGGATCGGAGTGACTGTCGTTTCGTAAATGACTAGGATCAATTCATCGACCTCTTGTAGCGCCGTTTCAATCATGAACTGATGGCCTTTATGCAGCGGGGCAAACTTCCCCAGTGTTAGTCCAAGCGTGTTCATGCCGCCACCTCCTTCGCCCCTTTATTCCAAATATAGTACCCGTAAACTGCGTTGACCAGATACGCGCTCCACATCACGATCATCAGCAGGCCTTCCCCGCTGCCCTCCAGCATGCGAATCGCCCACAGCAGCACCGTAAAGAGATTTAGCACGATATAGACCAGCCATTGTTCCTTGAATCTTCTAACCATTAAGAAGGTCGCCACAACAGACAGCACCGTTGTAGTGGCATCAATGTAAGGCGAATTCTGTCCCGGAATGAACGAAAGCCCAAATCCGAGCACTAAACAGCCGATTACACAGACCATCCCAACGAGGAGCAGTCTTCTAAGATCCATCTGCCGCATGGTCAGTCTACCGTCTTTTTGGCGATTATTTTTCCACATGTAGAAGCCAATGACATTCATTGGAACAAAGAATAGCAGATTCAGCATAACCTCTCCAAACAAACCGTTAATATAGGCCAAATAAGCATAACCGATGGTATTGTACATGCCGAAAACATAGCTCATCAGGTTGCCCTTCGCTGCAAGCACCACGCATAACACCCCAGTAATAAATACCGTGAATCCGAATAAAGAGTCCTTTGTAATCACTGTAAACCCGACAGCGATTGAGGTAAATAGTATCAACCACGTAATTTCGAACAGATTCCAGTTAGCCGCCACCTTTTTCATCTTGCATCCCTCCGCTTTTTCCACTCATTCATAGAGCGGAAAAAATTAGTTGTACTTAGTATCGTTTTGATAATAACATATTATTACTATCAAAAATAACAGAAAATTCTGCGAAGGGCAAGCAAATTCTTCCTATTTCCACAGGCAGGTACTTATTTAAGGCTTCTCAACAGAACTAACTTTAAATTTGTAAAAATAAAAAGAAACCCCTATTAAAAGGGATTTCCTCTAATCTTGTTCAACTAACGTACCAATAGGTGGACTGTTTTTTAAGGTTTACTATTCCGTCTTTCTACTCCAATAAATAATCACCCTCTTTTTCTAAGAGAACAGGTAAATACTGAGTTACCATTTCAGTAAACACGAAATCATCCCCACAATTAAATTGTGTACTTCATTACTTAAACCCGTCTTCGGGTTCACCAACATCAAATCCTAATACTTTTGTCGCCCCCAATTTAACTCTCTCTATCCAAGAACTCCAATCACTATTACTCATCTGTGCATAAAATGATAAACCACTTGGCTCCACTGAAGCCACAATAAAAACATCATCATCTTCCTGCCCGAACCAATAGGGAATTCCATTTTTATATATCGTAATCAACTTATAAGAGTCAGTAGCTCCGATAGAATAACTCTAAGCTCAAGCTCCGTCTGCTCTGACTTCACGGATTTTTCCAGCTTTGCACGGCTTCCGAATATCCGGTATAGAACCTGCTCCCGTTCATATATTTCTTTAGGCGACAGCTCTTGAAGCAGCGCTTCTGCAAGCTCGACCCGATCGATCACGAAGTTTTTGACAGATCTTGCTTCCTCATTTCCTGCTAGCAGAATGTCGACTAGAACTGGCATAAGCTCAGCCTCCACACCGTGCGTATCAATAAAGGTCTCCGCATAACTATGCTGTATCATTTGGTGCTCCGAATCTACCATCTCCATATAACGAGAGACGAGTGAGAAATATTCCTTGCTATATAATCCTAATCCGAGTACAGCATAGGTACCAGGCATGACCGACTTTTCACCCGGTTCCGTGTCCTTGTACCACGCATAGGGCTCCATAGCGATATCCGCATACGCAGCCAGCTTAGGAAAAAGAGATGGATAGGCTAGTGCACCAGCAAAAAACTGATGAAGACCTGATTTAGCCATTTTTTTTAGAGGAAGATAGTTCCTTAGTTTGCTTTTCAGCTTCAGGTGATATTCCTTCGGGAATCCCTGCTGCAGCAATTGGGTAATGTGATCCAATGCTTCTCCATAAGCTGCTTCCTCCTCGTTCAAAATCCGGACTTCAATGCTCTGTGTTACATCATTATTATCAACTTCAACACGGGTCCCTTTATATACTGGAGTGAATTTCCCGCTTCCCCCCAGGATATACTCCGCTGCGTGTTTTGAACCAAGCTGGACAGCTAGTTTCAAATATTGTTCCCGGATGTCCGGTTTCGTTTTTCCAATTTGCAGAGCGGCATATACAAAAAAGGAAAGTTGATCTGCATTCGGTTCCATAAGCGCCATATCCTCTTTAGGTATCCAATCCATTCTAAAGCTGCCTGTACGCACAAAATAGCATGGAAGAAAAATATTTTGAATCCAATTATCCATAGCCAAAGTATACTGGCCAGTCCATTCGTCTAAGCGTCGCCTATTACTTCTGAGCTTGTCGGATAAATGCTCAATTAATGGGCCAACCGCATTTTCTTCTTGCTTTATAAGATCAGGGTTCATCAAGTGATGAGAAAAGAAAAACTGGTCATCAACACTCGGCAATACGGGAAGATCAGACATGATTTTGGATGTTATAAACTTCTGTAATGATTTGCGGAGTTCGTTCAGCTTCTCTTCGTTAACCAGATGCACGCAAAGTGTTAAGTCTTCGTCCTCCATTTCAAAGGAAAGTACGATCTGGAATCGGTAATCAAAAAAACGAGGACCTAACTTCTCTGATAAAAAAAGCTCCTCCACTCTCTTGCATAATGCCGGGTAAAGTTCAGATCTAATTAATTCATCCGTGAGTTCGCCGATATAAGGACCTGCTTCGATTTCATAAGAGCTGTCCGTCCAATCGAACGGTTCTTCAACTTCAATATGTATTTTTCCGTCACGCCAAGCTACCTGAAGATAATCCTTTATCCCTGCCTGGAGCGGACGATTTCCTATGAATTCATTTATTCTTATAGTCTCTTTGTTGTATATGGTTATCATCTCGCTCCACACATCGTCTAAAAACCTCTGTACTGCTGCGTTCATTCCCATTCCTCCTCATAGTTAGTGCTAATAGAACCTAGTACTCCTCATGCAGATTGAAGACGGAGCAGCAGTTGATCAACCAGATCTGTCTCTCGCAGCTGGTTGATCCAGCGCTGAGGGATATGCTCATACCCATATCGGATTCCGGCAAGACCACCTGTGATACAGGCTGTTGTATCCGTGTCGTTGCCTAAGGCAACTGCTCGTTTGACGGCATCTTCGTAGGAAGTGCAGGTTTGGAGGATCATACACGCACTGAACAAGGAATCCACAACATAACCAGATCCTTCGCCATAGAATACTTTATCTGGATGAATGTTGTCTTCGAGCTCCCGTTCATGCTCAGGCATCTGCTGGTAGATCGTTCGAAGCTTGCTAAGAGCAGTTCGGTAGCACAGATTGAAGTCTTGCTCTTGCAACAGTTCACGTGCAATTAACACATAGAAGGCACAACATACCTGATTACAGATATGTGCATGAGTTACAAGGCATTGAGTATGTGCATCCTGAACGAGTTGTTTATCTGTTCCTTTGTGCCACAAGGCAAGTGGTAGCACGCGCATTAGCGCCCCATTCCCTTTCCCATCAGGAACTGTATTGCCACTCTCGTAAGGGGACATTCCTTGGTAATAAGTAGACAACGTACGACTGGTTTGTATTCCAACATCAAAAACTTGTTGGGCTACTGCCCATCTACCTTCATGATACCAGTCGACCAATTTGTCAGCAAAATCAGTTAGCTCCAGTGTACCTTTATCGATCAGACTCTCCAGCAGACATAGTGCCTGCGCACCATCATCCGACCAGGTGCCGGCAGGAACATCTCGGTAGGTGGGCTGAAAGCCCACAGGAGGAGTAAACTCAATCTGCTCCAGAGGTGGGAGCTGCTCCGCTGATCTGAATTCATAGGGGACACCAAGAGCATCTCCAATCAATAAGCCGTAAAGCCCACCCTTAATCTTATCCCACATGTTGTATTCTCCTTATCACTAGATATAATTTGGATCAAGCTGTCTACAAATATATAAGCCTACCCTATCAATATTTAAACTGTTTTGCATCATGTAAATAAAAATTGAAGAAATAAGCTTCCAATGAACAATACGATAGTAATCTAAGCCTTTTTTGAAATCAATAATATATAACAAAAGATGAGGCTGTTTTTAAAATCAACAACCTCATCTTTTTTATGAATCTTTCCCGAATAATTACGTGTCTCTACTTAAATAACCATTCAACTTTTTCTGCGTATTCGCAGTTTATTTTAGTCCCTATAATTAGCTAGGATGAAGTGCCCGGGCCATCGCATCCATATAGCCCTGAATAGCGCGCTGACTCACTTCTGTTTCTGGAGCGAAAATTTCGAAAAGGTGGAAACAACCGGGATACAGGTGGAATTCAACATCTACACCTGCTTGTGCAAGTCGTGCCACATACTCCATTGTCTCGTCTCGGAATAGATCGAGCTGACCTATACAAGTATAGGCTGGCGGCAAACCTGCCAAGTTCTCCGCTCTCGAGGGTACTGCATAAGTAGATTCTCCTCTGACATCGCTCTCCTCGCCCAGGTACATGTTCCAAGCTGCTATGTTGTCTGTTCGGTTCCAGATTGCGCCTGCTTCCGTAATCTCATGACTGGACGGTGTGATGTTACGGTTGTCAAGCATCGGGTATAATGGCATTTGGAAAATAAGAGACGGTCCTCCTTTATCACGCGCCATCAGCGCGAGTGCTGCTGTCAGTCCGCCGCCACCGCTAGCACCGGCAATTGCAACCCGATCCACATCAATGCCAAGCAAGGCTGCCTCCTCCGTCATCCATACCAATCCAGCATAACAATCTTCGATCGCCGCCGGATAAGGGTGCTCGGGAGCAAGCCTATAATCAACCGATACGACTATACATTCAGCTGTCTGAACAAAACGTTCGCATAATTCGTCGTCCATATCCGGATGTCCTAACACGTATCCTCCCCCGTGAATCCATAGCATGGCAGGTAACAAGTCATTCGTTCGCCCGGCAGGCTCATAAATTTTCACCAGCATCTCGCCTCCATCCCTCGGGATTTTGCGCCTGGTTGTGTTTACATGCTCTGATCCTTCCACGGATGCAGCTGACACTAAGCTCCTGCTCCACTCTAAATTCTTCTCCAATTCAAACCCAGGAAATTGTGAATAAACCTCTCTTAATTCTGGTAGTATACGTGGTTCAACACTCATAATAATCCCTCCAAATAAAATAATGAATTCGTTCGTTTACGTCTTATTCATAGATAATCCTTATCCCATTTGAGCTTCCCACTTGGCAATTTCCTCTCGTACTCGCGGCGCAACTTTTGTACCGAGCAGTTCTATAGCCCGCATAACCAACTCATGCGGCATCGTACTTAAGGGAACATACATCATGAATCGTGTAATCCCTACATGCTTACGCAGATGGATTATTTTTTGGGCGACTGTTTCCGGATCCCCTACATACAACGCACCATCAAAGCGTCGGGCAGCATCATAGCTGGAACGATCGTAGTACGCCCACCCCCGTTCTTTGCCGAGCTTATTCATACCGTACTGGGTTGACGGAAAAAAGAGTTCTGCTGCCTGTTCCGTATCTTCTGCAACAAATCCGATGGAATGTGAACCTACCTGAAGCCGTGATGCATCATGTCCGGCATGAGCTGCCGCCTTTTTATACAGTTGTACAAGCGGTGCAAAATTGGTTGGGTTTCCACCGATAATAGCCAGGACTAATGGCAGGCCCAGAAGTCCTGCACGCACGGCAGACTCCTGGGTACCGCCGCTACCAATCCATACGGGTAAAGAGTGCTGAACAGGGCGCGGGTATACACCCAGATTATTTATCGCTGATCGATGTCCTCCACTCCATGTAACTTTCTCAGATTCCCGTATTTTCAGAAGCAGCTCGATGTTTTCATTAAATAAATCCTCATAGTCATGCAAGTCATACCCAAAAAGCGGAAAGGATTCAACAAAGGAACCCCGGCCCGCTATAATCTCGGCACGTCCATTGGATAAGCCGTCAAGCGTGGCAAAATCCTGAAACACACGGACAGGATCAGCTGATGAAAGGACCGTCACAGCACTCGTCAATCGAATCCGCTTTGTTAGGGGGGCTGCAGCAGACAACACCACTGCTGGTGATGAAGCTGCATAATCTTCACGATGATGCTCACCTATGCCAAACACATCAAGTCCTACCTGATCCGCAAGGACGATTTCTTCGACGACTTCTCGTAATCGCTGTGCGTGACTCATCACAACTCCGGTCTCAGTATCAGGCTTTGTTTCTATGAACGAAGTAACACCTATTTCCATAGTTAATCTCTCCTTATATTTTCTCTTGCAATTCGCCCGACATCATCGGTGCAACCCAATTTTTTAAGAAGAATGCTCAAGACAACGGATTAAAGCCGTCCAATCCAACTCACCATAACCATTGGCAATTCCTTCAGACAAGTGATGGTGGATAAGCTGACCTAAAGGTAGAGGAGTTTGAACGGACTTCGCTGCCTCAATAGCCAATGCAACATCTTTTAACCCAAGCTTCATTTTAAAACCGGCCGGTTCAAAGCGTTGTTCGCTCATGATCGCTCCATAGTTCTGATATATTGGAGATTGAAAAAGAGCATTCACGACATTCATAAATCGGGACGAATCAATACCGTGCTTTTCTACCATTAGCTGCACTTCCGACAAAGCTTCCAGCATTGAAGCAATTAGAAAGTTAACGCCAATTTTCACAACGTTCCCTTCTTCGCCGTGATCCCCAATCTCTACTATCTCTTGACCCAATACTGTTAAAACGGGAAGTACCCGTTGTCTTGCTTGTTCCGGACCAGCTAAAATAATACGCAATTTAGCTTCTTTAGCGGCATCTGGGCGCCCCATCACCGTGGCAGACACAAAGTGTTGCTTTCGCTCCGCATGCGAGACGGATAATTTTCGAGCCAGATCTACGCTGATTGTACTGGCAGAGATGTGAATTCCATTTTCCGACAATCCATTCAGAACACCATCTGGTCCCTCGACGACCTCCTTCAAAGCAGCATCATCAGAAAGCATGGTAATTACAAGATTGCTTTCTTTCACTGCCTCTAGCGGTGTTTTGGCATATCGTGCTCCCTGTTTCATTAAGGGTTCAACTTTTTCAGGGGTCCGATTAAAGATGACTAATTCATAACCCGCTTTCAATAGATTTTGGGCCATTGGGAGCCCCATATTTCCAAGCCCAATAAACGATACTTTCATTAGACACCTCTCCTTATTTTGATGGGTTTCTCAATAACGGAATGATCGTTCCGGAATAATTAAAAAAAATTAGATTCCTGCTATTACAAAGCTAATCATCTCTTTTGCACGTTCCGGATTCTGATCTGCTTTGGCCATAATATTAATGCTTTGATGTAAATTCAACAATAAATAAGACAACGCCTTGATATCAGTCGTTTTATCAATTTCTCCCCGTTGCTGGCCCTTTACTAAAAGGTCACAAAAAGCTTGCTCTAATTCCAAAAAACTAGTCTTTATCAACTCATTAATTTTTTCATCTGGCGACTCCAATGTTGTAGCTACATTCGTAACAAAACACCCGCCCGGCAGGCTGGTATCGTATGCTGAAGCAATATGATACTCAAAAAATTGAAGAATTCCATCTCTAACACTAGATGCATGTTCAAGAATAGCCTGCTTATTGAAATTCCCCTTTTTATAATGCTCAAGGGCATCTGTATACAAGGTTTGCTTGTCGGAAAACGTATCGTAAAGGCTGGATCGGCTAATGCCCATCACCTCTAGTAAATCCGGTATGCTAGCCGCTTCGTATCCTTTTTTCCAAAACAACAGCATAGCTTGATGCAGCGCTTGATCTTTGTTAAATTCTTTTGTCCTAGCGATAAGTAACACCTCCCGTCATTGAAATATAACATATCTGAACTGATCAGTCCAGATTTATAAAATAAACGGACACTCATATTGGTGTCCGTTCTTAAGAGCAAATACTTAGTCATTGAATTGCTCATAAACATCTTTTATCCAAACATCAATGTTTGTTTCATATTATTCTAGTTTAATGATCAAATCAGCTAGCTCAGAATTAGGCATCTCGTTTACGGTAAAATATAATAGCTGCTGTAATAAAGATCAGTGTCCATAACAGGGAAATACCTGTCCCTTCCATTGGTGTAAGGACATTTATTTCATCGGAGGAAGGCGGCATATACATATAATATCCTGCTGTATCTGGAAAAAAATATTTAGTATTGTGTAGAAAATCTTTCGACAATGGACTGACAATGAAGTAATAGCCAAGCAGTACCACTAAAGCAGGCGTAGTTCGTCTTAATAAAGCACCTATAGCTGCACTGAGAAGTGTGGTTAAAGTTAGATAGCCTGTTGCACCTGCTAATGATTTTATCATTTCGTCTATTTCAATCACTACTGCTGTGTCTTTCATCATGATAAAGGTATATAGTACACCTGATGCAGTAGTAAAAGACGCCGCAGGAATGGTTATAATGGTCAAGGCCAAATACTTCGTGGATAATTGAAACCCTCGCCAAGGTATCGTAGTTAAAGTAGTTCGAATCTGTCCCCCTGTATACTCTGAACAAGTAGCTAAGATACCAAGAATAATGAATCCTGCTTGAAGATATCCCATAGAAGAAAGTCCTGTATTCAGTATATTTTGCGTTCCTGCTGCCCCTTGTAGATCAACAGAAGTAAAAGCAGCGGCTAAACCTAAATTAAGAATGAATGTAACCAAAAGAGTGAGCCCTATCAATGGTAATGTAACTAATTTATCCAGTTCAGCACCCAGGATTTGTGTTATCTTTCTACTAGATGAGACACTCATGCTGCAACGTCCCTCCTATGGAATACAATAGCTGCAATAATGAAAACAACGACTACCCAGGCAAACATGACTAAACCGCCTGTGAAGGGGGTGTGAAACCTGTCGAATAAACTGCCTGTGGACGTGTTGTCCGTAAACATAAACATTTCAGCGCCAGCCCTATCTGGTAAGTAAAACGCCAACTTTGTAACCCTATACAACAGGACACTAAATGATACAACGGATGAATTTATTATGAGCACAGCAAGCGGGAGGATGCCATTCTTAGTTAGAAAAGTAATTCCAAGTGCTAAAAGAGCAGTGAATGTCCAGTAACAAATGGCACCGATAAGTCTGGACCATTCAAATGCAGGGGCATATTCACCAAGAATAAGATGCGTTGCAGACACAGTTGTCATAATAGCAACAATACAAAGCAGTATGCTGATCACAGTCACAGCACCTGCTTTTGCCAATAAAAAATGAATTCGGGATGAAACAACAGTTAAACTCGTTGTAATCTGTTGTCCTCCACCAGATTCACTGCTCTCTGTCAAATACTCACTGCTGACAGCAAGCACACCAAGAATAATAACGCCTTGCACACCAAGAGCTAACCCGATATAGCCAACTTCCGATAGCCGCGTGCTAACTCCAGCTATAATCTCCTCTTTTTGTGCTAGGCTGTCCAAGGCAGAAATAAGCGCTGGGGCAAACGCTCCAATGAGAAAAGCAAGCCAAATACCCGGTAAAGAGAACAATTTAGAGAGTTCCGCGTTGAATGCTCTCATACAACTTCACCCGCATTTTCAGATGTCAGGGCAAAAAAGGCTTCCTCCAGCGTGGAATAGTTACCTATTACTTCTTCCAATGTTCCATCTGCAACGATAGTTCCATGCTTAATAATCACCACATCATCAACCGTCTCTGCAAGCTCTCCCATTAGATGACTGGATAACAACACCGTATTTCCAGACTCAGCACGTTCACGTAAAAATGTCCGAATCCACCGAATTCCTTCTGGGTCGAGCCCATTTACGGGTTCATCTAAAATCAATACTTTTGGATCACCGAGTAGCGCAGCTGCTATTCCAAGTCTCCTCCCCATACCAAGAGAATACCTCCCAACTCTTTTTCCGGCTGCATTAGTAAGACCTACTATTTCCAGAACTTCCTCGACACGTGAGTTAGACAATCCTGCGGCACGAGCAATCCAACGCAAGTGTGCCCGTCCTGTTCGCATACGATGAGCTCCAAATCCATCAAGTGCGGCACCTACTGTGGATACAGGATTCTGTAATTCTGCGAATGGCTTTCCATTGATTAGTGCACTCCCTGAGGTAGCACGATCTAATCCAAGCAGGATGCGAAGTGTAGAGCTTTTACCTGCTCCATTTGGACCTAGAAAACCAGTTACTCTGCCAGGTCTAGCTTTAAAACTGATACCTGATAAGATTTTCCCAGTTCCGCGATGTTTGACTAAGTTATTAATTGTAAGCAACCATAACACTTCCTTTCTGTTATGGTTCTAATTATAAAGAAGCAAAGTTACATCTCGGTTATCCTGCTGTTTACTTCTGGTTTAACTTTAGGTTAAGCTCTACCAATAGCCACTGTTGTGCCGTTTTCATTTGATGTAAAGTCAGCTTTAAGCTTCATTTTATTCAACATATAATTTGAAGTCGATAAACCTATCCCCGCCCCACGCTCATAGGAAGAGTTATCCATCCCCGGACCTCTGTCTGCAACAATGATCTGTTCTTTTTCTACATCAACCACAATGTTTACATATTTCCCCTCTGCTGCATGGCGAAGAATATTCTGAAATAAATTATCCAGAACACGTGTCATCCATTTAGGATCTGCTTCCCAATAAAAAGTCTTCTCTGTCGGTAAATCAACCTCGATCCGGATTTCTTTTTCTTCAAATACAGGATACCACGCAGCAACAGATGCTCTTACTAAACGTCCAATATCTGTTGAAGTGGGCTCAAAAGGATGTTTTCCTGATGTAAGCAATGTATAGGAAAGTAAATCATCCATTAGATCTCCGACTCTAGTAATCGTATGGTTCATCTCTGATAATGAGTTTTGTCCTTCTAGACTCATTGATTCTTTATTTAATCGGGTGACATGTCCTCTCAAAATGGTAAGCGGCGTTCGTAAGTCGTGAGATAAATTCGCGATGAGTCGATGTCGTAACAATTCCTCTTCATGTTCTCGCTTGCGACTGTCTTCAAGCTGTTGAATCATCCAATTAAAAGAACTTCCTAACTGGTCTATTTCATCCATACGATCACTTTGAACAGCTATTGGTTTAGGAAATGAGTTATGATTAGCTGAAAATGACATGACTTCCTGTAAGCAGGTGAGACGTTTACGAAGTCTCAAGAAGAAAATCCAAGAGATTACCACAAATGCGACAATAATAAAACCAAACACAAGAAGTACAATGTAAAAATAATTTAACTTATTCAGCTCTTCTTCATTAAAAGGAGACGCAATGAACGCAGATAAGAAAATAAGTACGATCGGAGGTAAAAAGATAAATAGAAAATGTCCTTTTAGAAAACGACGAAATAATGATTTAGTCTGTTTCATAGTTTCACCCGATAGCCTATTCCCTTCAATGTTTCAATAATCTCTGGGGAGTCTGGATGGCGTTCCAGCTTTTGACGCAGTCGATGAATATGTACCATTAATGTTTTATCACCTGTGATATAAGCTTCTTCCCAGATGGCTTCATAGATTTGTTCTTTTGGTAAAACTTGATTAGGGTGGCGTAAGAAGTACATCAAAATATGATGTTGTTTCCCTGTCAATATAATTTCTTCTCCTGTGTGTTTGTCAAATACCATTTGGATGTCTGGATCAACTTCAATATAATTCCCTAATGAAATGCGTTCGGAATGTGTTCCGCCCTTTCGACGGATTAATACTTCTAATCTAGCAATTAGTTCATCCGTATGGAATGGTTTCGTTAAATAGTCATCAGCAAATTGTAACCCTTCTACCTTATCATCTATCGATGTTCGAGCAGTTAACAGCAAAATAGGAACAGCAGGAGCTGCCTTTTTTAATCGTTTCCCCACAGTAAATCCGTCTAAACCGGGTAACATGATATCCAAAATAACGATTTCATGCTGATTTACTTCTTTTTCAGCTCCTTCACCAGAAAGCAGCCACTGTACTGAAAATCCTCGTTGTTCCAATTCTTCCTTTACCCAACTGCCTATCTTCTCATTATCTTCAATATATAACACGTTTCTTTTCAAGTAACTTCCCTCTTTCTAAACCGAGTTCACTATTAGACAGATTAACACAATCTAAAGAATTGTTTCCAGTTAAGACAATTTTATTGTTCGTTAATAGAGGACTTTCACCGCCAAGTTATCGTCTATGCCGGGCGCACACTAGAAAACCCTCTAACATGGCAGTGCATGTTAGAGGGTTTCGAGCGTAGCTGCTAATTTTAGGAAATACTACTTCATGATACTAATGGATTTCGAAGTATTATCGAAGAATATATTTGCACCAAAATACTCAGTAATGAAACGTAATGGGAGCATAGTACGACCGTTTACAAGTTCAGCTGCTACATCCATCCCTGGTGCAAGTTCACCGATCTTAATCGACAAAGTCTGACCTTTCAAAGTAATCATTACGGTTTTCGTAACGTTATCCCAGCTTACGTTTGCTCCTAAGCTCTCGGCAACGAAGCGCAGTGGGACTAACGTTCTGCCTTTAACTACCGTTGAAGCAACGTCCATACTCATTTCGATTCCGTTTAATTTATATCCTGTCTTTCCTAAAGTGAATTCCAATTTCACAGGTTCAGGCTTGGCTGTAACGAAGAGATAACCTAGTCCTTTTGCCGTGAAAGTAAATTTACTTGTCTCACGCTCATAGTTGCCGCCTAAACGCTCCATGTTACCGTTCAATTGAAGCATAACACCGCATAACATGTTAAGATCGTTTGTCGACAGCTTCTCTTTTGACAGATCGAAGGTTACGGGTATAAGCCCTGTATAATCCGTTACTTCCCGGCCATCCACGAAGATCTTTAATTCATATCCCCGCCCTATAGCTCCGCCTCTTTCATCTACAGGTTTAATGACAACCTTCATCCGCTTTCCTGTATTCAATTGCTTCAACAATTCAGCGGACAATTTAACAGATACGGTGTTATTCGTAACGATTAGCGGTTTGTCGGCATTAATAATCGCACCGATCGTATCGCTTTGAATCTCAAGCTCATCTTTTCCGGCTGACATCGTCAATGCAATGGAATTACCCTTCTTCAGCTGCTCTTTGATTGTAGCATCAATACGCTCCGCTACTGATGACTCTGGCGAAGGAGTCGGCGTACTGCTGTGGCCATTTGAATTGCCGCCATTGTTATTGCCATTATTGCCACCACTGTCATTTGCAGTAATTACAATAGTTAACTCTATCGTATCCATGCCAGCATGATTGGAAGCCGTAATATTGAATTTGTAAGTTCCCGCTTCAGTAGGCACGCCTGAAATAATACCCGTAGCTCCTTCTAAATTCAGCCCAGCAGGTAAATAATTATCACTCACTTTCCAGGTAATCGGTTTGTCGCCGTAAACCGCTAATGTTACCGTATACGGTTGTCCAACGTTGCCGCTTAGCAGATTCTTAGTGATAATCTCCGGAGCTGTATCCACTGGCTTATCTTCTTTAATCTCGATGCTCAATTCTCGCTCATCTCTACCAAAATCATTCGTTGCTGCAACAGTGAATTCGTAATATCCCGCTTCTAGAGGCGTACCCGAGATAACGCCTGTTGCTTCATCTAGGTTCAAATCTACTGGCAAATCTCCTCCCTGGACCTTCCAAGAAATCGGTTCACTGCCATATACCGCTAGTGTTACTGTATACGGTTGTCCAACTTTGCCATTTGGTAAATTCTTAGTGATAATCTCCGGAGCTGTATCAACTGAGGCATCTTCAGTGATCACTATATTGAACCGTTTTGTGTCACTGCCAACGTCATTGTTTGCTTGAACTTTGAACTTAAATTGACCCCATTGATCCGGTGTACCAGAGATAACACCAACATCTTCATCCAAGCTCAATCCTGATGGTAATTGCCCCTCTACAACGGCCCATTTGATCGGCTTATCGCCATCAGTGGTAAGAACTGCCGAATAAGGTTGTCCTACCTTGCCATCCGCAAGCGAATTCGTCATTATCGTTGGTGCCGTACCTGCGTCTTCAGCCCATTTCGCATATAATTCAATATCCCTTGTAACAGGATCAGCATCGAAATTCCAAGCATCGTTTAATCCTTTATCTTGATACCAACCGCCGAAAACAGTTTTATCTTTTGTCGGCGCTGTTGGCTCGGTAATTGTACCGCCCATGTCAGCGAACTTCACCGCAACTTCGCTGCCCCCATTGGAATCAAAAGTTACCGCATAAGGGTTGTGCGCGCCGATGGAAGGCGTTCTACCGCTAAGTGAATTGCCGAAGAAGTCTTTTGTCTCCGTCATATGAGGCAGAGCATTCGCCCGATCCACATATGGGCTTACAATCTCGGCACCTGCACCATAGGCCAGGTTATTACCATCCGCAAGACGGAACCCGTTCATCGCATCGTAATCAAGCTTGGCATCCACTGTCCCTCTGTTGGTAATCCAATGTTCAGGTGCAGATTTATAATCTTTTAATATAGAATTCAGTTCCTCTTCCGTTACATAGCGGTTGTCTGTTGCTGTTACGCCTGCACCTAGATATCCGCCTCCACCTGCGTTCATGCTGCCAAAAAGATTAGCCGGATACACAATGTTGTTCGTAAACCGTCCGGCTGCAAATGGAGCTGATGTTCCCCCGCCTTTCAGACCAACCTGGTTGTTTGCCCCAGTGTAGGCAAATATATTATTTTGGAAATAAATGTGCAAGTTGGAGGCTGTCGGGTCAAATACTAACGAACTGCTATTCTTCAATGGTGTGACGATGACATTGTTATAGTATAAGCCACTTAATTCCTCGCTCGTTGAAGAACCTCCTGCAAGCAATATTAGACTGTTAAAGCTCTTGTTAAAATCGGGGCTGCGGCCGTCGTTCACGCTAATATTATAGCGAACGATATTGCCCTTGGCAGCATTCATCTGTAAGTACCAACCACCATAGTTATTTCGGCTGTAATTGTATTCATACACATTGTCCTGACAATAGTTGTCAATGTCCCAAGCCATACCGTCATTACTTGCATGATAAGGGTTATCCACAGCTTCATTATAGCGGAAGATGGTGCCTTTACTTGCCATAATCCACGCAGCCGCATAGTTTTGCGAACCTAGATATGTTGGTGTTGTATTATTTGGCCCCCAGTTCGTAACCAGATTGCCGCTCTTATCGCTTAAATAGCTATAACCGTTGTCTGTGACCACATTTCGTTCCACAAGGGAGTTGTTCCCGCCGGACATGACAATGCCATCTCCAACCGAACTAGAAACCCAGTTGTTTCTAAACACAGCGTTGGATGCCCAAGGATAGCTAGAATTACTCCAAGTAATGCCTGTGTTATTAGTCCCAGGATTGCTTGGCCCGTAGGCATTATTGCGAATACCTTCGTTATCACAACGAAGGGTTTTGTTGCCTTCAACCAATATATCCACATAACCATTAATAATGATACCGCCGGATACCTTACTTGCTCCATTTGCTTGGTGCAGCCCATTAACATCATGAACATAGTTATCTCGAATGACGATTCCTTGCATACGAGCATCAGCATAATCTTGAATATTAAACTGACCTTGTCCCAGCTTGGAAATCCGTGACATTACAGCGATACCGGAGCGGCCGTCACCTGCCGCATTGCCGATGTTCGTTACTTCAATTCCACTGACTACCCAATAGTTTACGTCATATAACTCTATGGTACCGTTTAAGGAAATGCCTGATGGGCTCGACGCTGTTCCTCCACCATTAATTACCGGGCGTTGGTTAGGGTCGGTCGTATTATATTTTGTAAGTGTAATCGGATTTCCTTCCTCACCATTGCCGCGCAGTCTGATTTGTTCGTTCCATACGCTATTCGCATCCAGATAAATAGTTGAACCTGGCATAAATACATATTCATTAATCATGGAGATTGATTTCCATGCCGTAGCTGGTGTGCGTCCATCTGCATGATCGTCACCGTTATTGGAGAGATAATAATCACGGACTTCAAGGGGGACAATGTTCAACTCGAATGTGATTTCGGCAGGATTCAGATCCAGTCTAATGGTATATTTTCCCGGCACGATATTATTTCTTGCGAATGATTCTTTGTTAATTTTCAATACATTACCGCTTACCGTATAATCCACATCCCGCTGCAGTGTTACAGCGCCGATCTCCACGCCAGCTAGATCTGCTAAATCAGGATTTACGGTGATATTATAGTCATCCAGACCAATAACATATGTGCTGTCTTCCAAGTGACTATACTCTTTAGGCAAGAGCTTTAGCGTAATAGAAGCTGTTCCGGTTTGGGCTGCTATTCCACTATCGATAACATATACGTCATCGATAAAATGCCTGTTCTGTATATCCTTAACCGTTCCAGGCTTGTTGCCCCAGTTCGTAGCAAGCTGCAATGTGTCGATCTTGGAAATATTGTTCTTAACTGGAGTATCAAAATTTCCGCCAGCTGTTGTTTGCCTTTGAATGTCTTGTCCATCGATTTTATAGGTTGTTCCTGTTGATGTAACGAACCATTGGAATTTATGCCAGCCTTCGCTTCGCTGGACATCTACAGGATAGAATCTCCCGGATGAACCAGGCCTGACTGCGTAATTGGTCAGATTTGCCGCCCAGTCACCATCTCCATTGCCATAATTTATTGCGATATGTTCATTGGACGATGGGGTTAAGCCAAAGACAGCGTGGTCATTGGAAGCCGCTCTGCCATCATCATAGTACCAAGCAGTAACGATTGTTGTCTTACCGGTTGCAGGGGCATAATTATAGGTACCTGGAACAGTCGCCACCTGACCGGCGCCGCTTGATGTCGCGGCCTTTCCTCCGGTACGGGACATCACATCGCTGTGAACATATCCGTTCGCACCATTTGAAAATTTCTTCTCCCCTTCAAATCCATCGTAAAACTTAGTGTCAGCCTTATTGAAGTAATCAACGCTCACATGTACAGTAACTTCTTCGTTCCCTGTCGGAATATAACCTTTCTTAACCGTCACGAATCCGGCATCATCAACTTCAATCTTATCCTTGTCTTGATCCGCCGGACTGAAGCTGATGTTATCAGCAACGAACACATCAGCTGTGTCAACCATTAACCGCGTTCTATCTCCTGCCCGTAATGTATCGTTCTGGCGAATTAGCGCAATGTTCGCTGAATATTGTGCACTCTCCCCTGATTCATCAGAGTCCAAGAATCGTGACGTTGCGTTGCCGTTTGCCTTTACTTTAAATGTATCATTTAAAGTCGGAGACAAAGCCGTATCATTGCTTGTTGCTGCAATCGGGCTTCCATTAACCACTCCATTACTGAAGAGTTGAACCGAATAGGCAGATGCGTTAGCGACGCGATCCCATGTAGCGTATGTGCCGTTCCATCTGGCATTTGCCGGTGTAGGCAATTTCTCGATCTTTAATATTCCGGATGCTGCAACTTCTTCACTGATATCTCCCGCATTATTTATGACAATAGCTGTAACAGTGTAGTTGCCCACTCCGAGTGCCCTTGCATAGGGCAGAACATGATGCCTTTCATGATTGTTAGGCTGGTCGGGTCCCCCATTTTTCGATAAATAATAACCCACAGGTCCACCGTCTTTGAACAGTGTTACTAGAGTATCGCCGTAATTGGAAGCACCACTATAAATACCCGTGTCCGAGTCAAGCGTTGGATTAATTGGTGCATTCACCTGCGTATTGGTGGTTATCAACAACGGTACAGCATGGGATTTCACCACAACTCCCTCTGCCGAGGAAACCTCGCAATAATAAAAATTGCCTTGTTGTGAAGCTGCGTCCACATTGGAAAGTGTTAATACTGCCTTGTCAGCTCCGCTGACTTTTGTCCCGCTCAAGCCAGTCTCGTCATCAGATACATACCATTGATAAGCAGTAGCAGCGGCTGATGCCGTAATGCTAAATGTTGCTGTCTCACCTTGTTTCACTTCTGCCGCTGTTGGCTGAGTGCTTATTTCTAAATTTGGCAATCCGCCGGGAGGTACCAAATTCACTGTTAATGTTCTGGTTCCTGTTGTTGTAGCCACATCTATTACAACATAAAAATCGTCGATTAGATGTTTATTTTTAATATAAGCTTTGTTCCCTGTCTGGCTATTCCATCCTCCCGCTATTTTAGGCTGAATGGTTGTACCGCTCTTCATAGCTCTGTAAATATCACTTTGCGCTGAATCGGATATTAATGTTCCGTCTATTTGTAACGTCGCACCATTTGGTGTAATAAGCCACTCGAATTTATGCCAGCCTGTGGAACGTAAAGCCCCGCTATCTTTCCAACGGTTGCCTGCTGTACCCGCTGATGATGGTGCATAAGCCCAAGTATATTTCGTTGGGTTATGAATAACATCTGCCTCTGAACTTTGATAGAATGTCCCGGCAAAGGTGGCATTTTTGCCATCTACAATAGCAAATTGCGTTCTATCCGTCGCAGTCTTCTCCTCATTAGGATACGGGTCAAAATACCATGCCGTCATCTTATAATTGCTGCCAGCCGGCAATGCCACATCTTGAGCTACCTTTTCATTATTCGTATCATCCGAAGGTGTAATCGCTTTCAATCCAGAACGGGACTGTGCATCGGACAGCGTGAATGACGAGCCTAATTTGCTCATAGATGTCATCGGACCATTGTTGTTCTCGAAGTCCTCCATGAATAACACTTCTGAGTCAGGGTAATAACCCGCCCTGGCCGTGATTGTCACCGGGACGCCCGGAGCATCTGGCGACGCAAATGTATAACCGTTAGATAACGTAATGTTCCCCTGATTATTAACAGTTAAAAGTTGCGAATTGCTGGAATCATAACTTACCTCGTCAATAACCGGTCCTTTAACCAGACTGCTTAAAGGTGAACCTTTATACGTAAGATTTACCCTACCTGTTTGACCTGCCGCTTGTGTCAATTCTAGTACAACGGAGTCAAAAGATTCGCTCCCTCCCGCAGCTGACACTTCGGATGAAGGTGCCAAGCCGAACAGAGCAGGGAATGCCAACGTTGTAGCTGTAACTATCGACAAAGCTTTTTGCATCCATTTCCATCGTATCATTCCAAAATTTCCTCCCTTTGAAATTAATAAATTTATACTTTATAAAAAATCTGTATCTATGGAAGTCTCAATAGACATAGATTTTTATAAACTTAAAAACTAACTATTCTAGTTCACTACAAACTCACTGAATCGATTACCGTTATACACGATCTTCAATTCATTCGTATTTGCAATTAACGCGCGCAAGTCAGACTCCGCCGATCCGTATAGAATGGAATCTTTCACTTCTTCCAGTTTAAGCTTGGTGATTTCCGGTTTTGTGGTTAATGTAGCAACGACATCCTCACCCATATATTTACCGATTACTGTCTCACCTACAGAAGCAGCAGCTAAAGACTCCCAGAACTTAAGAGACTCGGTATCTTCTTTGGATATATCTAAACGATTTAGCACTTTCTCTTCTTTGACTTGTCCCGCTGTCGCTAACGCAGCCGTTAATTTATCAGCTACACGAATATAATCCGCACTTTTTGATGCATACTCAACTTGTAACTGGGCGTCGCTCATTTTCGTTTTCTTTACCTGGGTTTCTATCAAATCCGGCCAACGGGCGCCACTTAAATATTGCATGTATTGATATAAATCAAACTGAGGCAACCCATAGTAAGTCTCTCCTGAATCATCCATCTTAGCTCGCTTAACATTTTCTTCTTGCATGTCGGATTTAAGCTCATCAAAGCTTTGGTAAGGGGCGATTCCTCGCTTGTCTGCAATAAATTGCTCCTGCTTGGACATTAGCAATGCTGTCATCGCAGAATTTTTGGCGTATTCAGAGGGGGTTTCATGATTTTTGCCGTATTGATGTGTCCAGAAGCCCTCATCTACTTGGGCCCCATAAGTTCTGAAGAAATAGTCTACCGTTATAGCTCTCTGCTCTTTGACAAAAGATTGAAATTCTTCCTCTGTTACGGCGTATCCATCTACTGTAAATATCCAATTTTCAGGCAGTTCCACCTTTTTGTTAGTTAAGCCCAACATGAGTAAAGCAAGAACAATCAGAGCGGTAAACAAGATAATCACTGTTGGTTTTCGTCTTGTAATCCCCATGACAGCCTCCTCTCCAATATTCAACCTAGCTTTGCATGAAAGCCATGACAGTGAAATTCTTCGCCATTGCAGGAGAAGTTCCCAAATTTAAATGGTTAGACATTATTGTAAGTTTAGCCACACCCTAATATAAGCGCTTATTTAGACTGAATTAGAACAAATTTGACATGTTCAAATTACCACGTTTGGTTGAAAACGCCCTGCTAATCTAGCATGAGCAGTATTATGTAGATATCACCCAGTTGAGAGCCTTGAAAGATTAGCTTTTTGTATAGATCTATACTAAATTCCAGGAAATAAAAAAGCCGAATGGATTGTTCTCATCCACTCAGCTCATAAGTTTATTTTACAATAATCTGTATCGTATCACTTTCCGTTGTTCCACTTCCATTCATAAACTCACCGCGATATTGATAGATGCCAGGAGATTTCCCTGAAATTTGTGAAATGGCCGATTGAGCACTTGGTGTTTGTGAAGATAAAGATTGCGTTTCAATAAGTTCGCCATTTTCATATAATCGATACTGTACTGCGTTCGTGCCCCACCACATATTAGCAGTAATACTATAGTCGCCATCTTGATCCCAGTTGTCACTAGACAACACAGGCTTGCCGGGATTCGCCTCAGCCACGGTGACGGTGTGTGGATCACATGAAGTCGTTCCATACAAATTCGATAACTCACATGTATACACATAGGTTCCATTCGGCTTTCCTTGAATAGGAATAATGGAAGTCTGGGCGGCTGGCGAAACATCGGCCAGTGACTTCGTTTGGATCAATTGACCATTCTCGTACAACTTATACAGTGAGCCATTGTTTCCCCACCACATATTCATTGTAACCTCATAATTGCCATCATTTATACCTGTCGCAACACCGCTATTATTCGAAAGTGTCGGTTTACCTGGCACTCCATTTGCAAGCAATTCCGGGCTAAAGGAATGCCGTTCGAACTTGACTGCATCAGCCCTCGTATAAATCATATCGGCAGGTAGAGTTGGCGGATCTACCGTTGTCGGAGTAACCCTAGTTAGACGAACGTACTCGCTGCCGTCTCCAGTAAAGTCGAACGTTCCTAGATTAACCCAACCTGACGAGCCAATGGTTGCATCAATATACGTGACCTCGGTAACCGACTGATGCTTCACTTCCACTTTGACATAGTTATCGTTTGCCGTCGTATGGACGAGCTTGTAAATGGAGACCGTATATTTCCCCTCTGGGAAATGGCCTTTCCACGTCGCTGATGAACCTTGAACGGTAGAATAACGGGACTTAACCCCAATTTTGTATCCAGCTAAATTGCTTTGGCTCCAAGATCCTTCTGTCGTGTATAACCCAGTCGTATTCGTGCTGTCGACAATAACCGTTAAGTCCCTGATCGCAATTGTCATAGAAGGTGTTGTTAAGGTCACCCCGTCAATCGTTACAGTGGCCCATACCTCAATATGATCCGTTTCTCCGTCGAGACTTAGAAGGGTCAACATACCGCTACTGTCCACTTCAGCCAGATCGGTTCGATCAACGAAATACTGCACATTTGCCTGTGATAGATCACCAATCAGACCGTTATCCAAATAGCCGGTTACGCTTAGTTGTGCGGTTTGAGTCATTTGCAGTTCACCCCGATCCGACAGGATCACCACAGACTCCAATTGCGGCATACTGTTTGGATCCACCCACATCATCGCATCGGCAACTACCCGTGACTTGTTGGCCTTATTGGTTAATTCGACATATCCGCTATCGCCTGCTGCAAAAGGATAATCTCCCAGGTGCACCCAAGTCCCATTGGCCGTTGTCTCATCAACGGTAACCGTCTCGGAGCCTCCACTATAATAAACGGTAAATGAGGCATTCGTTGCCCAATTTTCACTTGTAGCGGTTATTTGCGGAAGCTTGTAATACACACTGTAAGTAACACTTTCCGGCAGCTCAGGCCGCCATTTAATTCTGCTTGTCGCTGTGCCGGCAGTCGATTTGGCGTACACATAGTTATCATAGTAATAGTCGTTAGCTGTTGTATCCCGTATCCAGACGCCTTCTGTCTCTGCCTCCGTATTATCCACAATGATCGATGAACTCTCCTGCCAATCCGGTTGAACTGGAGTTTCTTGTACTTGATCAGGCAAATAGAGTATCCGCTTGCGGGTCTGTTTCCCATCCGATTCCACATAATAAGTGAAGGTTTGGGATAAATCGTTTACCCGTATCGACCATTCCATCGGATAGATCGTATCTGGAATGGTTGTATACGTTACTCCGCCATCCAAGGAATAATGGATCGTCGCTGGTTTTGTCGTTTTTGCCTGCACATAAGCATCATAGGCCGTTTCGTCGGGCTTGACGATCAGCATACCTTTAACCGCATCTATTGGACTGTGGATATCGTAGAAATAGCTTGCATCCGATGTATCAGCAGTTCTGACCTGGTGCAGCGGAACATCAATGTTGAGTCCTTCTACAATGATAGCGGTTATTCCTTTGCTTGAAACCGTGGCTTGAATGATTCCACCACTCATAACCGCTTGCTCTGGTGTGCCATTGTCGCGGATGATGGTTACGGTATAATCTTGTGCCGGGTTGAACCCAATGATTTGCGCATTCAATTCGATCGGAGTCTGGACTTCAGCTGATGATTCGTTGCTTAACCCGATGTAGAATTTATTCCCGCTCTCTCCCGTTATCCAGTTCAATTGAGGATGGTTGGTCTTGATAATCCCCTTGGGCATCCAGAGCCAAACGTCGGAATTACCGTAAAAAATCCCTGGTTTATTTCCATAGAGGTGATATTTGAACCATAAAAAATTAGTTTCAAAAACAGAAGGAAATGTAATACTACCATTTGATTTCAACGTTTGTTCGCTGATCAAATAATCCATCGTTTGCCCGAGCTGTCCCGGGATATGGTGATAATAGATGGATGTAGCCCCGCTTGGGCCTTCCAGAGGAAACTCTGGCTCAAGTTGGCTAACGGCGAAGCCCTTATAGTAATAACCTGGATAACTTGAATATCGTCCAATAACTGCATTATGAGCAATATCCTGCAGCAGTTTATCACCTGTATAGAGCGACAATCTCAGCATGAATGGAGCTTCCTGAGCATTCATCCGATAATAGCCAGTTGTACTTCCCGCTTCAAACGTCAATCCATTGGGAGAAACAAGCCAACTATCCGCTTGTACGCCTCCGGCTACATCTTCTGGGAGCTTGATCCGAGGATATTGATATTTACCACTTTCCGGCCAATGGAACGACTCCGCGTAATTATACGTCTCAGGCTGCGGAATCGTAACTCTACCTTCAGGAACCGGACGAGCAACAAACATCGTTGCATACCGTTTGGCTTCCTTATAAGCAGCATTCAAGTATTTGGGATCCTGAGTTTCCTCGTAAAGCTCCAAGATCTCCATCCACAGCTTGCTATAATAATAAATGAACTCATTTTTACTCACATTGACGGATGCAGGCGTATCAATTTGCTGCATGATATAGCTGTCGGCTGCATCCTTGGCAGCCTGTAAATACTGCGTATCTCCCGTCATACGATACATCATCAGGGGTTGAATGACAGGACCACGGTCTTTCTGGTCAGGATCACGCACGAGGTATTCTTCCTGTGCCAGTGCTCCAATTCCTGCCGAAGTACCCATCATCTGATTGAGAGCGGTTACGCTTGAAAAATCAAACGGCAAGGTTGCCATTTTCCATAACGACGGCACACCGTATACTGGCTTTTGCGTAGGCGACCAGCCTATACCATTTCGCGATAAGCCATACTGGACGGACGGCAATGCTCTCGTATCGTAGAGCTGGTCATCCCCAGTCAAATAGTAAGCCCCCAAAAGAACTGCATTCGAGCTTGTTCGAACGCTATCCTCGTTTTCGATGTCAATAAAGCCCTTGGCACGGCTCCACCACCCGCTGGGTGACGGGACATAATCAACAGAGTCATCCCCTTGCGGCTCTATCTTAAGTAAATCGATCATATTGAACATCGCGTCAGTAAGTGACTGATCTGATACATTTTCCCGGTATGCAGAATAACCGTACTCTTTGCGAAGAATATCCGCGTAGGACTCATACAATTTGCTTTTTTGAGCGATTAGTCCCATATGAAATTGATAAGTGCTTTCTGCGTTCATTTGCGAATAGGTCCCTAATTGAGGAGCATACAAGATTGGCTGCACGCTACCTTCGTTGTTGACAAGGCTCATGCCAAGCCTTTGCTTCGTAACGCCTCCCGTCGGTTCAAATTCAACCGGAAGCTCATCCGACGGTACAAATACCCCATATGTCAATGGATTCCCCGAACCGTCATTCTTCTCAATTAGACTCATCGGAGCGCTTAGTTCCCTTAAGCTTGTTGATTCCACTGAACCTACCATTTTGGCGTGTGATCTAAAACCATTTAACACTTCATTGACGTCTGAGATTTGCTCTGTTGTGAAGGACTGATAACCGATTACATAATTGCCATCCTTGCGAGGTGTAAAGGCGAAGGAAACATCAGGTTTGTCCCCTGACATGGACCAGTTCACTTGTAAATCGTAATCGCTTTCATGTGAAGAATCGGTTAATATCGCCGTGTGGCTGTCTGGGAAATTGATCTCGTCGAATGTAATCCAGCGTTTGTTCATCGTATCGTAATAATTGGTTCGACTCCCCGCATTCCCATCCAATAAGACCCATTGTTCTTCAAGTCTTTCCGCCACATTATTGACAGGCACCCAGTTCCCCGTATCCGTATCCTTGTAGAACATATCACGAACGATGGTTTTGCCTTCATCCCAAGCAGCTTCATAAAAGGTAGCCTTATAGCTGGCATTCTCGATGCTGCCTTTTTCCGTGTAACTGAGATTCGCCAATGTACGGCTGCGCAGCGGAGGCAACGGCGGAGCTTGCTGCCGTATATTCCCTTCAAATTTGACCGCATCGGCCCGCGTAATGATTTTTCCGGTCGTAGGTTGTGTTCGAGTCAGTCTGACAAATTCGCTATCATCACCACTGAAATAATAGGACCCCAAATCAACCCATCCGGCCGATGGCCCCGACGAGGGTCTCAGATCCATAAACATAACATCCGTAATCCCATTGTGAACAATTTCGATTTTAACATTACTGTCTGCTTTATCCGCCCAATCAAGCTTGTTGAATGAAATTTTCGCCGTCCCTGCTTCTAATCGCGGATTCCATGTGATGCTTCTTCCTACTGCATCGGTAAATTTGGAACTGGAATTATTATATCCCTTCACTCCCGTACTTGTAGTCCAATCAGGAGCGGAGAACCCGTTATTTGCGTTATCTACATCAGTGGTGACGACATCATCAATCGTGAGGCTTCCATCATCAATGATGATCGTCTTATGAGGCTCTTTTTGCTGAATATTCCCTTCGAACTTGACCGCATCTGCACGAGTAAGTATCGTGCTGGTTGTGCTGGTAGACCGAGTTAATCTAACAAATTCGTTACCAACTCCGGAAAAATAGTACTCTCCCAAATCAACCCATCCCACAGAAGAGCCAAATGAAGGTCTCAAATCCATAAAGAGAACATCCGTCGTTCCATTGTGGACGATTTCAATTTTTACATTGCTATCCGCTTTATCTTCCCAGTTAAGCTTGTATAACGAAATTCTCGCCGTTCCTGCTTCCAATCGTGGATTCCATGATATCGTTCTGCCTGCTGTACTCGTATATTTGGAGCTGGAGTTATCATACCCCTTCACCCCTGTACTTGTGGTCCAATTCGGAGCTGAATATCCGTTGTTCTCGTTACCCACATCAGGTGTCACCACATCATTGATCGTGATGCTCCCGTCATCGATAATAATCGTCTTATACGGTAAGGTCTCTGCATAAGCGGTCCTTATTCCGTCTAGGCTGAAAGGAACTAATATCGTCACGATGAAAACGATTAAGAAAAACAGCTTCCTTTTTATCATACAACTCACAGCCTCCCTTAAGTTGATAACGCTTTCAAAATAATAAAACCCTCCTTTGTTCGAAGATCATAAAGAAGCAATCAGCCGTATTCTTCTGGCTAATCCCGCTCCGTCGTTTTTATCATAGCATGTCACATAACTGTGAAATTTCTTTGATTTCAAGAATTTCTTATAAGATTTTAAGCAAGAAGAAACGACATTGTCTTCCTTTAAAAAGAGACCTACATCATAACTGGCCGCTCAACTGCAGTCAGTATGATATAGGTCTTTCAATTGGAGAAAACCTTATGATTAATTATAATGGCGGCTGCACCAATAACAACTTCCCAAGCTGGATCACCGTTTGATCATACCAATCTGGATGCTGCCGAACATGCTCAATACTTCGTTCATTGCCGCATGCCTCAAATACAGCCGCTTTGTCTGTCTTTTCGGTATCGACTTCGAAGCGCACCGTATGTTTCCCATTCGGGAGCTCCGGCAAGAATACATACTGATTACGATTATGATCGTTGTGTAGTGTGAATCGATCGACAATAAAGGGTTCCCCACCATCCACCGACACCTTCAATCTGCCAGAATCAGGCCCCCCGATATCGAATAACCCGATATGAGTTCCCTCGAACTGCACCGTAATAGCCTCTCCAGGATCGACTGCTCGCCACAGGCCGGGGAACAACCAATTGTACTCGCGTACTAAAGCACAATCATCGGGAGTCATGTAAGACCATCCTGCGGAAAAATCGGTAAGACTATCCAATGACAGCATGCTCGCATATTCCCAAGGATTAGCCGGGACCAACGGATTCTGAGGTAAGTGATGTACTGACCTTCCTGGATGATCCTGAAGTTCTCTAATTTTTTCAAATGACCGGGTGATCGTATCCGTGTAAATCTGATGTCCTTCGGGAATAGTCGGATGGATCGAATCATGTGTAAAAACAACGGCTCCGGAAATGGACACGTCTTCCCTTGAGGTGAAAACGAGTTTTCCCTCCGACACCAAGTGACTGACCGCTACGCCCAGATGAATCGAAGGAATACCGTAATAGTCGGCCACTTCCTCTTGCATTAGAGCCCCCTTCTGGTATTCTCCAGACTGAAATAAGGCCACATCCCGCTCCTTCAGCGTATAAACGAACAGGATATCAGTAAACCGGCTCCGCTTGCGGATCTGACGGACAATCCCTTCGATCCGCGCCTTGGATTCGGGATCTCCGCCATCATTACCGACAAATTCAACAAATACTAGATCAGGTCGATGACGCAGTACATCTGTCTCCAAACGGGCACAGCCCAAATCCGATCCTGTCCCATCAATGCCTGCATTCACAGAGCGGATATCCGCCTTAGGATATTGCTTACGAAGCCAATCCGCCGTCATAACCCTGTAGCCTTCAGAACGTGTATTACTGCCGCCGAAATAGACGATTGTTACGGTATCCCCATTTTCCAATTTTTGAATTATATTGGGGAGCCCTTTACGAGGGAATAATTCCTTCATCGTGACTTCACCTGTCCTCATTTATCGATTTTAGGAGCAAACAATTTCACAGCAAACACTTCAAAATAAGGCGAACCATAAGTTGCGCCGAAATTAATCCGGATTCGGGTTACACCATTCGCATCTATCTTATGTTTATTCAACGTGAGATAATTTCCACGAGTTATGATTGTCCTCTCGGTTCCGTCTTCTAAGGTCAAGGTCATATCATAATCTTGGATAAGGGACTCAATCGGGTCGTTGAAATGCTCCAAATCCAGCTGCGAATTAAAAACAAGATGGATTTCGTCCAGATTTTTGGGGCTTGCAAAACAGAATTCCAACCATTCCTGTCCTTCCGAATGTTCAGAAATCCAGCCATTCGGTTGGCCATAAGGTCTGGAGTAGCCATTGACAACATTCTCAGGACTATACATATTCTGAGCTGGCACCAGGTCCTTAAAGCAAATGCTCTTATTGAATTTCTTCAGCCTGGACGGCTCTTCCGGCCTATAGTGGAAGCTGACCGCTCCTGTCAATTTCTCTTCATTACCGTATATGGCAAGGCTCGCCGTGCCCTCCAATATGATGTAGATTTTGTCGTCAGCCGGTTTCTTGCAGTCCAAGTCTAGCGTAATCCAGTCGTCATGACCGGCTGTAATAACCAAGTGGTAGTCTCTCAACTCGCTGGTTGGAATGTAGTTTTCCTTTCGTTCCCCGCCAAAAAGCTTCACATGTAGAGTTTCCGAATGCTTGGAGCTATTTTTAATTTTGAACCGTACGCTTTCAGCCACGGATGTCTGAATCGGCAAGACCAAACATAACCCTTTCTCCAAGGAAATCTCTTCGGTTGGATGAAGATTGTCATAGCTGCGCTGAGACGAGGCACGAATAGTTAATCCGTCAGCGAAGTAAGGATCCAATTCCTCTTGAAGGCCTACAATGGTTTGTCCGTCTCGAAGCAATAGCGCCTGCAGCTCCCCCATATGAGCTTCGACTATAGCAGCAGGGTCTACCTCATATTTCGAGCACAACGAAGCAGCTGTTCCAACCGCCTGCCCCATACAACCGCAGGTTGCCATAACCCTTGTAGATCCGAAAGCCACATGGGTAGCACTTATATTGCGACCAGCGAACATGAGATTAGGAATATTTCGTGAATATAAACTGCGGAAAGGGATATTGTACAATCCAGGCACGAAATTCCAAGCTGTAGCCGGCCCCTCATCGTAGATGCCCTTATTAGCATGTAAATCCATATACCATCCACCGACCGATACAGCATCTTCGAAATGCGGCTTTGCTGTGAGATCGTTCTGAGACAACATGTGATCCCCAATAAACCGCCTCGACTCCCGCTTTCCCGGGATCGGGCATACATAATCCAAAATGAGATTGTCTACATCATCAAATTCACCGCTATTTTTGAGATAATCCCAAATCCCGTATACCAATTTCCGCAGCTCTAACGCGATGTCTTCATTATTTTTAATAATATCCATATGTCCGCCGTATTCCAACCACCACAATCCGCCAAGCCCGTTGATTTTTCTTGGAAAAGCCCGATGATTTAAGCCTTTTCTGATACTATCGAAAAAGGTTAACTTCGTAATATCATACGCAAAGCCAGGTCTTTTGTATGGAACGGAATATCCTACGTCACGGGCTTGAAACAGGATCGTATCGCCCATGGTGTAATGGTCCGCCACTTCAGGAGCCAATTCTTCCTTGTATTCATGTTTCGCTTCTCTCCCCCATCGGAAGAGAGCACCTGCCTGATATCCGACAACTCCATCTCCGGAGCAATCGATATAGGTTCGGCTTTCAAAACGAAATTTCCTTTCGGAAGCCAATTGAAGACCATCCACCCATTTAATTCTGCCGTTCTCCATGCCCGTCTCATGCACGCATGTATTCAGAAATAGAGAAATGTTAGGCTCAGCATAGACCATATCCAACAAGACCGTATCCGAAAGCGAAAGCATCAGCTTCTTGTTGTATAACGGATTATAGTGGAAAATCTTCAACTTGAGTTCTTCCACCAACCCTCCTTCGCGTGCATAATAGGATGGACTGTTTCCGAGATAAGCCGACCCGTTGATATGAACCCTGACCTCGCTGCTCGCATTTCCCCCAAGAACCGGTCGATCATTAATAAGTGACACTTGCAGCCCTTGGCGTGCGGCGGCAATAGCAGCGCATATCCCAGCAATACCTCCGCCGACGACGGTTACATCTGCTTTAATAAGCTCCATTTTGATAACCTCCATGATTAGATCCTTCTATCATGGTAATCCTTTTGCTCCCTTTTTTTTTACATGATTTCGCGAAAAAATCACACATTTTTTGCAACCTTAATTGGATTCATACCGTGTCATTTTTATCCGATATTGCTTAGGAGTATCACCCGTATATTCTTTAAATAATTTGCAAAAATAACCTTCATTCACAATTCCTACTTCTTCGCACAATTCCAATATAGAATAATCCTGAATATTTAACAGCTCGAGAGCTAATTGGATTTTTTTACGATTGATGTAGCTGATAACGCCTTCGTTCATTGTTTTTTTGAATAAGCTGCTAAAATACGATGGAGCTAAATTCACTTCCTCGGCAATCGCCTCGAGCGTTAATCGCTGTTTCAGGTTTTTCTCTATAAACCGCATAGCACTCATGATTTCTATACGATGTAAAAGTTGGCCGGCGTGTACATATTCGAAGGTAAAGTCGCCAATATAGGCAAGCTGCTCCCGAAAAGCTAAAAATTCTATGGGAAACTCTGCTACTTCCGTAGCCAACTTGTTTCCCGATTTAAACTTCACAATAATGTCTCTGTACAAGTCTCTTAACATAGGCGCCATGATGGACTTATGGATTTTATGGTCCGTAACAAATTGGTTCAGATCAGCAAATGCTTTCTCCAGCTCTTCCTTGGAAACCTTTCTTTTCACCCCAGCAAGAAAATCAGCCAATTTCTGCTGAAATTCTTCTTTTCTGTCATTATGGTAATGGAACCGATGCATGGGTGTTTTTACTACTTTCTCTGTATGATAATAGAAATCATCACTCACATTTTGTGCTTCCGTGTAAGCTTGTTTGATGGATTCCCAGCCTCGGTGTGGACCTCCAAAAGCGACGGATACCCTTTGATTCAAATATTGATGCAAATGGGAGACGATCTGCCCCCCCAATGTCTGGCAATCATATTCCGTTTCCAGATCACTACGATTATTTTCCCAGGATAGAAAGCCAATAAACCGATTATCGGATAGATCCGCAGCTACACCACTGCCACCATTCATCACCGTTTCTTCGATTATATTTGTAATCGCATACCTCAATATGTTCTGATCAGACGCTGAATAATCATTTCGGAAACTTTCATACATATTCATTTCGACAATAAAGCAGCGATAGTTGGCTTGAAAGAAATGGAACTGCATACGATTGGCAAAATCTGATGCCCGATGAGAAGGGATTTCGCCTCTGATAAGCTCGTTAAAAAATTGCTTGCGGACTCTATATTTATTTTCAAGCACGGATACGTTTAAAGATTGAAATTCCGCTTCTTTTTTCTTAACTTCATTTAAAATCCCGGCTGCCTTATCTAAAGCTCGACCCAAATCCGCATCTCTGAGCGGAACCTTAACAATGTATTCCAATACGTTGGCTTGAATAGCTCTCTGGGCGTATTCAAAGGATGAATAAGCGGTCAAAAGAATGAATTGGGTATGGGGAAGCTTTGGCTTTAGCTGCTCAATCATGGAAATCCCATCCATTCGCGGCATGACGATATCAGATATTACGATATCCGGCTTAAGCTTTACGATCTCCTCTATCCCCTTCAGCCCATTATTCGCTTTTCCCACTAAATGAAATCGCTTATCCCTAAGGGAGCGCTCGTGAAAAAACAATTCCAATCTCTGAATGATTAGATCTTCATCGTCAACAATGAAGCAGGTGTAGTCTCTCATCATCATGCATCTCCTTTAAACAAGCCTGCTGGGAATAAGGCGCGAACCCGGGTTATTTCCTTAGGTATGCTTATGATTTGGAGCCCGAACTGTTCTCCGTAGTGAAGTCTGATTCGGTCATGAATATTGTTTAACCCGATTCTTTTCCTTTTCAATTCCACATCCCCCGGTTCTGAAATTAAAATATGCTTTATTTTATCAGTTGGAATTCCCTCGCCCTGATCAACTACTTCTATGATGACGTTGCCACCCTCCCTGTACGCATGAATAGTAATAGGGCCTTCGATCCCCCCTCCGTTATAACCATGGAAGATACTATTCTCCACAAGGGGCTGCAACAGCATTCGAAAAACCGGAAAATCTATTAGCCCTGCTTCGATATTTTCGATTAATTGGAAGTTTCGGTTATAGCGGATGTTCTGGATCGCGATATAGTCTGATACATTCTGCAATTCCTGACGCAGTGATACCTTCTCCGAAGCGTCAGCTATCCCATATTCCAATATTGAAATGAGAGACTCGATCACCACATCTACTTTCTCTATTTGTCCGAGTCGTATGACATTGCTGATAGAACCAAGCGTGTTATACAGAAAATGAGGGTTTATTTGAGACTGCAGCACTTGAATTTCCAGCTTTCGTTCAAGTTCGTTATGAAGCTCTGCTCCCCGAATCAGTTCCACAATTTGCTGCAGCATACGATCGAATGCTCGGGAGAGATCTCCAAACTCATCATTTCGGTTAATCGATATTGTAGTTGTGAGGGAGCCTTGCTCCACCCGCTTCATTTTTGTTTTGAGTGCATAGAGCGGGTTCCTTATATATTTGGCAATAAAGAAGGAAACGAACAGACTTAAGAGAAAACCAGCAGCTAGAAGCTCGATATAATAGGTTTCCAATCTGGATAAAGCAGCTTTCAAGCGTGATTCATCGTTGATTGAGATGATGGTCCAGTTGAATTTTTCAGTCGGTTTTTTTAGAAGGGAGACTTGAATCCCCTCCTTGGTGTGCAGTTGAAGGTTTGTTTCTGTAGTATCCAGAATTTCTTCTGCTGACGTTTCACCGATTGAAAAAGTATGATCTTGAACATTCAGGGGGCCTTTATTTTCCGAAAATCCGGCAATGATTTTTCCCGATGCGGTGATTAGAGCCAAATTCATTTGTTCTTTTTTATTAATCTTGAACAAGGTATCTTCAATGGCATTTAGATCTAAATCTACTGCAATGGCCATAGGAAACGGAGCACTGTTCAGATATCGGACCATCGTAACTGTCCAGCCGGAATATTTAGATTTGTAAGGATCACTGACAAATGTAATCCTTCTATTCTTGTCAGCTGCATCAAACAATGGTTCTCTTTCAGCTAAAGGTTCATCAAATATTCGGGTAGGTGTACTTCCGCCTAGAATAGATAAATCGTTTTTGATCAAATAAATATTACTGACGTAATTACTGTTGAGTTCATAGAGCTCTCTTAATTGCTTTTTAATCACGTCCGGATTGTCAATGTTGGCTTTCACCGATGACTCGACCGAGAACAGCATCGTCTGGAAGGAGGAAAAATTAACTGTGAAATACTGATCAATCTTATCAAGTATTTGGTTGGTGTAATAAATGTCAGAGGTTCTTATTTCCTTTTGGACATAACGATAAGACAATTGGCTTATCAAGATTATGCAGCTTAATACAAATGCAAACACGATAAAAAATAGTTTTAAAGGCAAGCTGATTCTTCTTCGCATCGATCATCTTCCTTTTAAATCTGTAATAAACAAATAATAGCATATGATAAGAAGAAACGCCTTCGGCGTCCTTTTTAAGGACGATAAGCGTTTCTTCGAAAAATAGAAGGATAAAGTATAAAGTAAAACTTATACTTTCTTATATTTCAATAAAGAGAGGGGCTAATTATAGCCGCTCTCTTCGTTTGATTTACTTGATTAAGCCTGCTTCTTTAAATTGCTTGATTACTGAATCTTTATACTTCTGCATGTCAAACTTAGTTTCCAATGTATTGAGGAAATTATCCCAGTTCGAAAGAGGCTCTTTGCCAGTCATAAATTTGACCAAGCTTTCATTAATGTAGCGTTGGCGGTCAGCAGCCAATGAATCGTTCGGGTCTTCAGTCAATAAATTCCCGGGCAACGTAGCCGCCACGTATTTCTGATTGTTCTCAAAAGCTTCTGCCGTCTTCGGATTCTGGAAGCTGAAGTACTCAGCATCATCACCACGACGCGGCATTCTATAATGATCGACCCATAAGTACTTTTCTTTCATTTCCTTTGATAATTCGGAGGTTTTATTTTTGATCTTGCCGTCTACCAAATCCCAATGAATCCCTTTAATTCCGTATGCAAAATTCGGATAGGCTTCTTTGTCCGTAAAGAGATAATTCAGCATGGACAAGATCCGAATGATTTTGTCCTTATCCGCTTTCTTGGATATGGCCCATGAATTGCCTTGGAACGATTTTCTCTCTACAATTTGATCACCATAAGGACCTGTCATTGGAGGAATGACGATCCATTCCGGCACCTCTCCACTGATTTCTTTCATTTTTTGCTGATAATCTGGTTCCAGCCTGCGGGCATCTCTTATCATAAAGCCAACTTTACCCTTAAATAACTTTTGGTCCAATAAATCGGGAGTATTCATCGTCACCCAGTCTGGATCTACAACTTTAGCTTCCATCATTTTATTGATATAAGCGAGTGCTTCTTTCATTTTTGGGTCGGTAAACAGGAACACTGGTTCATTGTCTTTCACATCAATGGCTGAGGGAGGATTGACACCAAACATCCACATCAAACTATCGAAGCCATAGGTTTGCAGATTGCCTTCTTTATTCATACCGCCTATGAATCCGTACGTATCATTTTTACCATTGCCGTCCGGGTCTTTCTCTGTAAAGGCTTTCATAACTTCAAATAGCTCGTCAGGTGTTGTTGGCACTTCCATATTCAGCTTTTTCAGCCAATCATTACGGATAAAGAAGCTTCGACTAATACCGTTTACATTATCATAACCTGGAACTCCAATGGTTTTTCCCTGATAGGACATCGCCTCCCAGGAGTCGTTGCTAAAACGTTTCTGCAATTCAGGAAATTGATCCAGATACGGTGTCAAATCCGCAAGAACGCCTTGGTCATAATATTGCGCGAGATCAGCCCGGCTCTTCAAAAAGATCAAATCTGGAATATCTCCGCCAGCAATGAGCGTATTTAATTTAGTCGTTGCTTGCCCTGATTGAGGAATCATCATTTCCAAGTCGATATTTACTGCTTTCTCCAACATTTGGCGTTGGATATCTTCTTCACGGGGAGGAATCGGAGCAGCAGCATTGAAAGTTCCTTGGTTAAACATCGAAATTTTCAATTTGGTTTCAAAGGGACTAGACTGGCCTTGTGAATTACCCGAAGCTGTCGATGTAACCTCTTTTTGTTCCCCACAGCCTGACAATACTGTTCCCACACCGACCATTGCTGTCAGAATAGCAAATGTAATCGCTTTACGTTGCATAATGACCTCTCCTTTGCTTCTATATTATCACGGTTTCCCCGTAACAACTCAGGTTGGAATATCTTTTTAACCTTTAACCGATCCCAAGAGCACACCTTTGGTAAAATGCTTTTGCATAAATGGGTAAACGATCAAAATCGGAACTGTAGTTACGACAACTGCTGCCATTTGTATAGCGAACGTACTAACAGCTCCGGTATTGGCAAGCGAATCAGCACTTTGTGTTGCGACGTTAAGCAGGATGTTGCGCAAGATCACTTGAAGCGGCATTAAGTTGGAATCATTGATATAAACAATAGCATCGAAGTAACTGTTCCAATGCCCGACTGCGTAAAATAATGAAATTGTGGAAAGGACGGGCAAGGACAGAGGTAAAATGATCCGCCATAACGACTGAAGTTCACTTGCACCGTCTACCCTCGCTGATTCCTCGATTTCAGCAGGCAATTGCTCGAAAAAGCCTTTAATGATCACCAGATTAAATGCACTAATGAGATTTGGAATGATCAATACCCACGGACTGTTTAGCAATCCCAGAGAGCGGACTAGTAAATAAGTCGGAATTAATCCTCCTCCAAACATCATAGTAAAGACAATGAATAGTAAAAATGGGCTGCGACCCGGCAAATATTTTTTGGATAACGGATATGCCGCGATTACCGTAAAGAACACATTGAGAGCAGTGCCTACAATCGTTCGAAACAATGTGATTTTATACGCCTGCCCAATACCATGAGAAATGAATACTTCTTTATAGGCTAGAAAGGTAAAGGTTTCTGGTATAATAACAATTCCTCTTCTTAGCACTTCCGATTCTGGCGTTACTGAAACAGCAACCACATATAGAAAGGGTAGTAAGCAAAGTAGAGCTAGCAAAATAAGAATAAAATAAACGAATGCTTGCCAGACCTTTTCTCCGATTGTCAAATTGATCATTTTGATAACCACCTCACCAAATTTGCCCATCGAATTTTTTGGCGAGCTTATTCGCTGCCAACACTAAAACAAATCCGATGACCGCTTTAAATAATCCCACAGCAGTAGCCAAGCCAATCTTAAGTCGCTCGAGCCCTTCACGGTATACCCATGTGTCGATAATGTCGATCTTCTCCTGATTAAAGCTGTTGGCAAACATGAATATTTGGTCAAAACCAGCATCCAGAATATGGCTTAATTTAAGGATCAGCATCAGAATCATCACGCCTCGAATGCCGGGAAGTGTTACATGCCATAGCTGTCTCCACTTGGAAGCGCCATCAATTCTAGCCGCTTCATATAAGCTTGGATCGATTCCTGCTAATGCTGCAAGGTACAATATCGCTCCCCATCCAATATCCTTCCATATTTCAGATAAGATGATCAGCAGTCTGCCCCAGGCAGGTTCCGTTAGGAATGAGATGGGTTCAACTCCAGTTTCCTTCAATATCATGTTAAAAAGACCATCCCCTGGGGCTAATAATGCCACCATCATTCCATAAACAATGACCCATGATAGAAAGTGGGGTAAATAAGTGATCGTTTGAACGATTTTCTTAAACCATTGGGTATAAACTTCATTGAGCAGCAAAGCAAGTATGATAGGAGCTGAGAAACCGAACAACAGCTTATACAGGGATATGATAATCGTATTTCTCATGATGTCCCAGAAATAAACGCCGTTCATAAAATCTGTAAAATTTCTAAATCCCACCCATGGGCTATCCCATAGTCCCAAAGCTAGGTTATAGTTTTTAAAGGCAATAATGATTCCCGCCATAGGAATGTATTTGAATACGGCAAAGTAAACTAATGCCGGGAACAAGAGAGCGTACATCACTTTATACTTTTTTATCGTCCTTATCCATGAGTTCCGCTTTTTGGGGAGGGGAATGGCGTCCGCTGCCAATTTTGCTTGCATATCATCACCTCGTCTTTATTTGTATTTGTATAATAGCATCCCCCTACTGGATAAATTTCTGTAATTTCAAGAATTTCTTATAAGATATTAAGTAAGTACAGCCCTGGATAATTCCAATGCAATAGGCATGATTGTCTTGCATTTAAGCTCGTACAATAACTCTGACTCGAAAGTTTGGGTATAGACTAAATACAATCCTGAGTCCCCAAAAAAAAAGCCCCTAAAAAAATTGGGCTTAATTAATGGTCAGTTTCTATATAATGCATCCACGTATTTTATTTTCCATTACTAAAAATAATCACCACATCATCAACCGTCGCTGCATGCTCTTCCATTAGATGAATGGGATAAATCAATAATGCTTATGACTGAGCCAAAATTCCTTTAACAAACAATGAGACACTATGCTTGTAGAACTCTTCCTCGGTGACGAATTGGGATTGATATTGCCGGTGAATCAGTTCACTCATCTGAAATCCGTAGCACATCGAGAGAAAAGACATTGCGACAAGACGCTCATCCTGTCTGGCGATAACTTTTTTCTTCTGCAAGCGTTCAAAATATTCAACCAGCAAGGAGTGAAGCTTCGCCGGCGGATCGGCGAGCATTCTGTCTAATTCGGGAAGCATTCCTTTGTCGCGGATGCCAATCAAAATGATGTCCGCATTTTTATGGAAAAACAAACGGTACTGCTGACTTACATTCAGCAGATCGACTTCCGGATTATCGGTCGCTTCCTCTTTTAACAGCTTCTCAAATTGCGGAATATCCGAATGTCTTTCAATGATGGCTTCCAATATGCCTTGCTTGCTACCGAATTGCCGAAAAATCGTAGATTCATTGACTTTAGCTTCCGTTGCAATGGCTTTGGTGCTTACTCCCCGATAGCCATTCTTTTTGATGAGCTGTGTCGCGGCTTCAATGATTCTGTCTGAAGTTTGCATTGTATTTCTCCTTTTGCATATGTTAATCCTATTCTACTACAAGTTTTGCATATGCAGCAGGGTTGGGGTTCATCATTTTGATAAACGTTTTTTAAGGCAAATCGCTTCTTTTTTCCCAGCGGCTTGGTTCCGTAATCTTGACATGATCAGGCACCAATTGCGTGAGCGTGCCTAATTTATCAAATGTAATCTGGATTCGGTCAGAGGGCAACAGCCATTCTTCGGTCTCGATTGCGCAGCAATCCGGTATCGTCCCCATTCCTATAATCGTGCCCGGGAGCGGCGTGAAAACTTTGAGAACCTCCTCCATCACTTTTGCAGGGTGTGCAGCATACTCGGATGTGCTCCCCTTCCAGTGCAGTCTCTCCCCGATGCATACATTCACATCCAGTACCAGCGGATTGTCGATTTCATCCGGCGTAACCAGAAATGGCCCTATTCCTTTGCTGCGATCAAAATCTTTGCAGCGCGTCGGTCCGGTCAGCCCCTGGAAGTCCGGCCATTGCACATCGCGGACAGTACTGTCATTAAAAATAACATAACCTGCAATGCAGTTCTCCATCCCTGTAACAAAGGCCAGCTCCGGCTCAATATCCAGGTAGGAAGAGTACGAAGGCCAATGAATCGTATCTCCATCGCCAATTAATGCATTATGGTTACATTTGTAATAACTGAAAGTTACTTTGTTCGGATCTTGCTGGAATTTTTCAGCAATTTTTTGTTTAAGCTCTTCTCTTTCCGGCCCTGTATATTCTCTTTGCAGCAGATTTACGCCAGCATTTCTCAGATGTCTTGGTGTCAGTCCGAAATCGATAAGCGCAGCCGGATTTGGAACTGGCGGCAGCAGGTTTACCGCTACAATCGGGCAGATTTCATTTTCATTAAATTGATGCGACTGTTCGACCGCATATTGCATTAATTCCTTAGCGGCATCATAACTTGCCGGCAAATAATGAAGATAGCTGTCCATACTTTCAAGACTGTCAACGAATGTTCCCTGCTTTTTCATGATTGCGGCAAAAGACACGACAAATTTCTCGTTAATTACAAGCCCAAACAAAGGTTCCTGGGATATTTTGGTTTGAAAGGTTACTAGCTTCATGTTGCAGCGCCTCCATACATGTAGTGTGATGTTGTTCTGTTACATCATATTACATGGAACAAATGCATGCAAGTACATGCTTGCAATTATGTTTTCCACTCTCTATAATAAAGGCATGCTTTACCCCAAAAACATATACGTAAAGGAGAATTTTTATGAAGTATGGACGTATTATCCAAAAACCTCGCGTTAAATTTTTTGAAGTCGCAGATGGCGTCTTTGCTGGTATTTCGCCGTATCGTGGGATCAGTTGGGCCAATGCCGGATTCATCAACAAGGGTGACGGGTTGGTGTATGACACGTTTTTCGATTTGTTCCATGCGCGGGAAATGCGGGAGGCTTTTATGGATGTAAGCAACGGCGGCTCTCCCGCATATGTGGTGAACTCGCACTATAACAGCGACCATGCCTGGGGAAACAAAGTGTTTGAAGATGCTTGTATTATTATGCACAAGGAAGCCTCCAGAGAGCGTCTCACCGAAAATATCGCTTGGATGGACAGCGTCATTAGAAGAGGAAAGAATTCTCCGGAATCGACTCCGGGCGAGCGGTTTTTTGCAGCGGAATTTGAAGGATTTGACCTGGAAGGCGTAGAATGGGTGCTCCCGAATATTGAGATAAAGGACGATATCAACATCCGTCTTGGCGATACGGAAGTTATGATTTACAACGTAGCTCCAGCCCACTCTGATAGTGACTTGCTGTTGTGGATGCCAAAAGAAAAAGTGCTGTTCGCTGGCGATGTCGTGTTTAACGGATGTACGGCATACAGTGAAGAGGGAACCCTCAATTGGGTTAAAGTGCTTGATCGCATTATTGATGAAATTAAACCCGAAATCGTTGTTCCAGGACATGGCGCCATTTGCGGCTTGGATTTCGTAAAGGAGCAGAGAGACTACCTCTTGAACCTGATCAGCGAGTTCAACAAGCATTACAATGATGAAATCGATTCCTTGTCTCTGACCAAGCAAATGGATATTTCCCGCTTCCTTCATTGGATACAGCCAGAACGCTTGTATGTTACAGTGGATATCCTATTGAAAAGCAAACGAGGGTTACCACCCCTTCCAGTTTGGAACGAGGTGCCTGCTAAGCTGGAAGACATGAAAGCTTTTTTGGCTGGAAAATATGACAATCAGATCAAGCCATGGGACCCTATGAGTGTTTGGCAAGAATAGCAATTTACAGCTAACCTATGAAAACAAAAAACGGCCCTGTCGTAAATGATGCGAACAGCGGCCGTTCTTTTGCATTGTTCCACGGAATTAAAATCGGTGCTTAGAAACGATTATGATAAAAATGAAGAAGGACTATGGTTTACTAGAGGGGAATCCCCCCAATTGGATGGGAGGAGATTCCCGTTGTTGTTGTATTTATTATTCCAAATAGCCTTCGGCAAGTTTCATTAGGGTTTCTTTGCTTACTTTATTTAGGTCACCTCGTAAAGTATAGGCGTATTTCAGCTTTTTGTCTGGGCTCTCGTATACCCATTTCAGCTCGTGCGTCTGCGAAGGAGCAAATTCTGTATGCAGCATTTCTACTCCCTTCACTTGAACCTTCTCCTGCTTAAATTCAACCTTCTCGTCAATATACATTGTAGGATCGCTCTTTCCACTCAGATTAGTGATATTAACCCCGATTTTATCTTCGCCATTTTGATACGTAGCAAAGAGAAGGAAAAACTGATCTGTCATTTCAACCTGCATCATGGCATATCCCTGATTGGATTCTTCCGCCTGCTTTCTCAGCTTTTCTGCCATTTTCTTTTTTTCTTCCGAAGAAGGAGGATTCACTTCCTGAGCATTTTTAAAGATTACGTCCGCCTTTTGGAATGTATAATTTCCATTGACTTTGTCTGCGATCTTAATGGATTTATCCGTAATCTTATCTCTCAATTGAGAAAGATCTTGGAAGATAGTCACCTTCGTTCCAAGAATTGTTTCATGATTCGGATTATTGGCAACCATATAGAACAGCCCAGCTTCCCCGTTCTTTAGCACCTTATCCTTAAGTTCATAAAATGCCTTGTAACGCTCTATATCATCTTTCGATTCTGTTTTTCCGTAATCTTTCGTCGATTTAGTCTCATATACGACTTCGCCATCCTTATTCGTCAAAGAATGATATTGAACTGCCGCATAACCTGTGGAGGCCATTAACATCATCCCTACACACGCAGTCAAAACAACTTTATATTTCATAAAAAACCTCTCCTTTTCTTTTGGCTTAGCATGTAATATTCTCATTACTTTTCCTGTCAAGTCGGCGTCGGGAATGCGCGGGTCATCAAACAGTTTTTTCAAATCCCGATCCCTGTCCATATTCATACACTCCCACTCCCTTCACTTGAGCGTAATACTTTCGAAATTTTGCAGATGTACGTTCGTACCTTTTACGAAGGCTGGCGCTGTTTTTACCGAGAATCAATCCAATCTCCTGATAGCTTTTATCCTCGACACAACGTAAGATTAACAAATTACGCTCTTCCGCCGATAATTTTGCCATGGCCTGATGTACGGATTCATCAAAATAGTTGGCTTCAATATGCAAATCGACTTCATTATTTTCTTTCTCATCTTGGTAAAAGAAAGGCAAATATTTCACCAACTTTCGCTTACGAAGGATGTCGATACATTGATGGTAGGCAATCTTGTATACCCAGGCGCCAAAATCCATCTGATATTGGGTATATTTTTTCAAGGTGCGGAAGGTCTTCAAAAATACCTCCTGTGCGTTTTCCTCGGCTTCGGCATAATTGCCCAGCATGTGATAACAGTAGAGAAAAATCGGTTTTTGATAAATCTCCATGATTTTCTCGAATTGTTCTGTGTTCCCATCCAACACATCTGCAATGATCTGATTTAACTCCGTATCATTCAAGCTGTCTCCCCCCCTTTCACTCTATACAACGAAGAGCTCAACCTAAAATGTGACAGCAATAAAAATCATTACAATCTAAATCGAGCTTCGCAAGGAGCTTGTACGATCCTTTTCCGTAAACCACCTATCAATTTAGTGCAGTCCGCTTGATTTAATAGTTACGTTTCCCTTGTACAGCCTATCTTTTTTTAACGCTCAATCTGTCTATTTCACTTCTATATATTTTTACATATATTAACATTGTGTTTAAATCTATTGAATGGAGTGATATAAATGAGTCTTTATGTACAAAATAATACCTCTAACTATATTTGGCTTGCTATTGCTCACTATGATCCGACTTGTAGCCCTACCACTTATGTTAAAAAAGGGTGGTACCGATTAGTCCCAGGCAGAAGTTCACTTATAGTAACTGGATCATCCGCAAATCAAAGTTACTATTATTACGCGTATGACAATTCCGGAAATACGTGGAGCGGTAATTTCTACACGTATATTCCTAATGCGGTCTTCAACATGTGTTGGATAGAAAGATGCCAGGGCACAGGCTGTAACAGGGTAGGCTTCCGTGAACTCAAAGTTGGGAATTCTCAGAATTATACTTTAACTTTTACGAATAGAACCAATAATTCATCAAAATTAAGAAATGCTATATTGTCAAAAAAAGGATCTCTGAAATTCAAATTGGATAGATCGAGCATAAGAAAGTTACCCGGTAAGGTGGGTAAAATCGGTAGGGTTATTAGACCTTTGCGAGGCTTATAGAATAGGTTACTTTGAAAACAAGGCGAGGGTATAGTTTTTAGAATTTATCAGAAGCAACCTGTAGAACTGTTTCCTGCGGGTTACTTCTGATTTTTTTAAGTAAGATAGTTTCAGGAGATGAAGTTTAGGGAAGTCGAGGTCACTAAATCATCAGTCCTCAACTTCTCCGATCATTTGCTGTTCGATTTGTTTCATCTCATAAAAATAGCCTTTTTGCCCCATCAACTCCGAATAGGACCCCGTTTCGACTACCCTGCCTTGGTCCATGACCACAATCTGGTCCATCTCTTCCAATCCGGTTAGCCGATGACAAATCAGGAGAAGCGTATCATTAGCCGCCTGTGCGTAGAGATGCTTCAAAACATGATGCTCTGTCACATAATCCAGCGATGAAGTGGGTTCGTCCAGAAGCCATACCCGTCCTTTACGGAGCATCGCTCGCGCCAGAGCCAACCTCTGCTTCTCGCCGTCTGACAGATTCTCCCCTTTTTCATACACCATATCGGTCAACGATGTATCGGGCAGCTGCATTTTTGCTAGCACATCCAACAATTGTTCGTCTGCATGTTCTTCTCCATTCAGCAGCAGGTTGTCTCGGATCGTTCCCCGGAAGAAATGACTTTGCTGAAACACTACAGTAGCCGTTTGCCAAATGCTCGTTTCATCCAGTTCCTTCACCGAAATGCCGTTTAACCGTATATCACCGGCCGTTGGTGTTCGCAGCTTGAGCAGCAATTCGATAATCGTTGATTTTCCTGATCCACTCGGCCCGACAATCGCCGTTTTGGAACCAGGTAAAATGTGCAGGGATACATCCCTGAGCGCCGGTCTCCACTCCCCTTCATATTGAAACGTAACATCGGATAGCTCCATCGTAACGGCATGATCAACAGACAATGTGCCACTTGGCTGCGAGGACTGCTCATCAAAGGTCTGAACTGTTTCCGTCAGTCGTTTGGCTGCGTGTTCGCTGTCCTCTTTATACGCAGGTAATGTGGCCATAGCCGCCGCTTCTTCAAATACGGTTTGGGATGCCATGACCAACATGGCAAGAAATACGCCTGCAAGCGCTCCTTCCATAATTAAATAGGCGCCGAGCGTCAGCACTCCCCAGGAAACGAGAAACGTAACAAAAGTGTGCATCGATTGCCCGCGCAACAAGTGCCCGGCTGCTCGTTGCTGTTCAGTTGCCAATACAGCGGAAGCGTGCTGAAGCTGTTCCTCCCGTTGTGCCAATTGACCGTATACTTTCAAATCCCGGAAACCGTACAACACTTCGGTAACTTCCGTAGACAGCTGCGCCCTCTGCTCACGAACGCGTCCATGTATTCTCCGCTGCCCGAGTAACACAATTCCCGGTACAACGAATGCCGTTATCAGCATACCTAGTACAAACAAAACGGCAATCCAGATCGAAAAGGTAGAAGTAAACAGCACCGTAGCCAAAAACACCATGACGACCATGATCGGAGGATAAGCGACTCGCAAAAAATAATTTTGCAAACTTTCCACATCCCCAACGATCCGCGCAAGCAGATCCCCGCTTCGATTTTTGTTCAATATACCAGGCGTTAAAGGAATAAGCTTGGCAAAAAAGGATGTACGTAAACGGCTAAGCATGGAGAATGTCGCCCGGTGAGAATACAAGCGTTCTCCATAACGACTCGCCGCCCGAAGCAGACCCAGCAGTTTGACCATGGAGGTGAGTACAATTAAAGTATAAAGCGGTGGCGCAAATACCGTTTGCGAAATCAGATATCCGCTCGCAGAAAAGAGTGCCACACCGGCTATGCCGGCGATAAATCCACCCAAAATCGAAAGAATGATATCCTTGCGCTCCTGAATCATCGCCTTTGACAGAACAGCCAGTTCATTCATGAGGATATCCCCCCTTTCCGCTCTACATCAATCATCTCGGCATACTGAGGCAGGCGCTCCAGAAGCTCGTCATGTCGTCCCGAGTCCACCAACACTCCATTGTCCATAAACAAAATCTTGTCGGCTTGTTGAATCGTATATAATCGGTGAGCTACCGTAATCATTGTAGCCGTTTTTGCCAGTTTGGCTATGGAGCGTTGCAGTACCCGCTCGGTGTGCAAATCCAGTCCAACTGTGGGTTCATCAAACAAAATGATAGCAGGACGCTTCAAAAAAGCGCGTGCTAAGGCAAGCCGTTGCTTTTCCCCACCAGACAGTCCCCGGCCTCCTTCACCAACAAAGGTATCAAATCCATGCTCTAATTGGGCTGTAAGCGCAGCGAGTCCTGCTTCTTCCCCCGCCCGCTCAATTTCTGCCCTGGAGATGCTCCCACGAGCACCAATCGCAATATTTTCAGAAAATGTGCCTGCAAAAATATACGGATGCTGCGTAATGTAGCTAACATGTTCGAACCATTCAGTTTCATCGTATTGCGAGAGTGGACTTCCATTCACCAGAAGCGTTCCAGATTCTGGTTTCAGCAGACCGGCAATGAGATGGAGCAAAGTCGTTTTACCGGAACCACTTTTACCTACAATCGCAATATGTTCTCCCGGTTTAAACTGGATCCGACCCGTCTCAAGCTTGAATGAATCTGGAGCATACTGAAACCGGAGTTGGTCAATTACGATGGACGGCGGTATTAAAAGGTCTCCAGAATGGGTAAGTTCCAATTTGCTTATTCTGTCGGTCCTATCACCAACCTTATCTATGTTGGCTATCACGTCGATTCCAGTGGATGTCCCTGCGCCTTCATTGCTATTCAGGTTTTTGCTCCCCCCTGCCGTTTCCTCAAGCATCTGTTCCACCTTACGAACCGCTCCCATACTTGTCCGGCCACTGTGAAAGGCCGTTCCCGTATTCTTTAACAGGTTGTAAAACTCGGGAACGAGCAGCAAAACGAGAAAGGCGGTGTGGAACGTCATAGCTTTGAAAACGAGCAACTGGATGGCCAGTTCAAGAGCGACAATGCCAATGCTAAGCATTACGATCGATTCCAGCATGAAGGTATTCGTAAACGCAATCTTCAAAATGCCCATTGTGGCATCACGATAACCCAAGCTACTGCGCTCGATCTCCTGTTGCTGACGGTAAGCCCGTCCAAATATTTTCAATGTCACCAGTCCTTGAAGAGAATCCAGAAACGTCCCTGAGAACTCAGCCAGTTGCGCATATTTTTCTTCGGATTTGTTCTTCGTTTTCAGCCCTACCAAAATCATGAACAGCGGGATGAACGGAGCAGTAAACAATAGAATGAAACCTGTGTTGGCATGTTGGATAAATGTAACGACCAAAATCAGAACCGGGATGATAGCAGCTTCCATCATACGCGGCATGTATTGACTGAAATAACTATCGGCCTCATCCACAGCATCCAGAGCAACACTGACCTTTCCTCCTGTCTGTCCACGAAGGGTTGAAGGCATGGAGGCATGAGTCAAGTTTTGCAGCACGGCAGCGCGCATATTTGTCTTAGCAGTGGCAGCCATATGTAAGCCAACTATACCGTTTCCATAAGACAACAGTGTGCGCACAGCCATAACAGCTAGAAGTATGCCGAGCAACAGGATAACCGATGAAAATGAAGCTTTCTCGACAAAAATCCGTTGGACTGCTTCAGCAAGCAGTCCAGCCTGACTCACAATAGCTATACCAAGCGCTAGTGAAATGATTGCGAGGAGAGCCATGTTTTTCCTTTGTGAAGACATTTGTTGAGAAATCAGACTGGATTTCCTCTTCACAGATCACACCTCCTTTATCTATAGGCTTGTAGGGAAACCTCAAACATACCGTAATGGATTAATCAGCTTTATTTTTTCCCTTTAACATAATCCGCATCAAACAGGAAGAGTTTGAAGACCAGAATAAGGGATGGGATCAACAGGCATAGACCGCCGATAAACACAATAACTAACGCTAAGCCCATTGCCGGTGAAGTTGCACTGCTCTGAATCGTGATATACGGATCAAGAATATAAGGGTATTGCCCAATCCCATAAGCGAAAAAGGCACAGAAAAACTGCAACATGACGCATATAAAAGCTAATCCGTAACGGCGTCCGTTATATAATAGCCACATCGCGATCATGAAGAAAGCAACGGAAAGTGCCAGCAACCACCATAAATCCATCATATTTTGAAAATGCCGCTCATTGTGTTGACCCAAATAGATAAATGCTGTCAGTGCGAGGATTATCGTCGGTGTGCTCCAAAACAGGGCGTAGTTGCGCATCAGCTTCAACGCGGAATGATCCTCCGCCCGAGAAGCGTAAAATGTCAGAAATGAGCCGCTAATGAACAAAACGGACACGATTGCCAGTCCAACGATACTCCACGATAACGGATTGGTAAACAGCGCCCAGTAATCTAGAGAAACCGTTTCCCCCTGCTTCACGATAAAGCCGCCTTCAGACAAAGTTAGCGCCACTGACAACGATGCTGGAATAAGCAAACCTGTAGCTCCGTACAAAAAAAGATATACTATGTTTTTCTTGGAACCGTAATTTTCAAAAGCATAGAATGAACCGCGAATCGCAAGAAGAATCACCGCAATGCTTCCCGGAACAAGTAACGCGGAGCCATAATAATAGGCTGTGTCCGGAAAAAAACCGACGATGCCAATATAGAAAAAGATAAAAAATACATTTGTAATCTCCCATACGGGTGATAAATATCGGGAAATCAGACGATTAATGAGATGATCCTGCTTTGTTAAACGTGCATAAAAGGCGAAGAAGCCCGCTCCGAAATCAATGGAAGCTATAATTAAATAGCCGTACAAAAACAGCCAGAGCACCGAGATGCCAATCAATTCGTAACTCATCATTCAGTGCCCCCCTTTTCCGTAAATTGATTAGGATGATCCTTCATCCATTTCTCCATCTCAGCTTCTGCCGGATTATTGTTGAACAAGCGTCTCAGCACGATTACACACATACTGCCGAGTACGATGTACAAGAGCAATAAGGCGAAGAATATAATTCTTACATTCGGTGAAGACGTGGCAGCCTCCTCAACACGCATATATCCACGGATAATCCACGGCTGTCGGCCAATCTCTGCATAAAACCATCCCAGCTCAACAGCCAGAAAAGCGAGAGGGGCGCTCAGTGCGATGATGCGAAGCATCCACTTGTTAAGCTCATTACGCTTTTTCCAGAACACAAACAGAAAATATAGAAACGAAATCGCGAGCAGAGTAAATCCAATTCCGACCATTAAATCAAACAGATAATGAACGAGAAGCGGTGGCCATTCTTCCTTGGGGAATTCCTCGAGCCCCGTCACCTCTGCATTAAAGTCTCCAAAGGCCAGGAAGCTGAGCAGCTTCGGCAGATGAAGAGCCCCTAGAACTTCATGCTCTGCATTCAGCCATCCCAATAGCACCAAATCCACACTGCTGCTCGTCTCAAAATGCCACTCTGCCGCTGCAAGCTTCTCTGGCTGATGCTCGGCCAAAAACTTGGCGGACACATCACCGGCTAACGTGTTCAGCAAACCGAATAGTAAAACGACTGCCATCATTAGATTTAAAGATTTTTTGTGGTATGCGGACACACCTTTTCTCAGCATCGCGAAGGCTGCAATCCCGGCTAACAAGGCAGCTCCAGTCAAATAGGCCGAGCTTAATACATGGAACACTTTGGAGAACGTCGCCGTATTCAGCATCGCTTGCACCGGGTTAATCGCTGTGAATTGGCCTGCTTCCATGACAAAGCCTTCAGGCTGGTTCATGAATCCGTTCACCGTCGTAATAAAAACGGCAGACATGCCTGCCCCGGCGACAATCGGTATCGTCAGCAGCCAATGGATATACGGATTTTTGAACCGACCCCACGTATACAAATAAATGCCCAAGAAGATAGCTTCAAAGAAGAACGCGAACACCTCCATGAATAACGGAAGTGCAATGACATTCCCAGCCAGTTTCATAAAATTCGGCCATACCAGGGCCAGTTGTAGTGAAATCGCTGTACCGGTCACGACACCAACCGCCACAGAAATGACAAATCCTCGAGACCACCGCTTTGCCATAAGTGTATAATGGGGGTCCTTCTTCCGAATCCCGATAAACTCTGCTATAGCGATCATTAGCGGTATACCGACGCCAATCGTCGCAAAAATAACGTGGAACCCGAGAGTCAAGCCTGTCACCAGCCTGCTCCATAGCACCGTATCAATTGCCATTCTTTACTGCTCCCTTCAAAACACTGTTCATTTTTCTATGATTAGGCCTGCTAACTGTTGGCTGCATTCAATATCAGGTTTAGCAAGGTTCAGCGACATCGTTGCCTGTTCGTTTTAGTATGACGTTCATCGTTCTTTGCTATGTAAAAAGAGAAAAAATTCACAAAGCAAGAGTTGGCGAGCCCGATTTATCTGATACTGAGCAGTCAAAATTATAATGTGACCTAATAATTAAAATCATCTTATCTTAAATTGCAAGTAATTCAATCACAGATATCTCTTAATCCCTAAACGTTCAAGAAAGGGTCAAATCTTTCTGACAACTCAGTGAATAACACAAAAAGTACCCGAAGGAGCTATTGATTGATTAGTGTATATGTGATGTCACAAGTTCCCTCCTACTTCGATGCTGGCAAAAAAACGATATTTTCTCATTTTGAGCCGTAATATATCCCCCTTTTGCAACAAAAAAACACTGACTCAAATCATCAGTGTTTTTTGAATTAAAGCTAATGTCATCTTCGTCATGACAAATCTTGATCTGCCAATATCATTTAGTACGACCGTAGAAAAAAGAATACCCATCTGACTTCCCAAGCTTAGTCGTCTCCGTTCCGTCCACTAGCTTGACCGCTTTCAGCAACGATACAATTTGCGTATGCATTAGCTTTGCATCAAATTTGTCCCTCTCTCTGTTGTCACTATCCACGAGCAGATAGTCGGGCATTGGAATGAAACCAATCACCGGTATCCCTGCTTCAAATAAGGGCTGACTCTCTCCAAACTCAAACTTGTTATGTCCACGCAATAATACAGTACGTGTGCTATCTGTCTTTTCAATAGCCTTCAGCCAAATGGCTGCCATCATTTCATTGCCCGCATAGGTATATTCTGTACTTATTTGTCCAGTTGGACCATAGGAACCCGAATCATCGTCCTTCCACTCCATGCTGCCTAAATGCTCGACCGTAATTCCAGCTACAGCTTTTAAATGGCCATTCTTGCCATCCCACAGCTCTCGATGCCCCTCCATCCAGGTGGAAGTTGCCTGAGAGGCCCCTTTGAACTCCGGTAATCTAAAATGCCCTGTCACAAAAGCAAATATCATCGTACGTTCCGGCTGCTCCTGCTGTAAGTAACGAATCATAGACAGCATGCCCACAGCGCCATTCTCCTCCACCACATTTATCCCATCCGTATGAGTATTTACGATAATTGCTTCGTCTTTATTCTTACCGTCAATTTTCACAAAAAAGGATTCTGTTGGGGCATCTTTTTGTATTTCCGCTTCTAAAATAACCGTACCTTCTTTATGCTCCTGAGCTGCGCTGATCACCTTTTTCCCTTCCGTTTCATTCACCCAAATCGCAGGGATTCCAGCATAATCGGTGGTAAAAGGTACATATTGCTCTTCAACCTTATCGTCAGATACCCCTTTCCAGACTAAAACAACAGCTTTTACGCCCTTTTCCTTCGCTTGCTCCAATTTAGCTTCTTTTAAAGCTGTAGTGAGGACCAGATCGCCTTCATTTGGGGCAATTTGGTTGTCCATTGGTGATGAATCCCGCATATTCATAACGATCCCACTTGGAAAATTTCTGAAATTCTCAATTTCAATGACAGCAATTTTTCCGCTGGCCTGGCCATATTCACCACGCTTCGTATACACCAGCTCCCCAGTTACACCTTTTTCGTCAGTTTCTCCGGAATAGGGAAAAGCTGAAGAGACATGAATTGCCTGCTGATCAATCATTAAAGCACTGTTCTTTTCTTCCCATCGGTCAAAAGTATAGCGATCACGAAATACTTGCAGCCCCATATCCGTTACCTGTTGCTCCAGCCAAGCAATAAACTGATTGTGACCCTCAGAGCCGGTTGTACGGCTTCCAAAAGAATTCATTACTTCAATATCTTTGAGCATCACTGCTGCAGAATCCAATTTACGTTCATCGATCGTCACTGTCGTATCAGCAGCTAATGCTACAGGTGTTGTAATAGGTTTTGCATAGACTCCAATACCCCAAAGTGCAGTAACGATAAGTGCAGCAATGCTGAATAACACTTTACGAACCACTAGAAACGGAGTAACTCTTCTGCTTACCTTTTGCCCCAAGAGTCCTCTCCATATGCCCGCTATGATCAGCAAGAGGATAGAAAACGCAAGCAGCCAAAAATTTCTTGTTAGTAAGAATAACCCTTCTGCCACCATCGCACTAATAAATACTACATGTAACTTCTCACGCTTCTTTAATAGTAAAAAAGAGATGCCTAATTCTGCTAATAAAAAGATGATGGTCACGATTGAGATTACCGTTTCTTTGCCAATGAATACCGTAGCACATAGTGCTAGGATCAAAAGCAGCACCGCTGACAATCGTCTATATAAGATTTCTAACATGACGCCCTCCCATTTTAACTAACGATTATTTTGACATTACATTTGTAATGCCTTATGGTTTTAGCATATTGAAAATACTCATGAAAAACAATGAAACGAACATCAGAATGTACAAATGGAGGGGAAATGTCATCTCAAATCATGAATTATACAGTCCAAATACCTCTCAGCATCGTTCCAATAAAGAAACCAACCGTTTGACAAGAGAAGCCATCTGTACGGCATTAGTCTTCTTGATCCAGGAACAGCCTTTTGACAAAATCACCATCACCGATATTGTGAAGCGCGCAGGGGTTTCTCGAACAGCCTATTACAACAACTATTCCTCCAAGCAAGAGATCCTGGTGGATTTGGTCGATTCGCTTATTTTCGAAATTAATCAAAAACTCTTACCTTACACCAATGAATTAACAGGCAAAGCTAAAGAACCTCAAAAATTTATCAAAGTGCTTTTTGAAGTTATTTTTCAGCAGCGGAACATCTACAAAGCACTTCAGAGTGCAAAGTTTGATCATGTAATTCTGGATTGCTTGAATGAAATGATGCTTTCTACTGCTCATGACAAAAGCGACGAGAATGTGTACCGAATATACTTTAAAGCGGGGGCCCTCTATAATGTTCTCCTTAAATGGATACAATCAGACTTTGCAAAATCCATTGACGAAATGACCAAAATTTGTGTTGAGGTATACCATACTCCAATGTCCCAGGAATAAGGTTTAAAAATCGTGTTTATAAATGAAAAAACAAAGAAACCACGGAACCAAGTTCGGCTCCGCAGTTTAATTATCAACCCTACTATTGAATTTGAATTTGTTTCATGTATTCTTTGAATGCCTCAGCGATTTCTTTGTATTTTGTATGATGCAGATAATGTGACCCCTCCATTGGGATCATTTTGCCCTGTGCGGATTGTTTGACTTGCTCCTCATGCAGCGGAATCCACTGTTTATTGTGCTCGTTGTTCGATTGAACGAAGAGAAGCAGCGGCAAGTCATTTGGCATTGTGAGTTTTTCTCCATTTTTGAAATTGGAACCGAGGTGGCCCAGTTCATTCATCAACGTTGGATTGGTCGCGACTTGATTCGAAATCAAACGCATCTGTTCTTTGGTATGCTCATCGAACGCAAGCGATTCATAGGGATCTCCGCTCACTTTTTGGACCAATCTCATTAGACCTGATTTTTGAAGAAATTTCATGGCGTTCAAAGGTAATTTGACATCCATTCCGGGTTGATTGGGAACGCTGCTATCGATGCCGACAAAAGCAAGAACTTCATCCGGATATGTGTTCACATAGGTCGCTCCGTAAAGTCCCGCGATGGAATGTCCCATTAGAATGTAACGGTCTAAACCCAGTTGCTGCACTGCTTCGTGAACCTCACTTACTATATTCTCAGTCGTTCTCTCCTTCTCGGTTTCATCGCTCAAACCATAACCGAAAGGCTCGACCACCACGACTTTATAATTAGGGGTAATTTCATCGATCAGCAATTTGAAATCAAGTGCAGGCGTCGGGGTTCCTTGTCCCGGTAGGAGTACAACCGTTTGTTCACCGCTGCCTTGAATAAGCACATTCATTTTTTTTCCATCCACATTGACATACTGGCCATACGATTCGATTTTCTTTTTCTCTACCCCATCGCTAATAGAATCAACGATAAAAACGATGCCCATGAACAACACGAGCGCCCCTACAATACCTCCGATTATTTTTAACCATAGGTTCCGTTTCTTGTGGCTCTTAGTCCCTGTTGTTTTTAATTCCACCTTATTTGCCACGTTCATCTCTTCCCTTCCTTGTCCCTGTATCTGAAGTGCCGCCTTGACGACATATTCAAAGTGTAATCAATCAAGATGTACCCTTCGTGACGACAATATGAACGGAATATGAACAAGTCAAAAAAAAGAGTTTTTAGATCAACATCAAATCGGAAATGAAATAATGTTATTGTCTTTTGCTCAAAAAGCAGCGCCTCTCATTTAGAGATCGCTGCTTTTATTGTTTACTTCATTATATGTGTAGGTTCTCACTATTCTATTATTTCTCAGCACAAATCATGAACATTGGTGTTGACCGGTTTAAGACTTGCTGTTTCGCATCCAGTACTTTGGCGTTCAAATTCTCTTCAGCAAAAATATTAGCGAAGCCTTCTTTTTTGAGAGTCCGTATATCCCACTCGGGACGCCATTCTCTGGTCAGCGGCAATACAAGACTCAGACGGTCTGTCTCCTCTATGTCCTTATGATGCGGGAGTTCACCAAAGCCCTTATCTACATAGTTTTGCTGATCCTCTACTCGCTTTTGCTGCATCTCTTCGTCCCAGAGATGGCGATTCCAGTTGGCATCAAAAACCAGCAGCCGTCCCCCAGGCTTAAGTACTCTTCTCCACTCTTTGTAGGCTGACTGCGGATCGGTAAGGCTCCAGGTGACATTGCGGCACACGATCAGATCGAAGCTCTCCGCAGCAAAGTCAAGCTTGTGCGAATCCATCTTGCGGAAAGTAACGGTTACACCTTCCCGAATGGAGTGGGCACGTGCTTCTTCCAGCATATTGTCGGTACAATCGATCGCAGTAACCAGATGCCCGGCACTCGAAAGAATCACAGAGAAGAAGCCAGGACCGCAGCCAATATCTAGGACATGCAGTCTTTCCTTCTGCGGTGCATTAGTGAGAATAAGCTTCAGCCAGGCTTCCCGCTGGAATCCGTTGAGTTCCTTCTGAATGCCTTCGCTGTACAGCTCGGCTTCGCCTTCCCAATACATTTCCACCTCTTGTTGTATACCCATTTATCATTCACTCCTTCTTGGCAAGTATCATGAACCGGTTTACATTCTGGTAACCGTATTTCAAATAATCTAGCGGCATCGCACGGGCAGGGATAAAGTTCCGGTGAACATCTATGGTTCGGAACCCGGCCTGTTTCAGCGCTGTCTCGTCAGCTTCAGGCCGTAATACATTAACATATGGCAACTCGCTTAGCAGGCTTTTATCTTGACTGCTTCGCTGGCGGACTCTTTGTTCTGTGAGCAGAATCAGTGTCCAGGACAAGGCATACCAAAGTCTACGGAATACAGTCTTGCTCTCTTTATACAAATAGTTGCCGTCAAAAACAATCAGGGTCCCGCCCGGTTTTAGAATCCGATACCATTCAGCATAAGCCCTCTGTGGATCAGGAAGCGTCCATACTACATCCCTGCAGACCACTGCCTCAAAGCTATTCTCTAGCTCCATATGCAAATCGGCAGCATCAGCGACATAAGCTGGAACTTTATATCCATAACTCTCAAAATTTCGTGAAGCTCTATCGATCATTCCCTGAGAGGTATCCACCGCTGTAGGCAGATGACCCATCTGTGATAAGAGTATGGAGAAAAAGCCAGGCCCTGTTCCCACATCCAGCACCTTTTGCTGGGGAGTTGTTCCCAACCCTTTAATAAGCAGTTGTTTCCAGAGGTTTATGGTTTTTTTGCTGCGGAATTGAGTCTGTATGACTTTGTCATAACTCTCCGAGCTTGATGTCCAGTATTTCGAAATCTCTTTTAACATCATTTTTCTCCTATGTCGAGTAGATTCCAGAAGACCGGCATAAAGGTGGAGTACCCCGGTTTAAATCCAGTCACTCTATTATTTACTGCCAAGATATCGTCAGGGAAATAAATAGCTGCAAACATAGCCTCCTGATACAATTTGGAGAAAATGGAGTCATATGCGGTCTGACGTTCCTGAATATCGGTTGTTCCTACTGCTGTGTCAATCAGTGATTCTAGTCCAGGATCAGACCATACGACAGCAGATGCGTCAGCTGTTTTATGAAATAGGGACAGCAAGAATGCATGCGGATTATAAGCATCATCATAAGTCCGGTACATGATTAGATCATAGGCTTTGCTTGTCCATAAGGCATCATAATAAGCATTCGGCTCAAGAACCTGAAGATTCACTCTAATGCCAATCTCCTTTAACTCAGACTGAACCAGTTCACTGATGGACTTCCATTCGGGATATTCAGCCTGCTGCAGCACGAAGTTAAGCTCAAGCTGCGCTCCGTCCTTCTGTACAATTCCATCTCCGTCCGAATCCGTGTAACCGGCAGCTGCTAGCAGTTGCTTCGCTTCCAGCGGATTGAAGCCGTACCAAGTATTATTGGACTCCGTCACATAAGGAACTGTCAGCGGGAACAGGCTTTGAGCTTCACTGCCGATACCGTCCATAAGATCTTCGACAATGCTTTTTTTATTAATTGCCAAATTGATAGCTTTTCGCACATTCAGATCTTGAAGTGCGGGCGTTTTGTAGTTAAAGATCATGAAATGAGAGTTTGTTCCTTGTGCTTTTTGCAAAGTTAGTGAAGAATCCGCTTCAATCACTGGCACGCTTTCGACTGGAATCTTTCCCATTTGTCCCCCGGCAATGTCAATGTCTCCAGCTTGCAGCGCTAGTACTCTGGACTGTGGATCTGGGATTACCTTCAAAATAATTTTCGACAGCTTCGGCATTTCTCCCCAATACTTCGGATTTCTGACGAGTATGGCTTCCTGATCTGTTTTGTAGCTCTCTGCCATCCATGCGCCAGTTCCAATCGCTTTAATGAATTTACCCGTAATATCTCCTGCGGGTTCCACAGCGGAAGGGCTGATAATTCGGACCGGTCTTGCAAAGGATAACTCGGTTAAGAAGGGATAATACGCTTTGTTGAATGTCATTGTGATCGTATGTTCGTCCACAACAACAAGGGATTGCATCGCAGTTGCTACATTTAACGAATTGGCTGGATCCTTAATCCAGCGTTCGAAGGAGAATTTAACTGCGTCGGCATTAAACTCCGTACCGTCAGAGAATTTGACGTCATGGCGAAGATGGAACGTATATACTTTCCCATCTTCTGAAATATCCCAAGACTCCGCAAGCGACGGCAGTATTTCGCCTTTTTCACCATACTCCACTAACCCCTCATATATCATCGCGTGCACATTCATCGAACCATCATAGGCACCGGCATCCAATCGGTCTATACCGGCATCAGACGATATAGCAACAGTGACTGTCTTGTCCTGAGCTTCAGATCCTTGTGCAGCTTCATTATTGGCGGTATTATTGGCTCTAGCCGTAGAATTGCTGTTATTACTGTTGCTGCAACCTGATATCAACACAACTATTACAAGAAGCATAAAGAATAACGATTTTGATAATAGGTTTTTTGTCTTAGGGTTCGTTCTCATTCTTGGTACATCCTTTCTCTACTTAACATCATAGGAATGGCTGGGTTGCCACTCCTCTCCCAGTCTCTTCTTTCTTAAGCGGGGGTCCTGCACAGGTACCGAGGAGAGCAATGTTTTTGTATAAGGGTGGTCTGCTTGCTGCAACATGGTTGCACCCGATTGCTTCTCTACAATTTCCCCTTGACACATCACAGCCACACTGTCGCAAAAACGATTTACAACTGACAAGTCATGTGTAATGAATACATAGGATAATCCCAGCTCATGCTTCAATTCCTGCAGCAGATCCATCATTTGCTTTCGCAGGGTGACATCGAGACTTGAGAAAGGTTCATCGCAGATAATCAACTCCGGCCGCAAGGCGATTGCGCGCGCAATTCCGACCCTTTGCTGCTGTCCGCCGCTGAGTTCATGCGGATAGCGGTGAATATGCCGCCTTTCAAGTCCCACAAGCTCAAGTGTGTCTGCTACCGTGGCCCTGCGGGCTCCAGCCTTCCTCTCTCCATAGTTTCGAAGAGGCTCCCCGATAATTTGCTCTACCGTAAACAACGGATTAAATGAAGCCAGACTGTTCTGAAACACCATCTGCATCTTCCTGCGGATCATGCGCATTTCGCTAAAGGTCCAATCCGTATAATCCTCGTTCCGGTACATAACTCTTCCGGAGGATGGTTTCTCCAGTCCCAGCAGAAGTCTGGCCAAAGTGCTCTTACCACAGCCACTTTCCCCCACTAAACCAAGGGTCTCACCGCTCTCCAGACTGAGAGACAGGTTGTTGACGGCATGAACACTTCTGGCATTACGTGTGAACCACCCCCTTTCCATCCCATATTTCTTGTTCAGGCTTACCGCTTTCAATAACTTCAAGATCACCACGTCCCTGAAAAATGTAATATTACCGTTGTTATCTGCACTCCATTAAGTATTTAGTATAGGGATGCACGGGATTAGAAAAGAGTTCAAACACATTGCCTGATTCCACAATCTTCCCGGACTTCATCACATATACATAATCTGCAAGCTCCGCAACAACGCCAAGATCATGGGTAATTAATAGGATGCCGACATTGTTCGTCCATCTGATTCGGTCTAGCTCTTTAAGAATCTGGGCTTGAATGGTTACATCCAATGCCGTTGTAGGCTCATCTGCAATTAGCAATTGTGCTCCGGATACCAGGGCGATGGCGATCATTACTCTTTGACACATACCACCGCTAATTTGAAAAGGATATTTATTGAAAAGCAATTTAGGCTCGCTGAGCCCTGCTTGCTCCATCTGCCTCATGGCAAGCAGCTTTGCTTCTTTTCCCGATATACGCTTGTGCAGTTTAATCGTCTCCATGATCTGCCTGCCAATAGTAAGTACCGGATTCAGCGCGTTCATAGGATCTTGAAAGATAACAGCCATTTCTGTTCCCCGAAGTTTCTGTAACTGACGGCTGGAGCACTCACGTAGATTGTTACCCTTAAGCCAGATTTCTCCACTCTCAACTATGCCTGGAGAATCTACTAATCCTAATATGGACATTGCCGTAACACTTTTACCGCTGCCGCTCTCACCTACAAGTGCGACAATCTGCCGGGATTTCACCTCGATACTGACATCATCAACCGCTGTAACTTTATAACTGCCTGTGTGAAAGCAGGTGCGTAAATGACTGACCTTCAGCAGTGGAGACTCTGCCATCATATTCTGGCCCCCCACTTTACTACAGAATTGAAAGCACGCTCTGGTTGTCGCAAGCCTTCTCCCAACAGATTAAAGCCCAGAACCGCCAGCATGATCATCATTCCCGGAAATAGCATCAACCGCGGCTCCGTTTGAATATAGGCACGGCTGTCGTTCAGCATTACTCCCCATTCCGGTGTAGGCGGCTGAGCTCCCAAACCCAGAAAGGACAAACCCGCAATGGAGAGCATAATCGTACCCACTTCCATAGAAGCAAGAACCAGAATAGGCCGGGCTGCGTTCAGCAGAATATGCCTGAAAATAATTTGTAAATGAGAAGTGCCTGACGCTTTGGCCGCTGTAATATATTCACTTTCCTTGATTTGAAGGACCATACTGCGTATCACTCTGGCATACCCCGTCCACCAGACAGCAGCAAATGCGATTAGCAGATTCTTCATACTGGGACCTAGCATGGCTGTAATAGCAAGTGATAGGATTAAGCTGGGAAAGGCAAGCAATATATCTATGATCCGCATAATCAAATGATCGATCTTGCCGCCAGCGTAACCAGCCAGTAAACCAACAGGGATGCTAATCGCAAAAACAACGATCAACACCATAAACGAATAATTTAGGGAGGTTCGGGTCCCATAGATTAACCGGGATAAGACACAGCGTCCCAGATGATCCGTACCGAGCGGGTATTGCCAGGAAGGTATAGCCAGTTTGTGTTCCATGTGAATCTGCAGCGGATCGGAAGGTGAAAGCCATGGGGCAAAGAGTCCAACGGATATGAACAAAAGTACTATGCCCGCTCCTAACCTTGCTCCCTTATTCTTAAATAAGCTAATACGAAATATGACAATCCGCTCCTTCTAAATCGTCACCGCAGCCTGATTCGCGGATCCAGCAGCAGATGTAATAAATCCACTGTCAAGTTAATCAGGACAACGACAACAGCCATCCATAATACGTAACCCTGAATGACAATATAGTCTTTCGCAAAAATCGCCTCAACGGCATACTTACCAATTCCCGGCCAAGAAAATATAGTTTCAACAATAACGGAACCGCCTAATAGCCCCGCTATGTTAACCCCAAGGAGGGTAAGACTCGGAAGAAGCGCATTACGAAGTGCATGCCGAATGATTATTCTCCATTCCTGCAGCCCCTTAGCTCTAGCTGCTGTGATGTAACGCTTGCCCAAAACGTCTAGGAGACTGGAACGAATCAAGCGGATGTAGACTCCTGCCATACCAAATCCTAGTGTGAAGGCAGGTAGAATGACACTGGATACCCCATCCATTCCCATCACAGGAAATAGCTTAAACTTCACCGCACCATAATAAATCAGAAGCAGACTTAGCCAGTATCCTGGCATTGAAACACTGAGCATTGCACATACTCTTCCCAGTCGATCAAGCATTCTACCCGGATATAATGCAGACCCCACTCCTATCGGCAGGGCAATAAGAATAGCGGACAATACGGAACAGGCACTGAGCAGTATAGTTGCCGGAAAACGACTCATCAGCTCTGTGAACACTGGACGACCGTTGCTGTAAGATAAGCCAAAATCGAGATGGGATACCCGGTTCAACCAGTGAAAATATTGCTTATGTACAGGACCATCCAGACCAAGTGTATGTCTGGTCGCCTCAATAGCTTCCTGCGTAGGTTTGATGCCGTCAGCACGCAGCATGATCTCCGCTGGATCACCTGGTGTTAAATGCATCAGCGCAAAGGTAATGCAAGAGATGCCGAGCAGCACGGGGATGAGCTGCAATAAGCGTTGCAACAAGTATCGATTGATGGCATTCAACTCCAAAATCTTAATCGTAATAATTACGATTATAGCATAATCTTTTTAAATTAATAGTCTTAAATTGATTTATTTTATGTAGGACATAAAAAAATCAACCCCTATTAAATGAGTTGATCTTTAAACATTTGGTCTCTGCACAGTCGCAACTATTTTTCACAATAATATTGTCAAATCCTTAGGAATCATGTCATTATAAGTAGGTTCATATTAAAAATAACAATAAAGGAAGTGTGTATTTGAGTCGGTTCAATCTAGTCCTCATCTATGTTTTATCCATTATGATAGCTTTTCTTTTAGGAATTTACGTGGCCCCTAGCGTTGAAACACGCTTGAATGGGCAGACTGTGGCAAGTAATCCCGTTATCGAAGAAATACCGCCTAGTACCGCAGATAAAGCTGCTATTGCTGCTGAATCCAACACTACTGGATCCAATCCTATTGAATCAGATCCTACTGAATCTTCACCTTCACCTTCCCCGGAAGCCGTTGTCTTGGAAGATATGCCTTCGGACGATGATACTGGACCCGTTGGTGATGACTCTGAAGATCTGTCAGTAGCAGATACCCCATCCGGTCAAGGGATTGGTGCGCCATTAGAATTCAAGTATAGTACGAACTCTGCCGATGCTGTTAAGCTTACTTGGGAAGCTGACAACTTAACTGGAAAAAGGATCAATTATTACACTGCCCACATCAGCACGTTTAATCCAGTAGGCGATCCTTCCAATGATCAGCTGAACGGTAAGAGCAGCTTTTCGCTTAAATATGTGGGGCCGGTTGAGCCCAATGATACTTTATTTATTTTCAGTGATTTTACATATCAGAATACAATACATACGATTATTATTGACCAGCTCACACTTCAATATGATGATGGTACTATCGAGACCTTCGACTATGGTTACGAAACTACCGATGATAGCGGCCTATAATCCACATGATTTGCAGCCCTGGTGCGAACCAGGGCTTTTTGCGAGGCACAATTGAACTAATGGTAATGTAAAAAACGAAGAGCGGCCTGGAATCCGGCGCTCTTCGTTTTTTACTTTTATTGTTACTGTCAGTCTGTTTAGCGGATGACCGTTACCTTGATCGTATCACTGGCAGTCACTCCCGCCGCGTTGACCAGCTCCGCCCGATATTCGTACACACCGGCAGTGCGTCCGCTGATAGTGGTTGCTGCACTTTGTGCCGAAGGCGTATGGGCATTCAGCGGCTGCGAGTCGATGAGCTCCCCGTTCTCATACAGGCGGTATTCTGTAGCGTTAGTCCCCCACCACAGATTCATCGACACCTTATAGGTGCCATCTCCGTCCCAGTTATCTTCGGATAGTATCGGCTTGCCCGGCGCGGAGTCACTTATGGTGACCGTAAGCGGATCGCTCTTGGTCGTGCCATATTTGTTGATTAACTCCGCAGTGTAAACATAAGTGCCGTTCACCTTACCATGAAGCTCTGTACTTGCCGTCTGGGCAGCCGGCGATACATCTTTCAGTGTCTTGGAATCAATCAGTGTGCCGTTCTCATAGAGTTTGTAACTCGTGCCGTTATTACCCCACCATAGGTTCATGGTGACTGTATAGTTACCATCACTAAGTCCATTAGCATAGCTGCTGTTGGAGGATAGCACAGCTTGTCCTGGCTTACCAGTCGCAATCACCTGGCCGCCAATAACCTGGAACGTATTGCTCTTTTCAGTCGTATTGCCGGCCGCGTCATGCACGATGTATTTCACGGTGTGGGGGCCGGCGCCTAAATCGGCGGCGCTCAGGGTCTGGCCTTCGGCAATCGGTCTTCCATCTAATAGAAGCTGTTTCGAGGTGACACCTGACAATACATCGTCAGCAGTCAATTCAAAGGAAAGCTGTGCTCCTTCTTCTACATCTCTCACCTCATGACCGGATTCTTTCAGTTCGGCAACCGGTGGAGCCGTATCAATATTGAGGTTCAGCGTCTTTAGATCTTCCACTTTGCCTTTTGCCGGCACAGCATGGTATGTCAATGTATGCCGCCCATCATCCTTCAGGTCCACAGGTGTACTGTACTCAGCTTCCTTGTTGCCGTTCAGCGAGTAATAAACATTAGCTGTATTTGTATTCGCCTTCAGGGTAACGGTGACCGGCTGGTTAAACCAGCCGGAAGCATTAGGCTCGGCAGAAAGCGTCGCCGTTGTTACCGGAGCCCCCTCTTCTGCTGCTGCGGCGAAGTCATCGAGGCTTCTCGGCTTGAGCTGGTAGATGCCTTTAAAAATTGCGGAAACACCTGTAATATTAAGTTTCTGTCCTTCTGTATAAGGGAAGTTATCCTTAGTAATGCCTGTCCGGGCATCCACGCGCACATGATTGCTTGTCCCGTCGGCATTGACGGCGTCGAATTCAAAGGAGCCGCTTGGCGTAGCGTTGATAATGTTCGCCACGGTCACACCGTTCAGTTGAACCAATTGGCCTTGGTTGGCATCATTCACCATACTCGCCGCAATCGGCTGCGGCAGTGTCGCCGTGCCCGTCTTCGCAATTTGCACTGCTTCTGTCAGCTCCAGCTCTGTGTTGTACAATGCGGTGGACGCTGTTACCTTGACCTTATCGCCAACGTGGAAGCCGCTCTGACTCTGAAAGACATAAACCCCACCGGTTCCATCTTGGAGATAGAAGGACTGTCCGCCGAAGATACCCGGCTCAGTCGTCACGGTCCCCTCCACCGTTACCAGTGATCCGGCTGCCTTAGCCCGGGAGTCGCTGATAGAGATTGTAGCCGGAATGGGATCTTCCTCAGCCGGAAGCGGTTCAGCAGGAACATTGCCCAGCGTCACCGATTCAGTCTTGAGGTTTGTACTGTTCTGGCGGAGGCGCAGATTGGATGCAGCTGTGGTGCCCGGCTTGATCTGGATCGTCAGATCCTTATAGGCATGACCGTTCAGATCAGCTGTCAGATTGAATGAGGAGCTATAGCCGTAGCTGCTTGGCCAGGTACCGTCGCTGTTCTGAATCTTGGCGATTTGGGCGCCGCTGCTTACCTGGTAGACACCTACCTGGAAGCCGGATACGCTTGTGCCTGCAGGAAGATTATCTGCACTCACCCGAATCTGAAAATTCTGTGCATTTGGCAGCACAGCCTGGTGCGTGAAGTTATAAACCGCACTTGCAGTGGCTGCCGGTCCGCCGTAGGAGCCTGCTTTGAAGGTGCTGCGATCATACCATTTGTAGCCAGCATTAGGTTGAGCCCAAGGCTCCGGCTGCGGCTCAGTGGACAGCGCCGGCTCCTCGAATGGCAGCAGTGTTGTCGGCTGATCTAGCGTCAGGCCATTCACCTGGGTGAAATCCGTATAGCTCTCCTGCTCGGCGAGCCAGTTCACGGTGTTAACCAGCAGTGTGGCATCGTCCACTTCCTTGAAGCCATCGTAAGTTGTTTTCTTGGCGCCGGTATCTTCGCGCAGGTATTTCGGTGTTGCATCCTCTACAGGAGATGAGTCACCGATGAAGGCTGCCTTGCCGGCGCCTTTTTTAGCAACTGCCACATAGGGACCTTCTGCCACACCGCCGCCGTTATAGACCCCCTGGTCTACGGCATTGGCCCAGGCAGCATTGGTTTGCGGCAGGTAGACGATACCTTTCGCACGGGTTGGGTCTAGAATGGCCAGCGTGGAACCGGCATGCATAGCTACCGCTGATACGCCCGTTGTAATGCCGAAGGCTTGATCGGGAGCCACGACGTTGGTTGCGTTAATGTCGCCAAGCGCATTGTAGCGGAAACGGACACCGAACTCGTCCGCCAGCCAGTCAGAGCTAACCACACCCTGCATGGCTGCAGAAGCGACCTCATCGGCATTCATGCCTTTAGCTGGATTGTCCCACGCTCCACGGCGGTAGCCGTTGAAAGCTTCTGAACCATCCCAGCGGTTTTTGTTGCGGTCGGCGTTATAATGGTCGCCGATGAAGAAAATACTGCCGCCATCCTCCACATATTCCGCCATCGCAAGCTGCTCGCTTGCTTTGTAGGGCACGTTGGATTCGGCGACGATGTAGACATCATAATCGGAAAGATCACTCAAAGTAATTGGAGTCGTCTTGCGGAGTTCTTTAACATAATAGCCTTCCTGGGCAAGGGCATTCCCAAAGTCTGAAAAAGCGCCGTCAATCACCCAATCGGCTGCTCCCGCAGTCTGCTCATGGGTGTTGTCGAACAGGATCTTCTGGCCTGCATGCTCATTGACGACTTTGGCCTCAATGTACGGCGCAGGATCGTTTGGTCCTTCTGCGAATACCGCCGAACCGGCTCCGAACGTGAACAGCTGAAGTGGTACGGCCACCGCCACAGCTAGAGTGCTGTTCATCAGCCTCTTTTTCCAAACTGAATTCTTCTCCTTCATACCCTTCCTCCTCAAGATATAGTCCGGTGAGTAATTACCATAAATACCCACCTGCTAGACATCTACTATCCTATCTCAAAACAATTAAAAAAAAGATAGATTTATGTAAACTGCTGTAAAAATTATACTTTTGGCCTATAAAACGGGTCGAATATAGAAAGGGTATTATGAAAAAAGTCACAGTTGCTGAGGCTTATGATGAAGGATTGGACTATCGGCATATTAGCAAAAAAAAACGAAACGGATAAATGCTCCGTTTCGCTCTCTCCTAATTTACTGATAACCAAGTAACAAATTCACAATCGTATCAAGCTGAAGCTCTAATGAAAAAGGATCTTCCATTACGAATTCATCATGATAATTATCACCGTACAAATAAACTTTGCCATTTTTCACTGCAGGGATGCCTTTCCATATGTTACTTTCCATTGCTTTATTGGTAGCATCCGCATCGCCATTATAAACAAAAACATAATCACCTAAATATTCTGGAAGCACTTCTAATGAAATCGATTCAAATCCCTCCGCCATATTTTTTGCACTTTCTGTTGGAGGCAGCTGAAGCATATTGTATATAGTGGAAGAACCATAGTTTCCTCCCTTTGCCGCTAAGACGTATACCGCCTTTTGTGAAAACTGAACAATCGAAACGGTTTCCCCTTCCTTGATAACCCCGGCAAGTTTAGACTTTGCTTCAGCTACTTTCTGTTCATATTCCGTAATCCATTCTTCAGCTTCTTTTTCTTTTCCGAATATTTTGCTTACACTCCTAAATTTATCAAGCGGCCCTGCTGTTTTTAACCCCTCCCAATAAGGCAGAAAAACAGTGGTCCCAATTTTCTCATATTGTTCTATGTTCTCATCGATCGAACCGATAATTAAGTCCGGATCTAGCATCGTTAATTTTTCCAGATTTAAAGGGAAATCCCCTAAATCCTCAATTTTCTCGATCGTTTCTTTGGGTATGTCCGCTTTTTCCATCCAGCCTTCATCCAGCATAAACGTTCTTGCTCCGATGGGTACAATTCCTAATTTCAATAAATGCCCCATATATTGGTCAGCCGCCACTCTTTTCGGCTCTGCTGGTACTTCCACATCTCCCTTAGGCGTTGATACTATTCGAGTGTTCGTACTTTCTTCTGATGTTGCTTGATTTACGGTTCCATTCCCATTACTTTGTTCCTTCGTAGCAGTACCCGTCCCACTTGAGCAAGCACCTAATAATAGAGAACCGCAAAGCAGTAAAGCAGCCGTCGTCTGAGATTTTGTCATTTTAAACATATGTAATTCCCCTTTTTCCGTATTATGATAATGATTATCATTATTAATATACTGTTGAACGATGGGTTCAAAAATAGAGGATATGGGGAAGTTTAATGGACTTTCAGCAACTTTTGGCCGCAGTGACTCTTTTGTTCTAAAATGTGCAGGGGATACACCTTTTCTTTTCTTGAAAATTCGGCTGAAATAATATACGTCTTTATAACCAACGCTTGCTGATATTTCCCCGACCGAAGCATCTGTTGTCATTAAAAGCTCTGTTGCAAGTTCAAGCCGAAACCGAATTAAGTAATCAATCGGACTCATGCCTGTGTACTCTTTAAACAAGGATGACAAATGATAAGCACTGAAATTAAATACTTCCGCAAGAGAATCTAATGTAATTGGCTCCGCATAGTACTCCTGAATGTAGGTGATTACTTGGACTGCAACACTGGTCTGTTTCGCCTCAGTCTCTTTTCTATGTAATTCTTTTAAAACCTGATGAATGAATTGATAAAAAAGTGATTTTACGTTGAGTCTCTCTTCTTGCTCGTTCCATTTTTGATACATCAATTGCATTTTGTTATAAAGTAAAATGGGTGCATCAGGGGAAAAACAATATTGTGATTGGAACAGATCCTCCTCTTGAATCCATGCACGGTAATAAATGATATAGTAAACAAAATTCTTACTTGTCGGAACAATATTAAGTATCGCCCCTTTCCCGCTATGCAGGACTTGAAATCCTGTAAAAGAAAATTCAGAGTGATCTAACTGAACTTGAGCGCTCCCTTGTACCGAAAGTAAAAATATACTGGCAGGAATCTTGTACTTATGAAGAATTTCGCCTTGAACCCTTTCAATATGGCGCACATCCAATAACTTGACCGTCGCTTGGTCCCAAAGCAATATTTCATTGCTTTTGTGCATAATGACTACCCCTCCGTTATCTGTCTAATCCTCATCATAAATGATAACCATTATCAATAACAGCTTATTTCGTTTATTTGTCTCTACTACGTTCCTCTTTCAATTGTAGATGGTGGAGCGACATGCGGTAGTCAACCGTTATCGTCTCTTTGCTATAAGTCAATATAATAATAATTCTGTATTGAACTGCGGGAATTTTATATATATTTGTATTTTTTAATTCTGTATATTGATTTGTATGAGATTTCTTTTACTCATGGTTAACAAATAAATACAGGATTAATCTATTACTTGGCTAGTGAAATTTATTTAGAAAAGAGGTTGTTCGGGGAATGCTGGATATAAACACAATCGCCCAATTAAAAGGAACATTAAAAGCGAGTATAAACAATTATGAAATCGCAGGTGCAAGCATTATGGTAATTAAGAATGGTAAAGAAGCTTTTTATCACAATGATGGATTGGCTGATCTTGAGACGGGACGCCCTATTACAAGGGATTCAATTTATAGACTATATTCAATGACAAAGCCGGTCACTGCCACTGCTATTATGATGTTGCTAGAACGAGGAGAAATTGACTTATTTGATCCAATCAGCAAGTACATACCTACTTTCAAGAACCAGTTGGTCGTTAGTTATGGTAAATTAGTTCAGGCGAGCCGTGATGTCAATATTCACGATTTACTAAATATGACATCGGGAATTCTTTATGATGGTCCTGATTTAGCTGGTCAACATTCATATGAACTTTTTCAAGAATTGGACTCCCGTTTGTTAAGTGGAAATCCAATGAGTACGTTGGAATTTGCCAGTCGAATGGGACAAGGTCCTCTATCGTTTGATCCAGGCTCAAACTGGCAATATGGAGCTTCGGCAGATATACTAGGTGCAATTATCGAGGCAGTTAGTGGAATGCGGTTTGGGCAATTCTTGAAAAAGGAACTATTTAATCCTTTGGATATGCAGGATACAGATTTTTGGTTGACAGAGGATAAGAGAAACCGTTTAGCCAAAACATATCAGGATGATGGTGCAGGACGATTGAAACTATACTCAGGAAATCATCTTGGTATCATTCATCAGATGGATCGGACGCCAGCGTTTGAATCAGGAGGTGCGGGCTTAGCATCAACTATTGATGATACAGCTAAATTTACAATGATGCTGTTAAATCAAGGGACCTTTAACGGGGTTCAACTCATGAAACCTAGATCAATTGACTTTTTGACCTCAGCATCATTAACAAATAGGCAACAGAAAGGTTTCGATAATTGGCATACCTTGTGTGGTCACAGCTACGGGAATCAGATGCGTATTATGACTGACCCTGCGAAAGCCGGGTTCATTGGTAGCATTGGCGAATATGGTTGGGATGGTTGGTTAGGTGCCTATTTTACTAACAGTCCTCAAGATGATTTATCAATACTATTTATGGTCCAGAAAAAAGATGCTGGTACTATGTCGATCACGCGTAAGCTACGCAATATAGTGTTTAGTAGTTTAAAATAAGACGAAAGACACGTACGATATGTGAAATCGTGCGTGTCTTTTTTTAAAATATAAAGAAACTATAAAGTTTATCAGCGCGAATTTCGTTTTTATTAATGAATTTTCAACGTAAATGGGATCTACTAATAAATTTATTGTTCAGACGCCAATTGCAGAAAATGATCTGCAGCCAAACGGACAGCCAGGATACTTGCGCTATTGAGTGAGTTATCAAAGATTAGAACATGATTGTTTTTCACTGCTTCCAGTGAGTTCCACACGTTCGAAGTTTCCTTGTCCTTGATGGCTGCCTTTGCGATATCCATATCATGCTGGATAATAATATAATCAGGATTCATGCTGTATATCCCTTCCAGAGAAAGGGCCCCTCCCTCTTCAGGATATCCCTTCGGTGGCAACAACCCGAAGCCTACAGTTTGATTGTAGTACATCGTGTTTTTAGAGCCTTGAGCATTAAAATTAGCTTTTCCGTCGACCCGTAGTAAAGCAAAGGTTTTATTCTCAAGACTACTTAGCTGTTCTTTTGTTTTTGCAATCATTTCTTGGGTTTCCTTAATGGCTTGTTCCGCTAATGTCTCTTTACCAACAATCTGAGCACACAGCATCGTCTTTTTTTCCCAGGTATCGGTGTAGTCAATTAAGATGACTGGTGCAATCTTATTCAACTCTTCATAATTGCTATCAACAGAACCCTTGAAGGTTACAATCACATCAGGCTTTGCTTCCATGATCATTTCCAGATTCGCATTGCTGCTGCCCAAATCAATGATTTCAGCAGTTCCAGCGTAAGGCTGTAAAGTAGCAAAATCCTTCATCGCTTCCGCTGCGTTAGTTGATGCGATTGGAGGCGTATCAAGAGCAAAAAAGTAATCTAAATACAAGGGATGCAGAACCGCTATACGCTCAGGTCGTGTCTTGAGCACCACTCCATTGTCGCTGGCATCCGCAATTGTTCTTGGCCATCCTGCTTCTTCGATCTTGCCAACTTCTGGTGTAGGCGTGACTGAAGTTTCGGAACACCCAGCCAGTAATCCTGCTAGTATAATTAAGGATGCAATCCATCCATATAGTCTTTTCATTTGGCTCCCCCTTGAGTTGTTATCATTACTGTCTGTATAAATGCTTCATTAAATCACGGTTTTTCTGCGTGAACAGGTCATTATGTGAAGACACCATCCCGGACGAATTTGCCTCCGGTGTGATGTATTGTTTGGCTTGGTTTACCGCATTGGCAGCATCCTGGAATGCCCCCGCGATCAGGTGCAGTTTCCCCTCATGATGTAGAACATCCCCTGCCGCATAAATACCCGGCACGGATGTCCCGCTCATTACTGATCCTGAAATCCGGTGTTCCCACAGATCCATTTTAATTTCACTGTTCACCAGCAGTTCTTTGTCGCGCTCATAACCGTGATTAATGATGACCTCATCGACAGACAGCTCAAATCCCTCTCCGTTGTCATTACTTTTTAGCAGTACAGTCCCTATTCTTTCGTGATCCGGTGTGGCAATCAACTTTTCGATTGAAGTATTTAACAAGCACTCTACGCCATTGTTTGCCAAGCGTGAAATATCGGCTTCATGCCCCTTTAAGTTCTCTTTCCGGTACGTCAGAAACACCTTTTTGGCAATCGGAGCCAGTTCATTCGCCCAGTCTACAGCAGAATGGCCGCCTCCCGATATTAGGACAGTCTTCTCTTTAAAGCGGGCAAGTGACTTCACCGTATAATGCAAATTTGTGATTTCGAATCTTTCGGCACCCTTGATTTCGAGCTTGACTGGCTTCAAAATGCCTCCTCCAATGGCCAATATGACAGTTTTAGTGAAATGCTTCTGGTTTGCGGCTGTGTGTAAAATAAAGTAACCTGCTTCATCTTGCGAGATGGATGTGACCTTTTCATTAAAGGCAACCTCCGGTTGGAAAGTCATCCCTTGACCAACCATTTGTTCAATAAGCTGCGAGCCAAGAATAGGCTGTAAGCCTCCCACGTCCCAGATCATCTTTTCCGGATAGACATGCACTTTGCCGCCAAGCACAGGTTGGAATTCTATAATTTTGGTTTTCATTTCACGGAGTCCGCTATAAAATGCAGCAAATAATCCAGCCGGACCGCCGCCAATAATCGTAACATCAAACAATTCCTCTTCATGCATAGTTCAATCGCCTCATTTCTCTTTTTTAAATCCCTAAATGCTCACGGAAAGTGCTACCCGTATATTCGCTCCGGAATAAGTCTCTTTCAACCAGCTGCGGTACCAACTTCTCAAAAAACAGCTCCATAGATTGTTCCGAACCGCCTGGCAGGGCGATGAAGCCATCTATAGACCCCGCTTCAAACCGTTCAATAATATCGTTCAGCACATCCTCGACTGTCCCGACAGATACCCAGTGTGCAGATCCGACAACCTCCGGCCTGTCCAAGATTTCTTTCACTGTAGGCTGGTTTTTGATCATATACCGCCGTATCAATTCGGCATGAGTCCGGCTGCGGACGGCCTGACTGGAATCGGGTGACATATCGGCAGTTACTCGCTTATCTAAGGGATAACCGCTTAAATCAAGACCCAGCACCGATTTAAGCGATGCATGTCTGCGTTCAAGGCTTAAATTCGCATGTGCAGCCTTATGTAATTCAAGTGCTTCTTCGCGCGTATCGGCCAGGAAAAAATATAAGCCCGGCAAAACTTTGATAGCATCCGGATCACGGCCCTGCTCAGCCGCTCTTCTTCTCAGATCATTCCTTAGTTCCACTCCCGATTCGATATCCGGCATTGCAGCAAAAATAGCATCAGCTACAGATGAGGCGAAATTCCGTCCAATATCCGAAGCCCCAGCTTGGAATAGCGGCGGCGTTCCTGACTTGTGAGCAGGCAAAGTAAGCGGCCCTTTTACACTGAAAAATTCCCCGGAATGATTAATGGCAGTCACTCTATCCTTATCCGAAAACATACCTGACTGACGGTCGATAACAATCGCTTCATTCGGAAAACTCTCCCAAAGCTTGCATACAACATCCGTGAACTCCATAGCCATGGCATATCTCTCTTCCGGTGACGGCATGGGTGAGGCGCTGAAATTATCGGCGCCTTCAATAGAAGTGACAATATTCCAGCCGGCGCGTCCATTGCTCAGCCAGTGTAAGGACTGCAGCTGCCTTGCAACAACATACGGCGGATTAAAAGTAGTGGAAATCGTCGTTACCAGTCCGATCCGCTCGGTTTCACGAGCTATCGCTGCAAAAAACAATGCAGGGTCTGGGCTGCCGAAATTTGAGGAATCTCCTAACATCTGCGGGCTAACATACAGATAATCAGCTCTGAAAAGAAAATCGAGCTTTGAATTCTCAGCCATTTTTGCCAAATCAATATAGTAATCAATAGACTCCATCTTTTCAACTCTGCTATCCGGGTGCCGCCAACCGTCTCCTTTCATCCAGGTTGCATTTAAGGACAGGCCAATGCATAATTGTTTGGGTCTTTTTTCTGTCATATCTACCAGCCTTTCATTTATAAACCAATTTACTGATAATGATTCTCAGTTACAAAGGTGAGTTTATCAAAAATTTAAATAAATTCAAATGTACAAATCTCAAATCCAGCATGCATCATTATTTAATCTAAATAAAAAAAGTCTGCACTTCTGGCTTATCACCAGTAGCTGCAGACGTAGTTCAAGTACAAGAAGCTCATTATGTACATTATTTATAGGCAGAGGGAGAAACACCGAATTTCTTTTTGAATAATCGGCTGAAATATAGTGGATTGTCATAACCGACACGGTCAGCAATCTCGCGGATAGGAAAATTACCTGCTTTGAGTAATTCACAGGCCCGTTCCAAACGATAATTAACGACATAGTCGATGGGTCGTAGTCCCGTATATTTATGAAAGAGGTAAGAGAAGCGGTTGGCACTCATTGCATGCTGTTCCGCTAACTCACCGAGTGTAAGTGAATTCATATAATGAAGTTTAATATACGCAAGGGCTTCGTCTACCATTCTTTGATTCGGAGAACGATCGTTCTCTCTGTAACTGCACGCAATCAGAACCTGGTGCATCAGGCTTAAGAACAACTCCTTGATACGCAGCTTCCCAATTTCTCCGGATGGATGGGCATTCTGATGGAGCATAATTAGTAATTCAATAATTTTTAGATTCGCTCCCGGCTCCAGCTTGAAATGAGAGTCAAATTCGTGAGTACTATTCAATTCTTCCGGCATATCCAATTTATAAAAAAGGGAGTAATACTCGAGCTCAGATTGTCCTATAACCTGCGAATCCATCTGCATGCCCGGAGCAGCATGAAAAACTGATCCTGGCCGTAATTCATATACCGTTCCATTCACACATATTCTGGCTCCCCCGCGAATGATAAATAGAAATCCATGCTTAACGGTGGTGAATTCACTTAATAAGCTTTTGGGCTGGATGACTAAGCGGCTTCTATCTTCTATTTCATAGACACCTTTAGTAAATGCCTTTGCTAATTTGTCCAAATTTATCAATGCTCTGCACCTGCTTCCTAGCACCATGCTTCTTATAAAAATCAGATCCAATTCTGATATTTATTTAAAACAGTATAGACAATAGTATGCGAAATTGCTAGAAGTGTAGTAGATATTCTACTGTACACTGCAACCCAAGAAGATGCTCAGGAGATTTTGCTTGAAAATATGCCGTTTTCATTACAATCAATTTGAAGAAGTTCATCCTGTAAAATCCAAACATCAGTTTTTTCAACAAAGAAATGAAATCCGCCAATGGATTGAACCCATGCGGGATCGATCGGTGTAGCACTTGCATTAATTCCAACAGTGAAAGCATCAGAGCCTCCACCGGCATATTTTGCATAAATTCTTACATATTGCCCCTCTTCCAAACCCCATTCATTCTTAAATGAATCCAATGCTTTTTCGGATACTGCAAATGATATCATTCCTCTTCTCTCCTTTCTGCTGTTTAATCACATTTTTTTATTTCGCCACGATAATTGGCCATTCTGAAACTGGCTCCGCATCCACATGAAGCTTTTGCATTAGGGTTATTCATAGTGAATCCGCCTACCATTCCACTCTCTTCATAGTCAATTTCAAGCCCGTCAATATATGGAATACTATTCGGGTGAACCAATATACTAAAATTTTGTTTATTTAATATAATATCCTCTTCTGCTTGCTGCTCATCCACGACTAGGGTATAGGATAGTCCACTGCATCCCCCTTCATCAACACCCACTCTTAGAAATGGATTTCGGATATTCGCACTTGATAAGATTTCGGCGATTTTTTCTGATGCTTTGTCACTGACCTCGATGATCATTGTGAACTCCTCCTTCGTTTATTTGTTTTTCAAACCTAAAGATTGGATACCCGTTCCTATCTGTTCAGCTACTGGTGAGATCCGAGTGCTCGCAAATAAACTCATTACAATCAACAAGAGATGGAAACCCATTGCTACAATTAATCCGGATTGGAGTGACATTCCGCCAGCCTGACAAACCACAAGGATGGAACCGCCGATCCCGATAACTACACCGGGTGTAAAAGAATCCGCAAATTGCAGATTAGCCGAGGTGTTGCCGACACCTCCTTCTCCTGTCTGAGAAAACGCCACAACACCGCTAATCGGATGCGCCAATCCAATGCCGATTCCAGCGATGATCTGTCCAATAACTGCTACGGTAACGGTCACAACGGGTATCCAAAATACGATAGTAATCCCTATGGCAAGCAGCAATACACCCAGAATAATTCGCGTATGCCGTCCACGGCCCTGATCTGCCGAATCCCATCGTCCTTGCAGATACGCTATGACGCACCAACTCAACGCAGCACTCGCTACAATCAATCCGGCCTGAGAAGGCGTTATTCCTTTCACATCGATTAGAGCCAATACCAAGAAATTCTGTGTGCTGGTATAGGCAGCGAAGAACAGCCCACGTGTTGCCAGAATAGCTGGCATGCCTCTTCGAAGCGTAAGAGTTCCCTTCGGTAGCAGTTTGCGGAGCGGAAATATCATAAGTACTAAGCCGATAATGACTAAAACAAATCCCATAATGCTCGGAAGCATGCTTAGACCAACTAAGAAAATCCCTGTACCCATCGTTAACAGTAACGCATTCCAAGTTGATGAAGCTCCGATATCCCCTTGCGTCTTCGGTGTTTTTAATTTCGTGAACGCAGGTAAACTAAGCAGTGCTGAAATCATCAGGATCGGTAATATTCCCCAGAAAACAAACCGCCAGGACCACTGATCTGCGATAAGACCTGCAACGTATGGACCGAGCATGGACGGAAGAACATAGGCCGTACCAAATGCTCCGAGTATTTTGGCGCGTAATTTATCCGGGTAGCTTAAGGATATTGCTGTGTACACACAAGTCATCATAGCTCCGGCACCCAGACCCTGCATGGCCCGTGATCCTATCATGGTATACATATCGCCTGATGTTGCGGCAGCAATCAACCCAACGATAAACAAAAGAAGTGCGATAGTGAACGGTACTGCAGGTCCTCTTCTATCTATGATTCGACCGACGACCAGAGTTCCGATAATCTGCGCAAGCAGATACGTACTGAATATCCAGCCAAACAGGCTAAGGCCGTTCAAATCTCCAGCAATTGAAGGAGCAATGGTGGTTACGGACAGGCCTTCGAATCCAACGGCCATCACTGACAGAATAATACCTATGGATAGTGCAAAATAACGTGGGCTGAAAATACTTTGATGATTAGACGACATGAAATGTGACCTCCAAGAAAATTGGTATGTATACATCGTATCCGGACACTTAGTAAACATTTTTGTTTATAATGTCTAAGCTACAGTTCAGCTTTGACTTTGTCAACATTTTTGTTTAAAATGTAGTCTATGATGTAGATTTAGTTGCTTCAAAAGGAGGTGCACCTTGAGCCGAAATCAAACCAAAAAGGATGTCTCAACCAAGACCCGAAGAGCGATCATTGATCTGTTAAAGCAGCAAGGGGGAATGGATGTTATGGCACTCTCCTCCCAGTTTTCGCTATCTGGAATGGCTATTCGTCAACATTTGAATGCGCTGAAAGAAGAAGGGCTGGTTACTAATAAAGAAGAGTCCCGTCCCATGGGGCGACCCACCAAGCTATGGATCTTAACACCCGCGGCCGATCGGTTTTTTCCAAGCGGATATTCGGATTTATCCGTCAGTCTGATTCATTCCATGAAAGAAGCTTTCGGAAATGAGGGGCTGGACAAGCTGCTGGCTGTTCGAAATAAGAATATGCAAGAACAATATCTTCAGCATCTTGGTGATACAGCAGACGTTAGAGAGAAGCTGGAGAAACTGGCCGAGATTCGAACAAGTGAAGGGTATATGGCCGAGGTTAAGGAGCAGGATGATGGCAGTCTTTTATTCATTGAGAAACATTGCCCGATCTGTGAAGCTGCTGCTGTATGTACCGGGTTATGCAAAAATGAGTTACATCTATTTAAAACTGTTCTAGGTAATAATGTTCATATTGAACGGGGGGAGTACATATTAGCGGGAGGAAGAAACTGTGTTTATACGGTTAGACAAAATAAGCTCTTGTTTCCAAGCTGCCATGCCGAATGACCGCGCCACTAAGGGAAGGTGTTCCCGTTGAAATATTCATAATTTGAAGTGGTACCCTGCAGCGGTTTTACATATTGTAACAAATTCGTGGGGCATAACTTTCCTTTTCTGATACGGTCATATCATGCTTTATTTCACAAATAGGAGTTTTAGTGGAAAATTATGGATAGTTAAGTTCATAGAAAAATGATAGATTATTCTATGTTAATCCCTCAGCTTGTTCGTGTTCGATATATGTTATTGGGATTACGCGCAAGTCGGGAGATATGTTTAGGTTTATATAATCTATATTTGGGCGGGTGTCTGCATGGACAAAAATTCTGGTTATAGAACAAACGTTATAGGCGCTGGTGAGGTTGGCGTCGCCATCTCGGTCGATATGGATACGAATACTATTCATGAAACAAACAGCTTATTTTGGGATACAAAAGGAAATGAAGTTTTAGGAGCTACTGCACTTCCTCTTTATGGAGCATTTGTATCGGAAGAACAATGCCAACTTTTTGGTGATGTCTCAGGGAAAAAGTTGCTGGAGATAGGCTGTGGAAGCGGTCAATCTTTGCAATATCTGGGTGAACGAAATGCATCTGAACTATGGGGTACGGATATAGCAGAGAACCAAATCGAAAAGACTAGGCAACTTTTGACGGAGCACGGTCTTTCAGCAAAATTGATCTGCTCACCCATGGAAGAAGAATGTGGCCTGCCAGAGGATTATTTTGACTTTGTATATTCGGTCTATGCCATAGGCTGGACAACTGACCTTGAGGGTACTTTTAGCCGGATTGCCTCTTACCTTAAAAAAAATGGATCATTTATTTTCAGCTGGTCTCACCCTATACACAAATGTGTTGTTGCAGAAAATGATATGCTTGTTTTTAAAAAATGTTATTTCGATGAATCTTGGTATTCAGTATCTCTTGATGAAAGTACGCTAACTTTATCGGATCGTAAATTATCAACTTATGTGAATGCGCTATCTAAAGCTGGATTTGTTATTGAGCAAATGATTGAGCAATCTGATGATGAACTTATGCAGTCGCGGGACGATAAAAGCGATTTTGCAAAAAAAGCAAAGATGCTTCCTGTAACTTTTGTAATTAAAGCAAGAAAACTCTAGCATCTGATACCTATTGAACAACCTTACAACGTAAAAATTATTTTTCTAAGCCGATCCAGAAAAGGATCGGCTTATTTGATAGCTTTTTAAGATCAATCTTGTCTGTTCTCAACAGATTTCATGCGGTTTTGATCATCTGGCACTCGGTCATTACTGAATTCCTGGCCTGCTTCTGCTTCACCATGACCGGAAGCACTTCGGGCAAAATTTGTGAACTGCCTCTTCTGCTCATCCAGCTTGTGTTTACTTTTAAGAAGCTCCTGCGGATCTTGATTTGTCATCATTATCACCTCGCAAAATAGATTCATGCTGTTTATTCGCACTACATAAGTTTTCCATAATAGGGTGGTGCTTATGCAAGATAAAAAAACTCCTGCTCACCATAAGCAGAAGTTTCTAAATGAAGTTCTAGTTAACGAAAAATATCAATTATTTTATGCAAAACAAGGTATTCCAAAACAACAATCCCACCGCAAATGAGTATAAAAAACTGAAGCCTTGCCGTATTCATTCTATCCTTCCAATACTCTCCCCGGAATAATGAAATGATGTTAGGTGTAAAAGTATGCCTAATCGATTCGCTATAATCATCTTTATTCACGAAGAACACGCGAAATAAAAATTTATATACTGGAATATTTAAGAACAGTAATAAAATGATCATCACAAGACTCAATGTCCTCGCCTCCCAAGATCCAATTATCCTAATTTTACCACATGGATAACTATAGAAATCGCAAACTGATGACAACTTTATAGCCGCTCATAAAAAAAGACCTTCCTTTTAGGAAGGCCCTTTTGAGTAATATTCACTTTCAGCTGCGTAAACGACTATTTATGCTCCAACCACTTACACTCTGTAATTTCCATTTCGGTGAAAACACCTTTAAATGAAGAATTCTCTGGGCTACAAGCATATAAGCCAAAATTTATTTCCTCATTCCCTTCAAACAAATGAAAAATACGCATCTGTTCAAATATAGTCCCGTCCAAAGAGCTTTCAATACAGAAATCACTTTCGCGTCGACTTAGTCTATAATACATAGTTTTAATGTTTGCATCGATATCAGTTGTTGCCCAATCTGAATATCCGTGATTTGTAACCACACTTCCAAGTCTTTGGAATTCCTCATTTTCATATTCTACCGATGCCTTGAACCAATTATCACTGTCCTGATAGATGACTATCCCACACTGCTCGTATCTATGTGTACTATCATAATCTGTTCTTACTATAAATGAAAAATACTTCTCAGCAGTTTTCATTAACAGTGCAGGTGAATTATCATTTCTAAAACCATAATAGGTTCGTTGCCAAAAATCTGTATTCGGCATCGTTACAAATTCAATCCTGTTTTCTGTAATAGAATAATCATTGATTGGATTTATCCAAAAAAGCTGTTCTTTATCAAAGTTCATTGCTCTACTCCTCACTTTTTATAAAGTTTTGTCAACCATTTTCATTGCTAAGATTCCAAATACATTTTAAACAGTTTTCAGCAGTTCATCCTAATAATACCATTTGAAAAATATAACGCACTACATTTTCTAATCTTTTATTTTGAAGTATCCAGAGAATTAAATAAAAAGGTTGTCCCGTTTACATACGCTCTCAAAATCGCTTGAGCATATGGCTGCTCTTCAATCAAACCCTCGGTCTCTAGCGGATTCTCTGCATGAAAGCTATAGGCTTCGATTATTGCCATGACTAAGAAGCACTCTAGCTTCATTATATATTCATTTTCCAGCTTCCTGATTCTCTGATATCCTTCGACGAAATAAGCTCTCTGTGTTGGGTATAATCCCATAATAGCCTGAGCTATATCGTAAAGATGATAGCCGAAGCCACACCTGCCAAAATCGATAGGATACGGTTCATTATCCCGAAAAATGACATTTCCATTATGTAAGTCCGCGTGGATCATCCCATAATTTTGTTCATGTCTTGTGAACGTTTCGAGACATGTTGCCACTTTAGTGGCGGCTGCGGAATATAACTTAAAACCCTCATCCGATATGAAATGTTTGCGATGTAGACTTAGGTGATCCCAGTCCCGTTTAAAGCTCAGTACACCCCAAGAAGGGCGAGTAAAACCGCTGGAAGGACTAAAATCAGAGCTGGCCTCATGAAGCTTTGCCATCAATGATCCTATTTTACGGATGCCCTGCTCCGTTAGTTCGCTTTTGTCTACATGCTTTCCCTCGACCCATCTCATTAAGCTCGAATAAAACCGTTGTCCGTCACACACCGACGCTTCCGTAATAAAGGTCCCTTCACGATTGATTACAGCTTCGGGCAAGAGGAGGCCCTTACTCTTCAAAGCGAACAACCACTCAATTTCTGAAATGGTTCCTTCGCGTTGTTTGTTATCCGGGTGAATGCGGAGCAAGAACTGTTCCCCCACATCGTTTACAATGCGGAAGGTGACATGTTCGGATACTTGAATGAAGTGAATGGAGTTCCAGTCTATTTCATATTCCTGTAAAGCATGAAACGCCGCTTGTTTTACTTGCCTCAGAGTTCGGTGTCGGTTCTCCTCAGTATTGATCCGAAAGCCATTATTCATTGCTTATCTCCTTTGTCTACCATACTTCCATCATTTTAACAGTCTAGACGGATAGCTGTAATGATAAAGAATGAATATGAAAAGAGTTTTCTCTTTTTGACTCACCTATAAAAATAGGGAATTCATTGCCACTTAGGCATGAAATTCCCTACTCTTCAAATCTAATAAGATTCTTCTACAAGCGAAATTGCAACAGGTTCTGCTGGCCCTCATTGTTCGCTCCCCATATCCATACGTTTTCATCGCTTTTCAGAGCCATGCTATGCAAGGCACCAGCGGATACACTGATAACTGGGACACCCTCGGATCAGCTTATCGCCTCACCCTTCGAGCAAAATCCACGAACTGGAATTTATCCAGCCGGTGTCTAGACTCGGTATATTGGTAAAGCACCGTGTTCTCCAAATACACATAGTTTCGTACTACTACAATATGCGTAAAATTCTTCAAATCGAGCAGTCTATGATCCTCCTCAGTAGAAGGCTCAACGGATATCAGCTTCTTCGCATAACTGATCTTAAGCCCCAATTCCAGCTCCAGATATTCATAGATTGAGCCTTCCGCGATTTCCTCACTCAGAAAGGAAACAATATCCGCACGAAAATAATCCTTATCCAAAATGATCCGTTCACCTTCAATTTCTCTGGCGCGAACAACCTTCCAAATCAGAGTTTCAGGTGGAATCTGCAGATGTCTGGCGATTGCGGAGCCTGCCGGCTCTTGTATCGTCCGCTCTACCAGTGTCCGTGAGGCAGTACCCAGGGTATCGGCCATCTCTTTAAATGAAATCAAACCGGTAACAGGGAAATCCATTCGGGTCATGTCAAGCACAAAGGAGCCTCTGCCCTTAATTTTGTGAATATATCCTTCACGGAAAAGTAGATTCAGCGCTTTGCGCACGGTCTCTCGTGAAGTGGTGTAAGCTTCGGCGAGTTCACTTTCGGAAGGCAGCTTGGTTCCCGGCAGCAGTTGTCCAGAATGGATTTGGTTGCTGTATTCATTATAAATTTGCAAATATTTATTTTCTCTCAATTTTGATCACCGCCCTTTATTGTATCACGTCATGCCTTTGGAAGCATCGATTCAATTGGAAGGGAATTTATAGCGTTGAACATATAAATTCTTATATTTATAGAAAAACAGCCCCCAAGGGGCTGTCTTTCTAAAGTATAAAGTCTTTGCCAATATAGCCTTTATCAACCCTTGAGATGAATAGTCAAGATGCTTGTTTGTTTGGCCGTAGCTGGTCCGGTCTTCTCCTCGATCTTCTCGACCATCTCCTGACCTGCAGGAATGATGATTGGAGTAATCACCGGGTAACCTGCTGCGCGGATAGCTTCCATATCAAATTCTAGTAGAAGCTCTCCTGCTTGCACCTTATCACCAATATTCTTCAGGCTGGTAAAACCGCTACCTTTAAGCGCCACCGTGTTAATTCCAACGTGGATTAATACCTGAACACCGCTGGCATGCTCCAGTATAAGCGCATGTTTGCTCTTAATCACATGGGCTACTGTAGCATCAAAGGGAGCATATACTTTCCCCTCAGAAGGTTCGATTGCAATTCCCTCACCCATTTGCTTTTCAGCAAAGGCAGGATCGGGCACCTGTTCCAGCGATACTGCAGTTCCACTAAGCGGGGAGACAAGCTCCAGAATATTAACTGATTCCTGTGACCCTTGAACGGAATGACGGCTACTCAATTCCTCTGGTTCGCTCGTAGTACTAGAAGCCTCTGTAGCTGTGTTCTTTTCGGAACGACCCACTACAGAACGTCCGTACAATACTGTGGCGGCAAATGGCACAACGAGAACAATAACCATGCCAATAAAGAAAACGCCCCACTGATTCGGGAAAATCGAAAGGAAACCGGGAATTCCCCCTACGCCAATGGATGAAGCTCGAACCTGGTTAACGGTAAGGAGCATACCGGCAATTGCTGAGCCGATCATCCCGAAGATGAAAGGATAGCGATAGCGGATATTCACCCCAAAGATTGCCGGTTCAGTCACGCCGAGGAATGCAGAGACGGAAGACGTAGCCGCCAAACCTTTTGCCTTTTGTTCTCTAACAACGAACATCATCGCCAGTGCCGCAGCGCCTTGCGCAATATTGGAGAGCGCCAGCATCGGCCAGAGGAAGGTGCCTCCCTCACTGCCGATGAGCTGAACATCGACTGCCAAGAAAGTATGATGCATCCCAGTGATGACCAGAAGTGCATAGAATCCACCATAGATTAAACCACCAAGGAGCGCAAAATGATCAAATACATAGATCAAACCCGAGGTGATAGCATTGGCAATGGCGAACGTAACGGGTCCGATAATGGTGAAGGCCAGAAAACCTGTAACCAGCAGGGTCACTGGAGCAACGACCAGTAGTTTAATGGAATCAAGCACCCGGCGGTTGAGGAACTTCTCCAGTCTAGCCAGAATATAGGCCGAAACCAGTACAGGCAATACTTGCCCCTGATAACCGATCTTCTCCAAATGCCAGCCGAACAAATTCCAGGTCGGAACGGTTCCCTCAGTTGAAGCACTTGCATAACTGTAGGCACTTAATAGATCCGGATGTACGAGAATGAGACCCAGCACGATTCCGAGCAGAGGACTGCCTCCGAAACGTGTAACAGCTGCCCAACCGATAAGGGCTGGTAAAAAGGTGAAGGCTGTGCTGGCAATCGTGTTAATAATCGCAGCAATGTCTTTCCATGCAGGATAGACATCTACCAATGACTTACTATCAAAAAAGATACCAGGTCCGGTCAAAATATTATTAATCCCAAGCAGCAAACCTGCGGTTACGATGGCCGGAAGAATCGGAATGAAAATATCAGCCAGTGTTTTGATCGCCCGCTGCAGTGGATTCTGTTTCCGTGCTGCCGCTGATTTCACGTCATCCTTGGAAGAGCGGGCACCACCAGTGATCTGAATCATTTCATCGTATACTTTATCTACAGTTCCTGGTCCGATAACGATCTGGAACTGCCCTTGCGTAGAGAATTGTCCTTTTACGAGTTCGTTACGGTCCAGGGCTTCCGAATCCACCTTGCTCTCGTCATACAGCGAGAATCTCAGCCGGGTTACACAATGCGTCGCAACCTCAATATTCTCCTTGCCCCCAACCGCCCGTACAATATCTTCAACATTTTTGCGGTCTATAGCCATATCTTCACTCCTTACAAAATTGATGTGTGCTCCTTCTCAAGTACACCTCGCTAGCGGACTAACCACATGTAGGAAGCATAAGGACTAAGCTGAAGCTCTTGTGTTAATGATGGTGCATCTGCTGTATTCCCAATCAGAAGCTCGTCCTTACCACTTTGCGACAATTCAGTCCAGTGATTATCTTTAAAGCGGAAAGAGATCTCTTTACTGCTGAAGTTCGAGATCACAACAAGTGTCTCTCCAACTCCTGTTCTGGCGTAAGCGAAGACTTCAGGATGTCTTTCATCGAGTCTCTTGAAAATACCTTCTATGAATACTCCATACTCCTTGCGTAGTGCAATCAGTTTGCGGTAATGGTGGAAGATGGAATCGGGGTTTTCCAGTTCCTTCTGCACATTGATGTCTGGATACCGCTCATCTACCTTCAACCATGGAGTACCAGTGGTAAATCCGGCATTCCGGCTGTCATCCCACTGCATCGGCGTACGTGAATTGTCCCGCGAACGTTCTTGGAGAATGCTGAGAGCAACCTCCGGGCTTTTCCCCTGTTCACACAGAATGCGGTACATATTTAGTGACTCAATGTCGCGGAACTCATCGATACTTTTCCATACCGGATTCGGCATACCGATTTCTTCCCCTTGATATACATAAGGTGTTCCCTGAAGGCCATGCAGAGTTGTCGCGAGCAGCTTGGCGCTTTCCACACGGTAGACCTTATCATCAGTGAATCTGGAAAGAGCACGCGGTTGATCATGATTGTTAAAAAATAGTGCGTTCCAGCCTCCACCTTTCTGCATTCCGGTCTGCCACTGCGCAAACAACCGTTTCATTGCCTCGAAATCATAAGGCATCAGTTCCCACTTCTGTCCATTCGGATAGTCGACTTTTAAATGATGAAAATTGAAGGTCATGGAAAATTCCCGCTCTTCGGGACTTGAGTACCGGATACAATGCTCCAGTGTAGTTGAGGACATCTCTCCTACAGTCACCATCTCAAACGGACCAAACACCTCTTCATACATTGCTTTGATGTATGCATGGACCTGTGGACCGTCAGTATAGAATTTACGTCCATCCCCCGGTGGAACACTCCCGTCATCGTTAGGGAAGCGCTGATCTTTGGAGATTAAATTAATTACATCCATGCGGAAGCCGTCGACACCCTTTTTAGCCCAGAATAACATCATATCATTCACTGCTCTACGTACCTTCTCATTCTCCCAGTTCAGATCCGCTTGGGTTTTATCGAAGAGAGTAAGATAATATTGTCCCGACGCTTCGTCGAACTGCCAGGCAGGCCCCCCGAACTTCGACTGCCAGTTGTTGGGTAAGCCGCCGTCCGGAGCCGGGTCCTTCCAGATATAGTAATCACGGAAAGGATTGTTCCTGCTTGAAATGGACTGTTTGAACCACTCATGTTCAGTCGAGGTATGGTTAACCACGATATCGATCATTAGCTTCATTTCGCGTCTATGCAGTTCCTGTATTAGCTCGTCAAAATCCTCCATCGTACCGAAATCCGGGTTAATATTTTCATAATCTGCTACATCGTAACCGTTATCATGTTGCGGCGAAACATAAACCGGCTGTAACCAGACAATATCGATTCCAAGCTTCTGCAAATAATCTAATTTCTCAATAAGTCCTTTAATATCTCCTGTTCCGTTGCCTGTAGTGTCCTTAAAGCTTTTCGGGTACACCTGATACACCGTGGAGCGGCGCCACCATTCCGAATACTGGGACTGACTCAAGTTGAACACCTCCAAAAAGAATTCCTTTATTTCAACCATTAAACCTGTATATACAAGTTCAAACACTTCACACAGTTTAAACCTGTATATACAGGTTGTCAATACTATTACTATCGAAGGAGTGGCATGAGTAGAAACTAGATTATTTATAACGTTGTATTAGAATGCGATTCATCGAAAAAAGGGTTAACGACAGGTGGCTCTAAAATTAACCCCTTTAATAATTGATTATTACCCTAATATTTGATCCGTAATAACAAAAAAAGCCGCTTTCTCGGCAGCTTTTTAGATACAAAGATATGTAGACAAAAAAACAAACAGGATACCTTTTACTAATACAAGTTAGGTATCCTGTTTCTATTCAAAGTGTCTATTCAAATTATAGTTTATTTAAGCTCCTGTAGGAGGCTCTTACCAAATTGGGGCATGGTCACAACAAAGTTATCAGCAACTGTTGCTCCAATATCCGAAAAAGTCCTCGATATAGGCAGCTCCCCTTGTCGATTGAAACTCTTACTGTAGAGGAGTAAAGGAACATATTCACGGGTGTGATCCGTGCCCGCATGAATGGGATCATTCCCATGGTCTGCCGTAATTATAAGAAGATCATCTTCACATAGCTCCGCTAGAACTTCATGTAATCGATCATCAAATTCTTCTAGCGCTTTCCCATACCCGATCGGATCTCTACGATGGCCATAAAGTGCATCAAAATCGACAAGATTCAAGAAACTAAGTCCTGTAAAATCAGTATGAAGGGTCTCCATGAGTTTATCCATGCCATCCATGTTAGACACTGTTCTGAAAGACTTGGTGACACCTTCCCCATCGTATATATCTGAAATCTTGCCAATCGCTAGTACATCGAACCCGGCATCCTTGAGCTCATTCATCACGGTTCTTCCATAAGGCTTCAAGGCATAATCATGACGGTTCGATGTTCTTTTGAAATTTCCGGGCTGCCCGAGGAAGGGTCTAGCAATCACTCTGCCTAGCATGTACTCCTCACGTAAAGTAATCTCTCTGGCAATCTCGCAGATTTGATACAGTTCTTCCAAAGGAATAACCTCTTCATGAGCCGCAATCTGAATCACGGAATCTGCTGAAGTATAGACAATGAGTGCGCCTGTGTTCATATGCTCTTGTCCAAGCTCATCGAGAATAGCTGTACCACTAGCGGGTTTATTCCCAATCACCTTTCGTCCTGTTCTTTCTTCTAATTCATTAATTAATTCATAAGGAAACCCTTCAGAAAACACTTTGAAAGGAACATCAATTCGTAGGCCCATGATTTCCCAGTGACCTGTCATCGTATCCTTTCCATTAGAAGCTTCCTGCATTTTGGTCCAATAAGCTAAAGGGCGCTCCACTTTGGGAACTCCGGGTATTGAGTCAATATGACTTAACCCTAGCTTGGATAACGCAGGAACATGTAGCCCATTCATTTTTTCTGCAATATGCCGTAATGTATGTGATCCTGCATCCCCAAACTTTTCAGCATCTGGAGCTTCACCAATGCCTACAGAATCCATAACGATGACGAAAATCCGCTTAAACCGGGGTGTTTGTTTCATGTTAATACTCCTTGCTACAACTAGAATATGATACCGATAATCAAAGCTGATAAAACGCTTACAAGTGTGGCGCCAAATAACAGCTTTAATCCAAATCGTGCGACGATATTCCCTTGCTTTTCATTCAATCCCTTCACTGCACCCACAATGGTACCAATCGACCCAAAGTTAGCAAATGAGATTAGAAAAACGGAGACAATGGCTGTAGTACGGCCACTTAAACCTTCTTGAATCTTAACAAAGTCAAGCATAGCAACGAATTCATTCGCAACAAGCTTTGTCGCCATAATACTACCGGCCTCAACAGCTTCATGCCATGGCACACCGATAAGAAAGGCGATGGGTGCAAAGACGTAGCCTAACACTCCTTGGAACGAGATTCCGAATATGCCACTGAAGACTCCGTTAATTAAAGCTATGATTCCCACAAAACCAACTAACATTACCCCAACTACTATGGCTACTTTAAAGCCATCCATAATATATTCGCCTAGCATTTCAAAAAACGTTTGTTTTTCTTCTACCTGAACTTCAACAATATCTTCTTCAGGTGTAACTTCATACGGATTAATGATGGATGAAATGATAAATCCGCCAAATAGGTTTAATATCAATGCAGCTACTACATACCGAGGTTCTAGCATCGTCATATAGGAACCAACGATTGACATGGATACCGTAGACATTGCAGACGCACATAATGTATACAAGCGATGTTTTGGCAATAGTCCAAGCTGGGTTTTCACCGAAATAAATACTTCATTTTGTCCGACAATTGCGGCTGCAACTGCATTATAAGATTCCAATTTACCCATGCCATTTATTTTACTCAATACCAGTCCAATATACTTTATAATGAATGGCAGTATTTTGTAATGTTGCAAAATCCCTATCAATGCTGACATAAAAACAATGGGCATCAAAACATAAAGGAAAAATGTATGCGCCCCTTCATTTGCAATGCCGCCAAACACAAAGTCAGTACCTTCATTGGCGTATCCAAGTAATTTTGCAAAACTATCAGCAAACCCTTTAATCAAAAATTCTCCAATGCTCGTTTTTAGGATAATTAATCCCAAACCTATTTGAATAGCAATCATTACAATGATCGGACGATATTTAATCTTTTTCTTATTGTTACTTCCTAGCCATGCCAGTAATAGAACAATAACCAGACCAGCAATAGAAATTAGATAATGCATTTTTAGCCCTCCAAATTATCGGTTAATTTTCTTGGAATCCTCATATCGAAATGCATCTTTCCACATTAACCCTTGTTCCAAAATAATCGCTAACAGGCTCCCGCATATTAATCCATTATTTAAAATGGCTATCACGATCGGAGATAAATGGGCCGTAGCTGATGCAGGAATAAACATTAAACCTACACCCACTAAAAGGGAAAGCCCACTGACAATAAATGTTCGCTCTTCATGAATAACCTTTTTCAATTCCTTTAGCGCTAGTCCGACCATCTTCACAAAAATGACGAAGGTAACAGAATAGCCTATGGGAGCTGGAATCGCAGATATGAAATTCATCATAGGCGGAAACAAGGATATTGAGATCACTAAGCTGCAGCCTATTAAAAATGATTTGCGCTCCCTCATCCCTGTTTGCTCAACATATCCCGCCGCTCCCGAAATAGGGACTGAGCCGACCGCTCCTAAACCACCACTTATAAGATGCGTAATTCCAGAATTAAACCCGGCGCGCAAATAACGACGATGATCCCCTTGCTTTGGTTTCATAACGGTCTCCATCAAACGGATGGATGCCACTGCATTGGTTATTAATAATAGGGTTAGTAAAAATGCAGTAGTAATTGTCCCGGCATCGAATCGGGGTGTTCCAAATGGGAATATTTCCGGCAGCTTAAATAGAGTATCCGCACGAGAAACCGCCGGCATACTACCGCAGATTATAAATAATAGGCAGCCTATCACTATACTGAGAATTATTGAAAACTGGCTTAGTAATACAAAGCGGCTGTTGCCTAACCAAAAGGTAATGCAGACCACGATCACACTAAGGATGAATACTTTAACATCTAACATGGTGTGGGCGATGGTAATCCCCATCATCCCTTTCATAAAAGATCCGCTTAATTGAAAGATCAATAAAAGTAAATAAATAAAGGTGATGGTTGGAGTAAAAAGACGAGCGATTTTATCCATTAGCTTAAATGCTGAAATTAGGATAAACAACACTCCGCTAATGATCATCGCTCCACTTAAAGCCTGTAAAGCGCCGTTGTTAGAGGAATAGAGTCCCCCCACTAAACTCGCGTAAATGGTAAAAATGCTCCACCATAACCCTGCTGGACCTTCATGAATAGGGAATTTATGACCCATCAGGCCTTGTAAAAATCCAGCTATTGCTAAAGTAATCATGGTGCTCTGAATGAGTCCAGAAGTCTCTATGGGTGTTAAGTTATATAAATCTGCGATAGCAATGGGTGCAGCAATTGCACCAGCGATCATAAAAATCATCCACTGCAATCCTGACAGTATTACCTTCATTTCTTTCTCACTCTCTTTTCTAACAACACTGCACTCTTATCAATAAATCAGCCTTCAACGACTGTGTTAAGAGCTACTTCGACCATTTCATAAAAGGATTGTTCACTTTCTTTATGAGTTAGGTGCTCCTGTCTTAACAATTGACTGCCAACGGTCAAAATCGATAACGCTTTTACACCATATTTAGCGGCTAAAGTGTATAGGGCGGTACTTTCCATTTCTACAGCTAATACACCGAAATCCATGAACTTATGAAGCCGATCTAAATTTTCACGATAGAATTCATCAGAATTATAGATGTTACCAACAAACACCTTTGCATTTTTAGCTTGTGCTTGTTGATATGCTTTCATTAGCAATGAGAAATCTGCCGTTGGTGCAAAATTACAGCCATGAAAGATCTTTTCCGTCATATTACTGTCTGAAGATACTGCTTGGGCTAATATAATATCGCGGATATTGATATCTTCCTGCATCGCGCCACATGTACCAATGCGAATCAATTTCTTAACTTCATAATCGACGATCAATTCTGTTGCATAGATACTCATCGATGGATTTCCCATCCCTGTCCCCTGAACCGACACAGGCACACCCTTGTATAATCCAGTGTATCCATACATCCCTCTTACTTCGTTATAACAATAAGCCTCCTCTAAAAAGTGTTCTGCCACAAACTTTGCACGTAAAGGATCTCCTGGCAGCAAAACGAGCTCTGCTATTTCTCCCTTATTTGCACCTAAATGCCTACTCATAGTTCTTCCTCCAACTTTTAATAGTAAACTGAGGTTTACCGAAATCGCTTTCCACTTGCCTTCAAGTAAAATCAGTTTCGAAACTAGATTGAGCATAAGGTTTTTTAACATTACAAACTAGACCAAAAACTTACGGAGCTTACGGAAAATAATTGGTCAAATTATAAAAGCAGTTCTTTACGAATGTTGTCTAAATCTCTTTTAGAGGGGATCGTGGAAATAATAACAACAGGCACTGTCGTTAATGCAACCGGGATATTACTAATGACAAGATCGATATTATTTTGCTGCATGATCTCGTCGGTCAAGCCCTTCATTATGGAAGTATTAAGGATCAACTGATCTCCAATTTCCTTCTTTATCAAATCTGCTATGTAATGACGAATTGAAAATTCTTCCCCGATCACTAAAAAGGCCCTCTTACTTTTATAACGTAAACTCGAGCGGACAATTAAGGTTAGCTTTGTTAAATGAAAATGATTAAACAAAACGGAAGGGTAAGTTTTATTCCACGTTTGCATACAGGTTTGCAATTCTTGATAAATCTGTTGGCATTCCTTTTGAACATATGTTGTTAAATGACTTGTTGAAATCATCATCCATTCAGGAATGGCATTTTCGATTAATAGCTTGTCAAAGAAACCGTAAATCTCCAAAATAAACCGTTCTTGCATATCTAAGTTCGGGTATACCTTTGCTAATAACATTAGAAGCAGATTCCCCATTTGATATTCTTCTTTATCCTTGTGTAATTCGACTTCTTTCATCGGAGTGATCTCTGACCCTTCATAATAATGATATTGGCTGAGACTAACCATGGATTGCATAAAGAATATTTCACTGTTTGGAAATTCAAGGGACAGCATATCCTCAAGACGTTTTGCAATAGTTTTCACTGGAAAATAAAACATCCCCTTTTCCCAAGGGTAAGCATTTTCGTCGATTTTTACACATTTTCCTTTAGCCACTCTTTCTATAACAATGGCCAACAAAAACGATAATCTCCTTTTGGAATTGATAAAATATACAATGTTATTCTCATTTTCTATATTTGTGATTAACTGATTAATATAAGCAAAATCAACATTCGCAAAGGGCCAGCCTGTAAACTCATACGCATCACAATATAACTTCCAATAAAAATATCGAATATTCATTTCATTCCCTTTAATCATGGGGGTAGAAAAACTAATGCGTAGCTTATAAGCTTTTAGATCATCATTATTTAATTGCACAATCAATTTCTTTAAAGACGAGGTACTCATAAACATGGCTTCGGAGAGCTCTTCCACTGACAGTCGACCCACATTCGTAAACAAAAAATCCATCAGCCGATAAAAGATGGTTTGTCTGAACATAGAAGAAATCACTTCACTAATCGTACTTCGCCCATCACGTTGAAGAACTATTCCCTTTCCTCTAGAAACCTCAATGGTTACAGTAGATGGTAATTGCTTGCTGATTTCCTCCACCATCTTCCGGATGGTCTTATCAGAGATCCCTAAACTTTTTTCGATTTCCGCTAAGGTAAACCATCTATGTTCTGTATCAAGCAGCGTTAATAGTTGACTAGCTAAATTAAATCCCTTATCCATTTTTCTACACCCACTTCAATTTCGTTTTAATTTTTATAGTATAAACAAATTCGCAACCATACCCTATTATTTTTCAATAAAAAAACCCGGGTTTTATTTACCCGAGTTTCAAATCACATTATATTTGTGTTTTTTCTTCAATAGGGCTAATTGCTTTCAACTGCATCGTTATGACGGCTGCAATAACGGCTTTGATGATGTCTCCCGGAAGAAAGGCCAACGCTCCGACAAGACCAGCCCAGATCGAAGTATTGGTTAACAATGCCATGACAGGGGCACCAATCAGACTCACTAGTAATACACCGAAGATTATGTTGATAGCTACCAGCTTCCAAGTTCGAACCTTCGGCCAGATTTTTTCGGAATACCAGCCAATAAGGCCGGCCGCGATTGGAAAACTAAATATGTATCCTGCAGAAGGTCCAACTAACACCGCGATTCCGCCGCGACCGCCAGTCAGTACAGGCAGCCCAATGGCTACTAGTATGATGAAAATAATGAGACTGAGGGCGCCCATCCGTTTCCCCAGAAAACATCCAGCCAACATGACGCCAAGCGTCTGGGCAGTGATCGGAACGGGGATGAAGCCGAGGGGGATGGGCGGTATCATCCCCAATACCGCGATAAGTGCTGCGAATAATGCAGCATAAATAAGTTCTTTTGTCTTCAAAAAAATGACCTCCATTGGATATCAATGATTGTATTCTGGTTAGTAAATACGTCCAGTAAGCTGAATTATAATGGAGTTATTCTTTATTGTAAACCATAAATTTATATATGGTTTACAATGGAATAAAATACCATGCTTGAGTTTTTCCTATTGTTATATAGAATTAGAGTATTCAGTCGCAATCGTTGGATGTTAATCTATTCAATGGGTTTTGGTCGGAGAGTTATACTTTTGGAGGTTTAAGTTCATGACAGTAAAAGAACATATTCTTGCCTTGCTCGACAGTAATAAGGGTGAATATTTTTCCGGCGAGGAAATAGCCGTTCAGTTATCCGTGACGCGCAGCGCGGTCTGGAAAGCCATAAAATCTTTACAGACAGACGGTTATTCCATACAAGCTGTAACCAATAAAGGATATTCCATGTCACCACAAACGGATATCTTATCAGCCAGTGCAATTTCAAAGTACCTGGATACTCAGGGGCAAAAGTTACGTGTTGAAGTCTTTAAGACCATATCTTCCACGAATGAAGCCGTAAAAAACCTTGCCTCAAATGGAGAAGCTGAAGGTAAAGTGATTCTTTCGGAAGAACAAACAGCTGGTCGCGGGCGAATGGGCCGGAAATTTTTTTCTCCACCTGGAACGGGTATCTATATGAGCATCCTGCTGCGTCCCAAGCTGTCCGCAACAGACTCAGCTTTATTGACCACTTGCGCCGCAGTAGCTGTAGCCCTTTCTATCGAGAGCGTATCCGGTAAAGAAACGCAGATTAAATGGGTAAATGACGTTTTTATGGAAGGTAAAAAAGTATGCGGGATCCTTACCGAAGCATCCGTGTCATTGGAAAACGGCTGGCTTGATTATGCTGTCCTCGGCATCGGTATCAATGTAGTCCTCCCTTCCGAAGGCTTTCCCAATGATCTTACCGAGATTGCAACAACTGTAATTTCAGAAAACAATCCTTATGGTGATCTGCGCAACCGTCTCGTTGCAGAAGTACTAAACCATTTCATGAGATATTATGAACATTTAACGGACAGATTGTTTCTTTCCGAATACAAAAAAAGGTTAATTTCACTTGGCGAACCTGTGACCGTGATAAAGGATAATGAACAACGTAAAGCAACAGCCATTGATATCGATGACGATTGCCATCTGAAAGTCAGATATGAGAATGGTGACGAGGAATATCTTTCAAGTGGAGAAGTTAGCATTAAAATTTAACTGTTCAAAAAAAGCCACCAAATTGGTGACTTTTTTGTGTTTTCCCGCTGCGTTTATAAGCGAAAACTTTTCCTTTTAAGATTATTCTACTTTAATTATTGTATATTATTTTTTATCCAGCTAAGCAGCGACTCTTCCTTTGGAGCCCAACCAAGTAAATTTCTTGCATGGGTGGCACTTACACGGCTGTTAGAGGCGATTGCAAAGCGTGCCCAGTCTCCAAGCTCTGCTATCGCTTTGTCTGCGGGCCAGCTTATGGTCTTGCCTCCAAAGCCTAACGCCTCGCTGACCGATTTGGCGATGTCCCCGTAAGATTCCTCTCCATTTTCGGCAAAGAAATACGACGCGGATGGTGCTTTTTCAAGTGCCAATACATACAGTTGGACCAAATCCTTGATGTGGACATTGGACCAGCGGTTTACGCCTTTACCTACGTGAACGCCTGCCTGCAACTCTCTCGATTTGCGAATAATTTGCGGCAATTGATCGCTTTCCACAGGCAACGCTAGTGCATTACCATAAATCATAGATGGGACTATCACGATGCTTCTTACCCAATCCTCAATTCCAGCCTTGCGTACGAGGTTGTTGATCGCTACCCGGTTTTCCCTAATATCCATAGGCACAAATGGTGTTTCCTCCTCAAAAATTTGTTCGCTCGCTGTTTCGCCACGGGCATCATCCCCAACCACACTTGAACCTGATGTATGCAAAAATGGTTTTCCACTTCCGCGCAAAGCAGCTATGAACGTCTCAACTGCCAACAAATGATCCGAATCGGCCGTGTGAATTACTGCGTCGCTGAGCTTAGCATATTTCGTTAGAGTACCCGTATCTTCCAACGTGCCGAGTATAGGCTCTATACCAATAACTCTTAACGCCTCCACCTTATCGGGATTGCGAACCAGTCCGAAAACAGTATGCCCGTTATCTAACAAAGCTTTAGCCACCGATCCGCCAATATATCCTGAAACTCCTGTAACAAACACTTTCATAACAATTCCTCCTCATCTATGATGTTGACGCTTGTTCATTCGACCAAGTATGGCACCAGCCTCAATTATTTTTAATTTTGTTACTACATTATTGTAAGCTTCAGGGTATAAATAAAACAAATTACGAAATAACGACGTATTAATAAATATTTTTATAAATGATACTAGCTAATCCATCTTCGTTTCTCTTATGACAGAAATGATCTCATGAAACTGAGGCAAATGCTTATTCTTTAACTGATATGCGATATATAACTCGTTTTCTACTTTTAAATGCTTAAACACAACTTTTGTTTTGCCTGCTTTTAATGAATTTTGCAAGAGGTATGTAGGTATAACACTCAAGCCCATACCGATTTCAACAGCCTTTAGGATCATGTGTAAATTAGGAATGATGTGAACAGGTCTAATTTCAGGACGTTTCTTAAAATGTTCTCTCCAAATTCTTCTTATTATCGGCAATTCCAGACCATAGCTGATCCACTTCTGTTCAGAGAGCCATTGCTCTTCAAGCTTCAGATTATCAAATTCATGGATTTCATAATCGATTGGAGCTACTATAACAAACTCCTCATCCATCAATTTCAAATACTCGATACCGGGAGCTGGGAACCTTTTTGACATAATGAGGATATCTAACTTGTCTTCCTTCAGCAGCTCTAGCAATTGCTCGGCGGTTCCAAAATGCGAAAGGGTACAAGTATTGTATTTAGGAAGCTGTGGCAGTATTTTTTCACTAAAAAACTCATGCGCTGCTCCAAGCTTGATTACACTTTGCGTAGGTAAAGAAGCCATTTTAAAGCTCATCGTCGTATTCTCTAATGACTCTATGAGCGGAGCGAGCTGTGAATATAACTCCTTCCCCCGCTCTGTAGGGGTGATTTTTCTAGTCGAACGAATAAATAAAGTTTCTCCCACCTCCGCTTCCAAGGCGGCTAAGTGCTGACTCATGGCTGGCTGCGTCATCATACGGGTTTTTGCAGCTTCGGAAATCGATTTATACTTATATATTGTGCAAAAGCTTCTATACCATTCGAAATCAACCATACTGTATGAACCACCTTTAGAAATGTATATTAATCAGAATTTGAACAAGATTGATGAGATGTTCCTTAGTGTTCAAAATTATATCATTTTACAATAAGCCCCGTAATTAAAAGCTATAGTGGACTTGTAAGCCCAATGCACCAAAAAAACCTTGCTGATTCAAGGTTTTTTTAGATGAACTAAAAATATCAACTTAAAGCTTAGGATTCTACTGTACTAAAGTATCTAAATCAGGCTGCAATTTGTTCCGCAGAACATACAGCATGATGGCACCCACAAGGAACGCAACAGCATCTGAAATGACGAGCGACCAGACTACTCCGTGGAAACCGTTCATTCGATTAGCGATATACAATACTGGAATCAGAGTAACACCTTGAATAATTGACATAATAAAGGCGGCGGTTCCTTGTGCTGTCGCTTGGAAGATCCCCGTAAACAACGCGGTCGTTCCTGAAATGAACAGGGATAAGAACGTTACATGAAGAATATAGCTGCCCAGTTCAATTAATTGCGGGTCATTCGTAAATAAACCGATTAAGTGGTCGGAAATCAGATATACAATAATGCCGAACACGGCTGCTAATGCCACAGTCACTTTGATTGTGAATGTAATGGTATGCTTCATGCGTAATTTATTGGCTGTAAAAGAGAAGGCAATCAGCGGCACGACTCCCTCACATAAGCCCATCAGAATAACCTCTGGAAATTGTAATAATCGTGATGAAATTCCGAAGGCCGCAATGGCCTGCTCCCCATATTCGACCAGAAAACGGTTAAAGATAAGTGACATTGCACCCATGAAGAGACTCATAACAAAAACGGGTACTCCAATTTTAAATACATTGCTGAGAATGTCTTTGGAAGCTTTGAACCATTTTACAGAGATGGTTAAGAATTGGCTCTTATATCCCATGTGGAAGGCGTAGAATGCACTTGCAACCAAGTTAGAAATGACTGTAGCAGATGCAACCCCGATCACGTCCCAATGGAAGACGAAAATGACTAGCGCATCGAGAATAATATTCACAACAACACTGAGAAGCATGCCGATCATCGAAGTGATCGCTGCCCCCTCCGAGCGCACGATATTCTCCAGCGTGAAGAATAGAACGACGAAAGGTGAACCAATAAGCATAATCGTGACATAGTCCTTCGTGAACCCGAAGGAGTCAGGCGTCGCTCCCAAGCCATGAACGATTGAATCGATCAACGGGATGCCGGCAGCCATCAAAATAAGACCGAGAGCTAAACTGCTGTAAAAGGCGAATGAAGACACATGCTTTACATCATCATATTTTTTCTCTCCCAGCAAACGGGAGATGAATGCACTGCTACCGATACCAATCAAGTTACCTAGCGCCATAATGGCGGCGAATAACGGTAAAGTTAGTGCGAGTGCGGTTAACATCGCAGTATTGCCCAGTGTACCAAGGAAATAGGCATTCAAAATGGAGTATATGACACTCATCGACATGCCTAGCATCATCGGTACTGCGAAGTGAGCTACGGCTTTTGCGACAGGTGCTTTTTCAAAGTAATGGAGGTTTTCTGCATCCATAAGGTTCACCACTATCTTTCTTTATTTTGTTTTTTGAAATTACTTAGAATTCTAACTATCGGTCCAATATGATCCGTGACGCAGCAACAAGCAAACCTGTACCCTAACGACGAGTTTTCAGATTTGGCGTACGAAATTTGACTATTCTTCAGTTTCACATTACGCTGCCTTTGCCGTTCATCTTTCTCTGGTGGAAAGGCAGCGCCTCAGCTACTGTTTGCTAAAAGACTTTAATTACTTATCGTCTGGGCCATGTGACTTGTCAGGTGACGAATTACTGTCATCGCTGGAAGGCCAGCCGAATCCGCGCATGTCACCACGCCCTTCTCCGCCAAATCCAGGGAACCTTCCGCTAAAGCGTTCGTCCCTAGAATTTCCCCACATTGTGTGCATTTGTCCGCGCATAGCCATCATTTTTTCAAATTCCTCTGTTCCCATGCGCGCCTTGGCAGCTTCCATCCACATAGCCATCACATCACGTTCTTCGCCCGATCCAAGTTCTTCCTCCAAAGCTGTAATGACGCGAGTTAGGTAATCCCCGAAAGCTATCTGCTCTTCTGGCGATAAGCGAGAAAATATGTTGCCGCTGTCTATCTCTTGTTTCTCTTCCTCTTGTCCTTTTTGCGTTAGGTAAATCAACATGATACGTTTGTCTGTTTCTGAGGGTTTACGGGTGATGTATTCTGCTTTCTCCAGTTTACCAAGCAATTCATTGAGGGATGATACACGGATGTCCAACATATAGGATAAGTCTTTGGTGCTGATACCGTCTTTCATCCGAAGAAACGCTAATATCCTCCCTTGCCCACGTGATGCGTCGGCCATAGGACCAACCGCGGCATGAGACTTCAAGTGTTGCCTTTGCAACAGCCATTGCAGTTTCGCGAGTTTTTCGTACAATTCAGTATTCATGTCCATAATGAATCCTCCATTAAGTTTTTATGGTACCTGTTGAACTTTATAACGGTACCTGTTGATTTGTATTATAACGGTACCTGTTAGATATGTCAAAATGTTTTTTACAGGTACCGTTAATATGTGGTTTGACTGTTTCCCGGAAGTGGCTAAAAACCTGCAAACAAAATAAAAAACCGCGCTAGGCGCGGGTCTTTATCAGATTCACAAAAATATTCTAACCAATAACCAAAATGGCAAACTCGATATTGTATTTTGCTTCTAAAACAGAAGTTCGGTTTCCTCCTTCGTTCCCCTTTCTTCTCTAATAGGAGATTTAATCCTTTTTTCGTTTAAATAGCAAATACATGAAAAAAGGAGCTCCAATGCCTGCTGTGAATACGCCTGCTGGAATATCCAGCGGCTGAAAAAGCATTCTTCCCGCCAAATCCGCCAACAGTAGAATGATCGCACCTATTAATGCGGATACCGGGATGATCATCTTATAAGAATTTCCGATAAGCCTCCTAGAGATATGCGGCGCCATCAATCCGATGAACGATATCGTCCCCGCTACACCGACCGCAGCGCCGGCGAGTGCAACGCTATAAAATAAGAGAATCATCCGGCTTAGCTGGAGCCTGCTTCCAAGCCCGCGAGCTACATCTTCACCTAAAGATTGCACATTTAATTCCTTCGCCAGACCCAGCGACAAAGGAATAAATATCGCTACCCACGGCCAGAGCACCTTGATATAGCTCCAATTGGTACCGTAGATGCTTCCCGTCATCCAATTTAACACTTGAGCGGCTAAATACGCTGGACCGCTAATAAGCAGGAATGTGGTGAGCGCCCCCATTGCGGTAGAAATGCCAATGCCGATCAGTACCAGCCGGAATGGTGACACCCCTTTTTTCCAAGCAAATACATAATTGATGATAGCCGCAATCAACGCGCCACCGATGGCAATGAACGGTATCCAGTGGATGCTGTAGCCGGTGACGAAGGTCATGAAGGCAACCACAGCTACCGATGCCCCTCCGGTTACGCCCAGCAGATCAGGTGAAGCGAGCGGATTGCGAATGACGCCTTGCAATAGCGCCCCGGCAACTGCCAATGCTGCACCAATTAGAATAGCGGCTGTTATTCGTGGCAGACGGAACTGCATAATAATCAGATCGCTGGCTTCTGCGTTTCGCCCGGCAAGAGATGCAAGTACCTCTTTTAATGGAACACTAACTCCCCCAACCGATAAGCTCAAAAGCGACAAGGCGGCAATAATAAAAGCTAGAGCTATGAACATGAACGTGTGTTTCGCTGTACGCGGATTAAGCATGCTGTTTCCTCCTGGCTACTAGGATCAGAAAGGGAACTCCAATTATCGCCGTAGCGACGCCAACCGGAACTTCTTTGGAGTCCAGGATAAATCGTGATGCTAAATCCGCAGTCACCAGAAGGATCGCTCCACCTAATGCGGTATAAGGAAGCAACCATCTGAAATCATGCCCAATGATGTATCTGCATAAGTGAGGTACGATAAGTCCGATGAAAGCAATTGGACCAGCGGCCGCTACCGAGCTTCCGGCCAGTAGTACGATTGCCGTAGCCGACAGCAACCGTACCAGCGTCAGCCTCTGCCCCAAGCTTTTCGCACTATCGTCACCAATCGCCATAATATTTAACGAGCCCGAGAGTAGCAGTGAGATCACTAACCCTGTTATCATATAAGGCAGTACCATCAACAAATGCTCAATATTTCTTCCTTCTACAGAGCCAATCATCCAGAATAGGGCAGATTCCAGCGATTGCTTATTAATAAGAATAATGCCGGATGTAATAGAGGAAGTGAAAGCTGCCATACAAGCGCCGGCCAAGGTCAGCTTTACCGGTTCGAATCCACCACCTTGCAAGCCAAGCAGATAGACGACTGTCGATGTTGCGGCCGCACCTGCAAAAGCAAGCCAGACCATGCCACTCATCGTTAACGAGGATCCGAACGCCAGCAGCCCGATGACAATAAATAGCACAGCACCCGCATTTACACCGAAGACGGAGGGCGATGCCAATGGATTTCTTGTCAGAACCTGCATGACCGCCCCGGCTACGGCTAAGCTTGCCCCTACCAGTGCCGCAATCAAGGTTCGGGGAACACGAGCTGTTGTCAGAATAAGATGCTCATTGGAACCGTCAAAATGATTGTAAGCCTGCCACAGGTCTTTCAATTCAAAGCGATGAAGACCGTACAATACACTGCACAACATACTAATCAGCAGCAGGATAACGCCAACAACTAGGCCGGCGAGCTTTCGTTTGCTTAGGAAAGAACCATTCACGCCTGCACTGAACCTCCTATTCATAGGCAGCCCAAACAACTAAACTGCCGGAATCGTGAACAAGCTGACGCGAATACAGCGTCAGCTTGTTCATTCGTTACGTCTTTATAATTTCACATCAAAATATTTAACGAGTTCGTCCAACAACAGATTGGCCGCTTCATATCCGCCTGCCGAGTTCCAGATGCCTTCGTCGACTTGAATTACCTTGTTGTTCTTATTAACGCTCAAGTTTTGGAATAGTGGATCTTTTTTCCATTCTTCCACGACCTTCGCTGCATCGTTTTTACCTGGAGCTTCTGATACAAAGTAGAAAAGCACGTCACCGTCCATGCTAGGTATCGTCTCTTTGGACATCACTTCTATAAAGGAGTCTTTATCCTGCGATTCCGGGCGTGAAACACCTAATTGGCTCAAGAGCACGCCGGAGAATGTTTGCTTCTGATAGATGCGAACTTGATTGGCGGAAAACCGGACCACTGATACCTTTGTATCCGCTTTGCTGCCTAGCTTCGCTTTGACTTCCTCGACACGTTTGTCGAAGGCCGCCATCGCTTGTTCTCCTTCTTTCTGCTTGTTTAAGGCTTCGGAATAGAGCTTGAAATTAATTTTCCAATCTCCTGCCAGATCATCGGAGAATACCGTCGGAGCAATCTGCTTTAATTGATCGTAAATTTTCTCCTGTCTAATCTTATTGCCAATAATCAGATCCGGCTTGAGGCTCGCGATCAATTCAATATTGGGTTGAAGCTCGTCTCCGACAACGGTGACGCCTTCCATCTCTTGCTTGATATGGTCGTACCAAGGGTCGCCAATCCAAGACTGAACGGCTCCGACCGGTTTGATGCCGACTGCCAAAAGTGCTTCCGTACCTTCATTAGTCAATATGACAACACGCTCAGGGGTACCGGTGAGCGTTTCTTCCCCCATCGCATGGTTAATCACTCTTGTGTCATTGGCTGCATCCGACAACGGGCTTGCAGCCGGACTTGCGGAAGCTGCTACATTACTACTCGGTGAGCTGCTGTTCACTGGTGTGACGTTCGTCCCCCCTGTCGTGCATGCGCTTAACCAAAGGGCGAAACAAAATAATAAGGTTGCTGCCATTGCTGTTCTCGACTTACGATACATCGGTATTTCCCCTTCTCTCTTATATTGATAATGATTCTCAAATACATTATCAATATAACGTTGCTGCCCACTAGCAACAATGGGAGATCTAAACACTAGGGATGGATTATTTCGACGCTGCTCTTGTTCTAATGCAGCTTCTTTAAAGCTGGTGGGCGAAACACCTTCGTATTTCTTGAAGATACGGCTGAAATAATAGCTGTCGGTATAACCTACGCTCTCTGCTATTTCCTTCAATGTGAAATCGGTGGAAAGAAGCAAATGCTTCGCATTACTCATCCGCAATTGAATCAAATAGTCGATCGGGCTCGTTCTCACTTGTTTCTTAAAGGCGCGGAGCAGCTGTCTGGAGCTGCAACCAAGGTGTTCAAGCAGCGTCTCAAGCGTAATCGGTTCCCGATAGTGCTCATGAATATAACGTACCGCTTGGGCCACTAAGTCAGGCTTGACGGCTATGACATTTTGGCGTTCCATCTGCTCTAGTATTTCATAGACCATTTGATAAAATATCGCTTTAACTTGAAGCTTATCGAGTAGCTCCGAGCGATGCCACTCCTTACTCATGGAGGTGACATGATGGAAGATGGAGATCGGGTAATGGGGCTTAAACACATATTGCATTTGAAACGGATTATGCTGCTCCATCAGTTTGACCGTTTCTTGACAGGCTGGTAGTGCCAGTACCGCTTTATACAAAATCATATAATAGTCCAGCAGCTCATCTGCCGTAATATCAAGGTTGAAACCCTTGCCCCCATGGATCAAGGAATACTGATTGACGCGGTGTGCGATGCCATCCAGCTGGAGCTGTGCGCTGCCTTTAGTCACATATAAGAAGGCGCTTGAAGGCATTCTGTACGCATGTAGCTCCTCGCCTTGTTCCATTCTTGTATGCCGGACATCTATGATTTTGACGAATGCCTGATTCCATAGCAAAGCTTGCTCATTCAATTTCACCGACTTACTCTCCCCTTCTCTTTCACTCCATGTGGAGAGATTTATTCCTTCATCATATATGATAACGATTATCATTTGCAATGATAATCGCATAACTATTTTCCAGCTATAGCGTTAGTAATTGAGCATAAAAAAGACGAGCAACCGTTGATTGGTTAACTCGTCTTTTTTAATCCTGCTACTGCCTGCGAACAGTAGAAATAAGTATGTGCCATGTGTCTTGATACATAACAGCAAATTCCCAGATAACGGGTCTTACTTATCACCGGCAAGTGTAAGCCATTTGCGATTATGATGTTCTTGTACTTCAACGGGAGTATCGAAGAAATCGCTCAAAACATCTGACTGCAAGCAGTTTACTGTCTCGTCACCTTTGTAGATTTCACCGTTCTTTACCAGCAGCGTGTGCGTGAAGCATGGTGTTATCTCCTCGATATGATGGGTTACATACAGCAAGGTTGGTCCACCAGGTTGCTTTGTTATCTTCTCGATCATCTGCAGCAGCTGTTCACGGGCAAAAATATCTAGTCCCGTGCACGGCTCATCAAGGATTAGTAGATCTGGATTGGCCATTAGTGCGCGTGCAATGAGGACTTTCTGACGCTGTCCTTGCGACAAGGTATCATATGTACGACCAGCCAAAGAAGAGCAGTCTAGAAACTCCATTAACTCCTCGGCTTGCTTTTGATCCTCTTCATTCGTCTTATCATACAGACCAATCGTCGCGAATTTTCCGCTTAGGACGATGTTCAGGGCAGTCTGATGGCCGTACAGCTTCTGCTGCAAGGAGGTGCTTACCCAACCGATTCGTTTGCGTAGCTCTCTCAAATCCACATCGCCAAAGCGATGGTCCAGCACCTCGACTTGTCCTGTTGTCGGCCAGATATAGCCGTTCACGACGTTTAGCATCGTCGTTTTTCCTGATCCATTCAGACCGACGATACACCAGTGTTGTCCCTGCTTCACTTCCCAATTCATATCGCGTAAGATCATTGTCGTATCACGTTGCCATGATACATTTTTGAGTGATATAATCATGCCGAATTTCCCCTCCTTAAACATGCCTCAATGAGTTCATACTATCACGGTACAGCCCTTTCCGTAAAAAAACATAAACGCAAGATTTTCTCGCCAATGGTTCTAAGGGACAATTAATCTTTGATTCTCTGTTTGTTTCGGTATACTGTCGGAGGGATCCCGTTAAGCTGTTTAAAAATCTTGCTGAAATGATATTCTTCGTAGTACCCGCATAATTTGGCGATTTCCTTAACTGGATAATCGGTAAAAACCAGATAACGACAAGCTTGCTGGTTCTGTAAGTGCATATGGTATTCCTTCGGCCCCATCCCCGTAAATTTCAGAAACATCTTCCGCAAGTAAGATGGCGAAATGCCGTATTTCTCCGCTAATTTCTCGATCCGGTGATGATCCTTATAGTCGTTCTCGAGTGTTTTCTTGATCTGTTCGAAGGCGGCAAAAGCTCCAGACTCCATCAGATTCCAGTCCGGTTGTACGGTCTGGTGCAGCTTATGCAGCAGGATCTGCATTTTAGCCCGGGATACAGCTATGCCATCGGTTAGTCCGGGTAGCCAGTCCTGGTGAATCCCCCAGACCAGCTGGCTAATTTCCTCAGCTTGCTGTTGGTTATATTGGCTTAAGAAGGGAAGTCTCAGTTTTACGATTGGCTTGACTTCCTTCCATACCGCATCATAACTAAGCTCTGCACAATCGAAGAGCAGCATCGTTATGCGAAGTGGAGCATCCATCTGCGAGCGCATGGACAGTTTAAGGCCTGGTTTTAAATAGATTAGCATTCCAGCCTCTACTTTGTGCTCAACATTGGTCAGGAAAACCCCTTTACCTTCATGAATCCAGTACAAGCTGTGCACATTTACCATGTTACGGATGTCCTCCCAGCCGGGATAAGTAGCTTTGTCGAGTACAAAATGGATATGCACTGTGAGGTCATTCAGCTTGTAATCATTTTCTTCCAATTAATATCCCCTCCTGCTGCTAAAAGAGCGATTTAAACAAGACGGTAACGTTTTTTTCTATTCAATGCTTAAACTCCAAATGTTACTATCCATATTATCAAGATGTCTGAAATTCACAATACATTACAGGAAAAAAAGGAGGAACACACTTGTTAAGGACTTTTAGCGAGTATCAAATTCGGAGAACTGCACTGTTGGATGGGCCTTGGGATTTCATGAAGGATCCGTTAAATACGGGTGTTCAAGAAAAATGGTTTGAGCGATTTCCACATTCTTGGCAGTCTCTTTATGTGCCCTCGTGCTGGAATAATGAACTGGGAATGTACGATTATGAAGGTGTCGGTTGGTATCGTAAAAAAATACAGACTGTGAATTCGCAGCATGTCAGACTCATCTTTCATGCCGTGCTGGGCCACGCCGACGTCTATTTGGACGGGCAGCACCTTGGATATCACTATGGAGGATTTACACCTTTTGAATTTATTGTTCCTTCCTTAGGGGCAGGAGAACATGAGATTATCGTCCGGACGGACAGCACCTTGGACCGACTTACGATTCCTACGGAGCAGGTGGATTGGTTTCATTATGGGGGAATCATACGGTCGGTGGAGCTGCAATATTTGCCTGAACTTTACATCGAACAACTGAAGATTGATTATGAACTGCATGGACCAGATGCCGATGTCACTGTTCAGGTGAGGCTCCATTCCTTCTTTAAGGAGCAGCACACTACAAAGATCACATTCTCCGAAAGCGGACATGAATTGCACTCGGAAGAAGTACAGATTGAAACTGGCCAGACCCTCAGTCATACGTTCAAGTTGCTTATGCCTGAAGTACGTTTGTGGAACGTAGGTCTTCCAGAACTGTATACCTTTCAACTGCGGACAGAGGAAGACGACAAGATTGAACGGATCGGTTTTCGCTATATTGAAACAAAGGATCATCGGATTCTAATTAACGGTTCACCCGTTTATCTTAAGGGGGTGAATAGACATGAAGAGCATCCTGAGTGGGGTTTCGCCTTCCCTCCGAAGCTGATGCACAAGGAGCTCAGTATCATTTTGGAGTTAGGTTGCAATTCCGTCCGGGGTTCTCATTATCCCCAAAGCCCATATTGGCTTGATCTACTCGATGAGCAAGGGATTGTATACTGGAGCGAAATTCCGATATGGGGAGCCTTTCTGCCGAACGAAACAGTAAGTGAGCCGCTCTTCCAGGAGCGTGCACTGACTATGATTGAAGAAATGATCAGCTTGCATATGCATCACCCAAGTGTGATCTTTTGGTCCGTTCATAATGAGATTGATACCCGGACGCAAGAAGCATATGCTTTCACACAAGCTCTAGTCGGATTGGTGAAGAAACTCGACAGTACTAGGCTTGTCACCTACGCTACGATGCATCCACTCGAAGATATTCTACTTCCTTTATTCGATGTTATCGGTATTAATAAATATTTTGGTTGGTACGAAGGCGATACAGCCAGCTTTAAAGACATGCTGGAACAGTTCCATGTGCGTGCGGAGCAGATGGGAGCCGGTGACAAGGTAGTGCTCATGACCGAATTCGGTGGTGCTGGACTATTTGGGGATGTGGGCTGGGAGCAGAGATTGTTCAGCGAGGATTATCAGGCAGATATTGTAACTGAAGCACTGGCGATCTTCAAAAATGATTCGAAAATTGGCGGGACTTACATCTGGCAGTTTGCAGACATCCGCGGCGATCTGAAGAGCAGCAGCAAGAACTTTCGCGACCGTGCCCGCGGCTTCAACAACAAGGGTCTGGTTAATGAATACCGCAAACCTAAACAATCCTTCCGTGAAGTGCGCCGTATCTATCGATCTTGGACAGATTAATATCCACATTGACTAAGAAGCCCATCGTCAACATGGGTTTTTTTAGTGTCTGCATTCTTAGTTCCTTACAGTTGGTGTCGGACGCGGTATTTATATAGTTAAACTGGGCGTATTAAGTCGGTTCTATTCTTTGCGTACTCGGGTAGCAGTAAGTTGATTGTCTATTTTCGGCATTCGATACAAGTGCTTGTCCTCTTACACTGCAGATAGATAAAGGAGTTTTAATCTAGAGTGATCAGTATGGTATGAATAATACTTGTTAATTTCCCATGGTCCGTTGCCGTTTTTACCATTGTACGTAGTCCTAACCAGGCATTCATTAAATAATGGGAAATAGCCTCGGGCTCCAGTGAAATTCTAAGTTCACCTCTTTGCTGGCCAGTCTGAACGAGGTCATATAACAACTTCTCCGTTTTTGAATAGCTATTCTCAACAAAGGATGCAACCTCCGGATCCAGTACTCCCAACTCCACACCCGAATTAACTATGAAACATCCTTGAGGTTCTCCTTCGCTCCTCATCGAAGATTCTAGAAATTGTCGAATGATCTCCTTTACGGGTTCTTGTTTCTCAACCAAGAATCTCATTTTTTTGTTTTGAGTAGATTCGTACCGTTGGAGTGCCGTCAAATATAAGGCGTGCTTATCACCAAATGTATCATAGATACTTCTTCTGTGAATTCCCATACAGTCTACCAAATCTTGCATTGAAGTTTTCTCGTAACCTTGCATCCAAAATAGTTGTATCGCTTTATCTAGTACTTCATTAATTTCAAATTCTTTGCTTCTTGCCATTGTAATCACCTCAAGCAATCATTATACATTTAAGTAAACGATCCGCAAACTAATATATAAAACGTAAATAAAATCAAGCAAGATGCTTGATTTTATTCATAACATGATAACTTAACTGATGCTTACCGAAGAATTCTTACTTTGTCTGCTTATAAACAATCCAGAGTCCAATCTTTTTCCAGCGTATGCAAAAAAGTTGTACCCCACGTTTAAGAATAGGGAAGCCAGTTCTTTTTGCTCCAGTTTCTTCAACGATCGTTTTAGTGACTAATATCTAATTCGATTTAAAACTCAGATATAATTGGATAGATTTGATCTCTCAGATTGAAATCATAGTTCTGGTCAACAATCCCTATCATATCATTGCTATCATAAAGCTCTACCATGAAACTCGCCATTTGTTTGGCAGTGTGGTATTTAGGCATGTTTGCTTTGTAATCAAATTCTTCAGCATCTATAGATTTCTTTACAAATTCCGTTTCAGTTATTGCTGGTGCTAAAACCTTTGCTTTTAATTTCGCGCCTTTAAGCTCTAGTTCCTTTGCAAGCCCTTCGGTGAAGGCACTAACATAATATTTAGATGCAGAATAAGCAACGCTCCCAACAGCAATGGCATATCCGAGTGCGGATGATACGTTAATTAACTGAGTTCCTTCTACATCAGCATAATCTCGCACAAATAGTGTTGAAAGGATCGTCAAGGATTCGATGTTAACACGTAACATAATTTCAACTTTATCTAAATTCTGTTCTACCACAAAAGAAGCTTCACCAAGTCCTGCATTATTAATCCAGGTTTCTATTTGGTATTCCTTCAAAGTGTTATACAGTGTGTAAGCCTGCTCTGTAATAGACAGATCATTTGAACGAACAATAACATCTACATTAGGATCAATATTCTGAATTGTTGATTTAAGTTCTTCTAATTTATCTAATCTTCTAGCTACCAAAATTAAATTTTTACCGCGTGCAGCAAACGCCAATGCTGTTTCATACCCAATTCCTGAGCTTGCTCCTGTAATCACTGTATATTTCATATTATTCTCTCCCTTTTAAGTTTTTTGATCAATTAACAACATTTCAATAGAGTTTATATTCACGATTAAACTTGTATCTCATTCACCCCCTCCCTTAATAAATTTCTTCAAAATATTCAAGAACGATCATTCTAGTTAAGGTAAAAACTACACTATTAACTCTAATTTGCATCAGTATATCAATTCTAGAATGATCAGTAAAGAATTTTTTGACAACAATTGAGACCCTTCTTAAAATCTGATAATAACTTTTCCTTTAGGATGACCTTCAGCAACAAAAGTCAGTGCTTCGTTAATATCTTCTATGTGGAATTCTGTAGGGTCCACTGCTGGTACAATCCCATTATCTTCAATAATCTTCGTAATTTTCTTTAATTGTTCGCCATCACTGCGAACAAAAATGAAATGATATTGAATCTTCTTTTTCTTCGCTTTATGATCATACTTAGCCCCGGCGATGGTGAAGAGCTTTTGTTTCCAGCCAGAGAAGCCCAAATCTTCTGCAAAACGTTTGTTAGGACCGGTCCGCAGAGAAAGAAGGCGGCCTCCTGCTTTAATAATTGAAAGTTCATGATCAAATTCGCTGGGTCCCAAGGTATCCATCACATAATCAACATCACTAAGCTGTTCCCAATAGTTCGTAGTCGTATAATCAATATATTGGTCTGCACCAGCGGCCATTGTCCGTTCACGTGCTTCTGGATTTCCACTGATGATGACCTTGAGCCCCATGCTTTTGGCGATAGGAATGGCCATTTGGCCAAACGAACCAGACCCTCCAGGGATAAACACGCTTTCGCCAGCTTTAGCATTTAATTCTTCATTTAATCCTTGATAGGCTGTCAATCCTGTTAATGGCGCAGCAGCACCAGTCACAAAATTCAGATTGGTGGGTAGGTACCCGATGGCATCTGCATTAATTGCCGCGTATTCCGCAAAGGCACCGATTTTTTGTAGTGGCAGACGTGAATAAATTGCATCGCCAACTTTGAAACCTTGCACCTTCTTACCCACTTTTTCAATAACACCCGTCAGCTCGTTACCAAGTACTAATGGGAATTCATAATCCTGAATCAGCTTTACACTTCCGGTACCAATAAGCAATTCCAAATGATTAACTGCTGCTGCTTTCACCTGAACCAAGACTTCGTTATCACTTATTTCTGGGATTGGAATATCGTTCACTTTTACTATGAACTTTTTTGAATATTTGGTGATCTGTGCTGCTTTCATAATTAATGACCTCCTATGCGTTAAAAAAAGTAACATTTATTTGTTTTTGTAACTTACACAACAAGCATAAAACAATAAGTTACAAAAATCAACAATTGTTACTGAATATTTTATATGTTAGAATACTCGCAAGTGTATTAACGATAAAAAGGAATTTATTGAAGAAAGAAGGGTTAGCAGGACGGTGGCTAAAATCACTCAAGAGCTCATTATTGAAACAGCTGAGGCATTAATTAAACGCACGGAAAAATCTGAAGTGACACTCTCACAAATTGCGGATGAATTAAGTATCACCCATGCAGCGCTCTATAAGCACTTTAAAAATAAGCAAGAGCTCTGGGCAGCTGTATCTAAGAGCTGGTTCAACCGGATGATTTCAGAACAAATTAAATTAGATATGACTAATTTAACTAAACCGCAAGAATTGCTTCACGATTGGCTATGGGCATTTGTTAACGCAAAAAAACGCGCTTATAACGAGAATCCCAAGATGTTTGCCTTGAATACTCAATACGTGGATAGCAATCCACTGGTATTACGCGATGTTCTCTGGGATTCCTACCAAATCATTGACGGCTTCATGGACTATCACGATCCCCACTTGGAACGGGCTGAGGCGATTCTCTCTGCGTTTGCAGTATTTAGCCTCCCATCCTTCAAAGAATCCTGGAATTTACCTGACTACCAAGACAGGTTTGAACGCATCTGGAGTTTAATCAAACAGGGTCTATGAATTCAAATCCCTTAGTTTTAAAAAAATTATTCTTCAATCATAAACATGGTCCAGAAGCTTCTGTCTTCTGAAGTACTGCAGTTACTCTCCCACTTTTGTCCGGTTCCGCCAATTTTCGTAAACTCAGAATAAAATTATCATTGCGAAGTCCTGCTCCGGTGGAATACGCGGAACTCCTCACTGAGCATGCCAACATGTGCGGGTTACGGACGACTCTGGAACCTGTGGCTGGTGCTAGATATGCGCCGCACGGCGTAATCCTTTATTGGTTCTTCTAACTCTCCTAAAGATGATTTGCTAAAAAAATGTAAAACCGGTTATTCAGGCTCATCCTGAAACCGGCTTTTTATTTGAAACAAATTAAAGGTATAAATTTTTTGACGAGTCTGTAAATACAGTCCCAGCTCAGGATCCTAATCATAAAAAAGGCCCCTACAATTCCCTTTAGCTCTAAAAAGTTTAGCTTTTTTTCTCGGCTTCTATTCCGCAAGCTTGTAAGTCCAAGCAACTCTAAGAGACCAACCACCTCCTATTCTCGATACTCATCCCCGACTGCCTGCGCTCGGTTCTACCGCTGTTGTATTATGATTACCCGTTGCATTAATATTCCTGGCATACAGGTTATCCTTTGTTTGATTAGCTGAGTACTTACCAAAGGTGTTGGAAGTCTCAATGACTCTCCATCAATCCCTGCCTCGGTTGGAGATACACTCCACCATCTCCAGTGATAAGCAACTTCATTGAATGCAAAAGGCATTTATACTTCCAATCATCACGTTGAAAAGCATTTGATTCCTCCACAACTCGTGTTCAATTTTATCGTTCCTTATTTTCACATTTATCCTTAAACTTGCACGAATGACGACGCCTCAAATTTACATACCTATTTTATCCGAAAAGCTGCAATTTCCGTGTTTTTGTGGGCATGCTAATGTTTGTTCAAATTCAACAATAAAGGAGACTGTTTATGACAGGGATTCTAGGCGGTAACCCCAAAGAAGAACCGATGCATTATGGAGAGATTTTTACGGTTTGGCAAGCCTCAATGGTAGCAAAGGGAGCACTCTCTTGTTACAGAGCTTATATGTATCACGCTGGTGACAATGACCTGAAAAAAATATTAGGAGCTTTAATTGATCAAGCGGAGCTTGAAATCAGTGAGTGTGATACACTGCTCTCAGAGCAAGGTATTGCATCTGCACCAGTAATGCCAAATCGGCCCGATGCCAAGCTTGAAGATATTCCTGTAGGGGCACGTTTCACAGATCCTGAAATTGCTGCCAAACTTGCAGCTGATAATGCTGTTGGACTTGTGGCATGTAGTCAGGCAATGGGACAATCGATCAGAGAAGATATAGGGGCTTTGTTTGCTAAATATCACCTTACCAAAGCAGCCATCGGCCTTAAAATTCTACATTTGACTAAGAAAAAGGGCTGGTTGATTCCTCCACCTCTTCTTGTCAAAAGACCTGAATCCGTTAAGGCGTAATCCTACTCACTCTTCAGCTTCTTATAAAAGAAGGCCTGCAATCACTCGCGGGCCTTCTTTTGCTTGTCCTACTACGACCTTTATTGGAATATGTTATCTATATAAAGGAGGAGGACAACATTAACGTATTTATAGGTTATATGATTCTAGGATTATCCCTCTCGGCACCTCTCGGACCCATTAATGCAGCACAGCTGGACAAGGGACTCCGCGGAGGATTTATGCCTGCCTGGATAGTTGGTTTAGGGGCGGTTAGTGCCGATATCATCTATATGCTGCTTGTTTATTTTGGCCTCATTCATCTGCTGGATGCTCCGTTTGTTAAAGTGTTTTTATGGTTGTTCGGATTCTTTGTCCTCGTCTATTCAGGTGTAGACAGCATTAAAAATACAAGAGAAATTTCAGGGATTGAGATGAGGGGAAACGATGTCTCACTGTCCAAATCTTATCTTTCGGGATTTCTGATGTCCTTGTTTAATCCCCTCTCCATCCTTTTTTGGCTGGGTATATACGGCTCAATATTAGCTAAGGTGGTTAGCGAGTATCCAATGCAGCAGTTATTGATCTACAGTGGAGCGATCGTCCTCGGGATTTTACTCTGGGATGTAGTCATGGCTGCCGCCTCCAGCCTCTTTCGTAAATTTCTAACTGTTCGGGTATTGAAGGCGATCTCCGTTCTGTCAGGTCTGTCGCTGATTGGCTTTGGTTTTTATTTTGGTGTACAGGCTGCCCGACTTCTCTTTTTTTATTAAACCTTGTTTTTTCGCATCCTGATGCCCTTAATCCGAAATTCAGGATCGCCCGGTAAAGAATGATATTCATTGGACTGTTCGTCCGTACTGTGATCCTTAACAGAACCGCCATTCTTGTTATGGTTATGTTGAACAATCCAATCACTCAACGCAATCAGTGAAACAATTAACAGACTGATGTAGAGGCCTGGACGACTGAGCGCGTGAAATAGCGTACCTGCTACAGCAGTAGCGATCAGCACTAAGCCCAGCCAGCGTTTCACCCCATTTAGAAGACTGGGCTTAAGCAGCTTGCGGGAGGAGAGCAATATAAAGGACCAGTTATAGAGGATCATCAGTCCGGCAGCAGTTGTAATGTATTCGTATACTTTTCCTGGCAACCACAATGACATCATAATGGCACCCCCTAAACCTCCAGCTATTAAACAAAGGGCAAAAAACGGATATTTATCCTTCCATTTCTTCGAAAAAACCTTGGGTGCATCCCCTTCCTGTGAAAGAGTGATCATCATCGAGGTAATGGCATAAAGCGAAGCTGTCATCGTGGAGAACCCAGCTATGATCAACACCCCGTTAAACAAATGCGGAACAAAGGTCAGATGGTCGCTGCTGAGCGCGAGCACAAAAGGACTTTCTTTTGGATTAAAAGCTCTAAGCGGCACCATGATTACTGCAAGCCCGATTGATAGAACATACACCGTAGCCAGTCCCAGCAACATCACCTTTCCTGCTTTTGGAGCTTCCTCAGGTTTCTTTAGCCTGTAGGACATAATTCCCAGCACCTCAATGCCACCATAGGCATAAAAAGCAAAAATAAAGGCAGACCACAACCCGATACCTCCAGATGGAAACAACGCTTTAAACCCAAGTGGAACTTTCGGTGAGAACTTAGAACCTCCGATCCAACCCGTCAGAAGTACGGCAGCAATAACAAGGAACATTAGTATAGCCGCCACTTTAATGATGGCCAGAATATTTTCAACCCTGTCAAAGCCCTTATTGCCAAAAAACACAATCAACAGGCTCACAACAGCGTAACCGGCAGCAAACACCCACATCGGTACGGGCGGGAACCAAAATCGTGAGAATATGGACAATGCTGTGAGCTGACTTCCCATAATCAACAGTTCCGAAAACCAATATACCCAGCCGCTCCCGAACCCTGCCCAATTTCCAAATGCTTTTTTTGCATAGGATCGAAATGAACCCTGCTCCGGATCTTCCGCTGTCATCTGAGCCAGTGCATCAAATACGACATATGTTCCAATAGCAGCTAAAATGTAGGCTAGCAGCACTGCTGGCCCTCCCATAGAAATTGCTAGACCTGAACCCAAAAAGTACCCTGTTCCTATAGTGCCAGCAATGCCTAACAAGCTTAGTTGCCACCATTTCAGTTTATCTTCTTCTTCAGTTTTACTGGAAGGTTGCTTCATGAATTCTGTCCTCATCCTGATTAGAATTTGAGATGTCTCTCATCTCTAGAATTCCCTTCAGGCGGGTCCGTTATTTACAGGAATCATAATAAATAAGCTTCCCGACCAGAAAGGCTGACAGGCTTATAGTTATTCATACCGGGCGCTGTTCTTTTAAGAATAGCTAGGATACCCAAACGTGCTTCTACAATCATTTATCTCACTCCTAAATACTCCAAACCGTATCCAGCAGCTCGTCCACTGCTTGAATTCTGTTCACAGAGGGTGTTTGTATTAAATTCCCTCTGACCATAACCATAGCTACATCAGACAAAGCTTTTATGTTCTCCAATGGGTTTTGCTCCATCATGATTAAATCCGCATATTTGCCAACATCTATAGAACCTGTCAGGTGATCGATTCCCAAAATCTCTGCATTTGATTTGGTTACTAGTTCAATAACCTGACTTGCGTTCAGCTTTGTTTGTCGCATGAAATGATCAAGCTCACGCCAAAGATCATAGTGGGTTACATAAGACATAGCGGCATCCGTGCCCACACCAATTTTGATATCATGTTCTATAGCCTGCTGTAGCCCTTTTAACATTGAGTCATACACAAGCCGGGCATTTTCCTTAATGGTTGTATTCAACTTTGTCAGGCTCGGATCTAATTTCGCACTGGGATAAGCTGCTTGTAAAGTAGGGATCACAGCGGTGTAGCCCTTTAAGGCTCTGGGATTATTTTTGTACAGCCTGATCATTTCCTCATCCATCTCCGCGCCGTGTTCAATAGTATCCACCCCACCCTTTAACGCAACTCTTACACCTTCGGTACTTTCTGCATGTGCCGCCACACGCATCCCAATTTTATGAGCTTCCTCGCAAATCGCAGCCACCTCTTCTTCCGTCATTTGCAAGCGGCCTGCTTCTCCGACCCTTTTGGCATCGGTAACCCCGCCAGTTACACATATTTTGATTAGGTCCACTCCGTTTTTTACATTGATTCTTACATTTCTTCTCCCTTCCCATGGTGAATCACCGACCAAAGCCAAATAAGGTGCACCGTGGCCATCCGTTACGCTCAGGAAATACCCGGATACCAAAAGATTAGGTCCAATAAATTGATTTGCCTTAATCTCATCCCTCAAAAGAACATCAGTATAAAAAAATTCACCTACGCTACGCATCGTTGTTACTCCGGAATGCAGTGCGGTTAGGGCATTTTTTTTCATCCATTTCTTCAACACGTTTCTGCCCAGTCTCGTATCCAAAATATGATGAAACGCAAAATTCAGCAGCCCTTCACTGGCAGATAGCGTAAATGGCTTCCCATCGGCAAAAAGATGAACATGCGCGTTGATGAGACCGGGCATCACATATTTCCCCGAACAATCGATCGTTTGGTAATGGGTCGGGACAGTTACAGCGCTTGCTTTCCCGATCTCTTGAATCAATCCGTTTTCCTGAATCAAAATAGTCATATGGGTTTCTGTGCCTTTTATTGCATCTCCATAAATAACATTGCAGTCCTTAAACGCATAACCTATCTTCATCGTAGCTTCCCCCGTTTCATGATTACACCTTTAAATAGTGAATTCATTATTCATTATTGGATTAAAAAAATAGGGACCCTCGTAGATGCTAAATGTGCATATCCACTTGGTTGTCCCTCATTGCAGTGTTGTGCGCCAGTTCCACCCCACACCTAAATTCGGCGCATTGACGTTATTCGTTTAAGCTTTTTAGTCCATGCAGCCAGTATAAGCTTAATGCCTCAAAAATCCGTTTCCGGCTATCGGCGCTCATCTCGTGCTTTAATAAATCCAGAATCATATTGATGACATTGTTCGCGATGATCTTCAGCAGAATCATATTTTCTTCGGTTCCGATTTCGTATCTTTTATAATGATCCTTAATATAGGGCCTTTTAGTTTCGATCATCAGATCGATCAGCTCGTTTTTGGCATTGCTATATACGGTCCCTTTATTCTTTTCAAAAATAATAACAATCTGCCTGCTGTACTGGGTTAATATAGTTATTTGCTCTTGAACGATAGCTGATTTTTTCTCATTATTAACATCATCAAAAAAAGTCTGGTTATCGATGCGAATATTTTCCACTAACACATTCTTCAAATAGTCCACTAAAGACGGCGGAACAACCGAATAGAACAACTCTTTTTTATTTTTAAAATAAGTATAAATATTTCCAACAGAAATTTGAATTTCATCGGCAATATCATTCATTTTGGCATCAGAGAAGCCTTTTTGGAAAAATACCTTTAAAGCGGCGGATTCAATTTCCTGTTTCACTTCATCTTTTTTAGACTGCATATTGCCCCTCACCTTTAATAATGAATTTAAAATTCACTATTAAAAATAATTCAAAAGATTGAATTTGTCAAACCACATTCGTGATTCAGCCATTACAATATCTCGATATAGCCTTCTGTTCCATGCACACGAATTCGTTGCCCGTCTTTTATCAATTTGGTAGCATTCTCCACTCCGACAACTGCTGGCAAGCCATATTCACGCGCAATAACTGCCCCATGGGTCATTAGTCCACCAACTTCAGTAACTAGGCCTTTTACAGATACAAACAATGGAGTCCAGCTAGGGTCAGTAAATAAGGTAACTAATATATCTCCGTTTTCTAGATCAGCATCCTCCATGTTTAAGATGACACGCGCACGTCCCTCTATAACACCGGCAGAAACCGCTAAACCTACAATAGCTTCAGTTGGGAGGTTTTCTCGTTTATACTTACCCGCAATGATTTCACCTTCAGACGTAATAACACGTGGTGGAGTTAGTTTTTCAAATAATTTGTACTCTTCTTTGCGTTTGCTGATGATCTGGTAATCCAATTTATTTGTGCTTACAACTTCGCATAGTTCTCCAAAAGTGAGATAGTATATATCTTCTTTTTCAGGAATAACTCCCGATTGTATTAGTTGTTCAGCTTCTTTCAGTAAAGCTTGTTTATAAACGAAATAGCGATTAACCATGCCGTATTTTGGGTATTCTCTAAACCCGCTGAAATTCCGGATGAGATCAATCATTCGTTTTGTTTCATTCGCTTTTTGTTCACCATCGGGTAATTGCTTCAATCGATCTAATAGCTCTTGTTCTTTTTTCAAAGCTTCCTGTCGACCTTGCTCAAATTTCCGATGGCCAGCATTAGGTTTAAAGTTTTTGATATTACTGAGAATCATGGGGACAAGTGTAGTTGGCTTTTCGCTCCAACGAGTTCTTGTAAGATCGATTTCTCCGGTACATCGCATTCCGTATTTACTGAGATAGTCATAGAAAGCGTCTTGGGTTTCCTGCCCACCCTCAAAGCTAACCAGTTCATTTAAGAAATTTTCATCTTTAACCTGCTGTAAGTAATCAATGACTTCCGGATAAGGCCGAATCACATCAGCGAGATTGAGTAGCGCCAGACCCATTTCTGAAGTTATATTGCCTTGTACAGATTGAGAAAGCGTATCCGCTGCGTTTTTTTCACCCAACCACTCATTTATTTTTTCATTGATCCACGCTGAAGCATCCATAGCCGCCATAATCACACGCATACTTTGTGGGTTGAATAGAATCTTCTTTAATTGCTGCATATCTTCCAGAATAAAATCAAACAACTCCGCCCCTGATTTGGTTTGAATGATTTGTTGCAACTCTTCTATCGAGGCTTGGTTGCTCTTAATGAGGTCAGAAACGATTGTCGGATCATTTTCGAGTTGTACTTGAGAATCACTAGGTGGCAGGCTTGCATTGCTTTTACTCGGAGTAGAAGCTTTTTCATTATCTGCCGAGAATTTTATAAAATCTTCTCGCTCTACGATGGTTATGAGTGCGTCTTTTATGAGGGGATCAGATTTACCTAAGGCTTCTATGATCATTTCTCTGCTGCCAGATGAAGCAAGACTTGGTGTGACATCAACAAACAATCTTCCGCCAGCTGTACGCATAGGTGCAGGAGTCGTTAACAGGTAAAAGGCCAATCCCAGCGGTTTCATGGGATCTGTCATCATTTGTTGATGACCAACAGATACATAAACGTGGTTTTCTTGATCATTCGCTTCTGGGATGGGGAATAAAGTCGTGATTGGCCGACTCTGGACGATATAAAATGTATCCTCGGTCAAACACCATTCGATATCTTGTGGGCAACCAAAATAAGCTTCAATCTGTCTGCCTATCCTTGCTAATTGTAAAATTTGTTGTTCAGTAAGTGTTTGAGTCTCTTGCTGATCGATTTCGATCTGCCGGGTCTCTGTTCCGCCTTCTTTTAGTCCGTAAATAGCCAATTTTTTGGTTGCTATTCTCTTATCGACAATTTTCTCTTGCTTTACTTTATAACCATCGGCAGATACCAAGCCAGAGACCAGAGCTTCGCCAAGTCCAAAACTAGCATCGATGGATAGCAGTTTCCGGTTAGAAGTAATCGGATCAGCGGTAAATAAAATCCCTGAAGCCTGTGGAAAAACCATCCTTTGAACGATAACGGATAAATAAACTTGACTGTGGTCAAATCCATTTTGCATACGGTAGATTACGGCACGATCCGTAAATAGAGAAGCCCAACATTTGCTGATATGCTGAAGGATTGCTTCTATGCCGATGATATTTAAATAGGTATCTTGTTGACCTGCAAAAGAGGCATGTGGTAAATCTTCAGCGGTCGCACTAGAACGCACTGCATAAGCATGTTCATCACCCAGCTGGGTGAGATAGTGAGAAACTGCCTTCACAACATCGGAAGGAATTTCTGCTTCCACAATGATTTGCCGAATCTTCCTACTGATTTCACCGATTTGATCCCGATCTTCTACTTTCAGCATAGTTAGTTGATCCAACAAAGCATGATACGTTTGGTTCTGTTCGAGGGCTTGGTGATATCCTACTGTTGTAATACAGAATCCTTCTGGTACTTGTATACCTTCTATTTGTGATAGTTTCCCTAAATTTAACCCTTTTCCGCCAACGAGCAAAAGCTGTGTATTGTCCACTTCCTGAAAACCGAGAACTAAAGAACGCATTTATTATCGCTCCTAACTATTAAATTGAGAAAAAAATTGACAAGAATTTAACGGCATGATAAACTAAATATATAAGATGCAATTTTTACGCCTAACTATAGAATTTCAATCGTGAATTGATTATATCATCGTGTCTTTTCATATGCAATATATAAGAATCTGATGAGATAAATCAGGTTCTTTTTTTGATTTCAGCTATCATTAGTGTTAGAACAAATAAACCGTAGCCCCTCAAGTGGCCTACGGTTTATTTGTTTTAATATTAGAATGACGTAATAGGGTATATTATAATCCCTTCACTTCAAACTCATAGATTCGCGCTGCCGTATCGGCTCCCTGCGTAGGTTTGAGAATCAATAATTTTACATAGCGGGCTTTTACTAACGCAATTGAATCAGTCGACTCGGCAGCCGAGTTTCCTTGGACGTTGACGACATCCGTCCAGTTCGTTCCGTCACTGCTGACCTGAATCGTATAATCACTGGTATTAAAACCGGACCATTCTCCTCCGCTCTCAGCATGCTTGATGACAAAAGCGCTGAGTTGATGTTCGGCGCCGAGGTCGACCTGAAGCCAATGGGGCAGATTGCCAATTGCGCACCATTTACTGTTATCCGTCACTTTACCATCTACGGCGTTAGGTGCCCCTTCCTTTTCCCCGCAGGCATGATCGGCTGTTGCAGTTTTACCAAGTGCCAGATTTTTCACTGCTCCAGCTTCCTTACTCACTGTGATAAGCGCTTTTTTCGTAATTGTGTCTTGGCCCGAGCTGTTAGTTGCAGTCAGCGTCACACTATAAACGCCTTCCTGAGCGAACGTCACAACTGGGTTCTTTGATGTGCTGACCGCGGGGTTTCCGCTTTCGAAGGTCCATGACCATCCTTCTGTCACTTCAGTCGACAGGTCGGTGAAGTTTACGCTCTCGCCTGGAGCGACTAGGGTTCGATCAGTTTTGAACTCCGCAGTCGGCTTTGGATAATCCGGCCAGCTGATCTTCACGCTAGAGGATTGACCTTGCTCGTATCTTCCATTGACGGCAACAACCTTCAATACTGTGATAGTTTCTTTGTCTATTCTTCGCATCTCAGGAACGTAAAACACATGATTTGGTGTTGCACCTATGAACATCTCACTGCCATCTGGAAGCACTCGATAGATTTCGTATTGCTTGACCTGTTGGTCAAGCTGTTTCCACTGTAATCTGGCATCTCCATAAATACCATTGCGAAAATCAGTTTGAGTGACCTTAAGATCGCGAACCGCGGGTAGTGGTTTGATCGGGTCATTAGCATTTTGAATGGAGAGCTGGCCAATTTGAATGTTGTAATTATTAATCGCATTCTTAGAATCAAAATACAGTGACAACGCTACGATCCGTTTCCCTTTGTATGGGGTCAAATTCAATGTTTCAGTTGTCCAGTCTGGCGATGTCTTATCCTTCACATTAAGGAAGATATTTTGATCGGGCTGATCTGCGAATGAAAGACCAACCTTCAGGCTTGGCTTATTTTGTGTTTTGTACGTAATAGACAGCTTTGTGCTTGCTTCGATCTTAAGGTTGGTCTTGTAGAGCTTCAGATGTGTCGCATTGTTAGGGTTCAGTACGCCTGATACCATCAACGAACTGCCGCCGTAATAGGCATCGGACCAATCGAGCACTGGTGAAAGCGGGGTACCTTTGCTGTCTGCAATCCAACGCCAGGAGGGAAGAATATCCTGCAGACTCCGGTTGTTCCAGCTTTTATCCCGCACCTGCTTCCCTCTTACAAAATATTTCTGTCCGCTTCCCGTGTTGAAGTTGGTGGTGAAAGGCAGCTCATTGATTGGTGATGATTCGATCACATCGTTAGCGATACCTTTCCAGGCTTGATCGCTCGAGGTGTTACTCGGATTCCCGTTTGGACCCACCCAAAATTTGTTCTCGCGTACGAAGAAATCTTCCATACTCTCTGCGCTGTTAAAAGCCCAATCGGGGCGGTAAATACCAAGGGAAGTAACGGCAGGATCTTTATCCGGAAACAACAGATTCCAGTTCACCTTTGTATCGTAACCCTTGGCTTCGACATCGATGCCTGCATACAAGTCATAAGGACTTCTGCCCAAGCTTCTAGCCTTCTCTGCCGAGCTTTTAAGATCCTTCCACCAAAAGTTCAGGAACATATTGTCTGTTATTTGCTTTTTATTGTCTTGCAGGAACATCGCATTCTTGTCGTTAAGTGCATTTTGCCAACTAATACTGCCCTCATTGGTCATGGAATCATACCATACGATGTGCATAGAATTTGACTTGTGCGATTCCAGATAACTTAGGAAAGCTTTCATTTGCTGTGCGTCAGCCGGCGTTCCGCCCTCAGTCTCCTGGTTAATAAACCAGCCGTCAAATCCGTAATGGCTCGCAACCTGGATCAACTTGTCAGCAGCAGGAAAGGATCCGTCACTATTCTGCTGAAGCATCTGCTTGACCCATTCATACTTCCCGCCATATACGGTTGGTGGGAAGAACACCGTTCCGATGATCGGCACGCCATTTTTATGAGCCGCGTCGATCGTATCAGCGCTTGGAGGTACGATGATCCCTTCGCCCGCGGAACCACCCCAATAGACCAGCTTGTCAACATATTGCCAATAGGTAAATGTGTTAGCTTCGAATTTGCTTGAACCCTGCGATGGAACTCCGCTTGTTCCCGGGTTCAGTGCTGATAAAGCCATGACTTTTGGCGCTTTGGTTGCATGAGCGTTGACTCCATCTGCTACAAAACGGTCCTGCAGCGGGACTGTGCTCCGGTTAAATGCCGCATCCGGGTCGGATGCCGGACTCCACTGAAGCAATTGCTCCGGAAACCAATAGGATGAATAAGGCTGTTTCGCGAACGTAGTTGTGGATAAGGCTGCGCACATCACAAGTAAGAATATAAAACCTGCCCCAATCTTTTTCATGCCATACTCCTCCAATCGATTGATTAAATGATTGCGCTTACATTTTATCAAGTTGGACAAAGCTATAGATAGTGGATTAATGGCAAGTTCAGGTGCATTTATTACAGGTTGTCAGCCTAGGCTATAATCCCAGTGGAGAATTTGCTCCTAGAAATTTGATATTTATATACAAAAAGCCGCAATTATGCGGCTATTAAATGTATAGGATAAGGTAAAGTGTTCAGTTATTACGCTTTTAGGTTTAAAAGAAAATGCCGTGTGTCCTGATAAGCCTCTGTCCAGCCCATCTTAGCATAGAATCGAAGTCCATCGAGTCCCTTAAAATAATAGGCACCGATTAGCCGCTCCTCAAAATTCGGGGTCACTATTCTAGCTTTCTTTTGATAATTTTGATATGTGTTAATAACATCACACCAAGGCATATGCTTGTCGAGAACCGCAAGGTCTATGAGAGAATCGCCATACATGCAATTTCCATCAATAATGCCGGTTATCCGTGTTCCGTTGGACAACATATTCCACTGTTGAAAATCTCCGTGTATAAAGCTTCTATTAGATTCATTATAGGGTACATAGGTCATCAAACGACTATAGATTTCTTCGTATACGTCTCTTTCCAAGCAAGACGTGCGGAAGAGTTCATGCCAATTTTCCCAGAATGTCCCCGTCTGATCTTCCGCATTTACGGCAATGACGAAGTCTTTCCAAGATGAATAGGAACCATTGCCGTCAGGTCCGATCCAACCATAACCGTTAGTTCCCCCAATATCCGTTTCGGCCATTCTTGTTAAAATGCCGATAATTTCCGGCATCAGACGGGTTTGTTCCTCTGCTGTACAATCGGATAGATTGCGACCTTCCATTCGCTCCATGATCAAATAGGTTAACTGATTAGTCCTCCCTAACCCCAAACATTTTGGGAAAGGGATACCTTGGTCGAGTAGCAAATTAGATACAAATTGTTCGGTCTCATATGCTCGTTCCAAATCGCTGAATTTCACAACATAGTCTTTTCCTTCTAAAATAAAAGAAAACACGTTGCTTATATTGCCGCCAGACAACGGTGTAATCTCAGCCGCTCCCTGTCCAAGATGATTCCACAGTACTTTTTCAATTTCACTCATGGTCAATTCCGGTTTTTCGTAAGCCATATTTACTCCAACTCCTGCTTATTTGAGTCTACATATGAATTTATCCGCAGCATATCAAAAACACCCTCATCCTAAATATCTCGTTTCTCATACTCAAAGGGTTCATCACATGAGTAAATTTCATGGAAAAATCCTACATATGGGATATCGTCTTCTAGACATTTTATACGATATGACAGCTCTTCATCGCATTCCGGGTCTTCACCATTGTTCCGCATTACCTCGAATGCATCAACGATGTTTTCCATGAGGGTTACTTGGATAAACAATGGCAATGTGTCTAACATCGAATCTTCGATCCTGGTCTCGGATCTGTAGCCATCAAGGACTGTTTTAAAATAATCATCCATAAACTGTTTGCGTTTATCAGTTTCTTGTTCAAATTGTATCCAGCCCACTCCAAGTGTCCAGAGATTTGCCAGGTCATACATATACCAACAAAAGCAGGAGTTATCGAAATCAAAAACAGTTATTTGCCCTGTATTAAAATCGATCATATAATTCCCATCGCAGTAATCAAAATGAACCATCCCAAAAGACTCGTGATCCCTGTCCATCCCTTCTAAGGTTGTAAGGAGGTCTACCAGTTTCTCTTTCAACAGAGGTAACGAGTCAGGTATTAGCTTATCTATATAATCGGCATTGTATTTATCAAAAAAATAATACCGGGAATGGACAGGTGTATAACCCTTCGACAATTGATGCATTTTCCCAAGAACTTTACCACAGTTATAATAGTATTCCGTAATAGGAACGCCTTCCCGATACTGATAATTATTTTCCGCGAGCATCCCCCCCTTGGCCTTTTCAAACAAGCAGACAAAAAAGGTATGATTATTAAGAGTTATCGTTTCCAGCAGATTCCCCTTCTGGGAGTTGACCACATTCGAAACACTGCCGCCATGCTCGTACAAATACCTGATATATTCCACTTCACCCAAAATATCTTCTCGGCTTCTGTCACTTAAAAAGGCAATTCTGATTATTTTTGCTTCAGAATCAGCTTTATCACAGTTATATGCGACATTCCGTCCTCCTTCATGTGCATTGATAAGCCTGATTTCATAACCTTCCAATCCGTACAATTCCATCACTAATGGAAGTAAGTGTGTATCAGCGATTTTAATAACCTCGTTATAATTCAGAATATCTCTCCTCTCAACTTCTTCAATATATGGATATTTTACCAGTTCCAGCAGATAAACAGGATGGAGAAAACAACTATAACTGAACTATCCTGCTTCATTAGGTCATCGTTCCTAGGTACACACGAATTAAAATATCTTGGTCATGGTTACCGAATCCAGCCCCATAAAGTGTCAAACCACCAACATTAACAGCCTTCTCGTCAACTGCGAACCGAAGCGTCCAGAATTGTTCCCGTAGCAAAATATCTGCGACAGTAATGTCCGACATCCTTTCTTCATCAATAAATGTGCCCGAAGTGTCAATGCGGATCGTCTTCAATAACCCGTATTGATTTACATTCCGATGCCACCAATCCGGAGTATATATGCCTCGTGCCGCTCTTCCAAAGTCTGCCGGACTGGTCCAAGTTCCAAGCTTCACACCGTTAAAAAAGAACTCAATATCCGAAGGCCAATGATCTTTCAAGCCTGGCGCTTCAGAAGCAATTTCCATTGAAATCTCGATGGCCTCGGGCATTTGACCGGGAAGTAAGTAGTTAGGCGTTTTGTACTCTACGTAACCTCTCCCAAACCACAAAATGCCGGCGTTGACCCGCTCGGGATCGAGAAAATAGCGGGGATCGTCCCAAACCCCAATCTCTTTCTCTTGTGTCCCAAGACCACATGTAGGATGGACATCAAACGAGGTATAATGACCGACTGAAATGGTCTGCTCTCTGATCCTCGGGGTTTGAGTGGCAGTGGGGAGTTCGATTTCAACTCTTTTTTGTTTAAGGAAACACATTTTGTGCGTTCCTCCGTTTAGGCGTATCCTGTGACTTCCTGTAAGTCCAGCTTGTTCGAGCTTTCGGATATGCATAGTAACTATGGAAGGACTAAGCTCTAACTTAGCCGCGATCTCCTTCACATTCATTTCATTATCTGCAATGAGGCTCATAATCCTCCATCTGACTTCGCTTGCCAGCGCTTCATATAACGCCATGAATTTTGCTTCGCCGTTTGCTTTGATCATCATCATAATCACCTGACCTGTGCTTATTGAAATTACATATATATTAATTTAATAAATATAACGTACATCTTCAACCCCGATTCATTGAAAACCTATAAGCAATAGTGTTTAATTTTCTTAGTAGTTAAATATATTGAATTCTTATTTATATGAATTTATTAATGAGGTGGAGAAATGAAATACAATAACCCGGTCATCAAAGGGTTTTATCCTGATCCCAGCGCATGTAAAGTTGAAGACACTTATTATTTGGTCTGCAGTTCCTTTCAGTATTTTCCCGGTGTTCCGATTTTTGAAAGCAAAGATTTAATTAATTGGACCCAAATCGGTCATTGCTTAACCCGAAAGAACCAGATTCAACTGGATACTGTGGACAGCTCCGGTGGTGTATTCGCCCCCACCCTGCGGTACAATAATGGACGATTCTACATGACGACCACTAATGACACTCTGCGCCAGAACTTCTATGTCTGGACTGACAATATTTACGGCGAATGGTCTGATCCGATTAATGTAGATCAAGGCGGTATTGATCCGGATTTGTATTTTGAAGACGGCAAAACGTATTTCATGAGTAATGGGACAGACGATTACGGAGTTAATGGTATAGTCCAATGTGAAATTGAAATTGAAACTGGGCAGAAGCTGTCGTCAAGCCGTTCAATCTGGCAAGGATCCGGTGGGCGTTATTTGGAGAGTCCTCATTTATACAAAATTAATGGACAATACTATCTACTAGCTGCTGAGGGTGGAACCGAATATGGGCATATGGTTACTTATGCAAGGGGCAATTCTCCTACTGGCCCATTCGAAGCCTACCCGCATAACCCCGTATTGACTAATCGAAATTTAGGCGGTTACGAGCTTCAGGGAGTTGGACATGGAGATTTGGTACAAGACCATGAGGGGGATTGGTGGCTGTTACATCTTGGATTCCGGCAGACTGGCCAGTATCTTACCTATCACCATTTGGGGCGCGAGGTTTTTCTAACTCCGATTACCTTTGGCGAGGATGGATGGTTTACAGCAGGTCATGAAGGTACCACACTTATAAGTTTCGAGACTGATCGTATTGCGGACACAGTCATTCAGCAGGAGAAAAGAGTCTTTACGTTCGAGAACACAGATTGGAATTTAGACTGGTGTTACCTGCGTCACCCGGTTACAGAAAATTATCGGTTAGAAGCTGATAAAATAAAGCTTAAAGGAACTGCAGTTACGTTAGATATCCCGGCTACTCCGACATTTATTGGTATTCGTCAAAAAGATTTTAACGCAATTATTTCGTGCCAAGTCAGCCTTACGAATGGTGAAGCCGGAATTACACTTTACATGGACGAAAATCACCATTATGATTTGGCCTTGCGTAAACATCCAGAGGGTTATGAGATTATCGAACGGCTGAATATCGGAGATATCAAATCCATTGAAAAAACAAAAAATATAGGTCAGTGCAACCATGCTTCATTAGTTGTCAAAAGCAGTCCAACGCATTATCAATTTTATATCCAGGTAGACGGTATTGAGATCTTACTCGGAGCTGCGCAAACCAAATATCTATCCTCTGAAATAGCCGGAGGATTCACAGGTGTGCTTATTGGTTTGTACGCCACTGGAGAAGATCAAGATTATAATGCGATATTCACAAGCTTTAGCTGCCTTTATTCTTAAACCTTCAAATTAAAATGAACTGTTCAAGGCTAAGGGTCTTATAAATAAAAGAGGGGTTAACCCCTTAATTATGGTTAACCCCTCTTTTATCAAAACCAACAAGATCCTAAGAAAAATTAGATATCCAGCTTCCTTGTACTTAACGCTTTTACCATTACAGGATCTCTATGTGAAAAGAACAAGCTCTCTTTTGTGTCTAACAGCGCAATTTGTTCTATATCCTCTGAGTTTAATTCAAAGTCAAAGATATTAAAGTTTTCAATTATTCTTTCTTTCCGGACAGACTTTGGAATCACAACAACTCCTCTTTGCGTCAACCAGCGTAAAACCACTTGGGCAACAGATTTATTATATTTTTGGGCTATTGATACTAAAACTTCGTTCTGAAACATGTTGTTTTTACCTTCAGCAAATGGACCCCATGATTCAATCTGAACATTGTTTTCTTTCATGAATGCAGCACTTTCAATTTGTTGGCAGAAGGGATGTGTCTCAACTTGATTAACTGCAGGAGTTACTTCATTATGAATAATCAAATCAATCAGACGATCGTTCTGGAAGTTACTTACGCCAATCGCTCTTATTTTTCCTTCACGGTACAATTCCTCCAGCGCCCGCCAAGAACCATGCACATCACCAAATGGCTGATGAATTAAATACAAATCCAAATAATCAAGTTGCAATCTTGAAAGGGATTTTTCAAATGCTTCCTTTGTACGTTCGTATCCTGTATCTTGAACCCATAATTTCGTAGTAATAAATAGATCCTCTCTTGGTACTCCACTCCGTTTGAGGGCTCTTCCCACCGCTTCTTCGTTTAGGTATGAGGCTGCGGTATCTATCAGTCGATAACCTGACATGATCGCATCGTAAACAGCTTGTTCACATTCAGCTGCATCTTGAATTTGAAAAACCCCAAAACCAAGTATCGGCATTTCAACACCATTGTTCAAAATAACTTTTTGCATAAAAAATCCTCCTATTAGTTGATGATATAGCTCTATTTAAAAGTGTGAACTATCAATATCCATTTTAGACAAAGCTTCATTTAGACTATCTACATCTTCCTTTGTTAATTTGAGATCAGCTCCATATAGGTTTTCTTCTAATCTGTTTAATTTTGTAGTGCCTGGAATTGGAATGATATATGGTTTTTGAGCTAATTCCCACGCGAGTACGACTTGAGCTGGTGTTGCATTTTTACTTTTTGCAACTTGAGTAATTAAATCTAATAACACTTGATTATGATCAATCACATCAGGTTTGAATCTTCCCATGAAACTTCGATAGTCACCTTCATCATATTTGGTTTCCTTGGTATATTTACCACTTAAGAAACCATTTCCTAATGGACTGTAAGCGATAAAAGCAATTCCTAATTCTTCACAAAGTTCAAACAACTCTTTTTCCGGTTCACGCCACATCATGGAGTACTGATTTTGGGTTGCAGTAATCGAACATACAGCATTTGCTCGTTTCATATAATCAATCGGTGCATTTGAGACACCCCATGTATTAATCTTCCCTTCAGCTATTAAATCTTTCATTGTTTCAGCGACAGCTTCAGGTTCGACATTTGGATCCACTCGGTGCTGATAATATAAATCAATGCAATTGACCTTCAACCTTTTTAATGAACCTTCTATTTGTTCACGAATAGAATCTGGTGTGCTATTCAAAATAAGTTGAGGTTGACCGTCTACAGCTTCTTGTCCTAAAATTCCGAATTTAGTTGCAATCACAACTTGATCTCTTTGTGGTGCAAGGGCTTCGCCTACTAATTCCTCATTGGAATCTCCATAAAAAGCAGCAGTATCAAAGAAATTACATCCTAGTTCAACTGCTCTGCGAATTAATTTAACCATTTCATTACGATCTGCTGGCTTTCCATAGGCATGATCCATTCCCATACAGCCAAACCCTATTGCCGAAACTTCCAAGCCACTATTTCCTAATTTACGCATTTGCATCTGTGATCTTCCTTTCGCATGAAGTTCAGTCAAAGTTCAACGCTCGACGTAGTCTGCATTATTTTCAGCACGTTAATCCAGCTAAATTAGTTTGGGTACTATTTTAGTATGCAACAATTTTTCACAAAACAGATATCATAATAGTATTAAATCATTGCCTATTCCTCTCATTTCATTGAATCCTCCCTATGTATGAGTCACTTTATATCGACTACAAGGATTTCAAACCAAATCTTAAGATTAGATAAATATTGATTCTGCTCCCTTTAAAACAAATTCCCCACAGGTAATAATGGATACAAACCTACTATTGGAGTGAACAGTAATGATTAACATACTCGTTGTTGAAGATGATAAGCATGTAAGAAGACTTCTTGAAGCTGTTCTGAAACGCGAAGGATATGATGTTGTAACTGCTGAAGACGGAGTTAAAGCTTTGGAGGTCCTTGATTCACAGCATATTGATCTAATCATTCTGGATATCATGATGCCTAATATGGATGGTTATGAATTCGCCAAGGAAGTAAGAGATGCCGATAGCTTGGTCCCCATTCTTATGGCTACAGCAAAACAGCTGCCTGAAGATAAGAAAAAGGGGTTCCGGATTGGAACTGATGATTATATGACCAAACCCATTGATACCGAAGAAATGCTGCTCAGAATCCAAGCGCTGCTTCGCCGTTCACAAATCGCAAGTGCCCGTAAATTAGTAGTGGGTAAAGTGATCCTTGATTATGACGCATTGACAGTAACCCGGGAGGACGAGAAACAAACGCTTCCGCAAAAAGAATTCTATTTGTTGTATAAGTTGTTGTCCTATCCTGAACGGATTTTCACGCGCATCCAGCTTATGGACGAGATATGGGGCATGGAAAGTGAAAGTACGGATACAACCGTTAATGTGCATATCAATCGTTTGCGGAAACGGTTTGACGCTTATCCAGAGTTTGAACTGGTTTCCGTCAGAGGTCTTGGATACAAGGCGGTGCGAAGCCAGTGAGCAAAATAAGTAACAAGCTCAGCAACAGAATCAGCCTTCCCATCTATTTTTCTCTTATCATATTTTTCATCTTTCTTATTACCGTTGTGATTACAGGACTACTCTTCTTTCTCGCACAGGTTTTTGGTTTGTTGAACGAAGAGCTTGCCCAGGATGGATTCGTACTACCCATAATGGTATTAATCGCTTGTACAATTATCGGTACCACGATATCAGCCATCACAAGCCGGAAAATGGTAAAATCCATCCGGATATTTATAGAGGCCACAGAGCGTCTTGCCAGTGGTGACTTCTCCATGCGGCTCCAGCTCAAAAGCCCGCCAGAGTTTGAAATTCTATCAGAGAACTTTAACCGTATGGCTGAAGAGCTTGGGGGTATCGAAATTCTGCGAACTGATTTTGTAAACAATTTTTCCCATGAATTCAAAACACCGATTGTATCTATTAAAGGGTTTGCTGAAGTCTTAAAGAATGATGATCTTACTAAAGAGGAACGTGATGAATATCTAGATATTGTCATTGAGGAATCGACCAGACTTGCCTCCCTTGCTTCGAATGTACTGGAGCTGACGCAGGTTGAGACGCAAAAGATTCTGACAAACAAAATGCGGTTTAATGTTGGGGAACAAATTCGCCAGTCTGTGCTTTTACTGGCTGCCAAATTTGAGAAGAAGCACCTGAAGCTGAATGTTAATATTCAGGATTATGAACTCTCCGGCAATAAAGAGCTTTTAAATCAGGTTTGGTTAAATTTATTGGATAACGCGATCAAATTCACTCCTGAGCATGGTGAAATTGAAGTTAAGATGAAGAAAAACGAAGATAACCTGGTGATTCTAGTTCATGACTGCGGAAGCGGTATTCATCCTGAGGCTCTTCCCAAGATATTCGATAAATTTTATCAGCAGGATACTTCCCACTCGACTGCAGGCAATGGACTTGGATTAGCAATTGTTAAAAAAATCATTCATCTACACCATGGAACCATTTCTTGCGAAAGCATTCCATTACAAGGAACCACATTTACAGTTACGATTCCGATTGGAATGTAGTACGAGCCCTGGAGAACCTCATCGTTCTTTCAGGGTTTTTTTATTTTTCAGAAAAGTTAACTTTCAGTTTATCTTCTTTCGTTATCATTTAAGCAACGCCACATAAAGGAGTCAGATGTATGGTAACTATACTTAAGTACTTAAAACCGAAGGAATGGGCCCTAATCGGTATCAGCATCCTATTTATTGTCACACAGGTATGGCTGGATCTGGAATTGCCCGGTTATATGAGCGAGATTACTCGTCTTGTACAGATACCAGGGAGTGAAATGAGCGAAATCATTGCAGCCGGAGGCTGGATGTTGCTCTGTGCCCTCGGCAGCTTAGCCACATCAATTATAGTGGCAGGGATCGCCGCTAAAATTGCCGCCAACTTCTCTTCAAGATTACGCTCCAAATTGTTTGATAAGGTACAGTCTTTCTCTATGGAAGAAATCAACAACTTCTCTACAGCTAGTTTAATTACCCGTTCAACAAATGACATTACACAAGTGCAAATGCTGATTGTCATCGGTCTGCAACTGCTGGTGAAGGCTCCCATCCTTGCCGTTTGGGCAATGCTCAAAATTACAGGCAAGAGTTGGCAGTGGTCGCTTGCTACCGGTGTCGCCATTGGGGTATTGATTCTTATTGTCGGCATAGTGATCGTGCTAGTGCTTCCGAAATTCCAAAAATTGCAGCAACTGACTGATAATCTTAATCGTGTTGCAAGAGAGAATCTTACCGGCCTTCGTGTCATTCGTGCGTATAATGCGGAAAGTTACCAGGAAGATAAATTTAGCGTAGCCAACAGCGAGCTTACCCGAACGAATTTATTCGCCAATAATGTACTGTCCATGATGATGCCAAGTATTTCTCTGATTATGAGCGGTTTAAGTCTCGCAATATATTGGATTGGTGCTATTTTGATTCAAAATGCCAATGGTACGGCGAAGATGGGCTTATTTTCAGATATGATTGTCTTCTCATCCTATGCGATGCAGGTGGTTATGGCATTCATGATGCTGATCATGATTTTTATCCTGATGCCTCGTGCCCATGTATCCGCTAAAAGAATCAATGAAGTGCTGGATACTAAGCCAAGCTTAGAGAACGGATCACTTACTTCCTCCAAGGCAAATCGGTTGGGTGAGGTCGAATTCAAAAATGTCAGCTTTAAATATCCGGATGCAGAAGAATACGTTATTAAAGATATCAGCTTTACGGTGAAAAAAGGAGAAACTGTAGCCTTCATCGGTTCAACCGGATGCGGAAAAAGTACCGTCGTGAACCTGATTCCTCGCTTTTATGATGCTACAGCAGGTGAAGTGTTGGTGGATGGTATTAATGTTAACCAATATGAGCAAACTGCACTGCGCAATAAAATGGGATATGTATCTCAGAAAGCGATTTTGTTTGGCGGCACGGTGAGCTCTAATGTTGCTTTTGGCGATAATGGCAGTGATCTGTCCTCTGATGTTGTTGATGCCATTTACACCTCTCAAGCTTCAGATTTTGTTGAAAAGATGGAAGGAAGCTACGAGGCTCATGTCTCTCAAGGCGGTACGAACTTGTCTGGCGGTCAAAAACAACGTCTTTCCATTGCCCGAGCCATTGCCCGTCGTCCTGAAATATTAATCTTCGACGATTCCTTCTCAGCGCTTGATTATAAGACGGATCGCAAATTGCGAAGTGAATTGAAGAAAAAATCCAGCGGTACAACGATACTAATCGTTGCCCAACGGATCGGTACAATCAAAGATGCAGACAAAATCATTGTACTGGAAGCCGGACGAATGGCAGGCATGGGAACACATGATGAATTGATGCAGACCTGTGATGTCTACCAAGAGATTGCTTACTCACAACTTTCAAAGGAGGAGCTAGCTTAATGAACAAAAGCAAAGAGCAACTCAACACGTGGAGCAAACTTCTCCACTATTGCAGAAAATATATCCCTGTAGTTCTTATAGCTATTATTAGTGCAGCAATCGGTACGGTTCTGACTCTGCTTGGACCGGATAAGCTTTCGGAGATGACAGACTTGATCACGGCCGGCCTCGTCACCGGAATTGATATGGAAGCAGTAACTTCTATCGGCCTTTTCCTTGTATTTATCTATATCCTTAGCGCTATGTTATCTTTGGTACAAGGATTAATTATGTCCGCAGTTACGCAAAAGGTCTCCAAAAACTTAAGAGCCGATCTCTCACGCAAAATGAACAAACTTCCGATCTCTTATTATAATAATTCTACAACCGGTGACATCCTGTCCCGGGTTACCAACGATGTGGATACGATCGGGCAAGCTTTAAACCAAAGCGTCGGCACACTGGTAACTGCCCTTGCCCTCTTTACGGGATCCATCATCATGATGTTCAAAACAAATGTGATCATGACTATTACGGCGGTTGTTGCAACTATCATTGGCTTTGGCCTCATAGCGGCAATTATGAAAAAATCCCAAAAGTATTTTCAAAGTCAGCAAGAATACTTAGGGAAAATCAATGGCCATGTGGAGGAAGTATATACAGGACATACTGTAGTGAAAGCCTACAATGGTGAATCGCAAATGCGCAATACATTTGAATCCCTGAATATGAATCTTAAAGATAGTGCATTTAAAGCGCAGTTCCTCTCCGGTCTTATGATGCCGATTATGATGTTTATAGGCAATCTAGGTTTTGTGGCCGTTTGTGTAGTTGGTGCTGTACTTGCTATGAACGGAACGATATCCTTTGGGGTCATTGTAGCCTTTATACTGTATGTCCGTTACTTTACACAACCGCTCTCTCAGATTGCTCAAGCCGCACAAAGTCTGCAATCGGCTTCCGCGGCAAGCAAACGTGTCTTTGAGTTCCTCGATGCTGACGAAATGGACAATGAAAGTCATAAAGAAAGACATCTTAAAACTGCTGTGGGCAAAGTTGATTTTGAACATGTGCAATTTGCTTATGAAAATTCAGATAAACTTGTGATTAAAGATTTTTCTGCAGAGATTAAGCCTGGGCAAAAAATTGCTATAGTCGGCCCTACCGGCGCAGGTAAAACTACACTGATAAATCTTCTAATACGGTTTAATGAATTAAAGGGCGGAGAAATATATATTGATGATACCCCCATCAGCAGCTTAACAAGAGAAAACATCCATGATCTATTCTGTATGGTCTTGCAGGACACCTGGCTTTTTGAGGGCACTATCAGGGAAAATCTAGTGTACAACAAAACAGGTGTAACCGATAAAGAAGTTGAAGATGCTTGTAAGTCGGTAGGCTTGCATCATTTCATTCAGACCTTAAGTGCCGGTTATAATACCATACTAAATGACAAAGTTAATTTATCCACGGGCCAAAAGCAACAGCTTACGATCGCCCGCGCGATGCTCAAAAATGCACCAATGCTCATCCTCGATGAAGCTACAAGCTCAGTCGATACAAGAACAGAGCTCTTGATTCAGCAGGCAATGGATAAGCTCATGGAGGGAAGAACCTCTTTTGTTATTGCGCATAGACTCTCAACCATTAAGAACGCCGATGTGATTCTGGTTCTGAAGGAAGGCGATATCCTGGAAAGCGGCAGCCACGAAGAACTACTTGCCAAAAATGGTTTTTATGCGGAGCTTTATAATAGCCAATTCGACCAAGCCTCTTAAAGCCTAGTTGACACTGTGAATTAAATAACGAAAGTCAAAAGGACCTACTCATTGTTTTTATCCAGAACAATGAGTAGGTCCTTTATTTGCTATGAACACATATCATCTACTGGCAAGGAATTCATCAAGCTGTTTTTGCTTTTCAGCAATGACTTTATCTAGGCCGGCCGATTTTTGGGCGGCGATAAATTTCGGCAATTCTTTGTCCAGATCAACCGAGCCGGTCTCAAGCATCTTTTGATATTCTCTTAGAACGTTTGCTAGTGCTCCGACTTCGGATTTGACTGGCTCGCTGTCAAAGGTGAAGCCCAGTGCCGGCGATGATTTAGCGCCTTCGTTGAACTTTTTGAACTGCTCCCACTTGTCTGGAGCTTCCGAACTCCAGACATAGTTCAGGAATTGATTTCCCAGCTCCCAAGCGACGCCCGGTGCGTACTGTCCTGACTTCTCTGTCTGCGTCATAACATTACCATTAAGTGTAAAGTGTGTACCTTCAATACCGAAGTTAAGCAGATTAATAATTTCTTGATCTGTATGAAGCAGGTTAATCAGCATCATGGCGCGTTCCGGGTTCTTAGACGTTGATGAGATGGCTAACATGGCGCCGGTAGTCTCCGATGTGGCGACCGTTTTACCTGTTAAAGTAATTTGTGCAAGCTTGCCATCAAGTCCTGTCGCGGATGCGATTTCTTCTGCTTTGCCTGGCTTAAGAGGTTCTACAGTGGAAAATACATTGCCCGTCTTATAAGCATCAAGGGATGACGTTTGGGAAGTGGCCGCATCTTTGTTAAGATACCCCTTCTGGAAGAAATCACGGGTTACTTTTAATGCATTTAAGTATTGTGGATACTCTTCGGCCGGTTTGACTGTCGCTTCCGTGCCATTCTTATCGATAGCGCCAGGTATCGTCGTATCACCTAAAAAATCCAATTCCACAAAGGAGTGAGAGGCGAACGTGCCACCCGTTGTATACAGCGGATACATGGTTGGCTTCTTCTCTTTAACGATCTTATAAACGGCATCTAAATCTTCGATTTTTTGCACTTTACTCATGTCGATGCCGAGTTCATCGGCAATGTCCTTCCGGTACACAATGCCCCCTGACGATGCCAATTCTTTATTCGTAGGGACTGCATAATTTTTGCCGCCGATTTTGGAGCCATCGAGAAAAGCTGGATCCAAGCTATCCTTAATGCCCTGGCCATACTGATCGAGCAAGGGACCGAGATCTAAGTAAGCACCTTTGGCAACGTTCTTTGCATACCCGTTCCATGAGGCTGTAAATAGAATGTCTACGGGCTCTCGAGAAGCGATGATGAGGTTAGTCTTATCATCCCATGCTCCCCAATCGATTGGTGCGATATCTACTGTCGCGTTGATTTTTTCGGTCAAGATCTTGTTCAGCGCTTCCTCTACGATAGCCTCGTCCGCCTGTGGAGCTCCTTCGTAGACCAGCTTTATTTTATAAGGCTCCAGCTTCGAGGGCTCATTGGATGTGTTATCGGTGGTTGAGTTCGCTGATGAGCTCGGTGCGGCGCTTTCTTTTCCGGCATTATCTGGTGTAGCGTTGTTCGAGTTGTTTGAATTGCCGCAAGCCGTAGTGGCTAATGCTGAAATAAGCATCAGTGTGAGAAGCAGTGAAGCCTTGCTTTTCGTATCCTTCATTTTCAAGTAATCCCCCCATAAAATAGAATGATATGCTAAACCATATACTGGTTTTAGCCGTTTCCGTGCCCACGTAAGTGATCGGCAATCTTAACCTTTAACGGAGCCTACTGTCAGACCTCTGATAAAGTATTTCTGGAAGAACGGGTAAGCAAATACGATAGGTCCAACACCTACAACCACCATCGCCATACGCACGGTTTCACTTGGGAAGTTGATCATTCCGCCAGCTCGGGTAATTTCAGCCATCGCGTTCGGGTTACTGGATAAGTACTGGATGTTGACCATCATCTTGTAAAGAAAGTACTGCACGGATATATTGTGGTTGTCTGTAATAAACATTAGGCTTAGGAACCAGTCGTTCCAGTATGTCAGTGTTTGGAACAGTGCAACGGTTGCCAGAACCGGCAGAGATAATGGCAATACAATTCGGATAAATATCCGTAGCTCCCCTGCCCCATCTATTTTTGCTGACTCCAGCACAGCTTCAGGTACGGTCTCCTTAAAGAAAGTGCGCATGATCAGTACCCAGAATGCGGACATGATCAGCGGCATGATCAGTGCCCAAAGTGTATCTTTTAATTCCAGCATCTGTACGTATACCAAGTACCAAGGGACTAAGCCGCCGGAAATCAGCATCGTTAGAAAAACAAAAAATGTAAAATACTTTGCCTGCGGAAAATTATTCCGTGAAATGGGGTACGCATACAGAGCTATTATGATGACACTTAATATCGTACCTATCACCGTGACGGTTAGTGAGATTCCATAGGAATGAACGATTTGACTGATATCTTTCATTAGGAATCGATAGGCTGCCAGATTGAAATTTTCGGGCATAAATCGATATCCGTGTGTCATAACGGACTGCTCATCGGAGAACGATACCGAAAGAATCAGCAAAAGCGGTAGGATACAGAGCGCCGAATAGATGACAAAGAAGATGTTGATGAGGGTTGACGCCCATCCCGACAGCTGATTCTTTGGATTGGACCCAGATAAGGATTTACTCATTGTATTGGTCATAAGGGCTCCTCTCTTAGAACAGCGCGTTCTCGCGGTTAAAGCGGCGAACGACCCAATTAGATACAAAAACCAAGATGAAACCAACGACTGATTGGAACAGGCCTGCTGCTGAGGAAAGTCCGATATCCCCAACGGTCAGGAAGGTGCGGTAGACATAGGTATCGATAACGTTTGTCACAGGGAACAATGCCCCCGATTCACGTGGCACTTGGAAGAATAGGCCAAAGTCGGCATTGAAGATCCGGCCAACCTGCAGCAAAGTCATAATCGTGAGGACAGGCATGATCAAGGGAATCGTGATTTTCTTGATCTGCTGCCACTTGTTTGCCCCATCAATTGTCGCGGCTTCGTAGTACTCCTCGTCGATACCAATGATTGCTGCCATGTACACAACCGTGTAGTACCCCATGTTTTTCCACGTGTTAATGATCGGCAAAACGATCGGCCACACTTCTTTCGTGAAGTACCAGCGTACGGAATCAAGACCAAGCGCCGGCAGCAACGTGCCGTTGAAGTATCCTCGCTCGTCGCTCATGAACCCATACACTAAGTACGAGATGACGATCATCGACAGGAAGTATGGCAGGAACATGATCGTTTGGTGTAGCTTCGAGAGGAAGCGGTTTTTCATCTCGTTAAGCATCAAGGCGAACCCTAGAGGAAGCGCCATGTTCAATACAATAAACAGCGAATTATAAAGCAATGTGTTGCGAATGATGATGTACGAATCCTTCGAGGCAAACAAATATTCGAAATTCTTCATCCCTGTCCATGGGCTTCCCAGGATTCCGTCCTGGTAATTGATTGTTTTAAAGGCAATAACGATCCCGAACAAAGGGATGTAGTTATTTATTACAAGCAGAACGATTCCCGGCAGCATCATTGCGTAGAACATCCAGTAAGTACGAAGATTCTTCACGATGGAAAAATTACGTACAGTACGTATTGGTTTCCTATTTGTAGGAAGCGGCATAGCTTTCAATAGAGTTGTTGCACTCCTTTCACTGTCTTACACACTCCCCACACCGTTGTTTAGGCGGTAATGGGGAGTTCAGGTTTTCACTATTGAGCCGTAACGTCAATTGTGACGTTACTTATTGAGGTTCTGTTCCCCACTGAAGAGCGCCTGCGATATAGCCAGTTGTATGGCTCCAATCGGTGTAAGTCGAATCGGTCGGATCGAAGGAGTAATCTCCCGTCTGCGTGTAGTTCGTCCAATCGGTCTTGTTCACGCGGATCTGAAGCTCAATGCTGGCTCCAGCTGCCAAACTTCCGGCTCCGCTCGTAAAGCCGATTTCCAGATAATGATCAGCTCCTGTCAAAGGAGCCGGCAACTTGACGAAGTCGCCAGTTACGTTGCTACTGCCGACAGTGGACCAATCGCACCAGAAATTCTGGTCCTTCTCCCCATCGATCGTGTAATAATAATGAAGCTTCACATCGGACAGATTGATGGCAGTGGTACCGGTGTTCTTCAGCTTTATCCGAGGGCTCAACGAATTGCTCGTTGCCGTAACAGGAGAATTGTACTGCTGCACTTTGATAGAACCACTTTCGGCAGTGGGGGTATCGACCACGGAGACCGCAAGATTCGCACTTACTCCTTCGCTAAAGTTGAACGTCAGCGTCGTTGTTCCCACCGGTTGGGCAGCCAGATATGCCTTCTGAATCGTCACTGTCGTGCCTGATACGGTGTAGTCCGTACCAGCAACTAGGGCAGTCGTGCCATTATTAATGCCGATGAGTGTGTTATCGTTCAGCGTCAAGGTCACCGGAATGTCGGTCTGATTCGCGGTTTGCTTGTCAAAGGCAGCGGTCGTCGGACTGATCGTCGAGTTAATAACCGACGAATCGTTCACAGCAACGGATAGCGTAGCAGATGAACCGGCGTTAAACAGGAAAGTGAGGTTCGCCTTGCCGATTGGCTGCTGAGCGAGATAGCTCTTGTGTAGAGTGACCGTGTTGCCCGAAACGGTATAGTCCGTGTCCACAACGAGAGATGTCGTACCGTTCTTAATGTCGGTGAGCGTGTTGCCGTTCAACGTTAGAGTCACCGGAATATCAGCTTGATTTGCTGTTTTCTTATCAAAGGCAGCAGTCGTTGGACTAATGGTCGAGTTGCTGCTATTTCCGGTTGCGAATGCGGCAATGAATACCAACCCTGAATTCCAATAAACGGTATGTTCATTTGTAGTCCATTCTTGGAAGTTATCGGTATAGTTTTTGGCTGCAAATCTTGATATCTGGTTTCCTACGGTTATGTCATTGGAGTATTTATTCGGTCCTCCGACAAGATATCCCTTAGGTACACCAGGTAATCCATCTGTTCTATACATGATGCTGAACGGATATTTCACGCTGTTATCACCGTAACCTGATACAAAAGATACGCCGACCGGGTTCTGGCCAAGAATCCAGTCTAACTGACTATTGTTAATCTCATTAATGATAGCGCGGTTGCTCTCAAAAGTTCCCAGTAACTTCGTACCGATGATCATTTCCATCGGTGTGTCCGCAACCTGCATGGTGATTCCCCAATAGTAGTTACCATCTTTTATGATGCTTTTCCAAGGGCTATCGTTATATCTGCTCACTTTGTCATTGAACCATTGCTGGAATTTATCCGAATACCAGCTTAAGACTCCGGAGTCCGGATTAGCGGCTTTCAGATAACTGAAGAAGCCTGTATTCCAGGTGTTTGCCCAACCACTGGCGAAATCAAGGGTATCCTCAAAAAATATTCCCATATCGGTGTAATTCGCCAGGAAATAATCATTGTATTCGGCATCGCCGGTCGATCGGTACAGGGAGCCTGCAGCCCACAGACGATTCGAAGCGTCATCCGTCACATCGTAAGGCCATCTGCCCGTGTTAGGCGTCCGAATATTTTCCGGATGTGCTTCCAGGTACCCCCATGCGTCTATTGCCGCATCCAAGCAACTTTGGGCAAAAGCCGGATCAATATTCTGATAAATTAAGTAGGCATGTGCCAATACACCGGCTGCGGTAGCTGTATCGGCGGTCGTTTTGATATCAGTCCGCGAGCTTACCGTATCCTTATCGATAATTTCTCTGTCTACCATATTGTCGTCATCCTGAAAGGTCACTCGCGCATAGAAACCGCCAGTTGCAGCATCCTGCATTTTGAGCATCCATTCCAGTTCCCACCTTGCCTCATCCAGGATGTCGGGAATGCCGTTTCCGCTCTCAGGAATATTAAATTGATTGTCTGTAAATTTCTCCGGCATCATTTCATAGGCCCAGAAGAGATCCGACAAGGCTTTGGCTCCTGCGTTAACGTACTTGCCTTTATCGCCCGCATCGTACCATCCCTTGGAAACATCTTTTTTGATGGAAGGGTTGGACATTAAAGGTACTGCGGTGTCAGGAGTAAAATCTGTTCTTTGATAATTTTGAGTGTATGGGCTGGTAATATTAATCCCGGTTCTCTGGTAATAGAAGTATCTCGTTACGTCATTTAAAAAGGGTTCATAGATTTCGTTAGCTTCGCCGATAGTGAACTTGGGCGAATTCTGAAGACCCTGCACTGAAACATAATATTTTCCCGGAATCGTTAAATTTGTGAAATCGGCGGTAAAAATACGCTCCCCGCTATCGATAGCATCATAATTTTTGGTGAGTACAAGCGTTCCGGAGTAAGCTGTCGAATTATTTGTGGCGTTAATAATGTTAAACGGAGTACCTGCATCGACCGTGAGCACATCCTCAAAACCGGTTACAAGCGCTTGCTTTACTCCATCTACGGGATACCCTAATTGATTGACCTTGATGGGGGCGTACTCTTTCTCCTTATCGGGAGACGTAACCCTAATGTCATTAAGCCACACTTTTAAAGGTTGAAAACCATTATTCTTGATGGATAATGCATCTATGGAAGATACATCAATTCCTTGGGAGACCTGAATTAGATCCTTTAACGGGATCTTCACATGGGTCCAACTTGTAGTAATGTTGACGTAGTTGTTAATGTTTACTGTAGTGGTAATTTCATTGCCGGCAGCTCTTTCGAATACCCGGTCTTTGAAGCCCAGTAAAAAGGACTCTCCGCCCGCATTTCCTTTGATATTAAACTCAAGGAATCCATTTGGATGATAAGAGGTAAAGTCATATGCTTTCCAGCCGGCAACCGTAATTAAAGCGTTGTACCAGGAAGGACTGGTAGGCGTCTTCGCATTCAACAATAATGAAGGCAATCCATTGTACATTGCTGTAGAATCAATGGGAAGCTTGCTGTTCTCCGTCTCCAATCCAAACCCGCTATCTCCTGCCCAGCCGTCGGATATATTACTGAATATTTGGTAATCTAGTAAGTCTCTCCACCCTGCAGGCGCTTCGGGGGTTGCCGCATTAGTCTTGATCGGATTTGAAAAAAAGATAGTCACAAACATAGTTAATGCCAGAAACACGCTTACTTTTTTCCTCATTACCTCTCCTCCTAAAAAGTTTTGTGAGCATAAACTGCTTCGCTCCGCTTCATACAAAAATCAGTTCGAAAGTTTACACTTAGTTAGTGAGAGTTACTCTATGATTAACTTCGTATACCATCACCTCTTTTTTTGAAAACGCTTTCTAATAAAATCATTTTAATTCACGAAGTTAATCCTGTTATATAGAAGAAATAAAGGAACATAGAAGAAAACAAGCCACAATATTATGGCTTGTTTTCCATGTACCAATTATTTACTTCTCTCGTGATTACGTCGCCGCCATTCTTGTAAAATTGGGCTACGAACTCATCAAAGTAGGAGATCGGCTTCTCGCCATAAATGATGCTCAGATAACTCTCCGTTGCGAGTTTCTGCAGGAACACTCCGTGTTTCTCCATCCCGTCCGTTAAAGGTCCGTGGTATCGGTTTGGGATTTCGAGTCCCTGCTCGGCAATCGCCACCCCAGCCGCCGTAAGTTGAGCCGAATTTAAACCTTTAATGGCTTGTTCGATCGGCGTCGTCACTATGGCTTCCGAATTTTCAGATAATTTTCTGATTGCATCCGCATTCATATAAGGCAAGGCTGGAGCGCCACCTGTCAGCGGATAGAGCATCCAGCGCATATCCATTGAAGACCCGTCCGCAAGCGGCCACTTATCATTTGGCACGCCTTCAGTCGCGAAATTGACAGTAATGACCTTGTCGTTCATGATCACATAATCGTAACCTTCGTGAAACCCTTTTGCGAATCGGGGATCGAAGTACGGGTCATCCGGGCCGAAATTTTTGGCAAGCAATTTGTTATAATAAGCGAACCAGGCTTCCATATTCGTGAAATCCTTGCTGAACACCGTGTAGATACCGTACAACGGCTTTTGTGCCTTGCCCTTTAACCCATCTGGTCCGGCAGGAAGGGGGTAAGCCTGCCAAGCCGCTTCGGGATCGACCTTCACTGTATCGCCGAGCGGCCAGGCTCCCATCCAAAACGGGCCGAACATGACACCGGCCATTCCGTTAACCGCCAGTTCGGACGCTTGGCTCGGGTCCTGCATGCCTGCATCCCTGTCCATATAGCCCTTCGCCATCCAGGATGCCATCGTTTCCAGGTATTTCTTAGCATCCGGGTGTACGGCGCCAAAGATCAAGCTGCCCTTCTCGTCTTCATTCCAGAACAGTTTGATGTCAGACGTGCTAATCATCTGCCTTGAAAAAGCTCCGGCAATCGCATCTGTCTGCCCCATCCAGCTCCAGGGACCTTCCTTCAGCGGAACCGCTAGACCAACTTCGTCATCTTCGCCATTCCCATTAGGATCTTGTTCAGAAAATGCCTTCAGCACATTCTCCAACTCACTTATCGTCGTAGGCGGGTTCAGCGACAGTTTCTCAAGCCAATCCTTACGGATCCACATGACCGTTCCCTCATCTCCTGCACTAAAACGGGGAAGTCCATATATCTTGCCGTCTTTGGTCACTTCTGCCATGGTATAAGCGTACTTCTCCAGCGCTTCTTTTAGCTTAGGATGAGCATACTTCTCGATGGCATCATCCAGCGGAAGCAACTTGTCGGCTTTGAGCAGATACTTCAGGATGTCTCCTTCTGCGCTAAGGGTGTCCGGCAGCTTGCCATTCACAGCCAGCGCGAGCCGAATTTTGGTATCTGCATCTTCGAACTTGCTGACAATCCAATCAAACTTCGTGACGATTCCCAGATTATCTTCCATCCAGCGGGTATGCACGTTGTCAGTAAGGCTCTCATCTGGCTTGAATGCGTTAGGCCGATTCTCGTCTACGATTCCTGTTGTGATCGTTATAGGCGGATCGTATTTAAAGTCCCATACCGGCTTCTTTTCCCCATTGGATGTACTGTTCTGTGCCGTTTTCCCTGTGCTACTTAAACAGCCGGAAACTAGCAGCACTCCGCTCAGAACTGCCCATAGAAAGATGGCCTTTCTTTTTTGCTTCTTCACCGGCCCAATCCCTCCATTCCCGATCGGTATCTGTCCCTGAATTCCTGGGGCGTCACCTGATAATAGTCACGGAATTTCCGAATAAACCAGTTAGTATTGGGATAGCCAATGCTTTCACCAATATGGTAGATTTTATTATTTGTATGCTTGAGCATCTCGCAGGCTTTGAGCATACGCTGCTCGTAAATATATTGGGATACGGTAGTGCCTGTGCACTGCTTAAAGATTTTTGACAGATGGTTAGGATGTACGAAGACGCGTTTGGCCAGCAAAGTAAGTGACAAGTCCTTGTCCAGCTCCTTCTGGATGTAGAGTTGCGTCTTCCGGACGATCACCTGGCTGTGGTCCTCGGTCTCCTCCCCTAGCTTATCGCGAAGTGTGCGTAGTAAGTCGAGCGCCCAGCTTTCCAGCTGCGACGCGTGCAGCATTGCTTTTCCTTTAACGAAAGCCGATTGCTCAGGAGTGAGCATTTGGGCCAGCGTCCTGCCACTGCGATTCGCGATATACTGGAAGGCATTGGAGAGAAAGAAAAAGACGTCGCGCATGAGGTAAGGTGAACCCGTATGCATAAGCGGTGACACGAACGCTCGGATCTTAGCTTCCGCCGCTTCCCATTGCTCCGTTTCCAAAAGATGTGTCAGCAGAGGCGTTTCATAGAGCTTGCGCATAAGACGCGCTTCCTCTTCATTCCGCTCTGGCACCTGCCCACCCGAAAAACTGTCACTATCCAATCGCGATTTAGCTGTCATATAACTAGCTTGCAGTTCTTCCGGGAATAGACAGTCGGTTTCTCCTACAGAAATTTCACCTTTAAGCAAACGCTGTACTTCTTTCTTTAATCGCTCTATCCGCTCAAGCACCCATTCCGGTTCGGGTGGTGCTCCTGATAGGTCGTATACCAGAGCGAGCAGGTTTCCTTCATCATCCGCAGCCGACCAGCAGTCATAGCGGTCCATCAGCAATTCTTCCAGCATGTTTGTTACCGCGAACCGGATCAGTGACTGCGAATAGAGATCTTGTCCGTCGAAAGGGGAACCCAACCGAACAAGGCACATCGAGACATGACCTGGTATTGGAAGAGGGAGGTCAAACAGCTTTAACTTCTCCGCAAGCGCCTTGCCATTCAGATTTCCGCTGAGCACTTTGAGCAACAACCCTGCTTTCAGTTCTGCACTATTGTCTCGGTAGATACGGAAGCCCTGTTCGATTGATCGCTCCTGCTCAAGCTGCTTAATGATCCGGCCCATTGCCGTAAGTAGCTGCTCGTCCTTCGCGGGCTTCATCAGGTAATCGAGCGCTTGCAGCTCAATCGCTTTTCGGGCGTAATCGAAGTCCGCATAACCTGTGAGCAGCAGGCACTTCAGCCCTGGAATACGAAGCCTGGCCTGTTCAATCAGTTCCAAGCCGTTCATGCGTGGCATACGGATATCCGTCATAAGGATGTCAATGGGGAAGGAGTCTATCAGAGCAAGTGCCTCGCTCGCGCTGTAAGCCTTCCAAACGCGGGAGATACCAAGTGTCTCCCATGGAATCGTATCTGCCAGACTGTCCGCATAATGTTTCTCGTCATCAACTACAAGCAGGCTATTCAATGCTCTTCCTCCTTCGTTTCTTCTTTCATCCCCTGTCTCCAATTCAGCCTCACGTTTAGACCACCCAGTCTGGACGGGCAAAACTCAATTTGAGCGTCTGAACCGAAGTTGCCTTGCAGTCTTTGATATACGTTCCAAAGACCGCAGCCTGCATATTCGCTGGCCGGAATATGAAGCTCCATTTGCAGTTGGTCCATCCGTTCTTTATTTAATCCTTTTCCGTTATCCTCCACTTCCAAGTGCAATTGGTCTTCATTGACGTAAACTCTAATTTCAACCCGGCCTGGATATTCGACGTTCTCAAGTCCATGCACGATCGCATTCTCCACGATTGGTTGAATAAGAAGCCGGGGAATTCGCAGCTCCGCCAACTCTTCAGGCAGTTCGATGCTGTAGGACAGTGTCTCATTGCGAAGCCGTAGAATCTCGAGGTGAATACGCACGAACGCCAGTTCTTCACCCAGGCTGACTCCTTGATTATCCATTCGCGTCGTATACCGGTAATAGTCGGCCAGATGATACGCCATGTCTATAACTGCCCGATTCTTTCCCATTTTGGTCATATTAATGATGAAACCCAAACAATTGTACAGAAAATGAGGATGGATCTGTGCTTGTAGCTGTTTTAGCGTGGCATCGCGCGCAAGGATACGCGATTGTAGGACATTCTCGATGAGATCTTGGATCTGCGTCGCCATCTCGTTAAAGTTCTGCATCAGGAACGTGAATTCATTGTTTGATTTCTTCGGTAGCCGGTACGCGTAATCGCCTTCCTTAATCCGCTGCACCGCACGCACAAGTTGGAAGATAGGTCGATGTACGTTCCAGTACAAAGCAGACGCGGCGGTAATACAGGATAGGAGCAAAATAATCGAAGAAGCTCCAAATAATAACCTCTGTTGCTTGATAGGTCCGATAATCTGGTTAAGTGGAACAGAATCGACGAGATGCCACTCAAGAATATTGGAATAATAATAGGTAATCAGATAAGGCCTGTCGTCGAAGGAATGAATTAAAAAACTTGAATCCCGGCTATTGATCCTGTCGCCTAATTCCGCGATAATTTGGTCCATCTTGGGCCCATCTGCGGATCGGCTGGCGATGATGGCATGTCCTTCTTTGTAAAAAAACGGGTTGTCAGAGTGACCAGATTTGTAGGTATCAAGCAAATTTTCAAAGCTCCACTTGTAGAGGTTAATGCGAACGGCAACATCCAGATCGTCCGGACGGGCTGGTTTGTAACCCGTAGTGACATAAGTTCGAGTAAAACCGGAGCCAATTTCCAAATCTTCGCTGTAGCTCCACCCTAGCGAAAATCGGCTTTCAAACTCTTTAAGGTCATATTCATAGGAGGGGGAAGAAGAAATACTATCGTCTCGTTGCGGGAAATAGACGGTCACGTCATTGCGCCAGTTGCCCGATGCGCTGGCCAGCGACAGCTTCTCTTGGATCAGCAGCCTTGTCTTCATTAGGGAATAATCGCTCATGTTGAGGTTGTAAAGGTATTCCAGCACGTTCGTGTCAACGAGCATAGGTGCGGAGACTAAGTCGAACTTCTCAATGCTGGCATCCAGTTGTGCCACGAAAAGCTCCATCCGGTTCAGGCTGGCTTTGATAAGCTCCTCCTGTATGACGTTGATGCTCTTAGAGGTAGAATAATAGTACAGCGCCACGACCGGAGTTAGCAGAATCAGCAACAACACTAACATTTTCTGAAAAATATTAAATTTGATCCGCATGGGATTTCCATCCTTGTTTTGTAATTACACCTCAACCTGTATTTTACAATGGATAGAAAGCGTTTTCTATACAAATTCTTTGCGTTTCAGCAAATTAAAATAACCTCATTCCCAATGAACTCTACTTAGGAATGAGGCTGCGTTAAAATTTGAAGGCATTATCAACCGTTATTTTAGGACTCCCCAAAAAGAATCTCCGCATTAAATATCTTGCGATCCTGCTATTTCCCATCAGTTTCATGCAGGCTAGCGAGAATTTTTTAACCCCTTTAGGGGATTTAACGGTCATGCTGATTATCAACTGTTGAGCAAAATGCACAAAACGAATTTCCTGATTACGAATGGGCTGCAAACGATCTAAACACTTGTATTCATGATTTGGCTCTAATTTTGATGCAACAATAAGTTCAGCAGCGACCAGCGCTGTTTCAAAAGCCAAGGACAATCCGATAGCTCCGAGTGGTGAGGAACAATGTGCAGAATCACCGATTAGAATACAACCCTTATTATGCCAATTGTCCACCATAAAAGTCTCTGATTGGATAGAAACAAACGATTTGAAATCAATGATCTTTTCAATGTCTTCTTTAAGCTCAGGAAAGGCCTTTATGAATTCAAGCTTTAATGGTTCGATGCCTTTGCTTTTTATGGAATTCCATTGGTCTTTCCTCATTGTAAAACCTATCTGCACACAATCAGAGGAATAAGGAAGCCCTATGAAGTTACTAAAATCAGACAATCTGAAAAGGAGTTTTTGATTTAGCTTGAACTCATTAGTCGATATTTTGCACCAGATTAAATCAAAATCTTCTTTTTTATACTTAAAAGAAAAATCGCTTGTCTTCCTAACCGTGGACATCCGTCCATCCGCTCCGACTACTAAAGAAGCATGGATCGCAGTCATTTGTCCATCTACTAAGGCGTTTACTCCGACTGTTCGATTTGCACTTTTAATAGTTGAAGTGACCTTTGCGTTAAAAATGAGCTCAAAATTACTAAAATCCTTTGCTAGATCATAAAGAAAAGTTAACAGGACGGATTGTTTTATTTTAATTGCGTAAGGTGCCTCCGGCATTTCTTTTTCATAATCAATTTGAGTGATATATTTCTTATTATTCCATATTTCAGCATTAAATAATTTTATATGCTCATACTTTTCAAGACGCTGTTCCAGATTCAACTCTTTCATGAGCCTTACAAATCGAGGTTGAAGAACTTCTCCTCTGAACTTGCGATTAAAGCTTGTTTGACTTTCCAGTACGGTAACTCTAATTCCGTTTTTGGCTAACAGCAGCCCTAGAAAGAGACCAGAAGGTCCACCACCAACAATGCAAATCTCTGTTTCTTTATTCATTCCTATCACTCTGTGGGTAAAGTAGCAGCCCGTTCATTTTTCACTACTGGAACCCTAGCCGATAATCTAAGAAAAAGAGAGATTAAAAAACCTAATAAAAGAATAGAACCTAATATAGTAAAGGATAACGAATAATTTTCTGTTTTTAGTAATTTCAAAGCTAATATCGGGCCTGTGCTAGCGCCTAGGAATAGAATAAATGCATTGAATGAAATCGCAGACCCTCTTGCATTTCCCCCTAATTGACTGACGATTGAGATGATAACGGGAGTTACCAGCGCGATACCAGCCACAAATACAACGCTCATTAGGACAAGAAGTGGCAGGTTCGTACTAAAACCTAGAGCAAGCAACCCAATTGCAGCTAAAGCTAAGCCTCCCCTTAGAACAGCGGCCATTCCAAGTTTTTGAGCAATTCTTCCGGAAAAGGGTGATAAAAGCATCCCCGCGATTCCAAATGCACGAATATAAAGGATATCCTGTGAGGAAAGACCAAACTTAGCTGAGCTTAAATAACTTCCCAAAACGGTGTACATGCCAACTAAAGTTAATAGAAGCATAAAGGTTATCGCAAAAGCCAAAAGCAATTGTGATTGTTTTAGCAGAATTGTCATTTGTTTAAACTTCCGCAGAACATTTTCTTTCGGTCTTAGCATTTCATCTTTAGGAAGGAACCTCATTACTATCACTGAAGTAATACCATACACAATCCCCAAAATAAAGAAAATAGCACGCCAGCCAAGAGCTTCGTTAACAATCCCACTAAAAACCTGGCCTACTATACCTGCCATTAACAGTCCTGAGCTTATAAATCCGACGGCTGTTAGTCTTTTATGAGGCGGGAACATCTCCCCTGCATACACTAGCGCAATAGGTGCAAAAGCAGCAGCCACTAGGCCTTGCACTCCTCTGAGCATAATAAGCCCGTAAAAACTATCCACAAATCCTAATGCAAGCGTAACTACGGTTAACCCAATAATGCTGGCTACTAAAAATACTTTACGTCCATATCTGTCTGAAAAAGGTCCATACAAAAGACAGCCCAGAGCATAACAAAGAGAAAATGAACTCCCAATCCAAGCCGCCTCACTCGAGCTAATCTGAAAGGCATGTGAAAATACTTCGGATAATGGAATTGTAATATACATGCTAGTTAAAATAACTAATCCACACCAAAATAAAATAATCGTCATTAATGAATAGTTCTTATTGTAATTCTGAACGTCTATCGTCTGATTCATAAAGTAAATATCCCCCGGTTTACTATTAATTTGCAATAGTGATGCCTTCCAAGACATGGATCAACAAATCGTTTATGTAATCCGCATCCGGAATTTGTTTATAGATGAGAATTTGAAAGTATATGGGACCATAAAGCAGATCTAAAGTTATATCCAGGTTGATTGTTGGTTTCAATTCTCCCATATCTATGGCTGCTTGGAGTAATTGTTTGGCTTCATTTCTTTTTGTCATTAAAAACAATACGTAAAAATCTTTCGCGATTTCTTCGCTCTCTGTAACTATAGTCAAAGTGGATTTCCCGATTTTGCTATTGAGGATACGAGCTAAAGCTTCAAGCTGTTGTTTGAAGTTATCCTGAATGGATTTATTACTATCAAATTCAAACTCTGATTCTACGGTCATTAGAAAAGCGTCCAGTACAAGACGCGCTTTATTTTCCCACCATCTATAGATTGTTGTTTTGCCTACTCCAGCTTGTGCTGCAATCGCCTCAATCGTTAAAGATGAATAACTGTTGGATTCTAACATTTCAAGTGTTGCAGTAAGAATCTCTTTTTTACTTCGAGGTTCTTTGTTTTTCACGTTCATATTCATTTCACCTCCTAGATGTTATTTAAGTTATTAAAAGGATGTAATTATAGAACGATACGTATCGTTTCATTTGTTACACTATCTTATATCATTTTCATAAAATTTAAAATAGTTAATTTGAAAATTATTATTTTCTGGATTTAGGCATGCGGTAGATGACGAAACATAACTTGCGCATACAAAAATTAACGCTTCGGAATGGTCCGAAGCGTTAGTTTTCGTGGATATTTGCAATTAAGGATTCGATGACTGATTAATTATGTGCGATATGTACAATATGATCCTTTTTATTTAAATTTTCACATATAAATCATGGATATCAAAGCTAAGTTAATCATTGTTTTTTCTTTGTTCTTTTTCTCTTGATTTTATCAACTATAAACATAATAAAAAATAAATAATCTTGGCGAAGTGATTAAATTTTAATTTTCGTGGGATTTGTCCCGAGAGTAATACTTGTAAGCGCTCCTATTCTATCTTATCAAGAGTCCCAGGCCACTCATTACATAAGGACGAACAATGTCCACAAGTAAATCGGTCTGATCAGCCTCCCCCTCAATTAACCAAGAAAATGCAGCGCCATAGATCGCTGAACCTGTCATTGCTGAAATGATCTTTGTATGTTGGCGGTCTGCAATATCGTATTTATCCCCTCTCAGAAATATGTTTTCAATGATTTGCTGCAGCATATTTTTTACTTTCTCATCCACCAGCTTAGCAATGGATTTGGAATCCATTCTGCATTTCTGATAAAAATCAACGATGTACTGATGAGTCAACAAGATCAGCTGGTTACATATTTCATCTGAAAACTCCCGTGCATTTATTACTTGTTCAGGAATCATTTGATGAAAAGACTGTTCTGTAAATTCATCGAGTAATGCATATTTATCTTCATAATGAGCATAAAAAGTAGCCCGGTTTATCGTAGCTTTCTGTGAGATATCTTTTATTGTCATTGAATCAAATCCTTTAGTCTGTAAAAGATTTCTGAAAGCTTCTCTTATTAACAGGCGAGTCCGTATTACTCTCGGATCTTCTTGATGTACCATCTGAATATCCCCTTTCTAAAACATCAATTATCGGAATTTGTTGTCTATGCAACTCTTTTCTTACACTGACGGTTGTAAGCATAAACTTGCCATACTATTATCTTATCAAACAGATGTTGCTTAAACAATCAGTGTCTAGTTAGTCGGAAGGAATGATAATAGTGAACATAAAACAAAATAGACTTCTAATTTTTGGGGCGGGTGTGATTGGCAGTTTATACGCTCTTAGATTTGCACAATCGGGGTTTGACGTCACTTTACTGGCTCGGGGAAAAAGGCTGGATGAACTTAAGCGGAAGGGTTTGAGATACAACGACAACGGAATGATAAAGCAACTATCCATTAAGACGGTCGAAAAGCTTGCAGATGATGACATCTATGATTTTATCTTTGTTCCTGTACGATATGATCAGGCAGAATCTGCCCTGTCTGCGATCAAAAATAATCAGAGCAAAACAATAATTACACTGACCAACACTATTGGTTATAATTCCTGGCTAGAGATCGTAGGTGATCGGTTACTTCCAGGTTTCCCTGGTGCAGGTGGAGACATTAAAGAGGATATTTTATACGCTCAATTTGGTTCCAAAACTTATTTTGGTGAAATAAATGGACAAACGACCGAAAGAGTTAAGGAGCTTGCTTTGATATTCGAAACAGCTGAAATGCATTATGAAATACAAAAAGATATTCAAGCATTTCATGTTTCACATGCTGCACTCGCTGCAGTCAACAAGCATTTTTATACGAATGAAGGAATGGTAGATATTGAGACAGCAATAAGTGAAAGCATTCTTAGCAAAGTAGCTACAGATATCAAACAAAATCTTCACTTGGTAGAGCAAGCTGGAATCCCTGTAATCCCGACCGAAACGAAGTCAATGGGAGAATTGATGGAAGAAGAGATTATATCCCGGTATCGGCAGATGCTGAGTGATGAATTTATCATTGATGTTAAGTTTGGAAACCAAGCTATCAGCAGAAAAGCAGAAATAATGTTATTGGATGAAAAGTTTCATGAGAAGTTTTCGTTTTTGTCCAAGCAAATTTTTCCATAAAAGTTATCAAATGAGTTCATAGCCCATATTACTTAATACTAAAACAACGTAAATATGGAGGTGTTAGATTGCCACTGAATCAAGATCAGCAGATCTTTCAACTAAGTACAACAACTCAAGACTGGGGAAATATTCAGGGACAGACCTTAGTTGCGGGCCAGGGTAGCTTGAGAAGAGGAATGAACTATAAGTTAGGCGCACAGGCTATGGCACAAATCAATAATTTATTAAATAAATGGGCTGAATTAAAAATATTGGGGAGTGCCGAAGTTTCACTTCTTCTCCAAGTACAGATACAAACGCCCCTGGATCTATTCGACGAAGCCGGGCTAGTCGGTCGACTTCAAGCCGTTCTTAAAGCGGCGGTAGCGGCTGGATTAAGCATGAATATGACCGTTAAAGAGTTATTGAAAATCCTGAAGAATAAACCGTCAGGAAATGGTTTATCCGGTGAATTGATTGAGCTATTGTTAGAAGAATCAGAGCTCGAAGGTTATTTGTATGCCCAATTTGCGGTTGGTTTTATGGCGTATGCCAATTTTGTTATGCTTGGTAATTTACATAAGACAGCTACTCTAGGGGAATCTGGATTCCAATTTGTCTATGAGGCGGGAATGGGATTTATTGCGGGGGGTGGCTATAGAGGTGGCATCAATTTTAAATTCCCCGATCCTGCAAAACTGGTCAATCGTTATGGGAACGGCTTAATTGAGGGCATTGTTAATAAAGCTATTGACACACAGCAGGAACAAGCATTAATGCTCGGTACTATGCTGAGGATAGGAGTGAAATCAGCCTATGAGGTCAGTAGACAATTAAATGAAGGTACCGGGAGCAATACCGAACAACTAGCGCAAACCGTTCTTACATTTATTGGAGGGCAATTCCAATCGTTGTTCTTCTTGACTATGAATGTGTTCTTTAAGGAAGAGATCCTTCGTTTAATTGGCCTTGCTTCTTTACCAGCTGAACAAACCACAGAAGTCATTCAAAGCCTGAAAGGTTTTAATTCTTTTCAGTTAGTGCCGGATAACCATGAAATCTTTGTTCGTTTAGACTCATTATCAGCATTAATTCAAAACGAGCAGCTTAAGAAGGAGTTTGTCCGAAGTATTTCTGCTTTGTGGGTATCAGCTTTATTGCTCCCCCTTGCAGTGGAAGCGGCAGATAAAGCAACCATGCCTACTTTTACGGCACAATTGTCTTACCAACCTCCTCCCGCTGTCAAAAGTGCAATTAATACAGATTTGAACCGTCCGTCTGACACAAATTTGAACCAGGGTGATCTTCTTTCATTTCTACTTGATAAACCTTTGACGATTGCCATTCAACATGTAGATAGCGTTCGGGAGATAGCAGCAATTCTGAAACCTGCCGTTTCAGGAACTGCCCAAGATGCAATGAAGTTCTTATTTAGTCCCTCATTTCCTTCGACTACAGGGGAAAACTCTTATAGATCAACGCTTGGAGCCATAAACCAAGCTTTCGATCATTATGTGGATACGGAAATAAGTGCTAGAAAAACTGCAATCTCGAACACTTTGGCTGGCGAGGAAGAGATTAAGATACTGTTTGAGCAAGCCCTGATTCCCTGCATACAACTAACTTCTGATGTTCTGATTCCAGAGATCGTTAATGGATTTCAAAATTTTGATATGAAAACTATGCAAGAAGCATTATCCAGCGTATTACTCACAATGCTTGGAAGAAGCGTAATTCATGTTATGGACGGAATTCAGACTTCAGTTAATAAACAAATCGAGGGTCTTCTTCGCGAAGCTGCAGGTCAGGCTGCAAATGTTCTTGGACCACTTGGAGCTCAAGATATTTTAAAGAAACCGTTGGAGGCAGCTGTTAAAATTATTGCGGAAATGGTAGCGCCTTTGACACCTGAAGCACAAGAACAGCTTTTTGAGAATGCTTTAAACATATTTACTCCAATAAAAGGTAACGCCGTGGACTTTGCCAACCATTTGCAAAGCGATCCGATGTGGATGCCTCAAATGGCTGAAATAGAAGCAATAGCCAAAATTTTGATAAATCATTTAACTGATCATATGATTCAATTCGCTCTAAAACTGATTCCAGCGTTGTTTCAAGCCTTGATCGATGAACTACTCGCCATAATCGAACGCTGGCTAAATGAAATAGCCAAGATAATAAATACTATTACCGATTTCATAATTAAGCTAATGCAAGAAAAACTAATGAAAGAACTGATTGAACCAGTAATGGAAATCGCTGAAAAAGCCGCTGACGTATTAACGTTTAACATTTTTTCTCTAATCGGTGCCGGTAAAGTAAAAGATGAATTTTTCAAAGGGTTAAGAGGAGCAGTCGAAGCTATAATTCAAGAAGCAATCATCCCTCCTGTTGTTATGACAGTGAAAGAAATCAAGTTCAATCCTCGTAAGCTCGTGGATCTTTGCCGAGACGTTTCCAACTTTACTTTTACAAAATTTTCTGAGATTTTTAACGATTATATTTTTGGGGAGATCCAGAATCAACTTGAAAAAGGTTTAAATATGAAAAATTTCAAATTGGATATTAAAGTGCCGGTTTCTTTTTCGATTGATTTACCATGGCCTTTAGGGTCACAATCCTTTTCTCATACGTTTAGACTTACAGATGTCCTCATTCCGTCATCAATCGTTTTGGACATTGTAATGAATTTAATACGTAACAATCTAAAATTAGGAGGAACATCTGAGTATCTTTTCCAAATGGTTGTAGCAACTATCGATAATTTAAAAAAAGTAGATCAATATAAATTGGATATGGCAGATGCTTTGAAAAAGTATAGTAATTAAAGGAATATTCAAGATTCCAGTTCCCTTATAATGCATTTTATAACTCAAAAAAGGCAACCAGTCATCCCTGTTTTTTCGGCGACTGGTTGCCTGAATTTGTGATTTTTTGTCCCTGTTCTATTCCTTAACGACTACGGTCATTTCTTTGCTACGTGTGATCCCGCTGCTGTTCGCCAGCTCAGCCAGATTCATCGTGATTTTGAAGCTGCCGTCACCGTCCCAATTATCATTTTCGAAAGCAAAAAAAGCTAGAGCCAAGTGAACTTGGCTCCAGCTCTTTTGTGGTGCTTACAATTCCATTACTCTGTAAATTAAAGCAGCGGCTTCCGCACGTGTGGTCAGGCTCAGTGGTCTGAAGGTACCGTCGGTATAACCGTTGACAATTCCTGTCTCCCGCAGGTACTCAACCGCATCCATCGCGTAAGAACCGATTTGATTCTCATCGGCAAAAGTTGCTGCCTTGCCGGAGATATCCGACTGGAGAGCAGTTAAGCTCAGAGCGCGAAACAGAATAACAGCCATTTCTTGGCGGGAAATAGGTTCTTTTGCGGCAAATACGCCTTCTCTACGTCCGTTAACAAGCTTTAGCGCCTGAGCTGTTGAGACAGCTTGGTAATACCAAGCATTTGAACTCACATCTTTGAAAGTACTGCTACTCTCGGCTTGAAGTTCTAGCGCTGATACTAACAGTTGAACAAATTCCGCTCTTGTAATTTGCCGGGCAGGCTCGAATTTGCCCCCGCCTGTGCCATGAATAAGATCACGGGAAGCCAAAGTTTCCAAGATGACTGTGGAGCCTGAATCAACATCGGAGAAGTGGATATTTGCATTAGCTGCAGCATAGAGTCCAAAATCCCTTGTTGTAAACGTTGTTTTGCCTGTTCCTGATACGTATTTGGAGTTTTTGACCACTTCGGCCACTCCCTCGCCGGTAACAGAGTAGACGATGGCTTGATGTGGGACTTCACCAAGGTTTAATTCATATCCAAATGATACCTTCATTGCCGCAGAAGGGCTTAATGTTTCTTTGGACTTACCGTCTACCGTCATTGAGATCCGGAACAAAGCATGCGTTTTCCATTTCTCTTTTAAGGCAACTGGAAGGGTTGACGCATCAACAAAATGGATAGATAGCTCCAACTGCCGGGCACCCTCTGGAATATTCTCACCTAAAGTGTTAATTGGAAGTGTTATTGTGGCAGCACCTGCTTTTACAGTTAGGGAAGTAACATTATCTTTTAGTTCGGGAATGGGCACTTGAAAAGCCACACCACTGGCAGTCGCATCCTCTTCAGCAAGCTCAAGTACTAAAGCTCCATCTTGCACTCCCTTCATCGCTTTTTGGAGTTCTCCTGTGGGAAGCTGTGCAATTTTCATTCCTTCAGCACCGGGTGAACCCTGAATGCGAATACGGCCCGCTGAAATTATATTCACTGGATTAACTATTTTTCCTCCACTACTCTCATTTGTGTTGCCACTATTATTGCTGCCGGACGAATTGCCGGGCGTATCTGTTCCCCCACCTTCTTCACTCCGCACTACATTCAAAGTGTATGTCTTAGTTGTTATGCCGTTCGCAGCGGTAACTTTAACATCGATTCTGTTATCTCCTACCTTAAGCTCACTTCCGCCTGTTACCGTCAATTTGGCTTCTGCATCAGAAGGTGTCCCAGTTACAGCCACCGCTGTCTTGGAAAAGGGCACATTTATTGTATAGGTCAGTTTCTTACGGTCAAACCCAGGGATGTCTGTACCGTCCATACTCAAAACGCTCAAATCGGCATTATCACTCAGTGGGGTCTCTTCTTCACCTTCTACGTTCATAAACTGGAAGGTGCGGAAAAGTGAGGCGTCCTTCGCAGCGCCAATGCCTGATCCCCATTCAATATATCCTTTTCGACCCGCGCCATCATTATCGTTAACCAGCATGGTGAAGCTTAAGATATCGCTCGCCGCTGGACGGATCGGGCTTATTTCGCTCCAAGGTAGTGCCAGTGCATATGAGGTAACCTTGGTCGCCTCATCTCTGGTCACACTTAAAGTTCCCTTAGTCAACACTCCGGTAGCTGCACCTTTCATGGACAGCCAACGATATATTTGCGGCCCCTCTGGTGTTTGCGAGATTCCGTATTCATACCAGGATTGACTATCGCCCGGTACACCGGGAGCAAGACTGAACTGAATACTGTCATTTTGCCAAATATTAATCCCGGCGGCATTATGGCTGAATACATCATCGCGGATATCGGCGGTCAAATAAATGTGTTCTTCATCCCAGCGTAGTTGCGCTGTTCCACTAAGATCATCCGCACCCTTATATCCGTTGAGCAAAGGGGTTCCGTCCGCAAGATCAATCAGAGCTGGACTTCGTGTATCGGACTGATGCTGCATCCGGTTAATATCTATGTTTTGCTTGAGGTGAACTGTCTCATAACCTTCTAGCTCAACTGTCAACTCAAGAGGATATTTAACCCCTTCAGAGAATCCCGGCAGTGGAATTGAATAAGTAAATCCACTATTTGGGGCAATTTCAGACAATTGCGATTCACTACCGCTGATCTGACCAGTCTCTTCCCCTAGGGTCCAGGAAATCTTTTTAATTCTCAGAGGATCCACACTGGAACTGTTCGTAAATTGAAGTTGCAGCGATATGCCGCCGTTATTACCATCTGTAATATGAGGAGCAATTTTTAAACCTTGAAAATATAGTCGCAGATCATCTACAGGGGCTTCTGGAAGCGTAGCAGGATCAAGTCCGGGTCCATTATAAGCTCCGATATTCGGTGGAGTTGCTGCTGAAACGGGATTGCCCCAGTAGTCCCGCCCACCGTTGTCTGCAATGACAGCACCGGCCCCAAGTGCAGGAGACCCCTCTCTCAGCTTGTAACCGTCCACTGTATTCCAACCAATTCCGGCGGTGCCCTGAGCAACTAAGAGTGGATTTGCTGTGATAGGATTGGTATTTTCCGGCTCGCTTACTGGATGGTTGCCATATAATAGATTATGGTCGAAGCTACCGTTCACCCCTGGCAGATTATAACCTCCTTGACCAAGGTTGTAGACCAGATTGTTCCTAAAAGAATACGGAGCGTTAATATTTCCTGCGTCATCCCATTCATGATCGATAATTTTGGTGTTTTGCCCAGCTCCAATATAGATAGTATTGTTATAGATTTGTGTATCTGGCGTAACCCCGCCTGCAAAATTAAACGTATGCGTTAGATCATTCTGGCTGATGTTGTATCTGACTACATTGTTAGAGGAGCCTGTCAGCACGCCTGGAGTCAAACGGGCATCGACAAAAAGCATGAATCCGCCTTTGTTGCCATGGCTGTAATTATATTGAACCACACTGTCCATCGTATCGATATCCAGATTGAAGCCTTGACCATCTCCCTCTGGTTTGTTCGTGTTAAAAGACTCATTGAACTGGACGATATTATTCTTGCCGCGAGTCGGCCAAATTGCGGCAGAGCCGTTAAACTCGCCTTCTTCGGAATAATTTCCGCCTTCCTCCGCTATGTTATGCTCAATCACCGCTCCATCCGCACCGAAGGTGAGAATACCGTCGCTGTCGGCTTGTTTGACATAATTTCCACGGATCGTAACATTGACCGTAGCATAGTCTGCTCCGTTAAAACGCTGATCCCATACCACAATACCGGTCCGGCCTATCCGTTCCACTGTATTGCCCTCGATCCATACCCCATCGAACTTGTCCGTGCCCGTCGTTCCACCCACATATACGGAGATACCTCCAAACGCATGCGGGCCACCTTCGGCTCCGGAAACCGTCGGATAACGGAAACTGCTTGATACATCATGGACATAGTTATCCTGAATGCGGATATTACTTAATGTTCCTCCATTGGCATTCTCCACCATAATACCTTCCCGGTAAACAGTTCCCCTCTCGGAAGCATAATTAGTGACCTCAAGATCCCGAATCACCCAGTTCGAGGCGTTACGTAGGTATACAGCTGCTCCGGCCATGCCTCCACCATTGATAATCGGTTTGCTTCCACTCCCATAGGCAGATATTGTAATCGGTTCTTCATCTGTGCCGCTGCCCTTAGGATATAATTGTTCGTTCCAGATTCCACCCTTCTTTAATAAAATCCGATCCCCAGCCTCAAAGGTAGTCTGATTCACTATAGAAAAGGTCTTCCAGGCAGTCTCCGGTGTTTTTCCATCGTTGTTGTCGCTGCCTGCAAATGAATCCACATAATATTCTCCGTCTCCACCGCTGCTCCCTCCATCTCCAGGCAAGCGGTTGGATAAGGTGACCGATCCTAGTTGCATCAGCCAGGGTGCGGAATCACCGCTAAGTTCTATTTTTAAGTAATGAAGTCCGGAAGGAATCCCCTGTGCCGGAGTATAATTCGTCCCGGTCCAAGCCGCATCACCAGTGGCCTGTGGAGGTTCATGAACAGCAGAAAGTTCTGTCCAAGTGGATGCATCCGCCGAACCATAGAACTTGATAGTCCCGCTAGACCCGGCAAAGGAATGCATGCGGGCTGTGAAATGTTGCAGATTATGCAAATGGTACACGAGTGATTCTGCTGAGTCTGCTGTTCTCACCGCACGAGAATGATCTCCACCAAAAAAAGCGGGATTGCTTGTATCTAAAGACCAATTTGTACTGTGTGCATAAAGCTGTGCAATGTCGTCAAGCTCATCAACAATCGTTTGTGGTGCAAGCGACACATTGGAGAGTGTAAGGTGCCCAAGCTGCATCAGCCAGGTATCGAGGTCACCACTGACTTCAATTTTGAGATAATTGACACCATCCGGCAGCGCCCCCGAGGGTGTATATATTGTTCCGTACCAGCCAGAACCGGTTGCGGTGGGACTGTCGTTGATGGCTGGAAGCTCCGTCCAGATATCTGCATCTGGCGATCCGTAGAACTTGATAACAGCCGTGGAACCAGAGAAATAATACGCTTGAAGCGTAAACGACTGAACTCCAGTCAAAGGGTAAATGGCATAGCCAGTCTCCGTGGAGGTTCTGACCAGCCGGGCTGCATCTCCTCCGAAAAATTGAGGATTACTACTGTCAATCAGCCAGTTCTCGGACCTGTGTTCCGCTGCCGGTAGGGTTGAGAAATCATCGGCATTCGTCTCTTCAGCATGGGCAGAAACGCCCATTACGGGAAGCAGCGCTGTGAAGATCAGCACCATTATAAGCAGTGATTTTGCGAGTTTTTTGAACATTATTGTATTATTCCCCCTTGAACATTTATTGGATGGTTTGGTTTGCGAGACCTTCAGCCATCGGGTAATTCCATTCCACGACAGCTTCGGACAGCTTTTCGTCCACAATGGATCTATACTTCTGCTGCGCCAAATTCAGTGCGATGGCATCCTTCACATGATCGAGCGGTTGAACAACTGCATCATCTGCCGACAGGCAGTAAAGTAGATGGATAGCCCCATTTTCAGCAAACAAACTGCTAATCTCTCCCGGCGCCAGTTGCTCTGCGGTAAGCAATACCTTTGGATTTTCCAGAGCTGCTGTTCGCCGTGAAGCACTTGTTATTTTCACCTCGCCAACGTTTACGCCAAACTCTTTTGCCTGGTCTTGGAAGCCTGTGCCTGAAGAATCTGTTGCTGCTGTCGCTGTTGCTATTGCATGGAGCTTTTCCATTCTTTCTAAGGCTTTTTGCTGATCTTTGTACTCTGTTTCTGGGCCAAAGGAAAGCGTTGCCCATTCCAGACGAATCGTTCCCGGCAGAGAATATTTCGCAATTAGATTTGCTGTATATTCCAATTTCACCTGTTCGTCTGAAATCACGATACTTCCGTTACTGCGCATTGCCTCAATCGTGGCATCCTCAAGGTTGCTCATGTAATAATTGAAATAGGCCTGCGCCTCCAGATGAAGAGGACCATACACCACCTCCTTATTCGCTGCTGCCTGACTCCGCCGATTATTCTCGCGCTCCATCTCCTTGAGAAAACCTTCAAAACTGATATCCGTTACGACTCCTGCTTCTTGAGCAAGCTGTAGCTCCATCCGCTTCGTCAAAAGCTGAGTTTGAGCTGTATTAATCCATTTCTGCATTGGATTTTCGCCGGAATAGTAGGCAGACCAGAAGTCTATTGAATAGTCGGCGTTGTAAGTTTGTTTAAAATAATCAACAATCAGTGCCCGATTCATTTGAAGATGCCAGTTGAACTCCGCTGCTGTGGCCTCCTGCCCGTTAAGGGTCAGAAGCATTTCTTCTGCTTGTGGAGCTTGCAACTTCTTCGCACCAATCAGCAGCAGGCTTCCTGCTAACAGAGCGGTCAGAATAACGATTAGCTGATTTCTTTTGGAATGAAGTTTTAGAGTCATAAGTTATTTCCTCCTCTCTCATCCTCGATGTTAAGCGCTTTCATTCTCTTCGATATTAGACATGTTTACGTTGAAATAACAGGCGGGAAAGCTGCGAAATGGTTTGCCATTTCACGATTTGACCGTAAAGCCCAGTTTTCGCCCTATAAAAAAATGCTGTCGGAGAATAGAGAAGTTACGTATTCGAACGTGGAATGTTGTACAATGTGCAGGAATTCAGCGCGTTTGTCGGGATTGAGCAGCAGATTGTTGTATATCAAGCATGATATCCATGCAATTACGGGATCGGAGTGATTTATAGAAAAGTCGATTTGCATTCATCACTGATTCAGTGTGTTCCTCAATTTTTTTTGATTGTAAAATCATCTAATAAAAACAAAGGCAGTCCGGAATTTTCCAGACTGCTTTGCATTGTTCTTAAGACTGATCTGTGCCCGAAAACATACAGAAATTCAAGACTCCACCTTTGACAATCTCGTCATGTGACAGAGAGTGGTGCTCCCATAGCGATCCGTTCCAGTGGACCGATTTGCTGTACACATTGGCGGGGCTGTTGTTCTCTGCTTCAATGATCCATTGCTGCCCATTTTCAAGCTGAATAGTTACCTTATCAAAAAGCGGGCTGCCGAGCACATATTCAGGAATTCCGGGACTTAACGGGTACAGGCCGATGGCGCTCCAAATAAACCAAGCACCCATGCTGCCGTTATCTTCGTCGCCGGGTAAACCATCCATCTGGCTGCTGAACAGTTCGGCCATGGTTTTGCGGACCCAATACTGCGTTTTGCACAGCACACCGAGTCTGGCAAATATATAAGGAATGTGGAAGCTCGGCTGATTGCTGATGGCAAACTGCCCCAGATCGGCGGAGGCCATTTCCGACATTTCGTGTATTTCCAAACCATAGGATCCCACTTTAAATACAGGTTCCTCAGCCATCAACTGATCCAGACGCTGGACAAAAGCCTCTTCACCGCCCATCAGCCCGGCTAGTCCCGGGAAGTCGTGGGGCACAGCCCAGCTCCCCTGCCAAGCCCCGCCTTCACAAAACGGATTACCCCACTCCAGAGGATCAAATGCTTCCTGCCAAGTACCGTCCTCATTGCGACCTCTCATAAACCCAACTGTTGGATCAAACAGCAGCTTATAATTCTGTGCCCGAGCCATAAAACGCTCATAATCATCCATTTTGCCAAGTGTTTTGGCCATCTGCGCAATACAGAAATCTCCGTATACATAATCCAACGTGTTGCTTACACTTTCATGGAAACGGTCATGCGGCAGATAACCCTGCTGCAAGTACAATTCAAGGCCCCTTCTGCCCAGCTTCTCGTCCACTGATGGACGATCTGCATGCTTCAGAAGACCTTCATACAGTACCTCTGTATCAAATCCGCCGATGCCCTTAACCACGGCATCCGCAGCTGCGGCATCAATCAGTGTGCCTGGCATGGCACTGCGCTCCCCTGGTGACAGCCACTTTGGCAGCCAGCCGCTCTCCTTGTATGCCAATGTCCACGCCTGCATAATCTCACCCAATAAAGATGGGAATAAGATACTGTATAAAGGAAGGCTGGTTCGGTATACATCCCACAGCCCGATATCCGAATACATTGGACCCTGGCAGATGCTGCCATTAAAAGGGCTGTAATGGATTTTCTCGTTCTGCTCGTTATATTCATGCCACGTTCTCGGGAACAGGCAGATTCGGTACATGCAGCTGTAAAAGGTGCGGAGGTTCTCTTCATCTGCGCTTTCAGCAACAATGCGCCCCAACCGTTCTTCCCAGCTTGCCTCTGCTCTATTCAAGATCTCTCCGAAGCCGTCTTCCCCAATCTCTCGGTTCAGATTAAGCAGCGCCTGCTCTCCGCTAATAAAGGAAGTCCCGCACTTCACTCCCACTATGCCAGATTCCGGTGCAGCTATTCCTACATAAGCGCCCAGTCGTTCGCCAGTCCCTTCATGGGTCCCCAGTGGCTGATAATCTCCGTTAAAGATTCCCGACTCCTCCATGTGAAAATCCCTATCGAACTGGAACACGAAATACATCGCGAAATTATCGGGCACCCCGGCGGTATGGCCTCTTGTGTAGCCGGTGATTCTACGTTTATCCGGCTGGAAGGTGAGATGTGACTCACCTTTCAGAGGTGCTATAATAAGCCTGTTCTGCTGCCTCTCAGCGAAAGTTATTCTTATCGCTGCACAACGTTCGGTTGGAGTCAGCTCAAGCCGGGTGCGGTAACGTTGAAGAAACACATCGAAATAGTGAGGGGACACTTGCATCTCTTCCGTTTTGAAGGAAGAAGAACGTGAACCGGGACTGAGGAGCAGTGGACCTGTCTGCGGCAACAGGATCAGATGCCCATAATCTCCGATCCACGGGCTGGGCTGATGGGTCAGCCGGATGCCCTCTAGGTGGCGATGGCGCGGGTGGAAGAACCAGGTTCCACCTGCTTCATAGGTTTGCGGGCACCAAGCCGCCATACCAAATGGCATCGCTGTAAGTGGCAGTGTATTGCCATGTGAATACCGGAAATCTGACTCCGTCCCCTGTAATGGATTTACATAATCTAACCAACCCAAATAGATACACTCCTTTAGCCAGTTTTCACCGGCTCTATATTCTCCGCTCTTTACTGATACCGGTTAAGATAATCGGAATACTTGAACATCTCCAGCTTCCACCCGCACAGTCAGTTTTGTAGTTGTGGGTTTCAATAGATTCATTGGTTGAATTTCAGCGCTGCCATCATCAAACCACGGTTCGACAGAAGTATAAACAATACCCAGCGTAACGTCAGCCTTAACCGCCATATCCCCTTCATTATGAACATAAAGAAATGCCCCTCGGTCCTGCTCACCTTCCCACTCGGAGAGATCCGCGCGGACACCGCCGCTTGCTTGTACATACGGCTGCAGCTTTAGTTCCTTCTGTAATAGATCCCGCACCAGCTGAAGCGTTCCGGGATGTCCATCCTGCCAGTAGGCAGCCGCAAGCAAGGTACCGAACCATACGGCACGCCCGTTGCCATAAGCGGCGGTAGTCAACACAGGCATGCGGTCCTCGGCAAATTCAGCCAGTACCTTCACATGGCTTTCCAGCTCGATATCCGATTTGTAATAGGATCCGTGCGCCGTATCGTCTGCTGCCGATTCCTCCGCCTTGCTGTGCTCCATAACATTCCGCAACGGAATCGCTGTCCGTGATTCGAACGCAACCTGATGATAGCTGTGATCCAGGTTCTCAGCGGAATGAATCCAAGTCTCACGGACCCCGAACACCTGGTCAAATCCATAACCGGGCACCGTATAGCTGTGGCAGCCATTCTCTGCCTGAAGTGCACCGAACGAGCATTCCGAAATCAAGATCCCGCCCTTTTCCACCCACTCGCGTAGGATGTCACACAGTTTGCGGTTCAAATATAGAGGATAAGGCATCCACAAGCAGTGGTATTGCTCCAGTGTCTTCTCGTTAACATCCGTCTCATGCAGAAATTCAACTTTATAATTGAGCTCATGCAGTAGTTTATGGGCGCCTTGTAAGGAATCGTTGTAGGTGTCCAGATGATCATGTGCCGCAAAGTTAGCAACCTGGTTCTGCGGACTGAACAGAATGGCAATCCCGTCTCCGCGCCGTTTTGCATGCATCAGCTCTTGCTTATTGTTTTGCACCAGCTTATTTAGATGAGCCATATCCTTGTACCATGGGGTTGGACTTCCGTCCAAATATACACTGCCCCATGCAGGGGCCTCCTGTCCCAATATCTCTGGTCTGTACTGCCAGAACAAATATCCCGTGATGCCACGAGCGAGCGGGGTCAGAATATGCCGTTTCATTTCCCGCAGGTCCGGCTGACGCGGCTTCATTGCAGTATTGCCTGGCAAAGCATGAATCTCCGAATTGATAATGGGTTTACCTTTGGCGGCAGAGATCAGTAGATCAGCAGACCAGGCCGAGGACCCAAGGCTATTGCCTGTCAAGTCACAGGGCTCAGCCAGCTTGAAGTCGTCCGAACCCGCTGTAATCATATTAAAGATAGGGGCGGGCACAGTGTGGGCCATAACAGGATGCAAAAGATCCAGTGACTTCACTATATCTACCCGGCTCTGCAGCTCATCCGTTAAAGTACCGGACATGAACAGGCGCCAGTCCACCAGATCATTAAATACGCCTTGTCCACGCGGTGCCTCTACTTCCTCCCAGCTCCCGTAAGTCCGCTGCCATGATTCATTGAGGGCTTCCAAAGTAACATATTTATTTTTTAGCCGTTCTTGGAACACCAACAGCGATTGCTCGCAATAACACACCTGGTTGTCAAAAGACAGCTTGCGCTTGATTCCTGTGGTTAGTTCAGGCTCATTCCATAAATCCCAGACCCAGAGCGCCGGATGATCCTTAAAAGTCTTCACCGTCTCCGCCAGAAACTTTGCCTTTTCTTCGGCGGCAGCTGCATGATGATAACAGGGCCCCGGCGCTCCGCCGATCTGGCGGCAGTTAATCGCCCTTGGTTCCAGAATGGAACCGTCCGCTGTAACCATTTTGGAATCAGGATATTTTTTATAGAACCAGGCCGGCGCCACGTCGAAAATTACATTCAAAATGACCTTCAAACCATTCCTCTGCGCAATATCCATTAGCTCCTGAATATCATCGAAATGATAGGTCCCTTCTTTGGACACACTCGCGCGCCATTGTACCCAATATTTCACACAATTGAAGCCCTGTCCGGCAATATTGCTTAGGTCTTGTTCCCATTGATCACGGAAGGGGGTCGGGGAACGGTAATATTGAAACCCAAATGGAATAAATGAATCTTGCATCTAGTGTACTCCTCCTACAACGTTCAATTTCGATCTCTCTATGTTTATAAAAGCGCTTACTGCTCTTTTACGCTTAAAGTCTATCACAGTGGATTTTGCAAAAGTTAGGATGGAATCCTATGAAACGGTTTGCGAAGCTGTTGAAATGTTTGATCCTTACGCTACGTGGCAGTCACTGCGCAGAGTCACCGGGGAATATACTGCGAAATCGTTTGCGATCCTGACAACCTCAGAAATTATACCTCCTCTTTAAGAGGTTTCATGTTTATAATGGCTGTAAGACATATTAGAAACTACTTCGAGGTGAAGCCAATGTTGAAAGCGCTTGTAGTGGATGACGAATATCTGGTCCGCATGGGCATCACCCAGACCATAGACTGGGCAGAATACAACGTCGAGATCATAGGAGAAGCCAGCAATGGCGAGGAAGGATTGGAGCTTGCCCTACTGCACCGTCCAGATGTGATCATTACCGATATTCGTATGCCGTATATGAACGGTCTTGAGCTCATCGAAAAAATACGGGAACAGGACATGCTCGTAGGGATTGTCGTGCTCAGCGGTTATGACGAATTTCAATATGCTCAGGCTGCTTTGCGTTATGGCGCCTCCACCTATTTGCTAAAGCCCATTAATATAGAAGAACTTGCAAATACAGTTCGAAGCGTGGGGGATGAAATCCTTGGCAAAAAGCAACTCTCCAAGCGGTATTCACAGCTTAATGAGGAATTGGCCTCGATCTCCAAGCAGTTCTGGCAGGATTTGCTGCATGACCAACTGCATGACGAAGAGTTTATTTCAAATAAGATAAAATTACTGGAACTGCAATTGGAACCTGGAAAAGCTATCCTACCGCTGTCCATTACCTTTCCTCCTGATAACGGCCTTCAAGGAAATACTGTAGGCAAAGCGCTGGAGGATGCAGCGGCGACTATTCTGGAAGCGCATTCTTTTGAGCAACTGTGTCTATTCCGGGACAGCCATCTGGAGTGGGTTATGATCCTTCGGACCGGGGAACCAGAGCTGGCCGGAGATTCTGCACGAAAATTGGGCAAACAACTATCTGAATGGAGCCAACAGCACTTCGGCCAGGCCTTAAGCGTCGGCATAGGTAAACCTGCGGGAGAATGGAACGGGATCGTAGATTCATACCGGCAGGCTGTACTTGCTGCGCAGCGTGCCCTTTCTGGCATTGAACGTGTGCTGTATGCTGAAGAAGAGGCTGGAGCTCGGTGCCGGCGCGAAATCAGGGACGCACTCGCTTTTATACGGGAGCACTTTGCCGGAAACATTACCGTTGAGATGGTTGCTGCGGCGGTCTTCGTCAGTCCAACCCATTTGATGCATCTGTTCCGTAAAGATCTGAACAAAACTTTTTACGAATGTCTGACGGAATACCGTATCGAGGAAGCCAAACGTATGCTGCGCAATCCGAAGTATCGGGTGTACGAGGTTGGCAATCAGGTCGGCTTCACCGACTCCAAATACTTTAGCCAGATCTTCAAAAAAATGACGGGCATCCCGCCGAGTGAATATGCAAAAACCTATGGGTAAGCGGAGACTAGCCAACCGGATGGATTCCTGGATGAGGCGGTTCAAGATCAAAAGCCGGATTGTTGTTGTTCTGTTAGCAGGACTGTCTATGCATCTGGTGCTGATGCTCGTTATTTTCAATTTTTATTCCTATACCTACCTGCAAAAGGATCTGTACCGCCATGTCGTTCAGACTCAGCGCCAAATTGGGCTTAGCGTGGAGCTCATGGTCGATGACATTCAAATGTTGTTTCTGCGGTTTCTGGTGAACAGTGATATCTACCAAATCATCAATAACGATTCCCTGCCGTCAGCTGACAAGGAATCGCGAATTGGAGCTATCATCGACGGTATGCTGGCCCAGAACGACCTGGTGGGTAATGTAATTATCAGCACCAACGATAATATGCTTTATTCTTACCAGTCTAAGGAGCAGATGCTGGAAGTGCCTGAAGCCCTGTTCATCAAACGCATTCAGGAGAGCAGCATGCCTGTTGTCGGTGAGATCAAACGGGATGGAGAAGGCAATGCGTATATTCCATTCGGCCAGCAGTTCCGCAATTTCAATACTGGACAAAATATCGGGGTCGTGATCATTTATGTCAGGGAGGCTGCTTTGGCGGACCTGTATTCCTCCAGCTTCACTGGCATCGGCTACTCCTTCCTGACTTCCGACAATCGGATTATTTCTCACCCCGACAAACGGCTCTTGGGCAATTTTTTGGAGGAAAACGCCCCTCTTCGCCCAGGTAAAAAAGAAGGCTATCGTACCTGGTCAGATAACGAAAATTCCTACATCATTGCTACTTATCCTTTGAATCCCCGGTTGGAGACACTTGGGGTCAGCTGGGAATTCACCAGTGTGATTTCCAATCACAAACTGCTCTCGGGAATCGCCAAAGGCAATCAAAATGCGCTTCTGTTCGCCAGCGTTACCTTTATTGTGCTACTGATTTTTTCCTTCTATCTGGCAGCCAAAATCACCCGTCCACTGCTGAACTTGAAGAAGAAGCTGAGCCTGTTTGGCAAAAAAGATCTGGCCGCTGTTTATGAACAGCGCGGTCAGGTTGATGAGATTTTTCAGCTTGAGAACAGCTACTATCAGATGGTGGAGCGGATCAGCCAATTAATGCTGGAGAAAGATGAGGAGAAAGAAAAGCAACGGAAAGCTGAGCTAACCGCACTTCAATCACAGATCAATCCCCATTTTCTCTACAACACACTGGATGCAATTGCCTGGATTGCCCGACTGAAGAAGCAGCCCGATATCGAACGGCTGATTTCTTCATTAGCTACCTTTTTTCGAATCAGCCTGCATAAAGGCGACAAGTTCGTGACCGTGGACGAAGAAATCCGCTTGGTGCAGAGTTTTGTGACAGTTGAGCAAATGAGGTTTCCGGATAAGTTCGAGATTGAATACGAGATTGAGGAATCGCTGCGCAAGGTTCGCATTCTGAAGCTGATTCTTCAGCCTATTGCAGAGAATGCGATCAAACACGGCATCAGCGAGAAACGCGGGATGGGCCGAATCTGGATTAAAGGCGAATTAGTGGCAGATGAGATTCGCTTCACAGTGACTGATGACGGGGTGGGATTTTCCAACGGTGCGACGCTTAGCCAAGCCAAGGAAGATGTGTTGTTTCAGAGCGGGTATGGACTAAGAAATGTGGACGAACGAATTAAACTTGAATATGGTCCTCAATATGGTTTAAGTATCTCCAGCACGCCGGGGCAAGGCACCACGGTTACGATCAACTTGAAGAAGGAACTGCCCAATTAGCGAATTTAGTTTATAAATGCGGACATAACAAAGAAATCGATCCTTTTTGAGTGGGTAGAAGGGACTTCTACTTTGCTTAAAAAGACGATTGAGTAGTGGCAAATTAAAGATACTTTCGAGAATTATAGGTGCTTTAGTTGTATTTAATACAGCTAAAGCACCCTTTTTTTGCAGAGAGCAGAAGTTTAAGTGTATTTGGTACATCTATACGTTCCAATTCTGTTGGAAGCAACTAACTTTCCGAATAATAAGTGTACTGAATACAACTATATCTTACTTCATCCGTTTATTGCCCACGCTAGATGTATGAAATACACTTCGGTTAGCGATTTTCATGATTCAGACTCCATCTTATCTTAGTCTTTCATTGTTGAATTAATCTTCAGGTACAACTGCTTCAGTGGATTAACTATACTGCCGCTAAGCACTGAGATCAGCAGCCAGAACACTATGAACACTACGAGGTTCAGGGCGAGCATTAAATACTTAAACGTTCGCAGCTCTGCATTCATGCCATCTGCTGAGATATAGGTGACAATCCGCTCTGCCGATTCCGGTAGTGGATAGAGCAAAATCAGGCCGTCAGCCGTTTCCCGCTCCAGCAGATCTGCATCACCTCTGCCTGTACTTTTTTGATCGATACCCTGTGTCACAGGCTCAGGCAAGGTAGCTTTTTCCGAAGTAACTAGTGCTGCTTTGATCTCCTGCAGGCGCTCCTTCGGGACATCGGCAGCACTCAATAGCTTCCCGTTTCCGGTCAGTAGGTAAACTTCATTTCCCCCGTAGATTGTATTCTCGCCAGATAGGTAGAAGCTGTAAAGCTTGTCAATCTCCACTTCGAGCGAGAGCAGACCAAGGATGTCTCCCATCGAACCCTGAATTTTTACTTCAAGTAACAGACGGTCGCGCAGATCCGAAGGTGCATTCATTAGATGCTCCCGGTTCAGCACCGTCCAGCGCAAAGCCTGCTCTCGGTTATTTAGAAATTGTTCCATCCCTGGTTCTTTTTTGATCTCTGCAAAGGGCAGCAACCCGGAAACATTGCTTGAGGAGTAAGTTCCCCCTGCTTCTCCCCAAATGTAAATGCCGAGAATGTCACTACTGGAAGAACGTATGCCCTCAAGTATCGGAGAGATTGCCCCGTCATATGTTGGTTTTTTCAGCGCATTCTGCACCACCTGGTTGTTGGATATAAGCTTCGAGGTCTCCTCCAGCCAGTTCATGAACAGAAGTGTATTCTTATGCTGCTGGCCAGTGTACTGAACGGATAGCTGCCGCAGCATGTCAAGGCTTCTATGCTCCATAGTACGGTACAGAATGAAGCTCGAAGCGACAATATAGACAGTAATGAACAACACCAGGATTAGGCGGATATTGCGGCCGAACGATCTGAACATATGACTTCCCCATCCCCTCCGGTGTATGAATCATGAAAACAAAATCAACTGAAATCAGACTAACAGCTAAGGTGACTAATGTCGATCTCCTTGTAAAAGGAACCCTCATCTGTCTCATGCACTTCATGATTAGGCAGAATTATTGTAATTGCCGATCCGGCTTGCCAAAAAGCTTTCATGTGGAAGATCTCCTGTCCTGTTACTGAACGGATCTCCCATTTGATGTTTATTGGGCCGATACTTGTACTTACGGTTCCGCTGGCCTGCCGCAGTTCTCCATAGTGGGGCTTTATAGTTATTCCCTCTATTCCTTGTTGGACACCCAATATCCCTCTGGTGAACTCAGTGATCGGCAGTGCGCTCCATGCGTGGCAGTCACTTCTGGTGCCAGTTGAATCTATTTCTGGAAGTGTAGTGAGATTAAGCTCCAACTGCTTCAACCACCGTGTCCATAGTCCGAACGAGCGGTCATACATTCCGCATTTCTCTAGCGCGCGGAATAGATAGTAGCTCATCGGCAACGAAAGCTTAGCCAGTGATGTGTCTGTTAACGTTGACTCCAGCAGTGCCGCCCCTTCTACAACATCCACTGTGCCCGCTAAAACCGCCCAGACCTGCGTGTGCTGGCTATGCTGCGTTCCCGCAGTTGCCTCCGGACTGTCGCGGAACAGCAGACTGTTCGTTAGCCGGCAGCAATCCATTACCGCAGCGTTGACCGCCGCTTTGCGTTGACGCAGTTCACCAGCAATCTGTGTCCAACCGCTGGCTGCAAGCAATTCAGCCGCTTGCTCCAGCGCGGCCGCATACATCAGGCTCAGTACGGTTGCGGGTGCATCATCCGTACAATCCGGTGCGCCGAGCGGCCATTCCTCCACCCAATCGAAGTAATTCCAATATTGGCGGGGCGTTCTGTCCACCAGACCCTCCGGAGTCAGATGTTGATCGAACCAGTCCAGCACAGATAACAGCGCTAACCGGTACTGATTCACCAAGGCCATATCCCCGAAGGATCTGTAGTGGTCATGAATCATTCCGATCCAATATAGGGAGAAGGAAGGAATGACCTGCGGCAGCACAGAGGGATAGCGACTTTGCAGCATCCCGTTTGGTAGCTGAGAGGCCTTATAATCTTCCATAGCTCTCCGCGCTAACCGATCGTCCCCTGATAATAGGTACGTAAACTCCATCATCAGTTTGGTATCCATGGTATACTGCAGCTGTTCATAATACGGAGTATCCTCGTAGGTCTCATGCATGCAGCGCTGAAGTGTTCGTACACTGAGCTCCCATAGTTGGTTATATTGTTCATCGGAGCAGTGAAAGTTTCCTTCCGGCTGCAGTGGATATCCGGTCTCCCTATAGCTAAAGCTGGAAATCGTTAGAGGCTCGACACCAGCCTGCACTTCCAGCCGTACATAGCGGAAGGTACGGAACCAGAACGGTTCGTAGATTTCCATCCGCGCAGAGATGCCGTAACCTGCCGGGTGATAGCTGTCGTAGCCCCCTCTTAATACATGTTCCTTCGTATTATCGCGGACAGCTTTGCGGCGAATCTCATCATCCCCCGTTTCTTCTTCATAACACTCAGCGCATAGTAGGGTAATCCGGCTACCTTTGCCTCCAAGAAGTCTAAGCTGCAAATACCCTGCGGTTAGCTCGCCAGCATCCAACTCCAACCAAAAATGTTGCCCTGCTTCTATTGTTATTCCAGCGGAAGGCAGTACTGCGTTGGGTGAAGCGCCGCCATCTCCATTTCGCAGCTCCAGACTATGCCCTTCCTCAAAAAAGGCATGCCCTTCCCCGCTACTGCTACGCATCAGCTTCAGAAAAAATTGCTCCCGCTCATACAACAGCGGAATCGGACGCCGGGCCAGCTGCCAAGGGGTTAATTGGCCATATTCATCCCGCACCGGTTGCACAATTCCGCTAGCAAGCCAGGCACTGTCATCATATTCGGGCAGTGTCCAATCCAGCAGCGCTGCGTCACCCTCCACTTCTTCCAGTCCACCCATCCAGCGTATGATCGGAAACTGCTGGAACTTATAGCTGCGATCCTTAATACTTTTCCATGAGCTATCCGTATTTAGCTCCTGTACTAGCTGCCCTCCTTGTGTAACTGCCGCTTCCACAAGCAGCCCGCCTTTTTGCGAGCGCCAGACGGACAAAGGTCCGTCTTCGCCCAGTTCAAAGGGCGTAGTCCCTGCATAATGAACGACCATAACAGCAAGCACATTTAAACCTGGTTGTAGAACATTGTCCAGACTGAATTCTTCATAATACTGTATATGACCATGTCCTTTACAAGGACCGGCCCATAAACGCTGCCCATTGACGAACAGCCTGTAGCGGCTGTCTGCGGTAATGGCCAAATCCAGGGTGCAGGTCTTTCCGATACCAGCTGGCAGTTCGAACACTCTGCGAAAGTACGCACGCTCGTGCTGCTGTTCCCTATCCGCTGATCCTTGCTCCTCCTGCGGCCAGATCCAGCGTGCTCCCCAGTCTCCCCATTCTTTTGCTGCCATGTTATGCATATCTCCTTTATCTCATTTAAGTAGTTAAGGCAATCTACGCAGAAACGGCATCGCCGCCCTTCAGAAGGACGACGTCGCCGTTGGTCTGCGTTTTATTTAACCTTATCGAGATAATCACGTTGGAATTCTTCGGCAGCCCTATCCAAGATCTGTTGCGGATCTGCGTTCTTGTCCGTCAGTACGGTTTGCAGTACGATATCCAACTTTTGGTACAATTCCTGTGCGTTGACTGGTTCTTCCGCCCGCATGCCTTTGCTGCCATTGTCCATATAATCACGGAACAAATCCAGATTGACGTTGTTGTATTTGTCGAGAATCTTTTGTTCTTCTCCAATCCGTTTCTCATCAGTCCAAATCCGCAGCCCGTAAGGCCCTACGATCAGCCCTTGATCGCTCAGTGTCTTCTTCTCAATATCCCAACCGGTCAGTGCCTCTTCAGAGGACTCTGGTGTAAATCCGTAGGTTTTTAGCCATTTGAATCCGGCATCAATCTGCTCAGGTGTTACATTCGGCGAGAACATATATAGGCCGCCACCGAGCAGGGTTACAGGTTTCCCGATTGGTCCTACTGGAAGCGCGGACATTGCCACATTGTCCTTGGACATCTTAGTCTGTTGCTGGATGACCGGTGACCAGTCATTCGTGCCGAAGCTCATAGCGACCTGATCGGTTCCGAACAAGCGGAACATATCGTTCGTAACATCGACCAGATTGTTGTCGGGCAGTACATCATATTTCCATTTTAAGTCCTTCACATATTGCAGGGCCGCTGCTGCTTCCGGCGAATTGAACACCGCCTGCCATTTCCCGTCCACTTGTTTTTCAAATTCTGCTCCGTATGCCCAGGCAATGTTCATGAACATCCAACCGCCTTGACCACTTTTTGTAGGCAAGAACATTCCGGCTTTACCGGTCTTTTGTTTAATAATCTGCGCAGTTTCTGCTAGCTCTTCATATGTTTTAGGAAATTTAGGAATCCCCTTGTCGTCCAGCAGTCCAGCCTCCTTGAAAAGATTCATATTGTAGAGCATACCGATGACGTATCCATCCTTCGGAATCCCATAATACTTGTCGTCCTTGGTAACCATTTTCAGCAGATCTGGATTGATCGCCTTGTCGTAGCCATATTTTTTCATCGTATCCGTTATGTCAGCCGCGTAATTTGCCTTGATGATTTTGCTTGTTTCTGTAAAAAAGGTTTCGTATACCGTCGGAAGCTGGCCGCTGGCCGCTTTTGGCAGGAATGAGCTGACATCATAACCCCATTCATCTTTGTCCACAATAATTTCCGGATAATTGGCTTTCATCTTCGCCATGACCTGCTCATACTGGGCGATTTTGGCTTCCTCATTCGGCTTTGGCCAGTTACTGACCTTGATCGTCACCTGTTGATTGCCCGCTGTCTCCGTCTTTCCTCCGGCATTCTTCTCATTGGAGCCGCCTCCACAGCCAGCCAGTCCGGCAGAAAAAAGCAGCGTAAGTGCCAGTGTAGCTGTCAGGTTCTTGGTGTGTCCTTTTTTCAATGTAATTCCCCCTAGTCTTATTGTTAAAGCATTCTTCGCAACATGTAAAGCGCTTTCTTTTTGAATCTGAAATCATCTTAACATGCACCTTCTGCAGCACCCTACGGGGCAAAACTGTGAAATGGTTTGTGATCGGGTGATGTTACCCTTTAATACTGCCGCCGAAGGATTGCCCGTTCATAATGTACTTTTGGAAAAAAATAAACAGGATAATCGGCGGCAGAATCGCAAAAGTCAACGCAATAAACTGTATGTCCTGCGGCAATGTCGCCTTCAGATTGTAAATAGCCACAATGACCGACCAGGTCGATTTATCCTTCAGCACCATAAAGGGCCAGAAGAAGTCCTGCCAAACACTGTTCATCGTAAGGATTGTAATTGTAGCCATAACTGGTCCGCTGAGCGGGAGAATGACTCGAATAAAAATACCGATTGTGCTCGCTCCGTCAATTTTGGCGGCTTCCAGCAGCGCTTGTGGGATGGTATCGAAAAAGTTTTTGAAGATCAGAATTACCACCGGATTCACAGCAGCCATAAACCACATCGGCCAGTAAGTATTGGTCAGGTTCAAGTGCAACAGCGGAAAATCAATCAGATTCTTAAACAGCGGCACCATGCCCACTGTATTCGGCACCATCATGGTCCACACGATCAGTGCAAACAGCAGGGCACTGCCCCGCGGCTTTAGCTTGGAGAAGAAATATCCGGCCAGTCCGTTAAAAGTAAGGCAGAACAGTACAGAACCTGCGGCCAGATAAGCCGTATTCAGATAATAACTGAGGAAGTTAAACTCCTGCCAGGTCTCCCATAGCTTGCCAACATTGAACGAGCGGGGGATCAGGGTGGGCGGGATTGCATAAAACTCTTTGATGTCCTTCAGACTTGAGACCATAATCCAGACCGGAGGCAAAATACAGACAGCGGCCAGCACAATCATCAGAATGAACATGCACCAATACAGCAGGCGCACCCAAGGTGATCTGTATTCTATATTGCCGATAATGCCATATGCTTCTTTAGTTTTCATAGCTTCTACTCCCTGTTCAATTTCTTATCCAGCCGGAAATAAATAATGGTAAGCACCATCAGGACTAGAAAAGTAATAACCCCGAGCGCCATTGAATGGCCTGCTTCAAAACTCCGGAACGCATAATAATAGCTTTGCAGCATCAAGGTCATTGAGGCATTGTTCGGTCCACCCTCAGTCATTACCAGGGGTTCATTGAAGATCTGGAATACACCGCTGATCTGCAAAATCATCATCAGTCCGATCATGCTAGAGATTTGCGGAATGGTGATACTTTTGAATCTCCGCCATACATTCGCACCGTCAATCGAGGCTGCTTCGTACAGATCATGATTAATACTCTGTAGACTTGCCAGATAAAGCAGCACTGTTCCCCCGAAATTTCGCCAGGTAATCGTGAAGATAATCAGCATTATCGTCATTTGCGGATCCTGAAGCCATTGCTGCACCGGAAATCCCATGGCACTCAGCATAATATTCAGCACGCCACCCTTTCCGGGCTCAAACAAAAACATCCATAACATCGAAGCGGCAATGCCGGGAACCATACTCGGAAAAAAGACCGAAAAGCGAAAAAATGACTTCCCATGTCTCAATTCATTAATCACGACAGCGACAATAATGGGTACGGCAAAACCGATCAGTAGTGACCAGAACACATACACAAAAGAGTTGGTCAATGTCTGTTGAAACGCCGAGTTCTGTATAACGTCCTTGTAATTCTGCAGTCCGGCGAAGCTTACGGCATTATAACCCTCAGTATTGAAAAAAGAGAGCACAATGCCCTTCACGAGCGGCTGCCAGGAAAAAAAGAAAAAGGCAAACAGTGTGGGTACAATTAATATCCAGGATGACCAATCTTTGAATAAACGCCGTACAGGATAACCTTTCTTTTTCTCTGTCATTAAAGGATTTAGTTCACTGGTTTTTCCAATCATGCTCCTGTCCTTCCTTCCTCCCGGAATCAAGCTTTAATCCGGTCAGGCGTTGTATAGTTGTTATACCTAAATGATAGCGCTTCCTACTGAGCGCCGAAATCCGGTAACCCTGCGAAAGCGTTTGTAAAGCTACTTATTTGTTGGCAAAAAAAAAGCAGTGCACGCACCGGAATGGCCGCACACCGCTTATGTTCATGTTATGGTGAATCGTTTAGGCCTCACTTAACCCTGCGCTGATGCAGAGGACGGCCGCTTCCGCCCGAAACGCTTCGCTCGCCGGATTGGGCTGCTCCTCCAAAATACGAAGCACCGACTGAGGCTCTACGCCGGGCTGTGGCACACGGGAGGGAGAAACTACGCTCCACTTCTGCTCACCCTTGAGCCTGTATGACAGCTCATAAAGATAAAAGCCCGCATGTTGTCCGTCAGTGAGCTGGCTTACGCCATCCTGCCACGAGCAGAGTTCAAGCGGATGCTGTTTGTCCGGCAATACACCGGACGCCAGTGTGATGCGCTCATTTCGAACTACCTGCTGCTTCTGTTCCCAAGCCTGCTGATCTAGGATTCCCAGATCCAGGCGGTATTCCATTCCCGGCTCTCCATAAAGAGTCCAAGCCACAGGGCTACCCACCGCTACGAACTTAGGTGCTTCCAGAAAAACGGGTTGATGAGTTGGGACAAAACGTTCGGTCTGTTCCCACTCTCCCGCAGCCGGACTGCGTCTGCGATAATGCACCGTGCCCGTGAATTCGAGCTCCTGTTCCTGTAGCAGAGCTATTAGACATAGAGTAGCTTGCTCGTAAAGATCCGTGCAGTTGTTATGGCCGAAGCGGTATCCGATCTCATGGCGAAGCGGTATCCCGTGACTCCGAACCAAAGCCGCGAAGGAAAAGCTGAAGCGGCTAAGGGTAAAGGCATCATGCGTGCCATGGTTAATCAGCAGCTTTGTGCCACTCGCTTTAAGACCCTCCAGAAAAAATTCGGATTCCAGTCCGGTCGTTTCCTTTAGACTTGCAGAGTCAATAGTTCCCGTCAGAGTCTGTAGCAGAGTCTCGATTCCCGTGCTGCCGTTCTGTGGATGCTGCCAATCTTTCTTCCAGATTTCCCGGTAACCGGTGTCTACTTCCGCCACATGCCAGATCAGTGGGCAAGCTCCTTCGGCAAACTCACGGGTGAGCCCGTTCAGAATCAACGGCGGTGCATAACACAGTGTGTAGCGCACCCGATAGGGTAAGCAAAGCGGATTGCCTCCAGCCAGCAGCGCAGTTAAGCCGCCGCGCGAACCACCTACAGCCACTACCTGCTCTGCATCACCGCCATAACTTTCTTGACCTCTGGTAATTGCCGCCCCAATGCCAGCATAGATGGAGCCTTGCAAGGAACGGCTGCCGATATATCCTCCTCCGTTCCACAGAATGCCGACAACACCTTTGCCGGTGCTGGCCAGAGTCTTGCCGATGATTTCCAGAAATGAGGGACCTACCGTGCTGAAGGTATTCTCATTGGCATCATAATAACCATTGAACAACAGTGGATATCCCTTAACATTTGCCGCACTCCAGAAGGGCGGCAGAATATAGGAAGCAAGGCTATGCTGGTCATTCTCTATAACTAGCAGACTGCCGCTGATGAGCTGAAATACAGGCGCATTGCTTAAAAGTGCAGCATTGTCTGTGGATGCATTGCGGAAAACCACCGGAAATCCGAAGGTCTTAAGGATGCGGTCGCTCAGGGAAACTGCAACTAGATCATCTACAGCATAGAGACTGTAGCGGTCACCGATATAATGCTCGAATTGCGGAGTTTTAAGATTCTTATTCCCCTCGTTGCCTCCGAAAAGCTGATGATCTTCCGTATTGTATACATAAGGGCTATCTGGGTCGCTATTGTAGAGCCGCGCATGCTCGGAAACAACCTTTTCCCCGGCTTCGTCCATCCGCAATGTCCCTATGCCATCTGTTCCGCCATAACGGAAGCCGCCTTTTCCCTCAGCAACGCTATTATCCCAGTGAGACACTACAGGAAGCATATTGGTCAGCAAAGGACTGACTAATACAAATACCCCCTCCCCTTTCTCGGAGATCTCTTCTGCTGCTTCAGCTTCAACAGTGTCTTCATGGAGGGTTGACCAATTCGCTTTCTGATAAGCTACTTCGCCGCCTCGCAAGCAAGCAAGCAGCAGTGGAGCGTTGTGCAGCCTTAAGTAATCAGCCACTGCTCTGCTAACAGGTATAGCGACAGGTGTAGATCCCTCGGCTTGAATAAACCGACTTAGCGGAACATATGCCTCCGGTACAAAACACAATGTTTTACTCACGATTTTTTTCTCCTCCAACCTGTATCATTCTGCTCTGTGCTGTTAGGAACGACATGAATCTAATTTCTGGCAAGCCATCTGTGATCCTATAATTTTCCCCAGACAGGAATCCTCCTGAGAGTTTAGGAGTGCAAGTAACCGTTACTGTTTTGGTCTCACCCGGAAAGAGGGTATGGAACTGCTCATCCGCTTCCATCCAGTAGCGGTCTCCCTTTTCCTCTGCATGGATATGCAGCAAAACTTCACTACCGGTATTTTGGACTGTGAAACGGGCCTGCTGGCTCTTCTCCTGAGCACCCGTCGGCTGCCATAAACTATCCTGACGCACCTCAAGATTGCCTCCTGTAAGTGCAAGCGCGGGAGCATATGGATGCTTTTTATTGGTAGAGAATACATATAAATTCTGCTGTGGTGCTTCATCGACCTCCTGGTAGGACAATCTGACGAAATATAAAGCATCCTCATGCTCTGGCACGTTGAAATTCAGCACCCCAGCGCCGACAGCCTGATCTTTGTTTCCCTCTGCCTCAAATGATTGCTGATAGATGCACCGTCCGACTGCATCGAAGACTTCCGCGTCGACTTCTACCCTGCGTCCATTTCCTCCATGCACGTATACATCTCCCTGAAATCCGGTGCTTGGTGTAAGCAGTAGACTGCGGTAGTCCAGCGAAACATGTAGCGGACGGAAGGCAGATTTCACCCAATGGTAGGCCATCTTCGTTTCACCGTAATAATCGACAAGGTTAGTGCAGGACACATTCGGCCACGGCTCGTTGAATTGCCAGACAATGCTGCCGCTGTTTCGGAACTTACGGCGGCGGTTAGCCTCCAGCACGAACCGGATTCCTTCCGCCTGTATCCACTGGCTGCAGGCAGAGAACTGCTCCAAATCTGTCATGCTGCCGAACATTTCTTCTTCACGGCTCAGCGTATCCCACCACTCCCCGTGATGTCTCCATATCGCGTTGTTCTCCATAGAAACCGGTCGCCGGTTGGTCTCACTCAGAAATTTCTCCAGACTTTTGAGAGAACTCAGACCGTCCACCCCAAATTCGCTGTGCAGCAGATTATCGTTGCTGCCATATAACTCGTAGTGATAAGGGTTTCCCATATACTTCCAGTAACCGTGCACATCATGCCCCTGACCTTTTGCATCCGTAATATATTCTACCGGGCCGGAAGCTGAGGTCGGTAGGAAGAGTCGCTGCGGATCATACTGTTCTACCAGTTCTTTCAACATCGCCAGATTGGAATCGCTGCTGTCGGAAGGCTTATTTGGCTCACTCATTAATTCATTGCCGCCGCTCCATACCGTTAGCGATACATGATTGCGTTTGTCACAGAGCGCTGTGCAGGCAGTCTTGTGAAGCAGCTCCAAAAACTCCGGCTGCTTCGAAGGGATATTGTCAATACCTGAACTGGACTGAATGAACTCCTGCCAGACCATAATGCCGTTTACATCACATAAGTCGTAAAAAGCCTTTTTCTCAATGATTCCACCGCCCCATACCCGAACGAGATTAATATGAGCTGCTTTCATCAGACGAATCATCAGTTGATATTGTTCAACCGTTACATTCCCGTAGAGATGGTCCAGAGGGGTCATATTTACCCCTTTCATATAGATCTTGCTTCCGTTAATCACCACTGTATATGGTAGGGCGTTGTCTGGACTGTCTACATTGTGGATATAATCGAGCTTGCGAATGCCCGTTTGAAAAGTCTGGGTATCCAATTCCGTTCCAGCTTCATCCAGTAGCTTTAGTTCAAGATTGTACAGTGGTTGCTTTCCATAACCGTTTGGGTACCATAGCTCAGGTTCGGGTATTTCCAGCTCCGCGTTCAGAAGCTCTCCAGCTCGAACTGGTCGCGATTGAACCAGCAGCAGATCCCCCTCCGGATCAGTACAGGTGATGCTCGCTGTCAGTGTCCCATCATCTTCAGAGCCAGCCATTCGCTTGATTCCTGCTTGAATGGTGATTCGACCAGACGAGATCTGATTTCTATCGTTCTCGCCAAACTCCGCATCTGTAGTGATCGACACATCATCCCAAGAGCACTGTTGATGTACCCTCAATACCACATCATCCCAGATTCCGACATTGACCAACCGGGTAGAGAAATCCCATTTATAATTAAAACGGCTCTTCTGCGTGAAGGTAGCCGAGGTTTTGCCGATTTGCCCCATTTCATCTGGCGCCTGCTTCAACAGCACTGAAATTTCAAGGCTTTCCCGCCCGGAGAGCAGGTCTGTAACATCAAATACAGTCGGCTCGAACATACCTTTATGTTCACCCAGCAGTAAATGATCAGCGTATACCGAGGCTTCATAGTCCAGTCCCTGAAAGACCAGTTCAACTCTGGCTGCTCTCAGCTCAGGCTGCTTCAAGGTCGTACGGTAAACCCACCAGCGGCTCTCCACCCATTCACAACTCAGGCTATTTAACTCTTGATAAGGGTTGGTAATCCAGCCCTGTCTGAAGAGATCATAGTGAACTCCACCCGGCACAGTGGCAGGCATCCAGTCCGTAACCCCCATCAATTCCTGTCCCAGCTCCATACTGGTGCCCTTTAGCGGAACCCAGGGCCAATACCCTTTGACTTCCCACTTCAAATCGTTCAATAGAATTTCATTCATGTCTTCTCCCGTTCCCCCAAACCCTGCTAAATTTGGCGCTGTTCCTGACGATGAGCGGCTCTGGCGCCATTCGTTAATGCGCTTACAACTTTAGGTGTGTAGCTTCATTACCAATGATAGCACCGGGTTAATGTTTTCAAAGGTCTCCAACCCTGTGAAATCGTTTGTAAAACTGCTCAGTTGCTGATAAACACAAACAACCCCTCTAGGCTGGAGTGAGGGTTATCAGCAATCATCTATAGAGGTGACTTTTTAAGGCTTGTTTTGTTTCGGAGCCTCTGACTCCCGTGCTTTACCAATACGTGTAATACGTCGAACGCGAAAAAAGGAGTTCCCTTCAGCCGCGAAAGGCTGCTTGGTGAACTCCTTTACTTTTTGTTCGATAGAAGTTTTAAGAACTATTGCAACAATGTAGCACCACCTATCGGACATAGATGACGCTAAAAGCAGTATTATTGTACTTTTGGTGGGCTAACGGTCCCCATAGCCACTATCTGTATGAAATACAACACATATGGACCTCTTTTTAAGCAATAGCGTCACTGGAGTCCGAAATGTTGTTCAAAAGGCTGAAAATTAGCAAATAGTGTCATCTGGGTCCGAAACCCTCAGAGACTCAGATAACGATGACACAGTTGAAGCTGGCGGCTACCAATAAACTAAAAGCAGCAAAAAACTAAGAGCAGCGAATCTCTCTTTATTATGAGAAACGCTGCTCTAGAGTTTTTTACGATGAAACCTTCTGTCTTACTCAATAAAAAAGTAGTTTTTAGTATAGCGCCCTTGGACTGTTCATCCATATGAAATGCGATAAGTAGCTCAGTAATCGCCTGCCTCTGCCTATTGGATCAGCTCTAGTAGCTCCGCAACATTGGCCTTGTACTGTGGTTTGAAATCGTCTGATTTCATATAACCCGCAAGGCTGGATAAGAACTGTCTGCCTTCCGGCGTATCGCTAACCTTAACAGCATCCAATGCGCATATCAGCAGGTTGCCTGCTCTTACACTGCATTCCACTAGGAAACTCAGCTTATGATTGCGTTCAAAATTATCGATAGTCTGCACTACGGGATTCCAGTTGCGGTCAGTTGCATCCATGATGAGCGATTTCGAATTCTCAACAATACTCCACCAAGGATAAGTAGAATATTCCTCGCTCGGGAACTCACGCAGCGCCGGGTGGTTGTTATCAATCAACAGCCCCATAGTACCAATGGGTACTGGCCGGTTCATGCTCTCTGAGATCGAGCGGAACATTGGATAACACCAGAAATCTGTGCAGTAATAACCTTCAACAGCATTTTTGAGAGATTCCGGTTTCGGCATAAGCAGTACATTCTCACCTTGCTCCAGCAATGCAAGTGCATCATCAGATAGCTTGTCGAAGACATGGACACCCTCCAGCATGTTGCCACTCTTCACTGGATAAATCCACAGGTCATAGCTCTTACGGATATCTGTTCCCTGTATGGAGAGGGACAATACGATAGTACTCATCCGGTCAACTACAGGTAGTTTTATTGCCAGATCGCAGATATCGATATAATTCGTTCCTGCAGGTACGTCCACCTCGGTTGAACCTGAGGCGAGTATACCGTTATCCTCGGTAAGCTCCCAATACAGTTCAAATGCACTCGGCATACCACTGCGGAAACAGCTCAGTTCGACATGGGCATCGAACGATTCACCAGAGACATAGTTATACTTGGGGAATCTTGCCAACAGAACGGCATCATTACAAAAAGTTCGCCAGTCCTCAGGACTTATCATTCCTTTGGAATCCATAAAGGCGTCGAGGACACCCACCAGCGCCGTTCCCTGGCCACTGAAATCCTGCAAATCAAGCAGTTGGAAGCCCGCAAGCCGCCGGGAGCGGAATGCCGCCTCGAGTTCCTCTTTGTAGCAAGCTACTGCCAGTTGCCCCGAGCATTCGAAATATTTGGCAGCCAAATGACCCAGCCCTTTACTTTCCAGTCGTTCACGGAAAATTATGAAATTCTCAGCTTTGAGCGGACCGTTGTATTTATCGATTTCCTCATAATTAGGATAGGTAGCATACTGTCCGATCTCATGCGAGATTACCGGAATGTGCGGTATCCATTCTGCGGAAGCGTCTCCAGCCTTCACCGTCTTGGCTTCCGTACCATACTGGATCTGGATCTCTCCGCCAGCGGCAGCTTCCATCCCCTCTCCGTTGAAGAGATCCTGAGGGACGATCTGATCGTCATAGTCTTTCATCGTGCCTGGCAGATCAATCTGGACATGACCTAATGGAGCATCACACATCGCATAGGAGCCTCTGAACAGCCGATCTCTGGAGAAGCGCACGCCGCTGAAGAAATCGTCATGTTCCAGAATTTCTGGCACCCATTGGTGGTTATTGGACCCCTGTGTATAGAGAATCCGGTTATCAAATGCTTTATAGTCCTTTAGGAAGGAATCAATCTTGGCTTTGCTGCCCCACAGCTCGTTGCCAAGCGACATCATCACGAAGGAGGGGTGATTGCCAAAAGCCTGAAGAATGGCATAGCCTTCGCTAATCAGATAGTCCTGCTCCGCCTGATTATGGCCCTCATCGGTTTCTTCTGTGATTGTTCCCCAGAAGGGAAGCTCTGGTTGCATGTAGATACCGAGCATATCCGCTGCGGTGAAAGCAGCTTCCGGCGGACAGCAGGTATGAAAGCGATAATGATTGATGCCGTAAGACTTGGAGATGCCCAGGATTCTTACCCATTCCTCGACGTCAGTCGGGGCATAACCGGTAAGCGGGAAGATCAGGCCGTCATGTTTGCCGCGGAGGAAGGTTTTTTCTCCGTTGATTGTAAACTTATCGCCCTCTGCCCGGAATTCCTTCAATCCAAAAACGAGCTCCTGTCGGTCCGTTATATATCCATCGCTGTCTTTCAAAACAAGGTTTATGTTATAAAGATTGGGAGCGCCTTCACTCCAGAGCAGCGCGTCTTGACCTAGCTCATAGTTGACGGAAAAACTACCCGGTGAGACTGGGTACTCCCGCTCGTCCACAGCATGTGTATTGTCGCTGTTGAAGCTCTGAGCAGACACTGTAAGTATAGATTCATTCCTGCTGTCCAAGGTTGCCGTGATTCGGACTGAGCGGGCTGAGAGATCCGGATCGAGCCGGATGCCGCTGAGCCGTGACTCACCATAGAACTGAAGCTCCATACGTCCGGTAATCCCGTTCCAGTTGGTTTGGGTATCCTGCGACGTTAAATGTCCACCTTTGGTTGGGTAACCAGTATTGTCCACGCGGATGGTGAGCGTATGATTCCCAGGTTGAAGCTGCGGCAACTCATATATATGTGGGGTATTTAGACTGTTACGGCTGCCTATTTCCTGATGGTCCAGCCATAGAGTCGTCAGTCTCGTACGTTCCAAAAATAGGAAGCAGACTTTGCCGGCTAGTTCTTCCGGAATGACGACCTCTTTTGAATACCAGACTTGCCCTTCAAACAAATACTCATCCGTTAATGCGCTTACTAAAACATCCTCGTTCTTCGGACCTTTGCGTGCGTAGGACGTTGTTCCGGGCAGTGTGATAACATCTGTAAAAGGCAATGCCAGCAGTCCTTGTTTTCCCTCATCCAATTGCAACTTCCATTCGCCTTCCAGGCTGATCTTTGTCTGCAAAATATCACTCCTAATAATGATAATCTCTGAACTCCTGAGGTGTAGTGCCGGTTGTTTTCTTAAAAAGGAAGGCAAAATAAGCCGCGGTCTGAAAGCCCACCTGCTCGGCAACCTCGTAAACCTTAATATTGGGGTCACGAAGCAGTTCCTTGGCTTTGTTCATACGCGCTTCCTGCACGAAGTCGGAAATCGTCCGGCCCATTTCTTTCTTGAAGAGAACACTTAAATAGCTGTGATTCAAGTGGAACTGCTCAGCAAGCTGCTTAACAGTCATGTTCTCATGCAGATGCTCCTCCAGTTGGCAGGCGACCCGCTGGATAAGGTTATGCTGCTGAGCGACCTGCTCTCTTTGATTAAGCTTAGCATATTGCGCCAAATATTCCAGTACGACCTTCCTGACTTCATCTACGCCTGTACAGTCGATCAACCGCTGCCACATGAGGATGTTCATCTCTGTTTCCTTCTCATGTACACGCTTCAGTTTTCTGGCTAGCTCGCTAAGCAAACCCATTCCGAAAGCCTGCACATAGGAAAAGGATACAGGCTCTCGTGCAAGTAACCCTTCGAAAGCATGATTGAAATAAGCGGAAGCTTTATCGCTCTCTCCTCTGTCCAGTAGCTTAACGATTTCCGGAATGTATTCTTCACGCAACCTGAAATCATGATATTCATTCATCAAGTTCCGGTCGAAATAGAGGATTTGTCCGTAGCCGGCCAGCCTGGCACCGCTCATCATATGCCTTACTTCCTTATACAGCAACGGTATTTCCGTCCAGAACAAACACTCTCTGCTGATTCCGACCGAGACGGAGGCTTTATACTGCTCTCTTAGGATATCTTGGATAAACGCAAGCTGCTTCTCAAGTCTTGCCCGCACCAATGGCGTTGCGTTCAGCACAATGACGGCCAGTTCATCCGCTCCTGTCTTCCCTATATAGGTACCGGAGAAACCAGATAGACCAGTCTTAACGCAGTTCAATAGCCCTTCGCTAAGCAGGATCCGATCCTTGGCATCATGCGGATTATCTAGGAACCTGCGGTCATATCCGAACAGGAATAATGTTGCCTGCCATTCCCCATTAGGCAGATCCAGCAGGCGCCGCCAGGATTCGAGCAGCTCATCACTGTGGATCCAGCCTTCGACCATATCTTTGACGAAACGTTCCTGCAGCACCTCATAGCTCTCTGTAACTTTCTCCCTAAGTACAGTGGTTTCCTGTTCAATCTGTTTTTTCTTCTCAACTACTTCTCTGAACGCAGCCAGTTTCATTTCGAGTTCTTCCGTCTTGATGGGCTTCAGAACGTAAGCTTTAGCTCCCAGATGTATAGCCTCCTGCACAAATTCAAACTCGTCATATCCACTGATCATCACAGTCTGTAAAGACTGGAGTAACGGATAATCCGCTCTGCATCTGGCGAGCAGTTCGATCCCTGTCATACCGGGCATCGAGACGTCAGCGATCAGCACATCCACAGGAGTTTCTCCTAGAATCGTTAGTGCTTCTTCACCAGATAATGCAGTTAACGGTTCCTCATACCCCAGAGCTTTCCAGCCAATATGACGAAGAAGCCCTTGAATCTGCATAGGCTCGTCGTCGACAATTAATGCCCGCATTAAGCTCCATCCCCCTTTTTTATCTCAGGACTTTCCTTGCAAACAGGGATATCAATGGTTACACAAGTCCATTCGTCTTCTACACTTTTAATCTCAAAGCGGCCCTCTGTGCCAAAATACAATGCAAGACGTTCACGGATATTGTTCATCCCGAATCCGTTTTGCGTACCCGTGTAGCTGCCGGCACGGATCTGTTCCAGCTTCTCACTGCCAATCCCTTTTCCATTATCAAAAATCTGAAACTGCACCGTATTCTCCACTCGTTTGATCGTAATTTGTATAAAAGCATGAGTTCTAGTTGTGATGCCCCCGTGCAGATAACAGTTCTCGACCGTTGGCTGTAGGATCAGCTTAATGCTGTACAGGTCAAGAACGTCCGGCTCTACCAGCCACTCTACGGATACCTGACCGGGATAACGCAGCTGCTGAATTTCGATATACGCTTTCAGATGCTCAATTTCGTCACGGATCAGCGTCACATTAACCCGGTTATTGAGTGCCAGCCGATAGAATGTCGTCAGCGCATCTATGGTTCGGATTTGCAATTCGTCCTGCTGATCTAATGCCCGCCAACGGATCAGGCTTAACGAATTATAAATAAAATGAGGGTTAATCTGTGCCTGCAACGCCCTGAATGATTGCTCCCGCTCTTTGAGCATGGCCTCTGTATGTTCTTCGACCAGTTTTCTCAAACGGCCAGACATGGAATTGAACAATACCTCAAGCTCCCCCAGCTCATCGTTGTCACGGTTTCTCACTGTAACTTCGAAATAGCCCTGTGAGATATCTGTCATCCTGGTGCCCAGCTTGCGGATCCGCCAAATCACATTTTTAAGTACAATCATGATTAGAAAGATGGACAGCAGCAGGAAAAATGCAATACCTGCTCCGATATAGTACATAATCCGCGTAGACTGCTCCTCCAGTCGGTCAAGATGCACAAGTGCGGCAACCGTCCAGCCAGACTTAATCTCCTGAGTGATCAGCATCATCCCGCTTTTTGTTGCTGAGGTTTCCAACGAGTTGTTCCAGTACTGACCTAAGGAGGATGAGGATAACCGGCTGCCAATTTCAGAGGGCTCCGAGGATGCAATAATGCGTTCGTTGTCGTCAACGATATACAATTCTCCGGCCCCTTCAAAAGGATGTTCGAACGATTCCATGAAGACACCGTTATAGTTCAGTAACAGGTACACAATCCCGTAAACATCTCCATACGCGTTCAGAATTTTATGGGATACCACTAGCTTAGTCCTGTCGTCAGCTGCATTAGTCCATACCAGATTGTCTGTTGTGCGAAGCATTTTCGTATACCAATCCCGCTCTCGAATTCCCGAAAGGCTCCGTTCTTCCGGCTTCCACAGAAGCCCTCCATCTTGCACTAGTGTATCGTTGGTATGATAGATTCGGAAATTCTCAATACCTGGCAAGTATTTGCTGGTGAGCAGAAAGGATCGGTCCACATAATTGACCGTACCCAATTGTTCATCGATATCCGCATAGTCCCTGGCTAATCTAGAGATCAGCTCACCATCCGTAGCCGTTCGGGTAGCCAGCAGATCATAGCTTTGCTTCCTGAATTCAATACTCTGCGCACTTTGCCGAACGGCTTCCCTGATCGTAAGCATATAATTGGCCCGCACCGTATGAAGCATCATGTACCCTGCACCTGCAGCCAGCAGTACGGTGGGGAGAAATACAATGAGTCCGTAGAATAATACAATTTTACTCCTCAGGTTCATGGAACGGGTCATACGGATGATCCATTTCTCTATTTGTTGTTTAATCATAGATTCCCCCCATGAAGTGCAAAGGGAGCCCCCTCCAAGTGAGAGGTGCTCCATTAATTTTTTATCGTTTACGATCCGCGACTGAAAGAGCATCACGGTTGTCTATTGCAAGGCTGTTACTTCCTCCTTGTACGTATCCAGCCACTCCTGCTTGACTTCACTCCAGTGCCCACGCTTCTCTAGTGCTGCTTGGAAATCGCTCCAATTCTTTTCGAATTGCCCCTCGTCTTTGGCCATTAAAAGCTTGGCTCGATATTCCTTGCGGATATTTTCGATCTCCGGTGAATATTTCTCCCATGCGCCGCCCTGTTTCATCTGGAATAGATCATAAGGCTCTGCCACGCGGATCGTTCCCATTTTGCCGATAGCCTCAGTGAACTTAATGGTCTTAGCAGCTCCGGCTTTTCCTGCATCCTCTGTGTTCCACCATGGGTACCATTCATTGCTGTAAGAGGCAGTCATGTAAAGCTCAGGGGTGACTTTAGCTTTTTGTGCGGTGTCTCCGGAATTGCGGCTCGTCTTGTAGGTTTCGTCTGTGAATTTCCATTTGCCCAACGGTTGATCAATCCAATCCCAGTATAATCCCGCCGGTCCTTCATTAATGACCTGCTGCTGCTCGGGTTTTGGTTGCAAGGTATAATCGAAGAATTTCAGAATAGCTTCCAGATTTTTGGTTTTTTCACTAACATAGACATCATAGCCTGGATTCGGATTGGTAACCTGATTAATTCCGACTTTCTCTACACCATCCACTTTAGGAAAAGGGATCGCTTCGTAAAACCACCCTGGCTCTGTTGGACCGTCCAATGTCTCCCAGGCTGAGGCAGGAATGTTCCAGAAGCTGCCGACATTGAAGGCAATACGACCTGATTTGTTCTTTTCTGTATACTGTTCTTTTTTGCTGGTGACGACCTCTGGATCGATCAACTTCTCCTGGTACATCTTGTTCATCCATTGATACGCTGCTTTATAATTGGGATCGTCGTAAGCGAATACAAAATCATCGCCGCGTTTGTCAACGCCATTACCTGCTGTAGTCACCCCGAATGCTGTCAAAATCGCGTTTTCATCGCTCCAGCCCAGATTATCACTAGTGTCCATTAGGAATGATAGAGGAATAAGCGATTTGCCGGAAGCATCCTTCTCTTCTGCAGCTTTCCGAAGGAAGGTCTCAACTCCTTCTAACGTTGCTAAGTCCTCTTTGGTCATACCTGTTTTCTCCAGCACATCACTTCTGACAATCCAGGCTTGAGATGCCCAGCCTGGCCACGGATCTTCCGGGTTTTGGTCAAACCAGGTAGGAATGGACCAGATATGACCCTCATTATCCTTCATAAGTTCCAGATACTGCTTTGGAATAGACGCCAGTCCTGGATATTTGTCAGGCATGTCGAAATACTGCTCTAGCGGCATAAGCTGTTTCGACCGGTTCATCGCGCTTTTGACCGTTTCGTTTCGGCTGAAGATAGCTGCATCTTCAAAGCCGCCTGTGTTTATCTTCAAATTAAGTGCAGTCATTGCGTCGCCTTGAGTGGTTTCCAGCTTCACATTTACTCCAGGCTCCTGTTCACGCCAATATTTCTGGACCAAACTATCATTATTGATGGTTGCCGTCCATCCAAGCCAGAGATTAAAGGAAGTCGAGCCACTGGCGGGCAGGTTACTTGACGTTTCATTGTCGCTTCCAGGCTTGTTCGCAGTATTCTCACCTGATCCGGAGCATCCGGCAATAGACATCAGTAAGGTTGCTGCAGCCAAAGCGGCTAGACCCGTTTTTTTGAATATCATTGATTTTTCCCCCTGTTCTATTATTGAAAATCAGCCTTTTACTGACCCTACAAGAACTCCTTTCACAAAATATTTCTGCAGGAACGGATACACGCACAGGATGGGGATTGCACTCACCATAACGACTGCCATCTTAATCGACATCAGTGTAATATTCTGCATTTGTGAGCTTCTCGCCAAAGCTTCCTGGTTGGTATTCGAGCCAAGGACAGCGGATAAATCCTGAGCAGCGAGCAATTGCTGCAGGAAGGTCTGCACCGGAATCAGGTTCTGCTTCGTGACGAAGAAAGCACCGGCGAACCAGTCATTCCAGTGTCCCACTGCGGTAAACAATCCAAGTGCGGCAAGCATAGGTTGAGAGAGTGGAATAATAATCTGAATCAGAGTACGAACAGGACCGGCTCCATCTATTTCAGCGGATTCTACCAGAGCTTCAGGGATTCCCTGTATAAACTTCAGCATGACAAACATGTTCCAGACCGAGAACAGCCCGGGAAAAATATACACCCAGAACGTGTTGATAAGCCCAAGATTATTAAGCTGAATATAGAAAGGAACCAGTCCTCCACTGAATAGCATGGTTAAAAGAATATAGCCTAGAATCGTGCTTCTTAATGGAAGGCCGCGGTAGGACAAGCCAAAGGCCACCAGAAGTGTGACGATAAGTCCTGCGAATGTGCCAATGACTGTCCTAGCGATTGTAATTAGATAAGACTGGCGGATAATCTCATTTCCTAATACAATCTCATAATTAATTAATGTGAAATTTTTGGGCCATAGATACACGCCACCTTTGACCGCACTTGCACCGTCATTCAGTGAGATGGCCAGCATGTACAGGAATGGATATAGTACAGACAAGCACAGACCTGCCAGTACTATGACGATGACGTATTGAGCTATTTTTTCACCTCTGCTGAGCTTCATATGCCATCACCATAATCCTTCACCATTTATTTTTCTAGATAACTGATTAGTCGAAACAACCAATATCAAGCTGATCACTGAGGATAACAACCCCACTGCGGTCGCCATTCCAAAATATCCCTGCTGCAATCCGTTGCGGATGATATACGTATCCAGTACATCCGCGACCCCTTGATTAGCAGAATTCATCAGCGGATAAATCTGATCCATCCCTACTGAAATCAGGCTTGGGATACTCAGAATTAGCACAATCGATATTGTCGGTAGAATACCCGGGAAGGTGATATGCCGAATCTGGGCTAGCTTTCCTGCACCCTCTACTTTGGCGGATTCATACAATTGCGGATCAATCGTTGTGATCGCAGCCAAATAGAGAATCGTGTTCCATCCGGTCTCTTTCCACAAGCCGCTTAATATAACCATGGGCCGGAACCACTCCGTGGAACCTAGAAAAAATACAGGATCACCACCTGCTTTCTCGATGAACTGATTGACCAGCCCACCATCCAAAGTCAGAAAAGACTGCAGGATGTAAGCGACTACAATCCATGAGAAAAAATGAGGCAAATAGCTGACCGATTGCACGAATCGCTTAAATACAGGCCGGGTTACCTCGTTAATCACCAGTGCCAGTAGAATCGGTGCCGGGAATCCGAAGATGAACTTAAGCACAGATATATATAACGTATTTTTGACGACAGTTAAAAACTGGGGATCTTGCAGGAAAGAAAAGTTGTCTAATCCCACCCATGTGCTGTTCCAGATCGAGGTGCCAATCTGAAAGTCGCGGAAGGCGACCTGAATCCCTGCCATCGGAATATAGCTGAACAAAAATAGCAACAGCACTCCCGGAAGAATCATTAAATATTGCCATCGGTACTTGTAGAACTTAGCGTACAATTTACATCCCTCCTTGATATTTCTATCATAAGGTGCAGCGGGAACCCTGCCTATATAACAGTGATTGGTTATCTATTGCTCTGATTGGTTCTTTAAAGCGCTTACGTTGTTAGACAAGCTCCGCTCGCACGCAAATAAACGCAGCCTTAAACGGCTGCGTTACATTTTTTATGACGAAAGCTAATTATTCGATTCAAATTATTATTGTTAATGTACGGCTTTTTGCCCTACCGGTTGTGAAGCCTTGGAATAGCGGTTCTCTGGCAATGGAATACCGAGATTTCCACGCAGGGTGCTACTTTCGTATTCAGTGCGGAACAGGCCCCGCTCTTGCAGAATCGGCACTACCCGATCGACGAATTCCTCCAGTCCATTAGGAACAGCAGCTGCGATCATAAATCCGTCTGCTCCTCCACCCTCAAACCAGGTTTGAATCTGATCAGCCACTTGCTCAGGTGTGCCAATAAAGCTGCTGCGCGGGGTAGCGGATTGTAAGGCGACCTGTCTTAGTGTTAAGCCTCTCTCCTTCGCGTCCTTTTTGATTTTATCCGTGCCGCTCTGAAAACTATTACGCCCCAACTCGCCAAGCTCAGGGAACGGTTCATCCAGCGGATATTGCGAGAAATCATGATGCTCGAAGAATCTGCCCAAATAGTTCAGTGCATTCTCAATCGTCACGAGACCAGCAACCTCCTGATATTTACGCTCTGCTTCCTCTGATGTGTCGCCAATGATTGGTGCAATACCAGGAAAGATCAGCACCTCATTCGGATCCCGGCCAAATGAAGCTACCCGTGTCTTAACATCGCTATAGAATGCCTGGGCATCTTCTAGCGTTTCGTGGCCAGTGAAGATAGCATCCGCTTCCTTTGAGGCGTAATTTTTACCAACTTCTGAGGAACCTGCCTGAAACACGACTGGCTGCCCCTGCTTCGAACGAGCAATATTGAGCGGTCCTTTCACGGAGAAGAACTCTCCTTGATGGTCCAGGGTATGCATTTTTTGCGGATCAAAGAATACACCTGTTTCTTTATCTCGAACAAACGCATCATCCTCCCAGGAATCCCATAATCCGCGTGTCACCTGCAAATATTCGGTAGCAATACGGTAACGCTTGCCATGGTCAGGATGCTCTGTTTTGCTGTAATTCGAGGCAGAGCCTTCCAGCGGTGAAGTCACCACATTCCAGCCGGCCCGGCCACCGCTGATTACATCCAGTGAGCCGAATTGACGCGCGACGGTAAACGGTTCACTGTAGGAGGTGGAAAGGGTACCAACCAGACCGATGTTGGTGCTGACGGCGGCGAGTGCGCTAAGAATGGTCAGCGGTTCAAACCGGTTAAGGAAATGCGGAATGGACTTTTCATTAATGTACAAACCGTCTGCGATGAAGATCAGATCCAGCTTGCCTTCTTCTGCCTTCTGTACCCACGCTTTGTATAATTCAAAGTTTACACTTGCATCCGGCTTAGCATCAGGATGGCGCCACATCGACGTACTGCCTCCTACTCCATGCAGCAGTGCGCCTAGCTTCAGTTGTTTTGGTTTGGTCATGTTCATTCCTCCTAAAAGTTTTGTGAGCATACGATTCCCAGGTTTTACTTCATGCAAAACTAACTATGAAAGTATTCATTGCACGAACGATGCATTGGCTGCGCCCTGCTTGATTCGCTCAATCTGGCCAAGATGTCTCTCTACATGTGCGGTGAAGCTATGGACGATATCGGAAATTTTAACGTTTTCCCCCTTGAAGTTAACCCCGCTTTTCTCCCAATCCTCTGCGCTGAGTCGTTCAAACAATAGACTGTTATAATAAAGCAGGCTGCGGAACAACTCCAGACTATCGGAAGCACTACCACTATTGGCGTACTGGCCGCTGACCCAAGTGTCCTGATTGAAGACTGGCAGCTGCGCAGTTGTAGCAGCGAGAATATCACGTATACGGAACGAAACCACAATGCTGTGATCAGCTAGATGGGCTAACACCTCAGTAATACTCCAACTCGTTGGTGCTGCCTTCCATTTCAGCTGTTCCTCTGATAACCCTGCGGTTGCATGCACCAGTTGGTTGTGCGTACTTAAAAAATTGCTAATTTGAACTTTGCTCATTAAATCCCCTCCAAAATTAGGCCTGCTTGCGAATGATCAGGTGTAAAACGTGATAACGCAAAAGGTTGAATGTTGTGGTTGGTAGCTCCACTTGTCGCCAAATCAGCAAGTATTTCACCTACAACACTAGAAAATTTAAAACCATGCCCTGAGAACCCTCCGGCTACCAGCACATTGGAGTGGAGCGGATGGCGGTCAATAATGAAATCTTCATCAGGTGTATGCTCATATTTGCATACAGATCCTTTAAGTAATCGGCCAGCTGCACCCGGCATGTAAGTCTCCAGTACTCTTCGGAGGTCTTGCTCATCGCTGGTTTCACTGCCAAAGGGAGCAAGTAGTGTGCCTGGTTTCCATTCCAGCCCCGTATCGTGCCGGCCGATCTTCAGACCGGCTCCAGCAATGCTGGGAAAGCCATAATAGCCACCTTCCTCAGCTCCTAGCGTGAAGCCAGGGAAGTTACCGGCTGCAAAAGCAGGTGAGCTCTCAAACCAGCCCACAACTTTGCGGATCGCCTTGATTGGCAAATGCACAAAAGGCGCTAACGCACCAAACCAGGCTCCGGCACTAAGGATAGCTGACGCTCCGTGATAATCGCCGTTTGTTGTATGAACTGTTACACTGCTTTCGCGGGCGGTGATGTTTACTACCGAAGTGTTCGTCAACAGTTCCGCACCCTGTCCAAGGGCAAGCTGGCGGTAGGCGGAGATACAGCGCTCGCTGTACAAATACCCGGCATCTGGTTCATACATTGCTGCGAATGTTTCCGGAATGTTCAATCCCGGCCAGCGCCGCCGGATCTCTCCGGCATCCAGATGCTGGACCTGCACCTTCCGTTTCTTTGCTTCCGCGAGACGACCGCTGAAGGAATACACTGCACTATCTGCGAGATTCAAAACGCCCGAGCGGACAAGCAGTTCTATTCCGCTCAACTGCTCGGCTTCTTGCCATAAATGATCTGCCCGCAGAGCCAAATTAATGTAGGCGGGATCACCACTGTAAGCATGCCGGATCAGCCGCGTTTCCCCGTGATGGCTTCCCTGTGTATGTGGAGGATCAAAGGCATCAATTAGCAGCGTCTTCACTCCGCGCTTCGCAAGATAGTAACCGGCACTCATGCCCATCGAGCCTGCGCCGACGATAATTACATCGTAACTGTTATGTTCAGCTATAATTCTGCACCTCCTTCGGGACTGTACTGCACTAGGGATCGTACAGCTACATCCGCAAGGAAACGTGCTGCCACAGGGAGTGCACGTTCATCCAGATTGAAGGCCGGATGATGCCATTCCTGGCTTCCTTCAGTACCTACAAAAACGAACAGTCCGGGTACCACGCGCTGATAGAAGGCGAAATCCTCTCCAGCCAGAGAAAGCTCTGGCTGAATCGCTCGGTAGCCAAGAGCTTCGACCGATTCAACTCCAAGCGCTGCTAGGGAGGGATCGTTGATAACCGGAGGTGGCCCTTCTATCCAGCGAACGGTAGCTTCTGCTCCAAGAGCCGCTGCTACACCGACCGCCACTTCTTGAAACCGCTCCAGCACTTTGCTGCGCACCGTTTCATCAAAGGTGCGGATCGTCCCTTCAAGCACCGCTTTTTCGGGGATAATGTTCCATGAATTGCCGCTGTGAATCTGCGTCACACTGACCACCGCACTCTGCAGCGGACTGACATTGCGACTTACAATGGACTGGAATGCCGTCACAATATGCGAAGCCGCTACAATCGGGTCTATGCCAGCTTCCGGAACGGCAGCATGAGAACTGCCACCCTGCACTTCAATCACAAACCCGTCAGCTGCTGCCATTAAAGGACCACCCTTAATACCGATGGTTCCGACTGGCAGGTCTGGCTTGTTATGCAGCCCGATCACTGCCCGGACGTCTTCTAGTGCCCCGCTAGCAATGATTCGCTGTGCACCCTGCGCCTTCTCCTCCGCTGGTTGGAATAACAGGCGCACCGTTCCCTGTAATTGCTGCTCTCGCTGTTTCAATTGATAGGCGGCACCAATCAAGGCAGCCGTATGGAAATCATGCCCGCAGGCATGCATTTTGCCGGGATATAATGAAGCGAAGGATACTCCGCTTTCCTCCTGGATTGGCAAGGCATCAATATCTGCGCGCAGTCCGATGACCGAACCGGGCTTTTTGCCGCCAATCTCTGCGATCACGCCGGTAGACAGACCGTATTCTACGATCCTGACTCCTGCCCGCTCCAGCAAGGAAATAATATATTCTGTTGTGCCATATTCTTCATTGGACAGTTCCGGGTGCCGGTGCAGATGACGGCGTATCCCGATTAATTCTTCTTCAAGCGCTTCCGCACTCAACTCTTTAGCTTTACTTGTCATATACAGTCACCCTCCTTTACACGATTTCCTGTGTGATACCGAGCCCGCCCGCTTTATGCCTCTGCAGCCACTTCAGCGATTGCTTCGCTCAGTAGCTTAAAGGATCGGAGCCGTTTGTCAAAGGGCTGTACATTCGTCGTTATGATGAACTCCTCGACACCGGATGCCTCTGAAAGTTCCAACAACTGTTCACGGACAGATGATTTTGTTCCCTTGGTAATCTCCGGTTCCAGCTCTTCAATCGTGTAGGCCTCATTGCTCTGGCGGGCAAATTCCTCCGCCTGTTCCAAGGTCCCTACTGTCAGCTTCTTCCCGCTCGCCAGTTGAATCCGGATCAGCTTATGCGCACCTGCCAGTTCTTTCGCTCCCTCCTCAGTCTCAGCCACCACTAACGCTAAAGCGATAATCGCTTGCGGTTGTCTGCCCTGTGAAGAAGCGAAACCGCTGCGGTAAGCACGAATGGCATCCAGCGCTACCGCCTTATCGCTGTTAATAAACAGGGAGAATACGTACGGTAACCCCAGTTCAGCGGCAATTTCCGCGCTGCTTACACTCGCGCCAAGGACATACAACTCAGGAGGAATACCAGGAAGGGGACCTGCCTTCAACCCTGCCAGCGGATGGTTTTCTTCGAGGCGGTTATGTACATACTTTTCCAGCTCGATGATTTTGTCCGTCAGGTCTGGGGTTTCAGCTTTTCCCTGCTGTAGTGCCTGTGTGCTACGTGGGAGTCCACCGGGAGCACGTCCCACACCGAGATCCACTCGTCCAGGAGCCAGTGTAGACAGCACATTGAAGTTCTCCGCTACCTTATATGGGCTGTAATGCTGGAGCATGATGCCACCGGAGCCAATGCGGATTCGCTCTGTTTTAGCCAGAAGATGTGAGATAAGTACTTCCGGGGAAGAACCGGCTACCTGCTCGGAGTCATGATGCTCCGAAACCCAGAACCGGTGGAATCCAAGCTCTTCGGACAATTGTGCCAGCTTGATCGTATGCTGGAATGCTTCCTCCGGCGTTTCTCCCGGATAGATCGGACTTTGATCAAGTACGCTGATTGTAATAACCATTGTTTTTCCTCCTATATGGAATAGTTAAATTCAGGTGTGATCCGCTTCAGGAACTGCTTCGTTCTTTCTTCGCGCGGATGGTTAAACAGCTCTGCCGGAGTCCCTTCTTCAACAATGACGCCTCCGTCCATAAAAACCACATGATTCGCCACATCGCGAGCAAAGCCCATTTCATGAGTCACCACAATCATTGTGATGCCTTCCTTGGCAATTTTACGGATGACGGCCAGCACCTCACCCACTAACTCTGGGTCCAACGCCGATGTGGGTTCGTCGAACAATATAACCTCCGGCTCGAGCGCCAAGGCACGGGCAATGCCAACCCGCTGCTGCTGGCCTCCGGACAGCTGACTTGGATAGGCGTCCAGCTTGCTGCCAAGACCAACCTTTTCAAGCAGGGCAATACTCCGATTTTTCGCTTCGTCCTTCGGAAGCTTTTTGACAATCAGCAGTCCCTCCATCACGTTCTCCAGCGCGGTTTTATGGCGGAATAAATTGTACTGCTGGAACACCATTGCCGTTTTTTGCCGGAGCAGATGAATCTCCTTTTTGCGGGGATGTTTGCAGTTCACTTTGAAATCGCCGATGGCGATCTCTCCGCTGCTTGGCTTCTCCAGATAATTCACACAGCGTAAAAGTGTCGTTTTGCCTGAGCCGCTGGGACCGAGAATGACGACAACTTCACCCTTCGTCACCGTTAAATCTATATTGTTGAGCACCTGATTCCGACCGAATGACTTCGAAATTTGCGCAAGCTTGATCATGCTACTCCACCTCGATTGTACAGATTAATTCTTTTTTCAATCAGCGACGTCACGCGTTCGATCAGGAACGTAAGTCCCCAGAAAATCAGTGCTGCCGCCAGATAAGCCTCAAAAAACTTCCAGTTCGTTGAAGCTACAATTTGCGCCTTAGCATTGATATCCACCACCGAAACGGTAAAAGCAAGGGTAGATCCATGCAGCATACCAATTACCGAATTTGACAGATTAGGTAGACTCGCCGCCAGCGCCTGAGGAAAAACAATCCGCCGCAGTGCCTGGGGCGTGGTCATTCCGATAGAATGGGCCGCTTCCAGCTGACCGCGATCCACAGCAAGCAGACCGGAACGGACGACCTCGGACATATAGGCTCCCGCTGTAATCGAGAATGAAATATAGGCAAAACCGATCATCGGAATGGCTACCGACCTGAAGCTCCAGCCGAACTGCACTGCCAGACCATCGATTAACACGGGAAGCCCAAAATAGATAAGCAAAAGATGCGTCAGCATCGGTGTCCCGCGGATGAACGTAACATAACCGACAGCCAGCGGATACAGCAGCGGAATTCTGTATATCCGGATCAACGCTACAGCCACACCAATCACAAATCCAATGAGTACTGAGACAGCAGTAATAGATAAGGTCACAGGAATTGCACTTAAAATTTGCACCAGAGCAGTCCAGATAAAAGATGGGTCCAGCTTCATAATCCGCTACCTCCTTTACCCGGTCCAAGTTCAGCAATGATGCGGCGGTAGGACCAGCTTTTGTTGATTTTGAACGATTTTTTCTCCGGTGTATTCCGTTTCTCATGCCGCAGCAGCCGGCGTTCTGCTATAAGCAGCAGTTTCTCGATTGTAAAGCTGATGACCAGATAGATTAGCGCAAGCGCGATATACGTTTCAATAAAATGCTGAGTTAAGCTGCCTAGCGTCTGTGCTTTACCTGACATTTCCATCACCCCAAGAGTAAAGGCCAATGACGTATCTTTCAGTAGAGCAATCACCAGATTGGAGAATACCGGAACTGCGATTCCGAGCGCCTGCGGCAGCACGATTCGCGTAAAGGCTTGAAACCCCGTCATCCCTGTAGCATAAGCAGCCTCTACCTGCCCCTTATCCACCGCCATTACAGAAGCCCGGATCATTTCGGACATGTATGCCCCCGTATGCAGCCCGTAAGTAAGAATCACAAAAACAAGCACCGGAGTCCGGGTCATATCGACATGAACCAGCTTCATAATTTCGGGCAGACCATAATAAAACAAGAAGAGCTGGATAAGAATCGGAGTTCCCCGAAAAAAAGAAATATAGATTTCGGAGATGGTTTTTAACACAGGCACTTTATAAAGTCTTGGCAGAGCTACGAGAAAGCCGACAAGAATTCCTGTCAGTAGAGAACAGGCGACAATCAGAAGCGTGGTGCTTAAAGTCCCTAGTAACTTAGGCAAAAACGAAAATACAAAGCTGATATCAAACTGTGCGCCCATATATTCCCCCCCTTCCCGTGCTCACCGGCTCAATCATTTCACCGAATCCGCTGTAACATCCGCACCCAACCATTCCGTACTAAGCTTGCCTAGTGTGCCGTCTGTCTTCAACTCTTTAATCGCACTGTCAATCGCATCTGACAGCTTTTGTGAATCGGCATCATCCTTACGGAAAACATAGAGAATGTCCGCGGAGGATAGCTCGTCGCCCGTAGCTTTTAGCTGACTCTGCGGATCAATGATCGGCAGGACAAAATCTGCAGCCAGCGTAGCGTCCACACGCCCAGTACTAATCTGTGCGACGGTATCATTCGCTGCACCATTCTGATACACGATATCAATCGCATTGTCATTCTCTTTATTGTAGTTCTCGAGTATTTGTGCTTGTGCACTCGTTGCACCTACAAGCACCTTTTTCCCTTTGAGATCATCAAGCGATTGGATTGAATTATTATCCTTTGCCACTACAATGCGGTTTCTCCAGTGGGCATAGGCTTCTTTGTTAAAAGAGTATTTCAGCTCCCGTTCCGGATTTTTCTCCATGACATGGGCGACCAAATCGATTTTTTTGGTTTCCAGGCTCAGCAGCAGATTGCTGAAATCCATGGTTTGAAATTCGAATTCATATTCTGGCAGCTGCTTATCGATTTCTTTGAGCAGTTCCACATCAAATCCGGTGAGTTTACCATTCTCATCTATGAAGCAGACTTTCGGAAAAGCAGTACCCGTGCCCACAATGATCTTAGTTACCTTTGCCGAATCCTTTGCCGGTGCCGCAGCTTCTGCTGCATTTCCATTCTGATTGCTGCTAGCGCTGTTACTGTTGTTTCCGCAGCCAGCAATCGCCAGTGTCAATACCGATGCAAATACTAGTGAAATGGACTTTTTCATTGTTTTATCCCCTTTAAATGAACTGTGGTTTGTCTGTAAGTGTTTTTTTCATCAGATACATAATGCCGTCACCGTTCTGCTGATCCAGTTCTAAAAAACGTTCGTACCCCCGGCGTTCATACATTTGAACCAACCACGGATGTTTCTTCGCCGTTGCCAGCGTGACTGCAGCCGAACCTAACTGACCAGCAATAATGTTCTCTTCCACCCAATCCAAAAGTTTTCCACCATAACCTCTGTTACTATAATCTGGATGGGCAGCAAACCATTTGATAAAAGGCAATGGGCTAATCTTCTTAATCTCTTCTTCCTTTGAAAGGGTTATGGTCGCAACTATCGTTCCGTCAACTTCAAGCACATAACACTCATTCGTAGCTATATTGTCTTCAATAAGCGCCAAGTCGGCTGTGGCCGCCGGCCAATGCAGCCCGAGTTCACGAATCAGCTGATAGGCACGATATGTAACATCTAGCAATTGCTCCGCATCCTTCAGTTCTGCCAGCCTGTATACCTCACTCATCACATGCCCTCCAGCCTTTCGAAAAGTAACTTTATAATCCCTATCGAAATAGTCGTGATTATATGCAATTAACTTTATCACTGCATGTGTCCATGCGCTAATAGAGTTTTTTAATACATCTATACAATTAGTCGATCTCCCACTTTTCCAATCCCGAGTTCAAGCAGGGTTTCGATGAATTCTGCGTTCTCTCCATTTAGCGAAATCAGGCTGGTTCGCAAGGAGATACCTTCCGTCTCCGCAATATCCACCCGGATCAGTGACCCAACCGCCACTTCCTCCTGCACACTGAGGGCGGGAAGGAAACAGATGCCTGCTTTTTTCAATACCAGCTTTTTGGCTGTCTCCAGGTTATCTACCTGATATTCAATCTTCGGTGGTTGTTCCATACTCTCAAATACACGATGCAGCCGCATCCAATCCAAAGATCCGCATTCAAAAAAAACCAACGTTTCCTGGCGGATATCCTCCAGTGAAGCCCGCTGTGCTTTAGCAAAGCGGTGTCCCTCATGTACATACAGTGAGATGGGGTCCTCGCAGAAAGGAAAGGTTTGAATTGCCGGATTAACGACCTTACGGATAAAAGCCAAATCAAGCTCCTTCGATTTTAACTTTTCAGTCAATACTTCCGTAGAAGCTGTCATCAGCTTGATTGTGATATGAGGATATCTGCGCTTTAAATGAAGCATCAGATGGGGCATTAAATAATTGGAAACCGAGACCGTACTGCCGATTCTCAGTTCATTTGGAATGTGCCCCTTAGCCTGAACCTGATATTTTCCGTTCTGATAAATCTGGAGAATCTGCTGGGCATAGGGTAGAAACTGTTTACCTTTATCCGTCAGGTTAATCTGCTTCCCCAACCGATCAAACACTTTGCAATCCAGTTCCCTTTCTAGCGATTGGATCCGGGCCGTTACTGTCGGCTGTGAGATATATAGGACTTCGGCCGCCTTATTGAAGCTTCCATAATGATTGATGTAGACAAAGGCCTCAATATTTTCAATGTTCATCCCTAATCCCCCTATGCTTTTATTAATTTTACTATTCCGATGAAAAAACAATGAATTATAGCGATGCTTACCTATAGATTTTGTTTATATCTTAGTCATCGCCCTATTTTTTGTCAACTATTAATTCCGTGTAAATCAATCGGATTTTGAATCAAACATTATGTTTATTTCATATAGAACTTTTCTATTCCTATATCAGAATTATAAAAACCCTCTTATTCAACTGGGAATTATCATATATAATAATTTCATTCGAATGAACATAACATTTGTCTGAAAGGGGATAGCAAAAACATGTCACAAAAGATCATTATCCGTGAAGCTGAGAATAAAGATTGTAATGCTATCGCCGAAGTGCTGTTAGATGCATACCATCAATATTCGAAGATCATGCCTGAGCCGTTGTGGCTGGAGTATCGGAAATCGCTTCTTGATTCCGTTCATGGTGATACCCCGCTCGTACGGATCATCGCAGAAATCGACAAGAAAATCGTTGGTAGCGCACTCTTGTTCAGCTCCTCGGAAACGGCTTACGGGAAACCGGAGCTAGGGATTCACTCCCCTATCCTACGTCTGCTAGCCGTATCTCCATCCGCTCGTGGTCTTGGCGTTGCAACCCTTCTGATTCGCGATGCTGCACGGAGATCACTACAGTTGGGTGCCACCACCTTGAACCTACACACCTCGGAAATGATGTCTTCAGCCATCAAACTGTACCAGCGCTTAGGCTTTAATCGTGCATATGAGACCGATCTTATGAACGGTGACACTCTAGTACAAGGCTTCCGGCTAGACCTGCTGTCCTCCGTCCGTTCTACAGCGGGACAAATATAGAATTCGAGAATTCTTAAATATTTGTCTTTTAAATATAAAAAGAAGCCTCGGAAAGCTTCCCCAATGATCTTGTGTGATCGTTACGGTAAACTCCCGAGGCTTCTTTATTTTTCTTTTTTATAAGTGATTTCTTTAAAACTCACAGTGATCTCCCCCGTATTATCGGCATCGCCCATTCGAAGATCTGTAGTAACGGTAGCACGGGAAGGGATGGATGAAAAGCTTGCCCCTTCTGCTTCTTTTTTACATCATAGAGATAATAAGAAACATCCTTAACATTAAGCCCTACATTATCCTTGTGTATAAGTTCTACAGTATAGGATTTTATCACGGCTACATTAGCGTCCATCCACCCCACAACTTCAATAGCTGTATCTTCATGGTTGCCTTCAGTCTTAATGGAGCCGATGGAAAGACCATCCTGATTATAAAAATTAATTTTTTGTGCAGCTATTTTCAGATAATCGATATCGATGTCAAGAATTCGGTTTTCGTTGACTTCTGCTGTATCCATCCAGGCAATCGTGCCCGCCGGGTTCCACTTTATTTTCTCAGAAGGTACATATTGCTCTTGTGGTAACGGAACAGTACGAAGAGAAACTCCTTTATTATCGTAAAAGGTTAATTCGCCGCTCTCATCATCATGTACAAATCTTTTAAAAGTTGGTGAGAGGAACAGGGATGGCGCCCCGGTCGTCGAATGTGGGATTACGCGATATTTCAGAAGATGAACATCGTCCTTTCCTGTTTTCAGATCAAAGATCCATACATTGCCGAGATAACTCTGCATAAACAATTTTTGCTCATCAGCTTTCCATTGAAATTTATAAATGTAATCATAATCATCAGAAAGCGGCCAGAAGTTTTCCCGAAGTCGTTCAATCTTTCCTGTAAGAACATTATATGAGGACAAATGATATTGCCCAGCTTTTTTCGTCACATCCGATTCCAGAAATAATAGATGATCCTCATCCAGCGGGATTAGCATATTATAGTTGCTCATAAAAGCATTATTCCAGCGATTATTGGAATCGTTGAGCTCGTCGCTCCATTTCACCTTTACCTCATCCGAAGCAGGATCATGGGCTAACAAAGCGTTGACAGCATTATGGTCGCCATAGAAAAGATGAATGGTATGATAAGCTATCCCTTGCAGTTCAACTACTGCTCCACCGTTTAACAGATAGTTATTTTCGGATAGGCCAATCGGTTTGGCCACCAGATCTCCAATAGAGTTCCGTTCTGTATTAAACTCCAAACCATTAAATTTTGCTTCCGAGAACAGAATCTTCTTTAACTCGGCAGTTGATTCCTTAGTAAGTGTGTAGCCTGTATCCGTTTTGTTCACATTCATTAACATGCCTTGCTCGCTTGTCTCGTTAATCCATAAATGAAAGGCATATTTATTATTATCTGAGATTAGAACGATATCGTAGTTAGGCGTTGCGGTATTTAAATTCCCTGGTATTTGTTCAGCGGTACGGATGGCTCGGACGAAAATATCTATGGTTTCATGATCTGTATATTCATCCTTTATGTTAGCATTCACTGAACCATGTGCTAGAGCGTTTGCTAATGTGATTCGCTTGATGGTCTCATCTATCTTTAGATTATCGGATTCTACATGCTGATCATTTGATTGAAATAAGGTAAGCAAAGCAGTCTTATCCGTTTCAGATAACTTGTAATGCCCATTTACTCCTGATTTGGTGAAAAGACCATTATTATTGCCCATAATCCAGAATGAGAACTTTTCATTTTCTTTATTCTTCAATTCAACAATAGCCTCATAATCAGGTGCTGCAATATCAAGCTTCGCGTTGTCATACTCAGCAGTATGTATAGCTTTATTGAAACGTTCTATTAGCTTTTGGTCCGTTATGGTTATTAATCCGCCGCTATCATTATGGATTGTAATGGAGTCCACAGAACTCAGATCGATTAGCGTTTGATTCCCTTTATCTTTATTCCCTGTATTGGTACATCCAACAAAGATTATTGAAATAACTGCTAAAAGGGCTAGTAGATTTAACTTTTTCATATAGGCTCTCCCTTCTTATTCTCTCTTCTTTGACGCCGGATAGAGGATAAAGTTGCAAAAAATGAGATTTTACACCTATTTAAAAAGATCTAATTAAGCCAAATATAGCCTGTAACCATTGGATCTGATTCTTGGCCTGAACAAAAGTACAGTGTTTGCAGCGATAAAAAAAGCCACCGCACAGGCCTGTTCTCCTGTAAGGCAGCTTCTTCTTTATCTCAATATATCTCTTACAGCACCCGTCAATACACCAATAACTTCTTGCTCGGAGGCCAGCGGAGAATCTCCTTCTACTGTGTGGGCTAGCATACCGGCCGTGGCCGCAAAGGCTACAGTATGCTGAGGATCAAAACCTTCCAGCTCACCATGAATTATACCACTGGCATATGCATCTCCAGCCCCGACTCTATCAAGCACCGGAAAGGTTAAGGTCTCGGAATAAGCGAAGCAACCGGCTTTGAAGATATAACCGCGCAACGAGTGGTGGTTATCATCATGGATGGACCGATGCGTTCCTGCTACCGTACTTAGACTGTAGCGTGAAGCTACTGTGGGAATCAGCTCCTGAAGTTGTTCTTCTCTTGAAGTTCCTTCGGGCTTCATACCAAGGATTAGCATTGCGTCTTTTTCATTCATCAGCACGATGTCGGCCAAATGCAGCATGTCTTCGTAATGGGAGCGCGCCAGCTCATAGCCTCTCTCCCCCCAGAGCGATGGGCGGTAATTGCAGTCAAAAACGACTAGACCACCGTGTTGCTTAACCGTTTTTGCATAAGTTTTCATCGCTTTTCGCACATCATCGTTCATTGCCAGTGTTATCCCGCAGAAATGAACAGCATCCGCGAGGTCTGCCAGCTCTGCGAATGGATAAGTACCCGGAGGAGCAGTATTGAAGCTGCTCTCCGGGCGACCGGAATAAGTCACTCGGGAGGGGCGAGCCCCGAATCCGTTTTCAAGAAAGTACATCCCTATACTTGAGCCCCCGCGTTGGATATGCTCCGGCTGGATGCCCAGTCGCCGAAGATAGGCTGTTGCTGCGTCACCAATAGGATTCGCAGGCAGTCTGGACACCAAAGTCCCCCGATGTCCGTATCGGGACAATGCGGACAGTACATTGACTCCGGTGCCGGAGAACGAATACTTCAGCAGGTTACCCTGAGATAACAGTTCAAAGCCCGGTACCTGTAGCCGCATCATTATTTCACCAAAAGCGGCGATATGTTTAGGCATATTGATCCGCCAGCTTTTTCATTGTCCGATACAGCTGTTGTATGTCCGCCACTCTCGTTCTTCCGCTCTGCGGATCGATGATCGATGTATAGACATGGGGAATCACCTGCGGCACTCCCGCTTCCAATATAATAGACAAGATCTCTTCAAAGTTGTCCAGATCGATACCGCCGGTCGGCTCCAGCGCAAACCCCTCTTCCGCACAGGCTTTGGCCACTGCGATTAGCTCCGCTTTACGGCTCAGCCCCTGCATCGGAAAATACTTTAAAGCATTTCCGCCCATATCCCGAACCAATGCAATGGCCGCATTTACGGGAATTACAGCGGGTACAGATTGTGCCGCACTGGCCGGGCCGGTGGAGATATTCACAAAACCAGGTTGTCCCGTTGGTGCGATCATACTGTTAATCCAACTTTCTTTCGCTCCAAGGTTGGCACGGGTCGCACCAACTGCTGGGAATACCTGATTAATGTGGCTGCCAGCATAGGATTTGACAATCTCTGCAACAACAGCAGCTTGCCGATTATCACCCGCACCTAGTCCTATTGATACCGCACCGTCAATTTCCCGCCCATATGCCTCCATCGCCTGCACAGCTTCTTCTACCGTTGCATAGTCTTTGGACAATACACCGACCAGTACATAACCTTCGGCAGCAGCAAATACCTCTTTGGCATTTTCTATATCCTTAGCCAATACGTTTAAGGCCACCCGACCTTTATAGAACCGCTTGTTAATTTCAGACATTGCTTGCCCCTCCTGTCAATTCCCTTATCCTCGCTGTAATCATTTCTATGTCATCACCCATTAGCGGACGCGGGTCAATATCAAAATAACCTTGCCTTACCCCATAGTCTCTAGTGTAAATAGCCACTTCACCTTGTTGAAGCTGCTGGGATAGCTCAAGTGCTGTTATTGCGCACTGATTCGGGTCCACATGGATGCGTCCACGGTAAATCGCCCGGCCTGCTTCATCCTGCACGATAGTTACCCGAATTCCGGGAAGCCCGTCGAGCGGCATCAGCAATTGGAGCGTAGCTTTTTCCTTTTCGCTTGTATCCTGTTTGTGAGCATACTCATCCAACGCTTGCATCAGGCCGAAGGATGTTTCCTTACCAACCTTCATGCTGCGGCCAATGCCGTGAAGCTGCACTTTCAGCCATTCAATATAAAGACGTTTTCCCGCCACAAGTCCGGATGTTGGACCTTCTATGGCTTTGGAGCCACTATAAATGACCAGATCGGATATTTGCACGTATTTCTGCAGATCCTCTTCCGCTGCAGCATCTACAATAAGCGGGACGTTATGAGTTTGGGCCACAGCCCAAGCTTCCTCTACAGAGATCATATTCTTCTGAACGGCATGATGAGATTTGACATACAAGATAGCCGCAGTCTGCTCCGAGATCGCAGCAGCCAAATGCTCCGCCCGTCCTTCATTGGCATAACCTGCTTCCACTACTTTACCGCCGCCGAGATAAACCATGGTTTCCACTGGTGCACCGTATTGTACGTTATGACCTTTTAGCATCACAATTTCATTTCTAACAATGCTATCCTGATGGAGCCGTAGACTTGTACGAATATTACCGCGGGTTACCAGCGCCGCCACGGATAAAGCAATTCCACTGGAAGCCGAGTTCACGATCACCGCTGCTTCAGAACCTGTATGACGTGCAACGTAATCTCCCGCTTTATCCACCAAATCGGCGATTTCCACATAACTCTGTCCGCCTTGACGCATAGCTTCCATCACCGTATCGGTCGGTGCCGATACCCCGAGGATGCTCATCCGGCCGCTTGCATTAATAACTCTTTTCAGGCCGTATTTCGCATTCCATGTATTTGTCACCTAAGATCACTCCTATTGCTTGAATGGTTTGCTGTGCTACCCGGCGTTCCCCCTCAGAATCTACCAGTTCAATCTTCTTATCCGTCACACGAAAAAGGGTCAGATTCGCCTTGTTATTGATCCGAATCTCCCCAAGTTCCGGGCGTCCCAGCCACTGGGCTGCTCTGCTTGTCACCCGTGCAATTGTATCTTCAAGGGAATATCCCAGTGCAAGGAATTTGTTCAACAGATTCGCCATGGAGTAGACGGGACCATTGATACGGTTGCCTCTGTATATGTCTGTGCTGATCGTATCCGGATCAATACCGTTTTGTTTGGCCGCCTCGGCCACAGCGAACGAGAAGCTAGCCGTACCATGTCCCACATCCAAGTGAACTCCACGCTCAATAGCATCTCTCAGCACTTGGAGCGGTCGATTCTCCTTATCGAACAAATTGTTGCTTTTACCATTTAGATAATGGGTTATCACGTCGTTGCGTTGAAGTAGCGGTAAAACCTCACGGATATCCGGCGGTGCGGAGCCTATATGTACCATCAGTGGCAGCCCGGTCTTTTCCGAAAGCTCCAGTGCATGTTGAAGCGGTTGAATGCCATTGTCACCCACTACGCTTTTGCTGATTCTGGCCTTCAAGCCTACGATAAATTCAGGATAAGCAACTACCGCCTGAAGCACCTTTTCATGATCAATCCACTCTAGTTGGGACAACTCGTCAATTCGCATCAGGCCAATCTTTGAAATGTTAAGAAAAGCAAGCAGTTGCGTTGCTGACTTTTTCCCCGCCTCTGCCAGCTCACCAATACGCTCCGCTCCGCAGCTACCTGCGTCCACGAGGGTAGTCACGCCACATTTGATTCCGATTTCATCGATCTCGTCTCCATACGGATTCAATTCTGCAAACGCATGTACATGCAAGTCGATCCAGCCGCTAGAGACATACGCCCCATTGGCTTCCACGACCTTGAAACCATGGTCTTCGGCGGTGCCTCCGGGAACAATCTGGACTACGTTGCCATCAGCTATGACAATGTCCACTTCCGCTCCATTCAGGACTTTCGCCCGGCGGAGGAGCAAACGTTCTGCTGTCATCGTCACACCTTCTTTCCAAATTCAGAACATTACCGTCCTAGGTCTTTCCCGCACAATCTATAACACAAACAGTCCCAATGGATGTAGGATCTTTTTTCACAGGGACTGTTTGAATGAACTATTTATTCTTTATCACTACCGTGTTCAGACCCGAAAACCCTTTAAAAAATTCACAGCCTGGCGGATATCTTCCTCCGGATTAGTGCCAACTTCCCGTTCTATGGTCAGGAATCCTGTATAACCGATGTCGTTCAATGCTTGCAGATAGTTGTTCCAATCAACAGAACCCGCTCCGAGCGGAACTTCACGGAATGCCGAGCCGGTCTCGGCCATTTCAGCGATTTTCTCATGGTCTAATGCTGGTGCTTCATAACCATATTGACCGTAAACATCGCGTGGATCGATATCGGCAAGCTTGAGACCATCTTTAGCATGGGTGTGTACAATGTAGTCTTTTAGAGTATGAACACCTTGCACCGGATCATCACCAGTCACCATGACCATATTGGCCGGATCAAAATTAACGGAAACCCCTCTGGAACCCAGACCGTCGAGGAACGTCTTCAGACGTGCAGCGGGTTCTGGCCCAGTCTCAATCGCAAAATAAGAATTCATCTCATGTGCATATCTGCTAAGTTCCTCACAGGCAATGTGCATGGTTTCATAGATTTTACTGGCAGGGTTAGAAGGAACAATACCGATATGTGTAGTTACGATATCTGTACCTAGCTCCTTGGCCAGCTCCATAATGCGCTTGGACTTTTCAATTTTGGCACGGTTCTGGGCAGGGTCCTGAAAGCCATGTCCGCCTAAATCTCCAACGAGGGCAGAGATTTCTAAACCCAGCGATGCAATGTAATCCTTCCATTCACGGCGTGCTGACTGTGAGAGAGTAGCGGGATCAAATTCGCCTTGTACCGCATAAATCTGAACTCCATCTGCCCCAGCTTCTTTTGCCTTGCGCAATCCCTCTTTCACTCCAACCTGAAAGCTGTCTACGATAACACCGATTTTATTAGTGATAATTGGTTTAACCATGGCATAATCCTCCAGTATAATGAATTAGATTTGGTTCCAAACCCGCTTGATGTATTCCAGCCCCAGTCTTGTTCCCTTACGGCACTCTTCCATTCCCTCAAATTCTACAGAGATATATCCATCGTAACCGCTTTCCTTAACGATTCGAATTACACTCGGCATATCGATGTCTCCTTGACCAACGATGGCACCTCTCAACCAGTTCCCACCGGAGGATTGGAACCAACCTTCGCCAGGCTGGCGGTCTTGCGGACGAATATAGAAATCTTTGAAATGCACCATTGAAGCAAGCTTGATGTTGTTAGGTACAGCTATTAGCGGGTTCTCATCTGCGCACAGGAAGTTCCCAATGTCGAGTGTTGTACGGAAGTTGTCTCTACCCACCGCATGAACCAGCGCCTGTACACGATCGCTGTGCTGAATAAAGTATCCATGATTCTCCACACTGGTCGTAATGCCTAAACCTGCGGCATAATCGGCAATTTCTCGGCAGGCTTCAGCCAAACGTGGAAGCTCTTCCAAAAAATGCGTGATGGATAGATCGTTTGAGGAGGCTACATCATGCCGCATCCGCTGAATGCCTAATGCCGCGCACACGTCTACTTCCCGCTTTACCCGCTCGACTTCCCGCTGCATTTCCGCTGTCTCCAGCCCGGCAAAGTTCGCCCCGATAGCATAATTGGATAAATCTAGTCCACGACCCGCTGCTGTTCGTACAATCTGATCTATTAGCTCAGGATTTTCAACCAAATTGATACCCAAAGGTACAATCTCCGCATGTTCTGCGCCCAGATCGGCGATCGTCTCAATGACTCCTTCAAGCGTGAGCTCACCCGTTGAAAAAGCCGAATGCAAACTGTAAGTGCTGATTCCTAACTTCATAGTTTCACCTCTTCACCTTTGGCTGCGGATTCATAGATCGCGCCGAGTATCTTCATGATTGTAACGCCGTCTTGCACAGGACTAATTGGTGTAGAGCCGGTACTGATGTTGCTCGCAAAATGATTAATTTCATTCTGGAATGCACTGTTGAACTCAAACCCCTTATTATCGGTCTGCGGATAGGTATTGACGATCGTATCCGCCTGTTCTTTAACAATGACTATCTCAGGATCAATTTCAAAACCACCCTTGTCACCATACAGGCGTACCGAACGCTCGTCTTCTTTGGCATGCAGTGTAAAGCTGACATCGACCATTAGCGAAGCTCCATTCTCAAAGCGAATCAGTGCATTCGCTAAATCTTCCACCGTATTGTTCGCTGCGTCGTAATCGGCGGCTTTATAGAATGAGAGATTCTTAATATTAGAACGATTGCCGAGCTTCCGGTAGGTATTAGCACTTACCGATACTGGATTCGGACGGCCCATCAAATACCAGCATAGATCAATCACATGGACACCAATATCGATCAGCGGTCCGCCGCCGGAGCGTTCAATATCACTGAACCAGCCGCCGGGATTGCCTAGTCTCCGGAACGTCGTTGCTTTTGCATAATAAATTTCGCCGAATTCTCCTTGTTCCACCAACGTCTGAAGGAGCTGGGCATTGGAGTCATAACGTCGTACAAAGCCTACTTGCAAAATCTTGCCGCTCTTTTCCACAGCTTGCTGGACCTGAAGCGCTTCTTCAACCGTACGGCAAAGCGGCTTTTCCACAAGCACATGCTTGCCTGCCTCAAGCGCCGCGATGCTGATCTCGGCATGAGAGTTGTTCCATGTGCAGATGCTTACTGCATCTATTTCGGAATTGGCCAGTAATTCACGGTAATCCGTGTATACTTTCTCGACGTTATATTCTGTAGCCACTTCGCGTGCACGTTCTTCATTCAGATCACATACCGCATATATGGTTGTCTGCGGATTATTCCGATAAGCACTTAAGTGCATGCCGGAGATAGAGCCCGTACCTATTACGCCAATTTTGATCTTATCCATTAACACTCGCTCCTTTATTTTGCATAGGTTATGATTCGTATTATAATGATTTCAACCCTAAACACCATGCAGAGCCTTGCGGTTTCATTTGTACAATTGTGCTATAGGAGGTGCAGTCTATAAATGTTGGACTATGATAAACATCTACAGGAACCCATGGACATGCCGGATCCCGAGTTTCCGATTAAAGTACATACCCAGCGTTTCCACCAAGAAGGAGTTATGTTGTTCCCCCATCATTGGCATGAGCATCTTGAGTTTATATTTATTGAGAGTGGTGAGGCTGTTTTTGAGTGCGGACGAACACCGATCAACGTTCGGGCTGGCGATTTAGTTGCTGTGAACAGCAACGAGCTGCATTATGGGGTAAGCGCTTCTTCTGATTTATTGTATTATGCGATTATTGCAGATACTTCTTTGCTGCATAGTGCGGTAAGCGACGCTGCCGAAACCAAGTTCATCGCCCCGATTCAGCGGAACCAGCTGCTGTTACGTAACCATATCCGGGGGGATCAGCATATTACTGACTGTGCTTTGGCGATTATTCGGGAACTGGAACGTCGCGAATTTGGTTACGAGCTGGCCGTCAAGTCCGAGCTATACCGCCTGTTAACGCTGTTGTTGCGCAGACATATCGTCACCGTACTCTCACAAGCTGAGCAAGAGAGGCGTATTCAGACCGTTGAACGCTTCGCACCTGTTTTGCGTTATATCGATACCCATTACCAGGAACCGATTCAAGTTGACGAACTTGCGGCGCTAACGGGGCTAAGCCGCTTCCATTTCAGCCGTCTCTTTAAGGAACTAACTGGGCATACGATATCGGAATATGTAAATGCTGTCCGTTTAGACCGTGCAGATTATTTGCTCCGCCATACCCAGCTAACGATTTCTGAAATCGCTACCACTACCGGCTTCAGCGATATCTACTATTTCAGCCGCACCTTCAAAAAGCATAAAAAAGTAACCCCTAGCAGTGTGAGGGGATTCTAGTTAGAGTGAACAAAGGACTGCCTCTTGGCAGTCCTTTGTTAGTGTATGCAACGTTCCTCTAGTTAAACTATTATTGCCATACAAGCTGTCCCTTTCTTATTTTTGCTGCATAGATGATTTGGCCTGTATGATAATGGACTTCTCTCACCATCGCTATCATGAGATTAAGAGCAGTGGTCTCGTTATTTACTTGGCTATATGTAAGTGGTGGCAAATTAAGAAAGGGTTGTGACATCAATAACTCCGGGTTAGATTGGAGCCGTTCAAGATATTGGATAATAATATCAAAAGCATCCCTGGTCATGGTTATAGCTTGTTCTTTAGTCATTTCTAGACCTCTTTCAAACTCCCTCTCTCTATCTCTTGTATCAGGAATATCTAAAAGAATGGTTTCAATTCGTGAGTGTACTGCTCCGCTAATATGAGCAACCAAATTTGCAATACTGTTACTTTCCACGGTTGGGGACCATGTAATATCCTCTTGGGTACATTGCTCGATTGCTTGGAGCGTCCATTTCTTTTCCGATCTAAATTTAACCAACATACTTTCAATTAACTCAATGGCGATATCCATTGCTAACCTCCTATTGATATAACCTATGTAAATTTTACCAAACTCATCTCTACTGTCAAATGAAATCCAGTACCAATGCTATTTTTATGCCACAATGTTTTGTTACATTCTTATCCGAGCTCCTGAGTAGAGTTAATTGATAACGTTTGTTGGCCTTAAAAGAAGGAGTTGGTATATGACACTGGATCATTCAGATTAGTACAAAAGAGACTGATGAGATTATCTACTATTTTTAGAAAAAGGAGATACGAAATGAAACTTAAAAAATGGATTGCCCCTATCCTCACATGTTCTCTGATGAGCCTCTCTTTCGCTACAGGATCTGCAAGTGCAGCAACTAACAGCGAGTATAGCTTGAAATTCAATGCGACTAACTATACTACAAAGACCATAACGGTGGATGGTCAATCCGTCACTTATCGGGCATATGAGAATATCGTTTATGTAAAGAACCCTGTAGATATTAATTATGAAACTATGAACGTCTATGTCCCTGAGGAATACTTCCAGGGTAAGTCGATCGGTAGTTACACCGCCGATACCGCACCTATCTTCTTCCCAAACCAGGTTGGCGGGTATATGCCTGCTCAGCCAGGTAGTACTGAAACAGGTAAAGGAATGGGTATGGGGGCAGGTCCACAGAACGGCGCTCCGAAAACAGACAAGGAATCCGCAGCAGCCCCAGGCGCCGATACAGGAACGGAATTGAATAAACCCGCTGCGGGTAAAGACGAAAACGCAGGAACACCTTCATCTGAATCTCCCAGTGCTATCGCAGTTGCCCTGTCCAAAGGTTATGTGGTCGCATCTCCAGGCGCTCGCGGTAGAACTACAAAGGACGAAAAAGGTGTTTACACTGGTAAGGCACCCGCAGCTATCGTAGATCTGAAGGCGGCTGTCCGCTACCTTCGCTTTAACGACGACATTATGCCTGGTGACGCCGAGAAGATCATCTCTAACGGCACAAGTGCTGGCGGCGCGCTCTCCGCATTACTGGGTGCTACCGGCAACAATGCGGAATATGAGCCTTATTTGGAAGCGATCGGAGCAGCTGATGAGCGTGACGACGTTTTTGCCGTTTCGGCCTACACGCCGATTACGAATCTAGATAACGCAGATGCAGCTTATGAGTGGCAATTCAACGGAATTAACACTTATGAAAAACTTGATTTCTCCGGAAATACGGATTTTAACATGGAAAGAACGTTGGTAGAAGGAACATTGACGGAGGATCAGATTCAGGTATCTAACGAACTGGAAGCTATGTTCCCTGAATACGTCAATAGTCTAGGACTTACGAATACTGACGGAACAGCTTTGAAGATGGATGCGGACGGCAATGGCACCTTTAAAGATTACATCAAAGCTTTTGTGATCGCTTCAGCGCAAAAAGCGTTAAAATCGGGTACAGATCTGTCCGGCAAAACCTGGATCACCATTGAAAATGGCACTGTTACGGATATCGACTATGATCAATATCTCGCATACTTGGGCAGAATGAAACTGCCTGGAGCCTTTGACGGTTTAGACCTGAGCAATGGTGAAAACGATCTATTCGGCACAGCGAATGTCGCTGCCCAGCATTTTACTCAGTTCGGTTTGGAGCATGATACAGCGGGGGGAACACTTGCTGACCAGAATCTAGTGAAAATGATGAATCCAATGAACTATATCAGCACTGAGGGAACAACCACTACAAATAATTGGCGGATTCGGATGGGAACCAAGGATAGTGATACCTCCCTCGCTGTTTCTACTATATTGGCAACAGAGCTTGAGAACAAAGGTTCAAACGTTGACTTTGCAATGGCTTGGGATATTCCACACAGCGGAGATTACGATCTGGATGAGCTTTTTGCTTGGGCGGACAAGGTTAGTGCTACTTCGCCAAAAGCATCCGCAGCTGCCATTCCTTCCAAATCATCATTGTTGGTGAATGGTAACAAGATATCTGTTAACGCGTACAATATCGACGGCAGCAACTATTTTAAATTACGGGACATTGCTATGGTTGTAAACAACACTACACAACAGTTTGAAGTGACATCAGATGAAAATACAAATACTTTAAACATTACATCTGACAAAACGTACACTCCGACGGGCATTGAATTTTCAGCATCTGTAAATACTAGTTCAAAGACCGGTGTTATGACAGCCACTAAGATAACTTTGAACGGACAAGAGATTTCAGTAACGGGCTATAATATCGGCGGTAGTGAGTATTTTAAGCTGAGGGATATTGCAAAATCACTTGATTTTAATTTGGAATGGGATGCTGGAACGCACACCATAAGTATAGATACTTCTAACATCTATAAGGACAGTAATAAATAATAGAACAGTAACTTATTCTGGTTACAAGAGGCCGATCCTTCAATCGGTCTCTTTCCATTCCATTTAGAATGCGATTATTTCCCTCACCAACATGCAGTCTTCCTTGCTCCTTTTAGACAATTTACATACAATAAGGTCCAAGATATCGGAATAAAGGTGGTAGCTATGCAGGGTAAAGTGAACATACTAATTTGTGATGACAATATAGCTGTACATGAGAGCATATCTGCTTATTTACAGGCGGAAAATATGGAATATGAATCCGTATACAATGGTGAGGAAGTTCTTTACAAATTGGAAGATCAGCATTTTGATCTCTTAATTCTAGATATTATGCTGCCTGGACTTTTTGGGACAGAGGTCTGCCGTAAGATTCGCTTGACTAGTAACGTCCCGATTATAATGCTGAGCGCAAAAGGTGAGGAAACTGACCGCATATTAGGTTTGGAAATTGGTGCAGATGACTATATTACAAAACCGTTCTCCCCCCGGGAGGTCGTCACAAGAGTAAAAACCATTTTAAAACGCACTCATTACACCTTTCCAAGTGAAGACGCCATCCTGACGCTGGGAGAAATGAAGATTGACCGAAATGCTTTTAATATCAAAATTAATGGATCACGAATGGAATTTACACCTAAAGAGATCGAATTGCTTATCTATTTTACAATTAATAAAAACAAGGTGCTTTCAAGAGAACAAATCTTAAATAAGGTCTGGGGTTATGATTATTTCGGTGATACTAGAGCCGTTGATAATCTCATAAAAAGAATGAGAAAAAAACTGCCTGAAAAGAATTTGGGATTTGAAATCAAATCTGTTTATGGGATGGGCTACAAAATGGAGACTTCCACATGAAAAAAGTAACTTCCAACAAAAAAGTGATATATCTGGCCATCCTCTTTTGTTTCATTTTAGGACAACTTGGAGGAACCTTGATTATTAAACAGCTTTTTTTGAATTATAAATTAAAAGATATGCTGCCTCAGGCCTCTGCTATAGCTGCTGAAATGGCACAAAATGAGATGAGCATTCGAGGTTTTAAACCGTATCTTATGAAGGTGTATGATTTAGAGGGGAATGACCTTTCACCTGGTGACGAAAATAAGCATCTTTTTTTCAATGTTACATCGGAAGAATTCAAGGATGCCCTTATAGATTATATTCCCGAAGTAATTAAGTACAATAAATTCGCTGCGATTAAAAATATTAAGGGGTTTCCGAGTAAATCCATTGTCGTAGGTGCACCTATTATTCAGGATAAACAAGCGGTCGGAGTCGTCTTTTTATTAGAACCTGGTAGTGAATTTCAGGCGGTATTGAATGGCTTCTATTACGTTTTTACAGGTACCCTTCTGTTAGGCACACTAATAATCAGCTTCTTTATATCCTCCTATCTAAAGGAGATGAAGCAGCTTGAAAAGACTCGTCGGGATTATATAGCGAATATTAGCCATGAGCTGAAATCTCCCATTGCCTCTATCAGAGCTTTAACGGAGACGCTGGCAGATGGAATGATTCAAGATGAAGAAAAAACAAATAAATACTATGGAATTATTTTATCCGAATGTGCGCGCTTGCAACGATTGATTTATGATGTACTGGAATTATCAAGAATGCAAAATAAAAAAGAAACTTGGAATAAAGAAAAAATAGATACTCAGGAATTAGTCATGCTTATTGAGTCTAAATACTCTTTCTTGTCCGATGAAATGGGCATTGTATTTGAGATTACAGATAACGCCAGAAACCTTCCAGATGTTTTTTCTAATAAAGATAAAGTGTTGCAATTAGTCAATATTTTGATGGATAACGCCATGAAATACGTTCAGGAGGATGGGAAAATAACTTTTGATGCTATTGTGCATTCGAGGGTTGTAACTGTGCAGATATCAGACAATGGACCCGGCATTGCAAAAGAGCACCTCCCTTATATCTTTGAAAGATTTTACAAAAGCGAACAGTCCCATAATGAAAAAGGAAGTGGTCTTGGGCTTGCTATCGCCGAGGAAATTGTAAATGGTCTGGGAGAAAAAATATCGGTTACAAGCAAACCGGGAAAAGGAACAGCTTTTCAATTTACCATTAGACGGTTCAAATAATAACTCTCTCATTTAACACCAAGAAGGTCAGGTAAGGGTATTTCCCTCTACTGACCTTCTTATATTTTATTAATTGTGTAAAAGAAACTATCTTCCATCTTATGGGTATAATTAACATAAAGCTCTATAGGAGGGAAAATCATTGAGAAAAATAAGGAAGCTGATTCTTTTAGGATTTTGCATCATGATTTTACCGGGAACCGTGATTTATGCTGCAGCTGGCTCATCTGAAGTATCATTATATTTGAATAATGTGCTTCAAAAACAGCCCGCAATATTGTCCGAAGGTTCGATTTCCTTGACGACTGAACAGTTGTCTAAAGATTTATTTGCACTATTCGCCTTGGATGAATCAGGTAAAACCGTTCGAATCTATAAGCCTAATATAAACATGGTTATGCTCGATAATAACGGAGAGATTTTTGGTAAAGTAAAAAGCCCGTCACGTTTTGCATTTTCGACTCTATTACAGGTGGATCATTTAAAAACAGAAATTTCAGATATTAAGGTTGTGATCACCGATCCTGCGGATAAAACAGAAACCATTGATGCTCAACAAATTAAGAACAGCGAAGAAAACTTTTGGTTCAAAACCAATGAGTATACATATTCCTTTACTACAAAGGGCACCTACACTATTCAAGTATTTTTTAAAGATGTGGCTTCGAAAAAGTGGTTTCCTGTCTCCGAAATTGATATATTCGGCATTTGAATTCCAGTTATAAGGGACTCCGCTCATTCTATTCTTATCGCGATATTACCAAATTGTTCTCCCTGCTGCATTCGGTGAAAGGCTTGAACTGTGTCTTGTAAAGGATACTAGGATACACTCGATCAATGATAGGTCGAATCGAATGGTGTTCCATAAACTGAAGCATATCCGCAAACTCTTCACTACTTCCCATTGAGCTACCTATGATACTAATTTGCGGGAAAAATATGGCTCGCGTCGGGATTTCGATTCGATCTCCTGAACTTGCACCAAACGTAACAATACGTCCATTGGGTTTAATAATATCAAAGTAATGTGGGAACGTCGCAGGCCCAATGCTGTCGAGGATGAGATGAACGGTGTCTCCTTTCATGCTTTCCTTCCAGTTGCTATGACTGTCGAACGCATGATCAGCTCCATGAGCGAGTGCAGCTTGTCTTTTCGTTTCACTGCGTGAAGTGACACTGATACGTGCACCCACCGCTGAAGCCATCATCATGGCATAAGTCGCAACCCCACCACCAATGCCAGGTATAAGAACATGTTCACCTTTCTTTAAGCGGCCTCTAGTGAATAGCGCCCGATAGGCTGTTAAGGCAGATAAGGGCAGCACGCCGGCTTCTTCCCATGACAGGTAAGCTGGCTTGCTGATGGCATTTTGCGCAGGAATGATGATTGACTCAGCGAATGTGCCTTCTGAAGGTCCCCCAACAATGGCTGGAACGTTTGGAACATTATCGGTATGTTCCCATCCGATGCACGGATTAATGATGACATCTTCACCTACATTATGATCAAGCACACCTTCACCTATTGCTTCAATTCTCCCCGCACCATCAGAACCGATAATCAAAGGAACATCCTGTTTTGTTCTGGCATCCATGATAAACAAGTCCCTGTGGTTTAGCCCTGCAGCCTTTAACCTAACCTTCACTTCTCCAATCCCCGGTCTTTTATCCATAATCTCTTTATAGTTCAAGCCCTTCAGGCCACCTTCTCCAGCATGTATAATGGCTTTCATCATCTAAGCCCCTTCCTCAAGTTGTTATTAATGAATCTATAATAAATTTTACATAGTGGGTGTAATCCAGTAAAATGATCAAAACTGAAGGTGACTATCATAAATCATCATACCAAGAAGGTGCAAAGGAAATGGAAAGTGGAGATTTGAGAATATTTCAAGCGGTTGCTCGCGAGGGTAGCATAACGAAGGCTGCTCAAGTCTTGAATTATGTCCAATCAAATGTGACGAACCGGATTCAGTATCTAGAAGCTCAGCTGAAAATCCCCCTATTTCGTCGATCCAATCGAGGGATGACGTTAACGCCGGCAGGTGAGAACTTACTGGCCTATACAGACAAAATATTATTACTAATGGACGAGGCTGTGATAACCACACAATACTCTGAGCACCCTGCTGGTCCGCTCCGTTTAGGTTCCATCGAAACAACAGCGGCTACTCATCTAACGCCTCTGCTAACCGAATATCACTTACGATATCCCGAGGTTAATCTATCGCTTATAACGGGAGAAACGCATAAACTCTTACAAAAGGTGCTTGATTACCAACTAGATGGAGCCTTTGTTTATGGGCCCATTGACCAGCCTGATATAGAACATGTTGTTGCTTTCGAAGAGGAGCTGGTGCTTATCTCGCAACCAGGTAAGAGCGATATGCGCGAATTGCTTACAAAGCCAATGTTGTTTTTCGACGTTGGATGTACACATCGCGCCAAAGCTGAGAGTTTCCTAAATGAAAGCGGGATGAGCTCTTATAAGATTATGGAATACGGAACGTTAGATGTAATTCTAAGTGGGGTTACCGCTGGACTCGGCGTGTCTATGCTGCCCCAATCTTCGATTTCCAAGGCTGAAGAGGCGGGAGTAATTACTTCCCACCGTCTGCCTGAAGGATATCGAGATTTGCAGGTATGGTTTGTGTATCGCCGGAACGCGGTTTTTTCTAGTGCTTTGTCAAAACTAATCCAAATGATCGAAGAAATATAGCAAACATACATATTGGGGTTTGGTTATATTCGAGCGCAAAGCTTGTTTATTAATCAAACCCTTTTCAGCTTTTTCCGATTATACTTGGTATGTCTTATTCCCCTCTACTCACCACGAATTACTCGAAAACCTTGATCAGGACCCATACCATTCGCTTCGAACTTTCCCCGAAAAGAAATCTCGTTGTTGCTGATACCGCCGATCCACCCGCCACCCTTTACAACCCGGAAAGAACCGCTCTTACTATCTATATCTCCGTACCAGTTCCAACACCATTCCCTTACATTCCCTGACATATCGTAAAGACCTAGCTCATTAGGTTTTTTGCCACCGATAGATTTTGTTTTGTTGTGGTTGTTTTCTATGATCGGCCAGTTCCAATCTCCTGCTGATAAGTATTTGTCTCCAGCATTTTGCCAATACCATGCTACTTCATCTGCTTTATTGCTTCCACTGTAGGTGTAACTTTTGCTCAACTGTCCTCCACTTGCAGCATATTCCCACTCTGCTTCAGTAGGCAATCGGTAACCATTAGCTCCTGCATTGAGCGTTACTGTCCATTTTAAATTATCGTTATCACTCTTATTATTCGGATCTTTTTTATTTTTATCTATATTGTAATAGGGTTTGAACCCCTCTTTTATACTTCTTTTATTACAGTAATCTATTACGTCATACCAATTAACCATTTCTACTGGCAAGTTGTCGCCTTTGAATGCTGAAGGGTTGCTTCCCATTATTTCAACCCACTCTTTCTGAGTCACTTCATATTGGCCAATATAGAAATTTGATATAGTTGTACTTTTGTAGTTGGAATTTGTGTTAATGAAAGTCCCGCCTTTGACTAATACATAAGTATCCTTATGTTCAGGCTTTTCTTGCGAACAAGCGCTGATAACAACTACTATTAAAAGAGAAATTAATAGTTTTCTCATGGATATATCTCCTTTCCAACCACTGGTATGTAGTTAAGTATCATTTGTTGAATGATCTAAGGCTGCCGGCTGTGGACCGACAACCTTAGCAATGATAGTGATTAATAGTTATTTTAATCATCTGGAGATGCCTGAGCTGGTCCGATGCTCAAGTTACCATACTGTTACGTTTGAGCTCCCGCTACTTTGATATCCTTCTGTCGCTAACACCTGATAAGACCAACTGCTGCCCAGATTCATTCCGTAACTTTTCCAAGCATTAACGTGGTTGGCAAAAGTGATCGCAACATTGCTTCCCGTTGCTCGCTTGGATTGTCTTACACTCCAAAACTGTGTGAAGGTTGCCGTACCATCAATAGAAGGGGCGTTCGTTCTCGTAGTCGTATATATATCATATGTGCCTCCATCACTGGTCACGGTACCTTTATAAGTTCCAGTAGGTCTATAAGTGCCCCAGCTATCAACGACGTAATATTCTATGAGGGAGTTTCTCGTCCACCCATACAGAGTTAAATACCCATTGCCGGATGGTGCCCAGACGCCTGCATTGTAGTTTATTGTTCTAGATGGGGATCCAGTATTCCAACCTTTACCAACAACAAAGTTACCAGTATTTGACCATGTAACGCTGTAATTCCCACCAGATCCATTAGTAGCATTTACTGTTCCGCCACCATCGGTCCAATTTTGCCAATAGTCTGTCGCTGCACTTGAGGTTGCTGCAAACAAGCTGAAACTCATTGTAGCTGCCATAATTACAGTCACGATTTTCTTGTTAAATTTAAACATAATCTACCTCCTGAAATTTTTTGTCACTACATACCTACATACTGCTTGTCTGTATTTCTAGTAGTCGAAGCAATTCCTTGTGGGGCAGATTCGCAACACCACTTCCTTCCATATATATTAATGTAAGCGATTACATATGGAATCTTATCATAGATCGTTTACTATTTAATCTCTTCAAATTAAAGATTTTACCCTAAAAAGTATTGTTCTTTTGGGATACCTTATTCACTGGATTTTTGTATCTGCCACAATTACAATCCAGTATTTTTTAGTAACACGTTCATAAACCAAGGCTTAATCAGTGGTAAGACTACTGCTGGTTGCATAGCTTTTGTATGGTCCATCTCGGCTCCCGTAAGGATTTCAACATCCCAACCTAAATCAGCCAGCATCTCCTTATTTCTTTTTAACAACCCGACGATGTCAACGGTAACGTTCCCGAAATTTTCACCGTAAACGATCGTATCATTTCCACCTGCAAAAGCTAGTTTAGGGAGACTAAGCAAATGTTGAATACTGCGATCATCAAAGGCTGTGAGGCTCTGATATAGAGTGACAAATTGTGCTGTAACACGGGTATCTATGGTAACCTTTATATTGTCCCAATCCATTTGGTTTGGACTCTCCGGTCCTGCTGGGCTTTCCACAGGATCATTTTGGTTACTCAAAGCTTGTGTATGTGTTTTATGGGTCACAACCCTCATTTCTTGATAGGGGCCATTATAGGGTGGAAAACCTCCCATTACCAAACTCTCCAAGCGATCTGTTCTTATAGCCATTTGCAATCCAATCAACGCAAGCCAGGAATAACCGTAGTAACTAAAGCTTGTAACATTCATTTCATCCGCAATGTGGAGAAGATCCTTCACAATATGATCTGCTGTTAGATTTTCCTCTGGATATTGAAATAGATGACCTTCATAATCGAAATAAAGCACTTGAAAAGTGTCCGCTAATCCTTCAACAAAATGTTTACCTAATTCGGGATCTACTCCCCACAGCTTTAAGTTTTCTGCTTCCTGATTGTACACAGATTTTTTAGCGATGGGTAACATGAGGGTTGGGCAATCTGGAAGTCCTGCCATATCTACTTCTATTTCTGATTGATTTGCTAATTGTATTATCTTTTTCAATGAACTCACTCCTTTATGTTCTATAAAAGTATCATATAACATTCATGCAATCTTTCGGTTTATCCCTCTACCTCCCTTGATATATCTACCTAAATTCGATTTAATATTGTTGTAGCACTTGAATGTTCAACTTTAATGTTTTGGGGTGATGATGTTTATGGAAGAGATATATACACCTACACTGATAGCTAAGCAATTAAATGTGAGTACCACTACTTTAAGGAGATACGAAGATCAAGGTTTAATTCCAGATGTACCAAGGACCGTCAGCAACCGCAGATGTTACACTTCCATCCATGTGCAAGCTTTTATTACCATTCGGGCATTATTGCAGGGATATGAAATTCCGGTTGTGTACGATGTGATGAGGAAGATAAAAGGCCAGCAGATGGAGTCTGCTCTTTGGGCAATCAATCAAGAGCAACATAATACCCAAGTGGAAAAAGAAAGGTTAGAGGAAGTCTTACGCATGTTTCGGGATGTTGATTTATCTAAATACAAAGATTTAACTGTATCAGATTCAATGACGATTGGTGAAGTTGCACAAATGGCAGGAGTTAATCCATCAGCTATTCGGCATTGGGAACAAGAAGGGCTAATCTCTTCGAATAGGAACAAAGATAATGGCTACAGAGTCTTCACTTTAACGGAATTAAGAAAAATTATTCTTATCAGCAGTTTAAGGAAAACTGTTTATTATATCGAGAATATGAAACAGCTTTTGAATGAAATAGAAACACATAACTACAAAAAAGTGGAGATATCCTTTCAGCTTGCCTTACAAAAATTGAATTCTCAATTAATGAAGCAATTTTTCGCGATAGCTGAACTTACAAACTATGTGAAATTGTATAAAAGTAATGCCGAGTAACATATTGATCATAGAAAATGGACTACCTTGCGGTAGCCCTTTTGTGCCTATTTGAACTTGATGTCAACAATCTTCCCGCTTTCCACAAAACCAATATTTCGATAAACCTTATTCGAGTCAGGATTCTTTAAATCAGCATAAAGCATGGGCACTAAATTCTCCGATAAAAGAACGGAACATAACTCTGCTACTAGTGCACTTGCATAACCCTTTTTCCGGCAAGAAGGTGGTGTGTATACCGCATTTAATCTGGAATATCTTGCCGACCTATGTGCAATGTACGCCATCGATACAGGTTTATCGTCTACAAACCATATATACAAGTCCCCTGTCTCAATCATCCTCTTGGCATCTAGAATTTTAGCTTCTGGGTTCACCCTAACCCCATAAGCCCCCTCTGAGAAACCCGCCAAAAACTCTGCTACAATGGCCAGGTTTTTTCTCGTTGCTTGTTGCATTGTACCCTTTACGTTCAACGGTTTCTTTGGATCTGTACAGAAATAAGATTCTATAGTCATCGTGGACTCATATTGAAGATGATTTGCCTGAGAATACAGCTGTGCAAAACGTTCTGTTGTTTTTGGTTCTCCAGATACTCCCGGTAATGTAGTCTCTTTAAGAAATTCTATAAGTTCTTCGTAGAGAACGGCCTTCTTATCCTCGACAATATCCTTAGAACTCCAAAGCCATGCGTTATGTCCCGTTGACTGGGCATAAATCATTGTTTCATCAGAATCTTTTAAGCAAGTAGAACTCTTCGACTCGCAAATAAGGTGAATCAGGTTGTATTGAACCTCATCAGCAATAAATATATCCTGGCTAAGTATTCGATCGGAGACATTGATTTTTTGAAACATTGTTACTCCTCCTTATTTATTTATAAGAACGCAAAAAACTCCGTCCCATTAGGGACGGAGTAGATTCCGCGTTACCACCCTGATTGGTGTATTTATGAATACACCCTCTCTGCTGCCATCGTCCAACAACGATGCTTCTTTGTAACGGCAGAATCCCGGGCCCGCCTACTATGATTTCGGGAGCCAGCTCTGAGGCGATTGTTCGATTCGGGTGTCCTCTGCCTCGCACCAACCGGCAGTTCTCTGATCGACATATCCGGATTTACTTGTCCTCTTCGTCGCATTTGATTGCAATATAATTAGATACAATATAAAGTAATAGGGATTTTATGTCAATAAAAAATATGTGAGTTGGCGATTATGAGTGCTCGTCTCCGTTAAACAATTATTATTCACTGCGAAAAAATACTAAACACCAAATTGTCTTAAATGATGGTCTAGATGTTTATAAATCCCTTTACCCCATTGCTCCGGAGTGAATTTCCCGAAAAAAGGATGTGGATGGGATGAACAATTCTCCGGACCGTTACTTTGAAAAGTTATAATCTTTTGTTTCAGTATTTCTTTTTCTTTTCCAAAATCTCTATCATCTAAAATAAGTATGGTCGGAATTGTTGACATATTATGTGGTACTGGCTTGTCATTGTAAAAAATAGATTTCACAAACCCTCCTATTAATATTCCTAGCCAACTTCTAGGAGGAAAGGAGTTTCCATTTGCGATGTCTTGAAATGCTGAACAGTGAGCCAACATTTGAGAAACATTCATTTTTCCCCACTGTGGGTTTGAATTTGGACTTAAATTCTCGATACGGCTCAGTATTTCCGCTGTATGTAATTTGTTATATATATTTTCCATAAACACACTTCCCATTGCGTTTTTTGGGTTTTCGATTTTTTCATTATTAGTTCTGATGATCCATATATCACGATAAGCTATTGTATTCATGATTGCATCATAATAATTTTACAGTATACTGCCGATCTAATATTCGCCATTTCCATTATTCTATCCTTTATTCACTATCATGTCCTTTAACGTAATAAAGCTATCCATCATGGAGGTAGCTCCTCGTCTTAAACTGTCTTTAAATATCGTTTCCCGTTAGTTCAACAACCTACGGATTTCTGCAATACAGAAATACTTTCCTTTAGGAACGCCCTATTCTTTTCAATCCCTCTATTTTTACACCAGACAACAGCACCAAAAGCATCGTAAAAATCATAAAAGGGTAGTATTGTTTCCAAATCCATTAGAGGACTAATTGTTGAATATCCCTCTTTATACGAAATTCTACTTTGAGGATTCACTTCCCAAACATATCGGTTAATTTTTGTGAAATCAATTTCAGAGGATCCACCCCGTGCACTCTCAAAATCAATAATTCCAACAACCATATTATTATTTGTTAGTATATTACCTTGTCGAAAATCCATATGAACAACACACGGGCCATCAGGAGGAGGTAAAACTGAGAAAGCACCCTCAAAGTAATTAATACATTTTTCGAAAAGTCCTCTCTCAAGGACTTCCTTGCAAGGTTCTATAAATTTTTCAAAGCTATTTCTTATATAAAGTCTCCAATTGTTCTGATTAAAAAATTGAAAACCGTCTAATCCTTCCACACCATATCCCGGCATTTTAACTTCATGCAGCTTTGCGTGAAGTACTCCAATTTGAAATGCTAATTCATCGTCAATAGCACCTGTACATGGTATACCTTTAATCTCAGATAAAAGTAATGCACCAGAAATTAAGTCATCCCCACTCCAGAAGTCTAACACCTTTGGAACCGGTAATACCTCCCTCAACAGTTCAAGCATACGATATTCGCGATATAGTTTATCCCTGTTATAAGGGATCTTCGCATACACCGTTTCTCCATTAGTAAGATTCAGCTTGTATACTTGTGAACTAAAGGACTCAGGAACATTATCTATACTTAATACATTAAGGTTAAATCTTTTTATGATTGTTTCTACTAAGTTCAACTCGCACCTCACATGTTATGAATGAATAGTAATTAGTTCAGCTATCTTATTCTTAATTTTATTGAACTATCCTAACCATTAGTGCAATAAAATTACACTTAGCCCTTTTTCCTTCTTGCTCTCAGGTAAATGACCGAAATCACTACTAGTCCTATTGCAATTACAATATACAAATCAATATCCTGCTCAAACATTAACCACATCTTATATTCTAGGTGTACTTGCTGTTTGGGTCGAAGTCCTTCACCGAATAGTTCTGTTGCTTGGTTAAGGTTATTCATTTCAATTGTTGAACTGCATGGACTACTGCTTGATTCGCCATCCACTTCGCTAATGTATATTAAGTATTTATTACCTTCCTTGAAATCAAAACCCCAAGTGTAGTCTGTTCTCACAATAATTTGAGAGTCAACTTCAGTTTTCCAACTTCGTTCAACATCCACTAATATATATCTGATTTTCTCTTTTGTCCCCGTAAATCCTTCTTGTTTCAAATCGACCTTTATTTGTTTTACTTCACCGTAAATAGCTCCGCCGTAGACCTCTAGGGCTTCTTGGGGACTTCCTAACTCGACACAGGATAAAGCTTTAGCATCTTGTCCATTTGCAATAAAGAATGCGAAAGTGAATAAACATATTAACGTGATTAAACGAAGTTTCAATTTACCACCTACTCTTATGATTTTATTACATAACTTCTTTATTGACATAAGTTATAGGTGAAATGTTGCACTAATTTTCCAATTCCTTCAATGAAATAGGGAGTACACCTCGACGGTATGCTCCCTATTTGGGTTGACAATAGTATTTCGTTGGCCGTGGATGCAGCGCAAGCGCCGCACCTCAGAATATAAAAGTTAAAGTTCTTCCTGGGAGCTGAAAACTTTGAAGAAATATTCCCCACGGATTTGACAACTTTATTCCCTAATACATTTACAATTAGATGTTGAACTGAGCGTTTTTATTAAACTAACGCACCTGTTAGCTCAATAGCAATGATGTGCAACTCCTTACTTCTCCCAAAGCTCGATCAGTCGACCTTCTGGGTCTTCAATCCAAATAAACTTTCCAAATTCACTAATCTCTATTTTCTTTGCAAGAGGTACACCAATCTGTTCAAAATGCTTAATCGTCTCATTTAGATCATACACTTGGAAATTTAACATCACTTGTTGTTCTATTGGAAAATAACTGTCATCCTCGGTAAAGAAAGAAAAAATAGTCTCATTTCCCACTTGAGGTTTTATCACAGTCCCATTCCAATTCTCAATGTCAAGCTTCAACACCTCACTGTACCACTTTTTTGTAGCTTCAAGATTTTTAGTTCTCCAGAATATTCCTCCGAAACCTTTAATCATCGTATCTACACTCCTGTCTGCATTGAATTTTCTAATAATATACCCTTTAGGATTAAGGAGAATCCACCGTTAACCTCCAGTCATTACACCGAAGGTTAGTACTAACGGGGTATTCAAAATCACATTCACCAATAAACGAGGAGCCAAGCTTATGAAAAATGATATTGGAAGCAGGAGTGAAGTGTATCGGGCCCTATAGTCGCTATTAACCATAATTCGGCTCATTTGAGAACCTATCGGACTCTATAGTCGCTATTGGCTCGAAAAGCCCTCATATCGCGCATGTTTGGAACAAATAACGCCTCTGGGGTCCGAAACACTTCTTAAAAGTCAAAATTCAGCCGAATAGCTGCATCTGAGTCCGATCGCTCATGGTGAAGAGAGCGTGTGGGAATACAATACGCACAACAAGCAGCATAGTCGCACAACCGGTATCACAGACGCCAAACCAGCAGCCAAATAGCACATCCGGTAATCCAGACGCCCAACAGAGAAGCACCAATCAAGTATCCGAGTGTTCGTGTGTTCGTGTGTTCGAGTACGCAAATGTTCAAGGAGATACATCATGCATCTTCCATGTGGAGAACATTCCTCTTAGCCCCACGCAGTGTCCGTTGCTCACTACTTCTCCTTCTTATGTAAATAATCTTCATTTTAGATTCTAGATTAGAATTATTTGCTATAATGTTCTCATGAAAAATAAAACTATCCTAAACAAATTAGCTATCATTCTACTTTTTATAAGCATTCTCTTTGGCCTACGCTGCATTTGGTTGAGTCTATTTAAGGTTTCCGACACTATACCTGTGATTAACAATGGGGTACTGGATTTACGCGGCCAGGATCTGGAGCAGGCTAACTTATTCAGGCTGGATGGTGAATGGAGCTTCTATCCTTCGCAATTCGTTTCATCGAAGACTTCTACTCTACTAAAGCTATCCCACTCGCTTCAAGTTCCTGGAAATTGGAGCCATGTTATGGGAAGCGATCAGAATTCTTCTTATGGTTATGGTACGTATCGTCTGCGAATTTTGGTAGACCCGCTTCAGCAACCTGTCTCTTTCTGGATCAAACAAATTTATTCCGCTTCCAGTGTGGAGATTAACGGCACTCCTATTCTCAATAATGGGGTAATAGCTCTTGATGCCGATACATATGTACCCAAAACCACCTCATATACAGCAGCTTATTTTTCAAAAAACACCACAGTGATAGATGTATTTATTCACGTAGCTAACTTTGATCACCCCTATAAGGGCGGTATAAAAGGCCCTATTTTCTTTGGCTCTCAGGAACTCATTGACCGGACATACTTTTACACTGTCGGATTTCAAATGCTTACAGCAATTATCTTACTACTGCATGGGCTTTATGCCTGTATTCTGTACTTATTTAATCCTAAAGAACGTGCTCTGTTTCTTGTAGGGTTAATGACCTTATCTGTAGCTGTAATCCTTTTAGCTCGAAATGACAACTTAGTGCTTTCATTACTGCCGATTAATTATACTTGGTCCTTAAAAATCCGTTTGATCGCCTTCTTATGGCAAAACCTTTTTATTCTGCTTGTTTTCAGGAAATTCACCTCAGGTACCAAAGTCAACAAGTGGTTACGTGCTTACACATGGTGTCTTTTCCTTTATACCTTGTTTATATTTATTGTCCCTGCTTATTTAGTCAGCACATCCATTCATTTGGGAATCATTCAAGTGTTCCAGTATATTCCCTTCATTTGGTTGCTCTATAGCTTAGGGCGCTTATTGTTCAAAAAGCAAGATGATAAAGATGTTGTTTTTCTGCTGTTATCAGGTGCGGCGATCGTTTCTAATTTGTTATGGAATTTGTGGGATAGTAACGGACACTATTCAATTGTCTATTATCCTTTGGATATTATCGCAGCCATCGTGGGCTTCTCAGCTTATTGGTTTAAAAAGTATTTTCAAAATGCTAAAGAGAACATGGAACTAAATGAGCAGCTGAAAAAAGCAGACAAACTTAAGGACCAGTTTCTCGCTAATACCTCACATGAGCTGCGTACACCGCTTCACGGAATCATGAATATCGCGCAAAATATTGTCACAAAAGAAAAGGACAGACTTTTCGAAAGTAGCCGTCAAGATATGGAACTGCTGATTACAATCAGCCGCCGTATGTCTCATATGCTTGGTGATCTACTGGATGTGGTCCGTCTTCAAGAGCATCGTGTTATTTTACAACAGGAACCTATTTCGGTTCAATCGGTAGTTCCCGGTGTGATTAGTATGCTTCAATATATGATTGAAGGTAAGCCAGTCCAGCTATCTATGGATATCCCGGAAGCTATGCCGCCAGTTCTTGCGGACGAGAAAAGACTGGTGCAGGTTTTATTAAATCTGGTGCACAACGCGCTCAAATACACCGAAGCAGGACTTGTAGCTGTTAAGGCTGAGGAACAGGACGGACAGGTTCTTATCTATGTGACAGATACCGGAGTAGGCATGACTGAAGAGACTATGGAACGAATATTTCTACCCTATGAGCAAGGCCCTCACGGAATAAATGACGGGCGTGGAATTGGGCTGGGATTAAGCATATGCCGGCAGCTGGTAGGACTGCATGGGAGCAGCCTAAGCATTCAATCTGAGCTTGGTAAAGGTTCAACTTTTAGTTTCACACTCTCTCTTGCCGATTCTTACAGCGAACAGATAATAAGACAGACGGAACCTACAGTTTCGTATATGGCAGATGAGATTCATAGACAGATGGCTGAGTGGGGAATTTCCGAACACCAGCCAAGTAATCACTCTGAAAAAATTCCGCCGCTTTTTACAGAGATGAAGGTAAATATTCTGGTGGTAGATGATGATCCTGTCAATCTGAATGTACTAAAGGGTATTCTTGAAACCGAACCTTATATCATAACTACCGTGAACTCAGCCCATGAAGCATTGGAATTGTTGGATAAAAGGAACTGGGACTTACTTATTGGCGATGTTATGATGCCACAGATGTCGGGATACGAATTAACACAGAAGGTTCGTACTCGTTACTCCTTATATGAGCTTCCGATTCTACTGCTTACTGCCCGTAGTCAGCCTGAGGATATTTATACTGGATTTTTGTCCGGTGCCAATGATTATGTCACAAAACCTGTGGATGCAGTGGAGCTTAAATACCGTATTCGGGCTTTAACTGCGATGAAGCTATCCTTCAATGAACGGGTGCGCATAGAAGCAGCCTATCTACAAGCACAGATACAACCGCATTTTTTATTCAATACGTTGAACTCTATTGCCGCACTCAGTGATTTGGATACTAAAAAAATGCAGGAGCTCATTGGCGCGTTTACTTCTTTCTTAAGAATCAGTTTTGACTTTTTAAATGTCGGAGAGCTCGTGAACCTCTCCCATGAACTGGAATTGGTAGAATCTTATCTGTATATTGAACAGACTCGATTTGCAGAAAGGATATCTGTTGTCTGGAAGGTAGATCCGAATATTGACATCCTAATTCCTCCTCTATCCATCCAACCGTTGGTAGAAAATGCTGTTAAGCACGGTATACTTAAGCGCCAACAGGGTGGGACTGTTGAAATACGTATTATCCGTCTGCACAACGCTGTAAAGATTGAGGTGGAGGATAATGGGCAAGGTATGGATTCCGGGACCCTCTCTTTACTGCTGAAGCCAATGATGGAAGGCAAAGGTGGCATCGGGCTGGCCAACACCCATAGGAGGTTAAGTCAATTATATGGTCAAGGTCTCTCGATCCAGAGTAAGCCTGGAGAAGGCACCTTGGTATCCTTTGTTGTACCAGAGGACAGTGATAACTTTTCAAGCAAAAAAGCCGCTCCATAAGGAGTGGCTTTTTTGTATCGTTATCTATATCCTTTTAGAGTAAGCTTAAAAAATAGTCGGCACCATTCCCCCATCCATGCGAATTGGAGAACCTTTAAATGCAGAGGCATAAGGACTGCATACAAATGCTGCTAGTCTGCCTATTTCAAAAGGTTTAATAAATCGTTGTATTTCAGATTGAGGAAGATTTGTAGTCATGAATTTTCTTTCTTTTTCTGAAAAAGTCATATCTTCATTGGAGTATATCCCATCAATAATTTGATGCACATTTTCAGAAAGTGTTGGTCCTGGCATGATTGTATTGACTGTAACTTCAGTTCCTATCGTTAACTTAGATAAGCTTTTTGACAATGATAATAACATTGATTTGGTCATTGCATATTGAGGCATTTGGCCTGAAGGCATAATGGCTTCTTCACTAGCAATAAAGAGAATGCGGCCATAATCTTTTTGTAACATTTTAGGTAAATAGAATTTTGTTAATCCATTCGCAGCAAGGACATTAGTACGGAAGTATTTTTCGAATATTTCGTCGTCAACGTCCTCATATTTCATAATTTCATAGATACCCATATTATTAACTAAAATATCTATATTAGGGTATTTTTCGAATAAGGCTTCTCTTTGTTCAATATTCACAATATCCGCTGTAGCATTTTGTGGAGAGGTAGCCGGGAAATTTGACTTTATTTCATTTACAGTTTGTTCTACCTGATCATAATTCCGTCCATTAATTAGTACATTAACTCCTTCTTTAGCAAGTTCAAAGGCGATTGCTTTGCCAATACCTTTTGTTGATCCTGTAATTAAAGCTGTTTTATTATTTAATCCCATATCCATATTACATTTCTCCTTTTATCACGGCGTGCTGAGTAGTTGTCATTTCAAGAATAGTCCTGTGTGCCGGCTAGGATTATATTATCGTACCGGGGTTGTTCAGTAACTAGCGGATTGCGCCAAAGTTCTTGTTTAACACGCCAATGATAAATCTCTGAAAATACTGTCTTTATGAAGAGGGTATCAAGTTTAAACCTAAATGTTCAGTACGCCAATTTGAAGGAGTATCACCTTCCCAAAGACGGAAGGCACGGTAGAACGAGTTCTGGTCTTCATATCCAATCAAGAAAGCCACTTCTTTAATATCAAGCGATGGATCTGCCAGATACTCTCGTGCTTGCTCATGTCTAGCTTGTGTCAGCAATTGCTTGAAGCTTGTGTTTTCTTCAGTAAGCCTGCGTTGCAACGTACGGTCACTCATACTTAATGCCTTCGCAACAGCTTGAATGTCAGGGCGTCCTCCGCTGAAGCTGCGTTTCATGATCCATTTGACCCTCTCGGTTATAGAGCGAGTGCCCTTCTGTTCAGCAAGCGTCCGGTCCAAAACGGGAGTCAGAATCTCCAGCAGCTCTTCGTTGTACGAGATAAAAGGCCGATCCAAATCATTTCGACGCAACGTCAAACGATTATATTGAGCACCTATCTGAATTCGGCAGCCGAAATAAGCTTCAAGAATCTTTACATTTCCTATAGGCTGTGAAAACTCGACAAGCTGTGCTGTCAAAGGTAGACCTGTGCCTCGCCGCCCAAGCTCTAGAAGAAATGCCAAAGTGAGGCCTAGTAGCAGCGGTGGACCAAAATGCCCGGGATGCTGCCATTCCAATTCGATTGTACATAGCTCGCCTTCTTCGGTAAAACGCAAGCTTTCAGGAGGGCACATTTGTTTGTATCGTACCATTCGCTTAAGAGCATCGCGATAGTCCTTAGCATGGTATGTTGCTAAAACCGTCGGCGGATATTGTGTAGTTTCAAAGACGGTTGCAAGCTTAATGATTCCTTCGGCTGTATCCCCAATGAGATCGGAATATGCCTGCCAGACTGCGAAATATTGGGCGGTGGTGACTTCTGACTCTGTGATCTGGCTAAGTGGAAGATTTGCTTTGCTGGCTACATCTTGTGCAGTTATTCCTAATTGACTTAATCCAGCCCAAAATCCTGGTGGGATTTTAATTTGTTCAGAGGTATGAGACTTCATACATATGGACCTCCTTTATTAAGAACTCCAGCACGCTTGGGCAAGCAGTTCGAACGAATGTAACCGTTTCTCATAATCTGGAATCATGGTAACGATAATGAATTCATTAACTCCATACAAAAGAGATAACCGTTCCAACTTACCTTTAACACTTTCCGGAGTACCTACCAGCAGCTTGCGTTCCAAGGGCTCAGACTTCGCTTCGGCAGAACCTTCTTGTTGGAATAATGTCGTACCAGATGAGACCAATCGCTCTGCCTCATCCTCAGTCTCGGCGCAAATGACGCCAACAGCAACCATGGCCTGCGGTTCAGGAGAAAGTGAAGAAGGAGTAAAGGTTTCACGGTAAGCCTGCAAAACCTCCTCCCCTGCTACATCGCTCATGAACTGGCCGAACACATAACCTGCTCCAAACTCGGCAGCATATGCCGCGCTTTTCTTGTTTGTACCCAGCAGCCATAGCTCTGGAGATACGGGAGGGACCGGACGGGCGGTTATTGAACGTCCTTCATAGGAATAGTTACCCTGCAATAATTCAGTGACTCCTTTAAGGAGTTCTGGCATTTTCCAAACATTTTCGAGAAAATTGCCACTCAGTGCTAAACTTACTTCAGCCGTACCGCCGGGAGCTCTCCCTAATCCAAGGTCGATGCGTCCCGGGTACAAGCTGGCCAGCAAATGAAATGCTTCCACTACCTTTAGCGGCTTATAATGTGGCAGCAATAAAGCGCCTGAGCCAAGGCGAATGTGCGCTGTTTTCGCTCCAATATGCGATAAAAGCACCTCCGTAGAGGTACATGCTAATCCCGGCATATCATGATGCTCAGCAACCCAATAACGAGTATATCCCAGTCTTTCTGCTGTCTGAGCCAGCTTCACTGCTTGTCCCAATGCGGTACTAGCATCCACCGTATTAAAAACAGGTACGAGATCTAATACACTAAGCTTAATGGATGTTGTTGTCATGGTTAAGTCCTACTCGAGGGTTTCGGTAAAATTCGATCATATCGATAAAAATAAGCTTGTAATCAACTGTCACCGTAGCCAGATCATACATTCGGCCATGGCCGTCTTCTTTGGAGGCAAAAACAACATCGTGCCGCAGCTTATCCATAATCATTTTGCCGATGAACTGATGCTCGTATTCCGCGTACTTCTTTTTGAAAGCTTCATTAAATTCCCACACCTCTTGGTAAGACCGCTCTAGCATTGCGTTTACCAAAGTCAGCTCGTTGCCCTCTTTTTGTACAGCCACGTAATAATTTCCGCGCTCATCCTTGATCAAATCCTTATATAACTCAACGTTCAAAGTTAACGTCTCCTCTCTGATTACCTAGGACTCAATTTTATAGGCTTGCAGTCAGCACCGTTGGCTCTGTCGTGATTTCTACGTTTCCTGCAACGGCTCTGGAGATCATGCAGGAGCCTTCTGCTTTATGGGCAATTCGGATGGTTTTATCGATATCGTCCTGTGACGCATCTTTGGTAAGGGTGATTAGGGGTGAATGTTTGATGGCTTCATATGTAAAAATGTTATTCGTTACATCGACCGTCGCCTCTGAGGTTAACGTCAGCTCTGAAGTCGTAAGCCCTGCCCGCTCCAGCATTGCTGCAAGTGTAATGAGATAACAGGTTGCTGCTGCTCCCAAAAGCATCTCATCCGGATTCGTTCCTACTCCGGGTCCTCCCATTTCCTTCGGAATGGAAATTTGAGTCTTAAGCTGTCCAGCTTCAATAGTTCCGTCACTGTTACGGCCACCGTTCCATACGGCGTTCAATATAAACGGGTGCTTCATTTTTATATATCCTCCCTAGCTTGATATGCATGATATATTTTTCATCGAATACTTTACATGCTAACATAGAAGAATGTGGTGAACAAACAGGCTCAGGCCTACTATTCATGAAACTTATCTATAAATTAAAATTCAGGAGGTTCTACCATCATGATAAACGACACGGATATCAAACATCTTAAGCGTTGTATTGAACTTGCCCAAATTGCACTCGAAGCTGGGGACGAACCCTTTGGTTCCGTCCTTGTATCAGCAAGTGGCGAAGTGCTGGCGGAAGACCGCAACCATGTAGGTAGCGGTGACCATACTCAGCATCCCGAATTCGCTTTAGCCCGCTGGGCAGCTCAGAATATGACACTGGAAGAACGTAAGCAGGCAACAGTGTATACCTCCGGAGAACATTGCCCTATGTGTGCAGCGGCACACGGGTGGGTTCATTTAGGACGAATTGTATATGCAAGTTCCTCGAAGCAATTATCGGCGTGGTTAAATGATATGGGAATTGCAGCATCACCCGTCCGTAATTTAAGTATTCAGGAGGTTATTCACGATGCGTTCGTAGATGGCCCTGTACCCGATCTTGCAGAACAAGTACGGGAGCTTCATCTACAATTTCACGAGAAAAGACTTCATTAGTATGACGAAACAAAAATAATTGATTTTTCCGTAAAAAAAGAACCTTTGTATAAAGGTTCTTAGGCTGTCGAGAAAGTCTCGACAGCTTTATTTATGCCCAGAAAAGGGTAATTTCACATCCCTTTACCTTTTATTATTCTTAATTACTTCGCTAAAGCGGTCAGGGAAATTTGTATGTACACCATCTACACCCCAAATTACGGCTTTATCCATATTCACTTGATAATTCACAGTATATGGAAACACCTTTAGCCCTGAATTTTTTGCCTGCGCGACATATGCCGCATTTATTTTTTGAAAGTTAGGACTTATGCCTACAGCATAAGTTTTTAATCTATTCACATAGGATTCTGATATTTTATAAACAGGGAAATCATACCATACAATTTGATAAAGAGGGACTGCTGGATTTATGGAATGGAATCTACGTAAACTCGCTTCACTAAATGAATGAATAGCAACATGAGCCGACAGATCATAATTTAAAATTTCTTCGTTTAACAATGCCTCGATGTTCGAATTCGACGTGGGATCTTTAATCTCAATCATATAGTCCACTTCTTTTCCGAACCTTTCAAATACCTCTTTTAGTGTCGGAATACGTAAATCTACATATTTATCTCTAGCGAACATGGGATATTGTTCATTAAACCATGAACCCGCGTCTAATTTTGAGATCTGCTCTAAAGTAAAATCCTTTACATACCCTTTAGCATTCGTGGTACGGTTTACGGTCCCATCGTGAATAACAACAGGAACATGATCTTTTGTTAACTGAATGTCTAACTCGATATAATCGGTCTTCATATCAATGGCTAGCTCGAATGCAGGTATTGTATTCTCAGGAGCATATCCTGAAGCACCACGGTGAGCGATGGTATATACTTTATCCGCAGGCATGATAATTTCCTTTACTTTAATGCGAATCCAGGGGGAATAAGCATACAAAGAGGTGAACAATAAGATTAATAAAAGCACATGTATACCTATAAAGTAGATTCTGGAATTTTGAATTTTTTGCATTAAGCTGACCTCATCTTTTTAAAAATATAATGTAGAATACTTGGTGTCTTTCGCTCTAACATTCATTCTTGTGTAAAATTATGATTTATATTCCCTTATGTTAATCTCACCTCATTGTATTTGTAAGGATAAAGTTTGGAGATTTCTATTGTACCAGATTATCTAGAGAAAATATTGCGAGGCAGCATAAATGGGAAAGGGTCTGCAAGGTCAAGAAAGCAACATCTAAACTTTGTGGGGTATAAACTATAGTTGCTATATATACAGAGTCCTAAAGTTCTTATACCATTAACTTTGTAAGCGATTAACTTTATAGGAGGAAATGACTTGACAAAGCCAGTGCAACCCAATGAACCTCTCGTAACTCATATTTATACTGCGGACCCTTCTGCTCATGTATTTGAAGGCAAGATTTATATTTATCCCTCTCATGACCTGGATCACGATATGATCTCTAATGACAACGGTGACCAATATAATATGGAGGATTACCATGTTCTGTCTATTGATGGAGATGGCTCCCCTTGTATCGACCACGGTGAAGTGCTTCATGTGAAGGATGTCCCATGGGCTAAACAGCAAATGTGGGCTCCGGATGCAGCATACAAAAACAATACCTACTATTTGTTTTTCCCAGCCCGAGACCATGACGATATTTTCCGAATTGGGGTTGCAACCTCAGCGTCACCTTCCGGACCCTTTACACCTGAACCGAACTACATTCGTGGCAGTTATAGCATTGATCCCGCTGTTTTCGTTGATGATAGTGGCAAATCATATATATACTTTGGGGGTCTTTGGGGCGGTCAACTTGAAAAATGGCAAACCGGCTCATTTGTTACGGATGCAGAGGGACCGGCTGAAACGGCACCTGCTCTAGGACCTATCGTAGCGGAGCTGAGCGAGGACATGCTGAGCTTTGAAGGTGCGCCTAGAGAAATATCCATCGTCGATACGAACGGAAATCCGATTCTTGCTGGAGATGAAGAGAGAAGATATTTTGAAGGTCCATGGGTTCATAAATATAACGGTTATTATTATCTTTCTTATTCCACGGGTACTACCCATAATATTGTATACGCTATCAGTAAAGATCCGCTTGGGCCTTTTGTATATCAAGGAAAAATACTTACACCCGTCCTGGGCTGGACAACACACCATTCTATTGTTCAGTTTAAAGAGAAATGGTATTTATTTTATCATGATAGTTCTTTATCTGGTGGTGCTGACAACAAGCGTTCTGTAAAATATACGGAGCTGAAATACAACGATGATGGTACCATTCAAACCATCCATCCTTAGTTTTTATTGAAATGGAGTGCATGCTGTAGTGCATAGGAGGGGAAATATCATGCCAATAACACAACAAGGTGCTTTTTATACGGGGAAATATCGCAATTTATTTAAGGAGCTCGGCTTTTCTGAAGATGAAATCAACGCTAAACTCGAAGAAACTTGGAGTGATTTGTTTTACGGAGATCCGAACGTACGAATCTACTATCCGCTGGACGAGGATAAAAGCTATATTCTGGATACAGGTAATCTGGATGTTAGGTCTGAAGGAATGTCCTACGGGATGATGATGGCTGTTCAAATGAATAAAAAAGATGAGTTTGATCGTTTATGGAACTTCTCTAAGACGTTTATGCAGCACAAAGAAGGCCGTTATGCCGATTACTTTGCTTGGCACTGCAAGCCTGACGGTACAAGAATTTCTCAAGGACCCGCACCGGACGGGGAAGAGTTTTTCGCCATGGCTTTGTTTTTTGCCTCAAAACGTTGGGGGAACGGTCCGGAACCTTATAATTATTCCGAGCAGGCTCGAATAATATTGCGTGCTTGTGTACATAAAACTGAAACAGGCGCTGGTGACTCAATGTGGGACGCGGAAACGAAACTGATTAAATTCGTACCGGAATCCACCTTCAGTGATCCATCTTACCATCTCCCCCATTTCTATGATTTGTTCGCTTTGTGGGCTGATGCAGGTGACCACATGTTTTGGCGAGAAGCGGCGGAAGCCAGCCGCTCATATCTACACACTACATGTAATCCTATAACTGGTCTCGCTCCCGAATATGCTAATTTTAACGGCACCCCGGCAGAACCCCAGCCTCATGGTGATTTCAGTCATTTTTTCAGTGATGCTTACCGGGTTGCGGCTAATATCGGTTTGGACTGGGCATGGTTCCAAAAGGACAGCTGGCAGGTCGATCAATGTAACCGGATTCAAGCTTTTTTTAGGAATATCGAAGTTTCCAATTACCGGAGGTATACCATTGAGGGACAGGCATTCGACGAACCGGCGCTGCATCCGGTAGGCCTTTTGGCGACCAACGCTATGGCTTCGCTTGCTTCTGATGGCCCGGAGGCAGAGCATTTTGTCCGTTTGTTTTGGGATACACCTTTGCGAACTGGACAACGTCGTTATTATGATAACTGTCTGTACTTCTTTAGTTTACTGGCCCTAAGTGGAAACTATCGCATTTATTGAAGTAAATCGAACAAAACAATAGGACTCCATTCCTCAAAAAGCCGAGGAATGGAGTCCTATTAATCGTAATAAAGCTTTGCTATTATTTAATAACTACATATTCCAAGTTCACAAGTTTTGCGTAAGCAATAATTTGGTCTGTTGTAAGAGTTAATGAAACAACGGTGTGGTGACCGCCACCATTTTCGATCCAAGCTTTAACTCCGTCTTGGAAGTTTGGTTTAACATTCCAAAGCACACGAGCTACTGGAAGGTTTGGAGCTGGAACAGTTGGTTCAAAAGCAGTCACTTCATTAATCAAAAGTTTGTAATGCGTACCGAAGTCAGCCATGGAAACCACTACACCGTCTCCTGCTTTGCCGTCAAATACTAAACGGGCTGGATCGTCTTTACCACCAATACCTAGTGGAGACACGATGATTTTTGGTTTGTTGCTTGCCAAAGTTGGATCTACTTCAAGCATATGGGATTGAAGAATAGATTCTTGTCCAACTGTCAATTCATAAGTGTAATCTTCCATAAAGCCAGTCGATTGGTTATGGCTCATCACTTTAAGCAAGCGGTCGAGAGCTGCAGTCTTCCAGTCTCCTTCTCCAGCAAAACCATATCCTTGTGCCATCAAACGTTGAACAGCAAGTCCTGGAAGTTGTTTCATTCCATGTAAATCTTCGAAGTTTGAGGTGAAGGCATTGTAGCCACCTTGATCAAGGAAACGTTTGATAGCAATTTCATAGCTTGCTTGAACTCTTACGCTAGCTTCCCAAGCTTCTTTGCTGTTAGTGCCATAGTCGAATTCATACAGCTCTGCATATTCAGCAAACAAACCATCGATTTCCTCTTCTTTAACTTCATTAATGACTTGAACCAGGTCACCAATACCAAAGTAGTCAACCGTCCAGCCAAATTGAATTTGGGCTTCAACTTTATCTCCTTCAGTTACACCCACGTTACGCATGTTGTCACCAAAACGAGCAACTTTGATATTGAAGCTTTCGTTATAAGCAACGGCTACGTCCATCCATTCTGCAATTTGCTTTTGAACTTCAGGGCGTTCCCAATAGCCTACAACCACTTTGTTTTGTTTGTTCAAACGGGCGTTAATAAAACCATATTCACGGTCACCATGAGCTGCTTGGTTTAAGTTCATGAAGTCCATATCAATTGTTGCCCATGGAATACTTTCATTATATTGCGTAGCTAGATGAAGCAAAGGTTTTTGCAGCATTTTTGTTCCGCGGATCCACATTTTTGCAGGTGAGAAAGTATGCATCCAAGTGATGACACCGGCAACTTCGTCACGGTAGTTAACTTCTTTCATAATGTTGGTGATTTTATCTGCGCTGACAGCCAAATCCTGCAATACTAGTGGGTAAGGCAAAACTCCGCTTTTATTCAAAGCATCTGTCATCGTTTGTGCGTGCGCTTTAACTTCAGCCAATGCTTCTTCCCCATAAAGATGTTGCGAACCTACGACAAACCAAAATTCTTTTGCTACTGCTGTTGACATATTCATCCTCTTTTCATAATTTTGTGATTTGATTATTTTTGACCGTAATAAGCGTCTTTCCCATGTTTGCGCAAGTAATGTTTATCTAGAATACGTTGTGGCAATTCTTCCGCAAAATGGTTCAACTCTCTAGCAAATAAATTCATTTTCGATACTTCATCCAACACTACGCTGTTCATTACAGCGGATTTTGCATTTCCCCCCCAAGTAAAGGGTCCGTGGCCTTTAAGCAAAACACCGGGAACCGCCATAATATCTATCCCGCGTTGTTCAAAGGTTTCGATGATTACATTACCTGTTTCCGCTTCGTAACCCCGATCAATTTCCTCTTGCGTCAAGAAACGCGCACAAGGAATGGAGCCATAGAATGTATCAGCGTGCGTAGTTCCCATTACAGGAACGTCAAGTCCTGCTTGTGCCCAGATAGTCGCCCAAGTGGAATGTGTATGCACAATTCCGCCAATTTCGGAGTAATGTTTATAAAGTACTGCGTGAGTAGGGGTATCGGAGGAAGGTCTCATCTCCCCTTCAACCACATTGCCATCCAGATCAACTACTACCATATCGCTGGCTTTCATTGTTTCATAATCTACACCACTAGGTTTGATTACGAATAATCCACTTTCGCGATCAATTGCACTCACATTTCCCCATGTATACTTGATTAGTCCATGTTTCGGCAATTCCAGATTGGCTTGAAAAACCTCTTCTTTAAGTTGTTCTAACATCTTGATCCCTCCATTTTCAGACTAAATTATCAACAGCGGATTGCTCAATCGCCAGACCTTTTTTATAACGTTCGATAAAGGTTTCAAAACCTTTAATGTCGGTTGCATCGGGATGAATTTCTTCTCCCTTTACATCTTTGAACACTTTTTGATCGAGGAAGTCTTCCAAGCTTTCTTCCTGATTTTTGTTCATCATGTAGGAGGCAAGAATAGCCATTCCCCATGCGCCGCCTTCTCCAGCTGTCGACATTACGGAAACAGGAACATTCAGTGAAGCTGCCATCATTCTTTGGCCAACAACCGGAGTCTTAAATATACCGCCGTGTCCTAAAATACTATCAATAGCTACATTCTCTTCTTTCGTCAAAATGTCCATTCCAATTTTCAAAGCACCAAAGGCGCTGAACAAATGTGTACGCATAAAGTTAGCCAGATTAAATTTGCTCTCAGGCGAACGTACAAATAACGGACGACCTTCTTCTAACCCCGTAATGTTCTCACCCGAGAAATAACCGTAACTGAGCAATCCACCGGCATCTGGGTCTGCTTCCAAAGCTTTATTCAGCAGTACGCTGTACAATTTGTCAGCTTCGACCTTTTGCCCCATCGCTTCATAGAACTCACGGAATAATCCGAGCCAGGCGTTAAGGTCACTTGAACAGTTATTAGCATGAACCATACCTACTGGACTTCCGTCTGGCGTAGTCACCATATCGATTTCCGGATAAACCTTGGAAAGCTCTTTTTCCAATACGATCATGGCAAAAACAGAGGTTCCTACGGAGACATTCCCGGTACGTTTTCTTACACTATTGGTAGCAACCATACCGGTTCCTGCATCCCCTTCTGGAGGACTAAGCGGAATCCCAGCTTGTAATTGCAATGATGGATCCAGAATTTTGGCTCCTGCTTCGGTTAATAGACCTGCTTGCTCACCGGCAACATACACCTTAGGAAGAAGGTCGCTGGTCTTCAGCGAATAACCTTTGCCAGCAATAAGCTCGTCAAACTGTTGTATCATAGATTCATTATAATTTCCTATGGATTCATCAATCGGGAACATACCTGAAGCATCTCCAACACCAAGTGCTTTGTTGCCGGTCAATAACCAATGAATGTATCCTGCTAACGTTGTAACAAACCGAATCTGCGGCACATGTTCTTCTTTGTTTAAGATCGCCTGATAAAGATGAGCAATACTCCAACGTTCAGGAATATTGAATTTAAATACATCTGTCAGTTCTTTGGCTGCCTTACCCGTTGTTGCATTACGCCAAGTCCGGAACGGAACGAGCAATTGATCCTGTTCGTCAAAAGCCATATATCCATGCATCATTGCAGAAAACCCGATTGAACCAACGGTTTGGAGGGTGATTCCGTAATTTTGTTGAACTTCTTGCTTCATCTCACGATAAGCATCTTGTAGACCTTTGATAATATCTTCTAGGCTGTACGTCCAAAAGCCGTCTTTCAACTGATTTTCCCATTCATAACTTCCAGAAGCGATCGTTTGGAAACTATGATCAATAAGTACTGCTTTAATACGCGTGGATCCAAATTCAATCCCTAGCGAAGTTTCTCCCTTATTGATTGCTTCTTCGATGCTTAATCGATTCGATATCACGTTGGTCACCTCTCTGACAGCGCTTTTTTAATATAAAAGAATTCGCTTTCTTAATTGACAGCTTTAGTATAAATTTTTGTACGTACATTTGTCAATAAAATAGTTATATATACATACAAATATGGAGAAGATAATAATTTAACTCCGGACTTAGTTTGTTTATGATGATCTAAAGGTACGAAATATTTACATTTTTTCATAAAAAAAGAGCCCCTTTATATTTAATTCGTAGTCATGCTATAATTTGTACATACAACTTAACGAAATTTACGAATTATAAAGCGAACAAGTATGGAAAGAGGAATTACATGAAACCAAAGTATCAAGTGATTATAGAGGATATAAAAAGCAAGATCCTTTCAGGAGATTACAATGTAGGCGAACAAATTCCTACGGAGTCTGCCTTGCAGTCCTTGTACGAGGTTAGCAGACAGACTGTTAGAAAAGCCATTTTAGAGCTATCCAACGAAGGATTCCTCCGCAGCGAAAAAGGTTCTGGCACGTATGTCAGCAACCAATATCGCACAAAGACCGGCGGGAGTTCCCATAAGAAGACGATCGGTGTAATTACGACCTATATCTCTGACTACATCTTCCCTTCTATTATCCGGGGGATTGAAAGCCGAATGAATGAGGATAACTATTCACTACTATTGGCTAGTACCAATAACGATGTTGCGCAAGAAAAAAAAGCTCTCGAAATGATGTTGTCCTACGGCGTAGATGGTTTAATTATTGAACCTACGAAAAGTAATCTGTATAATCCCAATATTGCGTATTATCTGTCGTTTAAGGAGCAAGATATTCCACTCATTATGATTAATGCTTTTTATGAGGAAATAGAGCTCCCCTTCCTTTGTCTTGACGATGTGCAGTCCAGTTATCTGGCAACAAAAGAATTGATCTCCAAAGGCCACTCTCAAATTGGACTTATCGCAAAAATGGATGATTTACAAGGCAAATATCGAATGAAGGGTTATATCAAAGCCCTCGAAGAAGCTAAATTGCGGTTTTATCCAGAGCAAATATTTTCGTTCAACACCGAGACCAAACAAACCTTAGCTACGAACTTGAAGGATTTCCTAAATAAAAATAGAGATACCCTCTCTGCGATTGTCTGCTACAACGACGAGGTTGGTCTGGAAGTGGTCAATGCTTGCAGACAGCTAGACATTTCTATACCAGAGGAATTATCAATTATTGGCCAGGACAACTCCTATATTGCCCAAAATGCAAACATCAAACTGACCACTTTAACACATCCCCAAGAAACTATGGGCCGTGATGCAGCGGATTGGGTCATTAAAAAATTACAAGGAAAAAAGGATCTTCCCAACAATACTTATTATCAACCTGTGTTAATTGAAGGAGAAACAGTAGTCGAGAGATAGAATAAATTCTGAGGGATTTTGCGTTTCTCTTCATATGTAAATGTAATAACCCACCAGTCGTGACTGGTGGGTTATTTGCAACTGTTATCTCCGTATTCTTTAAAGGTTCGATTCGTGTTTTGAAGTCAACAGTACAGAAGAAGCAAACTGTTTCACAAGCTTGCCGGGATTGATCCCGTATTTCTCCCGAAACACCTCTGAGAAGTGACTTGAGTTGGAATAACCTACAGCACAGGATGTCTCATTAACGTTCAAATTACCTTGTTGCAATAGGTGTAGAGCCTTCTCCAACCTTATATCCCGCAAATAGCCAAATACAGTTGTTCCGAACATTTCTTTAAAGCCTGATTTTAATTTGTTATCATTCATTCCAATCAATCGGGAGAGCTCCAACAGGCTTGGCGGATCTATCATCCGTTGCAACATGATGTCCCGGGCTTCACTAATTTTTGTCATGTCGCTTTTCGATAGCTTTGTTGTCCCAGAAGTACCCTCTGTTAGAATCGATTGAAAGCCCAACGACAAAAGCTCTAATGTACTACATTCGATCTCCAGATTTTTGGTGCTGCGGTTTTGAAGAGCTGCCAGCATTCGCTCAAGCACGATAGCAGTAGACGGCTGCATCGTTTCCTGGAATACACGAAAAGACGCTTGGCCAAGAATGCGGTCAAAATCAGCGGATCTCCCACCCCCGCCTTCTTCCATGAAGTGATGAAAAGTCGAAACAGGAATACCTATGCCTAACATAAGATAAGATTCATTCCCCTGAAACTCAAATTGAGAGCCAACTTCATTCATGAGTTGTAGCGTACAGCTTCCCGGAACAAACTCATACTGGACACCATCTACAGAGACTTCTCTTTTCCCTTGTAAACAATAATTAAGTTCAACCATTGCTGTTTTGGTTACCAAAGGCATGCTGTAATCCTGGCGAAAGGTAAAATCGGATACCACCACATTGATATCAAAGCGTGGGACGAATCGACGAACGAACCCTTCTCCCCTTTGCGAATGTAGTGCCATGTGCTCTGTACGATCTCTATTCTGCCGCGGCAGCTCAAGCCCATCGAAAAAAAGATTGAAATTGTGATGATAATCTATTCCAGTCATTGCTACCGCTCTCCGATCAAGTTTTATAATATTGAGAATAATTCTCATTATTATAAAGGATCCTCTCTTTTTTGACCCGCTTGAATATGGTGTTATCTGGATACGCCACCTAGGAAACACTAACATTTCTTTTACTTAATTTCTTATATACCGAGTATTCCTTATTGGACTTAATAAAACTTAATATCTTTTCGGCACATTCTATCGAATTCATCTCTTCCGTATTTACTTCGAGGTCATATTCATCAAAGCAATATACTTTGCTAAACTGTGAAGCTGCTAGTCCAATCTTTCTATCTCCTCTTGTTTGCTCTCTTCTTATGAGTTCTTCTTTCGAGCATATTACACCTATAAATAACGTAGGCTGATCGAAAAATTGCTCAAGAAACACATTAAACCTCTTATCATTGTCGATTACGGTATCTACTATTACATTAAAACCCATTTTTATTAACAATGTAATTGTCGAGTGGTACACTGAGAATATGGAATCATCCAATATTTGGGAAACGACTTGATGATCTATTTCTCTTGGAGGTTCATCTGGAAATTTATTATTAATAAAATCATTGTAATTATTAAAAAAATCATCAATTGATAAATGATAAAAAGGAATCTCTTTCTGTTTTATCAGTTCAGTCGATATGGAGGTCTTTCCGGAACTTGAAGTTCCATTTAGAAAAACTAATATCCCTTGCTTCAATTTAATCATCCCTTCAAATAATAATCATTGCAACTCAGAGAATATTCGAGAAAAGATTAAATTATCCTTTACTGTTTGATATGTTCCTTGATTTGTTCGGCTATTTGCTCCAACAATGCTTCTTTTCCTAAAGCAAAGAAAGCCTCATTATAATTTTGTCTGCTTGTCATGCGATATATATTATTCGATTTTGCAGCTTTCAGATTACTCCAGACCTTGCTTTGGTCAAGAACATTCTGGTCATTATCGGATAATAAAATGATATGGTCTGGATTAAAGGTAGACAGTGCTTCTAGACTTGTCACTTTCCCTCCCCATGGATCTGGCTCCGGTGTACCTGGCGCGAGGGGTAATCCTAGATCATTAAAAATCATATCCGCAATACCTGTGCGGGAATAGATGCGTATTTCTTTCTCTGTAGCTTCGATTACCGCAAACGTCTCTTCCTTGGTTATCTCAGTGATTTGATCATGTAGTAGTATAGCACGTTGATCATAGGCCTTCAGCCACGTTTCCATTTCCGCTTTCTTATCAAGCACCTCCGCAACAAATGCAAATCGCTCTCTAAAAGCGTTAAAACCATAAGGCACCCTCACTGTTGGAGCAATCATATTTAGTTGATCATAGATTTTTTCTTGGGTAGGTCCTGCCAGTATCAAATCAGGGCTTGCTGCAATGATCGCTTCTAAGTTGACTTCCGTCTGAAACCATCCAGCGGGAGTTACATCAGGCAGTTCTTTTTTGAGAATAGGAGTGATTTCTAATGAATTAGCCATATCCGTATTCCCAGTAATAACAGGTTTATATCCAAGCACCAGAAGTTCTTCCGTTGAGCCGGATACATCGGCAATTCTAACCGGATTCACCGGTATTACAACATCTCCTTTAGCATCCTTGAGGGTACGTGTTTCGGTCGAATTAGTAGCGACGGGTTCTGAATTTACCGCAGGTTGAGAATTTTCTACCTTAGCCTCCTGACCTGAATTCCCACACCCGTACAGCATCACCATCATGATTAAGGCGATTCCGACAAAAGAGATTCGTTTTAAACTGAACATTTTTTCCAACCCTCTCCAATCTATTGATAATCATTCTCACTTCTAGCAAGTCCGATCATACACTCTGCTGATAGGACAGAACTACCGGCAGAGGGATTGAATAACGGTTTGGCGGATATTTATTTAATTTTTATCGTTTTTTAATTACTTCTGAAGGATTAATTCCATACTGCTTCCGAAAAGCTTCGGCAAAATGACTAAAGTTGTTGTAACCTACCATCGTCGCCGTTTGGCTGACACTAATTTCCCCGGTACTTATGATTTCCCATGCTTTTTCTAAACGTTTGTTCCGTAAATATGCAAATACAGTTGTTCCGTACTCTTCCTTAAATCCAACTTTTAATTTGTATTCGTTAATGCCTGCCAGCTTGGACAATTCGATTAGCGAAGGTGGGTTTGCCATGTGGTCAAGGATGATATCCCTGGCTTTCCGAATGTTTTCTCGGTCACTACGTGATAAATGCAAACTCCGTTTAGTATGTTTCTGCTCAAAAAGAAATGCGTCAAAATATACAGATAGGAGTTCTAATGCCTTCCCCTCTACGTACAACCGGCGCATGGAGGTATGATATGGACAGTCTCTCAATTGCACCAATAATCGGGTGGTTTCTGGAAGAATAGGCATACGGAACATTCGAAAAGCACGTGAATCTAACAGCCCGGATAAGCTGCGAGCATGTGAAGAGCTTTGATCCGCCATCCATGAATCGAATAGTGTAACCGGTACACCTATGGACAATAAACGGATAGGTTCAGCACTCCGATAGTGAAATTCCGCTTGGAAATCCTGCATGAATTGCAATGAACAACTATCGGGCATTAACTCATGGCTGGTATCTGTTACATGAACTTCCCCGCTTCCCTGCAGACAAAAGCTTAACTCAATCATCGCCGCTTCGGATTGAACCCGAACTAGGCGATCATCAGCAAAACGGTAATCACTATCAACAATTTCGATCCCGGAGGGTGTGATCACTCTATCGACGTATCCTTGGGTACTGGATTGTGCAAAATGTTTCCTCTCTGTAGTGCCCCTCATAGACGGAGCCTCAAACAAAGCATCGAAATACCCGTTATAGATGTTATGAATAGATGAACTTGTCATTCTGTTATACACTCAGCAGGTAAGCTGCACTCCGTAATCCCAATATTATGTTTTATCATGAGCAGATCACCTTTTCTCTTCTATTAAATGATAACGATTATCATTTAGATCATTATATGCGAGATATTAGATAACCTGCAATGTACAGTTTTTAAGGATCTCTTATCTCCGCCTTCTCAGTAAAGCGGTAGCACTTCTTGTGTCAGCCCTGAAAAGAGGTCGCTGGTTTGATCAAAAAAGGTATCAGGCAAATAATAATAAGCATCACCCATAGACACCACCTTTAATTCGGGAATGATATACATGGCGATATAAGTCCCGTCTTTGAGGTTGAACTGTAATTGATATGATTTTCCTTGGGATTGCGCCGCTGCAAGAGCTTCATATTCCTTAATGCTTAGCTCTGTTTTTTTTGCGCTGTACAAACCTTCGATAATGGACTCAACAATAGGATGATCAGTGATAGTCTTTTGCACGTCATTCCCCACATGATTCAGAATATAGATATCTTTTGCATGCTCCTTCAGATTAGCCAGATCTAGATACTCCTTCGCGCTCATTGCAGAATCGTCTACCTTCGCCACAATTTCAGCTAGATAATAATATTGCTCATCCTTAACTGCAATACGAAAATGGGATGGGTATGTTGGGATTTCATACAGCTTTCCACCCATAGCGAACGTAGCGGCATAATCTTTTTCCGCATTCTTATCCCCGTCATTCTTTCCGGGCTCTTGGTTGAGATCAAACTCTAATGCACCAAGCGATTTGTCAGGCTCCATACCTGTGAACTTAAACTGAGCGCCATCTGCTACGAATGCATAACGGTATCCATTGTAATTCAGAATTTTGCGAACCCCTGTGGGAGACGAGACTGGTGTCTGCTGTGATATTTGTGGTGAATTAGGCAACGGAGTCTGCGGAAATTTATAAACGACCACACCTAACACCAATGCAGCACAAGCTGCGAGTGAGCCCCACTTTACATAAGCTTTTTTATTAGTGCGTCTCGCGGAGTTGGCTTTTTCTATCAGATTTTCGTCTATGTAACCGATTGTTTTGAAGAGCTCTTTATTATTCAAAGGAAATAACCCTCTTTCTGAAGATATATTTGGAGTTTTTTGCGTGTTCTGAAAAGAATTGATTTGGTTTTACTTTCACTGATTGAGAAGCGTGCGGCAATATCGGCCAAAGAATCAGAATACCAGTAACGCCTCAAAAAAACATTCCGCTGATCTTCCTTAATGTTGTGTAGAAATTTGCTTATAGATTCGGCTATTTGTGCTTCCTCGTATTGGGTTTCAACGTTGTCTGAAGAGGATAAACAATCGTTTAATTCATTAAGAATCGTATCGAATTTTTTATTCCGTTTTTTAGCCATGTAATAATCGTATTTGTTCAAAGCAATATTTCGTGTGATTCTCCCCAGAAAAGAGGACAGCTTTGCAGGAGACTTCGGCGGTATTGCTTCCCATGCACCAAGAAAGGTATCGTTAACACATTCTTCCGAATCTTCAGCATTAGACAAAATGTTATGAGCGATCCGAGTACAATAATTTCTATATTTTTTCGATGTTTCTTCTACTGCCCTTTCATTACGTGCAAAATACAATTGTATGATTTCACTATCTTCCACTCCATCACTTCCGTTCGATTTGATTAAGCATTCACTTATAAAGTAGGAAAAGAAGTGTTTAGGTTGCATAAAAATATAATTTTCTATAAGCTTCGGCATTCAACGCTGATAATATGACATAAAAATACAAATAACCCCTCATCCTAAGGGATAAGGGGAAGTTATGATATCATCTAATTTTTAATTAATTCTACTTCCTTCATTGGAGCCTTTGTCTTACGGAGCATCATCCAGATCCCCCCCAGACAAAATAAAACACTACATCCCATGCCAAACAACGCGCTGGCGTTTAATGCCTGAGGTGAGCCTTTCATTGTAAGCACAGCCATTTGAGTGACAACAATGGAGACTAAGGCATCAGTAAAGCTAATCATTTTTAATGTTGATATAATGGGATTTTTGAGATGACGGTTAACAATATTTCCATGAATGGCAAAACCAAGTTTTGTAAAAGCGATCAGTGCTACCAGATATACAATGTAACCTTCATAAACCAAAGCGTCTCCGACTAGATAAATCCGCAGGCAGACCAACAGATATGAAACCCCTAGAAGACAAAGAAAAACACCGCCACGCTTATAAACATAAAGCTCCATGGAATACCTTTGCTGTGCTGAACTGACTTTTTTAGCTAATGTATATTTATGAAGCACCTGTCCTTTGGCTATACAAAGGATCAGATAATAAAGTGCATTTGTGATGAACCATCCGGACAATAGATATAACCCAAGAATTAACTTGCCTATACCAATAAAAGCATCGATGACTAAGGAAGCAGCGTTGAACATGGCGGTTCGATCTTGCGGATTTCCGAAGTACCGAACTAAGATTGCCTTAATATATATCATCCTTTCAAGAAAACCTTCATATCTCATTTTATGTTTCTAAGGGGACAATAGTATCATACTTGACTCAACCCAGCAATAAAGCAATTAAAGTTCTGATTTATGATATATTAGAAAAGGTTGTGCAAATTCGGCAAGAGGAAATAGCAACAGCAATTGTTAATGGAGGCAGGTCGTATATGTATAGAAAATTAACAGCAGCAGAGTTAGATGTTATATTAAGCTCGATTAATAAGGAACAGCATTTTTTATATTATTCATACCTTACTTTTCGCAGACAAAACACAGTGCATTACGGTCAGTATTCTGACCAGGGCGAGTTGCTTGGAGTATTAGCCTTTTTAAGTGGCCTTCCGTTTAATGCTTTTTCTGTATATCCAGTTCAGCAATCCTTTTGTCTCAGCTCAATGTTGGCGTTCATGAAAGATGAATTACATCTACATAACCATGCGGTAGGTAGCTTTATTATTAACGAACAAGAGCTGCAGGTCTTTGCTTCTCAGCTTGAGTTCTACAGCCCTCCCAAAAAATTGCTTCTTATGAAACATATTCATGAAGATGTTCTACCAACAGCGGACAAGCATGTTATGCACTTAGGACCTGCTCATTTCCAGCGAATTGAAGCAAAGATGAACGAGCTGCAAACCATGGCTTTTTCAAAAGAAGAATTACAGAATCCGTTCTATGGTGTGATGGCACAAGACGAGCTGATTGCTGTAGGAGGATACCATATATATAGTGAGGATTACGTTGAACTAGGAAATATCGGAACAGATGTGGCCTGGAGAAGAAATGGTTATGGTAAAAAAGTCTGTGCAGAGCTAACACGCCAAGGACATGCCATTTCAGCTAACGTATATTTGAATGTTTTTGAGGAGAATGTAGGAGCCATTTCTCTATATCAATCTCTGGGATACGAACTCATTTGCCAACAATACATCGTTGAATTTATGATTTAAATTAAAAACGTACTGCAGCTAATGCAGTACGTTTTTTCTAAATTTTAGGTGATACGCCAGTTAACCTTGTTTATTTCATTGCTTTTGCCAGCTCTGTGAAAATAACCCCCAGCGCATGAGCACCCGCATCTGGATAACCGATGCTGCGTTCCCCCACTGTGCCGGCTCTTCCCATACGGGCAACGATTTCTATAGTATTTTTAGAACCTTGGACAGCTGCTTCCGCTGCTTTATTTGCCGCCACTTTGATATCGTCGCCTTGTTCTGCACTTTGGGTCCAGGCATCTGCAAACGGTACAAGCGCATCAATCAATGTCTTGTCTCCGACGACAGCCCCTCTGCCAAAAGATCTTTCACCCGTATCTTGAATCCCTTTGACAACAGCCTGCATCATATCAGCAAACTCCTGAATGGTCAGCTCTTCCTTCTGCTGAACATTTTTGCTCGCTGCGCGGAAGCCTGATCCCCAGATCGGTCCGGATGCTCCGCCGCAATATTCCATAATGACCATGGAGCAGGCGTCAAGGAACTCACCGATATTAGTGAGATGATGAGCTAAAATATCTTCCCACTCGACTTTCAGCTGTTTAAAGCCCTTAGCTACACTCATCCCGAAATCGCCGTCTCCAGCGTGGGAGTCAAGCTCACAGAACGGAACTTCATTCTCGATAATAACCTGGCTCATTTGATCGAGCAGATAGACGATATTTTGCAAAGTAAACCGATTGTTCTTAATCACCGCTGCAGCAGCATCCGTATTATTCTTAAAGGATACATTGCTGTCTGCTTTCTCTTCTTGGATTACTTCAGTATAGTTCACAGGCTCAAAAGGGCCTTTAATCGACAAGGCTGGTGTATCACAAGGCGCAGATAACCATTTCTTCAGTGTCTCATCCAGCTTCATTATCGTCACCGATGCACCTGCCATGTCAATGCTGGTCATGTAGTTACCAACAAACACTTTAAACACTTGCTTATTCTTAGCGGTTAATTCGCGGATGACAGAATTGTTCAGCAAATATAACTCTTGCAGCGGGGTGCCGCCAAAACCATTAATTAATACGGCTACTTCCTCCTGCTTCTGATCATTCATTTGGAAGTTGTCTAGCAAAGAGGTAACCATTCGCTGTGCTAATTCATCTGCGGGTACAATTTTCTCCCTGCGTATTCCAGGTTCTCCATGGATGCCAACCCCGTATTCCATCTCGTTCTCTTCAATATGAAATGTCGGAGTACCTTTGGCAGGCACGGTACAAGAGGTATAGGCGAAGCCTATGCTGCGCACATGATCAATTGCATGTTGCGCCGCTTCTTTCACTTCCGCTAAGGACAATCCAGCTTCTGCTGCTGCTCCGGCTACCTTATGAACAAGCACTGTTCCGGCTACGCCTCTTCTCCCTACTGTATAAAGGCTGTCTTCAACGGCAATATCGTCGTCTACTTTGACATAATCCACTTCGATACCGTCTTCAGTTGCTAGATGGGCCGCATTTTTAAAGTTCATGATGTCACCGCTATAATTCTTGATAATAAGCAGCGAACCTTTGGTGCTTGCTGTGCGGCGAATCGCTTGATAAACCTGAATTTGGGATGGAGAAGCAAACACATCACCGCATACAGCTGCATCCAGCATCCCGGTTCCTACAAACCCGGCATGAGCCGGCTCATGTCCGCTTCCGCCACCACTGATCAGGGTAACTTTACTTTGATTGATCTCTTTCTTAGAAATCACTTTGAATTTAGGATCGAAATCCAACTCGGGATGCGCCAAGACAAGCCCGTTACACATTTCCCTAACCAGAGTCTCCGGCTTGTTTATTATTTTTTTCATCTTAAAGCTCCTTACTTGATTTATATTGACGGCCTAATTGATCGGCTGCCATAATTGCTGATGCAACCGCATCCTCCGTAATTGGGAACGGCATCGAATGGATAGATTCCTCAGCAATGCAAGCTTTTTTAGCAACCTCAAGCAGTTCCTCATAGGTTACATGCTCAACACCAATATCCGCTAAGCATACTGGGAGGCCAATCGAAAGACAGAAGTCCAACACTTCTTTTAATTCAGTCCGGTCTGCATTTTCAAGAACCAATTGAGCAATCGTGCTGAAGGCAACCTTTTCACCATGATAATAATGATGAGTTCCTTCCAAAGCAGTTAACCCATTATGAATCGCATGAATCGCTGCCAAACCACCACTTTCAAACCCAAGACCCGATAAAAGAATATTCGTCTCAATTATATTCTCCAAAGCTGGGGTTACGATATTCAGATCGCAAGCTTGCTTCGCCTTGAATCCATTCTCAAGCAATGTCTCATAGCAGAGCTTCGCAAGTCCCAACGCTGTTACTGTTCCTTTAGCTTCACCGCAAACCCCTTCACGAACTCCGCAAGGTAAACCTGCATTCACATTGGAGTAAGAATTTGCAGTAGCTCTTGCTTCAAAATAGGTTGAAAGTGCATCTCCCATACCTGCCACAAGAAATCTTGTAGGTGCATTGGCAATAACTGTTGTATCAATCATGACTACACTCGGGCTTTGCTTGAAATAAGCATAATCATCGAATTCACCTTCCGGAGTATAGAGCACCGCTGAGTGGCTTGTCGGAGCATCAGTTGCTGCTATCGTTGGAACGATAATCAGCGCTTCTCCTTCAGCTACACATTTTGCCGTATCAATCGCCTTACCTCCACCCAAGCCAATCGTACATGAACATTGATGTTCTTTGGCTAGCGCTTGTAATCTGGCGACTTCTTGTCTTGAGCATTCCCCGTGGAAGCCGCTTTCAACAAGAGTTATATTAAATTTCTGTTTAGTTGACTCCAGTTTGTCTTTCACACGTGTTACATCATCTGGATGGGCAATTAACAAAGCAGAATCACCAAATGTTTTTACGAAGTAACCTAAGTTCAATAATTCATTCTCACCTTGTACATATTTCGTCGGACTGATAAATGCTCTTCTCATTTTTCGTTCCTCCTCAGTTGTTTATAGTTATCATTATAGATTGCTCTAATTTAAGAAACATGAAACAATAAAAGCTTATTAAAGCGTTTTCTTATCGTATTTTTTTGTCATAATCGTGAAAAATCGAACTTTCATGTCATTGTGTTGAATTATTCTGTATAATGTTCATTAAGATTCTATAACTTACATAGGAGAATTTTGTGATGTCAAAATCCCGGTTCAATCTAGAAGAAATTATTGATTTGAAGAAATGGGAAAAGCTCCAGGATTCCTTATCTCTTGTAACCAAAATGGCTATTCTTACTGTTGATTACAAGGGTGTTCCCGTGACCAAGCACAGCTATTGCCAGCCATTCTGTCAAGGTGTGCGCCAGGACTCCCATCTCTCTCAATATTGTCAAAAATGTGATGCCCGCGCTGGGATTGAAGCGGTTCGCCAGAACAAACCGTTTATTTATTTATGTCATTTCAATATTATAGATATCGCGATTCCGATCATTATAGATAATCAATATCTAGGTGCAATTATGGCCGGACAGCTCAAGCTTCGTGAACCTGACGTGCCACAACTGGAGCAAATTGTCTCTCGCCCTCCGAATGTGGAGACGAACATGAAATTTAAAGCACTCAAAGAGGATTACCAGGCACTGCCTGTTTTATCCTACGATGAAGTAACAAAGTGTGTTGAGCTGCTGCTGCAGTTAAGTACCTATATCGTGGAGGAAGCCATTCAAAAGCATACTACTGTGGATTTGTACAAAAAGGTTCTGACCACCAATATAGAAGAACCCGCTTCTGCTGAAGCAATGGACGAGTCAGACCGTACGTATCGAAAAATCCAATCCATACAGCAGGAGTTATCCGGGGCCTTGATCGAGACCAAATTAAAGAATGGTGTACAAAAGTTCGTCTCAGTAAATTCTGTGCTTCAGCCTGCTTTTAATTACATTTATGCTCACAAAAATGAGAATTTCAGCCTCAAAGAGATGGCTAAGCTTTGTCATATCAGCCCCAGTTATTTCAGCCGTATTTTCACTAAAGAAACTGGAGAGAATTTCTCCATCTTCATTGCCAGACTCAAGATTGAATGGGCTAAGCAACTGCTGGAATCCACGGATTCCCCGATCAATCAAGTCAGTGATGATTTGGGCTTTTGCGACACGGGCTATTTCATTAAAACCTTCAAAAAATACGAGAACCTCACCCCGGCTGTATATCGGAATATGTATATGAGGCGATCAGCAAAAGAAACCCTCCGTTAATAAAATTAACGAAGGGTTAGTTTCTCATTCCCACCAATGCTTCATTTCACTAAATCCTACATCCCATAACTTCACATTCCCTTTAAGGATAAAGGTTATTTCTTTTACGGTAACTAATGCCGTATTGTTGAGTTCAGCTTGGGAACTATATTGTTCACTGGATTGAAGGATCATGTTACCATCAGCTATAATCATTAGTTCACTGCTAGAATTTTCATTTTGCGGGAATCCAAAGCTGAAATATAACCATACCTCTTTTTTATCACCCAAAGTATAGGTGTATTTTTTAATTTCTTCACCTTCACTGCTGTACAAATTCATTTTTGGTATTATATTTTCACCTGCGATAGTGAAACTGGGAAGATTATGCGTGATAGGCATGCTTCCCGTAAGCTTTTCCAACGTTTGTAATCCCTGCACAGGTCTTTCACTTTTCTTCAGAGTTAAATCAATGATCTCAGAGATTCCCATGATTCCAACCAATAGCACAACAACAGATAATGCCGAAGTAAAAAGTAATCTCCTGGTGATTTCCGGGGAAAATCCAATCTTATATGCACAAAATCCGATCATTGCCCCTAACGTATTGGAGATGACATCGGCTACATCAAAGGAACCCAAAAAAGTTAAAGCTTGAAGACTTTCCAGCATAAAAATTGTTAAGATAAACAAACAAATAAACTTCTTAAAATGTGTACGATACAGCAAAGGGAATAATACGCCAAAAGGAATAAAAGCAGCGATGTTCCCAAAGTCATAAACCCAAGAAAAGGATAGGTCAAAGAGATCAGGAAAAAGAAGCGGAACACTTTCTGGAATCAACATAAACGTATATTCATACTGGCTTGTTGCATGCTCTACTCTATTGAAAGCAAAAAACAAAAAATATAAGATCAACAGTGTATATAAAATAGTTCCTATAATAAGAATCTTTCGTAATTTCACTCCCATAATAACTTCACAATTCCCTCCATATGTCGATGGAAATAGTATATCTCTCCAAAGTGACATTCCCGTGACACTGAAGGTGACGATTTAGTCATTCAAAGATTATATCGACAAAAAGTCATCACCCTTAATTTAAGGTCGATGACTTTTGGTTACATAAATTATCTATTCGAGACTAGTTTCCAGTGCTGGCCAGCAGAACCTGTATTATTTGCTTGAATAATATTTGCCCCCTCTGTCGTCGAACCCTGATCTACTGCCAGAGCTTTTCCACTATTACGATTAATAATATTGTAAAAATCACCTGAGGACTCCAAAGTCCACTGCTGGTCATTCGATCCGTTATCATTCCATTGTACACTTTGAGCACCGTTAGCTAATGAACCTCCTAAAATGCCCAGGTTTTTACGACTATTAGTATTGACCAGCTTCGTATAACCATCAGCTGTGCTGACTACAAACCAATTTTGGTCATGGGATGAAATTCCGCTGGTCCACTGAACCGCCTTCCCTCCATCCGCCATCGAACCTTGATAGATACCCAACACTTTACCACTGTTCTCATTAACCATTCGATAACTGTCCACCATAATATGTCCTTCATCTGGAACCAACTCCCACAGCTGATCAGTGCTGCCTGCATCAGTCTGCTGTATAACTTGGGTACCCTCTTCAGTAGAACCCTGCGCTATAACTAACGTCTGACCACTGTTACGGTTAACAATCTTGTAGTAGTTACCAGAGGCTTGTAAAGTCCACTGCTGGTCATCGGAATGGTTTTCAGTCCATAAAACGGCTTTAGCTCCTTCTGTTGTTGATCCTTCTAATATACCGGCGACCTTTCCACTCTTTGCATTCACAATGGATTTGTAACCGTTAGGAGCATACCCACTTTCCGCTGTGGAAATAAGCCAATATTGATCCAAAGAATTAGTCCCGCTGCTCCATTGGACGAGCGGATTGCCATTCGCAGTTCCACCTTCCAATACACCTAAAGCCTTCCCACTCTTCACATTAATTAATTTGTAGTAACCTACGGACATATCACCATATTTCACCGTGTTTTTCCCACTAAAAAATCCGGCTTGAGGGATAAATAAGCGGCCATTGCTAAGCGGCAGTAGTTGGCGGTTATACCCTGCATCTACGGGCGGATTATATGGAACCCAGCTTCCGGATGCATCCACTCTAGAAGAGTTGATCAGCACTTCTTTTTTTCCTGCAACGTTTAATACGAGTCTCCCATCTCCCAAAGCAGAAATATAGGGACTTCCTCCGTACCCTACAAGAGATCCTACTTCAGTTAGATTCCAGCTCTCAGGATCTGCTGAAATTTTCAAATAATTGGGCACGCCCGGGTATCCGACCATCTCATAGGTCATTGCGTAATTACCATTGCCCAGCTTAGCGATTGTAGGCATTCCTGGACGTAATTTACTGTCTGCAAATGCCACATCAACTACCACAGGTCCCCAGTTCGTACCCTCCAACGTAGTCTGATGAACTAACTTCTGGGCATGGGCAGGATCACGTTCATCTGAATAATAAACAATGAGTTTGTTGTTGTGAACCAAAAAGAAAGGCTCCCAAATGGGATCGTAACCAATATCGTTTCGTCCACCTTCAGCAATGGTGCTTACATATGTCCATGTTCTACCTAAATCATTGCTTTTATATAATTCCAACTTGGTAGCTGCTTTGTTGCTTGGCACAGAATTTCCTGCAAGAAGCATAGTACCTGCAGGCATGTTACCTATAGATTGGGGGAGTTCAAACAATTCAGGGCAATTTAACATTCCCCAACCGTTTTGAGTATCCTCCACTTCTCCAACCTGATTCCAAGTGACACCATTGTCAACGCTTTCATAAATAGGGAAAACAGGGGTGGTATTAGAGGTTTGTTCAAATGTAGCATACATTTTATTATTGTTGATGCCACTATATTTAAGCTGGATTGCCCTAGGTGATAAAGCCCCATAGGATGGTGAATCTGCTGGTGGTACATATAAGACATTAGGACCGAAAGCGTTTACAATATTGCCGTCAAAGCTAATCCCTGTGCCAACCACTGTCACTAAAACCAACAAAAAAGACAAAACCTTCCTCAGTTCTCTTCTCAAAAGTAATTTCTCCTTTACTCTGGTTTTTTTAAACGAATACAGCTTCAATATAATTAATAAACGGATAAATGAGAATGTAATATCTCGACCGGATCATGCAATATGATTACACAAATAGACTCTCATCTTCGATTTCAAGTTTTGAAATTAGAAGAGGCAGATGAACAACCTTTGATAATCAAAAGTTGTTCATCTGCCTCTTAACTTGTTAGGAATCTACTTTTTCTTCTTGATGTGGTATCTTTTCATTGTGATAAAGGACGAATTCGTATTTATTCCCCGTTAGTTGATCATTATAAAATACAATTTTACGGTTCAGTATATCCAAGTTTTGTTGCAATGCCTTAATTTCTTGTTCCACTTGTTGCTTACGCTGTTCAAGTAAATTTTTCCGTTCAGGAATTGTCTCGTCCCCCATAGCCCGCCACTCGGTATATTGCTTCAATTCTGCCATCGTCATTCCTGAATCTTTTAAATGAAGCAAAAATTAAACCCAACCTATATCCTGATCTGTATATTCACGTAAATTATTGTCACTTCGATGTGGAGTAAGTAAGCCTTCCAATTCATAATATCTGAGTGTGCTCTTGTTAACACCGACGATTTCTGCAAATTCTCCAATGGAATAAGGCATGATCCCCACCTCCATTTCTAATTTTGTTTCTATTCAAAGGATATACTTAAATTAATAAAAAACCAAATGTCGGAGTATGAATCCATTTTTATGGCTTGCCTTAAAGTGTACTTTAAGGTCTATACTTCATTTTGAAGCAGTTAATCATCGATGAAAGGGATGTTCTTATATGGCTGAAAAACAAACAGCAGGACGAGACTTGTTAGGAGAATTCGCTCCGAAATTTGCTGAACTGAACGATGATATCTTATTCGGTGAAGTGTGGTCAAGAGAGAAAGAATTATCTGCACGTGACCGCAGCATGATTACAGTTTCAGCATTAATATCAGGAGGAAACTTTGAACAATTAACTCCACATCTGCATAAAGCAAAGGCAAACGGAGTCACAAAAGATGAAGTAGCGGAAATCATCACGCACCTTTCGTTTTATATAGGGTGGCCTAAAGCTTGGTCGGCATTTAATATTGCCAAAGAAATTTATAAAAATTAAACGAAAGAGGTTTTTTTATTATGGCTAATGAGCAACTAAGCAACAGTACTATCTTTCCACTCGGACAAAAGGTTGAAGCTAATTTTATAGGCGATGCATACTTGCAGATGATTTATACTGATGCGACACCTTTGAATGCGCCTATTGGGAACGTAACCTTTGCCCCGGGAGCTCGCAATAACTGGCACTTCCATAAAATCGGACAAGTATTATTAGTTACCGGTGGTGAGGGTTGGTATCAAGAAAAAGGCAAACCAGCTCAATTCCTCCAAAGCGGGGATGTTGTGAATATTCCAGCGAACGTAAAACATTGGCATGGTGCTACAAAAGACAGTTGGTTTGTCCACTTAGCCATTTCACCCGGAGAAACAGAATGGTTAGAACCTGTTGATGATGAGCTTTATAATCAATTATAAAAAAACGCATCGAGTCTATAGACTCGATGCGTTTCTTTTCTATATCGTCTTTTTGAGAAAACTAAACTTTATTGCTCAAGAAATTGGTAAACTGCCATCATCTCTTGTTTATTCAACTCACGAATACGATTGAAAATTGGAATATCAGCAACAGCTTCAATATTTAAGCTTTCAGAAATAACGTCACTTACTTTACCCGTTAGCCAAGTTTGAACATCTATACCTTCAACGACTTCCTTACGCCCTTCATCATTGATTCCACTGGCATAACAACTCACACAGGGAATCGTTAATTTATATACGCCATCATGAAGTCCATCTTCCGAAATAACTTTTTTCCCTTTACAGAATGGACAGGGATGGCTTGCTTTAACCTTATTAATTAAGGTGACGATTTTTTTGTAACCAAACGCTTCATAGACATAAGTCAGCTTTTTATATTTTCCATTAGTGAAATACTTATCTATGATATTTTCTCTTGTTTCGTGGATATTGGCAAAATCACAGATCGTAATCCGGTTTTTCCTGCTGATGGTTTCGATACTGCCGCTAATGCTGTCCCAGAATGGCATGGCATTTTGTAACACCATTTCATATTGCGCAAAACTTCCTAACTCTAGTTCAAGCATTTTTAGAGCGACTTGTGTTTCCCTAGGTAATAGAGAGACCTCTTCTGTCAAAACCATATCGCCGCCCACGATGGCTTTCATTTTTTCTAGTACCTGTAATTCGCCAACAGTGCTAATAACTTGATCAAGGGGCATCCCGATAATCTCACGAATATCAGTGTCGCCGTATTTAAGCTTTTTATGATGATTTAATACCGTTCCTTGACAAATTGGACAGGTAATCATTTTTTTGGATGCTTTAATATGCTCTTTAATAATCGATTTCGAGATAACCATATAGTTCCCGATAATGGTATTAAAGCCATCCCAAGTTCTCGAGGCTTTAGCTGCTTTATCATAGAAGGACTTTTCCCAATACCCGTATAAAAAGGTGTGTTTTTCAGCTTCTGTCATCTCATTATAACTTTTGCTAATATCCTGTCCGAGCTCATTCTTTAACTCATCAAAGATGAATTTTATTTTTGGTAATTGATAGAATTTCAGAATCTCCATCGCATCTGGATGTAATGAACCGTCCCAAAAGGGTACGTTCTTGTCCTGAAGAACAATATCAAAGTCAAATTCTTCAATCACACGGCGGCCCTTACAGCTTGGACAATGATTGTCTGATTGATAGAAATCAAAGCTTTTTGTATCTTTATTAGTGGGATGCGCTGCCACAATATGGTTGATCAAGCCACCCATTTCATAAAGGAAAGTAAACTGACTATACAAGTGTCGTTCCAGATCAATGGCGATGACAGGCGCAATCGTATCCGATTCATATTCACCATAAATCAGGCGGGCCATGGAGGATAAGCTTTTTAAGATGCCACCTTTATAGATGTTCTCTGCATTTTTAAAATAGGAGATCTGACCTTCTTTTAAATAGTCAATTCCATTTTGTAGCTGGAGTGTTGAAGAAATGTGCGCAGGTGCCACACTATCAGCAGGATTTTGTTGACGATAATAATCATCATGACTGAGAACATCAAGATGCTCCACAGGTGCAAGCTGTCTTTTGCCAAAATCAACGATAAAATCAGAGTTCTCTAACATATAGGAATTATGTTCAATCATGATTATGGAGACAGATTCATCCTGCAGAATGTCCCTAATGCTGTCAATGAATTGATTTAAAATATTTTGTGATAAACCTTTGGAAGGCTCGTCAAAAATAAAAAGTGTATGTGGATTTCTTGAGCCCGCAAACAGCTCAGAAACTAAATGGACACATTGAAATTCACCCGTGGATAAGGACTGTGTTTTTCGCTCCAACGTCAAATAACCAAGTCCAAGCTTGATCAATAAGCTTAGTCTTTTATGAGCAATGTCCTCATTTGGCAGTTCAACAATAATATCTTCAATCGAGCGCTCAAAAATATCATCAATATCCTCACTGTACTTTGTGAGTTTCCTTTTAATATCAAGAAAAGTGGCAACGGTCGAGCGACTGGTAATCGACTGATTTCGATCTTGCCCTACGATCACCAGCTTATCTTTGGAATAACGCTTTAGAAAATCTTTGACCATACACTCATTAACCAGTGTAGATTTACCACACCCGGACTCACCTGTAAAAGTTACCAGTCTATTCTGGGGAATCTGAATCTCGGCCATTTGAATATTACGACAATAAAGATCATGAAATTGATAATATTCTGCAGGTGCTGCCTGATTTAGTTCTCTATTGATGGGCTCAGGACGTGGTGATTCCTCAACTATTTTCCCGCCGTATTTGCCACTGCCAGGTCCAAAGAACAAGTGTTTATCCGCTGTGTCCAGCACCGTGTCAGAATGGTCAATGAGCCAAATTTGATTTTTATATCCCAATTGTTTAATCTCCGCTAAAATCTTCAATAGCGTTTGGTGATCGAGACCCACGGAGATTTCATCAATGATAATCACGGTATTTTCACTTGTTGCCATGAATTCTGCCAGGTAAAGTCGTGTTAATTCTCCGCCTGATAATGTACCCATAATACGATTTAATGTTAAATAACCAATATTCATATTGATTATATTTTTCAGAATTTGTTGTTTACCTTCACTTATTTTTAGAATATCTGCCTGTGATAAAATGGTCTCTATACTTAAGTCGTTTAGATCAGAAATACTCTTTGCTTGATCCAATAATTCAATTTTATATTGTTCAGCTGCTTGATTATAGCGTTTCCCCTGACACTTTTTACACTCGACATTTTTTGTAGTTCCACGACCCTTACAATCAGGACACCAACCCAACTCATTATTAAATGAAAAAACCTCTGGAGAGAGATTATATTGTTCAGCAAGAGTGACACGGATTTCAGTAAACACACCTGTATGTGTGCCAATGGTTGACCGAGGATTTGAAGATATGGATGATCTACCAAGAAAAAGAACAAGTGGCATTGCTTCCATTTTGATCGCACTGAAATTAGTCTCCATAATATTGGGGAATAAATACTGGTATTCAGCTTTTGGCAGTAAGGAAACGAGACGTTTTTTTGATTCTTCCCCAATCGTTTGACAAAAAGTTGTTTTACCAGATCCAGACAAACCAGCAATTCCTAACGACTCATCAACTGGCAGTACCGTTTCTAATCTGTTAATATTGTTCGCAATTAATTGATTTATTTTCATAGTAAGCTCATCTCATCTCCATTCTCTTCATCTAGTATTGCCATGATTTATTCCATTAAAAAGGGCACTTTCCTTATTCCAGAAAAGCGCCCTATTCTTGAAATTACAATTCTGCTAATGCCTTTTCGAGCTGACCACCCATATTTGTCCAAGCATATTTAGCACCTTCGATAGCTCCTTGGCGGGCTTTCGTCTCCTCACTAAATCCTGATTGATCTAGATGGAGGTTAACCTTCCCCTCTGAATCTTGACTCACAGTCCAAGTAACAGTAGTACTTTCTCCCGCACTATTCCAAGTATAAGATAACGTATGCGGCTCATCCACGACGAGTACTTCGCTATCTACAATTCCATCCCACCATTCATTTGGCTCAGCACGGAATTGAAATTTATGACCAACGACGGGTTTAAAATCATTACTCCAGATCCATTTCGCAAGCGTATCCGAATCCGTTAAAGCATTCCATACCTTCTCGATCGAACTTGTAAATTGAAAATCTAATGATACATCTGGTTTCATAGTTATTCCTCCAATATAAGTTTTAATTTATCAATTCTTTGTTTCCAGAATCCTTCATAAAAAGATACCCAATCTTGAATTTCTTTCAAAGGATTGGCATTCAACCGATACCTCGTCTCTCTGCCAACCTTCCGAGCAATTACGAGACCAGCATCTTTAAGTATATTTAAATGCTTCGAAACGGCTGTACGACCCATTTCAAAATGAATCGTTATCTCATACAGAGGTAATTCATCAACATCAGCCAGAATTTGAAGAAGTTTTCGTCTTGTTGGATCCGCAACAGCGTCATAAACATCCCTCACTTGACTATTGTCGCTCACAACCACCCCCACCTTTTCCGTAATATTTCCTGTAATGTCACCTAGTATCCATCATTATTACCTAATAGGACACCATTTGGTGTCTAATTGATTATAAGACACCAAATGGTCACATGTCAACAATTCAGTAAAAAAAGCATTACCAAAAGCAAGTCCAGCTTAGGACTGCTTTTGATAATGCCTCCAGATAAATCATTTCGTTTTACGATTTAATAATTAATCTAATTGTTCTCCATTAGTAGCGATAACATTTTTGTACCAATAAAATGATTTTTTCTTTATACGACGTTTTGTACCTCTGCCCATATCATCTTGGTCCACATAAATGTAACCATAACGTTTGGACATTTGATTTGTTCCTGCACTCACCATATCTATGCAACCCCAGCTTGTGTAGCCCATTACATCTACACCATCTGCAATGGCTTCTTTTATTTGCTTAATATGTTCTTTTAAATAATCAATTCGGTAATCATCCTCTATAACATCGCCTTCTTGTAATACGTCTAAGGCACCTAGGCCATTCTCTGCAACAAGTACCGGCTTTTGATAGAGGTCATACAATTGGTTTATTGCAGTTCGTAAACCCTTAGGATCAATCTGCCAACCCCAATCACTCGATGGTAAATAAGGATTTTTCACTCCGCCTGTAAGCAAATTCCCTTCTGCGCCTTCTATCTTTTCTGGATGTGCACTGACTGCACCAGACATATAGTAGCTAAAGGATACATAATCCACTGGATAGTCTTTCATGATTTGTTCATCCTCGGGCTCTGTTTTCAGAACTATATTTTTTTCTGCAAACATTCGAGCGGTATAAGCCGGATAGTAACCTCTCGCTTGTACATCAGTAAAGAATAAAGAGGTACGTTGTTTATCAACTGTGGCTTGAACGTCGTCAGGATCACAACTATAAGGAACAAGAAGTTGATAACTAACCATACATCCAACCATTGCTTGAGGATTACTTTCTTTACACGCTTTGGTTGCAAGTGCACTTGCGACAAATTGATGATGCGCTCCTTGAAACATTGCTTGTTCAATATTCGGGTGATTTTCTTCGATAACCCCTAAACTTACATATTGGTGGTGTACTACACAGTTAATTTCATTAAAAGTCATCCAATATTTCACTTTATGCTTGTATCTTTCAGCTACAGTGGTTGCATAGCGAACAAAGAAATCTATAACTTTCCGGTTCACCCAACCTCCATACTTAGTTGTTAGATGAAGTGGCATTTCATAATGGGATAAAGTAACAATAGGCTCAATTCCATATTTGTTCAATTCATCAAACACACGATCATAAAATGCAAGACCTTCTTCATTAGGGATTAATTCATCCCCATTTGGAAAAATACGAGTCCAAGCAATGGACATACGGAAGGCTTTAAAACCCATTTCGGCCAATAAAGCAATATCTTCTTTATAGTGGTGATAAAAATCCACCCCATGTCTTTTGGGATAATACTTTTCACTTGCGGGATCTTGTGCTTCTTCTATTTGTTTATGAGTCATGAGGTGCCACTGGTCAGACCAGTTTTTTTTAGGGGTGTTTTCGTCAAAAATATATACATCTGCTAGAGAAAGCCCTTTACCGCCAACATTACTTGCTCCTTCTAGTTGATTGGCAGCTGCTGCTCCTCCCCATAAAAAGTTTTCTGGAAATGTCGTTTTCAATTCAAACATGTGTAAACCCTCCTTGTTGTTAAATAAAACATATGCTACGGATTAAACCTGTTGGATAAGGGCATCTTGTTCTTCTTTATATTTTTGATTATCCATTATTCTAAAGAACGGATAGTAAATAATAAACGCTACTGCAAACAGTACAATTTGTAAGATCATTCCCGAGATACTACCTGTCATCAAATATCCGCCGATAATTAATGGCATTGTTCCCGGAGGCAGTACACCTATTGGCAACGCTACTAATCCAAAATCCATGGAGAGATAGGTTATCAAAACAGTAACAATCGGTGTTATAAGAAATGGGATTAACATCATTGGGTTTAATACGATAGGCATCCCAAAGATTAACGGCTCATTGATATTAAATAGTCCTGGTCCAATCGTCAGTCGACCCATTTGTTTCAGCTGTTTGCTCTTCGCAAAGAATAACATAGCAATCGTTAGTCCTAGAGTTGCACCAGATCCACCGATAAAGATAAGATATCTGAACTCTGCTGTAACAATATTATGGACGGGTGAACCCGCTGCGTAGGCTGCAGCATTTTCTGAGGTCAATTGCAACCAGATAGGCAACATGACAGAACCTACAATGGTGGAACCATGTAATCCGATTGCCCATAATAAGTTGATTAACAAGAACACAACAATTGTTCCCGCTAAGCTTGTTCCAACAGTGGTTAATGGTTGTTGAAGAAGCTTGGCAACAATGGTATGCACGTTATCAAAACCAGTAAAGTTCTCAACAAGTAGGCGAACTCCCCAGACACTCACGATAACAAAGAAACCAGGAATAATCGCTGTAAAGGATTTAGCAACTGTTGGCGGCACACCATCCGGCATTTTAATAACTATATTTTTTTGTACGATTCTGCGATATATTTCTGTTGCGAAGATTGCGGTTAACAATCCTACAAATAAACCTTGACTCGAAAAATAATTCACGTTCATTGCTTTTGTAACAACATCATCTACTGTGAAAGAAGTTGATGGAGTGACCACAAAATATGAACATAATGCCACAGCCCCTGAAGAAAGCGGATCCACTTTATAGCTCTCTGCTAGTCTATATCCCACGGCAAATGTTGCAACTAATGCGACAAGGTTAAATGTACCATTGTACGGATATAGTAAAGCTGTTTTGATATTTGGATGGGCGACCAAGAATTCTAAATAGGCTGGAATTGGCAGGTTTGCTAAGATTAAAAAAATGGAACCGATAATAATAAACGGGATAGTTAAAACCATTGCATCGCGAAGCGCTTGTAAATGCCGCTGACCAGAGATTTTACCTGCAACTGGCATTACCTTATCTTCTAAAAATTTCGTTATTTTATCCATAGTTTCTTGCACGCTCCCGAAGAAGTATTTTCTTATTGCGATGCCACTTCTTTTTGATCCTATTTTGAAAGCTTATAAAGTTCAATGATTTCCGTAACAAGTAAAGAAATGGTCTCTACACTCATTAGTTGGTCTTCAGCATGCATAAGGATCAGTGAGAATTGAAGCTGTTCGCCATTTGCTTCTCTTTTGATTAATGATTTATGCATTTTATGACCTTCTCTAAAAAATTGCTTTGATTCTTCTAATTTTTCTTGTGCCTCTTTAAATTCTCCCTCTTTGGCTGCGTAAAGCGCCTCCATTACTAAGCTTTTAGCTGCGCCTACATTACTGATAATGTTAAAAGCCACAGTATAGTATTCCTCTTTCACTTCATCTACCATTTCTCTCTACTCCTCTCTTATCTCTATTTACTTTCAATTAATTGCATGGCTTGTTCAAGTACTTTTTCACCGTTCATCATTCCGTAATTCAACATATCAATAGCTTCTATAGGAATGTTTTTATCTGCTAATCTTGTTTCTAATTGCTTTTTCATATATTTCACCTGAGGTCCTAACAATAAGACATCAACCTTTTTCTCTTGCAAAGTAATATCAATTTCAGATGCTGATTTAGCAAAAACATCGACATCCAACCCTTTTTCTTCAACAACCTTCTGCATTTTTGTTACTAAAAGGCTTGTACTCATTCCTGCTGAACACACTAACATAATTGTATTCATATTGACTTCCCCCTAAAATTATCATTTATTGAACACCTTTAGTGTAAACTTAAATCGCTTTCTTTTTAAGCTTACCTTTTTCCAAATCAACAGGAAACGGTTACATTGCAAATAGTAAGGCAGTACCTAATTTCTCACTCACTCTAGTTTAGTAATTGTATAATTTCTTCCACAGAGTCCTTAGCAAGGATCTGCACAACAATCTCTTTATCCTCTATCAATGATCCTAGCTTTTTATACATTTTATCTAGGTCGACATTGTTTCCTTCTTTAATGTTTAATAAACAAATTAATTGCACCATTTGCTTATCATTCCAACGAATAGGACGTTTTAACGTACAGATTGTCCAAAAGGTTTCCGAGGTAACAGGAAGTGAAGGATGTGGAACAGCGACAAGATTTCCAAAACTAGTGGGTGCATAGGACTCTCTTTCAACTACTAAGGATTCATAATGCTCTGGTACAAGTCCTTGTTTTGTTAGCTCATTGCTTAAAAAATGAATCACACTTTCCTTTGTGGTAAATTCTTTTTTCACGAATACTCTAGATGCGTCAAGGTAAGAATGAGTTTCTGCCACCTGTTCTGAAGACAGTAAGACGTCCTTGATTCTTTTGAGGTCTTTAGCTTCTAGAAAGGTATTTACAACATAGACGGGAATACCTATATCTTCATTGATCGGAACTGTACTGATAATAAAATCAATCGAGGATAGGTCCGTTTCTGCTAATTTGTAAAAACTAATTGTGTCTACAATCTGCAATAGATTCTCAAATGAATTGATCAATCGGTAATAAAGTAATTTGGCACTTCCAACACCAGACGCACATACAAGAATAACTCGTTTTATTTTTTTGTTTTTATTTTTCATTCTTTCTAAAGCAACCCCAATGTGCAAGGCAATGTAAGCAACCTCATGTTCTCCAACTTCTGAATCCAAATAGTAGTTAATACATTTACTCGCAATAAGTGCTCCTTCGAATGCGGCTGGAAAACTCGTCTTAATATCATTTAACAGAGGATTTCTAAAATTCATGTTGTATCTTAATCTATTCATCGCAGGCCTAATGTGAAGGGTCAGGGCTTGAATAAATTCATGGTCATGGCCAAAATCCCAATTCAACTCAGTTTGTAAACTTTTCAAAATACAGCTGACAATGGAGTCCACTTCATCGAACTTACTGTACTCCGTTAGATTTTCTTTCGGCAGCAATTTTGTTCCAACCAAATGGATGATAATATAATTAATCTCTGAATCGGAAAAGAGCAGATCCGTGAAATCTTCTATGTCTTTAACAATTTCATGGGCAACAATTTTTTCAAAAGGATACTCTTCCATAAGATTTACCGACGGTTGTTCGATTAAAAATCCCTCTTCGATACGTTTACAAGCTATTATTAAGTGAATAGCGAGGTTTTCCAAGGAAATATCTGAAATCTCAATTTTGTATTTATTTACTTTGCCGATGATTATTTCTTTGATTTTCGTGTATACCTCTTTGTCAAACAAAGTAAAGTTATCGAAAGTTGGATCGGAGTTTTCTTCTCTTTTGTATAAAAAATTAGACAAACATATTCGTTTCTTAAATTCATCGCCCTCTATAAACAGGCCATAATGAGGCCGATTAACTAAATTCAGGTTGTATTTTTCCAGTATCTTACGCACTTCTTTTAGATCGTTTTGGATTGTCGATTTAGATACAAACATCTCATCTTCAATAGTGGCCAACTTGATATACTTATTTTCTAATAAAAACCGACTCAACAAATAAAGAACCCTATTATCTTGTTCAGAAAAGTCTACTGTAGAAGGATTGATTTTATCATTAGTTAACTCATTTAATTTTTGGGAAAATATATCTTTATCGAAGACTCTTACAACGAAGCCCTTCCCACGAATTAACTCTATTTTTAGTCCTACTATGGCGGATATATTTTGTAACTCTTTCAAATCATTACGGATCGTTCGATCGCTAACATTCAGTTCTTTAGCAATCCATGCAGCTGTGACAGGTTGATTAGAATTAATTAAGTATAAAAGTATTTCTTTTTGCCGTTTTGAAAACAATTGTATCCCTCTTTCTTATCCAGAGTATGAATATGAGCTAATATTAACTGAAGCATACATTTACATACATTTGCTCATTTTTTTATATCGGTTACAATATCACTTCCTAAGAAAATTTGATAGTGTTCTTACAGTAACATAAGAAACAGGCGTCCTCATTTAAGAAGACACCTGTTTAAATTTCAGCTTCGTTTGACGAGTCATGGCAAGAAATTTGCGGGTTAACTCAACTTCTGCTGCAGTATAATTGCTAGCTCTTCTGCTGAATCCCACACAATAGGACGAATATCCTTAAGCTGTACAAAAAGTTTATCCGCCTCAATACTGTTTACGGTCCATAATACGGGTATGTTTAAACCAAGTGCATATCCCGCTGAAAAATACACCTCTGGGGATTGCCCCGTTAAATCTGCGATAATCAGTTTGCTTTCTGCGATTTGATCCAACTCGTATTTTTCGCCGTTTTGAGTTTTCGTATGTGTTAATAAGCGCGGCAGGAAACCACACTGTTCTATTTTGGGCAATAACTTCTCCAGCCATGTTGTAGACAAATTTTCTTCATCCGACACGAGCACGAGACAAGGTTTTAGTTTTTTACCTCCAGCGCTTTCCGCAGCTTCATTCCAGCCGGTTTCAGTAAGCTTAAAGGTCATGCCTTCCCTGATCAGAAGCTGATCACTTATCAACTTGTCTATGATGTATACCAGCTCTTGCAGATTGGGAGAATACGTCAAGTTATAGCTGCTAGAGAGGGGTTGAATGACAACCGCTTCCCCCGGGCCTTCAGAATGTCTATATAAATATTGCAGTAGACGGTTTCCTTTATCTTCAATGCTCACAGGTATTTTGGGTGAATTTACAATGGACTCTAAATCATCAGCAGATATAGTGATCTTTTCATCACAATCAGTCAGCTCACGTATGTAAGCAGATACTACATGAAGCATGTCGCGTTTCTTTTGATGCGGGAGCGAATTAATGGGTTCGTAGCTGTCTCTACGTAGACTATAAAACCCGCCTGGTGAACAAGAACAGCCTATATATCTATCGTTATCGCCTTCTGGTTCAATGGAAACAATCTCATCACAGAACAAACAGTGTTTCTTAATCATGACAACTCTTCACCTCTTATTAAGTGTTAGCCTCTACCTTACCAAGATTTTTTTGAAAAGTAGACAAGAAGATATTTCCTGTAGCAGGTTATCCCATGGCGTAAACGTAATATTTCGAGGCTCGAATGTAGATTTTATTCAATAAAAAACCGACATAATCATCAGCTAAAAAACTGAATCTTAGGTCGGTTAATATAGGCTTGGAGCCGGCATTTAGGATTGAGATAAACCTTCTATAACTTTATCAATATTCCATTTGATCATCTTAATGTATGTGTCGCCCTCTTCGCCTTTCTTAGCTAAAGAATCGGTGAAAATCTTAGAGTGTATCGGTACTCCCGTTTCATTTGCGATAGTTTCCATTGTTTTTGGATTTACGCTAGTTTCCAGAAATAATGCAGGCACTTGATTTTCATCAATGATCTTAATTATGTTTTTCATTTGTTCAGGCGTTCCTTGACTATCCGTATTGATCTCCCAGATAAAAGCTGATTCAAATCCGTAAGCTTTGGAAAAATATTTGAATGCTCCTTCGCTGGTAACAAGGATACGTTTCTCTTGTGGAATTTTTTCGACCGCTTCTTTTGCATATTGATCCAATTCATTCAGTTTCTTAACATATTCCGATTGATTATTAAGATAAAATTCTTTGTTGTCGGGATCTTTTTCGATTACACGTTTTGTGATGATATCTACATATTTTATTGAATTCTGAATATCCAGCCAGGCATGAGGATCTACCTGTGTTTCTTTTCCTTTTTCTGTTAGGTACATTGGAGATACTTCATCTGAGACTGCAAAAGCAACATCCTTTTTATTAGTCACATCTAGAAGATCTTGAAACCACCCCTTACCTGTTTCTAGGTTCAAACCGTTATAAAACACTAAATCTGCGCTAGAAACCTTACTTGTATCCTTGGGTAATGGATCGTACATATGCGGATCTGTTCCGATGGGTACCATACTGTAAACTTCAGCTTTCTCCCCTACAATGTTTTCGGTCATATCAGCGATAATGGAGTACGTTGCAACAATCTGCAGCTTATCATGGTCTGCATCTCCTTCACTAATCTTTGAGCATGCGGTAAGAAGTACGATAAACATTGTCAAAGAGAGTATTTTTATGGTCTTCATCCTTGTTTCAACCCTTTCCTGAAAAAATTATTTTTGGGTGAGATTATAAATGAAATTCCGAACATGCTTACGCCGACCAGAACAATCGTGGCACTTGTAGGTAAATTGAATTTAAAGCTTACAATTACACCTATAATCCCTGATACAGCGCCGATTGTAGAAGCCAGGATAATCATGTGGAACAGCTTATTCGTCCAGAGATAGGATGTAGCAGCCGGAATAACCAGCATTGCAATCACAAGCACAATTCCTACTTGAGATAACGAAGATACGGTAACCACAGATAGGAGCATCATCAATAAATAATGATAGAACCCTGTTTTTAACCCATAGGCTTTGGAAACAACCGGATCAAACGAACTCATTAAAAGCTCTTTATACAGCAATGAAATGATGGCAATAACAACAATCATAATAATAAAGGACTGCATTAACTCCGACTGTGGGACGGCCAGAATATTACCAAACAGAATGTGAGTTAGATCAAGCCCGCTTTTGGCAAAAGTAATTAGGACGATACCTAGCGCAAAAAATGAGCTGAGAATAATGCCGATAGAGGTGTCACTTTTAATATTGCTGCGACTTGTAATAAATTGAATGAGAACCGCTGCTAATAGTCCAAATAGTGAAGCTCCAAGAAGAATGTTGATGCCTAAGATATAAGATAACGCCACCCCGGGTAACACCGCATGTGATAACGCATCTCCCATTAATGACATCTTTCTAAGTACAATAAAGCTTCCTAAAACCCCTGATACAATTCCAAGAATGATAGCAGATAATCCCGCGTTAAGTGCATATATCGGAATGTTTAATACTCCTGAGAAATAATCAATCATGATCTGTCGCCCCCATCCCTTTGATCACCAGATTACCTAAGGAGGCACCATAGGCGCTGAGGATATTCTCTGGCGTAAAGGTGTCTTTAACGTCACCAAAAGCAATTAATTTCTTATTGAGAATGATGACTTTGTCAAAATATTCTTCGACCTCATGCAAATCGTGATGAACGATGAGTATGGTTTTTCCTTCTTCGCGAAGTTGTTTTAGCAGCTTTACAATGATTTTCTCACTGACTAAATCTATGCCTACAAAAGGTTCATCTAAAAAAAATACATTTGCTTGTTGTGCAAGTGCCCTGGCGATAAAAACTCTTTGGAGTTGTCCCCCGGACAGATTGCTGATTTGTTTATTCGCAAGATCACTTATATCCACCATCGCCATACATTCCTCGACTCTTTGCCGCTCTGTTTTTCCGGGACGCTGGAAGATTCGCAAATTAGGGTAAGTTCCAGTCAGCACTGTATCCCTTACCGTGATTGGAAAAGAAAGATCAATGTCATTCTTTTGCGGCACATATGCGATCTTCCGTTTGTACTCAGAAACATCTTTTCCCTCCACCATAACTGATCCTGTTCTCTTCTTTATCACCTCTAACAATGACTTGATGAATGTAGATTTCCCCGCACCATTTGGTCCGATAATTCCGATTGTATACCCAAAGGGGATATCAATATTTACATTTTCTAGTGCAGAATTACCGAAATAATCTACGTTTAGGTTTCTGATTTCAATCATAAAAAAACTCCTTATCTCTGTTAAGTTCATATGTAGCACTGTTCTGTTCATCCTGTTAATTTATTTCCCAATAGAAACAATGATTCCTATGATCCAATTTGTTTCCCTAGGTAAACTTTTATTCTTATATACAATATATTTACCCGAGGGCAATATGTCAACAACATTCCTTAAATCAACAAAAAAAAAGAACCCAAGTGATTTGAGTTCTTTTGCATTTTTCAATATAAAAATCTCATAGTTGCAGTAGTTTTAAACATCTAGGCTGGATCAAATAACCCCCTGTAATACGCTCTGCCTGCAATTGAATCGTATATTCTCCTGCCGTGGGGAAATACAGCTCACCTACTTGAAAGCTTTGAAAATTACTAACCCCATCAGTAGAATGAACTTTAGCTTGTAAAATTTGATCCGCTGCCTTGATGAGGTAGTCTCCGCCACCACCATTCTCTCCTTCTTCGCTGCGATATTCGATACTAACCTGAAATCTTACCGGACCTAATGTCCGGACATGCCAAATTGCGGTATCCTCTCTATCCTTCCAGTCCAACAGATTATCATGGTCTTTTTTTCCTGTATCGTAACGGAGGGTTGGACCAACGATCTCACTTTCAAATACCCCTAATTCTTGTAAGGTATCTTCTCCAAAGTCCAATAATCGGACTGGATTACCTTCTACAGGTTCTGCACAGACAATTGCGATGACCAGCGGCAAGTTGTTAGAATTTTCGGCAAAGTTCGGTAAGCTGGGGAGTTCGACTTCCAGATCCTGCTCAGATAGCTTTGTGAAAATCAGCTCCTCCCCTCCATCTAAAGCAAATACCTTTTGAACAGCGGTCTTCAGACCGGGGACGATTAGCTTATTTCTCTTCTTAAGATCGAAAACATGCAGATATAATGTGTTTCCTTTCAGAGTGCATCTGCCCCATGACGGTTTGGCTGTGGGCGATTCTCCAGCACCGTAAATGCTATCCCCATTGGTATTTAACCAATCTCCTACATCAAGCAAAATGGATTCGGATACCGAATCCCATTCCCCTGTTGCTGTTGGGCCGATATTGATTACCAGATTTCCATTTTTACTTACAACATCGATGATCTGGCGGATGATAGTTACAGGGGATTTCCAATGGTGATCGGATCTCTTATACCCCCATGAGTCGTTTAACGTAATAATATTCTCCCAGTACTTACCAAGGTTACGAGTCGTAAGTTGATTATCAGATGTATTTGAATAATCTCCAAGTGGTGCTTTCCATACTCTGCTATTGACCAAACATTCTGGCTGAATTGCATGAACCGCCGCCAAAAACGCTTCTCCTTGCTCACGGGTCAGTTTGCCTCCGCAATCAAACCACATTAAACCAACTTTGCCGTAGTCCGTCAGCAGCTCACGGACTTGAGGGATTGATTTGCTGTGCAAATATCGTTCAAAGCGGGTTCGTTTATCGGTATCATTTATCCACGTTTGAACGTCATCGTAAGCGCCGATATTCAGTGGATAATCCCAGGTATTCCCTTGAGAGTCTGGATCATGCCAATCCATCGCATGAGAGTAGTAAATTCCGAGTACCATTTTTTCCGCACGACATGCCTCCATTAGTTCCCGAAGGGGATCACGGCCCAATGAGGTGTGCTTGACGATCGAATATTCGGATACACTTGAGTCATACATCGCGAAGCCGTCGTGATGTTTAGCTGTAAAGATGATATATTTTAGGCCAGCACGCTTGGCAGTCCGTACCCACTTCATTGCATCAAAAGCTGATGGATTGAACGCTGCGGCCATTTCCTCATATTCAGCCACTGGGATCTTCGCGCGTAGCATAATATGCTCACTGTAAGAAGCTTGTATTTCTTTTCCCTTCCATTCACCCGCAGGCAGGGCATAAGGGCCCCAGTGAATAAACAAGCCGAGCCTGGCTTCCTGCCACCATTCCATACGCCGAGCCTGCTCATTATCTATCGGAGTTTCGACCGACTGTATACTATACGGATCATCGAGAAGGTTTTCTGTTGTTTTTCCGTTCCTTACCATAACTGAAGAACGGCTCCGCGGAGTTTAGATACAGCCTCGACGAAGAAATAATCGCCATAGATCAGTGGCGTATCAATGTGCACACCCCCTGGAAGATTGGATGTTCCAGAAAGAATCAAACCCTCCTCTTCCGGAATGTCCCAAGTCCCATAATTCTCATAAAGTGAGCGAACGATTTGTTCTGCGGCTCGCAGGTAAAAAGAGGCTTCCGCCTGTGGTACGATCTTTGCCAGCTCAATCAAGCCACATGCCGCACATGCACCAGCAGAGGTATCACGCGGCTTTTCGCCTGCATCAGGTGCCCTGAAATCCCAGTGAGGTACATGATCCTCCGGAAGATTAGCTAAGAAGAAGTGCGCAGCTCTTTTAGCTCCCGTTAGAAACTTATTCTCTCCGGTATAGTGAAAAGACAAAGTAAGACCGTAAATCATCCATGCGCTGCCCCGTGCCCAAGCGGATTCTTCCGCATAACCTTGGCCGGCCATAGCGCCGATTTTTTCGCCTGATTCCGGGTTGAACTCCAGAATATGATAACTTGATCCATCCGGACGTAAAAAATGCTCAACTACCGTTTCCGCATGCGCAGCGGCGATATGCCGGAAACGCGGATCCTCTGTAACTTCCGATGCCCAGTATAGTAAGGGCAGATTCATTACAGTATCAATGATGGACCATCCCGCCCGGTTTATCTTCTCCGTGTCATGCCAGGCTCTGATAAATGACCCTTTCAGGTTAAAGCGGCTGGCCAGTTGAGCAGCAGCCATCAACCCGCGCTGCTTGGAGCGTTCATTACCAGTCACTCGGTAATTGGCCAAAGCTGAGAGTGTCCATATAAAACCAGCATCATGATGTACGGTAAGGGCATAAAGAGGTTCATCCAATTTCTCTTCAATTTGCTCGGCGATTTCTTGCAGCGCCGGATGATTACCTTCTGCGGCAATCTGCCACAAAATACCCGGCCAGAACCCTGCTGTCCACCACGATGGACGCATGTTGTCGTATACTCCGCTCACGGAAGCATGCGGAAAACTAACACCAATTCGCTTACTAGTCTTTTCCACTTTATTTACAATTTGTTGCCAAGCGCCATCCGCCCATTCCAGAGTAGACTCCGAAATTACCAGTCCGCGAGTTTGTTGAGTTGGTATAACTTCACTCATTTTAGTTCCTCCTGTAAACACTGATAATATTTATGAAATTTAATTTCTTAAAGCGTTGTCCGTATTGGAATTACCATATTCCAAGTGTGCTTCGCATTTCGAAACCCTCCCGGTCCATCTGCTACTGCAGCGAATAAATGGGTAGGGACCCCTTCTTGAAATAATAGGAACGGACGTTCAAAGCTGCCCATCCACTGCTCTGTGCCGTCCTCCCAGAGTACCCGCCGGGAATACGATTGCGTTGAATCAGCCAGCTGCCAGTCGGTTCCTTTCGTAGATGATGCAAATATCCCACCGTGCTTTTCTCCACATATCCGGCCATCCATATCCTTGGCGATCATTTGGTACCCGTCCGTGGTCCGCCAGATAAATGGATCTTCAATATGAGACCGCTCTGGTGGAAACAGCGGTGCGTTGTTAATTACTTTATATGGCCCTTCGTCCTTAGATGAACCGGCAATGCCAAGCGTCATCTGTCCATAGGAATTGCCCTCGTATTTGCGGGCTTTATATACCAATAGCAAGGAGCCATCTTCGCGGATACAAGGAGCCGGATTGGATGTGAGAAAGCTGTCAAACCTGCCCGGACGTGTAGGCAGAATAGGTGCGTCCATCCTTATCCATGGTCCGAATACACTGTCGGCTATAGCTAAGCCAACACGTTTGTTGGCACGAGCGGCAATCACCCGATAGTCGTCAAGTTCCACTGTTTCATTAGGCTGCGGCTCAGCGAATGGATGAGTTGAACCCATATAATACAACAGATACTTATCACCATAACGAAGGATATGCGGATTATGGGTGCTTCGTCCGTCCCAGTATTCCGCTCCCCTTGCGGGTAGTACGGTTTCTTCGTACGTATAAGGTCCTTCCGCGTTATCGGCAGATGCGCGGACAATTTCTGAGCGGAGTAACCATCCCGGATGCATCGGCAGCCACTTCGGCCAACGGGATGCAAATAAATGAAAACGCCCATCCTCGCCACGCACAGCTGATCCGCACCACACCCACCAATCCTCCATGCGGAACCCTCCGTTCAAAGGAGCAGGCAACATTCGGTCCATCAATGAAAAAGTCATTTTCTCCCTCCACGGCTTATTGCTTTACATCTGTTAGTCCATAACGTTTAGCAGCACTGCCATGTAGCCATTCCGCCGCAATATTCAGCGCCTCCTCCCGGCTGATCCAGCCTTCCGCTATTTGACTTTCCAAAAAGCGCGCAAGTATTTTTTTAACGATCAGCAGCTTGCCATATGTCCATTCGATACAGCGCGCATCCGAGACAATGAGCGAACACTTGAGCGGGGCGAGTGCCTCCAACCGATACTGCATGCTCTGCAAATAAGTACTGGGTCTGAAGTTATACCACCACATCCCACCTACATGAACGTTAGGGAAATTCCATGCAGCCTGCACAATATCCAGGTTATTTAATTCTGAAGCCACCACCAGCTCAAACGGAATGGAATACCGTTCAAACAAACCATACAGTTTAACAATCCGTAGCGGATCGTTAACTGGCGCAGCCGATGTATTACACCATCTCCGTTCGACGCCGAGAAACAGCTGCAAGAACATTCCTCTTACTTGCAGTTCCGAACAGATATGATGAAGGAGCAGCATCATGATTTCATCCGGTTCAGTTACGCTGCTAAGATTGTAAACATCATGAGCATTGGCTTCAAAGGCTGGCAACGTAGTCATGATTCCCGGACAGCCCATCGTCTGATATGAGTGCAACTGCTCGCTAATAAACTTTTCCGCTTGAGTATAAGCCGCTTCCCGGCTGGGATCAGAGGCATCTGTAATATCCTTTGCCAGCTCAGGCAGCCAGGAGTCAATTCGAGGAATCAGTAGAGCGTTTTCTCTCATGTGTGCAAAGTTGGCATGCTCCGGACGGTTTACAATAAACCGCTGCACATGCAGACGGTCAGCTACGTTTTGCGCCCAGCCGGGATCGTTACTTTTCTGTTTAACCGTTATATCCGCTTTGAACACCGACTCTGAATCAGTGATGGAGATACCGTACAAATCTTTCATGATTGCTGTAAAAGCACGATTCATCATCGTATTACGGGAAGCGTGGTAAGCTCTAACAAAAGAGTCAGTCCGCATCTCTTTCGAAAGTTGGTCCGCATCCGCCGGATATCCTGCTGACTGAAGCTCTTGGTTCAACCAGAAATAATCGGCTATTTCCCAGAAGTCAGCCGCGTTTAGCTTATCGCCGACGAGATGGGTATGTGTATCGATTACAGGCAGACGCATGATTTCATCACACAGAGCAGTTTGACTCATTGTTCTCCCTCCTAACTGGCAGGAAGCCCTTCGAATGAAGAGGCTTCCTGAGAATCTATCTATTTCCGGCTTTGCTGATTAAGGATTCCCTCATTATTTTTGTAGCGTTCTGTTGCTTCTTTTAAGATTTCTTCGCCGCCCTTTTGCTTATATTCCTCGATGACTTTTGGGAAATCGCTAATCGGTTCTTTGCCATAAATCATTTTGACCATATGGTCTATGATCAGTTTTGGTGCCTGATCGGGACGTTTGGAGGCAAGATCAGGGAACTTGCTGAAAGACTCCAGATCAGGTACAAATCCGATGCCCCCTAAGCCTTCTTTACTCAGAGTTTCATCCAATGCTTTCAAAACATCTTTACCACCCGTAAGCAGCTCAGTTCGTTCGCGGTTGATTGTTCCGTCCCCTACCCAGCGCAGCTGTGTGCGGAATTTCTCTTCATCTTGGGCAGCCTTGTTCTCTGGCAGCTTATAATCAACTTTTCCGTCTTTTACCGTGTAATTCTCGCCTTCAATCCCAAAGCTATAGAAATTACTGGCTTCCGGGGTCTGCATCCATTCAAACATTTGGATAATCCGGGCAGCCTTTTCTTTACTGACTTTATTGTTGATATACAGTGAGGTATTGACCGAACTATACAAACCGTATCCTTTTTGTCCATTGTCACCGGTTGGCGACGAGATAATATCCACTTTCGCTTCCGGATTGGATGCGGCGATCTGGGTCCGGAAATCCAGAAGATTCTGCGCATTAGCTGTCCAGATCCCTGCATTGCCTGCAGCAATATTTTCACCATACTGTGCCGTTTGAATTGTCGCAAAATCCTTCTGAATGAGGCCTTCGTCATACATCGTCTTGTATACGTTCAGTGCTTTTTCCATATTCTCGGAATTATAAAATTTGGGTACGATCTCTCCATTATCCTCTGTAAACTGATAGCCAAGCGCGTCATATGCACCAAATGCGATATCAGCATACTTGAAGTTCTCACGCATCTGATAAGGAGCGCTCACACCGAGTTTCTTAAAAGCGCGTAGCACATTCAAGAAATCCTCAATCGTCACAGGTACCGGAAGGCCTGTTTTCTCCAATAAATCAGTTCGGATAAAAGTGGCACGTCGAGACGGATTGCTGAGCCAAGTCGGAATGCCATATATTTTTCCATCGTAGCTGACTTCATCCCATGCTTCCTGCGGGACAACCTTCATCAGGTTGGGCGCATTCTCCTTCAGCAGATCATCCAGCGGCATAAAAACACCAGCCTGAACCGACCCAGCCATCGATTTATCCGTAGCCCCTCCGACATTTTGAACCACATCCGGGATATCACCGCCGGCAAACATAACAGCCATTTTGGAATCAAAGTCCTTCAAAGGAATTAACTTAATGTCTAAATCGACATTCGCCCGTTTCTCTAACTCCTTGACCCACTTATCGGTGTTAATGTCTTTAGAACTTTCCGTGTAAGCGTTTCCGCTTGTGTTTAACGAAATACTAAATTTAAGCGGTTTTGATTCGCCTGCTGCATCGACGTTACCGTCCGATGTTTCATTGCTTCCGCATCCTGCGACGAGACTTGAGACAAGCGCCGTGGATAGGATCAGACTAACCCATTTTTTCATCTGGATAATCCCCCTTATTAGTATAAAAAGGTATTTGGTTTACCTGTATCCATCATAAAGCTGTATCAACAGCACTCCCATGGGGTGGATTATTGTGGGATGTGTTTTTTTGTGATCGGTTATCGTTTTAAAAAAAGGCCATCCCCAAAAGTCCGCGGCTCGGACCTCAGGACAGCCTTTTGATCCTCTTTCTCTTCGGTGATTAGCACCTATGCATTAAGTACTTGATGTTCCTTCCTTCCGGAAATCGGCATTCTCATGATCATGCGTGTTCCGCATTCTGGACTGCTTTCTACGTCAACGCCGAATTCTTCTCCGAAGACAAGCTGAATCCGGCGATGAACATTTTGCACACCGATGCCGCCTGGGCTTCCTTTCCCTTCCTCCACATCGGCAAGTCGATTTTCACTCAATTTGAGGCGAAGTTCTTCAAGCCGCTCCGGGGTCATCCCGCTGCCATTATCCGTAATGCTGACCCAGAAGATATCGCCATCCTCTCCAGCATCAATCGTAATTGTGTGATAATCTTCAACACCATACCGAAAGGCGTGCTGGAACACATTTTCCACAAGTGGCTGTAAGGTCAAGCGAACCATTTTGCGCAGAAGCATTTCAGGCTTTATCCGCACATCGATTTCAAACGGCCTTCCGATCCGGTGATTGATAATGACCATATAATGGATGACATGCTTCAGCTCATTTGCTACGGTTATCTCTTCAAGATTGGTGCGCACCGAATAATGCAGCATGTAGGACAGGGCTCCGACGATTTCTGATATTTCATCTGAATCCTGAATTACTGCATAGCAGACCACCGTTTCGAGCGTATTGTATAAAAAATGAGGGTTGATCTGCAGCTGTAAGGATTGGAATTCGGCCTTCTGCCGCTCAGCTTCCATTTCCTTGTTCTTCAGTTCTGACTGATACACGGTGTCCACAAGCTCTGACAGGCGGGTTACCATCAGATTGTAACGAACGATAAGCCCAGTGACCTCATCCTGGCTTTTCGGAAGGGAGATTAATTCCCAATTCCCTTTTTCGGTCTGGCTCATTCCTTTCATCAGTATACGGATGGGTGTAGTAACGGACTTACCAAATCGGCTTGCCAGAAACAGCGCTATCATAAATGTCAAAATCGCGACAACAATAATATAATTCCGGATGGTAATTAGCGGCTTTTGCAGCTGAGTGTCTGGGATGGATACAACCAGATGCCAACCGGAATATTCCGCATTACGGCTGATATAAGATTTTTCCACGCCCTCTGCCGAACTGCGGAACATCGCCTCTCCTGCTTGCTCAATTTGCTTGCCAAGACTATCGGGAATCAACGTCCCTACTTTGTTTTGATCGTTATGATATTGAATCCTGCCTTCGCCATCTACAATAAAAAAATAGCTTTCGGGACCAAGATCGATTCCTTTCCATAACGTAGAGAGCTCCTCCGCTTTGACTTCGATGCCTACAAATCCTTTCATCTCTGGTGACTGAAGACCGCGAATGCTGCGGATTAAGGTCAACATCGGCGTTTGATCCCCACGGATACTGTAATTGATTACATTCAACTGTCCACTGACATCTGTATGTTCTTTGAAATACCGGATCTGTCTAGCGGTGTCTTCCTGTGTAAAAGATGGCGCTGAACCGCCATTATAATAATAAAGCGCATTCCCGGAATACCCGATAATATATAGGGCTTCAATCTCGGGATTGCGAATCCATACAGGTTCAACAATAGCATCGCGAATATCGGTCGTGTAGCGGTAATTTTCATATTCCTCACGATCTGCTGATAGATCAATATATCTTTTAACTCTCAAATCCGTTAGTAGCGCCACGGTCGACCGTTGATAGGATGAAATATAGAGATTGGTATGATGAACTGCATTATTTACGATCTGAATCATTTGGTTTTCAGTGCTTGACTGCAATTGCTTGGCAGAAATGCTGTAAAAGGAAATCCCCAGCGCTGACAGGGAAAGTAAGATGACAATGGTAAAATAAAATAGCAGCTTCCGGCTGAGGGTTGCTCTCATTATTCAATGCCAAACGAAGCACGGTATTCCGAAGGTGACACACCCACGAGATTTTTAAATGTCTTCGTAAAATGAGGATAATCCTCGTAACCTACATGAATCGAGATGTCACTGATTGTCATGGTGGGTACGGCAAGAAGTCTGCGCGCTTCCTCCATTCGTCTCCGGATCCGATAGTGTACGAAGGTTTCCCCCGTCATTTTTTTGAATAATGCGCTGAAGTAGGTGCGGGCAAGTCCCACCCGTTTGGCTACTTCTTCTAACGACACATCCTCAGCCAGATGTTTATCAATGAAAGCTTTTGCTTCTTCAACCGGGTCCTTATAGTTGCCTTTGCGAGTAAGCTGCAGCTCCGCAAGTATACCGTTTATTATCGCGACAAATGCTAACATCGTTTCTTTTTTCGTATTGGCGGCTTTCACATCTCCACAGCACCGGGACGGAGGCTTCCAGCCTCGGCGTTCCAAGCGATCTACGATCATTTGCAGACAATCATTCAGCACTGCATCCATGCTAAAGACGTTCAATCCTTCAAATAAACCCGATGTTTCTCTTTCATCAAGCAGACGGTTTGTCTCATCACGTTGCAGCAGCCAGATGTGTTGTTCCAGCTGTTCGGCCCAATCCACGTATTTATGAACAGGAATAATGCTGCCTGTCATGCCGGATATCAGTTCTCTCAGCATATCATGCACATCCTGCTGGAGAACCGGCTTCAGTAAATACCGTTTAACGCCATAGGCCATTGCTCGTTGTGCATATTGAAAGTCATTGTACCCGGAAATGACTGCCACCTGGACATGACTGTAATCACGGTGAATTCGTTCACATAAATCAAGGCCATCCATCCGCTTCATGCGCAAATCTGTCAGCACTAAATGCGGTTCTAGCTTTTGGATCGTTTCTAAGGCTGCTTCGCCGTCGTCGGCTGTATAAATCGCGGTGAATGAGACCGGATAACGCTGGACCATCTTCACCAATCCTTTTTGAATGACAGGCTCATCTTCTACAATCAATACTCGCACTTGTATCAAATCCCTTCCGGAATGGAATCAGAATCAGTTGTCTTGTGGTATGAAATTGATTTGAAGTTGCGATTATTGGCAACGCTTCCATTTTTGAGTTTGGATTATATCTTACCATATTTTGATAAGCAGATGGCTGTTTCTTTTAAAGGATGATGCAAGCTGATTAATTTAAGACTTAATAGATCCGATTAACATCCCTTTGATAAAATACTTTTGCAGAAACGGATACACGATAATAATCGGTATGACGGAGACGACAATAACTGCCATTTGCACACCTGCCGGAGATACTTCATTTACGTTTTCTAATAAGCTGCCCGCTTGCCCAAGGTCGTTACTCAGTACGATTTCCCGAAGCCGCAGCTGAAGTGGATAAAGCGCTCGTGTATTGATAAAATACAACGCCGATGAATAAGAATTCCAATGGGATACCGCGTAAAACAAGCCCATAGTTGCCATAACAGGTTTGGACAAAGGAAGGATGACGCTCCACATCGTGCGCAGCTCTCCCGCTCCATCCATTCGCGCGCTGTCTATCAGCTCAGTAGGCAGGGCTGAGAAAAAAGAACGCATGATGAACAGGTTATATGCACTGATGGCCGATGGGATGATTAATACCCATAAAGAGTCGATCAAGTGCAAGTTTTTGATGACCATATAGTTCGGTATGAGCGGAGCGTGAAATATCATCGTAATTAGGATTAAAATCAGAACTCCTTTGCGCATCGAATATTCGGATCTGGATAAAGGATAGGCCAGTGATGCAGTTAAAATCAGATTAATAAGCGTTCCGACAACTGTAATAAATATACTTACCATGAAAGCTCTCCAGATGGAGGTATCCCCAAGAATAACTTGATAATTCATGAGCGTCCAATCTACAGGGAATAGCTTAACCTCGCCTGCATTAATGGCATGAGTGCTGCTAAATGATTTGGCGAGCACATGCAGCAGAGGGAAGACCATCAAGCACCCGACCAGCATCAGAAATATATAGTTGAAAACGTCAAATAGGCGACCTTTATTTTTCATTTACTCTTCGACTCCTTTCTAGTAAAGTCCATCCCCTGATGCTTTTTTACTAAGCGTATTCCCGATCATGACTAGCAACAGTCCGACGACCGATTTAAAGAGGCCTATAGCTGTTGTATAGCTGTATTGCTGATCAATAAGACCCACTCGGTATATATAAGTATCGAGAATATCTCCATTGGTCTCATTAAGCGAATTGATAAATACAAACACTCGCTCAAAGCCAAAATCAAGGAAGTTACCGATATGAAGCAGAAACATAATCATGATAGTGGGCAAGATCGTCGGGATCGTTATAGATAAGGTTTGTTTCCAACGATTTGCTCCGTCAATCCGAGCCGCTTCGTACAGCTCAGGATTCACAGCAGCGAGTGCGGCTAAATAAACAATAGTTCCCCATCCACTGTCTTTCCATATGCCTGTTCCAACCAGGATGGTACGAATATACGAGTCCTCGCCCAGAAAATAAACGGAGTCGAGCCCAAAAGTATTTAAGATCTGGTTCACGATACCTGTCGTTGGGGACAAAATGCCAATCATAATCCCCCCAATAATGACCCATGAGAGAAAATGGGGCAAATAAACGACGGTCTGCAAAATCCGTTTATAGAAAGCTTTTCTCACTTCATTAAGAAGGAGGGCGAATATTATGGGAACCGGAAACGCAAAGACCATATCATATAGGCCGATCAGGATAGTATTTTCAAGAATTCTCAAAAACTCTGGATAGGTGAACATCCGCCGGAACTGATCAAGGCCAACCCACGGACTGCCTGTAAAACCTTTGAATATGTTGTAGTTTTGAAAGGCCATGATGGAACCCGCCAAGGGTAAGTATTTAAATACGATAAAAAAAATAATGCCTGGAAGTGAAATGAGATATAGCGCCTTATATTTGCGCAAATTGGTCATTCGTCTTTGGAATGGGGAAAGATCTGGCCTGCTCGCTGGCAATGCGGCTGGCACTTGTTGTGGCATAAATATCGCTCCTTTGGTTGCAGTTTGGGTTTTGTTGTATGGCTAATGTTAATCCAATATCCAGGTCTTCAAAATGGAGATTTTTCGGCTTGCCTGTGTTTTATTACGATTGACTATTGTGCACGAATCTTGCGGGACTTCCCTGCAACTGAAGAAAAAGTATATTCAAATCCCTGACCATCGCTAATAAGAGATTGTTCTGGCAGATCGAGCGGAACAGCAGACGAAATTCGATATTCAGCGGTAACCGTAGAGTGAATCGTCGCTTCATCCAGCTTTCCTTGGCTCCAAGAAAGATCAACGGTAAAACCACCTCTTGCTCTCATCCCCCTTATGCTGCCTGAAGACCACTCCTTGGGAAGGGCAGGTAATAGTCGAAGTTCTCCTCGGTGGGATTGCAGCAGCATTTCTGCTACCCCTGCTGCTCCACCAAAATTGCCGTCTATTTGAAAGGGTGGATGGCAGTCTAAAAGATTCGAATACGTGGAGGAGGCTAACAGTTTAATTAAATGCTCATAGGCTTCCGCACCCATACCGAGACGGGCATAAAAGTTGACGATCCATGCCCTGCTCCAGCCGGTATGACCTCCACCTCCGTCAAGGCGGCGTTCAAGCGTTCGCCGGGCTGCTGCGGCAAGCTCAGGGGTGTGCCTCATGTCAATCTGTTCCCCCGGATGTAATGCGAACAACTGAGAAATATGCCGGTGACCTGCGTCTTGCTCTTCGTAGTCAAACAGCCATTCCTTAATCTGTCCATGACTGCCCACACTCGGCTGTGGAATGTGTTCAAGCGTCTCATGTAGTTCAGAGAGAAACATTGTATCTTCTTCTCCGATAATTAATGCCGCTTCTGAACAGGCGGATAGCAATGTATATGCGATTTGCAAATCCATGGATGGTCCCATACAGAGGCTGCCGTTGCTTCCGTCCGAAAGTAGGAAGCGGTTTTCCGGGGAGACAGAAGGCCCAGTAATTCGTAAGCCACCTTCCTCTACCATGTAATCAAGCAGAAAAATCGCTGCTTCCTTCATCACTGGATAGGCCCTTTCCTTGAGAAAAGAAAGGTTCAGTCCAAACCGGTAGTGTTCCCACAAATGAAGGCATAACCAAGCAGCACCCATTGGCCAGACCGTGCAGGTAATTAGGATGCCTTCTGGTCGGGTTTCCGCCCATAAGTTAGTGTTATGATGAGCAACAAAACCGCGACAGCCATACATTTCTTTTGCCGTTTCTTGACCGTTCAACTGCATCCGTTCGATCAGATCAAACAGCGGTTCATGGCATTCAGCCATATTTAGGACTTCGGCAGGCCAGTAATTCATCTGGAGGTTAATATTAATTGTATATTTTGATTCCCATGGCGGGGTAAAGCTATCATTCCATATGCCTTGCAGATTAGCAGGCAACGTACCTGGTCGAGAACTGGAAAGCAGTAAGTAGCGCCCATACTGTACATATAGTGCAACTAGTCCCGGATCACCAGACTCATTGGGATTGCTTCTTTCATCTTTTGCTTGCTGTAAACGCTGTAATCTCTTATCGGTAGGAAGCTCTGCGAACGGGTCTCCATCCCTAGTTAAATCGATTGAAAATCGAGCAAACCGGGACTTGTATTCCTCCTTATGCTGCTTTATTAGAGTTGCAAAAGACTGAGCCGTAGCTTGATCCAATTGCTCTAGACAGGCTTTTTCAGGTTGATCTACACGGAAGGTACTCTGCGCTGCCAGCATAAGGGTGACGGAGTCTGCCCCCTCAATAGAGATGAAATCCCCGATGAGCCTCTGGCGGCCCCCTTGTTGAACTGCCCTTAGTGCTGTGCAAAAGCGAACGCCATCCGCTCCGCATTCCCCATTCATTAAAACTGTGTTTGCAGGACCAGTGCTACAGCCGGTATCGAACGGACGACGCATAAGATTCGCAGCCAACGTGATCTTGCCAAGTCTGTCAGCTGTCAATCGGACTACCAATACACCGTCCGGTTCACTTATAAAATATTGCCTGTAATAGCGAACCCCGCCACAACGGTACGATACCGTAACGACCGCTTGCTCCAAGTCGAGCTCCCGCTCATATTCTTCTATAACCTCACTGGAATCCAGAAACTTTAAAATCAAATCTCCAAGTGGCTGGTACGGCTGCTCATATTTTGGTGAAGCAGTCATAGCCATTCGTGCCAAATGTTCTGCCTCCGCCTGCCTGCCGTCTTTCAGCATTTGCCGAATCTCTGTTAAATATGGCTGAGCTGCAGGATTAGCTGCACGTCCAGGGCCGCCGTACCAAATTGAATCTTCGTTAAGCTGGATTTTATCTTGGCCGATCATACCGGACACCATTGCCCCGAGGCGCCCATTTCCTATGGGAAGAGCCTCATTCCAATTTGACGCCGGGTTTGTATACCATAATCGAAGACGTTCTGATTCCTGCTTGGTTGCCGGTAATGCCACCTCTTGTTTCGCTCGTCTTCTTTCACTCAACTCTTGTTCACCTGGCCTTTCCTATTTTCAGGTCATATCATTCGTCAGTAACTCCACTTCCTATGCTACTCTTGATCCTGATGTCTCTCCATGGCATAGATTGTTAGGGGTTGTGTTTTTTTATGATCCACACTAAAAAGGATGCGGAAAATTCCGCACCCTACTGTAAATTATTTTTTTATATTACTGAGCGCATTTCGACCTAAACGTTCCATCAGCTGCTGCTTGTAGAGACTATTAATGACGACATGTTGACCGCAACTGCACCAATATCCATCTTCACGGGGCCGGGAATCATAATCGTTAGGAACCAGTCCGGGTATCTTGCTACCAACATGGCCAATGGCGTAGTTTTGAGCGGTTGGTGGCCGCTGTAAAGTTAGCTCTCCTTGTGTATTCCAAGTCACATAATTCGCACCTGCCCAGCCATGTCCGCTGCCTAACCACGCCCTATCCCGAATAGAGATGGGAGCTTTGATATTATCGAACAGGCCTCCGACTGACCAGCGATGATGAGGTTCACTGGTGTTATAATTTTTAACAGCTTCTCCATCCAGAAATACATTCGGCCCCGGTACCCAGCTATCGACGGTGAACGCATGCCGCGCCGTCTCTGTATAAATACGTTGAGCGAGATTTAGCTGGCCCATCTGATGTATGACATAACGGCGACCCCCAGTAACCACACTGATCATATCGTACATTTGACAGTCCTGAACCGTAACCCATTTGGAATAACGCTTCATTTGAACGAGAGAATAGGACAGATGGTAACCTCTCACCTCTCGAACCCAGCCATTCTTCACACTGTTGAACACGACGAAACGTTCAGCATGTTTTTCGTCCGCATAATAAGGATCTGTTGTATCGTTATCCATCTTAATATCTATAATGCTTGGGTCAAAATCGGACTCTACCCTCATTTTCTCTACCCCCACCTGCTGAATGCGGGCATGGTCTGTATATTTATAGATCTCTCCGCCGCCCCACTGACGTTCGATAGCATTCGCCAATGGGGCATCGACCGTAATCGTATTACCTACAATAGCAGTGATGACTCGGTCAAAATCCAGATTGAACGGTGACCATTGGGTTACGGTTCCACCCGGGCGCTTATAGATGTTATCCATACCAATTTCGTGAATCCAGTTTTTATTACCTATTCTGCGGACTATGATCTGATCGCCTACATTGTAAGCACCCCCGTCTTCTACATGGAAAGAACGCGAGCCTGAGGGCACATACAAATCTGAAATCATCTGCTTCGAGTTGCTGTCCAGCATAAGATCTGCATTTTCACCAATTTCAATTAGATTTCGCAGTTTCGCTCCGGTACCATAGAGAATAGTGCCCTCTTTGTCCTGACCTTCACCGCGAAGGACGATCCCGCTTGCTTTAATGAACAACGTGCCTCCGACTTCATATCTGCCTTTTTTCAAAAGGACTGCCCCGCGGAATCCGTTCTTATCGAGCGGGAGCATAGCCAACTGGTCAATTGCCACCTGAATACGGTCCGTCGCGTCTCCGTCCAAGGGTAGAACGGTCGACTTAACGGGAATATTCGGGATCTCAACACCACCACCCCTATAACCCGCATTAGAAAAGTCCAAGATCCGATTACCTCGATAATCACCGATATACATCATCATTCCATCGTTACCAAGGAAAGCGATTGTGCTCTGTCCCGCGGGGATGCTCTTTGGATCCAGCACGGTAAAATAATATGAGTCATACTGAGGAGCTTTTCCGTCCTGCTTGAGGGTCATTCGCAGTTCATAAGTACCCAGTAGATCAGCCGTGCCTAACGGTGTCCATTCCATTAACGAGTCTTTAACCATAGGAGTCTCAGGCAACTCAGTCACCAGTTTCGTTCTATCAAAAATCAATTCACAGGCAACCCTTCCGTTAACACACGGTGTGAAGGAAACCGTCGGGTACACCTGACTTGGATTGAGGATGGCTGGTTGGCCAATTTCAGTATTCATGTGCGTATGCTTCAATGTGGAATTAATAATAAAGAGTTCATCTCCTTTTCTATATTCACTCTCACATATCGGATACATATTACCTTGGCTTAAGAAGAATTAACATGTCATTTTTATCGATTGGAATGTGTTTTCTTATTCACCTATTTATGCAAACCCTTGCACCCGCATGGTGCTGAGCAACGATTAAGCCAAACTAAAGACAAGTTTCTAAAGGCACTAAATGGTAGATGAAAGTTTAGCTTAGGTAAAAAAAAGGCGCGATCCCCAAGGGTATCACGCTTTTTATCTAGCTTAGATTTCCTATAACTGGGTGTGGCACATAAGGCTCTTCCAGACTCGCTATTTCACTTGGCTCCAGCTTCACTGATACCGCTGCAACGGCGTCCTCCAGATGATTTGCTTTGGTTGCACCAATGATAGGCGATGTTACTTGCTCTTTTTGCAGAACCCAAGCAAGCGCTACTTGGGCACGTGGAATCCCGCGCTTTGCCGCAATTTCGGCAACTACCTCAACAACCTTGCGGTCAGCCTCAGCCATTTTTGCATAAAATGCCTTTCCGACTTCGTCTATCTCTGAACGAGCTGTTTGTTCATTCCAATCACGGGTTAGTCGACCTTTAGCAAGCGGACTCCATGGGATCACACCGATTCCTTCTTCCCGGCAAAGAGGCAACATTTCCCGTTCTTCTTCCCTGTAGAGTAGATTCAAGTAATTTTGCATAGAGACAAATTTAGTCCAACCGTTACGCTCAGCAACATGCTGTGCCTGCAAGAACTGCCAAGCATACATAGAGGACGCTCCAATATATCTAACTTTACCTGCCTTTACTACGTCATGAAGGGCCTCCATGGTCTCTTCGATAGGAGTGTCATTATCCCAACGATGGATCTGGTATAGGTCCACATAATCTGTGCCCAGCCGTTTTAGACTGTTGTCTATTTCGGTCATAATCGCTTTGCGTGAAAGTCCTGCTCCATTTGGTCCCTGATGCATCCGGAAAAACACCTTTGTAGCAATGACTACCTCATCGCGGCGAGCGAATTCTTTTAAGGCACGTCCGACAATTTCTTCGCTTGTTCCGTCAGAGTATACATTAGCCGTATCAAAGAAGTTGATGCCAAGCTCCAGTGCTCTTTTAATAAAGGGTCTGCTCTGCTCCTCATTTAGCGACCACGGAGCCATTCCACGTTCAGGTACTCCGTAACTCATACAACCAAGACAAATTCTAGATACATCCAAACCAGTACGACCAAGTTTTGTATATTCCATTAGTTTGTGTCTCCTTTAGATTTTGCGTTTGTTTACTCCTAAACTGCGGCGAATTTCCATATCTGGTGACTCGGCCAATTTAACAACTAATGCAGCCACACTTTTTCGCGACACTTCTCTCCCTTTAAAAGGTTCACCTTTCTGAGTTATTTCGTAGTCTATCTCGTCTTTATAGGTAAACCATCCAGGTCTCAGAATTGTATAGTTAAGATTTGAAGCTTCAATAATTTCTGCAGATTTACGATATGGATCCAATATACTGCTGTACTTCTCTCCTGGAACTTCATCGTAAATGCCCATTGAGCTGATAAAAATCAAACGTTTAAGACCAGTGGTGTTCATTGCTTCAACGATGGTCTTAGACATTTTCTCCAAATTACCTGCCAGATTAGCATAAACAACATCTTGCCCGATCATCGCTTCTTTTAATTGCTCACTATCCAACACATCTCCTTCAACTACTCGAGCACGGCTGGATGTTATATGGCTTAATCTGTCCGAGTTACGGAGATAAAGTGTTAAGCGGGCATCGGTTTCGTTCAAAAACAAATCAATCGCATGTCGTGCAATTCCGCCATTAGCTCCTATGATCAAAACATTGCTCAATTTCAAAACCCCTTTCTTAGTTCTAATTATGCGATAAATGAAGTGAACGCCGTTATCTCAATTATCTTAAATGATTGCCTATTCCTCTCACTATCACTAACACAAAAGATGTTTTTACTTTATAATTGAATAAGAACAAAACATTAGGAGGAGCACATGTCTAAAGAATTACTAGAGCGGAAAGAAGAACTCGCCAGATTGATTGAACATCATTCGAGCCAGGATGGAGTATATGAGACCGCTATCCCCTCATTGTTTGTGATTCGTAACTCCAATGTGACCGAGCCAGTATACAGAGTATACAAACCTTCTTTATGTTTCATTGCGCAGGGAACAAAGGAGATCTTATTGGCCAAGGAGCGTTTTGAGTATGGTCCCGCAAATTATCTAATATCATCAATGAATTTACCCGTTATCGGTCAGATTATAAAAGCTTCTCCCAACGCACCCTATTTAAGCTTTAAGCTAGAATTCACGCAGAGTCAGATTTTGAAAGTACTAAATGATTCCGAATTTAAACTCGCTCCGAAAGAAAATGCTAAGCGAGCTATGTATGTCGGGCAGATAGAGTTATCACTATTGGATGCGATCCTGAGATTGGTACGTTTGCTGGATGATCCCAAGGACATTCCGTTTTTGGCTCCGATTTATACTGATGAAATTCTATACCGGCTTCTGCAGGGACCCTATGGAGTTACACTCGCTCAAATTGCGATGGAAGGTAGCAGCACCTACCGCATTCGGGAGGCCATCGAACAGATTATCGAGAACTGTGATAAACCTTTGCGGATTGAAGAGCTTGCTGAAACAGCCAATATGAGTATTTCTTCGTTCCATAGACACTTCAAAGAGGTAACTGCCATGAGTCCTATTCAGTTTCAAAAGCATCTGCGCTTACAGGAAGCTCGCCGCCTTTTATTATCTGAATCAGCGGATGCAGCGGATGTCGCGTTCCGTGTTGGCTATGAAAGTGCATCACAATTCAGCCGCGAATATTCTCGGATGTTTGGTTCACCCCCTAGAGCAGACATCAAGCGTTTGAAGGAAAATATGCTCATAGGATAAAAGCGAACGTGTTCTTCATTCACAATATGGAACTATCCGCTAAAGACCAACATGTATAGGTAACCTTTGCGCACACGCTGATTCTATCGGGCTGGTCCTATCAGGCTTATCCTATCAGGCTTATCCTATCTGCTGGTCACTATCGGACCCAGGGGACCTTAAACGCAGTATTATCTCACATTTGGGATGCTAAAGGACCGCATAGCCGCTATTGGCTCAAAAAACACTCAATAAGAATCTATTTCGAAGTAATAGCTGCATTGGGGTCCGAAACTATGCTTAAAAAGTGATAAATACGCAAATAACGTCCTCTGAGTCCTTAAGCCTAAGAGGTTGATAAATACAAGCTGAGGCAGACAACCAACGACGACAAAAAAACAACGATATCCAAACAACAACAACAACAACAACAACCAAAAAACAACATCAACAACAACCAATAAACAACTAAATCCAACAACCAAAAACCACAAAGCAGCGATTCATCCATACTTGGAGAATCGCTGCTTTGTATTTTTCACAAGCTAACACTGCTTTTTCTGACGATCACGTAGCCGACCGCCTTTTATTTCTTTTGATAGCTAAACCAATCATAATAAGCAGTTGTTCCATAAGGAGAGTAGTTATACATGCCGAAGAATACTCCAGTAAATCCGCCTGCGACTTCAGTAGATATCAAGTGTGTCTCGGCTTCGCCAAGCAGATGCCATATTTGATCCACACCTCGATAGTAAAATATATATTTTTCAGGTAATACCTGGATTCTCAATTCTACCCCTGTTCCTTCGAAAGCCGAAGAATATGCCACATCACTAATGCTCCCTACCTGTCTGCGCAGCGTAATAACATTTTCACCTTCCATCTGCGTTAGTCCAATTGCGTAGTGATACTTCTGATCCATAAAAACTACAAGACCAGCTTCGTCACCCTCAAGAGGGCGAAATTCCATTTTGGTGGTAATTTCACAATTCAAATGCCGCTGTCTACAGCCAATAAAAGCAGGCGTACCCTTCTCATTTAATCTCACATCTGATCCACGTAAAGCTAGCCACCCTCCCCGTTCCTGCAATGACCAATCCACCTTATTAGCATTACGTATGAAATTCCAGCTCATTCTTAGGTCAGATTGATCAAAATCGTCGGTTTCAGGCTCTTCTTCCCACGGCATTGGTGAAGGCAGGTCAGCTTCCATTTCTAAACCAACCACTCCGTTATCACCAATCATTGGCCACCCCTCCTCCGTCCACTGAACAGGAGCCAAATATGTCTCTCTGCCAAGATGATGATGGTAAGGATAACCTACTGGTCGAATCCCCAGAAATACCGCCCACCAGCTACCATCCTGTGCTTCAACTAAATCGGCATGCCCTATAGCTTGAATGGGGTAATCTGAACTTCGATGTGTCAAAATGGGATTGTGAGGAGACGATTCATAAGGCCCATATGGCGATCTACTTCTTGCAATAGTCTCCATATGTCCATATTCTGTCCCACCTTCCGCACACATCAAATAGTAGTAATCGTTTATTTTGTAAAGATGTGGACCCTCAGGGAATTTCCCTCCGCTACCAGTCCAGATCAAGCGTGTATCGCTAAGCTTTTGACCCGTTTCAATATCAATCTCACATTGGTAGATCCCCATCCCTTGCTCGGAGCCTGTGCTTGTGAAATAAACCTTTCCATCGTCAAAAAACAAGGAGGGATCAATGCCTTCTTGCTCCACATAAAGTGGATTCGACCATTCGCCTGCCGGGTCATCCGCCCAAACGTAGAAATGACCTCCGCTATCCTGATTTGTCGTAACCATATAAAAACGACCGTTATAATAACGAAGAGTCGGCGCCCAAACACCTCCGGACACCACGGATTCATCAAATTGAAGCTGATTCTCACGAGTCAAACAGTACCCAAGCTGCTTCCAATGCACCAAATCCTTGCTGTGCCAAATGGGTATTCCCGGAGAATAGGCAAATGAACTGTTTACCAGATAATAATCCTCGTCTACTCTGCAAATGCTTGGATCTGGATAAAACCCCGGGATAATCGGATTGTTATATTTCATGTAATATTCTCCTTCTCTATCTTAATCACTGAAACCTATGTCAAGGATTATACTGCTTCAACTGGATAGAAAGCCTTGATTATTCGGTCCTAAAATAGCATGATATAGACATTCATCTAGACAAGCTTTTGGAGGGTAACGAGTTGAGTGAATTTTATTTAAAATGGTTTACATCTGATCGTCAATTTCCATTTTTTATTCAATACGGCTATCACGACGAAGACACCGATCTACATAGACATGCGGACTTTTCAGAGCTCGTAATTGTATTGAGTGGCACAGCTACACATATTGTTAATACTGAGGAGTCTTTTATCAAAAAGGGAAATGTGTTTGTAATTAATGGTTCGACCCCGCATGCTTTTAAAGATCCTCAGGATTTCAAGATCTGCAATGTTATGTTTCAGCCTGAATTGCTATCGACGGCCGGAGCGGATTTGCGGACATCCAACGGCTTTCAAGCCTTATTTGTGTTGGAACCCCTGTATCGTCATAAACATTCCTACACAAGCAAACTCAGCTTGCCGATTCCTAACCTGGAGTATGTCTCTTTTCTCATTGCGGGTATGATTGAAGAATATCACAACAAGCTACAGGGTTATCAGACCATGCTGGGCTCCAAGTTTATGGAACTGGTCGTCTATTTGTCCAGACATTATGACCCACAGGAAAAAGGGATTCAGGGGAACCATCTGATGCATTTGGCGAATGCACTCTCATATATGGAAGATCGTTATCTTGAGCCGTTAACACTGGATCAGATCGCCAAACATTCGGACATATCAGTCAGACACTTAAACCGGATCTTTCGCTCCTACTATCAGACAACCCCGATCGCTTATCTTCATCGTTTACGTCTGGAACGGGCTTGCGGGTTATTAAAGCATTCTAATCTCAGTATCACCCAAATCTCACATGAATGCGGGTTTAGTGATAGTAATTATTTTACTCGCCAATTCACTAAAATCTATGGGATGTCACCCAAGGTCTATAGGAACAAGCTTTGAGGGTAAAAAAAGAACACCAGGCAGCGATTCTCCTATTATTGGAAAATCACTCCCTGGTGTTTTTGAATTAATGCGCATTACCTGATCAGATTATGGGCAAGTGAATATAAACAGACTAATGGTCGCTAATCGCTTATAGCAAACCTTGAACTTGAGGCGATCGGAATTTACTCTCCGCATTCATGTAGCTCTACGTTTTAATGGAATCTGGAAAATAACTGCATTCTATACACTTATTCCGTACGCAGAAAGAACCTTCATACTTTAACTGCACTTTATACAACTAAAAACAACCAAACCTACCTAATGGGTAGAAAATCAAGGAAATAGATGTACGAAGTACACTTATATCCCCGAGCTGAGTGATTTGAAGGAATATAGCTGTACGAAATACAGTTAAACGTTGGTAAACAACGCTGACTTCGGCTCTACGGGATTATCCTCCCCCATTGATTTTTTATTAATTAAAACCAACGATGGAATGTGGTACATAAGGCTCCTCTAAAAACGCAATTTCTTCAGAGGTTAAAGTAATGGATAACGCACCTACGGCATCTTCGAGATGCGATGTTTTTGTAGCCCCGATGATAGGTGCTGTAACTGGTTCTTTTTGAAGCAACCAAGCAAGAGCGATATGAATCCGTTGAACACCGTGTTTTTCGGCGATTGTCGCAACTCGCTCCACGACTAATTGATCGGTATCGGCAGTTCCATCATATTTAGATTTTTGAATCTGATCAGTTTCTGAACGATGAGTTGATACCGCCCAGTCTCGCGTAAGTCTTCCTGATGCAAGGGGACTATAGGGAATAACACCAATATTCTCTTCCTTACAAAGCGGCAACATCTCTCGTTCTTCCTCACGATAGATAAGATTGAGATGATTTTGCATAGATACAAATCGGGTCCAACCGTTTTTCTCCGCTACATATAACGCTTTTTGAAACTGCCAAGCATACATTGCTGAGGCACCTATGTATCTTGCCTTACCAGCCTTCACTACATCATGAAGAGCTTCCATCGTTTCTTCTATAGGTGTGTGATAATCCCAGCGATGAATCTGATATAGATCTACATAATCTGTTCCCAATCTCTTGAGACTCTTATCAATCTCACTCATAATTGCTTTCCGGGATAATCCTGCTCCGTTCGGACCTTCATGCATACGGTTAAAGACCTTAGTTGCTAAAACAATCTCGTCTCGATTGGCATAATCCTTAAGCGCTCGTCCAACGATTTCTTCACTCGTTCCATCGGAGTATACATTCGCTGTATCAAAAAAATTAATACCCAGGTCAAGCGCTTTTTTTATGATAACACGGCTCTGCTTCTCATCAAGCACCCATTGATGGATCCAACGTTCGGCAACGCCAAAGCTCATACAACCTAAACACAGTTGGGATACATCCAGCCCCGTTTTTCCAAGTTTTGTATACTTCATTTATCTCGAATCCACACTTTCCAATTAAATTGTAATATCCTATTGCCCTGTCTTAAAGGGTTACATATTAATTCATAAAACAGCTCCAACGCATACCGATGAAAAGGAACTGCGGAATAGTTAACACTTCCGGCAGTACATTGCACCTAATCGATGATTTAAACGGCGTTTGAATAAACTGAATTTATATTCAATCCTGGTCCATGTCAAGCCTATTAATCAAGTAATAACAGCATTTGAATCAAATCTTGTTCATCCGCCTCTTTCCGTGTAAGTCTGTGTCCGAAGATTGTTCATTTCATAAAATAGCTTAATAAGGTTTCTGCGCTTCTACTTGGGAATATGAGGTGACATGATGTTATTTTCTGCACAAGGGGTACCACCCCAAGGATATTACCAAAGCATCTGGGACTTTACTTCCCACAACGAAAACAGTACAAAGGAAGCGGGGAATGTCGTTCCTTTTGACTTCGGACGGGCGGCTGAGTTCAGAGCGCCTAAAAGCATTGAAACGAGCATTGCTCCAGCACTAACACCTTATTGTTTAAAGCCCTTTGGCGGATACGTTGCCACCATTTCCAGAGGGAAGGTATGGGGAGAATCTGGTGCTGTTCTAACACCAGAAGGGAAATTGATCTTTGATCTTTCCCAAGAATATGACGCCAAGCAATATAGGATGCTTGAAGCAGATGAGCACCCAGTGTTTCGCCGGTGGAATGATCCGCAGCTTCAACATTTTGCCGGGACCGCGGCGGTGTTAACCTTTTGCGGAGACCATAACTATTTTCATTGGATGTATGATGTGCTTCCTAGATTAGCGATGCTTCAATCGAGCGGAATCACTTACTCCACTATTATCATGAATCCAAATCCGTATGGACCCTTTGTGGAACAAACGTGGGCCATGCTTGGGATATCCGAGTCATTGGTGATCCGGACGAATTCAGAAGTATATGTTCAGGCTGACCGGCTACTTGTCCCTTCCTTAATGATGAATTCACATTATCCTCCTTGGACCACGGATACACTGCGAAGATTTTTGTTGCCGCATAGAGAAACAACACTAGTCACTCCAGAACGTTTTTATATCTCACGAAAAAAAGCAAGCTCAAGACGGTTGGTTAATGAAGATGATGTCATCCGCTGCCTTGAGAATTTTAATATCGTACCGATTTGTCTAGAGGACTGGACGGTTGCCCAGCAAATCCAATTATTCGCCTCAGCGAAAGTAATCGTAGGTCCACATGGTGCTGGACTCGCTAATCTGGCTTTTTGCCAGCCTGGAACACAGGTCATTGAAATTTTCCATGCCCAGCATGTTGTTCCAACCTATTGGATGATCAGCAACCATAATAATCTCGAATATTATATGGTGTACGGGCAAGGTGTACCCGATCCTGCGATTCGTTTTCCAGGACTGGAGGACATCTATGTGAACGTAGATCGTCTGAAACAAACGATGCATCTGGCAGGCTTGGAATGAGAAGAATGCTTACTACTTTCTCGAATTCAAAAAGCGCAAAGCATATTTTGCTTTGCGCTTTTTAAGAAACATAGATTTAATCACGCCGTGTTACATACTTCAACCATAGCCCATCATCCGCAAGTTTTTCTACACTCTTCAAGCTAAAATTTGCTGGGGGCTGTTGTTTCATAGATGCATCCATTTCAAATAAGGTCACAGAATTAGAGGCACCATCTGCGATGGGAACTATAACCAGGCTCAACTCATCAATTAAATCTTCATTCAGGAAAGACCCGTTTAAAATGCCCCCACCCTCCAGCATCAATTTATCGATTGAGAATAATTGAGTACTTCAATAATATGATCCTCTGTTCTATTGTGACTTCCTTCTGAAATTCAAAACTCAAGATGCGCTCAAAAAGGCTGTTATTGAAAAGGTGCTCCTTATTTCCGAAATCGTTTCTTAAGCTTTCTTCTCGATGAGTTTAGACATGAAGTAACTACCACCGAAGGCATAAACGAAGGGTTACATGAAGAGGTTATTATTAGTTTTGTTGCATCGGCTTATGCAGGGGTAGTGGAATGGTGGTTCAAGAATGAAAGACCTGTGACCTATCAAGTCTTGGATGAACAACTCGGAACGTTATTAGAGAGGAATTTATAAAAAAAAGCGGCGATTCTCCTATAATAGGTGAAACGCCGCTCTTTTTTATCGGGCATTAATTACGCCAATAGATTACACATCTTTTTAAGGACTTCGGTCCCAGATGACGTTATTTGGTAGTTTTCAGCTCTTGAAACAGGGCTTCAGACCTCAAGGACGTTATTCCTTAGAAAGTGACTTATATTTTGTGTTTTTCATGCCAATAGCTGCAGTGGGGTCCTTTAATCTTCTGAAAATCAGAAAATCTTGCCTTTAAGGTCAGAGGAGTCCGATAAAAGCATCTACTTACAAATGTTATCAGTTCAAGTAAAGATTCTTTTAAATCGCTCGTTTGAACTGGGTATTGTACAGCTCGTAATAAACACCTTGCAGCGCAAGAAGCTCTTTATGACTGCCTTGCTCGGCAATTCCGCCACCCTGAATAACGAGTATACGATCAGCATCCTGGATGGTACTAAGCCTATGGGCGATCACAAAGCTTGTTCGTCCCTTCATTAGCTTTTCCATCGCCTGTTGAATATGCATTTCCGTACGCGTATCCACACTGCTGGTTGCCTCATCTAGGATCAAAATAGCTGGATCAGCTAGAATGGCGCGGGCAATCGTTAAAAGCTGACGCTGGCCGTGGCTCAAATTACTGCCTTCCGCATGGAGAATAGTCTCATATCCATGCGGCAGTCTATTGATAAAGGCATCTGCATTGGCCAATCTTGCCGCTTCCTCTACCTCTTGGTCTGTCGCATCAAGACGTCCAAAGCGAATATTTTCCCGAATCGTTCCCGAGAATACATGCGCGTCTTGCAATACCATTCCCAATTGACTACGAAGTGCATTTTTATCCAGCTCTCCAATATCGCGGCCATCAATGAATATGGAGCCGCCGCTTAAATCATAGAATCTGATCAGCAAGTTGACAATGGTCGTTTTTCCAGCTCCCGTTGGGCCAACAAGCGCAATTTTCTCTCCGGGTTTTGCTTCAAACGTAACCCCACTCAGAATTGGTGAATCCGGCTTGTAAGCAAATGAAACGTCCTTGAAAACAACGTTCCCTTTTAACCTTGGCAGATCGTCACTTTGTTCATCACCGTCACCGTATTCGGATGGCATATCCATAACTTCAAACACACGCTCCGCACCAGCAATTGCCGACTGAATTAGATTGTACTGGTTAGCAAGATCGGAGATCGGGCGTCCGAACTGTTTGGAATACGTAAGGAAGCTAACGATTACGCCAACCGTAGCCATGTTATGAAAAGCCATCCAGCCACCCACCCCGGCAATGATCGCAAATCCAAGGTTATTAATCATGTTCATGACCGGTCCCACTAATCCGGAAACAATTTGTGCCTTAATGCCGACTTTATTCAACTCTCCGCTGATTTTGCGGAACCGTTTCACTTCTGTCTCTTCCCTGCTGTATTGTTTGACTACTTTTTGTCCGCTGATGGTTTCTTCGATAAATCCACCCAACTCACCTAGATGGCGTTGCTGATTTTTAAAATAAGTTCGACTTAAACCTATGATTTTACGGCTGGACAATAACACAAGAGGGATCGTTATCAGTGAAACTACGGTCAACGGAACGTTCATCATTAACATGATCACTAGTGAACCGCTTAGGGTGATCAAACTGTTTAATAACTGGGTCACACTCTGATTAAGTGTACTGGATACGCTCTCTATGTCGTTGGTTGCCCGGCTCATTAGTTCTCCGTTAGCTTGCGTATCAAAAAACTTAATAGGTAGCTGTTGGTATTTGCTGAACAGATCACGACGCAGCTCAAACACGGTATTCTGTGAAACGGATGTCATAACATAGGCTTGCACCCAAGCAACCACACTGCTTAGCCCATAAATACCTATTAGGAGTAGACAAAAGCGAATAAGACCCTGATAATCGTGAGGAATTACGGCAGTATCAATCGCTTTACCGATTAGATAAGGCCCGATCAACGAAAGGATTGCATTCAACACAGTAAATACATATACAATGATTAACCCGAAACGCTGGCGGTTCAAATAAGTCCAGATGCGTTTGAGAGTGCTCGCTTGATTCTTAGCACGTACGATTGGCACAGCTCCGCCCCGTCCGGGGCCAGATCCAGGCCCAGATCCAGGTCCGAATCCGCCTGATCGATTAAAAGGAGTGGTGTTCATGCCGTTATTAAGCTTTGACATAAGGCACCTCCTCTCCCTTCATCTGTGATCTCCAGATATCTCTGTATATTTCACTGCTGTTCATAAGCCCATCATGTGTACCTTGTACAGCAATTCGGCCATTTTCTAATACCAGAATACGATCAGCATCAATTACAGAGGTGACACGCTGAGCTATCAAAATATTCGTGCTGCTGCGCAGCCGTGTTTTTAACATCTGCCGGATTCGTGACTCTGTCGCTGCATCGAGCGCACTAGTGCTGTCATCCATAATGAGGATTGTTGGCTGAATTAAAAGTGCCCGTGCAATCGAAAGCCGCTGCTTTTGCCCACCGGACAGGTTAATGCCACGCTGGCCGAGCTCTGTATCGTAACCCTGTGGAAGTTCTAAAATGAAACTGTGAGCTTCAGCGGCTATTGCTGCTTCTTCCACTTCCTCATCTGTGGCATCCGGTCTGCCGTATCGGATATTATCGCGGATAGTACCGCTGAACAGAATAGCCTGCTGCATAACAAATCCGATTCTGCTACGCAAATCTTCCAGAGCAATCATACGAGTGTCGGAGCCATCAATTGTAATGGATCCAGAGGACACTTCGTAAAACCGGGGAATGAGGCTGACCAATGATGATTTACCAGTACCGGTGGCACCAAGAATGGCCACTGTTTCTCCTGGCTCCGCAGTGAAATTAATATCGTCTAACACTAGATTTTCATCCGAAGGATCATAAGCAAAAGATACATTGTCAAATACAATCCGACCGTTGTGTATGGCATCTTTTTTAGCGTTGGCAACTTCTTTAATCTCACTAATGGTGGAAAATACTTCATTCTCCCGATCGGCAGAAACCTTGGCTCGTGAGAAGAAGGTCAACATATTGCTTAACATCAGCATTGACATCAACAATTGGGTTATATAGTTAATAAAAGCAATCAGCTGACCAACTGGCAGCCCACCGTTCCAGCTTTGCACTCCCCCAAACCATAGTACAGCAACAATACTGGCATTTAGTACAAGCATCATTAGCGGCATATTTAATGACATTAACCGTACCGCTTTTATCGCAATTTCTGTATAATCCTTGTTAGCTGTATTAAAGCGTTTCTGTTCATGGTTAGCGCGGACGAATGCTTTGACTACACGAATGCCTGATAAATTTTCCTGCAACACTGTGTTCACACCGTCTAATTTGACCTGCATTTTCTGAAACAAAGGAAAAGAAAGTCGGATTAACCCATACAAAATTAAACTCAAGAGTGGCACGGCAACGGCTAGGATGAGGGTCAGCATAGGACTTATCCGAATCGCCATCACCAAGCTTCCGACTAATAGCAAGGGAGATCGAATACTCCGCAAAATCATTTGCACAAAGGTTTGCAGCTGTACCACATCATTTGTTAATCGTGTAATCAGTGAGCCCGTCTTCAATTGATCCAGGTTCTTATTAGAAAATTTCTGAATATGTTCAAACAAGCTAATCCGCAAATCATTTCCGAAGTTTTGAGAAGCAATACTCGAAAAAATAGTGCAGCCCACCCCACCAATTAGACCGATAAATGCTACACCAAGCATGATCAGTCCGGTCGAGAAAATGTGAGACAAGTCTTTTGTCATGACACCCTTATCCACAATGCTCGCCATGAGCGTGGGCTGCAGTAAATCCATAGTTACTTCGACCAGCATCAGCAATGGTGCCAACACACACCACACCCAATATGGCCTCAAATAATGCTTAAGCTTCCACATTCCGCCACCTTCAATTGTTTAAGATAAATACGTGATTTTAGAACTAATCGGTGTTCTGGGTTTCGCATTCGGCACTTCCTCCGGATACCCCATTCCAAATATCCCAATAACATCGTAATTTTCTTGAACACTAAGAATCTCACGATTATGAGGCAAAGCCCCCAGCGAAGCCCAATACGTACCTACACCTGCTTCATGTGCAGCTAATAAGAAATTTTGTACGAAACAAGCAGCAGCCATAACATTCTCATCGCGTTCAAACGCAGTTGCGGCAGGCTTAGACAGAACTGCAAAAACAACAGGTGCGTTGCCAAAATCCGTCTTATGCTTTAATTTCGCTCTAGTATTGGGTCCGATGAAAAGAAGCTCCCAAGGTTCGGTCATACGATGATTAGGAGCGTAACTTGCAGCCTCCAGCCATGAATGTAACTCCTCTTCACGAATTGGAGTCTGTTTGAATTGTTTTGTACTTCTACGGGTTTTAATGAGCTCAGTTATTTTCATCTTTTTCTTTACTCTCCTCTTTATTAACTTTTGATGTTGTATCTTCTGGAGCGATCTCATGAATCTGAAAGATTTGTTTAAACTCTTCAATGATCGCTTCCGTTGCTTTTAATTCACCGCTAACCACTTGTTTAATCGATTCAAGCTCAGGCTGATTTAACTGCCGCTGTAATGTAGCCCGGTTAACCATAAGCTTATCTAAAAAAGCGATGGCTCTGCCACGGCGAAAAGTTTGAGCACTTTTAGGATGTGGATCCATTGATTCCGTCATCCCATGTTTCATAAAGCCACGATCTCTGTGTTCGCCACGTCCCTCACGATCTCTGTGCTCTCCATGTTCCCTATGACCGCCACGTTTGCCGACATGTCCTTCACGCATTTTATTTCCTCCTTTTGCGGTGTATACATTTGTATACGCGCTCTTCATGTATACAAATGTATACGATAGAAACCATTTCTGTCAAGATCATTTTTCCATTTTGTAACATCATTATTGCTTACTTTATATCTAAAAAAAACAATAAAAAACCCGCATAAAGTGCGGGCTTAAAGAGAAAAATTATCAAATTCAACGGAGTGATTTATAGGGAAAAGCTATTTTTCTTATACTCCTGAACGGATACTCCCATTACTTTTTTAAAACAGTTACTGAAGTAAAATGGATCTTTAATGCCGACCTTTTCAGCAATTTGATAAGCTTTCCAATCCGTTTCATTCAGAAGCTTCACCGCTTTTTCCATTCTGCACTTGAGAAGATAATCCGTAAAGCTAATCCCTGTGTCCTGCTTAAAGATCCGGCTAAAGTAACTGGAATTCATGTGGAATTTATTCGATACATAGGATAAAGACATCTCCGGAATGTGCATCTCCTGTTGAATAAATTCTTTAACTTCATGGATAATATTATTAGTTTTTTTGCTTCGTGCCCGGGTTACTTGAGAGGTTATCTTCTCTGTGAGTTCAAGTAATGTCTGTTGCATGTCTGGCAGGCTATCGAGCTCAAAAATCCTTTTATATGGCGAAATATCGAAAGAAAGATTATTATCTAGTATAACTCCCATTTCAGCGAGTGAATTGATTAATGTGGAGACAAATTGGGCCGAAACCAGCCTAGCTCGTTCCACAGAAAAAGCCTTGGACTTCTCCAAATCCTGAAACATTTTCTCAATGGATTGCACAGCCTTGTCTAAGACACCAGCTTTTACAAAAAACAAAATTTCCTCAATTTCATTCGTCTTAGCTTCCCAGGATCGGCCCCCGAAATGAATTTCATCATTAAAAAAATAGATGGCGTTACTGCCCTTTAACTTACCATATCTAACTGCCTCCAGCGCCTCTTTATAGGATTCTTTGATCCTATTGAAATCCGTACAGGTACTACCTACGCCAATGCAAGCTTTACATCCAAGCTTTTCATGGAGCGATTGGGCCAGCCACTCTCCAATCTTCGTAAGATTCTGATTATCTTTTCTATTAAGAAGGACAATCCGTTGACTGTTATCAAAAAAAACTTCGATTCCCTCATAATCTTCAAGCGCGTAATCAATAAACCTCTTACAACGCAAAGACTGCAGGATTCGTTGTTCCTCCCCTTCTTCTAAGGGAATTTGAAGTTCAATAAGCATGATTGAAAACAAGCTGTTCGCTGATTCAGGAAAAAAGTAATGGAATCGGCTATCCAACTGATCGGGGTCCCAGAGGCCTGATAGCAAATCATTTAGAAATTTTTCTTTTAGTTGAACGGCGTGTTCTTTTAACTGTCGATTCAGCTCCTGATATTCGTTCCACCGCTCTGTCTCTTCCCGGATTTTCCCATGAAGATCTACCGCAACTCTTCGTACCTCCTCGGCTTGGAGCGGCTTCAAGATAAAATTTTGCACTCCAATGTCCAGGCTTCTTTTTGCATATTCGAATTCGGGATGTGCAGTGATGATCACAATTTTGACTAGCGGATACCTTTCTTTTATCAACCGGCTTAATTCCAGTCCATCCATAAAAGGCATACTGATATCTGTAAATACTACATCCGGTTTCATGGTTTCGATCAGATCTAACGCTTCGCTTCCATTCGAGGCCTCACCTACGAATCTGTAACCAACTGCTTGCCAATCTATAATGATGGGAACAATTTTTCTCGCATTAATTTCATCATCCACAATAATGGCTCTGAGCAGTTCAAGCTCCATGACTATTCCCCTCCTCAAGCGGTAGTTCCAATTCAATCCGAGTTCCTTCTCCCGGTGCACTGACCAAACTACAATTCATGTCCGCCCCATAGTACAGCTTCAAACGCATCAAAGTACCGCGCAACCCAAAACTGGACTCATTTTGCCCATAGGGCTCAGCTTGCATTTCCCGACGTTTGTCTTCATTCATCCCCACACCATCATCTTCCACGACTAGCTTCAGTCGATTCCCCTGAATACGGGCAAGGATGCGAATCTTACCACACTCCCCTAAAGGGCGAATACCATGATAAAGCGCATTTTCTACAAGCGGCTGAAGCGTCAATTTGGGTATCCGAACATACTCAGCTTCTTCCGACACCTCAATTTCACTGATGAAAATTTCTGGATAGCGAATATTTTGTATACTCAGATAACTTTTAGTGATCTCTACTTCTTCTCTTAACGTTACTACATCACTGCCCTTACTAAGACTCTGACGATAGAAGGCTGCAAGCTCAGAAATAATCTGGTACGCCTCATTATTATTTCCTGACAAAGTTAAATAGCCAGCTGATTCTAACGTGTTATATAAAAAATGTGGTTTAATTTGCTGCTGCAAAATATCCAATTCGAGTTTCCGAATCAATTTCTGTTCTTCTTTCTCCCGCTTCAGCGCTTGCTCAATGGTCATAATCATATTGTTATACCTATCTTTCAACTGGTTCAGCTCATCCGTTCTCGCCTCGTACCGAACCAAACTGAAATCTCCAATCTCCACTTTTTTCATGGATCGCAGCATATGTAAAATAGGTGTAGTAATGAATCTAGAAATCCAGACGGAACCTAAAAATATAGAAATGAAATTAAACAACATAATCATTAACAGCATCAGATTAAATTGACGATAGGGGCTTTCCCATTCCCCCAGAGGCTGAGCGCTAGTAAACCTCCAACCACGATCCATTGAAACCAGAGAAGAGATCAGATAATTATGATCTTTGATCTTTACGATTTTGCTACTGCCGAGCGGCACATCAAGCATAGAAGAGTTTGTATAGTTCGATAATTCAGGCCGTGAAAAATCAAGGAGTGTCTCATATCCAGTTTCGATCATTAAATCAGGTTTATTATCGTTGATCGAACGTTCATAGCTTTTTTTCAGCTCCTGAACCGTAATGTTCACGACTAATACTCCTATTTTCTTGGAAGTGTTCATGTCGTTTACGATGCGAATCAGAGAAATATATTGTGGATCCTGCTGGGGTTCCTTCGTCTCAAAATTGAAGATACCTCCGGCATTTTTCCTCCAAATTGCTTTTCCGTCTAAGGCGACCGCCTCGGAGTACCATTCCGCTGACTCGATCCCATCCGTTCTGATCGGTTTTGCAGACTGCAAATCAATCGCAAACTTACGTCCTGCATTATCGAATAGATACACAGAAGAGATAGAGGGCTCTGCGAGCATAAAATCTGACAGAGCAACCTCTAGCTTGTAAGTTAAAATTCCGATGTCGTTACCCGCCAGATCACTGCCCAAAATTTCCTGAACCGTATTGTTCGACACGATCATCTTGGAATAATTATTCGTGCTGTCAAGAAGTGATTCGATTCCGGAATTCATGGCGTTCAAGGTTTGAAGCGATACCTCACCTACCTTTTCCTCGGTGAATTTCTCATTGATTCGTTGGTACATAATACCGCTTGCAATCATGGAAACCACTAATAAGACCAAGTAGTAAAAAACGATTTGTGATCGGATACGTGCAAACCTCATCGGTAACCTCCTGGCCGACATTAAGCGAATACGGACTTTTATTTATAGCTTCTTCAATACGACACTAGTATAGCATTTTTCGAAAGATTCCTATCCCATTGCTTTAACCCTTAACTGCCCCGGCAATAATGCTTTTTTGGACTTGATTACTTAGGAACAAGTAGATAATGATCATGGGTAGTGTAGCCACAACCATTCCTGCGAACATAGGTCCAAATTCTGTGGCATAGGCACTTTTAAACGAATTGATGGCGACGGTAATTGTTGCTAAGTCAGGATCATTAATGAATGTATTGGCAAACATCAGTTCGTTCCAAGCGGATAAAAAAGTAAAGATGGAAGTGGTTACGATAGCCGGCTTTACAAGCGGAAGCATAATACGGAAAAAAACCTGATAAATATTGCAGCCGTCTACAACGCTGGCTTCTTCCAACTCCCCTGGCAGCGCTCTAAAGAAACCAATCATGATAAAGATTGTAGTAGGAAGTGCACTAACGGTATAAGGAATGATTAAGGCCCAAGGCGTATTCAGCAAGCTTGTCATTTTTAACATCTGAAAGACAGGTAGCAGCGTAGCATGAACAGGGATCATCAATCCCAGCATGAAGAAAGTAAGCACCACATTATTAAGCTTCCACTTCATTCTTGCGACAGCAAAAGAAACCATTGCCGATAACAGAGCAGAAATAATGACAGTTACCGTTGTATACATAAGGCTGTTCAAAAAGTTACGTGCGATATTCGCCTTAAAAAGTGCGTAGTCGTAGTTCGCCCACCGCCACTCATTAGGCAAGCCCATCACATTTGAGCCTGTAATTTCTATGTTTGTTTTAAAGGAGGAAAATACAAGCCACACGAGCGGATACAGTTGAATAACTGCGAAGATTAGAAACGCAATCTGCAAAACAACCTTTGGCCAGCGGCGGTTATGTGTTGTTGTCATTAGCTCTCCTCCTTATCATCGTAGGTTCTGATCAGTTTTTGTAGAACTAAGTAGAAAAAGAGACATTCCACAACCATAAACACGGCCATCGCGCTGCCGTACCCATACATATTGCGATTAAAAATCGACGAATACATCAATGTACTTGGAACACTAGTTTCCGGTGTAGGGTAGCCATTGGTCATAATGAAGACTAAATCGAAAAACTTCAATGATCCCAAAACAGCAAATATGACGCATACCTTCAGGATCGGTGAAATAAGTGGAATAGTGATAGAGAAGGCGGTTCTTATACTTGATGCTCCGTCAATTTTCGCAGCCTCGTACAAATCTTCAGGAATCCCTTTGATGGCAGCGTACATTAGAAGCATATGGTAGCCGATATATTGCCAAACGATTGGAATCATAACACTTATTAGTGCAGTTCCGCTTTCCGTTAACCAATCATGTGTCCAGGAGGACAAGCCTAGTTGATTGAGTATCGTATTCAGCAAGCCATATTCAGGCTGATAGATTTTCAGAAACATAACCCCGATGACAGAGGAAGATACCAAGACTGGAATGAAATACAAAGTACGATACAGCTTTTCACCCCACACCCCTCTGGCAAGAACCAGAGCGAGCACCAGAGCTATCGGAAGTTGCATGAAAACAGAAAGAACTGCCAGATACAACGTATTAAGTATCGAATGATTAAAATCCATGCCGTACGTATCTGCAAAAAATAAATCCTTATAAGAAGCTAAACCAATAAATTTAGCCGGTTGTATCCCATCCCAGTCCAGCAGACTGTAATACATAGACTGAAGGATCGGGAAAAAGCCAACAAGAATGTATAAAATCAAAGCAGGAACAACAAATACGGCGATAGCCTTTTTGTTTCCGAATACTTGATGCATACTTCACTCCACCTTAAATCGATCAGGCGGCGAACAATTCTCGCCGCCTGACGCAGATTATTGTCCTTGATTGACCTTGCTCTGTAGTTCTTTCGTGTAGTCTTCAGGTGTTGTTTTTCCGGCGACGAATTTCATCAGCGAACCGAACATAGATTCAGTGTCATTACCATTCAGCATTTGATCCCACCAGTAGGAGAAACCAGTTGCTGATGAGGACAATTCACCAATTTGCAGAGCCAGTGGATTCATTTGAGAAGTGTCACCTACATCAACTTTCCATGCTGAGGAGCCTGAACCAGCCAGAAATACTTCTTTAGACATGGTCTCAATAAAGAACTTGTATACTTCCCATATTCTTTCCTTGTTTTTCAGATCGGCATTGAGCACGAATGTTTCACCCGAACCTCCGAACCACTCGTCAGCATTTCCTTTCCCCCCTGGAATGGTTGGAAATTTAATCGGTACCACTTTACCTTTGACCAGAGAGTTATCATCTTCAATCTGTCCGTTGACCCAAGCGCCCATGAACATCATAGCTGCTTTGCCTGATAGGAACATATTTGTCGCGTCATCATAAGAAGTTCCAACAAAATGTTTGCCGAAGGAGTCCGCATCAATCAATTGTTTGTATTTCGCAGCAGCTTCTGTGAATTCAGCTGTGTCGAATGATCCTGTTTTCGTTAAAGCGGCATTTACAGCATCCACGCCTGCCATCCGGATGGCTAGAATCGCGTTCCATTGCATTGCTGGCCATCTGTCTTTAGCCCCAAGTGCAATCGGCTGAATGCCTTTTGCTTTTAGTGCTTCAATCGCAGCAACAAGCTCATCCCATGTTTCCGGAATTTTCGCTCCTGCTTGCTCAAATAGTTCTTTATTGACGTACATTTGAGCAGTAGCTATATTGATCGGCAGACCGTAAAGCTTGCTATCGAAGATGAAATTGTCTGTCGTACCTGGTACAATTTGGTCCAGCGTTCCATCTTTTGCGAGATCATCAATGGACAAAATCCGGTTCCCCGCTATAAATGGCTCAGAGAATCCGCCACCCCAGGTGTAAAAAATGTCGGGCAGCTCATTGGCGGCTGAAGCCGCTTTCACTTTTGTTTTATAAGATTCGCCCCCAACACCCACATGCTCGATTTCAACATTAGGAAATTTAGCCTGGGTTGCTTTAAGTGCTTTATAAAAACCAACAAACCCGCCGTCTTTAGAATTTGGATCCGCGAATTGGGACCACATAGTAATCTTGAGCTTCTCTTCCGCCGCAGAGGTTTTTCCCGTTTTGCCTGCGTTTACATTAGCCTCAGAATTCACGTTATTCCCGTTGTTCCCACCACAAGCAGTGATAAGCATGGACATAGCCATCAACACTGTTAGAGTTAGGTTAATCCTTTTTTTGTTGACTTTTTTCATTCTTTTTCGCCCCCCATTTTTATATTGCTTACAGGACTAATTATATAAATCAATTTATCGAGTGAACATGAAAGCGTTTTACTTAATGATGTATTCTCTTTACATTAGACATTTTTCTTTATTTGCTACACATAAAGAAGACCTCTGATTTCTTCAGAAGTCTTTTTTTCATTCATATCAAAACTTAGGGAATGAACACCTCTATATAGCTGAGTGGCTTAGGTTCTATCTTCTCTCTTCTCTATTATCAGAAGTTATCTCATGAATCTGAAACATATGTATGAACTCATCGATGATCGCTTCCGTAGCTTTTAGTTCACCACTAATGACTTGTTTTGCCGATTCAATCTCTGACTCGTTTAGCTGCTGCTGCAACGCCGAACGATTAATCATTAGCTTGTCCAAAAATGCGATAGCCCTAGCACGACGAAAGGTCTGAGCGCTTTTGTGAGGATGCTCCGAACCCTCCTTGACTCCATTTATATTCATTTCTTCATGCTCTCCGTATTCTCGATGCTCGTTATAACCGTGCTTATCTATGTGCCCTTCGCGCATAATTATTCCCTCCTCTAATTCCACTTACAAAACCATAGCCCATTAATAAGACCGGGTAAGATGGAAGCCGTCTGACTCCTTATCCCAAGTAATGTGTATACCATCTTCACCTATATATTCACAACCGGCTTTAGATCTCCCTGAGATGAGTTATTAATTATAGCATTGGATAGATCCATAGTTACAGGATAGGGTGCAAGAAGAAACGGTTTGAATTGTACTTTCCATCTACGCTTTATCCGATCGTCTCTTAATTCTATTTTTCCCCCTGGAATTGCAACCATAGGATAGTCCAAATAGCCCTCAATTTCGGTCGACACTCTAGCTGCCTCCTAACTATAATTTTAATCATGTATTGACGGGTATACAGAATAGAACTATAATCTATACAATTCCTAGAAACATACTATGAATTTCAAAAAATAAGAAACATTAAATCATCCTTAGTTTGTCCACAAGAAGGAGTGTAAACACATGCCAAATGTTCAAACTTTCAAAGCAACTGCTCATTTGCAAGACGGCGTAAAGGTCGTTACTAATGCAAGACAATTCGAGCTGGTCATCGATGAACCGACAAGTCTAGGGGGTACGGATACAGGAATGAATCCTGTTGAAGCTTTGCTCGCTTCTTTGGGTGCCTGCCAATCCATTGTAGCTCGGGTCTACGCCTCTAAATTTGAGGTGGAGCTTGAAGATTTCAGAGTAGATGTGGAAGGTGACTTGGATCTCGACGGATTCTTCAACCGCTCTGAAGTACGTCCTGGCTATTCCGATATTCGGTATACATTCTACATAAAGACTCCATCCCCTGCTGAGAAGGTCGAACAGTTCGTACAATTTCTGGAGAGCAAATGCCCTGTAGGTGACACCATTGCAGCTCCGGTTAATCTCAAGCTAAATCGTATTGTGATTGAAAATTAACCGTTTAATAATGCTAAGAGGGAATGTAAAAAGGGCTGCAAAGTTGCGTAAAAGCGACTAAGCAGCTCTTTTTCATGTCCTGTTCTCCGACTTCATATAATGTTAAAAATGATGCCCTTCGGAGGAACCCAAAACATGACGGATATACTAAGTAAAGTAGATGAAGAAATCGAACGTTTGTCAACGTTCTTGCTACAACAGCAGAAGGATGACGGCTCATGGCATTTTTGTTTTGAGAACGGGATTGTGATCGATGCTTATATGATCATTCTCTTTAGGGTGTTGAACCTACAGAATGAAACGCTCATTCGGCAGCTACATGATCGCATTCTTGATGCACAACAGCGAGAGGGTTGCTGGCAGTTATATAAGGACGAAGAAGCTGGGAACTTATCCACATCAGTCGAAGCTTATTATGCCCTGCTCTATTCTGGATACAGTAAGATAACAGACGAGCCAATACTTCGGGCTAAGCGTTATATACTGTCTAAAGGTGGTTTAGGCAAGGTCACAAGTATCTTAACTAGAGTCATTCTCGCCGCAACGGGTCAAAGCAAGTGGCCTTTAGCAATTTCTTCGATTCCACTGGAGGTGCTTTTGTTTCCGTCTTACTTCCCAATTAACTATTTCGAATTCTCTGGCTACTCTAGGGTACACCTCACTCCTATGCTCATTATGGCCGATCGGCGATTTTCGATCACTACAACCCATGCTCCTGATCTGTCAGATCTTATGGAGACACGATTGGATAGAGATGAATCGCCTACCCGTGGATATCAGGAGATGCAGGATGTTATTCAAATGGGTTTGAGCAGATTACTCGGGAGTCCACACTACATACATGAAGCTGCCAAAAACAAAGCGGAGCAATATATGCTCCAGCGAATCGAATCCGACGGTACCTTTTACAGCTATGCCAGCAGTACAATTCTTATGGTTTTTGCCCTGCTTGCTCTCGATTATGATCGGCAGCATCCGATAATTACACAGGCCATTCGAGGTCTCACCGCGCTGCAATGCCAATCAAATCATAATACTACAATTCAAAACTCTCCATCTACAATATGGGATACAGCGTTAATCTCCTATGCTTTACAAGAGGCACAAATTCCAGTTGATCACAAAGGAATAAAACACGCTGCTTCTTATCTTCTGGATAAACAGCATCATAAAACTGCTGATTGGAGCATCCATAATCCGGATATAGTTCCCGGTGGATGGGGATTCTCTGAGTCTAATACAATCAATCCGGACGTAGATGATACAACGGCAGCCTTGCGAGCCATCCGAAGCTTATCAACCATTCACCCTTCATATCTGGAATCATGGAATCGCGGACTGAATTGGGTCCTATCGATGCAAAATAACGACGGCGGCTGGCCGGCATTCGAAAAAAACACCAATAAAGAAATGCTCACATGGCTCGCTATCGATGGTGCTAAATCTGCAGCCATTGATCCTTCGGAAGCAGATCTTACCGGACGAACTTTGGAGTTTCTCGGAAACTTCGCTGGTTTAAATACACAACACGAGTTCATTAAAAGGGGTACAAAATGGCTGATTCAACATCAGGAGAAGGATGGTTCGTGGTATGGAAGATGGGGTGTTTGTTATATTTATGGCACTTGGGCATCATTAACAGGCCTGCAGGCTGTTGGGCTGCCTATAAATCATGATACATTGCAAAAAGGAGTGAAGTGGCTTCTAAGCATTCAGAACTCGGACGGCGGTTGGGGGGAGTCTTGTCACAGCGACCGTCTTCTACAATATGTTCCTTTAAGAGAAAGCACACCTTCACAAACCGCCTGGGCACTTGATGCGATTATCGCCGTTCAGCCAGAGCCAACAGCTGCGGTGGAAAAAGGAATTCAAAGACTAATCACGTCTATTCATGAAGAGGATTGGAAAACTTCTTATCCCACTGGCGCTGGTCTCCCCGGTAATTTTTATTCCAATTATCATAGTTATCAGTATATCTGGCCACTACTCACACTGACTCATTACAGAAAAAAATACGGTCAAGGATAATACTCGGTAATACTCGGTAATAACTAGCGTTCTCCTGCTCCACTTTTTAACTGTCTCGTAAAAGCTTGAATCGCACCTTTTGCCGTCCTTTTTGACAAACTCTCCTTATCAGTACTTACTTAATAGTATACATCTCCATTTCAGTCAGTCCGTAAACGGGTACGAACCAGTAACGCAACCAAATCATTCATTAAATGCCATGGGATTGGTATATCAGCTCCCCTACCCTCTCCAATAACTTGCTCCAGTACGTATTCATCTGTTCAAACTATACTACATGTTTTCTTTCCATAAAGACCACCTACTATTTCTTTTAGTAAAAAACAGCAGAGCAGCGATCATCCGTTATAGGAGAATTGTTGCTTTGCTGTTATGAACCGGGGGTCGAATGCTTTTATCCGTTGCACCTACCTAAATCACCCAGTCTTGATCAAGTTTAGAGCTTTTCGGACTCAGAAGACGCTATTTGCTTGTTTTTAGGATTTTTAGTTAGGTTACGGACTCCAGTGCAACTATTCCTCAAAAAGAGAGCCATTTTTGGTTTTTTTCATGGTAATAACTGCGATGGGGTCCGATAAAATTCCAAATGTAAGCTAAATCTGCTCTTAAGGTCAGCTGTGTCCGATAGCAAATACGTGTGCGCAAAATGTTACCTAATCAATCCAACTTGCCATATGAATCATCCCAATAGGAATTACTTAAATTACTTATGAGATAGACTCCATTTTTGCTTTGAGGCAATTGAGCGTAGTTAACACATGGTCAATTAGGCAGCAATCTCCGATAATCAAGGATCGTTGCCTGATATTTTGGATCACTGGCGGTTTGCCTGAGCAAATTATGACTGTAACTTCTGATATCCCCACTCCGTATATTTGTAGCGCAAGATTTTAACGCAATCTAATGAGATAACTGTATTTTATACACTTAATCCATATTGCTAGGGAATAACTCCGACTTTAACTGCATTCTATACAATTAAAATCAAGAGAAATCACCTAATAGGCTTTAACTCGTGAGAATAGATGTAAGAAATACAGTTATTTTCAATACACAACTGTTTTGAACGATTATAGCTGCACAAAATACAGTTAAACATCTCGCTGCTCCCCATCCATGACCTTCATCCGCCCCCATACTGGTACAAAGAGGGTTGCATCATTACTCAATTTACTTTTTGGAGCATGCTACCGAAATATCTCCTTTCAAGAAACAGGTGTAATCGTTGGTGGTTTCGGTGCCCTTTCCCACGCATGGGTTACCTGCAATGTTGCTGCATAGGTGATTAACGAAACAAGCAACGCTCCGAACAGTTGAATAATCTGCCCCAGGTCCAATCGCTCCAGAATTCCGTGAGCCGCCAACCCGCTAAGCGCCATGACAATTCCTCCTGCTCCCACCTTGAATACAATACGAAAGTCAAAATAAAATCCGATCGTTCCTGCCACAGATAAAAAATTCAACAGTGTCAGCAGCAAGAGCCCCAGTCCGAATCCCATGGCCACCCCTTCGATTCCAATATTAGAACCTAGAACAAAGATCGCAATCACTTCAAAGACATTCGTAAGAATATGATTCCACATAACCGTTGATGCTTTCCCCAAACCAAGCAAAATTGCTTGCAGTGGCGCTCCGAAATAATAAAGAAAAAATAAGGGTGCAATTAACTTTAACAGCTCGCCCGCTTCTGGCGAATGATAGATCATGGTTGTTAAGGGTACAGCCCATAAGTACAGGATGATTGTACATGGGAAACCTACTATAAGCGCGGATCGCATAGCCATATCCATCCGACTATGCATAAGCTTGCTATTGTTGCTCACACTTGCTTCGCTGATCGCCGGAATTAATGCAGTCGACAACGATTGTGTGAAGAAGCTGGGGAGAAACAACATGGGAAGAGCATAACCCGCCAGAAGTCCGAATTGCTTGGTCGCCATCTCAACACCCACACCAAACAGTACTAGACTTTTCGTAATCAGCAGTGGTAGAAAGGCATGATAGAGAGAATGAATAAAACCGCTGCCTGTCATCGGTAAGCCGATGCGCAGCAAATCTCTCAACGTACTGTCTCCTTTAATTGAAATTCTTGACGTAGGTGGTGGAGAGGTTTTGATCTTACCTCGATTTGCCCATTTGAAAACAGCGAATAAATAGAGCAAACCAAAACCTTCCCCAACAACGGAGGCAGCCATTGCACCAGCAGCCGCATAGGCAATACCGTAGGGCAACAATACGTTGACAACACCGATAATGACAATGATTTGCGCCAGATTCTCAATAATATCGGAAAAGGCAAGTGGGTTCATGTTCTGTTTTCCACGAAAATAACCTTTCAGTACAGCAGACATCGCAATAATTGGAATGATCGGCGTAATAGCAACCATAGCATAATACGCCCGCTGATCGGCCAAAAAAATCGATGCGATCCATTTGGAGCCAAACAGAGCCACTAAAGTTAATATAATACTCAACGTACCCGTAATGCTTAAGGATACTGTGAGAATCCGCTTTACTCGCGCTTCATCCTGCTTAACCTCAGCTTCCGATACAAGCTTTGAAATCGCAACAGGAAGCCCCAGCTCTGTCAGCGTAATAAATAAGGGAAGCAGTGGATGAGCAATCATAAGCAGCCCTACTCCCTCTGCTCCCAAAAAACGTGCCAGCAAGACTCCGTTCAAAAAACCAAGCCCTTTTGTGAAAAATGACGACACGGTTAATATGAACGTGCCACGAATAAAACTTTGTTTACGCATCCCCATTTATACGCATCTCCACCTATGGTTTGTCCTGTCCTTCTTTCTAACTTATTCGAACAAACACAAGTACATGCAGACAAGTATTTGTAAAGTATTAAATCAGCGATAAGCCCAACACATCTTAGCCGGTGTACCAGGCAATTTCCCTCACTTCACTTTCATTAGCTTCTGTAGCGAAAATCTTTTTCATAGATCAGAGATACTTCTTTGCATCATTCATTAGTACTGTTTTTGTATAAATTTCATCCTCCGCAATAAAAGATATATTAAGAAATAAATAGATAATTTACCAATAGCATGTTATCATTTTGAATGCGATTTCAATAGCTTTGTTATAACAGTTTTTTCACTCTTCTTCGTGAATGTCTTTTAGCAAAATCTTTGATATGATAAAAAAGAATACAAAAGGCTTTACGGAAATCATTCACATCATTAATAACCACTTCTAAATTTTCCAAAGATAAAGGAGAACTTCATTCATGAGTCAGAAAACAAGATTAAATAATGACTGGTTATTCAGCAAACAGCCGCTTAAGTCCACTTTAGAATCGGTGATAGCAGCTGATTCGGAGTGGATCGACGTAACCTTACCCCATGACTGGCTAATTTTTGATACACATAATCTATATCAAAGCGGAGAAGGCTGGTACCGTAAAAGCATAGTTATAGATGAGAAAGTGCCAAATAGTCTTGTCTCGCTTCGTTTTGAAGGCGTATACATGGACTCCACTCTCTATGTGAACGGCCATATCGCAGGCGTCTGGAAAAATGGATACTCCACTTTTGAAATAGATATCACGCCATACATTATTGAAGGTATCAACGAAATCTATGTTCAAGTGGTTCATGAGTCTCCTAATTCACGCTGGTATTCTGGTGCGGGCATCTATCGCAGTGTATGGCTGAAGACGTATCCGGGGACACATATTGTGCCTGATGGTATTTATATCTCTACTCACAAAAAAGAGGATTCCTGGAATGTTGAGGTAGATACCGAAGTCTTGTGCAATGATCTATTGCAAAGCGAAAAACACTACATAATTCGTCACAGTATACTGGACGCTTCAGGTATCTGTATCTCTCATGTAGAAAATGAAAGTCCAGTACAAGTCGGGTCTGCTGTATCCAGCTCTGCCCTCTTATCCGTCAATAATCCAATGCTCTGGGATATTAACCAGCCTTACTGCTATTCCCTAAAAACTGAACTGCTGGAGAATGATCAGGTAATAGAAGAAGAAATCCAAACCTTCGGATTCCGTACGATGGAGTTTGACAGCCAACAAGGTTTCTTTTTGAATGGCCGAAAGGTGAAGATTCATGGCGTATGCCAACATCATGATTTGGGATGTTTGGGGGCTGCGGTGAATAAGGCAGCTCTAAAAAGACAGATTATCCTCCTGCAGGAGATGGGCGTAAACGCTATTCGTACGGCCCACAATATGCCAGCCGTTGAACTGATGGAACTAGCGGATGAGATGGGCGTGCTCATAGTTTCCGAAGCATTCGATATGTGGGAACGCAGTAAAACTCCTTTTGACTACGCCAGATTTTATCCGGATTGGTGGAAACAAGATATTGCCAGCTGGGTACGCCGGGATAGAAATCGCCCCTCCATGCTCATGTGGAGTATCGGAAATGAAATATACGACACCCATGCCGATGAACGCGGCCAAGAGTTAACCATAGAATTACGTGATCTGGTGCAGGTTCATGACCCTAAAGGAAATGCAGTGGTTACTATCGGTTCCAACTATATGCCATGGGAGAATGCACAGAAATGCGCAGATCTAGTGAAGTTCGCAGGGTATAACTATGCCGAAAAATACTATGACCAGCATCATGAGGAACATCCCGACTGGATTATTTATGGTAGTGAAACTTCGTCTACTGTACAGAGCAGAGGCATCTACCACTTCCCTTATGCTCAGTCTGTATTGTCTGACGATGATGAACAATGCTCAGCCTTAGGGAACAGTTCTACTAGCTGGGGTGCCAAAAACACAGAAGCTTGCATCATCGCAGATCGTGATGCGACCTACTCACCTGGACAATTTATTTGGACTGGATTTGACTATATTGGGGAGCCGACTCCGTACTTCACTAAAAACTCGTATTTCGGTCAACTGGATACCGCAGGATTCAAAAAGGATTCCTATTATATTTATCAAGCAGAATGGACGGATTACAAGGTCGCCCCGATGATTCATATTTTTCCGTACTGGGATTTTTCTGAAGGGCAGCTTATTGATGTGCGAGTATGCTCCAACGCACCACAAATCGAATTGTTCTTTAATGATCAATCCATGGGCACGGTTAACATTGACCATAAACATGGTAAAAAGCTGCTTGGGGAATGGCAGCTCCCCTATAGCAAAGGTACTCTCCGAGCAGTCGCTTATGATGAACACGGAGTACAGATCGCTGATGATACGGTAACTTCTTTCGGAGATTCGGCCACTGTGGTCATGAATCCTGATAAAACTCAGATGACTGCTGACGGATCGGACTTGGTATTTGTGGAGATCTCGACCCTCGATCAAGAAGGACGTCCCGTGGAGAACGCCAATAATCGTATTCAAATCACTGTAGAAGGACCGGGGCGTCTTGTTGGTTTGGATAATGGTGACAGCACTGACTACGATTCATATAAAGGAACAAGTCGCCGGATGTTCAGCGGCAAATTGCTTGCGGTCATTGCCTCTTCATTGGAGTCAGGTACAATCGTTGTACGTGCATCTTCCCATGGCTTACAGTCTGCTGAGCTTACACTGACTTCTGAAGCACGAGAGCTAGATCATTCTAAGGACGAAGAGCTTGTACTTTATCAACACTCATCACAATCACTATCGGATGTGAGCGAGTTATCCCAAAACTATTTATCAGATGAAATTCCCGTTCGCAAGCTGGAAATCATATGCCCGCAAGGAAATCAACTAACGAAGGACACCCGTTCACTTCCGGTTCGTGTGCAAATTCATCCAGAGAACGCAACCTATCAGGAAATTGAATGGCGAGTTACGAATGCTGCCGGTATTGACGCTAATATAGCCGTTCTTGAGGCAAATGGGCATGAAGCAGTAATTTCGGCTTTGGGAGACGGAGACGTCTATGTACGGTGTGCAACGAAAAACGGTGCAGATCAAGTGCGCCTGTATTCGCTTATGGAATTCCATATTCGAGATATGGGAGCTGCCTTTTTGAATCCTTATGAGTTTGTTTCCGCTGGTTATCATAGCAATACGAGCCGGAACTTAACAAATGGGAATGAACGCGGAGTGGCTACTGCAAGAGAAGGAGAAAGCTGGATCTGTTTTGACAACATCGATTTCGGTGATTATGGAGCTACTGAACTTACCCTTCCTATCTTCGCGCTAGATAACGATAAATATACGATTGATATATGGAAAGGTACACCGGATGCTCCAAACGCAGCTCTGCTGACACAGGTAACCTATCAAAAACCATCCATATGGAATGTATATCAAGAGGAGACCTACCCATTACCTGAGCGAATAAAAGGTGTCACCACCCTTTGTTTTGTTCTTCATAAAAAGATTCATCTCAAGGGCTTTCAGTTTAACAAGCCTTTAAAAGCGTACGAACAACTTAACGTTCTGGAATACAATCAGATTTATGGGGATTCCTTTACGCTGGCAGATGGACAAATCAAAAATATTGGTAACAACGTCTCTCTCATCTTTAAAGATATGGACTTCGGTCATACTGGAAGCACTAAACTAACCTTATGCGGGCATTCGCCTATCGATAAAAATACTCTGCATATTCTATTTAGCGGACCAGAGGGTGAAAAGAGACAGCTTGTGGAGTTTACACAGTCAAGTGATTATTGCGAAAGAGAATTTGTATTGGAGCGCATAACCGGTCCGCAAACCGTCACCTTTATATTTCTACCGGGGAGCCAGTTTGATTTTAAGTGGTTCCAGTTCCAAGCAGAGTAAGGTATTTTCAACTTTAAACTAGATGGATAGCTTTATTACAGAACAAATCCCCTGCGCATTTGTCACGGTTCAATAAGGATGTTTTCGGCTTTTGAGATTTGCCGTAGGATTATCAAGTCCTACGGCTTTTTTCTTGTTTTAAACCTTTTATCAGACATTGCTTTTGAAATTCATCCTTAATTTGCAGACTCTTTTCTTTCGAGAGATTTCTTCCTGTTACATTTAGCTTCATACTATTTAACCCTATTACATTTTAGCGTTCATATCTCTGCCTTTAATATAAGTTTACACACCCTTTATTTTTTGTTTATACCTCGGACTGTATGTTTCTGTCAAAAGAAATATAATAGATCTAAGGAGGTGTTATGCATAGATTATATAACGACAAAGGAATCAGCGAAAAAATGGGAAATACTTGCCTTGTTCCAATTGACGCTAAAAACCCGGCTAACGGACGATATAGTTGCAGTAAAGTAAAGGACGGTGCAAATAAATGAACCAGATATTTTTGGTTGAGGACGATAAGACAATCGCTAAAAACCTTGTGCTTCTGCTCCGCTCAGAGGGATTTACAGTCTCTCATGTCCCTACGCGGAGTGAAGCCCTTACCGCGCTTGCCGGAAATAAATTTGACTTGGCGTTGATTGATATTTCTTTGCCTGATGGAAATGGCTTTGCGGTTTGCACGGAAATCAAAAAAACGCAAGATATTCCCATAATCTTTCTGACGGCTTCTGGCGATGAGTCAAGTGTTGTTACCGGGCTGAACATGGGCGCGGACGACTATATCACTAAGCCTTTTCGTCCGCGTGAATTGATTGCACGAATTGGAGCCGCCTTGCGAAAAAGTGGGCGTTCCATATCTGATTTTAAAATTCACGGGCTTCATGTCGATATGGCAAGTGGCATTGTGGAGAAAAACGGTAGCGAAGTCTTTCTTTCAGCATTAGAATACCGCTTGTTGCTGATGTTTATTAGCAATTCGAAAAGTATTATCACGAGAGGCAGGCTGCTTGACGAATTGTGGGACGCTGCAGGCGAGTTTGTCAATGACAATACACTGACCGTGTACATCAAACGTTTGCGGGAGAAGATAGAGAACGATCCAGCAAGTCCGCAAATTATTCTGACTGTTCGTGGGACGGGATATAGATTGGGGAACGAGTATGCTTCGGAATAGAGAGTTTCGACATTTTGTCATTTTGTTCTCCTTAATTGCCACCTCCGCTGTGACGCTGGGATTTGCAATCAATATGGCGGCGGGAATCCTTACCACTACCTCTACCGCCGCTTTTGGCATAGCGTTTTTCGTGTTTACCAAAGCCCGATACATAAGCATTGCACGGATTTCACATCAAATCGACCTTGTGCTTCATAATGCTGACCTTCTGTACATTGAAGAGTCGGACGAGGGCGAGCTTTCTATTCTGCACAGCGAGATAACAAAAATGCTACTGCGCATTCGGGAGCAAAACGATGCGCTGAAAAAAGAAAAAGAACATCTTGCCGATTCGCTGGCCGACATAGCCCACCAACTCCGAACCCCACTCACATCAGCCAACCTCATTCTGTCTTTGTTAGAGAATAGCCCTAATGAAAACGAACGGAAAGCATTTATACGAGAAACAGAAGAATTGCTTGTGCGGATGGATTGGCTGATTACTTCTCTACTAAAATTATCTCGCTTGGACGCGGGCATTGTGGTATTCCAAAACGAGCAGATAGATGTAGATAGCTTGATACGCTCCGCCCTTCGCCCGTTCCTAATCCCAATAGAACTGCGCTATATTGATTTGCAAATAGACGTGCCGAAAGTAGTACTTATTCAAGGCGATCCAGGTTGGATTTCGCAAGCAATTCAAAACATCCTCAAAAATTGTATAGAAAGTGCAGGCGAGCACGGGAGGATTGAGATTGATTGTACGGATAACCGGTTATTTACCGAGATTGCCATCCACGACAGCGGTGCGGGTTTTCAGAAAGAAGATTTGCACTGCTTGTTTGACAGGTTTTATCGCGGGAAAAACCCAAACGCTACAGGATACGGGATTGGATTGGCTCTCTGCAAGATGATTATAACGCGGCAAGGAGGAACGATTACCGCAAAAAACCACCCGCAAGGCGGCGCAATCTTTACCATTCGTTTCTCAAAGTGACAGATCTCTCACCTGAAAGTCACAGAGATGTAAGTTGAAGGTTCTATTATATGGGTAACCCATCAGAAAGGAGACTCACATAATGGAGTTTTTAAAAATTGAAAATTTATGCAAAGTCTACGGTAAGGGAAATAATCAAGTTACTGCGCTTGACCATGTTTCACTTACAATTGAAAAGGGAGGATTCACCGCAATCATCGGTTCGTCCGGCTCGGGCAAATCTACATTGCTTCACAGCGTCGGGGGCGTAGACGTACCGACAAGCGGAAAGGTATATTTGAACGGGCAAGATGTATATAGCCAAAGCAATGAAAAACTCGCCATCTTCCGCAGACGGCAAGTTGGACTGATTTACCAATTTCACAACCTCATTCCCACTCTGAATGTAGTGGAAAACATCACCTTGCCTATCCTTATGGACAAGCGCAAGGTCAACGAGGAAAGGCTAAATGACCTGCTCGAAATGCTTGGGTTGCAAGATCGAAAAACGCATTTACCCAATCAGCTTTCAGGTGGTCAGCAACAGCGTGTTTCCATAGGACGCGCTTTGATGAATGCCCCGGCGGTCATGCTTGCCGACGAACCCACGGGCAGCTTAGATAGCCGAAATGGACATGAAATCATCAAGCTGCTCAAAGAAAGCAATAAAAAATATGGGCAGACCCTGATCCTCGTCACCCATGACGAAAATATTGCCCTGCAAGCAGACCGTATTATCGGTATAACAGACGGCAAAGTAACGCGGGATGAACAGGTGGTTCGGCCATGAATATTTTTAACAAAGTCACACTGCAAAGTATGAAAAAAAGCCGTTCCCGAACGATTGTCACGGTGATCGGAGTTGTTCTGTCCGCCGCCATGATTACGGCTGTCGCTACCTTTGGCACTTCCCTGTTAAATTATCTGGTAAACGGTTCTATTGCGAAATACGGCGGTTGGCACGTTGAGTTTTTGGATGTTGATTCCTCTTTCGTGCAAGAGAGAACCCATGACAGTAAAGTTGCAAACAGCGCAGCATTTGAAAATATCGGTTATGCAACGCTTGAAGGCGGGAAAAGCCCTGAAAAGCCCTATCTTTTCATCGCCGGATTCAGTGAGGAAGCCTTTGATACCTTACCCACAAGCCTGATTTCCGGCAGGCTTCCTGAAAATAGCAAGGAGATTCTCGTCCCGTCTCACGTTACTGCAAAGGGCGGTGTTAGATTTAAGTTGGGCGACACACTTTCACTTTCTGTTGGAAGCCGATTGAATGGAAACAAGAATCTCGGCCAACACGACCCTTATCAGACCGGGGGTGAATCGGGAGAGGACAAAGAAACCCTTGTTCCAAAATCAGAGAGAACCTACAAGGTTGTAGGTATCTGCGAAAGACCCAGTTTTGAGGAACATTCCGCACCGGGATACACCTTGATAACGAAAGCAGATCCTAAAGACCAAGCGGACAACTTCAGTATATTTGTCACACTGAAAAATCCGCACGGTGTAACGGCTTACGCAAGCAGTACAGTCGGAGCAGGAGCTTATGTCTTTAACGATGATGTACTGCGCTTCATGGGCGCTTCGGACAATAAACTGTTCAACACGCTTCTGTACTCAGTTGGCGGCATTTTGGTTGCCATAATAATGATAGGCTCGATTTTTCTGATTTATAACTCGTTCAACATCTCGCTGAACGAACGCACACGCCAGTTCGGGATTCTCGCATCAGTGGGTGCAACGGCAAGGCAACTGCGAAATTCTGTGCTATTTGAGGGACTTTGCATTGGTGCAGTCGGCATACCTATTGGCATTATGGTCGGCATAGGCAGTATCGGACTTGTAATTCCTATGGTTGCCGAGAATTTCGGGAAAACTTTCCACAGCACCGTGCCTTTAACCCTATCGTTGTCTGTCCCCGCAATTGTCGCAGCTACAGCAGTCAGTTTAGTTACCATTTTGATTTCAGCCTATATCCCGGCCAGAAAAGCTGCAAATACTCCCGTGATGGAGAATATTCGTCAGACCAACGAGGTCAAAACCGAATCGAAAGCGGTAAAAACATCAAAATTTGCACAGCGTATTTACGGTTTGGAGGGTACACTTGCGTTAAAAAACTTTAAAAGAAACAAAAAACGTTATCGCAGCATTGTGTTATCGCTCACTTTAAGCGTCGTGCTGTTTGTATCGGGAAGTGCTTTTGGAACAACTCTAAAACGACTTTCAGAACAGTTGATAATGGACATGGACTATGACATTCTTTTTACCACTCAGGTGACGGACGACAGCGAAATGATCCCGCTTTACAACAAACTTAAAACCTCTGACGGGGTTTATGAAAGCTCGTACCAAACCGTTTATGTGTATACATCCGTAATTAAGGCAAGCGATTTTTCAGACCGTTACCGGGAATACGCGGGGTATACTACGCCGGACGAAACGGTTCAACTACCCATGGACATCCAGTTTATTGAGGACAGCAAATATCTGAGTTTTATCAAAGAATTGGGTTTGTCTGCAGATGAATATACCGGGCAGGACGCGAAGATGATTGCCGTTGCCAAAAAGCGTATTGATAATAATGAAAGGCCAAGCGAAGTGTTTAATATGTTTGCAAATCATTCCATGACATTTAGTGTCGCCCCCCAAACAAATGACAAGCAAATGATGGAACAGGGGCAAAGCATAAACATTACGTTTGTCGATACGTACCCGGTGGATCCGCCTCCAAGGCAATCTTTAGAGCAGCGGCCATACGTTTTTATGGTGGTAGCTCCCTATTCACTCAAAGAGAACTTTAAAAGCCCGGATACCCATGCGGAAATGGGCCTGGCCTTTCTTTCAAATAATCCCTCGCAATCGGTGGCTGAAATGGAAGCGATCATTCAGGACACGGGAATGATGTCTGCTTATACCCTTTACAATGTCCATACAATAGTTGAACAATACCGCAGTTTAATATTTGTTATTGATGTGTTCACCTATGTTTTTGTTATTATGATTTCCCTGATTGCGGTTGCAAATGTATTCAATACTATTTCCACAAATATCAGACTGCGCAGGCGGGAACTTGCCATGCTCCGCTCGTTGGGGATGTCCGACCGCGATTTCAATAAGATGATGAGTTTTGAGTGTTTCTTTTATGGGATGAGGACGTTGCTGTTCGGAATTCCAATAGCGGGAATCATCTCGTGGCTGATTTATGAAGGGTTAGTGGCCGTAGAAAGGATAGATAACTTTAATTTTGTATTCCCGTGGGGCAGTATGGCAATTAGCGTGTTTGGCGTAATCTTTATCGTGTTTATTACAATGTTGTATGCCATTAGCAAGATAAAAAAAGAAAATATCATTGACGCGCTTCGGGATGATTTGGCTTGATTTTAATACCGATATTAAGATCAGGTTTTACTGCAAAATTGTGGACATACGGCTTTCTATGTATTCAAATTTAAACTTCACCAAAAAGTAAATCCTCCAATATAGATTATTTACAATTCAACAGTAATCGTTCGGCTGTGTGCCTAAACAATTATGTTTATCGTAAACATCCTTATTGGAGGATTTGCATTAGCGCAGGGTTTTTCCTTTAACTTATATTTAGAGCTACTTAGTCAACTTTATTAAATTCGATCCAGTCGATCTGTAAACCTGGTTTAATGAATTCCAGTTTCATTTCATAAAGACCTGCTTCGAGTTCTACTTTCACAAGCTTTTGTCTAATCCATTGACCTTCTGTCCCGTTGGTTTGAATGGTTGTCATCAATTGATCATTCAAATTAACATTGCATGCACTTTGAGCCAGCTCAGGCTCTGTTGACATGATATGCACGAGGATCCGATATTGTCCAGCTTGGCCAACTTCAAAGAAAGTCGATCCTTCAACGGCTGGCTTAACCTGTGGATTTTGAGATAAGGATTGTACTTGTTCTGCAGTAAGTGAAGGATTAGCCTTAAAGGACTCAACTGTTTCAACAATTTGCTGTTTTCTCGAGAATACTGGAGCATGTATGATGAACTCACAAATATTCATTGCAGAACGTTGCAGCTCTCCTCTAGTCAAAGATCCATTTTCCAAGGATTCAATGGTGTTGTCATTCCATCCATTAATTTCGGCGCCATAGTTAGCTACAACCATGTACAGGTCATTTTGTGCACGGACCATCCAATTTGTAAATTTCCGGTCTGCAGCTCCACCATTAACGACATCATTCATGATGGCCCACCAGTCTGTCATGACAATACCTTTGAAGCCCCATTCTCCGCGGAGAATTGTAGTGTTCAAATCGTAATTTGAAGCGGCCCAATGTCCATTAACAGGGTTATAGGAGGTCATAATTGAATTCGCTCCACCCTGCTTCACTGCAATTTCAAAACCTTTCAAATAAATCTCGCGAAGCGCACGTTCCGACACAACAGCGTCCACTTTACTGCGATGTTTCTCCTGATTATTGCAGGCAAAATGCTTCAGCGTGGCATTAGAGCCACCTTTCATAATCCCACGTGTACATGCAGCGGCAAACACCCCAGAGATCAAAGGATCTTCAGAAAAATACTCAAAGTTGCGGCCATTAAGCGGGCTGCGACGAATATTTAGACCTGGTCCAAGCAAGGTGTCTATGTTGTTTCTTACCAACTCTTGTCCTTCTAACACATACAGCTCTTCGACTAATGCGGCATTCCAAGTAGCTGCAAGAAGCGTTCCGATCGCAACCTGAGTCGCTTTCGCTCCACTATCCATACGAATTCCTGAAGGACCATCTGCCGTACATGCAACAGGGATTCCTAAGTTATATAGACTATCACTTACTCCTCCAAATGCAGAAGCTGTACCCGGTGTAACTAAAGGGCTGCTCATGCCTTCACCCCGTACAATGGCAGCCAAATCATCGTCACTAAGCTGGGCAATAAAAGCTTCCATACTAACTTTTTGTTCAAATACATCTCTTAATTTATGCCCTTGATTGCCTGTCTGGGAGATCGTTGTTGGTAGATTGCTCTCGATCCGTTCTGCTAACGAAATCTTGCGTGTTGGAACCTCTGCATAAACAAGTTCATATGAACCGTCTGCTTTTTGAACACCAGGTTGCATTCTTGTAAAGCTTTGCGTGGGTGCAAGAGCTTCTTGTAACTGTTCCACAACTTGAAGAGTTTCCACGACATAGCCGCTATTCCCTTCAACTTTGACTTCCTCCACTTTTTTAACACTCGTTCCCACAAATATGCGGTACGTGCCTTCTTCTAGCACATAAGCGGAAGCATGCCCTGACACACCAGCATCATCATAGGAAGCCATTGAATGAACAGGGAAACTCACGGTAAGACGTTGAGCTTCGCCTGGCTGAAGGACTTCTGTTTTTACGAAGGCTGCCAAAGCTTTAGCAGGCTGTCCCAATTTTCCTTGTGGAGCTTCATAATAAACCTGAACAACCTCTTTTCCAGCAAAGGTAGTTCCTGTATTAGTTACGGTTACGCCGACTTCAACATTAAGTTCGCCAGCTTTGTAAATAAGTTTAGCTTCTTCTGGCTCGAGCTTAAACGTGGTATACGATATTCCATAACCAAATTCATATTGAACCTTTTCTGGGCAAAATGTCTCGAAATAACGATAACCAACATAGATATCTTCCTGATAAAGGTTTGTAAATTCATTACCGTAGTTGTGTGTTGACGGGTAATCGTTGATGGAATATGCGATCGTGTCTGTTAATTTTCCGCTTGGAGTTACTTCTCCAGCCAGCACGTCCGCAATTGCATTACCACCTTCCATTCCCCCCTGCCAAGAGTAGATGACAGACGAAATCGGATTTTTATAGCTTTCATCGTTCAGCCAGCTCATATCAATAATATTAGAGACGTTCAGTACAACAATCGTTTGCTCAAAATATGTAGTTACCTGCTTCAGCATCGCCTTTTCATCAGCTGTTAGTTGGTAGCTTCCTGAACCATCGACATTATCCTGATCTTCTCCTGCTGTACGTCCGATTACAATGATTGCTTTGTTCGATTTACTTCTAGCCTCAGCTACCAATTCGTCGGATAAAAGCATTTCCTTCTGGTTCCATGGCTCTGCAGCCCAAACGCCGCCACCATTATCAAACGGATTTTGCTCAATCCACTTCTCATATACTGCTGCCAAATCTTCGTTGACCGTAAGGTTCTTTTTACTGCGAAGACCGCCCAGCAGGTTGGTCGTATAAGTAACATGAACACTACCGCCCGAACCAGTACCACTGCGATAATAATTCACTTGAGTTCTGCCAAAAACAGCAATATTATCACTTTCAGCAAGCGGAAGCACCTGATAATCATTCTTCAACAGTACCGCACCTTCTGCTGCTACCGTTCGGCTAAATTCTGCAAAACCTTCTAATGGAATTCCCACACTCTGTGTACTCAACTTGTTTCCTCCTGTTGTTCAATTCTATAGGTTGTTTCTTTAGGCATCAATTACATATCATAAAGTTTAACTATACCATTATAGTACATTGGATAACTGTAATATATATAATAATTATCTTTATTAATATAATAATATTGGTCTGTTAGAGTTGGAAATTTTCAATCGATGTTAAAAATATCAGCTAAGTTCAATGATCTTCGTGGCAACATTATGGCAAAATTCGCGATCATGCTCCACAAAAACGAGTGTTGGTGTATATTCAAGCAATAGCTCCTCAATTTGCATACGTGAAATAACATCAATAAAATTAAGCGGTTCATCCCAAATATACAAATGAGCTTTTTCACTAAGACTTTTGGCGATCAGGACTTTTTTCTTTTGGCCGCCACTGTAAGTGGATATATCCTTATCAAATTGAATTCTGGAGAAATCAAGCTTTCGCAGAATAGATTTAAAAAGACTTTCATCTATCCCATTCTCTCTAGCATAATCTGTTAAATCGCCCCGTAGATCTGAAGTGTCTTGTGATACGTAGGAAATGATAAGCTGGCTATCCTTAGTGAAGGTGCCGGTATAATCTATATCCTCACCGCAGATCAATTTGATGATACTTGATTTGCCGGAACCATTTTTACCCGAGAGTGCAATTCTCTCCCCCTGCTCAATGGTAAAGCTTACTTCTGAACATACCCTTTTCTCTCCGTAAAAAACCGAAACATTGTCCAGCTCCTCAAGATGACGTTTATGATAAGCAAGCTGCGTAATCTCTAAGTTCTCAGAATTTTCGATGTTTTTAAGAAGCTTAGACTTTTCGTTGATAGCAGATTGCTGTCTTTGCTCGATGGCTTTAGAGCGTTTCATCATTTTAGCGGCCTTGTGCCCAACATAACCTTTATCTAACTTAGATCCAGAATTTCTAGTTCCATTTTTAGTTTTTTCCACCTCATGTGACCAGTTACCTGTTCGTTTAGATGAGGCTGACAAGCGTTTGATATCTCTTCTAAGTTTTTCGTCTTCCGCTATCTCAAAGTTATCTTGTCTGACTTTATTCTCCCACCAGCTAGAAAAATTGCCCTTTTGAATCTCTATATTGGTTTTGTTGATTGATAAAATGTGGTCCACACAATTATCAAGAAAGGATCTGTCGTGTGAAACCAGAATATATCCACTTTTCGTATTGAGGTAATCACTGACAAGCTTTCTTGCTGTCATATCTAGATGATTTGTAGGTTCATCAATCAACAGGAAGCTATTTTCCTTAATGAATAATGTGGCTAACAGCACTTTCGTTTGCTCTCCGTTAGACAATGAATCAAAGGGACGATATAACACATCCTCAGAAACCTTTAGCAAAGAAAGCTCACGCATTAACTTCCAATGAATATAATCCGGAAAAATCTCGCTGATCACATCTATGGTGTTAAGCTCCTTGTTATTCACCTGAAAGGGGAAATATTCAAAGCTGACATGAGCAGAAATATTACCGCTGTATTCATGCTTTCCAAGCAATAAGCTAAGAAATGTAGTCTTTCCTCGACCATTTCTCCCTGTGAAACCTAATTTCCAATCGGTATCGATTTGAAAGTTTACGTTCTCAAATATGTTATCGTAGCTGCCTTCATAGGCAAAGGTTAGATTTGTGACATTTATTAATGACATAAAATAATCCTCCTGTATTTTAACAAAATAAAAGCCACAAGAAAGTTACTTTCTTGTGACTCAAATAAATACAGCAAATCCAGCCCCAAATGGAGTTAGATATGGATATATTTTCGAGTGAAAAGAAGTAGTAACTTTCTTGCATACAAAGAATAAAACAAACGAAATAAACCATTGTTGTTGTTTTATTCATCATGGGACGCAAGAATAATTACTACACTATACTTTTCAACTCCGATCATTAATTTGTAATTATGTTATCATGCATATTTATTATTTTCAACTTCCTACCCATAATTCGTTAAAAAAGTTCAAATTCTTCTTCTATAAGATCCATATTTACACTCATAGCTGTCCGACTCCCGTCAGCCGCGGCAAACACTAACTGAGAAGGCATAAAATAAGAAACATCTCCAGCCGAATATAATCCTGGAATCGAGGTTCTCCCCGACCCATCCGTGCTAAACCCACCAGAATCATTCCGCTCTACAGTCAAATGATCTACGATTGATGCCGTTTGGATCAAATTCGGAGAAATAAACCCTCCCGTTCTTAAGATCTCAGTACCATCTGCAAAACGAACCGCCTGAAGTTGCCCGTCATGCCCTATAAAAGAGGAAATTGTTTGTTCATTGACTACAACTCCCTTAGCCTCAAGACTTTTTTTCTGTTCATCTGAAAGGAATGTCTTGCCGTTCGTGCAGATAACCAAATCTTTACTCCAATTGAGCAGCATTTTAGCCATATGAAAAACATGTGGATTTTCGCAAACAACGACAAGGGGTTGATCTCGTAATTCCCAGCCGTCACAATACGGGCAATTAAACAGACTTTTTCCGTATAATGGTCGTAAGCCCTCTATCTCAGGAAGGACCTCTTTTAACCCAGTCGCCAAAATCAATCTGCGAGCTTCAATATGATGACCAAACGAATCATGTACCGCAAATCCAGAATCAATTTTGTTAATCGAAATAATCTCAGTCTGGATATGCTCAACTGACGGATAACGTAGTACCTCCTCATACGCAATGCGACGAAACTCGGCTGGTGTAACCCCGTCTCTTGTAATAAAACCATGTGATGCATGGGTAACAGCATTCCTTGGCTGATTATTATCAATTAAAGCTATTTTTCTTCTTGCCCTACCAAGAACAAGGGCTGCGTTCAAGCCTGCGGGTCCACCACCAACAATAATGCAATCGTAAATCATATGAATCATCTCCTATATGCAGATATTAAAGACTCTTTTTGTCTATTATTAAACCAAAAAAAATATTCGTTCCATCATAGACTTAATGAATCTATAATATCTCTAGATTAACTAAAGTGTCAACCCAAACTTTCCGAACCTCCGTGAATTTTATTTAGTGTAATACTAGAAAAAAGTAAATAAGCCCATTACCGTATGTTTGGAAGTAACTTAATACTCCAATATATCAGGTAAGAGCTATATGTTGAACTTACTTGGCAGTGCAGGGCTTCCTCACTTATCAACCTTCACCGTTTGCTAATTCTAAATCATCAGCCGAGGGTCCGTAAAGACCAGGTACCGGCACGTCAAGCAGCCGCAGATAAACTCCAAGCTGCGCCCGGTGGTGAACCATATGATTCAATCCGATGGTACGAAGCGCAGCTGCCCGTGTCTGACGACGGATGATCTGCTCCCCGTTCCGCAAGGTCCACTCCGCGCCGAGCATCTCCACATTGCTTGCAGTAATTAATTCCTCAATCTCACGAGCTTTCAGGTCGAACTCTTGTAGAACCGCGTCGGGACTCTCCAGTGCTTCTCGTCGATATGCCACAGATGCCAAATCAAACTCCGAGTAAAGTAGAATTGCGGATTGCCAGCTCAGAAGATTAACGAGGTGTGTGGCCAGCCCACCCAGGCTCATTGACTTAGAGTGTGGTTTCCATGTCATATTCTCCTGAGGCAGCTTCTCCAGTATCCGACGTGTACCAGCCAGCTCTTGCAAAACATCCCCAATGATCAGCTCTTTAACCATTCATCTCTCTCCTCTCTTCTGTAAAGCAATTTCTTTTGATCATTCGTGTGATAGTTTGGATTCCTTTTACCCAAACACTTTCTAACTCTCCGGTGGATCGGACCGAGGTGCACTTATTTCGTAGATTTATGACATTTCACGAGGTTATCGGACCCAGATGCAGTTATTTCCCTAAATACACTCCAATTCTGCGCCATTTCAAGCCAATAAGAGCTATGCAGTCCGATAAGCTTGAGAAATGCCGCGAAAATTTAAAATAGCTGCAATGGAGTCCGATACGATGGACATTTGGCGAAAGTCCAATACAGAATACATCAGAAGGAAGATCTAATTGGATTATCAATAACGACTTCGACATCGCTTAAGAAACATCCTGCTGAGCATTCGCTTTTCAAGTCTTCTCTCTGCAACTTTTTAGATACTTTCTGCCAATTGCATAGTGGTAACACATGTATTATCACTCTTAAAAGTGGAAAGCTCAGATTTTGCTGTTTTTCCGTCCTGCTCAATGGTTACGTTATATTGTTTGTCCCGGGGCAACCAAAGATCAATAAATCCGTTAGATAGCGATTTCATTTCTTGATCCACAATCACATTGCCTTCGCTGTCTTCGATATATACTTTAAACTCATCATCCGTTAATTCCCCTTGGCAGCCAGTCAAGCTATGTGTTGCGCAAGGATGCGTATTCTCCACATATGGAGCTATAGAAACAAAAAACTCATCTTTAGGCAAGTCGTAAGTTTTCTCTTTATTGTTACTATCGGTTACAATAAGTTGCTCAGAAGTGATAGACGCGGACAGGTTTTCCAGACTGCTTGAACTATATTCTTGCACTAATTGCTTAATGTCGGTTGTATCTTGTGCTGAAGGCGTATCCTTATCGATACCTCCCAATAACAAATACGCACCTAATGCAACAACCGCCGCTCCCGATACCACCAAGATATTTCTTTTCATTTGTAATCATCTCCTTCGCTTATTCGCCAGATTATGTACTCACTCAAAGTATCTTCCATTTCTTTTAGTATAACTAGTTAGACTAAACTAACACAATTATGAACAAGGCAAAATAGTGAAAAGTTATGTATTTGATTCATCCTCTATCAACACAGAAAAAAAGGCCTCCTCACTGGTTTTTCAACCTCGAGGAAGCCTTTTATCTTTTATATTATTATGCTTGTAAATTACCGACCATAACACGAATGACATCCGCAAGAGGAGTAGCTGAACGTTTCAGCAGTTTCTCTAAATCGCTACTTTCAATATTAAGCCAACCTTCACGAATCCCACGTTGTATAGCTACAACTATTGGAAGCGCAGCTTCTGGGACACCCACCTCCGACATGGTCTTGGCATAAGCCTCGTCGTCAACCTGGATTACTTTGATTTCTTTACCGATTACACTGCCTATGATCTCAGTCAATTTCTCTTGTGTTAAAGGGTTGCCAGACAATTCATACACTGTGTTCTCATGTCCGTCACCTGTCAGAACATTTGCTGCAGCTTCTGCATAATCTCCGCGTGTAGCCCAGCCAACTTTACCATTCCCTGCTGAAGTCACCCATGGGGCACCTGCTAGAGCACCTTGAATGGAGCCGATCTCATTCTCCAAATACCAGTTATTACGGAGGAAGCTGTAAGGAATGCCTGTTGCGCGAATAGCTTCTTCGGTGATGCGGTGAACTTCAGCAAGAAATAGCTCACTCTTGTCTGCTTGTCCTACACTTGTGTAGGCAATGAAGCCGACGCCTGCTTTTTCCGCAGCAGCAACAGCTGCTTTATGTTGACGAATCCGGGTTTCATTATCACCATCTGCAGATACGATTAATAATCGATCCACACCGGCAAATGCTGATTCCAGCGTCTCAGGTTGATCAAAATCACCATGACGGACTTCCACTCCACGTGCCTGAAGATCACTTGCTTTTTCTGGGTTCCGCACACTAACTACAAGATCACTTGCGGGTACAGTTTTAAGTAAAGCTTCTATCACCAATGATCCGAATTGACCTGTTGCTCCTGTTATTGCTATTTTCATTTTTACTTCCTCCTCAAATTAGGATGATAAATTTATTTTAACCACTACCTGTAACTATTGTAGTTACAATCAGTTTGGATGTCAACTTATTTATGATCCCAACTCTGGCTGGATAATAAACAGGAGAATTAAAAAATTATATTCAGAACAAAAAAACCACCGTCATTTCCGTTAGGAAAAACGCTGGTTCTATGATTAGCTCCAACTCAACTTAATAATGGTTCCTTGTCCAGGGCTACTCTCAACAGCAATCCTGCCCTCCATACATTCGATTAATCCCTTGGAGATCGCCATGCCAAGGCCGGATCCGTTGGAGCTAGATACGGTGTCCGTTCCTCGATAATAACGTTCAAATAATCGGTTAAGTGTGACTTCATCCATTCCATCGCCATCATCGGAAAATTGAATAGTAAATCCACTGTCCAAATCATTCATAGTAAGCGAAACCGTTAAAATCGTATCCGAGGGGTTATGAAGTAAAGCATTCGCAGTCAAATTGTTCACAACCCGCTCTAGCCATGGAGTATACAATCGGGCTCTCACTTCGTTTGGTGCCGGCACAAATATAATTCGCTGCTTCCCGTATTCGGGATTTGCAGCAGCTTGATCAAGGGTTTGATGTAACCAAGAGTTCAATTCCACTTCCATCAGCTCTGGTGGCTTGATCCCTGTTTTTAGCCGATAGGTCATGGCAAGATCACTGATCAGCATGTCCATATGGGCTGATTTATCCAGCATCGTCCTTGTAAACTTGCGAACTTCCTCTTTCGACCAATCATACGAAGGCTCCGCCAGTAAATGGGCATAACCAGTTATAGAAGATAAAGGAGTTTTTAAATCATGTGTAACACCTGCGATCCATTCTTCCCTCAAATTCTCTGTTTGTTGCCGCAACGTCTGATCTCTTTGCAAATTAGCAGATAATTTCTCTATGGAGACCATTACATCAGAAAAAACCCGGTATCTCCGCCTCCATTTACCTACGTGTGTTCGACTACGACGATTTCCTTTACGGTCCAAAGGCTCTGTATATATGGCATTTCCAATAGAATCGAGCCATACAAGCATATGCAGCATTGGCGCTCCAAACCTATGAGCTTGCCATAAAGATAGCAATATAAATGCAAGCAATAAAGCCGCGAGCATTGCTAATGTGCCTTTAATGACAATTTTAACCTCTTCAGGTACCCATACCTTTTGTCCTGTATCTGCACCCTTTACGTTCGGTTGTCCAACGATCCATGTTTGGCCCGTTTGTTTATCAAAAGAAGATCGGACATGATAGCCGTAACGTTCACTGTAGAGAGTGCGTAGTGCTAGCTCTGGCACTGAGTACTTGGTGGGAATCATCTTTGGCCTATTATAGGAGAGCAGCTCCGTACCCGATGAATCGATGAGTTGAACAAAAGCCTGTGATGATTTAATTTCTCTTTCAATCGAATCAGGCAGAACCAGATCTCCATCTACTGCATCAAATGTACCATCGCTCATTTTTTTTAACAGAGGATCTAGTATATTTGGCGCGCCATAAAGAAGTGTGAATTGTCTCCCATTTTTCTCTTGAATCCATACAGCCAGAGTATACGGAAAAGGCTGAGTCCCTGTCCAATAGGCGACTACTTCACCCGGTCCATATTGAATTGGGACATCTTTTGGAGTGTTGTAGGCACTTTCAACTTTTCCATTTTCATCGATATTTTGCAGCCAGCCCTTATTCTTCTTCACTTGCTCCAGCAAGCTCGGGGAAAATTGAATGCCCTTCTCATCGATTTTGGAGGATTCAACCAGTTGCTCTAAGCCAACATTAGCAAAATCACGCGTAATACTGATATCGAGAAAACGCAACAGCATCCAAGTAAACGTTACTGCTGCAATAGCGAGAACAACCATTCCCGTAATTGCTAGCTGTAGAACGAACCTTAACGTTAACCGACGTTTGATATTCATGGCATGGACAACTCCTGGCGGTCTACCTTCACCAGCTTATAACCAAGACCCCTAACGTTAACAATAAATTTTGGATCGGACGGGTCTGCTTCGATACGTTCTCTAATTCGATGAATATGAACCATAACCGTATTATCATCGCTCAGTGCTTCATCGCCCCATACTTTCTCATATAACTCACTTTTGCTGAAAATCTGATTGGGATGTTTGCATAAGAAGACCAGCAGTTGAAATACAAGTGCCGGACAAGCAACAGACTGACCCTCTACCAGGAGTTCTCCCGCTGTCTCATCTAGCTTAAACCTTCCGTAATCATATACATTTGCAGATTTATGGGGGACTATTTCTACACTCTTGCCAGTAGCCTGTTGGTTAGCAGAAGCAAAATATCTCCGCAGTTGTGCTCTTATACGAGCCACCACTTCAAGCGGGTTAAAGGGTTTGGTAATATAATCATCTCCGCCTATAGCAAATCCCGTTAATTTATCGAAATCAGACGTTCGAGCAGTCAGAAAAAGAATAGGGGCATCTGTCGTCTGACGGATAAAAGGGCAGATTTCGATACCACTTCGTCCGGGCAGCATTACATCCAGCACAATTAAATCATATTTTTTGGATTCACAGGCACTTACTGCTTCTTCACCTGTTTGCACTGTATCTATATTGGCGTAGCCTTCCTTACGCAGCACTGTCTCCATAATGTCTAAAAGCGATACCTCATCATCAACCAATAAAATTGAAGCCTCATTCATATAAATTTTCCCTTTCACAATAGACGTTTTTAACATCATAGCATGATTTTTTTGGCTAGCAATCTTACTAATCTTAACGGAAGCTTAATTCGTATTCATTAAACAGCTAGTAAATTATGTAAGTGTTAATATAGAATTTCAGAAGAGCTAAGGATAGACTGCTACAATCGTAATACTGGGAGGCGACATATATGAACAAAAAACCTAAAAAAATCATTCATAAAGTTATTTTGAATACAAGAACTGCCTTGGCTGTAGGGTCATTGTCTTTATTAATGGCTGCCTGTGGAGGAGAGAATGCAGATGTGCCGACTACTGAAAAGGCGGAGCAGACAACAAGCCCGGCCACAGCTGCCATTCTGAGCGGATTTGCTCCAGATGAACTATCAAAGATTCTACTGGACGGGAAGTACAAGGAGTTGTATGCCCGCTTTAATCAGCCTTTAAAAGATGAAATAAGTGAAGCAGAATTAACAGAGACAGGAAAAGAATTCACTAAGGGTATCCATACATTGGAAAAGGCATCGACCATGCAGCTTAATGGATTTGATCGACGCACATGGGTTAGTGATGCTGGCAATAAGGGGCTTGTCGGGATGTTTGATCCGGATGGGACGATTACATTAATTCAAGTTCAAGAGCTTACCCCTTCTCCTGAAACCGACAATGTACTAAGCAAACATGAATACGCACTGCCGTTTGAGGGAGATTGGTATGTATTTTGGGGTGGTGAGAATGTGCTTGTGAATTATCATTATGAGTTAGAAATCCAGCGGTACGCTTACGATTTTATCCAAACCAAAGATAACTATTCCTATACAGGAGATCCACTAAAAAATGAAAGCTATTATGCCTTTGGCAAAAACATTCTCGCTCCAGCGGACGGCACCGTTGTATCGGTTGTGAATGACATTAAAGACAATGAGCCAGTTGGGGTCATGAATCCGAATCAAGCTACCGGAAATATCGTTGTCATTGATCATGGCGGGGAATATAGTCATTTGGCGCATCTCAAACAAGGGACAGTTACTGTAAAACCGGGGGATAAAGTCGAAAAAGGTGAAGTTATTGGCTTAACAGGTAATTCTGGTAATACGAGCGAGGCCCATCTACACTTCCAAATCTCAGATGGAGCTGATCTATTCACTTCCCGGGCAATCAGAGTTAAATGGGAGAAAAATTTAAAACCAATTCAAGGTGAGACTATTTCCGCCGCTAATTAGCGCTAAATTCCGGGTCGCTAAGGTTGTCACTCATAAATAATAAATCAGATGAGACAACCTTGATCTTCCCTAAAAAACATCCTACTTTCTTGTAATACCAATACATATAATCCGGGTAATTCACAAATAATAATAGACATATAGGATATATAGTGACTAAATATGGCTCTCTTTTCAGAGGAAAGGAAGTGTCAACCCCGATGTCTTTACTCCTAGGCTCTCATGTGTCTATGACCGGAACAAAAATGCTCCTTCGAGCTAGTGAAGAGGCAGCCTCTTATGGAGCGACCACCTTCCTTTTTTATACCGGAGCCCCACAAAATACACGCCGCAAACCCATTGAAGCTTTGAATATTGAAGCAGGACATGCTCATATGAGAGATAACGGTATTTCTAATATTATTGTACACGCTCCATTTATTGTTAACTTAGGAAATACACTTTCGGCACAGGTCTTTGAGCATAGTATAGAGTTTCTTCAATCAGAAATCATAAGAACAGAAGCTTTGGGTTCAACCCAAATCGTCCTACATCCTGGCTCCCATGTTGGTGCTGGCTCTCAAGCTGGAATCTCTCGGATCGTGGAAGGCTTAAACGAAGTGCTAACAGATAAACGAAATGTTCAGGTTTCATTAGAAACTATGGCTGGAAAAGGTAGTGAATGTGGAGTCTCTTTTGAAGAACTCGCAGCTATTATTGATGGAGTGACCCATAATGAGCGTCTATCAATTTGTTTGGATACTTGCCATATCCATGATGCCGGTTATAACGTAAAAGAAGATTTTGATGGCATATTGGATAAATTTGATCGATTGATCGGAATAGAGCGCCTAAAAGTCATTCACATCAATGATTCAAAGAATATTATGGGCTCACATAAAGACAGGCACGAAAATATAGGGTACGGATATATCGGCCTTCAGGCGCTAAGATATGTGGTCCACCATCCTCAACTAACAACTATCCCCAAACTCCTAGAGACTCCCTCCATCGGTGAAAAGAAATATGTAAACGCACCCTATAAGCATGAGATTTCCTTGTTAAGGGGAGAAACAAATGAGCTGGTAAAAAAATAAAAACCGCCAGCTACGCGGTTTAACCATAATCGACCTATTCGACTTTAGGCTTCCCATTAGTTAGGGTATAAATTGGTTTAACTTCGGATGAAACACTCTATTTTTGCAATTTTTCTTCGTAATAAGAATGATCAAGTAAACTAACTCTAATCTTTTATTCTGTTTTCAAGATGTGATAAACATTCTAAACTTTTTTATTATCCCAGCTTTTTGGGTTCCTATAATTGACAAAAACTCATTTCTACTTATGGTACAAGCGGGAACGAGCTTTAAAAGTTTATCAAGTGTTTGAATGGTTAAGTTTTTGCTTTGTTGGTTGTATTATTCCGTAAAAATTAACTTATCTAACATTGTTTTGAAATTTACTCATAACTCAAAATGTTATCGTTTAACCATTTTTTAGCTTCTTCACCTACTAGAATATTCGGTTGTTCAGGAGACCCAATATTGATGCTTTTAATAAAAGCCTCTTTAAGCCCCCGAACTCCAGTTAATATAGCTCCTTTTAGCAATGCTCCTTCAAACGTAGCTAACCGTACATCCGCATTAAATAATATTGCATTCCGAAAATCCGTTTCATCAAAAAGTCCAGCAACTAAATTAGCATCTGATAAATCAGCTTTAATAAACACTGTCTCAATACATTCACAATCAGCAAATCTAGCTCCTTTAACCTTAGCATTTGTAAAGTCCGCATATGAGACATTAGATTTACAAAAGTCTGCCCCCTCTAAACTTGTAGATATAAAAGTTGATGAACTAAGTAAAGATAAAGAGAAATCTTTACGATTTAAGTTCATACCATCAAAATTACAAGCAGTAATATTTGCTTGGTCTAATGGATAATGTGATAATTCCACATTACGCAAATCAATTTCGTCTATACCTAGTTTCTCACCTTGTTCTCCAATAGTTTCAATCCAAATACGATGTGATTCTAATCGAATCATAATATCTTTGTTTTCAGTTGTCATACCTAACCTCCAGCTATGGATACCAAATAATCCTATCTGATATTCCAGATTTCTCTATTGCTTCTTTTAACTGCTCGACATGTTCAAGAATCATGTCTCTTTTATCCACAATTATATTGTAGTTTTTATCCAGTTCTTTATTAATCGCTTTCATCGCATTATTTACTGTAAATGCACCTTTTTTAGGTGATGTATGACCATTTGGGTAAGATAGGAAACTTTTAACGTTCCATTTAATGTTATTTGTTGTATCAATAAATTCCGCTCCACCATTTCCTTGTGGGTCACGTACTATTTTCCCTAGTTTACCTTGTTGTTCCAAATCTATTCCTGTCTCTCTTTCTTTCAAACCTTGATCCCTAATCTTACCACGCGGCAAGTAGCCAGATTGTTGCGAACAATTTGCAGATAAGTTCTGACAATATTAATAGTCGGGCTAACTGTTCCAAATGATGCTTTGCCTTTTTTTCTCTCTATCGGGGCGGCGTATTCTACAGTTGCGAGTAAATTTGAAAAAACCGAAAGAAAACGAAGACAACAAAAAAACAGGTCAATCATGGTAGTATCTGACCATAATCGACCTGTCCAATGTAACGGAATAGCGTTGTTTAGGTTATAAAATTAAAGCATTTGATGTGCGTACAAACGAAATCGAGAAATCATTATACGGGTATTACTTGGGTGAGATGTGTTCTTGCGTGAATGATGAGTTCATTCGGCACTGGGTAGCCCCCACAATATTTACTAAGTATTAAAGAGAACATAGGATTGTGACATCAAAACTATCCTATAAATACAACTGCGTCTTTACGTTGAAATGCATTGGGTAACTTTTCCTTGATTCCTTCTACTCTTTCAAATAATTTGGTTTTCTGTTCTTCTTCTAGATTCTGATCCGCCCACTCTTTTAATTGATCAAGTTCAGCAAGAATACTTGGCAAATCTTCCTCTTCTACATCAACTCCTGTTGAAAAAAGATCTACCCATCTTAATCCTAAGGATTGGATGGCAGGTATCCAACATTCTTTGAAAAAGGATTCCGTAGCAACTGGAAGAAAGAAGTGTTTTTCAAAATCGTTTTGTGGATCAAGGATCATTACACTAATTGCCATCTGTTATTCACCTCCAAAAACAGCACTGAATTTATAATCAGGAAATTCTTTTCTAAGCTGATTCAAACTGTTTTCAACTGCCTGTTTCAATTCAGGTGTATTTCCATCTAATCTGAAAACAAATTCTCGAATATTCTTAATACTATCGAGATCTGGTATTTCTGTCGATCCATTCTTTGTTGCCCGTGTAGAAGTTGCATTTTGAAGTTCATTAATTCGATTTCGAGTTTTTGTCAGTATTTGCTTGTCAGCAAATTGCTGTGGAGTTTGTGCAGGTAAGCCCGTTTTAGGATTAACTCTGTCAAGACCTTGAGCAGACTTGTCCTCGTAAAAAATCTTTTTCACCAGATCAATTTCATCAAATTCACCAAGTGATTCTCCTCTTTGGTTTACAATCTCAACCTCTTTAGCACTTTTAATCTTAGGAACTTCACCCGTCCCCTCAATCTTACCACCTTTCACATCCCCAAACCCATTCATCTCATTTATATAATGCTCCTGCACAAATGTTTTGGGCAGTGAATTTGAATCCATGGGGATCTTTCCTACACTGAAAGGCACACCTTCTGGCGTGCTTAAAAATGACTTGAATTTCGGGAGTTCAGCCAAGTGACCGGAATTCTGGAGGACTTTATTAAGGTCCTTCACGCCTTCCATCGCTTTAGTAGCAAAATCTTGTACCCCATCGGCCACTTTTCCTACCTTTGTACCCTTAGTCACAGATAGCCCCGGTACCAATACAGAAGCAGCTGCACCCAGCATGGAAGCCTTTTCCTCCGGCGTTCCCTCATTAAAGTTATGATACATCTTCTTCGCTGCTTCTGCCAATACTTCTGGATGTTGCATGAGATAAGATGCTGTATCTGCCATTTCCTGTGTCGTCTTCTCCGGGTCAATGACAAAATGGAATGTAAACGTTACTGTATCCACAACACCCATAACGGTTTCCTCGATAAGTGATCCCATAAATGCGCGCGTAACCGCATCCGCTTGTACCACTTTTTTTCGCCACTCGGTCATTCCGTAGGTTGATTCCAACCATGAATAATACGCCAGTATTGAATTGGTTTCGTTAGGTTTTAATACATGCGCTTTAAAATAGTTGAGTGTTATCTCATTCTTATTGTTATATGCGGTAATCGGTGTCCCATCTGGCAGCTCCATCGGTGGAATATTTAGTCGTTCCCCTACGAGTTGGCGCTTAGCCCAGGCTCCCTGTTCTCCTGATTCCATCGCCATTCGGATCATCAGCAGATACGATTCATTCTGAACTAATGCTACGCTGCTGGTAGTAATTGACGGATCATAATCACACGCCTTAACCGCTGGTTTCTTGAAATACCCACTTAGGTCCTTACCTGCTTGGTAATGGACTTCGTCTATGCCTAGATATTTCAGCTTTTGGCGTGCGTCTTCCGCCAGGTTATGCATTGCGTCCATTTGAGTCTTGTTTCCAAACGCTTGATAGACTTTATATGCGGTCTGCGCTTTTGCAATTTGATCCCGTGCCTGGTAGATATCCTTCAGCTTGCTATGGGCTGCAATAGAGTCGACCGTTCCCGGCCCGGAATTCTTAACCGTTGTTTGGAGTTTCTGCACCAAAGGATCGCTATTCAACTCATCCCGTCCCATTAAAGCAGCAACCGAGGTGATCAGTTTCGTGACCATCTTCTGGGCATACGTTGGGATCGGAAACTGCCCACTTGCACTGCCTCCCCCAAGTTTTCCGAACATCCCTCCAAGAGTGCTAAACTGCTGAAAAAGTTGATTAGCCTGCCTCTTGTTCTCATCCTGTGCGCCTTGAACACCTTTTAGTGCAAGACGAATAATATCTTCAAGCTTTTCAGCTTCTACCGTCAGTTCATTGATAAGCGTCTGAGCTCGTATCAAATCTGAACCTAGCGGAATACCACCCCAGTTATTGGTCTGACCTCTCAGCTGCAAGTACAGCCGGTTGGTATCTTGGCTTACCAGTCTGATTTTTGTCCGCAGGCGTTCGACTTCATCTTCTTTAAATACCATTTTGTCCAATGCCATTTATGACCTCCAGTTCTTACACTTAGACCATCCAATGCACTACTTTTTTCGCCCCCTCAGGTCTTTATGTACTACTTCATCTTTAAAAACTTAAGTATTTGGAGCACACACCAATATATCGGCTTAACTTCCCATTATTTTACTTTAAATCCTTTCTTTTATTTTTTATTCTAATCACTGCTGTAAGAATAAGTAGACAGCAAAAAAACAGGTTGATTATAGTAGTAGCTCCCTATAATTAACCTGTTAACTGAACGCTATAGCGTTATTTACGTTATTCTTTTCTAGCGTCTAAATGATCGATTATCCTTTAGTAGGATCACTGGTCACTATAGATGCATTTACCTGGAGTTTTTTTAACGAGTTTTTCTTTGCTGTTAATTCTTTGGAAAGATCAGCTTGCAGTCGATTCATGTTCTTAATCTCATCGTTAAGCTTTTTGATTCGCGTCATTTTACTGCTCAAATCTGTGTGAGACTTGCTAAATTTCATATCCTGTTCTAATTGATTAATTTTGATTTTGGATTTTTCTTTTTTGTTCTTCACGTTTTTGAGCTTGCTCTCTACCTCTATGATTTCTTGTTCTAACCTTTGGATCATTGGTTTGGTGAAATTAATCGCCATTCTTACACCCCATATCATTTAGTGTTGCCGAGAATCAATTCTACTATAAAAGAACAAAAAAGCACACTCATTAGAGTATGCTTTTTAAAAATAATCAGAGAAATAAGGATGTTCTGGCCTGATTAACCCTTCCAGGAATTGAACTGTAGCTTCATCTGCCTGGATCCGACCGATCCTAGCCAAATAGGTAGGTCGCTTATAGCCCATTAACATCGTGGTTAAAGTAGGAATGTCAATCAACAAGGAAGGGTTAGTCCCTCCTGCGTGCAAAACACCTGTTCCATCTTTATCCACATTAAGTGTAAATGTACCCCGGTTCCATTCCAGCATCGGATCACTCAAGGTGAAGATAAGGCAACCATCTTTATCCTGTTTTTTAAACGGATACTGTTCGATAAATAATTGCACATCCACTATCCGGGCCATAAAATAAGGAGCAATGGTTTCCTTGATGTCACCATCATCTAAAACGAAGAAAAGCGGCTCCCCTTTATAAATATCCCCTTTGACAAGAGTAATCATCGAAAAATGTGCACTTATAAAGTTCCATAATCCCACGCGAGCTTCTTCGTTAATATATACCATTTCTTTGATGTAAAAGATCTCCTCAGCAACCCAATACAACAAATACCCTGTGGGCAAATCTTCATTGTTATAGTAGATGCCCACTGTCATTTCATCCAGATCCCAGCGTAAATATTCTTCCCAAGCCAACTTATTTCGAAGCATAGCTCCATGATGCTGCATGGAGAACTGATCATATATCTCCTTGATATCTGGATGTTCAATAGTTACCCGCTCCACGTTCCCAGGAACTTTTTTAGTTTTCGGCAGCTGGGTATCCGGAACTTCAAATGAGATTTTATCGGTAATGATCTCCCAGCCTTTCCGCCTATAATACGGAATAGAATACGGAAATAGATAAGAAATTGATTGCTTGCGGCCCCGCATTTTAGTTAATGCATGCAACATCAGCTTATTCATTAAACCTAAATTAGCATATTCGGGATAGGTTCCAACACCCGTCAGGCCACCCATCTCATAAATTCGCCCAAAAATATTTACTTGAAATGGGTATACTGCTAACTGTGAAATCAATTTATCACCATCAAACCAACCGACCACATCAGCATACTTTAGAACTGGCAGCTTCGCTTGGGTGATTTCACGATTTTCCCAACCAAAGATTTGTAAATCACGATTCGTCACTTGAAATACATAACGTAATAAATTATTAAATTGCTCTGCATGTTTAGTCTCGACATTTGCTAACCTGATTCTATCCTGCAACTTATTGCGACTCACTAGCAATACCCCCGCTGAATTCCCCAGATATAAATCAGAAATCACTCTTATTATTCTTTATATCCGTTCAATAAATACATTCTTTCAGAGAAGGTTAGCCTAGCGAATTCTTTTGCAGCTGCGGGATCAAAGCATACGCAAACGTAATGAATGGGCTTAACCACAGAAGGGTGGCATAAGGTATATATTCAATTACCGGCACACCTAGTGTAGCAGCGAAAAAAGCACCGCTAACTCCCCAAGGAATTAAAGGATTAACAAGGGTTCCACAATCCTCTAACGTACGGGATAGTGTCTTTGCTGGAATGCCTCGGCGATTATATTCATCTTTGAACATTTGACCAGGCAACAAAATAGAAAGATACTGTTCACCAGTCATCCCATTAACCGCAATGGATGATGCGCCGCTCATAAGCACGATACTGCTTTTACGTTTGAGGGGTTGAATGATTTTGCGAAAAAAAGCCTCTATGACACCACAATGTTGTATTAGCCCGCCTAATGATAAAGCAATCAAGATAAGTGAAACGGAACTCATCATTGATTGCATTCCACCTCGGTTAACGATAGAAGCAACGGTTTCATTGGCAATAGTACTTTCGTATCCATTCTGCATCACACTGAACCAGACACCGATTTCTGCCTGCTGCTGAATAATAGCGGTCACCAGAAGACCAGTGACAATGCCAACCATCAGTGTAGGAAGGATTGGGATTCGTTTGATTGAGCAAATAATAACGGCAAGTGGTGAGATCAACGTTAACCAGTGGATATGAAATCCATCTTGTAGAGCAAACTTAATCCCCTGAATCGACGATAAATCAATCGCATCGGCTTTTGGTGCGAACAAGAAAAAGACAGTAGTTATAATAAGCGCTGGAATCGTTGTGTACATCATATTACGAATATGTGTAAACAAGGATATACCTACCACTGCAGGTGCAAAATTTGTAGTATCAGATAAAGGTGACATTTTATCACCAAAACAAGCTCCGCAAATGATCGCTCCAGCAGCAAGTGTGGGAGAAATCCCTGTCGTCAAAGCAATACCCATCAAAGCTACGCCGATCGTGCTAACGGTGGTGAATGAGCTTCCAGTAAACATAGAGACGACAATTGTGACATATAACGCGCTTACTGCAAAGTAGTTCGGATTAATATAATCCATACCATAAAATAAAAGTGTAGGCACCGTACCACTCATCATCCATACAGCGATCAATATTCCGATCAGCATGAGGATAAGAATGGGCATTATAGCTGTTTGGATGCCTTTAATGATAGCTGCCTCAATATCTTTCCATGACACGCCAAATAAACCCAATAAGACTGCTGTGCCAACTGTGGTTGCGAGAAGAGGGATATGAGGTTCTGCTTTTAATAGGAAAATAGATACAAAAAGAAGTGCAAAAATAAAAGCGATAATAATCATACTTTTTGAAAAACTAAGCTGACGGTCCATAACGATAGTGCTCCTTAACATTGTGATTGGGATAAAATTCGGAGATTGCGGTGCTTCCTTACTTTTAAGCTTTTAAGCTTTTAGGCTTTTGGGCAATGAAGCACAGAGGTAATATTAACGATAAGATAGAGAAGAGTCAATGTTAAGAACATACAATGAAGGTTTTTCCATTAAAAAAACAGAGGGCAAAATGCCGCTCTGCTATATATTCACCCTATTCACTTTACAATTGCAGCTTTAAAATATCCTGCGGAGTTTCAAATTTATATTTCGCGGGAATATGCTCATGCTGCTTGCATCCCCATAAAGCTAATCCAAAATCGACACCAGCATCTCGTGCACATTCATAATCATAAATCGTGTCCCCTATGTAAATAGATGATTCAGGGTTTGCTTTTGATACTCTAATAAATTCTAGCAAGGGGTCTGGATGTGGCTTATGCTTTGCTGTATCTTCTGCGATAACGGTATATGATAAATATTTAGTTAAGCCAAATGGAACGAAATCGTCATTTAGCTCATCTCTTGTCTTGGAAGTAACAATTCCTTGAACGATCTCTTTTGACTGTAATGAACTCATTACATCTACAATTCCGTCAAAGATGTTAATAGTATCATAGAAATCTTTCATGAAAACATTCCATCTCTCATTGCCCTCATGAATATCTTCGATCCCAAGTTGTGGTAATGAAGCTGAACCGGGAATACCTAACACAAAATAGAGCTCTGACAATTCATACTCTCTGTTATGATCCACCTTTAACATCTTTAGCAGAGAACTCAGAACAGCGATTTCTGTATCAATTAGGGTTCCATCCACATCAAAGATTACAGTGTTATATTTACGCATAACTACCTCCTATAGGATTACAACAAATACAAGATTATTAATCGTTAAGCTTAATCTATTACTTAGAAAATAACTCTACGGCTTGCGTATCCATAATCGGATTAATATATTTCTCTAGCGTAATCGTTAGGGGTTGAGGATAATCTTTCGCTCCCTTTCCAAAAGTATAACGCATTTCATCCACGGCTGTACCATCCTTTGAAGTCATGTAGCCACCGAAGTTTCCTGCCGAAGTTGTTTTGATTGCTCTTTTATGCACATTTCCTTCCGCATCAGTAAAAGTCTCAGCAAGTCTAGTGTAGTATTTTAAATATTCGGCATCAGTAATTGTATGCCGCAACAAGATCTCTCCTTCATCTGCATAATTCTCTTGCGTTGGAACAACAAGCTCAAGGCCACTTCCCGGTGCTTCAATGATTTGCTGCTTATTGAGATCGACAACAATTTTCATTTTATTCTTTTCCACTGCCGAGATACCAAAGGTTTTTAATGAAACGGTGTCTGGCTGACGGTTTAGACTGCTCTGGCTGTTCCTGAACACCAGTGTAAACTTGGTGTTGTCCGAATAGACTTCAGAATTGTCAGAGTTGATGATGTCGGGGTAAAATAATTTTTCGGTAGCTCCCCCATTTGTACTAATCAGAACTGGATTAATCAATTGGAAAATTTGTTTATCATTGTTCGGATCATACTCCAAATCTACATAGGTACTAAGCGGTGTATATTGCACTAGATTCACTTTAATCTTTTGCCCGTCAACTGTCAGCGTTTTATCCGTTTTTAGAATTCTTTCCTGTGCTTTGAGCATATCAGGATTAAGTTCGAAAGCAACATCCAGATTAGTCCGGTACTTATTACTACTGGATTGTAGCGCCTTATCTGAAGTTTCAGTGAGAATGACATTATAGTTTACTTCCTTTGGATATTTAACCGTTGGTGAAAGACTAGTAGTGTATATAAAATCCTTAGACTGGCCTGGTTGAATTCGGTTATCGCTGGCAAGCATACTTAGTGCAGCACCTTTATGTAGATTCGACTCCTGTATGCCTTCATATTGAAGCGCAAAATTCGCATGTATAACTTCTTTGTCTGTATTGTTCTGAACACTGTATAGAATATACACCTTCCTTCCATCTGTTACTGCACCAGTTACATCCACTCGGTACCCCTTGTTTTCCGCGCTCTGACCCACCGGCATCACGAGATTCTCTTCCAGAGCACTAGCAAGCGCTGGTTCTAACCTTGAAAATGAACGATAAGCTGCAAAATCATCTGTATTTTTAGGGCTGGCGGTTTGAACTGAAGGTTCAGCCACTTCCTTGGCCGGTAACCCGATTGAAGAGTATGTAAATAAAAGGGCTGCGGCTGCAGCTGCGATCACTCCCAAACCTGCGGTATAAACGCGGCGTTTCTCACGTTTTTTTCCTTCCCTAATTCCCTTTCGCATCGCGTTATAAATTTTCATTTCCTGTAAAGTTTCAGTATTCTGATTCATTTCATCAACATTTTTCTGCAAAATACGATCTTCTTTATCTGTCACTCCGTTCACCTCCCATATCACTTCAGCACATTACGAAGCTGTTTAAGTCCCTCGCGTAACCAGGTTTTGATTGTACCTTCAGGTTTTTTTAGCACTTTTGCGATTTCGATTGTAGTCATGTCATTGTAATATTTAAGAAGTACCACATGCCGATATTTGGGCTTTAATCGGTTCAGAGCACGTTCCAGATCAATCCGGTCGTTACTTTTCATTTCCTGAGTTGCAACCTCTGCCAGCTTCTCCGTAGGAATCACTCGTTTTTTTCGTCGTAGTTCATCCATACAGCAATTGATCGTAATTCGAATCAACCAAGGTGTAAATGACTGTTCATCTTTAAGCTTCTTACGTTTCATCCAGGCTCGACATGAAGCCTCTTGTACAACTTCTAACGCGTCCGCTTCTGTCCGTAGATAACTATAAGCGACGGTGTACATTTTCCGATGCTCCACATACAGGCGTTTAAAGAAAACTTCCTCATCCATTCGGGCAAAATCAACCATTCTGACCTCGTCCATCGTCCTATCCACCACTCACCACACCCCCTCTTTTTTTGTCAGTGTCGGTATTAGGATAAAGTCATCGTTCTGATGTTCTTATAAGTAAGACGGAGTTGAACGTAAAAACGATTGATTTTTTTCATAAAAAAGTGCTGGCAAAGATGCCAATACTCCATTTTCATATTTATCGATCACGATTAACCATATAATTCAATAGATGTTTTAAAAAATTGATATTGCGGGGGATCTCTTTTAGCGCCTCCATGGCAAGACAATAGTGCTCCCACATCTCTTTTCTAGCGCCTTCTGAACCCAGAATGGAGACAAACGTTGCATTGTTATTCTCAACATCCTGCCCTGTGGGCTTACCCAGTAATTGTAAATCCCCTTCCAAGTCGAGTAAATCATCTTTAATCTGAAAAGCAATCCCCGCATGATAAGCGAATTTCTTCAAAGCTTCAATTTCTATCTCCTTAACCTGTGCGAGAATCGCTGGCATAACTAGTGAAGCTTCGAACGCAATGCCCGTCTTATAGAAACAAATCATATTTAATTGCTCTAGCGTCAATGCTTTCCCTTTAGAATTCAAATCCATCGCTTGCCCCATGCAGGTATCTTCCGCCTTTTGAGCTGAATATTGCATTAAAGCAATTACGGATTTAGCATCGAATGTAGAAAGGGATGCCTGTTCCTCAATCGACTTCTGAATTAGAAAGAGTCCTGTCAATTCCGCCGTTGCGCTATTATACACCTCATGTAGAGTTGAACGGCCTCTTCGAGTGGGGGCATTATCCTGAGAGGGCAGATCATCGAAAATTAAGGATGCAGTATGCATATATTCCAAAGACCTCAAAAGCGGCACAATTGCCGCGCTGTCTAATCCGTATTCGTTCACCCCCATAACCCAAGTCAGAATAGGTCGTATTCGCTTGCCATCACCCTCTAAACTATAATTGGCTGCATCAATTAACATTTCTTTCATAGCTGGTGTCCCAACAGGTTTATTAATCGGCAATTGATTGTTGATTTCACCACGAACCTTTTGAATCGTATTGTGAAAATCCACCTTTTCCTGCTTGTTGTTTTTTAAATTCGTAAGCATTTGATCTCTTAGTAGTTTGTCAAAAAAATCCACATCATCAGCTTTCAACACCATTTGCTGCACGAGTCGATTAAATTCGGGTTGACCCGAAGCAAAGATCTCCATAATCTCTTTATACTTTTCAGTACCCACACGTACTTTACAACGCTTCAAACCGTTAATTGCTCGATCTAGAATCACTTCACGGGTTTTGGCATCGGAGTGATATACGGAATGGATTAGATGAGAGATGACGGTCCAGTATAATTCAAAAGGGTTTATCAAATCTGAACGTTGATCACGGTATTTCAGAAAATAGGTATACGGCGTTACCGCTCCCTCTTTCATATCGTCAAACATATCTGCAAAATCATCAGCCAGTTGATTGTAAAGACCATAATAAAAAGTGCGTTGATCAAATCCATCATCTGTAGGTGCACTAATAACGGATCGGACAATTAAACGGGAAGAAGAGGATTTTAAGATAATGGGGATATAAAGCTCTTCATTGGTGTATTTAGCATTGGAAAGTTCCTTAACACGGTCCAGCTCCTGAGATTGAAAAAACACAAAGGATTGCTCGAAGAATATGTTCTGCATTTCTGGACGTTGATAGCTTTTAATATATTCGAAAGCTTCACTAAGCTCCGAATGTACGTATCGAATGAATTCCATGTTCTCTCCGGACCATTCTCCAAGCTCAGGCACAGATCTAGTAAGGATAGCGTCGCGTATCATGAGGGAAAATTGCTCTTTTTCTTGAACCGTTAAGACACTGGAATCGAGAAGATCATCAATAAAAGGGTAAGTCAGCCCATAAGAATAACCAAGTCTAATGGCTTCACTAAGCTTCTTAGAACGTTCCAAAGGTGGGGTACTCTCCCCCATTTCCTCCATTACATGCAGAATGACCCCGATAATGATCTTAATTAACTTACGCTGCGCTTGTTCGGCATTCATTTCCTGCGGAATATGGGTTGATACGTTCTTTAGCTTGTCGATCACCCAGATGGTGGCGGTCTCGACGCCTTCTTTCTGCGCCCAGCGATATACTCCTGCCAAACTCATAAATTCCGATTGATCTCTTATCGTTGTTGAATCGTCTGGGATCAATTGAGATCTAATGTCAGCAACCATTCGCTGAATCCTGTTTTGTGTATCAGTAGAATCCAAGGCTTTGCCCAGATCCCTCATATATAAATAGGACACGCTGCGATCTAAATAATCATCCAATTTACCGTTAAGATTCAGCCAGCCTATATACCTATGATAATCCTGCGAATCAGGTTTCCTTTTCCCTCTAGAGAAAAATGACAACCATGAGCGGCGATGAATATGATGTTTTTTCCATAATTGAATATCTTCAGTGAGAGTAGATACATAAGTTTTTTCTTTGAACTGCATGTGCAGTGAAACAAAATACTGAGCCGCCCTCTGCTCAGCTAGCGAATAGGCTGAATCGGCATGATCGGTTACATTCACATTCATAGGTGGATTACCTCAACTTCTCTTTTGGTTAATTGTCGGTCATGTTCATATCTTATACGGAGAAGTGTCTTTATGGTTACGAATTCTTCGCCATACGTTTCCCAATAAAGTCAAAGATCAGACCCGCTGTCCTTTTTATAGGACCCAATGAAACAGGATAATAATAACCCGACTCAAACCAGCCTTGTTCTTTGTAATAACGATAATCCTTGGAATGATCATCAAGCATTGTTTTTATACTTGTACGTGACATTCGAAACAGCATTAATCTGAGAAAAGAAGGAACTGGAGTCTTGGGCGACATAAGGTCCTTATAGAATCTTTCGGAGGCTTTCTTTATTTCTCTCGTCATTTTTTTCTGCGCAACTTCTGTTCTTGGCTCCAAAGTAGTCAAGACACAGCCTTTTGTAACTTGAAATCCGAAATTCTCGCCCATATTACTAAGGTATTTCACAATTTTGCTGCCTCCAAAGATCCCCTGATTGACAATAGCCGTGAAGGTTTTCCCGAAGAATCGAGGTCTATGAAATACAAAAGCAAGCCGGTCCAAGAGGTTCTTCATCGGTGCCGATACATGAAATGCATAATTAGGCGTGGCGAAAATAATTCCGTCAGAATGGATCATTTTCTCCATCAATACATCGCGATCATCCTTTAGTGGACAATATTCCTCACCTTTATTGAAACATATCTTGCAGCCCCGGCAATATTCAAGCCGATAATCTTTTAAAAAGACATACTCAAATTCAATATCACCATATGCTTTTAAATTATTGCCAAATTCACAAACCGCTTCAAAGGTCGCATGCTTTTGTTGATTCCCAATAAATGCAGTAACTTTTTTCATTTGAACCCCTCCATATATGCATATTTTGAATAACACTCATCAATATGAATGAATATTTTTTTATTCATTCATATTGTAGCACCTTGATCCCTTTTATGCGATATAATTCCATTTGAGAATGCAAAAAAAGAAGCCCGACTTGACCAGGCTTCTGTTAACTTCCCTCTATATCTTTTTAGCGTAATTATGTGTAACAAAATCAACTAGCAGATTCACACTGCTCTCCATATCGTAAATCTCTGTGTTAACTGTCAATTCGGCATGTTCAGGGGCTTCATAAATAGCATCAATACCTGTAAACTCACGAATTTCACCTTTTCTAGCTTTCTTATACAGCCCTTTAGGATCACGTTGTTCGCAGGTTTCTAATGAACATTGCACATAAATCTCTGCAAACTCGCCAGACTGAAAACGATATCTAATCGCTTCTCTAGCAGCTGAAGAAGGTGAAATCATCGGGACAAGCACTATAAAGCCTAGTTCCAAAAACATAGATGCTACTTCGGCTGCGCGACGCATGTTTTCTTTACGATCCTCTTCTGAAAAGCCTAAATCAATATTCAAACCTTTTCTTAGCTGGTCGCCGTCGATCACAGCACATCGGATGCCTTGCTTAAACAATTCTTTTTCAGCTTGTTGTGCTAGTGTACTTTTTCCTGAACCTGATAATCCTGTGAACCAAAACACGCCCGCTTTATGACCGTTCAACAGCTCCCAATCTTTTCTATTCATTCTAAAACGCCCCTTTCTATATGATTAATATTATACTAGTTTACCGCAGTCTTGAGAGAAATGGCTGATCCTAATTCCTTCTGTATATACGCTATATCAGTCATCTGCTCAATATGGTAAACTCCACCTGAGGGTGGTGAATCATATAGATGTTTTGCTACTGCCGCTGTTACTTTTGCCGTAATGATAGATTGATTCTTTCCTTGTAATAAAAAATCCGCATGAAGTATTTTACCTTCTGAATTTCTTCCATGTGCTTCAACCTTAATAGCGAACCCATCATCCCCCAAATGCAGCCGCCCCATAGCACGAACAATTGAATTCTTCAGCCAGCCTATTTGTAGTAAGCGAACGGCTCCAGTTCTTTTCGTTATTGCCAGTATTTTAGTAACTACAGCTGAATCAAGACAAAATCGTGTAGAGATAGACGATGATTTTAGTGTTCTGCTAAGTGTCTGTTGATCTGAGAATGGAAAACGGTAAGCATATCGGTTACCCATCTCATCACCAAAATGATACAACCTTCTGTCTGTAAAGCTCTCCACCTCAACCTGGCGATTATCCTGCTTCACTTCGAACTTAGCTGCTAAACTGTCAACTGTCCATTCTAGCGCCGCTTTGCCATGAGAATCACCTAATCCGAGCATAATCGCAATTTCTATCTCCTCAATCTGATTCATCTGCCGCTCTGCTTCAAGGGCCAGGAGATTAGTGATGCCGGGAGCAAGTCCTACACTTAAGACAGCACTTGACCCATTGTCTTCAGCCTCCCTCTTGTATTTCTCAATTTCATTCAAAAACAAACCGTTCGCAGATACATCCACATAATGAATACCGCTTCGAAACACAGCTCTTATAAAATCCGTATCCGTTTGATCTAAGCACATAATGATTAATTTCACTCGTTCTAACTTATCAGTAGGTAAAGGTTTATTAATATCCAACTGCATCGGCTTAATTTTCCCATCAGTTGCTTGACTGAATTGCTTTGCTTTTACAAGACTTCGCCCTGCAGCATATACTTTTCCAGGATATTTTTTCTCTAAGATTTCACAAATGGTACGCCCTACATGGCCATATCCACCGACGACTACAATATCTTCTTTTCTCTGCATTTTATCACCGCATCCTATATAATAGAAATAATTAAGAACCATTCTCAATTATACGGATATGGTTTACATTCACTATCCCATAAATGTGGGATACCTGTTTTTATACTCCATGACTAGAGGGCTGACCTATGAAAACCATAAGACAACTTAATCATATTAAACAACAAATCATACGGTTAGGTACTGTTTCTGAATCTTCACATAGCTACCGTACTTCATTACTGTCGATTTTACGCGAGGCTGTACCCTTTGATGCTGCCTGCTGTACCCATGTTGATCCACAGACACTACTCTCGACAGGTGCGGTTACAGAAGATAACGTGGAATCCATTCATCATCACTTGTTCCAGATCGAATACGGTGAAGACGATATTAATCCCTATGAGCAAATGGTTCATAGTAAAGTGCATGTAGCTACTTTATATGAAGCAACCGAAGGGCAGCCAGATTTGAGTGCCCGCTATCAAAAAGTACTGTCTCCGGCAGGATTTGAGGATGAATTACGCGCTGTACTTGTTCATGGAGATGCGTGTTGGGGGTATCTGACACTTTACAGAAAGTCGGGTCAGCCTGTATTTTCACAGGAAGATTGTGTACGGATAGCCTTAATGCTTCCTGAGATTGCCGCAAGAATGCGGGCTTTCAGTCTTGAGTTGCCTGAGAGAAATCAGACTTGGCTGGAAGAAGATTACGGTTCCGGAATTGCCGTCCTTTCTGATCAACTAGTGCTCCTCTCCTCCAATCCTACAGCAGACCGCTGGTTAGAGAAACTTCGTTCATTAGAAAAAATTGATCACCATATCCTGCCACGACCAATTCGGGCGGTGAGCACACAAGCAATCAATAGTCCCTCTGAATCTTCGGGGATGGCAAAGTCCTGTATCCGGATGTCAGACGGACCTTATCTAGTGATCCGGGCTAGCCGGCTTCATGCATACGACGGTCAGACGCAAATTGCCATTTCATTCGAGCCTGCACGTCCAGCAGATATGCTTCCTATCATTGCAGAAGCGTATGATCTGACGAAACGGGAACAGCATTTACTTGAAGGAGTAATTCGCGGATTATCTACTAAAGAATTGGCTGCTGAATTACATATTTCTGCTTACACGGTTCAGGATCATTTAAAATCCATTTTTGCTAAAGCAGGTGTCAGCAGCCGTAGAGAGCTTATCTGGCATTTACATTCTCGTTATAGCATTTCAGAGAAATAGGATCGCCGAGCTTCTTATCAAAAAAGCCCAAGCCTTTATTAACAAAGGACTTGGGCTTTAATTTTTATCTTTTATTTCCTTAATGCGATGCCGTAAATTCTTCCAGCTCCGTAGCAGGGTCAAACTTCTCCCTGCTCATCACAAATGCTGCCATTAGAGCTATAACTGATGGAATAATCGCCCAAGCAAAGGTATGAACAAGAGAAGAAGATAATCGTTCGGTGATTTTATCAAGAACCTCAGAGGGAATTTTGGCCCGTGTGTCGGGAGTCAAAATTGTACTTGGATCACTTAGATTAACACCTTCTGGTGCCGCGCCTCCCTTACTGAACACGGAAGCTAGTTTATTCGAAAAAATGTGACTTTGAATAATACCAAATACCGTAATGCCAAGTGTCATTCCCAGCTCCCGTGTGAAGCTAAGTGTCGAACTTGCAGAACCCCGTTGTCTTGCTGTAAATCCATGAATCGCTGCATTGCTTAGAACAGAAAATGATGAACCTATGCCAAGACCCACCAGAAACATAAAAATAGTGACCATAAACCGGGAGGAGTCTGGTGTTAGTGTGGTAAGTAGAGCCATACCTGCTACAAGGAGTACTAACGTAGAAATCATGATCGTGCGATAATTAAATTTAGAGAGCAAGAATCCTCCGCCAGCAGCAGTGATAACAGAACCAATCATCATCGGAAGTAGAACAAGCCCCGAATTTGTGGCAGACCCGCCAAGAACCCCTTGAATATAAATTGGAATGTACACCGAGGCTGTAATAAATGCCGCTCCGCTAAATATCGCCATAACATTACTCGTAGAATAGAGACGATTCTTGAACATGCCAAAGGTAATGATTGGCTCTTCTGCACGACGTTCGATAACAATAAAACCAATTAAAAACACAACAAAAGCCATAAACAATCCCAGAATCATTGTCGAGTCCCAAGCATATTTCTTACCCCCGAGCTCAATCGCAAACATGAGACAAAGGATTGAAGCTACAAGTGTAAAAGCCCCAAGATAATCAATTTTTTCTTTGGAATGCTCAACAGATTCTTTGTAGAAAAAAGCGATCATAAAGAATGCAATAACACCAATGGGTAAATTGATATAAAAGACCCAAGACCAATGAATATAATCCGCTATATAAGCGCCAATAAGAGGACCAAAAATACTGGAAATACCATAGGCAGCACCGAATAACCCACCGATTTTCCCCCGTTTTTCTGGGGCCACTACATCGAACATAATCGTGAATGCAATAGGAACGAGTGCCCCTCCACCAATACCCTGAATTGCCCGATAAATACTAAGCTGAACAATAGAATTTGCCGTACCACATAAAGCTGAACCAATCATAAAAACAATAATACCGAAAATAAAAAATCGCTTACGTCCATACATATCCGATAATTTACCGAAAATCGGCATACCCGCCATCTCAGCTATCATATAAGCGGACGTAACCCACATCAATTTGTCAAAGCCGCCAAGGTCACCTACAATGGTTCCCATTGCGGTTGCAAGTATAGTATTATCCATTGATGCCATAAGTGTAGCCAACAATAGAGCTACTATAATAACCCCAACTTTATTTTTCTTTTCCATGCTCCTTTTTCTCCTCCACTTTTCCCAAATGTTTAGTTCTACTCTAATTGTTAAAGGATTGTGCACAGGCTTCATTCCAAACCACGTGATGTTATACCCTTTGCAAATTAGTGAATAATTCGATAAAATCAAGACAATTAATTATATGTTCATCAAGCATCTTGTTCATTAATTATCTCGACCATCAAGATATAAACATTTTAAAAGGAGGGTCCTCTTTTGTCAAGAGATCGACACAATCAAGTTACAATTCAGCAGGAAGACTTAACTTTACGCATGCGGGGCCTAGGCAGCCGAACGGTTTTGTATCAGCAAAAAGTTGCAACTTCTCTAGGGTTATACAATAACGATTTTCTATCTATAGATATCCTTCATGAAAAAGGTCCTATCACCGCCGGCGAGCTATCCAAATTAACTGGACTTACTACAGGCAGCATTACCACATTAGTTGATCGACTTGAAAAAAACGGCTTTGTTCGCAGAGAACATGACCTCAATGACCGTCGTAAGGTGATCATTGTTCCTTTATATGAGAATAACGAGGTTGGAAATGCCTACCTTCCTTTGCACACTAAGATGGTTAAACTGGCGTCTTCCTTTACTGAGCAGGAGCTTGAGCTTATAACAACATTTTTAGGCAAAGCAAGTACCATCCTGGAAGAGCAGATTCACTATCTCAGCACTACAACGAGTAACTAAGACTGTATAATCGACAAAAAGGACGATATCCCATGAAGTCAAATGACTTTGAGATATCGTCCTTTTAATATAAGTATGGATCAAAGAGAAGCTGAAGCTTGAGCAACTAAAGAGACCAATTGTGCAGAATCAAATGTGTCTCCTTTTCGAAGCTTCAGGGTTTTCCTTTCAGGTGGTCCCTCAAATACTCCCTCTGGAAGCGTTAGCTCGGTTGTATTAAAGATTACAAAGCTGACTGCGTCTTTTGATGTCGAGATGGCCGCAGCGTATTTTCCATTTTTCAAAAAATGAGGTTTCTTATACTGAATACGTTCCTGCACATCCGGTATAGCCTGATGAACAACCTCACGTAGTGAGGTGGACAACTCCACCTGCCATGATTCTTTTAGCGCTTCAATAAAATCGATTACTTCCTGATTCATTTTTCATCTCTCCCTTTAAGTAATTAAATGGTTTGCCTGAATAAGCGCAGTAAGTTGTTTAACAAAATCAGGAGGTCCTTTGAGATCCGACGCATCTGCTATGACGAACATAAGATGATGAAATCAACACATCCGCAAAAGAATTTCAAAAATTTAATAGTTTAAATTCCCCTTATATTAATTTCTTGTTCATGTAGTCATTATCCTTCTGGCAATTTAGAGATATCCAGCTCGTTACAAGCTAAAAAGGGAAAAGCTCCTAAGAGCTTCTCCCTTAACCTCGTACATAAAATTAATGAATCGTTAGATTAAAACCGCTCTGAATATAATTCAGATTCGGATAAGCAATGTTGGAGGTTGTCAGGTTATTAAAGGTTGCAGCACCATTGCCTGTATAGGTGTAAATAGCTGCACCTTTATGTGGACCTGAGAACCGTGAAGTTGTTATTCCATCAAGTCCTGTACCGTTAATATTGATGTTGTTGAACACGATGTTCTCGAATCCACCACCATATCCAAATTGAATCGCATCACGCTGGGTATTAATGATGTCTATGTTATTAAATGTAACGTTCTTGATAGCATCATTTGATGCTTCAAGATCAATTGCGCCACGTTCACCCCCATAAAGATCTTTACTCGTGCCACTGTTAATAATGGTTGTGTCTGAGAAAACTACACCCGTATTATTCTGGAAATGATAACCTGGAAAAACGGTATTCATACGTATGCCGGAACCACCAACTGTATCAATGATATAGTTATGATCAGCCTTATGACCACTTCCTCCAAAGAAAGCAATCGCTGCCGCACGCCAGTTATTCTCAATGGTGTTATACGAGAAGGTATTATTCACACCAGCAGGTGCACCATTTGTGTTACTGGTCCATACTGCAAGACCATCGTCACCATTATTTCGCACACTGCTATTGCGTACAATTGAATTGCTAGTTCCTTGCGAGAAGTTGATGCCGTCTGCAAGATTGTTCCGAATCCGACTGTTTTCAACTACCAGCCCGGTAGCATAAATCGCAGGTGTATGAGCGTAGTCGCCTACCCACATTCCGCATTCAAAATGCTCTACCCAGACATCATGGATAATAGAGTTGGTTCCAAAGTTATCCATAAAACCTTTGTAAATTGCATTTTGTCCATAACGTGAGCGCAAATTAGAATTCATATATACATTACTGAAATCTAGCTTACCTGAAATACGGAGTGAAATACCACCGCCCGCAGCATTAGGATTGGTGAACTGAATATTGGTGTGCCAGAGACCAGCACCAGTAATAGTGAGGTTATTGATCATATTACTAGCAGAACCAATCTCCCACATACTGCTAAGATTAAAGGTTCCTGCTGGAATATAAATAGACTTTCCGCTTGCCACGGCTGCATTTACAGTAGCTTTAAAAGCTGCCAGATCATCTTGTCCGTCGTTTGCCACAGCACCGTAATCTGTTACAGATACGGAGTTAGCTGGGCGGGCAATTGCTGTTGGAACAGATTCAATTTCAAGGAAATCCACACCATATTCCAAGCTATCTCCATTGTTCTTCTGGATTCGAATCTTGTCCCCAGGTTGGAGGGGTGTATCCATCTTCCAGTGAACTTCATCAAAACGGAATAGTGGACGTCCAGCACTAGGTGTATCGCCAGGCATATCACCTGAGAAATACTGCCAGCTGTAGTATGAGGTTAAGGAAACTGTTTTTACTTTCGCTCCATTCACATACACATCCAGTGAACCATTCAATCCCATCCCATCTGCAGAGTCAGGCATTGTAAATCTCATAGTTACACCTGCGCCGCCTTGACCCTGTCTGACCGTCCACTCTAAGTTCGAACCATTCGAAGGAAGAGCTATATAACGCTGGCCAGAAGCTTCAGAAGCGATTAATGCTTGATCAAAGGTTGGCGCGGATTTCAATGTCGCGCCACCCCCGAGAGTAGCATCCTCGGTATCATATCGGCTATACGGCACGCTTGCACCACGCGCAGCATAGACAACGAGATTAGAAACACTTACATTATTCGCTTGCTTGGCAGCTATCTCATTAGCATCCACTTCAACAGTAGTGGTGACTGTGTAGTTACCATTAATCGCTGTCCAAGTCCCTGGAATCGCAACATTAACTGATGCCCCCGCTGCTAAGGCACCGTTATAAGATCCATTATAGGTTTGAATAGTGGAACCCGCAGAGTTTTTAAGAACAACGCTTATACCATGTGAACCACTTGCAGAGGCAATGGTTCCTTGATTCTTAAGATTTACATTAAACGCTACATTGTTATTAGCAACAGGATTACTTGGTGTCCATGTAACAGTTCCCACTAAGTCAGAGCTGGACACTGGAGCGATAATAAGTGACGCTGGGTTCGTGTAGCTGTTATTCGCTTCATTTTGTTCGATAACTAGGTTGTCTTCATCAACTTTGGCACTAACTGAATACGTTGCGGCAGGCTTAACTCCTGCGGTAAGTGTCATCGATGCTGTTGTCGATGCTCCAGTTGCTAGTACACCTACCGGAGCTGAGCCTACAAGCTCATTATTTAAATAGAAATTAACAGTAGCAGCTGGAGAGCTGGCATTGCCGATATTCTTTACGATTGCGTTCAGCGTAATCGCATTAGACTCAACCGGATTCGTTGGTGACCAGGACATGCCAGTAATCACCAAATCCGGATTCGGAGCTGGAGTACCGTATACTTCAAATTCGGCGATCTGTCCAGCTGGAGCACCCGAGTTGGCAGTAATATTAAGCTGTAGACGTTTGACAGTTGCGGAAACAGGAATGGTTACTGTATTTCCTGAAGCTGGATTAAACGAATACGATTGTGCTGACACCAGATTCCCAAATGTCGTTGTGTTTTGATTGTGACCGAGCACTTGAATCGTTTGGGTACGTGCTCCCCATGCAGCGGCTGGATTTAACTTTAGAACGATGGAGGAAACGTTGTAGTTTGACCCCAGGTCAAGTATCAATGAACTAGGATTACTGCCACCTTCCCAGTATGTGTTGGTGTTGTTGTCATTAGCATTTGCTGCCACAAATGATTGCGTATTAGAAGATGCGGTAATCGATTTGCCAACCGCGATATTACTGCCCGCAACAGGTGTGGCCGTTGGCGTTGGTGTGGCTGTTGGCGTTGGTGTGACTGTTGGCGTTGGTGTGACTGTTGGCGTTGGTGTGGCTGTTGGCGTTGGTGTGACTGTAGGCGTCGATGTGGCTGTTGGCGTTGGTGTAACTGTTGGCGTTGGTGTGGCTGTTGGCGTCGGTGTTGGTGTACTAGCTCCATAAATTTCGAATTCAGATACTTGCGCTGCTGGCCAACCCGTATTGCCTGTTACATTCAGGCGTACATAACGAGTGCTGGTTGCTGTAAAATCAATATTAACGGTGTTCCCTCCTGCTGAAGGATTGAACACATAATCAGCTGAACCAACAATGTCAGTGAATGTAGATCCATTTGTGCTGCCTTGAACGGCGAGTGTTTGCGTACGCGTCTCCCAGCCCGTTGGCAGCTTCAATACGATTTGGTCAATACTTGTCTCTGTACCGAGATCTACTTGGATCCATTGCGGAAATGCATTATTGCTGCTTTCCCAATACGTCTCTTGATTGCTGTCTTTCACATTGTTTGGACTATACGTTTGTGATTGACCACTAGCCGTCACAGTTTTGCCCAGCATCAAATTCGCACCACCAGAGGCACTAACAAATGTGAACGGACCCGCTGCCAGGTATAAACTTGAAATCAACAGGGTTACTACAAGCGACCATACGACATACTTGTTGCGCATTATAATCCTCCTCTTAATGTAGATACTCACTAACGTGTCGCCTTATCGGAGTGCTCAAATGATAGCGTTTACAATCAAATTCATCTCATAGCACATTAAATAACAACCGATCCTCCTTTCAATGTGAGACACTCTCATTATAGAGAAAGAGCGGATCAAGCTATAAGATGTAATTCTACGGAAAAGATATGTGATACCAATATCGCGATACTACCCTAAATATGGAATCTATTAACATCACGTCCATCAAATAAAGGCCTGATTTCTCAGGCCCTAGTTTTTTATGAAGATTAACTTGTCGTTTTAAGTTCTTTTTCATTAGCTGAATCTGGAGAGTTTAATAAAACCACACCTCCAACTATTAATACTATGCCTGCAAGTGTAAGCATACTAAATGGATCCCCCCATATTACGATACCAACGATGGCGGTTAGAACTGTACCTACACCTGCCCAAATCGCATAAGCTAGGCTTAAAGGTAAAACTTTGAGACTTATGGACAAACTATAAAATGCGATAATAAAACCAATAATAACACCTATAGTAGGCAATATTTGTGTGAACCCTTCTGACATTTTCAGCATAGTTGTACCTATTACTTCGCTTATAATAGCTACCCCAAGTACCCAAAAACCCTTATTCTTGTTCATAACATTTCCTCCAAGCTCTAATGAGATCCACCAGAAAGTTTCATAATGACTACTCCACCAATGATAAGAATCAGGCCGAGTAATTTCTTCAGATTGAAGTTTTCTTTATAAATGATGACTCCAATTAACGCAGTTAAAGCCGTACCTACCCCCGACCAAATAGCATAAGCCGTCCCTAGTGGAATCGTTGAAAGCGCTAAAGAAAGACAATAAAAGGCTGAACCCATGCCGAGTACGACTCCTATTGAAGGTAAAATCTTTTTAAACCCGTTAGAAACCTTAAGCATGGAGCTACCAAATACCTCGCAGATAATCGCTGTTGCCAGTAACACATATGAATTCAACAATAGCCCCTCCTTACTCCGTCATGTTTATTAATTCTTTAATTACTTTATCTCGTAAATCCTTATCTAAAGCTCCTAATCCGAACATTTCTGAATACCATAAACCGTCCGCTGCCAGCCTGACAATTGTGGAACGTACAGGATCTATTCCATCGTTCTCTATATTGTTTTGCCATACTGAGTATTGATCTTGAAATTTCTTAAGGATATCCGGATTCGTAAAAAGAGCAGCCGAAAGCGCGGTGCTAATCTCTTGCTCTTCCTTAAGATCGTCGTCAATCGCCTGAACAAACGCTCGTCCCCACTTCCCCGTTTCTCTAGATGTATTCGCTACTCTTTCTTGAACATTACTGAAAAAATCACTTGTTAACTCTTCCACCATACTTTTTATTAAAGCTTCCTTATTCGGAAAATGGTGCAGCAGTCCACCTTTACTGACCCCCGCTTCTTTGGCAACGGCTTCAAGCGTAAGCTTCTCCACCCCATTATTTTTAACTACTATAGAAGCTGCTAATAAAATACTACTTCGTTTTGAATTACTGTTCACGATAATCACCTCTGTTATTTACTATACCGTCTGGACGGTTTTATTGTCAAATAAAAAATCATTACCTTAGATCAAAAAAAGCCTGGTAATCCAGGCCTCCAACATTTTTAAAGCAATTCACATTAAATTTTTAATATACCAAACATCACAAGCGAAATGCTCCGACCCCGCAAGCGGTTCATCCAAAAGCTCAAATCCATTTTTCATATAGAAACGGTTAGCTGCGTGCATGTTTTGAAGTGTCTCCAAATAACATTGGTTGTAATGAAGCTTAGCAAAGTCCAACGCTGTATTTAAAAGTTCTTTGGCTATCCCGTTACCTCTAATCGACTGAGATAAATACATTTTTTGCAACTCACATATCTTGTCATCATTCCCGAAAGGAGCAATGCCACAACCCCCTAATACTTCCCCTCCCTCTTCGACAACCCAATAAGCCCGATTCTCACTATGATTATAATCATCTGATAAATGATGCAGGCTGTCATCCTCCCAGGCTAGACCCGAGCGATTCCCGCCAAACTCAATTAGGCAGTCCCTAATGACCTTTTCAATGGAGCTATTATCTTTCATTTGTAATAGTCTGATATTCATGAGTAACGTTCTCCTATCTTTCGATTAGCTTTCTTCAGTTATTATATTGTATCAAGCTTCAGAATGGATAATTATAATGGGATTCAAACATAATATAGAGAAATTTATTTAGGAGGGGCTTCAATGAAAATGGCAGCTAAGCAGCTCTCGATTGCAGCATTAGGCGGGGTTCATGAAATCGGTAAAAATATGTATATCCTGCAATACGCAGATGACATTGTCGTTATTGATTGCGGCTCTAAATTTCCAGATGAAAGTCTCTTAGGGATTGACCTAATTATTCCTGATGTTTCGTATTTATTAAATAATATTGATAAGGTACAAGCGTTGGTGGTGACTCACGGACATGAGGATCATATCGGCGGGATTCCTTACCTGCTTAAACAGTTGAATATCCCAATATATGCTTCCCGTTTAACCTTAGGATTAATCGAAAATAAACTTAGGGAACATGGAATTTTACGACAAACGAAACTCCATTGTATTAATTCAGAATCTACGTTAACCCTGGGAGCCATTACTACAACATTTTTTAATACAAATCATAGTATTCCAGATTGCCTTGGCGTAGTATTCGATACACCTGAAGGTACCGTAGTTCATACAGGAGACTTCAAATTTGACATGACGCCTGTCAACAAGCAGTATCCAGATATACATAAAATGGCCGATATTGGGAAAAACGGTGTAAAGATCTTGCTGTCAGAAAGCACTAATGCTGAGCGTCCTGGCTTCACCCCTTCTGAAAAGCTTGTTGGCGCTCACATAGAAGAAGCCTTTTTAAAAGCAGACCGTAGAATTTTTATTTCTACCTTCGCCTCAAATGTACATCGTCTACAGCAGATCATTGATGCTTCTCATTTAACTGAACGTAAATTGACCTTACTCGGCAGAAGTATGGTAAATGTAGTCAGAGTGGCCCAAGAACTCGGTTATTTGAACATTCCGGACGATATGCTGATCGAACCTGCAGAAGCTGCTAAGCTCCCTCCGGCACAGGTAACTGTTTTATGTACAGGCAGTCAAGGAGAGCCCATGGCCGCACTATCCCGCTTAGCGAACTCAAGCCATCGATTGATGGAGATCCAGGCTGGGGACACGGTGCTGCTCGCAGCCAATCCCATCCCGGGAAATGAACGGAATGTTTCAAGGATTGTCGATAATTTATATATGCTGGGTGCTAAAGTCATCTATGGTTCACGCAGTGAGCTTCACGTCTCCGGGCATGGCAGCCAAGAGGAGCTTAAGCTAATGCTGACTCTAATGAAACCTGAATACTTTATTCCGATTCATGGTGAATACCGTATGCTGCATCATCACAGCTTGTTAGCGGAGGCGGTAGGCGTCAAACCGGAAAATATCTTTATTCTAAAAAATGGAGACATCGTTGAGTCATCGTCTGGTGTTGTCCGCCAATCCGGTCGAGTGACTGCTGGGCAAATTCTAGTAGATGGCCTTGGGATCGGAGATATTGGAAATGTTGTGCTTCGCGATCGTCGCCAGCTGTCAGCAGACGGCATTCTGATTACAGTGATTACACTGAGCCAAACCGATGGACGTCTATTAAACGAGCCAGACACTATTTCCAGGGGATTCGTTTATGTCCGTAACTCCGATAATTTAATGGACGAGATCAACCAGCATGTAACATCGACCCTTAAAAAAATGAACGAAACGGATCTCGGCCAATGGAATATCATCAAGCAGACCATCAAAGAATCATTAAGTAAGTTCCTATACGAAAAAACGAAACGACGGCCAATGATTCTTCCAATCATCATTGAGGTTTAATGTAGGAATGCAATCGAATAGATATTGGCGAATTCTTACTCCATTATGAGTAAGAATTCGCCTTTTTTGTGTTTAATAGTTTTATACTCTCCTTTTATATCTTCTGCTGATAGTATTAGGTTCAGATGCAAATCTCTACATACTGAAGTACAACTAAGCAAGAATTATCAAAATCCCTTTAAATAGGTGAGGTATATTAATACCAGGGAGGTGATTAGGCTGTATTACAAGATGATTCACAATAGTATTGAATTTATTGAGAACCATTTGGAAGAAGAATTGAATCTGGACGGAATTGCGAAAGTGGCTGGATTCTCCAAATATCATTTCCACCGGCTCTTTCAGAAATATGTCGGCAAAAGTGTAGCTGAATACATTCGTTCCCGTAGGTTGAGTTCTGCTGCCCAACTGCTGCTCTATTCCGAAGAACGCATTCTAGATATTGCACTGCTTTATGGTTTTGATAGTCAAGAGGCTTTTACAAGAGCTTTTAAAGGACTTTATGCTCTCCCCCCAGCCCAATACAGGTCGCAGATAAAACTATTGATTCAGGAAAGAGAGGAATTTACCATGTCCGAAATTAAAGGTTGGTTCATCACCGGAACATCCCCCAGCAAATATAAGGCATCATTAGATATGCAGATTTACCATAAGGGAAGGAACTCTGTATCACTGGAATGCGCAGAAACTGAACCACCTGAAGAGAACGAATTTGGTACTCTAATGCAGCAGTTTGATGCAAAAAATTATCTTGGGAAGCGGATGCGGTTTGCCGGCTTTATCCGGACCGAAGAAGTCAGCGACTGGTGCGGCTTATGGATGCGTATTGATGACAAGCTCCAGAATATGCTGGGTTTTGACAACATGCAGTACAGAAGTATTAAAGGAACTGCTTCCTGGAATTTTTACGCTTGTGTGCTGGATATCCCGGCAGAGGCGGATTGTATCAACATTGGTATTCTCCTATCGGGATCAGGAAAGATTTGGCTAGATGACTGCACATTTGAAGAAGTAGACCTGGACGTTCCCGTCACTGATTCCCGTGCACGGACAGAAGAATTTCCGACGGAACCACAGAATCTGAAGTTTGAAGCCTAAAGTCTTCTTATCGGACGGAAAGTTTTGAGGAGTGATCTATTCTTTGTGTTAATTATGAAAATCATTAAGGCGGCCATCAATTTTTTACGGATTTGTTATCTGGGAATCTGCATTGAAAGTGGAATCACTCCACATGATGATCTTGATTTCTACTCATACGCCAATTTTAATCGCCACAATTAATGCAGATAGTGCCTCGGAATAAAAAACAGGATACCCTTCGGAGTATCGAAGTAAGGTATCCTGTTTAAGATTCGTTAATTGAACTCGTATACTTAGAATACTTTCGTTGTCCAATCTTCGCAATTCCAGATATCGGTTACGATGTCCTGATAAAAATCGGGTTCGTGAGAAATCATAAGAATGCTTCCTTTGTATGCTTTTAGAGCGCGTTTCAGTTCATCTTTGGCATCGATATCCAAGTGGTTCGTCGGCTCATCTAATACGAGAATATTAGTTTCGCTATTAATGAGCTTACATAGACGCACTTTAGCTTTTTCCCCACCACTTAGTACAGCAATCTTACTCTCAATATGCTTCGTGGTTAATCCACATTTAGCTAGAGCAGCACGTACTTCGAATTGTGACAGAGACGGGAATGTATCCCAGATTTCCTCAATACAAGTCTTGTAATTGCCTTCTTTCATCTCTTGCTCAAAATAGCCAATCTCCTGATGATATCCACGTTCTACCGAACCGGACAAAGCAGAGATTTCACCTAAAATGCTGCGCAGCAAAGTTGTTTTACCAATTCCGTTTGCCCCAACCAACGCGATCTTCTGTCCACGCTCCATCAACAAATTAAGCGGTCTGGACAATGGAGAGTCGTAGCCGATAACCAATTCTTTTGCTTCGAAAATCATCTTGCCTGCAGTTTTACCTTCTTTAAAGTTAAACTGTGGTTTCGGTTTCTCCTTGGCAATCTCGATGATCTCCATCTTGTCGAGCTTCTTCTGTCTGGACATCGCCATGTTACGGGTAGCCACGCTGGCTTTGTTACGAGCTACGAAATCCTTCAGCTCTGCTATTTCTTGCTTCTGGCGATTATAGGCAGATTCAAGCTGTTGTTTTCTCATTTCGTAGACTTGTTGGAACTGCTCATAATCACCCACATATCGGGTCAGCTTTTGATTTTCCATATGGTAGATCAGGTTGATAACACTGTTCAAGAATGGCATATCATGTGAGATCAGAATAAAAGCATTATCATACTCTTGAAGGTAACGTCTCAGCCATTCAATATGCTGCTCATCCAGATAGTTCGTAGGCTCATCGAGGAGCAAAATATCTGGTTTTTCAAGCAATAGCTTAGCAAGCAAGATTTTGGTACGTTGACCACCACTAAGATCGGCTACATCGCGATCCAATCCAATGTCAGTGATCCCTAGTCCACGCGCGGTTTCTTGTACTTTCGCATCGATCATGTAAAAGTCTTGATTTGTAAGTGTATCTTGGATGGTACCTACTTCTTCAAGCAGCTTTTCCAGCTCTTCAGGTGAAACGTCACCCATTCTGCCATACATATCGTTCATCTCTTGCTCAAGATCGAACAGGTACTGGAAAGCACTTCTGAGTACATCTTGAATCGTCATTCCTTTGGTTAACACTGCATGCTGATCGAGGTAGCCAACACGCACCCGCTTGGACCATTCGACTTTACCTTCATCAGGTTGCAGTTTGCCTGTAACAATATTCATAAAAGTGGATTTTCCTTCGCCGTTAGCGCCGAATAATCCGATATGCTCGCCTTTTAGGAGACGGAATGAAACATCCTTAAAGATCGCACGATCTCCAAAGCCATGACTTAATCCTTCAACATTTAATATGCTCATTTATGGACACCTTTTTCTTATTTTTCTCGCTATATTATAAGCAGGATTAGCTAAAAACTCAATGGAGAAGCAAAAAAATATCATTTTATGGGCTAATCCGCGAGCAATTTTAGTTTTGTGGACCGTCACTTGCCGAGAATGGGATTACGCTGGCGATTGCTCGTCATCTTTTATATGATAGTATGCATAGATACACATTGGAGTTGACTTGAGAACTAAGGAGAATTAGAAATGAATAAACTTGTATTTTTTCTTGGTCCAGCTGGAGCAGGCAAAACAACGTTAGCTAAAGCGATTGCTTCGCGGCGCAAAATACCTTTTTTCGATATGGATATCTTACTACGGCCTGCTGCTGACGCGATAATGACTTTACACGGACTGGATCCGGCAGATAGAGACTCAGCAGAGTACAAAAGGTTATGCCGCGATTTAGGTTATCGAATCACTATGGATGCTGCGCTGGATAATATAGGCTTGGACGTCGATGCTTTTGTAGTTGGTCCCTTTACCAAAGAGGCGGCCAATCCTGACTGGATCAGCCATGAGTTAGCTCGGATCGGGCGTTCCCTTCATGATGTTGAGGTCAAGGTTGTCTTGGTAGGGTTAGCCAACGAGGAATTGTACCTTGAACGAATTCAAGACAGACAATCACCACTAGATGAATGGAAGTTCCAGCATTGGAATGAATTCCGCACTTCTCTTGGCAACCGTACGGTAGAATGGCCGCTCCCGGCTGAAAATATTGCGTTGATCGACAATTCTAACCCGGATATTAATGCTACTGTTGCGGCAGTAGAACAATTTATATACGGCTAAACTTTCGGACCCAGATGACGTTATTTCCACTTTTATCAGCTTTTGCGCATAGTTTCGGACCCAGATGACGTTATTCCCACATTTATCACCTTTTGTGCAGAGTTTCGGACTCCAGTGCAACTATTCGTTAGAAAAGTGTGCTTGGGGCGTGGTTTTCATGCCAATTGCGACTATGCGGTCCGATAGAATTGCAAAAGTGCGATAATGCTGCGTTTAGGGTCAGCTGAGTCCGTTAGCTGCTGCGTCCCCCGTAAAATAATGAGAGCAAACGATGTTTGAGGCTTTGACGAAGAGTTTTGGTTAGACTATCGGACCCAGATGACCTTATTTCCGCTTATATCCCCTTTTGTGCAAAGTTTCGGACCCCAGTGCAGCTATTCGTTAGAAAAGTGCGCTTGGGGCGTGTTTTCCGTGCCAATAGCGACTATGCGGTCCGTTAGGATTGCAAAAGTGCGATAATGCTGCGCTTAGGGTCAGCAGAGTCCGTTAGCTGCTGCGTCACCCGTAAAATAGCGAGAGCAAACGATGTTTGAGGTTTGGACAAAGAGCCTTGGCTAAACTTTCGGACCCAGATGACGTTATTCCCACATTTATCAGCTTTTGTGCAGAGTTTCGGACCCCAGTGTAGCTATTCGTTAGAAAAGTGCGCTTGGGGGATGGTTTTCGTGCCAATAGCGACGATGCGGTCCGATAGAATTGCAAAAGTGCGATAATGCTGCGTTTAGGGTCAGCTGAGTCCGATAGCAGCAGCGTTCGCGTCAAATAATGAGAGCAAACGATGTTTGAGGCTTGGACGAAGAGTTTTGGTTAGACTATCGGACCCAGATATCGTTATTTCCACTTTTATCACCTTTTGTGCAGGGTTTCTGACTCAGATCACGTTATTCCCAAAATTCTTTTATTGAATATACTTCTGACTGACCAAATCATCAGCAAGCACCGCGGTTGGTATCACAAATTCAACGGAGCCCATATAACCCGGTGCGACATCGTATTTGTTAAACACAATCACAAGCTTACCTTCGGTGTTGATATAAAAGCTCTGATCCTTCGTAATGGAGGTAAACTGATCCGTTGGTACATCATCGCCATACTCAGGGATCCAGTAAACTTTCTCAGAGTCTGCTTTCATTTGGGCAATCATCTGTTCTTTAATATTTTCGCTGATGCGTTCAATGTATTGATCATCTTTAAATAGCATTGGCAATGTAATAAGGATCTGGTTCTCTTTGTCTATCGTATCAAAAGTAACTTCCATTGAAGATGAACCAGCGGTTTCCTCAACATATCTGCCAATGGAGAAAATGCGCTCATTATCCGTTTTCACTTCATAACCTACATCCAGCCCCAAATGGCCCCCACCTTGTTCCTTCAACGCTTCGATCTCCGCTTGGAACTTTTCGTATAGTGCTTTATTCTCACTTAAATATTTGCTGTTCAATCCAAGCTCCAGTTCTTTGTTTTCCATATCCGTAACGGCTGGAACCTTGATATTTGCATCGTAGTTCTCTTCTTCTACAACGTATTCTTTAATAGTTAGTACTTTTATTATCCGATCTACGCCTGGAATGGAAGATAATGCACTAGCTACGGTTGTACTGGTGTTTATGGCTACTAGAAAAATAACTGCGGCCGCACCAACACTGGCCACCCACTTAGTTGTCGTGTGTTTTTTTCTATTGGCTTTAAGTGACTGCTTTATAGAACGGTTTACAATCAAATCAAGTTCATCCGGAATGGGAATATCGGTATACTCTTTATGTAATTCTTGTATTCTTTCGTCCATCTTACTTTATCTCCTTTAAGGCTTCATCATTCAGCTTCACCCGCAATAACTGAAGGGCCTGATACAGCCTTGTCTTTATTGTATTGGTGTTCTCATTAAGAACTTCAGCCACTTCATTAATCTTCATATCCTCAAAATATCTAAGCACAATCACACTTCGGTATTTCGCCGGCAGCTCTTCCAGTGTTCTTTTCAAATCCATATCTGTATAGCTATCCTCAACAGCCGGACTATAGGTTTCTATTATCTCTGGCTCCATCGTCTGAACCTTCTTGTTTCTGCGCAAAAAGTCTAAGGAAGTATTCACGACAATCCTGTAAAACCAGCTTTTCACGGCATCGTGATCCTTTAGCAAATCCATTCGTGTCATCGCTTTATAAATAGAATCCTGCACAATGTCGAGGGCATCCTCTTTGTTTTTCACATAACTGTAAGCAAGCCGGTATACATTTTCTTTGTTTTCTTTGATACATCGCGTCAATATTTTCTCGGTTTTCCTATTCAACATGGTCGATTATCCTTCTCTGTTTGTGATCTGGTGTTGTAACAGGAGTAAGACGTTTGGTGAGTATAAAAAAGTTTGGAGATTCCAAATAAATTATTTATTTTCTTTTTCCAAAGCTTTAATTAGAATTGATGCATAATACTTGGCACCCTCACGTTTCAAATGAACACCATCTTTGTAGAAGTAGTCGTCTTTTCCTTCACTAGCTGAGTACCAGTCTACTATGGTCGTATTCCTGAATTCACTGGAAACTTTTGAAAGGGTGGAATTCACAGTCTGCTCCCACTTTCTCGGCACACGTGTATTGACCAAAAGAATCTGCTCCGCATCGCTTAACGAGTTTAGTAGTTTACGTAATTGCTTGGAGTTAAAAGCTCCATTCGTCCCCAGCTCTATGATCATCCGCTCCCCTAAGCGTCCTTGTGCTCTAAGCTGATCAACCACCTCCTGTGCCTGCATCATCTGTCTGCCGACCTTTCCATCGATAACAATACCAGGGAGACTTTCTACCAAAAATGGTGCTGCATCCAAAATGACAGAATCGCCAATGGCCGTAATATTCTTTCCAGTTTGATTTTTCCCGGTTACCGCTATGTTTCCTTCTGGTTCAACTTGTTTCTCTTCAGTGTCAGGTTTTTGCTTTTCAACATCAGTCGTATCTTTTTCTACGGGTGGTGCCAATGAGTTGTGATCTATTGGATCTTGCGCTATTCCCTCTTGCTGTACATTCTGCTTATCTGCAACTTCGATTGGAAGTGTGTCAGATTCAGCGTTGGATAAATATCCATTGCAGGCAATCGGAATAAGAATCAAAAAGATCATGGTCATAAGAAAGACTGGGCGGTAGCTGCGGCGTTGTTTTGCACTCCAATTGTTCCAAATGTTTCTTAATGATCCCCGCCGGAGCGGCTCCTCGACATATTTGTATGATAAGGCTGCCAGTAGAAAACTTCCTGCTAACTGAAGGATAATTCGAAGCACGCCGCTCTCATCTGGATTCCCATTAGGGCTGGTAAGAATTATTACGGGATAATGCCAAAGGTATAAGCTATATGAACGTACACCTATCCATCGCAAGGGTTTACAGCCCATTTTCCGTCCAAGAGAGCTGGCAGGATGAGCAAGCACTGCAATCACTACTGCAGTAATGATAGAGATGATCAAAAATCCACCCCGATATAGTGATTCATCAAACTCGTTAACCCGGTAAACTAGCACTATTAATACCAGCAGTCCCAGAGCACCAATGATATCAAACATATAACGAGATCTTTCTGTGACTGTATTTTTAAGTTTCTGACTAGGCCATGCAACGGCAAGCGCCGCTCCAATTAGAAGTGCAAATATGCGAGTATCTGTTCCATAATAGACCCTGCTTGGATCTGTGCCCGGTACATAGAACATAGCCATGGCTAAAGCTGAGACAGCAGCACAAGCCAGAATCCAGGCAATAAGTTTACCTCGACGAGGTATGATCTTTAGTCCTAATACGAGCAGCAGCGGCCATAGAATATAAAACTGTTCTTCAATAGAAAGTGACCATAAATGTCCGATCGGAGAAGGAGGTCCAAAACTTTCGAAGTACGAAACATCATGAAATATTAACCACCAGTTATTAACGTAAAATAGTGATGACATGAAATCTCCTGTCAGCCCATTTAATCTCGTGGGATCTATGATTAAGAGCCATATGGTGACAACGATCAGCATGACTATCGTCGCCGGCAGCAACCTCCGTGCTCTACGTATCCAAAAGTCCAGAAGGTCCAATCTTCGATGACGCTCCCATTGGTTAATGATTTGGTCTGTGATGAGATAACCCGAGATCACAAAAAAGATTCCCACTCCCAGCAGTCCACCCCCAGCCCATTTCAAATTCAAATGATAGGCTATGACAGCGAGTACGGAAAAAGCTCTTAGTCCATCAATACCAGGCATATAACGCTTGTTGTCATTCATTCTGTTTCAGTCCTTACCCTTAATTTGTTGTTCATAGGCAGGACGCAGGAGCAGCTCAAAAAGTTCTTTAAACTGGCTAATCTGTTATCAAAAGTAAAAAAAACACCCGCGCAAGAATTACCCTGCGGGATGTTTTTAATAAATCAAACTACTTTCACAAACTTCTAAATGGTTATTTCTGAACTTCAACCTGAAGAATTTCTGATACGAATTGAACAGGTACATAGGTTTTGTTATCTTGCAGAACAGGTGCGGCACCTAAAGCTTTAGGAGTCATTTTTGCGAAGAAGTATGAATCTTTGTTAAGCGTAACACTTGTCCACTGTGCTCCTTTCATCAACTCAGCGGTTTTGGTAGACTGATTCCATTTCAATTCATAGTTTAGTTGACTGGCCACATCACGAAGCGATACCATGAGCACGCCTTTCTTATTCGTGAAAGTAGCTACTTTTTTCAAATCAAGCTTAGTTGTATCCGTTGAACTATGATTTAAGCTGAACCGAAACTCTGGTGAACCTACATAACCTGGCGCAATGCTGTATTTAGGGAATACAATTATTAAGTCACCTTTATCGATATAGAACGACTGCTCAGTTGAAGTTCCTGTGTACTCTTCTAAGAAATACTTATCTGAATCCTTTTTAATCGCTGTCAGAATGTCTGTATCGAGCTTCTCTTTGTAGTTAGCGCCCAGTACATCCGTTAGTGCAACAGGTTCTGCCTCAGCTATATTTTTCACATTATAAGTATCGATCCGCGGCATGCTTGTTCCACCTTCAGAACCTTCAGTAGTAACAGTCAAGGAGATAACGCCTGCTGGAGAACCTGTTCCATCTGATTTCAGATCATAAGTAATATAAAGAGTATAAGGATGAAATTCCATTTGATCAGCCTGTGCTTTTTTGCCCATTTCTGCGGCGTCTTTCTCCCACTGTGCCAGATCCTTTTCAGCATGAGAGAGGATAATATCGTTCAGTTCATCTTGATAATGAGTATCCAGCATTCCTGTTAGCTGTGGTACTTTTAAATCTGCAATCAGGTATTTACTTGTTGTGTTAAGTACTTTTTCTTGCACTTTTATGCCAGCAAGGGCTGGTGCCTTCAACGGTAAAGCCGCAGAAACATTAGCTGTTACTTGTGTGGAAACCATAGCATGAACCGGTAAAGAAGCTGCACTCACTCCCATAATGGCTACACATCCAACTGCACTCATTTTAAATAGATTTTTTGTTCTTTTGTTCATATCTCGTCATCCTCCATCTCTATTTATAAGTGCCTTCCGATGACACTCATTAGCTAGGACGCAGGAGGACCTCTAAAAAGTTTGCTGGTTTTCTAATTTAAATATAATTTCCTCAACTTCTGTACCCCGTAACTCTACGTAAAAAGGCTGCACCTCATCATTTAGACAATACTCCAGCCGCAGTCTGAGGTTTTTCCATGTGACCATTTCCAATGCTTGTTCTATCGAGAAAAACCCAACTTCTAAGCTCTCGGAACTAGTAGCAGGTTCGCCGCCGATGGCTTTCCCTAGAAATAGGTTAGTACAAATAGATCGATCAACATTTTGAAAAACTCCGCAGAACTTATTAATCTCTATATCAATGCCCGATTCTTCTTTGGCTTCCCTGATTGCTGCTTCTATAAGGGACTCCTCCTCTTCAACCTGTCCGCCTGGCATCTCCCATCCTCTACGTGGACCTTTTATTAATAAGATTTCTTCTTGATCATTGAATACAACTGTAGCTGCTGAAAGAATATGTTTGGGGGGATTCATATCCATTGTTACCTCGCTCTAAATTTATTCTAAGCCCTAATTAATTCTGAATACAGGTCCTTTGGGTGAGAAAGGCAAGTCATTTCCCTTGGGCAAGATATAAGCATGGTCTCTTTTAAGGGTCAGCTTGTCACAATAACCATCTGTAATAATTAGAAGTGGTCCTTTTTTCGGAAAATCCTCAGCTTGTTGAATCAAATCAATAGCTGGTTGTAAGATCGTTCCCCCTCTTCCCTTCACTTGTACCCGATCCGCGATAGCCTCCGGGGGCATGTAACCTGCATCATAAGGACAAGCATCACAAAAGATAATCCGTGCAAAAGGAACATCACGAGCCTGCGCATAACTTGAAATGGCCCCTAATGCTTTGGCCAGAAGCTTTTTATCCATTGAGCCTGAGGTATCTAAAATAACTCCAAAAGTGCGGCCATCATCTGCAGCACCGCTATGAACCCACTGTGGTCGAGGGATATCAGGCGTAGAAGATTGACGTCTGCTAATTCGTGAATAAGATCTGGTCTTCTCAAGCGGTGAGAAATAATGATCAAACCAACGAGCAAGCTCTACATCCCATTTAATAGGTGGCTGGCCCAGCGCTCTAATCTCTTCAACTAGGCCTGATGGCAAAAGACCGCGACTATGCTCTACATGATACATAAGTCCTTGTTGCATAGCATTTTTACAGAAATCATCTAGTGTCTGTCCTTCTCTCGCATCCCAAAAACTTGATGAACCGTTATCTAAAATGTCACCAAGTCCATTCCCTCTCAAGGTTGCCAGTTTCTTATAAGTGCGGATATCTCCGACCATACGATCATAAATCGTTTCAGCAGATAAACCTTTAAGCTCAGGATCTAATAAGAGTCCAATTCGCGGATACTCCCCTACACTCATTTCTACTAGCCATAGATTTATTACGTAGTCACAAGCCACATTCCAAAGATAATGATCCCGGCCAAGACATCGCTCGTGATGCTGAAGCCCCGCGTGCAGAAGCTCATGCGCTATCACGAAAATACACTCCTCATCGTTTAGTCCGGCTGCAGGGTTCATAAATATTTTGCGCTCAATAACGTCAATGGCAGCTATGGAAATATCAAATCGCCGACATATCGCTGGATCTTCTATAATCTCAAAGCCGGCGGCAAGCGCACCTAATAAAGGATATCTGTCCATAAACCATCGTTTTGCACGTTGTGGAGCGGTTAATGAAAGTGTAGGGTCACTAATAGTATTAGCATGGCCTCCAGCAACACTTACTGCATTCGTCACAGCATTAGATAACCCATAAGCAAAATAGGCTTCCCAATCCGGTGCTTTTCCCCAGTATCTTTTGGTGGTTTCTCTAACATTCATATCCAGTTTTGAAACACCCGCAGTCCCAAAATATCTGGAGGTGTCCGGAATTCCTTTTATCATAAACTGCTCGTAAAGCTGTTGTTCATCTTTAATTGTAAGATCAATTCGCGACTCCATATCTGCGGGTACTTTCCCAAGCTTCAAGTCATTTAAAAACTTTGCTATGTACACATCACATGCAACGTTCCACGCCACTTGATTCTCTTTAATCTTTAAATGTCCAAGACCTAAATGAAGAAAACAATGTGCCAAAACGTACATCCATTCAGCAACCTCGCCACGCCGTTTAGGATGAGTGTAAATATAACCGTTATTAGTGACAATTGCCCAGCCGTCTTCAGGATAGGGACTATTTTCATTATGAATAATCGAAGCTCGAACAGATAACGGCGCAAAAATAGGATGATCCGCGATTAACGAACATGCTTCATTAAAATTTTTCAAAGCGGGATTATCTGGAGTTGTTTTTTTAGCCATATTTACCCCCGCTCTTTTATTGCAAGACGTGGTAAATCACGTACAATTTCAACCATTAACCAATCTGGAATATTATCACTTTGCTCCTGCTTAGCAACTACTAGCTGTGCAATTTCAAAGCTAATGACGGACAGGTCTTTAATCAGCTTTTTAACAGTGTGTGCAAATTGGCGATGTCCATCTCGTACGTTATCTTTAATCGGAGGGAGTTCTTTGATAATCTGGGCACGCAAGGATTGCGCCAGGAAATACAGGAGATCCCGATCTTCTGGAGCCGTTGGAAATGAGGATTTACCATCTATAATTTGATTAAGTTCATATTTTCCAGTTAGATTTTTATAAAAAGCCCTAAATTGTGTGGCGTGAGCAGGTGTCAGTGAACCATTCGCTAAAATCCCCACGGTATCCGCATTTATATCATCGCCAAACTCATGTAGTGCATCACTAAGCATATGCCAAGAGCGTGGCGTGGAGAAAGGCTCTTCAGTCTTTGGAGGTGCACTCCACAAATGATCGGGACGCAATTCCAGATATTCAATAACCATAGGATGAATGCTATGCTCATATGCCCAAGAGATCCAATTTTGAAACGATACATTTAACTGTATATGGAACATCCGATTGATAAGCGCGGAGGACATAGGTTTAACAATTGCACTATCTTGTGCACGGTTACCAGCTCCTATTACTATAGAGCCCTCAGGTAGGTGATAATCGCCTATGCGGCGTTCGTGGATGAGACTATAAAAAGCTTTTTGCACTTCTTGAGAACAGGCATTAAGCTCGTCCAGGAACAAACAATAAGGTTCATCCCGAGCAATCATTTTTGGAGGACAGAATTGGCTCTTACCGTTAACGATTTGCGGGACTCCAATGATGTCTTCAGGTGCTAATTGAGAACCTAATAGAGACACACAAGGAAGACCCACCTGATCAGCAAAAGCTTCTACTAGCGAAGATTTCCCAATACCAGGCGCCCCCCAGATAAAAACAGGGCGAATCACAGAAACGTTTAGAAGTACTTGCATAAGTTGAATAGGTGTTACAGGCGTTGCTAGATTCAAATAAATGCTCCTTTTTTAATGTATTGATAATAACGATAACTATACACAGTATAACAAATAATTCATTAGCTCAGGAACGAACTTCAACAACAATATTATCAACCCACTCTATTTCATTCGAAAAAACAAACCTTTTCTTGACGAGATATAAAAAAGGATGATATATTGTTTCACGCTTTAATAATTAAGTAGTTAATCATTTAGTTGTTATCTAAAATTTAATGGAATTACTTATTCCGCCCTATTTCATAACTTTAGGAGGCGTGATTTGGCTAATAATGAAGATTTTCTTCAGATTTCTACTATGTTCAAATCCTTTTTAAAAGGAATCTCTCAAGATTGGAACAAACAAGACTACCCCCTAAATATTACACAGTTCAAAACCCTCAGGACTTTATCTAAGAACGGTCCACAAAACGTATCACAGATTGCTGCAGCTCTTGGTATTACCTCAGCAGCAATTACAGGCGTAACAGACCAATTAATCGCTGAAGATTACGTAAATAAGGAACGCGCCAAGGATGATCGAAGAGTGGTACACATCACCATTACGCAGAAAGGAGAAGCAACGATTAAAGAGGTGCAGGAACGCCATCAAGAACTTATGGAATCTTACTTTAAGATACTGCCCGATGAAGATATTGAGCATTTAAGAAGAATTTTCGCAGTTATAATTTCTGATTTAGACAAGAGATAAAATTTAAAAAGTGGCGGGGAAACAATCGAATGGAACATTTATCCAGCAAACGAAAACTTAGTATTATGATAGCTATTATGGCTGCAATGCTGTTCGCAGCGATTAATCAGACAATTACAAGTACTGCTATGCCGCGTATAATCGCAATTCTTGATGGCATGGATTACTATACTTGGACTATTAACATTTATTTATTAACATCAACAATAGCAACCGTTCTTGTCGGTAAGTTATCTGATATGTTCGGACGTAAACCCTTTCTATTAGCAGGTATTCTATTATTTATGGTTGGGGCTTTTCTGACAGGAACATCTTCCGATGTTTATCAATTTATCATTTATCGTGGGATTCAAGGGGTAGGTGCAGGTATTATTCAATCCACCGCATTTACTGCCGTAGGTGACTTATTCCCTCCGCGTGAACGTGGTAAATGGATGGGGTTGATGATGGCCGTATTCGGTTTCTCCAGTGTGCTTGGACCAACGCTTGGAGGCTTTTTGATCGACAATATGGATTGGCATTGGCTGTTCTGGATCTTCCTACCGCTAGGTGTAGTAGCCTTCGTCATGATTCTTACCTTATTTCCTAAAGGCAAACGCGGGGAGTCAACCAGCATCGACTATTTAGGTTCCTTGCTAATGACAACCACCATCGTGCCTCTACTGCTTGCCTTCACCTGGGCAGGTACAGAATATGATTGGGGTTCTTCGCAAATTCTCGGCCTGTTGGCGGGAACAGTCGTTTCGGCACTTCTCTTTATTTTTGTCGAATCCAAAGCTAAAAATCCAATACTCCCGCTTCATCTATTTAAGAATAGTGTAGTTACCATATCTAATATTATTGGTTTTATTATGAACTTCGGTATGATGGGAGCTATGATCTATCTTTCCTTCTTCGTACAAGGTGTTCTGGGGATCTCCGCGACATATGCAGGGTATGTTACTATGCCAATGTCGATCGTTATGGTTGTAGCCAGTGCCCTTACCGGACAAAAGATGGCGAAAAAAGGGAAGTATAAACGTTACGCATTAATTGGAATACCCATTATGATTGCTGGTATGACAATTATGGTATTTATGAATAATGTACCGATGGCTGTCCTAAGTATGATTGTGTTTGGTCTTGGGTTAGGATTGGGGATGCCAGTATTCTCACTAGCTACTCAAAATGCGGTTTCACACACAGAACTGGGTGTAGTAACGGCCTCCTCACAATTATTCCGTAATTTAGGCGGTACGATCGGTATCGCAGTCATGGGTACCGTTATGTCCAATAGTCTTACCAAAAACTTGAAGGAAGCTCTGCAATCGTCATCAGCACCGGATTTCACACAGATAGATCCAAAACTTGCTGAGCAAATGCTCTCCTTCGCTAATCCACAGGCATTAATGAACAAACCATTGCTTGAACAGACTCAAGTTAGTCTGCCAGCCGATGTACAGCCTGTCTTCTTACAAATGATTGAGGGTATACGTGATGCTTTAGGACAGACATTGTCATCCGTGTTCTTAACCGGGACCATTGTGCTTGTTGTAGCTTTCGTGCTTGTCTTCTTCCTGAAGGAGCTTCCACTTCGTACTTCTAACCAAATGCCAGTTCCTGAAGAAGCTGAACAGGACCTTTCAAACATGAAATCTTCAAAACTTGCAGTGGATAAAACCTAACCGCAAATTATTTTGAAGCTGACTATAAAACAACAAAAACTGCAACGTACTCATGCGTAACTGAGTAAGTTGCAGTTTTTGTGTTGATCTATTATTTTACAGGTGAAAGCTCATCTTCTGTTACCCACTTATGATTTTTCACTTCATCTCCACCCGTAGTAGGTTTGTAATTAATCATATAGACAGTGGTTTTTTCTGCTGAGTTAATCTGAGCCGTTGCACCCTTCATATCCTTCATATGATCAGCTTCCATAATAACCTCTGAGCCTGGTTGATAGGATATATCCTTTGCTTCTTTTATTTCTTCATGAATAATCCACTTATGATTTGTAACCGGTTGACCTCCTGTAGTAGGTCTATAGGAAACATTATATGCTGTCGTCTCATAAGCTCCCACAATTGTCGCAATGGCTCCCTTCATCCCTTCCATATGGTCAGTTTGGATCACAGCTTCACTTCCTACTTTGTAAGTAGGATTCTCCGCTACCCTCAGATCTTTTGGAACTTCACCTGAACTTGAATGTGAGTTATGTTCCATTTGTGTATCGTTAGAAGACATCTGATTGCCATAGCTATTGTCATTACTACAAGCACTTAAGCTGAAAGCAGCTGCGACGACTAGTAGAAATAATTGCTTTTTCATATAAAAGACCTCCGAAATTTTATCTGCCTATAAGTATTATTTTACCCATTTCAGAAAATCACAAACGGAACTAAGGATTTACAGTTTGTAAAACAGTAATTTATTTTCCATTAAATGAGTGTTGTCTCAATGATTAAACTATATTTATAATGTTTTCTGAAAGGAGGCTACTATAATGAAGACTAAAATATTCACTTTGTTGCTTCTTTTGGGTCTGGTGAGCATGGCTACTATGATCGGTTCTGCTAATGCAGCTCCGCTATTAACCATAGGAAGTTCTTCAGGAGATGTATGGGATCTACAATATAGATTAAAAACCCTTGATTTCTATACTGAGCCCTTAGATGGGGTATACGGATCACAAACGAAAGCAGCGGTTGCTAAATTTCAAAAGGCCTATGGCATAAGCGCTGATGGAATTTCGGGGACAAAAACTTGGAATATTTTAAAAAAACACACACTTAATATTAATGAAATGGATATTTTGGCTAAAGTTATCTACAGTGAGTCTCGCGGTGAGCCTTATGTTGGACAAGTTGCAGTGGGTGCAGTAGTCATGAATCGTATACAATCTAGTCAATTTCCTGACAATATTAAAGAAGTTGTATTCCAAAAAGGAGCTTTCACAGCCGTATCTGACGGCCAGTATTGGCTTACACCAAATCAGACAGCTTATTTAGCTGCTCTTGATGCTGTTCGAGGTTGGGACCCCACAAACCATTCAATCTATTATTTCAATCCCGATACAGCAACTAGTGCATGGATTTGGTCACGTCCGCAAAACTTAAAAATTGGTAAGCATATATTTGCGAGTTAATTACATCAAATAGCTAAGATCAACAAAAGCCGATCTAACTACGATAGTTAGATCGGCTTTTATTATTAAACCTATTCGGTTGTGTTAGCATCCATTTCAAGCACTAAAGCCACCAAATATTGCAGTGAATTGTACTTATAAGCTTTTGCTTTTAGGAATGAATTCTTAAACATAACTTCGAAATCCCCTTTTATGGATTCGATAATTCTGATTGGTTATTGAATGTAAAAATCATCTTTAATTCATCATCATATGACTTCCCGCATTCCTCTAAATAACTATCCCCAGTGTATTCTTTTAAAGTTTTCCTCCAAAAATGCTGTGCTCTCCTATTTGTATCCGTGGGATTCGTTTGTAGCTCCCAGTTACCCAAATGAAGCTTAAAGACTTCCTTAGCCGCATATTCAGCGAGCCCCTTACCACGGAAAGGCCGTAGAATAAAAAATTCATTCAAATAGAATTCACAAGCAGACGGAGTATATGGTGGTGTAGCAACTAATGCAAACCCTATTGGAATATCATTTTCTTTTATTAAATAAGGATACAAAATGCCAGCTTTCTCCCACCAAATGTCGAAGACTTTATTCTGTTCCTGCAGTGACTGTGTCTCGTCCTCCTCGAATACCCCGTATCGATTAGGAATCGTCCCCCATATTTCTGATAGATCGTGTAAGTATAGTGGGTAAAGGTTGTTAATAATAAACTTCGAGGCACTGTCAGTTAAGGTGATTGTGATATTCATGTCGTTCCCTCCTTACCTTCTGTCGAATTCCTGAATATATTTATGGAGATCACTCAAATATTATGGTTACTGGAACAAGCTTAATCTCCATCATACCTCCACAATTTCTTGTCTATTGTCACTTCTTTTTTAGTATAATTACGACCTCGCTCTAGATATATGCCATATTCGATTAGAATTAATTTTTATATAATGTCACCATTTATATTTGATAATTAAGTTAAGCGTACCTACTGTACTTCTATATACTCGTCTTAACTTTTGCGGATATAGTACAAACCTCACGCAGATTATAATTGTATGAAAATGGGGGGTGTACTCAGATATGCCGGATCCTTTTGTTTCGAGACCTCTAGATGAAATAAGATTCTGGTCACGAATCATCAAAGAACACTCTTTTTTTCTTAAACCTTGGGTTTCGTTGTGAAGACACGCAACTAATTAATGAAGCAAACCATTTCTATGCCACATTCGAAGCCATAGAGAATAAATCACTCGGATTCACTGTGGATTCTGATCCAGTAGTAATATGGAAGTTTAATGAGGAAGTTCATAGTGCAGCATCACATATCTGGGCGTTTAAAAGGAAAATACTAGGTCTAATTCTACAATGTAAGCTTCCAGGCGGAACGAACTTCCCCTTATTAGTGGATCATGTCAGTAGGGAAGCCAACTATTTTCGAAATCGACTGTAAGAACTGAATCAGGGTAGGTTAGATCTTTTATCAGACGCAATTATTAATGAAAACCAAACCCCTGCTCAGTCAGCAACTTGACGAGAATAAAGTCTCAGTTAAATCTCTCCGTGACTTTAAGAAAACGGCACGTGATCTTATTGAGGAATGCCGAATAAAGAGCATCATCCATCCATTGCTTGCGGATCATGTATTCCGAGAAGCAGAACGATTCCTGTATATAATTGATGCATTTGAAGCCTCTTTGAATATGAATAAACAAATCGTATAGCATTACATATTTAATGGATAGGGCTACTACTTGTATCAAAAAATACAGGTTGTCGCCCTATCTATCTTTATATTTGACTTCATTTAATTCAGTAATCCATTCCCAATCGATGTATAGAGATTTAAAGCACAAAAAGTAGTTGGTATTTGAGAAGAAACACTTTATAGTAAAACTCAGGGAGGAATAGTAAGTTTATGGAAGACGAGATTGCTACCAGTAAATACAAAATCAATAGATAAGGATGATTGAAAATGAAAAGGTTTGGTCGATATTTGATACTATGCACTATGGTTATTGCTCTATTAATGCCATCCACTGTGTTTGCTGCTGATAAGAAATTGCTCAACGAAGCGAGTATTACTTTATCTAGTGATGTTATTCCCGTGGGTGGGACCACAAAAATAAAAGTTCGTTTACTAGCTGAAATGACCAGTCTTACATATGCAAAATTGACACCTGAAGTTTCTGATGAATCTATACTTACCATTGAATTGGATGGTTACTCAGATTATATTATTACAGGAGTTCAAGAAGGTTCTGCAGAAGTAGTCTTCAACATTCCTGGTTGGTCTGAAGAAAGATTTCCTATTACCGTTCTATCTGAGGCAGATTATGAAGAAAAGATGAAAACGCCACAAGAAGTAATAGATTTCACAACCTATTCTGATCAAATAGCAGCGATTTTTAAATTTGATGAAATTGCCTCTGAGGCATATGTAAAGAACAGAATAGATACAGGTAACAATAGAAAACAACGCTATACAGCGTTCAATAATGTAATCATTCCTAATTACACTAAGTTGGTAATAGAGGCGAAAAAAATTAAAGCACCCAATACAGAATTGCAGGCGTTACATGAAATCTATTTAAAAGCGATTAAGTTGCAATTAGAAGCAATGACAATGATGAAAGAAGCACTATACAAAACAAAAGTTTCGAGTACAGCTATTAATGCGGCAAATAAAAAGATGGATGAAGGCGTGAAGTATGAAGGACAGTTCGTAGATGGGATCAATAAATATCGGAAAAAGTATGGTATTTAAGATTAAATTATTATTAAATTCCAAAAACCACGTCAGAGTTTCCTCTAACGTGGTTTTTTTGGATGATAAGCTATTTTTTTGAATAAACAATTTTCTTAATACTATCCCTAGATAGGCAATATTCATCTGAAAGCTGGTCAACCGTTGCACCCACAGCAAACCTTAGACAGATTTCGATGTTTCTAGATCTTAAGTATTTTCTGCTCCCTGACTTTTCGCCCCATTTTACATGTGATTCTTCAGGCTTAGGGATATAAACCATACCCCCGTTGATATATTTCTGAATTTCCTCTAATAATTCTTTTGGGAAAATCGTATCTGCATTTACATATTTCATAATCGCTCTGCTCCTTAAACTTTTTATGAGTTTGAAGGTAGCAAAGTCTATTCTTTAAACAACCCATGCACACAGCACTAGCGGTAAAATCAATTTTTCGCTCTATACAAACAACCGCCGTTGTTTATAAGTCTAGACTTTGCATAGAGCTGATCGCTAATCTTCTCACGATTGTACACCCTCCTTTTTAATGTGAAATTACTTGTTCCAAAATACGCTCTGCTGTTTTTTCTCCATTCGCAATACAATCTGGAATGCCTACACCATAATAGGAGCATCCAGCAAGGATAACATTAGGATACCTGTCTGTCATCTTCTTCTCTAAGGATACTACAATTTGATGATGAAGTTTATGGTAGTTTGGCATTACATCATGCCATTTGGTCACATCGTAGGTAGCTGGCTGTCCTGTTATCCCGAGACTGGTCTGTATATCTTTCAAAGCCACCTTCAATAGTTCCTCTTCAGATAGCTTGATCAACGAATCATAATGAGGGTTTGAGCTTTTATAAAAGAGTCTGACAAGCAGACGCTGTTGTCCTGACGTATGCTCCCACTTGCGACTTGTCCACGTACACGCATTACATAGAACATCATCGCTGTTGGCAGTGATGAACCCTGTGCCATTCGCAGGCAGCTGACTGTCGGGGATATCAAATCCTAAATATACACTAATCATAGAACTATTATATAACTGATTGAAATCTTCATTTAGTTTTTCGTCTTGAAGTAGCGCTTGTGCAGTAGAATGCATCGTTCCAAGTACGACAACATCGGAGTCTATGATTCGTCCATCTGCCAAAGTTACCTGGTACTGCTCTCCACGCTTCTCAATTCTTTCGGCACGAATCCCTTTGATGATCTCCGAATTAGAAAGATGTTCTTCCATAGAGTCGATCAAGGCAGATACACCTCCCTTGAATGACATGAACTTCTTATCACCATTCCCTTGAAATTTGGCTTTATTTGCGGATAAGCCTTGAATAATACTGCCGTATTCATTCTTATAATCAATCAAATAAGGCAGCGTTGAGGCAATTGTAAGTTCGCTTAGCTTCCCGGAATATACACCTGAAAGAACCGGTGAAATTTGCTTCTCGACAAGTTCTTTTCCAAAAAAAGCTTCTAGAAAATCACCCACGGAATCGTTTTTCGTAAAATTATTATTGGGAGTGTAGAAATCTTTGAGTGCTTCAACCTTTCCTTCAGCTGAGATCAGTTCTGTTGTAGCAAGCGACTCCATACTGAGCGGAATGCCAAAGACTGCATCTTTAGGAATTTGCTTCAGTTTACCTTCTGTATAAATAAAGGATATTCCTGTCGCGTTATATACAACCTCATTTTGAATACCCAACTCTTCAATCAGAGGTGCAACATTCGTTTTGCGAGTGACAATAGAATCTGCCCCAGACTCCATAATGAAGTCTTCTTGTTTTAGTGTTCTGATTTTGCCGCCCAGTCTATCGCTGGCTTCAACCAAAATGATTTTTACATCTAGCTTGTTATGCTCTATAGATTTCTGTAAATAGTAAGCGGTAGACAATCCAGTAATTCCCCCGCCAATCACGACAACTGTTCTCAATTCGTTGACACCTACCTCGTGGTTATAATCTGTTCAATTCAATTGTGTACATTATATCATAGGAATTTATAAGAATTTACATACCAACGTGTCAGATATGACACAAAAAAGCCGCGTTAAACGCGGCAATGATGGGCTAATAGTTATATATTTTCCTGTTTCAATGCATCGATAATGTTCTCTTTTTTCACTTTTGAGCTTGAATATAACATAGCTGCGCTAACGATGATAAACACTGCCAATATGACACACAAGATACTCATCCACGGAAGTGTGAATCCATAAGAGAAGCTGCTCATCATTGATCTATAGATCAAGTACATAATAACTATACTAATCGGAAGCCCATATAGTAGTGACTTTATTCCATAAAAAACACTTTCGTAATTAATCATTTTATTAAAACCATTTGGCGTCATGCCCACAGACTTCAGCATCGCAAACTCTCTTTTACGAAGAGATATGCTAGTTGATATCGTATTAAAAATATTCGCAATTGATATTAAAGTAATCAAAGCAATAAAACCATAGGTGAAAATAGACATTAACATGATCATCTGCTCACTATTTTGTCTATTTTGATACACATTTTGAACATAGATATTCCGCTCTTTCATTTCCTCTATGGCTTGTTGTGTCGCTAATGGGTTTGTGCTGTTCAAGTTAAGCCGGCTTTGAATATCTTTGCTCATCGCATCATTTGTTAGTTTATCGAAGACTTGTTTAGAGACGATGATGTTTATTCCACCAACCATTGCTGAATGTACTCCCATTGGACGTTTATCAGTTAGAGCGACAATTTTTACTGGTGATAAATTCGTCTCTTTTTTGGTATCCCAATCCGTATAAATAAGCTCAAGCTTTTGGCCGACTTCAGAGTGAAAAGCTTTGGTCTCAACAATTTTTTTAGCTTTCTCATCCTCAAAGGTAACCGTATCATTCACAATAGCAGTCATCTGATCAAGCTTCGTTAGTTGTTCATAATTTATACCGACCGTTTCTGCATAGGTTTTCAAACTCTGTTCATTTAGTGCATAGATCTGAATATAGTAAGGATATTTCCCGTTCTTTAGAACACTCTTATCCGCCTGCACAATCTCTTGCAATTCTTTTGCCATATTTTTCTCATCAATCCATGAACTCACACTGAGTTCCTTAGTCACATTATATTCCGTTATATTAGGTAATTTGGATATCGAGTTCGTCAACCGGTCCACTTTTTGAGCGTCCTCAGTCCCCATATATACTTGGATATCATAGTTCAAACCATCCTGTGAGAGTTCTACCGATCTTCTCATATTAGAAGTGAACGCTGATACAGATAAAAATAAAACAATACTAATGACAAGTGAGAACACGGTTGCTTGGTACCTGCGTTTATTTCTCTTTAAATTCTTCAAACCAATTTCTGCTTCAATACCAAACAATCTGCGCACGAACTTGGATGTTTTCACCGCTTTACCTGAGAGCTTAACATCGGTTGTTTGTCTGATCGCATCAATTGCCGAGATCTTTGAAGCCTTTCTGGCTGGAAGATAGGTGGATATAAAAATTGTCAGTATTGAAACTAAACAAGCGGTTAGTAGAGACAGAGGTGTAACAATCAACATTAATCTCTCAGTTATCCCTAATACATCTTTAATCATCGAATTGATAAACATAAAAGTGATCCCGATGCCTGCTATACCGCAAATGATCCCAATTGGAATACTAATTAAACCGATAATCATTCCTTCAAAAAACACTGAATTCTGCTTTTGCCACTTTGTAGCCCCTACACTGGAGAGCATCCCTAAATGACGTGCACGCTCCGAGACAGAGATTGCAAAAGCATTATAGATTAAAGAAACGGAACCAATGATAATCACAACCATAATAATTACTGACAATAAAAGAAGTGTGTTACGTAAGCCATCGTTATTCGTCACACCATAATAGCGGAGCAGACTATTATTATAAGAGATCGACTCGATCTTATTTTCTTTTGCCAATTCCTCTGCATGCTTGTATATGGAGCTGTCCACCTTTTTTAATACAACCGTCGCTGTGGTTTTTTCAGCTGCTCCAATCATGCTTTCATCCACATAACTTATGGCAGTATAACCCGGAGACCATGTTGGTTCCCAAGTAGGACGTTTTATCACTCCCACAATCGTATAGTTCATTGATTTTTTATGAATAATCTTTTCAAGCAGGGTATCCTCTTCAGTCCGTAATCGTTCATTCTGAGATAGGGGTTGGCCACTATTTTCATCATCGCTAGTGACACGTTCACCCACATCAAGCGTTAAAGTTTCACCAATCTTGTAAGAGACTTTTGCATTCTTTGCAATCTCCTCAGAAATGACTACTTCGTGGTTTGTCTTCGGGAGTCTACCTTCCAGCAGTTCAATCGGGAATTGTTTAAAACCAGCTGCATTATATTCCTTGATATACCAATAGGGTTTATTCTCATTCTTCCCACCCTCTAAAGGGGCGTAGCCACGATCGTTGGAGATCACTAGGGCTTTTGTCGCATCATCTGTTTCTATCGCTTTGAGCTGAGCTTTAGTAACATTTCTATATTGGACATGCCATTCTCCATTTGTAGAGATACTTTGCTTCTTCATTAATTCCATAAAAGAAAAACCTAACGTCGCCACAGCCGTTACCATAGCTACTGAAATGATAACTCCAATGATAGTTACCAATGTTCTTCGCTTATTCTGTTTCAAATGTCTTATAGTTAATTTGTTTACGATATTCACGGACGAATCACCTCATCTTTAGCGATCCTTCCATCTTCAATAGTAATAACCCGATCTGCTTGCAAGGCAATACGTTCATCGTGAGTAATCACAATCAGTGTTTGATTATACGTTTTATTAAACATTTTTAATAATTCAATAATTTCACTGCTATTCTTGCTGTCAAGATTACCAGTTGGCTCATCTGCCAGCATAATTGCAGGGTTACTAATTAATGCTCTGCCTATGGATACCCGCTGCTGCTGTCCGCCTGATAGCTGATTCGGCAGATGGTTTAAACGATTTTCCAAATTTAACGCCTTCACGGTATCTGCAAATTGCTTCTTATCCACTTTATGCTGATCGAGCAGCAACGGAAGTGTGATATTCTCTTCAACCGTCAGCACCGGTATGAGATTATAGAACTGATAAATAAGACCAATTTGTCTGCGTCTAAAGATCGCCAGCTGTGTTTCATTCAAATCATAAATATCCGTGTTATCTACAAATACTTTACCACTTGTCGGTCTATCCACCCCACCTAATAAATGCAGAATCGTTGATTTTCCTGAGCCGGATGGTCCAATAATCGCTACGAATTCACCTTTTTTAATTGAAAAAGATACATCATCCAGAGCCTTTACTGCGGTCTCGCCTTTACCATATGTTTTAGACAGATGTTCAATCTTTAAAATATCCATTGTTAGACCCCCATTTGTTGATGAGATCAGTATATCTGTCTACAATGACTCTTCAGTGACTCTTAAGTGACATTCTAGTCACTAAGCCATAAGTGTTAAATCACTTGCTTGTAAAATTTGATCCGAAATTGTGTCCCCTTTCCTACTTCACTCACCACATCAATCGTGCCGTTTTGTTCAGTGATAATACTTTGCGCCAAGGCAAGTCCGATTCCAACGCTGTCTTCGTTTGCATTTGTACCCTTGTAGAATCGTTTGAAAATATAGGGGATCTCTGCCTTAGGAATTCCTTTGCCATTATCAGTAATGACAATTTCCGTGAACAGCGTGTTTTCTGCAAAAGAAATCGTAATCTCTCCCCCAGCAGGTGTATGCTCTACACAGTTTTTCAGAATATTAATCATCGCCTCAGTTGTCCAATTGTAATCGCCTATGAATGAGGTAGCGTCTTCACCTTCGATTAGGATCCGTTGCTCCTTTATATCCATTGGAATCAGTATGGGCTCCATAGATTTCTGAACAAGCTTCTTTACTTTTATTGAATCTTTTTTAAATTGAATGGTTCCGGCATCGATCTTTGAGAACTTTAATAATGAAGAAACCAGCCAGCCAATCCGATCGAGCTGAAGGCTGATTTTCCGCGTAAATTCTATTCTTTTCTCAACGTCCAGATCAGGATCGCTTAATAAATCTGCCATCACGGTCATGGAGGTAAGTGGTGTTTTGAGCTGATGGGAGATGTCGGAGATCGCATTGGTAAGCTTTATTTTATCCTCTTGCAAAAGCAAACGCTGCTCCGATAACATCAACGTCACCTTATAAATATCATTTTTCAGGATACTAAGCTCGCCTTCCTGATTATCACGAACATCGAGCGAATAATTACCGCTGCTAATTTGACGTAGATACCCTGAAAGCTTCTCAATTTCGCGGTATCTCCAGCGGGTAAATAATAAACAACAACCTATAAGCAGAACTGAAGTTACCGCCGTGATCCCCATCGCTGCTGATGAAATAAATGCCGTTCCTATAATCGCCAGAAGGCTGATCGTAGTCATCGTTAGTAATAACCATCTAAATTCTCTGTTTCGTAACATCTAATCACCAACCTTATACCCTAAACCGCGTACTGTTTTGATCAGTGTGGGTTCTTGCGGGTTATCCTCTAACTTTTCCCTTAAGCGTTTAATATACACAGACAATGTATTATCATTTACAAATTCTCCGGCGACATCCCAAATCCGCTCTAACAGCTGATTTCTGGAAAGGACTTGTCCCACATGATTAGCAAATATCAGAAGCAGACGATATTCTAATGCTGTTAGCAGAACTTCATCGCCGTTCTTATAAACTTTTCCTTCAAGCGTATTAATCCGTATATTCTCTAGTTCAAAATTAGATGGAGTTTGAGCCTGCTTGTTATATCTCCTTAACACCGATTTAATGCGTGATAACAGCTCGCGAATCCGAAATGGCTTAGTTATGTAATCGTCTGCTCCCATATCAAGTCCCATCACTACATTAACTTCGTCATCAATCGCAGTTAAAAAGATGACCGGAATATCGCTCCGCTCCTTCACGATCTTACACAGATCATATCCGCTACCATCCGGTAGAGAGAGATCAAAAATGCAAAGTGTTACTTCAGATAACCGCTCCGCCAACACCCTCCTAGCAGAGGTTGCATCATAACATAAAATAGTTTCAAAATGATCCTGCTGCAAGGAATATTCAAGTCCTGAAGCAATCGTTCTATCGTCCTCTACGAGCAATATTCTCATCAATGTTCATCCTAACCTAATAATTTGCGAAACCGTCATATTGAAAAAGCACTACACTTATATTGATGAATTTGCTGAAATCCTAAACGGAGCGCTAGCTTTCGGGAAGCTTCATTATCTAATGAACAGTCCCAGTAAGGTGTAAAACCATTTGTAAGTATATCCTCCGCTACTAAGGCCGCTAAATGAGTCCCCACTCCTCTATTCTGATACTTGGAGAGAGTTTCAATTCCGATAGCATGTGTATCCTCCGTAACGAAACTAGAATAACATACACCCATAATCTCAGTTCCATCAACAGCAGCATATCCATAGCCTTTTGCCCTAAAGTCTTCTTTCGATGACCAGAATAAATCAATATTGTCATGTACAAATTCTATATTCTTTAGATCTAAGTCCTCCCATTCCAGCATTTTAAGATTTATAATTCTAATCGCATTATTAAGGGACTCAACGGGCTTGTGAAATAACTTGAACACCATTTGTTCAAAAGGATATAGCTTCCTAGAAGGAAACATCAATGCCAGATTCCATTCATTGTGTTGACCTGAGACTTCAAAATACTCCAGCCCAAGCTTTTTCATCCTCGGTACAATCTGACTGGATACATAACTATCTAAGCTTTTAATAAATATCTCATTGGTGTGATCGCCTATAATATAAAATCCTTGCATCCCCTTACTCCATACCAACGCGCTTTTTGGTGTTACAAGTTGATCTACAAAAATCCAGCCCGGATTATTTCCCTCGATAATGGAGAGAATTTCAGGATGAATAGGAGCACCTGTAAGTAACGGTTTCACTTCATTAAAATCCTGTTGAGATAATTCATGCATATGAACACTCCTCGCCAACAATTTATCTAAATCACTGATCAATACTTAAAAAGATTAAATCCCCTTTGTATATTCTATAAGATAATTCAGCAAATTGCTTATTATAAAATCCGATCCGGGTATCCTAAATAAAAAAGAATTGGACCCAATGCTTGACGCACAGGCCCAATCCTTTATTTGGAGTATCCTTAATGATCGAAATCAGCTTGCATTATTGACCTATCATACCACCGTCGACTGTATATAGAGAACCCGTTACGAATGAAGCCTCATCCGACAGAAGGAAGTTCATCACAGCGGCAACCTCTTGCGGTTCTCCGTAGCGTCCCATAGGTGTTGCAGCTTCGTTAGCTGCCTTGTATTCTTCTGCGCTTCCAAAATTATTTTCAATTTTACGCATCATTTGTGTATTGATCGTTCCTGGGAGTACCGCATTTACACGAATACCAAGTGGTGCAAGCTCATTTGCAGCTACGCGAGTCAAACCAATTACAGCATGCTTAGACATAATGTAAGGGGCCATGCCGGGTGCACCCATGAGTCCTGCCAGAGAAGAAGTGTTCAGAATAGCACCTGATTTTTGTTTTTTCATCACAGGAATTACATAATGTAGTCCAAGAAATACACCACGTACATTGACGTTATATACAAGATCAAGTGCTTTAACGTTAAGCTCTTCGATTTGACCTGCCGGACCTTCAATTCCGGCATTGTTTGCAAAATAATCAATGGTTCCAAATTTTTCTACCGCTCTATTAACATAATTCTGAACGTCTTCTTCATTAGAGACATCCGCAGCTACAGCTAAAGAGTTAGATTCATTTAAGCCTAAATCTTGGATGACATTTTTTATCGCTTCTTCATTCAGATCGACAAGTACAAGATTCAGTTTACGATCAGACAATCGACGGGCAAGCTCTTTACCGATTCCACCTGCAGCTCCAGTAATTACAGCAGTTTTTACATATGATTCACTCATTGTATGTTCGCATCCTTTGTTATGAATTGGCTATATATTATAGTCTTAGGAGATGGGATAACCTATCTCTATTACTAGAGTACACCCCATTAGTTAACCTGTTCAATAATCAGAATTTTAAGTAATGTCGCCTAACCAACATACTTGCTCTACGTGTTTACTTATGTCTAAATCTTGAACATTAGCTGATCTTTTGTTACTTTTAAAGTAAGAACTATAAATGAACGATAAAAAGATCATAGCTGGAGGTAGTTTTTTTGATACAGGAAGAACATGAAGACAGAAGAACCAGAAGAACACGCCAAGCTCTGAAATCTGCATTCGTTGAGCTAATATTGGAAAATAGCTATGATTCAGTTACGATATTGGACGTGACTAATCGAGCGGATTACAATCGAGGGACTTTTTATAAACATTTTGAGAGTAAAGAGGCTTTGCTTAAGGAAATACATGATGAATTTCTACAGGGTATAGGAGAGGCGCTATTAGACCCTTATGAGGGATTGGAACGTATTGAGGCAACGGAGGTCTTCCCTTCCATTCTGCAGCTGTTCGAATATATTGAGGGGCATAAAGCGGAGTTTTTAGCCTTATCCGCAGTGGAACGAGGGAAAATGACTGTTGAACTGTTCGACCGTTTACGGGAATCCATGCGTGAGGATATGCGAATTGAGATAGAAGCTGATGCTGCTCCTGTGGATTATGAAATTATGTTGAGTTACCAAATGTCTGCTACAGTAGGTGTCATTATGCACTGGGCTGAAGTCAATTTCAAATATTCGGCGAGCTATATGGCAGAACAGTTAATTACACTGGTGAACAGCAAAATAGACCATATAGCTTTTATGAAAAAATCCAATGGGTAAGAAACGAATTGCAAGTGCCATATATAGGAACGAAATTTAAAAAACCAGCGCATTGAGAGATGATCTCAAATGCTCTGGTTTTTAGTAGCAGTGCTCTACTCAGCGAATATCTTTTACTCGAATATTGCTTCCTAACAGGCCCGAATCACTACTTAATCTGAATGACGGGTAATTCTCATCTGCTTCAAGTCGCATCTGTTCATCAAATAAAGATTCCTGTTGACGGTCCACAAAAAAAGTAAAGGGCTCTTTCTGAACTTCAATATCTGTAGCATGGGGTTCACTAATAATCTGAATTACGATCACGCCATTACAACCACAGCCCTCTGTATCGAAGAACAATTTAAAATAACCTGGTCGTTCACCAAGGTTTTCATTTAACTTTTCTGTAGTTAGAGAGTTCAATTGTATGAACATTGGATGATCTGCTCCTTATTTATAATTGAGTTACTACTTTCCCAAAGTATAGATTGATTTGCTTTCACTCTCGTGTGACTGACATCACTTCTATTTTGACAAACATGAGTCTGAGGATAAATTAAGCCGACTTTTGAGTCTCCCGGGCACCACCTAGCTTAAACACTAGAATACCGCCAACAATCACGAGTACTCCGACCAACTGCTTCCAGGTGAATGGAACCTTTTCAAGCCCTAACCAGCCGAGGGAATCCCACAATAAAGCAAACCCAAGCTGAGAGATTAATACGATCGAGATCGCATAGGTAGGCCCAAGACGTTTGGTGCCTTGCACGAGACAGATTACTACACCCACCCCGATTAATCCGCTGATCCAGTACCAAGGCTCCATATTTCGCAAAGTAAATATTCGGCCGCCTTCAAAGATAAGACTCATAATAAAGGAAGCCAGAAAACCCAACCCTAATACTAACGTCGTTGTGGCCCAAGATCCAACCTTTTGATTAACCTTCGTATTAAAAATATTTTGTAAACTAACGAATGAACCCGCGACAAGCGCTAATATTAACCCTAAAATCATAACGTAACTCCTCCAGTTGTTGATTGTATTCTCAGAATTTCAAAATCACCACTCCCGCAATCATCAACCCTATCCCAATAAACTGTGGGAGTCTCATTTGTCGTTTTTCCATCCCAAACCAGCCTTTAATATCAATTAAAAAGGTCAGGCATAGCTGTGCAATGAGCAATGTCGATATAGTAAAAGTAACGCCAATCTGTTGAATGGCAGTGACTTCACTGAAAATAACGACTGCGGCAAAAGATCCGCCAATTAGATATAATGGTTTTACTTCTTTTATTCCTTGCCATTTCCCATCTCTAGCAAATAAGAGGATTAGTAACGACATGATAAATCCTGTTAACTGTGTAATTGTCGCAGCTTGCCAAGTCCCAATATCTTGACTAATTCGAGCATTAGATACTCCTTGCAGAGTGATACAAGCCCCCGCTAAAAACGCAAATATAATTCCTCTCATTTCTCTCTCTCCTCAACTTCGATCTCTTACATATTAAAAAGCAATTCAGGCCTTTAAAAAAGGACATCTGTCCTAAACCAAAATAAACGATGTTGTTGCCCCTATAAGCCTTTCGTATATTTTCAAAAAAAAGACCGCCTCAAGCCATCTCTTAGGCTTAAAACGGGCTTTCAGAACTTTAAATTGTGAATTAGGAAAGTAATTTATGCTCATGCAATTGATCGAAAATGATCTGTGTAACGACTGAAACACGATTTCGATCCTTATAAGATAACCAGGATAACTCTTCAATTTCCGACGCAGGACTAAGTGTACCTTCAAAATCCGCGATATAACATGTCATTTTAACTATGACGCCTTCAGCTTTACCGTGAGCTTCCGCTTCAAAGGTTCCAAAATAGGAGATGGTTTCTGGTTTAATACGAACAGAGATCTCTTCCTCGATTTCGCGCACGAGCGTCTCCTCGTCTGTTTCTCCAGCTTCTCTTTTTCCTCCAGGCAAATAATAGGTATCTTTCCCTTTGGAACGCGCACACAAAACTTGTCCATTCTGAATATGAATCCATGCAATTTTATCAATGATTGTAGTCATACAGTTCTCCCCATATTTTTTTCTAATAATTATATCATACAGCCAAGACCATCTATTTATACAACGTCTATATTTGATTTTTGTATGTGCAGCTTAGCTTTGGCCTGAGGTACATGATGAAGCAAATAGTACGCAGCAAGCGAAAGAAGTGTTACTCCCCCCGCAACCTCATACATCATTCGGTAATCCGTATAAGAAGCAATTAAACCCATGAAATACGAGCCCGCTCCATAACCCAAATCAAATAACAAGAAAAAGGTCCCATTCGCACTACCTCTACGATCTTTAGCCGCTGATTTAAGCGCAAGAGTCTGGAAACATGGCATAAGTGCACCATATCCAATTCCCATAATGACACCAGACATCATTAACATCAAACCAGACCGAGCTTGACTTAAACTAAGCAATCCAACGGCGAAGATTAGAATTCCGGGATAGATGAGAATATGCTCATTATATTTATCGAATACTTTACCTATAACCGGGCGAAACAATACAATCATAATTGCAAAAGCCACAAAAAAATACCCAGTAAGCTGTGATTGATGAATTTCTTTCGTAAAAGAAGCTATAAATCCAGACAAGGAGCTGTAGGAAAAAGCAAGCGTAAATCCGACAAGTGATATCGGCAAGGCTTTCGGCTCGATTACGTCTCTCCAGCGAAGCCCTTTTCGCGTCTTAGCAGGTTCCTTAACAGCTTCAATAACGTTAGCCTTATCTTCTTTTGGCATCCGAACACCTAACGTGAATAACAGCGAGAGAGCGGCAATCACACACACGCCTAACAATAGTACATTAATATTTTCATCTTTCCAAAGAAAAAGACCCAATGCGGGTCCAATGACCATAGCAATGCTCATAAACATGCTAAAATAACCGATGCCTTCTCCTTGACGTGAATAAGGAATTAGCGTCGAGGCTATTGTACTAGTAGCTGTCGAGGCAACAGCATAACTCATTCCGTGAAGGAAACGAATTACCAGGAATAATACAATTCCATTAGATCCGAAGTAACCAATACAGGCGATTAGAAATATGGTTAGACCAATAACCGCCATTTTCTTTTTGCCGAATTTATCGACCCATTGTCCCGAAAAAGGACGGATCAATACTCCCCCTATTACATAGATAGTAATCGCTAACCCCATTTGCTGCTGATTCCCGTGTAAGCTTTCCTTTACGTATAACGGGAATGCAGTTGCCAGAATGTAAAAGGTCAGGAACATAAAAAAACTACTTAAGCAAACAACAATAAAATTCCGGGTCCATATTTTCTCTCTAATCACAACAGACTCTCTCCATCCTACCTATAACTTTTTATATGTTACAATAGTATAGGACTGAAAATTAATTAAGTAAAATACATATTATATGATCGATAGATCACATTAGAGTTATAAGTAAAGTGAGGTTTTTGTTATGGAATTCCTTCAGCTTCAATATTTCCAGGCAGTTGCACGCCATGAACACATGACTAAGGCCGCAAAAGAATTAAATGTATCTCAGCCCTCCCTTAGTAATTCCATACAGCGTTTAGAGAAAAACTTAGGTGTTCCCTTATTCGAGCGACAAGGCAGAAATATAAAATTGAACGAATTCGGAAAAACCTATCTGCAACGTGTCGAGCAAGCTTTTATGGAACTTGAAGAAGGACAGCGTGAGCTCACAGATATGGCTGGACTTGAACATGGTGTAATTTCCATTGCGGCCACACTCCCGTATGTATTGCCCACTTTACTAAAAGAATTTCTTACCCTTCATCCGCATGTACGGATCATCCAACGTCAGCTCGGCTCTGCGTTAGAAATGAGAAATGATTTAGAGAGTGCAGCGATTGATTTTTGCATATCATCTACACCTGTTACCGGACCAGATATCGAGTGGCATACCTTAGCAGAAGAAGAATTATGTTTAACTGTGCCCAAGAATCATCGCTTTGCTAATCGAAAGAGTATTTCTTTGATAGAAGCTGCAGGTGAGAATTTCATTTCTTTATCTTCTAGATATAATTTCCGTGAAATTTCAGATGAATTTTGCCGACAAGCTGGATTTGAACCTCAAATTACGTTCGAGCTTGAAGAAGTAAGCGCCATTCAAACCCTAGTAGAAATGGGACTAGGAATCACCTTCACCCTCCCTCTCTCCTTAGGCAGAAGAAGTCAAAATACAGAAATTGTTCAATTAAAAATAACAGAACCACTATGTCAACGCTCTTTTGGCATCGCATGGAGCAGAAAGCACTTTTTATCGCAAGCAGCTATACATTTCCGGAAATTTGCTGTGGATTTTTTTAGTAAACCTCATGAATATAATTAAGGTAAAAACTACTATGCTAAGCATTTTTAGTTATACCAAGATGATTGTAAAGTGTACATATCTGCATAAATCCCTTTATTATTTATTAAGTCTTGATGCTGCCCCACTTCAGCTATACTTCCATTATCAATAACATAGATCGTATCAACATTTTTCGCCCAGCCCAGTCTATGTGAAATGAAGATGGCAGCTTTATCTTGGCAGATATCTAATAATTGTGTATAGATCTGCATCTCAGCATTCGGATCAATCGCAGAAGTAGGTTCGTCAAACACTAGAAGATCCGCATCATTATATAACGCACGCGCAATCGCCAGCTTTTGCCACTGTCCGCCTGATAGCTGCCTGCTTCCTTCAAGCATTTGACCTAACCTTACATCTAGTCCCCCTAATTCGTAAAACAAATCCATCAGCTCACATTTTTCCAGAATACTTAGTATTTTCACATCGTCCGGCGAAGATTTGGCATCACCCAACAGGATGTTTTCTCTTAGTGTCATTTCGAATTTAATAGAATGCTGGTACACGACGGATACTTTACCTTGAGGTTCTGGACTGTCTTTCCAGTAAATAGATCCAGAACTAGCAGTGTACTGCCCTAATAACAATTTGATCAAGGTAGACTTTCCTGCTCCATTTTCTCCAACGATGGCTATTTTCTCACCGGGCTTTATGACCATATTGATGTTAGATAAAACATACTTACTGGATTTGGCGTATTTAAAATAGACATTTGAAACGGTAATAGGAAGCATAGCTTCAGAGCTGTTATTGATATTATTTTTTCGGAAATCTCTATTTTTATAGGTAAGCACTTCATTTAAGTCATATAATTTACTGCTGCTGATGTAAAGCTTGCTTAGCGGCCAGGTCAAACTCATGATTTTACCACCACAAGTTAACAAAGCCAGAAATAATACTGAGATTGTCCCCACAGTAACTGTATTTGACTCCCCCATTTTACTTAACAGATAGACCAATACGATAAAAATAGCACTCGTCTGAACCATAGCCACAATCATCCCTGTTTTGATTTCGAATTTCCTCGCACTATACCTTTTATCATGCTGCTTTTTCATAAGCTTTGCCCAGAGATCCGTAAAATAGGAGATAGAGTTATAGATTCGCATTTCCCTAATCGCATTAGGATCTTCCAAAGTTACAGCTAGATAATCTCCCATTCTTCCGTCAAAAGTAAGCTCTCGCCCTGTTCTTCTAACTTTAATCTCTGTAAACATTCGAAAAGATAAAGTAGATACGATCATTAAACCCACCACCAGTGTGACTAAAAAATATCCACTTGTAGCCGATAACCAGATGATACTTATAAGTCCTGAGACATTCCCTACACTGGACAGCAAAAAACCAGTAATTCCCTCTAAATCTTCTCCAACTATTGTTTTAGCTCTTTGCAGCTTGTTCCCAAACTCTTCATCATCAAAATCCTCAAAGTCAACTTGGTTTGCAATATCTATCAGCTCGGATTGGAAAGCGAGAGTTAGTTCCGCATTCATTCGACTTTTCATTATGTTGGTTATACTCACTGAACAGGCTTGTACCCCATGAATTAAAACAAACCATAGAATCGGAAGAAAGGTTATCGCACCAGCAGCTACTGCATTAATGATATGAACTTGAACAGAATACGAGTAAAAAGTTAATAATCCACTGATTACAGGAACTATGATCGTTATTGTTGAGATTGCTGGACTTTTTCCAACCATCCGTGCCAGTATCGTTAAAATATTCTTAAGGTCTCTTCTCAGCAGAATCTCTCCTTTCTCAGCCATATAAAGAGGACTGGCGGTTAAACATTCCCCTGTACTTACCATCCAACTTCATTAATTCTTCATGTGTTCCACTTTCAACGATTTCTCCATGCTCAAACAGAAAAATTCTATCAACGAATTTGGACATATATAGCCGATGTGTCACAATAATGGAGGTCTGCTGCTCTCCTAATTTCATAAAGGTTTCAAACGCCTGCTGTTCCGCGTAAGGATCGAGGGCTGCAGTAGGTTCATCAAAAATCGTAAGCGAGCCGTTGTTGAGATATGCACGTGCAATCGCAAGTCTTTGCCATTGTCCACCAGACAGATCAATCCCCCCAAACTGTGGACCTACTAAAGTGTCCAACGCAACACCATAAGAATCGGCTTCTGCTTTTCTCATCGCAGCTAATAATCTTGAATCGTCATACATGGCAGCAATATTCCCCATGGCTATGTTTTCTCGAATTGGTCTATGTAATTTAGTGAAATCCTGAAAAACAACTCTCACACCCTTTGTGACGTTATGAGCCAGAACTTCCTGCTCTCCATTAAACCACTGGATGTTTCCCGCTGTTGGATGATATAACCCTGCTATCAGCTTGATGAGCGTGGATTTTCCTGAACCATTCTCACCTACAAAAGCAACTCGTTCACCAGGTTTGAGGGTCATGTTTATATTTTTAAGCGTGTCCTGTGCATTGGTTGCATAACGATAATTCAACTGCTGAATTATGATCTGCATCGCATCGGTATTCCTTATGGAATCTTCCGGATCTCTTTGAACTTGCTCTTCAAGTTCCAAATACGCACTATACTCATTGAAGCGCACGCGACTTTTGGTCAGATCAGAATACATCCTTGTTAGTGCAGGAATGACAATAAATAATTGACTAGATATCTGAAGTAATAATACGAAAAGTCCGGCGCTCTGCCCGCTACCTCCAAGCGTAATTGCTAAAATAGCAATCGTAAGCCCGTTTAATAAAGTCATAGTTATACTTTGGGAGAAGCTTAAGGTCTCAGATAAAATAACTTTTCGGTGCATTTGTTTGAAATTCCCATTAAAGATCTCTTTCATTGTGGTAACCAAGTAGGAGGACATTCCGTACATTCTTACTTCCGGGAGGGTATTTCTACTAACCAGCAAATCAACGATATAATTAATCATTCGTACAGAGGAGGTTTGATTCGCTGAAATGGCCTCTACTTTCCGAGACATCCATCTGATGAGGTAAAGCTGCAGAATTTGTACTACTAAAATGAACATTGCCAGGATATAAAAGCCATAACAGGATAGGACTACGATTAGTGCGATCAATGTTATAAAGTGGATTGTCACCCCGGTCCATTGATCTAACAAATCGATCAGGGAAAGCCGTTTTGCTTTTTCTCTAATCGTTTTTGTTGCGGGATCTTCCAATAAAGCCGTCGATAATTTAGAGGTCTTAGCCAAAATACTATGTTCCAGTTCATAAATACTGGTTGCCGTTAAATTGGTTACAGAAATGGCTCGAAGAGAACCATTGATGCCAGCCAGATATAAAATTAACATCAGTGAACTTACCAATAGTAAGATATGTAGGTAGGCGTTAGTCGTGAAGTTCTGAATGAGGTCAACCACATATTTCGTTATGAACAGCTCTGCAAATAGAATTGGTGGGCTCAGCAGGTTAGTGATAAAATATAAAAGTGAGTTTCTTTTGTCTTTTACATAGAGTAGCTTTACAACGTAGAGAAAGTCAGGCAGATAGCATCTCTCCTTAAGTGTATATTTTTCACTGAAAACTCTTTCCTTTTCAAACGTGGAATCTGATTATAACGTTAATTGTTTATAATTGGAAGAAGTACTTTCAAGCTCACCAAATTATAGGAGTGTGAATTCATGAAACTTCAATTCAACTTATTCCCAGGCGGATTATCAAAGGCGCTCACTATGAGCTATGATGACGGCCAGAAACACGATATCCGCTTGGCTGGTATTTTTGATCAATATGGAATCAAAGGGACCTTCCATTTAAATAGTGCAATGATCAATGCACCTGGGTTCTTATCGCCCGCTGATGTTAAGCATTCGCTCAGGAATCATGAAGTGTCCGCCCATTCCGTTACTCACCCACATCTAGAGCGTCTTCCTTTACCGATGGTAATTGAAGAGCTGTTCGAAGACCGTAAACGATTGGAAAAGCTGGTGGATTATCCAGTGCGAGGCATGTCCTACCCCTATGGTACATACTCTCAGGAGATAATTGCACCACTTCAGTCCGTTGGAATTGAATACAGCCGCACTGTTCACTCTACCAAACAGTTTGATATGCCTCTTAATTTCATGGAATGGCATCCAACCTGCCACCATATTGAAGATCTGCATCAGGTTTGGGAGCGATTCACAATGGAAGGACCCTCCCAGAAACTAAGACTCTGTTATGTTTGGGGCCATAGCTATGAGTTCGCACAGCAGAACAATTGGGAGTTAATCGAAACTTTTTGCCAACAAGCAGGTGGACATTCAGATATTTGGTACGCTACTAATATTGAGATTTATGATTATGTCACTGCCCTGTATTCACTGAAATTAAGTGCCGACAAAACGATTATCCGCAACAATTCTGCCATAGATGTTTGGGTATCTATTAATGATCAACCCGTTCAGATTAAGGGTGGAAGTATGATGACTACGAAATAATCTAAAACACAAAAAAAGAGCGTTGGCCAACATCGCTCTTTTTTTGTGCTAATTATATTGATGTGATTCCGAATTATTTCGCTAGAAGTGTATATGTCACTGTTTTTGCTTTTTCCTCAAGGATTGGCGTATAGGTGAATGTAAGCACATTCCCCTTACGGCTTTTCATCCCTAACATTCTGCTCAGAATGTATTGATCTCTGCCATCATTTACTTTATCCCATTCTTTACGATCCTCACTAGTAATCAGTTGTTCACTGAGATTGACGATTTCTCCTGTACTGCTGTAGACAATATATAATTGTGTTGTATCTAATAAGCGAACAAGTGCCACATCCTCCGCGGCGTACTCCACTATGAAATCACCGGTTGCCCCGGTTAATTTCTCCATCTCAAACAACTTGCCCAAACCGCCATCCTTAGTAATATACTGAACATTCTTCCCATCGGTCATATACACCTGAGTGGAAGGTACTTGAGGCGCATGTGGATAAGCAGAGATCATATAATGATAATCCATTTGCTTAATTATTGTACCTGCTTGAACTAATACCTGATAGCTGTTGCTGAAATCATTAAACATTGCATAGTGATTGTCCGTTAACTGGAGTAAGTCCGTGCCATTTCCAAGTTTTTTAATCTCAAATCCATGATTGTAAGCTGACTCCTTAAGGGGTAGTTGGCCAATAATTACTGGTTTCCCGGCTGCCGTAGCCCGGTAATATAAATTAGCGTTTTTTTGAGATATCCAATAGGATCTACCTTCTACAGAAGCAGCAACAAATCTAGGTTCATCTACGATTTGGATAACCCCATCCGTTTTATTAAGCGCGGTTTTACCCCCGAGTACACTGACTGCAGAGACCAATGGCAAGTACAACGAACCTTTTATGATACGAGGAGATTTTGTTAATGCCATCGCTGCCCCGTTCACTTTTGACGTTGCAGCACCCGCGGTGAAGATGACTTCACGCTCTGGACGTACCAGCTTGGCCATTTTGGATTTTTGATCCCACGATAACGTATAACCCATAGCATCTGCGAGTGATTTCAAGGGTACAAAAGTTGTATTCTCCGCGATCACTTGTTTACTGCTGATTCCAATTTCTTTATAGTTAAATTGAATTTGCTTGTCTGCTTGCGCAGATACCGATCCATATCCAGTACTTAAAATCAAAACAGCAAAGATCCCTAGCGTTACCTTCCATTTATTCATATCTATCCGTCTCCTTCGACATTATAATCATATGTAATTAGACGGAAGATAATGGAAAAAGTTTCTTCTCACCCTCTAGCAAACTCATAAAATGCCAAAGCATCCTCCCAAGTTGGGAATCCTGCTTGCGCCAGTTTATCGCTGCCCCCGCCTTTACCATTATAGCTGCCTAGATGAGCTTTGAAAAAAGCTCCACAGGAAATCTCCGTGCTCCCATTCTGCGCAAACACAACCTTATTCTCCACAGAAGTAGCTAATAATACAGGAAGATCACATTTCGAAGTCAGCTTATTTGCTAAGCTCTGTAGATCTTTTAGCGATTTATCTTCAAATACTTGTGCGATCATCTTTCCCGCTTGCTCATTTAAAAGCTCTTGCACAACATAGTCGTCATTTTTTTCTTTAAGCAGGTAAATTTCAGCTTGCAGCAGCTTTTGTTCATTTTCCCATTTTTCAATTCGATCAATAATCTCATCTTTGCCTGTGTTGAATTTGGAAGATAGTGTACCAAGGATTTGCTGACTAGTATTAAATTCCTCTAAAGCACGATATCCACATTTAAAATAAATCCGTGTGTTCCCTTTTATTTTCTCAGCTTTCAAAAGCTTAATTATCCCAATTTCACCTGTTGAGGACACATGTGTCCCCCCACAAGCGTTGTATTCAACATCTTTGATCTCAACAATCCGGATGTTGTCTGTCACTTTTGGCTGTTTAACCAATTTAAGCTGTGAAGCCTCTTCCCCTGTTACGAAATAGCTGAGAATATTGTGATTTAAGTAAATCTGCCGATTAACTTCTCTCTCTATGGAGTACAGTTGATCAGCAGACAGTTCTGAAACTTCTATATCAATAGTGCAATAGTCCTCACCTAAATGAAAGCTTAAGGTCATAAAGATATGTTTTTCTAGACAAACCGCTGAGAGCAAATGCTGGCCACTATGCTGCTGCATATGGTCAAATCTTCTATTCCAATCGATCTGACAAGTTACCGATTCCTCATTAGGTAAACGTTCCAGCTTATGCAGTACAAGCTCTTCCTCACTGATTACATCAAGCACAGGGATTCCCTGAATAGCTCCAAGATCACAGGGTTGTCCACCACCATGCGGATAAAAAGCCGTCTCCTCTAAAAGAACATAAAGCCCATCTTCTCGTTCTATGGTTTCAGTCACACGGGTTTGCCAATCAGTCTGGTATGTAGAATTGTAGTATAGTTTGTTGGTCATAAATGGTTTCCTCTCTTTTTTACGTTATCGACATATTAAGTTTATAGTATCATAACGGATAGTTTGAATCTTATTATTTCAAAAAAACCAGCTCCACGCAAAAACTGCGTAGAACTGGTATTAAGGTAATTAACAAGAACAAGTAGCATCTTTTAAATTTCTAATGGCAATTGCATTTAGTCGAAGCGCTTCTACTATTGAGTCTCTTACTGCTAACAATTCAAATCTTTCACGACTGCCAATAGGCAACCTGCAAAGAATGGCTTCAATTCTTTTAAGACTTTCTTTCAGAACCACTCTTTGCTTACGCAATGCGTTCAAAGCTCTTTGAATTTTTCTCTTCTCTGCAGCAGTCATAAACTACCACCTCTTTTCGATTGTGATAGTATATGAGATGCTTATTCCCCCTTATTTGCTTGTACAATCCGGAAACCAAATAACTATATTTACTCTTTTTTGCTAGCTTCCATGATAGGAACGGACCAGTCTACATTAGAATACATTCGATTGTTTATCGTGCGCACTAATTGAAGCTGCTCGGGAATTTGTGTAAGGCCATCGGCACGGAATTGGAAATATTTCTTTTGATTATTTGACTGAGACTCGATAAATTCAATATAACCATCTTTCCATCCTACCCCTTTAGTAGTAAAAGCTCCTTGTTCAGTGAGTTTGTACTCCTTGCCATCTAGTGTCTTAAATATCCATTCACTATTTAAAAACTCATTTCTCAATCTTCCTCTAAAATGTAATACACCTTCCTTCGCTGATACATTGTTATCGGGAGATGACTCCACTGTAAAATCATTTAACATCAGTTCATCCCCGTCAAATGCAAAGGGAATCGGCTGTTCTTTCAACTTGGCAGGCTCAAATTGCACACTAGAACCATCCTTCTCTGGGATGAAATATCCATCCAATACGAAAGTATAAGGCGTATCCTGAGGTAAATATTTAAACGTATAGCTCCAGTGCATAAGTCCCTTTGTTGCCCCGGGAAGGTTAGAGTAGGACATCACGCTATTCTTATTAGGAAACTTTCTAGCATTAACACTGTGAATCTCTTCGCCTGCTGTATCCTCAAAATGGAATTTCAAGCCCTGTTGCTTCCATAGTTCGCCAGGAGAACGGGTCAATGCCTCTTCACTCAATTGCGTATCAAACTCAAAACGAACACCTTGCACCATATGAGTTAATTTTTTCAAGGTCACAGTTAAACCGTCCGGGGAGGTGTAGCTACCCGTTAGTGGCATGGAGGTTGTTTGTTTATTCGCTTCTGTCATATCCATAGAAAAATTGAAATTCCAATCGCCTTTAAGAGTAGGGATGTTCTTGCGTTCACTTCCCATTTCAGTAATATGACCTTCGACCGTAATTCGATCAGTTTGCAGAGGTTCAGTGAAATTAGCGATCAAATAGTAAAAGTCACTGGTAAATCCTATATCGTATAACTCCCCAACAACCTTCCCTTGATCATCCTTAATCGCAATACTGTTCCCATCATTAAGGGCCAACCGCTTTTTATCATGCTTTCCATCTGGTCCAAACAACTGTAACGCAACAATTACCCGTGTAGGATCTGCCACTGCTTCATCTATTTTGATTGTGTAGCCCTTATCCTTCACCTTAATATTAGGATGCTCTACCAACCCAAATTCTTGTGCTCGTAGAAGGCCAATGTCCATGTTGTTTTTTACAAAAAGAGAACGTAAAGTCTCTGCCAGTGTAGGAACGGAATATAAGATCACGGCACTTAGCACAACCAGTAACAACGCCGCACCCATAAATAATCTCAGCAACTTATTGCGCTTCGGATGCTTGCGATTCCTTTGTGTTGGAGTAAATTCCTCAAGCTCTACTTGTTCCAAAGAAGCCATTACTTGAGCAGTAAATGAATCTGGTAAGCGCTCTTCATACATAGCCTGCGACCATTCAGCTTGTTCCTCAAGCTCTGCTTCGTAGATCATATTACAATGCGTACAAGTTGCCATATGTTCAGCTACGGCTTGATCTCGTAAGATAGATTTGCTTAAAATATATTCTTCGATCTCATAGGAATTTAAGCACCTCATCGGTCTTCACCTCCTGGAGTGTAATTAGCTGCTTCAAACGCTGTTTAGCCCGGTATAAATCATTTTGAATCTTGCTTAATGGAACATCTAGAACCATACACATTTCTTCATAGCTTAAATCATTGGTATAACGAAGCAGTAAAGCCGTACGATAATTAGACGGGAGCTTCTGCATCAGGTGAAGCAGCTCTGTGCGATGCTCCGATCGCATTAATTCTTCTTCTGGATTATCCGAAAGAGAATGTTCGGCATTGTCGTCCGGCAAACTCGCTGTCGGTCGGTCTTTTTTCCACAAATCCTTCAGTAAATTAGTCGCGATAGCATATAGCCACGCCGCAAAATTCTTATCCAAATCATGTGAGGCCAGCTTACGGTAAGCTTTAATAAACGTCTCCTGCGTTATGTCTTGTGCATCTTGATGATTGGCTCCCATTCCTCGCAAAAGCCCATAAATTTTATTCTTATATCGATTTACAAGATACGAATAGTCTTCTTTATGTCCATCGAGAACATTTTGGATCCATAGCCTCTCATCCTCTTTTTCAACTTTCGGTACATGTCCCTTCACCTTGAAGCCTCCTTGAAGCACGATACTATATAGACGATCCCTATTAAAAAAACTCTCACTTTATACAAAAAAAAGTAGATCTTCAAATAAAACGAAGACCTACTGTGTAATCTACCGATTACGTTTTAGAACAAAATACAACAATTGATCCATTTCTAAAGCCATAGAATCACTGAAGCGCTAAAGAAACCACTTTACTCCAATAAATTAACTCTTCATCCCTACCATATGCCCCGATACATTGAAATCCTAATGGCATGTTATTTATAGAGGCAGCTGGAATACTCACCGCAGGCGCTCCAGCATATGACCAAATGGCCGTCATTCCGGTCCATCCGGTTCGTGAACCCCACAGCGGAGCTGTTCCTGCCTGAGCTGGCGAAACCCACAAATCAATCCCCTGTGACTTCTGCACATCTAATAGATCATTTCTGAGCTTGATTTGTCCGCTACGATATCCTTCCAGTTCTTCCTCAGTGATGGTTCGTCCAGATAAAATAGCCTGCCGTACGGTATCCTCATAAAGATCTTTATAAATATCAAATAGTGAATGATGGACTTGCGCCATTTCTCCGTGAACAAACCGCACCATGGCATCTCCGTAGATAAAGCTATCTTCCCACGGCATCGCAACTGTTTTTATGCTGAACCCTGCTTCCTCAAGCTTCTTAAGCTGCTTCTGAAAGGTTATCTTGGTGTCATCCTCCAATAATGTCATGTATACACCTTCGGGTATCCCTAGCACAGGTTTACGAGCTTCATTAAATGGTTTCCATTCTGTTATTAGCTCCGCGGCGAGAAAGTCCATACCCTCCATATCCTGAGTGAAAAATCCAAACGTATCAAAAGATGGCGACATCAATTGGACACCATCTATAGGGATACGCCCATAACTAGGTTTAAAGCCGACCACTCCGCAAAATGAAGCAGGTGCCATAACAGAACGCAAGGTTTGTGTACCTATCGCAAATGGACAGATACCCGCGGCAACCGCAGCAGCAGAGCCTGCACTAGAGCCGCCAGGCGTATGATCCAGCTGATGAGGATTGCGGGTTGTGATAGGTCCGGCATAAGCAAATTCCTCCGTCACTGTTTTGCCGGTGAACCAAACCCCTTTTTGCCGAAGCTTTTGAATAAAACTGCCCTCAGACTTCGTCAATGCTTGTGGGGGAAGGTTCGACCCTGCACGGGTAGGCAACCCGTCTAAGTGAATTAAGTCTTTGATTCCAACAGGTATTCCATATAGCGATGGGTTAGGAAATTCCGAATACTTCTCTCTTACCCTAGCCACTTCATTTTTTATTCTATCTGCTCGGTTCTGCTCTGGCACAAAAGCACGCACGTGTGGTTCTACTTTATTGTAAAGATCTAAATACTGCGTAAGATATCTATCCATGGTCACATCTGAGGTCTTATTGCCCTGAGCAAACTGAGCTAACGAAGATTTATTAATGTACATGTCTGATTGGAGCCCTCCTTAATATTCACTTAAACCAGGAAGCCATTTAAAGACGATTGTATTAATTTGGAACAGCTTCATGTTACTAGTTAACCTTATCTATGGCTATACTTTAGTTCTCTATTTCTATTTTCATCCACAATATTGATTACACGATCCACCCACCCTTGATAAAATTGCTCCTCATGAGAAACCAGAATCACTGTACCTTTAAATTGGATTAAAGCATTCTGTAAAGCATCTTTTGTTTCGGCATCTAAGTGATTAGTGGGCTCATCTAAGATTAAGAAATTACATGCTGTAAGCAATAAAAGACACAGCTTAACTTTGGATTGTTCGCCACCGCTGAGTGTACGGATAGGCTGTGTAACGTGACTATCTTTTACAACACATAATGCTAGATGACGACGTATTTCCTTAATAGTCAATTTTGGATAAAACGATGCGACGATTTCAATGGGTGTCATGCTATCGTTTTCCCAAATTAAATCTTGCTCGTAGTAACCAATAGAGACTTGTTCGGCAAAGCGGAATGCTCCGGCAACACAGGGGATTTGACCAACTAATGTTTTCAGCAATGTTGATTTTCCGATGCCGTTAAAGCCTGCTATGACTATCTTTTGTCCTCCTCGAATGGGAAATGTTAATTTTGGCAGCAGCGGCTTATCGTAACCAACCACAAGATGGTCTACTCTAAGCGCAACTTGTGCAGTAACAGGAAGCTCTTGAAAACGGATAGATGCTTTAGTGACAAACGTCGGTGCAGCGATTCTCTCCATACGATCCAGCTGCTTCTGACGGCCACGGGCAATTCTAGAATTAACACCAGCACCATTTTTCCGGATGTATTGCTCAGTGGCTTCAATTTTTTTCTGCTGTGCATGGTACTGCCGGATATGGCTTTCGCGAAAATGCTCCTTCTGTCTCAAAAAATCAGCATATTTGCCATGATATTTTTTAATCGTTTCCCCTTCAATATCGCAAATGCTTGTTGATATTTTATCGAGAAAAGTGTAGTTATGAGAGACCACAATGAAGGCTTGATCGAACGCTATCAGATATTCAGCAAGCCAGTTAATATGCGTGGTGTCGAGATAATTGGTGGGCTCGTCGAGCAATAACACATCAGGTTGTTCAAGCAACAGCTTTGCCAATATAACTTTGGTTCGCTGCCCCCCACTAAGCTGATCAATAGGACGGTACATCCCCATTGCATTTAATCCTAGCCCCGTAACCACTTTACTGATATTGCTCTCGATAGAATAATAGTCGAGCGCCTCAAGTCGTTCCTGAAGGTCTGCTGCCTTCTGCAAAAGCACTTCATTGCCAGTAACAGCACATTCCGCATAAAGTGCATTCATCTTTTCTTCCATTTCGTATAATTCAGTGAACGCTCTCCTTAAATAACTTTGAACGGTACTTGACCCATCAATAACCGCGTATTGATCAAGATGACCTATTTTGATATTGGGCTGCCATTTAATCGTTCCACCATCAGGAATCACCTCGCCCGTCAGAATACCAATCAATGTGCTTTTCCCTGTTCCATTCTGACCCACTACACCTACATGCTCCCCTTTGTTGACTTCCAAAAAAACCTGTTTATACAGCACTTTATCTCCAAAAGCATGTGATACATTAGAAACCTCAAGTAAACTCATTTGCTTTCCTCTTTTCTATCTATAATTGTTTTTAAGCACAAAAAAAGCAGAAGACACCGCGCCCTTGGGCGCAAGCCTTCTGCTTATTAGTGCACGAATAGACGGCACAAATAGATAATTGTCAGTTTGGAAACTGAACATTATAAACACAAAAGGCTGTAGACGAAAATTGTCTACAGCCTCTTAATCATTAACATCGGAAGATGGCGTAATCAAATAAGCATGAATAATCACACTAAAATGACCTAGCTATCTTTCGATGATATAAAAAGCGATTCGCTTTTTGATTAAGCTCCGGACAACGTTTCATCGTTTGTATCCGATTGTTCGGAGCAGCTTCTGGTATATAATTTTTCAGTTTCCACATGAATCATGTTGAACCATCCCTTCGTTTGGCTACATTTTAAATCGTGTAACCGCACTTGTCAACCACCATCCGAGAGGTGCTGTTATTTTTTGCGGGCGCGTTTGACCGTACCGATCCTAGTCCCTTGAGGAATAGTAATGAACTGGCTCTTCGATACACCAATAAGCTGTGAAGTATAAATACTACTATGTCCGGAGAATAAATAACTCACCACACAAGCGATAAACATGTATATGGCTCCTTCCGAACCAAACAGCTCGATCCCCATTAAGAAGCAAGCGATAGGCGTGCTAGTAGCTCCACAGAAGACAGCAATAAAACCGAGGGCAGCTAAAAAGGGTCCATACACATGTAATATTCCAGCCAAGACATTTCCTAGTGTGGCACCAATCGTAAATAACGGAGTAACCTCACCACCCTGAAATCCTGTTCCTAAGGTAAAGGCGGTAAAGATCAGCTTCCATAAAAAAGCGAACGGCGAGACATCTCCCTCAAAAGAATCCTTGATTAACGGAATTCCGAGGCCTAAGTAATCACGAGACCCTACAAGGAATACTAAGGCAATGATAATTAATCCACCTACCGCACCTTTTATCATTGGATTGCTTATCCTGGCGGTGAAGATTCTTTTCAGAAAATGAGTCAGTTCACTGAAAAGCATACTCACGAGACCAAAAATTACAGAGGCCAATACCACTTTTAGAATAATCATTAAACTTAAAGCTGGAAATTCATTCACTACATAGTGTGTATGATGAACACCCCACAATCGAGTGGTGACCAGATCACCAACAAAGCTAGCCACAAAACATGGAAGTAATGCCTGTTGGCTAATAAGTCCAATGGTTACTACCTCTAGACCAAATAAGGTTCCAGCCAGCGGTGTTCCGAAAATAGAACCAAAGCCTGCACTGATCCCGCACATTAACAGTATCTTACGATCCAGAGGACTGATTTTAATCAGCTTTCCGAACCATTCCGCAAGGCTTCCGCCCATTTGAACAGCTGTCCCTTCACGCCCAGCGGATCCACCAAATAAGTGGGTTACCAGTGTCCCGAACAATACTAAGGGTGCCATCCGTAATGGAATGGTCTCGTTACCATCCTGAATTTGTTCTATAATAAGGTTATTTCCTTTAGCGCTGTTTTTTCCGTAACGCATATATAGGAAACTAACAAATACTCCCCCAAGAGGCAACAAATAAAGTAGCCCTGGATGCTCTAAACGTACATCTGTTACGTAATCCAAGCTTTTTAGAAAAAAAGCAGAGGCGGTGCCGGATAAAATACCAACTACACTGCCGAGCACAATCCATTTGATAAATGTACTCCAAAGAGCAAAATAACTTCGCTTCTTAGTGATTTCAAACCATCGGGTAGACCATGGATTCATCTCGACAGCTCCTAAGGACAAAATAAATTAGTCTCAACAATAAAACAGACTCCTACCAGGGAAGCTCACACTGGTAGGAGTCATTAGTCTCAGAGAGACAGTTACGGCGAACTCCATCGCCCTTTATAAAACTTAAATTATTCTTCTTCTGAATCTACGTTATGATACACTTGTTGAACATCTTCCAGGTCTTCCAAAGCATCAATCAATTTCTCGAATTGAGCTTGAGCATCTTCTGGGAGTGCCACATAGTTTTGTGGAAGCATGTTTAACTCAGCAACAGTAAATTCAGTGATGCCTGCATTCTTGAATACTTCTTGTACTGCATTGAACTGATCAGGTTCTGCATAAACAATAACTGCATCATCCTCTTCCAGCACATCGCGTACATCAAGTTCTGCATCAAACATCATTTCAATTACTTCATCAGCAGTTTTACCTTCTACACCTATAACGGCCGTAGAGTCAAACATGTAAGCTACTGATCCGCTGACACCCATATTTCCGCCATTCTTACTGAAGGTTGAACGGATCAATGGAGCTGTCCGATTAACGTTATTTGTTAGCGCATCAACGATGATCATTGAACCGCTAGGTCCAAATCCTTCATAACGAAGCTCTTCATAATTTTCTTCAGCGCTACCTTTAGCCTTATCAAGCGCACGGTCAATGATCGCTTTTGGTACATTGTAAGTTTTTGCACGTTCTAATACAACTTTCAGGGCCCGGTTCGCTTCTGGATCGGGTTCGCCCTTCTTTGCTGCTACATAAATCTCAACACCAAACTTTGCATAAACACGACTTGTGTTTGCGTCTTTGGAAGCTTTCTTTTCTTTAATATTATTCCACTTACGACCCATATTGTTCCCGCTCTCTTTCAACATGAATTAAAAACAATTGTTACTTATTATACCCTTCTTCGATAGCTCTAGTAAAGTGCAGTAGTAGGTTAATCCTCTAAGCTGTCACAATACAGATAGAAAAAGCCCCTGATTCAATCAGGAGCCTGCTAATTTTTTATAGATTACTGCCAAATTTCATCTGCAATCTCTTTAATAAACTGCAGTTTATCCCATTGCTGTTGATCTGTCAGATGGTTTCCTTCTTCCGTAGAGGCAAAACCACATTGTGGGCTCAGGCACAACTGATTGATATCCACATATTGCGAAGCTTCTTTAATCCGTCCAATGATTTCTTCTTTATTCTCAAGCTCACCTGACTTCGAACTGAACAAACCTAAAACTACTTGTTGATCTTTAATAAATCTAAGGGGTGCAAAGTCTCCGGCCCGATCCGTATCGAACTCCAGATAGAAACCATCTACATCCACCGTTCCAAATAACACTTCTGCGATAGGCTCGTATCCGCCGGATGCTGCCCAAGTGGACGCGTAGTTCCCACGGCATACATGCATCGTGATAACCATATCTGCTGGATGATCTTTAATCGCTTCGTTATTTACAAATGCGTATAACTTAGCGATTTCGTTAACATCTACACCCTCTTTTTGACGGGCTTCCCAATATCCTTTATCACAGAGCATACCCCATGTGCAGTCGTCCAATTGCAGATTACGGCAACCTGCCTCATAGAAATCACGAATAACTTCACGATAAGCTGCAGCAATATCAGCCACAAGTTCATCCTGCTTGTCGTAAACAGCTACAGTAGTCTTTTGATTGCGCTGAAGTTCAGCAAGGAACTGCGCTGGCGAAGGAATCGTTTGGCGCGCTACTACATCATTTCCCGCTACGCTAACCAATTGTCTGTAGTCAGCGATCATTGGATGGTTAGTCCCACGGATTTTACCGGATAATTCTGCAGTTTCCGCTCTGGTCTCTACACCATTAAACAGGTAGCCCACTGGGCTGACTTTCTTTGTTACCCCTTCAAGGCCCCACATAAAATCTAAATGCCACCAGGAGCGGCGGAACTCTCCATCCGTTACACCTTTTAATCCAACCGCTTTTTGTTTTTTCACAACTCTGGCAATCTCTGTATCTTCTACCTTGCGCAATTCATCAGCGGAGATTTCATTATTTTGATATTGGACACGAGCTCTCTTAATCGTTTCCGGACGTAAGAAGCTGCCAACGATATCTACTCTGAATGGCACTTCAGTTCTTTGTTTTCCTTTTTGGATGGTACTCATAGGGGTTCGGCCTCCTTCATTGTCTGTGCTTTTCTGTTGAATTCACTATAGCACTGTACAATCAGGACAGGGTAACTCCTAAAAACTATGGCCTACCATAAGCTTACGCTATAGCAGGCCACCAAATTAGCTTATTTAATTATAACCAGACCTCTCGGGCGGTTTCGATCACAAGGCGTATTTTATCCCACTGCTCTTCTTCAGTTAGAATATTTCCTTCCTCCGTAGAAGCAAATCCACACTGAGGGCTAAGGCACAGCTTTTCAATATCTACATATTGTGCGGCTTCTTCGATTCTTGCCTTAAGCTGCTCTTTACTCTCCAGACCCCCATGTTTGGTCGTTACTAATCCCAACACTACAAATTGGTCTTTAATAAATCGTAAGGGCTCGAAATCGCCAGCTCGTTCATTATCATATTCCAAGAAAAAGGCATCAACTTTGGTATTGGAAAAAAGCACCTCGGCAACAGGCTCATAACCGCCAGCAGCGAACCAAGTGGAGCGAAAATTACCTCGGCAAACGTGCAGCGCGATGGTCATATCATGCGGACGATTCGCAATACTCTCATTGATCAGCCTAACGTAATCCTTTGCTAACTGATCGGGATCTGTACCTCTACTGCGTAAATGGGCGCGATGTCGGCCACTGCTCAGCGTTCCCCAAGTTGTGTCGTCTAACTGAAGATAACGGCAGCCTGCATCGTAAAAGGCTTGAATCGCAGTTTGGTAAACCGCGATGATATCTTGAAATAGAGTTTCCTTATCAGGGTAAACTTCATTTCCATTAAACTCCTCCACAAAGTGAAATAGGGCAGGTGATGGAATCGTCATTTTGGGTATCCGGTCTCCCGCCATTTCCTTGAGCTTTATAAATTGCTGTAGCATGGGATGATCTTCAAAGGCAATCCGGTCAACAATTCGGAATGATTCTGCACGCTGAACCGTTTCGGCTCTTCCATTCCCTTGGTTTAAGTTAATCTTTTCAGTTCCTTTAATTCCGACAAAGAAATCAAGATGCCACCAGGAACGGCGAAACTCACCATCTGTTACTGCTAATAATCCTACTTCCTTTTCTAATTCCAGTAGTTTAGCAATCTCAATATTCTCTATTTCATAAAGCTCACTACCTGTAATTTCACCATTCTCATATTGGAGGCGGGCTGCTTTAATCTCTTCCGTACGCAAGAAGCTGCCGACGATATCATAGCGAAAGGGTGGAGCATTTCTCTGGGTGCCAGTTACGGGTCTAATCATACCGATCCTCCTACAGCTATAGTAAAAAATGATTAAGATCAAAATAACTTCCGGAAACCAAGTCATTTAAGATTTCTATATACTTGGATGCCATCACACTAGGTCTACGATCTTTATGCGCAATCCAACCAACCGTGAATACTTCATTACTCTCAAATGGAATCGTCTTCAGTCCATTACCGTTCAGATCGGATGCCATGATTCCTGTACCCACTGTATAACCGTCCGTGCCCATTAATAAATTGGTCAAGGTTGCCCGGTCATTCACTTTAATATTCTTCTCAATCTGAGAAAAACTTAACATTTCCTCCGAGAAGTGAAGTGAATTGTTCTCACCCTGTTCAAAAGTAATATACGGAAAAGGTAAGATATCGTCCTGCGAGATCCTTTCCTTCTGGGCAAGCGGATGTCCAGTTCTAACATAAAGATGTGGGTCAGTATTAAAGAGTGGCGTGAATTTCAGATTACCGTCACTGAACAGCTTATTCATATGCTTATAGTTGCTCTCGTTAATATAAAGAATCCCCAAATCGCTACGTAGAGTACGCACATCTTCGATGATGTCGTAGGTTTGCGTCTCTCTCAAGCTGAAGTTGTACTCTGAGACATCACTTTGCTTCATGAGACTCACAAAAGCATCTACCACAAAAGCATAATGCTGAGTCGAAATGGAAAAATAGATTGGGCTACGCTTTTTCCCAGTATAACGATTCTCCATAAGCTCTGTTTGTTCAATGATTTGACGGGCATATCCGAGAAATTCCATTCCTTCTACAGAAATGCTGATTCCACGGTTCGTCCTTTCAAAGATGGTAATCCCAAGTTCATTTTCAAGCTCTTTAATAGCGTTGGACAGGCTCGGTTGAGAAACAAAGAGTTTCTTTGCCGCCTCATTCATGGAGCCACTATTTGCAATTTCGATAGCGTAGCGGAGCTGCTGCAACGTCACTCCTATTCCCCCTGTTCCAGACCTATTCGTACTACATTCTGTTTCATACTAGCTGATATCGTAGCATAAATACACATCTCATTCCAAGATAATCCTTATTATGTGCCCAATAACGCGTACTTATTGTGTTCTCTTTTTCCCAGCATCAATCTTGGCAGGATCTAGTCCTTTCCAGATATTTGGCATATCAACCTGTTCTGGATGCTCAAAAACTAAAAAAGCTGTAGGCAAATACCGCTCACCATATTGGGATGAGGGTTTATTCATAATCTCATTATCTTTTACTAGTACCGTAGAAGATCCACCATCCAGATTAGCCGCTATCACAGCTCCATGCTTAAGCAAAATTTGCTGCACATCATAGAGATTCGCTCCAATACTATAAGTAGGCTGTCGTCCGTCAATTACCACAAAAATAATAGCGCCATCTGCCCGCTGACCCATTGCTGTTCTAGGTGCAATCCCCCAACCTTCTGCTGCATTCTTAATCAATCCTTTGCCATTGACGATTAACCGCGGGCTAAAAGTAACTGCCTCCTGAACCCCCATTTTACTAATCTCATCTAGCGTATAATTCCCGGCAACCATTTTCCCTTGTTTATCAAGACCAACAATCTGTGTAGATTTTTTACCGCCAAGACCGTTGTAATATAACTTACCTTGTGAGACTACAATTCCTATGGGTTTAAACCCGTTACCTTTCCAGTTCGGATCAGCGAACCCACCACCGTTAACTCCAGCGATAGCGCCTGTACGCTTCACCATACTGGTTACTTTTTCACCTGAACCAATCTTATTAGGTATTCCTAGTCGGACTTTGGTTGGATCATTAACAATCATTACATATCCGGTATAGCCACTGCCTGAGACATTCTCAATCTCGACAAGCGGCTTCTCTACCACCTCAGGTTCGGGAGCGATCGTATGTGTATCTATTTCGTCCCCCATCTCTTCAAAACGGGCGGTATATTCGGTTACCCGTTCCTTTAGTTGATCTTCACCTATAATATATTTAGCCATATAGCGATGTTGTGTTGTAATTAGCGTATCTGCGATTGTATAACGTAAGTTCTGAGCCGAGGGTGCAAAATAAAGCCATCCACCAGCAGCGATCATTAAGAATAAGCAGAATAAAAAAACTTTGGATAAGGTGCGAAAAAAACTTCGTTTCTTCCGCTTTTTTATTGGTTTCTTTACAGGTTTCTTATTGCGTGCATTGAAACGTTGAGGTAATGATGAAGTGCTCACTTCTGAGTATTCCTCCCTAAATATTACTAATTTGATAATATGTACAACTCGTCCTTATCATAGACGATGATTTTCGTTAAAAGTTTCTATTTGAGTAATAGTCATCATTTCAAAAACAAAAAAGAGCAGGTTTCCAATATCTTGGCTACCTGCTCATCTAAAGCTAAACAAAATCTAATGTCTTCCTACTCCACCGCCGCTGCTAGCGCTACCGCCGCCGCCTGATGAGCCACCACCGCCGGAATAACCGCCACCACCTGATGAGCCTCTATCATCATCATCTGAGTAGCTGCGGCTGGATGAGCTTGAAGAATGTCTTCCTGCTCCTCCACCACTGCTGGAACCTCCACCACCATGGTTCTCGTTGCTTGAGGAATACCTTCCTGCACCGCCACCGTTAGTAGAGCCTCCGCCACCACTGTTTCCCCAGAAACTTGATTGCGAATTGTTTGTATTCCTATGGTGGTGATGATAATAACGTCTGTGCCAGCGTCTGCCATAACCGTAATCCGCTTGACCATGCCAAGGACCATAACGGCGTATATTCCTTTGGCTATATGGATTAAATGGCAAACCATACATTTCTATATATCTATTGCGTCGTGAAGCAGTAAATCCAAATAAGATAAGCGAACCAAAAATCGCTGAGAAAATTAGAAAAGCCTTGCTTTTACTAACCGCCTCACCTCCACTTGTAGCTGTAGTAGAGGAAGAACCAGAGTTCGTTGTAGTTCCAGGATTAACATTGTTTCCGTTGTTTCCAGTGACTCCTTGCGGATGATCCGCTCTAGCTAACAAGAAACTGTAGAACGAATTAACTGTCGTTGTAGCTCCCGTACCGTAATCTTTTTTCACAAATTGGGGTTCAAGCACGGTATTTAAAATATTACTAATAGCCTCATTGGTTAAAACCTTGTCGATATCCTTGCCTTGTAGAACATGATAGTTGTCTCCGCCTATGTCCAATACCAGCATAACATCCTTAGGACCCGCACCTACCGAAGCAAACTTCATATAGGTATAGTCCTGCAATGTTTTATCTCCAGCATTTTTTACGGTGACCACATAAATTCCACTTCCGGTTGTTGTTTTATATCTGTTGCTGGAATCGTTCAGATAGTCTTTAGTTACTTTTTTGAGCACACCCGCATTATCGGATACGTAATTTTTGGTGCCAACATTTTCTGCCCAAGTGCCGCCCATAGCTTGAATAAAAGCTCCATACGTCTTCCTAGCACCATTACTGTATGTTTTAGCTGCGAAATCCGGCTCAAGATATTGTGAAAGAATCTCTTTAATCTTACTGTTAGGCAATGATTCCTCTATACCTTTACCTTGTACCGCCCAATAATCATCATCTTTTATAGAAAGGAGCAGCAGCAGACCGTTATTTTTATCCGCAGCCCCCACACCCCAGCTATTGAAAAGCGATTTTGCATACTCTTCCATCGAAACCCCTTCAGTAGAATCGACAGTTACAAGCACAACTTGAGCTCCAGTAGCCTGATGTAATCGAATACCGTAGTTCACCATGTAATTCTCTGCTTTCTCGTCAATCACATTCGCAAAATCATTCACATAAAATGACCCTGTATGCTTAGGTACAGCAGTTTTGGCTAAACTTACGGCCGGCAAAAGCAATACACTTAACAATAAGGCAGCAAGTGTGGTATGTAGCAGTATTTTTAGAGTTCTCGTGTTCATATGTACCTCCTGATCTATCATTATCTCTCTTATTTATCGGTTACGCGCGGTTAGCGGAATAGTTCCATTTTATTCTAAACTGGAAATTACACAACAGGAAAAAACGGTTAGAGTTTATGAGGCGGGTGATTTGAGGCGTGCGAGTCACTTCAGGGGCAATCATCGTGTTGTGTTGATGGATCAAACTCAAGAGCATTGGAGATTTGGAATTCCCTACTGGATAACATACTTTTCACTGATGCATCGGACTCAGGAGACGTTATTCTGTTTATTTGAGCGTTTGCGGCAGGCTATCGGACTCAGTTGCAGCTATTTACTTAAAACCACACCACTTTTCCGCAAATGTTGGCCAATAAGTGCTATACAGTCCGATAACGCAGCAAAATGAGCTGAAAAGGCGAAATAGCTGCAATACGGTCCGTAACACACTGAACTCTCTTAGTTACTTGAAATAATGGGAGTTTTGGATCCTTCTTAAACTTCTTAGTTACTTGAGGTACATTGGAGTTTTGGAATCCCCTGCTGGATAACACACTTTTCGCCGATTCATCGGACTCAGGAGACGTTATTCTGTTTATTTGAGCGTTTGCGGCAGGCTATCGGACTCAGTTGCAGCTATTTACTCAAAACCACACTGTTTATCCACAAATGTTGGCCAATAAGTGCTATTCAGTCCGATAACGCAGCAAAATGAGCTGAAATGCTGAAATAGCTGCAATACGGTCCGGAACACACTGAACTCTCTTAGTTACTTGAAATAATGGGAGTTTTGGATCCCTCCTACTGAGATAACACACTTTTCGCCGATTCATCGGACTCAGGAGACGTTATTCTGTTGATTCGAGCGTTTGCGGCAGGCTATCGGACTCAGTTGCAGCTATTTGCTCAAAACCACACCACTTATCCGCAAATGTTGGCCAATAAGTGCTATTCAGTCCGATAACGCAGCAAAATGAGCTGAAAAGGCGAAATAGCTGCAATACGGTCCGTAACACACTGAACTTCCTTGGCTACTATACAAAATGGGAGGTTTGGAATCCCCCTTGAACTTCTTAGCTACGTGTAATAATAGGAGATTTGAATCCCTCTTAAACTTCTTAGTTACTTGAGATACCCGTTATCTGGAGCTATACAGCCAATACTCCAACAACAAAAAGGCTCAGCCTATAGCTGAACCTTTTGCTTGCTTTTTAAAGCCAATTCCTTGGATCTAGCGCTCATGTTCCGTTAAAAATCAAACAGCGTAGTGGTTAAGTAACGTTCACCGGTATCCGGCAGAATCACCACGATGGTCTTGTCCTTATTCTCAGGACGCTTAGCGATTTGTGTAGCTGCGTAAACAGCTGCTCCGGAGGAGATACCCACCAGCAATCCTTCTGTTCGCGCAAGAGCACGTGATACGCTATAGGCATCATCATTTTTCACCTGAAAAATCTCATCCACCACTTCATTATCGTAATTCTCCGGAATAAAGTTTGCTCCAATGCCCTGAATCCCATGTCCCTTAGGACGGCCTCCTGATAAAACAGGGGAATCAAACGGCTCGATGGCGACAATTTGGACTGCGGGGTTCTTTTCTTTCAACGCTTTCCCAACACCCGAGATAGTGCCTCCAGAACCAACACCCGCTATGAAAATATCAACATCTCCATCGGTATCCCGCCAAATCTCCTCTGCTGTAGTCGTTCTGTGTATTTCCGGGTTCGCAGGATTGCTGAATTGCTGAGGAATAAATGAATTTGGAATTTCCGCAGCTAATTGTTCTGCCTTTCTTACAGCTCCGCTCATTCCTTCAGTTCCCGGTGTTAACACAAGCTCAGCACCTAATGCCAGCATTAATTTACGGCGTTCAATACTAAATGTATCTGGTAGGACGATGATCAGTGAATACCCTAAGCTAGCAGCTGCAAAAGCAAGTCCTATCCCAGTGTTTCCACTAGTAGGCTCAATAATGACAGAATCTTTATTAATGAGACCTCTCTCTTCCGCATCTTTGATCATTGCATATCCAATACGATCTTTAACACTACCTGCAGGATTAAAAGATTCCAGCTTGGCAAGAACCCTTGCTTCTACGTTTTGGGTTTTACTATACTTTGAAATCTCTAATAACGGTGTATTTCCGATCAGATCGGTTAAGCTCTTATAAATATTAGCCATAATGATCCGCACCTCATTTCTTAATTTCCAATCAAATTACTCTGTATTAAGTCTAGCAGGATTTAAAGGATTTACAACCTATTCATTCTTAGTAGTCGCAAACTTGAGGCCTTTAATTCGTACTACGTCTAACCGAAACACTTGACTCTCGCACGATTAATCGCGGATCAAGCTGCACCCTTTGATACTCCCCGGTAATATTATCCTGAATACGTTGCAAAAGAAGCTGTGTGGCTAATCGTGCCACTTCATTCCCCATGATCGAGACCGAACTAATCTGCGGACTTGTAATGGTTGTCCATGCGTTATTATCTACCCCAACCACCGCCACATCTTCTGGAACACGAACGCCTAATTCTTTAAAACGATTCACAATACCTATGGCCACCATGTCATTCACTGCATAAATAGCATCTGGCATATGCGTCAGGCTGTAGAAATAGTCAGCGGCTTGTAGTCCAGTTTGCAAGGAAAAGTCTTCGCCAAAATATACAAGCGAAATATCCACTTGATTTAAAGCTTGCTGATAAGCAAGATAACGATCTTCAATAAGATCTTTTTGTGCCCCTGCATATGCAATCCTAGTACGACCGATATTGATTAAATGCTCCATCACTAATTGTCCTTCAAAACGTGACAAACTAACGATGTCAGCTTTCACATTTTCTGTGATTCTTTTCCCGTAGTTAATGATAGAGACCGGAACACTCGATTTATTAATTAACTCTACCATGGTCTTTGGATAAGCAAGAGGCATGATAATGAGTCCATCTACATGTAATTTTTTGACCTCACGGATTGTTTCGAGCTCAGTCCGCGGGTTGCCAGAAGTATTAATCTGGATTACCCGATAGCTATGTTGTTTGGCGGCTTGCTCTACGGACCAGGCGATATCCGGAATAATTGCGTTGCGAATGTCAGGAACGGCCAGAGCAATTTGCTTCGTTTGGCGGATTTTGAGGCTTTGCGCAGAGGTATTTGGAGTGAAACCCATCTCCTCAATCACTTGCAGTACCAGCGCCTTGGTCTTGGAACTAATTCCCTCTGAATTATTAATGGCTCTTGAGACAGTAGCAATACCTACCCCCGCCCGTTTCGCTACATCCTCTATGGTTACTTTGTTTTTATTAGCCACTCTGATAGTCCCCTTATTTCCGGAATCGTTTTCGTATTTATCTCTATTCCACTCATCTAAAATCAAAATTCCAATGTATAGATTATAACATAATAGTACATAGAAGAATACTTATCTCAACGACTAATGTGAGCCTAAAGGCTTGATATAACTCTGTTTTAGTGAAATATTTCACTAATTTTCAATATTAATATTTTCATTATTTAAATTTGACAATATGAAAATTATGTGACATATTTGTTCTCGGAAACGTTTCCTCTTTTCCAGAAATAAAACACTATTTATTATCAATTATTAATCTAGGAGATGAATGATATGCAAGCATTAAGATGGCATAACGTCAAAGATCTACGGTTAGAAACGATTGAAGAACCAGCAGCCCTTGAAGGAAAAGTGAAAATCAAAATCGAATGGTGCGGAATTTGTGGCAGCGATCTTCACGAATATGTAGCCGGCCCTATTTTCATTCCCCAAGGAACAGATCATCCCCTTACTGGTGAAAAAGCTCCAGTCGTAATGGGACATGAATTCTCTGGACAAATCGTAGAAGTAGGTCAAGGCGTTAGCAAGTTTAATGTTGGTGATCGCGTCGTCGTCGAGCCTGTTTTTGCATGTGGTGAATGTGTAGCTTGTCGACAAGGTAAATATAATCTTTGTGAAAAAATGGGCTTCCTAGGTTTGGCTGGTGGTGGCGGTGGATTCTCAGAATACGTCGCAGCAGACCAACATATGGTGCACAAAATTCCAGACAGCTTATCCTATGAACAAGGTGCTCTGGTGGAACCTTCTGCCGTTGCTCTACACGCTGTTCGTTCCAGTCAACTCAAGGTTGGAGATAAAGCTGTAGTATTCGGTGCTGGCCCAATCGGTTTGCTGGTCATTGAAGCTTTGAAAGCATCCGGCGCAGCTGAAATCTATGTAGTAGAACTTTCCGAGGAACGTAAGAGTAAAGCTGAAGAACTTGGTGGTATTGTAATCGATCCTAAACAATATGATGTGGTCGAAGAAATTCAAAAACGTACCGATGGTGGCGTAGATGTTGCGTTTGAAGTGACAGGCGTACCTCCCGTTCTAACCCAAGCAATCAATTCCACTAAATTGAGTGGACAAATCATGATCGTTAGTATTTTCGAAAAAGATGCTACGATTACTCCAAACAATATCGTACTTAAAGAACGCAACTTAACTGGTATCATTGGTTACCGTGATGTTTTCCCCGCTGTAATTAGCTTGATGGAACAAGGGTACTTCCCTGCTGAAAAACTTGTTACTAAGAGAATTAAACTGAATGAAGTGATTGATCACGGGTTTGAGGCTCTTTTGAAAGAAAAAAATCAAGTAAAAATCCTTGTAAGTCCTAAACAATAACCATAAGCAGCCTATTGGCTGAATCATAAAAGAAGGCGCTGCTCCAAGCAGCTCTTTCTAGAATTTGTAGCGGTCTCTGTTATTAAAAAAACAACCAGGCAGCGATTCTCCGGGAATTGGAGTATCACTGCCTGGTGTTTTTGATCTGTGGGGGGTTTAAGCAAATTCATGGGCAAATCCTTATACCCTCTGACTTAACTCGCTTAATCATCCGCTGATCCACCAAGTATATTCATCCTCACTAAGCAGGAGTTGCAAGTCTGATGCCTTGAAGAAATCCTTTCAGACAGAACGTAGCTTCCAGTGCATTCCCTCTTGTTATACTTCTAGCACCTAATTTAAAGGATTCGAATGAGATAATGGAGAGTGATATAGGGTAAATGTGAAATAACTGCATTCTGTACACTTATTCCGTATGCAAAAGTAACTATTCTTGTTTTAATTGTATTCTGTACAATTAAAACCCTGAAAATCCACCTATAAGGAATTATATGAGGAATATAGATGTACTAAATACAGTTATATCTATGCCCCGACCAATTAAGGAATTATAGTTGTACAAAATACAATTAAACGCTCACTCTGCTTTAACAAATTGCTTCCGTCATCACTCTGATTCATCAATTATAGATGAAGTGTAGCTCCCTATGGAACGGCCCCTAGCCCGTTTGTTTGCTTCATCTATACTTATGCGTATTTATCATTTATCAGATAATGCAGATTCTCTTTTACAGCAGGCCATTCGGTATCCAATATGCTAAAGACCACATTATCATGAATCGATCCGTCAGACTTGATTCTATGCTTACGCAGAACCCCTTCTTTAACCGCCCCTATTCGTTCTACTGCTCTTTGTGACCTCAAGTTGTTCGCGACCACTGTAAATTCTACGCGGATCAGCTTTAGTTCTTCAAAACAATAGTGTAGCAGCAGCGACTTGCCTTCTGTGTTCACACTAGTTCTCCAATAGTCTGGTGAGATCCAGGTACATCCAATTTCAGCGTTACGATGAACCAAATCCGGATGCATAATACGAGTGGTTCCGATAATTCGCTCCGTTGCTTTATCAATGATAGTAAAGGTAATTTGTGAACCGTTCTTTTGATTCGCTAAAGCTGTTGAGATTAATCCTTGCACCTGCTCGTCCGACGTTATTTTTCGCCAGGTAAATTCCCAGATGTCTGGATTTCTTAACACTCTCGCCAATCCTTCTGCATGACTTTCATCTATTGGAACCAGCTTAATCGATTTCCCGTCAAGCAGTTCTGTATTCATAACATTCATTTGGTACACCGTTCTCTCAATGAAATATGCTGAATGATATCTGCAATTTCTTCCACACGAAAGGCGATATGGTCTGCTCCGGCTTGTTCAAGCTCTTCCTTGGGACCATAACCAAAAGTCACTCCAATGGATTCAACACTACAGCCAATAGCACCGATGATATCATGCTTACGATCCCCTATCATTACCGCTTCCTCTGGATGTATGTCATTCTCATCAAGCACGTACTGAATAACCTCTTGCTTCTTAGAACGGGTACCGTCCAGATTACTTCCTCCGATATGTTTGAAATAATGATCGAGCTTATAATGCTCAAGAATCTGTGCTGCAAAAACAGTCGGTTTGGAGGTTGCTACATACAATGAGTATCCATTCGTCTTAAGTCCCTCCAGCAATTGGGGTATACCTTCAATCACCATATTCTCAAATAATCCCGTGGCACTGTAACGCTCCCGGTAAAAAGCAACCGCTTGAAGCGCTTGTTCCTCAGTGAAATGGTGCAGCTCGATAAATGAATCATATAACGGAGGACCTATGTAAGGAAGAAGCTCATCCAAATGCTCGATCTGTATATCAAATTTGTTCAAAGCGTATTCTACGCTTTTGGTGATGCCTTCTTTGGGGTCTGTTAAAGTACCATCTAAATCAAATAAAATGTTTTGTAATCCTCTTCCCACGGTTGTCTTGCTCCCCTCGACTGTTATTATTGCATATATTTATCATACCTTCGTTTCCACATACTTTCCACATACTTCTCGAATACGATAAGTAACTGAAGCTATTACATATTATCGGAGGAGTATCTTATGAACATGACGCATTACATGTCTTTGCTAGCGGACAACCAGCCTTGGAATTTGATTATATTCATGGCCATCCCCGTGATTTTTGCTGAGACGATTACCATTACAGAGTTTATTATTTTGTTCACCAAGAATCTAACAGGCCCACTACGATCCTTCAACAAAGTCTGCAGCATACTCGCAGGGATATATTTCACAGGTGTATTCCTCTACTTGTTCCCAACTGCGTTTATTCCTTTGTCTGTGAATGGGGAATGGCACACATGGGTTGATATCGTAGCCGTGGGCTTCTATTTAAGCGGAGTACTCTTCTTATTGCCACTGGCTTTGTTAGATCTTGGTCTGATTGCCCGTAAACGATCGGAAGAGCACAAGATGAAGCTGCATTTTCTGCTTATTAGTGGATTCTTGGTCGTGGCGCATATCGCGATGATATTCGGGATGATTAATCCGGAAATTGTAGGGAGTATGGGTGGAATGGGCGATATGATGCATTAAAGTTTATTAACAAAACGTAATCTAAGACAAAAAGCAGATCAAGGATAAAACCTTGATCTGCTTTTTGTATCGTACCGGTTATCCTGCGTTTTGTACAGTTACCACAGTACGCTTCTTGCGTAATAAAAACATCAGTGGAAATCCAAACAACACAATAATGGAACCTACCACAAAAACATCATTCACACCCATCGTGAACGATAGCAAACGTATCGAATCTGTATTACTTGCACCGGAGCTGATCAACTCTTTAGAGTGGAGTAAGGATCTGCTCGACAGCAGGGAGGTGAATACTGCAATCCCAAGTGAGCTTAACACATTGCGAACCCAGTTGTTGATCGACGTAGCATGCCCAGACCATTCGACAGGAATTTCCTCCATTGAGGCTGTACTGCTTGGAACATTGGCTAGTCCAATGCCGAGATTACGAACGACCATCGCCCACATAATAAAGCTATAAGATATGTTCGTTTGCAGCCGACTAAGCATGAATAAACCGATGAATATAAATAAAATTCCCGCAGAAATCAACTTCACAGGTCCGAACTTTGGATACAGCTTACCTACGATTGGACTCAGTAAGGCAAGGAGGATCGAGGACGGCAATAAAATCAGCCCTGTTTTAAGCGTTGTAGCCCCTTCTACCGTTTGTAAGAACAAAGGGGTTAAATAGGTTCCGGCATACATCGCAATCGTAACTAAACTATAGATACTAAGCATGGCGGTAAAACGGCGATTACGGAATACACGCAAATTCAGCAGAGGTACCTCCGCCTTCAGCTCGCGCAAAACAAACAAAACTAACAATACAACTCCCAAAAGGATTAACGATAAGGTTTTCCACGAAGTCCATCCCCAGCTATTGCCTTGGCTAAATGCAGTTAATAATGATAAACTACCGAGGACAACGGTAAGGAAACCAGGAATATCAAATGACTTCGGAATATTCATTCGATAATATGGAATTAACGTTAGGGTTAGAATAACAGCTATGATTCCAATAGGGATGTTAATTAAGAATAACCAATGCCAGCTGGCATATTGGAGCAGCCACCCGCTAAACGTTGGTCCTATGGCTGGCGCGACCATCGCGGATAACGACCAGAGGCTTACTGCAAAAGGTCTGCGTTCTCCCGGTATTACTTGAAATATGATGGTCATCGTACAAGCCATGATGAGACCGCTGCACGAACCCTGAAGCATCCGAAATACAATTAATGATGTTGGATCCCATGCCAAAGCACAAAACAAAGAGAACATGGTGAATCCCATCAAGGCGAAAAGATAAAGCCTTTTGTAGCTGAATCTTCCTCCGAGATAGCCGGCGAGTGGTGCGGTTACTCCTGTCGCCAGCATAAAACCCGTGACCATCCATTGCATGGTGTTCAGACTCGTATTGAAATGATCCATTAAAAGAGGAACAGCAATGTTGATCGTCGTTGTACTTAAGACAGAGACGAAATTTCCGAAGAATATGGCAATCATGATCGGCCAAAAATGTATTTTGCTTGCTTGATTTTCTTCCATGCTTCCTCTCCTCATTATTTTTTATATGTCTACTTTTACATATATAAGGTGACTTGAATAATGTTATAATCGTATGATCAATATGTCAATGATGACATATCCCCGAAAAATTCAATGAAAACGGATTTATAATAACTGGAGGGCTTTATAGTAATGAATACACTGTCTTATGGACTTCTAGCTTTACTTAGCGCTAACTCATTGTCTGGATATGAATTAACTCAGAATATCAAGCCGCTCTGGCGTGCTGGACATAGTCAAATCTACCCTCTATTAATGAGCATGGAGCAGCAAGGTTATATCACCTTTAAGCTCATTGAACAGACCGATAAACCGGATAAAAAAGAATACTCCATTACGAAAGCAGGACTGGAGCAATTGCGGCAATGGGTGGAAACTACTGCAGAGCCTCCGGTGCTACGGGATGAGCTGCATTTTAAGCTGTATAGCTTATGGCTATCCAACCCGGAAGAAGCCAAGGACCTATTGCTAAAACGTGCAGAGTTTTGTAAAAGTGAGCTGGAGCGATACAAGGTTTTGCTCAAAGCAAACGAAGTCTTACGTGATGAACGCGGTGAGACGCGTGAGTTAAAAGCCACCACTTTTGGACGTTATTTACTGATCCACAAACGTGTGCTTGATATGGAGAGCTCTATACAATTTTGCGAATGGGCACTTGAAGAGCTTGAGTCGAATCAATAACATTATAAACATGCAAAAAAGAGACCTCATTTTGTATCTGAAGTCTCTTTTTACTTACATGTATTCGGATTTAGATAAATTCAATAGTTGCACCTCGCAACGAGTACCCGCTCCAGGCTGACTCATCATTCGAATCTTGCCTCCATGCAATTCCACCAGCTTTTTAACAATGGAAAGTCCCAGACCTGAACCTCCGTATTGTCTTGAACGTGATTTCTCTACCCGGTAGAAACGCTCGAAGATATAGGGAAGCTCTTCCTCAGGAATACCTATTCCTGTATCTTCAACTATTAGAGTTGCAGCATCCGCTGCAAATTCCACATGAACAATAATCTCGCCTTCATCCGTATAACGAATTGCATTTTCCAGAAGGTTCATTATAATCTGTTCCATACGTTTTTGATCTCCACGGATCATATACGCATCTCCGCTAAGCTGAAGCTTCAGGTGTAACCCCTTCTCTTTTGCTTTCAGTTCAACTCTGCGCACGGCTTGTTCCGCTAGCTGACTGAGATCGATCCACTCTTGGGTAAGTGTAACCTTTCCTTCCTCCATCTTTGCCAGTTCAAATAAATCATCCACCAGATGCTGGAGCCGATGTGCTTCCTGATGAATGATGTCCAGGTATAGATCTCTTTCCCCTTCGGTCTCGTAAAGTCCATCTTTTATAACCTTGGTGTACCCCTCCAAATATGTAATGGGCGTTCTCAGCTCATGTGAGATATTTGCCAGAAATTCCTGCCTTGTATCCCTGTATCGTTGCAGATCGACAGCCAGATCATTTATGGCCTCTGCCAAAAAACCAATCTCATCGTTACTACGTATAGACAGTCTCGTTTCCAGCTCGCCAGCCGCGATTTTCCGGGTTGCCTTTTGCATCTTGATCAGAGGTCTGGACAAAATCATGGCGATCACACCAGTGATCCCTAAAGCCAATATAAAAGCCCCTATTCCTGCAATCAGCAGCAGGTTCCGGATGGAAGCCAAAGATTGCTTCATACTCTCTGTAGAGGACATTACATAAAGTGCAGACTGAGTTGTATCCCCCTCCATTATTGGTTTTCCAATGATAAAATAAGAATGTCCAGCAGGATCTTTATACTCAAAATCAATACTTTTCCCAGCAAAAATCCTACTAACATCCGAAGCATTGATGAATGAACGATCCAAACGATCATGTACACCCGAGTGGAGTATCACATTGCCATCCTTTGAGATATTAAAGATACTGACATCCGAAAATTCTGCAAAGGTACTCATCATCTGCTCGTTTGAACTATCCTGCGATTCCGCCATTCCAATAAAATGTGAGGTGAGTTCCTCCGTCTCTTTTTGCATCTCGTTGTAATAGAAGCTTGTAAACATCCGGTCTATAGTAATTCCAAGAACAAGCAAAACAACCACAAAAACAGACATAATAACAAAACCAAGCTTAAGTCCGATGATGTTATTTTTCATACCTGATTACCGGGAGCATGAAATTTATAACCTAATCCCCACACCGTCTGAACCGGATTATAGGCTAGGCCTGCTTTATGTAGTTTCTCGCGGATATTCTTAATATGAGTGTCAATAACACGATTCTCCCCCTCATAATTATTCCCCCATAATCGCTCCACCAGTTCTTCTCTCGTAAAAACCCGGGTAGTGTTTTGCGCCAAAGTGGCCAGTAGATCAAACTCCTTGAGCGTGAATTCAATGGATGTATCCTGAATATGTACCTCCCTAGCTTCTGGGTATATTTTAAAATTAGGGTATGTGAGCACCTTTTCCTGAGGTTGTTGAACAAAAGTAAGTGTTGAACGCCGCAGCAGAGAATAAATCCTAGCCACTAATTCTTCCGGCTCAAATGGTTTAGTAAGATAATCATCTGCACCTATACCGAGACCACGTACCTTATCCTTGGTTTCAGAACGTGCGGTTAGCATTAGAATTGGGATAGAGCTTGACTCCCTCACCAGCTTGCAGACCTGCCAGCCATCCATATCCGGCATCATCACATCCAGCAAGATTAGGTCAAAGCTGTGTTGTTTCAACAGTTGGAGTGTCTCATGACCCGTTGACGCCTCTTTTGTAGACATCCCTTCTTTACTTAAATAAATCCGCAATAAATTCCGCATGTTCCACTCATCATCTACGATCAGTATCTGTAGCTTATTCAAGCCGTTCACCCTCTTTATGACCTAGTTCTTCTCATTATACAAAAAAAACACAGAACAAGCCGACATCATCCCTAAATGATGCCAGCCTGTGATGATGGTTAGTGGCCGGAATGCGGATTGCCTCCTGCAGCAGGTGAGATTTCTAGCATGTCATCGATTTCACTTTGTGCTCGCTCATTTATTGTAAGGTTATCCCCACTTATCCAAGCATGATTGTAAGGACCTTCTGCTGGTGAATCTTGAAATTTAGGTTGAAGCTCCATCATATACTCCATTACTGAATCTGGCAGCCCGTCTTTTTCCGTAAAAATAAGCGGCGCATGTTTCCCCAAATGAGAAAAAGGCGCAGCGGCGATAGCGAGCATCGTTGAATCCGTGGTTAACAAAGACAGGTTATGACCGGGTGTATTGATTCCCCAGCCGAATCCGTTATTGGCATCCTTAAAACTTGCAAAAGCTATAGCGTTCTTAAAAACATCTTCTCCAGCTATACGGAGAACTGTTCCGTATTCTTTTAATTGCTTTTCTACATCTGCTGAGACAATGTCTTCTGGTCCTAGGATGTAAATGGTTGCGCTACCTCCACGTTCTTTTAAAGCCTCGACCGTTGAGTTAGGAATTTCGTCTTTGGTTACAAAGAGAAGAGGTTCAGGCATATGTGCGATCCAATTCACTGCTGGCAACGTGTACTCAGGGCTATCCATAGAACCAATAATGACCGACTTTGGAAGTTCACCCGCTGCTTTGGCGTAATAAGTATCTATAGCCTGAGCTACTGCCGCTGGCTCATCCCCTTCTATCCGGTCTACTTTTAAATCAATGGCCTTTAATTGTTGTTCGACATTGGATGCCATAGGCCCAACAAGCACTACCTGAACCCCTTTATTGCCTTCAGCACCTATTGGATTCAGTCGCTTAAGTTCAGCGAGAGTAACCTCAGGAACCCCTTCTTTTGTAGTATACAGTACAGGCCCATTACTGGGATGATGAATCAAATCTGCACTAACTGCGGCGATCTGCCAATTACTCACATCCGTCAAAACTACACTTGAAGGTCTATTATTCTTTGTTTGCGCAGTCCATAAAGTCTGAGAAACTAACACTGCGGCTTGAATCGGATCTGAAGTGTTAATACGAGTAGTATTCTTCGTAGCTATCCATGGTTGCTCCACCGTTGCAGAACTAGCTTGCGAATTAACCTTAGATGGAACATTATTGCCTGATTGGCAGCTTGTTAACACTGTACTCAAAAGCAAACTAACGGCAACAAATGGTATGATTTTTTTCATCCTAAACCCTCCTGTGTGATGTTCTCGCTTGATTTAGAGTAGTTTAGTCTACAAATGTGTGGAAAGTATGTAGAATTTAAAATAAATAAAATTTGTATATAATGAAAAAGAGCATCCCGTAAGCCATGAATGACTCAGGATGCTCTTCGTTTAAAGTTTTTTCAACACTTACCAGTGTTTAGCGATAAAAGTATCCCGACCGGATTGCTCCCGATCTTCTTTGTAGTGCTTGGGATTCTTATGATGATAATCCTGATGGTACTCTTCTGCACGATAAAAAGCTGGCGCCGGAAGAATTTCCGTAACGACTGGACCGGAGAATCTGCCACTGACCGCAACCTGTTCCTTCGAGGCAAGAGCTGCTAAACGCTGTTCTTCATTATAATAGAAGATCGCTGTCCGGTACTGAGTTCCTCGATCCTGGAATTGCCCACCATCATCGGTAGGGTCAATCTGAGGCCAATATAATTCAAGCAGCTTCTCGTATGAAAAAAGCGCTGGATCAAACGTAATCTGCACAACCTCGTAATGCCCCGTTGTTCCGGTTTTGACTTCTTCGTAGGTTGGATTCTCAGTTAACCCTCCCGCGTATCCCGATACAATTCCATGAATGCCTGGTAATTCCTCAAACGGTGTCACCATGCACCAAAAACATCCGCCTGCAAACATCGCTTGTTCCATATGATCCAATCTCTCCCTATCTATCTTCATCTAATAAATAATATATGCTATGACGATAAAGCCAAAAGATCATAAAGTCAATGGAAGTCCGAAGCACCATTAGAATTCAATTCTCCAAAACGTTATAATATAACAACAACAGAAGTAGAAAGGAATGCGCTATGAGAAAAAATCGTTTAGGACAATCTGATTTGTATGTAAGTGAGATAGGACTTGGCTGTATGTCTTTGGGTACGGATGAGGCGAAAGCCATTTCCATTGTTCATGAAGCACTCGATCAAGGAATCAATTTTGTTGATACAGCAGATCTTTATGATGAGGGCCGTAATGAAGAAATTATTGGCAAAGCCATTCGTCAACGTCGACAGGATGTAATCCTGACCACAAAAGTTGGCAACCGCAGAATTCCCGGCCAAGAAGGCTGGAGCTGGGATCCTTCAAAAGCCTATATTAAAAATGCAGTCAAAGATAGTCTTAAACGGCTGCAAACCGATTACATCGATCTATACCAGCTGCATGGCGGCACTATTGAAGATCCAATTGACGAAACGATTGAAGCTTTTGAAGAACTTAAGCAAGAGGGTCTTATCCGCTATTATGGGATCTCTTCTATTCGTCCTAATGTAATTAGAGAATATGTGAAAAAATCAAATATCGTAAGTGTTATGAGCCAATATAGCATTTTAGATCGACGTCCTGAGGAAGAAATCCTTCCTCTGCTAGCTAAGCATGGAATTAGCATGATCGCACGCGGGCCTTTAGCAGGGGGCATTCTATCAGAGCGTGGTCGCAGCAAAGCCGAGAAGAATTACTTAGATTACAGTAGTGAGGAACTTCTGAATTTGCATGATCAGCTTTCGCAGGAAACTAGTGACTCTCGCAATCTTGCACAAACAGCGCTTCATTATCCACTAGCTAATCCATCTGTAGCCGTTATTATTCCTGGGGCAAGCAGTCTGGAGCAATTAAAAAGCAATGTAATGGCTGCTGATGTAGCTCCACTCACTTCGGAGGAACTTGCAGACATTCAGCGGATAAGCAAAGCAAATCGTTACAAGCTTCATGTATAGATTAGTCACTTTCGTTAAAAACAATGAGGTGTCCATAGCCATACAATGGCTGTTGGGCACCCCCTCCTTTTTGAAGCTACCTGATCGCTGATCTAATCCTTAAACTTGGTTTAATTAAGTACTAATCACACTTATGAATCGCACTATAGGACACAGTTGACCTTATACGCTACTTTTTCCTATATTAAGGGTGCTCGCGGACTCCATAGCCGCTATGAGCATGATAATCACCATATATCACCCTCTATTTAAGGAATAGCAGCACTGGAGTCCGAAATCATGCTCCAACGCCTAAATATATACAAATAACGTCATCTGGGTCCGAAAGTATTCAAGTCACTCCGTGTGACACATCCAGCCTGCCATAATTCCAGTAGAATAAAATCGAGTGATTCTTGTGAAGCCTGATTCTTTCAATAACTCTTCAATTTGTTTTTCAGGAAGGAAAGAAATTTTTGTAATATTGCTACTTACATTATCAAACGCTTCGGGAGATTCATACCCTGCAACCCAAAAGCTTTTCCATACGTTTATTCTGTCGTGGAGTTCAGGATCATCCAAATCTCCATATGCACTTACGAGAACAAATGGAGCACCCGGTTTCAGATTATCCTTTATGGAGCGAAGCAATTTCAATTTTTCTTGAACATCATGGATGAAATGAAGGACCAAAATACAACTTGCCACATCGAACTTTGAGTTCTGCTGAGGAAGATCATCGATTGTCCCAGGAATCAGACTGACACGGCTCTCTAGGCCCAGTTCATCTATCTTTAATCTCGCAATCTTAAGCATATCTTCCGAAGGATCCACTCCAGTAAATGTCCAGTTTGGGTTAGATGGCCCCCATGTCGAAAATTCATTTCCTCCCCCCGCACCGACCACGAGCATAGATACAGGGATGTCACCTAATTCGAAGCGAAAATAAGATTGGATCATCGAAAATAATGAATCATAAGAGGGAATCGAAATATGAGTGGTTTTTTCATAGGTTGCCCTCTTGGCATTTAATTTTTGCTCTTCAGTCATTGTAATCATCCTCCATTGTTTTAAACTTCACATTTTAGTATCAAAACCCACATTAAAGTCATTGCGGATTTATATTGTCTCTAATAACCCCGAAAAAAGAACGGATCTTTACTCCGTCTTCATCGTTTTTGCCAAATCTGCAATTTTCGTGTTCTCTAAGTACTGCTCCATCTGTCGCTCAGCGTCAATCACAACCTGTTGAATCAGACACTCACTTCCGTGATCTAGACTGCATTCAAAAAAGGAAGCCGTTCCTTCGATTGCATGGATAATATCCAAAAAAGAGATTTCTTCCGACTTGCGTCTGAGACGATAACCACCATTAGCACCAGGTGCAGATTGAATCAATCCAGCCTTCACTAGCTTAGTCATCATTTTGGACAGATAGGTTTGGGAAACACCTAACTTCTCAGCAAGCAATTGAACACCCACCGGCTTATCAGACGCCACCGTCACCATATAGAGCATTGCATGAAGTGCATAATCTGTCGCTTGGGAATATTTCATTCAGCACCTCCATTAACGACTTTAGAAATCTATGATAACTCTAACATTGCTAAAAGGCAAGTATGTTCGCTTTTTAAAAGAGAAGAAGCTCAAGAATCTTTGTCCCAAGCTGGCTCATTTTTTGCTTCAAAAGTAACGATAAAAACCGGAGTTTTATATAGATGTTTTTGCTGTTGCAGCGTATTTTTTTCCAGAGCTTGTTCTGAAAATAATTCAAAATTAGGGTTAGACATTAATAAATACTCAGCCATAATATTCTTAACTGTGATCATCCGAATGAACTCCCCTCAACTAAATTGGAGTATACTCACCATTAAACTCAAATTCATAGTCATTAGCGATACGGATATAGCCATATACGCAATGCCAGCGATCTCTGTAGAAAACACTGGAATAATTCTGATTATCCCTATTTCCTTCAGCAACTAAGATCTCCTTGTCATCGCATGCTAAAACAATACCTGTATGATCGTGAGGGTCATTAGTTAGCAATTTTTCATAAATCACAATATCACCACGCTGAGGAGTAAACCCCTCTTGCCCGTCAAAATAAAAAAATGCGGTCTCAGGTAGTTGCGCCCACTCTAACCAAGCCCCTACGCCAGCTAATCGAAAATCAGCATTCGGATATCGAATCGGCAGCAGAAATCCAGCTTGCATACAGCAGTAATATACAAATGCTGCGCACCAATTGTTTTGTAATACTTTATAAATCGCTTGGTCAGGCCAATATTTACAGATTTCTCGATATCGTTCGTTTCCTGGTATTCCAACAATGTTTTCTTTTCCAAATGCTTCAGCAATAGTAGCTAACTTACCTCGTTTATCCGTAGGCTGGTGAACTTCAGCCCCGCTACTGTAATCTAACTCCTCCAAAAAATCCTCTGGAATCGTCATTTCACGAAGTACATTCCGAAGCCTATTCGTGTCCTGTTGTGTTACATTACATCCCCTATTCTGCAAGTGTAATTGTAGAACTTGAGCATCCTTTAGAATCTCTTCATAGGGACCCTGAACTTTATTTCTGTCCCCTTGATGGAAGATCGCCTTTAGAATTTGAGTCAGCTCTTCTTTGGTAAACATATTCAAGTCTCTTAATAAAGGCCTTACGGTATCAGCACTGTTGGGACCTGGAAATTCCTTGACTCCGGTTTTGAAGAAATAATAATTATGAAGCAGTCCTATAATGGCTGCCAATTCCTGATTTTGTTCTCTTTTCATGGCAAGCAATGAAGCGAAACTAGACACTCCGTACAGGTGAACACACGCTTCCTGTTTCCATTGTTCGCTACCTATAGACATGATCATTTCTTGAACAAGCACACGCACACTATCGAGGCGCTGGTTCACTTTTGTTATCAGTCGTTGAGTCACTGGAAACCTTCCCTTCTGTTACTACTCAGCTGTAATAATATTAAAGCAAATAACTCACATATTTATTTTTATCAATTCATTCCCTAAAGACTACCTTTTTCTGTCCATCCTTGACGAACTCCACACCAAAATAATCGGTATTACCGTCCGCCCCGAATTCAGCGATCCGAGCATCAGGCTTACTCTCAAAATAAATGTGATGTCTAATATTAGATCTTGGTAACAAGGTGATTTCTTGCGGCTGAACCTCTGCGAATGACCATATCCCTTGAGGATTACCGTACTCTCGAAAGATTGGACGGATCATAATGGTTTCATTTTTCCCGCCATAGTTGATTAGCCTGATTGTGCATTGAACTTCCACCATATCCTCTTGAGTACCATACATACAGTGCGAATCTTTTTCCAGAAAATCCACAACTTCAATTCCTTCATTGTTCATATTCACAAGATAATACAATCGTTCTGTTAGAAATGGATACAAATAATAAAAAATGATAAAAAAAAGAATAACCGTTCTGCCTACATATTTTTTATAGCGCTGCTTAAAGTGCATAATAGTTAAATTCCCACTGAAAATTAACAAAATGATCCCGAATATTGCTGAGTAATGTAAACCATGGTTTGTCGCAGGTTCGCTCCAAGGTGGAATTCCAATAGTTCTGAAGAGGTAATCCCCAAACATAGTCCCCTGATGTGTGATTCCCACAAAAACTAAAGAAAACAGCAAAAATAAAACAGCTATCCAACCTTTACCCTTGGTCATTTCATCCCTCCCAACCAATAACAGTTATGTCTTCTCTAACCTCCAAGGAAAGATTCCTATGCATATACAGTTCAATTTTTTTACCGCTAAAGCTCAAGGTGTAATCAACTACGTAAGGGGTTTCAATGTAATATACCGTGAGGATTAATTTGGAATCATCATATTGCCAGCTTGCAGATGTACAAACTTCCTGCTCACTAAGGGATAAGTCTTTAATAAATAAACTTTTTGCATGGGTAGTCCTTGAAAAATCGAACGGAAATTCATCTAAATGATCGTCGTAAAGTAAAGAAAAACTAAGGTGCTCATCTTCAAACTTCAATGTTAATTCTTTGATTTTATGCTTATTGTCTTCAAAGATATAGGTTCCACTATACGATCTATAATCTACTTTAACTATCCTGTCTACTAAGGAGGTAAAGGTAGGAGGTTTAATAATGTTAGATGCAACCGTTGGCCAATCAAAGTTTAGTAAATTTGCATATATGATATCTAAAAAATCCTGTAACTTCTTCATCTCGGTAAAACTTGAAGTTGCAGCAATCACAATCTCTTGACTCGGATCAATGAAACACAATTGACCAAAAGCTCCATTCCCCATCTTACATCCATTCCTGCACATAAAGAATTGATAACCATATCCGTTTGACCAGTCAGCCTTATTTTGTCCCCAACGATTATCGCTTTGTTCATTTAGCGCCAGCTTTAAATAATCTTTCGAAACAATTCTACGACTATTGTAAACCCCTTGATTGAGGAGCATCTGGCCAAATTTCGCAATTGCATCTGTTGGTATGCTTAGTCCCATTCCACCAGCAACAATTCCTAACGGGCAAGTCTCCCAATCCGGTCTTTCTATGTCCAATGGCGTAAATAATCTTGGCATTAGAAAATCAACAAGATTCTCTCCAGTCGTCTTTTCGATAATAGCCGAAACCATATAAGTGGCGTGTGTATTGTAATTGTAATAACTTCCCGGTTCATCTTCTACGTCCACAGCTAAAAAGGCACGAACCCAATCATTTTGCTTGGCTATCGCACCATATATATTATTGTTATGTCCTGTATTCATGGAAAGAAGATGATGTATCGTCATCTTAGCCAAATTAGGTGAAAATGAGCTAGGAACCTGATCCGGGAAAAAAGAAACCACTTTATCCGTTAATTCAAAATAACCGTTATCCCATGCTATGCCTGCTGCAATAGATGTAAAGCTCTTACTTAGAGAAAATAAAACCTGGGGAACGTTTTTGCGGTACGGTTGACGATAAAACTCGGTAATAACTTCTCCCTTACGCAATAGCATAAAAGTATTAACCGGTAAATCAGATCGTTCAAGTTCTTCATAAAACTTAGACAGCGCTTGGGTCAAATTCTCTGGATTATCCATTTAAACCTCGCTTGTCGTTATATTTTTGAGTTTTCTAATAATCTCAGGTGGAGTGCTAAGTCTCGTGTCAGGTCTCCTCCATTTGTTCATTTAGACGGCAACCTTCTCATACTTAACCTAAAGACTTGTTATACCAAAAATAATCTTCAACGATTTACGACTCTTCTTACATATTTTCAAGCCTTGTTTTAAGTCTAGAATGATTACAGTTTTGCCAATCCAAATCCTTAAATATAATGAGCGGAACTTTACCGGTTTCACTATGCCTTTTTCTTCATATTCCGTTCCATCCTCTAACTCCGTTTCAGTTCTAATAAGCCATGTATTGCCGAGACCAAATTCGATATACTTCAGAATCTATCTCCCCCCGTACATGAGCTGCTTTTATTGCTCAATAGTTTTTATAAGATAAAGGCAGAGATCATCGTCCACACAAACATGTGCCCCAGGCTCAACAGGCTTATTATCGTACATGATTCCCCGCCCATCAGGGATAAAACCACGCTTTATATACATCCGTTGTGCGGTTCCATAGTCAGCGTATAATCCAAATCCAATACCAATAGTATTAGATATAGTAAAAGCATCTTTTTCAAGAGCTTCAATTAATACACTTCCTACCCCACGTTTCCTAAATGGCGGGATGACGTCAAAGTTTTGAATTTCAGGTATATTATTCTCTGCAAAATAAGGATATTCCGACCTGTATACCACATGTCCCCATCCAACAAACTCATTTTCACAAAAAGCTAAAAGTGTAACTCGCTTTTCATTTTGATTTTCTTGCCAACAACGTTGGACATAATCAAGAGGTTGGCTTACGTCATGCTCAGATAACCCCGTATGTATAATATCAATATCGTTTTGTGTCATTCGACGGATTTGTAAAGGTAAGGCCATAATATAATTTCCTCCTAACTTATTAAATGAGTCCATTCCTATATTAACATACTAATTAGGATTAATCTGGTAAAAAACAATTATTGTTAAACTACCCTGTCAGATAAAAGAACAGGCTGCAGAATATACCGGCAGCCTGTTCTGATTTTGTTATTTTTTTATTTCTTTAAGGTAAAAGTCATATAATTGATCAATAGATGAACTGGAAAAGATAGAAGTGGCTTGTTCAATTTTCTCACGTTTCCAATCGAACCAGCGCATTTCCTTTAACTTTTCGATTTCTTGATCTGTAAACCGTTGCTTGATCACTTTAGCAGGATTGCCGCCTACTATCGTATACGGTGGGACATCCTTTACAACAACTGATCCTGCCGCAACAATAGCACCTTCGCCTATTTTCACACCGGGCATAATCATTGCATTCATCCCAATCCAGGCATCACTAGCAATGATTGTATCCCCTTTGGATTCGTAAGAGTTTGCAATCTGGTCTACAAAAGGATACACGGTAATCCATTCAGGATGATGATTGTGATTCCCACCCATGAGAATAATTACACCACTAGCAATACAAACATAATTTCCTATAATCAATTTATCTAAATCCCAGCCATAATCTTCACTGGGATTAAACAACTTTCTTGATTGTTCATCACCCCAAAGGTATCTGACACACCCATCTTCAAAATCAAGATTATCGTAATAACCAGAGTAGTAAGAGTACTCTCCTACCTCTATCATTGGGTTGGTGACAATATCCTTTAAATACTTAGTTTCAGACCAGTGGCTAAACTGATGTTGTTTCATTTTCTTTCCCTCGCTTCTAAGTAATGTAATTCATTTATACTTAGAAGCTTGATGCAGTAGCGACATTCTTAAACCTTTTCAAACGACGAACCATCGTCCTCATCCTTTTCCTAATTGATGCCGTCATTGTAACAAACGAATGATTTATTCGTCAAATCAACCGTATTGTCCGAACTCAGCTCAATTATGAATTTATCGGATTACGGCTAGCCTTAACATGTTTAAGCTGGGCAACTATAATGACGCTAATGATCACTAGAAGGAACCACGAACTGATCTTACTGAAACTAACCAGTTGCCACGTTTGATATTGATCAGGATATTTCCATGCATTAAAAAATGTAGCGATATTTTCAGCTAACCAGATAAAAAATCCTACAATAAAAAAGGCCAGTGTCAAGGGCATTCGATAGGTAACCGTCCGTACCCTATAAATGATCCATGTTTTCCAGAAGACAACAACCACAAGCGCTGTCAGCCACCAACGAAAATCAGGAATGAAATGATGTGTGAAAAAATTTAAATAGATGGCTCCTCCCAACAATCCCGCTGAAGCAAGCCCCGGCCAACCGGTCATATCCATTTTCAATCTTCGCCATATCTGGCACATAAAGCTTGCGACACTTGCATACATAAATCCACTATATAGGGGTACACCAAACACCTTCGTAAACCCTGGCTCAGGGTATGCCCATGAACCCATCTTTACCTTATAGATTTCCAGCAATAAACCAATAACGTGGAACACACAGATTACTTTTATTTCATCTAGTGTCTCTAATCCAGTACGGTACATGAGGTACTGCACTGTAAGCAGTATTAGAAGAATAGCATCATAACGGTAAAGAAAAGGCATTTCTATTATGTTAGAAAGAGCTAAAGTCCCAAAAATCGCAACAGGAAATATGCAACTCATCGCCTGATGATATCCGAAATGCAGTAATTGTGTTATTGACTTCATTCTTATGTTTCCTCATCATTTTTGTATTCTAATAGATCTCCAGGCTGACATTCCAATGCCTTACAAATTGCCTCTAACGTTGATAATCGCACCGCTTTTGCTTTTCCATTTTTCAAAATAGAAAGGTTAGCCATTGTTATTCCAACTCTCTCCGAAAGCTCAGTAACACTCATTTTTCTTTTAGCCAGCATCACGTCAATATTAATTATAATCGCCATTGTTTTCACCTCAGACAGTTAAGTCATTTTCTGATTTTATATCAATAGCTTCTTTTAAAAGCTTTTGTAGAACTGCAGCAAAAACGGCAATCACCATGGAGGCAAAAATGATAATCAAGCCGATGACTATAATCCCTGGGGCATCATCTTTCTCCGCCATGAGGTAAAAGAGTGGCATACCAACTACATACAAGCAACTGATGATGATTGCACAATATTTTATTTTCTTTAAAACCTGTACAGACATTTCCGAGAAAGCATTGTTCTTGTCAATATAGCCTAACAGTTTAAAAGCTTGATACAGTGCAAAGTAAAAAGGTATCGCCGAGGCATACAAATCAATGGCAATGAGATATTTCAATAAACTATAATCCGGATACAGTTCTGCTGCGAAACTCGCTATTTCCGGCACCACAAATATGCACAAGGCAAGCACCGGGATACCAATAAGAATAACCGCTGCCCTTAAAAAAAGTGTTGATCCTCTTTCCATAATAAACACACCTCACAGATTTATTGTGAATTGAATTTATCATATTATTTATCGTTTTACAATATATTTTAATCGATATACAGTGATTATTGGTTGTTTTATAACTTTCGACTAAAAGGCCGAGCTAATTGACTATTAGAAGTCATTAGCTCGGCCTCGGTACCTTTTCATATCTCTTTATCTCTATTTTTCTATTCTACAAGTAATTCTAATACTGACCGAGATCGATAAAATTCAAATCCATGTTAGCTTCATCTTCAGCCTGATTTGTAACCTCTGTTGATACTGCTTTTCCTTCGTATTCAAGGTTACCGCTTGTCAAATTGAATACATACAGACGATTACCTTTGAAGTACTTATTACCCATATTCTTATAACCCACAATATAGAGATAGTCTTGTTTAAAATCATAGGTAATGTTTTCACTTAAATCTATATTTGTATTCTTCAGAGTAGTCTCATATTCTTTACTCACGAGATCGTAAGAAATAACAGTAAATCCTATATTCTCCTTACCCGATACAGCTTTTTGCAGGAAATAAATTTTCTGTCCATACGCATTCATAATATTATTCAATAACATTTCATGCCCTTGGAACGCGAGCGGCGAGATTTGTCCTGTTGCAACATCTACTTGATATGCCTTTTTATGATTATCTTTACTAACCGTTAAAATCCATTGATCCGAGTGATCCAGATTTTGATTGGCTAACCTAACGAATTGATTATCCCCATTTGCTGCTTCAGATTTAGCTCCTGGTAATACGAGCGGCTCATTCGTAATCTCCTTTGTTGTTAGATTAACACGGATAATCTGCGGTTCAGTTACATAACCTTTGGCGCCGTGATTCAAAAACACCATTGCAACAAGCTCTTGATCAACAAGCTGTACATTTTGTACATAGATATCTGAAATATCATGATCAACATTGATATCGGATCTGATTTCCTGCGTATTATCCTTCTGCTTATTAAGCACAGAAATACTGAGTCTAGCATTTTTCTTCGCTGATGGATCATTTGATTGCTGCTTATCTACGGTCCAATTCACGTAAGCAAGCATATCCTGATTTTCATAGAACCCAGCTAAGTTCTTCTTCCCACGCATGAACTGACGATGCTGATCCCTCCATTTATCCAATTGTGTGTTCACTGGTCTTCGGTTTAAGCTTTGGCTGATCGTTAACTTTTCATCTGGATAATCTGTACCATTTGTAGTGATATTAGCTCGTTTGATGCCAAAAACACTATCCTTAGTCAGATAATTTCCGTATAAGGCTATACCTTCAACGAGAGAAGCATCCCCTTGAACCATCGTCAGCTTATAATTAGGTAGTGTCTCTTGTGAGGCCTGTACATAATACGTCCCGATTGTAACAACCGAGAACACTACAAGAACGGCGGTAACCATATATTTTCTCATTCCCTAACCTCCATACCCCTTCAATTATACCGATATTTTCTTACGCAATAGATACAAGCTGTACCAAAGCGAACCTCCAGCAATAATCACTATTAATCCGAGACAAGCACCTATGATTTCTCCGGGATAGAAGTAGCTATCATATCTGCTATAACCCATAAGATAGGGTATTGAGGCTAATCCAGCTAGAACCGCTAAGTATAATAAGATAAAGCCGATCCCTTTCAGTCTGTAGCTCCGCTCCATTAGAATCGCTGTGAACAAGACGATCAAACCCGTAATGCCCAGTCCATAATATAGAACAAACTCAGAAAAGTAGGGCGGAACCAGAACTTTAAGCACAGTAGGATACTTCAAATAATCAAATACCGAGATGTTCCGATATAGTTCAGCAGGAAGAATCGACTGTGCTATCAAACGCTCCAGTGGCACAAGGACAATTTGCAGGGCAACAAGTCCAAATGCGAATAGCAAGATCGTAACCAGCTTGGCAAAATACAAATTCGCCCGATTGGATGGCAAGGTGAGCAGGCGATATACTATCGTATTTTTACCTCTCCAGTCACGGTACCAGATGAAGCAGCTATATATTAGCAACACTGTTATGCTCAAAAATATGGGTCCGAAATATAGAAGTCCATTATAGCGAGCATACAGCATACTGTTTAGCTGAATATATCCAGTCACATTGTGATATTGCTCAAGCGTCCACTGATTCACTCTCATTGCCTCATTCGCAGAATCCAGCCAATGATTAGCACCGATGGTGACTGCTGCAAGCTGCAAGGCAACTGTCAGCACCATGAGTCCAATATATATTTTGGCAAATCGGTTCATTTCAAAATTCAATAGCTTCACAAAAGCTCTCATTTCATGTACACCTCTCTCATTACGTCCGTAATGGACTTACCTTCCTGCTCGCGAACTTCTTCACAGTAGAATTCACGTTCTACCTTCCCATGCTGTAGCAAGACCGCTTTATCAATTAAATGCTCAATATCGTTAATTTCATGAGTTGTAATAATCACACCACGATCCTCGATCAATTCACTCGTGAACACATCAGTAATTTGCTCGCGGCTGAACATATCAATTCCCGAGAACGGCTCGTCCATTAGGATGTAATCACAATCCAAGGCAAGTCCCAGCAACAAATTCACCTTCGCAGCCATCCCTTTCGACAATGAGGATACGCGATCTGAAGAGCTCAGTCGGAAGAACTTAAGCATTTCCTTTGCACGTTCAGCGTTCCAATTCCGATAAAAGTCAGCCATAAAGCTCAAGCAATCAGCAATTCGCATATTGGAGGGCATCGTTAACGAATCTGGTATGAAAGTCATTTTCTCATACATCGCAGGCGTTAGTGATGCGTTATCGATTAAGACTTCCCCTTTGAATGGTGTCAGTCCCATGATAGACTTTAGCACTGTTGACTTCCCGGCACCATTGATTCCGATCAGGCAGGTAATCTCTCCCTTGGCAGCAGTGAAGCTAACGCCATTTAGTACCTTCTTGAATCCATAATTCTTTACCATCTGATTCACTTGGATCATCTTGTGTCACCACCCTCTGGAGATAACTTGCGCTCGGATGTATATTTTGTCTTTATGATCTCTACCAGTTCTTCAACTGGAATTTGAATATTCTGAATGGAGCTGATGAATATATCCACTGCACTTTCGATTAATTCAGCTCGAATCGAGTTTAGGATTTGCTGATCCTGTGTAATTCGGCTCGGGGAATTCCCTTCTGTTACGATCAAACCCTGTTCCTCCATTTCCTTATATGCCTTCTGCGCCGTGTTCGCATTAATCTTCATTACTGATGCCAGTTCACGCCGTGAAGGAATTTTGTCTCCCGCTCCGATTTGCCCTGTGGCGATCTGTTCCTTGAAATGACGCACAACTTGAATATATACCGGCTCACGAATATTAAAGCTGACGCCTGATTTCTGTTCTTCTGTCATACAACCAACTCCATATACTAAGTGTGTGTACTAAGTGGTTCATACATCTCATTTATGTACTATACGTGTAATACACTTTTGTGTCAATAGTTCAGATTTGAGCAAAAAAAAAACTGCCTCTCGGCAGCTCTTTTATTACTAAAACACCTTTTGATTAAAAACATGTTCTTTTCCACCTAAACCCAGTGTATCTGCTGTTGTAGTGTGAATTTTCTGAAGAAGCACGGGATTATCCATTAGTGACAAACCATAAGAAGGAATCATTTCTTTAATTTTGGGTTCCCATTCTTTTATATATTGAGGGAAACATTTGTTAAGCACTTCAAGCATCACGTGAACAGCCGTAGAAGCTCCAGGGGAAGCCCCTAACAATGCTGCGACCGAACCATCAGCGGCACTAATAACCTCCGTACCAAATTGAAGTGTGCCTTTGCCAGCTTCTGTATCTTTGATAACTTGCACACGCTGACCAGCTACAACAAGATCCCAATCTTCAATTTTGGCATTGGGGATAAACTCTTTCAGTTCTTCCAGACGTTTTTCTTTCGATAACAGCACTTGTTCGATCAGGTATTTTGTTAATGACATATTTTTAGCACCTGCCGACAGCATTGTTATGAGGTTATCCGGTTTCACAGAAGTTATTAAATCAAACATGGAGCCCGTTTTTAAGAATTTAGGTGAGAAGCCGGCAAATGGTCCAAATAGCAGTGATTTTTTATTGTCGATAAATCTTGTGTCTAAGTGCGGTACGGACATTGGAGGGGCTCCAACTTTAGCTTTGCCGTATACTTTGGCATGATGCTGCGCAATAACTTCCGGATTATTACACACCATAAAAATACCGCTTACTGGGAATCCACCAATATGTTTCCCTTCAGGAATACCGGATTTCTGCAGTAAGTGCAGGCTTCCTCCCCCGCCACCAATAAACACAAATTTCGCTGTATGTTGTTCAATGTTACCGCTGGCATTTCTGATTTTTAGATCCCATAAGCCAGCACTGTTGCGCTTCATACTATTGACACTATGTTTGTAGTGGAGATCGACGTTTTTACTCTTTAAATGCTCAAATAAGATACGCGTTAAAGCACCAAAGTTAACATCCGTTCCAGAGTCAATTTTTGTAGCCGCAATGGATTCGTTCGCAGGACGATTTTGTATAATAAGCGGAATCCATTCCATCAGTTTTTTAGAGTCAGCGGAAAATTCCATCCCTTGGAATAAAGGATTTTTTGAGAGCGCTTCAAATCTTTTCTTTAAAAAAGCTATATCCTTCTCCCCTTGCACCAAACTCATATGAGGTAACGGCATAATAAAGTCCTGGGGAGTATGTATCAGCTTGCGATTTACAAGATAAGACCAAAACTGCATCGAAAGCTGAAACTGTTCATTAATCTGAATAGCTTTGCTAATATCTATAGATCCGTCTGGCTTTTCAACAGTATAATTAAGCTCACAGAGCGCCGCATGCCCGGTTCCTGCATTATTCCATTCATTAGAGCTTTCTTCCCCTGCTTTTTCAAGCTTTTCAAATACTTTAATTTTCCATTCCGGTACTAATTCCTTCAAAAGTGTTCCTAAAGTCGCACTCATGATTCCGGCACCAATTAAAATGACGTCTGTATCAGTTGCACTTTTGCCCATTATTACCATCCTTATCCCCTGAATTTTGCAGAAAGGATGTGGGCGCTCCTTCTTAGGCGTCACACCTTTTCTGTATCAATTATAACCTTATCATGGTGTATTACAATTATTTATAAATTTAATATCTACTATTATATGAAAAAAATAAAATATTTAAAAGCTTGTAAAAAAGATAGAAATAAGTCCTCAAGATTTATGGAACAAAAAAAGGCTGCATCATGCACTGTTCTCATTGTAGACAATTCCGTTTTGATAGCCCATCCCCACTATTGTTTTTTGAATTTCCTGATCTACTTTTCTTTTAAAAGTTGCAAACTCTAATGTGGTTAAGCCGATTGGAAGCTCTTGTTCTATAAATGAATCAAAATCGATCGCCGTTTTGAAAATACGAAGCTTGTGCAGAAAAGGTAATTGCTCCATTCCCGTCAAATGAGCCAATGTTTTGCAATTCATAATCGTTAGCTCTTCCAGTGCCTTCATCTGCTGATCAAAGTTAATCTCACGTAGCTGGATTTGATCTTCAATCACAAGCTTTTTTAACGCACGAAAAACCGAAATATTACTCAGGTCATGAAAGCCACGGACTCTACAAATTTCCAGGCTCTCGATTTCATTTTCTTCGATGTCCTGAATATGTTCTCTGCCTCCAAGTAAAATACGTAGGTCTTTCAATTTCTTTAGCCGATTAATAAAATGTAAGGGTTTGTTGCTGATGGAGTGCAGCGCGAGATAGGTAAGATCCTCCAGATCTCCAATAGCATCAAGGTTTTTAACCTTACCTATAACATGCAACTGTTCTAAACGGGAGAATTCTTTTAGGTATTCCAGATTAAGCATCTTTTTCTCCGAGCTAATATTTAAAATACTTAGAGACCGTAACGTATCTATACTCAGAATTTCCGGATTTTCAAGCTCATATATCCCCACGCTCAGACTATACAGGTTATTCAGCTTAGCCAATACGTTCGTGTTATGTGCCTGGTGAAGACAATTCAGCAGCAGCATTTTAACATTTGGAATCTGCAGGAGTGTCTCACAATCAAAGGATACAGAATAGTGGCCATAAAAACGCACTCCAAAATTTTCATCAAAACGCGCGCAAAGCTCATTTACTTCATCCAGAATCGAACCATAGGTCGATGGATCAGAGAACTGGACAATAACTTGGTTGCCGCTGTACAAGTCTTGCTGAATCTGAACTGGATCTAGTGAAATAGGATCATTGATCAGAATCCTTCTTTTCCATGTAACACTCATTTCTAATCCCTCCTACTTGCCGTTAATCATCAGTGTATATTTATTGTAAATCTACGAATTACTTACCCAAGAACATAATTACATAAATCAACCCCATGGACAAGCTACCAAGGAAGGTTACAGGTTATTTAGAGTTTCGTTGATTTAGGAGGATTGAGTACAAGTGTTTTACATTAAAATACAATAAGCTGTATCATTCGTAGATTAATCTACTTTTGATACAGCTTAATTATCATTTATTCAGCCTTCTGCGATGAACTATAAATCCCCGCCACCAACTCCAGCGCTTTTATCCCTTCAGCACCATCCAACCAAAACTTTTGACCCCTGGCGACATGTTCATAGAAGTCCTCAATCAGTCTCTTATGCCCGGTGCCCCAATAGGATTTACCTTCCGTGGCACTGAAACTAGGCTCGCACAGCAAGGTTTCCTTTCCATCCTTCCAAAGATACAAATGATCTCTGCGGAGGTTGATAGTACCCTTTTCAAAAACTAGCTCCAGCTCCACTGGAGAATTCTCCAGATAGGTATTTGTACCATAAAAAAGCCCTCTGACATTACTAGTGAAATCGATGCAGGCATGGGCGGTATCTTCTACCTCTATGACCCCATTTAGCACATCCGTGGTAATACTCCCTTTCACCGATGCCACCTCTCCACCAAACCACTGAAGTAAATCCAGTGTATGAATGGTTTGGTTAATTAGCAGACCTCCACCTTCCGTAGACCAGCGTCCTCTCCAGTTACTATCGCTATAATAACTTTCGCTACGGTGCCAGGTCACGATTCCTTTCATACAGAGCAGCTTCCCATATATTCCTGAGTCAATCACCTGCTTAATATACATCGAGGCATCATTATAACGGTTCTGAAACACCACACCAAGCTGACCTGTGCTTTGCTGTGCGGCTTCAAGTATTCGTCTGGCTGAAGGAAGATCTGCCGCCATAGGCTTTTCGGTAAGGACATGTTTTCCTGCTTGTAACAACTCCGTAGCCATCTCTGCATGTAAATAATGAGGCGTACAGAGATGTACAACATGAATACGGTCATCCTTTAAAATTTCTCTATAATCATTAGTGGCTTGGCAGTCATATTCATTAGACGTCTGCAATGCTTTATCAGCATCAATATCTGCAACCGCAAGTAGTCTCACACCATCGATGCCTGTTAATGTTTTTGCATGAAGAGGGAAAATGGCTCCGCATCCAATAATGGCTGCTCCAAGTTCTTTCATTTATATTACCCTCCGTTCATCATTCCATCGTTATCTGAGTATTGCTGGGGTTAGATTGATCGCTTGCTCTTGAGCCTTCAGACATAGCTCGGCAGCTTTGAACACATGGGTCTGTGTCATCGCCAGCTCTGTCCGATTCAGACAGTCAAGGATTAGCTCACCAAAGAAAGGAAAACCAACCTTTCCTGCTACATGCTCATAATGTTCCCCTTCCCCATTGACCCAGTACACATGATCCGGTGTATTTGAACGACTTATATCAGTATATTTACGCAGTTCAATGTATCCTTCAGTCCCCATAATCATCGTGCGCCCGTCTCCCCAAGTGCCCAGCCCATCAGGGGTAAACCAATCCACGCGAAAATATTGTGTTGCCCCATTGTCCCCTACAAGAGTAGCATCACCAAAATCCTCTAATTCGGGATAAGTCGGATGATTGTAATTGGCCACTTTACTATGAATAACCGAAGCATCCTGACAATCTGCATAATACAAAAATTGTTCTATTTGATGACTGCCTATGTCACATAGAATCCCACCATATTTCTCCCTTTGGAAAAACCATTCCGGCCGGTTAGGAGCATTTAGACGATGTGGCCCTAATCCAATGACTTGCAGGACACGGCCAATAGCGCCTTGTTGAATCAGCTGCCCCGCATAGATAGCGCTTTCAACGTGAAGGCGTTCACTATAGTAGACCATATATTTCTTATTGGTTGCAGCTGCCATTGCTCTAGCGGTTTCAAGCTGTTCCAGGGTCGTAAAGGGGGCTTTATCCGTAAAATAGTCCTTACCGTGAGCCATTACTCTATTGCCTAAAGGTCCTCGTTCAGATGGAATTGCGGCCGCTGCAATTAATTGTACTTCGGGATCTTCCAGAACTTCTTCCATTGATCCGGCAGCTTTGACACCGGGATATTTACTAATAAAATTTCTGACCTTTTCCTCGTCCGGATCATATACCCATTTCAGCTCTGCCCCTGCCTCAACCAGTCCGTTACACATCCCGTAAATATGACCGTGATCTAGGGCAATAGCGGCAATGATGAATTCCCCCGCCTTCACTACGGGTTTGGATTCATACGTTGGTGCATAGGTCATCCCATTTTTTCGATTCATAGAAACCCTCCTTCTATTAGTATTACTCCATTCTATAAGGTATTAAGAAGATACCGCAGACTGATCTCCAAGCTTTCAAAAGGATCACGGCGGCAAACATCCTGCTCCACTACGAACCATTCAACACCCGTTTCGCGACAGACATTGATAATTTCTTTATAGTCCATATTCCCTTCACCGATTTCAGCAAAGATCTGTTTTCTATTAACAATCGCCATATCTTTTAAATGCACTACCTGCATTCGACCTGCAACTTTGCGTATCCATTCGGCTGGACTCCCTCCGCCCGCTTGAACCCAATATAAATCCAGCTCAAAACCAACGGCAGGATCAGACTCAGTGAGCAGAATTTCCATGCCAGTCAATCCATCAAACCGTTCAAATTCAAAATCGTGATTATGATAAACAAATTGCAGATCATGTTGTTCTTTTAGTGTAACTGCAATGCCCGACATCAGCTTGGCGAATTCACGGTAACCTTCTTGCCCCGTACGGAATTTTTCCGGTAAACTTCCTAGTCCAATATTTTTGCAGTTCCACAGCTTATGTTCAGCGGCTAAAGCATCTAAATCGTTCACTAGCCGATCCCAAGACACATGGGTTGCACATATTGCCAGTCCTGCTTCATCTGCATACTCTTTTACGAGCTTCGGATCGATTGGCCCGATGCCTGAAATCTGAATAGCTTCATAACCCATAGCAGAGACCTTTTGAAAAGTGGATTTTAAATCCTCCGCAGTTTTAGTAAAATCACGTAATGTGTACATTTGAGCAGCAATGGTTGAACGATTCATAGGATCTTTCCTCTCTGATTAAAATTTAATGAGTTCCCTTAACATCAAAGGTTTGGGCGGCTGTGGTTTCTTTGTTGAAGTTAGAATTCTCCACCTTTTCCATGAGCTTCTCATAAAATAAATCTTCATCAATCGGTAACTCCACCCAATCGTCGGTCCAAGCCGATAAATACATCCCATTAGATAGCGTTAGACCGTGAATGCCTTCCTCACCCGGAGCTAACAATTTCTCATCGTGTAGAATGGCATTCGTAAAGTTCCGCAAAATTCCTTTATGCTGTTCCCCGCCACCCTCTTCTACAGGAATCTCACATTTCCAACATTCTGGACTGCCGAATCCTCCCGTAAACTCTGCATTGAATTGCGGCTCCGGCGTGCGTAGACGCCAAAAGGTTAATTTCCCGTCTTCCACTACGATTTTTCCATGATCACCAGTAATTTCGAAACGGTTAGTTCCCGGTGCTTCACCTGTTGTGGTGATAAAAAGCCCTGTCGCACCATTTTCATATTCCACATAAGCGGTTACATCGTCTTCAACCTCAATATTGCGGTATTTACCAAAATGACAAAACGCTCTGATCCGCTTAGGCATCATACCTGTCGTCCACTGCCATAAATCTAGTTGATGAGGATCTTGATTCAGCAGCACCCCACCACCTTCGCCTGCCCATGTAGCCCGCCAACCACCGGAGTTATAGTAACTTTGTGATCTGTACCAGTTGGTGATAATCCAATTTGTGCGGCGGATTTCGCCTAGTTCACCAGACTGAATGAGATCCCTAAGCTTTTGATACAAAGGATTCGTCCGCTGGTTATACATGATTCCGAATTTGCGATCAGACTTTGCTGCAGCTTCGTTCATCTGCTTAACAGCTTTGGTATAGACCCCAGCCGGTTTCTCAACCAATACATGATAGCCATATTGAAAAGCCTCGATAGCTAAAGTTGGATGATCATAATGTGGAGTACAGATTAATACTGCATCTATGAGATGAGACTCATATAACTCTTGGGGTGTTGCAAATTTCTGTACACTTTCCGGTAAATGCTCTTCTGCCCATTTCAAACGTTCTTCCCTTACATCACATACAGCTGCAAGCTCAGCATCTTTAATATGATTCAACAGACTTTGTGCATGTGCACTCCCCATATTCCCAATTCCAATAATGCCATACCGTACTTTATTCAATCAGATCACTTCCCTATTTGAGGTTATGTTATGAGAATATACTTAATTAATAGACATGAACATGAGCGAAACTAAGCATTATTTGCACAATAATAAGATGATTTAGTTAAATTAATTCGTTATAATAAGGATAATCAAGTCATAGAGGAGCTAGATGATGAATAATCCAGGTAACCTTACCGGCAGATTCCTCCAGAATCTTACCGTAAAAGTGACCCATGCCCAACTTAGAAGCGGATATAGCGGGTGGAATCGTACGTTGGAAACTCCAACCTTTAATCGGCTGTATTTTATTGACCGCGGTGAGGGAAAAGTTATCATTAACGGTGTTACTTATTATCCGAGAGCAGGTCAGCTAATGATCATGCCCGCAGGAAGCACTCAAACTACAGAGACGTCAATGAATGATCCCTATACACGCTATTTCTGCCATTTTGATGCTGATATTGGGGAGTGGCCCTTATTCCATTCGGCAAACAAACTGTTTATCTGTGATGCGCCCAACCCAGATTCCGTACGGGTTATTTTCACAGAAATGATCGAACAGTTTCAAAAAGATGATGTATTGTCCATTCTGCGTACTCAGGCGAACGTCCTCAATCTAATTGCTACTTGTCTTGAATCGAACGAGAATATCAAAACAGACTTTATGCAAGAATTTATACATACGGGGGATCAAGGAAAGCTCGCCTATGTGCTTCAATATATTGATGAGCGGCTGGATAAACCCATAGAAATAGAAGAGTTAGCAGAAATTGTCCACTTACATCCGAACTATTTCATCCCCTACTTCAAGAAATTTATAGGGGTTCCCCCCATGCATTATGTACAATTGAAAAGAATGGAGCATGCTAAAAGACAGCTTTCTTATAGCAATTTCAGCATTTCAGATATCGCGGAGCAAGTCAGTATGGAATTAGCCCATTTCTCTAAATATTTCAAAAAGACAATAGGAATCTCCCCTTCTGCCTATCGTAACAGCACTAAGTAAATTTATTAGGGAATGTCCTAATCTATGTGTTGAACTATAATAAAAAGGCTCTAACCTACAATTTTGAGGTGGTGAACGATATTCTTATCAGAACAGCATCTATAAGCGACATTCAAGAGATAGCAAGACTCTCAAGCCAGCTTGGATATCCTTTGAATATCGAACAATTAGGAGAAAGACTACAAGAAATCGGAACACACAAAGATCATACTGTATATGTAGCTGAATCAGATCACCAATTGGTAGGATGGATACATGCGACCGTTCGAATCTTACTTGAATCTCCTTCATTTATTGAAATCGGAGGTCTTGTTGTTGATCAGACTTGCCGCGGAGAAGGAATTGGCAGACAGCTTGTAGAAACCTGTGAACGATGGGCAATCCAAACAGGGTTTAGCAAAATTAGAGTACGTACCAATCAAACCAGAGAAGATGCTGTACAGTTCTATAATCATATAGGATTTTCGCCAAAAAAATCACAGCACGTACTTGATAAGGAACTTTAATCACACTCAGGACTTTTAGGGAGGTTCAATGGTTATGATAGAATTAACTTTGCATCCAGCATTAGAAGGAAAAATCGCTGTGATTACCGGAGGAGCCGGTGTATTATGCCGGGTTATGGCGCTAGAGTTAGGTCGGCAAGGAGCTAAAGTCGCGATTCTAAATCGCACCGCAGCTAAGGGAGATTTGGTTGCCGCTGAAATTACAGCCGCAGGCGGTCAAGCGATTTCACTTTCCTGTGATGTTACAGATCAACAGAGTGTTATGAAAGCCGCAGAAGCTGTTAAGAATCACTGGGGTCCTTGCGATCTATTAATTAACGGTGCTGGCGGAAATGATTCCTCAGCAAATACGACCCAAGAGATTTTCAAAAATGATGATCTGGAGAACCCGGACATATTTACTTTTTTTGACCTTAGTGTAGATGGATTTCGCAATGTGATGGACCTTAATCTGATTGGAACATTGATCCCAACCCAAGTTTTTGCCAAGCAGATGCTCGGCAGAACGGGCACATCTGTTATTAATATTTCATCCATGAGTGCACCTTCTCCAATGACCAAAGTACCTGCCTACAGCGCTGCCAAAGCAGGAATTAATAATCTCACCCAGTGGCTCTCCGTTCATTTCGCTGAGTCTGGTATACGTGTGAATGCCATTGCCCCTGGCTTTTTCCTTACTAAACAAAATGAGAAGCTGTTGGTTCGTGAAGATGGCGAGCTTACAGACCGTTCCCAAAAAATCATCTCTCATACTCCAATGCGCCGCTTTGGAAAGCCGGAGGATCTGCTTGGCACACTACTCTGGTTAGCAGATGAAGCAATGTCCAGCTTTGTGACCGGAGTTACCGTCCCCGTTGACGGTGGATTCTTGGCTTATTCGGGAGTATAGACTAATCTAATGAGGGATTACAATGATTGTAGATCCATTACGCGTATTCGTTACTGTAGCTGAACTGAGTCATTTTTCCAAAGCAGGAGAAGCGCTGAATTTATCTCAACCCGGTGTCAGTCTGCATATCCGGAATCTTGAGAATGAGCTCGGTGCTAAACTCCTGCATCGTTCTTCTAAACAGGTTAGATTAACAGAAGCCGGCAGTATTCTTTATAAACACGCCAAACAAATATTGGCTCATTTCGATGAAGCAAGTCAGGAAATCCATATGCTTCAGGACGAAGTCACTGGGAGTATACATATCGGCGCTAGTTTTACTATAGGTGAATATATTTTGCCGGCAAGACTTGCTGATTTTGCCAATCAATATCCGCAGGTCAAGCTGCAAGTGACGATAGGCAATACTGAGGAGATTATTGGAGGCGTTAAATCCAACGAACTGGACATAGGGTTTATTGAAGGTGAGGTCCATGAGAATGATCTGAATGTCACTCCTTATATGAAAGACGAGATGATTATGGTCGCTCCTGCTACCCACCCTCTGTCAAAAGCGATTTCTGTGGAGCAGAGTATGTTGCAGGATCAGGTTTGGGTGCTTCGCGAACACGGCTCGGGTACACGAGCTTTCAGTGATCATTTCCTACAGGAGGAAGATATATCTGTTAAAAGATCCTATGTCTTCAACAGCTCTCAAGGTGTTAAAGAAGCTGTAGCCTCTGGCCTCGGAATCGCCATGCTCTCCAGATGGATTGTACGGAAGGAACTAGAAAGCGGTGAGATCAAAGAGCTGCCAATCAGACAACATCATCTGGAAAGGCAATTCTCAATCATCCGACATCAAGAATGTTCTTCTTCCTTAGCTACCGATGTCTTTATAAAAAAGCTACTTGTCTTTAGAAAAGACAAGTAGCTTTTTTTCTTCCACACTATGAAATTATACTTGATGTTCAACCAAATGCCCGTCTTCCAGATGCAGAACGCGGTCACACCATTCGAGCATCCGTTCATCATGAGTGACCATTACCGCTGCTTTACCTTCACTCTTCACCTCATCAGCGATCATGCGTACAACTTCTCTTCCGCGTTTGAAGTCCAGACTGGCTGTCGGTTCATCTGCAAAAAGAATCGCTGGTTTATTCATCCATGCTCTAGCGATAGCTACACGCTGCTTCTCCCCACCGGAGAGCTGTTCCGGATAATGATTACGCCGTTTCCAGATATCCAGCCGCTTCATCAAATCAGCAGCCCGTTCCTTCGCTTCCTTAGCACTCATTTTCGCCTGCTTGGCTACAAAAAGGAGTTGCTCCTCCACCTTCAAATAAGGCAACAACTGAGCGCTTTGGAACATAAAACCTATCTTCTCTAAACGGAGCTCCGTCAGCTCACTTTTACTTTTATCTGTAAGTGATTCCCCATCTATAAAAATTTCACCACTAGTAGGTGTTAGAAGTGCACCAGCCGCTGAAAGGAATGTACTTTTCCCTGTTCCCGAAGGTCCAAGGACAGCAACGAATTCCCCTTCATTAACGATCAGATTCAAATTGTTCAGCACAGACACCGTTGTATCGCCATCACCGTAGTTTTTGGTTACTTGCTTCATGATTAGTTTTGCACTCATGCTCCAGCCCTCCCAATAGCTTCTAATGCATCTACTTTTGCCACTTTAGCGACAGAAATTAGTGATCCTAAAAGAGACATCCCAACGAATAAACAGCTGGTTAAAAGAATGGTTGAAGGCTCCAGTTGGAATGGCATCGAATCAGGCAGGACCTTATTCATCCCAAAGGTAAGCAGTAAGCTAATACAAAGACTTGATATAGCTAAAATCATGACCTGCCCTACCACGCTCCAAGCCAAGTAAGACATTTTAGTACCCATCGCCTTCAGAATACCAAACTGACTTGTTTTCTGAATCGTAATGACATAGAAGAATACCGCCAGAACAAACGCTGCGATCACAAACAGGAAAACAATCATCATTAGCAGTGAACCCTGCTCTGCCGAGTAGCCCGGAACATTGGATATAGCTACTTTTTGAGTAATGACCTCTACATCTTTTACATTCGTTGAAATCTTATTTACTTGATCAGCATTCGCATTAAGGGCAATCACATTAAACGGTACCGACGAAGAGGTTTCTTCTCCTTGGTTAACCCCCTGCTTCATAGCTTGCCAATCCTGATTGTTGATATAAACTACTGGGGTATGGCTGTAAGAGCTATCCTCAACAAAACCTGCGACAGTAAATTCCATCCCGGTCGCCTGATCACGAATGATACTGCCAAGTTTAATTCCTGACTGTTCCAGGTCACGATCAACAAGGACTTTACCGTTTGTCTCATTCGTAATCTTGTCACCTTCAACTACTTTAGGAGCTAATAACCCATTCATATCTACTGCAAAAAAAGTAATATCTGCTTTTACGTCTGCCTCGTTAGCAGTGACAGTGCTCATCTGCATTGCAAGTGAAGATGCATTATTGTCTCCAACTACTGCACGTACATTCTGGAGCTCCGCATCTGTTAACTGAGAACGTCTAAAGGTCTGATCCGCATCCCCTTGCACTACAAAATAATTCGCCGGCATGTTCTCTACTGCAGAGATATTTGCATAAGCTAATCCTCTGGCTAGTCCCGTGACGAAAAGTACAAGAAAGGAAACCAATAACATGATAACCATAATTAATAGGTATCTGGCTTTAGAATGTCGCATTTCCCTTAAGGCTAAAAACATATTACCACTCCTTCTAATCTGTATAGTCACAGTTTAGAAGATGAAAATGAACGGAGTATGAATAATGAATTACAAAAGCGGAAGTGTAACTGTAAAGGTAGTCCCTTCACCCAAAGTACTGGTTACTTCAATGGTTCCGTTATGCGCTTCTACGATTTTTTGAGAAATCGCAAGTCCAAGTCCGCTGCTATGGGTTTCATGTGTTCGTGCTCGATCTACTTTATAGAAACGATCAAAGATTAACGGTAACTCCTCGGCTGAAATGCCTTCACCCGTATCAGACACAGAAACAATACAGTTCTGTTCCACAAGCTTCGCGGAAATCATAATGGAACCCTCAGCAGGTGTGTATTTTATGGCGTTGGAGAGCAGGTTCATCCATACCTGGAACAATAGATTTGGATCACCTAGAACGCTGATATCTGCAAGATTCAAACGCACGGCCAGTTGTTTCTCTGTTAATCTCCATTCCATGATTTGTACGACCTGTCTTAGTTGTGCACGCAAGTCTGTCGACTTTTTCTGTATGGAATTAGGATCATAATCAAGCGAAGACAAGGTAAGCAGCTGTTTGCTTAGCAATGAAAGACGATGGCTTTCTTGGTCAATGATATTGAGATACTGTAACCGTTCATCCTCAGGTAAGGTTGAATCTTGTAACGCTTGGGCAAATCCCTGAATTGATGTTAATGGCGACTCAATTTCATGTGATACATTAGCGACAAATTCCTGACGTGCCCGATTTGTTCGTTCCAGCTCCCGGCTCATAATCATAAAATGGGAAGCTAACTGACCAATCTCATCACGCCGCCACGTATTCAATTTGATATCGTATCTGCCTTTTGAGATCCGTTTAGTGGCCGTCGTCAAACGTGTAATAGGTCTAACTACATGCAGTACGCTAATCATTACAAAGCCTAAGCTAAACAACACGGTGAACCCAATGATCACAGCAAAAAAGACGCGTAGCTCACCGAATTGTACTTCAGCATCCGGACGCATAAACAAAGCATACGTTTCATTGTTTACTTTTACAGGAACACCAATTGAATTACGCAGTTGATTATCAAAAAATCCGGTAATAAATGCACTGTCCGGGAAATCCGCAACCCCATGATAAATTTGCCCATTCAGAACCTTCTCTAGTTGCTGCTCATCCAAATCTTCTTTTCTAAAGGGCTTACCGTAGAATCTTGATTCCCCTTCAGCATCTGTTAAATAGATTTTATAACCCAGCTTGGCTATACTCCGCAAATAATCCTCCATTGTCTCCGGATGTGATTCTGCGAATTGTTGAACCTCGATAGCCATTCCGGTAAGTTTGGCATCGTTCTGAGATTTAATCTGGGCTTGATAGTAAATATTAGACACCAAAAATCCAAGAAGGCTACTCACCACAATTACTGAACAGAAGACAATACACATCCGGACATACAAGGATCTCATACGTTAACCATCTCCAATTTATAGCCAATGCCTCGAACGGTTCGGATCACAAAATCTTCCTGATAATCTACGAAGCGCTGACGCAAACGTTTGATATGTACATCGACTGTTCGCTCATCCCCTTCATAATCCATGCCCCATACCAGTTCAATTAACTCACTACGTGTATATAACCTGCCTGGATATTGTGCCAATTGAGCCAGAAGCTCAAACTCTTTTACCGGTAGCAGCAAAACCTCATCACCATCGGTTATTTCATAATTTTTGCGGTCAATAACTAGAGAATTTAATCGAATCCGATCATCTGAAGCAATGGAATAGCGGCGAAATAACGCTTTGATCCGAAATAGCAACTCTTCAGGCTCAAAAGGTTTCGTTAGATAATCATCCGTCCCCCGCAAATAACCTTGCTCTTTATCACTCAGCTGCTGACGTGCTGTCAATAAAATGATCGGAATATCATACGTTTCTCTAATATGCTGACATAGCTCTAACCCATCTACATGTGGCATCATTACATCTACGACCGCTAAATCCGCAATACTGTCCTGCAATTTATGTATCGCATCTCGGCCATCACTGGCCTCCATCACCTGATATCCTTCCCTTGTTAGTACATGTTTTAATAATGTTCGAATATTCACATCGTCATCTGCTACTAAAATCTTCTTCATCATTTACACTCCCTGAATAATGGATGAACTCATAGTAACAACTTTATAACGATAGAACAACTAAAGTCAGATCAAACAAAAGGCTTAATACTCTCTCTAAGTGTGGTAACCGGCCGCTCCATCAGTCTCTCCAGATCTTTTGATGTAGAAGCAGTATCTATCTTCGCTAGAAACGAATAAATCCAATGCTGAATACTTGAATCCTGGCGAAACGTAATTTTTTTCCCTGATAACTCTGATAATACATCAACTAATTCGTTGAAGTCCCAAACGTTTGGTGCAGCTAGTTCGTAGACTTGGTTCATATGTCCATTCGTTGTAAGAACCTTTGCCGTAGCTAAAGCGAGGTCCTCACGAGTGACTGAATTAAACTGCCAGTTCCCTGGATAAGTGGGTAGCTCACCGCTTTCCATCGCTTCCTTCAACCCAAGCACACCCACAAAATCTATATACAAAGCGTTACGTAGAAACGTATAATCTATCCCTGATTCAAGAATCATCTGCTCAGTTAGTAAATGAACATGATAAGAAGGAATCGGACCTTTGGGTGGAAAGGCAAAACCAGTATAAAGCAGATGCTTCACATTGGCCTTTTTTGCTGCATGAATGACCTGAGTATGCTGATGTAATCTGATCTTATCATCGGTATGAGAGCTGGAGATTAAAAGTAACGTTGTGACCCCAGTAAAAGCATCAATCAGCGTATCTAACTGGTCATAATCGCCAAAACGGACTTCGAACCCTTTTTCTAAAAAATTAACAGCTTTATCTGGCTGACGAACACAAGCAATAACTTGACTAGCCGGAACGTACTTCTCAAGCTTCTCCATAATTAAGCTGCCTAATTGACCTGTGGCTCCTGTAACCATAATCGACATACATAACACCCTTTCTGTTATTCGAATGTACTCAGTTTTTGTAATAAAAAGATAAGTTGATGAAGCTCCTGATCATTCAGATTCTTCATTCTCTCTGCGACAGCCTGACGATTCTCTGGAAGATGCTCCAGAAGTAATTGCTGGCCTTCAGTCGTAATCGAAATGACGCTTTTTCTGCCATCCTTGGTATCATTCGAACGGGTTATTAATCCATCTCGCTCCAATGGTGTTAACAGCATGCTTATATTAGCTTTGGTAACTCCAATAATGTGAGCCAATGTAGAAGGTAGAATCGCACCTCCCTGTTTAGAGATCTCCACCAAGATACGAATTCTTGCTCCGTTCAATCCTTTCGACTGCCAATATTTCTCAGAAACAGAAACTAAATTTGCAGTAGCTTCAACTAATTTAAAAAATGCTTTGGTATGCAATGGCTGATTCAGCACAAACTGTTGTAAATGATCCATATTCTATAATTCAGCTCCAATATAGTTAAGTCCTTAACTAATTTTAAACATACTACACTCCTCATGAGTTGTCAAAAAAAAGAAGCTGCCTCACCTAGCAGATAAATCTGCTGATGAAACAGCCTCTATACAAACTCACTTTAGATTAACACCGTTTTTGTGGAAACAGGCTCTTCACTGTATTTTTTAGAACCCTCCAGCATAACCTCCAGCTTAATGATCTCCGACCGGCTTGCTAAACGAATTGGGGGTCCCCATGTTCCATAACCTGACGACACGACTACATGCAAATTGTCCTTACGAAGATATCCCCAGTCCAGCTCGAACAAACGTTTAGTGATCCAGTGATTAGGAGCAATCTGTCCTCGGTGTGTATGACCCGAGAGTAGAACGTCTACCCCAGCTTGAGCGGCTACGTCGAAGCCTGTAGGCTGATGATCCATCATAATCACAGGACGTGTAAGATCAAGTCCTTCGAGCAAGGTGCTTACACTTTGTCTGCCACCAGCTTCCATCGTCTCGGCTGTCTTGTCTTTTCGGCCTACAATATACGTTCCTGCGACTTCTTCAACCTCATCTTGCAGGACCTTGATCCCAATACTACTCATCAAATCGGTATATTCCTTAATTGATCCACCATAATATTCGTGATTGCCCAGTACTGCGTAGACACCATAACGAGCTTTTAACTGTTTAATCTGTTCACTCATACTATTGCGGATAAAAGGTTCAATGCTGTCATCCAAGACATCTCCAGCCAGCAAAATCACATCGGGTTGCATCGCGTTCATTTGTGCCACCATTTTTTTGAGATGACGATTGCCCACGATATTCCCTAAGTGCAGGTCTGAAGCAACCGCGATCGTTAATGGCGTGCTAGTGCCAATAGATTTATCAATAGGTATGGAATGTGTGCGGATCACGGTACTCCAGGCGTTGATTGAACCCCAGACCAGAAAGACTGCCAGTAATATCAGAATTGTCCCGCCCGCTTCTGCAATGTAATAGGTACGATTGATTCCTGACCATCCCAGTATCACATATAATAGGTCTGCCAAAGGTAACATAATGATTGCAAATTCCATACACGCTAAATAATACGATCCAATCACTTTAAAGAATCTGGCGATCGGTTTAACCGATTTTGGCCATGGGATCATTCCAATGACATACGCAAAAGCGATCAGCATAAATAATGTCCAGAATACTGCTGACGAAACACCTGAAAACCATTCATGAATAAGTAACCAGCCGTGATAGCCAATGTAGAAATTAACAAGACCCAGAATGAGCAGCATAGCAAATCCTGAAGCTAACATTCGTAATGTTTTCATCGTTTTTCTCCCCTTTACCTAACTACTTCTCTACTTCTTATCTCAAATCATAACACAAACCGTTAACCCAGTATAAACTGCAATGCGGTGTTCGGAAAACATCGGAACTAAAAAAAGAAAATGCCCATCGGCATCTTCTTTGGAGGTTTATCTTATATCGCTTTATCACGTGTGGCCATACATTGACCAATCAGCTTATCGCATTTATTGATGTGATTTATCAGCCAGTCTGTTAACGTTCGATTAAGCTTGATGGTTGAGAGTACGGATACTCCTTTTGTTTTGACCGTTTCTTCCAATTCGAGAACTGCCTTCACGAAATCAGCATGCGTCTGACGATGTTCAGCTAGTTCAGGGAAGTTGATCTCCTCCATCAGCTGCTCTTCATTACTGAAATGTTCAATCGTGTATTCTTTTAAGAATTTCAGTGTTTCCTCAATCTTTTCTTTCCCTTGCTGATTACTGCATGCTTCAAAGAATTCGTTCAATTTCGCTAACAACTGTCTGTGCTGGCAGTCAATTTTTTCTACACCGATATCATATGAATCTTTCCAAGCGATCATGAAATCACCATTCCGTTTCTTGAAAATTACATTTTAATTTTATTTTCCACCTTTCTCCACAAAAGAACTATTAACAACATCACAGGTGCTTATATTCAACCATTAGCTGTACATATGGCACCTACTGATAAATCTCTACTTCATCACGGGTTCGATATGTACAAGTACATTGGAAACTTGGTGCCGGTCTTTTAACTGTTCTTCAATTTCTTCCGTAATATCATGACTCTGCACTACACTTAGCTGAGAATCCACTAGCACAGTTGTGTCTACTAATACGTTATTCCCATGGATACGGGCTTTGATATCTTTTATGGATTGTACACCATCAATTTCTGCCACAGTTTCTTTCATATGTTCAAGCTCTTCCGCATCAAATCCGTCCGTCAGATCATGCGTAGCTTTGCTAAAGATATCCCATGCCGTCTTACAGATGATTAGTCCGACAATGATGGCTGTAAGCGGGTCAAGCCAAGGAACGCCCAAGGAGGAAGCCACAATTCCGATAAAAGCGCCCACGCTAACTATAGCATCTGATCGATTATCCAGTGCTACTGCCCGCATTGCGTTACTGTTAATGGCACGGGCCAGCCTAATATTATACATATAGACAGCCATCATAACTACAGCACAGCCCACTGCCGTCCACGCCGCTATGAGATCAGGACTTTCCAGTGCTGGTTGAATAAATTTGTTCACAGCTTGGTACAAAACTTGAAGCCCTACCGCAATCATAATGAATGAAGCAATTAATGAAGCCACGGTCTCCGCTCTAAAATGCCCGTAGCTGTGGTTCGAATCCGGCGGTCTTCTGGAAATCTTCAGGCCAATTAGTACCGCGATAGAAGCAATAATATCTGTACTGTTATTCAATCCATCTGCAAGCAACGCTTGAGATCCTGAGACCGTACCTATGAACAGCTTAATAGCTGATAAAAAGATATAAGCAACGATGCTTAGCCAAGCTCCTTTTTCGCCTTGTTTAATGTCGTTATAAGTTTCCAAAAAAAGAACCCCCAAAGAATAGTATTGTTCTATACTACACTTTGAGAATCGGGTGGGTCTAGAGAAACAGTGTTGCTACGGGGCGCAATAGTTCCCTCTGTCAAATAGAGTTGCAAGGTCGTAACTGTTTTGCAGGACGCAACATAGTTTGCCCCCGTTCAACTTTGCTTCCATTCTTCTGGAATAGTAACTTTTTGCTATTTTTATTGTCTAATTATAGTAATGACTAATTCAAAGGAGCGTGGAGTGATGATTCAGTCTTTGCCGAAGAAAATTGTTACATGTTTAGCTATAGGGAGTATTTTAATTCCAATAACAAACAGTGGATCAATGTCAGTCATTTCTGCAGAAAAAGCAATTGTAAGCCTAAGTAACACTTATTACAGTGAAGTCACAGCCCCGATCCTAAAACCTGTTTGGTCAGCACAACTCGCCATTTTAAAAAAAGACAGAATCACCGGACAGGACATTACAGCACTCGCGGAAAACGGGAAGATCTTTGCGTTGCAGCGCAATGAAAAATTAACCGCAATGAATGCGGCAACAGGCAAAAAAATATGGGAGTTCGGAAGTGGATTAGCGCCGCTATTCACGTACAGCAATGGATTTATCTACGGTCTAACCCAAAGCGGCTCCCTATATGCCGTTAATGAGGCAGGTAAAAAAGCATGGTCGGCTTCCATAACACTCCCCAAAGCTACAAATATACAGCGTTTAGGATCTACTATTTATGTTACTCAAGAGGAACAATTAGCAGCAGTTGACGCCGTAACCGGAAAGATCAAATGGAAGGCTGTAGAGAAAAGCAATAACTTTACAGGCTTATCAGAGGTCATGGAATCAGATGGGGTCGTTATTCGCAGCTATCTGTCTCAAGGGGCCTTAACAACTGCTGGACTCGCCGCTTATGACAGTCTGACAGGAAAAAAACTATGGGACCAGACCCGGCAGTGGATGCCGTTAGCAGTGAAGGATGGGCTCCTCTACTCTATCACGAATACATTTATGATGGATGATGACCCGGTAAATCGAAAAGTCAAAGTATCCGTGTTCAACATAAAGACAGGTGAATTAAAAGGAGAACGTTTATATAAATGGACAGATACCGAGAATAAAGATGGTGTGTACAGTTATAATGGGATGAATGGAAACGCGTTTTTGGATGGAAAGGACTTTTATATCTTTCAGGGCAGTAAGTTTGTGAAATATGATTTCTGGAATTATTCTGCAGAGGGTAAACCGGTGCAAACCTGGGCCTCGATGGTTAAAGAAAAAGACTCTCCATTGAACCAAGTTTATCAACAAAGAATGTTATTTCAAAATCAAGATAAAGGTACTTTATCCGCACTTAAGCTAGGAACCGGCCAGCTTGTCGACCTCAATATTGGAGAGAATCCAGTGGTACAGACGGATCTGTTCGGAAACGTGGTTTATAGTGGACAATCTGATGGCCTATTTCACGCTTATGACATGTTAACTCTAAAGCCTATTTTCACTGTGAACACAGGCTCTCGTAACTTTGCCCCTTCCCTTAAAACTGGAGGGATGCTGATGATTCGGACGGATAATAAGCTGCTCGCGATTAAACTTCCTACCTCTATAAAATAAAACAGCCTGATTTCTCAGGCTGTTGGGCTTCAATAACTTATTCAGCCGGAGCTGTAAAAGTACGTGCAGCAAACTCGGCATCCAGCATGTAGAAGGCGTTGCTATCTTTTTCAATTCGTTTCAGTTTACTGATGATGTTGCTAAAGAGTGCTTCTTCTTCTACTTGCTCGTCTATAAACCATTTCAAGAAATAAATCGTCGCATGTTCACGCTCATCCAGAGCAAGGTCAGCCAAATGATAGAACCGTTTAGTATTCTGCTGTTCATGCGCGAAGGCATGTTCAAAAGCATCTAACATCGAGTTATATTCGTTCTTCGGCTCTGGTAGTGCTTCTAGTGTAGCACGGTTATCCCGGTCGTTAAGGAATTTATAAATCTTCATGGCATGGAACCGTTCTTCTTCGGCTTGAATTAGAAAAAAGTTTGCAAATCCATCCAGACTTTCGCCGGAACAATAAGCAGCCATCGCTAGATAAACATGAGCGGAATAAAACTCGAAATTCATCTGTTCATTAAGTGCTTGTACTAATCCATCTTTCATTGGACCGTCACCTCATTATTCAAATTTAATATGTGAATATTTAAGTTTATCTTATCACCGTGCTTCTAAGTCAGCAAGGATTCCTCTCCCAATATCTAATTTAGCTAACGAAAGGACGACTATTCAGATGATTAGATTCACCCGTCACAGCCTAAAGCCTAAGATTTCCGGTACACTCTTCATTATTGCAGCTATGGTGTCACTGTTCCTCATTGCTGGCTGTTCTAATAGCAGCAGTAATTCACAGTCCGAAGCTACCGATTCACCGACCTCCCAATCCACACCTGCACCAACCACCAGCTTGGCTCCCACCCCCTCAGCAGTCAGCGATCCAATTGCTCTTCAGGTTGCTGAGATGACTTTGGAAGAAAAAATCGGACAAATGCTCCTAGTTGGAATTGATGGAACTGTCCTTGATGAGCAAGCTAAAAAGATGATTACCGAAGACAAAATAGGTGGAATCATCCTCTATAAGGACAATATTAAAAGCCTGAAAGGGATGATCAGTCTTATCAATTCTATGAAAAAGAGTAACACTGGCAACCCTGCCCCACTATTCATGAGTGTTGATCAGGAGGGTGGAAAAGTCAGCCGGATGCCTAAAGAATATGCTACATTCCCTTCTAACGGAACAGTGGGTGCAAGTAATGACGCTGCTGCTGCCGAGAAAATGGGAAAGCTGCTCGCAAGAGAAGTACGTTCAGCCGGATTTAATATGAACTTTGCTCCCGTTCTCGATATCAATAGCAATCCAGACAATCCAGTCATCGGAGACCGGTCGTTCGGCAATGCTGCTGGCCAAGTCATTCAACTAGGGATTGCCGAAATGAAGGGAATTGAGAGCGAAGGCGTCGTTCCTGTTGTCAAGCATTTCCCAGGACACGGAGATACTTCTGTCGACTCCCATCTGGATCTGCCGATTGTGAACAAAACAGCCGGTCAGCTAGCCGACTTAGAATGGCTCCCCTTCCAAGCAGCCATTAAAGAGGGGACGGACGCCGTAATGGTCGCTCATATTTTGTTTCCAAAATTAGATCCAGACAAACCCGCATCCTTATCGCGTACCATTATTGGTGAACAGCTTCGAGATGAAATGGGCTACCAAGGAATCGTAATTACAGACGATCTAACCATGGGAGCCATTATGAAGAACTACGATCTGACTACAGCAGCAGTAGATACTGTGAATGCAGGTAGTGATATTCTCCTTGTCGCTCACGGCTATGATAATGAAAAACGGGTCATGGACTCCCTCCTGCAAAACGTAAAAAACGGTAAGATTCAAGAAACACGGATTGATGAAAGCGTCTATCGGATCTTAGCCTTAAAAGCCAAATATAACCTTTCCGATGAGCAAATCCCGGTTCCTGATCTTACCGATCTTAATAAAGATATTAACGTTTGGCGTCAAACGATTGAGAAGTAAATCTAAGCGTTAGTCATTGTTACTGAAGAACAACAACATCTCCAACCTTCAACCCAGAGAGAACCTCTGTTTTGTCCGTAGTTTCCAGACCCACTTCGATGTCTTTTCGTTCATATTGCCCGTCCCCTTTATCCAGCATAACGTAGGAGAGGTCTCCTTCATGCATTACAGCTATGCTGGATACAACGGTGGCATTTTCTTTGCGAACTGTTTCAATTTCTCCGTTTAAGCTTAAGCCACCGATCAAATGCTCGTCAGGCTGCAGCGTGATAACCACTTCGAATTGAGGAACCGAACTGGCAGTAGCATTCTGACCTGAAGCTGTCTTTGCAAATTTCGCCACCTTCGTAACTTCTCCAGATAACTTCAAATCTTTTATAGCTGTCATTTTTACGTCGACCTTCATGCCTGTCTTTATACGGAAGACGTCTTGTTCACCTACAAGAGCAATGAATTCTAGCTTGTTCATATCTACTATTTTTCCGATATATTGATTATCTGTCACTGTTTGCGGAATTTCGCTTGCACTGTCAAATAAGAAAATGCCGGTTGCCGGAGCATAATAAAGTGCTGTTTTGAGTTTGGCTTTTTTCTCTGTTAATTCGCGTGCCTGTATTTCGGCATTGACCTGATTAAGCTCGTCCCCTAGCCGTGTTGCTTCTTGGGCTGTGAGTGCTTTAATGCGTTCTGCTTCAGTCGCACCAAGGGCTGCATTCTCCTCGTCTTGCTGGCTTACAAATGCATTCAGCTCTGCTTCCAGCTTTGCTTTACGGATGGTCGCCTCTTGTGTAGCAATCTCATTCTTCAAGGCTTCCTGATCGAGAGTAAACAGTAAATCACCTTTTTTGACCTGTCCACCGTTCTCAACCTTCCACTTTGTCACCTTTGAAGCATATGGAGCATAAACAAGCGTTTCTTTCTCATAATTAGAATTACCTTTAACCTGTATGGAATTGGTAATGGTCTCCTGTGTGACCTCAAAAGTTATGGCTTGTGGGGGTTCAACAGGCTCTAACTGCGCTTCAGGCTTATACATCTTACTATATAGAAAATAACCTGCTGCAATTATAATCAGTACCAATACAATCCACTTGATTCTCCTCTTCATCACTTTGGCTTCCTTTCAACTTAAAAATAGCTAATCCCGTTTAATCGCCGTGAGTGCATTCGTTCTGGATGCACTGATCGCCGGATAAATACCCGATAATACCCCTGTCATTACCGCAAATGCGATCCCAACCGGAAGAGTCATCAGAGGAATATAAATCACCAAAGGCTCGCCTCCACCCATTCCTGAAGAGTTACCGATGAGCTTATTAATTCCTAATACAATCAAGTATGAAAAGGCTATGCCGAGCAATCCGCCCAACATCCCGAGCAATGCCGCTTCTGTAATGAACATATTGCGGATCTGGCCCATATTGGCGCCTAACACTTTCATAATACCGATCTGCCGTCGTCGTTGATGAGTGGACATAGTCATCGCAACGATAATGGAGATCGAAGCAATAATCAGAATAAATACACCTATACCGAGAGCTGCTTTCTTGACCATGCTGAAGGTATCAGCGAGTGCCTCTTTTTGATACAAATTTGTGCTTGTTGTTAAGGTAAGTTTCTGAATAAGCTTCTCTAGTTCCACGATATTCTCAGTGCTGTCTACCTTTACAATCGCTGAGTTATAGACACCCTTTTGCCCAGCGGTTCCACTCGATAGCTTCATTTGTTCTACAAGCCGCTCGCCAGTCTCTAGTGACACATAGATCTTCTTGTCGTACATAGCCATATCCTCGTTCGTTCCACTCGGGTTGTCGAGGATTCCCACCACTTGAATCGGTGAGCTAACTAACATCCCTCCGGTTTGAGAGGCGGGATCAAAAGACTGTAATTGAACCTGTTGCTTGTACATATCTGTTGGAAGCATGCTTAAGCTGTTGTACTGTTCCATCAACTTATTGTTATATGGATCTGTACTCAGTTGTTCAAAAAGACGCTGCCGAGTTTCGTTATCAATCAGTCCAACGGTTGCACCATAGTTCAGTACAGCCATTCCTACCAAATCAGAAGCTCCGCCTTGTTTGAATTTCTTATCATATTTCGTTAACAAGCGTAGATCCGTTCCAATAAGCTGTACATCTGTTATTTTATTATCGATAGTCAACATCTGTATGTACCCTAGCTCTTGAAAGGGAGCTGCTGCAGTTACATGCCGCAAGCCTTTAATAATCTCCAGCTTTTGTGCTGTCAGCCTGCCGGGATCAAGCTTTTCATTGGCCGCAGACGATCCGCTGCCACCGCTGCCTCCTCCTTGGGAGGGTATACCTCCGTTGGGAGACACCGTAATTTCATCCATTTTGAAATTGCGGTTGATTTCCCGCTCCGTGTAGCTCTGTGCGGAGTCTCCTATACTTAATGCAACTATGATTGCAGCACATCCAATGGATATGCCAGCCATACAAAGACCTGTGACAACTTTCCGCCGTTTGACCTGTTCCCAAGCCAAGCGGGAAATATCACTAATCCTCAATGAGTATACCCCCTTCGAGTTCAGTATTCGAAGAAGTTTGGTTTTCAGTAATCATATATCCGTCCCGAAGCGTGAATATCCGCTGCATTTGCTCCGCGACTTTTAGCTCGTGAGTTACAACTATGAAGGTGGTCTTCATCTTCTTGTTCAGGTTAAGCAGGATATTGATAATTTCTTCTTCTGTCTTCGAATCTAGGTTTCCGGTTGGTTCATCTGCAAAGATAACAGATGGTTCCGTAATCAAGGAGCGTGCAATACTAACACGCTGCTGCTGTCCGCCAGACAGCTGGGAAGGGAACAAGTCGGCTTTATCAGGAATGCCGACTCCTTCCAACAATTCTAAAGCTTTTTGTTTACGTATAGAGGGTGCAACGGATTGAAAAACCAGCGGCAGCTCTACATTTTCACGGACTGTCATGCTAGTAATCAGCTCATAAGCTTGAAAGATAAACCCGATATTTTTTCTACGAAATTCCGATAGCTTATTCTCACTCATCTTCACGATATCTTGATCGGCAATATAAATATGGCCTTCCGTAGGTTTCATTAGTCCTGCCATCAGATTGAGCATCGTTGACTTACCGGAACCCGAGCTCCCCAGCAGTGCTACCATCTCCCCCTCTTTCACAGAAAAGTCAATTTGATGAAGCACTGCTGTAGTTTCATTACCGTTTTTATAAGAATGCGTTACATTTTCCACTCGCAACATTGGAGCTGCTCCTCTTCGTACAATAATAGATATGAAATGCTATTTCTCAGTTACAACTGCTCTATCAATCTTGATGTTATAAGCTTGACTAGCCAGCTCGATCCGTTCACCTTGGAATTCATCGTACAGCGTGATCCGGTAGGTTCCTCCTGACAAATTCTTATACATATTATTGCTAAAGCTTGCTGTATACGAGTTGTTGGTCCCTTCAAGAATATCGGTGCCAATGTTCAAGCTTCGTTCCTGAGATAGACCATATGGATCCGTCATTTTGAGGACCAGCTTATGCGTGAAGGTTCCCATATCATAGCTGCTGTCACGAAGAAGATTGTAATTCATAACTATATTTATAGAGTCACTGCCTTGTAGTGAGCGCCCTTCCGAACTTAGAACGGACATGGTATACGGATAAATAGCCACCTTCGTCAAGTTCTTCTCTGGTGGTGTGATGACCGGATTTAATGACAGTGATGCCATATTAATAAATCCAGTGGATTCCTGACCGGGTTCCGTCAGCTTATTCCCAGTAATCCCTGGCCCAAGGAACAGGCTTACATCAGAAGCATTAACAGCCTTCGGAACCTTAGCCCAATAGGTGATTAATTGCTTACCGCCTGGAGTAGCAGACGTATCCGGCTGATTGGCTGTAGCTTCGAATAGCTGACCATCTCCCGTTTTGTAATAAGCTTGGAGGCGAGCCATTTTGCTTTGTCTTTTCTCTTCACTGCTCAGAAGCAGCTCTGTGTATACGAGATTGGAGTTAAGTCCTTCATAAATAATGGTTTTGTTCTCTTGCACTTTTGCGTTCTTGCCTTTACCAGAGATAACATAACTTCCTCCAGTTTCAATAGAAGCTACAGCGTTCATCATGCTGTTCGTAGTAACTGACAGGAACGAGCTTTTCTCTTCTTTTACCATAGAATAAAGATTTAATTTTAATTTATCGAACTCTTGTGTATAAGGAATTTTGGCAAACACATAGATTTCAGCGTTTTTACCGGGCCCAATCGTTGAAGTTTCCTTATCCATAAACAATTCCGTTGAAGATGACATGTCCTCATTGTCTACCTGAACAGCTCCCTTTAATTCCGGCAGAGACAAGGCAACCGATTGGGTATTCGTAATATTTAATCTGGCAACAACGATATCATCGTCTTTCCATGGAAAACGCTGCAAGGAAACTAAACTATAAGTAAACGTCCCATATTCATTTGTTGCTCTATATTCCATACCTTTCTGTATCTCAGGACGCAAGGTATAGGAGATCGTAAAGTAAGCAACCGGAACCGTTAGTTTAGCTGTGTTACTCGTAGCGACATTGGTTCCACCAGTGCTTCCAGTTGCTGCACCTTCTCCAGTAGTTCCCGTTTCACTATTATCTGGAGCAGAAACAGCCTCAATCATCTGCAATTGCAGTGAATTCTGTTCTACCTCAAGGGGTACCTGTGCGGTAAGCGGGATGATTTTTTCCTCCAGCGGTTTTATGGTTAATCCGCTCAAGCCCTTAGAATTGATCGGAAAGGTTGTCCCCGTTGAGGATTTGACAGCAAGCTCATAAGAAGGTAACGTAACGGCTGTCTTTCCTGTATTCTTCACTCGCAGCTGAAAAGTCCAGAATCCCTTATTGTTCTCTGCGTATACGGTTGCGTTATTTAATTGGGTTTCAACCGTATTGTTATTGATGGTAATTTTCTTGATTACACCTTTGCCAACTACCAGATTTGGTGTAGTAGCCGCAGGCAGCTTGTACGAGGATTTGGCAATCTCCAGCTTCAGCGCCTCATCCTTTTGGGTGAATTGCAGTTTCATATTCTCCGTCTTCATATACGAAGGAATTTCTGTAAGATAATAAATGGTTTTTTTCTCTTGGGGCTGAATTTTATAACTAAGCTGAGAACGGTCAAGGGCTAATTCATACGAGCTTCCCCCTGCCGAGACCAAATATGCTGCGTAACCAGGATCACTTAATACTTTGCTGCCTTTATTGGTCAAGCTTATGCCCACCTTGGCATAAACCTTTCCGCTGTATTTGTAGAGCTCCAAGGATTCACTTTTAGCAATAACCGGAATGTCATTCATTGTAGTGCTTACATTTTTTCCGTTTACAGCGGTTGGCGAATAGTTGGCGGGTATATTAAAAGTTCCTACTTGCTTGAGATACCCCTTGGTTTTGGAATCCCAAACGTACATTGGAATCTTGATACCTTTTAACGAATTTACCTGGCCGACATTAACATAATATGTAACGCGCAAGCTTTCGTTAGAACCCACTTTTTTCTTAGTAGCGTCCGCACTTAGTGGATTCCCTGGAATAACAGAGCCGCCAGAGGTCATAACTCTCGAAAAATAATACAGTAGGCTAGCACTTTTGCTGCTTCCATTCGAATAGTTAATTGTATAAGTTAAAATATTGCCTCCAGGCTGTGACCAAATATTCACATCTTCCAGTGTAGCTTTGATATTAGCTCCTAAAGAAACGGAACCCAGATTACTAGGAGCTGTTACAGTTGCAGCAGCTACCGCCGATTTTGGCTGAACAGAACTAACTGCAGCAGCCGAAGCGGTATGCCCTGTCAACTGGCTTATGACAAAGGTGCTTAAGAGTAAAACAACATATGTACTGCTATGCTTTCTCATTGACTTCCCTCCACGAGTATTTTACTAGAATTATTATAGTGGTTAGCACAGATCCAATTGTATCCATGTTGTAACTCTTACAGGTCTTTTGTAACCTATTTGTTCCAATTTGCATATATTCTGAAAATGATTCTATAATTTCAGTTGATTTTTCAAAGCTGCAATATCAGAAGCGGCAGGCTCATCTTCTCCGTATCTAACTTTTTCATATATTTCAATCAATTGATCTGCTGCTAAAGAATCATCATCACCCTTACGTTTATGCTTGCTACGATCTCCCCATAGCAAAACATCCCTTTTTGTTTCCTGCGGCGTAAGATAACTTTTCATTTCATAACCGTTATCGCGCTTTATATTAAGCCACCGCCGATAAAGCCAACGGACACGTTCCTGCTCGCCATTCATCTGATCCCAGCGATCCTTACGATGTTTTGAAGGAAGACGAGAGCTCCAGAAATCCTTTAACCCTCGAACGGTTTGTTCCCAAGTAAAGACGCTTTTCTCCTCGTCAAGATATGCTGTATTATTCTTAGGGGTATGTTCCCTACGTAACATCGATAACAATGCATCTATGACTTTCCGCCACTTTTCTCCAGCATTTCTGTACAACCAGCGAAGTGCATAATAGGCTGCAAACCCCAATAATACCGCCGCCAAAATATAAAACCCGTATTCTAGTATAATAGCTAGCCAGCCACGCTTTTGCTCGCCAACAGGTGGTAACATCGGAGTTGCTGGCGGCAATTCTGCTGGCGGAGGCTCTGGTTCTTTTGTGCCAGAAAATAACTGATTAATAAAATTGAAAAATGAGCGTAAGAGTCTCCATACCAATGATCCTATAGCTTTACCGACACCTGCCGCTAGTACAGCTGCAATAACTCCAATCACAATGACATATATACGATTATTCCGTTGTATCCCTTTGGGCAGCGTTTCATTCTCTTCAGTAAGTGCGCTGTATCGTATATAGCTGCTATTAGAAATAAGTAAAGTCAGTATTAAATACAGACTGCCACACCAGGTCAATAACGGCACACTTGGCTCCAATTCAGGAACTCTATGAAACGCTATAGTTGCCACAAAATAGATTATTATACCTATCCAAAACATTCTGAATCTATTATTTCTAGAGTCTACCGTCATCCCTAAGAATGTACATATAATTCCAGCCACACCTAAGGGAAGGCTTTCGATGGATAAACTCCCTGAAGCCACACCTAATAATGCCCCGAGGATTAAGGCGGCAAGTAATTGCTTCCATCTTACATTGCAAAAATTGCGCAAAAGAATGCCTGCTAAAGCTAGTATAGGCAGCGCAATCAACCATATTTGTTCATCTTGTTGGGGCAACAAATATATCTGAAATAGAACCCAAACCGGTAGAAATAGCAACAATTCAATAATAGACCACAACCAGAGTTTCACTGTTTCCCTTACATAGCCAGACAACGTAAGCTTCATGCGCTCTCTCTCCCTTGTTCCGGAATATCCAGCCATTCCACACCATTGCCTTGCTGCATTAGCAGATCCGTCGCCTTTTGCAATTCTGCTCCCCTATGGCAGCTTATGATTAGAAAGTCTGTGTCACTAATTCCACTCTCAACCTGCAATTCCAATAGTCGACTCATAGGAAGTGTTCTATCCAGCTTCAGCCTTGCCAGGAGCTCTAACATATCTTCGAGCTGAGCCATCGGCTCTGCTTCAATTGGATCTCTTTCGCCAGCATCGTCCAATCTGCCATTACAGATTAATCCGGTCTCAATTCCATGCTGCATTGCGTATTCAGCTATAGTCGCTGCATATCTTATTCCTTGCTCGATTCGTTCCACATCAGTCACCGTTCTCCACATGGAATCACTGTCCTCTATATTCAGACAGATGACGAGCCGGGAATCAGCCGTGTAATCTTTTTTATGAACCTGCATAACACCAGTACGTGCTGTAGCCTTCCAGTTTACCAATCCCATAGAATCTCCTGAGCTATATTCACGAATGCCAGCAGTCAGAAAAGGGTCTTCAACGATCCATCTTTTCACAGGAAGCTCACCCAGCCAGCTATGAATGGGCAATGGAAGCTCCTCTAGATTCAGCAGAACGGGATAGATCAACAACTCTAACTCGAGTGGATATGTTTTGTTTTTTCGAGTCAAACCAAATGGATCTCCCGTTGTCATAGTCACGGATTCCAAACGATATAAACCACGACGCTCACATGTCACTTGATGCCGTCGTTTAATATGACGATAAGATTTTAAATAGAATAAACTAATATGATTCTGAGAGATTTCACCTGTACTAATCCCAAGATTATCCTGACTTCCAAATTCCAGACCTCTCGCAATACTAGACTCCAATCGGAGCCACGGCAAAGGAAGAAGCTTCGCATTAATGATCTCCTCGATCATCTCAATACGTTCTCCTTCATAAGCAGTTTTATGTGAAAAATAGCGAGAATAACTAAGCGCTTTCAGACCATTCCGTTTATAAATGTCAGCAAGAAGTAACACCAACGCCACTGTAATGAAAATGAACCAAGGCAAAGCCATAGGTCATTCCACCTTTCCGCCTCTTAAGGACGTCACGGGTTCAGCAGGCACCTCAACTTCACGAAGCACTTGCAATACAATATCCGCGGCTTGTCCCTCTCTTGAGCCTAATCCCCGATGAAGCAGCAGACGATGTGCAAGCACGGAAACAGCCACGGCTTTGATATCATCCGGTGTTACATAGGATCTGCCTTGAATAAGTGCATATCCCTGAGCTGATCTAAGCAACGCGCCACTAGCACGTGGACTCGCACCCAGTTTTACTGCTGTAGATTTGCGTGTAGCTTCCGTTATCCGTACGATATAACCTAATAAATCATCACTGATACTTACCGATGCGGCTAAACGCTGTGCGGCTTGAATATCTTGTGCCGTTGCTACAGGAAAAGACTCTTCGAGCGGATTATTCTCACGAAAACGCTGCAAAATATGTATCCCTTCATCAAAGGTAGGATAACCCGTAGTAATCCGCATCAAAAATCGATCTAATTGAGCCTCAGGCAGTGGGAAGGTCCCTTGGTTGTCTATCGGATTCTGAGTAGCAATGACAAGAAACGGTGCTTCTAATCCGTGCGTTACCCCATCGATAGTAATTTGCCGTTCCTCCATACACTCCAGTAGGCTGGATTGGGTTCTAGGTGTTGCACGATTAATTTCGTCAGCCAGCAGTATATTGGCAAATACCGGACCTGGTCTGAACTGAAACTCTCCCGTCTTCTGATTGTAATAGTTGATCCCGCTTAAATCGGAAGGCAATAAATCCGGCGTAAATTGTATGCGCTTAAATGAACAATCCAATGATTTGGCAAGCACCTTTGCCAGCAAGGTTTTACCCGTACCAGGTACATCTTCCAGCAAGACATGTCCATTCGCAAGTAATGCGGTCAGCAGCAGGTCTACTCCCTCCTCTTTTCCTACAATGACTTTGGCAAGATTGGCCCTAATAGATTTGATAAGTTCAGCTACTTCTTGAAGATTCATGTGAATACACCATCCAATCTGAGGATAATTATGTAATAAGTGCTTTAATCATAACAGAAAGCGTACCCGATTTATAATTCACAAAAAAAGGCACTGCCCATAATTAGACAGCACCCGTCTTCCATTCGATTTTCATTTCGCCGTCTTATGCCGATATCGAAAGAAAGCTACAATCCCGTAATAAATGGGTATGCTTTCAACGATTAGCCAAATGATCACAATGGCAAAGCTTTTGTAGTGTTCGTAATATCTGCCGACGTCGCGTGAATATAAGTACGCTATTGTCACTGAAGCCAGTGTTAAAAGGGGAACGTAAATTTTTTTACTATTAGTATTAAACAAACTTGCTACACATTTTGAAGCTATATAGATAAGGAAAGCGCTGTGAATAAACATCGAAGACGACCATATCCCAATCAAAAGCGGGTCTGTATTACCTAATAAATTATCTTCTTTCGAACTACGCACCATCTCAAGAAAAGGATATTGGAGTTGCTGGCCTAAATGTGGACCAAAACTCATCATTGTCAATAACCATCCTATTAAGACCGTAATTGAAACATAGAACTGCGCAAATACTAATCTTTTTATCATTTTCGCTTCAATTTTTAAATCAGGTGCAATGAACAAAAGGACAATCCATTCTCCAAACCATGACATGACCACAATAGAATCTTTCAGGGCGATTCCAGGATCATGATAATGAAAGAAAGCAGGTACCATATTAAAGTCCGCGTTTGGAAGGAATAAATTAAATAAAATGATCACGGTAATAAAGAAAATAATAAATAATCCATCGGCCATATATGTAATTGTTGCAAATCCTAGACTTGCCGTGTACATGATTACGAGACCAACGACACACTGGATAAATAGAGGTGGAGTTCCTCTTAAATAATTCGAGCCGAAAAATAGTACGAAATTCTCTATATCGAAAGAAACATAATAAACACACCAGCATAGTAGGAGCAGAATCATAAATTTATGTGGCCATTTGCCAATGATCTCTTTTCCAAAGTGAACCCAAGCTTGATTAGGTCGCAGCTTACCAACATAGATTGTAAACCACAATAATATCAATCCTAATAAGGAGCCAACGATTAATGCAATCCAGCCTTGATAAGAGGAAGTAGCAATAATAGCTGGTATCAAAAAAATGGTGGTTTGTGAGCTAAAAAAAATGGTGATAAACCGGAACAGCTGCCACTTTGTTGTACGCATAACTTCTCCTTCCTCAGTTCTTTATTTTGCTGTCCCAAAATCCACAATCCGAAAGTCCGTCTTCACCTTAATATCTGCCTCATGAGCGTAGTAATTATCCCAACGTTCTCTTAATTGCTTCCAAAGTTTCGGATCATTCCATTCCAGCAACATGCCGAGCTGTAGAACATCCGCACCTGCTTTTTGGGATAAATGTATAGCTTCGGTCAGATTAGCAGTTACTTTATCGCTTAGTTTCTCTGTAATGATATTACTGATCTCTTCTAGATTTCTTTTCTTAGGATCCCTTAAATAAATCACACTAGCTTTTCCCTTTAATTTCACTGTAAAAACTGGACCCTTATCCGTTATTTTTACTTTTTTCGAAGATTTGGTGCTAACAAATACAACACTTGCTGCACTTTCTCCACCATCCCAGGTAACAGAATAAACCGACAGCTTAAGCTTGCCTGCGGCCCATGCCAATGCCCTCCCCTCTTTAAGCTTTAGTATTCCCTTCATTTTCTCATTCTGAAACAACATTGCTCCTTGAATGCCTGCCCAATATTGTGGTTTACCTTCTTTTGTAGTTTCTTCTTTTTTGCCAAATGAAAGATGATTTATAGCAAATCCAACGCCCGAAGCCTCAGCGAATATGCAGTCCTTAATTGTAGTCGAAAACATGTATTTTTCTGTTCCAAAGCTCCTCAGTACATCAGAAGGCAATTGTTCATAGATAGGTGTTAATGTATTCATCTCTTTTGCACTGCCGGGACTAGCCATGACATAGGTTCCAAGGGGGAGACTTGGCTCTCTTCTAATCCATAATAGGAGTTCACCAATCCCTTGTTCTGCATAAGCTTTCCCTAAGACAATTATTTTCAATTGGGAAAGACTAAGTTGACGTGTCAGATCTTTTTGAACTAGTAACATGGCGTCTGCGATCGTATCTGCGGTCTTAGAAACTGTAGAATAACTATTCCCATCACCGCCACCACTTGAAGGCTGGCTTCCCGAGTTTAGACGATTGGGCAAAGGAGAGTTAATCGTAATTTCAACGGTGCCTGCTTCTTTGCCTACATCTATAAATAAGCCGTACACAAAGGTTAATTCGTCCAGTTCCACCTTTGAAGACCAACAGCCTGTTAAATTTAGGAGTAGAAGTATAACAACTCCTATCTTTAGAGTTCTCATTTTTGATTCTGTCTCCTTAGATTCCTGTTGCTATAAAGTTTGCTGCGTTTCTTCATATAGTTAGAGGGAAAGCGAGATAATGTGTCCTTCCAATCTTCTAACACCAAAGGGGCAACGGGTTGTAAATATGGTGAACCTAACGGTCTAAGATTAGCTAAATGCCCGTAAATCAAAAAAGCTGTAATATATACCCCGAGCAATCCCATTGTTCCCCCCATAATCAATAAAGGGAAACGAAGTAAGCGAAAAGTCAGACCGAGCTCATAATGGGGAATAATGTAGGTGGCAATACCGGTAATGGAAACAACAATAACCATAGGAGCGGATACAATTCCCGCTTGCACCGCAGCCTGACCGATGACTATACCGCCAATAATTGAAACGGTCTGGCCTACAGGCTTTGGTATTCGGGTTCCAGCTTCTCTAAGGGCTTCGAAGGTAAGCTCCATAATCAAAGCCTCAGTCAATGCTGAGAAAGGAATGTTCTCTCTGGCAGATGCTATCGTAATTAACAGGTTTGAGGGAATGATCTGAGGATGAAAGGTTGTAATCGCAACATAAAGCGATGGAAGAATCATCGATATGATGGAGAACACAAATCGAACGATTCGAATCCAGCTTGCGGCATAGAAGCTTTGATAATAATCCTCAGAGGATTGTAGCATTGTAAAAAAAGAGGTAGGTGCAATCATTGCAGTGGGTGTGCCATCCTGTAATATTCCGATCCGGCCTTCCATTAAAGAAGCTGCCACCGAGTCGGGGCGTTCTGTATATTGAAATACCGGAAATGGTGTCAAGTTCCCCTTCCGTAATTGTTCCGATATATAACTAATGCCCAATATGCCATCAATATCTATTTCATTTAGTTGCTTTTCAATTTCAGCAAGAACTTCTTTTTTATAAAGTCCTTCAATATATACAACATACACATCAGTTTTTGTATATTTACCAATGGTATAATGAATAGTCTTTAGATCCGGATGTTTAATTTTGTGTCGGAGCAGGGACAGATTTGTTTCAATATCTTCAATGAATGCTTCTTGTGGTCCAATCACCACAAGTTCATTTTGTGATTCCGTAACCGATCTTTTCTGATATTGCGTGATCTCAAAATAATAAACATAAGGAAGCTCTTCAAAATAAAGCACTACTTTCCCAGCAACAATCAAATCCACAGCCTTGTTTATGTCAAACTCCTTAAGATACGGGATGGGAAAAACAGCTCCTCGATCCAATCGTTCTAAAAAATCCGGCCATTTGTGCTCTGAATTTGCTTCATTTCTTAGCGGCAATGCAATATCTTTATGAAGACTCAGGGAATTTACGATGAATGGGATATAGATCAAGTCACAGGAATGCCCATGAAGGCGAATGTTTTGAAAAACTGCATCACTAGATCCTTCCAGTTGTTCTTTTATTGTTTCAATAATTCCAGACATCTGCAGACTACCCCCAAAATTGTGACTTGTTAATCTGGCTTAGTTTGCCAACGTGATGGAAGGTTTATACTTAAAACAAACCAAATAGGCACAAATCCGGTATAGTACCGGACTCATGCCCATCAAAATATCGAATAAAATGACCTATCTAATCCTACAGAGTCAATTAAATAAGGAGCTCAAACCCCTAGCTTTCAAATCACGGAAAAGTTGCACCAATATTAGTTCCGCTAGGTGTTCCAGATCCGATTAGATCGCTACCCCCAGTTAATTTGAGGAAACTGCCCAGACTAAAAGAACCATCTGCATTTCGCACCACTGAAGGTGTAAGACTTACAAAATCAGCGGTACTGGCCACCAAACCCTTGGCATTGGTACTTGCATTACTTTTCCACCACACATTAGTACTTAGAATATCGGTTCCACTTGTTTTGTCACTCGATCCTCCAGCAAAAGACAAGTTGTTCGTAAATTGGTGAGTACCGGCATCAAAAGCAAAGTTACTCTGTCCGTTACTCCAAGAAGTATTATTTGTTAGTTGAATGGAACCTGGATTACTATTGTAAGTGAATCCGTGTTTTTTATTTTGAAATGCTATGCTATTCAGCACAATATGGTTTACTGCAATTTTTTCACCACCTAGTTTGAATCCATTCCCATCACTGTTTGCCGTTGAATTTCCATCTGAGGTCTGTCCGTTCTTATAGGAGATACTATTCTTGATCGTCACCACTCCGATGGGGCCTGTTTCTGATTTACTGTAAAGATCCCAGCCGTCATCTGTATTCCATGCAGCTATACATTTATCGAATACGTTACCAGGACCTATGGTCAGCTTAGCAGCAAAACCATCAGCGTCTTCCCCGTTATCCGGATCATAATTATCATGAGAATACACTCCAATGATCTGATTATAGCTCGGCCATTGACTCATGCTGGTCAGTGATGAAGCATACCGGCTGATTTGCAGTCCCGAATCCCGATTATGGTGGGTTTCAACATTCTCAATAATGTTATAGTTCCCGCCAATAAAGATCCCATTGTCTCCTGAGCCTCTTATCTCTAATCCTTTTACCTTCCAGTAGTTACCGTATATCTGCAAACCACGTTGAGCTGGGTCAAATGGCTGGGCGTAAAAATCCAATATAGGCTTCTCAGTCCCATATGCAGCGATGTTCTTTCGTAAGTTAGAGCATCCGCTATTATCTTGTCCAACAATTATTGTTGAAGAATACGTGTAAACCCCTCCACGCATATAGATGGTTTCCCCGGGGGCTACCTTCGTAACCGCTGAGGCCAGTGTGGTTGGACTACCAATTGTTCCTGCGTTGCTGTCCAGACCATTTGGAGCTACATAAATAGAGCCTGCAACTGGTGTTGCTGTTGGTGTTGCTGTTGGTGTTGCTGTTGGTGTGACGGTTGGAGCTACTGTCGCAGTGGGAGTTGCACTTGCTGTTGGAGTAGCCGTAGGAGCTACCGTTGGTGCAATTGTTGGAGCTATAGTAGGCGTTGGTGTCGGAGTGCCCGTTGTGATATCGGAGACATTGATATTGTCGAACTTCGCTGCTGTCTTATAAGCTACAAGTCCTATACCTCCTGCTGTCAAAATGTTATCGTGTGCATTTAGCTGTAAAACATCATTAACATACATTTTAAGCGAATCTCCACTAAGCTCTAGCCTAACTGTATAGGCAGTCCCTGTAGTTATAGGAAAATCAGTTTTACTAGCCAGTGTTGAACTTGAACCATTCACTTTTTTTCGTATTTCAAGCGTCCCACCATTACTGTTAGACAGAGATGCAGCATAATAGTTATTTCCGTCAACATAGCGCCCGCACACATAAGTTCGATTAGTCCCATTGAAATCATCAATCTTCACATCAACCTGAACGCTGTAATCTGTCCACGTGTTGCTACCGGAGAACGAACGTCCTTCGTTTTGACTGGATTGGTAATACACATGATTGCCACCTTCTTCAACTACAGACCAAGTTCCTGTTGTACTCGTCCAATTGTCGGCATTTCCATTCTCAAAATCATTACTGAAGATATTTGCTGCCTGAGCGGTAGGGTTACTCCATGCCAAATTACCTAGAACCAGCGAAGTTGTAAGCGCAACCATAATTCCGAATGAAAATCTTCTTTTTAGTTTCACGTGAACATCTTCCTCCTTGTTTTCTGATGTAAATAAAAAGCGAAGGCATTCCTCCAATCTTGTGTCATCTATAACTCCAGCCTAATCTCAACTATAATTAATATTTCGAAGTTGTACAGCTACTTTATGCCCATATTATTACATTAATTTAAATTAATATAAAAAACACCCTCGATCTTACTCGAGAGTGCCTTTATCTTTATTCTTAGCTTTGAATTAACGGTTTCAAAACCTTCAGTGAAGCTTGCAATTGCTCCGAACATTGCTCATACATTTTTTTAGCTTTTTCATTATCTGTTGATAAACTGAACATTTCTAAATCAGCTTCACATTTTTTCAGCAAAGCATATAATTGAGGCTTATCCTGCGGCTGTGGGACTTTAAAGTTATCGGCATACAAATCGACAGTCAGCTCACCATAAGAATCAACTTGTCCAAGAAAAACATTCTCAACCGTAAAACCCATTTTCTCAAGGGCTCCATCCAGCCAGCTTCGCGTCAGGTTTAGGGTGTCTAATGGTTTGTCGAGCACTTTACCATCCATAATGACAACTTGCGACTCTTTCTCCGGGGCAACCTTTATACCCAATTGCTTAGGGGTTACCGGCTGATATTCACTCTTGAGTAAAACATTTATGGCTCCATCAGATTCCATAATCGCAAATTCCACTTCCGATATATTGAAAACGTCTTTTTTGCGTAATTCCTCCAGCAGTTCATCTGTGGTTAAACGTTCTTTTTTCATATGATCTTCGAGTATTTTTCCATCCTTAATTAGTACGGTGGACTTGAAATCAATAAAGTCTCTTGCTTTTTTACTCTTCATCTGAAGATATTCGATCCCTAAAGAACAAGCCACCCATACAATCAGTGCAATGAGCCCTAAATGCCATAACTTATCCGTATCCAAAGAAATGTAAGCGGCTAAGCTGCCGACGGTTATCCCCGTAATATACTCGAAGAACGAGAGCTGTGATACTTGTCTCTTTCCAAGTAATTTTGTTAAAAAGAAAAGTACAACCACAGCAAAGAGCGTTCGAACTACAACCTCCAACCACTCCGGCATTACAAATACCCTCCTTTTTGAATCAAAGCTTGTTTATTTACTAACACTCATTATTTGTCAATAAAGCCGCATTCAATCCGGAATTGCACTACTTATTTATGGAAATCACCTATTACTACAAACATGAATTTTTTTCCTGCATAACGCTAGAAGCATTTGAGGACAATAGCATTCGTCATGCTAATAATCCAACACAGAGGAGAGAAACTCAATGACAGTAGCCTCACAAGTTAAAACATGTTTATCTTCTTTAAAAGGTGCTCAAGCCAGTCTTGAACAATTTGCATTAGAAACACAAAACGAGAGTGCAAAAACCTTGTTCACAAACGCAGCCGAGCAAACACAACAAATCGTAACTCAAGTAGAGAACAGGGTAACCGAATTGGAGTCCGAAGAGCCTCAATATAAAGGATTCTAATTAAAGTTAAAGGGGTCTTAGGCTAGAAAAACTAGCTTTAAGACCCCTTTTCATCATGTACAACATTCGAACGAATGCCACGCTTGCCCTTATTAGCAGGAATGAGTATCTGAACAGAAGTGCCAATTCCAACACGGCTAAAAATGGTTACGCCGTACTCAGATCCATATTGTAGTTTAATTCGCTGATCCACATTACGGACCCCATAACCTGTATTCGTGTGACCCTTTGGATCAAAAATTTGTTCAATACGTTCCTGTCTCATGCCGATTCCATCATCAATGATACGGAACAGAATATTATTGCCCTCTTTACGCCCAACAATGCGTAAATGAATGTGATCACCACACCAGGCGTGCTTCAGCACGTTCTCGATAAAGGGTTGTAGAATGAGCTTTATGGTCTCATAAGGCCAGATTTCTGTATCAAAATCAAACATAACTTCCAGACGTTCACCGTATTTAATTTTCTGAATTTCTAAATAAGCGTTTGCCTGCTCAATTTCAGTCGGGACCGGAATCATGGTACGTCCTTCATTAAGCGTCAGGCGATAAAACTTCGCTAATTCCAGCACCATCTGCTGCAGCTTCTCATTTTGACCAAACTTGGCTAATTGAATAATAGATGACAACGTATTATATAGAAAATGAGGATTGATTTGTGATTGCAGAATTTCAAGCTCTGCTTCCTTCTTCTGGAGCTGCGTCAAATATACCTCTTTAATCAACATATCGATATTTTCGCCCATATCATTTAATGCGGTTGCAATCTGAGAGAATTCATCCTTGCCTCGATAGGAAATACGCTTGTGAAGATCACCTTCCCGATAGGCATTCAGCACGTATACGAACTTATTAATCCGAATTGAAAAATATCGGGATATAAATATGCCGACAAAACTAAAGACAACACAACAGATGAGACACATTAAAATAATAAACAGTCGTACCTTCACTGCATCCTGTTCAAGTATCGTAATTGGAACTAGCGCGTTTAATTGCCAAGCTTGGTTAGAAACCGTAACTGTTTCACTAATCGTCAGGTAATCCTTATTAAGTTCGGCTTCATTGGTATAGTGCTCTGGTAGTTCTCCCGATTGGTACATCGTTCTTCCGAACTCGTTTTTTAAAATTAGAATACTTCCTTTTCCTATCTTCGTATAATTCACACTATTGAACAGATCTGGAATGCCAACATTAATCCGCAGGAAGCCAATCTCCTTAGGTACAAGAGGATCATATGTATCTATTAATCTACGTAGCAACGAGATACGATTATTTTCTACATCGCGCTCAATCTGCCACCATTTCATAGTCTCCGCATATTTCTCGGTTGGAAAATCATAATACCAGGATTTCCCTTCAATCCGGTTCATATGATAAAGATGATAGAAGCTACTATTATCCAGATAGCCCTCTAGCGAATTCGAATAGATCTCAGGAATGGATTCATTCTTTAAAAATAGCGACATCCCAATCCTCATACCCGTTGATTGAATAGCTACATCCAGCTTTGGAAGTACCTTCATAGACATCCGGTCATAATTCTCCCAGCCTTCTTCATAGCTTCGCAGATTCCGATAGAAATCATAATCACTATATAACTGTGTTGATATCCGGATAACTTCCCCCATTTTATAATCAATATTATCGCGAATTTGCAACAACGTACCTTTAATATTCGAACTTGTATGCTCGCGTAATGAATCATTGTACATAGAGTGAGAGACAAAACCTATCACAGATACTGGGATAATAATGAAAAAAATATACGTCAGCATTAATTTATACCCTATCGGCACATACTTATGTTTACTTCTTGGTTGTTTCATGCAACATCATCCCCCATCACTTCTCCCGCTTACGATATTCCATAGGTGTCATACCATAGGCTTCTTTGAATTGTCTGCTGAAGTAAGGAAGATAACGGTAACCTACCTGGCTCGCGATTTCATAGATTTTACACTTCGGATCTTTCAAAAGCTTGCCGGCTTGTTCCATTCGCAGCTGAATGAGTACTTCGCTGAACGTTTTCCCAGTCTCCTCCTTAAATAGATATCCCAAATAGTTGGGTGAGAAAGAGAACTGCTGTGCAATATCCTTTAACGTAAAATTCTCGCTCATCTTATCCTTCATCATTTGCATAATTTCTCTAATCAGTTTATTGTTCACTGACTCTGTTTTGCTGCGTAGGTACTCGGATATCTCAAACGTTTTGAGTACAAGCCAAGAGCGTATATCACTGATCGTATCGAATTGAAGCAAAATATCTAAACTATGTAACTCCATACCTAAGATTTCAAATAAATCCTCACTAACCTCTTTCAACTGCTGATCCAGCTTCCATATAATATACATGGCTAGATTATGAATCGTGAATTTAGATCTTAAACTACTCACGGATCTGAACAGCTTATCGATCTCGTCATAAATAAGGACTAACTCATATTCTTTCATCGCTTTAAAAAGTGTATCCATACGGGCATCCAACGTACGGGCATCAATCATTCCAGGTTCGCTGCTAACCGTTTCATACATAATTAGTTTGCCCTTGCCGAGAAACATCTTTCCGTCAACGGCTTCCATAGCTTGCCGATAGGAGGTGTGGACCTGGTCCATAGCAAATGTAGGCTTCCCTACACCTACGGTCATAGTGACAGGAAATTTTGTGCGAATTGACTCATAAATTTCTTCAATAAACTTCTCCATCTCCTGTTCGTTAATCAACAACGCGATTCGATAAGACGATACCTTATAGCAATGTGGCATACCGTGCTTCTGAGCAATTGTATTCACTTCATACAGAAAGTCCTTGGACATTAGATGTTTAGTTAGATTATCCTGTTCTTGAAACCAATTGAAATAATCCAGCTCCAAAACCGCCACACGTATAGGCCACTCCAGCTTATCCAGACCGTAAGACTTCATAAGCTTCAACATTCCAGCTTGAGTGTCCCCCTCCCATTCCCCTTCAAATAAGCGAATCAACAAATCATTTTTGGCCATAGGAATCATATGCTGATAAGCTTCTTCCACGTCACGCCGTTTACTTTCATCATCTAAATCCTGCTTTACTTTCTGTAGTGCAGCAATAAGTTCCTTGTCATCCATTGGCTTAAGGACATAGCTATATGCTTTTAGTGAAAGCGCCTGTTTCACATAGCTGAAATCCTGGTAACCGCTTACAAAAATCACACGTATATCGTTTTTTTTCTCTATGGCAATCCGAGCCAGCTCTAGACCCGACATATTCGGCATATTCACATCACTAACAATAATATCAATAACATGCTGTTCTAAAATATCGCATGCCGTAAACGCGTTATTCGCTGCCTCCACGACCTGCATACCCAGTTCATTCCAAGGAATGAATTGTCTCATGCCTTCAAGATCAAGCATCTCATCGTCTACTAATAATACGTTGTACATCAACACAATCCCCCTTTGAAATGTTTTAATCCAACCAGCTGAATTCTACTAACCAATCTTTTTCAGTATACCATTCATTCTCTTCCCTAACAGCTGATAAAACAATGAGTACAAGAAATGGGACGTAAAAACGAAGGCTTGCTAAATAGCAAACCTTCGTATTACAAATTATTATTTACCTAAAGCTTTCTTATTTTCTGTCCATACTTTTGTTACATAATCAAGGAATTTCTCATAGCCAACCTTGATAGAATCTTCATGTGCTTTATCAAGAATTGCTAATGCTTCTGCATCAGTCTTCGCATACATCGATTTTGCTCTTGCTGTTAACCAGATATCTCTGACACTTTGTCTGATAATCCCTTCTTCACTGTCTGGAGCCGGATCCCAATTCAGGAACTCCGTAAAGTCACCTTGCGAAGCCCAAGTTACTTCCATCTGCCAACGGTTACTAAAGTCAATCTTGTCAGCTGGAAGGGTTTGCAACATCATTTTCTTTGTATTATCCAAGAAAACAGTATTACCTACCCATACCAAGTCACCGGCTTTTCCGTTAATTTCGGACAGAGCTTCTGGCTCATTCAGATATTTATCTTTATTAAATTTAGGAGTAAGTCCATCTGCTTCAAATCCATCCCAATACCCTTCTGGTCCTGGAGGTCCCCAGTTAAGAACCATAGAACCTTCTGGTCCTGTCATCCAGTCAAGCATAGCGAATACAGCCTCTGGATTTTTAGCGTTTTTAGTGATTGTAGCAACGTTCCAACCTAACTGATTATACGTTCCTGGAGTAATCTTACTTTGATCCAAACCAGCTTTGTAAATCGGTTTAATAAACATATATCCAGCTTCCGGATCCGTCTTCTTCATCTCTTCATCAGCAGTGGCGAGCAATTTCATTGGATCAAAAGTCGCAATAACAGCAAACTTGCCATTCATCGCTTTCTCTCTAATTTGATCTTCTGTTTGAGTATTCGCATCCTGCGTCATTAGCTTCTCACGCATTAATTTAGCAGCAAATACAACTGACTCACGGAATCCTTCATCCTTGTATATCGAACCCATTTTGTCGCCATCAGGTACGGCGTATATTCTAGTATACGACAGATTACTCTCTTTAAAAGAGGAGAATAACTGGTCAATTCCGTTACCATCTCTCGCTAAACCCGTCTCGAACGGAATAACGTCAGGGAACTTCGCCTTAACAGCATTTAAATAAGCATACAAATCATCTGTCGTTTCTAGCTTAGGAGAACCAAGCTCTTTGTAAATCTTTTTATTAATAGCATAACCGGCGTTTCCGTTTGGTTGAGTTGTATAATAATTCGGCAGCTGATAGATCTTCCCATCAGGGGAACGAAGCAATTCCAAATGTCCAGCTGTTAAGTATTTCTTAAAGTTTGGATATTTATCAATATATTCATCCAAAGGAACTAGCATATCCGCTTGGCGAAGACGTTCTACGTCAGCACCTTTCTCGGTCCACACAATATCCGGCAGCTCGTTACCAACGATCATCGTTTGCAGCTTTTGAGCGTTATTACCACCAGAGCTAATTCCTGTGACATTGATCTTCAGATTATCTAAAATCCATTTAGAAGCAGCATCTTTGCCCCATTTCGGCATTTGATACCAGCCGTAATTTCCGTAGAATGAGATTTCAAGCGGTTCTTTCCCTAATTCATACAAATCAGCCGCAGGAGCTTCAGTTGCTGTGTTGACCGCTGTTCCTCCTTCTTTCTCTGGTTCAGCAGTTGCCGCCGGAGCGCTTGAATTGTTGCCACCACAACCCGCCACCAAAGTCGTTAATAGCAAGGTAGACATCATACCGAGAAGCATCTTTCTCTTAGTCTTCAATGTATTTTCCCCTTTCAATTTGTAATCTATGTTCAAAGCAATACGCTCTAAACCCAATCTCATTCTATCATCCTACTCTTTCAATGATCCGACCAAGACCCCTTTAACGAAGAATCTTTGTAGGAATGGATACACACATACAATCGGAATGGTTGCAACCATGATCGTAGCCATCGTTAATGACTTCGAGGTTATTTTCTTAGCCGAGTTAATATGAGCAATGGAGCTTGCATCTACATTAGACAGCTGTTCTGAAGCAATATTAGAGAACAATATCTGCCTTAAGATGGTCTGAATCGGCATTAACTCCTCTTTCGTAATGTAAATACTCGCTACGAACCACTCATTCCAGTGATTTACTGCTGTGAACAAAGATAATGTTGCTATAACTGGTCCTGACAAAGGAAGCACGATGCGGACAAAAGTCCCCCAATATCCGCAACCGTCAATCTTTGCTGACTCCTCTAAACCTTGTGGAAGACCTTGAAAGAAGGTCCGGAATATGATCATATTCCATACGCTGACCAGTGCAGGAATTATAAACACCCAAAATGAGTTGAAGAGACCTAAACTTCTGATAAGCATGTATGACGGAATGAGTCCCCCACCGAAATACATAGTAATGATACACATAATCATGTAGTATTTGCGACCCATCAGTTCACGCTTCGACATTCCATAAGCGAATATCGAAGTGGCCAGTATCGCTGTTACTGTACCGATTACTGTCCGCAATGTAGCAATGACGAATCCACCCATTAGACGAGAATCTTCAAAAACGATCTTATAATTCTCAAGCGTGAACTCACGGACCCAGAAAGTAACTCCACCTTTCGAAGTATCCATCCCCTCATTAAAGGAAATAACAAGTGAGTTCCAAAATGGATAAAAAGCGGAAAATGCCAGTAAGGTCAAAAATACATATATGAATCCTATAAATATTCGATCTCCTATATTAATACGTTTCATAGTTTGGTCCCCCTATATTGAGTAATTCATTACCACAAGCTGTTCCCTGCTCTTCTGGCAATGAAGTTGGCAAAGGTAAGTAATGTCACGCTGATCACGGCCTTGAACAATCCGATAGCAGTCGCATAGGAGTACCTGAAATTGTCTATACCGACACGTACAACATATACATCAACTGAATCTGACACTTCTCGTAGAGCTGGATTGGAAGCTAGGATCAAAATATCTTCGAATCCTGCATTCACCAGATTACCGATTGCCAAAATCATAAAGATGATTACAACTGGCATAATTGAAGGCAACGTTATCAAATATATCTGTTTAAACCGACTTGCACCATCCATCGAAGCCGCTTCGTATAAATGCGGATCAATACCAGCAATGGCAGCTAAGTACACGATTGAAGCAAATCCAATTTCTTTCCATACATTGGTTGTAACTAAAATGCCCCAGAAATATTCTGTCATGGAAAGGAAGTTGATCGGTTCATCAATGAATTTCAATTTCTCAAGCAGCATATTTATACTGCCGTTATCTACGGATAACATCGAGGTAACCATTGAGCCGATAACTACCCAAGATAAGAAGTGAGGCAAGTAAGTAACGGTCTGAATCACCCGTTTAAAGAACATCTTACGGACTTCGTTCAGCATTAACGCCAAAATAATCGGTGCAGGAAATCCAAAACAAAACTTCAGTAAGCTGATGATGATTGTATTTTTCATAACCACTTCAAATTCAGGAGCATTAAAGAAGTAAATAAAGTGCTTTAAGCCAACCCAGTCACTGCTAATAAAGCTATTCCCTAACTTGTAATCCTGGAATGCAATTAGAATCCCGTACATGGGGATATAGGCAAAAATAAAAATTAGAACAAGTGCTGGCAATACCATAAGCTGTAGATCTATTTGCTTAAAAAAGCGTCTGATCCCGCTAGTTCGTTGCTTGTTGAGATTCGGTCCGGATCTCTTGTCTGGTGCGACGCTTGCGTTCGCCATAGGTGAATCCTCCTTGTGATGATTTTGAAGATATGTACAGATAATTGATGTCCTTTCTCCCTCCGCTATAGTTGCAACATTTATAAAATAATCATAAGGTTTAAGCGCTTTCAAAAATATATGACAAAACAACTATTATTGATACTTTGACACTTTCTTGCATTAGCTCGTCTCATATTCCTTAAGCTTGATTAAAAAAAGACACATGCAGAGATAACATCTGCATGTGTCTTTGACTTTCTCCTTAATTAGCAAGAGTCCTCAGTATTTCTTCATTTATCTTTTCAGAAATTACTTTTTGGACCTTCCCATTATCCAGATAAACAATAGAAGGAAATGAATCTATCCCTAGCTTGGCAGCAAGTCCGGGTGACTTATATACATCTACCTTTGTGACCCTGACATCCGAATGGGATTGCTCAAATCCCTCAATTAAAGGCAATAACTCCCGACAGGATGGATCTGTGGCATTCCATAAATAAACAACAGATGCTTTGCCTTGATTCAGAATTTGATGCTCATACACCTCACATTCAGATATATACTTCTCTGCACCATACCCTGCAATGGCACCATCGCCAACAGCGGTAGCAACTTGTTTAAGAAACTTATCGCACACATCTCCTGCTGCAAAGACCCCAGGTATATTCGTTTCCATTTTCTCATTAATAAGTACATATCCATTACGATTCAAATCTACTACCCCTGATAAAATTTCTGTGTTCGGGGTGTATCCAATAAATAAGAAACATGAATCGACCTTTACGATTTGCAGTTCATTAGATTTTAAATTTTTCAGGACGACGGAATTCAAACGTTCTTCACCTTCGAAAGAACTTACCACCGTATTCCACATGAATTCCATTTTAGGGTTTTCTAGTGCCTGCGTTTTGGCAATTTCATTACAATCCATTTTCCCATGATCATGCATGACAGATACGATCACTTTATCTGCAAACTTAGTCAGAAACATCCCTTCCTCAATAGCTGCATCACCACTGCCAACGACCATAACTGTTTTCCCCGTATTTGCCGCAGCGTCACAGGTTGCACAAAAGGAAATCCCTTTATCATATAAGAACATATCTTCATTAGCTGCACCTGTAATTCTTGGTTTTCCTCCACTGGCTATGATAATGACTTTACATTCATATCGAACCCGAAAGGTTTCCACTACTTTAATCTCTTCCGCTACCGAGACAGATTTGACATCTGTCATTTTGAAATCAACACCAAATTTTTTGGCTTGTTTATGAAATAATCCCATAAGATCTGTTCCGGTCGTTCCTTCAGGAAAACCAGGATAATTTTCTATTTCATTAGTATAAGTCGCAAGACCGCCTACCAGCGATTTTTCCAAAAGAAGTGTCTTCAATTTTGCTCGTCCACAATAGATCCCTGCTGTTAATCCAGCAGCCCCGCCACCAATAATGACGACATCATACTGTTCTGTCTTCTTTTCCATTTCAATTGACCCTCCTGTGTAGACTATGATTTCAATAAAATAGGCTGACTCTCGTCAGCACTATAAGCTCAGTCTATTTCACTTTTACATAAAGAATTTGGCCAATAATTTACTGCCTATAAATGCACCAACCAGCAGGAACAATCCAAAAATCCAGCCTGAAAGCGATAAAGAAGCTATAGCCGTAAATAATGCACCTATATTACATCCATTAGCCAATCTAGCTCCGTACCCCATGAGCAACCCACCAAGTACAGCCGCCACTACCTGCTTTTTGGACTTAATTTTCTTAAGCTTGAACTCGGAAGCAAACAATGTCGCTGCTAATGCACCTAAGATAATCCCTACATTTCGAATAGACCCACCATCATTCAAAAATCCGGAAGATAATGTTTTTTGAGCTTTCTCCGTACTAAAGTAAGCCCAGTTATCTACATTTCCTCCTACCAGTCGATACGCCCAAGCTCCCCAGTCCGCGAAGGCGCTGGTTACTCCCCATCCTTTTGAGAAAACAGCCAGATGTGCTGTAGCGAACACAGCGAGAAGTACAGCTCCAGTTACATAAGTAAACGGTTCTTTGAGCAATTGCTTGTAAAAGCGGTTAGACGATATCTTCAACCAGAATTCGTTCACCGTTTCATTCACCGTCCTTTCCTACTTAGCGATCCTATTTTACCTTCTCAATAACAACTTCCCACTCGCCATCATCGACCTCTTCGATTTCCACATTATGTCCCTGTTTTCTCGCCCATTCTGGTACGTTTTTCATTGCGCAGCTATGATCAATAGCAACAACTAGAACGTCTCCAACATTTAGTTCAGTCATTTTCTTTTCTGTTCTCATTAACGGTACCGGACAAGCTTCTCCCAGGCAATCAAGTGTAAATTCAGCCATCTTAAAAACCACCTTTTATATTTTTTAAAATTCCTAATAGTGAAAATATTCACGTAATAACTTAAACTAATCTGCGCTTCCCATCTTTTTCTCTTGCCATTTAACTGCAGCGATGTACAACAGAAGAATGATCAGGAACTGAACAACTAGTGCTCCAAGCCAACCAAAGACGTCTGGTAAAAATACAGTGGGTGCATCCTTTATAACGTTAGCTCTCCACCAACCCATATCATGTGATCCCCAAAGTGACCCAATGACAAAAAACACAAGTGACAACATCTGCATCGTGAATCCTTCACCTACACGCATCAATGTACCCGAAGCGCAACCCCCTGCAATAACCATGCCAATTCCGAATAATACTGCGCCAATTATCAAAGCAAAACTGATTTGACCCACATTATCCATCCCAGGAATCGGTTTACCTTCCAGGAATGCTGGATACTTTATGGCTGTAAATCCGATCGTAGCGAGAGAAAATGCTATCAGTACAGCTCTTGTTACCGATGTGCTGCCTGTAATACATGGATCTCTAAGTGATGCAGTAAAACAGAAACGTGATCTTTGCAAAATAACGCCAAACGAAATACCGAAAAGCAGGTAGACAACCATTTTATCGTGGGAATGGTCTAGGAAAAAACCAAACCCAATAATGAGAACTGTGACCAGCAACGCGATGGGCAACTGACTCTTTTTAGGTTTTCTAGGAGCTCTGGTTCGGATTGATTTCGTTTCGGGACTTACGGTTTGCCCCATAGTCTAACACCTCCATCGTTTTATGTAATTGACTATGTGAAAATAGTAACATACTTATTTGCGCTGTGGTTATCTGCTTTCTTTATGCTGTATAAGTGTTACTAATGGCACAGATGGAGCGTAATCAAGTATGCTATAGTTTGCACTAACAGCGGGCAACAGGAGGAATAAGTATGAATATGGAAACGCTTAAATTATTTTTAGATATTGCTTCGTTAAAAAGTATATCTAAAGCCGCTCAGAAATCTCATATCACCCAATCCGCACTGAGTCAGCAGTTGAAATCCTGGGAGAATACCTTGGGTTCTGAGCTTTTTGTGAGAAGTAATAAAGGGGCCAGCCTAACAGAAGCAGGGATTATAGCAGAGAAGTATGCGGAGCAAATCTGTAAATTGTATGATGATATGGTCACAGAGATCAATCATTTACAGCCAACACAACATGAGCTGTCTATTTATGCGATTCCAGAAGTCTGTAATTATGCCCTGCCATGCACCTTATATGAGGTAAAAAAGCATTTTCCAAATTGCCATATCACTCTAAACGAAGGGGCATCGTCACTAGTAGAAGAACGTTTGCTTCTTGAAGAAGGTGATGTTGGCTTTATTTCCGGACCTTCCCCGAAATCTGAATTAAGCTCCAATATGGTGTTTTCAGATCAAGTTATGCTAGTGGCAAGCAGTACGACCGTTTGTCCTGATAAAATCACACTGAATGAGCTCCCTAAATATCCGTTAATCTGGTCCTCACAGCTTCATTGTGTGCAAAGGGCTTTAAATAACATATCTGCGAGTGAGCTTAAATTAAACATACTGTTTAATCTGGACTCCCTTGAGGCGGTAAAGCTTGCTGCAATTAGAGGACATGGTGTTGCCTTTCTGCCTTATATGTCCATAAAAAAAGAGTTGTATAGTAAACAACTCAAGATTATTCATATTGATCAGTTCCAAGTAAATAACGATGTCTACATGGTAAAAAAACATAATCAGCGTTGTGACAATGATACGAAACAATTAATTCGTTATATAGAAAAGACATTGATTGATACATTGTGTTGAACTTATATCTCAATCGTAATCTCCCATACCCCATTAATAACTTCTTGGATGGTACATTTCAAATTTGAACCACGACAGTAATCCGTGATGGAAACTTTTGCGCAGCTATGATCAGTAACCAGCATCACCTGTTCGCCATTTTGAATGGCTTTTTGATGTTTTTTTAACATCATTACTGGTACTGGACAGATTTCTCCCAGACAATCAATTTCAATCATGAAGTTACCATACTGAATTGAATGGGTAGCACCCCCACGTTTGTTTCGATCTTTATCGAGCCAGCCTCACCAAGGATCCCCTTTGTTTTTAAAGCAAATAAAGATGCCATTGTAGCATGTCCACAAAGATTGATCTCATGGGCTGGCGTAAAATACTTAAGCCTTAAATCAGCTACATCTGATGAGACTACAAAAACTGTTTCGTTAAAACCGACCTTATGAGCTATCGCTTGCATGTCACTTTCGCTCAAATGAGCCGCATCTAATACTACACCAGCTGGATTTCCTTTGTTGGGATAAGGAGAAAAAGCATCATAATGAAGTACTTTTATGTTGTTCATTGGTTAGTCTCCTTTCAATTTATTTCAATAAAGCTTGATAACTTCACGAAGTGAGAAACTCAGCAGTAAAAATTTCTATTTCTCTTAAAACTTCTTGGCGGTTAGATATCGCATTACATATATAAAAACGGTCTTTATTGTGCTCATAAAACTGTTTAATTACATTAGGCTGCTGATTTAAGAATTCTTTATGAAGAGCTTCACAATCAATTTCAAGATGAGTATCATGAAGTTCCTTGAGTTCAAATACAAGGACATCTTTTTTGTGCTGGATTATTTCACAGACCACATCTTTTGCGTATATACCGTGAGTTAATAAGATTCTTAATGCCGATAGGTCATTGGCTTTTTCCTGTGAAATCTTAATTAATTCTGCTTGTATCTGTTGGACTTGTTTCGTGTTCCAATGATCAATTAATTTTTCGAAAATCCAATACACCCATTCTTGATCATCGCTGTGTTGATTTAGTACATCTTTAACATATGGAATCATCGGATCCCCTATTTCAAGTAAAAAATCAGCTATTTCCCCCGCACCTGGCCAATTTAAATCTTGTATCCATTCAAGCAAACCCGGCAATATGCTTTTCACACGTGGATATCCTAAACGTATGACTGTTTCAGCCGCTCCATCCCAATAGTCTTTTGATATAGGTTGTACTAATAAATGCAAAGCTTCATCCTTTATATATTGTAGCTTATTAATTGCATCTTCCTTTTCCTCTTCGCGTGTGTGCCATGATAATTTTTTGATTAGACTAGATGCTTCTTCCACTAGATTCACCCTTTGAACTTGAATTTTCCACCACGCCGTTCTAGCTACAACACTGCTTTCTTCCGCTTCATTATCCAAATTATTAATAAGACGATAACCGATGTCCCCAATAAGAAATACATCCAAATCGTTTTTTTAACCAATTCATCATTGGGATAATGGCCTTTATTATAAGCTTTTACAAAGATATCCTCTTGGGTCTTAATAGCAATGTAATCTTTTGGATCGGTATTGATAATTGAGTAGTAGGGCGTACCTTTAGGATAAATATTCGAGAAATTTCCCCTGTACGTGCCTTCCTCATCGGAATATTTAGTTACATGCCCTATCTTCTTATCGATTTCTTCGGAGGGGATGAGTTCATCGTCTGATATTTCGTAGATGTCACCTGAATAAACAACAAACGAACCGGCCCAATCCGCGGAGACCGCATGTAATGGCAATAAAGCAATTATGGCTAGAATTACAATAATGAATTTCTTCATCTCAACCTCCTAGCTTTGGGATTCGATTGATTTATAGATTGTTTTGAAATCTTTTCCATTATTTAATCCATCAATAAGCTCCACTAAACCTGACAAAGATTCCAAACCATCTATTAATTTCTGAATGGGCGATCATATCGAAGTTAAATCCGTCTGGATCAATATCGTTCAAAAGTATCGTTGTTGTGACCACTGAAAAATCTGGTTCTACATAAAAGGTTGAGGATTTATCATATAGACAACAATCAGCATCAGAAGAAAAAATGAAAGAAATGCGGTGATGATTATGAGTTTCTTTCTTTTTTTGATCATAGGGATTAACTCCTTACGGTTTAGATACAAAGTGATTTCCGATAAATGTATTTATGATCCTCATCCATATCCGTTGATTTCATATACCCCACACTGCGCCAAAACCTTTCATTTGCATCATTAGTCGGGGTTAACTCGATATACTTTGCACCGTCTGCATAAACATGTTTTTCGACCATTGAATAGGCAAATTCACCATACCCTAAATTCCGATACGTAGGTTCAATATAATACTCCATTAAAAAACACTTTCCACCCTCATCAAAATAAGTAACATACATTAAAAATCCAAGCACAGAACCGTCCTTATGTATAAGAAACAAATTTAAAGGATTTATATCTCTTGTTCTTAGCTCTTCAATGATCTCTCTATACTCGTCTGAATAAAAGTAATCCAGGTCAAAATCATCGCCCATAGATACGTGGAGAGATAATTCATTAATGTAACTATTAAAAAGTCCCCAAAATATATCTACATCCGATTGATCTTTTGCTGCAAAAACCTCTAAATGGATCGTATTCATTTCAACCTCCTTAATCATAGTTTTTAATGAAAATCTTAAACGAACTCTCAATTGCGTCAAAATCAGTCGAGCCAATAATTTGATCCATAACCTTGCCATCAGAGTTTATAAAAAACAACGCTGGAAAAGCTTGTTCACCAAATTGTTTATGGAGATCACCTGTTTCATCTAGGAGAACGGGATACTTAATGTTGTAATCCGCCACGTATTGTTTTACTTCAGAAAGATCATCTTGATAAAGCAAATTGATTCCGTATATGTTCACTCTATTTTTATATTTCTCATACAATGAGACAATCTTAGGAGCGTCGTCATTACAATATGGACACCATGAGGTGAAAAATACGAATACAGTCGGTTTCTCCGAAAAGTCCACTTGAATTTTGTTTCCATTCGCCAACTCTTTTAGTTCAATGTTCTCAGGACTCTTAATGGGTTTAGAAGAGTTGTTTACTACGACAAATATAATCGAGCTTAATGCAATCAAAAATATAAATGTACTTACAATAATAGATATCTTCTTCAAAAATCATCCGTCCTTTTATACTTCCTTAGTTACATTAAGCTTTTTCCATTTGCGAATCTTAGAACGAAAAGTCTTAAACGGTGCTACTGAATTAATATGAATCCATTTGACCATTGGCCATCTTGGATTGTTTCCTGTCCATTTCCGCACGCCTTGCGTAAAAAGTTCTTCATCACTTAAAGAATCAATCCAGTTCTGCCACTGATGTTCTGTCTCTTGAAATAAAGATCTTAACTCATCTAATGAGTAGGCAGCATATGTATGATAAAACGATTGATATAATCCGCCAAGTTGATTCCATTTATAATCTGGTGAAGGTGTAATAACGGTTAACCCTGCTTTTTCATCCTTATCCCATTTCATAACAAGATGCAACCAGCCCAATTGATAAGCAATGATTTCTGCTGGGGTACGATCAACCCCTTCCATACGATTGTCTCTTTGGGAGTTCTCAATGCCATCAAATTCATGATCAAGAGACTGATAGGAAATATGAATCGCATCTTTCAATTCTTCTTTTGATAGATAATCGTGTGTTGACATCATACCCCTCCTTTAAATCACTTTATTAAATTACTTTACAAATGTATTATGTACTCGCTCTGATTTCAATAAATATGCTCCATTTCCAAGTTCTCTGGCAAGAGGAATTTGATAAAGAATTTTACAAAGTGATTTTATCACCCACAACAATACACTTACTGTTACTGCCATGCCCAATCTCAGCTGTCTTTATGATAGGAATGGAGGCGGAATGGCTAATTTCCTTCACATACTCTTCTACTATCGGGAATTCATTAAAGTTCTCAAGTTCTGAAAACGACCCTAGAATCAATCCAGCACAAGCATCAAAATATTTCAATTGCTGGAGCTGAGCAAAAAAGGAGACTATTTTGTTAGCTCTGCCACTTAAACTCTCCAACAATAAAATTTTGTCCGAAGGATCCGGAAAATAGCTTGTCCCTGCCAGCTTCAAAAAGCAGCGAATATTCCCCCCGATTACTATCCCGCTCATCTGGTTACCACGAACCCAATGATACCGGAAATCGTAAAGATCGTTTTGACCCTCGAAGAATGTTCGATAAAAAGCCCTTTGCTGCTCCGCCCCATCAGAAGACACTAAATTCATCAACTGATAATGATAGGATTTCGAATTATTTTGCGTATATAAAGCGTTCAAAATAACTGACAAATCACTCATTCCGAAAAAGGGTTTGGGGGTCATTCGGATACTTTCATAGTCTATGTACTCTAAGATCTGATTGGCAGAATCCCCACCTGAAATATCGAATATCGCGCTAATTTCAGTATTTTTAAATAGTTGATTCAGCTCCACTGCTCTTTCCATGGGATTGCCGCTGAAATAACCCTCTTTTCTAAACAAAGTATTAGCCACCACTACATGGAGTCCAAATGAATGCAAAACTCTTTTTAATTCCTCTACTTTTGCTAGGTTTTCTACTCTCACACCATCTGAACAAGCAATCAGTCCTACTTTATTCCCGTGAGTAAATTTTAAGGTTGTGTTCATTTTAATAATCCTTTCGATTCTACTTTTTAGTTTAATCTCCTCAAATTTACGATCATATTTACACCATACCATATTTAGGGATTTGAATCATTTTCTTCTTGAAATTATGAAACCACAACATGGTAATATAAGTATAATAATGCAAGATCAAATACATTGGGGGTGTACTAATGCGTAAATCACCGTTGATATTAAGCATGATATTATTATCCCTGGCGTTAATTATGGGATGTAGTTCAGAAGTAGATGATGCTACTAAAGCCGCAGAGAAATATAAAAATATAGAATATACCGTCAAGGCTTCTGAGGATTTAATGTCTGATGAATCCATTCTTGCACGAAATGAAGAGATGAAACCGTATTTTACAGAATACTTTTCCGAAAAGGCTATAGCGAACCGAATTACAATTATCCCATTTAAAATCGCTGATACACAAAAGCTTTCTTTAAAACCGGAAAACCTAAAATTCAACCTTTCCGAACAAAAAAAGGATATTGTCGAGTTAAAATATACGGTGGATCTTGTTTTATTGGATAAGGATGACAAAGAAAGTAAACGTGTACCTTTGGAAGGTATATTGACTCTCTTTGATGTGGACGGTAAATGGTTAGTTCAAGGGGATCGATTTGATACTGTAGCATTAATGAACTTGATTGATGGGTAAATTTGAATATCCTTCTTATCATAAAAAGCAGACTGCTCTAATGAGCAACCTGCTTTTTTTGAATTACATTATTTTTTTGCTCATCCTATAATTGACCAACAAAACACCTTTTCGTTCTACACTTTGTTTCGCAATAACCTGGTACCCCAATCGTTCAAAAAAAGGTTTAGCAGTGATGCTTGCTTCGGTATCCATTTCATAAAGACCCTGTTCTTTTGCTTTCAATTCAAACTTATTCACCAATGCAGAGGCTACACCTTGCCCTTGGTAATCTTTGTGAACATATAATCGATCCAAATGTCCTTCTGCTGTCATATCAGAAAAGCCCACAATAATATTATCAATTTCGGCTACATAAGTGATATTTTGACGTAAAGAAGCTCTCCAAGTATTAAGCTTAAGTGCCTCTTCCTCTTTAGGTGCCCAAGCATCCAGCTGTTCCTGTGAGTAGTCTTGTTTGTTTACGGAATGAACTGTTTCGTAGAACAATGAGACAATTTGACTAAGATCCGATTCTCGGTAAGCTCTAATATTCATTTTGATCTCCTTGCTGGCGATTGTAGTAACAGAAGTCAATCTCAAAACTCCACTAGATCGATTTTCCGGCCAGATTCAGCACTTTCCAGCGCTCCGAACACCATTGCCATACTATACCGATTATCTCTACAATTCGTCTCTGCAGGACGTTGCTCTGCTAATGACAAGAACATCTCATCCAAACACCCTTGATGGAATGTTTTACTCATCTCAACGTTTTCACCATTTACACGCTTTACGTCACGAATGAACTTATCACTCTGATCTCCTGCAGTAACTACCTCAGCATATGGCAGCTCATGACCATCCCAGATTGCGGTTCCTTTCTCCCCGTTAACCCGCCAAGAAGCTTCCCATGACGTGGATGCACCTTCTGCACACCAAGATCCCTGATAGGTAAATATTGAACCGTCGGACATCTCGAAAATGCACACTGCCGAAGCATTCCCCTCATACCATGAACCGGGAGGATTAAACTCCTGACAGTATACGGACACAGGGTTCGCGCCACTAATAAACCGGGCCTGGTCGAAGGTATGAATCGCCATATCCAGCAGCAACGGACTTTTCATAACATCACGGAATCCCCCGAAATGAGCCCCAAGGAAAAAGCTTGCACCGATAAATCCTGTTCTACCAATCGTTCCTGATTCTATGATTTTTCTTAAAGAACGAATACGAGGATCATAACGGCGGTTCTGCATCACCGCATGAGCGTTTCCAGTCCGTTCCGAGATCTCAACAATCTTATTACATTCCTCCATAGTCTCAGCTAAAGGTTTCTCACTAAACACATTACATCCAAGTTCCAATGCAGTGCTAGAAATATTGAAATGACTTCCGGGAACAGTAACGTCAAAGACGAGATTTGCTGCGGTCTCCTGTATCGCCTGCTTAATATCCGTAAACGTCAGACATGAAATCCCATGCTTCGCGGCCATCGCCTCAGCTGACTCCAACCTTATATCTACTAGAGCAACGATCTTAGTATCTGGACGCAATAAAGCGTATTCAATCCATGCATTAGCCATTCCTCCGCAACCTGCAACTACTACCCGATACTGTGCTGTCATATTTCTCCCCCTGACTTATTAAAGCGGATTAGGCACAAAGCTGCCCCCGCGGCATTGTTTTAAATGATTCAAGGCATGTACTTGACCCATCATTTCCAGTTCATCCCGATAGACAGGATCATGCCAACCTTCAATATCAATGGTGCCTTTATAACCAGCCTGACGCAAAATGGAGATCACATCTGTCCAGTTCGTATCACCAAAACCCGGAGTACGGTGCCATACATAAGGTTTCGGGCCGTGGATTCCATATTCTTTTACAATATCCCAAGCGATGGTGGCATCCTTGCCGTGTACATGGAAAATCTTATCTGTCCATTTGCGCAGCTGTGGAATCGGGTCAATCAACTGCACCATCTGATGGCAAGGCTCCCATTCGAGTCCCATATTGTCGGCAGGGACAGCGTTAAACATCTTTTCCCAGGCTATTGGATGATGAGCGATATTCCAGTCCCCTGAAGTCCAATTGCCATCCATGGAACAGTTCTCAAAAGCAATTCTTACTCCGCGATCTGCTGCTCTTTTTGTCAGCTCACCAAATACCTCGGCAAACTTCGGAATCGATTCATCAATGGACACTCCTGGTAGTCGTCCCGTGAATCCTGATACCATATCAGTACCAAATACATGAGCATGATCAATAAGCCGTTCCCAGCTCGCTAATGCATCGGAATTGTCACCCGTATTCGTCAAAGGATTGCCAAAGATGCCAACCGATGAAATCACAAAATCATGTTTTGCCGCAAGTTCTTGCACACGCTTACCAGTTTCCACAAGATCTGTTTCACCTGTAGTCTGCCAGAAGGTTAAGCTAAAAGATTCGAAGCCATGACCTACGATTTGCGGAATCACTCTAACAGCATCTCCGCCACCAACTAATGTACCTATACGCATTGTATCCTTCATCTTGTGTACCACTCCAATATTGGTTTATAGTAAGTTCTATAACCCGAGTATATACTGCATTTGAGCTTAAAACTCTTATTATATTGTGTTTATATAGTCGTATATTGTGGGAGTTGAATAAATATTGAGCTATCCTAATGATCTTAAAGAATACCCTCAATTAGAAGGAAACACCTATCCGTTTCGATTGTTTTTTAATGAATGCAGACATGCGAAAATCGGCCAGAACATCCTTTTTCTACACTGGCATGAGCATTTCGAAATCATTATCATGCAAGCAGGCAGCGCCATTTTCCACATCGACAGCAAGCCCTACGAACTGCATCCCGGAGAGGTTTTGTTTGTTCCTTCTGGAGGTTTGCATGTTGGATATAGTCTGCGGGATGATCATGTCCGATTTATATCCGTCGTATTTCATAGTTCTTTATTTAAAGATTGGAAGCAAGATCCTCAACATGAACAATTCGTAGCTCCCTATTTGGAGAATCGATATCAGCTACCAGTTAAACCAGCAGCACTAGTTCCAACCTGTTCTACTTATTACTCTCTTCTGAACACTATCGTGGATGAAGTGCATCAGAAAGGTCCTGCATTTCAGCTGATCATCAAAAATCAACTTCATCTGCTTTTTGTATTGCTGTCCCGTACCTTTTTACCTGAGCAGGTGTCTGGCAGAACAAATGAACGTCAATCCTTCAATCGTGAGCGTTTCAAGCCACTGCTGGAGTACATGGAGAACCATTTTGATGAGAAAATGACCATTGAAAGTGCCGCGAGATCCGTTAATCTAAATCCATACCATTTCTGTAAAACCTTTAAGAAGCTCACCGGCCGAACCTTCATCGATTATGTTAATCTTTGCCGCGTAAATGAAGCAGAACGACTGTTGCTGGAGACAGATTTTACTGTAACGGAGATTGCTGGACGAGTGGGCTGCGACAATCCTAATTATTTTACCAAGCTGTTTAAGCAATATAAAGGAACTACACCATCCGGTATTAGAAATTAATTCACACTGGAAAATAGGAGATTATAAAATGAATTTAAAAGAAACGTTGATATGCATAAAAGAAAATGATTACCAAGCACCTCCCGATACCTTCCAGTTGGTACAAGAAATGATAAATAACATTGGTTCTTTAGATGCCCAACTACGGGATGAGCTAATTTATACAACCTTATCACATTGGATCCCAGGTAATTCTCTAACTACAAATGAACTGGAACAACTTATACCCGTTATCTTGGATAAAAACCATTTGCATTTTAAGCTTGGTGAAACCAATACAGACTCTGTCTTTACTAGATCCTTCTCTATGCTAGTCATCCCACTCCTCTTCATGAGGCATAAAGAATCACCATTTCTCTCAAGAGAGCAAATTCATCAGATAAAAGAGAAGGTATTTTGCAGTGTGCAAAATGAGCGGGATTACCGGGGGTATGACGAAGAAAAAGGCTGGGCTCATGCTATAGCCCATGCAGCAGATACTTTGGATGAATTGGCTCAATGCTCCGAACTGGATAAAAATGACCTTATAACTATCCTCGATTTGGTTTACGAAAAGATGACCATAACAGACCGAATATACTCCGATGGGGAAGATGAGCGAATGGTAAGGTCCATAATGAGTGTTTTAGATAGAAAAATGCTTAGTCAGACTTATGTAGAGCAATGGATTCAAAGTTTTGGTGATGTGGAGAAAAATCCAGAATTTCTTCCTGCCTTTAAACAAAAAAATAATATAAAGAACTTTTTGAAAAGTTTATATTTTCGAGTTAAATATTACAAAGTACATGCCAATCTCTGTCCAACAATCGAGCATACATTATATAAAGTAGAAAAAGTATACTATTCCTAATTAAAAAAAGTGAGGGTTAGAGCACCCTCACTTTCCATCTACAGTTCAAATACGTGGAGCACTTGCTACCTGTTGACGGGTCTATTAGATTATTCAGTAATTGCTAGCTCCATCCTCCGCACACTCGCAAGCGCGGGAAAAGATTCCAGCACCATCCCTGTATTCCATAACTTAACCTGCTGTCCAACCTGTAAATCCTTAAAGCTGATGGTCTCTCCAGCTTCATTAAACATTTCAGATTTCGCATTGAATGTGAACCAGTAAGATGGATCTTCGTTACCAGGTTCAAGGATTAGAATCCGCTTCGCCTGTTTAGTATCGATATCAACGATTGTACCTACTACATGCGGATCACCTATTTCTGAAATATCATAGGTCAACATCTTTGGATCGATCCACTTTTCAATTTCAAGCTTAGCTGCTTCCGCATCATCTGAAGGAATGGTAATAGTTACTTTATTACCAATCGTATCTACACCAGAGCCGTAGAGATTCAGCTTCTGGTATAGTTCTTGTTCATGCAACAATTCTTGAGCAGATAATAACTCTTGCATCGTATATTTCACATCATGAAGCTCATAAGTACCTGCAGTGAAAGTCTGAGCAAGGCTTTGCTCAATCTCCGAGTTCAAACCTACAATATTAATATGAACCTTGTTATCTTGCAGATAAATATCTCCGTTAGGAATCTTCTGAGCAGATAAGAAAGTCTTAACCGCGCCTGGATCATCCATTGCGGGGTTCGTAGAAGCTAAAATTTGTGGTTCTGAACTAATTACAGGAGTTGGAACCGGCTCCTTATTCGCTTGTTGAGCCTCTGAACAGCCACTGATTAACAAAATAACAACGGGAATCCATATCCAACCAATAATTATCTTACGCATCCTATTAACACCTCCACTCTTCATCTTCTCAAACGAAGACCGGAAGTGATAGGTTGCAGTTTCAGGAAGAATTCTCTAATCCAAAGTGTAAGGAGCAAGACCGATTGGAAGTGCCGCCGGACGAGTGCAGGTGCTTTCCATTTCGTAGAATGAATGAGCATCAGAAGAATCATGGAAAGCCCACATTGCTTCTAATACGTGATAAGCCAGTTCTCCACTGGCACGATGCCCTCTACCCGTACGAATGGCGTAAGCCATATCTGCTGGTCCAATCCCGCGGGTATTCTGATCATACCCTGACAACAACGGCTGTTCCGTCCACTCATTCTCACCCATAAGCCGGAGTTTCACGGGACCCCCAAAGTTATTCGGGTCTGGAACTTGAATCGTTCCTAGCGTTCCGTAGATTTCTATATGTGGCAGGTTGCTCCCGCCAAAGATATCAAAGCTTGTAATCAACGTTGCAATGGCACCATTTTCAAATCGTAAGGTTCCGGCTACGTGAGTTGGAATTTGAACAGGAATTTTATTCCCAAATTTCTTCTCGCTTGTAATCGTACGTTCTTCCAGCGCTTTCCCAGTCATTCCGCTAACCGTATGAATAGGACCCAGCAGCTGCACCAAAGCCGTCAAATAGTAAGGACCCATATCGAACATTGGACCTCCACCAGCGGCATAATAAAATTCCGGATCTGGATGCCAATGCTCATGTCCACGGCCCAGCATAAACGAAGTAGCTGCAACAGGTTCGCCAATTACTCCTTCATCTATCAGCTTCAAAACCGTTTGAATTCCCGCACCGAAGAATGTCTCCGGTGCACTGCCCACAAGTACTCCCTTTTCCCGCGCAGCTGACAGAACTTTGCGGCCTTCTTCTCTCGTCACAGCTAGAGGTTTCTCAACGTATACATGTTTACCTGCTTCAATAGCTTTCAGGCATACTTCCGCATGAACAGCTGGGATCGTTAAGTTGATTACGATTTCTATCTCTGGATCATTCAGTAATTGTTCTGTGGTATAGACGTTTGGAATATTGTATTTATCCGCTTGTTCTTGTGCTCTCACCAAATCCAAATCTGCACATGCAACTAGATCAAGGATCTCGAACTTTTGACAGTTCTCCATATAGATACTACTGATTTTACCGCATCCAATAATACCAACTTTGACTTTATCCATTCGCTGATCGCTCCCAGAATTTATTGACTGTCTGCCATTCCACTATAGCTATTCCTAACCCCCGAAACATTGGATAATGCTTGCGCTTTACCTTCAGCTGCCCATATTAACCCTCTGCGCATCATTTCACGCACTTGCGGCTGATCTACAATGTCCGCATGATGCCCCAGTGAATTATAATAAACTCTGCCCAAGCCCCAACGTTTTGTCCAAGCTACTGGCATATCAACAGCCTTATTATACGAATGAGGTCCTTCAACTACTGGAAAACGAGTCGTAGCAAGCACTTCAACAGCTGGATCTACATGCAGATAATATTGCTCTGAGCAAACACTGAAATCTTCTAATCCTTCTACCAGAGGACTTGAGCTTTGACAAATCTCTACGGTATAGTTAACGCCGTCATTCCCAGGATGAGCTACCCATTGTCCACCCGTCATAAACTGCCAATCTACATTATTACGAAAAGAATCACACATCCCGCCATGGCAACCGGCAAGACCTGTTCCATGCTGTACAGCTGCGGAGACATGATTCACAAAATCCTGCTCGATTGTACCCATCGTCCATACCGGAACGATCAAATCTAGTCCAAGAAGCTTATCTGCATCAGCAAAAGCCTCCAGTGTATTCGATACTTCAACTTCAAACTGTTCCTCTTGCAGCATTTTAGCGAATATATCCGCTACCTGCTCAGGCTCATGACCCTCCCAACCGCCCCATACAATCAATGCTTTTCTCATCTTCAGCACTCCTTCTAAGGTTAGATTACATCTCAGATAAATCGACCCACCGGCGTTCATCAATAGAGCGTTCTACTGCCTCTAACACCGCTTGGCATTTCACTCCATCATTGAAATTTGGTTCTGGCTGACGACCTTCTTCAATTGCGTTAGAAAGCTCCAGCATTTCGTGAATAAACGTATGTTCAAAACCAATCGTATGACCAGGCGGCCACCAAGCCTCTGCATACTCATGAGCAGGATCGGTCGCCAGCACACGGCGAAAACCTTGCACATCCTCGGCATCCGAGGTCAAATAAACTTCCAATTCATTCATACGTTCAAAGTCGAATTTCACACTGCCAAGACTTCCATTGATCTCAAAAGAATTGGTAGAGCGATGACCCGCTGCGAATCTTGTAGCTTCAAAGCTGCCCAGAGCACCATTATCAAAACGGGCTAAAAACAAGGTGGCATCGTCAACGGTAACCTTACCCTTGGGTGCATCCTTATCTCCTTTAGCGCTTAAACCAGTCATTTCAGCGGCGAGCGGACGCTCTTTTATGAAGGTCTCGCTCATGCCGATTACTTCCTTCATATCACCTACTAAGAAATGAGCCAAATCTATGAGATGCGCCCCCAGATCTCCATGCGAACCCGAACCGGCGATATCCTTCTGCAGTCTCCATACTAAAGGGAAATCCGGATCTATTATCCAATCTTGTAGAAACCAAGCCCGAAAATGATAAATCTTTCCCAGCCGCCCACTCTCTATGAGCTTCTTAGCCAGTCGAACTGCCGGAGAAAAGCGATAATTAAAACCAACCATATGTGTAACTCCCGCGTCTTCAGCAGCTTGCAGCATTTCACGGGAATCCGCCAAGGTCAGCGCAAGTGGTTTTTCACAAAAAATATGTTTACCTGCTTTGGCTGCTGCCAAAGCTATCTCCTTATGCGCGTTGCTGGGAGCATTAATATCTATAAGATCAATATCCTCTCGAGCGATCAGATCCTTCCAGTCCGTAACACAATCCGCCCAGCCTAACTGCGATGCAGCTTCTCCAAGCGCTTCACTATTACGTCCACAGATTACAGACATTTCCGGTTTAAGCGCTTTCGGGAAAAACATAGGCAAACTGCGATAAGCATTACTGTGGGCTTTACCCATAAATTTATAACCGATCATTCCAATGCGAAGCTGTTTCATCTTATTCCTCCTAAGTGTTGATAGATTTAGATGAAGCTCGTATAACTAGTTCTGTCGGTAATTTGATCTGTACGGCTGGTGCGGGTACTTCTGCCAGATTGTTTCCCAGCAATTCAATGATTTGGGCTGCAGCAAGTTCTCCTAGTTCGTAAAAGGGAACCCGCACACTGCTTAATGCAGGTGTGGTAAGCTCCGCAGCTTCCGAATCATCATAACCCACAATAGCTGGCAGGCGATCCCTTGGTATTCCTAGCTCCTGTAGCCCTTGCTGCAAACCTATGGCCATCCGATCATTGGCGGCCATAATCGCATCAATCTCATTCAGCAAAGGCAACATTTCTTTGGCAGCTATAATTCCGCTTTTCCGGCTAAAGTTACCTTCGAACAAAAGTGAAGAGTCTACAGAAAGATTCACCTCTGCCAAAGCGCGGGTATACCCCGTTAAACGATCTCGGCTGTTGGAATAAGATTCTGGCCCATTTAGAAAAGCAATCCTCGTAAAACCTTGTTCCAGTAAGTGTTTAGCCGCTTGCCAGCTTCCTTCGACATGATCGGCATCCACCTCGTGAAAAGCTTCCCCAGCAAAATGCTGATTAATCAGACAAAAAGGATGGTCTTCTTCCTTCAAACGACGGAGTGAGGCTAGCTCACCTGGCTCTTCTTTAGCGCCAAGCACAATGCAAGCATCGATCTTCCGCATCTTAAACAACTCGTTATAATCCATTGGCGCTTCGGCATTCCGAAACAGCATTAACAGATCATAACCCTCTTCTCGCGCCTTGCTCCCTATTCCACTTAATATTTCCGAAAAATAATAAGTGGAGAACAAGCGGGCTTTCGGCAAATAAGGCATCACTACACCCAAGTTCCCGCTCCGTCTACGAGCAAAGCTCTGAGCAAGTGAACTAGGGGTATAGCCTAGCTTCAGTGCAGCTGCCAACACACGTTCCTTCGTTTCTTCCTTAATCGGACCAACATTGTTTAACACGCGAGATACTGTGGCTTCTGAGACACCTGCAAGCTCGGCAACCTCTTTACGGCTGGCGATATAAATTCCTCCTTCTCATAGGTTATGAACAGTGACATTTAGCCTCGTTCAATTCGCTATTCGAAAACGCATTCATTTAATGTACGCGCGTACATTTTCTCATGAACAAGGCTCTTCGTCAACCCTAAGATTGGATAAATTTAAAAGACGTTCATATACAGTAAGGGGGAAGAACGTCTTTCTTTTTCTTTTCAACTATCCGCGAGGCACTAGCATTAGGACACCAAGTAAAATGATAATCAGAAATAAGTAACTCTCAAATTTTTTAGCAGGAATACGTTTATTCACATATACCCCAAGGACCGTAGCTAAGAGAATTGCTGGAATAGAATATCCATAAAGAACAAGAGCATCCACCGTCCACAATCCCCCGATAGCATGCCCCGTTACAACGAGTACACCAGAAATAAGAAAATGAGCTTGCAACGTACCCCGAAAACGATCCGGATTCCATTGTCGTAAAGTACCATAGATCACGACAGGGACACCATTAAAGTTATAAGCACCGCCAAGTACACCCGAAGCGAATCCGAAAGGATACACCCAGCCTTTTGCCTTAAGCAAGGGATGATCGATCGTCTTAACTATTCTCTTCTTAATCACCGAATAAACTCCATAAACAATCAAAAATATACCAAGTCCAGTCATAATTACACTTGCCGGTGCTAAATAAAGCATGACAAGTCCTACAGGAATTCCTATCACTGTTGAGAGTGCTAATCGAATCAAGATAGGTCGTTCTATATGCCGCCACCCACTCACAACTGTAAGTGAGGCAACCGTGAGGCCTGCCAATCCAATCAAAGAAACTGAAGTATGTATAGGAATCGGGAGCAGTGCAAGCAGTGGCATGCTCACAATCGCTTCACCAAAACCAAACACGGTTCTCATTAAGGCACCTATAAATACTGCTACTACGACTAGTGTAATTATTGTAACGCTCAATCGCTTAATCCTCCTCCTAATCTCATCCATCCGTAATTGTGCATAAAGTCCTCACATTTCCAGAACATCTGAATACATTCCTTATTTCCACTCTTCTAATTATAACATATTAATTATTCTAAAACAGATATTGATAGAGGATTAACATGCAATTTAACGTTTCTTAAATCATATCTAACGCCGTAAAACTATAAGATAATGGATATATACATATATTTAACTAAAATCCTTTAAAATCGATTATAGCAGCCTGTGTGTAGTTCCTATTTTCTGAAAAACTAGCTGAAGTACTAAACAAAAAAACTGATCCCTCTTAACTTTGATGAGGTATCAGTTTCTTATTTTTTGACGTATTTATTTAGGTGTTATCTTTCAGCCACACTTGCACATGCTTTAGAAATTTTTTGGTGACGGGAGAAGCGTATTTCATAGAGTGGACAGCAATTCCTAACGATCTGAAACTACGTTCCTCCAATTCTAGCATGGCCACATTATAATTTTGCCGGGTCAAGACAAGCTCTGGCAAAATACTAATGCCAAGGCCTTTCTCCACCATCGACATAATGGCATAGTCATCACCTGCTGAGAATTTAACATTAGGTTTAATACCCGCCTTATCCAGCACACGTCTAACATCATAATCCGAGCCTGCTTTCGGGATAATGAAATCCTCTTTAGCAATTTGCGATAAGGAAAGAAAGGGTTCTGCACTAAGCGGATTCTCTTTAGATACAATCCCTAACATCCGGTCTTTTTTTAAAGGAATTACGTCAAACTTCTCACGTGTAGGCAGTGAAATAAAACCGCAGTCGATCACTCCAGCCTCTATCCATTGCTCAACCTCCAAATAACCGCCTTCCATCAGCTTGATTTCTATATATGGGTATTCACTGCGAAATTGCTTAATCATCCCTGGCAGCCAATGCACAGACACACTGGTGAACGTACCGATGGTGATCGTGCCAATCTCTAGCCCGTGGATGTCCGCTACCTCCTGCTTCAATTTCTCGTTCCATTTCAAGATTTCACGGATAGGCTGCAGAACTTGTTCCCCGTTTACCGTTAATTTCACACCGGATCTATTTCTAATTAATAACGCGAACCCAAACTCCATCTCCAAGCTGCTAATGGTGTGACTAATTCCGGATTGCGTAAAACCCAGCATTTCTGCTGCTTTTGTTAAGCTGCCTAGCTCTACAACTTTCAGAAAAATCTCATATTTATTAATGCTCAACCTCTGTTCCCACCCTTATAAATTACATAAGTTTTACTCATGTATTCTATGATAAACATTCAGTTACCTTATGTATAGAGCCGTATTATACTATATTGAGTTGAAAATGAAGAAGGATGGATGAAGAGATGAAACCGCTCAAAGCTGAGCTGCTGCTGTTAGTTGTAACATTATTTTGGGGCTCCTCTTACATATTTATGAAAATGGGGTTAGGTACGTTAGGCGAATTCAATCTGATTGCACTCCGCTTCGGACTTGCTTTTATATTAGCCGCTATGATATTCCACAAACGATTAAGACGAGTAGACATGAGAACATTAAAATATGGTGCTCTCCTCGGATTCCTCCTGCTAGGCGTATTCACATGTATAACCTTCGGACTTCAAACAACCACCACCTCAAACGCAGGATTTTTAGTTGCATTGACGGTTATTTTTGTACCGATCTTGGATCGAGTTATTTTCAAAAAAAGAGTTGCACCTCCGCAAGTGTTCGGCTCCATCCTCGCCATAGCCGGGATTGGACTTCTTACCTTAAATGCAACCTTAACTATTCAACCGGGTGACTTTCTGTGTATCCTTTCGGCAGTGTTCTATGCGGTACAGATCTTATTTACAGGCAAGGCGGTAAAAGAATGTGATTCCCTGAATATTGGAATCTTGCAGTTAGGATTTGCCGGAGGGTTGGCCTTAGTGTTGTCCGCAATCTTCGAGACACCTTCGCTCCCCTCTACTTTGCCAGGTTGGGCAGCAATTCTAGCGCTTGGTATCCTATGCAGTGCCTGTGGCTTCATCCTGCAACCTATTGCTCAAAAATATACTTCACCAACCCGCACCGGACTAATCTTCTCCCTTGAGCCGGTCTTCGCTGCGATGTTTGGTTATTGGTTCGCTGCTGAGAAGTTATCGATGCAAGGCTATGCTGGCGCAGCGCTTGTTCTGCTGGGAATCGTGGCTTCTGAGCTGCTTGGTAAAGCAAGTCTCCCCGCATCGTGGGCTCAGAAGAAACCAGAGCATTTATAACAATAAAGGCGTCGTTCAACTATACAAGCTGAACGACGCCTTTTCTATATTATCTATGTTTTTGGGTTCAATTAATGCCCCATCATCATCGCCGCATCTGCCTTCTGTCCCTCTCCAGAGGTAGGATCGCCAGCAGAAAGCTTAGGCTTGCGCAAAATAATACTCATCAATACACCTACCACTCCTATGCAGCCAGACAGGAAGAACACATCATCAAAACCACTAACTGCGGCTGTCAAAGGATTACTTCCCGCTTTCAGTGCTCCCATATGAACAGCGATCTGACTAGTCAGGTAACCTGTCATTCCAGCTATAGCAAATGAAACAACGACTTGTTGAGCAGCAGCAGTTAGTGAAGTTACACTTCCCACCCATTCACGTGGAGCAGCATTCAAAACATGAGTATTCAAAGGCATCATCGTTAGACCCATCCCAAAGCCTAAGAAACCCAGGTATGTCATAATTAACGATAAATTTGTTGTAACACTAATTCCGGATAACAGGAACAAGGTGACCGTAATGATACTAAGTCCAACAAACGCCAGCGGACGAGCCCCGATCTTATCAAACAACCTGCCGCCAATCGGCATTCCGATTGCTGAAGCTAAAGCCTGCGGAAGTAGAATCAGGCCGGTCTCCAGCGGGGTATAGCTTCGAATCTGCTGCAGGTAAAGGGGCACAAATAACATGGACCCAAACAAAGCAGCTTGCATAACCCAAGTTAAAATAATACCCCGAGTGAAATCCGACGAACGGAAAACTCGCAGTTGTAAAAGCGGATTTTTGTGAAGCAGCTCCACAATGACAAGAAGGATCAATGCAACCCCTCCAACAGATAAGCCAACAATAGCGGGAGTAGACGACCAGCTTGTTCCACCGCCTTCATTCACCCCATAAGCCAACATAGAGAAGGCAATTGGGGCAAGGATAATGCCTAGGATATCGAGTTTGCCTTTGCTCTTTTGTTCAGACTTCGGCAAATATTTAACACCAAGAATAATGCCAACAATTCCAATAGGTACATTAATCAAAAAGATCCAGTGCCAGCTTACGTACTCCACCAGCCAACCGGATAAGACTGGACCGAGTGCCGGAGCTAAGAGCATTGGAATACCAAGCATCCCCATAATAGAACCTCGACGTTCTACTGGAGCTAATTTAAAAACCATCGCCATCCCAATGGGAGCAACCATCCCCCCGCCAAGACCTTGAATGACTCGAAAAATAATGAGCTGAGATGAGCTTTGTGCAACCGAACATAACATAGAGCCAAGAATAAACATCGTAAGAGTTGCCAGAAAAACTTGTTTCGATCCAAAACGATCGGTCATCCAGCCCGCGAGTGGGATTACAGCCGCTAAAGCTAAAGTATAACCCGTAATCGCCCACTGAATCGTTTTGAGATCGGAAGCAAAATAATCAACCAGCTTGGGAACGGCCACATTCACAACAGTACCATCCAGAATAACCATAATCATACCGACAATAATAGCAAGAAGCGGGGGGATGATTGCTTTTAACGAAAAGGGTTGCTCTTCTGCAGTACTCATTCCATTCATTGTTTTTGTCATCCAGTACTCCACTCATTTCTCTAATTTAATTAAATGCTTTATTGATTATTTCAAATTTTAATTTACATTCGATGAATCTGGAAGTCAACAAATAAAACCATTTTTTACATTAAAAACACATCGGGTTTACGATACCCTTCAGAAATTATCTGGGAAAGTATATTAGAACAGCAAAAAGACTATGCATAATCCCCTAAAATCTTCTCGCTTGGGAAATGTGCATAGTCATCATGGAATCATTTTCCGATTAGAGCGTCTCTCTTAATTCTATAATTTTGCCCGATGTGTTCAAAATAATTTCAAGTGGAATCTCTGTCTCTGCAAAATCCAATACACAGCGGATAGAAAATTGATCCTCGTTATAGCTACTTTTTGTAGATTTAATCCCATGATAATTCCCGGCTTTTATCGTAATTTGCTTCCAGTCTTCCAGTAATCCATTTGAGCTTGGCTTATTTACGACCACATCATAATGATATCGCTCCGATAATTCATTATATTTACCGCCGACCAGTAACCCCGCTATAACACTCGCTGTCACTTCAGGGGTATACACTTCAACTTGATTGGACTCCCCATCATATGAGGTTACTAAACCAATTGTCTTAAAAAAGGAGATTGGAACATAGATATGATCCTGTCTGAATTCGAAATCATCTTTAAAAACCAACTCTTGTGCATTATTGATGCTAACTAAATGTTCGTTAAGCTTCCATTTAATTATTTCATTTATCCTTGTTAGCGTTATAGTTTCTGAACTTTTTTGATATGTTGTTGTATATTTCAGTGCATTGGAAGCCTCTCTGAGCGGAATCATGACCGTGGAACCCTTATTGTAGGCTGAATGGGGATTAGTTTCCAGTAGTTTACCATTCAAAATTACGCTAACCTGGCCGGAGTCTGCCCATACTGTTGGAGCGGCAAATCCACCAAATCCATTAGTTAAAAACAGAACACCTAACACAACAACCGCTGCCATTTTGATCATCCGCTCGAAACCTCCCTTTAGTTATTACAAGTATTATGTGCGTTTCCAGCATGTGCTAATCCTAAGGATAATCAAGACAAGCAAAAAAAGAAGCCGTTCAACATTATGTTGGGCCGCTTCTTTTAAATAACTATTCCACCTTGAAGTCAAAATACTGCTTAGGAAAAGGCTCTTTTATCAGCGTAAAATGCCACCATTCCTTACTATAAGGTTTAAAGCCTTGCTTCACCATAACCTCTTTGAGAATTGCGCGATTTGCTTTCTGAGTTTTGGTGATCAACGATGTATCATAAAAAGAGATCTCTCCGAAAAAATCAAACGGGCTGCCCATATCTACATCTACACCGGTCTCTTTATTGACGATCGTTAAATCGATGGTACTGCCACGGGAATGTCCTGATTTTTTCGCTATAAATCCGAGTTTAAATAAATTACGTTTATCCAGTAGCGGGTAATATTGCTGCTTCATCTTAGTATCCGCGGAATTCTGTGACCATCTTACAAAATGATTCACCGCGGTCTGCGGACGATAAGCATCATAGATTTTTAGGATATATCCTTTTTTGGCTAAATCCTCACTTACTGCCTTCAAGGCTGTAGCTGCAGTCCGTGAAAAGATCGCTAAAGGCGCTTTATAACCATCAATCCGCTTCCCTACAAAATTATTGTCTCCGTAATAGCGAATTTCAAATTGGGCAGTAGGAATCACTTCATCCAAATAGACAAATCCTTGCGGCAGACGGTTTTTCTTCTCCAGCTGCATTTGCTGCAGTACATTGTCTGTAGATGATCCAACGTAAGCTGCATCTGCACTGCCCATAAAAATAGTGTTTGTCCATAACAACAGCACAAATGCGAAAACTATGATTTTTGTTCCTCTAAATCCGCTTCTCAATAGATCCCGCCTCTTCATTTCGAATTAACCGTTTGATTCAGAAACTTCTCCACTTCAGGTGTGAGTTTATTATTCGTGGAATCAAGTAACTGCAGTAGTTTTTCTAAAATCATTAGGATTCTGGTATCGCCTTTGTTTCCTTTTAATGCATTCTCATACGCCTTCTTTACTTCAGGTTTGATTACTTGCTCATCATAGTCATAAGCTGGTGTGTTGCTTGATCCATATAATAAGCGTGAAGTTGCATTGAGCAGCTCTTTTTGAAGAATGGTTGACCGATTGGAAGCTGGGTATTTCGTCACAAAGTCCTCCAGTGCAAGCGCCCTGTTCGTTAACTCTGTCCAACTAATCACAATAGCTGCATCAAAAACACTTGGTTGATTCGATTCAGTGGCCATGATGTCTATATAAGCAGCGATGTCCTTCGTGACATACGGCTTAAAGCTTTTGAACCCCTCATAATGCATCACTGGATAGTACATGCCCTCACTAGTCTCCAGCTTATACCCCTTATCCCGTCCTTCAATTAACATATTGCGTACATTAGCATCTTTGATCGCATTAAGGAGTGTGCTGTAGGTTAGATTTTTGCTTTTGGAAAAAGCATTATTTATCTCTTTCTGAACATTCTCCGGAAAAACCTTCTCAGAGTACACAGGTAAATATGCCTTCTGTGCATTTTCGAGCTGGAGTGTCATCTGAGTTGCTGTCCAGGTATCCACTTCTTTGATATGGTTAATCAAATAATTCCGTGCGTTAGCAAGAGATGCCGGTTTCTGTACATATTGTTGGAATTGGTTATAGACTTTTGCAGATTCTTTCACAGTTGCGGCAGCTACAGTATCAGTTGTATGTATACTCCCAAACCCTCCCATAGAGCCTAGGGCAAAGGCAACACTTAACAAGCCTGTTTTTTTCCATCCCATTAAAAGACCTCCCTTAAGTATTCATACTTAATAATTAGACATACGAGAGGATCCTGAATCTAACTCAGTACAGTATTATCCTGGACGGCTCCAATATCCTTCCTACGATAAATTCCCATCAAAAGTCCAATAGCCGCATATTCAAACCATACATGACTCCCATAGCTCAGGAAAGGGAACGGGATAGAAGTCAGCATCATTCCGCCGCTCAAAACAGCAAGACCATAGGTTAGTCTTATGGCTAGCAAAAATGCCAAACCCAACACTAAAGCTTGTCCATAGGGATCACGAATCGCTCGTATCGTAGATAGAAGCTTGATAAAGAACCAGGAGATAACTGCAAGCAAAAGCAGCGCCCCCGCCCAACCAAAACAGTGAATAAGATAGACAGGCAACATATCTGAGTAAACATACGGCAGCTTTTGTTCTACTGCTCCGAATCCGTGCCCCCACCAACCCGCTGAACTAATAACTTCACGCATTACTTGATAGATATAGCCATAACCTTCTGGATCTAAAGATGGATTTATTGCACTAATAATTCTGGCCATCAGGTAGTCGCTATTGAAGATGAACATTAGTCCAACTATTACAAAGAACCCTAATAATACTACACTCTTTATCCAATCGCGAGTAATCCATACATATAATACTAGTGAAGAGATTAGATACACCACAAGCTCTGGAAGAGAGTTTAGAGAGATAAGAAGCCATGCAGGTGCTAACAGAAGGCTTATGTCGAACAACCCACTCCGCCAAGTTTTCTTTTTAGCCGATTCCTTACGATTCACTAAAATCCCTGCTAACGCGACTATCAAAACATAAGGACGATAGGATGTCATATCAGGTAAGATCAAAAAAATCCTAGGACCATAATTTACTCCATTTATTGTTATCCCCCAGAATATACTCGACAGAATTCCTGCTATTGATGTTCCGTATAATACCCACGAGAAACTTCTCAGCTTTCTGAAATCAATGAAATACAATCCAAACATCAATACAATTCCAATGAGTATATTTATCGCTTGGCGTCTAAACGCATTATCCAAAAAAGCACCTTTAACAATATCACTGTAGCCTACATCCACAGAACTCATTCCGATCAGACTGATCGCGGATAATAAAGCTACAACGCCAAACAATTCCCAAGGTACATGTGGTTTATGTATTAGATGAAGTTCCTTTCCTAACGTTTGCGGGTTCCCCATTTGTGCGATCGCCCAAGCTATGGCTTCTTCCCGTGATACACCGTCTGATTCTTTTTCACAAATTAAATCTTCTAGATGACTAGCTAATTCTTGACGTATCTCTGGGTGAGTTTTTTTCGCTTTAATCTCTGCACACACTTCATCCAAAAATTGCTGCTGCCTCTCTTTCATCATACACCACCCTCTCCCAGAACGGAGTCAACTGCACCTTTAAACATAACCCATTCTGCTTTTTTCTCCTTGAGTTTCTCTTTACCTTCATCCAGAATTCTATAGTATTTACGCTTCCTTCCCTCTACCTCCATCCAGTAAGCCTCTACCCAGCGCTCACTTTCCATCGCATGCAGAATTGGATACAAGGTTCCTTCTTTTAATGAAAAAACACCCTGTGATCTCAGCTCCAGCTCTTTGATTAACTCATAACCATATAATGGCTTCTCCAGTAAAAGAGTCAGAATTAACGTACCCGTACTGCCCTTCAGCATCTCTTTACTTACTTTCAACAGCTAACACCTCCTAAATTCTAACTTTACAATTGGCTTGGGACCGGATTCGGCTCATTCTACGGGATTTATACCGTTGATTTGCTTCCTCTTCTAATGACTAATATCTGTATATCATGAATATTAGTTATCCTTTTATACCTAGGATAACTATACATCGTAAATCTATGCATGTAAAGTTTCTATTAAGAATCCCTTATTCCCTCCTCATTCATGTATAATAATGGTAATACAAGCAGGATGTTGAGGAGATCAACGATGAGAAAAACAACAATAACAATCTTGAGTTTTACCGTTCTATTCATATTTGTTTTCGTTGGATATATGCTCCGTAACAATTCGATGAACTATTATGAGACGTGGAAGATAAATTGGGGCATATCGATCTCTAAACCTACAGAGTCAAAGGTGATATTTGAAAGTCCACCCAGTTTCCATGGGGATGGCGAAAGCTATTACGTATTAGATTATGACGAAAAGCAATTCAAAGAAATCAAAGATGCAGCATTTTGGCATCCCCTCAATGTTGAATCCATTGACCCCTTAAAAGAGAGAATATCAAGTTTCAAAGACTCTGTGATTGCCATTTATCCAAATGAAAAAGAAAAATACGAAAAATTATTTTGGGCTAACCCTATAGAACTCGAAGAAAGAGGATTCTATTACTATAAGAAAAAAGATGATGGTAGCTACTGTATCGTGATCCTTAACGTGGAGTTACAACGAGTATATATGATGGAATGGACACAATGAAAATTTAATAAGTGAGAATTAAATGACGATCGCTCCCCGGTATTCTGCCAGGGAGCGATCGTCGTTTTTTCGGGATGTCTCTTAATTATTATGAATACATAAAAAAACAACTCCAAGTATCCGTCCAATATATATTGACTCAATATATAAAGGTCTGATATATTGTGATAACGATATACAAATATTTAGAAACTTAAAGGAGGCCCTATTTTGAACAGTCAGGATGTTATTTTAGGCATGCTTATGAAAAAATCGTTGACTGGATACGAAATAAAGCAGTTATTGGAGGAAATATTCTCTAATTTCTATAGTTCTAGTTATGGAACGATTTACCCTACACTTGCTCGCATGGAAAAGGAGGGTCTGATTACTAAGGAAAACATACCTCAGGAAGGTAAGCCTAATAAAAATCTTTTAAACATCACGGATAAAGGAAGAGATAGTTTTAATGCCTATTTACTAGCCCCACTAGAGGCTGACAGTATTAAGAAATCTGATTTTATGATGAGGCTTTATTTTGGTGAATTTGTCGGGTATGAGAAGGTGATTATTTGGTTGAAGCAAGCTCAAGAGGAATCACAACATAAGTTAGATCAATTACTCGCTCAGTATTCGCTTTATAAAGATGAAATGCATCCAGCACAGATCATCTGCATTCAAATTGGCATAGAAGAATATAAGGCTAAACTAACAACCATTGCTGAGGGATTGTTAAACATGGAGAAGTTAGTACTTACGAAGTGAGTTTTAATACGAACCAGGTTAAGATGTACCGCTCATAAAACTTTTAGGAGGAATTGTAGATGAAAACAATTTTTATAACGGGTGCTTCGTCTGGTATCGGTAGAACTACAGCAAAACATTTTGCTGAAAGAGGATGGAATGTGGTAGCCACGATGCGTTCACCTGAACAAGAAAGTGAATTCACTACACTTGATAATGTGTTGGTGTTACGGCTCGATGTTGAGAAAGCAGACACGATTCAACCTGCGTTAGAGGAGGCGATCAAACGGTTCGGTAAAATTGACGTTCTTCTCAATAATGCTGGTTATGGAACAATGGGACTTATAGAAGTAGCTACAGATGAGCAGATCAGAAGACAGTTTGAAGTCAACGTTTTTGGTCTTATCAGTATGACTAAAGCCATGCTGCCACATTTTAGAGCTAATCAAGATGGTTTGCTAATCAATATCTCTTCTATGGGTGGAAAAGTTACCTTTCCTACAATGTCTCTGTATCATTCAACGAAATTTGCCGTAGAAGGTTTTTCTGAATCCGTATCTTATGAATTAGCATCACAAAACATCAAAGTAAAGTTAATTGAACCTGGTGCCATTCAGACAGACTTTGGTGGTAGATCGATGGAGTTCTTTTTTAATGAAGCATTAACGGAATATAAACCTTTTACTACTGCATTTTTGGGTAAATTGGGTGAGATGGAAAAACAACCTGCGTATGCTTCGCCTCCAGAACTTGTTGCGGAAACAATATATCAAGCCGCCACAGATGGGACAAGTCAATTCCGATATGTTGTTGGTGAAGATGCAAAAATGCTCATTCAAATGAAAGAAAATACGGCCGAAGAAGAATATCTGACTAATATATCCCAGCATTTTTCTTGAAAAAAATATTAAGTGGAGGTCGCTTTTCGGTATTCTACCGAGGAGTGGTCCTCTTTCTTATTGCGAACAAAAAAATCCCCTTCGATCAACAGTGTTAAGTCCATGAGATCATGAACTTTTTTTCACTGTCTATCCTAAGGGGATTTTACAAACTAACCTATTCGAACACCTTTTCTTGCGTCAAATTTATTTATTAATGCATCGGGGTATTCATTTTATGATTAACAACTACTCTTTTTATGAAGAAAGCAAGAATTAGTCCTACAATCGCCATACTCATTCCGAAAATAAAAGCATTTTGTACACCGTTCGTGAACGCAGGTAACATATTAGCTGGATCTGCTGGGTTCTCCACAGTTTTCATGTAGCTTTTTGAACCCGCGGTCATAATGCTGACTGCTAATGCAGTACCAATGGCACCAGCAACCTGCTGCAGTGTATTCATAATAGCTGTACCATCTGGATAAAGTTCTAGTGGCAACTGGTTAATACCATTCGTCTGTGCCGGCATAAATACCATCGAAATACCAATCATAAGCGTACTGTGAAGTACGATTACGAACACAACCGTAGAAGCTACAGTAATACTGGAGAAGAACCACAAGGCTACTGCTGCAATAATCAGACCTGGAATCACGAGCCATTTCGGACCGTATTTATCAAACATACGACCCATAATTGGGGACATCAATCCGTTTATAATTCCACCTGGAAGCAGCAACAGACCCGCTTTGAAAGCTGTATAACCTTGTCCTTGTTGAAGGTACATCGGAAGAATCAACATGGAGGACAGAATAACCATCATACAGATAAATACCATAGCTACACCAATAGCGAACATTGGATATTTAAAAGCACGCAGATTAATCATTGGCTCCTTCATCTTCATTTGACGAAGTCCAAACAATAACAGCGCTACTACACCTACGATGATCGCAATGATCACTTTCGGACTTCCCCAGCCCGCTTCTTCACCGGCACTGCTGAAACCAAACACAATACCACCAAACCCGAGTGAAGACAACACAATGGAGAGGATATCAATCTTCGGTTTCGTCACCTTTGTTACATTTTGCATGAACAGAATCCCGAATATCAATGCAATCACTAAGAATGGCAATGACAACCAGAAGATCCAGTGCCAGCTGAGGCTTTCAATAAGCAGTCCAGCAATGGTAGGCCCAATCGCCGGAGCAACCATAATAACCAGACCGATCATCCCCATTGCTGCCCCACGTTTTTCAGGAGCAATGATGATAAGGATTGTATTAAACATCAGTGGTAACAGAAGCGCTGTTCCCATAGCTTGAACCACTCTTGCTGTAAGTAAGAACTCAAAGTTAGGTGATACTGCCGCTAGGAATGTTCCTAGGATTGAAAAACATAAAGCGGCTATAAACAGCTGTCTCGTCGAAAACCATTGAAGCAGCATCCCCGAAATTGGTACTAATATACCCAGTGTAAGCAGATAAGCTGTTGTCAACCATTGTGCTGTTGCTGGGGTAATTTGTAGGACATTCATAAGATCGCTTAAGGCAACATTTAATGCCGTTTCACTGAACATTCCGATAAAACCTGCTAGTAATAAAGAGACAAGAATTGGAATAGTCTTAAACTTCTTGACCTCTTTTTGTTGATTCCCTTGCATAGTTGCTTCCACCCTTAATCCTCCTGATAATCTTATCTATTTGTCTGTATCTAACCAAGTATTACTGGGATAAACTTTGCCGCCGCGAGAAGCGGTTGTTCCTCCCGAAAAGTCAGCGTCTGGAGAAGCGCCCCTTCAAATAAAGAGATTACCACTGAAGCCTTATCGGCCGCGGGCTTGTTCTCTACGCCCTCATCCAAAAGACGTTTCTTGATCACATCCTGCAAGTCCATAAACACAGATTTACATGCAGTCCGCAGCTCCTCACTAATACAGGATGTCTCCGCCGCCAACCAAAAACTAAACGGAACAATCCCTTCGTATGAGGATTCCACAGCATCTTTAGCCATTCCTAGAATGAAATCCTCCATTGCCTCAGACGCACTCTTGCTGTTCTCCATATGATGTCTAAGCTTCTGAGCGACAACTTCACTAGTCCGGTTAATACATGTTAAAGCCAGTTCTTCTTTACCGTGAGGAAAGTAGTAATAAAGAGACCCCTTCGGTGAATCGCTGTCTTTAATAATCTGATTCAGTCCTGTTGCATGATATCCCTGAGAAAAAAACAATTTCGAAGCTGTGTCCAAAATCGCCTCACGCGTATTCGGCTTGTTTGACAAGCTGACACTTCCTTTGCATTATAACAATTGGTCTACATAATAAAACCATATTTCAAAGAGATATGTCAACACATAAATTACTTAAATTCAAAGTAATTTTGGTGGAAGATCGTGGGGGTTGGTTGGGTTAGCTCCATCCTCCCTATCGGACTCAGATGCAGCTATTTGCGCTAAAACATGCTTTTGGGCTCATTTTCGGACCTCACCGTCGCTATTCCCCTCAAACCGGACTGTTTTCATCCCATTTTGTGCACATAGCTGCAATGGAGTCCGATAATTACTCAAAAGGTTACTTTTCCAGCATATAAGGACTCTGGGGTCCGATAGCTCCTAACTTCGTACATCCTTCTACTTCACATTTACTTCTCATCGAGCTATTAGCTTCATTAGGTCGCACACTTGCCTCACACTATTTCCGCGTATGCATTTGTCCGTGTACTCCCTTGCTTCACACTTACTCCCACACTTTTGTTTTCCATGTACTACACTTGCTCTCAAGCTAACATTCCTATCGGACTCAGATGCAGCTATTTGCGCTAAATCATGTCTTTTCACAATTTTCCGGACCTCACCGTCGCTATTCCCCTCAAACCGGACTACTTTCATCCCTTTTTGTGCACATAGCTGCAATGGAGTCCGATAATTACTCAAAAGGTTACTTTTCCAGCATTTAAGGACTCTGGGGTCCGATAGCTCCTAATTTCGTACATCCTTCTACTTCACATTTACTTCTCATCGAGCTATTAAGCTTCATTAGATCGCACACTTGCCTCACACTATTTCCGCGCTTGCATTTGTCCGTCTACTCCCTTGCTTCACACTTACTCCCACACTTTTGTTTTCCATGTACTACACTTGCTCTCAAGCTAACATTCCTATCGGACTCAGATGCAGCTATTTGCGCTAAATCATGTCTTTTCAAAATTTATCGGACCTCAGCACCGCTATTCCCCTCAAACCGGACTGTTTTCATCCATTTTTGTGCTCATAGCTGCAATGGGGTCCGTTAATCTTTCAAAAGGTTACTTTTCCCGCAAATAAGGACTCTGGGGTCCGATGGAGTGAATGAGATGAGGTGAAGGAGATGGTGTGCAGGAGATGGTGTGAAGCAGATGAGGTGAACGAGATGGTGTGAACGAGAGAAGGCCCAATGTGCTGTGGAGAGGAGGTGAGGACGTAATGTGCTTGGGGTGGGATGCTATTAATGTCCATCTGTATTTTCGCAATAAATTACTACCTGCCTCCATCCAGCCCATCTGCTCCTTCTGCCCCCACTCGCCCCATTTGCTCCATCTGCCCCCTTCTAGCCCGTCTGCTTCATCCGCCCATCTGCTCCACCTACCTCCATCCGCCCGCCCCATCTTCCCCATCCGCCTCCAGCCATCTCCATACCTTCTCTCTCCCTCACTAAATTAACTCCCGACACCCCACGTCCGCTTGAAATTCTCTACTTCCCATTCCCGCAATCACAGCGTATACTATAATTATTCCAATGAGAAAGGTGTGAATAAAATGCAAAACGTGCCCAAAGGAATTCCCCGGCCATTAGTAAAAACTAATCAGGCGTTTATCGTCATTTCTGTAATATTAACCTGGCTAACAGGACAACACTGGATACTAGCGCTGCCCTTGTTTGCCGGATTGCTCGGTCTTTTGTTCGGTTATAATCCCATCATTAAGCTAGCTGCCAGGTTTCTGACAAAAGAGCGTTCCCACTATGTACTCGAAGACTGGTCACAACAACAGTTTAATCAAAGCATTGCTGTCTTCTGCCTCGCAGGGGGTCTGATCAGCTTCATCGTTGGCTGGACGATCGCAGCTTACATTTTCACAGCGCTCGTTGCGGTGGCCGCCACTGTGGCAATCCTAGGTTTTTGTATCGGATGTTTTATCCATTATCAATGGAGAATGTACAATTACAGACGTAAACAAAGCAGCACAAATTAAATTTGTTAATTTTAATCTCTCTCTTCTCCAACAACATCCCAGCGATGGCGAAATTTTAGTAACCGTGGATGCAGTGATAAAGGTGCAGCTGGCAACAATAACCGAATCTTTACAATCCACTCTTCAAAAGAAGAATAAGACGCAAACTGATTCGCCACCTCAGGCGTTAAATACAGAAAAATCGGCGAAGGATAGATCTCCAAAAGATGCCGCAACGCTGAATCAAGCGGAGTATACTTCTTTCGCTTCCCTTCCAAACTCTCTACCGTGATAAAGCTACGCCCTTGCTCCCTTTTCCATTCATGCAGCCGGTCCTCTCGCTTATAATAAGCGCTCACCGGCTCTTTGGTCATCCGTCGCACCGTTTCCTCATGAAGTGGATATAACACCAGTTTGGTGAAACGCCGGTCTGTTGCAGTTTTTGCCGCCACTTCAAGCTCTTGATCTGTTATATGTTCAAAAGAGTCGTAAAACACTAAAGTCCCTTTACGTTGCTCAACTGGCGGCTCATAGCCATAGGGTACATGCTGAATGTCTCTTTTCAATGAAATCCCTCCTGCTTGTTCTATTTATTAATCATATCATGTGACAACAGCAGGGCTATCATTCTTATCCTACAGCTGAAGATGAATGGTTAATGAAATCCTGAACTTTTGATATCAAGGCTGGGTAAATCAAGGGATACGTCAGCTCTTTTGGTATCTCAGTAAATCCTCTGATTTCTGCCATCTCATAAGGAGGAAGTTCTGCGAACTGTTCCACATTTGCAAAATATAACTTACCATAATTTTCTGGAGCGTCGATACTAGTGACCCTATAAATAGCTATTGGAAAAAGTGAGAATTGTTCCGCACCCGTTTCTTCATATAATTCTCTGGCAGCAGCCTGCTCCGGGATTTCGCCAACCTCTATATGCCCTCCGGCAAACTCCCACGTCGAACGGTTCTGATGTCTCGCTAAGATCCATTCTTCACCATGTTTAACCATAATAACAACGTACTTCAGCTCAACTTCTTTTTCCTTATCCAAATCATAAAAGTTTACCAGCAATTATATCCCTCGTCTTCCCTCCAGCCTCAAACATTTTTTGCCGCATCCCAAGCCAATTTAAATTCCGCTATATTCCGATACCGCTGCTCCCTCACCGCACTGACAGCCCGCAAAGCAACCTCGTAGAGAGCTTGGCTGGTTTCCCATTTTGCAAACGATCGATCGGATGCTCCTCCTAATAAAACAAATGCTGTGGCGCCCATATTAAATACATTCGTAACTTCATCAATCGGCGCATCCAAGCTAAACTCTTCCGGTGACTTGAATCTGGATGAACCCCAGAAGTTCTCTCCCAGATCATTTACAGCAGGCTTACCTCTATAATAATCAATATCACAAATTTTAGTTTTATCGTTTACAAAATCATAAAGAATACTTCCATCATAAAAATCGACAGCCACATAACCCTGTACCTCCACATGTTCATGAAACGAAAAGATTACATCTAATGAAGACAGACGTTTTTCAACGGATAATTGCTTATAACGAAAAAAAGGCGACTCCGGATGACTCAGCTTTGCTTCTCCCGCAAACAGCCAATGCGAATGTAAACATTCACCTGCAAACCAATCAAATACTGCTACATACCCCGACTCAACTTCAAAATGCGACAGTAGCGCGATCAGCGCATCATATCTAAGTTCGTTATATAACGGAATAGCTTCAATTAAACGGTTAACAGCATCCTGAGGATTCCCGGCATAAGTCAAAGGTTTCACCCCAGCAAATTTCACAAAATACTTCTTCCCCTCCTGCTCCACACCAAAAGAAAGATTTCCGGAGTCTTGCTGATCGAACACTTTAAACACTTTTCCCAGCTTAGTTAACCAAGCAAAATCACAGGCTTCCTGCAATTGAAAAATTACCGCATCGATTTCATATGTATAATATTTTTCGCGCAAATTAACCTCCTGCATTCATTATCTAGAATATATCTATTAGCTTCATTCATGGTCTTGTTCGATATTTAATCACTAGAATAATAACCAGCAACACAACACATAAAGACATCGTATTCGTAATCAAAAAAGCTAATCCAACCCCCGTAACCGCCAAACTGATCGCATAAGCTTCCATTAAACTAATCCCGAGCAGCATAAGTAAATACGATTTGAGATTTAAATCGGCTACGGATTTTGATTTGAGGATTTGAACAATCTGCGGGATCCATCCCAAAGAAAGAATCACTCCACCTATTAATTGCATGATTGCAAACATAAGAGCACCTCCACGGTTTTATACAGTTGTATTCCGGGCGGCTCGATCTGGTTCCATTTCATGTAAAAAAACAAATAACACTAAGCAAAGTTTAATTTCCCTGCATCTTGCAGCTTACTATACGCATAAGAGGCCGCACCTATAGTTCCTGCTCGACTCCCAAGCTCTGCTTGAACAATTTTACACTTACTGCTTGATAGCTTCAACGCATGCTGATGCACAGTCTCTCTTACAGGTTGGAGCAATTTATCTCCCGCCGCTGCCATTCCCCCACCTACAATAATAAGATCCGGGTTGAGGATATTCACAACATTCGCTAATCCAAATCCAAGTATAGTTCCAGTCTCCTGCATTACTTCCATAGAGAGAGCGTCTCCAAGTTCGTAAGCCTCAGATATCATTAACGCGGTAATTTGCTCATCTTGATCCTTAGTCCAAGTCTGAATAATACTTGTTCGACCTTCTTTCAGCTTCTCTTTAAAAGTATTCACCATGCCAATCGCGGACACATATCGCCCCAAACAACCGGAGCTTCCACATTTGCAGGGACGCCCGTTCCTGTACATATTCATATGCCCAATTTCACCCGCGCTATAAGACGTACCATAGATCACTTTTCCGTCGTTCACAATACCCGACCCTAATCCCGTTCCCAAGGTAATCAGAACCAGATTGTTATACCCTCTTCCTGCACCTTGTTGCCATTCACCATAAAGATTAACCCTAACATCATTATCAATAAAAGTAGGAAAGTCATAGAATTTTTTCATCTCATCTACAACATGTACATGCTCCCAATCCGGAAAATTCGGTGAGAAAAAAGAAATTCCCGTTACTGGATCAAGTAATCCTGGCACTCCCATTCCCATTCCTTCTACCAAATCTAATGGAATATTCGCTTCATCCGTGATTAAACGTACTGCTTCTCTAATCCGTCCCAACACATGGGCCGGGCCCTTAGCAGCCTCTGTTGGTATAGATCTTTCTTTTACAGCCATAAAATCAGTATCGTAAATCCCTGCTTTAATATTGGTTCCGCCAAGATCAATCCCTAACATATACCGTTTCATAAAAACCTCCAGAATTAGATATTCTATCGCTTTCGATTAAGTTCTAGTACTAACTGCCGCTTCCGTTTCAGCTAACATCAAGCGGTTCACACCCATTTTAATCTGATTCTCGGTGAGATTGGAATAACCAAGTAGAAAGACAGGACCTTGAGGTTTAATGCCCACAAAATAAGAAGACGCAGGATAAACCTGAACTCCATATCGTAACGCCAATTCAGCTATACGATGCTCTTCGGCATTGGATTCCAGCTCAATTAATAAATGAAGACCCGCCTCTTCCCCATAATAGCGGACATGACTGCCAAATTCAGCATCCAAACTTTTTACTAGACAAGCCCTGCGGGCAGCATAAAGTTTCCCCATCTGCGTAACATGCCTTGCATAATGTCCATTCTGAATAAATTCCGCCAACGCTTCCTGATCCAAAGCAGAAGACATACGATCTGTTATCCATTTGACCGCCAAAAAAGGTTGAATCAAAGTCGGAGGCAATACAACATAACCTATGCGCAGAGAAGGAAATAACACTTTACTAAAACTGCCTACATAAATTACTCTACCCTCAACATCTAGTCCAGCAAGTGATGATAGCTTCGGACCCTCGTACCTGTATTCACTGTCATAATCATCTTCAATAATAAAAGCTTGATTGGCTTTGGCCCATTCCAGTAACTGCACTCTTCGTTTCATCGACAGGGTCACCCCGAAAGGAAACTGATGCGAAGGAGTGACATAAGCTAGTTTTGGTTTTTTATGAGGATCTTCTTTGATGGTATCACAGCTTGCTTGGAGCTCATCTACACAGATACCCTCTAGGTCAACTCTGATGGGTGTAACCACCGCTCCAGCGAACGAAAAAATCTCCCGCACAACGTTATGTGATGGATCTTCAACAATAACTTGATCACCTTTTGAAACAAAAATTCTCGATAATATATCCAATGCCTGCGTCGCCCCGGATGTAATCACAATTTGTTCCGGAACCACGGGCATCGAACGAGTAGACCGTAATAAACGTGCAATCTCTTGGCGTAGTCCCAAAGAGCCCTCGACCGGGCCGTAACCCAAAGTATCAGGAGATGCACGACGACAGGCATTCATTAATGCTTTTTGCCACTGATCCATTGGAAAAGCGTCCCATGCAGGTACACCGTGCCGAAAATTACATAATACTGTGTTCAAGTCGTTTTCTATAATAGAAGTAGGATTGAGTGTTAGGAAATCAGGACCCTTCGTTATAAAATTGTAAGGGTTCTCAGAATCCTGGGGGTCTTTCTCCTCCACCGGCAGCCCCGTTATATAGGTTCCTGCCCCTTTTCTCATCTCCAGATAACCCTCTGCTTGAAGTAGCTCGTAGGATTGAAGAATTACACTTCTGGATACTTCCAGTTGATTAGCCAAAGTCCTTGATGGAGGCAGTGAATCCCCCCCACTTAAAGCTCCTGAATGGATAGCATTACGAACCTGCTCATAAATTTGACGGCTTAATGGAATGGGTCTTTGTTTATCGAGAGTAATCAGCAATTCATGCTTCATAAGATTTCCTACCCTTCTAATCCGGGTTTTCTTAATGGTTCATAGTAAGGATTTTTACAATTAGTGCTGCAGAAACAGCGCCTAAGATCACGAGTAACAGCGGGATTTTCCTAATTAATACCAGTATAACAGCGACTATACCCGAAGCGATACCTACAAGATTGTCATCTGCGTCCACCTGAAATATCCCAGGAACCGTTAAAGCACTAAGAACCGCGATAGGCAAATATTCCAACAAAGCTTGGACTTTGGAAGAGCCATTCGTATGCTTTGTCAGCAGCAAAGGTACAAAACGAAATGAAAATGTAAGGATTGCCATCCCGATAATGATCAGAATAGTCATACGGATACCTCCTTTTCTACTTCAGCTTGCTCTCGAAATAAGGAGCCTACTGCCATACCCATTAACATAGCTGCAAGTATCGAGGAGTTTCCAAGTACGGGATGTAGGAGCCATGAAGAACCCGCCGCTGCTAAACATATGGCCAAATTCCGAATGCTTCCCTTTAGTTGTGGCACTATTAGTGCTATCAGTAAGGCATATAATGAGGTGTTCAAAGCAGGTAAGTATACAGCCGGAATGTAGGATGCCAGCGATATTCCCGCAGCTGTTGCCAGTAAATTTGCTATATACGGAGGAATTTGTAGACCCAGCAAATATGGAAGAGTTATATTTTCTTTTGAATGATTGCGGGGGATCATACTAACAGCGTACACTTCTTCTGTTAAACTGAACCCAATCCAGACTTTGGCCAGCGGATTGATTGTACGGTCAAGCTGACTCCCAAAAGATAGGCTTATAAACAAATATCTTAAATTAATGATCAACGTAAGCAGCAGGATCATTGGAGCGGCGGCACCAGCGGCAAGCATTTTCACGCCAATAAATTGGCTGGCTCCCGCAAATACGAGCGCTGACAATAAGAACACTTCCAGACTCCCCAGGCCTAATCCCTTACCGACCAATCCAAACGTAAAACAAGCAGGAATAAATCCTGCAACAATAGCTACAGAATCCTTAAGACCCGTTCTAAACATCACTTTCTGATCACTCATAAGTTTCTCTCTCCCTTATCGTTGTCCCTAGAGAGAGCATACTTGGATACAATTCTGGTGGGAATAACCGCATGGGTGCGTATGTACCATACCAATTTCTTGACATAGAAAAAAGACCGCCCGCTAAGAGAGCGATCTTTAATGAAGGTTAAACCTCCTGAGGACTTTCCACAATCCCGCTGATTTCTTGTTGAATTTGGGATTTAATCTGATCTATATGGTCAAAATCTGTAGCTGCGGCATAGATTGTCTTTAACTCATCCAAAAATACTTTGGCATCTGTCAGATGTTGAATGGATTGTTTCATGGTGCTGGAATATCGCTCTTTAATACTTGCGATGGCTTCGGCAAAAGCTTCATCCGTACCTGGCTGAATGCACCGTGAATACATATCAACAATCTCGTCGGTAGCACGATCAGGGAAATACTCATGCGGAGCTGTGCTGTCAAAAATAGCAAACCCAAGCTCGCGTACGATAATCATATCAAGGCTGTTCGGATCGAAACCACAGTGGTAAATCTCAACATCGACACCACGTTTTATTCCTTCAGCCGCCAATTTTTTTAAAAGTGTAGATTTACCGGAACCCGCGCGACCTTTTACAAGATATCTTTTTAGCCCTGCGGTTAAATTAGGTACAAAATCCACTGCACCCTTAGGCGTAGCTGCACCTAAAAAACGGTGATCCACCCGGCTTACTTTTTCGAAGTTCTGATCACCATACAGAAGTTGAATATACTCCTGAGTCAGCTCATCAGCGGCTTGGAAATTCATTGTCGCAATATAAATCGCTTCCCATTCGTCATGAATGCGGAGTGCTTCAGCAAAGCCTGAATAAGCTAGTTCATGCTCTTCCGTGTACTGATCAACTAAGCTGTCGATCTCAACACAACGCTGGCTTAACTGGAGCGTATCGACGGCCTGCTCCAAATTCACATGTACGATGGCCTCTTCAGGCAATTCTGGCTTAATGACCCGTGGAGCCGTACCATCTATAATTCCTACTTTTAATTCAGGAATAACCACTCCGTCGAGTGAATCATTATCTGACGCTGTGTGAATTAACCAGATCTCATAACCTTGTTGAGCCAGAAGATCTCCGATTTCTCGAATGATTCTAGTTTTCCCCGTACCGGGGCCTCCTTTTAAAACAAACAAACGTGTTAAACCTTGCAATGACGACTCATAGAGGTTAGAGAAGCCGTGAGCTGTGTTGCCGCCAGCAAAGAAATTCAGGATTGTTCCGTCCATAATCGCACACCTTTCCGGGCTGATGTCATGTTTCATTGTTCATCTTATTAACGTTCTGCGGGAAGGGTGACGCTTTAGAAATCGAAGTTAAGCAGGAATCTAACATTTATGTGACAACACACTCTTAGATTATTCTTAATTGTATTTGCTCAGTATCTCTTTCGCTTCCCTCTGCGTCATATTTCCTTGCTTGACTTGTTGCTCACAGTAAGGTTTAACCTTAGCAAGAAGCTCTTCCTTCGTGTCAAACGGGCCAAATGAGATAACCTCACCGTTGTCCGACGAAATGGTTTCACTGTAGACAGAAGTACTTATTTCAGTCGCATTAGAGGACAACATCATGTCGTCCTGACCATTCACGGTCTTTGAAATTTTTGTCCCGTTCTTAATATCAGCAAGATTTTTTTCATACCTAGCGATAACATCATCCACACGCTTCTGTGTCCATGTGAACCACCCATCTCCTGAGGTCCATGCTTTTCCTCCAATTATTTTTGGGAGTTCTATTTTTTCATCTTCGAGCCAAGCTTTGTATTCATCATAAGTCCACCATTCTACATCTGAAACGGGATATTTTGCTTCATACTCCACTTGGCTCATCCATGTCTTTCCTCCATTCGTTGAGTACTGAATATTATCATTGTCCCCACGAGTCAACACAGATGAATCTTGATTCGTCTTCAAGCCAGCAGACTTCGCTGAACTGGTTGCAAAAACAGCCGTAGCCCCAACAACTAAGACAATGGCTAGAACAGTCGCAGCGGTGGTCGTTTTTTTCATCTTCATAATCATCATAATCCTTTCTTCAATCGCATTTTTTGAAAAATGATTGCTTAAAGGGTTTAGCTTATTCTTTCGTTCTTCCATTGTTATAAGAGACATTGCATAAGCTCTTTTCGTTGTTTCGCCAAATGATCGCACAACCGTTTCATCACAGGAATGTTCAATATCACGATTAGCCAGCATATACATGACCCACACTAACGGGTTAAACCAATGAACACAGAGAACAGCTGTTAATATCAGCTTCGTTATCTGATCGAATCGTCGAATATGTACTAGTTCATGCATAAGAATGTATTGTATCTGCTCAATATTACTCCAGTCTGTATTTTTCGGCAGTAGGATTACTGGATGCTTAATTCCATAGGTTAGGGGTGAACGGATTAAATCCAATTGCCGGATCTGTATCGTGCGTGTCAACTTATGTTCATCTAGCCACTTCAAAGCAACGGGATGATCAACAGGCAAAGAAGCATGAAATTCTCTTCGACATTTCACATAAGTGATGATGAAGTACAATGCGGAAATAACCATACCCATTATCCAAATGACTAAGATAGACGAGATAGCAAAAGACAAATGGTTATTAATCGACTGAACCTCAGACGTCGAAGTCGAACCTACTAGATTCATGGTTAAGGTTAGTGGGGAGGACGGATTAACGAAAGTCACATTGTTCGAATTATTCAAAGGTAAACTATCAACCCATGTGTAAATACTAAATGGTGACGGCAAAGAAAAGGGAATCAGTAGTCTGTATACAACCACCCCCCATAACACCATAAAGGTTTTCTTAGGCAGCTTATTGATGACCAGCGATCGAATGACAATAATAGCCACGATCATCACCGCAGCAGTAAAACTCATATTCATAAAGGTGCTCATAGGCCATCACCTCATTCAACGTTATCGACGATTTGTTTGAGCTTCTCAATCTGTTGAGCAGATAATTTCTTACGCCCAAGTAAGGATGCAAATAACTTGTCGACAGAACCATTGAACACCTTGTCAATCAGCTCATCTGTCTCCATTTCTTGTACCTGCACCTTAGCAATTAACGCATGACACATAAAATTAGGTTCATAGCGCTCAATTGCACCTTTACCAATACACTTTTTGATAACAGTATAAGTTGTATTCATATTCCAACCAATCTCAGCCTTCAAAATATCAGAAATTTGTTTGGCAGACCTATCTCCTTCTTTCCATAACACTTCCATTACTTTAAGTTCCGAATCAAAAAGTTTAATAGTCATTTAAATCATCTCCTTACACTATTGCAATAGTTTGGGTCTTGGATACAGACTACTCCAATAGTTTGACGAAGTCAACACTGCTGCTATAGTTATTTTCAACAGGAAAATTCGTGGTTGTACTGAAACTTCCGAGGAAATGGCAAACTAAAGAAAGGGCTACCACTAGGCAGCCCTCTTTAATCTTTTGAATACCATCCGACATCACTTCACAAAACGATCCAAAAACCTCTTAATGACGGGAACATCTGGAGGAGACAGCTCGCTTGGCAATTCTGCATAATTAAAAAAACGCAATTCTTGCACTTCAATTCCATCTACTTTTAGCGCCCCATCAAAGTCTGTGCATAGATACGCAGCCACAACATTATATACTTCATCCCCGTGCGGGTATTTATAATAAAGATCTTTTCCAGAGAACATGTCGAACAATTCAAGACCTTTGGCTGTTAAGCCCGTTTCCTCAAAAAGCTCCCTCTTAGCGACCTCTTCTAAAGTCTCCCCAAGCTCCATCGAGCCACCTGGCAAACCCCAGCATCCGTTGTCCGTTCTACGTTGTAATAATAATTGATGATTGCTGCACAATAAAACACAGGCTCCTGCCATTATAAGCGGTCTGGTACCTACCAGCTTTCTTAACTCCATAATATAATCGCTCAAAAAACTACATCCTTTCTTCTAATAGGCTCAAATATCCTAAGCTAATTAAAATTTATTTCTTTTTCTGCACATGAAAACCATTGTCTTGCGCGTAATTTTCAATGCTCCAAATACCTATTCCCCGCTCTCGCGCCTTATCCTGAATCGCTCTAAATTGATCTACGTATTTTGTATTAGGTGCAAATACATAGGCTACACGTGCATAACCCTGCTCTAGCAGAATCTCATTGAACATTTTCCCATCTATATAGAGGTAACAAAGTAGGCGGCCATATTTGTCCCGCTCCGATACATCTAGTTCAATTTGTACATCTTTATCCGTAAGCATCTTTTTGGCGAAATCAGAAGCTTCTAACGAAAAGGGCTGTGGTTCGGGGATGTTCGGATTCACTGACTCTGGAGTATCGACCAGCAATAAACGAATGGTTTCCTTTTTGCCGCCTATAGTCAGCTTCATGGTGTCACCATCGACTACTCGTGTTACCTTTGCATCTATTAAACGTTTGTTGTCCTCTGTTGTATTGTCTGGCGTAGAACCCAATCCAGAACTGGAATCAGCCGTAATCGTTGGAACTGGCTCTAAAGTAATCTGCTCGGCTAAGTTGCAGGCAGTTGTTGTTCCAAGTAAGAGTGTGATAGCTAAAAATCTTTTTACTAGATAAATCTTATTCATTGTTAACCTCTTTCTTATACACGTATGTAATTTCATGGGGTCTATTAAAAATAAATTAAAAAACTTAAAAACACAAGACTGTACTACTAATCATAGAAAACAGCGACAGCCATGTACCAGAAAAAAGATACTTGGCTATCGCTGTTTCGCCTTTACTCTACTTCCACCACGTTTAATTTGGAAATCTTTATTTTGATTATGATCGATAAGAAAGCAAGCAGGGAAAACATAATTCCGATCCAAATGAGTCGATGTATTCCTGCATGAGAAATAAACCAACCACCGATAGCAGTCCCTATAGTAATTCCAAGGTTGGAAAATGAGATAAACAAGCTGTTACCGAATTCGGGAGCTTCTTTCGCTTCGGTCGTTAACCATGCTTGACTGACAATCAGTCCGCCGGAATGCACTGCCCCCCAAATGATTATGATAACAACCATCGGAAGGAAATAAGAACCTAGATAATATACGAATAAGTAAGTTACCGCATATAACAATGGAAACATGATAACGGTCTTTGTAATGCCTTTATGCAAAAGGCTTCCAAACAAAAAATTCCCAAAAATCATGATTATCCCAAAGGCCATCAACATGATACTAATCCATGACCCGTTCATATGTGTTACCTGCCCAAGATATTCAGCAAAGTAACTGTACACAGAAAACATAGCTGCAAAGATAAAAATAACTGCCACAATATTTAACCACAATAGGGGTTTGCGTAAAATACCAAGTTGTTTACCATATGACATTTTTTCTTTAACTGGCATGGAAGGAAGCCAAGCTAGTATTCCTAAAAAGGCAATTATACTTACGACAGCTCCAAACAGAAAAGCGACTTCTAACGAAATTTTGTCCGCGAGATAAGAAGTCAAAGGCACACCAAAAGCAAACCCGACCGTTATTCCGGCGAAAACCTTTGTAACTGCTTTGGTGCTCTTTTCCGGAGGGACAAGTTGGGCAGCGGTAACAAGTGCAACTGAAAAAAACACGGGATGAAAAATAGCAGGGATAATACGGAAAATCAGCATTACTTCAAACATGGTCGTATACGCATAAACAATATTTGAAATTGCAAAAATAAGCACAGCAGTTAATAGAATTATTTTACGATTAATTCCAGAAGCCAATAAGGTCAGAAATGGACCTGAAATAGCAACAACTAAAGCAAATATACTTACAAGCCATCCAGACTGAGAAGTTGATATATTAAATTTTTGAGTTACCTGTGGCAGAACACCTATAATCCCCATTTCCGTTGTAATAATGCCAAATACGCCTAAAGCCAAAATAATAATAAGCAAAGGGTTAACCTTTTTCATTTTAAAATAATCCTCCATTTATATTCACATATTTAGATTTGTAGATATGTATTACCAAAAAAAAGCCCTTCCTCCTTTCTCCTATAGTTTCTCTTTAATATAATCGGAAAACTCTTGAATTGTCTTTTCGTTTCGACGATAATACGTCCACTTCCCAATTCGCTCAGATTCCAGCAAACCAGCTTTTTGCATAGTCAATAGATAGCTCGAAATAACCGACTGTGCAAGCCCCGCTTTAGCTTGAATATCTCCCACGCAAATCCCAATTTGAAAATTTAGGCCTTGTTGTAAATAAGGCTTTTCATCAAAAAATTCCTCGGGAGTTTTTAGCCACATCATAATTTGACTGCGAGTCTCGTTAGACAACGCTTTGAATATCAATAAAGGTTCCATGTGTTCCATTATATCTATTTTTATAGATTTGTAAATACAAAAGATGCCGATGTCTCGTTGTTGCAATAACATTATGTAGATTCATGTTTCGTATCGAATTGTTCGTTTAGTGAATTAAATATTTCCATATCAACCAGCACAGCAGTACGGATACCCAAGAAATGAAACCGAAAATCATCACGATTTTGTTTTCACTCCATCCGTATTTTAAGCTGAAGTGGTAATGGATCGGAGCCATCCGGAATAGCCGCAGCTTCGTCCGTTTGTAGTACCAAACTTGTAAAATGACCGACAACTGCTCCGCAAAATAAACGAAAAACAAAATCGGAATCAAAAGCTCAACCTTTTCAATGACAGCCAGAACGGAAAGGGAGCCACCGATCGCGAGTGATCCAGTATCGCCCATAAACGCTCTTGCTGGATAAATATTGTAAAGCAAAAGCCCTAGCAGACAACCGATCATAACAAGTGAAAAAGTCTGCACTTCAGGTTTGTCCGAGATCATAAAAAAGAAAAAATACGACGGTATGGCAACATTGATCAGTAGCCCATCGAGACCATCTGTAAAATTGATGGCATTCGCGGAGCCGACCACAAACAGCAAAATGATGGCCACATAAAGGTACACAGGCAACTGCAGATTTTGGCCTTTAAATAACTCGATATTACTCGTCAGGCCGAACGAATGGAATAACACATATAATATAAATCCAGTAAAAAGAAATTGAAGCACTAGTTTTGAGCGGCCGCTGATGCCGGATGGGTTTTGCCAAAAAGCCTTTTTGAAATCATCCAAAAATCCGACTGAACTAAACAACAAAAACGTAACGCATAAGAGTAACATTAGAGGCCCGGGTTGAAACTGCAGCGAAATCGCTATCCCGATAAGCAGGATCAACCCTGCCATTAGTGGTGTACCCCGTTTGGCCTGATGATCTGCTGGAAGCTCGGCACGAATCGGCTGCGTCAACCTCAGTCTATGCAGCGTCCAGATCAATAGAGGTGTAAACACCGCCACCAGAAGAAAAGACAGGCCGGAAACAGCCAGAATTCCATACATACAACGAACTCCCCTCTTTGAAAAGATCATTTATAATACTCACAAAATATTTCTAGAGTTAATGAGGTCGTCTGTAATTATGTACTCTTTTCATCTGTTGATAAAGAGAAATTATTCTATTTTTATTTCCTGTTTTCTGCTGTGAAACTACTGGGAATTTTCTATAAGCAGATTCCAAAGCATAAACTTGCCCAATGAGAAAGTTTGCACTTTGGGCAAGTTTAAATTAGTATATAGTCAGCAATCCTAATCTTCACCACAATTACAGCTATATGGGAGGTGTATACATAAATTATGATTAAACAAACGTTGAGAGATTTCAAAAAAGAAGCCACTGAAAAAGCGCTAGCTGAAGCGGCATTCGAACTTGCACTTGAACATGGGTTGGACGGTTTTGTTGTTGAAGATATCGTGCAAAAAGCCGGCTACTCCAGAAGAACTTTCGCAAACTATTTCACATGCAAGGAAGAGGCAGTTGCGATGGGAGCAGTTACCGTACGGAACACGAATGAGTATGAAGAATTGCTCACCAAAATCCCTGAAAATGCCTCCCTGCTGGATACCTTATATCAACTAATTAAGATGCAACTTACATCTGAGCTTATAGGGAGGTTGCGTGAGCTTTCTTTACTTTCCCGAAAATTCCCAGCTCTCGAGCCCCATTATCTAAGAGCAATACATCTTACGCAAACTGGAGCACAAAAAACATTGTTGCACTTGTCAAATGGTAAGTATGACGAGGTCTATACTTATCTGCTTATAAATTCGGTTTACGGAACTGTGCTTCCCTTAATTGACGGAAAACTTAATGTGCTGCTTCCGGGACAAACGACGAGCGACGATCCAAGTCCTGAAACGCTTACGTTCGATCAATTTTTGGAAACTATTTACGGATATTTACGCAACGGATTCTAATAGGCTAACAATCAGTTTTCATCATCGAGGGAGTGTAAAATAGATACATGTCAACATTATTATACAGAGTGGGAAAAACCGCTTATCGCAAACCTGGGTACTTCATTTTAGGTTGGATTTTAATTTTAGGAATTGTCATCTCTATGATCAGCATGAATGGTATTCATATCAGTTCAGAAATGAAGATTGAAGGCACAGAATCGCAAAAGATTTTGGATCAATTAGCAACAGAACTTCCGGCTGCATCTGGTGGACAAGGGAGTGTCGTGTTCAAAGCACCTGAAAATGAGCGATTGGATACGCCAGAACGTTTGGCAGCGATCACTAAAGGTGTTAATGAGGTTTACGGTATAAACGAAGTGATTAATCCTGCGGATTATGCAGCGGAAGCAAGTAGTTCAACTACTGAAGCAACTCAGGCTGCCAGTATGGATCAGTCTGCAGCAGCCACAGCACCCCTTTCCTATGGTCCTCTGATGGCAGATGGCGTTCCAGTACCTGGTGTTATTCTTTCCGCAGACGGTAGCATTGCATTGTTCCAATTCCAGTTTACTATTGAGCAATCTGCTATCTCTCAAGATATTTTTGATTCTGTAATTGATACCGTCAAGAATGTCGAGAAAGATACCAACATCACTGTACTGCCGGGCGAGACACTCAAATCAGTATCTATCGGTGTAGGATCAGCTGAGATTGTCGGACTTGTCATTGCTGCAATTGTTTTGCTGGTGACGCTTGGCTCTGTCGTTGCAGCAGGTCTGCCCCTTATAACTGCACTGCTTGGAGTCGGCATCGGTGTAGGTGGAGCATTTTCTATTTCCAAATTCATTGAAATGCCTAGTGTCACTTCCGTCTTGGCGCTTATGATTGGATTAGCCGTCGGAATCGATTATGCTCTTTTCATTGTAAATCGCCAACGCCGGATGATTATTGATCAAGGATTAAGCGCACAAGAAGCTGCGGCTAGAGCTATTGGCACATCCGGCAGCGCCGTATTTTTCGCCGGTTTGACGGTTATTATCGCTCTCTGCGGTATGCTTGTAATCGGGCTTACTTTCTTATCAACGATGGCGTTAGTAGCAGCTGCTACCGTCCTTATCAACGTATTTGTTGCCTTAACCCTATTGCCGGCATTGCTCGGATTGGTGGGTGAACGCATCTGTTCGCCTAAAGCTCGCAAGAAAAACAAGGATCATCATACAACGGGTAACCGCGGTATAGCTGATAGATGGGTTAAATTCGTCATCAAGTATCGTTGGGTCACTATTGTTGCCATCGTCGTGGTACTTGGCGTAGCAGCAACCCCTATAGCCAAAATGGAAATGGGCATTCCCGGAGCCGCCTCAGCGAATTTGGACACGGTAGCAAGACAAAGTTATGATGCTATATCCGAGGGTTTTGGAGAGGGCTTTAACGGACCGCTTATTTTGGTTGCAGAACCAAAGAATTCTTCCAATCCAGTCACTCCGGAGCTCCTAGGAAATCTTGTAAAAGAGCTCCAAGCTCAAAAGAATGTCGCGTTGGTCACTCCTCTGGGCATGACTAAGGATTTGGCTATCTTCAGTCTGATTCCAGAAACGGGTCCTAGCGATATAACAACCAAAAATCTGGTGAATGATTTACGGACTACGGAATCTAGTATCGCTCAAAGTAATGATGTTAAACTCGGGGTTACCGGATTTACCGCTGTTAACATCGATATGTCGGCCAAACTGGCAGATGTATTTCCCATTTATGTAGGAATCATCATTCTCCTATCGCTCATTATTCTTCTGTTGGTATTTCGTTCGATTATCGTTCCTATCAAAGCTACGATCGGCTTTCTGCTTAGCATACTCGCTACCTTCGGGATCACCACAGCCGTGTTCCAATGGGGCTGGCTCCATTCTCTCTTTGGTTTCGACACCGGTGGCCCATTGCTAAGCTTTATGCCAATCATCGTTACGGGTATCCTATATGGGCTTGCGATGGACTATCAGGTTTTCCTTGTCAGTTCCATGCGTGAATCGTACGTTCATGGTCATGAGGGATCAGAGTCCGTTGTCCATGGATACAACCAGGTGAGTCGTGTCGTAGTAGGCGCTGCTATAATTATGATCTCCGTTTTTGCAGGGTTTATTTTTACGGATGATGTCATGATTAAACAAATCGGCTTTACACTGGCCGTAGGGATCTTAATCGATGCTTTCATTATTCGAATGGGATTAGTTCCTGCTGTAATGTCTATTTTCGGCAACAAAGCTTGGGCACTTCCAAAATGGCTCGACCGTATTCTGCCAAACCTGGATGTCGAAGGCGAGAAACTGATTGCTACACTCAATGCTAAAGACAAATCTAATTCCATGAAATAGATACAATAATAAACAGCCTGAGTCCTGTATTCCTAGGGGTTCAGGCTGTTTTGTTTCTGTGGTAGGGTTCACTTCCCGCGAAGAGCAGATGGGCAAGGCTCTGGAAATTATCTCATTGAAGATTAAGGATTAAAGCGGGGCGCACACCGTAACAAGCTAAGTTGACATGTCCGTAACTGCGAATACTGCTACGAGTACCTACAAAATACGCACGTGAGGAAATCGCAGGTTGAGTTCTCAGCCACCACCATGAGCAGCCAAACTCTTCATTTTTCTCAAGGATATAATCAGCTTTGACTTTTTTATCATACACATACAATTTACATCCATCGTTCTTTTTCTCTTTAGAAAATCCCGTTCCTATCGCCCTACGCTTCGCACGTAAAGTATCTTCTCCAAGTTTAAAGGTGAATTCATTCGCCTCCGAAACACTAAGCAGAAAAATCTTTTCTTCCGTGTTTATACTTCCCTCTCCGTTATCTGTGCACTGTGTAGTCTTGATGAGCCTGTGCTCGGAGTCATTAAAAGCGGCATTATAAAACTCATCGTTCAACCACTTTCGCAAATCGGAGTCCCGCCATGTAACGTCAACATATTCACTGTGATACCGCCTGCAATCCAAAATGTACTCGCTCAAAATGAACAGTTCTCTACCTGAATTTTGCAGCACCCGCCACTTTATCGGCATTTGGTCTGCTCCGTCCGCCATTTGCGGATAAGAGCCAAAAGTAATTAGTTCGCCGGGTTTTGCCCGCTCATACACGAAAGCAAGATTATCATTTTCATTACAAATCATAATTATAAATTCTGTAGTTCCTTTAACGATTTCAGCTTCCCTGCTAAATCCTAGTTTTTCATACAAGCGTATCGCTCTATCGTTGAACTTCGCCACTGTCAGCCGCTTTGGTTTTTCCTCGCATCTCTCATTAATATAGTTAAGGACTGTTGTGAAAAATAGAGTCCCATTCCCCTGTCCGGTTAACTCAGGCTTCATTCCTAAACCCACATCTATAAAATCCTGAGAATATGTATATTTATCATTTGGAACCTGTGCCGGACTTCCTACACAGAAGAAACCAATCAATTGTTTATCTGCATCAAGTACAGAAAAAAATGCTGCCTCTAGCATTTCACTTATAGCTTCAGGAGTTAGTTCATTATTGTAAAAATCATAGGGTGGATCATATTGCCAGCTTAAAATATCCTTAGCAGCATCAGCATTCAGCTTTTCCACGTAAAGTTCCATTTCGCATCCCCCTTTGTTTTCAAAATCGATAAGTCCCTAAGAGTCTAGCTCTGCTAACTCCTGAAGGATTGTCTCTACATCACCATCAGGATTTAACGCTTTGATCATCTCTTTTGTAATGGCTGCATCCTCATAAACTTGTGCAACAACCTCTAAAGGGAGTGTGAGTTCAAAATAACCTTCGGCAAATTCCACAAAATCCTCAGCTGTGCGGAAAATAGTCCCTAGCAAAAAGTCCGAACCATCTTCTACCTCCGCTGGAATCTCTACCTTCCCCTTCTGCCACGTCAAATCATTATTTTCACGCCAAAAACAAAAAGTAACATCATCCTTAGCTATCGCCTCATCTTCCAGTATAGACAATAGCGAGGTTGGGACCTCTTCATAGATTCCTGGCCAAACTTCATGTTCGTCACGCGCATATGGACTTACTTCGGACTCATGATCAAAACCTTTAATTATCGTTCCTTGAGGTGTAAAAATAATAAACAAATTATCGCCTGAACCATTATCGATCGATGCTAGAGAAACATTCTTATCAAATTTAGAATCAAAACTATGATAGCGAAGCCAGTCCTCTGGACATAGGACAATATTTAGAGAAGCAAGTATTTTCATAAGTTTTTTTAAGTTTTCGGGTGCTGGTAAAATATCTAACACATTCATCTATGATTCCTCCCCATTGTAGATATAAATGATTTTAGCATATTCATGATTCCGAGTGAAAAAAAAGACTACCCGAAGGTAGCCTTTCCAACTTAACAAAACACTAGCTTAACTTAAGACCCCGCACCTTTATATCTTCGTACGCCATAACTCCAGGCTAACAAACCAATCCCCAGGAATATAGCGCCTACTACAGGTGTCATCAGAGCAAGGCTGGTCATCTCCTCCCGCTGTAGAAAAAGCGCGGCTGGATACACTCCGACGAATGCAAATGGAATGATCCAAGTAAGCAATACCTGTATAGCACGATTGTAAATCGTTACCGGGTAACGGCCATAAGTCTGAATGTTGTACATTAACGGAAGAATGCCAGTAGGAGCATCCGAATAGAAAGACAATGAAGTCAACGTTGTGTAAATCCCCGTATAGATGGCGACCGCACTTAACGTTAGAATGATCAGAGCCGGTATCGTCCACCATTCAAAGGGAAGACCCAAATTGCTGCCACTGATGGCCATAATAATAATACCTATGAATGAGCCCATAAGTGCTGGTGGATCAACATTTTCCAAAAAGATCTGGAACAAATTATGAGCTGGGCGTGTCAAAATACGGTCCATCTCACCTTTAACGATGTAACGTTCACTAAATCCCCATAGATTCACAAAACAACTAAACACCCCAAAAGGCACCATAAAGAATCCATAAACGAACACTACTTCATTCTGATTCCAGCCGCCCAGGCTATCTGTGTGCATAAAAATTACGAGAATAAAGATAAAGTTGGTAGCTTGAAAAAGTAAGTCTGAAATGACCTCTACCCAAAAGTCAGCGCGATAGGTGAGCCGGCTCTTCATATAATTTTTGATATATTCAATTAATAATCCCAGGTAATACATGTTTCCTCAACCTCCCTGCACGAAGAGACGCTGCCGCGCCGCATGATATAACCAGACAATTGGAATCAGCAATACCAGGAACCAAATAATTTGTATCCCTAATACATTCCATATTCCAACCCCTTGCACCCGTCCCGTAAACACTGAACCTGGCAAGTAGGTAATCGCCTGAAACGGCAGCACCTCAAGTACGGAAGATAACCAGTTAGGAAACAGACTGATCGGTACGATTAAGCCGGAGAATAAGTCTACAATCACCCGCTTCATTCGCATCATGCCTTCATTATTTTCTACAAAAAATGCCGAGAGCCCTGTAATGATATTGATCTGTGAATTAATTAAAAAGCTGAAAAAGAGCATCACCATGAACCCTGCCCAAGCAGATGGCGCTGTTGGCAATTGAACCGGGAACAGCAGCATCGCTATGGCCATGCCGGGAATCATAAATAAGAGGAAGCGGAACATTCCCTCTCCAAGACCTTGCATCATTTTGACTAAAACATAGTTATAGGGCCTTATAAACTGGATAGCGATACTTCCATCACGGATATCCGTAGAGATCTCGCGGTCTAGGTTATTAAAATAAAAGGCTCTAGCCATCCACGATACAGCTACATATGACGTCATTTGCGTTGCAGTAAAGCCACCCAATGAATCCCCATTGCCATAGATGGCCATCCAAGTGAAATAGTTAACCCCAATATTCAGTGAATAGATAAGAATACCTGAGTAGTAGTTAATCCGATAAGCAAGCATGGTAAGGAAACGGATGCGTATAAAATCTAAGTAAGCCCCGAATAGTAATTTACGGCTATTCTCCTGAGGACCACCAGAAGACGCGCCTCCTGAGGAGGAAGACATAGCCGTTGCAGGATTAAGCTTATCAGACATGTAAAGCCTCTCTTTCATCCTTCAGAGCGGCAGCCATTTCATCAGGCTTGTCTGCAGACCCGGATTGATAAATACTGCGAACAATATCGTCCGTATTGGTCTCTATGATTTTGATATCAGTAATATCTGCTTTTCCCACTACTCTGCCTAATACATCCGATACATTTAGCTCTAGCGGTATCCAGACAGACGCCCCTAAATCGTTCTCCGCAGACCAGGTAACAGGCAATCCCTCAGTCCATAACTCAAGTTGCTGACGTTTCGTAGCATTTCCAAATTGAAATTGAACCTCACGTCCGGTTCCCCAACGCTGCTTCAGGTCTTCCAGTCCTCCGTCATAAATGATACGGCCATCATCAAGCATTATCACTCGGGAGCAAAGCGCCTCAATATCTTGCAGGTCATGTGTAGTCAGCAGTATGGTTGTCCCATGCTCGCGGTTCATATCTTTTAGGAATTCACGGATCTCTGACTTCACCACAATATCTAAGCCAATGGTTGGTTCATCCAGAAATACAATCGATGGATTATGAAGCAATGCTGCCACTAATTCACAACGCATCCGCTGACCTAGACTAAGCTTACGAACCGGACGATTCAGCAGTTCTTGCAGTTGCAGTCGTTCGACCAATTCATCCAGCCGTTTCTTGAAATCTTGTTCAGATACCCGGTAAACCTTGCGCAGGAGCTGGAACGACTCAATCACGCCAATGTCCCACCATAGCTGACTGCGTTGCCCGAATACCACACCGATATTTTTCACGAATTTCTCGCGCTCCAAATACGGAACATACCCACCTACTGTCAGGTTTCCGGAAGTCGGCACGAGAATACCTGTGAGCATTTTGATCGTGGTCGATTTCCCAGCACCGTTCTCGCCGATATATCCACAGATCTCACCTTCAGGAATGGAAAAGGAAATGTCCTTCACCGCAGTCACTTCCGTATATTCCCTTTTAAACAAATCAGCGAAGGCCCCTTTGAGACCCTCGCGGTTTTTTTGTACTTTGAATGTTTTGCGTAAGTCTTGTACTTGAATAGCAGTCATATTGTACCTCACTAAGCTTAGAGTTGGTTCCCAGTACCCCATTATAATAGAAGAAGCGCAAAAGCACTACTTCAATCTTTACTTAGCCAGTCTTTCATTTAGCGAATGGGTGTCCTTCACAGCTTCTAAATGCCCTGAGCGAGCGACTTTAGTTCGCAAATATTTCTCGTTAAAAGAAGATACATCTCCCCATAACGCTACTCTTTTCACGGCATTCATCCCTGCAGCCTTGAGCGCATCCAATTTCTTCGGATTATTCGTAATCAGCGTCACTGGTTTGTGACGTAAAGTTTGCAGAACACTGATTGCCTCTTCGTAGTTTCTTGAATCATCAGCAAATCCCAACTCTAAATTAGCCTCAACTGTATCGTATCCTTCTTCCTGTAAAAGATACGCTAAAGATTTGCTGAACAGGCCAATGCCTCTTCCTTCATGATTCGCGAGATAAAATAATGCCCCAGAGCCATGCTCAACAATCATTTTCATGGATTGATGCAGCTGGAAGCCGCAATCGCAACGTTTACTGCCAAAAATATCGCCAGTATGGCAGATGCTATGCATCCGGATCAATGCATCCTCAGACCCTTCGAAATCGCCATATACCAACACACTGGATTGTTGTCCTTCTGCTAAGTTCATGGATGGCAAACGTGAAATTAAAGCTGCCGTTGCTTTACTGCTATCCTCTTGAAGAAGCTCTGCATCCGTTGTATTCAGCCAGTTGTACCATTTAAAAACAACGGTCTCGCCGTCTAAATTCACCGGTAACGTGATGGGTCCAACCAATATATTTGTGGAATTTGCTAAAGGAATTCGCGTGATTTTATTCTGTAAAATAGAAGTGATTTCTGGTTTAATCATAATTACACCTTCCTCATTGTTCATCAATGCTTAGATAGAGCTAAGCATAAGGATAAAATATTAGTTAAATTATAAGTAACTATTTGTAAGTAAGTTTATCATTGTAATATAACTTCGTCAAGTTATAATATATCTTTAAATATTTATAATTACTTTATGTAAGTTTATGATATAATGAATGTCGAGGTGATATTATGAATGATTTCAACATGTGTCCTCGCTTTGAAAAAGCGGTAGACTTGCTAAGTAAACGTTGGGTCGCGCTTATTGTTTTCGTGCTTATGCCAGGGCCACGCCGTTTTGGTGAAATTGAGAGCTGTCTGTCCAATCTCAGTGGCAAGGTGTTATCTGACCGATTGAAGGAAATGGAAACCGAAGGTATTATAGAGCGAACTGTATATCCTGAAATGCCAGTACGTATTGAGTACTCTCTGACTCCAAAAGGCACAGCGCTTGCTCCTATACTTGGTGAAATTGGAAACTGGTCTACCGAATGGATTGAGCTTGGTATTAAGAAATGATTCCCGCTACACAACACAAAGAGCCCTAATTGTCCCGATCATGAGACAAGAGGGCTCTTTTTGGATTAACATCCCCTTTATAAGTCTTTTCGCTCGAAGCGAAGTAGACCTATAACAAAAGCTAACAGGGTATATCCTATCGCATAAAAAATAAACATATTTGACGGAACCGTATTAAAATCCAGCAATCCATTCATGCTGCCGAACAATCCCATCATTCCACTCATTTCATTAGCGCTGAACAGGACGGCGGTCATTTTCCGCTGTAAACCATCCACTGGCATAAGCAGTGCCATCATTCCTGACAGATTATTTAATGTGTCAAGGACATCGGGTTCTAATCTCAGCGATCCTCCGATCTTATCAATCATCCCGCCTAACCAGCCAGCTCCATATAACATTGTCATAAAGACACCATTCCCCACTGCTGAGAAGAATCCAGAACCCAGCATAGAAATCGTAATTAGCAAAGGCACTACAGAGGAGAATAACAAAAATGATTTCAATAGGACTACGGCATCTCTAGGAACGGTGGCATGGATCTCAGTAATCCATAAAATAGAAATAAATAAAATCAGGGCATAACCGATCCCAAGCGTCACATATCCAAGCCAGCGACCTGTATACCATTTCCACCGCGGCAGCGGTCTTGGCAGTAAAGCCTGCATAACCCCTTGTTCCGCTTCACCTGCAATAGCTGAGAAGGAACTAAAGATCGCCAAAAAGGCGAGTACAAAAGCGCCAAAAAAGAAGCCAAGTGATAATATAAAAGCACCATTTGTAAAATTAGCTAAGAGATGCTCGCCACTGCTAATATCTGTTCTGTTCGGTATTCCGCTTTGTCCGATCGTATTTGCCACAAACCAAAACCCTATAAGAAAGACAATGGTCATAAGCAATGTTAATACCATTACTCGTTTACGCAGCAATTCCTTCCAGGTCATTCCTATGATTATTCTCATTCGTGTTCACCTCTGTGACTTAGGCCGGATACAGCACTCATAAACCAGTCTTCCAGACGTTCTCGCTTCCGTGAGACTTCATATAAGGTCATGCCCTGTTCAATAATTAACGTGTTCAGCCAGCCTACTTGCTCCTCATTCTCCAATTCCGCTTCCAGCCAAACTGTGCTACTCTCCAATGTAGCTGGGAATGAAGCTCCTTTTTCAGATTGAGCTCCGATATCCGCTGAAACTTTGATCTGAAGTTCAGTACTATCCTGTAACCAAGACAACAAAATAGGCGTAAAACCGCCCACTTTAAAATGCCAGCTTGTTCGCTTATTTAAGATCTCAGATACTTTCCCATGCCGCAGTATAACTCCGTTATTCAGCAGTGCCATACGGTCGCAGATGAGTTCAACATCCTCCAGTAGATGAGAGTTAAGAAATATTGTAACTCCCTTCTCTTTTAGCCTCTGCAAAATATTCCGAACTTCCTGACGTCCAATCGGGTCTAGCGCCGATGAGGGCTCATCCAGAAAAACGATGGCCGGATTGTTTACAAGAGCGCAAGCAAGCCCTAATCTCTGCTGCATCCCTTTGGAATAATGTTTCACACGATCCCGTCCACGGTTTCCAATTCCAACTTCCGCTAGAAGCTCTGGAATTCTTTTGTCGGCTACAGATCGCTCTACACGGCACAGCTTGGCATGCAGTCTTACTACTTCTTCCCCCGTAAGCCATTCTTGATAGCGATATAATTCCGGTAAATATCCGATTTGGGACTTGGCTTCAAGTGAACCGATCTTATGACCAAATAGAGTAGCACTACCATTCGATGGACGAATGAGACCTACCAACATTTTGACAAAGGTACTTTTCCCCGCACCATTAGGGCCGAGGAAGCCAAAGGCTTCCCCTTTCCCAACAGTAATCGTTACATCACGGCAACCACGTCCGTTATCATATTCTTTGGTCAAAGACTTCGCTTCTATTGCAGCAGCCGTCATTATTCAATCAACTCCCCTAACTTCTCTAAGAATACAGCTTTATCTGTATACACGCTTCCTCCGTTGAAATCAAACAGTTGTCCGTTCTGTACCCAAACGGCCGAGTACACAATCCCTTGACTATATTCATTCTGATTCAGTAGAACCGTTGTATCTTTAATCTTTATTTGATCGGTATTCAGGCCTTTTACCAGTGGCAGAGGAATTTCACCCGATAAAATGCGGCTCTGCTTTAAGCTGGATTTCAGATAATCTGGCAGCAATGGAAAATCGATTATAGCTTCCAAAGCTTCATCAACCTTTATAGTTGGATCTACCGTAATTAAAGGAGTCTTCGTCTGTGTAAGATTAGCCCATTTATCATTATCAATCGAAAGATCATAATTCACGATCTCCGAAAGATCTAATTTAATTTCTTTCCCATCTATGGCTTCTGGAAGAAGCTGTTTTGCACCCAATCTTTTCATTGCTTTATTAACTGCTTCAATATTAAGCTTCAAGGTTATTTCTTGTGAATTGGTTATATATGCGCTCTTCACATTCTCGAGCAAAGTTCCGCTTGGAAGTGTAAAACCTAGAGTCTCTTCCACCTGATTTAGCGGAATAATCCCTTTATTTGAACCAAAGGAACTTGTAAACACACCAAATTTGTTCATAGCTTCATTCATGGATTGACTTTCATTTACCTGATAAAAAATATCCCGGATATCATTTTCATTCACAACTGTAACTTCTTCCATCCGAAATTGATTCAGCAGCGATGCCATAGCCGTATTTCCTACTGGAGTTCCAAGTATAACCGCAAAGATCGCGGCACCTGCCACTGCTACTCCCCATTTGCGCCGACGATTCATGCGAGGACGCTTGGATGGGCGATTAGCTGTTGGATTGTCATCCGTAGATTGAGGCTGGTCTATATGTGGATCTGTTTTGTCATCATCTTTCATAACATCCACAGACAACTGCTGACTCCACACAGACCATTTGGGACTTGCAGGCTCAGACACTAACTTGTTTTGCAATTTGGCCCAGGCTTCATCTGTATGTTGTTTATTATGATCTTGATTTAGCGGTTGTTTAGTCATTAGTAATCCCTCCTAAATAATTTAGCTTCGCTTATCTCGTTTTATTATTCCGTCTGAGACAGTGATTTTGCTGCATTTTGTCTTAACCTCTGGGTCGCACGGTGCAGTAATGTCCCTACTACGGGAGGTCTTAGACCAAGCTCGCCTGCTATTTCCGCATAACTGTAACCAGAGTATCTAAGCAGAAGCGCTTGTCTATCCCTGTCAGGCAGCTCGTTCAACCATTCATGAACATCCTCCTGATCCAGCTTACTGATTAAGACTTCCTCTCCTGAAGGAGGTGATTCCCCCACTTCGTATAACTGTTCTTGTTTATTTTGCAGCCGCCGTTCCCTTGCTTTTTTGTCCAGATAATCATATCCAATACGAGTAAGGACTCTATGAAGCCAGGCACCCAGCGCTGCTGGATCATCTGGGGGGTTACGATACAATCTCAGAAAAACTTCTTGTGCCAAATCATCTGCTGCCGACTCATCACGAACCAAAGCGGTCAGCTTACGTCTGACAATAGGATAATGTTCATAGAATATTGCTTTAAAAATTTCAGATTCCGGAATTCCCATCTTGTAAATCCTCCTTATCAGCTGCAGCTATAAGTAAGACGACTATCAATGTATTTTTGTATCAAGATTACGTAAAAAAAGACAGCCCCTAAATTAATAAGGAAACTGTCTTCTAGTGTTTACCTAATTCGAATGTAACGATTAAGAATCTTTTTAGATAAAATACTCCGTTCCAGCCTAAGCTCCCAGAGCTGCTCTTTCCACTGAAACTGTTGCTCTGAATGTTCATTCTCCCGTAACTTCTCAAACAGCTTCATAATCATTATGTTAATGGCATCAAACCTTGACCAAAGTTCTATTACACTTTCTTCTTGTATCTGAGGACTTTCCGCTGCTGCACTAAGATTCTTTAAACGCTCAATGATGTCAGCCTGCCACTGCCCATCTTTAATCGCCTTGGCGTAATTTAAAAGATCCAAATAATCATCGACTGACATGTGTACCGACTCCTTTGCTTACTTATACCAAGTATTATACTAGGCATTATCTATAAAGCAACCCTTTATCTCTGGACACAGCAAAAAAAACAGGACTGGTATGAGAACCAGCCCTGTTTAAGGATTTCAACATGATCAATTTAGTTATAAAAGCTTTTGAATATCATCTTTAATTTGCTCTGATTTTGGACCAAATACGATCTGCACAGCCCCTTGACCCAGTCTCATAACACCGGAAGCTCCGAGCTGTTTCAATGCGGAATCTTTAACGGCTTTTTCGTCATTAACAATCAGACGAAGGCGTGTGATACATGCATCGATATTGCGGATGTTCGATGGACCGCCGATGTTCTCAAGAATTTGAGCAGCTTTAGAAGACGATGAAGGCGTTCCATTACCTCCAGGTGGTGCTAATAGACTTTCTTCATCATCATCTTCACGTCCAGGTGTTTTTAGCTTGAACAATGAGATAATAAAGCGGAATAGTACATAATACAAGACGAAGAATCCAAGACCCACAGGAATAAGTATCCATGCATTAGTAGACAGTTTCAGGTTTACAAGATAATCGATCAAACCTGCGGAGAAACCAAAACCAAGCTTAACATCTAAAATGTACATCAAGGCCATGGAGAATCCTGTTAATAAAGCATGAACTCCGTACAAGAGTGGTGCTACGAACATAAAGGAGAACTCAAGTGGTTCAGTGATCCCTGTTAAGAAAGAGGCAATGGCAGAACCGATGAAGATGGAAGCAACCATTTTACGTTTTTCCGGTTTAGCTGTATGAATAAATGCAAGAGCTGCCCCTGGAAGCGCAAACATCATAATTGGGAAGAATCCAGTCATAAACATCCCAGCAGTTTTATCTCCAGCGAAGAAGCGGTACAAGTCACCATGCACCAGTTCACCAGCTGCATTCGTAAAATCACCAATTTGGAACCAAGCAATCGTATTAAGCACGTGGTGAAGACCGAACGGAATCAGCAAGCGGTTAGCTGTACCGAAGATGAATGCTCCAACAGCCCCCAGTGACACAACCCAGTTCCCGAAGTCACTGATAACATCTTGTATCGGACTCCAGATCATACCCACAAATACAGCAAGAACCATCATAGAAGCTGCCGTAATGATTGGGACAAAACGTTTACCTGCAAAAAATCCGAGCCAATCAGGCATTTTTATATTGTGGTATCTCTTGTATAAGAACGCTGCCCAAGCACCAGCAAAAATACCACCAAGCACACCCATGTTCAATACAACATCATCATTGATGAAAGAGAATTGAAGCGGTACGATAAGCAGAATCTTAGTCAGTACCATGTAAGAAATTACTGCTGACAAAGCTGCTACGGCGTCACCGGCAAATCCAATGGCAACCCCTACCGCGAAGATTAAGGCTAGGTTACCGAAGATCGCATTCGCTCCGGCGTTTAGAAATGGAGCAAAGTATTGATTCAGAAATCCACCAATGGTCGCTCCTAGCGGAATATCTTTTTCGTAGTTAAGCAAACCAAACCCTTGAAGAATAGCTGCCGCCGGCATGGTTGCAACAGGAAGCATTAACGACTTACCTAGTTTTTGTAGAAAAGCCAACATTTAAAATCATCCTTTCGGTTCAATAGTAGTAGTGCTCTATAAACCATTTACTTTGAAGCCACGGTAAGAATCAGATCCTGTCCTGCTGTAACCTGACCATAATGTCCGCTTACTTGAGGTGGATTCTCCTCTGTACTGGTCACGATTACAGGCGAAATTGTGTCACAACCTGCCGCGCGAATTACGTCCAGATCAAATTCGATTAGGGTTTGACCTGCTTTTACTTGATCTCCAGAGGTTATATGACTGACAAAACCGTTGCCCTTGAGGCTGACAGTATCGATTCCGATATGTAATAGCAATTGCATACCGGAGGAATGTTCCAGAATGACTGCATGACTCGATTTCACGATATGAGCAACCCTACCGTCAAAAGGCGCTTTCAAAATTCCTTCAGAGGGTTTTATTGCAATTCCGTTACCCATATGACCGCCAGCAAAGGTTTCATCCGGAACCTGTGCTAGTGGAACTGACTCCCCGCTGATTGGTGCCATGATTTCGATGGTATGTTCAGTATGTTTCTCTTCTTTTTTTGATTTCCATTTGGAAAACATATGCTCCACTCCTCTTAAGATGTTAATTTGATTTCACTAAGGTCTGAAATAACCGATGCAAATGCATGGCTAGAAAACATAGTTCTTCTTCCGGAATTTCGACCTCAAGCGATCTTTGCATTACTTTACCGAGCTTTTTAGCCAGCTTGTATTCCTCTTTGTATTCTTTCTTAATATGTTTCACAAAGGGATTATCTATTAGTGATCCTTTTAAAATACGTTCCAGCGAAAAACGCAAGTGGATCATTAATCGGATATGATTCATACTGCCGTGCTCAAAAGTTATCTTTCGTTCTTGCTGAATCATGTCTAGAAGCTCATTGACAATATTAGAGGCCTTGACTAACTGACCAACCGATACATTATTGACTGCTGAATACACATGATAAGTAAGAAATCCAATCTCATCTTCGGGGATTTGCACTTGAAATTCAGCATTGATTTTCTCCGATGCCTTGTAAGCGATCTCAAATTCCTTCGGAAATGACATTTTGGTTTCTTGCAAAAACGGATTAATAATATCCATCCCGTTGCGCAGACGGTAGATGGTGAACTGTATGTGGCTCGGGAGTGCCAGATAAATCTTGTCGTTTAACTTGTCAGGAAATTGACTTTGGATATCTGCAATTATCTCATCAGTTATTTTCATTACCTTAGGATCTATATCTTCCAGCAAAACTTGATATTGGCTCCAGGCTTCGCGATCTTCTAGACGAAACAATTTCTCAATCCGAGCATCATTTCCTTCGATCACACCAGAACCCTTCACTGCAAATCCAATACCTTTGCCAATGATGACATATTCCTTCCCGTTTTTGCTTCCCTGAACCATTACAACGTTATTCCCAATTACACGCTGTACTTGAAATTGCTCGATCTCTCGCGACAAGCTCATCACTCCTCTCCCTAATTATCGTCAAATTGGAACAAAAAAAGCCAAGAATTGTCTAATGGAAATAAAGACAATTCTTGGCTCATGCCCTTAACGGTAACACGCCACTAAAATATAAATGATCATTTATGAACATATCATAATTCATGAACTGCTAACTCGTCAATGGTAAATTTAGAAATGTCAAGCGGAGCTCCCATTATCCCAAACAGCGCCTTATAAAAACTCTTCCACGCGAGGAAGCTTATCTTTAAGCTGGCGGACGTTAGTTTCAAGCCTCAGAATAACCTCTTCCAATTCTTTTGGATCAATGCCTCGGGAAACAGGAACCTGGATAACCTCTGTTTTTGTTTCTGCCTTTAATTCCCGCATTTCCAGCTGCTGCTCTTGCCATTTATCCATCAGATCAGCTATCGTCGCATAGAAACGTTCGTAATCTTTGATTACGCTGTCCAGAAATGTATCTACTTCCTCCGCATCGTAGCCACGCAGCTTCATGCTGAATTCTTTTTCATGTATGGTTAGAGCGTCTAATGTGATGCCAAGTTGACTGAACAGCTTCCGCTGTTTGTCTAACCGGCGTTTCATATGTTCATCCATCTTTTGCTACCTCCAAGTATATACTGCAATCATCCGGCAGTAACCATTATAACAGGGTGAGAGCATCCTGAAAATATTACTATAGTTGCAGTTCTAATAGTTGTCCACAACAGCTTTATTCAAAATGCCTAAGCAGCGGTCAAGATCCGTCTTTACCTGCTTTTTATATAACTTTGCTTTCTCTTCTCCATCTGAGGTGAAATGGTAAAGTACGATTTCTTGAAAATCCACTTTAGGGTCATTGCCTTTCAGCTGCTTGGTTCGATATAAAATCCCTTGCTGCACCAGCTCATGCAGGGCGCGATAGATTTCACTCTGTGGAGGGGAATAACCATGGGCTTTGAAATCCCGACGTAAATCCTCCAGCATTTGATATCCGTAACCGCGGTGTTGTTCTACCATTGTTATAAGATACACTTTGATAAACGCTCGTTGAGCAATCATAAACGCCATATAAACCCTCCTCATGTTGTAAATGTTGTTGGCTAATCTTTCCTTCTATTACTCTAGTATAAGCACTATTTTCCAACTTTCACAACCTGAAATTTGATAGAGGGTTCACTTATTACGTTGTTTATAGAGATTTGGTGGGATATTGGATGATTTATGTGGATGTGAGTAGGTAGAGCTTAGTTTTTTTGTGGTTTTCTATTGTGAATTTTTCATATGATGAAATTATGGAATAAATGATTGTACATCGTTGATTTCGTAGAATGATCCTCGAAGAATTAGGTCCACATGCTTCGGCACGATACAAATTCTATCTGAACCCGCATGCTTCGGCACCCCCTCCCATTCTTTGTTTAATTTGATTCGTTTGGTTTGTTTGGTTTGATCAGTTTGGATTGATCAGTTTAGTTTGATCAGTTGCTTGTTCGAGCTACTATCGGACCCAGTTGACCCTATTCGCTGCTTTTCCCCACTTTTGGTGTGCTATCGGACCCCATGGGCGCTATTAGCATAAAAAGTAACATATATACAGCTATTCTTGTGGAATAGCTGCACTGGTGTCCGATACTACTCTCAAATAGCTAAATATTTGCAAATAGCGTCTTTTGAGTCCGAAAGCTTCAGCGCGAACCAAACTCTATTTAGATCGGCAAGTTTCTGCGCGAAATAAACTCTATCTGAGGCCACATACTTCTGCATGATCCCCTCCCATTCTTTGTTTAGTTTGTTCAAGTTTGCTCGTTCGAGTTGCTATCGGACCCAGTTGACTCTATTCGCTGCTTTTCCCCACTTTTGGTGTGCTATCGGACTCCATGGAGGCTATTGGCATAAAAAGTAACATATATAGAGCGATTCTTGAGGAATAGCTGCACTGGTGTCCGAAACTACTCTGAAAAAGCTTAATATTTGCAAATAGCGTCTTCTCGGTCCGAAAGTTTCTGCGCGAAATAAACTCCATCTGAGCCCACATACTTCTGCGCAAACCAAACTCTATCTGAATCCACAGGCTTCAGCACGCTCCCCTCCCATTCTTTGTTTAGTTTGTTCAAGTTTGCTCGTTCGAGTTGCTATCGGACCCCATTGACTCTATTCGCTGCTTTTCCCCACTTTTGCTGTGCTATCGGACCCCATGGGCGCTATTGGCATAAAAAGTAACATTTATACAGCTATCCTTGGGGAATAGCTGCACTGGAGTCCGAAACTACTCTGAAAAAGCTTAATATTTGCAAATAGCGTCTTCTGGGTCCGAAAGTTTCTGCGTGAACTAAACTCTATCTGGATCCACAGGTTTCTGCACGAAATAAACTCTATCTGAGCCCACATACTTCTGCGCAAACCAAACTCCATCTGGATCAATATACTTCAGCACGATACAAACTCCATCTGAACCCGCATGCTTCAGCACGATACAAACTCTATCTGAATCCACAGGCTTCAGCACGCTCCCCTCCCATTCTTTGTTTAGTTTGTTCAAGTTTGCTCGTTCGAGTTGCTATCGGACCCAGTTGACTCTATTCGCTGCTTTTTCCCACTTTTGGTGTGCTATCGGACCCCATGGACGCTATTGGCATAAAAAGTAACATATATACAGCTATTCTTGGGGAATATGAAGCTAGAATAAAAAGTGGACAGTAGTTAACAGACTGGCGATAATGAGTCCACGGAGGTGTGTTCACATGGGAGAACATCGACAACGGTATAACGAAGAATTTAAAAAACAGACAGTGCAGTTCATTCAAGAGCAAACAAAGACAGTGGGCGACTTGGCGGAAGAGCTCAACATCCCAAAAAGTACCCTGCATCAATGGATGAGCCAGTATCGAGAATTAAAGAATGAACCGGCAGCTAGCGTGGATCGAGTACGAGAACTCGAGGCACAGTTGAAAGAAATGAGCCGTCAACTTCAAGAAAAAGATAACAAGATTGCCGATGTGGAAGAGGAATTAGCGATCGTAAAAAAAGCAGTGCACATCTTCAGCAAACCAAGGAACTGAGATTCCAGTTTATTGAAAAACATCGCTCCGAGTTTCTCTTGGAGAAGATGTGCATGACCCTACATGTGTCACGGAGCGGGTACTACAAGTGGCGGACAGAAAAAACCAGTACGCATATGCTTCGTAAGGCTGCGATAATGAAGCGAATTCAGTATCATTTTACAGACCATCAAAAGCGGTATGGGAGTCCGAAGATCACCCGCCTGTTACATCAAGAAGGTTATACCGTTACCGAACGCACGGTGAGTGTGTACATGCGACATATGAAGCTTCGCTCCATTGTCTCCAAAACGTATCGGGTACAGACCACTGACTCCAATCATGACCATCCGATTGCCCCGAATACGCTGAACCAGCAATTTAAAATACGCAAACCCAATTCAGTATGGGTTACCGACATTACGTACATTCCTTGCCGGGGAGGGCGCTTGTACCTGGCTAGTGTGATGGACCTTTGCACGCGCGAAATCGTGGGGTGGCGTTTGGAGAACCATATGGAAACTAGCTTGATTTCGGGCGCTTTACAAGATGCCTACGAAGCTAAACAACCGGAAAAGGGTCTATTACATCACTCCGATAGAGGTTCTCAATATACTTCTCATGAATACACAAAGCAGTTGAAAGCGTATGGCATGGAGTCCAGCATGAGCCGCAGAGGTAACTGTTATGATAACGCCTGTATCGAGTCGTGGCACAGCATTTTGAAAAAGGAGCTCATTTATTGTAATCCACGATTCAAAACTAAGGAGCAAGCCTACCAGACACTTTTTCAATATATTGAGTTTTACTATAACCGCAAGCGAATGCATGGCGCGCTGGGGTATCTTTCTCCAGTTCGTTTTGCTGAGCAATTGACTAGAATGTCTGTTGCGTGACTGTCCACTTTCTTGACAGAGGTCCAATAGCTGCACTGGAGTCCGAAACTACTCTGAAAAAGCTTAATATTTGCAAATAGCGTCTTCTGGGTCCGCAAGCTTCAATAGAACATCAATTCGAACAGCAAAACGCAAAAAAGCGATCCTCCATGTATTGAAGAATCGCTTTTTAGGTAACTAATAAGTTCCACTTTGCCAAGTTCATTTTCTAAACGTCCTTCTCAGCTATAATCCCTGCGCCACTCTGCTTTCCAAGTAACCTCTCCTAAGCACTATTTCATAGCGTTTTTCTCCATAAATTCATCCTTCGTCAATCCAAACAACAGTAAGTCTAAATACTGTCCATTTGTATAAATAACTTTACGGCGCACGCCTTCTTGAACACAACCCACTTTTCTAAGCATAGCTGCTGAGGGTTCGTTACCTTCGAGCGTACATTCGTTAAACTTGTTGAGTCTAAGCTCCTAAAAAGCATACTTCAACAGGATGTTGATAGCTCTTGTCCCATACCCCTTACCTCGATGATCTCTATCCACTTGCACGCCTATACTGAACGTACCATTTTTCTCGTCTATGCTATTAAGATTTAATCCACCCACATATTCACCATTCAGATTTTCGATCGTAAACATTAGCCGCTGTGATGAGAATTCTGCAAATGTGAACAGATCTTAGTCTTATTTTCTCATCCTGCCAAAAATAATGACAGTAATCTATCTCTCTCATCTTATACCTCCGAGTCAATAATTTAGAGATTATGATAACACATCTACAGGATTATATTGGTATAGTATTTTTAAAATCAACTTTACGGTTAAAAAGCATAGTATTATATATTCATAAAATGCGAATCCCAAAATCATCTGAAATAGAGGTATATTCTATGAATGAATATCAATTGATTAGCGATTATAAATACATCGATAAATATAAGCTTAGCTTCAATTCTTTAGCCCAATCAATCTTTGGTATTGATTTTAAACCTTGGTATGAACAAGGGGGCTGGAATGACAAATATATTTGTTATTCCTTTATCGATGAAGATCACGTCATTGCGAATGCATCTATTAATAAAATGACTATTCTCATCAACAAAAAAGAATACAACGCCATCCAAATTGGGACGGTGATGACACATCCTGATTATCGTATGCAAGGTTTATCCCGAAAATTAATAGACCACATTATCGCTAAGTACGAACATGAATACGACTTTCTCTACTTATTTGCTAATGAGCGCGCTTTGGATTTTTATCCTAAATTCGGGTTTGAACGCATGCAAGAAAGCAGCTTTTCACTTAACGCTGCTCATCTTAGCAATCAGCCAACTACAACCTACTCTGTGCGGCCTTTATCTATAGGTAACCCCGTTGATTTTAGCATGATCAAAAATTTTGCAGTCAAAAGAACACCGGTATCCTCTGCGCTAAGTGTGATAAATAATGAACATCAGCTGCTGTTTTATTTTATTCTTCCTTTTCACGATTCCTTTTATTATATTGAAGAGGCTGACGTTATTGTGATCTTTAAACATGAGGATCATCAGCTTCATATTTTTGATATTATTAGTACAACAAGTTTTGATATCAATACAGTATTGAAAAGCATTATTTCTCCGGATACTGAAGTTATACATTTTTATTTCACACCAGATTATCCAATCGATCAAGTTAAGGCAGAATTAATTTCACAGAGTGAAGATACCTTATTTATACGTCCGCTATTAAAAGAACTCCCTCAACATTTCATGTTTCCTATTACCTCTCATGCCTAGTTAACAAAAAAAAGGCTGCCATCTGGCAGCCTTTCTTAGTCGTGCATAGGAATATACATACTCTGTATCTCTTGTACTCCAGGGACAAATCCTAGATTTAAATAAACAGACTCCGCATCATTACCTTCCATGACATATAATCTTAGGATCGGATACTTATCTTTCAGGAGATTAAGTCCTCTTTTCAACATCAGTGTAGCAATCCCTTTTCCTCTGTAAGCAGGTATTACACCAATACTGTAAACTGCTGCGTAATCATCTTGTAAACCCAAAAGACAATTCGCAATTAGCTGTCCTGATTTCTTATCATACACAAGCGTTGACGCTGTCAGTAATTCTTCATTTGTGTAATTAGGTTCCACATGACCCATTGCTTTTAACATTTTAGCTTGCAAAATAACCCCTGGCACCCACACGCTCACATGCCTCGAGGAATTACACATAACAAGCGCTTTGTCCAGTTGGACATTTGCATCTTTAAGATGATTCCGTTCATAGAAAAGATCCGCCAAAAATACAAAACCATGTCCTTGTAACGTTTACTATAGATGCAAATTTCTCTATGCCTTCCCTGTTTTGGTCCAATAGCTCAACGAACGTATCCACGTCCCCCTGATAAAATGCAACCGAAGCACGATACAGATCCAACCGCATTTGAATTACGGCTTGCTCTTTTTCCGGAATAATAAATTCCTCTTCCATGAAAAGTTCAACCTTTGTAAGAAGCGTTTGGCATCATCTGATCGTCCAGCGACAGCCATCGAACCCGCTTGAAAATAAAATAAATCAGGGTGCACAATCATATTTTTGATCGACAACTTATCTAGTAAATCTAGCAATGTAGATTCATCGCCATCTTTGATAATTGAATTGAAAGGCCTATCCATACATGATGCAGAAAACGTATAATCCTCTGCCTCAAAAGCATGCTGGATAGCTTCCAAGACCAGCCCTTCCTGAAAAAGAGCGGAAGGCAAGAATTAAACCCGCTGCCCATCCTTCTGTTTTTTTTCCAAGCAAAAATAACTCATCTTGTGAAAGCTGCTCGCTCAAGGATTGAGATTGTAGCTCATCTATTTCGTCAAATGTAAACCTCAGATCATCGTAACTTAATTCTAGTAGTTCCTGTTGTGCTCTTAGGCGGGATAAGGCGAGTGGCGGGAGAGTTCTACTCAATATTACAAGCTTCACATTAGCCGGAAGATGTCCGATGAAAAAGCCCATACTCTCATGAATCGATTGATTCGTAATCGCATGATATTCATCCATTATAAGTGTAATAGAGCCTGGAAGAGAATGCAGATCGTTTAATAAAAGAGGAATCGCAGTTTCTACTGAACCGTCACGAATAGACTGGATAAACAAATCCAAGCGATTTAAAAAGGGGCGAAAGATTCTCTCAATTGCAGCATGCAAATTTAACCAGAACCGTACAAGATGGTTATCTGCAAGTTCCAGTGACAACCATGCAACCTCATCGGAATGAGTGCGAGCCCATTCAGCTGCAAGTGTCGTTTTTCCGAATCCAGCTGAGGCGGCAATAAGCGTCACTTTGGCACGATTTTCATCCATGAGTTTAGACATTAATCTTATGCGCTGATCATAATAAGGAGCCTGTTTTAACCATCTATTAAGTAGTAACATAACATTCTAGCTTTCTGACATCCAATCTCAAAAAAAAGACCGCCAATTGGCAGCCTTTTTTCTAATATATTCTTGAGCATAACCAAAAAGCTGAACCCACTGCGATAATGCCTGCCATAGATACAAACAGGACATACCCTTTCTTTGTTCTAGTAACGGTGTGTTTATCATAAAACTCTGGTTTTCGAACGATTCCAAACCATAGATCAGCAATTAAATTCACGACTACTAAAGAAAAATTCTTTAATTTACTCATGTTATCTCTCCTTGTACATGTTTGGATTCATCTCTAACCTTTCAAGCTCTGAGCAAAACCTGACCTCCATGAAGGGTAAGATGGACTCCATCCGTAATCCATTCGAGCTTTTGTATTGGACGCCCCCCGTTCCCAGCCTTCTCTGCCCATTTGCAAAGGAGGTCTAGGAGCTCCCAAGATTTCAGAAAAAACAGGCACCCAATCTATTCCTCGCGCAGGTTCATTGTCCACAATATTAACTGGACCAGAAGGCCAGTTCAGAGCAAGCGCCGCCGCGTTAGCTGCATCCTCCACGTGAAGGAATGACGTAACCGCTTCTGTTGCAGTCAGTCTCCCTTGTCGAATTTCTTCTGTCATTAATCCCGCAGTATCATACCAAGTCCCTTGGCCGTACAACATTCCGTACCGCAAAATCACATGATTAGGAATTTCTGCAACTGCCTTTTCAAGTGAGCGGATACCCTCAATGGTTCTCATCCGGGATTCAGAAGCATTAGTATCTAATGGAGTATTCTCCGTGGCAGGTCCCTCACCAGCTTCATAAGCCCAAGAGATACTTTGAGCAATAATCTGTTTAACCCCGTTTGTCAGTGAAACATCGACAATATTTCGTGTTCCTTCTATTCTTATCCTTGAATTATCTGCAAAATTCCGCTGACTTAATGAAGTCAGCTGATGAATTACCACTTCAGGTTGGGCTGCTTGAATAGCCGCAAATATAGACTCACGCTCATACACATCCGCGATTACCGCTTGTGCCCCTATGCTCTCAAGGATTGTTTTGTTTTCTTCTTTATGGGTCAGACCGATAACCTCATGCCCCGCTTGTAGTAACTTAGGAAGCAATAACCGTCCAATCACACCAGCAGCACCTGCAACAAAGATTCTCATCTATTCCCTCCTTTTCGCTGTACTGTATCTTATGGCATAACTAGAGACAAAACATAATTTGAATGATTATCCATATGATACCACATATGCAAAAAAGACTGCACCTCACAGTCTATTGCTAAGAGGTGCAGTCTTTGATTTGTTTCATTTTATAAAGTGGTTCATCCAAAAATAGCAGCTTGTCTTTTATAAAGATCTTCCAATACTAAGCAAGCCATTGCTTCAACAACCGGCACGATTCTCGGACAGATACATGGATCATGTCTGCCCTCCGTTTTAATCTCAACTTCTTCACCATTCGTGTTTATGGTCTGTTGAGTAACAGAAATCGAGGATGTAGGCTTTACACTTATTCGAAAAATAATCTCTTCTCCTGTGCTGATTCCGCCTATAATCCCACCGGAATGGTTACTAAGAAATCCATCCTTATTCATCGCGTCATTATGTTCACTTCCAAGCATAGAGGCCGCTTCGAATCCAGCTCCAAACTCTATTCCTTTTACAGCACCAATAGATAACATCGCTTTAGCTAACTCTGCATCCAATTTATCAAATACGGGTTCTCCAAGACCCGGAATAACCCCTCTAATCCGACACTCCACGATACCTCCGCAGCTGTCTCCAATCGAAGCTAAGTGTTCAATTTTTTTAATCATTTCAGCTCCAGCCTTAGCATCACAGGCGCGGACTGCATTTTGTTCAATAACATCTTCATCAAAGGTTTGACACTTAATCCCTCCGACCTCTTGCGTGTAGGCTAGTACCTCAACCCCTCTTCTTTCGAGCAGTTTCCGAGCGATCGCTCCGCCAGCTACTCTTGCCGCTGTTTCCCTGCCTGATGCCCGTCCACTGCCTCTATGATCGCGAATTCCGTATTTCTGCAAAAAAGTATAGTCCGCATGCCCGGGTCTAAATGAATGCTGAATATCGTTATAGGCCTCCGGTTTCATATCTTTGTTGTACAGAACTACAAAGAGTGGAGTTCCGGTTGTTTTCCCTTCGAATATTCCTGATTGTATTTGCACCACATCATATTCCTTACGCGGTGAAGTTACAGAGGACTGGCCTGGTTTCCTTCTATCCATCTGTTTCTGAATATATGCTTCATCAATTTCAACATTAGGTGTAACTCCATCCACTATGACCCCAACCGCTGCACCATGTGACTCTCCAAAGGTAGTAATCTTAAATACTTCTCCAAATGTGTTACCTGCCATAATATTCAAACCTCCATTGCCGACTCTTTTATTATTTATATATCCAAATTATAATAAGATTGTTGCGATTAATGAAATCACATTTTCAACAGACTGTCATAGAGGTGATCTATATCAAATTCTTTAACCTTGAATGGTATCGTATTTTTTTATATACGGCTCGTTACAAAAATCTAACAAAGGCTGCAAATGAATTGCATATTACACAGCCATCCGTAAGTTATGCCATTAAACAAATGGAGGATTCTTTAGGCCTCAAATTATTTCATCGTTTATCTAAAGGTGTAGAGCTAACCGAGGAAGGACGGGCGTTATTGGAATATGTTGAGCCCTCTTTAGTCATGCTGGATTCTGCACAAAAGCATCTTCATAATCTAAAGCAATTAAACGAGGGAGAAGTTCGGATTGGAGCAAGTGATTCCCTTATAAAAAATCTTTTGCTGCCGCAATTGAACGCATTCCACAAACAATATCCCGGCATACGAATTCGGCTATCACACGGAAAAACGCATGAGATCACCAAACGTTTGAAAGAAGGCGAAATAGACTGTGCGCTCGTCCATATGCCTATTGACGATCCACAATTAAGTATTCAGACGCTTGCCACCCTTGAGGATTGTTTTGTAGTGGGACGAGCCTTTCAGGAACTGGCAAACCGTTCGCTTACGGCAAAAGAACTTGCAGAGTTACCTTTTATTTTATTATCCCCAGAAAGCAGCACCAGACTGTTTGTTGATCATTGGTTTGCTGGTAAGCGGTTGTCCGTTAAACCAGATATAGAGCTGGGCAGCATCGATTTACTCTCTGAATTCGCAAGACTTGGTTACGGGGTAGCCTTTATTAGCCGTTCTTTTGTAATTGAGGAGATTCAAAAAGGAGAACTTTTCGAGTTGCAATTAGATGATCCCCCTCCCCCCCGGAATATAGGCTTCGCAATCCATCGCGATATGAGGTTATCCGTGGCAGCTGATTCTTTCATCCGCATGCTTCGTATCCTTGATTAAGATCGTGCTGGTAGCAGCACATAAGGACACTCCGGAACGTGGCACGTGCTTAGCAACCATAAGGGCGCTGCGGAACGGGGGGATTTCGTAGCTGCAAACCGGGGGCTTATGCTCAGTAGGATAAGGACACAGAGTCCGGGTGCGCTTACGTAGCAATACAAGGACACAGTGGAACGATAATAGTAAAAGGACTCTAGGGAACGGTGCATGTACGTAACAGCATTAAGACACAGCGGAACGATGCACCTCCAACAAAGGTCACCGTGATCGGGTACGCATAGATAGCAGTACAAAGACAGCACGTGCGTAGTAGTATTAAGGACACTGCGTAACGGGGCACGTTCAGAGTTGCAATCCGATACGAATACTCTGTAGCATAAGGACACGTGACCGGGTGCGCTTACGTAGCAATACAAGGACAGCACGTGCGTAGCAGCATAAGGACACTCCGAAACGATGCAGGAACGTAGTAGCAAAGGACACAGCGGACCTTAACCGCAATATTATTCAATATTTGGAGCCCTATCGGACCCCATTGCAGCTATTGGCATAAATAACAGCAAATATGAGCCTCATTCTATAGAATAGCGTCCATGGAGTCCGAAATCCTGCTGCAAAGACCAAAAATTAGCCAATAGCGTCATCTGGGTCCGTACACCTCAGAAGAGGATGAGCAAAGGGGGATTCCGGGAGGCGCGATGGACTAAAAATACAAAAGGAGCGATTCTCCATTAAATCGGAGAATCGCTCCTTGTAACCTTTTACCGCTTTTAAAGCAGGTTATTATAATGTTATATTTTATCGCGGTTGTAGACTTCAGCCGTCCGATCCGCTCTGTTAGCCATCGAATTTCCTAGTCTAGTGTCTTCGTTATAGACGCCTTCGTAACGCTGAGTATTCAGCGAACGGTTACCGCGGAACACATCATGTGCTTGATAGCCGCGTCCATTATCATCGACTAGTACAAGGATTTTGCCGCTTTCCACATAACCTTCGTACTCTTTAGCCTCATCCTCAGGAATACCGAGTCCGATCAAGCCGCCGACTAATCCACCTGCGCCTGCACCAACTGCTGCACCTGTAAGGGTTGCAACTATAGGCCCTGCCGCCAGAATCGGTCCAATCCCCGGAATCGCCAATGCTCCGATCCCTGCTAATAGTCCGGCAACGCCGCCAACTACACCACCTGTAGCAGCGCCTGTTGCTACTCCTTCTGGAGCTTTTGTGCCTGTATCCTCTGAGATGTTTCTAAGCTCATCACGATCACGTGTGATTACTGATATTTCATCATTATTAAATCCTTGATTGTGAAGTCCTTCAATTGCTCTGGTTGCTTCTTGTTCTGTGTCGAAAATACCTACGATTTTTTTAGTCACTTGAAGCCCTCCTTAGTAATTGTCTTCGCTAGTAATTACCCTTTAAACGGGAGACCAAACATCTAAGGAAAAATTTCAAGAGCATATGTAACCATAAATTATTTTACAGGACGTGTACGATTAGTCGGAATAGCCTGTAATGGGTCATCTGGCCAATAGTGCTTCGGGTACCGTCCTTTCAGATCTTTTTTGACCTCAAAATAGGTCCCCCGCCAAAAACTTGCTAGATCAGAGGTTACCTGCACAGGTCGTCTAGCTGGTGACAAAAGATGCAGCAATACTGGCACTTTCCCCCCTCCAATTCGAGGTGTGTCCAGCTGTCCAAACATCTCTTGCAATCTTACTGCCAATACCGGGGCAGCAGGATTAGTATAATCTACAGGCACACGCGAGCCACTAGGAACAGATATATGTGTAGGTGCCTCCTTTTCCAGCATCTGCCGCTGATTCCAGTCTAACATCCCCTCAAGCGCTCGCGCTAACGGTACACGCTGAAGGTCGCGGAGGTTCCTCATACCTTGCAGATATGGCAAAAGCCATTCATCCAACGTAGCAATTAAAGAAACATCTGATACATCCGGCCAATCTGAACGTAAGGTATGCATAAACATCAAACGTTCGCGAAGCTGTATGGTTCCCTTCTCCCACGGTAGGATTTCAATGCCATCTGTAGCGATGACACTTAATAGTACATTTGCCATTTCTTCCGCGGAGGGTCTTTCATGTGAAGTTTCTTTTAAGACCAACGCGCCGAGCATTGTGCGACGACGTTTCTTCACACTTCCACTTTCTTTATCCCAATACACATCCGCTTCCTCGGTGATGCGGTCTGCATGATAGGAAAGCAGTTGTCCTTCTTCTATCTCAGCTGTCAGCATAATTGCGCCCTGTGTAGCGCGATCATCGATCGAAGCAGCTACGATATAAGATGACCGGGCCAGCGGTTGCCCTTCCCGCATGGCCGCCCCCCGACCGGAGGAGAGCAGAAACGCGCCATCGCCGCGTTTCTGCCCGATCCGGTCGGGATAGGCGAACGACAGAAGCAGCCCGCAGCGGCTGATGTCGTTCACGTTCTCGCCCGGCGCGGCTTGCAGCTGCGCCAGGAAATGGCGGCTCTCGCGCTGCACAGCGCGCAGAGCCGCCGGGTCCGCTCCGCCGCTATCAGCGGAGCGCTCGAACCGGAGCAGCGCCTCAACGCGGAGCGTGAGGTCGCAATCTAGGGCCGCGGGACCCTTGAAAAGGTCCCGCTCTTGCAGTAGCGCCGCCAGCCGGCAGGCGAGCGGTGCTGCGCCAAGCTCTGCCGCGCGCAGCAGCATATGCGCGGCTCGCGGGTGCGCGCCAAGCGCGGCCATGCTGTGGCCGTGCGGCGTAATGGCGCCGCTGGCGTCCAGCGCGCCGAGCTGGCGCAGCAGCGCGGTGCCCTGCGCATAAGGCGCAGCGGGCGGCGCGTCAAGCCAAGATAGCGCGGCAGGATCGCGCACGCCCCACAGCGCCAGCTCCAAAGCGAGCTGCGCAAGGTCCGTCTGCATAATCTCCGGCACATTGTCATCCGGAAGTCGATTATGCTCCTCCTGACTCCACAGCCTGTAGCATACGCCAGGGGCTGTTCGTCCAGCACGTCCCCGCCGTTGATCCGCGGAGGCTTTCGATACCGGGACTGTCGTTAGACTTGGCATTCCTGTGCGTGGTGAGAATATCTGTGTACGGCGCTGCCCTGTATCAATCACCGTTCGCACGCCTTCAATCGTTAGACTTGTCTCAGCGATAGAAGTCGCGAGCACTACTTTTCGTTCACCTTGAACCGATGCAGCCACGGCTGCATCTTGGATATTTTGTGGCAGCTGGCCATATAAAGGGCGAATTACCGTCTGCTCTGCCAAGCTTCCATTTTCCAACTCACTTTGAGTTCTGCGTATTTCTCTTTCCCCCGGTAAAAAGACGAGAATATCTCCGGGTTGTTCAACAAGCGCACGTCTCACAGCAGCTGCAGCAGTTTTTTCCAGTGGAAGATTCCCAGTAGTTGGCACATAGATTGTTTCTACAGGATAGGTTCTGCCCGGACAATTTACTACGGGCGCATCGCCTAGTAAAGCAGACACCCGCTCTCTGTCCAAGGTAGCTGACATGATAAGAATCCTTAGATCCTCCCGCAGCACAGCCTGTGCTTCCAGTGTAAGGGCAAGTCCCAAATCCGCATGAAGACTGCGCTCATGGAACTCATCAAAAATAACTAAACCCACATCACCCAAAGAAGGATCGCTTTGCAGCATTCTCGTTAATACTCCTTCAGTGACTACAACAATCCGCGTATTTTTGCCTACTTTAGTGTCATTCCGCATCCGATAACCTACCGTCTGTCCAACACTTTCTCCAAGGCAGGATGCCATGTAAGTGGCGGCAGATCTAGCAGCAAGCCTTCTAGGCTCTAACATTAAAATGCTTTTACCCGCCATCCAAGGCTCGTCCAAAAACGCCGGAGGCGTTCCTGTTGTTTTGCCTGCACCCGGTTCAGCGATAAGTACTGCTGCCTGCGCAGTGTTAAGTATGTTTTTCAGGTCAGGAAGCACCTGTATAATCGGAAGCTGTTTCATTCTATCTCTCCATCGTCTATAATCATATGTTATAATTTTCCTTGAAGTTATCTTAGATCATCTTCATCATGTGTGAAAAAACCTTAAAGATCAAGACTTACCATCCATACCCTCTATAATATTAATAAGGAGACTTACTATGATATTCGTAACAAAAGCTACAATTTCAGATCTACCCATGCTCACCAAAATAGACAGCAAGATCATTGGCAATGAAAGCCGCAAATCGAAGATTGAAAAATATATCAAGCATGAGCAGTGTTACGTAGCATCGCATAATGGAACGTTTGTAGGATTTGCTTGCTGCGATACCACCTTTTTCGAATGTTGTTTTATTCAGCTGGTCATTGTGGATCCTGAGTTCAGACGCCTAGGCATAGCAAAAACACTCCTTAGCTACATCGAGGAACAATGCCCCACCCCCAAGCTTTTCACCTCCACCAATGAATCCAATACGATCATGCAGCAACTATGTCTTTCTCAAGGGTTTGTTAAAAGCGGAGTCATTGAGAATTTAGATGAAGGCGATCCGGAATGGGTATATTTTAAACAAATTAGATGAGTATACATGTTTAGTTACACATAACAAGCAAAAAGGCAGCTCTTCTGTCTAAAACGACCAAGAGATGCCTTTTTATTTTACACTATTTATTCTGATGTCCAAATGACTGTAGGCATTTAGGCAGTAACGTAACCAGCGTTATTCCTCTTCCTTTATCATCTGTTCGTTTATTTGAGCACTGTATTGCATAAAAGCAGGGTTACTATCCAAACCGCGTTCACGCAATAACTCCTGTAGACGCAGTCTTTTCATAGACAGTTTTGACCGCAAAGCCTTGCCCTCACTGGTTTCTGCACTTCCGCTATTATGACAAGCCGCTAGCAATCCTTCCAACGTAACACATTCAGCTCGCAGAGAGATTTCCTCAGGCACCAGTCCGGAGTTCTTCATGATTTTAAAAGACATCCGCAATTCTTCCGGCACACCCGATAAATCCTCGAGCTCCAGCGGCTTGCCATGCCCAGGTAAATCTCGAAATTCCCCGTTACGCATAGACTCCTGAATCCGCTGCTCAGCTAACCAAGACATCATCCCCATATACGCAGCCTCCTTCACCAATGCCACACTATTAACTACCCTGCCTAAGCAAAAATAGATTTTACGGAATTGCGTTAATTTTAGCATAAAAGACTTAGGATTTGCATCAAGGTGCCGGAATGCTTTCTCAGATCTTTCCTATGCTGTTAACTATAGGGATGGCGAGCTATTTACTCAAATGCCCCTTGCCCTCCTCGCACAGTTGAATAGCTCAGACTCTGTAACTATCGTACACAATGCATATTCTAAGCCCATAACCGCAATGTCAGCATACACTGGCCACCGTGAAACGTTTGGACCCAGGAGCCCTTGCTTGTATACTACATCCTTTATTACACATTCATTACACATTCATTACATCTTCGTCGCATAGATCGTTCGGACTCAGCAGCCCTTATTTCACAAATTTAGTCCTTTTCGCTGTACTATCGGAATCAGTTGCACCTATTCGCTCAAACACACCCTACTTTTGTTCAAAAACGCGGCAATAAGCGCTATGCGGTCCGATATGTTCAAAATACAAACCAAAAACACCAAATAGCTGCAATACAGTCCGATCCATTAGCGAATCCAGGTCTCCGCAAACCGATCGAACCCAGTAGCTCTTGCTCATATACTACATCCTTTGTACCTTCATTACCTCTTCGTCGCCATAGATCATTCGGACCCAGCAGCCCTTATTTCGCTAATTTAGTCCTTTTCGCTGTACTATCGGACACAGTTGCACCTATTCGCTCAAATACTCCCTACTTTTATTCAAAATCGCAGCAATAAGCGCTATATGGTCCGATACTTCTAACAAACACACCAAAAACTCCAAATAGCTGCAATACAGTCCGCAACGCCGATGCATCTTCGCTACCATGTAACGTTCGGACTCAGATGACCTTAATTCACAAATTCAGGCTTATTCCCTCTGCTATCGGACACAGTTGCACCTATTCGCTCAAATACGCCCTACTTTTGTTCAAAATCGCGGCAATAAGCGCTATGCGGTCCGATACTTCTAATAACACACCAAAAACACCAAATAGCTGCAGTACAGTCCGCAACGCCGATGCATCCTCGCTACCATATAACGTTCGGACTCAGATGACCTTATTTCACAAATTCAGGCTTATTCTCTCTGCTATCGGACTCAGTTGCAGCTATTCGCTCAAATACTCCCTACTTTTGTTCAAAATCGCGGCAATAAGCGCTATGCGGTCCGATACTTCTAATAAACACACCAAAAACGCCAAATAGCTGCAATACAGTCCGCAACGCCGATGCATCCTCGCCACCGTAGATGCTACTGTTTACTCCCGCTATTCATCATTCACTTATCCCTCTCTTCACTCCCTTTTCACCGTCATGCACACTTATCTCCTACATCACTCCCTTTTCTCCGTCATGCGTACTTATCACCTTCATCACTCCATTTTCACCCTCATCACGCACTTATCCCTATCTTCAATCCCTTTTCCCCGCCAACACTATCTCCGCGCCGTACGCAAATCGAGCTCGTGGACTTGCTTATGACCTTATTTCTCCCGCTATTTTATTACCCTCTATACCCTATAAGTTACGCTTCAGCCACACAGCCGGATCGTGCAATTAACACAGGCGATTGCTATACTCTTTCTAATGAGCCTCAACTCAATAAAAAAAGGACTACCGCAGTAGTCCAAAGGAGAAATATAAATGTTAGCTAACATCCAAAAAGAAGATCAATATTATGTCGCTCGTTTCGAACGCCAGTTAAAGCATTCCGCAACTGAGATTTGGTCCTATTTGACCGAAAATGAGAAGCTTGCCTTATGGTTCTCTGAATTAAAAATCGAGGACCTGCGTGAAGGCGGACTTATAAAGTTTGATATGCAAAACGGAACGTTTGTGGATATGGAAATTACCGTGCTGCAGCATCAATCTATTTTTGAGTTTACTTGGGCTGAGGATCTTGTTCGTTTTGAGTTATACCCTAAATCAGAAGGCTGTTTACTCGTCTTGAACGAAACACTACAAACGCTTACCCCGCATACACCACGAGATCTCGCTGGCTGGCATGTTTGTCTAGAAGTGATCCAGCATCTTTTGGAAGGCACGACGCTGAAGTCACGGAAAGACGAATGGAATAAATGGTACGAGCAATACCGGGAAGCGATCTCGAAATTAGGATAACAAGGACTCCGCGCCGTCAATCACGATTTGCGCACCTGTAATATGGATAGATTCATCCGAAGCCAGAAAAGCAACGAGATCAGCGACATTATCCGGCTTGCCCGGTCCATCTGCCAAGGGTTGCGCTCCATCAGGGAATTCAATCGGAATGACGATTGCTTCAACATCCTCGCTCATTTCAGTGGTTTCATCTATATTCGTAGCAATAGCCCCAGGGCAGATCACATTTACACGAATCTTAAACTTAGCAAGCTCGAGAGCTGCCATTTTGGCAAAAGCCACCTGTCCAGCTTTGGTAGTGCTATAAGTAGACCACCCAAAGCTGGCAAATCTAGTGTTCCCATTAATGGAACTAGTAATAATAATACTGCCCTTCCCTTTATCTTTCAGATGAGGAATAGTATATTTCAGAGTCAAAAAAGTCCCCGTCAAGTTCACCGACATCGTACGCTCCCAGTCGCTCAAGCTTAGTTCTTCTATCGGGCCCACAGCGCCATTAATCCCCGCGTTAGCGAATACTACATCCACACCTCCGAATTGTTCCACCGTACAACGTACGGCTTCCTCCATCTTTTTCTCATCCGAAGTATCTACCTCTATGGCCAGCGCGCAATCTTTTCGTAGCTTATTAAGCTTTTCTGCCAAGGAAGAGGTTCTTTCAAGATTTAAATCGAACAATGCTACATTTGCACCTTCCCGCGCCAGCTTAATAGCGGTGGCACGGCCAATTCCCGAGCCCGCTCCGGTTATAATCGCTGTTTTTCCAATAAATCTTTGTTTTTTAGATATGTTTGGGCTCATATGTAATCTCTCCTCTAATGTCTGTAAGATAAGTACTATGGATCAAGATTACCCAAATAAACCTGTAATGGAATCATCTTGTTCATAAATCTTCAGAATTTAGGCACGCCGCACAAAAAAATCTCCCCATTCAATAAGATGAGCGGAGAGTTTGTTTCGAATATTTAGAGTATTTAAAATATTTTGATTGTTTCGATGTTCGATGTTCGATGTTTCGATTATTTCAATTCAGTTATCCAGCTTGCGTACGTCCACTTTTACAGTCAGTGTTCCTGCTCCACCGCGATATACCCCTTTTACAGGTACTATATCTTTATAATCCCGTCCATGACCCAGCTTGATATAACGCCAGTTGACTTCAACATTATTCGTCGGATCAAAACCAAGCCAGCCCGTACCCGGAATATGGGTCTCCACCCAAGCATGTGAAGCCTGCTCGAAATTAGCATTGCTGCTCTGTAGATCACCGACAAAATGATATCCACTAACATATCTTGAAGGCAGACCCACACTGCGGCAGACAGCGATCATAAGATGAGCATAATCCTGACAGACCCCCCGCTTGAGCTTGAGGGCTTTTTTTACCGTTGTATTTACGCTTGTTGCCTCAGGATCATAGGTGAACTGTTCATAAATCGTCGAAGATAACTTCAGAATCCATTCATACATATCCTCAGCTTCACTAAAAGGGTACTGGGAAGCGAACTCCACTAATTCAGGAGTCACCTCGGTATAACGGGTCGGCAAAATAAACTCAATATAACGGTTCTGAAACTTTTCATCATTTAATAGTTTAACTTGCTCTTCAAGGCTGGTTCGCGGAAGATCGGTACCCTGGGCTTTATCCAGCGTTACTACAGTAGCTTTCGTATGGATTACCATTTCCGTATGTGGCTTATTAACCGAATAGGCATGCACCCGATTACCGAAGAAATCCTCATACGTTAATAGATTAGCTGCCGGAGATACTTCAACCTCATGGTGATAACAGGATTGCCGATAGTTGGTGCGTGGGGTAAGCCTGATTTCATTGACACTGTCCGTAACCGGCTCTGGATAACTGTATGTGGTGGTGTGATTGATTTGAATCTTCATACAGATACTCCTTCTCGCCGAAAAAAGGCGCCCTCCATCGTTTTGCCCAGTCTCTGGCAAGATATTACGAGTGATTGCAGCACATCTTCCACCAGTTCACCGGACATTTCCTCTTTCTCCATATAATCCAGCTCTGCCTTCAGCTTTCCTGCTTGACGGATGACCTTCTCATGACCTGAGCCTTTTTCTGAGGAATCTAATTCAAGTCTAGCTAAATGCTCTTCCAGCTGGTGAAAAGAAAAGCGGATCGAACGTGGAAATTTGGGATTTGCGATCAAAAAATCTAAAATGCTCTCCGGTGACATAGCATCTGCATAATAACGGCGAAACGCCTGATAACCACTTACCGATTTCAGCACAGCCTGTAACTGAATATAAATTGCATGAAGCTCTTTAAAACGGCAAGAGGCAATAACTGCCTGCAAAATACGCGTCGTATTCTCTGCCCGTTCCAGAAAACGGCCGCTCTCTATAAAATGCCATTCATTTCCCCTAAGCATTACGGATTGTTCTGCTCCTAGAAACATAGCCGCACGTTCCTTCACCTGCTGGTAGAAATGATGTGGGCCACTCATAATATCAGCGACTGACCGCTCCCCAAGCCATAGATTAAAGCTGTTGACGATATCCCATAGCTCACTTGGAAGATGCTGACGCAGTGTGCGAAGATTATTTCTAGCATGATGTACGCAAGAGAATAATGAATTCGAATTGCCCAAATCGAGTGTAATAAAGGATAACACGTCCTGTTCAGAAAAGGTTTCGAACTGCTGCAAATACTCACTTCGAACTCCTAATGCATCGATAAGCCTCGACCATTTATGTCCTTCTTCCTGAAAATCCTCTTCCTGCTGGATATGATAATGTACATTGATTAGCCGCGCATGATTCTCTGCCCTTTCAATATATCGGCCGATCCAGAATAAAGCCTCCGCATTTCGATTCAGCATCTTTAGCCACTCCTTTATCCTCCAAATTGATGCTGCATATTTTTGATTCACAATCAAGGCTTACAAGATATAGATCAAGCCATAACCCAAGTATCCTTTACGCCACCACCTTGCGAGGAATTCACAACCAGTGAACCTTCTTTCATAGCCACTCGTGTTAATCCACCAGGTATGACATGCGGCTTCCGGTCTGCGCCCATTAATACAAAAGCCCGAAGATCGATATGCCGGGGTGCCATAGTGCCTCCCGACAATACTGGCGCTCTGGACAAGGACATAATTGGCTGTGCCACATAACGGTCCGGATCGGCAATAATTTTCATTCGGAACTCGGCTAATTCTTCTTTGGTCGCCTCACTTCCGATCAACATCCCATATCCTCCGGATAATGAGGTTTCTTTAACAACCATTTCGGATAGGTTCTCAAGAACATACAGGCGTTCATCGGGTCTGCACAACAAATACGTCGGCACATTACCAAGGATCGGCTCTTCATTCAGATAATAACGAATCATATCCGGTACATAGACATACATCGCTTTATCATCTGCAACACCGGTTCCCGGAGCATTAGCAATCGCTATGTTACCTGCCCTATATGCATTCATAAGTCCTGCCACACCCAGTAAAGAATCAGGTTGAAAGGCCAGCGGATCAATGTAATCATCATCCAACCGACGATACAGCACATCCACGCGACGCAGTCCGTTCATTTCTTTCAAATATATTTTGTGATCCTTTGTTACCAAATCTCGTCCTTCGACCAAATGTATACCCATCTGCTGTGCCAAAAAAGCATGTTCATAATATGCAGAATTGTATTCTCCAGGCGTTAGGAGTGCTATAACCGGATCTGACCTTCTTGAAGGAGATAGACTACGAAGCACGGATAAGAAGCGATTTAAGCTATGATCTACATCTCGGATGGAGCTGGCAAAGGACAATTCAGGAAACAATTGATTCATAAGAGTTCTGCCTTTAAAAAGATAGGAAAAGCCGGAGGGTGTTCGCAGGTTGTCTTCAAGTACATAATAATGCCCATCGTGGTGGCGGATCAGATCGATTCCTGAGGTGGTGATATAAGCTCCACCGGGCACTCGCAGACCTGACATTTCTGGCCGGAAATAACAGTTGGAAATAATCATACGCCTAGGGACGATGCCATCTTTAACAATGTATTGCTCATGGTAAATGTCATGAATGAATAAATTCAAAGCTGTGATACGCTGAATAATTCCAGCTTCTAGCCTCTCCCACTCATTCTTAGGGATAATACGTGGAATCATATCGAAGGGGATCGTTCGCTCCATAGGATGATCCTGAGCCGGGTTGTAAAGCGTAAAGGTAATTCCTTCTTCCATCATCCTACGCTGCATTAAATTTTGCTTCCCTTGCAGCTCTTCGGAGCTCATTCCGGAAAACATGCGATTCACATGTCTGTAGTGCGGCCGGACATTCCTCTTATCAGCATACATTTCATCGAAAAAATGCTGTAATGGATACGGAGAAAGACCTGGCAGAGGATCTAATTTGGACATGAGCCCGACTCCTTTCGATAGATGTAATCTTTGTTAACAACTTATACTTTCATTTCAGAAAACATCCATGGAAATATTGGTTTATATTCTCATAATACGTAAATCCACTCGTTCATGTCAACATATATAACAGAGAAATGTGATTCCGGAGATATTTGTATTTTTTGGAATCGCTTCCTTTCTCTCTTATATAGGTTGCCGGAGATGAAATGTAGATTCATCATTGAATTGTATGCAGGAAGTGTGACAAGCATTACTGTTATGAATTTTTCATATAATGTATTTTTTATATAGTTGCCTGAGGATGTGGATTCATTGAGTATGGTATAATTTGTTGCGATGGGAGAGTGACCTATGGAGCACAAATATACTATGTCAATTGAGCAGGAAGAGACTAGGCGGAATCACATTTATCTGTTATTTGGCCTGTCTGAAGCGGGATCAATGAAGGTAGCCCTTAGTCATCTGGGTTGTCGTCATTTAATACGAGTACTTTCATTTAATGAGATGTTCTCTGCTGGACCGTTGCGTGGATTACATAATAATGAAGGCTATCATACCCGTGAGTTATGGTTTCAGGAACGATTTCCGGATCAGGGTTATCATTTAAATCCCCAGCATAAACTGGCAGCCATGATTCAGACCTTAAAAGAAATTCCCGAGGACAAAAAAATCACTATTTGGTGCGGAGATAACTCCCATGATCAAACGGGTTTACGATTTGCACTTTCTATTCTTAGTGAGAGGACGCAACCTATTCATGTTATTGATCCAGTCAAGGCTTATAGGGAGATTGCTGCTCCATTTGAAATCGGCTTATATCCCAGAGCACTTAGTCAGCTCCCAAATGAAGTTCTGCAAAAAATTATAAAAATTACCGAAAACACACCCCCTATCACCTCCGCTCAAAGAAAACAGTATGAACTAGAATGGCAAAAAATCAGCAACACCGAGGATATGCTTAGAGTTTGGGCTGAGGGCCAGCTTATGAATGTTCCCGAGAGTTACTATGACGAAGAAATTCTTTCTTTAATTCTGCAACTTCAACAGTGTGAGGAAAGAGATGGCTACGTAAATGCAGGTCTAGTTGTAGGCACAATTATAGGGCAATGGAATTTGTATCTCAGTACCTCATTCATAGAATATCGCTTCTGGAGGCTAATTAGTGAGGGAAAGCTGTTATTTAAAGGGATCCCTTACGCGATGCATTTATACTTTCTAAAAGTCGCTTAGCAGTTGCTACAAAATGACGGACAAACCCTTTATAAAAAAGAAAAGGAATGCCCTCCTAACTAAATATAGCTTCGAGGGCATTCCTTGTAAATATGACTTCTTTATGATTATATTGTGCTGTTGATTACACTTGCTCTTCCGATTCTTCTGACTCTTCTTCCTCGGCAATTAATCCGGCAAAAAGAGCATGTACGAACTGCTGCGAATCAAATGGCTGCAAGTCTTCCATTTTTTCTCCAAGACCTACAAACTTCACCGGCAAATTCATTTCCTGACGAATCGCTACAACGATTCCGCCTTTAGCCGTACCGTCCAGCTTCGTCAAGACCAAGCCAGTGACGCCACTCTTTTCACCAAATAACTTGGCTTGTGTAAGTGCATTTTGACCCGTCGTAGCATCTAGCACCATCAGTACCTCATGTGGAGCACTTGGGATTTCTCTTTGAATGACGCGGAAGATTTTGTTGAGCTCTTCCATCAGATTGCTTTTATTCTGCAGTCTGCCAGCAGTATCGCAGATTAAGATATCCACGTTGCGTTGCTTTGCCGCTTGGACCGCATCGTACATTACAGCCGCCGGGTCAGAGCCTGCTTGTTGTTTAATGACATCTACGCCTGCGCGTTGGCCCCAAACCTCAAGCTGCTCAATCGCTCCGGCACGGAACGTATCCCCTGCAGCCAAAAGAACTTTTTTACCTTCTTGTTTGTAACGATGAGCCAGCTTGCCGATGGTAGTCGTCTTGCCCACGCCATTGACCCCAACGAACAAAATAACCGTAATTCCATTCGGATTTTCCTTCAGGCTGTTATCATCATCTCCACGCAGCAGCTCCATAAGCTTACGGGACAAAATCGGCTTCAGCTCGGCAGCATCTTCAATCCGATTTTGCTTCACTTCGGCACGCAAATCCTCGACAAGGGTCATAACAGTGTTTACACCCACGTCTGCACCAATCAAAATCTCTTCCAGCTCTTCGTAGAACTCTTCATCTATCTTTTTGCGGCGGATGATAAGGTCGGAGACCTTCTCTACAAAACCTTTACGGGTTTTCTCTAATCCGTCGCGGAATTGTTTCGTTACACTTTCCGTTTTGCCGGAAATGCTTTCTTTTAATTTTCTAAAAAAGCTCATTTGGTTCCTCCTAAAAGTTTCTCTTCTTTGATGAATTTAAGCAATCTCAGCTTCTTCATCCTCTAAACGTACTGAAACGAGCTTGGAGACACCGCCCTCTTCCATCGTTACTCCGTATAACACGTCCGCCTCTTCCATCGTTCCTTTGCGGTGCGTAACGACGATGAACTGAGTTTGTTCAGAGAACTCGCGTAAATACTGTGCAAAACGAACAACGTTCGCTTCATCGAGCGCAGCCTCGACCTCATCCAATACGCAGAACGGAACTGGCTTCACTTGCAAAATAGCAAACAATAACGCCATCGCAGTTAGAGCGCGTTCACCGCCGGATAAAAGCTGCAGATTTTGCAATTTTTTACCCGGTGGTTGGGCTACGATATCTATACCTGTTTCCAGCATATGTTCCGGATCCAGAAGCATGAGATCCGCTCGCCCGCCGCCGAACAGCTTTGAGAACACGGTCCCGAACTGTTTGCGGATCGCATCAAAGGTCTGTTTGAAACGTTTGGACATTTCATCTTCCATCTCGCGGATTACTTGATACAAGGTAGTCTTAGCTTCGACTAGATCATCTTTTTGTCCACTGAGGAACGTATACCGTTCATGGACCCGCTGATATTCTTCGATCGCCCCTAAGTTAACCTCTCCTAGCGCAGAAATACTGCGCTTCAAACGCTGTACATCGGCTTGTGCGGCAGGTACATCTTCAGGCACTGGATATCTCTGTTTTGCTAACTCATAACTTAGCTCGTAGTCATCACTCAGCTTGCGGAGAATATTATCCAGCTCCACATCGAGTCGACCGACAGAAACTTCAGTGGCACGCAGCTTGTCCTCGACTACTTTAAGGGCCTGACGTTGATCTTTAGTCTTGCCTTCCTCAAGTTCCAGCTTACGGGTTAACGCTGTACGCTCAGCACGCGCAAAATCCAAAGTTCCAGTCGTCTCTTCCTTCTTCAAGCGGTAACTGTTCAAATCTTCCTTCTGCTTCACAGCTTCCAAAGCATTGTTAGCCAGATCCTGTTCAATCGTATGTAACAGATTTCGATTCTGGCGCAGCTCCTTGTCCTGTGAACCCACATCTTGTCTTAGGCGACGTAACTGCTCCTCCAGGGAGAATATCTCCTGATCGAGCTTGCCTTCCGAGACTTTCATACTGGTCAACTTGCCTTGCAGCTCTTCCTTAGCTGATTCATTCGCTTTACGCGCTGATTCAGCGTTACGGATACCCTCATGGGCTTCCTTTTCTTCCTTTTCAAGGCGTTCAAGCTCAGCAGTGGCTTGCTTCCGCGTCTCTTCAAGCGCACGTACTTCATTCTCAAAGCCGCTGCGTTCCGCACCTGTGCTCTCCACTTGCTCCTGCACATGCCGAAGCTCATGCTCGAGCTGCTTCAAATCACCGGAGACTCTTTGCTCTTCCAGTCTTTTCTCATCGCCATCACGGCGCAGGTCCTCCAGCTTCACGCTAGCGTTCTCCTGCTCCTCACGAAGTCTGGCAATGCCTTGCTTCAGCTTCACTATTTGACGTTCGCTTTCTTCAATCTCACTGCTTAATTGATCCAGCTGACGTTTACGGCTAAGCAAGCTATTATTCTTCTTATGCTGGCTACCCCCGGTCATCGAACCGCCGGCATTAACTACATCGCCTTCCAGGGTAACTACCCGATAACGATATTGGCATCTAGCGGCGATACGGTTCGCTTGCTCCAAGCTCTCCGCAATAACCACATTGCCGAGCAAACTGCCAATAATGCTAGTATATTTATCATCGTAACCAACAAGTTCGGAACCAATTCCAACAAATCCGTCAGCATCACCCACCATACCACGGTCACTGCCAGAAATCTGGCGCGGCCGGATAACATCTAGCGGAAGAAAGGTAGCTCGTCCCAGCTGACGTTGCTTTAGAAATGATATCGCTTGGCGGGACACAGTCTCATTATCCATGACCACATGCTGAAGTGATGCGCCTAGAGCAGTCTCAATCGCCATTTCCAGCTTCTCCGGAACAGAGATCAGCTCCGCAACCGCACCATGCACACCGTTGAGCTGTCCTTTGCGCGCACCCTTGAGCACTTCTTTAACCCCAAGCATGAAGCCGTCGAAATCATCCTGCATCTCTTTCATGGTCTCATGACGAGAAACTTGCGCTTCCCGCTTCTGTTCCCATTTCCGAAGACCGGACTGTGTTTCTTCGATCAGCTTCTGACGTTTACTGAGCTGCTCACTTTCAGTGATATAAGCCCCGCGAAGATTGCTAAGCTCCTTCCCCAGCTGGGCAATCTTGTCCTTCAGCCCTTTCTGGTTGGCAGACAACTCTTCATGCCGGGCTGTCCATTTGCCGCTTTCTTCTTCACTGCGGCTCATACGACGTTCCAGATTCTCCTTTTGCTGATCCGCGTAACGAATTTCGTTACGTGCATTCGCCATAAGGTTCATTAGCTCCAAAAGAGCACTTTTGAGCTTTTCTTCCTGGCTCTGGCTAATCCCGTCTGCCACACCTTCAAGCCTTGTCTCTTCATCTTCGATCTGTTTCCGAAGATCCACAAGCTTAAGCCGCGATTGTTCAAGCTTAAGCTCCAGATCCACGACTTCACGCTGACGATCTGCAGAACGCTCGCCAACCGAACCTAACGTGAGCATTAACTGCTCACGATTACTTTCCAGATTGCGCTTGCGTTCCCTCAGCACTTCACCGTAACCTTCACTCTTCTCAAATGCTTCGCTATAACGCAGCAATTGCTCTTGCTGCTTCTCGATCTGTGCTTCGATTGTGCGCAATTCAGAGCGCCCGCTCTCCAGCTTGGCATCATGAGCCGAAACCACAGTAGACAGCTCCAGCTGTTCGTCCTTCAACGTTTCAAGCTTAGCGTTACCTTCCTGCCAAGCGGTATGAATGCCTTCAATCTGGTGTACGTATACTGAAATTTCCTGATGTTTTAATTGTTCGCGAAGTTCCTTAAAGCGGATAGCTTTCTCGGACTGATCCTTAAGTGGCCCAATCTGATCCTCAAGCTCACTGATCAAATCATGAATACGAAGCAGGTTCTGCTCGGTATCATCCAGCTTTCGACTTGCGTCTTTCTTGCGCGATTTATATTTTACAATACCTGATGCTTCTTCAAAGATGCCTCGCCGATCTTCGGAACGAGTACTTAGAATTTCTTCAATCCTACCCTGCCCGATAATCGAATACGCTTCGCGTCCGATACCGGTATCCATAAACAGCTCTGTGATATCCTTCAGACGGCAGGACTGCTTATTAATTAAATATTCACTATCTCCACTGCGGTGGACTCTCCGAGTCACTGTAACTTCGCTGAAATCCAGCGGAAGTGTGTGATCTTCATTATCAAGCGTAAGTGATACTTCGCCATAATTCACGGCTTTACGCGCATCACTTCCAGCAAAAATGATATCCTCCATCTTGCCGCCACGCAGTGATTTAGCACTCTGTTCGCCGAGTACCCAGCGTATGCCGTCAGAAATATTGCTTTTGCCGCTTCCGTTCGGGCCAACTACAGCCGTTATACCGCGCACAAACTCCATTTCTGTTTTGTCGGCAAATGATTTAAAACCAGCTAATTCTATCCGTTTCAAAAACATACTTGCCAATCACCTCTGACCCATTATACCATAGCGTTTGTACCCTAAAAAACCATTAAGATGTACCTTATCCTTTGTAACGCGGAACATATAAGTTCTTATATTGTCGAAAAAGAGCAGCAACGGTCTGAGCTCCGCCTAAACGCCGGTATTCAGACCTTTGCTGCTCTCCTCCGCTTGTCCCCTTGATGCAAAACTCAGGCACCGTCCTCTTTCAGATGCAAAAGTGCTGCTGCTGCAGCCTGCTGCTCTGCTTCCTTCTTGGACCGGCCGCTTCCTTTACCAAGTGAACGGTTAGCCATATACACCTCTGAGACGAATTCACGCTCATGTGCAGGTCCCCGTTCTTCTATAATTCGATATTCCAATGTACCCATATTGTGCTGCTGAATTAGCTCTTGCAGTTCCGTCTTATAATCGGTCATCTGCATTTGCAATTTCCCATCCGTCTCCACGAGAGGAAATACGTGATTATCAAGAAAACTCCGCACTGTTTCCAGTCCTTGGTCGAGATAAAGCGCTCCCACGAAGGATTCGAATACATCAGCCAGCAGGGCCGGGCGAGTACGTCCGCCCGTAAGTTCTTCCCCTTTGCCCAATAGTACATAACGGCCAAAACCTAAACTCTCCGCAAACTTGACCAGTGAAGGCTCGCATACAATAGCGGCCCGCAGCTTGGTCAACTCTCCCTCAGGTCGGTCTGGCAATAGATTGTACAAATATTCAGAAACCGTTAACTCCAGAACTGCATCCCCAAGAAATTCGAGACGCTCATTGTCCTGATGCTGATTGAAACGGTGTTCATTCACATAGGATGCATGGGTAAAGGCCTGCTTCAGAAGCACAGAATCGTGAAATTGGATTTGAAGTTGCTGTTGTAACTGCTTCAGTTCTCCTTTCACCGCACTGTCCCCTTACTAATTATATTTTTTTAGAATAACTGTTGCGTTATGTCCCCCGAAGCCGAACGAATTCGACATTACAATATCAAGATCAGCTTTACGTGGCACATTTGGTACATAATCCAGATCACATTCCGGGTCTTGGTTGTCCAAATTAATCGTTGGCGCAATCATCCCTTTTTGCAAAGAAAGGCCACAGATAATAGCTTCTACTCCACCAGCAGCACCCAGAAGGTGACCTGTCATGGATTTCGTCGAACTAATTGCCACTTTATAGGCATGGTCACCCAATGCTTTTTTAACAGCAGCAGTTTCTGATCTATCTCCTACAGGCGTTGAAGTACCATGAGCATTGATGTAATCAATATCTTCAGGAGAGATACCAGCATCCCGGATTGCCATCTTCATGCAGCGAGCTGCACCATCTGGATCAGGCTCAGTCATATGATGAGCATCTGCGCTTAGACCATAACCGATAACCTCAGCATAGATCTTCGCTCCACGTTTCTCAGCATGTTCGAGTGATTCCAGAATAAGAATCCCGGCACCTTCACCCATAACAAAACCATCGCGATCCACATCAAACGGACGACTTGCCTTCTCAGGCTCATCATTGCGAGTGGACATTGCTCTCATAGCACAAAAACCAGCCATACCTGTTGGACGAATGGTCGCTTCGGAACCACCGCAGATCATTGCATCCGCGTCTCCACGTTGAATCAAGCGGAAGGATTCCCCAATGGAGTGACTTCCTGTAGCACAAGCAGTTACTGTCGTCGTATTAGGACCCTTTGCACCAAGGTTAATGGACAACTGCCCAGAACCCATGTTAGCGATCATCATCGGAATGAAGAACGGACTAACCCGCTTCGGTCCTTTTTCAAGCAACAAGTTATGATTGTCTTCCCAAGTTCCAAGACCACCAATACCTGATCCTACAGATACACCTATTCTTTCGGCATCAATATCTTCACCGATCTTAAGTCCGCTATCTCGTAATGCGTCCTCACCGGCAGCCACTGCAAATTGTACAAAACGGTCCATTTTGCGGGCTTCCTTACGACCAAAAAGTGCCTCTGGATCGAAATCTTTAACAGAGGATGCTATTTGCGTAGTATACTCACTGACATCAAAGGTCTCAACCTGTGATACACCGGATTTGCCGCTCATAAGATTATCCCAGAACGTCTCCAAATCTTTGCCCAATGATGTAACTACGCCCATCCCGGTAACAACCACTCTATGACTCAAACACAATCACCCCATCTATAGGTTGTATACATTATATTCAGAACTTATATACTTTCTGTTGCTACTATATGAACAGCGATAACCGCATCATTAACCATCCTGCGGTTCTGTTATATCCCTTATATAGTTGCTCAAGGCAACCTTTGATTCATCTTTAATGCTCTATAAATGAGGAGAAGTCCCGCCCTAGCAGGAACGGGACTCTCAATCATATGACTCTAGGTATGAGATTGTATGTACTTCACAACTTCACCCACGGTCGTAATCGTCTCTGCATCTTCATCAGAGATTTCCATATCGAATTCATCTTCCAATTCCATAACCAATTCTACTACATCAAGAGAATCAGCACCTAAATCATCTTTGAAAGACGCTTCTAATGTTACCTCAGCTTCATCGGCACCTAAGCGGTCGATGACAATGCGTTTTACACGCTCTAATACATCGGACATCCGGTTCACCTCCTCTTTTGGTATTATACGAGATATGAGTTCAAAATACCATAGAGCGTCAAAAACGCTTTCTTTATCCCTCACATTTCAGCATTAAAACAGTGTAATTTCTCCTTGACGGAGAGTTACATATACATCCCGCCATCCACGTGTAGTGTCTGGCCGGTCATATACGCAGCGCCTTCAGAGGCCAGGAAGACTACAGCCATAGCAATCTCTTCAGGGCGCCCCAGCCGAGCAAGTGGAATGCCCTTCTCAAGCTCACTGCGCACTTCCTCAGAGAGCTCACGCGTCATATCTGTATCAATGAAGCCAGGAGCGATACAGTTCACCGTGATCCCCCGTGAGGAAAGCTCACGAGCCGATGCCTTCGTTAAACCGATGACACCTGCCTTAGCTGCGGAGTAATTAGCTTGTCCAGGATTTCCTGTTACACCTACTACGGAAGAAATATTGATAATGCGCCCGTAGCGTTGCTTCATCATAGGGCGTGTAGCTGCCTTTAGGCAGTTAAACACCCCTTTTAGATTCGTTTCGATCACTTGATCGAACTCTTCTTCTTTCATGCGCATAATCAGGTTGTCTCTGGTAATGCCGGCATTATTGACAACAATGTCAATACGTCCCCAGGTATTCAGAACCTCTTTGACAAGGTTCTCGGCCTGTTCACTATTGCCGACATCGCCACGAAGGGCAATACCCTCCGAGCCAAGCTCGACAATCCGAGCTACGGTTTCTTGTGCGGCTGCTTCACTGCCCGCATAGTTCACGGCCACCTTCACGCCATGTTCCGCGAGAGCAAGTGCAATACTGCGGCCAATGCCGCGAGAGCCACCAGTTACAAGGGCCGTTTGACCCCGCAATGCTGAGAACATCATTTATTCCCCTTTCGATCATATTGCTATTGATAAACAATGTTTGAACGTATCTTACAAGACAGCTTGCACACTTTCAAGCGTGTTAATGTTGATTACTTTGACTGTTTTGTCTATTTTGCGGATCAGACCTGCCAGAACACTGCCAGAACCAATTTCCACAAAAGTATCCACACCATCAGCAATCAGCCATTCAATACTGTCTTGCCAGAGCACAGGGGAGTACACCTGGCGGACAAGCAGTTCACGGATTTCTTCAGGATCCGTTACAGGTGCTGCGGTAACATTGACAATAACAGGTACAGCCGGAGCATTAAAGGTAACACTCTTCAGCTCGTCTGCCAAGCGGTCTGCCGCAGCCTTCATCATCGAAGAGTGAAAAGGTCCACTTACTTCCAGCGGAATAGCCCGCTTTCCGCCTGCTTCCTTAACACGCTGCACAACACCGTTAACCCCGGCCTGTGAACCAGAAACAACAATCTGTCCCGGGCAGTTCACATTCGCCAGTTCTACCACGCCGCTCTCCTCGGATACGCTCCGGCATAATTCTGCCAGAGCATCCCGCTCCGCACCAAGCACTGCAGCCATAGCTCCCTGTCCACCTGGAACAGCTTCCTCCATAAAACGACCGCGTAAACGCACGAGTCTTACAGCATCTTCATAGGACAATACGCCTGCCGCAACCAGTGCGCTGTATTCTCCTAGGCTATGACCAGCTACATAATCCGGCTTCATCCCTTGATCACGTAATGCTTCCAGAAAAGCCACACTTGCTGTTAGCAGAGCTGGTTGTGTATTTACGGTCTGTTTCAAATCACTGTCAGGTCCTTCAAAAATCAGCTGGCTCAGCGGAAATCCGAGCACCTCGTCACCTTTTTCGAATACCGCGCGGCTGTGTGGAAGAGCTTCATATACATCTCTACCCATTCCAACTGCCTGTGCACCCTGACCGGGAAAGACAAATGCGATTTTACTCATAAGTAAGAACTCCTTCCTCTATTACCAGATCAATACGGACGCGCCCCAAGTCAAGCCACCGCCGAATCCAACCATCAGAACCGTGTCGCCTTCCTTCATGCGTCCTTCTTCCGCCGCTTCAACTAGAGCTAGAGGAATAGAAGCTGCTGATGTATTAGCATATTTATCAACATTGATTACACATTTCTCCGGTGGCAGGTCAAGCCGCTGCATAGCGGATTGAATGATACGAATATTCGCTTGATGCGGTACGAACAAATCAATATCTTCTTTACCTAATCCGGCTTTAGTAAGCACACGTTCTGTAGCTGAGCCCATAACACGAACGGCAAACTTAAACACTTCCCGGCCATTCATATAGATGAAATGTTTCTTGTCTTCAACCGTCTGCTGAGAAGCAGGCAAGCGCGAGCCCCCAGCTTCCAGCTTAAGCAAGTTTCCTCCAGAACCTTCAGCACCCAGATCGAAGGATTGGAAACCGCGTCCCTCTGGAACTTCACCGATGATTACTGCTCCTGCACCATCGCCAAACAGTACACAGGTGTTACGATCCGTATAATCAGTGATGCGGGATAAAGTATCCGCACCAATTATGAGTGCATTATTGTACATTCCGTTCTGAATAAAGCCAACCGCAGTAGCTAGGCTGTATACAAAACCAGAGCAGGCTGCTGACAAGTCAAATGCCGCAGCACCTTTTGCTCCAAGTTTATCCTGCAAAATGCAGGCTGTGGAAGGAAAGGAGCTATCAGGGGTTACCGTTGCAATAATAATAAGATCCAGATCTTCGGCTTTCATGCCTGCAGAATCCAAAGCTTTAAGTGCAGCTTCATAGGCTAAATCAGAAGTTGCCTCATGTGGTGCAGCGATATGTCTTTCACGGATCCCTGTCCGACTGACGATCCATTCATCGTTAGTCTCCACTATCTTTTCTAGATCACTGTTTGTTAAAATTTTCTCAGGTACATATTTACCCGTACCGATAATCCCAACCGGCCGCAACTGTTTCATTTCGTCACTCACTTCCCGCTAATTTCCTTGGATATACTTGGCACAAGATCGGCTTGCAGAGCAATCCGCGCTTGTCTTACTGCATTTTTAACCGCATTTCCGTCTGAAGATCCATGCCCCTTAACTACCAATCCGCTAAGACCAAGCAGCGGTGCACCGCCATGCTCTTTATAATCCATCTTGCCCTTCAGGGCTCTAAGCTCCGGCATCAGCATAGCCGCTCCAAGTTTAGTCTTCAGAGAACGGCTGAATTGCTCCTTCAGTAAAGAGAACAATGCACCCGCTGTACCCTCAAGCGACTTCAACAGGATATTACCAGCAAATCCATCGCAGACAAGCACATCGCAGTTTCCTGTCAGTACGTCGCGTGCCTCAACATTACCGATAAAATGAATGCCCGGCAAGTTCTCCAGCAGTGGATAGGCTTCTTTGGTCAGTTCGTTGCCTTTCCCAGGCTCCGTCCCTACATTTAGAAGTCCAACCCGCGGCTTAGCAATGCCATGCACTTTATTCCGATAAATGCTGCCCATCAGCGCATATTGCACCAGATGTTCAGGCTTCGCATCCATGTTAGCGCCAAGATCAAGCGCAAGCACGCCAACATCATCCAGCGTCGGAATCATAGGTGCCAGCGCCGGACGTTCAATCCCCTGCATACGGCCTACTACAAGTAACCCTGTAGTCATAAGCGCCCCCGTGTTACCTGACGAAATCATAGCATCTGCTTCGCCCTCACGCACCATACGTCCAGCTACAACCATGGATGAATCTTTTTTGCGGCGAACCGCCTTAACCGGCTCTTCATCAGAACCAATAACATCTCCTGCATGCCGCACACTCAGGTTGGACGGCTTGTCCTTCAGCAGTGGCTCTAGTCTGGCTTCGTCACCTACGAGCACAATCTGCGTATCTTTCCATTCCGCGGCCGCGGACAACGCCCCCTCGACATTACATTCAGGAGCGTTGTCCCCGCCCATGGCATCAATGGCGATCAGCACTACGGTTCCCCCCTTCACTATACTCTTCATTAGCGGAACGATACACTATAAAGTGGCCTTGAAATACCAATTCTTCTCCGACATAGGTGAATACGTCCACCTCTGCTTTGCCGCCTCTGCCTGCAAGTGACCGCACTTGAGCTTTAGCAATGCACTTCTCACCAAGCAGAACCATACGAACAAATCGTATGTCGGCTGAAGCAGTCAAGGCAATTTCATCGTTAATTACAGCAACCGCAAGCGAATTGGCTTGAGCAAACACGTAGTGGCCACGGGCTATCCCATTTCTGGAAAAGACATGATCCTCACGAATTTCAAAGATCGAAATCCCGCTCTTATCGAGCTGTAAATCCACAATATCTCCGATCACTTCATCCGCAGGCAAAGAGCGCACCTGATCATAGGAATGCTCTGCCATTTGTTTCATTCTTTCACGCAGTTCTGGTATTCCCAGCTCCATCCGGTCTAACCGAATCGTCTGAATGCTCACCTTCAGCTGACGAGTCAACTCCCGATCAGTTACAAAAGGATTGCCTGCAATTATATGTAGCAGCTGTTGCTGACGTTCTTTCTTGGACATCCGCTCGATAGCGGCTCACCTCCTGGCACATGCCAAGCATAAACGCCTTCGGCGCCCTAATAAGGACGGTAAGCGTTTAAGCGAGAAATATAAGACATAAAGTATAGGTGCATAACTTATACTTCCTTATATTTTAAAGAAAGCATCCGGCCGCTTGAATGGCCGCTGTTATATTAGGTCTAACAATCATAAATATTTTTTAGAACCAGGTACTAATATGTAGTATAAAGCATGCCGCACCAAAAATAAAGCATTGACTTCTGAGCGGAACATAAAGTATAGGTGCATACCCTATCTTTATTAGATTTGGACAAAAAAATAGTACCTCACCGAAGTGAAGTACTACTTATTTTTGAAACTATTGTTTGATGATTTCTCTTGCTTTGTAAGTTCCGCAAACTTTGCATACGTGGTGAGCTAGTTTCAACTCTCCGCATTGTTCACATTTCACCATGCCCGGCACAACCAACTTAAAGTGGGTGCGACGTTTGTCACGGCGTGTTTTAGACGTTCTACGTTGTGGTACTGCCATGTGTTCCACCTCCTCGTGATATTTCTGTCAGCCTGCTCCTCAGAGCAGGATGTGTTTTGTTGTAATGTTTCATTTGAAAAAGTCTTTCAACCCAGCGAGTCGAGGATCGATCACTGTGTTGTCGCAACTGCAGGTGCCTTCGTTCAAGTTCTGTCCGCATTTCTGACAAAGACCAAGACAGTCTGCCTTGCACAATACCGAATCCGGTAAGTGCAGTACGAAATTTTCTTCCACATACGGGATAAGATCCACAACCTCATCCTTGACGTAAATGAGATCCTCATCTTCGTCATCATCTGGAAGAACTGGCTGCTTAAGCCACTTGAAAGTCTCAGCAAAAGGAATGTTCAAATCACTTTTGACCTCCGTGAGACAACGTGAACATAACATGTCCACATCTCCACTCAGTTTCCCCACCACGTTCACACAATCGGTTCCCGCGGGCAGCGCTTTAAGGTCTACTGAGAGCGGAGCAACAGTTAGAATATCCTTGCGCCCTTTGACTACCTCGCTGACATCCACAACATCGTGAATATGTAACGGTTCGTCGGCATTCGCTAATTTGCGAAAGTGAATCTGCATACTTATCACTCCCAAACAAACAAAATTTATTATACCTAGTATTCTATACCTTTGTCAACCATTTTCCCTTTATATTGTTTCAGAAAATGCGGTGAATTATGATATAACTATTAGTGTAAATCAAAAGATCAGCTTGTGCTAACAGTATCTCTAGAAATCTACCCTACTAAACTCAATAAATATACCTTACTTATCGGAGGGAAGCCACAGTGACAACGGTTGGAATCATCGCAGAATACAATCCTTTACATAACGGACATGTGCATCACTTCACGGAAGCCAAAAGACTTTCCGGCGCAGAGCGCACCATCGTCGTCATGAGTGGTCCCTTTACCCAGCGCGGCGAGCCGGCGGCGGTAAGCAAGCAAGCCCGGACAGAGATGGCGCTGCATATGGGCGCCGACCTCGTCATTGAGCTGCCGGTGGCTTATGCCGTCCAGCCAGCCGAGTGGTTCGCGTTCGGAGCAGTTGCACTGCTGGAAGCGACCGGGGTCGTGGACAGCTTGTGCTTCGGCTCCGAAGCCGGCACTTTGGGCTCGCTGCTCCCGCTGGCCAGATATCTGGCTGAGGAAAGCAGCGAGCTTCAGAGCGAGATCCGCCGCCGCATGGCGCTCGGAGCGAGCTTCCCCGCCGCGTACAGCGCAGCGGCGGCGGTGGCCTTTGAAGGGACTCTCCCGGAAACGGAGAGTCCCGGAGATGCAGGCGAGCTGCTGCGCCAGCCGAATAACAGCCTTGGCCTGCATTATCTTATCGCCTTGCAGCGGCTGCACAGCAAGATAATGCCACTAACCGTTCCGCGCACAGCAGCAGGCTTCCATGACCCATTACAAGCCGACTCTTCTATTGCAAGTGCGACGGCCATCCGCAAGCTGCTGCAAGAAGGCGGATCTCCCGCTGCTTATATGCCGGATTATAGCGTGTCCATTTTGGAAAGAGAGCATGCAGCCGGAAGGGGCCCTCTGAGCTTGGAGAGCTTCAGTATCCCGCTCCGCCATCTGCTGACCACCCATACTGCTGCCGAGTTACACGCGATCCATGATATGAATGAAGGCTTGGAGAACCGAATACTGCGGCTTTTGCCTGAGTTGGAGCAATTCTCTGTTTCAGGCCTGCTTCACGCCCTTAAGAGCAAGCGCTACACGCATACACGGTTACAGCGTCTGCTGCTACATGTTCTGTTAAATCATTCTAAAAAAGAAATGACCCCTTCCATACTAGCAGAGGGGCCCGGATATATTCGTATTCTTGGTTTTAGAGAAAGCGGACGAGCACTGCTTAAAGAAATGAAACAAAAAGCTACGTTGCCCATCGTCATGCGCCCGTCCCTTTGTTCCCATCCGCAGCTTGAGCGAGATCTTCAAGCAGCTTCCGCTTTCGCGGGAGCTTTTAAGGAGCCCCGCAGAATTGATATGTACCGCGATTATTTGGAACCTCCGGTCATGGTTTGACCGGCAGTTCCTCCATATACTTCAGCGCCTCATCCAGCGTAGATACAGGCACCAGCTTCATAGATGTGCCGATTTTATCAGCTTTTGCTTTGGCTTCGTCATAATTCTTAACAGGCACGAAAAAAATCTCCGCCCCTTCTCGGTCCGCAGCCACGATCTTGTGTTTCACTCCACCGATAGCACCAACTACACCCTCAGCGTTAATCGTACCCGTCCCTGCAACCCTATGGCCCTTAGTTAAATCTCCAGAAGTAAGGCGATTGTAAATTTCCATAGTGAACATTAGCCCTGCCGAAGGTCCGCCAACATTTGTATCTACAAAGCTGACAGCTTTCCCTGCTTCTTTTGGTTTTACTTTTTGAACGGCGGCAATAGTGACTCCAAAACCAGGTCGAACGGCAGCTCCCTCTTTATCCTTTATTTCAACCAACGTCACTTGTTCTTGTACTTCCTTGCCATTTCTTTGCAAAACAACAGCGACTTGATCTCCGATTTTTTTAGAGGAGAGCAGTTTAGACAGTGCTTCAGGATCGGGCACTTTTTGTCCCTCTACACTAATGATTTTGTCACCCGGCAGAAATTGTCCTTTATTACTTTCTACAGGAACCGAAAAGACGTAGAGATAATCCACTACATCCTCATATGGAATTCCCGCTGCATGATAAGCGGCCTGAACAGAATAAGACTGTGAGCTATTCATATAATAAACCTGCTCTGCAGCATATTCGTCTTCTGATTTATCCCCTAGCCGGGTTTCTTTTCGCACAACCTCTGAATTGGAATTAAAAGCAGAGGCGACCAATAAGGCCACATTAGCATAACTAGCAGACACCGTAGTCATCATAAACGTTCCTTCTTCAGCCGGATCGGCATTCTCTACCTTAATCATAGGGGCAACTTCAGATGCACTGCCTGGCTGATATACGATGTACGGGGTGTTCATAAAGACAAATACATACACGATTACTACAAACGTAAACAGATAAGCTGTGGCGCGGAAACCCGGCCGATGCTTCAGTTGCTTCACTGCTCTTCCCTTCTTTCCCGCGGCTCTTTTAGGATATGAATGATTGAACTTCATTACCGCTTCGACTAGTGGTTTGGCATGATGGTTGTCTACTCTGCATAAATTGATAACACATCGTCCATGCCTTAAGTTATGAAGAGGTGATCTGAGAAATGAAAAATATTCAAATACGCCGACTAGCTACACGCTCCACACCATTTATACCCGGGATTATGGCAATCTTGACAGCCATTGCAATTATTATCTCACCGGAGAGCTCCTTTGAGGCTTCACTCCAAGGATTGAAGCTTTGGTGGACACTCGTATTCCCTGCCCTGCTCCCCTTCCTGATGCTGTCAGAGATGCTTACCGCCTCGGGTTTCGTGCATGGTTTCGGAGTGCTTCTGGAGCCATTGATGAAAAAGGTCTTTCGTCTGCCCGGTGCCAGCGGCTGGACCTTGGCACTCGGAATCACAGCCGGATTCCCCGGTGGAGCTGGAGGGGTCATGCAGCTACACAAGCAGAACAGCATTTCTGACAAGGAAGCTGCCCGACTTGCCGCACTTACACACTTCGCCAGCCCGGTAACCATACTTATAGTAATTGGCATAGCTTTTCTACACAGTACTTCAGCAGGTTATTTCCTATTGGCCATCCACTGGATCTCTGGACTTCTAGCCAGCTATACCGATGCTCTATTAAAGGGGCGGTCAGCGAACACGAAACCAGTTGATAAGATCTCCACGGACACCAAACAGCCTTCTTTATATAGTCGCGTTCAGCTTGCAGCAACAGATGCCAGAGCAAAAGACGGACGCAGCTTCGGCAAGCTTCTCGGCGAGTCCGTCGCTAATGCCGTGCAAAGTCTGATGGTCGTGGGCGGTTACATGATTATGTTCGCTGTAGTCATCAATATCATCACTACTGTACTTCCCGCATTGCCAGCTGCTCTGCCAGCAAGCTTGCTGGAAATTCATTTAGGCGCCGACGCAATCAGCAAAGGGCTAGCAAGCATAGGAACAGGTCCCTCTAGTATGTTTGGGATAGCTTTGCTGTCTGCTGCGCTGGGCTGGAGCGGACTCTGTGCGCAACTACAGGTGCTGACCATGCTCAAACAAGCCAGAGTCAGATTTCTACCCTACGCTACGGTTCGTCTGATGCATGGACTTTATGCTTTTCTGTTAACTTTATTGCTCTGGAAACCATTGCTGGCTATCCCTAAAGCTGCTTTACCAGCACTTGCAGACTCACGCCCGACTCCAAGCGGCACCCTTAATGTAACGGACATATGGAGCTCTTTTCCACAGCTGCTAAGTCTGCAAGCCCTTCTGCTCATCATCCTGTTGGGATTATCTGCTGGAACGTATCTAGTAAGTACTATTCGCCATCGGCTCGGTTAAATTTACGCTTCATCGCTTGTTCAACCTCAGGCGTCACAAAATCAGTCACATTCCCGCCGAAGTGGGCGATTTCTTTAACAACGCTGGAACTTAAGTAGGAATATTTCGGATTAGTCATCATAAAAATCGTTTCTGCATCGGGATCCAGGCTATGGTTGATCGATGCGTTTTGCAGCTCATATTCAAAGTCAGTAACGGTACGGATACCCCGAACAATGACTTGAGCATCTTTTTGACGAACATAATTCACTAACAGATCACGGAAGCTGTCAATTTCCACATTGGGAATATCAGCGGTCGCCTGTCTTAATAGCTCTGTCCGTTCATCAACAGTAAACAGCGGGTTTTTACTCAAATTATTAAGCACCGTTACAATCAAACGGTCGAATTGCTTGGATGCGCGCCGAATAATATCCATATGTCCCATAGTCACGGGATCAAAGGTACCTGGATAAATGGCAACACGTTCTTTTCTAATTTGCTGACTCATTCTCTACCTCCTCACCAGCTTCACTTTCCTCTGCAGGATTAGTTTCATACTGGTAAATAGAAATTGTCGTTTCTCCGTATACGGCCTGACGCAGCCTATAAAATCCTGGAATCTCTTCAGGATAGGCATAACTTGATTCATGCTCCAGAACAATAATTGCGTCCTCTTGCAGCATTCCTTTTTCGATCATCATAAGCATAAGCTCATCTCCATGCTTCAAGCGATAGGGAGGATCCAAAAAGACCAAATCAAAAATTTTCCCCCGCTTCTCCAACGCACTTAGCGCTCTCCCAGCTTCATTACGGTACACCTGCGCTTGTTCTTCCAGCTTAGTAGCCTTCAGATTGGCGCGGATCGTGTCGATACTTTTAGGATCCATATCAACAAATACGCCGCTTTCCATCCCTCTGCTTAAGGCTTCGATCCCCAACCCCCCAGTACCGGCGAACAAATCCAGCACCACTCCACCTTCGAAATATGGGCCTATCATGCTAAATACAGCTTCCTTCACCTTATCGGTCGTAGGCCTTGTCCCACTTCCCGGAACACTCTTCAGTGGCCTTCCTTTTGCACTTCCCGATACCACTCTCACTGTTATTCACCCGCTCTATATCTCTGTTTGTTATGCCCAAAAGGGCATAAGTCCACGCCTATCGTAACACATTTGCGCGATGAAATAAAAAATTTGTCTAGATATGAAATAAGAAGGCGAAACAGCTTATTCAGAGAAATAAGTCATCTTAATGTATAAGATTGGACTTCCAGGGACATCATGTAATTATCGACACCACAAATGTCGTAGACAACCGCGGAGCAGGCTTACGTTTCCCCATAAGCTCTTCGTCCGGTTTCTCCTCTCCCATGAAAGGGGCCCTCGAAAGAGGGCCCCGAATTTATGTTTAACGGTATTATAAGCACGAAAAGACTACCTTTCGGCAGCCTTTTCAGCAACAACTATTTCACAAATCTTCCGATAAACTCAGAAACTACGCTCTCATACTTAACCGGATCCATGCGGAAAGCTTCTCCGTGACCCGCATTAGGAACGATGTAAAGCTCCTTCTCGACCGGACTATTTTCATATACCGTATGAACCATTTCCGTAGGAACAAAAGTATCATTATCGCCATGAATAAACAGAGTTGGCGTTTTAGATTTCTTCACCTGTTCTAAGGCCGAGGCTTCACTAAAGGAATAACCTGCCCGGATCTTTGTTAGCATACTGGTCGTATCTACAATTGGAAAGGCGGGGAGATGGTACATTCTTTTTAATTGAAAGGTAAGCTCGTCCTTCACTGAGGTATAGCCGCAATCTTCCACAATTGCTTTAACATTAGCTGGTAAATCCTCACCGCTTGTCATCATTACGGTAGCTCCCCCCATGGAAACACCGTGCAGTATGATCTGTGTATCCTCACCGTTTGCTTTCAGAACGTTCTGTATCCACTTCAGGTAATCCTTACGTTCTGGCCATCCAAATCCGATATAGTCACCCTCACTTTCTCCATGTCCTCTGGCATCCGGCAGCAAAATATTATATCCAAGTCTCTCATAATACATTCTGGCATAACCGCTCATTTGAGTTGCATTTCCAGCATAGCCATGAGCAATAATCACTGTCTTATCGGAATGTTCAGGAGCAGCTAAATAGTACGCTTTAAGCTGTATTCCGTCATCAGAATTCATTTCCCATCTATCAAAGCTCTGGGTATCCCACCACTCTTGGTCTGCCTTCGAGGTATCTTTAGATTGTTCTACCTCTGGACTGGACTGCAGGTCAGGGCTTTCATTTAAGAAGTCCTTTGAAGCACGTGCAATAGCAACATGATAGAAATAAAAGCTTCCCACAGTTACAACAATGATTAAAAGTACAATAACAGAAGAAATTCCGATCATCATTTTTTTCTTCAAACTAGCTCTCTCCTAAATAAAATTTAACAGTATTAATCTATGTTATCAGATTAAGATAACATGTATATTTGAATATTCAAAATCATAGTATTGTAAACTCATGTTATTCACTACGTGATTAGTATTCTTTTAACTTATTATTTTATATTACCTTAATGGACAAAATATCTACAAAAAAAAAGCCCCAAGTCGGCAAAATGCCAACATGGAGCTCTGCTATTTTAGTGATTTAGAATATGCATGCGCTTGTAATAATTACTAATAAGATGAACAAAACTAAGATTGCGCCTGTAGAAGTAAAAGCACCACCAACATGACCATATTCAGCACCCATGAGAAGACCTCCTCCGTATTTAGAATACATCATAAGATATGTAATGATCCCCTTAGAAGATTGGGCGTTCAGTTAAAAAAAAAGACCTCTACTGGGCTACCAGCGAGGTTAAAGGCTCTACAATTAATCAGAAACTAAAATACCATCAAAGCTTTCTGGGCCCACACGTACTGTACCGAGAAGATTAGAAGAAACAAATGCTGTATAAGTGAGCTGAGGTGTGATGGCTGGTAAGAAATCCGCTGCTGAAAAGGTTATTACTTGCGGAGCCAATATACTAAGAGCAAAAGTTGAAGTAGCAGAATACACTTTTGGATCAGTAGCCAAGGTTCCTCTTACAATCGTGATTGTGATACCCACTAACGCTAGCGGAAGCGTCACTGATATCGTTCCTTTAAGGAGAACACGTGGATTGGTAGTCACTCCAGCCGTTAACAACCCAATCTGTCCAAAAAGCTGCGGCGTGTTAAGTACCGTAATAGGAATAGATATAGAGTTGGCGAGGCTGGCATTTTGAGATGTTCTAGCATCAAGGTAAGTTCCCATCGTTGCACCCCCTTTATAAATTGGCATACCATAATATATTAGTGTTCTCGATAGAATGCATAGCCACATTACCAGTGTAAAACGATTGTTTTATAAAACTCATAGGCAAGATCTATTTATCATCTTTTTTCGTCCCCTCCCTTTTATTAAAAGCTAGTTCAAACAAACCGGTCGCTGATAGTCCCGCAAGCCCCCCCGCCCAGAGTCGCAGAATCAGATTCATATCAGTGAACGGATAGGCAACTGCTCCAACCAGCAAGCCAATAGCCAACCCCACTACTGGCACAATGTTCCGCGGAAGTTCAATGCTATTCTTCACAAGTTGTACAAGTGCCATTACAAAAACAGCTAGGACTGAAGCAAAGGCAAGCACACTGTTGAGAGCATCGTTATACATGTTTTTTAATCCTCCTTATTTCATTTTTTACTTCCTGTTACAAGTAAACCTGCACGGTTCAGCACCGTTAATATGCGATAGAAATCGTAACTGCCACCCGATGGAGTATCGAGAAGTCCTGCCGCAGTCGCTGCTTTCACAGCCGCCTCAGCCCATGCAGGGACATTCATGACTGCCCGATTTTCAATGAATGTCACCTGATCCGTAAGCTTATTAATCGACTGCCCCTGTTCTTGCACACCTGTTTTCAGCGTATCCCTGCTATCTGTAAGAGCTGCTATAAGAGCACGCAGTTCCTTTACTTCCGATTCTAGACTAACAAGCTTTTGCTTATCCTCTGCTGACATCTCATCATCTCCTCCCATGGATTTGTCGTCATATTGATACAGATTATAGGTATTCATAATTTGAATCAGCTTAGCTGCATAGTTCGGATCAGTAGCGTAACCAGCTGCGGCAATCTCTTGTGCGGCCACCTTGCCACTCGCACCGAGAACCTTGCTGTAAAGGTTGCGATTCCATGAGACTCCATTCACAATCAAGTCGGAATGATCCGCGATAGATTCTCCCCAGTTGTTATAGGCTCGAAAAGGGGCATTCACTTTAACAGCTTTACCGTTAATATATTCGGTAGTTTGTACAGTAATGCTGCCAGCAGGTCCACTTCCTTTGATCCCAAACAAATTATTCGCTTTCACAGTCAATCCACTGCTGCCCCAGCCTGACTCCAGAGCCGCTTGAGCAATGGTTAACGAAGCAGGAACCTTAGTGAGCTGCATGTCCTTTACAGCAAAATTCGCAATCTTCGCTATAAACTCGCCTTCTGTCATCTCATCACATCCTCTCCGTTTATTAAATGCGAGGCATCATAAAATGACTGTGCTTATCCCCTTCTAACATTGTGTTTTTACTAGATTCGTTTCCAACTCGGCAACAAAAAAAAGCCATCCCATTACCCATGAAATGACTGCTGCAGTAGCCTCAATGATCTGAACATCTAACTTCCTAATTACATCTCATTCGCTTACGAATCATCTATTGGACTCAGCTGACCTTATACGCAGCGTTAGCTCACTTTTTGGATATTAACGGACACCACAGCCGTAATTGGCACCAAAAACATTCAATAACAGGCTCTTCATATAGAATAATGTCTCTGAGGTCCGAAACCATGCTAAAAAGGATAAAAACATGCTAATAACGTCATCCGGGTCCTAAAGCTTCAATAGACTGAATATGACTCGGCGGTGTAAAAGCAGCCAAACAACGATCCCAAAAAAAGGAGTAGTAGTTCTCCTATTATTAGAGAACTACTACTCCTTTGTCTTTCATGACATCGACCACTGCTATCCACTATGACGTAGAGCGTCTATGTAAAATGGAAGGGTGCACTTCTCGGTAGCTCAAGCGGTGCCTTAGGTCCTGCATAATGCATCCTCAACTCCTTTCACCCGGACAATATGTAATTATTAGTAAATCTAGCTTGTGAATCCCGTAGAATTAGCGTAATATATAGTAATAATTTACTATATAGGAGGGTCTAACAGACTATGCCTTCATATTATTTTAAAGAAGTATGGACACCCTTACGCTGGGTAGGTATAAAGTTTTTTCGTGATGATGATGGATTCTTATGGATTAAATGGTGGACAAAACCCAGAAAACGGTTACGTTAACGCATACTATTACATATGCCATAATACATAGGTTCAGCAGTTAGAATACTCATAATAATCTGCGCTGCCACCCCCTCCGCTTCAAGCATTTGATTTGCTAGCGGAGGTCTTTATGATCCACGCTAGCAACTGATGCGTCCGTTTACTAATTCCCTACTTTTGCCCCAAATGAACGTGCCAAGAGTACCGCCTGTTCAATATCCATCCGCACTCCCTGCAGATCCAGACTCTTTAAATCAATTCCTTCAACAATCGCTTCCCGCATATCCGCTCCCTTAAGTTTGCATTGAGACAATTGTACACGGCTCAAATCCGCTCCGCGCAAGTCACTTTTTTGCAAATTACAGCCCATTAAATCCGCTTCTGTAAATCGAATCCCTCGCAGATCCTGTCTGCTTAGATTAGTATGTCTTAGGTTCGTGTACGACCAGTCCCCTCCGAGTAGAGAGATTCCGTCCAAATATGCATTTGAGAAATCCGATCCTACCATCTTGCAATCTTCGAATTTAGATACAAACAGGTTCGCTCCCGTAAATTTACAATTGGTAAACGCTGAACCTTTATGGTGAGACGCATTAAGCATGGCTCCAGTAAAATCACAATCAATAAATCGGCAGCCAATAGAGTTCATCTCTTCCATAGAAGTGCCTTTGAAGGAGCATTGCTCGAATGTGCAGTTATTTAACTCACCATCCTGCAAGCTTCCTTGATCAAAATTGTGATTACGGAACGTTTCATTAAGGTATTGGTACATATAAATCTCATCACCTTCATCAGTATTAAAAAAATTAATTCTTAATTAAAAATAGCACTTTAGTAGATTGTTCTCAACATTCCCTTTCGATATAATAGCAAATAAACAATGGGGAGGAAAATTATGGATGTGTCCAGCAGGAAAGAACCATTCCGTTATGTTATGAACCATCCGCTTGAATGCTGGATTGAAGTTCCGCTTAACAATTCCGGTCCAGGTGCTGGAAAGTTAACAGAGGCTGTATTACTCGATCTTAGCCGTTCGGGTTGTAAGGTACGTACTCCTTTGAATCTTCGATTCACTGCAAGAGATACTAGGCTTATTATTCATCTTCAATTAAATGAAGAGAAGCTTCAGCTCTTATGCAGCGTCCGGTGGGGTTGGATGTTTGGGCTGGGCCAATATCAATATGGAGTTAAATTCCGCTTGGACGAAAATGAGGAAAAACGCCTAATAAGAGAGCTTGAAACATGGACCGCCACCCTTCGGGTTGAAGGTCTGTAGAACTTACCCTAACAGATGCCCTTCACTTAGAAGGACGTCTTTTTTTTGCACAAAAACGAAGACAAAGCTAAATCGCTCTGCCTCCGTTCAAAAAACTATTCCGCCAAGTTGTGGCTAGACGTCCACTCTTTTATTAACTAACTTGATGATGACCGCTATAAGAAGAACTGCTATCACCGCTTCAAACAGAAGAGGAGCTAGATTCAAATGACCCTGTATAAGCTGTATCCCATTTGCGGTATCCATCTCATCTATGACCTCGAACTGGAATACACTTTCCCAAGCAGTGAAGTTACTTTTGAAAATAAAATACTCCAAATAGAATATTCCATTCTGTAACAAATACGCAGTGGCCAGCCCAATCCATACTCGCCCCTTAAATTTCACACTTCGTGCAACCGTAATGGAGACCATCAAGGTAAGCATGATATAACCGGCAAACCAATACGCCTGCAAGAGAACTAACAATCCCACTTTCCAGAAATTCTCCGGAAGAAATGAGGAGGGATACATTGAAAGATACACACCAAAATGGATCAAAGCTATTAAAATAATACCCAGCATTAGAGCTAAATAGAGCACTAACGGAGAAAGGACTGTGTTCAAAGTTCTTACGGGCACTAGGCGACGATTATAGGAATTTATATTGTTAAAAAAGGTTTTTGCTGCCATGACAAGAAAGATCAGTCCTGCAATAACATAAGCTATTCCGTTCAAAGTAAACCGTTCATAGTCATGCAGTTTGGTAAATCCTAACCCAATCTGTGCCAGAATTATGATTACAAAAACTGCAAGAAACTTATCCCTATCCCGTCTAAAATCATACTTCACTAGCTTTAGCATTCTGCGTACACCTCTCTGAACAGTTCGTCAATACTTTTGCCATGGCGTAGCCGAATATCCTCCACCGCAGTATGCATCAGAATTTCTCCTTCTTTTATAAAAATCACATCATCAAAGATCCGCTCAATATCCGATACTAAATGGGTTGATAAGAGAATGGTACTGTCCTCTTCATAAAACTCTACTAACGCGTTAAGAATTTTTGTTCTAGCTACCGGATCTACACCACCAATGGGTTCATCCAGCAAATAAAGGCTAGCTCGGCGTGATAGGGCAAGTGTAAGCTGTAAACGTTCGTTCATCCCTTTGGACAGGTCCTTTACCTTATCTTGCGCTCTTAGTTTCATAAACTCCAACATTCGCGAGGCTTTAGTCTGATCAAAATCCGGATAGAAGTCAGTTTGGAATTTCAGAGCATCGGAAACACTCATCCAGGATTCTGTAAGCGGCTTATCAGGCATAAACGACACCACCGCTTTACTTTCTGTTCCTACAGAACCCCCAATGACAGATACACGACCAGAGGTAGGTTGTGTCAGTCCAGCGATGATTTTCATAAGTGTACTTTTGCCGCTGCCGTTACTGCCCAGCAGTCCTGTGATCTTACCCGCACTCAGATTAAAAGATACCTTGTGGAGGGCATGCTTGGATCTATATTTTTTTGTAACTTCATGAACCTCAAGTATATTCCCCAACTTGTTTATCCCCCTATTCTTTATCCTTGTTACGGATATTCTCCGCAACCGCCGCTAAAATATCTTCGCCTTGAAAGCCAAGATCCTGCATACCACGAATGAAACGATCTAGCACATCTTTGGCCATTTCTTTTTTGATGGTCAGGATAGTACCTTCATTACTTGTGACGTATCTTCCCATTCCACGCCGGGTTTCCACGATTTCTTCACGCTCCAGTTCCTGAAAAGTTCTTTGCACCGTATTCGGATTAATCTGCAGTTCACTGGCAAGTTCTCGTACTGAGAGTATTTTATCTCCCGGTTTCAGCTTGCCTGTGACGATTTCACCTTTGATGTAATTCATGATCTGTATATAAATCGGCAGGTTGTTATCGAATTCGATTGTCATGATTAAGCAACATCCCTTCGTCTAAAGACGGAGAAACCTACGAGAAGAAAGACAGCTGTGTATAAGACAAGCATCACGATAGAAAAGGTCAGTGTCATTCCAGGCATAGGTGCTCCTCCACCTTCATAAGCAGATAAATTTAAGTTTGGAAACAGAACATATTTGTAAAAATCACGAGAAATAATCAATTTGTCTATCATTAACGCAAACATAGTAGCCCCAATCGTTACTCCCGTTGAAGTGGTCAATATCCCCAGCATAAAAGCAAGTGTTCCATACACAACCGTACTAACGAGATTATACAATAGGTTTGTAAGCATCTCACTCATACCCGCTTCTCCACCACTTAGTCCAAACCACAAAGCTCCTGTTCCAAAAACGGCTATACCTCCGATGACAGTCAAAGTCAAAGCATAGAACAGTACAACCACATATTTGGATGCGAGGATTGCTGTACGGCTTCTGGCGCGGATAAGCAGGAACTTGATGGTTCCTTGACTATACTCTTTTGAGACAATACCTGCTGTTCCGATAATCGCAAGAATTGTAATCACTTGCCCAATCCCTTGGGAAAGCAGCATCATTGCTGAAAAATCATAAGCTGATTCAAACAGGCCAGGTGAGACAGAATGAACTATATAACCTAACAGCAGGGATAATAGAATTAATATCAGATATGGCATAAAAAATGTGCGTTTTTTTGAGAGCTTGAGCCATTCATTCACAATCAGATTATTAAAGTTACGCAATGCGGTTTCCTCCTGTCCATTTCAAGAAATCTTCCTCAAGACTTTGTTTATTCTCCGTAATCCGAAAAATCCCCACAGCTTCATCACTAAAAGTAGATACAAGCTCCGGTACTCTGCTATCAAGCAGACTTACTGTCACTTCAGATCGCGTGCTATCCATAGAGATCAATTCCGCATAATCCAAGCGCTCCAAGATATTTATAGCGGATTCGATTGATCCTACACGGATGGTGAGCTTCACTTGTGCGGTTGCTTCCTGCTCCTCACCAATCGTAGTTACGGTCACCAGCTTACCATTCTGGATCACAATAGCCCGATGGCATATTTGTTCAATTTCAGTAAGTAAATGGCTGGAAATCAGAATAGAAATGCCTTCCACTTCGGCGATGGTACGCATATAATCACGCATTTCCCGTATTCCGGCCGGATCAAGTCCGTTCGTAGGCTCATCTAAAATCAATAACTTCGGCCGATTGAGAAGCGCCTGAGCAATCCCAAGACGTTGGCGCATCCCCAGCGAATAAGCCTTTACTTTTTTATTCATCGCTTCTTGAAGTCCTACCAGTTCTACAACCTCATCTATTCTGCCAGCCTCAATGTTATCCGTCATTCTTTGGTACTGCTTCAGATTATCAAGTCCAGTCATATAGGGATAAAACTCTGGATTTTCAATTATCGCACCGATATGGCCAATCGCCTGCTTAAAATCCTTTTTCACACTGTGGCCTTGGATAATCACATCGCCTTCGCTCATCCTTATTAAACCCGTCATCATTCGAATCGTTGTGGTCTTTCCTGCACCGTTTGGACCTAGCAATCCAACAATTTCACCCTTACGGATATCAAATGTCAGCTTATCCACAATTGGTCTTCCTTTGATGATCTTACTTACCTCATTCATTTGCAGAACGATTGAATCTTGCATTTCTACACCACTCCCCTGTTTCATGCGAATCCTCCCTGCCAACTAATGTATTGTTCATTTTTTATATTGTGTCAGTGTCATAGTTAAATAGTACACTAATATATTGTTGGAGTAAAGCCCAAAATAATAAATTCATGCAAATAAGGGCTTTCTATTAGACTTTCAGCCAAGCCAAAAAGTTATATGAACATAGATTAGATAACAAAGGAGGAATTACAAATGAAAAAAGAAGTTCACATTTCTCAGACTTTCCCTCGCTTGACCGTGTACGATGAAGAAAACTTCAATGGACGCCGTAGAGTATATACTGGCAACCTGGGTATTCGTAATACGGACAACATCCTCGATGGTATTGAGAGCCTTCGGTTCTTCTCTACTAGCAGCAATGCTACACTGGTACTCTTCACAAGAACCCGGTTTAGAGGAAATTTCCGTGTTCTTCGCGGGAACCGCAACATTAGGGATCTGGATGATTTCATTTCAGGTAATGACGTGGAATCCATTATTTCTACTAACCAACGCTTAACCCTCGAACAAATCCGTAATATCCGCAGCAGCGGTAACTTGCCTTCGGGATATCGTTTGATCTAACAACTGCTTACAACAACAAAAAGGAGTAATCCGGAGCCTAGCGCCCAGGTCACTCCTTTTTCCAGTCGAAAATACCGCATTCATTTATGGTAAATCTGGCGGCGAGTTGTCGAAAACGACTGTTCGTCAATCGAACTTGGAGGGATTAACCATGATTACAAAAAAAGTAACATCTGTAATATATCCTAGGCTAAGAGTGTTTAGTGAGGAGAACTTTCGGGGGCTTCGCAGAACTCTTCGCGGCAACCTGGGCATTGCAGATATAGATTCAGTCCTTACAGGAATAGAAAGCTTGCGCTTCTTCTCCACAAATCCGAACGCTACGCTTGTGTTATTCGATCGTTCTGCCTTCCGCGATAATTTCGTCATTTTGCGTGGTAACCGCAGCATCCGCGAACTGGACGACTTTCTGCGAAGAGGAGATGTCGAATCGCTCATTTCAAGCAATCAACGGCTGACCCCGGCGCAGGTTCGCACCATTCAACGTACCGGCAGCTTGCCATCAGGATATCGTTTGATCTAATTCAATGAGGACGCAGTTTAAGCCATAAGCTTAAGGTGCGCCCTCTTTTATTTTCCGCTATAATGACTCCATACATATTAAACAGGAAAGAAGGCTACTTTATGGAACCGATCGTTTCTACTCGATGGCTGCTTGCTCGGTTATACGAGCCTGAACTTGTTATAGTTGATTGCCGTTTTTTACTTACTGACCCGGAAGCTGGACGTAAAGCCTATACAGAAGATCATATTCCCGGAGCAGTTTATCTACATCTGGAAGAACAGCTCTCCGCTCCAGTAAGCGCACACGGTGGACGCCACCCACTGCCTGAGATCTCGAAGCTAACCACCGTTCTTAGCAAGGTTGGCATTAACAGAGATAGCATTGTCGTTGCTTATGATGATCAAGGCGGTGCCTACGCTTCCCGTCTGTGGTGGATGCTTAAATATTTGGGGCATGAACGTGTGTTTGTAATGGATGAAGGCTACTCTGTTTGGAAAAATGGTAAGTTTCCCGTCAGTGATCATCAAGCCGTGCGAATTCCTAGCCAGTATGAAGCAGATGTTCAGAAGAAGATGCTTGTTAGCATGGAAGATGTGCAAAATGTAGTTAACGACGGTGGTGCACTATTGATGGATTCCCGCGAGTCCCGCCGCTATGAAGGACTTGAAGAACCCATTGATCCGAAGGCAGGTCATATTCCCGGAGCGATCAATAAGTTCTGGAAGGATGTACTGGATGAGCAAGGGCGCTGGAAATCAACTGAGGTGCTGAAAGAGCATTATGAAGGAATTGATCCTGAGCAAGAAATTATCGTGTACTGTGGTTCAGGCGTAAGTGCCTGCCCAAATGTGCTCGCGCTAGGCAAAGCCGGGTACAAGAATGTGAAGCTGTATGCAGGAAGCTGGAGTGATTGGATTTCATATGAGGAGAATCCGGTGGCTACTGGAGGAGAGTAAAATACAAGAGCCCGCGTTCGACGCGGGCTCTTGTATTTATGAGTAACTACGATAGATAGCTAAAATCAACAAATCAAAACTCAAGTCAACAGTTAGCTAACTTTAACTACCTCTTTTATGCTGTTTAGATCGGTCAAATCCTTTCCCAATGCGCTTTCTAGCTGATTATTCCCTCTGTTTACTCCTTTACTATGTTTGGAGAAATTATTCTAAAAATCGCTGATCCGCAGCTGATTCTCCGCGTCCAACAGCTCGAATTGATTTCGATTAAACCGGATCAGCCCGTCCTGTGCCATTCGCTGCAGCTCTCTGGACAAGGCGCTGCGGTCAACAGTCAAATAATCAGCCAGGTCGCTGCGGGTAAACGGAATTTCAAAACAGGCGGAATTGTTTTTTTTGGTCTGGAGGGCCAAATAATGCAGGATACGGTCCCGCAGCGATTTGTGGGAGACCAGATCCAGCTTTTGATAGATAGACCGGTTGTTCTCAAGCAGCAGGGCCAACATATTCTCAATGATCCGTCCCCTTAAATGGCAAGTGTCCTGGCCGGGCCGGACGATTTTATTTATTTTGATAAACAGAATCCGGCATTCCGATCCCGCCACCGCTTCATAGCCGCTGTGCTCTTGGACAAGGCGAAGCGCCGTTTCGCCAAAGATTTCTCCATCCCCGAGTTCCGAGAAAATAAATCTCATGCCTGAGATATTATCTTTGCACAGCAAAACATTGCCATGGATAATAATGCCCACCGAATCCAGAATATCGTCTTTTCTAAAAACAACCTCCTTCCGCGCAAAATCCTTGATTGTGCCCTGCAGGCAGCTCAGTGCTTGCTGCACCTCCCGGTCCGCGAATCCCTTAAACAAAGTGGTGCTCTGTATCCTGCTCAGATATTTCTGCAATTTTCTCAGCCTCCTGTTGCCATGGCAACAGAGTCATGATGAATACTCTGCTACAATAAAATAAATGAGAATAATTCTCATTAGTCATTCTCATTATATCAAATTGCAGGAATCATTCAATCAAGCAATTTGGAAATAATCAAAACACTGTACTTTGAACAGGGGGATCGTATGAGTGGAATTACAGCAGGCAAGGTATTTTTCTTAACAGATATGATCAGCGTCAAGCCGCACCGGATTGCGAGCCGAACGCTGTCATTGCCCGTAGCTGCAGCCGAAACAGCAGCACAACCGGAATGGGTATTGTATGCCATGGATCAGGAGGAGACTATCAGTTCGGAGACCTCCCCCAAATCTAAAATCATCCATGTGCTGGAAGGCGAGCTTCATCTGCTGGTGGCGGCAGAGCCCTATCAATTGACAGCCGGCGCATCTGTTATCGTCCCAGCGGGCACATGGCATGATTATTCCGCCCACAGCAGCTGCAAATTTTTGCAAATCAGTATATAAAACGGAGGTATTCAAAATGGAAACAGGTTTATTTATTAAAAAACTGCCGCAATCCGCAGTCATAGATTTGAAAGAAATCATCACAATAGAGGAACAGCAGGTTTCCAGTCTGACCCTTGTACAGCGGCCAAATCTGGCAATGACCTTACTTTCGCTGGATAAAGGCTCGTCGATTGGGGGCCATTCTTCCCCGGGCGATGCCATGGTCAACATTTTGTCCGGGCAAGCGGAAATTACAATTGGAGAAGATAACTACACAGTTCATGCGGGGGAGACCCTAGTTATGCCGGCCAATATTCCGCATGCCCTATACGCAACAGAAGCGTTTCAGATGCTTCTGGTTGTAGTCAAGCCGGATAAGTAATGGGGTGAATGCGATGAAAAAGGAAGTAGGCCATAATTTTTTGGCGCGGCTGGGAAAAAAACGTTTGCGGCCCGGCGGCGTTGCAGCAACCAACTGGCTGATCCAGCAAGCCAATCTGAGTACGGACAGCCAGGTTTTGGAGGTAGCCTGCAATATGTGCACCACCTCCATTCAACTGGCCGGGAAATACCACTGTCAAATTACCGGCATTGATATGGACCCGCGGGCGCTGGAAAAAGCAAACCGAAATATTAAAAATGCCAATCTGGAAAACTATATCCATGTCCGGCAAGGCAATGCGATGAAGCTCCCTTTTGAGAATGAGAGCTTTGACGTTGTCATTAATGAAGCCATGCTCACGATGCTTAACCAGCCTGCGAAGGAAAAGGCAGTCGCCGAATACTATCGGGTACTAAAGCCTGGCGGCATTCTGCTAACACATGATATTACCTTTGCCAAGGAAAATATGGAAGAACATCTAGCCGAGCTTCGCCGCACCATTCACATCAATGTCGAGCCGCTGTCTGTTGGGCATTGGGCGGGATTGTTCCACTCCGCAGGCTTTAAGCAAGTAGACAATGCTACCGGTCCCATGTCCTTAATGAGTATCAATGGACTCATTCGCGATGAAGGGGTTATCGGGGCGCTGCGTATTGTGAAAAACGGGCTCAAGAAAGAGAACCGGGAACAGTTCAAAAAGATGTATACCTTTTTTAATACGACGGGTAAAGATCTGAATTATATTGCCGTTTGCAGCAGCAAAAAATAGTTGGGCGCAGGCCTATCATGTCTTATGATAGGTTTTTATTTTCACTGTAATTGAGAATAATTATCAATAAAATTCATTAACATTACCATCTAGCTGTCAAAATAACCGCTTGAAAGGAACTCACGATGAAAGCTAAATCTGTTTATGCCTTGTGCCTCAGTTTACTGTTAAGTTTATTTTTTATGTTAAGTGCATGTTCGCAACAAAAAAATGAAAATTCGCCCAAATCCGCCGCTCCCTCCGCTGGCCCGGCAGAAACACTGAATATCACGGTCGGCGGCCCTCCTTCTCCGCCTTCTCTGCCTATTCTGAGGCTAATTGAATCCAAGGCATTGGGAGAATCGGTCAACATCGAGTTCAAAACCTGGGAGTCCATCGACACGCTGACCGCGCTGGCTAAGGACAATCAAGTAAGCTTCTTAGCTCTGCCACTGAACAATGCCGTCGTGATGTATAACAAGGGAATGGATCTTTCCTTGATGAATGTGAATACCTGGTCAGTGATGAGCATGATTACAACAGATCCGTCCATCCAGAGCTGGGCGGATCTTAAAGGAAAAACGCTGTATGTGCCTATGAAATCCTCGCCTGTCGATTATATTACGCAGACCTTTTTGAAGCATAACGGACTGGAGCCAGGGAAAGACATCACATTGCATTACACCCAGCTGGCTGAGGGAGCTCAGCTGTTGTTATCCGGCAAGGCCTCCACAATTGTGAGCATTCAGCCGCAAATTACCGCGATACAAATGAAAAATGATCAGGTGCGCTCGATCGTGGATTACAAAAAGGAATGGCAGCAGGTTACCAAATTAAACACCGATCTGCCCAACGCCGGACTCGCAACCAAGCAGTCAGTAATTGCCAGCCAGCCGGAACTGGTCGCCCGCTTCCAGGAAGAATATCAAAAAGCGCTGCAATGGACGCTGGACAACCCCAAAGAGGCGGCTCAGTTGGCCAACAAGTATTTCAAGCTGGATGCCGGTGTGGTTGAGAAAGCGATTCCGCATATGGCGCTGGATTTCGCCTCCGCTTCCGAGAGCAAAGAGGTTCTGTCAACGTATTACCAGACGCTAATGAATTACAGCAAGGACAGCATTGGAGGCAAGCTTCCCGATGAACAGTTCTATTATCAGCCTAAGTAAAAAAGCCATATCCCTGTTGGGCATTGCCTTGCTGTGGCAGCTTGTAGCTATGCAGATGGACCCTTTTGTCCTGCCTGGCCCGCTGGAGACGATGCGCACGGTCCTGAGCTATTTCGGTGATCCGGAGTTTTATTATGCAGTTTATCGCACGCTGCTCAAGCTGCTGATCGGCATGGTCTGCGTTCTGCTGCTGGGCGGCTGTCTGGGGCTGCTGCTTGGACTTTATCCGCGTTGGAAGCCTTATCTGGAACCAGTCATCGATATAATGCAATCCGTGCCGCCGATCGCCTGGCTGGGCATCGCGATCATTTGGTTTGGGCTTACGGATCTGCCTGCAATTTTTATTATCGTGTTGTCCACTACACCGGTTTTGGTGGTCAATCTGTACGAGGGATTTGCGGCGATCGATGGCAAATTGATGCGGATGGCCAAGGTCTATCATGTGCCCGGCAATAAGATTCTCCGGCATATCATATTGCCTTCGCTCAAAAGTTATCTGAAATCAGGCATGATCACCTCAGCGGGACTGGGCTGGAAGCTGGCCGTAATGGCGGAGCTGTTGACCTCCGTCGACGGGATCGGCAGCCTGCTGTCCGATGCCAGAACAAATCTGGAGACCGATCGTGTGTTTGCCCTGGCGTTGTTTATGGCTATTTTCTGGAATGTGATCAAATCTTGCATTACATTTCTGTTCCGCAGCAGGGTAAGCCTGCCGACGCATTTTGAATAAATAAGGGTGGGGCTTATGCTTATTACACTACAAGAAGTTTCCAAACGCTATTCGGGAGTTCCAATCCTGGAAAAAATCAGTCTTGAAATCCAGATGCCGAAAATCATTTGTATTCTAGGCCCTTCAGGTGCGGGAAAGACAACGTTGCTGAATATCCTGTCACAGTCCGAAAGCGCCGATTCCGGCAGGGTCACTGTGCATCCAGAGCTAAAGCTGTCCTATGTCTTTCAAGAGGATTGTTTGCTGCCGTGGTCTACAGTTGGTGAGAATATCAGCTTTGTTAAGGAGGCTTCTCCGACCTCTGCGTCGGAAATCGAAGCATTTTTGGAAGAGGTCGGGCTTGCTGCCTACAAGAATCATTATCCTCATCAGCTGTCAGGAGGCATGCGGCAGCGCTGCTCCCTTGCCCGCGCTTTTTATCACGGCGGAAATATGCTGCTGATGGACGAGCCTTTTCACTCCCTGGACTATCATCTGCGGTTTGATTTAGTTCAGAAATTAATCGCATTGTGGGAGCGCAAGAAATGCGCCATCGTTTTTGTTACGCATGATATTGATGAAGCCCTGCTGTTGGGGGATGAAATTATGATCTTGTCCCGACATCCGGGCAGGATTGTAAAAATTATTGAAATTGATACTCCACAGCGCAGCCGTTCGCTGAAAGAGCTGAGCCTGCTGAAGATTCGCGCCGAAATTCTGGAGCAGCTGCTGACGGCACAGTAATTGCCTGAATGATGCAGAGCATTTCAAAAACAGGTATATAGAAAACGCGAGTCTGGGCGGCATTGCCCTGAACTCGCGTTTTTGTGCTAAGTGATTCGGTTATGTATTTCTAGCGCCTATTTTGCCGGGTATCGTTTCAACTGCTGCTCAAACACGGTATTATAGTAAAATTTTCGCGGATAGGTATCCTCCTTCAACACCTTGTAAAGCACGGATTGACCTTCTTCATAACGGACCGCAAATTCACATTCATCATAAAAACGCCGGGACAGCTCACGGATATTGTCTTTCTCGGACGAACAGCGCCATCCGAAATAAATCATGTCTAGCTGGTCCAGCGGATCACGGTAAGTGTCGAGGATAATACAAGCGTTTGGTTGCTCTGGATTGCTGTAAACGAGCACATGTCCGGTGTGAACAGGGTTGGCAAAAAAATGTTCATAAATCTCCGCAACGGGTACTGTAATACCCAATTGATCCATGATGATCTGAAAATTCGGGTGCGGAATATAGGTATCACTCTGCTCATCCGGGTACTCCACCAATTCTGTAATGGATGCCATGACCCCAAATTCATACTTCATATAAACATCCTTCCTGTTGATTGCTTGAAAAATATCCCTATGCTTGCTATGATAACAAAATTATTAGGATGAGAGGCGATTTTCATGAAAAAAAAGCTGCGTTCTATCACGCTCAGGAAACTGGAATACAGCTATATATTGGGCATGAGAATCCATGACGAACGGAGTCTGCTTGAATTAAAGATTTATCATAAAAAATGTAAAGCTCCACCCCCTCCGCATCCAACTCCTAACATGGGATGATCCTATTGCCGGTTGTCCGCTAAATACAGGCTATCTGCTGCAAAACCATAAAAAGGGTTTTGAAGATGTCTATAATCTAAATCATCCACAGCGTATCCGCGAATGGATCGAATATGGAACGGCTAAAGGCTGGGACGGCACCCGGACAATAGAGATCATAAATGGATTGGATGCTATGCAGGAAATGGGCTATGATATTACTTCATTGCGCACCTCTATATAATCAGTCGAAAACCTGTTCCAGTGCTTGCGGATAATAAGGGCTGATAATTTTATAGGCATTCAAGTGAGGATTGCTTAAATCATTATCATAAATGATCATATGCTGTCTGCTTTTTAAAATAATATCAAATCGTTGCTTGCAGTCAGCCTGAACTATCGTAATATAATAGCTGAAGTTTTTGTCAGAACTGACATTTCGGGCCGATTTCATTAATTGAACATGAGAGAAATCAGCAAAAATCCGCTCAATAACAGCAGGATCAGTTATAATGATGTCTTTCTTTTCACCGGGAACTGAAGACAATCGCGAGATTTCTAGAGAGGCGATTTCTTCCAAACGGATGGTATTGGCTACGATTCGTTTAAACGAAGTATAGCGGCTTGCTGTATAGGCCATCAAAGAGACACCTACCCCTGTCAGAAGCGCACCGACAAGCATATATTTTCTATTTTTATCCATTTCCCCATTCCTCCCAGTAATACGATTAAGTAAACTACAATTATAAAACTATATAGACACCGGTGCAAATTCAGAAACATAAAGTTCAAACGGTACAAAAGGGCGGCGAGCTCCTAATCCTCAAGCTCGTCCAGCTTCGCTTCCAATTCAGCCAGCTTACGATTCGCTTGATCCAATATTTCTTGAAGCTTTGCAGCTTCTGCTCGTTTTATTTCTTTTTTAACGGCCTTAATCTGCTGCTCCAAATAAAGAATATCGGCTTCATTTCCTGAGTTGTTCCAGATCTGTGAGTAAGTCATAGTTAGCCTCCGTTTATCTATGTCGACGATTCAATCATAACCCGCATTCCACTTCTTCAGATTAATCGATGCTACTCTTGGAGTCTAGCTAATCAACAAAAAACAATGACCGATTACTATTCTATATTCAACCCTCTTTACTTTATAAACAAAATAAAGAAGCAGCGAGTTCCTCCTCTGCTTCTTTATTGCGGATTAACCTGAGATCTCATTTATTTAGCCAGCAGTTTAGGGAACTCATCCAGCAGCATGCTGCTGGTCAACATATCGTCATAATTCCATTTAGTCTCCACAAAAGTAACTTTTCCGCTCTTTACAGCAGGGAGCGAGCTCCACAACGCAGTTTTCATTAACTCATTAAAGGAATTTTCCGCATCAGCATTGGCCGGATAGATGACAAACAAATGGTCACCAATAAGCATCTTATGCATTAGCTCAGGGGAGACCTCAATATAGGGTGCACCTTCTGCCGGCTCGATTTCCTTCACTGCCTCGGACATTTTGTAGCCCTGCGGCTGATACAGCAGTGCAGGAATACCACCAGTTTTCATCAAATACATTGTCTTGTTCCAATAATAAATCAGCACTACCGCTGTTTCTCCTTCGGCAAGTTTGCCTTCCTGACGCAATCCGCTCCACATATTCTCGGCCTTGCGATTATATTCGGACAACAGTTGCTCTGCTTCAGCCTTTTTACCCACTATCTCACCAATGACAGGCAGACGCTCAGACAAGGGTTTACTCTGGTCAAATACAACAGTAGGTGATATTTTGGACACTTCTTCATATTGTTTGTCCATCACATAACCCAGCATTGTCAAATCCGGTTCCAGATCCAAAACAAGTTCCAGATTTGTAGGAAATCCAATATCCTGTGCCGGGGTTGTCTCCTTATCCAAATAGACTGATTCTTCAATAAACCGGCGGTCGACACCGACCGGCTGAATCCCGAGTGCCAGCAGGTCTCCGATCGAATTACCTTGCAGCACAATCCGCTGTGGACGCTCTGGAATATCAACCTCATGCCCCTGACTGTCTTTATATACTCTTGTAGATTTTGAATTGGTGGCTGAGTCCGGTGGACTTGTCTCTGTTTGCACAGAGGATACTGGACTAGGGCCAGCATTCACAGAATTAACAGGACTGTTCCCTGAAGAACAAGCACTAAGCATTAAAACCAGACATAACAGCATCGCTGCTCCCATTGACATTTTTGTATTTCTAACCATCGGTAAATCCCCTTTTCTTCTATATTGATAATGATTATCATGATCATTATCAATATAACTTGGCTCAGCCCATCCTGCATTAGACAATCTTAGCCTGATTTTAGGACGATCTGATCCTTTGGCAGAGCCTAGGGCCAATGACTTAAAATTACCCGGAGTCACACCGGTTGTTTTCTTGAAAATACGGATGAAATAGGACAGGTCCGTGTACCCCACTCCGGCGGCAACCTCCTGCAATGATGCATCGGTATTTAGCAGCAGTTCCTGCGCCTCATCTATTCGCGTCCGAATAAGAAAATCAATCAGACTGGTACCCGTCTTGCTTTTGAACTGCTTCGCCACATAGGCCACACTATAATTAAGCTGCTCTGCAATAGAGGATAAGGTAATAGGCTGACTGTAATATTCTCGTATGTATCGAACTGCTTGCTCCACCAGATCCGGCTTGACGGGATAGACTCCATATGCCTGTCTCTGCCGCTCAACTTCGTAGACAAATTGATAAAGCATTGCTTTGATCTGAATCCGTTCAAGTGAACTTGAGTCCAGCCATTTCCGGTGCATCTCCTTTACTTGAGACAGCAAAGCCACTGGAGCATTCGGAGCAAATTCATATTGTTTTTGAAAAGGACTGTTTCTTTCAAAAAGTCTACGTACACCTGATCCGGACGTTAGCGAAAGCGAGGCTTTATAGAAAATAAAATAAAACTCCATTTCCTCCCTGACCCAATCAATATCCAGTTGCCCTCCCTTTCCGCTGTGTAGGATATGAAAACGTTCTGCAGCATGTTTATTTCCATTGAGCCGAAAAACCACGTTGCCGCGAACCATATATAAAAAACCTGCAGCCGGGAACCTATAGGAGTTCAGCTTGTCTCCTGCCTTAAACAACATATGGCGAATATCAATCAGCCGGATATGTGCATAATCCCAGAGCATCAAATTATCATCAGCATTTAAAATCTTTACTCGCCTCCTTCCTATCGGAAGTATAATTGATAATCATTATCAACCGCAAGAGCTGGAAGCAATCTACAAACAAGAAGTCTGATAAAGGCAGTTAAGCATCACCTAAAAAAACAACAGTTCGCCTCTAATCAGTAGATGCAATGTGCCAAGCTACAGGCTAATTGTTAAGATCTCCCTCTCCCCCCACCATCTTGAAATCCCGCACCAGTCAAGGATTTATTCTGTGCATCATCCATTTTAATTTAATTTTTTCATTCTCAAAATTACTATTTCGAAAATCTCACTATCTTCCGATATGTTCTTATGAGCTATTTGCTCAGAGACAACTTGGGGGAGATGGTAGCATGTTACAACAACTAAAAAAAAGGCGGTTTGGTTCATCAAGCATAGCAAATACTTTGTCCATTGTACTTTTAGTTATTATTGTTGTCGTCTTCTCAATCTTGGGAACCTTTATGTTTTCCAGCACTCGCAGCATACTTGTGAAACAACAAGAATCTATGCTTCAGACCAAAACACAGGCACTTGTCAGTCAATTTGATGCACTATTTAAGGAAAAGGGTTCACTGGTCAAGCAAATGTCAACGAATAACTTATTCAAACAATACATCGAAACCACCGAAGCTCCTGAAATGGCCAAGACTTCTCCGCATGCCGCTGAAGTAGCAAAGACACTAGCTGACATAGTAAAGGTGGAACCCACTTTTGCAGATGCATGGATTGCGAGTACTGCCGGCAAAGGTTTTTATATCCTCAACAATGGTACGACATCAGATGCTGACTTTAACATTAAAGAACGGCCGTATTATAAGCCAGCAGTCGAAGCAGACGGCCTGTACTACTCCGATCCTTATATTGACATCACTACAGGTGATATGCTGATGGGTATTTTCTATCCGATAAAAAATGACAACAATACATTAATCGGTTTTGTCGCGGTTGATATAGCGTCTAAAAATATCCCTGAGATAATGGAAAGCTATAAGCTAGGCAGCACAGGTTATTCCATTCTCGCCTCCAAAACAGGTGATATTCTGTATCACCCAGACCAGTCTAAGGTCACAAAGGAAAAGATTAATGAGCTGCCAGGTGATCTTGGGGGAATCGGCAAGAAAATGATCGCTGGTGAATCCGGCGTACATCTGATTAATGACAACGGAGAACGCCGTTACATCGGCTATGCTACAAGTAAAGATACCGGCTGGTCCGTAGGTTTAACTATTTCAGAGCGAGAAGTGCTCTCCGAATTAAAAAAGTTCACCTGGATTACGATTGGCGGGTTTGTTGCAGCGGCGATTCTGCTCGTTCTATTTTCGTATATCACGCTCCGTTATCTGCTCAGATCTATACCGAAGCTGCTTACCAAAATCAAACGGGTGGAAAATGGGGATTTGACGGTTCAATTTGATGCCTATTCCAACAACGAAATTGGACAAATCTCCAACGGAATATTCAACATGGTCCAGAAAATTCAAGGGATGCTCCAAATAGTGGGTACCTCCGCTCAGGTATTAAACCAGTCCTCAAAGGATCTGCAATCTATTTCTTCCCGCACAGCTATAACGATGAACGATACAGCCACAGCCATTAATGAGATTGCGAATGCAACCAACTATCAGTCGATCGAAACGGATACGATTTTGCAAAAAACCGGATCATTATCTGGTCAAATTGACGAAATCGCTAATGATGCCATAGCCATAGAGACGATGGTGCAGGCTTCTGCCGACCAGAGCGAACTGGGGTTGGGTGTGTTGGATCAGTTATCAAAATGGGCAGAAGAAAATCACAACTCCACTCATTCGATATCGTCTGCCATCCATGATATTGATCAAAGCCGTCATGAAATTTCGAGCATCGTGGACACGGTACATCAAATCGCTACGCAAACCAATCTGCTGGCACTAAATGCTTCCATAGAAGCAGCACGTGCGGGAGAACAGGGACGCGGATTTGCCGTTGTTGCCGGAGAGGTTCGCAAGTTGGCGGAGCAGACTGCACAGGCTACACAGGAGATTGGCAGAAAGGTTCATGAAATCGAAGAGAAAACTAGAGCATCTGTGGAATACACAGCCCAAGGACTTGAAATTGCCGAAGAAAATGCAAAATCCGTGCAGGCTACGAAACAGGTATTCTTTAGCATCAACAGCGATTTGGAGGCTTTAAGATTACGTATGATTCAAATCAGCAGCAACACCTCCAAAGTCCATAAACACAAAGATGAAATCCTACAGGCACTCGAAATCATTTCTTCAACTACAGAAGAGAATTCCGCTTCAACCGAAGAAGTTAGCGCAAGTACGCAGGAACAATTGGACAGCATTGAACAGGTTGCCGAACTGTCCCTGCAGCTCAATCAGTTGTCCAAAAAGCTTCAGGACGAATTAAACCAGTTCCAGGTCGAATAGTCCTTTAGTCATCCGTAATTTGCACAGTCGTAAGACTGTCCTCCCTTCTAGAAAAATTAAGCAGCCAGTGCATGCCGATAATCTATCGGCGCGTACTGGCTGCTTTTAGTTTCAATTCGCTAGTAATGGTCTCTTCTATAATACGGTACAGACCTTGAAACTTAACTATTGATACGGGTCAGGAATTTCCTCCCACTGACCAGTAAAGACATCTACTTTAATCGTGAATTCCCTGCTTCCTTGCCTAACATCACTGAACAAATAACCATCCCCGATAAAGCCTGAAATCCAGTCCGTATCTGTTGGCTTGAAACCCTCTGTATCAAAGATAGGTTGAAGTAACTTATACAGTTCCTTCTGGTATTCTGTACCGTTAGAGATGTTCCACAGATCTATCGCTTCTCGGTTTACAAGACTTCTCAGTGGACTGCCAGAAGTTACGTCATGAACCGTTCCGGTAAGCGGATTTATTTTATAGCTATTGCCTTCCCCTACGCCATTCAGTGGATCTATATCCACCCTATACTGATCTCCGTCTTTGCTAAAGGTCCAACCACTTGCCGGAAGCTGTTTTTCCATCATGGACTTGATATCCTGTTCACTGAGTGGTGGAGATATAAACGATCCATAGTACATCTGTGCGCTCTCAAGGGTCAGATTCTTCCCGTAAACGGCAATAACTTCGAGCGGAAACTCAGACATAGACGCCGCACCGGACATATGGGCTACAATTTGGTCATCTATCAGTTCGTATGAAACTATAGAGCCAAATCCGACCTTCTCTCCCCAAGCTCCCTCCGTGTAATCATACACTTTGGTCAAATGCTTTCCGTCCAGTTCAGCAGATACATAAGTGTGGTTATTTCGATGTGTAATGGATGATTTCAGCTTCTGATTCAACGTTTCGATCGGATCTTCGACCACAAGCTCTTCCAAGCTAGCAGGCTGAAGCACATGAATCTCACTCATAGAAAGTCCAGTACCCGTGCCGGTCGTAATGCGTATGAAAATTTCTTTCGTTCCATCTCCGTTCACATCTGCTTCTTCAATCAATGGAGGCCGAGTTTTATCTTCTCCTGCATTCCACAAGAACGTACGGCTTACTTCACCACGCACATCTACCGTGACTTTATGCAAAAGTGTATTCTCCCCAGTGGGATTAGCAGATACCGTGATTCCGTTTTTTTCAGCCAAAAGAGTGCCTTTAACCCCGGAAGCCGTTGTATTTTTATCCTGCACTTCTGCCTGAAAAGTAGCAGGAGCGCTCATTGCCGGAGCTGATGCAGATTTTAGCTTTGCTCCTGTAAGGGTACAGCCACTTAAGATCATAATTACAGCTAGGCCCAGCATTGAGCTTTTTGCCGTAAATTTTTTGTGCCTGGTGATCATAATAATCCTTCTTTCCATTTCCTTTTTGCTGCTCGAAATGCCAGCTGTACCTGCCAACCGGATCGGATCGGGTAAGGTTTCTAACAATTTGAGAAGTGTCAAGGCATAACTTCTGTGGCAAGCTGGTTCAAGATGCTTCAAGGCCAGAGCATCACAGGCAACCTCTTGATCCTCTTTCATTTGGCGTACGGCATACCACAACAGCGGATTAAACCAATGCATGGCCAGCAGCAGACCTGTCAGCAGATTTAGCAAAATGTCATGGCGCTTCACATGTGCCAGCTCATGAAGGAATATATGACGGAGTCCGTTCGTCTCCAGAGTGTGTAAAGTAGAGATGGGCAGCAGCAACTTGGGCCGCATAACGCCAAGTAGTGTCGGTACGGCAATCTGCTTCGTCCCGATCAGCTTGACTGGGCGACGCACCTGCATTTCCTGCTTACAGGATTCGAACAACCGTTGGACTTCTGAGGAATGAATCTCCGTTTCCTGTCGAACCCGTGCGGTAAATCGCAGTTGCGCTCGAACCGACATGCCCAGCACCACCGCCGCTCCGCCAAACCACACCAAAACCAGTACATGTATCGGCTGCCATCCTGAATCGGTTTGCGGATTGACTTGTACCATAACATCCGATGTCGATTCTCCCGGCAAAGGTCCACTTTTTGCAATTCCAGTAACTGACGGCGGTTCCTTTTCCCCTCCGGTCAACTCTGGGACATAAGTAAAGCCAACTTCCGATTGCGCTGACGGAATAAAGGAACTCTGCGCCGTTTCTTTCTCCAGCGGCAACAGATTAAAAATACTAAATGTGCTTTCAGGTGCCCAAGGTATAACCAGCCTCACGATCAATGGTATCCACAGAAGATACGTCCAGGTAGGTTTCAGACGATCCTTGAACAGGAAGCGGGTCAATAAGATCAGCAGAGCCAGCACGCTCGCCATGGCAGACAGCGACAATACCTTGACGAACAGATTGTATGCAGCTTCCAGCAAGCGGCTCAGTCCTTTCGTTCATCCAAAATTCTCTTCAGTTCTTCAATATCTTCCCGGGACAACTTTTCATCCTGCAAAAAATTGACCAACATCGGGCGCAGAGTTCCACCGTAGATCCGCTTCAGAAAGGATCTTGTCTCCGATTGGACACATTCCTCTTCCCGCACCAGCGGATAATAGGAATACACCCTACCTGTCTGGTTATAACCAATAGCCCGTTTCTCTGTCAGACGCTTAATCAACGTCCGTACCGTCTTTGGGTTCCAGTCCCTGCTGCCTTCTAGTGCTTCAACAATCTCACCTGCAGTGCGTGGGGCACTTGCCCACAGCACCTTCATCACTTCCCACTCGGCATCCGAGATCTTTGGAGTTTCCGTAGACATCATTCTATCCGCCTTTCTCTCCTCTGTATGACTACACTTGTAATCCAATATCCAAAATATACAAGTCAGCATCGTTTATGTCAACCCTAAACTCCCAGCTCACCACGGTTTATGGACAATGTACACGGAGATTCATGATTACGTACATTAATAGCAATAATACGGCTTTATTAGTCAAAGATGACTTCAAAAGAGGTGGAACCTATGCCTATAAAAACAGGTAATCAATACATCGAACGAATCGACCGGCAAAAGATCAATATCTGGTACAAAGGAACACGTGTTGAAGGTCCTTTATCCAAACACCCTGCCTTTCAAGGTCTCTTACAAACACAAGCCGAAATGTATAACATGCAGTGTGATGAACGTTATTTGGCGCAGATGACCTATCCTTCACCTGATACTGGAGATCCGGTTGGTTTATCTTTTCTTCCACCCAAAAATGCTGAAGATTTAGAACGCCGGAGAAAAATGATTGAACTCTGGTCCAACAGACATCACGGATTTTTAGGACGTTCCCCCGATTATATGAATACGGCCATCATGTCTCTGTTCACAGCTGCTGATATCCTTGAGGATCATAATCCGAAATATGCTGAGAACCTCAGAAAATACTATGCCTACTGTCGAGATCATGATATTACCTTATCCCATGCTTTCATCCAGCCTCAAGCCAGCAAAATATCCGGCCAGATTGATGCTACAGAGGATTCTATCGCTGCAAAAGTCGTAGAAATCAATGATCAAGGGATGTTTGTTACCGGTGCTTTTATGATGGCAACACAGGGAGCTACATGCGATGAAATGCTTGTATTCCCAACTCCCTCACCCTCACTTGTGGATGATGATAATCCCTTTGCGTTTGCCTTTGCGGTGCCTAATGATCTGCCTGGGATGACTTTTTTTTGCCGTGAAAGCTACGCTGCCTCATCCACCTACGACCATCCGTTAAGTTCAAGATATGAAGAAATGGATACCCTTGTTATCTTTGACCGCGTACTGATCCCTCATGACCGTATATTTTATTATGGCGATGAGAGGTACTGTTCCCGATTATTCGGCGAGAGTAACTTTCATACGCATATGGCCCACCAAATTATCACCCGCTATATTGCAAAGACCGAGTTTTTTCTTGGTATGCTAGAGTCTTTGGCGGAAGAACAAAATGCTGTCCTTGAGGCCTACACGATTTTGCCTATTTCCAGAATATTAACCTATTTAGAAACTTTCAAAGCCTTAAGACTTGCAGCGGAAATAGGGGCTTCGCTCGACAAATTTGGATATCTCGTTCCAGATAAAGGTCCACTGTTGGCTTCAACCATTCACTTTTCAGAGTTTTATCCAGAGATGGTTGAAATGGTTCAAAACCTCAGTTCAAGCGGGCTCATCATGATCCCCTCTGAAGCCGACTTTACATCAAGCGCTGGTTCGTATCTTTATGAGTATTTGAAGGGAAATGTCTCGGATGCGTGGTATCGAAATGCCTTATTCCGGCTGGCTTGGGAACTAGGAGCGGGTGCATTCGGAGGTCGTCAAACCCAGTTTGAGCGGTTATTTTTCGGCAACTCCCAAACAGTGGCCTGGCGTATGTACAACAGCTATGATAATCACGAGTATTTTCGTCAAATCGTTCACGAATTTATTGCCCCTGATGCCCACTTGTCTAAGTCAACAACAGATGGAATTTCCAATTAATCAAGAGTTGCGAAGGTTTATAATGATGTTTTTCAGGATTGATTAAGAGACTGCTTCCGCTCTCTTTTTCAGTCCTTTTTGAGCTTTATCAACAAACCAAATTAGGAAGAACTAGATGCTTTTCCTTACCTGCACTGGACAATTCTGTAATAAGTTGTTTATAGTTTATTAGCATTAGGAAGTGATTTGCTAGCTTAGGAGGGAACAATGAACTATGGGCCATATCATAGTCGTAGAAGATGAACGTGCAATCAGTGACTTAATTACTATGAATCTAAAATTAGTCGGACATACCTATAGCAAGGCTTATCGCGGGCTGGAGGTTATTGAACTGCTGGAACGTGAAAAGGCCGATTTAATTCTGCTCGATATAATGCTGCCCGAACTGGACGGTTTTGAGATCATGCAGCGGATTGCTCACTTACAAATTCCGGTGATTCTGATCACCGCAAAAGATTCACTGGCTGATCGCATCAAAGGCTTTGAGCTGGGCGCCGATGATTATATTATTAAACCTTTTGAAATCCTTGAACTGTTGGCAAGAATCAATGTGGTGTTACGCAGGAGCGAAAAAGGCATTTCCAATTTTCTCTGTGGAAACGTTGAGGTACGTTATCTTGAGAGGCTTGTGATGGTGGATCAGATACCCGTAGATTTAACCGCTAGGGAATTTGAGCTGCTTGAGGTCCTTATCCGCAACAGAAATATTGCTTTATCAAGGGAAAAGTTGCTGGAATTAGCCTGGGGCTATGATTTTGAAGGAGATACCCGTACCGTAGATGTTCACATCAGACAGCTGCGCAAAAAACTAGGCTGGGAAGAACGAATTAAAACCGTATTTAAGCTTGGTTACCGCTTGGAAGTTCAGGTCTAGTATGAGATTCTGGCATAAAATTCTGCTGTCAGTCCTCGCTTTCTTCATCGTCGCCCTAGATGTGAGTGTAATCATGATTATGAAAAAAAGCTGGCAGCTGAACATGGACAGCGAAATGCAGCGTGCTTCAAGCGAACAGCTATTAATTGCAAACAACATTTATGAAAATCTTGAATCGATTCAGACCCGTGGGGCCACACTTACCTCTACTTTAATCTCAAGTGTGGCTCAATCCTATGGTGAATTTTATCATAAGCAGGGAATCGGACTACAGCTCTGGGAGAATGACCAGCTGGTTTATCCGAATGCCGGAGTCCCATCAGTCTCAACACCGGAGTCACATTCTATTCAACTCTCTACTGAGCTCCCTGCTCCCTATCAAGCTTTGACGATCGTTTATCAACGTGATATCAGTGACCTCTATGCTAAGCAGCATGAGCTGAACCGTTTTTTTGTAATGATTAACTGGATTATCGGTCCAATTCTGCTCCTATTACTCTACTTGCTGATCCGGCAGTTGACCAAACCACTTAAACAGCTTTCAAAGACTACAAAAACGATCGCTGAAGGCAAATATACCGAGCGCGTGCAGTTGCGCAGTAAAGATGAATTTGGTGAGTTAGCCCTGAACTTTAACCGAATGGCAAACGCAGTGGAACAGCACGTGATCGAACTGTCTAATATGGCCGATGAAAAGCAGAGAATGGTCGATAACCTCGCCCACGAACTGCGCACACCTTTAACCAGTATGCAGGGATTTGCTGAATTTCTGACTTCCGCGAATATAGGCCAGGAAGAACAGCAAATGGCTGGTCAATATATCCTTAGTGAAACCTTACGCCTGAAGAATTTAGCCTTCAAACTGCTGGATTTGTCCGTCCTACGGCATCATCCTCTGACTCTGAAACAAGTAGACATATCAGATTTGTTCAAATCGGTTAAACAGATTGAGCAGCTTAAATTGGACGAAGCAGGCATCAAACTAGAAATGGATTATTCCATCCCTGCGGTTTGGGGTGATCATGATCTGCTAACTTCCTTCTTGGTTAACCTTGTCGAAAATTCCATTCATGCCTCTCCGCAAGGGAGCACCATCCGCTTGCTTGCCTATGTATTGCAAAATGAAGCCATATTGGAAGTATGTGATTCAGGATTTGGGATGACACCGGAACAGAGCGCGCGTGTTTTTGAACCCTTTTATCGAGGTGAAAAATCGCGCACACGCGAATACGGAGGTGCGGGTCTTGGTTTATCTTTATGCAAGCAAATCGCAGATGCGCATCAAACTAGAATTTCACTCAATTCTACTTTAGGTCAAGGAACAAGTATCCGCATCTTTTTACAACTCCATAACATCTGTTCACCTACTCTATAACATCTATAGTTTAAGGTTAGGAAGATTCAGCATCATCCGAAGCAAATGGAGGATATTCAAGTGAATAACAAATTCCCCACTACTTTAGCTATACTCCTGTTCTCGGGGAGTCTGCTAATCGTCAGTGCAGTCATTCAAAACACCACCCATTTAGCTTTAACCAGCACCAAAACCCCAGGGGTGAAGTTGGAAGCACCAACGCCGGTGTCCACAGTGAATGACGATCTGCAACCGCAGATGAGTCCTAAAGAAATACAAAACATTAACAATTTCATAGACATGGCGGGTCATGAGACTTCTGAATCCAAACGGACCACTGTCACACCGCCTGCTGCAGAGAATTTGAGTCAGACTGATGCCGTTATTCTGGCTGCTTCAAGCGTACGCAAATTATTCGATGTGGACATTGCCAAGCTGCAGATGCGGGTTATTCTGAGTGATACCCGAACCTCGCTGCCGTGGACATGGGCTGTACATTTCAGTCCATATAACGCCAAGACCCTAGAAGGGCAAGGTAAGGAATTCTGGGAATATGATGTACTAATTGATCCCATAAACGGTATGGTAGTGAACACGACCGCGATTAATATTGCTCTGAAAAGAACACCAATTAGCGCTTCTGCTGCCAGCACTATCTATAAAGATGCCCGTTGGATCAATGCGGCCATAACTATCCTTACAGATAAACAAAAAGAAAACCGGAAAATTGCTACAGCAACACTGATCAACACTGACACCAATGATAAACGCGGCATGGTCGCTGTTCAGATGATGCTGGAAGATGGCAGCAGCTACACGGCAGAAATGCGTTATCCTGATCAAAGTCTACGCTGCCTTACCTACGAGACTGCTCAAGTAGTGAAATAAATCAAAAATGGAATCAGCTCTTCACTAATCCTACTTTTATGTCGATAATTTATATTACATGGAAAAGTATGGAGGAGCATATGAACACTAATCGCAGAACCGAACCTTTTCGATATACCCTTAAAGAACCTGTAACATTTGATCTTCATATTCTTACTATTAACGGAATCCAGGTTCCTTCCAAGCCTGTAAGGGCTGTATTGTTCGACATCAGTCGATCGGGTTGCCACTTATCGTTACCCCTCAATATCAACCCAGAAAATAACCTAGTACGCATTGGCATGGAAATGAATCTTACGGATGAATCTATGTACATAGAAGGAATATTGAAATGGAACAAAGAACAACAAGGCAGTTTCCACTACGGCATTCAATTGGACATCCCTGAGAATGATGGTGATCGGCTCCCAAGAGTACTTCGCATCCTTGCTGGAGAAGGCAAAATATTAGTTCGTTAAGATAACAAAAAAGAGTAGTTTTAATCTAAAAAAGCAACAACCCCGCGTTTTCATGCAGGGTTGTTGCTTTTTAGCTATTGCGATCCAAACTTATTGTTGTAATCCGAAATCGCAGATCACCATTTCATGGATTTTATTCTTGAGGCACATCCCGTTCAGGGGATGCTGCTACAGCTTTTTCTTTCTCCAGTACCTCTCTTAAATCATCTTGAATTCTGCGATTCCATAAGGGAACCCCTGAGCGATAAGCAGCTCTGCCCGTCAAATGCGCAGATAAAGGTGAGGTCATAAATACAAAGACAATCCCCAGTAGCAGCTTAGCACTTATATGATCTAGAAAAAATGCAAAATATAGAAAGGCCCCGCTCAGAACACATAAAACACCAAGGGTGGCACTTTTGGCAGCAGCATGTGATCTCAGATAAACATCAGGCAGCCGAATCAGACCATAAGCACTTACAGCACTAAGCAATGCCCCCATCAGTATTAATAAGGCAAACAGCAATTCACCGACTGTCTTGATCATTTCCATGTTCAAGCACCACTCCCCTTTCGATGTATCTGGCAAATGCCGTCGTGCCGATAAAGGAAAGAATGCCTATTAACAAAATAATTTCGATAAAAGCCTGCGTTCGGAGTAAAACAGAAAGAACGGCTACCATGGCTAACAGATTAATTCCAATCGTATCCAGTGCCGCTACCCGGTCGGGCAAAGAAGGTCCCTTCAACAACCGCCAGGCACATACACCAATCGCCAGCGCCATAATCGTAAGCGAGAGCATAAGAATAAAATGGATCATTAACGGGTCACCTCCAATATCGCACGCTCAAAGGTGTCACGGATATTCGCTCTGAACTGTGCGGGATCCTCAACATCCATGGCATGAATATACAAAGTCCGGTTATCATCCGATACTTCAAGTACCACAGATCCGGGAGTAAGGCAGAGCAATGTGATCAAAGTAGCCACTTCCCAATCCGATTTCAGCTCTGTAGTATATTTCAAGATTGCCGGACGTATATTAAGCTCCGGTCTCAGAACAGCTTTTACTACTACATAACTTGAAACGACCAGTTCCCGCAGCAGCAACAGGATTAGCTTAATAATTGCCCACACTTTTCCTAGATATAATCTGGGCCAAAAACGTCGCATTCCGAGCAGAATGAGGATACCGATCAAGAAACCAATGACGAAACGTGGCCCAGTCCAGTCATTGTGCAGGAACATCCACAGGAATGCTATCATGAAATTCAATAATAGTTGAAAAGCCATAGTATCACTCCTTCATGACAGCGTTAATGTATAGTGCTGGATCAGCCAGTACAGCTCCGGCTTGGCTGACAAGTCCGTTTACCGTCTCCGCACCCACACCCATCAGAATTACAATCGCGAACAGAACAGCTGCCGGTGCCATCATAGCTTTATAATGAAGCGGTTTGACTTGTTCTTCCCTTTTCTCGCCACCCCAGAACACTTGCTGGAATACCTTGATCAAGGAATATAACACTACGAAGCTGGATGCAAGTGCAATCAGCGCCAGAGCCACGTGATTCTCGCCAAATCCACTCCGCACCATCATCACTTTTCCAGCGAAACCACTAAGGGGCGGAACACCAACCAATGCCAAAGTCAGTACAAAAAACATCCAGCCGGTCCACGGATAACGTCGGATTAAACCACCCATTTCTTTTAAGCGGTCAGTGCCTGAAGCTGAGATAATCATCCCACCCAGAAAGAATAATAATGCTTTGGCAACCATGTCATGCATTAAATAAAACACTACACCATTTAACGAATCCTGAGTCGCGACAGAGATCCCAAAAGCAATAAATCCTACACTGATGATGATATTATAATTAAATATTCGGCCCAAATCGTTGTATGCCAATGCCCCGATTGCCCCAAGTATCATCGTCGCCCCCGCCATCCAGGCAATCAATGTATGGGTGAGTCCCGGTTCTTGAATAAAAATCAAAGTAAAGGTACGAGTAATTGCATACAATCCGACCTTGGTTAGCAAAGCCCCAAACAGGGCTCTAACAGCCAATGGTGGTGCACTATAAGAATCGGGAAGCCAGAAAAAGAGCAGTAAACCTGCCTTAATCGAAAATACAATTAGCAGCAGAACCGCAATGACGTTCATTACACCGCCTTGTCCCGCCTCTGCTACACGCATAGATAGATGCGCCATATTCAGTGTTCCTGTCGCGGCATATAAATAAGCAATCGTCGCCACAAACAAGGAAGAGGAAATCACATTAATTAATACATACTTTAATGTCTCTCGCAGTTGACCCTTGGACCCACCAAGTACGATCAAAGCGTAAGAGGCAACTAACAGCACCTCAAAGCAGACAAACAAGTTAAACAGGTCCCCGGTGAGGAAAGAGCCAAATACCCCGGTTAATAAAAAATGGAAAAACGGATAGTAATAAAACCGTTCCCTGTCTTCCCCAATGCTAGCGAAGGAAAAAAACAGACAAGCCGCGCCAACAATGGCCGCAGTCAACACGAGCAATGCCGAAAACATATCGGCAACAAACACAATGCCATAAGGTGGACGCCATCCCCCCATATATAAGGTCTGGATACCGTTTGTATTTACCTGATACACAATGAATCCTGCAACAAAGATATTTAAAAACACACTGACGGCACTTATGATTCGTTGCAGACGTACTCGTTCTTTCAGAAAAATGAGTATAACTGCCGTAATGGCCGGAATCAGCAGAGGCAGCACTAACAAGTTGTTCATCGTCTCTCCTCCTTGGTTCCTTCCACATCATCGGTACCCGTCGAGCGGTAAGTCCGGTATGCCAAAACAATAAAAAATGCTGTTACTCCAAAGCTAATTACAATAGAGGTCAAAATGAGCGCCTGCGGCAAAGGATCGACATAAGCTTCCGCTTCCTCACCCAGCAATGGTGCAGCACCTGTCTTGAGGCCAGACATTGTCAGTAACAACAAATGAACGCCGTGCGTTATTAAAGTGGTTCCCAGAAGGATGCGCAGCAAGCTTTTGGAAAGAACTAGATAAACACCTACGGAAAACAGTACACCGATCGCCAGGGCAATAATAAGCTCCATTAGCTATCCCTCCCGATCGTAAATATGATATTCATAGTGACACCAATAACAGCTAAGAAAACACCGAGATCAAAGAACATTGCTGTAGTCAGTTCTGTTTTGCCCATAAGTGGCAGTTGGAAATAGCCAAACGCTTGGCTCAGAAAAGGTACATCGAATAAAAACGAACCTATTCCTGTAAGAAAAGCTACAGATACCCCAACCGCGATTAACTTACGATAGTCGATAGGCAATACCTTCTCAACCATATCAATCCCAAAAGTAATGGCGAGCAGTACCAATGCGGCTGATGCCATCAATGCTCCAATAAATCCGCCTCCCGGATTATTATGTCCGGCGAAAAACAGATAAAGCGAAAATATTAGTATCATAACGAAGGCTACTTTAGCTACCGCTTGTAGTAACACATCATCACTTACAGAAGAACGTGGTTTATTATCCTTCACAGCCCGCTTCAGTGGGGCAATAGTTCCATCCGTATCCAACTGCAGTTTGATCATGGAATAAATAGCAAGTGAGGCAAGGCCAAGCACTGTAATTTCAAACATGGTATCAAAGCCGCGGAAATCAACGAGCAGAACATTAACAATATTTTTACCGCCACCCAAGGTATAGCTATTCTCCACATAATATTTCGAGATGGATTCGAACGGACTACTGCCTAAAGCAGCAAGTGCAACCAATGTCATGGTTATTCCCATCCCGATGGAAATAATTAGCTTAGGCAAGCGGGACCGAAGTTTGAGCGGCTCTTTCTCCAGCTTAGGCAAATGCCGAAAACATAGCAGGAACAATGTAACGGATACTACTTCGACAATCATCTGGGTAAGCGCCAGATCAGGTGCCCGGAACAGAACAAAGAGTAAAGTAACCATATAACCAACCATTCCTGTTAACAAAATGGCTGTGATTCTGGAACGAACAAAGGGGATAGCCAAAGCGCCCACAAGCATAACCATAACAACAATAACTTCAAACAAAGAAAACGGAGCATATTCAGTTGTCCCAAGCGTTATTCCATCGGTATACCACACGGCTCCACCAATGGCTACGATCAGGAAAGCGAAGATATACATCAAGTAATGGCGCATGGAACCTGTCATATAGATGCCAGTCAACGCCCTAGACGATTTCTCGACCAGCCGGATTACTCCGTCATAGACTTGATTTAAAGTGTAGCCACTGCCCCATTCTTTATCGACCAGACTCCAGCGGCCATAGATTCGGTATACAATAATACCAAGAATCACAACACCAAGTGTCATCCATATTTCTGGTGTAAAGCCGTGCCAGAAATGAATATTCACAACAAAGGGTTCTCCGGTCTGCAAGATAGGGTGAATAGCATTCATTGCAGGGATAATAAGTGTTTTGGATAATATATTCGGGAAAAAACCGATAAATATAGACAGCACTGCTAGCAGGCACGGGGCAAGCAGAAGTCCAAATGGGGCTTCATGCGGTTTTTTGTCCAGCTTCTCAGGCTGATATTTTCCGAAAAAGGTGTGGAAAACCAAAATCATACTGTATGCAAAAGTAAACACGCTGGCAATCCAGGCCAAAACCGGGAAGAGCGTAAACAACGAGGGAATAGACAATATATCCAGGTTTCGGATATTCAGAACAGCCGTAAAAAACATCTCTTTACTTAAAAACCCGGAAAATGGCGGCAAACCAGCCATCGAGAAACTGCCGATCATCGCTACCGTAAAGGTAACCGGCATAATGGAAATCAATCCGCCCAGCTTTCGCAGGTCGCGGGTACCCGTCTCATGGTCAACTATACCGACCATCATAAACAAAGAGCCTTTAAAGATGGCATGGTTAATAAGGTGAAAGATAGCCGCTGTTGTTGCAGCAGTGTAAAAGACTGAATCTTCCCCTACATAAAATGCCGCTGCCGATCCCATTCCCAGCAATCCCATAATCAGTCCAAGTTGACTAATCGTTGAATAGGCTAATAGAGCCTTCAGGTCCGTCTGCTTCATCGCCTGGATGGAGCCATAAATCAAGGTGATCAAACCGACGCCTGACACAACCCAGAACCACTCATATTGCCCCGCAAAAACAGGGCTGAAACGGGCGACAAGATACAATCCAGCTTTAACCATCGTTGCCGAGTGCAGATAGGCGCTGACGGGTGTCGGTGCCTCCATGGCATCCGGCAGCCAGATATGAAACGGGAACTGAGCTGATTTGGTGAAGGCGCCTAAGAGAATTAGTAGCATCGCCGGAATAAATAAAGCATGCCCGCTAATATCGCCAACCTCACTCCAAATTTCCCGGATACTAAAGGTGCCTGTCATTACATAAAGCATTAAAAAGCCGGCAAACATCGCTAAACCACCAAATACGGTAATCAACATAGATTTGAGAGCACCATACCGCGATTTTTGCCGCCGATGCCAAAAGGCAATTAACAGAAATGACGAAACACTTGTTAATTCCCAAAAGCCGTATAACACCATCAAGTTATCCGAGAGCACAACGCCAAGCATCGCCCCCATAAACAACATTAGATAAATATAAAAAGGGGTTAACGCTTCTTTTCGCCGGTCCAGATAATAAATTGAATAGATAATTACAAGACTACCCATCCCAGTGATTAGCAAAGCAAACAACAAACTTAATCCATCCAGATGGAAAACCAAATCAATTCCTAGTGAAGGAATCCATGAAATGGTTTCATATCCCAAATCTCCACCTTTAATAACGGGAATCCGGGTTAAGAAATAAACAAACAAAACGAGTGAACCAGGGAAAACAAGCCATCCTCTATGAAGGTTGGGTGCTCTCTTGGACAAAAGTGCGATTACTAAGGCCATTAGAAACGGAACAAGTATGATTACATGCAGCAAAGGCAGTCCTCCTTTTCCACTTGAGCTTATCAAGTTGTGAACTTTAGTACTTACTTTTTTACCAAAAGCCAAAGATCATATGATTGGTAGGGCCTTTTATACAAGGCCCCAATGTTGATAAGGGCAAGCCCGATTATAAAGAATCGGTCAATGTGCCATCACAAATATGCAGATATCTAGCCTTTCCATCTTCTTGCTCAATTCTGAATAAACCGTTCTCAAATTCTGTGTGTAGTTCGTGAAAGAACTTTCCCTTAAGCGAATACTCTCCCTGAGGTTCATCACTGAGCTGGTACTCAGCCCCGTTTTTGACCAGGTAAGCGATAACGCCTTCCTCATGGGTTTCTTCCAGCCCTGCACGCATCCGCTGCACAGCCACGACATGCAGATCCATCATTTTCATTTTACCAATGAGTTCATTGATGAAATTACGTTTGGTAAGCTCCTGCCACCGAGTTTGAGCAGATTGTCCAATGACGATCTGTGTGACCTCATTCTCTTCAGCAACTTCTACAATAATATCTGTTGTTTTTCGGCCTTCACGTTTCCGAATGATAAACTCAGCGCCAGCTTCATCGGCAAGACGTTTCCAGACCGTCATATACATTTCTTTGCTCTGATTATATTCATCAATATCCGAACTATCGACATTTAATACAAACAATGGCGCCCCTATAATTTCAGATAGTTGGACACCACGCCGGATTAAACGCTCCCCATGCGGACCATAATGAACACAAACCATAATCTTTTCATTGTGTATGACCTTCACCCTCCTGTAACATGGCCAAGAAATACAAAAGGAGCCCACTGGCGTTAGGCCCCTTGCGTAATTCTAAAACCCGATAAGTTATACTTAATTATATCTATTCCTATGTTTTTTGTAAAGTTTGTTGGTTATCATGGAACATATTTCTTTTTAATGCTTGTATCATGCCCTTCTCTAGCAGTTGTCATACAATGGTTATTATATATTCCTTTACAGGAATATTCCCTCCGTGGTATATTATCATCACAAACAGGAAATACCAAAAAGGAGGCGCTATAGAGCCGCTCAACCACAGTATGTCATAATAGAGATGCGAATGAATTTAATGAATCGAAGTGATCCTTGTTTATGAATACTAACGTTATGAGTGCCTTAGCTGAGCCCCACCGCATGCAGATTGTTGAACTATTACGCGAGAATCCTCTAACCGTTGGGGAGATTGCAGAAAGTCTTCAGCTACGGCAGCCTCAAGCGTCCAAGCATTTGCGCGTCCTTAGTGAAGCGGGCTTAATTGAAGTTCAAGCTGTTGCTAACAAGCGCATTTGCAAGCTCCGTCCTGATCCATTTAAGGAAATAGACGATTGGTTAGACTCCTACCGCCATATATGGGAAGAACGATACGATCGACTGGATGATTATTTACAAAAGCTACAGAGCAATGAAAACAATAATAAATCGTAGCCTCAGGTCGAAATTGGCAGGAAGCAAACAAATTTGAGGAGGATCTATCCCATGACAAATTCTAACCCGTCCAACCAAGTGGTATCCAAAGTTGTTGATGGCAACACATTAGTATTAGAGCGCGTATTCCAAGCTCCACGTGAGCTAGTATTCAAGGCTTTTTCTGAGGCTGAGCATTTGAAGCACTGGTGGGGTCCAAAAGGTTGGACGCTTCCCGTATGTAATGTCGATTTCCGTCCAGGGGGTACTTGGCATTATTGCATGAAGTGCGTGGATAAGAATCAAGGGGATTTCTACGGTATGGAGTCTTGGGGCAAGGCGTTGTATAAGGAAATTACAGTCCCAGAACAAGTCATTTATACAGATGGATTCTCAGATGCAGAAGGTAATATTTCAAAAGATTTGCCTGAAACGCTTGTCCAGCTAGATTTTATCGACCTGGAGGGTCAAACGAAGCTGGTGAATACCGGTAAATACACTTCTCCGGAAGCCTTGCAACAAGTGATTGATATGGGGATCTTAGAGGGGATTTCCCAAACCTTCGATAATTTGGACGCCCATCTTGAGAATTTACAGAAGAATAACTAGAGCAGCTATCACACGATAAGTAGGACGATGCAAGGATACTCTCTCCTGCTCGTCCTACTATGTTTATTTTGCTGGAAATAAGAACCTGATACTATTCGGAAAATATTGCAGGAAAAACGTGTCATTATGCGTGCCCAGCGGATCCGTCTCAAACTTCACTCGCTGATGCGCTCCATCAATCTTCTCTTTTAAAATATCATAAGCACGTTTGCTGTTAGGCACCATGTCCTTCTGGGCATTTGTCTTGTGGATCCCTTCCTGTTCACCAACATACATATAAATTCTGCATTCCCTATCTAGTCTTGAAGTCTCCATGAAATGAATGAAATCTTTAAACCATACAGACGCAGATATCAATATAAAATTCCCAACAGTAGCTTCAGTCTTGTACATCGCGTACAGACTTATTAATCCACCTAGTGAAACACCACCCAAAGCCAATTTCTCCGGCTCGTTGGAGATGCGATAGGAGCTTTTGATATAGGGTACAAGATCCTGATAGACATAATTCAAATAATCATCGCCCTTGCCCCCAAAGGACCAATCCTTAAAAAGAGCAGGCATTTCCCAAGGTGTATATTCATCATTCCGCAGCTGAGAATCAATCCCGATAAAAATAACCGGCTCTGTTACTCCCTCTTCTACATCTTTCTCTATAGCTGTAATCGCCTCTTTGAACAAAAAATCTCCATCCTGTAAGAAAACCGCTGGGAGCATCCGCTCCGGAAATAGATGATATTCTTTCGGTAAATACACGGTAATCTGACGATCCATATGTTCAAAAAGCACAAGCTCGCCTGCCCTCATTTGCGTCATATCCCCACTCCTTAACAGTTCAGCACTCGAAACGCTCTACTCATAATCGTTGGTACTACAGAAGCGTGATTTTCATTGGGTGCGACATAGTGCTCAACCTCTAAATTAGGCAAAGCATACTCGTTCAATTTTGAAAATAAATCTGCTGCGTCATCGACCATAAATGATTCTTCACTTCCTACGGTAATCAATAATTTTTGTTTATCGGCCGTCAACTCTTGACCCTTGCTATAGAACTGCTCCGCATACGTCAGGATTTCATGATCATTCCACCAAATGGATGGACTAGAGGCCAAATAATACTGGAATAGCTCCGCACGAGTGAATAACGTCCAGAGGACAAATAGACCGCTGAGAGAGTGACCAAACAAGGCTTGTTTATACTGATCCACATTATATTTCTTGTTGATTGCTGGCATTAACTCTAATTCTAAAAAAGCCAAAAAATTCTCAGCCCCACCATGTGGACCTATGTCAGCATTTTTCAATCGGTCCGGATATACATAATGCTTCGCTGGAGGTGTGAAATCATAAAATCTTCTTTTAGAGACCTCTTCATCTGAACCATTATGTCCAATGCCAATCACAATTGCTGGTGCAATAAAAGTTTTCGGGGCATTTCTTGACTGCAATTTCACAACATCCCGACCCAATTGAAAATATGAATTACCATCGAGCATGTAATACACGGGGAAGCCCTTTTCTGGTGCTGCTTCTCTGGGAAGAGAAACCTTTATATCGTACGTGTAACCCATATACTGAGATTCAAGTTTCCATGATTCTGTGTGTTCGAGCTCTACTTGTGTTGTCATTTTTTCTGTACACTCTCCCCTACACTCTTGACTTTGCTAATAAATATAAGAAATAAGGAATTCCAATAATCGAAACGACTATACCCACGGGTAACTCTGCCGGCTGAAATATTGTTTTGGCAAAATAATCCGAGATCACCAGCAAAAACATCCCTACCACTGCACTGGATAACATAATATAGCGGTGATTAATCCCTACTAATCTTCTGGCGATATGAGGAGCCATCAAGCCTATAAAACTTATAGAACCGGATACAGATACACAAACACTTACGATCCCCACACTGCATAACAGAAAGATCAGCTTTTCTTTTTCTACAGAGATCCCTAAGCTCTTTGTACTGGAATCCTCCAATTGAAAATAATTGAGTAAATAGCTTTTTCGATACATTATAAATCCTAAAATAAGCACCCAAGGTGCGATCGTAATGATATAAGTCCAGTTCGCGCTGTAAATACTTCCGACACTCCAAACCGCAGCCATCTCATAATCACTTGCATTCATTTTCAGAGAAATATACAACGACAACGCACCAAAACCACTGCTAATCGCGATCCCTGTCAAAATCAAGCGTTGCATATCGAGTGCACCATTCCGCCATGAAAAAATAAAGATAATGACAACTGCGGCAAGCCCACCTACAAAACCAAACAGCGGCATGGCTAGTATCGAGAACCAGCTTTCTTTAAAAAAAGTAACTCCCGACATCTGAAAGAAAAACATAAATGCAACGATGGCAGCTCCTGCGCCTGCATTAATCCCAAGGATACCTGGATCAGCCAGCCCGTTACGGGTAATCCCTTGAATGACAGTTCCCGCCATCCCCAGACCTATTCCTACTAATGAGGCAATAATGATCCGTGGTAACCGAAACTGAAAAATAACCAGGTCAAATTTAGCATTAGGATCTATTCGCAGCAGTGTTTTTATCACGTCCATTACAGACATATCAAACACGCCATTCGTAAGATGAAAATACCCGGCCACAAGGGTTAACAGGATAAAAACTAATAGTGTCAGCATATAGCGGCTAAACTGTACTTTACTTCTATCCACGCTGCTCTCCCCCTTTAACCCGAATTAAATAAAGGAAGAAAGGGATGCCAATAAAGGCTGTTACAACACCAATTGGCGTCTCAAACGGAAAGTTAATATAACGGCTTAAGACATCGCAAAACGCTAAAAAAACAGCTCCAATCACCGCTGAGCAAGGAATGATAAAGCGATAGTCTATACCTACGATAAAACGTGTAATATGAGGAATGATTAGACCCACAAAGGCTATCTTGCCGACTAAAGCTACTGCTGTCCCGGTCAGACATATAACAGATATAATACTGACAATTTTCACCCATTTTGTTCGTTGACCCAAACTAATCGCGGTTTCATCCCCCAGGGAAGCAACCATTACTGACTTAGAAATACTAACCGCCAAGAGCAGTCCAACGATTATAAAAGGAACTGATAATATTAGCATATCTGGATTAACGGTATGTATTTTCGAGCTATACCAAACGCTAACATTTTGTGAGACTTGAAAAAACATCGCTACTGCTGAGGCGATACTACTTAAAAAAGTACCAATTACAGTCCCAATAATAGCTAACCTGACTGGTGATAAACCGTTTTTAACCAATGAACCAAATCCGAAAACCAAACCTGCTCCGATGGCTGAACCCACCATAGATAAAATAATCATCTGAACATTCGATAATCCCGGATAAAACACCATAGCCAACGTAATAACAAATGCCGATCCGTCATTTACTCCCATAATCGATGGTGATGCAAGATAGTTACGTGTAACCCCCTGCATTAACGCCCCTGAAACAGCCAGAGCCGCTCCAACTAATAAAGCGGCGATTACACGCGGAAATCTAGATGTCATAATAATGTTGTGGTCCACATTATTAGCATCGAAGTGTGTAATCGCCTGCCATATTGTCAATATTCCAATATCTTTAACACCATATAAGACGGATACAACCATTGCTAATACGATGAATAATGGAGAAGTTGATAGGATCAATATAACTTTCCAATTTTTTGTATTCATCTTATTCATCGCACCTTCGGTTTTACTTCAACAGGTTTTCAATTGCCGCATCCAGGAATCTTACTTTAGACCAAGCCGTTCCACCTTGTGCCAACGGATCAATTGCATTTACAAACACATGATTATTTTTGACAGCAGTTACGCTTTTGAAGATCGGATTCTTGAGCAAATCATCAAGTGCTGTTGCATTATCAGTATTCTCACTAGTCTCAAACTGCAAGAAAATATAGTCCGGATTAATATCCGCCAAAGCTTCTAATGAAAGCTCTGCTTGTGCTTCTGTAGAGGAGATCACCTCAGGAATGGCAGCACCCAGATCTTCATAAATAACCGGATTCAAATAAACGCCAGCAGGATACACACACATACTGCCCTGACGAATGCGAATGACTAGAATGGATTGATCTTTCAGCTTTTCTCCAATTTCAGCCTTTGCACCCGCAGCTTTAGATTCATAATCACTAATAATTTTTTCTGCATCTGTGGTCTTACCGGATAATTGGCCTAATAAGAGCAAGTTATCTTTCCAGTTTGTTGAAATATGTGAATAAGGAATCATCGTTTGAATTTTATTAAGTGCGCCGGCCACATCTTCCCCAAACTTGGAAGACCCTAAGATAACATCTGGATCCAGTTGCAGAATCGCTTCATTACTTGGAGCAAATTTATCCCCCACTAAGGATGCACCCGCTAGGTCAGTTGACAGATAACCTGGAATGGCATCAGCTATTGCAAGTACACCTACAGGTTTCACTCCCAGTATGGCAGCATCTTCCATAGATTCGAGACTTGCTGCTACAATATTATTAATCTCTGCAGGCACGACATAATCCTTGCCCAAATATGTAACGGTTTGTTCAGTGGCAACAGCCTCCTGAGCCGCATTTCCTTTGTTATTTGCAGTTCCTTCTGTTGCTACTGCAGCATTATTTGTGCTTTTTTCTGAAGCTGTCTTATCCTTTTCATTGTTACCGCAAGCTGCCAAACTCAAAGCTAAAACTGCTGATACCCCAGCTAATAAATATTTTTTCTGATTCATAATCAATCTCCCCATCTATATTTTATTTATCATTCTTCAAACTAAAGTAATGATAATGAGAATCGTTATCATATTAAATCATATGAGAATAATTATCAATACTTTTCTTTGATTATATGAAATCTTGTAATTTAACAGTTGCGTTGAATGATTAGTGAACATGCAGAAGAACCCGCACCAACTGCGGGTTCTTCTGCACTATAAATATGAGTCCATTTTTTTTAATCAGCGTTATAAAACTCAGATAAGTCACGGAACAACAATCCGCACGCCTCTAGTCTATTAAGTTCCTCATCCACATCAGTGAGCAAATTGCTTTCTCTCTCATGGGCTGTATTGATTAGCCACGGTTGTCCCTGTTTTAGAAAACAAAGATCATCAGGCAGCCTGGTCTGTACCCACGAGTACAAGCTGGTGGAATAGGATAAAAGAATATTGACCGCTTCAGGTGAACAATCAAAAAAATAAACATCTGCATAATGCCCCATAAGCCGAGTCCCCGGCCAATAGTCATCTTTTATGACCTTTTTGAGAAAAGGTTCCAGCTGTTCAAGCAGTTCATATCCTTCTGGCTCCAACTCCATCTGATCACGTTTTACTAGAATAAATTCATCACATACTTCCATAGCTACCTGTACCAGCGTCTTGTAGGTCTGACCCGTTGGTTCCTGCAAAATAGTATGAATAATAATGCACCCCCTCTACTTATTTGTATTATTCAAATATTCTTTATGCATCCTACCCCAGCCACACATGCTATCCAAAACTGTAATTAGGGATTTGCCATGTTCTGAAATACTATATTCCACCCTGAGTGGAAGCTCATGATAACTCACCCGGTCGATAAGCTGATCCTCTTCAAGCTCCCGTAATTGTTTAGCTAACGTACCTTGGGAGACATCTGGGATAATCCGTCTAAGTTCACCAAATCGTTTTGTGCCATCTATCAATAAAATAAATAAAATGAGCGGCTTCCACTTTCCACCGATCTTTTCAAGTGTTGTAAGAACCCCGGTTAATCTCGGCTCCAGCAAATCCATGCGATCCCCTCTTTCGATAGTTATATAACTGTATGTTCGAACCAGCTAGTACGAAAAATCGTACCTAGTACGAGAAAAGTGCGTACTGTGCAGGTTATATTTTATAGCTAATAATAAAAAACAGAACTTAATAAGTCCAATTAACTATGAACGGAGAAGATAAATATGTCCACTATTTCATTAAAAAACCAGCGCATCGTCATTATCGGAGGAAGCTCCGGAATAGGGCTTGCGACTGCCAAACAAGCGGTTGAACAAGGCGCAGCTGTCATAATCGCTGGGCGTTCACAAGATAAATTAGAGAAAGCTCAACACCTTCTGGGATTCGATTCTGTTGAAATTCATTCACTAGATAATCAAAATGAACAGGACTTGAAGGATTTCTTTGAAAAAATCGGCGTTTTTGACCATTTGTTCACTCCGGGAGCCTCCTATGTTAGAGGACCGATTACTTCTAGCTTGGAGATTGCACACAGTTGCTTTAATGCAAAGTTCTGGCCGCAATATAATGCTGTAAAGCATGCCGTCCCTTTTATCAACCCAACAGGCTCCATTGTTCTTATGTCCGGCGCATTCAGCCAACGTCCACTTGCAGACGGTGCCTCCTATGCAGCTTGTAACGGCGCGATTGAAAGTCTGGGAAAAGCATTAGCAGTAGAATTGGCTCCGATTCGGGTAAATGTCATCTCCCCTGGAACCATTCATACCAACTTTAATTGGGAAGGCGCAGAACAGGAAACTAGAGACAAGGCTTACGACAAATATACGAATATCAATATCCTTGGCAGGGTGGGTCATGCCGACGAAGCAGCACATACAACGATTTATTTGATGACCAATAGCTATACAACAGGAAGTACTTTATTTCCGGATGGGGGATATATTTTGCGATAAAAAACAGCTGAGTCAATAAGTTGGAACCGCTACTTATTGACTCAGCTTCTTTTAGTTGAAAGAATCAGGGAGAAATTCCCTGATTATCAGCCAGAGAATCATTTCCCCTTAGTTACGATCATAGTAAATTCAAAAAAGGAGCATAATCTCAGTTGAATTTTAATTTCTATGACTACTTCGTATTAAAGATTATACTTATGGAATCCTCCTGAATCTCCTTAATTGTATATATACCGATTTTTTCAGCAGCGCTCACTAACGCTGAGATATACTCAGGAGTTGAATTTAATTTCCGAGCAGAAAGCTTCAGGTTAATGGAGAACTCATCCCCATGCTCGTCAACATCAAGAGATTTCACATAAACTTTAAATACCTTTACATAATGCTCATAGTTAACCAAATGCTCTTCAGTAACACCTTGAAATGAAACATTTACTTTCAAGGATTCCGGCTTCAGGAAGCTCACCTTACCTGCCTTGTCTACCTGCCCTACTTCAGGATTCAACACTTGATATTCAACTCCGTCAAGGATTGTAAAATCCATCCCATTATCCATAGTGACTAGTAAATTAAGACGTATATCGATAGCTTCTGGTCCGATTAATGTCAGATAGTCACTTACTTCATGCTTGATCGTTTGTCCAGCCTCTTTCCCGGCGAACATAATCAATGGACTATGTACACGTCTATTCCATGACTTCTCTTCATGTGTACCCAAAGGGTCCATCTGAAAGAATAGATCCTTCCCTAATACAAATCCCTTCGACTTTAGTACAGTCACAAGCGGATCAATTGGCATTCCTTCGGTTACGCCCATGTCGAGCCAAATCTTCAATGCAGGCTTCCCGGACTCTTTCGCCAACTCATCCAATAGACGTCCATTGCTTACCCAAGTGGCAGGGGATAAAGCCCCTATCGCTGAGAAGGTCTCCGGGTGCTGATACCCCATCCATAAAGCCTGAATAGCACCGAATGACGATCCCATTATCATCCGGTGATCCCGATCGGGAATGGTCCGGTAAGCACCATCAACATAGGGAATAACTGTATTGATAAAATATTGGGTAAATTCGGCTGCACTCGCTCCATCCGAAGGAATAGACTCATCCGGAAATGGAACATACTCCATTCCCCGTTCTGATCCATCACTTGAAGCGACTCCTATCACGATAACCTTCTCCATGGTTCCATCAGCAACGAGCTGATCAATAATCTCCTCAACTCTCCATTCTTTGCCTAAAGAGCTGGTATTTGTATTGAAAATATTCTGCCCATCGTGCATATACACAACAGGATAACGCTCACTGTCAGCTTCATAACCTGCAGGTAAATAAACAAATATTCTCCGCTCACCTATATTTTCTATGTGCACAGTACCTTTTGCCGCCCCCACATTGGTTGGGTTCTCCGATGCATTAGAAGTATTGCTTATCGTTGGATTGGGGGTTGGTGATGTAGCAACTTTTTCATTTACATTTTCGTAACTGGAACATCCCGAAAGCGCTAACAAAACTAATACTGCAAACCCCAAAAAGCTCCATCTAAATAATCCATTTGAATGCATAGAACCCCTCCTGATTTTTTGTTCAAACGTTTTCACAACTCTTATTATACAGGATTTATATGGGATTATGAACATTTTTTCACAAGTTGGGGCAATGTGTAAAAGCGCTCAAGTTTAATTGTTCATACAACTATAATCCAATAGAACGCTCGATCACTGGATATAAGTGTATTTCATGCAGCTATTTTCTGAAATTACTCCCTTATAAGTGGATTCTCTAGTTTTTAGTTGTATAAAGTGCAGTTAAAGTCAGAAGTATTCTTTTAGCACTCGAAATAACTGCACAAAGTACAGCTATTTCGCACATTCCATCAACATCCATCACCAGTAACCGACACTAAAAAAAATCAATGAAGCAATCAGGCAGCCTCCACTAGCTCATCATTTGCAAAAGCAAACCTCCCCGCAGACCAAAAACACCAGACAGTGATTCTCCACGAACTGAAGGATCATTGTCTGGTGTTTTATTCAGATTCAGTAAGGGTTGTTTGGAGACAATCTCTTCTTTTCAATTAGTACTGTTGTCTTTCCTCGTAGGATACGAACAGCATTCTACGTTGCACATCCATAAGCATACGAATTACCCAACTTGCTAACAAGGCAACAACAAATCCAGCTACTACATAGGAGATATATTGTTGGGATAATGTCCAGTCGATCTGGAACAAAGCAAACACACTATTCTCTAAAATGTTCAAATCCATGGTTTGCAAGAAAATCTGGTGCAGCACAGGTAGTGTAATCAGGCCCAATGCAGCCGCTACTACAGTTACTGTTATTGAAAAGAAAATAATGCTGGATACGAATCGACCCATAATCAGCATGACGTTACGGGCAAACTTCGCTCCATGAAAACCTAACTTCATTCGTTGCAGGAAGCCCGCTCCCTCTAGCTGCATATCCGATCTGGCCTCTTCACTAGGTCTAGGAATATCTAACAATGATCTGACCAGCTCTTGCTCAAATTGTACGATGTAATCCAATCCCTTAGCTACTGCAAAAAACAAAGGAATTCCGATGAATATTGGGGTTAACGCAATGGATAACGTCAGCCCTGTCACCATAAACACGAAATATACAATCGTAAGCGGTAAAGAGATTAAGAAGTATAAAATACTCCGATATGTCTTTGGACTTGCTCCACGTTTGCGCGTTTTAGATTGGGGTTGTGATTCTGCTGGAATATGCATGGAATCAAGAGCTCCCATCTGCATAGTGTATAACTTATCATTCATTTCTATTGTCCTTCCTCTCACGTTTTTCAATTAATCTCATTATACGTGGGAAAAAGAAGGCTCAAAACAGTCTTGGGGCTGGAGTCATACCAGACTAAAGGCTAGGATTTGTTGCTTCGAAGCGCATAATTAACCAGATTTATGATTTTGCTAGGCTACAACCCCAACTTATTTCCCTTTTCCAGCCGTACAATCTGCTGTTCGCCATTATCTGCCAGCTCTCTGAACTGATTAATGGTTTCACGCATTTTGGGGAGAGCTTCCTGCTTATAAGTACTGATGGAATCGAGAGCGGATAGCACATCTGTAAAAGCTTGCTTTAATGTATCCACTGAAATACTTGATTCTAACGACTGTTTATGGATTTCCGCCCCTTGGTTTTTCAACATTTTTGAGGTACCGCTGATCAGGCTATCGGTGGTTTGATTTAAAAGTTCGATCTTTTTCAAAACAATTCGTTGATTATACAGCGCACTAGCTACCGTAACCGATATTTTCAAGGCAGACACGGTAACATTTCTAGCTCTGTCCACCCCTCTGATCAGCTCTTTATTATTTCGAATAACCACTTCTATGGCCATAATTCCTTGTTGATTCACTACAAGCATCTGTTGCAAATCCATGACACGCTGCCGCAACGGAAAAAGCACCTCTTCTGTAATGAACCGAACTTTCTCCTCATCCTCATCACGCAGCTTAGCGGCTTCCAGTTGCGTCTCTATTTCCTGATCCATCAGCATGCCGAGCTGAATTTCTTTTTGCAGCTTTTTTGTAAGTTCCCGAAGTGCCTGTTGCTCAAATTCCAGCGTAGTATTGTCGTTCTTCAAAACGGTCTTTCCCTTGTCTAAAGAAATTATAATATCTGAAATGACAGCATCCGCCTTTTGATATTTAGCAAAATAACTACGTAATGGATTAAAGAACTTCCCAAGAAAACCCGTCTTGGCAAAATCTACTGCACTGGGATCCAAATCCTTCAGCTGGAGATTAAGCTCCGTCAAACCTTTTGCTACTTGGCCGCCTTCATCCCCTGTCTTTGATAAATTCCCCACTGAAACCTGCAACAGGGAGTTTTTGTCCGAAGAGGATCTCATCGTTTCCATACCGAAGCTATCAATGGATTGCAGCACCGCTTTCCGCTTATCCAGTGACTCTAAATTAAGATCCAGAATGGCGGAGACATTGTTTACTGCCAGTGTTTTCAGTTGTGATACTTCCTCAGGCTCAGGTTTGACCTGCTCTTCAATTACTGATTTCAGCTTTTCCTGACTTACGACTTCCATAGTAAACGACATAGAACCCCTCCTATAAAAAATAGCTTACATTTGAACATTGAGCAGGTTGCCAATTTTATAGACTACATCATCTGTATCTGCATTGATGTTGGCCGCTTCATTTATACTCGAAATACTCTCAAGCGCCTTAATATTCGCATTGTAGCCAATCGTGTAAATCGGGATTTTGTAGGTCTCAATAAGACCTCTGATATCATTCAAGGAATGCCCTTCATTGGTCTCTCCATCACTTAATACAAAGATTAACGGCTTCAAATCCGGATTTAGCTGTAATTCCGTTTGAAGCATATGGATGGCTACCGCGATCCCGTCAAAAGTAGCCGTCCCCCCATTTGCTTGAAGACTATCAATCGCACCAACAAACATGGACTGCTGGTTCGTGTCATATTTTCCAATCGGAAGATTGATTGTAACGTTATCAGAGTAAGAGACAAAACCAATGCTGTTATCCTTGCCCAAGTACTTCTGGCCTGTTAATAAAGATTGCTTTAAGCGGTTCAAGGGTTCCCCGTTCATACTTCCTGAGACATCTGCCACAAATACTGCGGCGATAGGTTTATTGCCATTTTTCTTCTCTTTCCACAGCTTCTGAGCTGAGGATATGAGACTGCCATCCACTGTACTAAGCTCTGATTGGTAATCATTAAGACCATTGAAGCCTTTTTTCTCACCCAGCTCCTGGTATTTATCCTGTTCAACAAACTCAGCAAACTTCTTAATAATATCGAGTTTTTCCTGAGGAAGATCACCTAAAGCATAAAGCGGGCTGTCATGTCTTACACCAAAAGGAGTGAATACATACCCCCCTTTCAAATCTGTTGCATTCAAAAAGATCTGGTATTCTAAGACAAAAGCATCAAGCTTACCGGTTTTTGCAGCCTCTCGCATCTGTAAAGTGGTTGAGGCAATAAAGGGAACATTTGCTTGGAATTTCTCAAAGCCCTGCACCGCTTGCTCACCAAGTAAGTCTGAACCGCCAAACGTCCCAAGCGCTGTTACCAGAAAGTTTAAACCCGTAGAACTGGCAAAAGGGTCGGTATAGCCCATTGATAATTCATTATTTGCTATGGCATCTGTAACCGTCTTGACGTTTAAAGAACCGTATTTCTCTATTAGTTCATCATATTTCGCCTTACTGGTAACAATACCAGCTACATTACCTACAAGACGTTTAGTGATTAGCTGAGTGTTCATCCCGTTTGCTTTTACCATTTCGCCCCACAGCTCATTTGAAGGGGTAAAGGCATCTGGCACATACTTCCCAGATCTTATGTAATCTGTCGCTGTACCTGAAGCAATATTACGGATTTTCACAGAAACATGACTCCCGTTCACCTCAATATTAGAGTTGTTAAAATCTGTAGCAACTTCATTTAGCCAACCATCATTACCCGTTCCTGATTTCTCTGTAGAAGAAAATATCTCTACAAAGCTATCTGTTGTATTGTCTACGGATACAGGAAACTTTGAGATATCTGGTAGTGAATCCCCAATCGCGACAGGATCCAGATCAATCTGGCCTTTGATTTGCTCAGCAGTGGTCACGTTTATGTTCTTATATAGCTTCTCAAGCTGCTTCCCCGCATCTTCGGAAGAAATCTGGGTTTTGGTTTTTCCTATATTAGAAGTCAAGGTGATTCCAAAATACACGAGAGCAAAAACTACCACCGTAATGGTCCCTAAAACTGCTACTGTTTTTCCTTTATTAGCCATACACATCTCCCCTTCATTGCTTATAGAATTTCGTCTGCTTGATCAGCTCATCGATTTCCTTCATACAAGGCATCTCTTCAACATCTGTATAATCTGTACTGTCAAGTAGCGATATTTCCAGCAGCAGCTTATCCAGCTTCAGCAGAATCTCTTCATTTGCCCCAAGATACCCTGTTACGTAGGCTAAATATTCATTGTACAAAGCTGTCTTTTTTTGCACCAGTTTATCTGAGAACTGCGAGGGTCTATGCTGGCTGGAGAAAAGGGTGAACTCTGAGGCATCAAATACACTGAGTTTATTCAGAATCCCTCGAATGTTCAGGTAAAAAAGCTTTGCTACTTCATAACTGACTGCATTAAATTTTTTGAAGCTAAGTTCAGTGGATTCGAATCTCTGACCTAAAACATCTAACAAGGTACTTCTCTTCTTTTCCATCCGGGATATCTGATCTAGAGCAAGCGCAATGTCTTTTTTCAGCACTTTGACATTTTTGTATTGAGTAAGCGCGGCTATATAATCCTCATAAGATTTCAGTGTTTTCACAGCAGGGATAGATGAAGGTTTAAACAATAAAATATAACTTCCGTAAAGAACAACAAGTAGACTAACAAACAACAATGTCACACCTAAAGCTATTTCAAATACACTGGTTCCTCCGATTTCCACCCCTAATAAACCTGGTGACAACACGATAATGTTCAGTAGTACCACACCGAGAATAAGTCCCAACAGCTTTATGGCTCTAACCCCGTTCATCACAACCACCTCCTGCATCCCAGTCACTTCTATTGTATGGAGCAATTTCTGTTATTACGTCTCTTCATTTGCTATATGCTAAAAAAATAAGGAATTAATCAACAAAAAAACCTTAACAGGCAATAAGCCCATTAAGGTTAACGATCCCTATTTTATACCCACGCATCATTTGAATACCCGCGTTGCTCCCAATATCCCGTATGATCGCCTTCGATCAGCTCAATCCGGTTCAGCCACTTCACAGACTTGTATGCGAACATCTTCGGAACGATTAACCGTACAGGACCGCCGAGATCGCTAGGAATCGGCTTTCCATCATGCATTACCGCGACCAGCACATCATCCATGTCGGCTTGTTCCAATGTGAGCGTATCCGTGTATACACCATCACCCGAATAGAATTTCACAGTCTTAGCTGTGGGCTTCACACCGGCCTGACTCAAAAGATCTTTTAGCTTGATTCCTTCCCAGGTATTCTTATAGACTGACCAGCCTGTCACACAGTGAAAATCACTCACCTGAACGGTCCGCTTCAGCTTTACGAACTGTTCCCAGTTCCACTTGAAATTCTGCTCCACAAGCCCATCTATCGTAAAAGACCAATTGTTGTTCGTAAACTCTGGAATCGGAGTGACTGTGTAAACACGGAATTGTCCTTGCGCCCCTCCTCCGAGAGGGGGTGAGGATGCCGCCAGTGGCTGGGGTGCAGGCAACAACTGATTACGATCACTTTCGATCAGCTTATCAATTGTTTCGCTGCCTCCGATATTTCCAATTGAACTGCCGAGCCATTTTATAAACGATGGACCTATAGTGACCGCAAGCCCAACACCAATCGATCCGCGTATGAAAGCTCTACGTGTATAAACCGGCTGCGGGGTTTCCCGATGATTCGAAGGGCTGCCTGTCTCAATGCCACTTTTCACTATCCGCCGGCTCGGTTCTTTAAGCCATTTTACCCGAGTCAAAGAATGATAAATAATATAAGGAAGGCCTATCCAGGTCAATAAGTCATGGACGATCAGAGCAACGTTCGATACATGTGGACCCACCACGCGGAATTGCCAGAGTAGTACTCCTGAAACGAACCAGCCGAGCAGCAATGAAAGTACAACGATTACATTAAAACGTTGCCAAGGCCGCTCCTTCAGTTGTTTCCAATGTTTCCCTGCCAGCAGCAAATAATAAATAACCGGAATGATCGAAGCGACACCGACCACGATATGAAGCCCTTTGATCCATACTCTGCCTTCCCCTAAGAAGCCACGCCAGAAGCCACCTACAAGTACAAGTCCTGTGAGTGTGAGCAACACAACCAGCCAGCCATTCCAGGTATGAAGCGCCCGAAGCTTTTTCCCGTATCCCTTGCGCAGCCGAGCCAGTAAAGGATTCATTACCTTTCCTCCTCTTCACTAGGTATGCTCTAATAGCTCTTTCCTGATTCTACTCTAATAATGTTAGAAAAGACTTTGAAGCAGCTGTAAGAGGAACTCCACGCAGGGTAGCAATTCCTATGTTACGTTCTGGCAAAGGTGGGTCCAGAGGAATCTCGACAAGCTCACCTTTCTTCAATTCTTCGGTTACGTAATCACGAATAACAAAAGCAAGGCCAAAACCACGTTTCGCAAACTGAACAAGCAAATCCACACTTCCCAGTTCAAATTCAGGTGTAATCGTCAGATGATTAGAAGCTAAAAACTGATCCATATACTTTCTGGTGCTGCCACCCGCTTCTAAGCATAACAACGGATACTGCTGAATGTCTGCAAGCGGCATGGTCTTGTCCGCCAAATGACGAAAACCTTTGCCCCCTACCAGGCAATCTTGAAGCTGAGTACTTTTGCGAAAATCAATCTGTTTATCAGATGTCGGCAAGCTGACGATACCAAAATCAATTTTCCCTTCTTTTAAAAGCGTAAGTGTTTCTGGTGTCGTACGATTCGTAATATGAATGCGGATATTGGGAAATTGTTCATGAAATTGCTCCAAAAAAGGTAACAGATAATATTTGCATAAGGTGTCACTTGCTCCGATATGAATCTCGCCGCTGTTCAGATTGTTCATATCTGCGATCGCTCTTTCGCCCATGTCTACATGATGAAAGGCTTGCTCAATAAAGCTTAGCAGTACTTTTCCTTCTGTTGTTAAATCGACCCCGCGAGAAGTGCGAAAAAATAACGGGCCGCCCATTTTTTCTTCCAATTGTTTAATCGTGTGACTTACTGCCGGTTGTGTAATATTGAGTCGTTCTGCCGCAGCAGTTAAACTCCCAGTATTCGCTACCCAATAAAAAGAGCGATACCACTCCAAATTAATGTCCATCCCCACGTCATTACTCCACCTTATAATAGATATAACTTATATCAATTTTTCTAATGATTTAACTAGCATTATACTTAGTCCTGTAGCCAAAAACAAGCTTGGGAGGCGAAAACGCGTGACCGTAATTGCAATTGTAGGAGCAAACTGGGGCGACGAAGGAAAAGGAAAAATGACGGATGTGCTAGCTGCACAATCTTCCTTTGTCGTTCGTTTTCAAGGTGGTAGTAATGCTGGGCATACCATCATAAACCAATATGGAAAATTTTCATTGCATATGCTGCCATCTGGGGTATTTTATCCTTCCGTTACAAACATTATTGGACCCGGAACAGCACTTGATACAGAAGTCTTAATAAAAGAATTGAAAGCTTTAACGGATAGAGGTGTGCCAAAGCCTAGATTATTCGTATCCGAACGGGCGCAAATCGTGCTTCCAATCCATCGTTTGTTTGATGAACTAGAAGAGGAACGTCTGGGATCTCAAGGATTCGGTTCAACAAAACGGGGAATTGCACCATTTTACGCAGATAAATATGCAAAGCTAGGCATACAGGTAGCGGATTTATTTGATACCGCCCGACTTGAGAAACGTCTTGAACAATTACTCGCTTCCAAAAATATTTTACTTGAGCATTTATATAAGAAAGCGCCGATCCAAATCTCGGAATTAATGATTCAGCTGCAAGAAGAAGCTGTACAGCTAGCGCCTTATGTAGCCAATACAACAGACTTGCTACAAGAGGCTTATGCTAAGGGAGAGACTATCTTACTTGAAGGTCAGCTTGGGGCTCTGCGTGATCCTGATCACGGTATTTATCCTTACTCCACCTCCTCTTCAACACTTGCCGGGTTTGCACCTGTCGGTGCCGGTCTTCCTGCAGCAGCTATCACGAATGTCATCGCTGTAACCAAGGCCTATTCCAGTTGTGTCGGCGCTGGACCTTTTGTTACAGAATTAGAAGGGCCCGTTGCGGATGAACTTCGTACAAGAGGTGGCGATGCCGGGGAATTCGGGGCTACGACTGGCCGTCCTAGACGTATGGGCTGGTTTGATGCTGTAGCTACTCGTTACGGTTGCCAAATGCAGGGTGCCACTGAAGTCGTGTTGACTAATCTTGACGTGCTTGGTTATTTGGAAGAGATTCCAGTTTGTGTGGCTTATGAGCTTGAAAATGGAGAGATCACCGACAAGTTCCCGGCTACGAATAAACTGAACTCTGCAAAACCGATATTCACGCATTTATCTGGCTGGAACTGCGATATCTCTCAGATCACCGACTTCGAAGATCTGCCAGAACAAGCTAAGCTTTACATTGATTTTATTGAAACCTCTATTGGCACGCGTATTACTACGATTTCCGTGGGTCCTAGACGCGAACAGGTCATTAATCGGATAACGAAATAATCATATACGTACTAAATCTCTGTAAAATTTAAAAGAAGCGCCTCTCTTATTAGAGAAGTGCTTCTTTGTTTTATTCATGAGAAGGGCTGCCTCATACGTAGAAAAATCCACTTTTGAGACAGCCTCTTTTTGTGTACTCTTTTTAAATCAACACGGCATCCACTTTCGTCTGCGGAGCCTTGTCACAGCGTTTACAGACCTTAACGACTGCTCCATCCGTTTTTTTCTTGGGATAAAGCAGCTTAATACGGGTGTTCTGACAGATTGGACAAGTCCCCCTGCCCCTTGATGGTAAATTCCAAAGTGCATGTCCACGTTTTGACTTTGCCATGAATAAACCCCTCATTTCGGCCAACAATAGTCAACACTTTAATTCTGAAAGTGCTTCTCCAAAATGATATGTCGCAAAGACAGGCTCTATGACTAAAGTAACGCAGAAGTTAGGAAGAATTAATTCGTATAAATCATGGAGACAACACCGTTCGTAAAGGTAACATAGTTATAATTACCATACTGCCAGGTCTCCACTTGAATGCCACTACCTGATAATGTGGATTTACTTATAGGCTTACCCCAACTAAACTCCACTTGCTGCTTGGTCATCCCAGTAGCAACTATGCTCTTTTTAATCTTACTCCAAATCGCATCCGACCACTTATAGGTCTTAAATGGATCCGTTGTTAAGAAATATTCTTTATTTCCTAATGTACGGATCAACTCATCCCCCGACATTGTATAAGAGTTAAGAATTTGCCCCGTTGATAAAACCTTAAATGAAATGGCGAATTCACCTTCATAATCAGGTAAAATATCTACAATAGTGACTTTTTGGAACTTATAATCGGAGTCGAATTGATTGAGCCAATATGTTTTTCCAATGAACTTAACGAGGTTTCCTTGTTCTTCCTTCTTAAAAATCTGCGCGGTTTGTTTCGTATAGGCGAACAACTCTGCTTTGCCGAAGTAGATCTCCATCGTCTGATAATTTCCATCCCAAATTAACTCTGCTGACAGTGCAGTTTTTAAAAGCGTGGCAGGAAAAACTGTAGATCCGTCGATCTTTTGCACGTTACCACTCATTTTGACCTTCGCACCATTCACCATTGCAATATCGCTTCCGAGTTGAAGCTGTATTGGTAAATCTCCTAGGCGAATGCTAAAGATTTTAGTTGCTGTATTAACTTGGACTGTTGCTCCCAACGTTTGAAAAACCGATTGAACCGGCAAATACATTGTTCCATTAACAAATGCACCTTGATCAATATCATGGTCCGCACTGATCGAAACTTTTATTGTTTTGGAATCTGATCCTGAAATGACCGTTACGTTCGTTTCTCCTACCGCTAAGGCTTTCATTGTGCCATCGGCTTGCTTTTGCAGCAAATAAGGTTTTTCAATTACGACATTTGCTTGAGCTAACGGAACGCGTTCAGATATGCCATCGGCATCTTTAGCATAGATTTGTACCGGAACATTGTCCCCAACAGTGATTTCGGTCGCATCCATCTGAAAAATCAAATCTTCAACCTGCGGATTGCCTTCATTGTATGATGACGAAACTGAACGGGCACTCCGTAAAATACTACCTTGATCGTAATCGACGTTACGCGTATCTGCCGCCTTCACTGTATGTATTGGACCCAACATAGATACTGCTAACGCTGCAGTGATGCTCCATTTAATAGCTTTCATTTCCCTTACATCCCCCTCTAAATATATAAACCTTAATTACTGTATCACAATTCCACAATTTTACTAGAGAAAAATTTACAGAAATTTTTTTTTGTATTTCTAGTGAATTTACTCCGTGATAATTACAGAGTCTTCCATTATAATCATGGATTAGGAGGTATTAACTCATGGAAATAATAGCCGACAGATTGATATTAAGAGATTATACAAGCGATGATTTTTCTTTTTATGAAGAACTGGAACTTAATCCTTTGTCTCACAAATATGAAAACACCGCACCAGATGCAAAACAAATTAAAGAGAACTTCCTTTCGATTCTGACTCAGACTACCAGCGATCCGCGTGAGCATTATGATCTAGCAGTATGTACAAAGCAAAATAGAACCCCCATAGGCAACGTAAGTATAAAGTTAAATTGGGAAGAGATCAGAGAGTGGGAGATTGGCTGGGTCCTACTGCCGGAATACTGGAAAATGGGCTATGCGACAGAAGCCGTCAAAACACTGATAGGCTACGCCTTTAGCTCTCTTAATGCCCATAGAGTCGTTGCCTATGCCAATGCAGAGAATCTTCAATCTGAAAAAGTTATGATTAGAGCAGGAATGATTAGGGATGGAATCCTCAGAGAGACTAGATTTTGCAATCAACAATGGTGTGACGAACTCATTTACTCTGCTTTGGAAAAGGAGGCTACATTAAATTGACAACAATCAAAGTTTTAAATGAAGGTTATGTAAGATTAGTAGATCATATGGGCTCAGATTTAACGGTTGCTAACGCTGCGCGTGTTTCTTATGCAAAACAATCTTTTGAGCTTAGTGATCGGGATATTAAACTAATAAAATTCCTTGCCCGTGAAGGACATACCTCTCCTTTCCGCCATGCCATCACTCAATTTGAGGTTTATGCCCCATTAATGGTTGCGAGACAGTGGTGGAAATACGTAGTCGGTTCTGCCCATTACGAAGGTACTGGAGATAGCTTGGAAGCCTGGAACGAATCCAGCCGAAGATACATAACAGAAGAACCCGTTTTTTATCAACCTGCTGCGGGAGAATGGAGATCCAAACCAGAGAATTCCAAACAAGGCAGTGGTGACACCATTGCATGGGAGCTTGGTGAAAAATACACCCGTGAGCTTCAAGAATACACCGAGTTAGGATTATCTAAGTATGAAGCAGCTTTAGCAGATGGTATATGTGCTGAACAAGCAAGACTGTTTCTACCTGCTTATGGATTATTCGTTCGTTGGTACTGGACAGCTTCAGTTCAATCTGTAGCCCATTTTTTAAATCAAAGACTGGAGCATGACGCTCAGAAAGAAATTCAGGAGTATGCAAAAGCAATTTTATCGCTAATTGAGCCACTATTCCCTGTCTCTTTTGATCAGCTGCTGACAACCGGCTCTGTAGATTAATTTATTTCCTAATATAAAAAAGAGCCGCCAAACCCTTGGCGGCTTTTCCCTTTTTACACTACCAACCCTCGTATAACTTCAAACTCGTCCCTACTGACTTCAACGAACCCGAGTGATGTATATAAATTCGTAGCACGTTCGTTTTCGATCCGATGGCCAATAACGATTTTGTCACAATGATGTTCTGCTTTAATATAACGAATTAAGGTATCCATACCCGTTCTGCCTAAACCCCTGTTCTGATATTTCTGGTCAATCATAAAAGCCATAATCCAATAACTTCCATCCTCAGGATCTACGCTATACACAGAGAAACCTACCAATTCTTCATCTGCGTATAAAGCGAGCGGGGTCATACCACAATAAGCTGCTTCTGCTAACCAATAGACCACCGGTACAGGAAAAATAGCCTTTTGCTCATCCGATACTTCTAATTGAGTACAAGCGTACCAGTTTTTTTCAGTGATATCCTTCAGCACTATATGTGCTTGAAAGCCGGTTCGTAATCGGTCACAAACTCTTTCTAATTTCTGTTTAAGCTGTTTCGCCCAATCCGGGAAAATAGAATCATCCGTATTCTCCATACACCGAAGTAATCTAGCAAAACTGTATAAGTCTGCAAATCTTTGAAATTCAGGTATCAACTTCATATACTCATCATCTAGCTGCTTAAGCGATCTATATCCATTAATAAAATGGTCAATGTTTCTTCTACTCTCATTATCATCCGATTCCGTCAGGTCTCTTAACGCCGATGTAATATCCATCGCAAACCAGTGATACATAGAGTCATCAAAATCGATGGCACTGTAGCGGGATTCTTCTTGCATATAAAAGATATTATCCATCTCAAAATCATAATGTACGAGCCCAGTATGCCCTACTCCAAAAGGAAGCTCTGATAGCCAAGCTTCAATCCGCTCATATTCCTTAAGCGCCTTATGCTCCTCAGGATGCCTGCTCAATACGGAATAAATAAAATTCAATGAATCGACCCAGCTTTTGCGATAAGGTGTGCTCGGTGCATAGGTTTCCGAAAAATTATGCAGACGTGCAAGCGATTGTCCCCATTGATAAAAATGAGGTTCCTTCATCTCATCAAGTGAAACATATTCACCCTGGGCCTGTTCAAAAACTACCCCGTGGTATCGCCCGTGATCCGTTAACAACGTTTCAATCCAATTACCAGACTTAGAACGCACAGGAGCGACGGTCTCATAACCTTGCTCTAATAAATACATCATAAAATCCAGCTCTGCCTGGATATTGTCTGGAGAATTATCCTCTTCATGAGTAAACCTTAAATAAAAGCGGTTACCATTCCACTGAAAGGTATAAATAAAATTGCTGCTGGCCCTTACCATCTTTAAAGTTCCAGGCTCATGATTCCAATACTTAATCATCTCTTTAGCAGGAAGATCGTTCTCCGTTCCCCGCACCATGTTCATTAAAGTCATCATTGTCCGATAGTGCCTCCTGCTTCATGACGGATTTGATTTTGGGTCCCCCCATTAACATTATCGGTAAATTATTCTATTAAATCAAGGGAATTTAATAGGCTCTATTATTTCTGAAAAAAGAAAAGTGTTCAGCTTAAACTTCAGTTTGTCATACTTGATTTCAAACTCAGCATGATCTCCGATAGCATGAGAAATCTGCACACTTATCCCCAGCGTATTCTCCGTCAAGTACCACCTTATATCCGCTTCACTAGTATCTGCGTGCTGAAGTGAAGTCAACAATTCCTCATCTGATCTTTCAGTAAGAATATTCTTTTGCTCAATAATATCGGATTGAAGTTCGCTTTGCTTCAGCTCCTTCAAGTTAGACAAAGATCTGGCGCTTTCACCAATCGTTTCCCAGTTGAATTTCTCCCCCAGTACTGTTGTCCAACCTTGGGACTGCCCGATGGAGATTTGCAAATGAAGTTCCCATTTAGGCTCCATCTTAGCCGTCCAATAGGAGGACAGGACGTAAATCACTTCATCATTTGCCAAAATCACCGAATGAATGGAACCTTTGATTGCGGTCTCCGCTAAATGCACTCCTTTTTGGGAAAAAATATCAACAACGGAGTAGCTTTCAATCGAGTTATCCATTAAGCGACTTTGAATAACGTTGCCGCATCGGCCGAGAATTGGCTGAGTTATTGCAAAACCTTTAGTTTCCGCTCTCCATAGCTGTTCACCGTCTCGCGTTAAACAAATGAATTCCCCGCCGGTCAAATTTACGTATAAATTACCGTCTGCGCCCAGGGAAGGGCTGGTGTCAACGTAACTTTCCTCCGGTTGGTATATCCTTTTCACTTCGCCATCCGGAGCAATGGCATATAACTGGCTAGAAAGACACCCATACATAACCCCATCCTGATCTATGACAGGGGGACGGTGCCCTTCTCCTTGACCCATCGGTTTCTCCCACAACAACTCTCCATCAGGACTAAAAGCATAAAGTTTGGAATTCACATTTTGACCAATATATATGATTCCTTCACGGGAAATAACCGGATCGCACCAAAATATGGACGAGCACTTGTAAACCCATCTTATGGTTCCATCCGCATCAAAAGCATAGAGTCTCCCAATAATTTGTGACTCATCTTCATATGTACACAGGTAAATATACCCTTCGCTGTTTACCACCGGCCTGCCATACGGCACACCATCCACTGCAGTCTTCCAATTTATCCGGCCGTTTTCGTCAACCGAAATGAGCTGATTATCTCGAATGCTATTGGTCGCAACCAAAATGGAGGCTGGGCTGATCAGCAGGGGAGACATAAGGGATGCCTTAGTCTCCAATAGCAGCTCCACAGTGTCAGATTCAAAGCAAACCCGAAACAGTTTGCCGTATTGATGATTAAGCTCGAAATCACCCTGCCCCACAGCTAAAATGGCTCTCCCTTGTTCATCCACTGTAAACGAGCTTAATACATATGAAAAATCCGGCCGCCCCGAGTCAACAACTCGCTTCAAAACTGAAAGCGATGTTGGAGCTCTGAATCGGGATTGTCTGGTCCAATTCGCCTCAATGGGATGAATGGCTAATGGACGATAGCTGCCTTGTTGAAAACCGCCTATTCCTTCGTTGTTATTATAATCGACCATAATTTTCCCATCCTTTGTTATATAAGTTAAGGGATACAAACTGGAAAATTTGTATCCCTTAAGCCTAATTAAAATCTTAGCTAGGCTGGTTTGGTCAAACAAGTTATCCGAGCCGGACCAGTTAAGGTCGAATTTCCCCGAGTCTTTGGACACATTGAATTCGTCGTAGCGATATCGTGTGATATGCTCACATTAATGAATCATCATCATAAATTCAACGTAAAAAGCGAAAAACTGCTTCCCATAACATGGATTAGATGTGTTGATGGTTGAACGAAGGGTTCATTCGGCAGTGGGTACTGGGGCGGGCTATAACTAATAAAAGAAACCACATGGAGTATTATTCACATGTGGTTCTAACTAAATTATTTTAAAATTTAACCAATCCCAAAACACTAATCAATCTTCAATGGCTCAATTACACCGGATCTCAGGGGAATCTGAGAAATAGAATAAATGTATTCTATACAGTTATTTCGTAGGCGAATGCAATCATTTTGACTTTAGTTGCATTTTCTACAACTAAAAACACGAGAAGCCACCACTAAGGCTGTAAATCAAGAAAATAGCTGTACAAAATACACTTATACCCATCGGCTGGAGGGATTCGAGAAATATAGTTGTACGATGTACAATTAAACTCGCTTCTACGTATTGCTCCCCGTGATTTTCTATACAGATAGATGGTGAATAGCCCCTTATAACTCTGCTCTCTTTACTTTATCGGGACTATACTCCCACATCTGCAGCCCCGCACCGATCATTCCACATAAATTACCATAATAGGCTGCTTCAATACGAACATTTTCCAGCATCGATGGCATTACTCTGCCCTTTACTTCCCTTCTAATGCCTTCAAACAAAAGTTCGCCTGCTTCAGCAACTCCACCGCCAATGACGATGACTTTAGGGTTAAAAATATGGATTAATGAAGCAATCGCGGATCCGAGCGCAGCAATCGTGTCTTCCATTAACTCTGTGGCCAGAGAGTCACCTGCCCGCCATCTCGCTATCACTTCCCGTGAGTCTACGTTCTCTGGGGACTGGTTATGTAATAAAAGCTTGTCGCGCATGCGACGTGCGATACTTGTGCCTGAAGCATACTGCTCCAAGCAGCCTGTTCCACCACAAACGCATGCAGGCCCTTTGAAATCTACGGACATATGGCCTAACTCTCCAGCCCCACCCCAAGAACCGTGGACAAGATGGCCGTCTACGACTATCGCTCCACCCACGCCCGTACCAAGGGCAAGACAGATAAAATCTTTTACCTCTTTGCCTGAACCTAAATATTTCTCTGTTATTGCTAATACATTCACGTCATTATCAACGATTACCGGAAGTTGAAACTGTGTCTGAAGCAACTCCTTCAAAGCTGTGCCAGCATAGCCTGGAATAAGCTCCGAAGCGGAGCGGACACGCCCCGCCTCCCAATCCATTTGCCCTGCTGATCCTACGCCAATTCCTTGGAGCTGAATTCCCGCTTGTTGTGCTGTTATTTCATCCATTAATGTCCGAATAGCTAGTATAATACGATCCATTGTTTTCGTCTGTCCTGTCAATGTGCTTAGGCTTACAGTATGTAAAACGTCCCCTTGTGAAGAGACGAGTCCGGCATTAATTTTCGTGCCGCCAATATCTACTCCGATCGCATATTCTATATGAGGATCATACCCTTCCATCGCGGACTCACCTCCGTCAGTCATTGAAATTGCTCACGGCCTTAACATATCTCGAAGTGATCAATTGTGGCCTAGTAATTGCACTTCCTACAACAACATAGGATGCCCCCGCATTCTTAGCTTTTGCTGCGTCTTCCGGTGTCCATATCCGTCCTTCCGCAACAACAGGAATGTTCACTAATTTGCTTAATTGTTGAATTAAGACAAGGTCCGGTCCTTCCTGCTGTGTACTGTATGGGGTGTAGCCTGAAAGCGTGGTACCGATGAAATCCACACCTAATTTCTCAGCGGCAAGCCCTTCCTCAAATGTCGAAATATCCGCCATAACCAGCACACCTCTCAGATGTGCATATTCTATTAATGGCTTTACTGACTCTAAGCGTTCTTCCCGATTCGTTACATCAAGCGCAACAATCTCTGCTTTTGCAGAAACAATCGCCTTCACTTCATCTAAGGTTGGTGTTATAAATATGGCTGATCCGGGAATATCCCGTTTAATAAGTCCAATGACCGGTACATTTACTTCTTTTTTGATAGCTACAATATCTGGAACACCATTTGTCCGGATTCCTATAGCTCCTGATTGAACCGCTGCTCTTGCCATTTTAGCCATTGTATCCCCACCATGAAGCGGCTCATGCTCAAGTGCCTGACAGGAAACAATCAGACCTTTCACCGGAAAGATATCACTTATTCGAGTCATTATTAACCCTATCCCTTCGCTTCAAGAATATAATCTAATATTCTATTGTTCAGAGCTTCCACCCGCTCCTGATCGGAATCCTTAATCGGTAAAAGTGGCATTCTTGGCTGACCTGTTTCAAATCCGCGCACACTAAGGATCGCTTTACACGCACCATATAATGAAGGAAAGGATAGCAATTCAACAATGAGATCATTGATGATAAACTGCCATTTCTGCGCCTCAGCCATCTCTCCTTGCACATAACATTGTTCCACTTTTAGGAATAACTCTGGCATCACCCCATAAGTTCCACCAATCCCGCCATCTGCCCCAATACTGCGGCCCGCCAAATACTGCTCATCAGGTCCATTTAAGACTAGAAAATCCTTCCCGCCTGCGGCTTTAAATTGCTGAAGCTCAAACGTGCTCTCCGCCGAAATTTTCACCCCGATCACTTTATCCTGAGCTGCCATCTTAATCAGCAAGCTTTTCGATAATTGAAAGCCTGTAGTTTGCGGGATGTGATAGATAATAAATGGAAGCGCTGTACTATTAATAATTGCCTGCCAATGACTTTCAACACTGTCCGGAGACAGACGATAATAGATCGCAGGAACAGCCGATACGGCATGTGCGCCAACTTTCTCAGCATGGATAGCTAGTTCAACACTGTCTCTTGTAGATGGAGCACCCACGTGAGCAATGATTGTAAGCTCTTTTCCAACCTCTGCTATAACTGCCTCGAGCATTTGTTTGCGTTCTTCTACAGATTGCAGCATACCTTCGCCAGAGCTTCCGCCAATATAAAGACCTTTTACTCCCGTAGAAGCATACTGACGAGCTAATTTTCGGGCTGCTTCTTTATCGATTTCCCCCTCAGCATCATAACTGGAGTACATAGCAATAATAATGCCTTTAAAGGATTCAAGATCATATGATTTCATAAATTACAGCCTCCATCGTTTAATTCATTACTATTAATTTTCGTTGTTATAAGAATAACTAGCCTTTTACAGCCCCCATAGTAATCCCTTGGGTAAAGGCTTTTTGGAACATTAGAAAAATTGCAATCATAGGAATAGAGGCTAACGCAGCACCCGCCATAAGCAATCCATAGTTTGTTGTGAATTCACCCCGAAGAGTCGCTACCCCAAGTGGTAATGTCATCATTGAAGTCGATCTGGTCATGATCAGCTGACTGAAATAATCATTCCAAGAAGTGATGAAAGTAAAGATTGCCAGTGCCCCTATTGCAGGCTTTAACAAAGGTAAAATGATGGTTCCGAACAAACGAATTTCAGAGCTGCCATCTATTTTGGCTGCTTCAATTAATTCTCCTGGAATCGTCTGCGCGAACTGCTTCATTAGGAAGACTCCAAATGGCCAGCCAATCGCCGGTAAAATAAGCCCTTTATACGTGTTGACCCACCCAAAATCTGCAAGCATCGTAAACAGCGGGACAAGAATAACTTGCTTAGGCAATGCCATAGCGGCAACAAACATCGTAAAGATAATGCCTCGGCCAGGAAAAGACTTTTTGGCTAGCACATATCCAGCACAGGAAGAAACGATACAAATCGCTGCCATTTCACAAAAAGCAATGATGAAACTGTTAAACATCCAGCGCTCAACGGGATTCTTAAATAACTCGGTCCAGTTTTGCAGAGTCGGCTTAGCCGGAAACCATTCCGGGGGGATCGTTGTTGCCACAGTCTGAAGCTTAAATGCCCCTGAAACCACCCAATAAAAAGGGAAGATAAAAAACAACGTTGCTAGAATCAACAGGATGGTCGCTAATATTTTTGGAATCGTCAATTCTTTTTTCCATTTGCTTACTTTCTTAGATTGGCCAATAGGTGCTCTCAGTTCTAACGGATTCGTAGAATTCATGATGTCCCCTCCTTAATACTCAACATCACTGCCAAAGTATTTGAATTGAATGATAGAAATGATCCCGATCACAATCGCAAGGATGACACCCATCGCCGAGGCATATCCAAAATGACCGAGCATAAAGGCTTGTTCGTAAACGCCATACATAACAGTCGATGTGCTATACACAGGTCCACCCGAGGTGAGCAACTGAATTAGCGCAAAACATTGAAAGGTGTTGATCGTGGTAATCACGATAATATATAAGTTCGTTGGCATTAGCATTGGCCATAATATTTTCCGGAAAATCTGCCAAGGCGTCGCTCGATCAATCTCAGCTGCTTCTATGTAAGAAGTAGGAATGTTCCCAATAGATGCCACATATAAAATGATCGGCTGCCCTACAGAGGTCGTTATCAGAACCACGATAATAGCAAGCAGTGCAGTCCTCGTATCTCCTAACCAGGATATAGGCTCCATTCCCAAAAAGCTGGTTAAATAATTTAGAATCCCATAGTTCGGATGATAGATCCAGCCCCAAACGACTGTGATGCTTACAACCGAGGATACAGCCGGCAAATAGAACACTCCACGGAAAAACGATCTGGCAAACTCTTTTTTCTTATAAATATTCATAGAGATAAATAACGAGAAAATAATAACGATGGGTACGGTGATGAGTACAAGCAATAATGTATTTCCCATCGACTTCCTGAAGTTATCATCTTTTATTAAGGAGATATAATTATCGAGGCCAATAAAGCTGAAATCTCTCAAGGAGTAATCAAAGAAACTAATATAGACCCCTTTCACCATCGGATAAGCTACAAAAAGCAGGAAAAACCCAAATGCCGGCACTAAAAAGAGATAACTCATCATCCAGTCACGAATCACATAACCTTTTATTTTGCGAACCGTTGTCCCCACAGTCCTTCCCCATTTCTTCGATGATTTAAAAAGAAAAGAGTGCTTCCCGCACTCTATTCTTTTGGACACCATTCACTTTTTTTATTTCATTGCAGCCTTTGCTTTCGTAATCGCTTCGTTTGCTTTTGCAGCAAAGCTGTCCAAAGCTTCTTTACCGGTTGCTCCTCCAGTTAAAGCACGTTGTAATTCAGGGAACCAGAAGGTACGAATATCAGCATATCCATCGGCAATGGTAGGTGCATCTGTTGTGAATTTACGAGCATACTCAGCGTATTTGTACTCTGCATCATCATAGAGACCTGTAATCGAATTACGAACAGACAAACCACCTGTTTGAATCAAGTTTTTCTTCCCCCATACAGGATCATTAGCAATAAAATCAATCAGCTTCTTAGAAGCTGCAATCTTAGCTTCATCACCATTATTGAATACAGCCATACCGCCGAGGTAAGGTTCAAGCTTAGGTTCCGATCCATCTAAAGTAGGGAATGGAAGCAGAACATCTTCGAATTCAACCATTTTTTTAGATACGTTCTGAGCTTTAAGTACTGCAGAATAGTTGAGTGTAAAGGCTAATTTCCCTTGTAAAAATAAGTCGTTCACGTCAGCAGCCGCAAGGGAAGCCGCACCAGAAACGCTAAGTTTATCTTTTGTAGCTTGAACGATCCAATCCAACGCTTTTGCAGCATTATCAGTATTGATAGCGACTGCGGAATTATCTTCATTTAGAAATCTGGATACACCTAAGTTAGCAAGATATGCACGAGTTCCTTGATCTCCAGCCTGGCTCTTCGCGAAGAATCCGGTAGGAATAACATCAGGTGCTTTTTCTTTAACAGCTTCCAGCGCTTTCTTATATTCTTCAAACGTCCAAGTTCGGTCTTCCTTATCCAGAGGAAGCAAATCTAGCGCGCCAATCTTCTCAAAAACAGTCTTGTTTACCGCCATCATAAAAGGAGCTGTATTGATCGGGTACATAAAGATCTCTTCGCCAACACTAGACTGTTTCCAAAAGGCTTCCGAAATATCATTTTTCACTTCATCGGTCACCATATCATTAAGAGGTGCTAATAAGTCCTTTTTACCCCAGTCAATAATCCGTCCAGGAGCATCATAAATTACATCAGGTGCGGTATTCGAAGCAATTGCCACATTCAGTTTTTCAGGGCCGCCTTCAAAGGTGATCATCTCAAGGTTGACTTTAATTTCCGGATTCTTCTCATTAAAAGCTGCAATGATTTCCTTCTCATATTTGCCAACTTCACCATCTAAAGCTTGAAAGCTCGGAAAATTCCACCATGTTATTTCTACTGGTTTAGCAGCAGTCTCAGTGGCCGCGGGCTCACTCTTATCAGTATTATTACTTGGTTCATTGGCGGAATTCGCTGTATTCGTATTTCCGCATGCAACTAACTGTGTACCTAAAAGTGCGACACCAACAATGCTCATTAGCCCTTTTTTCATTGCTCTCATGTGCTACCCCCTATTATTTTTGTGGAATAGAATGCTTTCTCATTCCTTGCGCTAATCATAAATCAATTATAAATTCAGGAGAATCCCACTCCTTTTACATTTAGGGTCGTATTCTGACCTATACCTTCTTTCAGCCCCTCTTCAATGTTATAATACATTACATATTTCACCTATAATTATTTTAATTTTTAGCTTATAACTTACATTTGATGATATCGTTGTTGAAAAATCCACTATAAATCTAGTCTTCCGGAGGGATTTCATGTACAAGCTTATGATTGTAGAGGATGAACCGTTAATACGGACGGGATTAAAACATTACTTTTCGTGGCAGGAGCTTGGTGTTCAGAGTATTGTTGAAGCGGAGAATGGAAAAGAAGGCGTCGCTACCGCACTACGTGAGCAGCCAGATTTAGTGATCACTGATATTCGCATGCCCGAAATGGATGGTCTTCAGATGATAGAAGAGCTTCGCCAATTCCTTCCTGATACTTTGTTTATTATTTTGACAGGATTTAATGATTTCGAATACGCTCAACGAGCCATTAAACTTGGGAGTGTGCATGCTTTTTTGCTCAAACCTCTGGAATATGAAGAAAGCCTAACCGTGATTCAAGAATGCATGAACAAGCTGCAACTTAAACAACAAGAACAAAGGAAACGTTCTACTCTGGAAGGCTCACAACTTATAAAGCTACTACTCGAAGAAGAACAACCTGCAATTGACACTAATTTGATCGCTGAATTATGTAATTTTAAAAGTAAACATTATCTGTATCTCCCTTTTGTTTTGGCAGGTTTCCCTATCAGAGAAACACCTTCACCATCCACAAGGTGGATGCGAGAACAGGCGACTAAGTTCATACATCTTGCAACGGAGGCCTATCTCCCGGCGAGTCTGCCACGATCTATTTTTACATATGCTGCTAAATCCAAACTCTACGGGCTAATAGTCATGGGATCACAGACTGCAACGAGCATTGTCCCTTTTGAGACCCAAGTACTTACTGAACTCGATCAGCATTTGAACAAGCTTACGTTAGAACATCATCTTGCCCTTTATCTTGCCATAGGTACAGTGACGAACGAACTGTCTCAAATCACTTCATTACTTCACGAGTCTGAAAAGCTGTTATATCAACGCTTCTATCAGAATGAACAGAATATATTCCATATCTCTTCCATAAAGGCAGGCGCCACAGCTACTAAACCAATGCTTATCCAACTAGATGACAACGATAAGAAACGAATAATCTCCTGCATCGAAAATGCCAATAAACAAGAAATTCTACAATTAATGCAACGATTGGCACAAGATATTTTGCATAAAGCAGATGGCCCTTCACCTGATCTATGGCTTGCGTATGTACAAGAAATCATAAGTGTCATTATCCGCTTCGCTAATAAAAACCACATTCATAGGGATGGTGTGTACAGCGATAAACTATTAAACCTTACTTTTGTTGAGGATTTTCACTCCCTTGAGGTCATGTTCGAGTGGCTGGGGAATTGGATGGTTCATCTGGGGAACATATATACCGAAGGTCTGACGGATAACCATCAGCAGGATGTGATTATCTTTGAACATATTAAATCCTTCATTAGAGCTAATATTGATCAAGATATTACTCTACAAATGGTAGCGGATCGCTTTTTCTATAACCCTTCTTATTTAAGCCGTCTGTTCAAAAGAAAACTCGATAAGAACTATATGCGATTTGTAACCGAAATCCGTATGGAATACGCGCAGGAATGCTTAAAAAAACCGGAAATTCTAGTGACCGATGTCTGCACAATGTGTGGTTACAAGAGCTATAAGCATTTCGTTAAAACGTTCCGGCTCTTCACCAACATGACCCCATCAGACTATAGAAAACAATCGGGGTGGTAAGCAAAATGATGCAAATAAACCAGCCAAAAAAACGCTATCGGATGCGGCATGTCAATCGGCAGATTTTTGTGCTGATGATCCTGACCATTACTATTCCTTTGCTGATTATATCCGCGATTATCTATATTTTTTCAAATCAAGCCGTCAAAAATGAATATCAAAGCAGCTCTAATCTCATCCTTAATAATCTTTCTTTCAACATCGACCAGTATCTGCAAAGTATTGAAAAAGGGACCCTTAATGCCCAGGTAGATAGTCAATTACAAACCGCTCTCGAGCATTGGACTATCAACAAAGATAATATCGGGAATGATCTAAGTATTCAGTATGGAAACACGATTGAACAGTTCATCAGCGGGATTGAAATGACGATTAAAAATGTCGACAGTGTGCAGATTTTCGCGGGGTCACGTGTATTCTACTCCGCCAATTTCAATCGTGCGGATTATGATGTGAAGGACTACACCCAAGAGGATTGGTATTTACAGACGCAGCAAAAAAAGGGGGGCGTAATCCTGTTTGGAAGTCATCTCCCCTTCTATCGCACCAATTCCAAACAATCCGTCATCTCCATCGCCAGAGTCATTAATAAAAAAGGAAGCAAGCAGCCCTTAGGTGTCATGTTAATCGATATCCGGCTGGATTCATTACGGGAAATCTTAAAGCTGTCCGAGAATAGCAAGCGGAAATTTATTATTTTAGACGATAAGGGGGGCAACGTTTACAGCTCAGATTCATTGGAGACGAGTCCTTTAGAGCCAGTCCCTATCGACAAACAGGCGCTTAACACTTTTATGAACAATGACGCCGGGAGCTTATATGGTACTTTTGATGACAAGGATTCGTACATTAATTTTGTTACCTCTCCTTACTCCAACTGGAAGGTCATTCAATATATTGATGAGAAAGAGATGACTAAGCAGGCTTCTTTTCTTGGCAAAATCATTTTAACCTTGGCGCTCTTATCGCTTGTCACTGCACTCTTATTTATGTATATCCTCTCGGAACGCGTAACCAAACCTATTATTCTGTTAAGCCGGAAGGTGAAGCTGGTGGGGATGGGGAATTTCGATGTAGATTTGTATAGTAATCGTCAAGATGAATTTGGGGTTCTATATAATGGAATTCGTAAGATGGTAAAAGATTTGCAAAACTATATTGAGCGATCTTCGATGGCCAAGGCTCAACAAAAAGTAGCCCAGTATGGTGCGCTCAAAAGCCAAATCAATCCGCATTTTCTGGCAAATGTCCTTGAATCTATTCAAATGAAAGCCATCATCAATGGACAAAGAGAGATTGGCGAGATGGTGGGGATCGTGGGCAGATTGTTTCGGATTCATATCCAGACTGGGAAAATCACCGTTACCCTGCGCGAAGAACTTGAGCATGTCCGGCTATATGTGAAGATTCAGCAGTTGCGTTTTGGGGATAAATTACAGTACATGGAGCAGCTAGATCCGCAATGCGAAATCGTTAAGGTCATGCACTTCTCCTTGCAACCCATCGTAGAGAATGCTATCGTACACGGCCTAGAAAGCCGCAGTGAACCAGGTCTGCTTGAGGTATCCTCGGTGATATCGGGGGAGGATATGCTGATTATCGTTAAAGATAACGGTATTGGCATCGAGGAAGAGAAACTTAAACAGCTGCGTTTCCGTCTCTCTCAACCCTCAGATACCTTAGATGAAGAGCATATTGGCATTAAAAATGTTCATGATCGCATTCAATTTCATTTTGGCGAAAAATATGGAATCGAAATTTCCAGTCACGTAGGGGAAGGAACGACAGTGATCATCCGACTTCCCGCGTAATCCTAGACATTTTGCTCAGTAATGCCTAATTCAGGATCAAAGGTGAGCATTTTCGTCGCTATTTTATCAATAAAAAACCGATCATGACTAACTGTTACTACAGCGCCAGGAAAATGAATCAACGCCTGCTCCATCACCTGAATACTGGTTAAATCCAAATGGTTAGTGGGCTCATCTAAAATAATGACAGCAGCTCCGGAGAGAAGGCATTTCGCTAAAGCCACTCTGGCCTGCTGTCCGCCTGAAAGGCTGCCAATCGTTTTACTCAGATCCATTTCCGAGAATTGCAGCATCGCTAGAAATTTATTCACCTTTTTCCGCGGTGCGTCCAGTCCCAGTCCATAAACATTTACGGCATGGCTGACGGTATCTTTATGATCCAGCTCATCCCACATCTGATTAAAGTACGCATAACCGACCCCGCGTTCCCAAGTCACTTCCCCCGATTCCGGTGCTTCTTGTCCAGTCAGTACCTTGATGAGTGTCGACTTTCCACTGCCGTTCGGACCCACGATAGCTATCCGGTCTTCCTTTTGAATATCGAAGCTAATGTTCTGGAAAATGGAGCGGCCATCATAACTTTGTCCAATCCGCTTCACTTCCCCCAGCTTGTCAGGAAAACGTAAATTACTATAAATATCAGTGATTAATACGTTAACTGGATGAGGTTCCACTCGTTTTTTCATATCCGTTAGCTTACGGGATAGACGGTCCTTAGAAGACTTCTTGCTACCACGGTTTTCAATGGCCTCGGACTCCATAAGGAGAAGTTCTTCTTCCCACTCAAATTGCCGATCGAGCACTTTTTTACGCATCTTCTTTTTACGAACGTAATCGGTATAATTGCCTTCATATTCCTGAAAATGATAGTTCTCGATTTCTATCGTCCGCGTGACCACTCTGTCAATAAATTGCCGATCATGAGAAACCAGAAGCATCGCCCCATTGAAACGGTGCAACCACTGCTCCAACCATACGATTCCTTCCATATCCAAAAAATTAGTAGGCTCATCGAGCAATACAACATCGGGCGCTTCAATTAAGACTTTAGCCAGTGCCGCGCGGTTCCTCCAGCCTCCGGATAACTCCTCTACAGGTTGATGCCGCGATCTCTCATCGAATCCTAATTTAGTCAGCACCGTATTGATTTCCACAGATACATTCCAGCCATCCAAATGCTCCATTTGTTCAAAAAGCTCAGCTTGGCGCTCTAAAAGTGCATTCATCTGGACATCATCCGACACCTGCCCAAGCTGTTCTCCTATTTGGTTAAGCTCCTGTTCAATGCGTGCTACCTCTTCGAAGCAAAGTTCTAACTCTTGTTGTACAGACAAAGACCCGGAAAGCTCCGAAAATTGAGAGAAGTAGCTGATCTTCACATTGGGATCTAACTCTACTTTTCCTGCCGTTGGCTCCTCTTTTCCCATGATTAGCTTAAAAACAGTAGATTTACCTGCTCCATTTCGTCCGATTAAGCCAATACGTTCGCCCTTGCTCACACGAAAATAAATATCTCGAAAGATCAATGTATTCTCATATTTCTTAGTTACGTTCTCCATTCGGATTACGCTCAAATCTATCACTCCTAGTTCGTATAGATCAGAATTCATCGTTGAATACCCAAAAAGCTATTATAGCACTAATTAAAAAAAGGACTTTATAATCATATTATTACTTATATTTATTTCCGATATATGTATTTATATTAATATAAATTTATAAATACATAAGGAGGATTACAATGAGTTTGCTAAAATCATTCAAGAAAAATGCGAGTGTTATTATGTGCATTACCCTGCTCTTTTCTCTTTTTATTGTGTATCCGGCAAGTGCTTCTACCTTCTTCCAAGACCGCTTTGAAGAGGGCGATAATCTATGGACATCCACTAGTGGGAATTGGACTATTGTTGAGGACGAAGGCAACAGCGTATATTACCATTCTGCCACAAAAGAAGGACGTACTTCTGCAGGTGATCCAGCCTGGAGCGATTACACTGTGGAAGCGGATGTAAAAGTTGTTGATTTTAATGGCTCAAACAGAACTTATGTTGCGGGCAGATACATAGATGGAAATAATTTTTATGCAGCTTCTTTGTATAATAATAATGATGGCATGCTGGAAATCAGAAAGAAGGTTTCTGGATCTACTACAACTTTGACCAGCAAACCTTACGCTCTGCAAACAGGAGTTTGGTATAATGTAAAACTCGAAATGAGCGGAAATACCATCAACATGTATGTAAATGATACGCTGGAGCTCTCAGCTTCCGATTCCAAATTAAAAAAAGGTGCAGCAGGGCTCGTTACCTTTAAGACAATTACGATGTTCGACAACGTGACCGTTTCTGACACCATTGGCACTACACCGACACCAATACCTACTGCTACACCATTACCGACTGCTTCACCAACACCTACTGCTACGCCATTACCTACTGCTACACCAACACCGACACCGACTGTTACACCGATACCGACTTCTTCACCAACGCCTACTGCTTCACCGACACCTACTGCTACGCCGATACCGACTGCTTCACCAACACCAACTGCTACGCCGATACCGACTGCTTCACCAACACCAACTGACATGCCGACACCGACTTCTTCACCAACGCCTACTGCTACGCCATTACCGACTGCTTCACCAACGTCTACTGCTATACCGACACCGACTGCTTCACCAACGTCGACACCGGTTCAGGTTAGTGAATATGATTTGGCTGGGTTTGCCACAGGAACAACAGGTGGTGGAAATATCCAAGAAACCAGTCCACTCTATAAAAAGGTATATACCGCAGAAGATCTTGCCACTGCACTGAGAAAAGGATCCAAAATAAAGGTTATTGAAATTATGAACGACTTGGATCTGGGATGGAATGAAATTTCTGATGCAGCAAAGATCTCCCCATTTAGCGCTCATAACAATGCTTTAACACATCCCGTATTAATAGAGACTGGTGTCAGCAAAGTGTCTATGGACAACTTCGACGGTTTGACCATTTTCTCTGCTAAGGGTGCAACCATTAAACATGCCGCTTTTACCTTTAAAAGAAGCTCTAACGTCATCATCCGCAACCTTGAATTTGATGAGCTGTGGGAATGGGATGAAGCAACCAAAGGGAATTACGATAAAAACGACTGGGACTACATCACCATTGAAAACAGCAACAACGTATGGATCGACCACTGCACTTTCAATAAATCTTATGACGGAGTTGTCGATGTTAAAAAAGGCAGCAACGGCGTCACCATTTCATGGTCATCCTTCTTAGGGGATGATAGAAACGCAAACAGCTGGGTTACTCAGCAAATTAATGCTATGGAAGCCAACAAGGCTGCCTATCCCATGTACGCTTATTTAAGAAGCAGCTCAGTTGGCCTAAGTAAAGACGACATCATTGCGATTGCCGCTAGTCAAAAAAAGGGCCACTTAATAGGCGCAACAGAGTTTGCAGCTGATAATGCGCTTCTTTCTGTAACGCTCCATCACAACTACTATAAAGATATACAAGACCGCATGCCCCGCCTTCGTAGTGGTAATGCGCATGCCTATAACATTGTAATGGACAACGAAGATACCAGATTGGCTAAAAAACGTCTAACCTCCGCTATGGAAAAAGCGATCTCAAGCAAGGGGTATCATTTCGGGGTTACAAGTAACGGAGCCATCTCGACAGAAGGAGGAGCTGTATTACTTGAAAGTTCTGTAATCATTGATGTAGTGTATCCTCTTCGCAACAATCAAGCGGATGCAAATAATAGCAAATATACGGGTGCAATCGCAGCTTTAGATACGATCTATTCACTTGATGGAGCAACATTCAGAGGAGACAGTACAGCAAAGAACAGCCCTCTCTCCCCTGCACCCGCTGCCGTTAAAGCATTTGCATGGAACGGATTCACAACACTACCTTACAGCTACACTTCAGATGACCCAGCTAGTCTAAAATCTAGACTTACCGCTGTTGACGGCTCAGGAGCAGGCAAATTGTCCTGGTCAAACGAGGAATGGTTGAAAACAAATTACAGCAACTAACTCGACTAACTAATTACTGAACACATATCCCATTACTACAACGAGAAAAGTTACTAACTTAGTTGCCACACTAGCGCCACCTTTGCACCAAATTAGCGACATATTAGTGCTACTACCGCCATATTAACGCCACATTAGCACCACATTAGCACCACTTTTGTACCGCCGAAATTGCTCAGACGCTCAGACGGTGATTTTACAGTTTAGAGTGTAATATTTACGAGGTCAGACGACGATTTTAGTTTACAGTGCAGTATTTACGAGGTCAGACGACGATTTTACAGTTTATAGTGCAGTATTTACGAGGCCAAACGACGATTTTACAGTTTATAGTGCAGTATTTACGAGGTCAGATGGTTCGGACTCAGGAGCCCTTATTTCGAAGAATCCGAGCATTTCGCAGTGCTATCGGACTCAGATGCAGCTATTCAACCCGATATGCTCAATTTTGGTGTGGATTTAGACCAATAAGAGCTATACAGTCCGAAAACCCAGCAAAATGGTCAAAAAAGCCAAAATAGCTGCAATACAGTCCGTTAGGAGTGTTACGCGCGTGAGGAACATGAGAAACGTGAGGAGCATGAGAAACCTGAGGAGCGTTATTAACTTAGTTGCCACATTAGCAACTCTTTTGTACCGCACTAATGCCACATTAGCACCACTTTTGTACCGCCGAAATTGCTCAGACGCTTAGGCGGTGATTTTACCGTTTACAGTGCAGTATTTACGAGGTCAGATGGTTCGGACTCAGGAGCCCTTATTTCGAAGAATCCGGGCATTTCGCAGTGCTATCGGACTCAGATGCAGCTATTCAACCCAATATGCTCAATTTTGGTGTGGATTTAGACCAATAAGAGCTATGCAGTCCGAAAACTCAGCAAAATGCTCAAAAAAGCTAAAATAGCTGCAATACAGTCCGTTAGAAGTGTTACGCGCGTGAGGAACATGAGGAACCTGAGAAACGTGAGGAGCATTATGCACATACAGTCCCGATAGGAGCATCAGGAGTTTGTTCTCATTTAACAAGTGGCGTGTTTGGTGTTAAAAGGTAACTCGCAAAGTTAGTATAATGTCCCAACAATAACAAAAAGGCCGCAACCAGCGGCCTTTTTCTATATTACAACTCCCAACGCATATTCACTAATATCGCTTACCGCTCATTTTTTCAGAATATCAATATACTCTTCTTTCTCTCGATCTGCCCCCGCATTAAGTTTCAGTCGCAGTGACTTCGGGTGATCCAACACATTACTGCTGAAGTAACTTATAAATCCATCATCAGATCCACTACCAGAATTCGGATTAATTTTAATGTCGTGCTTCCCAATCTGCGCTGTTAATTCATAGGGGAGCTTTTGAAACAGTTCATTTCGGACGATCCAATCCGTTTTCAATTCCTCATTTATCGTAAATTTGAGCGCTATGCTTAACGGAGAAAGCTCGACTTCGGCTAGTTTTACTTCCTGTCCGTCAATTATGAAGGGGTGGTCTACAACTAATGTCTCCGTCTTCTGCTCCCAAAACTTAGGATCAATAGAGAAGTTCACTTTTAAACGATCAGAATACCGCATGTCGGATAAAACCGTTCCTGTTTTCGGTTTACTTAACATTCCCGGGTCTACAGAGGCAATCTGAAAATCCGCCACTACGTCTGTTGGCCTTGGTTTATTTCGGTCCAGTGAGAATACAGTTTTACCGAGCCAAGTATATATGGTTCCCTCTGCGTGTGCTCCCATTCCGCCCCTATTCCCATTCTCCTCCATTACGTCTCGTCCAGTTTCAGCATCTGTCAGCTTCACACTATTTACACTGTACACTTCCTGACCATCACTTGTTGTCCCTGTATACAGCAGCATGATTTTATTTTCATCAGCAAGCACAGCATTTAGCGTAATTTTATATCCATTTGATTCAGCACTCTTATTAACGATTTGTACATAATCATTCCGGATTGCAGACTCTAGTGTAAGAGCATCAATATCAGCTGCAGCCAATGTTTTAAAAGGCTCCAATACGCCCCAATCAAACGTTTCAACACTCGAAGTCCCTTGCTGTGGCAACAGCTGGGTTGGATTGAAGAACAGCAAGCCCGCTATCATCACTGCAGCCGCCAGCACAGACATCGCGCTTTTTGTGAACATTAACCTTCTGCCACGTTTCTTGCCTAATTCCAAACCTGCTTGGATCGCATAGATCTGAGCGGCTGCATTCTCTATTTTTTGTTCTTGTGGGATATGTCCGGCATCGCTTAACATGGCAAGCTCCTCTTGACTACTCATTGTTCCATTCACCCCGATTCTTTATGATGGTTCGCAACTGCTTGAGCCCCTTATGCTGCCAAGTCTTAACCGTCCCCTCGGGTTTATTCATAATGTTAGCGATCTCAGTCAAGGTCATATCATTGTAGTATTTTAGCAGCAGCACATGGCGATACTTGGGCTTAACCTGCTCGAGTGCCCACAGCATTTCCATCCGATGATGGCCAATGTGTGTGACCTGTTCTCCTATTCTTTCATCTACCAGCGGCATGGAACGTTTTCTTCGTCTTTGTTCATCTATACAGACATAAATTAGAATGCGAATAATCCATGATTTGAATGCTTTGGGGTCCTTTAAAGTTTTTCTTTTAATCCAAGCCCGGCAAGTCATTTCCTGCATCGCTTCCAGCGCATCGTTTCGGTTCCGCAAGTAACTATAAGCAATACTGTACAATTGTTCTCTATGTACCAATATCGAATCGTAAAAATCCGTCTCGCTCCGAGTATCAAGAATCGTTACTTTTTTCATTTCTGCATTAGTCATCGTCATGTCCTTCCTTAGCCTCCTCTCTTCAACCTTTCATAGATTAAGACGGGGGAGGTATAGAAACGGTTTTTATTTCACTTAACTTTTTTTCGCCCAAAGCTCTCTAAATTATAGCATTCTATAAAAATTGAACGAAAAATGTTATGATGAGTTAAATTGGACATAATTAATAGTACGCACTTAAAAGTGCCATAGGTGCTAAAAAGTACCCATACCTTGGAGGTTATCATGACAACAACATCTACAACAACTGTCAAGAAAAAATACAATATTTCTGTTGAAGCCACCCTAGAGGTCATCGGAGGGAAATGGAAATGCGTAATTCTATGTCATTTAACTCATGGCAAAAAACGCACCTCCGAGTTAAAACAGTTGATGCCCGGCATTACTCAAAAAATGTTAACCCAGCAGCTACGCGAGCTTGAGGCAGATGGAATCATCAACCGAATTGTTTATAATCAGGTTCCACCAAAAGTAGAATACGAGCTTAGTGAATATGGGGATAGTTTAAGCGATATTTTGACTGCATTATGTAATTGGGGAGAACAACATATCATTAAGCAATACGGTGATAAATACGCTGTTTTAGAGGATAACATCTTAAATAAATAAACCGCTATATCAAGAAAATGGTTGGAGATTTATGCTGCGAGAGTTGGACTTCAATTATACACCCACGAAAAAAGGACAGCTGAATCAGATCGATTCAACTGTCCAAAGCTTTGATTCACCCGTCCCTTGAATGGCGCATTGGAACATAACTTAAATTACGCCTTCTCCTCCTATAGCAGTTGCTGTGAATGATATGGGTCCAAATAGATTGATAGGCAAGTTGCTATCATTCTGAATTACCAATTCATAGTTGTGGACTCCAATATAAGCACCATCGACCCACTGAGCACTTAATTGAATATCAGTAATTGTAGTAAAACGATAAAAGGATCTATAAATATCGACTCCAGCTCGTCGGATGATAACAAGAAATTGGCTATTAGCAAGTGCAGTAAGACTAAAACTACCATTTAACTCGACTCTACTGGAGAAAGAAGCCGGATTAGCCGGACTAATATTTACTTGCGCTGTAGCTAAACCCGCTCCAGCTCCAGGAATCCCTGCAACCGTTATAGCAGTAGTAAACGGATCTAACGGGATTTTTGCCTGTGACCCATAACTTATTATTGTCGCCATTTATCATCACTCCATTTCAAGGTTATAGAGTAGTATATTGTGAATCCACAATGATAGATTGGACTTAATTCCTGATGATTATATACATTTAAGGTATACTTTGCTAGATCATATAAACCTAGATACCTCGTCAATCACCATACGATTTCTACTCATTGACAACACCCCTGTTCAGAATTACAATAATTCACATATCATGAACAACGATGACAAAGGGTAAGTAGACAGACGAACATGGTCTTCAGAGAGCCGGTGGTAGGTGCGAACCGGTGACCAGCGTATGCTCGAATGGCCTTTATAGTTGTTTTTCCGAACTATCTTAATGGATGCAGTAGGGAAAACCGGGGTTCCCGCCGTTATCAAGGGACCTGTATCGAGAATAAATTCAACCTCTCCGTACAGGTAAGAGAAGATCGAAAGCCAAGAATCGTAAGGTGACACGATCATTTAAGGTGGTACCACGACAACTTCGTCCTTATTGGATGAGGTTTTTTTGTCATTTAAAGGAGGTGATGGCCATGGATGATGGCTGGTGGTGGCGACTCGAGTGTAACCAAATGCTAAATAACAGGAGGAATTTATATGATGAACGAACGTGTCTTAACTGGAGATCGAGTGACTGGAAAGCTTCACCTTGGCCATTACGCCGGCAGCTTGCAGACCCGAGTAGCCCTTCAGGAGCAATATGAAACTTTTGTGTTTTTAGCGGATATTCAAGCCCTAACGACCCATTTTGATCGTCCACAGCTGCTGGGTCAACATCTGCATGAGATCACACTGGACTATTTATCTGCGGGTATAAATCCGGAGAAAACAACAATATTTATTCAATCGATGATCCCTGAAATCGCAGAGCTGACCCTCTTGTTCTCTATGTTTGTTACTGTGAATTCTTTACGGCATAATCCCACGATTAAAGCCGAATCGAAAAATTCGAGCTTAGATGAATTGTATTACGGTTTTCTTGGTTATCCAGTTAGTCAGACTGCTGACATAACATTTTGTAAAGCAACGATAATTCCTGTAGGGGAAGACCAACTCCCTCATCTGGAATTAACCCGTAAAATCGTCCGCAGATTCAACGAGCTGTACAGCCCGATACTGGTGGAACCCAGAGCGCTGATCAGTGAGACTCCGAGGCTTGTGGGTACGGATGGAAACGCTAAAATGAGCAAAAGCCTTGGCAATGCCATCGAGCTGGACTCCACTAAGGAAGAGATTATCTTTAAGATACGAAAAGCCACAACCGATCCAGCGCGTGTGCATAAAAATGATCCTGGACATCCAGATATCTGTCCTATTTTTGCTTATCATGGTGCTTTTCGCTCAGCGGGGGTAATCGAAATTCGTGAAGGCTGTGAGCAGGGTACTATGGGTTGTTCTGCTTGCAAACAGTTGATTTCGACAGCTCTAGATCAGCTTATAGAACCGATGCGAGAGCGTCGTTCCTATTATGCTACTAAGCCCAAGCTTGTGCAGGAAATCTTAATCTCTGGAACACAGCATGCCCGCAGCATTGCTCAAGAAACAATGGCCGAAGTACGTGAGGCTATGAGTCTTAACTATTTTTCAATCTAAAAATGACCAGTATAGGCACTCAAAAAAAGCCGGAATCTCATTGGAAGAGATCCGGCTTTTTTCTTCTCCTTACAACACCCAATTTCCCTTACGGAATACGGGTTCAATCGTGCCGTCCGCCAGCTCTCCGTCAATATCCAGCTCTGCTGAACCGATCATAAAATCGACATGAGTTAAGCTGACATTAGCTCCTCTAGCCACAAGCTCTTCGTTCGTAAGCTTTGTGCCGCCTTCAATATTTACAGGATAAGCACTTCCTAGCGCGAAATGGCAGGAGGCATTCTCATCAATCCCTGTATTGTAAAAAATGCGGTTCAAGCGAGAGATTGGAGAATCATGCTGCACTAAGGCTACTTCTCCTAGATAAGATGCACCTTCATCCGTTGCCAGCAGTGAGGTTAAATGTTCGCGTCCGGATTCAGCTTCATAAGCTACGACTTTCCCTTTTTCAAAAGTGAATGAAAGTCCTTCAACTAACCGTCCATTCAAATTAAGAGGGAGCGTGCTTCTAACTGTGCCATTAACGCCAGTACGATGGGGCATGGAATAAATCTCTTCCGTTGGCATATTAGCTACAAAATAAACGCCTTTATCATTCTCACCGCCACCCCCGCGCCATAAATGGCCTTCCGGAAGCTCTACATGCAGATCCGTTCCCGGAGCACGGTAATGCAAGCTTTTATAACGTTTAGCGTTCATTCTGTCCTGACTTTCTTTCAACTGACCAATATGCTCTCTCCAAGCAGCTACCGGATCATTGCTGCCCACACGATTCATCTGGAATACAGCTTCCCACATCGCCTCTACCCGCTCTTCTTCAGGAAGATCGGCAAAAACCTTGTTCGCCCAAGCACGTGTTGGCGCTTTGACCAGAGACCAGCTGATTTTGCTGTTCCGAGTATATTTGGAGTAGTTCTTGCGAGCAACAGCCGCTGCTTTGACTGCTCTAGATACCTTAGAAGAATCAATGCCATTAAACAGTTCAGGATCAGGTACTTTAATATGTAAGATGGCACCATTCTCTTCCGCGAATTTCTCCATCATCTCAGCCTGCCACTGTGGATAGTAATCGAAAGAATCCTCTGAGGCTTTTTCATAACGGATCCGTGTAGTTGCTTCATCGTCCCAGTCAACAATTACATATTTAGCTCCCGCTTCATAGGCTTTCGCTACAATCAAGCGAGTAAGTTCTGCGGTTTCTATCGGTGCATGTACCATAAGGACTTGTCCAGGCTGTACATTTACTCCTACTTTTACAACTAGGTTCGCATATTTCTCCAGCATTACTTCAAAATCTTTCATGAATTCTCTTCCTCCATCTCTAGGGTTGCTATAAGCACTCGGTCAGCTTCACTTCTTATTTTAACGCAAAACGAGGATAGTTGCGATTCGATTTAGATTCTCAGCTACTTCACTTCAGGTATTTCACCTGTATAGACACCTAGATCATTCTTATGAATCTCTACATTGGACGTTCCGATCTGCTTATCATTATGGTAAGCAATCACTGTGATCTTGGTATCCTGAGGTTCATCTATTTGCTTATTCCCCCCATCCATTGGACTCCAGTAAATTTGATCTCCAGATTTGATTTTCAGCTCAAGACCTTTGTTATGCACCTTGTAGTCAGGGGGAGTCCATAACAATAAATTGCCGGATGTAGCCTGTATCTTAATAACATCCGCCCCTTCAGCAGTTATAAGCATAGGTAATCCTGGAGCACTACTATCAGTCACCCTGTATTCCGCTGTTGGGAACATAACATCCGGTTTTACCTCAAGTGATTGATTATTATGCCGCAAAATAAAGAAGAAAAAAAGTAAAATCGTTAAGCCCATGACGCCTCCGATGATTATTTTTTTCACTATTCAACCTCCCTTCCACCCTAATACTGTAACATATTTCCTTAATTTGGCCAGTTATGAGCCAAATTAAGCGGCTCCCGCGAGGAACCGCTCACTTCAATCCCTATTTTTTATCCACCTGTAACAGTGTCACTGTCTTCAAAGCATAAGTATGCATGATTTTATCCTCTGAAATTACATTCAACTTGGTCAAGCTTGCCACCTTTGCCGGATCTGATTTGGAGAGCAAACGCCACACTTCGGGGTCTGATAAGGTCTCATATAACTTTGCATCATCATATTCTTTGCGGTTTTGCACGACCAGCTTCACTTTATAGCGGCCAATTTCAGTCTCGTTAGTTTCCTGCTCACTACAATAATTTAAAATATCCTGACGAAGCTCGGCCAATTCTTTTTCAATATCCTTTTGCTTTTGCTTGAGCCGATAATACTGCTGAACCTTTTTCTCCATCCACTTCACGCTCCTTCATAGACATATGTATGCCGGAAACGTTGGATAAATTAGTTGAGTTCCCTATCATAAAAACTTATAATGAGCCGGGGATAGCTAATTTCCAAGTAGAGTCAAATTTCTTATAAAAACAATTCCACGGCAGGTGACTTATGTTTCATTCGTACTTTTTTCCAATTTCGTATGCGTTCATGATGTTTCCAATAGCAGCGCTGGTCTTCACACTACCTTTTCTTATCGTACAATACCGCAGACATGGCTATATACATAAGCTTAGAGCTTTAATCCTATATCTGCTGCTGCTCTATCTGATGAACGCTTATTTTCTTGTCTTGCTTCCTTTTCCATCCTCCCGGCACAATGCAGCACCTTCTGGGAGTATCGTCCAATTCATTCCCCTTCAGTTTATTCAGGATATTGTGGATGGATCGTCAATCATCCCTGATCAAATCTCGACCTACTGGTCATTACTGCGTGAGCCTGCATTTTTACAGGTCATTTTTAACGTTGCATTGACCGTACCGTTTGGAATGTTTTTGGGCTATTATTTTCGTACACGCTGGGTCGTGTGCATTCTACTATCCTTTGCCTTTTCCTTGTCCTTTGAGATCACGCAGATTACAGGAATTTATGGTTTCTTCGATCATCCTTACCGTCTTTTTGATGTCGATGATCTCATTACCAACACAATCGGAGGGATTTTTGGATTTCGAATTTCCATTTGGATCTCCGGGCTATTGCCACGTATAGAACAACTGGATACAAACATTGACCGCTCTGCCAAAAGAGTCTCCTATACCCGCAGAGGAATAGCTTTTCTAATCGATAGTATGGTGTGGAGCATCGGGTTTGGGGTACTCTTCGGATTCGATATAAAAGCTGCCTTCTGGATTGTAACTGGTATTTACTTCATGCTTGTTCCGGCTCTCACGGGCGGACGGACCTTAGGGAAATGGATGGTGCGGATTCGGGTGAAGAGCAGCGGGAATCATGCTTTTTTCTGGGCTCTGATGATCAGATATGGCCTGCTATATTGGGTGCTGCTTGGGATTCACGCTCTTTTGCTTGATTCCGCCCTTCTAGGGCATCTTTCCTCCGTATGGAATATGCTTATTCATCTGTTTGTTCTATTGATAGACTTGGCTTTCTTTATTCATTTAGTCATTAGTATATTCAAAAAAGAAACTCAGCTAATATATGAGAAACTAAGTCGAACTTCTCATGTTATTTCTTGGCCAGAGAAACGGCTCCAATCTGATGTATCCAGCAACAGCCCTGTAGAAAGCTAAACTAGTTATTATTTAAATGGTATTTTTACATTGGATATTATTATAGAATTAGGAGGTGAGCATTCTCAAAATTTAGGAGATGAGCGTATGGAAACTACAAGCAGCTTGCAGTTATCTAGAAGTCTTCCAGAAAAACAGGGGATTTCATCAACCGCAATATCCCGCTTTATTAGTGCAGTAGAGGAACAAAATTTAGGCCTGCACAGCTTTATGCTACTACGACATGGTTATATGGTCTCTGAAGGCTGGTGGGCTCCTTACAGGTCCGTTCTTCCGCATATGTTATTTTCCCTTAGCAAAAGCTTCACCTCAACCGCAATCGGGTTTGCTGTTACTGAGAAACTTGTCACCCTCGATGATTCTGTCCTCTCCTTTTTCCCTGAAGAGGCTCCTTCGATTATCACGGAGAATCTATCTAATATGACAATCAGACATCTATTGATGATGGGTACCGGGCATGTCGTGGATACTATGGACACCCTTCGCAAAAGTGCCGACGGGAATTGGGTGAAAGCTTTCTTCTCCGTCCCCGTCGAGAAACAACCGGGTACACATTTCCTATATAATACCGGTGCTACTTACATGCTGGCCGCGATCCTTCAACGGGTTACTGGCCAAACACTGCTAGAATATTTAGAACCGCGCCTCTTCGTTCCTCTGGGCATTCAGGGTGCAACGTGGGAGTCTTGTCCACGTGGAATTAACACAGGGGGATTTGGCTTAAACATTACAACCGAGGATATCGCTAAATTCGGCCAGCTATACTTACAAAAAGGAATCTGGAATAATCAACGGGTTCTGCCTGAAAAGTGGATTAATGAGGCTACTACCAAACATATTTCCAATGGCGAAGGTGATCATGACTGGGCAATGGGATATGGGTATCAGTTCTGGCAATGCCAGCACGGTGCCTACCGGGCAGATGGCGCCTTCGGTCAACTCTGTGTTGTGCTTCCGGAGCAAGATGCCGTAATTATTACTACTGCTGCATCAGACAGTATACAAGGAATGTTGAATGCTGTGTGGGAACATCTGCTTCCCGCGATGAAGCCAGCTCCCTTGCCATTAGAGCCGGCTGCTTCTGCCCACTTGGTTGAACAATTAAAGAATTTATCTATCCATCCGCCACAACTGCAGCCCTCTTCATCACAAGAAGAACGAATAAACGGCTTAACCTATAAGCTCGATGACAACCAATTTGCCTTGGACAGCTTCTCTATCTCTTTCAATAACAACGAAGCTGCAGTTACTTTACAATTTAAGACTGGAGAGGATTCTGTGATCTGTCTTGGTCGAGGGGAATGGCTCGAAAGCTTCGCACAGGTCATTGATGCTTCCTTGAACCGAATCATGTCCAGCTTTACTTGGGTTGCTGATGATCAGCTACAGCTTACTTTATTGTTTATTGAAATGCCTTTCTGCATAACTCTTGAAATAATCTTACTAGAGAATCAGCTAATTCTTAAACAAAAGTTTAATGTGAATATGGGACCGACTGAATTCCCTGAGATCATTGGCAGACTATAATTCTTAATGAATACAAAAGACCGCTTCGTCCTTTAAAGAGACTTAGCGGCCTTTTAAATATTCGATTCTAATCTGTGAAATCAGCAAGCTTGAGGATGACCGGACAATGATCGCTCCCCATAATGTGGCAATCGATTTGGGCATCCAGCAGATTAGGTGCAAGTCTAGAAGAAGCTAGGAAATAATCAATCCGCCAGCCTACATTCCGTTCTCTCACCTTCGGCATATAAGACCACCATGAATAAACGCCTTCAAGCTCTGGATGAAAATATCTAAAGGTATCTATGAAGCCGGACTCCAGCAGCGTACTCATTTTTCCTCTTTCTTCATCGGTAAAGCCAGAGTTTCCGCGGTTAGCTTTAGCATTTTTGATATCAATATCCTGATGGGCTACGTTCATATCGCCGCATACAACGACTGGTTTTAGCTTGTCCAGTTCCAGAAGGTAATTGCGGAAGCGGTCCTCCCATTCCATTCTGTAATCCAATCTAGCCAGATCTCGTTTGGCATTTGGTGTATACACATTCACTAGATAAAAATGTTCGAACTCCAGCGTAATAATCCGACCTTCCGCTTCTTCATCCTCTTCCATTCCGTATCTCACAGAGATCGGCTTGATTTTGGTGAATATAGCTGTGCCTGAATACCCTTTTTTCACTGCATAATTCCAATATTGATAGTATTCTTCACCCTGTTCCAGAACAATCTGCCCTTCTTGCAGCTTCGTCTCCTGTACACAGAAAATATCTGCTTCTACTTCCTTAAAATAATCATCAAACCCTTTTTTCACACAGGCCCGAAGACCATTCACATTCCATGATACCAACTTTATCATTAACGTTTCTCCTTGCATTTTGCTTTAATAGTAACCAGTTTATCATATTACGGCCAGAAATTTATAGAGGGTTAGGGTCATCTTGAGCAGTTCCGCGAATAGATTTATATCCTAATCATTTATTATCCATGATACAATAGCAAAATTGACTCTATACAAATTTTCTAACACGTGAGGTAAAAAAACTTATGAATGCACCAAATCTTTTACGAGGGTTTAACTTTTTGTATTTTGCTCTGCTAGCCATGTTTATTCCCTTTCTGCCAGTCTATCTAAGTGAACAAGGTCTAAGCCCATCGCAAATCGGCTTCATTATTGGAACTGGTGGTTTTGTTACCATCGTTGCCCAGCCTTTATGGGGGATGATCAGTGATAAAACAAAAACCATCCGCAAAGTGCTGTTAGCTCTGCTGTTATGCTCAGCGGTAACCGGATACTTTTTGTTCGATTCCAGCAGTTACGTTGTTCTCATTCTTTTTGCTATGCTGCTGTATTTCTTCTTAATGCCCATTGATCCGCTGACAGAAAGCTTGAATTTCCGAGTCTCTGAGGCGGCTGGAATTAGCTATGGTTCTATCCGTACATATGGTGCGCTAGGTTATGGTGTAATGGCTCTGATTACTGGCTATGTGCTTGGTTTTTTCGGCTCTCATGGAATAGCTCTTCTGTTTGTTGCCATTTGCCTTATAAGCTTTATAGTAAGCTGGAACATGCCAGATGCCCCCGTCACAGGTAAGCCGGTCACGCTGGATAGCCTCAAGCACTTTTTTGGCAACAAAAAGACATTGATGTTTCTGGTGCTCATATTTATTAGCTCTGTACCCGCACGAATGAACGATACATTTATTGGAGTTTATATTCGTGAGCTTGGTGGCAGTCCTCAACTGGTAGGCCAATCATTTTTCCTCGCGGCAATAAGTGAAATCATTGTCTTTGCATTAAGCTTCTGGTGGTTGCGAAAAGGAAAAGAACTGATTATCATATCGATTTCCGGAGCCTTCTATTTCCTTCGTTTCTTGATTTCAGCTTGGATCATTGATCCACACTTGTTAGCGTATTTGCAGATTCTGCAAATTCTTACCTTCCCTGTGTTCTACTCGGCTGCTATTCAATACCTGTACAGCATTGTACCCGAGGAATGGCGTGCTACAGGGCAAACCGTCCTTGCACTATTGTTCTTCGGTGTATCAGGTATCCTGGCTTCTTATGCTGGTGGGGCATTATATGATGCCTTTGGGGGTAAAGCTCTTTACTTAACGATCTCCGCAATGTCGTTTGTCGGCATGCTATTCGGATTGATACTGTATCTGATTTATCGTAAAAAAACGGAATAAGCGTACGAAAATAAACCGGGGATGTCCCAGCCGCTTTCTAAGTGGCTATTGGACATCCCCGGTTTTTTCTATTAAAAAGTGCTAATTCACCATGGCATTCGCTCTAGCATTAATAGATTTTCAACATAGAATATCCTATCAAACGAAAAGGAGGTCGTTACTATGGCCATCGTATTACCGCTTCAATATTTCAATTTAGCCCCTGTCATTGGTAAATCTTATTATGAAAACCTTGCAGGTGGAATTAACGCTGCTGTTACTGTGAACAACAACTCCAACTTCCCAGTAGATTTAGTAATCACTCGTGTGAATGCTCCAGTTATCACATACACGATTCCAGCATTCAATAGCCTTACGCTTGCAGTTCATGCCCTTTTGGTAGCTGCACTCTTAAGCACTCCTGCTGGCACCACATTCGGAACTATTGAAATTTCAACATCAGATTTCTAATAGTGTAGCATTAGGCATCTCTAGCTGGAAGTTCAGCTAGGGATGCTTCTCTATGTGAATCTAGCTTAATCCTTCTATTGTATGCTGCTCCATAAGCTGCTTCAGCTTGGTTTCAGTATTCGAATCTCCCGCAGGAGTATAGATGCTGCAGCGTAAATCTGCACTGCCATGAACCTGCAAAGAGGTTAGATGAAATAACATTTTTCCCGCCTTGGCATGTCTGAATTCTAGTAACACATCCGGGGCCGAACTAACCCGACTTTGCTCCCACATCTCATTAAAAGCCGGATGCAATTCTTTCAATTCCTCTATAAATTCATCATACCAATGATCCTCTACATACTGTCCGTAATACGCTCTGAAGATAGAAAGATAACCGCTGACGAATTGTTCCCAATTCACTGCTAAGCGCCTAAACTCCTTACGAACAAATAACAATCGGATCATATTCCGCTCTTCGATGGGCAGCTTTGAGAAATCAAGAAAAACATGGGCGGCAGCTTCATTCCAACCGACGATTCCGCAACGTCTATCAGAAATTATCGTAGGACAATATTTAAGTTCCTGTAAAATTTTCTGCAGCGAAGGACTAATTACGGAAGATTCATCTTGCGGATAGGGTGTGGTTCCGGTTCCAGTTTCTAAAGCCAATGCAAAAAGATACTTCCGCTCATCTTTAGTCAGCCTAAGTGCAGTGGCAATACAGTCCAAAACAGAGGACGAGACTTTTATATCTCTGCCTTGTTCAAGCCACGTATACCAGGTACTGCTTACCCCTGCAAGCTGTGCAACCTCTTCCCTGCGGAGTCCTGGCGTTCTTCTGCGTGTGCCTTCTGGCAAGCCTACAGAGCTTGGTGAAATTGCCGCACGACGTGCTTTCAAAAAATCGGATAATGCTTGTAATCTTGTTTGATTAGCCATAAGCTACCTCCACTTTGGGATTTCTGTTCCTTTAGTATAGTACAAATTATACTAGGATAAACGATAACTTGTAATAGGATAAATAAAGTGGAAAAATACTAGTATACACTAGCTGAGGAGGTTCATTATGGAACGCGTAGTGATTACAGGCATGGGCTTAATCTCACCACTTGGAAATACAATCGGGCAATTTTGGGATCGGCTAATTTCTGGTGAATCGGGTATATCCCCGATCACTTCATTTGATACAACAGGTTTTAAGACGAGAATTGCCGGCGAAGTACGTGATTTCGATGCAGAAGGCAGATTTGGGCGTAAAGAGGCACGGCGAATGGACAGATTCAGTCAGTTTGCCCTCGCAGCTACTGAAGAGGCTTGGAAACATTCTGGCCTCCAGCTTGATAAGATTGACAAGGAGAGACTTGGCGTTTATGTAGGATCTGGTGTTGGAGGAATTCAGACCTTGATGGATCAAGGTACGGTCCTGAAAGAGCGTGGACCTGATCGAGTCAGCCCTACCTTAATTCCCATGATGATCTCCAATATGGCTGCGGCGATGATCAGCATTAAATTTGGAGCTCTCGGCCCGACCATGTCTCCAGTAACAGCTTGTTCTATTGGAAATACTGCGATTGGTGAGGCCTTCCGTTTAATTCGTTATGGCGGTGCGGACATTGTTATAGCCGGGGGTTCTGAAGCTGCTATTACTGAAATCTCGTTGGCCAGCTTCGGGAATGCCACCTCTTTATCTACACGAAATGAAGAGCCTACTAAAGCGAGCCGCCCTTTCGATGGAGGACGGGATGGCTTTGTAATCGGTGAAGGTGGCGGCATAGTCATTCTTGAGTCACTCTCCCATGCTCAGCGTAGAAACGCCAAGATTCACGGTGAAGTGATCGGGTATGGTGCTAGCTCTGATGCTTATCATATGGTTGCCACTCATCCAGAGGGGATTGGTGCCTATCAAGCTATGAAGTTAGCGCTAAATGAAGCTAATCTCCAGCCCCACAACGTAGATGTAATCAGTGCGCATGCGACAAGTACAGTAGTAGGAGACCATTCTGAAACCCTAGCGATTAAAAAATTATTTGGCGAGCATGCCTACCACATCCCCGTAACCGCTAATAAGTCCATGACTGGACATGCTTTAGGGGCCGCTGGCGGCTTAGAAGCCATCGCTTTAGTTAAGAGTATCCAAGAAGGGATCATTCCTCCTACCATCAATCAGGGCACGCCTGATTCCATCTGTGATTTAGATTACGTACCTAACAATGCGCGAAAAGCTAATCTCGAAATAGGCATCTCCAATTCATTTGGCTTCGGCGGCCATAATGCTGTTATTGTGATCCGAAAGTTCGTAGACTAATCCTACATTATAAAAGGGGTTTCAACTTAGCCATTACACATGACTAGTTGAAACCCCTTCTGCTGTTAATCCTTTTAAACTATCTTATTCCGAAGGTGATACATGACTTCCCCAGATAGAGATCCCTTCATTAGAAACCGCGGTGAACGTCATAACATTACTGGCTGTAGCTTCATTCCACTCTTTCAGGAACACACCCTTATAAGTAGAACCACCTATCGTTAACTCTGCAGTATGATCGTCGATAAGCTTCCACTTGCCCTTTACTGCGCCTTTGATTTTACCACTCTTCGTCAATTGAATTAGCTCCGATTGCACGATATCTGCCGTAATTTCTTTATTATGATTCACATATTTGTATTCGCCTGCGATTTGCTCTTTCGTATATTTATCAATGGTCTCGCCACCATAACGGTGTGGTGCGACCACCGGCCAGCCATCAGCGTTCATGAACATCTGGTGTACTCTAACCTCATGCTTTTCACCACGATTCGGGAACCGTGTATGGAAGATCAAATAATACTTGCCAGTCTCTTCATCGTAAAATGCGGAGTTATGTCCTGGTGATACATATCCTTCCCCACTTACTGGGAGCTCATCGTCATTATTCAGGAATTCGAAATTCCCCATGAGTTTAACTCCGTAAGGAGCATAAGCAGGATCATCAAACAATACGCCAGCTGTGCCCTGTGAATCGATCATATCCTGGTCCTCAGAATCTTCAAATGGTCCATCAGGTGTCTTCGAGCGAGCTACACGGATGTTATATCCGCCATCAGCAGCCAGCCCCCCGTAGGATAGGAACAGGTAGTAGTAATCCGTCTCAGGACTGTACAGCATATAGGGAGCTTCTATCCGCGCATGATTTGCGCCTAGAAGCTTTTTGCCATAACCTTGATCTGGCAGTGGGAATCCTGTGCTTGTATCCAGTTCCATAATAAAAATACCACCGGAATAAGAACCATACACCATCCACAATCTGCCTTCTTTATCAAAGAACACATCCGGATCTACAACATTCGGCTTTTGTGTGGCATCATAAGTTTCTCCGTCATCGCCTACACCCACCATACCTGACTTTAAGAAGATCCCTTTGTTCTTATAAGGTCCTTCAATATGGTCTGACACGGCTATACCAAGTGCTGATAATGGGGAATCACCTTTACACGCGTTGTAATACATATAATATTTACCATCCGCCAATTGAATGACATCCGGTGCCCATAAAGTGTCCGTCTTTCCCCAGGTTAAGGCCTCTTTTAATTCCTCTTTGACATTCGGGATGAGTACGTTTCCATCAACAACTCCAGAGGACAATTGAGTCCAGGACATCAGGTCGTCGGATTTAGCAGAAGCCAAATGTGAGCCAAACACATAGTACTTATTATCAGCCAAAATAATGGAAGGATCATGTACAGAAACATTCTTGAAGACAGGCTGAACAGGCTCAGGTCCGCTGTTTGTGTTGCCAGAATTAGCCGTGTCGTTGTTGCACGCGGTTACAGCTAATAATGAAACGCTAAGTAAAGTAGTAATAATTATCTTCTTCATCGTTATACCCCCTATGTATGCCTTTTCATTTTGAGATGAAAACGATAAATAGTCAACCCTTTTATTTAATTAAGTTCGTATTAATTCATATTTATTTAAATAATAGTGAACATTGTAGAAAATAAAAAAAACGCTAAGCCAACTAAATGGCCTAGCGTTTCCTCTTATTATTTAGTTAAAACAAGTTGCTTACTTAGCGCCTTCTTGCACTAAAACTGGCTCTGGATAAGCGTTCTTAAGTATACGTTGTCTATTCTTAACGACTGTCGGCGGTTCCACCTTAGGTGCCATCGGATGCATTAACCAAGACTTCACCATATGGGTATCCGAAACCTTATACATTGGAGGCTCTTTCTCCATATCGATTTGCATAGCATAGGTGCTGCGAAGTGCGAAGGCATCACCCTTAGGCGGTTTGATCAAATCTGGAGGGGTACCAGGAATAGCGGTAAGCAAAGAACCTTTGCTCTCTAAACTTGGCATGGATGCAAGCAATCCCCAAGTGTAAGGATGTCTTGGATCGTAGAAGATCTCTTCTGCAGTTCCCATTTCAACAATTTGTCCGGCATACATTACCGCTACACGATCCGCCATTCTTGCTACAACACCAAGATCATGGGTGATAAAAATAATCGCCGTATCAATCTTCTTCTGCAATTCCTTCATCAGGTCAAGAATCTGTGCCTGAATGGTAACGTCGAGCGCTGTAGTTGGCTCATCCGCAATCAGAAGCTTAGGGTTTGCTGCAAGTGCCATTGCGATAACGACACGTTGGCGCATACCGCCACTGAACTCATGCGGATATTGATTGAAGCGGCGCTCTGGTGAAGGAATACCTACTAGCGTAAGCAGTTCAACCCCACGTTTATTGGCAGCTTCTTTGGAGATTTTCTCATGTTTGTGCAGTACTTCAGTAATTTGTCTGCCGACCTTCATCATCGGGTTCAAGGAAGTCATCGGATCCTGAAAAATCATACCGATCTCTTTACCACGAATCTTCTGCATTTGCTTCTCAGACTTACCGATCAAATCTTGTCCATCAAATAAAATTTGTCCACGTTTATATTCTCCTGGCGGCGTTGGAACTAACTTCATTACCGCTTGTGAAGTTACACTTTTACCGGAACCGGATTCCCCAACAATCGCTAGAGTTTCACCTTTATCTACATGGAAGCTAACACCACGGATCGCTTGTACTTCTCCACCGTGTGTTTTGAATGATATCGCTAGATCTTTTACCTCTAAAAGGCGCTCCATCTTGTCACCCTCTCATTTCCTCGTCAATTATGATAATGATTCTCACCAAGTTGTAAGCAATAAGTATTATTTTATCTAGTTCTAAGGGTTCTAGTCAAGATTTTTCTGAAAAAGATATGGCCAGCAGCAGCCTTATGTACTAGTTCTGTTTAATGCGAGTTCTATTCTTCACTAACAACCACAATATTGGCGGAAGCAGCAAAAGAACTAACAGCAGAGACCATCCGATATCTCCAAGAGATACCAAGTTGTCATTCAATAGTCGATAATACGCATAAAGAGAATAGGGAAGAACTACTAGTACTGCTGTAACTACCCCTGGTGTATATATCTTTAAATATATCGTCTGTCCTAGATGAGTAAATACATGTAAGAAAAATACCGCAAGCACTGCCAAGTACAATAAGTAATTAGAAAAGAATACTGCAATACAAGTTACCGTCACTATAAAAATATACACGAATAATACGTCCATTGCAAAATTACGTGTAGTCATTTGTAACATCGAATGATACGTCTTGCGCATAAACGAAGGAATTGCGTCCTCTAACCTGGTTCTATACTTTGCCCCCCATGCTTCAATCGTTAATATTTCTTCAAAATCATGAAACATAAATAGGATCGGCAACAGCCACAGCAAACTTACGATATCTATATGTACACTTAGCCACTCAAACATGAGAATCCTCTCCCTTCTCCTGCTCAGCCTCCTTACCTTCTTATGTTGTAATCTTGCTGAAAATGTCCTAACCCATGAAACGTTCCCAACCTTCCAGCAGATTATCCTGTGCCCACTGGAAATGGCCTTGGCTATCGTATTTACGCGAATAACACTCAATGAAATAAATTAAATCGATATATAAGTCGTAGAGTTTTTTGCGTGCACATTCATTAGGGCTATCAAAGCTGTCCCCATAACCTCTACAGAAATGCTCAGAATCCTCAATATAGCGAAAATAATATTCCATAAGGTGATCGCCCCATAACGCCCGTTCCCAATCGATTAAGGCAACAATGCTTCCCTCTCGCACAAACACATTCCCATCCCATAGATCCCAGTGAACTAAACGTGGCTCAGTGACCACATCCATCACATGTATACGGCTGTTAATCTCCGCCTCAATCTTTTCTAAAGGAATGGGCATCTTTGCCTCTAAGCGCCGAGCATCATCAAGGAGGTTGCCAATCAAATTTTGAAAGGTTTCCCGCCAAGAAGTCCCCTTTATCTTCGAGGATACATTAAATAATCCGAAATGATCCCCTTGAATCTCATTGATAATCCGGCTATAACGACCTAATTCTTCCTCAATACAACTTCTTTGCTGCGGACTAAGCTCTTCCTTAATTTCATTATAGGGCTGGCCGATTATTTTCTCCATGAAAAAAAAGTCACTCGATATTAAATTTCTGCTGTTATCATAAGCGTATACCTCAGGCACAGGTACCGTTCCTTTAGACTTCATTAGCTGCATTGCCGCAACCTCTGTAGCCATGATATCGTGCTCGTAACTTAGCGTGTCTGTCTCATCGGATGGCGATATTTTAAGGATCGTAGCTCTGCCATCTGACAATAGGAGGTCATAAGCTGCGTTGAAATAACCTCCCGTCAATTCCGTACTTTGAATGATTTTCACATGGCTTCCAAAAGCAGCACCCACCAGGATGTCCTGCTGCTCAACCGTCAATTTTGTTTTAGTCTGACTTTCCAAGACTTCACCACCATACAGAGTTAAGTAAAAATGCAAAAATCCAACCTCATAAAAGCCCGGGATTCATTGTATTTGATCCAAGAAAGATAAACAATCCTTCTCCATTGGAATGAAAATTGTTAAAATTAGAAATAACACGTATCATTAGCTGCTTTTCATGAAAGAGAGGAAACTATTATTATGATCATAAAACCTAGAACACGTGGCTTTATATGTACAACCGCACATCCGCAAGGCTGCGCTCGTCAAGTCGAGCGGCAAATTGAGTATATTAAGGCACAACCCGCGATCAAAGGACCCCGGAAGGTGCTTGTCATTGGCGCATCCACAGGCTACGGCCTCGCCTCACGGGTTACAGCCGCCTTTGGGGCTGGAGCCAGCACAGTAGGCGTATATCGGCCGAGCAGCAGCAATGGAGCCCGTACAGCCTCTGCTGGGTGGTACAATTCCGCCGCCTTCGAACAACTTGCGGAGTCTGCAGGTCTGCAATCCTACAGCGTTACCGGAGATGCTTACTCCAAAGAGACCAAAGAAAGAACGATTCAGCTGATCCGCAGCGAATTAGGACAAGTCGATTTGGTCATCTACAGTGTTGCTTCTGGGCGCCGTACAGACCCGGAGACAGGTGAAGTATATAACTCTGTTCTCAAACCTATTGGCGACACCTTTACCAACAAAACTGTAAATTTTCATACCGGTGAAGTCACTCAAATCTCCATCGAACCCGCAACCGATAAGGAAGTTCATGATACCGTACGGGTGATGGGCGGTGATGATTGGCAGTTATGGATAGAAGCACTCCAGCAAGCCGGAGTATTAGCTGATCACGCAACCACTATTGCTTATTCGTATATCGGATCAGAGCTTACTCAAGCCGTATATCGCCAGGGAACGATTGGACTTGCAAAAGACCATCTCGAAGCTACGGCAAGAACACTTAACGAAGCGTTATCTGTTACTCACGGTAGAGCTTATGTAGCGGTCACAAAAGGTCTTGTCACACAGTCCAGCTCGGCGATTCCTGTCGTGCCCCTCTATATTTCCGCCCTTTACAAAGTCATGAAAGAGCACGGTCTTCATGAAGGTTGTATTGAGCAAACCTATCGGTTGTTTGCTGAACATCTCTACGCAGCGAAAGGAACTCCTGTGGATGAAGAAGGGCGTATCCGTATAGATGATTGGGAATTGTCTCCGGCAGTCCAGCAAGAAGTTATAGAAATCTGGGACCAGCTTACTTCAGACAATATCTACGACCTAACGGATCTGCACAGCTATAAACAGGAATTCTTCCAGCTATTTGGATTCGAGACTGAAGGTGTAAATTACGAAGCTGATACTGATCCAGACGTAACTGTTATAAATCTGCGCTAAAATTAATCGTGTTTTCGGATTATCTTCTGCCTGAGGATAAGGGTTGTTCGAGAGCATAAATCTCCTCTTCCAGAGAAATCATCTTTTGCTCAATCATTTTTCGTGCATCTGCCAACGCTTGATTGTAAATATAAGGCGAAAGTTCTTTGAGCATAAAATCGAGAAGGTTCTCGCTGGCTAATTGCCCAATTTCACTGGACAGCTCTGTATCAAAATATTCTTGAATACTAGCTGTAATCTGAAGCTTATGTTCTCTCGGTATTTTTAACGGCTGCATGGTAATCCTCCAATCTAATTAGATACAGGAAAATGACGTGCTTTCGCACGTCATTTTTCACACCTATAACCTTTATTCACTGCTGCCTTTAAAACGGTTCCAACCCTCAGTCAAGTTATCATGCGTCCAACGGACATAACCTTCGTCTGCATATTTGCGTGAATAACATTCGATAGTAAGAATAAGATCAAGATAAAGATCATAAAGCTTCTTCCGCTGAATCTCGTTCGGACTGTCGTAGGTTGTTCCGTACCCCTTATAGAAACTGGCAGAATTCTCAAAATGCCTAAAATAATACTCCATCAGCACATCGCCCCACAGGGCTCTCTCCCAGTCAATCAGCGATACGATGACTCCATCCTTCACAAATACATTCCCATTCCATAAATCCCAATGCACCAGTCGTGGCTCGGTTACGGCATCTAATGCAGGGAGATACTTGGAAACCTCCTGCATAATCTCTTCACAGGACGCAGGTAGCTTTGCATTCAGCCTCTTGGCATCAGCAAGTACACTTTCCATCAGGCATGAAAAGGTCTCTCTCCACGAGGCTCTTGGCTCCTCTGAATCCGTTCCAAAAATGCCAAAACGTTCTCCGCGTATCTCATTGATTATGCGATTGTAACGCCCCAGCTCCGTTTCGATAGCGTCTCTCTCCGGAAGTGAAAGACTCTCCTTCACATCACTGTAGGGCTGGCCCTCCACCTTTTCCATAAAGAAATACGGAATAGGAATAAGCAGCAGACTTTCATCATAATGGTAGACGGCAGGCACGGGCACAACACCCTTATCTGCAACCATACGGAGAGCTTCCACTTCAGTTCGCATAATGTTCTTCTCGTAACTTAACGTATCTGTCTCTACAGCAGGGGCAACCTTTAGAATGACAGATTTCCCAGTGCTGAGTTCCAAATCATAGGCTGTATTAAAAAAGCCTCCCGTAAGTTCTGAACTAAGGTTAACCGCAGTTTCTGAACCGAAAACCGCTTTCACCAAAATATCCAGCTGTTCATCATTTAATTTAACTTTCGTGAAGCTCTCCATTTCGTTTAAACCCACCACATTTCTGTCAGTGGCTCCTCAATCAATACTTGTTGAAGGTTACTTACAGCTTTGGAGAAACCTTCTTCAATAGACATCAGCCCATCTTCATGCTCAATACTAACCACATAGTCATACCCAACCAAACGAAGTGCACTAATAATGTCAGCCCAAGTCTTAAGATCATGTCCAAAACCGACAGAACGGAACTGCCAAGCACGGTCAAGCATCTTGGTATACGACTGCATATCAGTTAATCCGTGCATATTGACATTCACAGGATCAATAACGGTATCCTTCGCATGGAAGTGATGGATTGCACCTTGGCGTCCCAAAATATGAATCGCTTGCACAGGATCAATTCCTTGCCACCACATGTGACTCGGATCAAGGTTCGCACCGATCACTTCACCTGCTGCTTCTCTCAGCCGCAGCAGAGTACCTGGTGTGTGTACAGAGAATCCGCCATGCAGCTCAAGACCTACCTTTACATCATGCTGAGCGGCAAAGGCACCCCATTCTTTCCAATAAGGAATAACCTTGTTCTCCCATTGCCAGTCCAGAATTTCTTGATAATCATTGGGCCATGGAGCTACAGGCCAGTTCGGATATTTAGCACCCTCATGATCTCCAGGACATCCAGAGAAGGTATTCACAACCGGAACCCCTAGCTTCTGCGCCAATTTGACCGAGTTTACGAAATCCTCATGATCCTTTTGAGCAAGTTCTTTTTGCGGGTGCAATGGGTTACCGTGGCAGCTCAAAGCACTGATTGTAAGTCCGCGAGATTCCACGGCATGTTTGAATTCTTGTAAGGCTGTTTCATTCTCCAGCAGCATTCTAGGGTCGCAGTGGCTGTTGCCAGGATTGCCTCCCGTACCGATTTCTACCGCCTTTAGCCCTTTGGATACTACGTAATCAAGAGCATCCTCCAGCTTACGACCTCCAAACAAGACCATAAATACTCCAAGTTTCATTGTAGGCCACCTCCTCTTGGAAATAGTTTACTTATTATTTATCGTAGATATCAAAATTCTTCACCACTTGATTACTCTCAGCAGCTTCAAAAATAACTTCAATCAAATTCTGTACCCGCATAACCTCAGCGTTCTTAACGATAGGTTCTGCAGTACCCTCAATGACAGCAGCGAAATTATCATAAAAGCTAGAGCTTAACTCCGACGGCTGAGGTAATTCCTCAGTGATCGTTGCCCCCTCCGATGGAGGTGCCATAGTTTTAGTTAGTCCTACACCTGCACGAATCGGCTTCGGTTCGATTTTTTCACCTGCGTTATTTCTGGTCACCAATCTTCCAGTTAAAGACCAGTCTTCAATAATTCCAGTGCCTTCGATACCCTTCACATACCATCTTGGCAATGTAATAAAGTTAGTCGTCCCAACCTCTACGATCGCTTTAATTCCATTCTCAAATTGCAGAATAGCTTCAAAACCATCATCGACATCGTTTCCTAAAATAAAGCTTAGACTACTGCTCACACTGGTAATTTTGCTATCAATCATGAATAATAGCTGGTCCAATAAGTGAACGCCCCAATCCAGCAGCATCCCTCCGCCTTGTGCCTTAACATGACGCCAGTCACCAGGAATTCCGTTCGCTCCGTGCACGCGGGATTCGATCTGGAATAGGGATCCAATCGTCTCCTCGTCGTACATTTTTTTGATGGTTAAAAAATCTTCATCCCAACGTCTGTTCTGATGCACCATAAACACACGTCCAGCTTGATCAGCCGCCGCCAGTATTTCTTGAAATTCAACCTTAGATAGAGCAACTGGCTTCTCACAAATGACATGTTTGCCAGCTTGTAATGCACGAATCGCAATTTCTTTGTGCACATCGTTCGGTGTGGCAATTAGAATAATTTCGACCGAAGAATCTGCCAATACTTCTTCATAACTTTGGTACGCCTTGTAGCCAGCGTCGTTGGAATTGGTACGACGTGCTTCAAGCACGTCGTACGTTCCAACTACGATTAAGGTAGAGGTCTCTTTTATCAATCCTGCGTGATAACTTCCCATTCCTCCAAAACCAACAATGACTACAGAATGTCTGTTTGAACTCATGAACTTCACACCTGCTTCTCGTTTAGTTATCTGATGTTCCGTCAAAATACACAGCACGACCTGTACGGGAAGATTCGTAAATAGCCTCCAAAATTTGGGTAACGACAAGGGCTTGTTCAGGTTTAACTACTGGTTCTTTATCTTCCCGAACTGCTTCAAGCCACAAGCGAGCTTCACGATCGGATTCACTCTCTTGTCCTCCGTTAAAGAAAGCTACTCCCCCTGCGGACAAGTCAATTTTAGTCTCGTACAGACGGCCACCACGGTCACCATTTAAGCGTAACCCGTCCTTCATATCTGCGCCACCCTCTGTACCTGCTAGGAGCGTCTTCGCTTCTCCAAATTCAGATACATTAAGAGCCCAGCTTGATTCCAGTACAATTGTAGCACCATTTTCCATGGTAATAAATCCAAATGCTGAATCTTCTACTTTAAATTGTTCAGGGTCCCATGGACCAAAGGCATTTCCGCCGTTTTTACGGTTACCGAGCTTATGGAAAGTCGAGCCCATAACACTACGCGGTTTATAATTGTCCATCATCCATAATGTTAGATCAAGCGCATGCGTACCGATATCGATCAGCGGACCGCCGCCTTGCTTTTCTTCATCCAGGAATACGCCCCATGTAGGAACCGCACGACGACGAACGGCAATCGCTTTTGCATAATAGATCTCACCAAGCTCACCGTTTTCACAAACGTCTTTAAGATATTCACTATCCGCACGATAACGGTTCTGATAAGCTACAGACAATTTCATGCCAGTGCGTTTGGCAGCCTCTAACATTTCCTGTGCTTGAGCTGTAGTCTTCGCCATTGGCTTCTCACACATTACATGATTGCCAGCTTCCAATGCTGCGATTGTGATCACGGAGTGACTGTCATTCGGTGTACATACATGCACGATATCGAATCCTCCGGCTTTCAAAAGCTCTTGATAATCTGTATATACAGCCGCGCCTTCAGCACCATAGGTTTTTGCTGCTTCCTGTGCACGTTCTTCGACGATATCACAGAAGGCTACCATTTCAGCATCTGCTTGACGTGACAAACTTGGCATATGTTTTCCATTAGCAATTCCACCGCAACCGACAATAGCAATTCTCAACTTTTTAGACATGAACATTTCCCCCTTGATTAGCGTATGCTTTTACCCATTTCAAACTATCTTCTACACTTCCTAATGGTGAACGGCTGCAATAATCCTGCTCCACTACCGCCCACTCTACCTTTGCCTGTACAGCCGCATCAAGAATTGCTGTAAGGTTTACTTCTCCTTCGCCTAGAACAACCGTTTCCGGTGAACCATCCTCATGTTTCTTCAAATCTTTAAGATGGATGATTGGCAACCGGCCAGCGTATTTGTTGATATATTCTACGGCATCATAACCTGCGTGATGTACCCAGCATGTATCCATTTCAACTTGCAGCAAATCAGCCGGCACCTCTTCAAACAAACCGTCAAACGCTGTACGGTCACCATATCGATCAGTTAACTCAAAGTCATGATTATGGTACAAAAGAACCGCTCCACGCGCCTTACACTTTTCTCCAATAATCTTCAGATTCGCAGCAACTTCTTCATAGTTACGTTGTTCTTCTGACAGATACGGCACAATTAGATGATGATTTCCAATCTCCAGGTTGTACGCGATCTCTGCCTCTGTATCATTCAACAACGCGTCATAGGGACGATGTGCACCCAGCGCTACTAGTCCAAGTTCATCAAGCAATTGTTTGACTTCTGCTGCGCTACGGCCGAAGTAATGGAAAAACTCCACACCTTTATAACCAAGGGCTGCTACTTTACGCAATGTCCCTTCAAAATCCTGTTCCAGTTCTTCTCTGAGCGTATACAATTGCAGGCCTATCTTCAGCATTTTCGAATCACTCCAATTGGATTTAAAGTTAGCTTTCTGTAGTGACAATCACTTGAACAATAATGCTGTAACAGAATTGACTAATCTGATTCACATCAGTTTCCTTAAACTGTCATTCTTGTAAGCACAGCTAATACCGACTGTTTCTAGCGTTGATGGTCGATTTCTTTCTTTATTGCTTAGCTACATAGTAATATGAAAGCGTATATATTAAAATGAATAATATGATTAAAACATGAACAATCTGCTTATCATTTCAATACACCCAGGAGGACCTATGACTCATTCTGCTACCTGTCACGTATTATCAGCCGGATTTTCTTTTCATCGCAAGCCTTTTCATATGTCTCAAAGTCAAGGGAACCAGAACTTTCTTATACGTCTGCAAACAGAAGGAAGAAGCCGTGCATTGATCGATGGTGTGATGTCACCTGTGGAAAGCGGGGATATTATGTTATTCGCTCCAAATGATCCTTACTATTTGATCATAGATAAAGAAGAGTACCCTGTAGGCAAGCCACGAATTGAAAGCGGAGATTATCATATCTTTTGCGGAGGAACATGGATTGATGAATGGTGGCAACGTTCACAAAGACCCACTCGCCTAAGTGTGCCGCTTAGTGAGAATTTTCTTGGCTTGTTTCGCCAATTGATTCTGGAGCACCGTCGACTTTCCGACTTCTCTCCAGAAATATCTGCCTGCTATCTGCAAATTCTATGTATGGAAATCGACCGGCTAATTACAGACCAGCCAGCAATTACTCCAAAAGGTTATCTGGCATACCGAATGAAGCAATATGTTGAGGAGCACGCAACCCTACCCTTTCTATTGGAGGATGTAGCAGGTTTTGTGGGTATATCCGTCTCGCGGGCCGTTCATTTATTTAAGGAAGCCTTTGGGACCAGTATTATTAAATATGTAAACGATGTCCGACTGGAAATGGCCAGAGAACGGATAACCTTCAGTCCCATGCCGCTGGAGCAAGTAGCAGAAACTTGTGGTTTTGCGAACTACACCTATTTTCACCGGGTCTTCCGAAGTCGTTTCGGGATGTCACCAAGAGAATATCGTGTGCACAGCAGAGAACAGGTGTAAATGAAGTAAACCCGTTTCATTGCAAAAGGGTTGTCCCTTAGTAGAAAAAGCTACTTTTAGGACAACCCCTGCTTCTATATTCGAATATAACTCGTGAGCATGAGATTATTCTTTTACAGCCGAAATGATCAGGAACATCGGTCTACGCTCCTCATCCTTCATCCAAGGATCATTACTCATTTCTTCTGAAGGCTTTGGTTCTTTAACCGCTTTAATAGTAAAGCCAGCTTCAATCAGGTCATTAAAGTAGGTGGAAATCGTGCGATGGTATTTAATCACATTTTCTGTTAAGAATTTAGTTTCACGAAGTCCTTCTGATTGATAATGATCTACGGGCCAATGCAGGCGGTTGCCTTGCTCATCGGCATACCAGTCTTGCTCTTCACGTGAAGTAAAGATTGGATGCTCCACTGAAAAAATAAAACTCCCGCCAGGCTTAAGAAACGAATGCACCTTTCGGCAGATGGCTGCAAAAGATTCAATATAGTGAAAAGCCAATGAACTGAGGACCACATCAAATTGCTCGCTCGTAAAATCAATGTCCTCAATCGGCAGCTGGATATAAGTTATAGCAGGATCGTTCGTTTTTTCACGCGCCTGTTGCAGCATTTTTTCAGAGATATCCACACCTATAACTGAACTCGCCTGCTGCTCACGGGCATATAGGCAATGCCAGCCGAAGCCGCAGCCTAGATCAAGCACACTTTTATTATGTAAGTCTGGAAGAAGCGCCTTTAATACATGCCATTCTCCTGCTGCTGCAAGCCCTCCAATAGAACGGGGCATTTGCTGGTAGGCGGAGAAGAAATTCGAATCGTCATATTTATTTTGTTTCATCAGGGATACATCTCCTATATATTATTTCTTCAATTACTATACGCTGAGCGATGTTCTCTTATCAAATAGCCAATAAAAAAGGAGCATCATCTTGGAAGATCTGCCCCTTATATCTATTCTTATTCAATTGTTCCTGCTTGCTTGGTGTTAATCGTACATGCTGTGAAATGGCTCCATAATCACTATTCAATCTACGACTCTGTGCTGCGCACCAGGCTCCGGAGCGCTCTGCCTTACGCAAGGCTTTTTGTGTCTTGGTTCGTGCCATGTGACACCACTCTCCTATTCATGGGTGAATGATTATTGATCTTACATCTATAAGACAACTTCATTTTAACATATTCCAGACTATGAGCGAAGCAAGAATTCCGTTACACTTAGAGCAAAGCTAGTATTCTATCTTATCTAAATAGATGCGGAGGTTTAAAGGATGAATTACCAGGTTTTGTATGAAGGTGCTTTTGCTATGTTAAAGGTCCAACTAAATCCCGGTGAAAGCGTAAAGGCTGAAATGGGCGCAATGGTCGCGATGTCACCTAACGTAGAATTAAAAGGAACCGTGGATGGTGGTTTAATGCGCGGTCTCGGGAGAATGCTGAGCGGTGAGAAATTCTTCTTTCAAGAACTTAGAGCGACCCGTGGTCAAAGTGAGGTATTGCTGTCACCTGGCTCACTCGGCGATATTCAGGCGATAGAATTAGACGGATCGTATAAACTGTTAGTTCAAAAAGACGGATTTCTCGCCGGAACTGAAGGCATTCAAGTAAATACCAAAATGCAGAATTTAACCAGAGGGCTCTTCTCCGGTGAAGGCTTCTTCATTGTAGAAATCAGTGGCAGAGGAACGGTGTTCCTGTCTTCCTTCGGTGCTATCCATGCAATAAATTTAGGACCTGGTGAAGAAATGATTATCGATAACGGACACCTCGTAGCATGGCCAGACTATATGGACTACAAGGTGGAAAAGGCAGCCTCTGGCTGGCTTAACAGCATAACCAGTGGTGAAGCACTTGTCTGCCGCTTCCGTGGAGAAGGTGTAATTCTCGTTCAGAGCCGTAACCCTGGCAGTTTCGGAACGTGGATCAAATCCTTTGTACCTACTCGAAGCTAGACTTCCTAGAACGCAGTAATCAAAAAAGACACAGGCTTAGAGAAAGCCTGTGTCTTTAGGTTAGAAAGCAATCTTACGAGACTGCTTTATCTGCTTCTGCTTTTGCTTTTTTGCAGCCAGTACGTTTACATGTTCCATAAGTACCCTTGAAATCAAGGCGGTGATCCGTGACGTTAAAGCCATATTCACGTTCCACTCTTCTCTCCAGCTCCACAAGCCAGTCGTCCTTAATTTCCTCCAACCGACCGCATACGCTGCATATCAAATGATGATGCATATGCGAATGATCGTTCCCGCGCAAATCGTAACGGGCAACTCCGTCTCCGAAGTTCATCTTCTCTACAATGTGTAGCTCACATAAAAGCTCAAGTGTACGGTATACCGTTGCCAGGCCCAGATGTGGATAGCTGTTCTTAACAAGCATATATACTTCTTCTACGCTTAAATGATCCTTCTCATTGTCGAGCAGAACGTTCACTATAGCTTCACGCTGAGGCGTTAATTTATATTTTTGCGCCGCAAACAATTGACTGATATTTGATATTTGATCCATTTGGTCTCCTACCTTCCCGGAACGATTTAACATCCGTACCCTCTGAGACGCTCCTATTTATGCAGTTAAGACAAACCATAAATAGTAATCGTTACGATATAATCATAACAAAATTAACCACGAATGAAAAGAGCCTGACATCATTATATCATTTCATGCCACTTATCCAAAGTACTACACCCCAATCTGGCCTATATTTCTATTAAAATCTACTTTTTCGTGAAATAATACAGATTAGACCGCAACCTTTCCATAATTTACAACGTTAAAGGAGTGACAAAGGCTAAGGAGCCTATCCATACAACGAGGTGAAAAGACATGAACATGAAAAAAAGCACACTAGCAGCGATCACAACCGTAGCCATTTTCTCCTTTTCTTTGGGTGGTCAGATGTTTGCAGCTGGGAACACCTTTAAGGATATTGATAACATAAACGGCAAAGAAAAAATCATTTCTTTAAAAAATCAAGGGTTAATTAAAGGTGTCAGCGAATCTCAATTTCTCCCTGGCTCTAAGGTAACTACAGCCCAAGGGATTCAGTTTATCTCCGGCGGTCTTCAGCTCAGCCTCGCAGCCATTGACTTTAACAAAGCTCCTGTTGCCAGCGGCTTGTTCACAAAAGTAAAAGACAAAGCCTGGTACGCTGAAGCCTTTATCAATGCTTATTACAATCAAGTTAAGCTACCAAAAGACATTGATCCTAGCCTAATTATGACCAAAGAGCAATTCACTAACTATCTAGTGCAAGCGATCGAAGGCGTAGGTAATCTGCCGATGATCAATATCGTTCCAGTAGATATCGCTGATGAAGCGTCACTGACCCCTGCATATCAAGGCAGTATTCAGCGCTCCCTGAAATACAAGATCAATACTCTAGACGCTAACGGAAAGTTTAATCCAAAAAGCGAACTCACCCGTGCCGAAGCTGCGATTATGCTCTACAACGCTTTGGAGTTCCTGAAAACTGGAGGATAAGCCAAATTTCAGTTACTCTTCTCATTTGAATAATCTACACACGAAAAAGCAGCTCCGGATGATTCCCGAGCTGCTTTTTCATATATATTGTCTTTCTACTCTTCTTCACCATTCAGTCTATTCAGAAATTGCAGAGCCCGGGGATTCTTCGGATGCTCCAGCACTTCTTGCGGAGTTCCTTGCTCTAAGATATGACCGCCATCCATCAAAATGATCCGGTCCGCTACATCGGCGGCAAATTTCATCTCGTGGGTCACAATCACCATAGTCATACCTTCTGCTGCTAATTGTTTGATGACCTTAAGCACTTCCCCTACCAGCTCGGGATCGAGCGCCGAAGTGGGCTCATCAAACAACAGCACTTCTGGATCTACTGCCATAGCCCGGGCGATGGCCACTCTCTGCTGCTGTCCTCCTGACAGCTGATGTGGATAGTTATCAGCTTTATCAGCCAAACCCACCTTAGCCAGCAGTTGAAGGCCCCGCTTACGCGCTTCTTCCTTGGTTCGTTTCAAGACAGTTACCTGTCCCTCCATCACATTGCCTAGCGCAGTCATATGCGGAAATAAATTATACGATTGAAAGACCATCCCTGTTTTCTGCCGAAGAGCTAATACGGAATTCTGAGGAATTTTCTTATGATCTGTAAAATTGATGGTGATATCCCCGAGTGACAGGCTGCCTTGATCCGGGATTTCCAACAGATTAAAACAGCGCAGCAGTGTAGTTTTACCGGAGCCGGATGGCCCAATAATGACAAGTACCTTTCCATGCTCCATTTTCAGATCAATACCCTTTAACACTTGGAGTGCACCGAAGGATTTATGCAAATTAATGATTTCAATCACAAGTATCTCTCCTTTAGGTCGCAGAGTAACGATCGAGTCGTTTCTCCAAGTAATTTTGCAGCGCCGACAGCACAGAACAGAACACTAAATAAAACAATCCTGCTTCGGAGTATACCAGCAGAGGCTCATAAGTGGTAGAGGCTACCTGCTGAGCAGTTCTAAACATCTCCGTATAGGTGATGATCGCTGCAAGCGATGTATCTTTGACCAAGCTAATAAAAGAATTGGATAACGGCGGTACAGAAACGCGTGCAGCTTGTGGCAGAATTACGCGGCGCAGAGCCTGCCCACGAGTCATCCCGACTGAGAAGGCAGCTTCCCACTGGCCTTTATGTATCGACAGGATAGCAGCGCGTACGATTTCCGATGAATAAGCCCCTACGCTAAGGGTAAATCCAATGGTGGCGGCAATGAAAGGGTCGAGTACAATACCAACAGCCGGCAAACCATAAAATATAATAAATAGCTGCACTAACAACGGGGTTCCCCGAATGACCCATACATAAAAACGGGCGATTAGCTTCGGAATTACCCACGGTGAAAGACGTGCCAACGCGGTTAGGATCGCCAAAATCAATCCAAGCACAAAGGAAAGTAGCGCCAACGGAATGGTAAAAGCCACCCCGGCTTTAAGCAGGGGTAGCAGTGTATCTAAGAAAATTTGTATTTTGCGGTCATCCATTATTCAGACATCCTTTTTAGCTTCTAGGCTTAATTAGCCTTGCTAGCCTTGTATTATTTTGAAACGTCAGCTCCAAAGTATTTCTCGGAAATTTTCAAGTACGTTCCATCACTTTTCATCTCTTTAATCGCATCACTGACCGCATTCACCAGCTCATCATTGCCTTTCAGGAATACCGCGGCACTTTGTGAGCCTTCAGGAATCTCATCAACCACTTTAATTTTTGCATCTGGTTTTTGTTTTTTCAGATCCAGATAAGACAAGCCATCATTCACAGTTGCATCAATACGTCCCGAAGTCAGCAGGTCCATCGCTTGATTGAAACCGTCCGTAGCTACGATTTCAGCACCGTTCTCACGAGCGATGTCGGATAAGTTACTGGTCAGGGATTGTCCGGCTTTTTTACCCTTTAGATCAGCAAAGGTCTTAATATCCTCATTGTTTTCGCTCACGATCAATACTGCCTTGGATACAATATAGGGTTCAGAGAAATCATATTTCACTTTGCGATCTTCGTTAATGGAAACTTCATTAAAAATGACATCAAACCGTTTCGCATCCATCCCAGCAAAAATACCATCCCACTGAGTTTCAAAAAATTCAGCTTCAACACCTAAACGTTTGGCTACTTCTTCGGCAATTTCCACGTCAAAACCCGTCAATTTCCCCGCAGTGTCATGATAAGTAAAAGGTGCATAAGTCCCTTCTGTACCTATCCGCAATTTGCCGCTGGCCTTCACAGCCTCCAAACTGTTTTGCGCTGAAGATGCTGCTCCACCATTCGTTCCAGCTGTTGGTTCAGCAGCCGTATTGGTATTCGAATTATTGCCGCAAGCCGCTACAAGAACCACGGTTAACGCCAATATAATAGTTAAACTCCATTTTTTCATTATTAAATCCCCTCTCTCTATCCGGTTTTTTTCCGGTAAATTGAATAGTACACTGCCATCACATGATCGTCAATACTTTTTTCCGATTATATACATCGGAATTGTAATATTAACTAGATTTCTACTTATATCTTACCCAATCTTGGATTAATCCTTCACTTCTTTCTCTCTTTACTTCTCAGAAAGATATGGTATATTTATAAACAAATTAATATGGACCTGTTATTTCACTAGGGGAGTCGGCCGACTGAGACGGAGCTTCAAGCTCCGGACCCTTGGAACCTGATCTGGATCATACCAGCGGAGGGAAGTGGAGCAGAATTTTCATCAAGCATGTTAAGTGTTATTATGCAGAATGAACTTTTTGACCCATTCATTTCCTCTGGAAATGGATGGGTCTTTATTTGTTTAGGCGCTCCACAAAAATATTAGGAGGTTAGATCATCACGACCATTTTATCTATTCAAGGCCTAACCTACTCTTTTCCGGAAACTGAACAACCCCCTGTATTCGCAAATCTATCCATGGATATCAGGCAAGGGGAATTCGTCTCCGTAGTAGGTGCTAGCGGATGCGGGAAAAGCACATTTTTCAAAACGGTTGCCGGTTTACTCGAACCTACTCATGGAAAAATAAAACTCCCTACGCTCCCCTCAACCGCTAGTCGTTTAGGTCAGATCGCTTATATGCCTCAGCAGGATTTATTGCTGCCTTGGAGAACAGTGCTCGATAACTGCCTTTTGCCCTGGGAGATCAAGCCCAGATTTAGTAAACAGAAAACGATCACTCAGATTCGGGAAATGTTGGCCCGCTTCGGCTTAACAGATGTAGAGAAGGCTTATCCCCATGAACTTTCGGGAGGTATGAAACAGCGAGTAGCATTTCTGCGCACCTTAGTGGCTGGAGGCGGAAGTGGTCTTATGCTGCTGGATGAGCCCTTTGGCGCTCTCGATGCCATGACCAAACGTGAGATACACCGTTGGCTGTTGGAGTTATGGGGTGAACTGAATCAGACGATTATGCTCATCACTCATGATCTGGAAGAAGCCCTATTGCTCAGTGACCGGATTTATTTATTATCTGGCGGTGCGCACAGCGAATTACAGGAGATCGTTGTCGATCTACCAAAACCAAGACATTATAAGATGAACTATGAACCCCGGTTTATAGCACTACGGGCAGAGTTGGAGCGAAGATTGCATGCAACCTATACCTTTTAAAAAACATCTAGACAACTATGCTCCCTTCCTTCTTCTGGTACTGCTCATTCTTGTAATCTGGGAGTCAGCTGTTCGCCTTCACATGATTCCAGCCTTTATTCTCCCTGCACCTTCATCTATTGGCATCGCATTGATCGAGCAAAGGCAATTGTTATTCGGACAACATTTATTAGCGACGTTGCAGGAGATACTGGTAGGTTTTGTCCTTTCTGTGGTTTGTGGTGTATTGCTGGGTATTGGAATGTTCCTGTTTCGCCCCGTAGAAAAGGCCATCTATCCCTTCCTTATCATTAGCCAGACGGTCCCATTAATTGCGCTATCGCCCATTTTTATTATGTGGTTCGGATATTCGCTGTGGAGCAAAGTGGCTGTGGTGTTTTTGACGGCTTTTTTTCCAGTCGTAGTGAGTACATTTGATGGACTTCGTACAAGTGGCCAGACCTACAAGGACTTATTATTAACATTTGGTGCAAACCGCTGGCAGCTGCTTGTCAAAACCCAAATTCCACTGGCGCTGCCTGCTTTTTTCTCTGGCTTAAAGCTGTCCATTGTATACTGCGTCATCGGAGCTACTATCGGGGAATGGCTCGGCGGCAGTAAAGGACTCGGTTACTTCAGCCGCAGAATGGCCGGAAATATGCAGAGCGATGAAATGTTCGCGGCTGTATTTCTGCTGTCCGCGCTTGGTGTTGTACTTTTTCTGGCGATAGCTTTACTCGAACAATTATTTTTAAAGAAAAGAGGATCTAACCAATGAATCATTTAAAATCCCCACAACGAGGACTTATTTCTGTATTTCTAGTATGCACACTTTTGCTCTTAAGCAGCTGCGGGAAGGCAGACAAGCTAAATAACAACTCCCAAACCGGTTCCTCCAATACCGATAATAAGCAGTCACACAAGCTGACGATTATGCTTGATTGGTATCCCAATGCCGTTCATTCCTTTCTATACGCTGCGCAACAGCAAGGATTTTTCCAAGAGGAAGGTTTGGATGTCGAGATCAAAATGCCTGCGGACAGCAATGACGCCCTAAAGCTTGTAGCAGCAAATCAAATTGATCTAGCACTCAATTATCAGCCTCAGGTGCTTATGGCACGCGGCGAGAAAATCCCTGTACGTTCGATTGCAGCAATCGTGCGGCATCCACTGAATCATCTGATGGTTCCTCAGGCAGGCAGTATTCATAGTCCCAAAGAGCTCGCAGGAAAACAAATCGGCTATTCCTCCATTCCGCTCTATGAAGCAATGATTCGGACAATGATCCAGAGTGATGGAGGCGATCCTTCATCCGCCAAGCTAATTGACGTAGGTTTTGACCTTATCCCTGCGATCTCTACAGGACAAGTGGACGCAATAATGGGCGGGTTCATCAACCATGAACAACTGATCCTTGAAAAAGAGGGACATCCGGTCACCTCGCTTAATCCAACGGATTACGGAGTACCTGACTATTATGAGCTTGTGCTGGTGGCCAGCGAACAAGGATTGCAAAATTCTGAAGCCTACTTTAAAAAATTTCTAAATGCCATAACAAAAGGACAGATATTTGTGGAGCAGAATCCTGAACAAGCCCTGGATTTACTGGTTGCACATGAAGATGCAACTTCACCGCTCGACAAGGAGATTGAGAAAAAAAGTCTTGAGATTCTACTGCCACTGATGAATGCTGGCGATCAATCTTTTGGTTATCAAGACCCGACATCTTGGGAAAAGGTTCAGCTGTGGTTATCCACCAACGATCTTCTACCAGAAGATATTAAAGCACAGGAAGCTTTTATCAATCTGTAACGTTTAGTTAGTTATTCATACAAGCTTGAGGAGGAATTATGATGAGTTACTTAGCCAAAGTACGGGAATCCAACCCCTTGATCCACAACATCACTAATATTGTAGTAGCCAATTTCTCAGCAAACGGTCTGTTGGCGCTGGGTGCCTCTCCCTTTATGGCGGATGCCCACGAAGAAGTGATCGACATCGCCGCTATGTCGTCTGCTGTAGTTCTAAATATAGGCACACTCAATGACTACGCCATTCAATCTATGTTGCTTGCTGGTAAATCCGCTAATAAACACGGGGTTCCCCTAGTGCTTGACCCGGTAGGTGCAGGCGCAACTTCTTATCGGACCGCTGTCACTCAAAAGCTAGTGAATGAGATGCAAATCACCGCACTGCGGGGGAATGTGGCTGAAGTCGCTAATGTGATTGGGGAGAGTTGGTCCATTAAAGGGGTGGATGCTGGCGAAGGTGAAGGCGATGTAGTCCTTTTGGCTGAAGCTGCTGCGAGGAAGTTAAGCTGTGTGGTCATCATAACTGGAAAAGACGATGTGATCACGAATGGAAAAAACACTTATATTTCCAGCAACGGTCACCCTATTCTCACGAAGGTTACAGGAACTGGCTGCTTGCTCAGTGCTGTTGTGGGTGCATTTCTCGCGGTAAGTGGCGGTGCCTCGTTGGAGGCCGCAGTGGAAGCTCTCTCCTTCTATGGAGTAGCCGCTGAAATCGCCGCTGAACTAACAACTGGTCAAGGGCCGGGAAGCTTTCAGGTTGAGTTTCTAAATCAACTGACATGTGTCACGCCAGAAGTCTTCCTAGAAAGATCTAGCATCAAACAGCTCAGTTAATGACCCTCAAAGGAGTGTATTCGATGATTATATCCAAAGCTCTAACCATTGCCGGCTCCGATAGCGGCGGTGGTGCTGGCATTCAGGCCGATCTAAAAACCTTTCAAGAGCTTTCTGTCTATGGCATGTCCGTCCTCACAGCTGTGACAGCGCAGAATACGCTGGGTGTCCAAGGGGTTTATCCAGTGACTCTGGAAGCTATAGATCAGCAGCTTGATTCTATAGGACTTGACCTGCAACCAGATGCCGTAAAGACCGGGATGTTATTTAACAGCGACATCATCCGCATTGTGGCAGATAAAATTAAGTATTACGGCTGGTCTAATCTTGTAATTGATCCTGTGATGGTCGCTAAAGGAGGGTCCACACTGCTGCTGCAGGAGGCGGTTCAATCCTTAATCAGCCATCTGCTGCCCTTAGCATTGGTGACGACACCCAATATTCCCGAAGCCGAAATGATCACAAAGATGACGATCTCCACCATCGAAGAACGCAAAAAAGCAGCCAAAATCATTCATGGCATGGGCTCCAAATATGTAGTGCTAAAAGGGGGGCATGATACCTCAACCACAGCCGTAACCGATCTTCTATATGATGGTCAGGAATATACCTTATTGGAGAGTAGCCGGATTCAGACCAGACATACGCATGGTACAGGCTGCACCTATTCAGCAGCGGTCACCGCCGAGCTAGCCAAAGGCAAATCCGTAGCTGAGGCCATTCAAACTGCCAAAGCATTTATACAAGCGGCGATTGAGGACGAGCTGGGCATAGGGGCTGGGCATGGACCAACCAATCATTTTGCTTATCAAAACAGACTGCGAGGGATAAACAGTGCAACGAATGAACAGTGAACATCTGCGAGATCTATTAAAAGTCTATTTCATAATGGGCAGCGTAAATTGCCGTAAAGCTCCCGTTAAGGTGCTGCAGGAAGCGGTAGCTGGGGGCATAACCATGTTTCAATTCCGTGAAAAGGGTACCGGATCCTTAAGCGATAAGGCACGACTTAATCTTGGCAGACGACTTCAAAAGATCTGTCATGCCAATGGCGTGCCCTTTATCGTGAATGACGACATTGATTTAGCGATCGCACTTGATGCGGACGGAATTCATGTAGGACAGGAGGATACCCCTGCATTGGCGATCCGCCAGCTACTTGGAGAGAATAAAATCATTGGTGTATCCGCTCACTCCTTCGCTGAAGCTCAGCAGGCGATTGCCGATGGAGCCGACTATCTGGGCGTGGGTCCCATTTATCCTACGTCATCCAAGGAGGATGCCAAAGCTGTTCAAGGCACTGCGATGATTGAAGAACTAAGAAATAAAGGCATTACCATCCCTTTGGTTGGCATTGGGGGAATCACGCTGCAAAATGTTGCACCAGTATTAACAGCTGGTGCGGATGGGATCTCTGTTATCTCAGCGATTGCCGGAGCTGAAGATATTACCACAACTGCCAGAGGCTTCGTTGACAAAGTCAGTTTAAGCGGGACATAAGCTCATACAGCTCTTCACTGCTTAAATGCCGCCATTGTCCCAGCTCCAAGCCGTCTAATGTAATATTCATAATTCTTATGCGCTCCAGCTTTAGTACTCTATATCCTAACTCCTTGCACATTCTGCGTATTTGCAGATTAAGACCTTGAGTTAGGATAATTCTAAACTGACATTCTGTGATCCGATAGACCTCACAAGGTTTCGTTGTGACTCCCAGAATGTTCACGCCGCTAGACATCTCTTGTAAGAATTCTGACGTAACCGGTTTGTCTACATGAACTACATATTCTTTTTCATGCCCATTCTCGGAACGCATCATTTTATTTACAATCTCTCCATCGTTGGTTAACAAAATGAGGCCTTCCGAGTTTTTGTCTAATCTGCCAATCGCAAAGATCCGTGAAGGATACCCTACAAAATCAATAATGTTCCCAGCCACATGTGGGGCTGCTGTACAGGTAATACCTATCGGCTTATTCAAAGCGAGATACACTGGCTCCCCTTTACTGCTTGTTATCGGCTCCCCATCGATCCATACGATATCCTCTGGCTCTATAAGAATGTTCGCCTCACAGACAATACCGTTTACAGCGATTCGACCTGCTGCAATTAATCGTTTGGTTTCCCTTCTGGAACAAAAGCCTGTTTCGCTTATATATTTATCGATTCTCACTGCTGATCCTACTTTCATTCTATATACTTACCTTACCTCTAGTCATAAAAAAACACCTGATTTTAACGATCAAAATCAGATGTTAACCTTCAGGAATAACCCAGTTTAAGGGAGCTATTTGGTGCTTCCGCTTTTTTTCACGTTACTGCCCTTGCTTCCACCTGCACCTTTAGCACCTGGACCCGTCGTTGGGTCACCTTTTGCAGGTTTAACTGGTTTTGCTGTTTTGTTCCAGCGTGTCCAGCCTTTACTCCCCGTACCTCTGCCTGTGCCGCCACCTTTACTTTTTGCACCCATCATATCACTCCGTCAGTCATTCAGAATTCGTATAGTTTATACACTTTACCTATCTTACCACACTCTCAACCTTTCTGTTTAAGTAATAACAAATGCTTCATCTAACTAGCCACTGTTTAGAATTTAGCATCTTTATTCATTTCATGAATATCAAAGGTATCCTGATGTATTTCGATGGCGATGACGGTGTCCTTTTTTTCAAAAAAATGCACATGTCCTAACCGCTTGTCCTCCAGCTCTATCCATCCAGCATCGTTTAATTTATTAAAATAGCCGTCAGGCCGATAAAGACCTTGTTCTCCCCCTATATTATCCGACTCGTACTTTGCTCCAATTTTTATATTAGGGTTATTTGAATTTGTTATCACTACGATTTCTTTGGCATTCTTCGGAATAGGAATTTCGGCATTTATAGAGGACACTCCATACTCTTGTTCCTCTTGAGTTGATGATGTACAACCGCTTGTAAACAGGATTAATGGTAACCATATAAAAGCTAATAAATATTTATTCAATGGTATCCTCTCCTTCCATAACTTATTTTACCAAATTCAAAATTAAAATAAAAACACCCCACCAAAGACTAAGCTTTGATGAGGTGTCTATTCACATCAGCTTTGCAGCTCATGCATGGACTTATTTCGGTTGAATATAACCTTCTGCTTTCAGAAGCTCAGCGATCAACACAGCACCGCCAGCCGCTCCGCGCAGGGTGTTATGGGAGAGACCTACGAATTTGTAATCATAGAGGGCATCTTCCCGAAGTCTGCCCGTCGATACGCCCATTCCGTTCTCGATATCACGATCCAGCTTGGTCTGTGGACGATTGTCCTCTTCAAAATAGGTAATGAACTGTTTAGGTGCGCTAGGCAGTTCAAGCTCCTGAGGACGTCCTTTAAAACTCTTCCAGAGATTCAGAATCTCTTCTTTGGACGGTTTTTTCTCAAAAGAAACAAATACAGCAGCCATATGTCCATCCGCTACAGGCACACGGATACACTGCGAAGTAATCGTTGGCGCTTCACTCTTTACGATACCCTCTTCTTGAACACTTCCCCAGATCCGCAAAGGCTCTTGCTCGCTTTTCTCTTCTTCGCCACCGATGTAAGGAATCACGTTGTCCAGCATTTCTGGCCAGTCTGCAAAAGTCTTTCCTGCACCAGAAATGGCTTGGTAGGTGGTGACCACCACTTTAGATGGATTGAAGTCTTTGAGCGCATGAAGTGCAGGCACATAACTTTGAATGGAGCAGTTAGGTTTAACCGCAATGAAACCTGTCTCTGTTCCCAGACGTTTTCTTTGCTGTGCAATAACCTCAAGATGCTCCGGATTAATCTCAGGAATGACCATAGGCACGTCAGGCGTCCAGCGATGCGCTGAGTTATTGGAGATTACTGGTGTTCCGGTGCGAGCATAAGCCTCTTCGAGCGCTTTAATCTCATCTTTTTTCATGTCTACAGCACAAAAAATCAAATCCACGTCCGCAGCAACTTCTTCTACCTTAGAAGCATCTTGGACCATAATATTCTTTACGTTCTCAGGCATTGGAGTAGATAACTTCCATCTGCCCTTGGCCGATTCTTCATACGTTTTTCCAGCAGATCTAGCACTGGCAGCAATCGCAGTTACTTCAAACCAAGGATGATTCTCTAGAAGGGCAATAAAACGTTGTCCTACCATACCTGTGCCGCCAACTATGCCGGCTCTTAGCTTTCTTGACATCAGAAAATACACTTCCTTTTGATTAACTGTCCTATTGTGAATAATAGGCCGATAATTAATGATATACGGCGCGGGAACATTTGGCGAGTGTTAACATCAAAATAACATTAAAAATTTTATTTTTAGCGGATTATATAGAATTTCACTCATGCTAATAAAAGAAATAGCTGCACTCAGTACAATTATAAGTATATTTTCTGCTTAGACAACTCTTTAACTGCATTCTCTACAACTATTTCCCCGAAAAATAATGGAAATGCCCTCTAAGTGAACTTTTAGATGTAAGAAATGCAACTAAATCGCATCTGCAGAGCATTTTATAGCATATAGTTGTAGGAAATACATCTATTTGCGATTGGTGAGCATAAATCAGGAATCTGCGATCAGCGATTAGCGTTCAGCGATTAGCGTTCAGCGATTAGCGTTCAGCGATTAGCGTTCAGCGATTAGCGATTAGCGATTAGCAATCAGCGATCAGCGATTAGCGTTCAGCGATTAGCGTTCAGCGATTAGCGTTCAGCGATTAGCGTTCAGCGATTAGCGTTCAGCGATTAGCGTTCAGCGATTAGCGTTCAGCGTTCAGCGTTCAGCGATCTGCTATTCGCGTTTACAAGCCGCTTCAACCAACTAAGCGTTTCTTACCCCGCTCACTTAAACCAACCCTTTTCTTTAAATCGAGTGATTGCCTCGATGCGGTTACCTACATCCAGCTTATCTAGTATAACTGAGATGTAATTCCGGACTGTTCCCGTGGTAATGTACAACTGGCTGGCGATCTCTTTTGTATTTTTACCGTCGGCAATGAGTCCAAGTACTTCCTTCTCCCGCTGAGTCAGAGGATTTACTTCACCGCTGTAGGCTTCATCCATTAGCTCCGGTGCATACATGCGTCGGCCTGCCATCACATTACGTATCGAAAGTGCCAGTTCTTCGCTAGGACTGTCTTTCAGCAGATAAGCATGAACTCCCGCCTTGAGCGCACGTTCGAAATATCCCGCACGGGCAAAGGTGGTTAATATCATCGTTTTGCAGCCGCTATTCTTCAGCGCTTCCGCAGCGTCGAGACCACTCATCGCTGGCATCTCAATATCCATAATACAGATATCCGGCTTATGCTGCTGAACCATCGCTACAGCTTCTTCCCCGTTGCTTGCCCGGCCCACGACCTTCATATCCTCTTCTAAATCCAACAAAGATGCCAGCGCTCCAAGGAGCATTCGCTGATCCTCAGCGATTACAATCTTAATCATTATACGGTTACCTCCTGTTCCGGATGCTTAAATGCATTTGGGACCTTAATTACTATCGTAGTCCCCTCATCTCGCACGATATCCATACAGCCATTTACAAATTCAAGACGTTCCCGCATACCTTGCAGCCCATGTCCTTTAAAATAAAGATCATTGCCCGGGATGCCGGTTCCATCATCTTTCACTTTAATGATGAGATCTGTGCGTGTGGGTTCAATGATAATTGTGCAAGATTGTGCATTACTATGCTTCACAACATTTGTGACAGCTTCCTTAATACACATGCTGAGCACATTCTCCGTAATCAATGAAGTATTAGACAGTTTAGGATTGCCTTGCAAAACATAGTCAATCTCCGCAGCCGCAAGAAACTGCTGAATATGAACGAGTTCGTCCTCAAGCCGAATGCCGCGCATTCGCGTAATCATCTCCCGGACCTCTTTCAGTGCACTTCTTGCCGTCTGGCGTACATCATTGATCTCGGCTTTGGCTTGCGTCGGATTACTGTCGATAAGCTTTCCTGCCAAATCACTTTTCAGACCAATTAACGAAAGCTTCTGACCTAATGTATCGTGAAGATCACGTGAAATCCGCTGGCGTTCCTCGAGCTTAACCAATTCTGAGATACGCTTATTAGCATCCTCCAATTGGTCTTGCAGCTTCCCTTGATTATTGCGGTTATAGGTACTGATTGGCAGCAGGATCACTGCAATCATACTGACAAGAACAAAGGGAAGCTGGCTGATAAATACGGGATTACGCGACAGCAGCTCATAATTGATCGTAATAATCGTAGTCAGCAAATGAATGGAGTACAGGGTGAAGAACCCTACTCGATTCTGGATATTCCCAATAAAAAAGGCTAAAAAAAGCGCAAAATACATATATCCAAACAACAACGTCATCGTTATAGAGACCAGTATCTGCACGCTCGTCCAAAAATAAACTAACCAACCCTTGGAGACAAAAGAAAGCACATAACAAACAAAAAACACAGCGATCATCAAGATTCCCGAAACTACCTGGTAGGGAGAAGAGGACCGAAAGATGAAATAAAACGGTAGAATATAAAATACGACCCATACATAAGGGCTAAGACCTGTACTTTTATGAAAAATATGATGCCACTTCTGCATGTTTGCTCTCCTTTTTGCCATATGCCACTCACCTTATTCTAGCATAAATCCGGTAAAATCCGGTGAACCACAACGATAAAGAGAAAAAAGATTAGAGCACGAATGAGTTCTCCGGCTCTAACCTTCCATATTGCTGCTATTTGATTACAATGTAGCCATTATTCTCCCTGGAGTCTGGGCTTATGAACTTGCAGGACCTCGCCTGCAGTTTTCGGTTTATTTAATATGGACTTCATCTCTTTGAAGCTAATGAATCGTTTATTTTCCTCATCCCAAAGACGGAAATTAAGGGCCTTCAGGCTGGTACCAATCGTAATCGTTGTTGCTTTTTGTAGCGGTGGCGTCGCGTTATGCGCTTTTTCCAAATTATAGTTTGGCACCTTTGGACTTAAATGATGCACATGGTGGAAGCCGATATTGCCCGTAATCCATTGCAGCACCTTCGGCAGCTTATAATATGAGCTACCTTCAACCGCGGCCATCACATAACTCCATTCAGATTCATTCTCGAAATAAGAGTCTTCAAACTGATGTTGGACGTAGAACAACCATATGCCGAGAAACCCTGATACAAATGCTACAGGCAACTGCACCATAAGAAATGCCTGCCAGCCAATCGCCCATATTAGCAAGCCATAAAGCGCTGCGATTGAAATATTCGTCAAATAGGTATTCATCCGCTCTTTGCGTCTAGCACCTTTAACATTGAAACGATACTGAATCATAAATACAGCAATCGGTCCAAGACCAAACATCACGATTGGATTGCGGTAAATCCGGTAATATAGACGTTTCCAGAAGGAAGCGGCTGCGTATTCCTCGACCGTCATAATCCAAATATCGCCGATCCCTCTTTTATCGAGATTACTGGAGCTGGCGTGGTGAATGGAATGACTATGTTTCCACTGCCGATAAGGAACCAGTGTCAGTACACCTGTGATCGTTCCGATAATATCATTCGCTTTACGATTCTTAAAAAACGATCCATGTGTGCAATCATGAAAAATAATAAAAGTTCGAATTACAAATCCTGCTGCAGGAATAGCTAACAGAAGGGTGAGCCAATAGGAAACGGATAAAGAGAAATAAGCTCCGCCCCATAACAGCACAAGTGGTCCTAAAGTATTGATGAGCTGTCTTATACTTGCGTTGCGGTCATTTTTCTCGTAAGGGGCTACACTCTTTTTAAGGCTGGAGAGCTGTGATGTCTGTTTTGTAGTCATCTATATCGTTTCCTCCTTGATGTGTCCGGCTAAGGATCTTTTCATCTACTCTAAGTATAGGTGATGAAGTGTCATCCTATAAGTCATAAACATCAAGTAGAGAGTATGACAAATGTCATACTCTCCTTCTCATTTAAATTACGTTAGCATTGCAGCCAACATCCATCTTCCTTCACTTCGTATTGACCTTTGATCTCACCAATTCCATTAAGGATTAACGAATCTTTATTAAAAGTTGGAGGTTCATCTAGTACGAGGTGCAGTTTATTAATATTTCGAAGGTCAGCTGTATAGTAGCTAATCACTGGCTTTTCCAGAAAATACTCCGCATCATTGATTTGGATTCGTAAATTATTCTTATGAATGCATTTCTCATCTCCACCAATAATACCCATAGGATTAAAACCCGTAGATTTTATATCTCCTTCAATATACAGGTGGTACCCATCCAGGCTGATAAAATCAATGAATTCCTTCTCCCTGATTGTTTTGACCGATTGCATAATATCTTCCGTTTCTTTGCTGATGGATATCTCCTCGAAGGGAATGACGACTTGATCCACAAATTGCTTAAAAAACGCATATAAACTTAACTCCGATTTCATAAACTCTTCTTTCCAATCGGAGCGAAGCTCATCCAGCAGCAAACATATAAACAGACCAGAACCGTAGCAGCTTCTTCTGATATTAGCCGAAGATTCAAGTTCATCTATTAAATACGAACTGAATTTGTGCAATACTTCCTCATTAGGTAGGGTGGATTTTTCGGCATAGGCATTTAATTCAACATACCAAGCGGGTCCTTCCAGCGTTTCGATAAGATATTCATTTAGCACGTACTCCCCAAGCAGTTGTTCTCTTTGTTGACGGATGGCAATAAATCTGTACATTGCGTGATTACGCTCTTCAATAGTAGCTGCCATTACACTAAGATATAAATGATGTCTTTCTTGAATCCGCAATTCCATATTTTCGAGGGATAAAGGGTAGGTAATCATCAATAATTCATCTGCATAACGTTCATCTCCCATCAGGAATTGATAACCATGAAATAATTCGTGTACACAAATGGCGTACAATTCTTCGAATTCTTCATGTAATTCCAGATTAACGATGGCTGTAGGGTGATCCTCATATAAGATGATGGTATCTCCTGAGAATTCATTACTCCAAGAAAGCAAATGTGGATGATATCCTACCGTTTTGAATTTGGGATGATTGTACAGATACACGTTATCCTTATTATAAAATGCAAAAGAAACAGCCTCGAACCCTTTCCAATATTTCTGCAGCTTGAGGTTCGTTAAACACTTAACAATCATCTCCAAATGAAATTCCATCCCTTACCTCCTCGTTAATGGCTCTGCTTAGTATGCTCTTCTCGGTATTCTGTTGGTGTTTGACCACTAGCCTTTTTAAAAACCTGTGTAAAATAACGTGGGTCCTGATAACCGACAAGAGGAGCTATCTGATACACTTTTACGTTGCTGCTCTGCAAAATATACTTTGCCCTCTCCATCCGGCAGTGAGTAACATACTCCAAAAAGGTATAACCCGTTATTTGCTTATATAAAGTGCAGAAATGACTGATGCTGAGATCAGCCAGCTCCGCTACTTCCTCAATACTTAAATCTTTATGGTAATTACTCTCAATATAACGTTTCGCTTTCTCGATGGCGCTACGCGTATCCTCGCGATTCACAGGCTTGTTCCCTTGCTCCAATCGCACACCAAACTCTTCTTTCAGAGCAGAGATCACTTCATTTAAAGTGCCGAGATTGTGCATCTTGCTAAGTAATCCATGCAAGGACCAATCTGAATTTATATTCAAATACTCATAATTTCTATACAAAACAACAATCAGTTCAACAAGAAGACGTTCAGCCATATCCTTAGGAACAGCTTGTGACTCAATAAATAAAGCAAGCTTATCAAATAAAGACCACATCCGGTCTCTATTTAAGGTACGTATACTTTCTATCAGCGCGGTTTCCAGCTCTTTTGGGTATTTCACCTCTTTACTGCTTGGGAACGATATCTCTTCATCAATAAAGACCCCGGCAAGACCCGAATAGAACCGTTGATATAAGGCCTTCGCGGCCAGAGGGTAAACCGTACTTAATTGATCAATGCCTTGTGTGGTGCGGCTGATGCCTACGGAACAAGACTGCTTGGAGTATCTCTTGATTCCCGCTATCAAATGTTCACCAAGTTCTCTCCTGCTGGCGCTTAAAGATCCAGGGAACAGTAGTATCCACTCTCCATTATGAAACGGGAAAACCGTCAGCACGCCATGCTCCAGTGACCATTCTTCCACAATATTGCGGATTGCAAACAGCCATAGCCGTTTTTCTTCTACACTCCATTGACTGCTCAGTGTGGTGTAGTCATCTAACTGGACAACAGCCATGAAATATCCGCTCTCCAGTTCACTGTTCTCCAGCCATTTCAGATGCTCAAGCGGCCTTGCATTTCCCAAAGTGATTTCTGCAAACAGACGTTCACGTGCAAGCAGTGACAGCATCTGCACAGAATGAATCAGCTGATCATTTTGCTTCTGTTCATCCAGCTTGGTTCTGGCGCGGTTTAGCATTTCAACCAGTTCATCATGATCGATCGGCTTCAATAAATAATCAAAAGCACCTTGACGTAATGCTTCTCTTGCATATTCGAACTCTCCGTACCCGCTTATAAAAATAAACACCAGCTTCGGGTTTTTAGACAATACTTCCTTCATCAACGTAATCCCGTCAATTACGGGCATGCGAATATCACTAATCACGATATGTGGTGAAGTGTCTTCTATCAAGCGGAGAGCTAATTCTCCATTTCGGGCCTCTCCCACAATCTCCATCTGAAGATCATTCCATGGAATGGCTGCTTTTAAGCTACGAAGAATAATCGGCTCATCATCCACGATTATTACTTTATATTTCTCTTGTAACTCATCCATTCCCTGTACCTCCAGCATCATTGTACACTTGAGCTTTGGATCAAATTCCAATATTGAATGGAGGATGCCTGCACTTGCTTTAACGCTTGCTCAGCAGACATTTCTCCGTTAATCATCTGTTCTATAACACTCAGGAACGTTTTTTTCACTTCTGGTGACAATACATTATCATAAGGGACAAAGCTCTTCCGGTTAACTTCCATCATATTCATGACTTGCGCGAATACGGGTCCTGTCTTCTCAGGATCAAAGGCGATGCGCATGGACGGAATTCTCAACCCTTCATATACAATCCGAGTCTGAACCTCCTGGGTGTAAAAAGCTTTCATTAGATCGAGTGCAGCCTCCCGCTTCGCTCCGCTTAGTTCGGAGGAAAGACCGATGCCAAATGTATAACCGCCGGCAATCGAAGGTTGTTCCCCCTTCTTCAATGTGGGAAACGGAATAACACCTACCTCATTTTGAAAATCCGTAGGAGCTGCTGTTCCGGCAAATAAATTGATATCCCAGTTTCCGTTCAGATACATCGCAGCCTTGCCGCTCGTAAATAGTCCCACCGCATTTTCTGTGGATAACGCATTCGATTTCGTGCTGAAGGCACCTTCTTTGATCCATTGCTCCAAGTGCTGAAAAGCCTTTAAATACGCCTCATTCTGAAAGCTGGCTTGATCTTCACCAGTGATCAGCTTCTCGATCAAGTCGGCGCCGGCATAACGATCCATTAAATAATGTGCAAAAATTCCTGCGGGCCAACGATCCTCGTTGCCAAGTGCAAATGGAATATATCCTGCCGACTTCAGCTTTAGTATGGCAGCATCAAGCTCTTGCAGCGTTTCTGGCGGCTTCAAACCGAGCTTTTCGAATATGGTTTTATTAAAATATAAAGGTTCAGCATTCCCTTCAATGGGCAAGCCATAAATATGGTTGTCAAAGGTCCAGAGATCCAGATCCTTGAATTGATTGGTTAGCGCATTCTCCCGGACGAAATCCGTCAGATCAATCAGACGCTTAGAGCGCACATAGGGCTCAATTTCCGCTCCACCGAACAAAACAAACATATCTGGCGGGGTGCCAGTAACCATCTCGTTCTTCAGCTTTTGATCACGGTGCAACGTCTGATCCACACCTTCAAAGTTAACTTTCACATTTGGATGCTCTAACTGGTATTTGTCCACGATATCTTCATAAATAGTCAACAGTGGCCGATCATGCTCTTTAATCCAGAAATGACGGAAAGTTAATGTGATTTTCTCTGGTGAATCATCTTCAATGGGTTCTTGCTTTCCTAAAGTTATAAATAAAACCGCACCCGAAATCAGCACTAGATATAACCACATCCAGCCCCATTTCAATAACCATTTTTTGATAACATTCTCCCCCTTTCTTTCCGTACGGTCGATTACGGCAGTATTTTTGGTATTCGGATTCGGATGGTTGAACCAAAGCCGGGGGATGAACACACTAGTATGCCGTATGGACTGCCGAACCGAATATTCAAGCGTTCATGCACATTTTTAAGCCCCACGCCGCTATCACTGTATTTCTTCTGAGCACTTCCCTCGTTATCCCAAAGACTCATCATCTTGGCAAGGTCAAAGCCGGGGCCGTTATCTTTTACGATAATGATCATATCCATGCCCATTTCATAGGCCGTAATCTCAATGACCCCTGGGTCCTCCATCTGCTCAATCGCATGATACAGCGCATTCTCAACAATCGGCTGAACGATCAGCTTTTGTGTCATGAACGTCCTAAGACCATCCGAAAGATCTATGATATACGAGAATTTATCTTCAAAACGAAACTTCTGGATATCCAAATAATGACGGACATGCTCGAACTCCATATGCAGCGGAATCAGCTCCTGATTCTGACTGATGCTGATTCGCAGCAGCTTACCGAGTGAGATGACCATTTTGCTAATATCTTTATTGCCTTGCAGCACGGCCATCGAATTAATCGATTCGAGTGAATTATAAATAAAATGAGGGTTAATCTGCGCCATTAGCGCTTGCATTTCTGCTTCCTTCTTACGTCCCTGCTCAGTCTCCACCTGCACAAGCAGCTCATTGATCTGCGTGCTCATCCGATTAAAGCCATCAATCAGCAAATCACTTTCATCATCAGCACGATAGGGTGTAGTGATCGGCGTAAATATCCCCTGCTTCACCCGCTTCATCCCGTTAACCGCACTATTAATACTATGAACGAGCCTCCGTACGAAATAGCGGTCGAACAAAATGGCGGATAACAGCGAAACTGTACTTAAAATAATCGCAATATTCCGGATGGATACAGATTCTGACGAGATGAGATTCATAGGTGTAATGGCTACTAAATACCAGGCTGCATTATGAGAAGGTAGGAAGGTTATGAGTGATTTTTCCCCCTGATAGTTGTCGATGTAATAGTCATGTTCCTTAGCATAATCATTTTGTAAAAAGGGGAAATCTGTGCGTTGTCCAATATGTTCACCGGATTTATTAAAAACGATATTTCCTAGCTTGTTGACCAGCAAAATATCCCCCTTCTTAAGGGTTGCTGCTTCCCAGAAAATCTGATCCAATAAATCAGGTTTTACATTAACAACCAGATATCCGATATCTTCGAGAGAATATGAATCTTTGATTACTCTTGCTTGTACAAGTACCGGATTGCCGGAGATCTCCGAGCCATTTTCTCCCGGTCCTGACCACACAGGCCGCCCTTCGGCGCCTTCCATCGCGTCAAACCAGCTTTGTCTCTTCAAGTCCTCAAAAGACATCGATGCATTGTATTGATAAATTAAACGATCTTTACTATAAAAACTAAATGAAGTAATCATTGGATGATCAATGAGATAACTGCTAAGCTCCTGCTTTCGATCATAAGTGATTACAAAGTTCTTCTGCTTCAGTGATTGCTGAACAACCGGCTGCGTAATTTTTGAATTCGTGATCGAGGTGATTTCACTAAGCGCAAATTTAAGCTTTCGATCCGTTTCAAGCAGTGAAATCCAGTAGAAGTTGCTTGATTTTTTCTCCATTGCATTAGAAAAATTAACGTAAGTGACGATCCCCATCAGAATAACCGGAATAAAGACGAGAAGAATAATAGCGAACAAGATTTTACGGCGGAGTTTCATGATATTCCCCTTCCCCCTGCTGTCTCTGTCCTCTAGTATTCTTCACAAAACCGCCTATTCCCTGTAAAGATCAAAAAGTAAGATCAGCTCTTAATAGCTCCTGAAGTAAGTCCAGCAATCACCCAGCGGCTAAATAACAGGAATACAATCAGCAGTGGCAAGGTTGCCGTAAATGTTGCTGACATGATCATTCCGTAGTCTAGACCATCGCGATTGGAGAACAGCTGCTGGAGCGCAATTTGAATTGTGAAATGCTCTTGATTCTTCAGTACCACTAAAGGCCAGAAGAAGTCATTCCAAACGGTCATAAAATTCAGTATACCTAGTGTAGCCATAGCTGGAGTAATGACCGGGATAGCGATGTTCCAGAAGATCCGGAAATGTCCGCCGCCATCGATCCGACCTGCTTCAATCAATTCCGTATGTACAGCTGTAGTGATATACTGCCGCATCCAGAAGATCCCGAAGGCATTAACCATCGCCGGAACAATAAGTGCCTTGAAAGAGTCTATCCAGTGGAGCTTGGCCATAATTACGTAAGTAGGTAATACACCAAGCTGCTGTGGCACAAATAATGTAGCAATTACAAAGTAGAACAGAAAATTTTTAAACGGAAATTCATATTTGGCAAAGGCATAACCTGCCAGTGTACAGAAAAACACGACTGATATTGTAACCATAGATGAGACAAATAAAGAGTTGCCCAAGGCTTGAAAGAAGTCTGTTTTGTCCAGTACCCGCTGGAAATTCTCAAAAAACTGGTCTCCAACCGTAAGCAAAGGTGGCACATGGAATACTGCGCCTCTGTCATTAGTGCCAACTACAAACATCCAATAAAAAGGAAAGATGGACACGAGCGCACCAACAACCAGCAGCAGATAAAATCCTAACTTGCCGATGATCCCTAGATCATCCGGATCTTTTTTAAATACACGCAGCGTACTCACGCTTTACCCCCTCCCGTATCTCCACCCATGCGATTTGAGACCAGCATATTGAGGACAGAGAAAATAATCGTGACCAGGAACAGCAAGACTGCCGTAGCTGCTGCCGTACCAAAAAATCCGTTGCGGAATGCTTCGCTATACAAATAAGTAACCATAGTGATTCCTTCCTGACGTGTAGATCCAGTTCCCGCTTGGCCCAAAAATACATAAGGCTCAGTGAACAGCTGCAAGGCACCTATAGTTGAAAGCAAGGTAACAAATACAATGAATGGCTTCAATAGCGGTAACGTTATAAAGGTTAGCTGTTGTCTTCTGTTCGCACCGTCAATACGGGCCGCTTCATATAGATCCGTAGGGATACTTTGCAAGCCTGATAGAAAAATAATGGCATTATATCCCGTCCAGCGCCACATTACCATCGTAGAAATGGCGATTTTAACGCCCCACCAGCCAGAGTTGAAGGCCATACTATCCAGTCCCAAGCCGTTTAGTATCCAGTTGATCATTCCGTTGTTGCCAAACAGTGTACTGAACACGAGCGTAACCGCAACGATAGACGTAATATTAGGCATAAAAAATAAAACCCGGAACGTCTTCTTAAAGCGAGTCATCGCCGAATTCAACAAAACAGCAATCAATAGAGCTAGTAATATCTGTGGAACAGTACCCATAAGCCCCATAATTAACGTGTTGCTAAAAGAAATCCAAAAGGTCGGATCACTTGTGACCAGATCATAGTTTTTCCACCCTACAAATTTCATAGGATTCAGGGCATCCCATTTAAAGAACGAGAGATAGATCGTGAAAAAGATCGGATATAGTCCAAATATCGAGAACAGAATAAAAAAGGGCGAAATAAACGTGTAAGCAGTGATGCGGCTCCTTCTTTGTTCAGTTAAAAAGCGGCGCTTGCTCTCGGCATGCGGACTTGAAATAACAGGTTGTGCCATGTCACACCTCCAGGTAATCTAACGTGTAAATCCGAATTCACAGAGAATGTTTCACTCTATGAATCCGGACCTTCTAGAAATTGAATTTCATAAGCTTGAAATCTTAGCTGCGTTCAGCCAATGTTTTCGCTTGTTTTACTGCTTCGTTCCATTCTTTGGTCGGATCTGCTTTTTTCTCCAACACATTTTTCAAGGCGTTTTTGAAGAAAGTATCGGTTTGGTCGTGAAGCGGACCGTAGTATACAGGTTTTACCCGGTTTGCTGCTTTACCGAATTCTACAGCGGTTTGTTGTCCACCGAAGAAATCATCTTTGAAATCTACGAATGCAGGATCTTCATACAGGGCAGGAATGGAAGGCATAAGGCCTTTGGTTTTGAAAGATTCCAGTTGGTTTTCCTTGTTATCCATCCATGCGATAAAGTCATAAGCTTCTTTCGAGTGTTTGCCTTCTTTTGGCAGCGTCAGGAACGAGCCACCCCAGTTACCAGCACCTTCAGGGAGCTGAGCAATTTTCCATTTGCCAGAGGAGTCTGGAGCATTACTCTTAACATTTCCCGCCATCCAAGCTGGTCCCATAACTACTGCAAATGAACCGTCGTTCATGCCTTGACCCCATTCAGGAGACCAGAGCATAACATTGCTGATCCAGCCTTCTTGAATACCTTTAACCGTGAAATCATAAGCTTTTTTGACTTGCGGATTGGTATCTCCGATAAAGCTGCCATCAGCTTTGCTGAAATAGATTTCATCAGCAGATTGATCACGCAAAGCATTAAAGGTAAGATCCGTAAGGTCTACAAATGGTTTGCCTGTTTTCTCTTTGAAAGCTTTGGCAACAGCTGCGAACTTATCCCAAGTATCAATAGCAGCGCCGAATCCTTCTGAATCACTTGGCAGTCCAGCTTCTTCAGCCAAATCTGTGCGGTAATATACAACCGTTGGACCGATATCTGTTGGAAGACCTAGCTGGAAGCTGCCATCTACGGAAGAAGCTTGTTTCCATTTCCAATCCAGATAGTTGGCTTGAATATCTTTGGCACCTAGATCATTCAGGTTATAGAACTTGTCCTGAGCGTTGATGAAACGTTCCATGAAACCGATTTCAAGTTGGAAAATATCAGGCGCACCCGATCCAGCCGACAAAGCAGTGGTCAAATTATTATGGTGAGCGGTTTGGTCACCGGTATTTTGCACTTTGATCGTAATGTTTGGATGTTCCTTAGTGTACTCCTTCGCTAAATCCTCGTAGTTCACGTTGCCCAGTGTCCAGAAAGAAAGTTCGATTTTCTCAGCCGGTTCTGTTCCCTCATCCTTAGTAGGTTCACTTGTGCTTGCTGCGTTGTTACCTGCATTTTTGTTTGATGTGTTGTTGTTCTCGGCGTTGTTGCCTCCGCATGCTGCCAGTGAACCTACGAGCATGATAGCGACTAACGATAGCGCCAAGTGTTTTACTTTATTCATTCCCCTGTACCCCTTTCAAAGGTTTCTCTTACAAGAATTAGTGTACAGGGTTTAAATTCTTTTTTTGAGGAGGTAAACTTCCGATTTATGGTGGAAATAATTACGAAACCATTCATATCTATGTTATGTCTAAGGAGGGAGTATAAAATTTCGTCCAAATATGTTCCTCACAGAATACGTGTACTTCATCTTAAATTGGATTTCTTGTGCTTCCGCAGGTATACTATTTTTATTTCTTACTTCATTACATGATCAAAGGAGTTATTTCCCATGCCCATTAACCGCCCGCTGCTAAGCGACAGCGATTTCCAAGAAGCCGTTGACCGCAAATTACCTGTTCGTGTATTTCAGGACGATCATTTAGTAAATTCAGGAGCAACCGTTGTCCGCTTCACTGATTTCGATGTTGTTATTCAATCTAGAGTTAGTGATCTGACTTACTACTCACGCAAGAGCTGCGAATTTTTTGAGGTTAGACCCTAAAGAAAGCCGGAATGCAATGATCTCTAGGATCATCGCGTTCCGGCTTTCTTTAACAGACATAGGGTATAGCTTTCATCTTTAATTTTTGTTGTAGGTGCTGTACGCTTTCATTTTCTCATTCAGAACTTCCTGGAAACTCATTCTCTTCTTGTCTGCTTTTCCTTGCTTGGGATTGACCACGGGCTGAGGTCTAAAAAACTGATGATTGTAAGCCATAAGATTATGTACGATCACATTCATTGGATTTCAACCTCCTTCCGTGATGTTCCTGAAATTTGCATTTCTGCTTGGTTACTTACGGCTTATTTACCCATCTTCTCCAAAGTTTAAACAGTTTTATCAGATTCATATTAAAAAATGAAAAAGTGCACCCTTTACAATATGCTAAATACATCTTTGTAAATCACGTATGTCTTTCCACGAAATAAGTTTAATCTCCTCATTAATAATCAATTCCTTAATTTCAATATCATTTAGAAGACGATATTCCAATTCTCTTTCTGTATAACATTTCGTTATTGCTATTAATTGATCTGTTATTTTAGATGGATGTATAGTTAACTGTGTTATTCCAGGTTTTAAATTCTTTAACAATTCAGTTAATCTCATTTTCATTTTGCTATATTCCGCAGCAGGGTAAAAACAGTAAGGAAGAGAAATTATATCATCGATTAATAAAATCCCCCTTTCTTTTGCTGAAGAAATTCTTTTTTGAAACAATCTCAACTGATCATTATTAAAAAAGGGTTGTTCTAATATCCTAATAGGTAAATTAAAGGGCAGGCGGTACTTTTCACACAAATCAAATATTATTTCTAAAAAATCTCGCCCAGTGTATAACCCCATAATACTCCCCCCATGACTATCCAGATGAGTTGGATCAATGTCTTGTACGATTGCACTTTGGATTTGCGATTCTAACTCTATTCTAATCTCGTCATCAGCAGCGTTTCTTTCCAGAAGAGTGGCATCTTGATGAAAATCCCCTTCCCCCGTAATTAAGCTACTCAAGATTTTTTCTTTGAATACTGGTTGATACGGATATTTCTCGCCACTCGTTAGCGTTAGATGAATTCCAATATTCTTTATTCCTTTCCAATTAATTATCTTCATAGCGTCATTTGAGTCTGGGCAAGGCATCATAATAGATGTGGATGTTATAGCTTTTCCTTCAAATAAGTTAACAATAGCTTCATTAGTTCCTTTAGTTATTCCGAAATCGTCGGCATTAATTATTAACAGACGGTCGTCAGCCGCAAAGCCTAATTTTCGAATCATAAACCTTCCCCCTATTACTGAATAATTTAACAAAAAGAAAATAAAAAATAAGGACGTAGACACCGTGAAGTGTTTGCGTCCTTATTGTGAATAGCGTGCTAAACCAATTATTCGCACCTTAGAGCAGTGGAAACCTTGAATCTAGCGCTGAGACGGGAACCTTGCTTTCCCCTTCTCATCATTATTATGATCCACTCGCCCTCTCATCAGTTCAAGCAGATATTCGGGTTCTGAGTTCATATGCAGCATTTGAAGTGCAGTTTTTGGTGCAAAACCTTCAGCCACACTATGGGAGATCAAGGCTTGCAGTGGATTAAAATAACCTCGAACATTCAGCAGCCCTATAGGCTTCTGATGAATACCAATCTGCATCCAGCACAGAATTTCAAATAGCTCATCGAAGGTTCCAAGACCTCCCGGCAAAGCAATAAAAGCATCCGCCATACCGCTCATTACCGCCTTACGTTCATGCATACTAGAGACCTCAATCAGATTCGTCAATCCGGAGTGTCTGATTTCATCTTGAAAAAGATCCACTGGCATAATTCCTACAGCTTCGCCACCATTAGCGAGTACCCCGTCCGCAACCTGTCCCATAAGGCCATTCCGCGAACCTCCATAGACCAACCTACAGCCTTGTGCCGCTATATGATAACCTAATTCCCTAGCCATTTCCGTATATTCAGAGTTAAGACCTGGATTCGATCCGGCAAACACACATATTGTAAAAGCCATTCCTATCACTCCAGACTGGTTATTATGGTGAAATTGAGATTAATTCACTTATTGTACCTCAGAATATTAATATATGTGTTAAATGTAAGTCATCTTTTTGTTTGTAATGTTAATTGGTACAGCGTACTATTCCACTCCGCAGATAGACCTGTAGCTTTGGCCAAAGCCGCTGCTGGCACTAGAGAAGTATAGCTTACTTTAATGGATTCTGCTGATGGTAATGAAATTTTCTTCCCAGCTTTCGTCAACGTCAGTTCCCCCTCCAAAGACAGGGTATATCCCAGACTTTCTGCTACATCCCTAATCGGTACTTTTACACTTCCATCCATAAAAATAGCAGACTGTGCGGAATCCATTTTTTGACCATCTACAATTACAGTAACAGGCTTTAAAATAGGAGATATAGTAAAAGGACGTGAATCAACCGCGCTAATTCCGAGTTGACCAAACCTATTTGTTCCCCAAGCCACAGCTGTTCCATCCTTCAGGACTGCATACTTACTATTCTCACCCATGGCAAAAGAAACAGGATCACTCAATCCTTTTATTAACTTAGGCTGCGTAAAAACTAAACGGTTGTCGGTTGATGGTTGGGTACTCCAAGTCCACACGGTGCCATCTTTTTTAACAGCTGCAAAGTTGTCTAAATCCAGCGTAAGTTTTGAGATCGTTTTTACGGCTGTAATCTTTTGCAGACCTTGTAGTGAGGTACCAGCTTTCCATACCCAGTATTCTCCTTTTTTATTGCCAACAAGATTGAACCCGTTTTTCGTCTGGACAGATACAATATCCGTAAGACCTGGCATCTTGCTCATCGTGACTTCGTTATAATTATTGCTGTCAATTGTTCCCCAGACGCTCCCGCTCTCGGTTAAAGCCAGTATACTGAGATCGCTCATAGAGACGGACTTTACATGGTATAAATCCTTAACTGGGGTCGGTTTCTTCATCACATTCGTGTTCTCTGTTTGCGGGATAGCACTCCAAATCCACAGCGTACCGTTAGTTCGAATGGCGGCATGATAAATACTGCTTCCGATCCACTTCACTTCGCTCAAACCCTGTACCTTAGTGGCAGCAGGCAGCTCTGTATAGCCCACATCTGAAGCTTCTGGAGGATTCCACTGGAGTAGACTTCCATCGTTTCTCAAAGCTAATGCACTATGCAATCCTGACGATATACTAACCACATCACTCATTCCTGAGATCCCTTGAGGAAGCAGAACCTTGTGTTGTTTAGCACTTGCCCCATTGCCAGCTTCTGCTACACTCTTATCCCGATAATCTCCCCAAGCCTTAACCGTACCGTCTTCGTTCAGCGCTACATAGTACGCTTCGCCGATCGCCAGCTGTTTCGTATGTTCAAGCCCAGCTATTTTATGGGGAGTAATCGTCCACCCCTCAGGCCCGGCGGTACCATTAGCAAATTGACCAAAAACATTACTCCCCCAGGACCAAACATCTCCGTCAGTTCCCACCGCAAAAGAGCTTCCACCCCAAAAACCAGGCGAAGCAACAATCTCCTTAATCCCACCCAACTTCCCAGGTGATGGAGCTGCACTTATAACTTGAGGGACAGACAATGCAGTCACCAGACTTGAACAAACCAACAAACTAAACAGCCTTAGCTTCCTTGAAAATAAGTGCATCTTGATTTTCCCTTCTTATGATATTATTGTAATTATTATTTCTATTACACTAAGACGCTATAAAGCTGACAAAAGTTGTAGTTTATCTTAAATCCCGGGATTCAGATTGGTTTGAATTATGATATAATTACGCTGCCTTAGATCTACTCTTATTCAACCGCAATACCGGAACCAAATGATCATGGAGGGAAATCATGCTTAAATTTATAGGTATTATGATGCTTTTCAGATTAGTAGGCAACCCTTTTCTGGCTTTATTCATCCTGCTTGTTATCTTATATTTCTTAGATCGGCGATACGTGGGAATTTTCCCTAGTATTACAAAGCCCTTCAAACGGGTGCGGCAAATCTCCAAGCTGCGCACAACAGTATCATTGAATCCAAATGATGTTTCTGCTAAATTTGATTTAGCCCGGAATCTGTCAGAACGTAAAAAATACAAGGAAGCCAAGGATATCCTGCTACAGATCGAAGACCGTTACGAACAATCTGCCGAATATTGGGTGGAGCTGGGTCATGTGAATCTTAAGCTGGGCGCTTTGGAAGAAGGCGAAGATCAGATGCTTCGAGGTCTAGAAATCAACCGAAAAGCCCAATATGGTCAGCCATATCTTCGGTTAGCGGAAACCTTTCGCCATACAAATCACGATAAAGCGTTGCATTACGTTACTCAATTTCAAGAGATTCAATCTTCCTCTAGTGAAGCCTATTATTTAGCCGGCTCCATGTACAAAGCACTGGGCAGAACTGAGGATGCTAAACGTGCTTTCGACGAATCCACCGCCATTTACCGTTCGCTACCCAAATATAAAAAACGGCAAGAACGCGGCTGGGCGTTACGTAGCTTTTTTGCCAAAATGAAATAAACTTTGTACTTATATTTTCACAAAAAAACCTCTAGCCGCCTATTTAGGCAAACACTAGAGGTTTTTTGCTGTGTAGAGTGATTACATGTTTACATCTTGTTTAGTGGGTTCTCCACTTTGTTTGACCGCAAATGGCCACCAGTTCCCACGGCCGAAGATCCGCACCATAACAGGAACAAAAAACGGCAAGAAGATTAGTGCATACAAGGCCAACCCTACAAGCACCACTGTTGCAATCTGCATCATCGACAATACCCCTGAAGGGTACATCGATGCGAAGGTGCCGCCCAAAATAACTACCGCCGAAAGAATGACTGTTCCCATATTGCGCATAGCATGCAGGATCGCTTCCCGTACATCCCATGTTTTATATTCGTTAAAGCGGGCCATTAAGAAAATACTATAATCTACACCAAGTGCAATCAGCATAACAAAGCTGAAGAATGGCGTTGTCCAGGTAATCCCTTCAAAGTGCAGAAGGTGAACGAATATAGCCTCTGTAACACCCAATGCTGAAAAATAAGTAATCAAAAGAGAAATAATAAGGTAAATCGGCATTACGATTGAACGAAGCAGCAACACCAAGATAATGAAGATCCCACCCAGCATCAAAATTACTGTACGTGTGTAGTCTTCGTTGGAAATATTACGTAAATCGTTCTGGCTGCTTGTAACCCCGCTGATTGCAGACTCTGCATTTTCCAGCTTCGTTCCTTTCACTGCACGATCTACTGCTGCTTGAATATCATCAACACTGTCAATAGCTTCTGAACTATATGGATTCTCAGTGAATACTACATCCAGCGTCATTACCTTACGGTCGTCAGACAAGTAGGTATTAAATACCTGCTCTATACCTTCAGCTTCAAGAGCCTCAGCCGGTACAAAGAATCCACTCAGCTCATCATCCTTAGCCGCTTGAATCTGATTCAAATAATCTTGTGCAGAGCCCAGCCCACTGGTAATTTGTTTCAGGCCGTTTGCACTGTCGCTTAAACCAGTAGTTAAGGCTCCTATCTGCCCAGTTAATTGACCAAAACCATCCGCAAGCTGCTGCTGTCCGCCTTGCAATTGATCTAGTCCACTAGTAATGGATGGAATTTTATCTACGATCTGTCCTTGGCCTGCTGCGGCCTGCTCCAGCCCATATTGCAGCTGACCGATGCCCGCAACAAGCTTAGCTAAACCTTGTGCGAGTGCGGTTTGCCCTGCCGAAGCTTTGGCATAGCCAGCATTCGCCTCATTTAAGCCAGCTGCTGCTCCTTTAAGCTGCTCTGAGATCTGCCCGAGACCCGCTGCCAGCTGTGCTGCCCCAGTACCACTCTGCGTTACGGTGCCTTTAATGGTCAGGTAATTAACATCCTGCAGAATTTCCGGATAACTGCTCTCAAGACCATTAAAAGAACCATCCAGTCCCTTCAACGCTTCTGCCACACCTTGCAGCTGCTGCGGAAGCTGCCCAAGCCCTTGATTCAGCGCAGTTAAACCGCTGCCGATTTTTTTATATCCCTCCAGCAGCTTCGTATTGGCATCCGCAAGCTGCTTGGCACTAGCAGCTGCCTGTTGAAGTCCTGCTTTGATTTCTCCTGCACCAGCTGAGCCGCTTTTTATTCCGCTCTCAATACGTGCCAGCCCATCGCCTAACGCGACGATCCCATCTTTCAGTTCTGCTGTGCCTTCCGTCAGCTTAGCGCTGCCTTGAGCAGCCTCTGTAAGCTTAGGTGCATTTTCACTCAGCTGTTTACTAGCTTCAGACAATCCCGTTTGAATCTTGGTCAATCCCTCACTGGTCTGATCCAGACCGTCAGATAAAGTCCCCACCTGATTCGGGATTAAGAAATCACTGATCAGCTCTCCCGTTGGACGAGACATGCTGCGCACCGATTTTACGCTGTCCACTTTTTCCAGCTCGCGGCTGATTTTTTCTGCAAGTCCAAGATATTCTGAAGTATCCATCCGATCATCATTTTTGATTACGATCTTGCCAGGCATGGATTCACCCGGCCCGAAGCTATCCGAAATGATGTTAAATCCTTTTACCGAGGCATATTCTGAGCCAATTTCCTCCAAGCTGTTGAAGGACAGCTTTCCGCTATAGGTAACAAGGAACGGAGCTACGATTACTGCAACAATTAGCAGCGCGGCCCATGGTCTTTTTAAGGAAAAAGAACCTGCTGCTCCCCAAATACGGCTCTCACTGTGCTCCAGCTTGCCGCGTGAAGGCCAGAAGAGCTTTTTGCCAAGTACCGCCATGAAGAATGGAACAATGGTTACAAGCGCCAGCAGCATAACCGCAATCCCCACGGCAACGGCTACCGCCGATCGATACAGAATGAATTTGGATAATCCAATCGCTACAAAACCTACGAATACCGCAAGTCCGGAATAGAACACCGTTCCCCCAGCCTTACGGTAGGTTGCAATAATAGCACTTTTGGTATCTTCTGCTGTCATCATTTCTTCTTTAAAGCGACTGATTAACAGGATACAATAATCCGTACCAATCCCGAACATGACCGCAACCATAAAGATTTGAGTAAATGTAGATAATGGAAAATCATAACGGTCCACTAAAAAAGCCACAACGGACTGAGAAACAATATAGCTGAGTCCTACCGTCAGTAGCGGAACAAACGGTGCCACGAACGAACGGAATACCACGAACAGGATAAGTAAAATAAAGACTACCGTAATATACTCCGATTTCTTAAGCCCGGCTTCCGAGCTAGCAATCATATCCTCAGTAATCAAACCCTCACTGGTTAAATAATGATCCGCCTTAACATCTGTGAGTAATTCATCCACTTTATCAGGAAGTGCGGTGACAGACTCTCCTCCGCCTTTGATAGACAACGCCACCATTATCGTCTTGCCATCCTTGGCAATCAACGTATCCTTAAGCTCACTTTGTGAAAAAGGATCGGTGATGGAATCGATCTGCAGCGTCTCCTTATTCGCAGCCAACTTCTCAACGCCCTGCTGGATACTAGCTGTTTCATTGGCTCCGATTCCCTCTGGATTATTGAATACAAGAGCTACCTGATGCAGTGTCTCTCCGCCCTTATCATTCGCCGCTTCCTTTAAGATTTCTGCCGCTCTAGATGAGGAATAGCCATCAGGTACAGTAACCTGCCCCTTCTCACGTACAAGATCAGAGAACGAAGGGGCCGTCATGACCAAAACTACGGCCACAGCGAGCCAGATTGCGATAACCGCCCATCTTGCTTTTAGAATCGTCTTCATGGATTCTTCCCTCCATCATCATTCTGAATTAAATTCGCCAGCTTCTCGAACATCATGACGAACATTTCAATATCCTTCTCTTCAAAATGAAACAAATACGGGGAAATCACTTCATGTACCTGCGTCTCCGCTGCTTCAAAAACTTTTTTTCCGTGCTCAGACATCGACAAATACACCTGGCGGCGATCATTCTCGTCACGAGTTCGCTCGATTATACCCGCTTGCACCAATCTGTTGATGATTGCAGTAATGGAGCTTTTACCCACGCAAAAAGATTCAGCAAGATATGTAGACGTACATTGTTCCTGAGCATTAATCAACCGAAGAATTTGATACTGATCATTCGTTGTCTCCGCAGCAATACTATCTTTAATTCTTGCTGCTACTTGTCTTGTCACAATCAAATAAGCATCCATGTAGCGATTGATCCAATGTTGCACTTCGTTATCCAAAGCTTCCTACCTCCAAAATATAGTTCAACTATCGAACAGTTTCATTGTCAAACTATAATACCTGCTTTTATAAAAGTCAATTGGCTTTTTTTCGGGCATTTAAAGGCAAAACGCAAAAAAAACAGGCCGAGATTCCTCTCGACCTGCCATTTTATGACCTTCAAAGATTTTTTAGTCCTCATCCTCGGTCTCTTCAACTTCGTATACACATCTTAACATTTCAATTCCGGCTTCATTCTCTCCTAAGCTGTACACCATGAACCCTAGACTACGATAAAAATCTGCGGCGATTTCATCCTCAGTCTCAGCTACCAGATAACGCGGCTGACGAGTAGCGAGCAGCTCCAGAATCATTCCCCGTGCATAACCTTTCCCTCTATTCTCTGGCAAGACGGCAATATGCCGAATGTCCAAAGAACCGTCTTCGGTTTCTTCGAAGCCTACAAGACCAAGCAGGAGTTCTTCTTCTTCCCAGCCATATAACTGCAGCCCGGCTTGTTCGCTGTACTCAGACGATGTCTGCTCCAACGCGTTGGGGTCATCAATGACCGCATACGTCAACAGCTCGTTCACCTCAGGCGAACCAATAAGGGATTTAAGATCTACCAACATTGTTCACATTCCTCCTTCTCTGTTGCTTCTGTACCCGATTCGAAACATACAGTAACCTGTCCATATCCCTAACATGTTTAACAATAGATCATCAATATCAAAGCTTCCGACATGCAGCAGCATTTGCAGAAACTCCAAAAGCAGGATGCAAGGAACAGCATATAAAGAGATTCTTTTCCAAGAAATTGGCCGTGTCTTTGCAAGTGAAATTAGTATACCAAACGGAATAAACACAACAACATTTCCAAGCAGATTCACAAACCGGCTGATCAGCGATACCCCGTTATTCATGTCGAAATAAAGTGACACCGTACGTAATGGAATCAAATTGTACTGAAGCGGGCCACCTGTATGGATCTCACGCCCAAAACCGATGAACATCCAATAGATAACAGTAGCACTATACAGAGTCAGCCCTATCCGTGTCAATGCTCTCAGCTTCCGTAATCTGCTGGATTCTCCAGATCTACGAATGATCAATTGCCCGGCTTAGCTTCTATAATTTCAATGCTTCCATCTTTTTTACCCACAATAGCCATTGCTGCAATTCCAATAAATAAGCCGTGTTCCACAACTCCCGGAATACTTTGGATGGTCAGTGCCAGCTTCGGTGCGGACTCAATGACTTCGAACCGGCAGTCTGCGATGTAATTGCCGTTATCTGTCTTGTACAGCTCTTCTCCGCTACGACGCAATTCAGGATTGCAACCCAGCTTGGCAAGTTCAGCCACAGTCCATTCCCATGCAAAAGGAACCATTTCCACAGGCAGCGGGAATTTGCCAAGTGTGTTTACCACTTTACTCTCATCAGCAATAACGATCATACGAGTACTGTTACTCGCAACAATCTTCTCCCGAAGCAGCGCGCCACCGCCACCTTTAATAAGCTGTAGACTACTATCCAGCTCGTCCGCTCCGTCAATGGTCAGGTCCAGACTATCAATATCTCCAAAAGCTACGATTGGAATCCCAAGTTCACGCGCCTGTTCTTCGGAAGCACGGGAGGTTGCTACAGCGGTAATTTTTAGACCTTCACTGACGCGCTCACCAAGCTTGTTGATCGCCCAATAGGCTGTAGATCCAGTGCCAAGGCCGATCTTCATGCCATCTTTTACAAATTCCACTGCTTTTTCCGCGGCTAATTGTTTAACATTGATACTCATTTTATTACCCCCATGTTATCCGTTATAATGATCTATGATGATGTTGAAATCACCTATTGTTCAGGAGGATTCCGGATGAGAACCGAAAACCAAATTCAATCTAAAATCAACGAATTGACACTGCAGCGCAGATCTCTGGAATCAAGATTAGCTTCATTAACAGAGAACAGCCCACAGCAAGATAACCTACAAGCTCAGCTCACTAGAGTTGAAGATATGATCATGATGCTGGAATGGGTGCTTAATGCACCCGTAGGGAGATATCATGCCTAAGTGCTGACTGCCATCCATTATTTTACCAATCATTGTGCCGGTAGCTGTGTTTAACATAAAACACGATTGCTTCCGGCTGTTTGATTCTTTTTTATATCCAAATTTGTATTATGCTTTGCGCAGAGCAAAAAATCAATATTTTTCACCCTACTCTATGTATATTGTAAATTCACTGCATCCTCTAGATTGAGAATCATCTCTTTTTCTGTGTGATTAGCCGTCCTGTGTAAGTAGGCTTTATGCTCTGAATACGCATCCAAAGGCATTGGTCTACTAATCTTGTCAAGCATATTACGCTCGACATCAGCCAATAAGTAATCCCCTTTTCCCGCTGCAACTCTGCACAAAATAATCATAGCTACAGGCTTGTTCACAACAACCGCTCCATTCGACCGCGCAAATACAGTGTATTGAAATAACGGAATGGCCTCAGGTTCTTCAACACCAGCTGCACTAGATTGGTCAAAGATAGAATACATAAGGGAAGGATCACTTGATGAAGTACCGAGTTTCTTCTGATTAGACACCAACTTGCTGTTTTGGTAGGCAAGGAATCCCGCTGCTGCCAGCACAAGCACAAGTAAAATCACCAATATCGCATACATCATCCCATCCCCACCTCCCACTCCAAAATAACAATTCCGGTTATATATTATCATGGAGGGAGGCCTAAGCCAATCTTATATTATCTGAAATTCAGCGCATACAGGTAATACTGATTCTATAAAGTTATTTTGAAATATTCAAAATAACAGTTGAAACTTTGATTTGCATGTCTCATAATGTAAATATGAATGTTGCTTGTCAATCCATATGGAAATCAAGGGAGGAAATTTAAAATGAAGTTTTTCTTGGATACCGGAAACATTGAAGAAATCAAACGTATTACTCGCCTAGGACTAGTGGATGGCGTAACGACTAACCCTTCGCTGATCGCTAAAGAAGGAAGATTGTTCAAGGATGTTATCAAAGAAATCGTTGCAATCGTTCCAGGACCTGTAAGCGCAGAAGTAATCGGACTTACAGCAGAAGAAATGCTTAAAGAAGCATACGAAATTGCTGAATGGGCTCCAAACGTTGTAATTAAACTCCCTATGACTGAAGATGGCTTGGAAGCTTGTTATGAGCTTACTAAAAAAGGCATCAAAACTAACGTTACACTAGTATTTTCCGCGGCTCAAGGTTTGATGGCTGCTAAAGCAGGCGCAACTTATATCTCTCCTTTCGTTGGTCGTCTGGATGATATCGGTGTTGACGGAATGAAGCTGATCAAGGATCTGAAGACTATCCTGACTAACTACAACTTGAAATCCGAGATCATTGCAGCAAGTATCCGCAACATTGCTCATGTTGAGCAAGCAGCTATTGCTGGTGCACACATCGCTACAATCCCAGGTTCACTTCTGCCAACCCTCTGGAAGCACCCGCTGACAGATAACGGTATTGAACGTTTCTTAAAGGATTGGGAATCTGTTCCACAAGCCTAAGAATATCTTTTATTCTTTTATCTAGAGGGCTATCCCACAAGCTGCGGCAACGCAGCTTAGGGATAGCCCTTTTTTCCATCCAGAGACATTGAGGAGGTTTGGCGAATACGTTTCGGCCAGATTGGAGGAATTACCTTCTCTGTGTCTTTAACGCCTGGCTCCCCCTTTTCCCCCTTACTCGGAGTTACTGCAAACAAGGTCAGCAATCCACCAATTGCCCCTACTGTAGCCATCAACGCAAACAAGACCCAATGCCCACTGCTTAGCAGCAACGATACCACCGGTGGCCCCAACGCTACCCCTATAAACCTCATACTACTATAAAGAGCGGTGATTGTGCCGCTGTTCTCCTTCTCAATCCCCTCCGTGATTAAAGCATCCATACAGGGAAGTACAATTCCGATTCCAACACAGCCTAAACCCATAAACCCTACTAAAAAATAAATGCCTTTGTTGAATCCCGCACAAATCATCGCCGCAGTCAGTAACACCATGCCCCCAAAACCCAGCCATTTCATTAGCGTTTTATTCTGACCAATGATCTTTCCTGTTCCATAGGAGGACAGACATAAGAGGGCAAGCGGTATCGCCAGCACAAACCCCTTCGTTGCCCCGTGCATTTTATATTTAGTTTCCAGCATTTCTGATAAATAGAATTGGACACCAAAGGTCACAAACATACAGATGCCGCCTATGGCAAAAATAGCGTACAACCAACGTCCCTTTTTACGTAAAACGCTCACAATTCCAGATAAAAACGCCCGAAGTTCCTGTTTCTCAGGTTCATCCTTTGCTTCGGGTTTTCGGACCAGAAATAAGACTAACAAAAATGAAATTAGACATAGAATGGGAATTGCAATAAAAGGAGCAAACCAGAGCCATATCCCAAGATAGGCACCAAGAATTGGACTGAGTACTTTACCAAACGTATTGGAGGTCTCAATGATTCCCAGACTTTTGCTCACATCTTCTTCTTCCTTGAACAAATCGCCTACAAAGGGGATTACAATTGGAAAAGCACCCGCTGCACCAATTCCTTGCAACAGACGCCCCGCTAAGATCACCCAATAAGCGCTAACCCCCTTCATAAACCAAGCAGCCACCACGCAGACAGCACCACCAATTGCAGCAATGATTAAACTCGGAAGAATAACCTTCTTTCGCCCAAAACGGTCTGAGAGATAACCTGCAATAGGGATCATTACAATTGCCATCAATCCATACACGGTAATCAGCATACTGACTTGAAAAGCGCTAATGCCGAGTTCTTTGGAGATCTGCGGCAGAATAGGCAGCAGCATGGAGTTACCGAGGGTCATTATTAGTGGGATTGATGCTAAGGCAAGCAGATCCCATTTTCTTTCCTTCATGAACTGACCACCTTTGTCATTGTGTACAACATTCTTTATTGTGGTTTGTTCGCCCTTCTTTATTCATGAAAACAAAAAGACCGTCCCTCCGCTGCTGCGGAAAGGACGATCTTAAAATGAAGAAATCTATGCTTACAGCGACCCGGCGCTTAAAGATGCCACATTAGCGGACGGTATAAAATGGCTAGGTTCACCCAGACTAAAAATGTGCAGCAAGTGCATAGCCCGAGTGCACGCCGTATAAAACAATTTGCGTTCACTTTCTCTGCCATATTGATCAGCCGAGCCATCATAGATGACGACCGCATCAAACTCCACGCCTTTGGCTAAATAAGCAGGCAGAACCAGTGTCCCCTTCTGAAAATTCGGTGTTTCCTTTGTAACAAGTCTCACCGGCAGGCTACGATTCAGTTCAGCATGAACCCTTGCGCTTTCCTCCGCTGTTTTGCAGATGACCGCCACATAATGATATCCCTCAGAATGCAGCTTGCGGATATCCTGTTCCACAGCATTCAGAAGCTCCTTCTCGCTGGATACCACACTTATCTGGGGTTCTTCTCCCCGCCGATTAAAAGGTACGATTCGTTCTCCTCCAGGGATCATTGACCGCGTAAACTCCACGATCTCATAAGTTGAACGGTAGCTTTGGGTTAACGAGATCACTTCTGTGTTCTCTTCACCATATATACTTACGAGACTAGACAAATCCCCCAGTACCTCACCTTGCGCGTAAATGGCCTGGTTCAGGTCCCCTAATACGGTCATTTTTGCTCTTGGAAATAAACGCCGCATGAACTCTAATTGGAATGGAGAATAGTCTTGTACCTCATCTACAATCACATGACGGATCAGTGTGTTGGTTCGGAAGCCTTGGCTTAACTCCTTCAGATAAAGGAATGGCGTAGCATCCTCATAAGCAAGCTCGTTCACTCCAATGGATTCCAATGTCTGCTCACAGATATCATCCCACACCTCTGGTAAAGGATAATCTCCATTGAGGCGCGCCATAAGCTCGCGATCTGTAAATAACGTGCTGTACAAGCCCTTAACGTCCACAAATCGACCCCGTTTAGTCCAACCACGCAGGGGTTTGAGCCGCTGGCTGACTACATAACGAGATAACACTTCTTTTTCCGTATCAAAATCATCAAAGCTATCCTGCGAAGCTTTCTTCTTCCGACGCAACATCTGATATGCACGGTGATAATCGCTGGAATCCAGCAGCTCGATCTGATCTTCGACCCACTTCGCATTTCTTTCCTCATGAGTAAAATCTGCAATTTTCTTAAGCAGCCAGCGGATCATCAAATCCACACGATTTGCAAGCTTTATGGCAGGATCGTACGCGTAGAACTGGCGTTCCATTTCTTCTTTACTGACCACTGCTTTCCCTTGAAACATTAAAGGCTTAAAAAGCATACCCTCCTGTTCCAACAACGTAGCATACCGCCGAATCACATCAAGGAAAGGGACGGACGATTTATAGGCAATGCCTTCTCTACGTATAGCAACCTCAGGACCCTCAGGAGCATTAAGTAAACTTTCGGTCTGACTAAAGACATCTTCCAGCAGGAATTCATGTCCAAGACGATGTTCTAAATACATTTGAAACGTTGTTTGCTGCATATTTTCTTCGCCTAGCTCCGGGAGCACTGTAGATACATAGCTGTTAAACAGCGGATTCGGTGAGAACAGCAGCATTTGATCTGCTGATAATACTTCACGGTATTTATATAGAAGATAAGCTACCCGCTGCAATGCAGCAGAGGTTTTTCCGCTTCCCGCTGCTCCTTGCACAACTAGCATCCGGCTTTTGTCGTTGCGGATTATCGCATTTTGCTCTTTTTGAATTGTAGCAACAATACTTTTCATTCGATCGTCAGCGCTATGACTTAGCACCTGCTGCAGCAGCTCATCCCCGATCGTAACCCCAGTGTCAAACATAACTTCAATTACACCGTCAGCAATAACAAACTGGCGTTTAAGATTCATTGTTCCGGAGACTAATCCTCCAGGTGTTTCATAAGCTGCAGGACCTGGTGCTCCGTCATAATACAGACTGGAGATAGGCGCACGCCAGTCATAGATCAAAAAGGTGCCATCATCCTCCATCAAAGATCCAATCCCTAGATAAATCTTTTCCAGCCCGCCCGTTGGTTCCTCTGTGAAATCAATTCGGCCAAAGTAAGGAGAGACAACCAGCTTTTTATATTTTTTCAGCGCCTTGCTTGATTGCAAATGATGACGTTCCCGTTCATTTAGGATTTGGGACTGTTGGCGAAGACTTGTTGAGGTTTCTCCCAAATCATCCGGGCTACTGAAGTTTACGGTTACCTCTTCCCAGAAGTCTTTCCGCATATCCACTACATCACTACGATGAAGTCCAAGCTCCTCTGATAAATTGCGAATATGGGCGGACAAAAGCTTGGTTACTCCGTCAACCCGTTCCTGTTCCTCTTTCCACTGACTTTCATTGTTATCCACTACATTTCATCCCCTTTTGGAAGGTTGACATTCCATTTGCATCATGATATGATAAATTTGCATATTTATGTTTTTAAATGCATACTTATTCGATATCTTATCATTTTAGCAATTTCAGTTTGAGATTTCAAGTATTCTCTTAAATAGATGATCCGGTCCCTGTGGAACCGGATTTTTTGCTGTTACAAAGCTTATATGTTGCTCTTCACAAGGTTATGTTTAGGCTTCATGCACAGATTCTTTATCCTCCGCTATACGATTCATCTGATCGGCCACTTTATCTAAGCGCTCCAATTGATATCCGTAATCATAAATTGCAGCAGCCACAACATATAAACGCAGCTGACCTATTTTCTCTGCATTATACCCCAAAATCGCGGTATTCAGGAATTCATCATTGTCTTCTCCCAAGGGTTCAGATTCATTGGCATTGGGCTTTAATTTGTCTTCAAACTTAAGTAAGATGTGCTGATGATATTTGATTAAATGTTCCAAATGATTATCAAATAGAGCATCTGTATGTTCGGTCCGATCCGCCTGGAAATAATGCCGATCTACGGCCTCGAGAACATCGTAACCTTTTTGCAAAGAAGCTAACAGGTTCTTATACACAACCATTTGTCTTGTCTGGCTATACTTGGCCCGTTTTAACTGCTTCTGCTCCTCCTCAAACAATGCATACTTATCAGCCAACGATTTTATGGATGAATGCAAAGCATTTTTTTCATCACGAAATACACTTTCCTTCATCTCATGAGAAACCGCTGTTCTCAGCAATAAAGAGAGGCTTGAAAAAACATTCTCAATTTGCTTAATGTATTGCTTACGAGGTTTTGGAGGAACGACAATAATATTGATTAGAAATGCAGAAACAATACCTGTCAAAGTTAATAAAAAACGATTAAGTGCGAATTGCCATTCACCCGAAGCCTCCATCACTGTTATTACAGTAACTAACGTAAGACTTATCGTATCCGCCCGGTTGATTTTCATACTGATCATAATGACTAGAATACAGACCAAACCGACTGCTATTGGGCTGTTGGATAACAGCATCCCTCCGAGTAAAGCCAGAACGGCCCCCATTGTACTAGTCGTGAGCTGGTCAAGAAAATAACGCCAAGAGCGATAAATAGAGGGCTGCATAGCGAAAATCGCCGCAATCCCTGCACCCACGGCAGAAGGAAATTGAAGCATTACAGCTAAATACAGGGCTAGCGTAACGGCCAAACCTGTTTTAAATATGCGAGCTCCTAAAGCCAAACCTATCCCTCCTAAAAATTAGCCCACGCTACAATATGAACATCAGCGAACCCTCGTACTTCTAATTACCCCAGCCTGGAGTTGATGAATTTTAAGAACCTTTAAGCTCTCACTCATGTTTCTTTCAGCTTTCAGGGAATACTAATTCGAGTAGTGCCTATCACATAACATACGAGGTGAGTGAATGAATAACAATATCAAAAGATTAATGACTTTCACGACCGTTATTTTTCTCAGCCTGTCTCCAGCTCTTGCGCCAATCGGAAGTGCTTCTGCTGAGAAAGTAACCCCTACAGCCACCGCACCTGGTGCCCATCCTTCAGAGAAAGGTCACGGTCACCATCCAGGAAAAGACGGAAAGGTTAGGGCTGGTGGACATTTCATTATTTTTGAAACGGCTAAACTGCTGGAAATGGATCGTACAGAGCTAATCAATAGCCTGAAAGCAGGCAAAACGCTCCCGCAGCTTGCTCTTGAGAAAAAAGGCTGGACGGAAGATCAATATATTCAGAAGCTCTGCGAATCGGCAAACCAACGGCTGGATCAAGCCATCACCGAAGGACGTCTGACAAAAGACGAAGCCCAAAAGCTTAAAGCAGGACTTCCTGCGATGCTGAAGCAAAGAATAAGCAAAATGGGGCAATTCCAGGATCGCAAAACATCTGAACAACATGTGACGACTCCTTAAACAATCCTCTTACACATAAAGACGGATATCTTCATGCGTTATGAAAGATATCCGTTTTTGTATCTATCCTACTTCTTACGCGAGCTCTTGTAGATTTGAAATAAACAAATGGACAACATCAGCCAAGCGCCACTAGCCATATATCCCCCAATTACGTCACTCGGGTAATGAACACCCAGATAGATACGGCTCCAGCCAATCCCCACGGTCATGAATACGGCGAACATTATTAATAAGACCCGTTCATGCCTCCGCCGCAGATGACGCCACAATAAAAAGGCAATAACACCGTACAAAGAGAATGCTGCCATTGAGTGCCCGCTCGGAAAACTATAACCAATCTCTTCAACAATGCGATGTAAATTCGGACGTTCTCTGTGAAAACATAACTTCATTATTGTATTCAAGAGCTGTGAGCCTAATCCAACCCACAGGAACAAGATTAATTCAAATCGGTGTTTCAGCAAAAAATAGAGCAGTGCCATGGTAACGATAGATAGGCCAATAGCGATCTTAGAGGAACCAATCAGAGATAAACCTTTGGCGAATGAGGTCAACCCCGGTGATTCCGCTGATTGTACCCCATCAATAATATAGTTATCAAAGGTTGATACCTTATTCATACTTACAAGGACAGCTATAACGGCGAAACAAGCAGCAAACCCTAAAAAAAAGCGAAAAGCTCTAGACCAGTTCTGATAATAAAGCATAAATACCTCCATGTCTATTCAGGTGACTGTTGATCTCATTTCCAGTGAGGGACTAACCCATGTTATAATTATTGAGAGAAAAAAATTCACAGAAGATGGAGTGCTGCCAAAGTGGAGAGTTTAAAATTGCAAGAACGATTGTTGAACCAGTTCATTTCCACAAAGGTGCCTGTGACGATTTTTACGACGAATGGTGTGAAAATGCAAGGGCTCGTAACCTCGTACGATGCTTTCACAATCACTTTACAAGGTCAAGGTGATAGCAGGCAAAATGTACTATTCAAATCTGCAGTATCCACTATTGTACCTCTTAAGCCCGTTTCGCTCAAATAGTCTACTCCCTCATTCACCTCATCAACCAGATAATCACAGGCTTTTATTTTCAAAAAAAGGGAACACCGGACTTTATATCCGGTGTTCCCTTTAGCATTTCCCAAGATCACTGATTCACTCTTCAAATGGAGTAACTTTATACAGGAACATTTACGGGCTTCACACATACCGGTTTGGATACTTCAGCTGTATTTCCAGTAAATTCGAGTCGGCCACTTGCCGCTTCTATTGAAAATACAACCAGGTTATTCGCATCACGATTTGCCACGATAAGATAAGCTCCATCTGGTGTCAATGCGAAGTGACGTGGATGTCCCCCACGAGTAGATACATATTCCAGATGTGTAAGCTTAGCAGATGCATTATCCACAGCATACACAGCGATATTATCAGCCCCACGGTTTGAAGCGTACAGATATTTTCCGTCCTTGGAAATGGCGATTTCAGCGCAAGTATTCTCTTCGTTAAAATCATCAGGCAGCGTCGGCACTGTATCTACAGTATGCAGAGTGCCTGCGGCACTGTCATATGTAAACGATGTAATGGTGGAATCCACCTCGTTAATTACATAAGCAGACTTTCCGTCTGGATGAAAAGTGAAGTGGCGTGGTCCCGCTCCTGGATGCAGCGCCGTATCACCATGCACTTCTAGCTTGTTGGTTTCTCTATTGATTCTATAGGCACGAATTAAATCAAGCCCAAGATCAGATACAAACACATACTGCCCGTCCGGACTGAAAATAGCGGAATGGGGATGAGGGCGGTCCTGCCGTTCAGGATGCTGGCCATGACCTGAATGTACGGCCACATCAACTAATTGATCCGCAGCTTTCTCTTCATTTAATTTGATCAAACCAACGCTTCCACCATGATAACTACATACAACAACGTATTCATCATTCAAATCTCTATTGATATGGCAGGTGGTTGTTTGACGGTTGCCAGAAGCAGGCATGGAGGGAATGCGTTTCAGTTCACTCAATTTCCCGTCTTTTGGATCAATGGCAAAGGTAACAACCTCGCCTTCTTTTTCACCCTCACCATTCGGTTTTTCTCCTATAGCATATAGACGTTTTTCAGCGGTATCTACATTAACAAAGGTAGGATTAGTTAAGCCCTGCACCGAATCCAGCAGCTTTAGCGTACCACCTGCAGCTCCATCGAATTCAAACACCTGCACTCCGCTTTCCGCGGCACTTGCATAAGCACCTGTAAACAGCAATAACTTATTCTGCTCATTCATCTCTATATTCCTCCTCAAAAGTATTGCTACTTCACACTCATTAGATGTGATCATCTATATAATCTACAATTTTTAAACGTTAATTACAAACGATAAAGTTAGAAATGTACGAAACAATTCAAAAATGGGTCTTTCCAACGATTAACTGTTGTGATATAATGAAAGCGCTAACATTAGTCTTTTATTCCGTATAAAGGGGGAACATGAATGAGTAGCATCCTGCTGGAAGCCAGAAATGTGTACGAGGACTTCGAGGTGGAAACAGACATTCTGTTCTTTAAGGTCGGGGACCATGATTTGGTCATTTTTCACGGCAGAAACTATAACATAAAAAAGAGAATGACTGCCGAGCAATTAAATCGATTGTTGTCCAATTCAAGTTATTATCATGTGTACGGTGGCTGTTATGTCAACCTGAACAAGATCAGCTCTATCGCAGATGACTGCATTTATTTCGGTGAAATGGGCCTGTATGCTAAAAACGTACGTGTCCCAAGACGAAAACAAGAAAGCATTCGTCATCTTCTGAAAGGACTGAAGTAGACATCTTATTCCCATTAGCCGGAAGGGCATGTTACTGATGCCATTTCCGGCTTTTTGCTTTTTATTAATAGAAACTTAAAAAGATCCTGCCTTTTTTTATACTTTCTTAAGGTTTAGGATTAGGATTTCTGTTAAAGTTGTAAATAGACAAGCAACACCTATATTGAAGGGAGTCATTACTAATAATGGACAAAAAAGATCTGAATGGAAATGAGAACTTAGAAAACAACGGTACCACGGAAGAAGAATTGAACACTTCCGAGATTATCAATGAAGAGGTTGAAGTAGCGCAAGTTGCTGCTGAGGAACCTGTGAATACAACAAAAGCAGACAGTATTCCAGTAATGAACAAAGTCGGTGCGAACAACGCTACGCCACCTACACCTCCGACTGCTCCTAGAAGCAATAAAGCTTGGATGATTGCCTCTATCGTATTAGCTGCAGCACTAATCATTGTTCTGGTCGTCCAAAAAGACGACAGCAAAAAAGCTGTTGCAACAGTAAACGGAACAAAAATCACAAAAGAACAACTTTATGATAAATTGATCGAAGCAGGCGGAGAAAGCACGCTGCAATCTATGATTACAACTGAGCTTGTTGATCAAGAGGCTAAAAAAGCTAACGTAACTGTTACAGATGAAGACATCAACACTGAACTTGAAGATCTTAAAGCACAATTCGGCGGAGAAGCTGCCTTTAATGCTGCTTTGTCCCAAAGCTCAATGACTGTAGACGACTTGAAAAAGCAAATGCCGCTGCAAGTAAAGCTGCGTAAAATCCTTGAGCCACAAGTCACTGTAACGGATGATGAAATCAAAGAATACTATGACACAAATAAAGCTACTTTCAGTGAAGAAGAACAAGTTCGCGCTTCCCACATTCTCGTTGAGACTAAAGAAGAAGCAGATGCAATTCTGAAACAACTGAAAGAAGGCGCAGATTTCGCTACTCTTGCCAAGGAAAAATCCTCTGATACGGGTTCCAAGGATAATGGCGGAGATCTAGACTTCTTCAAACGTGGCGATATGGTAGCTGAATTCTCTGATGTAGCCTTTAAGCTAAAAGTTGGTGAAACCAGTGATGCTGTCAAATCCGATTATGGTTATCACATCATTAAAGTAACCGACCATAAAGATGCTAAAGATTATACACTGGAAGAAAAGAAAGATGAAATTCGTAAAACACTAGTTTCGCAAAAGGTTTCCACTCTGTCCTCCACTTGGATGTCAGAAACAACTGAAAAAGCAAAAATCACGAACACACTTACTGACGCTAAAGAAGATGCAGCTGCAACAGCTGAGCCAACTGCAAGCGCAGCAGCAGGAAATGAATCCACTAAATAATTGTGCCCGTCAAAAAGCAGGACAAGCGTTAATAAACGCTGTCCTGCTTTTTTTATTTCTATGTTCAGGCCTTTGATTAAGCCTTAATGACCTTTTTTACGGATTTGTTTATCGTGGTTCTCCCCCCACTCTTTCGCCTGCGCTGTGGCAATTGAAATCGCCCGCCCCTCCTCATAACCATCTTCGAGGAGCGCATTCGCAATATCGATTGCCTTATTGCGAACAGGTGCTGTGAAGTTCTTCAATGATTCTGGATAATCCTCTTTGTTCCATGGCATACCAAAAACCTCCTTAACCAGTCTATATACATACTTAGCCTGGTTAAGGAGGTTTCAAACGCTTATTTCACTTATTTAAAGACTTTAACACGATCTTCAATCGGTTGGAATTGTTTCTCACCAGCAGGAGTAACTGTTTTACCAAATGGCAATTGAGCAATCAATTTCCATTCTTGCGGGATGCCCCATGCTTCTTTTACTTCATCATCAATCAGTGGATTATAGTGCTGCAAGGATGCACCTACACCTGCTTCAGAAAGTGCTGTCCATACTACAAATTGCAGAATACCAGAGGATTGGTTAGCCCAAATTGGGAAGTTCTCAGCATATAGAGCGAAGTTCTCTTGCAGGCTCTTCACTACCGTTTGATCTTCGAAGAATAGTACGGAACCGTAACCTGCTTTGAAAGACGCTAATTTTTGCGCTGTTCCTTCAAATTGTTCGGCAGGAACGATTTTACGCAATGTTTCTGTAGTGATATCCCATAGTTTATCGTGTTGTTCTCCAAGAAGAACAACGGCTCTTGAGCTTTGGGAGTTGAAAGAAGTTGGGCTATGTAGCACCGCTTGTTCAACGATTTCTACAATTTGTGCATCCGAAATCGTAGATTCTTTACTAAGGGCGTATATGGAACGTCTTCCTTTTACTGCTTCAAAGAAATTGTTAGACATAAAATAACTACCTCCATTAATTTTAGTAACTTACTTTTGTATATCTTAGCACCTTTTTTCTGAAAACACAACAGTTATTCACAACTTATTTTGTCGGGTATATTCGTTGCCAACTCTTATTGTCGCATTTATGGGCTTAATTATGCACCTGATCTATTAATCATTAATCACTTCAGGCGGGCTAGAAACTGCCCTCTTCCTTTTCCGATATACACCACGAGCTAAAATGCGCTACAATAGTGCAGCAAATGTATAGAAGGAAGGTTATAATCATGAAATTCCCAAGCGAGAAAGCCCTTGTTCGGCATAGAAAATCAGCCTTAATCTCATTATTGCTGCTCCTTTCAATGAGCTTGGCTCTAACTAGCTGTAAAGACACAAATTCGTCTAATTTAACCTCAACAGCACAAGATCCGAATGATCTTCACCCCCTCACTTTCTGGGTGGCAACGGACACTCACTTCTTAGATAAGAAGCTACAGGATGGCGGTACAGCTTTTCAAAAATATGTAACTGGCGGTGATGGAAAAATGCTGCCTTACAGTGATGAAATCCTTGAAACCTTGGTTTATGACGCTGAGCAGCAGAAGCCTGATTTTCTCATCCTGAGTGGAGATTTAACAAATAACGGAGAACGCAGCAGCCATCAGGAGCTAACCCAAAAATTAAAGCGAATCGAAGCACAAGGAACCTCTGTATATGTCATTCCAGGCAACCACGATTTATTTAATCCTTGGGCCAGATCCTTCAGCGGGGATAAGCAGCTTGTTACGGATTCCATTACAGACAAAGACTTTACCAAGATGTATGAGGATTTCGGTTACAAAGAAGCTGTATCACGTGATAAAGAATCACTAAGTTACATCGTTAAGGCATCGCCAAATTTATGGCTCCTTATGATTGACAGCAGCCAATATCATAACAATCAGAAATACGGTTTCCCCCAAACGGACGGACGCCTGACCGCCTCTACCCTATCATGGATAGATAATTCTGTTAAACTGGCTGCCAAGGAGCATGCTTCTGTTCTCACGGTTATGCACCACAATCTACTAAGCCACACCTCTATGTCTGTTTCAGGCTTTAAACTGAATAACAGTCAGGAAACAATAAAGGTACTTCGTGAAAATGAACTTAATTTAGTCTTGTCAGGCCATATCCATATGCAGGACATCCGGGTAGACCCGGTAACTTCTTCGGAAGAAACACCAATTTATGATATCGCAACAAGTGCAATGGCTGTCTATCCACATCAATACGGAGCGATGACCTTCGATCCCCTGAGCAGAACCGTCAATTATGAAGCAACGCCCTTAAATGTAGAGGGATGGGCTAAAGCTAATGGCAATACAGATCAGAATCTTTTAAACTTCAAGACCTATGCTGAGGATACTTTTGCTACAAACTCTTATAACAAAGCTATGGATGGTTTAAAGGAGAGTTCCTTTACGCAGTCTGAAAAGGCATCGATGGCAGAGGTAATGGCCAAGCTAAATGTAAGATATTTCGCGGGGACAGCCGGCAGCTCCTCAGAAGATATTAAAGCGATGCCAGGCTACAAGCTTTGGGAAGGCCTACAAGAAGGCTTCTTAGGTGGATACATCCAAAGTATGACAGAGGACAAAGAGCTTAGTAATATAGCTTTAGAGGTGGTATTAACGAAGCAATAACTGGATTATGCATTTCATATAAAAAACCCAGCCTCCACCCGCATTTATGCGTCAGATGGAAGCTGGGTTTATTGTGTTAATTAATCGTTAAGATATAACTATTTCCGTACAATAGTAATCCAACCATCTTCATCTACCGACACAGTAGCATGAAGCGCTTCAGCAAGCAGACGCAAGGATACATATGCATCGCCATACTCGTCAACAAATACAGGTTGGGCAAGCTTTACAGCCGTGCCGTTAATCAAGGCTTCGGAAGAACCGATTTTGAATACCAGTTTATCTCCGTACACACCATCAGTAACGTTAATTGCACGATTGGCCGTATCCCATTCTACAGTAGCATCTAAATCTTCTGCCAAATAACGCAGTGGGATATAAGTAGTGTTCTTGTCTACAATCGGGTAATAATATTCGTCATCAGGTTCGATAACAATGGTTCTCTTCGTAATGCCCAGATCATCCTTCAATATACGATATACATCAGAATCTGGGGCAAAGTTTCTCAAAGTCTCTCCAGGTGTAAGTCCGGAAGAAATATCAAGTGCACCTTCAGTGCTGATTGGATCAGCGGTTACAGCACCGCCAATGTTCCAAATCTGACTGGAAGCTTTAAGCGAGAGGCTCTTCAATGGGAAATCCTCGGTACCCGGAAGCGCCACTTTCAGATCAACATTCTGTTTACGCACATGCAGAGCACTATCAACGAAAATATCAACAGATAACTTCGTATCCTTACTCAACACGGTCTTCATCTCAGGAGTTGATTTGTAAAGACTGTCCACTTGATTGTCATATACTAGCAGCAATGCATCAACAGCCAATTTGGCAGCATCATGCAATACAGTTACGACAGCTTCTTTATCATCCAGTGGAATATCTCCGAATCCCAGATTGAAAATATCGCCAGAACCGTCTTCATCCATAGCTTTGATCACAGGGTACAGATAGTCGTAAAGACCACCCACCAATTCAGTAAAACCTTCTGTGTCTTTGGAAACAGACTTCAGGAAGCCTTTTAACAATGCAGGAAGCTCATCACCAGTCACTTCTGCATGCAGCTTCGTCATGTTCAACTGCTCACCATACACAGCATCACTAACCGGTGTAATGTTGATTACGCCAGGATTAGGAAGATTCTTAACAACGAATTTCGTCAACAGCTTACTGACATCTTCAGCTTTTGCCGTATCCAAGCCTACTTCACCTAAAATTTCATCGTATCCTTGTACAGGGAAGTAGAACGGTTGTTTTGCTCCTTCAACTGTAAAAGCAAGTGTTTGTTTGTCCATAAACAAGGTGAATGGAATATTCAATTGTTTATAACCAACAGTTCCTTGGGCCGATAAACTCCCATTATCTTGTAACTTAGCTTTACTAATATTCAAGGAAAAAGAATTAATAAGATCAACCATTTCCTTATCTTCCGCGCTAATTCCCTCTATGGGCTCAGCATTCATGGAAAAAGTCATACTGGATTCTGATGATTTAACATCAACATCCCCAATCAACGCCTTATTAACATCGAACCCCCCTACCGACTGACAGCCGGCAAGAACTAGCATCAGTGCGACAAAAGGCAAAAACCACTTCAATTTCGCTTTAACTCTACTCATAGCATGTCTCCTTCATCTTATTTTGTGAAATCAATCCATTATCTCAGCTAAGGTAAGTTTTGTAAATCAAAGTTCCTTTTATTGTAAAATGTTTAGATATTCAACAAACTTCGCCATTCGATCTGAGCCCAATCCTTGTAAATTACAGCCTTAACTATCGCCAACATCAGTAAATGTGCAGGATAAAATGACCACCACATCCAGCGCGGAACCCGGTGCCGCTCCAAGCGATTCCAAATTAAAGGCGTAAAAGCAATCAGCAAGGTAGGTAAAATACTGAGCATCTGTACAACCCAATAATTATAAAACATATAGAATAGATTCAGTGCCAGATGGGCTCCAACAAGCCAGTACGATTTCGTATAACGAAAAATCAATACTAAGAGCAAACCGTACGCATTATAATCTATAGGGTAATAATCCATTAACACTATAGCAGCAATTACCACAGGTATACCAAGCCATAGTGAAGGCAGCTTGTCCAAAATTACCAGTACGATTGCTGACAGCAATAACGTAAACACCACGTTCCAGCCACCAGAATTTAGCGCTAGATTATAGGGAATCTGGGCAATAATCGCAATCAAGAGCAACCGAAATAAATATTTAGGTCTGGATGAAGTATGGATATGTCCCTGCACAAGCCCATAACAATAAATCGGAAAAGCTATTCTCCCTACATATCTCCAAGCAAGATTCTCCGGGAAAAAGATATAGCCAATATGGTCGATTAGCATCGTCAGCATGGCAATAATCTGCATTAAAATCCCCCTTAAGCATGTTGAAATATAAATTCGCCAAGTCCATCCTCATTTCCTTTACCAATAAGCAAATGAAGACCGCGGAGAAACGATCATCCGATTTCTGTGCACCTCCCCCCTTGACTTTATCGAATACTATTGAGTAATATTAACTAGCAACAGAATATGGCAATGATCAAAGACATGATTTCCTACACGAACTGTCCAGAGAGAGAAGTCCAGGCTGCAAGCTTCTCCAGTTACCGGTTGTGAAGTTACCCCTTTGTAGCCGTGGCGCTGAATCCGTAGAACTTTGTTTTTTTCGGTAGTATGCGGCACCGATTTATCCCCGATATCGGATACCAATGAGGTCCTGTCTATATGACAGGTCGAATTAGGGTGGAACCACGAGCTGAACGCACTCGTCCCTTTCTGGGAGAGATGCGTTTTTTTGCGTTCACAACTAACAATATTTGAGAAATGGAGGCTAAAATCATGAAGATCAAGGTAACACTGCAAGATGGAACAATTAGAGAGGTACTGCAAGGAACAACGATTAAAGAAGCAGCAGGTGCCATAAGTACCAGTCTGAAAAAAAATGCTGTAGCTGGAAAAATTGATGGAAAATCTGTTGATCTAAACCAAGCGATCGAACATGATTGCCGGCTCGATATTGTTACGTTGGATAGCAAAGACGGTCTTGAGGTTTATAGACACAGTACTGCACATATCATGGCGCAGGCCATAAAACGTATATATGGAGATAAAGCTGTCCAGCTAGGCATAGGTCCTGTTATCGAAGACGGCTTCTACTATGACATTGATATTGAGAAACCTCTATCCACTGATGATCTTGCTGCAATCGAACAAGAAATGGCGAAAATCATCCAAGAGAATCACCAGATTGTCCGCCGTGTGGTGAGCCGCGCAGAGGCCATTAAACTTTTTGAAGAGCTAAATGAGCCTTTAAAGCTGGAGCTTATTCATGATCTGCCGGAAGACACAGTATTAACTATTTATGATCAAGGTGAATTCTCCGATCTTTGCCGTGGGCCACATCTTCCCTCTACTGGCTTGGTCAAAGCCTTTAAGCTGTTGAATGTAGCGGGTGCCTACTGGCGTGGAGATTCCAATAACAAAATGCTGCAACGTATTTATGGAACTGCCTTTCCTAAAAAAGCGCAGTTAGAGGAACATTTACTGTTTCTTGAAGAAGCTAAAAAACGTGACCACCGTAAGCTTGGCAAAGAACTTGAGTTGTTCATGTTCTCTGAAGAAGCTCCAGGCATGCCCTTCTATCTTCCCAAGGGAATGACAATCCGTACAGAGCTTGAGAACTTTGCCCGGGAATTACAAAGACAGAGAGATTACGATGAAGTTCGTACACCGCTGATGATGAACAATCGGCTTTGGGAGCAGTCAGGACACTGGGATCACTACAAGGACAATATGTATTTCACAGATGTAGATGAAACAAAATTTGCCCTTAAGCCGATGAACTGCCCTGGGCATATGCTAATTTTCAAAAATAATCTGCATTCCTACCGGGAACTGCCTATCCGTATCTCGGAATTCGGTCAAGTGCATCGCCATGAATATTCCGGAGCACTGAACGGGATGATGAGAGTCCGCACTTTCTGCCAGGATGATGCTCACCTCTTCGTTTTGCCAGAGCAAATTGAGGATGAAATAAGACGGGTAATCTCACTGATTGACCATATTTATCAAGTGTTCGGCTTTGAGTATAAGATTGAATTATCAACTCGGCCGGCAGATTATATGGGATCTGAAGAATTATGGGATCAGGCTGAACAATCTTTACAAAATGTATTAGACAATCTCGGGATCGAATATCGTGTGAATGAAGGGGATGGCGCGTTCTATGGACCTAAGATTGATTTCCATATCTTAGATGCGCTAAAACGTAGCTGGCAATGTGGAACAATCCAACTAGATTGGCAAATGCCAGAGAAATTCGATCTTACTTACATCGGGGAAGATAATCTTAAACATCGCCCGGTCGTAATCCATCGCGCTGTTTATGGGTCGATCGATCGTTTTATGGGGATTATTACTGAACATTTCGCTGGGGCTTTCCCACTGTGGCTCGCACCTGTTCATGCGAAGTTATTGCCAGTCTCTGAGAACTATGTTGACTATGCACTGCAAGTGAAGCATCACATGGAGAAGGCTGGCATTCGTGTCGAAGTAGATATCCGAAATGAGAAGTTAGGCTACAAAATTCGTGAAGCTCAGCTTGAAAAAGCACCTTACATGCTCGTACTTGGAGAGAACGAAAAAAATTCCGACACTGTCTCTGTAAGAAAACGTGGTGAAGGTGATCTTGGTTCGAAGAGTATCCAAGACATCATTGAACAGATTAATGAAGAGATTATTAGTAAGAGATAAATTTAAGGGGCTGTCTAATCGTAGAAAAACTACGTTTGAGACAGCCCCTTCTTTATAACCTATTCATGTCAACTGAACTCTATTTTACGTACAGGCGGCTGCTTTCTTCCCAATATTCGCCTGGTTTCAGGCTGAACAAGCCGATTTCATCAGCAGGAAGATCTACCATTGGCGCATTCACCAAGTTAATTTGTGGCTCAGGGCAGAAGAACTGTTCTGTAGCACCATTATTCCAGATCATCCATTGTTTGTACGAAGTCCCTACATCGTACACCAAGGTTACTCCGGCTTTGCTATCGGTAAGCTCCATCCGGTTGCGTCCGTTCTGAGGTACAGCCGTGTAGTGATTGTCCATCGATGCAAAATATGGATTCACACCTTCTTCACGAAGCTGAACTTCTCCTGGCTCCAACGCCTGGAATTTGCCTGTTGGCAGCATGCGGTCATTGAGCTCCCATCGCTCGCCAATAGTAGCTTTTACGCGGTAATCTTGTGCACTGCTTCCTGGTGCGAAAGGTGCGTTAATGGCAGTGTGGAATGCCAGCAAGCAAGGCATCACATCTTCTCCATCATTGTGCACCAGCACCTGTTGAGATAATCCTCCTTCGCCGAGGGTATAACGCAATTTGATCGTATACTTATGTGGCAAATACTGATAAGAAGGATGATTCTCATCCACCTTGATGAATACGGTTACGAAGCTTTCAGTCTTACCGCTGCCAAATTCTTCGACTTCCCAAGCTGCAGTATGTAAAAATCCGTGTAAATGGTTGCCCGTTGCAACTTCATTTACTGGGAATTGATAAGTTTGACCATTCCATGGAAATTTACCATCCTCATAACGATTTGGAGGAAATAATACAGGAATTCCGTGAATCCCCGGACTTGCCTTGAAGGCTTCCATTTCTTCAGCTCCAGGCTCATGCAGGAAGCGATATCCGTTTTCGGTATCACGGAAACAGATCAGGTTGCCGCCAATACCTGGCAGAATAGCTGCCTCATAACGACCGGCTTTCAACCAGATAGCTGCTTCTCCTTCATATTGTCCTTCATACGCTGTGATTGACATAATATATTGTTCTCCCTTCCAGTGTCTGATAATTGTCTCCACTTGATAGATTACCACATCTAGTCATGAGGTGACATGCTCTTTTTACAATTGCTCCACTTCTACGCTCATTACATGTTCAATTTTCTTCACATCGTAATAGATTTCTGTTGCGTAATCCCGATCCGGTGCTGAGATCACCATATCGATCATTTGTCTGCCATCTTCCAAATCTTTAATTTTCATTCTTCGAATCGCTCGGGATGGACCTCTAGTACTACGCTGCGAGCTGACCTGAGGCCGCTCGATTTTTTGGATCACTTCTGTAAGCACAAAATTAGCTTCCATAATGATCCTCACTGAAACTTCATGTTTATTCAGTACTTCTGGTCCTAGCGAACGGATTAAATGAGGAACTAAATTCACAGCAAACATCAGCAGAATAACCGCATATGCTGCCTCAATATAGAATCCCGCACCCACAGCTATACCAATTCCAGAAGCTGTCCAGATGAGTGCTGCCGAAGTAAGGCCCGAAATGGCATCTCCGCCTCTACGCAGAATAACACCCGCACCCAAAAAACCAATCCCGCTGACAATCTGAGCCGCAAGCCGCATTGGGTCCATGTTGGGATGCTCTGGTCCTGCGAACTTATCAAAGGCATGGATAGACACCACTGTGACAAGACAGCTCGCAATGCTTATGACCATACTGGTCCGTATCCCCAGCGGTTTCTGCTTGATCTGTCGGTCAATCCCGATGAACAGCCCGAACAGCATGGCCACTAGTAACTTCATTAATGATTCCAATTGAAAATCCATATCGCAATCTCCTTTCTCCAGAGATACTCCATTATAACGGAAATTGGAGATAATGATTAGCTTTATTTTACAACAAAAAACGGCATAACCATCCTCAGCGCATATGCTCTTTCGACCCGTGTGGTCCGGCATAGCGATGAGGATGGAATCCGTTATGAGAGGCCAAGATTATGTTGAAAAATTAACCATGCAGAAGCGACTCTGCACCGTCACAATAAATTTCCGTCCCCGTAATATGATCTGAATCTTCAGACGCCAGAAACAGCGCCAGCTTCGCTACTTGATCAGGTCGCCCCGGACCTTCTTCGAGCGGTTGATCTCCCTCAGGAAATTCTACTGGGATTTTCACTTCTTTCAGATCCTCTGATGGAAAAGTGTTGTCATCTATATTGGTCTTTATAGCCCCAGGACAGATCGCATTTACGCGGATTTGAAATTGAGCCAGTTCCAGTGCCGCCATTTTCATAAAAGCAACCTGTCCTGCCTTTGTCGTACTGTAAGCAGAAAAACCAACATTAGAAAATACACGATTTCCGTTAATGGAGCTGTTGATCAGGATGCTGCCTCCGCTTTCTTTTAGATGCGGTATCGCATATTTAACAGTCGCGAAGGTTCCACGCAGGTTAATATGAATGGTCTGATCCCAAGCTTCAATATCCATCGTTTCAATAGGCGTCATCGCCCCATTAATCCCTGCGTTGGCAAAAACAACATCAAGGCGACCCCATTTCGCGGCCGCCTTATTTATCGCCGCTTCCACTTGTGGTGGTTCAGCAACATCACATTCGATAACTAGGGCTTCTCCGCCCTCTTTCTCCACTTGCTGTCTAACCTTTTCAGCGTTCTCCACAGTTCTGTCCAATAATACAACTTTGGCTCCGTTACGTGCGAACTCAAGCACGGTTGCCCGGCCAATTCCTGAGCCGCCTCCGGTTACAACTGCAACCTTACCTACAAGCTTTTTATCTGCCATATCGTGATATCCTCCTTCTAATCATGCAAGTCTTCCAGTTAAGTTCTTTCCTTAACCTTAACCTTGCATACAGAAGTTGAACCGACAGATATTTACTTTTCCTTTAGGATTATTATTCTCCCTGACGAAAATGAATGATGAGATCGGTTAATCCAACTTCCCGGATCCCTTCCACTATAAGCTCAGCTAGAAGACGAGCCCCTAAAATTTGAAAATGGGTATTATCCTGCACCCCACCTGGATGCGCAATAAATTCTCCTGGATAGCTCCACATGAATAAATCTTTTGAGCCCTCTGAGCCATAAGCTGCAAAGAGCTTGCGGCTCTTCTCGGCTAAATCAATCAGTGGAACCTGCTCGGTATCTGCGAGTTCCCGCATGGAGATTAAATAATCTCCATGCGTGTCTACAATTGCTTCTTCACTATCAAATCTTCGCCGATGTACAGAGCTCACAAGAACCGGATAGGCCCCCGCTTCTCGGGCGACTGTAATCAACCGGAGCAAATGTTCTTTATATGTAGTAAAGGGCTCGGTATGTCTTAAATCATCAGTTTTGGAATCATTATGTCCAAACTGGATGAACAGATAATCTCTGGGTCTGATATCTGCGGCAATGCCCTCCAAATGCCCTTCCTCAATAAAACTCTTGGAACTGCGTCCAGAAAGTGCCCGGTTATCTACAGCTATTCCGGCTTTGAAGCAGCGTGGCAGCAGTTGGCCCCACCCCGCATAGGGGTAACCTTCTTCCCCTTGATCGGTCACCGTGGAATCTCCCGCCAGAAATAAGACTAGCGCTTCATTGTCCATCTGAATGTCCAAGGCGTTAATACGCGGTGCCGCACCCGAGAACGATAGCTTTAGCTGCCCATCCTTAACCCTAATTGCAAAGGATTCGCGCAAATATTGGCCCGCAGGCACATTTAGCGTGTCCAATACGAACTTGCCTTCTCCAGCTTTGATAAATGTGCTGGTATCTGCCAGAGCATCACCCAACAGCATCGTAACACGGTAGATCCCATTCGGGAGATCCAGAAGAAAAACTGCTTTCTGTGGGATGCAGCAATCGCTTCGCAGTATATCTGTTCCCCCTCTGAAACGACCAAAGACGGAGGAATCAGAAGTGAAACCATACCCTATTCCCTTAGAATAAGATGTGTCCGGCCGAATTTTGGTGTAGCCAGGCTCAGCTTCCTTAATCCCAAAATCAAAACGATAGCTATCCAAATTCAGCCGCACCTTTCTTAATTAGAGATTTAAAACATTTATATTCGTTTGCTGAAATCAACCTTTCAAACCACTGGTGCTGATTCCTTCTACAATCTGCTTTTGGAAGATAAAGAAGATAATCATGACTGGTGCCAAACTTAGAACAGACATGGCGAACATTGGACCCCAGTTGGATACGGACTCACTGTCCAGGAACATTTTAAGCCCCATCGAAACTGTATATTTAGAAGGTGAGTTCAAGTACAATACCGGTCCAAGCAGGTCTTCCCAGCGCCAATAGAAGGAGAAGATCGCCGCAGTAGCCATAGAAGGACGAATAAGTGGAAGTATAATTCTGAAATAAAGTCCAAATTTCCCACAACCATCGATGGTAGCCGCTTCATCAAGTTCAACAGGAATGGTCCGAATAAACTGCAGCATTAGGAAAATGAAAAACGGGACACCGAAGAACTGTGGAACAACGATCGGTTTGATACTGTCGAGCCATTCCAATTTGGCATAGATAATGTATTGAGGGACGAGCACCACATCGGAAGGAAGCATCAGGGTCATCATCATGATTCCGAACCATAAGCCATGGCCTACAAATTTATTGCGGGCAAAACCGAAGGCAACCAGTGAAGATGAAATGACTGCGCCCAGTGTTGCGACAATAACAATTACAAAAGAGTTCTTGATGAAGACACCAAAGGAGTAACCTGCAATACCTTCCCAGCCTTTAGCATAGTTCCCCCATTCCCATGGATCAGGTATAAGGTGCTGCGCTGTAACAAACACAAGCCGGCTCTCTTTAAAAGAACTCATGATCATCCACAGAATCGGATACAGCATAACGATAGCGAGGCCACCTATAAGGATGTGATAAAGCGGCCATTTCAGTTTAATTTTCGCCATGGATTATTTTCCTCCTTCCGACTCGTAGAAGACCCACGATTTGGATGTCTTGAACAAGATTCCGGTCATGATGCCGACAAGCAACAACATTACCCAAGCCATAGCCGAAGCATAACCCATATTATTAAACATAAAGGCCTGACGGAATAAATAGAGAGAATACAACATAGTGCCGTCCATAGGTCCGCCTTCACCTTTAGAGATAATATAAGCTGGAACAAAGGTCATAAATGCGCTGATCGTCTGCATAACTAGATTAAACAGAATCACTGAACTTAAGAGTGGCATAGTAATCTTGAAGAACTTTCTGAAGAATCCGGCTCCATCTACACTAGCTGCCTCATACATTTCACCAGGAATATTTTTAAGACCTGCAAGAAAGATCAACATGGATGAGCCAAACTGCCACACAGATAGAGTTATCAACATGATAAGCGCAGCGTTCGGATTACCAAACCAACTTACCGGTCCAATTCCGAAAAAGCCAAGCATGCCGTTAATAATTCCAGTATCACTAAAAATATTACGCCACATGATGGAAACCGCCACACTACCACCTATAATAGAAGGTAAATAATAAGTTGTCCGATAGGCTCCTACCATACGTGATTTCGTATTTAGAATCATGGCCACAAATAATGCGAAGGTTAGACGTAAAGGCACACCGATAAATACGTAAAGCAGCGTTACCTTTAGTGAATGCAAATATTTCGGGTCATTTGAGAACATTTTGATGTAATTATCAAATCCAATCCACTTAGGTGGAGCGAATAAATTGTATTTGGTAAAAGAAAGATACAGCGAAATGATCATCGGGATCAGTGTGAAGCAAAGGAAGCCAATGACGAACGGACTGATGAAGGCATATCCTGTAAGGTTGCTTCGTAACCGCCGGCCGGTGAGGTTCTTTTTCTTAACAGCCAATGGATTCGAAGGTAGGGGATTCGTTAATGCCAAGGGTCTCCAACTCCTTTTTATGTGAATAATATGGGAAACGGGATGCCGCCTAGCGAAATGGCATGCCGTTTCCCATGTGAGACGCAGTATAGTTATCTGTTACCCTACGATTAACGGCTGGAGAGAATAGAGTTCGCTTCTTTTCGGAACTGTGCCGCTGCTGCTGCTGGATCGATTTTTCCGAAGTTCATTTGTTCAGCAAGGTCTGTAAGCAGGGCTACAACCTCTGGTGATCCAACCGGTGGACTCATAGGTGAAGTAGTAGGCTCCATGTCAGCAACAAACTTAAATACTTGCTTACCGGAATCAGTTAATTGTGTAGCTACAGATTCTTTGATTTTGCTTGAAATCGGTACTCCGCGTTCGCCTTTGATCAGGTTGTTAGCTTCCACATCATTAATCCAGAAATCAACGAACTTCGCTGCTTCTTCCTTCACTTTAGAGTTAGAAGTAATTGACCAGTACATACTTGGCTGCATGTAAAGCCCTTTATCCATATCTGGACCAGGCATTTGTGCCAGCTCCATAGGACGATTTACAGCGATTTGCAAAGCAACGTATTGGTTCGACCATTGCCATACACCGATACCTGTCCCTTTAACAATATCCGACTCTTCAATAACCCCTTTATTTTGGCTCAGTTTGTCTTGTGATGGGACCGCTCCATCTTTAATCAAACCAGACAACATTCCGAAAAAGTCAGTGAACAACGCATCGTCCTCATAACCAAGTGCGGAACCATCATTGTTATAGAGTGCCAGCCCTTTTGTACGCAGATAATAGTTGAAGAACACGTCTGCTGCCATGGAACCGTCCATATAAAGTCCAGCCGACTTAGCTTTTGCGGCGATTTCCTTGTATTGATCCCAAGTCCAGTTCTCTGGGATAGAATCAACACCTGCCTTTTTCAGCAATTCTGGATCATATTGAAAACCAAGTACGTTAACCCCTAACGGAATTCCGTATTGCTTCTCACCGATCACTCCAGTACTCAGCACGTTCTCATTCACATCGCCGACTTGAATCTGAGAGTTCAAATAAGGTTTCAAATCTTCGAGCTGTCCGTTAGATCCATATTGATTAATATAGGAAATATCCATTTGAACGATGTCAGGAAGTCTATTTGCAGCAGCTTGCGGAGCAAGCTTTTTCCAGTAATCATCAAAGGATGCATATTCAGGCTCAATGGTTACATTCGGATATTTGGCTTCATACATATCAATAACTTGTTGTGTATAAGAATGTCTTGTATCTCCACCCCACCATGCGATACGCAGGGTTACTGGTTCTGCTGAGGTCGTGGCCGCAGGTTTCGTCTCCGAAGGAGTATTTGTAGCGGAATCCGTAGCAGCAGCATTGTTATTGTTGTTACCTCCACAACCAGCTAACATCGACGACAGCAATAATGGTACGGCTAGTAAAGCGAATCTCTTTTTCAATTTCATGTCCCCTTTTCCTATGATAGTGTAAAGGCTCTGATCCCTTTAGGTAGCGCTTTCATTGGTTAAATTTTCTCAAATATTCCGTGATTATTGAATACAAAAAACCGTCTTGTTTGTTCAATAATCAGTTCGCTTGAGGGGGTTTCATGAAATCTGTAGGGGTCTGGCCGGTTACTTTTTTAAAAACCTGACTGAAATATTGTGCATTTCCACCGAAGCCGAACATTTCAGCCAGCTCAAATACTCTTACATCCCCACTTCTCAAAATATGCTCCGATGCTTTAGCAATCCGGTAATTGGTTACGTAATTCGAGAATTTCTCTCCGGTAATTTTCTTGAATATTTTGCCTAGATAGTCGGGATTCATATATAACATTTCAGCTGCGACCGAGCTAAGCGACAGCTCTGCATTCTTGTAATCCTCTGCGATAATTTTGAACATTTTGTCTACAATAAGCGATTGCCGGGAACTAAAATGTCGGTCATACATCGCTGTTAAGCGAACCGCTGCCTCTTTGACGTATGCTTTTAAACCTCCCAAGGTTCTAATTTCGGCAAGCTCCGCCAAGCCCGATGTGAAGCTATTTCTTTCATCAGGGACTGCTAAACGAATCATAGCGGAATATAACTGTAAAACATAAGAACGCGTCACGTTAATATCTAACCGTTCATCCGCGAGCAAGTTGAATAATCGTTCCAATTCCAGCTCCACCGTATTTTGATCGCCTGCTTTTATAAGTAGACAAATATGCTCTTCATCTAGCTCGATATCATTTCTTCCACTTAGCTCATCACTTGGGATATCACTCCCGGTAATCAAACCGCCCGCCTCCAAATAAAAACGATGGTTCAGGCATTGCAAGGTCTGACGATACAATCTCCGGGAATGAATCATAAGGTCAGCATCACTAATCGCGATTGTCACATCCATTTTATAAAACTTGCAGAATACCTCTCTTACTTCAGCGATACGTTTAAGCAAGGGGCTATTCTGCACCGTATTTCCTTCGTCTTCCAGTAATATTAATAAATGACCGCCTATCGTCGCACTCAGGAGTGTTTCCTGAAGTACGTCCTGGGCAATATTTTGCAGAGCGAACAATTGCTCATATTCGTAAGAACCTTCTAGTCGGAATAGGAGCAAGCGTACCGTTTTGTCATTGAGTTCAATGCCGAATAATTCCTGATAGTACTCTAGATCCTGACTTCCATAAGTTTTGTTAGAGATCCATTCCTTCAAAAATTGTTCTTTCACATGGGGCAATACCTTCTGAAGACGTTGTTTCATACTATTTACGAATTCGCCCCGGCTCTTCTGTTCATCTAGCTCTGCTACCAGCTCAACCAGTGCATCATGGATCTGATTCTCATTGCACGGCTTTAAAAGATAATGTTTAACCCCGTTCTGCATAGCAATACAAGCATAATCAAAATCCTTATAACCAGTCAGCATAACGAATTTCACGTCTGGAAATCGTTCACTGCATTTTTGCACCAGTCCCAAACCATCTAAACCAGGCATAGAAATATCCGTAATCACTATTTCAGGGCTAAGCTCCTCTATTTTCACCAAAGCCTCAATCCCGTTCCACGCCGTGCCTACAAGCTCTGTTCCCGCTCGTCCCCAGTCCACAACCTGCGATATCCCTTCCAGAATCAAGCGTTCATCATCCACCAACAGCAGTTTATACATTCTCTAGCACTCCTTTTAAGTAAGGTATACGCACATGTATAGTTGTTCCTTGACCCGGTTCACTTTCTATGGAAGTGCCCCATTCAGGGCCGAAGACGATTTGAATCCGTTCCGCGATGTTAGCTAAGCCGATGCCTTCTCCACGGGTCTTAACTCTTCCCATCTGCAAATCTTTGATAAATTCAGCGCTCATTCCCGGTCCATTATCACTGACTCTGATATCGAGCCCCTGCTCATCTTCACTAACTGTTATAGAAATGGTACACGGTTCAATATTAGGCTCTAGTGCATAGCGGATAGCATTTTCGATTAAAGGCTGCAAGGTCAGCTTCGGAATCAAAGCGTCATGCAGATGTTCAGGTACATCCATCCGGAAATCAAGCCTCTCATCAAACCGTGTTTTCTGGATAATGACATAATTGCGCACGATAGTGATCTCTTTTTCAAGTGTAATCAGCGGATCCTTTAGACCAATAGAGCTGCGGAACAAGTAACCGAGCGCTTCTACCATTTCTGAGATTTTGGCTTGTTTGTTCATTTTGGCTAACCAGTTGATTGATTCCAGTGTATTGTACAAAAAATGCGGATTAATCTGGGCCTGCAAAGCTTTTAGCTCAGTCTCTCTAATAATCAGCTGCTTCGCATAGTTCTCATCAATAAGCTCTCTGATCCTGCGGATCATCATTTTAAAAGTCCGGTTTAGCTGACTAACCTCGTCCTGCGCAGTCTGTGAAACCACACCTAATGACTGTTCCTCCAGATTGTCCAGATCGCCTTTCTCGATTTGCTTCATTTTTTTGGTCAACTTAGAGATCGGACGTACAATACTGCGAGCAAGCCTGTAGCCTAAAAGGAGACCAATTAATAAAATTAGTGCGAATATGATGACGACCAGCTTTTTGACAAAAGTAATATGTTTGAACATCTCATTAAATGGAGTGGCATTGATGTAGATCCAATCTATATAAGATGATTTCGTCTTGGTTATAAAATAAGTACCTTCTTGATATTTGGCCGTGCGATATAGCTCCGGACGTTCTGTCTCTTCTTTAAGCTCTTCTGGCAAAAGAATCGGTGCTTCAGGATAGATTGCCTGTCCCGTCGTGGCATCAACTGCGATTAATTGGTCTGTATCGCTCGTACTATCCGCAATGATTAGATCGATCCGAATACGGATCACGAGTGTTCCCAGATCATCCAGCGTAAACGTTGACCCTGTATAAGATTTAATCTGCCGAACCGCCAAAAGTGAATTTCTGTTTCCTTGCGGATACCACACTATACTTCCGCTAGCTTCCGCAGCTAACGGCTTTAACTGATCCTGCAGATCCTGTGATACTCCTTCACGATTGCCCGCAGTCATTACTCCGCCACTTGTATCCATCAGCATCATGGAATAAACGTATTTCTCTGCCCCTGCAAAAGCAACCAGCCTGTTTATGATCTTGTTATGTAGAACTTGTCTTTCATAAGGCTGTGGATCATTCTGCAATTGGCGCAGGCATTCCTGAATTTGCTCATCAGACACCACTGTAAAAGAAAGCTGATCCAATTCTCTTAGGGCATTTTCGATGCTAATGGAGGACATCCCCAGTACCTCAGATGCCTTTTCATAAATTTGCTTGTCATAGATACGATACACATATTGTAAAACGGTCAAAGAGAATAAAAAGGAAAGTAGAAGCAAAAAGGAAATAATCAGTATCATTTTGTTGAAAATGCCCGAACTTATGTAAGCGCTAACATTTTTCCGAATCATCTGCATTCTCCGCTCCCTAAATATGATAATTTTCATTTATTATCACTATAATTCCATTATAAACCATAATGTTCCATTTGGGTAAATTTACGTGAACTGAAAGATAAGGATAGTATAATGGCTCGGCGAAAAAATTCCTATGTAAAAAAGGGCTCGAAATGAAATCCAGAATCAGACTTCACTTCAAGCCCTTATATTGAGCTACCTTCACAGCTACAACTGACTAGCCAAGCATCATTCGGTCATCTGCCAATTTATGTCCGCTGATTGTCTCGAATTCTCCGAGCAACCGTTCTACAGTAAGATCTTTTTTACGTTCCTCATCGATATCCAAAATAATACGGCCCTTATCCATCATGATCAGACGATTGCCAAGACGAATGGCCTGTTCCATGTTATGAGTAACCATTAGGGTGGTTAACTTCATCTCACGGACAATGGACTCTGTAAGTTTAGTAATCAGCTCCGCACGAGAAGGGTCAAGGGCTGCTGTATGTTCATCTAAAAGTAAAATTTGCGGTTGAGTAAAGGTCGCCATTAGCAGACTTAGCGCTTGTCTCTCTCCACCTGACAACAACCCTACTTTTGCCCGCAGGCGATCCTCCAGCCCAATCCCCAGACGGCTTAGCTCATTGCGAAACAAAGCTCTTTTAGCTTTATTTACGCCAAAGGTTAACCCTCTGCTTTTGCCTCTTTTATAAGCCATAGCTAAATTTTCTTCAATCGTCATATGTGGAGCCGTACCCGCCATTGGGTCCTGAAAGACACGGCCAATCCAACGACTCCGTTGAAATTCCGCCAAATGGCTGATTGAATTTCCCTCAATGCTGGCTATACCCAGATCCGGCTTCATGACACCGGAAATAATGTTCATCAACGTAGATTTACCAGCTCCATTACTTCCAATGATGGTGACAAAATCACCGGGAAGAAGCTCCAAGTCAATGCCGAGCAGCGCTATTTTCTCATCGGGTGTTCCGGGATTGAACAGCTTAGATACGTTCTCCAGTTTAAGCATCGATGGTGCCTCCTCTCTTGCTGCTTAGCGCCTGCTCAGCTAATTCAACGGAACGCCTCCGCGCCATATTCTTCTGCTTCAGGAAACGCTGAATCGACGGGAATACAAGAGCGAAAATAACGATAATTGCTGTGATCAGCTTAAGATCCGAAGCTTTCAGCCACGGTACCCGCAAGGCAAGTGCAACTACGATCCGGTAAACTATGGATCCGAGCACAACAGCCAATGTGGCCCGAAATACATTTTTAGCACCGAATATGGCTTCACCGATGATCACCGAAGCTAACCCGATTACAATCATCCCAATACCCATAGAGGAATCCGCAAAAGTAGAATACTGAGTGATTAACGCCCCCGAGAGCGCCACCATTCCATTGGATAAACTGACACCAAGAATAGTGGTATTATCCGTGTTCACACCCAGACTACGGATCATTCTTGCATTATCTCCGGTAGCCCGCAGCGCAAGTCCAAGATCTGTACGCAGGAATAAATCCATTACTATTTTCACAAAAATAACTACAAACGGCAGAACGAGCAGAGGATCAATGGAAGTGAACAAGGTAGTGTCGCCCATTAAAGACCAGTTCGGTTTGCCACCAAATATCCGCAGATTAATGGAATAGAGTGCAATCATCATCAAAATCCCGGATAACAGTCCATTAATCTTGCCTTTCGTATGTAATAGGCCCGTACACATTCCTGCCAGCATTCCACCAGCAATAGCGGCCAGGGTAGCAAGCCATGGTGCATAACCGTTAGTAATCATAACAGCGGCAATGGCACCACCAGTGGTAAAGCTCCCATCTACAGTCAAATCAGGGAAATCAAGAATACGAAAGGTAATGTATACACCTAAAGCCATAAATGCGTAAAGCAGTCCCATTTCAACGGCCCCGAGCATCGAATTTAACATAGATGACTTCCTCCTTCGAGCGGAAAGGGGCGTTCTCACGAAATCGCCCCTATATAATGGCTTATTGAATAATATTGTTAGCTTGATCGGCAACTTCTGCCTTCATTGCATCAGTCACTTCTATGCCTTGCGCTGCTGCAGATTTCAGGTTAAGAATGAGATCGAGTTTTTCTTGCATGGTTACTTTCATATCAGCTGGCTTTTTACCATTTTTCAAAATATCCACGGCCATTTGACCCACTTGATAGCCATGATCGAAATATTTAAAACCAACGGTGGCGAAAGCTCCCTTTTCAACCGTATCACGGTCACTGGAGAAGAAGGGAATTTTCTTGTCATTAGCTGTTTGAATAATGGTATCCACTGCACTTACGACTGTGTTATCCAAAGTAATGTAGAATGCATCTACACGACCCACAAGTGATTCTGCAGCTTGTTTGACTTCAGAGGTATTCGTGATGGCAGCCTTCACTAGCTCGATTCCATGTTTATCCAACTCTTTTTTAGCAATCTCAGCCATAATTACTGCATTTGGTTCACCTTCATTAATAACGATGCCCAGCTTTTTCACGTTAGGAAATTGGGTAGCTATAAATTGCATTAATCTGTTAATCGCTTCGGGATTGGTGTCCGATACCCCTGATACATTGCCACCTGGATGCTCCAGATCCGTGACAATCTTCGCGTCGAGTGGGTCAGTTACGGCTGCGAATAAAATCGGTGTATCCTTACTTGCTTTGCTGAGTGCTTGAACAATTGATTGAGCGGAAGGCGTTGCAATTGCCAATACCAAATCATTAGAGTCAGCGGCAATCTTTTGAGCAATGGACAAGTTATTCGCTTGATCAGCCTGAGCATTCTCAAGGTCAACCTTCAGGTTCTCACCTTCAACGATTCCTGCATCCTTCAAAGCAGCGAGAATTCCTTCACGTGTAGCATCAAGTGAGGGGTGCTCCACATATTGCGAGATCGCAATTTTGTACGTTTTTGAATCTGCTGCTCCTGCATTCGTAGGGGAATTACCGGAATTCGCTGCATTTCCTGCGTTTCCCGCAGTGTTATTGTTACCACAACCAGCTGCTACGAGCATGAAGCATAAGCTTAATCCCGCCAAAATGTTTCTCTTTTTCATCAAAGTACCCCATTTCATTAGTTTATTAACGCATACATCAAGGTGAGCGACTCAGCATTATCACTTTTATCGATAAAAGCATTAAAGCGTAAGCTTACACGTACCTCACATTAATGATAGAAATCTATTAAACCTATATTATATGGAGGTTGTTTATCCGTCAATCACTTATCATATTTCCATAGATTTCAAATTCTGAAGAATATATGACATCAAAACAGGTAATGCTTGGTTGTCTCTTACAACGATTGCCTTCGTTTCTTTTACATAAAAAAAATCGCCCTGCACAAACTTAATTTACAGTTTGAAGATGGAGCGTGTTAAATGGCTAATAATCACAAAAGACTACTAACCACCGCTGTTGTATTGCTTGCTGTCGCTTTAACGAGTTCATCCTGCGGTTATTCATCTCAATCGCAAAAACCTAAGGTTAACGCGCTAACTCCTGATGGAACAAATGCCTCCAGTTATTATGAACAATCTGCAATTACTGACGCTCAGGGAAAGTACTGGATTCCACTTAAGCCTGCGGTTACTTCGCTCGGATATCGGATGAAAGATGATGGTTCAAGTGATGGATACACTAAAATCGGTTATAGCGATGTTATGTATATGCTGCGCCCTGGCTCACCACAGGTATTCTCACTTGGGGAAAAAATCACACTGCCACAGGCCCCTAGACGACAAGAAGGGCAAATCTATATCACCCCTTTAGCCTTGTCCAAATTTCTGCAAACAGAAGTAGGCTGGAATCCCCAGTCGGGTGAGATAAACATTGCTACACCGTCCGAACGTAAGACTATCGAAAAATTATCGACGGTCGAATCCACGAGTGAATCTAAATCTTTACGCATTCAAAGTATTTCTGAAGCGGATAAAAAGGAGTTAGTCGCTTTTGCCAAAAATTTCTTAGGTGTACCCTACGACTTTGGCGCTGGATCTTATGAAGAAACCAAAAAATTTGATTGCTCTTCTTTTACAAGGCATGTTTTCAAAAAATTCGGTGTCAGCTTACCTCGTTTAGCTAAAGATCAAGATAATTTAGGTACTCGTGTAAGTCGAAGCGAACTGGATGTAGGAGATCTTATCTTTTTTACCGTTCCCGGCCGATTTGAAAGTGATGCTATACCTGGTCATGTCGGTATTTACATTGGAGACGGAAAGTTTATCCACACTTGGGGCGAACCCGGAGTTCAGATCAGTGACCTCGACTCAGGTTATTGGAGTAATGTAATCCTCCACATGCAACGTGTTTTATAAGCTTCCCATACTTTAAAAGAAATCATTCAAAAAGCCTGAATCCCTATTGAAGGGATTCAGGCTTTTTGACTACAACTCTTAACCAAATTCTTAATCCCAGCTCTTGCCCCTTCCGCTTATCCGGACAAACAGCTTTACAAGTTCTACTATGACAATAATCGCTACAGCTGCTGCACATACTATTCCCCACTGTAATCCACTTAAATGTGAGACACCAAACCAGTCGTTTAAGCCCGGGATGATGATCACAAGCACAAGCATTAGTATAGAGATCAGCGACGCCCATAACATATACCGATTGCTGAACCAACCGATCTGGAATAGCGATTTTTTATTGGATCTGACGTTAAAAGCATGGGCAATTTGCAGTAATCCTAATGTGGCAAAGGCCATTGTAACCGCAATACCTTCATTGTAATGCGTATGCGCCCATTGGTACACGAATAACGTAAGCGCCGCTTCTATAATCCCTTGATATATAATCCCAATCCCCACGCCGCCAGCAAAGATGCTACTGCTTGCTTTACGCGGCTTCTTCGCCATTACATCCTCACCGGCTTTCTCAAGCCCGAGGGCAAGTGCAGGTAAAGTATCCGTAACGAGATTAATCCACAGGATATGGATCGGCTCTAGAATACGCCAACCAATCATAGTGGCAATAAATAATGTCAGCACTTCCCCAAGGTTAGCGGAGAGAAGGAACTGGATTGCTTTGCGGATATTGCTGTAAACTTTCCGTCCTTCTTCAACGGCAACAACTATAGTCGTAAAGTTATCGTCGGCAAGCACCATATCTGATACACCCTTGGCAACATCCGTTCCGGTTATCCCCATGCCCACACCGATGTCGGATGATTTAAGTGCAGGAGCATCATTTACACCATCTCCGGTCATCGCCACAATTTTTCCTTTTTGCCGCCAAGCCTTAACGATACGCACCTTGTGTTCAGGAGAGACGCGTGCATAAACCGAATAATCGGTAACCTTCTCCGCAAATTCCTCTTCGCTGAATTTATCCAGCTCACTGCCCGTTAATACACCTGATTCATCTTCAATAATCCCTAATCTTTTGGCAATAGCCGCTGCTGTATCACGATGATCCCCTGTAATCATTACAGGTCTTATTCCCGCTTTACGGCAGATGGCTACCGCATCCCGTACTTCCTCACGCGGCGGGTCTATCATACCAACCAAACCAATAAATACTAACTCTATCTCCGTGGTATCTGGTGAGAGATCGGTCGGCAGCTGCTCCTCATCTCGGAAAGCAAACGCCAACACTCGAAGTGCGTCATTTGCGAGCATTTTATTACTCTCCATGATATTCCGCTTATGTTCGTCTTGTAGAGGTACAATTTCTCCATCCACATAAATATGGCTGCATTTGGACAAAAGTACATCTGGTGCACCCTTTGTCAGCACACGATATCGACCATCTTCTACCTCATGAATCGTTGTCATCAGCTTGCGATCAGAGTCAAAAGGCAGCTCATTTTTACGTGGATATTTCTTTTCAAGCTCCCTTTTGTCAGTACCTATACTAAGCGCATAATCGACTAACGCGGTCTCCGTCGGATCGCCGATGATTGCTTTTCCGCTCTTGGTTTGGGGATCCTTGTTTCCAGCTTTTGCTTCAGTTTCACTAGGAGTCTTTCCTTCGTCAATGCTGGAGTCATTACAAAGCGTCATAGCTTGAAGCAATAACTCACCACCAGGAATCCCTTCAAGTCCTGCACTGGAATCAGTGGTCTTTCCGTTGACATGTACTTTTTCGACAGTCATTTTATTTAATGTTAAAGTACCTGTCTTATCGGAGCATATAATCTCTGTACTTCCGAGTGTCTCCACGGCAGGAAGCTTGCGAATGATCGCTTTTCGTCCCGCCATTCGCTGCACACCAAGCGCGAGAATGATCGTAACAATTGCTGGCAGCCCTTCCGGGATAGCCGCTACCGCAAGTGAGATCGAGGTGAGTAGCATATCCATTAGCTCTCTTCCCTCGAAGATCCCAACGGCAAAGATAATCACGCAAACGCCAAGAATAATAAAGGTGAAATATTTCCCTAGTTCATCCAGCTTTTTTTGCAGCGGTGTTACATCATTATCTTCCTCCGAGATATAACCGGCAATTCTACCGACCTCCGTCTGCATTCCTGTTGTTGTAACGACACCAACCGCCCGGCCATAAGTAACACTGCTGCTCATATAAGCCATATTGGTGCGGTCACCGATTACAATGTCGCTACCTTCAAGCACACCGGCCCGCTTTTCTGATGGCAATGATTCTCCTGTAAGCGCGGCTTCCTCCGTCTTTAACGATGCGGCTTCCAAAAGTCTTATATCCGCCGGAACTACATTTCCGGCTTCCAGTAATACGATATCCCCGGGTACGAGGTCTTCACTTTTTATCTCAGTAACCTGACCGGAACGTCTTACTCTGGCATGAGGAGAGGACATGCTTTTAAGCGCATCGAGTGCCTGCTCCGCCTTATTTTCCTGAATAACTCCAAGCACCGCGTTCAGAATGACTACAAGCAAAATAATAATCGTATCCGTCCATTCCCCCAAAACTCCTGACAATACAGCTGCTACTAGCAAAATAAAGATCATTACATTTTTAAATTGTTCGATAAACTTTTCTAATAGCGATTTAGTCTTCGCTTCTTGCAGTACATTCTTCCCATATCGCTCCAGAAATTTAGCCGCTTCATCGGAAGATAAACCCTCTTTCCGAGTTTCCAGCCTATTCAGCACTTCTTCCTCGCTCAGAGTATGGAAGGGTACCAGCCCTTGCGATTGTGGATTATTTGAATTCAAGACCATAGCCTCCTTCCAGAATTGAGATCTGGTAAAACCTCTCATATGAGTTTTACCCAAAACAGGCATGGTGATTCTTGAATGGTATGTACTTTTTTAGAAATTTAGATGTTCTTTCTTCAAATCGCGATTGAAGCTTTTAAACCTAGTCCCTTGATATAGGAGTTCACCTCGGTCCCCTTCTACAATCAGGCCAAAATCCTGATCTCTTACCTGCAACTCCAATCGAGAGCCATCGGCAAACTCAAACGTAACATAATAACTAGTATTTGCTCTCGATTCACCGGATCCACCCCATACCTCGGTTCGTTTGGTGACCGCTGTGCAGTTTGCTTTTATCAAAGGACTTGCGTTATTGGACATCCAGATTCTCACTGATTTAACAATTATAAAAACGAAAAGGCCAAGAAAAAGCAAAGCAAATAATTTAAAAAACAGTGGCATCTCATGAATGAAACTTCCGAAAAAGCTGCGCTCATCAAAACCGTTAAAATCCTGCCATTCGCTCAAATTTATCCCTCCTGACTGAAACTAGATAATAAAAGTTATCTATGCTGCGAAATACGTCATTTTTCCCGTTCGGTTTCATGTTTTCATCATCTATATATGAATTTTTTTCACAAAACAATTTGGATTCAAAGGAAAAGGTATGGTATGCTTTTAAATACTACATACAGTTGGGAGGTGTTATTTCGGTGCAATATATAGCGCGTTTATCACTACATTGGTTTCTTCGTATCGTCCTAATTCTGGGAATGATGTTTTCTTTTCCACCTGCCTGGTCTGGAGGATTATTCACTACGGAGCAAGAATCAACGACATCCGAAATTGAACGCTACGAGCGAAAGTTTACACCTCCCGTAAGGATTGCACCTCAAATAACCCCTCAGGTAGGAGCCATCAAAATAACTGAACAGTGGGGAGCGAAGTCACTTGCGGTAATTGCAATACTCCCTGTACTTTCTTTACTGTTCCGTCCAGTGATTTATAAATTCCTGCTTCGACTGCGGCTGTACCTGTTAAAATTCACGTCTCATTTTCTAATATCACTACCTTAGCGAAGTTCACCTCTGCCCTAAATGAATGTCGGCTGAAGGGAATTTAGAACTTCAATTGATAAAAATCTTATGTATCATGAATTATAGAGATGCGGATTTACCGGTAGGTATACATGCTCGCATTGCTCATCATCCACCGGAAGAAAGCAAGTATCTTGGCTGAACCATGTTCTGGATATCCGTTCCGGTGTACATTAGTAATATTCGCAGCACTATTCTTGATTGCTGGATTCTCCGAGAGTACTCGTCTAGCAGACAGAAGTTATTGGCGCACTACTAGTGGACTTGTCCTCGCTGAAACCGAACATGTTAGACGAATTGAAAAGCTCGTGATCCTATTTCGTTATTTCTTAGGTGCCATCTTCTTCTTCAGCTAGAGACTGAGGTACATCCACCCACCTTAGGCGGTGAGGCGCTCTAAGCTCCCTTGCAGCAGTTGTCGTTACGCTGATTGGCAACTTCGTTGCAGGCTTGCTGGCCGGACGAAGCGTTGGTCACAGCCTTCATGCTTCATCTATCATTGGATGCCTATAGTCTCACGGGATAAACTTTAAATTGTTTTAGCCAATTTGGGTAAAGAAAGCGGAGTGCTGGCTAGTCTTCACTATTTGCAGCCATTTGCGGCCTTTCGCAGAGATTTGCAACCATTTGCAGACATTCGCAGACATTCGCGGCCCTTTACAGCTATTTGCAGCCATTTGCGGCCATTTGCAGCCTTTCGCAGAGATTTGCAACCATTTGCAGCCATTCGCAGACATTTGCAGCCATTCGCAGCCATTCGCAGCCATTCGCAGACATTCGCAGCCATTCGCAGACATTCGCAGACATTCGCAGCCATTCGCAGCCATTCGCAGCCATTCGCAGCCATTCGCAGACATTCGCAGACATTCGCAGCCATTTGCAGACATTCGCAGACATTCGCAGACATTCGCAGACATTTACGTGCTGATCCATGTTGTCCTTGGACATTGTCTGACGAAGGAATCTAAATAGATTTATAAAATAATGGATAAAGTATTCAACTTTGAGAAACGACATGATGCACGAATATCCAAAAAATCTGCCATAGCCACTGAAAATGAGTAAGGTCGTTTCCCCTGTTGAAGGAGGAAAAACTATGCAGAACAAAATAAATCAACGTCAACAGCTACAAAGAAGCTCTACCTTCCGAGTTCTTACAGTCATTGCCGGCGCATTGCTTGCTGCTGTAGGATTGGAATTATTTTTAATGCCACATGGCCTTGTTGTCGGCGGGATTACAGGTTTATCCGCATTATTCGCTCATACTACTGAAATGCAGCTTGGATTGTTTCTATTTCTATTCAATCTGCCCTTTATATTTATGTCGCGAAAACAAGTAAATCTCCGCTTTGCTCTTTACACTGTTTTGGGATTAACCTGCCTAACCATCGCGTCTCTTGCGCTGCATCGTTTTCCTGCTGTGATTAGCGATCCTTTACCTGCCGCAATGGCAGGAGGCATCTGTCTTGGAGTAGGTATTGGAATATCTGTGAGATTCGGCGGTGTAAATAAACAAGCCAGTGACCAGGGGTATTCTCTGCTGAGCGGCGGACCTCCAAAATCAACGGAAGTCGTTATTATGATCCTGAACTGTGCAATTCTGCTTTTTGCAGGTACATTGTTCGGTTGGGAGCAAGCAATGTATTCTATTATTGCCTACCTGCTGGCTTTCGAAGGTGTTCGTATCTCACTACGGGGATTATCCCACTCCCGCACTGCTTGGATTACCAGCAGCCGATGTTTGGACATTCAGCAAGCAATCGCAAGCTCCCTAAACCGAGAAGCTGCGATTGCTGAAGGTTCAGGGCAAGATGGAGAGGTTAGCACGTTGTTTTGTCTGACGAACAGAATGGAAGAAGAGCATCTTCGGGCACTCGTTCTACAGTGTGATTCAGAGAGCCAAATTGTGTTTAGATCAGCCACTAAAGATCATAGACAAACACGCTTACACGAATAAAAAGAAGGGAGCGCCCTTAAGCCATCAAAATGGCTGGAGCGCTCCCTTCTTTTTGAATTTAGCCTTTGATCGCAACCAATTTTTCTGAGCGAGACCTAATTTCTTGAGCGAAGATCCCAATTTTTTGTTTGTGACCCAAAACTTCTTGATCGAAGCCTCAAACTCCTTGTGTGAGGCCTCAAACTTCGCTTAATCTAACATGTTTGCGCGATTGAGGCAGCTATCGGACACAGCGGGCCTTATGCGCGAAATTATCCTGAATTTTGAATGCTATCGGACCGCATAGCCCCTATTGGCACAAAAAACGCCAACTACGAGTCTATTTCTTATGAATAACTGCACTGGGGTCCGAAACCTTGCTCCAAAGGCGATATATTTGTGAATAACGTCATTGGAGTCCGAAAGCCACAGCGGATGATCATGATTCAGCGGGATCGGACGGTGGATGAACTTGATTCGGTGGTAACCGACAGCAGATGAACTTGATTCGGTAGCATCAGACGATAGATGAACATGAATCGGTAGCATCAGACGATGGATAAACATAATTCAGCGGTACCCCACGGCAGATGAATGGAATTCGGTGGCATCGGACACAGCGGACCTTATACGCGGAATTATCCTGAATTTTGGATGCTATCGGACCGCATAGCCCCTATTGGCACAAAAAACGCCAACTATGAGCCTATTTCTTATGAATAACTGCACTGGAGTCCGAAACCTTGCTCCAAAGGCGATATATTTGTGAATAACGTCATTGGAGTCCGAATGCCACAGCGGATGATCATGATTCGGCGGGAACAGACGGTGGATGACTATGATTCGGGGTCATCAGACGATGGATGATCATGATTTGGTAGCATCAGACGATGGATAAACATGAATCGGTAGCATCAGACGATGGATAAACATAATTCAGCGGTACCCCACGTCAGATGAATGGAATTCGGTGGCATCGGACACAGCGGACCTTATACGCGGAATTATCCTGAATTTTGAATGCTATCGGACCGCATAGCTCCAATTGGCACAAAAAACACCAACTACGAGTCTATTTCTTATGAATAACTGCACTGGAGTCCGAAACCTTGCTCCAAAAGCGATATATTTGTAAATAACGTCATTGGAGTCCGAATACCTCAGCGGATGAACATAATTTGGCGGGATCGACTTGCGGATGAACATGATTCGGGGTCAGCGGACGGTGGATGAACTTGATTCGGCGGGATCGGACAGTGGATGAACATGATTCGGCGACATCGGACGGCGGATGACTATGATTCGGTGGTATTAGACGTAGGATGGATATAATTCGGTGGTATTAGACGTAGGATGGATATAATTCGGCGGTATCGGATAGCGAATGATCATATTTCTACGGTATTGGACAACGGTTGACTATGATTCAGTGGCATCTGACGAAGGTTGACCATGATTCGGTGGCATCAAACGATGGATGAACATCATTCAGCGGTACCGGACGACGAATGACCACGATTCGGTGGCATCGGTTGTCAAGAATAGAAACATATTGCAGCTTGCCGTAACTACGGCCAAAAAAGCAAAGCAGCGATCCTCCAGTAATAGGAGGATCGCTGCTTGCAGACTGTCACATACGATGAAAAAAACATCTATGGACAACCCCTACTTTTCATTTAATACTCTACTTAACGGAACATTCCCCACAAGCGGATCAAATGAAAGGTGTTGTTCGGATCGATTTTCTGCGCGATGATAAACTTTACAATTTGTTCTTCCTGTGTCGAGGTCAATTTCTCGTTCAATACACCTGACGCTTTTCGTACCAATCTGCGAACAACCGCAGGATCCTGCAGCTCCTGTTTCGAGATGCCCTCAATCATACTTTTGATACGATCCTTCACAGTCGAGTTTTTCATCTTCAGCTTGATGCGATCCACCAACTGAGGGCTAATTCCGAATTGTTGATAACCCAAGTGTAGCACCTCCCGTCATATCCAATCTTTCACAGTATATGAGCCTTCGGTGCTACATGTGCCTAGTTAGTCAATTAATTCTCCTTGGAAGATCTGTTCACTCTGTAAATAATGCCGAAGAGATGCATATTCAGGTGATGTCCAAAAGGCTTCATCCTTAAGCAGCTCAGCAACATCATCCCGCGCCTGCTCGAGAATTTCAAAGTCAGCCGTCATATCTGCCAGTCGAAACTCCGGCAATCCACTCTGCTTTGTCCCAAAAAAGTCCCCCGGACCACGCAGCTCCAAATCCCTTCGGGAAATCTCAAATCCGTCATCCGTATCGGTCATGGCAGTCATTCGCTCACGTCCAATTTCAGATTTTGGATCAGCTACCAACACACAAAAAGAGGCATGCTGCCCTCTTCCTACCCGTCCACGCAGCTGGTGCAGCTGTGACAGGCCAAAACGATCCGCATCCATAATGATCATCAATGTAGCATTAGGAACGTCTACACCCACCTCCACCACCGTAGTGGACACAAGCAGCTGTAGCTCATTGTTATAAAACGCCCGCATCACTTCATCTTTTTCAGCGGGAGTCATTTTACCATGTAAAAGCCCAACTTTATAGCTAGGGAAAGCTTGGCTCATCTGAATATGCAAATCAATAGCATTCTGCACATCCAGCTTCTCTGACTCTTCAATAAGCGGACAGATCAGATAAGCTTGACGACCGAGATCAATTTCACGCTTAATCAGATTCAGCACACGATCCATGAGATCATGCTTTACCCAATAGCTAGTTATTGGCACCCGGCCTTTCGGCCTCTCAGATAAAGTGGATACATCCATATCGCCAAAAACAGAGATGGCTAGCGTACGAGGAATAGGCGTCGCCGTCATCGTCAGTACATCCGGATTATATCCTTTACGCCGCAATACACCACGCTGATTCACACCAAAACGATGCTGCTCGTCAGTTACTACAAGTCCCAGATCACGGAAAAATACATCCTCCTGAATCAAAGCATGTGTTCCTACCACGATATCAAGCATCCCCATTTGCAACGAGGCCAATAATTCTTTACGTTTTCGGCCAGTCACACTGCCCGTCAGGAGTCCTACAGTAATCCCAAACGGTTCAAACATTCTGGTAAGTGAACGCATATGCTGCTCTGCTAAAATCTCTGTAGGCACCATAAGTGCGCCCTGAAAACCAGATCTTACCGTAGCAAAAAGCGCCACTGCCGCAAGCACTGTTTTACCCGAGCCAACATCTCCTTGCAGCAGACGATTCATGCAATATGGTGAACGCAGATCATGTAAAATCTCCAGCTCTACACGTTTCTGTGCATCTGTAAGCTCAAAAGGCAGACTGCGAACGAACTGGCGTACCGTCGCGTTATCCACTGTGTGGACTACCCCATCCATCCGCCCGCGGTTCAGAACCCTGAACGCTTGCATCTTCAACTGGAACAGGAATAGTTCCTCATACACCATCCTACGGCGCCCCTGCTGCCCTTCACGAGTGTCCTCAGGCCTATGAATAGTGGCAATGGCCCGTTTACGCGGCATGAAGTCATATTCCCTCATAATAGAATGCGGTAAAATTTCTGGAATCAGATCCCCATACTGCTGAAGTCCCTGATTAATAACCTTCCTGATCCATGACTGCGTGATCTTACCACCTACTGAATAGACTGGCTGCAGTGTTCCCGTCTTCCCTTCACCACGATCCGGAAATTCATAATCAGTCACTGTAATCTGATTGCGCTTCTGATCCCATTTTCCGGTCAGCACAATTTCCCGTCCCACAGTGAGTTGCTCTCTTACGTAATGGCGGTTAAACCAGGTTGCTGTGAACATCCAGGGCTCTGCAACCATCTTACAGCTGAGACGTGACTTGCCGCCAAAGCGCTGCAGCACAGGGATACCGATCACTTTTGCCTCAACGGTCACTTTATCCCCGTGTTTAGTCTCGCTAAGCGAGCGGGGCCGATAATCCTCGTAGCGGAACGGATAATACTCTAATAAATCCTTTACTGTAAAGACGCCAAAGGCGTGAAGCTCGCTTTGCTTTTGAGCACTCACGCCAGTTATGTTTTTTACTTCAATTTGATTTAATGCCAGTGTCATATTTATCCCTCATTTTGCAGGCCAAATGAACACAGCTAATGTACCGTTACCGACATGGCTGCCCACGACAGGGCCGACGTTCGTCAGCACTTTTTCTTCCAAGGTGAAGTGTCCTGCAAGCTCATTCAGGAACTCCTCGCCGGAAGCCGGTTCAGCCGTATGACCCACGGCCACATTGATTTTGTTTACACCCTGCAGATCCCGCTTGAACAGTTCAATCATACGGGCGACAGCCTTCTTACGGCCTCTAACTTTCTCCACCGCATAAATAATTCCTTCTGCATCAATGGACAGGATCGGCTTAATATTCAGAAGTGTCCCCAGAATAGCGGAGGCTTTCCCAATTCTCCCGCCTTTTTGTAAATATTCAAGTGTATCTACTAAGAAGTAAAGCTTACGCGATTGACGTAGGCTTTCTACAGCCTCAAGTATCTCTTCAGGTCCTTTGCCCTCAGCAGACATTCTGGCAGCTTCTACTACCATAAATCCAAAACCATAAGAAGCGGAGAGAGAATCCACAACAGTGATTCCTTCTCCCTCTTCCTCCAGCATCGATTTAGCCAGCAATGCAGATTGATAAGTCCCGCTCAGTCCAGAAGAAATATGAAAGGAAAGGATAGAACAGCCCGGGTTACGCTCCAGAATACTGCGGTACACATTCATATATTCAACCGGTGAGGGTTGAGAAGTAGTCGGCAGCTGTGAGGTACGGGGAAGACGCTCATAGAACTGCTCCGGAGTCATATCCAGATTGTCCCTAAAAGCCTCTTCGCCGAACATTAAGGTCAACGGTACTACCTCAATTCCGTACGTTTCCGCCATTGTTGGCGGGATATCTGAAGTGCTGTCGGTGACGATAATGGTACGATTCATGGATTTTCTCCCCCAAGCTATAATTTTGCCAACTACGCAATAGCAAATTTCTACTCCATTGTTAAAGAACCATTAATTCCTACCTATGGCTCTACAGAGAACAGATAATAATACAGGGGTTGGCCACCCTCATGAATCTCAACTTCCACATTCGGATAAGTCTCTTCCAGCCACTCACTCAAAGAATCAGTAGCCTCGGATTCTGTTTCTGCACCAATAAGGATCGTGACGATTTCGTCGCCATTCTCCAGCATGTTGGATAACAGCGCCTGACTTGCAGCCAAAAGATCATCCGCCGCAGCAACAATTTTAGAATTAGAAATCCCAATAAATTGGCCCGATTTAATCTCCAGCCCATCAAAGCTTGTATCACGCACAGCGTTCGTTACTTGTCCGGATTTCACATGAGAGATTGCTTCCAGCATATTCTCAGAATTAGTCTCCACAGCATCTTCCTCTTGGAACGCAAAAGCTGCTGCTATTCCCTGTGGAATACTTTTACTTGGAATCACCGTAATCTCACGTTCGCCTTCTAGAAGATCTTTAGCTTGTTGAGCGGCAAGAACAATGTTCGAGTTATTCGGCAAAATATAAACATGCTTCGCAGATATAGAAGAAATCGCGTTCACGAAATCCTCCGTGCTAGGATTCATTGTTTGACCACCAGCAAGGACTACGTCCACTCCAAGGCTTTTGAAAATATCAGCAATACCTGCGCCAGAAGATACCGCAATGAAGCCGTAAGGTGCCAAATCATCAGCTGGTGGCTCAGCAGGAGACATTTGCACTGCACTCTTCTCATTCGGCATATCAGCGAATACATCAGGCATTGGTGCAATATCCATACCCGCAGTCAGCAGGTCACGATGCTGCTCTCGCATATTAAGAATATGAATCTGCGTGATCTCCCCATAAAGAAGAGCCAAGTTCATCACTTCACCTGGAGCCTTAGAATGCACATGCACTTTAATCGTCTCATCATCCGAAATTACAATAATGGAATCGCCATTAACTGACAACGCTTTCCTAAAAGCTTCCTCATCAAAATTACTTCTCACGTTAGCGCCTAACTGGCGATTAATGAAAAACTCCATATCATATAGAAATTCTATATCTTCAGTAGATAGCTGTGACTGCGCAGAAGACTGTACAGAAAACAGTTCATTTTCAGGTTTCGTTAACACGGGTTTAGGCGCTGGTGCAACTGGTGTGTGGGTTTGTCCTTGCACAGATTCAGACAGACCGGTACTTCCGTTCGTCAGATGCTGGTGAAACCCTTCATAAATGTAGACCAAACCTTGACCGCCAGAATCTACAACACCGACTTGCTTCAATACAGGTAATTGCTCAGGCGTATAAGCTAAGGCTTCTTTTGCTTTGGCTAATACCTCTGTCATCAGCTCCACAACGTCAGTAGTACGGCGGGCATAATAAACAGCATGTCTTGCAGCCTCTTTAGCTACAGTAAGAATAGTTCCCTCTACAGGCTTTACAACTGCTTTATACGCAGCGTCCACTCCGGTTTGCAGCGCAGCAGCGAACTGCTGTGTATTAAGCTCATCATGTTGAGCCGCATACCTGCTAAACCCTCTGAATAACTGGGACAAAATAACGCCGGAATTCCCGCGAGCTCCCATTAATAAGCCCTTGGAGAGTACACCTGCACATTGGCCCACAGAAGTGGTGTTATTTTTCTTTAATTCATTCGCACCTGCGGTCATCGTCAAATTCATGTTTGTACCGGTATCTCCGTCTGGGACCGGAAAAACATTTAGGGAATTGACGTGTTCTGCATGCTGTTGCAGCTTATCCGCTCCAGCCAATACCATAGCGGTAAAATCTGTTCCGTTTATAGAACGCTTACTCAATTGAGAATTCCCCTTCCTAACTTCATGCCTAATCATTCTATGATTAACAGGACATAATGCACTAATTTACATTGTACTATAAGTATTAAAAGAAATAAATGTTTTTGAATCGGTTGACGTAGCAAAATTTGCTGTGATATTATAGATAAGTATTGTTTATGCAGGTGTTAGGAATAAGGAGGTGTAATCTATGTCCCGCAAATGTGCAGTAACAGGCAAGAAACCGAGCAGCGGCAACCACGTGTCTCACGCTAATAACCGCAACCGTCGTTCTTGGGGAGTTAACGTTCAGAAGGTCCGTATCCTCGTGAACGGTAAACCAAAACGCGTGTACGTCAGCACCCGTGCTTTGAAAGCCGGTAAAGTTGAACGCGTTTAGTCTTTAGCAATTTTTAAGACCGAACGATAACTTATATGAAGCAAAAAGCACCCTTTACATTTGTAAGGTGCTTTTTTTCATGTTTTCTTTTCTGTTAGAGGCTTAACTCTTCTGAAATGTGTTCAATATTGCTTTAACAAAACCTCCCAAAAACCTTGGCAGCTTAAACGTGTAAAATTTCATGATTTACCCTCCCATCAATTCATGCCGTACGCAGGAGACTTTCCTCTTGTCAATAACGGAAACGAACTGCAGTCCTCCCTGCCAAAACAAAAAAAAGGCTACATGAGATTTCTGCTCATGTAACCATATTTATGCACCGAGGACTTGGCCTATACCTCTAGTCTCAATCGCCTATTTTTTAACGCAGTGCTGATTCGGCTGCTTCTCGAATTCCTTGGATCGCCGCAGCACGATCACTCCGGCCAAAAACTGCATTCCCCGCTACCAAAACATCGGCTCCAGCTGCCACAACCAATGGTGCTGTATCTTCCGATACTCCACCATCTACTTCGATCAATAAATCTGGATTCACTTCATTCGCCCATTCTCGAATTTGAGTGATTTTGCGCAAAGTGTTAGGAATGAATGCTTGACCACCAAAGCCTGGATTAACGGTCATCACCAGAATCATATCCACATCCTCTAGCACCTCACGCACCGCTGAAGCCGGAGTACCCGGATTAATTGCTACACTTGCCTTCAGCCCCAGTTCCTTGATCTGATGAACCACACGATGCAAATGAACGCATGCCTCAGCGTGAACGGTGATCACACTTGCACCTGCTGCAGCAAAATCAGGGATATAACGTTCTGGTGACTCAATCATCAAGTGAACATCAAGAGGTAGCTTGGTATGTAACGATACAGCTTTTACAATAGGTGGACCCAACGTGATATTCGGCACAAAATGACCGTCCATTACATCCACATGTATCCAATCTCCACCACTGGCTTCCGCCTCTGCAACTTCTGGACCTAAACGCGCGAAATCCGCCGACAATAAAGATGGTGCTATTCGTATCATGATGTTAGTACCTCCGCTTTTTATCTTTCATTTCATTAAAAAACAGTTTGTAATGATCATAGCGACTATCCGCAATTTTCCCTGCTTTCCAAGCCTCTATTACACGGCAGCCTGGTTCATGCTGATGACTGCAGCCCCGGAACTTACAATCGGATGCGTATTGAGCAAATTCACGAAAACAAGTGGACAGCTCTTCTACACCAAGCTCCAAGAAATCAAGCTGACTAAAACCTGGGGTATCTGCAACAAAACCTCCACCACCAATATCCATCAGCTCCACATGACGGGTCGTATGACGACCACGTCCCAATCGTAAACTGATCTCTCCAGTCTCCAGTTTAAGCCCTGGAACAATACGATTCAATAAGGTGGACTTACCAACCCCGGATTGACCCGCAAATACGCTGATGCCTCCAGTAAGCCTTTGTCTTAGCTCATCGCTTCCGGCACCAGTAAGTGAACTTGTGACCATCACTTCATATCCGATATCCTCATAAAGTTCTTTAACATAACGGGTAGCTTCACCATCATCATCCGCCAAATCCTGTTTAGTCAGAACAATTAGGGGTTCCAGACCCGAATGCTCAATATGAACTAGAAACTTGTCCAACAGATTCAGGTTCATATCGGGCTCCCGAACGGAGAATAAAAGCACTGCGAGCTTAACATTCGCTACAGGTGGACGAATCAGTTCAGATTCTCTAGGTAGAAGTTCATCCACCATTCCTTCTCCATGCTCAGTAAGGATATAAATAACCCGATCTCCAACTAGCGGAGCGATCCCTTTTTTCTTGAGAATTCCTCGGCCTCTGCATTGAACAGAATGCTCTTCAGTCGCAATTAATCCTTCGCGGAGCGGTTTCACATAATAATAACCGCTTAACGCCTTAACAATTATTCCTTCAGGCATACATAGTGAGCCTTCCTCTCCTGATTTTGCGAAAATGACCCAAGTCTGATATCCCCGGGTCATTTCGCTACGCCAACCGTTCAGGTTAAACCCTGTTTAGTTGTTGTTTTTATCTTTAGATTTATCCTTGCCTTTATTGTTGTGCTTATTATTGCCATTATTAGTCGATTCACTATTTATAGAACTATTGTTTACGAACCCTGTCTGATTCACCGCCCCGTTATTCCCTCCGTCATTCTCTGAACCTGAACCCGGCAAGATCTCCGGTTCAATCGTAGGTTCAATTGTAGGCGTAGGTTCAGCAGAAGGTGTTGGAGTTGGCTGTGGTGTTGCTATAACTGGTGGTTCAGGCTCCTGAACGGTTCCGTTCTTCGCATCGATATAAGGAATGACATAAGTGTCCAAAAGCACACCGTCACGGGTAACAATAACCGAACCATCTTTATTAGGAGCCAATACTAGATTAACGGATAACACTTGGCTCTTTCCAATGGTACGTGTTCCCCAATCCTGTTTCTCTCCATTATTGCGCGCATCCACGAATTCGATACGAATCTTGCTCTTTTTCCCATCCTGAGCAGGAGCGACTGGCACATTAAAGGTATAATTCAGGGCTTCAGGTGGATAACCTGTACTTAAGTAAATCGTAATCGCTGTTCCAGGTGGAACAGAAGTACCTGTCCCTTTATCAAATGCCCAAGTCTTTGTTACTTTACCTTCTTCAATGCTGAAGCTGGATTCTTTCTTCACTTCTCCAAGAACAAGCTTGGCACCTTCAAGCAGCGCCTTTGCCTCACTCTCCGTCTTACCGATGAGATCTGGCAACAGTACACTTTCTTCTCCTTTACTAACGTAAAGGGTGATTTGAACCGTCTCAGGATCGAATTCAGTATTTAATGCAGGGTCAGATTTTACAATGAGACCTTCATCTGTATTTTCGTCATAGAGAGGTTTATTATCAATCCTGTCTTGGGCTACACCCAGCGCCATCAATGCCTTAACCGCATCATCAAAGCTCTTGTTAACTACATCTGGCATCTTGGGTAATGGCTTAGCCGTATTCACAGTGAGTATAAGGGACGCTCCTTTTTTCACTTTGGCATCCTTTTCCCTACTCTGCTTAATGACCACATTCTCTTCAAAATTCGGACTGTAGTCATACAGAATAGGATCAGCAACCTCAAGCCCCAAATCCTCAAGCTCAGTTTGTGCTTGTTCTATCTGTTTACCTACTACATAAGGAACGGAAACCTCAGGAACAACTAGCTGTGATTTAACGTACCATACGAGACTGGCCATAGCCAACAGCAATAGTAAGGTAAGCCCAATCCATAATGTGGGTTTTGCCCATTGTTTTTTACCTTTGCTTGAAGGCACCGGTTCATCATCTTCATCACGAACCATCCGTTCCTCACGATGATTACGATTACCATTGCTTCTTTGAATCGGTTTTATCGCCGGGATAACCCTCGTACGATCCTCGTCTTCTTCATCGTTGAACAGAATCTTCGCCTCACTGCGACGCTCCGGCAATAAACATGTTTCCAAATCCTGTAACATTTCTTTGGCAGAGTCGTATCGCTCCTCCGGGTTTTTACGCATTGATCTCAGAATTACATTCTCAACGCTTTGCGGAATGAGTGGATTCAGAAGTTTTGGCTCTTCAAACTCTTCTTGCAGATGTTTTAAAGCTACACTAATCGGACTCTCTCCCAAAAAGGGCAGGCTTCCAGTAAGCATTTGATAAAGTACAATACCTAATGAATACAAGTCAGACTTTTCTCCTGTAGAGACACCTTTGGCATGCTCTGGCGAGAAATAATGTACTGAACCAACCACAGAACCGGTCTGTGTAATGGTTGTTGACGTAACTGCGCGGGCAATCCCAAAATCGGTTACTTTCACCCGTCCATTGCGTCCGATCAGGATATTATGTGGTTTTATATCACGATGAATAATTTGATTCTGATGCGCATGATCTAGGGCATCACAGATTTGTGAAGCGATCCGTACGGATTCATCAACCTGCAATGGCGCTCGTTCTTTTATAATTTCATTAAGATTCTGACCCTCAATATACTCCATGACAATGTAATGAATTTCGTCTTCTTGTCCTACATCGTATATGCTGACGACATTCGGATGAGACAAAGATGCGGCAGACTGCGCCTCACGCCTAAAACGGCGAATAAATTCCTCGTCATGCACAAACTGATTGCGCAATACTTTGATGGCGACATTTCGGTTTAAAAGAATGTCATGTGCTCTATAGACGAGCGCCATTCCACCTCCGCCGATCCGTTCGATGACTTGGTAACGGCCGCCCAATTCGTGACCGATCATCAATCCCACTCCTTTGTTTCGGGCACAGCGGCCTCTCCATGATGTTCTAACAAAGCGACGCTAATATTATCGCCACCGCCGGCGAGCAGTGCCAGCTGAAGTAAACGGTCCGCTCTTTCCTCTAACGATATCTCATGTATACCTGCTACTTTGCCTAAATGCTCATTTGTGACAAAGTTGCTTAAACCATCGCTGCATAGAAGCAAAATTCCCCCTGGTAGCAGAGCTATAGGCGCCATATCAACCTCAACCTCAGCATCTGTTCCAAGCGCCCTCGTCAGCACATTACGACGCGGATGATTATCCAATTCCTCCACACTGATCTGACCGTTCTTGAACAGCTCATTGACTAGCGTATGATCCTCGGTTAGTTGAACTGCCGCACTGTCTTTTATTAAATAGGCTCTGCTGTCTCCGATATGGCCAATATATCCGTTTGATCCATTCAAAAGAACAGCAACGACAGTAGTACCCATATTATGATACTTATCGTCACCGGAAGCCTCCCTGAACACAGTGCTGTTAGCTTCCAAAATAGCAGCTGACAACGCATCACGCAGAGCTTCGTCTTGAAGTTCAGGCTCTAACCCGTCCAGGTTATTCCTCATTGTCTCCAAAGCGAGCCTGCTTGCGGTTTCACCAGCCTGATGTCCACCCATCCCATCGGCAATTATGCCGAGTGTATAACCGTGGCGCGTCGCGCCGATCCAGACCGAATCCTCATTGACAGAGCGCACTCGGCCAATATCGCTGGCATGAACTGTTCTGATCAAATATCCTCACCCCAACTCCATATGTTTGGCACGCAGCTGTCCGCATGCGGCCGCGATATCATGGCCTTGCTCACGGCGAATAGTAACATTCACCCCGTTATCAGCCAAAATACGTTGAAACTCAAAGATATCATTGCGTGAAGTACGTACATATTTTCGCTCAGGCACATGGTTTACCGGAATCAAATTGACGTGGCACAGCATGCTCTTAAGCACCCCGGCCAATTCCTCAGCATGCTCCGGTTGGTCATTTACCCCGCCGATCAAGGCATATTCAAAGCTGACACGTCGTCCCGTCTTAGCTTGATAATAACGCAATGATTCAATTACATCATCAAACGGAAAACGGCGGTTAACAGGCATTAGCTTTGAACGCAAGGCGTCGTTAGGCGCATGAATCGAAATCGCCAAATTAATCTGGGTATCTTCTTCTGCAAATTTATAAATGCTCGGTACAATACCGCTGGTGGAAACAGTAATATGCCGTTGTCCGATATTTAGGCCCTTCTCATGAATCATAAGACGCAGGAATCTCATTGTTGCATCATAGTTCTCAAACGGCTCACCAGTACCCATGATAACAATGCTGCTGACACGTTCGCCGCGCGCATCAAGGATTTGTTGGGAACGAACAACCTGAGCTACAATTTCTCCCGCTGTCAAATCCCGTTTTAATCCACCGAGTGTGGAGGCACAGAAAGTACAGCCGATTCGGCACCCTACTTGGGTTGTTACACAAACGCTATTGCCATAATTATGTTTCATGATAACTGTTTCGATAGCATGATCGTCATGCAATCCAAACAGGAATTTTACAGTTCCATCTTTAGATTCCATTTTAGTAATTTCAGTTAGTGCTGCAATAGAGAATTGTTCATTCAGCTTCTGGCGAAGCCCTTTGGACAAATTGCTCATTGCTTCGAAGTCATTCACACGTTTTACATACAGCCAATCAAAAATTTGTCCACCACGAAAAGCAGGCTCACCATTGTCTTTCGCCCACTGTTGTAACTCTTCTAAAGAAAAATCATATATTAAAGGTTTCATTATTATCTACACCTGTTCTTTCATAAGGATATGCGTATTATTTCTCATTCTTCCTATTTTAACACAAATTTCAGAGACGGTAAAAGAAAACGCCCGCCGTACGGTAGCCCGGCGGGCGGAGGATACTACAATTGTCAGAAAATTTGCTATATTACAAGACTCTCTGCAGCTTGGAAATATAGAACCCGTCGCTCCCATAATGATGAGGCAGCAGCTGAATTCCCTCACCCTCAGCCAGCGCAGTACCCTCCAGCCTGTCCCATAATGGGGAGGCAAAAGTTACAGCGGTGAAGTCAGGATTCTGCTTCAAAAAGTCAGCTACTACTTCACTATTTTCCGCTTGTTCAGTAGTACAGGTACTATATACCAGAATGCCACCCGGTTTCAACAGTTTAGAGACCGACTGCAGCAATTCCCGTTGCAATGACGCTACGCTAGCCACATCTTCCGGCTGCTTACGCCATTTGAGGTCTGGCTTACGGCGAATTACGCCGAGTCCAGAGCAAGGTGCGTCGAGAAGAATTCTATCAAAGGATTGATGCTCTAAAGTGTGCTCCAGCTCCAGCGCATCTGCACTGCCTGTAGATACGCAATCAAGACCTAAACGTTCTGCTTGATCTGAGATCAATTTCGCTTTATGCAAATGCAGATCATTAGCGTAAATTGATCCTTCATCTTTCATGAGCTCGCCCATATGTGCTGTTTTGCCCCCCGGAGCAGCGCAGCAGTCAAGCACCCTCATCCCAGGCTCCGGAGCTACCGCTTCAGCTACTAGCATAGAACTCTCATCCTGAACGGAGAGATATCCATCACGATACCAAGAGGTGAGCGCCAGGTTTCCGCCGCCTTTCACAACAATGCCATAGGGACTAACCTCAGATGCTGAAGCTTGCAGACCTTGTTCAATCATCTGGTTCAGCAGAGCTTCACGACTGATCATCGTTGTATTCACACGTACGCTGACCGCAGGCGGCTCATTATTAGATGCACAAATCGCTTCCGCCGTGTCGACACCGTACTCGGTAATCCAACGTTCCACTAACCACAACGGATGTGAGTATAATATCGATATCCGCTGCGCTTGACTCAGCCCCTCAGGCAGAACCGGTAGATCACCAGCGCGCAACACACTGCGCAGCACACCGTTAACCATCCCTGAGATTCCCTGGTGGCCTTTTTTCTTCGCTATATTAACAGCCTCATTTACAGCTGCATGGGACGGTATACGATCCAGATACATAATTTGATATAAACTTAACCGCAGTAAATTACGGACCCATGGCTGTAGTTTAGCTATCCCTTTACTAACAAATCCTTCAAGCACATAATCCAAGGTGTTCATCCGCGAAATAGAGCCATAAACAAGTTCTGTGACCAGTCCGGCATCTTCTTTGCTAAGTGTCGCCTTCTGTAGACTGCTGTTGAGCAGCAAATTGCTATATGCACCTTGCTGTTCAACTTTAACCATTATATCAAGCGCGATTTCCCGGGCAGAAGCAGGGGCAACCTTACCCTTATTGCCAGCTCTGCCGTTGTTGCCAACTGCTTTGGAATTGTTCCCCTGTCTCTTACCACCGTTAGGATTTACAGCTGATCGGCCAACACCATTTCCACCGCCGCTCAACCTAACACCGTCCCTGGCTTCATAACAGCACCACGGCTAAAATCGGCCGCACTCATTGCTTTTTTGCCAGCAGGTTGAACCGTTGTCAGCAGCAGACTTCCGTCACCTGTTTTCACTTCGACACCTTGCTCGGTTACAGAAAGCACCGTTCCTGGAGCACTATCGCTTGCTTTCTGCTCTTCAGGCAGTTTAGAAGCCCAAGCTTTAAAGGTCTCACCATTCCAGAGCGTAAATGCGCCGGAAAAAGGAACTAATCCACGAATTCGATTATAGTTATCACGCGAGCTCGCGTTCCAATCCAAACGTTCATCCTCGCGATTAAGGTTAGGAGCATAAGTTGCCTCACTATCGTCTTGCTGAACAGCTTGAACTTTTCCACTCACTAAACGTGGCATTTCAGACTTTAACAGATCTCGTCCCGCTAGGCTTAGCTTCTCAAAAAGAGTTCCAGAGGTATCTTCAGCCTCAATAGCCACTTCGACACGAGAGATCATGTCACCGGTATCCAGCCCTTCCGCCATATACATCAAAGTAACGCCGGTCACTTTCTCACCATTGATGATACTACGCTGAATCGGAGCACCTCCCCGATATTTAGGAAGCAACGAACCGTGTACATTCACACAACCATTCCGCGGTAAGTCCAACACAGCTTTAGGCAAAATTTGACCATAAGCAGCCGTGACGATCAAATCCGGCTCATATGCAGCCAGCTCAGCGACTGCCTCAGGACGACGCATGCGTTCAGGCTGAAGCACAGGTAATCCAAGAGCTAATGCGGCTTCCTTAACTGGTGAAGGAGCCAAGATCTTTTTTCTCCCCTGCGGACGATCCGGTTGGGTGATGACAGCTACAACTTCATAGCCTTCATCTACCAGCATTTGCAAGCTTGGCACCGCAAAGGCTGGAGTTCCCATGAAAACAATCTTCATATTCCTCACTCCTCAGTCTCGTTAGCAGTCATCTCGTACACTTTTTCAGCGATATCTGTAAACAGAACTCCATTCAAATGGTCAATCTCATGCTGAAAAGCCCGGGCAAGTAAACCACTGCCGGTTATCGTAATCTCTTTTCCCTCACGGTTAAGGCCACGTACAGTTACAGTCTCCGCACGGCGTACATCACCATTCAAGCCAGGAATACTAAGACATCCTTCTGGCCCTAGCTGTTCACCTTCCATGCTGATGATTTCAGGGTTAATCATTTTGATCAATCCATGCTCTTCATCCGCATCCACCACAATTAGACGTTTCAAAATTCCGACTTGGGGTGCCGCCAGCCCTACTCCTTCAGCGTCATACATCGTATGTGCCATATCATCCAGCAATTTTTTAACATTAGGAGTAACTACAGCTACTTCTTTAGCTTTTTTGTGCAATACTTCATCCGGTTCCTTAACGATCAAACGTATAGCCATTACAAAACACCTTCCCGTTCTGAACATTTCTATATTTAAAGTCAATTGATAAAGCTCTTTTTTTACATTGTAACATGATACGGATTTACATCAACATCTGCGGATCCACATCAATGCTGATCTGAAGACCAGTATCCCGTACAGAATCCTCTAACTCTTCAGCCACTTGGCGGACAAGTCCAATTACATCGATGGCGCCGCGCCATTTTATCATACACTGGAATCTATATCTACCCTTTAATCGAGGGATAGGTGAAGCCACAGGACCCAACAGATCTAACACATCACTGGTTAGCTTATCGAGACTTCCATACCATCTTAGCTGTCTGGCTTTTCCTTGAAGATTCAGAGCATAATTCTCTGCCATCCGCAGTAGAAGCGGCAGCTGTTCATGAGACAATGTGACCAGGATGAGTCTGCAATACGGCGGATAATGGAGGCCTCTACGATGCTTCAGCTCTTCACGTACAAAAGAGAGATAGTCATGTCCGCTGGCATGAATAATGGAATAATGCTCTGGCGTATAGGACTGAACGACCACTTCGCCTGGAAGCTGATGCCGGCCTGCTCTGCCTGCAACTTGTGTAAGCAATTGGAATGTCTTCTCTGCTGCGCGAAAATCGGGCAGGTTCAACGCTGAATCTGCTGTGATTACACCAACAAGAGTGACATCTGGAAAATCCAGTCCCTTTGCTACCATCTGAGTCCCCAGGAGAACATCCGCTTTTTTGTCCCGGAATTGGTTCAGCAGCTTCTCATGTGAGCCTTTTTCTGTTGTTGTGTCCACATCCATTCGAATCACTCTTATGCCTGGGAACAGCTTACCAAGCTCTTCTTCCACACGCTGTGTACCCGTTCCGAAAAACCGGATATGCTCACTCCCACACTCCGGACAAAGCTTAGGTGCTGGTTCAGCATGGCCACAATAATGACAACGCAAATTGTCACTACGGCTATGATATGTTAGTGAGATATCACATTCTGGACAACCGGCTACGTAACCACAGCTACGACACATGACAAAGGTTGAGAAACCTCTACGGTTAAGCAGCAGCACCGTCTGTTCTCCGCGTTCCAGCCTCTCTTCCAGTGCTGAATGAAGCTTTCGGCTGAACATCGAACGGTTGCCTTCTTTAAGCTCTTCCCGCATGTCTACTACGTTCACCTTTGGAAGTTCATTTCCAAGCGCACGGGTAGGCATCTCCAGCAGTACCGGTGAAAAATGAATATCACTCTGCGATCTTGCAGCATGATAGCTTTCCAGCGAAGGCGTGGCAGATCCAAGAATCACAGCTGCCCCACACTGCTCCGCTCTACGAATAGCAGCATCACGGGCATGATATTTCGGATTCTCCTCCTGTTTATAAGAGGTCTCATGTTCTTCATCCATAATAATCAGCCCTAAGTTGGAGAAAGGAGCAAACACGGCCGATCTTGCGCCTACAGCGACTGTGGCCTTTCCTTCACGGATTTTACGCCACTCATCGTATCGCTCACCAACAGACAGCCGGCTATGCATAACCGCGACCCCGCTGCCGAACCGTCCCTTAAACCGCTCCACCATTTGTGGCGTTAAAGCAATCTCTGGAACAAGAACAACAGCCTGTCTACCCTGATCTAAACAACGTTTAATACACTGCAAATAGATCTCTGTCTTACCACTACCCGTAACGCCATGAAGCAGAAATACTTCGTGAAGCTGCTCTTCTACGGTTCGAGAAATCCTTGTATATACGACCTCTTGTTCCGCTGTGAGCGGTAGAGGTGCGGTAGGTTTAAAATCTCGCCCTTGATAAGGATCGCGATAGACTTCAATTTCACTGATCTCGATAAATCCTTTTTCCTCCAAGGCCTTTACAGTACTTGCCGTTACTTGGAGTGCAGACAAAACTTCTTTAAGGGCCATGGGGAGTGTAGCTTCCATATCAACTAAAAAGCTCAGAACTTCCTTCTGGCGTGCTGATTTTTTCGGAAATTTGTTCAAAGCCTCCCGGGCAGCAGTGACACCTATCGCCAGATCGACTGCCTTGAGCTTTTTCTTGCCCATTTTATCCTTAATGGATTGACTCTCTATAAGTACTCCACGCCGCAGCATGAACTTCACCGTCTCAGCAGCCTCAGGAAATGCACGAGTAAGCTGCTTCATGGAAACTTCGCCACTACGTCCAATAAATTCTGTGATTAGCCGTTCCTCATCCCCTGTGTCCGCAAACATTGGGAACAATTCATCCTCTGGAAATGCTGTCTCTTCCTGCACATCTCCAAGTGAAATCAGCCGTTCTGCCTTCCCTTTTAGAGCGGTGGGCAACATCGCCTGCAGTGCTGAAATTCGTCTACATGCATATCTTTTACTCATCCAGTCCGCAAGCTCAACTAATTCAGGAGATAAAGGCGGGAGCAGATCCAACACTTCTTGGATTGGCTTCAGGCTAGGATTCACTAGGGTCTCGCCTGATTCTAAAGAAACTACAAAACCTTGGACTGTCCGGTGCCCAAACGGAACGGCTACCCGACTGCCCACTTCAATCCATAATTTCAGGGATTCTGGAATACTATAATCAAATGGCCGGTCAGTGCTGCGTACAGGCACATCCACAATGACCTTGGCGATATCCATTATAATGAAGCTCCAGTAATTCGCTCTGCCACGAGCGTCAGCAAACGACGAGCAACCTCATCCTTCGACAATTGTGGCAATTCAAGCACCAATCCATTCACATCATATATCGAAACGATATTCGTATCCGCTCCAAATCCGGCTCCTGCAGCCGCTACATTGTTAGCAACGATGAGATCGCAGTTTTTGCGGACCAGCTTGTCCTTAGCATAAAATTCCGTATTGCCCGTTTCCGCAGCAAAGCCAACCAAAAACTGCTTGTTTTTGTTCTTACCGAGTGTTTCCAGAATATCCGTTGTCTTCACAAGCTCAAGCGTCATCGTCTCTCCGCTTTTTTTAATCTTAGAAGGCTCACTATGCTTCGGACGGTAATCCGATACAGCCGCCGCCTTGATCATAATATCGCAGCTGTCCCACTGTGCGGTAACTGCTTCATACATTTCCTGTGCAGATTGAACACGAATGACTGAAATCTCTGGATCCTGTGGAGGGGCCTCATCTGTACGCGCAGCAATCAACGTTACCTCAGCTCCCATTGCGCGCGCAGTACGTGCTAATGCGAAGCCCATTTTACCTGATGAATCATTGGAGATATAACGTACTGGATCAATGCGTTCTACCGTTCCACCCGCTGTGATGACGATTTTTTTACCCACAAGAGGTTTGGATGCGACGCTTGCTTGATGTGCAAAAAAATTCTCAACCACACTCACAATAGCCTCTGGCTCTTCTAGCCGACCTTTGCCAACGTATCCACATGCCAGCAGTCCTTCACCAGGCTCAATAAATTGAATGCCCCGAGTAGCTAGAATATTCAAATTATTAAGTACAGCTGGATGCTGATACATATGAACATTCATAGCTGGTGCAACCATAATAGGAGCCGTAGTAGCTAGCAGCGTTGTAGATAACATATCATCGGCGATCCCGTGCGCCATTTTGGCAATCATATTTGCGGTCGCGGGTGCTACCAGCACAAGATCCGCAGCATCTGCCAGATCAATATGTGAAATGGAGGATGGATCTCTCTCCTGGAATGTATCGCTGTATACTCGTTGCTTCGATAGTGACTGTAGAGTTAATTCTGTAATGAACTGCTTCGCCGAAGCTGTCATAATGACATGGACCTCGGCACCTTTTTGGACAAGCTTACTGGTCAAGGACGCCGCTTTATAAGCAGCAATTCCTCCTGTGATCCCAAGTAAAATAGTCTTCCCCTTCAAGCTCTTCAACATGATCTCCCCCCTGTTCCCTACTCTTACAACGAATGGCTATCTTTACGACGAGAAAAAAATAACAACCTTCCGGTTGTCATAAAGAGCCCGGTTCTGGGCTTTCATCATAAATTTAAGACCCGTAAATGCTCCATAACCCAAGAAGAAACGGCAGCGCCTCAAAACAAATAGGCGGCATCCGTTTCTACAATAGGTCATTATTACTTATGCTTGAGACTACTCTTCACCGCGGGTTAGAGTAATGCGATCTTCGTAAATTTCCTCAAGAGCAACACCAACAAATTTATGCGATCTAGGATTCTTCACATCTGTCTTGCCACCCTCACGCAATTGTCTAGCACGACGTGCAGCAGCGACAACGAGCGAATACTTACTGTCAACCTTAGTCATCATTTCATCAATGGATGGATATAGCACTGGGACACCTCTTCATAGTTTACTGTTAATACATTTGACCTTCAGCATAAATTATCTGACTTTACAATGTTCGGCGATAATAATGCTTTCTATTCTCTTACAAGCCAGATCAATCTCATCATTCACAACAGCATAATCATAATGCTGCATTAAGTTGATCTCATCCTCCGCTACAGTCATGCGGTGATCGATCACATCTGGATGCTCAGTACCCCGTCCGCGAATACGGTCTTTCAACTCGTCCATGGATGGAGGAAGAAGGAACACAAAAATCCCTTCAGGAAATTTCTCTTTAACTTTGAGAGCGCCTTGAACCTCAATTTCGAGAATAATGTCTTTGCCGCTATTGAGAGTTCTCTCCACAAAATCACGTGGAGTACCGTAATAATTACCTACGTACTCCGCGTATTCAAGCAATTGATCGGCTTCGATCATTGCCATAAATTCATCTTTGCTTTTGAAAAAATAGTTGACGCCATCTTCCTCACCCGCACGCGGACTGCGAGTAGTAGCAGAAACTGAGTAGACAAGTTCGGGCATCTTCGGACGTAGTGCTGTACAAACAGTACCTTTACCTACGCCGGAAGGTCCGGATAATATGATGAGCAATCCTTTTGACATAATACACTCCATTTAGTTGTTATTCGTCGTTGTCGTCATCTTTACTGGATAAGCGATGCGCCACAGTCTCCGGCTGTACAGCCGATAGGATGACATGATCACTATCTGTAATGATTACGGCACGAGTCCGTCGGCCATAGGTGGCGTCGATCAACATATGCCGATCACGTGCCTCCTGGATAATACGTTTGATTGGTGCAGATTCCGGACTGACGATAGAAATAATGCGGTTGGCAGACACAATATTTCCAAAGCCAATGTTAATAAGTTTGATTGCCATGTTCCGGTAGTTCCCCCCATAAAGTTCTATGCTATTACCTATTCCCGATTACTCTATGTTCGCAGCTTGTTCTCGAATCTTCTCCAGTTCTGCTTTCATATCTAGCACAAGACCCACGAGAGTTAGATGATTGCATTTCGATCCGATTGTATTCGTCTCACGGTTCATCTCCTGAATGAGAAAATCCAGTTTGCGTCCTACCGGTCCTTTCCCCTTCAGGAGGGCTCTGCATTGCTCGAAATGACTATACAACCGGGTCAACTCTTCATCAATATTACAGCGATCTGCAAAAATAGCGATCTCCATCCCGAATTTATGCTCATCAAAAGCGAACGTCCCATCATTTAGTTCATTTAACCGATGTCGAAGTTTCTCTCGATATTCAGTGATTACGACAGGTGCAAGTTCAACCATTTCAGCATGCATGTTCTCAAGATGGTTCAGGCGCTGTTCAATATCTGCGGCTAGATAACTGCCTTCACGGGCGCGCATCTCCAGCAGAGACTGCAAACACTGCTCAAGTCCCGCCTCCAATACTTCGGAGTAGTCTTCTAATGTCGCAGACACGGCACCCGCAGCCTCGTCTTTGCTGTCCATAATACCGGGTATAGAAAGTATATCACGTAAAGTCAACTCACCACTCAAACCATATTCATTCTTAAGCTGCTCTGCTGCCTTTAGATAGGTCATTACAGCAGAGTGATTCAGAACCGGTCTAACAGTCGACTCATCGTGCTCTCTATTGATGGTAACATCTATTCTTCCCCGTTTGATGTGCTGTTGAACCTTTCTTCTCAACACATCCTCATAACCCGTCCAATCCCGGGGCATCCGCAGTACAACTTCGCAGTACCGGTGATTCACCGATTTCACTTCGAACATAATCTTGTAGCCGCCGAATTGCAGGGACGATTGACCGTATCCGGTCATGCTAAATGACAACGGAATCACATCCATTACACTATTGTAATTGATTATTACTAGCGAAACAAGGGGGACAATTTGCGTCCTGATTTCTCCCACACATACTCCATTAGCTGTGCACTCATATCGTAGAACATGAACGGAGTCATCAGATAGATCCCATTAAAATGGGCAGTAGCAACATCTAACAGTTCCTTAGCGATAGCGACACCTTCTGCTCTTCCAGCTTCCCCTTCAAGTCCCTTCATGCGGATGCGGACATCGTCCGTAAGCTGAATACCGGGAACCTCATTATGTAGAAACTCTGCATTTCGTCCGCTTGCCAGTGGCATAACCCCAATGAATACAGGGATTTCCAGATGTGCTGTTGCCTCAGCTATCTTCACGATAAGTTCCTGATCATAGACAGGCTGGGTCATAATATAGTCGGCACCAGAGGCGATTTTCTTCTCCAGACGTTGCACTGCCTTATCCAAATGTTTAACATTCGGGTTAAACGCAGCTCCGATTACAAAATTCGCTTTCTGTTTCAAAGGTTTACCTGAGAAGGAAATCCCGTCATTCAGCTGCTTGATCATTCTAATTATCTCAAAAGAAGTTAAATCATAAACCGAGCTTGAGCCGGGAAGATCTCCAAATTTCGCAGGATCACCTGTTACGGCCAGCACATGATCAATTCCAAGCGCATCAAAACCCATCAAATGGGATTGAGTACCAATCAAATTACGATCCCGGCAAGCAATATGCACTAGCGGACGAAGTCCGGTTTTAGCGTGCACCAAATGCCCCAACGCCATATTGCTCATCCGTGTAACCGCCAGAGAGTTGTCGGCGAGTGTCAACGCATCCGCGCCTGCTCTTCTTAGCGCTTCTGCGCCCTGCATAAACTTTGCGATATCCAATTCACGAGGTGGATCAAGCTCAACAATAACCGTATGTCGTTCCTTTACCAGATCAACCAGGTTCGGCTCTCTACCCTCTCTATCATCATCGCCAAAATTATCTTGCAGCGATACACGCTCCACAGTAGGTGGCAACGGTTTAGGAAGCGGTTGCGGTACATAATTCTTCAGTGCAGACGAGATTTCTGCGATATGCTGCGGAGTTGTACCACAGCAACCACCGATTATCCGGCAGCCCATCTCCGCAAAAGTCTGCGCCATTTGCCCAAAATATTCTGGAGAAGCCCCGTACCGGTATTCTCCGTCTACATAATCCGCTACACCCGCATTTGGATACACAGAAGCTGGCAAAACCAGGCTCCCTTGTACAGCTTTGAGCGCCCGCTTCATTCCGTTCGGGCCTGTGTTACAGTTAAATCCGATAACATCAGCGCCATCGCTTTCCAGGATACGAAAAGCTTCCGGCAAAGTTAATCCATCTAATGTGCGTGCTGTTTCATCGACAGCTAATTGGCAAACTACAGGAAGCGAGCTGATCTTGCGGAGCGTTCTTAGAGCTAAATGCAGTTCCTCAACATCGTAGAAGGTTTCCAGCATAATGCCATCTACGTCCTCTTCTAACAATGCAGCAATCTGCTGTGTAAAATATTTTTTCAGCTCTGTGGAAGAGAGATTCGCACGTTTGCCCGCGCGAATAGATCCTACAGCTCCTAATACATACCCATGATCTCCAGCAGCCCGGCGAGCGATTCTAACCCCGGCTCGATTAATTTCCTCAACCTTAGATTCTAAACCATATTTAGAGAGCCTGTCATAGTTCGCCGAGAAGGTGTTGCTCTCCAGCAGCACTGCCCCTGCCTCAATATAGCTGCGGTGAACATCTTCGATTACCCCCGGAGAGGTCAAATTTAATTCTTCATAGGAAATGCCGACCGGGAAACCCTTCTGATATAAGTAGGTCCCCATCGCTCCGTCTCCGACTAATACTTTATTTCCCCATGCGGAACGTAAATCCGGCTTCACAACAAGATCCTCCCCTGCCACATTAGTTTCTAACTTTAGTTTCATACTAATGTAACATAAATCGGTATGGATGATAAGCTTTCCAAAAGAAATGCATTGAGACCAAAATATCCACCATGCATGTTCATATATAAAAAGCTTCATACTAACGTTAATGCTGTTATTTCCATAAAGGAGAGAATACTTTGAAGAAAAAAACAAGAAAGTTTCTGATCCGAAAATACGCTGTAACTTTACTGCTAGCCACTCTCTGCTTACTGTATATTTATTTGCTAGATTGGCTGTATGGCTATGGGCTGGGTAACGTCGGCTATATCCTTAATTATCTCTTCTATACCGCCTCAGAGAAAGCTACTGCTTGTATTTTGCTGCTCTGCTTGTTCATCCCCGATATCTATTACTGGAAAACAGGACATCAACCAGAACGTGGCGGGGAAAGATGACTTCTTATCGCCGCAACGATGACAAGAATTACAGGGATCAACACCATAAAGAAGGGAAAAATCGTATATAACAATCTCCCTCCCTCATTAATGTGTTCAGTAAAGCTCCGCGCGTTCAACATCGAGCTGAACAGAATGATCAGAGCACAGGGATAGACCATTCTCCGGTAAGGAATTTTGAACAATTCGGAAATCCCTATAAGTGCGGCCGCAAAAAACACTGACATTTTGAAAAAAACGCCGATAATCAGCACCATAACAACTAGAATATCCACCCGTTGAATAAAATCGGAGATTGAAATCTTGCTAATCGTGGGCATCAGAGGTAGGGGTGAACGTTTCACAATATCTGTGCCCAGCACGGAGATATTCAGCATCATAGTCAGACTTAAGAGCAAACCTGAAACAAATATCCCTGCTCCGATGACCCAAGGACCTTTTTTAGCATTGTTCAGATATGGCATTAGCATGGTAAAACAAATCATTTCACCAAAAGGGAACATATAGTTCTGGCGAATGACAGATTCGATCACAGGCTGGAACCCATTCTCAAAAACAGGAAGCAATCGATTCAAATTAATGGAGCCCGATAACATCAGCATGATCGAGCAAAATATACCTATCAGCATTACGAGAGTTGCGAATACCAATGAAGTTCGGGATAATACCTCTACTCCTTTATGCAAAACATACGCAGAAGATAAGATCATCAACGTAGATATAACAAATAAAGGTGTGCGATGCATGGTAGCCATAACCAGCATGGAACTTCCATCCCGTAAATCACGACCCGCTAAATTGAGAAAAAGGATAATGTAGAGAACAGAAATCACCGTACCGATGGATCTTCCCAGCAGCTTGCGTGTATAGGTTGTTAAGGGCAGATCCGGAAACTTTCTGTACAAATAAGTGTACCCCGAAAAAATAATCAAACCGATCAAATTTCCGAGCAGTATGGATATCCACGCATCTTTACCAGACTCCATCCCAAGATTCACTACCAGCGCTGTTCCTAGTTCAAACAACAAAGTCAACGTGAAAAATTGGAGTAGTCCTATTTTTATTTTTCCCATAGCTGCCCCTCCTTTATTGTCATTACTTATTCTTGGACTGAAAGGAATCACTCCGCATATCCGTATGCCTGATCACAGCATCCGTATTGATATTAACCTGGCAGGTTTCAAATATACGGTCCCAATGATCTTTTACTTGTTTCCAGCCACGTGGATTAGCTCTTTCTGCTGCTTCACCAAAACCTAGATAATCACTTTTTAACGAACGGGCAGTTGCTATGGCAGCGCGGATCTGTTCTTGAATATTCTTTTCCAAAAGCTTCGAAAGATCATTTAACACGGTTGGATCTGTTAGATCCAAGCCATTGGGCGATTCCTTTAATCCAGCCTGCTGAGTGACGTTAATCGTGAAGATAGGATGCTCTATGTCTTTCGCATCAGCGTGGATATGTACCTGTGATAAATACACATTAAACGATATATAATCATTCTCACCTATCGAGACCAGTACCGGCATCTGAGAGATTTTATTCTTAAGCAGAACGGTACCGATCGCCTCCTCCCCTTGCAGCCACCCTTTAAGCTTGTCTTCTTTAAAAGCTGCAAGACCCGTAACTTTTATTATGGCCTCCGGTCTTATTTTTTTTAAATTATCATTACTTTCCCTCTGCTCCAAATCTCCAGTCACTAGCACGCCATTGATCACTGGCCCTCCACCAGGAACCTGTATCCCCCGGATAATATCATCCACTTCCATCCGATAGTTATATCCGAATTGCTTGGAGGTCGTCTGCAGCTTTTCCACCAAATCGTTGGATGGAATTCTTCCGAACACGGTCATAGTCGTCATACATTCACTAGCAGGCTGTCCCTTGGAAATAAAAATCAGGCTTGTCAGCCGGGTTTCACTTTCCCTTTCCAGCACATCCATGATATCCTTGATGCCTTCTTGCGCGAACTTCTCGGAAATGATGACCACCCGAATATGTCCTAAAGACAAAAAACGTGCAGTCTGACGCGAGGCATTGGCTAATGCTTCAAACATAGAGCGGCCGCTACCTTTATATACCGAAACAGGTGAAGTCCCTCTAGCGTTCTTCCCAGAGATTTCGTCAGCAACGATAACCTGAAAGGATACTACGTATTTCTCTTCTTCTGTAGGTCCTCTATCTATGGACACACCGGAAACGATGGCTCTTCTGTTTAATTCCACACTATCCCAGCAGCCTGTGAGACTAAGACAGATCAATACGCAAGGTAAAAGTCCTGCTAAGAAAAAATTGCATTTACTCAGAATCTTGCTTTCCTTTCTTATGCGGCTGTGTCCCTTTAGTCTTATCAAGAATTTTTGGAGATAGGTTCTGTTCATGTCCGGCTGTGATCTCCTTCCCTTCTGAAATGTTCCCTTGCTGCGCAGTAGCAGGAGCTGGTTCTGCTGTGCCAAGCGCCCACAAAGGCAGCCTTAAGACGGCATCCTTCTGACCTCTGGATGACAAAGGCACGATTGGAGACAAATAAGGAACGCCAAAAGTCCGCAGACTGTTCATATGTGCAACCAGTACGATTAAACCCAGTGTAATCCCGTAAAAACCAAACATACCAGCCAATATCAAAAAACCAAAGCGGATAATTCTGCCCGCAATCGCCATGTTATACGCTGGAATGGCAAAGCTCGCAATCCCGGTCAACGCGACCACAATCACCATAACGGGCGTAATAATTCCAGCCTCTACCACAGCCTGACCAAGAATCAGAGCACCTACTACAGATACGGTCTGCCCAACTGCACGCGGCATTCTTACTCCCGCTTCCCGGATGATTTCAAACGCACCTTCCATTAGAATAGCTTCGACAAAAGCGGGGAAAGGCACATTTTCCCGTTGCGATAACAGGTTGATCAGCAAAGTCGTAGGGATCATCTCATAATGAAACGTCGTCAAAGCTATATACACGGAAGGCCCTAGAATAAGCACAATAAAACTGATATACCGAATAATTCGCATCAGAATAGCAATATCGAACCTTTGCGCATAATCCGAAGCTGACTGAAAAAAAAGAGTGAAAACCGCAGGCAAAATCAATACAAAGGGGGTGCCATCAACGACAATCACTACCCTCCCTTCTAACAGATTCGTTGCAGCCACGTCTGGCCGCTCGCTGTTATTGATCGTTGGAAAAGGGGTAAAGGTCTTATCCTGAATCAGCTCTTCGATATAACCGGATTCCATGATGGCATCTACATTAATCTGCTGCAGCCGTTTTCTAACTTCTTCAACCAGCTTCTCGTCCGCAGTATCCTTGATGTACATAAAAACCACATCGGTCTGAGTTACCGCCCCGATCTTCACATGCTCGAGTCTTAGTTTGGGTGATCTTATTCTTCTGCGTATTAATGAGACATTCGTAGCCAAAGATTCAACAAAGCTATCCTTTGGACCACGCACAACTAGCTGAGTGGAGGGTTCAGTGACAGAACGAGCTTCCCCTCCTTCAGTCTCACACATGATGCCACTGTCATAACCTTCAATGAGAATCAGTGTCTTCCCAGAAAGAATTCCGAGCAGCACCTCGTTCCAATCCTCCTGCAGCTGCGCTTCACCTATTTCCAGGGCACGGTTTAAAATGAGGTCATTCAGATTATTTGCTGCAGTATTACTTTCCTTAAGCATCTCATCTGTTATGGAGAGCAATGAACCCATTACAAATTGATTCACGGTTTCTGTCTTAGCTAGACCATTAAGATGTACCGCAGCAGCCTCAACAAAGGATTGCTCACCAAGCTTTACCTGGCGGATTCTAAGATCCGGACTATCTCCCAGCTCGGTAATGATATTGTTTAGTGTCTGCTCCAGATGAATGGTTAATCTGGCTCCCGAACCTGAACCCGCCGGGTCTGCTTGCTGTCCCTTACCGGATTTATTTCTTTTAGTTAACCCGTTGATGTTCAACAAGCTCCCCTCCTTTCTCTCATAAACATTGTAGTATTATTCTCGGTTACTCCTTCCATTATTCGGCTGCTTAAAGTCACATCAGGTTAAAAACACAAAAAAGGCAGTCCAAGAATGCGCTCTTGGACTGCCTTTTTTATTATTTTTTATATTGCTACACTGCCCGTGAATACGACCTCAGCAGGTCCAGTCATATAAACATGATTATCCTCTTCATTCCATTCAATATAGAGATCGCCGCCCTTTAGACTAATCCAAGCTGCCCGGTCTGTAAGATCATTCAGCACAGAGGAGACAAGGGTTGCACAGGCTCCAGTGCCACAGGCAAGCGTAGGTCCTGCCCCACGTTCCCAGACACGCATATCCACTCTCCCCCGATCCAGTACCGTTGCGAATTCAACGTTTACTTTTCTCGGGAACAAAGGATGTACCTCAAGCTTAGGTCCCCATGTGGTAAGATCAAAATTCACTGCATCTTCTACGTAAATCACGCAATGAGGATTTCCCATGGATACCGCTGTGAACGTAAATTCGGTTCCGTCCGCTTCAATCGGCTGAGAGAGCACTGGCTCTGCATCAATAGATACTGGAATTTGCAGACCGGACAATACAGGTTCGCCCATATCTACAGTTACAGTCTCCACAACACCGTCTTTCACGTTTAATGTAACCTTTTGTTCTCCGGCACCAATCGTTTCTATTACAATCTGCTCTGAGCTTACCAGTCCGTGGTCATATACATATTTAGAGACACAGCGAATAGCATTTCCGCACTGCTCCGCCTCCGAACCATCAGAATTCATAATACGCATCATGAAATCGCCACGCTCAGAAGGAAGGATATATACCAGTCCGTCAGCACCGATTCCAAAGAACCGGTTGCATAGGGTTACAGCAAGCTCCGCTGCATTACTTGGCAGCTCTTGCTCACCGAAAACAACGATGAAGTCATTACCGAGGCCGTGCATTTTTGTAAATTCCATTAAAAGTCCACTCCTAAAGGTTATGTTATGTTAGCATTCGCTTAAGCTTAAGGTTCTGTGTAATTTAGCATTTCGCAAGCATATGAGCGGTTAACTGCAACAAGTATACCTTTAGGAATGGAGCATTAGTATTGACTTTATGCTGAAATTTTTGTACTTTTTATCATCGTACTGCCGCTGCGCCCACGATTACGTTTGCCGCCCCAAACACTGCCGGCACCCATCAAGAAGGTTGGGATCCCCGCTGTTACAAACACCAGACACCATTCGCGGAAATTGAGCGGCACTGTTTTGAAGACAGGCTGGAGCACAGGCACGTACATTACGGCCAGCATCAGTAAGACTGATGACAATACGGCAAGCACTAGATACTTATTCTGGAACGGATTGCGGTGGAACACTGAGCGCGAGCTGCGGCAATCGAAGACGTGGATCAACTGTGCCATAACGAGTGTCGCAAAAGCCACCGACTGTGCGCGAATCAATTGTGCAGGATTCTCTGGTGCTATACGTAAAGTTAGCCAAAATGCTCCTAGCGTACATAAGCCAATTAAGAGTCCACGGCTTATAATTTTCCAGCCTAAGCGGCGGGCAAAAATATTCTCTTTCGCACCACGCGGTTTATGCTCCATCAAATCCTTCTCGGGCTGATCCACGCCAAGGGCCATCGCTGGCAGTCCGTCTGTCACCAGATTGACCCAAAGGATTTGAATGGGAACGAGTGGCAATGGCAGAGCGAGCATCATGGCAAAGAACATTGTCAGAATTTCTCCTACATTGGATGCCAACAAATAACGAATGAATTTACGAATATTCTCATAGATGTTTCTGCCTTCTTCGATGGCAGCAACGATCGTAGAGAAGTTATCATCTCCGAGAACAAGTGATGATGCTTCCTTGGTCACATCTGTGCCTGTGATACCCATGGCTATTCCGATGTCCGCAGCCTTAATGGCTGGAGCGTCATTCACTCCATCTCCGGTCATAGCCACTACGTGACCATGACGTTGTAGCGATTTAACGATCCGAAGCTTATGCTCTGGAGATACGCGGGCGAATACATACACATTGTCCGATACCTTATCCAGTTCATCATCATCCATCCGGGTTAACTGAGCGCCTGTCAGCACCGTTCCACCACGTTGCAGAATTCCCAGCTGGTGAGCAATAGCCTCGGCAGTTGTTCCATGGTCACCGGTAATCATAACCGTCTTGATCCCGGCCCGGCGTGTGACGCTGATGGCATCGCGGACTTCACGACGTGGCGGATCAATCATTCCAGCCAAACCAATAAAGACTAATTGATTCTCCGCATCCTTTTCACTATTCACATGTTCATTTGGACGCATATCCCGGTAAGCCATACCTAGCACACGAAGGGCTCCAGAAGCCATCTGCTCATTGGCATCAAGCACCTTCTGCCGCAAAGTCGGCGTACAAGGCACAACACCGCCTTCCCAAAGCATGTATGAGCAGCGATTCAGCAATACATCTGGCGCACCTTTCGTACATACCATCCGTCCTCCAGGATGGCCTACGATCACAGACATCAGCTTCCGCTCAGAATCAAACGGAAATTCCTGTTCACGAGTGTAGGTTACGGCAAGCGTCTGAGCGGTAAGTCCCATCTTTCCTGAAAGTGCCACGAGCGCTCCTTCAGTCGGGTCGCCCTTCAGTTCCCAAACGGAAGTGTTGTCTGCAGACTTTTCAAGAATAGCATCCTTATCCTTCCCTTTGCGTTTGCCTCGCACTTCAGACTGGAAGGTCTCGATGATTTCTGCGTTGCTGCATAATGCGCCGACCTGCAACATCCGCCGTAAGCTTTGATCATGTTTTAGATCCACTGCTTTACCTTTCTCCAGAACCTGTCCATTTGGAGCATACCCTTCGCCTGATACCTCAAGACCACGTCCACCTGTCCATAATCGGGTCACCGTCATTTTATTCTGCGTTAAAGTTCCTGTCTTGTCTGAACAGATTACCGAGGCACAGCCCAGCGTTTCCACTGACGGCAATTTACGAACGATAGCTTTGCGTTTGATCATCCGCTGCACACCTAGCGCAAGCGCAATAGTTACAATAGCGGGGAGCCCTTCCGGAATCGCGGCAACTGCCAAGCTCACACCCGCCAAGAACATGGAGGTGGCAGGCTGTCCATGCAGAATACCTGCTGCCACAACTACAATTGTCAATCCCAGAGATACGTAGATCAGAATCTTCCCTAGCTGCTCAAGCCGATGCTGCAAAGGTGTTTCCTGAGAATCCGTATTTTGGATTAGATCTGCTATCTTACCCATTTCCGTATTCATACCGGTACGGATTACAACAGCTCGCCCTGTTCCTCTGGTTACCATTGTGCCCATGAAGCCTAAATTCTTCTGATCACCAAGCGGAATCTCTTCTGCACGGATCGCTTCCGAATGCTTCGAGACAGGCAATGATTCCCCAGTAAGTGCGGATTCTTCCACATATAGAGCACTGCATTCCAACCAACGTACATCAGCAGGAATCCGATCACCACTCTCCAGCAAGACAATATCGCCTGGCACCAACAGCTTGGCTGGGATAATCTCGCTATTCCCTCCACGTAGCACTTTGGCAGAAGGTGCGGAGAGCTGCTTTAAAGCTCTTAGCGAACGTTCGGCGCGAAACTCCTGAACAAATCCAAGCGCTCCATTCAGTAGGATAATCGCGATGATCGTGATGGCATCCAAGTATTCGCCTAGCAACCCGGATACAAGCGTTGCACCCATGAGCACAAGCACCATGAAATCCTTGAACTGGTTCAACAGCAGGGTAAACGGAGATACTGTCTTTCCTTCCGACAGCTCGTTGTACCCGTTCTCCTTTCGTCTCTCCGCGGCTTCCTCATCACTGAGGCCCGTCCTTGGCTGGACATTGAACATTTTCTGCAGCTCTTCTGCACCGAGACGGTGCCAACTGTTTTGTTCCATGACTTTTCTTTCCCTCCCGGTCGTTTCTTTACTTCCGGCGGCGCACAGCTTTTCCACCTGTTCATGACAAATGTATTCAAGGTCGTCCAATAATATCACCCCTATCCAATTCCCCTTTTGCGCGAATGTCCTAAAGTATGGCATCATAGAGAGGTAAGCATAAACATCTTTGGCGTCCTTATAAGGACAGGTAGGCGTTTGAGCGAGAAATATAAGACATAAAGTATTGTGTGAAACTTTTACTTTCTTATATTTAAGAAATTCATTTCACGGCGACAGGAGAGCTTTATCATGGCATTAGACGGCATTGTTACCCGAGCTATCGTGCACGAATTGCAATCATTCATAGGTGCACGTATAGGAAAAATATATCAACCGAACAATCACGATTTAATTTTTAACCTGCGCGGCGCAGGTGGCGGCGGCAAGCTGCTGCTCTCTGCTAATCCAACGTATCCTCGGGTGCATTTTACCGAAAGAAACAGCATTAATCCTTCGGAAGCCCCCATGTTCTGCATGCTTATGCGGAAGCATTGTGAGGGAGGGACCATTGAAAGCATTACGCAGGTAGGCATGGAACGAATTATTCACATAAACGTCAAGACTAGAGATGAGCTTGGCGACGTATTTGCCAAAAAGATCATCATTGAGCTCATGGGTCGGCACAGTAACATCATTCTTACTGATCTCAGCTCTGGAACGATCATAGACGGCATTCATCATGTAACTCCATCGATTAGCAGCTATCGGATTGTGATGCCCGGCATCGCCTACACAGAGCCGCCTCAGCAGCATAAGCTGAACCCTTTGGAAATCGGCCAGGAGCAATTTCTCAATTTAATCTCGGCTGCTGAAGAAGCTGCGCTGATAGAGGATGTTGAGGAGGAAGCTGAGCCAGAAGAAATCATTGAGGGAGAGCTTGCTAATCTGATCACAAAAGAAGCAGTAGAGCAAAAACCTGACGGCTCTGGCGGTCCATCTCCCTCAGCTGACCCGGTAGGCTGGATGGTACATGCTTTCAGCGGAATGAGCCCGCTGATTGCTGGTGAAATTGCTCTTCGTCTGAGAAACACCTTGGATAAAGGCGAAGTTACAGAAACCGAAGCAGCGTTTCCAACAAAATTATGGGTTGCCTTCCATTCCGTAATGGGACCCGTATGCGATAACGAGTTTTCTCCTGTTGCAGGTGCAAACGCAAAAGGTAAAATGATTTTTTCTGCGATCCCCTTAACACTTCTGGGTGAGAGTGCGAAACATTACAACTCCATCAGTGAATGTATGGAGGATTATTACGGGGATAAAGCCGAGCGCGATACTGTAAAGCAACGGGTGAGTGATTTGATCCGTTTCCTCAGCAATGAACGGAGCAAAAACGTTAAAAAACTCGCTAATTTGCAGAAGGATCTCGACGAAGCTCAGGATGCTGATCGTTACCGCATTTGGGGTGAGTTGCTTTTCGCTTCATTACACGCGGTATCCAAAGGGGATAAAGAAGCCTCCTTGGTCAATTATTATGATGAAAATCAGGCGGAAATGGTGGTTCCGCTCGATCCGTTATTAAATCCTTCGGACAATGCACAACGTTATTTCAAAAAATACAACAAATATAAAAACAGCCTGCTTGTTATTAATGAACAGCTTTTGAAGACGCATGAGGAAATTTTGTATATGGAGAGTCTGCTGCAGCAACTTGCCCACGCTTCCCTCAACGACATTGAGGAGATCCGCGACGAGCTTGTAAGCCAAGGTTATCTGCGTGACCGGAGCAAAAAGGGTAAAAAGAAGAAAAAGGCCACCAGACCCACATTACAGGTCTTCACCTCTTCGGAAGGAATCGATATTTATGTCGGCAAAAATAATTTGCAGAACGAATACGTCACCAATCGGCTGGCTTCTCCGAATGATACTTGGCTGCATACCAAGGACATCCCCGGATCACACGTGGTCATCCGAAGTGAGCAATTTGGAGATGCAACGCTAGAAGAAGCCGCTCAACTTGCCGCTTATTTCAGCCAAGCCAAACAGTCCAGCAGTGTGCCTGTGGACTGTACATTGATCCGCTATGTACGTAAGCCAAGCGGTTCCAAGCCGGGATTTGTAATCTATGATCATCAAAAGACACTGTTCGTCACACCTAATGAGGAAAGAATTAAGAGTCTTCCAAATACTTTGAGAAGCTAACTACTAGATATAAAGAAACCTCCAGCTGCAGATGTTGAACATCTAAGGCTGGAGGTTTTTATAATTCGCTCCGCAAATCGACTAATTTCATGCCTTCTTGTTTAAAAACTTCAGTACTTCTGTAGAAACCGTAACACTGCCGATATCCCCGTGAAAAATTACGCCTTGACGGGCACCATGAAAGTCAGAACCTCCGGTTATTAACAGATTATAATCCTCAGCCATAACTTGATAACGTTCTTCTTCCGCAGGTCCGTGATCAGAGTGATAGACCTCAATCCCTTTAAAAGCGCCTTGCTCCAGAATATCTCGCACCAGAAGGTCATCCCCGTACAAGCCCGGGTGGGCTAATACTGGAGACCCTCCTGCCTCAATGATCCACTCGCAAGCTTCCTCCGGTGTGATTCTGGGAGGTGACACATAGGCTGCTGCACCCTCGGCCAAATACTTGTTGAAGGCATCTCTCATATCGGTAGCTGCCCCAAGCCGAACCAGCTCGTCGGCAATATGTGGCCGGCCGATGCTTTCGTCAGGCTTCAATTCCCGCCCGATCCCCGCTATAACCTGTTCCAAGGTAATCGCAATCCCAAGGTCTTGCAGCTTGGTAATTATCGCTTCATTCCTAAGTGCCCGGGTATCTCTTAGCCCTTCCAAACGTGAGAGAAATTGTTCATTCTCAGGATCAACATAATAGCCCAGCACATGAATGTCTTTGCCACCAGCACGCGTACTGATCTCTACACCAGGCACAACGGTTATTCCGTACTTCTCTCCTGCTTCACAGGCTTCCTTCACGCCAGCTACTGTATCATGATCCGTAATGGCAACAGCGCTTAGCCCCTTCTCCTTAGCAAGACGTACATTCTCCGCTGGCGGCTGCATGCCGTCAGAGGCTTGAGTATGGGTATGGAGGTCGCATACATCCTTAGCAGATAGGTTACCTGCATTCTCCCACTCTTCCCGCAGAATCCCCATTTTTATGGCATCATAGTATTCTCCTCGCACGATTCGTGCTTTACGGACGCGAGCTTCCTCCACCATGCCACATTTCGCTGCCAACCCGATCATTCTTTTATTCCCTGACCAGGTGCCTATTCCAAGACGGACTGTATCAAGAGAATTAAATAAATAATCTATCCACATCTTAAACGCTTCCGTACCGTAACCACCTGACCAATAACTAGAATCAAAGATTACTATACCAATCTCCATCCAGTTGGTTTCTTGCGATATCCAGTAGCGCCCTACTTTCCCCTTTACCTTGCCGTCTATTTCTATGATCAACAGGTTACGCGGGGTTTCCGTCTCAACTAACGCCAAATGACCTATGTAGTCCTCGGTAAACTTTTCGAATCTTTGATGTGCCAAAGATTTATAGGGACCATCCCATTTCAAGTGTTCACGGTCTTCAGCTTCATGATAGTGATAATAAAGCTTCTGAAAATCAGCCTCTGTAATATCGCGCAATACTAGCTTTTCTCCACGTAGAACAATTGACATTGTAATATCCCCCGCTTTAACTATCAGATTTGATTCGAATGCTCACGCAAATAAGTCAGGAAGGTTACTGCAGAAATTGGCAGCAGTGTTGATTTTAGATGAATGGCGTAGAATTGTCTTTTAAAAGAGGCATCGGAGATATTCACAATTTTCAACAGTCCCAGCGCAACTTCATGCTTAACCGAAGAGGTCGATATGATCGTTATGCCAAGACCTGCTTCCACCGCTGATTTCACAGCTCCCGTACTTCCAAGCTCCATCACGATCTTCATAGTTCCCGGATCAAGTCCCTTGGAGAACAGCTGCTCTTCCATCACACGCCGCGTTCCTGAGCCCTGCTCACGCAATACAAAAGGATGCTGAAGCACTTGCTCCAAAGTAACCTCTTGCTGCTCCGCAAGTGGATGATCATGTGGCACGATCAACTTCAGTTCATCCCCCATCACGGGCTCGATCTCCATGTCCGGATGTGTGACCGGGGCTTCAATTAAACCAAAATTCAGTTGATGCTTGAGGATTTCCTCCATAATTTGCGAGGTGTTCATCACTTTCATCATAATTGAAATGTTAGGATATTGCTTTCCGAAAGGGCCTAACAGCCGTGGCAGCACGTATTCTCCTATCGTAAGACTCGCCCCAAGCTGCAGCCGCCCCTCCAGCATATGTGTGAATGCTGACATCGCTTGATCCGTCTCACGCATCAGCTGAATACTGCGCAACGCGTATGGCATCAGGGTGTGCCCTGCTTCGGAGAGTACGATTTTTTTGGTGGAACGGTTAAACAATTTGGTGCCAAAATAATCCTCCAGTGCCTGTACCTGCATGGTCACAGCTGGTTGAGTCATATGTAAAGTCTGCGCCGCCGCCGAGAAGCTTCCCCGCTCGGAGACCGTATAAAAAATATGCAGCTGATGAAAGTTCATGCTTCGCAACTCCTTATATTACAAAAAGAACGTCCTTTAAAGACGACAATCGTTTCTCGTAGAAACTTAAGAATATTATAATCGTGCTGTATATAAATTCTTATATTTTTAAAAAGGACATGCAGACTCGCCGCATGCCTCTTGCCCGTTTCTTTATAAACTATTTGCGTCTTCGTTTCTTCTTCGACAGCTTTGTGCGGTGAGAATTACGCAGCAGTGAAAAATAGGTCTTTAAATCTCTCAACTGTGGCATCTCCGAGATTCTCCCAAGAAACGAAACGATGATCATAGAATATAATGGCTGGCCTGAGAGATCTCTCTCACCTGTCAATTCCGTAAACTCAGCGATTACTACAGAGTCATCGTCAATTAAATATGCGTTATAATCACTGCTTGAAAAGGGCTTGATCCGATTCTGCATTAGGCACTGCCACATCCATGCAGCGACCTCTTCGGCATTGCTTGCACCATTGCTGATGCGATCCATATAACGGCTCTTCGCATGATTGGTTATAACGATATCGGCGACCCTGTAATTGTTCAGCATGATGTGGAAGGGCTCATAAGTGCTGGGCCAATCCGTCCCCTTGTTGCGCATCATCATCACACTCCACCATAAGGGTCTTAGTATGCACTTAATGTTGTCATCTTACCTCATTGCCGAAAGTTGTACAAGTTTCTACCGTCGAGAGTAATGGCGTTTTTTTGTAAATAAGCATAAAAAAAACAGGCGCTGTTTAAGCGCCTGTTTATCTCCTGGAATCACATACTGTAATTACGGGACTTGTCCGGTCCATTACTAGTATACTCTGTCTTAATTTCGTTACGATAAGATCTTTCAATCTTTCGCACATAGGAGAGTCTGCGGACATTCTTCATAACTTCCTCGGCCCGTTCTGCATTTACATACATAACTGCATAATGCATTTTCCGAGAAACATAATGTAATGTTCCGTATTTCTCAAGGTTACGTGCCGCTTTAACGTCACTTACCCAAATGATGTATCCTGTCCGTTCCGCAAACATAAGCTAAACCGCCTTTCTCTCTCTAAATCCTAAGGGAAGCTTATCCGCAGGAGCATTTTCCCCCGCTGCCGCATCCACCTTTAGGGGAAGGATCATTACTTGGTACTTTAATGCTATCGGATACTGAAAAAGCAATCGCTTCCGACATGGAATGCAGAATGTCGTCAAGGGTCTTCTCTGCCAGCTTGAAACGAACAACTTCTTCGAACCGCTCCAGTTCCGCTTCTACTGCCGAAACCTCATCCTTTGCTGAATGATAATTCGGGTGGAAATGTCCGAATCGCTGTGTTTCTTCAAACAACTCCTTCTTAGTCTGAAGTCGTTTGACCATGGCCTGAATTTCGGGGTTCGTATCAACCCGTCCTTTCCAGTATAAGTAATCCGACACCTCGGCGGATTGATTAATCATATCGCCTAATTCATAGGCGTATGTCAGCACTTCAGCCATATCGACCGTATTTATTTCAGCTACGCTCATGAACTCAGCTCTTTTCTTCGTTAATGATCTACCGATTCAGTAGACTTTTCTATCATACCATAATCACTCGCTTGAGCAGAAGAGGAATTTCTTCGTCCTTTGGGAATAACTAACTTCATTTCCTTCCAGTCTTCCGGAGTGAGCTCTATATCTTCAACCGTTTCACCATCGTGATAGAGCAGCTGTCCGGAAACTCTCCATGGATTTCCGCTTATGCGGGAAGGGATAAAATCTAACATCTGATCTTTTAGTGCAAAACGCACTTTGACTCCCCATCTTAACCCTTGCTCCATCACCTTTTGTGCAGTCGAGCTATGATAATGCCGCCATTCTTTGCTCCAGATCTGCGGTACATTTTCTCCACCGAAGAGAATCTCCTCCTCTTGTTCAGGAGCAATAACCGGCAGGTTAAGAAAAGGATTCCCTTTGGACAGCAATCCTAGTTCTACATTCAGCTCTGGAAGAACATACGTTGCCTCGGGGTTTCCTGTTTCATGAGGAAACCAACTCCACCATACGTTTGGATCCTCCCCTTGTCCTCCAATGATTCTGGAAGGCGCTAGCCCCGCGGAGTACAGTTCTTTTCGTATCTGTTCCATATATTCCGGGTCCACTATGAAATGTAAAGGACCGATACGTTCAAGATTCTCCTGTAAACGCGGGTGAGCTGCGATAGCAGCTCCATCGGCTTCCGTCTGACAGGTCAAGAGAATTACTTGCGATAGTGAAGTACGGCCAATGCTTTTTGCCCATTGCTCAAGGGACATTTGAACCACCGAAGGAAGCCCGCCCAGAGCATGCTCGCTTATCCAGGAGATGATGTCATTCGGTGACATTCCACGCTCAGCTGCAAGTTCCAACCTCTCTTTCGTCAGCCGGAAGCTCCATATCGTATCACTTTGCTGGAGCTCAGCGCAGCCAGCCAGTGTCCATCGTACAGAATAGGGGACTTCCGGTGGAACCAGCACCTCGAAATCCGGCTGCACAATAAACTGTTCCTGTGTATCTCCAGACCCAACAGCAGCGAATGATCCCCTCTCAGCAGATAGCATTGGCTTAGCAGCGGTCCAGCGAAAACACAACATGCCCTCAGCGGTTTCTCCCAGTTCACACCAGCCAAAGCCTGTTAAACAACGTAACCAGTTCAAGCTTGACTTCTCAAGCTCATTACGGGCAATGTTACCTGTGAGATTAGAAGCCATCATCCAGTCTAATAGTGCGGGCAGCATTATCCATTTCCCGGGGATAAAATCTGCATTAGAAATTATATAACGAAAATGTTGATCGGCTGGGCCCACGCTTCCAGAGCGATTAATTACAATCCCATAAAGAATGTCACTCATCGTCGCTTCAGGAAGCTGCAGCCAACGATCCAACAGCTCCAGATCAAGCGTGTATCCGGCACTCTGCCTGCGAATAAGTCCAAGACACAGCAGGATATCCACCGTCGCTATGACAGAAAGTGTGTTCTGTTCCTCTAAAAGAGAACCTACGGAGAGCCCTTGCAAATGCTCCTCCCCAAAAGAAAGCTGCGCCGCTAAGCGGTTAAGATGCTTTTTATGAATAATCCCCTTGGCTGTCAGCGGCAACCCTTCCCAAGCGGTGAACAGCAAAGCCCGAAACAAATCTATCGCCAGTCCGGCTCCTGCTTCCATGGTAAGACTCACTAAATGCCCGGCAATGAATTGCGGCTGATACGGGAAAAATTCTTGTTCAATTGCCGGCAGCTGATCAACAGGAATCTGGTACAGCTTTTCGCCTAATATTTTATGCCTTGCAGTTAACAGCCCCTCGCGGCGCAATTCGTTCATTGCAAGCTTTTGCTCAGCACGACAAAGCGCCACAGGGCGCAATCGTTCTTCCTTCCCTTCCTCAAACGGCTGGGCAGCATAAGCTGCACATAATCGCTTTAAGACCTCTAATGCTTCTGTAGACAGCTGGTTCAATGGATGGTTCTCTCCTCTCCACTCGGCATCTTTTTAACGACATATTCATAGCCCTGCTCAGTCAAAAACATCCGGCGGCGCAAAGCGAAATCCTGTTCCCGGCTATCTTCAGATACCAGTGTATAGAAATAGGCTTTATTCTCCCCCGCTTTGGGACGGAGGATTCGACCTAGTCGCTGGGCTTCCTCCTGCCGTGATCCATAAGCTCCCGAGACTTCAATAGCAATTGACGCGTCAGGTAAATTCACCGCGAAATTCGCTACTTTTGACACCACCAGTACCTGTATATCTCCCTCGTTAAAAGCCGCATATAGCTCGTCTCTTTCACGCTGCTTCGTTTTGCCGGTAATTAAAGGCGCCCCGATCCTGTCAGCCAGTTCACTTAACTGGTCGAGATATTGTCCAATAACCAGCACCGAAGAACCTGTATGGACCTTTAGAAGCTTGGCTACAATTTCAGCTTTGGCAGGATTGCAGGAAGCCATACGAAATTTTTCTTTTGCCGCCGCGTACATATATTCTTGTTTAAGCTCCGGATTCATCGGCACAATGATCTCTACACATTCCACTTCAGCGATCCAGCCCTGCTGCTCCAGCTCCTTCCAAGGCAAATCGTAGCGTTTCGGTCCGATTAAAGAGAACACATCCCCTTCCTTCCCGTCTTCTCTAACCAAAGTGGCTGTAAGCCCCAGTCGACGTGTAGCCTGAATGTCTGCTGTAGCCCGAAATACAGGCGCTGGAAGCAGGTGAACCTCATCATATATAATCAAGCCCCAATTGCGTTCGTTAAACAGCTTCATATGGAGAAACGGACCGTCTTTGGACGAACGATGCGTTAATATTTGATAGGTGGCAATGGTGACTGGCCGCACTTCTCTTTTTTCACCCGAATATTCACCAACTGCCTCCCCAGCCAAATCTGTTCGCTCCAGCAATTCATCCATCCATTGCCTTACGGACGTTGTATTTGAAGTTAAAATCAGGGTTTCACATTGGAGACTTTCAAGTACTGCTACTCCTACAATTGTCTTCCCTGCGCCACAAGGCAGCACCACCACACCGCTTCCCCCTTGTCCTTCTGTCCCTTGAAACAGCTGAACGGCCTCCTGCTGATATTCACGTAAGCCAAATGAATCGTTTGCCGAATCAGCCTTGCAGGTATCGAGATTCTCCTTCCAGGTCAAGCTAAGCGCTTGCCCTTCATGATATCCGGCGTAGTCGAGAACTGGATACCCCAATCTCATCAGCTCTTGTTTCAAAAGCCCTCTATTCTCCGCGGGGCACGAGCATTCCAGAGGATTTATTCTCAGTAGACCCAACGCTTTTAGACCTTGTACATCACTCAATTCATTCAAAAGCTCAGGAGCATCCGCTCTTAACATAACGACCTCATTCTGAGTCTCTTGGCCATGAAGAGTCAGCTTTCCATATCTGGACAAAAGAGTTTCAATTTCCTCCTCCAATCCTGTGGGAACACCCCAGCGTGCAAGGTGATGCAGGCTAGTGATAATCTCCTCAGCAGTATAATTAAGCGCAGCTGCATTCCAAAGAGATAAAGGGGTAATTCGGTAGGTATGGTAAGCAGGAGGACTTTTTATCAGCTCCGCGAAGGTCCCTAGCTTTTTCCTTGCCACCTCAAAATCCGGATGAGCACATTCCAGTAAAATTGTCCGGTCCCTGCGTACGATGCAAGCTCCTGATCCATTCATAGCTTTTCCTCCCTAGTGTTCAAGTGATTTAAGCTTGCGCTATGTAATTTTGTTTATTTTCATATAACAGGAAAAAGCCCATCCCCGCATAACGGTCATGAGCTTCCCTATCTGACTATTTAATGTAAGTGCTGCTGCGAAATATCATGGAGGGCTTCACCAGCTTCATCCGCAAAAATGTCGCGCACAGCCAGATCTCCAATCGACACTACGCCCACCAGCTTCTGGTCACGTGTCACCGCCAGCCTGCGAATTTGCCAGCCAGCCATTAACTCTGCAGCCTCATCTACTGAAGTATTCTCCGAGACGGCCTGAATCTCTTTACTCATTACAGTTTCCACTGAGGTTGAACCAGGATGTTTAGCCGCATAACCTCTAATCACGAGATCGCGGTCAGTAATTACACCGAGCAGTGTCTTATGTTCTTCATTATCAACAACAGGTATAAATCCAGTGTCATAATCTCGCATTTTCACGGCAACTTCATACACATTATCTTGCAGCGTAACCGTTGCAGGCTCCTTCGTCATAACCTCTTTCACTGTTTTCAAGAATGAACCCTCCTAATCATGGTCTCCATGTTATGGGAATAGGTTCTCCTCTATGAAACGAAATTATACGATTGTGTTCTCACGCATACAGGAATTCGCCATAGCAATGAGCAGCTTCATTCCGTACAGCATGGCATCTTCGTCAAAATCAAATTTGCTATGATGATGTGGATAGTCAGCCTCTTTATCCGGATTTCCGGCACCCACAAACATAAAGCAGCCTGGAATCTCCTTAACATAATAGGCAAAATCCTCAGCTGGCATCAGCTTTTCCATCCGAATCACTTCAACAGATTCTCCTAAAGCCGCTGGGACCACCTCGAAAAACCGCTGCACTTCACCATCATGATTTACGAGGGGAGGATATCCCATAACGTAATCTATCTTAGCTTCTGCCCCGTAAGCGCTGGCAATAGAAACGGTCATTTCTTCGATTCGCTGGCGTATCAAATGCCGTGTCTCCTCGTCGAATGCCCGCACTGTCCCTGTGATCCGGCATTGCTCGGCAATGACATTCTGGGCGAATCCCCCTTGAATGGTTCCTACACTGAGTACAGCGGGCTCCAGCGGGTTCACAGAGCGGCTTACAATGCTCTGCAGCTGGGTCACCAGCGCCGCTCCCGCCACGATGCTATCAATGGTACGGTTCGGCATGCCGCCGTGTCCGCCTTTGCCAATGATATCTATAAAAAACTCGTCCGCAGACGCCATCAACGGTCCCGGAGCACTCCCAACAGTTCCCATAGGCAATGGAGTCCACAGATGCAGACCATACACCGCATCCGCTCCTTCTAACATGCCTTCGGCAATCATCCCCTGCGCCCCTCCTGGGCATACTTCCTCTGCGGGCTGAAAAAGAAAACGCAGCTCCCCTTCCAGCTCCTCAAGCCGGCTGCTGTAGTAAGAGGCTACACCGAGCAGTATGGAAGTGTGGCCATCATGTCCACAGGCATGCATTACCCCTTCATTTTGCGAAACGTAATCCTTCTTGTTCTCCTCTTTAATAGGTAGGGCATCCATGTCCGCACGAAGAACCACAGTTTTCCCCGGCCGCTTTCCCCGTAGTATGCCAAGCACACCATACCCTTTCCCGCTTTTTCTGACTTCAATTCCAAATTCGGCTAACTTATCTGCTATAAATGCTGACGTTTCCTTTTCATGAAAAGACAACTCCGGATGACGATGCAAATGGCGTCTCCATTCCACGATCTCCGGCATGAGCGAATCAACCGCTAAGCTCTTCATAAGTTCTCCATCCCCTTCTCGATAAACCCGCATCCATAGCAAGCGATAGCAGTCCTGTTCACTTTGTTCCAGCCGCGAACGACTATAATTCTTTTATTGTAGCAGAAACGCAAAAAACTGGGTATTGTTAGGCACTGCCTACTCTTGCACAACCTTTAGAAACATACTATCATGAGGTAGAACATCAGCAATCGGATCAGAAATTCATCATTATACTTCATAAGGGGGATATGCGTGCTATGATTTTTGAGAACACGGGCCTCGTAGGATTGAAGAGTGATCTTCTCTATCTGGACGAGAGTGCCACAAAAGCTGGCTTCATCCGCTGGCAATGGGAATACTATCGTGCCACTTACGACTGCAAAATTGAAGACCCACAGGATGGTGGCGAATACTTCCTACGCATTAACACTCGCGCTGTCGAGGGAAAGCTAGAGAAGTCTGATGCCGTACTTGCAATTGAAGCCGTATACTTAGGAAAAGCAACCTTCCCTCATGGCCTGGAATATGAATCTCCGGTGCCAAAACCAGTATTGGACACTGCTGCTAAGCGGATTCTTGAATTAAAGCAGCTGTTAGAGGCTTGAGTAACAAAAAGGGAACGACGAAACAAAATGTCAGCCTGCCCAAAAGAGGAACACCCGATTTCCAACTACTTATCTTAACACTACTACTTGTGGGTTTCGGTCTAGTCATGGTCTTCAGTGCTAGCTCAAGCTTAACCTTAGCAAGCCCGAAGTTCGGTAATGACCCTCTATATTTCATTAAACGCCAAGTGATCTGGATCGTACTCGGAACCGTTGTTATGTTTATAGCTATGAACATTCACTACAGTAAGTTTAAGAAGTGGTATGTACCTATTTTTATCATCACCGTTATACTTCTGCTCGTGGTAGCCTTCTCTGAAAAAATTAATGGTGCCAAGAGCTGGCTTAGTATCGGAAAACTTGGAATTCAACCCACCGAATTAGCCAAAATATCGATTATCCTGTATATCTCAGCACTCATCACCAAAAAAGGTGAACGGTTTAGAGATTTCCGTACAGGATATATCCCTGTAATGGTCATCGTGGGTATTGTTGCCGGACTTATAATGATGCAGCCGGATTTAGGTTCTTGCCTCATTCTCGTAGCTACCAGCGGACTTGTTATTTATGCCGGTGGTGCCAGCATGAAGCATATTCTGGGCTCTATAGCACTGCTAGTGCTGGGTGTAGGACTAGTTGTAGGCGCCAAAGCAGCGATTGATTCCTTATCTCCATCCGATAAAGCCACTGACACTCAGGATTATAGAAAAGGTCGTATCGTTGCCTTTTTAGATCCTTATCAGGTTGCTGAGGGTGATGGTTATAACATTATTCAATCCTTAACCGCTCTTGGCCAAGGTGGAGTAAGTGGTTCCGGCTTCGGCAAAAGTATTCAAAAGCTGGACTATCTAAAATACCCTTATACGGACTTTATCTTCCCCGTAATTGGAGAAGAGTTCGGCTTTCTTGGGACCTCCATATTTTTGATGTTATATCTGTATTTTATCTGGCGAGGTATTCTAATCGCTTTAAGGTGTAAGGATCCCTTTGGTACGCTCGTCGGAATTGGGATTATGGGCCTCATAGCCATTCAGGCCTTTGTCAATATCGGCGGTGTAACCAATACAATCCCTCTTACCGGCGTTACCTTGCCGTTTATCAGCTACGGGGGCTCTTCACTCCTTGTCAGCATGCTGTGCATGGGAATTATGCTAAGCATCTCAAGAGAAACCAACCTTCCTGCCAAAGAGGAAGTAACGAAATCTGTAACAACGGTTAGACAGGTTCGTTCCCGGTAAGCTTTATAAAGCCGGAGGTTAGGGAATATACACATAAAAAAGCAGCCCAGGGAATTAACCTTGGACTGCTTTTTTGTGTACAAGTTTTTTAAGAGATTTCATCATTCTTGAAAGCTACGCCTTCAACTTTGACATTTACCTCAACAATATGAAGTCCAGTCATGCTCTCCACAGCTTCACGTACGTTCTGCTGAAGCATCCGGCACACTTCGTGGATCGGTGTTTCATAGAGAACGATAATTCGTAGATCTACTGCTGCTTCCAGCTGTCCTACTTCAACGGTAACGCCCTTCTGAACGTTCTTACCGCTTAGACGTTTCGCCCAGCCTTCTGACAGGCCACCAGACATGGCTGCAATTCCCGGAGTCTCCAAGGCAGCCAAACCGGCAATTTTTGAGACGACGTCATTTGAAATTCGTATATTTCCCATTTCCAGTTGAAGTTGTTCTGCCATGCCATATCCCCCCTACACTCATTATCAATTATTGTAATTCCAAAACAGGCTAAAAAGCAAATCACTTTATCGCTTTCTCGTTTACACCTAGGAACAATTTGGGTATATTGATTATGAATTCAATCTAAATACATAGATAGGAGTGTCCTTTACATTGAAAAAATGGATTTCACCATCACTGATGGGTATCGCCTTTATCCTTAGTGCGATCGGCCATTATGCCGATTGGGATCATACCCTGCAGTTCATTCTCTCAGCAATCGCTGTGGTGTTTGTGGCTGGTTTTCTCGGCCGGGCCACTGAAAGTGTAGCTCATTATGCCGGACAACGACTGGGCGGCTTCCTAAACGCCACCTTCGGCAATGCTGCTGAGCTAATCATTGCCTTCTTCCTGGTTAAGGAAGGATTGTTCGACATGGTCAAAGCCAGTCTTACCGGTTCTATTATCGGCAACCTGTTGCTTGTTCTAGGATTGAGTATTTTCGCCGGCGGGATGAAGTTCAAAGTTCAGAACTTCAACGTAACCCTTGCCGGAATGAATGGCTCCCTGATGATCGTTGCCGTCATTGCCTTATTTGTTCCCGCTATGTTCTTTACCACCCACTCTATTACGGAGAAGGATACCGATGTGCTCAGTTTAATCGTTGCCGGGCTGCTCATCGCTTCGTACATAGCTTGGCTAATCTTCTCCATGATCACGCATAAGAAACATCTAGAGGACGTTACAGAAGAGGGTAAAGAAGAATTAGCTCATGAACATGCCCCTGCTTGGTCCAAAAACAAATCCATCCTTTATCTCGTGCTTGCCACTGTAATGGTAGCCTTCGTGAGTGAGTGGCTGGTAGGAACGTTAGAGACTTTGACAGAGCGTTTCGGATTCAGCGAGCTGTTTGTAGGTGCGTTCCTCGTAGCCATCATCGGTAATGCCGCAGAGCATAGTGCAGCCATTATGCTGGCCATGAAGAACAAAATCGGTGCGGCAGTAGAAATTGCGGTTGGAAGCAGTCTGCAAATCGCCCTGTTCGTAGCACCTGTCCTAATCTTCGCCAGTTATTTCATGGGTGATACAATGGACATAGTTTTTACGACCATCGAAATCGTCGCCATCGGTGTAGCCGTCTTTATTGCCAAATCAATTACTCAGGACGGCTCAACTAACTGGTATGAGGGTCTCTTGTTATTAACGGTCTACCTGATTTTAGGAGTCTCCTTCTATCTCGTATAATCATTATTAACCATTGTACACAACAAAAAGCGCACATGAGCGATTCGTCCTCATGTGCGCTTCTATAAATACTTAAGAAACCGATATTTATTCTTCCTTCGCTTTGTTGTTCAAAGCCTCGTAGAGTACTGCTAAGTTACGCTCCAGCTTACTTAGTACCATCTTACCAGTAATCTCTGGGACCAAACCTGCTCTAACCGCAAAATCCACTTCTCTGGAGAAACCGTACATCTGGGTATCCAGCACTTCCTCATAGAGAGGGCAGTAGCGTGTTGCCAGATTCTCCATCTGCACTTCTATAAGTTGCTGAATTTTATCGGCATCTTCTTGTAGAAGATTGATTGCTTTAAGATTATACTGTTCCTGTAATTCCGATGAAGTCATGCCTCTATCCCCCCCATGTCCAAAAGTTAAGCTGCTTTTACTATTTTACTTAATATTAGACGAAATCCGGTATCAATACAACAATTCAGTTTATACTAACCATATATTTAAAAGAACCTGCTGCGTTATCCTATCAAGTTTCGTATCTACTTCTAGAAAAAACGCCCCACCGAAAACCGGTAGGACGTTTTTAGCACGACTATTACTCAGCAACAACTGTGAATTTCAAACCGTGTTTTGCAAACACTTCAGTCATTGCCTTCTTAGCTTCTTCAGCATCTGCCCCATGAACATGAAGCTCATAGCTTTGGCTGGATACCAAAGTAGTGAACAAACCAAGGATACTTTTAACATCAATGTACTTGTTGTCCGCTTGAAGAACGATTGAAGAGTTGAACTGGCCTGCCGTTTGGGCAATATCGACAATTGCCGCATTGTTACTGGACATAGAAATCCCTCCGCAACTTGATTATAAAACTTTAGTCTTTTGTTATCATTTCTTATGATACATTGAATCCGCTTACTTGTGCAAGGAGTTTTCTTGTTATTACATTTTATTTCAAGTTTTCAGGATTCAGACCTTCGAGTTCCGGCAACACAAAAATTCCATCCTTACGGATCAATACATCGTCAAAATAAATTTCACCGCCGCCATAATCGGGACGTTGGATCAACACAAGATCCCAGTGAATGGAGGAGCGGTTACCGTTATCTGTAACATCATATGCTTGTCCTGGCGTAAAGTGCAGGCTGCCTGCGATTTTTTCGTCAAAAAGAATATCATTCATCGGGTGAAGAATGTAAGGGTTAAAACCAATAGCGAATTCGCCAATATGACGCGCGCCGTCATCTGAATTCAAAATTTCGTTCAAACGAGCGGAGTCATTGCTGGTGGCTTCAACAATTTTTCCGTTTTCGAATTTGAATTTGATATTTTCAAAGGTCACTCCATTATATACTGACGGTGCATTATAGCTGATCGTTCCATTTACAGAATCGCGAACTGGGGCGCTGTAAACCTCGCCATCCGGAATATTTTTTTGCCCGGAGCATTTCTCTGCACCGATTCCTTTAATCGAGAACTTAAGATCTGTTCCAGCACTCAAAATATGTACCTTATCCGTTCTGCGCATGAGATCAGCTAAAGCATCCTGAGCCTTGTCCATCTTGGCGTAATCCAAATTACACACTTCGAAATAAAAGTCCTCAAACGCTTCAGTGCTAATATTCGCAAGCTGAGCCATGCTCGCATTCGGATAACGCAGTACTACCCACTTCGTATGCTTCACACGTTGTTCGCTATGCACTGGATGAGAGTACAACGAGTTATACAATTTCATATTTTCTTCAGGAACATCGGACAGGTCGTTCACATTCTCACCTGCACGAATCCCGATATAACAATCCATTTGCTTCATCCGGTTCAAGTCAATTTCAGCCCATGTCTGAAGACTCTCACGAGTTGCGTATTTAAGCATGCTGCGCAGGACTGTACGATCTGTTAATTGTACAAAAGCATGACCGCCGGCCTTGCCGATTTCCTCTACAACAGCTTTGATTAAATCTCTTTCATTGCCAATCATTTCGACGAGCACGTTCTCGCCTGGCTGGACATTTACGGAATAACCGACTAGGTTAGCTGCCAGCTTTTGAATTCTGGGATCTTTCATTGTGTATTCTTCCTTCCTCTGTCTAAAAAATAAGCAAGCTTTTCTATTGTAGCACGCCCTGTATGGAGCGCAAGACCTGTGGGATAATGTGAAAATCAACGAAAGCCTGAAAAATTCACCTGTGATACATAAGTTTCATTATCAGATTCATTCCCCGCTTCCGAATAGGTAACCTTACGATTTAAGGTGAGCTTTCTCGGCAGATTATGTTTTGTATCAACGGTTAAATGGTAGACAGTCTCAACATTAGCTTGTTTCAGCTTTTGCTGTAATTCATTATTTTTCTTCTCCCATAGCTCCACTAAAGCTTGCGTAACCGCCTGATCGTTCTTTGTTATTTTTCCAGCAGAATCTGGTGTTTCAGGTCGAAGGTCTTGCATCTCTTTTTCCAATTCAGCAGTCAGCTGCTTTCTGGCCTCAGCAGGCGTCAGCTCGATCCGCAGCACATTTGTCCCTCTGCCTGCACCCGCATCTTCAGTCACATTAGCCTCCATGGATTGCAGCTCCTCCAGCTGTTTCAACGGATTAAGCAAAGCAAGCGGATTTCCGTCCTCAGAGGAACCTTCAGTGGTCAACGCTACCCATTCCCCCTCTTTTTTCTCTAGCTGACTATGGAAAGCTTTCATAGAAGTGATGCTGCTTTTTAAATCTTTAGCGCTATTTGCTGATTTTTTTGTGGATGAGGATTTATCAGGAAGCAGTGTATACAGATTGACCTTCTTATGGTCCTGTACTGTGCCTTCGTAAAATATCATGGATTCCGGAACGGTCTTTCCACCCTTTGTAAGCATGGTTGACCCTTTAAAAGTAACCCCATCGCTGCCCGTTATACCCGCTAACACCAAACTTAGATCTTCCTTGGCTGGTTTGTCTCTAATAACACTGCAACCGCTGTTGAACACGCAGGACAAGGTAAAAATCATAAGAACTAACCCCTTCAGTAATAATGACTTTCTCACGGTCATCAGGCCTTTCTTGGAGTATTTTACTTTACAGCCCACTATAGGGTTCTCCCTTCCTGCGCGCCTTATACAGATGCAAATACGTTGCTGCTATCGGTTTTCATACATTGCTCTAAGCTCTAGCTTATGCGCGTTCGTCGCTTGCTTCTGAATGTCAGTACATACCACCTTCAGACTCACGAAGTTACCGCTGCCAGTCGCCACGCCGTTGTCTCTATAGGACACAGTTGACCTTAATTACAGTATTTTGCGGTATTTCGTATGCCAACGGACTCCAGCGCAGCTATTTACCCGAATTGTGCCCGATATGCCCCCATTACTAAGCAATAGTGTCTCTGGTGTCCGATAACATGCCCCAAAGGCAAAATACACGCCAATAGCGTCATCTGAGTCCGAAGGCCTCGCAGCATGATGAATACACCAGTCGAAGCAGCGAGCCAACTAACAAAACAATGACCAGCAACTCCTTATTACGGGAGAACCGCTGTTCAAATGCTAATGCGCGAATATGACCGTTGCAGTCGCCACGCCGTTATCTCTATCGGACACAGCTGACCCTTAACGCAGCATTTCCCGATATTTCCCATACCAACGGACTCCAGCGCAGCTATTGACCTTAAAAACGCACAAAATGAGTCTTTTTCCAAGCAATAGTGTCTCTGGTGTCCGAAAACATGCCCCAAAGGCAAAATACACGCCAATAGCGTCATCTGAGTCCGAATGCATCGCAGCGGCATATTTGATACACAGTCGAAGCAGCAAGCCATCTGCCAAAACAAAAAGCAGCGACTCTCCAATAACGGGAGAACCGCTGCTCTGCTATTTTTTTTACTTATGAGGCAATCCCTTCACACCGCTGCCATTCTCTTTAGTGTCAACGATCACTTGGTTACGCCCATTGTTCTTAGCTTTATACAGTGCCATATCTGCTCGATAGAACAGGGATTCGACGCTTACACGTTCGTCCATCCAGCTCCATTCCGCTATACCGCAGGACACTGTTACATTAGGTTCGGTCTCATTCATCACTCGCTTACGAATACGTTCAGCCACATTTACTGCCTGTTCTACTCCCATTAATGGTAAATAGACCGACAGTTCTTCTCCACCCCACCTCGCAGCAATATCCCCTTGACGGATGGAGGACTTCACAATTTCACTGACCTCTTTTAAGATCTTGTCGCCCTTTTGATGACCATAGGTATCATTCACCATCTTGAACTGATCGATATCCACAACAATTAAGCAACCGCAAAAATCTGTAGACTGCCGTTCCTTTATTTCTTCGTCCAGATAATGACGAGCATAAAGTCCAGTTAGGCTATCTCTGTTCGCTAGACGTCTAACTTCGGCATGCAGCCTTGCATTCCCTACAGCTAGTCCAATATGCCCCGCCATCGCCTGAAGCAATCTGTAATTGTCATAAGAGAAATAATGGGCATCGCGATGCGCCAACATGATGGCACCACGCACTTCACCACCTACACTTAAAGGTGTGGCAATCAGCGACTGCGACCCGGTAGCATTCATTAAACGAGAAGTAGTATTAGGATTATCTATGTAGTTAGACATGATTAATGATTCCCCAGTAGTATAGACCTTCCCGCCTAAACCTTGTCCTACTTCTAAAATTTCATTTTGCAAGGAGGAATGATTGCAAGCAATAACCTCTAGCCCGCCCTTTTCTTCGTTCATATGTAAAATACAGCAGTAGTCAGCGCCAAACATCTCAAGCAGCTCTTCAAACGCAAATTGAAAAATATCCCCTAAACGCAAGCTCTGATTCAGCCGTTGTGTAAGTTCGTTACTCATACGCAGCTCACGAATGAGCTGATTGGAGCGTTCATACAGCTTGGCATTCTCAAAAGCAGTACCTGCGGTATCCGCCACCATCGAGAGAAACCGTAAATCTACATCCATAAAGATCGAGTTATCCATCACCATGTGGAATACGCCATAAACCCCTTGCTTCCCGCCTAGCGGAAGACCAATCTCTACAATGTGTTGATCTTCAGTGTTGGTGTTCAGAGCAACACGGCCGTCTTTAAATGCTCTAGCGCAGACATCATCACTGGACATCTGAAACGGTAAAGGTTTGACCTGCGGATGAGTGCTGCGGTGATCTTGCGACATAAACAGCTCAAGCCTAGCACCAGGGTACATTGCAGAAATGCTATCTATAACCTCCGTAAGCACAGCGTTCACATCAATATTGTCATGCATCCGCTGAACGATCTGAAATAACAAGGAGCGGCGATTGCTCTCACGTTCAGCATGTTGATGAACACTCGCAAGATCAGTTACAAAAATATGTTCAAACTTATGATAGAATATGGTCCTGTACTGCAAAGATATAGCCTCAGCAGTATCTCGTCCACCCATTAAATATTGTTGTGTCGGCATAGCACAGCCCAGGAAGGCAAAAATTTCTTTGTCAACGCGAGTGATGAGCGGTATAGTAAAAAAGCTCATATCCTGACCCTGCACCGTAAGTTGAACAGATGAGGTTGCGCCAGAAAGTAAACTAGCTGCAGCCGCTTGCTCCCATTGGTGCCTCCATCGTTCTTGCTGATCGGCAATATTAGCAAAATATCTGCCTTCAAAATTCAGCACACACCAATCCCATGATTTAGCGAATGGTAGAGCCTCTAGCCCATCGATCCATTCCTCGAAGCTGTCTGCAATCAGATTGGCCAAATATGGGAAGTCATGGGACACTATTTCCGTTTCCCTAAGCCAGGCGGTGGGATCTTCGGAATCTCTACTAGTGTGCAATTTGTCCTGTATCAGCATACGACTGTCTTGAGAAGCGTATGCTTTCTGTTCTGACATAACGAAGATCCCCTTTGCTTCTCATTTAAGAAAAAAAACCTTCCCAATTAACATCTAATTAACTATATTTTACTCCCTTTCTTTGTGTATTGCATTATATTTTCCTTATTTCCGGGATTTTTTTTAGGACCAAAGAACTAACGACAAAGAATGACAAAAACTCTTTTAATATGCGCTTGACTTTATATGCTACTTTCATATAATATTTATTGTTGAACAAGACTGTAACAAGTCTTACTTGGGCGTAACGTTGTGTCACCCTCACGCATTTCGTTACTGCCAGGGCAGCGGCTGAACTTCCCTGGTAGTGTGGAAGCCATTAATGCTAATCACGGATACGAAATGCGGCGCAAATAGAGCCCTAACCTGAAATTTCAAATATAAAGGAGTCTACTATAACATGGCACGTTACACCGGACCTAAATTCAAACTCAGCCGCCGTCTGGGCATTTCCCTTAGCGGTACAGGCAAAGACCTGAAACGCCCTTTCCCACCAGGACAACACGGCGCTAACCAACGCAGAAAAGTAAGTAACTACGGAATGCAGCTTTTGGAAAAACAAAAACTGCGTCACATGTACGGCTTGGGAGAGAAACAATTCCGTACTCTCTTCGCTAAAGCACAAAAACTTCCAGGTCTTGCGGGCGAAAACTTCATGTTCTTGCTTGAAAGCCGCTTGGACAACCTAGTTTACCGTCTTGGATTTGCTAACTCCCGTGCTGGAGCACGTCAGTTGGTATCCCACGGACACGTAACTGTAAACGGCAAAAAAGTCGACATCGCTTCTTACCGTGTAAGCTTGGGCGACGTTATCGGTCTTCGCGAGAAGAGCCAAGGCATGGCTTCCATTAAAGAAGCTCTTGCTAACCGTAACCACCTTCCAGCTTACCTGGAATATGCTGAAGGATCTTTCGAAGGTAAATATATTCGTTTGCCAGAACGTTCCGAGCTTTCCCAGGATATCGATGAGAAACAAATCGTCGAGTTCTACAACCGTTAATATCTCGCTTTTAGCGGGTATGACCGAAGCCTCCGGATTAATCCGGGGGCTTTTTGTTATGTCAATATCCTAAATTCCATGCCGTTTGTAAAAGGTTATGCTTCCGCAAATCATACCCTAAATTACTTTATTTATAATTTTTGCACAAAAGTCGAATCTTAAGTCCATGAGAATCAGGTAGAAGCGCATTCAAAAACGCCAATTTATGCTATAATAATTCCGTTAAAAGGAGGAATTATCGTCGATGGCTCAAGAGAACAAGAAAAAAAACGCTAAGAAGCCTTCACCCCGCAGATCCGCCCTAAGCAGGTTCGGTTCTGTAGTTAAGTGGATGTTTATTCTTGGAATAATAGGCGTTCTATTTGCCGGTGGTGCTGTAGCAGGTTATGTCGCTTCCATTGTGAAGGATGAACCTGTTCGCTCCGAAGAAATGATTCAGCAGCAGGTCAGTCAAAATGCGATCACCGGATTCGCTTATTTCCGAGACGGCGCACCGATCGGCCAGCTTCGGACAGAAGAAGACCGAAGGCTCATTGAATTCAACGATATCCCCCAGCTTATTATCGATGCAGTTCTCGCTATAGAGGACAATAATTTTAATGAGCATAATGGCGTGGATTTCAAAGGCACCTTGCGTGCCGTCAAACAAAAGCTTCTCAATGAATCCGTTCAGACCGGAGGCAGTACACTCACCCAGCAGCTCGCAAGACGTGTATTCCTGAATCTGGATCGGACAGAAGATCGCAAAGTAAAAGAAATTCTACTTTCTCTTAGATTGGAACGCTTCTTGACCAAACAAGAAATATTAACGGCTTATCTGAATAAGGTTCCTTTCGGCAATGGCTCGAATGGCTACAATGTATTCGGAATTAAAGCAGCAGCCAAAGGGATATTCGGTCTAGACGATCTGGACAAATTGAACGTGGCTCAAGCAGCTTATTTGGCTGGTCTTCCGCAGCTCCCTTCCACTTATTCTGCATTTAATGGCATAGGTGAATTCAACGAAAAAGCTTTCAATAGAGCTATGGACCGTCAACATCTTGTACTTCGTCGTATGCTTGAGGAGAATAAGATCACTACCTCTCAATATGATGAAGCCCTTCAATTTGATATCAAGAGTTCTCTGGCGCCGCACACCAAAAAAGCCTATGCTACCTATCCATACCTGATGATGGAGACTGAGCGTAAAGCATCCGAGATCCTTCTATCATTGAATGCAGAGAAAAATGGCACAACGGATGCCAATAGCACTACTGACAATGCCGTGTTACTTGAGGAAGCAAGACAGCAGCTCATGACCGGCGGTTATCGAGTCTACACAACCATTGATAAAAAAGTTTACAATGCAATGCATAGTGTCTCAGAAGACAGCAATAATTTTACTAAAGACAGCAAAACCAAAGGTATGGAACAAACGGCTGGCATGTTAATCGACAACAAAAGCGGAGCCATTCTCGGCATGATTGAGGGTCGCGACTTCAATATTGAGCAGATGAATTATGCTACCCAAATGATCCGTCAGCCCGGATCGACCATGAAGCCAATTTCAGCTTATTTACCAGCCTTAGATGCAGGGCTAATTCAGCCTGCCGGGATTGTGGATGATGCGCCAATTATTCTAAAAGACGGCGGAAAAGGATTCCACATTCCTAAGAATGCCAATAATCGCTATCAAGGTCTGGTCACTGCCCGTTACGCACTTAACAAATCGCTCAACTTGCCTGCGCTTAAGCTGTTTAATGAAAAGGTCGGAATAGAGAAATCTTGGGCCTTTACTAAAAAGCTGGGGATCACCACCCTCACAGATGATGATTACAGCGCGCAGACTGGGGTTATAGGTGGTCTCAAATACGGAGTATCCGTAGAAGAGTTAACCAATGCCTATTCCGCTATCGGCAACCAAGGTGCCTTTAATGATGCCTACATGATTGAGAAAATTGTCAATTCAGAGGGCAAAATTATCTATCAGCACAAGGTTAATCCTGAGCAAGTATTCTCTAAGCAAACAGCTTACCTAATGACAGATATGCTGCGAACTGTAATTACAGAGGGTACAGCCAGCACCGTAAAAAGAGAATATAAACACTCTAAAGAAATTCCGATTGTCGGTAAGACTGGATCTACCCAGAATTATGGAGACGTATGGTTTATGGGCTACACTCCTGATGTCACACTGGGAATGTGGGTCGGCTACAAAGAGCAAATCAACACCCTTACGGGAGATACACAAAAACGTCAAGCCCAAACATTATGGGCAAAAGTGTTGAATGCTGTCATTGATAAGCAGCCGGAACTATTCGTCACAGACAAATTTGCACAACCTGAGGGAATTATCAAAAAGACAGTTTCCGCATATAGCGGCAAACTGCCAACATCTCTGACTGATAAATTCACAACGGATATATTTAATACAAAATATGTGCCAAAAGAGAGCGACGACGGGATTTCCAAAGCCAAGTATATTACTTACAAAGGCGTCAATTATATCCCGTTGGAAGGCACTCCAGAGGAGTTCCTAAAGGAAAAAATCGTCGTTAAACGCGAGAAGCCGATACAGGAACTAGTCAAAGAACTCCTGGCTGCCTTCCCTAAGATGAAGGATCATAAATCACTGGAGTATTATATGCCAGCCGATGCCAAGACGGATTTCCCAACAGAAGTTGATCCACGTGTGGACGATGGGGCTTCCCCTGCTGCTCCCGGAAATGTTAACGTCTCTTATAGCACTGGTAAAGCGGTCATCAGCTTCTCCGCTAGCAGCTCGGCAGATGTTGTGGGATACCGCTTATATCGTTCATTAAACGGAGGTTCTTTCCAGAAGCAATCTATACTCATGGCAGATGAGAACAAGGTATTCACACCGGGTACACCTGCAAGTGCTAATGCAACCTTTTATGTAACCGCCGTGGATGTTGCAGGTAATGAGACGGCTTCTGGCAGCGTTGCTGGAGGGATTACACCAACACCCGAAGCAACTCCTACACCTGATCAACAACCTGGTACAGAGGCGCCTACAGAGCCTGAGACGACACCAGGAGACGTTATTGAGGATCCAGGTAACATTCTCCCGCTACTACCGACGGAAACACCAGCCGGCGGAGGTAACAGTACTGGAGGCAGTAATAATACCACAGCAGGTAATAATGCAGGGACACGTTAACCCAAAGATCATTAAATAATTTTACACAGCAAAACACCGTTCCCATGAATTCATCGGGGAACGGTGTTTTTTTACAATTCATTCTAATCCTCAATCGTGGATAGATCTCCTGTCGGTAGATGCAGCTCCCATGCCTTCAGTACACGCCGCATGATTTTACCTGATCGTGTCTTCGGAAGTTTATCCTTAAACTCGATTTCCCGCGGGGCAGCATGTGCAGACAGACCCGCTTTGACAAAAGCGGCGATCTCCTCTTTCAAGGCAGCAGTTGGAGTATAACCTTCTCTAAGCGAGATAAAAGCCTTAATAATCTCCCCCCGCACAAGATCCGGTTTGCCGATTACACCCGCTTCTGCCACTGCCGGATGCTCCACTAATTTGCTCTCCACTTCAAATGGACCAATACGCTCACCAGAAGAGTTGATGACATCATCAATTCGTCCCTGAAACCAGAAGTATCCTTCGTCATCCATATAAGCTGAATCGCCAGAAATGTACCAGCCAGGAATCCGGAAATATTCCTCATACTTCGTCTGATTGTTCCAGATCGTTTTCATCATGGATGGCCACGGAGTTTTTATCGCAAGATTCCCCATAGAAAAAGGCGGGAGAACATTTCCCCGGTCATCCAGAATCGCTGCTTCAATCCCCGGTAACGGACGGCCCATCGAGCCTGGTTTGATATCCATTGACGGATAATTACAAATCAATTGTGCCCCTGTTTCAGTCATCCACCAAGTATCATGAATACGCTGATTGTAAAATTTATCTCCCCAACGTACTACTTCCGGATTTAACGGTTCACCAACCGATAGAACATGGCGCAAACTGCTTAAATCAATCCCCTGTAAAGAGTGCTCCCCTGCACCCATCAACATACGAAAAGCTGTAGGTGCGCTGTACCATACAGATACCTTATTCCGTTCGATTGTCTTATACCAATCCTGAGGACTAAAGCGGCCGCCTCTGACTACATTGGTCACCCCGTTTAACCAAGGGGCAAATATGCCGTATGAAGTTCCGGTCACCCAGCCAGGATCTGCCGTACACCAGTATATATCGTCTTGACGTAGATCTAGCACTACTCTACCTGTATAATAATGTTGAATCATTGCTCTATGCACATGATAAACGCCTTTTGGCTTACCTGTAGAACCAGAAGTATAATGCATAATAAGGCCATCGTCCAAATCAAGCCATTCTAAATTAAGATCAGCAGAAACGTTAGCCATCTCTTCTGCGAATCCTAAGTTTCCTTGCTCAATATCAGTTGCTCCACCTACTAGAAAAATATGACGCAGCTCAGGAAGCTCTTCTCGCTTGACCCGATGCAGCAATTCAGGCGTAGTTACCAGCGCAACAGCCCCACTATCCTCCAAACGATCCTTAACTGCTGTTTCCATAAAGGCTTCAAATAAGGGTCCTGCTATGGCTCCGATTTTGAGAATACCTAGCAGACTGAAATACAGTTCCGGTTGGCGAGGCATAAAAATAAATACCCTATCTCCTTTACCGATGCCATATTTACGCAATACATTTCCGAACCGGTTCGACCGCTCCTGCAGATCGGCAAATGTATAGGATTCTTCCCGTACAGTGTCACTGTAGAGTAGGGCCGTTGCCGCTCCCCGCCCTTCATCCACATGGCGATCAACGGCTTCATAGGCCATATTAACCTTGCCGGTTTCATACCATGAGAAATTACGTTCAACATCCTCCCACTCAAAATTGGCTACTGCCTCCGCATAATCAGACATATTGGAGCTCTGCACACGACCCGGCAAAATTTCGCTATGGACTTGACCCATCACTCTTGCCTCCCTCACTCGTTTGATTTAAGCTTTAAGGGTAAGACTCATGTTTTAAATAATGATGTCAATGCAATGAATGTGAATTTTTTATGTCTGAATTAGTATACCATAGCAAGCGTTTACATACCATTTTTTTGATCTGAAAGGAGCACTGTCATGGAGCATCGCAAAATCCCTATTTCCCATACTCTCTGCTATATGGGTAGAACGATAACTGTGAGCGGACCCCGATCTCCCGAGGACCTTGAAGTCCTGCATATGCATCAGGACCTTGATGCTTTCCGCAGGCCCTTAGAGCAGCAAGAGGCGCTCGTAGAGATCGCCAGCTTGCCAGAGGGCCGTGTAATTACCGCAGTAGAGAATGACGTTATAGTAGGCTATGTGACCTTCCATTATCCAGATGAAATGGAGTTATGGTCACAGGGTGGTATGGAGGATCTTATTGAGCTTGGAGCGATAGAGGTGAGTAATGATTATAGAGGGGCCGGACTAGGCCGGCTGCTGGTTTCTACTGCTTTTGAGCGGGAGCAATTGGAGAATTGTATTGTTTTTACAACAGAGTATTACTGGCACTGGGATTTAAAAGGCAGTGGGCTGGACGTATGGGCCTATCGCCAGATGATGGAACGGCTGATGAAGACGGTTAATATGGTTTGGTATGCTACGGATGATCCAGAAATTTGTTCACATCCCGCTAACTGCCTAATGGTTCGCATTGGACAAGAGGTGCCCATGTCCTCCCAGGAGACCTTTGACAGAGTACGTTTTAGACAACGCTTTATGTATTGATCATTAAATATGCTGCAGCATAAATTCTAATATGGAATGCGAGCGTTGTGAGGATTGTTCTGTAAATTCCCTGAAATTCACCTCAGCTGATCCATCAGACTTATCTGACATGGAGCGAATGATGACAAAGGGTGTGGCGTTCATATGACAGACTTGGGCAACCGCCGCCCCTTCCATTTCCACACAAGCTCCATCCATTTGCTCTCTTAATTCAGCTACAATCTCCGCATTAGAAATGAATTGATCACCAGATAACACCTTGCCTATCAAGTACTTTTGACCTAGCTCATTGCATGCCTTCTCAGCAAGCTGTACTAGCGCAGGGTCTGCCTGAAAGACGGAAGTCTCCTGATAAGGAATTTCGCCTCTTGCGAATCCAAGCCCCGTAGCATCCATGTCATGTTGTACACATGTAGACGATATAACAATATCTCCAATATTCAATTCAGGATGTACTGCTCCAGCAACCCCCGTAAACAACACACGGGATACGCCAAAATTATCAATTAGAATCTGAGTCGTAACTGCTGCATTTACTTTACCCACGCCAGATTTACAGAGCACTACGGATTTGCCTAATATGTTTCCTAAGTAATATTGTATACCTGCTTTAACTTTTGTCCGCTTGTCCTCCATACCCTCTAGAAGCAGCTTGATTTCTTCATCCATCGCTCCGATTAATCCGATGATTTCACTCACAGTAAATACCTCCTTTGATGATTTATTTAGTAAATAAAAACATAAAAAGCTCCATAAGGAGCTTTTTACGGAATAATTGTTCAGTTCTTAAATTACTTATTCAGATGATTAACCGACAAGCGGAGAATCGTTTCATGAGGCAGGATAACCCGCGGATTCTCAACGGTTTCTTTCTTCATAAGCTTGGTCAAAAGTCTCATCGCAACTGCGCCCAAATCGTACATAGGCTGAGCTACGGTTGTCAGCAAAGGACGAACCATCGAAGCCATACGAATATTATCCACACTAATGATGGAGAAATCATCCGGTACCTTCAGACCTTCATCTTGAATACTGTGAATGGCACCAATAGCCATTTCATCCGTTGCCGCAAAAATAGCGGTTGGTTTCTTCTTGAGTCCAAGGAAATACTTCATTGCTTCTACACCAGATTCATAGCGGTAGTTACCGATGCGTACCAAATCCTCTTGGTACTCGATTCCTGCCTGTTCCAATGCTTTCTTGTAACCATGGAAACGTGCATATCCATTTGCAGGATCCTGCAGTGTGCCACTGATCATAGCGATCTCACGATGACCGTGACGAATCAATGTGTTCACAGCATCAAAAGCAGCGGTTTCATGATCGATGTCAACGGAAGGATAAGTTCCCTTCTCATCCCGTGTAGCACATAGAACAATCGGAACTGCAGAAGTCTGGAAAGCTTGAATATGTTCGTCAGTTACTGTACCCCCCATGAAGAGCAGACCATCGACCTGTTTCTCCAAAAGGGTATTAATGACACGAATTTCTTTCTCTTTACGCTTATCCGCGTTACACAATATGATATTGTAATGATACATGTTCGCGATATCTTCAATCCCGCGTGCAATTTCTGCAAAAATCGAGTTTGAAATATCAGGGATGACAACCCCAACGGTTGTCGTTTTCTTACTGGCAAGACCTCTTGCCACGGCATTGGGACGATATCCCAAACGTTCAATCGCTTCAAAAACTTTCTTCCGGGTCTGCGGTTTCACGTTAGGGTTATTATTCACAACCCGTGATACCGTAGCCATAGATACGCCTGCTTCTCGAGCTACATCGTAAATGGTTACCGTCAAATTACTCTCTCCATTGCGATAAATTTTATCGTTCGACTAATTAAAAATATGATACGACACTTTGTACATTTGTGCAATGATAACGCTTCATTTTCCTTTCAAAATTTCTTTCAAGGCTGAAAACGTCACCCTGGATTAAAATTGTGACCAGTGCTGGTTAACCTGTCCAAGAGCATCAATAATGTAACTTCTATCTATCGTAACAAAAAGTGAGTGAAAAATCCAACATTCCGTGAAAAATTTTCATTATTTTCACACAATTTTTTTATAATCTTCATTTTCAGCCATTTGGAAGGTTAATTGAGACAATCTTCGACTAGTTTCTTCCATCCAATGCTGGTCTGACAGCTTCTCAGCTAAACGATAGATATCGAGAAGCATATCGACTCGACTCTGAATCCTCTCTCGGATTATTGTCTCTAGTTCTGATATTCCCCCTATTATAGTTTCTGACAAGGATTCTTTTAATACACTGGCCAATTCATTTCTCTCCGTAAACAAAAAATCTTTTCCCGGATCCTCTCCACTGAGTTCTTTTACTAATTTGCCTAGATCTGCTTTAATAAACTGCAAAGGTTCATAACTAGCGCATTCTGGGCAGGTATAGACAGGAACATGGGTAATCTTCATCTTCGTATTAAAAATCAAAGAATGCATATGTAAGTTCATGAGGCCACCACAACTGCACAACTTCTCCATCAAATTATCTTTATACATCTTCTACACCTCTTGCACAAAATTAATAAAGCACAAAGTTTGACTTTTTCAACTTCTATATTCGACTCCACTCGATTAAAACCCTCCTTTATTGCATATAATGATTAAATTGGCAATTTGTCTATAATTTGCATCCCTAAAGATGACTTCATATTTTAAATTTGATAGAATAATGAAAGAATCATGGGAATCGAAAGGAGCTTAACTAAATGAGACTAGCTGGTAAAAAGGTCATAGCACTCGTAGACGATGAATTTGAAGATTTGGAGCTCTGGTATCCCGTGTATCGGGTGAGAGAAGAAGGTGCTGAGGTTCATTTGGCAGGTCTGGAAAAAGATAAGACGTACATCGGTAAATATGGCGTACCTGCTAAAGCAGAATACTCCTGGGACGAGCTTAATGCCGCAGATTATGATGGGATTTTGGTTCCAGGCGGCTGGGCTCCTGATAAAATCCGTAGATACAGTGCCGTTCTAAAGCTCGTACAGGATTTTAATGCGGCTAAAAAACCGATTGGGCAGATCTGCCATGCAGGCTGGGTATTAATTTCCGCTAAAATTCTGGAAGGTGTAACCGTCACCTCCACGCCAGGCATCCGTGATGACATGGAGAATGCCGGAGCCATCTGGAAGGATGAAGCTGTGGTTACGGATGGACATATCATTTCTGCTCGCCGCCCGCCAGATCTTCCGCCATACGGGAAAGCCTTTTGCGATGCACTCGCTGGGGAATAAAACAGTAGGTATATAGTTTAAAATCAAACAAGCCCTGTTTCTCACAATTTGAGGAACAGGGCTTTTGATTTGAGGTGTTTAAAATCCAGATGGTTATCTAATCCGCATGCTTACTTTTTCCATGATCAGGTTTGGATAATCGTTAAATTTGAAGGTCAGCGGTTGAGGCAGCTTTTCTTTGCCTACGTTGAGAAAATAAGTTATTGTAGTTCCCTTAGCGTCCTCACGGTATTCTCTATATCTAGAATAACCCTCAGAATCATGTACAAGCCAATGTCCGCTTCCAGCGCTATCCACAAAATTATCGTCTATCCCAAAACCGGTTGCTTCATGCAACTCCTCAACTTTTTTGGGAATCAATAAATCCAATAATATAATCCCCTTCTTCTCATCCGCGGTCCGTTTAGAAATTGTGAGATAGCTATCCGGTGCCTTTAAAATCTGCTGTGTTTCCGTGTTAATCACTAGCTCGACCTCTGACTGATCTAGAGCAGAGATTCCCTCAACTTCAAGTTTGATTGGATCATCAGGTCTCATATTGTCATTGTGGTAAATATTCGAACCACTTGCCCACATTAGTTCCTCTTGATGATCCCCTTTTCCGAGGACAAGCTTAGGTGAAAGCAAACTGAAAATCCTCATTGTATTCTCTCTGCCAAAGGTTTGTCGCATATAAATACCCGTAGGCCCAATATAAACCTGGTCCATTATAATTTTCTGTCCGACGATAGACAGACTATCCTTCAGATCAACGAGTTCTCCTTCAAAATAATTGTTATCAGCTTCCAGTGGAATTTTGACATCCATTTCTTTTATATCCTTGTTATTAAAAACTTGACCAAGAGCATCTGGAAAAAGCGATAGTGTGATATTCAACTCCTCTGGTATCTCATCCTGATATTTATCCCAGACGATTTGCTCATACATACGAGTCGTCCCAGGGGACCCAACCTCTTGTGCATTAGAAGTGCTAAACCCGCTGTATCCACTAAGGTGGTATTTATCCTCTGGAGTCTTTTTCAAAGACAAGCCAAAAAGCCGCATCTTCTGATCCGTATTGTTCTGGATTGTATAAAGCACAGCAATGCCTCTTCGGTCTGCAATGATTCCATTAACAGTCCATGTTATCCCGTCCACCTCAGGAGAAGAGATATTTACCTCCTTCATCATCCCCGCATCAAGTGCTGATTTAATCGTCAGATTATTAGCAATAACGGGTCTAAACACTTCAAGCTGACCCCAGCTTTTTGGAGGTAATTGCGCACGTACGGGATTTATCATCTGATTTGCCCAAGGCACAATTATAAGTAAGGCGAATGCCAAGACTACCAATACAACAACAGCGTACTTTTTTCTAAAAGACAAACGTGAACGGTTCCCTTGCTGCATCCCCTTGCGGATCGCGGTGTCCAGTTTTACATCCAGAATTTCTTCTGCCTCCGCATCGATTTTCTGAAAATAATCTTTAAGCAGCTTCTCTTCAGACTCAGCCATAAAATAGCTCCCCCTTCCGCTTCATTTTGTCACGCAGTTGTTTTAATCCTTTATTCAGCCATGTCTTCACTGTGCCCTCGGGTTTATCCAGCACCTCTGCAATCTCGGCAAGGGTCATATCCTTGTAATATTTGAGCACCAGCACTTGGCGATATTTGGGTTTCACTCCATCCAGCGCTTGTTCCATGTCCAGTCTGCGGTCACTTTTCATCTCCATGATCCCCTCATCACTTCGAGCAGCTTCTGCGACTGTATTCCTCTTTCGGCGCTTCAGCTCATCATTACAGCAATTAATCAAAATACGTGTTAACCAAGGAGCGAAACGCTCCGCATCTTTTAAGCTTTTTCGTTTAATCCATGCACGGCAGGTGGCCTCCTGCAAAACCTCCAGCGAATCCGCTTCATTTCGCAAATAGCTGTAAGCAATGCTATAAAGTTTTCTTTTCTGTCCAGCCACTTGCTCATAAAACAGCTCTTCGTCCGTAGCAGCCATTTCCATTTCGTCATTTATAATGTGATCCATTTTCGGCCCGCCTCCCCCCTTGCCTTTATTCTTAAATCGGTTCTGTGTAACTCTCTCTATGTATTGACTGCGCCGCAGGGCAAACGGTTTTGTTTTTTTAAAAAGTATGGCTTAAATGAAGAAAAAGGCTCGGCAAGAATGCCGAACCTTGATATGAATTGAATAAAAGTTACAGTAATTTTAGGATGAGGCTTTCTCCTGTAGTTCCCCGCTTGATCCAAGTGTAAGACCACTTTTTTGGGCAAACGCAGTTAACATTTCTTCCGTCTCTGAGCTTGTACGATGGTGGAAACACGCTTTGGCGATTCTTTTAGCATCCTTGGCCAGTGTGTTCAGTGTGCGGTGTTTAACCTTCAGCAGCGCCTGCGGCGACATGCTGAGTTCTCTAATTCCAAGCTCCAGCCAAAGAGGCAAAGAACGCTCATCCGCCGCCATTTCACCACATACACTGATATCAATCTTGGCATTACGTGCCGCTTCTACCGTCATACGGATCATTCGCAGAACCGCTGGATGGTACGGATGATACATATGAGCAATTTGTTCATTCATACGGTCTACCGCTAACACATATTGAACCAAATCATTAGTACCGATACTGAAAAAGTCAACTTCCTCAGCCAGTAAATCAGCAATCATAACCGCCGCCGGAACTTCAATCATAATACCCACAGGAAGATTCCGGTTAAAAGGGATATCTCGTTGCTCCAGCTCAGCTTTCACTTCTTCTAAAACAACTTTTGCCGCCTGCACTTCCTCTACGGAAGAAATCATTGGAAACATTAACTTTACATTCCCGTATGCACTTGCCCGCAAAATGGCACTTAGCTGGGTTTTGAACATATCTAATCGGTCCAAGCTGATGCGAATCGCCCGGTAACCAAGGAAAGGATTCTGCTCTTCAGGCAGCTGGATATAATCCAACTGCTTGTCCCCGCCAATATCCAGCGTACGAATCACTACAGTGTTATTGCCCACCTTCTCGACAACCTGTTTATACACTTCAAATTGTTCATCCTCAGTTGGAAAAGATCTGCGGTCCATATAAAGAAACTCCGTGCGGAACAGACCTACGCCTTCAGCTCCATACTTAAGCGCTATGTTGAGTTCTTTAACTGAACTGATATTGCCGGCAAGTCGCAGGTTCACACCATCCTTGGTAACAGCCTCCACGGTGGCGAGCAGTTCCAGTTGCTCTTTCTTTTTATGCTGTTTATCCCGAATCGCTACGTATTCATTTATCGTAAGTTCATCTGGATGGATTTGTACAGATCCGGTATCGCCGTCGATCACAAGCATATCCCCGGTCTGAATAGGATTAGACAGATTATTCTCCAAGCCTGCTACAAGAGGAATGCCTAGCGCACGAGCCATAATGGAGGAATGTGAGGTTTTACCGCCCATCATAGTGACAATACCTAGAACATAAGTTGGATTCAAGTGAGCTAGCTGGGAAGGAGACAACTCCTTCGCAACAAGAATATATGGCTGTGTATCCGATGGTAACGTAACCTCTGGAGCGCCTAAAAGATGTTTTAAAAGACGGTTTCCGACATCCTTGATATCCACCGCCCGCTCCTTCATGTACTCATCGTCTAGCAGATCAAACATCGCTACAAAATGATCAATCGCTTCTTTCACAGCTACTTCTGCCGCCTTGTACTGGCGCTCAATGATCCCGCGGATTTCACTCATGAACACAGGATCATCTAAGATCGCCAGATGAGCATCAAAAATACTCGATTCCTCCGGACCCACCACTTCTCTGAACTCTTTTTTGATGAATTCAATCTCGTCCTTAGAGGTACGGATACCTTCGTATAAACGCTCAAACTCCTTAGCTAGATCCACTGGGTTCACTTGTGTATCCGGTAAGCTCCATTCCCAGTTCGGCAAGACAAAGGCCTTCCCGATAGCTACACCTGCTGCTGCGCCTATGCCTTGTATCATCCTTCAATCCCTCCAACGTTACTTTCGTGTAAGACTACGGACATTACTGATGATTGCCCCTTTTTAACATTTTTAAATGGAGCATAGCTCCATGATTTGACTCGATCAGGATTCGTGATCACCATCGGTGTAGCCAATGAGGCCGCATGTTCACGCAAATAAGCGAGGTCGAATTTAACAAGCAATTGACCCGGCTCCACGCTGTCGCCTTCTTTTACAACCGCCTCAAAGGGTCCCTTGAGCTGTGAAGTGTCGATCCCTATATGCATGAGTACTTCCAACCCTTCCGGCGTCGAAATACCCACGGCATGCATTGTAGGATAGACGTGCATAACTTTCCCGAATACGGGTGAAGTAAGTTCCCCTTTTTCCGGCAAAAATGCAACACCATCCCCCACTAGCTTAGCTGCAAAAATGTGATCAGGCACTTCCTCAATGGGCATCATTCTACCCTGCATTGGCGAACTGAACAGCACCTGCGGTAAATCACGAAGCATAAGCTTATTAATCTCCTCGCGGATCAGTTCTGAATACGTGCCAAATACTACCTGGACATTTCCGCCGCCTAGCTTGATAATCCCAGCAGAACCTAAACCTTTAAGCGCTCCAGTATCTATATATCGGTCATTATGAACGGTAAGCCGCAGACGGGTGATACAGGACTGCACTTGTACAATATTCTCCTTGCCTCCAAGCGCCTCTAAGATCAGCGGTGCCTGATAAGGGATATTGCCGGCCCAATCCCCAAGCTCTGAACCTTCTTCACGCCCCGGTGTCGGGATTTGAAAACGGCGAATCGCCCAGCGAAATAAATTATAGTATACAATCCCGTAGCCGATACCAATCGGAATCAGCAGCCAAGCCCTCTGTGACAAATGCATGTTCAAGAAGAAATCGATGGCTCCAGCCGAATAGGAGAACCCGTGATGGATTCCCAGCATGTAGGTCAGCACCATAGCGAGACCGGACATTACAGTATGTACCGCGAACAAATACGGAGAAGCAAATAAAAATGCAAATTCGATCTGCTCCGAAACCCCGGTCAGAAAACAAACCAACGCCGCCCGCACAAAAGTCTTTTTAATCTTGGGCTTCAAATCCTCGCGCGCTTCCTGAATAATTGCAAAAGCAATGGCAGGCAGCGCAAACATCATAATCGGAAACAACCCCGCCATAAAAATCCCCGCCGTAGGATCACCTGCAAAAAAACGCGGCAAATCCCCCTGAACCACAGCACTGCCATCAGGAGTCGTAAAATTCCCAAATTGAAACCAAAACACATTATTAAGAATATGATGTAGTCCAAAAGCGGTCAGAACCCTATATAGGACCCCATAGATAAAAACACCAAACCCGCCCGTCTGCAATATTCCCTGAAAAAGATTATCCAGCCCTATCTGCAGCAGCGGAGATATTCCTAACATTACCCATGCGAACCCGGCAGAAAACAAGCCCATGAACAGCAAAACAAAACGCGACCCTCCAAAAAACTGGATCGCCTCTGGAAGCTTAATATTTTTAAACCGGTTTTGCGCGACACCCGCAACGATCCCCAGCAAAATTCCGATTAGTGTTGCAGGTTGTACAAGCCCGTCTCCCATTTGGGTGACAATTCGGTCGTAAGTGAACATCCCAGCCAGCGCTGCAAGCCCCGCTGTTCCAGCTTGATTGGATAACCCCCAGGCTACACCTACAGCGAACAAATAAGGCATATAATAAAATATTGCCTGCCCCGCGTAAGTAGCCACTTCAGACACCGAAGAAAGTCCCCATGCAGACCAAGGTAAGCTGCCCAAACTCAGCAAAATGGCTGCCGCCGGCAGTACCATGGTAGGAAGCATTATGGCTCTGCCCAATTGCTGCAATGATCCGAGCCAATTCAAGGCTACCCTCTCCTTTCTTTCTATATTGAATGGTAAGCGCTGCGGGGATTTTTGTCAAAAGAAACTCATGAGATCTTCACGTTACATTTTTAAAACAAATATTCTCACATTCCACTAAACATTTATTCATTAGTATCCATAGAACGGCTGGTATTTACGTGAGGCTATCGATACTACAGAGTTAGAATCGAGTTTAAGTGTACTTTGTGCAACTATTTCGCATTTAGGTAGCTATTTCGGCGATTTAGTTGTATAAAGTGCAATTATTCTCTTGCGCAGCTATCGTATAGATGTCCCTAGCATACCTGGTCTGATCAGATCAGGTATGATTTGGTCTGATTTGGTCTGTTCTGTTCTGGTCTGGTCTGAACTGATCTGATCTCAGAGCATTCGCTTCATAACATCGAACTTTTCTCCTTTAACTAGCCCCAACACCCTAAACTCACAGTTAGGAATTCCACCTGAGTTTAAGTGTACTTTGTGCAACTATTCATATCGACGTTACTCTGAGCACCTTTTTAACTGCACTTCATACAACTATTTTTAGTGATTTTCCACTTAACCTAATCTTTGATGCGTTCTAAGTGTACAAAGTACAACTATTTCGCATTTAGGTAGCTATTTCGGCGATTTAGTTGTATAAAGTGCAATTATTCCCTTTCGCAGCTGTCCTATAGATGTCCCTAGCATACCTGGTCCGATCAGATCAGGTATGATTTGGTCTGATTTTATTTGGTCTGGTCTAGTCTGGTCTGAACTGATCTGATCTCAGAGCATTCGCTTCATAACATCGAACTTTTCTCCCCCATTAACTAGCTCCAACACCCTAAACTCACAGTTAGGAATTCCACCTGAGTTTAAGTGTACTTTGTGCAACTATTCATATCGACGTTACTCTGAGCACCTTTTTAACTGCACTTCATACAACTATTTTTAGTGATTTTCCACTTCATCTAATCTTTGATGCGTTCTAAGTGTACAAAGTGCAACTATTTCGCATTTAGATGGCTATTTCGGCGATTTAGTTGTATAAAGTGCAATTATTCCCTTGCGCAGCTATCCCATAGATGTCCCTAGCATACCTGATTGGATTGGATTTGATTTGATTTGATTTGGTCTGGTCTGGTCTGAACTGATCTCAGAGCATTCGCTTCATAACATCGAACTTTTCTCCCCCATTAACTAGCTCCAACACCCTAAACTCACAGTTTGGAATTCCACCTGAGTTTAAGTGTACTTTGTGCAACTATTCATATCGACGTTACTCTGAGCACCTTTTTAACTGCACTTCATACAACTATTTTTAGAGATTTTCCACTTAACCTAATCTTTGAGGTGTTTTAAGTGTACAAAGTACAACTATTTCCCATTTAGATAGCTATTTCGACGATTTAGTTGTATAAAGTGCAATTATTCCCTTGCGCAGCCTCTAAAGATCCTTACCACATTTGATCTGGTCTGAGAACCTTCACCTCATAATACCGAATTCTTTCTCCCTGATTAAACGGCTTCAACAACCCCTTCTCACTTAATGATTGCAGTAATCGACGCGCCGTACGGAAATTAATGCAGAAATGCATGGCCACATCCTTTGGACGAACCGGTCTACCGAGACGCCAAGCGAAACGCAGAACCTCTTTTTCCTCAGATAAAATAGTTACGCTAGCAGATTTACGAGCCAAGTAAGGCGCCAGCACCAGTTGCAACAGCATCCGGCAGACCTCGGGACGTTGCTGGATATCATCAAAAGAAAAATGAATCATCCTCCAGCCCATCCCAGTCAAAAAAGTATCCCGATTTACTGAATAGTTGAATTTCTCGCGGTCCATATCTTTCACATGGCTTTGATATCCATCACACTCGATCCCAAAGCTGCTGCCCGTCTGTGGAAGATAAGCAAAGTCCAGAAATTGTGATTTGCGATTCCAGTCATATACTTCGTATTCTGGATGCAAATCGTCTAGGGACTCAAACATAGGCCACCATACATTCTGCAAAAACAGCTTTTCCGCAAAATTATGTCCTCTAAGCAGCCTGCCTCTTCTTTCACCTGCTCTTGATTTCATATGCTGGTCGATAAACAAACCATGCGCTTCTTCAAACTCCATAACCTATAGCCTCCCCTACAAAATAAAAAAACGCCCTTCACCGCAAAAAGCGGTTTAAAGGACGTTCTTCGTCTAATCTTATTATAACTAGCTCAACAGGCATTTTACATTAGAAATCGCACCTTGCGTTACACAATACCACTTATTTTGGCTAAACTTCATCATCTAAGTTTGCATTAGCCACAGCATCATAAATTTAAACCTAGTTAGTTTATTCCACTTTTGCTCGTTCTCGCCAGTTTGCTCATTTCTCGCCAGCTAGTTCGTTCTCGCCAGTTTGCTCATTCTTCACCAGTTAGTTCGTTCATCACCAGCCCGTTCATTCTTCGCCAGCTAGTTCGTTCTTAACCAGTTAGTTCGTTCTTCGCCAGCTAGTTCGTTCTTAACCAGTTAGTTCGTTCTTCGCCAGCTTGCTCATTCTTCACCAGTTAGTTCGTTCTCGCCAGTTTGCTCATTCTTCGCCAGTTTGCTCGTTTTTCGTCAGTTTGCTCGTTCTTCGTCAGTTCTTTGTGACGTCCGTTGGTCAACGCTAACTATAATCACTACACATTTAACTCCGTGATCAGTTCAACAGTTTATATGACCGAACCTACTGCCGGCTACGCCCATGCATTGTGATCGCTTCTTCGACCTTGATGCAGCGGTCCATAATGGCGATCATACCGTGCTCAGCGGCGATTTCAGCGGCTTCCGCGCTAACTATACCCTGCTGGAGCCACAGCACACGTGCGCCAATGTCAGCTGCCTCCTGCGCGACCTTTGCGCAGTGTTCGCTTCGACGGAATACATTGACGATGTCCACTGGCTCTGGAATTTCTGCTAAAGTGTGATAACACTTTTCTCCCAGGATTTCTCCGTCCACCGTTGGGTTAACGGGAATGATCCGATATCCCCGGCTTTGCATGGCGCCCGCGACCATATAAGAGGTACGATCTGTTTTGTCTGATAAGCCAACAACAGCAATGTTACCTGCGGAAGCAAGAATATCTCCGATCTGCTCCCGACTTGGATTCTCAAAGCTCATAAGTAGTGCCCCTTTCCATAGTTACACTTAATGATCCTTGTTTAACTGTAGCTAGATACGCTAGCTCCCTTATTCCTATTGTACCCACTCCACATTCGCACCAAGCGCACGCAAGTGATCAAAATATTGCGGATAAGATTTTGCCACATGATGTGCATCCTTAATCAAAAGAGGTTTACGCGCACGCAAGCCTACTACGGATAGTGCCATAATTACGCGGTGATCATAATGCGCATTAATGGTGACTCCGCCTTCGACACCTTCGGGCATGCCGTGAACAATAATCTCATCGCGGCGTTCTTCTACCTTGGCTCCGGCACGGGTTAACTCTGCCAAGTAATCGGTAATGCGATCACATTCCTTATAGCGCAAATTCTCAACATTGTAGAATCGGGAGGTACCTTCTGCAAATACTGCAGCAGCCACCATGGCCAGTACCGCATCTGTTGCAGCATCTCCATCGAATTCAACAGCTTTTAGGATACCGTTCCCTTGGACATGTACTGTACCCTCTTCATGTGTAAGAGGAACTTCCATCATCCGCAGTACATCAACAATGGCTCTTTCACCTTGTTTACTTTGTTCTGCAAGACGGTGAATTTTCACATCCGACTTTGTAACGGCAGCCGCCGCAAGGATTGCCGCAGAGCCTGGGTAGTCACCTTGAACAGTATATGATTTAGCTGCATAAGCTTGACGACCTGGAACTTTAAAGGACATGTAATCATCCGCGGCGTGCACCACAATACCTGCCTGCTCCAACACTTCCAAGGTCTGGCCCACGACAACCTTCGATTTCAAATCATCGAGGACAATAATTTCACTATCTTCTTCAAGCAATGGTGTCAGAAACAGTAGAGCACTTAAGAACTGGGAGCTTACTGCACCAGAGACAGTAATTCTGCCTCCAACCGGTTTACCCCCACGGATCGTGATCGGCAGTTTCCCTTCATTATGCTCCACCTGAACACCTAGCTGTTCCAACGACACAATCAAGTCGTCATGCGGACGTTTGCCCAATGAGTCTGGATACGTATTTACAAAAGTAACCTCAGGACTTAACGCGGCCACAGCCATAAGAAAACGCAGCACTGCTCCGGCATTTCCTACATTAAGTTCTTTAACGTCTTTTGGGTGACGTCCGAAGCCTTGAATCACAATCTTTTCCTCATCTTCTGTAAGCACAGCACCCAAATCTGCTATGCAGCGGCGGATCGCGTCGCTATCCTCACTATGTGCAGGATGATAAATCGTACTTACTCCTTCAGACAATGCCGCTACCAGCAGATAACGTGTCGTATAGTTTTTGGAAGAGAGGGCTCCAAATTCTCCTTGCAGAGATGGCGTTGGCCTAACAATAACGTCCATAATATAAACTCTCCTTAGTAGATGTAGTGGGTATGTAATGCTCGTTTGACAGGGTATTCTGTTCTTGTGTTATCATTAAACCATTCTTCTGATGAAAAGAGGTCAAAACCATGCATAATGTACCACAAATCACACCGCAAGAATTACGGCAGTGTATAGAGACAGGTGAAGACCTTGTACTCATCGATGTTCGCGAAGACGAAGAGGTGGCCTTTGGGATGATTCCCGGTGCACAACATATCCCTATGGGAGAAATTCCGCACCGTACTGAGGATATTCCAAGCGATGCCAAAGTGATCTTCATTTGCCGTTCCGGTGCCCGCAGCCAACGTGTCTGCGAATATCTACAGCAATTTGGTTATAACGCTGCGAACCTCAGCGGCGGTATGATTGAATGGAATGAGTCACTCTCTTAAAAGCTCAACCGCGGTAATGCATTAAAATATGTTGCGACACTTCTGCCGCAGTCAGTCCCGTTGTATCGACCGTGTAATGCGCGAATAGGTATGCATCCTGGCGATCTTCCATGATTCGTCTGACCCGTTCTTCTGCATTGCCGGCGAGCAGCGGACGATTCTCATCCCCGCTAACACGTGCAATAATCTCTTCCTCAGTTGCCGTTAGCGCAACTACATGCCCTTTACTCAGCATTAAGGCTGTATTTCCCGGCGCCAATACCGCGCCTCCACCAGTGGATATTAATTTATTCTCAGACTCTAGCATTTGCTTTAGAACCGTAGTTTCTACGCTTCGAAAGTATTCCTCACCATCTTCTGCGAAGATTTCTGCAATGCTTCTGCCTTCAGTCTCAATAATGACATGATCCAAATCAACCAGCTCATAGCCCAGCTCCTCAGCCAAAATAGCACCAACGGTTGACTTACCAGTCGCCATCATCCCTACTAAAATAATGTTTTTGTTCTTATCTTCCTGACTCATCGTTTTTAGTTCTTCAGTATCCCCAGCCATGACTATCCTCCAACCGCGATATTTGTCATATCATAACACAGGGTCAAAACATTAGACAATCCGCTTCTTCCAGTAAAAAAAGACCCGAAAGGCTCCCCATTTCTGGTGAAGCCGTCCGGGCCGCTTGTCATACCGTCAATTAGATTATTCTGCTGCCATCCAGTTGTGGTGGAAGACGCCTTCTTTGTCCACACGTTTGAAGGTGTGAGCGCCAAAGTAATCACGTTGAGCCTGAAGCAAGTTAGCAGGCAAACGTTCTGTACGGTAGCTGTCATAGTAAGCCAATGCGCTGGAGAATCCAGGGACTGGAACACCCAAAGTTACCGCAGAAGCAATGACTTTACGCCATGCAGATTGGTAATTGTCCATAACATTCTTGAAGAAAGGATCAAGAAGCAGATTCTTAAGCTCTGCATTGTTCTCATAAGCATCTGTGATATTTTGTAGGAAACGGGAACGGATAATGCAGCCGCCGCGCCAGATTTTAGCCAGCTCGCCATATTTCAGATCCCAACCATATTCGTCGGAAGCTACGCGAAGTTGAGCGAAACCTTGCGCGTAGGATACGATTTTGCTCGCGAACAATGCTTTACGCACGTTCTCGATGAATTCGGCTTTGTCACCTTCAAATGTTGTTGCTTCTGGTCCGTTAAGCACTTTGCTTGCTTCTACGCGCTCATCCTTCATAGCAGACAGGAAGCGGGAGAATACGGATTCGGTAATCATGGACAGAGGTACACCAAGATCAAGTGAGCTTTGGCTTGTCCATTTACCAGTACCCTTTTGGCCAGCGGAATCAAGGATAACGTCAACCATAGGTTTGCCGGTTTCTTCGTCATATTGAGCAAAGATATCAGTAGTGATCTCGATCAGGTAGCTGTCGAGCTCGCCGCTGTTCCACTCTTTGAAAATATTGTGAAGTTCTTTTGCATCCAGACCTAGAACATCTTTCAACAACTGATAAGCTTCACAGATCAATTGCATATCACCATATTCGATACCGTTGTGCACCATTTTAACATAGTGTCCTGCACCGTCAGGTCCGATATATGTACAGCAAGGCTCTCCGTCCACTTTGGCTGAGATTGCCGTTAGGATAGGCTCTACAAGTTTATACGCACTTTCTTGACCACCTGGCATAATCGAAGGACCTTTAAGAGCACCTTCTTCACCACCAGAAACTCCAGTACCGATAAAACGGAAACCTTTTTCTTCCAGCTCTTTACTACGACGAACTGTATCAGGGAAGTAAGCATTCCCTCCGTCGATAATGATGTCGCCTTGATCAAGATGCGGCAGCAGTTGCTCGATGGTAGCATCAGTAGCTTTACCAGCTTGAACCATGATCAGAATTTTGCGCGGTGTTTCCAGCGAAGCTACAAATTCCTCAACGGAAAATGTGCCTACGAGGTTTTTACCTTCCGCTTCAGCAAGAAGATCATGTGTCTTCTCCGGGGAGCGGTTGAATACGGATACGGAAAAACCTTTGCTTTCGATATTTAGAGCCAAATTCTTGCCCATTACCGCCAAGCCAATAACGCCGATTTGTTGTTTTGCCATCTGGTCCTCCACCCTTTGCACCCTATATTTTTGTGAAATCCATTTCTCGCAGTATAAGAATACCACCCTTTATCAGAGACAGCAAAGCCTGCCCTGCGAATAGAGATCAATTTCATTGACAAATTCAGTCTAAGAAATGATCACAATGACTATTTTAACGTTTTTAACGTCAGAAGTGAACCCCTGTCTGCAAGTTCCAATACAAATATAAGACACCCCGATGAACGGGGTGCCTTGAAAGAACATTTGCGGCACTTGCTTACCATTCTAACATAAACAATTCCTTGGTCAAAAAGGCAAGCTCAGCTCGACATTTGTCCGCGCGAACCGTATCTCCAGCCTTTAGGGCATCATTTAACCGATCCAACTGTTCATCTACTTCAATTCTCCGCTGGCGAACCCGTTCTTCCCCTTCAATAGAATAAAAGAGTCTTGTCAGCTCCTCATCTGTGAGCATAGGTCCCTTCTGATATAACACGCGCTGCTGATAACCAGAAATTTCAACTAGGCGAATCACTTCGCCAAACAAAATATTTTCAATAATAATCTGCCGATCCCGGAAACGTTTAACGATTGCATGCCCGCGCATATCCCCAATTAATTTCTCCATCCACTCTGACAAGCGAGCATCACGGATCATATAATCGCCCACAAGCTTATAGCCGTCTTTAATCCTTTGAAACCGCAATTTCACTAACTTACGACCCGTACGGACCGAAATCACAAAGACCTGTTCATTCTCGCTCCAATATAGGGAATAACCTTCTTGAATCAAATCCTTGATCAGGTCCTGGATATGCTGTCTGTCGAACCGCAGTTCCAGGTTACAATATTCCACCTCGTCGTTTTTGTTCACGGCACTCCCCCCTAACAGCTTCACATCTGTAAAGCCAACCTTCATTAGTTCAATTCCAGAGTAATCATGGCTGCCGGACCTCTTCTTGAGTTAACTTCCTTTTTGCGTTCGTCTTAATCTTATTTTATACTTCAGTTTATGTAGCGGTAACTTGGTTTATTGACTATTTTTACCCGCAACAGCCTTTCTCCAAACGCTGATCGAGAATTTTAATGCCTTTTAGTCCTTTTGGAGCATAAACGTTCTAGTCCTTCAGCTGCACAGTGTCATACAGAAGACCTTCGAAACTTACTTCTGTTATATCGTATGTCCTTCTAATTTTCTAAAAAGCCGCTGATTTACCGGATCATTCTCCGGTTATCAGCGGCTTTTTATTTTCCTCAGCTAGTCTTAAATTTCTGTTTCGTTCTATGCACAATAAGCAGATGCAGCCCGAAGAGCAGCAGCATTACAATAGCACTTGCCAGGAATGGGACACCATGTCCTACATGATCCCATAATCTACCTGATAATACTGGCCCCGCTACCATTCCTGAGCCTTGGAGTGTCAGGAACAGCCCCCAGACCGTCCCTCGTTCTCCCTTAGGTACTTGCTTAGCCAGAAAGGCATTCCATGCCGGGAGGATAAGCGCGTAGCTTATACCGACCAGTGCCACCGCGATAAAGGCAAGTGGCAGCCAGCGAACCTGAGAGAAAAAGGCCAGCGAAAAAGCAGCTAACAAAAAACCTATATTCAGAAACACCGTTGTCCCTATACGGTCCACCAGCTTACCTGCGGGAATAAGTGCAAGAACTGTAATCCCTCCCCCTGCAATGAGGAGCAAACTGAATTGATTGGGACTAACATGCAGCTCTGTACGTGCGAACAAGGTAACTACAGGTGTCATCAAGCCAATGGCGAAGGCCTGTAGGAACAACGCCGGGTACAGCCATCTGCTGACTTTCAGCGTAGTTTTCACCTGATGCAGCGTTCTTTTTATACTTTCTAACGGACTAAGCTTTTTACGCTCCATTGCTCCGCCAAGTCCATGCATGTCCCTCACGACAGCATGAGACCCGCTAGAAGAGATTCGTTTAGGTAAGAAAAGGGCTACTACAACTACAGCGGCAGCACAACCTAACAAGACTAGAAAAGCTACGTGATAGCTTTGTCCACCCTGATCCATTAAAAAATTCACAACAATTGGACCGATTCCTGTTCCTGCGAGAGAAGCCATCTCAACAGCGCCCATGGCCGCACCACTGCTGCCGCTTTTGGTTGATCCGGCCAGCTCGGTAATCCCGGTCATCACACATGGCCAAAGCGGTGAGGTCCCGATCCCAAGAATGAGACAGGCGATGGATAACGCAACGGCCGTTTTGGCATAGATGATCAAACCAATGGCTACTAGAATCAGCAGCAATGCACTTGTCATCGTCCAGCGGAACCCTATGCGCTCCATAACCCAGCCTGAAGGGCTGCGGAAGACGTTGTCCCCCAAATACTGTAGGGCAAAAGCGAATCCCACTACTGTCACCGACAGCCCCAGTATATTCTCCATATACACTGGCAATAAAGCAACAAGCAGCGAACCTTTAACAAATTCAACTAAAAAAATAATTACCCACATCTCAACAATAAATGGTGATGCTAAACTAATATTCATCCGTTGTTCAGCTTTCGTGGACATTCTATCACATCCAAATCCTAGTATTCTGAAGATTGTTTTGTTATACTGATGCTTGCCTTAAAAATTAACTATTCGCGAAAGGTTGTGACAGCATTAAATGAATCAACACCGTACTCCCCTCTTCACAGCTCTAAAAAAGCATGCCGCCGGCAATCCAGTTCAATTTCATATTCCCGGGCATAAGAAGGGGCTAGGAACCGATGCCGAATTCCGTGAGTTTATCGGCGATAACGCTCTATCCATAGATCTAATCAACATCGCACCGCTTGATGATCTACATCAGCCAACTGGCGTAATCCAGGAGGCTCAAAAGCTGGCTGCGAAGGCTTTCGGCGCCGACTATACGTATTTTAGCGTACAGGGCACGAGCAATGCCATCATGACGATGATCCTCTCTGTCTGCTCACCGGGTGAAAAAATAATTGTGCCGCGTAACATTCATAAATCCGTAATGTCGGCTATTATCTTCTCCGGAGCCAAGCCTGTGTTCGTCTCGCCTGTACAGGATGAGAATCTCGGGATAGATCACGGCATAACCACCAGTGCGCTGGAACGAGCGTTAAAGCGTCATCCAGACGCTAAAGGAGTTCTAGTTATCAATCCAACGTACTTCGGCGTATGTGCCGACCTGCGTTCGATTGTCGACCTGGCTCACCGTTACGGGGTACCCGTTCTGGTGGACGAGGCACATGGAGTACTGATTCATTTTCATGAGGATCTGCCGGTATCGGCCATGCAGGCCGGTGCGGACATAGCTGCCACTAGTGTGCATAAGCTTGGTGGTTCCATGACGCAAAGCTCGGTACTGAATCTAAATGCGAAGACTGGGCTGATTAACCCACAACGGGTGCAGACCATTATGAGCATGCTGACTACAACATCAACCTCATATATTTTATTAGCGTCTCTCGATACATCTAGACGCAATCTCGCGCTAAACGGACATGAAATGGCGGAAAGAACCATCCAATTGTCCAACTACGCACGCGAGACCATTAACACTATCGAAGGCTTGTACAGCTTTGGTAAAGAAATACTTGGAACAGAAGCAACTTTCGATCTAGATCCAACCAAACTTAACATTCACGTTCGCCATTTAGGGATCACTGGTTACGAAACCGAAAACTGGCTGCGTGAGAAATACAACATCGAAGTTGAACTGAGTGACATGTATAATATTCTTTGCCTTATTACCCCAGGTGATACTCAAGAATCAGTAGATAAATTATTAGCTGCTTTACGGGTGCTATCCGCTATCCATTATAGCAAGGGTGAAATCTATGAACTGAAGGTTCAGGTTCCAGAAATCCCGCAGCTTGCTTTAATTCCAAGAGATGCTTTTTATGCTGACACTCAGTTAGTTCCGTTCCGCGAATCTGCTGGATACATCATTGCAGAGTTTATCTATGTATATCCACCGGGGATACCGATTCTCCTCCCTGGCGAAGTCATTACTCAGGATAATATCGACTACATTATCGACCACGTCGAAATCGGCCTGCCGGTTAAAGGGCCTGAGGACCGCAGCATCACTAATGTTAAGGTGATTGTTGAAGCCGATCCTATATCCTAAGATCTATCTTTTTCCTTAAAAACTTAAATCATTTATACAAAAACCCGATACCATAATGAGTATCGGGTTTCTGTATATAAGCATCAACTGTTCCATTCACATAGAACAGCTTAAGTTTAGTCGCTAGAATCTATTCTTGCTGAGCAAGCAGATTGTTGTAAGCTTCTTCAACAGCTTTCCATTCTTCTTCATCTTCGATATTATACAATACCATTTCTTCGTCTTCTTCTTCCATACGCAGAATAATGCCGTCTGCTTCTGGATTCTCGCGCTCTAACAACAGAGCATATAATTTCTCGCCTATGTCGAACGTTTCTACAAGCACCATTTCCACATCTTCGCCCTGCTCGTTCGTCAAGGTCAGCACAAACTCCTCGTGCTCATGGTCGTGATCATGCCCGCAACCGCATGCTTCACCATGCTCATGTTTGTGATCGCTCATTGTAATACCTCACTTTGAATTGTATTATCCTACATCTGGTATCGTACCACGTTAGATTAGTTCAGGTCAATTTAGAACACCTAATTTAACGCTGTTATTACCTTCTCCGACACAAGTACGTAATCGGCATTTTTGGAGGGCTTAATATAGAAGCCTACCCGATATTTGCCCGCTTCTTTAAAATCATAAGTAAACTCCGAGGTTGGAAACCAGAAATTATCCTTCTGCGAGCCTTCAAGCACCTGTGACTGAATATCCTTAACGTTTCCAGACGGATCTGTCATGGCCACTTTCACAGCTGAAATCTCTTCGGTCAGACTATCTACCTGAGTTAATATCTTTATTTTCAGCTTGCCTACATTGACATTGCCAAAAACCGTATCCCCTTTAAAAAGTACAATATGGACATTAGGTTTAAGGATCGTAACTTTCCCAGAACCGTCCCAAGTAACAACCCCGCCTGTTTCTCTAGCAGGAATGTACGTTTTTCCATCAATTAGATAACCGCCGTCTACAATTTCTTTTCCGTTGCTCCATACTCTAATTTTCTGATTAACGGAATCGGCGAATAATAATGAGCCACCCATTAAGGAAAAAGCAAACACGCACAAAGTGATTTTTTTCCATCTATTCATTTGAGACCCTCCAGATAATTCATGCTGTTAATATATACTTACTTTGTTTCAGCAAGTTGCGCTGATTTCAGGTAAATATTTCATTGATCTTGCGAAAAATGATATTATGGTCTTATTCGAAGTAGAAACATTAGCTATAACCGATTTCAGGAGGGTTCTTTCTTATGAGTCTAAGCCTACAAATGCTAGGAACAGGCAATGCTTTTGCGAAAAAATATTTTAACAACAATGGCTTGCTGCTAGATGAAAATTACACCCTGCTGATTGATTGCGGGATAACAGCCCCGCTTGCCATGCATAGACTTGAAAAATCCTTCAGTGACGTAAATGCTACGCTCATTACACATATTCATGCAGATCATGTTGGAGGGCTGGAAGAGCTTGCGCTAACCTTAAAGCATGTGCACGGTAAAAAAATGACCTTACTTCTTCCGGAGACACTTATAGAGCCCTTGTGGAACAATACGTTAAAGGGAGGTTTATACCAAGAAGATGCTGTATCTTCCTTATCTGATATCTTCGATGTTAAGCCCATGCAGCCTGAAAATACCTACAAGCTCTCTCCTACTCTTTCATTAGAGATCATACAAACACCGCATATTCCCGGGAAAAACAGTTATTCCCTTCTAATAAACAACGAGATTTTTTATAGTGCGGACATGACCTTTCAGCCGGATCTACTGATTAGCCTTGTGCGGGAGCGCGGGATCCGGATCATCCTGCATGACTGCCAACTAGGTGGAACAGGCGTTGTTCACACTACGCTGGAAGAGCTGATGTCTCTGCCTAAAGATGTTCGCGAGCGGATCAAGCTCATGCATTATAGCGATGAACAACCAGATTTCGTCGGACTTACAGGAGAGATGGAATTTTTAGAGCAGCATGTGAACTATAAACTCTGATCTTTACAAAAAAAAGCCGTACATAAACGTCTGTAGACGTATGTACGGCTTTTCGTGTTGAACTATGAAAATGTCGGCAAATTATCCAGATTGTTAGTTGGATCTCCATCCGCATCTCCGCGAATATAAGTTTCTCCATCCTTACCTTTAAAAGCGTTCACTCCGGCAATATTTCCGGCCTGTACTTCTTGCAGGGCTTGGTCATACGCCAGCACACGTCCTGTAGAGGTCTGGAAGCTTGTTAAATCGCCATCCCCATTTTTTTGAACAGCTACGAAAGATTCACGTTCGTTATTTGGCACTTAAGTTCGCCCCTTGCACTTGGATTTGCCATCATTCGGCACATCCTAGCTTGCGTAGAGCGTCCAATAATTATGTGCGCCATCTTTAAAGCATTTTTTGCATACGTACATGTAATATACCTGCATCATAAAATGGTTCTGTAGAAATAACTTCATAGCCGAGTTTCTTATAGAAATTCTCTGCCTGACACTGAGCATCTAGAATTGAAGCTTCCAGTCCAAGCTCCCGAGCAAGCTCTTCCATCGCCAGTAACAAGACACGTCCGTATCCTTTGACCCGATAGTCTTTCAATACGGCGATGCGCTGCATTTTAGCAGTACCTGCTTTGTAATAGATCAATCTACCCGTTGCTACAGGTATCCCTTCATCTATAATCAGAATATGGTGCGCATTCGGACTGATGGCATCATATTCGTCAATTTCTTCCTCGGCCGGTACCTTTTGTTCCTCAACAAATACTTTAGTACGGATATCCAGCCCCATCTGAAGCTGTTCCTCTGTAGTTACCCGTAAGATTTCTGCCGCCATGTTAGTTGCAAACTCCTCTCTCTATGTAGCCAACGATAGTTGTCTATTATATAAAATAATGACAAGAAAGAAAAGCCTACACATGGAATCCGTAACCTCTCAGTAGACTAATCCACAGAATATACTTCTTCAGGGATTGAACGGTTATATACGTCTTGCATCACAGGTGACAACGGAGGATACTGACTTTTAGATTTGCCATCCAGATTGGTCATCTCATTGATTTCGATAACTTTTGCGGGTTTCACCGTAGAGCACCCCACTACACCCAGCAGTAACACTAGGCAAACGCCGACTTCCCATTTCACAATTTTAGACATAAAAAAGCTCCTTTCATCGCAGCTGCAGTTATACTCACTACAGCTTTGACGATTCAGGAGCTTTATAAACAATAGGAGCTATTCATTCCAGTTGCCCTCTTAGAGATTGACGTTTCCAACCAAATGGACTAGATACATCATCCCAACCAAAAAGCCTGCTAAAACAAAATAAGCTGTTCCATATTTCCAGCGTGTACTGGCTGGCACATCGTAATACTTATCATTATCGTGCACGGTACAGCTGATGTCACATTGCATTTTTAAATGAAGACCATTCTCTAACGTTACTTGCTCCAGCTGCGAAATTCTTACCTTTTCAATAATACATTGCTGTGGCAGTGTAGCTTTGCCATAATAATTCAGCTGGTCCCATCTGACCACAACATACTGCTGTCTCTCTAGATCACTGTAGGTAGTAAAAGGTAAATCCCGGCGATGCTCAGCTCCTGGAATCATGTAACCCGCCTCTCGCAAGGGCTCCACGGGAATTAAGAACCCCTTAGTGACAGACTGCGGCCGGTTGTTGTTACGTCTTTTCACATATTTATTATACAGATCGTAAGCAAACATTGCCCAGATGATAAAGAACAAAATCGAACGCAAGTAAACGATTATAGCTAAGCCACCCACCAGACCCACAAGCCACAGCCAGCGCGTAACTGCGGTAGCAATACGTCCACCGTCTAGCGGATGGATTGGCAGCAGGTTAATCAAATTAAGCAATAAGCCTATATAAGCCAGGGAATAAAGAAGTGGACTATCCATATAATATGCCGCTCCAAACACAGCAGTAGCCCCAATAGTACCCAGAATCGGTCCGCCAAAAGCAACATACGCTTCTGTCTTCGCATCCAGCGGATGTTTTTTCATAGTAATTAACGCGCCTAAAAAAGGAATAAATAACGGAGCGCTGACGGGTAACCCGATCCGCTTAGCGGCTATAACATGTCCCAATTCATGAACAAGCAAAAGCAGGACAATACCTATAGCAAACCCCCACGGATAAATCAAAGCATATGCCCCTATCGAAACCATCATGGAAATTAACGGCCCGGCAATTTTACCTATTTTCAGCAGAGACAAAATCGCCTTTCCTTTTAACAGGAGCATGGCGGCTCCGCCCCCCAACCATTTCAGCGGAGTAGAAGTATTCTTTTTCTGCTCATTTTGCATTTGCGGCAAGATCACAAGCTCCTTTATCTTTCAATTTTAAGAAACTACTGTACAGTTCCATCTATCTTATCATAGTAGCATTAAATATATTTCTACAGTGAGCCCTTCGGAAAGTATACGACGCAACTTTTAGAAACGTTTCAGCGTCAAACCAACTATCTTGGATAAATTTTACTGCCAGATAAAGAAAGGGTTGGTTAATATGCTCTCTTTTCACTCCAAAGCTTGGTTATCCGTCTTAATGCTCTCAACACTTTTACTCCCTGCCACCATGTCAGCAAGCTCTTCATTAACTGTATCGGAGTCCTCTGCGCTTGCCCAAGCTTCCTCTGCTAGTACTTCGCAAGTATACTACCAATTTGGCATTCCTGGTGGAAACATAGGCGGACCTGCGCTGCTCAAAAATGGTGTAATCTACGTAGATGTTCGGGGGATCGCTGAACAAGCTGGCTTAAAAATGGAATGGGATAAATCCGGCAAACGTGCTCTGTTCAAAGGCTGGACTAAAAGTTTTGCTGTTCGAATCGGGAGTCAAACTGGCTTGCTTGACGGGAAAGCGGTAGATCTAGGAGGAATACCTTTTAAATCCAAAGAAGATGGGATATATGTGCCGGCCCGTTTTATCGTTAAGGCTTTCGAAGGCAGCCATCTCCGTCTGGACTCCACAACGAACACACTTTTAGCAGATGATCTGAAGACCTACAATGTTTTCACAGAATCCTTTGGAGGGCGTACCTATACGCTGGTCAAAGCTAATGGTGATTTATATGTCTCACAAGGCAAGGATACGGTGATAAAACTCACTTCACTCCAAACAAACTTTGACTGGGCAGGAATGAAGATCGAGAAAACGGCGGGGGGTCTGCTAGTCATTAAGATTATTGATTCCTATGGAGAGCCTCATATTAATACACGCGAAATCACACTCATATTCAAAAATGGTGCATTACTACGCAAGGCCACATTCGCTTACCAGTTCAGAGGAGATGCGGATTTCAAACCTTATGATGGCAACCTCATCTTGCATGATGGTAATACCTTACGTTTCATCCAAGACGGCACAGGCAATGTAATAGATACTCTTGATCTTGTAAAGCTGGGTGGCGAGGAAGATGCTTACTATGTAGAAAGCATTGATAAAGAAATCATACTGCTTCGTGGAAATCAGAATGGATTGCTAACCTTAATCGACCGCCAAACAGGCGAGCGAACCCTTTTGTATAAGGAGCTACTCACAGCAAAGGATCAGGAATATGCGGAAAATAACGATGTTCCTTTTAAAGGAGATACTTTGAAATTCGTAAAACGGAGCGGTGACAAATTGTATTTTATAAATGACTCCCCGCTTACTGGCAAAAAAGAAGTTATCTACTCCATTGAAGCTCATTCCAATAACTCCAAGAATAATACTGATTAGAAAGTACAGCACAAGCATGTGTATAGATTAAAGAACTAATCGAATCCTCCTCAGTGATTATCCCTGAAAATTAACCTTCCTACATATAGGCAAACGCCGTGAACGTTGTAGGCAAAGGACCATAGACTGTTATCAGGATTGAAACATTCGAGGAGGATATCCATGGAATCAAATACAAATTTTCATCAACAGGTCGCTTGGAATTGCATGAATAAATATGTAGGTATAGTAACGACTGATGGTCAATCCTTTGACGGCTTCATCGCTCACGTGGATCAGAACTATATCACCCTAGCGGTTCCCAGCAATGAAATGGTCGATCGTATGAACGGAATGCCTGCCGAGCAGTCGAACTATAGACAATTCGGGTTCCAGCCCGGCTTTTACCCAAGACGCCGCTTCTATCCACGCCGTATCCCTTTTTTCGGAATAAGCAGTCTATTTCTACTCCCGTTTTTTATCTGACTCGGTGCAGGGGGATGAAGGGTCATCCCCTTTCTAGCTATTTAACTACTTAATCGGAGAAAATTAAGAAGTAAATACAACTCTACATCTATATTGATTATAAAAAAGAATTGCCATCCTACTCTATCGTATGGTATTATAAATTTCGTCGCAGGACGGTAGCTCAGCGGGAGAGCACTATCTTGACAGGGTAGGGGTCATGGGTTCGAACCCCATCCGTCCTATACTGAAAAAGCCTTATATAATAAGGCTTTTTCTTTTGTTTAGGGATGTTTATGTTTTGAGTGAATTACGAATTGGTGCCATTATGGTGCCCTGTAGTAGACTAAAGCAAAAGTGGTGCCATAATCGGCACCACTTTTTTTATCCCTGTAACCATTTAAGAAATACATCTTTTGAGACTTTTATCATCTTTCCTACCCTCACGATATGAAATTGACCCGAGTTTAATAGTTCATATGTTTGACGCTCACCTATACCAAGTATTTGTTGTATTTCCTTCGCTGTAAGTACAGAGGGATAATCAGAAGTAGTCTTATACATTTGTTCAATCACCCTTCTCTTCCTCCTTCTCGAAAGACAAAAACTCAAATATCCTATATTTTTCAAGAGCCGCTTCAACGGCAGCTTGCGTCCGTTCTCTATCTATCTCAGGCAATAAAATCTGTTGCACTGGGCAATCCCCCTTTGTTAAGAATCCCCCCACCGAAGTCGGGGAGTGTACCATCTTAGAACGGCAGATCGTCTTTATTCACAGGAATTATTTGACCATCTGTATCTTTTAGTTCCTGTTGTTCTTCCTGTTCTTCCTGATCGTCTTCTCTTTCTTCGTTCTCGTCTTCCTCTTCAGTCACCTCTTCTATCGTCATCTGACCGGAGTCAACATTAACCGATCCATCATTATCAATCGTTCCGCGAATACCTTGATGCGTATGTGTTGGAGTATAATCATCCAGATCAGCTTGCGAGCTGCTGAAGCTTACGAATGCTAGCCAGTATTTTTAATGTTTCGCAGGATGGATACCTGCTGGTCTGTGATATTGCCCTCGATCGTTAACGTGATTACGTCCTCTTTATTACCAAATTTGATATCCTTGATCTTTGTAGTTACGTTGGCTTTCATTTATAATTGCTCCTCTCAAATTTGGGTTTTATGAAAAAATAACCACCGCAGCTAATGCGATTATTGAAGCAACACATATTGCTGCCATGTCATGCTACCGAATTTATTTCTGTCCATTTCGGCGATTTACCCTATGAATGAAACTAAGAGAATAAAAGCAAAGATGATCTTAACCATATTGACGTCAGTTCCTCCCTAAATCCGTGCTATATTAATTAAGAGGTGAATTTTATGAACGGCAAGAAAGTTATCACTATTCTTTTATCCATCTCTTTACTAGGTGTGATTGCTTACTTCGGAATAGCTTATGGATTACTATGGTATATCTTTAATGGGTAAGAAATGAAGATTATCCAACCCCTTTATAAGTTCAGTACAGCCAAACTATCTCTTATATCCTCCTTGTGGGAGAGAGTCTTTTTTTTGAAATTTGTTATACTTAAATAAAAACTTTTAATGAGGTGCTATCTTGCAATATTTTTTTTTAATACCGTTGGTATTTGTTTTGGCGATTCCCTTGGTTTTACTGTTAAAAGGTGATTATGGAACCAAAAACAAAGTTTCAGATAAAACTACTAACATAGAAAAAAAATTAGACAGAATAATAGAATTACTTGAAAAGGATAAGGATGCATAAGCATTTTTATCTTTTTTTCATGTCGCAATATGTATCTACTACGTTATAACCTTTGTGAGAGGAGGGCTATTAACCCTCTCTGTCCCTGTATCTTCGTACTGAGAGTATCCGATTTTGAATCTGTTATGAGTCGATTTCAAGCGAGAGTAACTGATAAAATAACTCAACTCACTGGGACACTCCCAGCGTATTACGCCATCTTTGATATCTTGATATACAAAGGTAAGGATACGGAGTTTGTACATCTGGAGTCCCGGACCATATCTGGCATGCTTCGAAGCCCAGTATTTACAGAGTTTATCGTATAAGCACTAATAGACCCTTCAGGCATAAGCTTGACAGGTTATTTTATGTTTGTTCTGAATCTAAATCGCTACGGGACAAACGTGGCAACTCATAATTTCTAACAACACCTAGCCTCTAAAATTGGTCCCTTTTTTTATTAAAGAATTGGTAAAGGCGGGAGTAGACTCAATTGGTGTACTGGGATCAACTGGAAACTATGCGTATCTTAGTAGAGGGGAGCGTTTGCGTGTCCTTGAGCTTGCTGTTAGTTCTGCTGAAGGGATTCCCGTGATGACAAGCATAAGTGCGATTCGAACTTCAGAAGGACTTCAATTAGCGGAAGATGCACAACAAGCTGGGGCAAGTGCAGTACTCTTGGCTCCTATCTCCTATCAGGCACTAGCAGATGAAGAGGTGTTTTTTCTATACGAGCAGGTGAGAAGTTCACTCTCCATTCCACTTTGTGTTTATGATAATCCCGGCACTTCACATTTCCATTTCAGTGATGAGCTGCACAGCAGAATTGCTGTAGAAAAACTCAGAGCTGTTATTCCACTCCATGTTACGTTTGGAATAAGCGGGAATCCATCCGCATATCCAGGCTTAAGTGCAGGTTGTGACTTATGGTCTCAGTGCTAGGTGGTTTATTTCCGAGGTTATGTCTAGATATCACAAGAATGACTCAAAGTGGCCATTAGAAGAAGCACAACACCTTTCAACATTACTAGAACCGATCTGGAAGTTATTCAATAGCTATGGTAGCCTTCGAGTGATTTCAGCAGCTGCTGAAATAATTGGCTTAATTAAAAGTCCTAGTCTTCCCTTGCCTTTACAACCATTAAACAAATCCGTTAGGAATCACCTGAATATCATTCTAAAGGAATTAAAGTTTACTGTATAAACTTAATATAATTCATTGGGAAGTATATATGCTGCTCTATAACACTGGTAAGGATCGTTAGTTTTCATCAATACAACAAATCCCCCTCCTACCACTTAAGGTTGATGGGGGATTTGTTATAGACATGCTTATGCCAAAATCACGTTTAAAATATTACAACATTGTCAATTGTCAACTATTTTGCGTTCATTAACAATGAAGTGGGTATTTTATGAATATAATCATCTTATGCAAGGGGGCTTTAATATGAATCTCACACTGATTTTTCACGCAATTGAAACAGAATTACAACTACAAATACATTTAGTCAGTGGAGAGACATATGTTGGTTTTTGTCAGGAGAGCGACTCTACAGGTTACTTCACAATAAGAACTAAGAGTGGTTTATTTTCTTTTCCTTCTTGGGCGATCAAACGGATTAAAGAAGTGTGATATCGTAGGTTATTGAATGCATGCTCTAAATTCAAATCACTTCCAAACAAAATGAGATCCAGCAAGTTTAATAGATCCGGTGCATCCCCTCTACAATCCCACCATAATCTATAAGATGACCTATTGGATCTGGTTCCAAACGAAACCAATCCAAGTATGAGTATCCATAGAGTTGCTGGTTTCCCCACAATAAAGTATGTCTCTCTGTATTGAAAATCTTTATTGTTCATCAGTACAAAAACTCCTTGTTCTCCGAACTATCTATTTCTTCGCAACCAATCGTTTTTCTGCTTTAAAGTCCATCTTAATAACTTTATTGTTGTTCATGTAATTATCCCACGAATCATACTTCCAATTAGGTGAAAAGTTATGACTAATCACATCGATGTAAATACGACACTAAGTAAACACTTCCCGCTTCTGGCACATCTTTATTGTAAAGACACTTCTTGCATTGTAGCTGTGGCTCTTGAAGAAAAACGTGGACAAAATTGAGATTAACTCCTGACTGTCCTTGGTGAAGGGGAAGTATCCGATCTTTTTACAACTCCATAACAACTGTCCTCCTAATTCTATAATAACTTGGTGTTAAGATGTATTAAAATTCATCATCTTAGATCCCAATGGAGGTAATCCGATTGAACAAGAAAAAGCGGTCCGCTACATTAGTTGTTATCCTGTTTTCAGCTGGTGTGCTTGCAGCCAGTGCGCTGCTCGTCCCCAGCCTGATGAATTCCGTAGTTTTCGCCAAGAACAGTTCGTCAATTCAGGGCAGTAACCGGCTGGCTTTGAGTGAAAGCACGATACCCGTGCTGAAGGTGGAGGCGCCGGCGCCAGTATCCACCATACAACAAGACCTGTATCAACAGATGACAGCAGCGCAAATCCAGCAAATCTATGACTTTATAGACAAGGCAGAAGATCCCCATACTTCAGGTCGGGAAGAAACCGAATCCGAAATCAACCGCAGACAAGTGTTGGACGATAAGTATGTGTATGACGGCCTCCGCCCCAAGCAGCAGCTGCCGTTAAAGGCTGGACAAGCAGATTTGTATCTAGATTTAGAAACCAATACGTACACCTACCCGGAGAGGAGTATGACTGATGAGGAACTGTTACAGCTGATTGACTGGTACTACCGGCTGAATTACTTCGTGTCCAAACGAAATCCGACTGTGCCTCAGCTTCAGCCTCAGAAAATCAGCCAGGTTGAAGCTGAGGCACTGGCCTCTGACAGTGTGCGCAAGCTGTTCGATGCCGACGTGTCCAAGCTAAAAACATCGGGAATGCTGATTGAGCTGGGACTAACCAAACGTCCAACCTGGACAGTTCATTTTGCTCCTTACAAGAATCTTACCCTGCTCGGATCAGGCGAGGTATTCTGGGAATATGATGTGTTGATTAATGCAACAACCGGTGCCGTAGAGGATACGACAGCCATTAATTTGGCACTGAAGAGAACTCCCATCGACGACGACGCAGCCGGCACCATCCAGAAGGATGCCAGTTGGATTCATAAAGCCGTGCAGGTCATCACGGACAAGCAGGGAGAAACAAGAACCATTATCAAAGCTTATCTAACCGATACCGAATTTAACAACAAACGCGGGATGGTGGATGTTAAACTGTTGCTGGAAGATGGAAGTAGCTATACCGCGGAGTTCCGCTATCCTGATCAGACCCTTCGCTGCCTAATCTATGAAGCATCTGACAAATCCAATTAAGCGGAAACGTTACAGAAATACAGCAGTCGGGGCACCACCGCCACACTGACTTTTTCAAGACCAGTTATTAATGTAATTGTGAGTATTACGCGATCACCAGATGGTTCTGATTCAGGTTGATCTGCCTTCTGAGGGGTAGTTGATGCTTCGTTTGAAACTTAACTTTCCATTATTATTCAATGTAGTAACTACATAAAAATTGGTCTTACCGTTAGAAACAGATATATCTAAAAACCTATCTTATTCCCAAGAAGCACAGTAGATGAAATACACAACATTAAAGATGCTGTCTCTAAGAGCGGTATCTGTCGATATGGTGCAGAGGTTACATTTAAAGATGAGATCGGATATCCATATGAGTATGGTGTCTGTAAAACAACCTTTCTGTGATGCTTTAAAGTAATTAATATTTATAACTGTCAAATCATTTCATGTGTAGGTATGACTATTGTGCTACACTTCATTCGTATGTTCGAAGGTTCCACCATTTGTAAAATCTAGTGGCCCAAGCATTTCCTACTGTGCATCAAATCTCAGTCGAATGAATAGTACTCAGCAGCCTAAATCTTGTAAATATTAACATTTGATTATAAAATCAAACAAAGGCGGTGTTAACAATGAGATTAGTACTGTTCATGTTGGCTGGAGTAGGCGCGATTTTCTATCTCTCATTAGGAATCATCATTGTAAAGGTAATCCTTACAAGAAAATTACCAAATAATAATTACACTCCATTTGACTACATCACGGCCCAATCTCCTGTTGAGTTTCACGATGAGAAAAAAGAGATAGAAGAAAATGCAGACCATGGTGATGATAAGGACAAAAACATCATTTCATTATCAAAACGACGACCTTCTCTTCCCTGATGCGCAATAGGCTGCTACTTCTTCATAGCCTTTGGGAGAGGATTGCTGTAACCTCCTCTATCCCTTAATGTCATGTATCTTCGTACTACGTTTCACTCAATCATTTTTTGTTAAACTAAATTTAGATTTTGTTAATTTGTTTAGAGAGGAATTAATGATTTGAAAATATCTATCCAAACATTCTTAATCACCATGTCTTTGGTATTTGGAATTATCATCGTACAAAAAAGCCTTCAATTAATTTTTTCATCTTCGGTACTTATTAGATCACTAAATGTTGTAATGATTATTATTCTTTCTGGCTGTATTGGCGCTTTTATAAGAACATTACTTCTGCCAAAAGAGAAATAGGCTGCATTACCGCTAGATAGCCTCTATACTTCGTAATATGCGTCTACTTCGTCATGACCTTTGGAGGGACACTCCTACTCCTTTAATGTTCTGTATCATCGTACTGTGACATAAAAAAACTCTTACGTTATAATAATGTTGAATTAAATATTGAAGGGACTGAACTATGCGCAGATATCGATATCTTAACCCCAAAACAAATAGATAATGGAGGTAATATATTGATTACAGAAATACAAACCAAAAGACTAATATTAAGAAAAATGAAATTATCTGACTCTGCTAGTTTGTTTAACATTTGGTCTGATCCTGAGGTTACAAAGTTTATGAATATCAATAGTTTCACTGAGGAAAGCCAAGCAGTAGAAATGATTAAAATTCTTAATAACCTGTCTTTGGAAAGCAAAGCTATTCGTTATTCCATAATTGAGTTAGAATCAAATCGCATAATTGGTTCCTGCGGTTATAATTCTATAGATTCTTCAAACGCTAAAGCAGAGATCGGATACGATATTAGTAAAGATTATTGGGGCAAGGGATATGCTCCTGAGGCCATTCAATCTCTGATGGATTATGCGTTCAACACTTTAAATTTCAACAGGATAGAAGCAAAAGTCGAACCCGAAAACAATAATTCCATCAGAGTTTTGCAAAAGTTAAACTATACATTCGAAGGAACAATGAGAAAGTGCGAAAAGTCCAAAGGAAAGTTTATTGATTTAAGCATTTTCTCAAAATTAGTAACAGAGTAACTTTTAATGGGTGGGCCTACATTTTTATGGTGTAGGCTTTTTATTTACTTCACGTTGCTCAACTCAACTAAATGAATAGTTTGCGGCTACTTCGTCATAGCCTTTGGGAGAAGAGGGATACTCCTACTCGTCTAATGAACTGTATCTTCGTACTGTGTATTAAGTAGAGCAACTGTTGTCACATCCTCCAAACGATGTACACATTCTTCCAGTTTGTACTCACAAAACATAATACGGTAAATGATTTAATCAATAGCAACCTTTTAGTTTATGTCGTAGCTGCTGCTATTCTTGAGGCATTACATAATCTATATGACTTTTTATGTGGCCATCTAGAGCGGTAATCTACTACTACCAAAGCTTTCCCAGGCACACATCATGGCGCAATAATGGATAGATTTACTCTATTGGTCCCTATTAATCATCTATTTTTTATATGGAGCACTTAATTGACCATCTATTGATTACATTGTATAATACAGGTATATTATGTAAAATAAAGGCAGGTGAGGCCGTTGGATGGAAATATCGATTTAGATTTAGATATAAATCTTCTAGATCTTGATCCAGCCGTAAAAGTTCTTAAAATGATATATTCTTTTGAAAGCTGGCCCAATCTTCTAAAACTAGCAGATACCTTTTTCAACCGAATAACTCAAATTTATAATAATTACACACACAATAATGAACTGGAACTAAAACACCAACGACCTTTAATTTATTATTATGGATACAGCTTGCTTATGTTGGGACTAGCCCACAAAGAAATCGAAAATTATGATAAAGCTCGAACTTACATTAAAGCTTACAGTGATTTGAGTTGGTTCAAGGGATTAGATGCTGAAGGATTAAATGAGGTAGCCTATTATAAGTACATATCAGAGCCAAATCTCTTAGAAGTAGAAGTGCTTTCCGGAAATATTCAATTCATAGATCGTTATGTTTCTTTCCTTTTATCCAACACTAAAGAAGTTCTACCGGGACTGATAACTTTGTTAAAAACAGCTACTAATTTCAATTTAAACATTGAATCTCATTTAGAACTTTTCTCTAATAGTATTTTAAAATTTGAGGATACCGCTGCTGATGAAATTATAATAAATTCCTACCAAGAAACTTTTTTTATTAATATGATCAGATATAAAACAAAAATTCAAGATTATAATTCAGCTATCAAATATAGCATGAAATTATTAGATTCTGCTGAGGTCACAAACTCTGATAAAATCTTTAAACAAGCAGTAGTATACTTCGAATCATTACGTTCATGTGCTGATGCTACTCAGATTAAAGATTTTGAAGAGAAAATAATAAATTTCAAAGAAAGGGTTGAGTCTCTGTGAAAAAATTTGCCGTCTCTTTATTGTTGGTCCTCACTATCGTCAGCATTGCGCCAGCACTGCCAAGTACCTCACCAGTGGTCTTATTCCACGGAGCAGAACATTAACATCAGAAGTACAGCGCGGGTTAGGAGATTGCTCCTAACCTGTTTTTTATGAAGTGCATTATGTAGTTATTGCAATAACATCCTCCATCTTGAACCAATCCCACTCCTCCTCCGACCAGCGGAGTTTAATTCCCTGTTGTTTATCCAGCTTCATCACAATACCTCGTTTTAATATATTCTCCATGGGATCAAACAGAGTGAGTGTAATCGGGCTGTGCTCTTCCATCGAACGATATAACAATATTTCAAAGCGCTCTATCTCCTGTAGATCTAGAGTGGGTTTTTCACGACGTTCCTGCTCATTATTGTCATCTATAATCCGGTTTTTATGTTCGGGCAATATCATTCTGCTACACTCCCATACGTTCTCTAATTTTTTCATCATGAAGCTGCCCTCCTAATAATCCGTCCAGTAGTTCGTTTTACTACCATCTATCCCCCATTGGAGTTCTTGTGGCTCTGACTTTCTCTTTTTAAACCTAGGGTCAATCCTTTCCCAGCCTTCAATAATTCGGGCGCTCTCGGGTGGAGTGTGTGGGGTCCATTCTATATATTTTTCGTTAACTAATTCCCTAAGCCCACTAATGATCTTATCTGGTGTCCGTCCACTCTTGATCTCTAACTCCTGTAAAGTTGGCATATGAGCATGATGCACGGCAGAGTGGCGCATGATCATTAGTAGCTTTCGGGCGGTGTCACTAAGCATAGCGCTTTTTTTGCACAGGCTGCCAAGCAAGAATATTAGCCTCCAGAAATACGCGCGGTGCTCCGGTTGATAAGCAAGTTGCGCGAATATATCCCCCACGAATCCCTTTCACATCAATTTTCCGTTGAGATATCTTACCTGATTTATCTTGATACACTATTTCAATGGTTTGACCGATGCTTATTTGCATAATTACTCACCTTCCAAGGATAAGAACATTTGTTTGTATTATAACCAAACGTACGTTCGTTAATCAATGTAAAAATATCCCGTCAGGCATGAATTATTACATACAAAGTCATCGCTCAGGTTTATAATTTGTTCTATAAGCATTTATTGCATTTCCGCAAACAAACTAAGGAGTATGAGTGTTTTTTATATGTTATAGGGGGAAACGAATATTAGGACCGATGACTGAGGCTGAAGCTATGCGTGAATGGTTTACTCTCTCCGGTACAGTGAAGGAGATTTATATTATTGAGGTAGATGAGAACGATAAGGTAAGACGTCAGATCGGACCCACTAAGAAAAAAAAGAAATAAATATAAAGGGAAAAAACGTAAAAACACCCCGCGGACCCATTAAGGTTGACGAGGCTGTTTTTAATTTTTAAAAAGGAAACTGAGTAAGCGAGACTATTAACAATACAATCCCAACAATCGAGGATAGCACAGCCATTTTATCTTTCGTTTTCAAATACAATGCCGCTCCATTAAATATTAAAGCTCCGCACATCCCCAGCATAGTCCAAGACACTATCACTTGATCCTGGCCGCGGAAAAATGTGATTCCCAGAATGATTGTTGCTGCACTGAATAAAATACCGCACACTCTTAGTACTTTCAGCAAAATGCTCACCTCCGACAAATAAAACATGCTAATCTAATATATTGGTTCCGCCATAAATTATAATTCATAGATTACTATTCCTATATCTGGTAGAATTAATTAGCAATTATTAGCAGATTTAGGAGGATATAAAATTGAACAAAAAAGCTTTTTTATGTATCGTGGCAACTATTGTAATCCTTTCCGGATGTGGTAGTTCCACAACAAATTCAGAGAAAAAAAATACAACGTCTACAGGAGTTATACCGTCCGAAGCAACAGCCAGCCCTTCAGAGCCCACTCCTGAGCCAAAAAAGAAACTTACAGCTTCCGAGAAACTGGCTCTCAACTATGTGGAGATTTTCCTCAATGGTTCAGATATCGAAGCGAAAAAGAAATTCGTATCCGAAAATATACTTCCAGATGTACAACCCATTTTCCAAATGGCTGAATCTACTGAGACACCCGAGAATAATAAACTTAAGAATCCTACAGTAATTGAAACAGCTGATTATACGGACAAAGATGGCGGAAAAGATAAACTCGTGCTTATCCAAGGTGAGAAGTCTTCCTCCAATAGCGAACTTATCATTTTTATTAAAAATGACAAAGTTGGTTGGGGGTATTCGTCTAATGACAAAGATAAGGATGCATTTAACGAAGTGAGGAAACTCTTCAAGGAACCTGTAAATAATACCTCTGATTCAGGTAATGCAGGTACAACTGAACAGTCTCCTGAAGCGATGCTTAAAGAAATCAGTAATTTTGTCGTTTCAGATATTTGGAATGATGGATTTGTTGATATCAGCTGGTATGCAGGTTCAGGAACTGGCTCTACGGGTGAAACAATAGATATAGATTTTACAATCGAGCAATTAGGAAAAGCTATGATTCAAAAAATGGAATACGATAGTTATATCAGCAACCTTGATGCAAAATATGATTCAATTAAAAGCATCTGGGCTAAGCTCACGGGTGAGATGGATCGTATGTACAAACAAATCCAAGATACGCCTCCTATTGCAAATGATGCAACCACCAAAATAGATACAGGATTATTCACCCAGTACTTGGAAGCCTTTACTGATGAGGTTAACAAATTACCTAATACTTAGATTAAAAAATAACGTCCCTGCCGGCCGCCACGGTTAGCAGGGATTTTGTTCGGCTTTAATGGCTTGCCGCTCAAAATAGTAATCCACCAGAGCATAGATGAAACCAGCAATACCGAAAAAAATAATAGCTGTACTACTATTCAAATGGTATTCCCGTATAAAGCGTTCATCGTACACCTCGTAAAAGAAACCATATCCCGCAATACCACTCAATAAGAATATCATTATGCGGTTTACTAAAGGATTAACTATCTTTCGAATAACCCATGATAAAGGAAGCAGTATAACCGGGTAAAGAAGAACTGAAAAGAGGAACACCAGAAAAATAAAAGCAAACCCAATGTTTTGAAAACCGTAATATTCTGTTGTACTTATTTTAGTTCCTTCCCAAAGCTCCAATCCAAAGGCTGCCAGGGTGAATAAAATCGTCGAAATAAACCATAACATTATAGGCTTAACTGCACGCAAAACAATCCCACCATCTTTATGCTTTTTATACTTACAGCCGATTTTTCAAATCATCATTTCGCACTTGGTTTAGATGGATTACCTTTTTACCTTGCTGAATAATTCTTGCATGTAATCTTCCGTCATGTATTCTCTAAACTCTTTATCTAATAAGTCTATTTCATCTTGATTTATCCATTGGTAGTTAAAAATAGTCCCACAGTCTTCACCTTCTCCTTCTCCAGTGAAGCTCCACTTTTCAGGTAATCTCGTTTCTGGAATTAGAAGGTAGTCATGTCTTTCGACATTCGCATCTATAAAATCCTTATAATAATATTGTGTGCCTATTTTCTTTACTAATTTAAATTGTTTAAGTCCACTTTCTTCTTGAATTTCCCTGAATAACGCTTCTTCTTCTGTTTCCCCGGCATCGACATTTCCACCTACTAATCTAAAGGGTACTTCTGGTTCATTAAGATAGACTAATAAAGTCTTTTCTCCAACTTCATTGTCTTGCAAAATAAATCCGTATACCTTCTTTCTAATCGGTTTTCCTATCTTCATCGTGACACCTCATATCTTCAACATCTCTTCTGGGACTAAGTGGCTCTTCTAATATTGTTTTTCGATCTCCACACTATTTTTTTGTGCCCATTTATTTAATAGTGTAAAAATATCTTTTGCTTCATCCTTATTTACCTGTATCGTAATTATTTTTTTCTTTTTTCGAGCCGGAATTATATGAAAAAATATTGAAATAGGATTATGAATCACATTTTTTTTCAAGGAACCACACGTAATATTTGTTTCACCAATTACTACATTATCATCTAGTACTTCAAGTTTATGCTTTTCCTTTTGACTTTTTAACGAAATAAATAGAAAAGGAAAAACTGGCAGGACAAAAAATAAATAATAATAAACACTAAGATCAAAAAACACATTCAAACCTACGTATAAAGCATTGGCTAATAAACAATATGAAGTTAAATAAGGATATTTTTTACTATGAGGAAAAGTTACCAGCATTCTATTGCTATTATTTGTGTCCAACATACTTACACCTCTATTCATCACCTTAATTATTTCACTTTGGATAATTATATCATTAATTCCCATATATTATAGTTATGATTTCCCTTTGGAAGGGTTAATTGTCTTTGTAATATGGGTAATCCATTTTCTCTTAGTCTGAATCCATGTTATAAAATTAGTATCGAATCTAAGTTGTCGAGTCGAAAACCCTCCAGGGATAAATATCAAATCATAGGCTGACAGATCAGGGGAAACCTGGTTTATTTTCAACGTCAATCCTCGATCATCCGTGACTTCTTCCTTGTTGGAACAAAAATCCCACGATACATTTTCTATCGCCTTTAGAACTCCCATCCGGGTAACCGCATCGTAAAAACCAACAAAATCTAACGTGGTCATCCCATCAAATAGAATATAAGCCACCCTCATCATTTTCATTCTACACACTCCTTCGATACTTTTCGGCGAAATTCATTGGGGGTGATCCCGTATTCATTTTTAAAAACACGATAGAAAGAACGCAAACTGTTGAATCCGGAATCAAACGCGATATCCGTGACCGGATGAGTAGTGGATAACAGCAGCATATGAGCAAAGGCTACCCGTTGGCCATTGATGTAATCACGAAATGAAATGTGAAACTGCTCAGAAAAAATTCGGGAAATGATAAATTTACTAATGCCAAGCTCTCTTGAAAGCGTATTCAGATTTATGTGATCTAAAAAATGCATGTCGATGTAAGCTAGGATTTTGGGGACGAGATCCATTTCTTTTTTATAGTCTACTTTTTTCATTAGCAGTAACGGCAGCGCGTGCCCTAATACTACAGAGGTATAAGCCTTGAGCAGACGAACATCACATTGTTCTTTATATAGTTTATACAAGGTTGCCAACAGATCTTGAAGCACCTTTTGTTTCGTAACTATAGGGTTATCCGGAACATGATTAAGCAAATCCCCCGCAAAATCCCCCGGAAAAGTGGCGTCAAAAAAGAACAGTAGGATCTGGCTTTTCTCTAGGGTTTTGTAGCTGTGAGGTTGATTGGAGAAAATAATCGCTATGTCTCCTTCAGACAAATCATACTCTTTTCCATTGATGTTGATATTGATTTTGCCGGACAAAACCATTGTTATCTCTACATTTTTGTGTAGATGAAGAGGATAAGTGTTATTGGTAGAAATAAAGGAGTGAAACGCCTGGTCACGATGCTGATATTTAATATTCATGTTTTTCTCCCTGTCGTCATGGAATGCCAAGCACTATAGCTGCTGTAATACTAAGAACATAATATGAATTTGTTCGTTTACGCAAGAACCAAAGAGCAATAGTTGGCACAAAAAAAGATTTTTTTGGCAGGTAAATACGCCCTAAAAGTTTTAAAGTATTACCAGTAAGCTGCTTGTCGCAGACCAGTATCATTTCACTGAGAGGAGGAAGTATAACAGGAACAGCATTCAGCGATAAGACTGTTTCCATGTTATACGTCAAAAAGATGAAATGGAAGAGTAAAAAATCAGGTAAGGTTATAGGTGTCTTATTGAGTTTTTCGGTAGCGTTTTCATTTTTAGGAGGTCACACACTTGCAGCTTCAGGGCAGGCAGACGGAGACAAAAGTTTTGCGGGTGCCTCTATTCTTGCTTTTCCTGGCGCGGAAGGTGGCGGCGCCTATACAAGCGGTGGTCGAGGGGGCGATGTATACATCGTAACTACCCTTGAAGATTACGCTGTAAAAGACAAACCGATTGCAGGGTCCCTTCGCTACGGGATTTTATCTACGCCTAAAGAGGGTCGTACCATTGTTTTTCATGTTTCCGGAACGATTGAACTGAAGAGCACGTTAAGTCTCAATAATATTAAAAACCTGACCATCGCTGGGCAAACCGCTCCAGGCAACGGAATTACCATTGCAGGTTGGGATACCAATATCAGCAATTCAGAGAATATCATTATTCGGTACACCGCTTTCCGTCCGGGTGCCACTAATGTGTATAATGGCAGTGATTCAATGGATGCGCTTTGGGGGAGAGACAACAACTACTTCCTCATTGACCATTGTTCCTTCAGTTGGAACACAGATGAAACTCTATCTTTATATAGAGGCGAAAATGGCACGATCCAGTGGTCCATTATTTCCGAAAGTCTGACTCTATCCGGGCATTCCAAAGGAAGACATGGCTACGGCGGTATTTCAGGCGGAGACAAAACAACATTCCATCACAATCTGTATGCGAACCATACCTCGCGAAATCCAAGACTAGGCGGCGGTTACGCAGGTGCTGCAGATGCTGATCATGTGGCGGTTGTTCAGTTCTCGAACAATGTAATTTACAATTGGGGCTTTAACGGCACTTATGGCGGAGGTTTTACTTTTACTAACTTTATGAACAATATCGAAATTGCCGGCCCAGGTACAAGAGATAATGTAACTAACCGAGTGATTGATGCCGGTGAAGCTACCAAGCTGGGCGGTTTCTATATTACTGGAAACAGAATTAACGGTAAGCTCACAGGCTTACTGAATGATTCTTCAGATTATGTGAAATTTTCTGGCGTACAGAGTGGTGAACAAAAGACGACCCTTGCAGCCACACCATATCTTTCCGCGGACAGTACTGGAGTTAACCATGGTATTACCAATAAAGCATTTGATAATTATGTTAAGTCCGGCGTAAAGCTAGCGAATGAATCACTATTAAAAAGCATTCTGCAACAAGCGGGAGCTACCTATCCACGTCGCGATGCTATCGATGCAAGAATTGTGGCAGAAGTCGAGCAGAACTCGGGAAGATATATCAACACTGAACATGAAGTCGGGGGTTACATTTCAGACTTTGGCGTCATTGAGGCTCAATATGATAAGCAATTTGACACTAATAAAAACGGAATAGACGACAAGTGGGAAAAGAAAAATAAAATCTGGGGCATCAAGGATGCATACAAAACGGTTACTAAAAATGGTTACACCTGGCTTGAGCTTTATATTAACGGCCTAGTTGATATGAAACACGTCGCCGAAAACCCTGATGCTAAGCTTTTAGCGCCAGAAAACAATGCACAATTTGTTACCGGGAAAGAGGTCGAAGTTAAAATTAATGCTTCCCCTAAATCCGGAAACAAAATAAAAAAAGTTGATGTATATAATGGTTCTAAATATCTTGGAGAAGCAGCCAAAAAAGGCAACACATACACATATACCCTCAAGAATTTAACGGATGCTTCCTACTATATTTCTGCAAGAGTGACCGATACCCAAGGAAATGAGACGCAGACCACAGCCACTAACATCCACATCAATGCTGCTACCTCTTCCCTGGCTGGAAAGGGTTGGACTACAGCAGATATCGGTGATCCGAACATTAAGGGTTCCGGAAGTATGACAAATAATGTGCTTACCGTTAAAGGCAACGGAAAGCTTGGAAAAAGTGAAGGTGGCACAGAACGATCCGAAGCAAACAATGCAACCAAAGATGACTTCCACTTCGTGTATAAAGAAATGAACGGAGATATGGAATTTACCGCGAAGCTCGAAGAAATCGGGGCCGTTGACAACCATGCCTTCACCGGGCTAATGATCCGCGATGACTTGAATAAAGACAGTGCCGCGGCGGCCCTTGGTATCTCCTATGTGAAGTTGTCCAAAGAAACCAGCTGGTCATCTTATCTGACGGGCAGAAATATTAAGGGCGGAGGATTTGATGAATTAACTGAAACTTTAGACAGCGTATCTGCTGCTGAAAAAGCTGGCATTCAACTTGTTTCAGATATTCCATTTAAAATTAATGGTGTGGAGCAAGGGTATTGGCTCAAGCTTGGCCGTAAGGGAGATGTTTTCTATGCTTACGGATCAACGGACGGAAAAGACTGGAAGCTAATTGGCGAGCGAACTATTGTTATGGATGGTTCGGTATATGTCGGATTCGCCGTTGACAGCAATGATGTCGCCAATAAGATTGAGCAACTGAACTATGCTAAGTTCTCTAACCTTACTGTGGAGAATACATTCACTCCAATAGGTGACTCAGCGATAAATAAATAGCGTCTGTTCATTTCCACAGTTCCAAAAAGACGGAAGCCAGTAAAGCGGCTTCCGTCCTTTTATTGCTATCCAATTGGACCAGCACAATAAATTGCCTGATTCACTGTTCAATATGGCTTTAAAGTTTTTTCTTTAACATTACTTCATCATCCTTAACATACCCGCTCAATTCATACGCTTTAATGGCTACACGATTATCTTCTCCTGTTAAAATCTTAACTGTTTTGACTCCACGAGAATAAAGCTGACTTTCCAGAAAAGAAATTATTGCAGTAGCGACACCATTTCTACGAGCTGACTCTTTTACATACATTTCAGTAATTTCACCATATGCTTCATTATAACAAAATGATTTCAGACTTTGAGCACAGCCAAAACCAACCACTTCATCCCTTAAAGTAGCCACGGCCACCACTTCATTATTGCTGTTCAAACACTTGATGATCTCCGGCACAGGACGTTTTACTCCACCATTGAACTCATGATTTAATCTAGACAAAACATCCGCGTCACATATCGTTGCTAGCCTAACATTTGGAAGCATTCTCTTCCCCCTCTACAACGTTTCCTTTTCAAGAACATACTCTTCATTGGAATTTTTTAAAACGATATCAAATTTATGATGATAAGAATGCATAAACAACTCATATTGCATCCTACGCTGTTCATGGGATTTTCTTAAATAATTAATATCTGTTCCTCTTTCAGAAACATCACGTATACTCCTTCTTATCAACTCAGTTTTTCCATCCGTGTATAAGTAGATTTTCAGATCATACAAATTCGGATCAGTAAAGGCAACACTCATGCCTTCTACAATATTTACCTTCTTTTGTGAAGATATGAACATACTTTTTGTATAGTCCGTACCAATTGTGTAAAAATCCAACCCATCCCTCAACATATGAATGTCTCTCTCTAAAGCAAATATATGATGAGCAGCAGGATGACAAGCTGTCACTTTATCGTGATAATGTACATTCTTATATTCATAGTCGATAGAAGTGTATTTTCTAAGACTAGATTCAACAATATAGGGGTCTGTATTAATATAATTCACATCATCCTGCTGCAAAAGCTTTAAAAGATTATTAGCAAACGTTGTTTTTCCAGATGCACCATGACCCGAAATCCCAATGATGATTCTATTAGCCTCACCGCTAATCAAATTAGCTATCTTATGTAACACCTTGTCCATATTATTCGCCCCTCTCCCTACTCGATCCTATGTATTCCTTACTCCGCTATGGTTTAGCACATTAAAATCAATGGTGCATTTTATATAAAGAAACTTAATAGAAAGGGGTAGATCTTCCATGGCTACTCGTCAGCCAGATTTAGTATTGATCAGTTGGAGCAGAAATCCTTTGGTTGCTGGATCAGCACGTAGGATTATTGCCGCCCGTGTTATTGGAAATGCCGTGCCGTGCAGACCTAGCTTGAGACCCAACGGATTGCTTAACACCGCTTTGGCTTGCTTATTAGACAACGATGTTGGTTTTAAAGTGGTCTTTCGTAAAAAAACTTCAAGCATTAGTGGATATATTTTGTTACAACGTAACTAATAGATTTAGGGGGCAGTGACATTGCTGTTCTCTTTTTCCTGTGTATCTCATTGCACTTAAAGTCCAATCAACCCTAGAAAATGGTGTATATAATTTATTAGAAACTGAATCTGATTGAAATTGGGTGAGTCCATGAAATTACAAGCTGTGAAAAAAAGCTATGATTTAATAGTAAGCTTAGGGATGTCTTGTGCTCCTGCTATAAATCTGCAAAGAAATAGCTTGAGGAAATTCTCCATGCCGCTCGACTGGATGGTTTCTTATTCATTGGCTGATGTAAATAGACTTTATAAGAATAGATTTCAAAATTTCATGGAATTAATAAATCTGCAAATTCTTGATGAAACACATTTTTTTCTGGAGGATGGATTACCAGTCTATCCTAATGGGAATAAAAATGCACTAGTGAAATCCTATTTTATTCAGGATACTTTATATAACATTATCTCAGTTCATGATTTTCCAATCCAGCAAGGTAAACACTGGTCTATAACCTATCCTTCGTATAAAGCGAAGCTGGAATTACGAATTAATAGATTTTGGGACAAGTTAATCCACAGTAAAAAAACTTTATTCATTAGATGGTCCGCCTCATATGAACAGGCTGTAGAGCTACAGTCAATTTTGTCTGATTTATTAAAACCGAACGAATTTCTTATTCTTATTCTTATTCCCGTTCGTGAATCAACCTCGGTACAAGAATTAAATTGGAACATTAATGATATTTGTGTGTTAGAAGTTCCTGAGGATATGAACGATTATGATAGCTGGGATTATATTTTGAAAGACATACACGTAACTAATAACTAATTTCGCTTTGATCGATCATATGATTAATTATTTCCTCTGCTGCAAAAACATATGGATACAAATACAGCCTACTGATGCTGACCAATAAAGCAATAGGGTTACTAATTCCAAAATCGTATTGACTCCCATGCGCTGCTGGATTTGCAGGTTCAGGCTCTACAAGATCATACTTCTCCATCAGCCTTTCCTTGGTTCCACTATCTACTACTGTTCCGTTTCCTTTATCCGCAAGGACAGATCCCGATTGAAAACACGCCATGAATAAGACACAGCAAATGGTGAGGATCGCTAGTTTCTTTTTTCGCATCATACATCTCCTAATTCTTTCTGGGTCTCCCCTATAACTTAGAGCCGTTCAAATTATTTCTTGGGTAATCGCAGGAAAACTATGTATTCGACAATCTTGATCAGTATAGATCATATTCCATGAAAATAATGGGAGAAAAAGTATCGAATTCTATAATACTCCTTTCTATATATAAAAACAAAAGCACCCCACAGCTAAAATTAGCAGGGTACTTTTGGATGCATCGCCGTATTTACAATACCAACATTCCGCTGAGCGGTTTATGGAGTTGGTGTTCCGCCGTTCGCATTCAGTGTTTCGCCACTGATATAGCTAGATTCCTGGCTGGCCAGGAATACATATGCCGGAGCCATCTCCGCAGGCTGTCCCGGACGACCTAGTGGTGTGCTCGACCCGAACTCCTTCAGCACTTCCTCCGGTTGCCCACCCACAACTTGAAGAGGTGTCCATACGGGACCAGGTGCTACTACATTGACGCGAATCCCCTTATCAGCTACTTGCTGAGCGAGAGACTTACTGAATGTATTAATAGCAGCCTTGGTGGTCGCGTAGTCCAAAAGGATCGGTGAGGGATTATAAGCTTGAATAGAAGAAGTGTTAATAATGGTGCTGCCCGGTTGCATATGCTTCACCGCAGCTTTGCACAGCCAGAACATAGCATACACGTTCGTCTTAAATGTGTCGTCAAAATGCTTCGTAGTGAGATCAGCGATGTCTGGAACGAATTGCTGTTTGCCCGCGATATTGGCTAAAATATCAATTCCACCTAGCTCTTTAACCGCAGTATCGACGAGTTGTTCGCAGTATGTCTCATCCTTCAGATCGCCTGGAATGGCGATTGCAGTACGACCCGCTTCCTGCACTAGCTTGACCACCTGCTTTGCATCTTCCTCTTCCTCGGGCATATAAGATAGAACAATATCTGCCCCCTCACGAGCAAAAGCAATAGCAACAGCACGGCCTATACCGCTGTCGGCTCCCGTAACTAACGCTTTACGTCCGGTCAGACGCCCAGTTCCTTTATAGGTATCTTCTCCTGTATCAGGTACTGGATTCATTTTCTTCTGCAGACCCGGCTCCTCTTGTTGCTGCTGAAATTCCGGTCCAGCCTTAGTGTACTGAGTGGTAGGATCTTGCATCGTATATTGGTTAGACATCGATCAATTCCTCCTTTATTTTTAGAAATACATTTTTATATTTTCCGAACTCTTTGTTATGTAAACACAACAAGCACGCCTCTAAACATTCACCTTCAATAACATAGCCTTGAATAGTGCCGCAAAAATACCCCAACCACCTGTCAAGGTGGCTAGGGTATCCCCCGCCTAAAAATAAATATATGGAAGCTCACTTGTTAGTTAGGGAACGCTCCGTATAGTCTGGCGTATACATTAGATAAAGGAGTGATAAATCATGGGCTTTTTTATATTCCTCTTTGTACTATTAGCATTGCTTAATATCTTCTTTCCTCATTTGGGATGGTACATGCGCTATGGCTGGATGATGAAAGGTGATGTAGAACCCAGTGATGCCTATTTATTAATGACTCGCATCAGCAGTATAGTGGCACTTATTATCCTCTTTTTTATCTGGACTAGTTTCTGACTTACCCTAACGCTCTTAACACATCTTCAATCTTGCGCTGATGCGACAATACCCCATAATTCATCCAGGCCATAAAATCCACCTCATATACACAACGATTACGAACAGCGGGCAGATTGCGCCAAAGCGGTGTATCCAACAGCTCCCGTCCTTCTCCTTCCTGTCGATCAAAGGTAATGAACAAATGATCTGCAGTGAGGCTCGCAAGCTCTTCTCTTGTTAGGCTCACCCGCTTCTGTCCACGAGTCAACTTCGGAACCAAGGCATGGGGCTGCAAACCTAAATCATCATGGAGTACGCTACCTGTATACCCCAATTGCCCGCATCCATAGAGATTGATTCCGTAGGAAGATATTCTTAGGCATGCTACAGTCTGCCCTTGGACAGAACGGTTTAGCACTCGTCTAGCTTGCTGCGCCCGATGCTCATAATTGCCGATCACTTCCTGGACACGATCCGTTCTGCCAAAGACGGCTGCTGCGGAAAATAACGTGGCCCGCCAATCCTCTTGATGAAAAGGCAGCTTGAACAACGGAGCAATTTGGCTGCACTCATCCAGGTGCCAACGCTGAAAGCCATCATCCAGCAGGATCAGTTCGGGCATGTACTGGGAGAGCTCCTGCCAATCGCCAGTCGAAATATCAACCGCAGGCACATCGAGGAGGGACAGATACTCTTGCTTCCCCCACTGAGCGTGAGAATATTGCGCCACCGGTGTAATATCCAGAGCCAGCAGGTAGTCTTCCAGAAAAGGAGCGAACACCCGCAGCCCTTCCTGATGGAAGCTTCTGTATTGGCCGGGCGTAACGCCCACCGATCTTTTGAAACGCCGGTTAAAATAATACTCATTGCTATACCCTACAGATAACGCGATGTCATGCATACGGTCATTCGTAAGCAGCAACTGCTGCTGCGCCCTTTCAATACGAAGTCCGTTCAAATGCTCTAAGGGAATCCGCCCTGTCACTTCTTTAAAAATCTGTGTGTAGCGTGCACGTGTAATGCCTGCCACTTCAGCTAATTGATCGACGGTTATGGCGTGATTGTAGTGTTCCTGCATATAGCGGATGGAACGCTGTACCGCCTCATGGGCTCCTTTCATCTGGATGACAGAGGAATTTGCCCGCATGATCAGCAGCAGTAACTCTTGAAAGCGGGTATGGCCTGCGAACCATTCAATCTCTTCCGTACTTCTGCGACTATGATAGATAGCCTCCAGCAGTAATGCACATTGTGAAAAAGGTCTGCAGCTTAGCGGACCGGACTGGAGTATTCCTTCTTTAGTCCCCTTTTCCATTCCACTCTGCCTGCTTCCCCCCGTTTCGATGACTTCAAACGTAAGCCTATAAAAGCTAAGTCCTCGCTCCTCGGCATTAATTTTGCTTATTAGCCCAGGTTCGAACAAGAACCCGACACCTTTTTCCAGAGGAAAACGCTTCTCCTCGGCTTCTAACCATCCCTGTCCTTCCGATACAATGATCAGGGTATGATTTTGAAACACTAAGGTCTGTCCGTTCACCGATAAGGATTGGGCTTCTATGTTAATCAAGCTATAGAATAGCCTCTTTTTATTGCTGTCTTGTAAATCTTCTGCCATTCTAGCGCCCTCCAATTGAGAACCATTTTCATTCACTTTACTATAGTTTAGAATAAAAAAGAAGGTCTATCAACTATGCTGATAGACCTTCTTTATGCTATTCCTTACGACGGCTGCCGTTTTATTTCACCATAGCTTTCAGCAAGTCATCAAGCTTCATCGAATTGGCTGTGATGGCACCAGTCTGCCAGTGGGAACGTTCCATTCTATAAACATTCCCGTTCTTCACCGCCGGCAGGCTCTTCCACAACGGGCCATCAAGGATTTGAGTCGCTTCCTGATTCCCTTCAGTATCCCAGCCCCCGTTGTCAGGGAACACAATGATATGATCCGCTTCGAGCTGAGGGATAAGCTCTTCGGAGATAATAGATTGATATTCGGTCATTTCTGCCGCCATAGGCACAGGTGTCAGGCCAAATTGAGAATAAATTACACCGGTGAAACGGTTTTTAACACCGAATAGAGCAAAGGTTTTATCCGCTACGTTGAGCCGGATCACTGCTACTTTTTCCTGACCTAGGGCCTGTTGCAGCTTAGCTTTCCCCTCTGCCACTTTCTGATCGTACGCTGCAAGGACAGATTCCGCCTTCTCCGGAATACCGAGGGCATCTGCAATAGCCGTAAGCACTTGTCTTGAGTCTTGCAACACCGCCTCAGGTAGACGATAGGTTGGTGCTATCTTGGAATATTGTTCATATTTCGCCGCATCCGCACCTCCATCCACAATAATCAAGTCAGGGTCTTTTTCCAGCAACACTTCCATACTACCGGTAATATCAAATTCTGGTACATCAAGATTTAAATAATCCTGTTTGCCCCAGCTTGGATGATACCACTGCACCACCGGGGTAATGCCCAATGCCTTCAAATAATCTTCAACATAGATCCCGGCTACCCGTTGCGGTTTAATTGGAATTTCAACATCCCCGAATTCCCCGGCAATCGTCCGAGTTGCACCCTCTTCTGCGGCATTTCCATTTCCTTCAGTTGGTGCGCTAGTGCTCGCTGAGGTAGATTCCTCTGCATTCTGTGTCTTAGCAACGTTTTCTTTCGCAGTATTGTTATTCGTTCCGCATGCTGCCAGCGCAGTTATTGCCATTATAAGTACCGCTGCCCATAAAAACTTCTGACCCCATCTTGCCATTGATCCCTTCACTCCTATGCTTTATTGTCATTGATTATCATTCTCAATAACCTTTATCACAATAGTAGCATGACTTTCATAGCTTTCAATGCACTTTCTCCGCAAAAAACTTATACAAACTATTTCTAGTTGCTCTGCTCTATCATTATTCGGTAGGATTCTTCTTCTATTAAAAATATGTCATCCTTTATTAACTTGATCGCAAAATTTCTTTTTTTACGATTGATTTATACGATGCTTTCGCTTACAATAAACTCATAAACGCGCGTTTATGAAAAGAGGGGAAACATGCGCAGCGAAGATATTGCTAAGTTGGCCGGGGTTTCCCGTAGTACGGTATCCCGCGTGATCAACAACTATTCCAATGTTCCTGAAGAAACCCGGGCCAAAGTGCTGCGGGTGATTGAGCAACATCAGTACGAACCGAACAGCTTTGCACGGGCTCTGGCCGGTAAGAAAACCGATACCATCGGATTGTTCGCCATCAGTATGAACGAGAAAGAGAACACTACCCGAATTTATCAGAACAATTACTTTGCACCATTCGTCGATGCCGTAGTCGACACGTCGAATGCCCGCGGATGTTACGTTCTGATTCATACGGTATACTCTCCGGACGATTTCCTGAAGGTAAAACAAGCTTTTCTGCAAAAACGGATTGACGGTGGTATAATTGTCGGCACTCAGAAGGATATTAATATCGTCCGCGAAATGGTGGGACTCGATTCTCCGCTAGTACTGATTGATTATGATATCTCAGAGATTATGTCGGAGCATCTTGACCGCAATCATTTGGCCATTGTGAATTCCAAAGATTACGAGGGCACCACAGAAGTGATTGAACATTTAATCTCCTTAGGCCATCAAGAGATCGGCATTATCTGTGGGCAAATGAATACGTACTCTGGTCGAGAACGCTACACGGCCTATGAGGACACGCTGAAAAAACATGGTCTGCCTATGAATGAAAAGTTTATTCTTAAGGGTGATTTTCTGAAAGAGACGGCTTATGAAGAGGTCAAGAAGCTGCTTGCTTCTGGTGAACCTTTACCGACTGCCTTTTTCTCTTCCAACGATGACATGGCTATTTCAGCGATGGAAGCGTTCTCCGAACATGGAATCATTGTCCCTGAGGATATCTCCATTGCGGGTTTCGATGACATTCAGCTGGCATCCCGTATTCAGCCTAAGCTGACCTCTGTACGCTTGCCGATTTATGAAATGTCCAAGGCTGCAGTGGAAAAAGTAATCGAGCTGTGTGATTCACAGCAGCCGACTTTCAGCACGATCAGCTTTCCAGCTCGTTTAGTGGAGAGAGATTCCTGTCAACCGCCGAAGAAGTAGCACAGATTCATCATTCACTGAAGAATAAATATTTTTCTGTGGAGCTGCTATCATTGGGTCTCGAAATCACTGCCTAATACTATCTTTTAGAAACAACGGAAAGAATCCCTTCCCTCGAGGGAATTTTTCCTGAAACTTATAAACGCGCGTTCACAATCGAAAGGAGACTTTCTCACATGAAATTCGGTACCTTTGACGACACTCGTAAAGAGTATGTAATTAACACACCAAAAACACCTTACCCTTGGATTAACTACCTTGGTAATGAACAATTTTTCGGACTTATTTCTAATACTGCTGGTGGCTATACCTTCTATAGAGACGCTCGTCTCAGAAGATTGACCCGTTACCGTTACAACAATATCCCAATGGATGCTGGCGGCCGTTACTACTATCTTTATGATGATGGTGATTTCTGGACTCCAGGCTGGATGCCAGTAAAACGTGATCTGGACTTCTACGAATGCCGTCACGGTCTTGGCTACACCTCCATTACTGGTGAACGCAACGGTATCTCTGTAAACCAGCTTGCTTTTGTACCTATGGGTCATAACGCTGAAGTACATCGTCTTGTAGTGAAAAACACGGGTTCCGCGAAGAAATCCGTTAAACTGTTCTCTTTTGCAGAGTTCTGTCTTTGGAATGCACAAGATGATATGACTAACTTCCAACGCAATCTCAGCACTGGTGAGGTTGAAGTGAAGGGTTCTGTTATCTATCACAAAACAGAATACCGTGAGCGCAGAAACCACTACGCTTTCTACTCTGTTAACAAAGAAATCGCCGGCTTTGATACTGACCGCGAAGCTTTCGTAGGGATGTACAATGGTCTGGAAAGCCCGCAAGCTGTTGCTGCAGGTGAACCAACTAACTCGGTAGCGAGCGGCTGGTCCCCTATCGGATCGCACGCCCTGAACATTACTCTGGAGCCGGGCGAAGAGCAAAGCTTCATCTTTGTCCTTGGTTACATTGAAAACCCAGAAGAAGACAAATGGGAATCTCTGAACGTAATCAACAAAAAACCAGCAGAGGCTATGATCGAGCAATTTGCTACAGACGCTCAAGTGGATGCTGCTTTGGCTGCACTGGCTGCACACTGGGATAACCTGTTGTCCAAATATCAAATCCAAAGTGGCGACGACAAGTTGAACCGTATGGTTAACATCTGGAATCCATATCAATGTATGGTTACCTTCAACATGTCCCGTTCCGCTTCTTACTTTGAATCCGGTATTGGCCGTGGTATGGGCTTCCGCGATTCTAACCAAGACTTGCTCGGATTTGTGCACCAAATTCCTGAACGTGCTAAAGAACGTATTCTCGATATCGCCGCTACACAATTTGAAGACGGCAGTGCCTATCACCAATACCAGCCGCTCACCAAAAAAGGTAACAATGAAGTCGGTACTGGCTTTAATGATGACCCGCTTTGGTTGATCCTTGGCACAGCTGCTTACATCAAAGAAACTGGCGACACATCGATTCTTGATGAGCAGGTTCCTTTTGACAGCAATCCGGATAACACAGCTACTCTGTTTGAGCACTTGAAACGCTCCTTCGAGCATGTAACTAACAATCTCGGACCTCACGGCTTGCCGCTGATCGGTCGTGCAGACTGGAATGACTGCTTGAACCTGAACTGCTTCTCTACAGAACCAGGCGAATCTTTCCAAACTACTGCCAACATCGAAGGCCGCGTAGCGGAATCCGTATTTATCGCGGGTCTGTTCGTCTTCGTTGGACCGGACTATGCAGAAATCTGCCGGATGCGCGGACTTAATGACGTAGCTACGGATGCAGAAGCTAAGATTGACAACATGCGTGAAATCACACTCACTCACGGTTTCGATGGTGACTGGTTCCTGCGCGCTTATGACCACTATGGCGACAAGATCGGTTCCAAAGAAAACGAAGAAGGTAAAATCTTCATCGAACCACAAGGTATCTGTGTTATGGCCGGTATCGGTGTGGAAGATGGTCAAGCTGAAAAAGCTCTGACTTCCGTGCAAGAGCATTTGGATACTAAATACGGTATCGTATTGCAACAGCCACCATATTCCAAGTACTATCTGAACCTGGGTGAAATTTCTACGTACCCTCCGGGCTACAAAGAAAATGCTGGTATTTTCTGCCACAATAACCCTTGGATCATGATCGCTGAAACTGTACTTGGACATGGCGACAGAGCGTTTGAAATTTACGCTAAAATTGCTCCTGCTTACTTGGAGGACATCAGTGAAATTCACCGTACTGAACCTTATGTATACTCGCAAATGATCGCAGGTAAAGATGCCGTTCGCCACGGGGAAGCTAAAAACTCCTGGTTAACTGGTACTGCTGCTTGGAACTATGTAGCGATTACACAATCTATCCTTGGTATTCAAGCGGACTTCAATGGTCTGAAGATCGATCCTTGTATTCCTACAGAGTGGGACAGCTTTGAAATCACCCGTGTCTTCCGTGGAGATACTTATGTGATTCAAATCAAGAACCCGAACCATGTATCCAAAGGTGTAGCTAGTCTTACCTTGGATGGCGCAGCTGTAGAAGGTAACATCATCACTCCAGTTGGAGACGGTGCTGTACACCAAGTAGTTGTAAAACTGGGTTAATACAAAAAAAATCCGCTCACCGTTCGTTTGAACGATTGAGCGGATCGGATCTAAAATTAACAGTGGGATGCCCCCTGAAGGATTCAGGGGGCATCTTTTTTTTACCCTTCCACAATATCTGCTCTTAAATCACTCGCGACCTCAAGCATTCTAGGAATCACGGCTTCATTGGCGCCAGAAACATAAATATCGCCCTGATAATGTCTAAATGGGATTGTTGTATCACCATAGCTCCACATAAAGAAATCTCCCTCAATTGACATGGTAGTGGCACCTGTTACTGTAAAAACTGATGTATAGGTGAAATCAGGTTTGGATGCGAAATATTGCTTACACTCTTCTAAAGATAGGGTTGTTGCTGAATCTCCAGCATTCTGCATTGCTCTTGTCATCCGATAACGTTTACTCATTGTGATGCCTCCATTATTATCTGTAAAATGATCAGTTACCTTATCCAGATCAAATATAGCATACAATGAAGGGCAAATCCCATTCCATTTCTAAGTCGAAAATGTTAATATAGCCGTTTTTCATAGCTTTCTTTTAGTGATTTTGAGATATCCTCTGGAGTAACTCCAAGTTTACGGGCATGCTGCGCCAGTATTTTTGATGGATTAGGCAAGACTTCTTTCGCAAGCCAATGATCGTCATCCCACAAATGTGACCGCTTAAAGGCTTTTGCACAATGCATATAACATTCTTCTACTTCCACGCCAATTCCAATGATCGGGACTTTACCATGCGCTTCCATAGGTTTCAATATATCTTCATCCTTAACTATACTCGCGTGCCCATTTATTCTTAATGTTTCTTCAAGTCCGGGGATGATGAATATCAAACCGACTTTTGGGTTCTCAAGTATATTCCGCAAAGAATCAAACCGTCTATTCCCAGGGCGTTCAGGGATCACTAAATGTTTATCATCCAACACGTGAACAAAACCTTCTGCGTCCCCGCGCGGAGAGACATCACAAGCACCGGACGAACCGCTTGTAGCCATAAAAAGCATTGGAGATTTTGAGATATAATCACGGCAATGATGATCTATAACAGTTATGGTTTTGTTGTTAACCAATTCGCTTGGGTACCCAAATAAAGACCTCAGCTCTTCTTCTGACTCTATACCTTTTTCGAAAAAGTTTGACTTCATACTTCTCCCTCTCTCAACTTAATAAGCCCCAATGTTCTTATTTTTGCTCAAATATCCGCTTAATAATTGGGCGAAATTTTTTCTTGTTGATTCATCCGATAACTTCCCAAAAGTACCATACAGATTATCCCCATGATATCTTGGAAACACATGTAAATGATAATGCCATACATCTTGGCTGCCATCCGGCTCATTATGTTGTCTAGAAGAAACGCCATCACATTTATAAACTTCTTTAAGACCTTTAGCAATTTCAATTTCCAGCTCATGTATCCGGTTTGAGATCTCAACCTCCAATGTGTAAATATTCTCGATATGCTGATTAGGGATGATTAAAACATGCCCTTCATTATTCGGATACCAATGAGAAGCAATTAAAGCCGTTATGTAATGATCTTTATAAATAATATCCGCTTGCTTAGAATGCACATCTTCATTTTCAATGCCCGAAACCAACAAACAAAAGGGACAAGTATAACCCTCTGGAGCATGATTATAAATATAGCCCGCCTCCACTGTTATAGGATTTAAGAATATTTCTATGTTTCTTCTAATTTCGCCATTTTGCGTGTGTTCTCCTTTTTGCAAAAAGAAAAGGACAGACTGTAAATTACAGCTGTCCCCTTAGAAAATACTGATAAAACACAGTCATTCCCGAGATCAATGTCTACCTATAACTTAAACGCTGGCTTCCGGAATCCATACCTTCATTTCACCACTGCCTCGATTTCCCCATAAGTAATACGGAACCGCCTTAACCTTTACGGTTTGAACTGGTGCTTTGACTCTGCTGTAAAGCTCACCACTCCAGCCCTCTTTATCTACACGTAGCCCCTTTACCTCGACAACAACAGCGCCGCCGAGCAACGTCTCATCAAAAGCCGCAGTAAGTTCACTGCCTTCTTTTAAAGAAATCGAGCTTAACGGCTCACCATTATCAATACTTTCAAGACAATACACAAGAGGTCCACGCTGAATCGTTACTTTTTGAGCATCAGCACGCAAACTTGGATGTGCGTAGATACGATGTGCCTCCATAGGGTCATGCACTTCGATTACATCTCCTGCTCTCCACAGTCTCCGGATAACGAGGTATCCCTGCTCGATGTTCTCAAGAGTATTCATTGCTTCACCGTTGACTCTGATCTCCATTCCTTGGCTCCATGATGGAATCCGTAAGGCAATCCCAAACTCTGCTTCCGCTGCGGGATTAATCTTCAACGAGACTTTACCTTCCCATGGATAGTTACTCTCTTGCTGAATCGCAATATCTGTTCCACCCAGCTTTGTTGTCAGCTCACTGCCAATATACAAATTCGTATAGAGCGTATCACCATGGATCGTATAGATATATTGATTAAGCGAAGTCAGCAGACGCGCCACATTCGGAGGACAGCAAGCGCAGCCAAACCAACCTTGGCGCTCGGACTTCACATGATGTTTATCTGGATTGCAGCTGCATGCCTTAGGCCATACTTCTAGTGGATTCACATAAAAATAGTGCTTACCATCCTGTGCCATTGAACCCAACACATTGTTATAAAGCGCCCGCTCCATCACGTCGGCATAACGTGCATCCGGCGATATTCTCAGCATTCGCTGTGCAAAAAAGATCAACCCAATAGATGCACAAGTCTCTGCGTACACCGAATCGTTAGGCAGATCATAATCGAAGGTGAAAGCCTCACCACGATGCGTAGATCCGATCCCGCCAGTAATGTACATTTGCTTAGTAGTGATGTTATTCCACAGTCTCTCGCATGCTTCGCGAAGAGTATCATCTCCCGTAAGTGCAGCTAGATCAGCCATAGCAGTATACATATAAGCCGCACGCACAGCGTGTCCTACAGCCACTTCCTGTTCTCTTACCGGAAGATGACTTTGGTAATATTTTAAATCTAAATTCTCCTTCTGACCTGTGAAAAAATTGATACTCCCCAGACTATCCCATTGTTGCTTTAGGAAATTCGGCTGTTGACCTCGCTCATTAATAAAAAAGCTGCTGAGCTTCAAATACCGCTCCTCACCTGTGAGCCGATACAGCTTCACGAGCGCAAGCTCAATCTCCTGATGGCCATCATATCCCCGCATTTTTCCTTCTTCCGGACCAAACACAGAATCGATATGATCAACCATTCGGCACATGATGTCGAGCAGTTTTCTTTTGCCTGTAGCCTCGTAATAAGAAACGGCTGCCTCAATGAAATGCCCAGCACAGTACAGCTCGTGGCAATCGTTCAGATTAGTCCAGCGTTTGCCGGGTTCTTTTATCGTAAAATAAGTATTTAAGTACCCGTCTTCCTGCTGCGCTTCTCCAACGAGGTCAATCACTTCATCCGCTTGACGCTCCAGCTCAGGGTCACGTTTGATGCTTAAGGAATAACCTACGGCCTCCAGCCACTTGGCTACATCACTGTCTTGAAATACCCAGCCGTAAAATTCACCGGTCTTCCGGCCCGCAGCAATCTCAAAGTTAGCAATGGCATGACTGGGCTCAGCTCCCGCTGCTTTGTCGTGCAATGCCTCATATTGATACGGGATTACAACATCCTGAACCAGCTTTATATAACTTCCCCAGAAATCATCTTTAATGCTAACGGATTGATCTTTTACAACTTGCTGATCCTGGATCGTTTTATTCATCATCATCTTCCCCTTAGCCTTATTTTATACTCGCTAATTACAATTATAGAGCGTACAATAGATAAAAAATATAATCAGAAGCAACCCCTTTTTTGTACTATTTCACACTCCTAATTCCATGGACAATTTGAGCTCGGACTACGATAAAAAGAGAGGTAGAATACAGTGAGTCCTTCCTATGTACATTTCGCAGCGCCGCCTTTTCCATATTTTCTGGAATGCAATCACACTGTTTATCAACCCGGAGAGCAGCATCCAAATAGAAGCCATATCGGCTTATTTGATCTGATTATTGTAGAGCAAGGTTGCCTATTTATCGGTGAAGAGCACAATCAATGGGAGGTTGCGGCTGGGCATACGCTGCTTCTGCTGCCTGACCGCTATCATTATTCCGTTAAGTCTTGCGAGGAGCTGACTTCGTTTATCTGGATTCATTTTCATACCCTCGCAGATTGGTCAAGCTCTGATGGCGAGCCCGTGTATATCAACCGAGAGACACATTTCCGGCAGTTTCTTACTCATCCATATACCATTCGCATCCCGCAGTTTGGTCCCCTTCCTGATCCCTTTAAACGGAGTGGACAAGCTGAGAAGCTTTTACAGCTGTCCACTGGAAGACGTTCCAGTGCAGTTTGGGAGCAGCAAAGGATTTTTGAAGAAATGCTGCGGATGATGGATCTAGCGCAGCATGATACTTCAGAAAGTCATGCGGTAGAGATCGCCGAGAGGACAGAGACTTATATCCGCAATCATTATGCGGAGCCTCTCTCCAATGCCTCTTTGGCGGATGCGCTGCATTTTCATTATAACTACCTTGCCCGCTGCATGAAACGCGTATATGGACTGACTCCGATGGAGTATTTAACGGATTACCGTTTGGAACAGGCCAAGCTGCTTCTGCTTAAAACAGAGATGCCTATAGCTGCGATCGCAGAACGTATCGGTTTCGAGAGCACCGCCTACTTCTCGCGTCGCTTTACTCAGCAGATCGGAATCTCTCCGCTTCGCTTCCGCAAGCGGTATTCCCGATAACGGCAAAAACAGCATGCCTCATAATTGGAGGCGTGCTGTTTTCGTTGTTAATGCGGTGCGCTGCTGTAGCTTTCTTGTGTGCTGTTGGCTTTCTTGTGTGCTGTTGGCTTTCTTCTGCGCTGCTGGCTTACGTGATCAGCTTTGGATTAATTGGACGCGAGATGCGAGATGCGAGATGCGAAATGCTCCTCTAGATCGGAGAAACTTAAGTAACTATTATGATGGAGCAGTACTCCGCTTGGCACATTTATTGTGTACCCGTGATCCGTCCTAAATCCTTCTGCTGCTCTTACTTCTTACTTCTTACTTCTTGCTCCTTGCTCCTTGCTCCTTGCTCCTTGCTCCTTGCTCCTTGCTCCTTGCTCCTTGCTCCTTGCTCCTTGCTCCTTGCTCCTTGCTCCTTGCTCCTTGCTCCTTGCTCCTTGCTCCTTGCTCCTTGCTCCTGCTCCTTGCTCCTTGCTCCTTGCTCCTTGCTCCTTGCTCCTTGCTCCTTGCTCCTTGCTCCTTGCTCCTTGCTCCTTGCTCCTTGCTCCTTGCTCCTTGCTCCTTGCTCCTTGCTCCTTGCTCCTTGCTCCTTGCTCCTTGCTCCTTGCTCCTTGCTCCTTGCTCCTTGCTCCTTGCTCCTTGCTCCTTGCTCCTTGCTCCTTGCTCCTTGCTCCTTGCTCCTTGCTCCTTGCTCCTTGCTCCTTGCTCCTTGCTCCTTGCTCCTTGCTCCTTGCTCCTTGCTCCTTGCTCCTTGCTCCTTGCTCCTTGCTCCTTGCTCCTTGCTCCTTGCTCCTTGCTCCTTGCTCCTTGCTCCTTGCTCCTTGCTCCTTGCTCCTTGCTCCTTGCTCCTTGCTCCTTGCTCCTTGCTCCTTGCTCCTTGCTCCTTGCTCCTTGCTCCTTGCTCCTTGCTCCTTGCTCCTTGCTCCTTGCTCCTTGCTCCTTGCTCCTTGCTCCTTGCTCCTTGCTCCTTGCTCCTTGCTCCTTGCTCCTTGCTCCTTGCTCCTTGCTCCTTGCTCCTTGCAATAATTTTACCAGTTTACCTTCCTAGGCGTGGCGCACTCATACTTACCATAGCTCAACGCTGATTATGCGGCTCGACCCTCCAAAGCTTATCAGCAAGTAACTCACCGTATAGCCATCACACTACTCTCTATATCCCCCGGAGACGCGTCTGCTTAATCATCCATTCATAGCATTCCCCGTTGCGGACCGGATTGCAGCTATTTTTGATTTTCGATCCATTTTGCGGCATTTTCGGACTGCATAGCGCTTATTGCTCATAATTTGCTCGGAATCAGGCTACATTTGTGGGAATAGCTGCAACTGAGTCCGATAGTGTGACAAAACGAGCGGAATCATGGAAATAAGAGCAACTGAGTCCGAACAGTTGCTGAAGAACGCCGCCTGCCAAATTTGCTCCTAAACGTGCTAGCCATTGTTTAAACTAGCTGTCTGGGGCTCAACCTAGCTACACTGTGCGAGAAATTAGTTACCTGTTGCTCAAACTAGCCGCCTACGTCTCGAAATCTGCTACCTTTTGCTAGAACTTGATCGTATCGGACCGTATTGCAGCTATTTCAGCATATGGGTTCATTTTGCGAAGGTTTCGGACTGCATAGCGCTTATTGCTCATAATTTGCTCCGAATCAGGCTACATTTGTGGGAATAGCTGCAACTGCGTCCGATAGTGTGACAAAACGAGCGGAATCATGGAAATAAGAGCAACTGAGTCCGAACAGTTGCTGAAAAGAACGCCGCCTGCCAAATTTGCTCCTAAACGTGCTAGCCATTGTTTAAACTAGCTGTCTGGGGCTCAACCTAGCTGTCTAATTCTCGAAATCAGCTACCTTTTGCTCGATCTTGATCGTATCGGACCCTATTGCACCTATTTGTGATTTCCGACCCATTTTTCGGAAATTTCGGACTGTATAGCTCTTATTGCTCATAATTTGCTCGCAATCGAACCACATTTGTGGGAATAGCTGCAACTGGGTCCGTTAGCTCGAAAAAATGCCTTGTATCTGCCTAATAAGGTCTTCTGGGTCCGCATGGAGGCTGGGCGGTGAGTTACTCAAATCTATTGAACGTTGCGGACCCTATTGCACCTATTTATGATTTTCGGCCCATTTTTCGGAAATTTCGGACTGCATAGCTCTTATTGCTCATAATTTGCTCGGAATCGGACTACATTTGTGGGAATAGCTGCTACTGGGTCCGTTAGCTCGAAAAAATGCCTTGAATCTACCTAATAGCGGCTCCTGGGTCCGCATGATTAGGCCCGAAATCAGTTTTTTTGCTTCACTGCAATTTTTTGGAAGTGACAAGCATATTTATAAGACATGCCTTTAATGTGGAGATGTTAAATATGCAGTCATTATTGAGATACGCGGTCATCCTGATCGGAAGCTTGCTCATTGCAGCAGCAACTAATTTTTTTCTAGTCCCATATAAAATCCTAGATGGGGGAATAATAGGAATAGCCCTCATCATCAATTATTTATCCGATGCCAAAATCGGTATAGCTGTCCTTCTCTGCAGCTTTCCGATTTTCCTGTTAGCCTGGCTGAAGGAACGCGATATCTTTTTCAATAGTGTATTAGGTTTATTGACCTCATCGTTTCTGATTGAGCTTCTCGGTCCTTTGCAGTACCACTTTCTGTATTATTTTGAGTTCGGCTCCATTTCCAGCGCCATTATTGGCGGTTTTTTAATGGGAACGGGTCTTGGGCTTATGCTGCGGTTCAAAGCCAGTACAGGCGGAACGGATCTGCTTGCTCAATATATCAAAAGGTATCTCCCGCTTAACCTTGGACTCATCATTTTTTTGACAGATTTTATAATTATCGGCGCGGGAGGACTCCTGATTTCCAAAGAAACCTTCTTCCACTCCATCCTCACGATTATCGCTGGGGGTGTGGCCACAGGTCTCTGCACCTTGGAGACTGAAGAGAAATGGAAAAAAATATGAATATACACGATCATATGTTCGTATTATAATAATAAGAAAATCATCTACCGTATCTCTACCTCACCTGGAGAGTGTGAATCTATGAATAAAGAGCGTGTTATTTTGTTATCCGATTGTCAGAGCTTTTACGCCTCCGTGGAGAAGGCCTCTAATCCGCAATATAGCAACAAACCGCTTATTGTCGCCGGAGATCCGGCTAGACGAAGCGGGATTGTACTTGCCGCTTGTCCGTTAGCCAAATCTTTTGGCATTACTACCGCTGAGACTTTGAAGGAAGCACTCGCGAAATGCCCCGAAGTAATCGTCGTCAGACCACATATGCAGCAATATATCGATGTTTCCTCCCAAATCACGGACATTCTACGCAAATTCAGTGACCTCGTAGAACCTTATTCCATCGATGAGCAGTTTATTGATATCACCGGCAGCCTCAGCTTATTCGGAAGCCCAAGACAGATCGCTACGACCATTCAGGACTTAATCCGCAGAAATACAGGTGTGCGCGCACGTATCGGTATAGGTTATTCCAAGGTTACCGCCAAAATGGCTTGCGACCTGTGGGCCAAGAAGAACCCGGAGGGTCTATTTACCCTCACTCAGGAAGAGCTTCCAGATGTACTTTGGCCGCTGCCCATTAGTGAGTTGTTTATGGTAGGCCGCCGCATGTCCGCGCACTTCCAGAGCATGGGCCTCACAACGATTGGCCATTTGGCACAGATGCCGCTAAGCGAGCTGAAATGGCGCATGCGGGAGAAATTCCATAAAAAATGCGATATCGATGCCGAGCTATATTGGCGAATTGCCAACGGCATCGACGATAGCCCTGTAAGTCCCGCTACCTATGAAGTTGCCCCCAAGAGCGTCGGGCACCAAATGACGCTGCCACGGGATTACTATACAATGCAAGAGATCAAGACCATCATTTTGGAGCTCTCAGAGCTGGTGTGCAGGCGCAGCCGCAAACTAAAGGTGCATGGTGCAGTCGTGTCTGTTGGCTGCCAAGGCGCCAGCTTTGATGACCCCAGCGGCTTCTCGAGACAGACTACGATGAGCGATCCTACGAATGCAACCCAGCTGGTATACGAGGCCGCCCTCGCTCTTTTCAAACAGCATTGGGAGGGTCAGCCTGTGCGCCGAATTCATCTAAGCCTGTCCAATCTGTCTGACGAAAGCCAATATCAGCTAACCTTATTTGAGTCGCGCCCCCGCTACCGTGAGCTCGAACGGGCCACTGATGCGCTGAAGAATAAATACGGGGAATCGATCATTGGACGCGCTGCATCGTTCACAGATGCCGGACAACTTAAGGACAGATCCGGAAAGATTGGCGGGCACTATAAATAAACAGTGCATCTTTATACATTTTATTTCTGAAACTATATTAAAATATATCCCATATCGTTTATAATGCTATATTGAGGTTGTTATTTTCACACAATGAAGCGACAATCATAAGTATATACACATAGATATGTAACATTCCAGGGGAGGACCGGAGAAGTTGGAAAGCACGAGCAACACTAACACTACCTATTATGAAATCGTTGATCTCTGTCTTCTTGCTGGCAAGATCATGCTGCAAAACGGTGCAGAAACCTACAGAGTAGAAGATACAATGACACGTATGGCTGCTTCTCTCGGTTTTCCAGGGGCACACAGTTATGTGACACCAACCGTTATTATGTTCACCACCAATAGAACGGAGCCCGTTAAGTTATATCGGATCGCCGAACGGACAACAGATCTGCAGAAAGTCTCAGAGGTTAATGATATCTCGCGGCGTCTGAACGAGCGTCAGATTACAGCCGAGGAAGCTCGGACACGATTAGGTGAGGTCGATGATGCCGCACATGCGTATCCGGTATGGCTGCAAATCATAGCAGCGGCGCTTACCGGCGCTTGCTTCACCGTTATGTTTAAGGGCAGCTTGTGGGATGCTCTCCCCGCATTACCGATTTCCGGGTTAGGTTTTGCTGCGGTTATCTACCTGCATCGTCTTGTGCAGACTAGATTTTTTGCAGAGTTCTCTGCTTCCTTCCTGATCGGACTTCTGGCCTTCTATTCTGTAAAGCTGGGCATAGGTCAAGAAATGGACAAAATCATCATCGGCTCCGTGATGCCTCTAGTACCCGGTCTACTCATTACTAATGCCGTTCGTGATCTGATGGCTGGTCATCTGGTCTCAGGCATATCCAAAGGAGCAGATGCCTTTCTAACTGCTTTTGCGATCGGTACAGGCATTGGGCTTGTACTATCACTATTTTAATTTTCCATGTGAAAGAGGTTAGCCCTTCATGATTTTGCAACTTATAACCAGTTTTATCGCCGCGGCAACCTTCTGTATTTTATTTAATGCGCCTAAGCGCGCTCTACTGCAGTGTGGTTTTGCTGGAATGGTAGGCTGGATGGTGTATGTAGTCCTTGATGTAGAGTGCGGGCCTGTTGTTGCTACGTTTGCGGCTACTGTAGTGGTGGGCATCGTCAGCCAGCTGTTTGCCCGATCCTTCAAAATGCCGGTTATTATTTTTAGTGTAGGCGGTATTATCCCACTTGTTCCGGGTGGCCTTGCTTACGATGCTATGCGTAGATTTGTGGAAGAAAACTATAATCTGGCTGTAGAAATCGCTGTTCGGGCATTAATGCTCTCTGGCGCAATTGCGGCTGGACTGGTACTGAGTGAAGTTATCGGACAAATGTTCCGCCGTCGTGCAAGCAAAGCATAACCTTCTTACAACGTCATCTCATAGATTCAAAAAAAGAAATCGTCTCTTGATATAATGAGGATCATCCGTCCCTCTTCCAAGAAGCGATTTCTTTGTTTACTGTCCTAGCTACACAAGTACTGCTACAGGTTCAACCTCCGAATAAATACTATTGATCCGGTTATTTTTAATCCAAGAAAGTCCTACGGTACCTTCACCCGCATGAACAGCCACGGCAGGAATGTAAGTCATAATCTCCGTACGTAAATCAGGCGCCATCTCTTTGATGTCTTCTTCTAGCTTCAGCGCCATTTCTAAATTATTGGAATGCATGATGCACACATCGCTAACAAGTCCAGCATCCTGTTTAAAGATATCTAACAGCGCCTGCTTCGTCTTCTTCATGGTGCGGATTTTTTCCACAACAATGACCTTGCCCTCGTCAAAACGCAGCAGCAAATTTATCCGCAGTAATTGACTAAGAATTACCTGTGTACCAGAAACACGCCCACTACGGTGAAGCTGGGACAAGCTTGCAGGAATTAAGTAGAAGGACATATTTTGAATGATATTCTCTATCTTTTCTTTAATCTCTAGGCCAGTAAAGCCCATCTTGTGCCAATGAATACCTCGCGTAATCATTTCCCGAATCGGATAAGCGCCAACCTTGGAATCAATTCCAATAACATTAGCTTCTGCTATTTCAGCACCTTGCATGGAAGCATTGTATGTTCCGCTAAGCCCTGTCGAAAGATGCACCGCGATAATCTCATCATATTCTTCCTTCAACCGTTCGTATAACTCGATAAACTCACCGATTGGCGGCTGTGAGCTGCCTACTTGATCATGCTGACGCATTTTCTCATAGAACTCATCGATCGTAATATCTATATTTTCTTTATAACACTCGTTGTTAATAATCAGACGTAAAGGAACAATATACACATGGTTGTTCTTGGCGAATTCAGGATCGATTGTACATGTACTGTCGGTTACCCAGGCAATTGATTTCATGGTCACTTGTCACTTCTCTCTTTCATGAAAGGAATAGTAGAATGTTTGAAGAGACAAGGGCCACTAAACCTTCTCGGCCAATGAATCACTCTCTCATCCTGTACAATCAACATACGAATAGATCAGCGGTTTAGGAAGTCCTCGTGCGTATTCGTAAATTATACAAGATAACGAGCGATAAGATAGGCAAAACAGGCCGATAATGCAAATTTCATTCATCTTTTTTCAACTTTATTCGACATTATTTCACATTATCTATGACGAATATACCTATCCTAATAGAGCCAGTTCATGTTATGTAAAAGCCTAACCACAGCAAAAATATCCCCGTCCCCACCCTCACCGTTCTTACATAAATCAGCGCTTGGTAGTTACATTAATAGGTACTCTTTACAGTTGTTACAGTACGGGGCTAAGTTATGATTGGTCAGATATGGCCCGGCATCTGTCAATTTGTCCAACTTTCCCTGTTGGCGGGTTGCGCTCGCCTTTATAAAGATCAGTTACCTTCTGCTGTGATAAAGCTTTTTACGGTGTGATTAAGGCTACCGTCCAGTTTTTCTCCTGAATTTTAAAATCCAACTCGCGATAAGACTTAGACAGTTCATCAATCCGCTTCTGAATCTGAGCGACATCCACCGTTCTCTGGAAACGAACCTCAGAGCGGCTATACCGATCCTGAGTGATCGAAGCTTGCTCAAGCAAATCGCTAAACAGCTTCCGCAGCTGAAGCATTTTATCCCGTTCGGCTAGGGCGTCGGCAATACTCCAATTCTCATTGAAGGCAACAGATGAATTCGTTCGATTAATCGCTCGAATCAAAATCGTCTGCTCGTTAACAGCTATTTCTAGCTCATGCAAAAGAGCCTCCGGCTGCTCTGCCGGATCTTCCCCCTCCTGCACCTTAACGACCCGATCGAGCCGCTGCTTTAGCTGCGCGATTTTACGGGTAAGATCACTTCGGTTCACTAATGCTTCCGCAAGTTTCATCTTTAAGTTCCCCCTAAGATTTTCTGATAGCTGGCGATATCCAGTCTTCGACCAAATTTACAGCCAATCTCCTTGAAGTAGGCACATTGTTCATATCCATTCTTTGAGAAAAGCTGGCGACTGCGTTCATTCTCTGCGCAAACGGTAGCTACTAACACATGGAAATCCAGTTCGGCAGCTCTCTTTTCAATAAAGCGTAAGGCATGCTGTCCTATTCTTTTACCCACACAAGCAGGTTTCAAATACACACTGATCTCCCCAGAGCTATCATAAGCCGGCTTACTCTTATGTCTAGCAATCAGAACATAGCCCTGAATAACATTATCCCAGGATAATATAACGTATGATTTGAACCGCGGATCATCATTCATCACTGATTGCCGCATTTCGTCCAAACTTAAAGGCTCGGTATGAAAAGAAACCGTAGTGTTCAGCACGTAATAGTTATAAATATCGAGTACATCCGACAGATGCTCTTCGCGAATTTCAGTGAATAACAAACTTTCTCCCACTACTTTGTTCAACACAGCTAATCCTCCCAAATGGATGTTTCCAAATGATCGACGAACTTGCGTAATTTACCGGCTAGCTTGCGGTTAATAGTTCCATCCTGGTACATTTGCTGCACCTTATCCCGTTGCTCCTGAATAGCTTTCAGTTTCAATTCAAGCTTTTGATCATCAACGAGACCATCCTTTGTCCAACCTTGACCCTGCTCGAAGCGTGAGATTAGTTGCTCATAACTGCATGCAACCTTCTCTACTGCTTTTCGGTTGTTCTCATTCATACTTGCATTAACAGCAGCTATTGCTGCGCGGGACATAGAAACCTTAGCTTTTCTTGCACATTCAGCCTGTTGCAGCATTTGTTGGCTAGCTTCCCGTTCGTTTTGTCCTGAGAACATCCCCGCAAATAGCCTTCTAATCTCTGTAAGGGATAATCTAATTTGAGAGTTGAGACTTCTGGCTAAGAAAACTTCACTATGATCCAAGAATTCTTCCATTTTCTGAGCCACTGAGGCAGGAATCTCATTGTTAGTAAGCAATCGGGTCAGCTCTTTGCGTTCAGCATGCAAGCCCACTATCCTTGCTTCAACCCCAAGCCGACGGAGTTCCTCAAATGCCGGATCGTTTGCTTGATCCTCGCGGTTCAGACTATAAACCTTTTCTCTGAATTCACTCAAAGCTGGCTGTGCGGAATCCTTGCTCTCCTCCGTCATCATACTTTGAAGCAGCGTTATCCCGGCAGCAACGACCTTAGATTTGGCCGCCTGTTCAACCTCAGTGTCCCCTGGTTCGGCAACCGGCTCTTCTTTACCTGCGAGAATTGGTAAAAAGATACTAGCGATCAGCAGCGACATCAGAATCACACCCGCAGCGATAAAGATAATTAGATCACGTTCAGGAAAAGGTGAGCCATCTCCTAACACAAAAGGAATCGAAAAGGCACCGGCTAAAGTAACCGCGCCTCGCACTCCTGAAATAGTCAGGATTAGCATGGACTTAATAGACGATTTTTCCATTTTTTGCAGGCCGGCGCCAGCCAGGGAAAATACATATACCCATATAAAACGCAGCACAAAAAGCAGTAACGTTATCGCTAATACATAACCAATCACCATAAGATTGTCCACTGCTGTATCCCGGTAGATCACTTCTATAACATCTGGAATCGACAATCCGAGAATAAGGAAGACCAAGCCATTCAAGATGTAGAGCAGCACAGACCATGTGCTGGCGGATACCAGCTGTAGCTTATACTGTGGCGAAACTGCACGATCCTTCTCGACCGCATGAATTATCCCTGCTGCAACCACAGCTAAAATGCCGGATACCCCTATTTCTTCACTAATCAGATACACAATGAAAGGAGTCAGGATTTGCAGCAGCACATGTACTGTGATGTCCTCCATCCCCAGTCTGCGGATAAATACACTGAACCGAATCAGGAGGAACGCGAGTATTGCTCCGACAATTAGCCCACCTAAAGCGATAATCACAAAGCTAATGGAGGCTTTCGGCAAAGAAAATATGCCTGTAACAGCTGCTGCAATAGCGAAGTTAAACGCAACAAGGCCAGAGGCATCATTCATCAATGATTCGCCCTCTAGAATACGATGAATACTCTTGGGAAGATGTACTCTCCCAGCGATTGCGCTTACCGCCACAGCATCTGTCGGCGATAAAATCGCTGCCAGCGCAAAAGCAGCTGCGAGTGGAATGGTGGGGATCATCCAGTTAATGGAATATCCAGCGATAAGCACTGTAGCAAATACCAAGCCTAGTGCCAGCATTAAGATTGGAGCCCGCAGGTTCCATAACTCATTTCTTGGTGTTCGCTTTCCGTCATTGAACAAAAGCGGAGCAATAAATAACACGAAAAACAACTCTGGCTCCAGTGACATATGTATTCCCAAAGGCAATAGTACGACCACTACACCCAAGCCAATTTGTATTAAGGGTATCGGCACGAAGGGAATGAATCGGTTTATGATGTTGGATATTGCGATAAGCCCAAGTAGGACGAGTACAACTAGAAATGTCTCCAAACCACATCAACTCCCTTTTTTATATTTGATTATTATATCGCAAAGCTTTAGGCAAGGGCAAAATCTAGCAAAAGATTCTTAACATTAAAATCCCCTACAAATTCCACAAAAATTCCATCAGATACATATTGACATAAATATTTATTTGTGTTATAATGAAATATTTATCTATTGTTTTCATTTTCAGTTTTGAGTAATATATGCATTAGCCTCACGGCGTCGCTCTTATTATCAATCACGGAGGGATATAATGTACATTGCTCAAGGAATAGAAATGCTCGAGATTACAGCGCAGGTTATGGGTGGAAAAGACACGATTTACCCCACGCTACTCTGGGATGAACATGCCGCCGTACTCGTCGATACCGGATTCCCGGGTCTACTCTCTACTTTCAAAGAGGCTCTAAAAGAAGCGCATGTGCCTTGGGAGAAGCTCCGTATCCTTATTATCACGCATCAGGATTTAGACCATATTGGTTGCCTCCCTGCCCTATTGGCTGATGAAGATCTAGAGCTTACTGTTCTGGCTCATGAAATTGAGCAGCCTTATATTCAAGGAGAGCGAATGCTCCTTAAGCACACTCCTGAAGCTTTAGCGGCGGCAGCGGCTATGATCCCAGCTCATGTACCTGAGGAATGGCGGCGTGCCTTCCTCTCTGTATTAGCCCATCCTCCTAAAGGAAAAGTGGATCAAACGCTTGTGGATGGAGAAAAGTTACCTTTTGCCGGTGGAATTACGGTGATCCATACCCCAGGCCATAGCCCAGGGCATCTCAGTCTTTACCATCATGATAGCCGTACACTTATTGCCGCCGATGCCTTGACCGTTCAGGATGGCGAGCTACAGGGTCCCACTCCTTCCGCCACACCTGACATGAAGCTGGCTTTGTCCTCTCTGAACAAATTCTCTAAGTATGAGATCGATACGGTCATTTGTTATCACGGTGGACGCTACCGCGGAGATGCAAACAGACGTATTGCTGAACTAGCAGAAGGAAAAGGAAAGCTGTAATGATACAAAAACAGACAGAGCCTGAAATCCGGCTCTGCCTTCTCTTGTTATATAGGATCGTTATTCTTCATTATCACTTAAAACTCTGAACCCACCGTAAACCGTTCACGAATATGCTGCGGCTGTTCGATTTCATCGACAATAGCAACGGCATAATCTTCGTAGCTGACATAACTCTCGCCTTTGGAGTTCACCAGAAGATTATCCTTACCTTTTACATAAGAACCCGTTCTTGTGCCGATGGCAAAATTAGCAGATGGGCTAACAAAGGTCCAAGAGAGTGCATCTGTCCCTTGCAGAATCTCCAGATTCTTGGCTTGATTCGTCGCTGTTGGCTTAATAAAGTCAGGAAAGTCATTCGTATCCACTACTTTAAGCGTTTTGGCTTCATCTACATAAAGACTTCCTGCACCCCCAACTACAATCAATCTTGTATCGGGCGAAGCCTTCAACGCTTCAATAAGCACATTCCCGGCATCCACATGCAGATGTTCTTGTCCAAACGGCGCACCAAAAGCATTTACAACCACATCGAACCCCTGCAAATCTTCAGCGGTAAGTGCAAATACATCCTTTTCAACGACATTCGCTTTACTATTTGTTACTTTAGATGCATCCCGCACAATCGCTGTAACTTCTTGACCTCTATCCAACGCTTCCTGCGTAATTCGGCTTCCAGCTTTTCCACTTGCTCCAACAACTGCGATTTTCATATGATTGTCCTCCTGAGTTTACGATGTTTTCGCTTTAATATTTATATCAAGGAGCTCCTGAACGATGGTTCTATCGATATCGAGATCAAATTTTCTCCCCCAAAAGCATTCCGTGCCCCGTTGAGTGATCCGATCATAGTCTTCAATCGTTAGCGTTCTAGGATAATCCGGTCCTGTTTCCCAATCTGTATACCGCTTAATTTCATTCAGCACATGCATCTTATAAACACTATTCAAAATTATCGTATGGAAAAAGATTTCATCTCCACATAAAGTGTTCCTAAAAAATCTGACGTATTCCGGAGAGCTTTTTGTAAAATCCAAGATGTACTCCATACATCCACCTGTAATAGACATCCAGTTTGAGCCTTTATATAAACCGTTCGGCAGAGCGCTTAATCTTCTTTGCAGAAACGGAACGCTCATAATTAGTTTAATGTACCTCATTCGGATCGCTGTCATACGCCGGGTCCTTGAGATGAGGAATCTAGGATAATAAACTGAGACCCGCTCGTAACATCCCCAAGTTTCCGCAGCATTAGGCAGCTGCAAATACTTCACAAATTCCTTACCTTCATTCCCCTTAAAGAAATCTAGAATCACTTCATTTGAAGCCAGAGGCAGATCCTGACCGCTTAGAATGTGAATATAATTGAAATCCCCATGTTCTTTGATCAGCGAAAAGCACTTCAAAATGCATTCAATCTGGCTGTAATGCCCCCACTCCACATCAATAGGCTTTTCCACAAAATGAATATCGTTACGATGAATAATGTCAGCTTCAATATTACTTTTCTGATCGACATGCAGGAAAAACTCTACGGACTCGTTAGTTAAACTATCGATTAGCAAATTGATCTGCTCCGGATTCTTATGACAAAGAATGATATACGCCATTTTGAATGCTTCCAACAAACTTCACCCTTCCACCCATCTATTTCCAATATTATAAAATAAATGGACGAAAATGGATATATAATTATCTCTCTAAAACAAGTCTGATTCCAATGTTCCATGGATCTTGGAATGTAGGAGTTCCATTCACTTCTGTAACTGCGTAACCAGCCTGCCGAACTCGCTCCACCACAGCGTTGCGTTCCTCTTCATTCGTAAGAATTAAGGTAAAATAATCAATCCCTACAGTATCAGCTGGAGCCGCAGGTGCGCCCTGTCCGGCCCAAACATTCAGCCCGATATGGTGATGATAGCCACCAGCAGAGATAAACATAGCAGCACTTCCATAATTAGCTGTTAGTTCAAAACCAAGCAAATCGACGTAGAAGGCTTTCGCCTTATTTAAATTCCCCACATGAAAGTGTACATGCCCAATCACTGTTCCCGCTGGCAGCCCGTTCCATGATAAACCTTCAGAAGCCGCCAATAGTCCATCTACATCCACTGGATCAGTGGACATCATTACATGCCCTTCCGCATCATATTTCCATTCACTCTTAGGACGATCTCGATAGATTTCAATCCCATTATTATCTGGATCCTGAATATACAACGCTTCACTGACCAGATGATCCCCCTGCCCCACTTCAATCCCCGAAGAGATCAAATTGCGCACAACCAATCCAAGGCTAGGACGATCTGGAACAAGGATAGCAAAATGATACAACCCAGCCACAGAATTAGGACGGATCACCCGCGCATTTTCAATCTCCCGCAAAATCAATAACACATTCTGACCGTCAGCGGTCATTTCAACTTCGCGGCCAGTCTGCCGCAAAACGCTTAACCCCACAACATTCTGATAAAAGGTGAGCGAACGCTCCAAATTGCTTACTCTAATCTGCACCAGACCGATCTGAGTGTCTGGTTGAAGTATTGTTTTAGTCGTCATTATAAATTCCTCCCAATCATGCTGTAACTGTTTTAGTTACAAATTAACTATCTTTAGTATAGTTACCTTCTATATGTTTGTCAATTACCTATAAAAAAATCATGTCGACTGGTGCACAGCCAAACATGATTCACAGGAACATATAATAAGTAATTCAAAAAAAGGTTTCCGGGTATTTCAACTCTCCCTTAATCCTCTGCAGTACGCCTTCCTTCAGCTCACAGACCATAAAGACATTCTCCGGTACCGCGAATTGTTTCAACTCCAGCCCATGTAGCCCTACGGGTTGAAATCCGAATCTTGGATAATATTCGGGATGCCCGATCAAAAAGACAAGCTCATATCCGAGCGTTCTACATCTTTCTAACCCTTCTTGGATCAGCGCCTTGCCGATTCCTTGCTTCTGAACGAATGTTTTCGACCAACTGCGCTTCATCTTCCCGATCACCAAAAGCCTCAACATTCACTTGAAATACTCCATTATAGTCTGCCACAGTTTCTGTTCTAATCCTCATTTTTGTTGCTCCATTCCAGAAAATATTCGGATACACTGGATTCCAGAAGGCCGATCAAGTCTTCATCCATATACTTATAGTCATCAGCTATGTTCAGGCAAATTATTTTTTTGCCCCTTACACAGTCTCTAAATTTATCTTGAATTCTTCGAACATGTTTCTTCTCCATCACAAAAATCACATCCGCCCAACCCAAATGCCCTTCAGAAATTTTAATTCTGGCATGATCTTCAGTCCCTGCTGATCTCGCTTCATGACCATCAATTCCTTGAAAGATCTTCTCCGCAGTTAGACTCCGCCAGCGATTCTGGCTGCAGACAAACAGGAGTTTAATAAGTGCACCTTCCTTATCCGATTGTTAAAAAGATATTTATTGTCTCGCCTGCTTCGTGTATTCAATCAACCAACAATCTCTTAGCTCTCCTTCATGTTGTTCGTGCTGTTCAAGGTATTTCTTTTTCACAAAGCCAATCTTTTCGTATACTCTAAGGGCTCTTTTATTCCAGGCTTGCGGGTCCATGACAATTTTTCCAGCCTGTTTTGCTTCGATAAGATAATTAACCGTTTCTTTAATGAGTCGCGAACCCATTCCTTGATTCCATAAATCAGGCTCGCCAATAAACTGGTCCATCCCAAAGATTTGACCTTCGAATCCCACGTAGCCGTACACTTCTAATTCTTCATCATCTATAAGATAGAACTGGAGATAACCTATATCCCGCTCCTTGTATTGCACAATACACCGCGTAATTTCGGCTTGCTCGTTGTAAAAATGCTCCTTCACCAGCTCCAAATCATGCGGGCGATCACGACCTTCATAGAACTCCAGTACAACGGGATCTGAGAGCCATTTTACAAGTAATGCGGCATCGTTTAGCTCAAGTGTTCTCAGTCTGATCTCTTGCTTTTCAAAAATAATCATAACGCACCATACAATTCATGAAGTGGTCTGTAGCTCGGATGTTCTTCTATTTCCGTTACGACAACACCTTGCTCGGAGTCAATCACACGGTAGGCCTTAGCTTCTTCTCTGGTCGACATCACTTTATATTCCTTATCTTTATAGATGATTGCACAATTGTTATCCACCGCGATTCCAGGCAAACCTCCACCTTTAACCATGCGTGTAAAATCTTCAACCCGAATATCCTCATTATAATGCGGACAATGAATGCCCGGCAGAATCCCCATGGCTTCAAGCTTGATATACTGCCATTCCCCCTGATCGTCGAACGCCTCAGAGTCACTATGCCCATATTCAAACCAACAGATGGAACCTGCGCTAAGCCCGGCCAATACGGTTCCAGAGGAGTAAGCTTCTTTCAAAAGCGTATCTACCCCTGTATTTTTCCAAATCTCCAGCATCTTTCGGGTATTGCCTCCACCAACATAAATCAAATCAGCAGCTGTAATTAAATCTGTAATCTCATCATGAGTGTAGGTTTGGCTCACAAGCAATAAGTGACTTGTTTCACATCCAAGAATATCGCCATATACTTTGCTAAAAGTATCACAATACCCTGTCGCATCACTACTGGCTGTTGGAATAAATAACGCCTTCGGCTTAGCCTTTTGAGTTAGCTGCACAACTTTACGATCAATTTCCAGCGTTTCAAGCTCGATTAACTCTCCCCCGCCAATCACTACGATAGTGCCCATGATTTCCCCTTCTTTCACTAGGATTACATCCTATTGCTCACTCTTGGCTTACCGATGCTTGCAAAATATTCCTCTGCCAAAATGCTGTAGATCTCCAGATCCACCAGACCTTTACCTGACCATACATGCGCCTGCCTTAACGTGCCTTCTTTCGTAAAGCCATTTTTCAAAAGCACCCGCTTCGATCGTTCATTAAAGGGCATAACCTCAGCTTGAATTCGATTGACTTCTGCAGTCTCAAATAAATATTTCACCACTAACTGAATGGCCTGAGCTGCAATCCCTTTTCCCCAATAAGGTTCCGCCAAAAAGTAACCGATCGTCACCATATCCACCTTTTGATTAAAATCCATAACTTCGATGATACCTAGCAATATGTAAGGGTTATTTTTGAGGAAAATCCCCCATTTCACTCTTACCCCTTTGGTAAAATCACGTTCGAAATGACCGATCATATTCTTGACTGTATCTTTATTATGTTTCGGAATAATTCCACAGTACTCAAACACTTGATCATTGCTATATATCCCAAATACCTCATTAAGGTTGCTGACTTCAATCTTTTTCAGTAATAATTGCTCGGATTCCAAAGTAGGGAATTGCTCAAATACGTGACTAAGCTTCAATTTGTTCCCTCCATTACTTTTTGATGGCTTGGATCAGGGTTGCAGTTTGACTTTTTGTTTCCTTTATTATCCTTTCCTTTATTATCCCCGGACACTTCCCCTGTACTGCGCGGTTCTAAGCTCACGAATATAAGGCTCTGCAGCTGGCATATCTGCCTCAACGGCCTGTTGAACAGCTAACTCGATGTCATAAGGCACTCTTACAAATTGCATATTCAAAGGAGCTGCTGACACTCCCATGTATTCTCCCTCCATAATCACATAAGATGCCTGGGTTAGATCAAGCGGATTCCCCACACTGCCTACGTTAAATAAGGTCTTACCTTCTAGATGTTGAATAAAAGCATTATGAATATCCCCGTAACCTACGATATCCGCTTGTCGTTTTTCCTGGCAGAGATCAGAATAATCAAACAAAGATAATCGCTTTTCATAATCATCCCAAGGTTGAACACGTTCATACAGGCTTCGTGGCGAAGCATGAAATAACCGTACAAATTTACCACTCATCATAAACTCAATCGAAAACGGCAACGTGCTTAAATAAGCTAGGCGCTCTTGACCTAACAACCCGCGGCACCACCGAGCCATCTCAAAATCAACATCCTGATTCATTAAATCATCCCAGTTCCCCATAACACTGATTTCACAATTCTTTTTTATGATATCAACGGCTAGGTCTGAGTTCGGTCCTTTTCCAACAATATCGCCTAAACAAAAGACTCTGCTGATTCCCCGCTGCTGGATGTCATCTAAAACGGCCGTAAGGGCCGGTATATTTCCATGAATGTCTGAGATTATTGCAATTTGCTCCACTGTAGAACCTCCGTATATATTGATCTTTAAAAAAGTTACTTATCCTAAAACTAATTGTACTGCATCAGCGGCTGTTGCTCGTTTATAGGGCATTTTTGCCTTTCTTTTCGCTCATTCTGCGACTGTTGCTCATTTATAGGGCATTTTTGCCTTTCTTTTAGTTCATCCATCGACTGTTGCTCGTTTATAGGGCATTTTTGCCTTTCTTTTAGTTCATCCATCGACTGTTGCTCGTTTATAGGGCATTTTTGCCTTTCTTTTCACACTTTCAGCGACTATTGCTCGTTTATAGGGCATTTTTGCTTCTCTTTTTGCTTCTTTGGATGATTTCAGCCAAATCTGAGGCATTTATACCGTACATTTCATCATTCCAGTCACATCAGCCCATTTCAGCCGCATTTTATACCGTACATTCCACCATTCCAGCTACTTCGTTCTAGTCACACTTAATCTTTTGTAAACTTTATGGATTGTAAAATATCCTCTATCCTCTTCATATCTTCTTTATGTACTTCATCCACACTATAAGGGAACTGCACCATAAATGACATTTCCGGTGCCTCAATAACGTAATAGATAGCTTTTCCTTTACTCCCTTCCTCTTCGAATACTTCAGTTTCGTACTTTACGGACTCTAACCCGCCTAAACTAGCTTTACTTTTTGTCAGCTCCGCCCCGTTGTTGTAATTCGTTTGGGCATCCTCGAGCCATTTGTTGACAAGCTCCATGTCCTTAGGCTTAAATCCAAAGAGCATTACTCCCGGACCTTTAAGTCCCTCAGCAGGTTTATAATCAGTCGTAGAGACTATCAACCATAATGGCGCTCCATACTTCTCAGTTACAACCCAATCATCCGGATAGTTAAAGGTGATTCCAAAATTAGTATCCTCGTATTTAGTGGTATCCTTTGATTCATTACATCCGGTAATCATTACTATAATTAGTAGTATAGGCAGTAATTTCTTTAACATTCTTTAGCTCTCCCTCAATGTATGTATGTATATTATCTTTAATCCGGCTTCTAAATACAGATTCTATATTCTCTCTTACTTCCCTTCTTTGACCCTAAACCTAATTAAGCCAAAAAAGACCAGAATCACGTTTTCACATGTTCTGGCCTTACTTCTAAGCTGTGATATGGAGGAATCATAGTTCTGGCATTTCATTCACAATCTGTTCCAATGTAACCTCCTGGAGGACATTCTCCATCGCTTTTTGGGCGAGTGAGAACACAGGTACAATTGCACTGGCTATATTTTTGCCAACAGGACAATCGGGATTAGGATGCTCATGGACAGAAAACAACGAGTCCTCTTCCACCGCATTAACTGCCTTATAAATCTGCAGCAGCGTAATCTCGGATGCGCTACGTGTAAGCGAAGCGCCTGCGACTCCGGGGCGGGCATTTACTAGTCCTGCTTTTTGCAGCATACTCGTAAGCCGACGGATAACTACAGGGTTTGTGTTTACGCTACCAGCTATCCACTCCGACGTGCTTTTGCCTTCTTTATTGCTGTCAATCAACGTTAATATATGAATGGCTACCGCAAATCGGGTGCTAATATTCATGGAAATCTCTCCTTCTGCCTTGCTGCAAAACATCCTTCAGATGCAACTATAATAGTTACATTTCATGCATTTGTCAAACTTTTGAGGATATGAACAACTTAAAATCTATCAATATTCTCCATATAGATTATTCCTCAATATGACACATATTATTGAATCCAACATCAAGAATTCAAGAACTGCATTTACTTTTACAGTAAATAGAGTAATACTTTTGAAATGATTAAATATAGATAGGTTGGTGCATTTTAATGAAAAAAGATCGTTGGGACATATTTATAATAATAATAGCTGTCTTTGAATTTATTAATATAATGTACAGTTTAATATTCGAACAATCCATAGAGTGGTTTTCTTTGATTATATTAATTCTCTTTGTTTCTTTAATTGTTAATTCTAATATAAGTAAAAACAAAAAAATGATTAAATACAACTGCCAAATGGCACTCGTATCCTAAGTGTCTTTTCCTATCTTATCTTATCGAATTCCTTTAGGATCTCAGCCACCTGGGCAGCATATTTTTTACTCAGACGCGATTTGCCAAGATTACTCTTCACAATCTTAAGGATTCGGGCATCTCGGCTCTTTGCAAATCTCTCCAGCATAACAAAGCCTTCTTCAGGCTCATTCGCCACAAATACACTCAAGCTGTATTCAAGTCCCTTAGATAATACACGAAAATGCTCAGCGTCCTCATGTTGCGCTCCCCCACCATCTATACTCTCCATGATTCCGGCAGCCAACTGAAGACAATACAGCGTATTTTCTTTCTTTTTTAAAAGAGGAGGATGTGCTAACGCCGCTACAAAAGCCCGTTGTTCAAGCCTGTTCGCACCTTTCTCCCACATGTCAATCAGCTGCCTGAGCAGGGTGAAATCATCCTCCCCTATACTTTGCAACGCCATAGCAGACGCTTCACGCACCCTCCATCGCGAATCATTCATAGCTGTCTTGATGATGTTTTGAATCACTACTTGCTGCTCTTCTCCAGCGTAACTGTAATAAGCACCCAACGCCCTAACTGCACAAAACGGCAGAAACTCACGGGGATCATTCACCCCAGCTTCAGCTTCAGTAATGTCAGTCCAAGAGACGAGCAGCTCCCAGCCTGTATCTGTTAGATTAGGATGAGCGAATTGTTTGGCAAAATGGTCTGAGAGCTCCAAATTCACTCGTGGTCCTGGGAGTTTACTCTCCTGCATCATCAAATCATTAAGCTGTACCCACAGCTCCTTATCGTTTACCCATTGCTGAAACGGCACTTCAATCATCTTTTGCTCAGCCATCTCTGGTCCCTCCGATAGTTATCTTCAGATTTGAACAATTCCTTGCATCGCGTATGCGGGGCACAACCCATAAATAATAAGGTCTGTTCGCACACTACTCTTTATGCCTTAGTCAGAATAACAGGCTCACCTTTAGTCACGATAATCGTATGTTCAAACTGTGCTACCCGACCGTTATCTACAACACTTAGCGTCCAGCCATCCGATTGCTGCTCCACATAGTCCGCTCCAGTCGAGAGGAAGGGCTCTATCGTAATTACTTGTCCTTCCTTTAGCACCGTGGTCACTCTTGGATTATAGAAGGGTAGAATTTCAAAAGGTTTCTCATGCAGTGATTTGCCAATTCCATGGCTGCACAGATTACGCACCACTCTATAACCGCGTTTGCGAGCTTCAAGTTCCATCATTCTGCCGATCTCGTTAACCTTCATTCCTGCCCGCAGATGATTGATCACACTCATCATGGTTTCCTCTGTACTCCGGCATAAACGCAGAATATCATCGTTATAGGGCGGCAGTTGAAAAGAAACGCCAGCATCCCCATAATACCCATTCAGCTCAGCAGAGACATCAATGTTGATCAAATCGCCAGCATTAATCACTCTCGGACCCGGAATACCATGAGCAACCTCTTCGTTCACACTGATGCAGGTGCTGCCCGGGAAATTATAAGTTATCTTCGGGGCTGAGGATGCTCCGAAGCTTTCCAGAATCTCAGCTCCAATAAGATCTAACTCCGCAGTCGTCATCCCAGGGGTTACTTTCTTTTTCATCTCAGCGATGGTGTGGCCCACCACTTTTCCAATAGCTTTTAACCCTTCTAAATCTTGTACCGTATCACTTGTCATCCAACACACATTCCTCTCACTTCATGAATTAATCATTTGTCCAGCCTCTGAAATGCACTCCCTACCCACTGAAAAGTATCTTCCACTTGTTTGCCTGCTGCGTTATCGTAGTAACTTCTCTTGAAGCTATGCTCATCAACTTTATCCAGCTTTATGGAATACCGCTCAGGACTGCTGATAAACAGCTGATTTTCAGGTTTAATAGGCAGTTCTTCTATCACGTTATTTCTTCTGAGTGTAAAAAGCTTGTAGAAATAACCGTTACTCGTTCCATATTGTCCGATCGTAAAATCGGGATCACCATCTCCATTATAATCCTCAAACTGAAGCTGGAAAAAATCATTAAAGGTCTGGGCAAATTGATCATTTAACGGATAGCTACTCAGTGTTTTTCCATGCTCGTCAGTCACTACTAGCCTAAATCGGCCACTCCAGTTTCTTCCCGCTAACGGACTCGGTGTAGTCCAATCTTCGCTATATGTCCCCTCTAGCAGTTGCAGATTTAAAAATCCCGCTCTCCCTGTGACCGGAGACAGTTCATTATGTGATAGGGTTACTGGACCTGTTACCTCGACAGAAGTCTCCACAGGGTCTGCCTGTTCAATGTTCTCCGTATCGATTGTTCCATAAATGAGCTTTCTTAACTGGTCAGAGTTTTTTACAGGAATTGTGTAGCCCTGACTGCTGTTCTCTGCTGTAGTAAACATCCCTTCATGTCCAAGTTGATCTCCAAGCGCTATGTAATAATCTTCCGAATAGCCGTCCCCATAAACAAGCTTCATTTCAAATTCCGGACCCCAATCCAGATCATCAGAAAATTTCTTGCTCTTGTTCATAGCCTCCGCAAGCGTCTTGATCAAAACAGAATCCTTTAGTGTTAAGCTCTCTGAGTGCAAAGGACGATCCGCTTGTTTCTGATCACTCGTTGCCACGGGTGTCAACGACACGCCTTCGATCCATCTGGCATTGATGAAGCCCAAATCACTTTTACATCCGCTTAACACTACGACCAATAACAAAGGTGCTATCCATATTAACCGCCTAATGCGAATCGCCTCCAATACATAAGCATATTCCAATTATAACAGTGTCTATAAATATATAAAAACGACTTTATGAACACGCGATTAAAAAAAGACTACAACCTGCTTATTAAAGCGTGGTTCTAGTCTTAAAATGGCAATTGATTAGATTGCTCCCATCGTTTTGAGCCAAGCATCCGCAATAAGTGCATGACCTGCAGGAGTAGGATGTACTCCATCATATGCCCAGTAAGCCGGTTCTGCTTTTACGGAAGCCGCTGCAAAAAGTCCATCTAGCGGAACCAGCGGCGCCCCATATTCACGTGCCAGCTCGCGGACAATATGAATTTTAGGATCAAGATCCTGACGCCAAGTTCTACGATCTTCCGGTACAGGCAAAACAAAAGGCTCTATAAGCACTAATTTAGCATCCAAAGATTTCCGAGTACGTTCGATCAGGTCCCGATATGAAGCTTCAAACTGCTCGGGAGTGGTTTCTTCACCAGAATCAAAATGCCGCCAAGTGTCATTAATTCCAATATAAATGGACACCCAAGTCGGCTTCAAATCCAGACAATCCTTATCCCAACGTCCCTGTAAATCAACAATACGGTTGCCACCAATACCACGGTTAATAAAAGTAAGATTCTTCTCTGGATATAAATACCCCAGACGAGCGGCGACCATCATTGCATAACCTACTCCAAGTGATGAAGCGTCTTCATGATTACGCCCCCAGTCTGTTATGCTGTCCCCTTGAAACAGAATGACATCGTTTTGTTGGAATATCATAAATGAAATCCTCCTCTAACTACCTCTGTTAATATAACCCAATCTATTATATCAAATACAATGAATACAGCCTACTGTGAAACATCAATAATGCAAACATTTCACTAAAAAAACAATAACAAAAACCCCGCTCAGATTTGAGCAGGGTTTAGGGTTAAGCTATATTAGTAAGCTAGGCTGAACAATCCTTTAATGTGGGACAAGTAACGGATATTACTTGCTTCCTTCATCAGAGTTGCAGGCAAGCCCTTTAACGGAGTAGAACTTGCACCAACGATGGCAACACCGTCTTTACGGCCTAAGCTAGCAAGTGTACCAGAGTTGATTGGGCTAAAGCTTTCAAACGATTTATTTTTCAAGAAGGCATACAGATTGTATCCGATCAATTCACCCATTTGCCAAGCGATTTGCGCAGTTGGAGGGTAAGGACGTCCGTCTTCTGCAAAGACCACCGCGCTGTCACCAGCAACGAATACATCTTTGTGGGAAGTGGATTGCAAGAATTCATTCACCGTTGCACGACCGCGGTTAACTTCAAGACCGGATTCGCCGATGAGTGGATTTCCTTGTACGCCACCAGTCCATACAAATGTGTTAGCAATAATTTTTTGACCGTCTTTCAAGTCAATCGCATTGCCTTCTACATTCGTAACAGGAAGACCTGTCAGGAATTGAACACCACGTTTTTCCAAGCTTGCTACAGCACGTTCGATTAATGCATCTGGCAATACTGGAAGGATTTTAGGACCTGCTTCAACGAGCATTAGCTTAATTTCTTTAGGATCAACGCCATATTTTTTAGTAAGTGTAGGCAATACATCCGCGATTTCACCAACAAGCTCAACACCTGTTAAGCCGCCGCCACCGATCAGGATGTTTGCATCTGCTTCATTTTTCGATTTCGCATATTCACGAATACGATCTTCAATATGTTGATGAATTTTGTTAGCATCTGCAGCTGATTTCAATACCATACTGTATTGTTCAAGCCCTGGAATGCCAAAATAAGCTGTAGTGCTGCCAAGACCTACAACAAGCGCATCATAAGTAAGTGTCACACCATCAGAAAGAACAATTTGTTTGTTCTCCACAGAAAATGAATTAACCTTCGCGATTTTCAGGTCAATATCTTTCCCTGCGAAAAGCTTAGTTAGAGGCATAGCTACAGCACCCTCTGCAACACTACCTGCTGCAAGACGATGCAATTCTGTAATGATTTGGTGGGTAGGATACTGATTAACTACAGTAATTTTAGCTTCATCTTTTTTGAGATATTTGCGTACGGTTAAGGCGCTTAGTAGACCACCATAACCTGCTCCTAGAATGACAATATGTTTAGACATGATGTTTCCTCCGTCCCTTACGTATAAGATATGAAAATGATTATTTCTGCTTACTGCGTTCTCCAGCAACTTGAAGGTATGCATTTACGAAACGGAAAAGCTTTTGCGCTTGCGGATCTTTCAACAACTTCATAAGACCAAAAAGACCAATAACTTCGTTACTTTCATTCGCACGATCTTTTGCTTCGATCACTGTAGCTGCCATATTCTTCGCGGAATGCACTACAGGTTCAGCAAGTTCTTTAATTGCACTTACCGTATCACTTTTCAAAACATCATCCGCTGCGACAGTTTGCACAAAGTCATAGGACTTTGTAAGCACGCCAACAAGCTCAGTTAATTTTGGCAGCTGTTCCACCAAGACTGTTAATGATTCCTGGACTTCTGGTTTCAAGAGCTGTTCTAGAACATCCATTTGTTCCTTGCTAACAGCTACTTTTGGTGATTCTTGTTCAGGTTGTGTTTGAGTGATTGATTCTGACATATCCAAATCTCCTCTGCAATAAGCTTTGCTGCTTAATAGTAATGAAAAACATAAGAACTTTTAACGCCATATTTCTATTATAGCACTTATCAAGTTATAAATGTCACAAAGTTTTTGAATTTCCATAAAAATTTGTGATTTTTATTACATTATAATAAATTATTTAAATTACTAGTGTTAATTAAAACCGTTTGAGTGAATTAATGTACAAATTCATTCAAATTCTTCTCAGTTTTCAATAAAACCTCCACAATGTCCATATTCTTCTCTGTTAGAAGTAACCTGAAATAAAGAGAACGCAGGAAGTTCTTTGTATTTATTCGATTAACGTACTGGCTGTGGCTTCTAGGCCAACTGCCACATTGCGCCAAGTTGAGAATCCAATCGGTTATAGACTGCTGTGGAAGTAAATGATGATCGATGATTGTAACTATAATAGTAGCAATCCGTTCATCTTCTTCCTCCCTGAATATGTATTGATCGTTATAAAGCATCTTTTGAATAACTGTCAGAACCTCTTCCCGCACCTCGGCATCACTCTCCGAGCATAAAACCAGCTCATCCAAGGCGTCTGCGCCATGGGCTGCTGCGTGTGCCCAGCCTTCTTTTTCCATATAACCTTTTAAGTCCCGTTCTTCCTCATAATAACGAATCAAACCCTGCTTCACCTTTATAAATTCAGAGCTATCCAATATAGCCATTTCCCTATGCCTCTGGAGAATAAGAGCAACAACCAATACAGAAAATGTTCTTGTATACACCGTCAGATCTTCTTTATTCCCAATGTGATAAAAAAGATGCTGCTCGTCAAGAAGTATCCACAGCAGTTCACGAAGCTCCGCATCATTAAACCAATGTTTCTCATTAATCCATTTGTAGAATGTGGAATAAATCAATTCATCACGCAGTACAGGCTCGGGATCTCCTATATGCTCAAGCATCAACTTCACATAATCCTTTATGTCCTCTCCACTTCTAAGCTCGTAGTCATTCTCTTCGATTCTTTGCAAATCTATCATCAATTGTTCTCTACTATTAATCAATTTATCCACCCTTTCATCCACTGTGTTTCTACATATCCTAATATCCTAATTTATGTCCTATTTTTTGACAACAGGGTATTCAAGATTAACTTCAATAAATTTTATCATTGACGAATTTTTTAGGCTGTGTTATTTTGAGTTAGTAACATTTAGTTAGTTCATTTACAAATATCAGGTGTTGATATTTTACAACCGAATACATACACAACGGAGGAATACTTATGAGCGCTTTTACAGACTTGATTCAGTCACGCAGATCCGCTATGAATTTTGTGGAAGGGGTTATCATCCCTCAGAATGAATTAGAGGAAATGTTCTCTTATGCCAGATTGGCACCCTCGGCCTATAATCTACAGCATACAAATTACAAAGTGATATCTAACGAGAGCTTAAAAGAAGAAATTCGCGAAGCAGCTTACGGCCAATATAAAATCCATACTGCTTCAGCAGTTATTGTAGTGCTAGGAGATAAGCATGCTTATCAGCAGGCTCCAGAAATCTATGGCGGGCTTAAAGCTTTAGGAGCGATGTCACAAGAGGAATATGATGAGCAAATAGAGATGATTAACAATGCTTACATTGATAAGGATGCTTTTCAAAGAGATGAAGCAATACGTAATGCCTCTCTCTCTGCCATGCACTTTATGCTGATCGCCAAAGATAAAGGCTGGGATACCTGCCCGATGATCGGCTTCGATGCTGATGCTATCCAATCCACCTTAAATCTGCCGGATCATATGGTACCTGTTATGCTGATCACGATCGGCAAAGACAAAAAACATAAAATCAGACCCCGCGGCTACCGTAAGCCAGTCAACGAGTTCGTTGAATTCATCTGATTATAGATACAGCAAAACGTTCCATCCGAGGCAAGTAGCGGGTGGAACGTTTTTTAATTGGAACTCATCATGAAGATAATGAACCGTACGCCCGATATACAAGAGGGGCTCTACTTCGCATATTGTAAAATGGCTATCGCTGCTCTTTCCCGTCGTTCGGAGTCATCACAAATCAAAGCATCTTTCAAAATATTAAGCGCCTTAGAGAGTGTCTCCTCATCCAATTCCAGCGGACTATTCATTTCTTGTTCATTAGCAGAAACACCTGTAATCCACAGATCCAAGCGAGCACTTGGTTTGGGACCCTTATATTGTACAACCGGTGCACTTTGGTTAAATAACTCCCGCACGCCTGTGTTTAGTTCAGAAATCGGCACACTTTTCAACCACGTCACACCACGCCGATGGCATGTACCCTCGTCAACATTATCAGTAAACTCGTTGTAAAAATAATCTCCGAGGTCCCCGAGATGTACCCAATCTCCATCGGCCACCAGCACATAATCTCCATCTTGCATCGTATGTACAAATAGCTGAAGGGCTTGCAGATGTTGCGTAAGCTCCAACTCACTATATTGGTATGTGCCAATCAATCGATCACGAAGTTCCTCTGTGCTTAGATTCTCCAGATCCCCTATTCCGGGGTAGCCGATACTCACATAATTATCCTCCAAAAATGTGCTGATCCGCTCAATCCCCAGTGGCTTCGATCCCATCCGAAACAGATTCATATGTCATTCCTCCAAATACTTAATAAAATGCTTGTAGTAGCCCTTGGATTTGGGAGTAACAAACCGTCCATCATTCGCAGAATCCTTCATTAGTTTATGAAGCTTCGGACCTCCAGTATAGGGATCTACTACGCTAGCCTTAAGTCGTGTCGCTTGGATTGCCTTCTGAGGACAAGAATAAACACAACGCATACATAATAAACAATTTTGACTGAAAACAATTCCTTCTACGCCGCTACTAATATTGGATGTTGGACAGTTTCTGACACATTTTAAGCATAGTGTGCAAGCGTCCGTTGTACGCAATCCTTTGGCGAAGTATTTTCCCCCTTGGTGCTCCTCACAATAATATACTGTTCTCAGAACCCGCTCCAACACAGGGTGAATCGGCAGATTTCGTAGTGTCCGGTTTTCGATTTCCTCTGCAAACAATTCCACCTTACGCTGTGCGGCTTGATACAACTGCTTATTCAACCTGTCATCATATTTAATATAAAAATTACATGGCATCGCCAAAATCGAATTGTGAAAGGGATTATATCCCTTCCCACGCAAAGAACGAAGCACCGTTATTGATATAGTGTGGAGAGGATGCCGTTTTGAATACAAATACCGGGGTTCCATTACAATCAGGTAGCCCTTCTGCAAAACGTTCAACAAAACCGGAAGCGCCAAAGCCTAGAACCGGATGACCAATACCTATAAGATCATAGGCTTCATATTCTACAGAACGAGTGCCTTTAAAAACATCTTCCACTCTAAACAAATCTACATCTTGCCCTTTACTTCTTAGCCTTTCAGCAAATTGCTTAGCAATAATCTCCGTATTGCCAGTACCTGAGAAATAAAATATGGCCGTCTTTGCATTATGCATTCCATCCCCTCCCAGATCAAATATACCTCATTCCCGTCTGGGAAAGCTGTGAAGTTGAGATGGGTTTTGGCTAATTCGGACTCAGTTGCTCTTATTTCCATAATTTCGCTCATTTTGCCACACTATCGGACTCAGTTGCAGCTATTCGCTCAAATGCACTCCTTTTCTGCACAAATCAGGGGCAATAAGAGCTATACAGTCCGAAACCTTTGCAAAATGAACCCATATGCTGAAATAGCTGCAATACGGTCCGCTACGATTTCAATCGAGCAAAAGGTAGTTGGTTTCGAGATGTAGGCGGCTAAGTTTAGGACGTAGGCGGCAAGGTTGAGTAATAGGTAACTAATTTCGTGCACGGAGTAGATAGGTTGGGCTATAGGGAGCTAATTCCGCACGGTGTAGATAGGTTGAGCCATAGGTAGCTAATTCCGCACGAAGTAGTTAAGTTGAGCCCAAGACAGCTAGTTTAAGCAATGGGCAGCACGTCTAGGATCAAATTTGGCAGGCGGTGTTCTTTTTAACAACTGTCCGGACTCAGTTGCTCTTATTTCCATAATTTCGCTCGTTTTATCACACTATCGGACTCAGTTGCAGCTATTCACCCAAACCTGCTCAAATATTGTACTTAACAAATCCTCAATCATGCGTCCTCACAGGAGTAATTAAAAAAAGTGTGGACGAAGATGCGTCTACAGGTAGGATCACCAGCGGCCTTTCTTTTCCCGCGAACCTGATTCTAAGCGTCTCGCTATCGATCGCCCGAAGGATGTCCCTGAAATATTTTCCGTTAAAGGCTACTCGAAAATGATCACCTTCCAGATGCTCCAAAGGAATCTCTTCTTTTACATCCCCAATTTCTGCAGTCTTGGACACTAAACTTAGCATGTTAGAAGGAAGTACGCTGAGCATAACACTCTCACTAGCCAATATAGAAATACGTTCAACCACATGTAACAAACGATCCTTCTTAACAATCACTTCGGAGAGGTACGCTTTTGGGATTAAATTATTGACAGAGGGATAAGTTCCTTCTAGAAGAGCAGACTGAACCCTCAATCCACTAGAAATAAATCTGATCTGCTTGGGGCCTATTTCTAAATCGGTGCTGCTGTCTGGATCATCGTTTAATATTTTTAAAAGATCCTCCAGGGTGCTGCCCGGGATTACAACATCTAAAGGAACTGTCCCGTAATCTTCTACGCTTTCAACAACATGCTGGGCGAAGCGGATGCCATCAGTGGCGACTACACGAATATTATGCTTCTCTATTTGCAGCAAAACTCCTGTAAGCACAGGTCTGGTTTCCGATGAAGAGACCGCAAAAACCACTCTTTTAAATATTTGCTTCAGGAGAGTGTTCTTCATGCTTATCCTTTGAATGTTTGGATGATCTATGTATTGGATTCTTGGAAACTCTGCCACATCCATTCCACATAAACGAAATTGAGTGCTCCCTGATTGAATATTTAATATCAATGACTCTACGATTTCCAGCCTAATTAGTCCAGGATCAAGCTTACGAATGATCTCATAAAAATAACGCGCGGGAACGACGATCTCACCTGTGTTGTGCACAACCATCGAATCCATCTTCACAGGGAGCTTATATTCAATGGTCATTCTTATATTGCTGGCTGTTAATATCAGACCCTGAGTTTGCGCTTGAATAAGTATTCCTGATAGAACACGTGAGGAACTATTCGCGGATATGGCTTTTAATGCTGCCTGTAAAGCGGTACTAAGAGAATCTTTTGATACATGGATTAGCAAAGACTTCACCTAACTCTCCTTAGATTCCTTTACAAAATGCGCCTCAATGATGTTCCGAAATACTTGGGAGCGAGATGCGTTCTGATCCGCGCAAGCCTGCTCTATCTCCTGCCAAACGTCCTCAGATAACGTCAGTGATACCTTTTTAGTTACACCAGTGCTTTTTCTACCTGCACCTTCCCGAAGCCCTCCCCTTGTAAAAAGAAACCCCAACTGCCCGTCTTTAGTAGCTACACCTACTTTGACTTTATCCTCGTTGTTACTTGCGCTATCGCTAGTGACCTTATTTTTAATTTCGCTAATACTGCTCCCCTTTTGTTCGCCCTCGAATTTATGATCACCCAATCCCTCACACCTCCATATTTGAATTTAGTAACTTAAATCAATATATCCACTAATTTCATAATACCATAATCGCCATTAATCCACCACAATTCTAACCACAAAAAAACACCCCAAAGATCGGAGTGTGTGCGGTGAGCTGGGCATGAGTTGGGTATGAGTTGGGTATGAGTTGGGTATTGCAACGATAACCCATGGATTTTTTTATTTTGCTTAAAATCGTTTGGGAATGTATGAGTTAATTGCACTTTATACAACTATAAACAATACATTGTGCTGCCCGAGCGAAATAAGTGTATTCTCTGCAACTAAATTCAACGATATTAACAAATTAGTGTGAAAAGACTTCTTTTAACTGCACCAAATGCAACTAAAAGTGACTAAGCTTCTTATCTCCTGCAAATAAGTGTATAAACTGCAACTATCCCGTTTGCCCGCTCGCGGACACACGCACGCACACCCTCATCATGCCACTAACCCAACCTTCATCCCCTCACACACCCTCATCATGCCACTAACCCAACCTTCCTCCCCTCTCCCTCACCTCATCATGCCACTAACCCAACCTTCCTCCCCTCTCCCTCACCTCATCATGCCACTAACCCAACCTTCCTTCCCTCTCCCAAAGACTCCTTTCCCTACAACTCCCATCACCATTACCTCAGAACTCCCTACTTATGTAAAAATAGCTCGCCTCATAACTCAACGTTCGGCACATATTAATATCTACTCTTCCACCCACGCGCCTTACTGAAACCACACTATCTCAGGATGTTCTGATAATTTGGTGGGAAGTCTGACTTTTTTGGGTCTTTTAGATGCTTGAACGATTCAAGCTTCACCTTAGGACCAGGAGAGATCCTAAAAGTCATGGTATCTTCTCCAACTGAAATATGTGGACCAACTGTAGGATATACGTTAAGTGTAATCAAGAAATCAAACCCACGGAAACCATTGAGCCGCTTCACCTCAGTCACATCCACAAAGTAAGGATAAACCATTGGCGATTCTCGCAAAAGCGGCGAATAAATATCTGCAATCTTTTTCTCAATATGGGGTAAAAGAAATAACATCAGCATGTCTTGAAACTTAAGTTCGCGAGAATCTTGATCTGGCAGTTGAAGTCCCGAATCAGACCTGGAAGGTGTTACAGATTGAGGTTGAATTAACCTATTTGCGGAGCAAGGTTGTGGCGTCAGAACGAGCATCACTGCGACAAGAAGGGGAGCAATCCAGCTTTTTTTCATCACAATAGCCTCCTTAGGGAACTTTATATAAATTCCCCAAAGAGACCCTATTTCTATACGTTAAATCTCAATCCTGTTAAAAAGAAAGGGTTCTCCCTTAAGATAATTTTTCAGGATCGCTAACGCATACGTCTGTTCTGCTTTTAGACCCTCGGTTTCCCTAGGATCGGATGCGTGATGGCAATAATTTTCGATCATAACCATGACCGTAAAATTCTCTAAAGTCTGAACCCACTCCCCGTCAAGCTTGGCGATACTTTCGTACCCCTTAATGACCCCTTCTCTTTGCAATGGATACAGTCCAAGAAGGGTATGTGCCACGTCATAAAGATAATACCCCCAACCACATCTCCCAAAATCAATCGGCCGAGGCTCACCCTCTTTAAATATGATGTTGCCTTGATGTAAATCTCCATGAATAACGCCATAAGACCTTCTGTTCTTATTTTTATGCTGCTTGCTTAACCAGTTGAATAATTTCTCAGCTGCCGACTGATACAGCACAAACTCATCATCCGTAAGAAAACAATGATAATGCAGCTTTAAACGAAGCATTGCTTTTCGAAAGCTATGTTCATCCCAAACAGGACGATTAAAGCCAGAGGGTAACTCCAGCTCCTGTGCCGCCTTATGTAGCTTGGCTAATAGAACGCCTTCTTTGTAAATTTGTTCTTCGGTAAGATTTTCATTCGCATGTTCCCCTTCAACCCAGCGCATTAAAGAGGCATAAACACCTTCTCCATTTCCCTGTTCCACTCTGAACGTTACAGCACCCGTGCGATCATGAACACCTTTTGGCAGGGGGACATCAATTTTGCTCTTCAAAAGCTCCAGCCACGCGATTTCGGAGTTAATTTCCTCTTTAGATCTCCCCGAATGAAGGCGCAGTAAAAAAGTTCCCTCTTTATTAGTTTCGATAACAAAGGTACAGGTATCCGATAGCTGGTTAAAACGAATCTGCGTCCAATCCAGGTCAAAGTTCTGAAGCGCTATTAAAGCTGCCTGCTTATAATTTTTTCTCATCGCAAAGGAAGGAACAATTCAGTCTCATCGGGCCAGGAAGGGTTCGCAAATTGATAGATTTCTATAACCAATCCACGATCATTACTCTGCAAACTGCTATTAAATTCTCGCTTCATTTCCGGCAATTCAAGCACTTGGACTTGGCCTTCATCATTCATAAATAACCATCCCTTCAATGATCTATAAAAATGAAAACTATCTGAAAAAATATTTATCTTGAAAATATTTTCAGAAAACTAAATAATAGAAAAGCAATACTTACATGTCGGATCTATCATCTTAACCAAGGTGGAGCTTCATTACAGGCAGAAGAAAGGTTGAACATCGGCATCATGAATGCAATTCCAAACCTCAACAAGGCACAAACACGCAAAGAGCGAGCAGGGAAAGAGCCCTTTCCCATCTCTATACTCTCTCTTACGGTAGGCGCTTTTGCAATTGGTATGACTGAGTTTGTTATTATGGGTATTTTACCAAATGTGGCCAACGATTTACAGGTTAGTATTTCGACTGCTGGCCAACTCATTACAATGTACGCACTTGGAGTGGCCGTTGGCGCACCCATCCTGACCATTCTCACGCAGCGCATTCCGCAAAAGAAACTGTTATGTCTTCTCATGATTCTTTTTATACTGGGCAACGGAATCTCTGTGTTTGCACCAAACTATACCGTTCTCATGGTAGCTCGTATAATTACAGCTTTAACTCATGGTACTTTTTTTGGGGTTGGCGCAGTCATTGCATCCAATCTTGTACAACCCAATAAGCGGGCCGGAGCCGTATCTATTATGATGGCAGGTTTAACGATAGCCAATATTGTCGGAGTTCCTCTAGGAACATTTATTGGACAAAGTATGGGCTGGCGGGCCTCATTTGCAGCGATTGCTGTCATGGGAGTCGCCGCGCTGATCGGCATCCTCATTTTTATTCCAAAGCTTAAACAAGAGAAACCAGCGAGTGTTATCCAGCAGATTGCTGCGCTGGCTAATCCAAAGCTGCTGCTATTCTTATTGATCGGGGCGTTAGGGAACGCCAGCTTGTTCACCGTGTTCACATATATTACTCCACTGCTTGAAGAAGTGACCGGTTTTGCTGAACATAGTGTGACTTGGATTCTAGTCTTATTCGGCTGTGGGGTGACCATCGGGAACATCGTTGGCGGAAAGCTTGCGGATTGGAAGCTGATGCCTTCTATCGTGGGACTTTATTTTGCAGTCAGTATGATTCTAACGATCTTTTCCTTCACGATGCATAGCCCAATAGCTGCGGTAATCACAATATTTTTCTGGGGTATGGTGTCCTTTGCGGTCATGCCAGGTCTGCAAATACGAATTATGAGTCTGGCTCAGGCAGCCCCTGCACTTGCTTCAACGACCAGCCACTCCGCCGGGAATCTCGGTAACGCAGCGGGTGCCTTTATTGGCGGTTGGGTTATTTCTCATCTAGCGATCACTTCGCTTCCTTGGGTCGGTGCGGTTCTAGTGGGCCTTGGTCTGGTATTAGGCATAGCTTGTTTTGTAGCAGAACGGAAAGAAACTGTAGCGTAAGCTTTATAGATATTTATACAAAAAACGAGGGTGCTCCCAAAGTCATCATGGCTTGAGGCACCCTCGTTTTTTATATTTCAGAGGAACAATTCTGCTCTTCTAATCTTCAACATCTGCTTTGCACCTTTTTGAAATTCATAAGGAACCTCTAGTTCCTCTGCAGTAAATCCTTGCCTCACCAAATCATCAATAAGGCGGTCTAAATACTTATACCTTTTACAAGAGAGGTCGACTAGTGGAAAGATTCGAAGCTCGCCTCTCGTCACCCGCATGAGTTCCTTAACAGTCTCTAAATGAAATTCATAGTCCAGCCGATCGCTGTACATAAATAGAAAGTGAGCAGATAATGTCAGATCAAATGCTTCATCCGCAAATGGCAGATCCGGAAGTATCACAGGAACATATCGCTGCGGGGTTTGTCTTCGATCCTTAGTGCTGGCGGTTAACGCTGCGTTCCTCGCTTCGGTCAGTCCCTCGATTGATTTAAAGTAGTTCCAAACGAAATTATCCTGTACTTTTTCCATTCCGGACATCGCATGTGCAATATCTTGAGCCCCTTTGTCTGCCAGCTCATCTTCAGAGTAATAGTAAGCAATATCAGCAGCCGTTACTTCACCACCCAACCGATTCGCTATTGCTGTAAAAGAGCAAGCACCCGCAGGACAATCCAGAATGCTCTGGCCGATAAGATCTGATTCCAGCAAATCAAACATACGTATATATTCCTCATAGGTTCTGCCAATAAAAACAATTCTCTCCAAATCAAGTTTTCCCTTTGCTCCGCTCATCTCAGCTCACCTTTCCTCTTCTAGGCTCATCTACACTTCTACTTCTGTTTTAATATACGAATAAGGTAATCCATTAGAATACCCAAAACCAAAAACGTTCCAAAATGAATAATATACGTTGGGAATCTGACGCTGATTAACGCACTACTGGTTCCCCATCTCGAATTATTTACATCAACCATGAAGCTTTCAAAAGGTTCTGTAAAGATCAGTGTATCTATAATAGGGTTCAAACGTACAAGAATAATATTCGCGATCCCCACCCCCAGATAGTCACTCAGACAGATGATGATACTTATAATTGAAAGCCAGAAACTGAATTTCCTCCTAAAAAACATCAAACACCGCCCTTTCTATTTTTTCTATTTCTTAACAATTCGTTTAAAATTCAAAATATCCTTGTCACGGTTAGTTCCTGTTTTAAAAAATGATACAATCTGGAGCTCGCTTGCTTAAGCGGATAATCTGAAAGTTTACATAGGATCCCACAGGTCATATCAATAACCTTCCCCTCCAGCTTCCGTACTATAGTTCCTGCTGGGGCTGGATTCAGCACAATCTCAGGAACAAGTGCCACACCTAAACCACTTCCCACAAAATATTTCAGCGCTGTCATGCTCCCAATCTCCATTGTATCTAGTGGCGGCCCGCCTGATTCCTGCAGCACACTTTCTAATTTTTTACGATAAGGACAATTCGCTGCCGTAATCAGTAAGCGATGACTCTGTAGATCCTCTGGGGTGATACGTTCCTTGGATGCTAGCGGATGCTCTTCTGGCAAAAGTAACAAGAATTCCTCCGCAAATAAGGGTTCAAAATACAGCTCCTTACCGAGCTCTGGTGCCGAACACACTGCCAAATCAATTTCACCACGCAGGAGTAGTTCACTAAGTGCGGCGGTTCCCGCAATATCCACGGAGATCTTCACTTTAGGGAATTGCACCATAAACCTACTTAAAAGCTGCGGCAAACGATAGCTCGCCGTAGGGTCCGTTACCCCTAATCGCACGTTGCCAGCTGCCCCTATTTTTAAATCAGCCAAACGGCTCTCTAGTCGTTCCATATCTTTAACAATATGTAGGCTCTCTTCATAAAACAATCTGCCTGCTTCTGTTAAGCTGATTTGCTTCCCCCGCTCAAGCAATTGACATCCCAGATCAGATTCAAGCCTTTGCATCTGCATCGTAACTGTAGATTGGGCATAGTTCAATTCTTCTGCTGCGCGATTAAAGCTTCCGGAAGTTACGATCGTTTGAAAGGTTTTTATTGTTTTTAGATCCATCCTAGTGCCCTCCCCTATTCAATTCAAATTAATTGAACCAAACCTTCATTATATTCAATTATACGAAATCCACTTTTCTCTATAGAATACTTTATAACAACAACATACGCCAACATAAGGAGTGATTGAGGGTGGATCTCAACAATAAAGTCGCATTAGTAACCGGTGGAGGGACTGGAATTGGCAAAGCTGTAAGCTTGGAGTTATCCAAACGCGGAGCCCACGTCGTAGTGAACTATTCTAGATCTGAGGATGAAGCCAATGAAACCGTAAAGACGATTCTGAATCAAGGAGGGTTGGCTATAGCAATACAAGCGAATGTGTCTAAAGATCAGGAAGTGCGAAGTATGGTCGATTCGATTATTCAGCATTTCGGGACAATAGATCTGCTAGTGAATAACGCCAGTATAACTAAACATATTGCTCTCGGAGATCTGGAAAAGGCAACAGAGGAAGTATGGGATGAGTTATATGATGTAAATGTGAAAGGAATGTTTTTCTGCGCTAGAGCGGTTGCACCGTATATGAACCAAAAAAATTCAGGAGCCATCCTCAATCTCGGCAGCATCGCTGGACAGACAGGCTTAGGCTCATCCCTTCCTTATGCCGTCTCCAAAGCGGCTGTCCACGGTCTTACCAAATCTCTGGCACACGCGCTGGCTCCCCATATTAGAGTTAACTGTGTAGCACCGGGAGCCGTTGCTACTAGATGGTGGTCTGGACGAGAAGAACAAATGCATAAACTAGCCCCTAATCTGCTGCTTCAGCATATTTCAACCGCCGAGAATATCGCCCAGTTCGTCTGCGCTGCGCTAGAACAGGAAGCAATGACTGGACAGATCATTACCATAGATAGCGGACAAACATTGTAACAGCCAAAACAGCAAATGGTATGTCAGAACTACTTTTAAATATCATTAGCTGGTTTTTGCGTACCGTACAGGAGGAAGTGAAGCGTTGATAGCATAATTGGGGAATTTCTCCCTAAAATTCTAAGTTTTTTGGTCATCCAGCCAATAATTAGGGAAAACCTCCCTAATTATTGGTTAATTTGCTGGAAACTAACGAATTCGCCTGATTTTCAGGGAAGAATCCCCTGATTTCGTTGATTTAAAGCAAATATCGGCTATTTTCAGGGAGGTTTTCCCTAATTACTATATAGCCAACACTATAGGAACCATAAATGCATCCGACATACCACATACCACATGATTCATAGAACGTAGCACATAGCGTACATACCACCTATAGCCTGAGGGTTAAAGTAAGAAGCTGCCCCAAAAGTAGAATTTTCTACTTTTTAGGACAGCCTCTTCAGCATAACTATTGGTGAAGATTCTTAGTTAGGTTCATTACCCCAGATCAGGTTACCTGAGATGTAGGCGGGCGCTTTTGTCCAGTCTACAAAATTGGTATCAACCGCATTAAAGGAGTAATCTCCGGTTTGAGTGTAATTTGACCAATCCTCTTTAGCTACTCGCACTTGGATATCGATGCTCGCACCCGCAGCTAGTGAACCTGCTGCACTCGAGAATCCAAGCTCCAGATAATAATCCGCATCCGCTTTAGCCGTTGGCAGCTTCACAAACGTGCCCGTTACATTCGCGCTTCCAGCCTGTGACCAATCGCAGAAGAAGCTTTGTGCCTTCTCTCCGTCAATTGTGTAATAATATCTTAATTTCACATCAGAAAGTGCAACGGCACTTGTACTTGTGTTCACCAGCTTAAACTTTGGATTTAGCGTATTTCCGGAAGCAGTCACTGTACCGTTATACATCTGCACTTTCAGTGCTGCTGTAGGAGCTACTGACGTATCTGAGAGAGTGACAACCAAGGATTGTGCCGCTCCGGCACTAAACTCAAAGGTCAGCGTTGTCGTTCCTACCGCTTGAGTTGCCAAATACTCCTTCTTGAGAGTGACTGTTGATCCACTTACCGTATAATCCGTTCCGGCTACGAGGGTTGTCGTTCCGTTCTTGATCGCACTCAGCGTATTTCCGTTCAACGTCATAGTTACTGCAACGTCTGCCTGATTCGCTGTTTTCTTATCAAATCCCGCGCTTGTTGGCGTTATCGTGGAGTTGGATACTGGTGTTGTAGTATCCGTTACCGCTACCGCCAAAGATTGTGTAGCTCCAGCGCTAAAGCTGAACGTCAGCGTTGTCGTTCCTACCGCTTGCGTCGCTAAATACGCTTTTTTAATCGTCACTATTGATCCACTTACCGTATAATCCGTTCCGGCTACGAGGGTTGCCGTTCCGTTCTTGATCGCACTCAGCGTATTTCCGTTCAACGTCATAGTTACTGCAACGTCTGCCTGATTTGCTGTTTTCTTATCAAATCCCGCGCTTGTTGGCGTTATCGTGGAGTTGGATACTGGTGTTGTAGTATCCGTTACCGCTACCGCCAAAGATTGTGTAGCTCCAGCGCTAAAGCTGAACGTCAGCGTTGTCGTTCCTACCGCTTGAGTTGCCAAATACTCCTTCTTGAGAGTGACTGTTGATCCACTTACCGTATAATCCGTTCCGGCTACGAGGGTTGCCGTTCCGTTCTTGATCGCACTCAGCGTATTTCCGTTCAACGTCATAGTTACTGCAACGTCTGCCTGATTCGCTGTTTTCTTATCAAATCCCGCGCTTGTTGGCGTTATCGTGGAGTTGGATACTGGTGTTGTAGTATCCGTTACCGCTACCGCCAAAGATTGTGTAGCTCCAGCGCTAAAGCTGAACGTCAGCGTTGTCGTTCCTACCGCTTGCGTCGCTAAATACGCTTTTTTAATCGTCACTATTGATCCACTTACCGTATAATCCGTTCCTGCTACGAGGGTTGCCGTTCCGTTCTTGATCGCACTCAGCGTGTTTCCGTTCAACGTCATAGTTACTGCAACGTCTGCCTGATTCGCTGTTTTCTTATCAAAGCTTGCAGTTATTGGCGTAATGGTCGAGCCTGTAGCTGGTGGATTTACAGGATCAGCATACAAGGTGCCTCGGCCATTCGTACCGAGATATACACGTCCATAGATTCTTGGATCCCCAGTAATCGCCATATTGATCTTAGCGTATTGATGAGCATTGTCATTAATACGAACCCAAGTTGCGCCAACATCATCGGAACGGAATACGCCCCGTACACCATCAATCTTAGCTACGGTGTACAATGCCATATAAGTTTGGCCCGGAGCAGCCTTACCATAACCAATAAGGTCAGCTTCTTCTACATTCGTTAACTTCGTGAAGCTCGCACCTGAATTAGTGGAGTGCCATAGACCATATTTATTCTCAACCGTATTTCCTCCGGCAAACCAAATGTCACCTTCAATACCTGGAACTGCCTTCATACTGATTTGGGCTTCATTCGGCTGTAATCCAGCCACATTATTGGTCGGGAAGCCCGAAGCTGCGGTGGCAGTAAATGTAGCTCCACCATCCACACTTACATAGAAGGTTCCGGCATAAAATCCATAGTATTTGTTAGGATTCACGCGATCAGACGCTATCTTCGCTCCAGCCGGTAATCCTGCACTTGCTGTCCAAGAATTGCCTGAGGTTTTGGAATAATACACCCCGATATCTGAGGTGCTCCACAGAATGGAATTACCACTTGCAGAGACAGCTACTTGTCCATGGCCAACCGTTGTTTTGGTTCCATTGGAAGGCTCGGAGTTTGGCATGTACCAATTCACTCCACCATCGTTAGAGATACCAATGGACTTCATACTTGGCGTTTTTTCTTTATCTGCACTGCCTACCCGCACCATATAGGACGGACTCAGTTCAGCATAGTCAATACTCATCGTCGTTGCCCATGAAGGACTGGTCTGGAATTTAGTCGGCGCTACCGACAAATCCTCATGACGGAAACCGGAAACGTCACCAAGTGCAGTGATCAAATGGGAGGTTCCGGTTGGCGGGCTAATTAGCCCCAGCACTGCAGTTTCCTCCACACCTTTTGCCATGACAGAGATATTTACCTTGCCTCCGGTATCCCATGAGGTCAAATTGTTCGAGCCATAAATTGTTGCTCCAGTTCCGTACATCATTCGATTCGAGTTAAATGGATCAATTTCCAAATCACCCATCATCCAGCCTAGCTTCGGTGAAGGATCCAGGGATGTTGAAGTGGTTCCATGATCGAGCCATGGAGCAGCGGTGATGTCCATGCTGAACTTATAAGTCCGTTCTGGATAATTGCCCCAATCCCAAATGCGACTCCAAGTAGCCCCACCATTGGTACTGCGGAAAATAACTTCATCAGGCCACCAAGCGTTTAAGCTGGATACCATCAATGTGTTAGGGTGCTGAGCATCCAGCGCCAATCCACCAAAGCCATACCAGTTATCTTCACCGGTCGTAGGACTGATATTGGTCCAAGCCCCACTAGTTTTGTTGTATTTCCAAACTTCACCCTTACTGCCATCATAGGGACCTACACCATTACTATAAGTAATATAGAGATCACCTGTGGATGACAGCTCGCCGTGATGTGGCAAGAACCCCGTAGGTTGTCCAGCCAGAGCTGTCCAGGTTACTCCACCATCTGTACTCCGATATACGCTGCTAGCCGTATCGGCCACACCGACATATATCGTTTGAGTAGCGTTGCCAAGTGTACCTGTGCTCTTATCGAAAGTGATCCAAGACAATCCGACAAGATCATTCCCATAATCAAGTGTCGGATTCTGAATATACGTTCCTACGTTTGGAAAAGAGGTTACCTTTGACCAAGTTACACCCGAATCAATACTCTTCCAGAGACCATTACCACTTCTAGCTCCAAAATAGAGAATGTTGTTCTTATTGGGGTCGATGACTAGACGTTCACCAGCGGAACGGCCAGGCATATTGCCACCTACTTTAAAAGGCAGTGGAGTAGTTTGCCAGGTGTTCCCCCGGTCATTAGAGCGCATAATCTGGCCATTATTATCCCAATGATTAGTATACGTACCCGTTGCCATGTAGACTTTATTAGGATCAATTGGGTCTGTAGCCAGAGCATCAACACCATTCTTGTTCCAATCCACCCAGCCTACCGAGTCACTAATTGATGTCCAGCTAGATGTAGCTTGATTCCAGCGATAGGCCCCGCCAATATCTGTTCTGGCATAAATCAGATTCGGTTCAGTTTGATTAAAAATAATTCCGGGTACAAAGCCCCCGCCAGCTCCCGTTACAACGCTTTTCCAGGTGTAAGGTTCACTTGAGGCTGCATGGGTAGTAGCTGGGAATGCAGAGAATAAAGAGCCTACCATCGCGCCAAGCAGGACCAAAAGTCCTGTTTTCCGGATACGGTTACGAATCACGTTTTACGCCTCCTACGATATAATTGGTTTGTTTATGCCTTCTTCTTACTCTATATCCCTGCTCCTCCCTCCCCCTTAATCCATACCTTCAGAACTTAGACTCCATTTTCTGATAACGCTTTCATTATAATGGTAAGGTTTTTCATTATCGAGAGAAAATGGTTATATTTTGCAGAAGATTGTCTCTAAAAATCGTACCATTTTCACACTTCTGGATACAATTTCACTAAATTTTGATTGAAAATAATTCTGCTGATAAAGAAAACCTCCGGAATAAATCCCAGAGGCTTCTGATATAACTATTCTTCACTAGTATCTACAGGCATAACAATCTCTTTTATACCATTAAAATTGCTGATAGTTGTTTGCAACGTGAGCACTGACTCTGAATTTAAGTTTTCTGATTTCAATGAAGTGAATATTTCTGCCTCCACTTTATGCGGCAAAAGTGTAGTTTTATCCAGCGTATATCTTAGTTTAATCTTGTCTGTCAAATTCTGCTTCATCAATTTCATCGTTTCCTTACTCGCATCATGAGACGATATCTCTATCGAAAGTATGTATTCTTGTTCCTCCTCAGAAACAACGATCCCCTGAGAATCTATCCGGTACATGTCTATATAATCATACGGGTCAATAAATCTTTGTGCGATTTGTTTTTCTTTCGCTGGAATATAATCGTCCTGCTTAATAAATAAATCATCCATTACCTTTGTATGATATTCAGTATCCGATATGTATTCTTCTCGTTCCTTTCCTTCCGCAGTCTCCGATTTTAGATATACGGTATAAGGATTTCTAACATAGTCGACATGAAATGAAACAGCGCTCGACCAATGTTTATCTTCACTTTTTTCCGATTTGCTGGATGTTTCTTCTTGTTTCTCCATTTCTATAGTATAGTTCTCCTGCTTAGCCAGTTCACTCCGAGACATGCTGAGCAGCTCCTCTGCACGCTTATCTCCCTCTCCTTCAGCACCTGATTTAGTGTTCGTTGCACAACCTGTCAAACCTAACATACAAATGATACCGATAAAAACCATTTTTCTGATAAACATATTACTTCCCCTTCACTTCAAATGAAATCCAAATATAACTAAATCTATTTTATCATTATAAAGTTAACAGCTTATATGACGGAAAAGGTAGACATGTGAAAAAACGGCTTAAGATACACAGTTGTTGCGCTGAATTTAGTGTTTTAATGCAAATCAAAAAATACCTCCCCGACTTTACAGCAGAGAAGGTATTTAAATAATATTATCCAATTCTCTTAGCTCAATGTGTCAACACAAACTCATCCAGCAGCTTTCCATCCACATCATAGGCCTGATAGGTTAATGTATCCCCGGTAACGTTAATGCCCGCAAACATTTGCTTATAGTTCTGAAAATGCACCGCATGATAGAACTGATCTTCTTTTTTCTCGTTAAATTTCCCTCCAGAAGCGTTGGTCACCACATAGACTGTCCCTCGTTTAGCACCTTTGGAACTCTCGCCTTCTGGAACTATTTTTCCGCCACGTAACGGGTAGGATCTGGAGTATTCATGATTATGACCCTGCAGCACTAAATCAACCTCATACGTATCAAAAATATCCGTCCAATTTTCAACTTTCTTATAGGAGTTCCCCCCGTAAGCCGGTCGGTGCATCGCAACGATTTTCCACTTCTTGTCTGTGTTCTTCAGATCTTCCTTCAGCCACTCCGTTTGCTTTTTTAGATTGCTCTCTGTATTCAGTACCGTTACATGCACAGGTCCATAATCGAAGGAATACGAGGTGCCTGCAATTGAACCCTTTGCCCCATTATCCGGCAGGTTGAAGTGTGAAGTATAATACGTTGCATCCTCATCCACCTCATCATGATTGCCTGTTACCGGCATTAACGGAATCCCTGAAATCCAGCCCTGCACATTGCCAAAAAAATCATCCCAGCCTGCCGAATCCTCCGGATCCTCCGTCAAATCCCCGTTATGCACAATAAATTCAGCTTCAGGAAATGTCTGAAAAGCCTTGTTCAATGTATTTCCCCACAGCTTAAAATCCTCTGCCGTTTCCCCTTGAGAATCCGTTACGTTGATAAAAGACACACTGTCCAGTCCATCTTCTTCCGTTGTAAATTCCGCTGCCGGACTCCATTCTCCTTCAACGCCACTACCCACTCTATAAGTATATAACGTCCCGGGTTCAAGACCCGTAGCCTCCACTTTATGAACACCTTTGGTGCCATTGTCTGTTTTGATGGAACTACTTTTTGCTTCTACCCTTTGTACATCCGTATTTGCAAAAGAGGACACCTGTCCCTTTACAATCTCCAGAATGCCTGCTGCACTCGAATCACTTGTATACCAAGTAAACGCGCGGCTTGTGCTCGCATCTCCCTTAAAGGTAGTCACGAGATCATACGGTGCTGGTGAATTTGCATTACTTCCGCTTTTCGATCGTTCCAACCCATAAGCCACTAAAATAACCACAATCACAAGCACTCCTAGGATTATGGCAAATTTATAGTCTCTCATCACGGTACCTCCTTATGAAAATTTCTCTCTAGCCTTCTAAATAAGATAGCCCCCTACAAAGTCAGAAGTCAAATCTGCACACGAATCTTTATACAGAGTTTTGTTAACGCAGTGTAAAACATTCAGCAAACATTCAGTCTATTTTAAGTTAAGCATAAGGTCTGTCTCCTAGAATTAGTCAAGCAGGAAGGTTAGCCAGAGATAGAGAGAGAAACGAGGTGTGAAAATGAATAAGAAGCTTCAATTCCGGCATGAACTTAAATTTTTCATTAACTATCATCAATACCTTATATTGCGCCAGCGATTGCAAAGCTTGATTGATAAAGATCAACACGCTAATGAGAGTGGAGAATACCACATTCGGAGTTTGTATTTTGACGATATCAACAACACGGCACTTGCAGACAAGCTCGGCGGTCTCAGAGAGCGGGCCAAATACCGGATTCGCATTTACAACATTCAAGACAACATCATTCACTTTGAGAAAAAAATTAAAATGGACGATTATATCGCTAAAATCAAAGAACCACTAACCCGGCAAATGTACGACGAGATTATGGCGGGCAACTACGAAGTGCTGAACGTCCCGGACAGTCCGCTGTTCATGGAGTTATACGATCAGATGCGCCATAACCTGCTGCGACCCAAGGTCATCGTGGATTATGTTCGCGAGCCTTATGTTTGCCACAACGGAAATGTGCGAATAACGTTCGATAAAGAACTACGTACGGGCCTGCACTCTACGGATATTTTCGATAAGGATTTGCATCCGATTCGGGCGATTGATGAGAACTTCATAATTTTCGAAGTGAAATTCGATGAGTATATTCCGGAGTACATTAAAATCGCGTTGCAGCTGGAGGGACTGAATAGGCAGTCCGCTTCGAAATACGTGATCTGCCGCAAATTCTTAAAAACTAACACTTGGGAGGATTATTGATTATGAATGCATCACTAGCACCGCTAGCAGCTACAACAACGACTACAGATACTACAAATAATTTTTCAGACATTATTAAAAACTCGGTGATCGACAATTTTGTATCTGATATTAGTATCTCCAAGATGCTGATTACCTTGGGCGTAGCTTTTCTGATCGGATACTTCATTTACCTGCTCTACAAACGTGTCTTTAGCGGCGTTTTATATTCCAAAAGCTTTAACGTCTCACTCATGGGCATGACCATGATTACAGCTACTGTCATTATCGCGATTAACTCTAACCTTGTGCTGTCCCTCGGTATGGTCGGCGCATTGTCCATCGTTCGTTTCAGAACACCGATCAAAGATCCAACTGATCTGATCTTCTTGTTCTGGGCAGCTGTAGCAGGGATTGTAACTGGAGCAGGATTTTTCACCTTGGCTATTATCGGTTCGATCATTATCGGCCTTATTTTGTTCCTGTTCATTAAACACTCTTCTATCGAAACGCCATACTTACTGGTCATTAACTGCGACAGTGATGAAAGCGAACGTGAAGTACACAGCCATATCACCAAATCCGTAAAACGCTACAATGTGAAGCAAAAAACAGTCTCCGCAAACAATATTGAATTGACGCTGGAGCTTCGTCTGGATGATAAAGTAGGCGGCTTTGTCAACACAGTCTCTGACCTAAAAGGTGTCAAAAATGCACTCTTGATCAGCTATAGCGGTGACTATGTATCTTAATTACAACGAGATGAAAGGCGGTGCCCCAGATGAAAACCAGAGGTAAGTCAATCCTGCTGAGTTTTTGCTGCCTGCTGCTGGTCATCGCCGTAGCCGGGTGTCAGAATGCAAGTCCGTCTGCAATAAATAATCCAACGTCTGATGCTCAGGACAAGGTCATTTCGAGCGATGAGAAAAAGCTAGACGAGCAGGTCTTTCCAAAAGATAAGGTCGTGGATGTCAAAATCACCTTGGACCCGGACGATTTTCAGGATATGCTGGATAATGCCAGTGCTGAAGAATATAAAATGGCTTCCGTCGAGTACAACGGTATGAAATACGATAATGTAGCTGTACGGACCAAAGGAAATCTCAGTCTCAGAAGCGTAGTACAGATGACAGACTCTGACCGCTACAGCTTCAAAATTTCTTTTGATGAGTATGTTAACCAGAATTTATTCGGCATTACTAAGATCAACCTGAATAATAATTACAGCGATGCTTCTTATATGCGTGAATTTCTGACTTATGAGCTCGCTGAAAGTGTCGGTCTCCCGACGCCGAAATATTCCTTCGTCAATGTGTATGTAAACAATGAACTGAAGGGTTTCTATCTTGCAGTAGAACAGATCAGTGATGCTTATCTGGAACGCAATTTCGGCAACACTTATGGTGCACTTTATAAAGGTGTAATGACCGGTCAGGGCAGTGATTTGACTTGGCTGGGCGATGATCCATCCCTCTATACTGGACTAGAAATGAAATCCGATAAGTCTAACGATGATATTCTTGTCGACATGCTGAATGAGCTAAACAACGGCACCGATTATGAAAAATACATCGACGTAGAGGAATCGCTGAAGTATATCGCTCTAAATGCGGTCACGGGTAATATGGACAGTTATTTAGGTGGAAATAAGCAGAATTATTACTTATATGAAGACGATGGGGTCTTCTCGATTCTGCCGTGGGATTACAATATGGCTTTTGGCGGCATGGGAAGCGCAGATGTGTTAATTGACGAGCCTACCCAAGGTGCGTTGGCAGAACGTCCACTGATTGCGAAACTGCTCGCTAATGATGAATACAAAACGAAATATCATGAGATTGTTAGTGAGATGATTACTGGCTATCTAGCGGACGATACGTTCCAGGCTCGGATGGATGAGCTGAACACGATGATTTCCAGCTATGTCAAAGCGGATCCATCCGCCTTCTACACTTTCGAACAGTATGAAAATGGGATAAAGGCTGTTGAGACCTTCATGTCGAACATGGCCACAAGTATCCAGCAGCAACTCGACGGTACCATTCCTTCCTCCGGTGACGGATCAGGAAGTGGTGGTGGCATGGGCGGCGGTGGCTTTGGTGGCGGCGCTAAAAATGGCGCAGCTCAAGGCGCTGCGGGTGCTGGGCAGGCCACAGGTGCGGTTGGCGCTACTGGTAATGCTGGCGCAAATGCAGCTGCACCAAATACCGAAGGGCAAGCGGCTACGGGTGGACAGACTGCCCAAGGCGGTGCAGGTGGTGAACCTGGTGCCATGGGCGGACCGGCTATCCCTAATGCCGGCGAGGGGCCTAGCAGTAACTCACAAGCAGCTGCGGGTGGGCAGACTACACAAACAGGGCAAACTGCTCAGGGTGGACAGGCCAACACTAACGGCCAAGCTGCTCAAGGTGGACAGGCCAACACTAATGGCCAAGCTGCTCAAGGTGGATTTGACGGCGGCGCGGGTGGTGAGCCTGGTGCTATGGGCGGACCCGCTTTCCCTGAAGGCGGCGGAAATGGTCCTGGTGGTGGCGGCATGGGCGGCGGTGGCTTTGGTGGCGGTATGCCTGGTGGTATGGGCGGTGGCGACTTTGGTGGTGCTGGTACTATGCAGCAAAAAGGCAGCACGAGTGAAGCCATCACAACTGGCGTCGCCATCCTTCTCCTAATACTAACCGCTGCTTTCGTAACCTTTTACAAACGCAAACGGCTGTAGATAAGTAAAAAGTATCCTCATCACCAATTAATTCATGCAAGAAGCCTCCGTCGTTTATTGACGGAGGCTTCTTGCATGAACACTATATTCTTGTATCACAACTAGTTCCCGCTTACTCTTTTCGCCCGCGCAATATACTTATGGTTGCTATTAAAAAGGCTAGTAAAGAGATCCCTAATGCGATATAGACCATTGGGTTGACACTGGTGGAGTTGTTCTCGCTTTCCATGATGGCATTATGTTCTTCCATGCTCATGCCATTGTCACTGGAACCATGAGAATGTTCATCCCCACCGGAGGCTTGCACAATCGAAGTAATAGAATGCGGACTTTCTGTTCCTGCCTCACCAGACCACTGCACCAAGCTGCCATCGGCATAATGCTGATAAGCATCCCAAGCAATGTCGCCTGCAGTATCAGGATTCTTTGCTGTGAAATAGAAACGTTGGAATTGCCCTGCTTTAATTCCTTCTCCATTAGCTATCCAGCTAACTTTGTTCCCCTCAATGGTAACATCCCAGCCCGGTGTAGCCTCATATTGCTTGAACTCGGCACCCGCCGGGATTCGTAGATCGACTTGTACAGTCGCCACATCTTTTTCTGAAGGAACTTTAAGTGTGTAAGTCTCCCATGCTCCGGTACTGGATTGTGCTGGTGCTACGGTTACGTGCGCGCTAGCCACGGCTGCGAACAACAGAAGTGTTGCAGCGGCTGGTGCGAAGAGTGTCATTATTTTGCGAGATAATCTGTTCATAGTTAGAGTGCCTCTTTCTTTAAGTAATTTTATCATTTTTCACTTTCATCTCTATCCTCATATTTACCGCGGAAAATCACGTTTACGTGAAGCAAGCCCCTGCTCCAGAGCATAACGCGTTAGCTGCGTACGATTTTGGAGTTGAAGCTTCTGAAGGATGTTTTTCAGATGGTTTTTTACGGTATGCTCCGAAATCGACAGGCTTATGGCAATCTCTTTATTCGTCGATCCGGAAGACACACAGCTTAAAATCTCCTTCTCCCTCGCCGTCAAAGACTCCCCTTCGTCCGTTAATGAAGGAACGGTAAATTCTTTCAAGATTTGAAAAGCCAGCTCCCGGCTTAGCGGTGCTTCTTCATTCACAATGGCTTGCAAATATTCAATCCAGGTGGAAGGTGCCAGATTCTTGAGTAAGTACCCTTGTGCGCCTTGCTTCAATGCTTCGAGGAGGTGGGAAATTTCGTCCGATACCGTAACGATAACGATTTTGACATAGGGATATTCCTGCTTGATCCGGCGAGTAGTCTCCAGCCCGTCCATCTCCGGCATCTGAATGTCGATAAGAATGAGATCAGGCATCCACTGGGCCGTGAACGCGATCGCCTCAGGACCACTCTCCACTACACCAATGACCTCAAAACTATCATCCATGGACAAAATCTCACACATCGCCTCACGTGCATGCGCATGATCATCCACAACCAAAACCCGGTACCGGCTCATAAACTTCCCCCTCCTTTCGTAATTTCCACATTTGTCCCCGTATTGTCGGAGCTCACCTGAAGCTTCCATCCCATTCCTTCGACACGTTCCTTCATGATCTGAAGGCCGTAACTTCCGTTCACCTCAAAGGGATCATGCTGAAATCCTTCGCCATTGTCGACAATCGCCACGCTCCAGTTTTTCTCAGTGCCTGCACCTGTGATAGAAACCTTCGCCGCTCTTGTATGCTTACGCACATTAATAATAGCCTCTCGGATACAAGATAGCAGCTCTGCTTTTTCCGAAGGAGAGAGGGCTTCATCCTGTAGACTCCAATCCAAGGAAACCTCAATCATAATCTCGTTAGCCATTTGAGCAAGCTGATCTTTAACCGACTGTTCCAATGAAAAAGAGTGCTGCTCAGACACAGGTACCTTCAGATTGGCGATCGCCTGTCGAACATAACGGTTCACCTCGTGGACGGTCTTTTTGATCTGATCCACATTTTCTTCGCTGACTTCCCCATTCCTGCGGCTTGCTTCCAGACGATCTATTTTGACAGATAAAAGAAATAAAGATTGCGCCATCCCATCATGCAGTTCCTTAGCTAGCCCTTCCCGGGCTTTCATTGCCTCTTTGAGCGCACGTTCCTGCTCCAGCTCCCGCTGATTCCGCTCCATCAGCGAAAACAAAGGGACGAGCAATACAAGAGTGAACAAAAATACGAGGACAGGTGTCAAATAATTCCCCAGATCCATCGAGATATAAGGCATTAGAAACTGATGGCGCACGACCTCCCAGATCCCTACCATTAGCGTTGGCAGTAACAGGATCATATACTTGATTCGGTTATACGTTGCTGTCCCCTCCCGTACATCTTATGATTAACAATATCACCGTCACAATTCTGCTACATGACTCGATCGGGCTATTTAAAGTTCTTATTGTTACAAATTTAAGTATTTTAAAAAAATAATGCTATCCTTCATAATATTATAAGCAATATATAGTGAAAATTTATACTTTCTTATATTGTAGCAAAAAAAAGATACATCCTTCGATGTATCTGCATCCCAGTTATAGTGGTGATGTGTAGCGTCCGTATTGAATGTCCATTTCTTTAAAAACATCTCCCTCTTTTTTCAGGAAAAATGTGTTTACGCCTTCCGCTCCCCACCACTCCATACCGAGTAATGGACCTTCAGCAGTTTCCGCCGCAAAAAGAATAGAGAACATCTCAGGTATCACTTCCCCTCCATCATCCACTCTCCAGACGGAAAATTCATCGCCTTGAATGACAGCCGGATAATCCATAAAGGTAAGCCCGGCCTTATCTTCCAGCACAAGACTAAATAACATCTCCTGATCCTGCCTAATGAATTGAACGAGATACAGCTGCCGATCACCAGACAGGTCAGCAAGTTTCCAAATGTGCTCTACTTCACGATTTTTCGCAGAAACAATATTCTGCCGCACACTTTCTGCAACATTTAGCGAGGCTTGCTTAACCTCCGTAGGCTTAACAGAGATTAACGCATTCGCATTAAACTCTGCCTGATCCGTCAGGTAATAGGTCTCATCAGGGGTCGCATTCCCCTCTTCAACCGTATAAAGATACCCTGGCAGATTCACAAAATTGTGAGCCATCTCCCGGCCATTACTGTTCTCCGTACCCTCCTGCCATTTATTCAATTTCACTTTTAGCACTTGCCCATGATCGCCGATCGCCTCATTCAATTGTTGCATTTGCGCATCCAGCCCTTTTTCCTGCCCGGTGACTAAGATGCTCTTGCCAGACTCATCTGCAAAACCAAAATTCGCCTTCAGCTTTTCAGCTTCCAGATAAGCTGCTGGCTGCTGCATGCTTGCCGTTGGTGTCGGCTCTGCACTTGGAGAAGGGGTTGGCTTGTTAGAGCCTGAGCAGCCCGCCAGCAGTAGAACAATAAGGAAACTCACACGGAGCTTATTCATTCCCATTCCTCCAGACGAAACTAAAATATTCCCATACTAAGATACCGTTCCCCTGTGTCAGGTGCAATGCAAAGCACGCGTTTGCCAGCCCCAAGACGACGCGCTTCCTGCAACGCCGCCCATACAGTGGCACCCCCGGATGGACCCAGCAGAATTCCTTCTTTTGCAGCCAGCATTCTTACCGTCTCCAAGGCAGCTTCATCCGCAACTTGAACGATGTCATCGTAGACCTGTGTATTCAAAATGGCGGGTACGAAGCCCGGACTCGTTCCTACCAGCTTATGTGGTCCTGGCTTTCCTCCAGATAATACGGGCGAGCCTTGCGGCTCAACCACAAGAACCCGGATATCAGGTAGATGCTCACGCAAAACCTCACCGGTTCCAGTTATCGTGCCCCCAGTTCCTGATGAAGCAACAAACACGTCCAGCTTACCTTCCATTTGCTCCAGGATTTCCAGAGCGGTCGTTGTCCGGTGAATATCCGGGTTGGCTTTGTTCTCGAATTGCTGTGGAATAAAACTGTTCTCCACTTCTTTTCCCAGCTCAATCGCTTTTGCTATAGCTCCCGGCATCCGTTCTGCTGCGGGCGTCAGCACAACATCCGCACCATAAGCCTTTAGAATATTGATTCGTTCCTTGGTCATATTATCAGGCATGACAAGAATCGCTTTATACCCTTTTGCCGCGGCATTCATCGCTAAGCCTATCCCTGTATTTCCACTAGTCGGCTCAATGATCGTCCCGCCCGGCTTCAGCAAACCTGCTAGCTCGGCTTGCAGGATTAGATTATAAGCTGCCCGGTCTTTTACACTGCCACTTGGATTAAAAAGCTCCAGCTTCACGTATAGTTCTGCATCTTGGGGGCTAGTCAGCCGATTTAATCTTACAACCGGTGTATTCCCAATCAGCTCTGTTATATTGTTAACCACTAAGGATGTCATTTTAGAGCCTCCTTCATTTCTGTACCTTCCATTATTGTAACGTGAGCAGCACCTCCTGTCGATTCAGAACCTTACTTTCTGCAACCTGAAAACAACCGCCCCCCACGAAAGCGGGAGACGGCTGTTCAGTACTGGCAGCATTTATTTTTAAGGATTAACGTTAATCGTAAAAGTAGACGTATTATTTTTAATATTCGTTACCGTGTTGGTAATCTTCAGATTGTTAAAGGTGGCTGACCCTCTGGCAGGACCTTGCCCAGCCTCAGCCGCTTCATTTACCCAGATGCCCACTCCGGATTTGCTGTCAAAAGCATCTCCACTCTTTTGCGCACCGGAAATTGTGACATTCGTGAAGAGGGTATCTGTCACTGGGAATTGCGGCGTGGAGCCGACATAGTTGGTCTGGAACATGATGCCATGATAGGTTGGATCAATGATATCCACATCACTGACACGAATGCCTTGGAATACCTTAGAGGCTGAGAATACCCAGATTGCCGGGAAGGTCTGTGCCCCCCAGAAATGTCCACCTGCACGAACAATGGAAATATTCTCAAAATTCGTTGTCGGTGAAGCGCCAAAGCCGTTCATTGGATACCCGAAGTCAAGTGAGCTGATCGTAATTCCAGAATAGCAAAGCGTGTCGGCAATATAAATGTTGCGGAAGGTATTGGCATATCCGCCATAGACGGCTACACCTGCTGCCCGCCAGGTTAAGATTGAAGTGAGATTCTCATAAATATTATCCTTCATATCTGCACCACCGGAATCAATAGCCGAAAACAATGCAAAGCTATCATCCCCTGTTGCCCGTGCCTCAATATTGGATACGAGATTATTCGTGCTGCCATTCGTCATATTGATGCCGTCAGCGAAGGTGTTGCGGATACGGGAGTTTTTGATCACCATGTAATCCGTATTAGCTCCCCAATACATACACACCTGATGTTCGGTCCAGATGTTATCGATCGTAATATTTGCCACATTGGAGAAATCAAATACTTTACCCGGGCCATCAATACGTGATGTGTAGTTCCCAAAGTAAGCAAAATTCGCAAAAGTAGAGCCGTTAGCGGTATCGCTTGCCCGGAAACCGATATCCGTATTCTCCTGATTCGTTGGAGCGTAAAATCTGGTATACCATGGGCCCGCACCAATGATCTTCATTGCTTTTCCATAGACCTGAAATTTACTGGAGGTCTGATAGTTACCGGCCGGCAAATACACACCTACGAGATTTCCGGTCGTATCCATGCGTACTTTATCTAGCGCATTTTGCACATCCTGATGTGTAAAGCCGGCTGGGACCGTATATTTGGCCGGATCTGGATTGGCAATCGGTGATACCTGCTCCAAACTGATGAAATCAATGGCATACTGCGAGGTATTTGCCACATCCTTTTGCAGTCGAATCGTACTACCTTTCGGAATCGTGCTGTCGAACATAATGTTAGCTTCATCATAAATATGCCGCGGAGAACCCGCGCTTGGTGAATTGCCGGGACTTATCTCTGAACCGTACAGCCATGCATATTTAGAGGTCAGATTAATCGCCTTGGTATAAACTCCGTTCACATAGATGTTCAGTGTAGCATTCGTACCGTCTCCACTCGCCGAATCTGGAATGGAGAAGCGGGTGACCAGTGTATTAGTGTCAGCCTTAGTAGTGAATTCTACATAACTGCCTGTAGTATTCAGTGTGACTGCTCTTCTGCCTGAAGCCTCACCCGCAAGATCTCCAATGGTCCGATTAGCAGTAAGCTTCACAGCCCCGCCACCAATCACACCCTCCTCAGCCTCATACATGTCGTAAGGCATATTGGCTCCACGACCTACAAAAAGAGACTGTGTTTGAATATTATTGGCCTGTTTAACTGGCAGCTCATTAGTGTCTACGGCAATTTCCGTCTTCACAGTATATTTGCCATTAGCTGCTGTCCAAGTGCCAAGACTAACAGGAGGCGCTGTTACTCCACTGCCAATCACGCCGTTATAGGTTCCAGTTAAGGTTTGGAGTACAGCATTCGTAGTAGCATCCAGAACCTTCAAGGTTATGTTATGCGCACCCCCTGCGGATGCTGCTGTCCCTTGATTCTTGATTGCTACCGAGAAGCTGACCACATTGCCGCCTGCTGGATTGCTTGGTGTCCAGCTAACAGGGGAAGCTACTAGATCAGAACTGGATACGGGAGCAATAATAAGAGAATTTGGGCTAGTGAAGCTGTTATTGCCTTCGTTCAATTCAATAACCGTATTATTCTCGTCAACCTTTGCAGTTAAAGTATAGGTAGCAGCATCCTTTGCGCTTATATTTAAAGTGACGTTCGTAGATGCGCCAGCCGCTAATGCCCCCACTGGGCTAGTGCCTACAAGTGTGCTGCCCAAGTAGAAATTCACATTAGTCGCTATGGAAGCTAACGTTCCAAGGTTTTTTACCGTTGCATTTAAAGTAATGGCATTGGTCTCTACTGGAGCTGAAGGTGACCATGTAAGACCGGTTATCGCCAAATCCGGATTAGCAGCTGGTGCACCCATCACTTGGAATTCAGCGATTTGTCCAGCGGTTGAACCAGTATTGGTGGTAATCTTCAACTGTACTTCACTAGCCGTGGCCGTTACCGGAATAGTGACCGTATTGCCAGTTGCCGGATTAAAAGTATACACGGTTGCTGGCACAAGACTAGTAAAGGCTGTTGTATTCTGATTATGCCCAAGCACTTGAATAGTCTGAGTACGTGTGGACCAGGCCGATGATGGATTCAGTTTGAGGACAATGGATGTAATATCAGCATTACTACCCAGGTTTACAGATAATGTATTGGGATAACTTCCTCCTGCTCCTTCCCAGTAAGAAGTTACATCACCGTCATTCGCATTTGTAGGAACAAAGGTAAAGACGGAAGAGGAAGCGTTGATGCTTTTGTTCAAAGCCAGATTGGAACCCGCCCCAGGCGTTGGTGTAACTGTTGGTGTCGGGGTCGGTGTTACCGTTGGAGTTGGTGTAGGTGTTACTGTCGGTGTTGGCGTAGGTGTTACTGTCGGTGTCGGTGTTACCGTCGGTGTCGGTGTTACCGTCGGCGTTGGGGTAGGTGTTGCCGTTGGTGTCGGAGTTGCCGTTGGTGTCGGAGTTGCCGTCGGCGTTGGCGTAGGTGTTGTCGCAGAAGCTGGAGTGACGTTCAAATTATCTAGATTCACATTTCCAGTGTCTCCTGCATCGTACTTATAAGTAATCGTGTTAGCACCAGCATTCAGAGCCAGCGTCTCAATCTTTGTTGACCAAGTATTCCAATTGGCCAGATTCGCAAGTGAGGTTTGCTTAATTTTAGTTCCATTCACAAAAACACTAATGGTTTTTGTACTGCCTGATGCATTTGAAAATCTTAATGTAGCATCATAGTTACCAGCAGAAGCCACATTAACGCTAAATGCAGTCGCAGCACCTTGATTTAGGTAACCATCAACAAATCCTGTACCTGTATAACCTGTATGATCCGTGTTAACCTTGGCACCACCGGATAATGCGGCATCCTCCGCTTCATATCCTGAGGATGGAGTTGTAGTTGTATTACCATGAACCTCAAATTCCGCTAACTGTGCTGCTGGCCAGACCGTATTGGATGTGAAATTCAGTTTAACATATCTGACATTCGCAGCTGTAAAGCTGATGGTCACTGTATTGGAATCAATCGTTGGATTAAATGTATAATTGGCGGAATCTACTAAGTTATTGTAAGTTGCATCATCTGTACTTCCTTGCACCGCTAACGTTTGAGTTCTTGTTTCCCAATTCGTTGGCAGCTTTAGCACAACCTGATTCACGCTGCTTGCTGCCCCTAAATCCACTTTAATCCATTGCGGAAAAACACCGCTTGCGCTCTCCCAATACGTTCCTTGGCTGCCGTCATTAGCATTGGCTGCTACGTATACATCACCGAAGGAGCTTGAAGTAATAGTCTTCCCTTGGGCTAAATTCCCCGCAGCTAAACTCACCGAGGGATATAACGTTAACTGACCTACAAATAATATAACAATTAAACAATAAAGTACTGCCGTCTTCCCGGTAAATCTTTTAGAAGCTGCTATCATTGAATAACCACCTCCCAAAATTTTGTGGAGCTATACAGCAGAAAGGATGCGCTTTCAAAACAGTAGTTTTATAGACATTCGCCTCCTACATTTGAAATGATGGATTACGGATACAAGCTACTAATAACGCTAATAATATAAGTTATAGGTAGATGGCCGTCGATGGCGATTTCTATGCTTTGTATGTGGGATATTACGTTCAACCAAAAAAAGCCCCGGAGAGGTCAAGGGGACTATATTGCCCCTTAACTCTCCGAAGCTTCGTGTTATACATTAAATCTAGCTACCAACCCTTGCAGTCCATGCGCCATTGTACTTAATTCACTTGCAGAGGATGCAATTTGTTCGACTGAAGCCATTTGCTCTTGTGAGGCTGCTGACACATGCTGAGTACTCGCAGCGGTTGTTTCCGAGATTTGCGTAACGTTACGAATTGACTCTACAATCTCATCCGCAGCCGCCGTAATCTCCTCCACGGCTCCAGATACTTCCTGAACCTGTTCGGCGAGTGAATCTATAGATAATCGAATCTCACCGAAGGAACGTCCCGCTTCCTCGATAATCTCCGTACCTCCCTTTACTTCACGCATGCTGCTCATCATCACCTTCATGGCATCATCTGCTTCACTTTGGATCCCAGTCGCCATTTCTGCAATTTGATTGGCGGATTCCGCGGACTGCTCTGCCAGCTTACGGACCTGATCGGCAACCACAGCGAAACCTCTACCTTGTTCACCAGCACGAGCTGCCTCAATCGTCGCATTTAGGGCCAGCATATTCGTCTGCGAAGCGATTCCTTTTATGACTCCTACAATACTGCCAATCTCCTGGGATCGATTCACAAAACCTTGGACTTGCTGTGATAAAGATTGTATGGAGCGATTAATCGATTCCATTTGCTGTCCAGCGGCGTGAAGGGATTCATCTCCTGTAATGGCAAATGCCGCAGAGCGATGGGAGGCTTCCGAGATGTCCTGGACACTGGCAGCAATTTGACCGATTCCTAGAGATATTTCTGAGATTGTAATTGTATTGGTCTGCAAATCATTCATCTGTCTGGCTGTTCCGGAAGCGACTTCACCCATAATATGCGATATTCGTTCTGTGGCGCCTGCTGTCACTCCACTATCTGACCTAAGCTTTGTAGAGGAATTCGCGAGACTATTCGCCGATAACTTCACCTGTTCAATCATCGTGCCCAGATTATCTGTCATTTTATTAAAGTTAAACGCCAGTTCACCAATCTCATCTTTAGAACGAACACTTAATTTGCGCGTAAGATCGGCATCCCCATCTGCAATTTCCTTCAACTGAGTGTTCACATCACGAAGCGGTTTAATAATCCGTCCAGAAATTAGCAGCGCAAGGATCACCGCGAGCACTACCGACAATCCAGTCACACCAAAGCTAGTAATCAAAGCGTTGTTACGATGCGAATTTGCCAGGCTTTGCCCATTCTCTATTTCCTCTATGAGCATGTTCTGAAACACAATCTGAGATTCAATCATAGCGTCTAATGACAGGTTCGTGAATTTCTTCTGCGCTTCCGGGAAGTTGCCTTCCTTAGCTAAGGCAAAAGCTTCCTTCAGAACGATTAAATAATCATTCCATTTGCTCTTCAGCTCAGCTACACCCTTTAACTCAGCTTCACTTAATCGGGCATTCTCCAGCTCTGTAATAGCATTTTCAATCAATGGGAGCATTTCTTCATACTGCGCCAGATATGAATTCCGCTCATCATCTGTGTTACTCATCACATAACGAGCACCCAACTCATCTGCGGTACGAATCTTATCCGTTAAGCCTTGAACAAGTGACAGCTTGTCCCAGTTACGATTAACCTGATCTGTCAATTGGGTAACCTTCCCCTGAAACAATGTGTTTCCGGCTATCGCCACTAGAAAGACTATAATCACAGCAGTAAATCCTAAGACTATTTTCCCACGGATACTTTTCACCATCGGTTTTCCTCATCTCTATATGTATGTAGATCTATTTGGTACTTTTATCCTACTAGCTCTCCCTTAAGCCTCTCTGAATTTGAACTGAATGTTTGCTTAAAAAAAACAAAAAGACCCCTATTTCCTGCCGAGGCAGGAACTAATGGTCTTTTGAGATCTTTTTATTCGTATAAATTTCCGTTAGCCAGCTCTGCCAGCTTCGATTCATCCAGTACACTTAAGCGTCCACGATTTCGTGTAATGATTCCTTCATCAATAAAACGCCGTACGATTCGATTAAGATGCCGATAGCTTGTGCCAAGCAATTCTGCTGTCTCAATAAGACTTGAGGTCCGAATCTCCTCCACCCGCCGGTCACCATTTTTATCCGCGAACAAAGACATTAAATAACTGGCAAATCGATTCTCCACAGGATACAACAGGTTAAGTGCAGAGGCTTGACCGAGCGTATGCAATTTGTGACTAAGTTCTCCGACGAGAAAACGTAACAACGCTGTGTTTTCCTCAAGCTCTCTCAGGAGTAGTCTTCTCCCTGCAAAAAGAATCAAGCTCTCACCCACAGACTCCACTTGATTCTTAACAGGGAACCGGTGAAGCAGCTCTACATCCCCAATCACAGATATCGGATTTGTAAACCGCACCAGCATAGATTTGCCATTTGGCAGCAAGGTCTGGATTTTGAGCTTGCCCTCAACCAATATGAACATCCCATCCAATTGATCGCCAACCAGACACAGCTTTTCTTCATCCGCGTAACGTCTCAACTCCATTTTATGCGTTACCAGCGGGCTAAATATTCCGTCCAGACCGTTCTTCACTGCCAAGGCACGGACAGCCTCACGGTCATTTATCGTCTGCATGTAGTGCCCCCTCTATTGTTTGCTCCAGTGTAATTTAGAATACCCCACAAAAAAAGGACATATGTCCTTTTTAATGAGGTTTTCCTATGACACTTTACATTACAACAGAATCCACACAATAACGAATCATATCTACCTTCTGATCCTGCAGCCAAAATTCAATACTCCGATGGTTGATTTTATCCACGTATCCGATAATCTCAGCCCCTTGCTCCCCTCTTTTATAATAAGAAGTGCCATAAGCCTTGATCACTTCGTCTGCTGAAGCTCCAATATGAATATCTCTTGCCGTACTCATCGTATGATCGGAATAGACGCTGATTAGAATGATCTTATCATCACCACGTGCTGTGGCTATTGTTGTCTCGTGACCCAGATCATAATACTGATACCGCTCTATATCATTATTTGGCTTAGGTTCCCTAGCGATTGAATCAAGGCTTTGAAACAGCTGAATGCCGCCCAGACTTTCCTGTTCAAGATGGGTGCTGGAAACACGCGAGTAATGATTTTGTTTGGGCGCATTGTATAAATAGATATGATAGATCCCGTAACTTAAACCTACCGTAATAAAAATAATGATAAATGACCAGCCTCTTTTAAATGGCTTTTTCCTCACTGACCTCACACCTTCTTCTTACCTTTACTGTGCAAAATATTCAGCCAGCTCACGCTGCGCCAGATATTGCGGGAAATTAAACGACTGCCATGCCTGCTCACGCTTATTGAGTTCTCTCCATTCATTCTTTAAAAAATCATCCAGCATCCCATCTTCCTGTTCACTAAACTTTATCAGAGAAGGGATGACCTCCGGAGATAAACGGACCAAATAATTGGCGTCCAATTTACCACTCGCTGCATAGCGATCCATATTTTTATTAGCGATAATAACATCCATCCCGATATAGTTCATGACGACGTAGGAGATCAAGCCGAGCACAATATAACATTTCGCCAATGGCACACGCTGAACAGCTATCCGTAAGGCTGCAACCACCAACAATAAGCCCATAAATATCATAAATGCATGCACTAAAAACCGAGTCGTGGTATAGCCATACACCTCTTCATAGAGAGTCAGACGGGTATAGGCGGAATATAACATCACTGTCGAGCAACCAACCAGAATGTAGAGCAGGACATTAATGAATTTTTGCAGCCCCCCACTTCTTTTTCCTTCCGATACCAAAGCCAGCAGTAAAATCACGAAATTAATCGCAGCCACCATAATCAGCTCAAAAAATCCACTACGTGCGTAATCAGCATATGAGCTGCCCTCTGGTAAAATCCCTTCCCATGCTCCAAACAAGTAAGAAAACTGTACGAAAACAAACAATACATATACCGTGTTAATGGCTATAAGAATCGTCGTCATAATTATCGGATCCATTTTAAAGCTTACAGGCGCCAGCACTGGACCATATTCCTTAGGCTGCATATTCCAGTCATAGATTTTCGAATCCACATACCCCCACACTAAGCCGAACAAGCCCATGCCCAGCAGGATAATCCACAGCACCCGCACAAAACCTTCCCCAAATGAAATCCGATCCAGTACATTCGGCAGCGCCAGCAGTACATGATGAAACACTCCGTCCGCTGAGGACAGCAGAGTCACCACAACCAGCAATATTGGAAAAGAGATCGCAAGTCCTATCAGCACTTTCCCCATAACCTGCTTACGCTCGTCCTTCATTTTACTGCCGCCAGACCTTTTAATGATCGTAAACACAGTGCTCCAATGGCGGAAATTCTGTGGAAGCACATGCTCCAGCGTGTTCCCCACTAATCCAAGCCGGCTCCAAGCCGGCCGTTTATCACTAAGCAAATAAGTCATATGTAATAAAATCAACACCGGGATCACCAGCAGGTTCAGCCCAAAGAAGAAAAAATTATGAAAGAATAAATAGGTTAATGAAAGTAGAAAAATCGCTCCAAACCAGAAGTAACTGAATTTGTTAAGCTTGCGGATTTTAGCCTTGGCATAATAAAGCATGAACGCATAGAACAGACATACAAAGATTGGATACGATAGGCCCGCCAGCTTTCCATAAAATAAATACTGATGAACTATTGCCAGTAAGAACGCGGCAAGCAAAGCAGCAAGCGATCGATTAAGCCTAAGTCCCGTTCCCGTTTCCATTTCCTCGGTCATGGTAATTACCCCCATTTTCTTACTTTCTCATCCTTATTTTACGTGATAAAATAAGAAAAAAAAGAGAAAGAATTTATTTATAATTTCCTATTTTCCGAAAGGAACCAAAACAATGAAGCTGCATAGTCAATTTTTAAAGCTGCAATCTCATTTTGGGGGAGCCACAGAAATCTCAGTGACGATGGATGAGTTGGCATTGATTTTCGGCTGTACACACCGCAATGCCCTGCATATTGTGAATAAAATGATGTTGCAGGAATGGATCAAATGGACGCCTAAGCGTGGGCGGGGAAGCCGCTCTTTGCTGCAATTTCTTGTTCCCTCCGAAGAAATAGCCCTTCAATCCATGATGCAGGCGATTAGCCGCAAAGATGTCCACAACGCTATAGAAGGCATCAAAACCCATGCCAGCTCCACCTCACTGCAGGATACACTGCAGGGTTGGCTGCTGACCTATTTTGGGCATCATTCTGAAATTCGTAGTGACAAGCAAATTGATACTCTCCGGCTGCCTATTACCCAGCAACTCCATACCTTCGATCCGCTCTATATGAATTTGCTGGCAGAGTCATTTGTTTCCAGCCATGTTTTCGACGGGTTAGTGAAACGAAGCGGTGAACAGGACAAAATTGTTCCCTGTCTGGCTCACGCCTGGGAAGTCGATGAGAGCCGGACGCTCTGGACTTTTTTTCTACGCAAAGAGGTGTTATTCCATCATGGAAAAGTGCTGACAGCCAAGGATGTAGTCTATTCCCTGGGACGGTTGATGCAAACCTCTAAACGGACACTCTATAGCTATATTTTCAAAGAAATCCAGCGGGTCACCGCATTAAATCCATCTACCGTTCAAATTACGCTTAAGCAGCCTAATGAACTATTTCTGCCATTTTTGTGTACGAGCAGAGCCGCAATTGTACCGCGTGATTTAGAAGGAATGGATGAGCAGAGCTTTGGCCGTAGACCCGTGGGGACTGGCCCCTTTAAGGTTGTGGATATGACCGAGGACACTTGTGTGCTGGAGGTTTTTCCTTATTATTTTCAAGGACGGGCTCATTTAGATCGGGTTGAAATCCTTTATGTCCCGTGGGATACCGAAACGTCATCCTCTGATACGGGTTCTGCTTTTCACGTGATTCAGAATCCCTCATCCGCCAGTTCTTCGACCTGGAGCCGAATTCATTCGGAGTCTTCCATTCGGAAATTCGTCACCTGCAATACGCAAAAAAAGGGACCGCTAAGCGATCCCCTGCTTCGGGCAAAAATAGTCTCCTGTTTAAAAGACGATTCAGCGTCCATCGAGCAAGAAGCGATAATAGATCAAGAAATCACGTTGCAAATCTCTACGATTCCACAATATGCTGGCGATGCTGATTTTATTGCCACTAGACTAGAGCAACAAGGTTATAAATGCAATGTCATTTCCGTGTCTCCAGAGGAATTTAAAGGTCCGATTCGGCTGGAATCTGACCTGATTGTTTTCTCATTATTCCGTGACGAGGATGAACAACTTCGTTTATTTGATCTATACCTCACGCTCTCCCAGCATATTGAACCGCATACCCGGGCGGATATAGAAGGCTGGCTGTATACCATCGCACGCGAACCTAATCCGGTGGCCCGAGCGGAAAGTTTCAGTATCATCGAGAACCGTCTGATTAAAGAGCACCACCTACATATTTTGTATGAAAAGCCGACTCAGACAGCTTATCTCCCCTCTGTCCGCGGGGTTAGCTTCAATAGCCAGGGTTGGGTCGATCTTCGTCATGTCTGGTTTCCGCCACTGCTCTCTAGTAGCAGCACGAGTTGATCTGCTTGAATTAAAAAATGCGGAAATCCAGAGCTTGCCCCGGATTTCCGCATACGCGATAAAGCTAATTATTAAGCTGCTATTTTAGTCGTAGCTGTAACTGTAGAAGTCCCTGCATCCCACTTCACATCCATATTCAATCCCTCGGAAATAAATCTTACCGGAACCAGTGTCCGATTTCCGATAATTTGCGGAGGAACGTCGAGTGTGAGTGCTTTGCCATTGATGTAAGCAGTCTTGCTGCCAATGGCCATTACGATCGTTGTATTGTCTTTTATTGCGGTAATTTTCTTAGTCGTTTGATCCATGGTTACTGTAGCACCCAGAGCATTAAAGATTGCATTCACTGGCACCAGCACACGGCCATCCTTATTCACAGGAAGCTGATCTGCAAAGCTGACCGCTGTTCCGTTTAAAAGTACGGATATTCCCTTAGTGCCCGTCGTGTTCGGATTCGTTGTTGATGGCGTTGTAGTTACAGAGGGTAGAGGTGTGACGTTAAGTCCTAGCTGGCCTTGCAGATTAGCAAGTCTGTTCAGCGCAAAGGTCATAATCGAACCTGCTGCCATTGTCCCCATACCTTGTCCCCCGCCTCCAGCGTTACCTGTTGGAGGTGTAGGATTGCCATCAGTCGCAGTCGCTGTATTATCAGGACGTGCTGGCGGTGTCGTTCCATCCGGAGGTGTCATGCCCTCCATCCCAGCTGGCGGAGTCATTCCTCCACTACCACCCATTTCACCTGTTGCTGAATAAGTAACATTACTTTCAAATTGTTCCATGGTATAAAATTTGGTTGGGTCTGCTTGAACGTAAGGTTTGATCAAGGTAGCCAATTCAGTAATTCTGCTCTGAATTCCTTCCAAATAATCAACCAGCTCAGATACATATTTCAGGTATTTAGTCTTATATTCAGGCACTTCCAACAGATTAGCAATCATTGGGACCTGATCTAAACTTATCCCAAGCGTTGGATTATCAATTGATGCAGTTACTGCGCTGGTATTGGCTGCAAGGGTTGTTGCCGATGTAGAAGTTGTGCCCGCAGCAGCTGTTGTGTCTGTTGTACCTGTTCTGCCGCCTCCGCCACCAGAATACCCGTTAAAGGACATGTTCATATCCCATGGAAGTACACTAAATTTACCGGATGCATCCCCGTACAACATATAATTATGACCTTTATCCCCGTTATAGCTGTCATAATTACCCAATACAGCATTAGCGGCAATATACTTCAGTGCCGAATCCACATCTAGCACACTTTCAATAGAACCCTTCTCACCGGCAGGCATCTCATTCAGCACCTTGATGAAGTTCTTCAACGAAGCTTTATCATCTTCCTTACCTGTATCATAAGTTATTGTTTCGTAGTCACTGCCTTCTTTGTACTGCAGATAACTTTTTTCTTCTGTATCATACAGAACACCATCGTCATAATTTTCTCCATAGGTACGTTCTAGATAGCTATCATCTATCGCTTCCACACCTACATAAAAACCATATAATTCTCCGTTGATATACAGGTTGGTGAACACAGTCAAAGGTGCATCCACACCTACAGAACGAAGCGCTTCGTAATGTAAATATTCACGAATATACGAAGGGTCTGAGTAATTGTTGTTCAGTACCATTTTATCAAGACCAAGTAACGTTTGCTTCTTATCATATTTATCAAATTTCAGCCGGAAGCTGTATCTATCCGAGTCTGTCATACTGGCTACCGATTTTAACGTCAGATTCCCTTTAGTAGAAAATCCAACATTTTCAACAACATTCCCGTCAACTTCAACCTTAACTTTTTTGTATTCTTTTTCGAGGGGACTTGCTAATATACTTTTCCAATCCGCATCATCAATCGTTACTTTAACATCAATGATTCTGTCACCCGCGAACAGGGATTCATACGCTTTCGTTACACCTGCATCCGCCGCACTAACTACGGGCGTGTTTCCAGCAACACCAAACGCCGTTGAGACGATAGCAAGACTTAGTGTAGCTGCCATGAACTTTCTCAGCAAATTTTTCTTCTTCACCATGTGTAATCCTCCTTGAAGTACAGATTTATGTTTTCGCAGTTCAAGGAGATTGTAAAATATGAATCTGAGTATACGCTGAATAGCTTGTCTACACTTTGCCAGGTAGGCTGTTTATCAGCCCTTTGCCAATCAGATTAGCTGAAACTGGCGGTTTTCCGATCTCTCTAGCCCAGACCGATAATTGCCCGACATGATGAATCTCATGAGCAATCACATGGCGCATTACCTCACCCCAGGCATCGGTCACGATCCTGCCATCCGGAAGATGATCCTCAAAAACCCTCTGCTCCAGCCCCTCATGCCAAGCCGTTACAAAGGGTTCCACCTCTGTGTGGAATTTTGCATCCAATTCTCGTACTTGCTGCAAAGTCTTGTACCGCTCAAAATCCTCTTGGAAATCCGGCTTTCCTTGCAATACTTGAATCCAGCTCCACTCCACATCAACAATGTGAAAAAGCGTCTTAAGAATACTGCCTACACCACCTATACGTGTTGCGAGCAACTCTTCCTCAGAAATATCTCCACACCACTCATACCATTGTTCACGGACCATCCAGTTATATTGAAAAAATGTTTGCAGGTTAAAAACCTCCTAGAAAGTTGTGTGCTTTTTAATGGGAGCTTAAATGTTTTCGGTATCCCTCCACCTTTTCATCTCTATAACCTAACGATTCATAGAACACATGCGCTTCCTTCCGCTGCTCACCGGAGACTAAAATGATATAATAGCAGTCTCTTTCCCGGGCCGCTTGTTCAATGGCGTTCATAAGTTTTTTGCCAACGCCTTGACGGCGTGCCCGCGCTGAAACCACCACATTCTCAATCACCATAAACGGTTTGCAGTCCCCCACTAAATCCTGACACACGATCCCCATCAAAGACCCTAGTAACTCTCCTTCTACAAAAGCACCCAACAGGATGTAGCGGTTATCCGCCTTGACCCCTTTAAATACTTTTTCAAGCTTATTAAGGTCAGACGGTTTATTCATCAGCTCTTGATATAAATTCCCCAGTTCAGGAAGAGATTCCATTTCTATTTCTTTAATAACAACCATGATTGTTCATCCTGCTTTCTTTTAAATTAACAGCCCTACTCATACACATACAGTCCGCCATTCCGTGGATGAGATATTCGCTTTCCATTATAACCTCTTTGGACCAGCTGCTGCGCCAACACCTTCATAAAGAGTAATGCCCATAATTCCAAACTTCCTTCAACTCGAATTCGTCTTTCTGTCCATCCCACTCTACTACCACTTTGATGATAGAATCCTCTCGCTCAAACGCACCAATCCCAGAATGTACGGACTTCAACTCACCTTTGACTCCCTCAATATTATTGCTGACTTCTTCTGTAGCCTGTTGAATATATTCCGCCGACCAAAAGTTCCTCCTATACCATTTGTAAATATCTCAGCACGATCTCAACGCGCTCTCCAACCGATAAATCTTCCTCTATTCGTAAAATAGGACATTCCAGTGCGGACATCCATTCCTCATGCAGCACTTTGCTCCTGACTTCAACTCCAGCAACATCATATAATGCCGCCCACTCCATAAAGGTCTGATATGCTTCGTATTTACTTCCTCCAGGCAAAATATGATCACCATATCTTTCGTACTCTCTGGCTCTTAATCTATCTAAACGAATTTCCGGTGGAAGTCCTAGAAAAATAACCAAATCGAATAATGGTCGAAGGCCATCTCCCCAGCCACATACCGCACCGCTTAAAATCCAAGGCTCCTTATGGGTCAAATCGCTTGTAAGTTTCGCTAATCGCGCATTGACCTCACGCTGCTTAGTGAATTTATGCTCCCAAAAATAGTCGTCACTGTCTAACTGTACATGTGGCAACACTTTAGCTAATTCGTAACCTAAAGTACTCGTTCCTACGCCTGAGGCTCCCATAATATGAATTCTTCTCATACACTCCCTCACCTTTAAGTGGATTTAAAGTTGCAATTCGGGCAATTTTCCTCCAAGTATAAAAACAAATAGACTGCTCTCTAAGTAAGCAAAGCAGTCCATTTATCGTATAGATCTTATTCCGTTATAGCTGCTACGTCTTTAGGAATCCGGCGTGCTGCATCCGTGGATATAGCTGCTTGTATTACTGCCAGGCGCACCTGTTCAACTACTTTTTCGTTAAAAATACTTGGGATGATATATTGCTCATTGAGTTCATCCGGATGAACGACCGATGCAATGGCTTTTGCCGCAGCCAGCTTCATTTCCAGATTCACAGTTCTAGCCCGGCAATCAAGTGCGCCACGGAAAATACCCGGAAAACATAACACATTGTTGATCTGGTTCGGATAATCACTTCTGCCTGTCGCTAGGACGCGAACAAAAGGTTCTGCCAAATCCGGTTCAATCTCCGGTGTAGGATTAGCCATCGCAAAAACGATGTTATCACTGGCCATGCTTTTGAGATGATCCACGGTTAGAATTCCCCCACGGGACACCCCAATAAAGACATCTGCCCCTCGTATAACCTCCGTTATTCCCCCCTCAATTCCCTCAGGATTGGTTGCGGCAGCAAGCTTCTGCCATTCCGGATTATCATACTGGAGATCTTTTCTGAGAACGCCTTCACGATCAACCGCATAAATATAACGCGCGCCCGCTGCCAGCAGCAGATTACATATGGACACTCCAGCCGCCCCAATACCCACAACAACAATCCGTGCATTTTCAATAGATTTATTTACAACTTTAAGCGCATTCAAAAGTCCTGCAAAAGCCACCACGGATGTTCCATGCTGATCATCATGAAATACCGGAATGTCCAGCTCTTCCGCAAGCCGGCGTTCGATTTCAAAGCAGCGTGGCGAACTTATATCCTCTAAGTTTATCCCTCCAAAGCCAGGAGAAACTGCTTTTACGATATTGATAATTTCATCCGGATCTTTGGTATTTAAGCACAGCGGAAAAGCATCAATGTTCGCCAATTGCTTAAACAGCATCGCCTTACCTTCCATGACGGGCATAGCGGCTTCCGGCCCGATATCCCCTAGTCCAAGCACAGCAGTGCCGTCCGAAACGACTGCAACTGTATTTCTTTTCATCGTCAGAGAATAAGCTTTTCTGGGATCTTCAGCAATCGCCGTACATACCCGGGCAACCCCCGGCGTATACACTAAGGATAAATCCTCCCGATTTTTAATCGGCATTTTAGGTGTGATTTCGATTTTTCCGCCAAGATGAGCCAGAAAGGTCCGATCCGACACGTTGATTATTTTAATTCCCGGCATCTTCGATAATATTGAGATAATATCTCCATTAGCTGCGTCTTGCACATTCACTGTTATATCTCGGGTAGTGACATCCTTCCCTGCACGTATCACGTCAATAGCAACAATATCTCCGCCAGCTGCGGCAATTCCTGAAGCAACATCGCCAAAAGATGCAACCGATTTCCGAATTTCGAGCCTGATAATCATTGTAGTCGCAATCGACATGAATTAGCCTCTCTTTCTTCAATCCTATTATTTAAAAAATACTATACTTTCCCATTTAAACATATCTTCCGCCTATTAACTAGATCAACGAAAAATTTTTCTTCTTACAGTATTCCCATCCGCACCCGACCCAAATACATCAGGTATGACAGCTACGGGCACAGAGCCATTTTTCCCATAAAAATAAAATTCATCATAATCTTAAGTGTATGTAAGCATAAACAAACCGTAAGCTCTTCTACTCTTCATTACCTTTTCTGCATGTTGTAGAGTATCCTGCCGATTCCTTTTCTCCACTGGCCCTTTCTAGTTGTTCTCCTTCACTAAGGTCTGTACTGCTCTTCTAGCAAAACAACCTTACCTTCTACAAATGTCAGATGGAATAATCTTTCCATTAGCTCTTCGCTAATAAAACTCGTATAGTCCCCTTGCTGATGTCTCGCCCCGTTTAGTTCAGCTATAGTTACATCAGGCTCCAGCTTAACCCGCTTAATTTCTTCGCTTGCATTTCGGATATAGAATCCATTAGGCAATGATTCGGGTTCTATTACACCATCTTCTTTAGCTGCAATTTCTGCTGCCGCTCCACCGAACCATTCCACCTCATCCAGATCCAGATAAACCGTATTCCCTTCTGTGATAACGCCCTTTATAAAAGCTAATTCTTTCTCCACTTGCGGTAACTTATAAATAATTTTTTTCAGTTCCTCCACACTCTCACCCTGCACTCCGCTCTCAGAGTTAGATTGGATTGAAATCACACCCATAGTTTGAACTAGCTCCTTGGTAGTTGGGTTAGTCTCTTTTGGTGGCTTGTTATAAAAAGAATATCCATTAAAACCAAGTGAGACTAATGTGATACCCACTAAGACTGTAACCCTTAAATTTTTCCATTTCATAAGCTTCACCCTCTATCACGCGATTTAACGGAACCATAATAAACAATTGCGCTATATCATAGACAATCACAAGTTGACCGGGCAGAATAAATATTATATACATGTCTTACCTATAACGTAGTTGAAGGAGCTCACACTTATGACAGAATCATTTCAAGCGTTAGTTGTCGACAAAACAGAATCATCCTTCTCCGTAGCTGTTAAACCGGTTACCCTAGAGGATCTGCCAGCTGGAGAGGTTGTAATTAAGGTTGCTTACTCCAGTGTAAACTATAAAGACGGTTTAGCCAGTATTCCAAACGGTAAAATTCTAAGAACATATCCCTTTATTCCAGGGATAGATTTATCCGGTATTGTGGTATCTTCCACAGACGAGCGGTTTCATAAAGGGCAGCAAGTCATTGCAACAGGATATGGTGTTGGCGTATCACACTTTGGTGGCTTTAGCGAATACGCTCGTATTCCCGCAGGTTGGATCACTCCCCTTCCCGAAGGCCTGACGCTTAAAGAAGCTATGATCTACGGTACTGCAGGACTGACAGCCGCCTTATCCATACTGGCCCTGGAAGATCATGACGTTTCCCCGGACAAAGGCAAAGTACTTGTAACAGGCGCTACCGGCGGTGTAGGTGGATCTGCTATTGCCATGCTTGGCGCAAAAGGGTATAGCGTAGTGGCAAGCACAGGTAACGCCGAAGCTGCCGATTACCTTAGAGGTATAGGAGCCGAAGACGTGATTTCACGTGAAGAGGTCATTGGCGGCGCCAGCAAACCCTTGGACAAACAATTATGGCAAGGCGCAGTAGATTCGGTGGGTGGTGACACCCTTGCCGCAGTTTTGAGTAAAATCACCTACAGAGGTTCTGTAGCTGCAAGTGGCTTAACCGGAGGCACTTCAGTTCCAACTACAGTACTTCCGTTTATTCTTCGGGGTGTTAACCTTCTCGGCATAGATTCCGTTGAATGTCCTGCAGACCTTCGCCAGAAGGCTTGGAAACGGATGGCGAGCGATCTGAAGCCAAGTCAGCTGGAGAACCTCGTGGATCGTGAAGTCACGTTAACCGAGCTACCGCAAGCATTGGAAGATATTCTACAAGGAAACCTTAGAGGAAGAGTACTTGTCCGTTTATCCTAGGTTTAACAACGAAACCTCCCGGAATCTAGAGTTCCGGGAGGTTTTTTTAGTTTACTCTTGGTTATTCGGATATTGGTAATGCGGCTGCTGCTGTACATAGGGTTGTTGGCGATAATGCTGATCATAACCCTGCGTATAGTACCCTTGCATCGGGTATGGCTGATAATTAAAGGCTTGTGTAGCTGGAGGCATTTGTGAAGATATCGGGATGGGTTGCGCCTGCATATGAGCGTATGGATTCATATTTGGCTGCATATTAGGATGCATATTTGGTTTAACATTGGCTTGCATATTTGGAGCCATATTAGGGGCCATATTAGGAGCCATATTGCTGCTGCCCATTACTTTATCTTCTTCGCAGCAGTCAGCAGGAGGGCCGATGAAGGTTCCAGGCTTGATTGGAGCTAAAGCTTCTTTTACCTTAGCTTCATTTAAGCAGTAAGTATGGGCTAATACATTTGCCGGGGTTTTGCTAAGAATATCCGAACCTAAGATAACCTCAGGAATAGGTGCGTCAAAAATCGCGAGCAGATGTGTATTATCGACAGTAGCTATCTCATAATGCCACCAGCCTTGCGGCACATTTGCCACTTGACCCGGACAAATCGGAAAATGCAGAAGTTCATTTGTGAACGGATTGATTAAAGACACTACCGCTGAACCGCAGATACAATATACAAGCTCTGCAGCATTTTGATGATAATGAGGTTCAACCACATTTGATTTGCTAAGAAAAATATCCAGCAGTGATATGTTCTCGAGCGTATTCAATTGTTTAACCGACAGCAAGTTAATGAAGTTGTTGGCATCTTTTTTAAAAAGTGTATTAGTGTTCACATCAAAAGTAAACTCTGTATTGGGGGACGTATAGTCCATGTATGAAGTCACTTTTTTTCCTACCTTTCTGTTGCTATAAATTTTTGCTTTCCCTAAACACAAGATATGCGTTTGCCTATGCCTAGGTGCGGAGATTCACTACTCCTGATAAAAATTCATCTTTCTTTTCTAAACGGGGCATCCTCTAAGTATTACACTCTCACCCCACATAGGAGGCACAGTATGAAATCGATTCGCACAAAAATAGTGTTAGCTTTATGTATCACTGTCTTTACAATTATGGGTTTCCAGCCTATGAATCTTAGCTCCACAGTTGAGGCCGCCAATAACAAAACAGCAGCGAAACAAGCGCCTCTTACATTCGTTCTAGTTCATGGGTCTTGGGCTACTGCTGGTTTTTGGGATCAAACGGCCGCCGCACTTCGCAGCTTAGGGCACACCGTCTATACTCCGGAATATGCCGGACATGGCGGGGACAAAAACAATAATGTAACGCATGCGCAAATCACACAGTCTGTTGTCGACTATATCAAGCAAAAAGACTTAAAGGATATCATTCTGCTCGGACATAGCTTTGGTGGTTCGGTGATCCAAACCGTCTCTCAGGAAGTACCAGATCGAATCAAACGTCTGGTATTCTTCGACGCCTTCGCACCGCTAGATGGGCAAAGTGTGGCGGACCAATTTCCAGCTGATTCGCTGAAGTACTTTGAACAGCTGAGAGATACTTCCGGCAATAACACCATAACGCTCCCCTTCCCTCTTTTCCGGGATACATTCGTCAACACCGCCAGTCTTGCGGAAGCGCAAGCTTTTTATAAACAAGCTCCTCCTGAGCCAGCAAGTCCACTTTTCGAAAAGCTTGATCTCAAGAAATTTTACAGTCTCCAGATCCCTAAAAGTTACCTTTATCTAACGGAGGACACCGCGATACCGCAAGGTCCATACGGATTCCACCCTACACAATCCAGTCATTTAGGCATCTTCCGCTTCATCGAGGGCAAAGGAGATCACATGACCACCGTTCGAACCGAACCCAAAATGCTGGCGGAATTAATGGTGAAGGCGGGAAGAGATTAGTCGTTTAACAGCTGGATAGTCTAGGTAGCTGTTGTGGCTTGGCTGGGGTTTTTGGCGCTGAGCTGGTGATTGAGCTGAGCTATGTGATGTGAGTTGAGCTATGCGATGCGAGCCGGGCTGATGACGCTGGGCCGGGCTATGCGATGTGAGCTGAGTTGGCGGCTCGAGCTGCGCTTTGTGAGCAAGCTAGACTACTGACGCTGAGCTGGGCTATGTCATTCTGAGATAGCCTTGCTACTTTGAGCTGGCATTGTCACTCTGAGCTGAACATTGCGACTTTAAATACACTAGAGTTTGGCGGTGATCGGACCGAGGAGCTCTTATTTTCATAATTTCGGCGATTTAGCCTTGCTATCGGACTCAGATGCAGCTATTCACCCAAATGTACTCCTATAATGCGTGATTTCAGGGGAATAAGAGCCATACAGTCCGAAACTCTCGCCAGGACGACCATAATGCCAAAATAGCTGCAATACGGTCCGTAACGATGTCTGAAGCGCTGTCTCTTAAGTAATCAACAACTTAGGCTGATGATTTGTGACGCTGAGTTAGCCTTGCCACTTTGAGCTGCACTGTCACTCTGAGATAGCCTTGCTACTTTGAGCTGGCATTGTCACGCTGAACTGCACATTACGACTCTAAATACACTAGAGTTTGGCGGTGATCGGACCGAGGAGCTCTTATTTTCATAATTTCAGCGATTTAGCCATGCTATCGGACTCAGACGCAGCTATTCGCACAAATGTACTCCTATAATGCGTGATTTTAGGGGAATAAGAGCCATACAGTCCGAAACTCTCGCCAGAACGACCATAATGCTAAAATAGCTGCAATACGGTCCGTAACGATGTCTGAAGCACTGTCTCTTAAGTAATCACCAACTTAGGCTGATGATTTGTGACGCTGAATTAGCCTTGCCACTTTGAGCTGGCATTGTCACTCTGAGTTAGCCTTGCCACTTTGAGTTAGCCTTGCCACTTTGAGCTGGCATTGTCACTCTGAGCTGAACATTGCGACTTTAAATACACTAGAGTTTGGCGGTGATCGGACCGAGGAGCTCTTATTTTCATAATTTCGGCGATTTAGCCTTGCTATCGGACTCAGATGCAGCTATTCACCCAAATGTACTCCTATAATGCGTGATTTCAGGGGAATAAGAGCCATACAGTCCGAAACTCTCGCCAGGACGACCATAATGCCAAAATAGCTACAATACGGTCCGTAACGATGGCGCAGTACAGCAAAAATGCAATACAGTTCATAACGATCGTACAGTGCAGCAAAAATGCAATACGGTCCGTAACGATCGTGCAGTGCAGCAAAAATAGCTGCAATACGGTCCGTAACGATCTGTGAAGCGAGGTTTCTTAAATAATCACCAACGTAAGCTGATCATTTGTGGAAAAACAGACCACGTGGACTGAACGATGTGCTTTCGAATCAAAAAAAGAGCAAGCGTATGGGCCCCCCTACTACGCTTGCTCTTTTTCCTATCCATAACCAACCTACTTCCTAGGCAATCCGCCACGCGGCAGCTCGGGGTCCGATGTCACTCCGGTAATCACCCAGCTATTCTTCTCTTGCACAAGTGAGATTGTCAAAAGTATAGAAGGTGCTGGTCCACTTGAAGTCGCAGTATCCAGACGCATTTCTATGACCTCTGAGTTCTTGTTAATTATCGTTTCTTTAGTGACCTCGTAGTTCGTGATCCAAGGACTTGAGACACCCGTCACCCAGTTTAGTTCAACAAACCGCGGATACATAATCTTTTTGAAATCTTTAGAGAAGATCGAATATTGAATCGAGGCATTCCGATGCTGTAATCCGAACCCGTATAGCTCTGATGCTTGAATTGCAGAAGGTAATATAATGCGCCTAGACTCCGGAGCTGGCTTGGGCATAGCCGATAGCAGTTCTCCATTAACGTGAGTCATAGTAACGGGAGCTGATGCACCCATAGCCATACCCGGCAGAAGCAACAATCCCGCAATTAGGGCAGTCGCCATTTTCATTTTGCTAATTAGAATCACCTCATTCGTAGCCTGTTCACTACATGTGAATTGAATCTAATTATTCCCCCACTTCACTCATAAATATGTACACGGTTTCCAAATCCACCAATAATGTATACCTCAATGAATTAAACTGGTAATATAAAATACAATGATACTACACAACCAGCAATTTCATTAAATTTTTATAGGAGTGTTCCCATGAAAAAAATCTTAAACATTTGTCTAGCAGCAGGTCTGCTACTCACTCTATCCGTCGCTACCTTGAATACAGCAAGCGCAGAATCCAAGGTCAAAACCTACAAAAACTGCACGGAGCTAAACAAAGATTACAAAGGTGGAGTTGCCATTTCCAGCTCAACCAAGAACAAAGGCGGCAAAACGAAATACAAACCCTACGTATCGAAAGAACTCTATAATGCCAATAAAAAAAGCGACCGTGACAAAGACGGAATTGCTTGTGAGAAATAGGCTTAGCCTTGCTCCACTATTTGCTTGAGCCTTAGATCCGGCGTGAAAAAGAGTCTGTAGCTCAGTACACTGAGCAGCATACTCGTTATGGCAGCAGAGGCAGTGAACGAGAACACAATTAATATCTGATAACGAACAGCTACTACAGGATCAGCACCCGCGATGATCATTCCGGTCATCATTCCAGGGAGTTGAACAAGCCCAACCGTCTTCATACCGTCGATGGTAGGAATCATACTGAATTTTACAGATCTTTTTCTAACTTCCTGGACCGCCTGTGGGACCGTTGCTCCAAGAGACAACAACGTTTCAATCTCCCCTTTGCTCTGCTGAATTTCATGCTTGATATGGTTAATGAACAACCCTGAAACCACCATAGCACTGCCAATGGTCATGCCGCTAATCGGAATGATATATTGTGGCGTAGCCTCAATGATATGTAAGCTGAGCAGAATGCCCATCATGAGCAGTTCCATAGTAGCAATCGCCAGTCCAATTCTCCAGACTAATCCGCGCAAGCCTTTGCCTCTTTTGGCTGCATTCCATGCGGCTACACTGATCATAAAGAGTATTATCACAATTACATAAATGACCTGATCCGATTTAAAAATAAATTGCAGCACATACCCCACCGCAAGCAATTGAATGGCCGACCGCACTGTGCCTACAATAATATCTTTTTCCAGTCCGAGCTTTTGCCACACGGAGACCAACATTGTCCCTAATACAAACAGAAGCGTGAAACTTAGTGCTGTATAACTCATAACAACGACGCTCCTTCCGAAGGCCGAACGAACCTTTTAGCCAATTCTTCCGCAGATTCAGCAAAAAAAGACTCGCTCACATGCTGTTCCAACCTGCCTTTTCCCATAAACCATGTAGTTGTGCTTATTCTGCTCGCCTGCTTAAGATCATGAGTGACCCAAATCATCGAAGTGCCTTCTTCCTTATGCCAATCCTCTAGTAGCTTTTCAACCATTTGAGTGCTGTTGACATCGAGCGAAGCGGTGATTTCATCGAGCAATAATACCGTAGGTCGGAGCAGCAAGGAGCGAATCAAAGAAATCCGCTGCTTTTCACCACCCGAACAATCTGCCGCTTTTTTGCTTAAATCCAAATGCTCCAGCCCCAATTGCCCAATTAGTCGCTGCACTAGTTTAAGATCATAAGGTTTGTCATGCAGTCTGCTGACAGTTCTTAAATTATCCTCCACACTGCCAGACAGCATGACCGCTTGTTGTGCTACAAACCCTATTTTCATCCTCCATAATCTCGCATCCATACTTTTATATGAAGTCCCCTTTACCAACATATCTCCCTCATCCGGAGCATCCAAGAGAGCCAGGATTCTAAGGAGTGTACTTTTCCCTTGGCCAGAGGCACCAATCAATGCGATGCGGTCCGATTCAGCTATGTCTGCGGAGATCTCCGAGAAAAGATATTTCGAAGTTTGCTCGTTACTTTTCCAGTTAAGTTTTGCAAGTCTCTGAATCTCAAAAATACTACTCAATCCCCTACCTCCTAATACCATCCGCTAAAATAGCATACCGTCTAGTATTATAGCATTTCAGCTATAAAAAAGAGAAAGACATCCAGTTTCAGGACGTCTTTCCCTATTCGAACTATTGCATTTTATTGATTAAAACGGGCCACAACAAACACCGCAGGTGAATTCCAATAGATCGTCACTTCATTCGTAGAATAGCTAAGCTCATGATCGACAAAGCACTGCGCAGCTGGTTTTCCTTGTAAATGCTCAACTACATATTCATCATGCAGCCCACGATCTGGCCCCCCTGACACCAATCCCGGCACCGGATCAGCCACATGGTCACCTACAGAAGGGCGATGATGCGGATTCATCACGGCATGATCCCCAAACCCGGTAACATAGCTGATATCCAGAACGTTACGCCCCATCAGATAATGTAGATGATCTAAGGCACAGTCCGCAAAACTGGAGTCCCCACTAAAATATTCAGCCGCCAGCAGCAGCATTGCATTGTTCATTACTAGCATATTGCTGCCCCAGATATAGTCCTCCTCTTTTAAGGAGATCCTATAGCCCTCCTCACGACTCTGTTCCGCTAATCGTTGTGCCTCAGCAACAAGCCCTTCTTTTAACGAGGCATATAAAGCACGGTCTGCTTGCTCCTCACCATTTAACAGATAAGCGATAGTGCCATAGCCCCCCATATCACCCCAGCCTAAACTGTATTTTGGAAAAGTCAGCTGCACTAGCTGCAGAACAGCTTGATGATACTCCTCTTTCCCTGTCGTACGATACAGCTCCGCCGCTGCCCAATACCGCTCGTCCTTATCGACTCCATCCCCGTATTCTCCAGTGCTAATCTCAGGCGGATTCGTAAAACCGGGTACATCTGGATGCTGTACAAGCCATTCCCATGCTGCCCCCGCAGCATCCAGACATTTCCGCGCATAAGCAGCATCAAAAGGCTTGTACACTCTTGCAGCCATAGCCATAACACCAGCAAAATCCCCAGTTGCAGTAGCAGATATTGGTGAGAAGTACAGGTCTGCTGTATCGTCCTCAGGCATAACATCCAGACCAGGAAAGCTTAACGTAGTCAATTTATGGTATACACCACCTGTTGCGGAGTCTTGCATTTTAAACAACCAATCGAGCTCCACCCTGCATTCCAGCAGCACATCTGGCGTAGATCCATCACTTTCAGGCAATGGGATAGCGCTTACAAAAGCCGAGGGATATAATTCATAGGCAAGCAGCATATCCGCGATAGCTTTCGCTCCGGGACCGCTATATTTTCCATAATCACCTGCATCATGCCAGCCACCCGAACAGTCTAGTTGAAGATCCGGTTGACCATATACAATCCCTTTTGCGGTATGGCACGCCTTGTGCTTCCAATCTCCAGCATATTCTTCAGTCAACTCAACGCCACAGCGATAATAATAGAAAGCTTTCAGCAAGCCCTGTTGAAGCTCATGATAAGGCTGATCTGAGATTGTAAAGGATGCCGAAGCTACACCCTCGCTCTGCTCAATCCGATATCTCCCCTCAGTATTGACCTCCGAGAAATCACCTGTGTGCAAAGTTAATCCACTGGCTTTATCAAATCTTCCAGCATCTGAACTACCTTTGAACACAATAGTCCCACTATCAACATCAACTACCTGAAAATCATGCTCAGTACCTGTAAATACTGCGATCTTTTGTCCATCCAGCGGATATCCGATTTGATTCACAGTAATGGTGCGAAGTGTACGCTCGCTCATCTTCATTCTCCTTTTATGTAAAAATGATGAAGCTGAAGTAACCATTCTCTTCTAGTTGAGAATACTCTATTCTAGTTATCTATGGCAATGATGTATACAAGAAAAACCTAGAGTCACCCGAAAGGAAACGGATAACTCTAGGCGGACAAAACAGTCTATTTGTCGTCAAGCAATTTAATAAAGTTAGCTGGAAGTGTGAACTGCTTATTATGAACCACTATACGGCGAAGCTCTTCCTCGAAGGAGCTAAGATCATCTTCATCATCGTCTTTGATTTCCTTTATATCCCGGTGCAGACGCTCCATTTGCAGATCAAGGGCATGAGCGGCATCCGCCGCATTTTTCAGTTCACGAGTCATACTCTCAGGTACTGATTTATTATATTTATAAAAGATTTTATGTTCGAGGCTTGCCCAGAAATCCATAGCAATGGTACGAATTTGAACTTCTACACAGACAAGCTCCTGGCGATCGGACATAAAAACAGGGACTTGAATCAGCAAGTGAAGACTCTGATATCCGTTAGGTTTAGGGTTCTTAATATAATCCTTTACCTCAAGGACCGTTAGATCATCCTGCTTCTGAAGCATCTCACTAACATGATAGATATCAGAGATAAAAGAACAGGTGATCCGCAGACCAGCGATGTCTTTAATACAATTTTTCACTGAATCCAGCGATAATTCACCATTTTTGCGCAGCATCTTGTTCATGATACTTTCTGGAGACTTAATACGCGATTTGGTATGTTCAATTGGGCTGTAATCATGCAGAGACTGAAACTCCTGTTTTAGGATCTCAATCTTCGTTTCCATCTCATCCAATGCAAATTTATAAATTAACATGAAACGAGTGATATCGTGCTTAAGCTTCTTAAATTGTTCGATTTGATTCTCGGGGGTCATTATCTCATTTCTCCTCTTGTAGCGTTTCTCTATATTTATCATAGCCAATCCACTAGTGAATTTCAAATTCAGCGGTAATGTAGCCATAATCCAAACCTCACACTTCGTTTGATTACGTATCTTTTGCGCCGTGAATCCACTGGCGAAGTCGCTATAGGACCCAGTTGACCTTATACACAGTATAATCCCATAATCGGGATGCTATCGGACTCCATAATCGCTATTGCCAAAATAACACAAAATATGAACCTCTTCATAAGAAATAACGTCACTGGAGTCCGAAACCCTGCTCAAACGGAGATAAACCTAAGAACCAAACCCATGATGCCCAAGAAACTAAATTAACCCAAATAACCAAACTAGCCAAAGACCCTCAATATGTTACGGACCGTATTGCAGCTATTTGCGCTTTTTGGTCATTTTTACAGAAGTATCGGACCGTATAGCTCTTATCACCATGTAACAGTGCAGAATCGGTGTGGTTATGAGTAAATAGCTGCAATATAGTCCGATAGCTCGCCTAAAACGTTCGAAATGGAGAAATAAGGTCAGCTGAGTCCGATCCATCGGAAAAGTGTGTTCACAAGCATGGGGGATAGTTCAAATCGCGCGAGAACCCAAAGTAACCTAAGTGCAAATAACGCCTTCTGAGTCCGAACGCTCAGCGGTAAAGGTCATGGAGAAACTAATGCCTGATTTCGGTTGGTTTACGTCCAGATCACAGTGTACCCGAGTACCCGATCATTAAACTGAAAGTTTCATTATTCAGTTGAGCTGTTTCCACTTTTGCTCAAGCGTTTGCGGAACATACTCCTTCAAAAGAGTCAAGAGTTCCAACGGCTCGTTGGATACGTTTAGCAGACTTAGATGCGAAGAATTAGAGAAGCCTTCTTGGATACTGTTATGTATCAGATTCATCAGAGGATCAAAATAATTCCTGATATTTAGAACCCCTACCGGCTTCTTGTGTATGCCAATTTGTGACCAGCACAAAACCTCAAAGAGCTCCTCATACGTTCCAAACCCTCCAGGTAAAGCAATAAAGCCATCTGCCAGCTCTCCCATTTTTGCTTTACGGCCATGCATATCCTCTACCTCTATCAACTGCGTTAACTCTCTATGTACCATTTCCCCATTAAATAATCCTCTAGGCATTACCCCGATTACCTCGCCTCCACCATTCAAAACAGCATTAGCGACCTCACCCATTAATCCGATTTTTGAGCCACCGTAAATTAAACGATAATTATGCATAGCCATGTAGTTACCAAGTTCAACAGCTTTAGCTTTATAATCCTCATGCACCCCTAAATTCGATCCTGCGAAAACACATATTGATTTCAAAATCTCATCTCCAAACTATATATTGATAATGTCCGCTATCTAATATACTATATGTTGGAGTATAAATCATGTGAAAGATTAAGGAGTGCTACATAATATGGAAATTAACGATGTGCAGAAATGGATTAATCATTTTTATGGAGAACGAGGCTGGACTACTTATGGTCCTTTTATAAGAGTCGGATTCTTAATGGAAGAGACAGGTGAAGTCGCACGAGCTGTACGCTCCTATGAAATCGGCAGAGATCGACCGGATGAATCGACTCGTACTCCAGAGCAACTGAAAAACGACTTGATTGAGGAAATCGGGGATGTTCTCGGAAATATCGCATTGTTAGCTGACTTATATGGCATCACTTTAGAAGAGGCTTTTACTGCACATAAAGAAAAATTAGTGAAGCGATTTAATTCCTAGGGACGAAGTAATCCTACAAAAAATAGGACTACAATCGGCAAGACCGAATTGTAGCCCTTCTTTATTTTACTCTTTAAGCCCTGTTAAGCTTTACCGCCTAAAGTATGATTCGAAATGGCTTTGATTATTGTTTCCCAATCATCCGGGTGGACTTCGTGGCCCGTTCCTTCCAGGGTTAGAAGCGACGCATCAGGAATTTCCGCCGCAAGCGCCAAGCCATGCTCTATAGGAAGCACCGTGTCTTCTGTGCCGTGGATAACCAAGGTAGGAACCATGATATTTTTTGCCTTGCCCTCGTAGCCGTCATCCCCTGTAAGAAGAGAATGATTAAACATGCTAAGCAAGTTGTTGGCACGTTTTATTTCCAGCCTTACTTGTTTATACGCTCTTTTCTCATCGAATTTATGTTTTGAACCACAGAGTATGCCGGAACCTGAAACCAAATAATTGGCTACCTCTTCCTCATTAGACCAATCCAGTGTTGCTCCATTTGCATGGAATGCGAGGATCCGCTCATCCATAGGAGGCAAGTTCCGATCATTATCGTCAGATTCGAAAAAACTTGATGCGATCAAGGTTAAGGTTAGAACTTTTTGCGGATGACGTGTAGCAAGGACTTGCGCAATCATTCCGCCTAAGGACATTCCAACGATATTTGCCTGTTCTATATTATAGGCGTCTAGTAACCCAGCAGCATCATTTGCCATGTCCATCACGGTATAATTGGAACTCCCAGGCTCATAAACAACGGAACGTCCGACATCCCGGTTATCATAACGAATAACGTAACGTCCGGTATCTGCTAATCGCTGACAGAACTCTTCATCCCAATAAACCATAGAACAGGTGGCACCCATAATCAGCAATATCGCAGGATTGCTAGGATTTCCAAAACTTTCCGAACATATATCAATTCCGTTTACTTTTACTATTTTTTCGCTCATTGTTCATTCCTCATTTCATTCGAATTTTATCAATGAATGCACAGTTAAATAAGACTCAATACATTTTCAAAAAAATGGATGATGTCATCATTGAATTGCACCTCAAATTAACGTAAACGAATGAATTTGATAATCACGATAAGCACTCTCCTATTCCATATTGAAGGGTTTTTAACCCAATTTCGATTATAACACAAAAAAGCTATCCCCTGATTTTACGGATCAGGGAGATAGCCTCCTATTTATCGCCACAAAAATATTCGTTAAATAAATACTTCTTCAACAGTCAAATTACGCTCTTTAGATAAGTCTCTGAACGTAGTCTCATTTATTTTTACCAGAGGTTTGAAAATATCCAACGGATTATTCATAATAATCGTACCTTGCTCACCATTGCTAAGCTGAACGCTCTTACCCACAAAATTCGGCAATAAATGTCCGATCAGAGCTTGTACCGCATTTCCATTCAGCTTGCCAAATCCAAGCTCATGTACCTTGCGCAGAACGTTAATCAGGCCTTGTTTTGGTTGATTCGCTCTTCCTAAGGTCATGCCTACATAAGTATTTGCAACAGCAACAATCTGCGTATACGGATGCAAGTCCTGTTTACGGAGATTGTTAGGATAACCTGTACCATCCTCGAATTCATGATGCTGAAGCGCCACTAGTGCGGTCTTTTCGTCATTCATCGATTTAAGGATAATGTCGTATCCATACGTAGTATGACGTTTTAGTTCTTCTGATTCTTCGGGAGTTAAGTTATCCGTCTTATTTAAGATATGTGGAGCAATCTGGCTTTTTCCGATATCGTGCAAATAACCGGCTCTACTAATCTCAAATCTTTCGGCTTTTGTATGACCTAACCAAGTCGCTATGTAAAACGATAACAGTCCGACCTGCAATGAATGATTGTATGTACTGATATCATCACGTTCCAGCAGCAATAATAAAGAAACGACATCCTTTTGTTCATCCAATTTCTCCAGCAATGGCTGCAGCGTATTATCAACATCCGACTGCGTAAAGCTACCCTTGCTGAGTGCTTCCAGAAATATAGATTCATAGTTTTGGATGGCTTGATCAAAATTACCATCTATCCCTTGTGCCACATTCATTTCTTCATTATCCAGCACCATCATGCGTGGTTCAATATCGACATAATCAATCTGATGCCTCATCAGGATGGTGATTTCTTCTCCGTAGACCACTGTCCCCTTCGGAAGCACGTGTAGGCCAACACTATTGAATGTATCTGTGATTAGACAATCGCCATGTTTGAGATCTGTGACATGAGCTTTCAAAATTCAGCACCCCTTACTATATGTAGGTATATTTTACCTTAAGGATAGCTAAATTCTTCCAAAGTAACAATATGGTTAAAGACTCATTAAAGCACTCGGTTAGTTCAAAAGACCCCCGCGACTTCAGCACCCCTAAATCTATTTTTAGAGATTAAGCCTTACATTTATCCGTCTTACACACTACCTAAAAGGGATTGCTAAATTCAGCGATTACTTTCCCAATCAACTTATCCTTCGACACAAATGGAGTATCCCACAGATGAGCATCATAGCTTATATTCCGGTTATCTCCGAGAAAAAAATAATGATCGGCGGGTACCGTAACCGGTCCAAAAGTGTAATCCATCTGTTCATTGAGGTAAGGTTCGTTAACCTTCGCTCCGTTTCGGTAAAGTGCGCCATCTTTAATTTCCAAGGTATCTCCAGGCAGCCCCATTAGCCTTTTTACATATCTTTTATTCTCATCACCAGCTACAGGTGGCGTAAATACAACAATATCTCCATGCTCCAGTGTGGTCATCCATAACATTTTCTCAACAATTAAGCGATCATTGATTTGAATCGTTGGGATCATAGAGCCCGTTGGAACTCTCATGGCTTCAGCAACATAGGTTCTAACAAACAAAGAAATAACCACTGCGATCACAATACTCGGCAACCATTGCTTCATAAATTTCAACATTATTGCTCACCTCACATTCATTTTATAGAGTCAAACTTTTTTTAGCTGGTTCATATTCAGTTCATATTGTCGTCATGTATAGTTCATCTTCATCGGGTAAGCTTTCTTTAGCAACTCATTAAGATAGCTAGAATAAAGCGATTAGAACAGGAGAAGATGCGATTGAAACCAGAAGAAGAGGTTATTAAAAAAAGGATGAATAAACCGCTGAAAATTATACTTATTTCCTTAGGGGCTTTAGCTACTGCAATAGTACTTTTTCTAGTGACTGTTTTTGTCGCTAATATTTTCCTCAATAAATCGGACCAAGCTAAAATAAAACCCTATGGTCAGTCTGTAAGCGTCGATGGTAAAAATATGAACGTTTTGATTCAAGGAAAGGGTGAAGAGACAGTCGTGCTCTTACCTGGTTATGGAACGGTGGCACCGGGACTTGATTTTAAGCTGTTAATAGATGAACTATCTCCATTTTACAAAGTTGTCGTGATTGAGCCTTTCGGTTATGGATTAAGTGATAGAACTGAAAAAGAGCGAACCACAGAAAACATTGTGAGTGAAATTCATGAAGCTGTAAAGCAGCTTAATATTGACCGTTATATTCTAATGGCACACTCTATTTCCGGTATGTACAGTTTGAATTATGTGAACAAATATCCAAACGAAGTGAGTGCATTTGTCGGGATTGATAATAGTATTGCAACGGAAGACAGAATAGGTGTTAAAATACCAACAGGAAAATTAAAACTACTTAGAGAATCAGGCTTGGGCAGATTGTTATTTAAATCAAGTGGAAATCCCTATGCTGAATTGCCGTTTGATGATGAAACTAAAGAACAATTGAGATTGCTTACGCTTAGAAACACTTATAATTACACTAACTTAAATGAAGTGGAACATATGTCTTCTAATTATAAAGGGGCTCTAAATTCAACTTTTCCAAAGGATCTCCCCCTTTTGCTCTTTGTTCAAGGGGATGATACTCTCTTAAAAGATTGGATATCATTGCATGAAGAGCAAGTCAAAAATTCCGTACAAGGAAAATTGGTAAAACTTGATGCAGGACATTATCTGCACCATACCAAATCAAAAGAAATCGCCGAAAATTTTAAGACATTTATGGAAGAAATAAAATAAAAAGCGTTTCTTCTATTCTCCATGCTGCGGTCATCATGTGCAAGTTTCCTTGCATTTCATGACGCAGCATTTTTTCCTTAGTATTTAAATCTCGAACCGCTCAATAATTCGATTCATTTCCCCATCAACATCAATTGAAGTATTCTTAGGAATATGAATGACGAACAAACCGCCAAAGATCAACTCACATTTGCCTTCATTCTCTATAATTCTATGTTTAAAAGCTGCAATGGCCGTTGAATCAACAGCTTCTTTACTAAGCAGCCAAGCGTATCTTTTGAAAGGAGATTTCTGAACAGTCTCTTGGTAATAATAGACTCCATTTTCTTCCTTCACCTGTATAATATCTCCCATTGTAACAGCCGGATTAAAAATCGGTGTCTCTTCAATTCGAAATTTATCTTTGCCAAATGGAGTAACATCGAGGATTTCTATTTCACGGCCATCTGCGTTGAAACAGATATGGATTCCGGACGATTCTAGCATCGGCACACCTCTATCCTTGTTCAATATCTAATCTTGTTCATTCTAAATAACACAAAACAAAGTAAATACATTAGACTCGTAATCCCGAACAACCTAAAGATTCCGGGTGTTAATAACATATATAAACTGTAGGGAAAACTCCAGATAAATGCAAGCAGCATTAGCCGACTTCTGTTTAAAAAGACACCTATTGCTAATAACCCCGCCGGTAATAACAACATGATTATACTAATCACAAGAGTGGAGCGATTCGTAATCTCAGCATAAGGATTGATGAATATAAAAATTAGCCATAAAAAAACGGTCATCAAACTGGACACATAACCTATTAGTTTAATGATTGTTAAATTTATGGATGACTCCATCCTATCACCTCAATTCTTTCGCAATAATTCTCTCCAGCCACTTCCATGGAAGCAGCGTTTTGCCTAAAATTAAGATTCGCGTACCTTTGCCGATAGGATAACGTAGCCGTGGTGCTTTCATTTCGGTAATACGACCGATAAGATTAGCCACTTGACTAGGGTCAGGCGCTGTCTCAGCAGTATGTTTGGAATATCGTAGCACAGCGTCAAGACGCGCTTTATACGGAGAATCCTCCTTACGTCGAATTTGCTCCATGCCTTTTCCCCATATCGGTGTTCGGAAGGAGCCCGGTACAATTAATACCACCCTTATTCCATAAGGGGACATTTCATGACGCAGGCTTTCGCTGAAGCCTTCAACAGCAAATTTAGAAGCTGCATAAGGCGCATAACCTGGAAATCCGGATAATCCACTTACACTTCCTACATTAATAATCGTGCCGCTCTGCTGTTCTCGCATAATGGGCAGCACAGCTGTTGTCACAGCCACTAATCCAAAAAAGTTCGTCTCCATTTGCCGCCGCCATTCCTCCATAGATATTTCTTCTATGAAACCGCCAATGGCAAAACCTGCATTATTGACTAGAACATCAATTCTTCCAAATGTTTCGTGTACTGAAGATATTGCTGTCTCTATAGAATCGCTGTCAGTTACATCCATGGTCATTAAATGAAGCTGCTTTAAAATTCCTGCCTGTTCTGCCTGCTGCACCAGCTCGCCTTTACGGCTTAAATCACGCATGGTTGCTATCACCTTAAACCCCTGTCCAGCTAATTTGAGCGCCGTCAGCAGTCCAAATCCACTGGAGGTTCCGGTAATCAGGGCCACACGATCGTGCCCATACTCTAGATGTGAACTCATATTTACTCCCCTTTGTATTTCACAATTACAAAAACAAGCACAAATGTTCTATTATTCATTGACTATCCATTAATTTCAAGTTATAGTAAGAGCATCTTTTATATTTCTGTGCGGGAGAAGCACCTCGCAAGACAGGCGTCAATGCCTATCTTGGAGGTGCTTTTTTGCGTATATTAACTAATTCATTAAGGAGCTGAGAGGAATGTTTAAGCCAAAAAACACCGTCAGATGTAGAACGAACATTTTCAGAATTAGGGATTTAAAATGGATGGCTCAAGTAGTACTGGTAGCAGCTTTCTTAACCTGTAACCTCACACTTGTGTCTGCTGCTACTGGCTGGGATTCCGCGCTGGATGACATTAACAGTCTTCATGGTAATTATACCGCGCTTCAAGCCACCCTCAAGACAGATAACTCAAAAATTCAGAAGTTACGCAAACAGAATAATGACGCTCTGAAATCTATTCGTACCGTCATACAGTCAACAGATCAAGCACTGTTAAGCCGCTTATCTTCAGAAGCTAGCTCAGTTCAGAAGAAACATGCTCCCCTTCTGGAACAATACAGCACACTCAGTAAACAGTCTACCGCAGCCAAGAAAGCTAAAGACTTGAAAACAGTCACATTGCTGGACCTGAAGCGTAATAAACTAAAGGCTGCTGTAACCCTCGCCCGAGCCGAAATTAAGACAAAGACAACCGCTTTGGCAGCCGCTCGCAAGCAAACCGCTGCTAAGCTTAAACCCGTCAAAGATGCGTTGGCACCCATCACTGCTTTAAAGAAACAAATAACTGCCGAGAGTAAGAATCTCGCTGCCACGCAGAAAGTACGCGCGGAAGCTGACAAACAATATAAAGCAGCTGTTAAGCAAGGAGATGCAGTTAGAGCCGCCACAGAATTGAAATCATCCTATGAGCAAATGAAACGAATTCATTCCATGCAGCAGAATATTTACAGCTGGGAACAGAAGACTTCGCTAGCACTACGAGCAGCAGAATCTAAACTTCCCTAATGATTATGATTCGCCCCCACCGGCTCAAATCAGCTTCACTAACATACTAATTAATTGGGCTGCAGGCACAATTAGGAGCTGAGCAAATATAGTGCCTACAAATCGTGAACCCATCAATACCACATATATTTTTCCTAGCTGATCACGGTATTCTACATTTTCAGTAGCCTTATGGGTAATAAGACCAAGCTGTGGGTCGATAAATATGGTCAGCAGAATAGTCGCCATACCGTTAATCAGTCCGGAAGCTTGAGAAGCAGTCGTGCTATATTGAGGCATTAGATGAGCAGCGTACAAAGATGATATGACACCTACGGTGTAAAAGGCTGTAACAAAAACATTCATCACAATAAAACGTTTAGGAATCCCCAGGTATCTGAAGTTATATAAGTTCACTTTTGGTTTTCTTATGTATTTTCTTGTGTTCTTAAGTTGCCCGATCGTCACACTGGTAAGCAGTTTTGGGATAGAACCTTCGATTTCAAGCTTAGAGATGATTCTCCCAAACAAGCCTACAAAGGTAGGGAACACAGCAATGGCAATTAAAGTCCCTAATGAAGAAGCCAATAATATAATTCTCAAGTAATTAAGAAGTGGAAAATCGGAATGTATTTTGGCATAATCTACGAATTTAGCCGTCAGTGGAGCTTGGATCATATTTGCAGTTCTTGAGACGAGAACAATAATGCCTGTGAGAGATAACGCAATGGCTATCTTGTTCAGCTTCACTCCGGCGTATCGTACCGAATACGATAAGGTTTCTGCCGTGTGAATAATCATCGTAAGCAAGCATACCACAATCAAACTATTTACCATTTAAAGGTTCCTCTCCAATAAACACTATTTATTATTTCGGTGCACCTTTTGGTGAAAGTATTGATCCAATCCATAACAAAGGGCAATGCCCACTAAATATCTAACAAGGTCGATCCACAGGAATCCTTTTCCGAGAATTAGACCACCCAATACTGTAGAACGGATGCTGTTGATCCACTCCGCTTGATACAGCTGGCTAAATTCTATGCCGAAGCTAAACACCAAACTCCATACAAAGGCGAGCCTTAGCTTTTGATTTACCAGTAGAACCCGAAACATAAAATAAACCATACTGCCCCAAAGCGCATCTCCGAAATGTCTAGATACAAACAAAGGCAGCTGATCCGTGAATACTCTAGTGCTTAACCCCAATACAATAACAACGAGGCAGATACAAATATAAAAAAGTCTTTCTTTCAGATCATTGATCCTCATTTCCAACCTCTATCCAGCTTCTGACTTAAAATTGATGCTTGCGATAATACTAATCATTGCGATATAAAACGGATAAATAATCATGGCCCCTATTATGATCAGTCCTGTTACCGGTGCAGGTTTATCTGCAGGTTCTGTGATTGGGAACCAGGTTGCGAATAAACTAATGAATAGAATCAAATAGGGAAACCATAGGATCGTAGTGAAATACATGGATTTTTTTCCGCTCAAATATTTTTTTGTAAGCCAAATAAATACTATAGAAGATAATAAAAATAAAACAAGCTTGAAGATAAACAGCAAGGTATCTACTTTTCCCAGCTCCAAGCCGGAAATTCTGCTGATTCGATAAATATTCAATGGCAGCTCTATTACAACAAACAACATAAAGGCATAAAGTACGCTTAGTGCATTCAGCTTTATAAAATATTTCATCTGTTCAGCACTTCGGAGTCCCACAGCCGCTCCACATGGGTAAGCTCCAATTCTTCAAATTCCAGCTTATAAATATCCGGCTTGGACGTTTGTTCAAAGAACTCATATCCATACTTCTTATCGAAGTAGTTCAGGATAATGGTCATGATATTCCCATGCGTACCTAATGCGATTTTTCCGCCTTTATGCTGTTGAATTAATTGCTTGATAACAGGAATTGCACGCTCTTGTGCTTCCTGGGTACTCTCTCCATCCGGCATTTTATATTGCTTGTCGCTGAACGATGTCCGAATGCCCTGCAGAAAATCATCTTCACTGATTTCAATCTCGGCACTTCCGATTGCTCGTTCTCTGAGTTCTTCATACAGTTCAATCTCTTGGTTCGAAGCTTCTGCCAAATATTTAATTGTCTCTACGGCTCGTCTATATGGGCTGGATACAAAATATGTAATTTTCTCCTCCGCCAAAAGCTCTTTGATTCTATAAGCGTCTGCGTGTCCTTTTTCGGATAATCCCCGTTCCCGCTCATTCCCTAATACAAAAGGTGACACTGCATGTCTAACCATATAAATGTATGTCTTCATGAGGCACTCCTCTCAGTCACTCAAATATCGTTGCAGTCTTCTCTCGGTCTTTTATAAAAATCTCTCTAGGATAAAGAATTGCAATCTCTGGCAGCTCGTTCTCTTTGAAAAATTTAAATTCTTCGATCTCCCCATCTATAGCTCTAAGCGTTCCTCTGATGATAGAGCACTCAAATACAATAACCGTATATTCTACCTGATCGCCATTACTATATTCGTATCTATATTTCGCTCCACCAAAAACACCTAAAATCGACGTAGGATGAACCATCAACCCTGTCTCTTCATATACCTCTCTGCGTAAGGTTCTTCCGGGACGCTCCCCTGGCTCAATCGCTCCCGCAGGCAATCCCCACAAAGATTCTCCTGGCTTGCGGATGAACAGAATCTCATCCTCTTTATTTCTTACTACTGCAGCTACGGAAGGCATCATTAATAATTCTGAGCCCACTTTCCCACGAATCCCTTGATAGTACTCAGACATCGGCATATTGATCATCCATCCTCTCCGTAAATGGGTTTATAATCTTTCTTTTAAAAAGCTGATCACGTTTATTTTCTCACCGTCTGGCTGAACATTACATTGAGATAACTCGACATTAAACCGCTCACCTGTCTCTATTAGTTCAATCGCTTGGCATACATATTCGATCTTCCCAGGACTACTACTCCATGCATCTCTTGTATCATCCTTTACCCAATGAAGCTCTTTACCATTAGAATAGAAATCATGAATTAACCGTCCACTATCCGTGGTTGGCTCAATCAACATCAGGTTATCTCCTTTACCTTCACTAAACCTTTGAACGGTTTCTTTCATCCTGTTTAAATCTTTTTGATCAAAATGTATTAAAATATCATCATGTTTAGACTCATCTGAGCCTGTCTCACCTAGATCGGCCGCCAACACGCCTACAAGCACAGCAATCATAAATAACTGCACAATGATTATCCATGTTCTAAATTTCATAGTTCCCCCTAAATTCTTTCCTTGGACTTCCCAAAAACCCACTATATGTATATTAGACATCACTATGAAGGAATCCTTTAGATTTCACAATATGCATAGCCGTGGACAAAAAAAGCTTCCGAACTCAAAAAATGCTGAGCTCCGGAAGCAGTTACAATGAGGTGAGACTTAGTGTTTACCTTTTGTGCCAGCAAGCTGTACGATCATAATGACAAGAACGAGCAAAGCAATGAGCTGATCAATACTCATCTGCGTCCGCCTCCTATCCCAAATGAAGGATGGCTCATCGGACGGCATTTCCTCTCCCAAGGACACTGCTTCGTTCCCCTTATACACACTATGTATCCTACAGCCTATTTATTACTTAAAGAATGCCCTGCCCGTCCGTACGTGCGAGTTCCTGCTCGACTTCATCCAGCTGATCTTCGCCAAATACTTTAAACCCATTTTTCCTCAACAGCTCCGTAGTGGTGCCCTCTCCCGGTGCTTTCGTATCCTTAAAGGTTCCATCATAAATATACAGGCTTCCGCATGAAGGACTGTCTTGTTTTAAAATAGCTAATGCAACCTGATGCTCCCTAGCCAGCTTTAGTGTGGCTTGAGCCCCCTTCATAAATGGCTCCGTAACATCGACGCCTGCCCCCGTCACTACCCGATCTCCTTGCCGCTGTGCGTCAGGACGAGGGGTTGGCAAACCTCCCACTACCTCTGGACAAATATGGACAAAACGCCCTTCCTCATACCACTTTAGGAATCGGGCATCGAGACACGGAACATCGCCATTATCATAACGTACTTTATGCCCTAACAGACATGCGCTCACTAGAATCTTCCCTGTCATCGTTATCGCCACCAGTCCGTCTAGTATTTAATATATTGCTATATTATTTATGACTAGAAACGGATATGCAATATCGAAATGCCTGTCCACGAAATGTTTGTGCTTGATACACAAAAGAAGACTCGTAGTACACATATAGAAAACCATTATTTCTGATATTGAGGGGTTTTCTCCATCCGATACCGGCTCCAGCAGGTCCATAATAAATCCGCCATAAAGTAGAACCCCACGATCGGAAGCACGAATTTCCAAATAGGCTGAACACCCGAATATAAAAGCTCCATAAGCGGCTGAATTACATACACACTAGCTACTGAAAGCCCCCACCAATATAGAGAAAAACGCAGGCAAATATGCCCTTGCAGTTGATAAGACATTCCTGAGTAATCCCACCATTGCTTATGGAATACCGTTTTTAACAGCCAACCGCTTATAAATTCAACAGCAGAAGGAATGATTAGCGCAAGAAATAGGAAAAGCGGAAGTGGCAGCGTCAAATCTCTAGCAATCAATAGCAATAGTGGAGCAAAGCCATACATCGGCTTAAATGGACCTTTTAGAAATCCTTCTTTGCGAAAGCTTCCATTACTGTATAAATTATAGGTCCCTTCCAATACCCAACCTAAAAAGGAATAGACCATAAAATAAAAAAAGTATTGGCCCACCACAGTAACTGCTATATCTCCACTTAACGAAAATATAGGAATAATCATGACCTAATCTCGCCTCCCGTTGTCATTATTTTCTTAGTTGTCCATCCGGCCCTATTATGTCTTGATCGTTCTGGAAATATGCGCACAAAAAAAGACATAACCCAAAAGGTTATGCCTCCATTCCAGAATTCCAGGAGTAAAAGTCTCCCACTTGTTACCTTCTAATTATTTAGGCTCTTCTTCATGAGGTGTCGTCAGCAACTGATCGTCGTTTGGTTTCTTCAGTGCATCCATCTTAAGCTCACTGCGTACGCCAAAGTTTGAACCGTACTTTTTCTCAAAGTTTCCTGCTAGAGCCTCACCACGTTTTTGCCGGTAACGGCTGTTCTCATTCCGACTACGCATTCCATTTCCTCCCTGTTGGCAAAGATCTGTGAAATTTGCGAAAAGCTAAGACGAACTTGGAGAAAACACTCTGATGAGGTTGTACTTTTATTTATTATACAATACTTACTATATTCATCAACAAAAACAGACTGTCCCCTAAAGGACAGCCTGTCTTCCGAATCATTTACTCCAAATTATCGGGAAGCGGATCTGGGTGTGAGGATTCAGCAGGTTTGGCTACCCACTCATCTGCCTCTGGCTCGATGTCTACACCGTTCTCCATCTTCTTAATTTCAGCTAATGAATCGCCTTCTTTATTTTCCTTGTTGCGGATTTCCGCTTCATCTTGTGTGTGATCGGACATGTGAAATCCTCCTCAGGTGCTTTGCTTTTTTTGTTCCTTAGTTATAGTTACCCGATGGAGTGTTTTGCAAACATAGTCCAATTAAAAGAATAATTTAAGGGTACATCATCCACGCTACAAGTGGGCCGATACAAGAGCCAACTATGGCGCAAACAGTCATCGCAACCGAGCTCATCGAAACGGATTGTTCACCATATTCCAAGGCCTTTGCTGTTCCTAGAGCATGAGAAGCGGTTCCTAGACCAATTCCGATTCCAACCTCACTACGAATTCTAAACAGTTTGATGATAAAAGGTCCGCCAATCGCACCTGTAAATCCAGCAATCATAACAAATACAGAGGTTAAAGAAGAGTCCCCACCTAAGCTGTTCGAGATCTGTATCGCTACAGGTGTAGTGATCGATTTAGGTAATAAAGATAAAACATATAATTTAGAGAAGCCTAGACCTGCCGCCAAAAGCAGTCCACTAAACATCCCTATAAGCAGACCTACAATGGCTCCGCCCAGAATTGCCGGGAGATTCCCAATCAACACATTACGTTGTTTATATAATGGGTAGGCTAACGATACTACAGCAGGACCGAGCAGCTGATTAATCCATTGGCCGCCTATCATATATGTATCATACGGAATATGAAAATATAGTAGTAAAGTTACAACAATCACTGTTGCTGTAAGCGCGGGAATAAGTACAGGAATACGAAATCGTCTATATACTACTGACATCATCAAATAAATAGCTACGTTAAGCAGTACAATACCTGTTGCGATAAAAAACATTATATTTCCTTCCCCTTTTCGCTTAGTCTCTTGCCGCTCCATCCCGCTTTCAGCTTGTTGTTTACGCTAGTAAGCCATTGGCTAGAATGTGCAGCTGCGGCAATCGTGAGAACACTGCTAACGATAAGGATTAGGATTAATAGTAAACCTCTACCACTAAAGATATCCATATGATTCACGATCCCAGCTGTCGCTGGAATAAAAAATAACGGAAGATAAGCTAATATCGTTGTAGCACCCTCTTCAATCCACTTCACAGGCACGACCCTGAATAGCAATAGAACAAAAAGTAACAGTAATCCTACGATACTCCCGGAAACGGGGAGATGCAGTTGCTTTTGCAGATAGTCCCCAGCCAAGTAGAACAAATATAGCAGGAACACTTGGATAATAATGCGAATGATTTTCATGATGCAGGATCCCTTCATTATTAAGTTAAAGCGATAGCGCTAATATGGAGTCACCTTCATAAGGGTATCAGAGTTTTCATGAAACTTTCAATTACTTTTTGAATCTTATAAGAAATATCGCAAAAAAACCTGCAAAATCCCCAGAATACAGAGACTTTACAGGCTCAAAGATTAAGATTCAATTTCGTTAAACCCACTGAATTACTTGCTCTGCACCTTGACGCGTCTTACCACGTGGTTCGTTCAGGCGATATCCGAAAGCTGCCATACAGGAGATTCCAAAATGCTCAGCGTCCAAAATCCCTTCTTCTTCCAGAATCTGCTCAACCTTAGCTTTATCAAAACCTTCCATTGGGCAGGAGTCGATCCCGATTAACGCAGCTGAAGTCAGCATATTCCCAAGCGCCAGATAAGTCTGCCGGCAGCTCCATTCGAACATTGCCCGCTCATTCTCCATCAGTCCGAAATCAACCTTCAAGAACTTATCAAAAACTTTACGTTTTCCTTCCATTCCTTGCGGAGGCAACTCCTGCACATTCTCCATGATCCCTTTAATATAATCGGAGTCAGCAGCCATATCTTTAGGAAGACGTGAGAGAATAAGCACAAAATGGCTTGCGGTTGCCAATTGCTTTTGTGCGCCCCAGGCATAAGGACGTAATTTTTCACGTACTTCCGGACTTTGTACTACCACAAAACGCCAAGGCTCGAATCCGAATGAACTTGGTGACAATCGTCCAGTTTCCAGAATAAATTGAAAGTCCGATTCACTAATTTTTTTACGGCTATCGAATTCTTTAGTTGCATGTCTGAACTGATATGCAGACAGGATTTCATTCTTGTTTAACGATAAAGTATCCATGAGTAACACTCCCTTTACTTGGTTAGCATCGACGAGCATTTGACTGTTTGCCGATCACATGCTTAATATTAGTGTATATATCACTTCTTTAAAAGTACGCACAATAATGTTATGTAGTATACAAAATGATACCATGGGAGTTGAACAGCTATGCGTGACCGAAAAGGTGGCTTCGGAAATTTCCCGGAAAGCAACAAAGAAGCTTGTCCTGTGGAATTTACACTGGACGTTATAGGAGGCAAATGGAAAGGAATTCTCATCTATCACTTGATTGATGGCACGAAACGTTTTAACGAATTCCGCCGGATCTGCCCGGGTATTACCCAACGTATGCTGACCCTGCAACTAAGAGAGTTGGAAGAGGATGGGGTTGTACACCGTGAGGTCTACCATCAGGTTCCCCCAAAAGTCGAATACTCTTTAACTGAATTCGGCAAGACACTGATTCCTATTATTAAACTCATGAAAGATTGGGGCGAGGTGTACAAAACAAAACAGCTTTCCGCAGAAAGCTGTCCTGAAGGTACAGATATTACGGTGTAGCTCAATGCTGCACCTTTTATTTTTCCCCATTAAAAAACGCTGCAGCTTTTTCCTTATGTTCGTTGGTTACCTGACCGGATATCGCTTTAATGCCTGCTGCGATAATCGCTGCATCATCTGTAAATCCAAGGCCTAGAATCGCATCGGGTATAGCATCTATAGGAGAAATAAAATAAGCCAATGCACCGAAAGCAATTCCTTTCGCCCATAAAGGTGTTTTAGCGTCGACGGCACAATAATACATCGCGATAGCATCTTTAGTAAATGGAATTTTGCCTGCGAACTTTTTAGTTTTCGTCCAAAAATTTTGCGTTACCATTTCCTCATTTTCTTTGCTATATGGAAATTCCTCTGCAGTGAGCTCCATGCTATTCTTGACCTTATCTTTCTTCATTGCCGGTTCCCTCCGAAAGGTTCATATGACGTACATACCTAAAGTATTCCCTCAATTGAGGTTTATATCTTTAAGATAAACTAAAGTCCGTATCCTGAACCTACTTACGATTAATTGATCGCTTTGATTTTCGTTAAATCGCTGCTGCATAACACTTCAAGATTCTTAAAGATTCGCTCAGCATCCCAATCCCACCACTTCAGCGCTTCAAGATATTCGATCATTTCATCATCAAAACGTTGTCTGATCACTTTGCAGGGATTTCCTCCAGCTACACTATACGCCGGAATATCCTTTACAACTGTAGAATTGGCTGCGATAACTGCTCCGTTTCCAATATGCACACCTGGCATAACCGTAACATTTTGTCCAATCCAAACATCGTTTCCGATGACTGTATCACCTTTTAGCGGCAGATCTTTTAAATCCGGGACCGCCTGTTCCCAGCCATGGGCCATGATATTAAACGGATAGGTCGAAACCGAATTCATCCGGTGGTTGGCACCATTCATGACAAATTCAATGCCTTTGGCAATCGCGCAGAATTTTCCAATAATAAGCTTATCGCCAATAAAATCATAATGATGAGTCACACGTTCCTCAAACTTCTCTGCACCGTTTATATCATCATAATAGGTATAATCGCCAACAATGATATTGTCTCTTGTAATCGCATTTTTTATATAACAGATACTTTTAATTTGTTCATTGGGATAGAGCGTATTCGGGTTCGGTCCATATTGTTTCATAGTTTGCGCCTCGCTCTCTTTTGGATAAAACATAGCAGAGATCAGAGCTGAATTCAAATCATGCACGATTCATAAACATAAAAAAGCGGCTACCTGCCGGTAACCGCCTATCTTTTATCTACTTATATTGTTAAAGCTCGTTCTACTTCTACCTCTATCTTTTCGATAAAACCTCAGCCTCATACTGTTTTACTTCATTTAGCCAGCTTTCCCGGACCGGTACGCCATTCTTCGCACAATAATAATCCCAAATGGCTCCAAACGGATACGATTTAAATTCCTCGACCAAGGCAAGTCTTGAAGTGTAATCTCCATCCAGCTCAATTTGCTTCAATTGCTCGATTGGCTCCAGCATAGCACGAAGCAAAGCTTTTAATGTATTTCGTGTTCCGATCACCCAAGCAGCAACATGATTAATGCTTCCGTCAAAAAAATCTAATCCAATATGCGTTCTGCCCAGAAACTGACCACGAACCAGTTCACGGGCAATCTCGAGCAGCTCATCGTCCATAGTAACCACATGATCACTATCCCAGCGTACTGGACGGCTAACATGCAGCAGCAATTGATCCCCAAACAGCAGCCAGGAAGACAGCTTATTCGAAATCGTCTCGGTTGGATGGAAATGCCCAGCATCGAAGCACACCGCCTTACCCCGGCTTAGCGCATAACCCATATAGAATTCATGTGAGCCAACCACGTAACTTTCCGAACCAATACCAAACAGCTTACTTTCTACAGCATCAATGTTATATTGCTGATCGATTTCCTCGCTGAAGATTTCATCGAGTGACTGCTGAAGCCGTACCCTTGGTGACAAGCGGTCGATCGGCGTATCTTTATAACCATCTGGAACCCAAAAATTAGTGACACAAGGCTGACCTAATGCTTGACCAAAGGACTCGGCGATTCGACGTGAGGCCTTGCAATGAGCGATCCAGAAGTTGCGGATCTCAGGATCTGGGTGACTCAGTGTGAAGCCATCATTTGCTTTTTCATGAGAAAAACAGGTAGGATTGAAATCCAATCCGAGTCCCTGCTCTTTTGCCCAGCTCACCCAGCGCTCAAAATGCTTAGGCTCTAACGCGTCGAGATCTACAGTCTCTTCTGTATCCGCATAAATAGCATGTAAATTTATTTTATGTTGCCCTGGGATGAGTGCTAGAGCCTGTTCCAAATCCCGGCGCAGCTCCTCCGGATTCCCGGCCCGCCCCGGGTAACTTCCGGTGACTGCGATCCCGCCGCTCAGTTCTTTTTCCTTATTCAAAAAACCCTTCACATCATCCCCTTGCCAACAATGCAAAGAAATCTTAATTTCCGCTAGCTGCTCCAACACCTTATCTACTTCGATCCCATGCTGTGCGTAAAGCTTTTTCGCTTCATTGTAGCTGTTCTGAATGCTCTGTAAGCTCTCTTTACTCTGCTCCATGTTTGAGCCTCCTGATTTTTAACTTAGTGTGTTTTAGATGAGGCATTTCTGCCTCTCTTTCGCTCGTGTTCCGCGTATCGCGCTCGATGAGAGGCACTTTTGCCTCTCTTTAGCTCGTGTTCCGCGTATCGCGCTCGATGAGAGGCACTTTTGCCTCTCTTTAGCTCACTTTCCGCATACGCCGCACGATGAGAGGCACTTTTGCCTCTCTTTAGCTCACTTTCCGCATACGCCGCACGATGAGAGGCACTTTTGCCTCTCTTTAGCTCACTTTCCGCATACGCCGCACGATGAGAGGCACTTTTGCCTCTCTTTGGCTCGTTTTCCACTAAACTTAGCTACTAATTAACGACCTGCAGCCGGGCGAACTGTGCCAAAGCCGCTTTTTTGGTCGTGGGGTCCATCCCCTTCGGTATATAAGATGTTACTTGGAATGAACGACTTATAATTTCTCTCGCCTCTTGAAGATCAGTTACAGCACCCGTGCTGATCATCTGCACCACCAGATTGCCTAAAGCCGTAGATTCCGTTGGTCCGGCGTGAATTTCCATCTCCAACAGATCTGCCGTAATCTGGCACAACAGGCCGTTATTCGCACCTCCGCCAACGATATGCAACCTCTCTAAGTTGTCACCCGTCAATTGCTGGAGATCCTGAATGTAGAAATAATAAGATAAAGCAAGACTATCAAATACACATCGAGCCATTTCCCCAGGTGTTTGAGGGACCAACTGTCCTGCTTCCACACAATAGCTGCGGATCTCGTCAATCATGCTCTGTGGATTCATGAAGCGTTCATCATTGCAATAAATGATCGATCTAAAAGGGATTTCTTGTGCTGCCAGCTCTACCAGCTCGCCGAAGCTGTATTGTCCGCCGTACTCCTCACGAACCTTTTGAATCAACCACATGCCCATAATGTTTTTAAGAAACCGGAATGATCCGTAGGCTCCCCATTCATTCGTATAGTTGCGTAACATTGCCTCTGGACTTGTGATGGCTGAACTCCGTTCCACCCCGATGAGTGACCAAGTACCACTACTGAGAAATCCCCATTTCTCGCTGTTTGCCGGAACCCCTAGTACAGCTGATGCTGTATCATGAGAGGCTACTGCTATGAACTCGCAATCTGGAAGATCGCCGCGAGCCGCCAAGTCCTCCGTCAACCTCCCAACGGGTTCCCCAGGTTCTGTTAAGGGAGGGAATTGCTCTTTTGAAAGACCAAGCACCGACAGAAGATCCTCATCGTAATCACGAGTGTGAAGATTCAGCATCCCAGAGGTGGAACCTATCGTCACCTCACTAATCTTGCGACCCGTAAGCCGATAATAAAGATAATCAGGGACCAGGAGGATGGAATGTGCTGCTTCCAGCTCCGCCTGATCATGCACAAACAGTTGATACAACGTATTTATCGGGAGATATTGTATCCCCACTTTTCCGTAAACGCTTTCAGTTGAGATGTTACGATGCAGCCTCTCTATCGCTCCATCCGTTCGGGAGTCACGATAAGAAAAAACCTCATGGATCCGCGCTCCCTCCTGATCGAGAAGTACATAATCGACACCCCAAGTATCGATGCCCACGGTGCAGCGCTCGATCCCTCTAGCCTTGGCCTGCTGTAAGCCTTTGACGATTTCAGCAACTAAATAATCTATATCCCAATAAAGATTACCATTTTGTTCAGCGAATCCATTACTGAAGCGATGAATTTCTTCTATAGACAGGGTTCCTCCCGGCTGCTGCAAGGTTCCACAGACCACTCTCCCACTAGAGGCTCCGATATCAACAGCAATGTGATACTGCATTTGATTATGAGCTTGTGTATTCATCCCTATACAACACTCCTTATCTCCTATCAGCCTACTAGCAAAGCGAATACGATTCCTGGACCATGCACGCCTATCGTCAGATCATTCTCAATATCCGCTGAACGGCTAGGTCCGGAGATAAAATGGATGCCCGCCGGCAGCCCCGATGGCCCAGCTTCATCAAAATCAATAAGCACCTCACCGAGACGAGTCTTCAGCCGCTCCAATGGCACGATGGCAATTAATGCGGTAGGTAATAAGCTGACTGAACGGCCTTTATTCTCAGAGGACAGCACAGTAATGGAGCCTGTATAGGCAACTGCATAATCCGCAATCACAATTCCAATATCAGCCTCGGCCGCCCTAGCTTTCCATGCCTCCTGATCATCCGTATTCCAGACAGACACCCGTGTATCTGTGAGTTCCTCCTCTAGTCGAAGTGCTGCTAGCTCGGTGACATTTTGCCGGAGAATATACCGTGCGAGCATCTCATCCGCTTTGCTGACGATAAAAGCCTTGGCTTCATCCATATCCTGCACACGAAATACATGGCCACCGGCACTTTGAAAATTCGCCGTAAATTGTTCAATCCTTTCCTCCGGACTCCACTTGAATTGCTGCCAGTACTGCGGTGCGCCGCGAAAAGGGTGTGCGGGAGCTTCAGTAATTCTCGGCCGCTTCAGGCGGCGAGCGATATCATTCATGAATCCCTGCTGCTTTTCACGTGAATCCTGCTCCATACGTTCCAACCAGTTACTGTGCGTCTCTTCAGTCATGCCCGGCCTCTCCTTCCAGCTCTTCCCGCTTCCGCTTCGCTAGTAAATCTTCCATTCGCTTCTGTATCGCCGGGTCCATTTCGCGACTGTTCTTGTCTAGCTCCTGTTGCAGCCCCTTCCAGCTCTCACGGAAGGATTGATCTGCCAGCTTCGGGGCGATCCGATAATTGTTCCAGCCTTTCAGCGGCCCCAGTTTCGACGGAATTCCTCCGTCTCGCACGAGCAGCTTTTGCCCGATTCTACCTACCTTCATCACATTACTAAATCGCTGTGACTTCGCCATAATCGCCCCAAAACCCTTCATGCCGAGACCTTCTGCCTTATCCCCATAACCACGTTCAACCTTCCGCCGCCGTAAATAGATGAGCATATCATGCAGAGGAATTTTGACCGGACAGGCTTCATAACATGCTCCGCATAGGCTAGAGGCTGAGGCGATGTCATCCCATTGATCTACATTTTTATTCAGCGCCGGGGTCAACACCGCTCCTATAGGTCCGCTATACGTTCCCCCATATGCATGACCGCCAATATGACGGTAGACAGGACAAGCATTCAGACAAGCCCCACAGCGGATGCAGTTCAGCAGCTCCTGAAACTCAGGATCGCCTAGCTGCTCAGATCGGCCATTATCAAGAATAATAATATGCTGCTCTTCCGGCCCATCGCCATCGTTGGTTCTGCGGGGACCCGAAATACCCGACATATATACCGTTAACTTCTGCCCTGTTGCCGAACGAGGCAATAATGTAGCCATCACTTCAAGATCACTCCACGAAGGAATAATCCGCTCCATCCCCATCAGGGTAATTTGTGTTTTCGGTAAAGTGGTGACCATACGAGCGTTGCCTTCATTCTCGAACAGCACCATCGAACCCGTCTCTGCAATAGCAAAGTTACAGCCAGTCATTCCGATATCCGCATCAAGGAACTTCTCTCTCAGCTTTCGCCGTACAAATCCAGCAAGAATAGTAGTTTCAGGCAAAAGCTCCTCCCCTGCCTCTTTGGACAACAGCTCGGCAATCTGGTAGCGGTTCTTATGAATCGCCGGAATAATGATATGTGACGGGGTTTCCCCGGCAAGCTGGATAATATACTCCCCCAGATCCGTCTCTATGGTCTCCACACCAATGGATTCCAGCGCCTTATTTAAATGCAGCTCCTCAGTAACCATTGATTTGGATTTGACCACAGAAGCTGCCTGTTTTCGCTGCGCGATTTCAAGGGCAATCTTCACAGCCTCTTCACCCGTTGCTGCAAAATGAATATGTGTGCCGTTTGCTCTTGCCTTGTCTGCAAAAAGGTTCAAATAGTAATCAAGATGGGCGATCGTGTGTAGACGGATTTGCCGCCCACGTTCACGCCACTCTTCCCAGTGGCCATGATCGTTAGCCGCTTTTTGTTTTCCATCACGCAGTCTCTCCGTGGTAAAACGAACAGCCTTGCGTAAAAAGTCATTATTCAGTGCCAAGTCTGCACGCTCTTTTACTGTTGCTGGCTTTCCATTCTCTGAACTCGCCGTGGAATTGGTGGTGGCTTGGCTCATTTATCAGTCACCCCCTCATACAGCAGTTCTGCTAAATGCATAACTCGAACGGGTTCGCGGCGGTAACGCAGATTTCCGGCAATATTCATCAGACAACCCATATCCAGACCCGTTAGGATTTCTGCTTCCGTCTCCAGCACATGATCTGATTTCTCAGTGACCATCGCCCCGGAGATATCAGACATTTTCACGGCAAAGGTTCCACCAAACCCACAGCAGTCCTCAGCAAAAGGCAGTGGTACCAGCTCCATCGCCTTCACATTTTGCATAAGCTGCATAGGTTCGTCGCGAATCCCTAGAATCCTTGTGCCATGACAGGAAGGATGATAGGTAACCTTATGCGGAAACACTGCTCCTAGATCAGTTACGCCAAGCACCTGCACCATAAACTGGCTGAATTCATAGGATTTACGTTGCAAATTCTGCGCCTTGACCAGATTAACCGGATCATCCTGAAACAGCTTAGGGTAATGATGAAGCATCCCCGTACAGGATCCGGAAGGTGCAATGACAAAATCACTGTCATCGAAGGCCTGCAGAATCGTAAGTGCAGCTTGCCGCGCTTCATTCCAATATCCACTGTTGTACGCAGGCTGTCCGCAGCAGGTCTGCACCTCCGGGAACTCCAGCTGTACGCCATATCTAGCCAGCAGACGAGCCATGGCTTCCCCGACCTTCGGGAACACGGCATCGCTGACGCAGGTTATAAACATCGATACCTTCATGCCTTCACCTCCTGCACAACTATTTACTACACCGTCGTTATTGCGATGTTCAGCTTCTGCAACTGCTTCATTTGTTCTTCAACAGGGCTGTAATCCGTTATTAGAACATCCACATCACTAGGAGCCGCAAAATGTGTGAACGCTTGAATTCCGAATTTACTGGAATCGCATAATAAGATCACTTGCTCCGCTATAGAAATCATCTTTCGTTTCACCATAGCTTGCAGCTCATTTGATTCACTAGCGCCACGTTCGAGATGAAATCCTTTACAGGAAAAAAACATTTTATCCACGTGATACAATTCAAGCGAACGTTCTGCTAAATGACCCACATAGGACATTGATCTGCGGCTCAGTTGCCCGCCTGTAGAAAAGACCTCGATCCGCTCCTTCCCGCTTAACTCTGCTGCCACTCTAGTAGAATTGGTCAACACAGTGAGCGGCATATCCGGCAAATGCGAAGCCATATACCAAGCCGTTGTACTGGCATCCAGCAAAATCCGATCGCCCGGCTTAATCATCATTACCGCCTCACGGGCAATCCGCTGTTTCTCCGCTGCATTCATGATTTCTCGTTCGGCATAAGGAGTCTCCGGTTGCCGGTCACGCAGGCTAACTGCTCCGCCATGCGAACGCAGCAGCCGCCCCGCTTTTTCCAATCGATCCAGATCGCGGCGAATGGTTTCTTCCGTCACTTGGCATAATGTACTCAATTCTGAGACACGGATGCTGCCACGTTCATTCACTAGTTCTACGATTCGTTCATATCTGTCTGCAATCAGCATGATTTCCCTCCGTTATTCCTATCTATATTCAAGCTACTTCTTATCTAGTAAAAGCTGCTGGCACTCCACCGTCGATTGTCAGCATACAACCCGTAGTTTTCTCTGACTTGGAAGAAGCAAAAAAAGCAACGCCTTCGGCAATATCACGTGGATAAATATTAACTAGCAGCGTCGTGCGTTTACGGTAATGCTCCTCTAATTGATCCGGCTCAATCCCGTAAGCAGCCGCCCGTTCATTACGCCAGTTCGAATTCCAGATGGCTGATCCTTGTAGAATTGCATCGGGCAGAATCGTATTGGCACGGATGCCAAACTCTCCACCTTCAGCTGCTATGCAGCGGGCCAGATGGGCTTCGAGCGCCTTGGCAGAACTGTAAGCCGAGACGCTTTTACCTGCAAAAATAGAATTTTTGGAGCCGATGAATACCATGCTGCCTCCGATTTTTTGCTCCTTCATCACTTTAAAAGCTTCGCGTGCAACGAGAAAATATCCTGTGCCCAGCACAGAAATATTCAAATTCCACTCTTTCAATGAAGTCTCATCAAACGGACTGGAGGTTGCAAGCCCAGCATTATTAACAATAATATCGACCCCGCCATAAAAAAGGGCTGTCTCCGCATAAGCTGCGGTTACCTGCTCTTCCTGAGTTACGTCCATTTTAACGGCGAATGCACGATTTTCACCATACTTAGCGTTAATCTCTTCCGCTACTTTTTGTGCACCCTCCAGATTGAGATCTGCCAATACAACATGCGCTCCTTCTGATACTAAACGACGAGCCGTCTCACTCCCAATTCCCCCGGCACCACCTGTAATAAAGGCAACTTTACGGGAGAACTCCGCTTCTGCCGGAGCCAAGGATAATTTATATAATTCCAGGGGCCAATATTCCACATTGTACGATTCATTCTCACTAAGAGAGACGAAATCTCCCAGCGCAGTAGCTCCGCGCATAACAGCAATCGCCCGGTGATACAAGGCTCCGCTGATCTTAGAATTGCTCCAGCTTTTACCTGTGTTGATCATGCCCACACCAGGGATTAGGATCACACGTGGCGCAGCCTCGAACATTACATCGCCTTCATGTTTATTACGGTCGAAGTACGCTTTGTACTGCTCCTTATAATCGCTAATCGCTTCGCTCAGCTTCACCTTCAAGCCATCGATATCATTGGTATTTGGCTCCCACGCAACAAAAAGCGGCTTCATTTTGGTATGTACCAAATGATCTGGACAAGCTGCGCCTACACCGGATAACTTCTCCGAGTCAGCCCCTCCTACAAAACGCAGCACATCCTCCGCATCGTCGAAGGTCAAAATCATTTTACGCTCATCGCTGACCGCGCCTCTGATCAGTGGCATCACTGCCGCCGCTACAGCCCGCCGCTCTGCTTCCGGAAGTGCTTCCGATTTACGGCCGCCAAATAGGTTCTGATCTTCAATTCTTTCTTCAATATAACTTTCCGCTTCGTTAATTATGGAGATTGTTTTGGCATAACAAGATTCAGGTGTATCCCCCCAAGTCACGAGACCGTGTTTCTCCATCAGCACTAATTCAGCTTTCGGGTTTGCGAGCACACCTTCGGCAATCATTTTGGATAAAGTGAAGCCTGGACGGATGTATGGCACCCATACGAAACGATCCCCATAAATCTCACGGGCAATTTCCTTACCGTTATGAGCGCAGCATAAACTGATAATGGCATCTGGATGCGTATGATCCACATGCTTGAAAGGTAAAAATGCATGCAGTAACGTTTCGATAGAAGCACGCGGATGTTTAGGATCAATCATACAATTTGCGAGATAAGCTACCATCTCTTCATCTGGCATTTCATCACGTTCAAATAACGGGGCAATATCCTGAAGCCTTAGTCCGGTAAAGTTGCCTGCTTTCATCGTAGCAAGGTCAGAGCCGCTGCCCTTCACCCACATTACTTCTACCTCACGCCCGCGAAAATCCAATTCTATCGTTTTGCTGGAGGTATTCCCTCCGCCAAAGTTACAGACTCTGCGATCTTCGCCCAACAGATTAGAGCGGAACACTAATGCATCCAATCCCCCGTTTAATTTCGTTTCCCGAGATGAATCCCATAAGTTTTGTACCATTTGTGAATACCTCCGTTTTTGAATGTTTGTTTTTTCGTTTATTTTTGTTTGTTTTGATTTTAAACTATTTGTTTGCGTTTGAATAGAGCGCTTTCATAAAAATTTTAATTTTTTTTCACATTTTAGACGAATCTCCATTGGATGAACTACAATAACATCGCGAATAACAAAAAAGAGCTGCCTCTTGGCAACTCCTCCCCTATTTTTCACACCAGCTTAAAGGGTGATCCAGTAGTTACATTTTTCATTCTCAATGCCATGTAGTATTCCTTTGTTCGCCTCAATAACCTTTCTCGAAGATATATTGTCCGGCTCACAAGTCAGCATGACCTTATCAATCCCCATGTCCGCAGCTTTTTTTAACAGCTCTGCCAAAAAAATCGTACCATAACCCTTTCCTCTTTCACTGGGTCTGATACTATAACCGATGTGTCCACCGGACTTCCTCAATTGATCATTTAAGGAATGTCTTAGTTTTCCGACACCAACAGGATAAGCGTCAATCAGTAACCAGTAGTTGGTTTGTGCTACATACTGTGGCGGAAGATTATCACCTTGTGAAAGTGCTATCCGATCCCGGATGAAATCAGGAAATTGACTGTAAGCCAGATCAAATCCGTTATTGACGAATCCATTCTCCCCCGGACCTATCTCCACAATCAGCTCAAAAATATCGCGTCCATCTGAAACACTAGCTTCCTTTAGCTCAACGAGCATAATCATCCCCACCTAGAACGTTATTAATAACTTCCCTATCAAAATTTACCGCAAAAGAGACCGGCATGCATTATTTAATTGCACATTCTACAACTAAAATGAACTTCAATGCTCACGCCTAATGTGTTAAGTGTACTTTGTGCAATTAAATTCGCCCAATTTGGCTGAATCAGCTAAATACGAGAGAAATAGTTGTACGAAGTACATCTATTTCACCGTAGTGAGAGTAAAGTAGCAATTTAGTTGTATGAAATACACTTATCTGGTCTGCACCCCTCTTTTCACAGGAATGTTCCTATTGCGCGCTCCTCCTTCCCCACTCTCGTAGTATACTTATTGGAATAAGATACAGATGTTGTATTTTCACTAAGGAGGTTTGTGATGGTAAATAGCTTTAAAAATGCCAAGGTGCAAGAACGAGTGTGGCAATCCTACCAACAGCTAGTTGATCAGTGGCCTATTCCTCTTGAAGAGCTCGATCTCCCAACCACATATGGGCTGACGCATTGTATCCTTACCGGGCAAAAGAGTAATCCCCCTTTATTTCTGTTTCATGGCGTTGGTGACAACTCGGCGGTCATGTGGCTCCTTAACATCGAGGAATTATCGCGGCATTTTTACTGCGTTGCTATTGATACTCTGGGCGGACCCGGAAAAAGTATTCCTAATGCGCACTTTAATAAACAAAAGTTTGAGCAGGTGGAATGGATTAATGAAATAGCCAAACATCTGAGCATAGACATCTTTAATATTGCAGGGGTGTCAAATGGAGCCTATATTGCTTTTAATTATGCAACCAAGCAACCGGACAAAGTGAACCGTGTGATTTGTTTGGAAGGCGGAATGGTCACCACACCCATCAAAGCCATGCTGCAAACGCTAATGATGATGTTCCCAGAGATTCTGATTCCCACGGATCGCAATTTACTGAAAGTGCTGAAGAAGTTAAGTGCGCCTGACTCCCCTTTATTTGACAATCACCCAGAAGTAGCTGCTCATCTAATTCTTTTAATGCGAGCTCATAATCAGCAAGCTATGTTTGTTCATAAGCTTCAAAAATATGATAAAAACGCCGCAGTTGCCGTCAGAGATAAGCTTTATTTTTTAGTAGGAGAACACGCGTTAAAACAATCAAAGGACTTCATAGATATTTTAGAGGATGGAAAGTTTCATTACCAAGTGATCCCCCGTGCGGGACACGGCATTAATCATGAGCAACCAGATAGAGTCAACACTGAAATCATCAATTTCCTGACCCGCGATAATGATAAATCACTTGCATCCTTATGAAAGCGTTACTATTATGAAGGTTATTACTCATACTTACTCTATTAAAGGAGAGGTTACTCATCAGATACGGAACTCTAGCCCACACATTTGGCTGCCTGCCGCTCAAGTCGTTAACTGCAACCCTTCAGAATTATGATATCGATTTTGTTCAGCTTGCATTATCCAAAGCCATTCAGGACATCGACACTTCTACCGGTAAACTAAGTCCAGGTCTTGCCAGCTATATTGGCGAACAATTTGACAAAGCAGGAATACGTATCGGTGTTTTGGGCTGTTACATCAACCCTGTTCATCCGGATCCTGTCATCCGGAGAGCTGAGATCAATCGTTTTAAAGAGCATCTTCGTTATGCCCGCCAATTCGGCGCACCTATGGTGGCAACAGAAACAGGTGCGCTGACTACTTTTCAAGCACAAGATCCGATCCATTACGAAGCTATCGGCTGGGATACGTTAAGGGCAACTGTAGAAGAACTTGCAGAGGAAGCTGAAAAATGGGGCGTTTTTCTAGGACTAGAAGGGGTCTGCACACATACACTTTCTACACCAGACAAGATGCGCCGCATCTTAGATGAAGTCCCATCAAGCTGTATAGGTGTTGTATTGGACCCTTGTAATTTTATTGGCACGGCTGCGCATTTGCAGGATCAAATTGTCGATGATTCCTTTAGATTATTCGGCGACCGTATCATTCTGGCGCATTTAAAAGATATCTATCAAGATGGTGAAAAAGCATACCACGGAAAAGCAGGCAGCGGAGTATTCCATACCGAGGCTTTCCTGCGCAAACTCCAAGAATATAAGCCAATGATCGATGTGTCATTAGAAGATATCAAGGATCTGGAGGTTAATGAAACCGTTGCTTTACTGAAGAAGCTTGCACCTATAACACAATAAAAATCCATTTCTGAGGATAGGTGTTAGCAGCAGCTGCGCATCTATCCCCAGCTTTATCTATGCTCAAAAATAATGCTTCCAGTTATTGAGCAGATGATCATCCTCTTTCTGCAGCAATTTAGAGGCATATACGATTTGACCTGTATGATAGGAATAATGCTCTGCCGCTCCGATCATAATCTTTTGAATACTCCAAGTATAATTCTCCATTCCAGCCCCCTCAGGGAAACTAATGGTGACCTCCCGTTCTAGATCAGCCTTCGTCAAATTGCCCACCACCGAACGGCTTTCTTCCCTGACCTTTAGCATATACTGCAATAATTCCTGTGATGAATAACCGCCTCTGGTCAAAAATTCATTAGGTCTATCTCTTTCTATTGGCTTATTGCCGATTCCGCTGACCAGATGCTGATATTCGCTGCCCGCAATATGCAGGCATAGGTTACCAATGGCATTCATTTTTGACTTTGGACGAAACCAGATCTCTTCGGTCGTTAGCTTATTTACAGCTTGCTCCACATACCCCAAGGATTGATCGAGCCTTCTCATACATTCGATAATGATTTCACTCATACTAACCCCTCTTCCTTCTACTTTTCTTTATAAACTTGATAAATGGTACTTTTCTATAGGAGCTGAATAAAATAAAAAAAGGAACGATTGAATCATATTTTTTCATATTATAGCTCTAACTTGGAAGGGACGGGATTATCAATGCGATTCACATTCCCTATTCTGACCTTATCTCATGGCGGAGCACAACGTATGCTAGTAGAGCTCACCAATGGGCTGACAGACTTGGGTCATCAGGTCAATCTCCTTTTGCCTGTGGATGGCGCTATTTCTTATGATGTGCGCGCAAACGTAATCCGCTCCTCACATATGAATATTCACGAGCATGACTTTCCTCCCGGAGACGTCATTGTTTCTAATTATTATACAACTGTCCCCATCGCCCAAGCAGCAAGCCAACAAGGAAAAGGGGTTCATGTACGTTTATCTTTATGTTATGAGCCACCTTTTTTACCGGATAACGGACGCTCCTTCCCCTCCTATCACATCACTGAGCATCTAATCGTTTTATCACGTTGGCAGCAGGAGCTGATCCGTTTAAATCATGGTATCACCGGCAGTATCGTGCCCATTGGCATTAGCTCCTCTTTTAAAAATATGAATATCCGTCACAGTCTTCAAGAGCCTTTAAACATAACAGCTATATTAAGAAAAACAGAACGAGGTTTCTCCTGGCACCGTGAGCAAGATTATCTTATAGAACAGCTGGATTACGTAAAAAGCCAATATCCCGATGTAAATATTAACTTCATCAGTCCGCCTGACGAGTTCAACACCTCAGAAATTCTCCAAAGAATGAAAGCTACTGGCAAATATCGGTTCTTTACGCCAGCAAATGATGAGGAGCTCTGCTATCACTATAACGGTGCGGATATTTTTGTTAGCTCAAGTATTTTTGATACAGGCTCTTTACCGGGACTTGAGGCCATGCGTTGTGGAGCAGCGTTAGTCTGTGTATATTCGGGTGGGAATATGGAATACGCCCATCACAAGAAAAACTGTTTGCTCTCTTATCGATATGAGAACCGGCTCGGTGAAGATGTCATCCGCTTAATACGTGATCCCAACTTAAGAACTAAATTAGCGGAGCAGGGGGAAAGATATTCGCGCAAATGGACTTGGGAAAATAGTGTCAGATTATTTGAACAAGCGATCACAGATTTATTATAAAAATATAAAAAAGCAAGTCTCCGATGGCTGAGATTTGCTTTTTTATTGATCCAAAAGAATCATTGACTAGAGAAATAATACAAGATATTATGTAAGCGTTATCAATTGCAAAATAATGAAACACTTTAGGGAAGTCTAAACTAAAAGGAGAAGGAATATGGCGAAAAAAGGTAGGCAAGGTTATCGGTTGTTATTGTTGTCTTTTTTAATGCTTTTTACAACTGTTTTCTCAGCAGGATCGCAAGCTTATGCAGCAACCTGGAATCTGACTGGAGATACCAACGTACACGACCCTTCATATATCAAAGAAGGAAACACACATTGGGTATTCAGCACGGGATCAGGTCTCCAAGTGATGTTTTCAAACGATGGAACGAACTATATTCGCTCCCTTCCGATTTATAACTCGAAACCCTCCTGGTGGAGCTCTTATGTTCCCAATCAAGAAGGGCTAGATGTATGGGCTCCAGAAATTTTCTACTATAACGGTACCTATTACCTCTATTATTCTATCTCCACATTCGGCTCAAGAGTGTCTGCTATTGGTTTAGTAACTACTAAATCGATCTCCGGGGGAAAATGGACGGACCAAGGTGTCGTTATCTCGTCAAATGACGCCTCCAATTATAACGCCATTGATCCTAACATTACGGCAGATGCTAACGGAAACCTATGGATGACCTTCGGTTCCTGGAGCAACGGGATTTACATTACCTCCATCAACAAAACAACCATGAAGCCAACGGGCAACTCCTATCGCATTGCCACTAAATCCGGGGGGATTGAAGGCTCCAGCATGGTTTACAATCCAAATACCGGATATTATTATCTATTCGTATCCATTGGCCAATGCTGCTCAGGCGTAAACAGCACCTATAAAATTGCAGTGGGACGCTCAACCAGCGTACTGGGTCCTTTCTATGCAAAGGACGGTACTGATATGAAAAATGGCGGGGCTACGGTCATCGATAGCGGCAACAGTTTTTGGGCGGGTCCTGGTGGACAGGATATATACGGAACCAACGTTATCGTCCGCCATGCTTACAGTGTCGCCGAGAATGGTGCACCCAAATTGTTAATCAGTGATCTCGAATGGGATTCAGCTGGCTGGCCTTACTATAATTAACGTCTAATCGAGGAGTTGCCCCTAAGCCCTATTCTGTGATTTATGGGGCAGCTTCTTTTTACTGCTAAACCTTCTACTCTCTCTTTCGATAAATACCTGGCGAGACACCATAACGCTCCCGAAACACCCTGTGAAAATAGGTATAACTTCCAAACCCCGTCTCCTCTGCTATACGCTCTAAGGTGTAATTGGTATTGTCCATTAATCTCAGTGCCATCGCAAGCCGGATTTGCCCCGCATATTGCATAATAGAATAACCGAATTGGATTTTGAATACATGCACGGCCCTTGTCACACTAATTCCAGCATGAGCGGCTACGTCCTTTAGTCTGATCTCTGAAGTAGCATGCTCCTCCACATAACTCTTCATCTTAAGTCCGTGTAGAAGTGAAGCCGAAGATGATGCAGGTGCCTCTTCCATAGCCCGATCTAACAGCAAACATAAAGCTTTAAATAGTGCTTCAAGTATTTCAGGGCTACCCCCGTCTAGTCTTCTATTCTCCAGATCAAGCTGTTGCCATATACTTTGCAGCTTACCATCATCCGCAATTCTTACCTTTTTGGGTCGCTCACGCAGGTTCCACCAGTGGTCCACCCATTCCCCTGTACACATTACAAAATAGTCCACACTATGTCCCAGAGGACTTTTCTTTTCACCGATTCTCAGATCATATATATCATAGGGCTTAAATAATAGTAGATCCCCAGGTACTACGGTAGTCATTTCTCCATCAATGAGGACTTCACATTCCCCTTCGGCTTGCAGCCTGATGATATAGGTATCCAACCCACTGCGATATAGTTGCCGAAAAGGCTGAGTATGGCGGATAAATCCACACAAACTAATTTGAACGCTGTTTGTTTCCATCGCATTTGCTCCTCTTTCTATAGTAATCAATGACCAGATTGTTGAGGTTCTTAGCCATATAGTTTCTTCAAAGTGCAGTGAATCTCCTTCTATAATAAAGACAGAATTCATATGTAGGAGGTTATCAACCATTATGAGTAAAACTATTCGCGTCATTCAAACCGCTAAAGAAACCACGGATCGTTTAACAGAAAAGGACCCTCTGATTTTCCTTCCCGATACGTCAGGAGTCGAATCAGAGCTAATCAATATCTATGATGATCTGGAGTATCAAGAAATTGAAGGCTTTGGTGGAGCCCTTACGGAGTCCTCTGCCGTTACTATCGCTAAACTTAGTGAAGCTAAACAAAAAGAAATCATTGACGCTTATTTTCATCCTGAGCACGGCATCGGATACACCCTTTGCCGCTCACACATCCAAAGCTGCGACTTCTCACTGGGCAACTATGCTTATGTAGAGGAAGGCGATGCGGAGCTACGTTCATTCGATATTTCCAGAGATCACGAATCAATTATCCCCCTCATAAAAAATGCTGCCGCAGCAGTAGGTGAAGATTTTCGTCTGTTCTCTTCCCCATGGAGTCCTCCAGCGTTCATGAAGACAAACGGGCAAATGAACGGAGGCGGAGCTCTTAAGCCTGAATATCGTGAGGCTTGGGCTAACATGTTCGTTAAATATATTGAGGCGTACGCTGCAGAAGGGATTGATATCTGGGCTGTCAGTGTTCAGAATGAAGCCAAAGCTGTACAAAGATGGGATTCCTGCCTGTATACCGCTGAAGAAGAAAAGGATTTTGTGCGTGACTACTTGGGACCTGCTCTGGAACAAGCGGGCTTGGGCCATGTAAAAGTTATGATCTGGGATCATAACAAAGAACGGGTATATGACCGTGCTAAGGTTGCTTTTGAAGATCAAGCAGCGTCCAAATACATATGGGGAATCTGCTTCCATTGGTATTCCGGTGATCACTTCGAAGCCCTCTCTGCTGTACATGATCGTTTCCCAGATAAAAAGCTGTTCTTCAGCGAAGGCTGCCAAGAAGGTGGCGTTCATCTCGGCTCATGGAACACCGGTGAACGTTACGGACATGATATCATTGGCAATCTGAACAACTGGATGTCGAGCTGGACAGACTGGAACATTGTCTTGGATGAGCAAGGTGGACCTAATCATGTAGGAAATTACTGTGACGCTCCAATTATCGGAGATACCAAAAACGATGAAATTACTTTTGAGAGCTCTTTCTATTACATCGGGCACTTCAGTAAATATATTCGTCCGGGTGCTAAACGCATTGGTTTCTCCAAATATACAGATAAGCTTGAAACAACAGCTTTCCGCAACCCTGATGGCACTATTGCTGTTATCGTTATGAATCGCACAGAGCAAGAGCTTCCATTCACCCTGCGCTTCCATGACGAACTGGCTGAGAACATGATTCCGGCTCATGCCATTCAAACCCTGCTAATTAAGTAGCAGCGGTTCATTCCTAATAAAAAAGAGGTTCTCTTTATGCCAGCGCACAGAGAGAACCTCCTTTTTTATTAAATTCAATGAAATAGTGCTTAAAGTCTTGCCGACAGTATTTCGCATAACGCTCCATACAGTGTATGTTCAAGATCCAACGAGGCAAGAGAAGCCAGGGCTGCCATCGGCGTTACTGCTGCTTTGACTACATGGTAAATTTGTTCTTTCAATTGGAAAAGAATTTGCGCACGGTTCAGAAGGCTGAACACCTCATCATCTACCGAATTCACCGCAATCCGGGCATCTGTGAACGTTACCTCCAATGAATGCTCTACCGCTTGATCCGAAATCATGATCGTAAGCGTATGTGTAGCCTCATCATAGTCCATGTTTGCTTCGATTTCTGTGCCGCCAGCGAATACCTGTACCTTCGTATCAGCAAAACCAACAAAGGACAGCTTCCACGATCTCCGCTCAGGCACAACCTTTGTATTTCCCTTAGCAGAGAGGATCTTGAAGCTCGCTCTATCCCCCATTTCCAGGATCATTTCTGTATCACACCATTGATCGTCCTGATCCTCCGCAGTATCGCCCTCATCCTCCCAGAGATGAAAATGACCCCTTCCTCCCGCAAATACACGGACCTCCATATGCCTCGGATTATCCACTGAAGAGGTAAATTGCGTCAGATCTGCCATGGGCACAATAGCACCCGCTTTAGCTAATACAGGGATATTCTCAAGATTGCGATAAAGAGAAAGCTTTCTGCCACCGTCGTACACTCTTCCGTTAAAAAAATCTATCCAAATCCCTTCAGGTAACCAAGCCTTAAATTCGGCAACGCCTACCTTTGGGTTGACCGGCTGTGTAATCGGACAGGCAATAAGTTCCGTTCCGAAATAATATTCATTGGGCACTTCATAGGCTTCATTCGACAACGCATGATGATAATACATCGGTCGGATTAACGGAAGACTATCGCGGCTGGCGTAGCGATTCATGGTGTACAGATAGGGAAGTAAACTATGCCGCAAGCGCAGGCAATCCTTCATCACATCTTCCGCAATCTTATTGAATCGCCATGGCTCCTTACTGTTAAAGGCACTAGCAGAACTATGTAACCGCAGAATAGGTGAAAACACACCGAATTGCACCCAGCGCATTGCCAACTCATCGTCTAAATAACCATTCATATGGCCCCCGATATCATGGCTCCACCAACCATATCCCACGTTGGCGGCGTTGGCTGTGAAGTATGGCTGGAAATCCAGCGACTCCCAAGTGACAATGGTATCTCCAGAGAAGCCCACAGGATAACGATGGCTGCCAAGACCTGCATAACGGGAAAAAGTAATCTGCCGGTTGCCGCGCCGGCCGCTATCCAGATAGTGATAATGGTTCAGCATCCAAAGCGGATCTAGTCCCGGTACTTTAGTCACTCCACCCTGCTGCCAATCAATCCACCAGAAGTCCACACCTTCATCCTCTAGCGGATGATGCAGAAACTTAAAGTATGCCCGCAAAAAATTCGGATCCGTGATATCAAATTCCACAGCATCCCCTTTTTCCGGGTCCATCCCCATCTCTGCAGCAATGGCCAGATAAGGATCTTCAAAGGCCCGTACACCGTCTGCTGGATGTACGTTGAGCGTTACTCGAAGGCCTTTTTCATGCAGCCATGCCAAAAATCTTTGAGGCTCCGGAAACAGTTCCCGGTTCCAGGTATAACCCGTCCAGCCACTGCCGTACTGCGGATCAATATCGACGAGATGCCAATCCATATCTATAACAGCGACGGAGAACGGAATTCGCTCGAGCTCAAACCGCTCCATTAACGCTTTGTATTCTTCTTCTGAATATCGGTAATAACGGCTCCACCAGTTGCCAAGGGCATAACGTGGCAATAGGGGCGTACGACCGCAAAGGTGATAGAAATCCTTCAAGCAGTGCAAATAATCATGACCGTATCCAAAAAAATAAACATCGAGGCCAGCCAACGCCCGTAGCTCGACCCGTCCATCCTCTTCCAGTACTAGGGAGGTGCTATCATCAACTAACGTATACCCCGCACGTGAAAGTAGTCCGTACTCCAGCGGAATGGCACCATCTGCATTATCCAGGGTACGTGCTGTTCCTCCCAAATCTTGGACTGTATCTCCATAATTCCAGACACTCATTAGGTGACCCGCTTCGTTTCTCACCCGAACATTGAGACCATGCCGGGAGAAAGGCTGCTTGTCATAAGTTAAATGCAGGCGCTCCGTAATCAACTCAAGTTTATTCCCCAGATCCATTACGCGGAACTCTGGAACCGGGAAATTGCGATTCACAACGGTCTGTGACGCCCGATCTTCGAAAAAACCTTCCTCACTATATTCCATCCGGATAAGCTCCGGAGTTAAGACAGTGAACCGATAGCACTCCCCCTGAATAATCGCGTCAGCATTACTGCCTGGTTCAGAATGCAGCTTTAATTGGGCCGCCAAAGGGGTTGGCTCTTTCATTATATTTCCCATCAAGTAAAAACCTCATTTCTTGTTATTCAACGCCCATATAACGGCTGAAAGCATCTGTCCGAATTTTCACCATCTTTTCGAGGCCCATCCCCCGTAGCTGCTTCACATAGTCATCCCACTGCTCGTCAATAACACCTGAGATTATAAATTGAGCACGCATTGTATTGACGTAACTATCAATATCGGTGGTCAAGGTCGGCAGCTCCTGAAACTCTTCTGCAGTGTACATTACGTTGGGGAAAGGTGGTGTTGTGTAGTCACTTCCCAGCTTATCGAGTTGTAGCTTCAGTCCATCTCCGGTTTTAGGATTTAGAAAGATGGTCTTTTCAAAAGCTGGGCTTACATATTTCGGCCCAAAATCCCGGAGTGACTGTTCCCAATACCAAGCATCCGCACTGGTGCCGGTTGGAGGGTCCATCAATGTATACGTACCGTTGTCATTTTTCTTAATCACCGTTCCAATGGCACCCCAGAAATTCTGAATGCTGGCTTCATTGGTATAGAACTGATCCGCCCAGCGTGCTGCAATTTCTGGATACTTGCAGGATGTGGTGATCAACAGCTCGTTGCGTTCCAGATTCATCCCATACGGGTTTCCAACGGTGTAGCGCTTCCCGTCTGGTCCAGCAATTGGCGGAATGGTCACATATTGATCACTCCATTTGCCAAACATAGCGTCTGGCGTCCACTGATAAGAGAAGCCTACGATTGGGGCATCCGGATTTAGAAACTTTGCCGATCTCATCGTTTCGTCTTGAGTGAATACTTCTTTATCAAGTAATCCGTCTTTAAACAATTTGCTCTCCCATTTGAGCCCTTCTTTGTATTCCTCTGAAATCGGGTAATAAACCGCATTTCCGTCCTTGACCACCATGAAGTTATTATTCAAATCTGCAATTCCGAAAGGACTGATTAGATCATTACTTAATTCGATAAAAGGAATCTCATCCTGTTTTCCGTTTCCATTCGGATCTTGTTCTTTGAATGCTTTTAGCACGTTATAAAGATCGTCTATCGTATCCGGTACCTTCAAACCCAATTTGTCCAGCCAGGTTTTATTAATCACAGGCTGACGTGAACTTTTAGGACGTGAGGGTAATCTTGCAGGCAGCGAGTAGATTTTCCCGTCAGGAAAGGTGCTGATTTTTTTCATTTCCGGTGTTTCTTCCATAGCTGCTTTGAGATTAGGCATGTTTTCCTCAATATAATCATCTAGCGGCCGAAATAAGCTTAAATTATTGACGATATCCGCATCTCCAAAGGTCTGACTCCCTAAAATGATATCTGGAAGTGTGCCGCTGGCCAGCATAATAGACTTCCGTTCACTCCAATCATTGGAGGACATCACCTGCCACTCGATTTTGACATTCGTGTTCTTCTCCAAATCCTTGAGCCATTGATTCTCGGTAAAAGAATCTCCCATGCTTACCCACCGGACAGTGAGTACTTTCAGCGTCACAGGCTTATCCACTATCGGCAATCCTTCTTTGTTAAATCCGCCCGGCTCAGGTTCAACAGAATTAACCCCATTGCTCCCTTTACAGGCAGTAAGGCTAGCAAGCAACGTTGTCACTAAAAGAATGACGGTGATTGTTCTATATATCCTGTTTTTTTGTTGCTTTTTCATAACGTTCTTGCTCCTTACGAATGAATGTTAGTAGAATAGCCGAATGTACTATTCCTTCACTGCGCCGATCATTACCCCTTGGTTAAAGTATTTTTGTACAAAGGGGTACACACACATGATCGGAACCGTTGCCACGATAATAACAGAATAACGCATCATATTGGCGAGTCGTAATGCGATTTGCGCAGCCTCCCCGGTTCCCATCCCCGATTGCATCTGATTGGTGATCAGAATATTTCGCAGAATCAGCTGCAAAGGATACATATTAGGATTTTTCAAATAGATCAAGGCATTAAAATATGAATTCCAGTAACCAACGGCGATCCATAGACCCAGCACGGCAATAATCGCCTTCGATAGTGGCAAAACGATCTGTACAAAATATCGAAGATTTCCACAACCATCGATCTGTGCAGCTTCCCATAAATCTCCCGGAATACTCGACTGAAAAAAGGTGCGGGCAACGATAATGTTAAACACCCCAACGGAGAAAGGCAGTACCATCACCAGAAATGTGTCGTACAGATGGAAATCACGGATCGTTAGAAAAGTCGGAATTAACCCCCCATTAAAAAACATCGTAAAGATGAAAAACAGGGAAAGATATTTTCGCCCCACAAGATCCTTTCTGGACAACGCATAGGCCGCAGAAATATTTACAATTAAACCGATTGCCGTCCCTACCACCGTATACATGATGGTATTCCAGTAACCGATCCAAATATTTTCATGACGCAGCAGCTCTTTGTAACCATCGAAGGTGAACCCTTTAGGAAATAACCAAACCTGCCCCCCCGCCACCGCGGAAGGATCACTGAACGAAGCAATGACGATAAAATATAGCGGATAAATTAAGATAACTAGAAAAATTGCTGATATAACATACATCACTATTTCCATTATAGTATCCGAAGAACGATTCTTCTTTATTTTCCCCACATTCCCTTTAGTAACTGTCTCTAAACCTCCCATTTCAATGCTCCTCCCTTCTACCACAAGCTATTTTCGCTTAGTTTTTTAGAAATCTGATTGACCATGATCAATAAAATAAAATTAATAACGGTGTTAAACAGGTTGATCGCCGAGGAAAAGCTGTATTGACTGCTGAGCAAGCCAATTTTGTAGACATAAGTAGAAAGAATTTCGCTTGAAGTGATGTTCAAGTCATTTTGCATTAAGTACACTTTTTCAAACCCAACCCCAAGCAATCCACCGACCCGCAAAATAAGCAAGGTTATCGCTGTTGGCATCAGCATCGGAATATCGATATAACGAATTTTATGCATCCGGCTTGCTCCGTCTACGGTTGCCGCCTCGTACAAGCTAGGATCAACTGCGGAGAGCGCAGCGATAAAGATAATGCTGTCCCAGCCGACATGCTGCCACACATCTGACCAAACATACACACTGCTGAATAATCCAGCGGAGCCAATCAGATCAGGAGCCTCTTTTCCAAAAAGACTATATATATTGCCCAGCAGTCCGGTGCTAGGTGAGAACAAAATCATCATTAAACCCACCATTACTACTGTGGAGATAAAGTGCGGCATATAGGACACCGTCTGGAAAAAACGTCTGAACCGGTTAGGTCTCATCTGGTTAACCATCAGCGCCAGTATAATTGGAATCGGAAAGGTAATCAGACTGTATACACTGATGATCAATGTATTTTTAATCGTTGATGAAAATTGATAGGAATGAAAAAATTTCTCGAAGTACTTGAATCCAGCCCAAGGGCTGCCTCCAATTCCCAACGCCGGGCTATAATCCTTGAAAGCAATCAGCACCCCGTACATTGGCTTGTACGCGAATAATAGCGTCAGAACTACAGCAGGGAAAAGCAATAGATAGAGACCCCAATTTTGTTTGATTTGTCCGAATTTCCGCCCGAAATGAAGTGGACTAGATTTCATGACATCCCCTCCTTATTTAAAATAGAGAATGCTACCCCACAGCTATCCTGCAGGGCAGCACCTTTTTCGAAAGACGAATAGGTTATTTCACGTTCATATAACGGCTGTAAGCATCCGTGCGAATCTTAACTAACTTTTCAAGTCCCATTTTATTAAGCTTGCTCACATAATCATCCCAGCCCTCGTCAATTCCGCCTTTGCTAATAAATTGCGCCCGCATAGTATTCACATAGCTGTCGATATCCGTAGTCAAGGTTGGCAGCTCCTCGAACTCCTCAGAAGTGTACATTACGTTAGGGAAAGGTGTGGTTACATATTCACTGCCCAGCTTATCCAGTTGCAGCTTCAGTCCATCTCCACTTTCAGGGTTCAGGACGATTTTCGATTCAAAGGATGGGCTCACATATTTCGGTCCAAAATCACGTAGCGATTGATCCCAATACCAAGCATCTGCGCTGGTTCCAGCTGGTGGATCCATCAATGTATAAGTGCTATCATCGTTTTTCTTAATAACCGTTCCAATCGCACCCCAGAAATTCTGAATGCTCGCTTCGTCAGTATAGAACTGATCTGCCCAACGTGCAGCAACCTCAGGATATTTGCAGGATGTGGTGATCAGCAGCTCATTACGATTAAGATTCATCCCAATCGGATTCCCGATCGTATAACGTTTACCATCTGGTCCGGCAATCGGTGGAATCGTCACATATTGATCGCTCCATTTCCCAAACACGGCGTCTGGAGTCCATTGGTACGTAAAGCCTACGATTGGAGCATCCGGATTCTGGAACTTAGCCGATCTCATTGTATCGTCCTGAGTGAATACCTCTTTATCTAGCAAGCCTTCCGCATACAATTTATTTTCCCATTTGAGACCTTCTTTGAACTCCTCCGAAACAGGGAAATATATCGCTTTTCCGTCCTTGATAATCATATTATTGTTATTCAAATCGGCAATTCCGAAAGGACTAATCAAGTCATTACCAATTTCAATAAAAGGAATCTCATCTTGTTTTCCATTCCCATTCGGATCTTGTTCTTTAAAAGCTTTGAGCACGTTATAAAGCTCATCAATCGTTTCAGGCACCTTCAAGCCCAATTTGTCCAGCCAGGTCTTGTTAATCACAGGCTGACGTGAGCTTTTTGGACGTGCAGGAAGTCTTGTTGGCAGGGAGTAGATTTTCCCGTCAGGAAATGTGCTGATTTTTTTCATTTCTGGGGTTTCTTCCATAGCTGCTTTGAGATTAGGCATATTTTGCTCAATATAATCATCAAGCGGCCGGAAAAAGCTCAGATTATTTACGATATCGGCATCCCCAAAGGTTTGATCTCCCAAAACGATATCCGGAAGCGTGCCACTTGCCAGCATAATGGACTTCTGCTCACCCCAGTCATTGGAGGACATTACTTGCCAATCGATTTTGACATTCGTATTTTTCTCCAGATCCTTCAGCCATTGGTTTTGCGTAAAGGTGTCCCCCATACTCCCCCAACGGACAGTCAGCACTTTAAGTGTCACAGGCTCATTCACAATCGGCAGACCTTCTTTGTTATAGCTGCTCGTTTCATTTGTCGCTGCATTATTCCCGTTGTTACCGCCGCAGCCAGCAATTCCAAATACCATCGCAGCCGCCAGCAGACCCACAGTCCATTTCTTTGCAGTTTTTTTCTTACTGTGTTGACTCATCTCTTAATCCCCCATTTCAATTTATCAAAATGCATCTGAATAGCTTTATAATAACTTCTTATTTTTTCGTATTCCGGACACATTAAGACGGTTATCCAGACCTTTGAATTCGCTTACAAAAAATACAAAAGCTAAATGCTCTACTTGGGGAGATTTAATAACAGTATCCCGACTTCTGTATGTGCTATCCGGACTTTGAGGGAAATCACTAGCGAGTTCTTATGTTTTTTTCACGCAGAGGTTTTATAATGACTTTATGATCAAAAAAACAGCGAAACATAAAACCTACCCCATTCGCCATTATATAAAAGTCATGATGTTGGTTTCATTCACAGTCCTTATTCTGGATTTAGGAATCAGCATCGCTTCCATTTCCATCGTTAAGCAGCAGTCCACTCGAAACTTGCAGGATACTGCGGCGCTTTACATCAATCGTATTAATCATGATTTTGCCTACATTAATCACTATATGGGCTGGACGCTTGGGAACGATGAGAGCTTACTAACGATGAATACTTACGGGGTCAACAGTATCGAGTTCTTAAAAGCAAATGATAATCTGTTCAAACGCTTTACCGAGCTGCAAAAAAACTACGGGCATGAGTATAACTTCTTCTACTATTTGAAAAATGAGACCTATTTTTTGAATTGTGCACCGATCAGCGTAACCTATACGGATTACAGGGAGCTGAAAAAGAAGATTATTTCTTATATTGATGATAAGGAGATGTATGAGAAGTTTTATTCCAAATGGACGCCTATTCTTGTGAACAACCATTATTATGTAATTAATATCGTGCCCTATTACAATCGCTATTTAATTGGACTGATCTCCGCAGATAATCTGATCCGGCCGCTACGCCAAATTAATCTTGGCGCCAATGGTTATGTTTCTCTAGTAGATGAGAATGAACAGCCTTTAACCAGTCCGATCTCCAATAGCGGAACGTTAATAACGGAAAATGGGGGATTCGCTAATCTTTTGCAATCGCGTACAACCATCAACAGCGCATTCTCAGACACCACCTTCAGCACCAAAATGGTCATTAAATATGGCATATTCGAAAAAATCATGATTGCCCAGCTGCTTATTATGTTATTGTTCTTCATTGTGACCTCCACGTTATGCATTGTTCTGCTCTTTTTCAAAAAAAGAGTGTTAGGTCCGATTCAAAGCTTCTCCGATAACCTTGCTTTCATTAATGAGTCTGGGCAACCCGCAGATTTCAAAAGCAGTGAGATTATAGAGCTGGAACAGGCAAACACTCAGTTTAAAGGCTTGGTTGAACAAATCAAAACCTTTAAAATCGCTATGTACGAGCAGGAACTGGAGAAACAAAGAATACAGCTGGACTATATGAAGCTACAGATTAAACCACACTTTTTCTTAAACTGTCTGACTAGCATCTATAGCATGGCGCAAATTCATATGTATAAAGAAATTGAAAATATGACGTTGTCTACCTCTAAGTATTTCCGTTACATTTTTCAGAATGGCGAGAATTTTGTCCGGTTGGAGGATGAAATCGAGCATGTCCGAACCTACTTGGAGATTCAAAAGCAACGTTATCAGGACGCATTTATTTATTACATCGAACAAGAGGATCAGGCAGGCAGTGTGGAAATTCCACCGTTAGTGCTGCAAACCTTTATCGAAAATTCAATTAAATATGCGATTTCACGCGAACATGAAGCCGAGATCAGACTTACAGTACAACGATTACAGATGGAGCAGGAAGAAGAAATGCTCGTTATCCAGCTCACCGATACCGGTCCCGGTTTTCCACCTCAGGTGTTAGAGAAACTTAATCTTGGAGAGCCCTTGGATCAAAGTAAAGGTACGCAAATCGGCATTATGAATACGCTTAAAAGACTAGAGTACCTATATTTAAAAAGAGCAACCGTCACCTTCTCCAATTTGGAGGGCGGCGGCGCTAGTGTAATCTTATATCTTCCGAAACTTCCTGATAAATCTAAATGAATGGAGAGCAAACTATGAATGTACTGCTTGTTGATGATGACTTTTATGTTATTGCCGCATTGCAAAAGAAAATAGATTGGGAATCACTCCACATTGATACCGTTTATACGGCTAATAATGTCGCTCAAGCACGTGAAATAATAGAAAAGCATTCTGTTCAAATTCTGATTTCAGATATTGAAATGCCGCAGGGCAGCGGACTGGAATTACTGGCATGGATTCGCGAGGGAAATTATAGTATTCAGACTATTCTTCTTACCAATTATGCAGATTTCAACTATGCGCAGAAAGCAATCGAATTGCAGAGCTTTGAATATTTCCTCAAACCCATTGAATTTGACAAGCTGATGTTGATCATCCAAAAGGCGGTCACCCAAGCAAAAGAGCAGCAAAAAAACGAAAAAGCCATTCAGGGCGGTTACTTTTGGCAAAAAAATCAGGCGAAGATTCTTGAGCATTTTTGGCGGAAGCTAGTCAGTGGCAGTACATCATTTCCGATTAAGTTGGCAGACATCACACATGCCATTGAAGAACAAAACCTCTCCTATCAAATGAGCGATACTCTACAGCCTTTGATATTTAACTTATTCCCTTACAATGGCAGCATGGGAAAAGAAGAAAAGGATCTGTTTGATTTTGCCCTGCTAAATGTATTGTACGAATTGTTTCAGCACCCTTGTTTTACCATCGAAAGCATTCTGGAATATAAAGATTATAACTGGATCGCCATTTTAAAATGGAACCAGGCACCAGACACGCAACGGCTTGAAGCATTATGTTCTTCTTTTATTCAAAAGGCGAATCCTTATTTAAAATGTGATGTCTGCTGCAATATTGGCTTATACGATAAACTGAGTAATGTAGGGAATGTTCTAAAACAATCCCTGACTATGGATGAAGAAATTACGAGATGCAGAAATCAGACCTTTTTGGTGGAGGCTTATCTGCAGCAAAATAAACCGGGCTATACACCACCGGATCTTGCCTATTTGGAAGAGCTGCTGAACCAGAATAAATTCACTGCTTTTCTTGAAGAAGTTACACAATATTTAAAGGTCATGCTTAACAATAGAACACTTGAGACCTCTGTCCTTAGCTTGTTCCGTTTAGATGTAGTTCAGCTAGTCTATTCATTTCTCAACCTGAAAGGGATACGATCGCACAAATTATACTCTGGCAAAACTAATGATAAGTTATCTATGCACTCTTTGGATTCAATCGAGGATATGGAAGAATATCTTAAATACCTTGTCACTACAGCCATGAAATATCGTGACTTTGCTGCCCAGCCTAAGTCCGTCGCAGAAGAAATCAAACAATACATTCATTCACATTACGGCGATGATCTGACCCGAAATGATTTGGCTGAAATTGTTTATCTCAATCCTGATTACCTGGCGAGGATATTCAAACGAGAAACTGGGGTTTCATTAGGCAGTTACGTCATCCACGTCCGAATCGCTGCTGCGAAACATCTATTAGAAACCACAAATATGTCTGTATATACCGTCGCGAACAAAGTCGGCTATAGCAACTACTCCTATTTCTCCAAGCTTTTCAAACAAGAAGTAGGTCTCCCTCCAAACGATTATAAAAAGGAACAACAATACAATCCAGCTTACTAAAAGAGGGTAACCCAGCATCTAGTTCATGGATGCTGGGTTACCCTCTTTGGAATATCTTCTGAATATTAATTACTGTCTACCTTTACTCCTACGCTGCCGGGAATCATTTACGCCGAACATTACTCTTACATCCAGTAACCCCCGCCCCACCCTCTCCCCTCTGATGCTTCCGGACCCAGATGACGCTATTTGCTCATTTATCGCCTTTTGAGCACAGTTTCGGACTCCAGTGCAACTATTCCTGAGATATTGCTCCAAATCGAGTGTGTTTCAGGTCAATAGCGACTATGCGGTCCGTTAGAATTCCAAATGTACCATAAAGCAACGTTTAAGGTCAGCTGGGTCCGATAGCTACTTCGTACGCGGAAATCTGGAGCTAATTAGCGAAACATGCCGGGGGATCAAGGGAACAGCTCAACATCGCCAATAACTATGCGCCTCACTCTTACACACAGTAATCATCCGCCACGCCTATACTCCTACGCTACCGGGAATCTTACACCTCTTACCTTACTCTTACACCCGGTAATCATCCGCCACGCCTTTTCTCCTACACTACCGGAGTCATTTACGCCGAGCTTACTCTTACAACCAGTAACCACCCGGCCCACTCTCGCCTCAGGTGCTTCCGGACCCAGATGACGCTATTTGCCCATTTATCGCCTTTTGAGCACAGTTTCGGACTCCAGTGCAGCTATTCCTGAGATATTGCTCCAAACCGAGTGTGTTTCTGGTCAATAGCGACTATGCGGTCCGTTAGAATTCCAAATGTGCCATATAGCAGCGTTTAAGGTCAGCTGGGTCCGATAGCTACTTCCTACGCGGAAATCTGGAGCTAATTAGCGAAGCTTGCCGGGGATCATAGAAAATCCCAAGACCACCAGTAACTATCCGCCCCACTCTCGCCCCTGCTTCCGGACCCAGATGACGCTATTTGCCCATTTATCGCCTTTTGAGCACAGTTTCGGACTCCAGTGCAACTATTCCTGAGATATTGCTCCAAATCGAGTGTGTTTCAGGTCAATAGCGACTATGCGGTCCGTTAGAATTCCAAATGTGCCATATAGCAGCGTTTAAGGTCAGCTGGGTCCGATAGCTACTTCGTACGCGGAAATCTGGAGCCAATCAGCGAAGCTTGACGGGGATCAAGGGAAACGACCAAGACCCCACCAGTAACTATGCGCTTCACTCTTACACACAGTAATCATCCGCCACGCCTATACTCCTACGCTACCGGGAATCTTACACCTCATACCTTACTCTTACACCCGGTAATCATCCGCCACGCCTTTTCTCCTACACTACCGGAGTCATTTCCCCGAGCTTACTCTTACAACCAGTAACCACCCGCCCCACTCTCGCCCCAGGTGCTTTCGGACCCAGATGACGCTATTTGCCCATTTATCGCCTTTTGAGCACAGTTTCGGACTCCAGTGCAGCTATTCCTGAGATATTGCTCCAAATCGAGTGTGTTTCAGGTCAATAGCGACTATGCGGTCCGTTAGAATTCCAAATGTGCCATATAGCAGCGTTTAAGGTCCGCTGAGTCCGATAGCTACTTCGTACGCGGAAATCTGGAGCCAATCAGCGAAGATTGCCGGGGATCAAGAGGACAGCGCAACTCCGCCAGTTACTATCCGCTTCACCCTCTCCCCTCTGATGCTTTCGGACCCAGATGACGCTATTTGCTCATTTATCGCCTTTTGAGCACAGTTTCGGACTCCAGTGCAGCTATTCCTGAGATATTGCTCCAAACCGAGTGTGTTTCTGGTCAATAGCGACTATGCGGTCCGTTAGAATTCCAAATGTGCCATAAAGCAACGTTTAAGGTCAACTGAGTCCGATAGCTACTTCCTACGCGGAAATCTGGAGCTAATTAGCGAAGCTTGCCGGGGATCACGGGAAGGTTCCCCACTGCCAGTAATCTTGCAAGCTCCAAAAAACGCATTAATGCCCCAGCAGTTATAATCAGAACGGCTGGGGCATCTCTTTTACTAAATTAAGCCTGAAGCGCTACATATTTATCGCCAAGCAGATTTTTAAAATAGGTGCGATTGTATAACATACTAGGATGGGATGGATAAAAACTCAACGCCGTTTCATTGTGATGATTCGCCTTCTCGTGTTGGCCGAGACGATCATAACAAAGTGCCAATTGAAGATGCGGCAGCCAGGTATAAAAGATCCCATTCTTCATCCCCATCGAATCGTTATCCCGCGGTAGCTGAATCGCTAGCTCATACCAGTATGCGGCTGGATGCAACTGGCCTTTTTCCAGCAGAAGTGCCCCCAGTCGGCAACAGAACTCTGACCGTGGTTTATCATACTGCAAGGTTTTACATAACGCTTCAAATGCACCGTCTTTATCCCCCAACCGTTCCCGGCATTCGGCAAGCTTTAGGCAAGCCTGGAAATTATCTTCAATCCAGCCCTGCCCACCCGCTAAGAAAATCTCATAGTATTTGCAAGCCTCTTCATTTATAGCATGATCCCTTAATTCATTCGCATAATAATACTGGTCTCTCGGCGAAAATACTTCACCCTGTGCAACTCGTTTTTGATAAATCCGCAAATTACGATCTGTGTATTCCTTATCTTTCTCATGTGTGATGCAGACATCACTACTAAAAGAAGGACCACTTACCTCTAAATACTCATGAACAGGCCCAATCCATTGAAAGTTGCAGCTGCGCCGAACCAGCCTGTTGCGGCGTAAACTAGCTGTGACATTTCCCGCTTCGTCAAAAGCCAGATTATATTGCATGTTCACACTGTGAATATGTCCGGGCAGGATTTCTTTTAGTTTTTTAAAAAGAATCTGATCCTCTTCCTTTATATAATCATCCGCATCAAGCCACAAAATGTACTCCTGAGTAGCTTTGCTAAAGGCAAAATTACGTGCGACACTAAAATTATCAATCCATTCAAAATCATAAATTACAGCTCCGAAGGACAACGCAATCTCTTTTGTTTTATCCGTCGAGCCTGTATCCACGATAACAATTTCATCTACGAGACTTGCAATGGTAGACAAACATCGGTGCAAGCTTTTTTCTTCATTTCGCACTATCATACATAAACTAATCGTAACCATACTCGCCCTCCTACACGCTTTGTTTGAAATTCTTTCTATATTGATATGCAGGGTTTAAGAAACGGACTCCCTCTCTATCCCGCCCGATCATGAAGAACTTCAGAAATATAAAGGTTATGTAAGAAACTTTCCACTCCATTCTTAGGTCTATATAAGTAAGATCAAAGGAGGTACAACATATATGAAATCCAAACGAAGAGGTGTTAGAAACGGCTGGATCTTAACTTCAATATTATGCGTCGTAATTGTACTAGTGCTGCTGGTTGGATATAAAGGGCTCGACTGGGGTACACCTACCACACCACCTACATCCACCAACGCACAAACTAATAATGAAGCAGATAACAAACCCAGCTCCACTCAAGAAATGATCGAATTTCCTAGCAGTGATCCCGATAATGGGCAGGTCATCATTCCACTGCACACTACGCTCGCGCAGCTAAATATTGATAGTGGTGACGAATATGTAAATACAGAAATCCCCCCCATACCTGAAATGACCTTTGCTTTATCTCAAGACATGAAAAACCAAGTAGAAGCAACGCTGGTCTACCGTCCTGATATCGGTGGAGGTTATCTTCTACTCGCTCCTGCCGGATGGCAGGCTACCGCGGTTGTCGGCGCTAACGGTTCTTATGGAGTTACCTTTCAGGATCCGAACCATCCGGAACAAAACATGAACTATTCAGATACGGCTTGGACTTGTATAGGCTGTGCCATTACTGCAATCGGAGCTTATTTCCCGGAAAAAGCCGAATGGGCTGACGCGCTGGGATTTACCATTAATAATCCGCTTAAGTTTAGCGAGCAGCATATTTTAGGTACTGCAGGAGCTGAAGCAAGAACGGTCAGATATACACTTCAAGCAGACGCGAATGGCTATCAGGATGAGGGTGCTGCCTATTACGATAAGGGAGAATGGGGTTATTTATTCCGCAGTATCGGAATACATCAAGCTCAGACATCCCCACAGCAGGAAGTAGTGGAGACCCTCATGAAATTCTTTACAGATAATCATGGACCGCTCTTCATTGCTGACCCAAACGCAGAGAAGCTGGACTAAGGGTGGGAATTTTTAGAGGAAGGTATTTTCAACCTTGCTCTTGCTTTTAGAAAGACGTAGGTGCTATTTTTTGTTATAATCAATGCAATGCGTTGTTTATGAATTCAGACATATATAAAGGGGACGTAACCATGACTCAAATTATTAAAACTCTAACTATTGCAGGCAGCGACTCCAGTGGTGGCGCAGGCATCCAAGCGGATCTAAAAACATTTGAAGAGTATGGTACCTACGGCTTTAGTGCCTTGACCACTATCGTTACTATGGACCCGGACAACGGCTGGCACCATAATGTTTATCCAATTGATGCCTCCATTGTTGCTGAGCAGTTAAAAACTATTTTCGCTGGTGGCCCGGTTAATGCCATGAAGACAGGTATGCTTGGAAGTGTTGAAATTGTGCGCGTTGCAGAGCAAGCGATCAAAGAAAATCTTCAGACTAATGTAGTTATTGATCCAGTTATGGTGTGCAAGGGTGAAGATGAAGTCTTGAACCCTGACAGCGCTGAGGCTATTCGTGACTTATTGCTACCACTAGCAACTGTGGTCACCCCAAACTTGTTTGAAGCAGGTGTTCTTTCAGGTCTTGGCAAACTTACTACCCTTGAGGAAATGAAAGAAGCTGCCCGTCTGATTCATAAGCTCGGTGCACGTAATGTCGTGGTTAAAGGCGGCAAAGCACTCGGCGGCGATCAAGCGATTGATATCTTCTTCGACGGTTCTGAGTACACTGTATTCCAAACAGCCAAAATCGAACCCGCTCACAATCATGGAGCTGGATGTACTTTTGCCGCAGCAATTACAGGCGGTCTAGCTAATGGCTTAACGGTTCATGAAGCTGTTGCAAAAGCTAAAGATTTTGTCTCCGCAGCCATTCGTAATGGATTTGCGTTTAATGAATATGTGGGTCCTGTATTTCACGGTGGTTACCGTTTAGAACGTTAGAACTCGCAATCCAATTACACAAAAAAATAAATGGCAGTCCAGACGCTGAACTTCAGCTTTGGACTGCCATTTTTATTTACTATTATTGAAAATCCGTAAATTCAAAACTATGCTTACCGAACATAGATTTTTTATACGATTATTTTCATAAAAAAAGCACCCAAATCAAGATTCGAGTGCTTCTGAGCTACGTCCTCTAATTATTTTATCAAAATGGATAAAGCACTTTTTGACGCCAAACGGAAAGATAATTCATCCGCTCCCGGCAAGTTCAAAGCCACATTCTCAGCCTTTTCACTATCGTTGAACAGAACAACTGCAATAGAGTTATCTGTATTCTTAAAAGCTACGGAACGAATCACTTCTTGATTGGTGGAGGCGTCAATGCGCACAGCCTTCGGACGAATAAATTTACTGAAATGGGCCAGCGCATAATAGTCGAGCGTATACGTAAGCTCCTTGGTCTCTTGGTTGACTGTCACAACACCACGACAAGTACTTTTGCCAAAACCCGGTACGGTTGGGCCGTTCTTTTCATCTAAGGCCATATTCCATAACACAAAGGATTTACTATGATTTCTAAGAATATCAATCCCTGTTCTCATTACATTGGAGAAGGCTTGTTCAAACGGAGGAATCCATTCTCCACCAGAACCTTCTGTAAAATGCACTTCTTTATCGGCAAAAGCTTTCAGAACCTCTGATTGCGCTGACGCATTGCCACCATACCAGTGCCAAGCTACACCATCTACTTCATCTTTTGCATAATCGAGCACGGTTAACGGATAATCTGGACGATCCCAGTTGTGGTCGTAGCAGAGAATTTTTGTAGCGATGTTATGCTTAACAAAGCTCGGCTTCAGGTAGTTTTTAATGAAATCTTTTTGCGCCTCAGGCAACATTAACATACTAGGATAGTGTTTGGGTTCAAATAAAGGCTCGTTCTGTGGAGTTACAGCATAAGTTGGCAATCCGTGCCCTTCAAAAGCTTGAATATATCGAACAAAATAATCGGCATAAGCCTGATAATATTCATGTTTAAGTTCTCCAGCAATCATCGATCCGCTAGTCTTCATCCAACCTGGTGCACTCCATGGAGAAGCCATCAGTTTGATCTCAGGGTTAATTTCCAGAGCTTGTTGCAACAAAGGGATAATGTCTGCTTCATCATGTGCGATAGAGAAGTGGGTTAATTCCGTATCCGTTTCCTGTGCAGGTCTATCATCATAGCTATAAATATCTCTAGCATAATCCGATGCCCCCATTGGATTTCTTAATACGGACAAACCAATTCCATCTTGTGCGTCAAAAAGCTTGCTCATGACTTCCTTTTTCTGTTCGTTGTTCAGGACTTGATTAATCAAATAAGCGGATGAATCCGTAAAGGATGCTCCAAAGCCATCCATTTCCTGAAAGGTTTGATTCTCGTCAATAGTTACAGTAGTGGTCGCCTCTGCGTCAGCAATTGGAGTTAATTGTTGCAGACTTTGCTCTACAAACAATGTATTCTCCCCGGTGGATTGATAAATTTTAAGCTCTGGCATGTTGTTTCCCTCCATCTTTCTATGAAGAGGCCCCAGTGAAGGGGCCACATTCTATTTTCTAACTTATTTAAGGCCTAATTTTTCTTTGTTGTTTTTCATTTTTTCAGAACGAACTTCTACAATCTTATCCCAGTTGTTATCATTTAAAAATGTTTTGTAAGCAGCTAAGGTGCTGTCGAATGTAGCATCGTCTTTAGCGCGGATCATACTTACAAGCGTAGTGTTCCAAGTAGTATCAATTGCAGTAAGACTGCGAGCTTCAGGCGTTCCTTGAGCCGGGTTAATGTTTTCAAGAATAAAGTGTGGTTTTAACTTTCCTTTGCCCCACTCTTGCATTTGTTTAATGGAATCTGCGAATGCGTCATTACTCAGCGCTTTATCACGGTCATGTCCAAAGAACATAAATTCGCCCATCCGGTAATCTTTTTTGAATTTATCGGCATTATTTAATTGCAGGTCTTTGATTTCAGGCAAGAATTCAATTTTACCGCTGTCGTTAACTTTATAGGTTTCTCCTTCAATACCGTAGTTCATGAGCTTTTGTCCTTCGTCGCTGAGCAAATAAGTGTAAATTTGAATCGCTTTTGCAGGATCCTTAGCCTTTTTAGTAACATAGCTAATCATCCAACCTGTAATTCCGGATTGATTCAACGTTGGTTCATGTCCAACAGTACTTTGTGGGCCATCAATAGCGATATATTCCTTGCCTGGATTTTCTGTCATGAAGATTTGCAGGTTACCACTTTGTTGAGGTGTTCCATCCAAAAGTATTGTTGCATATTTACCGGATTTCACTTTTTCTTCAAAGGCAGTACCGTCATCAGCAAAGCTGTCATCACTGATGTCACCATTTCTGTAGACTTCATTTAACGTTTTCAACCAAGTCAAGTAATCCTCATCCAGGTTACGGTTGTAGAATTCGCCATTTTCAGTTTCCATCGGCACTCCGATGAAGTCCTCCAATACATCTCCCAAAGAACCAGTGCCTGAACCAATGGAGTTAAAACCAAAAGGAATCATGTCCGGGAATTGTTTTTTGATTTGTTGCATAACGCTCTTGAATTCCTCAGGAGTTCCAAAGCTTGGTTTTCCAATGGCTTCGTAAACATCCTTGCGGATGACAAAGGCTGTTTTAGCAGGAATGTTACCGCTATCATAATCGTTTTGCGTATTGGAATAGTTAGGGTATCCATAGGTCTTGCCATCAGCTAACTGGAACCAGTTCATCGTATCTTTTTCTGCAACTTTATTGAAATACGGATCATATTTATCTGCCAGATCATTTAAAGGCAATGCCCAGGTAGCAGCTTTTTGTACGACTGGAGAGTTGGAATCAAAAATAGTCAACAGGTCTGGCATTTCACCGCCGGCAAAAATCGTATTCAGCTTAGTGTCATCGCCTGTAATGAATTTAATGTTGATGTTTAAATCCTCTTTAATTTTCTTGGTGACAAGGTCTTTCCCGAAATCAGTATTCCACCAGTCTGCATTCACGTACCAAGTCAGATCTGTTGTTTCTTTTTTTGTATCCAGCTTCCATGCCGGTGTTTCCGGATCTATAGTATAACGGCCTTCAATGGAGCTTAACTCTTTACTGGAGCTGTCAGAATTACCTTTCGATCCACAACCTGTAAATACTAATACAACAGCCATAAGTGCCGTACAAAGTTTGAGTCCTTTTTTCCCAAATGCTTTGTTCATCTTTTATTTCCCCCTAAAATGTTTTGTAAGCATTCACTACTTGGAGATTTACTTACTATTCCTTCACCGCCCCCATCATCATGCCTGAGATAAAGTACCTCTGTAATATTGGATACATCACAACAATCGGCAAAGTTGTAATGACAATTGTTGCTAGTTGAACCCCTTTAGTCGTAGTTTCGATAATCGCAGATCCACCAACATTTTGCATGGATTGTGTTTGCGACTGAACAATGATTTCATAGAGCTTCATCTGCAGCGGGTACAGCGATTGATCGGTAATATATAACTTGGTAGTCATAAAGTCGTTCCACTGCCCAACCCCGTTAAATAACGCAATGGTGGCCATAGCCGGCATGGAAAGAGGGATAAAGATTTTCAGGAAAATGCGCCAGTCACCTGCACCATCAATTTTGGCTGACTCTTCAAGTGAATCCGGTACATTTCTGAAGAAGTTCATTAGAATAACTACATCATAATAACTGAACAAGGCCGGGATAATATAAACCCAGAAGCTGTTTAAGAGGCCTAATGATTTAATCAATAAATACGTAGGGATCATTCCACCAGAGAAAAACATAGTGATTACACCCATGGCAACATACAGCTTACGTCCACGTATGTATTTCTTACTCAAGCCATAACCGATCATGGCACAAAAGAATACGTGGGTAATGACACCAATAAATGTTTTGGCAAGCGATACTACGAATGCTAAACCAATGGTCTCATCTTGAAATACAGCACGATAATTTTCCAAGGAGAACTCTGGAGACCAAAATATGAATCCGCCTTCCGCAAGCGCCTTGCCCGAGCTTAAAGAGGATATGACTACATTCCATAAAGGAACGACAATAATGATTGTACAAATACAGAGCAGGATAATATTTAAGGTATTAAAGATTCGACTATCGAGATCTTCTTTAGCCACCGTACGATTCACAGAAATGCCTCCTTCTACAGAACTGATTGATTATCATTTAATTTACTGGATACTTTGTTGGCGCTAATCAGTAGGATGACTGAAACGATGGAGACACCTAAACCAACAGCAGTAGCATAAGAGAAGTCACCTTGCGTCATACCCATACGATACACATAAGAATTAATGACCTCCGCCTTAACGCGGTTCTGAGAATTCATCAATACCAGGGTTTGATCCAGATTTGATCCTAATAAACCGCTTACAGTGAGAATCAGATTTAAACTGATAATCGGTTTCATGTTAGGAAGCGTGATATTCCAAATTTGTCTCATACGGCTTGCGCCATCTATTTTGGCAGCCTCATAATAAGTAGGATCAATTTTCGACATAATGGCTAAGTAGAGAATCGTTCCCCAACCAGCCTCTTTCCAAATATCGGATAACGTTGCAATCCACCAGTATTTATTCGCATCAAGCAAAATATTTACCGGTTTCGAAATCAGTCCCAAACTGAGCATAATCTCATTAAACATACCGGATGAGGAAAACCAGGCAATCAGCATCCCGCCGAGAACGATCCAGGACAAAAAGTGTGGTAAATAAGAGATGGTTTGCACTATCTTTTTAAAGCGTCCACCACTTAATTCGTAAATCATAACGGATAAAATAATAGGAATAACAAACCCTATGGCTAATTTCAGAAAGCTGATCCCTAATGTATTGACTACAGCGTCCCAAAAATATTTATCAGATAAAATAATTCTGAAATTATCGAGCCCTACCCAAGGTGCAGAATCGAGTGTATCAATTACGGTGTAGCTTTTAAAAGCAATCGTCAATCCGTAAATCGGAATAAAACAAAAGATAATCATAAAAATAATTCCCGGGATGACCATGGATTGAATTTCCCATTGTCTCTTATAATCAATTACAAATTCTTTGACCCTCTGCCCCATAGGCTTTTTCCCGCTCATTGGATTCTTTCCGTTTGTTGGCACTACGGCTAATTTATCCACTTTTTCTTCTCCCCTCCAAATCATGATCCCCAAACAATAAAAACGTTTTTATTTTTTTGAAAAAAAAACCCTCCCAAAACAACAAAATTTTAAAAAATGATCGGGTGAAATCTTGAACCCATTACATATATGTGTTCTTACCGACCAATCTTTACTTGACTAGAACCTCTTACGACTAATTCACCCGCCAATTTCATCATCTCGCCCTGTTCCTTCTTCTGGATCATGCGAACTAGGTGATTAATAGCCAAAATACCCTGTCTAGCAATTTGATTTCTTACAGTAGTTAAAGGCGGTGAGAAATACTGCGCAATATCAATATCATCAAACCCCATAACGCTAACATCTAGCGGAACTTCGTATCCATGCGATTTCAAAGCTTGAATACATCCAATTGCACTCAAGTCGTTCCCTGCTAAGAAGGCATCAGGTATTTTATCAGGACTATAGTGAAGGAAAGATTTTATAGCGTTGTAAGTGCTTTCTTCTTCAAAATATCCTTGTATAATATACTCTTCATGCGTGGGTAGCTGATACTGACGCAAAGCAGCTAAGTATCCTTCTCTCCGCTGAACACTGTCGTACATCTCATCCACACCAGATATGTAAGCAATCTTTTTATGCCCTAGACTGATTAAATATTTGGTCGCTTCAAACCCCGCTTCAAAGGAATCAAATATCACGCTTCCCATCGTGTCGTTCTTAAGCGGCCGATCCAGAAATACAGCCTTGATCTTGTCTTTCACCATTGCGGCAATTTCCTCTTCGTCTATTCTCAGCTCTTCGTAGATAATGACACCATCCACTCGCCGGCCTAGAATATTGCTCATAATCACTTGTTTGTCCTTGGTAACAAATACATTCAGCCCGTAACCTAGCCGATCACATTCACGCGACATGGACTCAACAAGCTTATAGAAGTATGGACCCGACACACTTGTTGTGAAAAAACCCAGCATTTTGGTTTTCCCATTCCTAAGGAGCTTACCGTTCAGGTTAGGAACATAATTTAATCGCTTCGCAACCTTAAGAACATGTGATTTCGTCTCCGGGTTCAATACATCTACGTCATTTAGCGCGTTGGAAACCGTAGAAATGGAGACTCCAGCCTCTCTGGCAACATCTTTGATCGTTACCTTTTCCATAATGATTCAATCTTCCTTTACGAATAAAAACGTTTTTATAGATTTAAATTAACATAAAAACGTTTTCATTACAATATATTTTTTAGCTTTATTTTATCAGAGGTAATAATTGGTACACAAGCTTAAATTTTCTACAGAATCTTATAAAACACCTCTTCTGCAAACTCGAAATCATTCATAATACACTCTAAACATAATGTCTTGCTCGTAATTCCCAAACCCACGGCCATATATGGTTAGTCCGCCTCTTCTCCGTCCGCTATTCTCTGCCGTTAAACGAAAGGTCCACTGATCCTGCTCTACTCGTACATCCTCCAAGGTAATATCTGAGATTTGCTGCCCATCCACAAAGGTTCCACCTGCATTAATCCGCAGAACCTTCAGCAAACCATATTGGTTAACATCCGAACGCCACCAAATGGGATTTAATCGTCCTCTAGTGAGGCCAAAGTCGCCCGGACTGGTCCATTTTCCTAAATCCTGTCCATTCATCATAAAGCCAATATCCGACGGCCACTTCTCATTTACATGTGGAGCTTCGGAACCTATTTCCAGCGAAATCTCAATCTCCTGCACCACTTGATCTTGAAATAGATAATTTGGAATCTTGTACTCGATAGAACCTTTCGCAAACCATACTATGCCGGCATTCACTCGTTCCGGGTCCAGAAAATAACGCGGATCATCATAATAGCCGATCAGCTTCTCAGTAGTAGCAATCCCGCAGGTAGGTAAAGCCTGAATATCGGTATATTGCCCTACAGGGATAGACACTTCAACCACTTTTCTGGCAACTCCACGGGAGCCCGATAATTTAATCTGCAGATAATTCGCAGACAAAGAACAATATTTATAGGTTCCTCCATTTACTCGTCTCATTTTAGAACTGATCAGGCCTGCTTTTTGCAGCTTTGCTACATGAGTACTGACAATTGCACTACTAAGGTAGAGCTCCGCTGCCAGCTCTTTGATGTGCATCTCTCTGCGGTCCAGAAGTTCAATAATTCGCAGCCTAACTTCACTTGCCAGCGCTTCATACACCTGCAAGGATTCAGAATCTGTGGTTAAGTACATTTCAACGTCTCCTATGCTTATTGAATTAGTATTTTAACGAATCCTAAATTAATTCATTGCTTATTATAAGCTAAAATCAGTATCATGTAATCATAAAACAATTACTTAATTAGTGAAAACATTAATTCAACTAGAGGGAGCTGTACACTCATGCCGATTAAATCGACAATGATTATTGACAAAGATTTCAGACTAGCTGAAGTAGACCCGCGGATCTACGGCTCATTTATCGAACATTTAGGAAGAGCAGTTTACGGTGGGATTTATGACCCGGGTCACCCTACTGCGGATCAGAATGGTTTTCGGAACGATGCCATCGAAGCTATTCGTGCCTTAAACGTTCCTATCATCCGTTATCCTGGAGGAAACTTTGTATCCGGTTACAATTGGGAAGATGGGGTTGGACCCAAGCACGAACGCAAGCAATCTCTTGAATTAGCTTGGTGGACCACGGAAACCAATCAAGTGGGTACCAACGAATTTGCAGATTGGGCTAAGCTCGTAGGCAGCGAAGTCATGATGGCAGTTAACCTTGGAACACGCGGCATCGATGCAGCTAGAAATCTAGTAGAGTACTGCAATCATCCTTCCGGCTCCTACTACAGTGACCTGCGGATCTCTCATGGGTATAAAGAGCCTCACGCTTTTAAGACCTGGTGCCTCGGAAATGAAATGGATGGTCCGTGGCAGATTGGAGCTAAAACCGCGGTCGAATATGGACGGTTAGCGAACGAAACTGCAAAAGCTATGCGCTGGGTCGATCCAACGCTTGAGCTTGTGGCTTGTGGCAGCTCCGGCAGCGGCATGGACACTTTTGCCGAGTGGGAAGCTACCGTGCTTGATCTTTCTTATGATAATGTGGACTATTTATCACTGCATACGTACTACAATAACAACAATGACGACACGCCTAACTTCCTAGCCCGCTCTATGGATTTGGATCATTTCATCAGCAGTGTGGCTGCCACCTGTGATTATGTTCAAGCGAAGAAAAAGAGCAAAAAGAAAATTAATCTGTCGCTCGATGAATGGAATGTATGGAAATCACAAGGCAGCAGCCGTGCCGAACAACATTGGCAGATCGCACCGCCAGAATTCGAAGATGTGTACACACTTGAAGATGCACTTGTTGTGGGCTGCTGTCTTATTTCATTGTTGAAGCATGCTGATCGTGTGAAAATGGCCTGCTTAGCGCAGCTGATCAATGTAATCGCCCCAATTATGACTGAAAATGGCGGACCGCTTTGGCTGCAGACTACTTATTATCCGTACCTGCATGCTTCCCTTTATGGTCGTGGAACCGTACTTCACCCGCTGATTTCCAGCCCTAAATACGATTCCAAAGATTTCACTGATGTGCCTTACTTGGAAGCCATTAGTGTATACAACGAAGAGCTGAATGAAGTAACCGTCTTGGCTGTAAACCGCCATTTATCCGAAGGACTAGAGCTCGACGTGGATCTGCGCAGCTTCAGTTCCGTAAACATTATTGAACATATTGTACTGGAACATGAAGATATAAAAGCTGTAAATACCAAATCCAATCCTCATAACGTGATGCCTAGCCAAGGCAAAGCCGTTGTTGAGAGTGGACATGTAAAAGCCCTTCTCGCAAAAGCTTCCTGGAATGTGATTCGTCTGCGGGTGAACGGCTAAGCTAACTTGTAATAGTCATAGAAATGCCCCCATGAATCTTTAATAAGCCATCGATTCATGGGGGCGTCTTCGTTATTTTATTCTGAAAATTGTCACGGATTGCTTCGGAAACTCATAACTAAAGCTGCTTCCTTCTGTCTTAAAGCTGGTTTGTTTCGGAGAGACCTGCTGCTTATTCTCGAAGTTATTTTCGTCCTCAAGCGGGTATCCCGACATTTCATAGACTTCGATGGTCAGTGCTTCTTTTACCAAAGATTCCAGTGCAACCTCAGCAGAAACGCTGTTCTCTTGTACGTTTACAGTCTTGAGGATAATATCCCCCGTTAAATCTTCCACACTTGCCGTGTAATACAGCGGTTCGATGACCGGAAGTTTATCTTCTGTCTCATTCACCAGTTCTCCGTTAATAAAAGTACGGATCTGTCTGCCCACTACTTCTAGCTTAAGATCGTATTCTACATCTGTTTCAACCGTAAACATAGCATGCGTCAGAACAGAATTTCTTCCGTTGATAATTGAGGCCACAATCGAATCCTGATTCTGCCAGCCACCCAGCTCCCAGTACAAATGATTCTGATCATCCGCTTTACCAAAATAAAAGATAAACCCTTTATTTCCTGCAGTTCGTGTAGCCTTAAAATGCAAAGTATAGTTTTCCCACTCTGTCTCACCAAGCTCTAGTGTCCGTTTAGCCGTTCTGTTCTGAGCAGGGTCAGGCAGATTTGAAACTTCCTCTGATAAGTCAGAATACGTTTTCACTTCTCCCGTAATATTGTTGACTAAGGTGATCTCGGAGAAACGAGCAGCAGAGGCATCCACACCGAAACTGACGGCTCCAGTGATCGCTTCCTTTCTGCTTTCCTTCGGTGCCGTGAAGCCATCTGCTTCCATCTTCAGCAAATGATCTCCCTGATGGTTCATGAATAGCTTTTGCACATAATAGTTTGCCGTTCCGTACACTTCATGATTATTGAACCAGATCATATCCGGCTTCCAGTTAATATAATCCACATTACAGAGCATTGGAGCATAACAAGCTAAGCCAACGGCATGCGCATTATTTTGCAGACCTGTCATAAATGCTGCTTCCACCAATGCATTGTAATAGGTATTGCCCCATGAGGCATATTCACCGAGGAATACCTTTGGCTCATCGGCTTTGAAATCATCATAACGATGATGATTAGCCAGGAACCATTCAGGTGTACAGTAATAATGCTCGTCTACGAGGTCAGACTTGTTCTCTTTTGCCGACGTCCAGCCCCGTTCATATTCCTGACCGGCAGAGAACGGACCGCTAGAATTAATGACCTTGATTTCCGGATATTTTGCTTTGATGGCTTGATGAAAGTAAGGATATCTCTCGAAAAAGGGTGCACCTACCTCTTCATTCCCAATGCCGACATACTCCAGCCCAAAAGGCTCAGGGTGACCCAGTTCTGCACGAATGCCTCCCCACTTCGTGGAAGAATCCCCCTTGGCGAATTCAATTAAATCCAAAGCATCCTCAATCCAAGGCGTTAATTCATCCAGCGGTACCATCCGTTTATGATGCGGGTCGTAGCCGCCCGGAAGAACGGGGATCGGCTTAGCTCCAATATCCTCACAGAACTGAAAATATTCATAATAACCTAACCCAAGCGTCTGATTATATGACCAGTTATTGCGTCTTGCCGGTCTTTGTGCAACATCCCCAATCGTATTCTTCCATCTGTACATGGAGTCTCTGTCATCTGGATCCAAGGAACCGTCATGCACCAGACATCCTCCTGGGAACCGCATAAACTTAGGTTTTAAATCAGCGAGCAGCAGCGAAATATCTTCACGCATGCCTCCAGGTCTATTCTTAAAGGTCTTCTCAGGAAACAGGGAAACCATATCCAGATATACCTTCCCGTTACCTTTGGTAACGATTACAAGACGACTGCTTGTGTCCGTGCTATTAGCTGTAATAACGGCTTCATATCGGGTCCATTCAGAGCTGCTTACGGCGATCTCCACTTCACCAAGAATGATGCCGTCTGTGCTTTCGATGTTTACGGTAAGCGGCACATCAAAGCTTGTCTCCCGGCGGGCATACACTGAGAAGTTATAATTCTCGCCTTCTTTTACCGGAATACCACTGTTAAAGCCTAGATTCATCAGGCCAACGCCGTCACCTTCAGCCACAATATCGATGGCAACATAATGTTGGTTACGATCATTTAAGGGCTTGCTGTCTTCTACAGAGATATTTACCTTTCCATCTCCACGTTCTACAGGCTCCCAAGCCATCAGTGCATGATAATCTGCCCGGTCAATCGGGTCGAATTCAAAAGATCGGTTCTGAACTAGCTCAGCGTAAAGCCCACCATCGGCCGCATGATTCAAATCCTCGAAGAAAATACCGAATAGATCGCCTAACTCCGCCCCCCGCTGCTGCGTATGTATCGTCAATTTTCCTTCTGTCTTCATTCTTTTGTCTTCCTCCTTGTGAATTCCAATTTGATTTATATTTATATTACTTAGTTCATATCAATATAAATCATTATAATAACTCCTCTCTATATTCGTCAATTCAAAAACGAAAAACTGACACCGAATATCCCTCGATGTCAGTTCACACTAGAAAGCCCTAGTAAAGGTTATAAAGAAAACGTAAATTGATAGCTGCCCGAACCTAATTGAAGTCTCACTCCGTTATCGACCAAGCTGATGCTGTGCACGCCTCTGGACTGCTCCACAGGAACTTCATTTTCTAATAACCCTAGTTGATTGGCTCCAGGCAGAACGACAATACCGTTGGTATTGGCAGGAATCGTAACGTGAATCATCATTCCATTATCCTCTGATCGCCGCCACGCTGACTCTACTTTTCCGTACATGGTTTCAAGACTAGCTTCTACGTAATCCAGACCGGGGCCTGGCTGTGGCTTGATATGAACGATTTTGAAACCAGGCTCCAACTCATCTGTTCCGATTCCTGCAACGTAACGATACAACCATTCACCTATTGCGCCATAGGCATAATGATTGAAGGAATTCATATCTGCACTCCAGAAGCTGCCGTCATCCTTAATCCCATCCCAATGTTCCCAAATCGTAGTCGCACCTTTCGTCACCTGATACAGCCAGGATGGATAATCCTTTTGAAAAAGAAGCTTATACGCGAGTTCATTATTTCCAATCTCGCTGAGCACAGGATTCAGATATGGTGTGCCCACGAATCCAGTAGTCAGATGATCCTTAGCTTCAGCAATCAGCTCAGTGAGCTTCTGAATTGCACGTTCTTTGGCGACCCCTTCTATAAGATCGAAACGTAGGGCTAATATCTGTGCAGTCTGGGTAGAGACGGACAACCTTCCCGCAGGTGTTATGAACTCATCACTGAATGCTTTTATAATATTGGCGTGCAGCTCACTATAATAGTCCACGTCCTCCGATTTTTCTAAGGCTATTGCCGCTTTTAAAGTAAGAGAAACGGAATAGGCATAAAAAGTGGTGGCGACATAATCCCGATCTGTAGCTCCCACATAGCTGTCTGGCTTGGAATCAAGCGCTAGCCAATCGCCGAAATGAAAGCCAGTATTCCACAGATAAGGGTTACTTCCCTGTGCATAGATATATGAAATCCATTGCTTCATGCTCTCGTATTGCTCTGCAAGCAGCCTTTTGTCGCCGTACATTTCATAGATTGTCCATGGACAGATCGTAGCTGCATCCCCCCAGGCTGCAGAAGAATGGTTAGTATCTCCGTCGCCAGGAGGCGCTGCTCTCAGCTCTGGAATAAAAAACGGAATGCCGCCCTCAGGGGTTTGGTCTGCCTTCAAATCCCGCAGCCATTTCGTAAAGAATGGTGCCGTATTCATCAAATAAGAGGCTGTTCGGACAAACATCTGAGCATCCCCCGTCCAGCCGAGCCGCTCATCACGCTGTGGACAATCAGTGGGCACATCGAGGAAATTCCCTTTTTGCCCCCACAGGATATTGTGATGCAGTTGATTCACAAGTGGATCTGAGCACTGAAAATCACCCGTACGTTCCATATTAGAGTGCATCACTATTCCTGTGAAATCCTCTAGTTGAAGATCTGCTGAGAACCCACTAAGCTTCACATACCGAAAGCCTTGGAAGGTGAAATGCGGTTCATACGTCTCTTGCTCCCCACCTTTCAGAGTATAGCGGATGCACTGTTTCGCTTTACGCATATTCTCCGTGTAGAAATTTCCGTCCCGGTCTAATATTTCAGCATGCTGAAGTTCTACCATCTGACCAGATTGACCTTTTACATTAAATTTTAACCACCCTACCATGTTCTGGCCCATGTCCAGCACTCTATCTCCCTGCGGGGTAGTCAGCAATGCAATCGGCTTCAAGGTTTCAACTTGTGTCACTGGCACATTTTCCTGGGCAACGATGATCGCTTTGGAATAATTAATAATCTCCACTGGATGCCAACCTTCTGATGAAGGATCGGTGATATCCAGCTCCAGCCGAGCATCATAAGTTTCACCATTATAAATTTCAGACATCATAATTGCGCTTTTTGCAGCCTGCCAATTCTGATCTGAGCTAATAAGCTCATTTGAACCGTCTGCGTACCGGATATGAAGCTCCAGCAGAAGTGAAGTCTTTGATCCATAAATCTCCTTTTGATTATCCCAGCCCAAATACCCTCTGTACCAGCCATTGCCCAACAGTGCGCCTAACGCATTCGCACCTTCATGCAGAAGCTTTGTGACATCATAAGTTTGATATTGCAGCCGCTTACTGTAACTGGTCCAGCCTGGAGTAAAATAATGATCTCCCACCCGACTTCCGTTCAGCTGCAGTTCATACAAGCCCAAAGCAGTAGCATAAATCCTTGCACTTTCCACTGGACCTTTTACATCCACGAATGTACGAAGCTGTGGGCAAATCTCAGAATCTTGTGAAAAAGAGGCTGTAGGAGCGCTGATCCACTCCGCCTGCCAATTCCCTGCATCTAATAGTCCGGTTTCAAAAAATGCAACCTCAGACCAACCCGAGTCTATTGCATTCTGATTCCATGCCCGAACCCGATAATAATAACGCGTGCGAGCTTCCAGCAGCAGACCTTCAAGCTCAACATGGATCGATTGAGAAGACTTTACTTCCTCTGTATCCCATAGCTTGCCTTGAAAAAGCATATTCTCCGCCACTTGAATTTGATAAGCAGACTGCATGCAGTCCCTGTCATCTGAAACTAACTGCCAACTGATTCTGGGTCTGATCACATCAATTCCTAGCGGATTTTCTTTGTACTCACAACGAAGCTTAGTGATTGCGAACATATAGATAAAACCTCCTTCTATAGCGACAAATTAGTCTTTGCCCTATAATTATAGCTGGGTTACCGCTTTCATCACCCGGTAAAAAGGACATCATATCCCTGCAATCATGCCATGAATCTGGAAGGGGCAATTCAATATGCAACGAACCACCGAGTTGTTCAAAAATGAAATCTTTTTTCAAAACGATCTGCATCTGCTCGTTAACCGCTATTCAGAGAACTTCCACGCCCCTTTTCATGCTCATGAATTTATTGAGTATTGCTATGTAGCTGAAGGAAGAGGTTTTCATCACCTTGAAAATGAGATCTTTCCCGTTAGAAAAGGAATGCTGTTCGTGATTCCTGTAGGTGCCCCCCATGTGTTCCGTCCAGCATCTTCTGATACTTTAGGGAATCGCCTGATCGTCTATAACTGCCTTTTTGATATGCAAATGGTGGAGCAATTAAATATCGTCCTTCAAGAGCCATCTATCCGGGAGCACCTAGCCACTCTTGGGAGTAGCAGCTCATCTTACTTTTCCGTCTCAGATCGAGATGGCTCTATTGAGCGCTTAATGCTGAATTTATATCATGAAATGTCGGTATCCGGTATGGGCTCCAAAACAATGCTTTACACCCTCTTAAGTCAATTAATCATAGCAGTGTACAGGCAAAAATACGGAGAAGATGACAAATCTACGATGGATATGGCAGACTTCACGCAAGTCATTCAATACCTAGAGCATAATCTGTCGGAAAAGATTACACTTGCCGAATTAGCCCGTATTTCACAGTGGAGCAGCAGGCATCTTCAGCGCATGTTCCACAAGCATACTGGCCAGTCCTTTGGGACCTACTTGAAGAATCTGCGAATGCATAAAAGCTGTGAATTGCTGCGTACTTCTGGACATAAAATTAATATGATTGCCGAGCTAGTGGGTTACCGTGACATCGACTCCTTTAACGCTGTATTCAAAAAAATAGTCGGCCAGACACCCATCGCGTACCGCAAACTCTACAGATCATAAAAAAGCCGATATCGTATGAACATCCATACAACATCGGCCCTATTAATTTATTGATTAGTGATCTGTTTAAGTAAAAACTCAACAAAATCAGTTGATTTAGTCTTACTGTCATCTTGTCCTAACGTTCCGACGATCATCTGATTTGAATGGATAGGGAGTTCTGTAGCAAAATCCGTATCTGTGATATCTATGCCAGTAATCAGCTCTTGACCACTCTCCGGGTTAGTCATACGTTTCAGACGGTTATCATCAAGAGGAAGTCCTGCGGATTTAATAAACGACTCCAGATTTTGCAGTCCCGACTGCTGGCCAATCCATTCAAAAGTAGCATCATCCATAATCAGGATATCCGGATGATCGGCTGCCAGCATCGCCATAGCCCGCTGCATATAGCTCATATCCAAGGCTCCACCGTCCGTCCCACCTGTTGAGGGTAGATAAACGATTTCTGCCTCCACTCTCTTCCAAGCCGGGTAACGTTTGATAATTTCTTGTTTTAGCTCCTCATTCTTACCTGACGAGTCCTGAGATTCATAGTTGCCTAGAAACATGATTCGAACATCTACCGGTGGGAGCGTAGCTTCATATTTTCTTTCCTGCCATTGATCATAGAGCGCTTTCCCTCCAAAGATAACTACCAGCAGCACGATAATAGAAATAATAGTGTGCGTTTTGTAGAGTCGAAAGAAATTCTCCGATTTACGTGCTACGCCGGACATGGCTCCCCACTTCTCCAGCCGCTTGTCCTCTGCTTCCTGAATCTCCTTCTGATCCAAGCCATCTAGGATGGTTTTGTAAGCGCGGAATTCCTCTTCATAAGCTGCAACCTCATCTTCAGTCGAATTCGATCGACGGCGTTTCAAATGCATATCTAACCTTTTGTTCAATTCCTCCCGGGTAACGTCTTCAGGCAAGTTCAAACGCTCATAGGCTTGCTTTAGCTTCTCATTCAAAATGATGTCTCCTTCCTGATGCTTTTCGTCATTTCAGATTGTTAATTTGGTTCTATGTATTGAATTCTTGTGGCAGTAAAAGTATGGGCTAAGCCGCAAAAAAAACATCGCAGGAACTCAAGTAAACTATATCATGTTGTGCTAGACGGTAACAAGTAAGCGTTTATCTAATCCAAACCATGCAGCTGCTTAAATTGCTCAGGACTCATCCCTGTTAATCTTTTAAACACCAAACAAAAGTAACTAGCATTATCAAAACCCACTAACTGGGCAATTTCATACATTTTTTTATCGCGTCCATTAAACATAAGCTGTTTACTCAAATTGATACGTTGCTTATTGATATAGGTTACAGGTCGATCATGAATTGTTTTTTGAAAAAGCCTGCATAAATACTGTGGCGATACAGAAATAATCTCCGCCAGCTCCTTTAAAGGAAGCGTCCTATGCAGATTGCTCTCAATATAACGCAGCACCGGCTTAATTCGCTCCAATTCATGTGCCTCATTCAGAGGCGATACTAGCTTTCTTTTTAAATCCAGAAGCAATGCATAAAGATGTTTAGATCGTGCCAAATTAGTCTCCAGCTCATTGCTATCTGGCAGCATAAGGATTTGCTTTAGAGGATTGAGCCATTGATCTTCTTTTAATCTAGCAGGACCAGACTCGCGGATGCCCGCATAGAGCAGCATTTGACCAACCTCTCTGCCATTGAACGAGACCCATGATACCTTCCATTCCTTCCCACTGATAGGGGCATACGAATGAGGAATATCCGGGAACAAAAAGAACACATCCCCTGGACCCACGAGATATCGGTTCTCATGAATGATAAGCTCACCCTTGCCTTCGTGAATCTGATGTATTTGATAGTCTGGAAAGCCTGCAGGACGTATAGTTTCTGGCTGATGCTCCCAAAATCCAAGGGTTGTAGCATAAAGCGGCAGCATGATTACATCTTCTGTTTGGCAAAAAATAATTTTGCTCTCCATAAAAAGTCCTCGTTTCATATTTTGTTATCTGGGACTAAAATTCTTTTATTTATCCTAACATTACTTCAACTTATAATATGAATATAATAACATTACAATGATTATAAAGGAGATCAACTCATGCGAGCAAAGTTTGTCTACCAGCCACCTGCTAACGGTTATCCGGAATGGAATAACAACCCAGAGACTTTTGAATTAAATCGATTGGATGCACATGCCTCCATGATCCCTTACCGTAGCTTATCCCAAGCGCAAACTAACGATAAAGAAACCTCACCTTTCTACCAAACCCTCAATGGGCTTTGGAAATTCGCTTTTTCCGAAACACCGGATCAACGAATTGTGGATTTCTATAAAACCGATTTTGATTGCAGTACTTGGGATACAATTCCTGTACCGTCCCACTGGCAGTTCCAAGGTTACGACTACCCACAATATACAAATCTCCGGTATCCTTGGGCGGAATCCGAGCCAGAGCTTAAAGCCCCCTTTGCCCCAACAAAATATAATCCAGTAGGCTCTTATCTACGAACCTTTACTGTACCTGAGTCTTGGAACGGTCAACCGGTGTACCTAAGCTTTCAGGGTGTTGAATCCGCTTTCTACGTCTGGGTAAACGGTGAACTTGTCGGGTACTGTGAAGATACATTTACTCCATCAGAATTCGATATCACCCCATATTTAGTGGCAGGGGACAACAAACTAGCTGTCGAGGTTTATCGTTGGTGTGATGCCAGCTGGCTAGAGGATCAGGATTTCTGGCGCCTGAGCGGTATTTTTCGGGAAGTCTATCTTTATTCGGCTCCTTCCGTTCATATTGCTGATTATTTCGTCCACACAGATCTGGATGAAAACTTCGTACATGCGGATTTAAATGTAGATATCAAGGTGGAAAATTACTTTAACGAGCAAAGCCCATATACACTGCAAATGCAGCTTTACAATAAAGAGGGCCAGCCTGTTTGGGAGACTCCTATCTCCGCTACGGGTTCCTTTGAGCAAGAAGGCGTTCAACAACTCAAGCTTGCTGCCCCGGTTGAGCAGCCTTTTAAATGGAGTGCTGAAACCCCTTATCTTTATACCTTAGTTCTGTCTATAAATGACGGCAACGGGCATACACAAGAAACGGTCAGCTGTAAGGTTGGATTCCGCAAGTTCGAGATTAATGACGGACTTATGAAGATCAATGGCAAAAGAATCGTACTCAAAGGTGTCAATCGCCACGAATTCTCTTGCGACACAGGTCGTGCTTTAGCCAAAGAAGATATGCTGCGCGACATCCAATTAATGAAAACACATAATATTAATGCTGTTCGAACTTCCCATTACCCGAATCAGTCTGTCTGGTACGAGTTATGTGATGAATACGGATTATATGTGATTGACGAAACTAATCTGGAAACTCACGGCACCTGGGCATACAGCCAAGAAGGGTTGAATGACGGGAATGTCCCTGGAAGCAAACCGGAATGGCGGGCCAATGTCATTGACCGCTGCAACTCCATGATGCAAAGGGATAAAAACCACCCTTCAGTCATCATTTGGTCTCTCGGCAATGAATCTTTCGGAGGCGACAATTTTATCGCTATGCACGACTACCTGAGAGAAATCGATCCTTCGCGGCCGGTTCATTATGAGGGAATCTTCCACTGTAGAGAATCGGAAGCAGCAAGTGACATAGAATCTACTATGTACATTAAACCGCAGGATGTTGAAAAATATGCGCTTAATAATCCGAAAAAGCCTTATATCCTCTGCGAATACAGTCATGCCATGGGCAATTCATGCGGTGGGCTGCACTTATACTGTGACTTATTCGACAAATATGATATTGTTCAAGGTGCATTCATTTGGGATTGGGTAGATCAAGCCATTCGGACCCACACCTCCGAGGGAATTGAATATCTCGCTTATGGCGGGGACTTTGGTGAATCGCCTCATGATGGCAACTTTAGTGGCAACGGATTGCTTTTTGCTGATCGTACGGTTACTCCTAAGCTCTTTGAGGTCAAAAAATGTTATCAAAATATTAAAGTAACGGCTGAAAATATCCTAGAAGGACTCTTCCAGATTCGCAATTCCTTCTTATTTACCAACTTAAAGGAATACGATCTCAAATGGGAAGTTCGTTTAGACGGAGTAACTGCACAAGAAGGCTTGCTGAAGATCTCATGTGCACCAGGTGAGAACATTTCATGCAAAGTTCCTTACGAGCTGGATTCACTGCGTGGCAATCATGAAGCAGTTCTGAATCTTTCCTTTATTCAGCCTTCAGCAACTATATGGGCAGAAGCTAATCACGAAATCGCTTGGGAACAGTTCATTCTGTCACCCCGTTTTGTAACCAATACCTCAAAGACAATCGCAGAACCACTGCGTGTCAGCGAGCTTGAGAATGTTTTGAATGTACAAGGTGATAATTTCGAACTGAGCTTTAGTACCACTACGGGTGCTCTGAACTCTTATCGTTCCTCAGGCAAAGAACGTCTGCTTGAACCTGTAAGAACTAACTTCTGGAGAGCAGTCACTGATAATGATTGTGGTAATAAATTGCCACAGCGGTGTGCAGTATGGAAGCAGGCATCGCATAAACAACACTTAATCAGCTTTACATTTAGAACCGAAGGCTCTCTCTGTTTCGTCTCTGCCAGCTACCTTCTGGCTACAAGTCCGGATTCCACGCTTCGGGTCCAGTACGTGATTCGTGCTGACGGGACTTTAGAGATCACGCAAGAATTGAGTCCGGGCAGCAGCGTTCTGCCAGAAATCCCTGAGTTCGGAATGATGTTCGTTCTAGATGGAAGTCTTGATACCCTGTCATGGTACGGCCGCGGACCTCATGAGAATTATTGGGATAGACAAACCGGAGCCCCACTTGGACGTTACACTGGTAAGGTCAGTGATCAATTCACACCTTATCTCAAACCTCAAGAGTGCGGCAACAAGACTGATGTCAGATTCGCTTCGATTACAGAGGGCAACGATGGAACAGGATTCTATTTTGAAAGTGCAACGCCTATCGAAATTAATGCCCTGCCTTGGAAGCCTGAGGAACTGGAAGCCCATGACCACGTCTATAAATTGCCAGTCTCGAACAAAAGCGTACTAAGAGTTAACTACAAGCAAATGGGTGTTGGCGGGGACGACAGCTGGGGCGCACCAACCCACGAAGAGTTCACTCTGCCGGCTAATCGCCCGTACATCTTCCGTTTCACTGTCTCACTGCTCTAATCTCTTCCACTTATAAAAAAGGCCGTCTCTGGTTGGTTTCTACCACACAGGACGGTCTTCTTTTATTTATTTCACTGCTACTGTTCCTTGTCTGAATTCCGAAGGGCTTAAACCCACATTTTTCTTGAACTGTTTGGAGAAATAATAAAGATCACTAAAACCAAGATCATGGGCAATCTCACCGACAGAACTTTGCGTCCCCCTCAATAGCTCCTTGGCCTTAGTTATCTTTTTTCTGGTGATATACTGTATGGGTGGAACTCCGATTTGCTGTTTAAATAGCCGGATAAAATAGTTGGGATGCATGTACGCAATCTCGGCAAGCTCGTGTATGGTGATATTACGCTCGATATGGGTGTCTATGTACGTTAATATTTTCGTTAATTTTTCGATCGAGCTTAGATTCTTAAAAGTGATTTCGTCTACATCTATGTTCATAATAAAATAAGAAAATAACTCCATTAACTTACTTTTGGCTAATAAATGAGCATACACCGCATCAGATTTCATATGACTCGTTAGGCTGCTGAATATCTCTTGGATTACATGAGGATCTACTTCTCTGCATACATGACTTAGCTCTAACATTTTGAATAGATTAATGTCTCCGACTTTTGCGCTGAAATGGCACCAATACTTCTCAAAGGGTTGATCACTTATGCAAGAATAAGATTGCTTAACTCCCTCAGGCATCAAAAAAAGCTGACCAGGCTTCGGATAATATTCTCGATCGCCAATCTTTAACCAACCCTCCCCATCGCAAATAAAATAAAATTTACTATAGTCAGGTGTGTAGTCAAGATCTTTCCAGTCACGGCCACAAAGATTGTAATCAGCCATAAATAAATCAACCTTTAAATTGGATAAATAATTTGTAAGCAAAACATGGTTATCCATCCCTTACTCCGCCTTATCAGGTTAGTTTTGTACATCTAAAAGTTAATGTCCTACATTTTGATTTCCACCTCTAATCACTACAATGAAGAAGAAATAAACGTTTGAAAGGATGATTGCAAAATGGTGGATAAAAGCAAATATTTAAAAGTAATCGAAGATACGATCGCAACTGGAAGATTCAAAGCCAATTGGGATTCACTAAGTCAATTTCAAGTGCCTACGTGGTATGAGAACGCTAAGTTTGGTATTTTCATTCATTGGGGTCTTTATTCTATTCCGGCTTTCGCCAATGAGTGGTATCCCCGAAATATGTATATCCAGGGTTCGCGGGAATATGAACATCATCTTGCTACCTATGGCGAGCATAAAACCTTTGGTTATAAAGACTTCATCCCCTTGTTCAAGGCTGAGCATTTCAATGCTGAGGAATGGGCCAATCTCTTCAAATTATCTGGTGCCAAATACGTGATGCCTGTTGCAGAGCACCATGACGGCTTTCAAATGTATAAGAGCGCTTACTCTCACTATAACACATATGAGATGGGTCCTAAGCGGGATTTAGTCGGGGAAATGAAAGACGCTTTTGAGCAGCAGGGATTAGAGTTTTGTGTATCTTCCCATAGAGCTGAGCACTGGTTCTTCCTGTCTCATGGCAAGGAATTTGATTCCGATATCCATGAACCGCTTGTATGTGGAGATTTCTATTGGCCATCTATGCCCGAACCCGATCATCACGATTTATTCGGCTCCCCACCTAATCAAGAATTTCTGGAGGATTGGTTGATTCGCTGCTGCGAGCTGGTAGACAATTATCAGCCGAAAATCTTTTACTTTGACTGGTGGATTCATACAGCTGCCTTCAAACCCTATCTCAAAAAGTTCGCCGCTTACTATTACAATAAGGGAGAGGAATGGGGAACTCCGGTTGCAATCAATTATAAGCATGATGCCTTCATGTTTGGCTCAGCAATCCCAGATATTGAGAGAGGTCATTTCTCCGAGCTTAAACCTTATTTCTGGCAAACGGATACAGCAGTTGCTAAAAATTCATGGTGTTATACACCGGAAAATGATTATAAATCTGCCGTAGAAATTATCAGAGATCTAGTAGATATCGTAAGCAAAAACGGCAACTTGCTGCTGAATATAGGTCCTAAAGCGGACGGCAGCATTCCAGCTCAGGATCAGGAAATTCTGCTTGGCATCGGAGAATGGCTAAAGGTGAATGGTGAAGCAATCTATGATACGACCTACTGGCGCACCTTCGGGGAAGGCCCTACAGAGATCGTTGAAGGTCAGTTTACAGATGGGATCACGAAAATTTTCACTAATGAAGATATCCGCTTTACGGTAAAAGGCAGTTATCTTTACGCTACTGTTCTTGTCTATCCAAACAACGGTATAGTGCAAATCAAATCCCTTAAAGAAAACTCTGCTCACTTCCATGGGATGATTAAACAGATCAAAATCTTAGGTTTTGAGGAACAACCTGCATGGGAAAGAACCGATGAAGCCTTGGTTATAAAAACGACCTCGGTTCGCAGTGAGACTCCGGTTGTTCTGCGGATTGAATTGGATTAGAGACTTACAGACCTTCGTAACCTATAAAAAGAGTGTTCTTGCCCATCCAGCAGAGAACACTCTTTTATAGGTTTATAACCATCGTTTTATATTAAAAGTAGGGTACCCTGACGTTTACTGTCTTCATTCTAGTCCTATGAGGATATCTCGCGTTTAATTTGTTGGACTCCAAAATAATGCGACCATGAAGCGGATGCTCCGTGGGGATTTTTAGTTGTGCAGCAATGACTTCACTTAGCCCGTGGTTTCGGATGTCCGCTTGAAGCTGTAAGGCTTCTGGATCTTTTTCATGATCAAAATAAAGTGCAGAAGCAATAGCTGAGACTAAATGTGAGGTCTCAAAACCAAGTTCATGAGCAAGCATTGCCGGTTTTACGAGTCGATCATTAGGTGAAAGCTTGCGAAGCGGCGAGCGGGCGACACGTGTAATTTTATCGTTAAAGTTGGGGTTAGTGAATCTCTCCATCATCTTTTCTATATACCGGTCATGTTCTATGGGCTTGAAGCCATATAAATGCACCAATAAGGCCCCTGTTTCCTTAAGCACCCCGTGAACACGAACTCTGATTTCGGGATCAGACATCGCTTCTTGAATGCTAGTATAACCTTCCAGGTATCCAAAATAGGCTGCACTGCAATGACCTGTATTCACAGTATATAGCTTCCGTTCGAGGTATGGCGCCAGCGAATCCACATAATGGACGCCTTTAATTTCATTGTAATTACCAATCATTCCACTGCGGGGAATAACCCACTCACTGAAGGGTTCAACGAGGATTTCAAGTGAATCTGTATTTTTCTGCATAGGTACAATCCGGTCCACCATCGCATTGGGAAAAGCGACATTGCGGTCGGCAAGTTCCTTGAAGGATTGCTTCATATGCCGATAAACTGATTTTTTCAACTTCTGACTGCTTCCAATCCCATTCTCACAGGCAATGATATGAAGAGGGTTGAGATTTCTGCTATTTTCAAGCCTTCGTTCGATGCCCTGCGCAATGGTCTCAGCAATATCTTTTAAAGCGGATATTCCGACGGCAGTTGTCACAATTTCAGCTTCTGCTATAGCTCTAGTAACGTCCTCAGTATCATTCAGATTGATTGCAGTAACATTATCAACAATAAAGCTGTCCCGGTTCTTGTTAGCTAGGGTGACAGGATATTGCCCACGTTTTTGCAATTGGGCAATTTTACTCTTATTTCTTCCGACGAAACAAACATTGTAACCGGAGTCCGACAACATAGGCCCAATAAAACCTCTGCCAATATTACCTGCTCCAAAATGTACGGCTCTCAATTTGGTATCCCCCTTTAATTTGAACTTAGTTTCTCGGTTTCTCTATACGAAGCAACGTTGAGTAACTACATGATCAAATTCAAGAAGACTTAGATTATCAATTTTATGGTGCTGCTTATCGAATTCAAGAAAATTAGTAATTTCGTTAGGCGTCACAATGCAACGGATGCCAGCTGCTGCCGCTGCCTTAGATCCATTCGGTGAATCCTCGATAGCAACCGCCTCATCAGCTGTGATTCCAAGACAAGCTAACGTTTGGTTATATAGCTCGGGATCTGGTTTCACTTTTGCCACATGGTCGGCAGTCCGAACACATTCGAAATACTCGCGAATACCCAATTGATTCAGATATTTTTCCACCCATTCCAGTGAAGAACTTGAGGCCAGCCCTACGCGCAGTCCAGCTGCTTTGGCGGAATCAAGATAATGCTGAATGCCTGGTCGTATTGTTTCAAGCTCCATAAGTTTACTGTGTCTCTGTTTAACAGCCTTACTGAACTCTTCTTTGTCAATCGCTAGCTTAAGATCAGTCATTAAATATTCATAAGGATTAAAACTGTTCAAGCTCGTGCCGATGCAGGTGGAATATTGTTCAAGCGTCAGATCCACTCCATATTCTGCATAAGCCTCGTTAAATGCGGTGTACCAAGCAGTCTCCGTGTCGATAATCGTTCCGTCAAAATCAAAAATAATTCCTTTGATCACAATCAACCATCTCCCTCGTATTATGTTTGGTTAGAATATCTTACGCAAAACCTTCTGCATATTCTACAAAAAGCTATTTCGGCTTGCGTTTGACTATAAAAACCATAACAAAGCCCTTCTACTGACGTCAAGCACGGTAGATAACATGCCACGTAATGATAACGATTACAATCAATGTGGACAAACCTGGATTTTTGCATCACCTGAACATCTTAATACATAACAGTAATCAGATTCAAAAAAACACCACAATCCTATGTGCTTCAAGGGATTCCTTTGCCAAGTTTATTATGAAGACAAGCTCCCTCTCTTTCTCTCGATTGCTGTTATTTAGAGTATTTTTCCAAGCAGCTAAAAATAATTCAAAATAATTTTAAACACATCCTTTTTACTTGATTGTACAAATCAAATTACGGGGTTATTTTTTGTCCATTGAGTAAAAAGAGGCTTTAATTTATGATATATTTTAATCGAGAATGATTATCATTATTGGTGGTCGTTACATATAATAGGGAGGCAATAAGATATGAACAAGGTACGACAGTCCTTCGCTGTGGTATGTGTACTATTTTTGCTGAGTACATTGCTACTAGCGTGCGGAAACTCAAAGGAACAATCCTCTGCCAATAGTACGGCAAACGCAACCGGGAACTCTTCCGCTGCAACCGCAGTACCTTCAGCAGAACCCTCAGATAGCAGTACAGATGAAGCAGCAGCGACTACTCGTTCCTATACAGATTACATAGGGCATACTGTAGAGATTCCGGTGAATCCGCAGCGAATTATCTATTCTGGAGAAACTTATGGCGATTTGCTCGCACTTGGTGTGCAGGCGGTAGGTTATCCTCTTTCTATGGGTGAAGGCCAGGTTTTTGAAGATCAATTACAAGGTGTGGAGGATGTAGGCTTCCCTATCAATCTGGAAAAAACATTGGAGCTTCAGCCTGACCTGATCATCTATGCGGGCACAGATGAAGCTGATTTCGAACAGCTCTCCAAAATTGCACCCACTATAATATTTGATACCTTTGCCCCACTCCAGGAACGTATGCTGGACATTGGTGGAATTGTTGGGAAAACGACTGAAGCAGAAGCATGGCTTGCGCAGTATAAAACCGCTGAAGAGAACATGTGGAAGCAATTGAAATCCGCAGGCATGAAAGAGGGCGAAACGGCTGCGGTCTTCACTTATTATCCAGGAGACAGACTGTTTATAATGGCAGCAACCGGACTTTCCCAGGTACTCTATGGGGAGAATGGCTTCAAGGCAACTCCAGCTATTCAGAAAATCCTTGATGAAGGTAAAGGGTTCCAGGAAGTATCCATGGAAGTCCTGAAAGAATATGCCGGAGACCGGATATTCCTCTTGACTCCAGTGGCAGAAGAAGCAAAACAATCCACAGAGAATCTATTAAAGAGCCCTATCTGGAAGAGCCTTCCTGCCGTCAAGAACGGATATGTCTATACACAAGACATCATGAAGACTTCAAGTGATGCGACAACAAGAGAATGGCTGCTTGGGGAAATTCCACAGCTATTGAATATGAAATAACCTTCTGTGATGAAGAGTTTAACTCAAGGCTGATAAAAAACTGCAAGAAGCATGTCAACAGCTGTTGATATGCTTCTTTTTTTTATATACAATGAATTCATTGATAATCATTCTCACCAAATGAACGGAGGCTGAACCCATGCTGCATACATCATCGTCCTGCCCCCCACTCCACTCTCTGCTATTTCAGCTAAACGAGGCCGAACTGATGATTCAAGCTGCCGATTCAAGCTCTATAACGCGTACAACCCAGGACTATACCCTTCTCATATTTACTGGAGGGAACGGACAATTGAACCTCGATGATCAAAGCGTGATACTAAGTACGGATAAATGTTATCTACTATCTCCTGGAATCTCCTATAGTACGGACAACCAGGAGCTGACGTTGTATTATTACCTCATCACCTTTACAGCAATTTATACAACCGAGCATCCTAAACGATATTCTGGAGAGCTGCTTTCCGGCAGACGGGAGTTAATTGTGCACCCGTTCACCAAGGTAATCCGACTAGTCGAAGACCTGCTCATGAACAGGAATAACACCGATGATGTACAACAATTCAAGCGACAATTAAAATTCCAAGAATTGCTGCTGCTACTTTTTGAGCATAATTACCCTTCCAAACACCTGCCAAGTCCTACGGAATCCGTAGAAAAGACCATAACATTCATTCAGGAGCATTATACAGAGAGTATCACCGTGAAGCAGTTAGCTGAACTGGCGGGAATATCAATCTGGCAATATACACCGATCTTTCAGCAGCTTACGGGTAAAAAGCCGCTTGAATACCTGACGGATCTGCGCATTAATCATTCCAAACGATTCCTGCAGGAATCGACTGAACCACTGCGGGAAATCGCCAGACTGGTCGGCTTCTCGGACGAATACTATTTCAGCCGCCGCTTTCGGCAAAAAACCGGAGTTACACCCGGACAATATGCACATCAGAAAGGTCGTAAGCTTACCGTCAAGGATTGGACGGGTCATGAGGTGGAGATTCCAGAGCGAGCGAAACGTATTGTCTATCATGGCGAAACACTTGGCGACCTTCTCGCGTTAGGCGTAAAGCCTATCGGTGGAGATGAAGCGTTCGCCCGGAACAGCGTCTATAAACATCGGCTTAAGAAGCTCGCCAACGTCGGGTTTCCACTGGACCCGCAGTTGACCGCTTCCCTAAACCCAGATTTGATCATTTTGGCAAATAGTGATGAAAGAGCCTACAGAGCAGTTTCTGGTATCGCTCCGACACTCACCTTTGATTCATTTGCATCTCTCGACAAACGAATGCGGACACTAGGCAGTTGGCTAGGTAAACAGCGCGAAGCCGAAGCATGGCTGGAGTCATTCACAATCAAAAACGCTGCCATGTGGCAGCAGCTTTACACGACAACCCTCCAAGTTGGAGAAACCGCCTCTGCTTTGGTCTATGATCATGGAGATCATCTGTATGCTATGGGAATGTCCGGATTCTCCACTGCGCTTTATGCCCCATGTGGATTACAACCGACTGAAGAGATCCAGGCCATATTGGACGAAGAGTTAGGGTTCGCCGAAGTTGATCCAACACGACTGCCTGCCTACGCCGGAGATCATATCTTCATGTTCATTCCGGAACGCAAAGACTCGCGAGCTGCGATGGAACGATTACTAGACAGTTCACTTTGGAACAATCTCCCGGCAGTACGTCAGGGACATGTTTATCTGCTCGACGGAAGCAAATGGAACTCTAGTGATGCGTTAACCCGGGAGAAGCTGCTAACGCTGTTGCCTAAACTACTCGGCGGAAGTAGCGCTAGCAATTGAAAGTGAATCTAGGATTCTCTTTTGACTTTTCAAAACTTGATAGGGTATACTTTATCTACGCTTAATTTCCAACTTTTACAGTTGAAAAGCGGGGGAACCAGTTAATTGGGGCGAATCATTGAGCATTAGAATGTAGGGTACCATCTTACCCGAGTCCGTCAGCTAACCTCGTCAGCAGTGGATGGGTCTGCTTTTCATGTTATTTACATAACCAGAGACCCTTGCTAAGGGTCTCTTTTTGTGCTTTTTTGGACCCTGCTGGCAGTAGATTGGCCTTTGACACTAAGGCTCCCTCATTTCTCACACTACGAGACAAAGGAGAGATGTACGTGCAAAAGGTAAAGTACTTCACGGATATTAACAAAATAGCTATGTTGTCTGAGCTGGAAAAAGAGAATCTGAAAGAAATTACGGACAAATTTGTTTTTCGTGTAAATGACTACTATCTGTCTTTGATTAACTGGGATGATCCAAATGATCCCATCCGTAAGCTGGTTATTCCTAACGAAGGTGAACTGCTGGAGTATGGGCGCTGGGACGCCTCCGATGAGGACACGAATTATGTGGTACCTGGTTGTCAGCACAAGTATAGAACAACTGCACTACTGATTGTATCCGAGGTCTGCGGGGCTTATTGCCGCTACTGTTTCCGTAAGCGTCTGTTCCGAAATGACGTGAAAGAGGCGATGGCTGATGTCTCTCCAGGCTTGGAGTATATCGCAAATAATCCGGAGATTAACAACGTACTTCTTACGGGCGGGGACAGTTTAATTCTCTCCACACCGAAGCTAAGATCCATTATTGAAAATCTAAGAAGCATTGAGCATGTTAAGATCATTAGACTGGGTTCCAAAATTCCCGTATTTAATCCGATGCGGATCTCTGAAGACGAAGAACTGCTGGAGCTGATTCGTACTTACTCTACCGAAGACAAACGAATCTATGTTATGGCGCACATCAATCATCCTCGTGAAATCACACCTGAAGCCAAAAAAGCATTTAAAGCTCTCCACAACGCAGGGGCAATTGTCGTAAATCAGACCCCCATCCTCAAAGGCATCAACGATGATCCCGTTATTTTAGGGGAACTACTGGACCGGCTTTCATGGGCTGGCGTTACACCCTACTACTTCTTTGTGAACCGGCCCGTAGCCGGAAACCGGGATTTCGTATTACCGCTCGAGCAAGTCTATCAAATTGTAGAAGAAGCCAAAGCCAGAACCTCAGGACTTGGCAAAAGAGTACGCTTATCCATGAGCCACACCTCAGGAAAAATAGAAATTCTCGCCATTGATAACGGAAAAGCCTATCTCAAATACCATCAATCCAGAGATCAGGAATACGGAAAATTTATGATTCTAGATTGTCCAAAGGACGCCGAATGGTTCGATGACCTGCCTGGGAATGAGCAATATTGGACCCCACCTGTGAAAAAAAACGATGCTATTATTTCTGTTAATGATTTATCAGGCGAGCCTGCGGATTTAATCTGTAAATAGATTTAATCGACTCTGTCATAGGATATTTCTTCATCACCAACAACAAAACTCCTCCCTCCCAAAATTAGCCCGAAAAAATCTATGATATAATCACGCTGTAACACGAAATGGACTAATGGGTGGGAATGCACACATGAAATTGGAACGATTGATTTCTATGATCTACAAGCTATTGAACCACGAAGTTTTATCTGCCTCCAAGCTGGCTGAAGAGTTTCAGGTTTCCCAGCGAACAATCTATAGAGATATCGATGTGATTTGTGCCGCTGGCATCCCGGTCGTATCGTATCAGGGTACTAAAGGTGGATATGGCATCATGGACGGATATAAAATGGATAAAAGCCTGCTCCGTTCGTATGATATCACTTCTCTGATTACTGTACTGAACAGTCTTTCTTCCGTGTTTGAAGATGAACATACGCAAGGAACCATTGAACGGCTGCAAACGATTGGAACGGAGCCACAGACCTCTAGTCTCGCGGTGGATCTTGAAACCCGGCGTACGGATCCTGACGCACTTCCTCTTTTACGTGCGGCTATAGCGGAACGAAATGTTGTCCGTTTTGATTACATCAGTGTAAAAAATGAACATACAACCCGTGAAATGGAACCAGTAAAGCTTCATTTTAAATATAGCAACTGGTACATCTATGGTTATTGCCGGACACGGCAGGACTATCGGGAGTTCCGACTTTCCCGGATGCTGAATTTGTTCCTGACGCAGGATACCTTTCATTCGCAACATGAGGTACCCAAAGAGGCCGGCTGTTCAAACAGGGCAGATCAGGTGGAGGAAATAGTGATCCGGGTAGGCCCTGAGGCTTTAGCAGAAGCTTTGGATCAGTTTCATCAAGTCGACAAGGAATTTCATTTCGATAAAAGCATGACGATGCGAATTCCTGTGTATAAGCCATTGGAAGCACGTTGGCTTTGGTCCATTCTGCTGAGTTTCGGCAGCGGCGCCGAAGTCCTCGAACCCCCTGCATTGCGAGGTATTTTAAAAGAGCAGCTTCAAAACACACTCAAACTTTATGAAGAAGTATGACAGTCTGATGTCATACTTCTTCTTTTATATTAACTACAGTAACAAAAAACAAATCCATGACCATTCAAAAGGAGAATGTACGAATGACAAATTATCCAGTAGAAATGTTTAAATACCACACATGGGCAAACCAAACTATCCTGGGGAGAATCAAGGAACTCCCGCCTTCTGTGCTAAGTCAAGAAGTGAACAGCTCATTTCCCACCATCGCTCATGCCCTTAGCCATATCTATGCGGTTGATACGATGTGGTATCTTGTATTAACAGGCACTGCCATGCCAGAGGCTTTTCAACAAAGTATCCCGCTAAATTTGAGCATTCTAGATTCTGTGGATGAATACGTAAATATCTTTGCCCAGCTATCAGAACAATACAAAGCATGGTTACACAACCAATCCGATTTGGAGCAAACCATTCTGCTTGACAATCCATTCGCCGGAATCCGCCAAACACACCTATCAGAAATTGTGTTGCAAGTCGCCAATCACGGGACTTATCATAGAGGCAATGTATCTACTATGTTACGGCAGTTAGGCCATGCTTCCACCATGAATGACTATGCTCTTTTTTGGTATCAGGTTCCTACGGAAGCTATTTAATCTCGGATGGGCAAGACGCTCCACTCCATACCTAGAAAGGAAATTGTATTTTAATTATGGAGATTAAAAATCTAATTACAGTAAAAACGAGAGAAGATTTAAGAGTTTGGCTGCAGGAGAATTGTAAGACTGAACAATCTTGTTGGGTACTCGTTAGTATGACGCCAAACCCAGAAACGTTGCTATATTTGGACGTAGTTGAGGAATGTTTGTGTTTTGGATGGATCGATGGAGTGAAAAAGAAAATTTCGGAAACGGAGCTGGCGCAAAGACTCTCTCCCCGAAGCAAAAGAAGCTCTTGGACTGAATTGAATAAAGAGCGTGTCCGCCGCCTTGAAAAGCTGGGGTTAATGAGTGCTGAAGGAAAACGGGTACTTCCTGATATGAACCCTGATTCTTTTATAGTAGATAAGATTATAGAGCAAAGGCTAAAAGAGGACAGTCAAGTATATGAGAATTTCACAGCCTTTCCAGCCCTTTATAAAAGAGTTCGGATCGACACGATCCAAAGCAATAAACATCAGCCAGATTTATTTAAGAGTAAATTAGACAAATTCATTGCAAACACTAAAGAAAATAAAATGTACGGGCAATGGCATGATAATGGACGTCTGCTAGATTATTAAGCTGCGCTATATGCATGATCTCCTGCTGAGGCTTTCGGACTCCAATGACGCTATTTACTAATTTGTCGCCTTTTCAGCAATCCATCGGACCCCAGTGCAGCTATTCCTTAGAAACTGGCTCTTATAAGGCGTTTTTTTGGCCAATAGGAGCTATGCGGTCCGATAATACTCCAAATGGCGGATTTTCTTGCATATAAGGTCTGCTGAGTCCGATACCGCTGAAGTATGATCATTCGCTGGACTCCTGAGTCCGATACCGCCAAGTATGATCATTCGCTGATCTGCTGAGTCCGATACCGCCGAAGTATGGTCATTCGCTGGGTCTACTGCTACTGCTACCATGATCTCCTGCTGAGGCTTTCGGACTCCAATGACGCTATTTACTAATTTATCGCCTTTTCTGCAACTCATCGGACTCCAGCGCAGCTATTCCTTAGAAAGGGGCTCTTATACGGTGATTTTTCCGCCATTAGGAGCTATGCGGTCCGATAATACTCCAAATGGCGGATTTTCTTGCTTATAAGGTCTGCTGAGTCCGATACGCCGAAGAATGATCATTCGCTGGGTCTACTGCTACCGCTACTACTGCTACTGCTACTGTTACTGCTACTGCTACTGCTACTGCTACTGCTGCTACTACTGCTCTAATACCATGATCTCCTGCTGAGGCTTTCGGACTCCAATGACGTTATTTACTAATTTATCGCCTTTTCTGCAACTCATCGGACTCCAGTGCAGCTATTCCTTAGAAACTGGCTCTTATAATGCGTTTTTTTCGCCAATAGGAGCTATGCGGTCCGATAATACTCCAAATGGCGGATTTTCCTGCATTTAAGGTCCGCTGGGTCCGATACCGCTGAAGCATAGTCTTTCGCTGGGTCTACTGCTACTGCTACTGCTACCATGATCTCCTGCTGAGGCTTTCGGACTCCAATGACGCTATTTACTAATTTATCGCCTTTTCAGCAACTCATCGGACTCCAGCGCAGCTATTTCTTAGAATCAGGCTCTTATACGGTGATTTTTCCGCCATTAGGAGCTATGCGGTCCGATAATACTCCAATTGGCGGATTTTCCTGCTTATAAAGTCTGCTGAGTCCGATACGCCGAAGAATGATCATTCGCTGGACTCCTGAGTCCGACACGCCGAAGAATAATCATTCGCTGGTCTGCTGAGTCCGATACCGCCGAAGCATAGTCTTTCGCTGTCTGTTGCTACCGTATCCTAATCATCTGCGGATCAAACACCATTGACTCATGATCATCTGTTAATCCTACAGTTCTACGTAAGTATAATTCATCAGTTAATCCCAAAGTGCTAAGTACGCGCGAATGGGATTGGTTCAGACGTTCAGACGAAGTTTAGAGTTGAGAGCAGAGGTTTGGTTTAAGTTCAAAAAAAGAGAGGTGCCCCAGCCATTTTCATGGCTTTTGGGCACCTCTTTTATTAAGTTACAGCCCTTCAGCCAGAATCCATTTCAGGAACATCCCTGTGTAGGATTCCCGTACTTCAGCAACCTGCTCCGGTGTACCTTCAGCTACAAGCTTACCGCCCACAACGCCACCTTCAGGGCCGATGTCAATCACCCAGTCGGACTCCCGAATCAGCTCTAAGCTGTGCTCCACAACTACGACAGTATTTCCCGTATCAACCAATTTGCTCAATAAGGTATGGAGCTGCTTGATGTCTGACGGATGAAGGCCTGTTGTGGGTTCGTCAAGCAGATAGAGCGTATGGTTTTTGGAAGGTTTGCTCAGCTCTTTAGCCAGTCTAATCCGTTGCCCTTCACCACCGGATAAGGTTTTGACAGATTGTCCCCATTTAAGGTAACCGAGACCCACCTCACACAATGTCTCGATAATCCCCGCCATTTTGGCTTCCGACTTAAGAATCGGCAAGCTTTCCTGTACGGACATGTCCAGCAGATCCGAGATGGAATATCCATCATATTTCACCTGGAGAACCTCATCCGTAAATCTTCTCCCCTTGCATGCGTGGCATTTAACCTCCAGATCGGGTAAGAAATTCATGTCTACAGTCAGCACCCCAAGACCCTGACAGGTTTCGCAGCGTCCACCCGGTGTGTTAAAGGAAAAATGCTTGGAGGTCAGTTTTCTTTTTTTCGCCTCCGGCAAAGCAGCAAACAGCTGGCGCAGATGTGTGAATACATCTGTATACGTCGCTACATTAGAACGCAGCATTCTACCCATGGGCGATTGGTCAAAGATCACTATATTTCCAACCTGATCTAAGCCCGCAATCTCCGCACAGCCTATTTGCTCATGTCCTTTCGTACTGCCTTGCGCAAGAATATCAAAGACTAGTGTCGACTTGCCTGAACCCGAAACCCCAGTTACAGAAACTAGACAATCTAGAGGAAATGAAACCTCCGGGATATCAATATTCCGGTACTGTGCCTGTCGGATGGTGATTTGTTTTCCGTCACCTTTCCGGCGAACGTATGCAGCAGTCTTATTACGCTCTTCTCTAAGATAGGCTCCCGTAACAGAAGTCTCGCTTGCCATCAAATCCTCAATGCTGCCCTCGCCAACAACTTGCCCTCCGTCCAGACCAGCACTCGGACCCATATCAATAATATGATCGGCAGCGCGCATCATCTCGATATCATGCTCGATAACGAGCACCGTATTACCCAAATCGCGCAGCTCCTGAAGCACTCGAATGAGGCCAACAGTATCCCGCGGATGAAGCCCGGTCGTCGGTTCATCTAGAATGTATAACACTCCAGTCAGACCTGACCCCAGCAATGAGGCAAGGCGCAGCCGTTGTGCCTCTCCACCAGAGAGGGAGACCGTCTGACGGTTCATGGAAAGATAACCAAGACCAACATCGATAATCCGTTTTAGTCGGGTAGGCATTTCGTGAAGGATGGGTTCAAGCAGATGAAGTCCCTCGGCGGGCAAAGCCGCCTCCAAGCCTTTCGTCCACTCGTAAACATCGCTTAATGGCCAATCCGATACCTCCGTAATCGATGCGCCAGCTACCCGAACGAGACGAACTTCTTTTTTTAAGCGAGTGCCAAGACATTCTGGGCATTGCTGCTCATGAAAAAATCCGCCGTCTTTTTCCTGTGTACCAGCTTCTCCTTCCTTCTCCTTGTATCGCCGCCACAAACCAGGAATGACGCCTTCAAATTTGGTGCCTTGAATCGGCTTAACATTGGGAAAATGGCGCTTAAACGCCTCACTTTCCACTCCGTAATATAACAAGTCGCGCTGAATTTCGCCGTAATTTTTTAAGGGCTGATCTGGGTCAAACTCAAAACCAAAATGCTTGCCAGCGGCCACTAATATACGCATCTGTATATCACGATGAACACCATTCAGCGAGGCCACCCCACCCTCACGCATACTAAGCTCTGGATTAAACACTGCCGCTTCATTTATAGTTGCCACAGATCCAACACCACCGCAGGCTTCACAAGCTCCCTCCGGCTTATTAAAAGAAAAGTGTGACATGCCCAGCTTCTCAAGCTCAGCTCCGCAATGCGGACAACCCATCGTTTGACCATGCATTTCCTCGTCTTCCTCGATCAGCAATCCCCTCGCTTCAAAAGAAGGTGGAATGCTGCCACTACAGGAAGGGCAAACCCGCTCGCCTAATCTGGAAAAGATAAACCGGACAAACGTATAGATGTCGGTGACTGTCCCAACTGTCGAACGGGGATTACGATTGGTGACATGTTGTCCAACACTAATGGACGGAGACAGTCCAATAATAGACTCCACCTTTGGTTTGCTGATCGTATCTGACGTCATGCCCATGGAATCCAAATACTGTCTTTGGCATTCCCGCTGAAGTGTATCCATAGCTAACGTCGATTTCCCTGATCCCGAAGGTCCTGTCAGGACAACTAGCTTATACTTAGGAATCGTGAGCGAGACATTTTTCAGATTATTCTCTCTTGCCCCTTTAATAACAATAGTCTCTTTCACATCTATTCCCCTCTCAATTCAACCCACTGGTTCGTAGTTATATCTTCTATCCATATGGTTGCCCAAAGCTGTTGGATTGCAATTATTTTGCAAAACATTTCTAATTTCGATAGAATGTATTTGATAAATCACAAAATTTTCAAATAACTTTATAATCTAATATCTTGACTATCAAGATATAATTATTTTAAAAGGAGCGTTATCTTTTGTCAAGCCACGAACAACCTACACCAGAGCAGGAACAATTCACCTTGCTTATGCGCAGTTTGGGAAACCGAACGGTATTGTACCAACAAAATGTAGCCGCCTCACTTGGGTTATACAATAATGATTTCTTATCTATAGATATTCTACGGGAGAAAGGTCCGATCACTGCTGGAGAACTGTCTAAATTAACCGGTCTGACCACAGGCAGTGTTACGGCATTAATAGACCGGCTCGAAAAAAATGGCTATGTCCGCAGACAAAATGACCCGAATGACCGCCGTAAAGTGATTATTGTGCCATTATATGAGAATAAAGATGATGTCATTAATACGTACCAACCGCTCCATACCGCCATGGTTAAGCTCGCAGCTTCTTATACGGATGAAGAGCTCGCCCTTATTTCGCAGTTTTTAGGCCAAGCAAGTGCGGTTCTGGAAGAGCAGATTGATCAGCTTGGATCCACTGCGCGCGGCAAATCTTCTTCCTAAGATACGTATTTATACAAAAAAGGACGATATCCAAAAGTCATACGACTCTCTGGATACCGTCCTTTTCCATTTATTTTCTAATACCAATCGTTACAATTTCGCATGAACCGATCTGTAAGTCAAAGCTACCTTTCTCTTTCTCATCACTAGTGACTGGGTGGCTCTCCTCTTCTAGAATCGTCGTTTTATAGAAATACTGCTGTGGAATAGACGAATGGAAGGCCAGGTTGGTGTTCTGCTGACTCATGTTGTACCAACGCAGCAGTATATCTCCAGTCTGCTCGTTCATTTTCAGTGAAGAAAATGCGAGTTCCCTACTCTCCCAATCAAATGGAGTATACACCGGCGCAACCACGCCTGCATGTACATCTGTCTGACATACAATCCACGGAACCTGGAATTGGTAAGCTTCAGCATAAGCACCAGAAGTTATACCCTCACCTGTGTGCGGGATTAGCTCCATACGAACAACGTGCTCTCCCAGACACTGCGCTTCTGGAGTTGGGAATAGCCCCCAGTCACCAAGTTCGCCAACAGAACGTAGCAGCGTAATCGCAATAGTGTTACGCCCATCTCGCAGCACTTCATATTCATTTAATCCAAAATTAGCGACGGTTAGACCCGCTTTCCCATCACTAACATCAACAAAGGCTTGCTGATGTTGCGTGTTACTCGGATTCTTCCATTCTGTGGCTGGTTCAATATTCCGCTCAGCAACCTCGAACATCGAATCTACACGATGCGTGGCAGCGTTCAAATCTGTTGGAAACAGTATACGAATCCGGTGATCTTTGGCGTGGTTATCTATTGTCGTTTCGATATGCAATCCCTTTCCGCCCCGCTCCAAGGAGATTACAGTACGAAGTTTCAGAATGACTGTGTCACTACTGCGCTGAGCTTTGCGCTCCGGATAATAAACCAGTGCACGCTGCTCCTCATCCAGCTTATCATCTGCCGAGGCTGGAATCTCCCAGTTATGGTTAATTTCTATAGCGGCGCGAAACGATGTATTTTCCAGTACACAAATGTTAGCCTTCAGTCCTTTAGTCGTCAAAGCTTGTTCAGCCTCTGGCTGTTTGTACATATATTCATTGCCGATATCCCCGGTGTTTTCATATACACCAAGATCTTGATAGGTCACTCCACTAGTTTTGTCACTTAGCATAAACGAACCATCATCATTAATGACTACCTTGATAACGTCATTTTCCAGCACCCGATCTCCATATAGCAAAGATTCAGCGGCTATTGCCAGTTTTGCATCTGCTCGGCGAACCCAAGCATATGATCGAAGACCTAGCGCAGGAACTTCTACGGCTTCAAAGGTAAGTCTTACCCGGCGGCACATATACGGCTGACGGAACTTATCATCTGGCAAATCATAACCAAACTGAAGCCCCAAGTCCTTCAGCTGGCAGGCAATGTTATTCCCTTGATCGTCTACTAACATACGACCGTGCAAGTCAATTCCAATCATACGGCTAGCCGTTTCTTCCAGAGAGAATCCTTCTCGCAAATATAGACGCGCCACATCAAGTTCTACGCTCACAGTACCCGTGCGACTCCAACCCGTCATATTCATCGCTACTAGTGGAAGCACGTCTTCACCATATGCTGTAAACCCGGACGTATCCACAGCTTCTGCAATCACTCGTTTACTATCCTCAACAATGGTCTCTGCCACATGACGGCTTTTGTCAAAACGGGTGACCATCTCACGGTGTACCTCATCCACGCTGCATCCACAAATACTATCATGCGGATGATTTTGCATTAATGTCTTCCATGCATAGGTGAACAGATGATGGGGGTACTCTTTTCCCAGTAAATGTGCGAACGAAGCAAGTGGCTCGGCCAACTTTTCAAGCAAGATTTGCCCTTCCTGATTCCTCTGTTTCAAATAGACACGAGCAGACGCGGTATTCACTAACGTACCCCATCCATCGGTATGCTGGCTCCGCAGTTCGCCCTTTACAGTCGACAGATTGCTGCGATCCATTACACCCTCTACGGCCTTAAGGTAATCAGGAAAGTTCGAATGAATGAACTCCATATCTGGATACAACCGCTTCGCAGTTTCGATAGCCTCTGGCAAATCCAGTTGAGCCGGCTGATGATCACAACCATTCATGAACAGCAGCTCACCTGTAGAGGCAAACTTCCGCGCATCTGCCAGCTTTTTCTCCCAGAACACTTTGGCTTCTGCTTCATTTACAGGCACTTCGTTTCCGTTAGAATACCAATTGGCAAATAGGATGCCGACCACTTTTGATCCATCAGGACCTTCCCAAATCAGCTCCGAGAATGAGGATTCGTAACCTCCATCCGACACCGTATTATTGAATCCAGTGGGCTTCACACCTCTTCCAAAAAAGGCATTATTGATGCCGGATTGCAGCATTAATTGTGGAGTCTGGCCGACTAGACCAAAGGTGTCCGGAAAATAACCGATTTTGGAGGGTTCCCCGTAACGCTTCGAATCCTGATGGCCAATCTGCATATTACGAACATTGGCCTCCCCACTAGTAAGGAACGCATCCTGCAAAATATACCAAGGTCCTATTAGAAGGCGACCTTCCGTAATATATTTCTGCAGCCGCTCTTGATTTTCGGGACGTACCTGAAGATAATCTTCCAGAATAATCGTCTGTCCATCCAGATAGAAACTCTTAAATTCGTTATCCTCATCCAACCGGTTCAGTAATTCATCAACCAGTTTCACTAAGCGTACATGATGCTTCTCATAGGGAAGATACCATTCCCGGTCCCAGTGTGTATGTGAAATGATATGGGCTGTCTGAGGGCTAATTGATTGTTTTGAACTTTCCAAAGTGAAGACCTCCTTATATGCAATGCGTTCTATCTACTAAGATGCTTAATGTAGAAAATGTGGATAATTCACATGGATCTCGACTTCCTGCGGGCGATAAACACCAAGCAAATCTCCTTTACTATCCGTGGCAAAAAGAACAGAACGTTCCTGTTCCAACACGAACGAATAAGTTCGGCCAGTGGCTGAATCCTTCACCTCGATCTTTGCATCTTGGGCATATTCCGACACGAAGGTAAAAAGTGCACCCGTAGCAAAGCTCAGTTTTCGTCCGTAGATACCCGCTAAGTCCCCACCACTAATCCATTCAAAATCACGTTCCACAAAAGCAGCATTAACCGCGTAGCGGTAAAGTGCAGCCGTAGTATCCCTACGCTCACTCAATTCAACTGGCAGTGGACTCCATAGGAGTCGACCCTTGCCCAGCGGAAGGTTCACGACAGTGTCTATAGTAGAACTTCCACCATTTTTTTGAATGATCGTTTCCTTCGTCACCTCAGCTATCCGGCGGTGGCCGAAAGAGACGGGGAGTTCTTGGCCTTGAAGGCTAAGCACTTCTTCGCGGCGCACATTACGCAATTCACGTTTGCCAAGAATATCATTCAAGCGGTCTGATGAACGCCAATAAGCATCAATTCCGAGCGGGCCAGTGGCAAGCAACACCGCTCCTGTCTCTTCAACAATGTGTAACAACCGTTCCATCGCTGCATCAGCGAAGTTATGCGCGCTTGGCAGTATAATCATCTTCGCAGGGTTCTTTTCCAAATCATCTAGATGGTATTCGGATGCCCCCCGAAAAGACATCTTGAGCTCATAAGACAGAATGCGGGTAAGCTCTGTTGTAGACGCAAAAGCCAACTTTCGATTAGAGAAATCATTCGAATAAGGGAACACCACCGCAATCTCTTCCAATTTCCGATCACCAAATATATCACGGATACCTTCTATAAACTTCCCGAAATCATAAGATACGTCTGCCTCAGGCTTCTCGGTTCCATCTGCTCTCAGTGCTCCGATATGGGACTCATTCGCATTATCCATATAGAAATTCGTATTCCAGATCCAGTGAATAGCCCCCGCACCAGCCGTTCCAAAAGCGTAAGCATACTTCCGTTCCAGCAAATTCCGCAGCTCTTGTTCTGAACGTTTGGCTCGGCCATCTGGAGCTTCTACATACATGACGCCAGTCTCCTGAATTAGGTTTGGCTTATTGGGGGTTTTGGCAAAAATGCCATCCCATATCAAATAGTCGTTAAACCACCAGGAATGCACAGTAGTGTAATCTACCGCCTCCTCATAGAAAAACGGCGAAGGACGCTGCGCTCCTAGTCCCTCATCCTGGCCAACCGTAACCATCTGAGCTGGACATTGCTCCTTAATGGTGTCGTATAATTGCTTCACCCAACGGTTATGCATCTCCATAGAAAACAGACAATAATCCAACCAGCGTGTTCCCCTCTTGGCACTGTGCATATCTTGTACGTCGAAGTTCATCTCTTTTGCTTCAGGCAGCCCTGCCGATGCAAAGTCCGTAAGCTGTGCGGGCGTCATATTCCAACGTTCCTGTAGTACTTCAATTTCCACATGTCTATGTCGAAGCCATTCTATGAAAGCTTGTCGCTCAAAGCGATCATGGCATGAACTCGGGCCGTCCGAGAAAATACGGTCCGGATCAAACATCGACGGTTCATTAATAAGATCCCAGTCTACATTCGAAGAATCTTTATGACGAGATACAATAGACCGAATGAACCGCTTCTGAGCCTCCACACTTTGTGGGTCCAGATAAGGATTCACCCCTCCCCAAGTTTCCGGGGTGAAGGAAAAGAAAGTAAAGGTGACTTGAAGATCATGCTTCTTCGCCGTCATGATGAAGGCGTCGATCGCCCGCAATACTTCTTCCGAGACATGTCCATCGTCTTGCATCACATTGCGATAAGCTGTCCAGATCCCTGTACGGATCCAGTTAATCCCGGCCTTCCGCATCTGGCCCATATCACGATCCCAAACTCCGGCGTTCGGCAGAAATAGAAATTTACGCGCCACATCACTCGCCATATAAGTCATGCCGACCACTGGTAGCGGACGCCCATCTTTTATAAAATAATCTCTGCCGCTCGTTACCGGATGGCCTGCTGCCAGCAGCTCAGGAGCATGACCCCAGAACCCTTGGCGCAGAATACGAACCTCACCATCACTGGCTTCTGCTTCACAGACAATCTGGTAGAGGCCCCTACTTATCTCCAAAGGAATAGGCAGACGCACCATGTTTAGTTCTGCATTCGCCTTCATTTCCAAACTCTGAGACCACTTCAAAGAGGTATCTGATTCATGCTCTACATGAATTGTGAAATTCCATGTATCTTCATTTCGCATAGAAGGTCTCACTCGTTCAAGCTGCTGAATCTGAAGGGTTAGGGAAGCTCGTTCTCCTGATTCATAAGACGCGTAATTGGGCTTAACCCACATTTCCGTAACACCCTTGCTGCAGAAACGAGCCCAATTGGATATCGCGGAAGGACCTTTTTGCTCCCAAAAAGAAGCTGTTGCAGGTGTATTTACGAACAGCCAGCGTGAACCTGCATATAAACCAATCGTATTCTCCCAAAGAACCACTGGGGCAGCCGTTTCTCGACCCTCGGACGTAATTCCCTTTAAGAGCGGGTAAATCCGTGTGCTCATCGGACCTGCCGAGCCCATTTGATGTGGTAAATCACTCGACTTTGTCGTATGTGGCACGAGGTTCCATGTGTCTGCACTCGTTAGAAAAAGAGATTCTTGACCCTTAAGCAGAGGAATGACATCCAAGGCAAGCAATGAATGGTTGCGTGAGCATTCAACACGAAGTGCCTCATGAATATACAGCTCCTGATGATAGGAAGTCTGCTCCGCTTCCACATGCCATCGGCTATTTTCCCAACGAACAGGTTGTTTGAAGGGTGCGCCTCCAATGCTAATCAGCCCGCCACCTCTTTGCAGGTATTCAAGAATGGCTATCCAGGCCGCTTTCGGGAAATAAGGGGCATGCAGATTGATGAAACAGCCGCCTTCCGTTTCGCATAGCGTTTGTGCAAGCTGATTCTCATTTACAATAGATCCGAACTCACTCATGGATGTAATCGCATCGCTAGGAATGGGACTGGAAATTGGAAAATCAGAATCATAAAATATGATGACAGGTCTGCTCGAGCTGGTCATAGTAGTCCTTCCTTCATCGTTTTATAGACAAGTTGGGAGAACAGGCTATTGGACCAGGCGAACCATTTTCTAGTGAACGTATTCGGATCATCAACATGGAATCCCTCATGCATAAAGCCAGTATCCGCATCTGTAGCTTCTAACATCGCAAGCATCTCCAGCTTTTCTTCCTTAGTTGAAGCCGTCAAACCTTGCATCGATAATGCCATATGCCAGATGTAGTCTTTGGGAGTATGCGGACTGCCGATTCCCTTCGCTGCGGTTCCTTCAAAATAAAAAGGATTCTCCTTGCTCAGAGCAAATCGTCTCGTATTCTGATAAATTTCATCCTCTGCGGTAACATAGCCGAGATAAGGAATCGACAGGAGTCCTGGTGTTCCCGCATCATCCATCAAGCAGTAGTTGCCATAACCATCGGTCTCGTAGGCGTAGATTGGACCGAATTTCGGATGACGATAAATACCATACAATTGAATTCCGTGATCAATCTCAGCTTCTAATGCTTTAAGCTGTTCCAGAAATTCATGATCACGGAATACCCATTCAGCGAATTCCTGCATATGACGTAATGCAACAACAGCGAACATATTCCCCGGGATGTTGTAATGAAAGTCGCATGCATCATCACTCGAGCGGAATCCCGACCAGACCATACCCGTGTAATTAACAGGCATACCTAGACCGTTATTACGCAGTGTATCTTCAGGAATCCCATTGTTACGCGTAAAGCGGTATGGAGATAATTCACTATGGCGCTGTTCAGTTTTGAACAGGTTGAATATTTTGAACATTGCTGCCTTAAATCCGGCGTCGAATATATCAGCCTTTCCGGTTTCTTTCCAATAGGCATAAGCCAGACGCATGGAAAAACAAAGAGAATCGATCTCGAATTTACGTTCCCACACCCAAGGAGACATTTCCGTAATATCGCTAGTGCTCCAATGCCAATCATTCGCTGTCTCATTAAACGCATTGGCGTACGGATCGATATGAATATACTCGATATGACGTTTAATTAACCCGCCAATAATCCGCTGAAGATCGGGATCGTTTTTAGCAAAGGGCACGTAGTGCATAACCTGCTCCACAGAATCTCGCAACCAAGAAGCCGGGATATCTCCTGTAATTACAAACGTTGTTCCATCATCCATAAGCTTAGTCGTTGTCTCAAGCGTATTAGGGAAACAGTTCTTAAAGAGCTGCAACAGCTTCGGCCGATGAGCTAACTTCTCCTCTGCTTCGTTCAATACTTCTTGAACCGCTTGAGGAAGCGGCAGCTTCGGCATAGAGATGGCGGGAAGTCGGAATTGTTCCATATTCTCACTCCTTCATAATAAATGGGGATAGATAGAGAGACGGGCAGCATAGCTGCCCGTCTCCACTAATCCTATTTGAGTTACCTTTAGTGATTAATCTTAGGCGTGTTACGTTCATTAGCTTATTTCTTTGTCTGGTTCCACTCATCAAGTTGCTTTTGAACTTCTGCAATGACTTTATCAAGTCCAGCTTCTTTAAATTTCTTCGCTGCTTTTGGCAGATATGTTTTAGGATCAACAGAACCTGTGTATAGCGCTGGCATAAATTCTTTAGTTACGTTGTTGATAGCCGCTACTTCTGTTTTTACAGGTGTAGGATCAAATGCAAAACCGAAAGTAGGGGCTTCTTTTGAAGAATCATTAAACTTCTTGAAAGCATCCCATTTATCAGCAGGGTCATCAGCATGCAGATAAGTCAGTAACATGTTTCCAAGTGTGAAGCCTGGCATTGCATAGCTATCTTGCATAGCTGGCAGATCTTCAATGACATTGTCAGAGATTTTCTTATAATGTGTTCCTTCAATACCATAGTTGAGCAAATTGCGTAAGTACTTATCTGTATTCAAAAGATTCAAGAACATCATCGCGCGCTCAGGATCACCTGAGGTTACGGAAATCGCGTGCATCGAACCAGCGGCGGACTGTGTATATACATAAGGCTCATGCATAGGCGAAGTTACAATTTCATAACCTGCTGAACGAGACCAACCTTTTTCTGCATAAGGCTGTGTAATTTCGCGATCGGCAAACCATTTACCGGTCTTAATGTTATCAATACCTTCAAGTGTTGCAACGTCTGGGCGTAAGTAACCTGCTGTGTAAAGTCTACGCATCGTATCTAACGATGTTGCAAGTTCAGGTGTCTCCAGAATATTAACAACCTTGCCATCTGTGGAATCCATATAGACCCCGATAGGTAGCTCATCACCTAGTACATAGTCAAATGGCATAAATGGTTTAAAGCCTTTAGGAACAGCTAGCGGTGTAATATCAGCCGGCTCGTTCTCTTTAATCGTTTTAAGAAGTGGCTCTAGATCATCCAATGTACGGATATTGGAAATGTCCATGTTGTATTTATCAACATATTTCTTATTGAAGCGCCATACCCATTGCTGTCCAAGCTCCTTATTTACAGGAACACCATAGATCTCACCTTTAATCTTAGTTCCTTCTAAGAAACGAGGGTCCAAAACTTCTTTCGTTTCCTTACCATACTTATCTAGCAGATCATTCAGACCCAAGAACGTACCATTAGCTGCGTTACGGCGGAAGTCATTTGTCCAAGAAGAGGTAAAGGCAATATCATAAGGCTCACCAGAAGCGGTGATGACTTGCATCTTCTTATCGTAATCGCCCCAATCGAACATCGTTATGTTCAACGTCGCGTTAATTTTTTCTTGGGTATATTTGTTAACTTCTTTTAAGACAAGATCTAAATCCTTTTGAGGCCCACCAATTAAATACATCTTCAACTCATATGGCTTTAATTCTGATGTGTTCCCTGCTGAATTCCCTGCTGCCGCTGAATTGTTTGTTTCTTTAGCAGCATTTGTATTATTATTCGAACCACATCCAGCTAGAAGGCCAGAAAAAAGCATTGTCCCTGCAAGAGCGAGTGTTAAGCCTTTTTTCATTTTCATTTCTATTTTCCCCCTTTAGATTAATGAACGCTTTATTTATATCGATTCCTGTCCTAGCGATTCGAATAAATACATCTTAGTAGTGTTACTCCTTTAAAGAGCCCACGGTTAAGCCTTGTACAAAATACTTTTGGAAGAACGGATACGCTAGTGCTATAGGCAAGGTCGCCAGTACAACCATCGCCATACGAACGGTTTCTGTTGGCAAGGTTGCAGCAATCTCAAAGCTTGATCCCATCTGCATACTGTTCTGAATGACAAACTCCATATTATTCTGAATTCGCATCAGCATCGCTTGGAGTGGAACAAGACTCGCATCATCTATATACAGCAGGGCATTAAACCAATCATTCCAATAGCCCAGCGTACAGAACAATCCAATCGTTGCAATCCCCGGTAAAGAGATTGGAAGTACAATTTGCAGGAAGGTCCGAAACTCACCAGACCCATCAATTTTGGCAGCCTCAATGAGTGCATCAGGTACGCTAGTCTGGAAGAAGGTCCGCATTACTAGAATAAAGAATGCATTCATCGCGATGGGCAATATTAAAGCCCATATCGTGTTGTACAAATGTAAAAACTGCGTAGCCACGATATAGTTGGGAACCATTCCGCCTGAGAATAACATCGTGAAGAAGGCGAAGAAGCTGAAATAATTACGATAGCGAAATGATCTTCGAGAGAGAACATACGCATAAGTTGTTATTAAAAATAAACTAATGAGCGTACCTAGTACAGTAACCATCAAAGTAACTCCAAAGGAACGAAGCAATTGATCACCTGTGTTAAAAACAAACTGATAAGCTGCTAAACTATATTTTTCGGGTAACAAGCTAAATCCATTTAGAGCAAGTACTTTCTCATCTGTAAAAGAAATGGCTATGACAAACAAGAACGGAAACACACAAGTAAAAGCGAAGATGCCAATTATAATATTGAGTACCACATTCCATAAAGGAGTAATGGCGTTGTTGTCGATTTCTTTTGGCTTACGTTTGAATACTGCCATAACGTCACTAACTCCTTTCTAGAATATCGCATTCTCTTTGCTGATCTTTTTCACAATAGAATTCGTTACAAGCACCATGATAAATCCAACAATCGATTGATATAGACCCGCTGCTGTACTCATCCCTAGATTACCTGTCGTACTCATGCTGCGATAAATATAAGTATCGATAACATTCGTTACGGAGTATAGAACACCTGAATCCCGAGGGATTTGATAGAATAAACCGAAGTCCGATCTAAAAATACCACCAATCGCTAAAATCGTTAGCGTTACCATTAAAGGTTTAAGCAAAGGAAGTGTAATAAACTTAATCTGCTGCCATTTGCTGGCCCCATCAATCATAGCTGCTTCATAGTAGGACTTGTCGATACCCGCTATAGCCGCTAAGTAAACAACACTTGAATAACCAATTGATTTCCAAATCCCCATGAAAATTAGGATATATGGCCAAAAGCGAGTATCCCCATACCAGGAAATAGGATCGCCTCCGAAGTAAACAACCACTTGATTCAATATTCCTTTATCTACACTCAGAAAGCTGAAGGTAAAGAAACTAATAATGACCCAAGAAAGGAAGTAAGGCATAAACATCGCCGTTTGATAAACTTTAGCCATCCGTTTGTTTACAAGTTCATTTAAGGTGATCGCAATGCCCACCGCAAGAACTAAACCGAGAGAGATCAACGCCAAGTTATAAAGAATCGTATTTCTTGTAATGATATAGGCGTCCTCCGTCGAGAACAAAAAGTTAAAATTTTCAAGGCCAACCCACTTACTATTTAAAACGCTTGCAAAGAATCCATCCCGATGAATCTTGAAATCCTTGAATGCAATTACTGTTCCAAACATCGGTAAGTAGCAAAAGATCAGGAACCATAATGTCCCTGGTAATACCATAAACCAGAGTACTTTATCCTTAATTAAACTTTTGAAAAATGCAGGCATTATTCCACATCCCCCTTCTCTCTATCCCCAAACAACCCCTATATATCCCTTCGATCTTTTTCCCTCGCCCCTTTAACTACCCTTAATTCTGCGCTATAAAAGCGGTTTCATAAAGTTGAAAAACTCCAGAATCAGATGTAAAAATTAAAGATCCACAGCAGAAAGGACATTTAAAAAGTCTATTTCCCCTTAAATTTGAGCAAAAAAAAAGGAAACATTCTCGTTATCAACGTCCATGAAGCCCGTACTTGAACGTGATACTCAGGAACATTTCCTTTATTTTAGGATCTTGCTTTTTTGTACATATTCCGAAGCTCTGTCGGCGATACACCTACTGATTTTTTAAACTGGCGATAGAAATATGCTGGATCCGGATATCCTACTTCAGCTGCAATTTCGTTGGTTAGTAACGTAGTTTGAAGCAGCAATTGTCTTGCCTTTTCAATTCGAAATTGATTAACATAATCAGAGAAACTACGGCCCATTTCCTTCTGAAATAGCTGGCCCAAATAATTAGGATGCATTTCCATACGCTGACTGAGCGTTTTCAGGGATAGCTCTTCTCTATAGTGTTTGCTTACTTGATCAACCATATATCTCATATTCGGACTGAGCTCATCATTTACTAATGATAATTGGTCCAGTGTTTCTTTCACACTTTCCTGCACATGGTGCACCAATTGCTCAATAGTATGTATGCGCAGCAATGGATTAAACACGGCACTAAAATTAGAGTTTTTCTCCATTTTCTTAGCAATCAACATTAACTCAATCGCTACGTTGTAATTATCAATGCGGGTAATCATGCCACAGCCAAACAGCTTTTCGAACGTTTCTGCGATAAATTGGTTCGTAGCCTCCCGGTCTCCAGATAATAATAATTTGGTGAATTCCTCATAATCAATTTCGAGCTTCTCCTCATGCAGAACCATCTTTGACAGTTGTTCCACATCTATAATCGGGTAACCCGGTAGCATAAGATGATCAACATATAAACTCTTCGCCTTTTTATAACTATTTGGGACTTCCTGAAAAGCATGCTCCTTACTTCCTATCGTTATCCAGACAGACTTTTCTAACTCATGCATAATCTCACATTGCACTTGCTCCAGTACACAATAAAGCTCTTCTTTGTTCTCAGCTTCAGCCCGCTCAGCAATAATAAGAACAAGATCACCTTCCATATCTATAAATACAATAACGGTTCCAAGTTGCTCTAATGATTTCACAGCGATACGATAACATTCATCCATAAGCTGATTCCTATGGAGTTTATCCTGGCCCTCATCGTCATCCTGTTCGGTGATAAGCCGAATCGCAGCCACCGTAAAAAATGAACAGTCCAGTGAGATATTTAAGACTTTTGAACGGTGCTGTAGCTCCTGCCGGCCTATATTGCCAGTTACCCAGCGGTTTAGAATATTGTTACGTAGAACTTGCCAATCCTCTTTAGCATGAAATTGTTCAACATCCTCTTGATTCAGCACTTCAACAATTTGTTCAATGGTTGATTCCAACTCATGTATATTAATGGGTTTGAGAATATAATTTTCAATGCCTAGACTCATTCCAGCTTTTAAATACTCAAATTGCTCATACCCGCTCAAGATTATAAACCTCATTTTTGAATCAAAAACCTTTATTTGCTGAATCAGTTCAAGTCCCGTAAGTTTTGGCATCGTAATGTCAGTAATTAATATGTCGATCCCTTCATTATGATTGCGTAGAAATTCTAAAGCTTCTTCCCCATTAGACGCTTGTCCCGCGATTCTCAATCCATATTTTTCCCATTCAATCACTGAACGTAATCCTTCAAGAATAAGAGGTTCATCATCCACGATAAGTATATTGTGCATTATTAGTACTCTCCCTTACTACTGGTATATTCATGATGACTATTGTTCCTTTATTTACTTCACTAGCGATCGTTAATCCATATTCAGTCCCATAATAAAGTTTAATTCGTTCATTCACATTACATAGGCCTACCGAAGAAGGAGGTTCATCCATTCTCATACTGACTTGAAGCATTTGCTGTAGCTCTGTCAGCTTGCTGGCAGTAATTCCATTCCCGTTATCACTTATAGCAATTTGAATTCCCCCGCCAGATTCAGTAACTTCAATACGGATGAGATTGCCAAAACGGTCAGGTCTAAATCCGTGAACAATATAATTTTCAATGACCGGTTGGATGAGCAATTTAACGATAGAACAATTCATGGCAACTGGACTTATTTGTGATATGATTTGGAGCCTATCTTTATGTCTAATCTGAAACAACTCCAGATACAAATTGCAGTATTCAATCTCATCAGATATTGTAACGACCATGCTTTTCTTAATCATCGTTCGAAATAATGTCGATAAAATGTAAATCATCTGACCTACATCCTTCGCTCCTTGCGTAATTGCCCGCATCCTAATCGCCTCAAGTGTGTTATATAAAAAGTGTGGATTAATCTGCGATTGAAGTGCAACTAGCTCTGCATTTTTCTGCGTAAGCTCCGAAATGTACACTTTATTAATATAGAGTTCTAATCTTTCACACATATAGTTAAAGTTGTTGGCAATTAGCTGCAATTCATCTTCTCGATTTAGGTGAATACGTGTGCTTAAATCACCTTCCTGTAAGCGCTTCATAGATTTGATAATGATCTTCACTTTTTTAGAAAAACGTAAAATAATTCCGTATGTAAAAGACATTGCAGTAATAATAAGCGCTGTGGTAATCCCGATAATCCAAGTTCGAACCGTTTTCATTTCGTTGTTGACCTGTGACTTCTGAATGATCCCTGCCATAATAAGACCTGAGCTATTCGTTGTATTTAAGTTAACCTTGGAGATCCCATCCAGTGTTGTCCAACCATCCGCATGAAGCGCATCGAGATGTGGATATCGCTGTCCCATATACCTTCCCAATGAATCATATATAACGTCACCGCTTGGGGTTAAGACCAACAATTGACCATTATTTTCTGCAACTTTTGTGCCAAGCCATTTTGAAATAAGTTCTGCGTCAAAATCTACTATGAGCATCCCGATCGTTTTCAGTGTAATCGGATCTTTAATTTCCCTAGTCATTGTATACAAATTGTTATTGTCTTCTCTTATTTCCTTAAGCACTAATTTGGTTTCATGCGAGACCCAGCCATTCTTCGGTAAGGATAACTTTTGCTTAGAACCGTCCATGTCGCTCAAGTAAAATTGTCGGGTATTATTTTTATATAAATAATAAAATTCTTTCTCTGTACTGTATAAAATAACGTCATAAATCCCGTTTTTCTGATTCAAATAGGTTTTGAAATAAGTATCGAACGTATGAGGAACGGAGCTCCCTATGTCTGCATATTGATCTAAACGGTATTTAAGATAATCCCCATAATCATTTTGCAAAAAGTAGGACAAATCCTCACTAACAGAGGCATCGCTATAAATTTGCTGGATGGCTACCTGGATGCTTTCGTACTGCTGATTCATATACAAACTTACATAATCCAGCACCTCCCGATTGGCATCTACATGTTGGCGAGTGATCGTCTGTTCATAGTATTTATATACGGTAATGGATGAGGCAATTAACGTAATTATGATGATCGAAGAGTATATAGCTAAAATTTTATTGAACAGTTTTTTCTGCAAATGGTTTTGATAAAATTTCTTTACATTCAACAAAGCCACCTTCTTTCTGAATATCACCTTTAGGATTAGAAGCTTAACATCACACTTCTTTTTCTGCAATGGAAGCGCATGCATTTTTTTATTTATATATTCTAGCGCTCCAACTTTTCTCTCCACCGAGAGTTTACAACTCACACAAAATCGTCTATAGTTGATTTCTACCCCCCAAACAAACTTATAATAACCCAAATAGATCTTAATTTCCTCGTCCCCCATCAACATATTGGAGGGGCTATTACTCATGTTTCTAACCAAACGCAAACTCAACTCCCAACTAAACGAAATTTCCGAATATCGTTACCGGGATCGTATACACATTCCTTTTTTCAACTCAATGATTGACGAACAAGGTGAAATTGCAGCCGAACCGCCCGTGGATGGAGAATGGTCTAAGCTACGAGTTGGAGATACTTGGAAAGGCCGCGATTTGTATTTATGGCTAACGACAAATATAGACGTACCCGCTACTTGGGCAGGCCGTAGAGTACTGGGTCGATTTGATTTTGGCGAGACGGGTGCTGGAAATAACTCCGGATTTGAATCCTTATTCTTTTTCAACGGCAAACCCTATCAAGGTGTGGATTCCAATCATACCGAAGTGTTCTTGCCAAATGAAACGGCAGGCACTCAGCTTCCACTGACCTTCCGGTTATGGTCGGGACTCGAAGGTGGCGGCCCTAAAAAAGATCAGACACATGGGATTCGCATGGCTGAAATTTGTTGGCTGGATGAACCAACGGATGATTTCTATTTTACCGCGCTTGCTGTAGTTGAGACGCTGAACGTACTCGATGCCAAAACTCCAGAATATACACAACTTATGAGTACAGTAGACCGCTCCTTTCTTCTGATCGACTGGTCTCGTCCAGGTTCAGACAACTTCTACGCTTCGATCGGGGAAGCCCGCAATTATTTGCGTGATGAAATTAACAAAATGGAGAAATCCTCACCCGTCACAGTTACCTGTATTGGCCATACCCATATTGATGTGGCTTGGTTGTGGCAATTGAAACACACCCGTGAGAAATGTGCGCGTTCCTTCTCAACCGTACTACGTCTGATGGAAATGTTCCCGGACTATACCTTTTTACAGACTCAGCCGCAACTCTATGAATATATCAAAAATGACTATCCCGAAATCTATGAAAATATTCGTGAACGTGTAGCTGAAGGACGCTGGGAAGCTGGCGGCGGCATGTGGCTTGAGGCAGATTGCAACTTGACCTCAGGGGAGTCTCTAGTCCGTCAATTACTCTATGGAACTCGCTTCTTACGTAATGAATTTGGGGTTGAATGTGACTATTTATGGCTGCCGGACGTATTTGGCTACAGCTGGTCCTTGCCACAAATTCTAAAAAAATCAGGAATTAATACCTTCATGACCACAAAAATTAGCTGGAATCAATATAACCGGATGCCCCATGATACCTTTCAATGGCGTGGGATTGATGGCACAGAGGTGTTAACACACTTTATTACAACGCCTGAGCCTTGGTCCGAAGAAGATTCTTGGTTCTACACTTATAATGGCCGGATTATTCCTAAGACTGTAAAAGGAATTTGGGATACTTACCGGGATAAAGAAGTAAATCGCAATCTGTTACTTTCTTACGGATATGGCGATGGTGGCGGGGGTGTGAACCGTGAAATGCTAGAGATGCGCCGTCGGCTAAACGATCTTCCCGGTCTGCCGAAGATTGAAACAGGAACAGCGGGAGACTACTTCCGTACCCTGCAAGAAACTGTTGCAAATACAGATCGTTATGTCCATGTATGGGATGGCGAGCTTTACTTAGAATATCACCGCGGCACCTACACAAGCCAAGCCTACAATAAGCGGATGAACCGTAAGCTTGAACTGCTATACCGTGAGGCGGAATGGCTAAATACACTGCAAAGTGTAATGACAGGTGACTGGTCGAACTATCGTCAGACCGATTTAGACGAGGGCTGGAGAATTATTTTGCGCAACCAATTCCATGATATTATTCCGGGCTCTTCGATTCGTGAAGTATATGAAGACAGTACGATTGAATATGCACAAGCAGAAGCAATAGGTCAGTCTGTCTGGGAGCAATCCAGTAAGGCACTTGTGAGCGGAAATGAAGCCGGTAAATATACGATCTGGAACAATGCTGCTTGGGAGCTGACAGAACTCGTAGAAATTACTGTTGAAGCCGGGATGGAAACAGGACATTGGATAAGCTCAGAAGGAAAACAACTACAAGCTCAGCGTGAAGGTGACCGCTGGATCGTTGAAGTATCTAACATTCCTTCTCTTGGATACACAACGATCTCCTTTGTAGAAGATGTGAATTCTAAGTCACTAAGCGCTCCATTCAAGCTAAATGAATCAGGAATCTCAACGCCTCACTTCGAAATTGAGTGGAACGAACAAGGTCAATTAGTATCCATCTATGATATAAATGAACAAAGACAAGTATTAGCAAACGGAAGTCACGGTAACGTGTTCCAAGTGTTTGAAGATAAACCCCTAGCCCATGAAGCTTGGGACATTGACATCTACTATCAGCAAAAGAAACGTGAAGTCACCGACTGCCGCAGCATTGAAGTCATAGAAAAGGGTTCATTGCGATGTGTTGTACAATTCACATGGAGTTATATGGATTCCACGATTAAGCAGCAAATGATCTTACATGCACACCATCGTCGTATCGATTTCGTGACAAAGGTAGACTGGCATGAGCGACAACAGCTAATGAAAGTAGCTTTCCCTGTTGCAATACGAGCTACCGAAGCCACTTATGATATCCAGTTCGGTAATGTTACGCGTCCAACACATTGGAACACTAGCTGGGATTATGCTAGATTCGAGACTGTGGGGCATCAGTGGGCAGATTTATCAGATCGTGGTTATGGCGTTAGCTTGCTGAACGACTGCAAATACGGTTATGACATCAAGGATAATGTGATGCGTCTATCCTTAATCAAATCGGCAACGCACCCTGACCCTGAAGCGGATCAAGGTGAACATACTTTCACCTACTCTATCCTGCCTCATACTGGGGATTGGCTACAGGGTGACACCGTCCGTCAAGCTTGGTCCGTCAACAACCCTCTACGGAGCACCATGGGTCAAGCAGAAGGAGCATCCAAGTCGCTTATTCGCCTTTCTACTCAAAAGGTTATGGTTTCTGCGATCAAGAAGTCTGAGGATGGTCAAAAATTAATCGTACGTGTGCACGACTATTCCGGAAGCCGCCAGCAAATTGATATGACTAGCGACTTGAATATTATTTCGTGGCAAGAGTGTAATCTAATGGAGCGTCCTGAAGGGGAAGTCCACACTGAACCTGTCATTACTTTTATACTTGAACCTTACGAACTAAAAACATTTGAAATCGAAGCAGCAAAATTAATAAAGTAACATACACAATCGAGGTGTCCCTGTAGCCATGGATCAAAGGCTACGAGGACACCTCTTTATATATTTTCTCACGATTGTTTTATGATTTTAGGTATACACCTTGTGTAATGAGTGATCTTGACGTATACTCCGAGTAAGGGAGAGATGGATATGAGAAAAATGAGGAAAATCACAATATTCACAGGTATTGGATTATTCAGCCTTGTTTTGATTGCCATGTTTGCAATCAGCGCTTTTGTAATCAAAAGACCGGCGACTACCACCCCCGTAATCGCGGAAGTGAAGCCTTACAAGTGGAATAAAGTCACGCTAGACGGAAATGTCATATCAAGTGATGGATCAGAGTATTTTTTGTGGAATAAAAAGGGTGAAAATAATAACTGGATCATCTTTTTTTCCGGTGGCGGAGCCAGCTGGGATGCCCAAAGTGCCGCACACCCCATCAAGCTTATGAACTTTATTAAAGGTGGAGATACAGGCAACTATTTCCAGAACATCCCCTTCTATATGTTGACATTGCTGAGAGGCATGATGGATACGGATAACCCTGCCAATCCTTTTCATGGCTGGAATGTGGTCTACCTTCCCTATTCAACCGGTGACTTCCATATCGGCAACCGCACAGTTGAATATAAAAAAGATGACGGCAGCCCCTTTACTATGCGTTATAACGGCAGCAATAATGTGCGAAGCAGCCTCGATTGGATATATGCCAACGTGGATAAACCCGGCAAACTACTGATTGCTGGCGAAAGTGCTGGTGGCTTCGGGTCCGCTTTTTGGGCTCCCGAGATCGCCTCTCATTACAAGAACTCCGAGATTTTCCAATATTCAGACAGTTCCTTCTTGAAATCAGACAAGTGGCCAAATGTTGTGAAGCAGGAATGGCAGGCAGACTTCGTGAAGAACTTCGGATATGCCCCTGAAGCGGATATCATCGGGGCAGCTTTTAAAGCGAACGGCCATCTACTTCCTGCGAATGCGATAATATTGCAATCCTACTCGGTATTTGACGAGATTCTAATCCACTTTCAGAACAACATCAACGATTACAAGGGGCCAAGAGATCAAAGCATCATTAATGAGTGGTCACAGGAAATGCGGCAATCTGTTTCTTCTTTGGCAGCCACTTTACCTAATTATTATTACTATCTCACCGACTATGGACTGAACGCTAAGACGGGTACAACTCCGCACACTTTTGCCACCAGAGAGACCTTCTTTCAGGCTGAACAGGATGGTGCGAAGCTTCTGAATTGGTTAGGTGATGCGATCAACCGGCAGAACCCCTATTCAGTGGGCAGCAAATTCCTCATGAATTCGAAGCCAGCTCAGAAATAGTGCTAGAAGCAGCGGAAGAGTTGCAACAAGACAGGAGAGAAAATCAATGAATTTGCGGGAAAAGCAAATGCAAATGACAAGGGAGATCATTAAGGATACAGCGCTTAGCTTATTCTGTGCTCAAGGTATTGAGCGCACGGATATGGCACAGATTGCGGAACAAGCCGGCATCTCCCGGCGTACTTTATATCATCATTATAAGGACAAGGAAGAGTTAGCCGCTCAAATCTATGTCCTTAATCTGGAGCGGATGTTTGGACAGCTGCTGTTTGATTTTGATTTTGAACACCCTGTACAGTCATTGGAGAACATTCTCGATAAATATCTGGCATTAAGAGATCAGCAGGAAGCCCTGATCTACTATGATGCCATTTTTGGAGTTTACTACAGCACGCTTTCCAAAAATCCCGCGGAACTTCCTGACTTTAAGCAGGCTATGGAAGGCTGGTATTCACGGTTAATTCTCCTTGAGTCCATATCAGTCGCTCCGGAGGAAAAAAATAAGTGGCTGGACATTCTGCACAAGTCCACCCACCTGTATTTCATGTATTTACAAAAAGCCGTCATTATTACTCATCAGCGGGGGGGTGTGGTTACGGAGGAAGATCGGGTTATGGACCGGCAATTCAAGGATTTCATTATGTTTGGCGTACGGCAATCCAAGAATCAGACAAACCCTTAATTTCACTTATGGGGCAACCTGACGATAATCGTCGTTCCCGCTCCAACCGCACCGTCCACTTCTATGTTTCCCTGATGCAGGGAGACAATTTTTTTAACGATTGCAAGTCCCAAGCCATTGCCATTGTTGTTTCCATTCCGTGACTTGTCTATTTTATAAAATCTTTGGAATACGGCGTTGAACTCTTCCGGGGAAATCCCGATCCCGTTATCACTGATGGTGACCGATACATCTGCTGCACTGTCATCTATACTAATGCGGATGTTCCCGCCTTCAGGTGTGAACTTGATGCTGTTGCTCAGCAAATTCATCCATACTTGTTTCAGCTGATCTTCATCACCCTTAATTTTGACAGCTTCCGGCAGCTCAAGATCGATAACGATGCCTTTGGCTGACCATTGTGGCTCACAGGTCACAACGATGGTTCTAATCTGCTCGTCAAGATTGAAGGAACCTGCATTAAAGGGATGATGTTCAGAATCCAGGGAAGCGAGCTTCAGCAAATTATCACTTAACCTCGACAGACGTTCACTCTCTGCAATGATGATATCAAGATATTCAGAACGTTCCTCTTCCACAATTAGATCATTGTTCTGCAATGCCTTGGCAAAGCCGGAAATAGACGTAAGCGGTGTCTGAATTTCATGAGAAACGTTGGATACGAAATCCTGCCTCATCTGTTCCAGCTGCTTCAGCTCCCCGGCCATCTCCACATAGCTTTGTGTCAGTTCCCCTATTTCGTCTACTCGGTTTACTTTAAGCTCTACCTCGAAATCACCCTTGGCCAGCCTTCTTGTCGCATTCGTCAAAGCTTTGATCGGCTCCACCAAATATCTGGCGGCAATAAGAATGCATAGACTACCCAGTAAAAGCACGAGTAAAAGCACAAAGAGCAGCATCCGATTGACGATATTTTCGTTCTCGGCAGAATACTGCAAGAACATTGCTTGCCACTCCCCGTTAAACATAAAGGGCATCCCGATAAAGGTATCCTTATCTTTTGCGGAGGAACGATAGAGTTTTCCTTGCAGCACTTGTTTCACAGCCTCGGGGGTGATAGTGACGGCCGGACTATCCTTGAGCCCATAAAAGGTATATTCCCCGGAATGATTATACAAGTGGATAGGGTATGCAGATACCTTAACCATACTATTCAAGAACTCGTCTGTATCCTCAGGCTTGGCGTCATCATAACGGTGAATGATCTCCTTCCCCACTGTGATCATTTCATTCTGTCCCTCGTTACTTATTTGTTTCTGAAAGACATACAAACCAATGAAAAAGGAACAGATCAGACTAAAGATAATGATGCCTAAAAACGTGAGAACGACGCGTACATACAATGTCTTGATCATAGCGCAGGGATCAGCCGGTATCCTAGGCCGCGGGCCGTTTCGATTTGAAATTGCTCGTCGTTACCGCAGAATTTCTCCCTCAACCGGCTTATATGCACATCTACAGTCCGGCCGTCTCCTTCATAGTTCAATCCCCAGATTTGAGAAATCAACTGTTCTCTTGTGAAGATTTGCCTAGGGTGACTAGCCAGCAGAAACAGTAGCTCAAATTCCTTCAAAGGAATCGTTACCGGTTCTTCATCACGCGTAACCTGGAAAGTGCGGCGGTTAAGCACCACATTGCCCAACTGCACAGACTGGGAAGAAACAACCAGCGAGCGTTTAAGCAAAGCTTTTACTCGCATCACCAGTTCAAGCGGATCAAACGGTTTGGTCAAATAGTCATCCGTGCCGAGTTGAAAACCTTTCACTTTATGTGCAGATTCTCCTTTAGCCGTCACCATGAGGAGGGGAATGTTGGCATCAGAGCGCCTGATTTCTCTGCACAGATCCCAACCATCCAATCCTGGCATCATAATATCTAGGATGACGAGATCGACTCGCGAGTTCTCTATAATGGACAGCGCTTTGGTGCCATCCCTGGCTTCTTTGAGGTCAAAACCTTCTTTTCGCAAAAACAAAGACATTAGCTTTCGGATGTTATCATCATCATCAGCAATAAGTATAGTAGCCACGATTGTCCTCCTCTCTTAAGCTTACATTATATATGATATATTCTTGACAAGAAACGAAGTTATCCGAACTGCCAACCCAACAGGTTCCAATAGTAGAAAAACAGAGTCATCACTACAGCCGAAAGTGCCACTAGTGTATAATGCACACGCTTGAAAGCTGTCCAGTATTTATTCTTCCAAACCAGTATAGCCGAGATTAGCAAAGCTAAAGTCAGTCCAACCAAAAGGATTGGCATAACTAAACTGAGAGAAAGCGAAAGACTGATACCGCTGAACTTCTGCATCGTATCCATGGACATAACCACCATAAATATCGTAACGAAAGATAGCAGCGCCCACCCAGCAGTTCCCGCAGATAAGCGGATGGCCCACTTTTCCGGAGGCGTCATCGCCTTGATCTTGCGTCTGGAGAAGATTAGTCCAAGCAATGCAGTGATGAAAATCAACCCCGAGCCGCCAAGTACGATAAGCCAAAACTTATTCTGATTCAAGAGTGGCGTACGCTCCAGTGGCATTTCCGGTGCCATACCTAAGAGCATATGTGTAACCTTACCGGTATCATTTGTGCGGAAGCCGATTTGTTCGGTGCCTCCCTCGAGCTGGAACAGATTCGGAGCGATTTCTCTATACAACTGTTGTTCACTACCACTTCCCAAAGATAGCTTATTATCCTTTACCTTAACATTTAGCTGGGCAAAAAAATTGAAAAATTTATCAATATCACTGTGGTTACGGCGTGTGAATTGATAGGTTCCCGCATATTTCTGAACAGATTCTGCAGAAGTGGAGAATTCAGGCTGCTTCGCTTCAGGATCGGGATAATAGCGCTCAAAAAAGGCATGGACTAGGCTTGCCGCGGAATCACCGCCCTGACCGCCGTTATAGGAAACAAAGATACCTACATGCTTGGCAGGCACAAGATAAAACTCTGTATTAAACATGGGGTCGGAACCACCATGAGTGATTAGTCTAAGACCATTGATGCGTTTCTCAGAGAACCCCAGATCTACTCCCGGCATACGTTTATCGAATTGGTACGCCGTTGAATGCATTAGTTCTGCAGTCTCCGTTCTAAGAATCTGCTGGTCACCATATTTCCCGTTCTGCAGATGGGCAATCATAAAGTGCGCCATGTCTACTGCTGATACTGTACCCGAGCCGGCAGGACGAAAGCCGCCCTCGAAGGTAGGTGTGCCAGGAATAAAGCTGCCGTTCTCACTCGTGTACCCTACAACTTGATTGGGTATGAATGACTCCGGCAAAGGCTCTACCACCGTCGAATATTTCATGTCGAGCGGATCGAAAATATACTTTTGTATATAGTCATTGTAAGGAACACCGCTGACTTCCTCCACAATCAGACCCGCGAGAGTAGCCCCGAAGTTCGAATAAGAACTCATCTCTCCGGGGGGTCTTACCCGTGCCAGCATATGCTTATTGAGTGTTTCCGAGATTGATCCCGGCAATTTGGCAGGGTCGGTAGTGATTTGATAACCCACTCCACCCTCTTCAAACCCCGCTGTATGTGTCATCAAATGGCGCATCGTGATCGGCTCAGGATATGTAGCAGGGATCTTCACTGATTTCAGGTAGGTGTTAATATCAGTGTCCAGATCTATCTTACCTTGTTCGACCATTTGCATCACCGCTGTCCAGGTGAACAGCTTTGTTGTTGAAGCGATTCGAAACATGCTGGTTGTCGGATTAACCGGTGCCGCTTCTTCCAGATTGGAACTGCCATAACCTTTGGCCAAAATAATCTTGCCGTCTTTTACAATGGAGATAACCGCTCCCGGAATTTGCAGCCGGTTCATATCTTTTTCCATAATTCCATCAACGAAGCTAGTCAGTCCCGAGGTATCATCGAGATTGGCAAATGCTTCAATTTGCGCTGCCGGCAGTCCGGTTTGACCCGTTTGGTTCTCAGCCGAGGCCTGTTTCCCGGGAAATACCAAGCTTGCGCCAAAGCCGGCACTAATCACAGCTAATAGGGTCAGACCAGCGATCAGCCTTTTTTTCATAGGTGTCAACATTATTATCCTCCGAGTCATCATTTATTGGGGTGGATGATCATCCGCCTAACACTTATAGAGATTATCAGAGTATTATGAATGGAACGTTAACAAGACAATAAAAAAACTAGACAGCAATCCACCCTTAAAAGTGACGGATCATAGTCTAGTTACATCAGAAAAATCTATAAAAAATCCCATAGCGAACGTATGCCTACAACCTTACTGTAGCTCAGTCCCGATCCCTTTTTCTCTAGCCTTCTTCACGAAGTATACCGCTGTTGCGATATCAAAAACCGCCATCCCCATCGGACAAAAGAAAATCGGCTCATCTGCTCTGAGTTCATTCAGGCAATGGCGCGAGACGACATCGGTAATCATTCGGGTATCGGCACGAGTTAACCCATGTTTCAGATGGAGCTGCTGTATGTCAGTATTCTCGCGGCACACCTCATCCCAGTCGTCGACGATTATGGCCTTCACCGAAGCTAATGCCTCAGGCTTATAATCACGCAGTGAAATATTCAGTAGAAGACTACCTTCCGCCGGAAGCATATCGATATATCTATGATTGGATACGGTACAGGTGATAAAGATATTGGACTTTCGATAAACGTCCGACCACGTCTCCTCCACTTCTATCCTATTCTTATATATAGATGAGATGTCTGACAAATCTACTTCCCTTATATCAAAGATGCGGACACGTTCAACTCGATCTCCGTACAATGCCATAACCATTTGAAAATGATATTGCCCGATTGGTCCCCAGCCGATAATGCCAAGATAAATCCGTTCAAGTGAACGTGCCTGCAAAAAGTAGCCAATCATCAGTCCACTGATGGAAGCTGTCCTTACGATGCTGGGGAGCGGAGAGCTTAGGACGGATATAGGCTCGCCCGTAATGGGATCATTCAAGACAATGATGCTATGCGCGCGGGGAAGACCAACCTGGATATTATCCGGGAAGCTGGAAATCCATTTGATCCCTGCTGCGTTCACGTTCCCCCCTACGTATGCGGGCATTGCAATAATACGATTTTGAGGATTTTTATACCTTAGATAAGGTTTTACGGGCTGCGCGTAATCTCCAGAATCAAGTATGCGCACCGTAGTTTCTATCGATTCCACGAGAGAAGGCCAATCAAGCCCCACCTCCCGGATGTCCCGATCGTTTAAATACAGCATTCCACAACCTCCTTTTGCCGCTCGTTAAGCAAGGACATCTCCACCGTCAGCCGAGAACTCCTGCCCAAATTCATTCTGAATCCATGGGTCAGAGTATACCGTATCGAGGTAACGCTCCCCTTTGTCATGCAGGATCACCGCACAGACAGATCCTGGAGCCAATTCTTGCTCCATACGCCTAACAGCGGCAAGGTTAGCCCCTGAGGATGCACCGGCCAGAATCGATTCATTCTGAGCGAGTGCTCGGCATCCTTTTACGATATCCAAGTCTGAGACATGCACGATACGGTCGATTAAATCCGTTCTGCAGAAAGGGGGTACGATGCCAGCACCCAGTCCCGGGAACCGCCGTTTCTCTTTGTTGCCACCAAAAATAGTACTTCCCTCCGCATCGACGGCAACAATCTTAGTCTTCAGACCATGATCCCTTACATATTCCGCGAGACCTCGAATCGTGCCGCATGTACTTACGCTGCAAAACAAATAATCTACTTCGCCAAGCTCAGTCACGATTTCTTTCATGGTCGTATGGTAGTGGGACAAATAGTTATTTGCGTTTGCATATTGATTCGGCCAGTAGCTGCCCGGTATTTCCTCCAAGAGTCGCTGCACTCGATTCAGTCTAGCAGGCAGATATTCACCGGTCTCGGGGTCGGGATCGCTAACAAAGTCAATTTTTGCAGTTAATGTTTTCAGAATCTGCAGATTTGTTGTGGTGGTTCTTGGATCAACCACGCTAATAAACCGCAGCCCTAAATATTGGCAAATCATCGCCAAGCTAATCGCCATATTTCCCGAACTTGACTCAATAATAGTAGTTCCCGGCCCGATTTTCCCTTCCTTCCATGCCTCATGGATCATCCGCAGAGCTGGACGGTCTTTCGCACTTCCTCCCGGATTTAGCAGTTCCATTTTTGCGTAGACTTCGAACTCACTGTTCTGGAACAGATTATTCAGCTTGATTAATGGCGTTTTTCCGATAGTCGACAAGATACCGCCTTGGATATTTATGTCCACCTTAGCTTTGTCCTTCTGATAATATAACTTCTTGTTCTTGACCTGCCCGCTGGCCAGCGACTCCCCTTTAGCTACTATAATGATCTCAATATCATCAAGGAGATGGTTGCGAATCATCATCCCGATTTCCGGAATACACTCCCTGATTTCCTCTTTGATTACCGGAATAATAGAGGGCTTCACAGATTTACTCATGATATAAATAGAGAGCGCATTGTTTTTTACTTTGACCCGAATGATTGCATCTTCAATATGACGGTATACGACCTGTTCGATATCGTACAGGCTGATCTTCTCACCGTGCTTCAGTTCTTGACCCACTCTTTTTACAATGGACTCAAAGCTTTGTTGTTCAACGCCGTCTATCATCACAGGCCTAAAATCCCTTACGACGTCATAAGTAACAAAACGAAGAGCTGGCAGCATCTTGCGGACAGTTGAGGTAAGCACCAGAATACTTTCATTGTTTCGAAGCGGCCTTACTTCTTCGTCTAACTCCTGAACCCCGATTCCTTCCGCAAAAATTCCGTCGGCAAAAATGTACCTGCCGTGATCATGGGAGTAATAAGCGATCGTACCAATTTCAATGGAGCCGTAAGTATCGATGATATCTCTAGGATCAATACCAAACAAGCCAGCCATATTCCGCTGCCACTCAGGCGGAGCAATTTCCCCTACCAAAATAATCTTGCGAATTCCGAAATCACGCGGGTTTCCGGCAGCATATACGATATGGTCAAGGATGGACGGCATCGTATAGAGCAAGTCAGGTTTAAAAGCTTTAAGCTGTTCAATATGCTGTTCGATTGGCAGTTCAAAGGGTATTGAACTTTTCTCCAATCCTAACCTTTCAAAAATGGTCAGCGCAGTGTTTGCTGCATGTCCAGTGCCCATATCCGCCAACGCTCTGTTACATCCGCTTCCCGCAATAAGCTCGCCGAATAGCTTCGTTTTAATATCCACATAGTGTTTGTCATCTTCCTCAGAGTAGAGGATTGCTTTTCTACGGCCTGAGCTTGTACCAGACGTCCTATAAACAGTCCAAGAAGGATCGATGGGTTGGTTATAATAGAAGGTTTCAAGTGTTTTCGAAGACATAAGAGGTAAGTTCTGCAGGTTATAATTCGTTTTCTCCCCATCAATCAGCCCCTTGTACCAAGGGTATTCGTCCATTACTTCTTGCACCTTATTCTGCAATTTCCCGAGCAGCATCATAGCCGCCTCCCGTTGACCGCATGCTGCAGCCCAAGTTTAATAAATGCCTCCAATATTCATATGTAGAATTCTTTGCATGTGTTCTATTATTCTGTGTTTGCCCAAGCAAAAACTGCGTATTCCCGTAATATAGCCTATAGATATATAGAACGGAGGAACAAAATGAAGGAGCCAATACGGCGGATATCCAATAAGCTGACGAAAACAAGGGTACTGCTTAGAAAACAAGAGCTAAGGAAGTATATCCCGATAACGAAAAAAATGAATAAAAACGTACTCTATGAGATGTTGCAAAAACATAAAATGGTGTACATTAAGCCCTGCTGTGGATCTTTGGGACAGGGTGTAATCCGGATTGAAAGATCGCAAGATCATTCCTCCAAAAAACGACCAGCCTACAGCTATCAGTCCGGTACGCATAAACATACATTTTCTGATTACGAGATGGCTTATCGGGCAATCTCTAGCGAGACCCAAGGAAAGTCCTATTTGGTGCAAAAAGGGATTTGGCTTTTGGTTTATGAGGGAAGGCCATTTGATATCCGGGTTATGGTGCAAAGAAATCTTAAGGGTGGGTGGGAAGCTACAGGCATTGCGGGTCGCGTAGCTCATCCTCGCAAAGTGGTTACGAATGGGAGCCAAGGGGGAACGATTTATCCGGTAGAGGCATTATTAGAATCCTACACAAACGTAGAGAATAGTAGCGCGTTGATCCGGTCCATGCAACAAATCGGAGTGAACTCCGCCAGACAGCTGAGCACAGCCTATCCCGGCCTGCAGGAAATCGGTGTGGATATTGCTTTGGATCGACGCCTTAAACCATGGATCTTGGAAGTAAATACTGCCCCCGATCCGTGCCCGTTTACCAAACTGAATGACACCAGCATGATTGAGCGAATCGTCAAATATGCAAAAGCCTATGGCCGCACATACAATCTTAAATGCATGAAGTCCAAACAGGGTATGGTCTGAACGGATTTGATTGGTAATAATACAAACAGCCCTGATATATAAAAATCTCTACCAGAGCTGTTTGTGTTGTTTTAGAATTCGGAGTCGCTCACCTTAACAAGCATCTTCCCGAGGTTCGCACCTTGGAACAATTGCAGGAATGCTTCAACCACATTATCGAATCCTTCAACAACTGTTTCTTCATATTTTAATTTACCTTCTGTTAGCCATTTTCCAAGCTCTTGAAGTCCTTCTGACTGGCGGGCTGCGTAATCACTAAGAACGAATCCTTTGATAAGGGAGCGGGTTTTGATCAATCTGCTCTGAATACGTGGACCCATATCTCCATCTGTACTATTATAGGAAGAAATAGCGCCACATAGGGGAATACGTGCATAATCATTAAGCAAGTTCATCACAGCATCTGAAATCGATCCACCCACGTTGTCAAAATAAACATCAACACCCTTTGGACATGCTTCTTCCAAAGCCTGGCCTAAATTTTCCGTTGTTTTATAATTAATGGTTGCATCAAAGCCAAGTTCTTTTTTCAAATAGTCGCATTTATCATCGCTACCTGCGATCCCAACGACACGAGCGCCTTTGATTTTGGCAATCTGTCCAACAAACATCCCCACTGAACCCGCTGCTCCAGACACTACGACAGTCTCTCCTTCTTTCGGCTGCCCGATATCAAGTAAACCGAAATATGCAGTGAGCCCTGTTAAACCTAGAACACTTAAGTAAGCCGATACAGGTGCAATCGAATCATCGATTTTGGTTACTGCTTTAGCATCTACAGTATTATATAACTGCCAGCCCAGCATACCGATGACTTTATCTCCAGCTTTGAATCGCTCCGATTTGGATTCTACAATCTCTCCCACAAGTCCTCCAGCGATGACTTCATTAAGCTGATACGGAGGAATATACGATTTAGAATCATTCATTCTTCCGCGCATATAAGGATCCACTGACAAATACAACGTACGTACAACAACTTGTCCTTCTTTTGCTTCAACTACAGGAATATCTTTGAACTCGAAATTTTGCTGGGTTGGCATGCCTACAGGACGTGAAATTAACAGGACCTGTTTATTTTTCAACTGATTCATAGATCACTACTCCATTAATATTTATTTTTGCTGCTACCTATAACTATTAACCAAACCCTGTACATGATTATCAAATAGTTATAAAACTATCAAACTATCAAGAAAAAATTATAGGTTTCCGGACATATTATAAACTGTCCAAGAAACCCGGTAATAATTCGCTAAACGTATCCTCTCGAAGCTGGCTAATCTTATTCTGCCCCATACGTGTGACACTTACTAAATCAGCTTCATACAAAATCTTCAGATGGTACGACACATTGGATTTGTCCATTCCCATAGATTCACCAATGGACCCACATGTATTGTTCTCCTTATGGAGATGAAGATAACGAATCATTTCAATTCGTTTCACTTCTGCTAATGCTTTAAAAATCTTCACTCGCTTTTCATCATCTTTTAAGGAATATTGTTCGATAGTCATAAAACTATTGTATTCTTCTGATTGCGCAAAGTCAATTTACAATCCCATTTCTTAATCGGATTCATTTTTGTATAATATACCAATCGGCATTAGCGCGGATCTATTTATAAGGAAAGAGGGGTGGTAGAAATGGACATTACCAAATACGAAAATCTTGTTCCCCGTGTTTTTTTGTTCGTTGATCGCCGATCCTTCCCGGATTGGGAGATTACGAGGAGTAAAATTGATTTCCATGATCTTACCTTCATCGTAGAAGGAAAGTCTGACTATTTTATTAATGGAGAGAAATTCACGGTTGAAGCCGGGGATATGCTCTATGCCCCTTCTGGCAGCATTCGGGAAGCTCAGACTTTCAAGGAGGCACCCATGCGTTCCTTTGCCTTCAATTTCTTCTGGGAGGGTGAGGACAATCATGTGCAGCTCCCTTTTGAGACTGTAACTAGGAATTGGAGAACTAAAGAGATTCTAGAGGATATTAAAGAATTCTCACATATCTGGATGGGCAAACAACCTTTCTACAAAATGAAGGCCCGGGCCATCTTTCAACTGATTGTGTACCGCTTATTAAGTATCGCCCACCATCAAGAAACACCTCTGATAGATCTAAGAATCCAAAAAGTGATGACCTATATCATGGATCATTATTCGGAGGAAGTTACGATCAAGGAGCTGGCAGATTGGGTTGCCCTAAATCCCGTATATCTTGGTAAGCTGTTTAAGCAGAACACTGGCTCCACCTGTAAAGAATTTATAAACAAGGTGCGCGTGAACAATGCTGAGATGATTCTATCGGCAGGTGGTTTTAATGTGTCCGAAGTGGCAGCGCACTGTGGTTATCAAGATGTCGCCTACTTCAGCAACGTTTTCAAAAATATAAAGGGTTATCCTCCGTCATCTGCCCTGAAATAACGGAGGATTCGAAGCAACAACCTAGTTGTTCGCCCTTTTAATTCAACCTAACTAAGAATGGACGCCGTCCCGCTAGTATAAAAGCTCTCCTCCGGCCCTAAATAGGAATAAGGAAGCTGGGCAGCGGACAATACAAGCTTTTGCAGAACCAGACCCGCATCCAATCCGTAAAAGCGGAGGGTATGAAGACCCTTCGTTAAAGCATGGCTGGTGGTCACAGCATGAATATTGTCCATAACCGCGCGGCACCATGGTTCATTATCATGATTGCCGCCTTCAAAGTTCGTTGGTAAAGCATCCTTAATCACGGGTGCCTGATCATCGAAGCTTATCGCATATTTTAACCCGCTAGTTTGTGACAGATTGTTTGTCGGCGCAATATACGCGGTTAAGCTATAATCGGTGTCCTGCTGCACTAGAATCTGATATTCCAGACAAGGAGCATCCTCCGGTTGTTCAAAAGATACAGCATCCGGAAACATTTTAACCGAGGATAAAGAACGTCCATAGCTGTCAATGGTCTTCCATACCACCCCTGATTTCGAAACACGAGTTATGGTATGCTCCGCTTCAATGGACACGATATTATGGGTCTCGATGAATGTCATCGGTGGCATATCCGGAATGTCTATCCAATCCACGGCTGCCTTCACCTTAACTATATTCCCGGCACCGGAGATCGTAATTTCGCCCGTCGATGCTTCTTTGACCTTCTCCCAATCTACGGAAACCTGAAGCGTCTCCCCTGCCTCAATCCAGCCGCGTATTTTCTCAAGCTTGATCCAATCTACGCTGCTCCGCACCTGATATTCAAAACCCGCTTCTCCACCGTTACTGATTGTGATGCGATAGTTTTCTTTTTGGAGATTTGTAAATACCGGAAGATTAGCTGTGCCGGAAACATACGCTTGTTCCGTTCCTTCCACATCGACAATCATTAAAGAACCTCTGGCGGGCGTCAAGGTGTTTACATCCGGATATTTCCACCCTTCTGCATTCCAATGTATATACCCTACATGAGGGGAACTCATCATTCCCTGCCATTTTCCATCCGAAATTCCGCTATTATAAACCAGCTCCAGATACTTATCCCGTTCGATGGTTTCGCGGGTCAGAGCAGCGTAAGTATTTGCCAACATACTATTTCGCTTAGCGTATAGATGGTTCAGTCCAGCATAAATTTGCATTTTGACCACATTGGCCGAGGCAACAGCAGGGAAATATACGAGCTGGAAGTAAGCATCCTTTAGTTGTTCCGGGATTAGCTCATCGTATTTGCCGGCAGCCTTCTCGATCATCACCGCTTGCTCCAGAACTCTGTGCGCCTCATTGTAATGGATAGGACTGAAGGTGGACGGATAAATAATTTCAGGCTTGCGCCGACCGTTCATCCGGATATAATCCCCTAACAATTGTGCGATTCCCAGACATGTCTCTTGTTCCAGCACATATCCGAATTGCTGCTCTACCCAACGGTTGGTGTATTCCACAGTCCGATTGATTGCACCTGTCCCCCAAGCCTCAAAATCGTAGGCCAAATCCAGAAAGTAGGAAATGGGCAATTCCATAGGCTTCAAATCCCCGACGTTCACAATCCATACATCACGGATGCCATAGTCAAATGCCATACACATTTGCTCCCAGACTTTTTCAAGCGGGGTCGTATTTAACCATTCATAGGAATGCGGACCACCATGGTAGTCAAAATGATAATACATCCCCCATCCTGCGCTGCGGTTACGTTCGTTTTTCGTCGGGATTTTGCGGAGATTGCCAAAGTTATCGTCAGCAAGCAGGATCGTAACGTCATTCAGAACATCCCAGTCCTTCAACCCTTCCACCCCGGAAGTGCCATACCAGTACTTCTCAACTTCCTTATAAACGGCCAAAATTTGCGGCGCATGTTCAAGATTGTATTTCTTCAATAGTTCTTTTTGCGTAAGTATAATATCCTTAAGCAGATCAATATTCTCCTGATCGGAGCCCTCCAGCGCAGAGTCACTTTCCCCCCGCATGCCTAGGGTAATCAAGTTATCAAAGTCCTGATTACGCTTGATTCCGTCTTCCCAGAAATCTGTAATCGCCTGTTTATTACGGGCGAAATCCCATAGGTTACTTGTTCCGTATTGGCTGTATACCTTCTGCCATTCACTGCCTGCCCGGAATAAGGGTTCATGATGGGAGGTCCCCATAATAATTCCGTATTCTTGTGCATGCTTGGCGTTGGCAATCGGGCTGCTTTTACCATTCAGGCTGAATTCGGCGCTCCACATCGCCGGCCATAAATAATTCCCCTTCAAGCGAAGAATGAGTTCAAATACCTTGTCATAGAAATCTTCATTAAAGTCACCAAATCTTTGAGTTACCCAAGAACCTAAAGACGGCCAGTCGTCATTCAAAAAAATACCTCTATATTTAACCGAAGGCTCCTTGGAGATCACATGAAGCTGGTTATCAGGAATGGACAATGCCGGCTTCTTCTCCGGCACAATATCCGCCCAGTACACCCAAGGACTAACTCCAATCTTTTCGGAGATCGAATACAACCCGTAAATCGTCCCCCGTTTATCACTTCCTACAATGACGAGCGCCTTGTCCACTTCCGCTGTGGGTTGTTCAACCACCTGAATTTTATAACATTCTCTTTTACCTTGGATGACCGATACATCAACGGTTCCCTCCGCGATTAAATCATCGATAAAATCATTACTCCCTATCGATCCAGTGATTATGACTGTTCCATCCAATTCGTTCAATTGTGTATATATCTCAGGCTCAACCTCTGTTACCTGTTTAACATCTGCTGCAAAAGACTGTGCCACCCGGCGTAATCCCTCATAATCTTTCCCCTTGGGGTCTAGGTAAATCTTGGCAGCACTGCCCTGCTTCACAAGGTGCAATTCCTTCGTAGGCATGATAATTCTCCCCTTAAGCATCCTATTTTCGTATGACTAGGCACATTATATAAGTAAGCGATTTCAACTTCCATGTGTAAACTAGCAACTTTTTGTAATTATTAAACGAAACTTTGTTTATCGGTTGAACAATCTGGATATTTGGTGTTACTGTTAACAGGTATTCCTTCTAACAGAAGCATGTTTTTTGCAAACGCATCCATAACAAGAAAAGCTTATACAAAAAGCGAGGATGATCAATATGAAAAACAATAACGGGGTCATTACAGGTGGCAAGATTGAAGGTCCAAAGGCGCCCAAGGACCCGGCTGAACGCAGGAACGGTTTTTTTGTGCTCTACGAAACAGCGATTGAGGCGACAGCCCGGGCCGAAGGTCCACCTTCACAGGAAGTTTATCTGGAAGGTAACTATCTAATCGACAAGGCCAGATATATTGGCGGCGTCACTGATGAGACAATACTGGAGCTGCTAGGAAACTGTGTTGGATTTCGCAAATTAGTCCATAGTATCGGAGTGTCTGTGAGAAGGGATCATGAGCAGAACGAGCCTATCTCTTTTCTATTGCAGAACTGGGGCAAAACCAGCAAATACGAAACAGGCAGCAGCATACGTGTGCCCTGTCCCTCCGACGGTTCAGAAGTCCTCTTGAAGTTAGAGGATTTGGAATGGTCTGAAGAGGATGCAGTGCTCGGCAAATTCGCTTTTGAATTTAAACATGAAGGCGAACTGGCCATCGCGAGTATAATTTTTTATTTGCATGACGGTTATTCTGTACCAGAGCTAATCATTGAACCGCCTGTAGCGTTTGATTCTAACGAATACCGGGAGATCATTACCCAATCCTTGCTTCATCCGGGCAATAATAAAAGATTAAAAACGGCCATCCATAAGGCTATAAAAGGTGAGGATATCACGATTGCTTATATTGGGGGTTCCATTACTCAGGGAGCAGGCGCTAAACCGATCCATACAGAATGTTATGCCTACCAATCGTATCTGAGATTTAAGGAATTATTCGGTACGAATGGTGGTGAGAACATCCATTTTGTGAAGGCTGGGGTAGGTGGAACACCGTCCGAGCTTGGGGTCATCCGTTATGAAAGGGATATTCTCCGGGAAGGTTCTGTAACACCTGATATCGTGGTGGTAGAATTTGCGGTAAACGACGAAGGGGATGAAACGAAAGGCAACTGTTTTGAAAGCTTATGCCTAAAAATACTTTCCGCCGATAATAGACCGGCAGTAGTTCTCCTGTTCAGCGTGTTTATGAATGACTGGAACCTGCAGGAACGACTCTCCCCCATTGGGCGGCGTTATAATCTTCCTATGGTTAGTGTAAAAGATGCGGTATCCGGGCAGTTCCGCCTAAGCAAAAATGAGGGGAACATCCTCTCGAAACGGCAATTTTTCTATGATATCTATCATCCTACTAATGATGGTCACCGGGTGATGGCTGATTGTCTGGCTTATTTATTCTCCGAAACCCACAAAACGCTAATGGACGAAGATGATCTCCTATTGGATCAACATCCGGTCATCGGGAATGATTTTGCGGGAACCCTCCTGCTGGACCGCAAAAGCCATATTGACGCAGGCAGGATCGAGGTGGGCGGATTTTCGGGGATCGATACCGATTTGCAGCGGGTAGAAATGGATGCCAATCCTTTCGGAACTCCGGAATTCCCTCATAATTGGATGCATTCAGCGTCTTCTGGGGAACACAGCTTCAAGCTGACGATAACAAGCAAAAATCTCATCCTCGTATACAAGGATTCTGGCAGCAGCGAATTCGGCAAGGCGAACATTTACGTCGATGGTTGTCTTGTAGTCACCGCTGATCCACATGAGAATAACTGGACACATTGCAATCCGGTAATTCTTTATCAAAATGAGGTTAGCGGGGAGCATCAGGTAGAAATCAGAATGGTGCCGGAAGATCAGGACAAGTCTTTTACTATACTTGGCTTCGGCTATAATGTTTAGTGAGTTGACCTAGAGAGATGACAACCCCGATGTAATCTACATCGGGGTTATCCTTATTGTATCGCATGGAATTTTGTCCATTTCCCTCTAACATACCGCCAAATAAACAGAACCCCTTTGATCAGCCAATCGCAATAAACTGCGATCCACGTTGCAAACATATCCATATGCAGCCAATATACCAATATATAAGCAAACATAATTCTACAACAAATCATAGTAATCATACTGATGACCATAGGAAATTTGGCGTCTCCAGCAGCTCGAAAAACCGTGGGCAGCGTATTTCCAAAAGGCCAGATCAACATCATAATGATCGCATGACTCCACACAATCTTTGTTGCCCAGAGTTCCGCTTCTGCTGAAAAATGATAGATGCTTAATATGCTTGGAAATAAAGCTAAACTCACAATAGAACTGACTACCTGTGCCATATAAATAAAACCAATAATCCTTCTCGTATAATATCTAGCTTGAGCATAATCCCCAGCCCCCACACATCGAGAAATAACAACAGACAACCCTAAACCAATCGCCATTCCAGGTAATGCCTGCAAGGAAGCAATAGTACTTCCTACTGAATTTGCTGCTATTGCCGCCGTTCCAAATGTGGACACCAAACTCAATATCAATAACCTTCCAATATAAAACATGCCATTTTCCAGCCCATAAGGGACACCAATTCTCATAATCTGTTTAATCATCTTAGTATCAAATTTATGCCGCAAGGTCTTTTTCAGATAGAGGAGATTCTTAGGGTTAGAGATTAACACAAGAATACAAATAGCAGCGCCCGTTCTGGAAATTAAAGTTGGAATCGCGATGCCGGCTGTCCCCATGTCAAAACCATAAACCAATAGCGCATTCCCTGCTATATTCACAAGATTCACAACCAACATAATTTGCATAGGCAGCTTGGAGTTTCCCATCGTTCTGAATACGGCTGCACCTGCATTATATAGAGCCAAGAAAGGAACGGAAGCCCCAACAATTAATAAATAAGTATTGGCATGCCCATATACCTCTTCTGTAATCGTTCCAAAAAGCCCATTTAAAATAAAACCCTTCAGCAAATAAATCAATATCATAATCACTAACCCAGCTGCACCCGTAAACCAAACTAATTGATTCGCTGCTTCTCTAGCCTGATGCGCTTGCTTTTTTCCAAGATATTGACCGACAATTACCGTTCCTCCAGTAGCTAATGCTGCAAATAAGCTAATCAACAGTAACATGACCATTTCAACTAAAGATACACCCGATACTGCTGATTCTCCAACAGAAGCTACCATGATAGAATTCACCAACCCTACCAATGCTTCTAATAATTGTTCAATAATTAATGGCAGGAATAATTTCATTAGTTCTTTGTCTGAAAATAATCTTGGTTTCGTAATCGCACTTTCCAGTTTACTCATAGGATTAGCTCCGTTTTGTATTGGTATTAAATCTATGGTAAATTCAAAAGCGATAAATATCTAATACCTATGTTGGATTACTTACCATGCCTAAAATGCATATATATGACAATGCTAATATATCAGCTGTAATTTGAAAGGATGTTAAAAATAATGGATGTGCGTGTTCTCAGATATTTTTTAACCGTGGCTAAGGTTGGTAATATAACAAAAGCAGCAGAAATTCTCCACATTACCCAGCCAACATTAAGTAGACAGCTTATGGATCTAGAAGAAGAATTGGGAACCGGCTTGTTTATTCGGGGAAAAAGACAGATTACATTAACAGATAGTGGACTTCTCTTTCAGCAGCGGGCAAAAGAAATTGTTGCGCTATTGGATAAAACAGAACGGGATCTGGCAGAGCAAAAAGAGCTAGTTGGCGGAGTAGTTTCGATAGGTTGTGTTGAATCCTCTGTATCCAAGGCATTACCAAAGTTACTAGAAGAGTTCTCCAATCGGCATCCGAAAGTACAATATGAAATATATAGTGCGGATGGTGATGATATTCGAGAAAAGCTAGACCGGGGATATATTGATATAGGTATATTATTGGAACCCATTGAAGCCGCCAAATATGACTACATTCGTCTGCCTTATCAGGAAAAGTGGGGAATTCTGATGCGACGGGATGACCCTCTAGCCCAGAAAATCTCTATTGGAATTGAGGATATTCTTTCTTTACCTCTAATCCTCCCCCGCCGTACTCTTGTACAAAATGAAATTACGAGCTGGCTTGGAGTTGAAAATGGCAGCTTATGTATCTTTGCCTCACACAATCTGCTGACAAATGCCATGCTGCTGGTAGAACAAAAGCTTGGGTATGCCATTTGTGTGAGTGGTTCATATACCATCCGAGAAAGCGAGCAAACTTGTTTTGTTCCATTTGAACCTGAACGTACGACAGGTCATGTATTAGCTTGGAAAAAGAACAATCTATTTAGCTCCGCAACAGCACGTTTTATTCAATTTATAAAAGATACCTATCATTAAACTCGCGAATCTGTAAGCATATAGCTAAAAAAGCTGCCTCCGATCGTGTACCGGAAGCAGCTTATAGCCCAACATAATAGGTAATCCTGAGCAGTAGGGTGGCTTAGCAAAATCCATCCGCTACTTCCTAGTTCTTTGCAATATGTTACATGATTGATTGCTTTATGTTGGATTCATGACTCGGCAGCTTCTTATCCAAAATAGCCTTCACATCTTTAACAAGCTGTACGGACGCTTCAATCTCCAACTTACTTGTTGAAACACTTTCAATACTGCAACCAATAGGAATTCCCTTCTCCAGCCCGAAATCTAGTAATTCTTCAAAGATTTTTTGCGATAGCTGGATTGATTTATCCAAAATATCATTCGAGTATTTCAACTCGTTTTCTAACCATCCCGGGATACTGATCCCTAACCACTTCATAAATTGTAATGTTTTCGCCGTGCCGCATGGTGCAAGATTAAATAAAATAGGAACCATCTCAAAACCGTTATTTGTATAGTAATAATATAAATCAGACAATAAATTCTTAGATGCCTCTACATTATAAGTTGCCTGTGTAATAAAAAAGTTGCACCCATTGTTGGTCTTTTCGACAACCCGTATATGCTCATCATTCTTTTTTATATGTCTTTCCGGAATGACAACTCCGCCAAAAGTTAAATTGTTATTTAGCTGTTTACTTAGCTTATAAGCCTCTGGTAAATTCAATTTCACCTCTTGTTTACTAGACGAAGCGCCCACATACACGGAAAATCTATCTTCATTTTCGTCAGTTTTAACCCAATCCTCGAACTGGGCTCTTGTATCATTACCGACGCACCGGTAAATTATTTTTGGGACCTCCACCTGTCTTAGATATTTATCACCATAGACAGCCGGATCAATCGTTGGTAAATAGGGATAAGGTCTTTCATGATCCACTCTGTCTACTTCTTCCTGAACGTCGTACAGAATTAACGCATCTAAATCAAGGTTTTTAAGTCTCTCAACCTGTTTCTGGGCGATTTCCGAGACCTTTTCTGGTGCGTGGCTTGCCTTCGGTGGTGTCATCCCATATGTTATAATACCCGGTTTTTTGCTCAATATTTTTTGTTTAAATGTATTCTCTGCCGCTCCCACATTACAAAACCCCTCTACTCGTCGCTTTTAAGATAAGGTTACCATGGCGGGCTTAATATGTGTAACTTCTATTTACTATATCTAGTTATATTTTAAAGCTATGATTCCTTAATGATACTTATCGAGTAGTACATGTTGACAACCATTTGATGTGACTATAATATTAGAAGTCCTGCCAACCTTAAAGTTGGCGATAAGGGGACCGAAAGGTTCATTCTTATTTAAAAAGGGTGAGTATTATGAATAAAGAAGAATTAATGGAAAGCGCACGTAACACAAAGAAAGCTGCTTATGCCCCTTATTCTAAATTTCCAGTTGGAGCAGCCTTATTGCTTAAAGATGGAAATGTTATTAATGGAGTAAACGTAGAAAATGTATCTTTTGGCGCTACTAATTGTGCAGAGAGAACAGCAATCTTCACGGCTATTACAAAGGGCTATACTAAAGGTGATTTTCAGGCTATAGCTGTAGCAGGTGACACAATGGATTTTCTGCCGCCATGCAGTATCTGCAGACAAGTATTATCGGAATTCTGTTTGCCCGACATGCCTGTCTATTTAACCAATGAGAAAAAAGAGATCTTAGAACTGAGTTTAAAGGATTTATTGCCTTATGCATTCAAAAATTTAGATATGTAAAAATAATTCCTCTCGTAGTGGAATAACAAAAACACGCGTACCTGTGTTAGACAAGTACGCGTGTTTTTTGTGTTAAAAGCTTAGTCAGAACACAGAGTTCACAGACCAGACACACCGCGTAAATACGTTGTTACTTACCAAATCGCAATTCCAACCTTAACTTTTTCTTTAAATACTACCTTTTTCATTCCAAAGCATTTCTTACCCTAAATTCAATAAATTCTTTATCATAGTCTGTATGTAGTTCTATAGTATCTAAAACTCATATAGTTAAAACCTCTCAATGAACATCATCAATAATAAAAAACAAGCGATCCATTGAGATAAAAGGATAAACACTTCCTCTCGATGATCGCTTGCTTTTAGTAAAGTAGCTATGCATAGTCACATTTCTAGTTTTCTGTGAATTTTCATTTTAAATGAAAATTCACTATCAGAAAACCCTTATAAAATAAGAGAGACTGTTTCAATTTAATTGAGAATTTAAATCCCCAGTAACTAATAATCATCTAATATTTCATTTTAAATGAGAAAAAGCGCTATTAAAAAGAGTACCGTAAAATGGGTACACTTTTCATTTAACGTAATAATGTAATATACTGTTTGCTCCTTCAAATGAAATCCTAGGACCTCCACTTGTCCTAGATATTTATCACCATAAATAGCTGGATCAATCGTTGGTAAATATGGGTAAGGCCTTTCATGCTCAACTCTTTCTACTTCCTCCTGGACGTCGTAAAGAATTAAAGCATCTAATTCAACGTTTTTAAGTCTTTCAACCTGTTTCTGTGCAATTTCTGATATCTTTTCTGGTGAATGGCTTGCCTTCGGTGGTGTCATCCCATATGTTAAAATACCAGGTTTCTTGCTCAATATTTTTGGTTTAAATGTACTCCCTGCCCTTCCCAAAATAAAATACTCCTCTACACGTCTCTTTTAAGTTAAGGCTACCATGGCAGGTGAAACTGGATTAATTCTCGTACCATCTCCCAGTTCGCCATTCGTGTTAGCTCCCCAGCCCCACACATTTCCATCCTTAGAAATTGCAAAACTAAATAGATTGCCTGCTGTTATGACTTTTATATTGCTAAGTCCGGTTACAATTGTCGGGGTTGAGTTAGTACTGTTACTCGGAAGAGGGGTTTACTATTAATTTCCGCCTTAAAATTCCCGATGATTACATTATAAGGATATTTAGTGTTTTAGTTAAAATTAATCCATATAATTTCAGGGGTGGTATATAGGTACTTGAAGTAAGAAGAAAATCTCGATGAAGGGTGATGATATCATTAGAGCATTAAGTGAACGAATGGAAAAGGGGAACGAAAGATGAAGTCATTCAAGACAGGACTACAAGCCATTCTTTATGTAATACTGGTGGCTGGACTGCATCTGATCTTAATCTATTTTTTAAAGATAAGAATAGAGGGATGGGGAACGGAGTTATTAAATATCTCATTTAAGGTGTACTTTATACCACTTTTATTATGTTTTATTAATTCTTTTTTGTTTATAAGGACTCAGAGGATAAAGTACAATGCCATTTGGTTTTTGGTAACTATGCTATCCAGCCTCTTACTTCTTTTATTTTTCAATGCAATGCAAGATGACAGTGATAGTGAGTATGGAGTTGTCGTTTCTATTGAATTTTTTCCAAAATATCAAGTGGAAATGCTCTTTCTGCTTCCTTGGAGTATTTCTATTATACAATTTATCTTAACTCTATATTATCTAATCAAAATAAGAAAAAATCTAATCGTTAGAAATAATAAAGGGGGAATATAATATAAAAAGAATATTTTCATTAAGTATAATTATTACAGTTTTCGTTTCTTTATTCAGTCCAACTGGAAAGCTCCAGTGATTTATAAATTGATTGAATTGATAGACGCATGGGATGAAAAACGGCTTGTTGTAAAGAAAGAATCTACTAATAAACTGTTACCCCGCTTATACGATCCTGACCTGTTATTCAATGAAGAATATAAAATTATGGATAACCGCTATAAAATATTAATTCCAGTTATCTCAGGTGAAATAAAACCGACAGAATTTCAAATGTATATTGATTTATTAACAGATGAGCTGAAAATGAGTATTGGTTCAGTATCCAGGCTATATAAATGGAAAAAAAGATATTCAGCATCTTTTCTATATGTATTACCATAAATCTTAATCGATTTATTCTCCCTGCTTACGTCAGTCCCAAACTTGTCTTTTAAAGCTTCTTCTATTTCATCCTTAAACGTTTTAGAACGAGATGGCGCATTAACAAATCCATAATTGGAATCACTTACACCAGATCTATATTGAGTTCTGAATGTATCTTCCTCTACAACTGCAATGTCCACATCACTTTGGGTGCGTACATTAGTATTATTCGCATAAGAGCCCTGCAAGAAAATCTTAATTTGTCTTCCTCCATAAGAGATTCCAATTCTTGAAAATACGCCTAAGTTTCAGGGTACATTGGTTCCACAATACTTCTCTTTTCTTGAAATCCTAATGGCTTTAGGGCATTTACAACCATTGCAATTGCATTTTTACATTACTGATCTTCAGTCTTGCTTAGTGGTTGGGAATAATTATCTAACATTGATTCAGTAAACTTCATACATATACCTCCACAATTCAAATAAAAAATAAGAACGAGAGTTCGTTTTGATCGATTATATAGTATCATTAGGATTACTACAATTAGGAAGAAATCGAGAATCAACCTTAACTAGTGAAGAAACCAACTAGAATCAATCGCCTATTAATAGCAGTTACGCTTAAATGAAAAGCCGGAAAGCCCTAAAAAGTTAGGCTTGCCGGCTTGATAAGAAAGATTGTGAAACTCGTTGCTTTATTTTTAGATGTATAAATATACGATTTATTGAATGACTGAGATTTTTCTCTTTTAAAACGAATTTTTATCGCTTTAAATGAACCATTTCTCATTTAAAATGAAAAATCACATTTCCCATAAAACACCTATTGGCTCTACCGTTTACCCGCAACGACTATACCCGCAATTGCCACAAGTCTTACAGCCCTCAATATTAATCAGCGAGGCGCTGCCGCAGGATGGGCAAAGGTCACGGGAAGCCGTAGCATGGTTATGTCCATGATGACCACCATGTCCATCTTCCGTAGCTGACGGAACGCTCGATTTCAACTCCGCATTTAATGCTTCATTGAAATCCTCCAGCTCCAAAGTTGCTGCAATCGGAGCGGGTACATGATCATCATGAGCATTGTTCAGCACATGTGATTCCAGTGCCTTAGCTACAGCATCAGCAATGGATTCAACCCGGTTCGCGCCGAAGCCGATAGCTCCTGATCCGCCAATGCCTTTCAGATGTTTGATCAACAGCTCCACTTTCTCACCATGATCTCCGTAACGGAGGAACAAGGAGCAGACACGGCCTAATGCTTCAGCCATAGCAAAGACGTCAGAACCCGCTTTACCTACATTCAGGAAGATTTCAGCCGGTATTCCATCAAGGTCATTGATCGTAATATATGCCATCCCAAATGGTGTGTTGATTTTATAGGTAGCGCCGCGCAGAACCTGCGGACGTTTTTTGTATTGTTTATCCGCCTCTTTTGTAGTGACTTGAGGCGCTGGACTTGCTGCTACAACACTTGTACTCGCTTCTACAGTAGTTGTAGCTTCTTCTGCCGCAACCGGAGCGGCTTCTTTTTTGTCTTCCTTCTTCGTGGTTTCCAGAACTTGAACGTCACGACTTCCATCGCGGTAGATCGTAACACCCTTACATCCTAGATCAAAGGCCATTTCATATAGCTCAGCCGTCTCCTCAACCGTAAAGTCAGACGGGCAGTTCGCTGTTTTGGAAATAGAGCTATCTACCCAGCGTTGGATCGCTGCTTGCGCACGAATATGATCTTTAGCTGACAGATCCATCGAAGTTACAAAGTAGTCAGGCAGCTCTTCACCCGGATGAGCCTCCAGCCACTCTTGAGCGATTGGAACAAACTGTTCATCATAGCCAAGACGACTTTGACGGAAATATTTGAAGGCAAAATAAGGCTCAATTCCCGTAGAAGTACCTACCATTGTACCTGTACTACCTGTAGGTGCTTGTGTAATCACTGTAACGTTACGCATACCATGTTCACGAATCGCTTCGCCAACCTCTGGATACGCTTCGACTATATTTTTCATAAAGCCGCTCATTAGATATTTCTCAGTATCAAAAGCTAGGAAGGAACCCTTCTCTCCAGCAATTTCTGCCGAAGCAAGGTAGGCTTCACGAGCCATAAAGCCGTATAGCTTGTCCAGAAACTCCAACGATTCCGGGCTGCCGTAACGGATGTTCAATTTAATCATCAGCTCCGCCAATCCCATGGTTCCGAGACCCACGCGGCGTTCCTTTTTCTGATTCGCTTCATTTTCCGGGAAATGATAAGGTGTTTTATCAATTACATTGTCCAGAAAACGGACCGAATAACGGGTTGTAGTCGCAAGATCTTCCCAATCTACATCATGATTTTTCTCATCGTAGAACTTGGACAGGTTCACCGCAGACAGATTGCAGACTCCCCAGCCTGGCAGGCCTTGCTCTCCACAAGGATTCGTACAAATAATCGGGTTGAAATACCAGCTGTTAGACATCTGGTTATAGTATTCCATGAACACGACGCCTGGCTCAGCAGATTTCCATGCCGATTCAATGATCGTACGCCACACGTCACGCGCTTTTACGGTGCGATAATGGATAACGTTTTTGCCGGCAGCTTTCCACTTGTCGAGATCGCCATCCCATATTTCGTTATATTCAGGATCGGTTGTATCCGGGAATACGAGATCCCAGTCCAGATCTTCTTTTACAGCCTTCATAAAACCATTGCTCACACATACCGAAAGGTTAGCATTAGTGACTTGGCCCATCGTTTGCTTCACGGTAATGAAGTCCTCAACATCGGGATGCCAGTCATTAATCATCAGCATGAGCGCACCACGACGGCTGCCGCCTTGCTCAATAAGCCCCGTAGTATAACTAAACAAACCGCCCCAAGATACGGAACCACTGGATGAACCATTAACCCCTCTAACAATCGCACGACGAGGACGCAATGAAGACAGGTTAATGCCTACACCGCCACCACGGGCCATAATCTCCGTCATTTCAGACAATGTCTGCATGATGCCGCCACGGCTGTCTTTTGGAGAAGGGATTACATAACAGTTGAACAATGTTAATTCTTCACTAGCACCTGCACCAGCCGCAATACGTCCACCCGGCACAAGCTTCCAATCATCCAGAATTGAACGGAATTTGCCCGCCCATTCTGCTTGAAGCTCAGGTGTCTTCTCTACAGAAGCCATCGCTGTGGATAGACGGTCCCACATTTCCTCAGGAGTTTTTTCTATATTAAGGGTCAACTTTTCAACATCCGATTTCACAAGTTCGCCACTGCGCGTCTTTACAGTTACGATTCGACCACTGCGCTCCACAATTTCTCCGACTTCCTTAGTTGGAAACTTCGGATCATCTTTGGTCAGCACCAATACAACATCGCCTACTTTAGCATTGTTGCTGTCTGCATCCTTCCAAGCATAACGATCCAAAAATATTTTTTCACTTAGCCCTTCAAGGCGTTGCTTACGTTCCACTTTACTCAATAAAAAAACCTCCCGCATGTGTAGTAGATATTAGTTTCCGGTCCAAGGTATGGGCCCACAACAAAAACTCCCTTACCATCCTCCACTGCTTAACAGGTGTATGTAGGAAGCTCATCTTGTCAATAACAAATACCAGCTAAGCACTCTATAAAAAATACATTTTCAAGCTTTTGTCACAATATATTGTGTGCGTCAGCTTTTAAACTATACCACATATTGTATCGAAGGTCTTATTCGAAAATAGAGTCAAGTTGCCGAATTATCGCAAACGTTGCTGCTTTTTCTCGCTCTTGCTCTCTTTTTTAAAGGCTATCGTGAAAAATAGGAGGTTATGAATTCTCTCGTTTACGAGCATACTACTCTTACGAATGGTGATATAAATCCGAGCTTGAGGAGGCTGCATTATGACGCAATTATTCCGTAATTCTCTATCCCAGCAAGGGGGAACACCCGCGCCGATACTGCCTGTTCCTCTTTCTTTTGACCGGAATTGGTTGCAAGATCTGGAGCTCAAATTGGAAAAGGGCGGCCCTTGGGGAGACTACCGTTTATCTAAGCTTGCTGTACAAGGAGAGGAAACAGGTCTAGTAACGAGCTTCGATGAGCTGCAATGTATGAAGCATTTATCCGGCTTGTCCCCTCTTCCCCATCAGCTGGATACAGCGCATAAGGTTCTGTTCGAAATGTCAGGCCGCGCGATTCTTGCAGATGAGGTTGGACTGGGCAAGACCATTGAAGCAGGACTAGTGCTCAAAGAATATCTCGTACGCGGTCTTGTCTCCAAAGTGCTTATTCTCGTACCTGCTTCTCTAGTATTGCAATGGGTTCGTGAGCTGAATGCGAAATTTGGCATCACTGCTGTCGCTCAGAAAAAAGCCTATTCGTGGGGCAACGCCATAGTCGTCGCATCGATGGATACCGCCAAACGAGATCCTCATAAGGAAATCTTGCTGGAAAATGAATACGATATGTTGATCATTGATGAAGCTCACAAGCTGAAGAATAAAAAATCGACCAATTATCTATTTGTACAGCAATTACGCAAAAAATATTGCCTGCTGCTCACCGCGACTCCCGTTCAGAATGATCTGGGCGAACTCTTTAATCTGATTACTATACTGAAGCCGGGGCAACTTGGAAATCAGGGCGATTTTGCCTCGAATTTCGTGGTTGATAAACGCCAGCCCAAGAATGAAGGTCAACTGCGGGACGAGCTTTCGAAGGTCATGATCCGCAATCGCCGTGGTGAAGGTCCTGTTAATTTCACGAAACGAAAAGTCCGTAATATTCCCTTAGTTCTCTCCCAAGAAGAGAAAGATTTGTATAACAGTGTTACTTCCTTTGTCAAAGACCAGTATCAGGAATCCGGCGGCAATCTTAGCAGTATGCTTTCTCTGGTAACCCTTCAACGTGAGGTGTGCAGCAGCCGGGATGCCGTCTTTATCACTTTAGTTAATTTGATCAAAAAGCTGCCTGCGGATTCCCCAAAAAGAGACCGGATGATGGAGCTGCTACAGACCCTCCGTACCGTTAAAACAAACACTAAAGCTGAAACAACCTTAGCCCTCATTCAAGAAATGAATGAAAAGGTCATCGTTTTCACGGAATATCGCGCAACTCAAGAGTATTTACTACAATATTTCCGTGAACATGGGCTGATGTGTGTCTCTTATTCCGGCGGAATGAACCGTGGGAAAAAAGATTGGATGATGGATCTTTTCCGCGGCCGCGCTCAAGTTATGATTGCAACGGAAGCCGGTGGTGAAGGAATTAACCTGCAATTTTGCCACCATATGATCAACTTTGATCTGCCCTGGAATCCCATGCGCGTGGAGCAACGTATCGGACGTGTCCATCGGTTAGGGCAAGAAAATGACGTAGTGATCTACAACCTGTCTACGCAAGGCACGATTGAAGAACATATCCTGCATCTGCTGCATGAAAAAATCAATATGTTTGAAATGGTGATTGGCGGGCTGGATGTAATCCTGGAACGTTTTGAAAAGAAGGAATCGCTGGAGAAAAGTTTATACAAAATCATGCTCGAATCCCGCTCCGACGAAGAATTGCGGCATGAGCTGGACCATATTGGTGAATCCCTCAGTGAATTGACACAGGGTATTAAAAAAGAAAGTGGGACTGCGACATGACCCTCACCGCACAGGAAGTACGCAAGCATGTGATGGACTATCTTGAAGCCACTGAATGCTCCATCATTGAGGCTTCGCCCCTTCACGTAACTGTGAAATTATCACCTAGAGCTGACAAAATGCTCACCGACCGGCCGTATTATTGGGGATTCGTGGAGCGCACAGGTGTAGATCCTGAGACCCTTTCTTTCACCTTTGTTTTTGATCCGGAAAAATACGACAGTCAAGCTGCAGTAGAGGTTACCCCCATTGCAAATCGTAGTGCTGGCATTTTGAATCAAGTTGTCACCGGAAGCCTAAATACAGGTGTAACAAACGATGCAGAGGCCAGCGCTGACTTACTCGAATCCGCCTCCCCGGGCTCAGAAGCAGTGAATGCTCCATCTACTGACCCGGAGGAAAGTATCCTAGCCCGCTACTTCGGCATTGTGCCGGCACTCCCACGAATTGGGCCAGGAATGATCCGCAGAGAGGATATTATTTACGGAAGCAAGCGATTGCAACAGATTTGGAACGCCGCTCGGGACGAAGGGAAATGCCTTTACTTATTTGAGGACCCGGGCAGCAGGCAGCGAAACACGCTGTTCTCTGCCGCTTACGAGCCATGGCTTAGTGTCTGCTATAAAGTGGAGATGAGCTGCGATTTGAAACGTGAAGAACTCCATTATCTTGGCATCTCCCTAACAAAGGGAACCATCATTGATGACTTTAATGCAAAAGTTTCCACAAAAGAGATGATGCCACGCTTGCCGGAAAATGTGCATATCCAGCCTTATGAAATGACAGTAGCAGCCGCTACCGACTTATTGGAAACTCATCTTACCGCTCAGTTAGCCGAACTGGACTACACTTGGGCAGAACAGGCACGTGAGCGGCTAAGGGTTGAACTGGACATCATTGATGTCTATTATGGAGAACTGCTGAAGGAGCCTGACGAAGAAAAACGCCTAGCGACTCAAGAGCAGTATAATCGGCGTCGACAAGAGACCATTTGGCAATATGAGCCGCAAATCGCAGTTTCTGCGGTAACCTATGGACTGTTTCATCTGCGGAGCCTATAGAATGCGACCCTACTCGCTAAAAGCAGGCAAAAAAACAAGAGAACTTCCGCCTTCCGGCGCGACAGCAAGCAACAGCCTTTTTATAGCTTGTCCTCTACAATAAAAAGGAAGCTTTTTACTTTCTGATATTTCATAACAAAGAAAGGTGAACGACGCCATGAAAATAAGTGTACGGCGGAGGCTGCTTCTTGCAGGTCAAAGCTGCTTCCTCCTGCTTCTATGCATCGGACTCATCGCAACGAGCTCCGGTTCCTCTTCTGCGCTTGCCGCTTCCAGAGTAAGTGTAGTTGATTCAGTCACACAGGATTTAATACCTTTACTACGGATGGATATCTTACCTTCACCCGGTACAGTCCAGGAATTTGCCAAGAGTACACTGAACAAGCTCGCAGCAGAAGCTCCATTTACAGCCTGGAAGGACGCAGGAATAGAATATTATCCTCTGGGTCCAGGTACTCATAGCTGGCTTGTCAACGTTATGAAAGGTGAACAGCGGATCGGCTACATGATCATTTCCGCTACGGATCAAGGTGGGTATATGCTTAGCGAATATGGAGCTGGCACTTACGGACTCCCCTATAGTTTATTAGAACTGCGCCAATTTTTGGTGCAGGAAGGACTTATACCTTCATCTTATACAGGAAAAATAAAACTCACAGCCTTATATGCACCACTTCTACCCGTATGGAAAATCGTCATTGACGATAAGACAATATTTATCAATGCTTCCGTGCCGCAAGTTTTACCGTGGACGCTAAGTAAAGCGGAAGAAGTGCTTAAAGGACAGCAGACAGAAACGGATGTAATCACTAACCTAACTACTGATTTGTCTCCGCTTTCGGCCTATCAAAGCGGGGGAACAGATGATCCTTATAAAGATATCATGTGGTTGACCTCCCCAAAACTGCTTGCTGTAGGCGGTGACAATATCGCCGCACTGATTCGTCCCAAGGAAAGTATTGCTTATCAAGCCGCTGGCCAAAATGATATCGTAGGGGCACCTTTCATGATTACAGGTTATCAAAACTGGTTGCCTGCTTCGAATAAAACAAAAGCAATAAACAACATGCCTACCGTTTACGCAGCATCAGGGCCAGAAGGAAGACGGTATTTGCCACTCACTGCCTTGCAGGCTATAGGAACACTGCACAAGCTGCCCGACAGAAATATCTATAACTAAACATAACAAATAACCTTCCGCTGCCATCCTCAACAAGGCACTGGAAGGTTATTTGTTATTTGTTATTTGTGAAATTCAATCCTTGTCACTGTGGCTCCATTTGCTTCGCCAGATCGACCAACCAAGCGGAAGCATACCGAACCATTTCTGTGACCACGGCTGCTTTGTAGCCGCTCTACGAGCATGAATGGCACGCGGATCCTCGATATAAACAACTACCTTCTCAGTGATATACTTTACAAGCTCATCGCCGCCGGAAGCCATTTGTAACACCTCCTACATTGTAAGTGAATTAAGATAGCCAGCGTCGTTCCATGCTCTTAGTGTGCACCACCGAGCATATATCTAAACTCTTGTCTCGAATTGTTCGAATAGGTTTACCTATTAAAGCACAATATAACAAAGAATCTAGGGCACGAGGTTATTCACATGCAAGGAGGAGTTCATTTGAACATTGGGAGAAATAAAGCTTATTCCAAGACAGCAGCTGCAATATGCGGCTTGCGTATTACTTTAACCACAGTTGGACTTCTAATGCTGTTTATGGGGAGTGCATATGCTACTGCAACTCCATCCAAACCCGTAGTGAATGATGAACGTCAGCATCTCTTAAGCCACGGCCACCGGATGATCTTAATTGATGCAGGACATGGGGGGATCGACGGAGGAACTTCCTACGGCAACATTCTTGAGAAGGATATTACATTAGATATCTCACGCCGATTATTTCTGCTGCTGCGCAGCGATGGATTTGACGTTGCCTTAAATCGTAATGGAGATTACGCCCCAAGCGATGAGAACCGCTGGCTGCGCAGTAAATCCCGGCATCTGCGCGACCTTGCCCAGCGTAAAGAGCTAGCTGAGACATTACCAGCTACTGTAGTGGTCAGCATCCATGTTAACTGGGCACCTTCACCATCCAAGCATGGTCCGCTTGTGTTATATCGCCAAGAAGGCCGCAGCTTTATTCTTGCCCAGACCATTCAGCAACAATTAAACAGTCTCTATAATATCCAGGCTGAGACAAGACCAGGTAAACCTTTTTATTTACTCAACAAAATAACCGCCACAACCGTAATTGTTGAGGCGGGTTTTGTAAGCAGTCCGACAGATCGCGAAAAGCTGTGCACCCCTAAAGGGCAACAAGAAATTGCTGAAGCAATTGCTGGCGGCATAGTAGCTTATCTTATGGAAGTGTAGGATTCGAGTTCCATTTCATTTCGTTTTTAACGAGATCAGATATGCCTATAAATTCAACATCATCTTTTATTTGCTCCACACCGCTGCGGATGCCTGCGGCGGTTTCTTTTCCATATACACCAACATGACCAATGGTTACGCAGAATCGTTGATCCTTCGCCAGATTATTTACTAGACCCATTTGTTTCAGCACATGATTAGCTGTGTGTGTATCATCCAAAAAGATATGGTTCTCTACGCGCGGCAGCCCCATTCGATAAGCCATATTGCCAGCAACAGAACGGTAGTTGGTTTTACTGTCCACAAAAAACAATCCCCGCTCTTTGCACACGGATAAGATCACACCCATAATCCGTTCGTCCCCAGTAATTTTAGAGCCCATGTGGTTGTTTATACCGATAGCATAGGGCACATTATCGAGCGCTGCCTCCACCTTTTGACGCACTTCCTCATCAGACATCTTAGCCAGTATAGCTCCGGGTCCAAGCCATTTAGGATTCCCTTGGCGGGGCTCCATCGGCAAATGGACCAAAACATCATCTCCGCGTTCATGCGCGCGTGTGGCATCCTTCACAGATGTAGGCAAAAAGGGCATAACCGCCACAGTAAGCTTTATTGGCAGCGAAAACATTTCATCCGTCCCCTTCATGCCATTGCCGAAATCGTCAATAATAATTACGACCTTATTACGTTGAGATGTCTTCTCTTTACTTGGTGTGTTTGTAGGGTTGTCTCTGGACTCGGCAGCTGAAACAGACGGTGCCATGGGAGCGATTAAAGTAACCATTAAAGCAGCAACAGCAATCCAAATTAGTAAATAACGTTTGAACTTTCGACTGTCCTTCATCAAGAGGAACGCCTCCTTCGTCTTAAACAATTGTTCTCATTGTTTGGTTCACGAAGGTTAAATATGTACGGGGAGGGTTCGCAATAATTTACAATCGGGCTTTTTCTATTATCCCCGCGCGTCTGCGGCAAGAATTGCTTCCAGCACATCCACAGCTTGAACTTCAAAGGGCATATTCCAGATGGGGCTATCCTCAGAACAGCTAGCTTCCGCCACCATCATCAATGGATCAATATCCTTACTGGTAATTCCAAGATCGTTGAGAGTAACGGGAAGACCGATTTTTTTGCAGAAACCAATCACCTGATCAATCTCTTCATATGGTGCTTTCTCCAGTACAAGCTGAACGATCGTAGCAAAAGCAACCTTTTCACCATGAAGAGTATTCCTGCATTCCTCATGCAGCGTCAATCCATTATGAATCGCATGCGCCGCAGCAAGTCCTCCACTTTCAAACCCAATGCCACTCAAGTAAATATTGGCTTCAATAATATGTTCCACCGCAGGAGAGGTGATGCCTTGCTTAACATCTTTTAATGCCGTTTCACCCTCTGCAAGAAGGGTATCCAGACAGGCACGAGCTAATGAAAGGGCTGCAATTGTGCTAGTCCCACCTGCGTGTGTAATAGCCCCAGATTCTCGACAAGCTCTTGCTTCGTAAAAAGTGGACAAAGCATCACCCATTCCGGCAACAAGCAATCTTGCAGGAGCTTTAGCAATGATATCGACGTCTACGATAACCAGATCGGGATTTCTTTTTAGTGGAAGATAACAGTCAAAGTCTCCCTCATCCGTATACAACACTGATAAAGCACTGCAAGGTGCATCCGTTGAAGCCACTGTGGGTACAATAACTACCGGGAGGTTACTCATGTGGCTTACTGCTTTTGCCGTATCTAAGGTCTTGCCGCCGCCAATCCCTATAATGACTTCGGTATCCTTCAAGCCAAGTGCTGCAACTATCTCATTGACCTGATTACGGCTACACTCGCCCTTGAATTCACACATCACTAGTGGCATTTCGTTCATTTCAAAACTGTATGTGATCTCTTTTTTGTACACAGAGAAAATATAAGGATCAATAATGGCATAAGCTCTTGTCGCTCCTAGCTGCAAACAATAATCTCCCAGCTTACGAATTTCACCATGTCCTTGTATATATTTAGTCGGTGAGCAGATGATCTGCGTCATGGTTTCACTCCTCCTTTTGTTTACATTCATTTTAGAAGGATTGACCACATTCAGCTATTAAAAAGATCCCTTTAACCACCAGCTTAAATGAATCCACCATTCACACGGATCGTTTGCCCTGTAACCCACTGTGATTCTTTACTGGCTAAGAACAACACAATGCTTGAGATATCCTCAGGCTCGCCTAAACGTCCAAAGGAATTCATATTCCCCACGGTCGCAATCTCTTCCGCTGATTTCCCTACGGTAAATAACTCCGTATTCACAGGTCCAGGTGAAACAGCATTGATAGTGATTCCTTTTCGTCCAAATTCTTTGGCCAGCTGACGAGTGATTTGTTCCACTGCTCCCTTAGTTCCTGCATAGACGCTGTAGGTCGGGAACATTTGACCCGTAACGGAAGTTGAAAAATTGATAATCCGTCCGTTATCATTCATATATTTAGCTGCTTGCTGGCAAGAAAAAAAGGTGCCTTTCACATTAATCGCAAACTGCTTGTCAAAATCCTCTTCAGTCATATTTAAGATGGGCTTCGTAATCATAATCCCGGCGTTATTGACGAGAATGTCGAGTTGTCCATAGGCTTCTAGTGTGGTTTGGAATAATTGTTCAAGTTCTGCCACCTGGCTGATGTCTGCCCGAATAGCGACGGCCTCTCCACCCTTTTGTTTAATACCGGTTACGACTTCCTCGGCTTTGCCGGGGTTACTCGAATAGTTAACGACCACCTTCGCACCCTGTTGTGCCAAGTTCTCCGCAATCTCCCGGCCCATGCCTCTCGATGCACCTGTTACTAATGCTACTTTTCCAGCTAAATTCTGATTCATAATTACTCCTCCTATCACTTTGTCCTTCTTGTTGGTCTGATTATAAATCGATCGATTACAAATTACAAGTGACATTTTTTAATATTTGTCATTTGTATTTGTTTTTGCACATATTTCACAACAGTTCCTCGATTCAGCCTAATCTACGGGATTTATACCGTTCATCTGCCGCTAGTCGCTCAATTCAGCCTAATCAACTGGATTTATACCGTTCATCTGCTGCTAGTCGCTCGATTCAATCAAATCTACGGGATTTATACCTCTCATTCGCCGCTAGTCGCTCAATTCAATCAAATCTACGGGATTTATACCGTTCATTCGCCGCTAGTCGCTCGATTCAGCCTAATCTACGGGATTTATACCGTTCATTCGCCGCTAGTCGCTCGATTCAGCCTAATCTACGGGGTTTATACCGTTCATTTGCTGCAACTCGCACAATTCAGACTAAACTACGGGATTTATACCGTTCATTCGCCGCTAGTCGCTCCATTCAGACTAATCTACGGGATTTATACCGTTCATCTGCCGCTAGTCGCTCCATTCAGACTAATCTACGGGATTTATACCGTTCATTCGCCGTTAGTCGCTCAATTCAATCAAATCCACGGGATTTATACCTCTTTAAGACACAAAAAAACCTCCTGAATATCAGAAGGTTTTAAGTAGATGTTACAAAGAAATCCCGGAAATAATCAAATCCCAAACGGAGGCGAAATCCTGATCAATCGTAGCCGACTGCCACTCTATAGCATGTGCTGGATGATGATACCGCGAAGTAGCATTAAAAATTGCTCTAGCCGTTACCACTGGTTCAACCACTCTATACTCTTTGGATTGTATGCCTTTTTCAATAATGCCTGCGATTTGCCCAATTAATTGATCTACGTGTAGGGTAATCATATCCACCGCTTCTAAAGTTACAGCTGCGTACATAGCAAACATTTCGGCATCATCCACAGCATAGGTGCGTTTACTACGAATCAGCGTATCCATCCATAATCGGAGCTGCTGTTTGGCATTCCCATCAAAATGCTCTGAAATATTCTTTAAAGGCTCTGAAATATTATACTGCAACCATCTTTCGGTTACGGCTTCTCGCAAAGCAGATTTACTGGAAAAATGTCTATACAACGTACCATGACTTACTTTAAGCACCTTCGCTACATCTACAACAGAAGTCTTGTCCGGGCCAAAACGCCGGAGCACTTGTTCAGCCGCGTCCAAAATGTTTTCTTTTGATAATGGAAGATCATTCGACATATGTATTCCCCTCGCTCTATCTCTGGTGGTAATTATCATAGCATATTATGTTCAAAAACGAACTGACAATATTACCACTTTGTCATTCGTTAAATCATTATCAGTATATACTCGCACCCAATTATTAAACTTAAGTCCCAGTTTAGTATCTTATTCTCTGTAGCCCCCGTACTACATGAATTCGGACTGAGGAGCCCTTATTTTCAGAAATCACCGTAATTCGCCATGCTATCGGACTCCAATGCAGCTATTCACCCAATTCCCCACCTTTTCGGCATTCTAATGTGCTAATAAGAGCTATGCAGTCCGAAAAGTTAGCCAAACACGCTAAATTGAGCAAATAGCTGCAATACGGTCCGTTACGATGAAGAAGCCTAGTATCTAGCAATCCACCTTCTGCTAACCTACGATTTCACCAAAAAACCTCCTTGATCTCTCAAGAAGGCGGGGAATATCAGCTGCTTTTTTGCTCAATCCGATCTAGCCTCGTCCTAACAAACTTACCGACATTCGCAATCGCTTGCTGCGCCTCTGGCAGCATATAAGCTAAAAAGTGAAAGACACTCCACATGTTCTCCCATATTTCCAGTTCTACATGAACATCCGCAGCTTGTGCTCGTTCAGCCAACCTCGTTGCATCACTTAACAATACCTCGTGGTCGCCTACTTGAACAAATAAATCAGGTAATCCCTGCAAATCCAACCTTAAGGGAGATAATATAGGAGCTAGTTCTGTCCGAGCACCTAGATAAACATCAATTATTCGTTTATTTCCGTCTAAGCTGCCTGTTGGATCAAAATCCGCTCGACTCAGATACGATTCACCATCCAAATGGACGAGATCTGTATGTGGTGAGATTAAAAAAGCACCCGCCGGCAATTCTCCACCCGCATCCCGTAAAGTAATCAACGTCATCAGCGCAAGGCTGGCTCCAACAGAATCCCCTCCAAGCACGACATTCCCGGCAGAATATCCATTCGCGAGCAGCCACAGATAAGCGTCTATACAATCTTCATTAGCAGCCGGATAAGTAAACTCTGGTGCCAAGCGATATTCAATGATTAGGATCTTCGTGCCACTAGATTTTGCAATTCGTGTAACCAGATCCCGATAAAATTCACAAGTCCCCGAAATAAAACCCCCACCGTGGAAATAAAGGATCACTTCATCAGCGGGTGGAGCAGAATTCACAGGAATAATCCACTCTCCGCTTAAGGGTCCAATCATGACCCGCTCGACGATAACATCCGTAGGACTGGGCATGTTCGCAGCCGTCGCGGCCATCTCCTGCCGTATTTGCCCGATAGACTTGCAATCCAATCGGTTGCTTTGTCGCAAATAAACTTTGATCGCTGCAAGCTGCTCTGTACTTGTCTTTTCCATCTCGTAAATCCCTCCTACAATTCTTTTCAACTCAGATTGTAAAGGCTGTAGGAGACTACAAGGTCAAGTTAAGAATCCATTTTTAGGATTTCGAGCGTGGACTGTACGCCTGGATGTTTATCTGTGGCTAACAAATTTTTTCTCAAATCTGCGAGGGCTGTTAGTTTTATTTCCTGTTTTGCAATTTCGCCACGAACTCGATCCATTTTCTTATCCACAACATTTACAAAATCATCTATGCTAATGCCGCTGCTTTCAGATTTAGTGAGTGCCTTCTTAATTTCCTTTAAAGTGAAACCACACAATTTAGCATTATGTATAAAAACAAGTCGGCTAAACACCTCATCCGAATAAAGACGATAACCAGCTTCCGAACGTAAGGGAGTGCTAATTAATCCGAGCTCTTCATAATACCTTAACGTCTCCATATTCACATTCGCCATTTTGGCAATTTGGCCTCGCAAGTACTCTGTCATAATCAGTGCCCCCTTAGAATCCCCTATATTATACCAAACAGAGGCTGCAGAGGACATCAAAAGAACGTCAACAACTACCCAAACTCCTTTTTAAAAACTCCTTATTTACGCACAAAAAAAACGACATTTCTGCCGTTTTCTCATCAATCATTTCCCAATTCACTATACTTCACTTCGAACTGCATTTTTCTGTATAAGCGAAATCTGTCCGGCATGAATGCCTGTATGATACATAAGTCTGCCTATCGCTTCAAGCGGTGTAGATGTGCCAAAAGCCGACTCCACACTCACATTCCACGCTTCGTCCGGAAGCTCCTGCATCGCAGCAGTTAGATTCTCATTGGAAACAGTCAGCAGATCAACGAGTTCACTTAATGTAGAATATGTCGCCTTGTCGCCTTGAGGATTAGGTCTTCCAAAAAACCACTCTGCGAACATAAACTCAACCTCCGCATTATGCTGAATTAATCCCCCAATCGTAGAGTTCCCTAGCTTAAGGTTAAGATCTTCTTCCGGCAAAGCCTTCACCATTTTATGAAATCGCGTTTGCACCGCTTGCCAGATTGGCAACACTGAAGTGAAAGCCATAGATTATTTGCTCCCTTGTACAGTGGCTTCTTCGTCTTTTTTCTTGTCGATCACCACATGGTTGAACAGGTTCGCATCTACGTCGATGTCAAAGGCCAAGCCAAAACCAACAACATAACGCCCTTGGAGAGGGGTCAATTCAAACAATGAAAAATCCAATCCACGCAGCAAATTCACCATTGCCGCCCCATGATCAGCATTAAACAATTCAAAGATCTCCTCATGCCCGTCATTCCCGATATTGCTTGATGTGCAATTCCACCGCACACGTTCCGTTGCAAATTTATTATTCGTCGCAGACTCATCTGCAATTAGAAGCGCATCTACAAAATCGTTATTTTCCATATATCTGTAATGCTCGGCGATCTTACTAATGTAGATATACAGCTTGCCTTCATGCTTAACAAAAGGAGCATAGCTGATAAAAGGTTTTCCTTCGTCATCAATCAAGCTCAAAATCAGATTTTTACGATTCGCAATAAATTGCAAATAGTTTTCTTTATTTTTTTCAACATCTACAGGCTTCTTCATTATAAAATCCCTCCATTAATAGGTTATGTAATCTAGCCACGAATCTAGCGAACGGTACTTAGCAAATGAATACGAGGTTTCGTCTCTGTAGGAACATATTGAACTTCGGCATCCATTCGGTATATATCCCGGATCATATCGGTTGTCATAACTTCATTTGGTGTCCCATACATCGCTTTTTCACCCGCCTGCACCACAACAATACTATCACTATAGGTAGAGGCTTGATTGAGGTCATGCAACACCATCACGACGGTCATCCCCATGTCTTGATTTAGCTCACGTACTAACTCAAGAACTTCATGCTGATGCGAAATATCCAAGTAAGTGGTCGGTTCGTCAAGCAACATAACCAAAGGACGCTGCGCCAAGGCCATAGCAATCCAAGCACGCTGTGATTCACCACCGGATAACGAGGAAACGGCTCGATCCTTATAATCCTTTAAATGTGTCTTCTCCAGTGCCCAGTCGACAATGTCCATATCCTCATGATTTAATTTTTCGAACCATTTTTTATGTGGATACCTTCCATAGGAGACGAGATCGATCACAGTCATATCATTAGGTGCTTGGTTCTTCTGGCTCAGCATACACATTTTTCGAGCGACTTGTTTGGCAGTCATAGACTTTAGATCCGTACCCTCGAGTGTGACCGCACCCGTATGATATGGAATTAGCCGTGATACCGCCTTAAGCAATGTAGATTTACCTGAGCCGTTTGGTCCTATAATCGAGACGATTTCACCCTTTTTTACGGAAAAAGAGAAGTTGTTAATAATGTTTTTCTGCTCATACCGGATCGAAATAGAATCGACAGTAAACATGTTAGAACGCCTTCTTTCTCATCAGGTATAGAAAATAAGGTCCACCGATCACCGCCATAAGGATACCCGCAGGAATATCTAAAGGTGCAAATAGGGTACGTCCACCTGTATCTGCTATCAACAATACCAATGCACCAAGTCCCATACTCATCGGCAAAAGAAATTTATAGTCTGAACCCACCAACAATCGAGCCATATGTGGCACAACAAGCCCTACAAAGCCAATCATCCCAATAGCCGCTACAGAGATAGCCGCTAGAAATACTGCCAGCAAGGAAAGTAGAATACGAATTCGGTCCACATTTTCACCTAAATTCGAAGCTACCTGATCCCCTAAACGTATAATATTCGCCTTGCGGATCGCGAAAAAGGATAAGATCCAGCCTGCTATGGCATACGGGAAAACCATCATCAAAGCATTGTTCCCTTTAGCAGCCAGACTGCCGTTTAACCATTGGACCGCTGCCGGAAGTCTGTCGCTGTACATGATGGTCAGGAGTCCTATTAATCCCCCGCAAAGAGCATTCACAGCAACTCCTGATAAAATAATAGTGATGGGCGAAATACCGGTTCTTCTCCACGCTAATGCATATACAATCCCTGCAGCAATTAGTCCACCCACAAAAGCCGCAATTGGAATGAACTCCGTATATTGTGGAGCTGCAAGCATAATGACAAGCACACATGCAGCCGCTCCACTCGTTACACCGGTCAATCCTGGATCAGCAAGTGGGTTGCCCATCACGGCTTGCAGAAGAGCACCCGAAACCGCGATATTTGCCCCAATGATCATCGCCAGTAATACACGCGGCAAACGAATATCCCATATGATGGTCGCATTCACCGCTTTTGCCGCTGAACCAAAGATCGTGCTTAGGATGTCTGGTATAGGAATGTATACTGAGCCTAGTCCAATCGCAATTATAGCGGCAACGAGCGCAAGTGCTAACGTTACAATAACAATAATTCTGCTACGAGATGTATTTATCACTTGCTGTCTCCTTTAATTATTCATAGAAGTATTTTGCAATTTCGGTTAAGGCTGTCTCCGCGTTAATAATCGAAGTGACACCGAATACGCTGTAATCTAGAATGTTGATTTTGTTATTTGCATAAGCCGAAAGCTTTGTCCAAGTTTCATTTTTCTCTATTTCTTTTTTGAACTTATCCTCAGTCGCTCCGTGATCGCCTGAAGCGAGTACGAGAATGATGTCTGGATCAGCGGCTACAATGTTCTCCATATTGATAGGTGAGTAAGTGTCAGTAACTTGCAATACAGAAGTTGCGATGTTATCAGCACCAAGCTTTTTAACCAAGCTACCTAAATAAGATTTCTCACTCATAACCATAAAGGAATCTGCGGTTCCGATTACTAGCAGCACGCTTGGCAGTTCTTTGCCTTCGGCTAATTGACTCAGCTCATTTTCTTTGTTCAAAATCTTAGTTAAAGCAGCATTCATTTCATCTTTTTTATTAAAATAAGTGCCTAATACTTTGAGACTAAGCTTTAGATCCTCAAATGATTCTGTTCTCAAATATGCTTTTTGTAGGTCGATTCCTTCTAGCGATTTGTCCAACGTGCTGCGAAGAGATTCCGCTCCCAGCAGCAAGTCTGGTTCGAGTTTGGTTACTACCTCCAGATCCGGCGCCATAGGTGATCCAATACGATCAATTGTTTCGAAATCAGCAGGGATTGGATTCGTTGAAGTTGGTACACCTACCGGTGTTATGCCGAGCAAATAAAGCATTTCTGTTAACGGCACAGAAGTTGTTACAATACGCTCCGGTACTTTGGCTGGGAATTGGCTTAACGCTTCGTTGAACAACGCTTCATCCACACCATCATTCTCCAGACTGTACACCTTGCCGGCAGCTTCCGCTGTATTTGCTACTTCTGTTGTTTTTGCTGCATTTGCTTCTTTCGATTCATTAGCAGTTGTATTCGTTACCGCTTCATTTTTTGGATTGTCCGCTGTATTTGTAGACGAACATGCAGTCATTGCCGTAAGCGCTGCAATAACCAGTAGTACTAATATTTTTTTCAAAATCTATCCCTCCAAATATGTATATTTATACGTCCCATATAGTGATAATGATTTTCATTTTCACTCATCGATTCCTATGATAATCGTTATCAATGAGAAGTGTCAAGAATTTTATTTTAATTTTAAATAAGAAGGAATTTCATTATTGTCCGTTGAAGCAGACTAGCATTTCTAATAAAAAAGCCACGCCCTATGGGCGTGACTTCAAATAGTGGTGCATGAAATCCAAGCGTTAGTTAGTAACTCCCGAATTTAATATCCCATAATGAATAAGGTCTACAAACTCATTCTCTTTATAAATATGCTGTAACAAAACGCCTTCTTTCAGCATGCCAGATTTTTGCATAACCCGTCCCGAACCAGGATTTGAAGCAAAGAATCTGGCGTACACTTTGTGATAATGTTTTTCTGTAAAAGCAAAATTAATGACCGCTTTTGTTGCTTCTGTAGCATATCCATTACCCCAGTGTTCCTCGCCTATCCAATATCCAAGCTCGCCGTTTCTGTGTGTCCGGTTATTTCTCAAACCTATAGCACCATACAGTTCGTTTGTATTTTTATCAGTAATAGCGAATTCATATGAATTATCATTATTGAACTCAACTTCATGTGTTTCAATCCATGATAATGCACAATCAATAGGGTATGGATAAGGTAGAGTTAATGTACTTTTGTAAACATTATAATTATTGCAGAGCTCACTGACACGCTGTGCATCAGACAATGCAAAAGGTCTTAAAATCAATCTTTCAGTAGTAATTGTTCTCTTCTCTGAATTGTACAATGGTGTCCCCCCGTTAAACTAAATATTATAAAACAAATACAAGCCAGATAAACAGAAAACTTGGCCACCACTGCTTGCCCGCTTTCACAAACAGCCAGCCAAATACCAAAGAAAAAGCAGTAATATACAAGCCGCTTTGCAGACCATGCGTCAAATGACCTAATCCCCAAGTCAGCATTAAACCTATTCCCCCATAAGGAAGAGAAGGATTCTTAAACCATACTTCTCCTGCACGCTGCATTAGTGCAACCAATAGTACAACTAGTACAGCTTCCACAATGTAATATATGTTTTGAACCAAGGCAACCCATATGCCCATAAAACCATGTTCTAACTTGAAGTTTTCATATTCCCTATAAATCTGTGGAATGCTCTCCCCATTAATCCAAAATTCCAACACAGCGAACAAAAAGCTTGATATAAAAGCTACAATTAACAAAGGAATGACCTTAGAGCTCCAACACAAAGATATAACCTGTCCAATCAACTTCCTCTTCCTGAACCAAAGTAGAAACATCATAGCTCCTACTGCCCACAATAGGGTAACTATGCTCCAATGAACAACTAGTACGTACCAAGGGCTGACAAAAAAGTCGTCTATATTAAACAAATCCCCCCATAACCATTGATCTAATCCCATGATGAACATATCCATTCCTAACATTAAAAATATAAGCAGTCCTAATAAAAAATATTGAATACCTGATATATTCCCTTTTTCTTTCACGAAACCTCTCACCCGCCTTATATATTGTCCATTTTTGTACTATATTCCCAAAATTATGATGCTGAAAGTATGGCATCCCCCCATTCTGTTTGTCTGTAACAAATCACTCACTTGAATCAAAGTTAGAAAAATAAAAAAACAGCATGCATCGATATAAAATCGACGCATGCTGTTTACTTGACCTGGCTTGTCCAAACTAGAATCTAGCCACAAAAAATTCGCGGTCTGCGGGAACGTTAAAACTTCTTATAGTAGCTCCACTCTCATCTCTTAAAGTGAGAAGATAAGGTACCGATGTTAAGGTGCTAATTGTTGGAAATCTAACTACACCAAATTCGTCAAAATCAGCAGTAACCGTTGTAGTTCCAGCTCTCAATGAAGCTGTCCACCCCGTAGTATCTTTAGGTGTACCCGTTGCATTTGTACCAATAGCAACAACAATAAATCTATCCAGAGTCTGTCTAATTCTACGTTTCTTCCTTGTAGGAGCTGCTTTCGCTTTTTTAGCCGCGAGAACTTTGCTAGCCATAACTGCTTTCTTGTTAACTGGTTTTTTAATAATTGCCATTTACTTCACCACTTTCTTTTTAGGATACGTTAGTAAATGCAAGAATCGTAAGGTTTGACCTCTCTTTCACCTACAAATCTGAAAATATGTTAAACCCTAGTTTCATAGTTTCGTGTCCACTAGCTCTGCAGTGCATATAATACCTTCAAGAGGTGATTCATTACTAATGAACGGTCAAAAATGGCTAGAGCAATATCATTCGAAAATGCACCATTCCTTGAGAAAAAGAGTTCAACGTTCCTATCTTCCAGGGCATAAAGCGAATACCATTCCAGTTATCATTAAATTCAAACAAAAAATAACTACAGCCCAGCTACAGTCTTTACAAAAGCATTTAAAATCCCACGACCTTCCGATCAGATATCATCTTCACCTGCTCAATTCGATATCATCCAAAGTTTCAAAGAACTGCCTGAACCGGATGTGCCGCTGGGATGGAATCGAAAAAATTTATTTGGATCAAGTCAAAAAAACATCCCTTAATATAGCGACACCATCCATTGGTTCTACAACCGCCCAAAAGAAAAAGGGGCTTACCGGAAAAGGCATCAACATTGCCATTCTTGATACAGGGGTGTATCGGCACCCTGACCTGTTTCGCCCTGTTAACCGTATAGTTGCTTTTAAAGATTTTATCAATCATAGAAAACAGCCCTATGACGATAACGGCCATGGAACTCATATCGCAGGGGATGCAGCAGGCAACGGATGGATGAGTAAAGGAAAATACAAAAGCCCTGCTCCAGAGGCAGGGATAGTAGGTGTCAAAGTACTAGATAAAAATGGCGATGGATATGACTCCACAATCATTAAAGGAATTGAATGGTGTATTGCGAATCGGAGAAGACTTAATCTTCGTATTCTTTCGATGTCGTTCGGGGGTAAGGTGAATCTTCCTTGTTCAGATGATCCACTCTGCCAAGCTGTAGAAAAAGCAATTAAAGCCGGACTTAACGTTGTAATAGCTGCTGGAAACAGCGGCCCGGGACGCAGTACGATCGAATCTCCAGGGATTAGTCCTTCAGCAATTACTGTCGGTGCAGTGGATGACCGTCGCACGCTCACACAAGCGGACGACCGAATTACTTGGTTCTCCAGTCGCGGACCCGCACCGGGAGGAAGGAAGAAACCAGATCTCGTTGCTCCAGGCGAGACGATCATCTCCCTTCGTGCTCCACGATCCAAGCTGGATCGCGAGCTTCCTTATTTGCGGATAGCTAAAGATTACTTTGTGCTGTCCGGTACCAGTGTCTCAACACCTATCGTCTCGGGTGTGATCGCGCAATTACTCCAGAAGAACCCTTCTCTTACGCCTAAGCAAGTAAAATCCATACTAAAAAAGAACACGTATCGCCTTAAACTAAGTCCTAACACAGCAGGATGCGGTGAGATCAATGCGCGGTTTTTATCGTAAATCCGCTTCTTTTTTAAAGGCAGTAATGACGGAAACCGACAAGTCCTCTGTAAATACACCTGTAGGTTCTATTTCTAATAAAGCTGATTTCATATCATCTTCAAAACGTTCTAAGTTATCTCTAAATAATCGCTTAGAAGCATAAGACGTAGAATACAAATTTCCTAGTATCGAATCAACAGTCCAAGTGATGGAATAATTCGGTAATACCTGTCTTTTAACGTCTTTAAAACTGGATCGCTTTACAACATCCTCATGTCTTTCTTGGGGATGTTTATATGTACTTTTTCCGGCTATTCTTTCGTCACCCAACCAGCGTTTCACTACTTCCTCTACCTTTTGTTGCCAAGGTAACGGTTCTTGTTGTTCATTAAAAGTATCAATTACAGCAATACCACCGTTATCATCTAAACTATGATAGAGAACTTCAAGTATGGATTCTCGGTCCATCCAGTGAAACGCCTTAGCCATCATGATGAGACGAAAGGAACCCCAGTCATTGAATAGTTCTTCCGCTCTCCCCTGTTGCCAGCTAACATTCTCAACCCTGTTGTACTGTGATAACAGCTTTGCTTCATCTAGCATCTCTAGTTCAGTATCTACGCCAATGATTTCTTCGAACCAATCCGTAAACCTTAGCGCTAACTGCCCAGTACCACAACCTAAGTCCAGCAACCGGCCCTCTCCGTGAAGTGAGAATTTGTCCACTAGATATCGAATCAGTGAGGACGGATATAGCGGGCGATATCTGGTGTAATAGCTTGCAGTATCTTTGAACAGATCCGGACCATAATCATTCATAGCTGAACTCCCCCTTCTTTTTTACTAAGGACAAAATCATAGCAGATATGTTGTGCAAATAAAAGGCTATCCAGAGCATTCCGGGCAGCCTTTATTTATGTGGATACAGCCCAAAATAATTAAAAATATTGACAATTAACTTCGTTGCATATATGGTTAATTACATAACTAACTAACCAATGAAGTTGGCGGTGAATACATGGGAAACTTAATGGATGATACACGACCGATATTTATGCAGATCGCCGAACGAATAGAAAATGACATCATCGAAGAAACACTGCTGGAGGAGTCACAAGTTCCTTCGACAAATCAGTTTGCTGTTTTCTACCAGATCAATCCGGCTACGGCTGCGAAAGGTGTGAATTTGCTTGTGGATCAAGGGATATTGTACAAAAAACGAGGAATCGGTATGTTTGTAGCTTCTGGAGCGCGTGCAGTATTGATGGAGAAGAGAAAAGAACAATTTTATGAACAGTATGTAGTAACCATGATCAGTGAAGCTGAAAAATTAGGAATTACGTTGGATCAATTAACAATTATGATTCAGAGGGGAGACAACAAGTCATGAATGAAGTTGTTGAAATCAAAGGATTGACTAAGTCATACGGAAATGTCACTGCCATCCATGAACTCAGTTTTTCATTGGAGAAAAACAAGATATACGGGCTTCTCGGCAGAAACGGTGCAGGAAAAACCACAATAATGCATATGATCACAGCTCAGCTTTTCCCCACAAGTGGTGTCCTGAACGTATTTGGTGAACATCCATACGAGAATAACCGGGTTCTCAGGCAGATTTGCTTCATTAAGGAAAGCCAAAGGTATCCGGACACGTACCGAATCATCGATGTACTGGAGGTATCCGAATTATTTTTTCCAAACTTTGATCGGGAATATGCCCACTCTTTAATCAAGGATTTCAATCTGCCATTAAAAAGAAGAATAAAAAAGCTATCCCGAGGTATGCTCTCGGCTGTAGGAATTGTAGTAGGTCTAGCCAGCCGTGCTCCGCTTACCATTTTTGACGAACCCTATTTAGGACTTGATGCTGTAGCTAGAAGCCTGTTTTACGATCGCCTAATTGAAGATTATGCTGAAAATCCACGCACAGTTGTTTTGTCCACCCATTTGATCGATGAGGTAAGTCAGCTTTTAGAGCATGTTATCGTCATCGACAACGGCAAGCTAATTATTAACGAAGATGCTGAAGCCCTTCGCGGGCAAGCTGTTACGGTAATCGGCGCGACAGCGAAGATCGAAGATTTTATCGCCGGCAAACAAGTCATTTCCCGCGAGTCTTTTGGCGGATTGCTTACAGCCACCATTATCGGTTTCAACGCGAAAGATCACGCACATGCTGAAAAGTTAGGCTTAGAAATCTCACCTGTATCTTTACAGCAATTAATCGTTCATCTCACAAATAAAAAATCTCTAGGAAAGGAAGTGACCGTGTAATGAATCCTACGGCAGGCATGATAAAAATGCATTTCAGAGATAAGTGGTTATGGTTGTATATGCCTTGGGTAATCTTGTTATCCAGCTTCTTGGTGAATGTCATCGTCGCTTCTTTCATCCAAGAACCAATCTATACCGGCGGTCTCGTCTCCATCTTCATTTATATGTTAATCACCGGTATACTCATTTTGGTGCAGACCTTCCCTTTTGCTCTGGGCTTAAGTCAACGCAGAACGGATTATTTCATAGGCACTTCCTTAATGGCTATTATAACTAGCGCCACCTACTCAATTCTCCTCTACCTGCTCGCAATCATTGAAAGCAGGCTCACGGGTGGCTGGGGTTTGGAACTACATTATTTTCATTTGCCCTTTTTAAATGATGGTAATGCCATAGAACAGCTGTGGATGTATTTTGTGCTCTTTCTTAATATGTTTTTTCTGGGGCTAATGATATCCAGTATCTTCCGGAGATTTGGCCGAAGCGGTTTGTTCATTTTCTCAGGGGCTATGTTTATCCTGTGCAGTCTCGGTGTATTATTAATGACCTATAATCAGTGGTGGGTAGACCTCTTCAACTGGTTTGCTGGATATACCGCATTTGAACTTGCTTTGTGGTCCATGCCTTTGACAGTTGTGTACGCTCTTTTATCGTTTTTGATGCTGCGTAGAGCAACAGTGTAATTCATTATCCTATAAAAAACAGGTGTGTCCCAAAAGCCATGCCGGGTGCACCTGTTTTCTTTCGTGTCTTAGACTTTGATCTAGACAACAAACTTTATTGGATTCGAGCATAGTTGCGCGTGCGATGGTGCTATCGGACTCTGCTGATCTTATTTGTGGCTTTAGAGCACATTTGGATTCCTATCGGACCCTACAGTCGCTATTGGCATAAAAAACGCCAATTGTGATCCTTTTTCCATGCAATAGCTGCACTGGGGTCCGATACTACGCTCAAAAGGCGATAAATGAGCAAATAGCTTCATCTGGGTCCGTTAGCCTCAGGTGATGATGACTACACAGGGCGAGTAACGTAGAGGTAAAACACTAATTAGTATTTCCCCAATCTGCGCGTGGAAAGACAATATCGGACTCCGCTGACCTTATTCGTAACTTAGAGCACATGTGGTTTTCTATCGGACCCAGCTGATCTTATTCGTGTTTTTAGAACACATTTGGATTCAATCGGACCCAGCTGACCTTATTTGCAGCTTTAGAGCACATTTAGATTCCTTTCGGACCCCACAGTCGCTATTGGCATAAAAAACGCCAATTGTGATCCTTTTTCCATGCTATAGCTGCACTGGGGTCCGATGCTACGCTCAAAAGGTGATAAATGCGCAAATAGCTTCATCTGAGTCCTTTAGCATCAGGTGATGATGATGACTCCGCGGGGCGAGTAACGTAGGAGCAAAACACTAATTAGTCTTTCCCCAATCTGCGCGTGGAAAGACGCTAGCTGACCTTATTTCTAGCATTCGAGCATATTGGATTCTATCGGACCCAGCTAATCTTATTCGTGGCTTTAGAGCAAACTTGGATTTCTATCGGACCCAGCTGATCTTATTTGTGGCTTTAGAGCACATTTGGATTCCTATCGGACCCTACAGTCGCTATTGGCATAAAAAACGCCAATTGTGATCCTTTTTCCATGCAATAGCTGCACTGGGGTCCGATACGCTCAAAAGGCGATAAATGAGCAAATAGCTTCATCTGGGTCCGTTAGCCTCAGGTGATGGTTCTTAAGGATACCTTCCTCTTTCGCACTACCGTCTGCTGAAAAACATAAAAAAAGGATTATAAACCTGCTACTAGAGCAGTTCTATAATCCTTTTAGCTATGCGGTCAAGAGGACTCGAACCTCCACGATATTGCTACCACTGGCACCTGAAGCCAGCGCGTCTGCCAATTCCGCCATGACCGCGTATTATAATGACTCGCTTATTGCGGTCACAAGATAGATCATACCACGCTGAGAATCCAACGTCAATATATTTTCGCCGTTTTCTTATCATTCATTAATTTATGGATAATTATTGCTTTTGTTGCCGAATATAAGGTATAATGAGAACAAAAGTTCGCATAATATAAATGAGGTGATTTATAATGGCGACTACAAAGCTAAACACATCCATTATTGATGAAGAAGTAACTAAAGAAGAACTGTCCCTGGTCAGAAGCTATTTGCTGCTAACGTTTATTCATAAAGTGTTCGAACGTGACTGCCGTGTAATCAGTAGAAGCGGCCTGTTTAAGACCCCTCAGCTATATATGGAGCTCGTATCTGGTGCCACAAAGAAGACGTCACTAATGCTTCAAGAGGTTACGCGCGAGCTGAGCTCCCATGATTTGAAGATTACTACCGTTCGCCAAGATCAGCGAGGAGTCGAAGCCTTATATTCCTGCAGAGGATTTCAAGGAGAGATGAATATATTATGGCCAGGCTTCCGTAGAGAAATGATGCTGCGCATGCGCGCGTATCTTGGACTGTCCACAGAACTCTCCATACTCTCCAGAGAAGAGAATGCGTCTGAACTAGCTCTAACTATATAATCCCAAATGATATTACAGAAACAGCTCCCGCCCAGTAGGGCGAGGAGCTGTTTTGTATTATGAAGATGATTACTGCGAAAATTATTACTGTGAAGATTATATATTATCCGGATCTTGTCTTGGTTCACTAAATGGCTGGAATAAATAATTGCGATCCAGCTTCACTACTCGTCTATTCTGACGACGTATCATCACCTGAGAATCATCCCAAGCAAGAACTATCCCTTTTACATCGTTACTTTCCAAGCCATCACGCACTACACGAATTTTCTCACCGGAAATCCGATAGGCATCCAATTGCTCATCGCTAATCATCATTAATCCCTCCTGTCATAGCTTGTCCTATTTAGTCTCAGAAAAAAGACCCAAATGATAAATCATCTGGGTCTCATGTAGGCAATTAACGACTTGCATGTCTACTAAAGCATTCTTATATCAGCGCTTCATTCTTCTCAAACCAGAAGTCAAGAACTTTAGCGGACATCACACGTTGCTCCAGATACTCCACTTGGTTAGTTGTGAATTTCTCTCTCCACGGGAAGGATAACTCTTCGCACAAACCTTTGATTGTCAGAAGCTCTGACCAGGCTACATAGCGTTTGTACCAAAAAAACTGAGGATGTTCAATCATATAGGGATACAGATCGTCGAATTCCGTGTGTTTGCAATCCAGCGCACGCTCGAAATGATCCTTGGCCTCGGTTAATTTATCAATAAAAAATTGTTCAGTCATAAGTTCTTTCCCCATTGTGACGCCTCCTCCCTATGTCTAATTTTTATTATAAAGGAAAATCCATAGGGTGAAAAGCAGTTGTTTAAAAAATAGGCCTGTTCTTATTGCCAATTAGGTTATTCCCCAAATTCGATGGTGCCTCCATTTAGAGAGGTAATTCTTACGAGTGACTCCAGACGAATGCCTTGCTCTCTGATCGTCCGAGCCCCTGCCTGAAAGCTTTTTTCTACTACAACACCAAGACCAACTAGCTCAGCGCCAGAACGTTGAATGATCTTAATCAATCCACGCGCTGCATCACCATTGGCAATAATATCATCAATAAAGAGGATTTTATCCTCTGGAGAGATGAACTGGCGAGACAGCATAATATCTGTAACAATACCTTTTGTAAAAGACGGAACTCTTTCGCAAAGCGCATCCGGATCAGCTAACAGTGTTTTTTTGCGGCGTGCAAAAACTAGCGGCACCTTTAATTCATACGCGGTGGCAAATGCCACGGCAATGCCCGAGGATTCTACGGTCACAATACGTGTAATTCCTGAGTCCGCAAACCTCCCGGCAAACTCCCGTCCCATTTCCATCGTAAGCCGTGGATCAACCTGATGATTTAGCAGTGCATCCAGCTTCAGCACCTCATCCGAAACGACGACACCTTCTTCCAAAATCCGCTGTTTCAACACTTCCATGACTTTGAACCTCCAATACCCTTTATAATCGCAGACATTCCGTACAAATTAATCACTGATCATAAAGCAATTACGACGGAAGTCATGTCCTACTGATCCTCATCATAACCTGTACTATACAGAGTACACAAGGTTATCCTGCATAGCACTCATTATGATTTTTCTTTAGCTTCGTAAAACTATTAGGAGGGGAGCCATGAAATCACATGTCCGAACATTACAGATCGCTTTCACTTATATTGGCACCATTGTAGGAGCCGGATTCGCCACCGGGCAGGAAATATTAAAATTCTTCACACGTTACGGGCACTGGGCAGTCCTGACCATCCTGCTCTCAACTATATTGTTCATATGGCTGGGTACAAAAATGATGGTCATTGCTCGGCGAATAGAAGCGGAATCCTATGAGGACTTTAACCGTCACCTCTTCGGGGAACAGGTCGGAAGCACCATCAGTTTGTTCACGATGGTCGTCCTGATCGGAGTAAACAGTATTATGCTTGCAGGGGCTTAAGCGCTATTTTTCAGGAGCATCTCGGACTTCATTATCAGACTGGACTACTTATCACATTGCTTGGTTCATACTTTCTGCTAAAACGAGGAATTTCCGGTATTCTGCAAATGAACAGTATTGTAGTTCCTTTAATGCTTACTCTGTCACTTATCATTATTTTTAATACTTTTCAAATTCCGGGAGCTGGACGATTCCTGTTCCTTGATAACGATCGCTCTCTCTTTGGGGCATGGATGTCACCGCTGCTCTACACCGCCTTTAATTTAGGGATGGCACAAGCTGTTTTAGTCCCTATGGCTCGTCACACAGAGGAAGAAAAATCCCTTGTATGGGGCGGTATTATTGGGGGTACCGGGATTGGTTTTATGTTGATTGCCGCACATTTCGCAATGAGCTCACAGATGCCAGGGATTCTCAAGTTTGAAATTCCGATGGGCAGCATCGCCGTCCGGTTGGGTACTGTAGTGCAAACTATATATCTGCTGCTGATCTTTTTGGAGATCTTCAGCACTTTTGTCGCCGATATTTATGGAGTAGCTGTACAGCTTAAGCAACGGCTTCCCCTATCAACCGCATTGATTACACCACTTCTGATGTTGGTCTGCTATTTACTGAGCCAGTTCGGCTTTAGTTCACTGCTCTCCGTGTTCTACCCAATCTTCGGAGGTTTATCACTGGTCTGGGCTGTCAAACTGCTACGAACACCATGGTCCTCTCCACCAGGTAGTAATACTTCATCGAACTCAAAGGAGAAGGGGAACAGTATCGTATCCGTAAAACCAATCACCCGAACTACACGGAAATAACCGCTGCTGTAGGAATCATACGTGCTGCCGCTTCCGCCACATGCTTGTGACAGGTCATCATCACAATCTGGCGGGAGATCGACAGTTCTCCAAGAAGTCCAAGTGCAGCATGAAGACGAGACTCATCAAAGTTAACGAAGAGATCATCGAATAACAGCGGCAGCGATACTTGCCGTGACATGGTCTCTGCCAATGCCAGCCGGATGGCAAGATACAGCTGTTCTGCCGTCCCTCGGCTGAGCAGTCCACTGTCCAGCAGTCCCCCGTCCTTGTGTTCAGCTTTCAGCTCTTTATGCCCTAGTGTCATAACAACCCTTTTGTATTCCCCTTCCGTCAGCTTGGAGAAATAATCTGAGGCAAGCAGTAATACCTGTGGCTGCTTCTCCTGCTCATACACACGGCGAGTTCGCCCGATTAGTTCGGCAGTTATCGCTGCCACTGCATATTTATCAGCCACGATCCGCAAGGCTGCTCTCTGCTCTTCCAGTTGCTGAATAACGGAATCCTCCACGCAGCGCTCCTTCAAATACTCCCTTTCCTGAAGCAGCTTGCCTCGTTGCTCCAGCAGGGTGTTCCAACCCTCTTCCTGCCGTTCCATCAATTCTTCAGCCGATGACCGCTCCAGCTGCAATGCTTCCGCATCATGATGATTTAATAATTCCAGCAGAGCAGCAACCCGCTCCTCCTCCCAACCACCGAACATAGCAAGCTCCCACTGGCGAATCGATTTATTCAGATCACTGCGCCGCTGCACAGCTGCTGACCTGCGTAAGAAATCCTCTCCACCAGTCGCCCCGCCTTCCTGTATCAGAAGCTCACGATGTTCTCTCAGCTCACCTAATATCCTGTGGCTCTCCTTGAGTTCTTCATCCACATCCTGCAATCTTGACTGCATAGTTTCCCGGCGAATCAAGTCCTTTTTCAGATCATCCCATGCTCTTTTTCGCAGTTCCAGCCAGCTTAGTAAGGTTAATGCAGATACTCGTTTCCCCTCTTGCGGATCTATTTCAAAACCAGCTGCCGCTACACCAGACTCGTCGCCAAGATCAGCACCCGACTCATAAATAAGAGCGAGCAGCTCCTCCTCAAACACGTTACATTCTGCTTCCAGCTCCTTCAATCGTAAGGAGAGTTTATTCTCTTGGCGCAGCAGCTCATTCCCTTGTTCAACCATAGCAAAAATATCCGGCAGCCCTTCAGGAGATAATCCTTCAGGCAACCTGCGTTGGCAAAGCCATTCTTCATATTGCTCAGCCGTTTCCGTGAATGCCGCCTCCGCCCGGTGCATTTCTTCAGCGAGCAGCTTCTCTTGGCCTGCCAGCGTCTCCAGCTCCGTGCGGCAGGCATCACGCTCGGCGGCATAGCGTTCGATGCGCTGCCGCCAAGCTGACCAAGCCTCCATGAGCCTGCGAAGCTCCCTCATGGAGGCCTCCAGCCGCCTGCGTCAGGGCTGGACCCCGGGGCGGCCGTCCGCCGCCCCGGCACAACGCTCTCCGGCTCCGCCCCGGAGAGCAGCTGCCCCGCAGCCGCAGCATCTCGGCTGCGGCTGCGCTGACGTCCCCGCCATGCTCTGGCGGGGACGCTTCCAGCCGGCGCGCTCCGCGCAAGCCGGCCCAAAGGGCCAGATCGGCCGCGCCCAGCAGGCCGATCGCAAGCACGGCGCTGGCCGGCGGAGCACCGGTCAGCCACAACACTGTGGGCAGCAGCACGGTTAGTGCTGCCCCGGCCCACAGCAGGCGCCGGTAGAGCGCGGCCATGCGCTTCGCGCCAAGGCCGTCACTTCCGGCGCCGCGCGCTGGCCCTTCGCTGAGCTGCGCTTCGCGCCAGCGTTCGGCCGCCTGCTGCAGCTCGTCCCACAGCTGCAGCACTTCACGGGCGCTGCGCGGAGCCAGCTGCGCAAAAGCTTCCGCGCCGGTAGCGTGCTCACGCGCCAGCGCCCGTTCTGCTGCTTGGAGCGACGCTGAGGCAGCGGCCAAACGGGATCGCAACGACTGCCGCGTTGCACCCTCCGCCTCCATGCGGCGGTCATAACTAGCGAACGCCGCCGCAAACTTCCGTGCAGCTTCACGATCCGCCGCTGTCCCAGAGAATGAAGTCAGCTCTGCAGGGCCCCAGCTCACATCAATGCCGCGCAGAATTCGCCGCAAATGCTCATTCAGCGCCGTTAATTCTCCCTCAAGCCGCTGTCTTTCCGTTCTACGGTTCTCGTAACTGCTCCGATGCCGGTCCAGCCGCTCTAAAACAGGCCCCTGCGCTGCTAATACTTCATCTGGAGGGTTCTTTGCCAGTTCAATAGTAAGCTCGCTTAGAAGACGTTCATAACGTACTACTGATCCCTGTGCATTACGAATTTCTCCTTCAAACGCCTGAAAGCGAGTTGCTCCTTCTTCAGGAAAGGCTGAAATCAATGGCAATCCTTGCAGCTCTAGCTGAGCCTCGCTCCACTTTAACCACAGCTCACGGACTTCCTGTGCTTTTCGAAACATCACTAGCTGCTCTCCAGTGAGCTTGCGCTGTTGCTCCAATTCACCTAGCTCCGACTCCGTTACCCTCAATGCAACTATATTATCGTTATATCGCGGAAGATAAGAACGGCTCTCAACCATTTGTCGCTCAAGCTTTTCAATGGCTTGCACAACTTTTGCTGCTTCTTGCAGCTTGCCACGAGGTTTGTACAGCTTCTCAGCTTCCTGCACCAAACGGCGTTCCGCACGCATGATTGTACCGCCACCGCCCATACCTGCATGAAAAAGAAAGCTGCTCATCTCCTCAGATTGAAGGGCAGCAAGCTCCTGCAGCTCGTCCAGTGAAACTGCGAACAATTGCTGGAACATACTCCTAGAGATCCCCCCAAGTAAATATCGTTCCATTTCAGCTTGTCCCAGCTCTTGAGTCGTTTCATTTGGATGATTTACTGTAATGTTCAGCTTTTCATTTCTTCCTGATCCCTCAGCACCTGAAGCAAAACGGCGAATGGTCCACAAACCTTCATTACTATCACGTATCTTCAAAGTTCCCCCATGCAATCCGCCTTGCATAGGTTCATACCTTTCCAAGGGATTTCCACGGCTTGGAATTCCAAACAGCATAGAGCGTATGAATTGCAGTGTCGTACTTTTTCCTGCTTCATTACGCCCATAAAGTACGGTCACTCCCTGCGTTAAATGAATCTCTCGATTGTGAAGACGCCCGAAGCCATTGATATGCAAATGTTCAATTCTCATCGTTTTGCCCTCCGGCTTGTTGATACGAAAGACTTTCCGCCGCTTCAACAGTATCATCCATCCCGCCAAGCATCGTGATTCCCTGCTCTGCTGAACCACGTAGCCAGCTCAACTTCTCTTCTTGACTAGTCATAGACAACAGCTTTCGCAGCTCCTGATTCTCCAATAGCGGTTTAAGCGCACTATTTAATAATTCTTCGAGCGCTTCCGGGGAATGTTCCGTATGCTCTGCAATGCGCAGCATTTCTCCAAGAAAACTATCCTCTTCCAATAAGCGTTGGCGATCAATAGCTAAACCGGACTCTATAGCGAACCCTTCCGTCCAGACAAGCCCTTTGTAATCTTTACGCTCAGCCCTAATCGCCTCACGGCGCTGGAGTTCAGACAGCAAATCCTCTGCTGCCCCTTTTTCAGCCAATACTTTATGTACGTCCCCTCGCCCAATCAGACGAAATCTGACCACCGACATGAGCTCCGGGAGCTCCGCGCGGATGTCTTCAATAACCTGCTCCACTTTCTGTATCCATTCTGCTTCATTGCTTAATCCTTCTATAGATAAGTCTCTAACCTGCCAGCGGACGAAATCCAGTTCATGAAATTGCAGAGTGGATCTTCCAGCCTCATCTACATCCACAATATAACAACCTTTAGCTCCGGTTTCCTTAATGCTGCGCCCTTGTATATTGCCTGGATATACAATCACAGGCTTCTCATGCAGTACACTACGTTTATGAATATGTCCAAGCGCCCAATAATCAAACCCCCGTTCGATAAGGTCCCTGCGACTGCAAGGAGAATAGGTCTCATGCAGCAAATCACCGTCTACATTGCCATGCAGCATCGCAATATGAAACAGGCGGCTGCCAGGTTTACGAGAAAAGGTTACAGCTGTGTTGTTCGTCACTTTCGCCGTTGGGTAAGAGATTCCACTAACGATGGCAACTTCTTGGCCATCTATACGGCGGCAAGCTGTAGCGTGATCTGGCTTCTCTCCGCCAAATACGGTAACATGCTTTGGCATTTCCGTTGTCAGACGCAGTCCGTCAAGCGGATCGTGGTTGCCATGAATCAGGAACACGTGAATCCCGTGCTCACCGAGTTCTTTGAGCGCTTCCTGAAATCGCAGCTGTCCCTGTAATGATGCATCTGAAACATCATACACATCTCCACTAATGACAATAAAATCAACATTCTCTTGGATCGCAACGCGGACAAGCCGCCCGAGGGCGGCAAAGGTAGACTCACGTAAATAAGCACGAATGGCTGGCGAAATATGCGCCAGCCCGGCAAAACGGCTATCCAGATGTAAATCAGCAGTATGCAGAAAGCGAAATGGAATCATAGGTGCTCACCCTTTCGTTCCTGAAGGATACTGTAAATAGGTTTTTTTAAGTTCATTAGCAACTCGTGTCAACGAATATAGGCTTTTGGCTTTATCCCATGCGGAGCGCGAAAGCTCATAACGATAAGCCGGATCAGATATCACCTTCTCTAATGCATCAGCAAGAGCAATCTCATCGTCAGGACTGACCAATAAACCATTCACACCATCTTCAATCTGCTCCGGTATTCCGCCCACATTTGTCCCCACTAAAGCCAGGCAGCTAAGTGCCGCTTCCGCAAACACTGAACCGAACGCCTCCGCCCGAGAGGGCAATACGAAAATATCAAAGAATGGCATGAATTCTTCAGGGTGCAGCGTATATCCGTAAAAGATCGTTTCATTATAGATCCCTAAATGCTGGGCCATCTTTTCCAGATCCGCACGTGAAGGACCGTCGCCAATAATATGCAGTACATACTCATGGCCGCGATTTTTAAGCTCCGCGCAAGCGTTGAGTAATATATCTATTCCTTTAGCCGGAACCAGACGTGTCACGGTCACTAGCTGCGGAATAGCGTTATCATGCGGAACAGGCTTAAATCTTTTTTCATCAAAACCATTCGGTATAACACCTATATTAGAAGGATCAATAATATAAGGGGCCACATACTCTGCAAAAGATCGCGACACCGTCATTAATCGATCACTAACATGCTCAAGTTCACGATAAAGTGAGACTAGAAAACGATGCTCCAAGCCATCCTCGGAAATCGCTCCATTTAGAATCAATTCCCGCTCGTAACTGGAATGCAGGGTATGAATTAACGGAGTATCAGGGAACACTTTTTTCATCGCTAAGCCAGCAATCGGATGATGAGAATGAATAAGATCATAAGGCTTACTCATCCGCAGTTTTGTCCACCATAAATAATCACGATAGGTCTGAATATATTTTTGAACGATCGGACTTTCTCCATACTGCGTCCAATCAAACGTCTCGAATATTACTTCCTCATGCCCCTTATTGCGAATCCGCTTAGGCAGCCAAAACAAATCCATCTCCCAACGGCTTGAACGGAATCTTTCCTGAAGATAAGGGATCATAGATGATACACCACCGGGTTGCTCCGGCGGGAAGAAGAGCGCTTGCAGCAAATTCATATGGTACATCCCCTTTACAATTGCCCTGTGTACTGTAAGACTTGGCAATTATGATATAGTTGAATATATGTAGAATTTCAGGTACGATTACGTTCCCCATACCTTGATTTTATCGGTATAAACATGAAACAGCAACTAAGAAAAAGGAGAATGATCTATGAAGGAAGAACAGCTGCCTGCCTCTTACACCGCATCTATTAAAGAAATGCTGGGGCAAGAGGCAGATGCTTTTCTAGAAAGTTATTCAGCGCCACGAACTCAAGGACTGCGCTTTAATCCGCTAAAAAGCACCTCAGCCATAGGCCAAGTTGCGGTGGACCGTACAGTCTCACAATTTATTTTGAAGCCTATCCCATGGTGCCAGGGCGGGTTTTATTATGATGAGCCCGCTCGACCAGGCAGACATCCTTACCATGCAGCTGGACTATATTATATTCAGGAGCCTTCCGCAATGTCCGCAGCTGAACTGCTGGCACCTGAACCCGGTGAAACCGTCCTCGATCTTGCAGCAGCCCCTGGAGGTAAAACTACGCATATCGCTGGTTTAATGCAGGGACAAGGCCTCTTAATCTCTAATGAAATCCATCCGGAACGCGCAAAAATTCTAGCAGAGAACGTTGAACGTCTGGGCATTAAGAATACCCTCGTAACCTGTGCAACACCAGAACAGCTATCTGCGCGTTTCCCGCAAGCTTTTGACCGAATTATGCTGGATGCTCCTTGTTCTGGAGAAGGCATGTTCCGAAAAGATCCAAAAGCCATTCAAGAATGGTCTCCTGCTCATGTAGTTATGTGCGCAGCGAGACAATGGGATATCCTGCAAGACGCCTACATTATGCTTAAACCAGGGGGTACTTTAGCTTACTCTACCTGCACCTTTAACCGTCAAGAGAATGAAGAAACCATTGCTCGATTGACGGCTAGTTACCCCGATATGGAACTACTCACCTGCAAACGCCTTTGGCCGCATTTAGAAAAGGGCGAAGGTCACTTTGTTGCACTCCTGCGTAAGCAAATTGACACTGTATCCGTAAATGACGATGCCAACCGCAACGCCAAAAAACGCCGAAGCAAAAACAACCCAAAAACTAATTCTTCTGTACGTGATGCCTACCAGCTTTTTCAAGACTGGGCTGCGGTAGAACTGCCTGGTCTTTCATGCCAAGGTGTACCCCTGCTCTTCGGCGAATCTCTTTATTTGCTGCCAGAATCCTTTAATGGCAACCTCCATACCGGGCTGCTGGACGGACTGCGTATTCCACGAGCTGGACTACATATTGCCCATTTGAAGAAAAATCGGATTGAACCTGCTCATGCATTAGCTATGGCACTTCAGCCCCTACAAGCATCACGAAGCTTTGATCTCAGCAGTGAGGGCCCGGAAATACATGCTTGGCTCCGCGGTGAAAGCCTGCCTGTCCCCAGCGAATTACATGGATGGACGCTTGTAACTTTAGATGGTTTGCCAATTAGTTGGGGCAAGGCGAGTTTAGGCCAGCTTAAAAATCATCTCCCTAAAGGATTACGTATCCTAAAAGCCCATATTGACGAGCAATAGGCCATAGACCAGTGCAACAGGCCCTCTTCGGCATATGATGTCATTATCTCAGAAAGCTGCGACACCAGTCACAGCAATTGAGAAGAAGACATAAGTTGAGGAGGAATAAATCATGGGTGAATTTCAAGGAGGAGCTTTCACTTCGACCGGAGCGATTTTGGTACTTTTCATCTTGCTGGTCATCATTTCCCGTTCGTTGTTTGTTTAAAACCTTCCCGGCTTAATTAGCTGGTGAAACGAAGCGGCTGTGTCGTCCTTTTTTGGGGCGGTGCGGCCGCTTTATTTCTTTCCGACATAACATCTCCATTTGTTATTCTCGTGAATATTTACCGTCTGAAAGCCCGATTTCCGTAATAACTGCTCCATCTCTTCGTTCTTAGTGAATTGCTTCATATGATAATTGATTTTATAGATCTCAGAAATAATAACAAATGTACCGCCTGCTATCAGCACCCTAAATGCTTCACTTATATCTTGTTCGAGGTCCGGCCAGAAATAATGCGTCTGAATCGCTGTGATCGTCCCAAAAAATCCATCGTTGAACGGTGATGCTGGTATGTGCCTGATTCATGATTTTGATCATGATATTTCCTACGAACCCTCTAGGATTCTTGGCTTGCTCAATCAGCGCATTCAATAAACCCATATTTGTACCTCCCAATCAATTGGCCATACCAGCAGCCTGATCCCTTGATATATGTTCCGTAAGATTTTCTGCTGTAACTGCCCACTTATCTGCTTGATACTCTATTTTATGAATACTAGTATATGAAGTCGGGAAATGAGCATTCTTATTCGTCCACGTTAGCCCTTTTAAAATATGGTATATAACATTAATTACGCCACCATGAGTGACCATAATTACATTTTCATTTGGATCAGTACTCTCCAGTTCATTACATAGTTTTGAGAAACTTGAACTTATTCGCGTAAAAAATTCCTGGGGACTTTCTCCTCCTGGAAATCTCTCATCCATTCTTAAAGCCGAGAAATAAAGACCCGGGTATCGTTCATTTGCGATTTCATGGGGCATTCCAGCGATTACACCATTGTTCGTTTCTCTCCAATACTGGCTGCTTTCAACAGGCAAATTAAGCTCTCTGGCGATCTCATTTGCTGTATCTAACGCACGTTGCAAATCACTACAAAGAATACGGGTTATGTTAAAGCTAGATTGATTTTCCTTAAGATAATATCCAAGACGTTCGGCTTGTCTATATCCCTCTACTACAAGTCCACGTTGACTCCAACCCCCACGAAAGCCTTCTTCATCTATTCCATGCCTTATAAAATATATAGCCATCGATTGTATACCTCCTGAACAAGATTGTTATACATTTGCATTAAACTTCGAAAACGCTTGTTTTTTAAGTTGATCCCAATTGGGCGTTGCGATGTTTGCTTGTTGCTTCAAAATATCAAATGAATCAAACAAAGCTGCTATTTCGCTGAAAGAACCGTCCACTAATTTCATAAACGGTAATTTATGAATTATTGTCAGACCATAATATACAGCCTGCTTGTGCTTTCGAACAAAGTTAACTTGCCCTGCTGGAGTGACAGTATAACCTAATTGCTCCATGATTTGAAACCCCTCGTCCATTACTGAAATGGCTTGTTTTAATAGCTTCTTATCTTTGGATACCTTTTTCAAATCCCCGTCATGCAGATAACTAAGGGAGTTCAAAGCCACTATAGGCACGATATGACTTTTGAGCCAAGCATCCATATCCTCATGATAAGTTAGCTTATACTTAACATTTTTAAACGCATCATCCAGTACAGGCTTTATTGGAATCTCACCGTCTAAACTGCCAAGTACCATTTGCCCTCCTGCGTGTATTTTGATAACGCGACCGCTCGTTTCCCGAATTCCTGCACTAAGCTGAAATCCGAAGAGTATATTTTTCCTCACATTGCTCATTTCCTGTAGATCCTTTTGCATGCCAGGAGCATCGCCATTGTTCCCCACAAGAATTATATTCTGACTCTGATTCTCAGCTAGAATAGGTAGCACAGATGGAAAATCATTATATTTCATAACAACAAAAATAAGATCATAGAGATCATCGGATCGAAGCGTAGAGATGACCTTTACTGTATCCACAGTGTTTTTAATTTGAAAATAATGGCGAAGCACAAGTCCGTCTTTCGTCAATTGCTCTGCTCGCTTTCCTCTGGCAAGCATGGTGACATCATTTCCCCCACGCACTAGAACATGTGCAAGATAGCTGCCTAATACTCCCGCTCCAAAAACTAAAACTCTCATATTTAACTCCTCTATCCCTTTTTAGACATTTGTTGAATTTTGATCAACTGTTCGATAAAATCAGATTATCACATCTCCGGTAGGGTTCAATCGTTAGTTTGATCGGGTTTGTTGATTTTTCAACAGAATACGATACATTGTTTAATAAAAAGGGAGTCTTACCATGGACAGAAGAATTAAAAAAAACCAAACAGCCATCATGAATGCATTAATTCAACTGATGGCTGAAAAAGATTTTGAAAAAATAACGATCAACGAAATCGCAGAGCGCGCTGATGTAAACCGCGGAACGATTTATTCCCATTATGCGGATAAATACGATCTGATGGATAAATGTCTGGAGGCTCAGCTCCGGCAACTAATCGAAAGCTGCTCCGCAGTGGAGGATGAAACCGAACCTAATCCCTCGAAGGCGTCATTGCTCCGCACGCTGGAACAATTGGAGGAGAATGCTCTCTTTTATAAGACTTTATTAAGAAACAAAGCTTTACTCTCCTTTAGAAACCAATTACAAGAAATGATAAATGAGCAGATTAAGGTACAATTTTTAGAAAACAATTTTAACCTGGATGAGCTGAGTAAAGATATATCTGTGCAATTTTTGAGTTCGGCGACTGTCGGAGTGATTGAATGGTGGTTTACTCATAGTAATCCTTGCTCTGCAAAAGAGATCACTGAAAAGTTATGGTCCATGGTCGATCTAAATCTGCAGATGATCCGTTCTCAAGCTTGAATATGCTCTCCCGTATCCATCTCATAAATGGAGCTGATGATTTTTTCAATGGGAATCTCCTTAATAGATATATCAAGGATCTCTACCTTTTCGCTAAGAATATGCAGAAACTCGCCCATTTTACATTGCTCGGTATCGATCAGCAGCTCCACTTCGTAATCCGATATTCTTTCCGATATCAGAGTCCCAGGCAGATCAATATCTCCAATAGTTGTGGCGGCTGAAAGCCTGACTACTTTTTTGGCGCCCAGATGCAGTCGAAGTTCAGAAAACTTGTCGTCATATACTTTTTTCCCTTGATGAATTATAAGTACTCTTTGAACCAAACGCTCTACATCTTCCAAGTCATGTGTTGTCAGAATAAATGTGGTGCCTTCCTGATTCATTTGCTTAATGAATTCTCTGATTCTTTGTTTAGCTATCACATCCAGCCCGATCGTCGGCTCATCCAAAAAAACCACAGGTGGTGAATGAAGCATCGCCATAATAAACTCGCATTTCATTCGTTCTCCCAGGGAAAGGGTTCGTGTGGGTTTAGTGATAATATCGCCAATCTCAAACATGTTTACAAATCGGTCCAGTCTTGTACGAAAGTCGTTCGTAGGAATATCATAGATTTCCTTGTTCATATAAAAGCTATCCAAAGGGGGTATGTCCCATATTAACTGCGATTTCTGTCCGAACAATACCCCGATTTGTTTTACATATTGATTTTTCTGCTTATGAGGGTTGTACCCTAGAACATTTATTTCGCCCGAGGTAGGATAGAGAACGCCTGTCAGCATTTTAATAGTCGTAGATTTCCCCGCACCGTTTGGACCCAGAATGCCAATGATTTCTCCTTTTCCAACACTGAACGAAAGATCTTCTACAGAGGTAATGATCGATTTTTCACGGTGAAACAGACTTTTAAATACGCTTTTTGCATCTTGTCCACGGTGATAGGTTTCATATTGCTTGGTTAAGTTCTTGACGGTAATAATGTCCAAGTGAAATTCTCCTTCTTAGAGCTAAACTAATCTTTTATCCTCCAGCGCTTTTGTAACTGCGAAGCATGTATGTATAGAGCCAAATTCCGAAGGCAGCAAATAACACACAAGGGATAATCGCTATAAAAAAATAGGGTTCCCATCGGCCAATCAGTGTAGATGCTGGAAAGTAAGCAATCATGGAAACCGGAAACAGAAAAGAACTCACGGCTACGACTGCTTTAGGAAAAATCGTCCCTGGATAACGTCCAAAAGACTTAATGCTCTCAAACATCTCCGGCAAGCGGGAATTCGCTACCCATTTGAAGGAAATCGCTGCCACAATAAGCGCCACGCCGAACATAACAAGCAGCCCTGCGCCAAACAACAACAGGAACAATAACCAAGAGCCGATGGTCATCCCATCGATTCCGCTAAGTGCGTATACGAACATGATTACTCCTCCGCCTAAAAGCCCGATACTTTCGAACTCAAAAGATCTGGCCAACAGCAGAAAAAGGCTCGAGGTCGGTTTAATTAATACCACTTCCAAAGTCCCTTCTACAACATGAGACATCGTATTCCACATAATTCCGTTAAAAAAAATCCCGGCACAAGCCGTAGACAGAATAAAAACGGATTGAATCAACAGCGCCTCTTTAAAGGTCCAACCTGCAAATGAAGCATTCGAATTATAAATGAATACCGTTACTAGAGGAAACAGCACATTCCCTATGAGCATGATAAGACTATTAAGAATAAAATTAACACGATAAGTGATAGCAGAAGCAATATTCGCCTTCATGCAGGTTTTATATATTTGATACATACGTTTCATGCGCCCACCCCCGTAAAATGCTTAAGCGACACCGCATACAGCACCCGGCAGACAACTCCGGCAATAATTACCGCTATGAGCTGCAGCAATAACACTTGAGGAATAGGTAAGGTTATATCCGCTAAAGTATAGCTACCTGTATAGACCATTGCAGGAAGAAAGGCCGTGTATTGAAAGGGTAAAAAAAAGGACGCCATTTGTAAGGATTTTGGGAAAAATACTAATGGAATCAGCGATCCTGAAAATATCCCTTCGCAAAGATTAAAAAAATTACGAATACTAGAGGATTGCACCATCCAAAAGGCGACCATTCCAATACTATAATGAATGAAAAAATTCATCATAAACGCCATAGCTATCGAAAGAATCGCGTATAGTAAATTTGCGGGTAAGACATCAATATGAAAAATAAAGAAAAAGATCATAAAGCAGGGTAAAAATTCAAATAAAAGCCCAAGTACCCTATGCCCTGCCTTCTGAGACAAAGCAAAGAACATATGATTTAGCGGTCTTAACGAAAACGTAATGAATTTCCCGGTGCGAATAAGCATTTGTAAATTCCAATCGGCAAAATCCATCGTCAAATAGTTGATCAACATCGTAGCACAAAAATAGGAAAGCATTTGGGAGAGTGACATCCCGTTGATATAAGATTCCCCGCTATAAACAGCGCTCCATATATAATACTGCACTAAAAAGTACACTGGGCCTACAAAAATAGAAACCATCGAATGCGTCCTGTACGCACTCCATTCCTTATAAGTAACAAAAGCAACCGCCCTCATAATGCGAAAGCGGTGCTTTATCATCTCAAACATAAGTCACATCCTGCCTATCTATAGATATCACATAAAAAAAGTCTTTTTCTTATTCGAGTCCGGACCAGATCACATTGTGGGTGCCAAATACCGCTCTACCGTCCCATACCCCTTTGTGAAAAGGAAGATACCAAACGGCAATCAGCTTTTCAACCGGGTCAACGAATAAGGCACAGGCCCCAGCCCCTTCGTGAAAAAAAGTGCCTTCAGAGTAAGAAGTACTCACATTATAGCGAAGGTCTGGTCCCAGTCCGTATGGTCGATCCGCTCCTGCATCTCCCCATGCGTAGTTTGGAATTTTCTCAGAATTAAACCGCTTGGTCATTCTTTGTACAGCCATTCGGCTTAAGATATGACTCCCTTCGTATTGCCCTTGATTAAGCAGCATAATTCCGAACTTTTGCAGATCAGCAACTGTGGAATATAACCCACCACCAGTTTCCGGAACGTTGATTTCTTCCTCAGACCTTTGTCCCGCATCCGTAATTTCCCCGTTTTGCAGCTTCTGAAGATATTCCTTAGCCCTTTCCGAACGAATGGCGATCCTACCAGCTTTTTCTGCTGGTATATCAAAGAAGGTATCTTTCATGCCTAACGGTTTTACAATGTGGTCCATTATGTATTTTTCTGCAAAAGCACCTGTTATTTTCTCGATAATTGCGCCCAAAATCGCGTATCCAAACGATGAATACATCCATTGAGTCCCTACCGGAAAATGAATCCCTTTAGATAGACCGGCTTTAATCCAGTTTTCTTTTCCAAGCTCTGATTCAAAAATATACCACCATGCACTTTTATAGTAAGTATCACTTATAGTGCCAGGATCGGGAGCGATGCCAGAGGTATGAGTCAGTAAATGTGCAATGGTAATCGGCTTAAAAGGGTCGGCATCAAACTCTGGAAGAATAGAACTCACAGGCTGCCCCATAAAAATCTTACCATCATCCGCAAGCTGCCAAATCGCTGTCGCCGTAAACAGCTTCGTAATTGAAGCAACACGAAAAATTGTATCCGTTTTCATTTCCTGGGTGCTTTCTTCTTCGTAACTGAAACGACCTCCGGCAGCACTAGCAAAGATTTTCCCGTAACGACTAAGAGAATAAATATAACCATCGACTACTTTTTTATCACAGAGATCCTCATAAAAATGATTAACTACCTCTAAACGGTCCTCCCTGTAATTCACTTCGTTCAGCTTGCTAAGCTCTGTGGATGATAACATTATTCGCACTCCCCCTTATTATTCAATAAAATACATGATGCATAAATATCTTGCAATAAAACCCAAATAATTGAAAGGGTGATTTTACATATAACTATTTTATACTGCTCCAATAATTCTGTAACAGCAATGCTGTAATCTCGTTAACGGTTTGTCGTTAGAGATTTAACTAGTGCCATTCCACTAACCAGACCAAATACTATTCCATCATGTATGGTTGCGAATTTGAATATCTCCATATTCGAAATGTTAAAATACATTACTAAAGTTGGATACATAAGCAGAAGAAAACTTGGAAGAAACACAATAAACAACAGAAGCCAATTAACAACAAAAGCTTTAGGTAATCCTTCTAATAACGCCAGATAGATTCCATAGACAAACGGGATAATAGCCGTGATCCATACAGTATTTTCTAATTGATAGTTCTTTTGTGCCTCTTCAGTGTAATGACTAATTAGCGAGTTTCCATAATGTAATAAGAGCGCCCCCACTATGATCCAGACAAGATAATATAAAAGTTTTGAATTCCGCATCTTCATGAAATCACTCCATTTCTTTTTATATAGTTCATTAGAATGTCTCCATTTAACTTACCATATAATCCATACTTTGGATATTATATTAAAGTAAACTGGCCCTAACTAAAAAGGCTACCTCTCGGCAGCCCTTAATTGAATTCCAACTCCCCTGTAGGATAAGTCTATCTGCGAGGCATGGTGACGCCAGCTTTGTTGTTATATTTTTCCGTAGCTTCCTTGATGACATCGTTACCGCCCTTAGAAAGCCACTCTTCCACAACCTTCGGCCAGTCGCTGATAGGTTCCTTGCCATATACCATCTTTACCATGTGCGTCAGCAGTACCGGAGGAGCCGTGTCCGAGTTAGGTGCAATGTCTGGATTCTTCACCAAGGCATCTAGCCGCGGGTCGAACTGAATTCCGTCACGGCCTTCGTTAGCCAGAATAGTATCGTATACATTGATCAAGCTTCTGCCTTCTTCTGTCATGTTAAGGACACCCTTATTATAAGTAGTATCCTGCACCATCCAGAGGAATGACTGGCGGTAGCGCTCCTCATCTATAGCGGCGGAATCCGCAGGAGAAGTGTATACGATTTTGCCGTTCTCTTCCTTATAGGTTTCGTCCTTAATCCCAAAGGTAAAGAAGGTTTCTGCCTCTTCGCTCAGCATCCAGTCAAAAAATTTCACAATATCCGCAGCATTCTTCGTACCTTCCTTAATAAAATAGGTGCGCGTGGCGGAGCCGTACAAGTAGGAGCCTCCTTTTCCATCAGGTCCCACTGGCGAAGGAATAATCTCCAGCTTGGCGGATGGCGTCGTAGCCTTCAGTTGCTGCTCCCACTGCAGAAGCTCGTTGGCATTCATCGTCCACATGCCCGCTTTGCCTGAGAGAATCGCATTTTTGTAGTTGGTCGGGTTAATGGTGGCAAATTCCTTGTTGATCAAACCCTCTGTATACATGGTGTTGTAGGTTTGTAACGCCTTCATCATATTTTCGCTATCCATAAACTTCGGCTGAACCTGGCCGTTTACTTCCTCGAACATAGTCAGATACGGAAAAACATCATAAGCGCCAAAGAAAGCATCCGCATATTTGAAGTCTTGGCGGCCCATGTACGGGTTCTCTATCCCCAGCTTTTTGAAGGCACGCAACACAGTCAAGTACTCATCGACCGTTTTTGGAACCTGCAAGCCGGTTTGATCCAGCAGGTCCTTGCGAATCCAAGTCGCCCGGCGGGAGGGATTGGATAGAAACTCCGGTATTGCATAAATTTTCCCTTGATAGGTGACGTTCTCCCAAGCTTCCTTTGGGATTACTTTCAAAAGGTTCTGGCCGTTTTGCTGCAGCAGATCATCCAAGGGCATGAACACACCAGCTTCAACAGAACCAGCCATCTCCTTGCCATTTACGCCGCCCGAACCTTGAACGACATCCGGTATATCATTAGTAGCGAACATCTGCACCATTTTCTGCTCGAACTCTTTATGAGGAACCAACACAATATCCAAGTCTGTGTTTGTCATCTCCTCCAGCTTTTTCACCCATTTGTCCTTATTCAAGTCGGGTGATTTCTCAACGTAGTTAAAAGCCAGCGTCCGCATCGAGATCGAGAATTCAGTTTTCTGCGGCGTATTTGACGCGCCTCCGGCAGTCTCTTCTTTGTCCTTGTTCGAGCAACCTGCAATAACGGTAGCACCCATTACGATAGCCAGACAGATGCCAATCCATTTTTTCATAATATAACCCTCTCCTTGTACAATGGGGTGTATACGTAAAATGAAGATATCTTAAGACTAATAAGCTTTTGGGATCTCAACACGGTGGGTAATTCCCTGATTCGTAAAGTAGACATGAACCCCATGGTCCTGATCGTCCATAAAGTACGATACGTAATCCCGGCTTCCTGCTTTTTGGGGAATCAGAAGAGTGACGATCCGATGGCTTACAGCCTCTTGGGTAGAGGCAGTCAAATGCCAATGCTCGGGCAGCCCTTCCCATTCTTTCGGATCTACATCTGTAAATTGATTGCTTTGACTGAGTGCCATTTCTCCCGAGGAACTATAGACAAATCTGCCCTCCATCTGAGCTTTTTTACCATGTACTTTAAAAGATTGATCCTTCAGCTTCATGGGATACAGCGTATGAAACAGCCAATCCAATTTTCCCGGACGTTCCAGCTCGACACTGTCTGTGATAACAAAGTAAGCGCTATCAAAGAAAAATATTTCCCGCACATACCGCTTGATATAGGGTACATTCTCGCGGTAGGCTTCGGTGGCATCCATTTGCGTGTAGTTGATTCCGGGCGTACTATACGCCTTCAACACCTTACCGTAGGCTGCCATGTTCTTCGACTTGTCCGTGCCAGCATATTGGCCTTTGCCGTCAATAAGAATTGCGTTCTTGGAGCGGGTCTGCCTGCGCCACTGCATATGCATCGTACTGTTGAATGCAACGTAATAGCCGCTTTCAATAGCCAAGGGCTCGCCGAAGGCATGCAGCAGGAAGGCGTTTTGATCCCCATGGCTATGGCTCACAGAGCCGTAACGGCTGCTCTTGGTCAACAGCATGATATGTTCCTGCGGATCCTCCATCCGATGATGCATGGCCACCCATCCCACATCCTGAAACCACTTCAAAGGTTCTGCAGCCACCGGTGGCTCTGAAGAAATCTGCGGATAATCTGTGCGATAAACCATCTCATCGAACCGGAAATCCCACCAGCCGTAGTTATAGAAGATCATCTGGGTGTCAGGGTTCAGTTCCTTAGTTTGCTCAAAATACCATTGGTACTGGCCATTCCCGGTTAAACCCGCGAATTGACGGATATTGAAGCCCGTTTTGAGATTGACCGGATCTCCCAGTGACGATTGATCGCCGAAGCTGGCCCTCATGGTATCCGGACTGAAGCAATAGAGCGGAAAGTCACCTGTTTTGCGAAAGAAAGGACGGTCATAGAAATTGATTGCCATGTATTTGCGAATTAGATTGAGCGCCTCCGTAACGAATGCCATCTGAGTGGTCCAATACATCGGACCTTCGGCCCACCCGCCGTCTTTGCCACCCCATGGGGTATACATGGCGGAGAAGTACTCCAGCGTATAATCAAGCCATTCCTGCGCCTTCTCCTCCTCACCCAACATGGAAATACAACAGGGTACGAGAACAGAGGATAAAGAGCGGATCGCATGGCTGTCATAAGGAACTTGATGGATGCGGGAGCGTTCGATGACATGGAATGCGATCTGCCCGGTTCTTCGCAGTAGCGCCTGCCTTACCTTAAGGCGTTCTTCTTCCGTCAGAGAGCCGTGAAGCCAATCATAGCCCCATGCCAACGCTCCGGCTATGCGAAAGGAGCATTCATCGTTGTAATCCCGGCTGGTGGTACCATCTGTGTTCCAGCTTGCAGCATGAAGCAGCCACTCTTTAGCTTTGGCGATAAGCGCCTCGTCCTCCAACACAACTCCAGCTATAGCAAGATGCCGGATAGCATAGAAGACTTCCTGGCAGTCCATATACATCTGCCGCCATAGTGTGGCGACACGCTTATTATCTGGATACGGTGCAGGCTCGGGAATAAGCTCGCGCTTTGTCCAGGGTAGAACGGAATGCTTCAGGAAGTCTTCCCAGCCAGTTGAAATCGGGTCTTGGCGGACAACTTCCCGGTAAGACGGTAGCTGTTCCGCTTGAAGCCAAAGCCGCGGATGGTTGGCGGAAGCAGCTGAATATCGTTCTGTACGGGAAGGCAGTGGCGTTAGCGGCAATTCATCCTCCACCACAAAAGCTCTTACTTTACTCCACTCGGAACGGATATCATTCTCCCCGATAAGACTGTATCGCCAATAATACGAGCCGGGCGCCAACGGCTTATCCGGGGTAAACAAATTATAGGGAATTCTGCTGTAGGTCAACGTATCTTCAGACTCAAATTCAGTTTTTGAGGAGATCTGCAGCTCATACATGCTCTCTTCCAGACAAGCAGGCATCCAAGTAAACCGCGGAGGATTCTCTCCAACATCTATATGTTCATCTGGCCCATACGACAGGTCGAGTACGCCGCTGGTAGGTTGAAATAAAGGTTCTAACATCTCTACTCCTCCGTATTCCGGGACTTTTCCTGAATCAGTCCCGCTTTAGGGTCAAGGCAATAGACCACTGCTTGCCCAGTTGTTGCTATTTGGATTTGGGGCGGTTCGCCCACCTGACTCACTAGCTTCAGTACAGCAGGTTCGTGACCGTCCCGATAAACCGTAATAAAATCAACCGACGGGCCTTTGTGCCGAAGCATAATGCCTCGTAGCAATCTACTCGGGTCTTCGGCATTACCCGGTGTGCGGATTTCATACATAGTGGAGCCGGGCGCCAGTAGAGTACTCGTGGATACTTCATACTCCCGGCAGGTGCTCACTCCATCATAACGGATATTCCACTCCGTATTTAACGGGCAGTCCGTCTCATTTTTCATTGCGGACAGTACTTCTACTGAGCCATAACCCGCTTCCAGTCCAAGGACTGCCGGAGAATCCTTCTGGACACGGTGAGGGTCGAACGGTAACAGCAAATGTCCCGTCGGATGAAACCATAAGTCTACTTCCTGACTCCGCTCCGTTACTTGCTCAACATGAAACCAATCCAGCAGCCAACCGTCGGCCAATACAAGATGCCGCTCTAGAACAGCTCCTTCATAGGCGCCGTCTGAACGAATCCATAAGTACGTAGCGTTGCCTTCCTGGCGAAATTGACAGCAGCTTCCGGTATTTGGAGCTTGGGAACGACCTCCGATGGTGACCGTGTTATGGCTCGCAGTTTCGGAATACCATTCCTTGCGCAAAACAGATCCATAAGGAACCATACCCAGCTCGGGAGCAACCTCGCCCCATCGGTGCATAATCGTGATATGAAGCTTGTCGAAATGTCCATGTGATCCGCCATGCTCTCCGAAATCCGCCAGCACGGACAGCGGATTGCCCGGGTGGCGGAGCACGGCGAATCCGGAATCCGGCAGTAGAACAGAGTCTCTCACCCTGTAACTGGTCTGAAGCTCCTTACTCTCACCTGCTCCATACAGCACTGCCTCCAGACCAGTCCTTAATTCCTGCCCGTATAGATATCTATAAGCATTCGCCAGTATTGGCTGGAGACTCGGGTCTTTGTAAACCGCAATACCTATTTCAAATACTTCAGCAATTTCTCGGGCGAAAGGAACGCGCGCATAAGGACCATCATGCACGGCTGGAAGCTCCCCGTTATCGCCGCTAAGCTCTGCCAGCAACTGAAACATGCCACGGATGGATTGTCCCTGTTCTCCTTTGGCAGCATAGAGGTCAACCCCGAAGCGCCCGTACATCTCGGCTGCTATGAGATAAGCCCGCAATACAAAAATATGGTAGTACGTGCTGCCTTCAAATTCAAAACCATCTGGCTTCACGCCAATGGACAGATGATGATAGAATCCGCCTTCTCCCTCCAGCAAAGAAGCAAGCTTTTCTCTGGTACCCTTGGCGGCATATACACAAGCCAGGCTAGCATTCAGCCATGCGGTATAATTGTTCTCTGCATTCTTCTTCTCGTAAATGAGGATGTGGCGGTATTGCTCCATACTCTCCTCCAGCATCGTGAAGAACACTTGCAGCTTTACCTCTTCCTCCCCAGCGAACGTTACTCCATGATCCACAAGCAGCAGATAGGCCCGAATAAGCGTAGTGGACCAGATAGCCTCTGTCAGCGCCTGATGAAAGGCACGGCCACTAAGCATCCAGGGTTGAGCATCGGGATGAACCGGATACAAAGGAAACTGCTCCGCATAACCGACAAGAATCTTCCGGGCTAAGCTGCTGTAGAATTCTTCTCCGTCTGCGGCGAATACCACGGCAGCTTGCAGCGCGTATCGCGCCATTGCCTGATGCCGGTATACCAGCCATGCTCCCCGGTAGGGCTCACCTTCCAGCTTGCAGCCCTTCGGGCAAGAAAAGACAACCGCATCTTGCTCCATAACATCGAAGATTAGCTCAGTATGATGCTGGGGACATACATATTGGTGCCACCAGCCACCAGGTTCTGTCGGGAGCAGAATCTCTTCTCTCCGGAAGGGATCCAGCTCCATTTTCAATTTATCCACCTCAAGACCAACCCAGGAAAAAGTATCTGCTTTCTCCTTAAGGTTCATCATCGCATGAACAAGCCTCCGTTAATTTCAATAATTTCGCCTGTCAGATAATCCGACAGCTCTGAAGCGAGGAAGAGTGCCACATTGCTCACATCCTGTGGAGCACCTTCCCGGCCCAGCGGAATCTTCGCAATCGTTGCCTGTCTTGCCGCATCTGCAGTAAAGGTAGCATGGAAAGCGGTCTGACCGATAAATCCAGGAGAGATAGCGTTTACATTAATCCCGTGAGGACTCAGCTCCTTGGCAAGTCCCTTGGTATAAGACCATACCGCAGCTTTGCCCGCTGCATAAATGGAAGCCCCCGGTCCGCCGCCGTCATGGGCCGCAAGGGAAGATACATTGATGATTTTACCGCTTTTCTTGGCAATCATCCCTGCGGATACGGCTTTGCAGGCAAACACGCATGATTTAAAATTGACGTCCATCACCTTGTTGTAATGCTCTTCGTTCATTTCAGTATTGGGAACCCGATTGATCATGCCGCCTGCATTGTTGACGAGAATATCGATGGTTCCGCCGAAATGCTCCTCTATTTCCTTTACCATATTTTCCAATTGGGCAGGACTTGTTGCGTCTGCCTGAAAAGCATAAGCTTCTCCTCCGGCCTGACGGATCGCTTCCACCGTCTCCTCCGCAGAACCGAACAAATAGTTTACCGCCACTTTGGCGCCGGAAGCAGCCAAAGTCTCCAAGATTTGTCGGCCTATCCCTGCATTGGACCCTGTAACAAGCGCAATTTTACCAGTCAAATCAATTTTCATTGCCTATTTCCTCCTAATAGTAATTTTTTCTGAAAACATCTTTTTCCTCACTCCGCAGGCATGGATAAGATCAACCGGGTTCCCTCATTCTCCACGCTTTCGACACTTAATCCGTATTGTTCACCGAACACCATTTGAATTCTCCGGTGCACGTTCATGAGCCCGATTCCACCTCTATGATAGAGGGAGTCTCCTTCCGTATCCGCCAGCTGATTCAGATTCAGCTTCTCACGAAGCTTATCAAGCCGTTCGCGGGACATCCCTGCGCCGTTATCCTCTACAAGAACTAGAAAACGATCTCCCTCTTTTCTGGCGTCGATTCTAATATAGTGCTTGTCTTCAATTCCCTCGGGAAACGCATGCTGAAAAATATTTTCGATCAAGGGCTGAAGTGTAAGCCTGACCATCTTAGCCAGTAGCAGCGTCGGCGGAATCACTACGTCAATTTCGAACTCCCTGCCGATCCGGTGCTTGAGAATCGTCATGTAGCTCAGTACATGATTAAGCTCATTGGCAATCGTAATTTCCTCCAGATTAGTTTGGATGGAGTAGCGAAGCATGAATGCCATGGCCTCCACTATTTCTGTGATTTCATCCGAATCCTGAACGACCGCATAACATTTGATAGTCTCTAATGTGTTATATAGATAGTGCGGATTAATCTGCAGCTGGAGTGCCTGGAATTCAGCTTGATGACGTTCCAGAGCCTCCTTCTGGGTGGTAAGCTCCGCTTCGTATACCCGCTCAATCATTTCGGACAGCCGGGTCACCATGAGATTGTAGCTGCGCATCAATCCCCCCAGTTCATCCTGACGGCCGTTCATCTCAAGCCTGCGCCACTTGCCTTTTTCCGTCTCCCTCATGCCCTCCTTAAGAATCAGGATGGGCTTCGTGATGGATCGTCCGAACCAGGCTGCAAGGAGCAGTGTGCCGACAAGCGTGAGAACTCCCACCACCAGCGTGGTCGTACGAATGGTAGAAATAGGCTTGCGCAGCTCACCAACGGGTATGGATACTACAAGCTGCCATTTGGAATATTCGGATTTTCTCGACACGAACAAATACTCTTTCCCGTCTACTTTTTCCACCACAGAGTCATTTGGGTGTTGAAATACGTTCTGAATGTGCTCAGCAGATAACCCAGGGTGGTTATTATTCCCTTCCGCCCGGTAAAGGAGCTTGCCGAATTCGTCCATGATAAAATAGGACCCGCCCTGTCCCAGATCAAGAGGTTCCCATATACGGGCCAGATCCTCAGCCTTGAATTCAATGGCGACTATACCTTTGGGACGATAGGAAGAGACCCCTCTGATTCGGCGGACCATCGTAATAATGTTCTTATCCCCTTCATTCATCACATTCGTGTTGAGAATGGTGATGCGGCCGCTCTCCGGCGTATGTTCGCTTAAGAAACGGTAGCGTTCCTGAGGATGAAACTGCAGGCTATGTGCCTGATAGGAGTTATCATCGCTAATGGCCTTGCCGTGTTCACCGATGACGTACATCAGATTAATCTGGGGATACAGAATAAACAAAGAACGAAACAAATACTTCTGAATGTCATTCGTATATTGATAGTAGGAGAAGCTATCCTCCGGGTCCATATCCAAGAACTCCTTGACTTGATTGTAGGACAGGATGGAATCGCTAGCCTTTTCATAATTTTGCAAATACAGATCCGTTTGATAAGACGCACTTCTGATGACTTGAGCAATGGACTTCTCAGAAGACTTATCCAGCTCAGCCGAAGCCTGAAAATAAGAGATAAATCCAACCATGGACAAGGATAGAAGAATGACGGTCAGAAAGGAGGCAAACAGCTTGTTCGACAGACTCTTTCTCATCAATCGATCCCCAGCTGGTTGCGGTACTCCGAAGGAGCCAGCCCGGTGAACTTTTTGAACGTCTTCGTAAAATGAGGATGGTCTGCATACCCGACTTCATAGGAAATATCGGTGATCCGATAGCTTGCATCGGCAAGTAATCTTTTGGCCTTCTCCATCCTGCGTTTTATGCGGTAATGTACAAAGGTCTCTCCTGTTGAGTGCTTAAACATCTGGCTGAAATAAGAGGCATTTAGCCCAAGCACTTCCGCCACTTCTTCCAGCGATACTTCCTGGGCGAGATGCTTTTCAATAAATGCTTTAGCTTCCTCTATCGGATCCTTCGCTTTACCCTTGCGCTTTCTACGAAGCTCTTCCAATATAGCTGCTGACGCTTCTGCGAAGCAGTGAAATAACTGCTCAGGTCCAGCTGCTGCGGACAAGTCTAACAGGCTTTTACCGGGTGTAACTGAATTGACAAGCAGCTTCTTCACGAGTAAAGCATAGCCCTCTTCCAGAAGCTCTTTTTGCTGAATCCGGCTCATCTTACGCTGGAGGAAGTCAGTTTCCCATTCCTTCAGTACAAGGTACAGCCTTTCTTTATCCAAGGTCCAGATGGCATCATCCATACGCACGACCCATTCATCGAGCTTAGCGACAGAGACAAAACTCTCTAACTTCTCTCTATGCGCTTCCAGTTTGGCGATCACATTTTGAAGGTTCCCTTTGCTCACGGGTTTCAGGAGATATTCTTTCACTCCATAGGACACGCATTGGCGGGCGTATTCAAAATCCCCATAACCCGAGATGACAACAGTCTGAATATCCGTCTCCATCTCCGACAGCCGCCGGCACAGCTCCAGTCCGTCTACCTTGGGCATACGGATATCTGTAAAAAGAAAATCCGGCTGCTCCTCCATAATGAGCTGGATGGCCTCCTCGCCATTCTGGGCCAGCTTAATGTTATACGGATGCTCGCCGCATTGCTGGATCATGATAGAAAGTCCCTTTCGAATCATGGGCTCGTCGTCTACGATTAATACACATCTCATCCATGGATACCACCTTCCGATTCGTCTCGCTTAACGCGTTCCTATTCTACCACACTATGATAGATCAGGATTTGACGGATCCGACCATCATTCCTTTAACGAAATGGCGTTGAAGAAACGGATAAATCATGATAATCGGAATAGTAGCGACAATGATAACAGCCATTTTGATGCCCTCAGGTGAGGTGTGGGCCAAAGAGCTATAAACTGAGGAAGCCGGATCAATGCTGATATCGTCCGTCTCGAAGAGCTTCTTCAACATCACTTGCAGAGGCCATAATGACGGCTTGTTGATATAATACAGAGCGCTCATGTACGTATTCCAGTGCCCGACGGCGTAAAAAATCCCCAATGAGGCCATTACCGGTTTGGACAACGGCAGTACCATATTGACTATGATCCGCAGCTCGCCACACCCATCGATTCTGGAGGAATCTATCAGCTCCTGAGGCAGCTGCATAAAGAAGCTTCTCATCACGAAAAAGTTAAATGCGCTGATGGCCCCCGGAATCATAAGTGCCCATAAGGAGTTCATAAGCCCCAAATTTTTGATCAGGATAAAGTTTGGAATAAGAGGGGCACTGAATACCATAGTGAACAATACCATCATGACGATGTATTTACGTCCTACGAATTCCGGCCGCGACACCGGATAAGCGAGAGAAGCTGTCGCAATCAGATTAATGGCGGTGCCCAGTACCGTAATATAGACGGAAACACCGAACGCCCGCCAAATGGAATGATCGCTGAAAACGTACTGATAATTGATCGCGGTAAATTCCTTTGGCAGCAAGCCTACCCTGCCATTAATAATTGCTTCAGAGCTGCTAAAGGACTGGGCAATCACATTCAGAAACGGCAGAAACATAGCCAAAGCGAGAGCGGTCAGAAACAAAAGATTGAACACATTAAATAGATTCTGGCCGCGAGTATAGCGTACTCTCATCATCCCTACCTCCATAAAGAGCGATTAATACAGCGATTCACCGGTTGTTTTTTTGCTCAAAATGTTGCCGATGAGCACCAGAATGAGTCCAACTACCGACTTGAATAGCCCCACTGCTGTTGTATAGCTGTATTGCTGAGACAGCAGCCCCGCCTTATAGATATAAGTGTCCAGAATCTCCCCGTTCCCGGTATTAAGCGCGTTCAGGAATACCCATACCCGCTCGAAGCCAAGATCAAGAAATCTCCCGATATGGAGAAGGAACAAAATCATAATCGTCGGTATAAGAGACGGCAGTGTAATGGCTAAGGTTTGTTTCCAGCGCCCGGCTCCGTCTACTTCAGCAGCCTCATAAAGATCTGGGTTTATTCCTGCCAACGCGGCCAGATAAATGATCGTACCGTACCCGGAATCCCTCCAGATACCGGAACTGATCAAAATCGTGCGAATGTATGAATTTTCACCAAGAAAATAAATCGGTTCAAAGCCGAAAGCTTGTAAAGCCTGATTCACAATCCCTGTTCCTGGGGAGAGGATACCCAAGGCGATACCGCTGACAATTACCCAAGATAGGAAATGGGGCATATAAACCACCGTTTGCAAAAACCGTTTGTAAAACACAAGCCGAATTTCATTCAGCAGAAGCGCAAGCAATATTGGAGCCGGAAAGGCGAATATAAGATCATACAAGCCTAGCAGAATTGTATTGCTCAAGATTCTTCCGAAATCCTGGTATTGGAACATCGTCCTAAAGTGCTCGAGTCCCACCCATTCACTGCCTGTAAAGCCTTTAAAAATATTGTAGTTCTGAAACGCAATAACTGAACCAGCCAACGGCAAGTACTTGAAAATAATAAAATACAAGATCCCGGGAATCGCAATCACATAGAGTGCTCTGAATTTCCACATGTTTAAAAGCAAGGACCTTTTCGTGTCGGCTTTGTAGTTAATAAGGTCAACCCCAGTTAACTTAGCTTTCATAACCGTTTCCTATAGGTCCTGTTTTCAGCAGGTTCGCCGGAGCATTCTCATCCAGGGGAATTTCTTGAAATTCGACGGTAATAAATCGTTCCTCCCGTTCAATAATTCGGGATAACTCCCGCGTGAATACGGTGACTATCTCCTCCTTCTGCTCACTCGTTCGGCCTTCGTACATCCTAATCTCAATATGTGGCATCGGCTTTCCTCCATTTCCTTAAATAGTGAATGAATCTAACCTCATTCTACCTACAATAAAGCGCTTGCAATATGGAGTTTCTATGAGTGAGCTTGTGTTTTCTTTAGGGTATAATCGGTAACGGCCAACCCTCTACTACTACATGATCATTTTTGAAATAATTGCAACTTATACTGTCAATAAGATTCCCCTGCAGGATGATCCCTTTTCCAGCAAGAAGTCGAATACCGTTCGTATTGCCAATCAGCGAATTTGCGATCAATTGAACGTCCTGCGGGTCGCCCGCTCCGATATCATTTGCTTTGCTGTCGCCGGGATCATGCTCAAGGGATACAGCCCAATAATTCGACGCGGTGTTGTTGCGAATGATATTCTCCTTAATGATAGTACCTGGCCCGTTCAAAATCTGAATGCCCTTGGCGTTCTCTATATGCGTTGTATTCTCAATCACATTTCGCTCAATGACTGTATCCGGGGTGCCCATAGTTACATTGATTCCTTCTCTTGTATTACGAATCGTATTGTCATGGATATAGTTACGCGGTCCTGACTTACTGTGATTGCTGGGTGCTGTACCCCCGGTGTTTCCCAGTCCGATCGCCGCGCCGTAGGGAATATCGCTAATCACATTGCCGTATATCTCGTTCAAATATTCGAGTTCTCCGTGCAGATCGATGGCATCCAGCTTTGTATTCATAAACTGATTGTTTCGCAGGACATTGTTATGGGCAACAAATTGGATCAGCGCCCCATGCCGCAAATAAGGGCCTTCGAAATGGGAGTCCTCCACAACATTCCAAACCGTGTCGTTCTCATACCCGTTGCGATCCTGCTTGGCCATGCCCTGAATCGACACACCATAGCCAGCACCGCCCGGACCTACATCTGTCGCATTTCGGAACGTGCTGCGGCGTACGACGATATCACGGCTGTTGTCGATACGCACACCCATACGTGAATACTTCTCTACAGTAACTCCATCAACCGTGACGTTGTATGACGGAACCTCACCAAAATTTGCGATGGTAATCATGCTGTCGGGACCACCGGCGTCCGGGTTGTTCACTTTGTGATCCGTCGTGTAGACACCGTTCCATGTAGAAGTCAATGTGAGATTAGTTATGGACAGATCATGCTGTCCGGATACTTTCATCAGGGCGCTGTTTTTTACCTTATTGAGAGATGTCTTGAGGATGGTTGTTGATTGATCCTCACCGCGAAGGTTTACTCCTGACTTGAGCTTCAAATTGACAAGAGTATCCAATGTTGAGTTCAAATTATAAACCCCAGACGGCAAATAGACCTCATCGCCGGGCTCAGCACTGTTTATGGCAGCTTGAATAGCAATACCGTCATCTGTGTCGTTATCGGCGAGATCAGCATTATAGTCCAGCACGTTCAAGATGCGCCCAGTGGTAGTAGGTGAGGAATGAACCGGATGCACCGTACCCTCAGGTTCGGTTAATCCGGGAGCTGTGAATGGGATCGGTTCCCGGGGGGGATTAGGTGTGTAGTTCGGGATGCTGGCTACAGGTGTATCGCCATTTGCGAACGGCGCATAGATGTTTACCTCCGATAAACTTGTAAACGCGCTGCCATCAGAATTTCCAAGACCCACGATCCGCACATATCTGGCTTCTGTGTCAGGAAGATCAAAAGGTTGCATCTCTATGGTTCTGTACATGCTTGCACCAGTCCATATGGTAGTCCAAGCCAAACCGTCATTTGAAGTTTCGATACTCAATTGAGCCGTACGCGTGTCACCTTTATAAACGGCAATACCTAAATAACTGATCTGCTTCCGTTCGCCTAAATCGTATTGGACCCACGGGCTGTTACCTGCGGCGGACCAACGGGTGAACAAGTTATTATCGATGGTATTCGTTGCGATATTGCCATCGCTGTCGCTGGCTGTCACGTTTGCAATCGCGTAAGGAATGATGGGTTCTGTAAGCGTTGACCACGTAAAAGAAAGCGGTACGGATGTATTGCCCGACTGATCCACCGCTTCAACCTTAAAGCTGTACGCCGTGCTAGGGCTAAGCCCAACGGCTGTATACATTGCACCGGTAACATTGGATAACAGGGTGTTATCCCGGTATACGCGATAGGAGCCGATACCTTGATTATCGCTGGCGGCCGGCCATGAAAGTTGAATGAACTCTGTACCTATATTGACAGCTTTCAGAGAACTTCCATCCGGCCAGGAAGGTTTCTCATGGTCGCTTGAAGGTGCAACCGCTTCTTGAACAACAAGCTGTGGACGGGGGTTGCTGTTGCCATTAGCTTCTTTCGAATAGACATTGAGGGAAATTCCAGTGCTTGCCGCATCACCAAGCAGAAAAGCGATATTACCGCCCGATGCGGACAATCTTTCTCTGACAAACTCGGACACATCGATGCTGTAAACCTGTGGAGCTCCTGATTTGTCTGCCGTTACGGTAAATTTCCCACTTAACGAAGCAATGGTCAGATCTGTGACAGGCGCATTGCTCCAAGTCAGCTCCGATTCAGTCCAATTTATATCCTTTAGGCCGAATAACGAAAGTTCGAGGTCCGCATTGGATGAACCCTTTTTGGCAGCAACATTAAAAATGTACCTGTTTACAGGATTGCTATATGAAGAGACATCAAATTTAAAATACACATATTTCTTGTTCTCGGCGCCAGAAGAAATACTGAACAATCCATTGCTGCTGCCCGTCGCGCTATTGAAGTTTACAGTGGGCTTGCTGCTGTCGATGACTGCATCGTCGCTCGGTGCCAGACTGGCTAGATCGCGATATACAACCTCATCATCAGGTGTTGTTGCCATTCGATTCTTTACATATTGATCCATAAAAGCCCAAGCCTCGGCGCTTGCTTGCTCAGCCGCTTCGCCTATAAAACCGTGACCTTGTTTAGGTACAATTTTTACATCGACCACTTTCACGCCTGCATCCTTCAATTGATTGGAGAACGTAATGCTGTCCGTGTATGGGATCGTTGCATCCACATCCCCATGGCGGATGAAAAAAGGCGGATCGTCCGGTGACGCATAAGTGCCAGGCATGGCCAACCTTGCCTGGTCTGGCACAGAGAACGCGTCGTTCCCGCCTAAAAGCGCTTTCACTGATTTATAGCTATTAGCGAAGTTTGTTGTAAAATCCGCTGGACCGTAGAGATCGACAACGGCTTGCACTTGATCAGAATATTGCTGCCAACCGCCATTCCCTGCCAAATCCGGAACATTTACGGTATGTCCTGTATCCAATGTGATTGTCTCGCCTGACTTAATGTTCCCAGTCGTACCGAGCAGTGAGGCCAGATGCCCCCCTGACGACGAACCCCATACACCGATCCGACTCGGGTCCAGATGGTATTCTGCCGCATGCGCGCGCAAGTAACGAATAGCAAGCTTCACATCCTGAATTTGCGCCGGGAATGGCGCTTCCGGGGTTAAGCGGTAATCCAGCGATACTCCGATATATCCTCGCTTGGTTACATAGTTGCAGATACTGGCAAGGGCTTGCTTCCGGTCTCCGTGATTCCAACCTCCGCCATGAATGTATACCATCACTGGCACGGGTGCTTGAGGCAGGATCTTGGGTACGGCAATCGAAGTATAAATCGGCCGCGTTCCAGCATTCCCAATCCGCACATCTTCATACAGCTTAACGCCTTCAGGAACCACAAACGGCTTAGGTTCAGCCGGTGTAGGGATTGGCACCGGTGTCTCTGCGGGTGGTATTCCGGGAATCGCTTGAGCTTTGAGGGCGACACTATCGATGTACATATTCGCGCTCATAAGCTCCCCCACACGAACCCGGATTTTGACGTTCGGGTTGTTGTCAGCTCCGCTGCCCAAGTTTTGGACTTTGAGTTGGTTCGGCTCACTGTTCTTTTGTTCCAGCGTTCCTGGGGGCAGCTTAAATTCCTCCAGCGTTGTCCAATTTATCCCTCCGTCACTTGACCATTCTAGAATGACGCTTCCTCCGATGTAGGAGGATGCCCGTGTATAATAACTCAATTGAAGATTGCGGTACCCCGTCGAATTCACTGGCAGCGCCAATGCATCCTTGCCATCGATTTTCACCAGATTCGGTACGGACGGGGCCGTGGACGAAACCGAAGTTTTCGCCATACTGTTTCCTTCGCCTTCCTGCAGCCAAGGCCCCGGAATGGCAATACCACCGGTAGATCCAAAATTGTCAGGGTCATCGAAGTTTTCCTCGTAGAGCGTAACATAGTCATCGGTTATTCCGTCTGCATAAACTACAGTAAGCGCTTGCATTTCCAAAGGCGAATATAACAAAGCCAAAGCCAACAGTACTCTAATGCCCACTCGAAAAGCTTTCCTATATAGTCCGTTTCTCAAATGAATTCCTCCCTGACATGGTATAGGTAATCACAAGCATTATGGAGTTCAAACCTCTTGTGAGATGCAGCTTATTAATGTCGGGACAAAATCACACCGTCGTTATTGTTATAACGTTCTGTTGCTTCCTTGACGACGTCACTTCCCCCTTTCTGCAGCCATTCCTCCACCACCTTCGGATAGTCGGAAATCGGCTTTTTTCCGTATACCATATTGATCACATGCGTCAATATAACTGGTGGCAATTTATCTCCACCTGGGGTGATGTCCGGGTTTTTCTGATAGCCTTTTACTTGCGGTTCAAATTGAATCCCGTCGCGTCCCTCATTCGCAAGTACTGTGTCGTAGAGCTTCATCAAATCTTTTCCTTCGGGTGTGAGACTAAGCGCACCTTTATTGTAGGTAGTATCCTGTACGAACCACAGCAGGATTTGACGGAACGTTTCTTCATCAACTTCATCAGCTGTTTTCGGTCTGTTATAGTTAATATTTCCGTTCTCTACAGTGTAGTTTTCCCCTTCAATTCCGAAGGTAAAAAACTTCTCCGCTTCGTCACTAACCATCCAGTTGAAAAACTTGACGATCCCGGCAGGGTCTTTCGCATTCTTGTTAATTAAATACGCTCGCGGCACCGTACCGACAAGACGAAGTCCCCCCTTACCGTCTGGCCCTGTGGGCGAGGCGATCAGCTTCATTTTACCAGTAGGCACCTGTTCTCTTAGCTGCTGATCCCATTGGATCAACAGGTTCGCATTCATGTTCCAGATGCCCGCCTTGCCTGCAAGAATATCGTTCTTAAATTTCGTGGGATTAATTGTGACGAATTCCTTGTTGATCAGTCCTTCGTCGAACATTGTCTTGTACGTTTGGATCGTCTTTTGCATATTTTCGATATTCATAAATTTCGGGACAATTTGATCCCCTTGTTTCATAAAGAAATTAGCAAAGGTATCGTAAGATCCGAAGAACATATCCGAATATACAAAGTCCTCCCGGCCCATATAAGGATTCTCCACACCCAGCTTCTTAAAAGCACGCATGACATTCAGGAAGTCATCTACTGTTTTAGGCTCTGGCAGCCCTGTTTGTTCCAAAAGATCCGCACGAATCCAAGTTGCCCGGCGTGACGGATTGGACAGCCATTCCGGAATCGCATAGATATTACCTTTCGCATCGGTCTCCTTCTCCCATGCCTCCTTCGGGACTTTCTTGAGAAGATCCTGCCCATACTGCTCAAGCAATTCATTTAGGGGCATGAATACTCCGGCCTCCACGGAACCTGCCAACTGAGGGTTCGTCAGCCCAGAGCTTGCTTGCACGACATCCGGAATGTCGTTGATCGCGAACATTTGAATCATTTGCGAATCAAAATTTTTCTGCTGCATCAAACGGATGTTAAGATCTGTATTTGTAAGTTCCTCCAGCTTTTTGACCCATTTGTCATCATTGATATTCGGATGATTGTCTGCATACGAAATGTTTCCGCTCCGGAACGATATGGAGAAAGCAGTGGTTTTTTCCGGACTCTCCCCTGCTTGTTCTTCTCCTCCCTTATTAGAAGAGGAACATCCATTCATAGAGACGGCTAATAATGAAACTCCCACCATGGTAAGCATCCAACGCTTCATTTCCATCAACTCCCTATTATAAAATTGGGGACACTTCGGTAGAATGACTAGAAGTTCGGAGGGGTTCGATCATGGGCCGCAACAGCTTTGCTAAATGCTCGCTCATTAGCGTGTGTCCATAATCGGAAGGATGAATAAGATCGGAGGTCAGCGAGGTTAGATCGCGCATGACTGATGCGCCATCCAGCAGATGTAGTTGTGGATGTTTATTGCTCTCATAGTAACGAAGCAGCACTTCGTTAAAAACCGCCTCTTGGACATGAAGAAGATGGCCTGTATCAAGAAAATACGTTGCACGATTCGGATAAATCGTAGTAACGAACACAGGTTTGTCAGGATGATTTTTGATAACCCGGTCCAGCATGTAAGACACTCTACGCTTGAATTCCTCTGGAGACACTACAGCACGCATATTGACACCAAGTTCCAGAAACAGAAAATCCCAATCCTCACGTTCAGCCAGATGATCGGCAACTACGTCCTCGCAATAACAAGATCCGCTAAGCGCAAGATTTAGCACATCCACACCAAGTCTGCGCGCTGTCTGCTGTAAGTAACCATTGAAATGATGCGTGGATCCCGCGCTCTGGCTGATGGAAGATCCATAGGCGAGCATCGTAAGCTTCGGTACCTCTTCCGGTCTAGGCGCACGTACTTCACAACCAAAAGCATCCACATCGTAGAAAACAGCTCCGAAACGATCAAAATGCAAACGCCATACGTTAGAGGAAAATCCAGACTGATTCAGCCGCTTACTTGATACCTCTGTAAAACGTTCCGGCTCCTCCAAGTGCAGAGTGGTTACCGTACCCGCCTGCAGAAAATGCTGAGAATGAAAAAAATCCCCTCTGCATACCACAACGCGGCCGTTACTATCATTCGATCCGACAGTGACCCTAACATGCTTGGATTCGGTGACAAACCGCAATTCGCAGCCGTTCGATTGTATAGCTTTGGTTCTTCCTTTCTCTGACAAGCCATTGCGCACATGCTGTGGAAAACGCTGGAGATGCAATCCAGATTGATAGGGTTTATGAACCAGCTCCGAAACATTGTGAAAATAAACGCCTTCCTTTTCCATCTTTGCAGCTACACCACCTTAATAAAATCGAGTTCGCGTTAACTCATATCTGACTTCTATTGCATCATATAATAACAACAAAAGCATAGTCAACAAGTTTTTATGTTTATTATGAGTCATATATGAGTCAATTCTTGTGCAACAAACAAATACTTCAACATACCAAAAAGCACAGATTCAGAATTGAACCTGTGCCGGGATTTTCACATAAACTTTCAGTCCTCAAGAGTGCTGAGTCTCCTGATTTACCGCATTCAATATTTCCTCAAGCCTGCGGCATAACTCGTCGTTGTCCAGTAGACCTGAAACAAACATCATGATATCACGTTGAATCTCTTTCAACTGGAGGTTGCTCAAACCCAGCTCTGTAACCAGACGATAGGTAGGGAAGATCTCACGGTAAAGCTGAAAACGGGCCGGACGATACCCCACTTCCTCACCTTCCCAATCCATCACCAAACGGTTGGCTGCAATATTCAGTGTTTTGCGCCTAATGATCAGTTGCGCCTCGTGTGAGGTGAGAAAATCAACGAGCAGCATGGATGCATCCTTGTTCTGTGATTTGCTGTTAACCGCCAGTCCATTTATAATCAGCAGCGTATCAGCATTTTGCAGCCGCGGCAATGGAGCAATATCGAATGCCAAATCGGATTGACGCAATTGATTCAAGAAGTAATAGGTCGTCATAATCATGGACACTTTGCCTTGCAAGAACAAGGCTTCCGCATCCGCATCGCTCTCGGACAATACGGCTGGAAATACATCCTTCATGCCTATCAGCTTACGAATGGTTCCTAAACTGTCGAGTAGCTTTGAGCCACTGAACCGGAATTTGCCTTCGTCATCCTGTTCTGCCGCAAACGTCGTACCGCTCTGAAGCAGGAACAACGGCCACCGGTTACGAGAAGGCAAATAAAAATAAAAACCATACCAGTCATGACCTTCAGCTACCTTTCGACCATTAGCGAACAAATCGTCCCAGGTCCAGCTACTGTCTGGTGGTGATACGCCGGCTTCCTTAAAGTGCTGTTTATTATAACAAAGCACGACTGGAGAATAAATGAAGGGGCGAACGCGATTACGGTCACCATACCTGAACGGGTCGGAAAGAAAACGATACGTGTCCGGCTGTTCCTCCATCGGCTCCAGCAGCTCCGTACAGCCTTGCTCCAAAAAATCCTGATAATTGTTATTATTCATCAGTACGACATCCATGATTTCCGACTGCAAATATTCCTTCAAAGATGTCGAGTAGTTTCCTGAAGACAACTCGAGCGGCTGAACGTCGATATGCGGATAGCGTTTGCCGAACTCATTCAGTAGCTCTTGCATCTCTACAAGCTTGGGGATGGTGTTCACATATCCGAACTTGATCGTCGTTCTGCCTTCCTCTACGGGGGGAATTACCCGATTGCCAACACGCGGAATTTTCTCAATTAAGCCTTCATCCACCAGCACCTTGAGCCCGTTGCGCACAGAAGCGTTGCTAAGTCCGAAGCGCACCTCTAAGTCGCTTTCTGAAGGAAGATAACTGCCGATCGCTATACTTCCCGAATGAATTTCATGTCGCAAGGTTTGAATCATTTCCTCTAGCCTGATACGGAAAAATTTTCTGCTATTCCTTTTCTGCATTGGGTTTCCTCGCCATCTTCCGATTAATCGAGCCCATAGGGACAAGTTTATATAGTATTCATCATACTGAAATCCTTTGGGAACGACAAGTATCGGAGTCTGGCCCCATATAGCGTATGTTCTGCACCCACGGTGTCATACAGAGCGGTCAATACACCGTAATCCTCTTAATACCCCATATAACTCTCCAAACCGGCTGGATCTATAATGAGCATTTGCTTGTTTCCGATTAGCTCAATAAGACCTGAATCTTCAAACCTTGAGAATTTTCTGCTAATAGTTTCGCGGGTGACCCCAACATAACTGGCCAGCTCTTCACGAGACAACGGAAGGTCAATATGAATATGAGTGCCACGCTGCTTACCATATTTGTCGCTGAGTTCCATGATCATATAAGCAATTCGTATTTCGGGATCTTTGGTCGCCAGGCTTTGCGCCAGATTTTCCGTATGGGCTAGTCTTTTGGTCACACTCTTCAGTAGTCTGAGCGAAATATCCGGATTATCCCTCATCAGCTGCTCCATATCCGTTCGGGTCAGCATGCAAATGTTAGTGTCTTTCAGAGCATAAGCACTGAAGTTACTCAGCTCATCGCTGTTAAAAATGCTCAGTTCCCCGAAAAAGTCTCCATTCGTCAAGATGTGCAAAATTTGTTCCTTGCCCTCAGGAGTTGTTTTGGATAATTTAACATGCCCTCGCTGAATAATGTACAGCGTATCTGACGGCGCCCCTTCCAGAATTAAAGGTTGACCTTTAGTAAACTTACGATGCTTGATCATAGCGCTGATCCGGGAGAGATCGTCATCGCTTAACGCAGCAAAAATAGGCACCTTGCGGGTACAAGGTTCAGCAGCGTATTGGCAAGAATACTCCTTCATAACTGTCCCCCCTGTTGTTCATTTTTTTGTACAACTCCTACTTTCCTTTAGGATACAGAAGTTTTTTTATCTTCAACCGGCGCAAAATGACTGGTATCTTCACCGCATACCGGACAGACCCAATCTTCAGGCAAATCTTCAAATGCAGTGCCTGCAACAACATCCTCATCGGGATCGCCTAATGCCGGATCATAGATATAACCACAGGGTAGACAAATGTATTTTTTCATCTTTATCATCTCCTAAAAAGTTAATAGTTTAGTTCAACCTGGTTTGTACTTCAGCCATAATCTCCTCGATGCTACTCCCGTTAACATCGATCCCCTCAAGGGAGATGCCATACTCTACAGCGGTTTTATACCCAAGAGAAGCAGCTGCACCTTGCCAGGATATCGCACCGATCATTGTGTTATCTTTCACATAGATACGCGTAAACGCCCCATTGTCATCTCCGCTTACCGCCGTATCGCAACACTGTTCATCCACGTTGCCTATCGAAAATAAAGAGATACCAAAGGCGGTAAACAAGGTAACCGGAACGGCTCTACGATACGCCGTCAGATTGGCGACCATATTACTGCCGGCAATCCTGCCCTGCTCAATCGCTCCGCCCCACAGTCCTTCCACATGCCCGTTAATTTCAGCCACATCTCCGGCTGCATACACATGCGGATCATTTGTTTGCATTTGTTCATTTACGATAATGCCCTGCCGGACTTGAATATTCGAGCCACTTACCAGTTTCGTATTCGGTACAATACCAATAGAGTAGACTACATGGTCACAGGAAAAATGAGATTGGTCGTGCAGCGTAATTCCGGTAACATACTCAGTTCCTGTTATAGACGCTACATCAGCTCGAAGAATAACCTTCACACCTGCTTGTTCAAGGTTCTCTTTAAGGAGCTGTGAGGATTTCTCATCAAGCTGTCTGCCCATCAACCGGTGAAAAGCTTCGATCACCGTTACCTGATATCCAGCTTCATGCAGCGCCCAAGCGGTTTCGATTCCCTGCACTCCCCCACCGATTACGGCTACATGGCTGCCATCCTGCAGGTTTTCTTTCAATCTGTCCGCGTCGTTCATATCCCGGAGGGTATGAACATTGTTCAGGGCGAAGCCCTCAAGGGAGAGTGCACGATTCTTCGCTCCCATACACAATAAAAGCTTATGATAAGAAACACTCTGCCCATCTTCTGTCACAACTATTTGCCGGTCCGGGTGGACAGAACGGATTCGGGTCGAGGTTTTTACGGAGATACGGTTATCGCGGTACCATTTTTCCTTTTTAATCAGCACCTTCTCACTGTGCAGGTCGGTAAACAGCCCTTTGGTCAGCTTAATCCGGTTATAGGGCAGTTGACTTTCCTCCCCGAGGATCGAAATTTCCGATTCTGCGTCTTGATCACGGATGGCTTTGGCGGCATGGACGGCGGCTACTCCTCCGCCAACAATAACGTAATGTTTTGTCATCCTATGTTCCTCCTCCCTAAAATGAACTCAGCAGCAAATCCGAAACAAATTCAGCCGCATTTTTAATTTTTTGAACTTTCTCAGGCTCTTTCGGGGAAAATCTGATTCGTACAGGGAACTCTACATGTGTCATCCCCGTGGTTTTAATAACCTCAGATGTGCTTTGCACCGTCATGTTTGTTCCATTCAGATAATCCTGAATGACTTCAATGGCTTCACCACTCCAGCCGTAGGAGCCAAAGGCTGCAGCAAGTTTACCTTCCAGATTCATATTGTGCAATTCTTTCAGAATGTTCTCCAGGTTCCCAATCATGTCCGCGTATTTAGTGGAGCTGCCAATAAAGACCGCGTCCGCTGACGTTATGCTGTTCAGAATATCAGTGGCACTACTTTTATCTGCATCCCAGACCTCTGTCTCTATATTATTTTCCTGCAAGCAATCCTGTATGATTTTGGCCATCTTCTTGGTACTGTTTTTGATGGTGGTATATACGATGGTTGCCTTTTTTCCTTGCGTCGTTTCACGGCTCAATGTGGCGTACATCCCGATATATTTACGTATGTCCTTCCGGATCACAAATCCATGGGAAGGAGCGATCATCCGGATCTCAAGATCCTTAACAGCCTCTAACAGGGTTCTTACATATCTTCTGTGAGGATGAATAATTGCTGCGTAATAGCCCTCGAAATCTTCCGTAATATCAAACCCGGCTTCATCGCTGAATAGATTCTCCACCGCAACATGCGTGCTGAAAATATCACAAGGAAATAAGATTTGATCTTCGATACAATAGGTGATCATCGTTTCTGCGGTATGGAGATACGGTGTTTCTTTAAACAGCAGCGTTTTCCCGCCAATATCCAGCTTATCTCCGTCTTTAACCACCAGGAAGTTCCGGCTATGAAGCTTGTACATTTCCTGCAATTCGGGAACAGCAATCTCGGTGCATACGATCGTGGCATTTGCAGCCTTGGCAGCGAGAGCTGCCAGTCCACCAGAGTGATCAGGCTCTGTATGATTAATTACAATGTAATGGATATCTAGAAGATCAATCATTTCACCCAGACACTCGGCATATTCACGTCCGAATTCCATATCTACGGTATCAATGACAGTTGGCTTACCTGTTTTTAATAAATAAGAATTATAGGTAGTTCCTTTTGCCAGAATCAGGCGGTGAAATGGAACCGGGCGGTTATCGATTTTGCCTATCCAGTAAGTATCCTCGGCGATTTTTTTGAATTGTGTACTCATTTCTTTAACCTCCAATGTTTGATTGATAATGTTTATCAACAACCTTATTTTATTATGGCTGCCAAACAAAAAAGAGGATTTGAATCAAATTATAAAAGTTTGAAAAAAATGAATACCTTAAATTTAGACGATCTAAATAAAGTGATTATGCGTTGAGTCACATTTTAAATAAAAAGCCACACAAATGTTTGCACTTCGCCTTAAAGAAAGAATAACCCATAACAACTTTATGCCATATCCTAATGAAAATAATAAAAAGGTGGATATCCATGACTGAAATACAAATAGCTGCTGTGGGAGATCTAATGGTCAAACGTTATATTATTTCGGATGCTAAACAGCCTGACGGAACCTATTCGTTCAGCCCCCTGTTTGCAAAAGTAGCTCCTTATCTGAAACAGGCTGATTTGACGATTGGCAATCTCGAAACCACCTTTGCTGGAAGTGGCCCCGAATGCCGGAAAAGTCCCCGATCAGGCGGTCCGATATTCAAATGTCCAGACGAACTGGCCCCTGCACTTAAGGAAGCCGGATTCGACGTATTAGTAACGGCCAACAATCATTGCATGGATTATGGTGCCCCGGGTCTGGTTCGGACGTTACGAGTTCTGGACCGTAATGGAATCGACCACACGGGAACAGCTAAATCATTAGAAGAATCCAAGAGAACGCTTATTAAAAACGTCAAAGGAATTACGATTGGCATCCTCTCCTACACAGCAGGAACCAACCGAATTCCTGTACCAGTGAGTAAGCCATGGCTGGTTAACCGGATATCTACGCCCAAGATCATTCGGGAGATTCGAGATTTAAAAAAGAAAGTCGATCTAGTCTTGCTTTATCTGCATTTCGGAAGCGAATATCGTTACACTCCAAACAAGAGGCAAAAAGAGCTGGTCAATCTCTTCTTTAAAAATGGCGCCGACATCATACTGGGGTCTCACCCACATGTTCTTCAACCGTTAGCGCTTCGTGGAAAAAAACAATTCGTTATTTACTCATTGGGGAATTTTGTTTCGACTAAACTAATGAATATTCCTTATACACAAAGCGGTATCATTCTTACGCTTAAAATAAAGAAGGATGAAAAAGGACACACGAGTATAACTAACGTAGGTTACATCCCGACTTGTGTAGATCGAAGAATAAAAAGCGGCAGGAAAATTACAGAGATCATCCCCATCCGCGACGCATTAAAGAGAAGCGACACCGACATAAAAACAGAACGGCGAAATCTCATGAATCGAATGTTGAAACATACGACAACAATCTTAAAGAGGGAATAGAGTCGTTACAGAAAAATAACGTTCCGCGGAATTTACCGCGGAACGTTATAGATTTAGACCTCAAAACTGTGTTTGGGTTTAGCGTAAACGATCAGGCATCATTAATTTAAGGAATTCTAGAATACCATTCTCTACTACAAGTTCTTCTCTATCTTGATCAGCAAGTACTCTTCTGATGATATCTTCTTTACCCTCCAGCACTTTACTTGTCCAATGAGGATCAATGATAAGAGATCGTCCTACTGCTACTAATTCAGCATTTGTCAACGTGTCCTCTGCGTCCTGTTTGGTACGGATATCTCCTACCCCAATTAAAGGTACACGGCCATTGATTTTCTCATGTACATATTGCAGGATTGATTTTTCTTTAAAATCTTCTGATGCAGATACTTTCTTAAAATCCCCTAATGAAATATGCAGATAATCCAGCTTTTTATCAGCTAATTTATCAATAAGATAAAAGGTATCGGTGATTTTAATTCCAGGCTCTTCATATTCTTCTGGAGAAAAACGATACCCGACAATAAAATCCTTAACCTTTGAATTGTCAACGACAGCAATAACTGCATCCACTAATTGGTTAATGAAATTAAATCTTTTCTCTAAGCTTCCGCCCCATTGATCTTCACGACGGTTGGAGTGTGGAGAGAAGAATTGTTGGATTAAATATGTGTTTGCTCCATGAATTTCTACCCCGTCAAATCCAGCTTGAATAGCACGTTGAGTCGCTTTTTTAAAATCCTCAATTACACCGAAAATTTCATCTTCTGTTAATGCTCTTGGAATTTCTGCATTCGGGCGTTCGGCAGCAATGGCGCTGGAGGAAACGGGTTGTACGCCACGCAATATTTTTGAATCTGTCATTCTTCCTGCATGGAATAGCTGTAAAATAGCCTTTGTTCCATTTCGTTTAATAGTAGATGCTAATCGGCTGAGGCTAGGAATAAATTCATCGGAGGAAACACTAAGTTCACCTTCCCATCCTTTTCCACCCTCTTGTACATTTGCTGCCGCAGTGATGACCGCACCTACTTCGCCCGTTCTTAGCGAATAGTATTTCAATTCATCTTGTGTTACTACACCGTCATAAAAGCTCATTCGCGTGGTCATTGGAGCCATAACCACTCGGTTTTTTAATGTCAGCCCTCTGCGAAAAGTTAATGCTGTGTCTAGTGCTATCATCTTTTTCCCAACTTTCATTAAATTATATTTAGATAAATTATTATATACATGCGCATACATATAAATTACAGCAATGATTTATTCTTGTCAACTAATAAAGAACTGCTGTTGGATACAACAAAAAGCGCTGTTCCGCTGAACAGCGCTTTTCGCTCGTTATGAATCGTCCTTATTATTCTAGTTCGGCCGGTTTTACAATGGCTGCACCTTTATTATTTTTGGAATATTTAGCTTCGATTTTCGTGGTGTATGTATCTTTGGCTCCATCACTTACCAGCACATAACTCAGATCGACTATCAGCTTTTCCGTTTGCCAGGTCTTAGTATTGACGAATAATTTCCACGTTACGCTTTTGGGTTGAACTGTCTCTCCATCCCAGAGGTTCTCCTGGTCATAGAGTTTGATTATCCCCTTAGCTGCTGTCGGATCGGTTACCGTGAATTGTAAGACTGTTTGTGCGCCAGCAGTGCTGACTTTCATGGATTTTTTATAACTTTTGACCGAATCAAGCATGGAAACAGGATCGTATTGGCCTTTAGAGTAAAAGGCATCCCATTCCGTTTTCTCCAGTCCAAGCCAATATTGTGCATCAGGATCGATTGGCTCCCCGTCATCGTCGTAACCTTCATCTTCAGATTCATCGATCAGTTCACTTCCGTCTACAAGATAGTAAAACTCCTTGTCATTGGCATATAGACTGTACGATGTTTCTAAAAGACTACTAGCGACAGTGCCTGCTGCGGCAAAATTCGGCAGACGGTTGATATCCAGCTTCAGAGTGTTGGTGTTGCTGATACGCACCCCGCCGCTTTGAATATCCTGTTTTTTGGTCACATCCAGATGGAAATTCTTTATTGCTTTGGAGGCTGCCGTTACTTTGTTGATCATCTGATCCGCGGTTACTACTGTTGAGGTAGCTGCTGACACTACTCCTGGATTAGACATCCATCCGATCGTTCCGGACAGCAATAAAGCACCTACTGCCAAACTAGTACCTATTGTTTTGAAAAAACTGTTCATGTACTTCCCCTTTCGGCCCCTTGCGATAATGTAACGCCGTATAGGTCGAAATAATAAAAGAGCTCAAAATAGACTACATATTCTTAGAGCTATCCTTTATGCTTCATAAGACATCCCTATGGCGGCCTGGCGATCATTTCCTTCTGTCGAAAGGCTTTAGACCCATGGCTTTGTGTCATCATCTTTCGATGATTTTACCTTTAACGCGGACATTCAATTAGTTTTAATAGATTACGGACGCATGTCCCACCGCTAATTTTATCATGGTTATAATTACCTGTAAACGACTTATCTTCCATTCGAATTCGCTATGATACTCAGAAGAAATACTACAATCAAAATGAAAAATGAACGATTACATACGCTTATAAGTCTTATTAATGAGAACAGTAAAGACAGGGGGTGCAGCAAAATGAGTGACCGGGAAATTTTCGAGCTCTATAAAGAACAAGTATATTATTTTTGTTACTACTTAATGAAAAATCAGGCAGATGCGGAGGATATTTCCCAAGAGGTATTTGTAAAAGTTATCTTAGCGGATAAGTCGAAGGTAAGAAACTTGAAAGCTTGGATTTTACGAATTGCTTCGAATGAGTGCAACAGTGTGATCAAAAGGCGTAAGACGGGGTGGATGAAAGAAGTACGTAATTATTTACTATCCAGGTCTGAGGAATCAAACCCTGTAGAAAAACGTTTGGATCGACAGGAAACTAAAAAAGAATTACAAGGGTTATACAGTCAGCTTTCCGACAAAATCAGAATGGTAGTAGTCCTTCGTTTTATAAACGAATTGACTGTACCCGAGATCTCTAAAGTTATGAGCATACCCGAAGGAACTGTAAAATCCAGACTGAACAAGGGACTTAAAATACTAAATAGAATGGGTGGAACCCAACTAAAGGAGCTGAATAGTAATGAGTCTGTATATTGAAAAAGATAAACATATTCCCCGACCGGATTATGATTTGATGTGGACTGCCATAAAACAAGAAGCTTATACACGTCAAAGAAATCTGCATGCCTCCCAGAATACTCCTAGGTCTAATAAAAAGGTTATTCCTATCAGTATTGTCTTCTCTTGCCTCTTACTTGTAGCCATTCCTGTATTCGCTAGTATGACGATTAATTGGGATAAAATTGGTGGTCGAAGTGTGAGCAATGCATTAAATAACGGCATCGGTCAACAGTATAATCTTCAAACTTCCAGTTCAGGAGTAACAATGAATTTGAACGGTGTTGTAACTGATGGAGAAAAAATGAAAATGCTGTTATCACTTGATACTAAATCTGATCTATCCAAATATACTGGATTTGCTACAGAGGAAAACATCATGACTAGTGAATCCGGTGCCAAGGCAAAGGTATACGGTTATTTAGAATACGATCCTGAAAGCCAGAAACTCATTGGAGTATATGAGACACCCGATACATTAAAGGATGATAAAAAGGACTACAGGTTTGAAGCACGGAATCTCATTTTTTACAGTGATCGGAATATTCCCTTACAATCTAATCATCAAGCAGGGGATACTATCAATACTGGAGTTAAGCAATATCCAAGCCTTCAAATCGAATCCGTTCGATATGTTTCCAATCAAACCATTATCCGTTACAAAGTCGCTGCATCACCATCTGACTTAGGACGGGGTAACCCACATTTGGTAGTTAGTACTGGTGGTCAAGAGAATGAAGCAATTCCAACCATCATGCCTAACGAAGGATCGGATTTATTTATTGAACAGGTTTTCAATATAACTGAATCAGATTGGAAGGAAGCTAGTCTTCATTTTAGTTACATTGAAGAAGCGAAACGATTTTCAGGTACGTGGAAGTTCGATTTTAAAGCAGATGGACAAAAAGCAAGTGAGGCGATTTACACTAAGAAACTGTATAACAGTCCTGAATTTCAAGAAAAGACCGGCATAACCTTAGATCAGCTAGTGGTTACCCCTTTAGATATCCAAATTCTAATAGATGAAAATGATTCGCTTAAAAAAGGAATTGTCCACTATAATACCGCTCAGTTGGTTATAGGTGATCAAACAATCACTGGGGGTTGGAATTTGAAGGGAGATCATTCCGAAAGCTACCAGCATTTATTTCAATTCGAATCTCCGGAATGGTATAATGACTGGTCCGATGTTCCAATGAAACTTATATTAAAGGATGCTGTCATTGAGAAACGTGATACTACTAAGAATTGGATCACTATAAACAAACCTAAAGAAGAAAAGCAGTTCACTTCACTTGATGTCGATGGGTTAAAAATTGAATTCACTTACTATACTGAGGGCGAAAATTTGATTGTCGAATCAACATCCAAATCTTCTGGCTTCAAAAGCGTTAACCAAACTACGTTACGGATTAATGGCAAAGAAGTGGTGCCTGAAATTACACCTAAGGGCATGATATCTACAGGAACTAATATTGATAGCTACAAAGATATCCCTTTCGACGAAAAAATCGAACTGAACCCTGGAATCTATAAATATAGCGATCCTAGCCGGAACGAGGAAATTAAACTTTAATGCAGGAAGTTAATCTATGTCCCGCCCTTTCTAGTTAATCCTAAGGGCGGATTATTTATGGATAAAATCATTTCTGTTTATGTTTCTCTTTTATTTCCTTCACAACAAAAAAAGCATAGAACGGACTCAAGTCCGCTTTATGCTTTCCATTATTAAGATAAACAATATTTAACCAGCGCATCTCGCACACCATGCTCGTTGTTAGACCCCGTGACAGCATTCGCTGCCGCTTTGACCTCAACCGGAGAATTATCCATCGCAACGCCCATACCCGCGTATGTAAGCATAGAAATATCATTAAAATAATTACCGATCGAAAGAACTTCCTCTTGCGGAATTCCCAGCTTCACAGCCAGATTCTTTAAGGCGTTGCCCTTGGAGGCTTCCGGATGCATCAAGTCAACGAAAAATTCACCACTGCGCAAAATATTGTACTCATGGGTCCAAGTACGCCATTCACGTTCAGCTTCGTCAAGGATTTCTGGTTGTGTAAATACAGTAAACTTAACAACCGGTTCACGGAAATCTTCCCATGCTGGCAGTGTAGCCGGCACGATACGGAAGTGTTCATACATATAATTGGCTTCTTTGGTCAGGTTTTCTACATTATCTACATACATATCAAAAGCCGTATTCACATCATAATGAATATCATGCTTTCTACAATAATCAATATAAGGGTCAAGACCACGAGCATCCATACCGTATTGATGCAGCACTTCCCGATCTTTCACACGAACCGTAGCAGCTCCATTATGACCCAGCACATAACCAGACAGCCCCATTTCCTCCATAAAAGGAATCGAGTTCTGCGGACTGCGGCCGGTACATAACACGATCTGCCCGCCAAGACGCGTAACCTCAGCAATAGCTTCTTTATTCTCAGTGCTCAAGTGGTGATCATCATTCAACAGTGTACCATCTACATCTAGTGCAATCAGTTTGTATCTCATACTCCCACCATCCTTGTCTTTCTTTTTCTATATATATTGAACCTGGCTATTTGAGTTAAGTTTCAGTCGCAACTGCGGTGAATATTTGGACTTCCAGCCGCTGTTGTTTCCAGATTTCTTGATTTATACCGTTTACTAGTGGTTGAAATCCGGAAACAAAGGCGGTCGCTATCGCTTTTACAGTTCCAAATTTCCCCTCCGCCACTTCATTCCCTAATCCCAAGTTTCCAAATTCAATTTACATACCATTTTTTCTCTATATTATTGTTCTAATGCTTCTGTACTTAAGAGTGCCAGTTCCTCTAGCGTAAGTTCACGACTAGCTCCCAGTGGCAGGCTTTCGTCCAGCTTCAATTCTCCCATAGATACTCGTTTCAGAAAAGTGACTTTTTTGCCGACAGCTTGGAACATTCGCTTAACCTGGTGAAACTTTCCTTCTGTGATGATCAGCGAAATATGTGAGATTACTTTACTGCCGCGTTCTCTTCCCAATATAGTTAGCTGTGCAGGTAAAGTAACATATCCATCTTCCAGCTCGACACCTGCCGCAAAAGCCGCTACATCGTCTGCATCTACGTCTCCCTCAACTGTTGCTTCATACGTCTTAGGGACATGCTTGCGTGGCGATAGTAGCTCGTGAGCAAGCTTTCCATCATTGGTGAGCAGAAGCAGCCCTACTGTGTCCTTATCTAACCTTCCTACAGGAAAAGGTTCAAACTGTACATATTCCTGCTTTAAAAGATCCAGAACGGTCCGATCCCGCTTGTCCTCTGTTGCCGACAGAACTCCCGGTGGCTTATTCATCATAAGATAAATAAATTCACGATAGGTAACAAGCTCGCCGCCAACCACAATTTTATCGTGATAAGGGTCTACATGAAATCCACTATCCTTGACGACTGCACCATTCACGGTAATTAAACCTTGCTTGGCTTGTTTACGAATATCGCTGCGTGATCCTACCCCCATATGGGACAATACTTTATCTAAACGCTGCTTTTTTGCAGTTTTCCCTGATAGGCTCATTCTTACATCCACCTCCAGCCTGCGGGATATTCATTCTTGAGCACACCGTCCTGCCACTTCCCCCAGCCTGCACTATAACCATCTATGCAGACCAGTACGTATCCTTTTTGGGTAGTTCCTATTTTAATAGAGAGACGTTCTTGACTAATCAACAATGTCTCTCCTTTAAGATAGGAAATAGCCTCATTACTCGTACTGGAAAGTGAGACACTTCGGCAGCTCTCTTCAGGGTGTAACGCGGTAGCCATTGGATGTCCTGGGATAAATCTGCCGTTACGGACATGTCCTACATACCATCCTGGACGAATCGCCTTTAATCCATTTAATCTTTCCTTAGGTAGTGGGGAGATGTACAGATGATCACCGAAGAAAATCGGATACCCTTTTGGCTCCCAGCCAAGCTGGTCTTTTATAAAATCTCCATATGCAGCTAAGGCTTGCTCTTCTCCTGAACCTTGACGGCCACGTTCAGCGCCAGCAGCAGATTTATTAGAGAACTTACCTTCTTTCCCTCGTCTGGCTTCTGGTTTGTTTGCGGATTTAATATGAGCAGTGCCTTTTTTATTCGTATTCCGTGTAACTGCACTCAACTTAACTTCGGCTTGATCACGTTCCTCTGCAGATACCTTTGGCCCCACATGCTGCAGCACAGCCATGAAATGTCCTTCACCTTTTACTTTATGCGGCCATAGTCTTGCTGTCCCTGATAGTTCTCCAAAACCAGGAGCAAATGAGCCAGTGCCTCCAACTGTAATCACCGAAAACTGTGGATGTTCAGAAATAAACTCCGCTATAATTTCTTCATTTTCTTCTGTAGCAAATGTACAGGTTGAATAGACAAGTGTACCTCCCGGTGCCAACGCTGTTGCAGCAGAACGTAAAATATCCCGCTGCATGGCAGCATATTTGGCAGGTGTACCTGAATCCCACTGCTTCACCATGTCTTCGTCTTTACGGAACATCCCTTCACCTGAGCAAGGAGCATCAATCAAGATTTTGTCAAAATAAAGCGGGAATGCCACTGCAATATGATCTGGACTTTCGTTTAATACGATACCGTTGCGCACCCCATATAGCTCTAGATTTTTGGCTAAGGCTTTCGTGCGTTCTGGATGAAGATCATTGGTAACCAACAAGCCTTCTCCTGAGAGCTTGGCAGAAATCTGTGTGGATTTGCCCCCAGGTGCAGCGCATAAATCAAGGACACGATCTCCTGGCTGTACATCAAGCAGTTCCACAGGTGCCATAGCGCTTGGCTCTTGAATGTAATACAATCCCGCGTGATAATGTGGATGTTTACCTGGTCTGGCCCCATCCTCTGTATAGAATCCGGTTGGACACCACGGAATGGGTTCCAGCTCTAAAGTGGAAAGAGCTTGCAATTTCTCCACTGAAATTTTCAAGGTATTAACACGAACGCCTCCGTTAGGGGTCTCCTTGTACGAATCCGCAAATTGATTATAATCCGTTCCCAGCAAGTCCATCATACGCTCGCTGAAAGAACTGGGCAGTTGTGCCGCCATGATGCCGTCCTCCTGATAGTACTGCTAAAATTTAGGTGTTTAAAGATTCAAGGAACACCCTTACGGGTGTCCCTTTGGCAATACTCATTTATAGAGGATCATTATTAACGATGAGAAGAGGTCGGTCTTTGAGGACCTCGTCGTTGAGGATTATTCGGTGTGATCACCTCAGCCGCAGAGTTCACTTCATCCGCTAGACCTTGATCAATGATTTCTATAGTCAGATCATAATAAGAAAATGGCTGCTGCTCACACGACTCCATGCGGCGAACATAATCCTTCACTTCCACCACTAGCTTAGCCAAATTAATGCCGAGTGTCACTGCTGAATATTCTTCCAGCTTGGCAGCAGCCCCGCTTAGCATAATCGTTGCACCACGCATATTATTATTGCGGCAATGGTACAACCCAACAGCTACTTGGAGAAGTGCTTTGTACAATGGGTCGCGTTGCTTGGCAAGCCATAGCTCTTCGAGCACCTCGTGACATTCGAAATAATCCCGGTCACGATTAAAGTACACTAGATACGCCAAGTACAACGGATCATAAGCCATCCGGCAAACTATCCTTTTTAGCTGCGGAGAGAAGTCCCCGTACATGATCCAGAAGCTCCTTCATCGCTTCCATGTCCTGAGCCTGCCATATTTCGTTAAATCGAGCCTGAGTATCTATAGCCTCATTCACCAAATGATAGAAATACAATTGATGAATAGATTTGAGAATTTGAGTCGTCATATTCGAGTTTTCCTCGAAGGTCTTTTGCGCTTCTAGGATTTCATCACGAATACTGGACATTTCGCTGTCCAAGATGGAGGCTGCTTCAGCTGCGGTTTTCAGGCGCACTCGCATTTCATCCGGCAAGCTTTCCCGATATTTATAATTCAGAGAGTGCTCTATGGTTGCCCAGAAATTCATAGCTAGTGTACGAATTTGGATCTCTGCGAGCACTATTTTTTGTCCCAGAGCTGTCTGCACAGGATATTTAATAATCATATGAAAGCTGCGATACCCGCTCTCTTTATAATTGGTGATGTAATCCTTCTCATACAGGACTTCAAGATCCTTACGAGCCCGGATATATTCGGCCACTCTGCGGATATCCTCCACAAACTGGCACATAATCCGGATCCCGGCTATATCTTCAATGCCTGTCTCCAGATCCTCCATCTTCACATTCAGGCGCTTAGCCTTCTCCAAAATGCTTGACAGCCGCTTTACACGACCAGTTACGAATTCAATCGGCGTGTATTCCTCTCTTTTCTTCAACTCCGAACGCATTGTTTTGAATTTAACTTTCAATTCTTCCACAGTCTGTTCATATGGAAGCAAAAAAGTTCCCCAGTCCCTGCCGTCCATCGCCTTCGTCCTCCTGTCCTTTCGACTCCTTCAATCAGTGATGATCAGCACCCACTGCTTCAGAGATATGACTGAATCCGTCCCGCCGTAAGAGCTGCCGTAATCCGGCATGCAGCCTGCGGTTAACCTCCGGTCCTTCGTAGATGAGTGCTGTATAAATTTCGACCAGACTTGCGCCTGCTCTTATCTTGTCATACGCATCCTGACTGGTGAATATGCCCCCTGAACCTATGATCGGCATCTTCCCTTCAGTCTGGCGATAAATCCTACGAATGATTTCCGTTGACCGGTCACGAAGTGGCTTACCGCTTAATCCACCTGTCTCATTAGCCTTTTCATGACTAAGTCCATCCCGGTTCAATGTAGTATTCGTAGCAATAATACCATCCATACCAGCTTCTGTCAGTGATTGAACCATATACTCCAACTCAGAGTCACTTACATCTGGAGCAATCTTAACCAACAAGCTCTTATTCAGGCCTGTGGCTTTACGCTGAATCTCCATTTCTTCCTTTACTTGTGCCAGCAGGAACGCTAATTCGCTGCCATGCTGGAGACTGCGCAGCCCCGGTGTATTTGGTGAGCTGATATTGACCACAAAAAAATCACCGTACGGATAAAGCGTACGGATACACTGACGATAATCTTCATGAGCCGCTTCATTACTAGTTATTTTATTCCGTCCAATATTTACTGCTATTGGAACTCTGCGATTTTTTAATTTTTTTAGACGCTCTGCCATAGCGTCAGCCCCTTCGTTATTGAAGCCCATACGATTGATCAGAGCTTCATCAGAGGGAAGACGGAACAAACGCGGGCTATCATTACCCGGTTGACCCTTAGGGGTAACCGTCCCCACTTCCATAAATCCGAATCCGATCGAAGAGAATCCAGTAACGGCCTCGGCATTCTTATCCAAGCCTGCTGCCAGTCCAACTGGAGTCGGAAAATGTATGCCAAACAGATCAACTGCTAAATCTGCCGTTTCAGGAACGCCATACATTAAACGCAATGCCGTGCTTCCCCCTGGAACTGATGATGATTTATCCAATCCACCTATGACGAGATGGTGAGCCTTCTCAGGGTCCAGCTTAAAGAAAATTGGTTTACCAAAATTACGATACAACACCGTTCTCGCTCCTTAAGGGGTACTTCACTAATCCACGTGTCTACCCGATTCTGTAGGTTTCTTCTTAATTTTAGCCTTTTCTTGAACAAAAGAAAAGCATTTTACCCTGTAAGTGTGCAGAGAGCTTAACCCAAAGTATAGTAATTTTCTTGTAAACGCATTACAATATAGGGGTAATCAGCGATTAAGAGAGAAAGAAGGTATGCTGGATGTCAACTAAACGTAAACCACCAACTTTGCAGCAAAAGAAAGAAGAAGTTAATCGTAAAGCGCTAATGTGGATCGGCGTAAGTTTAACTTTACTAATTCTTCTCATCATCGTTCTGTTTATAGTTGCCGGGAACTAATTCAGCCAGTGGTATACTTTGTGGGGGTTGGTCTGATCATATGGAGCAGCAGGGTTGAAGCGTTTCGCCGGCAGCAGCTGCTTGTCAGGCAGAACCCCTTTACTAATCACCACTTTTGTTCCTTTTGGAATCATAGCGAATAGTTCTTCCACATCTTCTCGACTCATCCGAATACAGCCAAGGGATTCATCCTTGCCGACACTTTCTGGCTCATTGGTGCCATGAATAGCATAATTACTATCTGAAAGTTGTAGTCCGCGGCTTCCGAACTCCCCATTATCATGACCGTTTGGATTGACCACTTTATCTGTAATGATGAAATTGCCTTCCGGAGTCTTGTCTCCCCCAAGCCCTACCTCATAATTTCGTAGAATAACAGAGCCGCTGACTACTGCCAAGCGGTGTTTTTGTTTATCCACAATCACTCTAAGCGGCTGGTCAAAAAAAGGAACGCCCTTTCCACTACTTCCACTCTCGCTTAACGCCGTCGGTATGCCCATTCCCGCCTCAGCAATTGAGCTTGGAGGCTCACCCGCAACTTCCGGTGTACCCAGTGCCTTAGCAGTTGCTATTTCCTTAAGAGATTTGAACTCACGCTTCATAACTGGTGTCGTCCCGCCAATCCAATTTTCCGGAAAAGATCTGGTCAATTCCGCCAAAGAAGCCGGAAGCTTGCCTTTATGATTCTGATAAGACCTCATTGCACTCCATAATGTAGCTAGCTCCTCTTGATCCCCCTGCCACTTAGCTGCATCCACCGCAAGTTCCCCTTGCTCTGGCGGTTCGCATGCACATGCCGCTGGATCATAGGATTGGTATACCAACCGTCCGTTCCCATTCTTCTGCAGTGTGGAATTAAGCGGAAGCTTCTCTTTCCACAGCAGCCACTTCCCTTCCCGCTCCATGCCCAAAATAGCAGCTTGAAACGGTTCCTCACGCATTAGCATAGTTGCCATCAGCTTCCCTGACGAAGCCGAAGCTCCACTCTCTTGCGCTGTATACATCATTTTTCGTGCCTCTAGAACGGGTTCCTTCTCAACATCTTTTTGATCAAGCGGATCTTTAACTTCAGAAGTAACCGTGTCTTGGACCGTATCCTGATCTCCCGCAATATCTAGACCCGGAGCCACAGCCGATGGCACCATAACCAGTAATAGAAGCATCAGCCCAAGCATAATGTAGCGGAATCTTTGCTGCCTTCGGTCCCGCTGGCGGCTTGCCTGAAGCAGCCCTTCCTCATATTCCCGTAGCGTTTCCGCAGGCACCTTACTATGCTCGAAAGCTTCATATACTTCTCCAGCCTGATTGAAGCAATAGTTAGCTTTCCCCTGTTGACCGTTCTTATAGTATTCCTTACCCAGCAAGTACCATGCCATCTTATTGTCTGGATGCATCTGTACATATGCTTTGAGGTGCTGAGAATTTTTCATCGGAACCTCCGAAATTTTATAATTCCTTCCTACATTAATATCGGTCAGACATCGCAAAAAAGACATCCCTAGCTGAACAAAAGTTCGCGAGAGATGTCTTTATGTTGTGCTAGAAGTTACAAAATCCCGGCTAATTAGCCCTCTTTGTTAAAAGGCTCATCCGCAATTTTAATAGAGTCGGTTGGGCATCCATCACAAGAATCCTGGAGATCATCAAACAAATCATCCGGAATCGCTGTGATGCCGTGGTTTCCGTCATTTTCATAAATAACTTCTGCCAAACCTTCGTCATCGTAATCAAAAATATCAGGAGCCGTTGCGCCACATGCACCGCAAGCGATACAAGTGTCTTTTTCGACCCAAGTGTACTTAGCCATTTTATCTCTGCCTCCCGTTGAACAATACAGCGCTGTTGTACCAGCGTCTTATATTTTCTCATATTAATATAAAAAGAATACAATTTCAATCGATTTTCAATACGTTTGCATTTCTGACGCATTCTACGGCATCTATTTTGACATGTCATAGAATGTTCTTGTTACTCTTTATCAGACTCGACAGATAGAAGATTATCCTTTTGCAACGAAGTGCCACGTTCTTTATGATTGCGGAGCCTTGCAGAGTGAGAATCGCTTAACATCCCGGCGGTCAACACTGCATTTTCACCGAATTTATTACGTAGCATGTCCATAGTCTTGTTAAGAGACTCTTTCTTAGGCTGACGTTCGTAATCGAACAAATCAAGCTGAATGGCAGAATCCTCTTTAGCAATCAAGCCCTGCAGGGTCACACCCAGCAGCCGCACAGGCTTCTCCCCATTCCAATGACGAACATATAGATCGCAGACGGACTTGTAGATATCCTCCCCACTCTCCGAAGGAGCCTCTAGCTGACGCGAACGGGTTATGGTCTTCATATCGGGTGTCCGAATGGTCAGCTGCACCCCTGAAGCAACAAGTCCTTGCTTACGCAAGCGCCGGGCTACCTGATCACTTAAATTCAACAAAATCGGTCGTACCTCAGCAAGACCTATGACATCCCGCGGCAATGTTGTGGTGTGTCCAATCGACTTACTCTGCTCCCGCTCAGGATTAACGATCCCATGATCAATACCGTTGCCAGCACGCTTTAGCCATGAGCCCATAACTCCGAAATTCTCAACCAGCATATTTTCATCAGCCGCTGCTAATTGACCAATACTGTAAATGCCCAGTTTGCGGAGCTTTTCTGCTGTTTTTCCACCAATGCCGAACATTTCGTTACAAGGCTTGTCCCATAAAATCTTAGGCACATCCCGCAGTCGCAGCACTGAAATACCGTTTGGCTTTTTTAAATCGGAAGCCATCTTCGCAAGCAGCTTATTGGGAGCGATCCCCACTGAGCATGGCAAGCCCAATTCTTCCATTATACGGCGCTGAATCGTCTCCGCTATTTCCATGGGTGTACCGAATTGTCTGGAGCCAGTTATATCAAGGTAACATTCATCGATGGACACTGCTTCCAGTAACGGAGTATAGCTATATGCAATCTGCATAAAAGCATTAGAATATTTGCGGTATAAATGGAAGTCCGGTTTAATAACGATAAGCGATGGACAAATACGAAGCGCCTTCTGAACCTGCATTCCCGTCGAAATCCCCATTCTGCGGGCGACGTAGGAACAAGTCACTATGATCCCTTTCCGCAATTCAACACTACCCGCAACCGCAGTAGCTTTGCCTCTATATTGGTCAGGGTCCTCTGCCTCATGCACAGAGCAGTAAAAAGCATTCATATCAACATGCAGGATAACCCTGCCACTCGTTGGATAATACTGATCAACATTCTGCACAATATCTACCTTCTTATCCTCAGGTTTTCTATTGTCCAATTTAGAATAACTCTCCGCTGCGGTTAGGTCAACTTAAGAGGCTGTAAAGTTCTTTGTTACATTCCCGCGTAAAAATGCTATAATATATAAATTCATTTCCCTATAAGGAGGACTCTCATGTCTAAGTCCATCTCCATCTTCGATACTACATTACGCGACGGCACCCAAGGTGAAGGCATCAGTCTGTCGGCTGACGACAAGCTGAAGATTGCCAAGAAACTCGATGATCTGGGTGTGCACTATATTGAAGGTGGCATCCCGGGAAGCAACAATAAAGACATTGAATTTTTCAAAAGAGTCAAGGAGCTTCATCTGAACGCCAAAATTACAGCGTTCGGCAGCACTCGGCGGAAGAATTCCTTGGCCGAAAACGATGACAATTTAAAACGTATGATTGACGCAGGGGTTCCTGCTGCTACACTCGTCGGTAAATCTTGGGATTTTCATGTACACACTGCATTACAGACTACGCTTGAGGAGAATCTCGCCATGATCGGCGACTCCATATCCTACTTGAAACGCCAAGGCCTTGAAGTGATTTTTGATGCCGAGCATTTCTTCGACGGATACAAGAATAATCCTGAATATGCAGCAGCTGTTCTGTCCAAAGCCCGGGAAGCCGGAGCAGATTGGCTTGTAATGTGCGATACCAACGGTGGGACCTTACCTTACGAAATTCATGAGATTGTTACCGCTCTAAATCAACAATTGCCCGGAGCCAATCTCGGAATTCACACTCACAATGACTGTGAGCTAGCGGTTGCCAATGCACTTAGCGCCATCGGAGCTGGAGCACGGCAAGTACAAGGTACCATTAATGGTTACGGTGAACGGTGTGGCAACGCCAACCTATGTTCTATTATTCCTACACTACAGATCAAAATGGGTTATCACTGTATTCCAGGCGATTCATTGTCACAGCTTACCAACACTGCCCGCTACATTAGTGAAGTTGCCAATGTTAATCTGCCCGTAAATCAGCCTTATGTCGGAAATGCAGCTTTCGCACACAAAGGTGGAATCCATGTCTCCGCCATCATGCGTGATTCACGGACCTATGAGCATATCGCTCCTGAGCTTGTCGGGAACAAGCAGCGTGTGCTGGTCTCCGAACTTGCCGGACAGAGCAATGTACTTTCCAAAGCGCAGGACATGGGTTTAAATCTGGATCCAAGCAGCGAGCAGGCTCGCCGGGTGATCGAGAAAATCAAAACGATGGAACATCAAGGCTATCAGTTTGAAGGTGCCGATGCCTCACTGGAGCTACTCCTTCGGGAAGCTACTGGCGAGATGAATGAAACCTTTACCTTTGAATCCTTCAAGATGTTAGTTGAGAAAACCGCAGAACATCCAGTAGTATCTGAAGCGTTCGTGAAGCTGAAAGTTGGCAGTGAGAATCTTTATACCGCTGCTGAAGGTAACGGTCCAGTCAACGCACTCGATAACGCGCTTCGTAAAGCATTACAGACCTATTTCCCACAATTAAAGGAAATGCATCTATCCGACTATAAAGTCCGTGTAATAGATGAACAGGATCAGACTGCAGCGAAGGTAAGGGTATTGATTGAATCCAAGAACTTCACAGACACCTGGAGTACGGTTGGTGTCTCCAGTAACGTAATTGAAGCCAGCTGGGAGGCACTTGTTGACAGTATGCGCTACGCGCTTCTCAATGAGCTCTCTTTGGAGAATGAGAAGACGACCAGCAGTGAACCTAGAGGCCTGGTCAATCATTAATTGATCACTTATAGAATTTTGTAAGACAAAAAAGAAGCTTCCCATAAGTAGAATTCTACTTTTAGGGCAGCTTCTTTTTATTAAATAGGCTGTGTATCGGACTATTGCTTTAGCCCATAGACTTTGGGTGGTGGGTGGTGAGCAATGGGCAGTGTGCGGTGCGGGATGCGCGGGGGCGAGTGCGGGGTGCGGGTGCGGTAGAGTAATTAGGGAAAAACTCCCTGAAAATAGCCGATATTCGCTATAAATGAACAGAACCAGGGAATTCCTCCCTAAAAATCAGGGTGATTTCATTATTTTCCACCAAAACAGCTAGATCAGAGGGATATTTTCCCTAATTATTCGTTGAATGACCCGAGATCTCGAAATAATAGGGAAAAACTCCCCAATTGTACAATGAGGCTTCCTTCGGGGTTCCAGCTATTTCTGTTCCACTGTATAGTGAAATTAATGCTTGGAGTCAACTAAAGCAAATCGTGGCTGACCAAAAACGCAGATCAGCGATCCTCCAAAAAGAAGAATCGCTGATCTGTAGACTTTTGCTGTTTGGAGAAAAAAGCAGATCTGTCTCCACATGGGACAGCCTGCTTCATGATTCGGTAAGCTTGATTATTTTCTCCTCCAACTCTTCAGGGCTAAGAATACCTAGAATAATCTCAGAGATCACTCCATTCTTATCAATGAGCACATTGGTGGGAAAAACAGCTCCATTATATTTGCTGTACACCTCATCTTTTACATCAAACATAACCGGAAACACAAGACCGTATTTCTTGATAAAACGTTCAGCATTGGGTTTATAATCCTGACTGCTCACATTAATACCGTAAATATCTAGAACATCCTTATACTTAGTGGCCATGGTATTAAGTTCAGGAGCTTCCTGCTGGCAGGGATCACACCATGAAGCCCAGAAATTAAGGATTACCGCTTTATCTCTGGGACCATCAACTACATAGGTAGTCCCATCTGTTCCCTGAAGTGAAAACGAAGGTGCACGCAGTCCAGCCTTAGGTCCACTCTTCATCGGCAGCTCATTTTGCTGCGCAAGCACAGCTTCTGCTTTTGGCTCACGATTATACCACACCGCAAACACAGCAACACATACAACTATGAGTAATACTGTTATATTTAATTTATTACTTGCTTTCATAGTCATCTGTTCCTTTACGATTGGAATAGTTTTCTACTATTGTACCCTCAATAGGTTAAATTTCAAACCATCCATTTTTTACACAATAATATATACTTTTATAATAAAAAAGAGGGTTTCGTCTGCGACGAAACCCTAATGAAGAGAGAGGGGTGAACAAATGGCAGCATTCCAGGGAAATGTCCAGCCTATTAGACTGAAATATTCCGTACAGCAAGCACTGGGGAAGCACCTGCTGTCCTGTTATCCGCATGAAGCATGCGGAGTCCTGCTGGGTGCTGCCGCAGCGGGTGGCATGCTCATAGATACTTACGTACCCTTGCGCAACGTAGCGCCAGACCCGCTGCACACCTTTACTCCCCACCCTGAAGAGTGGATTAATGTACTGTACAATGAACCAACTATCATCGGTCTATTTCATTCCCACCCACATTCAGCACCTATCCCTTCAGTTGCCGATTATAAAGGACTAACAGCACTAGGACCTGAGTTTGCGCTTTATCTTATAGGTTCTCCCAACACCAAAGATAGCGGCAATCCCATTCTGAACGGATTTTATATTAAGCGTTTGCCTGATGACCGCGGCGGTAATTTGTTCCGCGGTTTATCTCAAGCCCCGCTTCACGTTCTACTTAAATAAGCATAAAGATCACCCAAGGTATCCACTTGGCCGCGCTCCGAAATTTCCCGCAGGTAGATCACCCACAGTTGTGCTGTCATCTTTGCGTCTTCCAAGGCATGATGACGGCCATGAATCGGAATTTCATGCACATATAGCAGCTCATCCAGCGAATAATTACTTCGCTGTGGCTCAAGCCATCGCGCTAACATCATCGTGTCCAGCACACGGTGGGTTAGCTGAACTTTAGAGGTTTTCCATAAAGCAGCATTAAGAAAAGCCTTATCATGTGAGCTTGCATGTGCCACCAGCACATTTTGACCTACAAAGGACATAAAATTATGAAGGCCATCCATTAAGGAGGGAGCGGATTGTGTCATTTCTTCCGTAATCCCAGTTAGCCTTGTAATATCCTCCGGAATAGCCGTCTGACAGTTCACCAGTGTATAAAAGCATTCCTCTTCTTTGATCTGCTCTCCAACAACCTTGACGGCTCCGAAAGACATAATCTCATCCCCATGCTGATGGGAAAAGCCTGTAGTCTCTAGATCAAAGATCACTGTCTCTAATTCAGACAATGGGGTATGCAGCACCTCAGGCCGCCGCTTCTCTCGCATCAAAGATCGAATAAAGGCCATTTGCTGCGCAGTCTGTTGCGCAGTTTCCCCACCTCTCATCGAAGCAATTGCCGAGGGCATTCCACCTTGTCTTAGATTACTCCAGAATCCTCCGCTTTTGTTCGGCTCCCTCATGACCGCCACCTTTCCGCTGAGCGGAGCTGACGCTGCAGCGCCCGATGAAGGCGTCTGACAAGCAGCAGGCTTTCACGCAGCTCAGACAGCAGCTGCTTATTCTTCAATTCACTCTCAGCTACATAATCACTGCTGATTAACAATCCATCCTGAACACTATATGGCGTGTTCACTCGCAACCGCATTGCTAATAAGAAAGCTCTGCGAATATCCTCTAAATGTTGATATTTCCCAAGCCTATCAAGCGCTTCAATCCGCTCTAATGTCGAGCCAGCTCTAATGCCATGTAGTAATGACAACCGTCTAACAATGTTCACTAACGGAATATAGACCCCATACTTAACATCAAATCCGCCTGCATAATCACCAAACCGTTCTGTTAACACCTGTCCCAGTAAATTCAAAGTCGCTTTGTGGCGTACTGTATTGCGAAGAACAGCATTAGACAGCTGCTCATTTTCCGCAAAGCCTTCATAGAAAGCTTCTTGCCACTTCGCTGATAACTTCACGCTTCCTGCCACATGACGCATATCCGAAGAGATAATAAGATACCGGATCGGCTCCCATTCCAACTGAGTTCTCCAGCTATCAAGCTGCTCTATCCATTCAGATAATGTCTTACGCCACATGACTTGGGAGCACATTACCTTCCCCGCACATTTCTCATATCCTACTTCTTCAAGCATATCGGATAACAAAGTTCCGAAAAATTCGAAATAGCGATTTTTTTCCCCATCAGGCTCTCCTTCGACTATCAGGCCATTATCCTGATCGCTCCAAAGCGTTGCCTCCTGCCTCCCACTGCTGCCAAACACAATAAAGGAATAAGCACAGGGAGGCGGGCCATAGCCCGCCTCTTTCATCTGCGCCTCACATATGAGTACTGCGGTTTGGGCAATAAGATCATGCATAGTATTCACACGGAACATCCATTCCTCTATAGGAATAACATTCAACTGTTCGAGAAGTACTTTTTGACAGGCAACACGCCTCTCCCTAAGCTCCTCTGACGAACCGGCCAATACGATGGTCCTAAAGCTTTCTTCATTATACTCATCTGTTAACTCCATCGATGCCACACGGTCCGCCTCCCTGTCCGAGTTGAAATGTTATTGTTTAAGGGTTTTGGATTCCGAATCTGCGATCAATTTCATTTGCTCAGGGTATCCGTAAGTACCATGCTCACTGATATCCAGACCCATTAATTCTTCTTCTTCTGTAACGCGAAGTCCGATAGTTACCTTCATTACATACAAGATGATGAAAGAAAGAACGGCTACGAAAACAAATGTTCCAACCACACCAAGCACTTGAACCCCTAGTTGATGGAAACCGCCACCGTAGAACAACCCAGCTTCACCTACCAAGCCGCCTTTAGTAATAAGCTCAGGTACAGCGAACAGACCCGTTGAAACTGCACCCCACATCCCCGCAATACCATGCACCGAGAAAGCATAGATTGGATCATCAAGCCCTGCACGTTCCAGCCATTGGGAAGTCATGAATGTAAAAGCACCGGCTACAAAACCAATAATGATTGCTGCCCATGGATCAACGAAAGCACACGCTCCTGTGATTGCAACCAATGCAGCCAGAACACCATTCAGCATTGCTGGAATATCAGATTTACCAAAGTACAACCAAGAAGCAATCAATGCTGCCAAACCACCTGCTGCTGCTGCGATGTTCGTTGTTAGGGCTACGTGACCGAAGAAACCGCCCATTGGGGACAAAGCACTACCTGGATTGAATCCGAACCAACCAAACCAGAGGATAATAACACCGAGTACAGTAAATACTTGGTTATGACCTGGAATGATCACGGGTTTACCTTCTTTATTAAACTTACCAAGCCGAGGCTTAAGCAATATGGTTGCTACGACTGCTGCCGTTGCACCTGTAAGATGGACAACTGTGGAACCTGCATAATCTTGCATACCCAGCTCAGCCAACCAGCCACCGCCCCATACCCAGTGAGCTACAACTGGATAAATTACGACGGAGAACAAAATTCCGAAAATGATATACACACTTAGCTTCGCACGTTCTGCCATACCACCAGATACGATAGCCAAGGAAACTGCTGCAAAGGCCATTTGGAATAAGAATTTAACATTTAAAGTAACATCAGAAAATGCAAGTGATTCAAAAGAAGCTGCGGTTGAATCTCCTCCGTACAAGAAGCCTGTAGTACCGAAGAAGCCATTGCCGTTACCGAAACCAAGTCCAAAGCCGATAGCCCAGAAGCAAAGACTTGCGATAGCCAGGGTAAGTACTGTCTTACCTGCTACATGCCCTGCATTCTTCATCCGAACCGAACCCGCTTCGAGCATTGCAAACCCTGCTTGCATAAAGAATACTAAAATGAATGCCAGGAAGGTAAACGCTGTGTCCAATCCGACTTGTAAGTCAACGTTCGTCGGACCGTCCGCTGCAAAAGCACTTACCGGATAAATCATCAGTGTAATCATGGCCAGTAACATCATCAACCATTTCTTTTTCATTTTTACCCCACTCCCCAATGTTATATTTTCTAACAAAGCGTGAAACTCTTAATGTCATTATAATCAGAAGTCAGGTAAATTGACAAGACTATTTTAGGAATGTTTTTATTTTATTTTATTTGAGCACACGAAATTTTCACAGTACTAATGGACTAGAGGTCCTAAAGGCCTGATTCTAGCTGCATTTTCATTAAAATAACTACGCGCACAACCTCATTTATATTACCTGATAATTGAACGCATCTTTTACCAAAATTACAAAATACATAACATTTAATGTTATGTATTGGGGTGACTTATAATTTCCAAACCCAATCATTCTTCAAATTTGATATCCCTTTGAGTTTGAGTGTATTGTATAGAAACTACAGATCACCGTTCATGAATTAACCCTTCTTTACTGCATATACTTTATGAAAGTATGACGTTTGACTGTATGGTTTCCAGTTTGTTATCATTACAGATAGCATAAGAAACCATCAATTTAGGAGATGACCGCCACTTATCGGCAGTCGTATTCAATTAGTGAGGCGAGATTAAATGGGGATATGATTTTGTATCGAATTGGAGAATTAGCTAAGGCTGCTCACATTAGTGAACGAACTATTGATTATTACACGAAACTGGGATTAATCTCCCCGGAATCTAGAAGCACCAAAAATTATCGGCTATACAGCCATGAAACCTTGGCTGCTTTAGAACGTATTACTCAATTAAAGCATGACAAGTATTCATTGGAAGAAATCAAATCTATGCTAGGCAAATGGAACGAGGCAACACCAGAAACTGACGTCTCTGATAAATTAGTTGAGTTAGAGCAGCAAATGCAGCGGCTAGAACGGGAAGTAAAAGCCCTTGAACCTCTTATTAGTGGTTTGAAGCCAGGACAGGCCAGTCGCGTACTTTCAAATCTGCTCCCTCAGGGATTAGCCTGCATGGAAGCGATCCGGCTATTGCTTACGCAAGGACCGCCAATGTAAATACCATATTTACAATACAGTGGAGGAATGCATCTATGTTTATGTACCTATTAGTAATTATTGCTTTTCTTTTCTCATTGTGGGCACAGTTTAGAGTCAAAGGAACCTTCAGCAAGTGGTCAAAGGTAGCTAATTCGAACGGCCTGACTGGATATGAAGCCGCGAGACGTATGCTCGATGCTAATGGCTTACACGATGTTCCGATTGAACCTGTAAGAGGCACACTCTCAGACCATTATGACCCCATCCACAGAGTTGTACGCTTATCAGAGCCTGTGTATTATGAAAGTTCCATCTCAGCAATTTCTGTCGCTTGTCACGAAGTAGGCCACGCGATTCAGCATAAAGTAAGTTATCCTATGTTGACACTTCGTCACCGGATGTTCCCGGTAGTTAATTTCGCATCAGGCATCGCGCCTTTCATGCTGATGGCAGGTTTCATCTTCGGTTACTTTAATCTTATAGGCTTGGGTATCATTTTCTTCTCAGCAGCTGTTGCATTCCAGCTCGTAACGCTGCCTGTAGAATTCAACGCCAGTAACCGGGCTCGTCAGGTCATGGTAGAACAAGGTTTCATCCGCAACGAAGAAGAACGCGGAGTAGCAAAGGTTCTAAACGCCGCTGCATTAACTTATGTTGCTGCCGCTCTAGTATCCTTGCTTGAATTGCTTCGCTTGATCACCGTCTTTTTAGGCAACCGCGACTAATATCGCATACCTCTAAACAACAAAAACCCCGGAAGGCTAAGAGCCGACCGGGGTATTATTTTGCCTAGCTTTAAAGTAGGAGATTAAAAAAGTCCGAAAGGAACGTGCCACCAGCGGTAATTTACTATCTGTACGGTAGATCAAACCAACCGTTCTCGTCACCGCAGGCTCCACAACCTTCACCTGGGCTGGTTGAAGAGGATTCGTCTGATAGAACGCCATCTCCGGAAGCAGGCTTACACCCATCCCTGCGGCCACCAAACCACGAATGGTATCGGTCTCTCCGCCTTCAAAAGCAATCTGCGGTTGGAATCCCGCCTGCAAGCAAGCTTGCCAAACGATAGGTCTCAACGAATAGCCTTGGCTGAATAGAACAAACTTCTCTTTTTGCAGCTGTTCCAACCGAATTTCAGATTCTCCTGCCAACCGGTGATTCTGAGGAAGAATCGCAAACAACTCTTCAGTCATTACAATATCCCCCGAGACATGCTCATCATTCTCAGGAAAAGGTGAAATGAAAGTTAAATCCACTTCTCCAGACAATACGTCTTTTATCAAAGAAGGGTAAGATCCTTGTTTAAAACGAAATTTGACATGAGGATAATACTTACGAAAATCTGCAACGATAGTCGGGATTAGATGTGTGCCAAGGCTATGCGGGAATCCAATCCGAATCTCACCACGCTCGGGATCCAGAAATTCATGCACCTCATTTACTGAATGCTCCAACTCCTTAAGGATACTCTCAACCTTCTTGCAAAAGAGCTGCCCAACAGGGGTAAGCTGCAGATTGCGCCCTTTTTGCATGAATAGATCAACCCCAAGCTCTTGCTCCAGCTGATGAATCTGACGGCTTACCGCAGACTGCGCTACATGAAGCTCTTCTGCCGCTCTTGTTACGTGTTCTTTTTGAGCTACCTTTAAAAAATATTGCAGCTGTCTTAGCTCCACTCCATCATCGCCCCTGTCTTAGGCTTTTTTTGAATATACGAATAATTAGCCCATATACGAAAAAGCCAGAAACCAAACCTCCGAGATGTGCAACCCAATTCACATTCGGTGTAGCAAACGACATAATGATCCCGATCATTAACAATCCGTATAAAGTCTTACGCGAGCCCTCATCCATCATCGCCCGTTGAATAACGGCAATGTATAAAAATGCACCATAAATGGCGTAGATTGCTCCAGAAGCGCCAACCGAAACCGTACCAACCTCTACAACTGAGCGGGCACTAATCGCAATTGTAAGCAGATTTGCCAGAAAACCACCCGCCACATAGAGCAGCGCATAACGCCACCAGCCCAGCAATCGCTCCAGAGGCGGTGCAAACACCAGGAGAGCGAAGCAATTAAAGAACAGATGGGAAAACCCATTATGTAAAAAAATAGCGGCCAGATAGCGCCACAGTTCCTCTTTGTACGGACTCACATCAACTATAGCACCAAAATCAATAAGCGTTTGAATATTAGTTGATCCTCCGTTAATTACCGTCAGGATAAACATGATCACATTGGCCAGTATGAGCAGACAGGTTACCGGATAATACCGGACATAACTTTTCCAATTTTCGTATCGAATAAATATCATAACACCCATCCCTTTACATATATATCTTGTCCGGTTGGACATCTTCCTGCTATTAAGATTATAATTTATTGTGGCAGTAAGAATCCAATATTATAATTCGAGGAGGAAAACAAGGATATGACGCAAGAAAAAACAGGCGTAGCTACTTTTAAAGGCAACCCCATCACTCTCGTAGGACCTAAGCTAACAGCTGGTGATCCTGCACCCGATTTTGTTCTGAGCAAGAATCTTCTAGAAGACGTGTCTCTAAGTGATTATGCCGGTAAAATCAAGCTAATCAGTGTTGTCCCTTCTCTTGATACCGGGGTATGTGACGCACAGACCCGCCGGTTCAACAGTGAAGCCGCAGAGCTTGGTGACGATGTGGTAATTCTCACGGTAAGCACGGACCTGCCGTTTGCCCAAGCTCGCTGGTGCGGTGCTGCCGGCATCGATCGAGTAATTACTCTATCCGACCACAAAGCAACCTCATTTGGACAAGCCTATGGTGTGCTGATTAAAGAATTCCGCTTAGATATGCGCTCCATCTTTGTTCTGGATAAGAACGACAAGATCGTGTATGTTGAATATTTGAGTGAAATGACCGAGCACCCTAACTATGAAGATGCTATTGCTGCTGTGAAGAAGCTGCTCTAATTCTTTAATCAGTAGCGGTTATTCCAACAATACTTAATTATCTCTGTTAAAAAAGCGGCAGAAGGTCCATCCTTCTCCCGCTTTTTTTGTAATAGAAAGATTTATCGATAACACACTGAGCAGCTCACCGTTTACGTAAACGCATTCATACTACCCCTAAGCAAGAAGGGTTTGACGGGCCTCTAAAAATCAGTCTGCTTTGTATTTTCCTAATTTTTTGTCCAAAGATGCATACAAGCGTTGAATCACACGGTAATTCGCCCCGAGATCACCAAGTGAACCTCTAGATGCAGAATACATGTCTACACCACAACGAACAGGCGTCGTATTTAGCACCGATACCGTAATGTCCAGCGTACGGCCAAATGCCGTTCTTTTCTCAAGAGTAATCTCACCTACAGACTCCACTTCGTGAAGCACCTTAAATCCAGGAACTTTCTTTAAAGTTGATGAAACTTCTTCCCATGCTTTGTCTTTAGTTAGATTGTAATAACGCGTTTTTAATGTCGGATCTTTGGCGCGGTCGCTTGTTCCATCATGACTGCGGAATAAGCCAACCAAGGTTCTTTTTAACGACAAAATTCTTCCCCCTCTACAAATCCCAAGTTCATTATTCTAAGTGTAACACTCTTGTCTCAGGAACAAAAGGGTATAACTCACTTTCCCTTTATTCCAGACATACAAAAAAGCGCCCGCTCCCATTATTCACGGGAAACAGGGCGCCTTGGCTTAAACAAGAGAAAACCCGCTTATGCCGTCCGGCTACAGTGTCTTCTGAACCTGCTAGAGCAGGTGGGTGATCGCAGAAAACGTTTTTGAATTCCCCAAGTCATATAGACAGGGCGGTTCAGCTGCGCTTCGTGTAGATCTCCCAAGACATTATCATTGGTTCAAAACAACGAGTAACCGTAACGTACATCGCAGGATTTGTTATTATTATATTGCGTTTTAACGAAAAAGTAAACCTGTATGCGCTTTATTTTTACACAGGAATTAATTACCTGGAAATATCCAACGCTTAATCCAGCATTTTGTTAAATGCGTTTGGTGTCCTTTTCATCAATTTCATCCTCGTAGTCATCATCATCGTCATCGTCGTCATATTCATCCGCCCGATTGTTCAATGCTGCTGCTTCTGCTTCTTCCTGCTCTTTTAGTTTCTTCTTTTCTACTTGCAGCTGTAGCTTATTATAAGTAGCGTAGAAGTTAAAGAAGGCCGCCATTGCAATCAACGTTGGAATACAAATGAAATACAGAGCCGGATATCTAAGACCGATATAAACAAGAACCGCGGCTGCAATCAATGTAGAGAACACACGAATTGGGCGTGCTATAGTCAGCAATATAGAATTGGTCATCACTTGCTTGAAGCCCATTTGGTAGTGAACCACAATGGAAAAGAAGTTAAACATGGATACCGACAAAAGTATCATCAGCACCAACATCAAAATACCAACAATTCTGAAGTTAGGCATTTGTGTCATGTAAACTGTTACATCAACGTACATAACAACGAACATCAATGTATAGATAACTCCTCCGAGCATACTTTTTACATAGTTCTCTTTATACCCCTGAAAAAATGTACGAAAAGTTCCTACATCCGTATTCCCCATTACCCACTTACGTACTACAGTAAATAAAGCGGCTGAAGCTGGAAACACCGTAAAGGGCGCTAGAATCCCCATTGCCCAGTTCAATGTAATTTGCTCGTTCGCTCCACCTGCGCCTGTCCCTAACATAATCATCTTTAAAACACCAAAAAACAAAAACGGGGCGGAACATAGTGCCCATAAGATATTACTTCCTGCGATACGTGAAATCCATTCTGTGACGCGGTATAAGCCGCCCATTGCTCCTTTAAACTCCAATTCCCTTCCTCCTCTGTCTCTTACATACTACATATCTTAACTATACCTCATTTGACCTCCTCATTTCCATAGCCCAACTTTCTGAATTATAGACTATCGTCTATACGTAAAGCCTTTATAGTCCATATATTAGGATTGTAACCATAAGAAATACCAAAATCCCCACATTCTAAAGGAGGTTATCTCATGTCTACACCTGTTGGCTTCGGCGGTTGGACTTCTACAGGCACGATCCTCGTATTGTTTATCTTGCTCGTTATCATCACTCGTACATTCGGATACTAATATCTCACAAAACAAATTCGCGCCCTACTAAGGACACAACAATTCACCAAACATCCTTATATTTCAGCAAAAAGAAGACGAGAACCGCAATGCGGCATCTCGTCTTCTTTGGTATCTGGACGAAGTATTAATTATCGAAATCTTCACGTTTTGCAGGACGAGTGCTCGTGCTGCTTGGACGAGTGTATGGTTTACGCTCTGCGCTGCGGTTTGCACCACCGTCACGAGCTGGTGCGCCATCACGGTTGCCTTTATAGCCACCGCCATAGCCGCCACTGCCGCTACCGTAGTTGCTGCCACCGCTGCTATAGCCACCACGACTACCGCCACCGTTATTATCACGGTTACCACGGTATCCGCCACCGCTACCGCTGCCACCGGAAGTACCACGGTTTCCGCCATAACCACCATTAGGTTTACGGCCACTGCGGATATCGTTTTTGCCACCACGACGTTTAGCACGAATTGGATCTTCAGGAGTCAATTCAATTGCGGAATCCTTCTTGTCGCCAGTGAGAAGCTTCATAGCTGCGGACAACAATTGTACGGAATCATATTGCTCAAGCAATTGAATAGAAATTCCTTTGTACTCGTTCAATTCTCCGCTTTCTACCACTTCAAGCAAACGCTCAGCAGTAACGCGTTGTTTACCTTCAATAGCTTCAGCCATTGTTGGCAAAGGTTTACGAGTAATCCGGTGACGAGTAACACGTTCGATCAAATGCAGGTGATCGATTTCGCGTGGAGTAACGAATGACCAAGCCGTACCTTCTTTACCTGCGCGTCCTGTACGACCAATACGGTGTACATAGCTTTCAGGATCTTGTGGCAAGTCAAAGTTAATTACGTGAGTTACGCCGGATACGTCCAGACCACGTGCCGCTACGTCAGTAGCTACCAGCACGTCAATGCTGCCATCACGGAATTTACGCATTACAGCATCACGTTGGTTCTGTGACAAGTCACCATGCAATCCATCAGCAGAATATCCGCGTTTTTGCAAAGCTTCAGCAAGCTCATCAACCCGGCGCTTAGTACGTCCGAATACGATAGCTAATTCAGGTGATTCCATATCAATCAAACGACTAAGAGCTTCAAACTTTTGACGCTCAGGCACTTCCACATAAGCTTGATCAATCAGTGGGGCACTGATTTGTTTCGGAATAACGGAGACATGTTGCGGGTTGTTAAGAAATTGTTGAGCTAGGCGTTGAATGTTTGGTGGCATTGTAGCAGAGAACAACATGGTTTGACGTTCTACAGGAACGAGCTTCAAGATCGTCTGAATATCTTCCATAAAGCCCATATCCAGCATTTCATCTGCTTCATCCAATACAACGGTTTGAACATCATCCAAACGGATCGTTTTACGGTTGATGTGATCGAGCAAACGACCAGGTGTACCAATAATGATTTGTGGTTTCTTTTTCAATCCACGGATTTGACGTCCAATATCCTGTCCGCCATAAATCGCCAACGAGCGAAGACCTTTGAAACGGCTTAGCTTGCCAATTTCTTCTGACACTTGGATGGCCAACTCACGAGTTGGTGCCATAATAAGGGCCAAGATTTTTTCGTCTTCACGGTTAATCTTCGAAATGAGGGGGATACCAAAAGCAGCAGTCTTACCTGTACCAGTCTGAGCTTGACCGATCAGATCCGACCCAGTCAATGCTAATGGGATCGACTGTTCCTGTATCGGTGTTGCCTCCTCAAATCCTAACTCTGTGATTGCTTGTAGCACTTTTGGCTCCAAGCCAAATTCTGCGAATGTTTTCAAATTATTCATGCTCCTTCTATACAGTGGACATTCCACATGCTTGTCTGTATTCTTAAGTAGCGGTAAACACATTTATAGGCTGTCCAATCATGCTCTATTTTCTGCATGATATAGCGCTTTTGGGACGAAAAGCCTCCCTAATCATCAGGTACCTTGTTGTACCTGAGCAACTGTAGCTTTACATCCGATGCAATGCAAAAATACCATTGTAACGTTCTACTCAAGAATATCCTATACATTATATCACAAACACATGTGAGAATACCAGTGGGTTCCTTTCTTTTCATTGCTTTCATGTTTTATTTTTTTAAATATATATATAAGGGTGGATTTACTTGTTAAGACAGATTTTGAATTGTTTGGTTGTTTTTTTAGGGGCAGCACTGATCGCCAGTGGATTTAATCTATTTTTAATTCCACACCGTTTACTAAGTGGTGGCGTATCTGGGCTTTCCATGTTAGTGGGTTATTTCACTCCATTAAACATAAGCCTCCTATACTTGCTCTTTAATATTCCTCTGCTGGCTGCTGGCTGGTTCCAGTTAGGCCGGAGATTTATTATTATGAGCATGTTGTCCGTTGTGTTTACAACCTGGTTCTTAACGGTGATTCCCGAGCATCTGGTGGCTACAGATATGCTGCTGTCCTCTGTATTTGGCGGAGTTCTCGTTGGGATTGGCTGCGGTATCTCTTTCCGTGCAGGAGGTTCTTCCGGAGGTTTTGACATCTTGGGTTCAATTATCACTAAATACCGTGATTTCCCGGTCGGTAATGTAGTGGTAAGTTTAAATGGACTAGTTATCCTGGCGGCCGCTTATCTTGACCAGAACTGGAATTTAGCACTTTCATCAATGGTATCTATATATGTAACAGGTAAAGTGTTGGATATGATTCATATCAGCCACTTAAAAGTAACCGTATATATTGTAACAAACCGTACAGATGAATTACTGCAACATCTAATAGGCCTTCAACGAGGTGTCACAAAGATTAAAACAGAAGGCGCTTATTCTCACGTTGAAAAGGACATGCTAATGACGGTAACAACCCGCTACGAACTTGCAGAGCTGCAACGTATCATCCGCACGACAGATCCTCAAGCTTTTGTAAATATTGTTGAAACAGTGGGTGTCATGGGCTCCTTCCGGAAAGACAAAATGAGGAAATAAAAATTCCTAGTATTGGAAAATGCACCAAACTCAGAATTATGATATATTATACACACGCAGAACCCTAACAATTTCATAAAGATTGAGATTTACCCCTCTTTTTTCCAAAGCACTTCGTTTTCCGATGAACACTGAATCTATTCAGAACTATCGAAAAAGGAAAGGGTGATTTTTGTGGAAATGGAAACGGTAAAACTGTCAGCAATCGTCATGAGGTGGTATCCTGATATGATGCCGTTTCTCAAACAGGACGAATTAAATTCAGTAATCGTTCTGCGAGACGGGCTAAGTATTCTGGAACCTGCAGATGCCATGGATATTATCCATTACAGCATCTGTGAACATCAGAATTCTGCGTATCTTCAATGAGCAAGCCGCAAGAGAAGTCTTGATAGTTGCCGCCTTGGGTTCGGCCCTGTTGCCGATTTAAGGCGGCATTTACTTTTTTCATACCGTTTCGAATCCATACATCTCGTTTATAAACAACAAAGGCGGTTTTTTATTCCCAATCTGAGCTAATATTGTTACAACACTGTTCTTTTTGGGAGCAACCGTTCCTATATAATTTAGGGGAAAGTACATAAAGGGAGAGAAAAACGAATGAACATCACCTGGGCTCTACTGATGATGGCCTTGGGAAGCGTAGGCGTACAACAGAACCAACATGACGCTGAAGTGGCGATCGCTTTGAAGTCCGCCATGAATCCCCCCATCATTGCACAACAAAACAACAATTCGAATGTAGCAACTCCAGCTCCAAGCGCTTCACCTGAAGCAACAAACTCAGAAAGTATGTTACACACCGATCCACAGCCAGACGCACCCAAAGTAAAAGGCATTTATGTTACCGCCTACAGTGCTGGTGGGGAACGAATGGAAAAGCTGCTTACATTGCTTGACCAAACCGAACTTAACTCAATGGTTATAGACATTAAGGACGATGCGGGTTATATCACGTATAAGACCGATAATGCCGACCTTCAGAAGCTTGGTAACCCTCAGCCTTTTATTGGAGATATCAGCAAGTTAATGGAACGTTTGAAGAAACATGATGTTTATCCTATCGCCCGGATTGTTGTTTTTAAAGATTCCATTCTTGCCAAGAAGAACCCGCAGATGTCTTTTGTTAATTCTGATGGCACTGTATGGAAGAATAAAGGCGGCGACAGCTTTGTTAATCCTTATAATGAAGATGTTTGGAAATACAATGTGGATATCGCCAAGGAAGCTGTCAAGCTCGGCTTCAAAGAAATTCAGTTCGACTATGTTCGTTTTCCGGAAGGATTCGAAAAACGTGCTGAAACCCTTAAATACACTAAAACCAGTGATTCACGCGTAGAAATTGTATCTAATTTTGTTAAATATGCCAAAGCAGAGCTAGCTCCACTTGGTGTCCGTGTGTCCGTAGATATTTTTGGATATGCCGCATCTGCCCCTGCTGAGGGTATCGGCCAAGACTTTGTTAAAATATCCAAGAATGTGGATGTTATCAGTCCAATGGTTTATCCAAGTCACTATTCAACGGGATGGTTTGGCGTGAAAGAGCCCGACTTAGATCCTTACGCTACAATCAAAGGCTCCATGGTTGATACACATAAGAAGCTTGATCCACTGGGCAGCTACAAACCCGTTATTCGGCCTTGGATTCAAGACTTTACAGCAAGCTGGCTCGGAAGTGGTCATTATGTGAAATATGGTAAAAAACAGGTGGAAGATCAAATCCGCGCTTTAAAAGATGAGAATGTGGATGAGTTCCTTCTCTGGAACGCCAATAATCGCTATACAGCCGATGTTGATTACGAAAAACAATGAATACAGCCCTTATTATTTATAGCTGATCTGATATACGTATGCTAAAGACCCGGCGTCTGCCGGGTCTTTTAACGGAAACTTATTGAACTATTTAACCTATTCCATGAAAAATCATAAAGAATGAGGCACAGAATTATGATACAGACCACCTCTTTAAAACAAAAGGCAGGACAATTTTTTCATATTTTATTCCCAATCCTTGTTACACAAATTGCTTTATCCGCGATCACCTTCTTTGATACTAATATGTCCGGTAAATTCGGAACCGTCGATCTGGCAGGAGTTGCGATAGGAACTAGTCTTTGGATTCCAATCCAAACCGGTCTCAGCGGTATTCTTATGGGGATCACACCTATTGTTTCACAGCTCATCGGGAGCAAAAAAGATAAGGATGTTGCCTTTCAAGTCACACAAGGTATTTGGCTGTCACTGATTGTTTCGATCATCGTCTTGCTGATTGGCAGCTTTGCCTTGTCACCTATTCTTAATTTTATGAACTTGGAGCCTGGTGTAAGAGATGTTGCTTTCCGCTTCCTCAGTGCTATTTCGTTCGGAATTATCCCCCTGTTTGGATATACGGTACTTCGTAGCTGTATAGACGCTTTAGGGCAAACACGCGTATCCATGTGTATTACACTAATAGCTTTGCCTGTAAATGTAGGTTTGAACTATTTGCTCATCTTCGGGAACTTCGGATTCCCTCGTCTCGGGGGTGTTGGTGCAGGGGTAGCTTCAGCCATTACCTATTGGGTTATATTTGCCGTTGCTCTACTGTTCATATATCGTTCTCAGGCCTTTGTAAATCTCAGATTATTCCGTAATTTCTACTTCATATCGTTAAACAGCATTAAAGATTTGCTTAAAATCGGAGTACCCATCGGTTTCTCGATTTTTTTCGAAACGGCTGTCTTTTCCGCTGTAACCTTGTTAATGAGCCGATTTGATACCGTAACAATTGCCGCGCATCAGGCAGCAATCAATTTTGCAACAACACTCTATATGATTCCGCTCAGTATTTGCATCAGCCTTACCATCCTCGTCGGCTTCGAGACCGGGTCTGGCAGACAAAAGGATGCACGCCAATATGCCATAATGGGTATTGGGCTGGCAGCAATCCTTTCGCTGGCCACAGCTTTATTACTCTTGTTTGCCGGAAATCATGTAGCTGGTCTATATTCAGATGAACCCGATGTCATCTCGTTGATTCAGCATTTCCTGATCTATGCAATCTTTTTTCAAATCTCAGATGCAATTGCTACACCTACTCAAGGGGCGCTTCGCGGATATAAGGATGTTAACCCAGCCTTTATCATTTGTTTTATTGCCTATTGGGTAATTGGCTTACCTACAGGTTATGTACTTGCAACTTATACAGATCTAGGAGCATTCGGCTACTGGATTGGTCTTATTACCGGTCTTGCCATCGGTGCGACCCTGCTATTGTCTCGGCTTATCAAAGTTCAACGGCGTTATGCCGCACAATACACACAGGAACAACCACAGAGTTAACGATCCATATTACACAAAAAAGGAACAGTGCGCATCTCGCAGCTGTTCCTTTTTATATATAGCGTCGCTAATTATTGGGAAAGACGGGAAGCCAGCTCGTACAGCTCCAGGTCAAAGCCCTTTTTCGTATTTACAACGAGATCAATATCTGTAAGAGTTAATTCACCTTTGATGATACCACAAGCCTTGTCGGATTCACCTTCGATTAGCTTACGTACGGCAAAATCGCCAAGACGGCTAGCCAGATTCCGGTCTCCAGGAGTTGGTGTTCCACCACGTTGGATATGTCCGAGTACAGTAACACGTGCATCCAGAGAAGCATGACGGTCTTTCAGAGCTTGAGCCACATCTTCACCTTTGCCAACGCCTTCGGCAACAATTACGATACTGTGACGTTTACCTCTGATAAAGTTATCGCGCATCCGGTCAGCAACTTCATTCAAATCATACGGCATTTCCGGCACAAGAATTGTTTCTGCTCCGGAGGCCAGTCCAGCATGCAGCGCGATATCGCCACAGTGGCGTCCCATAACCTCTACAATCGAAGAACGTTCATGGGATGACATAGTGTCACGCAACTTGTTAATAGCGTCTACAACAACGCCAACCGCTGTATCAAACCCGATAGTGTAGTCTGTGAAGGAGATATCGTTATCAATCGTACCTGGCAAAGCCATAGTCTTGATACCAAGTTTACTTAATTTGTTAGCTCCTTTATAAGAACCATCTCCACCGATAACTACTAGACCATCGATACCCAGTTCATTAAGGATATCCGCGCCTTTTTGTTGTCCTTCCGGTTTCGTGAACTCCAGACATCTTGCAGACTGCAGAACAGTACCGCCACGTTGAATAATATCCCCTACACTGCGAAGATCCATTGGGAAAATATCGCGATTCAGCAGACCTTGATAACCACGTTGCACCCCAAATACCTCAATACCGAAATAAAGTGCGCTTCTTACAACCGCACGAACAGCGGCGTTCATTCCCTGTGAATCTCCACCACTAGTCAATACTGCGATTTTTTGAATTTTAGACATTCTGTTGTTCCTCCTTAAAATTGTGCGAAGCCTGATACATCTTATAAAAACAACTTCGCGACATGGTTACAAAAAGCGTTTGCGTATCCAACGGCTGTTAGCGAAGAAGAACAGTCTTGTAAGCGGACTGCCTTTCATCAGGCTTTTAGATACAGAGCGAACTTCCCGCTGTTCGCTAACTTTGGGATCAGATAAATAAAGTGCCAGCAATCCCTCAATCACCATACGATGCATCGAAGACTCTGGAAGATTACGAACATCCTTACGGGCCCACTCAACCATTGCAGCGATCCGACTCAGCATGGTATCCGTGTCATCATAATAATTGCAGAAATTAAGATCACCGCCTGCTCGGTCCTCTTCCTGATCAATCAGATAATCCAGCATAATGTGCAGACCACATACATGCGGAAAATACGCGGCTCGAATCGAAGCCGCAGAAGCTTGGTTCAGCTTCGGATCACATGCGGAAAGAAATAACATAAATACACCTAGTGTTGATCCCGTTGCAGCCGAAAACTCATTCCATTGCAGATGCGGCGCTCGACTGCCCTGTTCCTCCCACCACTCCTTCAGGGCTGTTTCCCTGAGTTCCGGGCGGATGTGCTTATACACTTGTAAATCTGTATAGAGCACAGCCAGTTCTCGAATCTCCGCTGCAGCAGCGGAATAACCTGGCAACAAAGAAATCATTTCTTGGCATTTACGAACCAGCCTGTACAAATATCCGCCGTCATTCTGTTCACTTCGAAGCGCATAATAATTACCTGGCTCAGCATTTGGATCAATAGCATCCAGCATAGATTGATGCAGCAGCCTGAAATCTGCAGGATCAAGCGAAGTACTGCGATCACATAAGTTGTCCAGATAATCACTGATAGTTTGATAAGCAACAATTAGCGGAATCAGTATATGTTTCATCGATAAATTGCCGGCGGCATAAATACCACCGCCTATGCAATGAAACTCTTTAGTTTCAATGCTGGCAAGTGCTTGCTTCCGGAGCTCGGGATCGGGAATCCCGTTCGCATCTTGGCGCCAGAAATGGAGACATTCTCTCACTTCCGGCAGCACGTACTTATAGACCCTGTTCATAAGTCCCAGTGGACCACGCGGGCTAAGGTAACGGCCTTGCTCTAATTCACTCAATGACAGTGCCTCCACATTGTTGTCTCCTTATCCAAATCACCACTTATTATAATATGATCAGGCGTATTTGTACAAACAACAAAATCACTTTCGTAAAATCATGAAAGATTCAGAAATACAGCAGTTTTTAAAAACATCTCCCCATTGCTTTATGCTATACTAGGCATATTTCAATTTCGGAGGAGTGCAATCCATGTTTTCAAAACGGACCGGCAGCCTTTACAGTGATCAAAACTGGCTGCGTTCCTTTCTTTTTACCATATATGGTACCAGCGTCCTTGTAGTATCCTACTTTCCTTTATTCTACACACATTTAGGGTTTAGCAGTTCTCAGATAGGCTACTTGTATTCCCTCGGTCCCCTTATCTCCATCCTATCCAATCTATTCTGGAGTATGATAAGCGATAAGTTAGGCACCGTTCGAAAGATCATGTTCATACTACTTGCGGGTCAATTAGTAACTGGTCTTCTATTAGCCAGAGCGGCCGAATTTTCATCTGTCATGCTTATTTTGTCCTTCTTCTACTTCTTCTATTACCCAGTTTTTCCGCTTGCCGATACAATGGCTATCAAAGTTGCCGAAAGACACGGACGGAACTTCATTACCATTCGCGTTTTTGGCTCCTTAGGCTATTCTTTCTTTGCTCTAACCGTTGGCTATGCATTAAGAGCATTGGGCTCTACTTGGAGCTTGACCCTATGTATCATCATCATTATTGCTGCACTTTTAATTACCCTAGGTCTTAAGGATGTTAAAAGACCTGCTGTTATAGAAACAACGAATCAAGATAAGGACACAGCTGAAGCTGATAATAGCAAAAATGGACTTAAAGATATATTGTTGCAAAAAGAGGTGCTGTGGTTCTTCGGCTGTGTGTTTGTACTCGCGTTAGGCCATAGAATGAACGAAGCCTTTCTGACGATCAGTCTAAAACAACTAGGCGCTGGTGAGGAAATCATTGGCTGGGCATTGCTCGCGTCAGCTCTTAGTGAAATCCCTGTATTATTTATCCTCAGCAGATACGGCGACAAATTCAAAGAATTGCCCTTGCTGGCCTTGGGGAGTCTGATGTATGCTCTGCGTTTTCTTTTGATGTCCCTGGCGGATCATCCAGGCTCAATGATTGCCATTCAAGCCATGCACAGTATATCATTTGGTGTTTTTTATGTAACATCTGTCCGTTATATCACCCGGATTATCCCGGATCGCCTTCGGGCAACAGGTCTTGCCATTTTCACCGTCGTTTGGTCAAGTGCCTCTGGGCTGCTTAGCGGTACCTTTGGCGGCATTATTTATCAAGAGGCGGGGCGTTATATTTTTTATATAGTGGCTACGGGTTTCAGCTTACTTGCTTTTGCAGGGTTTCTGGGACAGCATTTATTGAAATCCAACCTGGAGCCGATCAATTATTTCAGAAAAAAGAACAAAAAAGCCTCCCTATAATTAGGGTTGGTGTTATTCCATAATACAAAAAGGTCGTTTCACTCCCCTTCACTGGAGTGAAACGACCTTTTTCATTTTGGATAACTTCTATAGTGAGCGTAAAAAACACAGTTCCCGAAAGAACTGTGTTCTGTAAGTTGGTAACCACTCTTGCAAGGGCTTGCCAAGTAAATTATATATTTGTAGCAGACAGCTTAACTGTCCTGCTGTTTCTTATAATTTTACTACGTTTTCAGCTTGCGGTCCGCGACTACCATCAGTGATGTCGAATTCTACTTCTTGACCTTCGTCCAAAGTCTTGAATCCTTCACCTTGAATTGCTGAGAAGTGTACGAATACATCTTCGCCGCCTTCTACTTGAAGAAAACCATAACCTTTTTCTGCGTTAAACCATTTTACTGTACCTTTCAATTGAACAACCTCCTAAAAATAACCGCCATATATGGCGTATAACTATAGTATACTGCAATCTTCTGTTCAAATCAATCAAACCCAACCCTTAATATATGATTTAATTTGCTTTTCCCTTCTCCAGTGCGTTATCATTGAGCCAAAAGCCAAAAATCGCCAGGGTGGTAATGATAATGATCAAAAAACATGAAATATACAAAACAGACAAATGGAATATGATGACGGTAGAAGTTCAAGGCCGCTACATTGTACTCCGCGAAATTTCCGATCAATGGGGAGAAGAAACACATACCTTCCTTAGTCGTCCAGCGATGATGCAATGGGTGAATAACCGCTTCAACAAAGAATCTTATAAAGACAATGAAGAAGAGTACAAAAACATCATTGCAGCTTTCAAACAGGTATAACAGGAAATGAATAACGAAAATCTCACGATTTATGTTGTCCTAGTCCTCTGTCTAGGCGCAGTATTAATTATGACCAAGGATCGTGTCCCGCCGAAACTAAAGCGGGGCATGGCCATGGCTGCGGTCGTAATGATTCTGTTTGCTTTCATCTTTGTTATTTATAGCTTGTTGGCATAACTACCATATAAAGAAGACTAAATATTAATAATCAGGACTTAGCAGGACATAATAAGCTGACTCTACTTTTCAAAGAGGAGGACGTCATGCCTATTACACTCAAGTCCATCCCTCTTCTACTTGTGCTCAGCTTGCTACCGGGTGAAATATCATCCACAGTATTGCCGAGGGAGATTATGCCTACTACATCTCATCATTCTAGGAGGGTTTCTATGGAACAATTATTGAAGAGAAGTGAAGTACCTGCTGAGAATCGTTGGAAGCTTGAAGATATATTTGCCTCTCAGAAGGATTGGGATGCAGAATATGCTGAAGCTAAATCACTGATCAAAAAAGCTGCTGATTTCCAAGGTAAACTTGATTCCGCAGAAGCTGTGAAACAATGTTTTGAGCTGGATGACAAGCTGTCCGTCTCCACTGAGCGACTTTTTGTCTATGCTCATATGCGTCAGGATGAAGACACTGCTAATCCTGAATATCAAGCTTTGTCCTCCAAAGCGAAGAAGCTTGGGATCGAAGCAGGCGAAGCCTTTTCTTTTGTAACCCCAGAAATCTTGGCACTGCCTATTGAGAAGCTGGATCAATTTATTGCTGATCCTGAACTGTCCGCTTACACCTTCACTTTAAAAGAGATGAAACGTGAGAAAGCGCATGTATTGTCCAAGGCTGAGGAAGCTCTGCTTGCCCAAGTTGGAAACCTAGCACAAGCGCCTCAGAATATTTTTAGTATGCTGAACAACGCAGATCTGAAATTCCCTAAGATTAAAGATGAAGATGGCAAAGAGGTCGAGCTGACTCACGGCAACTATATCAAGTTCTTGGAAAGCTCCGATCGCGAGGTTCGCCGAAATGCTTTTAAAGCAGTCTATGACACCTATCGTAAGCAAAAAAACACCATCGCAGCAACGCTTAGCGCCAATGTGAACAAAAACGTCTTTTTCTCACACGTCCGCAAGTATCCATCTGTAATGGAAATGTCTCTTTACGGTGATAACATTCCAAAAGAGGTATACACCAACCTGATCGATACGATTCATGAGAGTCTTCCTTTAATGCACCGTTACATGAAGTTGCGTCAAAAGCTGCTTGGTGTGGATGAGTTACATATGTATGACCTATTTGCACCACTAGTAGATGAATATAAGCTGGATATCACGTACGAAGAAGCGAAGAAAATTACCAAAGAAGGCCTCAAACCGCTGGGTGAAGATTATCTGAATGTGCTGCAAAAAGGCTACGACAATGGCTGGATTGATGTCTATGAGAACGAGAATAAACGCTCTGGAGCTTACAGCTGGGGCCCTTATGGCACACACCCATACGTCCTGCTGAACCATAACGATAATCTGAACAGTATGTTTACTCTGGCACATGAGATGGGTCATGCTCTACACTCTTATTTTTCAGACAACGCTCTGAACTATCGGGATGCACAGTATACCATTTTCCTTGCAGAGGTTGCTTCGACTACCAATGAAGCTTTGCTTATGGATTATCTACTCAAAAAGTCTACAGATCCTAAGGAAAAAATGTATCTGCTCACCTACTATGCCGATCAGTTCCGGACAACGATTTTCCGGCAAACAATGTTCGCAGAATTTGAAAAGATCATTCATCAGCGTGTTGAAGAGGGCGATTCGCTTACCCCTCAAGATCTTTCAAGTATCTACTACGACCTGAATGTCAAATACTACGGCAAAGAAATGGTTGTAGATCAGGATATCGAGATGGAATGGGCACGAATTCCGCATTTCTATAACAGCTTCTATGTTTACAAATATGCAACAGGCTTCTCGGCAGCGACTAGCTTTGCCAAACAAATCCTTGAAGAAGGTAAACCGGCGGTAGATCGTTACCTCGGCTTCCTGAAGAGCGGTGGCAGTGATTACTCCATCAATATTTTGTCAAAAGCAGGCGTTGACATGTCGTCTCCTGAGCCGATTCGCGAAGCGATGAGTGTGTTCGAAAGTGTTATCGAGCAAATGGAACAGTTGACCAAATAAGGCAGAGAGCTTAGTATTACATTAATCCCTTGCCCTATCTGGGCAGGGGATTTTATATTGTTATATCCCCCTGAGGAGGAAGAATTCAATGAGAATTCAATGGTCACTAATTGCGGGTCTAATCTTCGCGCTGCTAACCGCCATATTCGCAGTCATCAACGTTGATCCCGTTCAAGTCAATTTCGGTTTTGATGTGGTTAATATACCACTTATACTCGTTATTCTTGGCTGCGCGTTAATTGGCGGAATCATCGTGGGCTCTTACGGCATTTTTCGTCAATACAAACTACAAAAGCAAATTAAAAGCTTAACTGCTGAGCTTACCAAGCTTCGTGATGCCGACACTTCACTGGATTCTTTTAACACAGACAATGATGGCTTAACAGGAGGGCTTAACTAATGATTACCATTCAACCTAATGAAGACTACATACTTTCCATCCTAAAAAAATTACTCGACACCCCCAGCCCAAGCGGTTTCACCGCACAGGTAATGACACTAGTTGCTGAAGAAGCAGCTGCGCTGAACGTACCTTTAAGCTGGAATGAAAAAGGCGGCGTAATTCTTAACGTCCCTGGCCTAGATCCCTCTCGTACTATTGGCATCAGCGCTCACGTGGATACACTTGGTGCCATGGTCCGCTCGATTAAAGCTAATGGTACACTGCGTCTGACCTCTGTGGGTGGCTTCGCCATGCACAGCATTGAGAATGAATACTGCACGATCCATACCCGTAGCGGCAAAACTTATACAGGAACCATCTTAACCAGCCATCCATCTGTTCACGTATATCCAGACGCTCGTGACTTCAAACGATCAGAGGAGAACATGGAAGTACGTATTGATGAGCTGGTATCTTCTAAAGAAGACGTACTCAAGCTTGGCATTTCCGTCGGAGATTTCATTTCTTTCGATGCACGTGCAGTGATTACGCCTAGCGGCTACATTAAATCCCGTCATTTAGATGACAAAGCAAGCGTGGCTGCCCTTCTCGGATTGCTGGAAAGTATTAAACGTGAAGGCTGGAAACCTCTCCACAACCTTTCTTTCCTCATCTCTAACTACGAGGAAGTGGGACATGGTACAGCTTGGATTCCTGGTGAAATCAATGAAATGATTGCCGTCGATATGGGCGCCATGGGTGATGATCTCAGCTGTAAAGAAACCGATGTATCCATCTGTGCTAAAGACTCTTCCGGCCCTTACGATTATGTTATGACAGGTCGTTTGATTGAACTGGCAGAAGCACTCGCAATTCCTTATGCCGTTGATATTTATCCTATGTACGGCTCCGATGCTTCCGCAGCGCTCAGAGGCGGAAACAATATCCGTGCAGCATTGATTGGCCCAGGTGTACATGCCTCCCACTCCATGGAACGTACGCATAAGCAAGCTGTAGTGAACACTGCTAAGCTTCTCGCTGCTTATGTGGGGACAAACTGAGGGTAGCTCTGGCAAGCTGAACCAGCTCTGGAGGCGCAGACAGGGACTTATCGTCTCACTTCTGGTGTTATTGATAGTGGGGTTAGCGCTATCGTTGTTTCTGGTATTTAGAAATCATAAGGAAGATCCCTTTAAAGGTCTTCCTCACGCCTATAGCTTTTTGGAAACAGTGAGTACAGATAACGTGCAGCTCTATATGATGTCACTTTCACCTGAGGATATTAAGCTCAGGGCCGCGGGTGTCCCTTTACGGCAAGTTAATGCATATGGGATTAACGGTGGTTTTTTCTATCAAGATGCGCTTTTATCCATGGCTATCATGAATGATACTCCAGTCAACGGAGCCCAGAAGGGTTATGGGTCTGGCTGGTTCAATGCTAAATACGCACGTGGAACCCTTGTCTGGGATGGTGCCAGCCGTAGCTTCTCCGTACAGGTTGTCTCTTCTGGAGAAGAATTGAAGATTACTGATCGCCAGCATTATTTTGCGCAAGGTGGCATTAGTATGAATCTGGGACACGAAGACTTATGGGAAGCGGCAGTAGCTGAAGAGCATCTTCCTTACGCTGATGAGAAACGCCTGCGCTCAGGCATGGTGTATGACAACACAGGAAAGCTCTGGCTGATTGTTACCCCAACGCTCTCAACAGCGGCAGAGTTCCGTTCAGCGATCCTCCAGACAGTTCCTGCTAAGGGTCTGGAAGGCATCTTCTTGGACGGAGATGGCTCTTCCCAGATGAATGCGAAGGAAATCATTGTACCCGGCGATTCTCGGTCTGTAGTACAAATGATTGCTGTGGACGGAACGAAATAAATAAGTAGAAAAATAAAAGAGTAGAATTCTCCAATTAGTGGAGGATCCTACTCTTTTTTTGTTTATTGGTGGTTCACTTGTTCTTCAACAGACACTGCCGGAATTTCCGGTGGTCATCACTTTCGGCTGGTGCTTACGGACCCAGAAGGCGTTATTCGCAAATTATTAGCCTTTGGAGCATTCTTTCGGACCCAAGCGACGTTATTCACGCAAAAAAGGAACGTATTGGGTGCTTTTAGTGTCAATAGCGACTGTGGTGTCCGTTAACATTCCAAATGGGTTATAATGCTGCGTTTAAGGTCAGCTGTGTCCGGGTAGTGATTTGTAAGAATCACTGTGATTTAAAAGCCAGCCTCAATCCCAGACTTGCTCCAGTTTATCTGAATAATAAGAAATGGCCTTACTGTAACTTCTTATCCCTTCATCCGCAGAGGTTTCTGCCAACAGCTTAAGCAGCAGTTCCATCGCTTGACTATGCTCTCCAAGATTGTGCAAGGTCATGGCTAGGAACGCCGGAAATTCCTTATTCTCCGGGTACTCCTGAACAGCCTGCATCAGAAGACCTTTTGACTTCTCGTATTCTCCGAGTGTCCGGTAGGTGCTGCCCAGTCCCAATAGAGCGCCAACTCTCTGCTCAGAAGGTAATCCTAACGCCAAGCTTTTCTCATAAAAGGGTACTGCCGCCCGCTCCAAACCCAGCACATCATGCGTCCAGGCCAATTGATATAGAAGTTCAGCGTCCCCAGCATTCTGCTCATATAGCTCAAACAGCATCATTTTGGCTTCTTCCGCTTTACCAGCGTTGCGTAGGGCTACGGCAGCTTTAAGTTTATCTTCCACACAGAGCCCTCCCCTATTTTCATTCAAAGCCATCCAACGGGTTTAAGCCTTACCAGCGATTTTCTCCGCAAGCTCGTTCAGATAGGTCCAGCGTTCCATAAGACGCTCCAGCTCTGCTTCGGCTAGGCGTTGCTCCTCTACTAGCTCCTGCAGCCTTCCAGAGTCAGCAAAAGCCGCCTCCATCTGTACACTAATATCCGTCAAATGTTGCTCTGCAAGCTCAATTTGCTCATCAATGCCCTCATATTCACGCTGTTCCTTGAAGCTGAATTTGAGTTTTGTTTTGGGAGCCGTTGAAGCTGCAGGGTTGCTGGCAGTGTCCGCGGCCTCTTTTTGCTTTGAGCTTCCTTCTTTGTTCGGTTCTCCAATGCGTGACGGTACATTTTTGGCCAGCCATTCTTCATATTCCGTATAATCGCCAACGTGAATCCGGATATCGCCATTTTCAAAAGCAATCAGCTTATCTATCGTACGGTCCAAGAAATAACGGTCATGGGATACGGTAAAGACGACACCCGGAAATTCATCCAGATAATCTTCCAAAACAGCCAATGTGCCGATATCCAAATCGTTCGTAGGTTCATCCAAAAGCAATACGTTAGGAGCTCCCATCAATACACGAAGCAGATACAAGCGTCTTTTTTCGCCACCAGACAGCTTGGAGATCGGTGTCCACTGCATCGCAGGAGGGAACAAGAAGCGTTCCAGCATTTGACCAGCCGTAATCACACTGCCGTCTGCTGTCCGTATCACTTCTGCTTCTTCCTTCACGTATTCAATGGCACGCATACTGTCATCCATATCCTGATGCTCTTGTGTAAAGTAACCAAGCTTAACCGTAGCGCCAAGCTGAACTTCACCTTTATCGGGTTGCAGCTGACCTGCAATCATATTTAAGAGTGTGGATTTGCCGCTGCCGTTCGGGCCGACGATGCCCACTCTATCCTGGGGTACAGCGATATAGCTGAGATCTTTGATTAGCTGACGACCATCCAACGCTTTCGACAGGTCATTAATTTCAATGATCTTGCGACCTAAACGTGTAGAAGCCACAGAGATATCCAATGAACCGTTCGAGCTGCTTCCCGTACTCTCTTTCAGCTTCTCGAAGCGGTCGATTCTTGCCTTCTGTTTTGTTGAACGGGCTTTGGCACCGCGACGAATCCAAGCCAGCTCTGTACGCAACAGATTCTTACGCTTCTGTTCGGCAGAGGCTTCTCGTTCTTCTCGATCGGCTTTAAGCTCTAGAAACCGTGAATAGTTAGCTTCATAACGATAAAGCTGGCCACCATCTAGCTCTAGCATGACACTAGCCACACGCTCCAGGAAGTAACGATCATGCGTCACCATCAAAAGAGCGCCGCGCCGTTTCTGCAAATATTGCTCCAACCAAGCCACGGAATCCGTATCAATATGGTTCGTAGGCTCATCAAGAATCAGCAGTTCAGAGGGGGTAATCAGTGCAGCTGCCAGAGCCACACGTTTACGTTGTCCACCAGAAAGTGTGTCCATTAACGCATCAAACTTTAAGATGCCTAGCTTGGTAAGCACGCTTTTGGCTTCACTCTCCAAATGCCATGTTCCCGCAGCGTCGATCGCCTGCCCAATCTTTACTAGTTTTCCTTCCAGTTCAGCATTACCAGGCTGCTGTTCAAGCTGGGACATAGTCTCCATATACTCACGCATGGTAGCAAGGTCTGGATCATCCCCGGCGAACACTTGCTGCAAAACTGTATTCATAGGATCATAAGGAGGATTCTGCGCCAAATATTGTACTCTTACATTATTCCCGATGGCAATTTGTCCACCATCCGGAGTATCCAGACCGGCAATAATCCGTAAAAAGGTTGATTTACCCGTTCCATTCACACCGATCAAGCCAATTTTATCCCGATCGTCCATACCAAATGAAGCGTCGCTAAAGAGTACTTTCTCGCCATAACTCTTGGAAAGATGTTCCACGGTCATAATATTCATGCTATTTCCTCGCTTGCCTTATATTTTCATAAAACCGGCCCGCATCTAACCAATGCTATTTATCCGGTCTATCATCCTATCCAAAATTCAGGTGATCATGGCCCCTCTAATAAAAAGACCAGCAGCGAAATCAGCGCGTTTATACGCGTCCTCCTCCGTAAAAGACGGATCAAATAAAATATCCATCTTCAAACGATCCAGCATCCCTATGTAGGACTGTGCCATAAGCTCAGGCTCGGATGCTCCACCTTCTAATAATACCTTGACCACATCTTGCATGTATTGCTCCATAAATTGAGTCATATACGCCACTAATTCAGGATTATTGTTAGGGGCACGGAAAAAGAGCTTCGTATGCCGCTTGCGTTCATAATAATAATTCAAGTGATGTTTAGCAATGATCGAAAGTTTACCGGCCAAAGTATCACTAGCCTTCAGTCTTTCCTGTAATTGCAGGAGAAACCCCTCACAATCGCGGCGCGTCACTGCCATGAATAAATCTTCCTTGCTCTTGAAGTATAAATAAACGGTGCCCTTTGCTATCCCGGCTTGCTCCGCCACTTCCGACATCTTCGTTTCGTAAAATCCACCTGAACCGAAGAGCTCGTATGCGGCATCCAGAATAGCAGTATGTTTTTGATTGGATGCGCTACTCATCGGTCCCTCCCTAAACTGTGCCATTCAAAGCTTAAATTCAAATGCTAAATGATCATGCTCAGCAGTAAGGCTGCCGCACCTCCTAGGATAGAGCTGATGGCATTGACTGCGTCATTGCTCATCCACTTCCAGCCTCTTGCGTGTACAGCTGGAGCCCCACAATGCTGTGAGCCTTCCACTTCGCGGCCGCATACGGTACAGCGGTTCATCTGCTGCACGGTTGCACCAAGGATAGAGTCGGCAAAGGCGCCGACTAATCCTCCGGCAAGTCCTGCTAGGGTAAGCAGCACGAAAGAGTGATCCGGCATGCCGGATATCATACGCAGCAGCCAAGCTGACGCACCGATGAGTGCGCCTCCTGCCGCCGCCGCCAGCGTACCCAAGCTGGATACACCACCCGAAGCTCCGGCAGGAAGAACTTTACCCGTAAGGACAGAACGAGGCGGTTTCTTGCTCAGTGTTCCGATCTCCGTAGCCCATGTATCCGAGGTTACTGTAGCCATTACACCAATAAATAGGAACCCCCATAGCTCATGCGGGAAGATCGCATTCAGAAGAACCAGAACCATGCCAAGTCCACCGTTAGCAAAGACCTGCCCGGCATCGCGGCGGCCCGTCTTAGCATACGTCAGCTCTAATTCTGCTTTATTATCATGATGAAGTTTGGACAGCAGGCTTGAAGTGATGAAGAAGATCAGCAATATCCCAAACCAAAAAGCATTTCCGGCACCAAAATAAATAGTGCCCATCACTACCGCGGCAATCATGCCAGAGAGACTTAAAGACTGCTTCCAATATGCCGCTCCCGCAACAATCAAAGCGCCTAAAGCGCCAATAACCCACTGCATAGATTCATCTCCAACAGATCTATTAACCGATCAGGCAAGTCCCCATCAGCTTGTCGCCCCAGTACAGCTCGAAAGCGTCGCCAGCTACAGTAGGACCCACTCCTGCCGGAGTACCTGTAAATATCACATCGTCTTTCCCTAACCCGTAGCGCTCCGCGATAAAATCAACAATTTTTTGAAGTGAAAAAATCATGTTTTTAACATTGCCGCGTTGTACTTCCACCCCATTTTTCACCACTGTAAAATCAGTTCCCTCCAGCTCTTCCTTATCTGGAAACGCTATGTAAGGGGTGAGTGGTGCGGCATTTTTAAAGCCTTTAGCTGGCGTCCACGGCAAACCTTTCTTCTGCAGATCATTATGCACATCACGCAGCGTGAAATCCAGTCCCAGTGCCATAACATCTACCAGATCCTCCACGCTCATGCCTGGTGTATAATCACGTGCAATACGCAGTACAAGTTCACCTTCATAATGAATCTGACCCGCATCCTTTGGCAGCTTAATTACTGCTTTATCGAGGGAAACAGCCGCATGTGAGGGCTTCATGAAGATGAGCGGCTCCACGGGCACATTGTTACCCAATTCCTCCGCGTGTAGCTTGTAGTTGCGTCCAACACAATATAGATTATTAACAGCAGCGCACATAAACAGTCAGCTCTCTTTCCCATCGATTTGGATTATTTATACCTTCAGAAAGGTGTCGCCCCATATATCCGGGCGGTTTGTACAGATCATTATATCAGAATGCATGTCGGCTAAGCGACGCATCTCTTTCGCTTTGTTCACAGTCCAAGCCATAATTTCCACCCCACGCTCGGACAAAAGCTTAGCCAGTCTAGGATTCAGACGCGAGAAGCTAATCGAAAGTAAAGAGCAATCCAGTTCATGCAGCCTGCGTGCAGGATTGCCAAATCTGGAATCAAAGATCAATCCGGTACGAAAACGGGGATCAATTTCCTTGACTTTTTTTAATGCTCCAGTATCAAAAGAGGTCAAGATCACGTCGTCCCGCATACCTTTTGCAGAAATAAGATCCGTCACCGTCTTCTCAATGCCAGGATACATATCTCCCACTGTTTTCAGTTCAATATTCAGACGCAATCTTCCAGAGGCTAGTGACAGCACCTCTTCCAAAGAAGGCACCCGCTCGCCCTGAAAAACACGCCCTTTCCAGCTCCCCGCATCCAGACGCCGGATATATTCCCAGTCCATGTTCTTTACCTTGCCATGACCATTGGTCGTCCGGTCCAACGTATAATCATGAATGACAACAGGAACGCCGTCTTTGGAGAGCTGGACATCAATTTCCATCCAGTGCACAAAGGGCATGGCAATCGCCATCCGAATGGCTGCCAATGTATTCTCTGGAGCTTTACCGGAAAACCCTCGATGGGCTACACACAAATTGTTCATCATAAGGACCTCCCAGGAACCCTATTTGGTAACTTGAGTGACTTTACCGTCGCTGCCGATCTTTACCCGTCCTGCGGATAGAGCTTCTACTCTTTTTAACAAGAGCTTTCCATCCACTTCGTTCATTGGCACAGGCTGTGCTAGCTCGGCTTTCATAGGCTTCAGCTTTAAGGAGCATTGACCTTTTACACTACATTCCGCCTGAAAAACCGCAGTTTCCCAAGTGGCAGGCACTGTAGATCTCGTAAAAATAAAATTCCCGGTGCTGTAGGCAATCCATTTGCCCTTGTATGGCTCCACGCCTTGCAACACATGTGGATGGCCGCCAATGACAAGATCGGCTCCTGCATCGATAAAGCTATGGCCCAGCGACTGTTGCGTTTTATCGTATTGTTCTACCCGTTCTTTACCCCAATGGACCACTACGACCACCAAATCGGCTTTCTTTTTGGCTGCAGCAATAGCCTTCAGTCCTTCTGCACTATCGTATACGGAGGCAAGTCCCGGCTTATTTTTCCCTGCCATCCAATCCGACGCAGGAATCACCCGGGTGAATCCCAGCAAAGCGATCTTAATGCCCTTACGTTCAAAATATTGCGCCGAATATGCTTCTTTACTGTTAAGCCCCGCACCCACATAAGGAATTCCTCTTTCAGCAAGGTGGTTAAGGGTATCCCGCAAGCCTTGCTCTCCTTGATCAAGCGTGTGATTATTCGCCATATTTACTGCGTCCACACCCGCTGACTTAAGCGCATCCAGAGCGAGTGGTGATCCTTTGAATACAAATTGCTTATTAGTGGCACTTACGCCACCTGTGGTCACTGGAGTTTCCAGATTCAAGATCGTAAGATCATCTTTCTTGAACAGACCCTCCAATGCGGCATACGAATAATCATAACCTTTCTTCTCCAGCAGTTCTCCAGCTTTCCCGGAAAATATAACATCTCCACCAAAATTCAAAGTTACCGTCTTACCAGACGCGTTATCATCTGACGGCAGACCAGACACTGCATCATTATTTGCTGCTTCCGAGCTGTCCTCATCCTTCGCAGGGGTCGCTGTCGCTTCAGGAGCTTGTGTTTCAATAATCTCTTCAGGCTCCTCCTGCGGTGTAGGCGTTGGCTCTGGAGTTGCCGTAGGAGAAGGGCTTGGCGTCTCTGTAGCTTCAGGCGTTGCAACTGCAACCACCGGAGATGCTGTCTGAGGCTGATCACTACTCTCTGGTATAGGCGTAGCTGTCGCTTCTGCTACCGGAGGCGGTGAGGCGCTTTTCTTGTCAGGGTCATTCGTAAAGCTATAAGTCAATAACACGGTAATCATCAAAAGAAGACCTGCATTGATCCAAGCCCAGGCCGTTCTGCGCTTGCGTTTGCTCTTATGTTTGTTCTTTTGTCTAGAACGCGATCGCGGCGGATACATGGTTTCTGTGATCTCCTCTACTCTCAAATTGTTTTTATTATAGCATATCTATCACAGCACCCTACAAATAAGAGAGTCGATAGAAATAGAAAATTTTACTAACTAAAGAAAAACAGTGAAGCGCCTCATGCTTCGCTTCACTGTTTTATTTAGTCATCGTACTCACATTTCATTCATTAGCTGTTTAGCAACGCTTTCCGCAATAAGCTTGGACTGCTTGATGCAATCCGGCATTGCTATGCCATTAAATCCGGCGCCAATGACATACACACCAGGAAGCGAAGCCGCTAATTCTTTGCGGAATTCGGTAATATTATCAAGATGTCCTATAGGATACTGCGGCATGGAATGCTCTAAGCGGGTGATTTCCGTAAATATTGGTTTCGCAGTAATGCCCATGATCTCTCGTAAATCTTTAAGCACAAGCTCCGTCAAAGCCTCATCAGGCAGCTGAACATTCTGTTCATCACCAGAACGACCCACATAACAGCGCAAAAGCACCTTATCATCAGGAGCCGTATGCGGCCATTTCGTAGATGTCCATGTGCAGGCAGTAATATTTCGCCCTTCTTTACGAGGCACAAAAAAACCTGATCCATCATATTCGTTAACAATATCCTTTTTGTTAAAAGCCATGACTAGATTCGCTACTGAAACATAATCCACCGCTTCCAGCGCCGTAACCTCCATATGGGGACGAAGTAAGTCAGCAGCCGAAAAATTAGGTGTAGTGATATATACATCATCCGCAAGCAACCGTTCGCCATTCTCCAGCTCTACCTCATAAATAGAAGGACTCCCAACAGCCTGAATAGAAACTACGTTAGATTCCGTCCGTTGTTCAACATCATGCAGCTCATAAATCAGACTATGCACGAGGCTTTGCAGCCCTTTGCGGAACGTCAAGAAGGTACTCTGTGTAGTACCTTCCTGTGCCTTTTTATTCTTTCGCCCTGTGCGCATTCCACGAATAAGGCTGCCATACTGTTGTTCTAATTGTCCAAATTGCGGAAAAGTAGCATGCAGGCTAATTTTTTGTATATCTCCGGCGTACATGCCAGAGAGGAGTGGCTCGGTTAAGTTCTCCAGCACTTCAGACCCTAGACGGCGCTCAATAAGCTCACCAAGCGATTCGTCTTCATCATTACGCCGCGGAGGAAGAATAAAATCCATCATCGCACGTATTTTGCCCCCAAACGAAACTAACCCACTTGATAAAAAAGGTTTCAGTTCGGTAGGGATACCGAGTACAAGACCGTTTGGCAAAGGATTAAGCTTGTCCCGCTGCAAGATATATCGCTTCTTAGCAAGAGGGTTAGTGGATACCAGCTCGTGATCCAATTCCAATTCCTTAGCCAGCTCGCACATCTCCGCCCTTTCCGCCAGAAATGAATCCGGTCCCTTTTCAATCACAAAACCATCGCGATGTAAGGTTTCAATCTTTCCACCGAGGTTTTTCTCTTTCTCAAGCAAAACAATATCAGGCTTAATACCCGCTTCTTTATAAAATTTACGAATATAAAAGGCGGCGCTGAGTCCGCTCAGCCCTCCGCCTATGATAACAATTTTTCTTGTGGGGCCAATCATGATTGAGCGGCCTTCATCTGCTCCAGTCGTTTACGAATTACATCGCTCAATACAGACATATATGCGGGATCACTATTCAGTGAGTCAATCCGCATAAGACGCATATCAAGCTCTGCAGCTACGGCTGTTGCCTCAATATCGAGATCGTACAGTACCTCTAAATGATCGGATACGAATCCGATAGGGGCCACCAATACGTATTCCACCTGTTCTTTACTAAGCTGTTGCAGCGTGTCCAGAATATCTGGACCAAGCCACGGTTCAGCTGTGCGGCCAGCACTTTGCCAAGTAAACTGCCAGTTGGTTATGCCTGCTTGAGCTGCAATTGCCTGCGAAGTTTCCAGCAGCTGATCCCGATATGGATCACCCATAGCCAGAATACGTTCTGGAAGACTATGAGCGCTGAATAATACGCGAATCTCATCACGGGTCGCACCTGCTTCAATATATTGATCCAGCTTCGCCGACACTCTTTGGCTTAACACATCGATCAATTCAGGATGCATATGGTAACTCTCCACAAAACCCATGTCAATCTTGCATGCATCAGCCTTTTCCTGCGCACGCTTGATGTAGCTCCCTACACTCATACTGGAATAGTGTGGCGCCAAAACAATACCCACTGCTTGAGTAATGCCATCCTTCGCCATAGCCTCCACGCCGTCCTCAATAAAGGGACTGGCATGCTTCAAGCCTTGATAGCAGACAAATTCAACATCTGCTCCCGCTTTATCCGCATTTAATGCTGCTTGTAAAGCTTCTACTTGCCGGTCTGTATTCTCCCGCAGTGGGAATACCCCCCCGACGATTGCTTCATAACGGTCGGTTAACTCTTTAAGCTGCTCCGCTGTTGGCGGATTCCCCCGTCTAATATGCGTGTAATAAGCTTTAACATCTTCTAGGCTCTTAGGAGTGCCATACGACATGACGAGAACACCTATTTTTACTGTCACGGATTCCGTCCCCTTTACAATTTAATAGCGTGGAACATATAAATTCTTATATTTTTACGAACGCTGCTTAGCCGTTTCTTGTAATACTTCCTGAGAATAAGTGTGAATATACTCCGTCAATTCTCTAAGTTTGTCTAATGAGGCCTCCGGGAATAATCCATGGCCCAGATTGAAGATATAACCTGGCTCAAGCACACCTTCATCGATCAGTGCTTTCGCGCGTTCTTTCAAGAGGTCCATCGGAGCTGTAAGCAAATATGGATCAAGATTTCCTTGAATCGCAAATTTATTGCCTATTCTGCGTCGGCCTTCAGTCAAGCTAACTCGCCAATCCAGCCCGATTACGTCTGCTTGAAGCTTCGTAAGACTTGGCAGTAATTCTCCAGAGCTTACGCCAGGAAAGTATATTTTAGGTACATCAAGATCAGATAATTCGGAAAAAATACGAGAAACCGTCGGCAGCACGTATGTTTCAAAATCGCGTGGAGCAAGCGCACCAACCCAACTGTCGAACAATTGGAAGGCTTTGCCTCCACTCCGCACATGACTTCGGAGGTAAGTGATAATCATATCGCCCAGCTTGTCCATCAGCATTTCCCAGACACGGGGTTCACTGTACATTAGCTCTTTCGTACGGATATATCCTTTGGAAGGTCTACCTTCGATCAAATAGCTGGCAATTGTAAACGGCGCGCCTGCAAAAGTGATCAAAGGAACGTCCAGTTCCTTATCCAGAATAGCAATCGTTTCCAAAATGTGGCTCAGATCACCCTCCACATCAATGGGTTTTAGTCTCTCCACATCAGCTGCACTACGGATCGGATTCTCAATCACTGGACCGATATCCTTAACGATATCGAATTTCACTCCGATTGAAGCAACTGGATTCATAATGTCGGAATACAAAATGGCCGCATCCACACCCAGCTTGCGAACGGGCATCATGGTTACTTCTGCCGCCAGCTCAGGCTGCTTGCAGATTTCAAGCAACGAATACTTTTCCTTAATTTTACGGTACTCGGGATCATAACGGCCGGCCTGCCGCATGTACCATACGGGAACGTGCTCCGTGTCCTGCTTTCTGCAGGCGCGGATAAAAGTGTCATTGTAGGTCATGATAAGATCTCCATTATATTTTATTAGATTTTTTAATCGGCATATCTACTATTATGCCCTTTTTAAAAGCTTGTAACAACTAATACGAAGAGTTTGGAATGACAATCCTATGACATTACTATGACATGTGTTGCACACATGAAGCTGCAAAAAATGATATACTGATAAAATGGCATTTTTTCCGTGAATCATATATTCTCTGAAATTCTTTGAAAGGATGTGAAAGCACTATGAAGAAATGGGAGACCTGGAAGGTCAACCTCTTAGTGCTTTGGTTCGGGCAATTTTTGGTGAATGCTGGAATGACAATGATTACACCCTTCCTGACCTTGTACCTTGCGAAGGATCTTGGTGTCCAGGGTGAACATGAAATTGGAATCTGGGCGGGACTTATTTTTGCCGCAAACTTCTTAACCTCTTTCATATTCCAGCCATTATGGGGCAAGCTTGCAGACAAATATGGACGCAAAATCATGTTGCTGCGTTCCAGCTTTGGGATGGCTATTGTCATGGTATTAATGGGCTTCGCACAATCCCCTTTACAGCTGCTCCTGCTCCGTCTCTTAAACGGTACAATCTCTGGCTTCAATCCCGCCTCCATCGCACTGGTGTCAGGTACTACCCCCAAAGAACGTATGGGCTTCTCCATGGGATTGATGCAATCAGGATCTGTAGCAGGGACAATTCTAGGGCCACTGATTGGTGGCTTACTTGCCGATTTAATCGGATTTCGGCCGATTTTTTATGTCGTTGGAGCCTTGCTCTTTATCGCCTCTCTGCTGGCATTATTTCTTGTTAAAGAAAAATTCGACCGCGCCGAAGCCGCACAAGAGCCACAGGTTTCTGTACTCGCAGGCTTGAAGGAATTAATCAAAATCCCTCAGCTTCCAGCTCTATTCGGTGTAACCTTTCTGCTGCAATTTGCAATGATTAGTCCTATGGCCTTGTTGCCACTTTATGTAGAAAAATTAAATGGACCCGCTGAGAATATAGCTTTCTTGGCCGGGATGGTCAGTGCCGTTACAGGGATCTCCAATATGCTGGCTTCTCCCTTGCTTGGGAAGCTAAGTGACAAAGTCGGCGCACATCGTATTCTGACCTATGCGTTAATTGGCGCTTCACTCTTCCTAATTCCGCAGGCATTCGTAACTAGCGTCTGGCAGCTGATTATAGTCCGTTTCCTAATGGGAGTCTTCATGGGCGGACTGTTGCCCAGCGTTAATGCGCTTATCCGCTCCTATACCCCTGACGGAAAAGAAAGCCGCGCATTCGGCTTCAACAGCAGTACATTGGCGCTAGGCAATATGCTGGGAGCTATCTTGGGCGGCTTTCTATCAGGTTACATCGGAATTGAGGGGCTCTTCATTATATCCGGCTGCTTGCTGCTGGTTAATACGATTTGGGTTCGATTAAAGCTGTACAAAGTAACTGCACCGCGGTTATTTCGCTAATCAGTTATTTGACCATCGCTAGTGCCAGTCCATCATAGGCAGGCAGGCATGTACTGATAAGACGTTCATCCGTGGCGATCATCTCATTGAAGTGGCGCACAGCCAGGATGGCAGGACCATTTCTATCTGTATTTAGGGTCCGTCCACGGAGAAAAATATTATCACCCGCAATGATCGCTCCTGGATTGGCCAGCTTGATGGCATATTCCAAGTAGTTAGTGTAGTTCAACTTATCTGCGTCAATGAAAAAGAAATCGAACCTAGCGCCCTCTGCTTCCAGTGCCTTCAGGCTGTCCATTGCGGGTCCTATTCTATACTCCGTAGTATCGCCGAAGCCTGCCAGCTCTAAATTACGTTGGGCAAGCTCGGCATAGTCGGCTCTCAGCTCTAGCGAAGTCAGTGTGCCACTTTCAGAGAAACCGCGGGACAAGCAAATTCCGCTGTAACCGCCAAGTGCGCCAATTTCCAAAATACGCTTAGAGCGAGACAGTCTAACTAGCATGGTGAGCAGTCTTCCGTACCCTGGCTCGACAGACACCGGCGGCATGCCTGCTTGGACGATTGCTTCTTTTACTCGAAGCAGAATTTCGTCCTCTGTATAAAGTTGTTCACTGTATTCTTCTTGCGTAAGCATAAAGATTCTCCTTTGAGGATCCCCCGTTTGCTCATAGTAAGGGATGACGGGGAACATTTTATGATTTATGGAATGCCGGGCATTGTGAAGTGTCCCACATTCCCCTATACTTGTATGGATGCTTTAAAGGACGACAATGCCGTCTCTTCTTATTGTACTGGCTTTTTGTATTTATCTACAAGTTAAACGGAGTTGAGAGTATTTGAGCAAATTACAATTAATCGCTACTGCCCCTATGGGTTTAGAAGCTGTGGTAGCGCGCGAATTAAACGAACTGGGTTATGAGACCAAGGTCGAGAACGGACGAGTATTATTCAGCGGTGATTACATCGATATCTGTCGCTGTAACTTGTGGCTGCGTACATCTGACCGCGTATTGGTTAAAATGGGCCAATTCCCTGCTAAAACCTTTGACGAGTTATTCGAAGGGGTTAAAGCGTTGCCTTGGGAAGACTGGATTCCAGAGAATGGAGAATTCCCGGTTGAAGGACGGTCCCATAAATCACAACTAACGAGTGTACCCGCTTGCCAAGGGATTGTCAAAAAAGCCATCGTCGAGAAGCTGAAGCTTTCGTATCATACAGACTGGTTCCCGGAGAACGGTCCTCGATATGTGATCGAAGTGATTTTATTAAATGACATCGCTTTGATCACATTAGATACCACAGGACCCGCGCTTCACAAACGGGGTTACCGCAGACATGCAACAGAGGCTCCACTGAAGGAAACAATGGCTGCTGCACTAATCCAGCTTAGCCGCTGGAATGGCCATCGGCCGCTTTTCGATCCATGTTGTGGTTCGGGAACACTGTTAATTGAAGCTGCCATGATCGCTTGGAATATCGCTCCAGGACTACGCCGCTCATTTCCATCTGAACATTGGCCAGTCATCCCCAAACATCTTTGGGAAGAGGCTCGCGAAGAAGCTTTCGATGCGGTGCGCGATGATTATCCTTTGCAATTAACAGGTACGGACATCGATCCAGAAGCGATTGAAATTGCTGAAGCTGCCGCCAAGAGTGCTGGACTGTCCGGAGAAATTACCTTCAAAGTGATGGCTGCTGCCAAAGCAAGACCTGAAGGAGAATATGGTTGTATCATTACCAACCCTCCCTATGGAGAACGGATCAGTAATGACAAAGAAGTGGAAAAGCTGACCCGCCAGTTTGGTGAAATGATGATATATCTGCCAACATGGTCATTTTTTGCGATCACCCCATACAAGGAATTCGAACAATTTTACGGTCGTAAGGCAGACAAACGCCGCAAACTGTATAACGGACGTATCGAGTGTCAATATTATCAATACTTGGGTCCACTTCCACCTAGAAATCCGAAATAATTAGGATCACCATTGCTTTGAATGCAGAACGGACATCTACCTCGTATGAGGAGGGTGTCCGTTTTTCTCCGAGTATAAGACTGTTTTAGTTTAGCGCCTATAACTTTTCGCTCATATATTTCTATGAGAAACGTTTATCATCTGAAAAAGACAACAACATTGTTTATTCTGGTTTTATTTATTTTCTGTGTTAGGAGGTTTTATAATGTCTGACTTTCCATCAATTCGGAGCAACAGAACCGTAACAAGTACAATAGCTGCTGTGATTCGCTCCCGATATATCGGTTATCTCCTTTTTCTTGGCATCATGCTGGCCAAGTTATTATTTCTGCATAGTGGGCTGCATGCTCCCAATATAGATATGAACCGGCAGGACAAATGGATTGCTGTAGGTTCAGTCATGTTATTGTCTTTTTGGACCCTGTGGCTTCCCCGCCGGGGACAGACGATAGCGTTGTTAAGTATAAACTTGCTTCTGACACTGCTTATTTATTCGGATATCGTCTACTATCGTTATTTTCAGGATTTTATCACGGTACCCGTATTGTTTCAGGCTGGACAGATGGATGCGCTTGGTGGAAGTATCTTCGCCCTACTGCGTCCTTCCGATCTTTATTTGTTCGCTGACTGGCTTCTGCTTATTGCCTATGGAATCGGAATAGGGTTCTACCACCGGAAAACCCATACATACTTTTCTAATGCCGCCCCTCGCCGTTATGGGCAATCTCACTCTTATTCTCAAAACGGTTATTCCCGCCGCTCTTCACGCCTGAGCAAGATGCTAAAAAGAAGCGTGAATGGCATCGTTGCTCTGGCGCTAGGTTGCGCGCTGACCTTTGGCCCTATCCACACCTATGCTACTACCTGGGCTAAAGATCTATTCACTGGCAACTGGTGGAGTCTGGCGATGTATAACGTAACCGGACTAATCGGTTTTCACGGTTATGATATTTACTTATATGCTAAAGATCATCTAGGTCCGCAGCCCGAGCTTTCGCAAGAAGAAGCCACCTCAATGCAGCTCTGGTTCAATGAACAAAACACTGAGCAAAATGCCAATAATGACAGCTTTGGAAAATACAGCGGAAGCAACATCGTTGTTATTCAAGCTGAAGCTTTTATGAACTTTGTAGTTGGACGCTCAATATCCGGCCAGGAGATCACGCCTAATCTGAACGCTCTAATCAAAGAAAACACCTATTTCAGCAACTACTACCATCAGACCTCACAAGGCCGAACTTCCGATGCGGATTTCACGTCCAACGCTTCCCTGTACCCGCTGGTCTCCGGCTCGGTATTTGTCCGTTACCCGGATCATCAGTTTGACACGCTGCCTGCTATTTTGAAATCAAAGGGCTACAGTACCAATGCTTTTCATGCGTACGAAGGCAGCTTCTGGAATCGGCAGATTATGTATAACGCGATAGGTTATGACCATTTTTATAACAAAAAAGACTATACAATAGACGAACCTCTAGGCTGGTCTCTGGGTGACAAATCCTTTTTGCGGCAATCCCTCGATATTATGGACACTTCAGAAACGATAAAGCAGCCTTTTTATTCATTTTTGACTACACTATCCAGCCATCATCCTTATTCTCTCCCTGCAGATAAACAAGGGCTTGATACTGGAGAGTTCAAGGGCACGATCTTCGGAGATTATTTGCAGGCTGTTCACTATACGGATGAAGCTTTAGGGGAAATGGTCAAAGAGATGAAGCAGCGTGGGCTGTGGGATAATACCATTGTTGCTTTCTATGGAGATCATGATAATTCGATCCAGGAGACCTCTTATTACGAACAATTTCTCGGCAAAAGCCTTAGCGCACTCGATATGCAGCAAATAATGCATCAGGTACCCTTGCTCATTCATCTGCCAGGCTCTAACGCCTCTGTCCTAGATTCAGCTCCAGCTGGTCAGTTGGATCTTACACCTTCCTTGCTCCATTTGCTGGGGATCTCACGTGATCCTTATTATCTCATGGGCAATAATCTGTTTAGCGGGCATGAGCGTCTTGTAACGCTGCGATCCGGTGCCTATGCCGATGCAAAGCTTTCTTATCTCCCCAGCGAAAATGGGCAATTTGCCAGCGGAACCTGTTATAGTCTCGAAAGCCGGGAAGCCGTTGACGTAGGGGAGTGCAGCATCGGGTATGAGACCAGCAAGCTCCGCCTACAGATCTCCGACGATATCATGAAATATGATGGAATCAAGAAGCTCAAGAACACACAATCTGCACCTTAAGCTTACATCCGGGTAAACGAAGAGACTGCCCAAAAAACTATCGAAAAGGGCTGCTGCGATATCCTCTCTATGTTGGACATTTACCACTTGATCGTTGTTGGAAGCACGTTTGGTTTTCCGACTTAGATACGTAAAGTATCTCACTAACGGACACAGCTGACCCTAAACGCAGCATTATCCGAGATTTGGAATGCTAACGGACTCCAGAGCAGCTATTAGCCTAGAAAACGCCGATATGAGCCTCTTTTTAAGGAATAGCGTCACTGGGGTCCGAAATCTTGCTTTAAAGGCTAAAAACAGGCAAATAACGTCATCTGAGTCCGTAACCCCTGTGGGATGGTTGAATGATAGGATGGTGGGCTCGATGAGACGGTGAGATGGTGGGCTCGATGAGACGGTGAGATGGTGGGACGATGAGATGATGAGACGGAGAAATGATGGGATGATGGGCACGATTGAAGTAAGCCGTCAATGGCCAGAAAACGCAGAGCAGCGATCCTCCAAATTAACAGGAGAATCGCTGCTCTGTTTACTTTTACTTATTCTGAGAATGAAGAGGGATCGACCCTATTATCTTAGTTGATAAGAACTCAGTATTATTTCTGAACGGAGGGCTGTTTGATAAAAGCTTCCGCTTTCTTCAACACTTCATCCTCCGTTGGAGCACTCACATAACGACCATTCACATAAACAAAAGCCCGTTTGCCACATGGACCGCAGTACGACTTGCAGCCGACCTTGATCTCGGCATCAGGTGCCATTTTTTGCAGCTTTGGGATAATACTTTTCAACTTCATGAAATTACATTCATCGCACACTTGTATTTCGTTAGCCATGGAGCAACCCTTCTTTGTGTTCGAAATTTACAGGCGAGTGTTTAGTGATCGCCGTGATTACCTTTAGAGGGATTCGTAATGACAAAACCTTCTTGTGGAAGATACAAATAATCAACGACCACGCCATCAAGGAGTGGTTGGCTCGGATCAAGAATAACATCGATTTCCTTATCTGTCGATACTACAACATCGTTCTCTTTAGGCGTGTCCAAGTCCAGTCCGTAGTGAGCATGATCACCGTGTGCATGTGTAATTGCTACGCGCAGCTTCAACTCACTGTTTCCTTCCAGCTCCATTTGTTTCTTTATCACTTTAGCCGCATTACGGGTAATTTTGACCTTCATCTATATTCCATCTCCTAGTCCGAAAATTAAATACTCAATTACTTATTTTAAAGGTAAATGACATCTAAAAGCAACTATATTGGCTAATTAGCTCTGAAGTTCTTGTCGAAAATGTGCGGTGCTATCCTTCACCCTGCTGAAGGGTAGGATATTTCCGGCCCATTCGTGACACGAACCAGCCCATTAGCAGCATGGTCACTCCAATATCATCGATCGGAATAAATGGCATGAAGTCCGGCAAGACCCAATAGAGCAATACTGGAATTGTAAATAACAGCTTGTCCCCCATTGCTACTTTAGGGGAGCGGATGTATTGCCAGGAGCTACTGAAGATATGGGACCATTGTTTTAGTGACAGTATTTTTTTCAGTTTCATGGTGACCCTCCTCCCAAGTAAAAAGGATACAGCCGCGGATAACGTGTAGTGACGACAGCGGCCATACCCTATGGTTTATTTTACGCAAGTTTACTGCAAATGTTTCATAATTATTTCACATTGGAAAGGAGCGTTGCTAATATAAGTCCTGTTTCCAGGGCCATATCTTCAAAATCTGCTAGTGGCAGCGGATTTTTGCCAATCCCAAGCTCCACAGTAAATCCAGGTTTGCGGAAGGTCTGAATAAACCAATCCTTATATCCGGCATCACTTCCCGTCAGCTCCACTGCCCGGTAACTGCTCGCAACTGCCAGCTGCGCGGCTAATTCACGGCTCTCGGGAGGCTCATACCCCCGGTAGTTCCAATAAATCTCTCCTCCTTGGCTATGCAGAGACACTGCAGCTTCGCCAGGCGCTTCCTCAGCCAGGGCTGCCAGAGCAGCTGCTTCAGGCTCACTCAGCGGCTCAGGGCCGCTGTAATCCCGAGGTGAGGGCTGCCTTACTCCCCGACGTTCCCGCTCCTCTTCCCAATGAGCGGGAAATTGATCCCCAAGATCCACACCGCGGATGTTAGCTTTCCAATGCCGGAAGCTGCTTCGTCCACCATTCCATCTCATGAGGTCATCATAAAACGGATGGTCAGGCAAAACCCCTTCCTGAACCAGCTCCACACCATCTGGATTAGCCATAGGCACGACCCATAATGTCCAGTTTTGGAACCAAACCTCAGGGTTATGTCCATTCCATTCCAAGCCTTCAGCATAAGCTGCCGCATACTCCTCTATGAAGGACATCAAGCATGGCGAAGTCAGCCATTCATTGGCATGCAAAGCGGCGTTAACATGCAGATGACGAGTGCCGTTCCCGATCTTGAGTACATGGAGTGGCTTGCCGAGTACGCTCGTGCCTATTGTGGCTGCTTGTATAAACGGGTATTGGACAAGCAAGCTGTCAATGTCACTCTCAACATCAGCCGGACCGTACTCCCCGCGCAGAAACACTACGCGGTCTGGAATCGGGGGTGGAATGACAAGTATTTTCCCAGGTGTACAGCAGCGCCCTGAGGTCACACCAGGATTAAGCTTCTCCAAATCCTCTAAATTCACTTTAAATAATGAGGTTATGCGTTCTGGAGTGTCCCCTTCCTGCACAGCATACCTTTTACGCGGCGAAGATGGCAGAAATAAAACCTGGCCTGGGTATAAATAAGACTGCCTCCCAACCCATGGATTACCTTGAATAACATGCTCAGGAGTTAATCCATGTAGAGCGGCAATTCGGCTTACGGTATCTCCCCTGTTTGCAATATATTGTCGCATTAGGTCTCATCCTCTCGGCCTTAAATTGCTGATACAGCAATACAAAAACAGCGGCATACAGCACTTAACTCTATTGTATGCAAGCGCCACTACCCGGCATGAAGGAGAAATGAATCACAAGAAAAAACAACGTCATCGCCCTTTATAGATGGCAACCATTTCTCATGAAAATAAGGATATTACAGATCCGCAGCGTATAAATGCTTATATTTCAAAAAAACAGACTGGGAAATGTGCTTTCCCAGTCTGTTTTTCTTTTTACACTCCCATGGAGTTTGTCCCTATTCAATTCAACATTGCTCCTGCTTATAACGTGGATACTTGCCACACTACTGGAGTACGTCTAATTTGTTCTCCAAGCCAGTCTCGCGCGATGCTTTGAAACATCTCAGCATCACCGCTGCAGAAGAACTGATGAATTGGACTTTCATCGCCGATGGACAGCTTGCCTTTGTCATATAAAATTGTGCTGATCTCACGAGCGGTCTCATCTGCAGAACTGATCAGCTTGACTCCTGATCCCATAGTCTCACCAATGGGTTCTACAAGAAATGGATAATGAGTGCATCCTAAAATTAAAGTATCGATGTTAGTGTCTTTAATGCCTTCGAGTGCCTCTTCTACGATATCGTAACTTTTCTCTGAGCGGAACTTGCCTTGCTCGACAAGTGGGACAAGCGCTGGACAGGCTTGACTTACAACCTCAACATAAGGGGACAACTGCTTTAATGCGTTAGTATAAGCTCCGCTGTTGATGGTTCCTACCGTACCGATCACGCCGACATGTCCGCTTTTGGTTGCGCTAATTGCTGCGCGTGCTCCGGGATGAATCACCCCAATTACAGGGATGGAGACCTTGGCTGAGATATAATCGAGTGCCGCAGCTGTTGCGGTATTACAAGCGATAACGATCATTTTAGGATTAAACTGGATCAAATAATCTACAATTTGTTCAGTAAACAGTTGTACTTCCTCGGTCGAACGGGGTCCGTACGGAGCTCGGGCAGTATCTCCGAAATAAATGATCTTCTCCCGCGGGAGTTGCCTCATCACTTCTTTGACAACTGTTAACCCTCCCACACCTGAGTCTAATATTGCTATAGCTTGCTGCACGAACACACCGCTTCCTTCTACTTGTTTTGTGTAGCTTATGTAAGGTGAAAACAAAATGTACCTGGCTTTCAGCCCCAATTGCAGATATTACTCCTTTTGCCCTCTTAGTTCAAGACTAGTCTTCTTCCATCATTTAGCAAGCGGGGGTAAACTAATTAAAAAAGCCACCCTCCGCCCAATGCGAAAAGCGGCTCTATTATAAGAGAATGAGTACTCTTTTACCACTGAAACAGAGGATTTAAACCACGGTCCCATTATAGAATTTCTTTATCAACCTTGTCATCTTGAACGACTTCTTCAAGGCTAACTTCTTCGCTTACATCTTCACTTATAGTGGCCTCAACCCACTCAGTTTCCATTTCCAAAGTAGCAGCAGCCTCTTCAACAGCTTCTACAGCGTCAACTGCTTCTACAGCATCTTCTGTAGCAATACCGCTTACAGTTACTGTGATTTTTTCTTCTTCATCAACAGCATTCGCACATGATTTGCTCCATTCCCGAACTTCATGCACTACATGCCCAATCGAATCTTTTGCTTTGTCATAAATCTCAATGCTCTTGTCTCCGGCTTGAACAGCAATTTCTTGAACCTTCTCAATACCAGCGGCAGTTCCTTCCGCAATATCCTTGCGCAGCTCTTTACCTGGTTTAGGTGCGAACAGCAATGCTGTCACCGATCCAACCACACTGCCGACTAAAGCGCCCCATAATAAGCCTTTGGTGTCCTTTTTCATCGTTTCATCTCTCCTTTAAATTCATTGCTCCCCGCTCTACCGGGCTAATGCCTATATCTGCTATATCATAAGCAGCAGGGGATTGTCTTGTGACTAATTATTATAACTTTTCAGAAGTTTTGTCTGTAACATTTTTGGGTACGATAGCGTAGCGGCAGCAATGGCCGCCCTCTGCCATACATTCATTACGTGTGACCTTAGCATCCAGCAATTCTTCGAAAAGACTATGCTCACATTGGCAAGCCTTACGATACTGGGTAGCCACTTGGCGAATCGGGCAATTGTACTCCTTTATGACATATGAGCCATCCTCTTCGCGGTTCCATTCTGCCATATATCCACCGGCATTTTGGATGGAAGATAATTCGGCGACGCGTTCTTCCAAATTCCGCCGTTCCATCATCGGAGCATACTGAGCGAGCATCCGGCGGCGGCGTCCTTCAAATAATGTATTAACAGCATCCAGTCCACTGCCGTAATCCAATTCACGCAGAAGCTCCAAAGCCAAGTTGTGATAACTTTTTGGAAAATATTCTTCGGCTCTCTCCGTTAATGAGTACATATGTAAAGGCCGCCCCATCGCTTGCCGGACCACTTTTGTCTTTGCAAGCCCTTCTTGCTCCAGCTGAAGCACATGACGACGGACACCCATCTCTGTAATTCCCAATTCTTCTGCCAGCGCGCCGATGGTCAGTGTTCCTTTCGTCTTCAGGAGCGTCATAATCATTTGTCTTGTCGATCCGTTTTCCTGCCCCATCTTCATCATAAAGGAACCCCTCTCTTTCACGGCTATCGCCTATTCTATGTGATTCTATCCTATGCTATTATAGCGGTACACTGGCTCCAAGCTCCTGGTCCAAATATTTCCGTACCTCAACGGCAAACTGCTCAAGTACTTCCGAAAGAATGGGGGTAAGTGGATGCAGATCACCTCTCTCCCAGGCATAATAATCCTGAACGAGTGGCTTACGCAGAGCAACTAATTCTATCAATCTCTCATAAATCACACTTTGACCTAGCACTTTCTCTTCATGAATAATAGAAATTATATCCTCATAACTTCCAGCATCACGCATAATAAACCCGTCAATGAGACAGCTACCAACGTCTGTTACAACCTCTATTGCCAGATGGAGGCAGCGTTCCTGTATTAGTCCAGTTAATGTTGTACCATCCCAGGAAGCTGCTACAGTCCGAAGACCAGCGGTAATATCAGGGATTTGAGCAAGAATGGTTTCGATTTGATTGCGGTTGACATAATACACAGCAATACCCCCATGTCTATAATTGTTAGAGAACCGTCCTAATCTCTACTTACCGCGTTTGCCACGGCGTTTCAGCCAGAAGAACATTACGAAACATGCTCCGAGAAAAACGACTAAATAAGTTAACGCTTCCATTGGATACTCAAGCTCACGCATTCCTGTCACCGCTTCCGGTATAAAATGATGATACTATATTCAAGCAGCAGCTTAAATTTCGTAATCTACAGCAATCGAGAGCTCTTTGACTTCATTAATGTGAGCAATAACTTCTTTATGCGCCGGATGAACCTGATACGCCTGTAAATCCTCTAGAGAAGCCACTTCTGTGACTAGAGCAATATCAAAGGAACGATCGGAATGAATGATGTCAGCACCCACCTCGATGGAGAGAAGCTGCGGGATCTTACCTTCCATATTACGCAGTACTGCTACCGTTGCCGCTACGCTTTCTTCGGACCGATCTTTTAATTTGAAAAACACAATATGTTTGATCATTCTATATCGCTCCCTAATGTAATATTGTAATTAGATATTAAAAATATATCATAAGCGTAGCTGTTCTGAAAGAAACTTAAACGGTGTTGTCAGAAATAGCAGCATTAACCATTGCCGATATACCAGAAAGTGTTGTAGTATATTTTTAAAAAATCGGAGGAATTATGCCTAATAACCAACAAGAAACTCATAATATCCAGGCGTGGTCTCTGATCAATCGCAAATACCTTGGACAAGGCGTTCGAGTCAAAAGATTTCGCCGTCCAAAGCGCAGCCAGATTAGAAACCGTGTGCTGCTTGCTGTATTGATGGCTAAGGATATCAAGCTGTCACGACTCGCAGAAGAGCTTGGTATATCCTCACGCAGTGTAAGCGCTTGGGTATACGAAGGTCGTATCCCTTCCAACAATAACATTGACAAGACCTGCCGCCTATTGGGGTACCCACCCCACATTCTGTTCAATGAAGCGTTGATTCGTCAAAGCCCCATTGTATGTCAGCCTACACCTTCACGTTTTATGAAAAGAAGTATTACCAGTTCACCGCGCAGCAATGTTATCCTGACCGGACTTTGTATGGTTTACGATTTCTCAGTAACGGATGTAAGTATCTGGATAGGCGTCCATCCTGGAACATTTCGAAAATGGCTCCACAACAGCCATCTGCCGACCCCTGCTCTGCAGGAAAAAGCCGAAGCTTTCTTTCGGATTCCACGCCATATTCTATTTGCAGACTGCGGAACGCTCTAATACAATCCTCTCACAAAACACGTCTAACACAGCCCTTCTTCAAGAAATCATGAGAAGGGTTATTTGCCATACCTTTTTTTCTTAAAAAGAGGTCATACTACTGTGTGTAAATATATTGTGTAGTACTAAAGAACGGGTCAGGAGGCGCAAGATGAAACTTAACGGAATTCTGTCAAAGGGCTATACCGATACTTGGAAAGTGGCCCCTGGTGTCATTGGACTTCGCACTATGTTTGTAAATGTCGCATTAATTGGCCAGCCCTCTTCGGATTGGGTTCTTGTAGATACTGGTCTTAGCTCATATACAGGCAATATTATTGATTTTGCTACGGAGCATTATGATAAACCTCCGGTGGCAATTATCCTGACGCATGGGCATTTTGACCATATTGGGGGTGTAAAAAGGCTTGTTGAGGAATGGAATGTGCCTGTATATGCTCATCCTCTAGAACTACCTTTTCTGACAGGTAAAGAAGACTACCCTCCAGCCGATCCGGCCGTAGGCGGCGGGCTTATGAGCATGATTTCCCCTTTATTTTCACATCATGGCATTGACCTTGGTTCAGCCGTTCATCCCTTGCCGGAAGACAGGACTGTCCCTGGTGCGAAGGGCTGGGAATGGATCCATACCCCTGGACATAGTCCCGGACATATCTCCCTGTTCAGGCCTGAGGATAGAGTTCTGATCGCAGGTGATACGTTCCTTACGGTCAAACAGGAATCTGTATTTGCAGTGGCTACGCAGCATCAGGTGGTGCATGGCCCACCCTCTTATTTCACGACAGACTGGGAAGCTGCTGAGAAATCGGTCCGTACCCTTGCCTTGCTGAATCCACATCTTGTTCTTTCGGGACATGGAGTACCCATGGAAGGTGAGGAGCTGTCTACTCAGCTTGCTCATTTGTGCAAAAATTTCAAAGAAATGGCGCTACCGGGTCAAGGTAAATTTGTGTAAAAAAGGTACTCCTGATCAGCGCACAGAGGTCTAGGGAAAAAGTCCCTATAATTCATTTGATATAGCCGATTCTACGGATATTCAACGAAATTATAGGGAGTTCCTCCCTAAATTACTTGCTTAGTGCAGATTTACGTGCGACGATATATCTCAGTATGTATTGATGTTTTTTTCCAAGCGGCCCACATAAAGTCTCCACACATGAGCCGGTCGTAATTATTTTCGTACCTGCAAAATGTTGTCTTAAATCTTCTTCACTAAAAAAATGGGCGTATTTTCCCTCTTTGTATTCGTAGGTTCCCGGTTCCAAAAGTGTTCCACAGCCGTTGTTCGCATCCTCATCGGAAAAACTGGTAAAATAGAGCAAGCCATCCGGCCGCAGCTGTTCCAGACAATTAGCTACGAGCCTGCGGCGATCCTCTTCGAGAAATAAATGCAATACGTCATAGCAGTAGACAGCATCAACCTGTACTTCAGAAATAGGATCTAATACAGAACCTGAGATAAAATGGCTCTTGGGATCCCATTCTGCCGCCATCTTTAACGCGTCCTCGCTCAACTCAATGCCTAAGGTCTTAAACTCATCTGAGAACACCTTCGTATTTCTTCCGTATCCCGCACCCGGGACTAAAACTGATTTCACGTTATGTTGCCGGAATATATCCCTTGCTGCCTGAGCTGTAGGACTAGGTTCACTCCCCCAGATCATTCCTTCCTGAGCAAATCTTCGACTCCAGTATTCGGACATAGATTAGACCTTCTTTTTAAATTTATTCGCTAATTTCATCGCAAGGAACTGAGGGATCAGGTTTAGCATACTAAAAAATATAAACGATCCTGTAGGTCCAAGTGGTTTGAAAAACGTCCCGTCCCAACCGCCTTCCCCTGACAAGTTGCTAATAAAATAATAAGAGACAAATGCAGAAGCAATATTCCCAATGACTATAGCAATTATATTATTAGACCATTTTCCCAAAAAAGCTATTAGTGATGTTATGACGATCATCATTAAATAACCAACCATTGAACCATTATTGAAATCTTTATCCATCGCGAAATATACAAATGGAAAACAGTACACAATAATGATCAGGAGATTCAATCCTAATTTTCTCACCGCATCCCCTCCTCAGCTAGTTTTTCACTCTATACCAATACTGATAGATCTCCTTAAAACCCAGCTTGTCATACAAGGCTGAAGCCCCCGTATTCGCTTGCACAACTTGCAGAAAGGAAGTCGTTGCTCCCTTTGCTCTCCCCCAATTAAGCAACGCTAGCAGCAGTTGTTCCGCCATTCTCTTTCTACGATGAGCAGGGGAAGTGACAATATCATACAGACCCAAGTACCCGTTCTGAATCACACCAAGACCGCAGGCGACAGGAACACCATGATTAAACAACAGGACATAACCCTGCTGCAAATGTGATGCAGACAACATTCTAGTTAAGGTTTCCCGGTTCTTATCAGACAAGCCGGTAAGCTCACTGAAGGTGTGCAGCCACTCTTCAGTCAAGCTCTCCTGTATCTGAACCGTATAACGCAGATCGGGGCTCGCTAAGTCCCCCAGATCAAGAAGCCTTACAGATGAAGGCTCGGCAATTGTATAGCCACGCTCTGCAAGAATCTCATCAAGCTTTGGCGGCAGGATGTAGGGGGTTATTTTGAACACGGACTGTAGTCCAGCATGCTCATAATACCGCTCCGCAAGCTTGATTTGTTCTGTGAGTTCAACCTGAGAGCTGTCAGCCCCGTATAATGGATTGACCGAATTGGCCCTTTTTGTATAACCAGCTGCCGAACGTAGAATCCAGCCCTGCAGGAGAACGCTTTGCTCCGCCGGCCAAGTATTAAGTGTGATTTCTTCTATGAATTTATACAGCTTAATCCGCTCCTTTTGAAGCACGTTTGTTACGCATCGCAGGCAGTAATTTCACAGCTCCCTCCCCTTGGGAGGTGAAATAGTCATATTCGGGAGACTCTTTGCCATAGAGAGCTATTTTCCCCTCACCGTTATAATGAACACCCCAACCAAAACGCTTCGGCAACAGTGAAGCCCTTAGACAAGGATGATTTTTGGAAAATAGTTCGTTCCATATTTCTTCCTTACGGGCCAAACGTTCTTCCTGTGGAATTTGTTTATGGCGCACATGAACCTCGTACAGAAGTTCTTCATGATTGTATTTGTAGGGCTCATTGATTAACAGTTCATATTGAATCACATGTGCAGGCGGGAGCGTTCGGCAAGACATCGGAGGAACTCCTATTTCCTCAGGACAGTCCTCTGCTACACGAATAAAAGTATCGGTATAGCTCATTTGCATCACCTCCATCTTAAATAGAAATATATTCCTTCTATGATAAATCATTTTCCTATTCTAAGCATAGCCGAATTTTCTAAAGCCCATGATGGATGAACAGCAAAAACGGCCAATCCTCTAAACTACGGAGGATTAGCCGTTCTCATTTACCAACTCGACTTGGTAATGCCCGGAATCTGACCTTTATGCGCCAATTCGCGGAATACAATTCGGGAAACATTAAATTTCCGCAAATAGCCTCGAGGTCTGCCAGACACTTGGCATCTATTTTTTTGACGAGTTGCGGAGGAATCACGTGGCAGCTTTTGCAAAGCCATATAGTCCCCCTGTTCCTTTAGTTCTTTTCTTTTAACAGCGTATTTGGCGACTAGTGCTTGTCTCTTCAATTCTTTCACAACTTTAGATTTCTTGGCCATGTTCGTTCTCCTTCCATCCTTTAAATCTACTCGTTCAATGCACTCTTCAAGGCTTCCAGGTTCTGACGCATGATTCCTAAATAATCCAGGTTTTGACTGCGATCTTCCTCTGTTAATCCTTCAATTGGGTTTAGAACGGCTGCTTTGGCACCAATCTCTTTTGCTATTGTGTCTGCCACACTGGAGGATACAAGTGTCTCGAAGAAAATCGTCTTCACTTTATGCTCTTTCGCAAACTCCACAATCTTACTCATATTTGCGGCAGAAGGCTCCTGCTCCGGAGATAGTCCGGCAATCGGGACCTGAGTTAATCCATACTGCTTGGCAAGGTATCCAAAAGCCGCATGCTGAGTAATAAAATCCTTGCGTTTAGTATCCTTAAGACCGTCCTTAAATTCTTGATCCAGTTGCTCCAGCTTAGCTACATAAGCATCTGCATTTGTCTTAAAATCCTCGGCATGTTCAGGTGCGGCAGCAGCTAAAGCTGCTTCAATGTTACGCACTTCTTGAATGGCTAATGTAGGATTGAGCCACACATGCGGATCTAATCCACCGTGATCATGCGAATGCTCTTCATGAGCATGCTCTCCTTCTTCATGAACATGTTCCCCTTCTTCATGAACATGCTCCCCTTCTTCATGGTGGTGGTCAGCCTCTTCCTCTTCCGTGCCTTCCATGATGTCCAGACCCTTGCTCGCTTCTACAGTAATTAACGGAGTGCCAGATACACTTTCCAGCACCTGATCTACCCAACCTTCCATTCCTGCGCCATTATAGATCAGCATATCCGCATCTGAGATTTCTGCCATATCTTTTGCTGTCGGTTCCCAATCATGGGGTTCGATTCCTGCTGGTATGAGTGCTTCCACGTCCGCCAGATCTCCTGCCACATTTTTGGTAAACTCGTAAATAGGATAGAAACTGACTTTAATATTTAATTTAGATGACTCCGGAAGGGCTGTAGCTTCTGCGGCTCCAGAAGCATTCGTAGTAGTAGAAGAATTAACAGCATTATTACCGCAACCGGCGGCAATAAGTAACGCGGACAGGGACAAAATGGCTAAATGATGGATTCTAAATTTCATTGAGAGGTGTAACTCCTTTACTGGAAATAGTTTTATGAATTCGCCGACGATTTCTTAGTCGGATCAGCTTCTGTACCAAAATTGCGATTAATAAGAACGATAGCAGTATAAGAGCAATCGTCCCACCAGGCGGTGTATTGATGTAATACGAGGCACTTAGGCCACTAAAAACGCCGAGTAATCCTACGCCGATTGAGATCAATATAGCTGTCGTAAAACCAGACGCTATACGCAAAGCAATCGAAGCTGGCAAAACAATAAGCGCTGAGACTAACAGCACTCCAACAACTGGCATCGCAGCAGCGACTGTCATTCCAGTTAGTACAGCAAACGAAAATGATAACCAGCCCACATGAACTCCACTGATACTAGCGGTCTCTTCATCAAAGGTCAGATTATATAAGGATCTGCGTAACACAATAAAATAGATCAGACCGATTACAGCAACCACAGCGATAATCTTTAGTTGAGTGTCGCTGACCGCAACGATGGAACCAAACAGATAGGAACTGAAGCTTTTACTTAAATTCTGCTTTAAGCTCATAAGTACAACTGCCAATGCTAATCCAGAGGTCATAATAATCGCTACCGGAAGCTCGCTATATGTACGATAAGAACGTCGAAGCTGTTCGATGACAATACCACCGAGAATCGCTACCATGAAGCCACTTAGTGCCGGATTAAGCTGTAGTATTGAGCCTAGTGCTACTCCTGCAAGCGAAACATGAGAGAGGGTATCCGCCATTAGGACCTGACGGCGAAGCATGAGATATACCCCGAGTAGCGGACCGATAATGCCAATTAATCCACCGGCCCAAAATGCACGTTGCATGAATTCGTAACTAAACATTGCCAACCCTCATTCTCCTTTCGTTCCAGGCTGATCAACGTATCCAGATAGGAGCTGGTCTCTTCCAGGCCATGCGTCACCATGATTACGGTCCGGCCGTGTTCACTGACATCATGGCGCATCAGCTTATAGAACCCAATACGACTGTCCAGATCCATCCCCGTAGTAGGTTCATCGAGAACCAATATCTGCGGCTGTTGTGCCAATGCTCGAGCGATGCAAATCCGCTGCTTCTGGCCGCCTGACAGTTCTCCTATCTTCCGGTCTCGCAAATGCCACATCTCCACCTGCTTTAAACTTCGCTCAACGATCTCGTCCTGCTCAGGTGTAAAGCGTCTAAATAATCCAAGCCTTGGATAACAACCCGAGCGAACCAGTTCGATCACCTTACTTGGGAACCCTGCGTTAAAAGAAGCTACCTGCTGTGGAACGTAGCCGATAACCATCTTTCCGTTATCTGATAACTCTTTATTCAACTGAACCGTTCCACTCCATGGACGAAGCAGGCCGAGCATTAGCTTCAGCAGGGTGGTTTTAGCAGCACCATTGGGTCCCGTTATACCAATAAACTGTCCGATATGAATATCTAATGAGATATCATCAAGAACAGGTTCATCCCCATACCCGAACACTACATTCCGCATGGATGATAGGATCATCATGCCTCGCCTCCCTTCTGACTGATATTATGTCCAACCCAGATTAAATCGTAAGTTTTACGATTTAACAAATTTGATAATATCGTAATCATTACGATTTGTAAACCCAAAACTGAAAATTAATCGTAATAATAACTATTAGTCCTTTTTCGAATACAACAAAAATCCGGAATCCCACCTTCTGGATTCCGGATTTCCACCGTTAATTTACTAACTATCTATTCCTCAGCAGCCGCAAGGAGTTCTTCAACAGGCCACGGAAGTGGATTGTTGAACTTTGTCCAATCCTGCTTCAGCTCCTCCGCTGTCAGCAGACATCTGTCCAATCTGGCTTCGAGTTGTGCCTGATCTATATTTACACCGATAAATACGATTTCATTTATTCTATCGCCCCACTGCTCGTCCCATTTTGCCCGCAGCTCAGGTTCGCTTTCCAGCACCTCCAGCTGCTGATCCTTAGGCATTGTAGCCAACCAGTAACCAGCAGGTCCGAACTGAATGGAAGGTCCTGCCTGACTTACAGTAGCTGCAAGATCACCTTTTGCCGCTACCCATGCCACCCCTTTTGCCCGAACGACCTCTTCCGGCCAGTTGCTAAAGAAAAAACTTAATCTTTGCGGGTGGAACGGTGTTCTCCGGCGATAGACGAAAGAAGAAATCCCGTATTCCTCCGTCTCAGGGGTATGGGTCTCTTTATTCAGCTCGGCGATCCAACCAGAGGATAAGCTTGTTTTCTCAAAATCAAACAATCCGGTATTTAGAATTTCCTTTGGATCTACTACGCCGTTAATTGTACGGATCAGCTTAGCAGACGGCTGAAGCTTACGCAGCACAGCTTCAAGCTTATTGAGTTCATCTTCTTTCAACAGATCGCACTTATTAAGCAGCAAGACATCACAAGTTTCGATCTGATCAATAAGCAGATCCACAATATCGCGGAAATCCCCTTCTCCAGCCGTTTGGTTGCGGTCCATCAGACTATCACCTGAGGAGAAGTCATGCCAGAAACGCCCAGCATCCACAACAGTCACCATCGTGTCTAATTGAGCAAGCGAAGTCAGATCAATATCCAACTCGGGATTGGCATAGGTAAAGGTCTGTGCTACTGGTACAGGTTCGCTAATGCCTGAGGATTCAATCAGGATGTAATCAAATCGCCCTTCCGCAGCCAGTTTTTGTACTTCGACAATCAAATCATCACGAAGTGTACAACAGATGCAACCATTGGACATCTCAACCAATTTCTCTTCAGTCCTGGAAAGCGTATTTCCGGACTTCACCAGATTCGCATCCACATTCACTTCACTCATGTCATTTACAATAACAGCTACTTTAAGACCGTCACGGTTGTGCAGAATATGATTCAACAATGTTGTTTTCCCAGAGCCCAAATATCCACTGAGCACGGTAACAGGGAGCTTTTTCAACTATACCACTCCTATCGTTTATAAAATCAAGATTAAAAACATCCGCCCTTAACGGGTTTCGCGATGTAAGGTTACTCTCTTTAGGCGTGGACAATATTTTTTCATTTCCATACGCCCTGGATGATTTCGTTTATTCTTGGTAGTGGTATAGTTGCGATCTCCTGTCTCCGTACATGCCAGAGTAATGATTACTCTCATCATTTCCATCTCCTTTTGATTAAATCGTAATAATTACGATTAACACATCGTACACGGTTTATTCACAATCTGTCAACTATGATCTTGTAAAAATTTCAACTCTCTTAATTTTGTGGTCTTTCTGGTGGACAAATTACGTATAGATGGAATTATAAAAAATATGATTCTTGTAATTCCTAGAGAATCAGGCAGGAGTGGAGATCATGAAGATACCAGTAATTATTTTGAGCGGGTTTCTGGGGAGCGGGAAGACAACTCTGCTGTTGTCCCTGCTGAAAGAGAGCAAGGTAAGAGGGCTGAATCCAGGAGTAGTAATGAATGAACTGGGCAAACGAGATGTGGACGGGTATATTTTGCAGGAGCATACCGGTACAGCTGTAACTAAACTGCTGGACGGATGCGTATGTTGTAGCCGTAAAGAGGATTTGGCAGATAGCCTGATGGTGCTGCTGAGAGGACGTCCAGATGCCATTTATATGGAGTTGACCGGCGTCGCCGATCCTGAAGAAATCGCCAAAACGTTGCAGGAAACTCCTCTACAGGATCTGGTGGAGCTGCACTATACCATCACTCTGTTAGATGCGGAAAATGCTCTGGAATATAACAGCAGACTCTCCTCTGACAAACAGCTCGTTCGGACCCTGCGTAAGCAGCTTTCCACAGCTGATCTTATTGTCGTTAATAAAAGTGATCTCGTAGAACCGGAAACCTTATGGCGAATTGAAAAGGGAGTTCGTAAACAAAATACGGAGGCTGAAATTGTGTACACCCATTACAGTGAAATCAACCTGTCTCCGATATTGTCAGGAATTATCCCACGTAAAATCATAGCTCCGGCTCCGCAGCGAGCGCCTCAAACCTTCAAAGGAGCATCATTGAAACAAATGCATTCAGAGCATGGGGGAACCGCTGTAAAAGAGCTGCATGAGGAGCAGCATGCTTCTTTCTCGCAGGTAACAGCCATCACGTTAACCATTCCGCAGGTAAGGACAACAATGCCTTCTAAAGAACGCCTAGAGGCTTTCTTTCAAGAATGGGGTGACAACCTATTACGTGCCAAGGGGCATATTCTTTTGTCCGAACAGGAGCCGGTTCAGCTTGTTCAATATGCGGGGATGCGTACTACCTGGGAAGCCTCTCGTTATCCTGGTATGCCTTATGTAGTGTTCATCGGGATGAATATAGATGAAGAACAGCTGGCAGATCGGTGGTCCGCCTTATTCGAGTTTTGACTACCTTTTCACCATTAAAAACACTGCCGTTGCTCCTCCCGATCTCGTTCCTGATTATCATTGGTTTTGTATGGCTGCCGTATCATCTGGAACTGTTGGATAATGCGTACATCGACACCTTCAAAACCGCTTTTATCGGCATATTGCTGGAAGCCTTGCCGTTTGTATTAGCAGGAGCATTGTTATCTTCACTGCTTCGCGTCTTTATCCCGGATGAAATGATTTCCCGGTGGATTCCGCGGCGACCTCTTCCGGCCATTCTGTTCGCATGTCTGCTCGGAATTATTTTCCCGGTCTGCGAATGTGGAATGATCCCACTCGTCCGCCGGCTTATCCATAAAGGTATGCCTGTTTACGTGGCTATCGTCTTTATTTTGTCCGGACCGATCCTAAATCCTGTCGTCTATGGGGCAACCATGACAGCATTTCGCAGCCACTCGGAGCTGGCCTATGCCCGTATGGGTCTGGCGTTTGTTGTAGCCTGTCTCATAGGCTTGATAATCTACGCAACGGTCAAAAAATCTCCCATCCGCCTAAATGTTCAGCGTGAAACGGGGGAAGCTCATCAGAATAATTCTCGCGGGGGAAAAATAGCCGCTGTCTTCGTCCATACCTCAGATGAGTTTTTTGAGATGGGGAAATATTTAATGATCGGCTGCTTGTTAACCGCTGGTATTCAGACATTTATGGTTCAAGACAGTCTGGCCGCGATCGGAGCTAAGCCGCTGGGGTCATATTTCTTCATGATGGGACTGGCATTTGTGCTCTCGCTCTGCTCCACCTCAGATGCCTTTGTAGCTTCCACCTTCGTACATTCTTTTCCATCTGGGGCTCTGCTCGCTTTTATGGTATTCGGACCCATGCTGGATTTCAAAAATTCATTGATGTTGCTCTCACTGTTTAAGACCAAATTCGCTCTTTATTTGTTCTTTCTGATCTTCGCAAGCGTGTTTGTTGGGGCGGTATTCATGTCCTTGTGGCTGTAATTCATAGAGGTGGTAAGCTGTTGCTTACAACATGGGTAGGAGGATAGAGCATGAATGACTCTCGTAGCATCCGGTTTCACTATTTGTTAAGGGCGGTCATTCTGCTCGCTTTCGCCCTCTATATCGGGCATCTGGTACAGCAGGACGCTTTGCATTATTATGTAGCTCCTAAACTGGCACGCTGGGTTCAATTATGCCCAATCCCGCTGACACTTATGGCGCTCAGTCTGACCATACAGGCTTTATTTGGCAAAGGTAGTGTTCTCTGTGACTGCGAGCATCGGCTCCCACATTCTTTTTTCAAAAGTACAGCGCTATATGGATTATTCCTTTTTCCACTGCTGCTCGGATTTCTTCTTCCTGATCGCGCATTGGGAAGTATGGCTGCTGCTAAAAAAGGAATCTCCCTATCCTCCTTGCCCACTGAAGCTAAAAATTCCGCGAGATTCGAGTCCATTGATCCTTACCATGAAGAGCTTACTGAGCTGGCCAAGATCCTTTATGCACAACCTGTGGTCCCAGTTTATTCGGCGATTTTCTCCGAAACTTTAGGTGCGCTTGAGCTGTACAAACAACAATTTGCAGGCAAAGAAATTACTATTTCCGGCTTTTTATATCGTGATCAAGGTGAACATTCAGAGAATTCTTTTGCCATAGGTAGATTTCTGGTCCAATGCTGTACTGCCGATGCTACACCTTTTGGGATATTAGTGGATTCCGGCAAGCTAAAAAGCCTGCCTACCGATACCTGGATAGAGGTCCGGGGCAAGCTTCAAGTTGTTCCCTATAAAGGTCAAGAAATTATGCAAATTAGTGCAGAGTCTATTACACCTATCAAACAACCCGTAACACCTTACATCTACACCAGTCCTGACTCTATCACCGCATGGAAGGAGCTAGAAGGCTCAACTAAGATTACTAAATAATCGCATCTAGCTCATCCTCAGACTTATTAGGATTAAATACTTCTACCATAATACGAGCTGGAATACAGATAATTTGCTGTTTGGGTCTTGAGATGAACCCCATTTCCAAAGCAATTCTTAAGGGAGCATCAGAATAGGTCATTTGGATTCCATAATCAAACACCTTTAGCGTATTGTGGCCGAATTTCGTTTGAATATCTATAATTTGTTCTTCTTTAGTCAAAGAAACGGTTTTGTACTCTTGACCGTCCACCGTAATTATAGCTTTCAAATCCCCTTGCTGATACTGCTCATTGCTGCTGTCCCACCACTTCATGCCATAAATCAAGCCCGCAGCTAACAAGGCTATCACAATAATTAAAATATCCCCGCGCTTCATTGTTAGCAAGATAAGAATCCTTTCATGACAAATAATATACGTAATGATTACGATTAATATCAATATATTAATCATAACCTTATTTGTCAATGATGCTCACCTAAACGAATTTGGGCAGACCACTCTCTTAATACCCGGTCGAGCTCTTTTATCGAGATGGGTTTAGAAATGAAATCCTGCATTCCAGCACTAAGACACATCATCTTATCTTCATCTCTGGCAAAGGCTGTAGCCGCAATGATGATTGGATTCAGCCCAAGCTTCTCACGTATGATTCCTGTTGCTTCTATTCCATCCATAATAGGCATCTGAATATCCATAAATACCAGATCATAATGATTGGAAAGCACAGCCCGAACTGCTTCCTCACCATTTAAGGCGATGTCAGGAACATATCCCCTCTTTTTCAGATACGCCTGCATAAGCTGCTGATTCACAGGATGATCTTCAGCAATAAGAATGGACATCGGTCCATATTCACCGGTAGTTAACTCTTTAACAGTGGATTTATCATTTCTGACCAAATCCGTTGAGGCGTTGACGGTCAATTTCTGATCCCATTCCTCTTTGGGTAGAGAGACCTCCACTGTAAAATAAAACTCCGAGCCTTCATCCTCACAGCTATTGACACCGATAGATCCGCCAAGAAGCTCGGCCAGCTTTTTACTAATGGCAAGTCCAAGCCCTGTTCCGCCATATTTACGATTGATCGACGGATGCAATTGCGAGAAGGATTGAAATAATAGACCTTGGCTGGAAACTGGAATCCCCAACCCAGTATCTTTTACGACAAATTTCACGATAAGATTTCCGGATGCCTCTGAGGCTTCTAGCATAACAGAGATACTGATTTCACCTGTCTCCGTAAATTTCACTGCGTTCCCAACCAGATTTACGAGAATTTGACGCAATCTCGCCCCATCAGTCATGATGACGGCTGGAAGCTCAGGAGATAACTCGCTAGTAAGTAAAAGCCCTTTTTCCTTTACCTTCGGATAAAACAGTTCACAAACGTTCTGTATCACTTCATGCAAATCCACCATTTGCAGTTCAAGCGTCATCATGCCTGCTTCAATTTTGCTGAAATCCAGCACTTCATTCAGAATATGAAGCAATGCCTCTCCGCTTTTGTTAATGATCTGTGTGTAGTAGCTTTGCTCTTCATCCAGCTCCGTCCCCGATAAAAGATCAGCCATCCCAATAATACCGTTCATAGGCGTACGCAGCTCATGGCTCATGATCGCTAGGAACTCCGATTTTGCCCGGTCGGCTTCCTCGGCAGACTCCTTCGCCCGCACAATCTCCTTTTCCTCCGTGATATCACGAAAGACGACAACCGCCCCAATCCGTTCATCACCATCAAACAGTGGGGTCATTCGATATCTGACTAAAAAGCTTGAACCATCCTGCCTCCAAAACACACCCTCCCTATCTTCAATAGTGAGATTATTGGAGCGCGAAGGAAGCAGCGTCTTCTGAATTCCTGTAAAAGACTCGTTATCCAGCCAGGTTTGGTGAATCGCATGAAATTTGCTGTTTCCCCACTCAGTAGGATCGAAACCCAACATAGTAATGGCTGCTGGATTAATGAACATCGTGTTGCCTTCAAGGTTCATCCCAAATATGCCCTCAGAGACCGAATTCAAGATCAGCGCATACTCGTTACTTAATTTCTGTATTTCTTCAAAATGACGCGTACGTTCCCCAATGTCGCGGGTTACACAGACAAGCTCCTGATTCCCGCAGGTCTCAGAGTAAATATACCGCAGTGTCGTTTCTGTCCAAATACAGGTTCCGTCTTTGCAAATAAACCGGAGAATAACAGGCTCAAGCTTCTTCCCCTCCATACAATTGCTGAGATATGAAGTTAATTTGATTCTGTCCTCCGGATGTATGTAATCAATCCCTCTAGTTCCGCACATTTCTTCTGGTGCATAGCCAAACATAGTCTGGCAGATGGGTGAGGCATACAGATAGGTAAAGCTCCCGTCCGCTGCATTACGTGAAATGAAGTCCATAGAATTTTCTGAGATCAGACGATAGTTCTGCTCACTTTCCCGCAGTTGTTCTTCCATTCGTTGACGTTCGGTGACATCCTGGGCTATCCCGCTGATCTGCAGCAGTCTTCCTTCTTCATCCGTAATCACTTCCCAGTGCGCATCCAGATATTTCAGCTCTCCATCCGCACTATGAATACGGACCGTTACTTCGCCATTAGTCCCATTCTCCATGGATTGATGTACTAACCGTTCAAGCCTGATGAAATCGTCAGGATCAATGCAAGCAAAAACACGTCTGTAATCAAAATAAGAATGATTGCTCTCATCTTCCAAAAAGCCAAAAATATTACGCATCTCTCTGGAAACCGTCAGCCGTGATTTTGTCATGTCCCATTCCCAGGATCCCATCTTCGCAAGGTGTTGCGCTTTAGCCAGCATATCCTCGTATTTCTTGCGCTGAGTAATATCGCGACCAATGGTTAATATCTGTTTAACGTTCCCCTGCTCATCACGTACCACTTGGGAAGAACTCTCTATCCACAAATAATGTCCATCTTTATGACGGGCTCTACGAGTAAATACGTCCGTATCGGAATATATCTTACCTTGTTCAATCATCTCTAGAGCATCATCTACGTGATAATACTCGGGTCTTTTGGTACCTATCATTTCTTGTGCAGAATAACCTAATAGCAGCTCCACTGAGGGAGATACGTAGTGCAGTGTCCCGTCAGGATCGCCAAAAGAAATCATATCCGGTGTATTTTTCGTAATCAAATTATATAACTGCTCATCTTCATGAATCTTTTGTTCAGCAAGTTTTCGGTCAGTGATATCCGTTAACTCAGAAATCAGGACATAGGGTTCACTGGAATTCTCCTGATAGATTAAAAATATATGTTGGGCTACCCAGATGATTTCTCCATCCTTACGCAAGAACCGCCGTTCTTTCTCCAATGCAGTCCCAGGCTCAGCTAGCAAATCGTTCAGGATAACGGAATGATCGTTATTAGTTTTATCTTCCGGATACACAAGATCCAGATAATTTATATTCAAAAGATCTTCTTCTGCATAACCAAACATTTGGCATAGCGCAGGATTCGATTGTAATAACGTCCCATCCTTTGGAGAGACTACCGCAATCCCGATAGAAGACCGTAAGTATAGCTGTTTAAAAAGAAAATCAGACACCTGTAAGCCTCCTCTTTTGAAAATGGGGGACTATATTAACAAACTTGTAATAATTTCAGTATACCTTTTTTTCGGTAAATAAGCTTGATAGTTGAGTCCTAAATGATAGACTGGTAACTTTCGCAGTAAAACTCCGCAAAAATAAACAGCAAGTCTCCCTCTGAAAAGGAAACTTGCCGTGTGTGCATGTTACAACTCTAAAGTCCTATTCTATTATCAAATTTTCCAGCTGAAGCTTCTTAATTTTCTTCCGGATAGGTGCACCAATAATTAAAAAAACAAGACCTAACAAAATCAACATTCCGCCCATTATTACGTTTACCATGCTGAGATTCTGTGATGAAAAAGAATAATTTATTACACCAATCATCACATTAAATAGGCCTAAAATCAACTCTAACCACATTACAGATTTCCATAACCTGTTGATTCGCTTATAGTGTTTTATTCTGGATTCCAGATCTGTGTAAATATCAAACGGACCTTCCACTGACTTCTTTCTAAGGTAAACCCAGCGCATGTAAGTACTCACACAATCTATACCGTTTTCCTCTAAAAACTTGATATATTTGATGCTATCCGGATGATCCGGCAAGTTATCTAAAAGCTCAATTCTATACGTGTACTCATTATTGGGGGTCTCTGTAAACACATATTTGCACCAAGATAATTCTGATAGAGCCATCCCCTTCGCAGACATTTCATTAAGCCACTGTTCTTCCTTCTCATAATCCCAAATCAGCTTGCGAACCACATGTTTCATTTGGACTCACCTCCAGCTATTCTCTTACCATTGGCTATCAATTCTTCCAGACGGATGATCTCTCCCTGAATCACTGACTTTCCTAAGCCGGTAATTTCGTATTCTTTTCTACGAGAACCTTGCTCCCCTTCCACTGCTTTTATCCAGCCTTTTTCCAGTAAAGTGTTAAGTGCTCCGTATAAAGTGCCCGCGCCCAGATCAACCCGACCGTTACTTAAGTCCTTCACATTCTGCATAATTGCGTATCCGTGCATTGCTGTATATAGAGACAATAAGATATAAAATACAGCTTCAGTTAATGCGCCTCTTTCTGTGCTTTCAGGCATCATTTCATCCCCATTCTATTACTGTTGTCGATATATCGGCTTCCGTAATACCATTATTACGGAAGCCGATATAATTGTCAATACAAAAACACCCATTTTTTCATCGCAGCGATTATGAGCGCAACAAAAAAAACGCCTAGCACTTAGCTAGGACGGATTTGTTGGGGGCTACTCAGCAGCTAGATACTCCCACCGTGGCACCTATTCCTTCCTCATTATGAAGTATCGGACTGAGATGCCGCTATTTCCGAAAAATAGCGTGTTTCAGCTTACATTCGGACTCAGATGCAGCTATTCGTCTCCAAACACTCGCTTTTCACACGATTCCTTAGCAATAAGCGCTATGCAGTCCGAAACCTCTGTAAAATGTGCCAAAAATCAATAATAACGGCCATACGGTCCGTTAGCAGACACTGTTCGTACATATACTAAAACTACAAAAGTCTATACAAAAAATAGGCCAGATAAGATATGTAAAAAAAAAGGAACATACCCAACCTGACCTATTCTTTATTTTGTTCTGCATAGTTTTTTATGGTCTCTCTTTTGAGGCATTTTCAACCATGACACCTAATACATTTTTAAAAGTTTGAAGATCCTGTTCGGAAATATTGGTGATCGTATCATCTTTAAACTTTTCGGCAACCGGCAGTAAATCGAGATAGATCTGTACTCCCTTATCTGACAATTCCAACTGCTTGACTCGCTTATCCGCATGGGTGCCAGAGCGATGCAAGAAACCCTCAGATTCTAATTTTTGAAGCAGCCTGACTACGCTGGGCTCTTTTATAGACATTTTATCTGCTAGTTCTCTCTGGGTAATGGATTCACTGGTATAGATGTAATACATCGCAATCCATTGGCTCCGGGTCATATTATACGGCCGAAATTCCTTTTCCAAGGCTTCCGCGAATATTTTTGCACTACGGTTTGCAATAAAGGCCATACAGTCATCTAAATTAAACACTGTTTACACCAACCAATCCCAACTGTTTTATCTTAAAATAATCAACTCTTTTCTAATTTATTATAGCAAAATATATTAAGGAAGCTGAACATACTTTTCAAGTGATCACATAGTTCATTTATTTAGGCTGCAGCAGGATCCGTCTCCTGAGATACATAGAACAACTTATCCTTGATGCAACGCCCCAATTCCTAAACCGAATGCAGCTTCATGAATTACTTCCCCAGTAGTTGGATGGGCAAAGATTGTCTGTGTAATCTGTTGTTCCGTAAGCCCATTGGCAATCGCAAGTGTAAGACTACTAATCAGAGAAGACGCATCGGGACCAATGATAGACCCTCCCACAATCTGTCCGGAGCCATTAGCTTTGATTAATTTGATAAAACCTTCCGGTTCATTCATTGTCAATGCTTTTCCGTTACTTGCAAAAGATACCTTACTCACACGATAGTCCAGCCCATTCTCCTTACATTCATCTTCCAACAGCCCGGCGCTGGCAATCTCTGGAGAGGTGAAAATTACATTCGGTACCGCGGAATAATGCATATCTTGGGATTCACCGAGTAAGGTGTTTACAGCCGTAATGCCCTGATGTGAAGCAACATGAGCAAGCTGAATAATGTTAGTTACATCGCCAATCGCATACACATTCTCTACATTCGTACGCATTTGTTTATCAACGGCAATACCTTTACCACGTTCATTTAGTTGAATACCTGCTTTTTCGATATCCAGACCCTCTAGGTTAGGCTCGCGTCCAATAGCGACCAATACTTTTTCACTAACTAGCAGATGCTCACCCTCACTATTCTCATAGGTTACAATCGCCTGACCATCATCCGCACGTTGGATTTTGGAAACTTTGGAGTTGGTATGAATATGAATCCCAGCCCGCTGAGCTAAACACATAATTTCTACCGAAATATCACTGTCCAGCATCGTAAGCAGACGGTCCATAAATTCTACAACATGAACTTCAACTCCTAGGTTACGGTAAATGAAGGCGAATTCCATGCCGATAACCCCGCCACCGATGATAGTTATTACCTTTGGTAACTCTTCGCAGGCGAGCGCTTCAGTACTGTTCATTACAAATGGCAGATCAATTCCTGGGATGTTCACCTTGGAAATCCTCGAGCCTGTTGCCACAATGATATTTTTTGCTGAAATACGGTAACTATTTTCGCCGGTTACCTTCACTTCATGCGCCGATAGGAACGAAGCGTGGCCGCGAACAACCTGAACACCGTTTTTTTCCATTAAATAACCAACGCCGGAGACCAATTTCTCTTTGACTTCATTTTTACGACGAATAACCTGCTTCATATCCACTTGAAGATCAGATCCTGTTGTTATACCAAACAAAGAGGAGTTTTTTATTTCATGACAGATTTCAGATGATTTGACTAAAGATTTTGTAGGGATACAGCCAACATTTAAGCAGGTACCTCCTAATTCTTCTTTCTCAATCATCGCTACCTGAAGTCCTTTTTTTGCTGCATAAATAGCGGCAACGTAACCTCCTGGTCCTGCTCCAATGATAAGCAAGTCAGGGTTTATAGCATGAGTTTGTTGCACGGCGACTGCAGGTTGTGGGACAGATGATTGGACCGGAGCCTCCACCTGGATCGGATTTACTTCAAATAAGACTTGATTTGAGGCAATCTCGCTCCCCTCTTCAAATAATATATTGATAATAATCCCCTCTTCTGCCGCTTCAATCGATCTGTTGCCTTTTCCAGTTTCAATCTGTACCAAGGTATCTCCTGCAGATATCTTGTCTCCGATATTTACATTTATCTTGCCTGCTTTCCCCTTTTTACCACCTGGAATCATAGACATTTTTATTTCCATCGTTATGCTCCTCATATCCTTGAGGGGACTCATAAAGAGCCCCCTCAAGCGAATGTATTAGTGAATGACTACGCCTGCTTTTACCAGCTTCACACCGTTAGCAAGACAATCTCCAACAGGACATGTCTTCTCGATAAAGTCAGCAAAAGCATCTGCCTTTTCTTGGCTTTCGTTGGTTTTAAAATGCATAACAAAACGAATTTCTTGGAAACCATTTCTCACATCTGCAAGACCCATGAAACCATCCGGATCTAAGTCTCCTTCAAGTTCAACATAAAATTCTTCGAAGCTAAAATCGTTAGCGTCTGCAAAAGCACTAGCGACAATGGACTGACATGCACCAAAGGCACACAATAACGCCTCGACGGGATTCAAACCAACATCGGTCCCCCCCAAATCCTCTGGTTCGTCCATAATAATCTTAAAACCTCTAGAATTGGTTTCAACTTGCATTCCATTAGGCAGTTTTTTAGCTGTCGCTTTAAAAGTAGTTAACATATGTATTACCTCCTCCTTAAGATTGTGAAAATAATAACATAGTAATCGGTGAATATCAATACTTAGCTAAGTAAGTATTTTTTCGAAGAAGAACTCGAACCTGATTCAATAAAAAAAACAGGTTTCCAATCTACCTGAATAGGTAAATCAGAAACCTGTTTTTGTTGATAGGATGCGGTCAAGAGGACTCGAACCTCCACGATATTGCTACCACTGGCACCTGAAGCCAGCGCGTCTGCCAATTCCGCCATGACCGCATATTATGTAACTGGCGACCAAAACCGCCTGTACATAATACTATACTCCCTCTGCACTTAAAACGCAAGGTTTTTGTGTTATTGAAATAGGCTTCATATAAACTCATAGGCACAACCAATCAATATTATTCAGTTTATATATTTCTATTATAAAGCCTCCTATGGTACAACATAGATAAAGTAAGGCGCTATGACGGAGATGTCGGAATAATCGATCAATAGAAAGGATGAATACTTATGAACCAGCAGTGGAATACCCAAACCTATGATACTGATATGGCCTTTGTGTCTCAGTTTGGAGAATCATTGATTGAGCTGCTTCACCCACAGCCAGGCGAACAGATTATCGATTGGGGCTGTGGAACCGGGGATTTGGCGGCAGCCATTGCTGCTAGGGGCGCCACTGTGACAGGTATTGATGCCTCTGCCGAAATGATTCAGACAGCCCGTGACAAACATCCCCATCTAAGCTTTGTCTTAGCTGATGGGCAAACTTATGTCGCGGAACAGCCAGTCGATGCTGTGTTCAGCAACGCTGCCCTTCACTGGCTAACAGACGCAAACGGAGCGGCGGCGTCCATCGTGGCCAGCCTGCGGGTAGGCGGCCGTTTCGTGGCCGAGTTCGGTGGACTGGGTAATATTGCTTCCATCGTCGCTGGCCTTCCACAAGCTTTTGCAGCCATTGGCTGTAGTCATAAGCTGCATTTGCCCTGGTACTTTCCAAGCGTTGGCGAGTATGCAACTCTACTAGAGAAGCACGGACTGACCGTGGACCTCGCTCTTTGTTTTGACCGGCCAACACCACTGGAAGGCTTGGAGCAAGGATTTCAGCGGTGGCTGAATACTTTTGCCGATGGAATCTTAAGTGTGCTCACACCCACCGAACGCGCAGAAGTTCTCTCTTCTATGGAACAGAAATTGAAACCCAAGCTATATCAGGACGGCCGCTGGGTAATGGATTATCGCAGAATCCGGATTGTTGCTTACAAACGAAGCTAGAATAGATAAGAAATACTTCTCATGTTCAATAGCCAAAAAAAGAGTGCACTGGCGCTTAACACGCGCTAGCACACTCTTTTTACACGGGATCCTATTTTCTATCTCCAACGTACCGATCACTGCCAGCGCCAAGTCCCACAACCATCAAGAGCACACTTGCACCCAGCAGTAAAATCAATGGCACCGTCCAGCTGTTCGTTACATCATGCAGCCAGCCGAATAATGCCGGTCCCATTGCTGCCAGTACATAACCCACAGATTGGGCCATTCCTGACAGCTCCGCCGCTTCTTGCGTGCTTCTTGTTCTTAGACTGAAGAACATCATCGCAAGACCGAAGGCAAATCCTCCGGCAATACCAAAGCATACCGCCCAGACAGCCATTAAAGCGCCGCTGCCTTGCCAGATGCCACCTAATGCGATGAAATAAAGAACAGCAGTGATTATAACTAGAATACGTTGGTTCTTCATCCGGCCTGCCCACAGCGGTACGAAGAAAGTAAAGGGTAGCTGTGCCAATTGCATGAGCGAGAGAAACCAACCCGCATTACTCGACGACATTCCCCGTTCACCGAGAAGAACCGAAAACCAGGCAATAAAGACGTAATAAAGCAGTGACTGTAAGCCCATAAAGATCGTGACTTTCCAAGCAAGAGATGAACGCCACATATTTTTGCTTGAGGCTGCACTCTTAGAGCCGGTTCCTTGATTAAGCTTACGCATTTGCGGAATCCAGAACACTGTTGCTAGAGCTGCGATCATAAACCAGATGGCCAAGGTCCCTCTCCAACCGAATCCAGCATTCGTTGCCAGCGGTACACTAATTCCTGAGGCAATAGCTGCGCATAAATTCATAGAAACCGTGTAGATACCTGTCATTAGCCCGATTTTGTGAGGAAACTTCCCCTTAATAAGACCTGGAAGCAGTACATTACACACGGCAATAGATAATCCAAGTATAGCAGTACCTGTGAACAACAGACCTGCTCCAGATCCCGAGCGAATTAGAATCCCCATAGCCAGCATGACCATGGCAACTAATAACACATTAGCTAAACCAAAACGGCGGGCCAGCTTTGGAGCAAACGGGGACAAGATGGCAAAAGCCAATAATGGTAAAGTAGTAATAGCTCCTGCTAGAGTATTGGATAAGCCGAGGTCATCCTGAATCAATTGTATTAATGGACCCACAGAAGTAAATGGAGCCCGCAGCGCTGCAGCGATAAAAATAATTCCCAGCACAAGTAACCAGCGATCATACTTGCTGTCCATTAAGCTATTATTCTGAATGTGTCCTTCGCTTTGTGAAGCTTTCATCGTGTATCCTCCTAAATTACAAACAAATAACCCCGCCAAGCACAGAGCTTGTCAAGGATTTGAAATATTTTAAACACTATGAACCATCATCTACTATTCTATTAGAAGTTACAACCCTTAAGTAATTTTATACCCGAATTATTGACAAAACCGCTGACCATCTTTAGTATCCATATCATCGGGTAGTTGAGAATCAATTTCATTTGAACTCATATTTAAACCACAGAAAAGAGTGAACAGAATGCTTCGAAGGTTTTTTTCCTACTATCGTCCGTATAGAAAATTATTTATATTGGATTTCTCCTGCGCTGTTTTTGCGGGACTGCTAGAACTGGCTTTTCCGGTAGCCGTCAATAAATTTATTGATGATTTGCTTCCTGGTCAAGATTGGCCGCTTATTCTTATCGCTTGTGTTGCGCTGCTGGCGATTTACGCCTTAAATACGGTGATGCAGTATATTGTCACTTACTGGGGTCATATGCTGGGCATAAATATCGAAACTGATATGCGCAAAAAAATGTTTGACCATATTCAGAAACTATCGTTCCGATTCTTTGATAATAATAAAACAGGCCATCTAATCGGAAGAATCACCAATGACTTAAATGATATCGGCGAAGTGGCGCATCACGGTCCTGAGGATGTATTTATTGCAATCATGACCCTTGTCGGAGCCTTTCTCCTAATGGCTGATATTAATCTGAAGCTGGCGATTATTACTTTTATTATCGTTCCAATTATGGCTTGGGTAATCATCTACTTCGGCCGCAATATGACTTCAACTTATCGCCAGCTATTTGGAAATGTAGGCAGTTTCAATGCCCGTATCGAAGATAATGTCGGCGGGATTCGGGTCGTGCAATCTTTTGCCAATGAGCAGCATGAACAAGAGCTATTCGCAGTAGACAATCAAATGTTCCGCAAAACAAAACTTATGGCTTATAAAATCATGGCTAGAAGCTTGTCCGTCAGCTATATGATGACCCGCCTCATTACCATCCTGGTGATGATCTGCGGCGCATGGTTCTTCATCAATGGTGAGCTGCAAATCGGTGAATTTGTGGCGTTTATCTTGTTGTCGAATATCTTCTTCCGTCCTATCGAGAAAATCAATGCCGTGATCGAAAGTTATCCTAAAGGAATTGCCGGCTTCAGACGTTATCTGGAGATCATTGACACGGAACCTGACATCAGTGACAAACCGGATGCCGTGGAGATTAACGCTTTGCGCGGTGATATTACATTCCAGGATGTATCTTTTGGATACGAAGAGAATCGTCCGGTTCTGCAAAATATAAGCCTTAACGTAAAGGCTGGCGAAACCATTGCCTTTGTTGGGCCGTCCGGCGCAGGCAAAACAACAATCTGCAGCCTGCTTCCGCGCTTCTATGATGTCACAGCCGGGGCCATCACGATTGATGGCATCGATATCCGTGACATGAAGCTGGAATCGCTGCGCAAACAAATCGGGATCGTGCAGCAGGATGTTTTCCTGTTCTCCGGGACAATTCGCGAGAATATCGCCTATGGGAAACTGGATGCAAAGCTGCCTGAAATCTGGGAAGCTGCGCGACGTGCTCATCTGGAGGAGCTCATTCAGAATCTGCCAGATGGAATGGAGACAGTCATCGGGGAGCGCGGTGTGAAATTGTCCGGTGGACAAAAGCAGCGCCTGGCTATCGCTCGCATGTTCCTCAAGAATCCGCCGATTCTGATTCTGGATGAAGCTACTTCCGCGCTGGACACAGAGACCGAAGCCGCGATTCAGCAATCCCTGGCTGATCTGTCCGTAGGCAGAACCACACTCGTCATCGCTCACCGTTTGACGACGATCAAAAATGCCGACCGGATTATGGTCGTGAATGAAGAAGGAATCGCTGAACAAGGCAGACATGAAGAATTAGTCCATGCTGGTGGAATTTACAGCCGTCTGCATCAGGCACAATATAACTTTTAAAAAGTAATTTGCCACAGCTGGGCAAAAATGAAGCAAGCCTAGTCACCATGTTTTTGGCGACTAGGCTTACTTTTTCACGTAACTCCTCTGTTTGCAGCAAACGTGATGCTTGATTAAGGAATTCCTCCCTGATTTTCTTTGGTTTATTGCTCTAACCCTTGCAATCAGGGAAAACCTCCCGCAATTCACCCCAATTTGCTCTTAATAGTGGAATTCAGGCAATATTTAGGAAGGATTTCCCTGAAAAGCTAAGTAACCAGCAAAAATTAGCTATTTTCAGGGAGGTTTTCCCTAAAAATTAAAAACGGCACAATTAAAGCTCAGTTCCCCTAGTTTCGCTATTGCGGCTCTGTTCCCCATACCAGCACTCCGTTCCGATAAAGGGTCACCTTGTTCCAATCCGCATAAGCGGTCTGAAGTGAATTAAACGAATAATCATTGGCCTCGTTAAAATTGCTCCAATCTGTCTTGTGTATCCGGGTCTGAATATCCCCGGAAGTTCCTCCAGCGGCAAGCATGCCCGCACCTGCGTTGAATTTCACTTCCAAATAGTAATCCGCTCCCGTTCGAGGCGTGTCCAGCTTTACAAAACTGCCTGCTACCTTGCTGTTGCCGATCTGGGCATAATCGCAGAAAAAGGATTGCGGCTTGTCTCCATCGATCGTATACCAGTAACGGATGCTCAGCTCGCTAAGATCGACTGCAGTTGTGCCGTTATTTTTAATATTAAAATAGGGCTTCATCTGGTTGTCATTTGGGTTAGTATCCGCTGTCCGATACGCCACTGCAAGCCCGGTGACCGGTTCGACAGGCCCCGAGTCTTGCGGTGTAGCCATCGCTTGTACAGAATTGCTGCTCGTACCCGCACTATTGACAGCATTCACAACATAATAATAAGTCGTTCCGTTGCTAACCGCCGCATCGCTATAGCTCGTCCCGGTAGCCGTAGTCAGAGTGGTATAAGGGCCACCACTCGTAAGTGACCGTTTCACCGTATAGGAAGTTGCGCCCGCCGAGTTGCTCCAGCTAAGATTCACGAGCCCATTGCCTGCAGCTGCATTCAAGTTAGCAGGAGCTGCTGGAACTACGGGAGCTGCCACTGTCTCCAATACAGACCAGTAGGCTAGCTTAGATTGGAGGCGCTCATCAAATAATAAAGGCCAATTGTTACGGGCTACCGGATAAGTGCGCAACCAAGTATTACTGTCATCCTTCCCCCAGAGAGTGACATTCGTGACCGTATCCGTGTGCCGCAGGAAGATCTCAAATAATGATTTGTATAAAGCCGCTTGGCGCTGCTTCAAATTATCAGGGAAGATCTCATAGGCTTGAGAATTATCAGAATACACACTAATATCCAGCTCAGTAATATGGGTTTCCAGCCCTAAAGCCTTGAATTTGATAATCGAATTCTCGATTTCAGAGAGCGATGGATAATACAAGCTGATGTGCGTTTGATGCCCTACTCCGTCAATAGGAACCCCTTTGGCCTGAAGTCGTACAATCAGATTGTATAGCGCCTGGCTTTTGGCTGGCTCATGCGTATTGTAATCATTGATGAACAGTTTTGCATTAGGATCAGCTTCATGAGCGAACTGGAACGCCTTCTCAATATACTCTTCACCCGCGATCTGGTACCATAGGCTGCGGCGCATGCCATCCGATTGTGAAGTGTCAATCACTTCGTTGACGACATCCCAAGCATAGATTTCACCTTTATAACGTTCCATAACAGTCTTAATATGACTCTTCATTCGCTCATATAACACCGTTTTGGAGACCAAATTACCGCTGACGTCACGGAACACCCAATCCGGTGTCTGCGAATGCCAGACTAGGGTATGTCCACGTACCTGCTGTCCATTTGCGGTGGCAAAAGCTACTGCCGTGTCAGCTTCAGCGAAATTAAACACACCTTCCTGCGGCTCCGTGCTGTCCCATTTCAGAACATTTCCTGGCGTCACACTATCAAAATGCTTGGCCAACAATTGCCGATCCGGAGCTGTCAGCAGCTCACTATTCGTAAACGCCGAGCCGATCAGAAATTTGTTTGCAAACACATCCTTCAGCGAAGGAATCGCATCCTCGATGACAATTGGACCGAGATCGGGTAGCTTTTCCAATCGAAAATCATCCAAATAAAAAGAAGTTGTCGCGCTAGCCGGCACTTCAAAATAAATAGAAAGTTGATCTGCCGGCTCCAATAGCTTGTACTGCGCCTGAAGCTTCACCCAACCGTTCGCTGTCACTGCACCAAAGGTCAAATTGTCATAATGAATGGTAGAAGGTAATGTCCGCTGCAGTGACATATAGATATTCGCGTTAGATGATCCGGCAGGCAGCTTCACCCATCCAATAAACACATAAGTTTGTCCTACTTCCAGCTGGCTAGTCACATCCAGTGAAGGTCCATGCCACGTTTTTGTTCGGCCGCTTACCTCCAGGCCATATGTGCCGCTGCGTGCCGCATCTGTTTTAGCTGTAAGCACCTCAACTTCCCCACGCCCACTCCAGCCTTGAACAGTGCCATCTTCAAAATCACTTTGCTGAATAAGCGTGTTCTCCGCATGTGCGGGTGCAGCCCAATACACAGGTACAAGCAAACATAAAACCAAAACAAAATTAAGCGCTTTCAAAAAAGTTCCTTTTTTCATCGCTTCGATTCTCCCTTCTGAATTAGGTTCGAACCTTATGGCTTCGTTTCTTCCTGTTCCCCGATACCGCTCGGGCCACACCACCTTCCTCATAAAAAAAATCAGAGCCTATCCTCAGGAGGAACCAAGCTAGGCAGGTCATCCGTGAAGTATGGGCTCTATATCGCCATAATATCACATTTGTTTCCATTTATGGAACGAAAATAAATTATTTTCGATCTTATTTTACTTAAGCTGAACGGATCTGCGTTATCAGCTCCATTTAGCGCCGAAAAAACCCAAGAGACGACACCATTATGGTGTTGTTCCTTGGATTACATAACATGCTGACTGAATGTACGGGAATTTTACCGTACAATTCGGCGTTTCCAGCAGGATCAGCGCATTGTACGGGAGTTCTACCGTACATTTCGGCGTTTCCAGCAGGATCAGCGCATTGTACGGGAGTTCTACCGTTCATTTCGCAACTTCCAGCTGGATCAGCGCATTGTACGGGAGTTCTACCGTTCATTTGGACGATCCAGCAGGATCAGCACATTGTACGGGATTTCTACCGTACAATTCGGCACTTTCAGCTGGATCAACGCATTGTACGGTAATTATACCGTTCATTTCGGCGTTTCCAGCTGGATCAACGCATTGTACGGGATTTTTACCGTTCATTTCGGCGTTTCCAGCAGGATCAGCGCATTGTACGGGATTTTTACCGTACATTTCGGCGTTTCCAGCAGGATCAGTGCATTGTACGGGATTTTTACCGTTCATTTCGGCATTCCTAGTATGTACAAGAACATTATGCTAGTCAGCTATTGATTTTTCTTTCGTTACTATCATGATCAGTAGTAAAAAAATCAAAACTAGTTGAATACCTAAATATATTACAGGAAAAAAATAGATAAGACTTATCTGATCAAAGTCAGGCTTAATATCAAAAAAACTTAAATCAACAACCCCTGAACCTCTAGACTCTTTTCCTTGTAATTCTTTTAAATAAAATAGAATTCTCGTGCTAGGAACAATACTAATAACTAACCAAGAAATGTTGTACCTAAGCTTTTCCGTCTTTAAAGCTATCTTGCAAGACACATTCAGAAGAATTATTGGTGCTGCATACATTATAAACATTTGTTTTACTACTTCTACTTCCAACTTCCCCGTTTTCATTCCCAAAAGGTAGATAATAATTAAATGCAAGAAAACAACAATGGTGACTTGTAGGAGTGCTTTCATCCTTGTGCTTCTAGATTCACCTTTCAATCTATCACCTCTTACAAGTTATATTCTAGTTTCTATAATTTTACAATGAAATAATGGAGATACTGAGATACAACAACAAATAAAAAAAGAGCCGTGTTGTGAACACGACTCCCTCTTCATATAAACCGCATCAGTAGCGGCATATTTGCAAGGAGCTCAGCAATAAGCTGTCATCCTTGACTTATTTTTTCGCAATATGAACCTTCAGCTGCTTGCCCTTCACGGTGGTCTCTCTCATCGCTTGCAGTACCATTGCGCCTTTACCGTTCAAAATATCCACGTAGGTCACATTGTCCTGAATCGAGATAATCCCGATATCTTCGGCGGAAATACCTTCAAGTTTTGCTATTGTGCCGACAAAATCGACGGCTCTTAGCTTCTTTTTCTTGCCGCCGTTGAAGTATAGCTTCATAATCTCTTTGTTTAAGCTTTCGCTTTTGTCCTTCTTGCGGACAGGTTGCTTATTGATCTTCTGCTCGAACGCATCCTTTGCGTAGGCCACTGCGTCGTCCGAAGGAGCTTTCATATGCGGAATGCTGAAGCCAATATAGCTTTCGATTTCAGTTACCCACTTCTGCTCATTCGGAGTGACAAAAGTGATCGCTTTACCTGTCTTGCCTGCACGCGCGGTTCTGCCTGTACGATGCACGTAGCTTTCTTTTTCCAGTGGAATATCGTAATTAATCACATGGGTGATATTCTCGATATCAATCCCTCTAGCCGCCACATCGGTAGCGATTAAATAGCGGAATTGCCCTCTTTTAAAAGCATTCATGACCTCAAAGCGCTCATCCTGCTCCATACCCCCGTGGATCTTATCACAAGGATATTCCAGATCCGCCAGTCCTCTGAATACAGCATTCACCTGCTCCTGCGTACGGCAAAAAACAATACAGCTATCCGGATTCTCCACCGTTATGATATCGCTTAGCAAAGAGAATTTGGCAGCTTGTCTCACTTCAATCAACGCATGTTCAATCGTAGCCGTCGTAATTCCACTTGCCTGAATCTCGATATCCGTTGGATCGCTCATATATTTTAGGCACAAATTCTTAATGACTTCGGGTAAGGTAGCTGAGAATAACATCGTTACTCGCTCTTTGGGCAGCTGCTTAATGATCTTCTCGATCTGCTCAATAAAGCCCATGCTCAGCATTTCGTCAGCTTCATCGATGATCAAATATTTGATTCGATTTAGCGGAAGTGTGCCTCTTTCAATATGGTCAAATACGCGTCCAGGCGTACCTACGACAACATGTGTTTTTTGCGTAAGCTCTATCTTTTGGGGGGCAAAGGGCTGCTTGCCGAAAAGAGCAACTGCTTTAATCCGTTTAAAACGTCCGATGTTCGTAATATCCTCTTTCACCTGCATCGCAAGCTCCCGAGTTGGCGTAAGAATCAAAGCCTGCGGCTTATTCTCCACCCAATCCACCAGATCGCAAAGCGGAATACCATAAGCTCCCGTCTTGCCACTGCCTGTTTGCGATTTCACAATCAGATCCTTTTGCTGCAAAGCTACAGGAATTACCTTGCTCTGTACCTCCGTAGGTGTCATAAATTTCAGAACATCCAGTGCTTTAATTATCTCTTCGTCTAACTCATAATCTCTAAATTGCAATTCACTCATCGTTCAACCTCTTCTATGCCGATTGTTCTGGTTAAAGCGGAAACTCCGCGATCCTTCCATCTTGTGCATACTTATCATTATAACAGTTATTGGCGTCCTTGATTCCATTCCTTATAGAACTGGTCCAGAAAATTCAACATGAAATCATGCCGTTCTTCCGCTAACTTGCGTCCATAAGCCGTATTCATTAAGAATTTTAGTTTCAACAGCTTCTCATAAAAATGATTCACAGCCGTCCCTTTGCTATAATCCCTGTATTCCTTCTGCAGCGACTCCTCGCGTGGAGAAACTTCCGGATCATAAGCCGGACGTCCCTTTGCGCCTGAGAAAATAAAGGTTCTGGCAATGCCAATCGCGCCAAGTGCATCTAGTCGATCTGCATCCTGCACCACTTGACCTTCCAGAGTCTGCATAGGTTCTCCTCCACCACCACTAAAAGACATCGTTTCAACGATCAGCATGATATGACGAATTTGCTCCTCCTCTGTAAGGTTTGCCGTAAGCCAAGTGTGGACTTTAAGCAGACCTGCTTCTTTTGACGGATTAAGCTTCTCGTCTGCAACATCATGCAGCAAGGCTGCCATCGTACAGATAAAAATATCCGCACGCTCGATCTCAGCAATTTCACATGCCGTGCTGCGGACCCGATGGGTGTGCCACCAGTCATGCCCCGTAGTATCTTGTCCTAGTTGTTCTTTCACAAATTCTTCCGCCCGGGCTATTATTAAAGGTTGATTCATCGTCAACAAGCTCCCCTCACCTATGAAATATCGAAGCCCTATTATAGCTGATTGCCTGTCCATTCGCCTACTAAAAATCTTTGTTATAACAAATTCTTACTTGCACGACTCCAAATGATCCGCTATAATCGGCAGTAATCAAAATGTCGAAGGGAATTGATTCTGATGAACACCATAACAATCATGCTGAATCAACTTCATTATTATCACAAACAGCGTTAGCAACCCTGAAATTCTCAGGGAGGCTAACGCTACTCGCGTTGGCCTCCCTGCGGCATAGATCACGCGCAGGACCATGAGGTCCTGCGCGTTTTTTTATTTCTAAACTATGCCAATTCAAAGGAGCTACTAACGATGCAAAACATTAAAGGAACTTATGATTACTTCGGAAAAGAGCAGGCGCTCAGAAAGAACATTCAAAATACGCTGCAGGATTTGTTCGAACTCTATGATTTTGAATCCATGGACACCACATTATTAAATGAACTGGAGTTATTAACCTCGAAATATGCAGGTGGGGATGAAATTCTCAAGGAGATGTACCAACTCACCGATCAAGGCAACCGCAAGCTGGGCTTACGATATGATCTGACCATCCCTTTTGCCAAAGTGATCGCCTTAAATCCTGGAATAGTGTTTCCCTTCAAGCGTTATGAGATCGGAAAAGTATTCCGTGATGGTCCCGTGAAACGTGGGCGCCTGCGTGAATTTCTGCAATGCGATGTTGATGTTGTTGGTATTTCAGGATCTGAGGCGGAAGCTGAATTGATGCAGCTGGCCACAGAGGCTTTTCGTAAGCTGGACATCCCGATCATCCTAAAATGGAACAACAGACGTTTTCTCGGTGAGATCCTGGAATCGATTGGTGTACCTGCCGAGGACCAACTGTCCGTTATGCTAACCTTGGATAAATTAGAAAAAATCAACCTCGTCGGCGTGAAAAATGAATTGATCAGCAAGGAAATCGAATCTGCAACCATCGCTGCTATTCTAGAGCTTATTGAAATGGACAATCCAAGCTTTGAGCAGTTATGCGAAAAATATAGTCTTACCGGACAACCGGGAGCAATGGAGGTTCTTGTCCTGCAAAAGCTGCTCCAAGACATTCAGCTGCAGCAGACTTGCCGTTTCGATCCCTTCTTATCCCGCGGGCTTTCTTTCTACACTGGAACCGTCTACGAGATCTTTGATGCATCCGGTTCCTTTACCTCAAGCTTGGGTGGTGGAGGCAGATATGACGCTATCATCGGACAGCTAGTAGGCAGAGAGGATATTCAATATCCTACGGTTGGCTTATCTTTTGGTATGGAGTCTATCATGGCGCTCCTTGCAGAACGTCCTATCCAAGAGCGCAAGACAGCAGAGGTTATGGTCATTCCGATTGGCGAGACGCTCCCACAGGCTTTAATTGCAGCCGCCGAGCTCCGTGCCTGTTCTATCCGGACCAGTCTGGTATCCGGTAAAAGAAAACTTAAAAAGCAACTCGCCACAGCCTCATCCCAAAATATACGTTACGTTATTCTGATCGGCGAGAGTGAATCCAGTGTGGATAAGGTGCGTCTGAAGGATATGAAGGAACAAACAGAGGTTATAGTTCCATTAGATGAAGCTATCTACCTTATTACTGGCTAAACTGCTGCCTGATATCCTCCTAAAAAGATCTGCATAAAAAAAGACCCCGCCGGCGACCGGCGGGGTAAAGTCTATATATAAGGGAGGTTATACATGTACTATAACCCTGCAAGCTTAATATTTTATGAAAAAGAGATAAGGATTCCCTTAATTCATTTCAAACCCTTAGATCTTAAACTTATCTACTAACCCCTGAAGCTCTTTGGCACTTTGAGTATTTTCATCAGCCATAGTAACCTCTAGGAATGTTTTTTCCACGATATCCGCCGTTTTTACCGCGATATCCTGAATCCCTATAGCTCCCTCGTTTACTGTAGCAGCTACCTCATTAACGGCAATATTAATACTTGATATAGCCATACTCAAATGATCAGCTGCGCTCTCGAATTGTTTTAACAGCGTATTTACGGTGGCAGCATCACTGTTGTATTGCTGACTTACCTCAGTTAATCGTTCATAATCTGCTAGAACATTCTGATCAATAAAAGAAAGTAATGCCTCAGAATTCTCCTTCATGGATTCAACAGAGGAATAAACACCTGTTACCACACCTTGAATTCCGGCCGCAATCTTAGACGACTTCTCAGCCAACTTCCGAATCTCACCAGCTACAACCGCAAAACCTTTACCTGCCTCACCCGCTCTTGCCGCTTCTATAGCTGCATTCAGGGCCAGCAGATTGGTCTGACTGGCAATGGATAGAATCGTATCCGTCAGTACATTAATCTCTGCAATCGCGCTCGACTGCTCAATCGCTTTTTCCATATCCATTCGCACGGATTCATAAATTTGTTTAGCATTCGTCGTAGATTCTGTTGCCTCATCTTGGAGAGTCAGCGCCCGCTCACTAATTTGTCTAGAAACGGCAGCGCCTTCCTTCACATTATTGGTGATCCCGGATACATTGTTATCAATTTCTGTAATTGCTGCTGTCATTTCCTCTGTAGAGGCTGCGGTCTCTTCCATACCTGCCGATAGCTGCTGCGTAGTCGCTGAATTATCGTGGGCATTTTCCCGCACATCTATAGACAGCTTCTCCAGCGTTTCTGCATTTTCAAGCACTTTGGACGAGATCGTAATTAAGCTTCCAGCCATCTCACGAAGTGTAGCCCGAGTGCTGAACATCGCTTTGGCGATCGTCCCTGTCTCATCTTTGTTTTTAGTCAAATACTCATACTCTGAGTCATGCGTCAAATTCAATTCTGCCGTTTTATTAATCATGTCCGTTAGTTTAACAATCGGAGAAGAGATTTTTTTAGCAAAATAAAGAGCAATCAGCAAGGCAATAATCAAACTTCCCACACCAAGAAATAAGTTGAAATTTCTCATATCAGTGACAGGTTTCACGATTTCATCGAGGTCTGCGGTTAATACAAGCAACCAGTGCGTCTCAGGTAAAACTGTATAGGTTGATTTTTTTTCCACACCATTATATGTATTATTGAGCAGGCCATCCGCTACCTTCTCACCAGATTTCACACGCTCCATAACAGCTGCGATCTGCGTATTCTCAATAGGCTGACCAATTTGTGTTTTATCCGGATAATATAATTTATTGCCGTTCTCATCCAGTAAATAAGCGTAGGAGCTCGTCGTGTTTACCACTTTGGTATCGGCCAAATACTTAATCATACTATCTGCGGAAACAGCTGACGCAATAAATCCAATCATCTTTCCATTACTCTTTACGGGCTGTACAAAAGCCACTACATAAGCTCCTGTGGATTTTGATTTCAGCGTTTCACTGATCACAGGCTCAGCCGTCTCCATTACTCTTTTCGTATAATCTCTTTCACTAAAATCTGTCCCTATAAGCTTAGTATCACTGTCAGCCACACTAATACCTTTCATATCACTGACTAGAATGTGCTCAAGGTTCCCGGCCTCCTCCACAATGCTTTGAAGACTGGCGTTCGCCTCATTCTGAAGCTTATCTCCTTTGTTAACTCCACCATTCCCAGCTTGCAGCAGTAGATTAACAATTTCCGAGCGGCTCGCAATAAGCTCTGTGCTTCTCTGCTCTTTTGCTATCATGGCTGATATGGTCTGAGCTTTGTTCGTATTGACCTGCTTCATAGAATTCTCAGTAAGATTCACAATCGCCTGAGTTGATTTCAAATACGTAAATATCCCCATTACAGAAATACATAAAAGGGTCACACCTATCATAACAAGTGATAACTTTAGGCGAATCTTCATATTCTTTTCATCCTTCCGACTGCTTGTTCATTTGCGAACAATGAAATTGTAAATAATACAATTACTATCGGGTGGCAAAGTTGAATAGTGAATATAAATCGCGCAAAAATAAGAAATATATCATAAAATGTCGAAATTTTTCATGTAAATGAATAAAATATCACAGCTTTTAGGTCATATAGCCCTCAAGAGATGGTTAACAAGGCCTGTCATCTGTCCTAGAAGAACTAGGTGGTTCTAGCTGAGAGACCGTATTCGCTTGCATTAATGCACCCTCACTTAACAGTCGTTTAGTTCTACTACGTAAAAATAGACCAGACATCGCAGCGAGTATTTGTTGGAATAACATCCCCGAAATTACTGGAAGCGCGACAGCAGGAGGAAAATATTTCACCGCTAATACAGCTCCTGCACTTAAATTCCGCATACCCGAATTATACTGCACCGCAACGGAATCTTCATAACTAAAGCGGAAACGGCGTGACACCAAAGCTCCGATCACATAGCCAAGCACAACGGTTATGAAGGTCACTCCAATAATGATCGCTAATTTGCCATCCGGATGTTTCAGATAACGGGCAATGCTGGCCCCATTAATAGAAACAACTACAAACAATCCGACTTTAACAAACGGAGCAAGCGGCGGTCCACATACCGTATTTACTTTCCCTTTTGTCCATTGATTCAGCAGCATCCCAACTACAGAAGGAATGACTACCATCCATAGCAGCCCTTTCATCATATCGCCTAGCTGAATTTCAACACTCGCTCCCATCAGCAAATATAAGGTACCCGGGACAACAATGGGCGACAAGAGCGTATCAATCAGAATAAGCGCCAATGTCAGCGCAATATTCCCTCCGTACATCGACACCCATACCACACTTACAACACCTGTAGGAATCGCGAACAACAATACATAACCAGTTACTGTATATGGATCTCCCGGAAAAAAAGCCATGGCTGCAAGCCAGCCGATCAGCGGCATTACAATATGTAAAATTACCATTAGAATAATCAGCTTCTGAGGTTTCAGAAGTACCCCCAACAGATCCTTTAGGTTGGACTTCAAGCTACCGATCAGCGTCATTACAGCAAAAATCCAGGGCACGAGACCTGTGAACGGCAGCAGTCTGCTTTCGTTAAATACGCCGACCACGATGGCCGTGGGTGTTAATAACGGCATAATCTTTTCTAGAACAACATTAGATTTGATGAGTCCATTTCTTATATTAGCAAACACTTGGCAGTACACCTTATGTATGAAGCTCATACATCCCTTATCTTTGTTTTTTATTAAGTCTACCATAAAAAAATAGGAACCAATTCTTAAATTGGTCCCTCGAAGTAATCTATATAGAGTGTTAAACTTCTATGCCTTGTGGAAACAATGCATCCAGTGCTGGGCAGGGTTGCTTATCCAAAAACTGTGCCAATGGCGCCGGCATATTATTGTATAAATCTTTTAGTGAAGTTCCTTGATAAATGTTGCCGATAATCACCGGATGGCAAAGCTCTGAAATCAAAATGTCGCCATTTCCATGCAGATGAAGCTGCTTCTTCCCCTCAATACAGTGAGGAAAATACACACCCGGCTGCTCTTCGAACCCAAGGGCGTCCATAAAGCGGTCCATACAGGTGAAATACAGAATCGTATCTTCTTTCTTCCGTGCGATCAGCTCGCTCACTGCATTCTTTAATTGTTCCCGTGCAGCTATAGACTTCCAACCCGTATGATCCATGATAATACTGTTCTGAATTTCATGTGTGCGCACGCCCATTGCGTAGACATGATCGCTGATCTCCTTCATATTATCCTGGGTTTCACTGAATAGCAGCGTCTCCAGTACGGTATCCACACTTGTTGCAGCGAATAGGGTAATATTTTCTCTTATTTTTTCATAGATGCTTGGATGAATATTATAATATTTTGAGAAAGCTTCCGCAGTAGTAAAATTGAAGGAAATATGTATAGTCGTTAATCCTGCGGAGACCAATTGGCCAATTCGTTCAGCATTTAAAAGACTGCCGTTGGAATTTAACTGTGTCTGAATCCCTCTGGATGCGCAGTAGGTTACAATTTCCACACAGTCATCGAATTTCAGCGTCACTTCTCCACCTGATAAGCGTACTCTTTTAAGGCCTGGAAGTTCGTCCAGAATGCGGATGACCTCTTTGGCTTTGATGCTTTGTCCATCATTTCTATTATATGCACAGCAATAATCGCAGCGGAAATTACAGTTCGAAGTTACCCCTATTTCTAACCCTTCCAGCTCATAAGTAAGCGGTTTGTCGAGCTCTAATGCTTTATATCTCATACTCTAAAGTCCTCCTGAAAAATAATGAATTTAGTTCAAAAGTTCAACCTTAGAGATTATATAGGTTTATGGCTTAGGTTAATGTGAGTTTTATAACATTCGGATTGCCAGCTATAACAGCTAACGATCGTGACTACGGAAATATCCGTTCTTCCAACCGGATTTGTCTCCAGTTTTCTTTGTTATTACCGTATCAATTGGTCGGATTCCGGAGACAACCTCTGCTAACGAGGCGAATTTTCCTTCGGAAAGCTTTCGGACAGTCGCTAACACGCCACAGTTTCAAAATTTCCTTTACCACTATATATTGGTTATACAATATAATAAAGGTTATATTTTACATTACTTTCACTCTGGATTATATAGACCATTTTAAATTAAAGGAGCTTCTATATGAAGAAAGTTTATCTGTAGGCGTTGTTGGCGAAGCCCCTAAAGTAAGAGAAGAGCACGTGAGCTTCACAAGTATTTCATTTGAGGAATTAGAAGAACACGCAAAAGTCAATGACACAAAGTTACCTACGACCATCAGAAGTTACAATCATATCTCCCTTGTATGGTACTCTCGAAGCGCATTCCTGAATCTCTCCTTCATTCGATTATGTTAATCATTGACAGATTTTCATAAGATCTTATATACTAATAAAAATCCTAAATATAGTATTTTTGGTAAAAAGAGGAATCTGATATACCGAAAAATTGCCTCATTAGTACTGATTAGTTCTTTACTTCTTGGATCAACAGGTGTTGTAAGCGCTTCAAGTAGCAACAACAACGATGTCGAAGCACAGATTAGTAAGATTTATCAAGAAAGAGCGGATCTACTGGGAGAACACAAGGCTGGCTACGAAATAGAATATGAAAAGCTAGGGAAGGAACTAGAATCTTTGGGGGTAGATTATTTAACTCCAGAGGAAGCACAAGTTGTAATAGCACAAAAAATTCTTAGGAACAGACAGCTCACAAATACAACCATTTGTTGATTTACCGGCGAGCACAAATATTGTTTGGTCTAGTTTCCGGTCTAACTGGGTCAAAAATGGGGTTACATATGAAGTTCAACATGTAACGGCAGAATCTAATGCTCAAAATTCTGCACTCAAGAATACGGGAGTAACGTTTCTTTCAAACTCAAATTCAAGCGGGGGCTTCCAATCTTTTGGTGTCAGCTGCGACAACTACTCTTGGTTCATTTAATAGTTATGTAGGTGCTACCATAACTATATATGACGCGGTAAAGAACTTTATTTCTGATTCTTATCAAAGTTTAGCATTAATTACTAGTACAGTTAGCGGCGCTAGTGCATATTCTATTCCTACGTTTAGCTATGCTTCAACAACTGGTGCCACAACAAATGCAACAATAAATCAGGGATCATCGAAACAATTTAGTTATACTGCCCTGTATCATAGAGATTCTTCTGCCGCAATAAATTATTATCTCAGCGGGCCTACTGCAACTTCTTTCATAACAAAAATTACTCTTACCGGGATTGATGGTAAAACCGTTCAAACTATTACCCCTGCTATGCCTATGGGTATGGGTTATTTATTGTAATAGATTTCAATTATTTGAAGTTGAGATTTGGAGGGGAATTATGAGATTAAAGGAACCTATAACCTTAATTTCAGTTGTACTATTTTTAGTGCTAATAGGTGTTGCTTTGTTTTTATATAACTACAATTTCCCGAAAAAGGTTAACGTAGAACGTACTGCCGTCGTGTTCACCCTTAACAACTCTTCTTCAGCTAAAAGTACCATAATTAAGGTTAATGGGACACTATATAAACCAATATTTGGTCAAAAGAAATTTGTTGGAAATGTCTCAATAGATGCCTATGACTTCACAAAAGATCAAGAGGTCACTGTATATATCACTAAAAGAAATAAAGGCATAAATATGAGTACTCTATTTTATCTAGACTCCTCCGCACCATACGAAATAAATCAATACGGTCTAATGTGGTTTGATGATAGATTTGAAAACATCAATATTTGGCCATCTACTAACTGGATAGATGTTAAAGAGAAGAATTTGGCTTTCATTGCTACGGGTTCTAATTATGAACAAGCATTACAAACTCAAATAATGATGAGAAAGAAATTTGGTGATATGTTTGTTCCTCATGAATATGATTCGTTAGTTAAATGACTTGAGTATTGCGATTAATGGAATTGATCCGATCAATAGAAAAGCCCTCTGCAGATGCAGAGGCCAATGAAGAACTTACAATTTTTCTGTGCTACTGCTTAATGAACGATAAAACACAACACCTGCTCCGAACTTCGGACTGGTTTCGTATTTTTGGTCTCTTTATGCCCTCAGTTGTGTTCACCTCCAACACTCGAAAGATTGGCGTTAAACGCTTATGAAGACAGCAATCGGCTGCCAGTTACGGCGGCTAATTATCCACGCCATCCATTTATCCATTTTTTCTTGAGATTTTGCATGTGCATAGTTATATCGTTGAGTGTAACCTCCGTATCTAAATAACGTTCTTCATACTTTGGTATTAAAAGATACTCGCAAGCAGCGGCATAGCAGTCCAATTGTTCAACACTCTCGTCTGATATTCTCTCTAAACAGTTGCATTCTGCCCATAAAAAAACCTTAGGTAGATAAAACACCCACCTTCAATAGTATTTATTCAATAGAGAACAGAAAAAACCTATCGCCTCCAAAGAGGCGATAGGTTTAACCTTCGCGGTACCACTCTTTTTGATCGTTGCTGCTTACTCTACTGACTTCCCCATCTCGTTCCAGACAGGCTGTCCGATCAGACCTAAACGCCAGATCGCAATTCCTTTAAGACCATAACGTTTAGCAAGTCCTACCTTAGAATTCACTGAAGATTCGTTTTCGCTATACACAGAGATCCCGAGGATCAGCTTATCCTTACTCACTTGCTGAAGCGCAAGCCGGATGCCTTCATCAACTAAACTCATCGGCTCTGGAACTTTTTTCTCTTGTAAATAATCGTACGCCATAATGACCAAATCATCTGCAAGTGTTCCTAAAGTTTTGTAATCATAACCTTTATAAGAACTATTTAATGGATGAAGAATAACGGTAAGTTTAAGTCCTGCTGCATGTGCTTTTTGTGATAGGTTTTTCACAAAAGCATTATAATCTGCTTGCACCTTCGCCTTATCACCTGTTAGACCTAGGCCCTCCAGATCCAGAGTAATGCCTTGGAATCCTTTTTGCGTTGCAAGATCTACGATTCCAGTAATCGTCTGTTCTTGAAGCTGTTTATCTTCCAGGTTCTTAGTTAACTCTGATGCGGTGTCTCCAGAGAAGACCATCAGATAAGGAGCTGTTCCACCTGCCGCTGCATTCGTGACAATTGATTCTGGTGTTACGTCACCAGCCGCCTGAGGCCATTTGAAATCAGTCCCCGTTGTGGTGAATTGCCCGGTTTTATCAATCCCACTCCAACCGAAGGCCATAGCATCAAAATTAGGAAGTAAGGAAATCTCACTATAAGAACTCAGCGCATAGAAACCAAGAGTGTACAGCTCAGTCTTCGGCGAAGTAATAGATACGGTCTTCGTGGATTGATTCCAAGCTACACCCGCACCAAACTGCTGGCCGAAGAAGCTAAGGGGAATCATCGTTGTATCCCGGATCGTCTGCGGAGCAACTCCTAACTTCACAACCGCGCCGTTAACACCTGCATTTTTGCTGCCAAGGGTCAGGGTTACCACTTTGGTCCCTGCAGTATCTGTTTTGGTAGCCGTAATTTTCTTCTGCGCTTGATTCCACTCGACATTAATTCCCAAAGCTTCAGATATAGCTCGGAATGGCACCATCGTTGTTCCGCTCATCACAACAGGTTCTACTGGAAATGGTAGTGGATAACCATCCAGCACAATACTAACTCCACCAGCTGTGGCTGCCTGTGTAGTATTTTGGAATAACGCCGTGGTGCCTCCTAGCGAAATAGCCATACATAATACTACTTTACCGATTCGCTTATTCATGAATGTTAAGTCTCCCTCTTCTATGATATGCAGTCTAATCTTGTAAACTCTTATATGTCCTCTACCATTTTACCAAAGATTATCCAATTGTAAAATTAATAGATTGTCATCTATGAGCTGCGAAATTATTTTTCATATTAGAAGAGGTCGGCAAAATTACATAAACACGCTCAAAAAGGTTCCCACTGCTCGTTCAACATCTACATCCACTGCAACTTGTATGGGTTTACCCACTTTTGGCTGAGCCCGCAAGTCCGCTACGACCATTCCCGCTGTAAACTCACCTTTGTGCTCCACACGAACATTCATCTCTTTGTAGGTTACCAGATCTGGTTGCAGCGCAACCATAAGTGCGAGTGGATCATGCAGCGGTGCGCTGTTGATCAAAAAGTTCGCTTCACGATAGAAATTAAAATAATGAGTAAGCGATTGTTCCATAAACGAAATGATCGCTTTATTTTCTTCACGTCCAAAACGTTTTAATAAATCGATATGCTCTTGTGTAATCCGCGTCTTAAGCGTAACGTCTAGACCCACCATCATAACAGGAAGCCCAGATGTAAATACATGATCAGCAGCTTCCGGATCCCCGGCAATATTCGCTTCCGCAACCGGTGTTCTATTGCCGGGATTGAAGATCGTACCGCCCATTACCACTACTTTTTTCAAAGTATTCTTAATACCAGGGTCCATATCAAGCGCCATTGAAAGGTTGGTTAGATGTGCCAGTGTGACTAATACAATCTCTCCGGGATTCTCATTAGCCATCCGAACAATAAACTCAGATGCAGTTTCACTAATGGGACGCTGGCTGGATGGAGCAATTTCCACATTGCCAATACCGTTCTCACCATGCACATGAGTGGCGTAGCCTGAGTGCTCACGAACAAGTGCCTTGGATGCTCCGATCGCTACAGGAATCTCATAACCGGGCTTAACAAGCTCGATTAGCCGCAGTGAATTGTCCGCCGCCTTTTCGACCTCAATATTTCCAAAAACGGTTGTAATTCCTTCTACAATTACGTTTGGAGCACGCAAGGCATATAGAATCGCCAGTGCATCGTCAATACCTGTATCTGCATCAATAATAATTCGTGTTTTGCTCATTTATGTTCTCTCCCATTATGTTTTTTTCATAAAAGCTATCATATCACGGCCAACGAGGGTCGCTCAATTTTTATTCAATTCCTGTTCTTTAAAGGCTTCAATAAACCGCTCAGGATCGCACTCTATCAAATAAGCATACACGCCCTTACTCGTGTGGAGATAGAACATGCCGCTCATATCCCCCATTGAGCGATAAGACATATCGAAAATATCTTTTAGCGGGAATTCCCGATGGCGTGTTACAATTCTATCTTGATACAGATACATTAGCCGATTCGAAGCAACACTTCGTTGTTCTCCATCCCTAATTTCTCGTTGTATCTTATAATACGGAAGCTGAGCTACCCATTTCATTTGCAGTCCTCCTGCTTGTCGTAATGGACTCTATTTTATTATTCTTTTTACCCTATTGCAAAATAAAGAAGCTTAACGATCCCATTAGCGGAATCATCAAGCTTCAGTAATCACCGTTTATTTCGTTGTATAAGCTGCGGCTGCCTTGCAAAAGCGTTCCAATGCCTCAACTAATGTGGATCTCGGACAAGCCAGATTAATCCGTAGATGGCCTTTGCCTTCTGTTCCAAAAACAGAACCTTCATTAAAAGCCACTTTAGCCTCTTTGTACATCAGCTGCTTCAGACCGTCTATTTCCAAGTTCAGTTCGCGGCAATCCACCCAGAGCAGGTAGGTTCCTTGCGGCTGCATCACATGAACCTGTGGTAAATGCTCCGCCAAATAGCTGACCGTATAATCCACATTATCTGATACATATTGTAACAGCTCATCCAGCCATTCTTCTCCGTCATTGTAAGCGGCTTGTACCGCTCCTTGCGCGAAGAAACTAGCCATATGTAAGCTCAAGGCTTTCATTTTTTGATCAAATTTACGTTTCAATTCCGGATTCGAGGACACGATAAAAGAGGATTGAAGCCCCGGAAGATTGAAGGTTTTGGTCGCAGCAAGGGTGGTTAACGTAATATTGGCAATTTCCTCAGACAAGGACGCAAAAGGAATATGCTCATAACCTGGAAGCGCCAAATCACAATGGATCTCATCAGAGATAACTGTCACTCCGTGACGCAAGCACAGTTCACCGAGCTTCAACAGCTCTTCTCTTTCCCATACTCTACCGCCTGGATTATGCGGACTGCATAACAGCAGCAGCTTCGCTCCACCCAACATCAACCCTTCCAATTGCTCATAATCCATCTCAAAGCGCCCATTACGGACGATAAGCGGATTCTTGGCAACCTTCCGGTCATTCATCTGGATGACATCATAAAAGGGATAATAAACTGGCGATTGTAAAATAACCCCGTCCCCAGGCTCAGTAAACAGTTCAACAGAGAGGCTTAAGGAAGTTACAATTCCGGGAGAATCTGAAATCCACTCCGGTTTGATCTGCCAATCATGCCGTCTTTTAAACCATGACGTGATGGCTTCTTTATAAGTATCACTAGGTACACTGTAACCGTAAACTCCTTGTTCTGCGCGGCGCAGAATGGCTTCCTTCACTGCGGGAGGACTTTCAAAATCCATGTCTGCCACCCAAAGCGGCATAATATCCTTCTCACCAAACAACTTCTCGGATTGGTCCCATTTGTAAGAGCTAGTATTACGGCGGTCAATTACGCGATCGAAATCATACTTCAACTAAAGTCACCTCATCCTTATAAACTTATCTTTTATTGTATCATGAGGAAACCGATATGGCATCTTAAGATAGAATCAAAAGAATTCACATAAATAGATGATGAATTTTAAGTTGTTAGACGATAGAAAAACAATAGAATGTTAGCATCACCTTGATTAAAAAATGAACTTGTTCGATTGCTGCTTTTTTGAAAGCCAGTAAATACTCTGAGTAAAGAGGAAGACCTTCGTTCGTCCTCCTCTTTACAATAATCATAAGTAAAATCACCAATATTAAGATGACCAACTTATCGATACGAAATACACCTTGTTACGCTAATTGTGTAATAACGAGATGTGCTGAAACAGATCTTGTTCCTCCAGCGAGAGGAGTAATAGTAAGCGCAGTAGAGTTACCAGCAGGATTCCGAACGGTCAGGATGGTGTTAATGACCGTTGTTTGCACTATAGCCATTTCTACGATTTGCGATGTACCTGTTGCGCGTCCAACTACGGTATAAGCGAGATCTGCGCCATTAAGAGTCAAGATGAGTTGTCCCGCTTCGGTTACACTAACCTGAAACAACACCTGATAAGTCCCTATTGCCGCTAAATTAAAAGAACTAGGACCTGTTCTTGCTATTGTTGTCCCGCTAGTAGGTCCGTTTTGAGGAAAACTTACGTCTGTGCCCGGTGCTACAGTTGCTGCATTATCAGGAGGCATTAGGGCAAAAAAATCAGCAAAACCTAATACGCCTCCTGTTGCCCCGGTTGCTCCCGCGGCTCCTGCTGCCCCCGGTGCTCCTGCTGCTCCCGGCGCCCCGGTTGCTCCCGTTGCTCCTGCTGCTCCCGGTGCTCCTGCTGCTCCCGGTGCTCCGGCCGCTCCCGGTGCTCCTGTTGCTCCAGCTACTCCCGGCGCTCCCGGCGCTCCCGGCGCTCCCGGTGCTCCTGTTGCTCCGGTTGCTCCCGGTGCTCCTGGTGCTCCCGGCGCTCCCGTTGCTCCTACAAAACCTTGTGGTCCTATAGCTCCTGCAGGACCCGGTAAACCTTGCGATCCCTGAGGACCTACAACTCCTTGGGCACCCGGAACGCCTTGCGCACCCTGAGGACCAACGGGGCCCGCTACACCCTGAGGACCAATCGCTCCCGCTGGCCCGGGTTCACCTTGAGGTCCTTGGGGTCCCGGAGGGCCGCCTGCAGGTCCTTGAGGTCCTTCAGCTCCTTGGAGTCCTCGTGCTCCTTGAGCTCCGGGAATGCCTTGGGCCCCTTGTATTCCTTGGAGTCCTTGTGCTCCTTGTGGCCCTTGCGGTCCTGTAGCTCCAACGACTGTGGGAGTAGTAACATTCACTTCTGGTGGAGGACAGGTTACTTTTACAATCTTCTTAATAACCTTTCGGCGATGTTCTTTTCTTTTTCTTTTCGAAGGAAATACAGTGGCGACTTTTTTCTTATGACACTTTTTATCGTCTGGACAACTCAATGCGTACACCTCCCTATAAAGATAGTTCAGTGTACGCATCTTATTAATTTTAGACATGGACCAATAACTAGTTTCTATTAGACTGGAACCTATTTTTATAAAAAAAGGCTAATAAAATAGGAGGTGGCCCTTAAGCACATTACAATGTCCACACCATTTTAATTTACTTTTCGTATTTTATGATTAGGACAACTGACACTTCCCTATTAGCCCAAATCATAGATTTGGGTCTTTTTTTATGAGCATATAAAAAAACAACCCCCAAACCACGGGAGCTGCTAATCATCAACTATTATATTGTATCAACAGGCTTACGAATGGTGTTGCCTACCTTCGTAAGAATATCCGCCATTGATGCCGAATCATTCACGTCATAATCATCAATGTTCAGTCGGAGCACTGGGCAAGCTGTAAACTCATTGATCCATTTCGAATATCTGCCATGCATATGCTCCCAGTAGGACACGTCCGTTTGAATTTCCATTTCACGGCCACGTTCATTAATTCGCGCTAAAATAGAAGGAAGACTGCCTTCAATATAAATCAGTACATCAGGGTGCGGGAAATAGGGTGTCATAACCATAGCTTCATACAAGCTTGTATAGGTTTCATAGTCTGTCTTAGACATCGTGCCTTGATCCGCATGCATTTTAGCAAAAATACCAGTGTCCTCATAAATCGAGCGATCTTGAACAAAACCACCGCCCATTTCGAACATTTTCTTCTGTTCTTTAAAACGTTCGGCTAGGAAATAAATCTGTAGATGAAAACTCCATCTCTCAAAATCATGATAGAATTTTTCAAGATAAGGATTATGATCAACTTGCTCCAGCGAGGTTTGAAAATTCAACCTTTTAGCCAAAGCACCTGTTAAAGTGGACTTCCCCACCCCCACGGTTCCTGCCACGGTAATTATGGCGTTATCTGGGATGTTATATGGATTCATTTCATTAGCTCCTTTAGGTGAGAGGCAATTTCGACGAAGTGTTCTGGGTTCTCCACGAAATCGACTGCATTTCCATCTATGGTAATAATAACGGTAGACGGCTCTTGAATCGCTAGAGAGGCCATCGCATCATCATAATCTTCTATCAATTGCTGCAAATACGCAGTATCCATATCCCCTTCAAAAGGGCGTCCGCGTTTGGCAATTCTTTTTAACAAGGTATCGAGATCCGCTTTTATATAGAGAATAATATTTGGCTTCGGCAGGTCATCCGTCAGCACATGATAGATTTGTCGATACTTTTCTCGTTTCGTTCCCTTCAGCGTTCGTTCCCCAAAGATAAGGTTCTTATAAATATGATAATCCGAGATCACCGGTTTACCTTTATCTATGTATTGAGTTACTGTATCTTCAAGCTGCTTGTACCGATTACAGAGAAAAAACATCTCCAGTTGAAAGCTCCAGTCATCCATGTTCTGATAAAATTTAGCCAGAAACGGATTCTCATCAACAATCTCCTTAATAATCGGTAAGTTTAATTCCTCTGCAAGCATCGAAGCTAATGTTGTTTTTCCAGCCCCGATCGGGCCTTCCACTGCAATAAACGGTGCATGTTTCATTGATGCTGACTTCCTCCTCAGATACGGACCCTTCAATAACTATTTTTAAAAACAGACTAAATTATTGTATCACATGAGACCTTACTTGTGAGCGGCTAATTATGAAGAAACTTTTCCAGTAATACAAGTATCCAACTGTAAGATAAACCCAATAACAAGAGAAGCATCCCTATGAAAAAACGGTTCGATATCTATCTTCTCCCCATCCCCACGAGCATGAAGCGGACCGAGGAGACTCTATTTCCGAAAAATCGGCTGTATCAGCATACAATCGGACTCAGTTGCAGCTATTCTACCAAATGCGCCCTAAAAATAGTCACTATTCGGCCAATAAGAGCTATACTGTCCATTACCTTAGCTAAATAAGCTAATAAATACCAATAGCTGCTATACGGTCCTTAGCATCACTTCTCTTTTCCTAGATGTAATCGCGCATTCAAAGGACTGGAACTATAGCAAAAAAGGTGTCCCTGAAGGGACACCTTTTTAGATCATTCTATTAAGATAAACGTCCGCTGAAATCTTCGAAAGCGAACTGTTTGATTACTTTAATTCCTTCTTCGTCATTGTAGCTGACGATAGCTGGCAGATTCACGCCGTTAAACATATGGTTCTTCACCATAGAATAATGCGCCATATCTAGGAATACGAGTCTATCGCCGTATTTCAAAGGCTCCTTGAAGGAATAATCTCCAATAACATCTCCGGCTAGGCAAGTCATTCCACCTAATCTGTACGTATAAGGATATTCCCCAGGTTGTCCAGCATCGATAATGTTCGGACGGTATGGCATAGCCAGTACATCTGGCATGTGGCATTCAGCCGAAGTATCGAGAATCGCAATGTCCATTCCGTTATGCATAACATCCAGAACGGTAGCTACCAAATATCCAGTATTAAGCGCAACGGCCTCACCTGGCTCCAGATAGATTTCCACACCGTAAGTCTCTTTCATATGCAAAATGCAGCGGACAAGGGTCTCCAGATCATAATCGGGACGTGTAATATGATGACCGCCACCAAAATTAAGCCATTTCATCCCTTTGAGATAAGGTCCGAACTTCTCTTCGACTACCTTGAGCGTACGCTCCAGTGTGTCTGAATTTTGTTCGCACATGGTATGGAAGTGTAATCCATCAATCCCCTCAAGCTCTTCAGGTCTAAAGTTAGGGAGAGTTACTCCCATTCTGGAATAATTGTAGCATGGATCATACAGCGGAACTTCGATCTCGGAATACTCCGGATTCACTCGAATGCCGCAGCTGATGTGCTTCGGTGCATTTTTCACACGATCCTTGAATCGATTCCACTGGTCAAAAGAATTGAACACAATGTGATCGGAGTATTCAAGAAGCTCATCAAATTCACTGTCCACATAAGCTGGTGCGTAGACATGAACCTCTTTGCCCATTTTTTCATAGCCAAGTCTGGCTTCGAATAAGGAGCTGGAAGTTACGCCATGCAAGTACTTGCCAACTAGCGGATACAAGGAGTGCATAGAGAAGCCTTTTTGCGCGAGCAAAATCTTAGCTCCTGTACGTTCTTGTACAGAATTCATAATCTCAAGATTGCGGGTAAGCAATCTTTCATCTACAAGGTAACATGGTGACGGGACAACGCTGATATCAATATCCATCAATCGCGCCTTAGTCTAGCAGCGTTGGCGAGAAATCTTCTTGCCAAGGCAGACCATGTTTATTCAAAGCTTCCATGAATGGATCTGGATCGAACTCTTCTACGTTGTACACGCCTGGTTTCTTCCAGATTCCTTTTATAATTAACATTGCTCCGATCATTGCAGGAACGCCTGTAGTATAGGAAATGGCTTGGGAGCCAACCTCTGCATAACATTCTTCATGATCGCAAACGTTGTATACATAATAAGTTTTTGGCTTACCGTCTTTAGTACCTTGGATGATACATCCAATGTTAGTTTTACCTTTTGTTCTTGGTCCCAGGGAAGCTGGGTCAGGCAGCATTGCCTTCAAGAATTGCAAAGGAACGATCTCTTTACCTTCGTACATGATAGGCTCGATAGAAGTCATACCCACATTCTCAAGCACTTTCAAGTGAGTCAGGTAGTTCTGTGAGAAAGTCATCCAGAAACGGATCTTTTTCACGCCCTTGATGTTAACAGCCAAGGATTCCAGCTCTTCATGGTACAAAAGATAAATATCTTTAGGTCCAATTTCCGGAAGATCGTAAACTTTCTTCTCAGAAAGTGGTGCAGTTTCAATCCACTCGCCATTCTCGAAATAACGGCCATTAGCGGTAATTTCACGAATATTGATTTCAGGATTAAAGTTTGTAGCGAATGGATATCCATGATCGCCAGCGTTGGCGTCTACAATATCAATGGTATGGATCTCGTCAAAATAGTGCTTTTGCGCGTAAGCCGTGAATACGCCTGTTACTCCTGGGTCAAATCCACTGCCGAGCAAAGCGGTAAGGCCAGCTTTCTCAAATCTTTCTTTGTAAGCCCACTGCCAGGAATATTCGAATTTCGCTGTATCTTGTGGTTCATAATTGGCAGTATCCACATAGTGCACTCCTGTTGCCAGGCACGCATCCATGATCGTCAGGTCCTGATATGGGAGAGCGACATTAATAACGACATCCGGCTCAAAGCTCTTGATCAGTTCAATGACTTCGTCCGTGTTATCTGCATCGAGCTGAGCAGTAGAAATCTTCGTGCGGCCTCCGGCTAATTTATCTTTCAGAGCGTCACATTTCGCGACAGTTCTGCTAGCAATGCAGATCTCTTCAAATACATCCGGGTTCTGGCAGCATTTATGAACAACAACACTTGCTACGCCGCCAGCGCCAATAATTAACGCTTTTCCCAAAATAAAAACCTCCTAAAATTCCATTTGCAAAATCAACAAGGCTGATTATACATAATATTTTTGAATAAATCAATAAAAACCGACAAAAAATGATGTGTTTTGTGTAAAATCTCTAAGAAATCTTGTTAATACTCTTAAATGCTCATATTTCCTCGATTATCCACGTGTATAGATCAGGTGTTTTGCTGGAACAGAGTGGATTTTCAGAAACTAGGGCAACTAGATTATTCTATCACAAGAGGGTTATACTTCATACGATTTATTTTAAAATCAATGAAAAATCTCACCACCCTTTCAACTCCGCCTAAAGAAGTTCGGTTTCCACACATTCCAATCAACAGCACTGCAACAAATACAAAGAGACCGTAATATATACTCTTACCCGTTTTTGTCCCAATATTAATCGTTGTTGCTATGCCCATCCGTTTCGCGCCCATAATTGAACGATCATTGGGATAATTATAAGTTGTCCCATTTTTCCAATATTCATCATCATCCGTATAAAGAATCCTCGAAAAGATTCCCGCACACATTCTTCAAAATCGCGTACGCTTTGTTTACGGTCATTGCATATCCCCCTAAATCTTCTGCCTTCCACGCAAAAAAGCTGAGCTCCCCTGAAGGAGAGTTCAGCCTAAAGCTTCTAATATATAGTCAACTTATTTATTGGAATTTATTCGAACGGCATAAGCATCTGCATCCCATTCTACCTGCGCCCCCAACATTTCACTTATCAATCTGAGGGGTACATAAACGCTATCATTAATGAAGACCGGTTTTTGATCTGTTGCGATAATCTTTCCATTAACAGTCGTTTGTACAGTTACCGAATTCAAGATCAGCGTTGTAGATCCCTTCACAGCAACCACAGCTCTCGATGGAACATCCCAACGAACATTAACTCCCATCTGCTCGAAGACTCCTCTTAAAGGAACATATGTCGAATTATTGATTAGTAACGGCGGCATAGTCAGTTCCATTTCATTCCCATTCAACAACACTTGAATAGATTTCTTCACCAGCTGAGGCGTACTCACCTCGATCTCTCTGACCCCCAGACCCGTCTGTCCAAATTCATTTGCCCCCCAGGCAAGGACATGACCATCTTTTAAGAGTACATAATGATTTCTGCTCCCTTTAGAAACGGAAACTGCATTCTGGATGCCTTTAGACTGTGTAACATTAATCTTGTTCTTATCGCCAACCGTCCACTGCCACACGGTCCCATCCGCCTTCACTGCGGAATCTGTTGTCAGCGAAATGACGTCTGTAAGTCCTGGAACCTGAACAGGCTTTAGAGCTTCTCCCAGATATGGATCTATGTAATTATTCCAAATCCATACTGTGCCATCCCATCTCAATGCCGCCCCATAAAGTCCATAGGCTCCATCCATATCAACCGCTCTATATTCTCCGCTTCCTTTAATAAGCGTAGGCTTTAAGATTACGCCCTTCTGAGTTCCCAGTGGTTGCTGTGATCCCCACACCCATACCTCTCCGCCGTTACCAAGAGCCACTGAATTATTCGATCCCGCTGCTATAGACAGGACGGTGGGTAGTCCCTTCACCTGCACCGGGGTTAGCTTGTTTTTCCGCGAATCGTCACCGAGTTCTCCTTGTTCATTGCCTCCCCACGCCCAGACCGTTCCATCTTTAAGAAGAGCTAAGCTAAAGGTGCCCCCCGCAGAAACAGCTTTCACATCTGTTAGCCCTTGCACTTGAACAGGCTCTACAAGAATCTTAGAAGACTGTGTTCCAATGCCAAGTTGTCCATGCTCGTTCCCCCCTACCGCCCACACTGTACCATCGTCCTTCAACATCAAGTTATGGCGATAACCACCTGAGATTTGCTTTACATGATCGATATGCATTTTGACGGGAGTATACGCTGGTGTGGTCGCCCCATTACCAATAGAGCCATACCCACCACCCCACGCCCAGGCTGTTCCATCCGCAGTGACGGCATACGCACTTCTGTCACCAGCGTCCAGTTGGGTGATGCCAGACAATAATTTCTTTTCTTCAAGTGAATTCACATTATCTGCTGCTGCCACTAAAGGTGAGACCATAGTCAGGCAAAGAACAGTCCCGACAACAACTCTACAAATCCGACTTACCTGCACTTTTGACATCAAACTTTGTTTAAACACTTGAGATCACTCCTTTTATTAAAAAATAGATAACGCAACAACTCACGGTCCCGTTCCAAAACCTCCAATCTTCCAGCCGTTAGCGTGTTTGGTCAACACTGCGAAGCGAATCTCCCGGCCATCTGGGGTATTGAAGACGGGATTTAGTGATTTCATATACAGATCGACCACAATATTTAACGTTGTGCGATCACCGATGTCTTTAATTTCTAAGCCAGTATCATAATCCATCACTTTATAAGAGGTAGGCTTAGCCTCAACAATACTTTCACTGAGAGCATTTTCACCACCAAAATCCGGGTTATAGAGTTGATGCGTTTGACGGTTAACCGTCAATGCAGTGAGTAAGGCATTAGGATTCAAACATGCGCGGGCACGGGTATGATTACCATCCTGAATAGCCTGAAAGAAAGCATCCAGAAGTTCGAAATGGCCTAATGAGGCTAAGTCACCATTCTCACCTTCCTCAGCAAACAAACCTTCTCTCTCCGTCCACTCCTCAAATGTAAGTCCTGTAATGTCGGTCAAGCTACGCTTCTTAATCGACGGCCCGATACTTTGAATATTAAATTCCAGCCACGCACCAACGGTATTCCCTGATTGCACAAGCAAAACGAGGTTGGAGGGATAAGAAAATTCTTTTTGTTCGCCAGAACCAGGTAAACCATCGACTAAGGAATACCGCTGCACCTCTACCGTGGTCCCCTTCAGCAGTGTCAAATCCAATCCTGCATCTTTAGAGAACTCATTCGCTAATTGCCAGTAAAGTCCCACTGGATACTCCCCCAACTTAACCTCCCAGTTCTGCGGTACCTCAACTGCAAATACCTCCGGATGGCTCTGAACTTTATAATCCAGTGTTTGCAAAAAGTCTTCGGGAATCATAGTTACTTGAGCAGATGTCGGCGTTACCTGTGGTACAGACGTTGAAGCTATAGAGGCAGCAGGTTCCACACCTATGGAGTTCTCCCCTTGATTACATCCAGAGTTTAAGAGTACAAAAAAACAAATCGTTACCATCGTTACAAACTGCCGCTTAGTCATCTGATTCCCGCCTCTCTAATCACTCCTCTATATTTAGACTGAGGAATATTATACAAAGTTGCGGGATACTGGAAATTATTAAAATCATTTTATACGCATAGGACCCTGTAGTTTGGGATTGGCGTTGATTTTACCTGCTTATGCGGCATAAATCGCCTGTTGCTTCGCTCTAGGGCTCTCGTCCACCTTTTGACACTTGTTAACTTCGAGAGCATAATAAGCTTCGGCATATTGCAACGGATTTCCATGAAATACAGGTATATGCAGGACCTTGGTGTAATTGCATCAGAGAGGATGATAACGAGTGAAAAAAGATTTTGATATAAAAAACAAACCCTTCCTAGTCTTTAGCTTCGTCCTGCTGCTAAAATGCGCAGTGGCCTGGTTCGTAGTTTTTAGCGACGGTCCTAACTGGAGCATGCTGCTGACAGAGATCCCATTTTTCTTTATCGTATTTGGACTCATAGAATGGATGGCTTCCAAACGAAAGTTTCTGTATTACATGATAGCCAACCTATTGATTTCAGTCATATATTTTGCCGTGCTAATGTATTACAAATATTACGGTGTAATTGCTACTTATCATGCCTTGGAACAAGCAGATAAAGTAACTAAGGTGGGAGAAAGCACATACTCATTGCTGGACCCTTACTACTTGTTCATTTTTGTGGATATTGTAGTTTTCATGTTTTTTATGTTCCGTCCGAAATATATTGCGATCTGGAAAGAAAGAGGTATGAACCGCCGCATGAACCGGACTGCTTTGTTTGGAATCATCAGTGTTTCTTTGGCGGTCTGTGTCTTTAATGTTTGGCCAAATCATGCCAGTATGAACGAGAACAAAAAAGCGGAGAGTATGGGGATTCTTAATTACGAGGTCTATACTATTTTTGCCGATACAAGGGAAACAGAAGAAATAATCGACAGCAAAGAAATCACGCAACCATCCATTAACGAGACCAAAGGGATTACAGAGCCTGTCTCACCGAAGTACTGGGCGGCAGCTCAAGGTAAGAATCTAATCGTGGTACAAATGGAATCTTTTCAGAACTTTTTGCTGGGCCTGAGCATTGACGGGCAGGAAGTAACACCCAATCTAAATAAGCTTTTGAAAAGCGAACATTATTTCAATAACTTCTATACTAATGCCGGGCAAGGAACAACTTCGGATGCTGAATTTGTAGTGAATACTTCGTTGTACGTTCCCCACCACGAGGTAGCCACTTCATCCAATTATATGGATAAGGCGCTTCCGAGCCTGCCTAAGTTGATGAAAGCTAATGGATATAACACAGCAACCTTTCACACCAATAGCGTAGAATTCTGGAACCGCAAAACCCTATACAAAGTACTAGACTTTGATAAGTATTATGATCAAGCATTCTATGGGGATGACGATCATATCGCATTCGGTGCTTCAGATGAGGTACTCTATGCCAAGACTGTTCCTGAATTAGTCAAAATGGATGCTAAAGATGATCCTTTTTACGCGATGGTCATTTCTATGAGCGCACATCACCCTTATAAAATGCCAGAGTTAAAAAATAAAATGACACTGCCTAAACGGTATGAAGGCACCCTAGTTGGCAACTATATTCTAGCTCAAAATTACGCAGATTATGCAATGGGACAATTCCTGGATCAATTAAAGTCCAGTGGTCTATGGGATGATAGCGTCATTGTCTTTTACGGTGACCATCAGGGTGTATCGCTATATTCCCTTGATGGCAACGAGAAATCGTTAATGGAAGAAATGGTCGGACACGAATATGGTTATACCGATATGTTCAATGTTCCTTTCATCGTTCATGCCCCTGGTGTAGGTGAACCTACCGTGTACAGCCAAACTGGCGGCCAAATCGACATTATGCCAACTGTAGCTAACCTGTTAGGGATTTCAATGAAAGACCAGCTCCACTTCGGAGAAGACCTGATGAACCAACAGACCAACATGCTGCCTGTCAGACACTTTTTGCCTACCGGCTCTTTCATTAATGACACAAGCATGTATTTAACTGGTGTCGATTACGACGATGGAGACAACTTTAATCTAATCGATGGCTCAAAAACAGAGGGCGGTTCGACAAAAGAACAATTTGACGCCGTTCAGCGGCTTCTAAATATGTCAAACAGCTACATTCAACAACTGCCGGATTTACCCTCTACGGATGATGCAAAGTAACTATAAAAAGAATGCCCCTCAGCCAAATAGCTGAGGGGCATTTTTGCATTTTTTATAAGAATCTAAAACTTAATTAAGCTTCAACATCCTATCGATAATCACTGCTGCTTGAGCACGGTTGGCAATGTTTTTAGGACCGAAGGTATCCGCAGTCAGACCTTGCACAATACCTTCCTGAGTTAGTAATGCCACCGCTTCTTTACCGTAAGCAGCGATTGTAGCCTGATCTTTAAAGTTAGCCAAAGCGGCATTTGTATCACTTACCGACTTGCCTTTAAATTTCTTAAGTGCATTGGATACAATGATTGCCATTTCCTCGCGTGTAATCGCACGGTTAGGATCAAACTTTCCATTGCCTACACCGTTAATCAATCCGTTCTTGACCCCGGATGCAATGTATCCGTAAGACCAGTCAGTAGCTTTCACGTCACTGAAGGCAGCGGATGATTTCACATCAAGCAGATCAAAAGCTCGCACGATCATGGTAATAAACTCGGCACGCGTCACCTCTTTAAGCGGAGCAAAGGTATTATCGCTCACCCCTTGCAGAATCCCTTTTGCCGCCAGCTCTTTAATCGCCGATGCTGCCCACGCCACCTTACCTAGATCCGTGAAGTTAGAACCTATTGGGGCTGGTGTCGCAGACGGCTGCACAGTTGGAGTTGGAGCTGGCGTTGGTGTTGCAGACGGCTGCACGGTCGGTGCAGGTGTTGATGTTACAGATGGCTGCCACGGTGTCGAAGGTATTGTTGGCTCTTGTTCATTCACCCCGTTATCCATACCATCCTCTTCAGTCGCCGCTGGAGCGGCAGCATAGATTGAATTGGCAAGCAATCTGAATTGATTTTGCGGATGATATTTATTCATCAGATCATTCGCAAATAACGTCACATGAATGTTGTCTGTATTGTAAGTAAGCGCCAATACTTGGTCTTGTGCAGCCTCGTTATTCGGCCACCAGCCTGCTTTGAAAAAGTCAGCGCCTGATCCGTATTTCGCCAAGATCTCTGCGCCTTCAGGCACTTTTGTAATATAAGCCGCGGAAACCGTGTAGAGGTATTCGCTATCGGCATAAGGCGCTGTAATTACATTGTCCTGAGAGACCTCAGCCTTAAACAATCCCTCATGAGCATCTTCTTTGCCATCCTTATTGACCGGAGTTGAATAGTCCAGTCCAGGGAGGACCTTAAGCCCTTTAACAGTTTTCAGCATCGTTCTTCCATAACCGATAAATGGTTTACCTGTAGCAATCAGATTCGTTCCCGAATTGATTAGAACATCTGCTGCCACTGTATCCGTAGTTACGTTAAATCCAAGATCCTTCAGCATAAATGCAGTCGCTCCTGCAATAGCTACCTCAGGAGCCTTAAGCAATTTACCCGTTCTGTTCTCTGAAGCACTAAACGGCACAATATCCAGCAGATATTTAGACGATACCGTTCTAAGGTTGGATCTGGAAACAAGGAAACTTCCCTTCTCGTAACCCGTCCCCCCATTCTCCAGCAGTGTCACTGCCTTATGGTTGGCTAGCAGCTCATTCACAGCTTTTATCGCATCATTGTTGCTGTTTTTAATCACATAATTTTGCTCGAACGGAGATTGATCTAGATTCGTACTAGGGATCGTTACACTGCTAACCTGTTCTGTTTTCCCAGTGAATGCTCCAACAGAACGGCTAATATATCGGTCAAAACCACGCATAGCCGAGAAATTCTGTACCGTATCTGAATACATCTCATTAAAATCCGAGACATCTAGTCCATCATACAAGACAAGATTCGCATAACCTCTTTTGGCTTGATGCATATTCACCACATAGGTTCCAGCCGGATAGACTACAGAATCTACAGTTACACTGGCTGTTGTCCGTTCTACTTTCACATTGTTACGCAGTAGGTACTGAACCATTTTGTAGGTTTCCAGATCATTTTTTTGCAAATCTTTTGCAACCGGAAGAATGTAATACTCAGGGAAGAAATTCGTATTCTCATCTACCCCTGGACGTCCAATGGACTCATTCTGTGCATTGATTAGATAATCTTTAACAGCAGCATTAGTATTCTCATTTTGGATACCCCGTTTGAAGATTTCCAATTGATTCAGGAACAGTTCCTGCTTGTTGTTGATCACATAATCGGTTGCCCCCAAAGCCGCATAATAAAAGGCATCCAGTGAATCTTCATTCAATTCAGGCACTTCAATCGTATGCCCAAGTGCTCCTTGATGCATGGCATATACAGCTGTGTAGGCCGGTGAAGCATCATCCCAACCTGTTGCATTCATTCCTTTATAGTTCGGATCCTGCTGTGTTTTTTCGTATTCTTCATAAGGGATATGGTAGGAATCATATTTAGTATTAGCAATTCCCGCCTTCCCCATGGCATTTGCTTGCTCAAGCATACTTGGCATTACAAGATCATATTCAATGTTAGGATCATGAGGTGGTGTGCAAGGCTCAATCAAGAAGCCACTTACAAATCCATGCATGTCCAAAAAGGTAAGCGGCGTCCACTTAGCAATTTGTGCAGTTACCGCTTGTGTCTCAGGCTGGGTCTGGTAAGAGTTGTCCCGATTTGGATCAAGCAGCGTTGAAGTTTGACGCGTGTTTAACGCGCGACCGTCAGGATTCTCTACATAATCAAGCAGGAAAATCACATGGTCAAGCGCTTCGTCGATGTTCAGAACTACCTTTTTCGGATTTCCATTCTCATCAGTGGTATCATAGGTGACAATTTGCTGTGTCATCAGCGTATCCAAAAACTTAATGATTACATCGACACCATTGGCTTCATCGGCATGAATGTTGTTCAACCAGATAGGTACCTTATAATCCTGCAGATCCCCGTCGTTAATTTTCTTTTGCAGGGCTTCAGGATCATTCATCATAAGCGGTAAGGTCTCGTTCAAATATTGATCTACTGAGGACTTATCCTTAGCAACAATAGAGAAATGAATGGCACGACCTTGAGTTGAGGTCCCAATTTGCTGATACTCTACATATCGATCATATTTATTATTGCTTTCAGCAGTAATCCTATCGATCGCCGGTTTAATCTCATCATATGTATGATAGGTTTCATATGGATTTAGTTTGACTTGCTGCTCTACCAGCACATCTCCAGCAGGTAATGTCCCGATTAGATTATAAATTCCCACTCGTTTGACGTACTCTGCACGTATACCCGTTAATGAAAGATTCTCTCCGTACAGCAAATCAAAATGAATTAAAGCCTTTACTTTTGAACCTGAGATCGGCTCATAGGTCACTGTTACGAAAGGATTACCTGAATAATCTTTCGCATCTTTATTCCATTTCTTCCACTCTGCCAGCGGCTTCATCTCTTCCGCCGTTCTGCCAAAATTCCAGATGATATCTTGAGGCGATGCCCCATCAGGAAGATCTAAAGTCAATTCTAATGTTCTAGCTTCCGTCATAGAAGCTTTGTATACTTCTGTGGAAACTGTCGCCGCTATTTGTTCATAGACAGCAGTCGCTACCGTAGTTTGTTCTGAAGAAAGCACCGCTGGATCAGCTGTGTTCTCCGTAGAAACCGGAGCAACAACCGCCTGCGGGTTAATTTCGGTTGCAACTTCACCTGCATATGCAGCTGGAAGCAGACCCGACATCATAAGTGTAAAAGCTAGTAATAAAGATAGTATTCTCTTGGACATTTTTTACCTCCTATAATTTTGTCTACTTTCACCCCAAATTGAATGAATATACACTTATATGAATCTGTATTCATAACATAATATAGTATTCTATTAATTTTGGGAACAAAAATAATAGAAAAAATAATATTTTTATACGACTCGCCTAAGTAAGCGCATTCATTTTGTGCAAGAGCCCTACACTACCGCAACAAAAAAAGCGCCCGGATAACCGGACGCTTTGAATTACAATGAATATATTAAACGGTTTCTGGAAAAGAAGCTTCACTTACCTCTTGTACAGGTACAAGTTCACTGCTACCCTCTTGCTCTACAGGTGCGTTAACCAGCATATACACACGGGACTCGTAAGGCCGTAATGCGACAGTCTCAATCGGCTCCGCAGGATCAACCTCATAGTTATGCAAGAGCAATTCACTAGTATCAAACTCCAAATCAAATGGAAGGTCAAACAGCGCTTCCTCTGCTGTCAGGTTAGACATGACCAGCAGTTTTTTATTTCCAAGCGTCCGCGTATAAGCATAAATACGTTCATCTTCAGGCAAAATGAGATCATATATCCCGTAAACAGTAACGGGATTAGCAGCCCGAAGAGCGATAAGCTTTTTGTAATGATGATAGATGGAATAAGGGTCCTGCTTCGCCCGCTCCACATTGATTTCCGTATAATTCGGATTCACCTTCATCCATGGCTTGCCGCTGCTGAAACCAGCGTTTTCAGAGTCGCTCCATTGCATTGGTGTTCTAGAGTTGTCCCGACCGTTCTTCCAGATTACCTCCATGACTTCTTCATGTGATTTACCGGCTTCAGTCTCCAAACGATACAAGTTCTTCATCGCCACATCATCGTAATCATCCATTGATTCAAATCTTACATTGGTCATCCCAATTTCTTGACCTTGATAAATAAATGGTGTTCCCTGCATCAGGAAATACATCGTAGCCAACGATTTAGCTGACTCTTTCCAATACTGGCCATCATTTCCCCAAGTAGAAACTGAACGCGGCTGGTCGTGATTTTCGATGAACAATGCGTTCCAGCCTCTGCCCTCAAGACCTTTTTGCCAACGGGAGAGCGCTGATTTTAACTGCAGAACATCCAATCCACCAGTCACACTCTTATTCCAAAGAGCTAAATGCTCGAATTGAAAAATCATATTAAATTTGCCTTGCTCTTCACCCACCCACGACTCCGCCTGATCAACATTTACACCACTCGCTTCGCCAACCGTCATGATGTCATATCGGTCAAACGTCTCCTGCTTGAGCTCCTGCAAGAAATCGTGAATCCCTTCACGGTTCATGTGCCCATCGCCAGACGGAACATACGGAAGATTCTGTGGATTCGGCAGATCGGGATGTCCGGTGATTTTTTTAATATGTGAAATGGCATCCACCCGGAAGCCGTCGATTCCTTTGTCCAGCCACCAGTTGACCATGCTATACAATTCACGGCGCACCTCAGGATTCTCCCAGTTGAGGTCTGGCTGTCTTTTGGAAAATACATGCATAAAATATTGCTCTGTGGCGGGATCAAGCTCCCAAATCGAACCGCTGAAAATACTCTCCCAGTTATTCGGCTCCTTCCCGTCCTTGGGATCACTCCAAATATAATAATCCCGCTTCGGATTATTCTTGCTTGAACTTGCTTCAACAAACCATGGATGTTCGTCCGAAGTATGATTAATCACTAGATCCAGAATCAGCTTCATGCCTCGTGCATGAACCTCGTGCAGCAGCTGATCAAAGTCGGCCATGCTTCCGAACTCCGCCATAATATCCTGATAATCCGAAATATCATAACCATTATCATCATTTGGGGATTTATAAATAGGACAGATCCAAATGACATTGATGCCAAGCTCCTGCAAATAATCAAGTTTAGAAATGACTCCCTGCAGATCGCCTACACCATCACCATTGCTGTCCATAAAGCTCCGTGGGTAAATTTGATACGCTGTGGCTTCTTTCCACCATGTTCTGTTCAATGCATGCAGCTCCTTCGTATTCATATACCCTTCACAGGAAAATATTTTCCCGAAATTCATTAGAATTAATAATTCAGTTATTGTTTTTAGCAAAAATTCAACTTTATCGTTCAAAACAAGCTTTTTTCAAGGAAATAATTTTCCTTCAGCGATCATTATAGGACCTTTTATTTCCTAGGTCAACAACAATCTTTTGGATTCTTGAAGCTATCCGTGATATGCTTGCGAGAGTTGAAACACCAAGTGAATCATATGGAAAGTTATGGTGATCTTCTTGAAGGTAAAGATAAAAGATATAGCCCAATTGGCGAACGTTTCGATCTCTACGGTGTCCAGGGTAATCAATAACAGCAAACCAGTTAACGATGATGTCCGTAAACGAGTACTGGAAGCTATTAAACAAACCAACTACCGTTCGAATGTCATCGGCCTTGAAACGGACAAAGCTAATACACAGCTGATCGGTGTGATCATTCCGCAGAATAGCAACACTGTACTGGATGACTTCAATGTTGGCATTCGCGATCTCGCGGATTTGTATGGATACGACATTATGGTCGGATTAACGGACGGCAGTGCAGAAAGTGAACAACATTATTTGAAGATGTTCCAGCGGATGGGGACAGAAGGAAATATATTTGTGGGTTCTATTCCAAACCATGAACATTTGGAGATCATCCGCAGCTCAAATACACCTTGCGTGCTTGTCGGGCAACAATCGCAGGTGGATACGATTCCTTCCGTTCATCTGGACAATATAACTGCCTCTTATGAAGCTGTTACTTATCTGATTCAAAAAGGTCATCGCAAAATCGCTATGATTCGCGGCTCGGGAGATAATGCGGTGGGTGGGGATCGGTATAAAGGCTATCTACAAGCCCTTATGGATGCAGGCATAACCTTAAGGAAAGAATGGGTAGTAGAAAGTGCGATGGCCGTCGAAGATGGGAGCGACGCCATGCGCCGAATTATGGATAGCGGAGAGTTACCTACTGCGGTGTTTTGCTCTACAGATTGGATGGCAGTTGGAGCCATGAATCATTTAACCGATAACGGTCTACGGGTGCCAGCTGATGTTGCCGTGTTCGGATTTGATAACAGCTTCATTGCCTCTATCGTTCGACCTAAGCTTTCCTCGGTTGAATACTCAGGAACGGAGATTGGGATGACCGCCACTCGAACCTTAATCAAGCTGATTAAAGGGGAGACCGTTGTGCCGCATCATGCAAATGTGGCTCATTATTTGGCTATTCGGGAAAGTACGGGTTAGGAGCTGTGGAGCTCCTAACCCATTTTTATACAGATGATGTTGTTGATGTTATTGTGTGAATCCTACTTTGGCTCGTTCACGCGTTTTGGTATCTAGAGAGATAGAACAGATCGAGCTGATTGGAATATAAAACTCTTCAAAATCCGTCCGATATTTGACGAACTTTTCACTTACCGTTTCCAGCACTCCTTTTGTAGCGTTGGAGCCATCCACAAAATAGATTGTTACCTCTTTTCCCTGCAAAACCTCCAGCATAGCCTTCTTCACTCCTTCGTCTTAGAGATTTGTGATGACCTTATCGATAATTCCGTATTCAACCGCCTCATCGGCTGACATGAAATAATCTCGATCCATATCTTGCAGTACCTTCTCTACCGTCTGCCCAGTTCGGTCCGCTGTAATTTGCACAAGCACTTCCCTTGCCTTCAAAATACGTTTGGCACTGATCGCAATGTCACTAGCTTGCCCCTGCGCCCCACCATGCGGCTGATGAATCATAATCTCGCTATTCGGCAAGGCATAACGTTTCCCTTTGGCCCCAGCCAATAACAACAAAGAACCAAAAGAAGCCGCCATTCCTGTACAAATGGTATTCACCGGCGGTTTAATAAGCTGCATCGTGTCATAAATACTGAAGCCTGCGGTGATAGAGCCACCTGGACAATTAATATACATGTGTATATCTTTATCCGGATCTTCTGCTGATAAAAACAATAACTGGGCAACAATACTGTTAGCCAGCTGATCCTCAATTTCCGCACCTACGAACACTATCCGGTCCTTCAACAGCCGCGAATAAATATCGTAAGATCTTTCACCTTGATTCGTTTGTTCGACTACATAAGGAACGTACGCCATCCGTATTCGACCTCCATCTGTTTTAGAGTTTTGAAATCTACCCTGTAAACGGATTAGTATGGGGATAGGATACGTTAGGCGTGAGAATTTTTATTTTTTAAAATTGCGTATCTTAATTTCCTGCTCATTCGTTTATTATTAGAAGTAATCGAAATCACCTTACTGGAAAAGGAGTTATGCAGAGTGATCATCCTTGAGAAGCTTAGCACCGGAGATGCGCCGGATGAAAGTAACACCAGGTCTTTGCAGATAGCTCTGAAGCGATATTGTCTTGCATTGACACAATCCCCGTGGGATGCCGATGATTTAGCTCAGGATACATGGGTCAAGGCCCTAGGTTATATGAAGACTTCGGACTCAACGAGCGCAAATAATGGGAACAGTCCAATGAATGAAGTTAAACAAAATAAAGAAACCATTGAAAATGATAAAGCTAATGAAGCTAATAGAGCTAATAGAGCTAATGGAGCTAATCAAAAACTTGAAACTAATCAAACTAATCAAACTAATCAAATGAACTATACGGTTTCTACGGCTGCAACGGCTGCAAAGGCTGTAACGCCATCTAAGACTGCAACGTCTGCTAATACTGCAACGTCTGCTAAGGCTGTAACGCCATCTAAGACTGCACCGTCTACAAAATCTGCAATGCATTCTACGATTCCTACAAATTCTACTCATCATACCCGTTCTACAAATCACCCAAATCCTGAGGCATTGCTTTTTCGGATTGCCCGAAACACATGGATTGATATCATGCGGCGAAAAGCCACCTTGTCACGAGTGTTGGAGCTGGATCAGTCCCCCACTGAGGCCTCTGCGGAGTATGGTTCATTTGAGATCGAAGCTGCTTTTCAAGCACTACAGGGTCATTTGTCTCCGCTGCAACAGGCGGTGTTCCTGCTTCGAGATGTATTGGGACACTCTGCAATGGAAGCTGCCGACATTCTCGATACCACAGAAGGGGCAATAAAAGCCGCTCTGCACCGAGCCCGGCAAGCCCTCCCTCTCGTAAGACAAGAGCTGCTTCAGGCCGATGGTCCTTCCTTACCACAGGACACAGCCATGCAGATCGTCTTGAGCCGCCTTGCAGCCGCGTATGAACATGGGGAAATTGCCGAGCTGATCGAGCTTGTATTTGCGGACGAAAGCCAGGAACCTGTAATGGCGGTATCGAGCCAAAGCTTACAAGGCTTCCAGACCTTCCAAGCTGGTGGATTCAGTTCAAACAGCTGGAACTATACCACGCCAGGAATGTGTATGGTGGCGTAGTTTTTCGTTAAGCTGGATCTCGGGCAGCTAAGTGTCTCGTTACGTTAAAAACGAGTAGATATATTTGCGAGTAGTGCGCTTAATGTGTAATTAGCGTTTGGGCGGTTTGTGGTAACTAGCTACAAACGTTGCATATTGTGCAACAGAATCCGCCGTCCTGGCAGCAAAAATTGAATCTGCTGCACTCTCTGCAATAGATTCTAGTGAAAAGTTAGTTTAATGCCACTTGCTCATCCATTGATTGTATAGAGTGCAATAGGATCAAATTTTCTCCACTCTAATACGAATTCTATTGCACGAGGTACAATCAAACTAACTCTTTCCCTTTAGTCCAATTTGTATCACTCAAAACTCAATACATTGCTGCTGATCTGGCTGATCCCGCTGCTTATCTACAATGAGTCAGAAGCTTTATATAAACCAATAAACAGTCGTTTTAATAACCATTAATAGCAATCAAGGAGTGAGGTTGATGAGGAAGATTCTTATTTTAGGCGGCACACGCTTTTTTGGAAAACGTTTGGTCGAGCGTCTGCTTGAGGATTCTAAGAACGAAGTAACCATATTAACGCGCGGGGAAACAAGCGATCCTTTTGGCAATCTCGTTCACCGGATACAGGTAGATCGGTCTCAACCGGAGGCCTTCGCTCAAGCATTAGGTGATACGAGTTGGGATGTAGTTTACGATAATATTTGTTTTTCACCTGATGAAGCGGATCAGGCACGCCGTATTTTTGACGGCAAAACCACACGTTACATACTGACTTCAAGTTTATCTGTCTATGATTTCAGTGAGCAAGCACTGACGGAAGAGATATTCGATCCTGAAACGTACCCAATTCGTTATGGAGGACGAAAGGATTTCACCTATCAGGAGGGGAAAAGACTTGCGGAAGCTGTCCTTATCCAACAAGCTACGTTCCCGGTAGCCGCTGTCCGCTTTCCGATTGTTCTGGGAACTGACGATTATACACGAAGACTCCATTTTCATATTGAACATGTACGTAACGAACTGCCCATCGGGATTCCGAATCCAGATGCAAATATCTGTTTTATCCGTTCGGACGAAGCTGCTGATTTTCTGTATTGGCTCGGCAACTCGACGGTGACGGGTCCTCTCAACGCTTGCTCAGACGGTAAGGTTAGTATTAAAGACCTTATCTCGCTGATTGAAAAAGAGACCGGAAAACAAGCCGTCATTCAAAGCGAAACAGCGGATGCGCATAATTCTCCATTCGGGATCACACAATCCTGGTTTATGGATACAGCTAAAGCTCAATCGGAGGGATACAAGTTTCTCACTCTAAGCGACTGGCTCCCAGAGTTAGTTAGCACCCTAAATCAAACGTACGAGGACTAATTACTAACTATGTTACTACGATAAAAAGCTGGCTTTTCGTGGACAACTCCCACGAATGAGCCAGCTTCTTCATGTAACCAAACACAATTATACGTTGATTTAATTGCACTCTATACAACTATTTTCAGGTATGTGTACTCCCACCTGGTTTTAGTTGTATTTCATGCAATTATATCCCCACCAAACCACCGTTATCGTCATTTCGCCTCGAAATAACTGCACTAAATACAACTAAACCCTAATCAAGCTAAATACAAACTTTTTTAGTTGTATAAAATACACTTAAAATCAAAACGGCAGGTAGAACCTCACTAAGCGCTAAACTTTAGCCTCTCATCTCTAAACTCTATTCTATAAACTCTAATCTCTAGACCCTACTCCCTACTCCCTACTCACTACTCCCTTCTCCCTACTCCCTACTCCCTACTCACTACTCCCTTCTCCCTACTCCCTACTCACTACTCACTACTCACTACTCACTACTCACTACTCTCTACTCCCTTCTCCCTTCTCCCTTCTCCCTTCTCCCTTCTCCCTTCTCCCTTCTCCCTTCTCCCTTCTCCCTTCTCCCTGCTCTCTACTCCCTACTCCCTACTCCCTACTCCCTACTCCCTACTCCCTACTCCCTACTCCCTACTCCCTACTCCCTACTCCCTGCTCCCTTCTCTATTCTCTATTCTCTATTCTCTACTCCACCTTACGCTACGAATGCCATTTCCCGCTGAGCTAAGCAGAGATTGTCAGATAAGCCCCCTCTTTAGAACCGTCTGCATTTGGTGTACCACCATCATTTGGAGTACCGCTATCATCTGGAGGATCACCAGCACCTAATGTATCATCTCCTAATACGTCTCCTAATGTGTCCCCGGCTTCTGGATTGCCAGCATGCTTTGTATCCCTGTCACCTTCATATCTGACCCCATCGTCCCCATCCGAATCAATCTTAAAAATGTTGATTTCTTTGAATAAATTCTGCGAAATTTCATTAATCTCAATGGCTTGACGGGCTATATCACGGATAGCATGATCCTGCTGTACGCTGGAGGCGTTCACCTCTTGTACCCCTGCCGCAGTTTCCTCGGCGATGGCCGCGACGGCATGAACAGATTCCGCGAGTCTACGGTTCATAGTCTGAGTCATATCCACTTTGTCGTGAATTTGCCCAATCTGTTTACTAATCTCCACAATAGAATGATCAATCGCTTCAAAAGAGGACAACGTTTCGGCCACTTTATGATCCTGTTCCTCAAGATTTCCTTTGGTCACCAGCATATATTGCTGGAATTCATCCATCCCGGATTGCAGCTCGCTAATAATCTGACTGATATGTACGGAGGACTCTTTGGTCTGCACAGATAATTGTCTTACTTCATCAGCGATGACAGCGAACCCTTTTCCGTAGGCACCTGCCCGGGCTGCTTCAATTGCTGCGTTAAGTGAGAGGATATTGGTCTGATTAGATATATCTGTTATGGATTTAGTGATGCGCGAGATGTCCTTTGATTGATCACTCAGTTTGGTTAAAGCCAGATATACTTTATTAACAGATTCTCGCGAATGCTCAGACACCTCCCGGAGGGCGATGACGGATTCAGATCCTTTGCGAGTATTGTGATTAGCCGTTTGACTGGTAGCCAGCATAACCTCGGTATACTCCGTGATCTCATTCACTTCACGTTCCAGCTCCTGAATCAGGCCAGCGCTCTGCTCAGATTGTCCTGCCTGCTGTTCTGCGCCTACCGAGATTTCCTGTATAGTGCTTACGATATCTTGATTCGTATGCGCCGTTATAGATGAAGATTCTTGAAAAGAATGCGAATAAGTTGCCAGCGAAGAGGCTACTGACTGGGTATGCTGAAGCATTTCCCGGACCCGCTCCACCATATGATCAAAATGATGACTCAAACTGCCCAACTCATCGTTGTAAGGTGAATTAATCTGCTGACGCAAATCTCCTTCGGCAATTTTTCGCAGAGCCACTTGCAGTTTATGAATAGGATTCAGGAAGGAACGTATGAGCATAACCGCAATCACTAATGTGAAAATAAACACTAGCACAGCTGCGTAAGCAACTATAGAGGTGGTCAGATTAAGCAGATCAAAAGAATACTCCTGTGCTTTTTCTGCATTCTCTGCTGCTGCCGTATACAATTGTTCATTAGTCACTAGCATGACTTCACTCAACGCTGTAGCTTTCGTATGTAATTCATCGATTTGTTCCAGCACACTCATGGGATCAAGCTGCTCGTCTTCTATGGTCTTTACCAATTCGTCAAAATATCCCGTATATTCCCCAATCTGACTATGTAATTGTTCTAACTCTTTAAATGCCGGCGAACCTGCCGCAAAATTCACCGTCGCCAACTCTTTAGTCAGCTTTGTTTGCTTGTCCTTAAAAGGTTGGACGAATTCCAAATCACTCGAACCCGCTAACGAAGATTCTACCGCATTCATTTCCTGCAGCAGTTGCGTAATTATAGACACGGTAATTCTTTTTTCCATCTCAGCTTTTTGCGTTTCCATAGAAATCTCCACTTGGCTGATTTTATGGTTTTGATAAAACGCTACTCCCAAAAAGAAAAGAACAACGGCGGAAAAACTCAAAATCAACTTCCATTTCATAGTTAGATGCATAGACCTAGCTTTCAACAATATCATCCTCCGTATAAAGCCTCATATTGCAATAGGTACATTCTACCAATATCTTGATTGTAGAAGCTGGACGTTAAATACTGGACAATGTTTTGTATGAGAAATGTAAATTATCTCGAATACCCAATCATTAATTCTCCTTGCAATTGACGTAACGTTAAATGCTAAAATAATCCACATAAGGCGCCTTATCAAACTATGAAATGGGAGTTGTCTATGAGCGGATTTGTTACCATTGATAAGCTTTCTGCGCAATTCGGACTGACGAGTCGGACTCTGCGTCACTGGGAAGCACAAGGATTGTTTGAAAGTAAGCGGGATAGCAGCTCTGGCTGGCGGATTTATGATGAGAAAGCAATACTCGCCATTCGGGTTACCTCATTATTAAGAAAGCTGGATATTAGCATCAAGGATATTGGAACCGTGCTTAAAAATATGTCCGTTCAGTCCATGTACGAAGCGCTCAGCCAGCAAGCGGCTTCTATTCACAATCAAAAAACAGAACTAACAAATAGAGAAGGTGAAATCCATCTCTTTTTACAGTGGATATCCGCCCATCTCGAGGAACCCATTACAAATCAATTATTATCTGAACTAAACGAAAAGTCATGCAGTCCATCGGATGGTATGACTGAAACTGAGGAGGTTATATCTATGCCAACTATTAATCACTCTACCCCTATTCATGTAAGATTCGTTACTCTTCCAGCTATGAGATTTGCCTACAATGTTGCGGTTAGTACCTCACCAGAAGATGAAGCTATGATCCCAGTTAATGAATGGCTGGAAGCTAGTCAACTATTAGGCACAGCACGGCTGTTTGGCGGCAATACTAACCCGCACCCAAGTGGTGAGAATAAACCTTACGGATATGGATTCTGTGCCTCAATTCCGGAAAATGTGAAGATACCAGCTCATCTAAAGGAAATGCGGCTCGACGGCGGCCTCTATGCTCTGACAGAAAGCACTGATGATATCTACGGCTCATGGCAAGCCCTAATGGGGTATCTGGATAATCATCCTGATTATCAAGCGGATCACAATTCCAGATTATGTCTGGAGGAGCATATCCGCAACGATAGTCCCAAAGGTAGCGGAAATGAGTATGCCCTAAATCTACTCGAACCTGTAAAAAAGAGAGTTCACGCGCTTGCGTAAACGAGCGAGCCATAGATAAACGTTTCTCATCTAAAAAAAACGCTCTCTTCTGCTTATTCGGCAGACGGAGAGCGTTTTGTTGTACATTGCTTCTATTGATTTATTCCCTACGCAGACACAGCTGGAGTAATTTTCACAAAAATAAATCGTGTAAGCGGCCCAACTAAAATGATTTGCAGTGGAAGTGCAAAAATAAAATTTTTACCTATGGCAGACAGATAAGCTCTTGGTAGCTCAGCAGAAAATCCAACATGGAGAACTGCGCCATAGAAGGACATGAACAATACCATTCCGGTCACCATAAAAAAGGATATGAACATGATTTTTTTGATCATCGGATCATTTTCTTTAACCAGCTTATGCGCGATCCCCTTCGCAACCTTGCCTACAACAAATACATCTAGAATGAGTGCAACTATAAATGCAGGCAAGTAGCCGACGATCACATCCTTAACTAACGTGCCTGACCAACCCTCCATTAGTGCTACATTGTAAATACTCATCCCCAGTACCATCAAAAAACACATGATGAACGTAAATAAAAATGCTTCTTTTTTGTTTTTTCCCATCTTCAAGCTCCTTTTATCTCTGTATTGTCAACTTGGATTACAATAACACAAATTCTCAAATCAAGTCAACCAAGTTGACAATAATCGCAAATGACTTATACTGGGATAAACGAGCCATCATTTAGGAGTGTTCTAATGAATAAGCAGCTGCAAAAAATGAACCTGATTGATTTACTCAGTGAGAAGCATCTAGCTTTACGTAAAATAGTGACAGACAAAGACCCGGATCAAATCAATAAGACCGAATCCCACATTCTTGCAGTTCTTGAGGCCCGAGAAATGTTATCGATCTCAGAAATCAGTAGAATAATTCACATTTCAAGACAGGGCACGCATAAAAGCATTCAAGGCATGTTATCCCGTGGTTATGTTGAAGCCGTTGAAGTCGAAGGAAATCAGCGTGACAAAAATATTGTCCTCACTCCAAAGGGTATAGAATGCAATAACAGAATGATGATCACCAAAATTGAATTAGAGCAGCAGATCGCTGCCAAGCTGGGAGTAACAAATGTAGAGCTTCTTAAATCTTTGCTAAAAGAAGATTGGCTCTAATCTCCAGCAAAAAAAGCCGCAGAGTTGTTTACTCTGCGGCTTTAAAAAGATTGAATTATTTTCCGGGAAATTGTCGTTAATTAGCTTTCAAAGCACTGTTTGCCGCGCTCTCTCCACCTAGACGACCTGAGGTAAAGGAATAACCAATTCCGACCCCATTGCCCACATAGGTATCGTTGAATAATACGCCTTCCGATTCAAGCCCTACAGCAAACAATCCTTTTACTGGTGTACGTTTCTCATTTAGCACTTGGAACTTAGTGTTTACCAGCAAGCCACCCACAGAACCCAAGTTGTTGATTTCAGCGACGATGGCATAATACGGTCCTTCTTCGCCCATTGGCTCTAAATAATCAGCAGCTTTACCAAATTCAGTATCCACACCAGTTTTTGTAGCTTCTTTATAACTATTGTAATTTTCTACAAACACATCTACATCCATACCTGCATTTGTTGCTAATTCTTCGATTGTATTTCCTTTGTAGCCATCTCCGTTTTCTACCATAGAATCAAACACCTTTTCTGCATTTACCCATGGATTCTCTAACGTGAATTGATCTGCAAATTCGGCATAAAATTCTGGTGGCATTCCTGGCAGGCTTGGTGCGTTAACACCTTTCATCCCCTTGGACTGAAGAGCAGCCAATTGAGATTTTGATACGATAACCATATGATAAGCACCATTAAATGCACTCGTATTAGCTGCTGCGACCGATGTTAATGTAGCTGCTTCATCTCTGAAACGTGCTCCGGAAGAACCGACATTCATGAAGTTAGGCAGATACGTCAACATCAGCGGATAACTTGCTTCAAAAGGCTCATATTGTGTTTTTAGTCCTTGTGTTGCTCTGGCTAATGTTTGGTGCAGCATTTGTCCACCGAAGTTATCAGGAACCTTGGCTCCTGCTTCCCAAGCCATCTTCAGACCTTCCCCAACATTCTGACCTAGTCCTCCGTTAACCCCTTCAAAACCAAAAGCTTCTTTAACCATTTCCGAATTTGCAGCATAACCACCTGTTGCCATTACGACACTTTTTGCTGTGATTTCAAGAGTAGTCCCGTCCGATTTCTCAGCCACAATACCTGTAACTTCTCCTGCTTCATTGGTAATCAGCTTTTTGGCAGTGGTTTCGGTGATCACTTGTCCACCCTTTTGTTCAACCGATTCAGCCAACATTTTCCGAAGGGTCTCTTCCCGGGTTTCATAAGCTGGCAGTACATGCAGCTGCTCTCCGAAGAAGTTTAGGAAGCTGGTTTTATACCCTTTTTCTGCTAACCAATCATAAGTTTCGCCGGATTTCGTTACGTATTGTCTAATCGCTGCAGCGTCAACTCTCCAGTGATTGTTGACAATCCAATCGGCAATTTCTTTTTCCACATTTACTTTAAGATTATTGTCAGTAGCTGCGGAAGAATTATAGAACTTACCGGCCCAGGATAGATTACTTGCTCCCCCGATAACTCCTGTTTTTTCGATAATAATAACCTTGGCACCTTTATCAGCAGCGGTTACCGCTGCGGACACACCAGATGCACCGGCGCCTACTACCACTACGTCTGATTCAAGCTTTTCCGTTTTACCTTCACCTGCTTTTTGCACGCCACCGGCTTTGAAGACTTCCAGATTTCCTCCACCTTTGGTTACGGCATCTTCAACTGCCGCGAGCATTGCTTCACTGGAAAGACTCGCACCACTAACAGCATCTACTGCCAAGGTTTGTCCTTCCAGAATTTGTTCTTTTATTTTTTCAAGTGCATTATCGCCTAGACCACCCGTTTCTGACTGGCTGACGATCTTAATATCTTTAATTTTATCTGGCTCATCCATAGTGACTTCTACTTTAATCACGCCCTCTTTGCCTTCCGCTTCCCCTGCGAATGTACCGGCTTTAAAAGATGATGATGACGAATTTGCCGACTCCCCATTTCCTTTGCATCCGCTCAGCATGGAAACGATCAGCACCATACAAAAAGTTAACATGAGCATTTTCTTGGTGAAATTTCTGTTGCGCATTCTCTTCTCCCCCAGTATCTAATATCTTATAGCTCGCCAAGAACGTGATATTTTTCACATTCATATCTATACATATCTACCGAACGTTGCCAAGCTATATACCGAAGTATAAACATTGGTGCAGCACCAAGGTCAATGTCCAATTCTTGTCCAAAAAGAAAAAACACCCGCTCTTAGAGCAGGTGTTTATAAAAATAAACTTATACAATTGGAATATTCACTTCCAAATATGAGCGGTTATTGCCTTCTATTTTTTCAGTAAGCATTAATTTACCCACCACATCACCCGCTATGGTATAACCATTTGCTTCGATGTAATCTATCATAAACTGCAAAGATTTCTTCGTGATATAATGTCCATCCGTAGATAACATGATAGCAGAGATACAGGTACTCGGGCTAATATACTCTACATATTCATCGATATCCATTGCAAATTTCTGCACTTCCTCCTCGGGTAAGGTAAGCCCCCAGCTATAGTCAAAGTTATTATCACCGGATAACACCCCCGCGTCCTCAATCTTAAAAGAATAAAACGCATAAGGAAGCCTATCCATCCAAGTGTTGACGAGGCTTTTTACGATATCATTTTTTAATAATGCATTTTTATCCGTTTGCTTAAGCCTGTACATGCCTGGCAGTTGTTTAAGTTTACATATATATAATGAGGACTCTATTTCCTTAAGCTCTTTATGAATTTCATTCATCTTGTTTAGCAGCATCGTCTTTTGCTTAATCTCTTCTTCTAAACTCTGCTGAGACTGCTGCATCAATCCCATAACTTGCTCAATAGAGGAATCCTTCATCAGAAGTGCCACTTCGGGCAATGGAATTTCCATACTGCGATACCATCTGCTCATTAACAGATCCCTTGCATCTAAATCATTAAAATATCTATAATTATTGCTGTTATCTTTTGTAGGCCTAACAATATCATGTTTCTCGTATAATCTCAGCGTATCCGCAGTTACCCCGAGAATGGAAGCAAATTCACCTATGCAATACTTCACTTGAAGTCCCTCCATTCATTTCATGCATATCCTACCACACTAAATGATAAAGAGAAGGATGCTGTTTGGATATGAAGTAACTCATTTCATACTCAGGGTGTACATGCTAACTACGCTAGCGCAAGTAAGTGAACTAACATAAATCCAACTAAAGATAACATGACCGAACCTATAAGTCCCGCAGCAAAAGACTTCATTCCAAGCCGTCTAAATGCCGCCAAATCAACGTTTAATCCAAGCCCTGCCATCGCCATAGCGATTAACATATAAGCAATCGTAACGATCCCATTGGCTACTGATGCGGAGACGATTCCTAACGAATTCACACCACTGACAACTAGAAATCCTAGAATAAACCAAGGGATTGGAATGCTTCTCCACGAAGCTTTAGCCGCTCCACCTTGCACTTTTCTTTCTTCACGATTGGACCAAATCCCAATTAAAATAGCCACCGGCACAAGTAAAGCCACCCGGGTCAATTTAACGATGACCGCCATATCAACGGCAGCATTTCCACCAGCATCCGCAGCCGCGATAACGTGAGCAATTTCATGTAAAGTCGCTCCTGAGAATACCCCATAACCTAAATCTGATAAGCCGAGAAAAGGATATAAAAATGTGTACAGCAGTGTAAATATTGTGCCTAATATAGCTACTATAGCTGCACCAATAGCAGTTTCGTCATCTTTGGCTTTTATCTGTGGAGCGATGGCAACCACAGCTGCCGCACCGCAAATCGCAGTTCCGCAGGCAGTTAAGATACTGAGGCGCTTATCTACTTTGAACAGTCGAGCCAGTCCGTATACAACGGAGATCGCAAATATAATGACGATGACTGCCAAAAGAAATACCCGAGGTCCTGCCGCAACGATATCCTTTAGATTAAGCCGCATACCGAGCAAGATAATCCCAAGACGAAGCAGTTTTTTACTGGAAAAATCGGTGCCATGTGTGATGCTATTTGGCACTCCTATCGTAGCTCGCCAAATAATCCCGATTAAGATAGCAATGACCAATTGCCCCATAATAGATAGGAATGGAAAACCCGCTAAAAATTTCGCCAATAATGCGATAACTAACGTTAGCCCTATCCCTAATGCAAACCCAACCTTTTTGTTGTGATCTGGTTGATACAAACCTTCTGATTGACCCATGTCGTATACACTCCTTGATGAATCTCTAGATGATGCTGTATAAATACATCCCATGACTCAACAATAATACGACACCGCCCGGAAGTTAAATACCAATATCCTATCCGTAAGATTAGGAATACTTATGCTTAATTTTAGACAAAAAAGCTCCTTCGCGTGAAACATAAATGCCGTAGCATCTGCCTCACCAAAGGAGCAATTATAATCGTTAGTGATATTTAAGCTTCCAGCTTCTGTAGTCGAGTCCCTTTTGGAAGTACAGAAGTTATATATTCGTGTACCGGATGTTGCCCTTCCTCTTCCGCAAGTACAGTTACAATTCCTTGATCTGTACCGGTTCGAATCAGCCGCCCCATCCCTTGTTTGAGTCTTAACAGCATGTAAGGCAAATCCACATCTTCAAAGGGAGTGGAGGTTTCCGCCCGTTTTGCCATAAACACTGGATCAAGCGGAGGATACGGCAGCGACCATATGATCACATTAGATAATGAAGGTCCAGGGATGTCTAGCCCCTCCCATAAGGTGACCGCACATAACACGCTATGCTCATCCCGTTGGAACGCTGAAATCAAATAGCTGATTTCTTGATCCCCTTCATATAAAAATGAATATGAACTGCTTTCCGGTCGTAATGAGTTAAGCTGCTTGAATTGCAGAAGCTCTTCACGAGTACGGAACAGTAGCAGCGCTCTACCTTCAGTCCGCTGAATAAGCTTCAGGGAAATTTCCATTTTCTCAGCAAAATCCCCACTCTGAAGCTCTGGCACATAGACATTCATCTGGTGCTCATAGTCATAAGGTGAGTCTACAGAGAAGGATAAAAAATCTTGTATCCCAAGACTGTCCTTCAAGTATTGGAATGATTTATCCACAGACAATGTAGCCGATGAGAATACGATTGGCATTTTTTGCGTGAACAGGCTGTCTTGAAGTACCTCTTTGACATTTCGTGGCATGACCGACAGCGTTAGACCATCGCTTTCTTCTGTCGCCCAGCAGATTAGAGCCCCTGAATCCTCAAACAATCGCAAAGCGATCTCTATGGTCTCCAAACGTTCCTCCACAATTCGCAGTTGGTATTCATCAATCGTGTAGAGTCCGCTCTCGAATACTAATTCTTCTTCGATAGCAGCAATTACACTCCGCATCCGGTGTACCTCACGAATCAATGAAGCATTCAGCGCAATGCTTTTCCGATCTGATCCCGGTATGTTTCGGCATTGACGGCGAATCGCTTTGAACATTTGCTCACTTTGCATGATCGCTTCATCAATCAGAACCGCCAGCGTTTCACGGATTTCATTCTGTAGCAGGCGAGAAATCAATTCTTCAAAGACGACATGCTTCATCTTATAGCCAAGCGCCTTCATGGCCGCTGATTCTAATAAATGTCCTTCATCGAAAACAACCGCACAGTGATCCGGAAGCAAAGGGATTTGCCCTTCCCGCTTACGCGCTTCATAGGTCCAAATATGCTCCATGTAATAATCGTGGGAACAAATGATCAGATCACTTGATTTCCGGTAATGATCACGGGACAAGGTCTGCCCGCAGCGGTGACGCATATCGCAAGTAAAGCAGTCCTGAAACGTATCCCAGTTAATCTTGTTCCATTGTTCGTCATTCAGATCAGGGTAATCTCTGCGGTCTCCATAAGCATGGAATTGCTGCATCGGTGCATGTGAATGTACAAAATCAGGTAATGTACTGTACAAGCTCTCCAGTGGTAAGCTTTCATCATCATGGTTCCGAGCCTGATCCAGCTTTTTCAGACACATATATTTATCCGGAGATTTCGCTAGTCTAGCATCAATATTCATGTTCAGATGCTTCGCAAGCTTGGCGATATCGCCTTCCGGTTTCACAAGCTGCTCAATCAAGGACTCGTCCGCACATGCAATAATCGCAGGTTTGCCCATATAACGCGCGTAACAAATGCTATACAACAAATACACTAATGTCTTGCCTGTTCCGACCCCTGCCTCAGCAAAAATCGTCTTTTTCTCGGCAAAAGCCCGCTCTACCTGAAAGGCCATATATATCTGTTCATCACGTACTTCAAATCCAGCCTCAGGAAGAATTTCATAGAATACATCTCCGACCCATTCCCCTACTTGCTCCATAAAAGGTTTGGTCCGATCATATTCAAAAGGATACTGTTTCGCCAACAAGCCTACCTCCAATATTTGATCAGGCATCTCTACCATGCCATGAAAAATAGAATCAACGGAAAAACTCTATTATCTCATACGTTTGGAGGAATTACAAAAAATAATTAGAGACAACTAAAGATCTGATTAATAACGAAGATACTCATTTTCGTAAATATCATTAATCCTTTCCAAAACATTCCGGGCTTGATCCTTAAATTTCAAATCCGCAACCTGACCTTTCCGAAGAAATACCCCCGTCTCCTCACGGTGTTCTCCCAGAGCACCCTCATACAATTGGTCGGCGCCGTGGGTAGGCGGAGAGAAAAACAGCTTCATCAACGGTTTAACTATTAGAGGCAGTCCAGAATTTTTTCCTTTTCGCAGCGTGTTATTGCTACCCGGATCAACACTGCGAATCATGATGCCCTCGTTAGCAAGCTGCGGCGCAGCCGCCTGTGTCCATAACGATAATGCCAGCTTTGAGGTGGCGTAAGGACCAAGCAGCTTGCGGAAGGTGGTGGGACGCTCCAGGATTTCAATCGTAAACTCTTTTGTAAATTTAAGCGCTGAGGATGAGGTGTTGATCACCGTTTTTAAGCGTCCTTTTTGTAGGCTATCCTTCAATTCCATTAAAATAATATACGGCACAATGGTCATCAACTCATAGTGCTTTTCGCGCCCCTGTGTCGAATAGCTCAGTTCAGGGAAGCTCCCGCCGGCATTGTTGAACAAAATATCGATCCGCTGCTCCTTGCCTTTGATCTCTTCCAGTGTCCCTCTCAAGCTGGCAAAATCCGCGAGATCGGTTGTTTTATAAATACGAAGCCAGCCGTTTTTGATGGCTTTTTGGATGTTCTCATCATCGGCTGGAAAACCGGAACGGTTCAAAGCAACCACCTGCCAATCCTCCGCTAGCAGTTTTCGAGTTAATTCCAATCCAATCCCGGCGTTAGCGCCTGTAATCAATGCGATATTTTCACGTTGCTGTGTGCTCATTGTAAATCTCCTCCTGAATTCGGGATATCTTCCTCTTATAACGCACATTTTATTAATTGGAGTCGACTCCAAGTCAAGGCGTAATAAAAAGATTTTGTCCCAGAGATAAGGTCTTGACTTGGAGTCAGCTCCAAGTTGTATAATTCACACACAAAGCAATCTCCAGGAGGTACAGTATGAAGGCAGAGCAAACGTTTACGATAAAAGAAACCGCCGTGCAAACCGGAATATCCGAGGATACGATCCGCTATTACGAAAAGATCGCGCTGCTTCCCCGGGCAGACCGGAAGGACAACGGGCATCGCGTTTACCGGCAGGAAGACATAGATACAATCCTGCTGCTATCCTGCCTCAAGAAAACAGGCATGCCCTTGCAGGAAATGCAACCATTTTTGGCGGTCTCCGCTGACGCTGATCCCGCAGATTATCCTGAACTGGTGGAGCATTTAAGGAACCATCGAGAAAACATCGTCAGCCAAATCTTGTCGCTGCAGCAGGTTGTCGATTTTATTGATATGAAGCTGGAACAAAGGAAATATCGCCGAGACTGCTCAGATAAAAGCGAGGACAAATCGAAATCAAAAAACATCTCCCCTGTTGAGATGAGTTATTTTTCTGGATCAGCAAAAATGAATAATTAATGAATTGGAGTTTTTAGGATGAAAGCAATGATCATAAAAAAATACGGGAATTACCCTCTTCAACTAGCCGACATCCCAACACCCGCAGTGGGTGATTACGATGTATTGGCAGAGATCCACGCAGCAAGTATTAATCCTATCGATTTCAAAGTGCGGGATGGCAAAGTACGTACGCTGTTGAAATACAACATGCCCCTAGTTTTAGGAAATGATTTTTCAGGGATTGTCATCCAAGTAGGAAAGAATGTTAAAAAATTCAAGATAGGTGATGAGATTTACGGACGGCCCAGAAAAGATAGAATCGGAACCTTCGCAGAATATATCTCCGTACATGAAGAGGATATAGCTCTCAAACCTCACAATCTTTCCTTTGAGGAAGCTGCATCCATCCCATTAGTCGGGCTTACTTCTTATCAAGCTTTACATGATATATTACAGCTAACGGCAGGACAAAAGGTATTGATTCAAGCGGGAGCGGGCGGTGTTGGCACCTTTGCTATCCAACTTGCCAAAACGATGGGGATATACGTGGCTACTACTACAAGCGATGCTGGAGCAGAATTGGTCAAGTCACTTGGAGCCGATCAAATTATCAATTATAAAACCGAAGCATTTGATAAGATTTTACAAAATTATGATGGAGTATTCGATACCATTGGCGGTGAAACATTAGAAAAAGCTTTTAAAACAGTCAAACAAGGAGGACAAATTGTATCGGTTTCAGGGTTGCCTAATGCACGCTTCGGAAAAGAGTATGGAGCTGGGTTCATAAAAACTAATATTTTTCGCTTGATTACCCGGAAGCTGAGCAAATTAGAGGCAAAGTACAAGGTTAAATACAGCTTTCTGTTCATGAAACCAAGTGGCAGTCAATTAGAAATCATTTCAGAGCTTATTGAATCCGGACAAATAAAACCTGTTATTGATCAAGTGTTTCCTTTTGTAGAGGCGCAGAAAGCGATGGAGTATTCCGAATCGGGCAGAGCTAAAGGAAAGATCATATTAAAAATAAAGTGATACAACACATAAATAAAACGGCAGTCTAAGACTTTATGCTTCTGTCTAGACTACCGTTTTTTATTTGTGTACGCATTAATTAAAGTATCTATTTCCAAAAATCCGTTCCAGCAAAAACAAACTCTTTATCCAGCGTCTCGTCGCCATCTTCAAAGCAATCTGCCCAAAACACACGTTGCTTACTCAGGGGAATTGCATCCTTCACGCCATATTCCTGATAACTAACGGTTTGTTCATTAGCGGTGTTGTCCCAGTTATCCCAGCCAAGTGGATGTATATGTGCACCCAACTGGCAATCTACAAATACGGTTTTAGCATACTCACGCCAAGGACGGCCCAGAAACACCGGAGCAATATCAGTAGCTGCTGTTAAAAAGCAATTTTTAAAAATATAACCATACGATTGTCCCTCAGGTGTGGAGGCAGCCGTAATATAACCTGCTTGATTCTCACTATGACACAAGCTGCGAATTTCACATCTGTCAAAATATGCTGTAGCCCCACCAAATATAAAGTCCACTGTTCCCTCTATATAGCAATGCTGATACAACTGCCGATATTGGGCATGGTGTTCTCTCAGTGGTATACCTCCAAATGTAGATCGCTCTTTGGGTGCAGGTGGCAAAGGTCCTGTGAACAACGTGTCCTGATACCCTTTTAAAGTACAATTTCTGAATACGGTTTGATCACAATTAGCATACACAGCTACGGCCTGCCCGATATTTTCACCCTGCCCTGCATTATTGGTAATCACCAGATTCTCCAAGACCAGATGGCTCCCGCCCAGAAATAACGTTGGTGTAGAGAATGTATTGATTTCTTCGCCCGCTTCATCACGCTCTTTCGCGTAACGATTCATAACAATCTCCACGTAGCCAATCCCTATGATCGTAAGATTAGAACGATAAATCCGCACTGCCTCTTTATAGACCCCTGACAAAATATAAAGCGTATCCGCTTGACCGGATGGCCCCTGCTCTAGTGAATCTACCGCCTCTTGAATCGTGTGATAAGCGCAAAAGGATTCTTTTCCTACAACAAGCATAGTGGATTCTTTTCCTCTCAATAAATTGATGACTCTCTCTTATGGACTGACATTCTGTTCTTCAGGTGACACTGTAGCTTGTTCTACTAATTTTTCCGGCTTCTTCGTGTTTTTTGATCGACAATTTATGATCTCTACAGCTTCTCCATTTTCAATGTAAAAAGCAGGCCCTTCATGGTTCTCAATCGTCACCTGATGAAATTGAACATCTCTTGCATTCCCGAGGAAAAACCCGCGATTATTCATGTTTTCGATCCCTGTCATCATGTCTGGATGGCCGGGAATTGCATTCGTCGCCATGGAGATGTCCACATTGGTAAACGTAATCTCGGATACATACTGCTCCGCAAGCCCGTATAAGAAACCCGCTGCGGCATGAACATTACGTGCGGTAATATTGGCAAAATGAATGCGTCTAAAACACGGCGTTTCCTCTGTAATCGGATAAGGATTTTTATCCCACACATATTTTTCTTTCCCGCGTGGTCCACAGAAATAATATAGATTTAGAGTAAACGGACAAATAACATCCTCCATTACAATATTGCTGATCCGAATATCTTCAATCGTTCCCCCGCGTCCCCTTCTTGATTTCATCCGGATTCCACGATCGGTTTGTTTAAACACACAATTACTAATCGTGACATTACGAATATCTCCACTCATTTCACTACCGAGTACGACACCCCCGTGTCCATGTACCATAGTGCAGTTGGTGATCGTGATATTCTCACAAGGAACTCGTTCTTTAGTATCCTCAGTTCCTGCCTTGATCGCAATGCAGTCATCACCGACATCAATATTGCAATTGCTAATTCGCACATTGGTGCAAGACTCTGGATTAATGCCATCTGTATTCGGAGAGTCCGCCGGGTTCAGAATGGAAATATTATCAATAGTCACATTGTAACAGCCTATCGGATTAACGGTCCAGCTTGGAGAATTGACCAGCGCGATATCTTTAAGGGTTACCCGCTGACAGCTGTCCAAGCCGATTAGAGTCGGCCGGGGATACTGAAGCTCTTCCCGGCGGTTCCGAAACTTATCCCACCAGAGTTCACCATTTCCGTTAATCCTTCCGCTGCCAGTGATTGATACATTAACTAACTCTCTTCCATAAATACAAGGTGAATGAACCTGCTGCTTCACTCCTTCCCATCTGCATTCCACTGCAGGGTAATCCTCCGGGTTCGTACTGAATGAAAGAATGGCACCAGGATTTAAATTCAATTCGATATTGCTTTTCATATGAATTGCACCGGTTAAGAACGTACCAGCCGGTACATAAACGGTTCCTCCACCGGCTTTATTTGCCGCTTCAATCGCACGCGTTATCGCTTCCGTCGCTAACTTTTTACTATTCTTAAGCGCTCCAAAATCCTCAATATTGTAGATCAACATTCATATCCCCCCTGTTCTATATCAGATCCAGCCTCTTAATTGTTCATATTCCACACAAGCCTGTAGGAAAGCACCCACACCTTTTTGGTCGTTAGTGACAATAGGCTCGCTAATGTAATAAGCGAAAGTACCGTCACGTTGGTCCACTCCACCTAATCCGGCTACTTGGCAATTCTTATTTAAATTGACCCATTCTTCTTTGGTTTCTAGTACAAACTCCGAGATAAGTCCTTGTTGAGCCAGATCTAATGTTTCGTACCATCCAGCGTTTAACACGCCTAATCGGATACCTTTAGCCATGGCATACACGATCATACTTGAAGCAGAGGCCTCAAGATAATTTCCTTTGCGTTCCCCTAGATTCATCACTTGATACCAGACCCCGGATTCCTTATCCTGATATGTCTTCACCGCAGTTAAGGTATCATTTAGTATTCGTACCAGCTCTGGATAATCTGAGTGCTCACTAGGCAGCAATTCCAGAACATCAACTAAAGCCATGAGATACCAGCCAAGTGAACGGGCCCAAAAGTTAGGCGAAAGTCCTGTTTCAGGGTCGCACCAAGGTTGAATACGCTGCTCATCCCATGCATGATATAGCAGACCTGTTACCGGATCTTTCGTATGCTTCTCACACAAGATAAATTGTTTGATTACATCCTCAAGTCCCTGCCCTTCTTCAAAAGCTAGCAAGTAGGCTAAATAAAAAGGAGCGCCCATATAAAGTCCATCTAACCAAATCTGATAGGGATATATATTTTTATGCCAAAAAGCACCTTCCGAGGTTCGCGGATGGGTCTCAAGTTGCTTTCTAAGTAAAGCAGCCGCTTTTTTGTATTTTTCTTGCTTCGTTTCTTTATATAGAGTCAATAATAATTTTCCGTTGTTAATATGATCGATATTATACTCCTCTAGGTGGTAGCCCTTGACACTGCCATCTTCCTGAATAAAGTAGTCCATATTATCTTGAATGAACTGCAGATACTTCGAATCACCGGTCTGCTTCCAAAGCCATTCAAAACCGTTCAATACCACGCCATAATCGTAGGTCCAGCTTCCTTTGTAGCCTTTATCTTCATAAAGCTTCGGTGTCCGCGCCATAATAGAGTCTGCCGTTTGAATTGCCCACTGTGATTTCTTCATCCCAACCCCCAAAATATTTATAAATTTAAGAGCTCAAAAACTAAAAATAGGTTCAGCCGATTTAAGGATTCTTTGCACATAAAATAATACGACTTGATTCTCCGAAATCTCAGAGAATCAAGTCATTGTTTAGTAAGGATACGGAGCGATTCACTCTTGAAGCATTGACTGTATTTCAACACAAGCCATCACCAATGCGCCCACACCATGCAGATCATTTTTAACCTTAGGCCGAGTCACGTAACTCTCGTAATCTCCAGCTGAGGTACCGATACAAATGTCCGGCAGAACTAATCGGTTATGCTCATCCCACTGGATTACTTTGGTTAACCCTTCATATCCTTTTTTAGCGGCAGCTGTAGCGATAGTCACATCACTTACAACGCCATGCTTCACGGCTTTGGCAATCGTATAGACGAACAAACATGACCCTGAAGTCTCCAGCCAATTATCTGGCTCATGTCCCTTATCTACGACTTGATACCAAAGTCCACTTTTTTGATCTTGGTAACGAATAAGTGCATCCACAAAATCTCTCAGCGTAGTAGAAAGCTCTGTCCGGGCTGAATCATGGGAAGGTAACAGATCCAGAAATTGCGATAAGGCGAGACCATACCATCCTAATGATCGGCTCCAGAACTCCGGTGAACAACCCGTCTCCGGATTCGACCAAGGCATCCGCCGGCTCTCATCCCAGGCATGGTATAACAAACCCGTTGTCTCATCCTTCATATGCTTGCGCATTAACATTTCCTGATGAAGGACCGTTTCACGCAAGCTTGGTTCATCGTAGACATTCGCATATTTCAAGGAGAATACGCCTGCCATATAAAGTCCATCCAACCACATTTGGTTGGCGTACTTATCCTTGTGCCAATACCCGCCCTCAGAGGTTTTATTTAGTGTGAGCAGTAAATTCCTTAGCTTCTCTGCTGCAATACGATACTTAAGTTTGCCTGTCCGTTCATAAAGAGTGAATAGTAGCTGTCCTGCTTGAACCGCATCCAGCTCATCACGTGCAAAATAAAAGTTCCCGTATTCATCCACCAAATCATCTACATATTCCTGAATATAGTTGATATAACGGTCTTCTTGATAAGCATTCCACAAAAGCTCCATGCCACACAGAAATACACCCTGATGATAGTGCCATCGATGCGCGGGGGGAAGCTCTCCCGCCCTGTAAGTATCCATTAGTGAATCGCAAGCTTTTTTTGCCCACTCTATCGGCGTTGTAGGTATCTGTACAGTCATCTCGAAGCTCCTCCCCTAAGTATAGTCTCTCTCTTTCTTGCTAGCCCTTCATAGAACCCAACATGGCACCTTTGGCAAAATGCTTTTGCAGGAACGGATACACACAAACTATTGGTAAGGTAGCTACAACGATAACAGCCATTTTAATTGATTGATCTGGCGGTGGAACAGCAGCATCCAGTGTAGCGCTGTGATCCATACCGCTGGCAAGGACGACAATTTGTCTGAGCAGAACCTGTATTGGCCATTTCGCACTATCATTCAAATACAGAATCGCATTCATGTAGGTATTCCAATACGTTACCGCATAGAACAATCCGATAGTCGCTAACGCAGGTAAGGATAGTGGCAATACAATCCGAAATAATATTCCAAAATCATTACAACCATCAATTTTGGCCGATTCCTCCAAACCTTCAGGTATATTTTGGAAAAAGTTTCTCAAAATGATCATATTAAAGGCACTAATCGCTGACGGTAGAATCAGTGAGGCGTACGTGTCAATTAGTCCTAATTCCTTCACCACGAGGAACGTTGGAATCATCCCACCATGAAAAAGCATGGTGAACACAACCATGAAGTTAACCACTTTACGACCATCCAGATCTTTTCTGGTAAGAGCGTAGGCCATCAAAGAAGTTATAAACAAACTAAAAATAGAACCAATTGCCGTGACACCAATGGAAACACCCATGGCTTTAAATATTGTATTCGTCGAAAAGATGAACTTGTACGCTTCCAGACTCCATACCTTTGGAATCAGTACAAATTTGCTAGAAGCTAGTTCTGCACTCGTTGTGAAAGAGCCTGCTACAACGTGAACAAGGGGAAGCACAGTAATTAAAGCAATGATCGCAAGCAGCGTAAAGTTTATAGCAGAAAAGATTCTACCACTGATTGTTTTATCTTCTACCATTTCGATTCCTCCCACAAAATATCAATAAACGCCTTCTTCTCCCATTTTCTTGGATAATTTATTCACCATCATCACCATTACAAAGCCTACAATCGATTTAAAGAATCCAATAGCTGTACTGTAACTAAACTGCCCCTGTCTCAAACCAGCAGTATATACATACGTATCGATAATTTCCGCAACTTCTCGATTCATGGAGTTAAGTAGCAGATATACATGTTCAAATCCAAGATCAAGAACGGAACCAATTTTCAGAATAAATAATGTAATAATTACGCCTCTAATCGCTGGAAGAGTGATATGCCAGACTTGTCTAAGTCTTCCAGCTCCGTCCATACGCGATGCTTCATAAAGCCCTGGGTCAATCGCAGCTATGGAAGCTAGATAAATAATCGTTCCCCAACCTGCTTCTCTCCAAATCACCTGAATAATATACATGGGCCTGAACCACCCTGGATTAAGCAGGAAATTGATTGGTTCAAAGCCAAAATAGACAAGCAGCTCGTTGATAATCCCTCCATCCATCGTGACCATTACATAAGAAATGGAGACGATGATAACCAATGACAGAAAATGGGGCAAATAGAAGATCGTCTGAAAGGTTCTTTTGAAAAAGCTGCCTTGAAGTTCATTTAACATCAGGGCAAGAATAATCGGCATCGGGAAATAGATAAGAATATTTAATCCGAAAAGAATAAGTGTGTTCACTAATATATTTAAGAAATCCGGCTCTGTGAACAACCTGCTGAAATGTTTCATCCCTACCCAGTCACTACCGTTGATCCCTTGATAGGGTTTGTAATCCTGAAATGAGATAATTAATCCGTACATTGGAAGATATTTAAAAATCAAAAAATACAGTACTCCCGGAGTTAGCATGACGTAGAGCCATTTATTTCTCCACAGCCGCTTTTTCAGTTCGCTGCTGCTTTTATAAATTTCAGGCTTAGGATTCATTTGAGGAGCTGAGCTGGGCTGTGCGGTGACTTCCTGCATGATATTCTTCCTTTCTCCTTCTTTATTCAAACACGATATTTCTGAACCCAGTGAGGAATAGAAAAGGTTGTTGAAACAAGATCAACAACCTTTTCAGCTACAATTTGTCGCTTAACTATTCGAGTACGGGTTACTATTTTTTGTATAACGCGTTGTATTCTTCAATAATCTTATCTCCACCACGGCTCTTCCAGTTCTCTACTTCCTTCTCAAATCCAGCCTTGTCAATCTGACCATAAATATATTTATAGGTTGCATCTGTAATAATCTGTTGAAGCTCTACGCCTTTTTCTGTATAGGTAGCCGAATCCATAGCAGCTGTTGGATCCGCTACACCAACTTTGACATTCTCAAGAACCAATTGATCTGCATGAATTCTTCCTGGCAGCGTGTTATAGTTCTCGTACATTCCATTGGTTTCAGCTTCGCCGATAACACTGTCCTTATATCCCTTTACTTCACGTTCAATCAATTCTTTGTCATCAGTAGCTTTGGCTTTACCGTCTTCAACGGTATAGTGAGTACCTTCAATTCCCCAATACATCAAATTAGCTACTTCTGGGGTCATCATTTGATCAAAGAAAGCAAGAATCTTCTTCAGCTCTGCCTCATCCTTGACAGCAGATTTCGGGAACAAGACAACATTGTTATAGCCTGGAATCATCCATTGAGCATATTTTCCCTCTGGACTTGCAACCATACTATGCGCATCCAAAACAGCGTCAGGGTTATTCTTAATAGTATCTTTATTGAGGGAATCAATATCTTGCATGGAGCCCCCAATATAGAGTCCACCCTTTCCAGCCTTAAACATATTTACTGCATCCGTTTTACTGGTGGCAGCGAAATCTTGATTAATGTATCCGCCATCACGAGCTTTTTTGAAAAAATCCATTGTGTCGAAATATTCATCGAAGGTAAATTCAGGCGCTAATTTGCCATCCTTCTCACCCCAGGTATTCGGTGTTCCGAACCAAGACGAAACAGTTTTGAAAGCTCCATAGGTCAACTCATTACGGTCAATAATACCGGTAGTATCTTTCTTTCCATTACCGTCTGGATCTTGTTCTGTGAAGGCTTTAGCCATTTCAAATAATTCATCTACATTAGCTGGTGCAGCAAGTCCTAATTTATCTGCCCAGTCTTTGCGGTAAATGATCCCTTGGCGTGCAAGTGGACGCCCGATATATAGGGTATAAAGCTTGTCATCTACTTTCGTGTTATTAAGAATTTCTGGTTTCAATTTGCTCAAATTCGGAAATTCGCTTAATAGTGGACCGATTTCCCAGAATTGTCCGTCTTTTATCGCTTCTTTCATCTGAATGAAGGTTGTCTGATTCTTCAAATATGTTACTTGCGGCAATGAACCCGTTGCAAAAGATGAATTCAGTTTTTCTTCATAAGTATCAGCCGGAAAAAATTGATAAGTCAGCTTCGTGTTGGTCAATTTCTCAAGTTCATTCTTAATCGTATCAGGCGGAGTCTCTGATGTATTCAATGGAAGCATGATTTTGATTTCTGTAGGTTCCTCTTTAGGTGCTTCAGTCTCTTCCACCTTCGTAGTGTTCTCTGCACTTGTAGTTGGGGCTGCTGCTTCTTCTTTGTTATTGTTGTTACCACCGCATCCAGCTAACAATGTGCTGAATGTTAACAGTGCTGTTAACAACATGGTGAAGGATTTCTTCTTCATACCATTTTGACCTCCATAATTTGTATTGGTTACGAGTTCCACGTTACATCGTCGGCAAGGTTACGAAAACAATCATTTCCCCATAACGGCGCCTTCTGAAAGGGATCTGAGCAAATGATTATCGGGATATCGCAGCACAAAAAAAATCCACCGCATTATCCGCAGTGGATCAAAACCTTTTTAACCTATTTACTTTTCTGTCCCAAACTCAGCCTCAGCATATTCCTTAATAATAAGATTGCCTCCACGAGCTCTCCATTTCTCAACCTCTTGCTGGAATCCCTCGACGGTAATGTTACCTAATATATAGTTATATGTAGCATCCACAATGATTGTAGATAACTCCATATTCTTCTCATCAAAAGTAGATGAGCTAAGAGAAACTGTCGGGTCATCAACCAGAAAAGATTCATTATCTTTACTCAGCTGATCTGCTAGAGAGGTTAATTGCTCCTTCTGAGCCACTTCCATAATGTTTTTATTACTAATGTCCGCAATCATTAAAGCATATAGCGGATTCACTTCCTGTACCCGCAGTTGTGAGGTTTCCTCGGGAAGGATAATTTTGCCGCCTTCAAGCTTATAATGCCGCCCCTCAAAGCCATACATCATTATATTGGCTACATCTTTATCCATGGTCCGATCAAAAAATCCAAGCACCTGCCGAAGCTCCTCCTCTGTGGCAATGGACCTTTTGGAAAAGAGATACAGTCCGTTGTAATTGGGGATAGACCACACTTTATATCCATCAGGCCCCTCGATACGATTGATCAGCGTAAGTTCAGCCTTTGGATTGTATGCTTGAGCTTCAATTGACAACCGCTGCACATCAGTCATGCTGCCAATAAACACACCAGCGATACCGTTAATGAATTTATCGCGTTGAACCTCTTTACTGGTAAGAGCAAAGTCCTGATTTATGATTTTTTCATCATATAATTTCTTCATAAAATTCATTGTGTTCATATACTCCGCTGTTACGAATTCCGGAACAAATTGATGATTCTCTAGCTTCCAATTATTTGGTGTGCCAAAATAAGAGCTTAGTGTCTTAAATACACCATAAACAAGATCATTACGATCGACTAATCCAAGGGTATCTTGTTTGCCATTCTGATCCGGATCGTTATATGTAAATTGCCTCATTACTTCATATAGGTCATCTAAGGTCTGTGGATTGCTTAAATGAAGAGTGTCCAGCCAATCCTTACGTATTATGACACCCTGTCTGGAGGAAGGGCGTTCTGTATACAGGCCGTAGATCTTACCATCAACAGCGGTCTGCTTAAGAATAGCGGGGTCCAGTGCTTTAAGATTGGGGAACTCCTGAAGATATGGGCCGATCTCCCAAAATGCTTCAGAACGGATGGCGTTTTTCACCAGATTATAGTCTGAGAACTTCACAAAGGTGACTTTTCCCAAGGAATTAGTGGTCAACGCTGTATTCATTTTATCGGTATAAACACCCTCAGGCACCCACGTGATATCAAGCTCCACCCCTGTTAATCTTTCAATCTCAGCCATAATCTTTTTTGAAGGCTGCTGTGGAAAATGAAGGGGTGCCAAGATGGAGATGCTCGGGCGAGCTTCTTGCAGTACAGAACCAGCTGACTTTCCATCACTGCAAGCGCTTAACATAGGGAAAACAAGCATGAAAAATAAGCAGCAACATAACGTTGCCCTTCTACACAAAAATTGTCTAAACATTTCTACAGCCTCCTAAGGTATTGTAAGGATTTTCACCCTACAGCTTGAAGATTTTCCATTTTGTAGTCATAATTAGGGTTAATGATTATTGCAGAACGAGATGATTATTGTTATTTTCCACCAGGTTTCATACACTAAGAACAAGTGTCTACTTCTACATAAGTAAAGGTGCTGAGTCCCGTGAGACCATTAAGCTTTTTAAGTAAATTAACGATTTTTGCCTTTGTAATTAGCACGTTGCCGGTGATATTCATCGGTTCTTTTTCCTATTTCACATCATCTAATGAGATCCAAAAGAACGTAAACAACAGTAAAATGGAACTTATATTACAAATCACCTCAAATGTAGAACATAAGTTAACAACTGTCAATCAAACATTAAACCAAGTAATCAACTCTAGTGTATTAAAAAAAGCACTAAATAACCCTTTAAATGAAACCGATTTCATTTTATATAATGATTTAAGAAACGAAATCCGCAATATGCAATCCTTCGATACGAAACTTGAGGATGTCATCCTGCTCAATCAGCAGCAGAACTGGATGATCAAAAATTCAGGCGTCTACCGTCTGAATGAATACAAAAACCACGCGCAACTCTCTAATCTAATGAATATAGCTGACGATACTTCATGGATTTTGAATCCATCGTCCTTATTTTATAGCGAGGAGAGCATTAACGTCACTGGCTGCAATTACAGCATCAGTCTTATCAAAAAGCTTCCCACCAATAAGCTGCAAAAATATGGGCTTGCCCTAGCTAATATTCCGGTCTGCAGTCTTCAGGATTTCATTAATTCAGATGTGCAGCCACTCGATGACATTATCGTTCTGGATCAAGCTGGCCGCTTCCTGCTCCATCCGGATACCAGCTTAATCGGAAAACCTAAAGAGCAAGGCGGATTTAAAGAAGTCCCTTTAATCTCTGATCCTTCTAAACAATCCGGACAGTTCAAGACTGTGATTAATAAAAAGAATTACTCCGTCACTTTCATGCGTTCTCAGTTAAATGGCTGGGTTTATCTATCGGTTACTTCTATGGAAAGCTTGACGAAGGAGTCCAATAAAATCGGGATGTTTACGATAATCGTGTGCACCATTATGCTCTTGTTCTCCATTCTTCTAGCATGGATCGGTTCCAGACGTATGTACACCCCTATCGAAAGACTGCTTAATCAGATGGGCCAACGCAAACCGGATATTAAATCGAGACATCGCAATGAATTTCAGATTATAGGAGAACAAGTTCATTCTTTGTTCCAATCCAAATCACAGCTGGAAAAAGAAGTCCGGCAACACTTTCAGCAGGTTCGTACATTTTTTCTGATCAATGCCTTCCACGGCAATGTTAAAAAACGTGATTTGCTCGAAGAATTAGGGCAATTCGGCTACCAAACCCAGCTTGAAGAATGGAAAACCATGGCAGTAATTACGTTGTCTATTGATTATGCCGAGGATTCCAGCTATGAGAAAAAAGATCTCAGCCTCTTATTGTTCGCTGCCCACAATATGATCGAAGAGTTAATCTGTCCTGAACAACGGCTGGCTCCAGTGATCATGGACCATGCGGTAGTCGTATTATTGGGCAGTCCAGACTGCGATACCCAGTCTTTTCATAAGACACTGTATTCGTTAACGGAGAAGCTGCAGCAAGAAATAAATAATTATCTAAAGGTGCAGGTGAGTATTGGGCTGAGCCTGCCCTTCAACGCCTTCGATAAACTAGCCATCGCCTACAGAGAAGGTCTTGAAGCACTGAAGCATCGCATTAAGCTTGGCAAAGGCGTTATTATTCAATATGAGAACATTAACTCCGGCAAACATTATCTGAACTTGAACTACCCTACGCATAAAGAAAACGATCTAATGGATGCGATCAAGCTGGCTGAAACGGATAAAGCCAAGGAACTGATTCATTTGCTTTTTAAATCTATCTTTGCCCTTGAGCTTTCACCACAGGAATATCAAATCCCGTTGACCCGCTTACTCAATAACTTGCTCATTATGATGCAGGAATCGGGCATTAGCTTAAATCAGATCTATCATGCTAATGGCTCTATTTTTGAGGAATTACATGACCTTCATACCGTGGCTGAGATTGAGGATTGGTTCTGGAGCATGGTCATTTACCCGATGATCAAAATTTTTATCAGCAGGCAAAATGCCCAATACCAAAACATCTCTGAGAAAATCATTGATCTGATCCAACATGAATATGATACGGATCTAACCTTGGAAGAATGCGCTTCACGGCTGCATTACAACGCCAACTATATCAGCAGTGTCTTCCGTAAGGAGACCCAATACTATTTCAGCGAATATTTAACGATGTACCGATTTAAAATGGCGAAAAAATGGCTGCAGGAAACCGATATGCCGATCAAAGATATTGCAGCCAAATTAAGATACAACAATTCTCAAAATTTCATTCGATCTTTCCGTAAACAGGAAGGGATGACCCCTGGACAGTACCGGGATAACAACACAGGCACTAAATCCAAACCAACATTTGACGAATCTATGTAAAAATCACAAAAAAATCGTTCAAGGCCGAATCTAAAAAAAAAGAGTCTCTCTTTTTTTCGGAAAATATGTTAACGTGTGCATATAACCATTTAGGGAGGAATTTGAACGCAATGTTGAACTTTCGTCTAAATACTAACCGTGTAGAACAAGATGCGATTTCTCAGGAAACCTCACTACTCACCCTCTATCCGCTCGAGACGGATCACCCCCGTCCTTTTATATTGGTATTGCCTGGTGGAGGTTATCAGCACTTAGCCAAACATGAAGGAGAACCTGTGGCTCAATGGCTAAACAGTCTAGGTATTCATGCAGGTGTACTAGATTATCAGGTCGGAGATTTCAACGTCTCTTCTTTGTTAAATGATGTTGAGGAAGCTCTCAAATGGATTAGGGAAGCACCCAAAGCTTGGAATTTGATCTCAGACAAAGTAGGGATGATTGGATTCTCGGCAGGAGGACACTTAGCTTCTATCTTTTCTACCACTAGAGCAGAGAAACCAAACCTTCTTCTATTAGGTTACCCTGTAATCACTTTCCAAGAGCCCCATTCGCACAAGGGAAGCCGGCTACATTTTCTTGGAGACGACCCATCACAAGCGGAGCTTGACTCCTTTTCCTCAGAAGCCCAGGTGGATTCACTCACACCTCCAACCTTTATCTGGACAACAGCGAACGATGCCAGCGTTCCCGTGGAGAATAGTCTGTTGTTCGCCTCTGCCCTGTCTAATCAGGGAATTCCTTTTGAATTACATATCTTTGAAGAAGGGCGGCATGGTTTAGGGCTTGCAAAAGAACACCCTCATTGCCAGCAATGGCTTTCCCTTGCTGAGAATTGGTTAAGGGAACGCCAATACGTTAAAGGAGAAGAAGACCTTATGAGACAACAACTATTTATTGCAGGCGATTCCACTGCGGCCATTAAAGGCGCTGGAGAAAAACCTATGACCGGCTGGGGAGAATACCTGCAAAGTTATTTTCGGACTTCTATTCAAATCCAGAATCGTGCAATTAATGGTCGAAGCACCAAATCGTTCATAACAGACGGCCGCCTCGATGCTATCAGAAAAGACTTCCAACCCGGCGACTACCTGTTTATTCAATTTGGACATAACGATGAGAAAAAAGAGGATCCATTACGTTACACCGATCCTGAAACCGAATATCGCCATAATCTCATTCAATATATAGATGCTGCTAGGCAGCTAGGGGGGACTCCGGTTCTGTTAACCTCTGTAAGTCGCCGCCGCTTTAACGCCGATGGAGAGCTGGACCCGTTTGCTGTAGGTGCTTATCCCGAGGTAATGAGACAAGTGGCTGAAGAAACGCACACTCCGCTACTTGATATTTTCCCAGCCTCGCAAGCGCTCTATCGTTCATTAGGCGAAGAGGAATCCAAGAAGTTATTCATGCATTTGCCAGCGAAAACACATCCCAATTACCCAAATGGGGTTACGGATGATACTCATTTCTCAGATGAAGGTGCCCGGGAAATTGCTAAACTTGTGGTTCAAGCTCTTAAACAAAATACAGCCTCATCTCTATCAAACTTACAACAACTTTTATAAGGAGTGATCAAAGATGTCTCTAATTAAAGAAGTTATTACGGAGTACTATCGTATCCCTTTGCCAGAAATCATGGAGGATGCTAAACATGGCTTGCATACTCATTTTGAAGTTCCCATTGTCAAAATTAGAACGGATGACGGTCGTGAAGGTGTAGGTTATACCTATACTGGCGGATTTGGCGGCAAAGCGATCTGCTCACTAATTGCTAATGAATTAACACATATCTTAGTTGGCAAAGACGCCAGCTGTGTGGAAAGTATCTGGGAGCAGATGAACTGGGGAATACATTATGTTGCTCGCGGGGGCTTGGCTAGCTTCGCCATTGCGGCATGTGACATTGCGTTATGGGATTTACGTGCAAAGAAAGCAGATGAACCTCTCTACAAACTTCTGGGTGGCGCAAGCAATGAGGTCAAATGTTATGGTGGAGCGATTGATTTAAACTTCCCATTAGAAAAGCTCCTGCGCAACAATCAAAAATACTTAGATATGGGCCTCCAGGCTGTCAAAATTAAACTAGGCCAAAAAACATTAGCTGAAGATGTGGAACGAGTGGCTGCGGTACGCCAATTGGTCGGCCCGGATGTAGCCTTTATGGTCGATGCCAATATGAGCTGGAGTGTGGAAAAAGCGATAAAAGCCGCACGTGAATTTTTGAAATACGACATTCTCTTTTTAGAAGAACCAACGATTCCGGAAGATTATGTCGGCTATGCACGGATTGCTGAAGAAACAGGAATGGCCGTTGCAGGCGGAGAGAACTTGCGCACATTAACCGAATTCCATCACATGCTGCAATATGGTCATGTTGATTTTCCTCAACCTGATGCTTCCAATATAGGCGGGATAACGGGCTGGTTAAAGGTAGCTCACTTAACACAAGCCTATAACCTTTCCGTTTCCACACATGGAATGCAGGAATTGCACGTTAGTTTGTTAGCAGCTATGCCAAATGCAGGTTATCTCGAAATGCATAGCTTCCCTATCGATCAATACACTACACGTCCGCTAGTGATTAATAAAGACAATGGGATGGCAGTTGCGCCAGAAGTAACGGGCACTGGTGTTACCTTTGACTGGGACAAATTAGCACCTCACAAACAACAATACTAATAGGAGCGATCGATCATATGAGCATTCCCCTTCAACTAGGTGTTCGAGCACATGATTTCACACAAGTTCCATTGCAAGAGTTAATTGAGAAGATTAAGTCCTATCATTTCACTCATATCCAGTTCGCACTTAAGAAATCTTTTCCTGATAGTGCCCCTAGCCTGACGGCTATAAGCCCTGGAACAGCCAGCTATTATGGCAATGCCTTTAGACAGGCAGGTATTCAGATTGCGGTTCTGGGCTGCTATGTAAATATTGTAGACACCGATCCTCACAAACGGGCGCAAGCGTTAGCCGCATTTAATACCCATCTGCGCTTGGCCCGGGATTTCGGCGCTAGTCTGGTAGGTACGGAAACCGGAAGTGTGGGACTTGGGTATACCACAGATAATTTTACAGAAGAAGCCTTCCAAGAGGTGGTGGCATCAGTTAAGGCCATGGTGGCGGAGGCCGAACGTTTTGGTGTGACGGTAGGAATCGAAGCAGGACTTCATCATCCGCTGTACACCGCGCCCTTAACCCGCCGACTTCTGGATGAAGTCCCTTCTAACAATCTTCAGGTCATATTGGATTGCGCAAATCTAATGTCGCCTACAAATTACTTGCATCAAGAAGCTATTATTACGGAGGCTTTGAAGCTTCTAGGAAATCGAATTGCTGTCATTCATTTAAAAGACTTTATCGTCCAAGAAGGAGCCATAAAAATAGTCCCTGTAGGTCAAGGGTGGCTAGAGTTTGAGCCGATCCTTCGTTATATGAAATATGAACGTCCTCATATTCAAGGAATCCTGGAAAGCACTCCTGAGTCACATTTAGGAGAAAGCATTACCTTTTTGCAACAGATATACGAATCCTTGTAGGGCTTCATCCCATTAAAACTAATAAATCCACTGCACACCTCTTTATCTTACCTGGTGCAGTGGATTTTTATATTCTGTTTAACATCCGTTTGACCTCCATCAAATAATCGCCTGTTATGATCAGGGCATCAAGAGTACCTGGGAGGGGTTCCATGCGTCTTGCTTTATTCACGGACACATTTCTTCCGCAAACCAACGGAGTTTCACGTACGCTTCAACGATTAACCACCCATTTGAAAGAGCGCGGTATTGAACATCTGCTTTTCTCACCAAAATCTGCTCCTGAAGACAGTTATGCCGATCCCATACGTCCCATTACCAGCATCCCCTTTTTCTTATACCCTGAATGTAGACTCGCACTGCCCAATATGTCCTCTATCCAATCAGAGCTGAAAGCTTTTCGTCCCGATCTGCTTCATATGGCAACTCCGTTCAATATCGGTCTCTGCGGCCTTCGTTATGCGCGCAAACATGATCTGCCCCATGTCGCCTCCTATCATACCCATTTTGACCGCTATCTTGAATATTACCGGATGAAAAAAATCGCTCCGCTCTATTGGAAATACATGAAGTGGTTTCACCGCTCCTGTGATGCCACCTTTGCACCATCCTACGAAACCCTCGATTCCCTCCAAGCTCAAGGCTTTCATCGCCTGAAGCTATGGTCCAGAGGCATCGACTGCCAGCAGTATACCCCCAAAAAACGCAGCCATGAGGTCCGTGAGCGCTACGGAATTACCGCACCGTTACTGCTTCTATATGTGGGAAGAATCGCCCCTGAAAAAGATATACAGACGCTTGCTCTCGCCATGCAGCAATTGCCCGAATCTACGCAATCTCAGGTTCATTGGCTGGTCGTTGGAGACGGTCCCCTTCTGCCGGAAATGCGGGCACAGGCGCCGCATAATGTCACGTTTACAGGCTATAAACATGGTGACGAGCTTGCCCAATTATATGCCTCCGCAGATCTGTTCATCTTCCCTTCCAGTACAGAAACCTTCGGTAATGTTGTCTTAGAGGCTATGGCCTCAGGACTGCCTGTCCTCGCAGTAAATGAAGGTGGGGTGAAGGATCTGGTCACACCCGGCCGCACAGGAGTAATTGTCGAGCCCCGCTGCCCGGATGCTTTTATTCGTGAGATTTGTGCATATGTAGAGCACCCTCAAAAGCTAGCTGCTATGGGGCATGAAGGTCGACAGCTGGCACTCGGCCGCTCTTGGGAGAATATTTTTGATGGACTCATCCGCGATTATGAAGAGATCATTGAGAATAGGCGTTATGATCTTATACCGGCTTTACTACCATTAATATAATAATGACGATAGTAAGTACATGAACTGCCGCTTCTAGCGGAGCGATCTTGTTCATAGCGGTAGTGTAACCATCAGGAATTTCTTCCCCTTCGCTGGTCATTACGAGCTGGGTTAGCTTTTTCAATCGGGGCTCAACCATTCCAATAATAATCACTTCGATCACGATAAAAAATAATAACGACAGATTTAACCACAACACCGACAAGCCCATTTTATCTATGATCATTAACAAAATACCTGTAACGATCAGGGTGATCCCACCTGTCTTAGGGAATCTGTTTATTTTCTTCATAAGACCAAATACAAAACGAAGCTGACTGCCTGTCTTGGCTGAGCTTGTCAGTATTGGCAGCACAAAAGCTGGTCCAATTCCCACTATGGATGCTATAACATGTATAACTACCACAAGCTTTGAGATCATATGCGTCAAATCCATATTTACAATCCCCCCTATCATTCGTTGTTTAGATTCATATGAGGCTGATAGGAGAATTAGTCTTGCAGAATCCTTTAAATCTTAGATAATCTAAAAAAAGCGCCTAGCCGGATATTACCGACTTAGGCGCTTTTTTAACAAATATTCAGTTATTTTACCGTAACTTTCATGATCGCACTCTCATTTACCCCTTGATCATTCAACAGTTCAGCCCGGTATTCATAGATGCCTGGAGAACGGTTAGTGATAGAAGTAGAAGCCGTTTGTGCGTTTGGGGTACCCGCTGTTAAAGTCTGAGTATCGATCAGTATTCCGTTCTCATACAAGCGATACTCTTTGCCGTTCATCCCCCACCATAAATTCATAGTCACTTTATACTCTCCATCACCATCCCAGTTGTCATTGGACAACACCGGCTTAGCTGGTGCAGCATCCTTCACGATAACCACATGAGCAGCAGACACCGTTGTGCCAAAAGAATTGGTTAGCTCAGCCGTATAGGTGTAGGTTCCGTTTTCTTTTCCGGTAATATTAGTCACTGCAGTCTGTGCAGCTGGGGAATCATCACGTAAGGTTTGCGTGTCGATTAAGGCACCGTTCTCATATAGCTTGTAGACCGTACCATTATTGCCCCACCACATATTCATTGTGATTTGGTAATCCCCGTCCAAAAGTCCTGTATCCTGCCCATTATTATTGGATAGAACCCATTGCCCCGGAACACCTGTAGCCTTCTGAGGTCCACTTACGAACACAATCACTTGTTCTGTCGTCGAAAGTCCAGCGTTATTAATGGCTGTTGCGATGAACGTATGCGCTCCCGCAAGCCCTGTGAGTGGAATCTCATCTCCATAAACGACAGGTTTACCATCAAAAGTAATATCCAGACTGCGAATACCAGACTCTGGATCTTCCGCTACGACCTGCACCTTCAATACATCCGTTTCACTCATTTGAGCAGAAGGTAAACCAGAAATCGTAGGTGGTGTAGTATCTTCAGTTTCTCCCGGTGAGCCTACATATTGAATTTTTGGAGCCGCTGGTTGTTCCATCCCTTCACCAAGAAAGAATCCAGGGTGCGGAGGTTGATTATAGCCTACATTTTGCCAAGCTACTGCCAGGCGGTAGATCGGATCATGCATCAATGTGCGAATACGATAATCTGTCATATCCGTTGTTGTGTAGATCTGTAGTTCAGAACTGTCCGTTGCCCGCCAGATCACTTCTTCACGCCAATCCCCGAACAGATCTGCCTGCAAGCTTGGATTCGCCTTGGTGCCATTATTTGAAGAAGCACCTACAGCCGTGAATAAGTTAACCGTTGTCTGATTGGTATAGTCCCACTTATCCACTCGATTCGCATCCAGTAATTCACGTAAAAGATCACCATCCCACCAAATACCAAAATTCGTGGAGGAAGGCAGTTTTTTAGTGATTAGTTCCCCTTGCGCACTGTATAGGCCCGTAACAGGTATATGCTCCTCATTGGTGATCGTTGCAGCCCATACCTCTTCGCCAGCATATCGCGGATCAATATCTGCTGACATTCCCCGCCCAGTGTCAATCCCCGTGAATACACCCCATAATATTTCTCCTGTAGCTGCATCACGCATTTCAATCCCATACTTCGAATCGGTATGCTCATGAACATCAAAGACTTCCAGCCCGGGTCTGGTAGGATCAAGGTCTCCGAAATGAATTGCATCACCATGGCCAAGCTTTGTATTATACAGCGGCAATCCGTCATCGTCGATTGCCATCGCGCCGAAGGTTATTTCGTCCTTGCCGTCGCCGTCCACATCGCCTACAGAAAGATTGTGGTTTCCTTGACCAACGTAGTCTCCATATCCTTCATCATTAGAATCGAAACGCCATACTTTCTCGAGCTTGCCCTCGCGATAATTGTAAGCTGCAAGTACGGTTCTAGTATAATAACCGCGGCTAAAAATCACGCTTGGCTGCTCGCCGTCTAAATAAGCTACAGCTGCCAAAAAGCGGTCTACACGGTTACCATAGGTATCCCCCCAAGCGCCAACATCTCCACGTGGCGGATCATAATCAACGGTATCCAATGCCCGGCCTGTTGCCCCTTCGAACACCGTTAAATATTCATTGCCCAGCAGCACATAACCCGAACTGTTACGATAGTCTGCACTGGCATTGCCGATGACTTTTCCTTGACCATCCACTGTGCCATCTGCCGTCTTTTATCATAATTTCGGCACGTCCATCACTATCCAGATCATATACCAGGAATGGAGAATAGTGTGCGCCGGCACGAATATTAGGCCCTAAATTAATCCGCCATAAGCGAGTTCCATCTAATTTATAAGCGTCCATATAGACAAGTCCAGTATACCCAGCTTGAGAGTTATCCTTGCTGTTCGAAGGTGACCACAGCATGATGATTTCATATACACCATCACCGTCCAAATCACCTACACTTGCATCTCCCGCACTATACGTATACGGTTGACCATCCTTGGTGTAATCATCTGCTGGCTTTTGCAAAGGGATCGATAGATATTGCTTCTGCCATACGCTGAATGGTTCCGAAGCAGATTTCTCGACTCCATTGATTACTGATGTGATTCTATATTTGGCATCCTCCGTGCCTTTAGTATCGAGATAGTTCGTGTTTTGAGTAATCAACGAATCATTAAGTTTCTTATCGCCACGATACAGATTGAATCCTATCGTTTCCGGATCCAGACCTAACATCCGCCAGCTGATATAAACACCCTCATCTGTCTTAACCGCTACAGGCGCACGATCCAGCGCCTCCATCTTCCGGTATAATGTTGTCACCGCTGAGGTTTCCAACGTAGCGGATAGATCAGAGATGCCGCCTGCATTTACCGAGGCTACTTTGTAATAGTAAGGAATGGTAGTCAGAACGGTCGTGTCTGTGTACGAAGCTTCGAATGATTTGCCGATCAGGATGAACTCACTGTCTGCGGATTTCGCACGATAAATGTTGAACATCCGTGCATCCGGTACCTCATTCCAAGTAAAGGTCACATCATTTTTGTTCGTAGATTGTACCGCTAGACCACTAGGTACGGCTGCTTTTGCTACGGAGGGGTCAATCATAGACACTTTTAGCGCATTGGAGCCTACAGATTCCAGTCCCGTGCTGTCGACCGAAGTTACCGTATAGATATATTCCATACCAATATCCGCAGTGGTATCTGTGTAGAGCGGCTCTGTTGTTTCGCCCAGCAGCTCTGCACTATTCGCAACCGTAGCCTGACGATATACACGGTATTTCAGCGCACCCTCCATACTATCCCAAGAAAGATTAGCAGTGATAGGCTCACTGTTTAAATCCAGGCTACCCAGTTTCAGATTCGTTGGGGCTAATAATAACGGTGTGATCTCCAGCCCATTGAGATGAGCGGTTGTGCCACTAAAGACAAGATTCATCTGCCCGTCTTTGACAGCAATCTGGTTATACAGCTTCTCAGCAATATTTTCCTTACCTGAGGAGACTGTTCCGTAATCTTTGCCTTCAATGGCTACATTCGTCTTGGCAGATCCAATCCAATCTCCTGTATAGGTCTTAACAGAGTAATAACCATTGGGTAAATCAACTTTGAATTCATACGATCCTCCAAAATAAATCACAAAATCTCTGCGCAGATCGTCCGTCGCATTTCCCCGATCCCGATCAATCATCCCTGCACTCGAGGTCAAACCATATCCACGTTCTGGGGTATACAGGACATTCACATTCACTTCCGTATAACCCGCAGCAACGGGTGAACCAACAGGTCCAAAATCATAACGATACTGAGCGGATTTCGTAGTCAGCTTCACTTCATCTGAAGGCTCAGACTCTCCTAGCCCGTTCACTGCAGTCACTCTTACCGAGTAGCTTTGACCTTCAACCAACCCGCTTAATGTCAATGAAGGGACAGTTGAAGTTCCCGCTAATGTATAAGCAGATTCGGCTTCTACCGCTAGCTTACGATAGATTTTATAGATATCTGTACCTTCTACTTTATTCCATTTCAATACTGCACCTGCATTACTGATACTCCCAGCTACAAGACCTTCAGGCTTCACAGGCACCGTTTCCGGCTGTTTGATGTCCTGCACAAAGCTGGAGAGTGGAATATTTAATTCCCCTATTCCTTTGGCCAGCAGACGGGCCATTTGAATGGCTCCGTATTCTTGAAAGTGAGTATCGTCTGTCGAGCCATTTGGGAAAGCACCATATATCCCTGCATCGAGGTGAAGGAATACAGAGCGTGTAGCTGCAAAACCGATAGAATTGTAAAAAGCTACACTGAGTGCGCTAAGATCGACCAAATCAACATCAAGTTCACTTGCTACCTCTTTCATAGCCTGCACATATTCTGGAAAGCTCACATTGAATTTTTCGCTCGCAGCATTATAATCTCTGCGCCCCATGGGGGTCACCAGAATCGGAATTGCTCCTCTTTGCCTAGCTCCATTGACATATGTTTTTAAATAAACTTTGTAATCGGCTGGAGAAGCATATCGGTCTGGAACGCTAATCGTTGCGTCATTATGACCAAACTGGATCAGGAAATAATCACCCGGTTGGATCTTACGCAGCACTTCATCCAGCCTTCCCTCGACAATAAATGACTTAGAACTGCGGCCTCCGATAGCGTGATTCTTAAACGTTACTTCCTCACTAAAGAAATCAGGAATCATTTGTCCCCAGCCTGCTTGTGGTATCCAATAAGGATCATAAGTCTGCACGGTTGAATCACCCGCAATATAAACCGTTGGCAATTCATTAGCAGGACGGTCTGGCTGCTTAGTAATCACCAGTGCATTGATATTTGGCTTAGTGCCAGAGAACACCAAGTTCATTTGTCCATCCACTAAAGCAATGTCAAAGCTCATTTCCAAATACTGGCCTGCTGTTTTGCTCGTCTGTTGAACTTTTTGAATGGATTCGACTTTGATGCCAATCTCTGTATCTCCGGCGCTGTCACCAGCGATAAGTGACACTGTATAATCGCCATTCGGTAAATCTACATTAAAAGTTGCATCCTTAGGAACCACAAAATCTGATCGCAAAGGATCTGAGGTTCCTCGGTCTACCCCAGTTACTCTCGATATATCTGTAAATCCATATTTAACCTCAGAGGAATAAGATACCCCTGCATCTACCTTAAGATAACCTTCAGCCACAGCACCCGGACCAAAATCAAAGGAATAAACATCCCCTTCTGGCAAAGTTCCAGGAGGCGTATACACGGCGCTTTCCACCTTGTTAGATAGCTCTGATTCGCCTTGGTCATTGGCTGCCTTCACCCCATAATATTGCTGTTTTGAGGTGTCCGCTGAGGCATCCGTAAATGTCGTCTTCTCTGACTGACCAATCTCATGGAATGTTCCATCTGCTGAATCAGACCTTAAGATCGTATAGCGGCTAGCTCCAGCCACACTGTTCCAATTCAGTTGAACAGAACTTACACCGACACTGACAATTGAAAGACCGGTTGGTGCTGCGGGAACCTCTACCCCCGGAATTTTGTCTACGGTCACAGATGCGCTCAAAGCAGACTCCTCACCCTTTCCATTTACAGCTGACACATTGTAAATGTAACCACTGCCTTCATTTACATCTGAATCCACGTAGCTGTTAGCAGCAGCTTGACCTATGGCTTGAAGGGTTCCACTAGAAAGAACCGTTCGATAAATATTGTAATAGACTGCTTCTGTCACGCTGCTCCACCCCAGAGATACCTCAGTGGGAGTGATATTATGAAACACTAATCCCTCAGGGGCTTTCAATGGACCTGGTACAATCTGCTGAATAATTAGTCCATTTAAATATCCGCCAACCCCTGTACCCGTAATGCCGACGGTCAGTTGACCATCTTGAACAGTCGTCCGGTAGGTAGCTTGATTTACAGCTTGCTTGCTGCTTATCGACCCAGCCGTACTACCTTCCAAAGTAATCGTAGTTTTGGTTGTACTTGTACCCGCTAGTAAATCTCCTGAGTATACAGTCACATCGTAATCCCCATTAGGAAGATCCACCAAAAAAGAATAGGACAGTCCCAATACAAAATCGTTGGTCATATCGTCTCCACCCGAGCGATTCCTCGAAGCAACCGCCTGATCTAAACCATACCCTAGCTCATTCGTATATAATTCAGATTCATGCACGCCTGTATAACCACTCATAACAGGACTTGTTGCTGTTCCAAAATCATATTGCAAGGTTATTGGGCCTGAAGCTGCACTGGCCTGTTGCCCCCCAAATGTTGTAGATGGAAGTATTGATGAACAAATGAAGATCCACGACAATAACACCATAAATATTTTATTTCCAAGCTTATTCCTCTTCATCTTCCGTGCTTCACCCGCTTTCTTATGATTGAAAGAACTTAGTACGCATCTAGCCCCGTTGTAGTAAACGCTTACAATAAGCTTCGTTGTCATTCGTTCTTCAAATATAAGTTCACTTCGTGCGCGTATCCCCTCCTCTTTGCTCAGGCAGCTGGATGGTAGATGATTCCAGTTTCACTCATATCCAACACGATACTACCACCTAAGTGTCACTCTGAACATTTAAAAAACAGATTTTATCATACACTAAACCGTTCAATTTCTTCGCCTATAGTTATAAAAACCTACGATTTGGGAAGAAGTTAGGACAGAAGAATCAGTGAGGGGACACCCGCTTTTGAGATCACGACAACAGTTTTGCTATTCCTTCATCCTTAACCATTCGCTTCTGAGCAATCCATAGGAATAAGTATCATGCCAGATTGGCTCTCCATTACTATCATATTTAAAATAACCCGTCTGCAAAAAATGTCCTTCTCGACGAAGCTTCAATCGTTCAAGCAGTTTCCATGAGCGTGTATTTTCGGGATCACAGTTCGCAATCACACGTCTCATTTTCAGATTATCAAAGCCATAGTTTAACAATTGATTACAAGCCTCTGTAGCATACCCGCTTCCCTGAAAATCAGGGTTAAAAACATATCCAAATTCCCAAACGCCAAAAACCTTTGGTTCGCTCGCTTGAAAATATAAGTTGCCGATCATTTTTGTCGTAGATTTAAGACAGACTGCCCAAAAAGCACGGTCCGATGACCGTCTGAGCGCCTCAGTGCGAGATTCATCTGCATTAAACACGGAATAGGGCTCATATTTCACAACACTTTCTTGCGACAAATATTCATGAAGGTCTTTCCAATCCTCTGCTGAGAACCTTCTAATCCATAAACGTTCGGTTTCCATAATTTCCATCAGAACAACACTTCCCCAATATTAATAGTAAATATATACCATACACCCCATAATACCCCTATTCCTTTTTTATTTCATATGAGCAAAATCATTTCACAAACAGCAAATAGGCCTCCTTGGATTCCCAAGAAGGCCGATGAATGTTTCTCTATATCTTAACTCTGCTTAAACTGCCACCTGACGCAAATAATCGTTCGATATGCTTCTGAACGGTTGGGTCCGGGATCAGTGGCGGGGCTTGATGGGGTTTTACCCGAGCATCAATAATCACGTTGTCACAGGACCAATGTTTATACTCAGTAGAACTGTTCACTCCATAGATATCATGAGATGGATTACTTCGGGTGAACGTCGCCCATAGGAAATTGTCGATCTTTTCACTCAAAAACTCGCTATCATCACACAAAATAATCATTGGGCAAGAAGGAAGTGACCCTTGCTCCTGAATAGCTTCACTAAGCTTGTTCATTTCCAGTGCTGCTTCAGCGTAGCTTGTGAATTTAGCGCCTTGAAGGGCAACAAGACCAGGCATCACCATTCGTGCATGTTCAAATCCCTGTAATTCTTTCAGCAGGCCTGGCACCTCTGTACATAGCTCTCTTTTCTTATCCCCTACTGCTGCGAAGATCACTTTACTTCCGCTGTTTAATCCTGTGCCGGAATAATCAAGTGTATCAATCGTGGTATTGGTATAGAAATGAATATCTCTATGAAGATTAATCCGCTCTAAGATATACGTCAAGAAATCCTCGATATTATGTGTGCTGATAGGCTGATTCTCTTCTGCTGTAATAAACAAAAACTTAGCTAAACTAAGCTGACCCGTCCCTAAAATCCGGTTAGCAATGGTCAGAATTTCCGCTGGCTGCTTTACTTGCTGATAAGGCGTATAACGTTCACTGCCAATGGCGAACAGCAGGGGATGAACACCCGCAGCATCGACTGCATGAACTTCTTTGACGCCCGGAATTTCTTGGCGGATAGCCCCACCTGTCAGCTCGTGAATTAACTCACCAAACGCGGTATCCTCTTGTGGCGGCCGGCCGACAACCGTAAATGGAAAGATTGCATTTTTTCTGGCGTACACTTTATGTACTCTCATTACTGGGAAAGGGTGAACCAAGCTATAATAGCCTAAATGGTCGCCAAAAGGCCCCTCCGGCTTCGTCTCACCAGGGTGAATTTCACCTGTTATTACAAAGTCCGCATCATTGCTTATACAATAACCATCCACATAGCTATAGCTGAAATGGCGTCCTGAAAGTAATCCTGCAACGATCATCTCACTCATTCCCTCAGGCAAAGGCATAACCGCCGATAAAGAGTGAGCGGGTGGTCCACCGATAAAACAACTCACTTTAAGCGGTTGTCCTTGGCGGTTCGCTTTTTCCTGATGTACGCCAATGCCGCGATGAATTTGATAATGAATGCCCACTTCTTTATTTAATTCATACTCATTTCCAGTCAGCTGCACACGGTACATTCCCAGATTGGAGTTCATAATGCCCCGCTTGTCCGGATCTTCTGAATACACCTGCGGCAAGGTTACAAAAGCACCACCATCTCCCGGCCAATGTGTGATTAGCGGAAGATCAGAGATACTAATTTCCTGAAAACCGCTTGGCAGACCCCCTGGCTTTTTAACAGGCAATGCTTTTCTCGCGGATAATCCGGTACCAACATATTTAAATGGATTTTTGAGTGCTTTTACGGGATCGTTGCGAAGGGCAATTACGTTATGTGTGGAGTCCCAAGTACGCCGAAAGATAAACTTACTGCGCTCTATCGTTCCAAAAAGGTTAGATACGGCCCGAAACTTCGAGCCTTTTACATTTTCAAATAATAATGCAGGTCCACCAGCCTCATAAACCTTTAGGTGAATCGCCGCCATCTCTAGATAAGGGTCCACTTCTTCATGAATACGAACTAAATGTCCGTGTTTCTCTAAATCATTAACACACTCTTCTAAATTGCTATATTTCATTTCATTACTCCGATCTCTAGAAGGTTATTACAAGATTACTTGGATGCTTTAATTATACCCTGTAAGATATTAAAATAAAGCGCACGCGTACCCTATGTACTAGAACCTAACGTCTTTATCTTGTATTCTCTGGTTTCGGTTCACTCCGCAATATATTTTTAGCAGGAATACCTACAGCCGAAGCGTTATCCGGCACATCCTTTACCACGACAGACATGGCCCCGATATTAACATCGTTACCAATGACAACCGGTCCAAGAATCTTGGAGCCTACTCCAATAAAAGCTCTGTCTCCAATCACTGGCTCTCCTAAGTTATTTCTCCCGCCAATAGTCACTTGATGAAAAATAGTAGCATGGCTTCCAAGCACCGCTTTAGGACTAATGATAATCCCATTTAAACCATGCGGTAAATGAAGCGCGTCACCAATTTGAGCTTGAGCGTGAAGCTCGCCATTCGCAAGAATACGGACAAAAAGCACATCCATTATCCGATACAAAAGCCACAAAGGTTTTCGCACGATGCCATTCTTCACTCGATAATACACCCAATTTCCATAACGATAAGTAAACAAGGCCATAATCGTTTGAGGATTTTTCAGATTTGCTTTCCAGTCCGTTTTGAATGATTTCATCATTTTATCGTTCTCCTTTTTAGGGGCTAGGGTATGCACTGTATTCTGGAGTAATGAAGGCAACTGTGGATAAAACATCTGGGAGGATCGCGGGCTGGAGGGTCAGTCGGTGATTGTACTTTCACCAGTGTAAGATAGATTCTGAGATTCATCAAGCAAGTGGGCAGTTCTCTCTATATAATCATCAACCGATTTAGAGGCTTGTTAAACAACAACACGCGCCGAACAAAAAGATCGGCGCGTGTTGAACAGCATATTCTCTATTAAATCAGATCCAGAACAATCACATTCACGGAATTGGCAGCTAGCTTCACAATTGCCGTGTCTTTATCAATTACGATTTCCGTTTCAACTGGTGTAACCTTCTCATCATTTTTTCTGTTCACATTAGGTGTGTGAACCAGCGAGGCGTCTCCGGTTAAGGTAATCCGTTTACCCGTAGCAGCTACTTTTAAGCCTTTTAGATCAAGCTTCGTTGCTTTTTCTACACCATCCGCATTTACAAGCTTCACATAGAGATGCTTATCATCTTTAGTTACGGAATTGTATACCTCTCTGTTATAAGCCTCAAGCTTATAATCCAGTACTTTGCTTGTTACCTTGCCATCTGTATAAGAGCAAATCAAATGTTTGCCATCTGCTCCGCCATAATTAACGGTGATGGTATATTCCGTATGATCCGCAAGCTCTTCATAGCAACTGGCTCTAAGGTTACCAGCAGCGGTACTAGAGGAATAATCGCCGAGAGTATAAGCCTCAATCCCTTGCTTGTACACCTTGACTCCTGTGGCATCGCCATTATAGCCAATTGCATATTCGATAACATCTTTATTTTCCGGTGAGATTTCTGTCAGACCTGCGCCTACATAGAAGCCATCTTCGCCAGAAGCTTTTTCAGCTACAACCTCTACTTTATAATTAGTCCACGCATCATTAAGGATATACAATCCATTCAATCCGCCATTCTGCGCTTTCAATACCAGACCTTTGGAAGGATCCATCGTATATCCGGCAGAGCCAGGAATCACTTTCCAAGCTTCATCCAGCGGCTGCGTGAAATCTTGATCCAACCATACACTGCCATCTACATTCGAAGTCACTTTCACCCGTTTCACGATCACAGCTGATTTCCCGGCAGCCACTTCAATTCCTCCATGAGGAATGAGGTCTACCTTCTCCCCGTTGCGATAAGTCGAAAATGAGGTGCCAACCACTTTGGTTCCCAGGTATTTAGCATACAGCTGCTGAACATAATAGTTCGGTGTGTACCATACGGTTTCATCATCGAACCAGATGCAATCCGGTGTCCATCTATAGGTGCCATCTGTCAGAACCTTGTTGAACAACGGTGCCGTTGCCGCCAATCTAATCACATCAGAGTTATTCTCGAAGCTGGACATAATCGCCGCCTCAGCAACAGCTCCTGCCAATGTGTTTTTATCTGTGGAAGCATATTCACCCACAAAAACCTTTGAAGTTTCAGCCTCATCCAAGCTGCCGTCTTCCTTATAGGCTCTGTAATAGTAGTTGTAACGATCAGCATTCTCTAACAAATATTCATTGGAACGGTAGTAATGCTCATCCGCAATGGTATCCATGTAGTTCTTTTGTTTTTCGTACCAGGTAACAGTCTCTTCGATGCTCGATGTACCATCCGTAAAGCTGATTTTTTCCGAGCCCTGTAAATTTCCGCTTAGGAATTTCCAACCTTGCTGGTAAGCATCATCATCTGCCTGTGCACCCACGGTAGAGAGAATAGTCAATTCATGATCAGGATAGTTCTTCACCATATACTCATCAATCACTGTTTTAAAATATTCGAAGTTGGCGAAAAACTCTGTACCCCAGTTTTCATTCCCCACACCCAAATAACGCAGATCAAACGCTGCTTCATGGCCCATCTTTTTACGCAATGCAGCCCACTCATTATTGTCAAAATCCATGCTAATCGCAAAATCAATCAGATCCGTAAAGTTCTTCACATAATAATCTCTTAACGCACCGCCAGCTGGATTCGCATAATCCGAACGAGCTTGACAGAGTACGCCGCAGGCCATAACCGGAAGTGGTGTTGCGTTCAAATCCTCGGCTAATTGGAAATACTCCATATATCCAAGACCCATGGTCATCATGTAGCCCCATACGTTATAGTTCTCTTTGCGCAATTCGATATCGTTGACGGACTCTTTCCAATCGTACACGTTCTCCCAAATGTGAGAACCTTCAGAAATACAACCCCCAGGGAAACGCAGGAAGGTAGGATGAAGATCAACGAGTGCATTCACTAAGTCTTTTCGCAATCTATAGTTTGAATTTCCTTTATAGTTAGCATGAGCTGTAGCAGAACGTTCCTCTTCACCAGCGCCCCAAACGTCATCAGGAATTAAGGAAACCATATCAATGGAGATCTCACCGTTAAAGGTTAAAGCCAGCTGACCAAGCACAGTTTCAGATCCTGTTAATACAAGCTTTGAATCGACACCATACTTCTTCCAGCTGCCGTCACCGTTTACTTCAACAACTGCAGTATCGCTGATGGCTTTACCGTCTTTGTCGAGCAATTGCAAGGTAATTGTGCCCGCTGCTTCTGCCTTCGCCCAAATCGTGAAGTTGTACTTGGCATCTTCCTGAATAAACATCGAGCAGTGCTGATTGGAATCGGCAAAACCTCTATTATTAATCGTCGCGCCATCCGCTACCGTCACATAATGCGCATTCATATCTTTATCATCGATGCCGAAGAAATCGTTTAATCCGCCTGTATTATGGACAGTCATTTGGTCTGTATCCCCAGACCATGCGTGAAGAGGTGTATAATTTCTTCCAGTGGAAGCACCATGTACACCACATACATGCGAATAGCTGTCAAAAGCAAAAGATTCGAAGGAGCGATTCTGCACTAGCTCTGCATAGATCCCACCGTCTGCTGCATTGTTAATGTCCTCATAGAATAAACCATATAGAATTTGGCTAACATCCAAAATCTCCTGATTGCCGTCAATCGTTAAGGTGTAAGGTGGCAAATCTTCCGGAAGCACAGACACAGTGAAGCACTTTTCTACTGTACTAGCTCCCTTTTTCAAATGTGCTGTAAGTGTTACGCCTTGAGCAGATTGAACTCCTTTATTCACAACGCCTTCATTAGAAATGACTTTGGTATCGCTGGATACCCAAGATACGTCAACTTTCTCGCCCATCAGCGAAGCTGGCAATTCGATATCTTTGGTAATAATCGAGCTTGGGAAGGTTAAGTATTTATCTTTTGCAAGCTTAACGATATCTTCATCCGTCAAAGATTCGCACATAATTTCAATCACTTCATCTTGAGTTAAGCCTGCTTTATATACACGGAAGTCCGAAATATAGCCGCCAAAATCAACATCTGCCGCGTACTGGGATTTCCCGATTGTATTATTGCTATAATTCAGTTGGTCTTCAAAAGTAGCAAACCATGTGCGCAGCTTAGCATATGTGCCACTCGAGGTTTGGCTGATCATTCCATCCGCAACTACTTCACCATTTACATACATCACAGGACCTGCACTGCTTAGTGTTCCACCTTTTGTGCCTGTAACTGCAAAGGAAACGTGTACCCATTCATCAGTCGCAAAGGATTTCCCTGGATCTGCAATTAAGTCTTCCCCTGCAAAACAAGTGCCCCGTAAATTGCGGGTTACAAAAAGATAAGGTCCTGTTTCACCTTTACCAAAATCAAAAATTCTTTCCCATAAGCTTGAAGCTTTGCTTACATACATCCAGGTCGAAATCGTAATTCCTGTATGGTCACTGACCTCTTTAAGCAGATCGTTAGGTAATGAAATATAGGATGTGCCATGTTCTCCCCCAGCAAGCGCAACAGCTTGTCTACCTGCTACGGATTTAATAGCCGGCAGCTTCGTACCTGAAGCGGTTCCATCATTGCCGTTCCCCGAGAAATCTTGACCTACATCCTCTGGATTATCAAACTTATAATGCGCAATTAGACTACCATTAATAAATTTGTTACCGTTGTCATTTTTCATAGAAGATCACCTGTTATCTTTATAGTAGAAATCTTAAAAACCTAACCAAATTAGTTCATTGCCGTTTATACGAAACATAATAACATATTTTATAGTCAATTAATATATTAACCAATTAATATTTATGTGAAATAAAAGAAAACAATTTTTATAATCAAATATTACCAAATCAATCATTTGTTTCATGGTAAAATATCTGTTAGTTAATAAAGGAGTGGTACAAGTTGAGCGAGGTTGCGAATGATAAGGCCAATTCTAGTGATTTATTTACGATTGATTGTAAAGATATTTTTCTGCGGGAGTATAGCGTGGAGGATTTAGAGGAGTTTCATGCACTTACTCTACAGCCTGAAATTATTGAATTCTTGCCGGATTGGAATGTTCCTAAAGAACAACGGTTGGACTGGTTAATAAACTATGAAATAAAAGAGAACCAGCAGTTTCTTCAAGCGATCTCAGCGGGCGGAGATATCGGAGAGCTTCGTCTTCGTTTAGGCATTATTTTAAAAGAGTCCGGTGAGTTCATTGGTTGGTGTTGTACAGGAATTAAGGATGAATTGCCCGTTCCCAACAGAGAGATTATGTATGCCATATCCAAGGATCATCGCGGTAAAGGCTACACTACTCAAGCTGCCAAGGGATTAATTAAGTATTTGTTTGATAATAGCTCTACCGATGTATTAAACGCCATTGCTCTGAAACACAATATCCCATCTAATAGAGTCATTCAAAAATGTGGTTTCGAGCTTCTTGATGAGATTACAATTGAACATGAAGACTATAATTATTACCGGCTTTCCCAGCAACAGTGGAATGAACAGGTAGGATGTAAATAGCGCCCCACACTAAAAAACCTCTGTATGGGAAATGGAGATTCGATCCATTTACCAAAACAGAGGTTTTATTGTGAATTCATGACTGTTGCTTCATGCGAAGCATTTGATCCAAAAGCTCTTTCACATCTTTTTCTGGAAAAGCTGCAAGCAGGGTCTCTTGAAAGGTATCTTGTGCACGGAGGAGCTTGTCTTCGCCAATGGCAGTCAAGGCAGTATAGATACTTCTGCGATCAGCATCACACGCTTTTCTTTCTAAAGCGCCACAGCCTTTGGCCTCAAACCGACTAACCAGTCGGGAAACTGCACTCTGGCTTAAACCCACCATAGCTTCGAGTTTCTGCAATTTCAGTTTCTTCTCCGGCGCTTCCGACAAAAATAACAGCAAATAAAATTCTTTTAAGGATAAGCCATGTTTGGCTTGTAGATTAGCTTCCAATTCATTCGTCACATTCATTTGTATATGCGTTAACGTCAACCAACTCGTTATAAGTTCATTGTTAAGAATGTCGCCCATTTTATTATTCATCTCCCGGGTGTATGGCTTTTCATGATTTTTTCCTTCTATATAATAGTACTACAATCCACAACCATACATAAAGTATAGGTTCGATACTTATACTTTATTTTATTTTAAAAAAGAAGAGAGACCGTTTCTCCAAGAAGCCGGCCCCTCCACACTTTACAATTATTTTGTTTAGACTTCACACCATTTAAATTAATCTTTATCCATTAATTCTTGGAAACCCGAAAGAATATTGTCTGGGAATACCCGCATCTTTCTGAAGCTCGACCCCTGCTTCCAGCGTCCAGTATGGATTTCTCAACATGCCCCGGCCCACGGCAACAAGATCAGCTTCCTCATTCCCAATCACGGCATTAGCAAGTACAGGCTCATCCAATCTGCCAACCGCAATAACCGGAACATTCAAGCCATATTTGATTTCTCTGGCCAAAGGAACCTGATAAGCTGCATGCGTCCCTGGTTTCCCGGCAGCTGCGATAGGACCTTCACCACCTGCACTGATATGGAAAATATCTGCGCCTGCTTCTTTGTAAGCTTTACTAAATTCCAAGCTTTCTTTGATACCGTACCCGCCCTCAACATATTCTTGAGCGGAGATGCGCATAATCAATGGCATTCCTTCCGGCATTTCACTTTTTGCTGCGCGAATGACTTCTGTACCAAACAGTGTTAAATCCTTGCCATATTCATCTGTTCTTTGATTGGTTAGAGGGGAATGGAACTGATGAATAAGGTAACCATGCGCTCCATGAAGCTCGATAACATCAAATCCCGCTTGTATCGCCCGCTTCACGCCCAACCGGAATTTCTCAACCATAGCTTTCACTTCTTCAGTTGTTAAGGCACGTGGTGTTTTGGAGTCAGCATCAAAAGGAACGTTAGAGGAGGATACAGGAACTGCTGCATCTTCTGCTTTACGTCCGGCGTGTGCAATTTGAATACCTACTTTAGCGCCATAAGAATGACAAGCTTCAACGATTCTAGCCAGTGCAGGAATTTGCTCATCAGACCAAATACCAAGATCAAAATCAGTAATCCGGCCATCAGGCTCCACGTCCGTCATTTCAATAATAATTAATCCAGTTCCGCCAACAGCGCGGCTTACGTAATGATTATAATGCCAATCCGTAGCAATTCCGTCTTTGTTAGACACTGAATACTGACACATTGGAGGCATAACCACGCGGTTCTTCAGCTTCAAATCCTTCAATTCATACGGGGTGAATAAGTCCTTCATGATATCTCTCCTCTTTATAAAAAACTAAGTATAGTATGATCAATGCTTCCAGTGAACATGAGTTTCTAAGTTCATCTTATATAAAATATTTATAAATGCATGCTCATGCATGTATATTATTATAGAATAGCGATGATGTCAACCGTGAATAATCTTCTGCTAAATGGAAACTCCGTGTATTGTTGGAACTTCTATCTTAAGGTAATATATGGATATATATTTTTTCTTTGAAAGGATGACCTCACTCGTGGACAAAAAGCTCTTACAATCACATAGTATTTTCCCTACGTTGAATATTGAGCAAACCGCTGCCTTCTACAGCCAGTACTTAGGTTTTAAAGCTGTGCCCTATTTAGATACACAAGAACCACATCTTTGTTTGTATCGTGACGATACAGAGATTATCCTTACGCAATCCCATGGACAAAAGGTCATTCCCAATCGAGAGTTGTACGGTTATGGATACGATGCCTATTTTATTACGAAGCAGCAAGAAGAGTTGGAGAAGGAGTTCGAAGCCGCCGGTGTTCATATTGTTCGTTCTTTATCAAACACCGATTATAATAACAAGGAATTTGTGATTGAAGATGTGGATGGTCGCTGGATTGCTTTTGGAATCAAAAAATAAAAAAACGGCTCTCAGCCGTTTTTTCTTGTATTTAAAAGAGTCCCCATAACTTCTTACAACTATTTTTACGGGAAGGATCCAAAACATCCGTAACCCCAATCTTATTTAACTTGTGTAGTAACTCTTCCTCGCTATGCTTGATTTTATAATCTAACTCCTCCCCATAGAGCGGAATTAACGTATAAAAGTGCACCACTTTCTCATGGCTCATTTCTAAATTAAAGAAACCGGCTTTATCTTTTACATCTGGAACCCAAACGAACATCCCTTGAAATCCTGTATCCTCACTATAAGGCTGGGCGGGATTACCGTTCACAAGCGTATGCCCCATATAAAGCCATGTATTATATTCATGCGGAAACCTAGCCATTGTTTTCAGGGCTCGAATCGGCCAATAATTCCGTTCATCCTTAAAAGCCTCATCCGACAGCTTCCAGGTAGGAGGGAGACAAATCATTAGTTCAGCATATTGATATTCTTCTGCACCTTCTGGCACCGTCATCGGTAATTCGCTCATTCCAGAGGTAATTAAAGTATAGAAGTTCCGCTCAGGCGTCGGATCAAGAATTAGAATATCTATCGACAGAACACCTGAAATAATTTCTTTAAAAACATTATCAATAACACCTATGTATTTTTCAATATGATTACATATTTTCTCATTAGACTGAGCAGAATGCATTCATAATTCCCTCCCTTATATATGTTTATCGGTATAAACAAAGGAGAGTTTATTGCTAATTCACAGAATTTCTTCTCCACTACCATGGATCTCACAAAAATCTTTATGAACCCTACTAATTAATGCCGAATAACCTTGCCCCTGATCTAAAAGATGCTCCAAAAGGAACTTACTTATAAGCTCATTTAGGCAAGTATGAATTTCACAGGTTCTTTGTTTTAAAGTCTCTCCTTCCTCATAAAGGGGCAGATCGCTAAATGACATATGTGTAGCCTTTCGTATTTTCAGAAAAGATTTATATCCGTTCCAATTCTGAAAAAGCGCCTCTTGTCCTTTGATGAAATCATTTGCCAGTTCCTCCTGTAATATATTACTTAAGGATTCTAAGGTGGAGGCCTTTTGCCTTAATACAAGAAGCGGCACAGTATTGTTCTTCTCTTCATTCTCAATATATAAGTGCATGCTTGCATCTAATAAAATAGCAGCTTTAATTCTATCGTCTTCCATAGTTAAATCTAATGCAGTAGCACCGCCGATGGAATGGCCGATAATACCAATCTTATTCATATCAAATAAGCCCTTCACATCTTTATCCATAGAATTAAGCGTGGACAGGTGATCCAGAACGTATTGAATATCTTTTTTTCGAATGGAAATTAAGTTATGTAAATCGGTATAATCCGCAGCTTTTATTTGCCTCATGGCTTCGGATTGATTAATAAATTCTCCACTAGGGCAAACAGTAAACATAGCTTCGTACGCAGCACTGACCGTTACCACTATGAAACCTTGCTTGGCCAGCGCTTCTATATTATAAATATACATATCTCTATCTAAACCTAATGCAGGTGAGTAGATGATGACTGGATAGGAGCGTTTAGATTTGCTTTGAAAGGTCCGATCGCTGATTGAGGTAGATAATGTATTTATGATTTCCATGTTCATACCAATATCTTGTAGAAGCTCTCTCGCCTGTTGTTCACAGGGCCCGAAAAGCTCCATATATTTCATTGCAGATGCGGTTTTATTTAATAAACCCTCTGTATCCGGATAATAAATACTTATAACTATTTTCCTTCCCTCTGACTCATCTTGGAACGTTTCCTTGCGTGTGTAATCCTTCAATAATTCAACTTTTCGAAAAACTCCCATTGCCCCACCCCATTTTTCCTAATATTCTATATTTTAATTGATTTTCCCATTTACTGAAATGCAATCTCCTTAATGTCCATAATAATGTCGATTACAATGAATGGAATGAAGCTGTATGAACGGTTATAATACCTAAGTGCATAAGAAATCTCTAAAAACTTCAGGGATGTGGAAAATTTAATGGTGAATAATTCAGCATATACACTTTATTTACGTGAGGATTGGAAAAAACTAAGCGATTTCACCGCTATCCAATTATCAGAAGAAGAACTTATGGAAGTCCAAAGTATTAATGAAAAAATCTCCAGCGAGGATGTTAACGAAGTCTATCTTCCTCTGTCCAATTTACTAAATCTGCAACTTCTATCTGCTCATAAATTTAATGAGTCTATAAATCACTTTCTAAACAATGATCTAAAAAAAGGTCCATTTATCATAGGTATCGCGGGAAGTGTCGCTGTTGGTAAAAGCACTACGGCCAGACTCCTACAAAAACTCCTCTCACAATTACCTTCCCATCCAAAAGTGGATTTAGTTACGACTGATGGGTTTCTACATCCCAACGCAGAGCTGGAAAAGCGCGGTATAATGACGAAAAAGGGCTTTCCTGAAAGCTACGACACACGTAGTTTAATTTCTTTTTTAACGGATGTGAAGTCTGGGGTGCCGCGGGTCCAAAGCCCTGTATACTCTCACTTAACTTATGATATTGTGCCAGATGAATATATTACGATTGAGAATCCGGATATTCTAATTGTTGAGGGCTTAAATGTTCTTCAGACTGCGATTACAAATAATCATAATATGCCTAACTATTTTGTATCTGATTTCTTTGATTTTTCTATTTATGTGGATGCCGATGTGAACGATATCGAGACATGGTACATTGATCGGTTTATTAAACTCAGAGATACTGCCTTCCAAGATGAACAATCTTATTTCAAAAAATATGCACAGCTGTCTCTAGAGGAATCTATTGAAATCTCAAAGCGGATCTGGAAAGAAATAAACTACGTTAATTTGCAGCAAAATATTCTGCCCACCCGAAATCGTGCCGATCTTATAATGCATAAGGACAACAATCATCACGTAGATCAAATTAAGCTGCGAAAATAAAGATTGAAGTCCTTAGCCGACCAAGTTGCTGAGATTCAGCACTTGGTTTTTTGGTGTTCACATGAAATTGGGTGAATATTCTGGGTTTAATGTCTCTGTCCTCTGATCAAGGCGAACGTATACTGTGGTACATTCGTACACAAACGTGAAGAGAGGATAAATCAAATGATCGATATCGCCTTGGCTTTTCAAGATAAGGATGGGAAATATGCTGAACATGCCGGAGTCGTTCTAGCGTCAATTTTTCATCATACGAGTTCCCCAATTCATATTCATATTTTACATGATGTTTCTTTAAGTGAAACTAATAAGCGCAGGCTTAGCGCATTAACTACAAAACATAATCATACCCTTAGCTTTTATTCAATCACTATGCCCGATGATCTAACTCAGGTGCTAGCCAATGTTAACTCCATTAATGTATGGACGCAGGCATGTATGTATCGATTGCTTCTTCCTGCACTAATACCCGTGGACAAAATCATCTATCTGGACTGCGATGTATTAGTGAATATGGACATTACTGAATTATGGCAGGTTGAACTGAATGACAAGTATTTGGCCGCAATTTGGGACCAGGGAATTAGAGAGGTTGCTCATATTGTGAGCGCTAAGGGATTAAATCCTGATCTTTATTTTAATTCCGGAGTGATTTTATTTTCTTTGCATAATATCCGCCAGAATACCAACTGGTACGAAGAAATGCTAACCTTCCTACGTACCTTTCCTGATGTCACCATGCCAGATCAGGATGTTCTGAATGCAGTTTTTGGTGGGAATTACCTCCCCCTTGATATCCGTTTTAATTCGTTCAACACAAACATTCCGGACCATGATTTCACTAACAAAATCATCCATTTTGCCGGAGATGATAAATGCTGGAATAAAGATTCCGCAGGTTCATCCCTATATCAGCAATTCCTAAAGCTAACCCCTTGGAGAATCACCAGAGCCAAAATCAGACGAAGAAAACGGAAAAGCAGCCCTTTAAAACCACACCTCACCCGAAAAAGAAACAAGCAGAAAATAAAAATTGTTCAGTTGAACTTAACCCCTATTCTTTTAGCCGATTTAAAACAAATTAGACCGATTAGACCGATTAGAAAAAGCCCCATTTGATATGGGGCGGCATTTCTTTAGTTCACTTTTGTAAAAAACCATTTCTGAGCATCACTCCCGTTATCCGTCCACTGCTGAACTGCTGCACCATCGGCTGTTGATGCTCCGGATACATCCATGGCTAATCCGCTCACTTTTGAAATAAGCTTATAATAGCCCCCTCCAACATCAATAATGCTCCATCGCTGAGCGTTGGTACCATTGTCATCCCATTGCTGCAGCTGTATACCGCTCGCGGTTGATGAGTTCGGCACATCCAACACTTTTCCACTATGCACTGCCGTAAGCTTGTAATAACCGTCGCCTGTACTCTCCACTTTAAATTTCTGATTATTGGCAGTGTAATTGGTCCATTGCTGCATTTTCGCCCCGCTTGCTGTGGATACATCCACTACGTCCAGAACCTTGCCACTAGCCTTGTCAGCTAAAGTGTAAATCCCACCACTAACGATGCTTGAGGTAGGCGCAGCCTGATACACACGTACGTAATCAACCAGCATTTGAGCTGGGAAAGCAGTTGAAGCATTTGGACTTCCCGGCCAATTTCCACCCACGGCAAGGTTTAGCAGGATGAAGAAAGGTTTCTGGAACTCCTCCGTATTTCCGGTTCCGTTCTCAATATAAAAAGCATTAAATGGGTTGCCGTCTACAAACCATCTTATATAATTCGCATCCCATTCCACGCTGTACACATGGTACTGTGAGAAATCGAGGTTACCAGACACCTGACCGTACTCGGCATGACCGTTGGCATCCCAATGTACCGTTCCATTAACAAAAGCATTATTGTTCACACGCTCCATAATGTCCGTTTCCCCAGATTTCGGCCAACCCACTGAATCAATATTCGCCCCAAGCATCCAAAATGCTGGCCAGAGTCCCTGTCCTGAAGGCAATTTGATTCTAGCTTCGATTTTTCCGTAGGTGAAGCTTTTGAGTCCCTGTGTTTTGATCCGTGCAGAGGTATAATTCATCCCCCCGTACGACTCCTTTTGTGCAGTAATCACTAAATTCCCACCCGTTACCTGCAGGTTCTGCGGACGACTGGTATAATACTGAAGCTCATTGTTTCCCCACCCCCCGCTACCCGTACCTATTTCCGCCGACCAATTATTAGTGTTCAGAGAATTCCCATCAAATTCATCGCTCCATGCCAGATTCCAGCTTGATGCCGCGCTTGAACTCCCTGTAGGTACCCAAGCAATTAAGAGGGTGAACAGCAGAAATAGACTTAACATTTTTCCTTTTCGTAACATCGTCTTTTCCTCCTACTGATTTCATTGCGCGGCGCGCTCGCACATTTGAAACCGGTTTCGAATAATGGATAAAACAAAACGTTATCCCATAAACAGCTATAACAGCCAGAGTCAGGTTAACGCCTCGCTTCATTTGATGTGTACGTCTTTTCTAAACGCAATATGCCAACATTTCGATTAAAGGGACCATTTTCCATAGTTCTGCATGCTTAATGTCCAGGTTTTCTCTGCGTCTTTTACCGTCGCCATACTCTCTGAGAGCGTCCATGCGATACCAACATACTGGTCCTCTTGATCGTCAAGGAATGATTTCCAATGTTGTCCCCCGTCTATCGTTATATATAACAATGTATGTTCATTTTCAGCGGGCCGAGTAATTAAGATTCCTTGATCCTTCGTAAGAAAGAGGGGAGGATAAGCATAGATTTGCGAGTTTACTAACTCATCCGGCACTGTGACAGTCTGTTCACTCCATGTAACTCCACCATCCATTGTTTTATATAAACCAACCTTTCCCTCCCATGGAGCATTCGTTGTAATCCAGCCTTCTTTTTCGTTAACAAAAGTAATTCCCGATTTCACTCCGCTAGGAAAAGTACTTCCTGCTTGTAAGCTATCCCCAATCTCCTTCCAAGTCTCTCCCCCATCACTAGTTGTATAAAGCTCCATATCTTCACGTGACATTCCTTGAAAATGATAGACTGCTTTCCAACCTATATTTTTGTTGAGGAACACAGTATCTCCTCTGCGGTTATCTGAAGGATCAGGAGAAGGAGAAGTTTCCTGATTAGAGGTTGGATGAGGAATTGGAGTGGAATTGGAACAACCAGATGCTATCACTGCAGCAATTAGTAGTATTGAAACTAGATATTTCATCTTGTTACCACGCCTTCGTTTATTTTTCTAAAAAAGTATAGTGGTACTGTACATATAGCTTGGTCCGCAAACGTATTCCTTAAATGAAATTTTATCCTAAACTATCTGAAAAGTATTGACAGTTTCTTTATATAAACCAGCAACACCAAGGCCTATCGGACCGAGGAGACGTTATTGGTTCATTTTCAAGAGAATTCTTGTGTTAACGGACTGAGATGCAACTATTTGGCTAATCCTCCTACTTTTATAGGCAATAAACAGACAATAAGGGCTATACGGTCCGCGAGTTCGGTAAATGGAGCTAAAAAGCAAAGATAAGCGCTATACAGTCCGTAGATGATGTGAACGAAACCTTCAAGCAGCAGGTTATCAGCTTAAAGCTATCAGCTCAAAGTAGATATGAATGAATTCATCAAGCAAGGATCTACTCTTTGAATGTCAAAAGAAAAAGAAACGGCATTTCTGCCGTTTCTTTGGGTTATGGATGGTCAGGACTCAGAGCCTGTTTTACTCCAATCCATGTTCTTTGCGGATGTTATACATGCCTTGAACAAGCAGTTCGGATGGATCCCGGTTCAATTGCAAATGAGTCAGCAACAGATGAAGCGGGAATGCGCATACGTTATTCCCATCGGTGATCGCTGGAAATCCAGCCTCGAAGACTGGTCCCAATTTCTCGTTCCAAGCTAGCCCGACATGCACTTTTTCTGGAGCAAATTCTTGGGTAATTTCCTCAATACAAAGCGGAACTAACACATTATCAATGATCCCTTTTGCTTCTTCTTCACTTGCTGGTGGTTTTGGAAGTGTTTTGCCTCCCTCAATTTTCATCAGCTCAACGAAGAATGAGGCCATCCATGCTGCCGGATCCTTACCCGACTGGAATCTTGCAATTAACTCGCGCAGAAAAAATCCGCAAGAATACACCTGATCTAATTCAGTTTTCACGTGAAAAACAAAAACAGGGCCGTAGGCTTCCATGTTCAATACTTGTCCTTCAACATCTTTAAAGTGTACTCTCAATGCTACAAGGCCGTTATGGTGAACAGCCTTTAGCAGCTGCGCCATATCCTCTTCAGACATTTCTGTATTATCATTTACTTCCTCATTCTCATTTGTTATTTCATTTTCATTAGTCGTCTCATTGTTCATTTTATAATTCCCTCCCATACCTATCATACCATCTAGCGAATTGAAGGAACACTTTATAATAGAACAATTTCTACCAGATTGCAGAGAAAACAAAAAAAACGGCAGCTTTGCCGTTTCTCTGTTCGTCTCGCTGGAGCTTAAAAGCTAGATCATATCCCTTACTTTCTTCACTATTTTTCCAGTTAATTGATTAATATCGCCCTCATTTAACTTATAAGCTGAGGTATCTTTACGTGCAGGCTTGTGATCTGCTGATATCAGATCTGCGATATGCTGCTCGATGAATACAACAGGGTCTGCTCCAGTTCTTTTTCTAAGCTCCCCTGGCACCTTCGGATTTGGACCGTCAGCTCCACCATTGATTGAAAGGTAACCATACTTTTGCGGATTTTTCTTCAAGTACTCTAAATAGGCACGGAGCGGTGTGGCCACTTTCCCCATCCAAACCGGTCCAAAAAATAGGATAATATCATATTTTCCTATTTGCTCAGGCTTCGGTTGAACCAACGGTATCCTGTCAAAAATCATATCAAAGGTAATCCTACCGAGTGTTCGGGGTTTAGCTTCCGAGATTCGGATATATTCAGCCGACAACGCTTTCGCCACACTCCTTGCTAATGCTTCATTATTACCTGTGAATGAATACGAAATGACTGCAATGTTCATATAAATTCTCCTTAAAATGAATTATTTCGTCTCCGCCTGCAGTAGGGCATTTTCGAGTGCCTTAAGATGTGTTTTAGAGGTAAGCGTTGCCCCGCTGATAACGTCCACCTGAAGAGACTGCGATTCAATCACATGACCAAACAAATCACCAATGCTTAGCCCACCCTTCAGTTCAGCAGGGTTCCCTGTTTTGTCCAAGGCACCTTTGAGTATTTTGATATCTGACAGCCGTCCAGCAGATATTGTGGCCTTCACCATGGTATCTCTGGAATGATCTTTGATGCCAATGTATTCCCCCACATAGCTGCCTTCCCGCAGTTTCTGTATATCTATGGCGTGGATAGTAAGCTGCTGAACTTCATGCCTTCCCGGAGCAGATAAGAGAATACCACCTATCCAACCTATGACTGTAATCCCGCATAGAATGCTGAGAACAATAATCCATTTATTGAATTTTCGCTTTTTTCCTCTTCTCTTACTCACCTGCTTGCCTCCTTCCTTTTGCTTTAAAATTTGAATGAATATTTAATAATTCATTCATTTCACTAAAAAAAAACTGCACCATAAGTGTATTAGGGGCAGTCTGTCAAACCCTTCATAATTAGTTCCAGCATATTGTCCAAAAGTTGTGGAAAATACTCCAGCCCGATTTCTTCCTTGTGGGTTTCCACATTAATCATTGCGCCGAAGATCATCATAATCATTTTACTATCCATATCGCTGCGCATTTTACCATCGGCTTGCCACTGCTTAATGATTTCATGGAAGCTATCATACAAGAAGTCGTTTACCTGAATGTTGGTTTCTTCCCGGTACAACTGTTCGATTTTTGCGAAAACACTTTTGTTATACCATTCCTTAAGAATGGGGTTGGCTATCATACCTTCCAAATTAAGCACCATCATCTGCCGTATTAGTGCTAATGGGCTTTGGCTCATATCGAGCGATTGCATACAGCTTTTTTTGAGCTTTTCGTTTTCCTCTAAAAAAATATCCATAAAAAGCTTTTCCTTAGAGGGATAATAGTTGTAAAAACTTCCTACAGCTATTCCAGCCATTGTGGTAATGCCAGAAACATTCGTGTCTTTAAAGCCTTTATTGCTAAATAGCTCTTTCGCACATTCGTATATCTTTGTTTTTTTGTCTTCCACTTTTCGTCTCTCCGTGAATGAATAATTATTTTTTCATTCATATCATAGTGTTAACAGCAGAATATGTCAATGCACAAATAGATCACCAAAAGCATCAACATCCTTAGCCGAACCAATGCCGCTGTTATATTCCACCCAGCCCTTACGCCCCTCACCATCATTGTCATTGACCAATAACGAAAATTTCAGCTTCATTCCTGGCTTCACCTGTACATCGTCGGATTTTAGTTCACGCCAGGGAATGGCTAGTTCGTAGCTGGTTTTTGAATCTTTACGTTCCACGGCATACTGTAATTCTATAACATCACCCAAATTAAACCCCTTTGGTGCCAACCAGCACCATTTGAGTAATTCGCCCGTATCTCCGCGAGCCACACCGAGTTCATGGTACTCAGAAGGCACCGTTCCATCCCCGTTGGCAATGCCAATTCCAATCTGGATGCTGTCCCCACTCCAGATGGCATCTCCTGATGCTGACTGTGCATGATAATCATCGATAACTTCTACCCCAAGGTAAAGATTGTCGGCATCCCATGCTAAGGAACCCTTGGCGCTGAGATCCTGCTCTCCTTGCCAGCCCATGATTTTGACATCCTTCACATCAAAGGGAGCTTGATTCCCCCAGTCCGACAAGTTGCCATCGATTTGGACAGGCGGACTGAGTTTCGGCAACAGAAGCACGTTAAAAGAATCAACTGTCGATTGCAATAAGGTACCTATATCATTAAAAACTTTAAGCGACCGCTGGCCTCTTGCCAGCTCAGGAATCTCAAGACGAACGCTCTTACCCGGCTCCAGATTTTCCACAGTCAAAGCATAAGTACCTCGGGTAGATCGTCCCGTCTCATAATCAGCTTCCACTGAACCGCTGAAATTGCTTGTAGACTGATTAGTAACATCCATGTAGGTTTTTATCTCCTTAGTAGACTCCTCATAAAAAGTCTCGTAATACACTGCCAGCGGATCGATTACGTTGATATTCATAGTGAAGCTTGATGCCACTGTAGGATCTGCACCCCGAGAGACGAACAGCGAATCGTTTCCGCGCACCAAGCTTTCCGGAACCTGTATCCGCAGCGAACCTTCGTCTTCTCCACTAAGCAGCCATCCCTCTGGCAAATCGATATTAAGCGGCTCCTTCGATGCGCTGCGATAAGCTTCAGGCAGCTTAATATCAAAAGCAGAACCAGAAGCAACCGTGATCCCCGAATTTTCCGGAAGACTCGCAAGGTCCGAACTGTTCATGACATTCCACAGAAAATGTGCTGTTGTCTCCATAATTTCATCGATGTATTTTTCATTTTTATAATCATGTCCGACTCCCTCCATCGTGAGCAGATTATGGTAAATACCTTTCTCTTTCAATTGAGCGGCTAGCTCAACACTATGCTGGTACGGCACCATTTTATCTATCGTTCCATGAATAATTAGGACAGGCGGCAGCTTGCTGTCAGCACTTCTTGTCAGTTCACCACCATAAATATCTATAATGGAAAATACAGACTTAACCAGGGAGGGATCTTTTGCTAAGGATAGATTCACAAAGTTCATGGCCAGATGACCTCCTGCTGAATCTCCGCCAATAACTATACGTTCCTTGTTCAATCCATAAGTCTCCGCATGCTGATTAATCCATTTGATCACATCATTTATATCCTCATTCGCATCATTAAGTGTGCGAGTAAAATTGAAAAACGGATCTTTTTTTAGCCTATAATCAATAGTGAGAACAGCATACCCCCGTTTCGCCAGGCCTTCGGAAAAATCTGCTGCATCAGACTTATCCCCTCCGGTATAACCTCCGCCATGAATAAAAATAAATACTGGCCTCTGCTTGGTTTCATCTCCAATGGGCTGGTACAAATCGAGCTTCAGCGGTTCTTCAGCATCCGTCTCGTTTTTCTTACTTGCATACAAAATATCGTGTTTCACTGTAACTTTATATGCGGGATCCAAGTACTGCACCGGAGTTTCTCTGTTATTTACAGTAACGTTAGCCATTGTTGTGTTAGTATCAACAGTACTCGTAGGCAGCACTTCCTGCACTTGCTTCTCTGAGGCGCTGTTATTTTCCCGGTGATTCAGCAGCAACCATGAAACTAATACAATAAACAGAATAAGAACAACATAAATAGGCCTTCGCTTCATTAGGACAACCTCCCAGAATGATTTTGAAACCAAAAAAGTAACGTGATGCCAATAACATCATTCTAGAATTCAAGATAGCGTTTAACAATTATGTATTCCTTCGTGAATTAGGTTTAATATTACGAACTTATAATAAAAAAAGAGGACATCCATAGGTTGGAGTGCCCTCTTATTGCGCAAGAATTAGAAAAACTCTGTATATTCATTCTAATCTTTGCCAAAATGCTTAATTACAACATTATTAAAAATCGCGGTGCCACCTTCAGAAAACAAGGTAATGCCTTGATCCTTTATTTCCGGGAAGATTTCATTAGAAAATACAATTTCACCATCATCTATAAAAACTTCAATACTTGTTCTATCCACAAGGATCTTCAGATGCACTTTTTTCTTGTTCACATCAAAGGGGGCCTTGCTTTCAAGATATCTGTCACTCTCATCAGGTTGTCCAGTGAAGGCTCTATTAACATAAGAATATTGTCCTTCAACAAACACTCCTACGTCCACGTGGCGCGTCTTATCTGCGGATTCACGAAGTCTTAAGCCTACATTGGTACTCTCTGACCAAGATAGATCTGCATCGAGCTGGTAATTTTCGCCTGTGATATCAAGTGTTGACGAGCCGTTCACTTTTATTTGTTGCAAGGAATCCGTTGAAGTTACCATTTGATCTAATGCTTCGATGGGCTGTGATACTAACTGATACGACTGCTCTTCATCTCGTGTTAATTTTATTTGACGCACGATTGAATCCATTCCGTTAAAACCTTCGTTAAGATTGGGGGTAACATGAGGGTAATCCCAATTATTCATCCAGGCCAAAGCATATCGATGATTGTATTGATCCTTGTCCTTTCCTTCTTCAAAAGTTACAGCACCATACCAATCAAATCCATAATCTAGCCACTGTGGTTCATGATGATCCGCGATAAATTCATTCTCATTAAAATCTCCAGTCCAGTAGGCATACGTGTTAGGTTTACCTATCGACTTACCATTTGCACTGACCCCAAGAACCCATTTATAAGTGCCATCATTCGCCCGCATCATATAGAAGTCAGGACACTCTACAATTCCAATATTTTCTGTTTCGAAGCCACTTGTGTAGTGCCAATCCTTTAAATTGTCAGACTCGTAAAAGCCTACTTTCGTACCTTCGGCTAGCGTCATCACCCATTTATGAGAATGTTGATCCCATATTACCTTCGGGTCTCTGAAATCTTCTGTGCCCGGATTTGGCAAAATAGGATCATCACTATAAGATTTAAACGTCAGCCCACGATCCGTACTGAACCATAAATATTGTTCTTGCTTCCCCCCCTCTGCAGAGGGCTGTGTTAAAATCGCCACAATAGCCCCTTCGCCAAAACCTGCTGTATTGCTATCGTCAACAACAACAGATCCTGACCAGGGATCACCATTGGGTGTTGTATATTTTGGAATCGCAACGCCTTCATCTGTCCAGCTCACCAAATCCGTTGATGTGGCATGTCTCCATTCTGTACCATTTCCATCCGGGTAATCAGCATTATAGAGATAATAGTAATGATATTTACCATCAAAATAAATGGGTTTTTGCGGATCGTTTTTCCAATGCTCAGGTACAGTGAAATGATAGCTAGCCCGAGTGGTAGGTTTATGATCAGGAACGTCGGTCCCCGGCTTCTTCTTCTCTCCAGCGTCATAAGTTACTAATACTATCGTCACAATACAAATTAAACAAAGGATTAATATAGTGATTCCTATCATTTTTTTCTTATTCAAAATATACCTCGCTTTTTTCACATTGCTAATCTCAGCTTATAAAAAGAAAAGTAAACGCCAACTACATTGGCATTTACTTTGTAAATGATTAATACGGTTTGTTACCTTTAAGCGTCAATTGCCCTTGTTCCAAAATGCTGTTCGGTACAACTGAAGTCTTGGAGCCTTTAATATTCAGCACAAAGCTTGGGGCAAAAGTGGAATGATGATCCCCAAAGTAACCTCTATTCGTCATGTAACTTGTGATGACTACATTATTCCCTTTCGCTTGCGGAATCGCAAAGTGAGCATAAGTCCAGGTAATATCATAAGGATTAAGATCTTGATGGAGGACAAGTCCTGTACCATTTAATGGTTTATACGGTCCGGTTAAAGAATTAGATACGTACCCGAGCATATAGATGTCTTCATCATCAATGCCATCAATGAACATTTTAGAACCTCTTGAGCTTGTGAACAGATACCACTTGCCATTCAATTTAAATATGTTCGCACGTTCAATTTCATCTGTCACGGTATTGGAGGCAAGTAGCGGCTTCATTTCTTTTTTGAATGTATAATCATTATTTAATTCAATGATACCGAGCGCACCATTCGCGGTTTCCGCAGATGTTTTGTCAGCACTGCTTAGTAATTTCTTTTTCTCCGCTTGGAAGAAGGCATTGCTATTACCATAATAAGCTTTGTTAAAGAGAGATTCTTCACCCTGGTAACCCGTAGTTGTCCCTGTATTTGCTTCAAACACAAGATACTTGTGGCCTTTATCCTCCACATAGTGAGGATCTCTTAAGGTATGATTATCGTCGTAATCGCCTTTGCTAAAACCGGTGATATCAACACTTTGATAAATTTCACCTTGATTACCGTCATAGATGGATTTCATATCTTCTACGCCATCAATCTTAAGGGTATCCCCATCCGGGGCAGAGACATTAATTTGAGCTGTAGTTAAAGTTTGTTTCCCGTAAAATCCGCGATCTGGATCCCAAGGATGACGATTAGTGTAAAACAAGCGAACTTTGCCATCAGATGTCATGGTTGCTGAACCGGACCATTCTTCGGCTTGATTGTTTAAAACATAATCATCAGGAACAAGTTTGTCACTATCCTTAAACACTCTGCCGGCATTCTTCCAGCTGCTGATAGAGTTGTCTCCTTCTTTCTTATAGAACAAATAAATAAATGTGTCTGATCCATTATTAGGGTCGCCCGCCAGACCAAAAACAATTTGATACCCCTTATAACTGGCTACAGTTCCATCTGCATTTTGCAGCGGCCAAGTATCCCAAACATCCATTTCAATTTTGTTTCCATTCTCATCGAACTTAATGGCTGCAGGAATGTTCTCAATCGTTGAAGCATCAAATTTGGGGACTTGGAATTGTTTACTATTTTGTTGTTTGGGTAATTTCAACATGTCAGCGCGAGTGATATGAGAGAAACCATAGTCATTGTACTCCGGCTTGTTCGGCTTGTTATTTCCTTTCGCAAAGGTTTGAGTAGCTCCACCTAACATTAAAGCAGCTGTAAAGGTTAGGATTGTTGTTTGTTTAATCATTTTCTTGAAATTCATCATCTAACTCCTCTTATACTTTAAATTTGGGTTTCGATCTTCCTTTGTGCTGTTCCCCTTTTAAATTCTAATGAAGAGTAGACGTTATGAGTATGTCGTAAATTGATGCATTTACAGGGTTATATTGATTTGGTTTTATTACTTCACATGGGTATCCCACGATTTTTGAAGTTCTTGAAGCAATTGATCCCGATTAATTTGCTCTCCTACATAAGCTTGCATAAGATAGCCAAACTCCTCTCTTGCTCTGGGAGGGAATTTGAACCAATTCCAAGATAAAGTTTTCTGTTCATCGACGTATCGCATAAGATCTTTTACAAGCGCTCCCGAACGGTCCGTCTCTATATTTTTAAAAGCTGAAATAAAATGAAAGCGATCCTTCATGAACTTTTTCCCTGTTTCCGAGGAAACCATCCAGTTCAAAAACTTTTTGGCTTCCTTCTTCTTTTCTGGCGAAGATTCTTTATTAACAGCCCAATTATTAGATACCCCTACTGGCAACGCATTGTTTTCGGCACCATCATTAATAGGCATGGGTAAAAAACCGATATTCATATTCGGCGATATTTGATCAATTTTAGACTGAACCCAATTCCCTTGTTTTAGAATCGCCGTTCTCCCTGTTGCAAATAACTCAACTTCCGAATTATAATCTGTTGTCAAAAAATTTTCGTTACCATATTGTACGGTCAAATCCAGCATCCGAATGACATCTTTAACTTCCTTATTCGCTCGAAAAGATTGTGTTCCGTTGTTTAACCCTTGAATAAAAGCATCCGGGTCCTCCTGTTGTGCAATAGCAATATTCAACAGGAGTACAAAAAACCAATGATCGGAATACCCAACAGAAAAAGGAGTCACACCTATAGCCTTCAGCTTTTTCGCCGCCACTTTTAATTCCGTAAACGTTGTTGGGAGAGGAGTAATCCCAGCCTTTGCGAATAAATCCTTATTATAAATAAAACCGTAGCCTTCAAAATTGATTGGCATCCCGTATATTTTCCCGTCCATCTTCATCGGTTCTAGCGCCTCGTCATAAGCCTGTTCCACCCAAGGTTGATCTGATAAATCCTCAAGATATCTACTCCATGCCTTCGCTTCTTCATAACCGCCATTTGGAAAAATATCCGGACCAACATTGGCAGCAAACCTCGCCTTTAGCTCATCAAGGTAGTTAGCTCCCCCGCCAAAGGTTAGAATTTCTACGTTAATATTCGGGTTTTCCTTTTCATATTCCTTAACCATCTGCTCGAATTCTATAGAGATTTCCACTTTAGGATTCAGTACCTCCAAAGTGACTGCCTTATCCGCTACCTTCAAATCCGCTTCCTTCAGTGGACGTGTATGCGCACCACATGAAGAAAGCGTTAGCGTAATCAACCCCACGATAATCATTTGAACCCTTTTTATTTTCATAATTCCCCCAGATGCATTCAACAATGAACTTATGTATTGGCTATCCTGACTTCCGCGTCTATTTCTCTTGCTCCCTGTGAATTACGATATTCAGCAGGCGTCATACCGACGTTTTTTTTGAACAGCTTAGAGAAATAAATCTCATCTTGATACCCTAGCTTTAAGGCAATCGAGTACATCTTTTCATCCGATTCTAGTAACCACTGTTTCGCTTGATTTATTCGTAAATGAATGACGTAGTTAGTAAGAGTCATCCCTACTTCTTGCTTAAATCTCCGCGAGATATGTTCTCGGCTCAGAAAAAAACGGGTGGATAATTTGTCCAAACTTAGCTCTTCCATATAATGCTCATCAACAAATGCGACAATATCATTCATACGCCTAACATCATCTAAATCCGCCAAACGATGGATTGCTCTAAAATTTTGTTCAGCCATAGACCTTTGTACAGATTGAAAAGATAACGATATCTCTGCGAGCGATTGGATGGAGGGGCCACTAACCAAACGAACAGGTATATCAAAATGCTGGGTAATCCATTCCTCTATCGGGAAAAGCTGTCCATGAAGGGACAGAATCACACAGACATTAGGATCATTTTGAAGCGTAAATGCATTTCCCCACTCCCGTGTAGCCAGCTCTTCGGTCAAAAGCTGAATGTATGGCTCCGAATAATGAGATTGGTAAAAATACATCATGGTGAAGTCGTATACTTCTGCCTGTGGGAGAGCCGAGGCAATTTCGCCTGCATCAAAAGCTTCACCGTTACAAGCAGCAGTAATCTCCCTGTTTAAGCGAAACATTTTTACCTCTTCATAAAATCCGGACTCCATATTGCGACGTTCTCCCTCTTCTTGTTCCCAGGCTCTCAACGCCCCTTCTAAAGTTTCATTCAGCATTTTCTCTTCAATTGGCTTCATCAAATAATCAAAGCATCCCAGCTTAAACGCTTTACGCATGAAACAATAATCGTCAAACCCTGAAATCATAATCACTTTTCCCGGATAGTCTTTAGCAGCCAACCACTCGATTAACTCCATCCCGCTATTTTTGGGCATTTTGACATCTGTCATTATGATTTCTGGAGATTTCTGCTCAATCAACGCCTTAGCCTCGAGACCATTTCTGGCTTCCAGCACTTCGGTAATTCCGTATTGTTCCCACCGTCCCAAAAAACGGATGATTTTTCTAACATTAGACTCATCATCTACAATAAGAGCTTTCATAAACGTTACTTCTCCTTTAGGTAGAGTGGAATTACTAGCCGTACAGTGAACCCTTGTCCCTGCATCGAATCTAGTTTGATTCCCGCTGTCTGATCGAAATGAAGAACCAAGCGATCATGAATGTTTTTTAACCCGATATGTGCAAAAGAAGGATTGCCTTCGTTAACCGATGTGTAGAGATTATTTTTTAATGCCTCAAGTTCATCATCCGTCACGCTGTTTCCGTTATTTTCTACGACTAGATTCAAATATTCACCTTGTATTTCACCATAAATATGGATGTAAGCTTGTTCATAGCCCTCGTCATAACAGTGCTTAAAAAAGTTCTCAACGAGCGGCTGCAAGATCATACTAGGAACCGGAATATCAAGAATATCTTTAGGCACATCAATGGAATAGCTAAAATCAGTCTGAAAACGTTCCGCTTGAAGATTCAAATAAGCCTGTACATAATCCACTTCGCTTTGAACCGTCGCCTTCTGATCCACACGAATCGAGTACCGCATCATTTTGGATAAAGAGGTAATCAGTTGATATACTTTTGGAGATTCAGAGAGTAGGGCAACTGCAGCAATAGATTGTAAAGAATTAAATAAAAAGTGCGGATTGATCTGCGACTTTAGCGCCCTATGCTGATTTTTCCTGTTCTCTATCTCAAGCTTATACTCCCGGTCAATGTGACGGTTGATCCGATTCATCATCTCCTTGATGTGTCTTTCTAGAATACCGATTTCGTCCTCCCGCATATCGTCGAATGGGGCATTCATATTCCTCCCCTCGATACGCTGGACTTTTTGACTAAGCAGTTTTATCGGCCGTGTAAATCCATAAGAAATGATTGTTATCATTATCAAGCCCAGTCCACCTACAACCACACCTACGATGATGTTTGTATAGGCAGTTTTCCTTACATCTTCAAATAAAAAAGAGCTCGGGGTTACCTTAGCAAAATGCCACTCTTTTATCGGTTCCTGCAATGTTCTAGTAAACACAATATCTCCTTCTGGAGATTTAGTATCTGCCTGTATCGGACTTATTTTCCTTTGCAGTTCATCGGGAACGGTTTTGCCTATCCATGTTTCATCACTTGCGTAAATGACATGATTCTCCGCATCGGAAAGCCATACGCTCTCTTTATTTTTCTGTAGAAAATGATTAGCGATATGAGCAATCTTGTCCAAATCAATATCTATAGTGATGACGCCCAGAAATTCCTGTGTTAGGACATCCACAATTTTGTGATGAACCGTCAAGACCATCGTTTTATCCGAAGGAGGCATAATGGAGGTATCGTTATAGTTCTCAATCGGATGCGGAGCTTCAATAAGATCATTGCTATTAGAGCTCATCAGCTTCTGAATGGAAGCTTGCTGTAATAAATCCGGATTCCTTTTACGGGAACTTAACATGGCATTATAAACTGTAAATGAGCTTTTCCCTTCATTTATGAATAAACGGATCTGACGAATTTCACTCCTCATGAGATAGAAGTTAGTCATACCCTTATTAATTTCAAGCTGCTTGTAATAAAAATCTTCTTCTAACCCTTCTTCAAACACCCTGAATAAGTCTGGATTTCGGTATAAAATATATGGAAGATTAATGATTTCATCAAAATATTGCTCTAGATCGGCTGACGCCTGCTGAATTTGCTCTTGGCTGTTCTCAAGTTCATGTCGTTCCACATTCTCTTTCGTCTGCCGATAGATCAACAACACGGATAAAAAATACGGTAGAATTATAAACACAAGCAGCAAGAATAATAAGCGCTTATGAATGCTTTTCAAATAAATACTCCTCTGTAAAAATTTCGGTTTTCAGCAAAAAATCTAATATCAGGTTTTATATTTTCACAAATATCCAACACAAAATCAAAATACTTGTTGCTGAGCAACAAGTATTTTTGCCGGATCAATATATGACAAACGCCAATCGTTTATTACCCAAATTATATCCATATGAAACAACCGTAAAGAAATTTCCGCAAATTAATCAGCTATTTGAAGATTGAAATAATTCCCTGCACAATGGGCTTCCAAAGATGTGGATATTCTTGCTGAATTAACTTTCTTACCTCCTCCCCCTTGATATCGTTGAAATTATTATCTTGAGTAATAAAGGTATAAGCACCTTTTACGGTATCCCCTATAGCTATATGCCCGCTTGCATATCCACCCATTGCAATATGGGAAGCGATAGAGAGACCACCCAAGGAGAACATACCTACAGCTAAACCTCCAACAGCAAATATCCCCAATGCTATTCCACCAACGGCCATTGTACCCGCCGCAATGCCCCCAACGGCTAACAAAAGCCCTAGAGCCAGACCTGCAAAACTGATGAGTCCTAAAGCAAGCGCACCTAAACATAATCCGCCCAAAGCAACAATACCAATGGATACCGCACCAATCGCAACATTACCTATGGCAATAACCCCTTTGGCAACGTATAGCCCCCGCCCGATATGGATATGAACCAGAGGAATTCCAAAGCATGTTCTCTTACTTTTGTACTCATAATGAAACAAGGAATTCAGATCTACATATACGGGGCTTGCGACATGCTCTGCTTTGGTATCGCTTGAAGCATCCTTCACCAGATGATCCAAACTTACGTGAAATAATTCACTTAAACTAATCATCTTATCCATTTCGGGATAGGATTGACCTGATTCCCACTTAGACACGGCTTGCCGCGAAACACCAATCACCTCCGCTAAGTTCTCCTGGGACATTCCTCTCTGTTTCCTATAGCTTTGCAATTTATTTGCAAAGTCCATTCGCCATCACCTCATGCTCATCATATTATAACGTTCTGTAATTGACTACCTATCTCCCCTTACATACTGTCAACCACTGGTTGCACAGCTGATTTTGCGGGCTTTTATCCTCATTAAACGTTCTTGATTCCCATTCTCCCTGTTTCCGGGCAAGACGATAGCGTATAATATACGAAATAGAATATTCATCAGAGGAGACTATAAAACATGAAATTGAGTATGAATTGGATTACGCTTCGGGTCCGCGATCTGGAGGCTTCCCTTCATTTTTATAACCGGATACTGGGGCTACCCATTGAGCGTAGATTTGAGAGCAGTGGAAAACAGATCGTCATGTTAGGTCTGGAAGGGCAACCCAAGATCGAGCTTATTCAGGGAAGTGACCCGGCTTTGAAGCCGGAATGTGGCGTTTCTGTGGGTTTCGAAGTGGAGTCAATTGATGAAGCGATGGAGAGTTTAAAAAGCCAAGGTATCCCAGTAGCGCGCGGACCAATCGCACCCAATCCCCACCTGCGGTTCTTTTATATCCTGGACCCGGACGGGTTTGAGGTGCAGTTAGCGGAGCATAACTAACGTTTATCAAGCGTTATTACCTCAAAAAGAAATAGACCGCCCTAACCAAAGGTAGCGGTCTATTCTGCCGTAAACCCAACCCCCACACTTAAAGCAAGGCTTTATTCAACAGCTTTAGTTGATCTTTTTTCAGTGAAAAAGTAAACCAAAGCCAATAGCGGCAGGACCACTCCGATGAGTGAAGCGAAGGTCCATCCCCCATAGGCATAAGCCCAACCACCCAAAGATGATCCAACGGCTCCACCCACGAAGAAAATCGCCATAAAGATCCCATTAAGACGTCCCCTCGCTTCACTTCCCAATGAATAAATCACACGCTGTCCGAGTACAAGATTTCCCGATACGGCCATATCCAATGTAATCGCGGAAATAAAGAGCAGAATGAGAGCAAAAGTTGAGTGGCTATGGAAAAGATGAATTAGTAAAAAAGACAAGGTGGCAATGATCATGGCCAGTCCGGTTAACCATTTACTCCAACCTTTATCTGCCAGTCTTCCAGCAATCGGCGCGGCTACAGCCCCACCAACACCTACTAAAGCAAACCAAGCGATCCCTTGCTGCGACATTCCAAAATCATCCGCCAACCGCAACGGAACCACCGTCCAAAAGAGACTAAAAGCTCCAAATAAACAAGCTTGATATAAGGCACGTCGGCGCAATATAGGCGTTTGTTTTAAAAGGGTGCCTAAAGAGACAATTAATTTACCATAGCTTACCGAAGGTGCAGGTTTACGTTGAGGAAGAAATCGCGACAGAAGAATGGATAACAACGTGATAACGACCGCTGAAAAAATAAACACGGCTTGCCATCCCCAGATGCTGGTGATAAAGCTTGCCACGGGCCGGGCAAACATAATACCTAATAAGAGTCCACTCATAACATTACCAACCACACGGCCACGCTGCTCTTCAGACGCTAAATAGGTGGCATAAGGCACCAGGATTTGAGCTACCACAGAACCGGTTCCTATAAACAAAGATGCTGTCAGGAACAAAGGCGCATTAGCTGCGAAAGCTGCAACCAGCAATGCACCCACTGCAACCATTAACGTGATTATCGTGAGACGCCGATTCTCAACAATGTCACTCAGCGGCACGATAAATAACAAACCTACAACATAACCGATTTGAGTTAAAGTGACGATCAAGCCTGCGGCTGTAGAAGAAAGTCCTGTCGAGACACTGATAGGTCCGACAAGGGTTTGAGCATAATAAAGATTGGCCACGATAAGCCCGCATGCCGCTGCTAACATAAACATCATCCAACTTGAAATGTGGTTCTCTTTCGCCGCTTGTTCTTTTTGCATGTGAATCCTCCTCAGATGGTCATAATAATTTAAATACTATACGTTCAGTTCACTAATTCATGTTTAAATAATATACTGAACGTATCGTTTTGTAAATAGGCGATGGTCATTTATTTTTCCAGATTTTTTTAGTATACTGAACGTATAGTTTATATTTTGATTGGAGACAGATTAACGAAAGGGTGATTTCAGATGGAGAGTAAACGAGGACGTCCGCGTAATGTTGAGACGGAGAAGTCTATTCTTTCCGCTTCCTATGATTTGTTATTGGAAAATGGTTTTGGAGCAGTTACGGTGGAAAAAATAGCGGATCGTGCCAAGGTCAGCAAAGCTACGATATATAAATGGTGGCCTAACAAGGCTGCCGTGGTGATGGATGGATTCCTATCCTCCGCTGCGGACAGACTGCCCGTACCTGACACAGGTTCAGTATTCGATGATATTCTCATGCATGCAACGAACTTATCCCGGTTCCTGATTAGTCGAGAGGGTAAAATCATTACGGAGATCATTGGCGAAGGACAGATGGATTCAGGCTTGGCGGAAGCTTATCGGACCCGATATTTCCAGCCTCGCCGGCTTGAGGCACGGCTGCTTATGGAACGGGGTGTTCAGCGCGGGGAATTGAAGGATAATCTCGATATTGAAGTTGTTACCGATCTTATTTACGGGCCGATATTCTACCGCTTGCTGGTGACCGGCCAACCCATAGACGATGCTTATGTGCAGCAGTTGGTGAGGTACGCTTTTGAAGGAATACGGTAACTAACGGGAACGGTAAAATAGACCGCCCTCTCTCACAAGGGATCGGTCTATTTCTGATCGTAGTACTATAAAATGTCGGACTGGCGGAAGGTTGAGATACAACGGACCGAGGTGCTCTTATTTTCTCATTATGGGGCGTTTTCCCAAGCTATCGGACTCCTACGCACTTATTTAGTCTTTTCAAAACAAAATACTGCTACTGGAGAGGAAATAAGTGCGCTACGGTCCGATCACTCGACTAATTTCACTAAATAAAGAAAATAAGAGCTATACAGTCCGCAGGATCATGAATGGGTGATTCGAACGGACATGAGGTTAGTTTCACTAATTAAATCAGTTTCCAAAGAAACCTTTCTGCTGCAAAATGTCTCGTGTATCGTTCCATAATTTATTTTCCATTACCCTATCTCCTCCCGGTTGGACGGGTACAATGGGATTGCCTGTCCCAACGTTAAAATATCCCCCACTGCTCTCTTGATACTTAGGATCGCTCATTAAACGAATAATGATCTCCGCTCCTTTACGAGGATCGCCAATACGAAAGAAATTCAATAAGTGCTTAAGCATCGAAGAAAACCAAAGTTCACGCCCGAGACCTGTAACGTTAAAACCCGGATTCAATGCATGAACACTGATTCCCGTTCCCGCCCAGCGGCGTGCAAGCTCACTGGTAAACATAATGTTTAACAGTTTGGTTTTCCCATAAATCTCAGATGATCCCCTGTAAGTAAAGGAAGCTGTATTGAGCAAATCTCCTGGCAACTTTAGTACTCCATGCCGGCGTGAAGCTTCCGAAGCAACATTTATAATTTTTGCATTTCCTGCTGCGCTCAAAGAACGTTCTAAGGTTTGCGTCAATAACCATGGCGCAAAATAGTTCACAGCCATCATTTCTGAGAATCCATCGGCAGTTATCCGCTGTTCAAACCCATGAAGCCCTGCGTTATTTATTAACACGTCTATCTTCGGAAAAACACTAGATATTTCTTGTCCTAACCTAGTGACATCCCTCATTGAAGATAAATCTCCGTAGAAAAAACTAATTTCGGCTGCTGGTACGCTCTCCTTTATCATTTTTTCAGTTACTTCCGAACGGGTTTTACTCCTTGCAGTCAGAACAAGATGGGCACCCTGCTTTGCCATTTCAAGTGCAACGAGTTGTCCCAAACCGCTTGTAGCTCCAGTAATTACAATAATCGGCTTTGTCATCATCTACATTCTCCTTTATATCAGGAATTCATCAGGGGCAATTTCATTTTGACAGCGTATTGTCCAAATCATATAATTGATATATATCAACTATATGTTGATGATTGACATATGTCAACTAAATAGATGTATGACAACTTTAAAATACAAGGGTAGGTGGTTAAAACAATGAATACTGAACGTAAAGACACGTTGAGAGGACAATTAGAACTGAAGCTAGGTGGACAAATTAGTGCTCTCATTAGCGCTTCGCATGCCCTAAATGTCAGAACTGCTGCCGCTTTCGATTCATCTATACAGCCTGCTGCTTTCCATATAGTCCGTTGGCTGTACTCTTATGGACCAACAAGCGCCTCTATGTTGGCAGAATCAACGGCTATGGATCGTAGTTCAGTCAGCCGTCTCATCAAGCAACTCGAAAATTTGGGTTATGTTAGAAGAGAAGACTCTCCTAATGATCGTCGAGCCATCCTTCTTACACTCACTGAACTTGGACGACAAAAAACCTTTGATGCGCTGCAGGATAAGGAATTCATATTTTATGAGCGCATAGCTCAATGGGATAATCAACAGCTTGAAACCTTTATTCAAATGCTTCAGGAGTTTAATGGATTTAATGATAATTAATAAATGGGAACAAAAAAAGAAACAGCATCTTGCTGTTTCTTTAGATATGGATTGTCTGTAATTGGAGCCAGCAATTGTCACTGATGTTCATGTTCGGCATGTTCATTATTGCATTGCTCAACTACCTCAAAAAGAAATAGACCGCCCTCTCGTAAAGGAATGCGGTCTATTTCCTGACTAAACTTCCGAAGCCGCCGCCCTTAAAAGCGGCTATTGCACTGGGAGTCGTGTTTCCGCACGACTCTCTTTGCATTGTACGTTTTATCTACCCAAACTATACCACGATCAAAACCAAATAAAAAGTCACTCTTCCCCAAACAACAAAAAAACGGCATTTCTGCCGTTTCTTTAGGATGGACTCTCAGGGGCTCGAACCCTGGACAAATAGATTAAGAGTCTACTGCTCTACCAACTGAGCTAAGAGTCCATATGATGTTTGGTGGAGCCAAGGGGGATCGAACCCCTGACCTCATCGCTGCCAGCGATGCGCTCTCCCAGCTGAGCTATGGCCCCAAACTGAAATTTCAGATGTATGTAATCATACATTTTTTAATTTTAGTTTGGTCGTAATTGAGTTGTTCCGATAAACTCAAGCGTCGTAGGCGACTTCTATATAATATAAAAAATCGCCCTCTATGTCAACACTTTTTTTAAAATTCATTTTTCCACTCAAATTGCCCGCTCAAAACTCAGAGGAAAAAAACCAGTACAAGCACTCCTAACAGACCCTAGGATTGGCTGTACGCCCTAACTGGACAAAACCCTATAATCCCTCTAATTCTCCCGTACTCTTGGATAGCAGCCCCTTGAGTTCCTTCATGAACATATTAATATCCTTGAACTGGCGATATACGGACGCAAAACGAACGTAAGCCACTTCATCTACTGGGTAGAGCTGCTCCATCACGAATTCACCAATCTGTTGGCTTTCCACTTCCGCAACGGCGATGCCGCGCAGAGATTTCTCAACCTCGGACACGATCTTTTCTAGACGTTCCACAGAAACCGGCCGTTTCTCACAAGCACGGATGAGACCACGGAGTATTTTATCACGACTGAATTCCTCACGGCTGCCGTCTTTTTTAATTACAATGAGTGGCGTTTCTTCAATCATTTCAAAAGTAGTGAAACGTTTGCTGCAACGCTCACATTCACGCCTACGACGGATTGACTTATTTTCATTCGCTGGTCGCGAGTCCAGCACTTTAGTATTTGTGTGATCGCAGTAAGGGCATTTCATAAGCTTCATCACTTCCTATTACATAATGGTATGGGTCCCGGCACGTTATAAATCCGGCTTTTGAACGGCTTTTTTATTATTTCCAGAAATCACCGTTTTTTTCTTGTAATGATAATGGCAAGTCCGGCACATAATACAGTTACCAACAGAGGAGGTGAACAGCAATGAGCCAAAGCAACAACTCCAATAACCTTGTAGCTCCAAATTCCCGCGGTGCCTTGGAACAACTTAAATACGAAGTTGCCCAAGAACTAGGAATCACGCTTTCCCCAGATGGTTACCAAGGCAATAAAACTTCTTATGAAAATGGTTCGATCGGTGGTTACATCACTAAACGTCTTGTAACCCTGGCAGAACAACAACTGGCAGGTCAATACAAATAACCTGACCAACATAAGCTTTTTGAAGAAGTATTAAACGACCTACAGGTCGTTTAATACTTCTTTTTATACATAACACGGTAGAAATTAAAATTCTTTGTAAATGTCCGTGTACTGATCATAGTAATAATTAACGCGCTGTACATAATGCCTGGTTTCACCAATGGGAATATCTTTAATGGTTGCATCTGTCCCATCCCAGACCCCTTCGTCCAACCAGCGTTGAACTTTTCCGGGCCCAGCATTATAGGCTGCGATAATTGCTGTACGTTTACCTTCGAACTGACGGGATAAAGTTGAAAGATACCATGTACCCAGTTCAATATTAGCCGAAGGCTCATGCTTGAGTTCTTCCATAGATACGTTTGGAAGCTTGGCCTTTTCCAGCGCCCACTTCGCGGTATCCGGCATAAGCTGCATCAGCCCTAGTGCGCCTTTTTTGGATTCTCGTCCAGTTTTAAAGTTCGTTTCTACACGAATAATCGCGGTTACAAGAAACGGGTCTATCTCATAAGTGATGCTGTGCTTGCGAATCTCATCTTTAAAATGGATGGGATAAAACCACGACATCCAGTTAGTACTCAGAAACAATATTGCCGTAAAACCCACAAATAGCAGAAGCAGTACTCTTTTTTTACGTAGCCATTTCATGATAAACCCAGCCTGTCCCAAAAAACAGCAACCTGTTGCTCAGTGTACGCAAGATCGCCACTGTTGTCGATGATGTAGTCCGCTTTATTACGTTTCTGTTCAATATCCATCTGTGCATTCAATCGCGCTTCTGCTTCTTCTAAAGAGAGCCTATTACGTTCCATTAATCGAGCAATTTGCATTTCACGGGGAACGTACACTACTACAATCTCATGGAACAGGGTCTCAAGCCCTGATTCAAAAAGAAGCGGAATATCCACAATAATAAGCCGCTTCGGCTCTTCCTGCTCCATGCTGTACATACGGTCTTTGATTTCCTGCCGGATGGCAGGATGCGTCAAATTGTTCAAGGTTTGCAGGGCCACAGGATCTTGAAAGACGATTTCACCTAATTTGGCCCTATTCAGTGTTCCATCCGGAAAAAGGATCTCTTTTCCGAATTGCTTAGCAGCAGCAGCCAACACTTCATGCCCGGGAAGCATAACTTCTCTGGCGATCACATCGGCATCAACCAGCCTCGCTCCCTTGTTCACAAGCAGTGCAGACACTGTGCTTTTTCCGGATGCGATTCCTCCGGTTAAGCCTATAATCATGTACTCACCTCATAATAGCTTCAGTATTCCCATTGCAATTAATAATAACGCTGGTAATGCGGCAGCATGCTTCATCCAGTAGTTCCCGGCAAATCTAAGTCCAGTCTTCATACCCAGCAATAGAAATGTACCACTAAACAAAGCTATTGTAAGTGATGTCCATATCGGATTGAAGCCAAGCAGCGCTGCGCCAAGTCCAGCCCCAAAAGCATCCAGAGAGAGCGCAATCCCAAGTATCATCGCTTCCATCGAAGAGATGCTTCCTGAGGCATCCATATCCGCAGAAGACGGGGTACGCAAGATCTGTACTACGATCCCCAAACGGCGAAGCTCAAGTGAAAAAACAGCTGATTTCAACGGTTCATCATTCATAACAGGTTCTGTACCCGCTTCAGAATCAGCAGCTACCTCTGCCCAAGCCTGCTCGGAAAATGAGACCTTATCTACCGTTTCAGCTTTACGTCCGCCATCTGCATCTTTCTCTTTCTGCATCAGCATCTGAACAAGCGACCAGCATCCCATTAGCACAAGTATAACCGCACCAACTATAGAAGCTGCATTCGGAGACACTACCTTGGCAAGCAAAACCCCAACCTGCATCGATACACAGATAACTACCCCCGAACAGAGCGAGATAATCAGAACGGAGAGCAGTGGTATTTTCATTTTACGCAGCCCATATGTAATTCCTACACCAAAACCATCCAAACTCAAGGCAAACGCTAGCAATAGCAGTGAAAATAATGGGCTGAGCACCCGCAATCCCTCCTGTGAAGAACCGGAAAACTGAAATTTTATCGTTTCAGCTTCCGTTCTCTATTAAGCATTCTTCACACAGTATATGGGCGGGACAAGTAGTGGGTGCCAACCTTATTATTTCAGCAAATTCAGTGAACAGTCGGACGCTGGCAATTTGGACAATAATGCGTGCCACGACCGCCTACAACCGTCTTCTCAATCATCGTTCCGCAGTTACTACACGGCTGATCTTTACGACCGTAAATCAATAGCTGCTGCTGATACGTACCGCTCTCACCTTGGCCATTAACATATGACTTAACAGATGAACCTCCGGCGTTAACCGCTTCGGCCAGCGTGCTTACAATAGCATGATGCAGCTTGTCCAATTGATTGTCCGTGAGCGCTTTGGCGCTGTCTTCAGGATGGATACCCGCACGGTGCAACGACTCATCTACATAAATATTGCCGATGCCGACGATATATTCCTGATTAAGCAGCAGCGATTTAATTTTGGTGCTTTTACCGGACACGATCTGCTTAAACCTCTCCGGTGTAAAAGAAGGCTCCAGCGGCTCCTGCCCCAGCTTATTTAAAGGCGGCAGCTGAAGATCTTCTCCCATCTGAAAAAGATGCATTGTCCCGAATTGGCGAACATCCGTGTAACGCAGCTCAGTTCCATCCGTAAAATGAAAAATCACATGTGTATGCTTGTCCAGTGGGTCATCATTTGAAAAAAGTCCGTAACGGCCTTCCATCCGTAAATGTGACACAAGCACCAGACCATCCAGCACAATACGCAAAAACTTTCCTCTTCGTTCAACTTTTACAATGCTATGACCTGCCAGCAGGTGGGCAAAAGCCTGAATATCATCCGGACGCTGAATAATCCGCGCCAACCGGACGGTTACATTCTCTATCTGCTTTCCATTAACTAACTCATTAAGTGTTCTCTTGACTGTCTCTACTTCCGGTAATTCCGGCATGATGTCTTCACCTCAACTACATTATAGCTGATATGCACACCTTAAAGGGAGTCTATTTCGCCTCGTACCAGTTACTTCCAAAGCTGACCTCTGCCTTAAGCGGCACAGATAACTTCAGGGCTCCACCCATTACTTCCGGCAAAAGCGTCTTCATAAGCTCCATTTCATCCTCTGGCACCTCGAATACAAGCTCATCGTGTACTTGAAGCAGCATACGGCTCTTAAGCCCACGATCAAATAATGCCTTGTCCATATGCACCATCGCCAGCTTGATTATATCCGCTGCTGTTCCCTGTATAGGTGTATTCATTGCTGTCCGCTCCGCAAAAGAGCGCAGATTAAAGTTCTTCGCATTAATCTCCGGCAGATAACGGCGACGTTCGAGCAATGTGGTCACATAACCATACTTTCGTGCCTCCACTACAATATCGTCCATATAGCGGCGCACACCCTGATAAACCTCAAAATACTGTTCAATAAATTGCGCGGCTTCCTTACGCGGAATATTCAGATTCTGCGAGAGACCGTAATCACTGATCCCGTAGACGATCCCAAAGTTAACGGCTTTTGCGGCACGGCGCATATTGCTGTCCACCTGTTCCGCGGTCACACCGAACACATCCATCGCTGTCTTCGTGTGAATATCCATATCATGCAGAAAGGCTTCCTTCATCCGCTCATCACCTGAAATATGCGCCAGCACTCGCAGTTCGATCTGCGAATAGTCGGCTGCCAGGATGGACCAGCCCGGTTCGGACGGAACGAATACCTTGCGGATTTTGCGTCCTTCCTCTAGACGAATCGGGATATTTTGCAAGTTCGGGAATTGGCTGCTGAGCCGTCCTGTAGCGGCAATTGTCTGCCGATAGAATGTATGCACCTTCCCTGTGTTCGGGGAAATTTCTTTAAGCAGCCCCTCTACGTAGGTAGATTGCAGCTTTGCAATTGTGCGATATTGCAGAATCAAACGCACCACATCGTGGTATGGCGCCAGTTTCTCAAGCACTTCGGCATCCGTGGAATAACCCGTTTTCGTCTTCTTGACGACAGGCAGACCTAGCTTTACAAACAAGATTTCACCCAGCTGCTTTGGTGAGTTCAAATTAAACTCAGTGCCACAAATCTCGTATATTTCACTGACCAATTTAGAAATTTGCGCCTCGAATTCTTTTCCAAGCTCTTTAAGATCACCAGCATTGACTGCAATCCCCTGTTTCTCCATATCCGCCAAAATCCGTGACAAAGGCATTTCCAGATCCTCGAATAGCCCTGTCATTGCGGTCTCCACCAGCTCCTGCTGTTGCTTCTGTGCGATTCCAAGAACCGTTGCACTCTTTCGTGCAACGTGATTTCCTAAAACTTCAAGCTCAGGGATTTTGTATTTGGCACCTTTACCAAATACCTCTTCATCAGGAGAGAGCCGCGGCAAGCCATATTTAGCAGTGAGATCATTTAGATTCTGATTAGCCTCCGTAGGATCAAGCAAATAAGCCGCCAGCTGCACATCATGGGCTGCACCTGCAAAAGCAATTCCCTGCCAGTGTAGAGCCAAATCAGCGCGGTGAAGATCATATCCACTTTTCGGAGCCTTTTCATCTCCTAGCCAATCACGCAGCTTCGCAGCGGCCGGTTTATGCAGTAATTCAAACGGCACATAGTAATGCCGCTCCAGAGAGGACAATCCTATTCCGATTACCTCGGCACGATGCGGATTATCTCCATACGATTCCACATGCAGCGCCGAAATATCAGCCAGGGCTTCACTGAGCCCCTTAAGTTCTTCTTCACTTACGATCGTAATATCAAGTGCCGCAGCTTCTACTTCAGCAGTACTCCCCTCACCCTCGGCAACAGGAGCGTAGGCACTAAGTGACAAACGTTCCAACAATGATTTAAATTCCAGCTTGGCAAGCGCTGGTCCAGCTGTATCTGCTGAAATTCCATTGAAGACCATGTCTTCCCACGAATGCTCAAGCGGTACTTCGCGATAGATGGTCGCTAATTTTTTACTCATCACCGCATCTTCCGCATGGGTTTCCAGTTTCTCTTTCATTTTACCCTTTAGCTCACCGGTTCCAGCTAAGACACCTTCCACTGATCCAAATTGATGCAGCAGCTTCAAAGCTGTCTTCTCACCTACGCCGGGTACTCCCGGGATGTTATCACTTGCATCGCCCATCAGCCCTTTAAGATCAATGATCTGCTCAGGGGTTAGGTCATATTTCTCCCGGATTTGTTCCGGCCCATAAAGCTCAACTTCGGTGACCCCTTTGCGGATTAAGGCAACGGTCGTATGTTCAGAAGCCAGCTGCAACATATCCTTGTCTCCCGACACGATCATAACCTGCCGTCCCGCTTCATCCGCCTGGCGTGAAATGGTGCCAATAATATCATCAGCCTCATAATTGCCAATTTCAAACTGCGGTACACCTAAATTAGTCAGCAATTCCTTCAACAAAGGGAACTGCTCGGAGAGTTCCGGCGGTGTTTTTTGCCGGCCGCCCTTATAATCTTGATAACCTTCATGCCGAAAAGTAACTTTCCCTGCATCGAAAGCGACAATCATATGTGTCGGTTTATGTTCTTCGATTAAACGAAGCAGCATCGTTGTAAATCCGTACACCGCATTTGTCTGTTGCCCTGCTGTATTCGTCAGCGGGGGCATCGCAAAAAAAGCACGGTAAATAATATTGTTTCCATCTATAAGTATCAACTTGTCCATAGTGCACCTCGCCTTTTTCATGCTTACTCCTTACATCTTACCATATGCCCTGTACAAGTAGAAACGGCTTTACCAACCTAAACAGTGGGATAAGCTGATATGTTAAGGATATACAACAAGTAGCCGCCCTTTTAAAAGGGCGGCTACTTAGTTTAACTAAAGATATAACAAAAGCTGTGTAAGTGCAAATTACTGATTCAAGTCCGGACGGCTGCCTGTGACCAGATAAACAACACTCTCACCAATGTTAGTCGCATGATCGGCAATCCGTTCAATATAACGGCCTACCAGCGTTAATAACATAGCTTGGGATACAGAATCCGGTTTTGCCACCATATAACTATATAGCTCATTGATCATCGAACCATATAATTGATCGACCTGATCATCATCTTGTGCCATTCTATAAGCCAGATCCGTGTTCTCATCCAGATAAGACTGGATAGCCTCATCAATCATGGTCGTCACAATTTCCGCCATACGTGGAATGTCTACAAGCGGCTTGATCAGCTGCTGTCCATGGATGCGCATAGTTGCTTTCGCAACATCAATAGCCAAGTCACCCATACGTTCCAAATCGCTAGATATTTTGAAAGCAACGATAATGCGGCGCAAATCTTTTGCTACAGGCTGCTGTGTAATAATTAGCCGTGAGCCAATTTCCATGATTTTATCTTCCATGGCATTCAGCTGCAAATCTGCTTTAATGATTTCCTGAGCGCGCACAGTATCAAGATTCTGTAAAGCAACAATTGCTCCACCAAGAGCATCTATTACATGTTCACCCATCTGCTGCAGCAGACTGCGCAGCTCTTCCAAATCTTTATCAAATTCTTTTCTGCGAATCATAGTAAGAGCGATCCTCCTCATTAATGTATGGTCAGCTTGCCATTTCCAAGGACGAGCGCCCTTGTAGCCCGTATCAGCCGAAACGTCCAGAAATATAATCTTCGGTGCGGGAATCCTTAGGAGTAGAGAACAACACCTCTGTATCCGCCGCCTCTACAATTACACCATTCAAGAAAAACACGGTTCGACCAGATACACGTGCCGCCTGATGCATGTTATGAGTAACCATAACGATTGTATACTTACTTCTTAATTCCTGTACAAGCTCCTCTATCTTGAGCGTAGACACAGGATCAAGTGCAGACGTTGCCTCATCCATGAGCAGAATATCCGGCTGTACTGCCAAAGCTCGGGCGATACACAGCCGTTGCTGCTGTCCGCCGGACAAGCTAAGGGCAGATTTTTTCAGAAAATCTTTAACTTCCTCCCACAGCGCGGAATGACGCAGACTTTGCTCTACAATCTCATCCAGTTCGCTCTTTGAACGAATGCCGTGCAGGCGAGGACCATAAGCTACATTGTCGTAAATCGACTTCGGAAAAGGATTGGGCTGTTGGAATACCATGCCCACCTGCTTACGCAGGCTTTCTACCTCTACCTCGTCACTATAAATATTTTTGCCGCCGATGTTTACAGTTCCTTCAATACGTGTACCAGGAATCATATCATTCATACGATTCAGCGTGCGCAACAGAGTGGATTTTCCGCAACCGGAAGGTCCAATAAAAGCAGTAACCTGTTTCTCCGGAATTTGCAGATTCACATTCTTCAGTGCGTGAAATGACTCATAGTAGAGATCAAGTTTCTCTATGTCAATGATGGATTTCATTAGTATTTACGTCTCCTTCTCATCATCTTCGTTCTCCATAATAAGCTTTTAATGTAAATACAGTTGGAGAGAAATGTTAACGCAATGTAAAATTGGTGAAGATGAATTAGTCCACGTGATAGTATTCCCTACAATTCGGCGTGTAATCTCACCTGAATCTTGTTTATGAACGGGATAAAGAAGAAAACTCCAGCCATGCTAAATGACCGGAGCTCTCTTTTTGTTAACAACTAATTTATAACCTACACCTCGAATGGAATCGATATGGACGGATTCTGGATCTAGCTCAAGCTTTTTACGAAGTGAACTTACGTGCACATCAACTGTGCGCTGTCCACCAATATAATCAAAGCCCCATACAGCGTTCATAAGATCATCTCTTGTCAGCACTACCCCTGGTTTACGAGCCAAATATAACAATACCTCGAACTCTTTAGGTCGCAGGTTAATGCTATGTCCACCTAGGGAAACTTCATACCGCTCAGGATAGATTTCTAGTTGTCCCAGAATGATCGTAGAAGCAGATATAGGTGTCTCTTGTGGAGCCTCCTCAGCAAGACCGGAAATCCGCCGCAATACAGCGCTCACTCTTGCAAGCAATTCGGATACCCCAAAAGGTTTGGTTATATAATCATCAGCACCGGATTTCAGCCCTCTAACCACGTCTTCTTCAGCATTTTTAGCAGTTAATACGATAATAGGTGTGCGGATACCTTGTCCACGCAATTTATCAAGGATGTCAATGCCATTCATTCCTGGCAGCATCAGATCCAATACGATCAAGTCAAAAGGTTCCCTCGTCGCACGATCATATCCTGCCGTTCCATGATCCTCTACCGTCACCTCGTAACCTTCCTGCGTTAAGTTATAGGACAGCAGCCGGGCTAGTGTCGGTTCGTCTTCAATGACAAGCAATCGTTGAGCCATAGGTTCCCCCGTCTTCCATATAGTTTGATTTTTACAAAACAGCAACAAAACCATCATATCACCGTAATGTTAACTTAGTGTAAAATTGAAAAAGTGAATTTACAAAAATCTAATCGGTCTTTTCTTCCTGCAGCAAAGGCAATTCAATCACAAAGGAACTGCCGATTCCCAAATCACTTTCAACTGAAATCACTCCATGGTGCATATCTACCAAATGCTTCACAATAGACAGCCCCAATCCCGTTCCGCCGGAGCTTCTGGATCTTGCCTTATCCACCCGGTAAAAACGTTCAAAAATACGCGGCAGATCTTTTTTAGGAATCCCCATACCTGTATCGCTAACAGTAAATTGAACATTTTCGGAGCCGTCTGGTTTCAGTAGACTCTTAACGTAGACCTTTACGTTTCCGCCTTCATGTGTGTAATTAATCGCATTAGAGAAAAGATTCATAAAGATTTGACGCAGCTTATCCTCATCCGCCTCAATGAATAGCTCCTCAGGAACCTCTACATTAAGACTAATGTTTTTCTTCTCAGCGACTTTACTGATGGTTCCCAGCACGGAATCAAAGAATTCAATGATATGAACCGGTGAGCAATCGAGCTGCACCCGTTTAGATTCGATTTTAGATAATTCCAGAATATCTCCAATCAAGCGATTTAAACGCTCGTTCTCATCATAAATAATTTGCAGGAAGGATCTCGCCGTCTTCTCATCTTTAACTCCGCCACCCAGTAAGGTCTCGGCAAACCCTTTGACCGCTGCAACCGGAGTCTTGAGTTCATGCGATACATTAGCTACAAATTCACTACGCATCCGCTCCAAACGGCGAATTTCCGTAACCTCTTGCAATAGGAAAAGCATACCTCTGTACGTACCATCCTGGATCATCGGAACCGCGTCCATCCGTACAATTCTCTCTCTTGGGTTATAAATACTTCGTTCTTCATGAATCGGCTCCCGGCTTAACACCCCTTCTTCAAGCAGACGGGTTAGCTCATAATGCCGTTTTAACTCTTTGTACGAATGACCCGCCATTTCACCGTTACTGACATCAAGCATTCGCTCTGAAGCTCGATTAAGCAGCGCAATCTCTTCTTCCGCATTGATCATTATGATGCCGCCAGTCATATTATCCAGCACGCTTTGCAGCAGATCCTCATTATCACGAATCGTCTTAAGCTGGTCTTGAAGACTGTCTGCCATCGCATTAATCGCTGTAGCCAGCTGTCCAACTTCATCTTTACGCTTCAAATGAACTCTAGCATCATAATCCAGATCGGTAATCCGCCGGGCGACTCTTGTGATTTGCTCCAGCGGGGATGTCATGCTTGAGGCTACTTTATAGCTCACAATAGTTGCTGACAAGAACAAGATAATTAGACCTGCAGCCATGATCATCCAAGCATGCTTAAGACCTTGCGTTACAGCATCAAGTCCCATTGAGACCCGAATATAGCCGTCAAATCCCTGATCTGAAGTTACCTTTCCAGCCACATATAACATCTCATGCTTTAGAGTTTCGCTGTAACGGATTGCCCGTCCAGTTCCCTCTTTCGCAGCCCCTATCTCTTCTTCACGATTGGAGTGGTTGTCCATTTCCAAGGGGTTTTTCTCAGAATCGCCAATTACTTTACCCGACTTTGTAATAAACGTTATCCGAGAATCTAAAAGTTTAGAAATATGCTCCGCCTGTTCAGTGTAATACGGGATCGCATTTGATGAATTCATATCTACAAATTCCAGTGTTCCTGAGAGCAAACTTATTTCCCGGGACATATTCTCTTCCAGAGCAGTTATATGGGAGCTCTTAAACAGATGAGCCATCGTAAATCCAGTACCAATCATGGAAATACCGATTAAGGCCATAAGTATAAACGTAAGACGAGCGCGAAACGGTTTCATCTGAAATTTGCCTCTCCCTTTATCATTGTATCTTTTATCCTAACTTCATTTTCTTCAAAATACCAGTACGACTATGACCGTGACATAAGCCCTCCAGAGTAGATTATATAAAAATAACAGCCCGAGTTGATTAACTCTGGACTGTTACTTTGTATTACTTTTGTAAAAACACATGAGTTTATTCTGTACGGGTGGCAAGAAACCACTGATTACCCTGACGGTCTCTAACCCCTGCTCCTCTTTCTCCATAGGATTTATCCAGTGGTTCTTCAATAATAGAAGCCCCGGCATCCAGGCACTTGCGGTAGGTCTCATCAACATTTCTTACATAAAGATGAATGGCAAGCTGTACCGGTGAATACTTTTCATTCGCTTCGGAAATCTCAATGATGGAATCACCGATTCTGACCTCGGCATGCCTAATCCTTCCCTCATCATTTCGCAGCATATCAATAATTTTGGCATCAAAGCAGTGCACAACAAAATCTATCAATTGGTCTGCATCTTCCGCAATAAAATACGGCGTAACGTTAAGAAACCCATTTCTAATATAATGTGGTGCCATTCGTTGTCCTCCTTTAGACAGGTAAAAACGCCTTCGGCGTTCCTTAAGGATCATTTATAGTCTGGACATATAAATCCTTATAATTTGATTAGAACCCATGGAAAAGCCATTCAGAGAATCTGCCCTCCTCATGACTTATCCACCGGTTGTAACCCCATTTATTTAAACACTGGCTCCTTGAATTGAGTCAATTTAGCTGCAGAATCTTTTTCCACATCCGCATGCAGACTGTTGCCGTGAGCATCCATCGTCACAATCGCTGCAAAACCCTCCACATCGAGATGCCACATCGCCTCAGGAATACCAAATTCCATAAAATCAACAGCGTTGACCTTCTTAATGCACTCTGCATAATACTGGGCGGCTCCACCAATCGCATTGAGGTATACCCCGCCGTGCTCCTGTAACGCTTTTAACGTTTTTGGACCCATACCACCTTTTCCGATGACTGCACGGATTCCAAATTTTTTGATAATATCGCCTTGATAAGGCTCTTCACGAATGCTCGTAGTTGGTCCCGCAGCTTTTACATGCCAGCCTTCCTCATCTTTCATCATCACAGGACCACAATGATAAATCACAGCCCCTTCCAGATCTACCGGAGACTCATGATCCATTAAATATTTGTGCAAAGCATCACGGCCTGTATGCATTTCACCGGATAAAATAACCACGTCTCCAACACGCAGACTACGGATATCCTCTTCACTTATCGGCGTTGTAAGACGTACTTCCCGCGATTCAGAGGCTGGGCTGTTAGCTCCCTCAGCAATTACCGCTTCAGATTCATGTGCCCCTTCATCATCTACAGATATCCCTGTACCACTCTCATACAACCAATCCTCTATATTGCCTGTGGATGGATCAACCAGCACCCCTTGGCGGCGGAAGGCCCAACAGTTATAAGCAACAGATACGAAAAAGCTAGCTGGCAGACGATTCATTACGTCAACCTTACAGCCCAGCAGCGATACTTCACCACCAAAGCCCATCGTGCCAATTCCAAGCTTGTTAGCATTCTCCATAATATAGTCTTCCAGCTTACTAAGGTCTTCTATTGGATTAACATCCTCCACTTTGCGGAACAGCTGCTTCTTAGCCAGCTCGTAGCCAGTCGTACGGTCACCGCCGATACCCACGCCAATAAAACCGGCACTGCAGCCTTGTCCCTGCGCCTGATATACCGCGTGTAAAATACATTTACGGATTCCGTCCAGATCCCGACCCGCTTTGCCGAGTCCTTCTAATTCTGCCGGGAGACTGTATTGAATATTTTTATTCTCGCAGCCTCCACCCTTCAGAATAAGTCTAACGTCTATTTTATCCTCTTCCCATTGTTCGAAATGAATGACTGGTGTGCCTGCACCCAAGTTATCTCCGCTATTCTCACCTGTTAATGAATCTACAGAATTGGGACGAAGTTTACCATTCTTGGTCGCTCGTACAATGGCATTATGAATATCTTTTTTCATCTCAATCTGATTGATTCCCACAGGGGTGTGAATGATAAATGTAGGCATTCCCGTATCCTGACAGATCGGAGACACTTGCTGCTCAGCCATTCCGATATTTTGCGCAATCGTGGTTAAAGCAAGACCGGACCGGGTAGCCCTGTCTTCCAGCGCGCGACCTTTTGCAACTGCCCGGCGTACATCTCCCGGCAAATTCGTGGAAGTTTCTACGATAAGGTTATAAATACTGTCTTCAAAATGCTGCATCTTCATTCAAGCTCCTCTCGGCAGTTCCAGGTTATCTAAAGTTTGATACAATTAGTATAATAATATCATACCTAGCACCGCATGAAAGGGGTTACTTTAAAATTGAGCTACCATTTTTCTGCCTATCTATATCGTCTTCAGTATATTCAGCGCTGGAGCTTGATGCGCAGCACCGCACCGGAGAACGTCGCTGAGCATTCTTTTCATGTTGCATTGCTCACACATATGCTCTGTTCCATCGGTAATGTTCATTTTGGACGTTCACTAAACGCAGAACGAGCAGCAACCCTAGCTCTGTTCCATGATGCCAGCGAAGTGTTCACAGGTGACATCGCCACGCCGGTAAAATACAACAATCCTCGCTTGCTCACCAGCTTCCGCGAAATGGAGAAAGTTGCGGCTGATCGCTTAACTGAAATGATTCCATCAGAGCTGAAAAGCATCTACACTCAGCTTATACGGCCGGAAGACAGCCCTCCCGATTCAGAGGACATTCTGCTGCACAGCTATGTGAAAGCCGCTGATCGGCTGGATGCTTATTTGAAATGCGTATGGGAAGTTGCTGCAGGAAACCGAGAATTTGCCGCCGCGAAGGAGCAGACAGCAGCAAAACTTCGTGGGCTTGACCTGCAGGAAGTGGATTATTTTCTGACTCATATGGCACCGAGTTTCGAAATGTCTCTCGATGAGCTCTCTGCCGGAAACTAAACACCCTCTATACAATAAAAAATGGACCTCCGCATGAATCTCGCAGGGGTCCATTTAGTGATTAATAATTGATAATACAAGCGTTACGTTGTTGATTCGGTCAGGATATCCCAGTCTTTAAAAATGGGCTGCAAACCCTTCGTATATAGCATTTCCGTAATCTCCTGCACACTACGGCTATCGGATATTTCGAATTGCGGAGTTCCCCCTGCATTAGTGTGACCGCCCACCTCAGTAGTGACCCCGGCTGACATCTTAGTTATTCCTAGATGAATTAAATGATCGCGTAGAGAGGCAGGCTCTCTTGTAGATAAAGTAATGCCCGAACGGGGTAAAAATAACCGGTATGCCAAAATAATCTGCACTAGCGATCGGTCGGTAACATCACACTCCGGGTTAAATTCCCCTAAATAAGGCCGAAACCGCGGAGGTGACAGACTGATCTCGCAATCTGGATACCGATCCTGCAAATAGCGGGCATGCATGGCACTTTGGAATGCCTCTTGCCGCCAATCATACATCCCGAGCAACGTACCAATATTCACAGAACGAAAACCTGCCTGACAGCCGCGTTCAGGTGCATCCAGGCGATTCCGGTAGTTTCTTTTAGGCCCTTTAACATGCAGCTTTCTGTAAGTCTCCTGGTGGTACACCTCTTGGTATAGTGTTAATCCATCCACCCCTGCTTGAAGAAGCTCTTTATATTCTGCAGTTGATAGAGGATTTATCTCAATACTGACAGAGGAAAAAAATTCCCTGAGTACATCTACGCAATCCTTAATATATGAGACAGGATTCTCCCGGCGCGATTCACCAGTCAAAATGAGGATATGCCGCAGACCTGTAGCTGCAATCTTCTCAGCCTCCCTGCGAACCTCCTCCAAGGACAGCTTTTTGCGCGGAAAATCATAAATGGAGCTGAAGCTGCAGTAGGTACAATGATTCACACAAAAATCCGCAAGATACATCGGTGTGAACAGCTGCATCGAATAACCAAAATGTGCACGGGTCAGTCGCTGTGCAGCCAACGCCATCTCCTCTAGCAGCGGCGTTGCTGCCGGAGAGAGCAATGCCAGCAAATCATTTTCGTTCAGCTTGTCTTTTCCAAGCGCCCGCCTAACGTCATCCTCCCGGAACTCCTTCCACAGTTGCTCATAAGGATACTGCTCCAAGCGGGCCAGTGTGTCAAAAAAGCTCATGCTAATCTTCCCTCCTTTCGTGACCTATCAAATTCAGTTCAAAAATCCAGTCAACGGTGACGAAGCAAAAGCAACTTCTTCTACAGGACCGAGTCCTGCCAAATAAGCTTTGCGGCCAGCGGATATCGCCTCGCGGAACGCTTCCGCCATGACGAGCGGATTACGTGCCGTTGCAATAGCCGTATTAAGCAGAACAGCAGCGGCCCCCATCTCCATTGCTTCCGCCGCTTCCGAGGGCTTGCCAATTCCGGCGTCTAAAATAATCGGCAAATTCACTTCTTGAATAAGAATACGCACAAGCTCCTTGGTGCGCAGGCCGCGATTCGTTCCGATCGGCGCACCAAGCGGCATCACAGCAGCAGCACCGGCATCTCTCAGACGTAAAGCAGCCGAAAGGTCCGGACTCATATATGGCAATACTACAAAACCCTCCGCTGCTAAAATCTCTGTAGCTCGTATGGTCTCCAGATTATCTGGAAGCAGGTATTTCTGATCATTGATCACTTCGATCTTGACCCAGTTCCCCAGTCCCGCAGCTCTTGCTAATCTTGCAATACGGACTGCCTCTTCCGCTGTACGCGCTCCTGAGGTATTAGGCAGAAGAGTCATGTGGCCGGGAATATGGTTCATGATATTTTCTGCTCCACCTTGCGGGTCCACTCGGCGAAGCGCTACAGTAATCACCTGAGAACCAGAGCTTGCGATCACTTCGGGGATCAGCGTATTCCGGCTATATTTTCCGGTTCCGATAAATAATCTACTGGTTAATTCGATGCCGCCAATATGTAACGGGTCATGCATGAAATTACCTCCCTTTGGTTCGTATAAATTTCTCAAAATTCTATACCGCTCCATCTCAACCCCCACCAACAAAGTGCACCAGTTCCAAACGATCATCCTCGCTCAGAGCAGTACTTTCATAATTCTCCTTACTGACAATTTCTCCATTCAGCTCAATGATCATCAGACGACCCGACCACTCAGGAAGACTGATCAAATCAGCTATAGTTTGAATACCACCAGAACACTCTGCGGATTTCCCGTTAATCAACAGCTTCATTCTGAATCACCCCCTTCGCCCATGCTGTTACCTCCAGGCTATGAATGAACCGCCTTATGAATAGCTTTGGCGGCCTCATAAGGATCATCCGCTCCGCAAATACCGGACATCACAGCAACTCCTGCCGCACCTTGTCTAATGATCTGCGCCGCATTAGCGGGGCTAATTCCGCCAATCGCAATTACAGGAATAGAGCTGGTCTTCACCGTTTCTGCAAGCAGCTCTAACCCACGTGCGGGCAGCCCTAACTTGCTATCCGAGGGAAATACATGACCAAACAAGCAATAATCAGCTCCCTGCTCTGAGGCATTCGCCGCTTCTACCGGAGAATGAACCGATCTCCCCAGCCGAAGCTGAGGTGCAATTCGCCGGGCTGTAACCGGACTCAGACTGTGCCAAGCCAACTGAACCCCCGCGGCACCAGCTGCCAAGGCTACATCGATCCGGTCGTTGATTATCAGTTTGGTAGCGGGCATACCGGTAGCCAACAGCTTCTGTGCCGCAGCGAGCAGTTCGCATGCAGGACATTGCTTATCTCTCAGGTGAATATAATCGACCCATGTCTGCACCGTGACAGCTAGTTCAACAAAATGTCTCAGCTGTAGCTTGCCGTCTGATATTAGATGGATCTCAGCTTGCAACATCACGATCTCCTCTCTCACTTCCCTGTAGGTCAGTAAAAAACAAAAAAACTGCCCCCCGTAAGGAAGGCAGTCAGAATCTGTATATAGACGGCACTACAAATAGCCCGACAACAGAAATTCGTTCTCCACTTCCCTACGCTGGTCTTAACCAGATCAGGTTCAAAGGGTCCGGAAATCCATTCCGTCTCAGCCAATCGGCACCCCTAGTGACATAAATATACAATTTTAAAATGCTAACGTGGTTTATAGTAACATATTTTTTTATTGAAATACACCCATTTATTCACATTAGCTGTACTGATCTAACCGTTTACTACCTCGCCACCATTTACATGAATAACCTGTCCAGTCACATAACTGGAATCGTCAGAGGCCAGATATACATAGGCTGGTGCCAGCTCTTCTGGTTGTCCAGGCCGTTTCATAGGCTGTGTACCTCCAAACTCGCTAACCTGTTTTGCATCAAAGGTAGAGGGAATCAGCGGTGTCCAGATTGGACCTGGTGCAACACCGTTTACCCGTATGCCCTTCTCTGCCAGATTCGTGGACAAGGATCGTGTGAAGCTAAGAATAGCTCCTTTAGTTGATGAATAGTCCAGCAGCTGCGGGCTTCCGCGATAAGCGGTAATTGAAGTTGTATTTATAATTGTAGATCCTGCTTTTAAATGAGGCATAGCTGCTTTTGTTAAATAGAACATCGCAAATATATTCGTACGGAAAGTACGCTCAAGCTGCTCGGAAGTAATATCCTCGATCTTAGCTTGCGGATGTTGCTCTGCCGCGTTATTGATGAGAATATCAAGCTTTCCTAAGCCCTCCACCGTCTGTTTAATAAGATCCTTACAGAATTTCTCGTCACCGATATCACCTGGAATTAGGATACATTTGCGGCCTTCCTGCTCGACCTGACGTTTAGTTTCCTCTGCATCTGAGTGTTCATTAAGATATGAAATGACCACATCAGCGCCTTCTTTAGCAAAAAGCACAGCAACTGCACGCCCAATTCCGCTGTCTCCACCGGTAATTAACGCCGCCTTGTCTTGCAGTTTACCTGCTGCTTTATAATTTGCCGGCTCGTATTTGGGCAGCGGCGTCATTTCACTCTCAATCCCTGGCTGATGATGCTGCTCCTGTGGGGGTAAGGTTTTTGTAGCTTGTTTATTGTTGCCTGACATCTTCCCTATCTCCTCTCGTTAAGCAAATTGATAGTTAACTGATCGTCTTAGGATGGCACAACTATGCACGTTTATACGCTGGGTTTGTCATTTTCTTAAATCGCTTTACGAATCTTACTTACCACAATGAAAGTAGATATAAACAACCGTGAGAGATATACTGCTGTAAGTGGAGAGGAATTCACTGCATACAAATAGACACAGCATCGCTGCTGTGCCTTGAATTGTTCACCCTGACTATTTTAGAGAAGAAACATGATTTTCTGCATTCACTTCATGTTCCAGCACCCACATAAAGTACAGAGCTTTGGCCGCTTTCTCCCGGGTCACTATAGCTGTAGGTTCTAGTTCTGTCCCATTGACCATTTCGCCTCTGGCAATCCCCACTTCAGATCTAATGAGTCCTAATTCATATGCACTTTTCACTTTTGAAATTAAATAAGGAGAAATGTCCGCTGTATCAACAAGCTGCGTCCAGGATACAAGAGGATAGTACATCGCACCTCTAGCTCCTGGCTCCAAATTCGAATCATAGCCAGGATCTCCTGGCACTACTGCTGTGCCGTTATAATCAGTCATGTACTTAGGTTTATTAGCAAACTTTATTTGGTAAACGTCATAGAGAATAGCACCCATCGTTTCACGTGACAGCTTACCTTTCGGATAATAGGCAAGATCTGATCTTTCCACTTTCATTAACTTAGAAATACTGCGTGTGAATTCAGCAACTGTCATCTCCGTATCCGGATTAAAATTCCCTTGACGGTCTTTGCCCATTACTCCCAGCTGGATTAATTTTTCAATTTGATTACGGTAATAAGCAGCTTCCCCAGTCGTCGTATCATTCGTTATTTCCGGAAAAATCTTACCCCAGTTCCCTGTTAGTGCCGCATGCTTAACGTTCCCTTTAAGGTAAGGAGTAATGGAGGCAGCAGTAGAATCGCCAGTAGCACCTTTCTCTACAAGCTCCGTGACAATCATCCGTGAAAATTGTTTGGCGAGCGCTTCTTTAAAATGAGTCCCATCGACTTTCTTTGAAGGATGCCCATTAGCGTAACTTCCGTCATTTGTTTTGCCTGGCGTTTCTCCGGCTTCAATAGACATGAAGAGGGCTGTTATTGCTTCTACACCGATCTCGTTATAATATTTCAGACTTTCCGAGTTAAGGTCAATAAGTGTAACTCCAGATTCATCTGCGACCCGTTTAAGAATATCTACAAACTTTCTTGATTTAAAAGAATTTTCATAGATATATCCCGGACTTGCATTCCCTTTAATTCTGGACATTGGGGTTACCAGTACTGGTATCATGCCCCGGGCTTGAATCGCAGGGAGATAGACTTCTTTAAGGTAATTTTCATACATTGCTTCTGTCGAACCTCTGCCGTAACGTCTGAACTCATCTGCGCTCTCATCATTGTGTCCGAATTGAATAAACACATAATCCCCAATGCTGCCATTCAGTAAAATGTCGTTCAGTCGACCTTCTGTATAGGCATTTTTAAACGAGCGTCCCCCCATGGAATAGTTAGTTACACTCAATTTATGTTGATTAAACATACTGCCAATAATCTGGCCCCAACCACTCATTGGTGCTTCGTCGAAGGTGTAGGACTTGACAGTAGAATCTCCAAGTATAAACAAATTCGGAAGAGCTCCAACTGCTCTATGCTGAGGCAAAATCGGTTCCAGTATGATCTCCTCAATCCCCACAGCTGTGTTCACTTTGTTCGGTTCGATCTCAATATCTATATGGTCACGGCCGTTTACATACGTATAAGTCCACTCTTTCCCTTTGGCTACAGCCGTATGCTTGACGGGTACAAGCTTTGCAGCGTCCCAATGTCCACTTTTCAACAAGCGGCTGGTCTGCATTCCGGATACTGACACGATCCCATCCTCTGCGTCAGAAGTCGTTTTTACATATACGTTGTAGGTTCCAGGGGGAGCATCCATTCGAAACGCCATTCCGTAGTTGTTATAATTATCTTTCTCAGATTTAGGTTCAGCAAAAAAAATAGGTTCTGTGATGAAAAAACCTGTTCCATCGGATGTAATTGAGTCGGTGTGCACTTCTCTGGCGGGTAAAGCGTTGGTCTCTTGAACAAAACCATAACCTAAAGATGAGTCATACAATTGTGCACCGCGATTAGGATCATACCTAACGGATTGATATCCTGTTTTAACTTGGTTTGTAAAATTGAACTTGTATACGCTTGCAATTTGGGTTGGAGGTTGCCTCTCTGCCCCATCTTTTAATAGGGATGCCTCTGTTTTACCGTGAGTAAGAGTCAATGAAGCCATAAGTAAAGAAGATAAGATTAGTATATTCCTACACAGCTTTCTCACTTCATTACACTTCCTTCCGTTTCTCGAAATACTTCCCTAGGTCCCTCCATTATCCCTGTTCTCTAAAGTGATTCAAATGATGATTTCATTCTTTTTTTTGACCTTTTGTAACGAAAACCATGGAATGATCAACGGCTCACACTGCAAAATGGTCATATGTATAGGTATCCTTGATATAATTAAGAACATCCCTATTGATCCTAAGGAGGAGAACTCCTATCGCTTACAAAGTCAGCTTTCCGAACATTATAAGTACACTGCAGCTGATCGGTGTTCATTATCGTGTAGCAGAACCTGGGTGGACATACCCTGATCATCATCACAAAATCTTCGAACTATTGTATTGCTACGACGGCAACTCCCATCAATATGTAGAAGGAAGTTCCATTGCCTTTGGTAAAGGAGATTGGTTAATTATTCCGCCTGGCTTACGTCATTATGTAGTTAATTCTGGCCTGAGCAACTATATCTACCTCTCTTTTCATTTCGATATTGACGATTTAAAGTTTCGTGAATGGTTTCAGTCTCAGGCTGTACAGAAATGGAATAACCAGCAAATGCAGCGTTCGGGATTAAATCACCAACTGGAACATTTGGATGAATTTATTAAGAACAATATTCTCGCCACGACGGCCTCCACTGGATTTCCCGAGGAAATTGAAGAAATGATTCTTGTAAAAGAAAGGCTTCGTTTGCAAGCGATCATCCTGATGATTTTGACTGAACTCATTGATGTACAGCTCTCGAATTCGGAGAATTCCAACACAGCGCGACAAGCAAACTCTTTGTACGAGGTGGAAACTGCTCATCAGATTGAAAAATATATTGCAACCAATATTCATTTGCCGGAGCTCACGGTTAATTTGATTGCTGAGCAGCTTTGCTTAAGTCGGGTGCAGTGCCATAAGTTGTTTACAAAGATATATAAGATATCTCCTAGGCAGTACATAACTAACCTAAGATTAAAGAAGTCAAAACATTTGCTGCTTCATACCGATTTAAAAATACAGAGGATTTCTGAACAACTCGGGTTTGCTTCCCAGAGCCACTTCAGCCGACAATTCAAACGATGGACGGGTGTTTCTCCGTTAAATTACCGGCCGAAATCTTATACGAATCCTATCAGGGATTAACGTTTTATGAAGATAAATTACCGGAACATACGAAAAACCCGCTCTCCATTACGGAGGCGGGTATAATTCGCTATAGATTAAACTATATCGTTAAACACCATGAAGAATACCATTAGTAGCAATGACACCGTAAGCAGTGCACTAAGTGTGCGCAATTTTCCAGTCTCTGCGCTAACGTCGCGGTTCTCACGAATTCCAGCTGCTGCAAGACGCAAAGGCTTGCTCATAATACCGCCAAGTGCAAACATCGCTAGCAATAACACAACAACAATAATCATCCACGCTACTGAATAATCACCTTTGGTCATCATATAACCGCCTGTAAGGAGTTGGATCACCAATCCATACTGCGCAAAACGATTAAATCCGGTTACTGCACTTAACGTTCCTTCTTTAGCCCCAGACGACAGTTTCTCTGCACGTCCTAGGATGAAGGGTAGCACAAGGTAGAAGCCAAGTGCCAAGGTTCCGATCATATGTAAGAAAAACAACACGTTCCAATCCATAACATATCTCCTCCGTTTTAACTGTGATAATAGTTACATTTAATTATACCCATTATTGCTTGAGAAGAAAAGGAAACCCCCATTTTAAGTGAACAAAATGGGGGTTTCTTCATACCTCTGTCACAATCTATACAGTTAGCACAGCTGTTACGCTACGCACGGATTCAGCAGACTTATCTAAAGCCGCTTTTTCCTCAGCTGTAAGCTCCAGTTCAAAAATCTTCTCGATACCATTGGCACCAAGTAACGCCGGAACACCCATGAACAGGTTATCGTAGCCATATTCTCCTTCGAGCAAAGCGATAACCGGAATGATCCGTTTTTTGTCCTTCAAGATAGCTTCCGCCATCTGAACTAAAGAAGCCGCTGGTGCATAATAAGCACTACCATTTCCTAAGAGGTTAACAATCTCTCCGCCACCTACACGTGTACGTTGCACAATCTCATCAATACGCTCCGCAGATATCAATGTATCAATTGGAATGCCACCGACACTGGAATACCTTACGAGCGGTACCATATCATCGCCGTGTCCGCCTAATACGAAACCACGTACATCTTCAACAGATACCTTCAGCTCTTGTGCAATAAACGTGTTATAACGGGCTGTATCCAGCACTCCGGATTGTCCAATTACGCGACTCTTCGGAAAACCCAGCGCATTAAATGCCGCATAGGTCATAGCGTCAACTGGATTACTCAGAATGATTACGATGGAATCTGGTGCTACACGTTTTATGTTCTCGCATACCGACTTCACAATACCTGCATTGGTGTTCACGAGATCATCGCGACTCATTCCAGGTTTACGGGCAATCCCTGCAGTGATGATTACAATATCTGAATCCGCAGCATCTTCATAGCTTGAGGTTCCTGTAATTTGACTGTCAAATTTCTGTACAGGACCTGCTTCCAGCATATCTAGTGCCTTCCCCTTGGTTGTGTTCTCCATTTGTGGGATATCAAGCAGCACAACGTCACCAAGCTCCTTTTGAGCAAGCATAAGAGCTGTAGTAGCCCCAGTAAAACCGGCACCTACAACTGTAATTTTATAACGTTTGATTGCCAAGGATTCTCCTCCTAGAACGGTGTCGGTATAGCTTGTATTAGCTAAACTTCAATATATTCAGTTGGTTGAGCCAGCCTATCTTAGAGGTGATTAATAATCTCGTCGGCAAATGCAGAGCATTTCAGTTCAGTTGCGCCTTCCATCAGGCGGGCAAAGTCATAAGTCACGGTTTTGTTATTAATAGCTGTTTCCATACCTTTATAAATCAGATCTGCTGCTTCCTGCCAACCCAGATGCTCCAGCAACATTACGCCGGACAGAATCACGGAACCAGGGTTCACAACATCTTTGTCTGCATATTTAGGTGCGGTGCCATGAGTGGCTTCAAAAATCGCATGTCCAGAAATATAGTTAATGTTCGCTCCAGGAGCGATACCGATACCGCCGATTTGCGCAGCAAGCGCGTCAGACAGGTAATCCCCGTTCAGGTTCAAGGTAGCAATAACATCAAAATCAGTCGGACGAGTCAGAACTTGTTGCAATGCGATATCCGCAATGGCATCCTTGATGATAATTTTGCCCGCAGCTTCAGCATCCTTCTGAGCAGCATTGGCAGCAGCTTCACCTTCACGTTCTTTAATTACATCGTATTGATTCCAAGTGAAGACCTTATCTCCGAACTCTTGCTCAGCAACTTCATAACCCCAGTTTTTGAAGGCACCTTCAGTGAACTTCATGATGTTTCCTTTGTGCACAAGCGTTACGCTCTTGCGTCCGTGTTTGATCGCATATTCAATAGCAGCGCGTACCAAACGTTTTGAACCTTCGGAGGATACTGGTTTGATACCAATACCAGAAGTTTCAGGGAAACGGATTTTGTTAACTCCCATCTCTTTTTGCAGGAATTCGATGACTTTCTTCACTTCAGCAGAACCTTCTTGATATTCAATCCCTGCATAAATATCCTCCGTATTCTCACGGAAAATAACCATATCCACCAGCTCAGGACGTTTAACAGGAGAAGGAACCCCTTCGAAATAACGAACTGGACGCAGACATACGTACAAATCCAACTCTTGACGCAAAGCTACGTTCAATGAACGAATACCGCCTCCGATTGGAGTCGTAAGTGGACCTTTAATAGCTACAAAATATTCACGGATTGCCTCCAAAGTATCATTTGGCAGCCATTCGCCATATGTATTGAAGGCTTTTTCGCCAGCAAAAACTTCGTACCAAGCGATTTGCTTTGTGCCGCCATAAGCTTTAGTTACTGCTGCATCAAGTACGCGTTTGGAAGCCTTCCAAATATCACGGCCTGTGCCGTCACCCTCGATAAAAGGAATGATTGGATGATTAGGAACCTGCAGTTTACCATCTTTAATTGTGATTTGTTCGCCTTCTGTTGGCAGATCGAATTTTTCTAGTTTCAACATTTGAGTGTATTCCTCCTAAAGTTTTGTGGGATTTAATTTCTCATGGACAAGCCTCGAACAAAACTCTCTACGTATGAATATGCATTATTGCATATATTCTAGGGTTCATTCTACTAAACTTTAGGAGCAGCCTGCAAGGCTGCCCTTCTATCTTTCGTCTACTGGAACGTATTTCTGTTCAATCATACCTGTGTATTCTGCACGTGGCCGGATAATACGGTTATCTGTATATTGCTCCAGAATATGTGCAGTCCAGCCTGAAGTCCGGCTAATTGCAAAGATAGGAGTGAACAGCTCACGTTCAATACCCAGCTGTGTATAAACTGATGCCGAATAGAAATCAACATTCGGTTTAAGTCCCTTTTGTCCGGTAATCAATTCCTCGATATTTACGGACATATCATACAGCGTAGTATCATTTTTCATTGTGCCAAGTTCAAGTGACATTTTCATCAGGTGTTTAGCACGTGGATCACCATTTTTGTATACTCTATGGCCGAAGCCCATGATCTTCTCGCGGTTATCCAGCTTCTTACGAATATAAGGTTCAACCGCTTCCAAACTTCCGATCTCTTCAAGCATCTTCATAACGGCTTCATTCGCCCCACCGTGAAGTGGACCCTTTAGTGCGCCGATAGCGGAGGTCACGCCGGAATAAATATCGGACAAGGTTGCAACCGTAACTCTGCCTGCAAAAGTTGAAGCATTCAGCTCATGGTCCGCATGAAGCACAAGTGCGGTATCAAGCGCTTTAACAGATACACTGTCAGGCTCTTTTCCCCATAACATATACAGGAAGTTCTCGGCAATCGAGACGCCTTCTTTAGGAGCCACAGGTTCCAGACTTTTGCGAATACGCGATAGGGCCGCCACAACCGTCGGGAGCTGTGCCTGTAGTTTTACTGCTTTAATCTCGTTAGCTTCTCTACTCATATCGTCAGCCGCTTCATCATAGAGAGCAAGGCTTGATACAGCAGTCCGCAATGCTGCCATGGTGTTGGTGTCTTTTGGATAGAGCTTCATTTGCTCGATGACTGGCTCAGGAATCCGTGCGAAAGCACTGAAATCCCGTTTGAGCGCTTCCAGTTCTGGTGTTGTTGGTAGACTGCCAAACCACAATAAATAAGCGGTTTCTTCGAAGGTAGCATTTTCTGCGAGATCATCAATATCATAACCACGGTAAGTGAGTACCCCATCCACAATAGAGCTAATGGATGAAGTTGTTGCAACGATACCTTCCAAGCCTTTGGTAGCTGTCATAGCATATCTCTCCTTTGCCAACAAGGTATAAAAAGCATTCTCGGTTTCATGTAAACATTTCCAATTTAAAGCATTGAAAAATCTAAGGAGTGCAGTTCAAGGACATATCCGGCGAGGATGTTGTCTGACTTTCGTAATCGAATCTTTATTCATCATACTGGATTTTGTCGGTTATGTGAACAATGTGGAAGCTTTGCAGCGCATCAAATGATTTTATCACAGAGATAGAAAAAAACTTCTAAACCCTTGATTCACAGTTGAGATTTTAGTTTATAGCATCCGGTTCAGCCCAATATTTATCCCGTTTCCTAGTCTTTAAATAGGTTCTATGAATATATATGAAGACGAGCTTTTATTCCCCTGCATCCGCAGGAATGAAGGAGGTGTAGATCTTCGTATGGACCGATTAGCATTAAAAAGACTGCTGCGCGGCCTGTGGGTCGTTCTGGCTACCTCTATCCTCCTGCTGGCAATCTATTTATTGCTTCCGCTGTTATACCCCCTCCTGCTCGCTTGGTTGCTCGCTTATATCATGCATCCACTAGTGTTGATTCTTAAAGGCCTTAAGCTCCCAGCGTGGCTGGCGGTGTCGCTCTCGCTGCTATTTTACATAGGCGGAACCGCACTAGTACTGACCGCGATGATTACAAGGCTAGTGAAAGAATTGATCGTGCTGCTGCAGACCTTTAATCTTCATACGGACCAATGGAGAGAGCTTCTGCTGTCCTTGAGCCAGAATGCAAGCATACAGAATATCATTAACCAGATAAATCAGTTCTACCGCGACAATCCTGACTATCACGCCACCATTGACAGCAATATCAGCAGAACAACGGAAACCGTTGGTTACGCAGTTACGCAAGTGGTGACCGGATTTTTTAATGTGATCTTAAAGCTGATCTCCGCTCTACCCAGTATGGGTACAATTCTTATCGTGGTCGTTCTCGCTGCCTTTTTTATTAGTACTAGCTGGGAAAGACATAATGCCAAACTCACAGGCTGGCTGCCAGCCCCATTCTTAAAGCCGGTATCGGGTATCTGGCGGGATCTGCGAAAAGCTCTCTTCGGCTATCTCCGGGCTCAGCTAATCCTGATCTCCATTACAGCGGTCATTGTCGTGATCGGGTTGCTGCTCTTGGGTGTAAAATCTGCTTTCGCTATTGGCTTAATGATTGGTTTTGTGGATCTGTTGCCTTATTTAGGGGTTGGAATCGTAATGATTCCTTGGGCGTTATACTCTTACATGACAGACAATCTGGCACTGGGGATCGGACTTACTATCCTATATGCCGTTATCCTTGTAACCCGCCAAGTGCTTGAGCCGAAAGTGCTCGCCAGCAGCATTGGGCTTGATCCCCTTGCTATGCTAGTCGGTATGTTTGCAGGTTTGCAGCTGTTCGGTATGCTTGGGCTGATCATCGGTCCCGTTATTCTAGTTATTCTTGTAGCCTTTAACCGAGCAGGTGTATTTCACGCATTACACAGCTATATTGTCAGCGGAAGACTAAGATAATAAACAATACCCTACAATTCTTGGAATAGCAAAACAGAGCGGGCTCCTATCAATGACAGGGGCCCGCTCTGTTTTTGTTTTGATTATGACTAGCGGCGGTAAAAGGTGAAGGTGCCGTTTTTCATCTTTTTCTCAATCCACTTCAGCAAAAATATACGATACAAAGGCCGAGTTAACGGAAACACCAAGGAGAAACCTACAATATCCGTTATGAAGCCAGGTAAGATCAGCAGTAAGCCACCGAAAAAAATGCATAGGCCATCCAGCATCGTCCGGCCAGGAACGCGTCCCTCCTGCATATGTGTTCTGCTGTCTTGCAGCACTTTATTCCCTTCGAAACGCATCATCAATAGTCCGATAACCGAGGTCGTCAACATAAGCAGCAGCGTTTTGAATGCTCCAAGTTGATCTGCTACAAAGATAAAGCCGAATAATTCCACGGCAGGAATGATAAATAATGCAGCCCACAACCATTTGCTTCTAATCATACAGAACCCCTTTCTTCCCGCAGCGCTCCTTTAATCGCGTGAAACAGCTCCGGAAGGGCTCTATCCAGCCTGGCAGGCTTCCATTCTCGATTCACCCAAACATGATTTGTCGAGCCGGTAACCAGCAGTTCCCCGGGGAGGTCCATCGACCGCAATTGTCCCAAAGTAGCCGCTGAACCCTCTAAATTCCTACCTTCTGCTTCCGAGAGCCTCCGCACCTGATACTCAAATGCGACTCTTAACGCCGAAAAGGTAGTCATTCGCGCATACACGGAGATAAGATCATCATATCGCGCCGGACTTTTAAATTGCAAATCGGCTGAGGTAACAGGCAGCAGCACTCCCTGATTCTCAAGCTCACGATAAGTAAAGCCAAGCTGACGTAACAACTCCGTACGGCCAGACTCAAACCAGTTCAAATAATTCGCATGATACACTACGCCCATCTGATCACTTTCCTGGTATCGAACACGCAGGGTAGACTCATACCACCGGCTTCGCAAGCCGTCTTGCTGTAATTCCATTTATAAATACTCCTTTCGGCATAGGCAGCAGGGAGAGCTTTAGGCCCGGGCCCCGTCTGAAGATAGCTTTGTCGTCGATAGTTTGCTTCGGGAGCTTCTGGCGACATAAAATAGCAGCATCGCTCCTGCAATTGAACTCAACATACAAGACAGGTTCATCACTTCTACGCCGCCTTGATTGAGCAAGAATCCATTTAATAAATTGCCAACAACACCGGCAAAACCCGAGAACACCATATTAAAAACACTTTGCCCAGTCGCCTGCATCTCGTTAGAGGTGATCTGAGATACATATTCAACGGCAGCAATATAAAAGAACCCGAATGACAGACCATGCAGTACCTGCACTCCAATCATTACGGATGGATAAGGGAAAGCCACCTGAATACCCCACCGCAAGACATAAATAAGTGCGCCAAGGAGCAGCGTCCGCTCGCGCCCCAGCTTTTTGATTACCTTGGAAGCAAACAGCATGGAGGGCACGTTCGTTACAGATGCGAGGAAAAGCGCAATTCCTGCATAACGAGTTGAACCTCCAACCGACTGAAACGCAATGACGAAGTAGGTTCCAAAAGCAGTCATCGTCTGGTTCACAAGAAAACTGCCACCCAAAAACGCTAGGAACACCCGATTCCCCAGCAGCTTTTTAACCCCCTGAGAAAACGATTGCCGCATCATATGATTCTCTTCTGCCTGCTTCGGCAGCGTCAATGCAATAAGAACCGCAATCAGATTAAACATAAGAAAGGGCAGCCATATCGTGGATACAGAGAAGGACGATACATACAATCCGCCTAAATAGGCTCCCACAGCCGCTCCAATGCTCATCATAAGCCTTATACTGCCATAAGTAGCCCCAGCCCTCTTCGCCGCTGAAATCGCGTAAGAATCGGCTATAGGCGCCTGTGTCGAGGAAAAGATTGTAGAGAGGGTATACACCAGCAGTAACACTATAAAATATTCCGAACGGTAAAAGACGGCTAATAAAGCCGGTATCGCCACACTTAGGATTAGTACCAAACGCGTCTGATTATACCGATCCGAGACAATTCCCCATATTGGCTGAATCGTGATCGCAATTAGCGTGCCTGTTGCCATTAGTATACCTATCTGCCCGCTATCAAGTCCATTGTGGACAAGCAGCAGCGTTAGATATGAGCCAAATGAACCGCCGGCCAATCCTAAAAACAGATAAAAGCCACGCAGCTTTGATAATTTTTCCATTTTAAGCTACAAATCCTCTCCAGCTTCTTAATCAAGCATTGCACTCTCTTATATTTTAGCAGAACACCCGTACTTCCTATGTAATCACCGCATTTAATATAGCAGTACTATAAAGGCGGTGGACAAGTTGAATGATAAGCAAAATTCTAATCGGGTCAATCATCCATGTCTAAAAGACAAATCTAATTCGAACAAATTTCAAAGCTCCGGCTTCGGCTGGTCTTCAACAAACTGGAGCGGATATACGATCACTGGAAAAAAGGGGGCTTTTAACCGCATTGCCGGTGAATGGATCGTTCCATATGTAAAACCAACCTCTAAACCTTCCTATTCCTCTGCTTGGATTGGTATTGACGGTTTCAAGAACAGCAGCCTGATCCAAACGGGTACAGGCCATGAATTCGTAAATGGCCGTGCCCGGTATTACGCTTGGTGGGAAATCCTTCCTGATGTCGAAACGGTAATTCCCCTTCCAGTGAGCCCTGGAGACCATATAAAAGCGAACATCACGAAGGTAGGCCGCAACAAATGGACGATTACGCTCCGCAATTTGAGCCGAAATTGGATTTTTCGAACATTACAGCGATATACCGGACCACAAACCTCTGGTGAATGGATTATGGAGGCTCCCGAGGTAGACGGCTCGATCGCAAAGCTGGCGCGTGTCTCCCCTACTTGCTTCTATTGCTGTCGAATTAATGGCAAAAGTCCGAGGCTCACTCTCAATATGGGAGGAATCATGGTGCAAAATAACGCTACTATCGCCGTTCCTTCTTGTCCAAACCATCGTGGGGATTCTTTTACTGTCAAACGAACATACCCCAAATAAAAATACTCGAACCTATCATTCAAGATTTGTTACTAACAGCATAAATGGATTTAACATAATCTTCAATCGAATATGTTGATAAACACGAAAAAAAGGGCTGCCTCGCTTGTAGATTTTCACTACAGTTGAGACAACCCTTTAATTAAGCTTTATGGAACCTGCTAAACAGGTGAAGCCAATCGAGAACTACTCGATTGTGCTTACTTTTACCAAGTTAGTGGAACCAGAACGTCCAAGTGGAATTCCTGCAGTAATCACAACTAGGTCACCAGTTTGAACCAGACCGGAATCCTTACCACCTTTGATTGCTGTTTCCAGCAGCTCATCTGTGGAAGATGCAACTTGTCCGAACACTGGCGTTACGCCCCAAACGAGGGACAATTGACGCATAGTTCTTTCTTGTGTTGTAACGGCAATGATTGGTGCTTTAGGACGGTATTTAGAAACAACGCGTGCAGTATGACCTGTTACAGTCGAAGAAATGATAGCCTTAGCGTTCAGATCCAAAGCAGAAATTGCAACGGATTGGCTGATTGCTTCTGTAACTGTAGTTTCTTGTGCAGTTTGTTGTTTCATGAAGATTTCATGGTGGTTCAGAGCGGATTCCGCTTTCTCAGCAATGCGGGACATTGTAAGTACGGATTCTACTGGATATTTACCAGCAGCAGTTTCTCCGGAAAGCATGATTGCATCTGTACCATCTAAAATAGCGTTTGCTACGTCACTTGCTTCAGCGCGAGTAGGACGTGGGTTGCGTTGCATGGAATCCAACATTTGTGTAGCTGTGATTACTGGTTTACCAGCAACGTTACATTTTTGAATCATCAATTTTTGAGCCAAAGGTACATCTTCAGCTGGGATTTCAACACCAAGGTCACCACGAGCAACCATCAGGCCGTCAGAAGCTTCTAAAATTTCATCAAGGTTGTCAACACCTTGTTGGTTTTCGATTTTGGAAATGATTTGGATGTGAGAAGCGTTGTTTTTCTCAAGCAGCTCACGAATTTCCTGAACGTCGCTAGCTTTGCGAACGAAGGAAGCGGCGATAAAATCGATGTCCTGTTCGATACCAAAAAGAATATCGTTGGTGTCTTTTTCCGTAATACCCGGCAAGGAGATGTTTACTCCTGGTACGTTAACGCCTTTCTTGCTCTTAATCGTACCACCGTTTACAATACGGGTCTTGATTTCTGTACCTTGAATGTCGACAACTGTCAAACCAATCAGACCGTCATCAATAAGGATGGTGGATCCTACTTGAACATCGTTAGGAAGTTCGCTGTACGTGATGGAAATACGATCTTGAGTACCAAGGATCTCTTCCGTAGTCAGTGTCAGGTACTCGTCCTGAACAAGTTCAATCGGTTCTACTTCCAGCTTGCCTGTGCGAATCTCCGGTCCTTTAGTATCGAGCAGGATAGCAACTGTTTTGTTCAGTTCCTTAGATGCTTGACGGATCGTATTGATCCGAGCACCGTGCTCTTCGAAATCGCCGTGGGAGAAATTCAGACGGGCCACATTCATACCAGCCAAAATCAATTTTTTGATATTCTCCAACGATTCACTCGCAGGTCCGATCGTACATACAATTTTACTTTTCCGCATTAGGTTTTCCTCCGTTTTTTCGTTCTCTCTGTCTCACTTTTTCCAACTACAAAATCTACTACAAGGCTAACTAATTAAATAGGAACTTTGTCACATGTGCCTTTAAGTACGCCCTTATGAATATTACTGCAAACCAGACACAAAATCAATGTTGTAGGCACTTTTGGGTGTAACTTTAAGTCGAATTTTCTGTAAACATAAAAAAAATTAAAATAATCCCGTTAGTGGATCGAGATTATTTTAATTCCAATAAATTGTATATTTTACACTATATCCAAAAGACCCACTAAGTATAGCTATATGTCTTAAAGTGCAAATGATTTTGCACTTTTACACTTCTGACTTCACTTCTTCTTCAATAAAAATTTGTTCCTGCTGAGCCTCTGCAAACTCACCAATTTTACGGAATTTACGGTATCGATCATCCTTCAATTCCACTGAGTTCATCTGGGTTAGCTCCTGCAGATGCCGCCATAATGCATCCTTAATCGCCGCTGCTGTTGCTTCGTAATCCCGATGAGCGCCGCCTTTAGGCTCTGGTACGATCTCTTCTATAACTTCCATCTCAAGCAGATCAGCAGCCGTTATCTTCATGGCTTCTGCCGCTTGATCAGCCTTCGAAGCATCCTTCCACAGAATAGAGGCCGCTCCGTTAGGAGATATCGCCGAATAAATGGCATGTTCCAGCATGAGCACTCTATTCCCAACCGCCAATGCCAGGGCGCCACCGCTTCCGCCTTCACCGATGACCACACAGATTACAGGAACACCAAACTGAGACATCTCGCGTAAATTACGGGCAATCGCTTCGGATTGACCTCTTTCCTCGGCTGTATTGCCTGGGTATGCACCTTTCGTATCCACGAAGGTAATAATGGGACGTTTGAACTTGTCCGCTTGCTGCATCAGACGCAGCGCTTTACGGAAGCCCTCAGGGTGTGCACTGCCGAAGAATCGTAAAATATTCTCTTTGGTGTCTTTACCGCGCTGCTGGCCAATAACTGTAACCGGCAACCCATTTAGTTTACCGATGCCACCTACAATAGCAAGATCATCCCCAAACATCCGATCACCGTGGAGTTCAATAAAATCAGTGAAGATCTGCCCCATAAGATCAAGGGAAGTCGGACGTCCTTGATGTCTAGCCAAATGCATTTTTTGCGAAGGAGAAATATTAGAATATATCTCTTCCTCCAGCACACGGTATCGTTCTTCCAGCCTAGCTACCTCGTCCGTAAAATCAATACCCTTCTCTTCGCCAAACTGCTTCAGTTCAGCAATCTTCTTGCGCATTTCTACCAGAGGCATTTCAAAAGGCAACTCTCCTGCCAACCTAAAATCCCCCTTTCACGTCATGCAGCTCCAAAATTTTAGTCAATGTAGCGCGCATTTCTTTGCGGTGCACGACCATATCAAGCAACCCATGCTGAAGATTAAATTCAGCGGTCTGGAAATCATCCGGAAGCTTCTGGCGAATGGTCTGCTCAATGACTATACGTCCTGCGAAACCAAATACCGCTCCAGGCTCTGCAATAATTATATCACCAAGGCTGGCAAAACTCGCAGATACTCCACCGGTAGTAGGATCCGTAATTATCGAGATGTAAAGACCTCCAACCTCGTTAAAACGAGCCAGCGCAGCGCTGGTCTTCGCCATTTGCATTAGACTAAGAATACTCTCCTGCATTCTCGCTCCACCTGAAGTAGAGAAAATAAGGAGTGGAAGCTGTTGCTCTGTGGCCTCTTCTATCGCACGGGTGATCTTCTCCCCTACTACAGAGCCCATGCTGCCTGAGAAAAATTCAAAATTCATCACAGCTACGATGACTGGATGGCCACCAATGGAACCCTGACCCGTAATTACGGCTTCAGTTTGTCCAGATTTCAGCTGCTGTTGCTCCACTTTGGAAGCGTAACCCGGAAATTTCAGCGGGTCGATAGAATACATTTCACTGTCAAACTCAATAAAGCCCTCAGGGTCTAATGTCATTGCAATGCGCTCCACAGCATTTAGGCGCAAGTGGTGACCACAATTAGGACATACCTTTAGGTTCTTCTCTAATTCCTTACTATACTGGATCGTTCCGCATTTATTACATTTGCTCATTAATCCTTCAGGGATTTCACGTTTGGGGCGTTCGCCTTCCGCAGGCCCGCCGCTCCGCTCCAGACGTTCTGAAGGAATAGTCGCGTACTTCCGTTTCTTCTGAAATAAATCTTTGAACACACCCGCACCTCTTCAGCCGTTTATTTGCGTTATGCAGCTTGCCGCTGTCATGACTTTTGTCTTGTAAGAAACTCAGGGATGCAGAATAAGATTAAGGACTTCCTGTACTTCCTCCAGCTCACCTGAAGGAACCAATATCTCAAACTGCTGCTTGGACATATTGATTGGACGGCATTCTACCAAAAAACCTTCTTCTGTCAGCTTACTCTTAATCATATCCGCCACTCTGGCGGTCGGCGCGATATATATTACCGTCCACATGCCCTGCAAGGCCTCCCCAATCTTAATTCCCAGCCGTATCCCGTATAATGGAATTATGATAACACAGTTTTCTTTTTTCCCGCAACAGGAGTAGGGCATAGGAAGCAAGACTGAGGAACTTGTTCAAACGAAATAAAGGGGCTCAATTATTCCTTGTCCGTGCCTAAAGGATATACTTTTGCCCCTTCATGCCGATGAGCAATTCTGGCGGAAGCGGCGGCAGCAATGCCGGCAACAAGGTCATCCAAGAATACATGAATCCTACCTTTATCATCGTTCAGTTCACCAATGATTCCAAGCTTTATTTTGTCCAAATACCCAAAACCTGTCAGTCCGATCATCCCATATACCCCTGTAATACCAAGCGCCAGAGTCTCGTCCGCTCCGTAGAGGGATTCATCAGCCTCCATTACCGCCTGCAGCGGCTGTGGAAGCAGTTTTTTCTCGGCTAATTCATCAAGAGCAACACCTGTCATTAAAGTATACTGCACTTCTCTTTTGCCCAAAACAGACTTGACGCTGGACAGACATTCATCCTTGGTTAAACCAGGATAATAAACCGATTGTAAAATATATACGATTTCAGCAATGGAGGAAAGTGATACACCTCTGCGTTCCAACAGATCTACTGCCATTTGATAGGACATGCTGCGACTCCCCTTTCCGTACAGGGATGTGCCCTGTGGTTTCCTAATGTATGCGGAAAAGGGGAGAATTGTTCTTATTTTATTCTTACCGTACCTGCACCCAGCATAACCTCGATTCCCGCGAAAAGTTCCTCGGACGGCTTAATTCGATAATTATCGCTAAGAGCTAGGAGCTTCTGATCCTGTTCATAGAACAGAAGCGTCGCAGCAGGACCGGGATGATTCTGCAGCAGCTCTTTCAGGCGCGACAGCAACGCTGCATTCTCTGAGGCCGGCGTGATCTTGATAAAGACACGCTGGCCTGAGGTCGCCGCTGTTGCTGGCGCGGCCTGTGCAGGTGTTGCAGGCGGCGTTGTGCCGCCTGCTGGCCTGGCAGCCGGACCAGTGGCGGCACCGCTGGTCCGGGAAGCAGGAGCTGCGCCGCGTGGCGGCGCTCCTGCCGAGGCCGAGCGTCCCGCGCTGTACGAGCGGGACGCGGCGGCACTGCGGCGCTGCAACAGCCCGCGGAGAGCCTCCGCAGACAGCAGCGCCACTTCCTCGGCCAGCAGCTTGAAGCCTTCGTCTTCCTGCTGAACCTTAGCGCGCAAGGCCAGCAGCGCGCCCTTGGCAATCAAGCTGCGGCTTCGCTTCCACACCTCAGGGAAGAGTACGACCTCGCAGCGCTCGATCTGATCTTCCCATTCGACGAAGGCCATCGATTTTCCTTGCTTCGTCGTAATTTCCTTAACGGATACTACCATTCCGGCCGTAACCGTCTGGCTCTCATCCGCGGCTTCACCAAGATCCATCAGCCGCTGCATGCCGGGCTCCTCAAGCAGTTCCGCGCTATCATCAAGCGGATGGCCCGAAAGATATAACCCCAGCAGCTCACGTTCCATCTCCAGCTGCTGGCCAATGGTGAACTTAGGGATATCCGGATAGCGGATTTCCCAGTTCGGTGTCTCCACCAAATCGTCGAACAGCTGGATTTGCAGTTCATCCCGCTCCTTGCGCCATTTCAGCGCAGCGTCAACCGTCTCGTCCAGCATAGCCAGCAGCTGGGCGCGGTGACCCGGCAAACAGTCAAAAGCTCCCGCCTGCAGCAAAGATTCCACTACCCGCTTATTGCAGACCCGCAGGTCCACACGTCGACAGAAATCTAGCAGACTGTCGAACGGCCGCTCCTTGCGGACTGCCATAATGTTCTCCACTGCCAGCGTGCCGACGTTCTTAATGGCTGCAAGTCCAAAGCGGATATGCCCGGTTCCGGTTCCTTCGCCAGGAACCGGAGTAAACAATACGCCGCTCTCGTTCACATCCGGCGGCAACACGCCGATGCCTGTGCGGCGGCAGTCCAGCACATACTCCGCTACCTTGCGGTGAGTGCCCATTACAGCGGTCAACATAGACGCCATAAACTGCACCGGATAATGTGCCTTGAGATAGGCTGTCTGGAAAGCCAATACTCCATAAGCCGCGGCATGAGCTCGCGGGAAGCCGTAATCAGCAAAGCGCACGATCATGTCATAAACAGCATTCGCATCCGTTTCATTATACCCCTGCTGCAAGCTGCCTTGAACAAAATGGCTCCGTTCCTTATCCAGCGTCTCACGTTTTTTCTTTGAGACCGCTCGACGGAGCAGATCCGCTTCTCCTAACGAGAAGCCCGCCATCAGAGAAGCAATCTGCATGATCTGTTCCTGATACACAATGATCCCATAGGTGTCCGCTAATATAGCCTTCAAATCAGAATGTGGATACTCTACTTCAATCTCACCGTGTTTGCCTGCTATATATTTCGGGATAAATTCCATCGGACCCGGACGATACAGCGCTAGAACCGATACAATATCTTCAAAGCCGTTAGGCTTCAGATCTTTAAGTACTCGTCTAACGCCCGCCGACTCCAGCTGGAAGACCCCTGTTGTCTCACCAGCCCCAAGCATTTCATACGTAGCTGGATCATGATCTGGGATGACACGGAAATCCGGAACACTTCCGCTCATTTCTCTAATCGAATTCATGCAGCGTTCGATAATCGACAACGTGCGCAAACCCAGAAAATCCATTTTCAACAGCCCGACACTCTCCAAATGCTCCATAGAGTATTGGGTTAACGCCGTACTTTCGTTACCTTCCTGAAGTGGGACTGCATCGGTCAACGGACCTTTCGAGATAACAACCCCAGCGGCATGTGTCGAAGCATGGCGGGGCATGCCCTCCACCTTCATAGCCATATCCAGCAACCCTTTAATCTTTGGATTGCTATCATACAGTGCTTTAAGATCTGGTGTACTCTCCAGCGCCCTGGCAAGGCTGATCCCTAGTTGACCAGGTATAAGCTTGGCAGCTTTGTCTACCTCGTTATAAGGCAAGTTCAGCACCCTGCCTACATCACGAACGGCAGCCCGTGCAGCCATAGTTCCGAAAGTAATAATTTGCGCCACATGTTCTTTGCCGTATTTCTCCACTACATAACCAATAACCTCATCACGCCGTTCATCACTAAAATCGATATCAATATCCGGCATGGTGATCCGTTCTGGATTTAGAAAACGTTCAAAGAGCAAGTTATATTTCAATGGGTCCACGTCAGTTATTCGCAAAGAGTATGCGGTGAGACTACCCGCGGAGGATCCCCGTCCGGGTCCCGTAGCAATTCCCTGACGATGACAATAAGCAATAAAATCCCACACAATTAGAAAATAATCGCTGAAGCCCATACTCTCGATAACGCCCAGTTCATAGGTGAGACGCTTCTCAGCCGTCTCTCTTTGCTCAGGTGTAGTCCATTGCGGTGTATCTATATATCGTTCCTCCATCCCCTTCCAGCACAGCTCACGCAAATAAGCAGCGGAATCCATGCCTTCAGGGAGCGGAGAATAGGCAGGCAGAATATGATTGCCGAAGGTCAGCTCCAAATTACATTTTTCTGCGATCAATAAGGTATTGGCGATAGCCTGCGGCACATGCGGAAACAATGCCGCCATTTGCTCGCTGCTTTTTAGAAACAGCTGATCTGTTCCGATCTTGAGACGTTCCTCATCATCCACCGTTTTGCCTGTTCCGATGCAGATCAGCACATCCTGAACCTCAGCATCTTCCTTCGCTAAATAATGGACATCATTCGTCACCACAAGTGGAATTTCACAGTCCTCGGCAAGGGCGATCAGCTTGGGATTGACTCTCTTTTGCTCGGAGATCCCGTGGTCTTGCAGCTCCAGATAGAAATCTTCGCCAAAAATCGCCTTATATCGCAGCGCAGCCTTGCGCGCCTCCTCATCACGTCCATGCAGCAGATGCTGCGGCACTTCTCCGCCAAGACAAGCACTAAGACAAATAATCCCCTCTGAATGAGCTGCCAGCACTTCCATATCGATCCGGGGTTTATAATGATGGCCTTCCAGATGGCCGATAGAGATCAGCTTCATCAGGTTCTTGTAGCCGGTTTCATTCTTGACGAGCAGAATCAAGTGGTAGATCGGTTGATCTTTTCGACTGCCCCGCTCACGGCGTGAACCCGCGGTTAAATAAGCTTCACAGCCAATAATCGGCTTGATTCCATTCTCTTTACACGCTTTATAAAAGGGGATGGCCCCGTACATCACTCCATGATCCGTAAGCGCCAGCGACTTCATGCCGTATTCGCCGGCCCGGCGCACGAGATCGGTAATGCGCGCCGCCCCGTCCAGTAAACTGTATTCGCTGTGCACATGCAAATGCACGAAAGGGCTCATAACCCCACTTCCTCTCTACTGCAAAAATCAAACATAAGATGAAACTATTTTATCATATTAAAGGGGGACCCGCCCATAGAATGGATTAAGAGCATAAGGACAGGCAAAGCTTGTAAATGCCTCGTCCGGGAAGGGGCCTGTATGAGCATTTTTATGAGCAAAGCTATCCTCGACTTCTTTATCGCCTTCGGCATCGTGCTTGGCGGAGCTATGCTCGGCGGAATCGGCGCCGTTGTATCCCTGCAACCGCCGACGCAAACGATGCTGGATGTGGCAGATCGGATTAAAATATGGGCACTAGCAGCCGCTGTAGGAGGTACTATGGACCCCTTACGGGTCATTGAAAGCAACATGATTGGAGGCAACCTCTCCCCCGCCATCAAACAAATCATGTATCTTGCCTTCGCTTTTCTAGGAGCCCATATGGGCAGTGAGCTAGTAAAATGGGTGTGCGGCAGGGGGTAACGCCAGTGAGAGTTCCACCATTCAGTCGTTTTCGCAGATTCACCCAGATCTCCGCTATATTCATGCTAGGGATCGTCGTAGGAGCTGTCATATACAATGCTATTTACCATGTAGGATATAACGTATTATGGCTGCATAATCAAGATCTGCGTGTACAGATCGAGCAATATCAAAAAGATATTCAGACACTCAAAAAATACAATAATACCTCAACCGTGATCAGAGAAATCAAAATTCGATCGGAGGAAAGCAAATCCAAAGAAGATACCCCACTTGACCCCGTAACTGTAAAATTAATCATAAGCCAAATGGGCTCAGATCTGGAACCGATGCGCGGCCGCAGCATGTTCGATATTGATACAGACAGCAAACTGGTTAGACTGCTGTTGGATGGCAAGCTATACATTGTGCGTGACAAGGAATACTCTGTCAAAATCCGAACCATGCTCGTCATGGAAGGCGTCCTGCAAATCTGGGTAGAAATCAGTCCTTTTAAGCGCAGCTGACAGCCATCGTGTGATACAATAATGGACAGACGTGGAAATTACTTCTTGGCTACTGCAAGACACGATAAAGGAGCTGGCTGTCCATGGTTTTATTTATCAAGTATTTATTGTTTATCCTCCTGGTGATCTTTGTAATCGGTGCCGCTGTGTTCAGCATATCCTCCCGCCGTGCCTTAAATCCCCAAGATAAAGGGCTGAAACGCTCCGTCATGAATGTGATGCTCGGTGCTATGCTCGTAACGCTGTCCTTGATATCCATGTTTTTGTTTCGCGGCTCTACCGTTAATATCATTGTTGAAGCAGCCTTTCTGCTGATTGGTGCGTTCAACATCTTCTCGGGGCTACGCAGCTATAGTTTTTACAGCCGTAGTCGCAGCCGCAGCCAGGAACAACACTAGTCGAAAGCTTAACTGCTGTTCTGACGGAATAGAAAGAATAAAATAGACTCCCCTCTCTTTCAATGATGAGGGCAGTCTATTTAGCATGTATACGATCCTATTTACCGTATGCTATCCAGCTAGCAAACCATTTTTAGCCATGATCAATGGATTGCAGCATCAGAACAGCTTTGGCTACCAGAGTATCCGAGTGGCTGATCTCAATTTCAAGCTTACAGGTACGGCGGCTGATTTCGAGCAGTCTCGGCATTACAATGATCGCATGTTCGATCTGTACCGGTCGGATAAAATAAGTGGACATATTATCTAGTACATAATCATTTCCTGTGATGTCCTTAGCTGCTTTAAATGCCGAGAGCGTCATAAGCGTAGACAATATTCCTTCAGAAATCGTCCCAAGATCCGTGGCCATCTGCGGCGTAATAAAGCCATGGAAGAACAATCGTCCCTCTTCGTCCCGCTCATCCGCAAAACCATTCCAAATGAGATGATCAAAAGTCTCTCCCAGCTGAGGTTGATTCCGGACATCGCGTAAGCTTTGCAGCACTTCTTTACGGGTTAGGGAGCCTACCAGTTTACGGTTACGGTCCACTATGGGCAGAAAATCCACGCCTTCCCACATCATGATCTGGGCCGCGGAGGCTAGTGAGGTTTGCAGTGCAGCCGTAACCGGACTGCGGATCATCGCTTTTTCAATGATCTGGCCTTCCGTCAATTCCTCTACATCGCGGCGACCGATAATGCCGATGACTCGGTTCCATTCATCCGTAACGGGAAAGCGCTGCTCTCCAGTTTCCTCAGAAACCTGTCGTAGCTCGCCGACGGTACTAGAGATTTTTAACGTATTCAGGCGCGGTTTGCTGTCGATAATATCCTCTACCAGCATAATTTTTTTCTTAATCAATCTATCAAAAATAGCACGGTTAATCATTGAAGCGACGGTAAACGTGTCATGTCTCGAAGAAATAATGGGAAGATCCAGCTCGTCTGCCAAGGCCTTCACTTCACGGCTCGTCCCAAAGCCCCCTGTCACCAGAACCCCCGCACCCTGCTCCAGCGCTAGAGAGTGAACATCATCACGGTTACCTACAATCAACAGACTGTCAGCATCTATATAACGGATCATCGCATCGACCTTCATCGCCCCGATCACGTATTTATGCAGATGTTTATTTAGTCCACTTGCTCCGCCGAGCACATGCCCTTCAACAATATCAACTACATCGCCAAACGTCAGCTGTTCTGAAATGTTCCGAGGTTTCTTTTCTACACGAACTGTACCAATCCGTTCCTTCGTGATGACTATCCCGAGATTCTCAGCTTCCTTCACTGCACGGTAAGCAGTCCCTTCGCTGACTAACATTTCTTTGGCGAGCTTGCGAACAGATATTTTGGTGCCTACCTTAAGACCTTCAATATGCTGCAGCAGTTGCTCGTGTTTAGTAATCGCATCGCCTTGACCTTCCAACTGTTACACCCCCATGCTCCGATCTGTACTATACTGTACCTATTATACACGGATAGAATGGCTCAGTACAACCGATTCATAAGCTTCGAATTCGAATTTCACTCTCCTTACACAATCTACGATTAAGGTAGGTATTGCCACATAGTGAGTTTGAAAACCACCTTAAAATCGAATTTTTTGAAACTGAATATCTCTGATGCGTTTTAAGCTGACCTTAAACATTCGCTGCCTTTATTTAGCAACCTTTTCCTCTTTTTTATAGTCTGAGAATTAAAGAATGTGTAAAGGAGCATTGAAGATATGAACAAGACCGCTTTATTACTACTTACTATTACTTTGCTTTTTATAGGACTGGTCGGCTGTGGAAATACGGGAAACGAAGTAAAACAAGCAGGCCAGATTGAGTTGGATGCAAATAATATAGTGTCTATTAACTTAATTGAAAAAAAACAGCCCATGGCCACTATTTCGGATCCATCCTCGTTTGAACGTTTTGTTCAAGCCATAACTACTGCTGAATATGATAGAGGACAACTAGATATTGCTTCCAGCGATTACAGCACCACTGTGAACATGAAGGATGGCATAAGTTATGAGTTCTCTTTTTGGATCGGCGGAAGTAACAGTGGGTTACTCATTAAATCCGGACAAATGGGCCACTATCGTCTGTCAGATACCAGCAAAAAAGATCTATTGGACTTGTTTCAATCAACTTTTAAAGATAAGATTTCAACAGAAGACACTGCTAACCCACAGCCCCCAAGCGTTCAAGTTACTGTTGGCGGTGAGCGGTTCGAGGCTATTCAAGGCTCTTATTGCTGGAACGACAATGGCAAAGGTGTATGTGTGGATATGGCTTCTTACGATGAATTGGTTTCCAAACAAAAGGTACATCCTAAAGCCATCAGCGGTGATCGGGTAGAACTCGAGTTCTCATATGCACCCAAAGAGATAGAGGTTATGGCTTCATTTCCTCGTGAGGAACGACCGGACGAAACCCTTTCTGTGGACAAAAATAGTTTTCAACTCGCAGCAGGTAGCGGCAGACATCTGTATATCATCCATGCAAGATGGCCTCAGGGAAGCGCCAGTTATGTATTTGAAGTAGAAGGCTCGGTCAGTAAAAAGTAATCGGTTTGTTTTTGCAACAAGTGGGTGGGATGATGGTAGGATCATATCCATCCTCTCTACGATCAGAAAAAAAGTTTATAATATCGACGTGAAAGGAGCTGAGCTTATGCAATTTCTTGTTATACTCGCGGTTCTCGTTCCTGCAGTGTGGTATTACGCGGCTCTCGGTAAACGGATATCTGCAGAAGAAAAGAAGGCTGGAAGAGATCTCACGAATGAGATCAATCCTTTTACGGGTGGAAAATAACATTTAGCCCCCTGCTAGCAATGCAGGAACATATTAAAGCCCACTGGCTTAAGCTAGTGGGCTTTTTCGTATGAGTGTGTCTTTTGGCGCGGCAGTCTACGTTATTTGTGTCTCTCTTTTCGCCACTTCTGTGCTTTCCGCAGCATTCTAAAGCATTTTTGCCTCTCTTCGCACCATTGCCGCGCTTTCCGCAACTTTCTGAGGCACTTATGCCTCTCTTCGCACCATTGCCGCGCTTTCCGCACATTCTAAGGCATTTCCGCCCCTTTTTGCGTCACTCCTACGCTTTCCGCAGCATTCTAAGGCATTTTTACCTCTCTTTTCGCGACTTCTACGCTTTCGGCGGCATTCTGAGGCACTTATGCCTCTCTTCGCACCATTGCCGCGCTTTCCGCAACATTCTGAGGCACTTATGCCTCTCTTTGCGCCACTTCTACGCTTTCCGCAGCATTATAAGGCATTTTTGCCTCTCTTTTCTCTACTTCTGCAATTTCCGCAGCATTCTGAGGCACTTATGCCTCTCTTTTGGCTACTTGCGCGTTTTGCGCGGCATTCTACGGTATTTATACTTCTCTTTTCCCCACTTTTACGCTTTCCGCGGCATTCTAAGGTATTTATACCTTTCTTTTGGCTACTTTGGTGTTTTGTGCGGCATTCTACGGTATTTATACTTCTCTTTTCCCCACTTTTACGCTTTCCGCGGCATTCTAAGGCATTTTCACCTCTCTTTTCGCGACTTCTACGCTTTCGGCGGCATTCTGAGGCACTTATGCCTCTCTTCGCGCCACTTCTGTGCTTTCCGCAGCATTCTGAGGCATTTTTGCCTCTCTTTGCACTACTTCTGTGCTTTCCGCAACATTCTAAGGCATTTTTGCCTCTCTTTGCACGACTGCCGCGCTTATTCGAGAGACCTGAAGCTAATCTAGCTTTTTAGTATCCGATGCCAACTCTATTATCTTTGCGAAACTCTAGTTTCTTCATTCCACTTTGTCTGCCATTGCTCCAGCTTTGCTTTTCGCACAGCTTCCAAACGTTTGGTCTTTTCTTCATCAACCCCGATAATAAAATGCAAATGTGCCGCAATGACCATAAACGCAAAAAGTGACCAGACGACTCCAAAACCAAACACCCAGCTCGGTCCATTCGCAAGCGAAAGCTTCGGCAGTGCATACAAAAGCATGGCCAACGCCAGCAACAAATAGATACCATGTTTGAACTTGTTTCTTTTTCTCATTAATAACAGCTCCTTCGTAGACAGGATATTCGATTGAATCTATATCTCTACTCTATGAACATGAGGCCCGTAATATGAGACAAGTCCATTAAAAAATATATACCTTTTCAAAATTATGTATAAAAGGTTAGCATTTATATAGCAAGAGACGCTTATATATGAGATGATGATTTCATTTAGGGAGGCGTTTTTGAATTGAATGCAGCTTATAATCATACCGAATACATAATTCGCAAAAAAGTATTTTCGATCATGGGTGCGAAACTTCATATTTTTGATAGCTCTGAGCAGCTTGTGCTCTATTCGCAAATGAAAGCGTTCAAGCTTAAAGAAGACATTGCACTTTATACGGATGAGTCCATGCAGAAGGAGCTTCTGCGCATAAAAGCCCGCAACGTGGTCGATTTTAGTGCTACTTATGATGTACACGATACAGAGTCCGGTGAGCATATTGGTGCTTTTCGACGTAAGGGTCTCAAATCTATTTTGAAGGATGAATGGATTATTCTTGACCGTCATGATCAGGAAATCGGAAAAATCAAGGAAGACAGCACCGCGATGGCTCTACTGCGCCGCTTCATCGCTATTATTCCGCAGAAATATAATATCGAGATGGATGATACTACGATCCCTGCATTCAAGCAAAATTTCAATCCATTTGTCACCAAAATTATGGCTGACTTCTCGGAGGATCGAAAAGGCAAGCTTGATCGCCGCTTAGGTTTGGCAGCTGGTATTCTTCTCTGCGCAGTCGAAGGTAAACAAGATTAGGTTGAGGTTGATGGTTGGGGTTGGGGTTGAGGATTAGGTCGAGGTCGAGGTCGAAGTCGAGCTTGAACTTAAGCTAGCCCTATAGTCACAGCCACAAGAAAGAGGGTGTTTCCAGAGCCACCGGCTTCGGGAACACCCTCTTTTGATTTTCATTGTTGAAATTTATTCGCCGTACAGTTGAGACAAACTCTCGGTGATAATTTTATTTACATCCTCGATTACAACGCTCAGACGGCGTTCCGCATCGAACAGACGACGAATGCCAAGATTCAAGTTAAGCACCTCGAACAGCTTCTCCATCTTTTCCATTTCTTCCTGTGGAGGCATTTCTCCGCTCATCATCCGTTGTTGCAGCTCCATCTGACCTTGGCGGAAATTGTCCAGCATCGCTTTCGCTTCAGGATCTGTTTCTACGACCTTCATGGCATTTCTGATATCCGATACCTCGCTGCTCTCTTTAATGGCTTTCGCCAGTTCATGTGCTTTGTCGTGAATGCTCATTATGATTCCTCCTAAAAGTTTTGTTAGCGTACACTCCTCAGATCGTCTTCGTACAAAACTCACTTCGAAAGCATACGCTTAAGTTTTGTTAGCGTACACTTCCTATCGTCTTCTTACAAAACTCACTTCGAAAGCTTACGCTTAGGTTTTGTTAACAGCCGCTTCCTGAATCTACTCTGCTCTAAAAACTCACTCCGAAAACATACGCTTAAGTTTTGTTAGCAGCCGCTTCCTGAATTCACGCTGCTTTAGTTTCCAATATTCGCTCATTCCATACTTGTTTTGCTTCTTGGGCCGAGCTTATGAAATGACTGGGCAAGGTTTTTAGCGATTAGGTCAATCACCAAGGGTCATCTGTCTCCATATGATGAATGATATGTAACCCTTAGCTACCAAATTGCCGGCATCATGCTGCCTACCGGAAGGAGATCCACGATGTCCCAATTCAAGATCCCGGTCCATACGGTCAACTCGGGCATCCTGCAGGAAAACGCTATAATGCTTGGCGAAAAATCCATGAAAAGACTCAAAATCCCGTCTCACGGAACACTCCAGCTGGCATTCGGCTCTTTCCGGCAGGAGGTTACCATTATCTCGGCTCCCAAATCCGACATCCTGCGTGTAAGCGAAGGACTGGCGCAGCGGACCGGATGGAAACACCGACAAACCCTCAACGTTTCTTACAGCTCTGTAAGCCGCACCTTGCGGCTTGGACCGTTGATCGGCGTGCTCGTCAGTCGTGACCATCCAGATAATCTCGACAGGTTGTTTGGACCCATTACCATGTTCTGCCGGGAATTGACAAATGCCTGCCACACACAAGGCGCCTATGTATATTTCTTTACCCCGGAAGCGCTGGAAACACGCAGTTCTTCCATTCAGGGCTGGGTATACAACGAGGGTTGGAGAAAAATGAGTCTGCCCATTGCCGATGTAATCAACAATCGGTTAACGACGCGAAAGGTGGAGAATAAACCTAGCGTACAGCATTTTTTGGCGGATGTAAAATCACGATATGGAACGCATTTCTTCAACGAAAAATTTCTTGACAAGACAGAGGTATTTGAAGCTTTAGCGCAAGACCCTTCCCTGCAGCGGTATTTACCTGAGTCGCATGCGTTGAACGGCTTTGCCGTAATGAAGAAGATGTGCAGCCATTACCCAAGTGTATTTTTGAAACCTGTACGAGGCAGTCTCGGCAAAGGCATACTTCGTATCTCTAAAGAAGAAGGCGGAGGTTACCGTCTGTTGTCTACTACCTCCATAGGTACACGCAAGCAAAGCTACACCACTCTCGCTAAATTGTACCAGTCCATCGCTCCCAAAATGAAGACTACTCGATACCAGATTCAGCAGGGATTGCCTTTGATGGAGCTAGGAAGGCGGCCTGTAGATTTCCGGGCACTTGTTCAGAAGAATGGCAGCGGAAAATGGGGGGTTACCTCCATTGTCGCCCGCACCGCCGGAAGCAATCACTTCGTGTCTAATTTAGCTAGAGGTGGCAGTCTCAGCACTGTAAAAGAAGCGGTTAGCAAGAGCAGTCTTCCTCCGGGCGCAAAAGAAAACGTTCAGCTTCAGCTGCCCAGAGCAGCACTTGCCATTGCAAGAGGGGTCGAAACCTTTATCCCCGCTCATTTCGGAGAGCTCGGAATCGATCTGGCACTGGATCAATCAGGACGAATATGGCTCTTAGAGGTTAACTCCAAGCCCTCCAAGAACGATAATACACCGTTAAACGATCAAAAAATAAGACCGTCCGTCAAGCAAATGATTTTATATTGCCGCTACTTGGCCGGTTTATAAGGAGGACACGATGACTGAAACAGAAGTGGGGTTCCTCGGCATTATGACAGGCCGCCGCAACGGGAATCCACCGATCGCCGAGCCAGAGTTTTGCAGTCATTTATGCCGGGCAGCTCCTCTATACAGCCTAAAAGTCCTCGTATTTCATCCAGACGGAGTAGCGGCAGACGGTTCCTCCATTACCGGCTATACCTGGAAAGATGGAAGCTGGCAGAATACTACTTCTTCACCGCCAGATATTGTCTATAATCGCTGCTTTTACGAAGGTCCTAAAGAAAGAAAAGAAGCTTCCGCTGCTCTCTCTACTCTTCATCGTTCCCTGCCTTGGTCTCGAGGTTTGCCAGATAAATGGGGTGTACATGAGATATTGAAGCGCGACCGGAGAGCAGCGGCAATACTGCCGGAAACTGTACTCTATACCGGTACCCGCAGGTTAAGTACAATGCTTGCTGAAAGAGAATATGGAGTCTTTCTAAAGCCCAAGGCCGGCACCCATGGCAAACGTACATTACATGCCATACTGCAGAACAGAGGCATGAGAGTACGAGGGCGTGACGGTACAAATACACCTTTTCAATATGTTTTCGACTCACAGGCTGAAGGACTGAACTGGATTCATGAATTTATCGGCTCACGCCGCTATATTATACAGCCTTTCCTGCACCTAACGAATAGTAAGGGGCAACCGTTCGATGTGCGTGTATTGATGCAAAAGAATGGCCTTGGCCGCTGGACTCTTACCGGCATGGCTGTACGGCTGGGTAACCAAGGTTCGCTGACTTCGAACCTGCATGGCGGCGGAACAGCTGTTTCTCCCCTGCCTTTTTTGCTTGCTGAATATGGTCAGGGTGGAAAAGACATCATGCATGAGCTTGCTGCAGAAGCTGCATACTTGCCTCCCCTACTGGAGGCTGCATGCGGCAGGCTTGGAGAACTCGGCCTTGATTTCGGTATTGATTCGAGCGGTCGGATTCATTTACTAGAAGCAAATTCCAAGCCAGGGCGCACGGTATTCCGGCTGACGGGCGACCGCCGGGCTGCTAAGCTCGCCGCCGAGAATCCACTGTCTTATGCGCGCCATCTACTGCTCACACAACGACGGATACCATCCCTATCTACGGGCAGCTCCGTTACAAACGGGAGAATGATAACAATGGTTCCTAAGGAGGATTCATAAATGAGTCTCACTTTTTGCAATGTGCATTTCACTAAGCAGCCCCAAAGAGTTGTATATGTATCAGGTGCACTGATGAAAAGCTTGAAGTTAACGGGGAAAAAAAATATACGCTTAAGGCTCGGTAAAGATGCCACCCCGACCATGATCAAGCCCATCAAGCGCGCCGGAAATCACCTATATCTCGCCTCAGGCGTAAAAAGCGCTATCAAGGTTCCGAAATCAGGTGGTGTCTATTTACGCAATCTACAGAATGACGAGGTGCAGCTAGGACCTTTAGTTGGCATATTGTCCGATGGTCCTGCTTCCTCGTCTCAGCCCTTCGGTTCTCGCACAGGGTTCATCAAGCAATTACTGCGGGAAGGCAGCAACAAATGTTATATATTTGCCTTTATGCCGCGTGACATCAACTGGCAACAGGAACAGGTCTATGGATATTTTTTGACTTCAAGCGGTAAGTTTGAACGAAAAATGGTCCCTCTACCTGATGTTGTCTATAATCGATTGCCCAGTCGGAGAGCTGAGACCTCACCCTATATCAACCAACTTCGCGAACGATTTATGCGGAAAAGAATTCCATACTTTAACTGGAGCTTTTTCAATAAATCCGATATCTATAAGCTTTTAGAAAATGATGGGGCGGCAAATCGATATGTACCTGAAACCCACAGCAATCCGTCCACGGAAAAAATGAGAGAAATGCTGGATCACCATCATTTTGTATACTATAAACCTTCTGCGGGAAGTCTGGGTCACGGCATTTACCGGCTTACCTATCTCCCGAAAAAGGGGTATTTTGCCCGCTACCGCCGCGGTGGAAAAAACGTTCTTTTACGCTTTACCACCTTTGAAGCCCTTATGCGTATGCTTCGTTCGCGTCACGGTCAAAATCTGCAAAATTATATAGTTCAGCAGGGAATACGTCTCATTGAAATAGATGGCTGCCCGATTGATTTCCGGTTCCATATGCATAAAAACGGCAGTAATCAGTGGATTGTAGTCGGCATAGGCGCTAAAAAAGCCGGCCGTGGCAGTGTCACCACTCACCTTAAAAATGGAGGAGCATTGCTTACACCTCAGCAAGCACTCGGACGTGTATTCGGCGCAAGAGCTGATGAAGTACTGCAGCGTGCAAAGACTACAGCCATCAAGCTGGCAGAATCACTAGAAGTCCAGCATCGTCATTTGCTCGGTGAAATTGGCTTTGATCTCGGAATTGATCAGGATGAAGACATCTGGATGTTCGAGGCCAACGCCAAACCAGGTCGTTCCATCTTCCGTCACCCTTCCCTGCGCGCTGAGGGCAAAGCTTCCATCGAGCACATTCTGGAGCATTGTCTATACCTCAGCAAATTCCGCAGGAGGGATGAGATGTGAGCACCCATAATCCGGAAGATACAAAACCTGTTATTGCCATACTGACAACCAGCGATAAAGTACGGCAATTTAATGGCAACCGCAGCAACTTCCGGGACATTATTCGCACAGGCAAAGAAATGGGATTTCTTGTCTACGTCATCACTGTCCGTGACCTCAAACTTGAGGAACGGATGGTGAACGGATATGTCCCATCGTCCAGCGGTAAAATCTGGTACAGCATTCCTGTACCTCTTCCACAAATCATTTATAACCGAATTCCCACCCGTGAGGATGAGGAAAAACCTGCTGTGGTACGTAAAATAGCTCAATGCCTGGAACATCCAGGCATTAAGCTATATAATCCATATTTTTTCAATAAATGGAGTCTGTTCGAATGGTTACGGGGTTCGCACTCCACCTCAAAGCATGTTCCAAAAACGAGACGATTACGCAGTGCAAACACCCTTACTGCCATGCTGAACCAGCATACCAGCCTCTACCTTAAACCAGAGAATGGCAAAGCAGGAAAAGGAATTATGCGCTTAAAATATCGTGCAGATACCGCTTTGCCTTACCGGCTCCAAATTCAAAGCGGCAAAAAAAATGTGACGTACAAAGCAGCTTCCATGGACCGGCTCTGGGCAAGAATCGGAAAAGAAAAAGGAATCTCTCGTTATATTGTGCAGCAGGCTATTGAACTGGCGACTCATCGGGGAAGACCGTTTGATCTGAGGGTGCTTCTGCAAAAAAACAGCAGAGGCGGCTGGGGAGTCACTGGCATAGGTGCACGCCTCGCCGGTGCCCGAAGTATAACGACACATGTACCACGCGGCGGTAGTATTGAAGAGCCTGCCAGCATGCTGGAAAGTACATTTGGAACCGAAAAAGCAGCCATGATCCTGAAGAGCGTGCCTACAACCGCCCTTCTTATCGCTAGACAAATTGAAAGAGCTTCTGATTCTATGCTCGGAGAGATGTCGATGGATCTGGGTGTAGATGAGAATGGGGGACTCTGGTTCTTTGAGGCCAACTCCCGGCCGATGAAATTTGATGAACCCGCGATCCGCAAGCTGTCCCTAGAGCGAATCTTTCACTACGGCCAGCATTTAGCGCGCCAGTTTAAATAGAAATCATTAAAAGGATGTGACACAGCATGCAGATATCCTCCATCTATGACACAAATGCCAAGCAGTGGAAATCACGGCTGGCTGGACTGCTTGAGTTTATAAGAGCGCATGGGGAGAAGCGAATCACAAACCAAGCTTGCAAAGTACTGGCCCGATTAACACCGGATCAGTTGTCAGAGCCGGGTATCTCGCTGCTTGTCGCTACCGTACGCGGTCAGAATGGGCGCCAGCTCGCAGGAGTCAGCTTCGTATCCGGTTTCGGTGCAGAAGCCTGTCTTGTCGCTGTGCACCCCTTCTACCGGAATAGACATACCGGCACTGCCTTAATGGCTGCCCAGCTGAAACGCCTCGGGCATCTGCAATGCAGTGTTGCCTGCGACAATACTGCTAGCCTAAAGATGTGCTTCAATATCGGCCTTGCTGCCGACACACTTACCACTGGTCCTACCGGCAAGCCAACATTACTGCTCCGGTCACCCCATCATACCGGCAGCACTACTATTTCTCCACAAGAAGGTGAACTCCTGTGCCAGAGCCCGTCTTAGGCATTCTTACTTTATATATTAACGAAGCCAAGCAGCTTGAAGAAAAGGCCGTGTACCGGAGAATGATCGTCGAGGGCAAACGAATTGGCTTGGATGTCTTTGTGTTTACCCCCATGGATGTTCATCCCAGCAAAGAGCAGATCCATGCCCTTGTCTTTGATCCCAAGAGCGGAAAATGGTCACGCAAATGGCGTTCTTTTCCGAACATGATTTATGACCGTTGCCGTATTCAGCGCAGCTCACGCTTTCAGCAACTGCTTCGTTTCCGAGAACGCTACAATCATCTGTTATTTCTGAATCGTCCACTGCGCAACAAATGGACCATTCACCAAACATTCTCACAAAAAAGCCGTTTCCGGCAGCATATGCCAGAAACTTTACTCTATCAGTCCTCTGCCGACCTGCGCCGGATGCTGAAAACCAATTCAGTAGTCTATATCAAGCCGGCAAACGGCACAGGCGGACGTGGCATTCTCAGAATTGAGAGAATGAAGGATGGGCGTGGGGTATATGATATTCAAGGCCGTCGCCAGGATCGCCGAATCATTCCCACCCGTAAAGTCTCTTCTACTCGGCTGGATTCCATCGTACGGCAATGGTGTATCGGCGGACGTTTCCTTATCCAACAGGGGATCCCATTACGTCTGCCGGGCGGACGTTTCCATGATTACCGGATGCTCGTTCAAAAGAATGGGCAAGGTGTCTGGGAACTGACAGGTATGGCAGCACGAGTCGGTGCAGCGCGGAGTGTAACCTCCAATCTTCATGGCGGTGGTCATGCCGTTCGAGCGGAAACGCTGCTGAAGGAATGGCTGGGTAGTCAGGATAAAACCGATAAGGTCATGAAGACTGCCGAGAGGTTAGGTCTTGATGCCGCAGCCTTCTTGGAAGAAAGTTACGGAGCCTTATGTGAGCTTGCATTGGACCTCGCCATTGATCGCGAAGGTAAAATTTACGTGCTGGAGGTTAATCCAAAGCCCGCCCGTGAAGTGTTCGCAAGATCAGGTGACGGAACCACTTACCGCAAAGCCCTGCTTCGCCCTCTGGAATACGCGCTGTGGCTCTACAATAACAAAGGAACCCCGAGCACAGCTAAAACGACTGAGGAATAAAAATTATCATAGTAGTCATCAAAAAAAGACGCCACTAGCTCGTATTAATACGAAGCACAAGAGGCGTCTTTTTCGATTTATTTGGCCAATGATCCCTGCAGGGAACCTGCATCGAAGTCCGGCTGTGCTTCGATATCGGTGTCACCTGCGGCTTTGGCTTTTTCAAGTGCCGCATTATAGCGAGCATTCAAGTCCTGAAGCTCTTTATCTAAATCTCCACCACCAAAAATATATCTATTGAAGACATCAACCTTCTTTAGTCCTTCCAGACGTCCTTCACTAATGACCATCGGAGTCGCTGGATAAATTCCGTCTAACTTCGTAGGCAGAAAATCTTCAATTCCTGCAATGTCTGGTGCCTTGGCAACAGTAGCAACCGATGGAATAACCGAAACCCCATACCCTGCTTCCTGGTAAGCAATCTGCACATCATCACTGTACATCCATTCAATAAACTTCCAAGCTTCTTCCTTATGCTTAGAATCCTTGCTCATAGCCAAATAACTTCCTGCAATAACTTGGCTGACCCCCTTCTGCTCCCCGTCAATGGTTGGAGGAATCGCAGCTGCCCAGCGAATTTCAGTTGGGAATTGGGTTTTGTAGACCGTCGGCTCAACGGAATGGTTGAAATACATGCCGATCTTGCCTTGAGCGAATTGCGCACGCAGCGGGTCGATATCAAGCGATTCCGATCCTGGCATCATGCTTCCATCCACCTTAATCTGCCGCAGCGCCTCAGCAACCTCTTTATAGACGCTAAAATCAAATTGCCCCGTCTGGAAGTCGAAGCCCTCTGTGCCCTTAGTCTTGCTAAGTGTTGTTATTGGATAAGCGATACGCTCAAATCCGCTGGTACTTTTAAAATTACCCGCGAAGCCGTAAGCGCCTATATCTTTTCCCGCTGCCGTAATTTTCTTGGCATCCTCGACCATCTCTGCGAGTGTGGTAGGCGGCTCTGTAATGCCAGCCTTCTCGAACAAATCTACGTTATAAATGAGGCGCCAGAACTGACCGATATTGGGAAGGCTATATATTTTGCCGTCAACGGTATTTTTCTCGTTGATAAGTACGTTCTCGAACCGGCTCTTCATCTCTGGTGAAATGTAGCTATCAAAAGATTCCAGATACCCTCTTTTGACCCACGTTGGCACGTTATAAGTATCCACCCGGAGAATATCAGGCGCCTGCATGCTGGAGAAGGCAATATCCACCGACTGCGTATAGTTCTCTGCCATAACCTTCATTTCAATCTCGATATTGGGATTAAGACCTTCATACTCGCTGATCTTTTGCTCAATAAAATCAGAATCATGACGATCAATGGTCCAGTAGACCAATTTTGTTTTTTCGGAGTTTGTATTGCTGCTGCTTACCTCCGTATTAGATTCGGATGATGAACAGGCGGCCAACGAGCCAGCCAGCATCAGCGAAACCCCAGCTAATATCCATTTGTTTCTTTTCATCTAAAATGCCTCCCTTTTCTTTTGAAATCGCATTCATTTCTTAAGAAAATTATAATTCCACTGCCCTTTTATCAGTGAAGGAGAAAACAACTGTCAATGGGAGACGAAATCACTGTTTCCCTCCACTTTGGGCAAGGTATATTTTGCACGAAAGTCAGTCGGCGTCATTCCGGTGTATTTTTTGAACTGCTCTGTAAAATAGGGTCGATCCTCATATCCCAAAGAGATGGCAATATCCTGAACCTGTATGCCTTCCAGCACCAGCTCCTTGGCTTTGTCCATTCGTCTCCCGATAATATATTGGGCGAGTGTCATCCCCGTCTCCTTTTTAAAAAGATTGGAGAAGTAGCTAGGACTAAGATGCACCTCCCGTGCACAGTCGGCGACGGATAGATTTCGCTGCAGATTTCCATTGATATGAGTGATGGCCCGATCCACAAGCATACGCGCGTCACTGCATTGGCGTTGTTGCAAATACGTACAGCCCAAACGGCAAAATTCCCGAATCTGGCGGCTAAGATCTTCAAAAGAGACTGCACTGCTCATGTCTGCAAGCTTATTTTCCAGAGTTTTAACTTCCGAATCCGTTGCTTTTTCCGAAAAAATCCGATGGATAGAATGAGCCAGTTCAAGACATAACGTCTTAACGATGGACGGGTTAGGCGTTGCCGGTGCAGTAATCCAATCATGCCAAATATGATCCAGCTGCTCCTCTGCTTTGGACAAATTCGCCGAACGCAGACAATAAAGCAATTCTTTCTCCTTGTCATATGAGTATCTGGGTAGCACGGCATTCACGACTGCATCTTCAACATAGGTGTACACGCTGTTCCCACCATTTAGAAAGGTGTTCGCAAGTGCAGACAGCGCCTGCGCATAGGAAGCAGAAAGCTGCCCTACCTCCTCCACCTCTCCACCCAGTCCAATGGATACCGTCTGGTACGTATACCGATGTACATTTTCCCGGCATTTCTCTGCAAGTTGCTCCATATTCGGCTCCGCCAGAGGGTTCATCACAATAACGAACTGATTCACATTTTCCCGGAACACAATACCCCGAGTGTATTCGGATATTGTATTTTCCAAAATATTCTGTACGGCAAAGCGGATTAATTCCACTTCGGAAACCGTAAGTTCTGATGTACGTTCCACAAAAAAATCCACTTCCGCTACCATCACGCAAAAGTTATGGTTATTCATCTCGATATTGTAAAAATCCCACTGCTGGCTCAAGTGCTGCTGCCTAGTGCCGTAACGGATGAGCAGACGCATATATTCCTGACGCAAATAAGGTAAGCTCTCGCGCAGCTTTTGTTCCATGCCCATCATCTGCTCAGCTTGACTGCGTTCCCGTTCCAACACTTCTTTGGCCTTCAATACGGATTCAAGCACTTGAACCTTGGTATACGGTTTTACAATCAGATCAAAGGCACCCAGCTTAACTGCTTCCTGGGCATAGGTGAAATCAGAATAACCCGTCAAAAAAATCAGTTTGATGCCTGGCTGCTCGGCTTGGATGCTCCGCATCATCTCTAAACCATCCTTAAAAGGCATTCGGATATCCGTCAATACGATGTCAGGACGATGCTTGCGGATCTGCTCCAGACCTTCTTCCCCGTCTGCCGCGGTGGCCGCGATCACAATCCCATGTTCCTCCCAAGGAATCCGCTGCGACAATCCGCGGACCACTGCAGGAATATCATCAACAATACATATTTTAATTGAATGGGTGCTCAGGATTTATTCCCCCTTCCACAGGAATGGATAGAACAGCTTCGGTTTCAACACGCGGACTGCTTCGAAAGACCAATCCGGCTTCTTTGCCGTAGTACAGCTGCAGTCGGCTACATATATTAGACAGAGCGTAACCTCCACTGCCGTTCGGCTCCTTCAGCCAGGCATTGAGTTTCTCCGCATTCATGCCGGTTCCGTTATCGGTAACCCGGATGAGCAGTGTGTTTTTGGCTACTTCTACAGAGATCCGGATCACTCCCCCTCCCCTTAATTCCTTAAGGCCGTGCAGGATTGAGTTCTCCACCAAGGGCTGAATAATAATTTTCAACACAGGAAGCTCCAGCAGTTCCACTCCGGCATCAATTGTATAGTCAAACAACCCTTCGTAACATTGCTGCTGAAGGTTTAGATACTGGCGGACATGTTCCAGTTCCTTGCCTAAGGTCGTAATTTCCTGCCCGTTGTTCAGTCCCAGCTGAAACAGTGCAGACAGCGAAATGACCATCTGTTTCACATCTTCATATTCATCCATCTCACATTTCCAGAAAATCGTGTTTAATGTGTTATATAAAAAATGAGGCTCGATCTGCGCCTGAAGCGCCTTGATCTCCGCTTTTCTCTTTTCTTTTTCTGTATCCTTGACTTCAACAATCAACTCACCAATCCGGTCTAACATCTGGTTAAATTTGCGTCCCGCCTCCCCAATCTCATCCTGGAAAGGACTCTGGAAGCGTGCACTGAGATCCTCTTGCTCAACACGAGACATCGTCCGTTGCAGTTTCAGCAGCGGTCCCAGTAGCAAAGCGGACAGATACCTTGCAAGGAAAAGCGCGATGACGATACATGCCGCCATGATCATCAACACCAGCCATTGAATACTCCGAACAGGTTGCAGCAGTTCCTTTTTGGACAGGTAGCTGACCAACACCCAGTCTTTTGCGTACCCTGAACTGGCATAGCTGAGCAGCATTGGCCCATCCCCAGCAGAATATTCAAAATTACCCCGGTCCGCTTCCCTCAGTTTGTCCAAAAACACAGAGTCCCGAGACCATTCCGGACGTCTCCCGTCTCCGAAGACGCTTGTTCCCTCTTTATTGATCAGTAAAAAACGCGCGGAGCCAAGACTCCCGCCTCCACTTACAGTATCTTCAAGAATGTCCTCTTTTACATTAACAATCAAAAATAGATCAGGGACATAATTGTCTGTAAGCGGCTGCAAGACTAGGGAAATAACATGGTGTTTCCCGGCAAATAGCTCGTCCCGATGACTCTCCACCCAATTGGATTCAGGTTTCTCCTTAATCCGTTGGTACAGCGAAGATTCTAGAAATGGGGTCAAAGTTCTGCGCTGATTGCTGGTAGAGTAGAAATCCCCGTCCGGCGTACTGATCAAGATAGATTCAATGGAGTTTTCCGTCAACTCTACCTGCGTGAAGGGCGCTTGCAGCATAGAAAAATTGGCAAAAAAACGTTCCATATTATGAGCTTTAATATCCCGGATGGTCTGCTGATAAGCTTCGCTCAACATCATCGTGGAGGAAGCCACAATGATTTGCTTTAACTTCTGGTCCAGGACATTGATTGACTGAGTCAGCACATTTTGATTTAACTCGACAGAGTTACGCTCCATCGCCCGAGAAGCGATGGAGTAAGCCAATAAACCGGTGACAGAAATACAGAATACCGTCAGTGCGGTAAAAGATAGCCATATTCTTTTCTTCAAAGAGGTACGATAAACCCAGGCCTTCAGCATGTATTCACATCCTTCTTGAATAGCTGTCCGAAGCCCGCCCCGAATTTAGCCCTTTACAGAGCCAGCTGTCATCTGCATGAACGATTTGTTAGCGAAAATATAGACAACAATCATTGGCAACATGGACAGACATGCACCCGCGAGCATCAATTGAGGTTGCGCCGCATCGCCGATACCATATTTTAGCCCCGCCAATCCTACGGTGAGTGTCTGTAATTTTGGCTGTGTCATGGTAAAAACCAGCGGCAGAATATATTCGTTCCATGCTCCGCGGAAGGTCCAGAGCGCCGTGACTCCAAGGGCGGGTGTCAGAAGCGGTAAGATAACTCGAAAGTATACGCTATAGAAATTACAGCCGTCAATAAAAGCAGCCTCATCCAGATCCTTCGGAATCGCTCGTACAAAACCAATCAACATAAAAAATGCCGTGGCATGCGCACTAATCAGAATAATAATGACACCCCATAACGATTTCTGTAGATTAAGCGCTACCATAAGGTCAAATTGCGGCCGAAGCACCACAGCACCGATCGAGATAAACAGCGTGCAGGACTGAATTACAACATATATACGTTTCCCGTAAAAATCTACTCTCGCTACCGCATATGCGGCCATCGTTCCAATGAATAGAGTGCCTAAGGTGGTAAAGATACTGATAAACACACTGTTCCATGTAAAGCGGGCAAAGTTAGCCGAATTCCAAGCCTGCGCGTAGTTTCCAATCTGCCATGACTTAGGCAGCAAGGTGGTTCCTGTCGTCAACTCCAGATTGGTCTTAAGGGATCCAAAAAAAGCCAGAATAATCGGAAACAACGCAAAAGCCGCCACTATAAGTAGAAAAATCCACAGCAAGGTCCGGGACAGCACCGCTCGGGTCTTGAAGGACCGGACAGGCTGGACCGAAGTGTTCTTCGTCTCCGCATGTAATGTACTCACTGTTCATTCTCCTCTCTTTTAATAGATATCATTTAGCTTTTTAGATACATAAAAGTAGACTAAGGTAATCAGACCTACAATAACTGCTGTGGCAAAACCAACCGCACTACCGTAGCCAAATTGCTGAATGCTTGTACCCCCACTGGATACAGGGAAGAACAGCTTATACAGGTACAGGTACATAACTTCCGTCTTGCCATAAGGACCGCCTTCGGTAAGCACCATAATACTCTCGTAGCCTTTTAGGGAGGCGGTAATAGCGAGCATAATGATCATTTGCAATACAGGTCCGAGCATGGGAACGGTGATGTTCCACATTTTTCTGAAAGGTCCAGCTCCATCTATAGATGCCGCCTCATAGAGATCCTCAGGAATGTTCTGTAAACCAGCGATAAAGAGCAGCATATAGTTACCGATAGCCCCCCATATCGCAATCATAATAGCTGTTAGTAAGGCATATTTCGGCCCTAGCCAATCTATCGGAGCGGAAATAATTCCAGAGCCGACCAATAGCTGGTTAACCATCCCATTGTATGAATTAAAGATAACGTAGAATACGATGGCCATAACCGAAGCACTGATTACGGTCGGCATAAAGTAAATCGCTCTTAGCAGCTGCCGCCCTTTCAAAGCACGATTGAGGACAACCGCCAGTAAAAATGATAATGGCAAGGTGATGAGCAGCTTGCCTCCAGCGTAGATAAAGGTGTTGACCACTGACTTCCAGAATTCCTGATCCCTTAATAAGCGCTCGAAATTCTCCAGCCCGATAAACAAGGGTTCGCCGAAACCCTGGTAATCATAGAACATGTACTTCAGAGCCCAAAAGATCGGATATACTCCAAAAACCAGCGTCAGAATCAAACTGGGAGCAACGAAGGTCCAGGCGTTAATTTGACGTTTTGATAAATTCATTTATTGTTCCTCCTGTCCATTGGACTAAGCTTATGTCCTTAATGATAATTCTATCCGTTCGTAACGGTTAGGGAGAAAGCGACTGCGCTTGGGGGAGAATTTCACTTTTTCAGTTGCTTTGTCCCCTTTCCTTCATTTGTTTATCTATCCCGTCCTTCGTAAAGCCACGTTTATACTAATTAAGAGAAAGCTCACCCACGAACCATGACTACTTTACAAGGAGGTTAGAACTACCGATGATTTCAGCATATGGTGGCGGTACACGCCCCTTCGGATGTTATACCGAAGGAGAGCTGGAGGGCATACGCCTTAGAATCGAACAGCTTCCCAAGGTCCAGCAAGAGTACGAAAGACAACAACAGCTGTCTGAACAATTTGCCAGCCGAGAAGCTGCTGCGCCCCTCCATAAACTCGGCGTGTTCCGGGTAGAACCCTTTGTTTTTAAAACCCCTCCCAGAACGGCCTTCCTCAAGCTTTCTGTACAGATTCGGGGAAAGGGCACGGCGCGCATCGGGGGCTTGCGTCTGACTCATTCGCAGCTTGGCTTGCCGGTTGAACTAGCGAATGGCGGTCTAGAATCTGGGATGCTGGGGTGGAGTCAAGACCGAGAAAACGGAAGCACAGTATATCTAGAGAAATTGGCCAGCTGGCAGCAGGGTCTCCAGCCATCTGGTGTAACCCCATCTGGCGCTAGTCTGGCAGACGATTTGCAATGTATCTGCATCAGTAATGAGGAAGTGAAAGGATTGACAATCCTTCATTATGGAGAGACCATACCTGTATACGAAGGTGATCATTACAGCGTGCAGACGGCGCTCAGTCTGGAAGCTCCTCTGGGCGAAGGAATCTGCATCGGGGTCCATTTTCTAAATGCTGCGGGGCAGCCGTTAGGAACTGAGCTGCTCTCCCCGCTTTTTAATCGGCTGACACTTACCAATTGGGCCTACCTGCTGGAGGCTACGGGAGCGGACGCCAATATGTATATGATCACGGGTGAAAGTGAATTTGCGGTTCGAGCCAAGCAAAAGCTCCAGTACATGCTTGCCGATATGCGGGTAGGCATGGATATTTTCCGTAGAGACGGCTGGCATGACGATGATACTTACGGCGCGGTGCATATCGGGAGGGGGCTCGCTGCTGCTTCGGTAATCTACGATCAGATTGCTGGCAGCAGTGTATTCCTCACTGGAGAAGAAACCGAACTTCTCGCTCATTTCCGCTATATCGCAGACATGATGATGGATACCCACTACTACCGGTTTGATCTGGAGACCTTCCCAGATGAAAAGGGGGGAAAACGCAGTAATTGGAATGCCGACCGGGCAACCGGACTGGGTGTATATGCCCTCCTCTTTCCCAATGAAAAACAAAGTGAGGCATATCTTGATCATGCCCTCTCTGTCATCAACTGGCAGCTGGCAGAAGTGGTGGATTCAGACGGCGCGTGGCCAGAAAATATTCGCTACCATGGCGCAGTATTGCATCGCTATTTTCTTTTCTTCGTCCTATTAAAGCGTTTGAAGGGCATTGATTATTTCAAGCATGAGAAGGTAAAGGGCATGTACCGTTTCCTAATCGGCACAGTGACTGCACCAGATATTATTCAAGGCGGCTCTTCTGGCTCCCCCATCCTGCTTACACCAGCGGTCGGCGATGCCAATGTGCAGGAAAAATGGTTTCGCCTGCTTGGATATGCGGCCCCATTCTATATGGACGAAGACCCCCAGCTTGCCGGGGAAATGCTCTGGACGTGGAAGCACGGCGGAGAACCGATTGAGGATAGCGGCGCTTTTCCTCTGCCTCTGGTCGCGCTGTTATATCCACAGCCCGACTTAACAGAACAAAGGCCTGCACTCGACTCCGTACATTATCCCGATATCGGTTATGTCATCTTCCGCAACGGAGAACAGAACCTTCAGCATTATGCAATCTACGAGGCGTCTCCGCTGACTTATCACGCTCATCATGATGAAGGGCACTTCTCCATCTGGGCAGATGGTGTTCCAGTAACCCTTGATTCTGGAACGGGAGGTTACTATAACGGAGATCGGCATTGGTATGTGTCCAGCGCAGCTCATAATGTTGTTCAATTTACCGATTCATTCGGAAATTTTGCCAATGGCCCACTGCAAAGCACATGCAAGGAAGTACGCTTTTCAGAAGAGTTAGATCATGCCAGCAGTCTTATTCCAGAGGCTAACGCCAGAGAATATGAGCGGAATTTCTTGTTCATTAAAGCAGGCTTTAACGTCTACTTGATATGGGATCGAATTGAGGGAGCATCGAACAGCGTCTGGAATCTGCATACACTCAGTACTGATGCAAGTATAATGGAGCAATCCATTGATGCAGCTTGCCTGAACGGCAAGCACCTAAGCGCTTATATCGCCGAACCAGAACTTCCAGTGATTACAGTGGGAGAAGGCGCTGTCGCCGGGAATTATCCGCTGGCAGAGCAGCAACATTTCCGTGTTTATGGTGGTACAAGCGATTACGTCATTCTGCTTCATCCCCGGACAGAAGATGCTTCTTCACTACAGCTTGAACAGCTTGATTATGAAGAGGCTGTCGAAGGAGTACGCTTGTACAGGATATCCCGTACGGATGGAAAATGGTTTATCGCCGCCATCAACGGCACCAAGGAGGAACACCTTGTTACTGTTCCGGGTCCCGGACCGCTTAGGCTGCTCGGAGAATCTGAGTCAACATCCGGGCAACCTGAAGCAACCCAATTAAGAATTGAGGCAGGCAGAATTCACATCGCCATGCCCCGATAACTATATACAAGGAGGAAGATTAGAACATGAGCAATCTTGGAGTATGGGAACCAGCAGAACCGGGAGTTAAACGCTGTATCTTGAACGCTGCAGCCAGTCTGATGATGATGGAGGTTCATTTCGAAAAGGGAGCCGAGGGCTATGAGCATAGCCATCCTCACGAGCAGATGAGCTACTGTCTGCGTGGAAGCTTTGAATTTCGTATTGACGGCGAGAAGCATAAGGTAACCGCGGGGCAAAGTATTGCCATACCGCCAGATGCAAAGCACGGTGTAACCGCATTGGAAGCAGACTCTGCGCTGCTCGATGTCTTCACACCTATCCGCGAGGATCTGCTGAAACGCTAATAAATATATATCTGGCAGCAAAAAAAGGCCCAATCATTCCATTTCAGAGGGAATGATTGGGCTTCTGTTATTTTTCAGCTTGGTACCGTTCCACCTCAAGTGATGCTAATAACAATGGAGCGACGCCCATAGGCACATCCGACAATACGTCCTCAGAGATATAGTAATCGTATGAGCCATTACGGTCTTTGCTCAGACCCGCTCCATGACAGATCTGGTGCAGGTGCACACCTTGTTCATCCTCTTCAGTCAAATGCGTCAAAATGCCTTCATACCCTTGCAACATCGCCTCTATAAAAGAGGATTCCAGATAACCTAATCTTAGTCCCTTAGCCATCGCATAAACAAACATGCACGAGCCGGAAGCTTCAAGATAATTGCCTTTTCTCCCCGCTTGATCTAACACCTGGTACCAGAGGCCAGTCTCCTTGTCTTGAACCTCCAGAAGCGCGCCGCACATCCGCTGGAAAATGCCAATGATCGTCCCCCGCTGCGGATGAGTGAGCGGAAAATGCTCCAGGCAATCAACCACAGCCATCGCATACCAACCCATCGCCCGGCTCCAAAAATGAGAGGACAATCCGGTAGACGAGTCAGCCCATTCCTGCTCTTTGGATTCATCCCAGCCATGATAGAGCAGACCGGTCCGTGGATCACGGGTCCGCCGCTCAACCAGCAGCAGCTGATGCGCCGCTTCGTCAATCAGTTCAGGTCGTTGAAAAACCTTGCCGTATTCCGCTAGGAATGGCGATGCCATGTACAGCCCGTCCAGCCACATCTGGAAAGGGTATACCTTCTTATGCCAGAATCCCCCTTCGGAGGTGCGGGGATGTCCAATAAGCTGTGCGGCCAGCAAATGGGCTGCTTCAGCATACCGTTCTTCTCCGGTTTTCTGGTATAGCAAGAACAGGTTTTTCCCCTCGTTAATCTGGTCCAGATTGTATTCTTCCAGCCTGTAGGTACGGATGGAACCATCCTCTCCAATAAATGTGTCCATATGCCGCTCCATAAAGGAGACATACTCAGGCTGGTCGAGCTGAACACCCGCCCGGGCCATTGCCATCAGCAGCATGCCCGGAACATAAGCCCATCTTTCCAGCACATATTCATGCTCTCCCTGCTTGTTGCACCCTCCAAGAATCGTACTCGCGATTTTACTGGACAAGCGAACGGTTGTTGCTTCAGTTATAGACATCCTTATTCCTCCTTCGTTTGTCATCCATATGAAGTCTAATCTTATGCTCAGTTGAGCTGCTTGCGCAGCCAGGCAAAGGCTGGTTCACCATGAATCTCATGACCTCCGGTGAAGAAGTCCGCTTCTACCTGTCCGATATGATTCGCCGACCTGTAAATCGTCTGCAACTGGGTTAAAGCTAATTTTGTTCCGCGCGGGCCAAACAGATGATCAGCATCTCCCGATTCGAGGAACAGGCCACGAGGGGCAATGAGGCCCAGTAGGTCAGGCATCTCCGCTTCCAGCAAAATCCCTGGAATATAATTATCAAGGCAATGATTGCGTGTCAGAATACTGTCTGCGAAAGTATTGGCATACCCGCTTACGACCGCACAAGCGATTCGTTCGTCAAGTGCAGCTGTGAAGCCAGCCACCAGTCCCCCGCCGGAAATACCCATAATTCCAATTCGTTCATCCTTAACTTCTTTTCTTGTCTGCAAATAATCCAGTGCCCGCATGGTTTCGTAGATACGGTAGCCGGCCATTGTCTTCCCAACCATCAACAATGCGGATGACAGGCGGAAGCAGGAATTACGTCCAGGCTCCCCGCTTGTTAGGTCTTCTTCCAATCGTCTGTCCCCAAAGCCGAGCAGCTCCGGGGCTGCCACTACAAAGCCCTGTTTTACCAGTGAAACAGCGAAGTCTTTGTGCAGCCCTGGATCTCCCTGCCGATCCGATCCGTCCGGGTTCAAGCCTACGATCTCCCGGCTTCCATAGCCATGTCCATGAATGGCAAGAACGGCAGGAACAGGGGTAGAGAACGGCTGATCCGGGATCAAAAGATACAGCGGCATGCGCAACCCTTCATAGGTAGTTATCTCTATACGTTCACGGGTATACCCGGAGCAGACGGTTCGTTCCAGCAGAACCGGTTGCAGCTCCTCAGCTATTTCTGGAAAGCCACCTAACCGCTTCGTAAATGCTGTGCTAAGCTCATCACGCCATTGCTGAAAGGGTATGTCTTTGCTGAAAGCCGAGTTGCGTTGAGCTGAACCAGCTAGTTCTTTCATGTATTGTTCCAGAGGCTCCATCCGAAGTGCTCCTTCCTTAATATCCTTCAGGATGCCAGCCATCAAGCACGGTCAGCACCCTATACTCCGCAGCTTCCTGTGGAATCAGCTGCCGTGACCATGCAGCTCTGGCTTCGGGATTGGCTCCCGGTCCACTGCTGCCATATTCTTCATAGCGGCTAGTTTCCTCCCTGTCCGGCTGCCCCCAATTATGCCAGCCTTCGCCGATAATCGAACTGTCTATGACCGTGCGGATAAAAGCCACATGTGCATAAGGGCGCCAAGGTCGGCCAAGATACACTTCACTTACACCTTGACCGCCAGTAATTTCACAATCGAGGAATACATAACCAAACGGTGCGCCTTCAGGCGTTGATGCGGCTGTAATATATCCTCTGGAACGTTTGTTATGCAGCCGGCAACGTTCAAACAAAGCCGTAGCCGCGCCAAAAATATAATCCACATCGCCTTCAATGTAACATTCGTTATAATATTGCTTTCCTTGCCCTGTATACAAAGTATCCTGATCACCCAGCAGGCGTACACGCCGGAATACAGCATGACCAGCATCAACAAAAGCAGCCACCGCCTGGCCAGTGCCGGGACCTGATGCATTTCGAATGGTCAGATTTTCAGCGGTGAAATGCTCAGCGAATACATTCAGGGTACCGGATTTGAATGTGCCAATCGGCTCTCCGTCCGGACCTAAAGTGTGCGCGTTGTCTGACCACGTAATGATGGTGGAATTCGTGTCTTCCCCCAGTAGCAGAACCGGAGGCGTTCCCTGTTTCACTGTAATTTTTTCCTCGTAAATGCCGGGTTTGATCCGAATCGTCACTTCTTCCTTGTGTTCCTGTGGAATTGAATCCAACGCTGCCTGTAAACTACTGAATCCTTCGTCGACACTCTTAGAGACTGTAATTAACATCTGCGGCTCCTTTCCTATCAACCTGAGTTTATTCTATAATAACCGTAACGCTTCGTAAGAGAAGAGGAGAATTATGACTAGCCTGACTAGCCCCAATCACAAATATCATATTGAAGAAGACCGCTACAGCATCCAGCATATGAAACGTAAAGGCATCACTGCTATGCCACGTCCCCACAGCCATGACTTAGCCGAGCTGTACTATCTGATACAAGGGGAGCGGGTATACTTTGTGGACGACCGAGTCATTACGGTTCATAAGGGTGAGCTTATTCTTATCTCCGGCCGGGAGCTTCATTCCACAGCAAGCTCGGAAGTAGCCGAATTCGAGCGGATTCTGATCAACTATGATCCTGCTCTTCTACCGCCATCCCTGCAGAATGAAGCCATCTGGTTTCATGACCGCGGGTACCGCTTGTTCAAGCTGACCCTGCGCGAGCAGGACGAAGCGGAAATTCTAATGAACCGGATGCTGGAAGAATGCCGGTTGCAGCGCCCGTATTACGAAACCATCGTAATCGCTTTATTCTCCGAGCTGATGATTCTCCTCCAGCGTTCAGAGAGTATCTCACAAGCTGGAGGGACGAAACATCCGCTCCATCATCTAGTAACGGATGTAGCCACCTATATCCGTGATCACTACCGTGAGGCCCTTACTCTGGAAGAGACTGCGAGTAATTTTTACATTAGTCCTTCATACTTGAGCCGTGTATTTCACCGATTGACGGGTTTTCACTTTCGGGAATACATCGTTCATGTCCGCGTAAGGGAAGCCGAACGGCTGCTTGTCGGATCTACAGGCAAAATCCAGGAGATCGCCTCCGCTGTCGGATTTGAACATCTTTCCCATTTCAATAAAACATTCAAAAAATCAACCGGTTTGACCCCGCTCCAATACCGAAAAGAAGCAAGGTCACACCCACGGAAGTTCAAGACGGATTTCCATCATCCATAGAATTTTTTTATCTATCTGTAATCGTCAAATCTTCGGAATGAGTGAGCGTGACGTGGCTGCATCTATGCGCTGTTATCTTCGGCATTTCCGAAGTCTGCAACCGGATACGATCCAGCGTGAGCCCCGTGGCATGCCGCAGCACAATTCCCCGATCACTCACTGCGTGGAATTTTTCGATGGTTAGATCAGCAAGCGGCATCTCCGGCAGCCCGTTAACCAGTAGAGCGGTTGCCGCACCATGGCACACAATATTCTTCAGGGTAATCTTCCGAAATTGCGGAGTTTCCTCTGTAACCGAAAATAACTGCTCGTCATACCCTTCCGATCCTTCAACCCCTGCATAGAACATATGAAAGGATACAGCTTCATGGATGATGCCAGTCATGTTGATATTCTCCATTACAATATCCTCCACCACACCGCCTCTTCCCCGGGTGCTTTTGAACCGCAGGCCAATGTCCGTGCCGATGAACAGGCAGTCGCTAACTCGAACTGCATGGACACCTCCGGACATCTCGCTGCCGATCACAACGCCTCCATGTCCGTGATATACCGTGCAATTCCGGATGGTAATATACTGACAGGGCATTCCCCACTTACGGCCTTCCTCATCCTTGCCTGACTTGAGACAGATGGCGTCATCACCCACATCAAAGCTGCTGTGCTCAACTAGAGCATGCGTGCAGGATTCCAAATCAAGGCCATCCCCATTCTGCGAATACCAAGGATTACGTACCTGAACATTTCGTACGGTAATCTGCTCGCAGCCAATGGGATGAAGACACCAAGCAGGTGAATTCTGGAAGGTCGGCCCTTCCAGCAGCACCCGCCGGCAATTGCGCAGGCTAAGCAACGTCGGACGAAGATACGTACGAGCAGGCAGATAAGCCTCCATACTAGTTTCTCCCTTGTCCCACAGCTTCCGGCAGAAGTCCTCACCTTCCATGGCTTCCCGGGAAGGCCACCATACTTCGCCCTGCGGATCAAGCACTCCTCCAGATTCGATCAAACGCTCCCATTGCTTCTCGGTCATCTTAAACCGCTTCACTGGGCGCCAGCCTTCGCCACTGCCGTCGAATATCCCCTCACCGGTTATTGCCACATCGCTTAAAGCTTCTCCATCGAGCGGAGCCTGACAGCGCCAGCCGGCATTCCCCTCATAATGGGAAGAAAGTAACGGATACAAGGTATGATCAGGGTCAAACTGCACCAACGCTCCCTTGTCTACATACAGATTAATTCGACTACGTAAAGTAAGGGGTCCTGTGCGCCAGATGCCAGCGGGAATAACAACCTTTCCGCCTCCCGCCGAAGCGCAGGCATCCAGTGCAGCCTGAATAGCAGAGGTACATAGCGTTAATCCCCCCTCTTCTGCCCCATAATCCGTGATTGCAAAAGTCCGTTCGGGAATCTGGGGAAGCTCGGGAATCGGATACGTGTTAGTTACAAGATTGCTGCTCATTGAATTTCACCTCCTCCTATTACTCAAGTCCTTCATAGCTAAACCAGTCGAAATCGGCATAGCTTTCGCTCTTTGCGCCTTGAGAGCTTGTGTACATCCCGAGGTATGCTCCTGTGAATCCTCCGGCCAGATCGGTGCTGAGCACTCTGCCATCCGTCCGTTCACAGAAGGCTGTCCACTTGGCGGCTTCAGAAGCTCTGTAATAGAAGCTATACTCTTGTCCTCTGGCTTCCACCTTAAGCTGTACCTGATCCTGTAGATAGGGCACTGACGCCAGCAGCTGCTCGCTGCCACCCATCCGATGAATCAGCTGTAATACACGTTCGCCTGCCTCTAGCCCCAGTTCATAACGGAAGTGGTGATCCGCATTTTGGAGGAGAACAAGACCAGCTACTTCCCCTTCTGCAGCGGGACTAAACGTCATGTCAGTCGCCGCTCTGAAGCTCAAATGCTGCTGGCGTCTACCGATATAAGATGGATTGGCAATCTCCGAGAGCCGTTCTGGCTTCAGGCGAAGCCGTAGAACTCCAGGCTTGTCGGTGAGACTCCAGAATTCACCCCGCGGTGTCCGCAGGAAATTCCAGATCGGTGCCAGCTCATTACCTATAAACTCATCGCGCGCAGGCAATTCCGGCCATTTTGTCTCTGGCAAATCCGGAGCCTCCGTCTCAAATTCCAGCACCCCTTTACCGGGATTGACCACAGGCCATTCATTCTCCCAAATTACCGGTGTCAGGAAGGTTTCACGTCCCAGATTGCGGTAATAACCACCGCTGGTTCGTGAAGCCAAGCAGAACATCCACCAGTCACCATGCTGAGTCTCCACAAGCTCTCCATGACCCACATTAACAATAGGATACGCTCTGCCAAGATGGCGATGCGTCAGAATCGGATTGGCTTTATGGCCCTCATAAGGACCGGTCACACTCTTGCTTCTGGCAATCGTAATCGCATGAGTATGCCCGGTTCCGCCCTCGGCAATCAGCACGTAATACCAAGCGCCGATCTTATAAATATGCGGTCCCTCTTGCGCATGAGCTACCTTGAGTGCGCCTTGCCAAATACTATGCTTCGGACCGATTAGCTTCCCTTGGCTGAGATCAATCTCCTGCAGCCAGATATCCATATGCTTCGGATAATCCTGCCCTTCCGGCGGAACACGGTTGCCGGTATAATACACCTTGCCGTCTTCATCGAAGAACAAAGAGGAGTCAATACCGGGTGCATCCTCCAGCCATACAGGGTCAGACCAGTCTCCGGCCGGATCGGTTGTTGTTACATAAAAATTATGCTGGTTCTTGTCATTGTCAATAAAAGTGGTAATCATATAGAAAACTCCCTCATGATAGCGGAGCGTCGGTGCCCAAATACCCATGGAGGGAATCGAGTGATCCAGATTGAGCTGGGACGGGCGGTCCAGTACATGGCCAAGCTGGCGCCAATTGACCAGATCCTTGCTGTGGAAGATAGGAACGCCTGGGAAAAATTCAAAGCTTGAAGTCACAAGATAATAATCTTCACCAACACGGATAGCGGAAGGGTCAGGATAAAATCCCGGCAGCACTGGATTGTGGAATGTTCTCATTAAAAGTAATCCTCCTCAAAACAATTCAAATGTAAGCACCACCAATTATAGTTCGTATAAGTTTAACTTTCTTGTATTTTCTATGTTCTATTTCTTCATTTTTATACTTTCATGCTATATTGCCCATATTTCACTCCTTGTCAGCAAATAGCCTTTCCCTCTAGAATGGGTGTAATAGGATTTACCTGAAGGGGTGAGCAGCTTGGGAAAAAGAAAGAAATTGTACTCCCGCTTTTTTATGAGCCTAACCGCGATTTCAGTTTGCTGTATTCTAGTACTGGCTGTAGTGATCTTTTATTGGTACCGGAATATTACGATAGATAATGTCAACAAGGCGAACCAAAATGTACTGGTGAATACTGAAACCGTTTTTACAAACTATGAAGAGATCGTCCAGAACTACGCTATGGACTTCTATAGGAATCCAAACATCAACGCGCTCATGATGAATGGCGATACCAGCTGGAGCGACCAGTTGTACAGTGCCTTAAGCCAAATCCGCGGAGCATTGGTTGTGAACCAATATATGGAGAACGCCTACATCATGGGAGTGGATGAGCCTGTTGCCATGTTCGAAAACCTTCCGCTAAGCCCTGAATCCAAGCTGGAGCTATTCTCGAGAATGCGGGATAACATCATTGTTGAATCACCGTTTCTGTGGGAGGCAACCTTGAATAACGGTACCCCCATTACCCTGCTCACCGTGTTTTATAATGACCGGGCGTTTGTGAATAGCGAATATAATGGTGCGGTAGCACTGACCGTCAATTTGGGAAAGCTGCAGAATAATCTGTTTACGCAAAAAGAAGGCGAAGCCACCCGTTACGCTGTGCTTGACGGAAAAGCATCTGTGCTCATGCACAGTGCATTATCTGACATCCCTCTGGAAGAGGGCATGTTAAAGCAGGTGGTGTCCTCCACCTCAGAAAGAGGCTCTTTTGTCTATAAGGGAGGTGAAGAGCCACAGCTGATTACCTATGTATATTCTGCAGCGGACAAGCTGTGGTTTGTGTCGGAGACTTCCTACAAGGATAGCATCCGTGATATCTCCAATGCCCGTAATCTGATGACTGGCCTGTGCTTGGCCTTGATTGCCGCCGCATCTATAACCGCCAACCTGATCTCGCGGCGGATGTATAAGCCAATCGGCCGGCTCTTCGGCAATATCGCTCATCTATCTGGCAATGAAGAAGCGCTGAAAACCGGTGGCGATTTCGATACCGTAAGCCAGGAGCTCGAACAGATTGGCGTTAAGCTGGAGCAGCTAAAAAAAGAAAGCGATGATAGCGCCTTGATGCGGTGGCTGCTTTCCCCGCAGAGAACACCGGAGAACAGCGGGACACCCCTGATGAGCATAGCCGCTTCTGGGGGAGCATATTGTGTATGCGTGCTGACCGCTCTGGAGCCCGAACAACCTGAAGACTCCGACTTCCGGCATACTTTTGAGGAAAACATACAACAGATTGAACATGCCTTCTGTGAACTTGCAGCCATTCAATCCTTCCGCCCGCATCAAGGCACTGCTGTACTTATTCTGAGCGAGCTTCACAGCGGCAGCTTCGGCGATTACGCTTTGTACCGCGGCAAATGGGAAGAAACCGCCGCTCAGCTACAGCTTTCCGGAGCCTGCTGCGCCTTCGGAATCAGCGGGCTGACGGATGATTTAAACCTACTGAGGGCTAAATACAATGAGGCTGCGGACAGTCTGCAATATATTAAATTTCATGTGCAGCAGAACATCATCTTTGCCGATGATACGATCCACCTGAACAGCAGCCCAATGCCCGACAGTGCCCTTCAACCGGTACTGCAAGCCGTTAAGCAGACGGAACTCTCGAACCATATTCCGCAGGCAGTGGAGAGATTGCTGGCAGTAGCCTGCAGTTACCGCGTCGAGCCTGCCACCATCGCTTTATCGAGACTGGTCTTTGAGCTCAGTCGCACGGCTGAGCTTAATGCAGACGTCCAGCATTCCGGCTTTCTAGATAATTACCAGCATATCTGGCAGATCCAAAGCTATGACAAGCTATGGAATTGGATTGTAGACAGCTGTTATACCGCCCACGAGCGTATTGCCAGCATGAGCGCTGTACAGACCAAGAGCATTGCTGGTGAAGCCATTTGTTATATCAGAGATCATTATGATGACTCCAGGCTCTCCCTTAATGCCCTTGCTGACAAGCTATCGCTAAGTCCCGCTTATCTCAGTAGACTTATTGCCGACGAAGTAAACTGCAGCTTTCCCGATTTCGTTAACCTGCTGCGTCTGGAGCAGGCGCAGATGTTATTAGTCACTGAGCTTGACTTGGATATCCGGGAAATTGCCGAGAAAGTGGGCTACAACAGCAGCACCTATTTTACAACCCAGTTCAAAAAGCGTTATGGGGTTACACCTTCTAAATGGAGAATGAATCATATTCTACAGAAACAGAATCTTCCTGATTGACCCGCTAAAAGTAAGGAACAAAGGGGATGTCCCGGCAGCATTTTCATAGCCGGAGACATCCCCTTTTTGACTTTCAATGAATAACCCTCGCGCCGGCCTATACTATGAAATCCCCCTTTAAATCAGGCTTTTGAGCACCCTAAAAACATAAAAGTTCTGTCTTTTTCGTTTTTTTAAGCTGCCCTTTTCCGCTTTTTTTAACTTTTTTCCGTTTATTATGATAGCGTTTACATTCCGGGTGGATTTATGATTTTCATGTAAAGCGTTCTCCTAAAACAAGGGACGGAAATGACAACGCTAGTATAAAGGAGTGGACTGTTAATGATGCAAGAAGCTACATCGGAGACACAAGGAATGCCAAGTCCGGGAATCAGGACGGCCAAAGCCAAGAGCTTCCGTAAATCCCTAAGGAAGGACAGCTCGCTTTATTTGCTCGCTCTTCCGGGAATCATCATTCTAATTCTTTTTGCTTATCTGCCGATGAGTGGTCTGATTCTCGTCTTTAAAAATTACAACTTCAACGACGGAATCTTCGGCAGCCCGTGGGCCGGCTTCTCTAATTTCGAGTTTTTCTTCTCTAGTATGGAAGATTCTCTTAGGGCTACACGTAACACGGTGATGTTAAATGCGCTGTATATGCTAACCGGCACGTTTTTTTCAGTGGCCATCGCCATTATTCTAAATGAGCTGCGCAGCAAATGGTTTATCAAAATCACGCAGAGCGTCATGTTTTTCCCGTATTTTATTTCCTGGATTATTATCGGAGCCATTCTGTTCTCCCTGCTGGATTACGACAAAGGCATTATGAACCAGTTGCTCCAGACATTCGGCTTCTCCCAGGTTGACTGGTATTCCAGCCCTTGGCTGTTCGTAATCATTCTCGTGCTAGCGAATATCTGGAAAAGCGCTGGATACGGTGCCATCATCTATTATGCGGTGCTGCAAGGCATCGACACTTCCTATTATGAAGCTGCAAGAATCGATGGTGCCTCCAGATGGCAGATTATCACCAAAATTACGGTGCCAATGCTGATTCCGTCGATCATTCTGATGACGCTGCTGGGCATCGGGGGCATGCTGAAAGGCGACCTCAGTATGATTATGGGGGTAACGTTCCTGAATCCGTTGCTTCTGCCGACTACCGACATTATCGATGTGTATGTATACCGCACAGCCATCCGTTCCGGAGAATTCGGCTTTGCTTCAGCCATCACGCTCTATCAATCCATCTTTGGTTTCATTCTGGTGCTGGTGGCCAACAAATTAGCCGGCTGGTATGACAAAGACAGCAAACTATTTTAGGAGACTGATAAGATGCAAACTACCGAAAACAAAGGCCTGCTCATTTTCTTTTACATCTGTATTGCCGTATTTTCCGTAATCTGTCTAGCGCCGTTCATTCTGGCAGTATCCGGCTCCTTATCTACCGAATCCAGAATCGCCGCGGAAGGCTATTCGTTCTGGCCCAGAGGCTTTACCTTTGAAACCTATGAATTCCTGTTTGGCTCGAAGGCACAGCAGATTCTGCGGGCGTATTCCATGTCGGTGATCGTTACGGTGCTGGGTACCGTATCGGCCGTATTGGTGACCACCGCTTACGCTTATGTCATTTCCGTTAAAAGCTTCCGGCTCAAAAATTTCTTCGCCTTCTTCGCCTATTTTACAATGCTGTTCAGCGGAGGAACGCTGCCATGGTATCTGCTTAGCACCAAATATTATCATTTGGGCGATACGCTCATCGGCCTGTTCATCCCTTATGTGCTAAGCGTCTTTCTGATGTTTCTCATGGCTAACTATTTCCGCAGCATCCCGCATGAAATCGTGGAATCTGCGCAAATCGATGGTGCCGGACATCTGCGGATCTTCTTCAGCATTATGATTCCGCTGGGCCGCGTCGGACTGGTCACCATCTCGCTCTTTTACGCACTGCAATTCTGGAATGACTTCTATTTGCCACTAATGCTGGTATCCGATCAGGATCTCTATACGATCCAATATTTGATGTACAACATGATGGCGAACATTCAGTTCCTGGCTTCCGGCAATGCTGCTCAAGTTGGTGGAGCTATCATCGCACCGCCACTGGAGACAGCCAAAATGGCAATGACCTGTCTGACCGTTTTGCCAATCGCCATATTATATCCTTTTCTCCAGCGCTTTTTTGTCAAAGGCATTATCGTAGGTTCAGTCAAAGGCTAATTTCCAGCAAGGATGCCATATTATGTTCGGTTGCACCGGGTTTATGCTCCCCTACTTCTTGATGTACAATGGGACTTAAGGGAGCACGGCCTTTGCAATAGATGCCTCAAACATTATGATTCTATTTCAGGAGGGTTCATCATGAAAAAGAAAAAAGGTTGGTTAAGTTTGCTCCTCGCTGCGGTGTTCTTGGTAAGTGGCTGTGCTCAGGGCAACAATGAAAGCGCTCCCCCTAGTTCTGGAACTGGAAATGAAGGTACCTCTTCCTCTACGGATAGCGGTAGTAAAGACGGCAGCGCCTTGGCTCCTGCCAAATTGAAAATTGTGCTGTACGGGGATGAGTCCAACCGGATGAAGGAACTAGCGAAGACATCGTTCTACGACACTATTAAGAAAGAAATCAATGCTGAGGTTGAATTTCAGTTTCTTCCTTGGACCGAATATGGCGGCGGTAAAACTGATTTAATGCTGTCTACGGGAGAAGACTTCGCAACTTATACAGATGCCAATTACATGGTAAAATCTGTGGCAAAGGGGCTTTATGCCGACCTCACTCCGTATGCCGATGCAGCCGCTGATTTGAGTAAAAATGTGGACGAGGCCTCCTTCAAAGCCTTTCAGCTAGAAGGCAAGCAGTATGCGATCCCCGTCGGCAACAAACCGAATTCTGCGGAATTCTACAGTGCGCTAGTTAGACAGGATTTGCTTGAAGAAGCCGGCATGACACAGGTCACTTCACTGGGAGAATTAGAGCAGTTCTATGATAAGGTCCATGCCATTCATCCCGAACTGATCGGGTACGCTAACACCGATGCACGCAGACTCCTACAATATGATTACACGGACAAAAACCTCTATTGGCAAAATGATTTTATTGCCCTGGATGAGTCTGTGAAGGATGATCAAATTATTAGCTGGTTTGAAACCGAAGAGTTCAAGAGTTATGCGAACCTAATGCACGGCTGGTATGAAAAAGGAATCATTCCAAAATATGCCGCCACCAATGTCCCACAGCTGCAGTCTGACTGGAACTCCGGAAAAGCGATGTTCTGGGCCGGCACAGCAGCACGCCCATTCGAAGGTGCGGCAACCATCTCACAAGCAGTGCCTGATGCCAAACTGGTCAACTATTTCCTCGGCAGCGGCCGTCCAAAAATCAGCCGCGGCACTTACAGCACCGCCTTTTTTGTCTCCACCGCAGCTAAAGACCCTGAACGTTATATTATGTTCTTCAATCTGCTGCAAAAAAACCAGGAGCTGTACGACTTGTTCGCCTACGGGATAGAAGGAACAGACTATACGCTGGATGAAAACGGGCGTTTGACCAAAATAACCACTGATTCGCTGATCCCTGACTGGCTGCTGATGAACAAAAACTTCATGCGTTTCGACAACACGGTACCGGACGAGTTTATTGCAGAATATAAAGCTTGGGACGATGGAGCCATCATTTCCAAAGGTGCCGGCTTCAACTTTGACAATACACCCGTCAAGAATGAAGAAACGAAGCTGAACGGCGTATTCACTGAATACCTCGCTCCGATCGGCAGCGGCTTCAGTGATTATGACACCGCCTTTCCCAAAGCGCTAGACAGACTAAAAGCAGCGGGAATAGACAAATATATCGCTGAATACCAGAAACAATTTTCCGAATGGTACGCTAAGCAGCAGTAAGCACCGCCGCGGCAATTATCATCCCGGTCAAGAAGCGTGTCTCCATTAAGGAGCACGCTTCTTTTGGCCTTCGAACACCGTGATGAAAGCGGTATAATGGCCAACCTTGAATCAATACGACGGCGAGCAGGATAATTCAATCAAAATGATTACGTTTGGGGAATTTTCGTTGCTGATACTCTTAGAATTATTTTCAAAGTAACTTGAAGGATAAGAGGGAAACTGCTCATTGGTTAAAAGCGCAAAAATAAAAATTTAAGCGGCATTTTATAGTGGAGATATACTCGTTATAGGTTAATACTATAAATATTATTCCTATTATATATTAGACCAATAAACGCCTATAGCGCTATTATGTTATTTATAATAATAACTCTCGCCAATTACCTGATCTTCAAAAACTTTACGAAATCCACCATGAGCAAGGGTTTGAAATACTTGGTTTTCCTTGTAACCAATTCAACGAGAAGGAGCCAGAAAGCAACTCAGAAGTACATGAATATTGTGAGAGCAACTTTGGAGTTAAGTTTCCATTATTTGAGAAAGTTGAGGTTAGGGGACCGTCTGCCCATCCTTTATTTCAATATCTAACACAGCAAGCACCATTTCAAGGATTCGATACTGAGACATCAGGCGGTAAATGGATGCAGGATTTTCTGCAGGAAAAGTATCCGGACATATATGCCGGCGATGGGATGAAGTGGAATTTCTCGAAGTTTTTAATCGATAGAAACGGTCATGTATACGGTAGATACGAAACAACGACTGAACCTTTTGACATAGAGCCATTTATTGAGTCACTTCTTTTAAATTAAATGAATCCGATTGGTAATTTAACCCACAGAGAACGATAGTTTAACTTAAAGGGTTTACATATTGGGCATGCAAAACATTTAGAACCCTTTATGTTATTTAAATTTCATTTCTTACTTTGATTAAATAATATTAAGTCAGAATAAATTGTATTAATAAGATAAGATATAAGCCAATAACCAGCAATACATAAAGAATTGCCTGTCCTCCCCCCCTATGATTAGTTAAGCCAACCTGTAAGGAAAAAAAAGAGCATTGTGGTACCCACACAGATAAGGAGCAATAGCTCCAAATTTTTTTCAAATAGATGTTTTATAAACCATAGATAACTTACAATGCACAACAAAAGAACAGCACTATAAAAAAACAAGGAATCATAATGAGTTACAAATAGGCTCCCTCCACCAATAGAAAAGACTATACCTATAACTAAAAACCACATTCCCACTCCAATCGCAGCACTTAAAGCAATAAAAAAGAAACTCATTATCATATTTATGCTCCCTTGGCTCGCTTCTCGCTTCTCGGTTTCCACATTTTCCCTCTCCATTTTTTTATCGGATTACTCCCTTTATTTATGTATATATCTTTGCTGCCTGACGACGATACCGATTTCTTTCAACTGAAGCACCATCTTTTTGTCTTCAATAAAAAGACAACCTTCTTCAAGAAGGTTGTCTCTTATGTGATCAAGCGCTTGCTTGTAAGCTAAGCAAACTCCCCATCGTAAGTTCTTATTCACTAATCGCTGCGTTGTCGTATAAGTCAACCAATTCATCGAAGGAGGTAATAATGACATCAGAGCCCTTCAGCTCATCCTGACGTCCGAAGCCTGCATAGGCGCAGCCGATTACGGTCTGGCCATTTCCTTTACCTGCCTGAACATCAGAAGAACGATCCCCAACCATCCAGGCACTGCTGATACCATGATTATCCAAAAGAATACGTAGCAGCTCGGTCTTAGTCGCAGTGCCTTGACCTCCCGCACTATACAAGCCTTCGAACAACGCCTTAAGCTCATGCACCACAACGATGCTGTGAATGTAATCCTCCAGCCCGTTGCTAGCCACAAACAGCTTCACTCCGCGCTCTTTAAGCGCTGTCAGTGTCTCAACCACCTGTGGATACAGTAGTGTGCCTCCGGCTTCAAGCCCTTCAATCTCCAGCTGCAGGAGCAATTCATCCGCCCGGCGGTGCACGGCTTCATCTGCTTCAGGCATAACATTCTTCCAAATGTCTGCCAGCAACATCCCTAAGCAGCCTAGAATACGTTCTTCTGGTGGTGTAGGTCCTACGTATAGTCCCTCTTCCCGCAAAATATCGAACATTTTATGATATGCAGGCAATAAAAGACTTTCAGTCTGGAACAATGTTCCATCCATATCAAATACAATCGCTTCTGGCTTGTTCAGTTTCGCATGAACCACGTTTTGTTCCGTTCCTTGTACTTCGTTACTCATCTGTTGTTCCTCCCCATTCTGTTCAGCTTCAGGTAAGACATTCATCTGTGCGATATTTCCAGTACAAGCCCTATGATATATGAAATCGCTTTGTAATGTCCATACTCTTAGCTTTTTCTGTTGCAGTTTATATTTCGTTATGCTATATTTCAATCTGTAATATTACAACTTGAAATATAAAGGAGAAATAACCATGTCAAATCAATTAATCATGCGCTTCCTCAAGCAGCCTGCTACCATCATTGGAATTATAACTGCACTGTTGTTCCAAGTTTTTTTCAGCTTAATTTGGATTACAGGGTACGATCATGTAACGGATCGGGTAGATCAGTTGCCCATTGCTATTGTTAATGAGGATGGTACAAATGCCCAGCCTATAGTCGATGGGATTGCAGGATCACTTCAGTTCGTAACCAGACAGGATCTCCAACTAGAAAATGCAAAAGAAGCACTTGAGCATAGAGAAATCCGCATGATTATCAATATTCCCCAAGGGTTCACTGGACAGATCAGTAATCCATCTGCAAAGACTGAACTCCACTACTTCTTAAATGAATCTAATCCGCAGATGGTCAGCAATGTGATGCAGTCGGTAGCACTTAAAGTCACGGCAGCAATGAACACTCAAAGCAGTAATTCAGCACTAAGCCACACCTTGGAAGCTATGAATCTGCCGCAAGCACAAGCGGAGATCATCAAAAGTGCTGCAAGCAGCCGCATTTCCGCCAACGTCGAAATCATTAACCCTACAACTAATTTTGCACAAACTATGGTTCCCTTAATGATCGTTACCGCCTCATTTACCGGTGCTATGTTACTCGCGATGAATCTCCATAAAGCTTCCTCCAACTTGTCTGGACAATTTAGTAAATGGAATCGCTTTGCAGCCCGATTTGTCATAATGGGTGGAACGGCTGTGCTTATCTCACTCGTGGGAACTATCATGGTTAACTCACTCGGTATCCACTCTAATCGTGGCTTTCTGCTTATGTGGCTGTTCGAGTTCACGGTAATTCTCTCCTGTATGATCCTTGCTCAGTTTAGTCTGCTGCTCCTCGGGGATGCTGGCGGCTGGCTAAATATTGCGCTTCTCTCCATGCAAATGTTAGCGTCCGGAGCAACTATTCCACGCGATGTGCTTTCACCTTTTTATAACTGGATCGGTCCCTTTTCGCCCGCTTACTATGCAGTTAATGGTATGCTCGACCTGGTTATCGGGGGTAACGGGGTATGGAAGGATATGTTCTATTTACTCTGTATTGGGGCAACAATTGCTGTATTAAGCGTACTTGTCACTTTCCTCCGTAAAGAAACTCGGATCTCACGAGAACAAGAGCCCGTGCCAGTAAATGCGTAATTATACAGTTTGCCACTCCGGCTATGCCATTTCAAATTGAGAGCGATATGCAGTTGTGATATGGTAGGAAGTGAAAGAAAGGAGCGGCAATGATTTATGAACATACAAGATGTTATTCTGGGGATTTTAAGCGAAAAACCTCATTCTGGTTACGAGATAAAACGACATTTCGAGGAATACTTCTCATTTTTCTTCGATGCCAGCTATGGCACGATCTATCCTACCCTAAGCAAGATGGAAAAGCTGAATCTGATCACTAAAGAATCTGTGCGACAGGAAGGCAAACCCGACAAAAATGTATTCACCATTACCTCTGCCGGCTTGGATCAGTTCCACGCTTATCTACAATCACCAGCCGAAAAAGATGTTCTGCGTTCTGACTTTTTTATGCACCTGTATTTTGGGGAAAAGACGGACAAAGAGAACATAGATAATCTGCTTCGGCAAGCATTGATAGAAAAGCAGGCAATGTACGACGATCTGGAACAGAAGTTGAACCAGCTAGATTACAAGTTATCTTCCTACCAGAAGTTGTGCATGGAGCTAGGCCTCGTACAATATGATGCTTTTATCAAAAAAATCCAAAGTGTGCTAGAGTCTAAATAAAACCGGCTTTCGAAAGTACACCATAAAAAAAGAACCGGTATTACATGCACATCTTGTGCTTGTAATACCGGTTCTTTTTTTTGAAATCATATGTGGTATATGGATTATGCTCTATCAAAGCTTGCAATAAGTTCATCAAGAACATCTTTGCTTACCATTTTACCTTTGAAATTGATCAGGTTTTCTGAGCTTCCGGAGAAGATACAAGTTGGCTCATATTTTCTAAGGATAATCTTTTCAGCGTCTACAAAAATCTCGAGCGGGTCTTTTATGTCGATTCCCATTGTTCTACGCAGTTCAATAGGAATTACGATACGTCCCAATTCATCCACTTTTCTTACTATGCCTGTTGCTTTCATCATCGTACATCCTCCCTTGAAGTCACATTTATAATCATTCTTGCTAAAAGCTATGTACGCTTCTATATGATAGTAATGATTACGCTACTACCTAATTCTAAAGTTCTATTCATTTCCTGTCAATTATTTTTCTACATTATATGATATTATTCGACAAAATTTCGACAATGTATGATATCTGTTGAGCACCAAGATTTGAAGCCATGTCAGAACACAAAAAAATAGGGGCTTCTCTGGAATGTCGAAATTCACCCAGAATGTAACCCTACTTGATGACAATTCTACCCTAAAATACCTTCGTTAATCTATTTGTAAATCTTGTCACTCCGCTTATCCGCAATCACAGTAAGTAGGAAATTGTCGAAAACTAGCAAGAACGCTACTCCGTCATTTACCCAGATGTTTAGTAAGTCAAACTTAAATAGGATCTATCATTGGAATAATAAATTCGCTATGAGTAGTGTGTGTATCGAATCCTCATGTAAATATAAGGCTGATGATATCACTGTAGTGTAAATACGATGAATCCGGAAGTCGACTAACGAGGGGCTAGCAAAGAAGTTATTAATGGAGAGTATTCTAAGTGTTTGATGATTTTTGTCCCCCATTAAGAGAGTAAATAAATTATAGAATTATATAGTTCTCTGATAAAGGTTTCATCAATCTGTTTAATATTGATAATACGTTCCTGGCATAAGCCATTTACAGCAAAAGTTGCTTGAAAGTAACCGTTTAATGGTTCAATGTCTATTTCAATATCCGTTTCTATTTTATCCGAAATATCATAGCCATATAAGACATATATCGCGATATCGTAAGATTTCTTATTCAGAATTAAGGAAAAATAGGAAGATGTCTGCGCTGAGTTTGTCTCAGGAACATAGTCTATTCCGTATAAAACTCCGATAGGGTGATTCGATGCAAAATAACTGTTATAGTTATTATTTTTAAATTGCCCTTTTAACCAGAGAATAACTTCAAAGTCAGTGTCAGCAGGGATGTAAATAGAAACCATTGGCTCTTCGATCAGCAACGGGGTGCTGTTAAGTGTGTAAATGTTGTGTATTTTGAATAAGCTATGCCATAACTTAATGTTAGTACACTGATTGTTAACTATCTTGTTCATATCTTTTCCTTGGTAATTGTCAATAAACACTACATTTTTATTGTATTTCGAAGCAATCCACTGTAATTCAACATAAGCATCAGGGTAAAGATCTCTGCTGATCACAACGAGAGTCTCAATATTTTCATTGTAAGCCAATAGGGCTGCATCAACAGCATCATAAACCGACTCAGCGGGAACGACAATTTCACCGTGTATGTTAACGCAAAGATTCAGATTGTCCAATTTGCATTTTCCGTTCACATAGCATACTAATATATCACTTATCCAATCAGGGTCAGCATAGCAAATAAACAAGTGTTTATCGTCCCTATAGTTATTTGCCATTTTCGACAACATGAGTTTTATTTGCTGCAAGTTAGTTAGGTGAGATTTACCAATGAGTTCACATACTTTGGCTGTAATCATGGGCGCGGCAAAGCTGTTCGAGTTGCTGCACTCTTTACCATTCAAATGATGTCTAGCAAAAGCCGTAAATTCTATACCGTCGATGATATTATCATTGAGATAAAACTCCCCTTCGTGCAGCGTGTTGCTTACCTCTCTCTTAACGCCTATAACGTTTGAAAAAGAAGCTGGATATGTAATATAATTATGATTACTTGCGGCACTTACAATAACTAAGCCTTGACCAGCAACCTTGTTTATAACTCTCTGCGTTTCTAATAAATCCGCTGAGCAATGGCTTCCCAAGCTGATATTTACAACTTGGATATCATTTTGAACGCACCATTCTAGTGCACTATACAACTTCTGGATATTTCCCCTTAAGGTAGAAGACAATATCTTCAAGCTATACATATAGATTTCCGGATAATAGTGCTTAATTATGCCTGCGCAGATGGTGCCGTGAGTTATTCTTTCGGGACTGTCTATTGTATAAGCGTCTATTGTGAAATCTTCATTGAAGATCAACTGTTGAACAACCGGTTCACCTAGCAAATATTCGTTGATACCATCATCAATCACGGCAATTTTCACTTTAGCTTCGATGTTCATCATCTCCTTTTACAGATCGACAAAAATAAAACCGCCTCATTGGTCACAAATCCATTGACCCAGGCGGTAGTCATGATTAAAAAAGTGATTAATCATTTAATTAAACAGGTTCTTTTTCCGCAGCATCGAATCCAGACTAGCTTGTAGCACACTATTTAAATACATGCTATCTTCTTCACCATTATTGGAGTTGTCAATAAATAACCCGAATTGTGATAGGCTAGAGCTGCTACTTAATTTACTCAACGAGTCTAACTGCTCCGCCTTTTTCTTTTTATCTGCCTCTACTTCTTTATTAATCTTCTCCCGCTCGGCAGGTGTTAAATAATCACCAATCACCCAAAAAGTAGCTGTTCCATCCGGATGTATAATGACGCCACTGGCATCACCGGGTTTATCATTAGCGCTGGAATCAAAATGATCCTGAATAATTGCTTCTACCCTTTTTTGCATTTGTGGATCTGTTGCCGACTGATTCAGTATATTTGGAGCAATGGTTACATTCCCTTTGCCAACACTACCAGAGTATACACTTTTCACTGCTTCATTGTTCTTTGGTATGGCTTGAACGTTGATTTTAATGTCGAATTTTTTTTCCAATTCCATCAAAACCGCTTCCGAACTCGATGTCGATAGCGCGTCTTGAAATGAAATCTCTGAACTCTTATTTTTCTGGATTACCATTGCAGCCCCCGCACGATTCAGGCTACTGAGTGAAGCTACATTCAACAACTTAAACCAACTCCCTTATTCTTTTTTCCTGTAGAATGCGGCAAACTGTATTATTAATTCGATCTAGGCTGTTGAAGCATCCATTTAATATATCGGTTTCCGGAATTTGTATTTTTAGTTTTTCCTCAATATGTACAAATAGAACCAACAAATCCCGTGGTGAGAACTGCATCGCCTCGCCCAATAAATCTTCATAGAAGTAGTTTTCATTAAGCTTGATCTTGTCCATTCCCATTACGTCGAATAATATTTCGTTTATCTGTTCACGCACTTGATCCAGATCCATAAATATCACCCTTCTTTTATACGATTTGCATATTTTCCTGTAACAATAGAGCTTCACAGCATTCTGCTAATTTCAAAGTGTCTGTCCCATTTAACGAATTAAACAGAGGAACCACTGACTCTAGCGATATTTTTGCAATTTTTTCATCAACCAACTTAGAATCAACCGTAAAAAACTTCAATTCTTTATCCTGTTTGCTTCTGCCCGTATCAAATTTATGATTTGACATATTAAAACAATCAATATCAAAACCTAATTTATGCTTTGTTGACACACATATCTTATCGAGAAACTCTCCATTAAAATCATCATAGGTCAAGTTCATAATACCGACATCCGGATGGATTGCACTAGCCGCCTCGAATGCAGTAATACCAAATCTATTGGTAAACAGATTATTATATACCATTGTCCCGCCTGGAATTCCGATAATCATTACATCAGGTCGTTCGTTCAATTCAATATATTTACAGAAGTGATTAAAAAGAAATATTTTATCTATCTCCGCTTCTTTATGATTAAACATAAAATCAGGAAAAGAATGAAATCCCATAATCTCACAATAAGATTTTGTCCCAATTTGACTTACTTTGTACCCTTCTTTCAAGAAATAATCCCTTAGGCTAAGCTGAACATCAAATTTATTGGATTTTTCCATAAGACTCGCCACGCAGATTATCGGAACATTAATATCCAGCAGTATTTTCTCAACGAGTTCTACTTTCGTTCTGTCAATGTCAATTCCAAAAAAACTTGTGAGTTCCACATTATTTTTCAGGCATACCTTCTTTACCATTTCAACTTCATGATCAGCACATCTGTTAAGCAGAACAATATCTTTTCCCATCTCTGCGGCTTTGATAATTGTCGGGAACACCACTTTTTCAAAACTGCATTCAAATTCACAAATCATTAACACATCAAATTCAGCATCTGAAAAAGAATCTTTAACTTTTATACCCACATCCTCACCATAATAGCTGTACGCTGCATCTTTTTCATTCAGTCCAAAACCTAAAGGTGCCATTAATGAAACAAGCTCATAGTTGCCCAGTAAATTGGAGAATCTGACGACCGGACCGAAATCTGCATGATATGGATAAACAATTGCTCTTTTTTTCACCATTGTCTCCCCCATTACACTTTTTCTTTATCAAAGTCGTAGCCTAACTCTCTTAGTACGCAATAATCTTTAAACAAACTCTCAGTGTTTTCTTTAACTTTATTGCAGATACTTAATTTTTTGGCAGCAGAAAACTCACTGATATCATCGGCGGCCATTGCACAAGAAGTGCAATATCTAAAGGCCCAGCACTCTTTGCATTCTTTCTCCGTTATTGTTCCAATGTTTAGTATGTTCCGGATATTATCCAATTCAAAGCCTGTATCTATATGCCCAATCCTCATTACACTAGATGCTTCACTAACTCTTTCACAGGGATACAGAGCACCGTCAGCATTCACAAACAATCGTTGTACTCCTGGAACACACGGTCCGGAATGATGGTCTTTTTTTACATCATAGAAAGAGATTCTAAGCCTGTTATGGACATTCTCCTGGATTTGATCAAAGCTTTCCATCACCAGCTTGGATACATCATTTTTCTTAAGCCTATCAAATTTATAAAGAAATAATTTGAAAACTTCGTAATTATACATCTTGATAAAACTGTCATTGATTAAGGACTCACTTTTTTTGTAGCTACTTGCTATATCACTTGCCATAACAGCAAAGTCTTTTACGGTCTCATAGTTTGAAAAAAAGTTTGTGGAACAGCTAAAATCTGAATTTGGATCAATAACTGCATTGAACATCACTTTATCAACATAGTCTGGTGTTTTGTTTTTGATATTTTCAATATTATCCATAATAGTCTGAAAACTACCTTTATTATTTACCGCAAAAACTCGGTTTCTATCATGCGCGACTTCATCGCCGTCCAGGCTGATCGTTAAATTAAAATCATTAGAAGATAAGAACTCTAAGGTTTCGTCGGTAATTAAAGTTGCATTTGTAGTAAGGTTAAACGTTAGTTCTTTGCCCGCACTTTGTTCTCTGGCATAAGCAACACAAGCTTTTATTAAGTCCATTTCCAGTAAGGGCTCTCCTCCATAAAATCCAATATTAATAATTGGAGAATCTACGGAGTGCTCAATCAAAAACTTAATTGCTTTCAAAGCAACCTCTTTTTTCATTCTCTTATTGGTATGTACTCTGTGTAAGTAGCTCCCTGAATACGCGCAATAGCTGCATCTTAAATTACAGTTTTGCGTGACCTGCAAAGTTATCGAGCCAACGCTTCTGCTTAAATTGTGCTGCAAAGAGTCGCTCATGGGATGAATCATCTCAAAATCCTGTTTCTCCGCCAAAAAACCGGAATCAAATAAGTTTTGAATCTCCGGTTCCACTTGTTCAAAGTTTGAATTTCTATAGTTCAACAAAGCCTGATAAGATCTTTCATTTAATTTAAGAAATGTATTTGCATTCGCATCGAACATATATTTTCCCGTTACCGTTTCAAATAAATGAAATACTGGCACCTGAACTCCCCCCACTCTAAAAGTGAAGCAGGACAGCTTTTTTAATAAAGCCATTTAGCCATCCTGCTCTTAGCTATACTTAAGATTGCACTTACTACCCGATTCCAATAGCAGTCATCTTCATGGAGTTACCAGTATAGGTTACTTGTTTCATGGCTGCTTTGTTTGATCCGCTGGCATTGCATGTACATGCATAACAAGGACATGCACTGCAAGCTGCATATGCCTCCAACGTTTCATAATTTGCATTTGTTCTTTTTACAAGTTGTTTCATATGCCTATTCCTCCTTTCAAATCGTATTTATCTAAATATCAATATTTGATATTTAAATCACTCGAAGGGTAAACCCATTAAACGAATTGATGCTGTTGAGTGATGAGCCGATACCTTTCATTTGTATAGGACAACTCCTCATGAAGTCCAATATCGGATACCCGACCTTTTTCTAAAAAGATTACTCTATCCACATGCTTCAGAATTTCCGGCCTATGACTGACTATAATCACTGTATTGTTACTGAGTACTGTATCTAATAGATGGTTAATTGCTTGTTCAGAGTGAAGATCAAGGTTGGAGGTCGCTTCATCAAAAATCACCATGGGCCTGCTTTTTACTAATGCTCTGGCTATCGCGATTTTTTGTTTTTGTCCACCGGACAACTTGTTCCCATTAGAACCTACGACATAATTCTTAAACTGGCTTGTATTCTTCTCTAATAATTGGGTAGCCTCAATAGCCTGTCTATACTGCTCCTCATGGGTTTCACTGTAAAGTTTTATGTTATTTTCGATGGTTGTGTCAAAAAGATATACCTCTTGACTAACGGTCGAAATTAATTCCCGATATTCATTCAAATTAATAGCCTTAATATCCACTCCATCGAATAAAATTCGTCCTGCAAGTGGTTCGTAAAACCTCTGGATTAAATTTAGGATTGTAGACTTCCCCGAACCATTCATTCCTACAATGGCCACTTTCTCATGGCTGCCAATCGTGAAATTCACATTTGACAAGATCAGTTCAGTATCATAAGCAAAGCTTACATTTTCAAACTGAATGCTCCCAAAAGGATTGAGTCGCTTCATACCAATGTTGTCGGATTCTACATCACAAGCTTCGATTTCTTCCTCGAGCAACGAATAATACCTTCGGGCAGAAGGCATTATTCCCGACAATAAGTATCCAATATTCAACATCGATGAGATAGGAGTGGTTACATAAGCGCTGTAGGTAATAAAAGCAAATATGCTTCCTACCGAAAGCTTTGAATCTAATATCATCGTCGATCCAGAAGCATATATAAGAAGAACTAGTCCTCCAATTAGAAATCTCTCCACAGTAATCCGCCAATTGTCCAATAAACTGATTCCCATATGGGAGGTTATTACTTGATTCTGCTTGTCCGCAAATTCTTTTTCTTTGAAAACGAATAAATTAAAAAGCCTTGTCTCCTTCACACCGTTCAAACTATCCTCAAACCAATGCGAATATTCTCCATCTTTCGTGATGTATTTTTCCGCAAGCATCTTTCTTTTTTTAGCAAACGATTTCAAAATAAAATATTCTATAGGGATTAAAATAAGCACAATGAGTGTAAGTTCCCAACTTATGATAAAAAGTCCAATAACTCCTCCTACCAAACTAAAACACTGACTAACAATAAAAAGCATGCTACCATCCGTTATTTGCGAAATATTCGATATATCGGTACTAACGCGATTTAAAATTTCACTGCAGTTTTTATCAGTGAAATATTTCACTTTCACTTTCATAAGTAGATCAAATGCAGCTTTATGCAAGGAGTAGATAATATTTGAAGCTATTTTTATTCTTTGTTTTTCTTTGAGCAAATCTAAAAAGCTACTAGACATTGACAAAAGAAAAATGTAGATTGCCGTTAAAATAATGGTTCTAACATCTGATTTCATAAATCCTTCATCAATAATGATTTTGTTGAACATCGGCAAAATGGAACTAATCAAAGTAGAAAATATTAAGAGCAGAAAAATAAAACATAAATTCTTTTTATGCGGTTTGAATAATCTGATAAGTTTTTTAAGGGTATTCTTATCATTCATAGAATATATCCTCTTCTACTTTCAAGCTTCGGTTTGACATTGAGAACGCTATCAATATATCATATAAAAGAATATTTGGGGTAATTTGGTAGCTAATGGTTGAAATAGGAGGCTGAATGACGTTTTGTGTCAGGTTTTTGTATCTCTGAAGATTAACAAATTTAATTATGGGGGGAATGACTTTGTTACGCATAGCCGTATGTGATGACGAGAAAAAGGAACACGAGTTGCTAAAGCAATATCTCCCAAGACTTATGAAAAGCACGGCTTACTCTTTCGAGATTCAATATTTTACCTGTGGTGAGGAATTGCTTCACTATTATAATCAACAGAGTAGTTATCCTTTTCATATACTTCTAATGGATATTGAACTGAGAGGATTAAATGGAATCGAGGTTGCAAAAAAAATCCGTGCACTTCCGGATCGAGAGGTTCAAATTATTTTTTTGACTAACTATCCGCAGTACGTAATGAACAGCTTTGATGTGCAACCCTTCCATTATTTGATTAAACCGGTAGACTATGAGTATTTTGAGGCAAAGATAATAAAGCTATGTAACTATATCATTTCTTCTGTAAATAGGTTTCTAATGATTAAAACTGAAGATGGACATATCGTGATCAAAAATTCTGACGTTATTGCGATTGTTAAAATCAAACATTCCTTGGCTAAAAACCGGCTAAAGATCATTACCTCAATGCAGCATTACATAATTTCAGGTACAATTTCAGAATATATAAGTAAACTAAACCGTCCGTTTATGCTTATTCATCGTTCCGTTATTGTTAATCTGGAACATGTCCATAAGTTTACAGCTACTTCCGTAATCATGCACAATCAAGAGCAGTTTCCTATTGGCCGTACTCAGGCAAAAGAGGTTAAAGAAGCCTACGCCTATTATATGATTGCACAATTCAAAGAACGAGGATGACGACTCTTTATCTATCAATGGTAATCATGATGTTGCTTATTCTGCTAATCAGAGAAACCATCCTTTTATTCGGTAAAATTAATGAAAATGCCAAACTGACTAAAGAAAATCTGCAATTACATAAACAAATGGATTATCAACACAACAGCTATGAAAAAACCGCACATTCCCTTACAAGCATCAAACAAGTTATCCATGATACGAACAAGCAATTGGTATATGTCCGGACTTGTATTCAGAAGAATGAGATTCAGGAATCTATCCATCATATTAATTCAATGCTCGGTCAAATTCATCAGCCTTCTCTAAAACTATCAACAGGTAATTTGGTAATTGATTCTTTAATTGGTAACGCGCTAAATATTGCTTGTGAACACAAAATTGCTATGAATTATGATATTCATATACACGCCGAAGCTATTGATATTGATCGGTTTGACTTATGTACCGTGATCGGGAACGTGCTGGATAATGCTCTAAACGCCGCTGCAAGAGTTCCCAAAAAAGAAGATAGATTTATTCTGCTGCTAATTTTCACTACTGATACTTCATTGTTTATCCAAGTCACCAACTCACGGAACGATTCTAGCACTATAGTACAGCATAATTTTAAAGAGAATCCCGCTTTTCACGGATTCGGCTTAACAAATATTCAAAGTGTCACCGAAAAATACGGAGGTCATCTGGTTACTAACGCTGAAAATAATGAATTCGAAACGATCATTGTACTGCCTTTTCTAAACATACTTTCAGCAGATACGCCAATCCTGACCGAATTAGAAAGGCAGTGAATAAACTATTTCCCTAGCAAGCTACAGCGACCGCTCCCCAAACATCAGATTGAAGGAGAGCAGGCCCGCCGCAAGCTTTACGAAGTAATCTCAAACAATCTCGCTGTTTTTCCTGGTGGGAGCGCCACCGTCAAAACCCCTGCCGATTTATCCCAATTCCAGGTTGAGCTATGCTGCTGAGGATAGGCACAGGTGATCGCCGGATCAAGTCCCTTCAGCTCTACCATCGGCAATTGGACATTCGCAGCTTCTCCGGCAATCCGCCATACCGCGACATACCGTCGTTCGCCGCGCCGCAGGCCAAGGCTGACCCATTCGCCCTCACTGTCCGGCAGGCCGAGTGGCCAGAAAGGTGTGGCGTGTGGGATATCACTGCGAATGGTTTTGTAATAATCCAGCGCTTCTTTAACTAGACTTCTGCGGTGGGGTTCAAGCTCCGCCAAATGACCGCTCTGGTGTACACGAAGCAACAGCGCATTAACCATATTGAAGATGACTTCCTCATCGTCCCCCTCGCGCAGCGGATAAGACCAAACTGCGGACTGCTCCGGTGTCAGTGCTGCCGGAGAACCTGCAGCAATGGCCGCATACTGTACATAATCCTCCTGGTCGCTAGTAGACTGGATGCTGTGTCGGCTAAGCATCGCATAATCCATGCGCATTCCCCCGCTGGAACAGTTCTCGATAACAAGCTTCGGATAACGAACAAAGATACTGTCCAACCAAGCCAGATAAGCGCGGTTATGCTGTAGCAGCCCATCTCCGAAGCTGTCCGCATTCGTTTCTGTCCCAATGCCTGCATTGATGTTGTAATCCATTTTAATGTATCCTACACCGTACTGCTCAACCAGACGCGCAATAACACCGTTTGCATGATCAATGACTTTCGGGTTGCGGTAATCTAGCTGATAGCGGCTACGGTCCTTAACCCTTTTACCATGCCGCATGAAAAACCAGCTGTCATCAGTCTCCGCAAGCTTCGGGCTGTTGATGCCCATAACCTCCAGCTCAAGCCATAGTCCGGGAATCATCCCTTTACTGCGGATATAGTCGAGCACATATTTAATCCCTTCCGGAAACCGTTCGCTGGAAGGCTCCCACTGGCCTACGCCATCCCACCACTCTCCGGGTGCATACCAGCCAGCATCAATACAGAAATATTCACAACCTACTTCTGCGGCAGCATCAATTAAAGGCAGTAGCTTCTCAGTCGTTGGGCTTCCCCATAGGCAATTCATATAGTCATTAAAAATAATCCGCAGCAGCTCATTATCCTCATTAGGTCTGCGGATCATCCGGCGATATACCGTAAGCTGTTCTGCCGCGCCCTGAAATCCTCCCCGCACTGCACCTACAGCTGCTGGTACTGAAGTAAACTCTTCACCGGGAGCTAGCTTCAGCCACCAATGGTTATCATGTTCTGTAGGTCCGCTGACCAGCAGTGTAAGCTGATCGTATTGATCCGTCAGCTCCCAATGCCAGGAGCCGTTATGCTCAATCTGCCAGAACAGGCTTGTCCCGCTCTCCTTATTATGCAAAACCGCCATCGGCAGAAGTTCCGCTGCTGACCAAGAGCCTGTATTGCTTGCGGCAATTCGTTTGGAGCCACGGTCTGCCAAATGATACATTCCGAGCTCAGGCAGGCGGTAGGTCCGCCACTGAAGTTCACTCTGCCATCCGCTGTGAGCAAGGGTTACTTCAATCTTATCATTGCGCTCCCCGCCCCCCTCTTTGTCTACACCTGTAAGAGCAAAGGAAGAGATGTATTCCACTGCCACCTCAGCTTCTCCAGCATTCTTTAGCACTGTCCAGCTTCGAACGATTTGCACACCCTTGTAGAACTGAAAATGCTGCATTGCCTGGATTCCCGAAATCGGATCAGCCAAGCTAAACTCCAGTTTACGTCCGAGCGCATTCACTGTATCGCTGTGCCCCGCATATACCATCCGAAGACCCGGATAGGATGCTCGGTGTGTGCGCCCGTGATATTCGGCGCGGTCTTCGCCCGATAATTGCAGCTCCAGCAGCCGGAAGCCTTGCTTGTTCTTATCCGCTATGACTGCTTCCAAAGGTGCCGCTCCAAAATGCAACAGCCGAACATCCTGATCTTCCGTAACTTCAATCGTAAGATATAGTCCATTTTCAATGATTTCAATCATTTTGCTATTCACAATAATGTACCTCCTGACTTTGTCTCAGTATCTTCTTATGATTATATAACATGTAAAAAAGGGACGGTTCTCCAGTAAGTGAATCTTACCTTGGAGCCCGCCCCTGATCTGAACCTAATTATTCTGCCGATCCGAATTGAATCCAAGCTTTTTGAATTTCATCGATGGCTTGATCCTTAGTTTTGCTGCCGCCGATGTAAGCCTGCATGAGCTCACCAAATTTTTGGTGGAAGGTATCCAGAGAGTAGTTCACGGACAGGTCGCCGGATTTCTCTGTTTTGAGGATTTCTTCCATTTCTTTTGGCATTTGCAGGTCAGGCATAGGAGCATCCTTAATTGGAGGAATAACCTTAGCTACTGTAGAGAACCAGTTCTTACCGTATTCAGAAGTATACAGCCAGTTGAAGAATTCAATAGTCTCAGCAGCTACAGCAGAATCCTTATTGATACGCAGGGCTTGATCCGCACCAGTAATGATCTGGGACTGTTCAGCCTTGTCGCTGACTGGGTAACCCATAATACCCAGGTCGAAGTCCGGTGTAATTTTCTTAATGGCTTCTTCATCCCATGCGCCTTTACCCGTCATGAACGCTGTTTTGCCGGATGCAAAGTCGCTGACTTCAGCATTGCTGTCCCGTTCAAGCGGTTTGTCTGTGCCATGTTTAACAGTAGTATCAACGAAGCTGAAGAAGTTATTGTACAGCACCGGGTGATCCTTGATCGTAGTTTTTCCGGCAATAAAATCATTTACTAGTGTCTTAGCATCCGTACCTGCATCTTGGGCTGCCGCATCTACGAAGTGTTGGAAGATGTGTTTCCATACCCACCACTCTTTATAAGCGTTGGCAAAAGGAGTAATGCCTTTAGCTTCAAGCTTAGTAATCGCATCGTCCATTTGGGCTGTTGTCTTAGGAACTTCTGTAATCCCAGCGTCAGCCAACAGTTTCTTATTGTACATCAGGACGAATAGATTTCCTTTTACCGGAAGACCGAGCACTTTACCGTCCGAAGAACTCATGTTAGAACGCACTGCATCGGTCATCGCCGCAGCCAGTGGCTCATTAGTTAGGTCAGCACTATACTCCGCAAAAGTATCAATATCTCCGCCCGCTGTGGTCTGGAATACGTCAGGTGTACTTCCCGCAGCAATCTTCGATTTGAGCACCGTATTGTAGTCAGCCTGCATAATCTCCAGATTAATCGTCACATTCGGTTTAACTTTCTTGTACTCGGCAATATAAGCGTTAAAAGCATCAGTGTACTCGGGTGATGCGGTGAACATATTAATCGTGACCGGCTTGCCAGAATCTGTGGCAGGAGTATTCCCTGTTCCGCTATTGTTAGCGGCATTGTTGTTTCCGCCGCAGCCCGCCAGTAATCCGCCGACGAGCAGCAGACTCGCAGATAAAGCCATAAATCTTTTTAACATGATGTTGCCCCCTTTTCCTCATGCATCTAGTGGTCTTGAGACAATTCTAAAGAAAAAGAAAAAGGATAAGAATGTACATAAGTGAACTTATTAGGGTAAAAAAGTGTGTTCATGTAACCGCTTCACTCCTCCCCGTTCAATAGCAGAACCCGATATTCAGAAGGTGAACAGTCATAATAATTCCGGAACGCCTTGCTGAAATAATTTTTGTCCTTGTACCCCAACATCTCGGAAATGTCTTGGATTTTCAAGTCGGGGGTGAATAGCAGCTCCTTTGCCTTGTCCATTCTTACCTTTTGTACATACTCATGTATGCCATAACCATATTGCCCTTTAAAAAGTTTCATCAAGTATTCTCTGCTCAGGAAATATTTATCCGTGAACATCGATATTTTAATATTCTCAAAATAGTGATTATCAATGTATGCTTTAATATTTTCCAGTACGCTGGGGCGATTGCCAGCAAGGCTTTTGCTGATTTCATTGCCATAGCAATCTAGAATTCCGCTCAGCACCCGCTCAAATTCGCCAAAGGAAGCAAAATCGCTCCCGATGCCTAGCCCGCGCAATCCTTTATCTTTACCGCCGCGGATACGTTCGGGGATCGCATCCAGCTCCGTCGCAATATCGTTCAGCAGAATAATAAATTCCTCTATCTGCCGGTCAGCCTCGCCCAGATTAAAACGTCCGGAAGCCTCCCATTTCTTCGTGAATTCGCTTAAAATACTTTTGGCATGATTGATATTTCCGCTCTCCAGTGCGTTGCGAATCAAGGGCATGCGCCCTGTCAAGGAAGGATTATCTTTCCCCTGGGAAGTATCGTTGCTGCTATTTGTGACAATCGCTCCCTTCAGCGTCAGGAGGTCAATCCCGTCGAGAGAGGCTTTGGCAGTCTCATAGGATTGAGCAAGCGCCATGATGTCACCATAGGGCTGTCCGATTCCTCCGGCAACAACAATTCCGAATAGCTCTTTCAGCGTCGAGACTAACTTCTTCATATGATGTAAAGAGCGGAAAGTTGCGTCCTCCTCATAGCCGCCTTTCATCGTGAAGATGGCGATAAACTCGCGTTCTCCCTTATGGCTGGCGAAGCTGAAAGCCTGAAAATGCTCATCGCTATTCTCATTAATCACATTTGTGACGGCAAAATGCAGCAAATCCCGGTCCTCATGGAAGCGATTACGACGCACTTGTTCCAAATTGAGCACCCGCAGTACACCCGCAGCAAAATAGTTTCCGGTCGTATCGGCGCCGATCAACGGCAGAAAAGCCTCGTTGGACTGATTTTTGAAGCTGCGCTCAATGATCGACAGATAGATTTTCTCCTTTAGCTTCGGCAGAGACATGTTGAGCGTAATGTTCCTGTTGATGAACTCACTTTCTTTCTTGCGTTTGGCCTCCAGCACATCTATAGCTTTACGCAAGGCCGCATTCAAATCCGCCCGGTTGACCGGCTTCAGCAAATAATCAACTACCTTAGAGCGGATAGCCTGGCGGGTATATTCAAAATCATTGTAGCCGCTGATTACAATCGTCAGCAGTTCCGGGAACTCCTTCTCCACGATCTGCAGCAGCTCACTTCCGTTCAGCTCCGGCATCTTCATGTCGACCAATACGAGATCGATCTTTTGCTCACGCAGCATGGCTAGGCCCATACTTCCATCCGTAGCCTCCAGTACCTGATCGACACCTAGTCCTTTCCAGTCTCCCAGGATGTTGATCGCCTCACGCAACGGTTCCTCATCATCTATAATCAGTACTTTATACATGGTTAATCCCTCCCCGCGGTAACCGCATGTCCATCTTTGTTCCGCCAGCATCACTGGTAATGGCCAAACCCGCAGCCTCACCATACAAAAGCTTCAGCCGCGTGTTCAAATTTTTCAGTCCGATGCTTTCCGTGTCACTTTCTGCAGCGTTTTCTCCGCCCTGATCCTCCCACTGGATTTGAAGAGAATTTCTCACTTGCTCCAGCCGCTCCCCGCTAAACCCCGGTCCATCATCCGTCACTGAAATAACAGTATGGCTAGGCGTCACATGCGCTTCAATGGTAATTGTGATCGTTGTGGATACTTTTTCCAGCGCATGCTTGATGCAGTTTTCTACCAAGGTTTGAATGGACAGCTTCGGAATCTCCAGCTCCAGCAAAGGGTCTTCCCACTGGTAGGCCACCTGCATTCTGTTTCCGAAACGGGCCTTCTGCAGCGCTAAATAACGTTCAATATGCTTTAATTCCTCTCTGGCATGGACCACATCTTTACCGCTAATGCAGTATCTCAGCGTCATAGCAAGATTATCGACCATATCGACAATATCATCATTGTTGTTTTTCAGCGCCTTGGTGGAAATGGCTTGCAGGGCATTATATAAGAAATGCGGATTGATCTCAGCTTCCAGTGCTTTGAGTACAGCATTTTTCTCGACAATTTTCATTTTGTACCGTTCATTGATCAGCTCATTCGTCTTTTCCACCATCTTATTGAAGTGGCGAGACAGATAGGCAATTTCATCCTTTCCTTCAACCTGTGCTTCAGCGTCAAAGCTGCCTGTACTGAACCGCTTCATCTGCAGCGACAGATTCTTTAGCGGGCTCGTTATTTTGTTCGAAATAAAGCTGACCAAGATGACCGAAACGATTAAAAATAACAGTCCTATGAAATAGTTCAATTTGCGTGTTGTCGTGGCCGCTTCATAAATTTCTTTGTAGGGAATCGGCTTAATCAGCTTCCAGCCTTCTTTTTTACTGATGTCATAAATCACTAGATACTTCTCTTCTTTATCCGACCACGTCACGCGTCCTCCTGAGGCTGGTGTCAGCTCCTTAAGCAGTCCCGCTTGTTCGCTCTGTTGATAAAACCCGGGGTCATCCACCACAAAAGGTTCATTATCGGGACTGACGTACATTAGGTGCTGCCCTTTACTGAAGGGAATATCCTTCATAATCTCGTCCGTAACCGAGGAGTTGAAATAAAGGGAGAGTACCGCCTGCGGCTCCCTGGAGACTATGGAGCGCAGCAATCGATGGTAGCCCATGAAGCTTTTATCCTTATTTATAGGGTAGTCGGAGCTATTGATCATCGAGGTTTGGTTTTTTACAAAAGACTGGTAAGAACGGTTAAACGGGCTGGCCAGCGCTTTTTTATACCAGGAAAGATTCTCAATCGACGGATGCTCGGCGACCCGCACGGTAATATTGTAGTTCTCTTTGGTGACATAATAATACTTGTGCTCCTTGATCACATACAGGTAGATAGCTTCCAGATCATTGCGGGAGAAGTACAGGTTCTTCAAGTAGTCCTCCACATACATCTTCGAGGCATAATCCTCCGATTCATGCAAAATCGCATAGGTGATCTCGTCATACGATATTTGCGGCAGGGATAATTGCTCGATGCCGTCCAAATAACTCTCCAGATTCCGGCCGACAAGCAACAGATTGTTGCTCGTACTGGCGATGCTGTTATCCACCGATTCTTTTCGCAGCATGCCGTATGAAATGAACGTCAGTGAGGTCACCACCAAAATAATGATGATTGTAAACAGCAAAATAAGCTTGTTCGCCAACCTGCGTGAGACAAGCTCCAGCACGGGTTCAAACCGCTTTATGATCCACTTTTTAATAATGACCGGCAACCTCCTCCACGATTTACAGGCTTAATTATAAATATTTCAGTTCACCTTTTTACCCCTAACTGTACTCTTAAATCCATTTTTGAGTATAGGGTACTGCTCTATAATACACAATATAGACTAACCGGAATGGTTATGTGTGGCAAGCCTAGTCGATATTACCACCCAACAAATCAAGAAGAGGTGCATCCATGTTAAAATCACTCGGCAAAAGATGGCGCGAGAAAACAGAATTCGGATTATTCACTCTCCCAGTCCTAATCTGTATCGCTGTAGCATTCTACATTCCGTTTGCCATGACTATCCGCTATTCGATGACCAAATGGAACGGTATTTCGAAACACCCTAAGTTTGTCGGACTTGATAATTTCAAACAAATCTTTATGGGCGACACCAACTTCGCCAATTCAGCCTGGTTCACCATAAAGTATGCGATTCTGTACATTGTTCTCGTTAACGTGCTAGCCATTCTGCTCGCACTGGTTCTGGACATGAAGCTGAAGAGCACTCCTTGGCTGAGAGCCGCTTTCTTTATTCCTTATATCCTCAGTCTTGTCATTGTCGGTTTTATCTGGAAATTTATCTTTATGCAAGGTTTCAACTCACTCGGAGAAAGTACAGGCTGGTCCATATTTGGTCTAAGTTGGCTAGGGACGCCGGGACTTGCTTTCGTCTCCATACTGGCCGTCTCCATCTGGCAGTCGATTGGTTTTTATCTGGTCATTTATATTGCTGGTCTGCAATCTGTACCTGAGGACCTCAAAGAAGCAGCCACAGTTGACGGCGCTGGTCCCATGAGAAAATTCTTCAGTATTACACTGCCACTGCTCGCTCCATCCATTACGATTTCTGTGTTCATGGCACTGACCAATTCGATCAAGGTGTTCGATGTCATCCTGTCATTAACCGGGGGCGGACCTGGCGGAACTACCTACAGTATCGCTTACGATATCTACCGGGATACCTTCCAGAACAATCTGTATGGATACGGTACAGCGAAAGCGCTTATCCTGTTCCTAGCCGTCTTGGTGGTAACCATTCTCCAGTTAGCATTCTTCAAACGAAGAGAGGTTGAGGCATAATGAATACAAACCGCAAAGCAGGCCGAATTATTCTAGAGGTTGTTATGGTCATCCTCTCTCTTCTGTTTCTATATCCGCTATTTCTGACGATTATCAACTCGTTAAAAAGCTTTAGCGAAGTCATGACGGATGTCATCGCCCTGCCGAAACATCTGGTCTTCGGCAACTATTCCTACGTGTGGAAGTTTATCAACTATCCGAAGCTGTTCCTGAACAACTTTGTCATTACCGGTGTAGGTCTTCTGGGTATTGTGTTCATTTCATCCATAGCAGCCTACAAGCTGGCACGGACGAAATCCAGACTGAGCGGGGTGATTTATTTCCTCTGCATTATGCCGATGCTGATTCCGTTCCAATCGATCATGCTGACCGTTCTGCAAACCGCTAAAACCTTAAATCTCTCTGAGAGTACTTGGGGACTTGGGTTGTTATATTGGGGTTTCGGTGCTCCACTCGCCGTGTTTATCTACCATGGATTCGTCAAGGGTATTCCGGTTGAAATTGATGAGAGTGCCACGATTGATGGAGCATCCGGCTTCCGCCTGTTCTTCAGTGTCATCTTCCCACTGTTGAAATCGGTCACAACAACCATTGTCATTATCGACGTAATGTGGATCTGGAATGACTTCCTGCTCCCGCTGCTCATGGTCAACGGCTCCCCAGATACCAAAACGCTGACACTGGCTGCCTACACCTTCGTGGGCCAATATACCTCAGATTGGCAATATGCGATGACAGCTATGGTCATGGCGGTGCTGCCATCGATCGTTGTATTCATCTTCTTGCAAAAGTACATCGTTAAGGGTGTTGTTGCGGGGGCGGTGAAGGGCTGATTATCTGATTCCCAACCTTAGCTTCTGCATAAAAAGGGGGAGATCCATATGGATCTCCCCCTTTTTGCAAACGTTCCAATACTCTACATACTGCTGCAGTCTGCTTTTGATGCAGACGTTCCAATACTAACTAGTAGTTTAACTGTATTTTGTACAACTATAATTCTGCAACTCGCTCGGCTGATGGATATAGCTGTATTTCGTACAACTATTCTGCTGATTTATTGCCCTCTAGGTCGATTCTCTAGTATTTAGTTGCATAGAATACACTTAAAAGCAGAATGGTCCGTTTTACATATAAAATAGGTGTATAGAATACAGTTATTTCACAAACACAACGGTGATACTTTATAGGCACTCCATACGGACTCCATAAATACTCACTGCACACTGCTGCAGTCTGCTTTTGATGCAGACATTCCAATACTAACTAGTAGTTTAACTGTATTTTGTACAACTATAATTCTGCAACTCGCTCGGCTGATGGATATAGCTGTATTTCGTACAACTATTCTGTTGATATATTGCCCTCTAGGTCGATTCTCTAGTTTTTAGTTGCATAGAATACACTTAAAAGCAGAATGGTCCGTTTTACATATAAAATAGGTGTATAGAATACAGTTATTTCACAAACACAACAGTGATACTTTATAGGCACTCCATTGGTACTTCATACGCCACTCCATACATACTCCATACGTACTCCATACATACTCCATACATACTCCATACGTGCTCCATACATACTTATGCCACCCCATACGGACTCCACAGTTACTCCACACATTTCGCATTCTAACGAGATCGAGCGCGATCCGTGAATAGCTAATCAGAGTTTGTATTTATTAAAGCTCTTTCTCTGTGACCCTGCCGTTAGCATCTATGTTGGCATTAAAAGATAGGGTGTTCAGGAGCTTAATCGTTTTCCTATTGTAGGAATCATCCATAAAATTGGGCTGTCCGCCAATGATTTTGACAGGGGTAATCTTGCTGGTCATCTTGGAGTCCTTAATCTCAACGTTCAAAAGCATAGAATTAAGTGTTTTTTCCCCACCACGTGTGGAGCGATTAAACACAAAATTCCCAAGTGAATAATAAATGGGCTTGTGCTTATAGTATTCGATGCCCATAAGGCAGTGACTGTGTGCGCCAAGGATTAAATCCGCCCCGCTATCAATCATCTGTTTAGCTAGTGTGCGAGCGTACTTTTCAGGGAAATCCTTAAACTCTTCATTCCAGTGAATATATACGATCGTGTAATCATTCTCCTTGGACATCTTCTGAATGGCGCTAAGCATAGGCTGCGAGGTGTAAGCTGAAGCGGCTCCCGGTTTGTTTTTGCCGGCATACCATGAAGGATTTGAAAGCACACGGCTAACACCAAGGATGGCGATCTTTTTCCCTTTTACCGTCTTAGTATAAGGCTTGAACGCTTCGTCTTCATCTTTGCCAGCGCCTGTATGGCCAATCTTGTTTCGATCCAAATGGATCAGCGTGTCGAGCATAGCGTCTTTTCCATAATCCAAAATATGATTATTCGCCAAGGACACTCCATCAATCCCGGCATAGGTTAGGCCGCCTAACGTTGCTGGTTTGGATCTGAAGGCAAAGGTTTTCTCTGCCGCTTTCCCTCGGATAGACACAGGCGTCTCCAGATTGGCGAAGGCGATGTCAGCCTTTTGCAGCGTAGGTGCGACCTTTACAAACGGAAAGTTCACCCCATATTTAGCAATCTGATCGCCAACAAAACCGTCCAAAAGGATATCACCCGCAAAAGCAAGCTTTATAGGATCTGAAGATAGTGAAGCTGCACTGGAAGCAGATGTCACAGGAACTATTAGTGATAACAAAAGTGTAATGAGTGCTATTCTACGTAAAACCTTCGATCCTAATCTCAAAAAATACAGCCTCCTCTCATCTTTTGTTAGCATGATCCTAGCATACTGGAAAGAGGTTACTAAATTAAGAGTAAAAAGACCTGTTATTCCTTTGCTTTTTTCAGAACGGCTCTAAAACAATTTAATCCACCCCATGCATCCGTATGCACAGCATCCGCAGGCAATTCAAAATCTGTCTCCCCCCAATACTGAAATCCAGTTTGTAGCAGCAGGTCATTCATAAGACTCAGATTTACCGTTGGATAATCAAATGTCAATACCAATAATCCTTCTTCGTTCAACGTCCGGTGAAATTCCCGTAAAGTACCCACCGTATCCTCAAAGCTCAAATGCTCCAATACCGATATGCAAAAAACAGTGTCAAAGCTCTCATCCTCATAAGGCAGATCCGTCAGATTAGCTTGAGCGAAATGCAGGTTGTTTGTTCTTCTAGCGATAACCTGCTTCGCCGCTTTTTCCCCAATCTCATTCTCAATACATTCTTGGATAGCTTTTGGGTAAATAACCCTACTGTCCATATCGCAGGCATAGACCTCTGCACAAACCCCTGCTAAATAAAACTTCAAGGGATGAGGAATCCCACAGGCTGCATCCAGCACAACACCATGCGGAGAAATAAAGTTAATACACCACTCATATTCAAAGGGACGGCTCCACCATGATTCCGGCAGATCATAAATTAACTTCTCACGACGTGCATCTGAATTTACGAAAAAACGCGAGACAAAGGGATGGGTTGGCATGGCCAGGACTCCTTTTTCAACGGAATTTTAGGTAGTGAGAGTATATTCATGATTTGCTGATTCATTCCATAACCTTACATTGAACGAGACAAACCCAAAAAAAACGGCTGCTCCCTTAGGAACAGACCGTCTTTAAATATAACTGTATAAACCTTATGCGTAGAATGAGAGAGGTTTGGCCTCAATTCCATGTCTCTCGATCAACTTATCAAGTAACGCAGACCATTCCGCATCGACCGTACATTGCTCAGGATGAGCCTCGAACCAAGCAACCGACTGCTTGATCCCTTCACAGAAAAGCACAGTAGCCTGGAAGTCAGGCACGAAACGTTTGATTTTGCTATTATCAAAAACACTGCTTACCGCTTGATCACCGACCAAACCATCCGCTGTCCCTGGAGGGGAAAAGGCTGTGATAAAGTCTGTGGAGATATGCACCACTTTAGGTTCCACACCTGCCGCTTGTCCGATGGCCGCGTAAATCTGATTCCAATTTAATACCTCGTCGGAAGTTATATGAATGGCCTCGCCTATCGCTTCCGGATGTCCAAGCAACCCAACGAAACCTTTGGCAAAATCCGAATTATGTGTCAGTGTCCACAAAGAGGTTCCATCTCCATGTATGACTAAAGGTAAGCCACGGCGGATACGATCGATCAGTGACCAAGGATGCTGGCCACTCGTGAGTGCCGCAGGGATGGCTGTATTTCCATAGGTATGGGAAGGACGAACAATCGTAACCGGGAATCCGTTCGCCTTGTAAGCTTCCATCAACAGCTGCTCACACGCAATTTTATTCCTCGAATACTCCCAATAAGGATTCTCCAGCGGTGTCTCTTCTGTGATTACATAATTACGCTGCGGTTTCTGATAAGCAGAGGCTGAGCTGATAAAAATGTACTGCTTCGTTTTACCTGTGAACAGGTCAATGTCTGCCTGCACATGTTCCGGTGTAAAAGCAATCCAGTCTACCACTACATCAAATTCGTAATCTCGTAATACTAATGTGGCTTCTGCCGGATTACGAATGTCTCCTTTAATAACTTTTGCACCTTCTGGAACGAATTCATCCCGCTGTCCTCTGTTGAACAAATACAGCTCGATTCCTTGATCTACAGCCAACGGGGATACAGCCTGACTAATTAATCCCGTACCTCCGATAAATAAGACCTTCATTTTGCACGCTCCTTATAGTGAATCCGGCTCGTTATTTACTGGTTAACAAAATCTCGCCATACGTGCTTCGGCTTCCAATTTAGCAGCTTTTTGGCCTTCTCATTACTGAGTAGCGACTCGTGACCCTCCAGCGGCTGGCGGAAATCCGTCACCTCTGGATAACGTGCGGCCATTAGCTCTCTGCTAGGAACAGCCATGCTGGTCTCATCTGCACATATATTAAGAGCAACCGCTCCCAATCCATCCGTTTCGATTGCCAATTGGCAAGCTGTTGCTACATCCCGTGTATCAATATAACTCCATAGAATACGATCGCGCTGCGCTGGATCATGAATGAAGGAAGGGAAACGTTCATACGCCGATGGATCAATAACATTTCCGATTCTTAGGGAAACGACCTGTATACCCTTTCTGCGATAGAACATCTCAGCGGTTTGCTCATTCACAACCTTAGACAGACCGTAGCTGTCTTCAGGTAACTGTGGATGCTCCTCATCCATAGGCACATACTTCGGCCCCAAAGGATTAACCGCAAAACAGATTCCGTAAGAGGATTCACTGGAAGCAATCACTGCTTTCCGAATCCCGAGACCCGCTGCAGCCTCCAAAATGTTATAGGTAGATACTACATTATTTTGAAAGGTAACCTCACTTGTCTTTATATTTGCAGCTGGGATTGCAGCCAAATGTACAACTGCATCAGCGCCTGCGAGCACACCATATACTTCACCCAAATTATTCAAATCAGCAATCATCGTTTGGCACAAAGAATCTGCGGATTTTTGCGTATCTACATTCACAACCTCATACCCTTGCTCTACAAAATGCCGGACCACCCATCTGCCCAACATCCCACTGCCGCCTGTAACAACTACTTTCGCCATGAGTGTGTCTCCTTTTTTATGAAGCTAACAACTACTCCAGAATCTCCTCAATCTGCTTCAAAATCTCTTCCGAAAGCTCAATACCTGAAGCCTTAACATTCTCTTCGACCTGCTGCGGACGGCTGGCACCCACCAGCGCACTAGCTACATTAGGTTGACGCAAAATCCAAGCCAAAGCCAAATTCCCAACAGAAATATTCAGCTCCGTGGCGATCCCACTCAATTGGCGGACTTTTTCAATCTTTTCTTCTGTAATCGAATCTTTTAATCGATCCAGCTTAGCAGCACGGCTATCCTCAGGGATGTCCGTGTTATACTTTCCAGTTAACAGCCCTTGAGCCAGTGGAGAAAATACTACCTGTCCAATCCCACGGCGCTCGCCGAGCGGAATAATCTCTTTCTCAATATAACGGTTAAACATATTATAAATCGGCTGATTAACAACAATATGATCTAGCAAATAGCGGTCTGCTACAGCTAACGCATCGGTCATTTGCGCCGCCGTCCACTCACTAACACCGACATAATATACCTTGCCTTGCCGAACCAGATCATCTAGCGCACGTAAGGTCTCTTCAATTGGAGTTTCCGGATCAAAACGGTGGCAATACATAATATCCACGTATTCTACTCCGAGACGTTTCAAGCTAGCATGACACTGTTCCGTGATATGTTTGCGGGATAGTCCACGGTCGTTAGGCCCCGAGCCCATTTCCCCGTATACTTTAGTAGCTAATACATAGGACTCACGAGAGTAGTTACGTAAAGTCTCACCTAGTACTTTCTCGGCAGCACCTTTTTCATAAACATTTGCAGTATCAAAAAAATTCACGCCTAAGTCGTAAGCGGTTTCAATGGCATTAACAGCATTATCTCTTTCCACATAGCCTCCGTATGTCAGCCAGCTTCCCAAACTAATCTCACTGACTTTTAAACCGGTTCCACCTAATCTGCGATATTTCATAATAACTGCTCCTCTCCATAGTTCCGTGTTTGATTTTGGCAGGTTGCTTAGCACTCATATTCATTCTAGAATAGTTTGTATATAATAGAAAGAAGTGAAAATTAGTTTATTATATGATCTCTAGTGTAGTTACTATACTAGAGTATAGTAGCTTCACAAACAGGAGGAGATACCTTGAAGACAGCTAAATCTACTAATAATTATATCCCCAAAACCCCTGTTACTATTGAATGTAATGTTGAAAAAACACTTGAAGTATTAGGTGGAAAATGGGCCTTTCTTGTCCTCAGAGAGCTATTCGACGGCACGCAGCGTTTTGGGGCACTGCAACGAAAAATCACTAATGTTTCTCCCCGCGCACTAACCACTACGTTGCGCCATCTGGAGGAGCATGGTGTGCTTGAACGTCACGTATTTCCGACTGTTCCTGTTACGGTAGAATATTCGCTTACTCCCAAAGGTGAGGATTTACATCAAATTTTGAAGGAAATGAAGCTGTGGTCCGCGAAATGGACTTAGCTTGAGCAGATTGTGACCGATGAAAAAAGAAGCTGTCCAAAAAGTAGAGAATTCTACTTATAGGGCAGCTTCTTTTTTATAAATAGGCTATACAATGGATGGATTCTTACTTAACCCATGGGATATGTGCGGTGTGCGGTGTGCGGTGTGCGGTGTGCGGTTTGCGGTGTATGAATTGGGGAAATACTCCCTAAAAATAGCCGAAATTCGCTAAAAAAGAGCATAATGAGGGGATTTCTCCCTAAAAATCGAGGTGATTCCTTTATTTTTCACCAAATCAGGTAAATTACAGGGAGGTTTTCCCTAATTATAGAGTCGGAAGCGTATTTGGACATCTGAAAACAATCGAAGATACCAGCGATTTCTGCGATCACGTCATACACAAATTGCCGTTTGAGGTCAGCAGGCTTTGCCTTGCCTTCAATCTACTACTGAAGCAGATCGCGGATAATCAAAAACGCAGAGCAGCGAAGATCCAATAGGAGGATGAATCGCTGCTCTTTCCCTTGCATTTTTGAAAATGAAGGAGAGATCGTCTCTTTTCGTAGAAAATCCACATATAGAATAACCCCTCCAGCATTTTTACTATATTGATCTAATATTTATCCACAATCGCGCCGAGAACTGCCGTATTTACATAGGGTTTTCCTTTGAGGCTTTGCAGCTCTTTCGCAGTTCCAGTAACGACAACTCCCAATAGCTGTACATCACTGGCGTCCGGCGCCGCTTTATCCTTTTTCAAGTAATTCGAGATTCGCTCAAACTCTCCGTAATGCTTGCCCTTCATCTGAAGCCCATAGGTTAAGGATTGTAAAAAATCCTCTGGTTTCGGCTTAAATAACCCTTCCCATTCCCCACCGTAGCCATATACTTGTCTAGCAGATTCCGGTAAGGCATATTTATTCGGGCTGCTGTCATTCCTAATAAACTCAAGGTTCTTTTTATTGTCATACGTATCTACCCAATACCAAGTCTGTGACAAACCCGCCGGCAGCATCTTCTCTACCTCTACCTGAGTGTAGCTTTTATCAAAAGAAACAGCCATTTCTACGAGCTTGCCAGGTTCCATTTGTTCGAGTGAAGGCAGGTCATTCAACACTTTTTCGTTATAATTCACTCCAGGCACATAAAACATCATTTCCCGCTGACCATTTTGACTGTTATATCCTCGGTAGTATTCATAATTTTGCTGTGTCATTACCGGGTCAGGAACATTTATACTAGAGTATCCCCTATTAAGCAGAGAAAACCGGCTGCCCATATCGAAATACAGTTTTTTAGTATCCCATACGATGGGCACACCCTCAACAACTTTGTAAGTGCTCAGTTCAACTTTACCCGATAGAAACCCTAAATCAAGCTCAGTTCTCAACTCCTGAAGGTTAGGACTGCTAATCTTCATCATGATCCTCTCTTCATCCAAACCACGCATCGCCAACCAGCTTGTCAGATGGGCGTTACCCAGCATCCCGCCGAATAATACTAGAACCGTCACCACTAGAGAAATGATTGTGTTTCGAATCATTGTTTTTCGTTTTGCCTTCTTAATTACTTTTGAAAGGTTCTGATCATCCTTTTGTTCCCATGGAGCTGTCATTCCGCTTCACCTCTATACTTTTTTTGAAATTGCTTGCGGGCACGAAACAATGCCGATTTCACTGTATCTGTCGTAATTCCCAGAAGCTCAGCTATCTCCTGATAGGACAGCTCCAGCTCATACTTCATAATAATGAGTTGTTTATGGAGCGGTAGAAGCTCATCCATCACTCTTTCGATGTCTTCCCGTTTCTCTTTTAACAGCACATGATCCTCTGGCAATTCCATATCCGGCACATCTACATAGTCAATAGGAATGACTATCCGCTTGCGGCGGCGGCACAGATCATAGTAGCGATTGATCGCTACTTTATATAACCATGCACTGAATTTGTTCTCATCAATGGAATCAATATACAAAAGAGCCTTATACACCGTATCCTGTACGATATCTTCAGCGTCGGCTGCAGGTGCCCCGAGACGAATCAAGTATTTTTGAATTTCTAACATTTTAGGTTGAAGTATCTGATGTAGCTGCCCGGGCTTCATCCTGCACCTCCCTTCGTATGTATAACGATAAAGTTCTCGGAATGTTAGCTTATGAGGTGAAAAAAATTATAAAACAAAAGACGGCTGCCTCAGAAAGACATGCCGTCACATTTTAAAGAATGAATAAGGTTCCAGTACAATTCCTATATATCCGTAGGATTCATTGCCTGCTGAGCTGTAGAAATGAGTATGGTTTGAACTTTCAGAGATTGTTTGTCAATAATGAAGCCTATATAGAACCCACCCTCCATATTATCCATTTCAAAAGGTGACAATCTGTGCTCATACACTCCACCCTTGTTCTCAAACCAGTAACTCACTATAATCCCGTATTCGTTATCCACTGCAACGTATGTACCGTATGCCTTTAGCACATCTTCCAATGTACTTATCCCAGGTCGAATATTGTTCAATGTACCTATGTGGATTGGATCAATGCGTTCATTATCTTTGTCTATTTTCCAAGCGTTCAGCCGACCTTCGGTATCATAATGTACAGATACTTCTTTATACATTTCATTATTGAATACATCTTGACCTGTTGAATCCCCGTAATGTTCCTCTACTAACATTCTTGAACTCCCAAAATCTATAAAAAGATTACGTCCACTATCCGCTATTCCGAAATCACGATCAGTTACCGGAACCGCTATAAAATCCTTCAAACCTGTACCCTGTTCCGGTAATGACGGTAAGTGACTCCGATCCGATCGTCCTTCTGGACGAGAATTCACAGTATATATTCCCTTAAGCTTGAGCATTCTCATCCATTGTATAGCCTCTGCTCTTGTAAGCGGGAGATTTCCTCTGAAACCTACTAAAGTTAGCTCTCCGGGAAGTGGAAGTAGAGAGTTACCCAGCAAATAAACCACGGAATCCGTGTCGTTGTAATTCATCCCTAGACCAGATGCAACTAACCTTGCAGCGGCCATTCTGGTGATTGGAGCCGATTTTGCCACTGGATATTGTAGTCCAGTAACTGGATGATTCCACCACTTAGCCATTCTATACGGTGCTGCTGTCCATTCTTCGCCTATGCTAGTAGCCTTTGGATAGCCGAAAGAAAGATAAAATAATTTCAAAAATTCCGCTTCCGTAATCGGCTGATCCGGTCGAAAGCTCCCATCATCATAACCAACCATCAATTGGTTGCCCAACGCCCAGCGCACCCAAGGCTCTGACCAGTGACCTTGAATGTCAGTGAACAGTGAAGATGCCGGATCCTCCTCACCGTCCTCGTCCACTTCTTCATATGTCCCTGTATTCTCGTACGTTGTCGTGTCAGCATGAACTCTATAACTCACGTTGCCGCATGTCACAATTGTCCCTGAGATAAGACCTAGTACCAATAGCTTCATTATCTTCATTTTAATAATCCCTTTCGTTCTTATCGGTAAGGGGTTCCTGCTCTCTTTGCCAGGTTTATCGTGATTCCCCTTTGTCTTAACTATCGGGTGAAATGTCTAATTCGTAAATATACTGCTCTCCTTTTTCACAAGAAGAACAAAAAAAGATCGCCCCACTTCATAGCGGGAACGATCTGGACGTATCTACTACTTAGACCTTTAATCGACGTTCGAAAGCTTTGGGGATAAGCATTATAGCAATTATACCTATAATTATCACCGAAAGGATTGACAAGGGTAGATGTAATATAGGGATGCCAAAAATGTTATAGGATACATATTTTTCGATTAAGGATCTGCTAACCATTACACCTGACGGCAAAAAAGAGATTATTTTGCCCAACATTCCAGGCAAAGAGAAAAGGGGAAGAATAACTACGAATGCTGCCAGTCCAAGACTGCTTAAGCTACTCCGACACAAAGCGGATATCAGCGCCGTCAATAACAATAGACCACATGCAGCCAGCAAGGTTACAGCATATTTCAGGGCAAATCCCTGCAGCTGGGTTAAGGCATATGGAGTCTCATCAAAATAAAAGTAACTATTCAGCGGGGCATTCCAGCCCACGAAGCCGAACGGTAAACAGGCCAGCAATGTGCAAATCCCGTAAAAAAGAGTAACCCAGCTAAACGTAACTATAAATCCAGCTAATAGTTTTGCCGCAACAATCTTCAACCTTCCGTATTTACTAGATAGAATAAGTGCATCCATTCTATAGTTTTCCTCGCCGGAGAACAGGGAGGCCAGTGCAAATACTAGAATAAGACCGATCAAAAGATCCCCGACGCCAGGCGAGCTCGAAAAAAATATATGTAATAAGTCCCAGTCCTCAGTTACATAAAACCCTCGTGGTTTTCCCTCCTCCAGCATGGAGAGCTTTTTAGTAACATCTCTTAGCGCATAAGATCCTGGTTCTTGCCTCTCCATTAAAACCTTCTGCTCTCTCAGCTCTGTTAAATTTCTGTTGAATTGATCTACCATATAAGCTGTACCAGCATAGTGTTGCTCCAGAATTCGTTTCATCTTCTCCTCTTTGGGCCAAGCGCTGTCTTCAGCATATTCTTCTTTGAGTCTAGGTGCGTATTTCAAAGCTAAATCTGGTTGAATCGGTCCTAGATGAGCGGCGATAGCTTCAGGCTTTTCCTTGTTTACAACCAATAGACTATCCGTACCGGATGGGTAGAAACTAACAAAACAAAAAGTGGCTAATGCAATACTTCCAGCTATAGAAATCCAGACTCTGGGAATCATAATTTTACGTAATTCAAACATCACCAGACGTTTCATGTGTGTCATCCCCTCCGAAAATAATGCATATATACATCTTCTAATGAAGGATTCACCATCAGTGCATTCTCAACTGGCAAAGTCTTGCTGACTACCCGAACCACTAGTCCAGTATCTGTCTGCTGCACATTCACTACAGTTCCATTCTCTTCGATTTGAGCCAGCAACCGCCCGGGGACATGTGCCTCCCAAACCTCTCCTTGCAATTCATTGGTCAACTCCTTAATTGTTCCTTGACGAAGTAACTCTCCTCGCCCCATCAGTAGCACCTGTTTAGCTATATGATCAACATCAGAAACGATATGAGTAGACAAAATAACGATGCGCTCATTTGATATTTCAGAAATTAAATTTCGAAATCTTACGCGTTCCGAGGGGTCAAGTCCTGCTGTGGGCTCATCCAGAATGAGGATGCCCGGATTATTAAGCAATGCTTGAGCGATACCGAGTCTACGTTTCATCCCGCCGGAATACTTACCACATTTTTTATCCATTTCTCCGGATAGATTAACCATTTGAGCAAGAACCTCTATACGATCACTCGCCTCCTTCTTGGTCAACCCCTTTAGGGCAGCAACATAATACAAGAAATCGCGAGCTGAAAAATGATTGTACATCCCCAGTTCCTGCGGTAAATAACCTATCTGAGCCCGGTACTGATCCCCCATATCATCCTTGTTTTGTCCATCTAAAAGTACATTTCCACGAGTCGGATACAGAATATCTGCAACAATACGCATCAGTGTCGTTTTTCCTGTTCCGTTAGGTCCTAGAAGACCATACACACCAGGTGACATAGAAAGGTTGATCGTATTTAAAATTCGCTTTTTGCCGAAATCATGTACAATATTACATAGTTTAAGCTCCAATCAGAAACCCTCCCCTGCTCAATATTCTGGATTGAAACCTCATGGCTAGGCTAAATACCACTGCCGACAGAACGCCCAGTCCCATTAACCAAAATAACTCGACCGACATCGTCCATCTCACTGCAAATTCTCCGGAAAATAAAATCATCCAAAAGAGAGGCAACATAAAGAGTACGGTCGTTAATTGTCTAAAATTACGTATCAGCGTGGATAATACTAACGCTACCGCCGCATTGTTTAGGATCGGGATGCACCATAGCAGGGTCATACGCAGCATAAACTCCGTTCCCCCTACCGGGGTTACCATAGCAGTTACACTAACGTTAATCAGTAGTGAGATCACCCCTGCCATAAGGAACCGAGCTTGCACATACCGATGCAACGGGATTCTAAAACTACGTGCGAGTTCTCCCATTCCACAGAGCGTATTCCGAGCCGTATGAGAGACGACCACCAGTAAAGGAATACAACCCACGATGGACAGAATGAACATAGGGCTAACAATCTGCATAACACTCAGCACCAAATATCCTACTACAAACAAGATCACACCAAGCACAACCTCTTTCCACCATCCCTGTGAAAAAAGAATCCTCAGCTGTTGCCGTGCAAATAAAGGAACGGGTGGTACTGGCGCAGGTAAAGCCCGCTTGGATTTTCTCCACCTGCTCATGGCTTCTTCTGCAAAACCGTCAAGGCGTGGCGGTTCAGGAATGCACCTGATATAATTCACGATCTCCTCTACAGACTCTGCTGTCATCTCATCCTGTAAATTCAGATTGAGGTAATCTTGATGGTTACGTTTAACCCTCATTTTCCTGCTCCTTTCTTTAGGGGTTGGGATATGTCCTCTTGCTTGGAATACCTTAGTAAATCACGTAATTTAATCAGCGATCGGCTTACCCTTGACTTCACAGTAGATTCAGGTTCATCAGTTACGGCAGCTATTTCTGTAAACGTAAATTCATATTTATACCTTAACAAGAGCGCATCCCTCTGTTCCTCTGGCAGTGAGTAAATCGCGGCGTATACCTGCTTAACCTCTTCACGAAGTAATATTCCTTCAAGAAAATCTCCTTCGACTGTGATTTCATCAGATAAGCTTTGATTCAACTCTGCTTGCCGAGCACCTTTGCTGCGAAAATAGTCAATGCAGACATTTTGCGCGATCGCCATCAACCAAGCTCGGAAACTCCCCTGTTTATTTTGATAGCTGTCAAGCTTGGCCCATGCTTTTTCATACACTGTCTGTGCAAGATCCCAGGCCAATTCGTCATTATGTATTTTCCATCTGATGAATCGATAAATATCACTATAGGTATGCCGAATTAATAATTCCACCGCTGCCTCATTGCCCTGCTGCGCTTCTGTGACCCATTTGTCCTCCCCGATTTAATTCACCTCCAATCTACCAATCTACCAATCTACTAAATATAACGAAATCGCCTACGAAGTAGACGCATCACATTAAAAAGACCAACCAGAAGGTTCTGGCTGGCCGAATATAAATTTTCCCTAGATTATGTCCCCGGTTCAAATTGTGAGTGAACATTTTTAGCTTGTATCTTAGTGAATTATATAACATTGCTTCTATTAATTTCCATGGTGCACACTCATTACAAGTGGTCTTTTTGTGAAAATCTTCGTAAATGGTGGACCTCCTCTTGACCTTACATTTAATTAGACACCGCAGGTTGATTGAAAGCCACATGTTCGTTCAAAAAAATCCATAATAAAAAACTGTCGATTGCTAGACAATTATATAGAGCCAAGTTATAGTATTGATAATACTTTTAATAACCATTTTTAAAAGTCTAGAGGTGAATAAAATAAACCAAATCGCAAACAATTCTATTCGTGTTAAAAAGATAAATCAGGAGCTTATCAAGCAGGCCTTGAAATCGATGAAGGAAGGAACCAAATCCACGATTGCAAGTGCCACCGGATTAAGTATTGCTACCTGCGGAAATATCCTGAATGAACTTCTCGAGACTGGTGAAGTCATTGAGACTGAACTGGAGGCTTCAAATGGAGGCCGACCGGCCAGACGATTTATCTATAACGCTGATTTCTCCTATATTGCATGTATCTATGCCAAAATTGAGGATGGCCAGAAATCCATAACCTATGCGGTGACCAATTCAGTTGGTGATCGTGTGGATCATGGATGGATGGAATTAGAGTACGTAGATGCTGCAGCCATCGACCATCTGCTGGATACGCTTATCCAACAATATAACAACATCAAGGCAGTAGGGATTGGGATTCCCGGCCTTGCTCACCAAGGTGTCATTAATATCTGTGACATTAAAGAGTTAATTAATGCTCCCTTAGAATCACTACTCAGAGAAAAATACGAGCTTGAAGTCACGATTGAAAATGATATGAATCTGATCGTTTACGGGTTCTATAAACAGCAGGATTATGAAGAGGATAAAACCATTGTCGTGGTAACCTTTATCAAAGGAGCTTTTCCAGGCGCCGGGATGATGATCGACGGGCATATCCACAAAGGTAATACCAGATTTGCTGGTGAAGTCTCTTTTTTACCGTTTGGAATCTCGCGTGAACAGCAATTGAGTAGCTTGGACCACACGGATACCTTCATCCCTTTGGCGGCTCACACTATATCGTCCCTGATTGCAATTATTAATCCAGAGACCATAGCTCTCACAGGAGAGCAAGTCAAACAAGAGAATGTACGGCCGATTTATCAACGTTGTCTGGAAGTGATTCCAGAGGAGCATATGCCTCACTTAATTGTGCTGGATCAACCTGATGATCATTACATGAACGGATTAATTGCGATCACACTGGAAAGCTTAACCTATTCGTTACAGTTGGTTGAGAAGCGCCGGTAAACATAAAACTAACATATACTTCAGGAGGAACTACAAATGGCAACAAACAAAGAAAACATGATTGCAGGAAAGCTATATATGGCAGGCGGTGAAGAATTAGCAAAGGATAACAAAAGATCCAGAATGCTCACTCGTTTATTTAACAATACGACGGAAGAACAAGGTGAATATAGAGTAGAACTACTCAAGCAATTATTTGAGTCTACAGGAGAGTCATTATATGTTGAACCTCCTTTCCGTTGTGATTACGGCAGTAATATTACCGTTGGCAATAACTTCTACGCTAATTTTGACTGCATTATCCTTGATGTAGCTAAAGTAACGATTGGTAACAATGTTCTCTTTGGACCTAGAGTAGGTGTATATACTGCTGGTCACCCCATAGATGCGGACGTGCGTATTAGTATGCTTGAATTCGGTACACCGATTACCATAGGAAACAACGTGTGGGTTGGTGGAAACGCAGTAATTAATCCTGGGGTAAAAATCGGCAACAATGTAATCATCGGTGCAGGTTCAGTCGTGACTAAGGATATCCCTGACAATGTAATTGCGGTGGGTAACCCATGCAAGGTATTAAGAGCAATCACCGACGACGATAAGCAACACTGGGAAAAACTTAAAGAAGAGTATTACAGAGACATTGAGCAATAAAGTAACCCGTTCTGGGAGGATCTCAATTTGAAAAAGCGCTTCGGGGGATTTAACAAGATTTACGCCATGCAATTGGCAACCATCTTTTTAGGATTTATAGTGTTTGGCATATCGGAAAATATTAAAGGACCTGCCATTCCGCGAATCCAATTCGACTTTAATCTGGACGAGAAACAGCTCGGCACCCTTTTATCCCTAAATGCATTAGGTTATTTGATCGCCTGCTCCTTTACAGCTGTATTGGTTCGGAAGTGGGGGATCAAGGCTGTCAGTATCATTGCTTTTGCATCCATGATATTCTCAGGAGTGTTAATCTATATCTCCCACAGCTATCCCTTCTTCTCAGCTTCTTATTTCCTGATGTACATCGGAAACGGAATGCTGGAGATTGGTCTTGCCATTTTGGGAGCACGCATCTTCGTAAAAAATACCGGGACGATGATGAACTTATCCCATTTTTTCTACGGATTTAGTTCAACCTTAGCTCCACTGCTGGCAACAGGACTCATGTCGGTAAGTATATTTGGCCATCCACTCGACTGGCGCGGAATGTATCTGATTATGCTAAGCTTATCTTTACTGCCTATTCTATCTGCCTTGCGCAGTACATTTCCGGGTGACGATCTTCCGCAAGAGGACCGGATCCCTTTAAAAACGTTGGTCCGCGATCCCGCTTTATGGCTGATGGTGCTTATTCTTTCTTTCGGTGTAGTGTCAGAGCTTGCAGTAGGTGGATGGCTAGTGAATTTTTTGGAAAAAGCATACTTGTGGGATACAGTTACAGCTTCTGGTATGTTGTCCACCTTTTTTCTCTGCTTCTCGCTAGCAAGGCTCTTGCTGGGGCCGGTTACAGATAAGATTGGTTTCAATCTATCGCTTATCATCTTTTCAGCCTTCTCTGCCTTATGTACGTTTGCTGCTATTTTGGGTGGGGAACAGCTCGCGTTTCTATTCGCAGCAGCAGGCATAGGTATCGCTATGATTTATCCGACCGTCATGGCATTTATCGCAAAAAGGTATCCGCATGGCAGTGACACTGCCATCACCTTTACAGTTACACTAATGGGAGTCGGTAGCGTGATTGGCAACTATGCCATAGGTGCAGTAATCGAAGGTATAAAGAGGCTTTACGGAGCAGAAACACAAACTGGCTTGCTACGTGGTCTTCAAGCTGGGTATGGTTTTATCGGTTTGTGTGCAGCTATATGCGCGATATCCGGTTGTGTTTTATATCGTTATTTAAATCGCCGCCAAGAACTTATCTAGAATAGTTATCACACTTATTTCTGCTCATCCATGCAAAAAAACTGCTGATTTTTTGGCAGGTTTTTTGTTGCAAATAGCGACCAACCTCCTACCATCGGACTCAAATGTCCTTATTGGCTTCGAAATAGACAGAAATGAGGTTATTCGGACCCCAGAGTCGTTATTGAGTTGTTTTTGTGCAAAAACCGCTGTCTTCTGACTAGATAACGCCTCCTGAGTCCGAACACTCCGCCTAATGAAGCTAAATCCCGAAATAGCGACTATACAGTCCACAACAATGACCTCTGAGCTGGTGATCACCATCCCAACAATTATCGCAGACCTACCACCAGCTCCATTATTTTTCTAACAATCTGCTCTTCACCGCTACTAACCTTTTCCGTTGCAACTTCTCCCAAGGTTATATGATCGCCAACACAAACCGAATGTGCGGAATGTCTAAACATTTCTATATCATTAGCATCGTTACCAAAAGCAATAAATTGCTGCGGTTCTATGCCTAATCTCTTTAGTCCTGTCCATTTGTTCACACCTTGTGGACTTATATCCATAATATCTTCTTGTCCATGCTGGTAGATCACAATCGGCAGATTTTGCAGCTTATGTATAAGTTGTTCCCCGTTCAGACTGCTCAAAATAACTACCTTCACAATCTCATCCAGCTCTGATGGAGTTACATTTTTGGCGCGTTGTTCTGGATCTACATTTCTCCGGATGGGATGGTTCGCAGAACCCGAATATGCATAGTCCCAATGACTATCAATCAAATAAGTTGCATCAAATTCTTCAATCAAATTCAGGATGTTATCCGCAGTCTGTGGGTCAAAATGTATCGTCGAAATAACCTCCCCACCCTTTGCAATAAACGCGCCATTCCCGCCAACCATAGAAAAATGATGCATATGAGCAGGCAACACAGGCAATAAATCACGAATAGGCCGGGCTGACGCAAAAATAACCTCATGTCCTTTTTCAATTAGAGCATCCAAGGCTTGTACAATAAATCCACTCAAAGGTTTGCCGCTAAAACAAATCGTCCCATCTAAATCAAAAATAAATTTCACAGTTAATAACCTCCCCTTTTTCTCTATATTAACGAGTTCAGATATAATGGAAAGGACCGATGTCCAAAAAGGAGTAAACGATGAAATCTATTCACGATCCAAATCTGATATCACATTACATTACACAATTTAATCTAGACCAAGTATTCACAACGTCAACACATGCTTTAATCCAGTTACTTGTCTATGAGCAGAATGAAATCATTTTGCGTGAGGGGGATGAGCTGGACGGAATTTATTTTCAAGTGGAGGGGCGTACCAAGGTTTCTTCTAGTGTGGGGACGGGAAAATCCTTGTTATTACGTTTCTGCTCACCCTTGTCATTATTCGGGGACATTGAATACGTGCAGGAAGTTGTGGTCCAATCCCAAGTTGAAGTGGTACAACAAACCAGCCTCTTATTTATCCCGAAACAAAAGGTTGAGTCTGACCTAATGGATAACCACAGGTTTAAAGACTTGTTGCTGAAACATCTCTCCTACAAGCTTCTAACCTGCACATCCGCATCCCGAACGAACTTGCTGGGCTCTGTAGAAGAAAGGTTTGCAAGTTATTTATTGACCATTCAACTCCAACGTGAGTTTGGAAAAGAAATTCAGACACCCTATATCCCAGATATAGCCTCTTTGATTGGGACTACTCCCCGCCATTTAAACCGTGTCATTCAGCGGCTCACCGACATGGGAATTTTATATAAAGTTAAGCAAGAAATTATTGTACTCGACTGGGAGCGTCTGGATGAATTATCTAACGGAATAAGATTTGAATAGCCTAAAAACCCCTCATTTAATGGAGGATAAAATGATCGATGTCATCATAACGGATATCGATCTTTTCTCCGTTTCTTTTGACAAGATTTATATACAGAGGAGCTGCATTAACACTTCCGCCACCCACCAGCACATGGTAGTTTTCATTAATTTCATATTTACGGATGTACAAACCTGAACCAACGTCATCAAAGGGATGACCTTCAAAATCCTTCCACGACAACGCCTCGCCTTGCTGAGCTAGATCTCGTATTTCATCCATGGATAATATCGCAGCTTTTTTATCATTACATCCTGAAAGTATAATCGTCAAAGCAAACAATAACAGCATTATCAAGTTACGCTTACTTTTCATTCTTAAACCTCCAAACTCTATAATTTGTTATTTATAGGAAAATATAAGGTAATAATAACATAGCTTAGACTAAATGTTAAAAAGGAGTAAAGCCTTTTGGGGGTGCTTTACTCCTTTTGAAATCTTTATTTGTGGGGGATATTGGATGGACCCGCAAGCTACGACACCGGAAAATGAATATAAAAAAACAGGTCAGTCATGGTGATATCTGACCATAATCGACCTGTTCTATGTAACGCTTTAGTGTTAATTAGGTTATAAAATCTCAAGCATTATTGTGCGTACACACGAAATAGTAAAAATCTTTATATAGGTAATATATGAGATATATGTGTCATTGTTCGAATGATGGATTGAGTCGGCAAATGATTGATTCCCCTCGAGTTTAGACTCTTTTACTCATCATGATCTTCATCAAAGATAGCTTCAAACTCTTCATTGCTATAATTTCTATTGCTTGGTATATGATAACGTTGAGGTATCCCATTATGATCTAGCACATGATCAACAGCACTGTCTTCATCAGAAACCACGAAAGTAATTTCGTCATCACCTTCATAATCTTTAGGAGTTATATCCGCCAAAACAAACCACACACAACCCTTAATTCTATAAAACTCATTATAAAATCTAACAGACTTTTCTATATCATCATGTATAACTCCATACAGTTTAAACTTATCCTTATAATCTCGAGCTATCTCCAAAGCTTGGTTAGCTGTTAGATTAGTATTTATTCTTTCTTGCATTATTCATCAAATCCTTTCCAATTCGATAAAGGCCATTGTCCGTTCCTTAGTTTGAATATATATCTTTGTGCTTCATATATTTCTTCAATACTCAATTCACCTTTATTTTTCATAATTTCTCTATAAACATACTCTTCCTTTTCTAAAGTCGATAATTTAATTTTCTTTTCCAAGTTCTCCAAAGTGCTTAGCGTGATAAGATTCATGAACTACACTTAAGTAAGAAGCCTCAGGTCTTAATACGATCTGTCCAGTATTTGGATTGAAACCTCCCACAGCCTTTTCAGGTAGAATAGTTCCCTTCTTATCTATAATAACTTTTATATTATTTAAATTCATTTCGCTTTTAAACTTCTTTATGTCTCTGATACTCATAATTCTTAATCCATCAGTGGTTAATTTATTTTGTCCACTAACAGGAATTTATTCCCATAATTTAAAATCAATAGTCTCTTGCACTAGATCTATTTCTTTTGGAAGCTTTGGCTTTAGCAATCCGCCTTCTGTGGATAATAAAGATTTTTCTGCCGGACCATACAACAACGTTACCATTCCCAGACTATTGAGCCAATGATCCGCTGACCATGCTTCGTCTGGATTAAATGCTCCTTTCGCCATCTCCACTGTCCCCAGTGTTAACCAATCCGCAAACTTCTCCTTTGAATCAATCATATGCTCTGATCGATCTTTGGCTGCTTCATATATCCCGACCGGAATATCTCCTGTTATGCCTAATGTTAACCAGTTGAAAAAGTCATAGGGGGAGTCTGTCGCTTTATCCGCACGAGTTCTTAATGTACCTACAAAACCCGTTCCAATCTCTTTAAAACTGTCTATTGATTTATAAAAGGCATTTTTAGAATCCTCGGGTTTTGCTTGTTCCTCCGTTTTATTCTTTCTAAACAGATTATAGGAATCCAGTTGGGCGACTGATGAAGTCAATTTTATAACATCTCCCCAAGCCTTTCCACCTTGGTTTGTCATCACGTGTACACCCAAACTTACTCCAGTAGCAATCATCTGTTCCATGGTGGTTTGAATGCCTTCCAGTTGGCCTTTTGCCCAGGCTCCCTTCTCCCCTTTTTCCATTGCCGTCCGTAGTAGCAACTGATACGTTTCATTCTGCACTAGTGGTATGCTTCTACTGGTAATCGACGGATCATAATCACATGCCTTAATCGCTGGTTTCTTAAAATAAGTGCTTAGATCCTTACCCGCCTGGTACTGGACCTCGTCTATACCCAAGGATTTCAGCTTCTTGCGTGCGTCTTCCGCTAACTTATGCATTGCGTCCATTTGAGTCTGATTTCCAAACGCCTGATATACCTCATAGGCTGTCTGCGCCTTCGCGATCTGATCCCGCGCCAGGTAAATATCCTTCAGTTTACTTTGCGCGGCTATGGAGTCGATCGTTCCCAATCCTGACTTTTTAACAGTTGCCTGGAGCTTCTGCACCATAGGATCACTATTCAACTCATCCCAACCCATCAGAGTAGCAATTGAGGTGATCAGATTCGTGACCGCTTTCTGAGCCGTCGTCGGAATAGAAGACTGCCCAATTGCACTTCCGCTCCCAAACCTTTCGAACATCCCCCCAAGAACACCGAACTGCTGATTGCTCTTTTCTAATTTCTACTCTCTGCCCCTCTGCTGCTGCTGCAACTGAAATACTTCCTATTTGAGTGATAACGATTAGTTATCACAGGTTATCAGTATTAGCTCTGCTATAGTTTCGATCTCGTAAATCACCAGTTCCCATAAGAACTCTTCATGTTTCGTCATTATGCTATTTCCTCCTGTGGCTTTCGTATTTGTTTGCTCTCGTGGTTCCGTCCTACTGCGGTAAAATCTCTTTGGTTGTATGAACTCATTTGCCGCCTGTTCCGAACTCTCTTTCTTACTTATGGCTTGCTTCTAATGCTTTCGGGTTTAGTTGCGCCATTCGTCTAGCCCTCCATCTTTAGTTCAATAACATCCTCATCTCAATAAATCCATCTTCGTTTACCGGCTTAATAATTTCCTCTAATGGTTCAATTTCTTTTATAAACTTCCTACTCAACTCTATTCTCCTCCAATTCTGTCAACTTTGTTCGTTAATCATTCCAATACTGTTCTGTTTCCCGTATTTTCCCCTTTGCTCGGGTTACCATTAATACAGCTTCTCGTTCTGTTTCTTCCAGTTCCATTTATTGACGAGCTAACACATTTTTCATTTTTCTGGACATTCACCCATAATCTAGATTCTTAACTTTCCAAGCTAACTATGCGATGAAGAATTTCCAATCTGGGCTGTTCGTCCTTCTGATCTGCTAGATGGTTATAATAATTAGCCTGTTCCAGTAGCTTACTTATTTCTGTTGCTACTTGCGGATCGGAACTGCTAGAGATCTCAACTCACCTGATGCCGTAACTCTCGTGCTTTCTGGCATTAACCTCTCATTTCCTTTACGATTGCCTGATACACTGCTTGTGCCTGAGTAATAAAACGCAGTTTTGTTTCCTACTGCCTGTACTTGTTTTGCCATTTTCTCATTTCTCCTTTGATTTTGATTTTGAGCATGTAAAAAAGCTCATTCCTACTCATAAAACAAGTTGGAAAGAGCTTTGAAAGTTTATCAAGTGTTTGAATCAGTTAGTGTTTGGTTTGTATTGTACGATCTGGTTGTTGGAATTGTAAACTCCAATCTTACAATTCTAAACATATTCCCTAAGCTTTATAAGATTCTGATTTAATAAAATTATCCACTAAAAATTTATCAGACTCACTAAGTCCCTCAAAAAGCTCGTTAAACTTAATCTTTGCATCCTTATGACTTAAAAGGGATAGTGTAGCTATTGCAATATGTCCGAATTGCCATGGTCCAATAAACTTACTATCTGTTAGGAGTTTTCCTAGTTCAGCAAGCCTCTCTACAATTCCTATATCACAGTAATTTCTCTCAATCAATTTAAACGTTGCCATAGCAACAACCCTTAAATTCTTAGCTTCCAAGCATACTATTAAATCTTCATTTTTTATTGTATCAGCCTTAATTTCTTCTGCTAATTCAACTATTGAGGCCATAATATATTCCCTTCATAAAATTTATTCGTCTATAGGACCATATCTATCAATAATATATTGCTGCTCAGCTTCAAAGTTCTTTTGAAGTTTTTCTGCAACATTATCCAGTCCTAACCTTTTAGCCTCTTCAATTTCAATAGTGTATGCTTTAATCTCATCGGCGATTCTCGCTTCCCAATTCTGGTTACTGGTTTAATAAAGAATTCACTCGGCACTGGGTAGCCCCCACAACTTGTAAAACCCTTCACTTGAAGACTAGGATAATCATGATTCAAATGCAGTTCTTTCTGGGAACTCCCCCCCCTCTCTAACCAAGCAAACCACCAGTCTTTGAGCAGCTCTATCAAAATAAAATTTGCTAGGAATACTAGGGTCAGGTATAGACTCTAACTCAGAAAACATCTTAGTTATCTTATTCAATTCAATTTTACCCATAACATCTTCATTTGGTCCAAATCTGTAAACAACTGATTCATCATCTTCTTGTTCTTTTAGAAGCAATACGTACGAAGCCAAATTTACTCCTCCTCAGGTGGATACCACGGACGACCAGAATCAACTGTTTTATCGTGTGCAGTCCTATAGTCTGTTTTAAAAATACCTTCAAATTTAGATTCAAAAAGTTCATGATTCAATAAGTCAATATCTTGTTGTTTAAATGTCCCTTTTTGAAGTCTATCCCATGCTTGTGCAATTTCATAATCTGCTTCAAAGCGTCCAACACCATGTTCTTTAATATGTTCTTTAAAAAATAAATGGTCTTTTATTCTTTGAATTCTATTCTCGGACATACCTGTATTTTTTGCAATACTCTGAACATCTACATTCGATTTCCTAAAGGATTCATACATTGCATCAGAAATATCAAGACGCTTTAGATATTCATCAACTGAAAGTTCTCTCCCACCTGTCTGAGCATTACCCGTCCCCTAAGTAGTAATCTTAAACTCTACTAAAGGAAAGGTAGTAACTGTTTTACCAATTACCACCATTATATCAGCTTGCTAGACGCTCTGTCAGAGGACTTGCTATGTAAGGCGTTTTGTTCTTCATCATGCTGTAAATGATGTTCACAAGCCTTCTCATGACGCATATGAGGGCTTGTTTCTTCGTCTTTCCTTCTACTAATTTACGATGATAATACTCGTAGAATAAGGGATTACGCTGTTTCTTGTTTTCCCCTTTGGCTCCTTGTATTTGTTGAACGGCTAGATTGTGGAAGATGCTGTTTAATACTCTATTTCCTTGCCCACTTGCTTGGTCTTTACCCTTGCCGCCCGAACTAAAGCGTATCGGTGCGATTCCTGCGAATCGGGCTAGCTTGTCTGCACTAGAGAAGCGGTTAATGTCTCCAATCTCAGCTACCAGTTCTGACGCTATAACTACATTAATACCGTCCATGGATTCTAGCTTGTAGTCGGTTTGGGCATTAATTGATTATATAACGCTTAACCGAAACATTCAATGAAATTGTTCATGAACGATGTTATAATTCAAGCAGTACGCTCAAGCGTTACTTTATAGTATGGAGGAAACAAAATGCCTATCAAAGTCCGGCTTCAAGAAATCCTAGACAAGAAAGATATGCCGCAACGTGAACTAGCACGATTAACGGGATTGCGACCTAGTACAATTAACCATCTCTGCTCAGAACGAGTAGACAGGGTATACCTCGAAACACTGGAACTTATATGCAAGAAACTTGAAATAAGCATCGATGAATTGATTGAAATAACATAGAGTTAAGCTGTTAAGCGACTTTACTAATCACGCCACTCAAGATTGCACACGATATTTTTATAGCTTCTTCCCACTGTTCCGACGCTAACTTATCTAAGTCCAATGTAAGTTGAGTTCTCATTTTCTCTACAATCTGCCTGCGATAATACCCTGTTACATCCTTTTGTTGCAATTCTCCGCTCATCATCCCATATACTCTTTCCTGTAGCTTGGGTTTTAGATGTTCAGTACAAGTCAAATGAGCACACAGGTAAAGTCTATTGAATTGGGGTGGAAATTGTACGATAGCTTCAAGTGGTATCTTCTCGTCAGGTACATAAACAATTTCAAACCTCGTTAACTCTCCCTCTATAACCTTTCCATACCGTTGTATCAGTTGACGCTTCTTGTCGTAAACTCGACTGTATCCGGCTACTTGTCTTTGATGCTTTTTATTGGAGTAGCGAGTACCTTGCCAAGTGTGCATATTCCGCCCTGTAAGTGATAAAGTGAACAACTCTGATATAGGTAACGGAATGTCAAACGCCACATCACATCGTACAAAAAGGATTTCTCTGGCGTAATCCTTTATTGGCTTTAGCCATGAATAGAAATGAACTAAACTATCAGGATGGCACTCAATTCTTAGCGTATTCTTTCTTGACTTAGGAACAAAGGTAAGTTGATAGGAGATGTGTAGGTAATGTCCACTATCTCTGACATGTAAATGATACTTGAACCCCTTTTCTTTCAAACGAAGGTTAGCATTAAAATACTCACGAAGACGTAATTGAAAAGGATTAAAGAAATCCCAATACACATCTGTAAACTCTACTACAATACGGTCAATTGAAACTTGTACTCCTTCCATGTTCAGCCCCCAACCGAAATTTTTTAACGAATTTCGGACTATATTAGAGGGCAAGGTGGCTAGCCTTACAACGTTACCTTACCTGTATATGTTGACTGGTCGTCACCAGATTTCTTTCCTGCACCGTAATCATCGTTACAAGGGTAAGTTACGTTGCGGACAAGGTGCTATTCTTTGCATAACACCTTTACTATAGTTGTCGTACTATACATCTTAAAAGGTGCGTTTTTTCTTTTTCAGTATCACTATCGTTATATGGTATTTAATAGTTGCGAGTAATTTCGAAAAATCCGTAGATAACAAAGGTAACAAAAAACAGGTCAATCATGGTGGTATCTGACCATAATCGACCTGTTACATGTAACGCTTTAGCGTTATTTAGGTTATATATTATCAAGCATTATTGTGCGTACAAACGAAATGACGATCTCTCTATACGGGTATTACATAGGTTAAGTGCGTTACTGGTTGAATAAAGAGTTCATTCGGCACTGGGTAGCCCCCACTTCAGATTATAGAACTATATCTTGGAAACCAACCTCAACTACTTCTTCATTCTCAAACTTCACAGCAAGACCATGCTCAGGCTCCCACGTGCATTCAAATAACAAGCCAACCTGTCTTACATCTTCATCAAATACCATTGGAAAAACCAACTGTTTAAGCTCAACAATTTCAGCTAATTCATTCTTATTAGACAAAATAGGAGCCATTTCATCTGCAAATTTCTCTCCCAATCTTTGTCTATAATCATCGTAAACCTCTAGGTAGTATTTCATAATTGAATCCTCTGCTTTTTTCAGCAGAGTATCCTCATCGCTAAAGAATTGTTGATACGCACTGACTTGCGCTGCTTCAAATTCCGCACTATCATCTCCATCAACATTTAATGTTATAGCTCTTTCGTATCCAAATAAATTAACTTTTATCTCTCTTTTCCAACCATAGTTATAACTCAAATCTCCTAAAATTACATGTTCAATCTTTTCCATCAATTTCACCCTCTAATAGTTTTTTTCGGCTTTACCGACTTCGGATACTCCACCTAAATGACCAAACTTACTATTTATTATTGAAGGGACGAGTTCCATTGATTCCATATCATTTAGTTCATGCCACGTATAATTATTCTGTTTACGCCATTTCTTCACTTCTTTTGGAGTCACCCCCCACTCTTTAGCTAACAATTCATCTGCCTTTTTAAAGTTCACATCTCTGTCGGTAGACATTCCTTCTATTTTTACATTCCCTTTAGATACAGAGGAAAAATCTGGTACAGCTTCTGAGTAATCTATGCCTTCTTTCTCAGCTTTACTAAGGATTTCCTTTATTTCTTCGTTTTCATGAATAAACGTTGATTCTCCACGTTCTCCAGTCCATTTCCCATTATTAACAGGCGTTTGTACAAGTCTTTCTTCGTAGGTACTCTCGAATTTCGGCGGGTTTATTTTATTACCTTCACCCGTCCCCTCAACCGCCTTCACTTCTACATCCTTTATTGAATGATTACTGTCACTCTTCCCTTCCATCTTCTCTCTTAAAATCCGGTCCATTTCATTCTTAAAATTGATTTGCATCGGGGTCTGTGGAAGTGCCGGCGTATCTATATCTAGATTATTTATCTTGAATTGAAAACCTTCATTTGTGCTAAATGCCGGCAACGGTTTTTGTACCTCAATACCTTTTACAGAATCTAACCCTTTTGGAGGCTTTAGACCTCCGCCTCCTGTAGGAAGCAAAGATTTTTCTGCCGGACCATACAACAACGTTACCATTCCCAGACTATTGAGCCAATGATCCGCTGACCATGCTTCGTCTGGATTAAATGCTCCTTTCGCCATCTCCACTGTTCCCAGTGTTAACCAATCCGCAAACTTCTCCTTTGAATCAAACATATGCTCTGATCGATCTTTGGCTGCTTCATATATCCCGACCGGAATATCTCCTGTTATCCCTAATGTTAACCAGTTAAAAAAGTCATAGGGGGAGTCTGTCGCCTTATCCGCACGAGTTCTTAATGTCCCTACAAAACCCGTTCCAATCTCTTTAAAACTGTCTATCGATTTATAAAAGGCATTTTTAGAATCCTCGGGTTTTGCTTGTTCCTCCGTTTTATTCTTTCTAAACAGATTATAGGAATCCAGTTGGGCGACTGATGAAGTCAATTTTATAACATCTCCCCAAGCCTTTCCACCTTGGTTTGTCATCACATGTACACCCAAACTTACTCCAGTAGCAATCATCTGTTCCATGGTGGTTTGAACGCCTTCCAGTTGCCCTTTTGCCCAGGCTCCCTTCTCCCCTTTTTCCATTGCCGTCCGTAGTAGCAACTGATACGTTTCATTCTGCACTAGTGGTATGCTTCTACTGGTAATCGACGGATCATAATCACATGCTTTAACCGCTGGTTTCTTAAAATAAGTGCTTAGATCCTTACCCGCCTGGTACTGGACCTCGTCTATACCCAAGGATTTCAGCTTCTTGCGTGCGTCTTCCGCTAGCTTATGCATTGCGTCCATTTGAGTCTGATTTCCAAACGCCTGATATACCTCATAGGCTGTCTGCGCCTTCGCGATCTGATCCCGCGCCAGGTAGATATCCTTCAGTTTACTTTGCGCGGCTATAGAGTCGATCGTTCCCAATCCTGACTTTTTAACAGTTGCCTGGAGCTTCTGCACCATAGGATCACTATTCAACTCATCCCAACCCATCAGAGTAGCAATTGAGGTGATCAGATTCGTGACCGCTTTCTGAGCCGTCGTCGGAATAGAAGACTGCCCAATTGCACTTCCGCTCCCTAACCTTTCGAACATACCCCCAAGAACACCGAACTGCTGAAAAAGTTGATTTGCCTGCCGCTTATTCTCATCCTGTGCGCCTTGAACACCTTTTATCGCGCCTCGAATGATGTCTTCCAATTTTTCCGCTTCTACCGTCAGTTCGTTGATGATTATCTGCGCCTGCACCTGGTTTGATCCTAATGGGACGCCACTCCAGTTACTAGCTTGACCTTTGAACTGGAGGTACAGCCGGTTGGTGTCCTGGCTTACCTGTCTTATTTTCGTCTGCAGGCGCTCGACTTCATCTACGTTAAATGTAAGCTTCGTTGACGCCATGTGATTCCCCCTGCTTGCTTCTAATAAAATTAGCTATGCAGCACTCTGCATAGCTAATTACAATTCTTATGTAGTGAGGCTCATGAAGTTTGATTTACTTAAAACTATATTAGAATTTTTGCGAATTCTTAACCGCAGCGGAAAGATCTTTATACTTTATAGATACATTATTCATATGATCTCCAAGATCCTGAAGCGACTCTGCAAATTTATCAAATGTCGGCTTCAATTTTTCCACCTTATCTGTAAAATCTTTTGCTGCATCATCTTCCCAAACACTGTTAAGATTTTTCATCGTAGTCATAACTTTTCTAATTAAACCGTCTACTTCCGTACCGTAATTTTTAATTATTTTCGCCTGTCCAGCTAATCCATCATAACTCAATGTAACTTTGGTTGTTGCCATTATTAACCTCTCCTTTAAGTGATTTTTTTATATAAAAATGAACTTAAAAAATACTTTTTAACACCCCAAAAGATCTTTCAAGTTCATTATTATAGCTCCGGTTTCCTTTATATAATTATCGGTCTTCAATGATATAAAGTTTATATTTAAATCCATTTAAAGATAAATAAAACATTTAAGTTATTTTTTTCTAAAGTTTATTTTGCCTGCCCCTGATAATCATTTCGTACAGAGTAATCTGATTCAAACAGAATGATATCCCCAGAGGAAAAAGAGAACGTTTGCCCCATTTCATCTGTGCTCCCAGTCATCTGACCTTCAATCGCCCACATGTTAGCAATAGGTGCCTTGTAGCCTAAAATACGAGTGTCGGCATCCCCATTTTTAACCGTATAAATTTCGAAATTTACCAGGATATAGCCGCCAGTGATAAACTCCTGCTCATGCCCATCTAGTGCCCCTCCATAATGATTCGCCAGGGTGACAATGTCTGTTCCTTTAGGCAGGATGTAAGGGGCTATCGGCAGGTTGTATTCTCCGTACCAGTGTTGAACGCTCCGAACCGCCGCTATCGGATTCACTCCATTAGGGATATCAGTCGGACCTACTAAAGTTCTCGATTTATAAGGTAGAAGCTCTAGGTTATAGCCTGTAGCGATTTTAGTTTTGCGCTTTGTATATTGCTGATAGAACTTCAGCCAAGAGGTCTTTTCCCGCTCCGCCTCGGACAGTATGTAATTGTACTCATAGCTTGCTGCCGTCGATAATTCACCACTCGATATATTTCGCAAGCCATCCGCCAAGCGGTAGGTCCGAGAATAACTCAGCTTATCCTTGGAAGAGCCGACTCCGATCATTTTATTATTCGAACCGGAGATATCATAGTACAGATCGACAGGTGTCGCTGTACCTCCGTTTTTCGGAATAAAATAGAAGCTTGGCTCGATCCGGATACCCTCGCCCGGCTGCCACAGGTTCCCGATGGTCCGGAAGTCAAACAAGAAGGAATAGCCGTTATGCGGTACCGTCCGTTGCTCCGTAGGATGAGAACCCTTGCGGATCGGCAGCTGCCAATGTGGTTGTCCGCTTAAAGCGGTCGGTATGCCATTCTCATCATTCCCTCCCGTATAGTACATCGTGTTGCTATGCTCAAGTGTCCCCACGCCAGTTCGAAACACCTTTTCAAACCGAAAATCACCGATGTCCCAAATCCGAAAATCGAACAGTCGACCGACGACCCCAATATTAAAACTCTCCGAAGCGCAGTAATTCGTCAAATTACCGTTCAAGTTCTCCTCGCAAAGATCCGATCCATCTGACGGGGCGTTTATAGCCCAAGACTGCGTATAAATGGTATAGTCGCCTTCATTCACCCAGGTTGGCATAGTAAAGGTCATGGACGGTGTTCCAACAGGGATGTAGATCCAGGTATTCTCTGGGTAATACTGGCTGCCTTGAAACACACCAAACGGAAATTGAATCCGCTTGTTTTTCGTGTATTTGGCATAATCCCGGTTGCCGTACCCAGGGATATTGAGATGCTGGCCACTCTCCGTAAAATGTATGGTGAACGGCCGATCCAAGATCAGCACAACCCTAGTCATATCCGGTGTCATACGTTGATCGAATGGGCGGTTATCGTCTGGAAGTAGCGAGTAGTTGACGACCGGTGTGTGCACGGTGACGGAGTTAATCGGAGAGATCAAAAATTCCTGATCTCCGTTTCCCTCTACGTTCTCCGACAGCATTGTATAATAAATGGTACCCGTGCTGGTTGTATTCTGCCGATTGAGTAAACCGCTATTGATCATCAACTGGCCCTCGTAAAGCACCTCGTCTCCGATGATTTGCGGATCAGGAATCCTCCCTGGGGTAGGCCCGGTCTTGTTAGCAACGGTATCATCCATAATTGTTTCCCCGTTAAATACTAGTCGGTCATTCTGCACCTCAGGATCTTTGGTCTGCATTTCCGCAAGGTCTGTGAGCACGTCTGTATCATCAACATCTTCAGGACCCGGTTCGTGGTCTCCACCATCTACCACTTCTGGCTTGAATTCTATCCCTCCCGTATCTTGGGGAACAACATGGTCTTCTACTTCTGTACTATTGGTAAGCTCAAGCGTCGGCGAACCATAATTATTAGGATATAGAGTGACTTCTCCTCCAGGCAGCGCATAGTTCTCCATCTGGGCACGATCGATTTGATAAACAGCTAACTGATCTACCTGCCAGTACGCATATTCTTTTGGAGTCAAGTCAAAGGTATAGGTCTTATCAAATTTCCCTGTTTTAGGAAGCGGAGCTTGAGGAATCGATGTTCCATTTGGTCCTGGAAGATTCGGCTGCGCTTCCTCCCACTTCGTCGGATATGTAACTTTAACACTGCAGGAATAACGAATCTGACCTGCCATATTGGCGAAGGTATGTTCAAACAAATAGTTCTTTCCCCACACATTGGAAAATAAATTCTCAGAGGTGGGGATTCCCACCGGTGCATCAAAATGGCGTCCATTTGCTGTATCATCACCTAGAATTGCCCCGTTCGCATCCGGTTCCATAAATGACGTTTGCGGAGCAGCGATCTTGTTTGGTGGATCAATAGTATACTTACATTCGCCTGAGCCTTCTCCCTCGGTGGGAGGGCTACCAACTTTTTTGTAACTGGCCACCATTTTGACTCCACCTACATAAACCTTAAAATTACGCTGAACTAAGCTGGGATCATTCGAAGCTTTGCTTTGAATATATAATTGATCGCTTGGCCTCAGAATCGGAGAAAGCCAAGATTGGTTAATTTGATATTCCTCTCCCTCGTATTGAACGGTCAGGGGAAAAGACTTTACAATGTTATAACCAGCCTTATAATTACCAATTAATTGATCGCTCACCACGATTCCGTTCGAAAGTTTAAGAATCATATTAACCGGATAATTTTCCCCCTGAAAGGGAACTGTGACATCGAAATATTGTCTCAAATCTTCTGGATGAGCCCAACTCTCTGCGTGTTTAATATCATACAACGTATGATAGGGTCCGGAAACTTGGATTGGGTTCGTTCTGGACCCCGTCACTACTCGCATTATGGCGCTAGCGTATAATGGAGTGCCTTCAGAGATGACTTGTTCCGCCTTAGCTTGTCCAATAGCGGCGAGCACTTCTGCTTTAGTCCATTCGAAGTTTGTAGTCACTATCCCATCTACAATAGTTTCTGATTTCACATGCCCTCCGCCATTATCTTGTAATTTAATACGTTGATTAGAAGGCAATGAGGTAGGGTCGCATTGCACTTCACCTCCATAGGCTCCAGAGGATGCACACGTTGGTTGGGTATGAATATACCAACCTACCGTCTGGAATCTTATACTCGAAGAGGCTTCATTGGAAGTTGTTGTATAAAGAAATGCCCCATCTTTAAACTTGGCCATAAAGGCAGCCTCTACAAGACTTATAAAAGGAGAAAACAATAAAGAATTTATTAGAATTAACAATAGACAACCGAGGCATTTACGCCGCATCTTTCATCACTTCACTTCATGAAGGGTGGTGTTTTCAAACAAGCTTGAGAGTGCATCTATATTAAAATGCTCACCTACTATAGGATTATAGTAATTCGTAGAGATACTTAAATCAGCATAACCCTCATACCAGACCCCTTTTTTTAATTTCTCGTGAAGTCTGAATTCAGCAAGTTTGAAGTATACGTCATTAAATAAGTCCTTATACTCTGTAAAACTATTAATTCTGAATCGGAACATGGATCGAACGCGGTAATCCCCGGTTCCTGGGTAATACAACACGGACGATTCAGGGTCAATTGCCCCTTCAATTTGAATCTTATTTTTCTTCACCCATTCGGCATATTCTTCAATTTCCTTTTCCCGGATAGAAGACGATTGATTCTCGTACTTAAAGGATTCTTTCGCATAACTTGCCGGATTAATCGTTTTATAATCCACATTCAACCGTAGATCAAACCCAATTTTCATACGTTTAATGATTTTGGCCATATCTTCACTCGTTAACTCTTTTTTGCTAAACACCTGCGCTCCAGTCTCAGCATTCCCAGCAGAGTAGTTTATGGTATGCCTCATTTCGTACATTTCATTCGGGATGTCTTCCAGAATATATGGATAATCTTTATAGTTCTTAGGTAGGTTTGTCGTACGTATTTTCCTTCCAAAATAATCAAGTTCCCCTAAATCTTTACCCGGCGTGTGAATGTGCACACTTTGAGAAAATTCGTCCACCTCCACTTCTGCGGATAACAGATCAGAGACAACGGTTAATGGAATCATCGTCATTCCATCTTTTTGTACAACCATAGCACCAAGCGCTACTGGTTGCCCGTTCACTTTCGCAAAAGAAGAACCTACTGTCAGTACAATTTTGTTTTCTTTTTGCTGCAGAGTTAACGTTTTGTTTGCTGCATTCCAGTTAGCTTGTGTGCCGAGTTTTCCTGAAATCATGCGGAATGGGATCATTGTCGTCCCATTTTCTGAATAAGGATGTCCCTTTGTCAGTGGATATTTAATGCCGTCCATGATGACGTTCACTGCTTTGGCAGCTGTTCCTGCCGCTCCCGCTGTAGTAATTAACAACACTAAGCTTGCGAACACACAAATGACTATAGTCATGCCTCTTCTTGCCTTCTTTGATCTAATAATTGCTGATAGACTATTAAACTTAAAATTCCTCATGTTCTCACTCCTCCACAATGAAACTTTTTTTTAATCCGATGACCCTATTTCTCCATACCAAATCTTTTACTCCCACATCTATCACCTAACCGCACAATCCTCAATAAAATACCCTTTTCGCGCAGCCTCCTCTGGATCGAACAGACTTTCTATAACAGTAACCCCCGGGGGTACACAGCTTTCTCCATAAGCAATATGTCTCCCTGCTGAATTCCGGGTACCTATCAGAACCTTTCGTCGCATTACTGCCCCACTACCTAAGGAATATGCATCCAGCAGTTCTCCCCCAGGAAGTGGATAACCTTGAATAAAAGCCATAATCCCTACATCCTGTATGGATTGCTCCTGCAAGCCGCGGGGAAGGGTGAACTGAATCGACAAGCCCATTCGTTTCACTAGCTCCAAATGTCTGTTAATGGCTGTTGCCAAGTCTTTTTCAACGAGTGATGTGATCGTACTCTGCCGGATTTCGTGAAATAGTTCTATAGAGGTCAGAGGATTAAGATTGGTCTCAGCCGCTAGGGTTGTATACTCCCCCTCATAGAATTCATTAGAGGTAGTATCATACACCCGCGCATTATCGTCCAAAGTGAAATAAAGCAAATTGCCGTTCTGAAGCTTGTAATAATAGGGACGCTCAGGCCAACTCACAGGCTTAAGTTCATCCTTCCCGCTATTACTAGCCGTGTCGTCCAAAGTAACCAACGTATAGCCGCTATATCCAAACATCACCAGTGCGGGTATATGCATTTTTAAATTGTTCATTTCAGTCTGGTTGTTCTCCAGCCCAAATTTCAAAGCTAAATCACTGTAAAAAACACTTAGCACATCCTGATCCAGTTGCAGTTGGCGTTCCCGCCCATAGTGCACTGCTGTGGTAGTAGGCTGCTGTTCCAGTCGTGACAGATAATCACCAGCATCATCCACTGCGGCTTGAAAATCATCCGAATAGCGTTTATACATGTCCTGATTGAAGACCTGAAGATCTTCTCGAGTGTCGCCCATAAGAACAAGAGGAATGACCAGAATTAGAAAAACAAGCACAACACTAAGGGGCTTCACTTCGGACCATCCCCCCATACTTCAAATTGACCGGAATCATTTCACTATGAAACAAGAGCGATCGCATCCGTGAGGCAAGTGTCGTCCCTTCAGATTCTAACCGGACATTGAACAGATCGCCTACATGCATGGTAAACCTTCTACCTGGATCATCTGCAGCCAGTAAAGTTCCTGAATGCGGATATAAGATTTCCAAAATATCCTTGCTGAAATATCCGTCATATCGGACACTAAAGCTGTTCTGGAATGTAGAATAATCATCAGGATTCGTATATAAGGGCTGTAAATTCTTTTTGTAATACTCCATTTGCACTTTGAAAACACCATATGAAGCATCCAACGAATGAAGAAACAGCTCATAATCGGAAGTATCCACGTATCCTTTAGCACGAACGGTATCCACGAATTCCACAACAGCAGCATTGGCCGCGAGCTTAGTATTCCTTTCTACAACTTCGGATTGACGGAATGCCGGATAGACTCCGAACACAAATGCCAGCAAAATAATTATAATTACACCTTTCAGCGCGTCTGCCATGCGGCTCCTCCTTTCTAGCGGATGGCGGAGATTTCCGTAATCATCTCATCGGTTCGCGTGACTCTTAACTGATAAGCAGCATCAGGCACTCCACGTAAATCCACTGCTGTAAGGTCCGTTTCCTCATTAATTGCAATGCCATCGATATATAAAATATATTCCCCCTCCAGTGCTGGAGAGATCATACCAATGACCTGCTCACCGCTAATTTTGTTCAAATCACCTATCCCTTTGTAAGGTGCCGATGCAACTGTCGGCAGCTCATAGTGCCTGTTTGGAACAGAACTCTCCATCTCCAGCCGCAAAAACGTAAATCCGCCGACAGCAAACAAGATCCAAGCAAAGAGGGTTAGTAGAAATTGAGTGCTAGTTTTCATTTATGATCCGGATTCTGATTAAATTCAATAATTCGAACCTCATCATTTTTGTCCTTATGTAAGGTAGCTCTAAAAATAGAAAGCGTATTGACATTACAGTTTTTACTGTTATCTTGGTCAGAGCTCTGGTCGAGCATTGCTGATACACTAAAGTTATCAGCACCACTGTTCTTGTCTCCAAGATCAAGCTCTGATGCCGGGTTTCCGCCACTGGCCGCTTTCGCAGGCTCATAATAAGTTTCATATGTGTTTTTCGCATAAAAACCAGTTTTATTTACTCCAGTCTTTATCAGAATAGAAAATTGCGGACGTCCCTTATATCTCATTGCCGCGTTAATAACATCCTGACCAGATACATCCTTGTTATCATAAGAATTGAACTCCGCTTGATTGATCATCTGAGTCTGGGCCAAGGTCTGCTCCTGGGCACGGATGAAATAATTATTAATGACAAGATATATACTGACACCTGCGGCAATAATCAGAATGGTGACAATAATGCCAATCACCCATTTAAGTCCCGTAGAAATATTCTCCATCTATACCCACCCTTTTCGATATCGTTTTTATTTCTGGGTAAAAACTATTAAGCGAACCTCCTCATTGCTGTCCTTATAAACAACCGCTTTAAAGACGGAGAGTGTATTTACTAAATAATTATCACTGTTATATGAATCTGAATTTGTCTGATCAAGCATCGTCGAAACACTGACATCACCTTGAAGATTACTAGTAATAGATAAATCAACTACCGGATTAGTAGTGTCTTTAGGTTCTTCGTAGCTAGCCCCATAAGTATTCTGCGCGTAGAACCCTTCTGTATTTTCCCCTGTTTTAATCTTAATCGCGAACTGCGGACGTCCCTTATACCGCATTGCCGCATTAATCACATCTTGGCCGGATACATCCTTGTTATCATAACTATTGAATTCCGCTTGATTAATCATCTGGGTCTGGGCCAGAGTCTGTTCTTGTGCGCGGATGAAGTAGTTGTTGATAACCAGATAAATACTTACACCTGCGGCAATAATCAGAATGGTAACAATAATGCCAATCACCCATTTAAGTCCGGTCGAGATATTCTCCATGATGTTTCCTCCTCACCTTATTTGGAGCTAATTTTTATTTTATTGCTCTTAACACATCTACTCCGCTACGAAAAAAATAGCTGCAATGCGCTCATTATTATCTTTTATCAGCCTCGCCCTATATCTAGCTTGTGGACTGATATAATATTGTCCTGAAGCATTCGAGATTTCTTCTTCATCTACACCACTTTCGCTTCCCTCCTTGAACTTCGCTCCGGAATAATCAAACGCACGGCAATAACCTTCTCCACTTGGATTCATGCTAAATCTTCTTTCTGCCTCATTCTGACCATTAGCATATGGTTTCTCAACGTATAGGCAGAAGCCTTGCTGCGACTCGTACCTCCGATAAGCTGTGAGAATCTGGGAGCCGCTGACAATCTGATTGTCAAATGCGGAATATTGCTGCTCCGAAAGCTCCCTGGCCTGTGCCGCCGCCTGGCTATTCGCCAATTCGACAACTGGCTGTGTCTTCCCCCACAAGAACAGACCGGATGATATAATGGCCAGTGTGATCAGAATCGATATTGTTGTTTTCAAAAAGCTTGCTATATTCTCCATGCCTGTATCTCCTTCACATTTTGCCAGTTACAACAGTCAGGTCACCCAGCTGCTGGAAGGCCATATAGACGAAGGGAAGCAGTAAATATAAGGTGAACGTTGCCTGCATCGGCAAGAACCCAAACATTTTACCCAGTGTACTTTTCCTGCTGATGACCTTCTCATAGTGCTCCTTGCGTTGATCCATCGCGAATGCCCTCTCCGCATCCATATCATCAAACGCCTTCTTCACCGGGATCAGATCGGCTGCAACCTGCAAGCGGTCTGCGAGCCGTTCGAGGGGAACGAAACGTGCGTCCTCCTTCAGATTCTCAATGGCACTCCAGCCTCCAGCCTCATAATCCAGCATGCAGCGCAGCAGCTGCCGCTCAAAAATATAGCTGTAACGATGCAGCCACTCTATCATTTCGTACACGCTGATATTCGGAAATTGAGACAGCATCATGGAAAGTGTATTGAAGCCATCCACCTCATTCTGCATTTCCCACTTTCGCAGCTGAGTACGAATGATTAAGTAAGCATCCGGAAGATAAAACCCTGCCACTGCCAGCCCAAAAGCCAGCAAAAGTTCATACCATTTGTAGTACTCCTCATGATATTGCTCTACCCTGTTCATTAACTGTGCAGCATAGGCATTCTGGTTCAAATTGTTCTGAAGGAAAGACTTATTCTCCGCTTTCTCCTGAATGTAGGGCAACATCTGATCCGGTGTAATATCCTTCGCTACCAGTTCTCCAATTAAAGTCTGCTCAAAAGCGTACCGTTCCTCGCTCAGCAGCTTCTGAGATTCTGTCTGATTGCCGCCTGTGATGATCTGCTTATTGGGATACAGGATGTTATGCTTGATACTGGCATGGATCGAGAATTGAAGCGATACGATCAGCACAAAGATCACGACTGCCGCTAGTGTTTTCTGCAGAAAGAAGGCATGTTGCGACAATCCGGAGTTAGCATCCTTCAATTTGCCGGCTACCTTGAAATGAAGAGGCTCATGTTCTGCCGGTGTGATCCGATCCACCAGTTTGAAAATCCATTTTTTCTTCAGGATCCGATTTAACCACTTACCCTCATCTTTGATAGATTGAGTGTCTTCATCCACACCCTTGAGAATCCGCAAGGCAATAAACGATATTATGAAAGTGATATAAAGTAAGATTAAAGAATATAACCCCCAGGCCGAATTGTAGTAATTAGATACAATAGGAAACATTCCCTCCGCCCAATTGCGGATTGGATCCAGCATGAATACCGGCGAAATGGCTACAAAAACAATACCGTATAACAAACGATCGATTCGCTCACGCCGATTAATATCCATATGAATCTCTTCTCTGATATTGCCAAGCATCGATAGATAAATCGAACGGTCCCCTTTATGGATATCCGCATCGCCATATTCACCTATTTTGTAACTCACTCCAGCTAGTTGCTTCATATAACGGTTAGGTGCAATCTCATAATATTTCTGCAGTTCATCTTCCGGGTCCACCGCTGCCAGAATTCCGGCAATCTGCCGGGCATGCACGGCTACCATTGGTTTCGACCGTTCCGCAGAATTCTCTAAGCTGACTTGCACCATATGTGACTGATGATATTCATGGCGAATATCCAGAATCATGGACGATTGGTCATATAACATCTGCTTCACTAAACGCCCAATGAAGAGATCGCTAAGGACACCTCCAAGATAAACTGAGACTAGCATAATAGTCGCACGGCTTACCCACGATGAAGTCCAGAGGAATGAACTCAACGAAATGATCAGAATACAAGCAACAATCATTAGCGTCAGCGCAGCCGCACGACTTCTGATCATAATTTCATTGCCTGCATGAACCAAGGTCAGACGCGAGCGCATCCGGTGAAGAAGTTTCTTCACTAATGGCAGTTCATCAAGTACCGGATAAGTTTTATGGGCCTGCTCCAACCATCTTTTTTCCTTAGTTCTCGTTGGCAGCAGAGCCTTTAGCCGCCTTTGCTCTTGATATTGTGTTCCCTTCAATTTACGCTGCACTATATTAAGCAGTACAAGCAGGACAACCAATAGCACTCCTGAGGTTCCCAAAATAATCAACAATAGGTTTTGCAGATTCATGCGGATTGCCCCCAATACTTCTCAAGAAATGCAGTGAATTCTAGTGCATCCTCTTCATCCATATTTTTGCGCATCTCATCGATTTTACGGCTGCTGATCGGATGTTTGGTCACGTATTCTCCGGCTTCCCACACAATGACATCCTTATAATCATAGGAACGTCGATCTGTCATCCGGCCAAAATATTCGGTCACGGTATCCATAAAAGCATCCAGCTTGTCCGTAATATTCTCAGGATCCTTGTAGTTCTGAGGATATTCGAACTGGGGATCTGCCGGGATAATCTCTGTAATCCGTTCGATATATCTTTTCCCAGCACGTAGTACCAGATGAACGTTGAAACCAAGCGCCTCAACAACCTGAACCTCAGCAATTTTCTCATTACTGAAAGCTCCCGATGCGATAAGACTGTTGCGCAAAGCGCTGACCAAATTGGGCAGTGTTTTGCCGTGGTGTGTAAACAAAGTATATTCAGAAGCTACCTGGGCTGCCTGAATCACATAACTGACCACACTATGAGTAGCCGCCTCACCGACGATATTCACAGCGCCATCCGTTTTTTTCTGCACATCCAGCCCATCCTGCCCACTAACGGAGGGGGTTTCTCTAAAGGATAAAATATTTTTACCCGGATACATTTTTCTCGCCCAGATCTCGAAGGAAGTCTCCTGAATCCGGATATTCTTCGCATCAATATATTTGATCAGTGCCTTAAGCAGCGTTGTTTTCCCCGAGCCCTGTCTGCCAGTGATGGCGGTGACCTGATGGCCCAAGATGAGAAAAATAAGCATATGAATCGCAAGCTGTGCCCCTTGATCTTGGATCTGCTGATCCAATTCCACGAGCGAATCGTTAAATTTGCGGACAAAAAAAGCCCAGCTTTCAGCCATTTTGGGCCGCACAACCACGACCCGGCTGCCATCAGCCATATCGTTGATGATATAACCCTTGGATTCATTTAATTGCCCAGGATTACCAAACCCATAGATATTTTGGCAAACCCGCTTAAGCTCCTTCTCAGAACCAAAACTTAAGAATTCCAGGTGAAGCGACTTTCCGCGGTAGAACGTCCATACCGCATCATAGGATTGTGGAATAAAATGCTGCTGCTTCGTATATTCCAGAAAATCTGTAGTCTGCACGACATCAGGAGGCATGCCACTTGTTCCTCCATTAACTCCGTCAATGTTCTGATCTCGAAGCTCATCAATAACGCCGAGCCCCTTATAAATTTGATAAGCTCTCTGAACAATAATTTCAATCTTGTCCTGGATGGACAATCTCGGCTGCTCTGACTGATAGATATGGCGAATCTGTTCTTCGGTGATCTTATACCCCTTAGATCCATCAGGCAGCTTTTGCAATGTGTCCAGGCTATATTTGCTTACTATTACATTAAATGCATTCTGACCATGATCTTTTTTGAAAACATAAAGCAAGATATCGAAGCAATCCTGTGAAGTCAATCGATTCGTATGGCCGAAGCTGATAATCTTATCTACATTTCCTTCATCCAGACCGTAGGTCTGAACTAATAGATCCTTCATATAAAGCTTCACATATTTCTTAGCGGAAAGATCACCGTGCATGCAACTTCGGAGCGCTTTCTGCAATTCCCTTCTCCGCGCCTTCCGACGGTTGTATTCCTCCTCACTTGGGCTACCTTCATAAAGAGACGCCGCTATAATCTCCTCAAAAGCCCTTCTCAGAAACTGCACGATTTCATTCATATCATATTTCAGTTGGACGGAAGGTGGAGCAGCATCCTTACGTCTGCCCAGCCATAAGTACAGGAACACTCCAATAGCTATCAGGACTACAAAGATCAGAATCAGATTAATCATTCGCAGCATCCACTTCCGATACTGGAGAAATCTCCAGCATCCGGAGAATAAGCTGTCCCATATGTCGTACCGCCTCAGTGAAGTTTCCGTCCTCACTAAACTCCAGAAAACGGGATTTAGCTTCTCTTGCCTTCAATAGAAACTGAACAAAACGCCGTTCATTTTGAGCATCCATATAACCAATATGATGTGGGATAACACCTACTGCTTTTTTCTTCAATTCATACAGCTTAATAATTCTCTCTTTATTGAACCTGGAGCTGCGCTCATAAGCCCCAATACAATAGAGGACTGACTTATGACTCGGCACAGGAGCTTTGTTTTTGTTCAAAAAATAGGAATCCAGACTTACCTGATTCTGATTTAGGTTAACCACAATCAAATCTGCCTGTTCCATAACCAGAGATACGACCTCCGGATCATCTTCGGAGGAGAGGTCCACAAATAACAAATCATAAAACCTGCGATAATCCTTGAAGATATGCGGAAGCAAGAGCTTTGTCTCATGTTTCTCAGCACTCATAGATCCACTAAGCAGTTCCAACCGATCTTTAAGAATGGACTCCGCATGATCTCTAATTCCTTCAGGTGTAAGCATTCCACACTGCACTAATCTCTCAATCGCATCCATTCCACCTGTGGTCTTCGCAGATTGAAGCGTTGTTCTTGTCTGTGAGAACAAATGCTCAAGCACACCTTGCTCCAAATGCGTATGTGTCATTAACACGCGGATATGATGATCTAGCGCTATGGTAGCCGCAACAGCTGCCATATTCGAAGTTGTTCTCCCCTGCCCTTGAGCAGGTCCCCAGAAAGCCACTAGCACAATTACCTACCCCCGTTTCCTTGCATACTGCCACAGCTTCTTGATGTCTTGCTTTGGAACATCGCAAATTTCAATCAAAAAGTCATTTACAGCTTCGGCAAAATCCTTATCTACCTTAAGATCCACCCTTCCATCATGGACCCAATTAATTCTTCGCTCCGGACTACTGATGTAACTGATTTTCGAAGTAATCACTGGATAATATTTATCCACATACTTCAGCCCAAGTCCGCATTCTTCTTCTATGACAAGCAGTACAGTAGGCATCCGTTTCTGATCCAGCAACTTATCTACGTTCTCCATAGACTGACGGTCATAGGTAGTCGCGAAGACAATAATCTCCTCCTTAAGACCCTCAGGATACCCATTATGCCAGTCATACAGAACGATATCCGGTTTGTCAGCTACGGTTGAATCTGCAATCTTTATACCAGACACTTCGCCTTCAAAATACTGATAATTCCTGCTGTTATCCGAAATAATCATGACATCGTTGTTGAAATAATTTCTCAACAGAATAGCCGCTGCCAGTATGAAATCATGCTTCTCGCAATCCCCTGCAACAACAATGTGCAAATCGGTCACTCTCCTTCCAGCAGACTGTCATCTGTGGCTGCTTCTTTATTCGTCACACCCGTTGAACTCTGGTCTGCACTTGAATCGATCGGCGCTTGATTGGTCCGATCTATCACTCCGTTCACGGATTGGCTGTCATCAACTTTTGCAGCCTCCTCTGCTGCCGCCGCTCCCTGCACAGCCTTTCTCTGGATCACACCACTGCCGCTTGGTGCCTGTGCTCCCACACGAATTCTATCTTCATCCTCCATAACTTCGAGACGTTTCTCCAGTTCCTTACGAAGATTGGCAGCAAGACTCCACTTGGCCTGATCTATAATGAAAGGATTATCCTTAATTACTCCAAGTACATCCAGATTAGGGACATAATTGACTACAGGTTCAGGCTGAAGCTCCGGTTCTACGTACTGTTTCATATACAGCTCTGCGTTATTTATGTATGCATCCACCAGGGCAGCTTGCAGGAGCTGTGCTTCTTCTTCATTGTCATTAAAAAATGTATATTGATTCGCTAAATCTACGTCCTTCAGCGACTTCTTTCCTACTACTATGTAATCCTCGCCATTTGGAAAAACTATCCGAATATCTACGACATCTTTTTTCGTTAACCGAAGCGGCAGTTTAATATATTCAGTCTCTTCTTTTCGTTCTGAAGGCTCCAATCTCGCTTCATCACGTATCATTTCAGTAGTTACCGCTGTGCCTGATAATGCATCAATCTTCAAGTACTTACCAACAATTGCTTTAGACTCGCTGATCAGATTATCCGGTGAGGAGAATTTGGGTAGCTTCTCTTCCATTACATCCTCAGCAGTAATCACCTCTCCAGCTAGCTTTGGAGATATCAATACATAGGCTGTCTGGGATTGGTCCATATAGCGCTGCAAGACTTCATCTTTATCATTCAGCTGTTCTTCGTAAGCTGCCCGCTCATCGATCAGCTTAGCGTTATAATGGCGATAAGTTGCAAACCATACCCCGGATGTGGCAACGGCAACAAGACAACCTGATAGGATCGTATATCTCAGTATTTTTTTCCGCTTACGTATTGCCACTTCAAGACCTCATTTCCATCCCTATTTAATTTTCCCTGTAGATTTTGCGGCTGCGGCTGCGGCCGCCGCTGCCGCTGCTGCCCGTTCGGAGGCTTGTCTTTCAGCTTCCTTAATTCTGGCTGCCTCTGCTCTCTCTTCCTCCACCTGCAATTTATCTGCATAGTTCATCATATTTGCTTCAATTTGGGCTATGGCAGCTTTAAATTCGTTCATTTTCTTAATCCATTCCTCACAATGCTGCTTAAACTCTTCCCCACCCAAATCTACCCAATAACCAGACACTCCTGTGATTGCCGCTCTCATCTTATCGCTGCACTCCTGGGCAGGGGAGAGAAGTCGATGGCAATCAAAAGCAATGCCCCTAACCATACCTGAATTCATACCCAGCCTCCTGATTTATAATTATCGGCTCTCCGGAACGAATGAAAATCCTATGCCTATTAATAACAAGGTCACAAATAAGACCATCCCAACAATTCCCCAGAGCAACGTTTGCTTGCGAAAGAGCTTTTTCTGAACGGTCAGCAGCTTCATTACCCATTCAACAGCCGCTTTATCTGGATACAAAGGATCTTGATGTGCAGGCATCAGAGTCGTTTGAATTTCTGCAAAATCCTTTTTCAACATTTGTAATACTTCCTGATGTCCATTTTCCAGCAGTAACCTGCACCGCTTGCGCTCATAAGGATTAAGGGTGTTCAGCTTCTCTTTCAGCAGTTCATACTTCCACATAGCCCCGTTGCCTATCAAAATAGGAATTTGCGAGTTCCACCACAGCTCGAGTCCGCTGGTGCCCTTCCGCTCCCGATGGATATCTACCCATAGAATGATATGCGTGAACTCACTGGCCAAAAGCTCCGAAATATCCCACGAATACCCTCTGCGGTAGAAAGTGACTCCTTCATATTCGAACATGGTAGAAACCGAATCTTCTTTCTCCCCCTTAAAAACAATCTGTTCAAGCGAACTGATTTCGGGCCTGTCATCTCCGCATACCAGAGGCTTCCAGCCCAGTTCTGCCAGACCCGCAGCCAGCAGAAATGCCGCCGCACCTACATCTTCTTCCCCTCCGACACCACAAACTCCGATGACAAGTGGTACATTGCTGCCCAGAATTCTCGTACTTGCTGCTGGCATCGACTCTTCTTCTACCGGAATAGATTGTTCCAGACTCTCCAGCGTTTCCGCTTCGGCTAATGACGGGGTCTCCTTTCTGGCCGGAGGCCCCAGTCTAGGCGGGGTTGATCCTGCTGAAGAGCGAGGAGCAACGGAAGGTCTCCTGTTGGCGGCATCTGCTACAGTTCTGGAACCGGCCGCCACTGGCTGTGGACGGGTAAGCGACTCCACCGGTCTCGGAGGAGCAGACGGTGCCTCTTCCACTGCCGCGTCAGAAGCTGCTCTTGATGATGAGCCTTTAAACGATGCAAAAAGGCCTTTCTTTTTCCCCAGGATATGATAATAATCCCTTGTAGTTTTTTTCTCTTTGATCCAGTTTAGAAGATCATCGCCCTGGAATTCCGTAGTGAACTGAAGATCATGTATATTCATATTTACAAGGGTCCGTATAAATTCAATATCCGTTTGCAGCACCGGGTCTAACTGAACAATCAGCCGCGTATGTTTAAGATATTTGCGGATCAGTGTCATGAAACTGATAATATCCGCAGCCTTGACCGGTGTGCCCAGACCCGCGCCGCCCTCCATAATTACAATGGATGAAGGATCAACTTCCTTGCTACTGAAACCACTTATAAAACTATGTAATGTAGAATGTTTACCGGAAATTACATAACCCTCATGTTCCAGCGACCTGGATAGCAGCATTATAAGTTCAGGCGAGCAGACTAAGTGTACGCTTTTCATAGGAATCCTCCTTTACGATCTCCCAGCTCAATAGGGTAAAATACGAACTATGGCTCCGTCCCCTTGTATAATCTCTGCGAGAACAGCATGCGGCCCCAACTCCATCCATTCTTCGCCCGTACGGCTGGCTTCACATTTAAATTCCCAGTTATCCGGAAGCCAGTTGGCTTGCTTAAGTAGCTCGATACATTGCCCTGTAGAAATAGAAAGAGAGACTTCCAAATCCAAATACTTCTCTCTTTCACCTTTAAATACAAAAGTAGTCAGTGCAGTTGACATAGTCTGATCCCCCAGATTTGTTAAGCTTCTTGCAGCCAATTACATAACTCATTAACTACTGCAGGCAAGGATTGCGTGGTTTGACTGACGTCTTCTTCCACCCCACGCAGCAGCCACATTTGTTCTTCATGAATCAACAGGTTCAGTTCGCGAATCACCTGTGCCTCCTCAGTAATGCATTGGATTTCTGCCAAGGAAGTTATGAATGCACCTGCTTGAAGAGATTTCCCCATCCACGTTTCAAGATCTACTTCTTTATTTATCGCTTTTTGTAATTTTTCTTTATCGCTCAATTCCCACACTAAAGGGATTCTTTCAATGACCTGATACATCAGCTCATGTAGTGCATAAATCTCCTGAAGCTTATAGGTGTTACTTTCCGGCTGATGCTCAAGTTCAAACCAAACTTCATCCTGAACAAAATAGAAGACCTTGCAAGTCTGCTGATTTGTATGCATAAGCTGGCAATAATAAGATTTGCAACTGGATGCAACAGCGATACCTCTATGAAGCACTTCATTCACTTTGGCGAGCCCCACAAAATCAACCTCTAAATATCCCTTCACTTCCAGCGACCTCATCTGTGTATCCATTAGGGAGCGTAAATTGCGCTCCGATTCACCTTTAAGATCGATTTCCAGACCTGGAAAACTGGTTCCTCCTATTAAAGCAGTTAAATAGATAATTTCTAAAGGATGCAATTCAAATATTTCACGAGCCGGCTTCATCGCTTTCTTCACCTGCTTATCTATAGTTCTGTAATCATTTTGAGGCGTGAAATGGATCCCTCTGTTAGCAGCATCGCTTCAGTATTGTCCAACACCTCGTTCAGCTCATGGTATTCCAAACCCTCGAGTAGTGGTGCATAAGACAAATGATCGTTGGGTCTTCCATCGGACAACAATGCATGTCCACTGTTAATCAGTTCACCCGCAAAATCAGTGACCAAATGCATTTGATTCAGTTCAAACGAATCGCTGCCGACCAGCAGCATTACACCAAGTCCACCTCCAAACCTTGCTATCCGCTCCAAATGATCCAGTGAATCATTCTCCATCAGATCAAAAGCAGACTTAAGATGAGGAATTACAATGACAAGAAGCGGGTACTTAGACAGAATATACTCAGCCTCGTCAAATTCTTCACGATTTTGGGCATCTGCAAAAGCTTGCCGGGCATCATTTTTCCTTAGTTGCAGCTGATCCACCAAGGATTGTGTGAGCTGTAAAAACTCTTCAGCTGTACTCATATAGCGCGTAATCGTTGAACTAGCTTTCAGGCTCGGTATACTGACAGCACCACTGTCAAACAGATGGAATTCCATGTTTATTTCGCCTGCCGATTTATCAAGAGCTTGTATTAAGGCGTTAAATCTAAAGTCCACATGCTTTTGAGTAGTATAAGACACTACAAAATTGCTAACCTGCTTTACATTAATCTCTACCGGAAGTGTAGTATCCCAATCCAGCCCGAGCGGTACCAGATAATTGCCCTGCGGTTGTTCCTTAGGCACACGTTCCAAAAGCTCTGCCAGTGAAAGCTTGTCCGGGATCACTGAAATCCCCATAGGGTTATTCACTCCTGCCACTGCTTTCATCTCCGAACTAATCCGGCGGAGAGAGGCAGCAATCTGATCATCCGAGCTTCCATCCACAGGAAGTGCGGTATGAAATTCCAGAATCCGGTTATCTTTGAGCAGTCCGCGGCCTACGGTATTCGTTGGCTCCATCCCTTCTGTTCTGCCCAGAATACTGGAATAATCCAATCTATCAGACATTTGATATACTAGAGCCTGCTTAATATTCTGGCTGATTCGGTAAGGATAAGAGTTTACAGCATTGGCAGCGAACACGAAGTATATCCCGTAATTACCGCCTTCACGCACCAACTTGGAAAGCTCTAAGATAAAGTCATCATATGCTTCTGAGAATCCTGTGTAATTATCGAGCAGAATAACAATGTAAGGAACCTTCTCTCCAGTGGCCGCACTGTAAGAGACCAAATTGCTGATTCCAAGCTGAGAAAACTTACGTTTGCGTTCATCCAGTTGGGACAACAACCAACTGATCAGTTTTCCAAGCTTCTGTTCATCCTCTGGAAAAATAATATCCCCTACATGTGGAAGCTCGTGGAATACTCCCAAGGTACGTGTACCAAAATCCAATATATAGAAATGAACGTAATCAGGTTCATATTTCAAGGCGAGGGACATGATAATTGTCTTTAACAGTGTTGTCTTACCACTGCTCGGTGCTCCATAAACCAGTAAATGTCCGTCCTGATTAAAATTAATATCCAGATTGTATTGCTCCTGATCTGACGGATTATCAATTCGTCCAACGGTGGCAATAAGATTCTGATCTGGCTGCTTCCATGATTGCCCATCCCAGATCTGATTCTGATCCATAACATCTGCTAAAGTCATGGTCTCCGGAAGTGGAGGCAGCCACAGCTGAAAGGCCTCTCCGATCGATTGCTCAGCAGAAATGGCAGCTATATGATTAACCACAGCCTGCAGCTCACTCAGTTTTGAGACATCATCACTGTTTTTCCCCTTCGGAATCAGGGCTCTGCGTTCACCACTTAGTGAAACGATATCCATCTTGGGACTTCCATCCTGATCTGTCTCCCCAGCTTGATAAGGCGCTCCGCTCCAGGAGGATTGGAACAAAGTGAATACTTCATTATTACCAACTTGCAAATACCCACGGCCTTTTTCTTTGATCTCTGCTGCCTCCGTGCGTTTTAGCATCTCCTGACTATCCGAAGGTGTCTGGACCTTCAGGCATAATTTGAATCTGGAGTTACTCCAGATCTGGTCATCAACTACGCCAGAAGGTTTTTGTGTTGCCAATATTAAGTGAATCCCCAAGCTTCTTCCGACCCGTGCCGCACTGACCAGCTCTTTCATAAATTCCGGTTGATCTGATTTAAGTTCTGCGAACTCATCCACCACTATGATCAAATGCGGCAAGGGAAGGTTAACTTCCTTATTGCGGTAAAGAACGATGTAATTATCAATGCTGGTCACTCCGGCTTCACTGAACAGTCGCTGTCTCCGCAAAAGCTCACTTTTGATGGAGGCAAGAGCCCGATTGATCTGATTACCACCAAGATTGGTGATTGTTCCCACCAGATGTGGAAGCCCAAGAAAAGCGTTAGCCATCCCTCCACCCTTATAGTCAATCAGTACAAAAGCAATCTCATGCGGATGATAATTTACCGCCAGACCCAAAAGTAGGGACTGAAGCAGCTCACTTTTCCCCGATCCGGTGGTGCCGGCTACTAGACCATGTGGGCCATAGCTTTTTTCGTGCATATCGAACAAAAGAAATTTACCACCTGCCCCGAGCCCCAGAGGAATGGACATGGTACGGTTAGCCTGGTTTTTTGACCAGCGCTCCATTACGTTTAGAGACTCTACCTGCTCAACCTCAAAGCTCTCCAGAAAAGTAACCATTGGCGGGATATAGCTGTTATTTTGACCTTCTTTAATTCTGAGCGGAGACAAAGAACGGGCAAAAAACTCCGAATTTTTTTTATCCAGAGAATCGGCAGAAAAATAATCAGCTAAATGACTTAACAGCTGATTAGTATCTTTGCGAACCATCCCCTTACCGCCCTTAATTTCCAGAATAGCCTGGCAATTCAGCGGCAGCGCAACATCAATCTTCTCTGATGTAAAAATGCTGGTCACTCCAAGTGAAGCATTGCCCGAGAGCAAATACTTCATCATATCCGTGCTGTCCCACAGTTCAGGAGCAAAAACCAGAAAAACATAATGTGGGGCCTGCATTGGCTGTAGTCCATAACCATTCTTGCTGTTTTCTTCTCTTTTTCTAAGCTCCGGAAGTAATTCATCCGCAATATTAGAGGCATCAAAGGATGTTGTAGCCAAACTTCTTTGGCTTCGATCTTTATTCCATGTATGGGGCAGCCATTTTAACCATTCCCAGTGTTCCAGATCATCAGGCTGCATCACGCATATTACCCTTACATCATCGTACCCTTGGTGTGTTGTTAAATGCACCAGGACAGCATTGAGGAAATCACGAACCTCCTGCTGTTTGCCGTATATTCCGAGCGTATTAATATTCCTTAACGGTATGTAGACTGGAATGTCTCGTACAAAATACATCTCTTCGCATATTTTACTGGCGATTTCTTCAAGTGGGTTGTCGTCATCAATTGCTTTCGCTTTTGAGCTATATGTTGGCACCAGAGCAATCGGCTGGATTCCAGCACCAACCCGGAGATTCAGAAAATCATCTTCAATTCCTGTTTTTTCCCACAGCTGCTTGCTTCTCCCCCGTACGATTTCAACACAAGATTGAATACTTGGATGGATATATGTATAGGCTTCTCGCTGCGTACTCGCGGCACTTTGTAAATCATTACGAACCTGAAATAAGTAGTTGAGATATTTCTTTTCAAGTTTTTTGTTCTGTTCATGATGTTTTTTCACACTAGATTTATAATTTAAAATTGAAACCATGACCGTCAGAAGAGTCATACCCATGGTTGATATCAGCATGGTAAATGACCTGGTCAATGTTGACATAAATATAGAGATGACTAACATCCCGATGGGGGGGACTATAATCGTCAACCATGAGAAGGTTGGTTTTCCCGATGGCCGGGCAGGATCCTCCAAAACCAATTCACCTTCCGGGTAATTTGGTTTAATTCGAGGGGTTCTTTGTACCTGATTGGTTAGCATTTCTTGAGCACTCATCTTTTTCATCACCACTGGATAGGAATTTTGGATTAACAAGAATCATTAGTGTAAATTTTAAATAAAATATAAATTTTTTTCCATTTCAGGATATACATACTGCATTATCGGTTTGAAGACTGAATAGTTTATATTTTCCATAACATTTTTTGCTAAAATGGTTCAAAGATCCCCAATAAATAACCATTATTTTCATAATAGTAAAATTACTAGTGTATATAGATCCAGTTCTAAGGTCACCTCATCGTACTTTTCTTTTAGTTCAATTTAAGACATTTGGCACATTTACTTTTTCAAGGTTGTTCATTACTCCTATCCACTTCCATTGCTAAATAGAAGATTTCAAAGCTTTACTTTGAAATCAACATTCCATAATAGATCCTATGAATCAGAATATTTCTATCAAATTGAAGGAAACTTATGTTCTTAGAAGGAATTTAACTTGGGAGAGAACCAGGAAGTTGCTGCTGACTCTAACGATTTCTCAAAACAAATAAGCAACCTCATAAGAGGCTGCTTGGTTTCAATAGTTTGACTACGATTTGTTATGTATGCTCTAATATAAATGAAGGGTGGAGCTGCATGTTATCATTTTTACTAACTTTAAAACGTTTATTCTCGGGCTTATGGAAAGCGCTCAAACGTAAAAATTTCCAAGCATTATTCTTATTAGTTTTGATGACGCTGTTGTCCGGAACCATTTTTTATGTCAAACAGGAAGGTTTGTCTGTTCTGGATGCTATTTATTTCTGCGTTGCAACGCTTAGTACATTAGGTCATCCAACGTTCGTTCCTCAGACAGCACTAGGAAAAATATTTACGATTGTTTACATTATTGCAGGCACAGGGTTGTTCTTGGGAATGATCGGGTATATCGCTTATGAACTGATCAAACAAACCGATAAAGATAACAATTAAATAATGAAATTCAAACTCATGACAGTATTAAGAGCCTTGTTAGCTGAAGCTAATGAGACTCTTTTTTTTCAAATAATCGCTTATATACTAGTCCATAAATCACTAATATTATAGTTTTAATTGCATTTGAATAATCTGCTGAGCCAACTGATTCACTTTAATGGGTTTTAGATCCTTATTGAAAAGACCTACGGCTTGTACAAAAGGAACCATGACAACCGCATCAGCACGATCCCCGTAAACCAGACTTGGTTTTACAATTCTGATGTTTTTGCTGCTTGTAAGGGCGATATGCTCTCCTCTATGCTTGGATTCAAGAAATGGTTTATTTTTAAAGGGCATTCCCATCCGTCCTGAAATATAACATCCATTGGGTATGTTCAACCTACTCATAAGCTCAACCATAATTTTTACCGGCTCAGCATTTAGCTTTTCGAAATCCTCCTTGCTGTTTGCTGTAGCAGTGCCGACCAAATCAACGACGGCATCCGCTTGTTGAGGTAACTTACTAATGTAAGAATCGATATCAAAAATATCGACAGACATCCATTTTATCCGATTGTGATTAACGAGGCTCGGTAATAACTTTCCAGGCTTTCCGTTTCGGGATACGCTGATGATCTGCACCTTAGGATCTTTTCTTAACCATTCTTCCGACAAATGTGTTCCAATATAACCACTTCCACCTAACAAAATCACATTTTTCATCTCATATCACCCTTCATCATCATTTATAGTTTTAGGATCTGATTCTGCAGAATCCTTGATATACTCATCGATATGGTCAAACAGCCTTTTGAGTCTGAAAATATCACTTTTAAGTACATCCAAATAATAATAATTTTTGGTGCCTTCCTGATCAAAACCAATCAAATTAGCCTCTTTTAATACCTTCAAATGATGAGATACGGCTGGACGGGATAAATTGGTCCTTTGTGTCAGCTCACCAACTCTGATTCCTTTTTCGCAATCACTTTCACCTTCAATCAAAGCAATGATGATGGATTGACGTGTCTCATCTCCAATGGCTGCAAGAGCTTTACTGCATTCACCAAATTCTTCAGCCAGATTTTTTAAGCGTTCTTGTCTGTCCATAGGCTGCCTCCTTAGGTTTAATAGTTTAATCATATGAACTATTGTATATTAATTTTCGAGCAATAATTCATCGGTAAAGAAAATCGAGACCATTAATATTCATCTCTGGCGATCCTCAAATAAATAAAAAAGACCGTCTCTATTAGAGCGGTCGAAAATTTTAGAGCAAATTTGTAATAGATAAATTCACTCAAAAGAATTGCCCCCTATTACTTCATGGTGTAAAATATACTTTCGTTTAATTTGATAAAGGGGGCTTTAAATTTTAATGACTTTATTTCTTACATACGTTTTGCTCGGCTTTTCCATCGCTCTACCTGTAGGTACCATTACCATTGAAATGACCAAACAAGGCTTAAAAAATGGCTTTATGCATGGTTGGATTGTTGGCCTCGGGGGAATGACTATCGACCTCTTCCTAATTCTAGGCTTATACCTGGGTCTAGCCTCTATTCTTTCCATGCCTATCATACAAGTAATCTTGTGGTTAGTTGGAGCTTTCTTCCTATGCTACGTTGGATATGACAGCATCAAGAATGCAGATCATGATATTTCCCTTGGAGGAGAGAAGACGTCCAAATCGCTGTTCTCTTCTTACAAAAATGGTTTGCTAGTGGCGATCTCACCAGGAAACCTGGTATTTTGGGTTAGTGTCTTTGGTACCGTATTGTCCGACTCCTTTGACCGTACTAATACGGGCAGCTTTTTGCTAGTGGGATTAGGTATCCTGATTGGTATCCTGCTCCATGATATTGGCCTGATGACGATTGTATCCACCACACGAAAAGCAATGAACCGGACGGCTATTAAATGGGTGACTATCAGCGCAGGTGTTGTATTAATCGGCTTTGGCGGGTATTTCTTCTATCAATTCCTGCGGAGCCTCCATATTTTTTAACGTAAAAAAGCCGTTCTCTTTTAAAAGAGAACGGCTTTAAATGTCTTTTTCACAGAAATCCTTAGAACACCCGCTTCTGATTCCGATCATCAATAATAATCTGCACCGCTTCCTTAAACCGTAATGCATGCACAATCTCCCGCTCCCGCAGGAACTTAAGGCTATCCTGCAGATCCACGTCATCCGTCATGTCAATCAGCCACTGATATGTAGCCCGGGCTTTTTCCTCAGCCGCAATGTCTTCATAAAGGTCTGCCAAAGGGTCTCCCTTAGCTTGAATATAGGCTGCGGTGAATGGAACTCCGCTAGCATCCGTGTAGAACAGGGCATGATCATGCGCTACAAAATGTGGCCCTAATCCCGCTTCCTCTAATTCACATACCGAAGCATCCTTCGTCAGCTTGTAGATCATCGTGGCAATCATCTCAAGGTGAGCGAATTCCTCAGTAGAAATATCGTTCAACACGCCAATAACTTTATCTGGAATCGTGTATCTTTGATTCATATAGCGTAGTGCAGCGGCGAGCTCGCCATCTGCGCCTCCGTATTGCTCACACAAATAACGCGCCATCCGGACATCACATTTACCCACCCGTACCGGATATTGCAGTTTTTTTTCGTATATCCACATTCGGGAACTTCCCTCCTCTAGAAAAATAGTTCCTTACGGTTATACTCCTCTTACACCTGCCAAGGCCAAGGGGGTTGATTCCATTCCCATGGACATTTAGAATAAGCGCGGCCAAAATTCTGCAGCGGACCATATAACTCCTGAAAATGATTCGCTAGCTTAGTTCGTTCCAGCGTAAGCTGATTAAATTGTTCAATACTTCTCAGATCGTCAGGATGCGTATTTAGGTATAAGTTCAACTCCACTAAGGCAAAATCAAGGGTCTGCAACTGTTCAAGCAATTCATAATAACGTTGGTCGCAAGGATTTGCCTCCATAGTCTATTTCCCTCCTCCTTTGCACTTGGATTCATACGGACTAAATAGTGCTGGCCAGAGCGTTCCATACTTCAGAGCCTCCTGCAAACTAAACTGTGGCAAATCGGGCGGCTGAAAGGTGATAAATTGATTGGGTGGAACTACATACGTCTTGAACGGCACCGGTGGGCAAGGATCAAACGGGCCCCTAAAGGGGGTATACCTCCGCAGCTGTGATTCCATCTTTTTTGTACCTCCTTTGTTCCTGTTCCTTCTTTAAAGACTCTGAACATTACTCCCTTAGCTAACTTATGACAGCAGGACACAATATAAAACGTTATTCACAAAAAAAGCCCATTAGCAATTTTTTTTGTGCAATGTGCATGACAAATAAGCTGTCTCCGGAAAAGTACCGAAAACAGCTTATAACTTGGGTTTTTTAGTATTCAGCTTAGGGCTTCGCTCTTTTGAACGAATCTTCGTGGGTAATCTCAAGGATATCCAACATAAATACAAAGATAGGAATACCAAGAATAAGTCCCCAGACACCCATATAATGCTCAGAGAACAACAACACGCTAAAGGTGAAAAACATCGGCAAATTCATTTTTGTGGACATCAACTTAGGATTCAAGAAATAGCCTTCGATAAAATGCAACACCGCAATAATCGCCAGCACATATGTAACTGTTATCAGACCGCCGATGTTGTAACCAATAATTAAAAGCGGAATGAGCGAAATCAAAAAACCAACCACCGGAATGAGACTGAGCAGAAAAATCAAAATCGCTAGGGCAAATAAATACGGGAAGTTAAGCAGCCACAAGCCAATAACAGTAAGACAGGTATTGAACATGGCAATGAGAATTTGCGCTTCAATTACTTTCCCAAAGGAAACGATGAATTTTCGGCTGAAATACTCCAGATCTATATAAAACCAGGCAATCCTGCTCTCTCTCATCCTAGAAGTGAAACTGACGACCCGGTTCTTCTCCAGAATAAACACAAAGCTTAAAATGGTTGATAGAACGAAAGTTGCACCCCAGTTGCTAACCTGCAGCACATAATCGATGCCTCTTTTGATATAGGACTGATAGTTAAGGTCCCTGAGCATATCATACAAATATAATGTAATCTTGTTCTGCGGAAGGTCCTCTGACTTGAGATTGGTGAGGAAGATGGCTAATTGCTTAATCTGCTCCAATACTTTAGGGAGATATTTTGCAAGGGCCAGTACAATCAATGCGATTAAAGCAAGGTATAAAATGACAATAATCACCTTACTGTTGACCTTCATGAATTTACCAATTCGTTTACTGAGCACAATCTGAAAGCTGTTCATGACAAAAGCAATCAGAAACGTCAGCAGTACCAGATTAAGCATCCCTCGAACCATGTACAGCAGCAACCCGATAAGTGCGAGAATAAAAAAGCGTCTGGTAGTACTATTCACGTAGAATCGCTTGAATACATTCATTGATCTTGCTCCATTCAATTGCGATTAATAATGTTAAACTTCAATGGCTATAAAAAGGAAAACTTAGCCCCCACAAAAAAGCCGATGGAAACAAAAAGGAGTGACCAGGTTAGCGCTCCTGCAGTCGTTATGAGTATATATTTTTTGAAAGACATAGCACTGATTCCAGAGATATAGCTCGATACATGCCTCAGACCTGGAATAAAATAAGCAATGAAAATCGCCCAGTTTCCGAACCGCAAAAACCATCTTTTCATACTGGCAAAACGCTTGGGTGTAAGGCCAACCCACTTGCCGAATTTTGCTACCACAGGTTGTCCTAGCCTTAAACCAATGGTATAGCTGATAAGCATTCCTGTGATGGATCCCATAAAACAAACCAATACGGAAAGTGAAAAATCCAAAACCATAACGGAGGATAAATAGCCTACAAACAGCATTAACACCTCATCAGGCACAGGAAGTCCGATAATCCCAAGTGCCATAAGGCCAAATATGGCTAAATATCCGTATTGTGAAATGAACTCTATAATCCAAGGCATGGGTGTATCACTTCCTGTTGAAGGATTTTTTAAGGGACGGAAATGGGATACGGCTGATCATCATTACGGACAGCAATGCCATTAATCCGATGACCAGTCCTGGTTTCATCCGTTCATCTAGTAAAGAAATCATCGAAAGAATGACTCCAGCAGCAGTAATGGGCATCCCCACGAACCCTTTGGAAGGCGCCGACAGATTAAATCTGGCCAAACGAAGTGCGCCACAGATCAAAAAGAAAACTGCAGCTGCAGGTCCAATCCAGTGGGCATCTTCTAACCTATACAACAAGATAAGGAAGGTAGGCGCTAAACCAAATGATATAATATCCGCCAATGAGTCCAATTGTTTACCGAATTCACTAGTACATTGCAATATTCTTGCCAGTAATCCATCCAGTACATCGCATATTGCCGCGAGCAATATCATTAATAAAGCTAGGCTATATCGTTCTTGAATCGTAAAATACAAGGATAGTGATCCTAGTCCCAAGTTTCCGAGTGTGCACGTTGAAGGCAACCAGTTCAATTTCATACAATTTCACCCCTTTCATAGCAGTATTTCTGTTAATTCGGTTTAACCTTCAAAGGTCACAGTAAAGCTGACACCGTTCTCCGTATTTTTCACTGTATAAAGACAAGCGTGCATATCTAGTATTCGCTTTGCAATGGAAAGCCCCAGACCCGTACCGCCTGTCATTCGACTGCGGGATGGCTCCGACCGATAGAACCGTTCCCAGATCTGCTCCAGCTGATCTTCAGGGATTGATTCTCCTATATTTTGAATAGTGAATACAATAGTCTGGGCATGACTCTCAATATTGACAGTGATAGAACTTCTTTCTTCCGCATGCCTGATAGCATTGGTCATAAAATTTAGCATAACTTGTTCGATCCAGTTCACATCCGCATAGACCGGTAATTCATTCGCAGGAATAATGATGACCTCCAAATGTTTTTCACTCAGCAAGTGGACCAGCTTGTCTGTCACCTTTTCCGTCAGTTCACTTAACATAAAGGAAGATTTCCGTAGTTTAATCGTGCCCGACTCCAACCGCGCTAGATCTAGCATATTTTTAACAAGAAACTCCATTTTATCGGCTTCCTCAATAATCACCTTAATGTAGTGATCCTGCTTGCCGGCACTAACGCCGTCTTCCAAACCTTCAGCAAAACCTTTGATAATACTGAGGGGTGTCTTCAATTCATGGGAGGCGTTGGCAAAAAAGTCCTGCTGCATGATCTCCATTCTTTGCTTCTGTTCCATATCCTCAACTAGCTGCTGATTGGCCTCTCTTAACTCCCCTAAAGCAGAGTCCAGACTTAGTGATAAGGTGAACATGCTGTTAGAAAGGCTGCCTAGCTCATCCTTCTGCCGAATCGATGTGTCCCCTGTAAAGTCCAGAGAAACCATCCGTTTTGCTATCTTGTTTAACTTAATTAGCGGACGCGTTACCATTTTCGAGAAAAAGAGAGAAAGCACCAGAATCAGGACAAAGCCACCCATTCCCAGATATAAAAAGAACCAACGTAAGGCATCGTTCGAATCCTTAACTTCCTGTAATGAAGTGACTGTGAATAGTAATTCAATTTCTCCGTTACTTTGCTTCAGGGGCAGAATAACCACAGAATTGCGACTCCCACTCCAGGGAGCAACCCAGTCTTGCTTCTGTATTTTCAAATTTTTAAAGTCTTCTATCTGCGCTGGTGTCAAAGGAAACCATTCCTCAAGAGCCTCAAACAATATTCCCTGGCGGGGATTCCATATTTTTAAATCAGGCAGTACAACTTCTGCAACAGTACCAGATGCATGAATCGTCCCAGTCTCTCCCGTCTCCCCTATGGTTCCGCCCCCTTTTTTTGTAATGCTTATGGGGTAGAGTATAACGGGTGAAGCACTGTCTTCATCCAGAAGTTCGCCTTCCACGCTCAACTGATCATCTACTTTAATGTTAGCTGCTCTCAGTGAATCTCCGTACTGATTCATGAATAGGGATAAAGAAACAACCATACTCTTCCCGTCATCATCGATTAGCTTTATATGAAATGGATCTTCTGAATTCATCCTTCCATCCAGCTTCAAAATAACCATTTGTGTTTTATTCCGCAGCATAAACCGGACAAGCTCCTGAGAGGTTCTAGTGCTTCCCCATGGTTCGCTAATATATCTTGCCGCAAAACTCTTAAGGTGTTTCTCCACACGGTGCTCTTTTTGCTTCTGATAGAAATTGTCAAACAACAGCAATTGGCTTAGAATCACCATGCCATAGAAGCAAAGGAAAAAGATAACGGTCATCACAAACAGTTTAAAAGTAATTCCCCGTCTTCTCATGCCTCTTCCTCGAACATGTATCCTGTGCCAATTACCGTACGAATAAAACGTGATTCATAACCCAATTTACTTCGCAGCTTTTTGATATGACTGTCCACAACTCTGGAATCTCCTTCAAATTCAATTCCCCAGATCCGACTGAGGATCGTATCCCTTGAAATAACAATCCCTTTATTTCGTATTAAAAGCCATAAAAGATCATATTCCTTAGGGGTAAGCTCCACTTCCGCATCTTCTACCTCCAACCGATGAGCCAAGGGATTGAACATCGCGGAACCAAATTTTATTATGCTAGACTCAGGCTGATGGGTGCCTTCAACCCGTTTCATAAGTGCATTTGCCCGGGCTACTAGCACCTTTGGACTAAATGGTTTTGTAACATAATCATCGGCTCCTAATTCAAAACCGTAGATTTTGTCGTCATCTGTAGACTTGGCCGTTAACAAAATGATGGGTACCGCTGATTTCTCACGAACTTCACGGCACACTTCGAAGCCATTCATAGCAGGCATCATGATATCCAGAATCAGCAGATCCGGCAGCAGTGAATCAAACCAAACCAATGCATCTTTTCCATTATCCGCTTCAAGTACCTCCCAATCATTCTGTAAGAAATAATCAGATACCAGTTCACGAATACGAATTTCATCCTCAACGAGAAGAAGTTTCTTTTTCAATCTAGACCCCGCTTTCAAACAATTAATAAACATTAGCATAGACGAGCGTTATGTCCTTTATGTGTCCACAAAAAACTCCCCCTTTCATGAGCCATACAGCTCTTGCAGGAGGAGTTCATTATATCCCTGATCAACCGGAACAATACGTTATAATTTTTAATAGGTTATTCTTTATCCTCATTGGGTTCTGATGAGGTTTCTTCGTCCTCCACACGTGGTTCCCGGTGGATATTAATTCTAGTGATACGCAATCTTGTCGATTCCTCGACTTCAAAAATAACATCTTCTACTTTGACACGTTTTCCTTTGGTTGGATTACCCTCCAGCTCCTTAAACAACCAGCCGCCGATAGAATCCACCTCATCGTCTTCAATCACGACACCCGTAAGATCGTTGACATCCTCAATCAGCATCCGGCCCTCAACAGAGATGTACTCCCCGTTATGTTCCACACTTGGACGCTCATCTTCGAACTCGTCATGCAGATCGCCTACGATTTCTTCCAGAATCTCTTCTGCTGTCAGCAAACCTGCCGTGCCGCCATATTCATCGACAACTAACGTCAGCTGAGCCTTATTCTTCTGCATAAAACGAAGAGTATGGCTGATTTCCATCGATTCCGGAACGTTAAGGATAGGCCGAACCAGAGTTGTAAGATCATTCTGTTGCTCCGGTGGAGCAAACAACAGGTCGGTAATATGAATAAAACCGATAATACGGTCCTTATCTTCCAGAGCAACCGGATAACGCGAATGTCTCGTTTCGGTAATAATCTTCATATTTTCTTCTAACGAAAGATTGCTGTAAAGCACATCCATATCTGTACGAGGCAGCATGACTTCACGTGCAAGCAGATCTGAGAATTCAAAGATATTATCCATTAGTTTCATTTCATCTTTGTCAATGACACCACTCTTGGCGCTCTGATTCATCAGAATACGTATTTCCTCTTCCGAGTGTGCTGCTTCACTTTCATTTGCAGGCTCCACACCGACCAACCGAAGCAACGCGTTGGCTGAAGCGTTCAGCACCCAGATAAAAGGCATGAACACATTATAGAAGAACATCAGGGGTGCAGATAACAACAGTGCCGAACCTTCTGTTCTTTGAATCGCGAGCGATTTAGGAGCAAGCTCCCCAAGTACAATATGTAAAAATGTAATGATCGAAAATCCAATAATCACAGATACGGTAGAAATCAGGGTATGATCGGTGATCCCCATCTGGTACATTAAAGGTTCGACCAACAGCTCAGAAATCGCGGGCTCTCCAACCCAACCTAAGCCCAGCGACGCAAGTGTTATCCCAAACTGAGTGGCGGATAAATAGGAATCCAGTCTCTTATTTACTTTCAGAGCATATCCAGCCATTTTATTACCTTCACTGACAAGTTGGGTCAGGCGGGACTGCCTGACCTTAACTAATGAAAATTCCGCTGCTACAAAAATACCGTTCAATAATACGAGCACCAGAACCAGCAAAAGATTAAGCAATAATCTCCCTACTTCAAATTCCGTATGCACCACTTAACAACGCCTCATTTCTACAGATTGATCGCTTTTCTAGTTTTGAAGTCAACTTCCGGATAATACATATCAGCCACTAACAGATTAGGTCCGCAGCAGCCTGCTGCATCGCAGTGGCAGTTCACCTTTTGGTTCAGCGGGTGTTTAGTCTGCCAATCGATAAATATATCATCCAGTTTTTGGTTCTCGATGTTGCCAAAGGCTGCGATATCAGCGAAATCTGTAACAAAAACATCGCCAGTAAACATGTTTACGTTCACTCGGTTCCGGCCATCCGGATCATTGCGAAGGGTAACATTCTTCTCGGCGCGCATTCTGCTTATCAGCTTCTGATCTTCTTCCAGGAAGCTGCAAGCAAAAAACGGAAGGGTCCCAAACAGCATCCAAATCTCCGGATCACGGGTATCCAGTAGTTTATGGATTGCCGTCCGCATTTCATTCAAGGACAACACTGGCAAAGCCGAAGCAAAACTGGAGTTGTACATAGGATGTACCTCATGCCGTTTGGCGCCCATATCGAGAATCAACTTATGAATTTCAGGCAGCTTAGTATGTGTACGGTAATTAATCATAGTTTCCGCAGAAATTAGCATACCATCCTCACTTAGCCGTCGAGAATTCTCAATCATTGCATTATATAACCGATATGCACTTTCTTTTGAAACTGCATGCCCGCTGTTGGCAAAACCAACTTCATGAAAATCGTCTCCGTTCACATAATTAAAAGAAATATGCATAACGTCCAAATACGGAAGCAGCTTTTCATATCGAGCATACGGCATCGTCAGATTAGAATTAATTTGCGATCTAATCCCCCGCTCTTTGGCATACTTTAAGAGCGGCACTATGATATTATCCACCGTTCCAGCCAAGAACATAGGCTCTCCGCCGGTAATACTAATCGTCTCCAGATGCTCTACTTCATCTAAACGGTCCAACATATTTTTAAGCGGCAGCATATCCCCTTCTCTAGAGGTTAAACTATCACCTACCGCACAGTGTTCACACCGCATATTACATAAATTGGTTACTGTGAATTCCACACTCGTTAGCACATGGCGTCCATGCTTACGTAAAGAAGTAATGGGATCCCACGGATCGTAGCTTGGCGACAGCTCCTTCGGTGAAGATGTTAATGGTCTTAAAACATTCATTTGTACTAGCTCCTTTAAATCTTATTCCTATTATTAACCCATAATCATGAAGATTGAACGGTGTCTTATCCTATATCATACCACGTTAGTCAGAAAAACTGCACTTCGGATGTCTTTCAGACTGTCCTTACAAGCTTTTTCACTGTAAAAAATAATAGCAGCGAGACGAAAAATAGGCTTCCGCGAGTTATGCGGACAAGCCTAATCTTCTCTCTTCGCTGCTATGATAAATATTTTGGCGTTCCCACAGAATCGCCTTGATCTGCGACGTCAACGATAACAACGGAGAGGGCTTTTCCTAGATCCCTTTCGAACGGTACGACTTTCTCTCCTTCAGGCCCTGTAAGCACACGTACAATCGGTCTGTGAGGCGTACTTGGGTCTATTTTGACAACAACTCCACTTTCACCCGTACTGAGCTTCACCGTAAGACCAAGAGGATAGATAGCCACACGATCTCTAAATAACTCTAGCTGCTTCTGCTCATACAATGTACCAGAACCTACATAAAGCGCCTCAACGGCTTGATGTGGCAGCATAGCCTTTTTGTAGACCCGGTTGGAGGTCATGGCATCGTAGGAATCAGCCACGCCCAACCATTTGGCATATTCATGAATTTGAGGTCCTTTTAATCCCCGCGGATATCCGGATCCGTCAATGCGTTCATGATGCTGAAGCGCACAATGAGCCGCGAGCAGCGGAATATTCGGTTCTTCCTTGAGAATCTGATACCCGATCTCGGTGTGTGCCTGCATATGGCGAAATTCATCTTCACTGAGCTTACCAGGTTTTTGAATGATTTTTATCGGGACTTGGGTCTTGCCAATATCATGCAGCAGCGCACCCAGACCAATCACTCGAAGCTCCTCTTTGCTGTACCCATGCGCAATGCCAAGCACCAAAGTGTACAAGCAGACATTCAGGGAATGGACGTACAAGTAGTTATCAGCGGTGTGCATATCAAGCAGCATGATCATCGGATCTTCTTGTAAAGACAAATCATCCAGGATGCTATCCATGATCTTTGAGAATTTTTTATCCAGATGGTAGAATCCCTTGCTTATTCCTGAAGCGCCTGTCATTTGCTGAAACTGATTACGAATCACCTTCAGTGCCTGATTACGTGTCTCATCTTGAAGCATACCTATAATTTCAACATCGTCCGTGACAGAGTCCTCTATGTAAATATAACCGATGTCAATTCTTGAAAGCCTCTTGATCAATGCATCAGTAAGCTCCACCCCATCCGCGAGGAGAGTTAGACCTTCATCATTATATATTTTTTTACCTAATTTCATGCCTGCTTGAAGCTGATTCACGGATACTAAACGCACTTAGCTCACTCCTGCCTTTAACGGTAAAATGCTATTCTGTTTTGAAATCCTTGGGTCACACGCTTTGTCTATACCGTTTATGTAGAGATCAGACAGGTGCACCATGAAGAACATCGGGTGTGTCTAGGTCTTTGCCTATGGGCATTAACGCATAATAAACAACCAGAATATAGCAGCAAGAATAAATCTGTAGATCGCGAAATGCGTCAATCTAATCTTTTGAATCAATTTCATAAACAAAATAACCACTACATAAGCCACTACAAAGGAAATCAGAAATCCAATTACAAAATAGCCAATCGTCTCACTAGTGAAGTTCTTATAAGAATCCAACATTTCATATCCGGAAGCCGCACACATAATAGGAATGGCTATAAGGAAGGAGAAATCCGCAGACGCTTTATAACTAACCCCACTTAACATCCCTCCGGAGATCGTAGATCCCGAACGGGAAAATCCTGGCCACAGCACTGAAATAATCTGATACATCCCGATAGCCAGCGCCTGTCCGTAAGAAAGATCGTCCAGCTCATGCGCTGTAATTCTAATTTTGCGTCTGTTTACCCATTCTGCGATAATCATTAGAATCCCGCCGGCGACAAGCGCCCAAAGAACAGTCGTGGCTCCAAAGAGACTTTTTATAAAATCGCGGGCAAAAAATGCCACAGCTAGTGCTGGGGCAATCCCAAGTATTACATGGATTAAGTTCAAACGAGACGCCGGCATCACACCGCCTCTTCCTGAGTTCTTACGCCCAATGCCCAGCAAATTAAGCACACGCTCGCGGTAAACAAGCGCAATCGCCAATATTGCCCCTAGCTGAATAACGATTTCATAAGTCTTCATAATCGAATCCTGCTCATCAAAGCCCAGAAGCTTCGAGGTCAAGATCATGTGTCCTGTAGAAGAAACAGGAATAAATTCAGTGATCCCTTCGACAATTGCTAAAATAATAGCTGTAATCGTGTCCATAATCTCCTCCTATTTTTCGGGAATCTAGCACTGTTTAAATGGAATCAAAAAGTATATCTTGTGAGCTGCAGGTTTACTCAGACTTGATCTCCCACCGAGTGAGCATACATTCATCAAGACTGTCCGGACGCTGCAATTCCATCCCAAGCAGGTCGCGTAAAAAATGAGGCAGCAAAAATACAGGATCCTTCCCATTGGCGATCGTCTCATAGCCTGCACGGAAAGTAAACATGTCCAGCGTACCAACATTATACTCTTTATCATCCTCCAGCGGGTTTCCTTCGACAAAAACTGCAATATTGTTATCATACGGTATCTTCTGCGGATCGTACAAGATTTTTATCCCATCTACTGCTAAGCTGCCCAGATAATTCCCGCGAAAGCCATACCCAAAAATCACCTTATTATAAAATTCTTCAGTAAGACTCTGCTCCAAAGCTATGCGAATATCTAGGCCTTTCAGCTTGATTACGCAGGTGTTAATGGGAGAAGGACATAGGGCGTGCAGCATTCCCGCTGTAACCTCCCCTTCAGGCAAAGGTCCTAGAAGCTGGCCTGTGTTAACTATCGACAAACTAGTGCCTGTAAATCTACGTACAGCTTGGGCTAAAAGATTGCCAAAAGGGGATTCTCCCTGCAAATTCAAAGGAAGCTCACGATCTGTGATCGCAACGGTCTGCTGAAGAGCCTCACGACCACGCTCCAAATGAATAGTAGCGGCAGGACCTACAATCTCTTCCTTCAGTCCTGGGTCAGTCGGAATACATTCACCCGCCACCAGGCTAAATCCAGGTTGTCCCTCTCTCCGCTCAAATTGAAGCCGCCCGAGGTAACGCCCCAATTTCCCGGCTCCACATACAGCTGTTCCGTTAATCATGAGCGGTTCTTCCAGCATATGATGTGTATGTCCACCTAGAATAGCATGCACACCTTCCAGCCGCTCTGCCAGAATTCGATCTGCGGGAAGCCCCAAATGAGAAAGGATGATTAGAATGTCCACCTGAGGAGCTAGAAGAAGGCATTGTTCCCGAAGGGTTGTCTCGGGATCCAGAGCATCCCAGCCCAGCAAGGAATAAAACGAAGTAAATGCCGCTGTCGCTCCAGTCACTCCTATTCTGATTCCGTCCTTCTCCAAGATGGCATGACGCTTCATCCAGTGGGGAGGTTCCCCTGTTGCAGTCTCCACAAAATTACAGCATACCACTGGACACTGTAACCCGGAGAAAATAGAGGATAACATCTCCTGTGAGAATGTTAACCCCTCATTATTACCGATAGTTACAGCATCATATCCTGTTAAATTAAGTACATCAATGTTAGCCTGACCCATAGTTCCTTCTGTCTCGACGGCTGCACGATCCATATGATCGCCAATATCCAACAGCAGCACAGGCTCTTCTCCCGCTGCAGCTCTTTGTCTCTCGATTTCTGCTGCCAATGGACTCACCATTTCGAAATGGCTATGTATATCATTGGTATGAAGTATGGTCAGTCTTTGCGGCACATGCCCCATTAGCAACATTCCTCCTACCTGTTGAGCCGCTCTTTAATGAAGCAGCCGATGCATGATCTTATAGAGCCTAGCATAACATTTTCAGGCTCATTATGGTATATTGTAGACATTACAACATATTTCAGAGGTGAATAAGTATGCATATCACAATCCGCCTGTTCGCGGGTTTGGCTGAGATTATCGGTTCATCTTCTCTGACCTTTCATGCGACGGAGAATCCCTTAACCGCTGGGAAGTTAAAAGAACTCCTTTCAACCTCTTATCCGGATGCAGCATCCCTAATTGGAACTTCTTTGGTCGCTATTGACCGGGAATATGCACCTGATGAAGCCCTCATCACCGAGTCTGCCGAAGTTGCATTAATCCCTCCCGTTTCCGGGGGAGAGAATGGTTCTTTATATGAGAGCACTCCTGACGGCCTCTATAGCATAACGGATCTGCCATTAAATGCTGAGAAGCTTCTGGATGCCGTCCTCGATGCCAATCATGGAGCATCCCTATTATTTGTAGGAACTACACGCGAAATGACCGGAGAACAACGCACAACAGCATTAGACTATGAAGCCTATATTCCTATGGCCTTAAATAAGCTGAAAGAAATTGGTGACGAGGTACAGAATCGCTGGAATGCACGCTGCGCGATTTCCCACCGCATTGGGCTTGTTGGTCTTAAGGAAGCAAGCGTTCTCATTGCTGTCTCTACCCCTCATCGCGATACCTGTTACGAGGCTAGTCGTCTGGCCATTGAACTGCTGAAACAGACCGTCCCTATCTGGAAAAAAGACATCAATGAATCAGGCCAGCACTGGGTAGACTCTGAACAAAAGGCTGCCGATTCCCTCCACAATTAATCTTCACTCCTTTTTCATTGAAAAATCTGCACTTTGTTGATATTCTGGATAAAATCGGATAAAAGGTGGCATAGGCATTGAGAGTACACGTCTCGGATCTAAAACCTGGTAATCACCTCAACTCAGACGCTTATAGTTCAAGAGGTCTGCATGTATTACCAAAGGGATCGCTGCTCCAGATAGATGATATCGCCAAGCTGATGCAGCATGGAGTTGATTATGTTGATATCCAGACGTTAGTGGAAGAACCTGCCCCATTAAGCAGACCTTCAATTATTCAGACGGTGACCACTAGTTTTGATACCATGATTGACGGCTTTGAGAATCTTTATATGGAAGCACTATTAAAAGGAAGCTTTAACCAATCCGTGGTTAACGACATTCTTCAGCCTTCGCTTCAATCGTTGGACAAGCAAAAGGATGTAGTCTCCCTGCTGCTTCTGCTCGATCGCGAAGATAATTATACCTACAACCACTCTTTGCAGGTAGGTATGCTCTCTTATTATATTGCAATCTGGCTTGGGTATTCCAAACAAGAATGCTATGAGATTGGACGAGCTGGATATTTAATTGATATTGGAAAATGTAGAATCTCACCTGCTCTATTAAATAAGCCTGGAAAATTAACCGCGGAAGAATTCGAAGAAGTTAAACTACATACTAAGTACGGCTACGAAATTATCCGCAATTCGATGGATGACTCACATACAGCTTTGGCAGCCCTACAGCATCATGAACGTGAGGACGGCTCTGGCTATCCTAATAAGCTAACCAAATCCGAGATTCATCCTTATGCGCAAATTGCTGCTGTAGCTGACATCTATAGTGCGATGACTTCCAAACGCGTCTATCAGTCCAAGCAAGAGCTTATTTCTGTCCTACGTGAACTAAATGACCTCAGCTTTGGTAAGCTGAACGGCAGAACGGTTCAAGCCTTTATACAGCATTTAATGCCCAACTTTATCGGCAAGCGAGTATTACTGAACACGGGGGATACAGGTGTGATTATCATGAACAATCCAGTTGATATTTTCCGTCCGCTGGTAAAGATCGATGGATTATTTGTCGATCTAGCCCGCGAACGTAATGTTACGATTGTGGAAATCTACATGGACTAGGGCGTTTCTTGAGGTCCTGCGTTGCTTAGCAGAAGGTTCAGAGCTGCTGTTTGTACACTAAATCCCCCGGTTTGACTACGGGGGATTTTTTAGTTGTACTTTGTGCAACAGAACCCACGTCTACCAGGCTGAATTCTGATTTAGTTGTACTTTGTGCAACAGAATCCATGTCTAGCGAGCTGAATGGTGATTTAGTTGTACTTTGTGCAACAGAATCCACGTCTTGCGAGCTCAATGGTGATTTAGTTGTACTTTGTGCAACAGTATCCACGTCTTGCGAGCTGAATGGTGATTTAGTTGTACTTTGTGCAACTAGAATTAAGGAAAATGCTCTTTATAAGCACATTTCTCGAAAATAGCTGCACAAAGTGCAATTAACAGTATTTTTATAACGAGAATGATGGTTTCTATTGTACAAACTGCAACTAAAGATTGGTTTCCAGATTACTCCTAAACATTCCTCGATTTTCACCTCTCTCACCTCTCTCACCTCTATTGTTTCCTTCCGACTTCGAAGATAGTTCCTCTTACCCTCAACATAGTAAGGCCCCTCAATTTAATTATCTAACGTAACGTTTGAATTCCTCTTCTAATGGCGAGACTAATATGTGGTTTTAAATTGCTATAGGAGGAAAAAAGCATGCTTCCTGTCCATGAACGCCTTGCCGAGTTGTTCACCCTGAGCCGTAGACGGCAGCTTACTGCTGCTGAGGAAACGGAGCAACAGCAGTGCCTGCAAATTAACGCTACCTACTGCTATGAGATGGCCCGATTACAAAATGAAATCCTATTAGCGGAACAGACAGCTGATCTACAATGGCATCAAGATATTTGTGCACAAATGTTTGAGCTGCGTGTGACGGGCAGGGTATCCAAACGCCCCAAGTAACTGAATCATAGAAATCTTACCCTGCTGCATTATGTTCTTCCGTTCTGCCGTGCTTCCGTGCTTCCGTGCTTCCGTTCTGCTGTTCTTCCATTCTGCTGTTCTTCCGTTCTGATGTTCTTCCGTTCTGCCGTTCTGCCGTTCTTCCGTTCTGCCGTCCTGCTGTTCTGCTGTTCTGCCGTTCTTCCGTGCTTCCGTTCTTTCATTCTTCCGTTCTGCCGTCCTGCTGTTCTTCCGTTCTTCCGTTCTTCCGTTCTTCCGTTCTTCCGTTCTTCCGTTCTTCGGTTGCCTTGTTCCGTAATACCTCTGCCATATTCCACTCTACTCTGATCCACCAAGCCCCGACCACCTTAATCACTATATCCCTATAAAAAACAGCCCACCCCGCAGTTGCCTAAGCAACGGGAATGAGCTGTTGTTCTGTACTGTTCTGTTCTGTTCTGTACTGTTCTGTTCTGTACTGTACTGTTCTGTTCTGTTTTGTTTTGTTCTGTTCTATTCCGTTCTGTCGGTCTATAGGAAGCGGAATTGCGCTTCGATCAGACCGTTGTATACCCCATCACGGGAAGTCAACTCATGATGGTTTCCTTCTTCTTTAATCTCTCCGTGATCGAGGACGACTATTTTATCCGCATGACGGATGGTAGAGAGTCTGTGCGCTACGATAAAGGAGGTTCGGCCTTGAAGCAGGATTTTGAGTGCCTCCTGGATCTTCAGCTCCGTCTCCGTATCAATGCTGGCAGTTGCCTCATCCAGGATTAGTATCCGCGGATTTGCCAAAAGCGCCCGGGCGAAGGAGAGCAGCTGACGTTGTCCCATCGACAATGCGCTACCGCGCTCTTCCACCTCAGTCTCATACCCTCCGGGCAGCTTCATAATAAAGTCATGGGCATCCACGGCTTTTGCGGCATTTTCCACTTCTTCATCTGTAGCCTCCAGACGGCCAAAACGGATATTATCCCGAATCGTTCCCGAGAAAATAAAGGTATCTTGCAGCACGATTCCGATCTGCCTTCGCAGGCTGTCTAACGTAACCCCGCGGATATCTTCACCGTCTATCGTGATTCGGCCGCTCTTAATATCATAGAACCGGCCAATCAGGTTAATGATCGTACTTTTACCAGAACCTGTATGACCTACGAGCGCGATCGACTGTCCTGCTTGAACATCCAGATCAATACCTTTTAGTGCAGCCCGGCCTTTTTCATATTCAAAAATGACCTTTTCAAAGTTAATATCCCCACGAATCGTTCCCATTGGCTTAGCACCAGGATTATCTTGCACCGCCGGTTGCTCATCCAAATATTCAAAGATCCGTTCCGAGGAAGCCATTGCCACAAGCAGCTGATTGTACATCTGCCCAAGGCGATTAATCGGGTCCCAGAAATTGCTGACATAAGAACTGAATGCTACCAGCATACCTACTGTGAGTTCTCCAGATTGGATCAGATAAGCCCCCAGCCAAAAGAGGATCATTGTTCCAAAACCACCTGTGACCTCAATAATCGGACCGAACGCCTGGTTCATCGCAGAGGCTTTGTTCCAGGATTTTTTGCTGTCGGTATTCATAACATCAAAATAATTCATGTTTTCTTGTTCTTGGGTGTAGGCTTGTGTGACTCTGATTCCTTGAATCGATTCATTTAAATGAGAATTAATTCTGGAGTTCTTCATCCGCACGTCCTGCCAAGCGATCCGAATCTTTTGGCGCAGCTTAGTTGAAACAAAGAACATAATCGGAACCGTGACCATTACTGCAAGACCTAGCTTCCAGTTGATCACTAGCAGAATAATGGTAATCCCCATAAGCTGCACGCAGTCAATCATCAGATTGACAACCCCGTTTGTGAACAGATCCTGCAGAGAGTTGATATCATTGGTTACCCGTACTAATACCGAACCTGCCGGTCGTTTATCAAAGAAGTTAAAGGAGAGCTTCTGAATATGCTTGAACAAATCTGAGCGCAAATCATAAATCACTCTTTGGCCTATGATGTTCGTATATTTAATCCGGTACACTCCCGCAATCCATTGAATCAGATATAAAACGATTACCCCTGCTGTAAGCGAATAAAGCAGTGATAAGCTGGGATTTCCCACCTTTGGCGCAATCGCACGGTCAATCGCTAAACTTGTTAGGAACGGGACGGTCAACTTCGTAATGGTTCCTAGAATCATCATGATGGACACCAATGGAAGCATCTGCTTTGCATAAGGCTTCATGTACCCGAACAGTCTGGTGAATTGCTTCCAGTCAAAAGCCTTATCGATGACATCATCATCTTTGTATACAAAACGTTCATCCAGCTCTTGCTGCTCGGCTGCTTTATTTTTTGCTCCCGTAGCGGTCATTGGTTTGGCTTCAAGTTTCATGTGCCTCACTCCTCCCCTCTTCCGGTCGCTCTGGCCAGATAATCAGCATACTGTATCCGGTATACATCCTGATAAGGACCCGGCACTTCAATTAGCTCTTTATGGGTACCACGCTGCTGTACATGACCTTCGTTCATGACGATAATTTGATCCGCATGGCGCAAGGAGGAGATCCGATGGGCAATAATAAGTGTAGTGCGCCCCTTCATGACCTCTTGGAATCCGGCTTGAATCTCGTGCTCCGTCTCCATATCGACAGCGCTGGTCGCATCATCGAGGATAAGAATCCGCGGATTCTTAAGCAGGGCTCTAGCGATGGCAATCCGTTGCTTTTGTCCACCGGAAAGACCCATTCCGCGCTCACCCACCACAGTGTCATAACCGTCTTCCATCTCCATGATGAAATCATGGGCTTTGGCAAGTTGTGCAGCTCGGATAATTTCTTCCATGCTTACATTTTTCAACCCATAGGAGATGTTGTTGCGAATTGAGGAGGAGAACAGGAAGGTCTCCTGAAAGACTGTCGCGATCTGTGAACGCAAGCTGCGAACATTGTATTCTCTGATGTCCATCCCATCCAGTGTGATGCTGCCTTCATTAACGTCATAAGCACGCATCATCAGCTGTGTAATGGTCGATTTACCAGAGCCCGTACCTCCAAGGAACCCTATAACCGCACCAGATTTGGCCTCAAAATCAATGTCTGTAACCGCAGGCATTTTGTTCCCATAAGCAAATGTGACGTGATTAAACGCTACATCTCCCTTAACCTCAGAAGGTACCAGTTCACGGGCGTTCTCTTTATCCTTCACATCAATATTCTGATTAAGTACTTCCAATACACGTTCTCCCGATGCTTTGGACTGTGTATAGTTATTAATATGGAATCCAAGACCCCAAATCGGTCCAATGATGTACCAAATTAAGCTGAAAAAAGCAACCAGTTCGCCTAGTGACATTTTCCCCTTAATAACTAACGTTCCACCTACTCCAAGCAGAATAGCTGCACTGATCGATGCTAAAAACTCCATCGCCGGAAAAAACTTACTCCAGAGCTCAGCGGCAAAAATCTGGTTATTCTTATAACGTTCGTTGCGGTGTGAGAATTTCTCTACTTCATGAGCCTCTCTCGCAAATGATTTGACGGTGCGCACACCCGTGATATTCTCCTGTACAGCCGTTGTCAGAGAACTGAGTGCAAGACGCATCTCTTGAAAGGCCGGGTGAATCTTAGACTCGAATTTTAGCGCAATAAACGCCAGGATTGGCATCGTAATCAAAGTTACTAGAGTAAGCTGCCAATTGAGTGAGAACATCATAATCGAACCAAAAATGACCATAAAAAAGACATTCAGCAACTGAGCAAAACCGAAACCGATAAAGTTACGAATCGCTTCCAAATCTCCGGTTAGCCGGGACATCAAATCTCCCGTTTTCGCGGTATCATAATAACGGAAAGATAGGAATTGCAGCTTCTCATAACAAGCATTACGCAGCCGGTATGCAAGAAAGTTACCTAGCCGTCCTCCAAAAAATCCATGTGCAAACTGCAGGCATGCTTTTACTATTACTACAGCTAACACGCTCAATGCGAGCACTGGCACCTCTGTAAACTTAAGTGGCACAATAACATCATCGATCAGCTTTCTTAACAAATTGGGGGTAATCAGCCCCACTGCAGTTGCAGCGGCCAAACATATAATCGAAAGAATCAGAAAATGCAGCTTCTCCCGATAATAACCGCGCAGTTGCCTGAGAACATCCATATCTCTCCTCCTTAAGGCTTACTTAGTAAGCAATTTTTTGTATAAAACAAATGTTACATCGTAAGCTAGCTTTTTTTAGCGCTTACAATTTAGTGACTTTAAGCAGTGTATCATCCATAATTTAATGCGGCAAAGGGGAGAATTGCGCGTTTTTGCGGTTATTTCGGAAAAAAGCAGCATCTACATGATATAAAGGACCCTCGTTATCTTAAAATGCTCGTGTTTCCTCCTTAATCCTGATGAATTAAGAATCTACATGATTATTGTAATCATCGTGTAATATTAGGAGGACCTTTATTCGGTTTTTTGCATAATTATTGGAATTTATTCCGGGATACGAAGAGTTCACTTTTTCGCCGTCTTAAATTTGCCTCAGATGTAAAACTTTTACCACAATTTACCGTAATATAGTAATACAACACTTTTTACTTATATTATGGAGGGGAACTATATTGAAAAAGCAGCTTGTTTTATCTTGTATTATCGCCATTATCCTTCTTTCAGGGTGTAGCAATACAAATAACATTAACCCTACGGACGCAAACACTGCGATCAACGAATCTAAAAACTTGTTTAATTTCGGGGAAATCTCCTCAAAAACTGATACAGCACCCTCACCTGAAAAAATGCTAAGAGAAATAAGCAATTTTGTTATTGCTGACATTTGGAATGTGGGGTTTGTAGATGTTATCTCATACACTAGAAGTGGTACAAGCAGTACAGGAGCGAGCATGGACATTGACTTTACGATCGAACAGCTTGGCAAAGCCATGGAAGAGAAAAAAGAATACGATACATATATGAACGAGTTAGATATTAAGTATGATTCTATAAAAAAAATATGGGCCAAGCTTTCCCCAGAAATTGATCTTTTATATAAACAGATCCAGGAGACACCTCCAAAAGCAAACGATAACAGCTTAAAACTTGATGCAGGTAAATTTAATCAATATTCAGAGGCTTTTAGTAAAGAAGTGAATGATCTGGCAAAACAGTAACCTTTACTATATATAAAAAAAACCGCCAATGATTTGGCGCCATTCTATTCTTTCTCTCATAAAATATTAAATCTACAATGAGAGGTTAGGTGAATAGGATGAGTATACAGTTTCTTGATATGCGAATTTCACAGGGCAGCACTATGGATGCACAAAGTCTTAATTTAGTTCGTTCAAGTGCAATTTTCGGTGACATTGGACTTCAGACAGTAAATGTTACCCCGGCCAATGCAGGTTTAGTGAGAGTCACATTGAATGCTTTTGCCAGACTTAGTGTTGATGTCAGCATTATAGTTCAGAATGATGTTACTTTTAGTATTTACCGCAATAATATATTAATTTTTAGTACAACCTACCCTGGAAACATTAATAATACAACGACCCAATTTGAAATGGTTGGAATAACCGCTGTCGACTATCCGCCTTCGACCGATGTGCTTACCGGCCAGATCCAATACACCATTATAGCATCAGCGATTAGAACGGCATCTCTGGGAGCCAGATCCTTCAGTGGAATTGCCGTTGCCGGAAATGGATAATTAAAAATATTAAAGGTGTGTCCCCGGAGCATTCGGGGATTTTTTCAATTGTGCCAATAAAAAAGCATCCGCAGAAAAATATCTACGGATGCTTTGAAGAAATATATAAGTGTTAGGAGGACGGGCCTCCATTCATAAGCGCTCTTATTAACCGATTGAACCTTCCATTTCGAACTTGATCAGACGGTTCATTTCGACCGCATATTCCATCGGCAGTTCTTTTGTGAACGGCTCGATGAAGCCCATGATGATCATTTGAGTCGCTTCTGCTTCTGTGAGGCCACGGCTCATCAGGTAGAACAGTTGCTCCTCAGAAACTTTAGACACGGTTGCTTCATGCTCAAGAACGATGTTATCGTTCATGATTTCATTGTAAGGAATAGTATCCGAAGTGGACTCATTATCCAAAATCAGCGTATCACATTTAATGTTCGATTTCGCACCTTCTGCTTGACGGCCGAAGGAAGCTAGACCACGGTAAGTTACTTTACCGCCATGTTTACTGATGGATTTCGATACAATGGTGGATGTTGTATCTGGAGCCAAATGGATCATCTTGGCACCCGCATCCTGATGCTGGTCTTTACCTGCTACCGCGATGGATAGTACTGAACCTTTAGCACCACGGCCTTTAAGAACAACCGCAGGGTATTTCATGGTCAGCTTGGAACCGATGTTACCATCGACCCATTCCATAGTAGCATTCTCTTCTGCAACCGCACGTTTCGTAACGAGGTTGTAGATGTTTGGAGCCCAGTTCTGGATTGTGGTATAACGAACGCGGGCGTTCTTCATACACAAGATTTCAACAACCGCACTGTGCAGAGAGTTCGTGCTATAGATTGGAGCAGTACATCCTTCTACGTAGTGCACGAAGCTGTCTTCATCAGCAAGGATCAAAGTACGTTCGAATTGTCCCATGTTCTCAGAGTTAATACGGAAGTAAGCCTGCAAAGGAACTTCACATTTCACACCTTTAGGAACATAGATGAAGCTGCCGCCTGACCAAACTGCACTGTTAAGTGCGGCAAACTTATTATCGGTTGGAGGGATGATCGTCCCGAAATATTTTTTCAGAAGCTCTGGGTGCTCACGCAATGCAGTGTCGGTATCTGTAAAAATAACCCCTTGATCTTCAAGGCTCTTCTGCATGCTGTGATAGACTACCTCAGATTCATATTGTGCCGATACGCCGGCGAGGAACTTCTGTTCCGCTTCCGGAATCCCCAGCTTATCAAAGGTTTCTTTGATTTCGGAAGGAACTTCTTCCCAAGTCTTCCCTTGCTTCTCTGAAGGTCTTACATAGTATTGAATATCCTCGAAGTCCAAATCATCCATATTGCCGCCCCATGTAGGCATTGGCATTTTACGGAACTGCTCCAAAGATTTCAAGCGGAAGTCAAGCATCCACTGTGGTTCATTTTTGATTGCTGAAATTTCTTTAACAATTTCGGCCGTCAAACCTTTACCAGACTGGAATATCGATTTATGCTCATCACGGAACCCGTACTGGTATTCTTCCATATCAGGCGCTTTCTTAGCCATGGTGTCAGCCTCCTTGTTCTACTGTTATTTATGTTGCTCTTCTTCGTCAATTCCTTTACGAAGTGCGTTCCAAGCCAGTGTTGCGCATTTGATCCGCGCAGGGAATTTATTCACACCCGAAAGGGCTTCAATGTCTTCGTAATCTCCAAAATCCACGTCTTCACCCTTCATCAGTAAGGAAAAGTTATCGGCCAGTTCAAGCGCACGTTCAACCGTTTGTCCTTTGATCGCCTCAGTCATCATCGAAGCCGATGACATACTGATCGAACAGCCTTCACCATTATAACGGGCATCCTTTACGATTCCATCCTCTACCTTAAGCTGAAGAGTAATCCGGTCACCACAGGTTGGGTTATTCAGTTCAATTTTTAGAGCATCATCTTCAAATGAACCGCGATTTCGAGGACTTTTATAATGATCCATAATTACGCGTCTGTATAAGTCATCCAAGTTCATAGCTGAAGTACTCCTTTGTCTTGATTAAAGCGTCCACCAGTCGATCTACATCCTGCTCGTTATTATACAGATAAAAGCTTGCACGTGCTGTAGAGCTGGCTTCCAGCCAGCGCATCAGCGGCTGACAGCAGTGATGCCCGGCGCGGATGGCAATGCCTTCCGCATCTAGCACTGTAGCGACATCATGCGGGTGAACGTCACCCAGATTAAAGGTGACAACGCCGACTTCTCGATTTCGAGGGCCATAAATGTTCAGACCCTCGATCTCTGACAGACGTTGCTCTGCATACGCTGCAAGAGCTTTCTCATGGCGGTGTATCTCATCCAAACCGATTTCTTGTAAGAAATCAATGGCTGCACCTAGACCAACAGCACCAGCTATGATCGGCGTACCGCCTTCAAACTTCCAAGGCAATTCTTTCCATGTGGATTCATAAAGACCCACATCATCGATCATCTCGCCACCGAATTCGACGGGCTCCATGGCTTCGAGAAGTGCTCTCTTGCCATACAAAGCGCCAATTCCGGTGGGTGCGAGCATTTTATGACCAGATAGTGCATAGAAATCACAATCCAGATCCTGCACATCGACCTTCATATGTGGTGTGCTTTGTGCACCATCTACGACAATTACTGCACCATGACGATGAGCAATAGCCGCAAGCTCTTTAATAGGATGAGTTACTCCCATAACGTTGGATACATAAGCGATAGCAACGATTTTGGTTTTATCCGTAATCGTCTGCTCGGCAGCTTCCAACGTAACCGTTCCATCAGGTTGCAACGGTATATATTTTAATGTAGCACCGGTCTTCTTAGCGAGCTGCTGCCATGGAATCAGATTACTATGATGCTCCATTAAGGTGATGACGATTTCGTCGCCTTCACCCACAGCAGAGGGTCCGTAAGAAGAGGCCACAAGATTTAAGGCTGTAGTTGTTCCGCGCGTAAAGATAATTTCTTTAGTGCTGCGGGCGTTAATAAACTTAGCTAGCTTCTCCCGGGCTCCCTCGTAGGCATCGGTTGCTCGGCTGCCTAAAGTATGGACGCCACGGTGTACGTTGGCGTTATCCCACTCATAATACGATTTGACCGCCTCAATTACTTTCCGAGGCTTCTGTGAAGTAGCAGCACTGTCCAGATAGACCAGTGGATGTCCGTTCACATTTTGGTTCAGTATGGGGAATTGCTCCCGGATGGCGTTGCTAATCATTGCACTAACTTCCTTTCCACAAGAGATTGGAGCTGATTGCGCAGTCCCTCCAGTGGAATTTGTGACACAACAGGAGCCAAGAAGCCGTAGATGATCAGAGTCTCTGCATCATGCCGTGTAATTCCGCGGGACATTAGGTAAAAGACTTGCTCGTGATTGACCTGTCCTACGGAAGCGGCATGGCCGGCTGTAACATCATCTTCATCAATAAGCAGGATCGGATTGGCGTCACCACGGGCTTTTGGACTCAGCATCAATACTTTTTCCGTTTGCTGGCCGTCCGCTCTAGTAGCACCTTTCTCAATCTTGGTGATTCCGTTGATGATAGAAGTAGCAGAATCACGCATAACTGCACGAGTGATCATGTCACTTGGTGTGCTTTTGCCAAAATGCTGAGCTTGAGTGGTGTAATTCAGTTTCTGTGATCCCGTACCTACTGCAATTACTTTAGCATCGGAGCTAGAACCGTTGCCTTTAAGCACAGACTTGGTATCACTCGCAGTATCTCCGTAGTTCATCTCACCAACGATCCATTCGATGACTCCGTCATTCTCAACAACAGCCCGGCGATAAGTTACATCTGTAGTATCTACACCAAGCTGATGCACTGTAGCATAACGAACTTTAGCGCCAGCGCCCACGAATACCTCTACCGCACCATTGTGTAGTCCAGCTTCTTCTTTATCCGATACGTAGTTGTCTACATAGGTTACGGAACTGTTAGTATCAGCTACGACCAGAATGTGTGGAACAAAAGTAGCTTCCGCATCATCCGTTAACAGCACTGCTTGAAGCGGAGTTTCAATAACAACATTCTTAGGAACATAGAGGAATACTCCACCATTCCACAATGCAGCATGAAGCGCTGCGATAGAATGTTCGTCTGGCTGAATGGCTTTATGCAAGTAACGTTGAACCAAATCTCCGTGTTCTTTAACAGCTGTCTGTAGATCTGTAAAAATAACACCCTGTTCTGCAAGCTCAGGAGCGATACGTGTATATACTGCACCGGAGTTGCGTTGAATAATCAGGCTGCCTTCCTCCTGATCCTTGATCAAGGAAGAAATAGATGCAGGTGCATCACTTAGCGAAGCAAAAGGTTCACTTGCTTTATAGCTACCATAATTATTGACATTCCAACGATCAATCCGTGTCTTCTCTAATTTAGGCAGTGTCAGAGTAGCTGCCAATTCTAGTGCCTTCAAGCGGCTTTCTTTCAGCCAACCCGGTTCGCCGCTGCTGTGCGATAATTCGCTCAAGCGTTCGGCATCCACCGGAAGAATGGTCTGTGTCGTCATAGTGGTCTCCTCCTTCCTGGCGTTTCTTACGCTTCTTGCCCTACAGTTTCATCTTCAATTCCGAGTTCTTCTTTAATCCATTCATAACCCTCTGCTTCCAGACGCTGTGCAAGCTCTGGACCACCGGATTTCACGATTCTACCTTGCATCATAACGTGAACATAATCAGGTTTGATGTAGTTCAAAAGACGTTGATAGTGGGTAATAACTAAGAAGCCGCGTTCTTCGCTCCGCATGGAGTTTACGCCTTCAGCTACAATTTTCAAAGCATCAATATCAAGACCGGAGTCAATTTCGTCCAAGATCACGATTTTTGGATCCAGCATCATCATTTGTAGAATTTCATTACGTTTCTTCTCACCACCGGAGAAGCCTTCGTTCAAGTAACGGTGTAAAAACTCAGGGTTCATATCTAGTTCTTTCATCTTTGCTTCCATTTGGCGAATAAAACGAATCAACGAGATTTCGCTTCCCTCTTCACGACGGGAATTAATGGCAGAACGCAAGAAGTCGGAGTTAGTTACTCCAGAGATTTCGCTTGGATATTGCATTGCAAGGAAAAGACCTGCACGTGCGCGTTCATCAACAGCCATCTCCAGAAGATCTTCACCATCAAGAGTTGCAGTTCCATCAGTTACTTCGTATTTAGGATGACCCATTAGCGCCGAAGCCAAAGTACTTTTACCTGTACCGTTTGGTCCCATGATGGCGTGAATTTCGCCACCTTTCATTTGAAGGTTAATCCCCTTCAAAATTTCTTTTCCCTCAATCGTCGCTTTAAGACCCTCAATGACAAATTCTGCTGCCATAATATTATTCCCTCCATTGATCGATTTGCGAAATCAAAAGTTGTATTGAAACAGGATAATCCTGATTCCCAGCACAATTAGATTTTCTATCACATTATAATTATTATAAATTGAATCACAATGATTATCAATGATTCTCACTAATTTTATATCAAACCTTGTTTTTTTACAAATTTCTCTTTAGCTAATCACTTGTGACTCAGAGAAGATTTTCATTAAACATAAGACTACGCAAAAATAAGACTTCCCGCAGGAAGCCTTATTCAAACTGCTTAATGATTAGCTAAGAAACGAACGTAGCATCCATTGGTGTTTCTCCAGATCACTACGGATTTTAATGAACATATCTGAGGTTGGCTGATCCTTGGTTTCTTCGGCAAGCTCGATGCCTTCTGTCAGCTCTTCAGAGATGGTGGCGAAGTCTTCAATCAGAGACTGAACCATTCCCCGTGTATCTTCCTTACCTGTAGCTTCTTGAATTGTAGCTAATTCCAAATATTCTTTCAATGTTGCTGCCGGACTGCCTTTGATGGTTAGCAAGCGTTCTGCTACTTCATCCATGTGAAGGGTTACTTCATTATATAATTCCTCAAATTTCACATGAAGGGAGAAGAACTGTTCTCCTTTGACATACCAATGAAAGTTATGAATTTTTACGTACAGGACATTTAAGTTAGCAACCTGACGATTCATGATCTGTTCCAGTGAAGTTGTATTTACTTTATTCGATGCTTTAGCCATGAGATGATCCCTACCTTATCCATTATATTTACCGGTTACTATTTCCTTCGTCCGGTAGTAACTTGTCTATTCTTAATTTACCCTTTTACCTGTAATACGAAACAAGGAGAAGCCTTCCATAACATCTTTATTTGTTCTAGCATTAGCAAAGACACACCCGATTATGCTTAAATGTGAATACTTGCACACAAACAAAAAGGGCCTAAGCCCCGTTTGTTTGGAATTGTTAAATTTTCCGGTCAGACCATAAGAAGTAACGCTTCCGCACCCGTCATACCTGGTACGATGCCAAGACTCTCTGCTTCTATCGTTACAGACTCCAACGGGGCAGCTAAAAGCTGGGCAAGCGTCCGTACACCCACCGCACGAGCTGCGATGATATGCCGATCACTAAGTGTTTCATTGAGGAGACCGACATCCAGTGCACCGCACATAATATAACCTCGGTTCGTGCTGATGGAGAGCAGTGTAGTTTTGGGAAGCTTAACCTCTACCCCGATCAGCGTATGTTCACCTACTGTAATAGGCTCCATAGTAACCAATAGCAGCACCTCCTTTTTTTCACTATCCACGTTGTATATGTATGCTAATTTTCCTGTGGGTGTGCTGACGGTAGTCCTATGCCTAGTATAAAATGCAGTATAATAGTCCCTATTCCAGTAGTCCTGGGTATATGAATATTGCATGTTTAATGTTATAGTTAATTACATTCCTGTAACCATTCAGAGATGTTCTAAACGAAAAGCTGGGGGATTTATGGACGAGAAACTACAACGCACAGACGGCAATTATTTATTTAACGTCGACATCCTGATTAATGCCCGTACCAACCCGCTTGCACTGCAATTTCTGCTCGAAATGTTGAACAATAATGACCATATCACAGATTTCAACATTAACTCCGGTCTTGAATTAGGGAGAACCATTGACAGCTTGCTACGCTCCGCTAAACTAGCTTTGAATCAAAACTCTGCTCCTCCCATTTCATTAAAGCTGCCTCCAAAATCTACGAAGAAGCAGCTGGATACACCGATAAAAAAACAGGCAGAAACGCCTGCACAGCAAACGGCCATTGAGACGCCAGCTGATGCATACGGGAAGATTCGTCAGTATATTCAGAATAATCAATTGGTACGTTTACGAGCGAACCGGTACGGGAAACAAGTGTCCATGCCCTGTCGTATTTTAAACTTTGATGAAGCAGCCAACTCTATAAGTGTCTACCATGTGGATGAGAAGCAGGTGTACAGCTTTAATCTAAATGAAATCGACGAGTTTCTGTAAGCGCATGCGTTACAAGCCAATAAGCACCCTCCCTCTTTGGGGAACCGGTGCTTATTGGTCTTTCTTTTTTTTAACAACTAAGACGACTTTTTACGTGAAAATCCCTCTATCGCAAGGCATAACCAGCCAATTATAAAGCATACCCCACCGATAGGTGTAATCGCTCCTAGCACCTTAATTCCGGAGATACTCAGAACATACAAACTGCCAGAGAACAAAATGGTACCTGCAATTAACAATCGGCCCGCCCAACGTAATCGGGCACTTTCGCCCCATTGGCCCACAGCCAGTGCGATGAGAATTACCCCCAGCGCATGTACCAAGTGATACTGCACACCAGTCTCATATACCTTCATATAGTCTTCACTGATCACTGGTTTTAGTAGATGGGCACCGAAAGCACCAATTCCTACTGCCAGCATTGCTAGCACAGCCCCCCAGGCCATAAATTTCCGTTGCAAATGATTACACCCCCTTAATTTTAGACTCATTCTATCATAACGTAATGCCAGTTCCTATTTCCAGCAGTCATTTTTTATTTTGCCTCATTCAGGGGTTGCTTTTTTAGCATCAATATGAAAAAGTGGATATTAACAACATTTTCATTCTAATCTCTCAAGGAGTGCAAACCATGGACTTAAATTCTCTGTCAAAATCAGACGTACCTGCGGCAGAGGTGGGAAATCCCAACCCTCATCCGGTTTACCCAAGCGCTGATTTATCATCTACGCATCAAAAAGTAGAACATGATCTTCAACATTCTGGACCTGGTATTGCTTCGTTCATTATCTGTCTCGTGTCGATCATCGGCTATGCAGCCATCTTTATCTCTATTATAATGAAGTCTTCTTCATTGGTTAATGAGAATTCCGAACTATTAAGCCAGTCCTCGCAATTCATAATGCTTCTAGGATTAACGGTTATTATTCTGGCTGCTCTTAATGTAATCGGTGTAGTCATCGGCATCATTGGGCTTTCCATTCGGAAACGTCGCAAGGTGTTTGGCATTATTGGCACGATAGTCAATGGTGTTATTATCTTACTCTTTATGCTGCTTATTACAACCTTCCTAGTCAATGCTGGAACGCTTTAAGCTTCTTTTAAACATGCTAACTTCATTAAAAAGGGTATCCCAACAACTTTGAGCGGGTTGTGAGGATACCTTTATTTATGTTTGAATCCAAAATCTGCATTGGGGAGTCCTCATCTTCATCCGCGGCTCACGGACTCAAATGACGTTATTTACGTTTTTTTCGCCTTTGGAGCATAGTTTCGGACCCCAGTGTCGCTATTGCATCGAAATAGGATCCTATTGGGCGATTTTCATGGCAATAGCTGCTATGGGGTCCGATAGCGAATCAAATGTGGGGAAAAGCTGCGTTTAAGAGCTGCTGGGTCCGATAGCAATTCAAATGTCGGATAAAGCTGCTTTTTAGGGCTGCTGGGTCCGATGATGCTGAGTTTTCCCCGTCATCCGCGGCTCACGGACTCAGATGACGTTATTTACGGATTTTCGCCCTTTGGAGCACAGTTTCGGACCCCAGTGACGCTATTGCATCGAAAAAGGATCCTATTGGGCGTTTTTTATGGCAATAGCTGCGATGGGGTCCGATAGCGAACCAAATGTGGGGAAAAGCTGCGTTTTAGGGCTGCTGGGTCCGATAGCGAATTAAATGTAGGGAAAAGCTGCGTTTTAGGGCTGCTGGGTCCGATAATGCTGAGTCCAATATAGGGGTTACTAGATCCGTTAGTGGGGCTACTAGATCCGTTAGTGGTGCTGCTAGATCCATAGTGGGGCTACTAGTTCCGTTAGTGTGCTGCTAGATCCATAGTGGGGCTACTAGTTCCGTTAGTGTGCTGCTAGATCCATAGTGGGGCTACTAGTTCCGTTAGTGGGGCAGCTAGATCCATAGTGGTGCTGCTATATCCAATAGTGGGGCTGCTATATCCATAGTGGTGCTACTAGTTCCGTTAGTGGGGTTGCTATATCCATAGTGGTGCAGCTAGATCCAATAGTGTGGCTCCTAATCCATAATGATGCAGCTAGGTATGCGGACTGTGATTGATCAAACAAAGTCTAGTGTTTTGAGCAAGAACTATGCTTAAAAAATACGAGGTGTCCCAGCAACCACTATATGATTGCTGAGACACCCTCTACTTGCAAATCAATACATTCAATTATTTTGCTAGAGCCAGCTTTGTCAGCACACGTTGCTTAACAGACGGATCGCCCTCCACTGCTTTTTCCACGTATTCAATAACTACGGAATCATCTGAATTCAAAGTATCAAGTATACTCTCCATTCCAGCTGAAATCTCAAAAGCGGTTGGACCTTCTTTTGTCGCAATCTCAACGGAATGACTATCTATTTGTCCGATATAAACGGCCGTCATTTTTATTGTTTTACCTTCAGCTTTTGGAGTAGAACTAGGTTTAGCTGTGCTCGGATTTTCGGTTGGTGTGGCTGTACTTGGGTTCTCAGTAGGTACGGGAGTGCTTGGAGCTTCTGTAGGCTCAGCTGTGCTTGCGCTCTCGGTTGGAGTTGGAGAAGGTGTTGCAGTCGGTTCTCCTGAAGTCTGTGCCGAATTATTCCCACCGCAAGCGGTTAAGGCAAATGTTAAGGCAGCAATCGCTGCTATGGCGGGTAATGAACGTTGTTTTTTCATGTTGAGTGCCTCCTCTATGTGGCGATTATTTTCAAAGTCATCTTCATAAGTATACTCTTATAACGTTAACCACTCTATGAAAGTTTCATATGAAGTAATTTTAGATAACTTCCAGCCTCTATTAGGCATCCGTCGGATGCAGGCTACAGCGGTATTAATACAATAGTGTGAGCCTGATTTATCCCAAAGGAGTGAGCCCCTTGAAAATCGATATCGGCTGTGGATCTAATAAGGAAGCAGGTTATCTCGGGATCGATCGGATCGCGGGTCCTGTTGTAGATATTGTCTGTGATATTTGCCAAGAGATTCCTCTCCCTGACAATAGCGCTGAGTTTGTTATGGCTAGCCGTGTACTGCCTTATGTGGACAATTTATTCGCAGCCATGGCGGAAATTCACAGAATTAGCATCCATAAAGCAGTTGTTTGCATTCTAGCACCCTATGCCCACAGCTTTGCCCATATGTCCAATCCTTCCTTTAAGCAGAAGTTTGACGAATATACCCCCCGGCATTTTACAGGATCCTTCTTCCAACCCCCATCCGGTCCAGTATGCCCAGCTATTCCAGACTACCCTGTACCCGCACCACCCTTCGATTATCGGTTGCTGCGGATGGAGTTATTCTATCAACACCCTTATGAAGATCCGCTTTACGAAACTGAAGAACTAGAAATACTAAAGACCCTTCAAGCAAATGTAGTGCATGAAATCATGTACCATTTTGTCGTAGTCAAGCACAATATCACTGATCAGGAGCTGGAGCTGATGAGCAGAAGTCATTATCCTGAACCTCATGTTCTTGTCGAACGAAGACTTAAATCACAAAACAGACATTTTTTTCTATAATTTTAAGATGGGACATACACTAATACCCATTTTGTATCATAGGCTAACATACAGGTATTAACTGTGCCGTCCTAACTATAGGACGGTTCACTTTTGGCCAAAATCAACCTCGAAGGAGGTGAGAATCATTCCACTAGTCGTACGGGCAACGATCAATGCGACCGGTGCTATCACATTTACCGGCAACACGCTTGGACTTAGCCGCTCCGATACGATCGGAGTGCCAGGGACACTAGACAGCATCGGTGGCTTTACTACTGTTAATACTTCATCGACATTTGGTTCCTATCCTAGCGGAACTACTAGTCTTTATACAAGCAACAGTTCAGCAGCCATACTGGTCCTACCATCTGGCAGCACAGTGCTGTATGCAGAACTGATATGGGGCGGTACCTATATTAACGGAACCGTTAACCTCAGTTCGGCCATTAACAATCCTGTCTCCCTAATAACTCCTGCTGGCACTACATTCAGCGTTACTCCCGATTCAGCAACGAGCAACGTAGTCGATTTGGGAGGTGGTGCATCAGCATATGTTCGTTCCGCCAACGTGACCAGCATTATCCAACAAGGCGGCGCCGGCACCTACACCACTGGCGGTGTAGTGGGTACGATTGTTATCCCTAGTGATTCCACGGCCAACCATGCTGGCTGGACATTAGGCGTAATCTACCAAAATACAGCCTTACCTTTTCGCAATATGTCCCTACGGGCAGGTGCAATACTTGTACAAGCAACCTCAGCCCCAGTTTCAACTACGATCACAGGCTTCGCAACACCAATTACAGGTGCGCTTGGCGGCAGAGCGTTATTCAGCGCACAGGAGGGGGATGCCAACCGTTCGGGGGATCAAGCGTTATTTGGTCCAACCTCGGCTACACTTGTTGCTTTATCGGGACCAAACAACTTTGCCAACAACTTTTTTGCGTCACAGATTAACAATGATGCAGGTAATCTAAACACAACAGGTACCTTTGGAAACCGCAATCAAACCAACGGAAACCCAGGGACCAACATTATCGGCGGCCGTCAAGGCTGGGATATTACCAATGTTGACGTCTCCGCCCGGCTGATAAACAATCAATCTTCAGCCGTATTACAATTAACCACCTCAGGCGATGCTTATGTACTCAACGGTAATGCCATACAGGTTGATATCAATGCTCCTAAAATAAACCTCACTAAAAGCGCTAATGTAGCCGGCCCCATAGTCGGTGATACGGTAACTTATACGGTGACTGTCAGTAATACAGGAACAGCAGGAGCAGCAAGTGTCGTTTTATCAGATGCGCTGCCGGCAGGATCCACTTTTGTAACTGGAAGCGTAGTCGTTGCTGGCGTCGTAAGGCCTACTTTTGATATTACAGCAGGAATCCCATTAGGCTCATTAGCTTTAAGCAGTTCAATAACGGTTACATATCAAGCCAAAGTCACTTCATTGCCGCCAAGTCCACAAAATATCGCAAATACTGCCAACGCTGCCTTTACGTTTCAAAGTGTAGCCGGAGGCCCTATCATGACGGGGGTCATTCCATCTAATACAGTAACCTTACCTGTATATTCACCCGTCCTTAACATTGTGAAATCAGCCAATACCACCAATGCTACGGTTGGAGATCAGATCACCTATACCCTTCAAATCACGAACACAGGAAATATCAGCGCGGTAACAACACTTACGGATAACATTCCCTCAGGCAGCTCTTACGTCGCAGGCAGCTTCACCGTCAATGGAAATCCTGTCGCTGGTAACCCTGCCACGGGGATTGCTATCGGTACGGTTGCCGCCGGTGGCAGTTCTACTGTTCAATTTCGGGTCATCGTGAATAGTCTTCCCTCACCGCCGCAGTTGGTTGACCAAGCAAGCGCCGCTTATACGTTTCAAGTTCCAGATGGGCGAACGGTAACTGGTTCTGCCTCGTCCAACACTTTGTCTATTCCCGTTACAACACCCAATGTTACCGTAGTCAAAAGCGCTGGATTCACCGACGTAACTGTCGGAGATATACTGCTCTACACCTCAGTAATCAGTAACAACGGAATTGCAGCAGTTACCAACGTTTCACTCTCAGATACCATACCTGCGGGTACATCGCTGGTTCCCGGAAGTGTCACCGTCGCCGGTGTATCACAACCCTCAGCTAATCCTGGAACAGGGATTGCTGTCGGTACCATCGCTCCAGGAAGCTCCGTCGCCGTCACTTTTCAAGTCAACGTTATCTCATTACCAAGTCCCGCTCAGCTATTGAATAAATCTAGTGCCTCTTTTAGCTCGGGTGCTTTTACTGGCATTTCAGTCTCAAACACGACTACAACTCCCGTGTATCAGCCTGTAATCCAAATTGCAAAAAGCTCGAACGTTTCCAGTGCAACTGTAGGTGGCAATATTCTTTATACGTTAAATGTTCAGAATTCAGGGAATATCGGGGCGGCTGTAACTCTGAGCGACAATATTCCTTCAGGAAGCACCTTTGTCTCGGGAAGTGTAACTGTTAACGGTGTTGCTAGACCTGCTGACTCTCCACTTACAGGAATTAACTTAGGCACTTTAGCTTCAGGGGCAGCTGTTCCTGTGACCTTTCTTGTCTCTGTACAATCTCTGCCTGCTCCACCTGTTCTGAATAATCAAGGCAATAGCAATTACACCTACCAACTGCCAAGTGGAAGATCATTCTCCGGGACCAGTCTATCCAATACCCTAACCATTCCGGTCTCCGCTCCAAACATTACACTAACCAAAACTGCAAATCTAACTAATGTAGCGGTTGGAGAAAATCTTACTTATTCAGTCATAGTGTCCAACCCAAGCAGCGTCACTGTTACTAACGTTGTTGTCTCTGACCCTATTCCTACGGGGGGAGCTTTTGTAGCAGGCAGTGTGACTGTCAACGGTTCGACGGTTGCAGCGGCTAACCCAAGTACAGGTATAGCAATCGGAAGTATCGCCGCGGGCAGCTCTGTCACGGTGTCTTTTAGAGTGAATGTTGCTTCCTTGCCAAGTCCAGCACAGTTTACAAACAGAGCCAGCGCCTCCTTCACCTCTGGGGCGTTCACCGGTTCTTCGCTCTCAAACACGATAGTAACACCTGTATTTCAGCCCATCCTTAGTATGGTCAAAAGCGCCAATGCAGCCCAGGCATCTGTAGGGGGATCTCTCTCATACTCCATCCTGATCAGCAACACCGGGAATATTGCAGCTACTCTATTAGTAACTGATATCCTGCCACCCCAAGCCGTGTTTGACACGAATAGTGTCATTATTGGAGGAACACCTTTGCCCGGATATAATCCGGCAACTGGCATTCCAGTTGGACCGCTCGCTCCTGGTGATAGTGTCACCGTAAGTTTTCTGGTCACAATCACAGCCCTGCCTCCATCACAAGTATTGCTGAACTCTGCTTCAGCGACATATAATTTCACCCTTCCAGACGGGCGTCAGCTCGGTGGAAATGTAGTGTCCAATACGCTCTCTGTCCCAGTGTCCGCCCCTAACGTCAGTGTTGTAAAAAGCGTAAACGCTGCTACTGCTGTTACTGGTGATATCCTTACCTTTACCTCTGTATTGACCAATAACAGTATTGCAACAGTAAGCAATATCATTCTCAGCGATCCTCTGCCTGAGAATGTCGCTTTTATTCCCGGAACCGTAATTGTAAGTGGCACTACCCTGCCGCTAGCAGTTCCGTCCGCCGGCATTCCAATCGGTAGTTTGAGCCCTGGCGCCACAGCTACCGTAACATTCGAGGTGAGGATAACGATGCCGATACCATCACAGATTAACAATCAGTCGTCTGTCAGTTTTACATCCGGTGTATTCTCCGGTTCTTCTTCATCTAATATCACAACTACACCAGTTATTCAGCCCCAAATCTCCTTAGTAAAAAGTGCCGCTGATGGAGACGGCGATTTCGATGCTTTAGTTGTCGGTGATTCTGTCATCTACACAGTGATTGTTAGCAACACAGGTAATCTGGCTGCAAATCTTACGCTAACTGATAACATTCCAGCAGGTACAGTTTTTGTTCCTAATAGTGTCATTGTAGGTGGTATGCCTCAACCCGGATCAGCCCCTGATACAGGGATAGCTGTAGGAAATGTCGCTCCTGATGCCAGTATTGCAGTCAGCTTCACCGTTGATATCATCTCCCTGCCAACACCTCAGCAGATTAGTAATCAGGCTTCTGCAAGCTTTACCTTTACTCCGCCTGACGGTAGACCGTTATCTGGGACTGCTGTGTCTAACACTGTAACTTTACAAGTCTCTGCTCCTAACATTGTCGTTACCAAGAGCACTACTTCAACATCAGTTGCTGTTGGTGAAACGGTCACTTACAACGTCAATATAACTAATAATGGTATAGAATCTGTTACTAGCGTCTTACTCAATGATCCTACACCGGTAGGGAGTACTTTTGTAACAGGCAGCGTGTCTGTCAACGGAGTTCCATTCCCGAACTTGAATCCTGCTTCGGGGATATCTATCGGCACTCTAGCAGCCGGTGCATCAGCGCTGGTTACTTACAGTGTTACTGTTACCTCCGTCCCTCCTACAGCTTCACTCATCAATCAGGCATCTGTTACCTTCACTTCAGGTGTTATTTCAAGCTCCACTTTTTCTAATACCGTTACTGTCCCTGTGTTCCAGCCGAACATTGCCGTAGTCAAGAGTGCTAGTACAGCCAATGCCACGGTTGGCGATGCCGTTAGCTACACACTGACAGTGAGTAACACAGGAAACTATGCTGCTAATTTAACATTGACGGATAATATTCCCGCAGGTACGGCTTTTGTTCCGAATAGTGTGCTCATCAATGGACTCCCTTTAGCGCAAGCGGATCCTTCCACCGGAATTGCAGCTGGAATAATACAGCCTGGAGGAACGACCGTAGTCATTTTCACGGTTGACATCACTTCATTGCCTAGTCCTCAGCAACTGGTCAATCAAGGAACCGCAGCATACAGCTTCACCTTACCCGACGGACGTACACTTAATGGGTCTGCACTCTCTAACACCGTCACTATTCCGGTCTCCTCACCTAATATTGCTGTAGTTAAAACTACAACCACAACATCAACTACAGTCGGTGACACTATTACTTATTCCATAGCTTTAACTAATAACGGGATTGCCACTGTAAATAATGTGGTCTTCACAGACGCCCTTCCTGCCGGCACCACCTTTGTGACAGGCAGCGTGCTTGTGGACGGTGTGCCTCGCACAGGAGTTAGCCCAGCTACTGGAGTGACCCTAGGCAGCATAGCACCCGGTGTAACCGTAACTGTTGCTTTTACCGTAAATGTAGTTTCACTGCCGCCTACTGGATTGTTAAATAATCAGTCAACAGTCAGCTTCACCTCAGGTGTTGTCTCAAATGTAGCCTTCTCAAATATCGTCACGACGCCTGTCTATCTGCCTATCCTTGCAGCAGCAAAAAGCTCCAATTCAGTCAATGCTACCGTTGGGGATACGATTACTTATACTATAAATGTGACCAACACAGGTAACTACGGAGCTTTAGCAACCCTGAGTGACACCATTCCAGCGGGTACAACGTTTATTCCAAATAGTGTACTCATTCAAGGCGCTCCTGCTCCAGGAGCAGACCCAGCTGCCGGGATCCCACTGGGGGTAATCTCCGCGAATGGAAGCCTGTCTGTAATGTTCTCAGTGCTTATCACAACATTGCCGGCAAGCCAACAGCTGCTCAATCAAGCTTCCGTCGCGTTTGCATACACACTTCCAGATGGACGGACATTTAACAATTCGATCAATTCCAATACAACAACAATCTCAGTATCCTCACCGAACGTTATCGTCACTAAATCTTCGACAGCTACCGATGCCGTTGTTGGCGATACCATCACTTATAACCTCACTGTTACCAATAGTGGAATAGCAAATATCAGTAACGTTAACCTCAGTGATCCAATACCTGCAGGCTCTAGCTTTGTCGCTGGCAGTGTGACCGTAGATGGCACTCCACGCCCTAGCGCCAACCCAGCGAACGGGATCTCGCTCGGTACACTTGCACCGGGAGCATCTTTCCAAGTCTCGTTCAACACGATTGTCAATGTGCTGCCTAATCCTGCAACGCTTAGTAATCAAGCTTCCGTCAGTTTCACCTCCGGCGCATTCTCAGGATCTTCATTCTCAAATACACTTGTTATTCCGGTATATCAACCTATCATTGTAGTTGTCAAAGGGGCGGACAGAACCGCCGCAACTGTCGGAGATACGATTACTTACTCCTTAAATGTGACGAATACTGGTAACCTCATAGCAAATGTAGTTATTACCGATACCATTCCGAACGGAGCTGTCTTTGTTCCAAACAGCGTGCTCGTGAATGGGGTACCACAACCAGGATCAGATCCGGCTACTGGCTTAAGTATTGGGTCGGTAGCTCCGGGAAGTACAGTAACAGTAACGATTACCTTACAGGTTACTATTGCGTCCCTGCCTTCACCGCAGCAATTGGTCAATCAAGCTACAGCAAATTTCACATTCACACCACCAGATGGACGTTCACTCACGGGATCCTCTGTCTCAAATGTCCTAATTATCCCTGTATCTTCACCTGACGTAAGTGTGGTTAAGAGCACTACTTCTATTGATGCGGTTGTTGGCGATATCATCACCTATACGATTGTTGTCACCAATTTAGGGATTGCACCAGTTAATAATGTCATCATGGTTGACCCTATTCCAGCTGGCAGCCAGTTCGTAACGGGAAGCATTACCGTAGATGGAGCCCCACGTCCTAGTGGCAGTCCGGCTTCGGGAATCGCAATTGGTACAATTGCTGCAGGTGCTTCTTCAACCATTACCTTCCAGGTTCAGGTAGTAGCGTTATGATTCCCGGCTCACGTACCCAACCTGTCGTAACCAATCAGTCCATGGTACTCTTCAACTCGGCAGCGGGTGTTGACGGAATTGTCTATTCCAATACCGTTAACACCCCGGTCGTGGGCCCCGTGCTTTCATTGCTGAAGAGTACAGATAAACTCCACGCCTCTTTAGGCGACACTTTGGTGTATACCATTACAGCCAGTAATAATGGAAATACAGATGCTTTTTTGACGGTGTTTGACATTCTTCCAGAAGGTGTATCCTTTATTTCCAACAGTGTGCTCAGAGACGGTGTGCCTCTTCCGGGGGCTACACCGTCTTCAGGCATCCCCCTTGGTTCTATTGCACCGCAGAATCAAGTGAGCATCGCCTTTCAAGTCGTCATCATTTCCCTGCCGTCTTCCCTAGTGCTGCAAAATAAAGCGCTAGGCCGTTTTTCTTTTTCCACACCGGAGGGAAGAATCGTTAAAGGTGATCTATTTTCAAATTCCGTACAGGTTTCTTTACGCTCCTACCAGCTCTCGACCTCCTTGTCTGCAAGTACTCCGACTTCTTTTATAGGGGATGTAGTCACTTACACCTTGCGGCTTACAAATGAAGGCAACAGCCTTTTAACTCAAATCAACGCAATAATTTCTATTCCGGACGGGGCGGTGTTTATACCGGGGAGTGTCATTGCAGGTGGGATTTATTACCCAGAATCAGACCCGGCACAGGGGATATTACTCGGTTCGCTGGACACAGACCTAAGCGTTGATATTACTTTTCGTGTCCGAGTAACAGAGTTTTCTCCCTCGTTGGCCTTAACCAACAGCGCGGTTGTCACCTATGCAGTCGATGAGCATACAATTACGACCGAAAGTAACACTGCGGTTGTCTCACTTGTCCAAGCGGGGGTCAACATTAGTAAAAAAGTGGATCATGTTACAGCAGCTCCGGGCGATAATTTGAGATATGAGCTTACGGTAACGAACAACGGGAATCTGGCTGTAAATGCAGTCCTAACAGATGCTATACCTTCAGGTACTCTTTTCGTATGGGATAGTGTTCTCTTAAATGGAGTGTTGCAAAAAAGTGCACGACCAGCGGAAGGCATCCAGTTAGGTACTTTAAGAGGCGGAACTACAGCAGTTGTAGTTTTTCAAGTGAGTATACCTGCAGCCATTAACATTCATGAAATCGCAGCCGTACAAAACCATGGTAGTGTTCAGTATACCTTTGTGCTTCCAGACGGACGGACCGTACGACAAACCTCTCGTTCCAATACAGTTACCACCTTAGTAGTCACACCTGTCATTTCACTCGTAGTCCATGCAAAACCAACTATTGTAGAAGCAGGAGAGCGAGTCCAATGTTGGATCTCACTAACCAATAGCGGAAATTGGCCAGCGGAAATATCTCTGAATCGTCTAACCCCGGAAAAATGTTTTCTTGATCCCAACAGCATTGTGATTGATGGAGTTCCGAATCCACAATCTTCATTTGCCGGCACCTTGCCGCTGGGGATAGTTAATGCTGCATCAATGGTTAACATTCATTATTTTGTCCAGGTGAGTGAACAGGTAATGGGTCGTTTCCTTAAGGGATCCGTAAATGCTCAATTCTCTTTCAATATGGATGGACGTAACTACTCTGGCGAAAGCCAATCTAACAGCTATGTGCTGACCGTAGATGAGATCAGTGAATAAGAAATCACATATCCCTCATCCCCATGAATATACTTTAGTTACAACCCCAAAACATCCCCACAAAGTGAGGCTTTGCTTTCTATGCGTACTCAGGTACTTTGCGGGGGATCCAAATATATACTTTGCAAAAAATTCCCTCAATCAACATTTCATATTCCATGGGAGGTGGTCATCCTGTCGCAATCATCCGGTCCCTTTTCCTTCGTAGTCTCAAAAGAAGACTGGTCCCTTCATCGTAAAGGTCATCAGGATCAGGAACGCCATCAGCAAAAGGTCAGAGAAGCCATCAAGGATAATTTGCCTGACCTCGTTACCGAAGAAAATATTATTTTGTCAGGCGGTAAGCAGATTGTGAAGGTTCCGATTCGCAGTCTGGATGAATACCGGATTATTTATAACTTCCGTAAACAGAAGCATGTAGGACAGGGGGACGGGGAAAGTCAGGTCGGCGATGTGCTTGGGCGCGATTCACAATCGGCACAGCCCGGCAAAGGAGAAAAAGCAGGTGATCAGCCGGGCCAAGATACCGTGGAAGCAGAGGTCAATCTGGAAGATCTGGAGGACATTCTGTTTCAGGATATGGAATTGCCTCATCTGAAGCCTAAGAATAAAGAAGAGATCGAGGTCAAATCCATAATTTTTAACGATATTCGTAAAAAAGGGATGATGTCCAACATCGATAAAAAACGTACGCTGCTGGAAAATCTTCGACGCAATGCAAGCAGCGGAAATCCCGGCATTCACAGTATCAGCCCAGATGATCTGCGCTACAAAACATGGGATGATATTAGAACACCTCATTCCAATGCGGTCATTATTGCGATGATGGATACGTCAGGTTCGATGGGTTCATTTGAAAAATACTGCGCCCGCAGCTTCTTCTTCTGGATGACCCGTTTTCTGCGCCGCCAGTATGAGAAGGTAGAGATTGTTTTTCTCGCCCACCATACGGAGGCTAAGGAAGTCAGTGAGCATGATTTCTTCACCCGTGGCGAAAGCGGGGGAACGATTTGTTCCTCGGCATATCAACGAGCGATTGAAATTATCGATAGCCGCTACCCGCCTGCGCAGTACAATATTTATCCATTTCACTTCTCCGATGGTGATAATCTCACCTCCGACAACGAACGTTGCGTGAAGCTGATCGGAGAACTGCTGAAACGAAGCAATATGTTCGGCTACGGTGAGGTGAACCAATACAATCGAAGCAGTACCTTGATGTCAGCTTATCGCCATCTGAAACATGAACAATTCATGCATTACGTCATTAAAGACAAAAAAGAAGTGTATCAGGCGCTGAAGACCTTCTTTAGTCCAAAGGGTACGGTTAATTCTTAATCCCCCACTCCAAAACGCGGGTATCCCAAAAGCCAAAAATGGCTGATGGGACATCCGCGTTTTTGGCGTTGCTCCTTCTTGAACAAAACAACAAACTTCGTAAATTGCGTCATCTAAGTTCGCAAGTATCAGGGGATGGGCGAATCGCTTCATCTGGGTCCATAAGATCGAGGGATGGACGAATAGCGTCATCTGGATCCGTAAGATCAGGGAATGGACAAAGTGCGTCATCTGGGTCCGTAAGATCGAGGGATGGGCGAATAGCGTCATCTAGGTACGTAAGATGAAGGGATGGACAAAGTGCGTCATCTGGGTCCGCAAGTATCGGGGGATGGGCAAATAGCGTCACCTGGGTCCGTAAGTATCGGGGATGCGTCAGAATAGTATGTAGGGCAACTGTGGGATTCTGGGGTTAGGCGCTTTCGGACACAGATGACCTTATACGTAGCTTTATCGCATATTTGGCTTGCTATCGGACCCCATAGCCGCTATAGGCATAAAAAACACCAAAAACGACCCTCATTCTGAGCAATAGCTGCACTGGAATCCGATAATATGCTCCAAAGGCGATAAATTGCTAAATAGGGTCATCTGGGTCCGTAAGTATCGGGGGATGGGCGAATAGGGTCATCTGGGACCGGAAGATCAGGGGATGCGTCAGAATAGTATCTAGGGCAACTTTGGGATTACTGGGGGTTCGGCGCTTTCGGACACAGATGACCTTATACGTAGCTTTATCGCATATTTGACTTGCTATCGGACCCCATAGCCGCTATAGGCATGAAAAACACCAAAAACGAGCCTCATTCTGAGCAATAGCTGCACTGGAGTCCGATAATATGCTCCAATGGCGATAAATTTGCAAATAGGGTCATCTGGGTCCGTAAGATCGAGGGATGGGCGAATAGCATCATCTGGGTCCGTAAGTATCGGGGATGCGTCAGAATAGTATGTAGGGCAACTGGGGGATCGGCGCTTTCGGACACAGATGACCTTATAAGTAGCTTTAGCGTATATTTGGCTTGCTATCGGACCCCATAGCCGCTATAGGCATGAAAAACACCAAAAACGATCCTCATTCTGAGCAATAGCTGCACTGGAGTCCGATAATACGCTCCAAAGGTGATAAATTGCTAAATAGCGTCATCAGGGTCCGCAAGTATCGGGGGATGGGCAAATAGCGTCATCTGGGTCCGCAAGTATCGTGGAATAGACGAATAGCGTCATCTGGGTCCGTAAGATCGAGGGATGGACGAATAGGGTCATCTGGGTCCGTAAGATCAGGGGATGCGTCAGAATAGTATGTAGGGCAACTTTGGGATTACTGTAGCGCTTGGCGCTACGGTATAGATTAAAAAATAAGCCAGTGAAATTAAACTAACTTTCTTTTTTCAGTTACATAATAACTCCTATTATAAACCTAATTTCACAATTTGGATCGGTACCGATAAACTTGTACTCCCCACCCATGTCAGCTTATTTTCGTAAGCTATGACTGCTGTTTTGTTTATCCCCCGCTTAGATTTACATCCTAAAAAAACCTCCAATCCCAAACTCTGGAATGTGGAGGTTATTTATAGTTAAAAAGCTTTCAATGCTACACCTTATTGAACCTTCTCTCTATCCTTGCCTTTATCAGACTCACCAGCATTTTTGTTCGCTGCTTCCCGGTCCTGCATCATCTCATCCACCGACTTCACCTTCAGGCGAGCAGCGCCTTCGTTGTTAGCATTCGTTGGGATAAGCTCTCCTGAAGCCAAACGTTCCTTGGCCCTAGCAATAGCTTCGCTGTATTGAGGCAACCACTGTTCCCCTGCGACGAGCATCTCATCGACCATCTGCCAGATTTCTTTTGGATTACATACAGCACCAACGAGTGGATCCATCATAAATGCCTGACGTAACAGCTTATCATCGCCGTGTACAGCTGCTTCAACCGCCAGACGTTGCACTGAAATGCTCACGTTACATACGGCGGCAGGCCCAAGCGGCAATTCACCTACCAATGGCATGGAGATCCCGTTCCGGTCTACATATCCCGGTGCTTCGATAATGGCGTCCTCTGGTAAATTAGAGATTACGCCATTGTTCACTGTATTAAAGTGCCCCCGGTACACTCGTCCCGTTTCCAATCCTTCTATAATATAAGAGCCGTGCTCTTCCCCGCGATTCTCCTTCGTATACTCCAATGCCGGGTCTTTCATCCAGTTTGGAAAATCGGTCTCGAACCAATTCCGACCTTCCGTGCAGACACGCAGATAACCGCCTGTTTCTCCGTTAATCCAGCTCCCCAGATCGATCCAATCCATAATTTCATCACTGCGTTTACGGTACCATGGCACGTACTCACTTAAGTGTCCATTGGATTCTGTACTATAGTAGCCAAAGCGACGAAGCATATCGATGCGCACTTTTTCCGTACGGCTGAATTCCGGATGTTTCTCAAAAGCCTCTAAAAGACCTTCGGTCAGATCCTTCCCCTCATGACTTGCTGAAATATACCAGGTCTGGTGATTGATGCCCGCACAGATAATATCAACTTCGGATTTCTTAAGACCATACACATCCGCAATTTGTTGGTGCCCATGCTGTACACCATGACATAGACCGATGGTCCGAACACCACCATATTTATTGCAGGCCCAGGTCAGCATAGCCATCGGATTCGAATAGTTAAGCAAAAGTACATCCGGTGCTGCCATCTCCCTAATATCACGGCAAATATTCAGCATCTCCGCAATTCCGCGTTGCCCGTACATGATGCCACCCGCACACAGAGTATCTCCCACACACTGATCCACTCCGTATTTTAAGGGAATGTCCACATCCGTAGCAAAGGCTTCAAGCCCACCCATCCGAATAGTACAAAATACGTACTTGGCATCCTTCAGTGCTTCTCTGCGATCCGTTGTCGCCTGAATTTGTATATTTAAACCATTCTCCTTAATATCACGCTGGCATAGCTCCGTGACCATCTCCAGATTGTGGCTGTTAATATCCATAAATGAGACTTCGATATTTTTAAATTCCGGTACAGTTAGTAAGTCCCGCAACAATCCACGGGTAAATCCAATGCTGCCTGCCCCTATAAAAGACACTTTAAATGACATGGTTATCATCCTCCGGTAATGAATTGGTTGTTCCTGTCCATTGTAGCAAGGGACCTTAGGAAAGCGTAACCAATATCATGACCTCTTTTGAAAGAAGGTGTCAAAAATCCTAACCTATCTACTGAAAATCATGCTCTTCATAACTCCAGGCGTGACGCTCAATGGAATTGCGGAATTCTACAGGCGTGCAATCGGCGTATTTTTTAAAAAGAAGGTGAAAATATTGCCTGCTGCTAATTCCTACGTAATCTGCAATTTCAGCAATCGGGATGTCGCTCTGCCCAAGCAGCATCTTCGCTTTCTCCATTCGCAGCATATTCAAGTAATCGCTGAGCGTCCGACCCGTATGGCTCTTAAAAATTCGATGCAAATATCCGGGATGCAGATTAACTGCGGCAGCGATGTCCTTAACCTGAATGTTCTGGTCATAGTTCTGATGCAGGAATTCAATGCTCCGGCGCACATAAAGCTGCGAGGGCTGTTGGCTGGTATGAAGCTGCTCTTGCCGAAGTCTGGATAACCGCAACAGAAGCTCACAAAATAATAAATCAACCATACTTCCACCCTTTCCGCCGCTCTGATCAAGCTCTAACACAAGTCCCTTTAGAACATGATAGATTTCCTCCGGATCAGGCATTACTAAACTGGAAAAAGGAAGCTGCAGCATTTCTGCGAGCGCCGTTTCTTCACGGGCTAGCTTGCCGACAGAGGGTGCAACTCCTCTATATTCCATGAAGCCAAATTCCACATTTAGCATCCGACAAGGTGCCCCCTCTTCAACAATCAGCCTATGCGGAACATTCGCGTCTAGGATGATCAATTCTCCCCGCTTCAGCCGAACTCTCTCTTCTCCTCCTGAGCTTGGACGGACATCCACGATACAACTTCCTGAGATCAAATACATGATTTCCGTTGAATTATGCTGATGGTAAGACATATTGTAGTTATTCCACTGTTTATAATAGTAAGCAAAAAAATGAGGACTATAATCTCCCTCGATTAAAACCTGCTGAAAAAGACTCCCGCTGGGGCTCAGATTTAAGTTCGTCAATGGATCACTACTTTCTTCATTTATTACTTAATATAAGTGTATCTCTTTAGCCACTTCGAAGACAAGATAACGTCCGATAGCAATCAAATCAACAAAAACGAGCAACTCTCCATTATATTGGAAAATTGCCCGTCTCTATTAGAATAATATTGTCATACTTGAAAAGAAACCAAAGAGTGCTTAAGATCGGCTGCCAAGCCCTCCAGCTTTTCCGATAGGGCAACCAATTCCTCACTAACCGTGAATTGCTGAGATGACATAGAAGCCACCTCCTCCGTCGAAGCAGTGGTTTGCTGGACGATGGAGCTTACGCTGGCCATGGATTCACCGAGTTGACGCTGGAACTCAATCAGTTCGAGGACAGAAGCAGAAGATTCACTAATATGTCTCATGAAATGTTCCATTTCCTCTTTGACACTCGCGAATATCGTTGACGACTCTCTTACAGAAGAGATTTGTTCACGGAACTTAGGAGCGGCTTCATTGATATCCTTAACGGTGTTCTCGATATGTAGACCAATCTCTTCCGTGATCTTGGAGACCGATTGAATCGATTCATTCGACTGGTTAGCGAGCTGCCTGATTTCATCAGCAATCACTATGAACCCTCTACCTGCCGCACCTGCTCTAACTGCTTCTATGGTAGCATTTAGTGCCAAAATATTGGTCTGCTTATTCACAGCAATCATAGGGCTGAGTATACTGCGAATTAAATGAGTGCTTTCTCTGAGCTTAGTAGAATTATCTTGAATTCGATTGATCATCTCTACCGTAGACTCACTCTGCTCTACCAGCAGTTTCATCAGCTCTGTACCTTGATTGCTAACCTCAATGACCCGTTCTGCTGAATGGTCCATCACTGTATTTATTTCCGTCACTTCACTCATTTTGTTGCCGATAATCTCAACATTGTGATAACTGCGTTCGGCTTCAACAGCGAGGCTGGCTGACCCCGCTGCAATCTCACCGGTAGCGGTCGCAACCTCTCTGGCATGGAGGGAGATTGTACTTGATGCTTGTACTAATTGTTCCGAAGTAAGGAGGACCTCATCTGCCGAATTCCCGCTCTGCCTTGCAAGTAAGGAGATCTGCTCCATCATTTTGTTGAAGCTTTGACCCAAGCGGCCAATCTCATCTTTGCCCTTGAAATTGGTTCGTACCTGCAGGTTCCCACGCTCTCCTTCCTCCATCAAGATTGCCAGCTTACCCAGCGGGCGCCCTACCAATCGAACAAGAATATAACCAATTAGTAGTGCTATTAAGGCTGCCGCCAGCACCACAGAAAATGTGATATATAAAAGCTTGTCCGCAGACTTAGTAAAATCACTGACAGGAGCATACCCCATAAGCATCCACTTGGCAGTCGCCAGGGGCTGGTATACAACAAGCTGAGAACTTCCGTTCTCATCCTCCGCTGTAAATGAATGATTTTGCTCTTTCCCTTGTTCTTCTGAAACTTTTATGTAAGAGGGTTGACCCAGCTTGGCATGATCTGCACCATACACAATGCTGCCATCCGCACTCAAGATACGAATTTCACCGGTCATCCCAATCTGAAGGTTAGACAGCATTTCAGTCATGGCCTTCCCTTTCACTTCGATTAGCATGTAATACTCCGCTTCGGGATTTAAAAGATTACGTAGCAATCTCCCCATAGTTAAGGAGGGCTCAGTATAAGCATCAAAAAAGCCTTTCTCACGAACGGGAAACCAGACTGGCTCTCCTTTAGCTGCGGCAATTTGCTCTAATCTTGCGGAAATGCCTTCATCACTACGAATCCCACTTATACCAGCAGACTTATAAGATTCTGAGTCTACCAAGCTCTTGGATACCAGCCTGACGCCATACATCCGCTCATCAGACCCTTTTACCAAGTCCAGCTTTCTGCGAATCCGATCTTCAGCCCCCGCTTTGGCCACAGTTGTAAGCTCGCCACTATTTATTTTTTCTAAATCACCCTTTAACACAGAGTCGAGTGCAAACTGCCTTGATAGTGCCTCATACTCTGACAGCACAAAATCCAGCTTGTCCGCTGCCTGAACTACAGATTGTGTGGAGGCTGCAGCAACCTCATTCGTAATGATATTTTTAGCGGCAAAATAGGAAGTCAATCCTAGCACGGAGGATAAGAGAACTATAGAACTAAATAAAATAACGAACAGTTTAACTCCAACAGATTTAAAATATAGAGTCCAGGACTTTTTCATTAAGTTCACTCCCCATGACGAAATAAGGGTACAGCCCTCCATTTCTGTATAAAGGCTGTACCCTGATCATTTATTAGCATGAAGCGAGCGAATGGGTTTACCCCTTACTAGCTCCTGCTGTCAAGCCATCTACTAGCAGACGTTGCAAGAATACAAACAAAATCATAATTGGAATGGAGATCAAAACCGCACCCGCAGAGAACAAGGTAAAGTTAGTGTTTTGATTGGTGTTAACCATATCCCACATCCCCACTGCGACTGTCCAGTTCTCCTTAGTCCGCAGAATGAGTCTCGCAAAAATGAAGTCCACCCATGGTCCAACAAATTGAGTCAGCGCCATATATGTGATCATAGGACGTGACAAAGGTAAGATGATTCGCATAAATATTCCGAAATTGCTCGCCCCGTCAATACGAGCGGCCTCATCCAAGGAACGAGGAATCGTATCGAGGAACCCTTTGGCGATAAAGGTTCCCCCCAGCGGCGCCCCGGCCGCATAAACGATAATTAACGCAATATGTGTATCCAGCAAATTAAACTCTTTAAGCAGCATATAAATAGCGATCATACTCATAAAACCAGGGAACATACCAAGAATCAATACGGTGGATAACGCTGTTTTACGCGCTTTAAACCGGAATCTGGATACGGCATAACTGGTTAACAAAGTAAGAACTACCCCGATAAGCATCGAGAACACAGCTATTTTCAAGGTATTGGCATACCAAGTCCCAAACATATAGCTGGGTGATGTGAACAATTCTCTGTAATGTGATAAAGTGAATTGCTCGGGAATAAACGTTTTGCTGTACAATGATTTACCAGGTCGGAAAGAAGCTAAAAGAATCCAAAGGGCAGGATAGAGTGCAGCTATCGACAAAGCAATCAAGATAATATAACTACCTGCTAAGCGAATAATGTTCGCGACTTTTCTGCTCATTGGATCATATCCTCCTCTTTAAATGACTTTGTCCGGCGGTAATTGTACAGGGAGAATGAAGCGACAATGATAAAGATAATAATCCCTATTGCCGAAGCCATGTTGTTTTTATTCTGATCTAGCGTTAATTTGTATAACCAGGTTACTAGCAAGTCCGTAGAACCGGCATATTGATAGTCACCATTTACCGGACTACCACCAGTTAATAGGAAGATCGCGTTAAAGTTGTTGATGTTACCTGCAAACTGCGTGATCAAGGTTGGTGCTGTAGAGAACAATACCATCGGCAACGTTACGATACGGAACTTCTGATAACCCGAGGCTCCATCCACCTCAGCAGCTTCATACATATCCCGTGGGATAGTAGTCAGAACGCCCATGATAAGCAGCATAGAAACAGGAATACCTACCCACATATTAACGATAATTACGGTAACCTTAGCCCAGAATGGGTCAGTCAGCCACGGTAATCCATCCAATCCAAAATACCCCATGTATTGATTGATAGGCCCGAATTGACCGTTAAATAAGTTGCGCATGAGCAGAAGCGAGATTAACTGTGGCACCGCGTAAGGCACAATCAGAATTACCCTCCACATTCCTTTGAAGCGAATGCCCTTCTGACTCACCAGCAAAGCGACCAACAGTCCTCCGAAGTATGTAGTAATGGTTGAAAGAACTGCCCATATAATTGTCCATGTTAATACACCATAAAAAGTGTGGCTCCATGTTTTAAGGACCAATAAATTACGAAAGGTCTGAAATCCAACCCAGTCCACCAATTTGGCGGGTGGAAGATGATCAGGTGCGGAATAGTTCGTAAAGGCCAACAGGATCATGAAGATTATTGGCATAATCGTAAAGAATAGAACACCAATGCCCGGCAAGACTAGAAACGCTTGAGCAAACTTGTAATCCAGGATATAACGAACACTTTGTTTAAAAGTGTTTGCCTGAAGACCGTTATCACGTTTTTCTCCAATCTTGTAAGCATCTCTGATATTCAAATACCAGGCGATAATCAATAGAATAAGAATAAGGATGGTGATCAAGCTTTGGATCATGATATAAATCGAGTGATCACCGGTAACCATCTTGGCGATCCCCTTCACTTTAACCAGACGACTCGGATTCTCTCCTAGTGTTACGATGCCCCATAAAGAGTTGGCAAGGTTCTCAATAAAATAAAAAACGGCTACAGCTTCTACGGCTAAATATAATATTCCTTTAACGAATTGGCGGTTATATATTTGTCCCAATCCCATAAAAATCGTCGACAGTATTGCGGCCCTCGTGCGATGTCGTTGCATTTCGCTTCCGTTCTCCTCTCCGAGTGAAAATAAGAAGCTGCCAGCCGCTAAACATGCGGCGGGCAGCTTGATTCACTGTATGCTGTTAAGACAGTGAATTATGATCCTTATTGGGATGCACTGTTATTCAAATCTTTGATTTGTTGTACAGCTTTGTCCATTGCTGCTTTTGGATCCCCATTTTTATCCCAAATTTCTGGAAGGGCAGCATTCACTGGGCTCCATACGTTACCCATTTCAGGAATAGAAGGCATCGGTTGGGAGTTCTTAGCTTGTTCTGCAAAAACAGAGACATATGGATCGCTAGAGATCTGTGGATCAAGAAGCGCCTCGTTGTTTGTAGGAACCGAACCAATCGTTTTGTTCAGTAACAGCTGAGCGTCTTTGCTTGAAGCAAAATTCGCATACAATTTAGCAGCATTCGGATATTGAGTAAACGAGTTAACTGCGAAAATTTTAATACCAGAGAATGTAATTGCTGTTTTGCCATTCACTGTAGGGATTGGAGCAATACCAAGGTTGTCACCAAGAGCTTCTTTGTATCCTCCAAGCTCCCATGGACCTGTGATATCCATAGCTACATCACCAGAGTTGAACAAGCTGCGTTTGATATCACTGTTGATATCACCACTCTTAATTGGCAATGCTTCCTTCAGTTTCACAAATTCTTTAAGTCCTGCAATTGCGCCATCGTTAGCAAGACCGATATCATCTTTATCCGTACCATCCTTACCGAAGAGGTATCCGCCATCGGAAGCGATAAACATGTAGTTGAAGTACAAGTTTCCTACTTCCCACATAATCCCATATCTATTTTTCGATTTATCCGTGAATGTTTTGCTGAATGCAAGAACATCATCAAATGATTTAGGTGCTTCTTTAACAAGCGATTTATTGTAGAACAATGCATAAGTTTCTGCTGCTCTTGGGTAACCATACAATTCGCCTTCGTACGAAGATCCGATAATCGAAGCTTCAGTATTGTTAGCTTTTGTTTCTTCACCGAAGACATCGTTAGGAAGAACCAAGCTCGCGCTTGCCGCTTTACCTAAGTTATCGTGAGGGATAAGAATAACGTCTGCCGCTAATCCTGAAGGACCATCTTGAGTAAGTTTAGTTACTTGATCTGGTGGTGCCAATTCTTCAACCTTGACTGGAACGTTATATTTTGCTGTGAACTGTTTAGCAATCTCATCTGCAAAAGGTCTTTCTTCTTTACTTTCCCATACCACTAGAGTTGCGCCATCTTCAGGTACAATTTCATCTGTTGCTGCTGCATCTGTGCTCTCTGGCGCTGCAGTCTCTGTAGTAGCATTATTAGTTGCTTTTGCTGCGTTGTTGCCCCCGTTATTCGTACTGTTGTTGTTCGAACCGCATGCTGTAACGGACAGAGCCATTGAGAAAGCTGCGGTGATAACCATCATTTTTTTCAATTTCATTACTTTAACCCCTCCCAATTTTTAAAAACGTAAGATGGAAAATAGTAGTGCTGCAATCTGCGCAAACGATTTCAGAAAGGCTAAAAAAAAAGTTCTTCTTTTAGCTTGCTCCTTCTGTATCTGCATTTCACAGGTAAGAAAGCGCTTCATTCATGAGTACATCATACAACAGTAACGATTGTTTTTAAAAACGTTTGCATATACTGTATTGGGTCATTTTCCATTATTTGATATACATTATAGGCATATATCTCCATTTTTCACATGATATCTTTTAATTAGTCGATAATTCATGTGTTTATTATTGGAATATCTATTTTATTTGCCCCTAATATGCCACATTTTCTCTATTTCAAGAGATTTCTCATAAATTGCCCTTCACAATGCTCGTTTACTTTAGTGAAATTTAGTGCAATGGTTTGAACAAGAGTATTGAAAGCCCTTTTATTCCATGCTATAATCCAAAACGTTAAGAGGCTGTCCAGCATGAAGCACAACATCCCTTGTCTGCCTCCTGTTCTATATAATTAAAAGGCAATGTTACTTATCAAAGGTACAACCTCGGGCAAGCTACTTCGCGGTGGTTGTGCCTCTTTGTTATGTGCTACTCTGCTACTGATTTAGTGCATGTTGCATAAAAAACTGTGCAACCAATAACAATAGCGACATTCTACATTCCACGCGCTCTGTGGAGTATCGTCCGGGAATAGTTTATGCTTTCGAGAAAGTAGCGCTAACAAAACTTAGCCTATGCTTTCGATGTGGTTTTGCCGAAGTGTTCGAGGAAGTAACGCTAACAAAACTTAGCCTATGCTTTCGATGTGGTTTTGCCGAAGTATCCGAGGAAGTAACGCTAACAAAACTTTAGGAGGATTTATCATGTTACTGGAAGCAGTGTATCATCGTCCGCGGTTAAATTGGTCTTATGCCTATAATGAAAGTACGATTCACCTGCGTCTACGCGCTAAAAAAGGGGATTTAACCGAAGTGTTCGCCTTTGCTGGAGATAAATATGCTTGGGATACCACAAAAGAGCTAATTCCCATGACCCTCTTCACCTCCGATGCTATGTTTGACTATTGGGAATGTGCTTCAGTACCTCTCTACCGCCGCTTGAAATACGGCTTCTTACTTCAAAAAGATAACGAACGAATTTGGATGACCGAAAGTGACTTTCAAACGGTGCGGCCGGAAAACCCAAACAAGCTGTTCGAATTCCCCTTCATTAACCGCGTTGATGTATTTGCTCCGCCTGCCTGGGTAAAGGACGCTGTTTTTTATCAGATCTTCCCAGAACGCTTTGCAAATGGCGACCCAAGCCTTGATCCGGAAAATGTTCAGCCATGGGGCTCCGAACCAACACCAACCAATTTTTTTGGCGGCGACCTGCAAGGGGTTATTGATCATTTAGATCATCTTAACGAGCTTGGGATCACTGCTATTTATTTCACACCTATCTTTGATGCAACTACTAATCACAAATACGATACAGAAGACTATATGAAAGTCGATCCGCATTTTGGAGATATTGAGACTTTAAAAAAGCTCGTCGATAGCTGCCATAAACGTGGGATTCGTGTCCTGCTAGATGCCGTATTCAATCATTCTGGCAAAACCTTTGCTCCTTTTGTAGATGTTCAAGAAAAAGGAGAGGCTTCCGCCTTTAAAGATTGGTTCCATATTCGTAAGTTTCCGCTTCAGATTGAAAACGGTGTCCCTACTTATGACACCTTTGCTTTTGAACCGCTAATGCCAAAGCTAAACACAGAACACCCTGAAGTTAAACAATACTTACTGAAAGTCGCAGAATACTGGATCAAAGAAGTCGGGATCGATGGCTGGCGTCTGGACGTTGCCAATGAAGTGGATCACGATTTCTGGCGGGAATTCCGCAAGGTGGTTAAACGTGCTAATCCTGAGGCCTACATATTGGGGGAAATCTGGCATGAATCTGCACCTTGGCTAGAAGGCGATAAATTTGATGCCGTTATGAACTATCCTTTCACTGACGCCGTCCTTGACTTCTTTGTGAATGGCACTCTTGATGCTGAAGGATTCGCCAATTCCATTGGTAAACAGTTATCACGCTACCCGCTGCAGGCTAGTGAAGTTGCTTTTAATCTGCTGGACAGCCACGATACTCCACGACTGCTTACGCTGGCTGCTGGAGACAAAAACAAGATGCGATTAGCGGCACTGTTCCAATTCACCTTTATGGGCACTCCCTGCATCTATTACGGTGACGAGATCGGCATGGACGGTGAAGGTGACCCTGGTTGCCGCAAATGCATGGAGTGGAACCCTGAAAAGCAGGATCGAGAGCTCTTCGAGTTCTATCGTCAGCTTATTAAAATACGCAATGACCACCCTGCTCTCCGCACAGGTACATTTACCTTCCTTGAGGCAGGACAACAAGGCAGCAAGCTAGCCTATGAGCGCCGGCTGGATCTACAGACGATTGTGGTACTAATCAACAGTGAAGAGACCGCTCAGACCTTCCGTATTGACGTAGACGAGCGGGATTGGGAGAACTTGTTTACAGGCGAAACAATGCGCACAGAACGAAGCAAGCTGATCGTGAAAATGCCAGCCTATGGATTCGCTATCCTAAAGGCAATCATCTAAAAGATTTCTTTTCTTCCCACTGCCCAGCCATACAGCATAACAAAACAGGGTATCTCGCAAGCGATAATCGCTTCGGGATACCCTGTTTTCTTTTGGAGCATACTAAAATGCTAACCGCTGCTCAAACTAAGGGGTGCCAGAATTCAGCACACCTTAGTTTAGCCTACTTGCTCAGCAGCGTATAAATAACCTGTGCGCTTTCTGCGCGGGTCATCCATGCTTTTGGAGCGAATCGATTGTTCTCTCGGCCTTGCAGGAGTCCTAAGTCTGCTGCAGTCTTCACATAGGCTTCCGCCCACTTGCTAATACTTGAAGCGTCAGTAAATGCCGTAGAGGCTGGTACAGGTTCAAGCTTCTTACCAGACTTCACTTCAAGTGCGCGGATCGCCATAACAGCCATTTCCTCACGGGTAATTGATGCATTCGGCGCAAAACTATTATTACTCCGTCCACTAACAATACCCAGCTTAGTAGCTGTGGCTACATATGAGGCATACCATGCATCTGACCTGATGTCAGTAAACAGGACCTGCCCTTCCGCTTTTAAGCCAAGTGCACGTACTAGTAGTGCTGTAAATTCCGCACGGCTAACATTACTTTTTGGATCAAACTCAGAGGTAGTGACCCCTGACACAATTTGTTTGGCGGCAAGTGATTGAATCGCCTTAAATGCCCAATAGGTTGCAGGAACATCTTTGAACGACTTATCGATTTCAAGCACAGCATACTTACTGAAATGTGTGACTTGTGCCGTGATCACCTCTCCATTCAGCTGTCCTCCCACGTACTCTAACCCGCCATTATCACTTAAATAATAGATTCCGATTAAGTCCTTGTTGAATTGCCCTTTAATCTTGAATGAGATCGTAATCGGCTCATCGAACTGCTTAATTACAATCCGAGTACCGTCTTTCATCAGCACGCTAAGTCTGAATTCAAATACATCGGAAAGAGAGCTAATATGAGCACTATCTTTGTTTATACCGTCTACTATGGCTTTCGCAGCAGACTGCGCCAGTGGGTTCAGTTCAAGCAAGATTTGAGCACCTACCCCATCAATACCTGAAGCTAAACTTGGCATTGTACTTAAAAGCTGGCTAGGGATAGTAACTAACAGATCTCCCATTTTAAACACAAGATCATTAGTTCCTAGTATTTGTGCAGCTTGTAAAGGTAAGCGTACCGCTGTCTTACCGGCAGCAACATCAATTTGCACCTTGCCGTCTTTACCATTCTTCAAGCTATCCTCATTCACAACCTGAGTATCCGCTGGCGGCGTAGGGCTAGGGTTAACAACAACTCCAGAGGTTGGTGCCGCTGTGGCTTCTGGCGTTGGTGTCACCTCAGGCGACGGTGTCACTTCTGGTGTCGGCGTTGGCGTCGATGTTGGTGTCGGCGTCGGCGTCGATGTTGGTGTTGGCGTCGGCGTTGGTGTCGGCGTCGGCGTCGGCGTTGGCGTCGGCGTTGGTGTCGGCGTCGGCGTTGGTGTCGGCGTCGGCGTTGGCGTCGGCGTTGGTGTCGGCGTCGGCGTTGGTGTCGGCGTCGGCGTTGGTGTCGGTATAACATCCGATACCTCCGCCAAAATAACCGTGCCTCCATCATCTCTGCCTGGCAGATCAATATTTACCTTTTGATCTTCGGAAACCATGTATGTTTTACCGCTGTATTCATCGGTTACCGATGAATTGGCAGCAAACGGTACTGGAATCGTTACAGAATTCCCACTAGTTTTAGTATTGATTACCGTCACTACGTTCTCATCTTCATAAGATTTGTTGAAAGCTAAATAACCTGAATCATCTGAACCTGCGAGCTTCGTGCGCGCACCTTTGGAATACACTTTGGAGTACTTCGCACGGATATTCAACAGCTTTTGATAATGGTCATGTAGTGGCTTCTCTGCCGTCAATTGATCCCAAGGCATATCCTTACGGTTCTCACTGAATTGACCTTCAGACATATTTCCAGCATTGCTTCCGGAATTCCCCAGTTCTTCTCCGTAGTATATTACCGGCTGTCCTTTGGCGGTAATTTGCAGAGCTGCAGCAATCTTCAGCTTGCCTTTATCGCCTCCCACATAATCAGACAAGAAACCATTCTCATCGTGACTGCTCAGGAATTGAGCCATCATCTTCGTATTATCGATCTTTAATTCACGTTCCTGCAGATAAGCATCCACACTGTTTACCTTACCATTTGCAAAATCTCTGGCTGCATCTTTAAATCCAAAATCAAGCAGACCATCCATCTGGCTAGTTTCGAGCATTCCACCATTGTTATCAATGGTTCCACCGAAGTATTCGCCGGTCATTTTGAAGTTTGGATCAATCGCTGTCAGTGCATTTTTAAAGGCTTTCCAAGTCGTATCGTCCACGTGCTTGACTGTATCCACACGGAAATAATCAATCGTGTCTCCACGTTCCGTACGTGCGTTGTCTAACCAGCCTGTTTGCCAAGCGATAATTTTTTCACGAACGGCTGGATCTTCCGTCTTGAAATCTGGCAGGAAAGCAAGCTCACCCTTAATTGGATCTGTATCTGCGGATACACCATCCGTGCGCAGCATCCCTTCGAAACGTGCTTTATCCTCAGCTGTAATTGTCGGATAGGTATCCTCAGCTTTCAGACCGTAACCCGTATGATTGAGTACAACGTCAACCATGATCTTGATCCCTTTGTCATGCGCCTTTTCGATCAGCTCCTTGAAGGTTGCCATATCGCCAAGATGCTCGTCGAGCTTGGTAAAATCTTTTGCCCAATACCCATGGTATCCATATTGTTCGCTGCCAAAGTCAACGCCTTTGTTAAAATCAATATTATCTACGATTGGCGTGATCCATAACGTGTTAATTCCTAGCTCTTGCAAATAATCGAGATTGTCGATCATCCCCCGGAAATCTCCACCATGATAAGCTTCCAGATGATCTTTATTTACATTCTCATTATTCGTTGGGTCACCGTCTTTAAACCGGTCTGTAAGCGCGAAATAAATCCGGGCCTCATCCCAATCAAAATCCAGCTTATCCCCTGTATAGGTTCTTGCTTTCACCTCAAGTGTAGCCTTTTCCTTATGTGCATTGCCGTATTGGTCTACGAGCGTAATCGGAATATCCTTGATGCCCGCTGACACCGTGTCTTTCACAGCAACCGTTTGTCTCAAGAGTTCCGTATCCAGCTTAACTTTGCTAGGTCCTCCAAGATTGGTTAAATCCATATATGCTTCAGAGTAAGTTACTTTTTCCGAAGAGGAAGCGTTGATGCTTACAACAGCATTCTGATTGGATGTGACTGCCTCTGGACTTACGGATGCCGTAATCGTAACGACAGGTTGATGATAATCAATAACAGATTCATCATTCACCGTATTCTTTGGATCTGTAATTTCGGTAGTGACGCCGTCTTTAGTAATCAAGAAAGTATATTTATACATACCTTCTTTTAAATCAGCCAGTGTATAAGTGAACCACTCGTTAGCCGGATCATAGATCATTGGATACGAAGTGCCGTTCACTTTTACTTTAGCAGCTGTTATTGCGTCCATATTTCCAGTACGGAACAAAGCGTCGTCGCGGTATCTGAAAGTAATCGTTCCATCTTTTAAAATGGGGCCGCTAATACTTGGTTTGATATCAAGCTCTTTAACCATACTGGTTACATACACTTTAGTGAACGGTTCACCAGGGGTCAACGGTATGACACGATCGTCCGGGTAGTCTTGTTTTCCCGTGTTCCAATCCGTACCTTTGCGCAGGACAAATCCAACGCTTGTTGCATTCTCCGCAACCTCAATCAGAACGCTCGCTGTGCCATTCTTAAAGGTTGTGAAATCAATCTGGTCATTTTTAGCTCCAGTGTTCCAAACCCAGATATTCCAATCCTTATAGTCCTTATCGCTACGGGTATAAGTGAATTGAACATATCGTTTGTCAGTAACTTTAACGGTGACGGTTGTGGAAACACCCTCATAAGAGATAGTAAGGGTTGCCGTTCCTAGCCCAACCGCTTTGACTAGACCTTTATCAGTTACTGTAGCCACTTCAGGTTTATTGGAAAGGTAAGTAGCCTTCTTAGTAACATTACTTCTGCTATTGTCATCATATTTCGCAAAAACAGCGGTTTGATGCGTATTTCCTGCTGCCAGCGTGTAGCTTGCACTATCTGTTTCCAAAGAGGTCAGCTTAACTGGTGCAGCTTCCTTTTGAATAATCACAGCCGTCAAAGGCTCTAATGTAATTGAATTTGCTGTCAAAATAAAACCTGTCTGCTGCGCAGCCGGTATCGCTGTAACACCAGCTTCATCGTTGTCCACAAGCACTTGACCACCCGTCAAATCCTCAGATAAGGTCAGTTTTCTAGTTGTGCTGTCACCATTCATGAAGACATAATAGATGCCAGTACCATCTGTTGCTTTGTTGGAATAACCGATGACAAGATCGTTATCCTTCATTTCTGGAGCAGGGATCAGGTTAATGTTAGAGTCAACCAAATCCTTATCGCCCAATCGGAAGGCATCCGTTGATTTTCTTAGCTCCATCAGACCCGACGTATATTTTCTTGTCGTGTTCTGTACTGGGAACTTAGATTCATCCGTTGCTTTGGTCCAATCAAACATGTTAACTGCATCCGATGAATCGTAAGAATCATGAATGAAATAGCCAAACGATTGGTTGTTATTGTCGAACATCTCTGTGAATTTATCCTCAGGATCCGTTGTGCCCTTCCACTGCTTAGTCCGCCCATATTCCTGACCGGCATGGATGAAGGCTGTACCTTGAGAAGTTAATACGAGCATATTTCCTAATCTGATCCGCTGCTGAATTTCAAGCTCATTCTCAGCAATATCCGGATCCTTCTTGATCGATTGTGCTATGACATCATGAAGTGTCAGATTATCATGAGCTTCGATGTATGGGACGATATCACCCGGATCATCTGCTGGTGTATTCGAAGGTTGAGCTTTAATATTGTCCAGGATTGTAGCGATCGGACGTGCTCCACCGGTAATAAATCTAGGCTGACCTTCGGAACCATAACCAGACTTCAATTCATTACGGAATTCATCGGAGAAAACACCGACACTATCCGTTTTGTCCATCCAATCCTGATCTGCACCTTGCCCAGCGAGAGAAGGATCAGCCGCAGCGCCGCCGAATGTTCTCCAGCCTTCACCAATAAAGAGTGCCTTCGGATTCACTGCTGCCGCGGCATCATAAGCATGCTGAACAGCATCAGCTGTCGCATCGCCCATCATATCCCAGCGCATTCCATCAATCTTATACTCTTCAAACCAGTATTTTACCGAATCAACCATCAGCTTCTCAGCCATTTTATGGTTGGTGGCTAAATTGTTGCCGAACCCCCCGATAAAGTTGCCGTTTGCATCTTGGAAGGCATAGTAATTAGGTACGATGTCGTTTAAAAATTCTTTTTTAGCCATGTGAGTATACACTACGTCCAGAACGACACCCATTCCAGCTTCATGCACGGCATCAATCAAACCTTTTAGTTCTTTAATCCGCTCTTCTGGATCGGCAGGATTCTGTGAATAAGCCCCGTCCGGAGAGAAATAGCTATGAGGATCATACCCCCAGTTGTATTCATTGTTTTTTGCGGAATAATCTGGCTCTCTAGTCCCCATCTTCGTCTCATCCCCGTAATACCAAGCCATCACAGGAAGCAACTGAACATGCGTTACACCAAGAGATTTAATATAATCAAGTTTCTTTTCAAAAGCGCTATAAGAACCCCATCTTTCCCCACTCAGACTATCCTCGATCGATACATCCGATGTAAAATCTCTCACGTGGACTTCGTAGATGATGGCGTCCTCACGTTTTTCGTAGCCTTTTATATCAGCATACCCAAAGGTATCAGGGTTCGTCTGGCTTAAATCAACGATAGCCGCTTTGCCCACTGTATCCCCGCCGGCACCAGCAGCACCTGTGGTATCCACAGTGAATACCGCCATTGATTTAGCATAAGGATCAAGGACCTTATGGGTTACACCGTCATTCGTTACTTCGTATTGATAAAAGAAGCCCCTTACATCTGTTGCCGTTGTGCCTGTCAAATCAGCTGGCTTCAGCTGGACTGACCAAACCCCTTGCTCGCCGAGTGTTAAAGCAACACTACCCACTTGCACGTTAGAGTCATTCTTATCGTAAAGATTTACAACGACTCCGCTTGCTTTAGGTGCCCATAATTTCAATGTGGCTGTTTTGTCAGCATTATACGTAGCTCCAAGATCGTCTCCTGTATAATTGTACATTTCATCAAGCATTCTCCAGCCACTTGCGGCGGAGACTGTTTTACCTGAATAGGTAACGCTAAGCGGAACTTTTTCCAAATCAAAAGCTTCTGTATCCACTTCGATTGAAGTTTTGCTTGTAAGGGTTACAGCAGTAATCGGGACTGCAGCACCCTCTTTATCCTTAACTGTAATTGCTGACTTTAAGGCTGCTGGATCCAAACCGTCAGTCAGTGTGAAGCCGAGAAGGATTTTGCTCGTCGACAACACCTCTGCGGATACTAAGCCAATTGGTGTCTCTCCAAACGGAGAAACATAAACATTGTTGTCTCCTTCTTTAACCCATAGCTGATTGTATCGATCCAGCAGGCTAAAGGTTTTATTGTCACCGTCCTTATCACCGTTCGAAGGTTTCATCACAATAAAGCCAATTTTCTTCGCGTTCTCAATAAGCGGAACATCAACATATGCACCATAACGATCTGTTTGATCTGCCACAAAAGGAGTGGCACCAGACGGCCAATTTTCGGATGGGGCTACGACGTCATCCCACAGCCACAGTCCGTATTGATCATGATTTGTATCAGCTCTGGTATAGTGAATTCGCACTGTATTAGGAGCAAGTGCAACTGGTTCATACGGTGTTACATCATTTGACCCTTGCTTGATCCAAATTTCATTCGTCTCAGGCGTGTTAATAGCAAAGAGTTTATCGCCTTCATCCTTAGCCTGAGTGACTCGGTTTACCACAAGGAACGAAATTTTCTTGGCTCCATCCTTCACTGGCACGTCAACATAAGCACCATAAGAATCGATTTGCCCTTCAGGAAATGAAGTTGCCCCTGTTGGCCAATTTGCGGAAGGGGATTGAACATCATCCCATGTCCATAATCCCTGATTTTCATAGTCACCAGCTGTCCGATTGTAGTGAATACGGATGTGTCCAGCCGGAACAGGGGTAACCTCAACAGGTTCAGAAGGAATTTTATATTCAGCTGTCACACTGCCATCCAGTGGATTAAATTTAAAGGTAACCGGCAGATCGGAAGGAAGACTCAGATTATTAGCAGTTTCGGGATACAATTGATCCCCGGCTTCACCGTCTCCTGGAACAGAAACTTGGTAGGTGTAATCTCCCTTAGGAAGGGTAGCCACCGTACTGTAAACATCATCAAAATCAGGATCAGATAATGTGGTAAGTGCTTCTGCCGGCAGGTTTCCTGTCAATCTTGGTAGTTTAGCGGAAGCAATCGGTGTGTAATACGTGGAATCGGCTATTTTATGAGTTAAGTCATTATAATAAAAGGTCACGGCAGTCTCTGTTTCTAGCTTGATATGAATATTCTCCCCATCATTGCTCCCCTGAGGATTGGTGTAACTTGTGAATCCATAGTTCTCATCCCATAAATCATTTAGAGTAACCTTGTAGTTATATTCTCCTGCCGGCAGTGTGCCTGTAAAAGAATATAGGCCATTATCTGAATAGGTCATTTGGGTAACTACCGATGTCTCATCCCAATCCTTACCCGGCGCTTCCGCATCTGTCGATGTAAATTTAGACTGCAGATCCCCAACCAATACAACCTTCGTCGTTGCTGCTGTAACATTAACAGGATGTAGTCCAAGACCAGAGAACACGAGAGCAATGATCATAAAGATCGCAAATGCCCTCTTCCCCCATAAAGTTATTTTCATTTTTGCAAAACCTCCCATAATTATGAATTCCCTTTTTGCAAGCGGATACATGATTTCACAAACCCCACCAATTTATGAGATTATAAATCATGCGAATTCCTTCTGAAGGTGAAGAAGGTCTATATGTAGGGCTCGTCAAGCCAATTCAACGCTGTCACCATCCTTCTATCAAAGTAAAAGCTTGATACATCATGTCAAAATTAGTGCAATCGTTTGCAAAAAGCTATGCACAAACACTAGTCCATAAAACCCGATCGTTAGCGCAACTGATTACAACCTAAAAATACCCAATGAAAACGCTTGCTGTATTTTGATTTACATACTAATGCCGAATTTACGGTATTGTCAACCAGTATTTTCTAAAATAAAATCTCAATTTAAAGCCGCAATAAAAACGAAACTTGTTCTTCCCTTCCTTTCAGCTAAGTTCTTGCATCCTTTAAGCCATACGTTTGCATTCAGCGAATGCTCTTTTCACAAAATTCAGACCGCATTTATACATATTAAGATCAAAATTCCCGAATCATTCATACTTTTTTGGTGAAAAGCAACAATATTGCATTGAAATTTCTTGTGTTCCTTCCAAAAGTAGCAATTTCCTCCTTTTGAATGACTTTATCTATTTACAATTTAGAACTCTTAGATTAATATTACTGTGTAAAGCAAACGGTTCCATAAGGAGGTTTCAATGACAGTTACCATTAAGGATGTGGCCAAGAAAGCGGGAGTATCTCCCTCCACGGTATCCCGGGTATTGTCCAACCATCCCAGAATCAGCCTGGAAACTTCCCGCAAAGTTAAAGCTATTATGGAGGATATGGGCTATACCCCTAACATGATGGCTAAGAGCTTGGTGTCGAAAACTACTAACAGCATCTGCTTCAGTCTTCCTAAACCTGCTGAAGAGCTGTTCTCTAATCTATTTTTTATGGAATTAATTCGCGGGATCGTTACACAAGCCAGCCGTTCCGGTTATGATGTGCTGATAAGCTCCGGAGCGAACGAGAAAGAAGAACTGGAAGCCGTTTCACGACTTCTGAAGGGTCGCCGTGTTGACGGCGTTATTCTGCTTTACTCTCGTACGGATGATGCCGTTATTGATTTTCTAGAGAGCAACGATTATCCATTCGTGCTTGTTGGCCGGAGTGATAAATATGAGAATATTTTATCAGTCGATAATGATAATGTGATGGCAGCATACGATGCTACGAACCACCTCATTTCCATGGGGCATAAACGTATTGGCTTCGTAAGTGGACCACCTAATCTAATCGTTTCTCGTGACCGTCTCGCCGGATATCGTAAAGCATTGCAGAATAGCGGTTTAGAAATGCGGGATGAATGGATTGTAGAGGGTGAATTTCTACAGGATAGCGGCTATAGAGCGATGTCCTTTTTCATGAATTTGCCGAATCGACCCACTGCGCTGGTAGCGGTGGATGACATGGTATCGTTCGGAATTTTGCGCGGGTTGAATGAACTGAAATACAAGGTTCCAGACGATCTCGCCATTGTAAGCTTTAACAATATTCCATTATCTGAATTATCTAGTCCTCCGATCAGCAGTATTGATATAGGAATTTATCATCTTGGCTACACCGCATCACAAGTACTTATCCAAAATATCAAGAGTCCGGATAACGGTTCAGGTCATACCAACCGATTTGTCATTCCCCATCGTCTGATCGTGAGAGAGTCATCCATGCACTCTCAGGCAAAGCATAAAACCGAATGAATAAGTGAAGCGTTTAATCGCTTCATTTATTTTTTGAAAATCTGTACAAACGTTTGCGCTAAATCATACAATACTTAATGATCCAGTTCTTTATGGGTGATTTCTAGGATCTTAGGTTAGGATAAACTTACACATCTTAATCAAAGTTTAAACGGTTTAATAAGATTCTAATACGGCATCCGCTGGATCACGACGCTGTCAAAACTTTTAGGAGGTACTACAATGTCGGAAATTAAAGCCTGCTTGTTCGACTTGGACGGAGTAATCGTCGATACAGCCAAATACCATTATATCGCTTGGAAAGAGCTTGCAGATGGACTGGGGTTTCTTTTCACAGAACAAGATAACGAACGCCTTAAGGGAGTCAGCAGAACGGCTTCACTAAATATTTTGCTGGAAATCGGTGGACTAACGATTGCTGAAGAAGAGAAAGCTAAGCTTGCGGAACAGAAAAATAATCGTTATGTCGAATATATTGCAAAAATGGACAGTTCTGAGATTCTGCCAGGTGCGCTTGATTTCCTAAAAGAGTGCCGTACGAATGGCATCAAAGTCGCTCTCGGTTCTGCCAGTAAAAACGCTATGACGATCTTGAATAATACCGGATTAACCCCTTACTTTGATGCAATCATCGATGGAACTCATACTAGTGCTGCTAAACCAGATCCGGAAGTGTTCCTGTTAGGAGCCAATGCACTGGATGCCGCACCTGAACATTGTGTAGTCTTCGAAGATGCAGAAGCGGGAATTGAGGCCGCTACCCGGGCCGGTATGTTCAGTGTTGGCATTGGTTCGCCGGAAACCCTCAGTGCCGCGAATATTGTGGTTCCATCGCTCGCTCATATGAGTGTGTCCATGCTCAAAGAATCTTTTGCATAAATATAGTGAACATAATGAACTCAAATAGTACTGATTTGAGTTGTTATGGACATTCCTACCAGAGATTAAATGAACTAATAATTAATCGTTAACTTTCTGGTGATGAAGTGACGGAGAGGAATTTTGGAACTGTAGAAGCATAGCGTTCGCCTTTATAATCAGATTTCATCCGCAAAATGTGGTTTAAATATAGAAATCTGATTATAACAGCGATCGAAAGTCCAAAGATTCATCGCAGTCACTTTTATATCACCGGAAGTTTAACAAAAGATTTGTTCATTTTATATATCCCCCTAACATATTTAAAGGAGCGGTTATCGTGAAACAATATTTAACAATTGATGAATGGTCCATTATTGAGGAATCCTTTGATCCACAGACGCAAGAAATTTCTGAAAGCGTATTTAGTCTTGGTAACGGATTTATGGGTGGCCGGGCCAATTTCGAAGAGCAATATAGCGGCAACAGCCTGCAAGGCAGCTACATGGCGGGCGTCTACTACCCTGACAAAACACGTGTTGGCTGGTGGAAAAACGGCTATCCTGAATATTTTGCCAAAGTACTTAACAGCACGAACTGGATCGGTATTAACATTGATATCGAGGGTACCCCCCTTGATCTGGCAAAGTGCACCGTTTCCGAATTCCGCCGTGTACTTAATATGAAAGAAGGAACGCTCTCCCGTAGCTTCACTGCCACTCTCGAAGATGGTAAGGAAGTTAAAGTAGAAAGTATCCGGTTCGTAAGCATGACTCGTCAAGAAATCGGCGCGATTCGCTATTCCATCATTCCTGTTAATTTCTCAGGCAAGATTACGATTACTCCTTATCTTGATGGTGATGTGAAGAACAAGGATTCCAACTATGACGAGAAATTCTGGAATGAAGTTGAGAAACAAGCGGGACCTGATCATGGACATCTCACTCTTAAGACTAAGAAACTCGACTTCCATGTCACCTCTGCTATGGCTTTTGATATCCTTGTCAATGGTGAGAAGGTAACTGCCGAAGCAGAAGCGATCGAACAAGAGAAATATGTAGCCAGCAAACTGGACGTAACCGCACAAGCGGGCAATCAAATCGTCATTTATAAATATGTAGCCAATGTTACTTCTCGGAATCACGGTCTGGGACAATTGGTCGACGCCGCCCAAACTGCTCTGCAAGCTGCTAAGGAAGCCGGATTTGTAACTCTTTTGACCGAACAAATTGAAGCTTGGAGAGAAAAATGGAAAGAAAGCGACATCATCATTGAAGGTGACGTTTCGGCTCAGCAAGCGATTCGCTTTAATATTTTCCAACTCAATCAAACCTATAATGGTGAAGATGACCGCCTGAACATTGGCCCGAAAGGCTTTACCGGTGAAAAATACGGCGGCAGCACTTACTGGGATACTGAGGCGTATTGCGTTCCCTTCTATCTCAGTACGGCGGACTCCTCCATTGCCCGCAATTTGTTGATCTACCGTTACAAGCACTTAGAGAAAGCTAAAGAAAATGCCCGTAAGCTTGGATTCAAAAAAGGTGCGCTATACCCAATGGTTACGATGAACGGTGAAGAATGCCACAACGAGTGGGAAATTACATTTGAAGAAATTCACCGGAATGGTGCCATTGCCTACGCTATTTACAACTATGTGAACTACACCGGAGACAAAGCTTATCTGGGACAATATGGCCTTGAGGTTCTCGTGGAAATCTCCCGCTTCTGGGAAGAACGTGTTCACTATGCATCACGCAAAGACAAATACGTAATGCTCGGCGTAACGGGCCCGAATGAATATGAGAATAACGTTAATAATAACTGGTATACGAACCGTATGGCTTCGTGGACTATGGAATATACCATGGAAGCACTGGCATACTTGCAAGAAAATGAGCCTACTCGTTATGCTGAGCTAGTCGACAAACTAGGGCTGCAAGAGAGCGAAACTACAAAATGGAAAGACATCATTGCTAAGATGTATTATCCTGCGGATGAAGAGCTGGGTATCTTCTTACAACAAGATGGCTTCCTGGACAAAGAGATCATTCAAGTCAAAGATCTGGAACGTGAGCATCTGCCACTCAACCAAAAATGGTCATGGGACCGTATCCTGCGTTCTTGCTTCATTAAACAAGCAGACGTTCTGCAGGGATTATATTTCCTGGGTGACCGTTACGATCTCGATACCAAAAAACGTAACTTCGACTTTTATGAACCGATCACTGTTCATGAGTCCTCCCTTTCCCCTTGTATCCACTCCATTCTAGCCAGTGAGCTGGGATATAAGGATAAGGCCTATGAAATGTACTTGCGTACTTCAAGACTGGATCTTGATAACTATAACAATGATACAGAAGACGGCTTGCACAGCACTAGCATGGCTGGTACTTGGATGTCAATCGTACATGGTTTCGGCGGACTCCGCGTGCATGACGGCAGACTGACACTGAGCCCATCTAACCCAGGTCACTGGACCGCTTACTCTTTTAAAATCATGTTCCGCGGCTCCCGTCTGAAAGTAAGTGTTACGGATGCACAAGTTACTGTTACGAATGAAACTGATATCCCTGCTTCTATTACTATCTACGACAAAGAATATACCGTAAACGGACTAAGCAGCATCACTGCTGATAGCAATTCCGTTACAGTATAAAACTTACACCCAAGAGACCCTTGAAGCTTAATGCTTTTGGGGTCTCTTTATTTTTTAGGAAGATAACTTATATAAGGAGTGATTTTGAATGAACAGAACCTTTTGGAAAGAAGCCGTTGTCTACCAAATCTATCCCCGCAGCTTTCAAGATAGCAATGGTGACGGGATTGGAGATCTGCAAGGAATCATTTCACGTCTGGATTATTTGCAAAAGCTAGGTGTCGACGTAGTTTGGCTGTCACCTGTATATAAATCACCAAATGACGATAACGGTTATGACATCAGCGATTATCAAGATATTATGGATGAGTTCGGCACATTGCAGGATTGGGAAGAATTACTGACTGGATTGCACGCCCGTGGCCTAAAACTGATGATGGACCTTGTAATCAATCATTCCTCAGATGAGCATCCCTGGTTCGTAGAATCCCGTTCTTCAAAAGATAATCCATATCGCGATTACTACATTTGGCGTCCGGGTGGACCAGATGGTGAGCGCCCCAACAATTGGAGTTCTGTATTCAGCGGCCCGGCTTGGGAACTGGATGAAACCACTGGTGAATACTATCTGCATCTGTTTTCGCGCAAGCAACCGGATCTCAACTGGGAGAATCCGCAGCTGCGTGAGGAGTTATACAAGATGATCACCTTCTGGCTCGACAAGGGTGTGGATGGTCTACGAATGGATGTAATCAATATGATTTCCAAAGTGGAAGGTCTCCCTTCCTCTCATAGAGACGGCCTTGCTCCCGGGGAACTTGCTTGGGGTGGCGAATATTATATGAATGGACCACGTGTTCATGAGTTTTTACATGAAATGAATGACAAAGTGTTATCCAACTATAACATTATGACTGTCGGCGAAACTCCTGGCGCTACAGTTGAAGATGCCATCCTTTACACGGACGAGGAACGCAAAGAGCTGCAAATGGTATTCCAGTTCGAGCATATGGATGTGGACTCGGGTCCTGACGGCAAATGGGACGTAGCCCCGTGGACGTTGTCGAAGCTGCGCGATATTCTTCATAAATGGCAAGTGGGTCTGGCGGATAAGGGTTGGAATAGTCTTTATCTTAACAATCATGACCAGCCACGTATGGTCTCAAGATTCGGGGATGACGGTAAGTATCGTGTGATCTCTGCCAAAATGCTCGCTACCTTACTGCACACGCTGAAAGGGACACCCTATATTTATCAAGGCGAAGAAATCGGGATGACTAATGTAAAGTTCACAGCCATTGAACATTATAAAGACATTGAAATCCTCAATATGTATCGCGAAAAGGTTACCGAAGGCGGCGCTGATCCTAACAGCGTGCTAAACGCTATTCATATCAAAGGCCGTGATAATGCGCGCACTCCGATGCAATGGGATGATTCTGCGAATGCCGGCTTTACTGAAGGGGAGCCGTGGCTCAAAGTTAATCCGAACTACAAGGAAATTAACGTGGAGCAGGCCCTGGCGGATTCGGATTCCATCTTCTATTATTACCAAAGGCTGCTTGCTTTGCGCAAAAAAAATCCGATCATGGCTTATGGCGAATACAAGCTACTTTTGCCAGAGCATGAGGATATTTATGCCTATACGCGTACTCTGGATGACGAGAAGTGGCTGGTGCTGCTCAATTTCAATGAGGTTCCACAGACTGTTGATCTTTCCGCAGAGCTAAGTAAGGCTACGGAACTTATTATTGGAAATTACCCTGATGATGCACCCACACGGGAATTATTACGACCTTATGAAGCAAGAGTGTATCGATTGAAAGACTAACTTTGTCTATCTTCCTGAGTTATACTATTTAGGATGATTTTTTATGAGATTATCCTTCTGCCTGCTACCTGTCATTAGAGAGCACGGAATAACAGGATTTTGCAAATGCAGCCTGATAGTATGAACTTAAAGGGAGATGACGGACTTGGAATGGCTTATCCGCATGAAAGAAGCTTTAGATTATATGGAGAGCAAGATGGAGGAATCTGTGACCATTGAAGAAATCGCCAAGGTTGCTTACTCCTCCCCCTTTCATTTCCAGCGCATGTTCAATATGCTTACCGGAGTATCTATCAAAGACTATATCCGTAAGCGCAGATTAACTCTGGCTGCACAGGAGCTTGCTATTTCTAAAGTTAAAGTGCTGGATGTTGCACTGAAATACGGATATGACTCGCCCGAGTCGTTTGCCAAAGCATTCCGCAAGGCACATGGAATTACTCCTTCTGCTGCGCGGGAGTCAGGGGTACAGCTCAAGGCTTTCCCTAGACTCTCCTTCCATCTATCACTGAAGGGAGATAAAGAAATGGACTACAGAATTGAGAAAAGAGACGCTTTTAATGTTATCGGACTAGTAGAGGAAATGACAACGAAGGATGGGGAGAATCTGCGCCGCATCCCTCAGTTGTGGATAGAAGCTAATGAAAATGGTACGTCAGATAAGCTGATTGAGCTCGGTGAAGATAAGGATTTATTAGGCATCTGCTCTGACATGAACCATGATAAAGAAACCTTCTCCTATTGGATCGCTGTCGAAGCTACTCCAGAGACTGATGCACAGGGCTTTGCTTCTACAACAATCCCAGCTGCAAGTTGGGCTGTGTTCACCTCAGTAGGGCCGATGCCTGATGCGATCCAGCAGGTATGGGCACGCATTTTCCAGGAGTGGTTCCCTTCCACAGGCTACGAGCACACAGGCGGACCTGAGTTTGAGCTATATCTTCCAGGGAGACCAGACGCAGAGGACTATCGTTGTGAGATATGGATCCCTGTTACGAAAAAAGAATAGAACTAAAAAGACTATCGAAATCCCGATAGTCTTTTTTCTTGTGATTGCCTACTATTTCATTTTGAGAATTGGCATAGTCTTGGTATAATAAATAGATTATGTAGTTCTATAATGATTATTGATTATTGTCATCCGAATTATCGGTGAAGGAGAATTTCATGTCTACTGTAAAAATATTTTCAGACAGCACTTCCGATTTACCTCAAAACTGGAAGGATACTTATGACATCGGCATCGTTCCTCTTTATGTTGTATTTGAAGAAGGTACCTACAAAGATGGTGAAGATATTACACCCGAGGAAGTGTATCGCCGTGTAGCCGCTAGTGGAGTATTGCCGAAAACGGCAGCACCTTCGCCAGCAGATTTCATTGCTGCATTTCAACCCGTGATTAGCAGCGGACAAGATATTGTATATATCAGTCTCTCCTCCTCACTATCCTCTACATATCAGAATGCACTTTTGGCTGCCGGGGAATTTCCTGAGGGACGCGTACAGGTTATAGATTCACAAACCTTGTGCGGAGGCATTGCCCTCCTTGTTATGAAGGCTGTCAGAGCTGCTGAAAAGGGCCACTCTGCCGTAGAGATTGCAGCCATGCTGGAGCACAGCCGCAGCCTTGTGGAAACTGAATTCGTTGTGGATACGCTAGATTACTTATATATGGGTGGACGCTGTTCAGGCATGCAGAACTTCATCGGTAGTCTGCTCAAAATCCGTCCTGTTCTTAGACTGGTAGATGGAAGCATCATACCTACCAGCAAAATCCGTGGCAAAAAAGAAAAAGCTGTGGAACAAATGCTCCAGAACGCTTTGGTTCATGTCGATCGAATGGATAATGAGTTGCTCATCGTGGTCCATACCTTGGCGGAAGAAGATGCGCTCTATCTGGAGGCAGCACTACGAGAGAAAACTCAAGTTAATGAAATAGCAATCCTCCATGCGGGTTGTGTAATTGGCAGCCATTGTGGGCCGCATACTGTAGGTCTCATGTATATGCTTCAGGACTAATAACACACAAATCTCCGGCCATTGCTTCTTAAGCAAATGGACCGGAGATTTGTGTGTAACCCCCCTAGTTTGAAGTTACTTCCAGCTCTATATCTTCTGCTCTGCAAGGCAACATAAAACGAAACGTAGAACCGTGATTCTCTTCACTTTCTACAAAGATCGTCCCACCCATCAGCTCCACAAGCTGCTTGCAAATCGCCAGTCCTAAGCCTGTGCCTCCATATTTACGGTTTATGGACGGATGCAGCTGTGAGAAAGATTGAAACAATAGATTGAGTTTGTTACCGGCAATTCCTACACCTGTATCCCGCACTGAAAATTCCAACAAAAATTCTTGTTCATCAGATAGTGGAATGTTCTTCACCGATAGGGTCACGCTCCCACGTTCCGTGAATTTCAGCGCATTGCCTACCAGATTCACGACAATCTGCCGCAAGCGGATCGGATCAGCAATGATTATGGTTGGAACGCTAGTATCCATCCACCAACGTAATGCCAGCTTCTTCTCTTCCGCTTTCGGTGCAAATAAATCAATGACGTCTGAGATCATCTCGCGGAGATCAAACTTCTCGGATTGCAGTGACATTTTACCTGCTTCCATTTTGCTGAAATCAAGAATGTCATTCAAGATCTGTAATAACGTATAACTACTGCTGCGTAAAATCTCGGCATAACCTCGCTGCTCTTCTCCAAGTTCAGTATCCAACAATAGATCAGCCATTCCGATCATCCCGTTCATCGGCGTCCGAATTTCATGGCTCATCATCATTAAGAAATCAGATTTGGCTTGCGCTGCCTGCTCTGCTGATTCTTTCGCACGAATGATTTCTCGCTCATTCGTAATATCACTGAAGGCAATAACCGCACCTGCGATCAGCCCTTCATCAATAAGAGGTGCTACCCGATAATTAACAAAAAAACTGGTGCCATCCTTACGCCAGAAGATCTCATCATCTTTCTTGCGGATGATTCCATCCTCTATCGTAAGACTAATCTGGCAATCAGGTGTCGAATAACGCGAACCATCACCTTGGATATGATGGATATAATCCATAAGCTTCAGACCCATCAATTCTGTTGGTTGGTAGCCTAACATATCCGCTGCCTCACGGTTAATAAATAGAGCACGCCCCGTTGTATCCAGCACAAAGATTCCCGCGGAGACGGAATTCAGAATGAGGCTCGATTGTTGATCCTTCACAGCTACTATTGAGCTATCTTTGGAGCTTATCTCCACTTCGCCCGTGATAGGTAATTCAGTATCTAAGGTGTCCGCTAATTCATCTAGCCAGTCTTGTAACAATTCCGCATGTAAAAGAGCGCTTCCGTTAGCCACTTGGGTAATCGCGAATACCCCGGCGATCCCTTCTTCCGTTCTGATGGGTAAAAGTTTAACGCCTACGCAATCCGAGCCTTTTTTGGGATTCTCTAAATCTTGTAGCTCAAAGCTTGAGGAGTTCCCCTGCAGAGCAGCCTCAAAACTAGCAATATTGCCAAGATTTTTTCTCTTTGCTGATATCGGACTTGTATTTTGCAACTTCGCTTCTGCGCTCAAGCCTAGATGAAAAGTTCGGTTGGTTCCTACGCAGCGACCTTGTCTATCCAGAACGAATATCAAATCAGGATGTTGGTCATATAACGATTTATAAGCGCTCTCTTCCGAAAGCAACCGTCTCAGAATGGACGTCCAGTCTTTATCCACAGTTCACATCCCCTCAGGCTCTCTCATCCATTATCATTACCCCTAAACGAGCAATGTTCATCTAAAATTTAAAATATATTTCATATCTATTATATCAAAATTACGGAAATCAGTCGTAGATAAACGTCAAATCCCCCCTTTATAACCCCAATCACGATGCTTTTTCATCGTTACAAAAGGGTTATAAAAGGGGGTGAATTCCGAATCTATTAGGCTATATCTTTATGTTCAATGTTGCGAATAGCCATATAGGCAATACCTGCTCCTAGCAATCCAAGTGAGATCGACACCGCCGCTAAATTACCTAAGCGAGCTTGATCAAATCCCCCAGAAATTAAGGAGGTAACTAACACAGCTGAGACGATGGTGGCAGGGACCGATTTTTTCTTCATTCCAAAGTACAATGGGATTAGAGCAATACCCGCTGCGTAAAAAGCGTTTGCGCCTAACTTAATCAGCTCTGAAGTGATTACATGAAGGGTCAGTTCACCCGGAATAAGCCCTGCAAAGGAATTGAATCCTATTAGGATAGCGCCGACTACAATGTCTGCCACGATTATGGCAACAAATGTGAAGGCGAACACTATCAATATTTTCGCAGTCATCAGCTTTTTACGTGAGATAGGATACATGAAGAGAAGAGTAATGGTGTTGTTCTTATACTCATCAATCACCAGCTTGCTAATAATAACCGAAGCGAAAATAATATAAGCAGCCTTTACAAAAACGAACACGCCCTCAAACAACTCTGCATAAGAAGCAAACGACGGTTCGCTCTCATTTTGATCAACGAATAAAACCATAATCATAAACGCAAGAATCGCAAGATTGACGATTGCTGCACCTGTAAGAAGCGTTTTTAGCTTATTCTTCCGAATCTCCAAAGATATTAATTTAAGCAATGCCTTCACCCCCAATCAATTGCAGAAAATGATCTTCCAGCGTATGTTGTTTTTTGCTGATACTTTCAATTTCCACATCTGCTAGCACTAACGCCTTATTCAGATCACGTTGTGAGATTCCACCGTCATATATTCTAACTGTAATATGGTCCAGCACTTTGAAATTATTAAGCCCAAGCTTATGCTCCAACACATACACTGCTTTATTAATCTCATTCGTAACCACTTCGATATATTCAGTATTTTGGCCACGAATGGAATCCATCGCCACTTCTTCTACCAGAGCACCCTGCCGGATCACACCGATCGTATCAGCAATCTGCTCTATTTCCCCCAGAATATGACTAGATACAAGTAACGTCATTCCATATTCACGGCTAAGCATCCGGAACACTTCACGCATCTCCTTGATTCCCACAGGATCTAGCCCATTAATCGGCTCATCCAAAATGAGCAGCTCAGGTTTCGTCATGAAGGCTCTGGCAATACCCAGACGTTGCTTCATCCCAAGTGAAAATTGCTTCACCGGCTTTTTATCGACACCTGTGAGCTTTACCAGCTCCAGCGCTTCACCAATCGCTTGCGGATCATAATAGCCCATGTACTCTCCGTGCAAAATCAGATTTTCTTTGGCTGTCAATTTATCATAAAACACTGGATATTCAATGATGCAGCCCATCCGCTTCAGCATTTCGTAAGAATGCTCAGTCATTTTTTCATTAAAAAATTCAATTTCTCCACTCGTAGGTTTAACGAGGTTCGTGACCATTTTCATCACGGTAGTTTTGCCAGCACCATTGGGTCCAAGAAACCCGTAAATTTCACCTTGCTTAATATTCATATTCACATTGCTGACGACTTCTTTACCTTGATAGGTTTTCGTTAAATTTCTTGTCCGAAGTATTGTAGTCAATTCCGCGCTCCCCTTTGTTTTCGTCTCGTCTTCCTTAGTTCTTATTGTACACAGCAGAATTTTCTTTTTTATTACTCGTTTCTTACGAAAATCTTAAGCTGCGCACAATTCTATTCCTTAGAAGCGTAATCTGCGAAAAGTAAGGGTAAACACCGTTCTCACATACGGCTGACTAACCAGTGTAATCGTTCCATTCATTTGCTCCGTTAATCTTTTGGTGATCGTCAGACCTAGACCGCTGCCTTGATAAGCCCGATTTCTTGAATCTTCCAGCGTATACAGACGCTCAAATACTTTATCCTGGTGTACTTCACTGATGCCTTTTCCCCGGTCCCACACCTCTATGTATACTTTGTTCTCATCACTATAGAGCCTTAATCCTAATACGCTCCCAGCGTCGCCATAAGAAATTGCGTTCGACAACAGATTGGACAATATTCGATCAAGAGCCTCTTCATTTCCCATGAAGTAAACAGCCTCATCCGGAATCTCAATCTCCACCTCACTGCCCTTAGCGCTGAGGATATCATAGAAAGAAAGGATGTTGCGTCTGCATACTTCACCTGCCTCAACTCGTGAAAGCGCAATTTCCCGATCCCCTGATTCCAGCTTGGACAAATCAAAAAACTTGTTCATCAGCTGGATCACTTCATTGGCTTTTTGATGAATCATCTTCATCATTCGTTCCCGTTCCCCGGCCGGCAAATGCTCATCCTGTTGAATGGTCTCAATATAACCAAGCACAACCGTTAGCGGAGTCTTAAGATCATGAGAAATATTAGACAGCATATTACGCATGGATTTCTCCAGCCTTACGCGCTCAATGCTTCCTTTATGATTGATATCCAGCAGCCGGTTCAGGTCAATCAGCACGCTCTGCAGCTCCAAATTACCGCTGAACAGCAGCAATCTTTCATGTGAGCCTTCCTCCATAATGCTGCTTAACTTATCATGCATATATCGCAAATCATTAGAAGCTTTACGCGAATTCTGATATTGCCACACAATGACGGCGAGTAAGAGCACAATGACAACACCTAGCACCGCAATCATTATAGCTGTTCTCCCAGCTTATACCCGATGCCCCATAACGTCTTAATGTATTCGGGATGGGAGGGATCGTCTTCTATTTTTTCACGCAATCTTCTCATATGTACATTAATGACGTTCTCATCCCCGAAATAATCATCCTCCCATACGCTCGCATAAATCTGCGCTTTGGTAAATACTCGGCCCGGATGCGTCACAAACAGCTTAAGAATATGAAATTCCTTCGACGTTAGCTTTACTTCTTCCCCGTTCTTCAACGCAGAGAAGTTATCTAAATCTACAGTCAATCGGCCAATGGAGATCATTTGCTTCACCGGAGCTTGATCTTCCACTTGGATACTGGGAGATGCATAACCTGCACGACGGATCGCTGCCTTCACCCTAGCCGCTAGCTCAATCATAGAAAAGGGCTTCGTAATATAATCATCCGCCCCAAAGCCTAACCCAAGCGCTTTATCTACATCACTGTCTTTAGCGGACATGATCAACACTGGAACCAGACTCCCCGCACGAATAGTCTGAAGAATGTCAGTCCCGCTACGCTTCGGCAGCATAAGGTCTAACAGTACAAGATCAAATGGACCACCGGTCCGAAATGTTCTCTCCGCTACTTCACCGTCAAATACAGCTTCAATCTCATAACCTTCTTTTACCAAATAAGACCTGACCATTTCACTGATTGCTTCGTCGTCCTCAATCAGCAGCACACGCTGTGGCATGTCCAAACCTCCCCGTAGTCGAAAACCTCTTCGTTAAATTATACCAATTTCCCGGAGCTCTTACTATTTCGGTTTTTATTTCAGCTTTTATTTCAGTTTCATTAAAGGTAGCCCAGGTATTATGGCCTTAACAACTTACAAAATGAGGTGATGCTTCAATGTTGAACAAGAGAAGTAAGCAAGCCTGGAGCTTCAAACGAAAGCTGCTGATCGTGATGATCATTGTCCTCCTGCTTCTCGGCACAGTGATATATAGTCTGGCAGATCGTTACTTAATCGAACATGTCGAAGTCGTGGTTGCAGATGATGCAGCTACAACTAGCAGCTCAGGAGCTACAGCCGTTACAGCTGCCGAAGTTAACGCAACCTCTGACGACTGGAATTACTCCAGCGATGATATTCAGATCCAGATCGACCAAGTGCAGACCGGTTCCGGATCAGACCAGATCACTTATTTTGTCGCTGATATCGTCCTCAAGGAAGCGAGCAGTCTGCGCACTGCTTTTGCCGACAACAGCTTTGGAACAAACATCACTGAGGATACCTCGGACATTGCTTCCGCGAACCATGCGATTTTTGCCATCAATGGTGATTACTATGGCTTCCGCAATGACGGAGTGATAATCCGTAACGGCACGGTGTATCGTGATGATCCTGTGCGGGATGCAATGGCGCTGTTCGATGATGGGACAATGCAAACCTATAACGAGGAAGAGATTTCTTCCTCTGAACTGCTGGCGCAAGGGGCCACCGATACCCTTTCCTTTGGTCCGATTCTGATTCAGGACGGGGAGATTGCCAGTGATTTCAGCAATGTCAAAATCGATACCAACTTCGGCAACCATTCCATCCAGAACGCGAATCCCCGCACCGCAGTTGGTATGATCGCACCAAACCATTATGTGTTTGTCGTAGTTGACGGGCGCAATGAAGGGTACAGCCGTGGGATGACCCTTACTGAGCTAGCTGATGTAATGTCCGACCTTGGCGCCACAGAAGCCTACAATCTGGACGGCGGTGGTTCATCCACTATGTACTTCATGGGACGGGTCGTAAATAATCCGCAGGGCAAAAACAAGGAGCGGGGCGTCAGCGACATTCTTTATATCAAGGAGGATGCAACATCATGACTATACTGATCCCAGCCTATGAGCCCGATGAACGACTGCTCGATTTGATTTTACAGCTGCATAATTTCCAGCTTGAACCTATTGTTCTTGTGGATGACGGCAGCGGCCCGCACTACCGTGGAATCTTCGATATGGCCGAAGCATTCGGCTGCACTGTCCTAACCCATGAAGTCAACCTCGGAAAAGGACGTGCTCTGAAGACAGGGTTCCAGTATATTCAGGAGGCCGGTCTGCCGGATTATGTAGTCTGCGCGGATAGCGACGGCCAACATCTGCCTTATGATATTAACCGGATCGTTGAATCTCTGCGGAACCAGACTACTCCGGGAATCGTACTCGGCAGCCGCCGGTTCACCGGAACCATTCCTCTGCGCAGCCGCTTCGGCAACTCTGTAACCCGGACGGTCTTTTCCTTAACTACAGGTACTAAGATTTATGATACACAAACTGGGCTGCGCGGCTACCCCCTATCAATGCTTGATTGGCTATGCCAGATTCCCGGCGAACGGTTTGAATATGAAATGAACATGCTGCTGACTGCCCATAAAGAGGGATACACCATTACGGAAGAGTACATCGATACCGTCTATCTGGACGATAATAAATCATCCCATTTCCGGCCTCTGATGGACTCCTTCCGGATTTATCTGCCGATACTGATGTTCAGCACTTCTTCGCTGCTGTCAGCCCTGCTCGACTTCACACTCTTATTCCTGTTTCAGAGGCTCAGCCATAACCTATTCCTGTCCGTCGCGGCCGCGAGATTGTGCAGCTCTGTCTTTAACTATTCTATGAACCGAAAATACGTCTTCACAGGCGGCAAACGCTCCAAGATTCAGGCTTCGCTTCCCAAATATTTTGCGCTGGTGATCCTCGTATTGTTGTTCAACTATGGGCTACTCTATTTCTATAATGAAAAGCTGATTATTCCGCTTGTCGCCGCCAAGCTACTGACCGAGGCTTCAATCTTCCTTTTCAGCTATTGGGCGCAACGGCGGTTTGTCTATTGAGGGTTTGGGTACTCTGGGGAAGGTTAAGTTCTCTCGACTGCTTATGCTTGTGTGGTGAGCAATTGGGAATTTGTGAAGCAATAATTGGACACTTGTGGAGCACTTTTCGAACACTTATGGAGTACTAATCGGATACTTGTGGAGCTTCTATCGGGCACCTATGGAACTGCTCCTCGAACACATATGGAGCACCTATTGGGCACCTATTGGGCACCTATTGGGCACCTATCGGACACAGATGACACTAATCGCAGTATTATTCCACTTTTGGTATGCTAACGGACCCCATAGCCGCTATTGGCAAGAAAGACACCACATATGAGCCTCTTTCTGCGGGATAGCGTCTGTGGGGTCCGCAACCCTGCTCAAAAGGCTGGAAATTTGCAAATAACGTCATCTGAGTCCGAATTCACCGAGAAGGATACCGTTGATAGAATTCGCATACAAAAAAAGCTAGTGCTTCCTTCCAATAATGTATACAAAATCACATTATTTCCACTCAGAAATTCAGAACGTCATACACTCATCTTCTCTCCCATATACTTAAATGGAACAGTCCCGGACGTTGTCGCGGAACCTTTGCAGCCTTGTCAGAATAGGTTGCAGCATAAGCCCAAGCTGGAGGGAGAGAAAGATTCATACCAAGCGAAGAAATTAATGCGCTAGAGCGGGCCATTGCCGAGATTACGGAAATAGCCACTGGCTTCGGTTTAGATTTTTATCCCATGCGTTATGAAATATGCCCCGCAGATATTATTTATACATTCGGCGCTTATGGAATGCCTACACGATTTGGACACTGGAGTTTTGGAAAAACCTTTCATAAAATGAAATCCCAATACGATTTCGGACTGAGCAAAATATACGAGCTCGTTATTAACTCCAACCCTTGTTATGCCTTCCTGCTGGATGGAAATTCACTGATTCAGAATAAGCTGATCGTTGCCCATGTGCTAGCGCACTGTGATTTTTTCAAAAATAATATGCGTTTCTCCATGTCCAACCGAGATATGGTCGAGAGCATGTCAGCTACAGCAGATCGGATTTTATTATTCTGTAACTTACGGAACTGATGCTGTGGAGAGCTTCATCGATTCAGTGCTGGCTATCCAGGAGCATATAGACCCAGTCTGATCCAGCCACGCAAGCTGGGCAAAACTCACCTACTGGAAGCTAAGATGAAGGAACTCAAAGACGCCCCTCCAGGCGGCTCGAAATCATCCAATCCTTATGACGAATTATGGAATTTAGATAAAAGCAATACCGGGCCACAGGAAGCACCCTCAGGAAACCGTGCTTTCCCCCGGAGCCAGAAAAAGATATGGTCTGGTTTATCCAGCAATATTCCACTGTTTTGGAGGATTGGCAGCGTGACATTATGACGATGCTCCATGACGAAATGCTCTACTTCTGGCCACAGATGGAGACAAAAATCATGAACGAAGGCTGGGCTTCGGTCAGCTAAGGTGCTTACGCAAAAAGGCTCTCTACAAACGATGAAGCATCGTTTATGGAGAGCTTTTTTATTTCAGATTCATCCCCTTCGTGGATTGTGTCCGATTGGCCGCTTCTCTTTTTCCAAAACTATTTCAATCAATGCTAGCTGAGTGTTGGATTTGCAACAATTCAATAAAATTGATGGTTTGTTTAGTAGATTAATCGTTTTATACTAACTTTAACAACAATTGTTGTAAACATAAAAGAATAGAGGAGATTATTATCACTATGGTATTATTTATTACAGCAAATCCAAATGACGAAAATCGTTCGTTTAGTATGGCAGCAGGAAAGGCATTTATTGAAACATATAAAGAGACCAACCCAACGGATGAAATCGTGACCTTGGATTTATTCAAAGAAGATATTCCAAATTTAGATGCAGATGTTATGAGTGGTTGGGGGAAACTTCGTGCAGGACAGCATATTGACGCTCTTTCAACTGAGGAATTAGCGAAAGTTAGTCGCCTAAACGAAATTCTCGATCAATTTATTGCAACGGATAAAATGATATTCGTAACGCCGATGTGGAACTTCTCATTCCCATCCGTTGTGAAAACATACATCGATGCCGTAGCTGTACCTGGTAAGACGTTTAGATATACGGAGACTGGTGCTGTTGGCTTACTTCATAATAAGAAAGTGCTTCATATTCAAGCTCGCGGTGATTTTTATTCAGAAGGTCATTTAGCAGATGAAGAGCTAGGCGATCGATATTTAAAACATATTATGAACTTCATGGGTATTACTGAATATGAAGGTTTATTTATTGAAGGTCAAGCTAAAATGCCAAATAATGCCGAGAAAATTAAAGCAGCAGGCATCTTGCGTGCCAAGCAATTAGCACAAAGCTTCTAATCGTTTATTATCTTTATACTGCACTTCGTAGTCCATACAAAAAATGGACCATGAAGTGTTTTTTTCGAAAATTTTTTCTGTTATAATGGGGTCACCCATTAATCCAACAAGTGTCAAAAAGTATTAGTATTTTAAGAAGGAAGGTACAAATGAAAAAACAAGATCCGCGGATTCAACGAACAAGAGAAAATATCATGAATGGTTTTATGAGACTGATTAAACAAAAAGATTTTAGTGATATTACCATTAGTGATATTACACAAGAAGCAGAGATTAACCGTTCAACATTTTACTATCATTTTGTGGATAAATACGATTTAATCGATGTGATTCAAAGAGAAGTTCTTACGAAAGAAATTTTTAATGAAGTAGCCTTACAAGAAGTCATCAATGAACAAACAATTATTATGTCCCTCCAAGCTATTATGAGTTCTCAAATAAATTTATCCTTACAATGTCAACATGCTCTTGAAGAATTCAAATCGAAAATGGACTATGAAATTAAACAACGATTGACGGAAACACTTCAAACTTTATTAGATAAAGAGCATGGTGTGAAGGAAGAACATTATTTACTGGCTACATTTTGGAGTTGGGGCATCTACGGGGTTGCAATGGCTTGTGTAGAGGGGAAAGAAACTTTGCATACGGCGGTAAACCGTTTGACAAATATCATTTTAGGCTAGTATAGAAACCATTCTATAAATTCTCCACCCCATAGTTTCTTCTTTACTTCAAGACGCCTTGAAAATCTCTCTCGCTGTTATACTTTTCGTTTGTATTATCTTTGTTGGAGAAGAAGCGAATGACTTCAGTCATTTTCAACAATGAAGGTGTCCTGTCTCAACTTCAACAAGCTCAGAAGGATCGCAAGGATGGAATTTCCACATACAGTGACAGCGAGGAAGAATTCGCCAAATTTCTGAATGAGGAATCATCTATTTATAAATACGTTTGGGTGGTGGCTACGATAGTTCCCCCGTCATATTGCCTCCCCTCCTCCCATATACATAGTATGAATAGCATTTTTCGATACAGGTATCCGCATTTCATATAGGTTCTGCCCCATACAGGCGGTGCCCAGAGTAGGAAGGAGAGAAAGATTCATGCCAAGCGAAGAAATTAATGCGCTAGAGCGGGCCATTGCCGAGATTACGGAAATAGCCACTGGCTTCGGTTTAGATTTTTATCCCATGCGTTATGAAATATGCCCCGCAGATATTATTTATACATTCGGCGCTTATGGAATGCCTACACGATTTGGACACTGGAGTTTTGGAAAAACCTTTCATAAAATGAAATCCCAATACGATTTCGGACTGAGCAAAATATACGAGCTCGTTATTAACTCCAACCCTTGTTATGCCTTCCTGCTGGATGGAAATTCACTGATTCAGAATAAGCTGATCGTTGCCCATGTGCTAGCGCACTGTGATTTTTTCAAAAATAATATGCGTTTCTCCATGTCCAACCGAGATATGGTCGAGAGCATGTCAGCTACAGCAGATCGGATTGCTTATTATTCTGTAACTTACGGAACTGATGCTGTGGAGAGCTTCATCGATTCAGTGCTGGCTATCCAGGAGCATATAGACCCCAGTCTGATCCAGCCACGCAAGCTGGGCAAAACTCACCTACTGGAAGCTAAGATGAAGGAGCTCAAAGACGCCCCTCCAGGCGGCTCGAAATCATCCAATCCTTATGACGAATTATGGAATTTAGATAAAAGCAATACCGGGCCACAGGAAGCACCCTCTGGAAACCGTGCTTTCCCCCGGAGCCAGAAAAAGATATGGTCTGGTTTATCCAGCAATATTCCACTGTTTTGGAGGATTGGCAGCGTGACATTATGACGATGCTCCATGACGAAATGCTCTACTTCTGGCCGCAGATGGAGACGAAGATCATGAACGAAGGCTGGGCTTCCTACTGGCATCAGCGCATCGTTCGCGAACTAGATCTGACCGAAGAGGAAACTGTGGAATACGCAAAATTGAATTCATCCGTCGTGCAGCCCTCACGGCAAAGCCTGAATCCTTACTATCTGGGGCTGAAAATCTTTGAAGACATCGAACGCCGCTGGGACCGTGAGAAAATCTTTGAAGTACGTGAGTTGGAATCCGATACCTCCTTTATCCGCAGCTATCTGTCGAAGGAATTGGTGAACGACCTCGATCTTTATGTTTTTGAGAAAAAAGGCCCCGAATGGAAAATCACCGATAAAGCATGGGAAAATGTACGAGATCAACTGGTGCTCGCCCGGGTCAATGGCGGGTCTCCTTACTTGGTCATTGAGGACGCAGACTTCGAGAAGAATGGTGAATTATTTATAACTCATCGCTATGAAAGTATCGAGCTGGATCTGAAGTATCTGGAGCGCACACTCCCTCACATCTACTCTTTATGGGGGCGGACGGTTCATCTACAGACGGTTGTGGAAGACAAAAAGGCGCGTTTTTCATACGATGGCAAAAAGGTGCAGCGGAAGTTTATTTAAACTAAAAAAAGCGGCAGACCTAAACGGGTATTAACACCCTGGTCTGCCGTTTTTTGCTATGACTAAAATGAGGATTCAGATACTTTTAACGACTTCGAGAAATATTTTGGAGCCTCAACAAATCCTTGTCGAGCATAAAATCTATGCGCATCAGTTCTTCTGGAATGACAATGAACCTGAATTTTATCACAGTATCTTTTTCTAGCTAAATCAGCGCAATACTCCTCAAGCTTTCGTCCAATTCCTTTGCTCCTAATGGCATTACTCACCACAAGATAACTTATAATTGCAGTCTCTCCTACCAGACCTAATTGGGATATGTAATGCATGGAAATACAAGCTACCACTTTATCATCTTCCTCAAAAACCAATAATTCCTCGTCCGGATGTAGGATTAGCTTTTCTATTTTTTCTTGCATGAACACTTCTGTATCTGGATATCCCAACTGTTCTAATAATTCCGCTATGTCTTTCCAGTCATCAGCTCTCGCTTCTCTAATCATCTGCCCCACTCCCCGTTATTTTCGAATTACCTTTCTAATTGACTCTATTACACTACGGAAGAACATACTCGTCAAACATAAACTGATTAGATAAAAAAACACCCCAAAAGTATCATTGGTTTCCATATGGAGGTTCCTAAAAAAGGAGACCCACAGCGGTAATACGCTGCGGACCTCCATCGACACCCTCATATCAACTTAATAACTGCACATGGCAAATGCTCAGGTGAACGTAACGTAAGGAAGTTTGAAAATGTAGGTCCGTAGCGTTCGCCTTTGTCAGCGACCTAAAGTCCAAACATTTCTGAAATTACAATTATCACCGCGCGGTCTTTGCCCTTATCGACTATTCAGTCAACTTTTTCACAGGAACGTAAATCTCCATCACTGTATCTGGCCGCGAATGGCAGCGTTCATCGTAAAACTCAAAATCCAGCTTAGTCTCGTCATAAACGTAACCACTGTCCTTAAACCATTCTTCGAAGATGTACTTCCAGCTGCTTTTTATGACTTGGGCAAACTCTATTTGCTCTGTATCCGTTGAAGTATCCACTGGAGGTGTTGTAAACACGGCATATTCGGCTTCTGGCACATCCATCGTCAACATATCAGCTTCTACCTTGGAGTAGTCCTCAACAATAACACCCAAAAGATAGGTGGCATTGCCGTTATCTGAAGACGGAATACATAAACCAACTTCTCCGTGTTTAGGCGGGTTTAGTATTTTATACATTTTGGACTCCAGGTTTTCACCCTCATAATGGCTCCAAAAAGAAGCAATATCCTTAGTGTACATACTACCCGCAACATTAGTTTGGATACCATAACCAGCCACCTTAAAAGCAGGCTTACGAACAAAAACAGGATTCATAATATAACCTCCGATATCAAATATTGAATTTCCTTTACTAAACCCATCCATCCGTGCCGCATATTGTGTCGGACTATAACCAAAGGTTTTGCGAAAAGCTTTAGTAAAGCCACTTTGTGTTTCAAAACCATAGTCCAGCGCAATATCAATGATCTTTTTTCCAGCAAATAATTCAATTGAGGCTAAGGATAATTTTCGGCTCCGCACATATTCCATCACAGACATTTCTTTGCACAAGCTAAACACTCGGCAAAAATGATACACCGAATATCCGACCTCCGTCGCTATTTCTTCAACCGTTATATTTTCTTTAATATGAGCTTCTATATATTCAACACATTTTTCTATATCTTTACTGTAATTCAAGTGCAGCACCAGCCTTTCCCCGTACGGTGATTTCATTATATCAACTGCGCTGGAAATGGACTGTTCCTGTTTTGCTGAGCTGCATTATTGCCTGTATAGAAAAACAGAGCAGTGATCCTCCATTTACAAAAGGATCACAACTCTGCGTATTCTTAGTCACCATCATTTTGGGTAAGCCTCGAAGTAGACAACGCTGGATCCACGTAACTACTTACTCTTCAGTTCTGTTGCTCCCAACGACTGACTAAAGGACCCAGATGACGTTAATTGCAAAAACATCGCCTTTTGAGCGGAGTTTCGGACTCCAGTGCAGCTATTAGTCAAAAACGGCTCATATTTAGGGTTTTTCCTGCTAATAGCGACCATGGGGTCCGATAGCCTGCGAAATATGCTCAAAATCTACGTTTAGGGTCACCTGTGTCCTTTAGCAACTTCTTACGCACAACAGCCAAATTAGTCAGACGGGTTGCGGTGTTTAGATTAACATTAGGAGGGTAAAAGGAGGAAGATACAACATGGAAGGGCAAAAAAAGAGTGCTCCACAGCCATTTTCATGGCTTTTGGAACACCCCGCATAAATGAATTCTTTTTTAACGGTTAAGCAGACTTCCCACGTATTTCAACAGCTCGTTGGCGCAAATTGGGCAGTAGTGATGTCCATCAATAAGTCTGGCGCATACCTCGTTGATTCGTTTGAGCTGACTTTCATCAGGTGTTTTGGACGAGGTGGTGATTTTGACAATATCTTTGAGATCTGTGAACAGCTTTTTCTCAATCGCTTCCCGCAGACGGTCGTGGTTGTTGTACTCGAATTTCTTCCCTTTGCGTGAATACGCGGAAATCCGGATCAGGATCTCTTCACGGAACGCTTTTTTTGCATTCTCAGAGATTCCAATTTGCTCTTCAATCGAACGCATTAACCGCTCATCCGGCTCCATTTCCTCATCCGTCAGCGGATCACGAATTTTCGACCAATTGCAGAAAGCTTCGATATTATCTAGATAATTCTCGAAAAGTGTCTTCGCAGATTCCTCAAAGGAGTAGACAAATGCCTTTTGTACTTCACTTTTCGCTAAAATATCATATTCCTTGCGGGCAATGGAGATGAAGTTCAGATAACGCTCCCGCTCCTCTTTTGTAATCGACGGATGCTGATCCAGGCCATCCTTTATCGCCCGCAGGACATCCAGTGCGTTCATGCACTGCAGATCTCCTTTGATCAGAGCGCTGGAAATGCGGTTGATAACATAACGCGGATCAATTCCGGACATGCCCTCATCTAAATACTCCGTTTGCATCTCTTTAAGATCGGCCTCTTTATAGCCTTCGACCTCTTCGCCATCGTACATCCGCAGCTTTTTGATCAGATCCATACCTTGTTTTTTGCTTTCTTTAAGACGGGTTAGGATAGAAAAAATAGCGGCGGCACGCAGCGCATGTGGTGCAATATGCACATGACTCATATCACTCTGGGCGATCAGCTTCGCGTAGATTTTTTCCTCTTCCGAAACTCTGAGGTTATACGGAACAGGCATAACAATCATACGGGATTGGAGCGCTTCATTCTTTTTATTAGAAATAAACGACTTATACTCGGTTTCATTTGTATGAGCAATTATCATTTCGTCCGCACTTATCAACGCGAAGCGGCCAGCCTTGAAATTGCCTTCTTGCGTCAGTGACAGCAGGTTCCATAAAAACTTTTCGTCGCATTTGAGCATTTCCTGAAATTCCATCAGCCCACGGTTAGCTTTGTTCAACTCCCCATCAAAACGGTAGGCACGCGGATCAGATTCCGAACCAAATTCAGTAATGGTCGAAAAATCAATACTTCCTGTCAAATCGGCGATATCCTGAGACTTCGGATCAGAGGGACTAAAAGTACCAATCCCTACCCGCTCTTCTTCTGACAGAATAACACGCGTCACCTTAACCTGCTCAATGTCACCAGCATAATCATTTCTTAGACGCATCTGGCAGGATGGGCACAAGTTGCCCTCAATACGTACACCAAGTTCCTTCTCAATCTCCGGACGGAGCTCCAGCGGGATCAAATGCAGCGGGTCCTCATGCATCGGGCAGCCTTCTATTGCGTATACCGCACCCGCATCTGTCCGCGAGTACTGTTCCAAACCACGTTTAAGCAGCGTGACCAGGGTCGATTTCCCCCACTGACAGGTCCCATCAATAACAAAATCCGTTTGCGAACATCAAGCCGACGTGCTGCAGAGTGAAAATATTCCTCGACCAACTTTTCGACTGCACGATCAAGTCCAAAAATCTCCTGTTCAAAAAACTTATACCGTTTGCGTCCGTTTATGTCCTCTACGCCGTGCGACTTAATCATGTCATAAACGCGGGAGTGAGCGGTTTTTGCGGGAGAGGGGTCTTTTCTCAACAGTTCTATATACTGCTTGAAGGTGCCGCTCCACGCCAACCGGTCGTTCTCAGCCCGATACGAAGCTATACGCTCAAAAATGTCCATTGCTCGCTGCCTCCTCTTGCGCTCCTACTTGCTCTTCTACTTGCTCTCCTATAGCGTTAAAAAGTGTATTACATACCTATGCGGCAAGCGCGGAATAGTTGACCTCTTTTTTACTGTGCTATAATAGAGAATCAGAAAATGGCTGTAAAACCTTATTGGGAAACCCGAAAATAAGGGCCTACGGGAGTGACAAGATGGCGGTACGACATGAAACGGAGCTGTATGCTCCTTTGAAGATTTTTTTTGAAAAGCAGGGTTACAGCATCAAAGGTGAGGTTCGGACCTGCGATTTGGTGGGGATTCGGGAGGACATTGAGCATCCTCTGATTGTGGAGATGAAAAAATCATTCAATCTCGCCTTACTGCTGCAAGGGGTAGAACGGTTGAAGCTCAGTCCCACCGTCTATCTCGCAGTGGAACGTGTCCGTGATAAAAAAGGAGCGGTGAACCAGCGCTGGGGCGAGCTTAGCGGATTATGCCGTAAGCTCGGTCTTGGGCTGATCACTGTTATCTTTTATAAGACCAAAGCACCGCTGGTCGAGGTGCTCGTAGAGCCAGACGAGAAGCCGCCTGCGCAGCGCAGCAATAAGCGGCGGCGCGAACGCCTGCTCTATGAGTTCCGCGAGCGCAGCGGAGACTACAACATGGCGGCAGCACGCGCGTCAAGCTCGTGACAGCCTACCGCGAGAAAGCGCTGCGTGTCGCGCTTTCTCTGCAAGCAGCGGAGGCGGACGCCTTCGCCGCTGCAGAGAAGGCAGCGGCGAAGGCTTCGCTCGCAGCTGCCAGACGTTCAGCGGAGGGCACCGCTGAACAGGTTCCGGCGCTGAGCTCAGCGCCGGAGAGCCGTGCTGCCGGGGACGCGGCAGCACGGGAGGCAGCGGCGGCAGGCACGCGAAGCGATGCCCCTAGCGCTGCCTCAAGCACGCTTCCAGCGGCCGTATTGGCCGCAGGAAGCGCTCCCCGCTCGGCCGGCATCACTCCGGCCGAGCTGCGGAAGCGTAGCGGCGTACCCACCGCCGCCGCTATGCTTCAGAATAACTACTACGGCTGGTTTCACCGGGTAAGCCGTGGGCGTTACACCCTAACCCCAGCCGGTCATGCGGCGCTGGTGGAATATGCCGCGATAACAAGCGGCGTACCCAATAACAGCAATCATCCCATTAATTAGCTAACCTAGCCTGGACAGTACTTCTATCGACTATTTCTTTTTAGTCGGGTCTTATTCTTTTAGCTCGGTTCTAATCATTTACTCAGACTTTAAACTTATTATTCTGATGCACACATAACATGTGTAAATAACGCCAAAAAGCATCCCAACTACGGGATGCTTTTTCGTATGTCTAATCTTATTTAAAACCTATCTCTGTGCATTCCATGTTCTTAACTTACACTTAACATATTAGTATCTGATGCGTACCACGCTCTTACTACACTCATACCACATTTAGATTACATTTTTAACACACTAGTATCTCATACGTACCATGTCTTATTTTACTCATATCTCATTAGTACTCATACGTTCCCTATTCGAATTGCATTCTTACCGCGTGTTTAACTCGCTCTTCCCACGTTACATGTCTGCATCTCACTCTTACCACGTTCATGTCTCATGCGTACCTCATCCAGCTCTACTTGACTGTACTTAACTAACTTATTTACAATCTTCGAACACGAGCGCTATTTACTAATTACTATTTTCTCTACTCTTGCTTTAACAAGCTACTCTTGCTGAATCATTCAAAGCAAAATAAGCTTTAAAAACACCATTCCGAAAAGGGCACACTAAGTTATTAGGGAAATCCTCCCCAATATTCTTCGATTCACACGCTAAAAACTGCATTTTAGGGAATTCCTCCCTGATTTTCGCCAGATTTACCCCTAAAACGGGGAATCCCTTGATTTTTTAGGGAGAAATTCCCTAAACAGTCCATTTTAGAGTTCAAATCGACCAGTTTTAGGGAGGATTTCCCTAATTAATCTCACATCACGAACTTCGTCTTGCCCGACTTGTAATTCTGTCCTTGTTTTAGCTCTAAAAGTGTCTTGTGTTTTCATCATGTCATTCATTTCAATCTTTCATTCACAACTTTCATTCCACTACCTAACTCCGTGCTGTGAACTCCTTAACCGCTTCGCTCATCAGATTCATGCCAAGCAGCAGCTCATCCCTGCCGGGATGGCTAAAGTTAAGGCGAAGGTGATTGCTGACTCCATCTACACTACATAACGGACCTGGCAAAAAAGCCACTCCCTTACCCAGCGCACATTTGAGCAACGCCATAACATCCATTCCCTCTGGTGGTGCGACCCACAGGAACATGCCTCCTGATGGAAGGTCATAGGAGCTGCCCTTCCAAGCAGGCCGCTTGAGCAGTTCCACCATAAGCTTCAGACGGGTGTTATACTCTCGATTCAGCTGCGCGATATGCTCACGCAGATCAAACGCAGACACATCCAATAAATGATGCAGCAGCCGCTGATTTAATGCGCTCGACTGCCAATCGGCCATCTGCTTAGCCGCAGACATCATTCTGATCAAGACTCGGCTGCCTGCCGCCCAGCCCGTCCGCAGCGCGGGCGCAACGGTCTTGCTGAACGAACCGATATAAAGCACGTGTCCGCCATCGCTGATATTTTCCAGTGCATACAAAGACGGATATCTTTTAGCCTTGTGTTCACCCTGCTTCTGGAAGTGCAAATCCCCATAAGAATCATCTTCCACAATCAAGATGTTATATGCGATACATAAATCCAATACTGCGCGGCGTCTCTCCAAACTCCATAAAATGCCGCTTGGATTGGTAAAGCTAGGGGTTGCGAACAGCATTTTCGGCTTATGCAGCTCGATCTGGCTCCGCAAATGCTCCGGATCAAGCCCGTCCAAATCACCCTGTACAGGAATAATAACGGCCCCCTGCATCCGAAGAGTCTGCAAAAATCCTGGAGAGGTCGGATTTTCTACTAATACACGATCTCCTGGATCAATATACACCCGCGACAACAAATCAATGGCTTGCTGGCTACCCGTTGTTAGCAGAACTCCACCTTCAACAACATTTACCCCTTTTTCTTTAAGCCAATCCCCTGCAAGCCACTCCCGAAGCGGTCCGTACCCTGCAGGATCACCATATTGCAGTGCTCCCGCATCTGCTGAAATCACCGTAGATGCTGCTTCAGCAAGCAGTGACAATGGGAATAGTTCTTCCGCTGGTAATTCTTCAGCTAGCGATATCATGGAGCTTCTCCGTGTTTGGGTGCGGATACTAAGAAGCGATGACGACAACAATGTGTGTGCGCGAGCAGAAAATTCGTAAATCATGCGAAATCCCCCTTCCCTGTTACCAAGTAGAAACGGCTTCGTCATCCTCATCCAAGGATGGGATGGTTACCCATTCAACATGATATTCTTACTTCTACTCCAAGAATATTCCACCCCATACGTCATTATGTCGTAAAGCGTGGGTTAGGCGTAGATTTGCCTGTTTTGTCTTGAGAAGAGCGCGAATTTCTCAATCGCTTGTGCCCGGGTCGAAACATCTAGCTTTACATAGATTTTGCGCAAATAATTATCAATGGACCGACGGCTTACCGCAATTTCAAGCGCAATTTTATCGTAGGTAATCCCTTGAACGATTCGCTCCATGATAAACATCTCTGTCTCCGTCAGTTGCAGAACATCATCTAATCCTTTAAATGTCGAAATCGGCCAAGCTCCTTTTTCAATCCATTCCAACGGCATTGAAAGAAAACCCTCCCGTAAACCCAGGATCAGCTGTAAAAGCTGACGGGGAGAAGCTCCCTTCGAGAATATCCCGCTGGCTCCTAGTTCTACGAGGGGCTGAAGCAGTTCTCGCCCGTCTTCGTCTGTCATCACGACAAAATGTGAGTTTGGTGAGCTTTTTTTCATATTTAACAGCACACTCTCAATATTTCCCTCAGGCATATGATAATCTACTAGCACTAGCTCGGGATTTTTTTCCCTTACGATGGTAGCGCCTTCGTCCCAAGTGGAATACATTCCCAGAACCTTAAGCCCCTCTTCCTCTTCCAAAATCAATTTTGTCCCCAGCATACTTGTAGGATGACACCCCACAATGACCACCTGCCAAACCTTCATCATTAATGCCCTGACCCCCTGCTCTATATATAATCATCTAGAAAGGAAAGCGCCGCAGCGTTTCCGGTTAAAACGCAAGCAAGGCTGTATGATGACTTGTCTGTATAATCTCTAGCTGGTTACCTTGTGTACGTCTATCAGAATTCCAATCTATAGAAATTGTATCGCAGTAGTTTAATAGGATGCAATTACTTTTTCTAGTTTTCATACTCTCTTACATTTTTGCGAATCTTGTCAAAGTCTGATAGAATGGGGACTTGAAAAAAAGACCAACCCGAGGTGATAAAATGCAACCGCTAGCGGAAACGTCCCCGGTACGCTCGCGCTCTACTACTGCGAGAAACGGCCCTTCCGTAAAATGGTTTTTACTGTTCTGGATTATGATGATCGGACTCGGCGTATATGCTGTATACAGCTACACGAACCATCTGAAGCAACAGGTGCTTACCGAACTTAGTACTCAGAGCCAGCAGCAGCTTACCGTTTTGAAGACCGACTATGAAGCAAAAATTGCCGTTCTCTCTGAAGAAGTGAAGGAATTGCAGAATACAGTGCAAAGCTTTAACGAACTATTAACCTTCACTAAAGATAATGCTAGTGCCAAGACAGATAACAGCAACAAGCTATATACGCAATTGAGTGAGGTAAGCAAACAGTTAGAAGCTTTGAAGAAAGAAATGGATCTGATCAAATGATGACGCCAGTCAAAAGAGTAAACCGCTTCTTCATGCTTCTAACTGCACCGTTCATAGGCTTGGTTATTTGTATGTCGTGGTATCGACCACCGCTACAGCTAGACCTTGATGTAGGACAATTCACACCAAGCGCTGGGCCAGTGAATGAAACAGCTTCCTTAAAAAAAGAGCTGACGCTGGCAGAGGCCTCCGCAGCTTACACCATTGATGCTGTCAGCGCTAGTGCCAAGCTATATAAAGAGACTACCACTACGATGAATAAGCTGGTCGAAACAGCACAGACTCAGGCGACCCGGCCTGAACTGATCTATAACCGCAGGATTTCAGCCAAGCTTGGTATACCTTCAGAGATCGTTACTAGCGACCGTATAAGAGTTGAGTTATATCGATTGAATCCAGGAAACTACAAAGCTTATGCGTTGAAAATCAAATTGAAGGACCCGACCGCTATGAAGATGAGCTTGGCGGAGACAGCCTCCGGTGCGGAAACTACTATGCATGCCGTACAGCGTAATGGTGCAATTGCTGGTATTAATGCGGGCGGCTTTGCAGATCAATCCGGAAAACGTTATCCCTTAAGCACAACTGTAGTGGATGGAAAGTATTTATACGGTTTTGAGCCGACGTACAAGGACCTAAGTTTTGTTGGGCTGAACAAATCCGGGCAATTAATCGGCGGGAAATTCTACAGTCGCGCACAATTAGATCAGCTAGATCCGGTATTCGGCGCCACCTTTGTGCCTGTCCTCCTTAAAAACAACATCAAAACACCCATACCCGAAAAGTGGAAAACATCCCCTAATCGGGCACCACGTACCGTGATCGGCAAATATAAAGATGATCAGATCCTGCTTTTTGTAGCGGATGGATATAATGAGTATGGCAGCTCTGGTGCACAGCTGGAGGAGATTCAGAACAAATTATCGAATATGGGTCTCGTAGATGCTTATAATTTAGATGGTGGTGGCTCTTCCTCATTGATCTTTAACGGAAGAGTTATCAATAAACCATCCGATGGAAATCTAAGAGCTGTGCCAACGAATTTTCTGTTTTTTAAATAATATAGTAAATTGTCTATGTAACATATCACATTTGCGTTTATTTTTATTAAATTGCAGGTTATAATCTTGATAACGAATACATTCGCTATTGGAGGTGTTAGTATGTCGTTCTCATTAACCTTTTGGATCGTAATGTTCGTATTTGTGTTATTTACGGTCGGCATCCTTACCTCATCTTACAACGACGACAAAACAAAAGTCCTATAAAGCCGATGTGTCCCTGCAGCCACTTGGTGCGGGGGCATTTTTCGTATCATAAAAAAACTGCCCCCCAAGTAGAAGAGTTCTACGAAGAGGACAGTTTTTTTATAAGCTCTTGGCTGTCAAAATTCAAAATATGTACTTCTTAGGCATGTCTTGGCAATTGAGTCATTTCCGAAAGGCATGCAGAACAAATATAACGATCTTTATATTCGCTTACACCATCCATCGATCCACAGAAAACACATTTTGGACGGTAACGCTCCAAGATGATATGGTCACCCTGTACCAAAATTTCAACCGGGTCGCCTTCATTCATCTGATACCTTTTACGCAGGGACTTAGGCAGAACAATTCTACCCAACTGATCCACTTTGCGAACTACACCAGCAGGTTTCATAACTAACGTACACCTCTCCTGTTCAAGAAAAATTATTTAGTAGCTACTACTTATTTCGGCTCTTTCAATATATTTCGTTACCTAATTGTCGAATCCTGCTGAAAAAAATAAAAAATTTGTCTTTTTTTAAATAAGATTAGGGAAATCCAATTGTCGAAGCGCCTCGTACACAATAATTGCTGCCGAATTGGATAAATTCAGAGATCTCACAGCATCACTCATTGGCATGCGCATTTTTGTTTCTTTACCTGCTTCTAGAATCTCTGCAGAAAGCCCCTTCGTTTCCTTGCCAAAAACAAAAAAATCGCCATCTTGGAACTTAAAGTCGCTGTATCTTTTCTCTGCTTTCGTCGTTGCGTAAAAGAAACGCCCCTCGCTATATTTCTCCAAAACCTCAGCAAAGGAGTCGTGATATTCAATAGTAACAGCATGCCAATAGTCTAATCCTGCTCTTTTTAATGTAGCATCGTCTGTACGGAATCCGAGTGGACGAACCAAGTGAAGATGAGTGCCGGTAGCGGCGCAAGTACGCGCAATGTTGCCAGTATTGGCCGGAATTTCCGGCTCGACTAATACGATATGGAGTGCCATTATATGGTTCCTTCCTCTCTAAAGGCTTAATAGCCAGATGTTTTACTCTAGTGCCTAACCATAGCTTCTCCAAACAAACTGAAAACCTTCCACCAAGAAGGCGGAAGGTTATAGATAGAATTCATTAACCTTGAGTTTGCCGGAAATGGTTCATGAAATCGGATAGTGCTTTTACACTTTCGTAAGGAACTGCATTGTAGATGGAAGCACGCAAGCCCCCAACACTGCGGTGACCCTTTAAGCCGACAAAACCTTCCAGTTCAGCAGCTTTGACAAACTGCTTTTCGAGTTCTTCTGATTGCATCCGGAAAGTAACGTTCATAATAGAGCGGCTGCCTTGTTCTGCAACACCACGGTAGAAACCGTCACTTCCATCGATGTGATCATATAACAGACCCGATTTTTCAAGGTTCTTGGAATGGATGCCAGCTAAGCCGCCTTGCTCCTCAATCCATTTTAATACTTCGTTCACCATATATACAGAGAAAGATGGAGGTGTATTGTAAAGAGAGTTATTCTTATAATGAGTGCTGTAACGCATGATAGTAGGAATGTTAGAAGGTGATTCTGCAAGCAATTCTTCTTTCGCGATAACTACAGTCACGCCTGAAGGTCCAAGGTTCTTTTGTGCTCCGGCATAGATCATTCCGAATTGGTTCACATCGATTGGACGGCAAAGTATATCACTGGACATATCCGCGATTAACGGAATCGAGCCTGCATCCGGAAATTCTGCATATTGCGTTCCTTCAATGGTCTCGTTGGAAGTAACATGAAGGTAAGCAGCATTCTCCGCAGCTTTGATCGAACTTAATTCAGGTATAGCCAAGAATTTCTTATCTTCGGAAGAAGCAGCAACATGAGCGCCTCCTACCAATTTGGCTTCTTTATAAGCTTTATCTGCCCAGCTACCTGTCATTACATAGCTACCTACTTGGCCTTCGGAAATCAAGTTCATAGGGATCATTGCAAACTGTGTGCTTGCTCCGCCTTGTACGAACAATACCTTATAGCCCTTCGGATTGCCGAGGAGCGAAAGCAGACGTTCCTGCGCTTCATTATGCACGGATTCGTAAATTGCACCACGGTGCGACATCTCCATGATAGACATTCCACTTTCCCGGAAATCAACAAACTCCGCTTGTGCGCGTTCCAGTACCGTAAGCGGCAATGCTGCCGGTCCGGCATTAAAATTGTATGCTCTCTTATTCAAAACTGCTCCCCACCCTTTCTCTCCTATCAATATGGATATGGTTATGATAGCAATATTCTCCCGCACCAGCAAGTATAATTATTCACATAAAAGGTTAAGACGGTACTCATTTCGCAGTGAAAAACCGGTAAGATCGGCGCCAGCTCTTGCTTTGACGCGGTAAAAGACTAATGTTCACAAATACTTCAGGAGAGACTACATGACCTTCTCCCCACAGGGCCATACGTTCTACTGGAAAGTCCCCACTCTCTCGCACGCCTGTTCCACTAGGCTTATGAACCAACTCCCAGGTGAACTCATTTTCCTCACCTTCCCAACCGCTCAACTTGCAATAAAAGGGTTTATCCGGTTCCTTTGACCAAGTAAGGGTATTCCCGGATACCTCTAGCAATTCTTTCGTATAGGAGGATTCTGGTTCTACTACCTTGAGTTCCCTCGGAAGACGCAGTTCGAAATCCTGCCCAATATTCAACCCGTCGATTCCGATGAAGTTGTGAATATATTCCTCCGTATGGAAAGGCTTTTGCCCTTTGTTATGCAGTTCATATGCAATTATTAATTGATCCCCCTGTAAAGAAATCGTTTTGGTTAGCTGCACAGCATATCCGTTGCTTTCCATCGGGTGGATCGTATAGGTGACCGCATCATTCCCTGCTTCGATATCCTTACTAAAAGAGGTTAAGGGGAACTCCTCATTGAAACTGTATAATAGGGAATTTCCTTTTTGTAACAATCCGACTCCGATTTTTGGAAACCAGCCTCCGATTGGTGCTTCATCATATCCAATTGCCCGGGAAATGCCAAACTCATTACAAAGCCCCTTGCCCCCAGTTCCTTCGCCTGGCTTCAAGCTTTCCGGCACACAAAACGTATGTTTCCCCTCTTCTAATGTCACCTGTGTAATAAATCCTGTCCAGTCAAAACGTGTGCCCTTATACTCTCCGATATCAGCGATATCGACAGTTAATATGCCATTTGACAGTCTGTAACCCATACCTAACGCGCCCTTTCGTTCATTGTTACAATGAATAAATATTCATTATTGAAAAAAACGTCTGCAGCCGCTATGAATAACGGTGCAGACGTCTTAAAATATCGTATAAAGCTACGCCAATGTCACTTCAATCAAGTGGCATTTCTCTGTCTGCAGAGAGAGCAACTCTTCACGCGGAATAATCGCACTTCCTGAGCCGCGCTGCAGCGTCACCTCGCTGCCATTCAGGGTAACAGCGTGTATTTGGTACTCCCCGTAGTTTAAGCTTCCTGTGGCTTTATAGACCACTTCAAACTCGCGATCCGCGAAGATTGTCTTAATAGAGGCTTTTCCCTCAGAATCAAACTGCTCTTTAACAAGCTTCGGTTCCAACAAAAGATCGCCTAGCTTACCTTTTACACCAAATACTTCAGTAACCATAGTTAACAGCAGCCAGCTTGCTGATCCTGTTAAATACGTATACATCCCTCTGCCTTGCTCGTTAATATACTCAGGAATTCCTGGGTATATGCGGGCTTTTGCAAAGTCAGTACTTAAGCTATACAGAGATTCTAATACTTTATGTCCTTCTTTCACATATCCGCGTTTATACAACGCATTGCCATACATGATGGTCATGTGACTGAACATAGCACCGTTCTCTTTATGTCCAAAGGCAAAGCCAAAGGCGCGACCCAGATTCTGCTGGATGCCTCCAAAACGGGAATTAAGTCTGTACCCAATTTTGTCATCCAGTAGATTACGATCCACGGCGGCAATGATATGCGGAATTTGCTCTGGCGCAGCTGCATGACCCATCAGCGGGAATACTTGACCTGTAAGCGTCATTCGAACGCCTTCTGCGAATTCCCCTTCCACTTGTTCTCCATCATTATTATAATAACCGTTAAACCAGCCTCCACCTTGTTCACTTTCCACCCACTCATTGCGGCGCAAGTGATTAAAGATCCACTCTGCTTTTTGTTCCAGATCGTCCGCTACTGTCTCTATGTCGAGTGCTGCACGAATACCGCTAACTTTGTTCGGAGCGGCAGCATAATATTGATTAAGTCTTTCATGCTTGCCTGATACAGATTCATAATCCACTTGCTCACCAAGCGAATCTAGCAATAGTTTCATTTCTTCTGCCAATTCAACTGTCTCTTGCCCTTTAGAAGTCTTTAGCGTACGCAGCACACGAGAAATATCCAATAAGTTACTTGCGTAGAATGCTGTGAAAGCTACACTCTCACCCCGGTCTGCGCCCATATCAAGACCATCATTCCAGTCTGCACCCTCCAGCAGGATATTATTGTGCTCTCCAACATTAAAGAACGGAACCAGATTTTGCAGCAGGATATGTTCCAGAATCGTACCTTTATAAACCTCACCAGAAGTTGTTCTGAGATCACTTCCTAGCGAGGTATCCCATGAAGTATCACGTTCCTTACAGCGACTCATAAAGGTATCGCGGAAATACGTCTGTTCCTGCAATAAGAAATCAAGATCACCACTCTGATCCAGATATAACATAGTAGTTAAGAACGGCCAAGCCCCATGATCCATCCACACCCGCGGGATGTTGTTACGGTCGGCAATAAATTCACCAGGCTGTTGACCGATAATAGTGGCATTACTACCATCTATTCTTACCCCAGCGTAGTTGTTCAGCAGTAAGCTGCGTACTTCAGCCGGTTCCATAATAAGGAGTGCTAGACAATCCTGCCAAAGATCCCGCCAGCCACGTCCGCCTCTTCCATAATCATGATAAGGCAAGAAGGAGTTACCATAAAGTCTTCTCAGCACGGGTTGAATCGTAACCCATTTCATCCATTGGTCAGCATCTGAATCACCGGTATGAAATTCTACCATATTCACTTTATCTGCCCAGAAGGCTTTAGTCTCCTCAAGCAAATGATCAAAGGCTTCAGATGTACCATATTTGTTCATCAAAGCATCCACATCAATTCTCTCATTATGGATCGCCATAACTACTATATAAGAATGGCTGTCACCAGGAGACAGAGTAAGCGTCTCGTAACGAAGACCCCCGATAGCCTCATATCCCTCTCTTTGTACGCCTCCGCCCTTGCCAATCTCCGGCGTGTTGTTCAGGATAACAGCTTCCGGCCAATCCAGGCTTCCACCTTCTCCAATGAACTCCTCCTGCACCGGAAAGAACCCCGCAGGTTGACTGCCGTCACCCTCTGCACCAAATACTCCATAAGAAGTGTGATTGATGCGGTGTCCCCGCTCATCAAAGGAGAGCGCAGGCTGAACCTCAACACCATAGGGTGAAGTATAAATCCGGTTAAGCAAGGAGGTTACATGTCTATGATCGCGCAGATCATCCGCCGAACGCGCGTAAATCGGAACTACCGCTGTCGGTGTCAGCGTAATAGCCTCTGCTGCTGTATTGGTCAACGTAACCTTCATTAATTCGACTTTATCATTACCACTTGGCACAAAGCTGGTGATTTCAGCTTTAACACCCATCTCTGCGTTACAACGCGTTACGCGTTGCCACAAGAAACCAGCCTCTAGTACTGCTTCATCAGTAGACGATGTATAAAAATCGGCATTTTGCTTAGCGGAGTTCCCCACTGCCGACCAAGCTCCCTTGCCGTCTACGTATACCCAGAAGTTGCGGGAAGCCCGCGAATTATGCAAATCTTCAACAGATAATGGCGGTGTTAAAAATGAATTATGACCTGTGGTAACCTGACCATGAAGTTTTGGAGTTACTGTCGACATCATTCCCCCTTCATTCACTAGAGGGAAATATAGAAAACTGCTGCGATCCGGTTGCTGAAGCCTGAATTCCCCATCATTTCCGGTGAATTCGAAGCCATGAATTTTATTACGATCCATTCTCTCCATCCTCTCATTTACACAACTACTTAAGCTTTAACCGCACCTGCCAATGCACCGTCAACGATATACTTTTGAATGAAGGTGTATAGGATGATAAGCGGTGCAGATACGATCATGATCCCGCACGCCAACATAGGCCAGTTGTTTCCGTATTGACCGCGGAATTCTTTAAGCCCGAAGGTGATTGGATAGTTTTCTGGACTCGGTAAATACATGACCGGCCCCACGAAGTCATTCCAGATACTAATTGCTGTTAGAATAACACCTGTAGCAATTACTGGTTTCATAAGTGGCATGATGATCTGGAACAAATAACGCATATATCCAGCGCCATCCATACCTGCTGCTTCATCCATCTCCCGGCTAATTCCTTTGATGTAACCTACAAACATCATGAACACGATACCCGTTCCGCCTGTTTTAAGGAGAATGTAACCCAGCTTCGTGTCATAACCTACAAATCCTAGCTCCTGTTTCATGGTAAGCATCAGCTTGAACTGTGCGACCATTGGATTCGGCAGGAACTGAGACATCAAGAAGAACAAATAAATAAATCCGCTCCACTTCACATAATTTCTCGCCACCGGGAAGGCCCCGAATAACGAAACAATTAGGGTCAGCACTGTTGCTACGGCTGTATACAGCAGACTGTTTAAGAAATAATTAGAGAAATTACCCTGTAGCCAAGCTTCTTTATAATTATCCCATTGAATACTTTTTACGAGACCGATAGGATCTAACAGATATTCTGTAAAGGACTTGAATGAAATATTGATTACAAATAACAACGGCATGATATACAAAACAAGCAACACTGCAATCAGAATATAAGAGAGAGTTTTGGCGGTTTTGGAATCCTTCATTAATATTCCACCTCTCTCTTACGCATTTGTTTCACTGCAAATACTACAAACACCAGAATCATAAGGAACTGAACCACGGAAAGCGCGGAAGGAAGTCCCATCTGTAGAGAACCACGGAACGTCTCTTTATAAACGTCATATGCCATCGTTCTTGTGTTAAAGCGACCGTCCGTAGTTGCGAGAATAATATCAAAGGTGGACATCGCACCGATAATAGACAAAATAATGTTAATCGTAAAGGATGGAGCGATAAGTGGGAATGTGATATTTTTAAAAGATTGCCACTTCGTAGTTCCGTCTATATATCCAGCCTCATACAAATCTTTGGGTACGGATTGTAGTCCCGCAAGGAAAATCAACATTGAATATCCCATATACATCCAAATTTGCGTAAATATAATATAACCGAACGCATGAGTGAAGCTTCCAAAGAACATATCTTTATAACCGAACAAAGAATCATACAGTTGGTTAACCGGACCACTCAGCGGATCGAACATCATGCCCCATACCAGTGCAACTACCGCCACACCAAGCACAACCGGTAAAAAGAATACCGCGCGATAGAAATAATCGCCTTTCAGCTTCTGATTGATAACTACGGCCATAAGCAGACCGACACCGTTCTGTACAATGGTTACAATAACCATGAAATAAATAGTACGTATAATGGAATCCCAACGCTCGCCTGAATTTCCTGAGTAAAATACATCATAATAATTGTCAAGGCCTACGAAACTCATCTTGCTTCCAGGAACGTTAGTGATATCTGTAAATGAATAGATGACCGTCATCATAGATGGGCCAAAATAGAAAATTACATACAATGATAATGGAATCATTAGCAGCAGAAGCGGTATATATCGTTTAAAACCTTTCCCGAACGGATACATTTCTCTCACCTACCCAATCCTAATTCAATAAAATGATCGGGGCCTGCACAAAACAGACCCCGAAGCTGTAAAACATGTTTGGTGTACAGTATGTTGTAGATTCTTTTTTATTTATTGGGATAGCTACTTATTTAGGTGCTGCTGCTTCCCATTCTTTTTGTTGTACGTCTGCAAGCTCTTTAGCGGTTTTAAACTCGCCGCCTGGTGCCAAATACTCAGTGTGAACGCCTTCAGCTGCAATGTGTTCACCAACGTTGTCACGGTTAATCATCATAATTTCATAAGCAAGCTCGAAATCTCCAGTCATGTATGGAGCAAGTTCTTTGTCAATAAAATCACTTTCAGTGGCAATATTGTCTTGTGTAGGCAAGAATCCTGCTGCTTTAACATATTCTGTGTAGTTTTCTGGTTCAGAGAAGAATTCCAGCCATTTCAAAGCACCTTCTTTGTTCGGGCCTTTTTCTGCTGCATACCAAGTTACATCGTATTTACCGACAAGAGAATTATTCTTAGCAGCATCTTCTGTAGCTGGGATTGGGAAGTAACCAAATTTCACATCTGGATTTGCTGCCGCGATCGTAGGAGCATCCCAAGTTCCGTCAGCAATCATAGCTGCTTTTCCTGTTGCGAAAAACGAAGGTGCTGTTGCATAGTCGATACCCAAGAAACCGTCGATGATGTAGTTATCTTGAAGCGTCTTCATTTTCTCCAATACTTCTACAGCCTCAGCATCGTTAAATGCCGAAGTTCCCTTCCAAACGCCCTCAATCCATTGTTGTTGGTTGCCGCCACCCAGAATCTTAGCTTGCAAACCGAACACTGGCAGTTTCAATGGCCATACGTCTTTACCAGCCACTACGATTGGAACAATACTCTTAGCTTTCAATGTATCTAGAACACTAATGAACTCTGTCCAAGTTGTAGGTACAGTCAGACCGTTTTGTTCAAAAATTTCTTTATTATAGAAGAATCCTGACATTGCTACTTTACCGGTTGGGATTGCATACACTTTATCTTTATAAGTGCCGGCTTTAGCAATATCATTCGCATTGTAGTTTTTAACGAAAGCTTCGTTGCTCAGATCAGCAATCAGTCCGGAATCAATCCATTGTTGCCAGTCTGGCACTTTCGCACCTGGTGTCCAATCTTTCGGGGACAATCTCATACCGGATAGATCGGCAAGAACATCTACGTCACCAGCTGTAATTCTTGCTCTTTGTGCTTGTTTGAATTCATCATCCGGACCCGTGGTTGTGTACTCCACTTTGTATTCCGGATATTTTTCTTCAAACTTTTTATTAATTTCTGTAATGACCTTGTTAATATTCTCTTGTTTCCAGTGTAAGATCTTAATCACTTTCTTATCACCAGATGCAGGCTTGTTTGTTCCGCTGCCCGGAGTAGCCTCACCATTCGCGTTGTTATTGCTGTTTCCACATGCTGCTAATGAGAGCACTAGCGCTGAGCTCAACAATACCGCAGAAAGCTTCTTTACCATTTTGTTACCCCCCAGATAATTTGTTATGACCCTTTTAACGAAACCACATGTTAATTCCTGAAAATCACGAAACAGTAAGGACGATATCACAGAAAGCGGTTTCGGTGTTTTTATTATTACATCGTTATTTGTCTTTGTAAAGTCTTTTTTCTTTGTTCGTTTTTGAACGTTTTTTGAACCAAATATTCAAAAAAACCTTTAAAACCAAGCATAATCCTAGTTTAAGAGTAAACATCCCATTGACTATAATCTTATTGAACTATAAAATAAGTAACGAAACTATTTCGTAAATCATAAATTCAAGTCATAAAAAATAGCCTTGAGTAGATTTTAAACATATATTACGGAACATTTTTCACTATAAGGGGGACTTAATTTGGCCTACAGCATCAAAGATATAGCGAAAATTGCTGGAGTTTCTGTTTCGACAGTATCCAAAATCATTAATAACTACAGTGATATTTCGGAAGATACCAAGACAAGGGTTCAACAAATTATAAAAGAAACTGGATATACCCCCTCCAATTCAGCTAAAACATTGGCTACGAAATCATCCAATCTAATCGGAGTGATTTTTGCCGGAATGCTGAATGTCGACTTTACCCACCCTTTTTTCATCGAGGTGCTAAATTCATTCAAAAAACAAATGGGATTACTAGGTTACGACCTTATCTTTTTTTCCAATGAAAAATTCCAAAGTGGCGATACTAACGATTATCTTGCCCGTTGCCAGCATTTTAATGTAGATGGGTGTGTGCTTCTATCCGGACAGGAGCTAGAAACCTCTATCAGCGAATTAGACAACAGTGCAATTCCGTGTATCGGCGTAGATTTAAAGCTGACCGGTGACAACTCTGGTTTTATCATGTCGGATAATTTCAAAATGTCCTCCAAAGTGGTGGAACACTTTTACTTACTGGGCTATCGAGAGCTTGGCTACATCGGCAGTTCCTCAGATTCAGACATCTCCAATATGCGCGAAAGTGGTTATCGCAAAGCTCTTGAAGATTTAGGACTGCCTATTAACGAGAATTGGTTCTTAAACGGAAGTAACTTCTTTGAGGCCAGCGGGTATGAGACGATGCGTAGAATGATTGAGAATGGAAATTTACCTAGAGCGATCTTCGCGGCGTCCGATCAGCTTGCTATAGGGGCGATGCGTGCTCTTAAAGAGGCTTCTATCGCCGTTCCTGAAACTGTCGCAATTATTGGCTGTGATGATATCGAGGCCTGCAATTATACAACCCCCCTATTGACTACCATCCGCCAAAATAAAGATAAGATCGGCCGCCTAGCAGCGCTAATGCTATATGATCTAATAAACAACCAATCCGGCACGAGTTCTTTCAGCGTGGAGCCAGAGCTTATCATTAGAGAGTCCTGCGGCGCTCCTGAACGGGGGCTAGTGTAGTCTTTCTTAGCATAAAGTCATAGGGCACAGTAAAATCCATTACTTTTCCTGATTCATAAAAAAGAAGCTGCCCCAAGTAGAATTCACTACTTTTGAGATAGCTTCTTTTATTATAAAGATTATAATAGCAGGAATCTTATAGATCGAAGTACAAGGCGTATTCATGTGGATGAACACGAATGGCAACCTCTTGTGCTTCAGAACGTTTCAGAGCAATATAGTTATCGATGAAGTCCTTAGTAAATACGTCGCCTTCTGTTAGGAACTCGTAATCAGCTTCCAAAGAATCAAGCGCTTCGCTCAGGCTGCCTGGAACGCTGCGGATTTTTTCTTTATCTGCATCAGACAATTCATAGATGTTCTTATCCAGAGGACCATAACCCAGTTCTTGCGGGTTGATCTTGTTCTTGATTCCGTCCAGACCTGCCATCAGCATTGCGGAGAATGCCAAGTAAGGGTTAGCTGTGGAATCCGGTGTGCGGAATTCGATACGACAGCCTTTTGGTGTCACAGCTGCTACCGGGATACGAACTGCTGCAGAACGATTTCCTTTGGAGTAAACCAAGTTAACCGGTGCTTCGTAGCCAGGAACCAGACGTTTAAAGGAGTTGGTGCTTGGGTTAGTCAAAGCGATCAATGCTGGTGCATGGTACAAAATACCACCGATATAATGAAGAGCCATTTCGCTCAGGTTAGCATAAGCGCCTTTTTCGTAGAACAAAGGAGTGTCTCCGTCAAAGATGGATTGATGCACGTGCATTCCGCTACCGTTATCACCGAACAGCGGTTTTGGCATGAAGGTTGCTACCTTGCCATACTGACGTGCAGTGTTTTGTACAATATATTTATAAGTCATGAGATTATCAGCAGTTTTCTTCAAGGTATCAAAACGGAAGTTAATTTCCGCTTGACCTGCAGTGGCTACTTCATGGTGATGACGTTCAATGCGTAGTCCAACTTCAGCGAGCAGACGGCACATTTCACTGCGGATATCCTGTTGGGAGTCAACTGGTGCTACAGGAACATATCCACCTTTAACGCCAACTTTAAATGCCAAGTTGCCGCCCTCTTCTTTACGACCCGTATTCCAAGCCGCTTCTTCAGAATCTACGAAGAATGAGGATCTGTTCATGCCACTTTCGTAACGAACATCGTCAAAGATAAAGAATTCTGATTCAGGCGCGAAGAATGCAGATGTACCTACTCCGCTTTTTTGCAGGAATTCTTCTGCTTTCACAGCAATACCGCGAGGATCGCGCTCATAACGTTCGCCATCAGGAGTGAAAATGTCGCACATCACGTTCAGCGTTGGATGAGCTGTAAACGGATCTATGAATACACTATTCGGATCAGGCATCATAACCATGTCTGATTCTTCAATACCACGGAAACCTTTGATGGAAGAACCGTCGAATGCTACCCCATTTACAAAAGTTTCATCTTCCACTTCAGAAGCTGGCAGAGAGATGTGGTGGGCACGACCACCTAAATCTACGAATCGAAAATCTACCCACTCGATATTGTTCTCTTTAATTGTTTGCAACACTTTTTCAACCGACATGAATTTTTCCTCCCCCAAGTTCCGAACATTAGGCCGCTCACAGTATGCAAATGTTCTTGTTTTAATTTTTTTTGCTGTCGTAATTATAAATCTCATACCTAACATCGTCAATGCTTATGTCAGGTATTTCTTTCAGCAATGTAAGATATTCTAACGCTTTCGTGAAATCTGTTATTTTCGCATATTTCCATGTCACATTTATTTTATCCAACTCCAAAAAAACCCTCTTTTCCCACTAGGTCGCGGGTTAAGAGGGCTTCCGAGGAAGCTATTAGATTAAATTTTATAGGACCGAAACCGCTTCTGGCGAAGTTGAAAACTTACGTCCAACAATTGGAGCCAGCTTTTCCAGATCCTTAAGCAGGTTATCAAACTGATCAGGGAATAACGATTGAACACCATCACCTGTCATGGAATTGTCCGGATCTGTGTGCATTTCAATAATTAGACCATTTGCGCCAGCAGCAACAGAAGCTTTGGCCATAGGCTCAACTAACTCACGACGACCGGTTCCGTGACTTGGATCAGAGATTACTGGAAGATGGCTTAAGCTTTGTAGCACAGGAATAGCCGATAGATCCAGCGTGTTACGAGTGTAGGTCTCAAATGTGCGAATCCCGCGCTCACAGAGCATTACATCCTTATTACCGCCTGCCAAAATGTACTCCGCTGCATTGAGCAACTCGTCATAGGTCGCACTGAAGCCACGTTTTAGAAGAACAGGTCTGCCACAGGTCCCCAGCTTGCGCAGCAAATCAAAGTTTTGCATATTCCGTGTACCCACCTGCAGAATATCCGCATGTTCCGCACAGATATCAACATACTCTGGTGTCATAACCTCTGTAATGGTCAACAGCCCATGACGCTTTCCTGCTTCAGCCATCATAGTCAAACCTTCCACACCTACGCCTTGGAAGCTGTACGGTCCTGTACGGGGCTTAAACGCGCCTCCACGAAGTACCTGAGCACCAGACGCTTTAACAAGCCGGGCGATCTCATCAATCTGCTCTGGAGACTCAACGGCGCAAGGTCCGCCCATGATTACCAGGTTTTCTCCACCAATCTTCACACCCTTGATATCAATAATCGTATCCTCAGGATGGAAATCCCGGCTGGCCAGCTTGTAGGATTTGGAGATCTTCACGACGTTCTCTACACCCTTCATTTGCCGCAAATGCTCGGCGAGCTTAGGAGTGACGCCTCCCACTAAACCTATCACCGTGTGATCTGCTCCTCTGGAGAGATGCACCTGCAAACCTTCTTTTTCGATTACGGCAATTATATCTTTAACCTGTTCTTCCGGTGTTTGATTTGATGTAATGACGATCATATTTATAACTCCCTCTCTACATTTAAAATTTATAATAATTCCGTTAAATACTATCGCGCTACGACGCGTGTTCGCTTTTAAGCTTTTATGCTTTTAATCACTAAAGCAATTTTACCTCAAAAAACGATTATAGTCAATCTATATTCTAATTCCTATGCCGGAAGCGTTCTTTCGATAAAAAAGAGCACTTAACCTCGACTGACGAAGTTAAGCGCTCTTGTTGCAGCGTTCATAATATATAAGTTCGAGCCTAGCCCAATACATTAAGTAGTACTTGCACTCTTATTCTTAACCGGTGGCAGCAGCTTCGCCATATTCACTGTACGTTTGATCTCCCACGTCTCCGGATTAGCCGAATCATACTGATCTAAGTAGTTAATCACTTCTTTGGTGATAGGTGTAGGTGTGGACGCGCCAGAAGTGACCCCGACGATATTTACACCCTCTAGCCATTCTGTTTGGAGTTCAGACACATCAGAAATACGATGGGCAGGAACCCCAGCGATTTCTTCCGACACCTGTGCCAGACGATTGGAGTTGTTGCTTCGCGGATCACCGACAACAATCACCAGATCACATTGCCCCGCTTGTTCCGCCACAGCCTCTTGACGTACCTGGGTAGCCATACATATCTCATTATGCACTTCAGCACCTGGGAAGGTCTCTAGAAGCTTTTTCATGATGTGTTTAATATCCCACTGGCTCATAGTAGTCTGATTCGTAATGACAATACGTGAAGAAGAGATGGATAACGTAGCAATCTCATCTTCTTTTTCAATCAGATGCACATGCTCAGGGGCAATACCCACAGCACCCTCCGGTTCCGGATGGCCTTTTTTGCCGATATAAATGACCTCATAACCGTCATCTACTTTTTCCTGAATAAGATCATGGGTCTTCGTGACATCAGGACAGGTAGCGTCGACCGTAGTTAGACCCTTGTCTCTAGCCATCTTGCGTACCTCAGGAGAAACCCCGTGTGCAGTGAATATGACGGTCCCACTATCCACTTTATCCAGAATATCCAGACGATTATGTCCGTCCAAAGTAATAATGCCATCATCTTCGAACGAATTCGTGACATGACTGTTATGAACAATCATACCCAGTATATAAATCGGCCGGGGAAGATCGAGATTTTGCGCAGCCTGCCGTGCCATAACCATTGCATCGACAACTCCGTAACAATATCCCCGGGGAGAGATTTTAATGACTTCCATGAGTTCACCAGCTTTCTGCTTTCATTGACATCTGTAATAGGACACTTCTAAATTATACCCTATTCCAGCGGCGGAGCAAAGAGAAGCGGCAACCAGATGACAAAAGTGGTACCCTCACCTTGGCGTGTAACAACCTCCACAGACCCACCATGCTCGTCAATAATCCACTTAGCAATGGATAAGCCAAGCCCAATCCCTTCCGTAATTCCACGCGATTCATCTGCACGATAGAAACGGTCAAAGATATATGGAACCTCATCTTTATCCATACCAATCCCTGTATCAGTGATCCGAATGCCAATCTGATTCTGATAGAAGAGGGTATCCAAACTCACGATGCCTGAAGGCGTGTACTTAAAGGCATTATCAATAAAAATAAAGAGCATTTGCTGTAGATAATCTTTATTCCCAACTATATATTTGCCATTTAAGACTGACATATCACCTGTAACCCACTCGGCTTGACGGGGCAGGAAAGAGGCGCGGCGCGCAATCTCATTCATCATCGGTTCCAGTGCCACGGGCTCTATATCAAAAGTACGTCCAGTATCCGCACGCGCGAGCGAGAGCATATCCGCTACCAAGCGGCTCATACGCTTAGACTCGTCTGCGATATCCTGCACCGATTCAAGCGATAGCTGGCGAATCTCAGCTTCACTCATCTTCCCTTCTCCGGGTTCCATCTCCCAAACCTTTTGCAGCAGATCAATATTTCCGCGGATCGTAGTGAGCGGTGTCCGAAGCTCGTGTGAAGCATCTGAAACGAAACGGCGCTGAGCCGCATACGAATCCTCCAGCTCTGTGTAGAACCCTTCCATACGCCCAAGCATACTGTTAACGGTCTCAATAAGTCTTCCTATCTCGTCTGGCGGCCCATCGTATTCAATCCGCGAGCTTAAATCATTCCCCGTCTGAATCCCATTCGCAGCTTCAATTACTTTGCCGATTGGACTCATGGATTTGCGCGCAAGGAACAAACCGAAGGTAAATGCCGCGATCAGGGTAGCAAAAGAACCTACGAGTAGTATATTTTTTAAACGCTCCAAGAGCTTGTCTTCCGAATTTGACGGTGTTGCCACCTGCAGAAGGGCCACAGGACTCTTATTCAAGTCATATATCGGTATCTGATAAACCATCAAATGATATCCGCCAAGCGTAGTCTGTTTGAACCCGTGAGCTTTATCAATATCTTCCAGTTTCGGAACATCGAATTGGATATCTAGATAATGCAAGTTCTCTGACTTTTGCAGGTTCTCATTATTATAGATATAGGTTTGCACCAGAATATTAGCTTCTTCCAGTTTGTTGCCGAAGAAGGGGTTTATGCTCACACTTTGCAATGAACCGTCATACGCCCAGTTAGGATTGAGATTGGTTACAAGCTGCTCACCCTGTTTTTGTATACGATCCTTCAAGTCCCCATAAGTATTAAAATAAACAAAACCGTAAATTGCGGCTGATAAGGCCAGCAGCATAACGGCCAAAATCCCTGAATACCAAGCAGTCAGCCGCAATCTTATAGACATGTTAGTTGTCACCTCTTAGAATGTAACCGGCACCCCGGATCGTTTGAATGAGGCGTTTACCGCCATGCTCCTCCGTCTTTTGACGTAGCATAGCTATGTATACCTCAAGCACATTAGATTCACCGCTATAATCATAACCCCATATTTTATCCATGATCAGATCCCGTGAAAGCACACGTTTCGGATTTTGCATAAAAAGATGAAGCAGCTCAAATTCCTTTGCTGTTAGCTCCAGTCTTTTACCGGCGCGGGTAACCTCACGTGAATCCACATCCAGCGTAATATCTTCATAAGAAACCGCTTGCTCTCCACCTTCGTTTTGCTCACTCTTACGCCGAAGCAGCGCACGTACACGTGCAAGCAGTTCTTCCAGCGCGAAAGGTTTAACCAGATAATCGTCCGCACCCAGATCAAGCCCTTTTACACGGTGCTCAATTTCATCCTTCGCGGTAAGCATGAGAACAGGAACATTACTGCCCCCTTCCCGCAAGCGGCGACATACTTCAAAGCCATCCACCTGAGGCATCATTACATCCAAAATTACCACATCCGGATCACTGCTCAAGATTGCCCGTAATCCATCCGCTCCATTCACCGCTGTTTTCACATCGTAACCTTCAAAAGCTAAACCTCTACGCAGCATAGAAATAATCTTTTCGTCATCATCAATAATTAGAATATTCGGTCGCATCAAGCAGCCCCCATTGTTCAGTTCTTTTTATATATTGTAGCAGTTTACATCACAATTAGACAAAAACGGAAGGGTCGCCCCTTCCGTGTGACTTACCGTCCGGTATTATTGCTGCTGACTTTGTTGTGTAGTCGTTGTATCAAAATCATTTTTGTTACCGATGGTAACTGAGAGATCCATGGTTTTACCGTCGCGCACAACATTTAATGTTACTTTGTCACCAACTTTTAACGTTTGAATGAAAGTAATCAGATCTTGGTTGGTTGCATACTTCGTTCCATTCGCACCGGTAATGATATCGTAAGGGCGCAGGTCAGCGGTATACGCTGGGGATTTATAGATGATATCTGCAACCACAGAACCTTCTTTAATATCCGTACCCATTTGCTTAGCAACCTCATCTGTAATCGTCATAAGAGTTGCACCAATGAAAGGTACTGGCTCTTTCGGAATGGCTTGGTTGGCTTCCAGTTTATCTACGACTTCTTTAATCGTATTCACAGCGATTGCGAAACCAATACCTTGAGAATCCGTGCTGACGGCTACGTTCATCCCAATTACCTGCCCATTCATGTTGAGCAACGGCCCACCTGAGTTACCCGGGTTGATAGAAGCGTCGGTTTGCAGCAGGTTTTTGTAATTACGTGTTCCACTGCCATCTTCTTCGTTAATATCAATACTGCGTCCTTTTGCACTAAGAACACCGGAAGTTACAGTATGGTCGAAGCCTTGCGGGTTACCGATAGCAACCACTTCTGAACCTACCTTTATGCTATCCGAATCTCCCAGTGCTACTGTAGGGAAATCACTATCTCCTTCAATTTTAAGCACAGCCAAATCCAGATCTTTGCTAGAACCTAGCAGCTTCGCTTCATAAGGCTTGGTTACGCCATCCACGGTGACTTGGATTACATCGGCATTGTCAATTACGTGCTGGTTGGTCAAAATATAGCCGGATTTCTCATAAATGAAGCCTGTTCCAATTCCATAAGGGATAAGCTGTGATGAAGAATCCGATCCTGATTTGGAATCCTGTTCATTTTGGGAAGAACCATTTCCACTGTATTGATCCCCGAAGAAAAATTGTGAGAAGGGATCACTCAGATTCGGGCTGGATGAGCTTCCATTACGCGAATTAGATTTAACTAGTGTCTCAATCTTAACAACTGCTGGTCCCACCGCATCAACAACACCTGTCACATCACGAGATCCAGTCACCAAGGATGTAGTAGAAGTAGAAGGCGCAACACCTGCACTCTCGCCCGTTGTCTTCGCCGTTCCATTCGTTCCGGAGCTAGCAACCGTTGTAGCTGTATCTCCCGTAAACCAGTTACCTCTGTCTGCCATATACATTGAGCCCGAGAGAACGACCATACCGGCTAGGAATGATACCAGCACTGTTTTTAACGAGCTTTTTGGTTTTTTATTATATTGCCAGCCGCCGCCACCTTCAGAACCGCCACCGCCATTTCCTCCGCGGCCACCACCATTGCCATCATAGCCAGTGGTGCGAAGCGATGTGTTATAAGGTAATGGCTTTACAGGCTGTGGAGGTGTAACCTCGACACGTTCTGGCTCCATCCGATTGTAGTGTTGTGCGCCGCCGTCAGCGTTATTCTCATCTTTGTTCAAAGATTTAAAAGGTCCGTAAGAATAGTAGTATGATGATGATCCTGCTTCAGATGAATTATTATTATTGCTGCTATTGTTATTATTGTCCCATTCCCGATCTGGTGCTGGTCCATTGTCGCGATTGAAGTTGTTTTTGTTATCGTCCATGTTTATCTTTCCTCCTGCTTCCTGTCGCCGTGACAAGGATTAATTTGTTTTCATGTTCTTATTTTGTACTTTAAACCTTAAGGTCACATTAAAAACAATTTAAGCGCAGATAAAAGATATAGGCAAATGGGAGGAGATTAGGCAGGAAAGTAAAAAAAGAAGCTCGGGCGCGAAAAACATCGCGGCCCGAGCTTCTAAAACCATTTCAAATAGTAATGCACCTTAGTCTACAAGTCCTACCCCTGAGCCCAGCCCTTCCGATGAGCGTAAATAGCCAACTGGGTACGGTCATCAAGCTCGCATTTCATCAAAAGATTGCTGACATGCGTCTTCACTGTCTTGATGCTGATATGCAGCTCCTCACCGATATCCTTATTGGTCTTGCCCTCAGCTATAAGCAGCAGGACTTCCTTCTCACGCTCTGTTAAACCGGAGGAATCACCTTGCACGGTGCGCTGGCGAATACCACGGGTCAGCGCCTGTGACACATCACCCGTCATGACTGGCATGCCGCGGTAAGCCCCTTGCAATGCGTAGATTAACTCTTCTGCCGACACTGTTTTGAGCACGTAGCTGACTGCACCAGCCTCTATAGCATCTACAACAAGATCATCCTCCAGGAAGCTGGTGAGGATCACGATTTTGAGGCCAGGAAATTCAGCCAGCACTGCTCTTGTGGTCTCGGCACCATTCATCACTGGCATCATCAAATCCATCAGCACGAGGTCAGGCAGACCTTCATGTCCACCCGCACGCAGCATCTCCAGCGCCTCTTGTCCATTCGCCGCCTCACCGATGACCTCGAATGTAGGCTCCAGCATTAGATAAGTTTTGAGGCCCATCCGTACCATATCATGATCATCTACGAGCAACACTTTTATGACACTCATGCTCTACTCCTCCTCGTCCTGTGTATCTGTTCCTAACGATCTATTCTGCTCTAATTCTGGGTTCCCTTGAACAAACTTAGGAATATGTACACGGATCGTCGTTCCCGCACCCTTGCGGCTAATAATCTCCACTTGCCCACCCAGTTTCTCCGCCCGTTCGCGCATGGTGGTGAGACCGTAGGAGCCTTGTTTTTGCTGCACATGTTCAAAACCTTGACCGTCATCACTAATACTCAACACAACTTGTCTTGATCCTTCACGCAGCGATAGACTCACCAGTCTAGCCCCGGCATGCTTCACGATATTCGCCATCGCCTCTTGAATAATTAGGAACAGCTGATGTTCGATTGCTTCCGATAACTCGCCCTGAAGTTCGAGCTCCTTCATTCCTTTCAAGCCATTCTGGCGGCAATAATCGGGAAACCATTTTTCCAGCGCCTCGAACAGATTTCGACCTTCCAGCTCCACCGGACGCAGTTGTGCAATTAATGCTCTCATTTGTTTTTGTGCCATCTGAGACATTGTAATCAACTGGTCCATGACCATTTGACCTTGAGCTTCATTGACCTTCAGCACTTTAGGCAGCGAAGAAGCCGACATATGGATGGCAAAAAGCTGTTGGCTCACCGTATCATGCAGATCCCGGGCCATACGCCTTCTTTCCTCCAACACCGCACTCTCCGCTGCCTGTTCCTTCTCAATAACCTCTTGTTCACCCAATCGCTGTAGCAGTTGCATCTTATTCTCGACCGTATCCATCATGACATTAAACTCGTGATACACTCGGGCAAAAGACTGATCGTCACTTTCTGGCATCCGCACGGACAGATTTCCTTTGGCTACCTGCAGCATATTCAGATCCAGATGATCAATCCGGCGCTGAATCCGCTGGCCTGCCATATAGCCGATAACTACGGTGAACAACACAATCCCGAGACATAAGTACAGCCACATCCGATAATCCTTCACTTCGATATAACCAAGGCAAGTGCCTGCATACATCAATCCTGCACTTACCGCTCCAGTGAGCAAAAAGTAAAACAACAGCAACCATTTGGTATTACTGAAGATTGTCCCCATCTAACCCACCGTTTTAACTTTAATGTCACCTATAAATGCACTTACATTTATACGGACTTTTTTGCCTGCTTCTTTATAATAAGGAGTCTTGCACTGTACACTGCTCATAAAACCACTGCGAGACTGATCCAGAACTTCCATATCCCCGATAAAAGAACTGCTGTTCACCGAGATGCCAAGATCCATATCATTCGGAATGTACACTTTAATGTCGCCTATAAAAGCGGAAATATTAATCCTCGTTTCGCCATAAGCAATCTGTGCATTCGTCAGATCCAGTACGGTATCGCCGATAAACTGCGAGATATTCGTGTTCTTCAGTTGGAAATGCTCGCGCCCCATGTGGACATCTCCGATAAAAGCAGAACGATTGGTCGATTCCTTTTGATTATTTGATTCATGGAATTCCTCATGCCATTTACCATGTCTATGTGCATGACGCTCATGACGTTCCTGACGTCTGCGCTCGTGTCGTTCCTGCTTCTCTTGCCAACGTGCTTCAGCGCTGGACTTATAAGATCCTGTTTCGTCCTCATCGTCTTCTTCATCTTTTTGAAGATAGTCCTTCCAGTCGCGTTGACCAGAAGCCTTGCCGAATTTTTGCTCAAATTGTTCATCAAGTGTGGAATCCAGTGGTTTGGGCGGCTCCACATCTAGTGAGCTTTTTCCTGAAGGAAAGTGATCTGGTGGTGACGGTGGAGCTGGTGGCACAGGTGGTACTGAACCGCGTGGTTTAAAAATCACATAAAGTCCGCCGCCAATCAACATAACTGGAATGAACATTTTGAAAAAATCCCCGGCCGAAATATCGAACCAATCTAAATTCCGTCCAAGGAAAAACACTCCGATCGCCAGAAAGAAAAAGCCGCCGATAGGTGAAGAACCTTTGGATTGTCCATCCCCTGTACCTAAAAGCCGGTTCATTCCCATTAGGATCAAAATTACCGGCCAATAATTCGAAATCAGGTAACCTAAGCTGAAATCAGTGTAACCTAATTGTCTCAGTAGAAACATAGCTCCAATCCCTATCAGGATCAGGCCGCCTAAAACCTGGCTGGTGAACCTTCTTTTCATCATTCATTTCCCCTTTAAAGTAGTGGAACGCTCTCTTCTTCAATCTTATAGCCTTAGTCTACAGGAATGAAGTACTGAGAAACAGCGGCGAGAGAAGGAACTTCCCCTCAGTCTCTAGACTGAGATGAATGGGATAAAATTCTATTTACTTCATTATATATGAAAAAAGACTGTCCCTCAGTAATTAACTGAATTGGACAGTCTCTTTTTTTCAGCAGTCTTCTGCTTCAGTCAGCGCATTATTGTTGCGGTTTCTGAGCTGGTTTAGAAGTATTTCCACTTTGCTTAGTAGCGCCGTCATTCTCAACAGCAAACTCAGCATTGTATTTTTCATTTGGTGTTTTGTAATTTTCTTGTACTTTAGATTTCTTGTTATTGGCCACGGAATTCACCTCCTTTTCTCTTATGCAGCATAGAATATGCTTACTAAGAGAACATCTCGGAAGAGGCAATTGCTTTGCCCCAGTCCGTATTATGGCAAGGTGATGTCACTATTATGCATGACCAAGTGAAAATAAGTTCAATCCCTTTAAATGGATTCTTCGAGCATGGATTGCGGTACTGCTTTGTAAGTCTCAATCGCTTGGCTCAGCTTCTTCAGCATGACTTCCGTACAAGTCCCGTTACCACGCTTAATGAGTTGAACTACAACTGATTTTTTGCCCCATTCCTTATACACCTGTTTCGTAGTAGCAAAATACAGATCAATCTTCCGCCCTTTAATAGCCGAGCCTGTATCAGCAACTATGGCATATCCATAGCCCGGTATATAAAGAATACTCCCCAGCGGCAAAACCTTAGGGTCCGCAGCAATGGTTGAGACTGTATTTTTGTCTCTGCGCACTTTTACCCCTGAATAGGTAATTCCATATTCGGGATGTTTAGATGTTTTACCTGTAGATTCATAACCCGCAGTGTATCCAGTCGCCATCACTTTCATTGAAGTAATGATCTGGTCTTCCGCAGGTGCGGCTACAGGAATAGAATTTGGTAACTGTTTGGAAGATCCGCTGCCACCGTTTGTTTTAGTGGTTGGAGCTTTGGTGCTCTGCGGTGCCTTCGTCGCTGCTGGTTTATTTTTTGTTGTTGCAGGTAATACAGGTGCGACGGAATGCGCCTCGTTTGACATAAGTGTGGCACGGCCAGTCGCAAGAATGACCTTATCATCTGTAGTTCTCATAAACACAGAATTAGCCTTGGTATATTGCAACTCGTTCGATAGCGTTTTGTTAATACCCGTGTGCTGTAAAGTGTCTCCTGTCCCAATGGCCCCTACTGCCTGTTGCTTAGATTCTGGAATGATTCCAGCAGCGGTCAATAGCAAAACGATGGTGACAAAAAGACACCAAAACCTCTGAAATATGCCCATTTTGTTCATGTGAAAAACCTCCCCCTTATTAGCGAAGGTTTCCCGATTCACAAAATTTTATACATGAAGATCAGAAGTTGATCCTCATTGGCATATAACAGAGGTCTTATTTAGACGTAATTTTGGTGTTGATAATTACAAGAAACTAGGAGATCACACGATCAGCAATTTCCTGAGACAAGAGCTCAATCACTTCTTGAAGCGGCTTAGCTCCAATGTCGCCTTCCCCGCGTTTACGGATGGAAACCGTCTGAGCGTTCATCTCATTCTCGCCAACTACGAACATGTATGGCAGTTTCTCAAGCTGAGCTTCGCGAATCTTATAACCCAGCTTCTCATTGCGGAGATCTGCTTCAGCAGAGATACCACGGCGACGCAGCTTGTCTGTAACTTCCTTGGCATAATCGTCGAACGCTGTCGATACAGGAATTACTTTAACCTGCTGTGGAGATAACCAAAGCGGCAGCGAGCCCGCAAAGTTCTCTAACAGGAAGGCCACGAAACGTTCCATTGTACCCAAGATTCCGCGGTGTAAAACGACTGGACGGTGTTTTTGACCATCATCGCCGATATATTCCAGTTCAAAACGTTCAGGCAGCAAGAAGTCGATTTGTACAGTAGACAGAGTCTCTTCTTTACCTAATACAGTCTTAATTTGCACATCAAGTTTAGGACCATAGAATGCAGCTTCGCCTTCTGCTTCGTAGAACGGCAGTCCAGCTTCCTCTACAACCTCACGCAACATCCGCTGTGCAGTTTCCCACATTTCGTCATTCGCATAATATTTCTCAGTATCCTTAGGATCACGATAGGACAACCGGAAACGGTAGTCATTAATACCAAAGTCACTGTATACCTGTTTAATCAATTCGATTACACGAATGAACTCGCCTTTAATTTGGTCTAGACGGCAGAAAATATGGGAGTCATTAAGAGTCATCGAGCGCACACGGTGTAAGCCAGTCAATGCGCCTGACATTTCATAACGGTGCTGGATACCAAGCTCAGCAATACGGATCGGCAGATCACGGTAGCTGTGCATCGAGCTCTTATAAATCATCATGTGATGCGGGCAGTTCATTGGACGAAGAACAAATTCTTCATTGTCGATAGTCATCTTAGGGAACATGTCCTCTTGATAGTGCTCCCAGTGTCCTGAAGTTTTGTACAGTTCAACATTACCCAGAACTGGTGTGTATACATGCTGATAGCCAAGACTTGCTTCCAGATCTACGATATAACGCTCCAGAATACTGCGCAATTTGGCACCCTTAGGCAACCAGATTGGCAAGCCTTGTCCTACCAATTGATTAAATGTAAAGATTTCAAGCTCTTTACCGAGCTTCCGGTGATCGCGTTTCTTCGCTTCTTCAAGCAGACGAAGATGCTCATCAAGCTGAGCTTTTTTAATCCAAGCTGTGCCGTATACGCGTTGAAGCATCTTATTCTTGCTGTCGCCGCGCCAGTAAGCACCGGCTACATTCATCAATTTAAAGACTTTGATCTTAGCAGTCGACGGCACATGGGGTCCACGGCATAGGTCGAAGAATTCTCCTTGTTCATAGATAGAAATTACGCTATCTTCAGGCAATGCCTCGATCAATTCCAGCTTGTAAGGATCACCTAGCTCACCGAAAATTTCAAGTGCTTCCTTGCGGCTAACTTCTTTGCGCACGATCGGCAGGTTCTCCGAAATTATGCGGTCCATTTCCTTTTCGATTTTGAGCAAATCTTCAGGATTTAGAGGATGTTCCAGATCCATATCGTAGTAGAAGCCATCTTCAATGACCGGACCTACACCAAGCTTAACTTCTTTTGTTCCGAACAAACGTCTAACCGCTTGAGCCATCAAGTGAGCTGTACTGTGGCGCATAACCTCCAGACCTTCAGGTGAATCCAAAGTTACGATCTCTACCAGTGCGCCCTCTTCAAGGGGAGTAGATAAATCTACAACGATACCGTTCAATTTCCCCGCTGCTGCATTTTTGCGCAGGCCACTGCTAATAGAAGCTGCTACATCATCAATACTGCTACCCTCTGCGTATTCACGGACAGAACCGTCCGGAAGCTTAATACTTACTGACATTGCTAATTCCTCCTTCATATAATTAAGCCTAACGGCCCTTTAACCTTTGCGGAACAATAACATCCACGCACACAAAAAAACGCCCGTCCCGCAAAGGGACGAGCGATTACACCCGTGGTTCCACCCAAATTCGATTCTCTCTAGCCTCCCTTGAAAACTCAAGCGAAGCAAAGATAGAATCCTTCGTAAGCATGGAGTAACGACCATGAACCGGCAGCTCTTACTATCCCATTGCAGGGAGTTCAAAACCGCAGCTACAAAGGGGTAAATCGAAAGCAGGATGCCGGAGGAAATTTCAGCCTAAGTTTCCTCTCTCTGAACGGTCCAGAACAATCAACTCATATCTTCGTCAATGCTGTTAACGTGAATTATGGAGTAATTATAAATCTGTCCTCTCTGACAGTCAAGTCAGAAAAGGGTCCAAAATGATAGAAACACAGTCAGAAGACACACATAAGGACTGTTCTTGCAGCCAATACATGGATGCTGAAACAGCCCTTCTATGGTTATTCCTCTCGCCGTTTTTTTTCAGGTAAGCGGCCTGCACGTTTCAAAGACTCACGCAACAAGTATTCGATATGTCCGTTTACGCTGCGAAATTCCTCTCCCGCCCATCGTTCCAGCGCCTCATGTAAATCCGGATCAATCCGCAGTGGAAAGCTTTTCTTGGCCGCCATGATGCACCGCCTTAGTACAACGAGCCGGCGTTAATGACCGGACTCGCTCCGCGCTCCGACACGATCGCAACCATCAGATTATTAATCATCGCCGCTTTGCGTTCCTCATCAAGCTCAACCACGCCACTCTCTTTAAGCTGTTTAATCGCCATATCGACCATGCCCACGGCGCCTTCAACAATGATTTGACGAGCGGACAGAATTGCAGATGCTTGCTGACGTTGCAACATTGTACTGGCAATCTCTGTGGAATAAGCCAAGTGTGTGAGCCGCGCTTCAATGACCTCTACACCAGATATCGACAAACGTTCTTGCAGCTCGGTTGCCAATTCTTTAGCAATCTCATCTGCATTGGCCCGCAGGGACATGCCCGATTCATTGAAGTTATCATACGGGTATTTACTGGCCACATGACGCAGCGCTGTTTCACTTTGAATTTCCACAAACGCCATATATTTATCTACATCAAAAAGCGCTTTTGCAGAGTTAATTACCTTAAATACGATAACTGCAGCAATTTCAATCGGATTACCTTCCACATCATTAACCTTCAGCTTGACACTGTTAAAGTTACGTACGCGGAGGGAAACCGTCTTGCGCAAACTGAATGGAATGACTGCAAACAAGCCACTTGTCACGATAGTCCCTACATATTGCCCGAAAAAGGTAACTACAACCGACTTATTGGGCTGCACAACCGTAACACTTGTACATAATACCCCAGCTACAACGAACAGAATGACTGGCACTGCGACATACTCTTGAACCGCACCATAAATTCCCCCAGCTAAACAAACTGCAATCAATGCGAGAACCCAAAATCCACTGACAGGACGAAGCGTTTTCTCTTTCATAAAAGCACCCCCACTAGATATTCTTTTGATATGATTATGATATCACTTTTGGATAATAATGTGAATGGATAAAAAGAAATAAAAAATGAATTCATGTTCACATTTATATAAAGCTTCGTTTAAAAGGCTTATTCCACGGCAACCTTAGTTTGTGTAGTTAACCTTAGTTCAAAATGTTCGTATACATCAGCTCTATCGGACACTGATGCTCTTATACGCCACATTTTCCGATTTTCCCTATGCTATCGGACCCCACAGTCGCTATTGCACTAAAAACCAGTCTATATGAGGCTCTTTTCAAGGAATAGCGTCGCTGGGGTCCGAACCCCGACTCAAGAAGCGCTGAATTTGCAATTAAGGTCCACTGGGTCCGTACGCCTAGCGGATGATATAACAAGCGAAGATTCAGATGTGTTCTGCAATAAGACTTGCTAATGATCGTAAACCTAACCTTACAAAAAAACGCTTGATGCTCAGTAATCCACTTAAGGATTAACAAGCATCAAGCGTTGATTAATAATTAATATATATTAGTTCTGCATTACAAAATCATTATCAATCTTCGCATTAGGATCATCGAACACCCGCAGAATATCATAACGTGTATTCCGCTGTGCTGGAACTTTGCCTGCTTCGCGAATCAGCTGAGTAATCGACTCGATGTTTACCTTGTAAGTCGCACCCGCAGAAGATACTACGTTCTCTTCAATCATTGTGCTGCCGAAATCGTTGCAGCCATATTGCAAGGAGAGCTTGCCGACCTCTGGCCCCATAGTGACCCAAGAAGATTGGAAGTTCTTAATATTATCCAACACAAGGCGGCTGATCGCTACCGTCTTCAGATATTCCTCAGGCGTTTGTCTGTCCAGCTTCAGGTTGGTATTGTCCGGCTGGAATGTCCATGAGATAAAGGCCAAGAAACCTTCAGAATCATATTTGTTGGCAATACACTCATCCTGAGCCTCACGTACACGTAGTAAGTGCAAAGCTCGTTCTTCCATACTTTCTCCAAGCCCAATCACCATTGTTGCTGTTGTATTCATACCCACTTTATGTGCTGTCTGCATTACATCCATCCACTCGCGCCACGAGCCTTTTAGCCGGCTGATTTTGCGGCGTGTACGGTCATCAAGAATTTCTGCGCCTCCGCCTGGCAAGGAATCCAGACCCGCAGCATGAATTTCACGAACCACTTGTTCCAACGGTAATCCTGATACTTCTTTCATCTTCATAATCTCCGCAGGAGAGAAGGAGTGCATAGTAATCTCAGGGAAACGTTGCTTAATTCCGCGCAGTATATCTGTATAGTAGCTAAATGGAAGGTTAGGATTAGTTCCACCTTGCATAAGAATTTCTGTACCATTAACAGCAATCGTTTCAGCAATTTTTTGATAAATCGTTTCATCTGGCAGCACATAGCCTTCATCCGAGCCTGGTCTGCGGTAAAAAGCGCAAAAACGGCAGTACACATCACATACATTCGTATAGTTAATATTACGGCCAATTACAAATGTGGCTAACGGGTCCGGATGCCAGCGTTCCATAATAGTGTTTGCAGCAGCACCCATTTTCTCAATTTCGTTGCTCTCGAATAGTCGGATGGTATCTTCCAATTGGAGACGGTCACCCCGCAGGGCTTTATCCAAAATAAGATCTATCGCACTCATCGTTCGCATCCTCCTTTTAAACCCTTAGGGATATGGTAGATTCACAAAATCACAAGAAAAATAACGTTGTCGTCCTTTAGAGATAACAACCGTTTCTCGTAGTAACATAAGGATAAAGTACAGTATGTAACTTATACCTTATATTTTAATAAATGAACAGTTCATTTCCTCATCGTATCACAATCTGAACAGCTTGAAAAACTTTTTACTTTCTCAACAAGATACCATCTAGCAGAAAGAGTCCTTACATTGCTGCCTGCACCCGGTGAATCAAAATTCCTGGAGGCTGCCGGACACAGATGACGTTATTAGTTAGTATTTAGCCTTTGGAGCATAGTTATGGACTCCAGCGACGCTATTCCTTGACAAGAGACTCATGAAGGCTGGTTTTTAGCGCAATAGCTGCTGTGGAGTCCGTTAACATTCCAAATGTGTAATAATGCTGTGTCTAAGGTCAGCTGTGTCCAATAGCAAAAAGTCCAAAAAGAAGAGCTATCCCAGCAGCCAATTCCCGGCTTATGAGACAGCTCTATTTCATCCTGCGTCCAACACCAGCTCTAAATCAACGGTGAGATAGATCCTCGATATTTCCCAGCATTCGGTGCCGATCTGGGTTGCCGTTACTTTTACTTCGTTTCGATTTCCGCCCGCGCAGCCTCTAAAGCTTGACCAAGATCAGCAATTAGATCCTCCGCATGTTCAATACCGACCGAGAAGCGCAGCAATCGATCATCTACACCCACCGCATTCCGAATTTCCACAGGAATATCCGCATGCGTCTGTACTGCAGGATAGGTCATTAGCGATTCAACCCCGCCGAGGCTCTCCGCGAAGGCAATAAGCCGGATATAACGAAGCAGAGGTTCTACGTATCTGGCATCTTTTAATTTGAAAGAAAAAATTCCGGTATTGCCCGAGGACTGGCGATTCTGGATTTCATATCCCGGATGATCCGGCAGACCTGGATGGAACACTTCCGCAATCGCCGGATGCCCTTGTAGATAGCGGGCAATTGCTAGCGCATTACTCTCGTGCCGTTCCATACGCAGGGCCAGTGTCTTCATGCCTCTCATCAGCTGATAACTGTCTGTTGGCCCAAGCACAGCGCCAATAGAGTTATGTAGAATCGCTATTTCAGCGGATAATTCAGCTCCTTTAGATACAATAAGACCAGCAAGTACATCATTGTGTCCGCCCAAATATTTGGTAGCACTATGGACTACAATGTCTGCACCTAATTCCAGAGGACGCTGGAAAAATGGAGTCAGCAGTGTATTGTCTACAATTGTGAGCAGCCCATGATGACGGGCCCAAGTAGCTACTGCTGCAATATCCGTAACCATCATCAAAGGATTCGTTGGCGTTTCAATAAATATCGCCTTCGTATTTGGAAGGCGTGAAGCCTCAAGCGCATCCAAATCATTCGTATCTACATAGGAAGCAGTGATTCCAAACTTGGACATAATTCGTTCCAACAAACGATAGGTCCCGCCGTAAAGATCCAGCGAAACGATCAAGTGATCGCCTTGCCCAAACAGGGTAAATATGGTTTGAATAGCTGCCATCCCAGAACTACAGGCAAAACCTGCATCACCAGACTCCAATTCCGCAGCCGCATTCTCTAGTACGGAACGGGTTGGACTTTTGGTACGGCTATAATCGAAACCTGTGCTCTGCCCAAGCTTCGGGTGACGGAATGCCGTAGCATTATAGATAGGAAAATTAATGGCTCCGGTAGCCGGATCTTCTTGTGAACCTATTTGTGCCAGTCTGCTTTCAATCCTAAGTTTGTCGTCCATGATAAATGCCTCCTAAATTGTAATGTAGCGCTGATCTTAATAAACAATCGGGTCGATATCGTAAGGTGTCTCTTGATATACATAGTAATTGAGCCAATTAGAGAATAATAAGTTGGCATGTGCACGCCACACTGCAGGAGGTGTTCGTTCTGGATCATCTTTAGGGAAATAGTGTTTCGGCAAGGCCATCTCCATGCCCCTCTCCAAATCACGATCATATTCCCATTTCAAGGATAATGGATCGTATTCGGAATGTCCGGTCACAAATATTTGTTTGCCGTCGGTCGTAGCTACTAGATACATACCAGCTTCTTCGGATTCCGCCAGAATCTGCAGATCTGGATTGCTCTCAATATCTTCGCGGGAGACATCGGTATGACGGGAATGCGGTACATGGAATACCTCGTCAAAGCCGCGCAGCAATTTAATGTTATTTTGATTAATCGTATGGGAGAATACTCCAAAACATTTTTCAGGCAAAGCTACTTTACGAACACCAAAATGATGATACAACCCTGCCTGCGCCGCCCAACAGATATGCATGGTCGAGGTCACATTATCCTTGCTCCATTCAAAAATCTCTTTTAGCTCTTCCCAATAGGATACTTCCTCAAACTCCATTTGCTCTACGGGTGCTCCTGTAACAATAAGACCATCCAAACGGCGGTGGCTGATCTCGTCAAAAGTTTTGTAAAAGCTTCTCAAATGCTCAGCAGAAGTATTCTTAGAAGTATGTGAGCGTGGATGCAGCAAGGTAACGTCAACCTGTAGCGGTGAATTTCCTATTAAACGCAGCAATTGAGTCTCCGTCGTTTCTTTAGTCGGCATGAGATTCAGAATAGCAATCCTTAGTGGGCGGATATCCTGATGGAAAGCCAAACTATCATCCATCACAAAAATATTTTCACCGGATAGTATTTCTTTTGCTGGTAAACTGTCGGGAATTTTAATTGGCATTGTCTTTCCACTCCTTAACTGTATTTAGGTTATGTTGTCACATCGCGGCTTTCTGAACAATAAAAAGACCTTTCTCGGAAAACGAGAAAGGTCATATCTACAGTCATATGCGCCTCTCTCATCTGCCAGAAACTTTTGGACGAGGGTTAGTCGTCAGCAAAGTTCCGCAAGAATTAGCACCGTGCGTTCACACGCCGGTTGCCGGGTTTCATAGGGCTAGTCCCTCCACCTGCTCTTGATAAGATTTAGCTGTATTCAATTAAATTTCTTTAAAATTTACTTTAAATCATGAACCTCCTTTTCGTCAAGTCCATACAATGCTGATGTAGCCTCAAAGTAACAATAAATTTGCTTGAAAGAGGCATACTCCGTTGTTATACTAGACAAGTATTTCATACCTGAACGAAAAGAAGAGGTGAGAAGAAGAATGGAAGGCGACCCGAGCTCGCAATTAAGTGTACAGAATGAGCAACCACACAGGATAATCATCAGCTTGCCGGCGGCGGGAGCAGTTCTTCTTCATGCCCTCGAATCGTCATTCGGCCTCTTGTATTGATTGTAACGCCGGCCAAGCTGATTTTTTCTCTGTGCTTAATTAGCAGTCCCTGGTGAAGACCCGGGGATAGAAGGAGTGGAATCAGATGAAAATCCGGCTGGTGAATGCAGGGGTTTTTACACCTATTGATGAAATTGATGAAACATTGACACCCCCAACAGAAGGGTTCTATTGGATTGATGCAGATGTGGAGGATTTGGAGCTGCTTCAGCCCCTGTTCAACCTGCATGATCTCGCTGTTGAGGATTGCCTTAGTGAAGAGGATCAACGTCCAAAGATCGAAATATACGAAAGTCATTACTTTATTGTTGTAAACAGCATCCGCTTTGATGATGAGGAAATCTTCCTGCGGGCGCTCAATATATTCTTGGGCAGACATTATATTATTACTGTAACGAAACAAAAGATTCACGAGCTACGCGTCCTGAAGCCCATGTTATGGGAACAAGAGGTTAGCGAACCCGACCAATTCCTTTATCTGCTTATCGACCTTGTCGTAGATAATTATTTCTCCGTAGGTGACCGAATTGAAGCCCGGATTGAGAAGCTTGAAGAGGATATTCTAATGCATACCAAGAAATCTCATCTGAGTGAGATTATCGGTCTGCGAAGTGAGATCTTATGGTTAAAGAAGATGCTGGGACCACAGAAAGAGGTTATCAATACCCTGAATAAAAAAGACCTCCGTCTGATTGATGATCAGCTGCAGAAATACTTTAGCGACATTTATGAAAATGCAGTTAAAATATCCGAAACCTTTGAGACGTACCGCGATCTCATGGGCAACTTACGTGAGGCCTACCAATCCAGTATCGCCAACCGCGCCAATGAAATTATGAGAGTATTTACCGCGATTACAACGATATTCATGCCTTTGACCGTAATTACCGGAATCTATGGGATGAACTTTGATCATATGCCGGAATTGCATACGAAATACGGTTATTTTGCCGTTATAGGTCTAATGTTGACGTTAGGCTGTGGGATGCTGTATGTATTCCGCAAGAAAGAATGGCTATGAAAATAAACGGACGAATAGGCAAGACGAAGGCCCTTTAACCCTATGGTGTAAGGAAGCCTTCGTCTTTTTGATATGATAAAAAGCTACTAGAAACTGGTCGCCATGCCCACTTTAGCAGCTTGCTCCCGCCGGAAACGAATGCGGATCAGCCGCAGACGTTCATAATAGCTATCCAGCCCTTCTGCTGCTGAAAAATCCTCCCCATACACCTTATGCAGCACTGGCTTTAGAAAAAGATCTCCTACCTCTGCATAGGCATTCCATATCGCCTCCTGCTCATTCTGCGGCACATTTTTCAGTTCTACCTCGATCAGTTTCTCCACGCAATAACCTTCTCTTTCCAGCTCCTCTACCGCTTCAATCAGTTCGCGACGGTTCACTCCACTGTTCACCTTAAGCTGTTCTAACCCTAACCCATTCTCGATCCCTTGCAGCAGAATTCGCCGTAATCGCAGTCTTTCTAGCTGTTTCTTATATTTGACCTCTTTCTGTTTATAGAGCCAGGATACAAAAGAATCCTCCTCAATTTCTTGGTGTACCCAATTCAAAGGAAAGGAATGTTCCCTTGCAGCCGTAGAGGTTATAGCCAACCAATCCGTGCCATATTGGGCTACCTTTCCTTCCCCTACACCAGGGATCTGCAGCAGCTCCTCTGGTGTATGCGGCAAGAAAGTGCTTATCAAACGTAACAAACGATTGCTGGCAAGAATGTAAGGGGCTTTCCGTTCACTAGAAGCTCGGCTGCGGCGCCAAGCACATAACTCCTCATATATAGCTTCGTTCCCATTATATTCACTGTAATATTGCAGCCTTAGCTGCTCCTGATTACGCCCGGTAAGGCCGTCTTCTTCATGAAATACGCCATCAATCAACGGCCGATAGCCATCCCCCATCTTCACCGCCAGCTCATGCCTGTAAACACAAAGCATTTCATTCCATGAACCACCCGCGTACCACAAATGCTCCTGTGTTTCCTCACCGCCTGAAAAATCACGCCAGCCCAGGCTCCACATTCCTTCTTCCTCTCCAATCCATAGCTGAGCGAACACCTCTTGATCCACCCCAGATATTCTGGATAAGCGATTCATAAATACAATTTGCATATTCATCCCTGCCTTTCTAGTCTTCAGCAAGCACTATACCTACCGGTCTGAGCTACTTATTCGCTGATGTGAATCCCACACTGTCAGACTCGGAAAACACAAAAAAGCACCACTCTCACGATAAACGTGAAAGAGGTGCTCCCTCATTAAATGCTATACTGTTAGATCCTACAATACCATATATTTCCTAACAGTCAATATCTTTTTATACTAGTTCCTTGCCAAAGCTAAAGTTGCCAGTCCAATCGCACCTGCAAGTCCTGCATTATCTCCAAGCTGCGGTGGCACAACATAATTATCGATGTCGGTATTGAGCGCTGGATGCTGAACATAACCCTTCAGCAGCTCCTGCAGCTTGGTACGAATTAGCGGGAACAAGTGGCTTTGCTTCATGACACCACCGCCCATTACGATTTTTTCGGGAGACAGAATCAACACGTAATTCATAAGTGCATGTGCAAGATAATGAGCTTCCATATCCCAAGCTGGATGGTCAACAGGCAGCTCGCCTGCTGGTTGTCCCCAGCGTTTGCCAATCCCCGGACCTGCGGCTAACCCTTCAAGGCAATCGCCATGATAAGGGCAGTAGCCCTCAAACGTGTCCTCTGGATGTCTGCGAACTAGAATATGCCCCATCTCAGGATGAGACAATCCATGCACCATCTGACCTCCAACTACTGCTCCCGCTCCAATGCCTGTCCCAACCGTAATATAAAGGCAGCTGTCCAGACCTTTAGCCGCTCCCCATTTACTTTCCGCAAGCGCTGCACCATTCACATCCGTATCAAAACCGATCGGCACGTTAAATTGCTCAGCCATTGTACCTACCAAATTATATTGTCCCCAGTGAGGTTTTGGTGTCGTTGTTATGTAACCATAAGTAGGGCTGTCCAGCACGGGATCAATCGGTCCAAACGATCCAATACCAAAAGCTTCTACATTCTTCCCATTAAAATAGTCAATTACGAGTCCCATCGTTTCTTCCGGTGTTGTTGTCGGAAAGCTAACTCGGTCCAGAATGGTACCGTCCTCATAACCAATTCCGCATACAAACTTCGTTCCGCCTGCTTCAATCGCTCCCAATAACTTCATAGCAACTATCTCCCTTCTCCATTAAGCAATAATCCGCCATCCAGTTTGAAAATAAAAATTAATATAAAATAAAACAATCAACAGCCCTTATTATACGTTGGATGAAGCGCTATCACAATAATAAAACTCCCTTCATGCTTTTTTGCATGAAGGGAGACTCTCCTTAACCCAGATCACCTAACTCAATCTGTACAATTCCCCGTTCGTCCTGCACCTCAGCGATCAAATGCATCAGGCTGCCAAATTCCAGTTCTTGAAATTTACGCGCGGCTGTTTCCCGTTGTAATTGCCATAAAGCTTCCGCCAGCTCACAGACCACAGGCACATCACAACGGATTTCAGCCAGCTCTCTTGATAGATGCAGCATATCAAGGTCGGCTTCAATCTTGGACCGTACACCTTTAGGGAGCAAGTGAAGATTCTCAATTACACCTTCAACTGTACCGTATTCCGTTAACAGCTTCAGCGCGGTTTTCTCACCAATCCCTTTTACACCAGGGTAATTATCACTTGTATCGCCCATAAAGCCCTTCAGGTCAATAACCTGTCTAGGGGTTAGACCTTTATCCTCAAGCAATTCTGCAAGGTCATAAACTTTATAGTTGGAGCGTCCTTTTTTCATAATGACGACCTTAACATTCTCATCAATAAGCTGCAGCATATCATGGTCACCCGTCAGAATGTAAACCTCAGAATTATCGCTGTAACAGGATGCTAGCGTACCAATGCAATCATCTGCTTCATAGCCGGCAAGACCGATGTTTGGCACACCTAGCTCAGCCACTACTTCTTTTACTAGATCAAATTGCGGAATTAATTCCAGCGGAGCTTCGATCCGGTTGGATTTGTATCCATCATATTTCTCGGTACGGAACGTTCCTTTACCCATATCCCAGCAGCATACGACATGAGAAGGCTCAAACGTACTTACTGCATCAAAAAAATACTGCAAAAATCCATATACCGCATTCGTCGGTAAACCTTCCTTTGTCTTGCGAATATATCCTCCATAAGAGGTCGCATAAAAGGCCCGGAACAGCAGAGCCATTCCATCTACAAGCATTACCCGGCCCGTTGTATCTGTTCTCACTTATAAACCTCTCCCTTGATCGTTGTATTGATATTAAACATTAGCCCAAGTATCGGCATATTGGTCTTCTTTGAATCCCACCGTAACTTTAACTCCATCGGTGACAATCGGGCGTTTGATCAGCATCCCGTGGCTTGAGAGCAGCTCTAACTTCTCCTGTTCCGTAAGCTGGGGCAGCTTGTCCTTCAGACCTAATGATTTATATACTTCACCGCTTGTATTAAAAAACTTCTTCAGCTCAAGGCCGCTGTTCGCGAGCAGCTCACGCAGCTCGTCCACCGTAGGTGGCTGCTCTGCGATGTGCTGAAGCTCCAGCTCATGACCTTGTCCCTGCAACCATTTCACTGCGCTGCGGCAGGTGCTGCATTTGGGATATTGATATACTTTTAATTTGCTCATGCTGTGCTCCTTTAATAATCGGCTAATAATATCGTAACTATGGGGAATGTTTGGACTTTCGGCCGCTGTTGTCTACAGATTTCTTCAATTTTACCGTTAAACACGTTTGAAATCCGCAGACAAAGGCGGTCGCTATCGCTCCTACAGTTCCAATCCTCCCCTTCGCCACACCATCGCCTGAATCATAATTTTATCACAAATCCACTGTCGGACCTTGCTCCAATATTTTCTCCAAGGCTGCCATGTCAGGTGGCAACGGGGCTTCGAAAATCATTTTTTGCAGAAGCACCGGGTGCTTGAACGTCAGACGGACTGCGTGCAGCGCCTGACGCGGTATGGAAGCATCGAGTGCTGCAACGGTCTCCAATTGCTCGCTTTGAGTTGAAGTCAATTCTGGTAGATTGTACAGCTCATGACGGTACATGCTGTCCCCAATCAGCGGACAGCCGATTGAGGTCATATGGACCCGAATCTGATGCGTACGCCCACTCTCCAGCTTTAGTTCAACTCTAGAGCCAGCTGAATACACCTGCTTAACCTCATATCGGGTTAGGGAAGGATATCCATCCGGTGTCACGATACGCCGATGTGGCTCCTCAGGATCACGATCGATAGGGCCGTCGATATCGCCGGATAACTCCGCAGGAACCCCGTGAACAAATGCAGCGTAACGCTTATCCACAGTACCGGCGATCATCTGCTCGGAAATATGCTGATGGCTGTAAGGATTTTTGGCGATCACTAACACACCGGAGGTCTCCTGATCCAGACGGTGAACAGGCCGGAAACGGAAGCGTTCATTCTTCTGTGCCCAATAATAAACCACACCATTGGCAAGCGTGTCGGTGTAATGTCCATGGGTGGGATGAACTATAATTCCCGCTGCCTTGTTAACCACTAGCAGATGTTCATCTTCAAATAAAATCTCAAATGGAATCGGCTGCGGCAAAATATCATCCGAAGTCTCCGTTTCCATGCGAATCTGCACGGTATCTCCTGCCTTTACATGCACACTAATGTATACACGTTCACCGTTTAATGTAATGCCTTGCTCCGTCTGCTTCAGGCGAGAGAGCAGCTTGCGTGAGACATCCATCCGTTTGTGCAGGATGGTCTTCAGCAGGAAGTCATCCTCTTCAGGCGGTATGATATAAGTAATGGGTGAATAATAGCTTGTCATATTAGTCTCGGAACACCTTTTTACTGCGGATGTATTCTACATCAGTAATCCCTGACCGTGTATTAGCCGTTCTAGCCAAAGCAAAAAAATAATCCGACAATCGATTGAGATAAATCACCGCTTCTGGGTTAATATCCGCAGTTCGCCCTAAGGTAACCGCCCGGCGTTCTGCACGACGGCAAACCGTGCGGCATACATGTAGAACCGAAGCCAGCTGACTACCTCCTGGCAGGATAAATTTCTCAAGTGGCGGATTCTCCTCTTGTAGAGTATCTATCCAGCCTTCCAGCCGCTGAGCCATCTCACTTGTCACCATATATTGACCACCATCAGCAAGTCTAACAAATGCTAAATCCGTGCCGCAATCAAACAGCTCATGCTGTATTTCGAGCAATTGCTCGCGGACATCGTCGAAATTATCACTTTCCATCAGGCTTCGTGCTTGCCCTACAAAACAATTCAGCTCATCGATCGTTCCGTAGGCCTCGACGCGGACATCATCCTTGCCGACCCGGCCGCCAATCACTGAGGTCTGACCTGCATCACCCGTACGTGTATAAATCGCCATGGTTTAAGCCTCCTATCCATTCTTAAAAAACATATACTGATAGTTTAAGCTTTCTGCTATAAGGAAGGCAATAAAGATAGCAAATTAAGAGTATACACAAAAACACCATCATTAGTAATAGTGCACAACAAAAAGAGGACCCTAGGGTCCTCTCAAGAGCATTCAGCAGCACTATTTTCCAGCTGGACGCCCCTTCATGTACTCATTTATTTTGAGGTCCAATAAACTGCTAATTTCAATCACATTATCCGAAGTGAATGATTTTTCCTGCAGGAAAAGCTGCTCCATCTTGCTGCGGAGTATTCTAATTTCATCTTCCAGAGAGAGTATGCGAGCAGAAGCATCACCCTTGGGGGGTATTTTCCCATTTCCAGAGAAACATTTCCCACCATAGGAAGGTAAGTAATAATCGGCGCTAAGCACAATCATCCCTCCCAAAAGTATTATTGAGCGCGTGCTGCAAAAGAGCATAAAAGTTAAATAAAGCAACTTCAAAGCAACGCTTAGTTCCAGAGTAAATGGATCCTTGTAAGTTCTATTATAGGGGCTAATTACTCTCAAAGTAAAATAATACCATAGGATTGTATGATCGGCTATAGTTCAATTTTCACTAATCCGTTCTCTCACGTGTAAGCTTTGTGACAAAAGCACCAATGCGTTCTACTGCTTCGTTCAGTTGGGATACTGATGTGGCGTAAGAACAGCGTAAGTAACCTTCTCCACCTAATCCAAAGACACTTCCAGGCACAGCTGCAACCTTGTATTCAAGCAAAAGCCGTTGAGCAAATTGATCAGAAGTCAGCCCTGTCTTGCGCACGCTTGGAAAAGCGTAGAAGGCGCCCTGCGGCTCATGGCACTCCAGCCCTGCATCGCGTAGGCCCTTGACGATCAACCTCCGCCGTTGGTTATAGGAATCCACCATCCGGTCCTTCTCTTCCATCCCATTGGTCAGCGCTTCAAGTGCAGCCACCTGTCCCATAGAAGGAGCACACATCACAGTATACTGATGAATCTTAAGCATTGCAGCGATAAGATCCGGGTGACCACAAGCATACCCCATCCGCCATCCGGTCATTGCAAAAGCTTTGGAGAAGCCGCTAACCAGAATCGTACGGTCTATCATGCCTGGTAAAGAGGCAAAGCTGACGTGATTAATGCCATAAGACAATTCTGCATAAATCTCATCTGAAATCACTATAAGATCATGTTTCTCTACTACCTTAGCAATCGGCTCCCAATCTTCTCGGGTCATTACACTTCCCGTAGGGTTACTAGGGTAACACAAAATCAGAACCTTGGAGCGCGGAGTGATTTTGGCTTCCAAGCTTTCCGCAGTAAGTTTAAAGTTATTCTCACCAACCGTTTCAATACCTACAGGTATTCCTCCACCAATCGCGGTGATCGGCGAATAAGAGATATAACAAGGCTCAGGAATCAGAATTTCATCCCCCGGTGAAATCAGCGCACGTAATGCCAAATCGATGGCCTCGCTTCCGCCAACGGTTGCTATAATTTGATTGGCAGGATCATATTCCACAGCAAAACGGCTGTGCAAGTAATTCGCGATCCCTTCCCGCAGTTCAGGCATCCCTGCATTGGATGTATACCCTGTAAATCCTCTTTCCAGCGAATAGACACAAGCCTCTCTGACATGCCAGGGGGTCTTGAAGTCAGGCTCTCCAACTCCCAAAGAGATGATATCCTTACTGCCTGCAGCCAGATCAAAAAACTTGCGGATACCCGAAGGTTGAATTTGCTGTACCAACGGGGCCAAATAAGAATCCATTGATTTGCTGTCTTCTCCAGTTAGCTGCGATTTATTCGTGATCATATGATTACTTCCTTTATGGAGAGATCATCAGACGGTTGTCTTCCTCATGCTCTTCGAAGATGATCCCGTCCTGTTTGTATTTTTTAAGGGTAAAATTCGTTTTGGTTGAAAGTACTGAATCAATTGGAGACAGCTTCTCAGATACAAAATTGGCCACTTCACGTAAATTCCGGCCTTCCACTTCCACCAGAAGATCATAAGCACCAGACATCAGATAAACTGATTTGACCTGTGGATACAGGTAGATTCGCTCGGCAATCCCTTCAAAACCACGCCCTCGTTCAGGCGTAATCTGCACCTCAATCAGTGCGGTTACCTTCTCATCGTCCACTTTATCCCAGTTTACAACGGCGGCATATTTTACAATGACATGATCTTTCTCCAACTGCTCAATCGCAGTCTTCACATCTTCTTCTTCCGCGCCAAGCAGCGTTGCTAAGAGTGCAGTAGATCTTCTCGCGTCTTCCTTAAGCAGTTCCAGCACTTTCCTCTTAAGCTCGTTCATTTCCTTCATGCCTTCCCTCCGGATAGTTCGCCAATGACGGTACGCTATTAATGCGTCGCCCCGCGAAAAGAGTTTAATACTAATATGACATGAAATGTGCATCTCTGCAAACAAAATAACCCCATAGGAGCTTCCATGAAAGGCAGAGTTTACATAGCACATACATAAAAAAATAGAAAAAACGCCCGTTCTACCGGATTTAACCAGTAAAAACGGGCGTTATCTCCACACTCATGAAGCGATTTGCTTCATTCGCCAACCATCATGGTTACATTAAATGAGAAGGCTGATGTTGTCCGTTAGCCGGGATATGAGCATTCTGAGCGTATGCGCCAAATTGCCCGGTTTTTTGTTGAACAAATTGCCCTGTTTGCTGTTGCATTTGCTGTGCGGTTTGAAGCTGCTTGTCCACATCTTGGCGCAATGCTTTTGCAGGTGCAGGATACATATTCAGTTGAGACATATGCGTGTATAAATCACCTTGGAGTTGCAAAGTGTCCATGGTCATAGTGTTAAAAACCCTACGAACGGCTGGACATGCTGATTCTGTAGCAGCTGTAGCATATTCGCGTACGGTCCGCTTCAAATCACACAAAATGGTGTTTAGTAAATCCTCATCCGGCATAAATGCCCCAGTATTTTGCGCGTTCATTAAATAACCTCCTTAGAATTAATATTGCAATTATTGTGGGCTTGTTGGCGCGTATTGTTGATGTTGTTGGATTAACTGAGTGAGCTCAGTCATGTGTTTGGTGTGATTTTGCATATGCTGCATACAAATTTGGCGAACTTGTTGATTCTGTGTTGTCGCAGCCGTTGCTGCACATTGCTTGAGAAGCAAGTCCTCATTAGAGATGGAGTCAGCGATATATTCCAATTCCTTACCACTTAGCGCTTGCATTTGCGTTGATTGCATTTGTTGTAGTCCCTCCTTGTAGTTGATTCATACAGGCTTTAGTATGCCGCCTATGCCCGCGATTTATTTGCCGAAAGGCACTAGAGAGTTATGACAGAAATAAGAACATACCGCGAATGAGACGATAAAATGCCGCCAATACTAAATCACGGCACGAATGAAGGAGCGAACAATTCATGAATTTAAATAGTGGAAATACACCTTGGTCAAGCACTTTACAGAACCCTCCAACTTACCCCTCTCTAGAAGGTACTATTCATTGTGATTGCCTGGTTGTAGGCGCCGGAATGGGTGGGGCAATGGCCGCCTATCGCTTGTCCTTAAGTGGAGCAGATGCTGTTCTGATCGAAAAAAGACGGGTCGGCAGCGGCAGCTCGCATGCTAACACTGGACTCCTGCAGATTTCCAACGATAAATCGTTAACCTCATGTATGAACACCTTTGGGCAAAAGAACGGTTTGCTCTTTTATCAGTTATGCCAGGCTGGGGTAAGGAACATTCTGGACCTGCCGGACAAGCTCGATATCGATCCGCAGATCATTCCTCGCAGCAGTCTTTTGTATGCCAGCACTCCTGCGGATGTACCTGCATTGCGGGAAGAATATGAGAATCTCGTGGCTAATGGCTTCGATTCTGAATTTTGGGAAGAGGATAAGATTGCAGCTCTGTACTCTTTTTCAAAACCAGCAGGACTTTATTCACGTGGGGATGCCGAAGCGAATCCTTATCGAACGGTGCACAGCCTAATCGCCAAGGCAGCGTCGAATGGCGTCCGCGTCTTTGAACAGAGCGAAGCGAAACATTATGAGTTTACTGAGGATGGCGTGATTTGCCACACAGAAAATGGCCGGATTATTGCCAAGGATGTTATTTTTGCAATGGGTTATGAAACACAGGAATTCAAAAAAGACCGGGGCGCTGAGCTGATCAACACGTATGCAGTGATGACCAAACCTCTAAAGGATTTTCCAAAGTGGCATGAGCGTAGCCTGCTGTGGGAGACAGCCCGCCCTTATTTATATTTTCGGACAACCCCTGAAGGCAGGATTATTGCGGGAGGTAAGGATGAGCAGCTGACAGACCCCGAACGTCGTGAGGTCCGAGTGATTTCTCAAGGTCAAAAATTGCTCGAAGAGATTGAAGCCTTATTTCCAGAAATTAAAGGCATTGAGCTGGAGTACTCTTGGGGTGCTGTGTTCGGTTCTACTCGTGATGGGCTTCCATATATCGGCCCACATCCAAAGTTCCCTCACTGTTACTTCATCGAGGGCTACGGAGGCAATGGGACGGTGTACAGTATGATCGCTGCGGAGTTGTTAACGGATACGATTGCCGGCAAACATCGGCCTGAGTTAGATTTATTCTCACTCACCCGGTCAGCCAAACCCTCTCCTTCTAAGAGTTTGGACGTGATGAAACAGAACTGATTTTGTAGATAATAAAAACGGGGCTGGCCCTCGCAGCCGCTTCACTGCTTTTTGGACAACCCCGCTTTTTATTTTCCCTGCTTCAATCATAAATCCATCATCCCATGGAGCTTACGGACTCAGTTGACGTTATTTACATGTTTTTAGCCTTTAAAGCAAGGTTTCGGACTCCAGTGATGCTATCCTTGGAAAGAGGCCCATATATAGGCGTTTTTCAAGCCAATAGCTGCACTGGAGTCCGATAGCATTCCAAATATCGGATAATGGTGCGATTAAGGCCGGTTGTGTCCGTTAGCGGGTTACTATGCGCATCCGACAGTGATTACATATACGCACGCTTCCGACAACGGTCAACGGTCAAGTAAGGTCCAAAAAAAGAAGGGGCACGCCCCAGCAGCTATTAGCTTATGGGACGCCCCCTTTCTTTATATACTTATTCTTACGCCTGAGCGTTGCTCAAATTGCGTACGAGCTGAATCCGATCTTCCTGTGCCAGACTGTGTTGAACATGGAAGCAGGAAGGACAAACGTAAACATTGAGTGAGAATGGAGCGGTTAATACCGACTTACCTAGTGTAGCTGGAGCAGACGGCTCAAAGCTGCTCACAGGCTGCTTACCCGCAAGGATCGTAAGCTCATGGCATTGAGTACATTCCGGAGCTTCCTCCTGAATGGCCAGAATAGCTGAGACACTCTCTTCGTACTTATTCAAGTCATAATCATCGCCGAATTGATTAAGCGTATTATAGATTGGAACTACGCTGTCTTTATCAGGCTCTCCCCAAAGATCATCGTCATTAACAACCTCTTGTTTGGGTTCCTCTACGACTTCCTCTACTTCTTCTTCTTCGATGCCATCAATCCCAACAGTGACCGTACGGTATCCGCTAAGCTCATTGTTACAGTGAGGACAATTCTCCTCAGGTCCAAATTCCTCGTCCCATACAATTTCAGTATGACACCAAGGGCATACAGTTGTTTCCATCTTTATAATCTCCTTCATACTTTCACTTTTAAATTTAATTCATCATTAAATAAATAATACCGGCTGCTATAAAAGCAATCGCTGACAGAAACAGAACTCGGGTGAGAATCTTCATGATTTCCTCCTAAGATACCCCACAAAGAGTGGGACTGCTCAATTCAAAGCTTGTCCAGATCCATAATCCTTTGCAGGGTGTCCTTATAAGGACGGATTTAAAAAATAGCCGCACCTATTACATAAGACAACGATACCGAGATCAGCATGGCAATAAGTCCAACAGCACGGTTATCCGCAGCGATCTCCTCGTCAATAGAGAATACAGGGGTCAGAAATTCAAATAAAAAATAGGCAAGCAGCAGCAGCAAAAAACCGACGACGGACCACTTCATTGTCTCGTAAATTGAAACACCAGCTTCAATACTGAAACGCAGTACGTTGCAAATTCCGAAGATTTTGCCGCCTGTCGCCATTGCCACTGCCAGGTTTCCCTTACGAATTTCTTCCCAGCAATTATATTTCGTTACCATTTCAAAAAAAGACAGAAATACAACCAGCCCAAGAATCGCCACTGCAAAGTAGCCAAGCAAGGCACCTAGCGGATGACCCAGCAAAAGATCAATATCTTCTTGCACGCTTTCCCCTTCTTTCTGCCGGGAAATCCCGCTATTGCAGCTCAGCCACAGTTACGCCCGCGCCGCCTTCGTTATAATTCCCGAGCCGATAACTCTTCACATGCTTGTGCTTACGCAAATATTCCTGAATTCCTGTGCGCAGCACACCCGTTCCTTTACCATGAATGATGGCGATCTGGCCCAGATTACCTAAAAAGGCTTCATCGATAAAACGATCTGTCTCCATGATAGCTTCCTCCAGGTTAGTCCCGCGCAAATCCAGTTCACTGCGAATGTTCTCATCACGGGAACGTTTGACGGTTGTCGCATGGCGAAGGGCCGTTGGCGCAGCTGTTGCTTTCGAGGAGAGCAATTCCAAATCATCCAGCCTTACCTTCATCTTCATAATGCCAAACTGCACCAGTGCCTCTTTAGTACCGCTTAGCTCCACCACAAAGCCCTTTTGGTTCAAGCTGTCGACTTTCACTTCATCTCCAGGACCAATTGTACGTGGAGCCTTGGTAGTCTTGCGGGTAACAGCCTTCTTGCGCGGTGATGGCTCAGCTTCATTCAGACGTCGCCGCGCTTCAATCAGCTTATGCTCTTTAACTGAAGCTCCTTCTTCCATAGCCAAGCGGCGCAAATCACTGATAATTTCCTCAGCTTCCTTACGCGCTTTGTCCAGGATCGCGCTGGCGTCCTTCTCAGCCTTCTCGAGGCGTTTCTCACGCTGGCTTTCCAGCTTCTCAAGCTCTTGCTGTTGTCTGCTGCGCAGCTCCTCCACTTCGCGGCGGATGCCCTCTGCACGTTCATGCTCCTGTTCCGCTCCCAGCCGATTCTCTTCGAGAGAAGCAATCATATGCTCCACGCGCAGATCTTCTTCCTTCACTTCGCCGCGGGCATGCTCCAGAATCGCATGAGGCAGGCCTAGACGCTCGGCAATCGCAAAGGCGTTACTTCGTCCGGGTACGCCGATCAACAAGCGATAGGTTGGGCTAAGGGTCTGGACATCAAATTCCATACTGGCATTGATAACTCCCTTACGCTCATAAGCGTATGCTTTCAGTTCGCTATAATGTGTTGTTGCGACCATCCGGCATTCGATCCGGTGAATATGCTCCAGAATGGCAATTGCCAGCGCAGAGCCTTCTGCCGGGTCGGTTCCAGCCCCCACCTCATCAAGCAGAATAAGGCTCTTAGGAGTCATTCTACGCAGAATGGAGATAATATTAGTCATATGACTAGAGAAGGTACTCAGACTTTGCTCAATGCTCTGTTCATCGCCAATATCAGCATAAATGGCATCAAACACACACATCTGGCTGCCTTCCTCTGCTGGAATAAACAAGCCGGACATCGACATTAAGCTCAACAAGCCGATGGTTTTGAGGGTAACGGTCTTACCACCGGTATTCGGTCCGGTTACGATAATTGAGCTGTATTGATTGCCCAGCTCCACGTCCAAAGGAACCACATGCTCCGCTGGAATAAGCGGATGCCGCCCTTTGCGCAGCTTAAGATAACCGCGGTCATTCATACGCGGCTGAGTAGCCTTCATATCACGAGCAAGACGCGCCTTGGAGAAGATGAAGTCCAGTTCTCCCAGAATATCAATATCGTAGGTCATTTCTTCCGCAATGTCGGCTACAAGTGCCGTCAGCCTGTGTAAAATGATCTCGATTTCCCGTTCCTCACGCAGCCGTGTTTCACGGAGTTTATTATTCATCGCCACAATAGACTCTGGCTCGATAAATAAAGTCGCTCCTGATCCAGACTGATCATGTACGATACCACCGAAATGGGCACGGTACTCCGCTTTTACAGGAATAACAAACCGATCACCACGAATGGTCACCAGCTGATCCTGCAGCATTTTCGCTACAGAAGACGAACGAATCATCGAATCCAGCTTCTCACGAATTCTGGTCTCTCCTCCGCGCAATTCACGGCGAATGTTAGCCAGCTCAGAACTAGCTGTATCAAGTACATCAGCATTCTCGTCTATACATAAACGGATGGCATCTTCCACATGTTTTTGCTCCGATAAAACGTCGCTCAGTGAGAACAGGAGCTCAATCTTTTCTTCCTCATGCATAGCTGCCAGGAAACGTTTGACTCTGCGTGCGCCGCCAATGGTATTTCCAACGGCCAGCAGCTCAGTTGTTCCCAGCATTCCGCCTATAGAAGCACGTTTTAGTGCAGCTCGAATATCGCTTACCCCGCCGAACGAAGGAATGCCCTTCAGGCGATCCACATTAGCCGCTTCATCCGTGGCTTGAAGCAGCTTCTTCACACCTTCGAAATCGCCGGAGGGCCTTAGCTGCTCCGCAGCCAATCTTCCCATGGGGGTTTGCGTATATTGCATTAATTTATTTAAAATCTTGCGATATTCAAGCGTATGCAAAATTTTGTCGTCCAATTACAGTCACAGCTCCCTTCATAGATGTTTCCATTATACAGAATTCAGGTCAATTTCGCTATTTGGGTCTTATTTTTAAGCATAGAATCACGTAATAAGGTCACAATAAGAACTGCACATATCCTTAGCATGGGCCAAAGGAGGTTAGTACAGTGAATTTCTTAAGTCATGTTGGTCGTTTTGTGGTCGCAGCGCTTGTTCTGATGGTTGTTGGCTGGATTGTTCCACAGTTCACGGTTGGTGGGTTCTGGAGCGCTTTAATCCTTGCACTGGTGATTGCGCTACTCGGCTGGGTAGTCGAAGGAATCTTCGGCAAAAAAGCAACGCCTTTCGGTCGTGGTATCGTCGGCTTTATTGTCAGTGCGGTAGTAATCTGGGTCGCTCAATTCGTAGTCAGCGGAGTCAGCGTATCCATTCTGGGTGCCATCTTAGCAGCTCTTGTCATTGGGATTATCGACCTGTTTCTGCCGGTATCCACTCCATTTGAGGCCGCTAAGTAACAAAAGCTCTTCACAACACAGAACCCCCTATTCCGGTTCTTCTCCGGCAATAAGGGGTTCTGTGTTGTTTTTATGCAAAAGACACAATCTCCTCTTTATGACTCTCCGCACAGTTGACCACTCTGTTCTTGCCTTGCTTTTTAGCGGTATAGAGCGCTTTGTCTGTTTTACGAAAGAGAAGCTCTTTTCCATCCCCAAGCTGATAATCACAAATTCCAATGCTCACGGTGATCGGCTTGTTACCAGCCTGCAAATGTTCAATTTGAGCAATATTTTTCCGTAATTTCTCTACTGCTTCATAGGACTCCGAGAAACTTTTATCTGTAAAAATCACAGCGAACTCTTCCCCGCCATATCTAGCCGCAAAATCATTTAACTCAATCATGCCGCCTACCTTGTCCGCTATCACCTTAAGTACAAGGTCTCCAACCCTGTGTCCGTAGGTATCATTCACTTGCTTGAAGTTATCAATATCGAAAAGAGCCAGCTGTAGCTGAAGGTTGTTGCTTTCACATTGCTCCAATAATGAATCCAAATATTCATGAAAGGTTTTATGATTATAGAGTCCAGTGAGTGCGTCTATCTTCAGCAGCTTATCCGAAATAGCCCTCTCCACCATTAGATCTTGGCCCGCCTTGGTTAATCTTTCTAAATTAATACGCGCTTCACGAGCACGAATAATTACTGCAATAGCCATCAGCACAAATACCAAAAATACACACTCTACCATCAAGAATTCAAGCAGCGGTTTATGTAGGAATGGCCGTTCCAACCCAAAATATACCCCGGCATAAAACACAATACTAAATAACCCCATTATGTACAGGAGCTTACGATCAAAATAAATAAGAGCAACCATAATCGGCATCATAAGTGTCATCTGAGCACCGTCAACAAAAGGCTCTAATACAAAATACATAAGATAGGACACTAAAAACCCGCAGCTAACCACCCCATATTTAGGGGACTGTTTACTATAACGCAGCCACAGCTCCGCAGTAATCATAAGGAACACAATTAGTAAATTACAGGCTATAAATAAATGCCATAGATTCGTATCCATGGTTGTTTTTATTTGGAGTCGGTCAATATTCGACAAAAACAGCAACTGTGAAATTAATAAAAGAATGACTACCATCCAATAGCCTTGTAAGATTCTACGGTGCCAAACCTCCGTACTTAGCGCATCATTAATACTTGTAATATGTATCCCCTACTTTTATACGTTAATGTAATAGCTTTCATTATAATAAATTTTAGTTATATTTTCATCATTTTTTTGCAATTTACGACAAAGTTTGAACAGTCTGCCTGTTCACATATTTTTCACATTTCATCAAAGCGCTTACTTAAATTTTAAGTTATGATGTCTACATAATTGTCACATTTTCACTATGCTTGGACTTCTTGGGAGGGGATTTAGATTATTAAAAAATTTGCAATTCTACTTTCAATGGTGTTCGTTATAGCACTTACAGCCTGTGGGAACAACAATGATAGTGCTGCTGGCAATACTAACACATCGGAGCCGGAAATCGAGGCAGAAACAGAACTCATAATCACAGCTACAAATTACAGCTTTGATCAGGAAGAATATCATCTAAAAAAGGGTGTTCCCGTCAAAATCATTTTTAAAAATGATGACGGCAATCACGGTATCCTTATTCCAGAGTTCGAGCTGCAGCTTAATGAAAAAAAATCCTCAAAGGTGATCGTACCCGAGGAAGCTGGAACTTTCGAAATGACCTGCTCCATTATGTGTGGCTCCGGACATAGCGGAATGAGAGCTACAATCATCGTGGAATAGATTACACATAAACAGCCGATTATTAGGGATTCCCCCTGAGATCGGCTGTTTTTTTAATTTGAGCTCATTAATAAAGAGAGCTGACCCGAAATAGATCTCTCTACTCATCAGGTCAGCTCTTTTACTTGCATCCGGCACTCAACTGTCTTGCTCGATCAGTTGAATCCATTCATTATATTCATTTTGTAGCTTGGCATATTCCTCTTTAAGGTTACGATGCTCATCTGTCAGCTTGTCAAGCTCTTCCTGACGCATTTCAAACTGGAGCTGCAACAAACGAAGCTGTCCTTGAACCATTTCATAGCTTTCACCAACTTCACCTAGCTGCTGAAGCACTTCGCTACGTTCACGATCAATAGCTTCCTGCTTCATTTCAGCCTCACCGGCTTCCTGCTGCCAAATGTCGATCTCCTCACGCAGCTTTGCTTCGAGATCCGTCCACTGCAGCTGCTGATCGGATAGTTCCTCGTACTTATGCTTCCAGGAAGCTCCGTACGCCTCTGCTTCCTTCAGCACTTCCTGTTGCTCAGCAACAGTAGCAGCAGCTTCACGACTAGCTTCAGATAACTCTTCTAAGCGTCGTGTTGCCTCTTCGCCTTCTTCCTGCAACAGTTGATATCTTTCCTGCAGGCGTTCTCCTTCTTGCAGTACATCGTCGTATTGAGCAATCAATTCCTCATAACGAACACGAAGCGCAGACAATTCCTTCTGAGCCTGCACACCTTGCTCCCGAAGTACCGCTGTTTCGCGTTCTGCATCTGTACGAAGCTGAACCTCCTGATCCAGCTGCTGTACTAATCCATCGGCTTGCCCACGTAGCGTGTCGATCTCTTTCTGGAGCAACACGGATTTCTCCTCAGACTCCAGCAGATTCATTTCCAGTTCACCAATATCTTCCATGCGTTTATCCGAAAGCTCCTGCCAGTTAGCCGCCTCTGCTGCTGATCCCGCAAGCTCTTCCTGAACACGGTGCAGATTTTCACTCGTCTCCTGTAGTGACGCTCTTAGCTCTGTAGCTTCATTCTGTGACTGTTGATAACGCTGGCGTAACTCTTCCAGCTCCTCATTCAACAGTGTGCCCAGCTCAGTAGCCGTGCGCAGCTCTTCACTGAGCTGTTCTTCACGTTTAACAATCGCTTCATATTGTCCAAGAAGCGTCTGTCTTGCATCTCGTTCACTCTTAAGACTGGCTTCAGCCGCACGTAATCTGGACTGAAGTTGCCCTGTCCCACCACGAAGCTCAGCCAGCTGTTTTTCCAGCTCTTGAATATTTTGCTTATGTCTATGCTCTTGAGTGCCTTGTGACTGCCGCAGTTCCTTATTCTTGGTTTGTTCCCGCTGCAGTGCTTCACGTTCTTCCGCCAGCTCTTTGCCTAACTTCGCTTTGGTACTCTCAAGCTCTTTACCTAAGGTCAACTTGGTATCTTCAAGCTCCTTACCTAACGTCAACTTGGTATCCTCAAGCTCCTTACCCAGCGTCAATCTGGTATCTTCGAGTTCTTTACCTAATGTAGACTTGGTAACCTCAAGCTCTTCCTCCAGTGTTGACTTGGTCACGGTCAGCTCAAGCTGCAGAGCAGACAGCGTGTCTGTCTTCTCCTTGGTCAGCGTCTCCCGGATGTTCTCCAGCTCTTGCAGATGAGCAGCCTTCTGCTCCTCCAGCTGCTGCAAACGGATGGCTTCCGCCTTCGCCAGTTCCTGCCGCTGGTGTTCACGACTAGCTGCCTGCTCTTCTTCGTAGCTTGTCCGCAGTGCTTGCAGCTCTATCTCGCGCTCAAGCAATTCTTCTTCCAGCTTCTTGCGTGCAGCTTCCACAGCTTGCACTGCCTCCTGAAGCTGTTCCGCATGTACCTTGCGTTCATTCTCCTGAATCTCCAAATGCCGCTTACGTTCTTCCTCCGCAGCAGCAATCAGTCGCCCAGCCTCTTCTTTGGCCGCAGCTTCAAGTCGCTCGAATTCTTCTTGCCGCTCCCGCTGTACCTCCAGCAGGCGAGATACTTCCAATCGCAGTTCACTGCGTTCACCTGTCATCATGTTTAGTTCATTTTTGAAGTCCTGAACCTGAATAGCCTGCTCCGCCATATGTACAGCTGCAAGCACCGCTATACGCGGTGTGTCCAGTCTGGTGTGAGATTTAGAAATCGTGCGCATATGTTCATCAACATAACGGGCCACTTGTTTCATATATTCAGTACTGCTTCCGACGAGTTTATAGGAAGTTCCGTATATCTCCACGGCGACACGTGTCCGGTCCATAGCCACAGTTGTGCCCTCCTTTGTATGTGTGCGGATTCTAAGCTAGTTTCACTTCTTCTATTGTAGCTTTTTTGGTAAGCATTTGGCAAAATCCCTAATATTCAATAGATTATGGCTGATATTCTCCGCTTTGCACTCTACCTAGAAAAAGCCGCAGCGAATCTCAGTTTCTAAATGGATTCGCTGCGGCTTTACACAATTCCTGCTACTTTCTTAATTCTGCACCAAAAGTTTGTTGAAGAGATGCTAATACCTTCTCATGCACCTCTCCTACTTCCTCATCAGTCAGTGTATGTTCACTATGACGATACAGCAGTGAGATCGCGATGCTCTTCTTTCCATTCTCCAGCTTACCACCAGTATAAACGTCAAATACCTGGACGGACTGGAGCAAAGTACCTCCGTTATCGCGGATGGAAGCTAGCAGATCACCCGCTGGTACAGCGGAATCCACGACCACAGCAATATCCCGCTCCATTCCTGGGAAACGCGGAAGCTCATTATATTGCAAACGGCTTTGCGCACTTTCATATAACGGCTGCAATAAAATTTCTGCCGCATAAGTATCCACCAGATCCAGCTGTCTTTGCAGATCCGGATGAATCTGTCCCATCGTTCCGATCTTCACACGACCCTCGTTTCCGAGTAAATATACCGACGCGGAACGCCCAGGATGATATCCTTCTGGACTATCTCCTACATAGACGATTTTATCGGTCAGCCCTAAATGAGCAAATACCGTTTCCAACGCACCCTTCAAATCAAAGAAGTCCACAGGCTGTGCCGAAACATTCCATTGCTTCACTGTTAAGCTTCCGCTAAGCAGCAGCCCCAGCACCGGCAGTTCGCGTGGCTGACGAGTCAACTGTTCTTCATCCGTGAAGAAGACGTTGCCGATTTCAAACAATGCCAAGTCGCTTTGACGACGATTGGTATTGTAGCTGGCAATATCCAAGAGTTGTGGTAGAAGGCTGGTACGCAGTACGCTGCGTTCTTCACTCATCGGCATAGCCAGCTTCACCGCTACTGCTCCTTCTGATAACTCAGGGAACATTGTGCTTTGTTGCGGCTGGATGAAGGAGTAACCCATCACCTCTTGGTAACCGCCATGTGACAATAGGCGACGCAGTTCACGACGGAGCGCTTGCTTGTGAGTTAGTGCTCCTGGCGTTGTAATTCCTTCAATTAGAGTCGTTGGAATATTGTCATACCCGTACAGGCGGGCAATTTCTTCAATAAGATCAACATCATAGCTGATATCGCCACGTCTGGTTGGGACTTGAACTTCAATCAGCCCTTGTGCGGTATCTCCACATTTGAAATGTAGACGGCCAAACAATGTCTTCACTTCCAACAAGGACAAATCCGTTCCCAGATAACGATTCAGTTTCTCTAAGGACAAGGTGAGAACCTTCTCTTGAACAGCGTCAGTTCCTGCTTGCACGATGCCTTCATGGACCGATCCGCCAGCATAACGTGCAATCAGTACGGCTGCACGGTTCAATGCAGGAATAACTGCACTTGGATCCACTTCCTTCTCGAAACGAAGGGAGGCTTCAGAGCGAAGTCCCAATTGACGCGAGGTTTTACGAATCGTTCCTCCATCAAACTTAGCAGATTCCAGAACAAGGTTTACCGTCTCAGCAGTAACCTCTGTATCCCGTCCACCCATTACTCCGGCCAGACCTACAGCTTTTACTCCATCAGCGATAACGAGCATTTGCGGCTCTAGCTTACGCTCTTGACCGTCAAGTGTAACCAAAACTTCACCTTCATGGGCAAGACGAACGCCGAGTTCTCCACCTTGTACTTTATCTGCATCAAAAGCATGCAGCGGCTGTCCATATTCCAGCATCACATAATTGGTAATGTCCACAATATTATTAATTGGACGAACCCCAGCAGCCATCAGACGATTCTGAATCCACAGCGGTGATGGTGCAGGTTTAACACCTGCAATATAACGAACTGCATAATGGCTGCAGTATTCTTCATCTTCAATCTTGACGGAAATGGAATCCGCAGCAGGACCACTGATCTCAATCATTTCGCTTTTTGGATCAGGTAATTTAACTTCACGCCCAAGAATTGCACTTACTTCATAAGCAGCACCAATCATGCTGAGGCAATCTGAACGGTTCGGAGTCAGATCGAATTCCAGAATCTCGTCATCTAAGCCGAGGACCTTGGAAATATCCTGACCAATCTCTGTCCCTTCAGGCAGCACAAGAATACCTTCTTGTTGCTCTTTTGGAAGCAATTTATCATTCAGTCCCAATTCTTTGGCCGAGCAGATCATTCCTTGCGACAGGACACCGCGCAGCTTGGCTTTTTTGATATCCAGTCCTGGCAGCTTAGCGCCAACCATTGCTACAGGTACAGTTTGACCTGCAGCTACATTTTTTGCGCCGCAAACGATTTGTAGCTCCTCATCTTGGCCCACATCCACGATACATACGTTCAGCTTGTCTGCATCAGGATGTTTTTCCTTTGATTTCACATAGCCGGTTACGATGCCGGAAATGCCTTTATTGCGGCGCTCTACGCCGTCAATCTCAATGCCGGCAGCGGTAATCTTCTCCGCTAGCTGTTCGGCGGTTACTCCTTCAATCGATGTATAATCAGCCAACCATCCGGTTGATACTTTCATATCCGCTCACTTCCTTTATGTTTCAGATGTATTTATTTCACTGTCGTTCGCGCTGCTTCCTGTGGGAGAACACTCCAAAGCCATTCTCCGCCACTATCAGCCAACGCGCCCACAAAAACTAAACGCCCTTGAATTGCTTCACAAAACTCATGTCATTACTATAGAAATGTCGGATGTCATCGATGCCGTATTTAAGCATCGCAATCCGCTCTACACCCATTCCGAAAGCGAAGCCGCTGTACTCAGCAGGATCATAGCCACCCATTTTCAGTACATTTGGATGCACCATACCTGCGCCAAGGATTTCTAACCATCCGCTTTGCTTGCATAGTCTGCAGCCATCGCCGCCACATTTGAAGCAGCTTACATCTACTTCAACACTTGGCTCAGTGAATGGGAAAAAGCTCGGACGAAGACGAATGCCTGTATTCGGTCCAAACATCTCCTGCACAAATTGTTGCAGGGTGCCCTTCAGATCACTCATTCGAATGTTACTTCCAATGACCAAACCTTCGATTTGGTGGAACTGGAAGGAATGCGTTGCATCATCATCATCACGGCGGAATACTTTACCCGGGCAGATGATTTTTACCGGAGCTTCACCGTTCATAGCCTGCATAGTACGAATCTGTACCGGCGAGGTTTGTGTGCGCATTAACAGGTCATCCGTTAAATAGAAAGAATCCTGCATATCACGTGCCGGGTGATTCTTAGGCAGATTTAGAGCTTCAAAGTTATAATAATCGGTCTCTACTTCCGGACCTTCAGCTACACGGTAGCCCATGCCGATAAAAATATCCTCAATCTCCTGTACGACTCTGCTAAGCGGGTGAATGCCCCCTTGCTGCATACGGCGACCCGGTAAGGTTACGTCTACTTTTTCAGCCTGCAGACGTTGCTGGGTTTCCTGCTCTTGAAAAGCCTCCTGCTTCGCGCCGATAATCTCCTCAATAGCACTGCGAACTTGATTCGCTACTTGCCCGATTACCGGACGTTCCTCAGCACTAAGTCCTCCCATACCGCGCAGAACCTCTGTAAGCTCACCTTTTTTACCGAGATACTTCACTCTTAGATCATTTAGTACCTGCGGATCCATAACCTCCTGCAGCTTAGCCAGCGCTTCAACCTTCAATGCTTCCAACTTCTCTTTCATGGCCGTGTACAGCCCCCTTCAATCATTGTCTAGTTCAACAAAAAAAGGCCTTTCCTCCCGGTAAGGGACGAAAAGACCGTGGTACCACCCTTGTTAGACAAGCTGATCTGTTCCCCTTAAGAGCTTCATTCCCTCTTTTGGCTGGAGCAGATACCTATCTCACTTTATACAGAAATAACGGTCTGTGACCGGTATCCCCTACCCTTCCCTATTAGACAACTTAAGGAATTCAGGGAACTGCTCCGGAGTGAACTTCGACAGCTCTGCTTCTTAGAAACGCTCTCAATCCGCGGCGTCTCCTCCCTGTAAGTCAGGCACTGTGTACTCTTCTCCATCACTGCATTTCACAATTCATGCTAATTGTCAGGTATCTCTTTACTACAAGAGATATGTCTCTTTATTATATGCAAAATCTGTCGTTTTGACAAGCTGGACAAAATTAGGCTAATTTTTATCTTCTTTTAAGCTGGCTTTAAGCTTCAGAGCCATTTTTCCAACTTTTTTTCAGCTAACATTCAGCGGAGCTTGATAATTTCCATTACTAGGAAGGCTTGCTTATCCACTCGGGTGCACCTTCGCAGACTATTAACTATCCTATTGGGAGGAAATCAAATGCATGTACGGAGAATAAAAGTAGCCGCGGTGCTGCTAAGCACAGCTGTACTTAGCCAATCTGCAGCGTATGGAGCTCATACCGCTTGGGCCGGGACTACATCCACCAAAATAGCAACAACAGCTTCCGTATCCGCTCTGGATAAACTAGGCTCCATAGCCTTGAAGACTAACATCAGCGCAAAGCTGACGGATGTCAGCTTATTAACTCAGGATGGCGGAAATATTCTTACATACACACTCAGCTACTCTAATGGAAGCAACGCTAGCCTCAATCTGGTGGACTTTTTCTCCAAAGTAACTACTAGCGGCGGTACAGTTATTCAAGGAAGCCCTATTACCAGCAGTGCAACCATCAAATCCATTGCCGCGAAAAGCAGTCAATCTATCACCTACTATGTAAACATCGGCAAATCCACCTCTTTAAACGGGGTCAAAATTTCATTGTACGGATGGGACTTCAACACCACCGATTATCAAAAAAAGCTAGGGAACTTCACCGTACCCACAGGATATTCACAAGCTGTCGCCAGAGGGCAGAGTAAAAAGATCACCCTAAACAATCTCCCTGTAACCACCAAGGCAGAGAGCCTGCAAATTTATAAATATAACGGTAAGGTCTATGCCAAGGTTGGTGTTAGCTTCACTAATCAAGGAACCAAGGTGCTCAGTGATACTGGACTTAAAGGATACCTCGCTTCCGCTGGAGGATCTGTATTTGAACTCGCACTTGATGACACCAGCACCAGCTATAAAGTACAGCCTCAGGAAAAGAAGACGATCTACTATTTGACGGAAATCCCTTCTTATATGAAGACAGACAACATGGCGCTGCAATTTGCCGGAGAAGATGCCTCATTAAAAATAGCGTTGCCGGTTGTCGCCTACAATCTCCCCGCTGCAACAACACCGGATCTTGTCGTAGCCAGCAATGTCACGAAGAAGCTTACAATCAGCAATAATACAGTCGAAACACAGCTGAAAACGGCTAACGTCTATGCTGACAATGGCAACGCAAAGTGGACACTACAGTTCCGCATCAAAAATAGCGGCAACAAAGCGGTGAATGTGCCTGCCTATGAACTTGCTATTAAAGCCGCTGAAGGGTATAGCTTTCCGGTAGATACGAAGGATTTTACCAGCCTAACATTGAAACCGCTTGAAGAAAAGATTATTGAACTCAGCGCAGATGTACCACTCACACTCAATCAAGGAACATTGCAGCTGCAAATGACTGAGCCGGCTGCTGAAGGCAAGATCATTTTTCCTACCGCCTATTATCAGATCCCTTACACGCTGCAAACTAACAATTGGCAGGACACGGAATACCCCATTGAGAACAGTCACGGTACATTTGTTGTCAAAATTGCAAACATTCAAAGACTCCCTTGGTCCGACAAAGACCAGATCGTAGCTAAAATCAACATCCGCAACACTAAATCAACCTCTGTTCAGCTTCCTGCGCTTACAAGTGTCGTCAAAGCTGGAGAAAGTGACATCAGCAGCACTTCCCAGGTTGTCTCAGAAAGTACGCAAACCATCCTCGGTCCAAATGAATCGGCTGCTGTGTATGTCGTAGCCAATGTTCCTTATAGCTATACTTTCAATCAATTAAAAATCACCCTGCAAGAAACTTCAGGTGAAAGTAAGCTTAACTTCCTTTCTCTAAGTACTACCCAACTGGACAGCCGGGTACAGAGTGTTGCAGCTGAAAATTCTTTCCATCTTGAGCTTGAAGGTAAAAAAGCGGAATTACTTGTACGCCGGACCCTCGTGTACCCAGGTACAGATTCAAATCTCTTGTACACAGAACTAGAAATGAACAGTGAGGAATCGCGTAAATCCGAACAGGCTCAGCTCGTAGCCTATTACAAAACACAAGACAATCAATATTATGAAGCCGAAGTCACCCAGTCCAAAACCTCCACCAGTCCTAACGGAAAAAGTCTGGTCACCCTCTGGAGTAAGCTCCCTCTCGGTATAGATCCAGCGAACCTTGTCCTTTACATCGGGGAGGGTGTTTCTGAAGGCAAGCTTACCGCTCCTGGCGGTCAATCGTCGGGTTACATCAATACGGTATCGCTTGGACTGAACCAGTTGGGGGTGGAGCCCAAAGGCAATCTTTTGAACGTGGAAATGTTTCCTTATACTCTATCCGTTACAAATGCAGTCGCCACCGTCACCGCTGGTAAAGATACGCTCAGCACTGCACTAACCTACAACATGTCAGCCAGCACGCTTTATGAATCAGGCACCTATGAGCACAAACTGGTGTTGGAGCTGATTGACCCCTTAGGACAAAGCATGGAAAAAACATTAACGCTTGGCACAGATCTACAATTAGGTAACTTCAAGTCGTACACCACAACCTTCACAAGCAGCCTGTACAAAACACTGGGTGGCGGCGCAATCCGGTTGAATCTATACGACGAATTCCAAGGCCATCGAAATCTGCTGGGAACACAAACCTATGTTGTCACTTATCAGGCGGCATCAACGACTTCGAACAGCAACTCTACTTCTGGTACAGATCCAGACACCAGCAATACATCCGGCAATTAATATGATGAGCTATGGAGGATAGAAATGAAGAAGAAAAAAATAGTGTTCTGGACTCTTGGAGTAGTAGTTGTAGCCACAGCAGGAATGCTGGTTTATACATTGTTACCTGATAAGAACAGTCAAGCCGCTGAAGCGCCTGTTAATACAGCTACCGTTACAAAGGGCGATATCGTAGTTAGTGTATCCGGAGCCGGCTCCGTGATTGCTACAGAAACTGGTAAAGTAAAAACGAAGGACAGCGGGACCGTAGCTGAGGTTCTTGTCAAAGAGGGCGATCTCGTGAAAAAAGGCCAGACTTTGATTACCTTTGAAGGCAATGATCTGAGTGACAATCTCAAGCAGGAGCAAACTTCACTTGCCTCACTTGAGACCGATCTTGAGGACAAGCAGGAGCAATATAAGAAGCTGGCCGTATCAGGTGCAGCAGAAGATGAGCTGGCAAATGCCAAACGTTCGATTGAAAAGGCCAAAACCGACATTTCGGCGCAACAGGAAAAAATAGCTTCTGTCCAAGAAGATATGCTTCCTCCTGATCCGTTAACGGCTCCTATTGACGGAACTGTAACGACAGTTAATATTGCAAGCGGTGAAAAAGCCATGGACGGCTCTGAACTCATCGACATTACCGATTATGCTAATTTAAGTGTAGTTGTGCAGGTGGATGAGCTTGATATTCCTACTGTAAAGCTAGGGATGCCTGCCACTATTTCATTGGATGCTCTGCCTGATACGGAATTCAAGGGCACGGTTACGAAAATAGCTAATGAGGGCACCGCCTCAAACGGTGTCTCCCTCTTCGATGTTACCATAGGTCTAACAAGCTCCGAAGGTGCTCTTGTTGGAATGTCTGCGGAAGTTTCAGTAACCACTGCTGAGAAAAAGGATGTATTAACAGTACCTATTGAAGCTGTACAAGAAAGAAACGGAAAATACACAGTTTCTATTCCTCTAGCAGCGGGTTCAGTCACAACTTCCAAAACTGCTGGCGAGGGCCAAGTACCAATGCCTAGCGGTGCCCCTGACGCTCGCGACGGCGCTATGCCCAGCGGGGCTCCTGACGCTCGCGACGGCGCTATGCCCAGCGGGGCTCCTGACGCTCGCGGCGACGCTATGCCCATCGGGGCTCCTGATGCTCGCGGCGGCGCTATGCCCAGCGGGGCTCCTGACGCTCGCAGCGGCGCTGCCGGTGGAAGAAATCGCGGCAATAGCTCAGGACAGATGGTCACTGTCGAAGTGGGTCTCCATGATGAGAGCAGCATTGAAATTGTCAGCGGACTCCATGAAGGGGACCAGGTGATCATCCCTACCGTAATCTCTACGAAAACCGGAACAACCAGCACGGAAACGGAAACTAGAGGTGGTATGGGCGGTATGGGTGGCGCTGGCTTCGGCGGCAGTGGCTTTAGTGGGGGTGGCGGCTTCACCGGAGGTGGCGCTGGTGGTATGGGCAGCGCACCAGGTGGTGGCGGAGGTGGCGGCAGATGAGTGCTTCAGCACCTCTGATCGAAGTTCACGACATGTCCCACGGCTACACAATGGCCGGAGAAACCATGACGGTCTTAAATAGCCTTTCCTTTACAATTGATCTGGGGGAGTTCGTAGCTATTATTGGTCCCTCCGGTTCTGGTAAATCAACACTCATGAATATGCTTGGTTGCCTCGATATCTCCGATGAAGGAAGTTATCTTCTAGATGGACAAGAGGTTCGCAAGTTATCCGACAATAAGCTCGCAACGATCCGCAATGAGAAGATCGGCTTTATCTTTCAAAATTTCAACCTGCTCCCCAAGCTGTCAGCCATTGAAAATGTGGAGCTGCCATTGATTTATCGTGGCCTCTCCCATCGGGAAAGAAGACAACTAGCACAGGAAGCACTCATTAAAGTAGGGCTGGAGGATCGGATGCATCACCGCCCTTCTGAGCTTTCGGGAGGACAGCAACAGCGGGTAGCGATTGCCCGGGCTATGGCGGGATCTCCCCCTATTCTACTCGCCGATGAACCAACCGGGGCACTGGATACGCGAACGGGGCAGGAAGTCATGCAAATGATACGTGAGTTGAATAAGCAAGGGCATACCATCATCCTTATCACACATGATCTGGAAATAGCTAAACAAGCGGAGCGGATTATTCGTATTCAGGATGGCAACCTCGTGGAAGATCGGAGGAATGCGGGGTGAAATTGTACCAAAGCATGAGAATGGCCCTGAAGAGCATCAACAGCAGTAAGGTTAGAGCGTTTTTAACGATGCTTGGGATTATTATTGGAGTCTCTTCGGTCATCATTCTTGTTTCTGTTGGACAAGGAACTACTTCACAGATCACAGAGCAGCTAAACGGACTAGGCACAAACCAACTCACTGTAAACATTACTGGCCGTGGGGCGACTACCTCTCTCACCTATGAGGAAGCCCTTGCTCTAGGGGATATAGAGGGTATAGCAAATGTAGCTCCTGTGATCAGCGGCAATGCTACAGCCAAGAACAAAACGGACAACGTTAGTGTAACTGTAGAAGGAATCACCCCCTCTTATGAGGAGGTTAAGGATTTTCATGTACAGGCGGGCCGCTTCTTGCTTGATATTGATAACGAATACCGGCAAAAGGTAGCGTTGATCGGTTCAGGTACGGCCGAAGATTTATTCGGTACAGATAATCCTGTAGGGCAGAAGGTCCAGTTAAACGGGATTAGCTATAAAATCGTTGGGCTTTTAGAAACAAAAGGCTCCAGTCTAAGTGGTTCCAACGACGATATCATACTAATTCCTATAAGCACTGCAGAACGCCAATTAAAAAGTAAAGGCGTCCGTTCCATCACCATTAAGACAACTTCAGCAGATACTGTAGCAGCTGCAAAAGAAAAACTGGAAAGTACGCTTGATGCTAAATTCAATTATGCGGATAATGCTTTTAGTGTGTTTGATTCTCAGGAAATGCTGGAAACTGTCAATTCCACAACAGATACACTTTCCATGGCGCTTGCAGGCATAGCAGGCATCTCACTTTTTGTCGGCGGCATCGGAATCATGAACATCATGATCGTATCTGTCAATGAAAGAACACGTGAGATTGGTATCCGTAAAGCAATTGGTGCCAAAAAATTCGATATCCTCGCTCAATTCATGATTGAATCCATCGTGCTCAGCGGTTTGGGTGGGGTGCTCGGGGTTGGCATTGGTGTCGCGGGCAGTTGGCTGCTGGGTAAATACTCAGCACTTACAGTTTCGATTGCTTGGGATATGGTACTGATCTCTTTTATTTTCTCCTTACTCATCGGTGTGATTTTTGGAATGATGCCTGCGAACAAAGCCGCACGACTTCGCCCCATTCACGCACTGCGTAACGAATAATGAATGATTAGCTGTCCTATAGTCATTAAGATGACTAAGGGCAGTTTTTTTTCAGCAGCTGTAAAAGGTATCATTTATGATCGAGTTGGGTAATAGGAACCATCGGTTTGAATATAGATAATTCAATAGGCCCATACACTAAACTTTAAATTTTGTCTTTTTGATTATTATCTGAGTAAAGATTGCTCTATAAGCAGCACGTCCTATATACTTGATATACTAGAAACTACCATTTACTCACACGTACACTTTCCTATGTTTTCCCACTATGTATACAACACCTCTTTTATCCCAAAAGCACCTTCAAACATCAGTGAATGAATTAAATTACGCCTGACCATAGATTGCGTTCTGCAGGTTCTACTTAAGCAGCAATAGATTTTCTTAATCATCTTATACAGGGAGAAGATGACTGTGGCAGGATTCTTTGAGTTCAAGGTAACACGCAAACTATTCTATGTCTTCGCTGCAATCTCCGTCCTTCTGGTTGGGATCAGCGTCGCCTCGCTACTCTATTTAAATTACACGATTAATAGATTGTCAGATTCTCTTTATGATGATATATATCAGAACTCTAAGCTCATACTGAGCGCGGATCGTGATCTGCATCAAGCCGCTGTAGCCTTGCAAATCGCAATGGGTCCAAACCTAACAGCCGCAGAAGGTGAACAGTTCACTAAGGAGTTTATAGATAATAATCTTCAAGCGGAGGAACGAATAAGTGTAGCAAGATCAAATATCAACGCTATAAAAAACCCTTACAGTGATATGAAACAAAGTGGAATTATCCTTTCCGAATTAAAAAACGAGCTCAGCTCCTTCGAAACTACCATTATCAAATGGAAAAATTCAGGGTATACGCTAATAACAGAACGGACGAAGAGCAGCTGGAACCCAGATTCATATTCTACACTCACCCTAAACTCGCAATTCAATGAAGCTAGGGCACATCTCGATCAAGCAGAGGACTTGATTGGCAACTACGCCTTGCAAGTAACGGATGGTTTTGAGGATAAAAAAAGCGCTTTGTTCTCTCTTTATTCACTCCTCTTATTTGTGTTTCTCTTAGTTATTATTTACCTTGGACGCAAAATCATCTGGCTCCAGAATGAAATGCTGGAAGAACAAACACTTTATCAGCTTATCGGTGAAACTATGTCTGATTTCATTATTTTGACGGATCCCAACGGGTTGATTCTATATGCTTCTCCCTCACACTCCAGTATTCTAGGTTATGTGCCTAAAAAAGGAGATCCGTTATCCAACTACATACGTGAACCGGAAATTGCCTGGGCTAAATTAAAAAGTGTTGTTCAGGGAACTCCGCGCATTTCTGAACTGCGCATGCGCGGAGCAGAAGGCCAATGGGTATGGCTTGAAACTAAGGTGTCACCTGTTCTCGGCAGCCGTAAATTCCCAGCACAATTTATGCTGTTATCTCGGGAAATTACCCAGCGAAAACAATACGAAGAACGACTACATAAGCTAGCTTTCTATGACCATTTAACAGCGATTCCCAACAGGGCTCATTTCAAAATGTATATGGAGAACCTTATCACCCAACCCGAAGGACGGAGGCAAAATATTGCGCTTGCCCTGCTGGACTGTGATAGATTCAAGCAGCTAAATGATACCTTAGGCCATCTGGCTGGAGACGAATTTCTTCAGCTGCTCTCCCGTGAACTTCAGCATACGGTTAAAGGAATAGGTCAGGCCTTCCGGATCGGCGGAGATGAGTTCGCAGTTGTACTGCATCGATTCACTTCTCCAGAGATGCTTGAAGAAACACTGCAGCGGTTACTTAAACTGTTCAACAAGTCTTGGTCTGTTGATAACGGGTCCAGCTTCCACACCTCCGCGAGCATCGGAGTCGCTTTATTTCCTGAACACGGAAGCAGTATTAATGAACTGCTGCGTGCCGCCGATTTGGCGATGTATCGCTCTAAAGACCATGGTGGCAATAAAGCCAATCTCTACTACGAGCTTGTGGACGAAGGGTTAGCTAACCAGACCATTGTAAAACCATAAGAGCAAATAAAAAGCTGTCTCAGGATAAATCAACCCTGAAACAGCTTTTTTTTGTATGGCCTCTAACTGCTTAACCGAAGATGATCTTCTGAAATTTCGTCAATCTCCTGATCACGATCCCGAACTAAGACCTTGGTTAACTCTCCATTCGTAGAACAATCAATGAAACGGTCTCCGTCTCCATCTTTTTCTTCCCAATCATTAAGCCGCAAAATATATCCGATAGTTTGGGTATCTGGCAGCACTTCGATGCGGGCTACTGCACGCCCGTTCTCCATATAACGGAAATCGCATTGTCCATCCTGGATTCCTGTATCCCAAACCCAAAGATTCCAGCCTTGGTAATTCTGATCAGGGCGTTCATAGTGTATTTCGATGATTTTAGAGCGTGGGGCTGGCTCACCACATTCATCATAAAGGACCATCATCGACAACCCTTCCACTTCTACCTCATTGCCTTCGATTCTGCGGATGGCTTCTATCCCGGCACGGGTATGGTCTACTACTACGTTCCAACTATCAGCAACCTCAGGAAGTGATACCGACATCCGGTCATTATTAGCATTGAAGACAACGGTAATATTGTTCCAGAGATCGCCTCCTGCATGGCTTCTAAGCAGATACGATACTATTCCGCCATCACAACGCAGAAATTCTAACGAGCGTTCAATTTCCTGGCGGCCATGCAGACGAAATGCCGGATGTGTGCGCCGTAGCTCGATCAGGCCTTTATAATATTGAAATACGGGCTTAAATGCGCTTTTCATATTCCAGCGGATCGAGTTGACCGCATCACCGCTGCGGTAGCTGTTATGATCTCCAAATTTACTGCGCAGGAGCTCATCTCCAGCATGCAGGAAAGGAATCCCCTGCGAGGTCAGAATAATTCCGTTAGCAAGCAAGGATCGACGTACAGTTTCATTACCGAGAATATTCTCCTGATCTACATTCACGTATGGATTGGCAAGGGCCACTGCCTCTTCCAGATCTTCGTTATCCATGTTAGCTATTACCGGAAAATCAGCTTCCTGGCTCCCTCCTTGAACGATAAGCATCTTATCCCATAAATTCAAATTATCATGGGCAGTTACATAGTTCACCGATTCCACAGGCGAGTCCGTAAACTCATGAATTGCTCCTTTAATTCCGGCTGCAATAGCACCTTCTTTGCCGTATTCGCCTGTCACGAACCCTCTTCCGAAACCATCACTATCCCCTTTGATCGCTGAACGGAAGTTATCGTTGAAAACAGCATAGCCCTTGCCCCGTTGTACGCCTTTTAGCGTTTTAGTGGCCAGCGGAGAATCTCCACCCGTCCAAGGTTCACCGTAAAGCAACAGATTCGGATTCACTTCTAGCCGAAGCTCTTCGGTAATCTCCCGCATGGTAACACTGTCCATCAGTCCCATTAGATCAAACCGGAAACCATCAATATGATATTCCGAAGCCCAATAAGATAAGGAGTCCTTAATAAATTTACGGACCATCGGACGTTCTGTAGCCAGCTCATTGCCAACCCCGGAGCCATTCGACAAACGTCCCGTAAAATCGCGGCGATAGAAATAATCTGGGACAAGCGGCTCAAAGGGGCCGTTCTCCACAGCATACGTATGGTTGTAAACGACATCCATAATTACCGCGATCCCGCGGCTGTGTATGGCCTGCACCATCTCTTTAAATTCACGAATCCGCAAGCCAGGATTGGCAGGATCGGTGCTGTAAGATCCTTCAGGTACATTATAATGCTGGGGATCATACCCCCAATTGTAGTCCACATTAGCTATGGAGGAACCCCGATTGACCACCTTCAGCTCATCCACGGTCTGAAAATCAAATACCGGCATCAGATGTACATGGGTAATCCCTAATTCAGCCAGATGATCAATCCCCACTGTATTTCCTGCCGAATCCTTTAATCCAAATTCGGTAAATGCTTTGAATTTACCCTTATAATGCATACCTGAGCTCTCATGTGAGGAGAAGTCACGAACATGCAGTTCATAAATCACTGCGTCGGCAGGATGCTGTAACGGAGGCGCTACATCCTGATCCCAATGTTCTGGATTCGTATCCTGCAAATTAACGATTGCTGATCTTAAACCATTTGCAGATACCGCTGTTGCATAAGGATCTACTGCTTCCGTCACATTGCCATCTGCAAAAACAGCACGGTACATATAATATTTCCCTTTTAGATCACCTGATAACTTGGTCTGCCAGACTCCACCATTACTACGCTGCATATATACAATACGACCATTGTCCATAGCACTCTTTGGTGACTCAGTATTCAGTTGATGCCCACCTGTTTCGTACAGTACAAGGGACACAGCAAGTGCCGTAGGTGCCCAGACTTTAAATACACTGTACTCCGTTGAATACGTCAAGCCTAAATCCTTGCCCTCGTAGACTTCCATCATCAATTCTGCATTTATATAATTTTTACTCATGAATTAACACCATCCTATGGCTCCCCACCTAACCTGTGGGGTTGCTTATAAGTCCATATATTACCAATTTATTTCATATTAATACTTGCACAGCGCTGCAAGTCAGCAAATGGAGTATAAACTTTCTATGGATCCTTACTATTATATGTACGACATATTTATAGGTTTGGGTTCCTTATCGACTTTATGCTCATTACTAATACTATCGGTATAGACATCTGCGCAATAAAGAAAATAAACAGTGAACAGTAAATGAGGTCGAATTATAGAAAATTATAGGTTAAAAAACATAAAAAAGCCGACCTCCAGCCATCGGAAGTCGGCAATAGTAGTTGGAAAAACAGTAGAACGCTAAAGCGGATTAATGCATGCGTAAAAAGTTACTTAGCGATACTTTGAACAAGCGCAGCGACTTCTTCAGCCGTGCCAAGCTGCAACGCTTTTGCAGCCAAATCCTTCATGTCGGCAGCCGACAATTTAGATATTTGACTACGCGCTGGCAAAATGGAAGTTGCACTCATGCTGAATTCGTCGAGACCAAGACCCAGTAGCAGCGGAATAGCTGTTGCGTCACCAGCCATTTCACCACACATCCCCGTCCATTTACCTTCTGCATGGGCTGCATCAATTACATTTTTGACCAAACGCAGGATGGCTGGATTGTAAGGCTGATACAGGTAAGATACCTGTTCATTCATACGGTCCGCAGCCATTGTATATTGAATAAGATCATTCGTACCGATACTGAAGAAATCAACTTCCTTAGCAAACTGGTCAGCCAGTACAGCAGTTGATGGAATCTCAACCATTATGCCAAGCTGAATGTTGTCTGATACTTCCTTACCTTCTTCCCGAAGCTTAGCTTTCTCTTCGAGCAAAAGATCACGTGCAGCACGGAATTCACCAAGCGTAGCTATCATAGGGAACATAATGCGAAGATCCCCGTGAACACTTGCTCTTAGTAATGCGCGTAATTGAGTACGGAAAATATCCTGACGATCCAGGCAAAGACGGATCGCACGGAAACCAAGGAAAGGATTCATTTCCTTCGGAAGGTCAAGATAAGGCAGCTCTTTATCGCCACCGATATCCAGGGTACGTACGACTACCGGCTTACCCTTCATGTTCTCAAGTACAGTACGGTAGGCGTTATATTGAATTTCCTCAGAAGGCAGCTTATCGCGACCCATGTAAAGGAACTCAGTGCGGTACAGACCTACACCTTCGCCACCATTCTCAATGACACCATTCACATCATTTGGTGTACCAATATTGGCAGCTAGTTCAACATGTTTACCGTCTGCTGATACTGTAGGTTCGTCGCGAAGTTTCTTCCATTCTGCGATTTGCAAATCGTAAGCTTCCTGCTTGCGAGTGTACTCTGCCACTTCAGCTTCGCTTGGATTGATCAGAACGTCTCCGTTCAGACCATCGACAATCACCAAATCGCCAGAATTCACTTCTGACAGAACCGTTTTAGTTCCAACAACCGCTGGAATTTCCAAAGAACGGGCCATAATTGCAGAGTGAGAAGTCCGTCCACCGATGTTCGTTGTGAAGCCTTTAACGAACTTACGATTAAGCTGTGCTGTATCCGATGGTGTTAGATCTTGAGCAATCACGATTACTTCTTCACTGATTTCTGCAGGACTTACATAATGAATGCCCAGCAGGTGGTTCAGCAAGCGCTTGGTAACATCACGCATATCAGCTGCACGTTCCTGCAGATAGGCACTCTTCATATTTTCAAACATCTCAATGAATTGCGTAGCCACTTCGTTTAGCGCATAGTCCGCGTTAACCGATTCCTCACGGATTTTATCAATTACAGGATTGATCAGCTCTGGGTCATCAAGAATAAGCAGATGTGATTCGAAAATCTCAGCCTTTTTCTCCCCCAGCTCTGCCAAAGTACGCTCTTTAATCGTTTGCAGCTCCACTCTTGATTTGGCGAGTGCATCATTTAACTTAGCGACTTCTGCTTCAGTATCACTGATACTTGTCTTCGTAATCGTATAATCCGGATGTTTCAGGATAAAAGCACGGGCTACTGCAATCCCTGCTGAAGCCGCGATTCCTGAAATCTTATTCATGGATTTCCCCTAGCCCTTCTTTAATCATTACTTCTTGAAGAGCGTTCAAAGCTTCTGCTTCTTCGCTTCCTTCAGTAATCAAAGACAAAGTATCTCCAGCTTCAAGACCCAATGACAATACGCCAAGAATGGATTTCAAAGTTACTTTTTTACCTTTAGCTTCTGCATATGCTTCTGTACCTTTGAATTTTGTTGCTGTATTTACCAAGGCAGTTGCTGGACGTGCGTGAATTCCATCTTCATCGACAATTCTGAATGTTTTTTGCATAATATTATCCAACTCGCTTTCTGTTATTAAAGTATTTTAAATTTATAGTGAAAGCTTCGCTTCCTTGTATGAACAAGGAAGCATCGGCCCTTGCACTTTTACTGAATCGTAATGATGTCTTGGTCTCCTATAGAAACCTTACCCGGCTTCTTCAATGTTACAGAAGAGCCTTCTGGTAAATTAGAGAAAATAACAGGTGAGATTACAGAAGGTGCATGTGCTTTTACATACTCTAAATCCACTTCCATAATCGGTTGTCCAGCCGCTACAAGATCGCCCTCTTCAACTAATACCGTGAAGCCTTGACCTTTAAGCTTAACCGTATTAACCCCAATATGAACGAGCACTTCCTTGCCTCCGTCAGACATAATACCGATGGCATGTTTGCTCGGGAACACGTTAAATACCTTACCGTAAACCGGTGAAGCAATCTTCCCATCTTCGGATAGGAACGCGAAGCCGTCGCCCGTCATTTTTTGGGAGAATACTGGATCTGGTACCTCTGTGATATCCAACAATTCACCGTTTACTGGAGATACGATATCTTCCTTGATAATCGCTTCACCAGCTTCACCTGCCTGTTGTTCTTCTTCTGGCTCTGGAGTAACCACTACTGGAGCTGCTGAAGCCGCAGGTGTCTTTCCGTTAATCACATCTTGAATCTGCGATTTAATCGTATCTGAACGTGTTCCAAAAATCGCTTGAACGTTATTACCCACTTCCAGCACACCTGATGCACCAAGTTTCTTAAGACGGTTCTTGTCTACGCCTGCCTTATCTTTAACTTCAACACGAAGGCGGGTAATACAAGCATCTAGATGAGTGATGTTTTCTTTACCACCTAGAGCGGACAAAATGTTCCGCGGTAGATCATCACCGGCTCTGGAGACAGACTCCGTATTCACTTCTTCTTCTTCATTCGTATCTTCTTCACGACCCGGTGTCATAAGATTGAATTTCCGAATTACAAACCGGAAGCCGAAGTAATAAATTAAGGCAAGGGCTAGACCTACCGGAATGACCAGCCACCAAGCTGTACGGTTCGGGATAATACCGAAGAGCACAAAATCGATAAAACCACCCGAGAATGTCATGCCGATTTTAACATCAAGAATATGCATAGTCATAAAGGACAGACCTGCAAACACAGCATGTACAGCGAACAGCAATGGAGCCACGAATAGGAACGAGAATTCGAGCGGCTCAGTAATCCCTGTCAAGAACGATGTCAATGCCGCGGAAATCATCAAACTTCCGACGATCTTTTTATTCTGAGGTTTAGCTTCATGATAGATAGCCAAAGCCGCTGCTGGAAGACCAAACATCATGAATGGATATTTACCCGTAGTAAATGTCCCTGCTGTGAAGTCTACTCCATCGCGAAGCTGCTGCATGAAGATCCGTTGGTCACCACGTACCAATTCTCCAGCTTTATCAACGTAGGTACCAAATTCATACCAGAATGGAGAGTAGAAAATGTGATGCAGTCCAAAAGGAATGAGCGAACGTTCGATCGTTCCGAAGATAAACGCTGCAAGCGTTTTGTTCGTATCAATCATACTTTGTGACACATAGTTCAGACCATGTTGAATAGGTGGCCATACTATTGTCAGTAACAAGCCCAAGATTAGAGCTGTTACCGCCGTCATGATCGGTACGAAACGTTTACCTGCGAAGAAACCCAGGTAAGAAGGAAGCTCAATTTTGAAGAATCGCTTGTACATGGCCGAAGCCAATATACCGACGAGTATACCTCCAAACACCCCTGTTTGCAGTGTTGGAATCCCTAATACGCTGGCATACGAGAAGTCGCCTTGGCTCAGGACGTAATCATTAACACCAATAACTGTACCCATCGTAATGTTCATTACGAGGAAACCGATAATGGCAGCTAGACCCGCAACACCTTCACCGCCGGCTAAACCTATCGCAACCCCCACCGCGAAGAGTAAGGCTAGATTATCAAATACAATTTGTCCTGAGTTCATCAATACGTTGGCAACAGCCTGAACAACATGGTTCTCCAGTGCTGGAACATATTGCAGGAAGTCTGGGTTTACCAGCATGTTTCCTATTCCAAGAAGCAAACCTGCCGCAGGCAGAATAGCTACTGGAAGCATCAGAGCTTTACCAACTCTTTGTAAAACACCAAACAACTTTTTAAACATTTAGGTTACTCCTTTCATTAATTTCACTAAAACAGATGCCAAAAAAGGCATGAGCAACACAGTATAGAAGTTGTAATCTAACGCTATCGTTAGATTGCCCCAAGAAGGGGGTTAACAACCAAAATACTGTAATTCACTCATGCCTGATCGAATCAGTTACACGCTCGATATTCTGTTTTGTTGATGACAGTGAACATTGTAGCATCGTTTTTTTTAAGTGGCAAGCGTTTTTTTTGAAACCATGATTTGTTACAACTTTTGCACTTTAAGGAGCTTCACCATTCTTGTCCATATCTTGTTCGTCCACTTTTTTCTGGGCAATACGCTGCAGGTGAATCGTCAAATAACTCACCTCAGCTTGATACACGGGAATTCGCACACGCTGTTCGATAATTTTTGTTAATTTCCAAGCCAACGAATACATCTCAGGATACTCCCGTTTCATGAGTCCATCCAGGGTTGAGGTCTCTTGTACCGCCTCTCCACGGCGTAATCTTTCTAGAACGAATCGCAGATGGGTTACCAGTCTTGAGTAATCAAGTGAATCACGTGGGATTCGATAGTCCAGATAATTCTCGACTAACCCAACCAGCTCTCCAATCAAGAGAGAATGTTGTCTAACCTCGGAAATTTGCCTATTACTAAGTGCGCTGACAATATGAAGAGCCACAAAACCTATCTCATCCACCGGCAATTCCACGCCCATAGCCTCATTGATCCTTCCAATCGCATATTCTGCCATCTTATATTCCTCAGGATAAATCTCCTTAGTTTCATACAAAAATGGATTATGAATTGGGATATCTTGTTCAAAACGACGGATAGCAAAGGAAATATGGTCGGTAAGTGCAATGTGAATATGCTCATTAAGCGGCTGACGGCTACAATGCATAATATGTAATACTATTTCTTGAACGACCTCAATCAACTTCTCATCCACTTGGGGAAGAAGCTGTTTATATTGTTCCTGCTCCTCCTGGCTGCGAAGAATAAACATCTTCTCCACGGAGGATAGATTAATCTGATCCCGCAGCTTGCGGTTAAACCCTATCCCTTTACCGATAACTACAACCTCGGAATATTGAGGATGCTGGGCAATGATAACGTTGTTATTCAACACCTTCGCCACTGTTATGCTACTCATTTTTGACACCTCTTTTATTTCTAAACACCTAACTTCCAGCAGCATACGCAATAAGAAATCGTACGATGAATACAAGCTTTGCTACCATCATAACACCAAGAATTGCATATTAGAAGAACACTCTGTGTCCTTACTAAGCTAGTAGATCAGAGTGAACAGCCTTAAAGGCTTTTATTTTACCTGAAAAAATCTTTAAACACCAGTGAAAGCGTCGATGTCTATATATACAATAATTCCCACGGGATGCCGATAAGCTATAAAGCTTCATCAAAAATCACCTGTAAACGCATGAGCTTTTTATCATGTTGTCTAATTTAGATCAAAACAGATCAAAACATAAAGATTAAGGTATGACCAGCAGCTTTGCCAGTCATACCTTAAGTAAATTAAAACCATATAAATTGCATTAAACTATTTTTCCTTTTGTTCAGGCACAGAAGTTAAAGTCTCGCTGGCTGTACTAGATGTTGCTGATGGCTGAATATAAGTTGCAGGTGTAGCTGGTGCAACAGGTGCGACTGGTGTAACTGATGCTCCTTTGCTTCCGGAAGCTTTAGAGGTCAACCCCTTGATCAGTGCCTCTACATCAATCCCTGAGACGCTCTTCAACATCTCTGGAGCGGTGGACATTAGCTGAGTCACATAATTGCTGACCCGGGCTGCACCTTCCCCGTTACCGGTATCTACAACGGTAAGTTTATCAATAGATGCCAGCGGCTTCGCAATTTGGCCAGCCAAATCAGGCAGCATTTTGACGATGATATCGAGCACCGCTGCTTCGCCGAATTTCTGGAAAGCTTCCGCCAGTTTCTCTTTGGCTTCTGCTTCCGCTAGACCACGCAACCGGATAACCTCAGCATCCGCTGTACCTTTAGCCAGCTCTGCATCCGCCATCGCTTGACCTTCAAGACGCTTCTGCTCAGATGTCGCTTTAGCTTGCGTTTCAATACTATATTGCAAGGCATCTGCCTCACGCATTCTCTTCGCCTTATCGGCTTCCGCCGCTTGCTCTACTGCATAACGATCCGCTTCTGCTTTTTTCTTCACTTCAGCATCATACTGCTTCTCGCGAACTTGAATTTCTTTGGCTTGCAAATCGATTTCACGTTCCTTACGTACCAGCTCAACCTTCATCTGTTCTTCAACAACGGTCTGCTTTGCACGTGCCTCTTGAATATGATAAGCCTGATCGGCTTCCGCTTTCGCTGTATCCTGATCCCGTTTAAACGCAGCCACCTTAAGCTGGTTTTCCTTGGAGGCTTCGGCAATATTCGTATCCCGCAGCAGCTCAGCTTTTTGCCCTTGCTCTTCTGCGTTTGCCTTTTGAATTCTCGCATCCCGCACTGCTTCTGCTTCAGCGATCTCTGCATCCCGCTTCACAGCAGCTATCCGCGGTTTACCCAGTGCCTCTAGATATCCATGTTTGTCTCGCACATCCTTGATGGTAAAGGAAACAATTTGCAGACCCATTTTCTTAAGATCACGTGCCGCCACGCCTTGAACCTCTTGCGCAAAGCGGTCACGGTTACGATATACTTCCTCAACGGTCATCGAACCGAGAATGGCCCGCAGATGACCTTCAAGAACTTCTTGTGCTTCGCTCTTCAGTGCTTCAATCGGTTTGCCCATAAATTGCTCAGCAGCTGTCGCCACATCTTCCGTTGAGCTACCCACTTTAATGATCGCTACGCCGTCGGCAATAACCGGAACCCCTTGTTCGGTGTATACTTCCGGGGTCGTCACATCGAGTTTATGAGAAAGAAGCGACATAAATTCAGCCTTCTGAAAGACTGGGAGTATAAAGGCCCCGCCCCCGCGTACAATCTTTATTTTACGACCAGAACCATCGTCTGAAATATGATTTTTCCCCAAGAACGACCCCGTTACGATCATCCCTTCATCGGGTCCAACCGTTTTGTAACGTGCCCAGAATGCGATACCTAGCACAAACAAGACAGCAACGACAACAGCAGGGACTAACAAATACTCAGGAATACCGAACATTAAAGATCCACTCCTCTTCTCTTTTCGAATTCTGACACCAATGCAACGCCTTCTCTAACCTCCACTACAACAACTTTAATCCCTGCCGGAAGCAGCTCATGATCAAAGCTTGCTGCCGTATGCAGGCTATTGCCGGCGCCAAACTTTACCATAATCTCACCATAACCAGTGGCGGGAACAGGAATTGTGATTTCCCCGATCTTGCCAGGCAGATCACTCATTGAGAAACCATTGGACATTTCGCTTTTTTCCATGGGCTTAACCACCCCTAGATACATAAGTACTCCCAAAAAAGCGGCGGCTAACAAAGACAAAGCAATGATCGCCCCAGCTTCCAGAGCGCTGTACCGGGTTAGAAGAATGCCCGCTCCGCCGAACACGGTTATTCCTCCAGCCAGTACGGTGGGATTCAGAAAATCTACGGATACGAAATCAAAGACCCCATGCAAGGCATCTCCGATCACATCGCCCACCAGGACGCTGACTATGGCAAATATGACGCCTAGCGCCAAGCAGCCTAAATACAGCGTTTGCATTTTTGTTTCCTCCTGTCTTCAATCAGGACTGTCATATTACATTAAACGTACAAAGTAGGTCCTTGGTTTCACAATCTTTGGATATTCACCCAAATAAGTTCCATTCAGAGGATAAGCATGCTCACATTGGCACTATTTTATTACATGTGCTGGGGCTGTCCTAAAGGCCGTTCAATAGTTGCTGAGGCGCTGATTTTTGTTGGTAACACTCTCGCGCGTATGAAGAGGCTATGCTGCTTTCGCGCCTCGGCCTATCGGACTCAGCAGACCCTATTCGACGATTTTTCCGACATTTGGTATGCTATCGGACCGCATAGCCCCTATTGGCATGAAAACCAGCAAATATAAGACCATTTCGAAGCAATAGTGCCTCTGGTGTCCGACATCTTGCTCAAAAGGCTGAAAATTCGCATATAGCGTCAGCTGGGTCCGTAGGGTAGGCGTGTATTGGTAGAGGAATCAGTCGTGAGGAGATCTTACAAACCCTAGTTGGTTGGGTAACACTCTCGCGCGTTTGAAGAGGCTATGCTGCTTACGCACCTCGGCCCATCGGACTCAGCAGACCCTATTCGCCGATTTATCCGACATTTGGTATGCTATCGGACCGCATAGTCCCTATTGGCATGAAAAACAACAAATATGAGGCTATTTCGAAGCAATAGTGTCTCTGGTGAAGCTAGAATAAAAAGTGGACAGTAGTTAACAGACTGGCGATAATGAGTCCACGGAGGTGTGTTCACATGGGAGAACATCGACAACGGTATAACGAAGAATTTAAAAAACAGACAGTGCAGTTCATTCAAGAGCAAACAAAGACAGTGGGCGACTTGGCGGAAGAGCTCAACATCCCAAAAAGTACCCTGCATCAATGGATGAGCCAGTATCGAGAATTAAAGAATGAACCGGCAGCTAGCGTGGATCGAGTACGAGAACTCGAGGCACAGTTGAAAGAAATGAGCCGTCAACTTCAAGAAAAAGATAACAAGATTGCCGATGTGGAAGAGGAATTAGCGATCGTAAAAAAAGCAGTGCACATCTTCAGCAAACCAAGGAACTGAGATTCCAGTTTATTGAAAAACATCGCTCCGAGTTTCTCTTGGAGAAGATGTGCATGACCCTACATGTGTCACGGAGCGGGTACTACAAGTGGCGGACAGAAAAAACCAGTACGCATATGCTTCGTAAGGCTGCGATAATGAAGCGAATTCAGTATCATTTTACAGACCATCAAAAGCGGTATGGGAGTCCGAAGATCACCCGCCTGTTACATCAAGAAGGTTATACCGTTACCGAACGCACGGTGAGTGTGTACATGCGACATATGAAGCTTCGCTCCATTGTCTCCAAAACGTATCGGGTACAGACCACTGACTCCAATCATGACCATCCGATTGCCCCGAATACGCTGAACCAGCAATTTAAAATACGCAAACCCAATTCAGTATGGGTTACCGACATTACGTACATTCCTTGCCGGGGAGGGCGCTTGTACCTGGCTAGTGTGATGGACCTTTGCACGCGCGAAATCGTGGGGTGGCGTTTGGAGAACCATATGGAAACTAGCTTGATTTCGGGCGCTTTACAAGATGCCTACGAAGCTAAACAACCGGAAAAGGGTCTATTACATCACTCCGATAGAGGTTCTCAATATACTTCTCATGAATACACAAAGCAGTTGAAAGCGTATGGCATGGAGTCCAGCATGAGCCGCAGAGGTAACTGTTATGATAACGCCTGTATCGAGTCGTGGCACAGCATTTTGAAAAAGGAGCTCATTTATTGTAATCCACGATTCAAAACTAAGGAGCAAGCCTACCAGACACTTTTTCAATATATTGAGTTTTACTATAACCGCAAGCGAATGCATGGCGCGCTGGGGTATCTTTCTCCAGTTCGTTTTGCTGAGCAATTGACTAGAATGTCTGTTGCGTGACTGTCCACTTTCTTGACAGAGGTCCATGGCGTCCGAAAACTTGCTCAAAACACTGATAATTCGCATATAACGTCAGCTGGGTCCGTAGGGTAGGCGTGCATTGGAAGAGGAATCAGTCGTGTGGGGATCATACAAACCCTAGTTGGTTAGGTAACACTCTCGCGCGTATGAAGAGGCTATGCTGTTTACGCGCCTTCGGCCCATCGGACTCAGCAGACCCTATTCGCCGATTTTTCCGACATTTGGTATGCTATCGGACCGCATAGCCCCTATTGGCATGAAAAACAGCAAATATAAGACCATTTCGAAGCAATAGTGTCTCTGGTGTCCGAAAACTTGCTCAAAAGGCTGAAAATTCACAGATAACGTCAGCTGGGTCCGTAAGGGTAGGCCGTATATTGGTAGAGGAATCAGTCGTGAGGGGATCTTACAAACCCTAGTTTGTTAGGTAACACTCTCGCGCATATGAAGAGGCTATGTTGCTTACGCCTCGGCCTATCGGACTCAGCAGACCCTATTCGCCGATTTTTCCGACATTTGGTATGCTATCGGACCGCATAGCCCCTATTGGCATGAAAAACAGCAAATATAAGACCATTTCGAAGCAATAGTGTCTCTGGTGTCCGAAAACTTGCTCAAAAGGCTGAAAATTCACAGATAACGTCAGCTGGGTCCGTAAGACTCTGGAGGACGGTCGACGGATTAGATTACGGGTGCGAACAGTGATAGATGAGGTACGGCCAGCGGCAGCGGAGGTTCGGCCAGCGGCAGCGGAGGTTCGGTCAGCGGCAGCGAAAGCTTGGGATGAGCACGACAGAAAAGTATAGCCAGAGGAGCAAGTCACACTAGACCATAAATACAAAGAAGCGATTCTCCCATAACGGAGGAATCGCTTCTTTGACATTCTATTGTGACTTCTGGAATAAAGACAAATGGTCTCTTTTCGTAGAAGAATTACTTACAAAGCCATTTTATAAATCTCAACTACATCTTCACGCTCAAGCTTGCGGAAATTACCAAACGCTCCGAAACGAACAGCCTTGTCAGCCATACTGCCGATCTCGCTGTCATCAATATCATAATCTCCGAGCGTCTTCGGCGCACCGATGGAATCCCAGAAATTACGCAGAGCCTCAATACCCTCCAGCCCGATTTCTTCATCAGTTTTGCCAGCAGGTTCAACTCCGAACACATTTACTGCAAGCTGACGGAAACGCGCAGGGTTTGTGCTGAGATTATATTTCATCCATTGCGGGAACAGAATCGCCAAACCTCCGCCATGCGGAATATCGTATACAGCCGACACTGCATGCTCGATATTATGAGTCGCCCAATCCCCGGCAAAACCCATGCTGACCATTCCGTTAAGCGCCATCGTACCGCAGTACATAATGGTCTCACGCAGCTCGTAGTTGTTCAGATCTTCGATAAGCTTCGGCGCGGTTTCAATTACAGTGCGCAGCAAAGTTTCACAGAACCCGTCTTGTACCGGTGTATTGCCGTCTGTATGGAAATAGTGCTCCAGTACATGTGACATGATGTCCACCATGCCATAAACGGTCTGATCACGTGGCAGAGAAAAAGTGTTCTCTGGATCAAGAATCGAAAATGCCGGGTAGGCATGCACGCTGCCCCAGCCCATTTTTTCCTTAGTAACCTCATTTGTAATTACGGAGCCGTTATTCATTTCAGATCCCGTAGCAGCCATTGTCAGCACTGTGCCCAGTGGAAGCGCGTCTTGGGCCGCTGCTTTACGCTCTACAAAGTCCCACATATCACCATCATATTTGGCTCCAACAGCAACAGCTTTTGCGCAGTCCAATACGCTTCCGCCCCCTACTGCGAGAACAAGGTCAATATTATGCTCCCGGCACAGGTCTACGCCTTTATGTACTGTGGAAAGACGTGGATTGGGTTCTACTCCAGAGAGTTCAGTCACTGTAGCGCCTATTGAACTCAGCTCAGCAACTACTTTATCGTACAAACCGCTGCGCTTGATACTGCCGCCACCGTACATCAAAAGCACATTTTTACCGTACTTAGGCACCTCTGTCTTCAAGGCTTCAAGGGTACCTTGTCCAAAAATCAGCTTGGTAGGATTATAAAATTCAAATTTACGCATATGTGTAAACCTCCAGTAGTTAATTCATAATGTCTTACTCCTTCGTATTATAAACCTCTGGTTACCCGCATTCAAATTAGGTGGCTGGGTTTCGTCATTCCGAATAAAAAAAGATGCCCCAAGCCCATAGGCTTGAGGACATCCTTAAATCCAAACTCACTTACTACAAAGCACCGAAGCTTGTTACGAAACGGCGGAAAGCTGCTTGACCTTCTGGAGTCCGTTTGTAAACGCCAGCGTGTTCAAGAATATGCGTAAACTTGATGCCAACTTCGTTCTGCACAATCTTGAGCGCTTCCTCGTGTTGCAGTGCAGTTCCGAATCGCTCCACCAGCTCCTGAATCCAAGCCGCATGCTGCGCAAGAGAATGACTAGGGTCATTCTTCACCGCTTCTAACAGCGCTTGATCTCCTGCAAGAATACCTGCGATGGAATCGAGTTCTTCCTTCAAACGGCCCGGCAGAATCGCCAGTCCCATAACTTCGATCAAGCCGATGTTTTCTTTCTTGATATGATGCATTTCCCGGTGCGGATGAAAAATCCCTTCAGGATATTGCTCATTAGTCCGGTTATTCCGCAGCACAAGATCCATCTCGAAGCTGCCGTCCTCGGCCCGGCGGACGATAGGAGTAACGGTATTATGAGGTTGTACTTCACCGTCAACCTCACTAAAGGCTAGCACTTCAGCCTCTGGATCGCTGTAGGCTTTCCAAGCTTCATAAAGCGCATTTCCGCATTCCAATAGAACCGCAGGATCTTCTCCATTTAAACGTAATACGGACATCGGCCATTTTACGATATTAATGCTGACACCCGGATAAGAAGCATGTGTAAATGTATCTTCCTTAGGCGCTTTTTGAATCGGGAATGTGTGGCGTCCGCCCTGAAAATGGTCATGCGTCAGAATAGAGCCGCCAACAATCGGTAAGTCTGCATTGGAGCCAATAAAATAATGCGGGAATGATTCCACGAAGCTAAGCAGCCGCTTCAAGGTATCCTTGGTAAGCTTCATCGGCACATGATCATGATGGAATACAATACAGTGCTCATTGTAGTAAACATATGGCGAGTATTGGAAGAACCATTTTTCATTATTCAGGTTAAGCGGAATGATACGCAAGTTCTGGCGTGGCGGATGATTGATCCGTCCGGCATAACCTACATTCTCACGGCACAGCAGACATTTCGGATAGACTGGCGGCGGGAGCAGCCGAGCCATTGCGATTTCCTTCGGATTTTTCTCAGGCTTGGACAAATTGATCGTCATTTCAATGTCTCCGTACGGCGAATCCTGCAGCCAGTAGACATTCTTCGAGATCCGATCCATCCGAATATAGTTCGAATCAATGCTCAATTTATAAAAACGGTCTGTAGCCGCGGAGATGCCTTTTTCAGCGGTCAGACTATAGAACTCAGCATTTACATCCGAAGGACGGGCCATGAGAAGTCCCATAATCTTGGCATCCAGCAAGTCACGGTAAGTGTCACTATTCTCTGGGATCAATCCGATTTCAAAACCATAATCAATCAGTGCATCGAGTGGAGCCTGCGGCCCTTCCAATGGACTTTGATCGATATCACCTACATGCGGCTCACTGAAACCGAACTGTTCGAGCAGCACATTACGGCTATAATCTTCATCGGATGGAGCTATAAGCTGCTGGCGCAGTGCGAACAGAACGAGCTGCTCAATCGCATGTAATGCTTTCTGGCCAGCAGGTGTAATCTTATTCTCGTTGTGCATTTTAATTCTCCTTAAGTAGGGTCTCAAGTTCAAGATAAGCTAACCTAAAGTCCCTTATTCTCCGTATCCTTGCGGATTGGCAGAGTGCCAGTTCCATGCACTTTGAATGATATCTTCCAAATCTGCATGCTGCGGGTTCCATCCAAGGACGCTACGCGCTTTGTCGGAGGAAGCTACCAGCACAGCCGGATCGCCGGCACGGCGTTCTTGAATGACTACAGGAATTTCAAGTCCAGTAACCTTCTTCGCCGTTTCAATCACCTGTTTTACCGAGAATCCAAGTCCATTGCCCAGGTTGAAAATATTGCTGCTGCTTCCGCTGCGCAGGTAAGTTACCGCACGGACATGGGCGTCAGCCAGATCGCTGACATGGATGTAGTCGCGCACACAAGTACCATCTTCTGTAGGATAGTCATCTCCGAAAACTGCGATACTGTCACGTTGCTTCAAGGCCGTTTGCAATACCAGCGGCACCAAATGACTTTCTGGACGATGGTCTTCACCGATTTTGCCACTGGCATGTGCGCCAGCTGCATTGAAGTAACGCAATGCTACGTATTTAATGCCCAGTACTTTATCAAACCAAGCCATCATCCGTTCCATGGTCAGCTTAGTTTCTCCATACACATTGGCTGGTTCAGTGCGGTCTGTTTCTTCAATCGGCACCTTTTCCGGTTCGCCGTAGGTTGCGGCTGTGGACGAGAATACGATCTTGTTCACGCCCGCTTTTTGCATAGCTTCTAGAAGACACTGTGTACCATATACGTTGTTGTCGTAATATTTTACAGGGTCCTTCATGCTTTCTCCGACCAAAGAGCTTGCAGCAAAATGGATAACCGCTTCAATCTCATTTTCAGCGAACAGCTTACCCAGCAGTTCTTTATCACGCAGATCACCTTCGTACAGCTTGCCACCCAGCAACGCCTCACGATGCCCTGTTAGCAGATTGTCGAGAACCACCACTTCTTCGCCACGATCCAGCAGCTCCGCTACAGTATGAGACCCAATATACCCTGCTCCACCTGTTACTAAAATCGCCATCTGATTACACTCCCTTCAATTCTTGGACACCATTACCGATGCCGCAAACGTAGAACTCGCCAACCAAACCAGATCTTGTGGTATAGGCTTCACCAACTTCACGAATAAAACGTTCTATATCATCTTCATGTACCAAAGATACTGTACAGCCCCCGAAACCCGCGCCAGTCATACGGGAACCGAGTGTACCTGGGATGCGCCCAGCTTCTTCAACCATAATATCAAGCTCTGCACAGCTAACTTCATACAAATCGCGCAAGGATGCATGCGAATCATTCATGAACTGTCCAAACTGCTTCAGATCATTGTTTTTTAATACCTCAACGGAATCTAGCACGCGTTGATTCTCTTCTACAACATGGCGAGCGCGGCGTCTTACAATTTCGTCTGTGATTTTATCTTGATGTGCTTCGAACTGTTCACGATTAAGCTGTGCCAGATAAGCTAGTGAAGGCACTTCTTTTTGCAAAATAGCCAATGCCTCATCACACTGCTGACGGCGTTCATTGTACTTGGAATCTACAAGCCCTCTGCGTTTGTTCGTGTTGCCGATAACCAATTTGTATGAACCTGTGATGAACGGTACCAAATTGTACTCAAGTGTGTCGCACATCAGCAGGATCGCATGATCGCGTTTGCCGTTAGCAACTGCGAACTGATCCATAATTCCGGAGTTTACACCTACGTACTGGTTCTCAGCACGCTGGGACAAAAGTGCAATCTCAACAGTGTCTGTATCGCCACCTTCGAGAGTCAGGAACGCATAAGCAGTAACGACTTCAAGAGAGGCCGAGGAGGACAAGCCTGCTCCATTCGGAATATCGCCATGGAACAGCAGATCGTACCCTTTGGATACTGGTGTGCTTTTCTTATCCAGCTCAACCATTACCCCAATCGGATAGTCAATCCATTCACCCGTTTTGGCCTTGCCAATTTCGCTATAATCAATAGAAGCTTCGTAAGGAAAATTAGTTGATGCAAAATTCACTTTGCTGTCACTACGTGGACGCACAATCAGCGTTGTACCGAATTCCAAAGCTGCGGGAAGTACATACCCGCCGTTATAATCCAAGTGCTCTCCGATGAGATTGACACGACCTGGTGCATAAAACACCTTAGCCTCTTCCCCGCTCACCCCATATTTTTCAATAAATTTGTTATTAAGTTCCTGTATGCTCATTAATGCCACTCCATCCTTTCGCTGCTTCAGCCAGTGGGAATTAGTAAAGCGTTCTTTATGTACTCATTATAATAGATTCATTCATCCTCTGATAATGCAATCATGTGTGTAATGTATGGATAAATGTGACTTCCCATAATATAATAATTACATATATTACTGTTACTCTCTAAACTATAAGCCATTAAATGACATTAACACAAGAAAGGCTGTCCCAAATGGAGCATACTTATTCCGTAGGATCCAATCCAGTGTATTACGATAAACAGAACCTTCATGTACTGTTTGCCGGCCAGAGTCAGACCCTGCCCATGCATCAAGCTGGACCCAAGATCTATGATTATTATTTGCTGCATTTCATAGAATCTGGCTCGGGCGTTTTCCGTACAGAACATCATAAATATGAGTTGGGTAAAGGGGACTGCTTCTTGATCCATCCGGGACAATTAGTCAGTTACGTCTCGGATAAAGACCAGCCCTGGTGCTATCGCTGGGCAGCTTTTACTGGCAGTGAAGCTGACGATCTGGTGCTGCAGACAGGGTTCACACCACAACAGCCTGTGGTGACTACAACAGGTGAAAGCCTCATTCCAGGTGCCCTGTCCAGCATCATGCAAGCCTTCAACGCCAACAAAGAGAGTGCCCATCTGACTTCGCTTGGCTATCTCTATCTCATTGTCGGCGAAGCAGCTGATTTGCTCTCTTCCTTCTCTCGTCTTCCCGGCGCAGAATCACAGGTTAAGCGTACTGTGAAGCAAATGATCCACTACATGGCATCTCAATATGCGCACCCGGTCTCTATTGAACAAATGTGTGATACGCTGGGTTATAATCGAGCCTACCTGTCCCGTGTATTTAAGCAAGAGACCGGATTATCTCCGGTGACCTACTTGCTGAAGCTGCGGATTGAAAAGTCCAGACAACTGCTGCGTGAACGACCGGAGCTGTCCGTGGAACAGGTAGCAGCATCTGTGGGGCTCACCGATGCTTTATACTTCTCTCGCCAATTCAAACGGTTTTGTGCCCAGTCACCGACGGCTTACCGGATGACTACAACGAGACAAGCAGAGAAACCTGAACGTTAGTTTGCCCTTTAATCCATAAATCCATAAATCCACTATACAACAACAGCCCGCCTTCCTTAACGTAAGGAACCGGGCTGTTACTGTGTTCAATATGCTATAGTTCTGTCTTTAGAATCGTTTCAATCCGCTCTAACTCCTCCGGACTGAAATCAGGATTAGCTAAAGCAGCTATATTCTCTTCAATCTGATCCACTCTGCTTGCTCCAATTAGGGCAGAAGTAACCTTGCCACCCCGGAGTGTCCAAGCCAGTGCAAACTGAGCCAGACTCTGTCCTCGCGAAACCGCAAGCTGATTAAGTGCGCGAATCCTCCGCTGCACCTCCGGTGTAATCCGGCTCTCATTCAAGGCGGCAGACGGCTTGGCAGCTCTTGACCCTTCTGGAATACCATTCAGATATTTGTTGGTTAACAAGCCTTCAGCCAAGGGTGTAAAAGCGATGCTTCCTACACCACTATGTTCCAGTACATCCTGTAAGCCACCCTCAATCCAACGATCGAGCATAGAATAACTAGGCTGATGGATTAAGAGCGGTGTGCCCAGGCTTTTTAGAATACTGAGGGCTTCAGCCGTCTGCTCCGCATTATAGTTGGATAGTCCTATATATAAAGCTTTGCCAGAACGTACCGCATAATCCAGCGCCTGCATGGTTTCTTCAAGCGGTGTTTCCGGGTCTGGACGATGAGAGTAATAAATATCAACATAATCTAGGCCTAGCCGCTTCAGGCTCTGATCCAGACTAGCCAGCATATATTTACGTGAACCCCATTCCCCATAAGGGCCGGGCCACATGTTATACCCTGCTTTTGTAGAAATCACTATTTCATCACGATAAGGATACATATCATTGGCAAGAACTTTACCGAACAGCTCTTCTGCTGAACCAGCTGGTGGACCATAGTTGTTGGCCAGATCAAAATGGGTAATTCCAAGATCAAAAGCACGAGTGATCATTTCTCTGCCGTTCTCGTAATTATCGATCCCACCAAAATTCTGCCATAAGCCTAATGAGATTGCTGGGAGCTTGAGACCTGAGTTCCCGCAACGATTATAACGCATGTTGTCATACCGTTTATCGTCTGCTACATATACCATTGCTTATCCCTGCCTCTCATTACACGCTGTTGTGAGCCTACCTTATCTTTAAACTTCTGAGCGTAATAATAATCTGGCAAGAGAAACCAAAGGACAGCTTTTTCCTTCTAGCTTAATAGATCCTTGACACTGCCCATTACTTTTCCAATTCGATCTGTAATCAGCAAATCCGCCTGATCATCATAAGGTGTGGGATCTCCGTTCAGCAGCACCGTACGTTTGCCCCGGAAATAAGTCACCAGACTGGCCGCAGGCTGAACCGTTAGCGAGGTTCCACCAATAATAAGCATATCTGCAGAGGCAATCGCTGCTACAGAGCCCATAAGCACGGAGTGATCCAATTCTTCTTCATATAAAACCACATCCGGCTTGATAATTCCGCCACATTCCGGGCAGCGAGGAACGATCTCAGTCATTTCCAGCAGTTGATCCAGCCCGTAATACCGTGAGCAGTCCATACAATAGTTGCGATGGATCGAACCATGCAGCTCAAGGACACTACGGCTACCCGCCTGCTGGTGCAGGCCGTCAATATTTTGCGTAATCACCGCTTTCAGCTTCCCCTGCTGTTCCAACTCCGCTAGTAGCTGATGCGCACCATTCGGACGGGCCTCTGGATGAATCATTTTACTGCGGTAAAAATCAAAAAAAATGTCCGGTGAGGACATAAAAAAAGTGCGGCTCAGCATCACTTCAGGTGGATAAGGTGAATTGTGCTGAGTTTGATATAATCCAGCTGCGGAGCGGAAATCAGGAATTCCACTCTCTGTAGACGTACCCGCCCCTCCGAAAAAAACGATATTGTCACTTTCTTTGATCCAAGAAGCAAGTGTCTGCAATTGATCCATGCTAAGTAGCACATCCTTTCCTTTTATTAGCTGATCAGTAAGTGATCCGAAGCTCATTGAAACCGGAAATGATTACATCTGCATCTATAAGGTGCTCCCCATCACCACTGGCGGAAATCCCAATTGCGAGGCGAAGCCCTGCACCTTTACCTAATTGCATATCGGCATTACTGTCCCCAATAATAATCGTCTCTTCAGGCGAAAGCCCTAACTCCCGGCAGGCCAATTCAGCCATTTCAGGAGCTGGTTTTCCGTTTTTTACTCTGTCCCTAGTAACTACCGAATCAAAATAGCCTGCCACATTAAGCCATTCCAAATGCTCTCCGGTGGTCTTTGCCCCGTCGGAGGTAACCACGCCAAGCTTAAGCGATGCCGCAGAGCATTGCTCCAAAAAAGAATGAAGTCCCGCTAAAGGCTGTGCCATACGGCGTCGGCGTAATTCATACATCGCGTTTTTAGTTATGCTTTTCACACGGGTCAGCGCTTCATTCCAAGGAACTCCTGCTGCATATAGCTGCCATGCGAGTACACCGTAACTTTCTTCTTCTGTAGCCATGGTAAGCGGCCCCGCCGGGTCGTACCCTATTAACTTCCCTTGCGGATCATATTGCGTACCCAGCACCTTGCTGCGCTCTACAATAAATCCCGCTCCCATGATCGCAAGTTGATCTTCCAGTCCGCGCAGCACAAGCTCCGCCCAATTCCCCCAGGTGGCTAATAGATCGAGTAATGTCCCGTCTTTATCAAACAATATTCCGGAGCAGGGAACGCATTCATCGTTAATGTGTAATACTGGCATGAATTGTTTCCTCCCTCTGTTGAATGACCCGTAACTACCTCAGATTTCCCAGCCAATCCAACAGGGCACTTACTGTGCGACTCTGCTGCTCTTCCTCGGATATTGTGGCTTCGCCGTCCCCCTTCTGAGGCCCGTAGCTGCCAAATTGCGCATGATTGCCACCTATAATTGAACTATAAACTGTATTATCTGGCAGATAGGAGCGCCCTTTGTTGTAGCTATCTCTGTCAATCACTTGATCCTCAGTACCCACAACCGACAACACTGACAAAGTAGTCTCTCGTAGACTGCCCTTTTCATCTGGATAAGAGGCTAAGAAAAACACACCTTCCAGTTGGTCCGTATGCTCAATTGCGTAACGTGAGGCCATGACACCCCCAAGTGAATGTCCACCCAGCACAAAAGATTGCTTCGGATGCACACGAATAATCTCTTCTGCGGCATCCCCCTTCGTTACGGCTAAATTAAACGGCATTTTGGCGATGTAGAAGGGATGCCCTGCAGCAGCGACGCTCTTCGCAAGAGGGGAGTAAGCTTCCGGTTTAACCAAAGCCCCAGGATAAAATATAATCGAGGCGCCCTTAGTAATGGAAGGTTCGAACGAGATCCAATTATCATTCTGTTCGACGGTAACTCCACCACTTGAAATCAGTGCGGTTTCGGCTTCTTGAGCCGGTGCATATGGCGTTAAATACTTCCATATCAGCAACCCGGCTACCACTAAAATAATCAATACAAAAATAGCGACGCGACGCTTAGTTATTCTTCTCTTCAACATGTTCCACTCCCAGATGTTAATGCATATAAAAATTATAGTGGAATCCCTCTATTCTAACAACCTTCAACACATCGCCACATTTCGCACACATGATAACGCTTTCTATTGTGACTTAATTCACAATTAAATCAAAGAAAATCTAGTATTTTAAAATTAAATTAATTTGCATACAGCATAATTTGGAGGCTAAATCATGGTAGGGGAAAACTCGCTGGAAACGCGCGGAGAAACCTTTTTTCTCAACCTGCGTTTTATGCTTATTATCACTGTTTTTGCCGGTAATGCAATTGAACCTCTGATTAACAAAATGAGCGGAATACACGGATTATATATGTGGATTTTCAGCTTTCACATGCCGCTGTTCGTACTGGTGACCGGCTATTTCGCCAGAAAAAGCCTTGCCGGAACTACCGGCCGCAAAATGCTGCTGCAAATTGGATTGCAATACCTCATTTTTCAAAGCTTATATTCCGCACTCGACGTTTCCCTCTTTCATGTAAGCAACATCCAGCATTCCATTTTTGCACCCTATCTGCTCCTATGGTTTCTGGCCAGTCATGCCTGCTGGCGCCTCCTGATGCTCGGTATGAGCAGATGGTCCATAACCGCTAAGCTCCTCTTCGCTGTAACAGCAGGGGTGGCTGTCGGATATCTCCAGCTGGACGGTGTATGGTTTAGCATCAGCCGTACCTTTGTATATTTGCCTTTTTTCATTATCGGCTATCATTTCTCCTTCGAAACCTTCGTCAAGCTCTATCAGAAATATATCAAAATCTTTGCAGCAGCCGCCTCCATTCTACTCCTTGCCATCATGGCCGCATGGGGGGCAGGATTTCCCTTTGGCTGGTTATATGGCAGCATGACCTATATGCAGCTTGATGCCAATGTATGGTATGCAGGCGTATACCGTCTGGGACTGTACGGACTACAAATTGTCGCTTCACTCGCTTTCCTCGGCCTCGTACCTTACGGAGCGAGCCGCATGACCGACTGGGGGCGCCGCACATTGTATGTCTTCCTGCTTCATGGTTTTATCGTTCGTCTGGCTGCCGTTTCCGGGATTTACACCTATATTGGCAATGCTGCTGGGGCAGTAGTCCTGCTGCTCACCGCCGTATTATTCACCGTATTGCTGGCTCAGCCGTCCGTTAAACGGCTCTTTCACCCGCTGGTTGAGCCGTCCGTTGACTGGATGATCACCCTTCAGCGTGCCGCCCTACGGCGCACACTCTAGCTTTACATCCAGAACAAACAAAGCAAGGCGGTTCCTTGGATACGAAGATTCGTTTCCGAGGAACCGCCTTGCTTTGTTCATCTCCTAAGCTAAAGTTCTACTTCATCCTGATCCATGGTATATTTTACCTTCATCATAATATGTTGTTCATAATCGCCAAACTGGCGCCCGAACAGGTTAAGTCCGCCTTGATGAACTGCATCAGGGTTGATTCCAATGCGCAGCCGCAATTTGGGGCTCCGGTTAATCAGAAGATCATTTAAGGAAACATTCGACACTTTCTCCATATCAAGTGTCGTCTTTTCATGGTCAACACGCCAGGTCTTGAGAAACCCGTATTGTGTAGATCCATCCCACCACCAGTTCGGATTCAGCTTGCCCCGCCGGTCACCGAAATCACCGGGACTGGTCCACATGCCGATCTCCGATCCATTCACCCATACAGAGATGTTCGAAGGCCAGTTCTGGTCATAATTCGGAGCTTCCGAACAGATCTCCATGGATAATTCCAGCGATTCAATTTGTGCTCCGGAGGGGATATCCATAGGCAGCAAATATTCCAGAAATCCTTTGCGGAGCCAGATCAGCTGAGCGTTGACATGTTTAGGGTGATAAAAGCTCGACGGTTCATCTTCTTTGATAATAAGACCCTCGCTATTAGCCATTCCGCAAGTAGGAGATACCTCACAGTCGCTATAATGGCCGATCGGCATCTCTACTTCATAGACATGAGTTAATCCCTTTGACATCGGTTCTTTCAAATTCAAGGCAATATGAAGATCATCATAATTCCGGCTGCAAACTTTCATTGCCCCGCGTGAAGCCGGAAGCAATTCTGTATGAATTAACTCTGCTGCTTCTAATACTTTAATATTGCTTGCTACCGTCGACACTGGAAGCTTCAGCCTCTCAGCGATTTCAATAATATTTAAGTTTTTGGAGTTTAAGAGCCGAAGAATATCAACCCTAGAACGAGTTGATAAAGCATGCGTTACTGTGACTAATTTTTCCGGGTCGTTTAAGCTAAGTTCCAGCACAAATCAGCTCTCCTTGTATCCTAATAATTATCCTAATCTTACTTCTTAATGAGATGAAAAACAATTACACCTACAAGCCCTTTCACCTAGAAATGACCTCCGGAAAACCGGAAGCCATTTCATATGTCTCTTAGGTTTGTTCGATTCACAATGGCTTAATATCAATGAAATCAATTTCTCCGTAACCTTCGCCTTTGGTAAAACGAAGCTTGTTCATGCCTGCCTTCAGTTGAACCCGGGCTGTGGACAGCCCCCAATTCTCCCACCCTTTATTGGTGATATAGAATGGGCTGGCAGGTCCTGCATTGACACTAAGCTGAAAATTCGACCAATTCCCGCCAGACGTTCCATTCGCCGTTCGAGCCAAAAGAATATACTCGCCTGCGGCTGCCGCATCAACCGAAAATTCCACGTAACTATCCGGCGTATCAATATGACCCGCCTTAAGTCCAGCCGAGCTCTTGGGACTCGAAGAGGCATAGGCATCGCCGCCAAATGTCCCTTTTTCCGCTTCGTAGCGGGTATGCATGGTTTCACCTGAAGGCAAAGTTATCGGAAGATTAGGGTCAACGGGAATACCCAGATTAGGTGTATGATCAGCATTCCAGCTGAATTTCTGCATCCGCACCTCGCGGTTCCAGCCAGCGTTATTGTATTTGGCGACATGGTACATGATCCAATCCTCTTGGCCGTCAGGAGACTTTGTAAACGAATGGTGTCCAGGTCCATAAAGTCCATTGCCTGAGGAAAAGATAGGCTGATTGCGTTTATTCCATGATGCCGGATTCAACAGATCACTGGAGATGTCTGCGGTGATCAGTCCCAGACAATAATCATTAGTCCAGCTTCCGCTTGCCGAGTAGACCAAACTAATGACTTCTCCATTTATAATCACCTGCGGTCCTTCATTCACATTTGGGGAATGATTCGTTTCCCAGCTATACGTTGGTCTTGAAATCTCTACGCGTTCGGAATCAATGGTCCAGGGATTACTCATATGCGCGATATAGAGATTCTGCCGCACATTAACATTCCCCTCCCAGCCGGACCAGATAAAATACAGCTCGCCGTTCACTTGCAGCACAGTACCGTCTATAGCCCACTTATTGCTTGAATCTGTGATCTGGCCTTTGTACTGCCAAGTTCCCTGCATCGGGTCTGCCGCTGTGTTCTCCATTACATGCATGCGGTGGTTTACGTTATCTCCGTCGTCCATCGCATAGTAGATATACCAAGCTCCGTTTATATAATGTAGCTCAGGCGCCCAGATGCCGCTACCGCCCGTGTTGACAACTTTAGTAGGCGCTGCATCAATAGTGGTCAACTGGGCTGACTTCCAGAGGGTAACATTGCCACCTGTTGTTTTGGTGAAATAATAGAAGCCATCTGTATGTTTATACACCCATGGGTCCGCCCCGTCCTGCATAACCACGTTGTAAAAGTCATTATGATCAGAGACAGCTAGGGTCACCTTCCCCATTGGAAGAATAAGAAGAACACTTAAGGCGACCAGACATTTTTGCCGGAAATTCACTTTCATAATCTATCACATTCCTTTCGAATGAATAGTTACGTAGCGCCTCTAATCTTCAATTGCAGCCTTACGCGCATTGATGCCGCGGATTCGCTCGGGGTCGAACTTCGGCTGTCTGTCATAAGTGTACAGTCCATTGACTTCCTGCTCCACATCGTACAGCTGGGTATAGCAGAATCCAAACATCAGCGGATGATCCAATAGAACATTCGTCAACCCCTCGTAGCGTTCGATAAACATTTGCTCTGAGGTCGGTCTGTCCCCATACCCCCATGATTTTTCATCTTTCTGCTGCGGGTTCCACCAAATTCCGCCATACTCGCTGATGAAGTAAGGTTGACCTTCATACGTTTGGCGATCCGGGAAGGTATTGAATACTTCTCCGCCGCTTTTCATCGGTTCATATCTGTCCCGGAACGTCTGCGGATTCTGGTCATAGTCATGAAGATCGAAGATATCTGTAGCCACATGGAAGTTGCCGCTTGTATCAATTACTGGACGTGTTGGATCCATACGTTTTGTTACGTCGTAAACAATCTGGAGCACGGGGTTATGCTGTTTCGCACCGTCCCGGTCCCAGGTCTCATTAAAAGGGCACCAGCCGATCAGCGCGGGATGATTGAAATCACGCTGCATACCTTCGAGCCATTCCGGCAGGAAGTGAGTCAGGCTATCCGCTCCAGTAATATTCAGCCCCCAATTGGCATGCTCTCTCCAGACAAGATAACCTAATTGGTCAGCCCAATAAAGATAACGCGGCTCAAAGATCTTCTCGTGAAGCCTCGCGCCATTGAAGCCAAGCCCTATTGAGATTTCGATGTCTCTGCGCAGATCTTCATCAGTAGGAGCGGTATAGATTCCCTCCGGATAAAAACCTTGATCCAGAACTAACCGCTGAAATACGGATTTCCCATTGATCCGGAATGCCATCCCATCCAGTCGTACCGTGCGGAGTCCAAAATAAGAATGGACCACGTCACTCTCCCGTCCCTGACTATGCAAGGACAACTTCAGGTCATACAATCTGGCGTTTCCAACTTCCCACAAGTGAATCTCTGATAGCGGAATTGTAAGTTTTATAGAGGGTCCGGAAACGATCACACTGCTGTCCCCAACGGGTTTGCCGCCATAAAGAGCAGTGGCCCGAAGCGTGTCCCCCGCTGCGTTCCCTTGTACCTTCATTTCGAGGTGCACACAGCCATTGTCGGGATCAGCGACAACTTTCAGATTAGACAGATAGGTTTCAGGGACTTGCTCAAGCCATACCGTCTGCCAGATTCCTGTAGTGCGTGTATAATCACAGCCGTGCGAATGGAACTGTTCACTCTGCTTGCCCCGTGGCTGTCGTCCCGATCGAACGTCGTCTTCAGCATAGACAGTAATCACATTACTGCCCGCTAAAAGATTAGAAGTAATATCAAAGCTAAACGGAGTATATCCTCCACGATGCGTACCTACGGATACGCCGTTCACCCAGACCTCCGCCATATAATCAACGGCGCCAAAATGAAGGATAACTCTGCCATTTGTCCAGCTCTCCGGTACGGTAAATTCCCTTTTATACCATACTGCAGCCATAAAATCTTTATATTCTACACCGGACAGCTTGCTTTCCGGACAGAAGGGCACAGTAATTGTCCCTGAGAGATTATGATCGTTAACAGGGTATCCGCGCTCCTTCCCACTTTTGCCATGATCAATTTCGAATTGCCACTGGCCGTTCAGATTGATCCACTCTGGTCGAACAAAGTCAGGGCGGGGATATTCAGGACGCGGAAGCGTTGCTTGTTGTGTCATGGTGTAACTCCTTTTAGTAAATGTTATTTATTGAATATTCATCATGATGTTGCGGATCGCTTCAAGCGGAGCTTTGGGCTGTCTATCATAGGTGAGCAGTCCGTTGATTTCCTGCTCGACATCCGTCAGCTGGGTATAGCAATACCCTTGGATCACCGGGGAAGTGAACATCGGGTCAACCACAGCCTTGAGCTTCATCAGGAAATCCTCTTCATTCTCTGCCCCAGAATAACCCCAGCCCTCCCACTCACTTTTCTTGAAGGCAATTCCACCAAACTCGGATACGAGAATCGGCTGGCCTTGATACGAAGCTCCACCGACAAATATTTTGCGGTTGGCCGGCATCGCATTTACAGAAGATTCTGCCGTGGCATATCTCTCCTCCAGCACTGCCTGATGGCTCTCATAGTCATGAATAGTCACCAAATCTGTAGTCATATGCTCCCACCCATCGTTATACACAACAGGTCTCATCTCATCCAAGGATTTCGTTAAATGATACATAGCCAATCCGTGCTGCTGCTGGCGTGTATCAATCTGGACATTGGGAACACCCCAGCTCTCATTAAGCGGAACCCAGGTCACGATACAAGGATGGTTATAGTCGCGCTCGATGATCTCCTGCCATTCCTTCGTGAAACGGCGGACATACTCCTCGGAATATTCGTAAGCATTGGCTGCCTCACTCCATACCAGCAGGCCGAGCTTATCACACCAATACAGGAACCGGGGATCTTCTGTCTTCTGATGTTTTCTCACCCCGTTAAAGCCCATTTCTTTCGTCAGCTGGGCATCACGTTTCAGCTCTTCGTCTGTAGGTGCGGTTAGTATCCCGTCAGGGAAGTATCCCTGATCAAGCACCAGTCTCTGGAAATATGGGCGGTTATTCAAGCATAGCTTGCCATTTTCAATCGACACCTTGCGCATGCCGAAATAACTCGCCACTTCGTCAATTACTTCCTCATTCCGAAGCAATTGAAATTGAATATCATACAAATTCGGATGCTCAGGGCTCCATAAACGTCCAAGACCATGATCCGCAAAATCACCCAAGCCGATAGTGCGCAGCTGCTCACCATTCATGACCATATATTGATCTTCCGCAATTACTTCACTGTCATACGATACCGTTATGCGCAGCTTGAGCGGATCAGCAGACTTAAATCCTTGCAGAAAGGTCCGAAGCCGGATTTCATTGCGGTCAATATCTGGTGTCATCATGGTTTTACTCAGATGCACTGCAGACAGCGGTTCAAGCCAGACACTCTGCCAGATTCCGGTTGTGCGGGTATAAAAGATGGCAGCAGACTGCTCCAGCCAATATTGCTTGCCACGCGGCAAGGTGACATCACGGCTGAAATCCTCTGCGCGCAGTATGATGGTATTCCTTCCTTTGAGCAGCGAAGGAGTGATATCGACCTGAAATGGTGTATGTCCGCCTTCATGCACGGCCACCAGCTGACCATTCACCCAGACTTTTGCCAAATAATCAACGGCGCCGAAATGGAGGACAATCCGCTTCCCATTCCAACCCTCAGGAACTTCAAAAGTTCTTCTATACCACACAACATCATGAAATGAAGGATCTTCAATCCCGCTCAGCTTGCTCTGAAACGCAAAGGGCACTTGAATAACCCGTGAAAATAAACCCTTTGTGTCCGTCCGATACCATTGTTCTTCCTCACCGACATCTTCATCATCAAACGTAAAATCCCATTCTCCATTTAGGCTAAGCCAATCCTTACGGGCAAATTGGGGTCTTGGATATTCTGGACGTGGAACGGATATGCTGCTTGCTTCTGTCAACATGGTGTACTTCACTCCTATTAAATAATTTCTATATAAGATGAACTTGTTTTTTTGCCCGCTATCCTTTAATCGAACCTACGTAAACACCTTTAACAAAATATTTTTGCAAGAAAGGATATACCATTAATATAGGAAGCGTAGAAACGACGATCGCACAATACTTAACCAGCTCGCGGAAAGCCGTCTGGCTCTGGGCACTATCGATGACTACCCCGCCTGCACTGCCGATCGAGGTTGCGGTTGCATCATTAGCTACTAATATTTCCTTCATTAATAGCTGCAGTGGGAACAGCTGTCTGTCCTTCAACAACACCATCGCATTAAACCATGAGTTCCAGTTCCCCACTAAATAGTATAAAAAGATTACGGCCAGCGTAGCTTTGGACAGCGGAAGAATCACATTCGTTAAAATATGGGCCTGACTTGCCCCGTCTATGGTAGCCGCTTCTTCCAATTCCTGCGGAATGGCTTGAAAGCTAGTTCGTAGGATAATAATGTTCCATGTGCTTAAAGCACTTGGCAAAATCATGGCCCACAAATTATTGTACAGACCTATATCCTTCATTAATAAGAACCAAGGAATCAACCCGCCGCCAAAAAACATGGTGATTGTAATCAGGATCATGATGAAGTTTTTGAAATACAATCCTCGTCTGGATAATACATAAGCTCCCAGAATGGTCATGATCATGTTGACTAATGTGCCTAATCCTACATATATAATCGTGTTTTTATAGCCGTTGATCAGACTGTTATCTTTAAATACCAGCTTATAGCCATCCAAAGTGAATCCCAGCGGTTTCAGCAAAATGCCTTTATGAGCAATCAACATGCCGGGGTCGCTGACGGAGGCAAACAGGATGTGCAGGATCGGATAAAAACACACCAAGGTTAATGCGGTCAGCAGAGTATAAAGTGTGCCGTCAAATACTCTGTCACCGATGGATTTATGTTTTCGTCTTTTTTTCGCTTTACGCTGCAAATTATCTTTCATAGCTGTCCCTCTTTCTTACCATAAGCTGACCTCGGACCTGCGTTTGGCTATTGTATTGGTCATCCAGAGCAGTCCGAAGTTAACGATTGAGCTGACCAAGCCCACAGCCGTGGAATAACTAAGACTGGCTTCTCTTAAACCGCGACGATACACGTAAGAGGCAATAACATCCGCCGTATCATAGATCAGAGGATTGTACAGCAGGATAATCTTCTCGTACCCGGACGACATCAACCCGCCGATGGCAAAAATAAACAGAATGATGATAACTGGGCTGATCTGCGGCAGCGTAATATGCCACATTTTTTTAATCCGTCCCACTCCGTCAATTTCAGCAGCTTCATATAATGAAGTATCAATGGAACTCATCGCCGCAAGGTAGATGATGCTATCCCAGCCGATGCTCTGCCAAATGCCGGAGAAGGTATAAATCGGCCGGAAGAACGAAGAGTAGCCGAGCAGTGAAGAGTACTCTTTTCCGGTAATAAATTGCAGGATTTGCGTGATAATCCCTTCATCTGCGGCAAAGATATGAATGATCCCGCATACCACCACCAGGGATATAAAGTGCGGCATATAGGTGATCGTTTGGACCACTTTTTTAAACTTAACCCCACGGATTTCGTTCAGCATCAAGGACAGAATAATCGGGGCTGTAAATCCAAAGGCAATCCCCCAAACATTGAGGAGAAGGGTGTTTTTAACGACCCGCCAGAAATAAGGCCCTTGGAAAAAATCAATAAAGTGCTTAAACCCTACCCACTCGCTCTGGCCAAACCCCAGCAGGGGTTTAAAATCCTTGAAGGCGATCATAACCCCCCACATCGGCCCGTAGCAGAAAATCAGGAACCACGCTACAACAGGGACAGCCAACAGATAGACAAACCAGTTCTTTTTCAAATCCTTCTTAATCACTAACTTGGTATTTTTAGGTTTGGCGTCCTGAGGAATGGGCTTTATCGCTCTGTTTTTTCGTAATATTTCCATAAAACAACCACCTATCGTTTGTTATATCGATCTAAGGCTGCCTGATGGATACTCAAAAACTCTTCCAGTCCCATACTCTGAGCTTCTTTCAAAAATTTATCATAGGCATCTACCGGCAGGTCTCCCATTATGATTTTTGCAAAATACTCTCCGCGCAGTGTCGACAGCTGGTTTCCAAGCTCGGCTTCCCGCGAAGCTTCATCTTTGGTAAAGGAAATAGGTGGCATAGCCATACTAGTATCCATATTTTCTGTCCAATTCTTGCGAATGTCTCCCGAGTAACTTCCTTTGGCAGCGATCAGCGGGTTGGAATGATGCTCATCCCGGATATCCGGCCAGTTGTGCATCCGGTATTTCCATAAGGTTGTCGATACGGGCTGACCTTCAGGGTCTTTAAAGATATAACTGTTCTCTGGATAATAAGGCATTCCCGTCTCATCAATCAGGTGGACCGTGCCATATTCACCAAAGTTAATCAATTCCCAGCCCTTTTTACTGTAATTAAAATCAAGCCAAGCCATTGCCGCTTCTACATTTTTGCTTTGCGTGGTGATCGCAGCTTCGATACCCGCTCTTTTGAAATTTTTGTACGTGGTTGCGGACTTATCTCCTTTGTTCAGAACCGGGTTCAGTGCGCCCACAAAGTCGATACCGCTTTGCTCTTTCCAATAACTCCACATCGTATCCGGAGAGTCCATCATCATCGCGGTATCTCCCGAAATGGCGCTCGCCATTCTCTGGTTAAAGTCTGCCGTTGCCCAGTCCGGGTTCAATAATCCTTCTTTGTTCCATTGCTGCATGGTGGTCAAATATTCCTTAGCTTTCGGCTGTGCTGGCCCCCAGGCCACTTTGCCATTCTCATCAAGGAACGTCCAATCCCATACTCCATATGCGCCATTTATGATGCCGGTAAAAATCTGGCCGTAAGTAGAGCCGTAATTAAGTGGTGCTTTGTATCCGACTTCCTTTGCTTTTGTCAGGAAGGTATGCCATTCATCAATCGTATTTGGAACTTCAAGCCCTGTTTTGTCCAGCGCTTCCTGCTTAATCAATGTTCCAAACCAAGTCCACTCTGAATATGGGGCGATGCCATAGAAGCCGAGCAGCTTGCCGTCATCCGTGACCGTGGTTTTTCTTCTTGATTCATCCGAATTGCGCCACTTCGTATAGTTCGGAGCATTTTTCTCCATCAGATCTGTCAGATCGATATAAGCGCCGTCATTTACGCCCGCTTCAAAACCTCCCGGATAACGTCCCGGCTCAATGATAATGTCAGGCAGTTCACCGGAGGAGATCATCAGCGTGAAGGCATCCGCTTCCTGGCCGATTGGCGGCGTGATGAAGTTTACTTTGATTCCCGTTAATTGCTCCACCTGCTTCTGGACAGCATGATTGTTCATATCCGGAATATTGGAATTCGCAGGCATCCATACATCCAGAACCACATCACCTTTAACAGGATAAGCTGAGTAATCATTTGGAATGACTTCATCGAAGACGTCGCCGAGGTATGTATCATTCAAGGAATGATTAACTTCGTCGATTTGCTCTTGCGTTGGGGCTGCATTGCCGCGTATGTCTGCGCTGATATCTGTAAACTCAACCGGGTCTTTGGCTGTGCTCTCGTTCTCTTTGTTGTTAGAGACACCCTTATCAGCCCCATTGTTTGCACTGTTGCCACTACATGCTGTTACAGTCGAAATGATCAGTATTAACACAAATAAAAGACTAAAATAACGCTTTGCATTGTTCTTCATACTTAACCTCCCACTATAAAATATTTGCCACAACGCCTTAAGCAAATCCAAAGCTTGGAACCACGCTCCTTTTTTCCCTGTAGATAACTCCCCTTGATTAATACAGTTTTTCTGTATCTCAGATCGAATTATAAGCATCCAAAATTCATATGTCAACGCTTTCATACAATAATTTTGTAATCTTATGAACTTTTCTCAAACAAATATATGGCTATACCAACTACAAACCTATTAAAAAAGCGTACTAACCATCCTGTATTTTGGCGAAAACCCCTTATAAAACAGGCGTTTTTCGTCAATCATTATCGACAGCGAATAAAAATATCTGCATTACATGAAAAGGCCATTCATTACAGTTTTTATGTAATGAATGGCCTTTTCAGTCTTGATTTCCTGTTTTATTCTTATTCTCCCGACGGTACGGTCTGAGCAAGCGTATCCCTACAAGGAACCCCAAAATCTGGTGTCCCATCCACCTTCCACCCAAATTTCTGGATACGGGTCGCGCGCAAAGACACATCCGCTCCAGCGGAAGGAAGCGCATGATAGACTATCCAATCTTCCTTGCCATCAGGAGAATGTGTGAAGCTATTGTGCCCCGTGGCAAAAATCCCATTCTCTACACTTTTGCAAAATACAGGCGACATTGATTTTTCCCATGACAGCGGTTGCAAAGGATCTGCCGCTTCGCTCATGGTGAGCATCCCTAGTGCATAATCCTCAGACCAAGTCGTACTTGCCGAATAAACCATGAAAATACGATTGTGTCGCTGCAAAATTACCGGACCTTCGTTAATCGCCATGCCACCTTGCTTCTCCCATGACAGAGTTGGAGCGGTAAGCAGGTGATGCTCCCCTTTCAAGGTCCAAGGATTACTCATTCGCATAATGTAAATAGCCGACCCATAATCAGGAAAATGACCATATCCCGCATACAGAAAATACAGCTGATCCCGCAAAGACATTACTGTTCCATCCAACCCTGGGACAGGTGTCTGCAAAGCACCTCTCCATACCCACTGTCCTTCCAGCGGGTTCGCCGCTTCATTCTCCAGCACGCAAATCCGCCGTGAATCGTCGCCTCCTCCGTCATTCGCAGTGTAGTAAATGTACCATCTGTTGTCCAAATGATGAATTTCCGGCGCCCACAGATTGTAACTGTAGCTGCCCCCCGGTTCGGGAGACCAGATCACTTTCTTGTCGCCCTCCGCAAGGCCGGTCAAGGTTCTAGATCTCGTCAGCTCCAGACATTTAGCTTTTGTGGCCATAAAGTAATAATAGCCATCGGTATGTTTGAATACCCATGGGTCTCCTGAGCTTGCTACAATTGGATTTAAAAAAGTTGTACGCTGTGACATTCCCTTTCCCTCCTTAGCTTTTCATCCCCGTAAAAACGATCCACCGCGGCGATAATAATAGACAAATCCCGATTTTCCAGCACCTCCCATAAAATAATAACTCCCATCATACTCAGCTCTCCTAAAGTTGTCTAGAGTGGTAAATAGATACATCCGAACCCTGTTCCATTTTCCAAATAAAGCACTTTCCTTTCGAAAATGAGCTTTTCCTCCACTTCCCACGCTTTGCGTCAATCGACAAACTTCACATTGTCCGGTAGAAAAAACGTGCTCTTTGTGATAGACTCACTAATAACAATGACTTCTCCGTTCATTTTAGGCGGTAACTGTTTATACCAAAACAGCGGCTTTTTTTATAGAAACGGCATCGCTTTTCTTATTGAGGAAGCAGGTCCCCGTTCTTTCTATAAACCGTATATACGCAGGTCTTTGGAGTTCATTGCGTTAATGCGACACTATATTTGATTGAAATTCATTTAGGGGGGAATGTCATTATGGCAGCCAAGAAAATGCGTTCAGACATGATTAAAAAAGGCTTTGACCGTGCTCCACACCGTAGTCTCCTGAGAGCAGCCGGAGTAAAAGAAGAAGATTTCGGAAAGCCGTTTATTGCGGTCTGCAATTCCTATATTGATATTGTTCCAGGGCATGTGCATTTGCAAGAGTTCGGTAAAATCGTTAAGGAAGCGATTCGCGAAGCTGGTGGCGTTCCTTTTGAATTCAATACGATCGGCGTAGATGACGGGATTGCTATGGGACATATCGGCATGCGTTATTCACTGCCAAGCCGCGAGATCATCGCTGACGCCTTGGAAACTGTAGTTTCCGCGCATTGGTTCGATGGCATGGTCTGCATCCCTAACTGTGATAAAATTACACCGGGCATGATGATGGGCGCACTGCGTGTTAACATCCCAACCATGTTCGTAAGCGGCGGCCCAATGAAAGCCGGCGTAGATAGTAAAGGTAAAAAGCTCTCTCTGACCTCGGTATTTGAAGGCGTTGGTGCTCACCAAGTCGGCAAAATCAACGATGCAGAGCTGCTTGAATTAGAACAATTTGGTTGTCCTACCTGTGGATCTTGTTCCGGAATGTTCACTGCCAACTCCATGAACTGCCTTGCAGAAGCACTTGGACTGGCATTGCCAGGTAACGGTACGATTCTGGCTGTTGCTGATGAGCGTAGAGAATTTGTTCGCAAATCCGCAACACAACTGATGGAATTGATTAAGCTGGATCTTAAACCAAGAGATATCGTAACTAAAGAATCCCTTGATAACGCATTTGCACTGGATATGGCAATGGGTGGTTCTACTAACACAGTGCTGCACACCCTTGCATTAGCTCAAGAAGCAGGTATCGATTATCCGCTTGAACGCATTAACGAAGTTGCAAACCGTGTTCCCTATCTGGCTAAGCTGGCTCCAGCTTCTGATATCTTTATTGAAGATGTGGACCGTGCGGGCGGCGTTAGTGCTGTATTGAATGAACTGCTGAAGAAACCAGGTGCTCTGTTCGGGGAATGTATGACCGTTACCGGCAAAACATTAGCTGAGAACGTAATCGGACACGAGATCCAAGATACTTCCGTAATTCATACTATCGACAACCCTTACTCCGAAAGAGGCGGTCTTGCCGTACTTTACGGAAACTTAGCTCCAGAGGGTTCTATCATCAAGGTTGGTGCAGTTGATGCTTCAGTAGGTGGATATCATAAAGGTCCTGCGATCTGCTTTGATTCCCAAGAAGCTGCACTGGAAGGTATCGCGAACGGTAAAGTTAAAGAAGGCCATGTAGTCGTTATCCGCTATGAAGGTCCTAAGGGCGGACCAGGAATGCCGGAAATGCTGGCGCCTACTTCACAAATCGTGGGTATGGGGCTAGGTGCTAAGGTCGGTCTGATTACAGACGGTCGTTTCTCGGGGGCTTCCCGCGGAATCAGTATCGGTCATATCTCTCCAGAAGCAGCTGAAGGCGGTCCGATCGCTTTTGTTGAGGATGGAGACATCATTGAGCTGGATCTCAACAACCGGAAGATTGAATTGCTGGTTGAAGAAGAAGTATTAGCAGTTCGTCGTACGGGTTGGAAAGAATTCGAACCTAAAGTTAAAACTGGTTACCTGGCTCGTTACTCCAAAATGGTAACCAATGCAAGTAACGGCGCAGTGCTGAAGATCTAATCCCTTTAGCAAAAAAGAATATTAAAACAAGCAAGAGCAGTCCCACCTTAGTATTTCTACTGGCGGGCTGCTCTTTTTTTAATTATCCCAATAAAAAAATGTTCCACAACCCATCGCTGGATTGTAGAACATCTCTTTACATGTCCACTGTAAAATATTTATCAATAAGATCATGAATCAATTGGTTACTGTCGCACCTGGCATTTCTACATCCGCAACCGAATCATTAAGTGACAACGATTCTTCCTGTTGCGATTTGCGTTTTTTTGCAGTTTTCGGATGATGAGGCAGCTGTTGATTCATCTTTTTGAGCAACTCTGAGACAGGCATCAGGATAAGCTTCGGCACAAGGACCTCGCTCCGTTCTTTAAGCCTTGCCCCACCTGCTGGATGAATCACACTTAACAGGATTCTTAAGTAAAATTTGGAGGAACGTGCGAATAAGCCATCCGGCAAATCACGTACGGTAAAGCCGAATTTCTCCGGTCCCCGGTTAATCATGCTGACTCCATAAAGCGCTTTGGCTTCCGCAAGATCCACATCTTTGGCAATGATCTCAGCAAGAATGGGCAGATCCTTTTCCATTCTGCGGATCATTCGAATCGCAAGTTGAGCGGAAGAACGTGAATGAATCCCTAATTCGAACAACTGTTTATTATCGATGTGCAGCTCAATGACTTTGTCACCTTTACGCAGCAGTTCTCCGCCCTCGAGTTCAACCGGTTCACCCTGATATTTCCGCATCCGATAATGCAGGAAAGGATCTGACGGAGTAATCGTTTGGAGATGAAAAAGAGCTTGAAATACCTGTTCCCAAGCTAACCAAAGTCCTACAAGCACCCGTTTACCAAAAGATAAGCGCCGGATAGGTGACGTCTCAGCCATCTTAATCATCTCATCAATTCGAATGCTGCGTAGTCCCCGTTTACGGGCTTCCTCCAGAGTCTGCTCAAGAGCCACAAGCATATTCCCTGGAGCATCCGCATCTGCACCCAGCGTTGTGCCGCTATCATGCAACAACATCACTTCCCCGGGATTTAGACGGGCCAGCATCTTCTCAGTGAGTTTTTCGGCGCCGAGCTTCTCACGCCAATCGCCAAACATTGCCGACCAAAGCACAATTTCAACTTGGCGTCGTTTGGAAATATCAAATAAATTGACAATACCCCAAGGTGGACGGTAATACGTACTGCGTTCGCCAATAATATTATAAATAATATCATTCGTACGTTGAATCTGCCGGCGGACGGTTGCTGGCCGCATGAGCCAGTTCGTCTTGTGAACATAATTATGAATTCCGATGAGATGTCCCTCATCATGGATACGCTGAATAAGATCAGGATAACGTTCAGCATTAGAGCCGACTACAAAAAAGGTTGCTTTTGCATCATACCTCTTCAGTAATTCCAGCAGTAATGGTGTAAATCGAGGATCAGGTCCATCATCGAAGGTCAGTGCGAATTCATTTCGCCCAGTTCCTTTACGAAAGACACGGTAACCAAAAATCCGGCTGATCATACCAGGGATAAAAGCATAAAATGATGAGATGTAAAATAACCAGAGCAGCAAAGTCTGCATATTAATTCCCCGCTTTTCCAGAGTTGACTTTGGCTCGCCTAATGTCTGCAAGCAGAACCCGTGAAACGGCCAAGTGAAGTAGAATAAAAAAACGTTACCCCCTATTTTAACACATGTATCAAAGAAATAGACGCTTTTAAAGTAAAATCATGTACAATGTAATCAACCTGGCGTATCCACTTATAAAAAAAGGGAGTTGTTTATATCTATGCTGCCGTTATACAAAAAATATTGGCGCACATTTTTTGACATCGGATTAATTGTCCTCACGGTTTATCTAATTATGTTCTCCTTTAGTAAGCTGTATCAGTTAGCTGCACCTGTATTCCTGTCTTTTTTTGTATTTTTGCTTATCGAACCCTTGGCCCGCTTCTTGAACCGCCGTGGTCTTGGTAAACCTTTTGCCTCCGCCATTTCAGTGTTGCTCTTTCTGATTGTGCTGTTAGGTACATTATTTGGTGCCGGTCTACTGATTACGATCCAGGCCCTTCACTTCCAAGAGAACCTCCCTAAATATACATATGTGGTGCAGCAGCATTTTGTGGAGACCACGACCTACCTGCAGCAAAAAATAGATAACTTGCCACCCGATATTACGAACAAGGTCAACGGGTACTTTAAAGATGCCACGGATGTTCTAACAGGATGGCTGATTACTTTTCTAAAATACATGGCCGGTATTCTAGGCTCCTTCTCCACCTTCATGGCCAATTTCGGGATAGCCATTATTTTGGCATTTTTTCTTAGCATGGAAATCAAAGATTGGCGTAAAATCGCGCATGACAAAATGCCAAAAACCTTTAAGAACGCCTTCGCCTTTTTGCAAGGCAATGTATTCAAAGCCATCGGTTCCTATTTAAAAGCACAACTTATTCTGATCAGCATTACTTTTGCCATAGTTCTAGTCGGCTTATTTATTCTGCGAACCGGCAACGAAATCACAATGGCATTAGTCTGCGCGGTATTTGATATTTTGCCGCTTCTTGGCGTGACGACAATTTTAGTCCCTTGGATCATCTATTTGTTCATCGTGGGCAATACATCACTGGCTATTGGATTAATTATCCTCCTTGCCATTGTACTAATTGTTAGGCAGCTGCTTGAGCCGAAGATTACCGGGAATTCAATTGGCGTATCCTCAGCCTTCCTTATGCTGTCGTTCGTCATTCTGTCCACATCTGCTTTCGGTATGGCTGGTCTGATTCTGTCGCCGATTTTGCTTATTCTGATAAAAGAACTGATTCAACAAGGGTATCTTCAGAGCTGGATCTATCTCCCGCAAGAGGAATTTATCGTTTCACCCTTTGCAGCTAACGGTCCAGCTTCCAATCAGACCAGCTCTGCGCCACCACCTGAACCTCAAGCTCCAGAGGGAACCGATGATAATAAATCCAATATCTGACCGAACAGCTTAACGGCTAGATGTGAGCTGTCCGGAACGACGTTCTCCACCGCTACCGACACAGCATATCTGGGATGATCCACCGGCCCATAGCCGATAAACCATTGATTATTACGCGGCATACCCTTAACAAGGGTTTGTGCCGTACCTGATTTCCCGGCAACCGGCCATTTCGTGCTCTGCAGACTTGTGCCGGTTCCATCCGTAACTACTTTACGCATCCAGGACAGCAGCTGGCGGGCTGTAGATTCTGAGATCCTCCCGGCAGTTGAAGGGGAAAGATGACCCGGCAGATCCTCTAGCTTTTGCCCATTTGCAAAGGTTACACGCTGGAGAATTCTTGGCGCTCTCACTTCCCCGCCATGCAGTAACGTCACCACCAGGTTCGCTGCCTGAAGTGGGGTCACTTGCACATCTCGCTGCCCAATGGCCGTCTGCACTCTGGCGCCTGGATCATCCGGCAGCAAAGAAGTAAAGATCGTCCCCTTCTGCTCACCGGACAGTGGCTTAAGAACTGGAAAACCAAGCGTATTCTCCGCTTGCCAGCTAATATCTCTTCCGAGCCCCAGCGCGAGTGCTGTCGCTTGAAGCTGCGCCCCACTCAAACGTTCTGCCAGCGCAGCAAATACAGTATTACAGGACACGGCGAACCCTTGCGCCAGCGTGAGGGGACCGTGTCCTTTTCCTTTTAGACAAGACAATCCATATTTCTCATATTGCCCTGAACAATAGAAAAGCTCATCCGCTGAGGTGACCCCGGCTTCTAGTGCTGCTGCTGCTGTGACGATTTTGAAAATTGATCCAGGTACGGCAGCCTGCAACGCCCGGTTATTCCACTCTCCCCCTTCAGGGGATATCTTCTCTGGGTCGTAAAAAGGTAAAGATACCATGGCTTCAATATCTCCCGTTCCGGTGTCTAACACCACCACGGCTCCTTCCTTCATTCCAGCTTTGACAGCTAACTCCTCTATTTGTTCCTGAAGCTTTTTATCAATCGTTGTATATAAAGACAGCGGATAATACGGATTGCCCGGGGCTCTTACTTGAATGGGACTGCCCGGGACACGTTGCCCGCGCGCATCAACCTGAGCGTATGCCTCAGTATGCCCTACACCTCGAAGCAACGGCTCCAGGGTCTTTTCTAACCCGTCCGTTCCTGTCATCGGAATTCTCAGCCCCGATGGCGAAGCCTTCCCACCAGGGTTTGGGATCGCTTCCGATAAATATCCAAGCCACTGCCTACCAGTTGCGTTCCCATCATATCTGCGAGCAAAAGGAAGCACGCCTACGCCGTCGATCCCCAATGCACTCACTTCTTCTGCTTGTGCGGATGTAAGTGCGAGCGGTCCTTTTCCCACTGAGGATGGCCAAAGCAATGGTTCTTTAAGGGAAGAGCGCTTGTTTAGCAATTGCTCATAACTCACTCCAAGGATAGCTGCCAACCGGTGCATGGACTCAGCTTCTTCGTATACGACCTGCGTCACGGTATTCCTAGCCTTCGCCTCTTGAGGAAAAAACGCAGCCGTCCAAATGGTTTCCCCGGCAAGGGGTTCACTCTTTCGGTCATACAGACGCCCCCGCCCAGAGTCCAATACAGTTTCCCGTTCGCTTTGAATTTCTGCCATCTTTGCAAGTGTATATTTTGTTCCAGGGACCGTCTGTTCCTTCATAAACAGTTGAATCCACGCCAGCCTAAGGACCAACACGGCTACTACTGAACATAAAATAATCAGTCCGCCGAGTATACGTCTGTGGACATTATTGTGCAATCCCATTCCTCCTGACTGACGTTCATAGCCTTTATTATGTCCCACCCGCTGGATTATTTACACTCATGCTTAGTTAGCTAATTTATAGCCTTTTGAATAGCACAAAGACCAGTCCCAAATAATTGGAGACTGGTCTTTGTAGTTAAAAATATTTACTTAGGTTATGCAAAGTTACAAATTAAACTTGGACAGTTTTTCTTGCAACTGTCGGGACGCATGCTCAAGCTGCTCAGACAGCTCCACTAAATGATCACTCACACTTTGTTGCTCCCCGCTAAGCGAAGCCACTTCTTGAGAAGCAGCTGATGATTCTTCTGCAATGGAGCTGATATTGCCCATCGAATTTGACAGCACCTTCTGGGATTGGCTCAAGCTATCCATCGATAAAGCAACAGATTCCAAGCGTGTAATAAAATGACGCATCTGATCCTGTACAGATACGAAGATATCGCTAGTGCTCTCCACTGAAGTCACCTGCTGATTAAAAAGAGGGGCTACTTCCGAGAGAACACCTACGGTCTCGTTCATATCCTTCATAATGGTGTCTGTTATATTAGCCACCACAGCAATGGATTCTTTGGACTGATCTGCAAGCTGACGTATTTCATCGGCCACTACCATAAATCCCCGGCCGGACTCCCCTGCCCTTGCCGCTTCTATCGTTGCATTTAGAGACAAAATATTCGTCTGCTGTGTAATATTCTGCATAACATCAAGCACCTTCATCACTGATGATGTGGTGTCTTGCAGCTCATTCACTTTCAACACGAGCTTATTCGTCATGTCACCCGTCTTATTGGTTTTACCAAGCAGCTCTTTTAACTCATTAAAACCTTCTTCACTAAGCACGCCGATACTATGTGCGGTATGATCCATCTCATGCGTAGCTGAGTTCACTTTGTTCATTTGCACCGAAATTTGCCCCGTAAGCTCGTTACCCTGGTCCGCCTCCAAAGCTAGGCTGCCTGAACCTCCGGCAATTTCTTCTGTCGCTGCGGCAATCTCTTTGGCTGCCATCGCTGTCTTACGCGATACTCTACTAAGTTCATCGGCAGTTTCCATTACCTTCCTCGCGGTTTCATTAGTATGGATTACCAGTTCTGTGATCCGTTCCATCATCCTATTAAAGGAACCCGATAACTGACCAATTTCATCTCGTGAGGTAATATCCGTACGTACTCCAAGATTTCCATCTGCCCCTTGAGACATTAGATCCTTAAGTCGGGTCAAGGGCTTAGATACCATTCTGTACATCCAGTAACCAATTAGAATGGCGACAATAGCAGCCACCGCAACAATAATATATGTAGTTTTTAGAATACGAAGTGCGTCTTTCGTAAGATTCTCAGCCGGAACAACACCAAGCAATCTCCAGCTGGAGCTTTCCATCGTCCCGTACACAGCCAGAATGGATTTTCCTTTCTCATCCTTCGTTGGCAATGATCCAGCCTCATGCTCCAAACCATGAAGAAGAGTCCCTCCCAGACTGAGATAAGTATCTGTTCCCACTTGCTGGGACGATGCGATCAATTCATCCTTATCCGTCAGCAATTGCATGTAAGAGCTGGGTCCGAGATCAATTTTACGAAGCTGATTTTCTAATTCACTAATTCTAATATCACAGATAATTATGTATCCCGGGCTTTGTGTATCCCCAGCTATCGATTGTGCCAAATGAAACATACCCGAAGTATTTCCGGCTTGCCCCTGTTCTGTTCGGGGAATCCACAATGTTTGTGGTTGCTCCTCAAGCTGCTTGAACCATGAGGACTCTCTGAATTCTTTGATAAAAGCGCTGTCTTTTGATCCCGCTGACGAAGTAGGGACTTCCTGATTCATCGGGATGAGGTATACAGCTTCTACCCCCTTTGATGCGGTCAGCCAGGCATTTAGCTCGGCGCTAATCTGGTTGGACTGCAAATTACGTTCCTCATTACTTGTAGTGGGATTATTCCCTTGTTTGAGTGCATCCTGAATCTCATTGTTGTAAAGAATTCTTCCTAGGCCATCCTCATAACGCAATAATTCAACATCAAACTTCTCTGCAGCTTGGACGACTGTCTGTTGATTGGCTGACAGCGCGTTATTCTCGATCGTTTGCTCAGCTACGGAATAGGAAATGTAGCCAAGTGAGAGAACGAGCACCATTGTTGAGATGAAGAAGATGAGAAAAAGCCGCACCCCAATCGATTTGGCAGGGTGCAGCTGGAAATGCGCCTTTTCTTTTTTTACTTGCGACTTCATCAATTGTTCACCACCGTTGTCTTCAGTTATGCCTGCTGGCTTATCTCTTACAAGGTCATGAACAATTCCAACGCCCGATCGGCAAGATATGGTAAATACTCATGACCGTACTCATAATAAACCATAAGCTCTTTGGACGCTAGTATTTTATTGTATGCGGCAAATTGAGTTGAAGGTGGACAAATCGTATCGGATAACCCGGTAACCCACAGTACTTTAGCCTGTATTCTTTCGGCAAGATTCTGAATATCGATATAACCGAGCCTATTAAAAATCTCATCCTCACGCAAATGATGGGGATCAAAAAAACGGAAATAATAGTTGATCTCCTCATAAGCTGAGGTGGTAATATCCAGCTCCCAAGCACGTTTATAATCTGAAAGGAAGGGATATACAGGCAGAGCTATTTTTATGCGAGGCTCTAATGCTGCACAAGCCACAGTCAGCGCTCCACCTTGAGATAGCCCAAAGGCACCTACACGTTCAGGATCAACTTCATCCATAGACATCAGAACTCGGGCAGTCTGTGCCGTATCCAAAAACACATTGCGATAATAAAGGTTATCAGGATTAGGATCATCCATCCCTCGAATGATATGTCCGCGTATCGTAGTCCCTTTTACGGTAAGGTTATCTTCGGAGAGGCCACCCTGGCCGCGACAATCCATCGCCAGGACGCTAATCCCGTGAGCAGCATATGCCACCTTCTCCATCCAATCCCCGCTGTCACAGGAGTATCCATGGAACATCACTACACCGGGACCTTTTTTATGTACGCTGTTCTTCGGTCTTACATATTTGCAATGGATTCTTGCACCGCCAACTCCGGTAAAATACAAATGAAAACATTCCGCAAGTTCACTGACAAACTCCGCTGGTTCCAGTTCATAATCCAGCGGCTGTGCATCCAGATCACGCAATGCCCGCTCCCAAAACTGCTCGAAATCATCCGGTTTTGGACTACTTCCGTTATATTCCTTTAACTGTGACAAATTCATGTCGCTTCCCAAAATATTGTTCCTCCTTAAGTTATGTAACGAAATTGTTCGCTTGCTGTTCGTAACCGCGAAGCAACGTTAGAGTTACTATGCTAGATAGAAACGGAAAACCCAATATGGGTTTTCCGTTGATGTATGGATATCTACGAGGGGGTAGTTGCGATGGGATAGTGAGATGGGATAGTGAGATGGGATAGTTGGGTTTTCTGCGACTGAATAGTTTAATTGCAGCTCCGAGGCTGGATAGTTGCACTTTGTGCAGCTATTACAGTTGAATATGTGTGTTTTCCCTTTTAGTTGCACTTTGTACAACTAACAAACGGTAAAAGGAGCTTTTGGTGGTTACTTCGCTGATATAGTTGCACGAAGTGCAATTATATCGCCTAGTAACCAAAAAAATGTTAGTTTAAGTGCACATAGTGCAACTATTTACGTCAGAGCCATAGAGTAACTAAGTAACTAAGCAACAGAGTAGCAGAAACGCCAACAGAGCCACATTCACCACTCACTCGCTGCTTGCCTATTACCTCCACAACTAATCATATTCCACGTACCACTACCTTCTTATTACCTCCACAACTAATCACATTCCACGTACCACTACCTTCTTATTACCTCTACAACCACTCACATTCCACTTGCACCTATCTTCCCATTACCTTCACAACACCCACATTTCCCACCTTGCCTATTAACTTCTTTATAATCGTCACAGTAACAGCTTCTGGCTGGATAGTTGTACTTTGTGCAGCTATTATAGCTGAATATGTGTTTTTTCCCTTTTAGTTGCACTTTGCACAACTAAAAAACGGTAAAAGGAGCTTTTGGTGGTTACTTCGCTGATATAGTTGCACGAAGTGCAATTATATCGCCTAGTAACCAAAAAAATGTTAGTTTAAGTGCACATAGTGCAACTATTTACGTCAGAGCCATAGAGTAACTAAGTAACTAAGCAACAGAGTAGCAGAAACGCCAACAGAGCCACATTCACCACTCACTCGCTGCTTGCCTATTACCTCCACAACTAATCATATTCCACGTACCACTACCTTCTTATTACCTCCACAACTAATCACATTCCACGTACCTACTACCTTCTTATTACCTCTACAACCACTCACATTCCACTTGCACCTATCTTCCCATTACCTTCACAACACCCACATTTCCCACCTTGCCTATTAACTTCTTTATAATCGTCACAGTAACAGCTTCTGGCTGGATAGTTGTACTTTGTGCAGCTATTATAGCTGAATATGTGTTTTTTCCCTTTTAGTTGCACTTTGTACAACTAAAAAACGGTAAAAGGAGCTTTTGGAGGTTACTTGGCTGATATAGTTGCACGAAGTGCAATTATATCGCCTAGTAACCAAAGAAATGTTAGTTTAAGTGCACAGAGTGCAACTATTTACGTCAGAGCCATAGAGTGACCAAGCCATAGAGTAACTAAGCAACAGAGTAGCAGAAAAGCCAACAGAGCCACCTTCACCACTCACTAGCTGCTTGCCTATTACCTCCACAACTAATCATATTCCACGTACCACTACCTTCTTATTACCTCCACAACTAATCACATTCCACGTACCTACTACCTTCTTATTGCCTTCACAACACCCACATTTCCATTTTGCCTATTAACTTCTTTATAATCGGCACAGTAACAGTTTGCGACTGGATAGTTGCACTTTGTGCAGCTATTACAGCTGAAATATATTTGTTTCTAATCTTAGTTGCACTTTGTACAACTAAAAAACGGTAAAAGGAGCTTTTGGTGGTTACTTCGCTAATATAGTTGCACGAAGTGCAATTATATCGCTTAGCACCTTAGGTATAGTTAGTTTAAGTGCACATAGTGCAACTATTTACGTCAGAGCCATAGAGTTGCACTTTGTGCAACTATTTACGTCAGAGCCATAGAGTTGTACTTTGTGCAGCTATTATAGCTGAATATGTGTTTTTTCCCTTTTAGTTGCACTTTGTACAACTAAAAAACGGTAAAAGGAGCTTTTGGTGGTTACTTCGCTGATATAGTTGCACGAAGTGCAACTATATCGCCTAGTAACCAAAGAAATGTTAGTTTAAGTGCACAGAGTGCAACTATTTACGTCAGAGCCATAGAGTGACCAAGCCACAGAGTGACTAAACAACAGAGTGATCAGAATCGCCAACAGAGCCGAATTTCCCCCTCGCCTGCTACTTATCTATTACAGGCGATAATGTGTCGTTCTGTTGTACATTCTGCAACAGAACACGGAGGTCGCACAAGGCAACCTCCGCACTGAGCACACCCAACAACATTCAACACACCAAACCCAACACACTTCTTTCGAACTCTACGCTACGCAATTCTCCGGAACTCTAGCAAACTCACTGAAAATATAGGTTATTAAGTCCAATTAGATTTTGCCTAAACCTGCATCATCGCCAACCTCTTCATGGGTTTCGATGACATAGTTGACGATTTCATTAACCGTTGTATAAGCAACGCCTACATAAGTATCAGCCGCGCCATAATAGATGGCGATACGGCCGGTTTCTGCATCATGCAGAGTAGCACATGGGAACAGGACGTTATTCACAAAACCTCTTTCCTCGTACCATTCTTCTGGCGTTAATACAAAGTTCTTCGAGCGATATTTTACTTTCGAGGGCTCATTGATGTCCAAAATAACCGCTCCCATACTATACACAAGACCATTGCACGTTCCAGTTACGCCATGGTAGAACATCAACCAGCCTTCAGTAGTTTCAATCGGCGCTGGTCCGCCACCAATTTTGACACTTTGCCACCAGCCTTGACCACCCTTGGTCATTACATGGCGGTGTTTTCCCCAATATACGAAGTCAGGGCTCTCACTAAGGAATACATCACCAAATGGCGTATGGCCACTGTCACTTGGACGGGACAACATCACGAAGTTATTGTTGATTTTTCTAGGGAACAGTACACCGTTCCGGTTGAATGGCAGGAATGGGTTTTCCAAGCTGATAAATGTTTTAAAATCTTTTGTTTTCGCTACCCCAATAGCTGCGCCGTAGAAATCTGTACACCAGATAATATAAAATGTATCTTCAACCTTCACCAGACGTGGATCGTAAGCATAACGCGGCTGATAAGGATTACCTTCTTCATCTATAAATCGGATCGGCTCATCATCGATTTTCCAATCCAAACCATCCACACTATGTCCCATACGCAGATGCGGACGAGTAGTGTTATCTTCTACACGAAATACACCAATAAAACTGCCTTCATACGCAGCAACCGCACTATTGAAAATACGGGCTACACCTTTTGCAGGATTTCTTTTGATAACCGGGTTATCATTATGTCTCCAAATCGGATTCTCGTAGCCAGCAGGCTTTTCTTGCCAAGGCATGTTCGGGATGTTAATTGCACTTGCTCCAACCAATTTTACTTCACTCATTAGTTTTCCCTCCAAATGTATACAACTTTTCAGTATGCTATTTTATCTAGTACTGTTATTAAATTTACTGTCGAGCTCACTTTACAGAACCTTGTGAAAAACCATTGTAGATATATTTTTGCAAGGCGGTAAACACAACCAATGTCGGTATAATTGCGATCATAATCGCCGCACATATTACTTCCCACTGCGATCCATATGGACCTTTAAACTTAAAGAGTGCTGTGGAGATCGTTTGCAGATCTGTTTTCGGCATATAAAGGAAAGGGGTGTAAAAATCGTTATAAATGTTAACACCCTTCACGATCACTACAGTTACAATCGCCGGCTTCAACAGTGGCAAAATAATTCTCCAATAAATTGTCCAATACGAAGCTCCGTCCAGCATCGCGGATTCATCCAGTGACTCGGAGATCGAGTCCAAAAACTGCATGAAGATATAAACAGCGATAATATCCGTGCCCAAGTACATAACGATTGGTGCCCATCTGGTATTAAATAATCCCAAGTGATTGATGATTTGGAAAGTAGCTACTTGTGTAGTTACACCTGGAATCAGGGTGGCAATCAGGAACATACTAATTAGGATCTTACTGCCTTTAAATTTGAAGCGCGATAAAATATAAGCCATCATCGAACCCGTCAACGTAGCACCCGCAATAGAAATCACAACGATAATGACAGTATTTTTAAAACCGAGCAGCATTTTTCCGTCTACAAAAGCCTTAGTGTAGTTGGAGAAATTCAACCAATTCTCTGGCAGCGTTAACGGTCCGGTAGAAGCATATTCGGCTCCGGTTTTTAATGAAGCGAAAAACACGACCACGATAGGTATCAAAGCTACAAGTGCTCCCAAAATCAAGGTGAGATATTTGAATATACTAGCAGTGGTATATTTTACAGAATGCATAGTTTATTTCTCCTCCTTGATCAGAACGCGCTGCAAAATAGTAACTATGATAACAATACCCAGCAATACCACGGCCATCGCCGATGCCAAACCAACCTTGCTGTATTTGAAAGCTACATCGACCGTCTGAATTACGAATGTACTACTTCCGTTAGATCCGCCTGTCATGACGTATGGAATTTCGAATACCCCAATGGCGCCACTAACCGCAAGAATCAAGTTCAATTGCAGAATACGTTTAATGCTTGGCAAAATAATATGCATAAACTGATGCCATCTGTTTGCACCGTCAATTTCAGCGGCCTCATAGATATCCTTACCAATAGAAGAAATAGCTCCGAGGAAAATCAGGAAGTTCATTCCCATGTATCTCCACAGTGACGCACCTGCGAGCGAGAAGTTAATCAAATTAGGATTTAGAAGCCACTTCTGCTGCAGACTGCCAAGCCCAATCAGATTGAGAATCGTATCTAACGTTCCATCTGGTTTGAAAAAGAACAGGAAGATAAAACCGATTGCTACACCGTTTAGCAAGGTCGGGAAGAACAAAATCCCTTTAAACAAGTTTTTCATGCGAACACTAAAGCTCAAGATGGTTGCAAAATACAAGGCAAGTGCCATCTGAATAAAGGTGGTAAAGAAATAATACAAACTGACCTTAAACACAGAAAAATACTCAGGTTTCGTAAAAATGGTCTTGTAGTTTTCTAAACCGACATATTCCATATTTTTGCTCAATCCATTCCAACTGGTGAAGCTGTACCGAAACATACTGATGACTGGATAATAAGCGAATGTGAGCAGCAACAATATCGGCACTAATGAGAATAAGATGATGATAGCGATTCTTTGATTTTTATAGCTCAAATTTGAAAACTTAAACACCCGATACACCTCCAGAAAAAGCATCCTCATTTATTTAAGACTCGTTTAAATGTGAAGGGGGAAATGCTTGTTAGCATATCCCCTCCCACATTCACTACCGCCTATAGCATCTAAGAAGCTTATAGTTGTTACTGTGCTGTGACTTTAGCGCGAGCGGCTTTCCACTTGTCGTTCAGGTCTTTCATGATGTCATCATAGGATTCTTTTCTGTTGCCAATCGCTGCTTCAATAATCCGTTTCTTGAAGTCTGGCTGCCAAGCACCGATCTCAGCTTGTTTGTCGATTTCATCAGACCAGCCTTCTTCACCAGCTTTAGCAGGAGCAAGAGTATCAAAGGTTACATCTGTACCTTCATATTGTTTCAGGATTTCTGGAAGCTCTGCACCGATAGCCGGGCTCATACCGCCGCCTTCAGTTGTAGGATAGTTAGATTCGTTGATGAACCAATCCACCCAAGCTCTAGCAGCTTCTTTGTTTTTACTGTGCACGCTGACACCCAGATTGTAGTCCCCAGCAAGCGGCACAAGGATTTTATCCGCATTGGTTGGGAAAGGCATAAATCCAACATCGTCTGGATTTGTAGCCAGGCCTTTGATTTGCCCAATTGCCCAAGATCCAAGCACCATAGTCCCAATTTTTCCGTTGGCCAGATCAGCTTTGGAAGATTCCCAGTCTGTTGTAGTTGGATCTTCTTCAATCAAACCTTTTTGTGCTGCATCGTACAGAATTTTGTACAATTCATAGTGTGGTTGACCCGCTACATAGTTGTCGTCGCTAGCCACTTGAGCAATGTTCACATAATCACGGTCACCAGCTACTGTAGCCAGATCCGCTTCCCATTGCGTCAATGTCCAGCCTGCTGCGTAATTTGTGTAAAGAGGAACAGCTTGTGTTTTGTCTTTAATAGTCTGCAGGGCAGTCAAGAATTGTTCAGGGGTTTTGGGAACGTCTGTAATTCCGGCATCTTTGAAGACTTGTTTGTTATAGATAATCCCGTTAAAGTTGATAGTCATCGGAATACCATAGGCAACACCGTCTACTGCACGTTCTTCCAAGCCTGTGTATTGTTTGCTCATTTCTTCAAGCTTGCCAAGGGGTTCGAAGAAATCAGGAATATCTTTTACAGCTATGCTAGTAGGTAACAAAAGAACGTCGCCATAATCACTAGTGCTCATACGAATTTTAATTTGATCTTCGTAAGTAGCGAGCGCTTCAAAGTTCACCTTTACATCAGGATATTTCTCATTAAATTTAGCTGCATACTCTTTGAATACGGTATCAACAATATCTGTTCTTTGCGTTATGACTGTGATATCCCCTTTGATATCCTTGGCTGCTGTACCATCAGCTGGAGCAGTTGCCTCTGCTGAAGAACCATTGTTTCCTGTGTTTTTAGCAGCTTCATTGTTAGTGTTGTTGTTTGAGGAACAACCGCTAAACAATCCCGCCACAAGTGTTAGTGCCATCAAGCCCATCATTGTTTTGCCTTTTTTCATGCTGTTACGACCCCTCTCTTCAATTCAACTCTAGTTTTAGATAAATAACAAAAATAATAACTTTTATCATCACTCATAACTTGAAAGAGTAGCCATTAATACCGGATTATCTGAATTACTCTTGAAAACAAGTGATGATATCGCTTACAAACCCATTATAAATCTATTTTCGACGCAAAACGATGGTTTCAATTGCTTTTTCTGGTCTTCTATTTGTTATTTTTGTTTTACTTATAATAATTTTGTTATCTAATTTATAAAAATATCCAAAAAAAAAGAGAGCTTTTCGCCCTCCTAATAAATAGCTTCCTATATATGCCTAAAACTCACGTTCAATTTTCGGGAATTTACAGCCGCTTTTATAATCCTTAGGTGTCATACCACACATTTTCTTGAACAATTTATTAAAATATACCGGATCGCTATAACCCACCTTCTCGGCAATTTCATAATTTTTCAGGTCAGGATGCTCCATTAACAGTTCCTTTGCTTTAGAAATTCTAATCCGAATCAGATAGTCTGTGATCGTCTGCCCCGTCTTTAATTTGAACAAACGGCTGAGATAACTCGCATTCATGCCCACCATCTCCGCTAGACGTTCAAGCTCGAAGTTCTGATCATACTCTCTCTCCAGAATACTTTTTGTCTGCTCAACTACATAATGTTCTCCACCATCCGCAGCTTGTGAGAAAATCTCCTCATGCTCCGTCACGGTCTTTTTCTTTACATCCTCTACTCTCTTAAGCAGTTCATATAGCTGAGTCTTATCAATCGGTTTAAGCAAATAATCCATCACCCCATGACGGATCGCTCGACGGGCATATTCAAATTCACTAAAACCGCTAAGGACAGCAATAGGTATATCCTCCATATGGTCTCTAACCTGTTCAATCAGCTTAAAACCATCCATTCTAGGCATTTTGATATCTGTAATAAGCAGATCTATATCCTCCCGGGATAACTTTTCTAAATGTTCCCAGGCTTCCAACCCGTTGCCGTAAGATCCAATTACATGTACGTCTATTTCCATTCTGGATGTGATTTTTTCGAGCCCCCTGCGAATGACTTCCTCGTCGTCCGCAATCATAACATTTATCATTTGAGTAATTCCCTCCAGTTGTATCCGCCAGTTATTATGATTGCGCTATCATCACGAATAGTATCTCCCCATGTATTACGTCAATGTACGATTGCGCCCTTTTATAGTCTTATATTTACTATAACTAAAGTTATTCAAATTTCCCAGCTTCAACTACAAATTGTCCTTGAAATCATCTGCGAAAAAGTATATAACTAAATTAAGTTGTTATTATAAACTAACAAAACAATAATAACTATCTAACAAAATGAAGATTGCTAATTTTTCTATTTTTGTGTGTAAAGTGAGGATTCTCGATGATGTTAAACAACGAATACATTGCAGGCGTAACCTGGGGTTTCTCGGGTAGACGTGGTTCATGGACAACAGAAGAAGCTGAGTGTTCGCTGGAATTAATGTCCTCTGTCACCGGAGCGAACTGGACGGCCATTGCGCTCAGCGCGCTTCAAGCTACCGCTCATTCTACGGAAATTCCCTACTGGGAGGCTCCAACCGTTAGCGACGAAGAAGTGAAATGGGCTATCAGCAAAGCGAAGTCACTGCAGCTAAAAGTATGCCTGAAGCCGATTGTTAATTGTGCTGACGGAACTTGGCGTGCCCATATTAACTTTTTTGATAAGGATGTCCCTTGCGAGCCTAAATGGTCTGAGTGGTTCAGCTCTTATACTAAATTTATTCTGCACTATGCCGCTATCGCTGAGGAAACAGGCTGTGAAATGTTCTGTATTGGCTGTGAGCTTGTACAGACGGATAGACGCGAAGCCGAATGGCGTTCGCTTATTGCTGAGGTGCGGAAGGTCTACTCAGGTATTCTTACTTATAATTGCGATAAGTATCAGGAGGATAACGTAACCTGGTGGGATGCGCTCGATGTGATTTCTTCAAGTGGGTATTATCCAGCTAGTGATTGGGAGGCTCAGCTCGACCGGATTGAGCAAGTGGTGCACTCACAGAATAAGCCGTTCTTTTTCATGGAAGCGGGTTGCCCAAGCCGGAGCGGAAGCGCCGCGATTCCCAATGATTGGACCTTAAAGGGCGAACCAAGTCAAGAAGAACAAAGTAAATTCTATCAGGCAATGTTTCAAGGCTGTGAGCACAGAGATTGGGTTCAGGGCTTTATGCTCTGGGATTGGCCTACTCATCTTTATCCAATTGAAGAAGCAGTACAGAATGATGATTACTGTATGTACGGTAAGCAAGCCGCTGGGATCATCAACGAATATTTCACCTCAAAAATCACCAAATAATGTGAGGAGTGACTGATTACAATGATTAATTCACCAGAATTATGGTTGACCCAACTTGAGGATGAGCTGCAGGATAATATTCTTAGTTTTTGGATGAAACAGACGAAGGACGAAGTGAACGGCGGTTTTATAGGTGAAATCGACAATCAGCTGAACATTACTCCTAACGCAGAGAAAAGCCTTGTGCTTAATGCCCGGATCCTTTGGTCCTTTGCGAGCGCTTACCGGATCTACGGTAAACCGGAATATCTGGCGATGGCAGAACGTGCTTATACCTACCTGATGGAACACTTCATTGATAAAGAGTATGGCGGATTATACTGGATGGTGGATGCTGAGGGCAGACCTTCTCAAGAGAAAAAGCAGATCTATGGCCAATCCTTTGCTATCTACGCACTGGCTGAATTCTACCATGCGACCGGACGTCCAGAAGTCTTAGAGGATGCGATTCAATTATTCCAGCTAGTTGAAAAATACGGCTATGATTCTATTTATAAAGGTTATGTCGAAGCTTTATCACGGGAATGGCAAATCACTGATAACCTCAGTCTCAGCAGCAAAGATATGAATGAAAAAAAATCTATGAATACCCATCTGCATGTTCTGGAAGCGTATACCGGTCTCTATCGAGTATGGAAGTCGGAGGAACTAAAGAGCACGCTAACTGAGCTAATCGAAACGATGCTGGATCATATCATTGATCAGGAAGGCCAGCATTTTCATCTTTTCTTAGATGAAGCATGGAATGTGAAATCAGATATTATCTCCTACGGACATGACATCGAAGGAAGCTGGCTGCTGGTGGAAGCTGCTGAAACCCTTGGAGAAGAGCAGCTGCTGCAGCGTGTGCGAACAGTCGCTGTCTCCATGGCAGAAGCCGTTCTTGCGGAAGGTATAGATAGCGATGGAGGGATATGGAATGAAGCTGACCCAAGCGGGCTGCTGAGCAAAGATAAAGATTGGTGGCCGCAAGCTGAGGCGGTTGTTGGATTCTATAATGCTTATCAGCTGACTGGTAACAGCAAATTTAATGAGGCTGCCCAAGCCTCCTGGACTTTTATCGATAAATACATGGTGGATCACAAGCTGGGTGAATGGTACTGGGGCGTGGACGAGAACCTTCAGCCCCTGCCTCACGGATCAAAGGTTAGCGCCTGGAAATGTCCTTATCATAACAGCAGAGCCTGCTTCGAAATGATCGCACGACTGAAATCAACTATAAAGGAGACTGTCTAATGTCATCATTATTCCAAGAACGCAAACAACAATTAACAGAACGTTATGAAGCCCTGATCGCTCGCAAGAACGAAAAGCTTCCTTATGGAAACGGCATTTATGACCGATATGCTCATCCACTGCTAACTGCTGAGCATGCGCCCTTAATCTGGCGTTATGATTTTAACCCAGATACCAACCCTTATTTTGCCGAAAGAATTGGCGTCAACGGCGTCTTCAACCCGGGTGCTATTGCACTGAATGGCAAATTCTATCTTGTTGCTCGCGTGGAAGGCAATGACCGCAAATCTTTTTTCGCTGTAGCAGAAAGCGACAATGGCGTGGACGGCTTCCGCTTCTGGGATCATCCAGTTGTGCTGCCGGAGACAGAAGTTCCTGATATCAACGTCTACGACATGCGCCTCGTTAGCCATGAAGATGGCTGGATCTACGGCCTCTTCTGTACAGAACGCAAAGATCCAGAAGCTCCACATGGTGACCTTTCTAGCGCAGTAGCACAGTGTGGTATTGTTCGCACCAAAGATCTGAAGACCTGGGAACGTCTGGCGGATCTCAAAACAGGCTCTGCTCAGCAGCGTAATGTCGTGCTACACCCTGAATTTGTAGATGGAAAATACGCTTTCTACACTCGCCCACAAGATGGCTTTATCGATGCAGGTTCCGGTGGCGGTATTGGCTGGGGACTCTCGGATACAATTGAAGATGCCGTAATTACCAGCGAGACTATCATGGACGAACGCTACTACCATACCATCAAGGAAGTTAAAAATGGCCAAGGTCCAGCTCCAATCAAAACTGCAAAAGGCTGGCTGCATATTGCTCATGGTGTACGCAACACAGCTGCTGGACTCCGATACGTGCTTTATGCTTTCTTGTCTGACCTGGATGAGCCAAACAAAGTTACTCATTCACCTGGTGGTCATTTCATCGCACCAGACGGTGAAGAACGTGTCGGCGATGTCTCCAATGTCGTGTTCTGTAATGGCGTGATTGCACTTGATAACGGTGAAATCTATATTTACTACGCCTCCTCCGACACTCGTATCCATGTGGCTACAACTACCGTTGACCAAATGTTAGATTATGTGCTGAACACTCCAGAGGATCCCCTTCGCTCTTATGCTTGTGTACAGCAACGTATTGCTCTTATTGATCGTAATTTAGCATTGTAAAAAAAGTTCATAAACCCTAAAAATCAACAGAGCAGCGATTCTCCTATATTAGGAGGATCGCTGCTCTGCGTTTTGATCATTCACTGTTTGCTTCAAGCGAATATCAATCATCCAGAGTAACTTAAGGACTCAGATGACGCTATTCACATGTATTTAGCCTTCAAAGTAAGTTTTCGGACTCCAGGGGCGCTATTCCCTGAAAAGAGTCCCATTTGGGGCGTTTTCTAGGCCGATAGCTGCGCTGGAGTCCGTTAGCATTGTAAATATCGGATAATACTGCATATAGGGTCTGCTGTGTCCGTTAGCGGGTTACTATGCGTATTTGATTGCGTATTTGATTGTGGTTTTAATTGCGTATTTGATAGTATTTGCCGTTTGCCTTTTCGACACAAAAAGCCTTTTACATGACGCACATCCATACTTTTCAGCCCATTCATGAGTAATTCCTATAGATTAAGCTCAAAATAGGTCAGTAACCCCTAACTCCAAGGAGGCTGAGATATTAATGTTCAAACGTATGGATGAAATCATGATTGAGATTCCTGAAGTTGAGAAGCCCGATCCCAATGCTGCTGCCGCTGTTCAGGAATTACTTGGCGGAAAGTTCGGAGAAATGTCGACCCTTAACAATTACCTCTTTCAATCCTTTAATTTCCGTTCAAAAGACAAGCTGAAGCCTTTTTATGATTTGGTGATGAGCATAACAGCGGAAGAGCTTGGCCATGTCGAGCTGGTTTCGCATGCCATCAACAAATGTCTTCGAGGGTCAACAAGTTATAAAGAGCCCGATTCCACCCCTCTAGGGTCCGCAAAAGATGCGCGTCTATCCTATCACTTTCTGGCTGGTGCACAAGGGGCTATGCCTTTTGATTCAACGGGGAACCCGTGGACCGGAGCAAACGTCTTTAATAGCGGCAACCTAGTGGAAGATCTGCTACATAACTTCTTCCTCGAATGCGGAGCCAGAACACATAAAATGAAGGTCTACGAAATGACAGACCATCCAGCTGCACGCGCTGTAGTCGGATTCCTTTTAGTCCGTGGTGGTGTCCACGTGGTCGCTTATGCCAAAGCCATCGAAGTGGCAACAGGTGTTAATGTAACTAAGCTCGTACCGATTCCTTCGTTAAATAATAAATCATTCAGCGAAGCAAAAAAATATGAAGAAAAAGGCGTGCATACCAAGCTATACACCTGGAGTGAAAGTGACTTCGGCGCCATCGATCAGATTTGGAAGGGAACCCACCCAGAGGATAATCTTCCGCTTGAAGTTATTCAAGGAGCCCCTAAAGGCTTTCCGATCCCCGTTGCTCCGGCAGTCGAAGAGGAATTCGCTCCCGGAATCTCCCCCGAAGACTTTAAAGAAATTGCCAAACGTCTCAAAATGGCTGGAAACATTACAGACTAATATTCATAGTGAATCTGGTGAGGAAGTTACTTACAATCTTCCTTACCCTAGATTCACTTTTTTTAATACAAACTGCGGAACTCCTCTTCAAGCATGGACATCAGAATCATGTTATGAAACTCTCCGTTTACATAAAGAGCATCCCGCTCCACACCGTCGCGTTGAAAACCAAGCTTCTCATAGACATGAACGGCTCTGGGGTTAAAAGTATATACGCCGAGATGAATGCGGTGCAGCTTCAAAGTTTCAAAGCCATATCGCAGCATTTGAGTCATAGCTTCAGTACCGTAACCTCTACCCCGATGTTCATGCCCACAAATGCCGATCCGGATATTTGCACTACGATTGTCCGGATCTATTTCATTTAGTACCACTTCTCCAATGAGTTCACCCGTGTCCTTTACTATAATCATAAGATCCACACGATCCTCGGCTGGAACACTAATCTTACGAATCCAAGCTGCCGTCTGCTCACGGGAGAAATCTCCTTGCGATCCTGTTAATTGCCCCATCTCAACATCAAGCAAAAAATTATAATAAGCCTCCAGATCGGATGCTTGCACACCGCGTAGTTGAATCTGTTCGCCTTCAATCTTTGGCATGGCAACTGATTCTGTCATAACTAAACTCCCCCTTACTCAAGCAAAACTAGATTCCATGGCTTATATACTTTTTAGATCAACATAGTTCTAGTCTCGCGGCTTATCCACGGAATCACGATGAACAATGTCCGCTGCGATAAGGATTTTCTCAAGCGGTGCAGAAGGATTATGAATACGGCTCAGAAGTTTCTCCACTGCGGCTCGGCCCATCGCTTCTTTAGGAACATGAACAGTTGTAAGCGGTGGAACGCCTCTTAAGGCATCCTCAATATTATCAAAGCCAGTAACCGAGATATCCTCCGGAATATTAAACCCTTCTTCCTTGAGGATGTCACTGACCGAAAGGGCTGTGGAGTCGTTAGCGCAAACCAAGGCTGTCGGGAGTGTTTTGGCTTTTTTACGCTTATTCACCCAGTTTTTAAAATCCTCCTGAAATAAGTCTTCCTCCACCCCTTCCAGAAAAAGATTCGCATCATCTTCCAAAGGCAGTCTTATTCCGCTCTCCTCCAGCGCACTCCGGAAGCCAATCCACCGGTCGCGGAAACTGCGTGAGAATCCAATATTGCCGATAAAATGCATTTGGGTATGGCCTGTGCCCATCAAATGATTTGTAAGCCGAGCCATAGAATCCACATTATTCGCAAACACGGTATCACTTGGAATTAGCGGATCTTCATGGTCAATCAACACCATCGGCAAACCAATACGGTGTACCTCAAGCAGCAAGGAAGTAGAGATTTGGCCCACACCTATCAAACCAAGGATTCCATTGGGATTCAAAATATTAACGAAATTATCCGCACGGTTCTCGGAGATAATGACCATCCCAAGCCCTTCCTGATCCAGCGCAATCGCAATACCATCCACAATTTTTCCCCAATACAAGGAATCCTGCGTCTGAGAACGAATATTCGGCATTAACACCAGCACGGATTGCTTATTCCGATCCCCGCCACCTACCGGAGGCGTGCGTTTTATACCTTGGACAAAAGCATTTTTTTGCGTAAAATAACCCAGCTGCGATGCCGCTTGAATCACTCGCTCTCTTGTCGTCTCATTAACGCCGCCCTTACCCGAAAGTGACTTGGAGACAACGAATTTGGATACGCCGAGATGATCAGCGATTTTTTGCATGGTGACCTTTTTAGCCATATATAACCCTCCAGAGAATGTCATCAAATTTATGTAGTACTAACTTTAAGGCTGAGAAGTTTGTGACGCTCCTGCCCGCGCTTCCTTCCATTTTGCATTTAATTCGTCAAAAGCCTTTTGTAAATCAGGCGCAGCCAGTAACTCCTGAATATAATCCCCGGACCAAAAGGATAGCTTGGCTCTATTCGCCAGCTCGATGAACGCATCACTTTGTACAGTAGCATCGAGTAGCTTAGGCTTATAAGATAAAAACTCACGATACTGCGACATAGAGGGATTCAAGCTTCCATCTGCCGGAAGAAATCCCCAATCATCTCGATAGGAAGTCTCCTTCACAAAAAAATTCAACCACGCCATAGCAAGCTCTTTGTTCTTGGTATATTTACTAACCCCCATGAACCAATCTGGATTGATCGGCGCATAATGAGCACTGCTATTATCATACGGAAACGGGAAGAATCCAATATCATCCGGGGCAGCCCCCACATCAAGGACTTGTCCAATCGTCCAATTTCCCAGTAAATACATCCCTGCTTGACCTTTAGCTAGCTTAGTCTTCGATATCTCCCAATTGTTCGAGAATAGTTCATCTTCAACATAGCCTTTACCAATTAAGGTTCGAGCAATGGAAATTGATTTCCCCCACTCATTATCAAGCTGCCACGGGTTATCCTCATTTACCATATTATTTAGATACTCTGGATTACCTGTCATATAGTTAACCAAACTGTTTCCCCATTCACGTAAAGGCCAGACGGCTCCATAATTCATATATAGGGGGATAATACCCGCTTGTTTTAATTTCGCACAAGCTTCGTAGAATTCATCCAGCGTCTTAGGAACAGTAGCTATTCCTGCTTTTTCGAATGCCTTTTTATTATAGACAATCCCAACCGTAGTAGTCCCCGTGGACAGCCCATAACGTTTCCCGTTATACGTAGCAAAAGAGGTGAAACGCTCACTAGCGGCGGTTTCTTCATCCAGCGGTTCGAAAAAATAATCCAGCTCCTTTGACGGAAGATTCACCGGAAGCAACAGTACATCACCGGCATCTTTCGTGGACAGCCGTACCAGAATATCCGTTGCATAATTGGACAAACCTTCAAATTCCACATTGGCTTCGGGGTATCTCTGTTTAAATTGGTCCGCGTATCCTTGAAAAGTTCCGTTCTCAATCAGATCTATTCGATTGGTCATCATGACTATGGTGCCGGACAAGTCAGACTTCACCTCGTCTCCAACTGGAGGCGGGGTGGATTCCGTCTGCTTATTGTTATTGGCACAGCTACTACTCAATAACACTAAGAGAAGTAACAGTATGGTCCGCATAGTCCATTCTAATTTCAACCCCTTCAACGGACAGCCCCCTCTTATTTCGTTACTCAGGTAAGCCAATTAATTCCTGCTCCAGTAATGGCAGCGACAAAATAACATCGGTCCCTCGTCCAAGCTCACTATATACCTGGATCCCAAATGCCGCTCCATAATGAAGACGCACTCGCTGCTGTACATTTTTCATGCCTATCCCCCCGTTAATGCTTTTCTTAGGAGGACTTTCGTTCTGCAGCCCATCATTCAATTTCTCCAAAGTCTTCTCATCCATTCCGATCCCGTCGTCTTTAATATGAAACAACAGCATTTGCTCTGTAATCTCGCAGCGGATGCTTAAATGCATTTGCGGCTTATTATCATCTAAGCCATGGTAAGCTGCATTCTCAATGATAGGCTGGAAGACCAGCTTGATAATAGAGTAATTATCTAACGACTTCGGCACATCGATATCCAGTAAAAAACGGTTAGGATAACGATAGTTCAGCAGCTCGACGTAATTACGCACATACCCAAGCTCTTGCTTCAATGTCGTATTGCCACTCAGATCACTTGTACTGTACCGTAGCAGTTTGCCCAGAATAGAGATCATATCCGCAGCTTCGACATCATCATTCAGCTCGGCGGTCATTCGGATGGACTCCAGTGTGTTATAGATAAAATGAGGATTGATTTGACTCTGCAGCGCATGAAGCTCTGCTTCCTTTTTCTGTTCTTCTATGCGGTAAATATCCTGAATTAGCTGCCTGATTCGGGCTAACATACGATTAAATTGATGCCCCAGCAGACCAATTTCGTCACGCCGTTTAACTCTGAACATCACATCCAGATCGCCGCCCTGAACTTTTTTCATCAATTGAATCATTTGAGTCAGCGATTTAGTAAGGGCAACGGAAAGAATAATCGAAATAATTAACGCTAGTACTATGATACTTAATGTAGCAGCAAGTGTTGTATTACGGGTCAGCTTCACATCACGCATCAGTACATCAACAGGAATAGAGATAATTACCTTCCAATTGGTTTTGGTAGAGCCAGAGTAAATATTCAACCGCTCTTTTCCGTTGACTGTATCATAAAAGCTTCCAGAAATGCCTCCAACTCTTTTGAACAAGTCTGAATCAGAAATATCTGTGGCCAGCAGCTTCTTGTCGCTGTCGTAGATGACCATTCCCTTCTCATCCACAATCAACGACTTCCCATGGGTGACTTTATCCAGTTCCTTAACTTGATTCTCCAAATTGCTAATATTCGCTTCAACCGCAATCAGCCCGATTGGATTTAACAAGCCATCCACGATTTTGCGAACAACGGTAAAAGCATATCGGGTGCTCTGCAGATTACTTGTATACGCTTGAGTACCGAACAATAATGCTTCTCCGCTGGAATCCTTAGTCTGCTGGCTCCAGTATTTATAGCTTTGCTCGAGATCGAGTCGTACGCCACCATCCTTCGCAGAATAATAACCATTTCCGTAAGCGTCAAAAATATAAACCGAGTTCGCACCTCGCTTAATATTGTTAATAAACGAAATGTTGCCCTCTATCCCCCGTTGAATGGACAACAGAAGATCAAAATCACCGGGCGACAAAGCAGCACTCCCAGTTGCGCCTCCCATAATCTTTTTCTGCTCATGGTAGTTGTTCGAACGTATTAAATTCTGTTTGATATCATTCACATAGGCGGGCATAGATGAAATACGCTTCATATCTTCGATATAATCGTCTACTCCATCCATCATTTGATCGATTAATTTCTCAGAATAAGCAATGGTGTTCCCCTGAATAGATTCTGAGTAGCTCTTGAAGGTAAATACACTGATGAAGGATAGCGGGAGGGTAATGATAATTAAAAAGACGAGGAGCAGCTTGCGTTCCATGCTCATGTCCCCGATAACGGACCACCAGCCAGAGATGCGTCTACCTTTCATTTGGTCCTTCTCCTTAATACTTTTTACCTAACTTGTTATTAAATTATAACAAATACCTAACAAAGTTATTATACGGTGTAGTTCTTCATTACACAACAACAAACCGCCTCTTCATGTTGAAGAAGCGGTTTTGTTAGGTAAACAATTTAGAAATTAGTGATGAATCCACTCATTTTATAGTGAATAATGACAGCTTGTCCTTCAATTGACCTGAAGCACTTTCCAGCTTGCCAGATAATGAAACGAGTTGATCACTTACATTTTGCTGTTCATTACTGAGTGAAGCTACTTCTTGGGAAGTTGCTGAAGATTGCTCAGCTACGGCGCTAACGTTCCCCATAGCCTCTGACAACACACCTTGCGAATGATTCAGACTGCTGATCGCTGTCGTCACCGATTCCAGGCTTGTTATGAATTCATCCATCTGTCCTTTTACGGACAGGAAGATATCACTTGTACTCTTCACGGAGCTTACTTGTTCTTTAAACAGTGGTGCTACTTCGGATAATACAGCTTCCGTTTCGTTCATTTCCGCCATGATCTTATCCGTAATTCCAGCAACAAGGGCAATAGATTGTTTCGATTGGTCAGCAAGCTGCCGCACTTCACCCGCAACTACCATGAAGCCCTTACCAGCTTCTCCTGCACGAGCGGCTTCTATTGTTGCATTTAACGATAAGATATTCGTCTGTTGCGTGATACTCTTCATCACATCCAACACCTTAATTACGGAGAATACTGTCTCCTTCAGGTGGTTGACACGTTCGACAAGTGCACTTGTTTTTTCTCCAGTGCGGCTAGTCTGATCCAGCAGGTCAGTTAATTGCTTAGCGCCTTGAGCACTAGCTTCACCAACCCCACGTGCTGCTTCATCCATCTCAGTGTTGGCATATATTACAGTCTGCATTTGCGTAGCAATCACATCTGTTAGCTCATTACCTCGTTCAGCTTCAAGCGCCAGACTGCCTGCCCCACCGGCAATTTCTTCCGTAGCGGCTGCGATTTCCTTCGCAGAAATAGCTGTCTTCCGTGAGGCTTCACCAAGCTCACCAGCGGTCTCCAGCACATCCCGAGCGGTTTCTGTCGTTTGCGATACAAGCTCAGTAATACGCTCCATCATCACGTTAAAGGAAGCTGATAGCTGGCCAATTTCATCTTTAGAAACATATTCTGTACGTACACTTAGATCACCACCTGCACCTTGTACCATAAGATCCTTCAAGCGTGCTAGAGGGCGAGCAATCATACGCACCATCCAGATCCCGATTACTATGGCTAGCAGAGCCGCACCAGCAGCCGCAATAAAAGTAGTCAACAGAATCGGACGTGCTTCTTTTACTAGCTCATCTGTTGGGACTACCCCTGCCAACTTCCAATCCGCCCGGATCATTGGATTAAAGACAGCAAGGATTTCTTTCCCGTTTGTATCCTTCTCATCCAAGCTTTTGTTATCCTTTTTACTTGCCTGAATAAAAGCGAACTCTGAAGGTTTACCATCGTCTTTTGAATCCGAAGAAGCTACTACGGTTCCATCAGGAGTGACAAGTTGAATTCGAGAGCCATCTCCCAGCTGTACACTTGCGAATGATTCCTCCAGCAATGTATTCTTCAACACAAGGATGACTATGTATCCTGTACCTGAGCCCAGGGTTTTGAGAGATCTTGCCATAGCAATATTTTTGTCTCCATCACCTTGAACAGCTGTCGAGAACCATATGTTCTTGGCTGCATCACCATCACCTTTAGAATAGTAGGATTCATAAGATGCAGTGTTGTCGACAATCTTCTTATACCATTCTTGTTCTCTTATGTTATCTAACTTAATGCCGCCACTGCCACTTGTAACAATGTCTTGATCAGGCGACTCCGGGATCAAAGAAACACTAAGAATATTAGAATCCGTTGTAATCTGACTGGACAACTTTTTACTTACTGCGCTTGTAGCTTCAAATTTCTCATAGGAAGATTGTGCAGTCACTAAAGACTTCAAATCTTCTTGCATCTGCGCATCAAAATAAAGCTGTAAAGCCAAGTTCTCGTACTGCTTCAAAGTAATATCTAACTTTTCTGAGGTCTGAATAATAGTCTGACGGTAGGCTTCCGATACGTTGTTCTTAATTGTCTTCTTGGCTTTTGAATAAGATAGCAGTCCAAGTGCCATTACCACAATTACAATTGCACACAAAAATATCAGGAATATCTTCACGCCAACAGATTCCATAGGATTAACTCTTTTGATCTGTCCCCGCAAATCTATCCCATTCTTCAAATTAAACTTAGGTGTCTTAACTGCCCCTTCAATCTTGCTTGTTTCCTTGTTTCCTGTGATCGCCGATTTCTTATTCTTTTTATTCATGCTAAACCTTCTCTCATTATGCTTTTCACTAATACTATCTTGATCAGGATCCCCCATCTTGATCACCTACCCGCTAATATTAGAATACGCATGAAAGCGTTAACCAATATATATATCGGCGTATTAGGTCTTTTTCCTTAGCTTTACGAGACTTTTTTTACAACTTTTAACCTATGTATGTTTAAACATAATAAATAGCTTGCTGCACCTCCTCTCTTGGAGATATTTGTTAATCCCTAATATATATAACTTATTGTTTGCTTTGTCAAAAAGAAAAACAGGGAGGCTCTTGGATGACCAAAGGCTTCCCTGTTTTTTATTAAAACTTTTTCTTACGCATCATATCAAAGTATGCAACCGGTTGATCTACCTTCATACGAATAGGTTGCAGTGGATGACGGGCAGCATCAAGCGAATTGCCTTTCTCATCCCATATTTCGCCAACCGTTTGCTTGAAGAACGTATCGTTAGGTCCAAAGAATTCTACTTCCTGACCTGGCTTAAAGTGATTGCGCTGTTGAACTAGTGCCGTACCACTTTCAGCATCATATTCAATTACAAGTCCGGCAAAATCATACGGAGCTGCTTTTTCTTCAGGCTCATAGATATGATCTTCATGATCCGGAGTATCATAGAAGAATCCTGTGTTTAGCGGACGGTTAGCGGCTTTATTAAGCTCATCCAGCCATTCCTGCTTCAATTCATACCCTTCCGGATCTGCCATATAAGCATCAATGGCTTTACGATATGCATTAACGACAGTAGCCACATAGTGGATTGACTTCATTCGTCCTTCGATCTTGAAGCTGTCGATGCCCACTTCAATCAGTTCAGGTATACTTTCCAGCATACACAAATCCTTAGAGCCCATGGAGAAGGGATTATCTCCTTGCTGATGCAGTGGAATCTGAGTTACCCCTGGAAGCAAAGGAGCTGGAGATTTCGCTTCAGCCTGCTCTTCCTCAGACACCCAAGTCCCTTCCGGACGTGCATCCTCAAACAAATCATATTTCCAGCGGCAAGACTGGCAACAGCCCCCGCGATTGGAATCACGGTCGGTGAAATGGTTGGACAAAACACAACGACCCGAATACGAGGAACACATTGCACCATGGATGAAGCTTTCGATTTCAATGTCGACATGTTTTTTAATCTCAGCGATCTCTTCCAGGCTTGTCTCACGGCCCAAAACAACACGCGGAAGCCCCTCTTCCTTCCAGAAGGACACCGCTTGCCAGTTCAACGTAGACTGCTGTGTACTCAAATGCACTTCAAGACCAGGCACTAACCGGCGTGCTGTATCTACAATGATTGGATCAGCTACGATAATAGCAGCAATGCCAGCTTCATATAAGTTACGCAGGTATTCTTCAATTCCCGCGACATCTTCATTGTGAGCATAAATGTTTGTTGCAACAAATACCTTAGCGCCATATTTCTTGGCAAATTCAACACCTTCGCGCATTTCCTCAAAGCTGAAATTATCTGCGCCGGAACGCAAGCCGTATTGTTGTCCTCCGATATAAACAGCATCCGCACCATAGTGTACTGCGAACTTCAATTTTTCCAAATTACCAGCCGGAGCGAGGAGCTCCGGTTTGTCCAGACGGTAACGTTTGCCCTTATATTGCGGCTTTGTCATGGTTCCCATTCCTGTTCTCCCCTCCATCGCCCACAAAGCTAAGTCACATGCTATAAATGCTGTACCTAATCTTCGTGGGGACCTATAACCTCTTTATTTTTGTCAAACTTAATATACTTGCTCTTTATAGAAAAATCCGAAGCTTAACTCCCGTTCAGGGTCCTGCACCGTTCTGATTACATCCATCCATTCCTCATTGAAGGCATAACCTTCCGGATCAGCCGCATAAAGATCTATAGCTTTACGATAAGTCTTCACAACCGTTACATTATACGCTATCGATTTCAAGAGTCCCTCAATCTTAAGGCTGTGTATACCTGCAGCCATCAGAATATGCAGATCCTCCAAAATACAAATATCATCCGAGCTCATAATATGAGTGCCGTTCTCGTCTTCATAAATCGGGAATTTCTGGTCATCTCGTTCTTCCTCAATCAGAAATAGTCCGCGTTCCTTCCCGAGACTTCCTCCATCACTAGGACGGCCTTGATGTGACATATAGCTTTCAACAAGCTTCCGCTTGGAATGGTATATATTGGTCATTCCATGAACCTGCACCTGTGCCTCAATCTCCAAAAGCGGAACCATTTCCGTCATTTCATCCATATTCAGCTCACGGGCCAGCACAACGCGAGAAGCCCCCTTGCGTCCCCAATAATTCGCGGTCGCATAGTTGGTGGAAGTCATTTCCGCATTCCAGTGCAGCTTCATTGCTGGCGCTTCTTTCTTCACAGTGGTTAACACTGCTGGATCCCCGAATTCAACACCATCAATGCCAAGCTCACCTAAAGCCTTCACATAGGCAGGAAGCTCATCCAGCAGACGGTTGGACATCAGCCCACCCAAGCTTGCATACACTTTGCAGCCTCGCGAATGTGCCATTTCTACGACAGTCGCTGTATCCTCCAGAGAGAAATGTCCAGCAAGCCGCATCCCAAAACGGTCATCCCCAATGAGCAACGCATCTGCTCCGGCATCCAGCAGAGCAGCAGCTTCCTCCAAGGACGCTGCCGTTACCAGCAATTCCGGTTTGTTAGTCATGTTGTACCTCCTACTTGTACGGTTATTTCAACCGCACCACTCTTCATTTTAATAGTTTATTTCGATTCTTGCTTACTTTTTTCGATATTGGCTAAATGTTCCTTGTAGGTCTTAGCAAATAAATGGCCCTGTGTACCATCTTTTTTGGTCACATAGAAGTAATATTCAGAAGCTTCTGGTTCGAGTGCCGCTTGAATGGACTCCAGCCCCGGATTACTAATAGGTCCCGGAGGAAGTCCAATATTCTTATACGTATTATATGGACTATCAACTTCCAAATCTTTATACAAAAGTCTTTCCTTCTGCTTATTGAGTAAATATTGAACGGTAGCGTCGATCTCCAGCTTCTGCTCTTTCTTTAGGCGGTTATAAATAACACCAGCCACAAGCGGACGTTCACTATCCACCACAACTTCCCGCTCAACCAGCGAAGCTACGGTCAACAGTTCATGCAGAGACAATCCACGCGTTTCTAGCTTTTGCTGCCAGTTAGGAATCGTATCTAGCTTCTTCTGGAACTGATCCAAAAGCGCTTCTACAACTTCCTGGGGCGTGCTATCTTTGGCCAGTTCATAGGTTTCGGGGAATAAATATCCTTCAAGACGGTGGCGTAGATTCTTATCCTGCGGGATACCCAGAATATCAATCCCCTTCAAACCTGCACCAGTATCCATAATTTCAAGAAAAGTAGCCGCATCCTGATTCCAGGCTTCAGCGAGCTTCTTAGCGATCTGCTCAGCAGTATATCCTTCGGGGATAGTAAAGACCACAGTTTCTTCCTTAACTACATCACCTGCATTTAATCTTGCAATGAGTTCATCATAGCTGTCACCGGGCTTAGCGATATAAGTACCTGCTTTGAAGCTAGAGCCTTCTTTAGTCCATTTCAAATATCCCTTAAAAAAAAGACTCTTACGGATAATGCCATTTTGCTCAAGCAGATCAGCAATCTCCGCACTTCCCATGCCCTTCTCTATCGTAAATGTTACAGCAGGACCTGCAGGCTCTACCGGCTGCATCCCGTTCCAAATGTACCATGCGCCCCCACCTCCTGCTGCTACCAGCAAAAGAATAATGATTAACACAGTACTGATTGCGGATTTCAAGTCTGGTTCCTCACTTTCCGACTATAAAGTATAAAAGTGTATTGCCTAAAATTCAATATATATTTCCTTAGATTGATGTATATAGGATATTGCTCGCATTTCAAGCAAAAAGAGCGCGGAATTCTCCGCCCTCTTCCGTGCCCATCATAAATGTAACGTACATGTTTAAGTTTTATTCAGCGCCATCTGCTGGAAAAGTCATCTCATCGTATAGCTCAGAGATGTCTTCCCACTCTTCATCGTCCATAATGCTCTCTAATTCCGGAAGTCCGTCAGAAGAGACAACGATACGCAGGATTTCATACTCCACGTCTTTGCCAGAGCCTTTCAGCACTGCATATCCGCGATCACCGACTTCAAATTCGGCGATAATATCGTAAATGGAAGATTTGCCTTGCTCATCTTCCAGTTCTACAGTTTCTCCGTAGGCTTCTTTAAGCCGTGAAGTCCATACCGCTTGATCAGCGGATATCTCAGTCATTCTCCGATCCTCCGTCCAACTCGTCGACCAGTGTGTTGAAAGTCTCTTCGACAATCGCCCACTCCTCGTCATTATCGATCATGAACAATTGAAGATCGTCGCCTTCTTCCACATAACGGAACGCGTATACCTCATCGGTTTCCTCGTCCTCGGAGTCTAGCGGAACCACCATCATATACTTAGCGTCCGAGCCATCAACCTCAAACTTCATAATGACCTCGAATTCCTCTTCATTACCTTCCTCATCGGGAATATAGATAATTTCCGGTTCTTCCTCTTGGCCAATCTGTTCGTTTGTCATATCCTCGCACCCCTCACCTTTTACTGTTAGCATCCAAAAAATTTTGCAAAATCAGGGCTGCAGCCATTTTATCCACAATCCCCTTGCGTTTCTTCCGGCTGACGTCCCCTTCAATCAGCACCCGCTCTGCGGATACCGTCGTCAGACGCTCATCCCAAAGGTGTACGGGCATTTCTAACTCTTCCCGTAGCTTATCAGCGAACTCTATACAGATTTCGCCCCGGGGTCCTACTGAGCCGTTCATATTCTTCGGTAGACCAACTACAATCTCTCCAATTTCGTGCTCTGCAACAAGTTCACGAATGCGTTCGAACTCATTACCCGTACCTCGGCGCTCAATCGTTTCAAGAGCTTGTGCCGTCCAGCCAAAAACATCACTTGTGGCTACACCGATTCTACGGTCGCCGTAATCTAAACCTAACTTCTTCTTCATTTCGGATTGTCCACCCTGTGATTGACGAGATAGAATCTAACCAGCTCTTCAATCAGCTCATCACGTTCTTTTCTCCGGACCAAACTTCTCGCATTGTTATGGCGCGGAATGTAAGCCGGATCTCCGGAAAGAAGATACCCTACGATCTGATTGATCGGATGATACTCTTTCTCCACCAGTGCATCGTATACTGCTAGCAATATTTCCTGGGGAGAAGCTTCCTTTTCGTCGCCCTTCACATTGAATTTGACCGTTTTGTCCATGGAGTCCATTTGTGACACCTTCCTTCTGCAAAATCGCCTTTTGGGACGGCTTCGCAAAGTTGCTACTGTGCAGCTCGCTTGCTTCCTTTATCATAACATATTCATGCCCCAACGAGGAAATCCTGCCCGTTATTAACGCTTTTTTTGGCATTTTCTCTACAAAAATTATGATATTTTTGGCTTTTAAGCTATTGTCAAGCACAATTATTCATGAATATCTAACATCCTGCTAATAAAGAGTAGCGGTACTGATATCAAACTCTCAGTACCGCTATGTTTTCTCGTAATACGTTTAGTTAGAGAAATGGTTTCGTAATTTTAACTTAGGCTAAGGAAGCTACCAATTCTTCAGCCTTTGCCAATGCTTCGTTTAGCTTAGAAGCATCTTTACCGCCGGCTTGCGCCATATCTGGACGCCCACCGCCACCACCGCCGCAAACCGCTGCAATTTCTTTAACGAGTTTACCAGCGTGGAAACCTTTCTTCACCAGGTCTTGCGGTACAGATACTACAAAGTTTACCTTATCATCCATCGCTGCACCTAATACAAGCACTGCATCCGGAAGCTTGGATTTCAATTCATCCGCTGTGGAACGCAAAGCATCCATATTGCCTGCTTGAACAGCAACAGCCAGGAGCTGCGTACCTGCGCCAACTGTCTTCACACTGCTTGTAAGTTCAGCAGCAAAAGTAGCACTCAGCTTGGATTGCAAGGACTCATTCTCACGCGAAAGCTCACGCACCTGGTTATGCAGCGCTTCGATCCGTTTCGGAACGTCATTCAGAGAAGACTTAAGAAGGCCTGCTGATTGTTTGAGCAAATCTAGCTGACTTTCAGTGAACTGGTAAGCGTAACGTCCGGTAACCGCTTCGATGCGGCGCACTCCGGAACCAATGCCACTTTCGCTAAGCAGCTTGAAAATTCCGATTTGCGACGTGTTGGATACATGACAACCACCGCAAAGCTCAAGGCTGTAATCACCCACTTGAACGACACGGACGATATTACCGTATTTTTCACCAAAGAGTGCCATTGCTCCCATTGCTTTAGCTTCATCAATCGGCTTGTTCTCAATCACTACATCTAGACCGCGCCAGATTTGTGCATTTACGCGATGTTCGATATCGCTCAATTCTTCTGGAGTAATCGCTCCAAAATGGGAGAAGTCAAACCGCAAACGAGCACCTTCCACTAAAGATCCCGCTTGATTAACATGCCCGCCAAGAACTTCTTTAAGCGCTTTGTGCAATAAATGGGTAGCTGTGTGGTTCTTCACGATATCTTCACGCTCCGCACGATCCACTTCCGCGCGAACGGATTCGCCCACTTTCAATTCTCCCGCTTCCACAGTTACCAAATGTACGTGTTGGCCGTGTGGAGCTTTAAAGAGTCCTTTTACCTTAGCTGTAACTGAACCCCCAGTAAGCACACCCGTGTCACTTACTTGTCCGCCGCTCTCAGCATAGAACGGTGTTGTATCAAGAATAACTTGGCATTCTGCGCCTTCACCGGCGACATCTACCAATTCATCACCCACAACAATAGCCAGGATTTTCGACTCTGTTACCGAGTCATTATATCCAACAAATTCACTTTTAACCGTCAGGTCTGCTAGTGCGCCTCCCTGGATCTTCATGCTGCCGCCATCATGACGTGCAGCTCTCGCGCGGTCACGTTGCTCCTGCATAGCCGCATCAAAACCTTCTCGGTCTACAGTTAAACCTTGCTCCGCTGCGAAATCTTCGGTCAGGTCAAATGGGAACCCATAAGTATCATATAACTTAAATGCATCGGCTCCAGCAATATTGCTGAGACCCTCTGCTTTTGCTTTAGCACTGATCTCACCCAAAATAGCCAATCCGTCAGACAATGTTTCGTGGAAACGTTCTTCTTCAGTACGAATAATCTTTGCGATATATTCGCGGTTGTCCACAACGGATGGATAGTAGACACCCATAATTTCGCCAACGGTTTCAGTCAGCTCATACAGGAATGGACGATCCAGACCCAAGGTCTTTCCGTACCGAACAGCACGGCGAAGCAAACGGCGGATAATATAACCGCGTCCTTCATTAGAAGGAAGTACTCCATCCCCTACCGCAAAAGTAACGGTACGCACATGGTCAGCGATTACTTTAAGCGCGATATCCTGCTCAACGTTATCTTTATAAGTTACACCCGCGAGCTGTGCTGTCTTTTGAATAATAGGTTGGAACAAATCAGTGTCGAAGTTGGAATCTACATCCTGTAGAATGGATGCAAAACGCTCCAAGCCAGCCCCTGTATCAATGTTTTTATTCGGAAGCGGCGTATAGCTGCCATCCTTGTTATGGTTGAATTGTGAGAACACCAGGTTCCATACTTCTAACCAGCGTTCATTTTCTCCACCTGGATACATTTCCGGATCGCTCATATCACTGCCGTAAGCTTCACCACGGTCATAAAAGATTTCCGAGCAAGGACCGCATGGGCCTTCGCCAATATCCCAGAAATTATCGTCGCCCAGCTTAATGATGCGTTCAGCAGGCAGGCCAACCTTTTCATTCCACAGCTTAAATGCCTCTTCATCCTCTGCGTACACCGTTACGGAAATACGTTCCGGGTCAAAGCCGATCCACTCTTTGCCGGTTAGGAACTCCCAAGCCCATGTGATAGCTTCTTCTTTGAAATAATCGCCGATGGAGAAGTTACCCAGCATCTCGAAAAATGTATGGTGACGGCGTGTCTTACCCACATTCTCGATATCATTGGTACGAATACATTTTTGTGAGTTAGTCAGGCGCGGATTTTCTGGAACCTCCCGGCCATCGAAGTACACTTTCAAAGGTGCCATACCCGCATTGATCCACAGAAGCGAAGGATCGTTGTGAGGAACGAGGGACGCACTTGGTTCAATCTTGTGACCTTTACTTTCAAAAAACTTAAGCCATTTGGAACGAATTTCACTTGCTTTCATCATTTACAGCTCCCGTCTCATCTTTTTACTTCGGCATTTACACCGGAAATTACAAAATACCTAAAAAATAAAAACAAAAAAACGCCCCTGAATAATTCAGGGACGATTAATATCGCGGTACCACCCTGGTTATCGCCTTGACCCCACTAATGGGACAATTGCAGACGATCGCCTTGTCGCGGCTGATAACGGGCGCCCCCGGTGAGCATTGATCTCACACTCCGAAATTAGCTTTCCACCGGCCTGTCTTCAAGGTTCTCACAGCCATTACGAAACGTTTCGTAAAGGAACCTTTTCTCTGATCAAGCCATCCTCCGGTGTACTTCATTTTCATCAACGATTTGTCCGATTTGCATTTTAACATTTCAAGTATAGCCAGTGCCCTTGCTTCTGTCAATCTGGGGATGGGCGAATGTGAAGAATAACACATGATTTTTGTAACAGTAAACTTGGACTCAAAAAGGATATAGTGAAATCTAAGGTTAATTTGGAATATTTTGTATCAGGAGGACTGCCGTCGATGCTTCACTCCAAGGAGTTCAATCCATCATCGATTTTTGAAGCAAAGCCTACACACTACCTTTTTATAGCGAGCCTCATTTTTATTCATATTATCTTTACTCTTGCGGTTAATCTCATCCTTTTTGAGCATGGATATTTAAGTTTTATTGCCAAAAACACAAACCACTGGATCAATGAAACGTTAGCCGCCAATCTAGTTGGGCTTCTCTTAGAAGTAATTATTTTTTTGATTCTGATAGCTAAAGTTTCGCCCCGGGATTTTGGGTTAAAAATAGAAAAATTAAGAGCCGGACTGCTGGGTACCTTTCTGTTTTGGCTCGCTATAAATATAGTAGATTTGTGTATGGTACACCTGAATCACTCAGAGCTAACACTTAACAATGCTATCTTCAGCCATTCAAATTTAGTTTTCGGTGAAATTCTAGGTCAAGTCTTGGGAAATGCTTTATTGGAAGAAATCTTATTTCGCGGCTTCCTGCTCGTTCAAATCTATCTATACTTAAAAAAAATCAACAACAAAACTACACGGATGATCTCTGCAATGCTGATTTCACAATCGATCTTTGCCGCCATACATATCCCAAACCGGATTTACTCAGGATTAGTTGGAATGGAGTTTGTTTATGATTTTATCATGCTTCTAATTCTAGGAATTATATTCGCTCTACTCTATATCTTAACCCGAAATTTATTTTTCGTGATCGGCGTTCACTCATTAATGAATATTCAGATAGTGTTTTGGAACAGTAATTTCACGTATACGGCAACTTTATTATGTGTCTTATTACTGACTTGTCTTTTGCTTTGTATAAAAAGGAAAACATTTCGTGCGCAGCAACGGGCGGATATGGGGCCCTGATAATTAGAACTTTAATTATTCACAAAAAGAGGTTCCCCCTTTAAGCAGGAGGAACTTCTATCACTATTACTATAATGTCTCTATTAATTCGCACCCTCTGCAATAGCTTTATAAGCAGCTAAATCCGTATAAACTTCATCTTTAAGCGGATTGCGTTTATGCTTGATGATTTTATAGAAATGATAACCAAACACTGCAATATTAGCAGCTAAAGATAATGCACTTACTATCCACAGAGCGGTTTCACTATGAGAGGATTGTACAGAGAACTTTGACTCGCCAACAAACGCCGGGAACGACATCGTAAACATCATCCAAATCGCCAAAGTCTGTGCACGATGCTGCAGCCATGCCCCTTTTTTAAAGAAGAACGCCGGGATGGTACAAGAGATCAACAATGCTGCACCTGCATAGAAGGAATGGTCAGAAACTGCATTATATACATAGGCAAAGTTCCAAATGTCATAAGCAATGATCCAGAACCAAAGCTGGTCAGGCCACAACATATCTTTACTCTTATCTTTACTGATCACAATACCCATCCAACCAGAAATCGTAATAATGTTCAGAATACCTGCGATCCCGTTCATAATGTTCCAAGGACCACCTACCATCATTACGCCATCCACCATACCTTGCAAGCTGTACACTTGGAAATCACGAATAACTGCTTCAAGAATGTTAACTGCAAGGATAATAGCCGGGAACATTAATATATATTTATTTTTGTCCCATCCTTTAACATAACGGATAGCCATAAACCCTATACATCCTGCCAAAGCAGAATATACTTTTACCCAGTGAAACCATGTTCCAGTACTGGAGCCTTCTCCTGCCGTATTTGGCCAAACCGCTATGGTAAGAACAATAGGGACAACTATAAACAGAATGATTGAGAACCACTTGCTCTTCCGTGCGATTTCATTTACAAACATTAATCCTGCTAGTACTACTAACCACATTAGCGCTGAGTACCAGGGAATCGATTCGAATAAAAACATGTTTTACTCCTCCTTGTAGGTTGGTGTATGTAATCTGTGTCTCAGGTCCAATATAGCCCATCCCTCTTTAAACGATCAAATCGCTTAAAACGTTGATTTATCAGTGTTTTTTTAGTTTCATTTCAAGTTGAGTTTACACAACCCTAGCACTAGAATTCGCCAAACTTTCTACCTTTCTTCTGAGAAATCTATTAGAATACATGTCTATAGAACTATATACTGCAAACCTAACTTGAATGTAAAAAAACCTTGTCGACAAATTTCTTTGTGGACAAGGTTCCTCATTAATGTTATTCAAAAGAATCGTTCAACCAAGTGTTTCGCGTATATAATACAATTCTCAAGTGTAGGGAAGTTCATGATTTCTCCAGCTAAATAGATATTGTTTTTCCCCTGCATCTGATCAACCCGTTCATAAAATCCCTCATGTAGCGCATTAGAATCCACATGTGGGAAATGCCTCCAACGCTTCATCATATATAGTCGAATGCTCTCTCCGCCCAGCTCGCGAAGTTTATTTTCTACCGTCTCTCGCATTTCCAGATCAGTCATAGCTTCATTCTCAGCTACATAAACCGTAACTAGATCCGTAGTTCCCATATCTGCCCACCGATAGTACCATGCCATCATATGCCCTTTACGTTCAGGGTACATATTCCGGGGGATATAGCCAGAAAGCTCCGGCAACCCCTTCACTCTATACGCATATACCCTAAACCATTCATAGGTTATATTCGCTAATAAAGTTTTGTCCTCACTTGACAGGCTAACTGTATCGCCCATTTGCTCTAAAGCTGCTGTATAAATGACCTTGTCAAAATAAAAGATGTCCTGACTCGTCTCTACTCGAACCTGCCCATCTTGTTCTTGCTCCATAAAAAGCACTTCACAAGTCAGGCGTAGATCGTTTACTTGGTCGGCCATTCGTCTAATCAGCTCAGTAACACCCTTAGGCCAGGTTATCATATGAGTAATTTCAATAAACGACAACAGATTATCATAGCTTAGAAATTTCAGCACATATGCAGCGGGCACATTATGGATACCACCGAATCCAAAAGTATTAAAATAATGCATGTAGACCTGCTCAAGGACAGACAGCTTATTCTCTACACACCACTGCGAAAATGGCTGACATAAATCTGGCGGTAAGTGGAGAAAACCCGGTTCTTGGAGAGACTCATAGCGTTTTAGAATATCCGGTAATCGTTTGAATTCTTGTGTAAACGCCTCTATCTGCTCCATGGGAATTTGTGAAGTTTTTCTCCCATTATTATCAAAAAATCCACGTTCTAACAATGGTCCCCTATCCATAAGATCAAAATCTCTCATAAAATCCATCGTATGTTTATAGGTAGGCAGGCCGATTAGCGTCCCCATTTCATAACTTTTTCCTTTGTACTCAATAGAATGACACTTTCCTCCTACTCTATCCGACTTCTCCATGAGGGTAATGTTGGTATATCCTTTTTTCGCTAATTCATAAGCAGCCGTAACCCCAGAAATCCCTGCACCGATGATTCCAATTCGGTCTTTATTCTTTGTGTTTGTCATCATCCGTTATCTCCTTGTAAATAACCATAATGGCAAAGTTTCTCGTTGTCCCGTATAGGCAAGTGCGACATCCGATGGTATTTTACCTTGATTAGGTCCGTCTGTAATTTGCCTGTTGAAGTTGTAGGTTCTCAAGTATTCATGTAAGCGCTTTTCTAAAATTTCAAAGGAATCTATCGTATCATCTACCCAAGCCTGCTGGTAGAATTCTTTGGTCAACACCGCCGCAAATTGCTGCAAGGGCTGAAATATCTCTGTTTGGTCTACCGTTATAGCGACTTGATTAATATTGTTCTTATGTAAAAATTCACTATATTTATGTTTTCCTCTGTCCCAGTTCGTAATGAATTCACGGCTTTTGTTCGTAACCAGATTATCGATATGAAAATCTAATGTCTTCATCAATGGGAGAACTTTCAGATGCATAAAATCTATAAAATGAATGGTAGATTTCCGATTGTATAGCTTAACTAGACCTAGTCTGGAGTAGGCATCATAAATTACATATTGATATACCTTTCCGACCCTCGGGAAAACTCCCAAATAGCTAATACTCTGCTGACACATATACCCGGGATGAGCATTTATCGGATTCTTCATCTTATAATCTAGTATTTTCCGTTTCTCTTTAAATCCTTTAGTGTGAGTGGATTGTGCGCCATTCCTCTTCTTTGCTTTGATTTGATTGGCGTAAGCTTCACGTTCTATTCGTTTATTTAGTCCGTTTCGACGTAGTACATTATAAATACCGGATTCCCCTATTTGCATACCTTCATCTTGCAGTTCATAAAAGATGCGTTTAGGCCCATCCTCAGGAAATCTGGCGACGTACTCCAAGATCAATCTTTCCGTTCTCTTATCTACTTTATTAGGCATTACCGGCTTTCTTTTCTTCTCCCCAAGTCCATCCATTCCATGTTGTTGATAAGCTTTAGACCACTTATAATAGATCGTCCGGGAAATGCCAAACTCCTTACAGGTTTCGCTCACATTCTTGCTGATGGCCCCTTGCATGAGGATATGATATTTGTTGTTCGCATTCACCTATTTGCACCCCTCCTATCTTTATTTTATACATAGTTAACGTTTAATTCATTACTATTCTAAAAAAAATGGGAGAACGCTCAAAGCGTCTCACCATTCCGAACAAAATGCGTTATGTATTTCCCTGCGGAAATCTCCAAGCAATTTAGTCGTTGGCCATATGCACAGCCGCCATCTATGCCAATTTTATCTCCCAGTGGACTAAACCAGATTTCTTCTGAATCATGCAGATCCATCGTCGAAGTATGACCGAAAACAACCGTTTTGTTAGTGCTAACTACCGGATTCTTATAAAAGGGTTCTCTAATCCAGATAAAATCATAAGGGTCTTGCTGCTTCCAATCCTCTATTAATGGATTAATGCCTGCATGAACAAAAATATGTTCTTCCGTCTCATGATAAAGCGGCAATGTGCTCAGAAAGTCTATATGATGTCTATAGTCCCGCCTAATTTTTTCTTTTAGCTGCATATAATCCTTCCAGCCAAAATCCTTCTGCAATCCTTCGTAGCCCGCCTCGCAATAACTCATCAGTGTATGAAATCCGCCGTTAGTTAGCCAATGGGTATCCAATTTATCATCATCGCTGGTGAGCGCATCGCAAGCCATTTTATCGTGATTTCCTTTGAGAACTATCGCTCCACATTCTTGCTGCAGAGTCATCACTTGCTCCACAATTCCTTTACTGTCCAGACCTCTATCCACATAATCTCCCATTAAAATAAGCTTATCCTCCGCCGGGCGATAATTCACTTTTGATAATAGGGCATTGAATTCTACATAACTTCCGTGAATGTCACTAATTGCTAATATTCTGATGATAATCACTCCTTGCTCTAAGATGCAAAAAAAGATGTTCCCGCAGGTCTGCAGGAATATCTTTTGATGTTGGTCTTTCTATACTGAATCTATAACTAATGGCTCCTCATCCGACTGTGGAAAAAAATGACGGCTTCTGACCTCATGCACCGCTTCTTGAAAACGATCGCACAAAAAGATCAGCTGGTCGATCTCTTCCTTACCGACCTTTTGTGTGATTTCACTCAAAATGCCGGAATAGGATGCCATCTGCCTGCTATAAATCTGCTCTCCAAGCTCACTCAGACAGATATATACGACCCGCCGATCTGTATCGGATGTTGTACGCACTACGTAACCTTTTTCCTCCAACGTATTTGCCATTTGCGTGGCAGTAGGTCTACTTATCTGGAGCAGGTCACTTAATTTAGAAATCATAACTCCCCGGTGCTGTTTGTCACCTTCAGCCGCTTTCTTTTGCTTCATAACAGTGTGAATGACGTACATCATAACAAACTCTCTATACGATACTACATCAATCGAGTAGGGGCGAGCAGTCAGACGCTTTATATTTTCAAGGGCTATGATCAGCTTCTGCTCTTGATTGTCATGGGTATCCATAGGGCACCTCCAATATACCTCAATCTAATTAGATTACTTACCTATTCCCAAAAAATCAAGTCAAATTCAAATTCTCTTTAAATTAAAATTTAATAATTAACCTGTTGTGCTAATTGATGAATTTGTGTATTATACATAAATGATAGTTTGGCTACCTAATTATTACGACATGAATTCCCAAACTACAATATATAGAAGTTAAAGGAGAGGAACTGCTCTGGAGCATCTCACTCAGAAAAAGAAAGTTACAATTATGATTGCTTTAATGGCGGCTATGTTTTTCGCAGCAATCAACCAGACGATTGTGGGCACAGCAATGCCCCGAATTATTGCGATGCTTGGAGGTATTGAACATTATACCTGGGTAATTACCATCTATATGCTCACCTCAACCATTGCTACCGTACTTGTCGGTAAGTTATCCGATATTTACGGAAGAAAGCCCTTCCTGTTATCAGGGATTGTCATTTTTATTATAGGTGCTTTCCTATCCGGATTGTCGACCAACATTTTTCAAATGATCACTTATCGCGGGATTCAAGGTCTAGGCGGCGGGATTCTAATGTCGGCTACCGTAACCGCTGTAGGTGATTTGTTCGCTCCAAGAGAGAGAGCCAAGTGGACTGGAATTATGATGGCGATATTTGGTTTCTCCAGTGTAATTGGTCCTACCCTTGGTGGATTCATGGTAGATCACATGGCTTGGAAATGGATCTTCTGGATCTTCTTACCTTTCGGGATCGTGGCCTTCTTTATGATTTTGAAAATGTTCCCTAAAACCACGCGTTCTACATCTGAGTCCATCGACTACTTAGGCTCCATTTTCCTTTCCCTGACCATTGTTGCGCTCTTGCTCGGCTTTTCATGGGCAGGAACAAAATATGACTGGGGTTCTCCGGAGATTCTCGGCTTGTTTGGGGCTTCCATTCTGGGTCTGATTATCCTGATTCTGATTGAACGTAAAGCTAAAAGCCCAGTATTGCCATTATCCTTATTTAAAAATTCCATCGTATCCATCTCAATGATTGTCGGCTTCCTGATGAATGCCGGTATGATGGGCGCAATGATCTACCTGCCTTTCTTCGTGCAAGGGGTAGAGGGCGTCTCCCCAACTAAATCTGGTTTCATCAATATGCCAATGTCACTTACTATGATTGTACTAAGTACTTTAGTGGGAAGATGGATCTCCAAAACAGGAAAATATAAACGTTATGCTCTAATGGGGATGCCATTCATGGTTGTAGCCATGATATTAATGGCCTTTATGAGTAACATTGCTACGGCTGTAGTCAGCATGATTATCTTCGGGGTTGGGTTAGGACTATCAATGCCTGTATTTACTCTAACCGTACAAAATGCTGTAGCGCCTTCAATGCTAGGTGTTGCTACTGCTACAAATACTTTATTCCGTAATTTAGGTGGAACCATAGGTATTGCCATCATGGGTACCATTATGAACTCCTCATTAACGAAAAAATTAGAGGCAGCGGTGTCTTCTGGCAAAGGTCCGGATTTATCCAAACTTGATTCTGAATCCGCTAAACAGCTTTCTGCCTTTATGAATCCTCAAATGCTGCTAGATCAGCCTAAGCTTAAAGAATTGCATGCAACACTGCCAGAGCAAATCCAGCCGCTCTTCAATCAATTGATTGAGATGCTGCGGAACGCACTAAGCGATTCCCTGACAGTTGTGTTCTTAAGTGGTACGGCGCTGTTAGTTATCGCAGCACTGCTCGTTCTGTTCCTTAAAGAGATTCCATTACGTAGTGGAGAGAAAAAAATGGAGACACACGCAGAGGATAAAAACGGGAGTAAAAAACTCGAAAAATCTGTGCCTGCTGCACATTAATCACAAATAACCTTACATTAGAGATGTCCGTAAACAGCTTAGGCTGTGCGGCATCTCTTTTTTTATAAGAAGGGCTAGGATTCATTTGGTTGATCGTTCAATTCTTCGAAGTAAACATAGACTCCGTTTAACAGCTCCATTAACGTATCCGTCTGTTCTTTGCCCATGTAATCAATCATACCTTTAAAGGTATTCCGGGATTTCGTTACAGCCATCTCAGCCAGATGCTCCCCTTTTTCCGTAAGCGTGATCTCACTAACTCGGCGATCCTGTGCATCAGAAGTACGCACCACATATCCTTGTGCAATCAGACTATTGAGCATTTGGGTAACCGTAGGAGAGGTGACTTTCAGAAACTTGCTAATCTCCGAAACCGTCTGTCCCTTCTTCCCTTCCCGTTCTTTACCAAGCTTTAAAGAAACCAACATCCGGACCTCACTTGGCTTCAAGCCCCAAATCGTGGTTTTACGCCAGTTCATTCTAGCGAATTGTTGGAAAGCCTCCATTAACCCATCCACATTCTGATATTTCTCTTCGTTCATCAGTACACCCCATAAAATCATTTAACACTAAGTATAGCCTAATATGACGTAAAAAAGAATTGATAGATGTCAGATTACCCATTTTCAAAAAATAACTAATGGGATGTATAATATAATAATCATCCTAAATTGAAAGTGGGTATCTAATTTGTCCTTTTCTTACTCTACCTATGACGCTCTAGGACTTGCTTCACTTGTCAAAGCACGTGAAATTTCACCTCGTGAGCTGGTCGAAGCCGCCTTTGCTCGGTTAGATGAGATCAATCCGGTCATAAATGCGGTGGTGCGCACCCGTCGTGAAGCTGCTCTTAGAGAAGCCGACGAGATGCCTGTTCAGGATAACACTCGGCCGTTTGCTGGCGTTCCGTTTCTATTAAAAGATATTTCCCAATCTATCGCTGGCGAGCCCATCACTTGTGGGGCTATGCTGATGAAGAACAATGTCGCACGGTGGGATTCAAATTATGTTGCACGAATTAGGAAAGCCGGCTTTATTCCACTTGGCCATACGAATACACCCGAGTTCGGCTTAAAAAACATTACAGAGAATGTCCTCCATGGCCCTGCTCGTAATCCTTGGAATCTCGAATATTCTCCTGGAGGTTCAAGTGGCGGAGCCGCGGCGGCTGTAGCTTCTGGTATTGTTCCAGTAGCAGGAGCCAGTGATGGTGGTGGGTCCATCCGTATTCCCGCCTCATTCACAGGCCTATTCGGACTTAAACCCACGCGCGGGCGCACACCAGTAGGACCTGGAGTCGGCCGTCAATGGCAAGGGGCTTCTATTGATTTTGCCTTAACCCGGTCCGTTCGCGATAGCGCTGCTATGTTAGATCTGCTGCAGGTTGTGCAGCCGGAAGCCGCCTTCCAGACCCCGTTATACCCGGGCGTATATCTGGATGACCTGTTTAAGCCTACGCAACGTAAACTACGAATTGGATTTACGACGGCTTCCCCAGTAGGTACGCCTATCTCTGAAGAGGCCGCAAATGCTGTTCTCAAAACCGTGAAATGGCTCGAAACTGAAGGACATGCGGTTGAAGAAACAGAAAGTCCTGTGAATGGCACAAGACTGATGGAGAACTACTATACGATGAATGCCGGAGAGGTAGCAGCTATGTTCGTCTCCCTGGAGAGAAATATGGGACGTTCCATAACTGCTGACGATGTCGATATCATTACGTGGGTCCTTGGTGAGACCGGAAAAAATGTTTCAGCGGCCGAATTCGTACATAGTCTGGATGAATGGGACGTTGCAGCCGCCCAAATGGCGGAACTGTTTAATCATTACGACTTATATATAACACCTACGAATGCAAACTCTGCTCCCAAAATTGGTGAATTAACGCATAAACCTGCAGAGATAGCAAAGCTGCTGCACGTAAACGAATTGCCAAAAGAAGAACAGAGCCGCTTAATTTACGAGATGTTTGAGCCAAGCCTAACCTATACACCGTTCACCCAGCTCGCAAATCTGACAGGCCAGCCTGCAATGAGTGTGCCCGTCCATAAGTCAGCAAATGGCCTGCCGCTAGGTGTTCAAGTCATGGCGAACAAAGGCCGTGAAGATTTGCTGCTTCAGCTTGCTGCCCAGCTTGAACAATCCGCTCTTTGGGTCGGCATGACTGGAAATCCGCTGTTCACCTGATCAATTAAGGGTGATGCTCTCGCAGCTCAAGCTCCCCTTACTCTTTCCCGCAAATGCCATAGAAGAAAATATGGATGGCTTCCTCGATGAAGGCATCCATATCTTCCTGTTTGCTAGCTTCGTCTAGAAGTTCACCTGCATTACGCATATACATCCCCATTAGTGAAAGTATCCCTTTGGTGGATACTTTATTTGAGATTTCTCCCCGCGCTTTCCCATCTTCGACCATCTTCACCAGCACCGGCAAAATGTCATTCGCATATCGTTCCTCAATATAATGGAACATTTCTTGATCCTCAACCATAAGCTCCTTCACAGTTGCGGGAGATAAGCCGCTGTAAGTTTCCCTCTCCATGGTTAGAATGTAACCAATAATCTCCTTTAGAGAATGCTCTTGATAAATGTAATCTTCAAACTCCTGAATTTCCTTCTGAACAAAGTCCTTAAAAGACTCACTAAGCAGCGCTTCCTTACTGCCAAAATAATTATAAATCGTCACCTGAGAGACCCCTGCTTCTTTCGCAATATCAGCGATCCGTAGACGTTTCGGTTCCCAGTTCTTGAGCATCTCCATGGTAGTTTTCATAATTTTGAGTTTAATCTGTGCTGCTCTCTTCTCAAATCCATTCATAGCTTCCACCCTAACTTCGTTATTAAGTAAGCATATTCAAATTTAATGAAATATTCCATTTCAATTATTTCATAATTTTATTGACTTCATTAACCACTAGGAATAATATAACATATGAAATATTTGATTCATAATAATTCATTATTTTTACGGCGGGGGTGGCAGCATGCTGGTAGTAGAAGGCTTAACTAAACGATTTTCGAATGGCAAAGGAATCGAAGATGTAACATTTACCGTAAATAAAGGCGAGGTTTTTGGATTTCTGGGTCCTAACGGTGCGGGTAAATCGACGACCATACGGCATATCATGGGTTTTATGAAACCAGATCAAGGGCATGCGAGTATCCATGGGCTTGATGTATGGAAGGCACAAGGGACAGTCCAGAAGCATATTGGCTACTTACCCGGTGAAATCAACTTTTTTGATGGGATGACGGGTCTTTCTTTCCTTAAATTTATCTCAGCCATGCAGGGAATCAAAAATACTACCAAACGCGAGCAGCTGATTGAACGTTTGCAATTTGATGCCACCACTCCGATCCGAAAAATGTCAAAGGGAATGAAGCAAAAGGTCGGAATCGTCGCTGCTTTTATGCACAGTCCTGACGTTATTATTCTGGATGAACCTACCTCGGGTCTCGACCCGCTCATGCAAAAGGTATTTATTGATCTGGTACTGGAGGAAAAATCAGCCGGAACCACCTTTCTCATGTCCTCACACAGCTTTCAAGAAATTGAACGCACCTGTGACCGCGCCGCAATTATTAAAGACGGACGGATTATCACCGTGAAAAATATTCATGAACTGCAATCGATGCAACGGAAGCTGTTTGAGGTCATTTTTGCGAATAGTGAAGATGCAGTGAATTTTGCCGCCTCCGGCCTACAAGTGGAAGCTCACGAGGGAAATAGGGTCCGAATAGCTGTGCAGGGCAATTATGACCGATTCATCCGGGAAACTGGAAAATACAATATCCGCAGCATCGACGTATTCACGCAGAATCTGGAGGACATCTTCATGGACTATTATGACCGCGAGGGGGTAGTGTAATGAATCTTCCGCTCTATAAGGAAATGATGCGAGTGAACCTGAAAGGAATATTGAATTACGCCTTTGGTTCTGCCTTCTATATTTTGTTTATGATCTGGCTTTATCCTGGGATTGCGGGGAGTACACAAGCAATTGATGACCTTATTAAGGCGATGCCAGAGGGTGTGGGTAAAGCCTTTGGGCTAAATAGCGGTTTTACTAGTGCAGAAGCTTTTATCTCCGGAGAATATTATGGACTTATACTAGTTCTGATTCTTTCCATAGTTTGTGTGCAAATGTCAACGCAGCTTATGGCTCGACTCGTGGATCGCGGTTCCATGGCCTATCTGCTCATAGCCCCAACTACACGGAGAAAAGTCGCTACCACGCAGGCACTTGTTCTCACTACAGCATTACTCTTAATTATGGGTGTAACCACCCTCGCCGGATTATTAGGTAAAGCATGGTTCCTTGGCAGTGAATATGACTTTAACAGTGGTCGCTTCGCTCAGCTGAATACCGTGGCGTTTTTATTATTTTTTGCGGTAGGCGGCCTTACCTTTCTCGTGTCCTCTGTATGTAATGACGAGAAAAAAGCGCTCGGAATTTCCGGCGCCATCGCCTTCGGATTTTTCACTCTGGATCTACTCGGTAAAATAAGCGACAAACTGGAAGGACTGCGTTTCCTAACCTTATTCTCCTTCTATCAACCCGGGGAAATCGTTCAGGGCAACGTGGAGATTATTCAGGTCTCCAGTTGGCTGCTGTTGATCGGAGTGTTCACCTTTTCCTTGGGAGTAGAGCTGTTCAGAAGACGGGATCTTCCATTATAAGAGTACCTCATTTGATCATCTTGCTTTTACGCGTTCCCGAAGCAACTATCGGACACCGTTGACCTTAAATGCAACTTTATCACAAATTTGTGTACCTAACGGACCCTAAAGTCGTTATTGGCTTGAAGAACAGCAAAAATGAACCTTTTCTAAAGGAATAGCTGCACTGGGGTCCGCAACCTTGCTCAAATGTCCAAAAATTTGCAAATAGCGTCAGCTGAGTCCTTAAGCCTCAGGAGGGTTATAACTATGACTCTTATAAAAAACAACAGAGCAGTGTTTCTCCACCTCTGGGAGAATCATTGCTCTGTTGTTTTATGCGACAAATCCCTTTTTATTTCGTATCCGGTCTAGGTACACCAAAGTTTGGCGTTCCGTCTTCATTCCACTGGATTACTTGCACACGTGCGTGACGATTCGGATCGTAAAGCGGATCACCGACAATTTCCTTATAGCTTCTAGCATGGAAAACAAGGATATCCTGTGTGCCATCCTCAGAGACAGTAAAACTATTATGTCCCGGACCATATTGGCCGTTTTCCTCAGAAGTCGTAAACACAGGTTCAGGTGTCTTGACCCATGATTTTGGATCCATCAAATCACTATTCTCATCAGCAGTCAACAATCCCATACAATAGTTGTGATCTGTTGCACTAGCTGAGAAAGTCATGAAAATGCGTCCATTACGCTTAAGGATTGCTGCGCCTTCATTCACCAAAAATCCGATTTTTTCCCAATCGTATTCAGGAGTGGTGATGCACACCTGCTCGCCTTTTAGTGTCCAAGGGTTCTCCATTTCGGAAATATAAATATTTGAATTGCCAGGGATAGCAGGATCTTTTTGTGCCCAAACGTAAAATCTAACTCCTTTATGCTCAAAAGTTGTTGCATCCAAGGCAAAAGATTCCCATTTTGTTTTTATTTGACCCTTTTCCACCCATTCACCCTCTAAAGGATTTGCGGATGAGTTTTCTAGTGCAAACATGCGATGATCAAATAAACCATCTTTCGTATCAGAGGTATGTGCAGCTGCATAATACACGTACCATTTTCCATCAATATAATGAATCTCTGGCGCCCAGATATTAGCACTCATCAAGCCCGTTTCATGCTTAACCCAAATGGTCTTCCCTTCAGCCTCAGCTAATCCTTGAATGGATTCAGAACGGCGAAGCTCAATTCTATCGAACTCTGGAACTGAAGCTATGAAATAGTAGTACCCGTCAGTATGTTTATAGATCCAAGGATCTGCTCGTTGCTCAACTAGTGGATTTTTCACATTAAATTCTCTCACAATGACAACTCCTATATTTATCTCTTTTTTTATATTTGCAGGTCACCAAAACACACCCTTCCTTATAAGAAGTCAAGGTGTATTTAAGTTTAAGTTCATTCGATCTAACCTTTGATACCCGAATTCAGGTTGATGGATTGAACGAAGTATTTTTGTGCAAAAACGAATAGCAGCAATGTTGGAATAATCGCCATGATTGCCGAGCCCATTAATTGTCCGATCATACGATAGTTTCCGTAGATGTCTTGCAATAAGAGCAAACCAGCGGTAATTGGCATTTTGTCTACATCTGTGTACACAATAACCGGCCAGAGGAAGTCATTCCAAGATCCAGTAAAGGAGAACAATCCGCAAACAATCAATATTGGTTTAACTAACGGCAATATAATTTGCGCGAAAATTCTAAAGTCACTAGCACCATCAACTTTAGCCGATTCATCTAATTCTTTTGGGATACCGTTCATAAACTGTCTGACCAAGAAGATATTACCCATACCCGCAAGACCAGGGATAATCATAGCCCAGGAAGTATTCACCCAACCAAAAGAGTCAATGATTTTATAAGAAGGAATCAAGTTAACAACACCCGGGAAGAAGGAGATCCCCAGCAAAGTAAAGAACAATGTGTCTCTTCCTTTAAACTTAATACGGGTGTAACCAAAACCTGTAATCGAAATAACAATAACAACCAGAATGGTGTGAGATGTGGCAATAAACAATGAGTTACCTAACCAACGTAGAATTGGAGCTGTAGAGGTATTGTTTAGGATTGTAACGTAGTTCTCAAAGACCCACTCTTTAGGAAATAGTCTGAAGCCCGAGGATACTACTTCCGTTTGTGATCTAAATGAGGTGGAAATCCCGAATATAACAGGAATGATCCAAATCACACATAGGATACCTAGAAATATATAGGAAATATATTTTGAAATACTTACACTGGAGGAGCCTTTTATTTTGCCTGTTGTATTTACAACTGGATTTACTGCCTGGTTTGACATTTTAGTACACCTACCTTTTCCATTTCCTTGTTAGTCAATTAGTTTCTGCGAACCTATGAAGCATTTCGGTTCATTACAAAATATTGCAGCGCTGAGATCACCAAAATAACTAATCCCAGTAAAACTGCCATAGCTGATGCCATCCCGGCGATGGACTCACCGTTACCGAAAGCTAATTGACGAATATACATCATTAGAACGTGTGTACTTTGTCGAGGTCCGCCATCGGTCATCATTAACGGTTGGCCGAATACATTAAAGGCACCCGCAGTTGTCATAACAAAGGTATAAATTAATGGAAAACGAATAGATGGCAAGGTAATACTAGTGAATTTTTTAATAGAACCCGCACCATCGAGCTCAGCCGATTCATATAACTCTTGAGAAACGCCACTTAAGGAAGCACGATAGATAATCATGTTGCCCCCAATACCACCCCATAAAGTAATTACAATGATAATAATCCACGCATAGGGTTGATTTGCAGGCCAAGCAATTTGTGATCCAAATAGATTACCAGTGATCCCAAGTTGCTTATTAAAGATCAACAGCCAAATCAGTGCGGCCGCAGAAATTGAAATCAAGCCAGGAATATAAAGAATAGATTGAATTAAGCTCTTCATTTTAACTTTTTTATGTTCCAACGCCACCGCGACCATTAATGGAATAATAATCAGCAACGGAACAGACATAGCAACGAAAATCAATGTATTTTTTAGACCTCTGAAAAATTGAGTATGAAAGGTTGAACTGTTGTCAAAAAGAATAGCCTTATAGTTATCAAAGCCTACCCATACCGGATCACTCATTAAATTCCATTTTGTAAATGAAGCATAAATCCCATAAATCGTTGGCAATAAAATGAAGACAGCAAACAAAATGACATGCGGACCTACAAAGAAAGCAGGTGCCCAATTGATTTTCTTTTTCATAGGAATTCATTTCTCCTTTTGCACAAAGTAATGCACCATAACATGGCACATTACTTCGTACAATCTATTCTATTTTGCTTTATTTTGCTGCACTGCTGCTTTCCGCAATTTTATCTTCAACAAATTTTTGCATCGTTGCCAAAGTCTCATCAATATCAACGTTGCCACGCACGATATCCGCACAGTAAGTATCTACAGCTTCCGCAATGTATGGGTAGTATTCATAGGTGTAAATGTATAGGGATTCGATTTCTTTTTCATCAGATGTAAAGAAGGATTGCATAAAGTCTTTGTACTCAGGGCTTTGGTTAACTACGTTACTTGCTACGTTTTGTCCAGCTTTTGCCCATTCCATCGAATTCGTACGAACATATTCCAAGAAGTTAGCAATACCCACTTCTTTTTCGTCTGTTCTCTTATCATTTTTCAACATAGCGAACAAGTGAGAAGAAGATCTGTTGGTGAATTTATCAGGAGTAGGAGAATAAACATTGGTCACGCCAAAGTTCAAGCCTTCAACCCCAGCATGTGCTGTAGAACTCCAAGTTCCGTCTGTCGAGAAAAGTACATTTTGAGATTGGAACATCAAGTAACCGTCTTCACCAAATGGAGTCATCAGGCCAGCATCGGCGATTTTCTTAACATTTTCAAACGCTTGTTTAAATACAGGGGTATTAACAGCCGGTTTTCCATCGACTTGGATATCCCCTCCCAAATCTTGAATTTGAGCCAAGATAACCCAGCCCAGCAAGGCATCATTAACTACGTAATCGCCTTCATCCAATTTACCTTGTAAGGAAAGCATTTCATCAATAGTAACAACGTTATCATCCAAGAAGGATTCAGCGTTATATTTTTTCAGCAAATCTTTATTGTAATACATTACGTTACTATGAATATCAAGAGGAACTGTGTATTGAGTTCCATCGATATTACCAGTGTTCCAAGCTTGTGGTAAGTAATTTTCAGCTTTCAGTTCAGGTTGTGCTGGCAATACGGTATCTTGCATGGATTCCAGTACACCTTGTTTAACAAACCCAGGAACACGGTCAGCGTGGATAATTGCTAAATCAGGAACACCTTTGCTAGATGCCAAAACTGTAGAAATTTTTGTGTACATATCAGCCGTAATAACATGTTTTACTTTGATTTCGGGATTCGTTGCATTGTAGTTTTTAACAATTTGATCCATATAAGCACCGTCATCACCGGTCAGCGGTGTCCAGAACGTAATCGTCTTACTATCATCTTTACCACCGCATCCTGCCAAAACTGTCGATAATGTTAGAACCGTTGCTAATAAAACTCCAAATTTCTTTTTCATTACTCTCTCCCCCTGCAGCTGTAATGTTAAGATAACCATTCATGTTCACTTTCTTTGAAAACGATTAACTTGAGATTAGTATACATTCATTGTGAAAGCGTAGTCAATAACATTTAAATAAACTTAACAGAATTTTTTTTCGTTTAATTAACCTTTTGATTCATCTCTCGGAGATGAAAGCGATATTATATTTACTTCGGTTACCTTTCATGTTACTTTATATATAGATTAATAAACTTTACAGTATATGAAATAACTTTGAAAGAAGTGGGTAAAATGCAGTTGGAAATCGACAAATCCTCTCTTGTTGTTTACGAAGCTTTAGCGAGTGAAGTACGCATCAAAATTATTCAGTTGCTCTCCAAAAATAAGATGAACATCAAAGATTTGGCAGAAGAACTTAAAATAAGCAGTCCTATCGTTACCAAACACATTAAAAAACTAGAAGATGCAGGGCTCATAAAAACTGAAAAGGTGCCTGGTAAATCAGGAATGCAAAAAATCTCAATCCTTAGGGTGGATCATATTGAGATTAACTTCCCGAAAAAAATCTTTCACTCTTTTGCCTCCTACGAGACATCAGTGCCGATTGGTCATTATACCGATTATGATCTGAAACCTACTTGCGGACTTGCTACGGATAAGGAGTTTATCGGCAGAGTAGACGAACCTAAGTATTTCATGGATTCTAAAAGAGTGGACGCAGAGATTCTCTGGTTCACGCAAGGTTATGTGCAATATAATATCGCTAATTTCCTAAAAAAAGAGGAAACCCTACAGCAATTTGAGATTAGCTTAGAGCTTTCTTCCGAATTCCCCTTTGCTAATGACGTATGGCCTTCAGACATCACCTTTTCTTTGAATGGCTTGGAATTAGGGACTTGGACGAGCCCCGGAGATTTCGCTGATGCTAGAGGTAAATTCACACCGGAATGGTGGCCACACAATATCAATCAATACGGATTGCTAAAAACGATTAGAATTACAAACCACAATGGAACTTATATTGACGGTGACCCGCTGTCTCAGGTTTCGATTGAGGATTTAGATACGAATTGTGATCGTTGGACCTTTCGGATCGAAGTGAAGGAAGATGCAAAACACGTAGGAGGAGCAACGATTTTCGGAAAAAAATTCGGAAACCATGATCAAGATATCATTTTCAAGTTGTACTATCTGTAAATTTTTCATTTATGATCTAAGCAAAACTGGTTTTTTTGCGGGGGTGAACAACTAATTAGCTATTCTTCTTTAGCTCCCCCCCACCTGTTATGCCCTATCCCCTCTCTTTATCTTGCTGATATATCCCGCCTAGTCATCCATTCACCACATTTCACTCTTATCCACTTCAGCAGTAATCACCAGTAGTTAAATCATTTGCCTCTATTTTTAAATTTATAATTTATAAAAATATAAAAAGATTCATAAATCATTAAATTTCTATTTGACTATTTGCTGATATCATGCTTAAAATGAGAGCATTATAAAACGTTTTCCGTGTTATGGTTTAGTAATACATAAATTAAAACCATTTTCATATTCGAAAGCGTTTTTTTAGTAGCTATTTATGTAAGCGTTTTACATTTTTTTCAGTAAAGAAGGGAGGAATTGGAAAAATACGCGTGTACAAGCTCTACATCACTAGAATCGGAGGAACATACATTTGAGAAAAACTACTGGTAAACTAACCGCTTCCCTGCTTGCCCTCACTCTATTAGTGCCTGCTCCATTAATTTCTGCTGCTTCTGCAAGCGATTCCAAAGCAGTCGCATTATCCACTCAGCAACAAACTGCCGATTATTCCGGCCACTGGGCACAAAAAGATTTTCAAACCTGGGTAGATAAGGGCTTGATTCTCGGTTACGGAAACGGAATATATAAGCCAAATCAAGAAATCAACCGTGCAGAGTGGGTTACTCTGGTTAATCGGGTCTTTAATTTGCAGGAAAAAGCCGTTATAGGCTTCACGGATGTTTCCACGACAGGTGCTTACTACAGCGATATCCAAAAAGCAACCGCTGCAGGATATGTAACAGGATACAGCGATGGCACCTTCCGACCCGCACAGCAAGTAAGTCGGCAAGAAGCTGCAGTAATGTTATACAGACTGTTCCAACTCAACTCATCTGTTGGCACTTCTGCACCAAAGGATGCTGCTGATTTGCCAGAATGGAGCCAAGAAGCAGTATTGTCTTTACTTGGTGAAGGTTATCTGCAAGGTTACACTGACGGCAGCTTTAAAGGAACTCAGGCTGTAACAAGAGCGGAAGCACTGCGCATGATTGAGAAGCTGGGCGGAGAAATCACGCCTAAGAGCGGAAGCTATTCGGGGATTAACACTCGGAATATGGTTATCAGCAGCCCAGGCGTAGAGTTGAAAAACTCCACAATTTCAGGGAATCTCTACCTTACCGAAGGTATTGCTGAGGGCGATGTCACACTGAATAATGTCACTGTTAAGGGAAAAGTATTCGTTTCTGGTGGTGGTGAGAACAGTGTCGTACTAAGCGACTCCAATGCTGCTGAAATGGTAGTAGATAAGCATAACGGCAAGCTGCGAGTCGTTACTAGAGGCACAAGTGCTGTACCAAACGTACGTGTACATTCCGGCGCAATACTAGAGGAAGATGCACTAACGGGGGCAGGTTTCAGCCGGGTTATTGTTGAGAATACGCTGCCTAAGGATTCCATCCTCAAGCTGAAAGGAAGCTTTGATTCCGTTGAGCTTCAAGCGTTGGGAGAGCCTACACTCCATCTGACAGCAGGCAGTATTGCTGAAGTTACACTGAAGCAAAAAGCCAAGCTGCGTGTAGAAGCAGGTACAGAAATCAAGAATCTAATCCTTGGTTTCAACGATATCCTAACCATCCAAGGCACGGGTAAGGTTATCTTTGATAGCAAGTACAGTCAGTTAATCCATTTTGAAACACCAACTCCAACGGCTACGGCAACCACTGGTACCGGTGGATCTAACGGCGGTTCTGTTGCTACTTCGGCTCCGGAAGTTACAGCTACTCCGGCCCCAACGGCTACACCAGATCCGACGGCTACACCAAATCCGACGGCTACACCAAATCCCACGGCTACACCTAGTCCGACGGCTACACCTAGTCCGACGGCTACACCTAGTCCGGGAGCAACTGCACCAGCACTCACCAATGTCTCGGTACATGATCCATCGGTGGTAGTGGATAATGGAACTTATTATGTATTTGGCTCCCATATCGATGCGGCCAAATCAGATGATCTGATGAACTGGACACAGTTCACTAATGGTTATACAACACCGGGCAACGTGATTTTTGGTGATCTGTCCAAGAATCTGGCAGAATCCTTTAAGTGGGCTGGCGAGAACGATTCGGACAGTAAAGGCGGATTCTCCATCTGGGCACCGGACGTATTCTGGAATAATGATTATAAGAACGCTGATGGAACAACTGGCGCTTATATGATGTATTACAGCGCTTCTTCTACTTATATCCGTTCGGCGATTGGCTACGCCACTTCGCAAAATATCGAAGGGCCTTATACTTATGGAAATACCGTAATTTATTCCGGTTTCACCAAGGAAGAGGCTTATGACAGTGACAGTAAAGTAAATAAGAAATGGGACAATACAAATATCAAGGACCTTATCGACAATGGAACGTTGGAAGGTGTCAATCCAGATTGGTTTAATGCAGGTGGTTTGTATCAAAACAAAACCTATACAAATGCAATTGACCCAACTATTTTCTACGACAAAGACAACAAGCTTTGGATGACTTATGGTTCATGGTCAGGTGGTATATTCATTCTGGAGATTGATCCAGCTACCGGAGAACCTAAATATCCAGGCAAAGATGGAAAGACCGCTGATGGACGTATTATCGACCGCTATTTCGGAACCCATATTTCTGGCGGAATGACCAAATCGGGTGAAGGTCCGTATATCGTTTACGACAAGGAGACTGGTTACTACTTCTTGTATGTAACTTACGGTGGACTTGACTCCAAAGGCGGTTACAGCATGCGGCAGTTCCGTTCAACAAATCCGGACGGCCCTTATACGGATGCAGCAGGACAGAATGCTGTTCTAACTACCGATGGTGACAACACACCATATGGTAATAAGCTATTAGGAAACTTCATGTTTACAAATCAAAATGCAGACCCGAATTTCCAAACGTATGGTTATGTGTCCTCAGGACATAACTCGGTACAATATGATGATGAAACGGGTAAAATATTTAACTTCTTCCACACTCGTTTCCCACTCCGTGGTGAAACCCATGAACTTCGTGTGCATCAAATGTTCACTAACGAAGATGGCTGGCCAGTAACTGCCGTACATCGTTACACGGGTGAAACTATTGGGGCTGTAGCACGGGATAATGTTGTCGGCTCTTATCAGTTCGTTAACCACGGCAAGGATGTTTCAGGCATTATCAAACCTACAGTAGATATCGAGCTAAAAAGTGACGGAACGATCGTTGGATCGTTAACCGGAACTTGGGAATTGAAGGATGAGTACTTCGCTCATTTGCTCATTAACGAAACGGAAAATGGAAGCACCGTACAACATCTCTACAAAGGTGTATTTGTGAAGCAATGGGATTCCTCACGCCAACAGCATGTTATGACGTTCACCGCAATGTCAGATCAAGGGATCACTATCTGGGGCAGCCAGATGGAATCGATGAGCGTTGAGCAGATTTTGAACAATATTGCTGCAGGCTTGAGTATTGGTGACACAAGAAAAATATACGATGACATCACCCTTCCTACGGAAGGCTTGCGCGGAGCAGAAATTTCATGGTCCTCTTCCAATGAGGCTGTAATTGCTAACAATGGTAAGGTTACTCGTCCTGAACTTGGACTTGGAAACGCTACAGTTGAACTGACTGCTACAATTAAGCTAGGTGAAGTCGCAGTAACTAAGACCTTCACCGCCGTTGTTATGGAAAAAAAGAGCACGCAATTGGAAGACGGCTTAGTAGCTGCCTTTGACTTTGATGGCGACCTTGCAGAAAATGGGGATCGCACAGCTGACGGCATAGTCACCGGAAATCTGATCAACAACACTGAGGATGGAGACATCACTTTTGAGGCTGGTAAAGACGGTCAGGCAGCCAAGTTTGATGGTAAATCCGGTGTTCGTCTACCTGACGGATTAATTCAAAGTAGCGCATATTCGGTAGGGATGTGGCTGAACCCATCCGAATTAAAAGCTTTTACTCCTGTATTCTTCGGTGCTAAAACCGAAACGAACTGGTTCAGTCTCCTGCCATATGGAAACGGTGGAGCAACCACCAGACTCTGGTTCGGTAGCGATACTTGGCTAGATGCTGATACAGGCTTACAAATTCCAGTTAACCAGTGGACGCATGTTGCCTTCACTTACAATGCTGGAACAGTCAATATGTACGTAAATGGTATATTGAAATCCTCCGGAAAAGGATTCACAGATATTTTTGATACAGAAAACGGTGTATTTGCTCTTGGTGTGAACTACTGGGATGCACCATACAAAGGTTTGGTTGATAAATTCCGCGTGTATGATAGAGCATTGTCTGCGGAAGCTGTGGGCTGGCTTGTAAACGGTGAGCCTGATACGAACATTAAAGTAAGTAATATTTCATTCAGTGAAGCTGTTAAATCAGTAGCTGTAGGAAATACTTTCACCCCTCAAGTAAGTGTGCTTCCAACCAATGCCGGAAACAAGGCGCTAACTTGGAGCTCTAGCGATTCCAGCGTAGTGGCTGTTGACGCAGCGAGCGGAAGAGTAACAGCACTAACTGTCGGTGGCCAAGCTGTAATTACTGCAACAGCGACTGATGGAAGCGAAGTTTCAGCCAGCTACACAGTAAATGTAACTGATGGAAAAGTAGCTCATTATGCTTTTGATGGCGACCTGGATAACTCCTTCCAATTGAACGGAAAAGGCGAAGTTACAGGAGCAAAAGTAGATAGCCCAACAGTAGGCAATATCACATACGGTAACGGTGTCCTCGGTCAAGCTGCAATATTCAACGGTACCTCCGGTATCCGTTTGCCTGATGGATTAATTGACAGCAATACCTACACCGTATCTATGTGGCTAAATCCTGAACAACTTACAGATGCAACAACTACTTTCTTCGGCGCTGCCACTAAAAATAGCTGGATTAGCTTCGTTCCTCAGAACGGCGGCGGTAAAACGTTATTATGGTCCGGAGAAGCTTGGTATGATGCTATTTCTGCCATGAAGATTCCAGTAAACGCATGGACACATGTTGCGTTTACGGTCAGCAATGGTACCGTAAAAGTTTACCTCAACGGAGTAGAGCAGTTCTCTGGTGAGGGCTTCCCGAATGTCTTTAAGAACAAAAACGGCGTTTTCGCTCTAGGCGTCAACTATTGGGATGCACCATTTAAGGGCATGATTGATGAACTGAAGATTTACAGCAGAGCGCTCAAGTCAGATGAAGTACAGGCAGAGTATAGCTCGAACGTAGATTAAGCAAGATTTGATTTGAAAAGAGAGCGGAGCCACAGGCTCCGTTCTTTTTTTAAAGTCCCATATTGTAAAAAAAGTATTTAACTAATATAATCATTAACTATACATCCGAAATAAACGTCGATTTTTATATTGTTATTAATAAATTTCTTAATCATCGGCGATTAGCCCATAAATTTTAATTGGAGGCCATTTATGAAACTTGACCTGTCGGAAGAATCCCTTCCCGTCTATGAAGCTTTAGCCAGCTCAGTACGCCTGCATATGTTGCGTTTGCTTGCCGAAAATCCTATGAATGTTAAGGAATTGGCCGCAGCAGTAAATTTGAGCAGCGCCATTATGACTATGCATGTGCGTAAGCTGGAAGCTGCTGGACTGATCCAGACGCATATGGCACCTGGTCGAAGTGGTCTGCAAAAGATCTGTACTCTAGCTGCTGAAGGAGCAGAAATCACCTTCCCAGGCAGACAGATCAATGAGCGCAAAAGTTATCGCAAGGAAATTCCGGTTGGACATTACTCCGACTTCCTGATCGAGCCAACCTGTGGTCTTGCAACTACTGAGAAAGTGATCGGCAGTTTTGATGATCCCCGCTATTTCTGGGATCTTGAGCGTATGAATGCGGGGATTCTTTGGTTCGGCAAAGGATTTATCGAATATAAAATCCCTAATTTCCTCCTCTCCAGCCAGCATCCTGAGGAACTGATTATAACCATGGAAATTGCTTCCGAAGCACCTTCCATTAATAATAATTGGCCTTCGGATATCACATTCACTCTGAACGGAGTGAAGCTTGGATTCTGGACAAGTCCCGGTGACTACGGGGATAGCCGTGGTAAATATACACCGGCCTGGTGGCCAGCACTCACGAACCAATACGGCTTGCTCAAGCAGCTGCGTATTACAGCGAAAGGTACATTTATGGATGGTTTGAAGCTCTCAGAAGTTACCCTTGATCAAGTGAATATCCGTGACAAACAGTGGTCTTTCAAGCTTTCCGTAGATGAAGATGCCGAGCATATTGGCGGGATTACTCTTTTTGGCAAAGGTTTTGGAAATTATAATGAAGATCTAATCGTTGAGTTGTTCTATACGGATAACCAAGAATAAAGCCGCATTCACCTCCCATTGGAGAGTCGAATGCGGCTCTTATTTTAGCTTAATTCTTTTCGATAAAGGGACCCCACAAGCCACCCCCCGGCAATGGACAACTACGTTCCTTAAGCTTGGCTACTACGGGGATGATGCAGCCGCAAGCGACGCAAGTTACCCCTTCGTGCAGCTTAGGGCAAGTCCCACAAAGGGCAACCCGTTCAGCGTAAACTTCATCTGGAACACAAAACTCTGGCTTAAACATGGAAGAAGACAAGATACGATTAATCTGCGTTGGCGTAACTTTATAATCCTCTCTGCATCCCTTGCATGTTGATGTTGTTGACATGGTAACACCACCTTAAGCCTTCGGCGTAATCTCCAGCACAGTTACTGACATTGGAGGCAGTTCAACATTAAGAAGATCGCCCTCCAGAGTGAAGGCAGTGAAGGCTTGCGGCACTACCGCCTCCGGTTGGCTGAAGGTATTGTGAGCATCAATTTTATCACCGGCAAGTGTTGTGCCTGTCACTTCAACCTTCTTCCCGGAAAGACCACGAAGCTCAAGTGGAACAGCAGCAGAAGCAGCATGGTTCAAGTTGCAAAGACTGACATGGATGATTCCAGAAGCAGTTACGGAAGCCGAAGCAGATACTTCAGGAATCTCACGGCCTTCAAAGCTGTAAGTGCCACTTTCCAGTGCTAAATCCAGCAACTCCGCATCCTGATGGACTTTAAACATATTGAATACATGATACGTTGGGGTCAGCACCATCTTTTCCCCTTCGGTCAATATAACTGCCTGAAGTACGTTAATCGTCTGCGCAATATTTGCCATCCGTACCCGGTCACTATGTTTATGGAAAATATTCAAGGTCACGCCTGCTACAAGAGCATCCCGAATTGAATTTTGTTGATACAGGAATCCTGGATTCGTCCCCGGCTCTACATCATACCAAGTTCCCCACTCATCTACGATAAGACCTACTCTTTTATCCGGATCATATTTATCCATAATAACGCCATGTCTGGTGATCAGCTCATCCATGCGAAGGGCTTTCTCTAATGTACTAAACCATTCACTCGTTTCAAAGCCTGTAGCTGCACCTTTATTCTCCCATGCTGGACCAGGAATTGTATAATAATGCAGGGTAATCGAGTCCATAAAGCGTGTTGCCTCACGCATCAGAACCTCCATCCAGTGATAATCATCCACGTTAGGACCACAAGCAATCCGGTGAATACGATTGTCCCCGTAATTTCGTACATACGTCTGATATTGGCGATAAAGATCTGCATAATATTCTGGACGCATATTCCCGCCGCAGCCCCAGTTCTCATTCCCCACGCCAAAATAAGTCACAGCCCAAGGCTCTTGATGACCATTCTGCTGGCGAAGCTCGGACATTGGAGATACGCCTCCAAAGGTTAAATACTCCACCCATTCGGACATCTCTTGAACGGTACCACTGCCCACATTACCGTTAATGTAAGGCTCACATTCCAGCATCTCACATAATTCCATGAATTCATGCGTACCAAAATGGTTGTTCTCAACCGTTCCGCCCCAGTGAGTGTTAATCATACGTTTACGACCTTCACGGGCTCCGATACCATCTTTCCAGTGATATTCATCCGCGAAACAGCCACCTGGCCAGCGTAGTACAGGAATTTTAATTTCCTTAAGCGCTTTCACAACATCATTACGAATACCGTTGGTGTTAGGAATAGTTGAATCTTCTCCAACCCAAATCCCTTCATAAATGCAACGGCCAAGATGCTCAGAAAAATGTCCGTAAATATTTCTGTTAATCGTCCCTTTGCGAATGTCAGTATTAAGGATCGCACGTTCTGCCATGGTTAAATACCGCCTCTCAACGTTTATATTTTTATTAACTAATTAATAATTATATAAACATTATAAGACGCTGCTTAGGTATCCGTCAATCTCCAATATGAACAAAAGCTATTCTTTATCAATAGGTTTCTTTATCCCGTCTTCATAATAGTCAAAAATCAGCTGCTGCTGCGTTCCTCTTACCCCGTAAAACACATCAGAAATTTGTTTTCCCTTACGTCTTAACTCGTTCTCCAGCCACTCTTGGGTCAGGCCATTATCCTTAAGATTATCTGCAAGCACTATTCCATCCATAATCAATTCAACGGGAAAGCTCTGAGGAACGGACAACAGCTTTAGATCTTTTCGGGTAACATATTGGTACTCTTGTTTCTTTAATACAGACACCATTCCGTTATCTTCCAGCACAGCGTATTCTACTACCTCTAGATTAAAAATTTCCTTTTCTCTCAAGGCCTGATCCAAAGAATCCAACGAATACCTTACCTTTTTCATATTTTGCTCAAGAATTTTCCCATCCTCAATAAGTACAGTGGGTGAACCTGAAATCCAGCTTCTCATTTTACGACTTTTTAAAGCGATGATAGATAGTAAAAAAGATGTAACGGTAACGACTATAAGCGCCAGGATCATGTAGGAAGAATGTAGCTGTTTATTAAACGCCAAGTTCGCGGCTATTGAGCCCAATATAATACCCGTCACGAAATCGTGGAAGGTCAAGTTAGATAACGTTTGTTTTCCCAATATTTTGGCGATCAGCAAAAGCATGATCATAGCAACAAAGGCCCTAAGCACAATGTCCATATACACCTGCATCTCTAATGCTCCCTTCCTATTCAATCCTCCATTATTCACAAACCGAGTAGAAATGAAACCTCAACGAAAGCTCTGCCCATCCAAATCTGCCGATTTCTCTAAACGCCAAAAGGGCTCTGGAATGGTTCTACTGAACCTACCCAAAGCCCTGGCTTCAAATTCTTACTTTTCAGTCTTAATTGCTAAAAGATTGTATAGAACCATTGCACTCTCAGCTCGAGTTGCTGAGCCTCCCGGAGCGAATTGCTGGTCACTTCGACCCTGGATAAGTCCAAGGGCTTGGGCAGCAATGATCGATTCACGGGCCCATGAGGCAGCCGCACGCAAGTCACCGAATTGGATTACAGGCTTCGGTTCCACCTTTTTCCCGCTGACATATTCGTAGGCTCGCATCACCATGACCGCCATCTCTTGGCGGGAAATAGGGGCTTCTGGAGCGAAGCGAGTCTCACTCACCCCATGGACTATCCCCGCCTCTACTGCCTGCGCCACTTCCTCCGCATACCACTCATCCGCAGATACATCCGCAAATGCTGTAGATGATTTCCCTTCAAGTCCTAGCAAGCGGATCAGCATAGCTGTAAATTCTGCACGGGTCACAGAGCGGTTCGGCTCGAAATTCCGAAGTCCGACTCCTTGAATCAGATGTTTGGCCGTTAGCTCTTGTACAACCGCCGCCGCCCAATGTCCAGAAGGAACATCGTCATACGATTTGTTGTATTCCAGCACGGCATATGTGCCTAAGTGTTCGGTGCGCAGAGCCACCTTGCCCTTCAGCCAGGAACCGCCCGCATACTCTATATTTCCGGAATCCGGAAAATAATAGCCGCCGAGCAAATTCCTTTTGGCCTCAGGGTAGGCGTTAAGCTCTAATGTAACGGGCTCAACAAATTGGGGAAGTATGCTTCTTGTACCGTCACCAGCAACAATATACAGGGTAAAGAGAAGGAACTCTCCTGCCTGGTTTAGCACTGCACCAGATTTCTTCTCTGCGCTAGCTAGTATTCTCTGCGCCGCTTCCCCATTCACCTCAGAAGCCTCCAGAAAGATCTGGCTGCCGGCCAATTGCTCCGCAGGAATCAAACCCCGCAATTGTTGAAGCACCGCTGCCGGAAGGGTCAGATTAAAGTTAGAAGCCTCTACCCGAAGCGGCTTCTGTTTGAGCATGTCTGCTGCCATCCCCGGCAATACTAGCATTCTCAATTTACCCTCGTAGACAATGGCTTCCGAAAGATCGTTCAACGAAGCTGCGTTTAGTTGCAGCCGCCCTGCCGTTACCTCCGGTACGGAAGGCACTTGTGGTTGCGGACTCGGAACAGTTGAAGTAGTCTCTTCCGCTTGTAGAATCTGAAGCCTCAGACTGCTCTGCCGTCCTCCGTAACTTGCAGTAATCACAGTCATGCCCGGATCAAGTGCTTGCAGCTGCCCCGTTGTCGTTACTGTGGCTACCTTCCTGTTACTGCTCTCGTAGATCACACCCTCGGTTACCGTAAGGTGGCTATCATCACTATATACCGCCGTTGTGACCACCTTACCGCTCTGCCCTATTTCCAAGGATGTCGGACCGCTTAACGAAATAGAGACGAGCTCCGGCAGTTGTCCATACACCTTTAATAAATAGGAAGCGGTCATGTTGTCATATACGGATGAAATAACCGAAACGCCCGGTCCTTTAGCTTCAATATGGCCATCTTTGCCTATACTTGCGACGTTAGGATCGCTGCTCTCATAGACTATACCTTCGGTTACTATATAACGGCTGCCATCGCTGTACACTACCGAAGTAACCGCCGTTCCGGTCTCCCCGACAGCCAGGCTTTCCGGGCCGCTAATTGCCGTTGAGACTCTTTCTGTAGGCTCCATGACTGTCACCTGAAGCTGTCGGAAAGGCTCTACATTTCCAGCCTTATCCACCGAACGATAATCGATCCCGAAGGTTCCGGGGTTCTCGATATATACGCTCTGAGTAACCGTACTCCATGAACCACCATTGAGCCGGTATTCTGTCCGCTTGACTCCCCAGCCGACAGCTCCCCCATTGGATTGGTCGGTGACATCAAAAGTGATATTGACTTTGCCCTTATATGCGCCCCCTTCTCCTGTTTCTCCAAGTATGGTAGCCTTCGTGACTGGAGGTGTTGTATCTTTCGGCAAAATTTCCAGATACGCGGTATATTTGCCATTCTCATTCTTACGGCTTCTTATGTCTGTGGCGAGATTATAGCCTACCTGCCTAAGAGCCAGACTTATCACCGGATCGGAAGGGAACTCCGTGCCAACCCATGAGGTAATATCGAACTGCCGCCACTGCTCCGGTCCGGAAAAAGTCTGCAGCGCAGCTTGAGTACCGATTTTTGGAGCATTATTGTAATTTAGCGTTGCCTCCGTCCAATCATCATCTTGGACTCCAAATACACCGATATCGGACAAAGTGCCTGCCCCGTCATTTGTCTTTCCGAACACATTCAGCTTCACAGAACCAACTTCACCGAGAAATGGACTCAGATCGAATTTTAGATAAACCCTTCTGTCTGTGTCCCCGCTGCCATTTCTGATCTGCAAGTAATTGACCGAACTATAATTGACTGCAGCTTTCGATCCTCCATTGACATACGCATCTTCAGAAACATACAGCTTCGTTATTGCCGCTTCGTCTGGTTCCGAATCGGAAGGCTCAGAAGGCTCGGCATTCGGATCAATTCTGAACTTGACAACATGGCTTTTTCCTTTGGACCCGCTGGTATGAATTGCGAGTTCAATCCTCGGTGAGGTCTGCAGTACCGTTACGGTTGGATCTTTCATCAGCTCTTCCAGCGCGGTTCTGCCGACATCCACATTCACCACAGATTGAGACTGTGTCGGATCCGAAATGGCTATCGTCAGTTCATCTCCAGACTCCTTGATAATAATGGAGGCTGGATGATTGGCGCGCACGGATTCGATCATTCCCGGTACCCAGAAGTTCATAGCCGTAAGTCCCAGCTTCTGTTCCTTGACGGCTTGCACACTATCCGTGTTGGCTATAATTTCGATGTCAGGACTACTGCTGTAGCGCGCTGTCGCCGTTTCATCCTGATTCGGCAGAAGCACATACGAATACGATTGATTCACCGGATTCGTTCCCTGAGCAATCGACAGGCTGGCATAATTTCTCGTAATCGGCTCCGTTGATCCCCCTTGATTAATATCCTTCCATGCGCCAGTCCGAGACTCACGCAGACCGTCTATCGTTGGGGCATCAGGGAAATAATAACCGATTCCCGAGCCGGGAACATTGCCTTCCAGATGTGCCCAATGCACCTGATTCATTGACTCAGACCAACCCAGCGCGGATGGCTTGGCGCAAAGTCATCATTTTCATCATATCGCCAAGCAATACAGCCCCATAACTGCCGGTATAAGCAATATTATTATGCTGGATAAAGGAGCCGTCCTCATAAAATCCGTCTCCGCGGGTCACATAGGGTAATACTTGGCTAACTGCATCCCGCCCTTGTTTGATCTTCGCGCTGTCACGATTATGAATGCCCCTCAAGACCACTGCCAGTGCTTTATCCAGCCGATTCGCGCCGGTTTCCATCAACGAGGGTTGATTGGTCCGTTTGGTTGGGTCCGGGCAGAATTTATCAATGGCTTTGGTATATTTGGTAATCTGATCGGCTGACAAATACTCGAACATTAAGGCCATCGTATCTCCCAATGCAAGCGGAATGCCGATCTCCCATTCGAACCAATTGCCTTTCTCCAGTTTAGTTTCGTTATACCAATTGTCGTATAAGAAATCTAAACCATCCATAATATCTGATTTCAACTGCATATTCTCGTACAATGGTGAGCCGGATGTCGAAAAGGCAATAGCCATATCCTTCAACCGGTTATAAGAGGCTGCCGTATCAAAAGCATCCGCTGTGCTGCCCGGCTTATCGCTCCATAAATAAGTACGGTTCATTTGCTTGTTCATCGTATCCCAGAATCCAGTTCGCTCCTGATTACTGATCTTATCGGATAAAGTCTTTATAGACTTGGCAATGTCCGGGTTATTCGGGTCGAAGGATTGCCCTCCGGTCAAATACTCCACCCATCTTCCACGAAGCTCGTCATATTCGTCTTTTGGAGTCTCTCCTTCAGTAATATTAAATTTCAATACATGCGTTGCCCCTATAGAATTCTTCACATCCACCGTTATAACTGTATTTCCCGAAGCTTGCACTACATCCGTCTTGCTATCTTTGCTGAGCAGTGTCAACCCCGGTATATCCAGTTCCAGGGACAATAGGTTTTGCGACTGAGTAGGATCAGACACCGAAACGACAAGCTCCTGATCGATCTGCCGAATCATCACGGAAGCTGGATTGAGTGCCTTGATGGAATCTACTGTTCCTGGATTCCAGAAATTAGCGGCGGTTATGCCCAGCTTCTTCTCTCTGACCGCATGCACATCCTCTGTATTGCGCAGCACTTCGATATCCGGGTTGCCACTGTAATCCTCAGTACCTGAAATGTCACGATTAGGCAACAGAACATAGGAGTATGAGCCATTCGTAGGCGTATCTCCATGCTCAACTGCCAGGCTTAAATAGTTGCGTGTAATGGGAACATCGGATTGAGTGGCATTAATCTCTTTCCAACTGCCGGTTCTGGCTTCACGTTGCGCCAGTATACTTGGAGCTTCAGGGAAATAGTAGCCCACGTCGGCACCTGGCACATTACCCTCCAGATGGGCCCATTGAACGTTCTTTAACGTCGCTGACCATCCGGACTGTGACGGTTCTACAGCTCCGTTGATTAGAAGTTTGTTGTTTCCCACTTCGTTAAGCATCCGGTTATCGATAATCGTCTCAACAGACTGCGGGCCGGCAGTTGATTTAGAAATTCCCGAACCAAGAGCCACAATCTCATCATCGAACATAAACCAGGATTTCTTGCCTTGCAAATCGCTACCGGTCACTTGGGAGAGTGAGAAATCCATACCTGCTGCACCGTATAGGCCTTCCAGCGACGATCCACCCACCCAGGTTTTCGGATTCATGTAACTTTTCCATTCCACAGGCACCATCCCCTGCCCCGATCCATCCGTTGTCGTGCCAGACAAGCGGTAGGAATTGACGGTAGGCCAGAAGTCATTCCGGTATTGGGTCAGATCCTGATTGTATAAATAGGTCATCCCAATCCCCGTATACCATCCTTTCAGGTTCTCGTTGTTCCCTTTCTCAAACGCCGAGATGCGATTCGAGAACAGACTCAAGCCGAAGCCGTAACCTTCGCGTAGATGAACCACCCGGTCCATGCCGGCGAATACCTGATTCTTAATGAGAGCTCCTCTTGGATTGATCTTTCCGTCATTCATCAGCTTTTTCACAATCGTTATATCGGCAAGCGACAACCCTTCATAATAATTGCCGGATGTCATATTCGCTGAAATCCATTCCTTCGCCGCTTGCTTTATGGATACTGCAATATTCTCCGGAGCAGTTTCAGCCATCCGCAGCAAGGTGACAATCAACCCTCTTGCGCTGCCGCTTCCTTTTCTAGATATACCTCTGCCATTTACCGAATCCATAAATTGACCGTTGTAGATCACCGGCTCGTAAGTCTGAGCCACCCATTCGTAAATATTCAGAACATTCGGGTCCGTTATTGGCCATGGAGAATCGGTCAGCAGATAAGACATGTCCGCCGTCCCTTTGAGCCAGACCGAACCATATCCTCCCGTATAGGCAATATTATTATGCTGAACGAGGGAACCATCCTTATACACACCGTCACCATGGGTCGTGTACACATACTCGGAGCCAATGGAATCACGGCCCTGAATGATCTTTGCACTGTTGTTGCCAATCACACCTCTTACCGTGACCACAAGTGCTTTATCTAGTAGATTTGCTCCCGTCATCTTCGTGCCTTTAACGCCAAGCACCGACCCTACTTTGGGGTCTGGACAGAAGGCATCAATAGCCGCAAGATACTGATTGATTTGCTGCGGTGTTAGATGGTCATACATGAGCACCATAAGATCATTCACAATCTGCGGCGTGCCAATCTCCCAGTCCCACCAGTTCCCATAAGCGCTTTTGCTCGGATTATAGCGGTTTGTATACATCCAATTGATTGCGCTTACAATATCATTCACCAAAACGCTGTTGCCGTAAAGCTCCGATCCCTCCACAGAATAGGCCAATGCCATAGTCTTCAAGCGATTGTAAGCGCTTGTAATAAACTGCGAATCTGTAGTGCTCGCGGTATCACTCCACAAGGAGGTGCGGCCGGAGGATTTATCCATACTCTCCCAAAGTACAGCAGCCGATGCAGCCTGAGCGCTAATACTAGCAGCTATATCAGGATCACTCCCATCGTATTGACCACCACTTAATCGGTCGTACCATTTCAGCCTCAGTTTATTGTAGGCCTGTATCGTGTCGGGAGCTTCGACAGTAACCAGACATTCGGCTGCAAGGCTACCATCCGGTGTGGCGATCTTGATGGTCGAAGAACCGATCCCCGTACCCATTACATTACCAAGTGCGTCCACAGTCGCAGCTTCTGGATTGCTCGAAGTCCACACTACCGTTTTATCCACCGCCGTTATAGGGGATAAAGTCGGCAGAAGTGCAACCGTGTCCCCTTTGACCATAGAAAAGGCCGTACGGTCTAGCGCAATTCCTGTAAGACCCGCATATTCCTCCAAAGCGATATCATCTATCCATAGCTTTCCTTTTCCAGTCTCCAAAAAAGGCTCGATGACTAGCTTCGTCGCGTTAGCCGGCATAGTTAGAAGTACTTGCTGCAAACTCCAGTCCTGTGTGCCTGTTATTTTGGGAGAGGAAGGTCCATCTCCCACTTTGGCAGTATTGTAATACTGTGTTCTAAAGTAGGCTCCCTGTCCAGTGACGTTGTCCGTCTTTAACCAGACTTTAAGTCTGTAGGATTTACCGGGGATAACCGAAGTTACCCCCTGATTGATGGAAATCCTGCTTGTGGCAAAGGCATCGAACAGCATGGACCGGGTTCCTTCATGCGCAGTGCCAGCGTCTATCTTGATATTCGCTGTTTTATTCGTGCCTTTCCCGCTACCTGTAGGGACCCATAAGCTCCAGCCCACCGGAGCAGCGTCTGTAACCCCTGTCCAGGTTGAGTCAAGGGCTGTCGTTGTATTCTCAAAGCTTCCGTTAAGCATAAGATTTGATGCAGCCGCAGATGCCCTGCTATGCGAGGGATAAAGAACTCCCCCACAGGAAGAAAAAAGATCAACAATGAGAACTAATACTAAAAATAGACTTGGTTTACGCATTTGTTCACCCCAATCTTAGAATTGGTTAAAGCTAAAGGCATCTACAAGTTATCATCCTGCACAAAATTCAACACGGCGTCATCGACGGCCGAAGTTCTTCCCAGATCAGGAAGGTTCACAAGCTCAATCTCGCAAGTCTCCGCACAACCATGCAGCTCCAAAAGAACCAGCTCATTGCTCCCCTTGCGCAAGAGTGGACCAGGGATATATAGCGCCCGCTGCGGTCCAACGTTCCAGTAACGGCCCAGATTAAATCCGTTAATCCAGGCGACCCCTTTATTCCATCCATCGAATCGTAGAAAGGTATCGCCAATCTCCTCCGCCTCGAAGCTGCCCCGGTAGAATCCGGGCAGACCCGAAAGGGTCGCAGCTTGCTGCTTCTCCACCGGGTGCTTCTTGTACGCTAGTGAAGCCAGCTGTTCCTGTTCCAACGGCAAAGTACGAATCGTCCAGTTATATTGCAGCTGGTTATCAATCCGAACCCCGTCCAGAATCCCTTTCGGATCGCGAATGAGCGGCCCGTAATTGATTCGTCCCATGTTCTCGACGAGGATATCCAGCTGTGCTCCCCCAGCGGGGATGGAAAGTTCCAGTGGCAGCGGATTCCAGCGCTCAATCACCCCAAGCACCTGTCCATCCAGGAAGACCTGCGCCCGATCGCGCACGCCCTCGATGTAAAGCTTCTGTCTAGAGCGCGGCCCTTTCACATAAGTGCTGTACAATATAAAACCATAGGATTGTCCGAGCTTCTCCATCGGCTGTACACACACGCTGTTCACCGTCTCTGATAACTTCTCCAGATTGGAAGCCGTGAATAGTTCCGCTCTTTCCGTCAAAGCGACTTTCCCGTAAGAAATCTTCGGAATCGGCTCAGGGAATGGACAAGTCGGGGCAAATCCATGGTTGCTGAGTACCGACCGGACAGCTTCAAATTTCGCCGTCGTATCTCCCCATTCCGTGAGCGGGGCATCATAGTCATAGCTTGTAGTCGTCGGCTCGTAGGTGACGATATGATTCGCACCATTATAGAAACCAAAATTAGTTCCACCATGGAACATGTACATATTAAATGAGGAGCCCTGGGTCAGGATCTCATCCAGAACACCTGCTACATCCCCGGCATCACGTACATGATGATCCTCCATCCAGTGATCAAACCAGCCGTTCCAGTATTCCATCACCATAAGCGGCTCTTCAGAGCGGTATTCCCGATATTTGCGGAAGGATTCCTCTGTACTGGAGCCGAAATTGACTGTCGCATGCACATCCTCCAGTGTTCCGCCGAGCAACATCTCATCGGTTGGCCCGTCGGAAGTAAAGAGCAGCACATCGATCCCTCTGCTGACCAGTCCATCACGCATATAGCCCAGGTAGCCACTGTCATTACCATAGCTGCCATATTCATTTTCTACCTGAACGGCCAGAATTGGTCCGCCATGTGTGGAGAGCAGCGGAACCAGCAGAGGAATTAGCTCATCGTAATAACGGTCTACCTTGCTTAAATAAAGAGGGTCACAGCAGCGAAGCTGGAGTTCCCCGTAAGCTAGCAACCAGCCCGGCAGGCCTCCGAACTCCCACTCCGCACAGATGAATGGACTCGGTCTGACAATAACATGAAGCCCAAGCTCCCCAGCCAGCTCGATAAAAGATACCACATCGGCCATGCCATCAAATACGAACTCCCCTTCTTTAGGTTCATGTATATTCCAGGCGATGTAGGTCTCCACGGTATTGAATCCGCAGGCTTTCAATTTCAGCAGCCGGTCTTTCCAATATTCAGGCACAACCCGAAAATAATGAATGGCTCCCGATACGATACGATAAGGCTGTCCGTCCAGCAAATAGTGTCCGTCGTTCCAGGTGAGCAGGCTCATTATCGACAACCTCCTTTATTAATATTTATTCTAACGATTCCCCGCAGTGGTAGACGGCAAGCCGTCTGATCTTGGGGCTTGCGGCAGCTTCTGACACCCGTAAGCGGATTTTCTCTGCGACAACCGGAGGGAAGGCATCGATTTTCTTATGGCCAATCGAACTGCCACGCTTCAACTCCAGCCACGCTCCGTTGCTGTACGCTTCCAGCATATATCCTTCTACTCTTTCGCCGTAAGCGATATCCTCCATAATCTCGACATGATCAATCACAGTAGCTGCTGGCAATTCCAGTTCAACAATATCTCCTGTACCTGCGGTTACCGCCAGAGCCTTGTCAAATCTGCGTCTTATCTCCTTGCCGAATTCCAGCAGCCGCTGCACATCAGCCTCCGGAAACAGCCCGCGTTTGTCAGGGGCTACATTGAGCAGCAAAGTTGCCCCATGTCCAACCGAACGATAATAAATATCCATTAGCTGCTCCAGAGACAGCAGCAGATGCTCCTCCTCAGGATGCCAGAACCAGCGGTCTTTACGGATGGGCACATCGCATTCCGCAGGCACCCAGCTCGGCGTTCCGGGAAGCCAGTTCAATGAAGCTTCACTGAACATGCTACCCCGCGCAGAATTCGCAGTGTTCCAGCATGGATAAGGAGCAACACCATCCTCATTGCCAACCCAGCGGATCGTTGGTGCCCCCATATTAAACACCATGGCGCCTGGCTGATGGCACTTGATCAGATCCATAATCCGCTGCCAATCGTAATTGCGGCCCTCCGACCCTGCGCCGTCGAACCAAATTTCCGTAAGCGGACCATAGCCCGTAAGCAATTCCTGCAATTGCAGGGCATAGAAATCATCGTACGCTTGCGGATCTGCATAACAGGGCTCATGTCTGTCCCACGGAGACAAATAAATGCCGAAGCCAACTCCAAGTTCACGGCAAGCCTCCGCGCATTCCTTGACGACATCGCCGCGCCCTTCTTTCCATGGGCTAGAAGCCACAGAATAAGTACTTGTCGCAGTCGGCCACAAGCAGAAGCCATCATGATGTTTAGCTGTCAGTATAAAATAACGGAATCCAGCTTCTTTGGCTGTACTAACCCATTGGTGGGCATCCAAATGAAGCGGATTGAAGACCGCAGGTGAATCATTGCCTTCTCCCCACTCCTGATCGCAAAACGTATTGATGCCAAAATGGCAAAACATCCCCAGCTCCAGGTCCTGCCACTCCAGCTGTTCCCTAGAAGGCAGCGCCAGTTGCTCTTCCGGCTTGTTCTGTGAAAATCTGCTTTCCATCATTTCTACACTCTCCCATATGTTTGTGTAGGCCCAATATATAAATAAGGCTTTGGAAAGCCAGTTGATGACCTTCCAAAGCCCCGTCCACAACTTGTGATACTTGCTTATTCCCTGTTTATTTGATGACACCTTTTTCGTTGATAATTTTTGTTGCTTCATCAACCATCCATTGCTGCACCTTATCAATCGATTCATTTCCAAGCATAAATCTGCTGAAGCCGTCATCGATTATTTTGGTCAATTCGGACGTTGCCGTCGTCATCACCTGCGCACCATCAAGGAACTGGATTGCACTGTCAAAGAGTGTATATTTGAGTGAATCCATATCATACATATCCTCTTTGCCAGCTACCAGTTTGGTCAGCAAGGCTTCATTATCCGCTTTTTTATAACCGGAGAATTCCAGTCTGTTATCACTAACAGCCGTTGACATAAATCTCATCAGTTGGAAAGACGCCTCTTTGTTCTTCGAAGTAGCGCCCATCGCCAGCATATTGCCGCTGGTGAAGTATTTGCCCTCGTATTCTTTTGGTTCCGATCCTGCCGGAGGCACCGGTACCGGAGCAAAAGCTGTCTTGAAATCATGCGGATACTGCTCAGTATTGCCCGGATCAGCAATCGTCCAGTTACCAGCCAGAATCATAGCGGCTTCTTCATTAAAGAATTCCGTGCGGTAATTGAGCTTAGCCGCTAAAGCGTCTGCATAAGTTTTCGCAGATTTATCAGCAGACTCCATATCTTTGCGCAGCTGGAAGAAGTATTTATAGGTTGGATCCGCGAAAATGGTCGTCCCGTCATCATACACGAATGGATCTTTCATCATCGTTTGGGCCGGAGCGTTCATATACAACTCCCAGGTGTGGAAGTATGTGCCGTAACGTTTGTCTACGCCTTCACCTTTGGTCAGTTTTTTGGCATAGTCGCGATAGTCATCCCATGTCCAGCCAAAAGTAGGTACAGGCAGCCCAGCTTCATCCAGTGCATCTTTGTTCAGCATTACATAGTTGCTGCTCTTGGTATATTGCATCCCATAATAGTTGTTGTCTACCTTAGCATTCACATAATATTCATCCTCAGGAACGAGGTTATCCTTCTCATAGAATTCATTCAGCGGGGCAAGTGCTCCCCGGGTCGCCCGTTCAAGTACGCCTCCAAGGCTTGGTACCTGAACAACGTCAATCGCTTCGCCGGATGAAATCAGGAAGTCGAGTTTCTTCAGCATCTCCACAGAATCACCGGGAACGAGTGTCACATGCTCTACCTTGATATTTGGGTTCTGATCCATAAATTCCTGCAGCATGGCATCCGTGCCTGCTGATTGGGCTTCATTGTCCCAGTTGTAATATTTGATGGCGACTTGCTTGTCCACCTTGGTGTTCCCGGTATTCGTACTGGCTTCAGCACCGCCATTCTTCTCTGAATTTCCGGAATTTCCACAGGCGCTTAACGTTAAGGAAACCGCCAGCATGGAGCCTAGTACAACGGATAATCTTTTTTTGCCCTTTGTTTTCATTTTACTTCCCCCCGCACTGAAATTTAAGTATAGTGCCTTGTTCATTTCTTATTATAGGCACCCGCTGTACAGGCCAAGTGCACAATTTTGCTGTAGTAGGATCACATTTTTGACTTTTACCCTCTTTTGCAGACTCGCAAGTCAGCCCTTTACGCCTCCCAAGGAGATTCCGTTAATGACTTGCTTTTGCAGGGCAATGAACACGATGACCAATGGGATGATCGCCGAAACGGCTGCCGTCATCATAATCGCATAGTTGTTCGAATAATCATCTCGGAACAGTGTCATACCGAGTGGGATAGTGTACAGATTCTTGTTTAGCAAGAAGATCAGCGGATTCTGGTAGTCATTCCAGGTCCAGATAAATTTAATGATCGCCACGGTAGCGAGCACCGGCTTGCAGAGCGGAACAATGATAGACCAGAATATCCGCAAATGGCCTGCACCATCAATTCGCGCCGCTTCAATATATTCGTCGCTGATACCAATCATAAATTGCCGCAGCAAGAACGTGAAGTAAATGGAGAACATACTCATTAATACGATAGCAGCATGAGTATCATAGAGGCCGAACCAACGAATCAGCAGAAAACGCGGAATCAGCGTGGCCTGGTCAGGAATAATCATGAATGACAGCAGCGCCAGAAAGACCATATTCCGTCCTTTAAACTTGATTTTGGTCAAGGCATACGCCGACATAGATGAAATGATCAGTGTGATGCAGGTTGTAATAATCGCAACTTTAAAGGAGTTTAAATAGAAATGGGAGAAAGGTACCCGTCCCATCCAAACCATCTTGAAATTATACGCTACATTGATCTTCTCGGGAATCCATTGGATCGGGAAGCGCATTACATCTTTTTCATATTTGAAGGCTGCGGAAATCATCCAGATCAGCGGAATAAGAAATACAATGGACAAAGCCCCCATGATGCAGGTAGTGATCACTCTGGACATATTTTTTCTAATCAGTTGCATGTTAATCTCCCCCCTTTATTCTTCATTTCTCATTTTCCAAGTGGCTGCGGTAATCAAGCCGATGACAGCGAATAGCAGCCAGGAAATTGCAGAAGCGTAGCCCATGTTGTAGTATTTGAACCCTTCCTCATAGATCCTGAACACAAGCACGGTAGAAGAATTATTCGGGCCACCTTCGGTCAAAAAGGCGATGATGTCGAACACCTTAAACGAGCCAATCAGCATGGTAATAAGCAGGAAAAATGTGGTCGGACGCAGCATCGGAACTGTGATGGCAAAGAATTTTTTCAACGCGCTGGCGCCATCTATTTCGGCGGCTTCGTAGATTTCATCGGAAATATTCGTCAAGCCAGCCATATAGATAATTATGGTGTAGCCAAGACTCGCCCAAGAACTGATAATAGCAATGGATAACAGTGAGGTCTTTGGATCAACTAGCCATTTCGGAGGGCTGGAAATTCCAAACTCCATCAGCAACTGATTGATCGGTCCAAGAGACGGATGGAACAATGCACTCCATACGGCAGCTATCGCAATAATCGAAGAAATATAAGGAATAAAGAAAGCCACTTTAAAATAATTTTTGAGGAACACACTGTTTTGAATCAATGCCGCGAGCACCAGCGCAATCGCAATCGGTATCGGCACGGTCATAATCATATAAAAAGCATTGTTCTTCAAAGCTTGAATGATACTCGGATCATGGAACATTTTGATATAGTTATCCAATCCGATGAACTCGATTCCTTTGACTCCCGACAATAGATCCCATTTCGAGAAGCTCAAATAAAGTGAGAATCCAAGCGCAAATACATTAAGAAAAAGCATCCCGACAATTTCCGGTGCCAAAAACAGCCACCCGGTTAAAGCCTCTTTCCGTTGCGGAGTCCAGAATTTCCGCTTCTCTTGCAGAATTTTTGGCACAGGTTGTTTTGCAGCCTCCACGTTGTATCACCTCGACAATTTGATTTGTCATTATAGTAATACATCCGCCTTCCGCAAGAAGGAGTGATTATGACCCGGAATGTGCAAGATTTTGACCTTTGTACGCCGACAACAAAAAACCGCCCTAGAGGGGCGGCGAGTCTGTTCATATCATTAACAATTGTACTTCTCAGCGTACCGAATGTTTGGATTTATATTCGCTTGGCGTTGTTCCTACATATTTTTTGAACACTTTTGAAAAATAGGTTCTGTCCGAATATCCCAGGCCGACGGCCAGCGACTCCAGGTTCTGGCTGGAGATTTTCAGCATTTTGGTAGCGACCTTCATCTTGTGCTGATGCACATAGTCCGTAAAGGTCAGGCCAGTCATGCGCTTGAAATAACGCGAAAAATAGCTTGGATCCAGAAACAGATAACGTGCCATATCAATTGAAGTGATATTATCGCCTAGATGCTGGTCGATATACTGCTGGATAAGCTGCAGCTTGGGCTCCTGCGGAGAAGTTCCTGCCACCTGCTGCTTGCTGCCTGTAATCTGTACAAGCTTTCTCTCCACCAGTTCCATCGTATCTTCAAGTGTGCGGGTCTGCACGAGATAGACGAACAGATCCTCATCGAACATCAGGCTCGTAAACATTAACTCGATGCCGCGGAGCATAAAGGATAAATCCCGGGCGAAATCGCCAGGATGAATAGACATAACTTTTGCAGTCCTAGCGATTTCCTGTAGAGTGCCACGGATGGCTTCAAGGTCTTTTTTAATCACGGCCCGTTCCATCTGCGGGATATAGCTGTCCAGAAATCCTTGGGGAGCAGGCTGGAAACGTGGAGAAGCGATTTGCAAAGTATCCAGAACCGTGTAATCCGCACTTGCATAGAACTCGCATTTGTCCTGAACAATCTGCCGATGGATCTGGCCAATCGCCTGTAGCTCCATTTTCTCTGTGACGGCAATAATGCCCGGTTGAATCTTAAGAAGATGGGAGCATTCAGAACACAGCCGCTGTAAATAATCGTGAAAATGAAGACTGGCATTCTGCGCCAGATTCACACGGTAATTATATAAAATCACAATATTCTTTTGCTCCAAGAAAGGCGTAACCCCTTCACACGTTTCGGACAATTCCAAGGCTATATTGTAAATAGCATATAGAATAAGTGGATACTCACTCTGCTTGTATCGCTTGTCGAAGCTGGAAAAATGAATACTGACCGTGCCCAGCATAAACCACGGATACGTCCAGGATATGCCGATTTGCGCCGCATAGGCCAGTGTGGTTTCAGGCGGAGCACCGCCAATCACCCTTTGCAGCAGGTTCTGCCGGAAGAGCTGGCTGTTGTAGCCTGTCTCCCCATGGCTGATCAACCCGATCTTCGACTTAAGCAAGTGTACGGACTTGGCAAGGCTTTTCTCCAGTTGCTCTTCTGTAAGCTGGTCCTTGATTAAATAATCATCCACTTTCAGCTTTACCGCTTGCTGAGCATAATGGAAATCCTCATGACAGGTCAGGAAAATAATTCTGACCTCCGGCTTCATGCGGGTGAAGCAATCGGCTAGCTCAATCCCGTTCTTTTGCGGCAAACCAATATCCGTGATCACAATGTCAGGCTGCACTTCCTCAAACATTAATAACGCCTTGGCACTGGAATAGGTGCTGCCGACAATCTGCAAGCTATGTGCCTCCCAGTCAATCATCTGCTGAAGCACTTTGAGCATAGGAACATCATCGTCTATGAGCATCACTTTATACATCAATATCCCTCTCTCTCTGACAGATTAACCTGATGATTGCCTTGCGGCAAATACAGAGAAACGGACACCCCACCCTGCGGCAGATTATGCAGCGACAAGCGGGTATCCTGCCCATAGGTCAGCCTCAGCCTTTGAACTACGTTCATTAACCCGACCCTTTGATAAGCTTCATCCTGTTCATCGTCCTTATACAGTAACCTGCGGTTCAGGCCCGCCAGAACTTCAGCCCCTGCACCGCAGCCATTATCTTCAACTTCAATCATGATCCCATCAGGGACCGTTCGCGAGCGAACGACAATACGCGGTGCCGGGTGGTCAACCAATCCGTGGACGATTGCATTTTCTACAAGGGGCTGCAAAATTAGCTTAGGGACGATGAGCTTCTCTGTATTCTTTTCCAGATCGACCTCCAGTTCAAGAGGGATTTCGTTGCGGATCTTCATAATATCGATATAATGGCCAAGCAGTTTGCATTCTTCCCGCAAGGTAGCCGGTTCATTGACCTTCAAATAGGCCCGGAGCAGACTCATTAATGAATCGATGATCCCGCTATGCAGCTTATCTTTGGCCAAAATAAGGCTACATTTAATCGAATTCAACGTGTTGATCAAAAAGTGGGGGCGAATCTGCATAAACAGCGCCTCCAGCTCCATCACCCGCTTCTGTTCCTGCTCCAGCTCGATGTCGTGAATCAGTCCTTGCAGCTGGTCCAGCATAGTATTCAACGTCTGCCCCAGCTCAGCGATTTCATCCTTGCCCTTGACCTCCAGCCTGACATCAAGATTCCCCATCCCGAACTGGCGCACAACGCGCTGCAGCTTCATGATCGGACTATGCAATCTTTTGGCAATCAGCATGGAGGTAGCCGAAAAGACAATAAATAAGAGGAGTACCAAGCCAATGCCACTATAAAACGTCCGCGAGATCTGGCCCGACCATTCTTTCTCCGAAGCTTCATAGATCAGCTGCCAATTGGATTTGTCGATAGCTCTGGCTGTACGAACGCTTCCTCTCGCTTCCTTGCCTTCTGAAGCCAATTCTGAGTTCCCAGCGATCAAGCCTCCTCCAGAATCAAATAACGCAACCTTGCCAAATTCGACGGGTCCGAGCAATTTATTGAAATAGGATTCAGGAATTGAGATAAGCAGCACGGACACCTGCTGTTTCTCCCGGCTGTCATAGATTACTCTGGCAATATAATAGCTGCTGCTTTTACCGGAACCGCTGTCAGCCATCCCAAGCCATTGCAAGGTCTCCGGTTCGTGGATATTGACACGGCTCATCAGCTTGTCCAGGTTAGCATTGATTACAGATAAATTCTCCGTCCCAGAGGAGATCACAAAGTGTTTCCGGTTGACCAAATACATGCGGATATTATTATTCAACGGCTTAGAGTTGATGAGCGAAAACACATCTTGAATTTGCGTAAAATGTACGTAATCCTGATAGCTATTTAGCCGCTCAGTATCCGCAAAAGACTTCAGATTAGCGCGGAAATTGGTATCGTTTACAATAAAATGGGAAGCGAACGTCACATCATCAATAGTTTTGTTTAGTTCGTCAATCATAACGTTCAGGAAGTTATCGTTGCTGAGCTGCAGCTTCTCTACCATCGTATCCCGGATGAGCACGAAGGAGATGATCGATACTGCAATCAGCGGGATAAAAATCAGCAAAAGAAATGAAACCTGGATACGTCTATAGTAAGTGAATTTGAACATGTTTTCTCCGCGCCTCTCTCATGCTCTTTTCTTTTATTCTATCAGCCCGTTGTCCAGTATTCATACATTATCTGATTACCGTGACTTTCTTTTGACCGTCTGCAGAAACCATAAGCACTACTTCTCCAAAAATTTGTACGCCTTCCACTACATAGGAATCTAAATGACTGGATGGAATCTCGTGGCTGATCACGATAATATGCTCCTCATTCCTTTCGGGGAGGATGATGCGGCAGGCCTCCGCCTGTGCAGCAGCCACCGGTTCACCCGTATGGCGGTAAATCGGCACCTGTTCGACCAGCGGACAGAACAACTCACCCGCAGGCTGCGGGTACAGCACCTGCATGATCGAGACCGTTCCTTTCCCCTTTCGGGAGTACACAGCATACTGATTGGGTTCCAGCAGATTATATTCGCGGGAGATTACCCCAGCATCCATCCTGCCCTGAAGACCATCAACATGAACAGGAAGGATACAAAGATTGGCTTCCCGCTCATTTTTTGTAAGGCATATTAGCGTTCCATCTTCCATCTGAACCGTTCCGGGTGCAAAATGAAAATGCTGGGAAAATGTATGCTCCTGCCGGGAACTGAAGCTGTCCACCAGAAGCCAGTAAAAAGGCTTAATAAATAGAATCCTCCTTAACGGGTAGACCGGATCATCCCAATGACGGTAGCCGTCATGGCTGCCCTCTACATAATCAAAGTCCGGATGGCTGATCCATTGGCAGCCCGTTGGCTTCGCAATCTGAGAGAAGGACCATGTATCCGTGACTTCGGTAAATCCAATTCCGTCGACAGTGGTCGTATTATGGGCAGCGCTTTCTTTTAGCGCTTTTCTAAGTGGTGTATGATCACTATAGTTGTATCTGCCAAGATCGGTAAGCAGATCCCGCCCATAGGCATACAGATCGAAATGTAGCAGATCCGCGTGCCCATGTCCACCCCCAAGCGGTCCGCAGTGAAAATATAGGTACAAATCCTGCTCGTCCCAGCCCGTTCGCATCACATAATGGCCGGAATGTGCATAGGCGTGTGACAAGTTTGGCGGTAGCTCCGCATTCAGCCGCTCGTAGCCCTCAACTCCATTTATCCCAAACAACCAGGCATTGTCATAATCCATTTGATCGTATCCGCCAAAGCGGAGTACAGCATCCTGAAATAACCAGCCCGCATAAGTCAAAAGCGAACGGATATCGCTGTCATCACTATCGCCAAGCATCGGCTGCCGGTGATTCGGCTTGGCCCAATACAATGAAGCGACAGCCATTTGCTGAACCTTTTGCTGAAATTCTTCCTGAAGCTCCAGTCCGTTCAATCGGGCTAAGCGGATGAAGTCGAGAAAACATACCAAAACCTCATGGTGATAGGTGGGCGATTGCTCCCAGTGGATGCCGTCCGCCATAATCTGAATTCGCACCGTCTCTCCCAATCTCTCCTCACTGAGCTGTCGCCAGTTATTGGCACTAGTGAACTCAGGGAAGTAGAGCGCAGTTTGGAACAAACCACAAGTCTCCAGCACCCCCCAGTTGCTGATCTTCTTCCAGCCCGTAAACGATAAAGCTAAATATTGGCCGTGTTCATGGAGAGATATCATCACTTTGGCCAGCAGCGTCGGTGTGAGCAGCGGACTATCCTGTATATAAGACAGTGCTTTAATCCAGTTAGCACAACGAAGGCCCGCTTCAATTGTACGCCATGTCAGCGTATCATTCGTAGGCTTGTCTGGAACGGGGTTACGGTCTATCCAATCTTCAAGCTGGCAGCAAAATGCTCTCGCATAAACCTCTTTACCTGTTATCGCATACGCTTGTCCTAATGCCACCCAGTAGCGGTGGCGATTCAGCATATAAGCCCATTCTACATCCTTGTCCGGAACATGACGCCAGTCAATTTCTTCCTCAAAGGTAACCGGAATGCGGCTGCGCTCCATATCCCAGGTAAAACGAAAGAGAAACGTCTGCTCCACAACTTCATCCGCTGTCTTCATTACTGCTTCCAGTTCGTCTGCACAATAAAGCCGTACATAGTCAATAAGCTGCTGCTTCCGGTTATCCTCTATCCGCCAGCCCGGCGTGCTCCGGCGGGTCAAATACCGATGCAATTCAATCAGCGCATCGTCCTGACGCGCTTGGCTGAGTGCATTCTTCACTAGAGCTAAAGCAGGCAACTCAAGGTCGAGCAGCGCAAAGACGGCATAGGGGGAAATTTGTCTGACATCAGCGTTCATACCAGTACCCCTTGTTGCCTTTTTGCAGCCGCATCAATGCTTCGAGATAGAAATAATCTCCCCAGATCATGAAGTCATCTGGAGACAGATCGCCGCGCACATGGTAAGAACCATGCTTCAGCAGCCCCTCCGCCTCTTCACCGAGCGTGGAATAGTTCTGCACAAGCGAAGTCATCGACTGCACTAATCCCTGCTGAAAATAAGCCCGCTCAGAATCCTCCCCATCCATTAGCTCCAGCAGTTCCTGTAGTCCGGCTGCTACTATTGCTGAGGCCGAGCTATCCCGGTAAGTATTCGGAGATACCGGAGCATTAAAATCCCAGTAAGCGACATGATCCTGCGGCAAATGCTCCAGAAAATAGCGGGCCATCCGCTTGGACGTTTCCAAATACAACGGATTTTTGGTATAGCGGTAGGATAATGCAAAACCGTAAACACCCCAAGCCTGCCCGCGCGTCCAGGTCGATCCGTTAGTAAAGCCCTGATGAGTGGCGCCGCCAATCGGCTCTCCGGTCTTCGGGTCGAAGAAAAACGTATGGTAAGAGCTGTCATCTCCCCGTACCAGATACCGTCTCGTTTTCTCCGCCTGCATGACCGCCACCTCCCTGTATTCGGAATCACCGGTCTGTTCTTCTGCCCAATACAAAAGGGGAAGATTTAACAGACAATCAATAATGATCCGCCCGCCTTCCTGAGTATCCCCCTCCGGTCCCCAAGCCTGAATATAACCGCCAGCTGTACGCCAGCGCTTCAGCAGCAAGTCTGCCGCCTGCAATGTCAGTTGACGCGCTGATTCGTCTTTATCTATAATCCACTGGGCTTTAGAGGATAACGAATACAGGAAGCCAATGTCGTGATGATCAAGCACGGTCTTTGCCGCGAAACGGCGGCGGAAATCTTCTACGGTATGGGATGCCGCAATACGGAAGCTGTCATCCCGCGTATATTCATAACACAACCACAACATGCCGCTCCAAAATCCGTTCGTCCAATCGTCGTTGTTATTGAGCTGATAAGTTCCATTCCTGCTGACATGAGGGAAACTGCCCCCGAATCGGTCTATGTTCTTACGTACCTTCTCTATCGCATCTTCAATCGCACTGCTCCACATAAGTTCCTTGCTCCCTTCAGGCTCTTCGTTTCTTACGTTTCATGATAAGGAGAGTGAACAGGATCTAATAGGGGCGATTTTTGCTTTGATGTGCATTATTTTGACTTTTGAATGACGTGAAGTACTGTAAGTTTACTTTCCAATCATAGGCATCAAATCAATATAGTAACAAAAGGTATAACTGTTTATGGGAAAATACGTTAAAATCAGAGAGTGACTTACATCTTTCATTCTTTTTTAGAAACGGAGTGTCCTATTAATGAAAAAGCTAGGTGCATTATTTTTATCCATTTTCATGGTTATGTCTGTCTTTACCACTGCGCATGCTGCTGAAAAGCCTGTCGGTGTATGGATTGATGGAACCGAAATAAAGTTAGGCAATTCTAACCCTGTTGTAGAAAAAGGAACGACCCTAGTTCCTATGCGTCCCCTGCTAGAGAAGCTTAATGTAAATATTAATTGGAATAAAAAAACCCAAACCGTAACAGGGACCAAAAATGGACTGGCCCTCTCACTGACCATCGGTAGCACAACCGCAACGGTAAACGGGGAGAAGAAAAAACTAGAGGTGGCTCCTAAAACCATCAACAATGTCACCTATGTTCCTGTCCGCTTTATAGGAGAAACGATCGGCTATAAGGTGGAGTGGAGTCCAGCGCTGCGCACCATCACTTTTGTGGCCGATACTCAAGCTGCCGGAAGCACCGGATTCTTATGGAAAGTGGAGAACAACGGCAACACCGTCTATCTGCTTGGTTCTATCCATGTGGCTAACGACAAAATGTACCCGCTGCGTCCGGAGATTGAAGCTGCTTTTGAAGCCTCGCAATATTTAGGTGTCGAAGTAGATATCTCTAAGATTGATCAAGCTGAGATCCAAAAGTTTATTTTGGAAAAAGGCTCTTATACAGATGGAACCAAGCTCAAGGATCATGTATCCGCAGATACATATAACAAAGTAACTCAGCTGCTAAAAGCAAATGGTCTGGCGGAAAATGCATTCGATTCCTTCAAACCGTGGGTCGTTACCCAAGGTGTCTCAAGTCTACAGATGCAAGTTACAAGTTATACGGCGGATACCGGCATTGATTTATATTTTTTACAAAAAGCAGGCAAGCTGAACAAACCTATTATTGAACTGGAAAACACACAATTGCAGCTGAATATGTTCGACCAGTTCTCAGATGGATTGCAAGAAAAGCTTCTTGTCGACACACTCGGCAGCCTCAATCAAACGGACAATACTTCCGCAGCAGCTTCGCTGGATGCACTATCCCAAATGTGGATGCAAGGTGATGAGCAGTCGCTCGTAGCGATGACAAAAGCGGTCGCGCAAGAGCCAGAGTATTATAAAGGCCTGGTTTCGGATCGTAACGTCAACATGGTGAAGCATGTAAAAGAATATTTGAATAGTGATAAAAAAGCGACTTACCTTGTCGTCGTTGGCGCGCTGCATATGCTCGGTGACGATGGTATCGTGACCCAATTGCAAAAAGATGGCTTTAACGTCGTCAAACAATAATTGAGTTTTAGCTAAAATAAACAAGGCTGTCTCTTAGTCATCTACGATGATTTTTGATATGCTCCCCATATAGTAGACAGGTGAAATAATAAAAACCTGTCGCTGTATGGGGAGCATTTTTATGGAACAAAAGAAGTTTACAGCACTGGAAAAGTTAACGATTCTCCAAGAAATTGAACGGGGCGACATTGGTTTGAAAACTGCGGCCCGGAAGTATGGAATATCCAAAAACTCATTAGTGAAGTGGCGGCAACGTTATCAATTGTATGGATACGAAGGGCTGGAAGTCCGAAGCTACAATCGTACATATTCTGCAGAACTTAAACTCCATGCCGTTAAGGACTATCTCGAGGGAGGATTGTCGCAAAACCAAATCATCTGCAAGTATAAGATTGCAAGTTCAACCCAACTCGCCAACTGGATTAGGAAGTATAATGGTCATAGCAACAGCTTAACAGCTCATTCAGGAGGAACTAAAGCTATGACCAAAGGACGCGTAACCACTTGGCAGGAACGGATAAATATCGTGCTGTACTGCCTTTCGAACAGAGAAGACTATGCGAAGACGGCAAGCCATTTTCACGTGTCTTACCAACAAGTATATAGCTGGGTAAAGAAGTACGAAGCTGGTGGTGAAGAGGCGTTACGAGACGGTAGAGGACGCACTAAAGCGCCTGAAGAACTTACGGAAGCAGATCGCCACGAACTCGCGATGCAAAAGCTGGAATACGAGAATGCACGCCTGCGTGCGGAGAATGCTTTTCTAAAAAAGTTAGAGGAACTCGAAAGGAGGAGACGTTAAGGACCATTCGCCAGGTGAACATCTACCTGGCCATTCAGGCCGTTCAGCAGGAACAGTCTTGCTCCATTCGGCTTTTGTGTGACATCGCAGGGATTTCACGGTCAAGTTATTACAAATGGTTGAATCGCAAACCCAGTTCTCGAGAGGCAGACAACGAGAAACTGACAGAGGCTATGCTCCTCTTGTATGAGAAGGTGGAACGAACCTTTGGGTATCGCCAATTGACCCTGCATTTGCGCAGACAAATGGATAAATCTATTAACGCAAAGCGAGTGTACCGGCTGATGAGATGCCAAGGCATCCAGTCAGTCATCCGCAGAAAGAAAAAGAAGTATGTAGGCTCCACGCCGCAGCAGGTTGCAGAGAATGTGCTGAACCGTAATTTTGAGGCTGAAGCTCCAAACCAAAAATGGGTAACGGATGTAACGGAATTCAAATACGGAAACGGCAAGAAGGCGTATTTAAGTGCAATAAAAGATCTGTATGACAAGTCGATTGTTGCTTACGTTCTGGGTCATTCCAATAATAATTCGCTAGTTTTTAACACACTGGAATTAGCTTTGAAGGCAGCACCGGAGAGCCGAACCTTACTCCATAGCGACCGTGGTTTTCAGTATACCTCTCTGCATTTTAAAAAGATGCTGGACGATGCAGAACTGAAGCAAAGCATGTCCCGAGTAGGCTGCTGCATTGACAATTCGCCGATGGAATCCTTCTGGGGAACATTGAAATGTGAGAAGTACTACTTACATTCCTACCAGACCTTTGAAGAACTCCAAACAGATATTGATACCTACATTCATTTTTACAATAACGAACGGTTACAGGCAAAACTAAACGGCCTCAGTCCCATTGAATTTAGGACTAAGGCCGCTTAAACTACTTTTATTTTTTGTGCTGTCTACTTGACGGGGTGCAGTTCATTTTGGAGACAGCCTTTTATTTTCACTTTTTTTAGCTCAATCTAAGAGTAGAAGTTGGCTTAACATGTGGACAGAGCGGAGGGCCCTCCGGGATTCTGGAGAAACGCTCCCTACGAACCCAAAGCCGCTTGTTCATAAACGGGCTACTACAATTTTATTAACTGATCTACCTTAACTGGAAGTCCAGTAGCTATTGAACGATTTGCCGCAATCCCGGTCATAATAGACAACGCTCCGTCCACATGGGATGCTGCACGATTAAAGCGATCCTCCAGCGGACGTTCAAAAATATCACGCAGCATCACAGGATCTCCGCCTCCGTGCCCCCCAACTCCTTCTTCAATCTCCACTTCATAAGGTGCTGCGAAATGAGGGAAGACCGTGATCCGCTTGTCTTTTAACGCCCCTTCATCTTCCTTATTTCCTCCGGCATTTACATAAGACTGTTCGACGACCTTTACTTCCATCCGCCCCTTGGTCCCATTAAATACCACAATGAAACCCTCCCAAGGCAGATAAGCATTAAGTGAATAATTCATAATCGTCTTATTTTTGTATTTGACCATAACCGCCATCGTATCCTCAATGCTGATATTATCACCGAACACACTTTGGTCACGCAGGTAGCCATCCTCATGCTCCGTATCCAGATACATCTGCTTTAACTGCTCATTATCTTTAAGATGCAGGGCAAACGGATCATTTTCCGCCGCACTGCTACCATGAGCACGCTGATAAAACTCAGTCACCCCGCGCTTCTCCGCGTTTTCTCTGCCATAAAATCTTAGATCACCCATCGCATAAATCGTATCTGGGCGCGAACCCAGCCAGAAATTCATCAAATCGAAATGATGTGTGGATTTATGAACCAACAGACCTCCGCTGTTCCGTTTATCACGATGCCATCTGCGGAAGTAATCCGCCCCATGCTGCGTATTTAGCAGCCACTCGAAGTTGACGGAAAGCACTTCTCCAATCGCGCCGTCCATAATGAGTTCACGGATTTTGGTGTTGTGTGGGGCATAGCGGTAATTGAAGGTCACACGCAGCTTTTTCCCAGTCCGCTCAATCGCTTCAAGAATTTCCTGACATTTCTCTTCATCCACTGTCATCGGTTTCTCCGAAATAACATCGCAGCCAAGCTCCATCGCCCGGATAATGTAACGATGATGCGTGCGGTCAATACTCGTGACAATAACCGTGTCAGGTTTGGTTTCCTCAATCATACGGTCAAACTCATGAGCTTTATAGGTAGGAACCGCTTGATATTTATATTTTTCCTCCAGCAAACGGTTCGCATAATCCATTCTTGCTCCATTCACATCACAAAAGCCTACAATCTCAGAGGTTTCACGATAATTCGTGGTGATCTCACCATAAAAAAACTCCGCTCGGCCGCCGGTTCCTACGAAAGCATATTTCTTGTTGGACATCAGGATCACTCCATCACTTATTGATTTAAAAGCGTTTTCTTCTTATAGTGTATAGTATAAAATATATCTTAATCTAAGCGATTCTTAGCAGAAATAACAAAAACTTTGCAAATATTATCCTCATTATCAGAAAGGAGCAGATTTAGTATGGAACAGGAGCCTCAGCCTCCTTTTATAATTGAGCAAATAAAAAGAGCCGGTCCATTCAGCATGGATTCCGACCATTATCACGATACTTATGAAATTTATTATTTACTCGCCGGGGAACGCAGTTATTACATTAACAATCTGATCTACACCTTGCGTAAAGGTGATCTGATTTTTATTAACAAGAACGAGCTCCATCGTACCACCTCTAAAGGCTCTGCAAGCCATGAACGGATCTTAATTAACTTTGAGGAAAGCTTTCTGCAAAAGACATTGGCACATTTCGAGCTGCATTTTCCATTTATGGCTACACAAAGCTTGCTTTTGCGGCCCGGAGTACATGAGCAGGGGGTCATTGAATATCTTCTTTTCAGCATGCTAAAAGAACAAACAGAACCACGGACACAGCAATCCCCCTATCTGCAGACGCTGCTCATCCAACTATTTATTGAAATGAACAGAATACAGGAAATAAGCCGCGAGCCCATTGCCCCTGAGAACAGTGAGAAGCAGCTAAAAGTCTACGAAATTATTGATTTTTTACAAACACATTATGCTGAAAAGCTTACATTGGAGCGGCTATCTGAGACTTTTTTCATCAGCAGCACCTATCTCTGCCGAGTGTTCAAGCAGACAACTGGCTTCACCATCGTAGAATATCTAAACTACATTCGGATCAAGGAAGCCCAACGTCTCTTGCAGAGCACCAACGCTAAAGTTACGAACATCGCCGAGGATACCGGCTTTGACAGCATCGCCCACTTCGGGCGTGTGTTTAAACAAATCGTTAAACGTTCGCCTTTGCAATATCGCAAGCAAAACCGCTGATCCACAGCTAGAAATCACAACCGATTCTCTCTGTAGCCGCTCCGTCGATCACAAGTACCTTATGTGAACTGCCATGGGCATACGGGGCATCAGGAGCATCGGGGGCATCAAGAGCATCAGGAGCATCGGGAGCATCGGGAGCACCGGGAGCACCGGGAGCATCGGGAGCATCTGGCATCTGGCATCTGGGGCATCTGAGCAACAACAATACCCCGTCACTAGATTACCTTTTCGCGCGAACAAAGCTCATGAGGCTATCGGACCCAGTGGACCTTATTCGCAGCATAATCGCTATTTTGGGATTTTATCGGACCCCATAGTCGCTATTGGCATAAAAAGCTACCTATATTAGCCGTTTTCGAAGCAATAACGTCACTGGAGTCCGAAAATGGCCCCAAAAGGCGATAAATCTGCAAATAACGTCATCTGAGTCCGCATAACTTTGTCTAGCAGGAGTAATCGGCGGTTTCGGGGGGCCGGGGGGACCGGGGGGGGTTTCGGGGTTTCGGGGGTTTAAGCAGCACTGTAACGCATAACAAAGAGCAGCGATCCCCACTAATGGAGTATCGCTGCTCCGCTGTAATTTTGTGATTAATACGGTCGTCTCATTCCTCATCATGCCATTCATTTTGCTTCGTCATGTGATTTCATTTCCAAATCTCGTACGAGCCTGTGAACCTCAATTCCGGCCAGCAGCACGATGCCAATCCCATGTGTATCGTTTAATTGCCAGGTCAATTCATCTTTATAATACAGTTTGTTAAACGAATAACCCGAACCGCGGCAGACACCGTAAACATTGCCTTGTTTGTCAATACAATAACGGGTTAAGCCACTCCAGCCGTTGATTGCAGAGGTTACGTATGACTCTGGTTCCAGCAGCCAACCGCAGCGTACGCCTCTAGCAAAAGCGTAAATAAACATAGAGGTACAAGAAGCCTCCGCGTAGGACTCAGGATCCGTCAACACTTGATGCCATAGGCCCCGCTCATCTTGCAGCTTAAGATAGCCTTTACTAAGCTCGCGGAAATAATCAAGCAAATCAGCTCGCAACGGATGTTGCTCAGGCATAACTTCAAGCAGCTCAGTCAGCGAGAAAATCACCCAACCATTACCTCTGCCCCAAGGCACGCCATTGGGTTTATTAAACTTATAATCATACACATGATGCATAATGCCAAGCTCCGGCTGGAACAGCCGCTCCTTGTAATGTAAAAACTGCACCGCCGCATCATCAAGATAAGCCGCATTTCCGGTCATTTCATAATATTTGCTTAGAAATGGCGTGCTCATATACAGATCATCACACCACATCGTCTGCTGCATAAAATCAACTGTGCCACTGGTCCGATACAAAGCTCCGTCAGGCAGCCTGCTCTGCACTTTAGTAATGTAATTGGCAATTTCAGCAGCAGCTTCCGGTGCGCCCTGTAGTGGACGAAGCTTATGTGCTTCCAGCATCGTTGCCCCGAAGGATCCGCAGTCGTCCAGCGAATCCATCAGCGCCAGCTGATGATTGATGCCCGGAGCGCCATAACGTACAAGGTCCCATAAGGCATATTTATGCAGCCCTGTACATTGCTCAATATGGTGTTGTGCATATTCGGCATAATGGGGGGCCTTAAGCTCTACTCCTGTTCTCAGCAATCCGTACAGGGTTACGCCTAGAGGGTAATTCCAGCGCCCAAACATAACACTCTCCAAATAAGGCCTAACCCAGCTATTCGGTTGGTCTACACGCCAAAAGGTTACTTCATCCGCTTCCCCAAATAAAGTATCCATAGAGGTCAGTTCTAAGACTTTCGGCGCTGCCTCCTTGGTGAACAATCCAAGGTACAACCATGGATCAGTTAATCCTTTAACGGGATATGGTTGCACGAGACTACTCTGAACACCACCAGACCGTACGTCCAGTTCAAATCCCCAATTCCCCTCTCCACAGATGGACTCCACGACCAGATCATGTAGTCCATAACCAAGCTCCAGTTGGATATCAAGCATACCTTTCACGTTCTGATGCTCAGCTACAAGTTTCCCATTCACATAGATAGAGATTTCAGCCATTCCACGATAGCTACCATGCAGACGAATGTCGTCTTTCTGTAGGCTGTTAACTTCCAGCTTACACCAAGCATACGCCTTGGCTCCCAGCATTTCCCCAAATATGCGTGAACAGTTGCCAGTTGCCTGTTCCTGTGGCGACCATTGCTGTGTCGGAAACCAAACGCAGCGAGCTGTCATTTGCTCTTCAGTGAATTCAGCTTCCAGCCAAGCTGCCCAAGATGTCTGCTGGGGTCCACTATAAATCCAACCTTCACAACCGCTTAACTGCGCCGTTGGAGTAAGAAAGTGTACTGGTGCACCTTTGACACTGCCCGTTCCAAAAACCCCTCCGCAACCTGTACCTGTTGCAACATACTCCAGTACAAGATGGTTCCAGCCTTTACCCATGCTCGCCCGAAAAAACGTCCTTCTGTCCGGAAACACATCATCATTTAGATTGGAGCTAAACACCAGCCGTCCATTTATGTAAACCTTAACTGGACTATAGCAACTAACTGAGAAAGGGGCATCTACCTCATTGTCACTCCACAGCTTTCCCCATACATATACGAATTGTCCTGCCGCTAGCTCCGGCAGTCGTTCTTCCAGATTCATATCGTAACGGCAGTCGCGGAGCCGGTTGAAACCACTCTGCGAATGTACCCGGTACACCGGAGGCTGCGGGGGATAGGCACCGATAAAACGGCTGGCCACAGCGGCCAGTACATTTTCGATTTTGCCCCCATTATATTTGGCAATACAATCAGGATCAGGAAAGTATTCTGTAATATAAGTACTCACTAAGCGTATCCTCCTTCACACCGTTATTTCTCCACCGGGATACAGCGTCGAGTTGTACAATCTTTTAGGCTGAGGTAACGATTTCTCGGAGGCACAGGTACTAATATCTATCCACTCGCTTGAATATACCGTTGCGGACTCATCATTATAAATTACAACCTGTTCCCTGCCACATCCCAGAAGATCGCCGTGAACGGCATAACCTTCCTCCTTGAATTCAGCTACAACCCGCATATGTCCATCGTACAAAGCAGGATATACTCCGCCTCCCCGGCGGTACGCGAGAATATAATCCGGAGAACCCGCTTGCCAGTTGCTCACGGCTTCAACTATAGTCAGCCAACCGTCGCTTGTACGTTCTTCTTTCCAAAGTTCCTTGCCATTACAGTCTAGAAGAAACAACGCATCCTTGCCCTTCAGCCCTTTGCCGTCATCTTCGCGGATCATTCGGTCCAGCCCGGCAACCTGAAGGCCAGGCAGTTCAGGCCGGAATCGGCCTAACGCCAGATGCTGTGACTCGATAGAGCCGTCATAACGCCAAAGCTCTTGTCCGTCCCGGTCATACATCACCGTTACGCTTCCGCCGACAACCAGTTCAGGATAGCCATCTCCATTCACATCGCCAACCCAAATACAGTCCGCATGGTCGTCAAGATCATGGCAACTCCATAATAAATCACCTTTAGAATCAAGCAGATCATAACCTGCCATCACTTGATCCTGTCCATTTCCATGAAGATCGTGAACCCACGGATAATGTCCTACATTGCCTTTATGCGTCCATAATAAATTGAAATTCTGATCCATGGCCCACAGTTGATGATAACGGTCCTTCAGAATGATGTCGGAAGCGTGTTCTTGCCCTGTTAGATTGGCGATGATAATACAATCATGTGCATGTTCAGCAGGTAAGTCGTATATCGACTTAACCGTTCCTGTTGAACCTTCAAGAATATGAAACCGTCCATCCATTACACATAATACTTCCAGCGCCCCATCACCATCTAAATCATAAATTTGCGCTGGATAATCCGAGCCTTGGCTGCCAGCGTCAGGATCGGGTGTGCCCACCTGCCACAGCAGCTTGCCATCCATATCAAAAGCAGTCAGGCATTGCACCTGATGGGGAATATAACGTACATCCTGGCGATTATCCGGCTGAACCAGCAGCATTTCCGCACGTCCATCCCCATTCAGATCGCCAATAAGCATTTTGCAGCGTGGACCGGCAGCGGAAATATCTACTTTTGCCAGCTGATAGACTAATTGTGTGTCCTTCGTTTTCATTAGAATCCTCCTGTCTTCTCTCTTCGATTAGATCTCCGGGAAACGGATGGTTTGTCCGCCTGCTACTTCTATAATCAAACCGTCGATTTCCAGCCAGACAGATAGCGCTCCCGGATTATATACAAAATCCCGAGCAGCGGAGAAAATAAGGGCTTCACAAGCCTTCATATAATGAACGAGTTCAATATTTGTCGCGTACCAGATTTCCTCTAGTCCTCCCACTGCTTCACAGAAGCTTTCCATCAGCTCCCAGTTATTATCGTTATCAAATTCATAACTATGGCCCCACACATACATCAGATATAAATACTGCCGTTTATGCAGCTTCACGAACTGCTCCGCATGCTCCAGCAAATGATCATTATGATGGCAAGTCCCCCGCCATTCCAGCCAATCCTCCGGCAGCCCAAAGCCGCCGCCAGTGGTCTGTACCACACGGGCATATTCCATGCCTAAACGAGGCAAAAGCTTCTTTATCTCCTTGTTAAAGGAACCGTTAGGATAAGACATTCCCCGTATCGGCACCTGGAGCAGCGTCTCAAAACACTTTCGATCCTCCATAATCTCATGGATGATTTGCTCCTGCGGACAACGGGCCATCGTCGGATGGTGTTGCGTATGAACAGATACCTCATGTCCCTGGTACAGCTCAGTTATTTCATCTGCCGTAATACGATCACCTTCACCCAGCAGGCCAGAATTGAGATGAAATGTTCCTCTAATCCCATGGCGGTTAAATAGTCCTACCAATCTTTCGTCAGCCCGTCTGCCGTCATCATAGCTCATTGTAAGCGCCTTATGTCTGCCCTCAGGGTAACAATAATAAATAATAGACATCAATCTGAAGCCTCCTTCGCATTACTGTCCAAAAACCGTCAGATTTGAGTATTCAGCCATCAGGGGTGCCATCTGTCGGAACCCAATTTTCCCGCCTGTCAGTAGCGGCCCATAGGTTTCACCATCATCTATCCATGTAAAAATCGGCAGTTCATTGATTGCAAAAGACAGCATAGGACCACGCTTCACCACTAACATCCGGTAGGGCTCAGTCATGTCGCTTACGTCCGGAAGCGGATCGGCTGCCTGCATAACCAGATGAAAACCATAGCTTTTACGCAAATTACAGGTATGAAATTCACGTTCTTCCACCCAACGCCTGCGAAAATACGAGATATGATACGTGTCTATCTGCCCGTGATGGTATTGATCATATTCACCCGTACGACGAGCAAGCGTGGAATCAAATAAATCCTTCCCACCCTCTCCTTTGGCCGCTACAAACAAAATCGCCAACCCCGGCTCACGCAATGGGCGGAAATTCCAAGATACGGCGAGGTCTGCCGGGAACTCTTCTGGACACCAGAGAACGACATTTGCTTGTTGTCCGGCCTCGGCATGGATAGTACTCTCCAGTCTCATTCGCTGCAAAGGGAAGGAAACCGCTCCCGCTCCCTCCATCTGGAATCCAGCGATATCACTAGTTGAAGCGAGGGGATTATGGTAGATTGGTTTCCATGCTTCAGGGATCAAACCACCTATACCCGTGTCCTGCATCGGCCTAGCCATAAAACATTCCTCCCCACAATGAAGCCTTTAATTCGCGCGTTCCGGTAAAGCACTACCGATTAATTCCAAGGCAATGATCGTATTTAAAGACCACTGCGAGGCTTCATTTGTATTCATCCAATCGATCTCATTTAACTCAGTCATATAAGTGACCCGATCAGCTTCCTCCTGTAGATTCACACAACCAAACGGATTCTCCAGCAAAATCGACCAGCACCGCTCTGCCGTCGCTGGATCCTTGCGGTAATATGCTCCATATGCAGCAATGGCTACGCTGAGTACAGGATGCTCAAAACGGAGTTTTCCTGAAATCAACCCTCCCGTAAATGCGTCCTTCTCTTCTTGTGGCAAATTATAAAATACACCGAACTCAGCCAGCATATCTTCCCAGTCCGGGTCCTCCAGCATTGCCGCCAGCTCGAACCACACCTGCGGACCTCCCATGCTAATCGCTAGATGACGCCCCCAGTTATCGTCGCCCATTCCTGACAATAGGCCAGTTGCCGGATCATAACCATATGTGGGACCAGATAATAGCCGTAAATTTGCCCTTTTGATGCAATCCATGCCTGTTATAATCTTGTCACGATAAGCGGTATCCTCGAACCGCTCCCAGCGGGTCATCCAATTAGAGCTAAAGGCCGCCCAGTCCGGACCCACCCTAACATGAGTCGGGAATTCATCCTTCGGAAAATACGCCCGCATCGGGTCCAGAGTAACTGTTGAATAATCAGCATCCTTTACACTGTCCATAATATCGCCGACCCGCTCGTCTCCGGTCAGATAATAATAGTAGCGATGCAGACCCGCCATGGCGATACGAGCCTCTTTGCAGCCGCAGCCCCAGTGGATGACATTATGCCGCGAGCCTAGTCCGGCGTATTCGCCAAAATGATATACATCTACCTCACTCGTATGCCTGGTCATAGCTTCGGCCATACGGAACACATCCGCTCTCCCGGACCGGAGAAACGTTACCCACAACCACATATTTGGCACCAGCTCGGAATTCTGCCAGGCGCAGCCACCGAGATCATAGTTCCATACATGTCTGACCGGATCGTAGCTGTGCATGAAATCTCCGTAGTCCCAAAAACCGTACCATTTGCGCTGCTCGATCTCTTCCTTGTAAAAGGAGATGATCCCGTCCAGCCGCTCTTCCAGATATGCCTTGGCTGGCGTGCTCCGATCAGGCAAACTCCAGAAACCAAAAGCACCCGCTTCATGATAATAAGTTGGTTCGCAAACCAGCAATGAAGGTTCTTCAGCTTCTGCCTGCATCCGCTGCAACAATTCATGCCCGGGAGTCTGCGCCGTACACCAGAATGTTAGCTCGCTAGTATTAGCGATACCAAATGGAGTGGCCCGTAATTCTTCTGCACCTTCATACGAGGATTCCACATGTGTTTTCGTATCATAATGCCGCAAGTCCATAGCTGCCGCATCAGGTGACCAGAACCAGACAGTAAGCGCTGCCGCGTCAGTGGCAGTGGAACCAATCTCCATTCCTGCCGGATGCTTACGCCAGAAATTCTTCATCCCGACGGCTAGCCCTCCGCCCTCTGCCCCAACATAACCAAGTCCACCTGCCCGGCGGCCTTCTGCTGCCTTGATCCAAGCGCAGCCATCCTCTGTCCGCTTCCAGATCCCATAATGCTCGGAAGAATCTTGAACCAGCCGAAAGCTGCCCCAAGTGGCGGAGTCATCCAATAATTTAAGGAAATAGGCATCCTCTTCTGGATTAAATTTCACAGCACATCCTGCTACCTGATCGAGGAATAAATCACGGTACTTACCTTTGGTTCGCCGTGTATGCAACGTCTTAGGAGACTCGCTAAACAAGCCGCTATCTCCGGCAAAACGAACATGGCGGTTGTAAAGAGGTCCACGCAGCGGCACTGTGAATTCTATTCCCAATCCTTTAATAAAATCCTGCTGTGGATTACCGTCATAATGAAACGTATGAACTAATCGAATAGACTCCAGCCCAGCATAAAAATATAAACGTAACGTATATGGAAGCCACTCACGAGCACTGTGCGAAGCTTGGTGAAGTCCATCTAGCTTCACCACTGCGCGAACAGGTCCGCCCTGTTCAAGGATGGCCCTTAACGTTCGTCCTGCGAATCGCTCCTCACGTATGCTCAGGGTGCCAGCACCCTCATCTCTCTGTTCACGTATACATACAAGCTCGCCATTACTGCATACTTCGGTTCCTTCCGTGTCCGCCGGATTTCTGCGCACAATACTGCGGATAAGACCCTTCCCCTGCTTGTTAACCGTGCAAATAATAACACCTGTATCTATAATGAAAGCTTCCTCTGTTTCCTGCACAGTTAGTCGCTCAGTCACTTCCGTAGCTGGAGTCGCTTGATTTATTGTCATTGTCGCTAAGGAATCCTGCTGAATATCCGAATTTTTGTTTACTGCCGAGTGCGTGGACCATTTGATGCTCCCGTCTGGCCAAAAAGCTGCTGGCCAGCTTTGCAGCGGCACATGCTTTTCGTTCTTCGGCATACTTAAGCAGAGATTCTTTAACGCTTCCCTGTCGAGCGCTCCTTTTTTCCAAGGAACCCCCCAGGTAACACCCACATCAATAGCGGGCTTTTTTAGCCAATGCAGGCCAATCGGCAGAGCCGTAGGCACAACAACCATCTCCTTCATACGTTCTTCGCCGCACGTTCTCTTTACTTTTAAAGAGCTTCATTATTATGGCTTAGCTCTCTATAGCGGCTTGGGGTTATTCCCTCTTGTTTCTTAAAAATCCGGTTAAAATAGCTATGCTGATAACCCACTTGTTCAGCTACATCGTTAATTCGCAGCGAGGTATCACGCAGCAGCTCCTTGGCTTTATCAAGCCGTAATTCGGTCAGATAATCGATGAAATTTTTCCCGGTGACCCGTTTGAATGATTTACTCAGTAAAAATGGGCTGATCCCTGTATAATCCGCACATCCATCCAGCGAAATATTATCCATATAATGCTCATTGATATACATCATGGCATGCTCAATCGTCCGTTTGATTCCGGCATCAGAACGCTCACTCAGCTCCGTCAGATACGGTGCGACTACCTTTTCCTGAAACCAGGCAAGGATAAGCTTCGGCTCATGAATTTGCGACAGTGCCGCGTACAGATTAGCCCCTTTGAACAGTTGGTTTGGATGAATGCCTGAGACCATAATGGCGTGCTGAATACTGCCTAACAAATGAAGCATGCCCTGCTGCACATCAATCACTTTTGCCCCATTGGCACACAGTGCCTCCAGAAATTCCTCCAACAGCCGGTAAGCCTCTTCCGCTTCTCCTGTGCGCAGGGCCTGAATCATTCCGCGCTCCAAAGTGAACGAATATTGCGGTTCTGGCGTACTTTGCCCCTCACGATCCAGTAGCTCCATATTAATAATCTGGTTCTCACCACCAAACTGGCGATAACTAGCGGCTTGCTTCGCAGCCTCGAACGCTAGCGGAATACCGGATATCCTTCCAACCGGTGCACTAAACGCCACTGTTACCCTCATTTTTAACATGCGATTAATCGTTCCTGTCAGTTCTTCGCTAAAGGCTTGCACCGCTTCCAGCGATGGATTCGCAACGGGTTCGATAAGAAGTAATCCTGCCGTGAGATCATGGAAATTGATAATATCAGCCTGCTTAAAGTGCTCGGCAGACAATTCTCCGATAATATTGACGGCGGCGAATGATACAAGACTTTCATCACCGTTGCGGAACTTCCCCTCCTGGCTGGAGATGCCTGTAAGCTGAATATAAAGAATAATATAATGACAATCCTCTACTTCCCACTTAAAGCGCCGCATCCGGCTTTGCAGATCCTGCTCAGAATAAGAATATAAATACCCCTGAAACAGCTGATGCAGAAAGCTTTCTTTCACATGTGGAAGCTGCTCGGAAAGAGTGTACTTCAGGGCATGGCTCTCCCCGTGCAAGTTCTGCCAATGCCGTTCAATCAGAATGAACTCATCCTCCCTACTCGCAGCCGCCGCTTGGTCAGGCAACAAAGTCTGCAGCAAACGTCCTATCGGTGAATAGATTTTACGGGAAGCAAACCAAGACAGAATCGCCGCCAGCAGCAAAGCACTAAAGCTAACTAAAAATATCAGTCTTGAAATGAAGACGACAGGTGAAGTTATGCTGGTTATCGGTGAAGCGGACACATAGAGCCAGTCTGCGGAGAGTCGGGAAAACTCACCATAAGTCACTGCATATGTAGCCTTACCCCAGTCGAAGAGAAAAGAGGACTCAAGATTTGACTCATGGTTCGCGCCCCGTTCCACAATCTCATTATGCAATGCGGTAAGTAAGGGAGAATCCTCGGCACTGTCTCCAGCAGATACGTACAAATCCCCCGTCGTCTGCAGCAAAAATGTCTCGCCGCTATTATAAGGTGTCATAGTTCGTAGCATCGCAGCTACTTTCTCCGTATCCATGCGGAGCAAAAGAGCCCCGAAGGGCTTCAAGCTTCCGCCCGGAATATGATGGACAAGCGTTAATTCTTTGACATTTGGTTTATTGGGATCGAATGCCCACTGCGTCCAATAGGTGCTTTGTTCAGTATCAATCAATTTGTCATATTGACCAGAAACCATGCTGGAGTCAATCGTGCCATATTCGGGATTAAATAGTAATGGATGATCTCCTGATAGATAGAGTTCAACGTTACTCGTCATCGTGTTCGAGCCCTGCATCACTACGAGTGTCTTCGTAATATCCCAAGCCCGCTCATGATCCTGAATAAAATCAAGGCCATTCAAGCTGTAATCAAACTTGGGATCAAAAGCCCAATGTGCCAGCATCAGCTCCAGATTGGACAGCTGATCATCAATATTAGCCGCCCGCTGTTCAATCTGCCTGTTATGCATCTGCAGCAGCTCGCTCTCCAGACGTCCCCCTGCCATCCAGTAGACAAGCGCACCAATAATAAACCCCGGAATGGATGACACCACCAGCATAATGATCAGGTTTTTCCGATAATACCGGCCTTTACAGCCTGACCAGCCTTTTGTATAACGCTTCCATTTCGCCACATTTCTCATCACTATGCTCTCACCAGCCGAATCGGATAAATTTGAAGTGCAATCGAACCACATTCGTTTTGCTCCTCAGATCCTTTCCAGCCGGATAAAAGCACTAGGAAGGATCTATTGGTCAGCCTTAGCGTATAATTCGTTCATTTCCTTTACTAAATCATCTCCACCTGTTTTTCTCCATACGTCAAATGCGGATTTCAATTCAGCTTCATCAATTTGTCCTACAATATACTTTATGCGTGCATCATTAATTACATTGTCGAGTTGAGCACCCTTTTGCGAATATACTGTGGAAATAAAGGCCTCTGCCGGATTAACCACGATCGAAGCTTCATTTGCCTTTTGAACTTCAGTTTGTTTAAGACGCAGCGGCGTTTGTGCTACAGTCTTGGACTTATCCTCAGGAATATAGGCCAATATTTGGTTTAGACCTTCCACTTCTGACTCCACAAGTACAGTGTCTTTGGAGCGTTCAATAAAACCATCCACCATAGTGTAGTGAGTACCTTCCAAACCAAAACCTAACATCGTTTGTAATTCCGGATTATTGATTTGATCTAGAAAAGCCAGTACCCGTTTCAGTTCTTCTTCGCTCTTCACAGATGATTTTGGAATAGCCAGCATGCCCGAGAAACCAGAGGTCGGCAATGTGTGTAGCTTGCCATCCGTACCTGTTACGCCCCCGCTTACATCTACATAATGTTTATCCGGTTCGTCTTTGCCTTCTTTTTCTAGCGCAGCGTGAATTTTATCATCCACCCGGGCGCCTGTATCGACCACATCGACGATTACTCCTGCCTTATTGTTCACGATCGGATCTGTCCATTTGGCACTGTCCATTACAGCAAAGTCGGAGTTGATCAATTTCTCATCATACAGCTTCTTCATGAACTTAAGCGCTTCCAAATATTCTGGATATTCATGCTCAGGCACCAGCTTGCCATCTTGCACGCCCCATTTATTCGGTGTTCCAAACCATAACTTAATGGTATCAAAACCGCTGGCCCACTGGCCGCTCCATTTGACAAGCACCATGCCATACGTATCCTCTTTACCATTGCCGTCTGGATCTTTTTCCTTGAACGCTTTCAGCATATTGTAGAAATCATCCACCGTCTGCGGTGTTTGCAACCCCACCTTCTCCAGCCAATCCTTGCGGAAAACCATACCGTTACGGCCGAGTACACGCCCCCGATAGATCCCGTAATTCTTCCCATCAATGGCCGAGTTTTTCAGAATAACCGGGTTCGCTTGGCTTAAATTCGAATAATCCTTAAGGTAAGGCCCTACTTCCCAGAATGCACCCGATTTGGCAGCGTTCACAAAACTAGAAGCCTTAACATCCCCCACGTAGATAATGGTCGGCAGCTTCCCAGAAGCTAGCGTAATATTAAATTTATCTGCATAAGATGCATTCGGGACCCACTCAAAGTGGATTTTTGTATTGGTCTGTTTCTCCAGTTCAGCAGCAACCGGGCTGCCATCCTTCGGATAATTTGTTTTGAATATCGGCAGCATGAGGGTCAGATCCAGCGGGGACTCGCTTTTCTCTTCTCCAGTATTACTACTTCCCTCACTTTTGCTGTTAGAACCTGCAGATTCATTACCTGAGCAACCTGCAACAACAGTTGTAACCATCATAGCCACAAGTAAAAGTAACAACCAGCGCTTCTTTTTTACCGAACGATTAGCTTCCATTATTATACCTCCAAATTGGAATAAGTTAAGTTTGTTATCCTTTAACAGAACCCAGCATCACCCCTTTAGCGAAATGTTTTTGCAGAAATGGGTACACACATAAAATTGGTAGAGTACCTACTACAATAACCGCCATTTTAATCGACTGCTCCGGTGGCTGCACAAAGCTTGGATCCATAGAACTCATATCGCCAGCCGCAGATTGGGATAACATTACGATCTGTCGCAGCATCACCTGCAAAGGCCATTTTGTCGGATCCGTAATATAGAGCAGTGCCGAGAAGAAATTGTTCCAATGTCCCACAGCATAGAACAACGTAAATGTAGCGAGAACCGGTTTGGATAAAGGAAGGACTATCTTCCACAACAAGCCCAGCTCAGAACAACCATCAATACGCGCCGCTTCTTCCATTTCTATAGGCAGCTCCTGAAAAAAGTTTTTGACAATAATCAGGTTAAAGGCGCTAATTGCTCCCGGTAAAATAAGAGAATTGAGCGTATCCAGCAGATGCAGCTCCCGAATGACGAGATAGGTTGGAATCATTCCTCCACCAAACAGCATCGTAAAAATAACAAGGTTGAGTACCAAATTACGGCCCATCAGATATCGTTTTGCCATCGGATAAGCCATAGTTACCGTGAAGAATAAATTAACGACAGTTCCGATTACCGTAACATAAATAGAAACCCCTATACTGCGCATAATCGTATCTGTTGAAAAGATAAACCGGTAGGCGTCAAATGAAATCGTGGTCGGGATCAGGAATACGGCACGTTTAGTAATTTCCGCATCTGTAGCGAAGGAGCCCGAAACCACAAAGAGGAAAGGGAGAATCGCTACGATTCCGATAATCCCTAAAAATATATAATTGAATATATCAAATGCAGTTCCACCCGTACTCTTGTATTGTTTGGCCACAGCAAGCTTCTCCCTTCTCAATAAAGTCCAGATTCACCAAATTTTTTGGCGATCCAATTCGTCCCGAGCACAAGCGTCACACCGATTATTGATTTAAATAATCCAACAGCCGTGCTGTAACTAAAAGCTCCCTGGGTAATTCCCAGTGCGTATACATAGGTATCGAACACCTCACCTACTTCACGATTAAGAGCATTCATCATTAAATAAATTTGTTCAAAACCGTTATCCAAAATCGTTCCCATCCGAAGAATAAGTAAAATAACGATTGTACTGCGGATAGCAGGCAACGTAATATGCCAAATCTGCCGCCACCGGTTCGCACCATCTACTACCGCAGCCTCATATTGCTCCACATCTACACCGGCCAGCGCTGCCAGGAATATAATTGTCCCCCAGCCGCACTCCTTCCAGATCGTCTGGAGAATAATCAATGGACGGAACCAGTCAGGATTAGCTAGAAAATCTATTTTCCTGCCTGTAAACGTATACAAAAACTCATTTACAGTCCCGCCTTCCGTAGTTAGAAATACATAGCTCATACTGGCCACAATGACCATGGATATAAAGTGCGGAACATAAATCATCGTTTGTATCGTCTTTTTATAGAAGGAAAGCCGTATTTCGTTTAGAAGCAGTGCCAGAATAATCGGCGCCGGAAAAAAGAAAATCAAATTATAAAACGATAACAATAACGTATTGCGCAGCAGCATAAAGAAATCAGGATTCTGGAAAAAAACACGAAAATGCTCAAAACCTACCCATTCACTTTTCTGAAAACCAAGAAACGGCTGGTAATTCTTAAAAGCCAGCAGCACGCCCCACATCGGAACATATTTGAAAACAAGAAAATAAAGGACTCCAGGGAGCAGCAGAATATATAACCATTTATCACGTTTAAAACGTTTCCATCTTCTTACCCGGATATTTCGATAGGTCTGCGGCTTTGGCTGTTGTTCTGCAGTTCCCGGAACTGTTACGTGCTTCATCCTGTCACCTCCATTTGTCATGTACAGCTCGCGATTACTGTAGCCATGGATTACTGCAATCACCCTTACTGCGACTCCTATTATGCTGCTAGTGATTTTTTCCAGCAATCGGACTTTTTTGAACGCTTTATATAAGCTAAAAATTCCATTTTATCTAAAAAGTCCAAACCGCGCAAAAGTTTACTATTGTCCGTAAGACATTAAGCACCTATGATTCCAAGTGATGATTTCCAGCAAATGTTTGCCTTAAAGGAGGAACTGAATTGAAGAACAAGCTATACTACGGTGCTGCTTGGTATCCCGAGCTATGGAGTGAAGAGGTGCTTGAGCAGGACATCCTTCTAATGAAAGAAACGGGGATTAATATCGTACGAATCGGAGAATTCATTTGGTCTGCTTTGGAGCCAGAAGAAGATAAGATTGATATCGGCCCCGTCGTGAAATATATCGAAAGGTTACATAGAAACGGAATTGACACAGTAATGTGTACGCCGACACCTACACCCCCCATCTGGCTTACTCATGGACTTCCTGAGCGCTGTTATGTGGATGAAAGCGGAACGGTAATGGGACATGGAGCACGGCAGCATATTTGTACCAACAATCCTTATTTTCGTAAGCGGGCTGCCATCATTACGGAGCATATTGCCAAGGAGACCGGAGCACTGCCGGGGTTAACCGCCTGGCAGCTCGATAACGAATTCAAAGCGCATGTGGCGGAGTGTATGTGTGAGACCTGTAAAGACTTATGGCATATCTGGTTGCAGCAGCGCTACAGCTCCATTGAAAGGTTGAATGAGGCATGGGGAACAGCCGTCTGGAGCCAAACTTATCAACGTTTTGAACAGGTGCCACAGCCAGGACCCGCACCTTTCCTCCACAATTCATCCCTGCGGACGATGTATCGCTTATTTTCAATGGAAAAGATCGCTGAATTCGCCGATGAGCAGGCTGATATTATCCGCCGCCACTCCACTGCGCCAATTACCCACAACAGCAGTGTCGCTTTTCATCTAGATAATGAGCGGCTATTTCAAAATCTCGACTTTGCTGCCTACGACACCTATGCCTCACAGGAAAATATGCATGCTTATCTGCTTAACTGTGATCTGTGGCGAAATTTCAAGCCGGGAAAAGATTTCTGGATAATGGAGACCGGACCCTCGTTTGCCGCATCTCTAGTCAGTTTTGGTGTGCCCCATCCGAATGGATATCTGAAAGCAGAAGCAGTTGCCGCCTATGCGCTGGGTGCAGGTGCATTTTGCTATTGGCTCTGGCGCCAGCATACTTCCGGAAGTGAACAAACACATAGCTCGATCCTTAGTGCCTGGGGAGAACCAGCTCTAGGGTACGTTAATGTGCTGGAGGCCAATCAAGCACGGCGGGAAATTGAACAAATTATGCTCTCCACCCGGCCCCTTCGGGCAGATGTTGCGATCACCTATTCGGACAGAACCAAAGCTTATCTCGCAACTGAACCTCATCGGAAGCTAAATTATCGTAGTCTGCTGGGCGATTTCTACAAAAGAATTCTTCATATGGGCATTCACAGGGATCTGCTGCCCGAAGGCGGAGACTTAACCGGATACAAGCTGTTATTCACTCCATTCGTACATTATTTGTCCCCCGAGTATGTGCAAAGTGCCCTGGCCTTCACAGCAGCTGGCGGGATTTGGATTGTCGGTCCTCTTACCGGAGGACGAACGAAGGAGCATACCCTTCATACGAATGCCGGACTTGGGGAATTAGAGCGGTTAGCAGGCGTCAAAACTAAGTTTACCTATCCGCTGGAATCAACAGGCACGATTGGACACGCTTTTGGGGTATCTGCTCCCTTGTCCTTGTGGAGTTCTGTTTTTGAACCCGTTTCAGAGTCCGTTTCCAGTATCGGAATGATTACGGAGGGGGTGACGCCGGGGTTGTCCTTCCTGACGGAGCAGCCTTACGGACAAGGCACTATTGTTATGCTGGGTTCAATGCCTGCCGGTGAAGAAGGCGACCTAATGTTATATAAACTCATTGATCATTATGCAGAACGTGCTGGTGTTACCCTACGCAGTGATGTCACTAAGGGAACCCTTGTCTGCCCTAGAAGCGATGACCAGGCTGCCGAAGTCTGGACCCTTGTAAATATGGATGGACACGGGGGAAGTCTCACACTCCCGCGGGACGGACATGATGTTCTCTCAGGCAAATCCGTGGCCTGCGGCCCCCTCTCCCTTGGTGCATATGAGTACCGAGTAATCCGGTTATAAATACTTATCCTTGCAGCATAAAAAGCCGCTAACTCCTTGGTCACCCAAGCGGTTAGCGGCTTCATTTCCGTTATTTCAACTTTTTATAACGCCTTTTTTAAGAATAACGTTCCCATACAACGCTTCCTCACCTGTAACTATCACTGCATAACTTTGCTTAGAACGGTTATAGAAATCAAAACGTTCCTCATGTTTAATCGTGGCTTCAGCATCATGTTTGGCGATGATAGTCTCGTATGTGGTCCAAATGACCGGCACAGTTGGATCTCCTGCAACCACTGCCATAAAAGCCACCTGTTGCTCTGCGTAATGATCCAGAGGTAACAACTCTAAGATGGCATCCAGCAGTTCGGGAATACCGATGCCATCATATCTCAGTACCCTCGGATTCAACGAATGTCCGGGATAATTCGCATCAGCCAATACAAGCTCATCCCCATGACCCATCTCCATCAGAATGCGTACCAGCTCCGGAGACAGCAGCTTAGGAATTCCTTTTAACATAAGGCACCTCTTTACTTCCCATAAAATGATCGCAACGCTACCAGCTCATCAATCCGATGCTGCGGCAATTCTCTCTCCCCGCCAATCATCCGGGTAATGAAGGTGAGCTTGGCGGTATACTCAAGCCGCTCCATATTCAGATATGCTTCCATAACATCTTCTCCCCAAGTAAGGGCTCCGTGATTCTCGAGCAGAACCGCAGTTTTTTTGCCCAGGAAAGGCATCAGTGAATCTGGAATTTCTTCCGTCGATGGTGTTCCATATTCCGCCAACGGAATATCTCCGATCATAATCACCGACTCTGGCATCATCATCTTGTCGAGCGCCTCACCTTTTATGGCAAATGCAGTAGCATACGGGGGATGTGCATGGACCACACCCTTCATCTCTGGCAGCTCATTATAAATTCTTAGATGCATTTTTGCTTCCGTTGAGGGTCTGTAGCCTTCAGCTGCTTCAAGGACTTCACCTTGCAGATTCACTTTTACAAGCATATGAGGCTCTAAATATCCCTTACTCACCGCTCTGGGGGTAGTCAGAATTACATTCTCTGATAAGCGAGCAGAAATATTCCCATCATTAGCCGCAATAAAATCTTTATTAAACAGGTTTCTCCCGATATCACAAATCTGCAAACGTAATTTTTGTTCTAAGGTATCCATAGGGTTTCTCTCCTCGTATCCTATTTTTCACAAACCTTCACCAAAGAAGGCAGATATGTCTTAAAGGCAAAAGAACTTTCCACTACCTGCTTGCCCCCGGAGATTTCCAGTTCCCCTAGGGCAGCCAGTTGAATAATTATATTGCCAATTGCACTGGCTTCCACAGGCCCTGCTACAACTTTTCTCCCCGTAATATTAGCGGTAAGCTGACAGAGCAGTTCATTCTGAATCCCACCACCGACCATATGAATGATATTGATTTTTTTGCCGGTGATCTCTTCCATTTCGTCAATCGTATGGCGATAGGACTCTGCTAAGCTCTCAAGTATGACGCGTATAATCTCAGCTTTCGTATAAGGGGCTTGCTGGCCTGTTCGTTCGCAATATTCTCTAATCCGTTGGGTCATCACACCGGGTGTACTGAACAGCTCGTCATTCGGATCAATAATTGCTGGAGCATGATTTATGGTTTCGGCTAGCTCAACCATTTGGCCTTGGCTGACGTATTTTCCCGCTTCGGCCCAATTCCTTTGCAGCTCCTGCAAAATCCATAGTCCCGTTATATTTTTGAGCAAACGATTAGATTGGCCGTAACACTGCTCATTTGTGAATCCGTATTCATAGCTTTTCTCTGTAATGACAGCTTTAGGCGTCTCCATGCCCACTAACGACCATGTACCACAGCTAATAAATGCTGCATCTTCCTTTAGAGAATAAGGAATAGAAGCTACTGCTGAAGCCGTATCATGAGAAGCACCCGAAATTACCTCCATTGAACCTACGCTAAGCTCCTCTTGAATTACCGGAAGGATAGAACCAATAACCGTTCCCGCTTGAACCCGTTGTGGCACTAGACCAACCGGGATATTAAGCCTGCTGAATACTTCAGTGGAGACTTCACCAGATACAGCGTCCATTAAGCCACTTGTACTCCAAATCGTGCTTTCTGCTGCCGTGATACCAGAGAATAAATAGTGGAACAGGTCTGGCATCATTAAAATAGTATCTGCAACCTCTAGCAGAGAATCGTTATCCTGAAAATCAGCAAACAGCTGATAAACCGTATTAATCAAGCTCGGTTGAATACCTGTAATGCTAAATTGCTCCCTTGGTGGAAGCAGCGCCTCCAACCCTAGACGATGGCTTCCCATTCTCCTATCCCTATAATGATGGGGGGAATAGAGCAACATCCCTCTTTTATCAATAAAACCGTAATCGACTCCCCACGTATCCACGCTTAGAGACCTCAATTTTCCATGCGCCCTATAAGCTCTCTGGATTCCTTTTTTCATTTCGTGGAAGAGCTTCAAAACATCCCAATACAAATGCCCGCCAACATACACCGGCGTATTAGCAAACCGATGAATTTCTTCTATGCGAAGGGTGTTACCGTCATACAATCCCAACATCACTCTTCCGGAACTGGCGCCAAGATCCATAGCCAGAAGCTTAATCGTATCACCCATTTCAAGCACACCTGCTCCACAAGAAGATTTTAATATAGCGGTCCGAAATTCTGACAGGCTCTGTAATCTGCTCCTTCCAGATTCTCCGTCCCAAATAACGACCACACCCGTGGTCTGAAAATATGTGATTCCTCAACGTTATGCATACTTACTGGAATGCGTAAAATCGACGCCAGCGTAATCAGATCCGCCCCGATATGGCCATAACTGATCGCCCCATGATTCGCGCCCCAATTATTCATGACATCATATACCGATTGGAATGAACCACTGTTAGTTAGCTTAGGAGCGAACCAGGTCGTCGGCCATGTCGGATCTGTTCTTTGATCCAAAGTATGATGAACCTCTTCAGGCAGCTCTACGGTGTAACCTTCAACAAGCTGAAGAACAGGTCCAAGCCCCTTCACCAGGTTCAAACGAGCCATAGTAACCGGCATTCCGCCTTGGGTTAAATAATCGGTAGAGAAGCCGCCTCCCCGGAAATATTCTTGAGAAGCTGGCCGGAATTGTGTATTGCTTAGACAAGCCTCAGCCTCTTCGTCTGTAATCTCCCAAAAAGGTTTGATTGCAGGCTTACCCTCTATCCTTTGCTCACCTGTACCATCAAGCGCTGCCGAACCAGAGTTGATCAGATGCAGTATTCCGTGAGCTGCTTCTCCCTCCAATTGATGACCCGTCACTCGCTTCACAGCATCGGGACTCCAGAAGGTTCGGACATCCGCAAAGATTTGTGCTGTATTCGTAAGCAAATAATTGAACAGCATCGTTACCCCATTCAAGCTGTCATTCTCTGTCGCTACGAGATAAGGTGCACGTTTGCCGTTCCAGTCAAAAGAAGAATTCAACATCGTCTCCATGAAATCGCCGTTAGGGAAATGGTCCGTCCATTGTCTCTGGCCTTGGAAACCGCCAACAATTGCATTGTGGCCGTTAGCTTCCTCCTCAAAACCAAGCTCAGCGAGAACCGGATTGCCGATCATCAGGTCGCGGGCGATCAATGTCATTTTCACACAGGTCTCCCACTGCTTCTCTTTCTCTTCTGCACTGATTTGCAGATGCGGCGGATTATTATCGGCGCCAACTTGGCAGTTTTCTTTAGTCCACGCTAGCGCCCGCTTAAATTCCTCTTTATCATAAATCTCTTCTTCAAAGCGCCGGACATATTCAGACATATCTATATATTCATTGCGCATGCCCAGATACTCTTGGAAAAACTGTTCATTCACAATGGAACCCGCAATCCCCATCGAAACAGAACCCATAGATAAATATGATTTCCCCTTCATTTGAGCAACTGCTAAGCCTGCTCTAGCAAACTGCAGCAATTTAGACTGCACATCCGCTGGAATCTCTTCACTGCTAGACTCTTGAACATCTTCACCATAGATACCAAACGCAGGAATTCCCTTTTGAGCATACGCCGAGAGAACAGCAGCTAGATACACAGCACCCGGCCGTTCCGTTCCGTTAAATCCCCACACGGCATGCGGAATGGATGTATCCATATCCATTGTCTCTGAGCCATAACACCAGCAAGGCGTCACGGTGATCGACACCCCTACGTTAGCCCCGGAGAATTTCTGAGCCGCAGCAGCAGCTTCTTTAACTCCACCGATCGTAGAATCGGCGATGATGCACTCTACAGGACTCCCATTCGGATACCTTAAATTCGCTTCAATAAACTTAGCCACCCGCTGAGCCATGCCCATCGTTTGCTCTTCCAGTGATTCACGAACGCCTCTTCTTCTGCCATCAATGGTTGGGCGGATACCAATTTTCGGATAGTTTTCTATCAATGCCGTTCCTCCTCAAGATCATCTTAGAGTCATTCGTTAATAGATCTATTTCTCCTTCATCATAAAATCTGCAAGCGCTTTAGTCAACACAAAACAACATATTACCTAAACAAAAGTGTGGTTTTATGTGATATAATTATTATATATTGTGGTTTTATGTGAATATGTAATTATTTTTAGATTTAAACAACAATGTAGTACACTAGAAAGCAGACGATTTATATATAAAGGTGAGTGAACGAATGAAAGCATTTGAACGACGGGATCTAATTATTAAAGAGCTTTACAGACAGAAGAAGGTCCATGTCGCAGAGCTAGCGCAAAAATTCAACGTCTCGGAAGAGACCATTCGGCGGGATCTAGATAAACTGGACAAAGAAGGTCTTGCCAAAAAAAATTATGGTGGAGCCATTCTCAACGCCCATACCAATGAAGATCCTTCCTACATCAGCAGACATCAGGTCAATATTGAAGCAAAGCGAATCATAGCCGATAATGTACTGCAATTAATCAATGATGGAGACAGCTTGGTGACAGATACGAGCTCAACGGTGTTTGAAGCCTTGCGTAGAATTATTGAGGAGAAAAACAATCTGACAATTATTACGAACTCTCTGGTGGTATTATCCGAATTTCAACACTCCGGTCAAAAGCTGATTTCCACAGGTGGAATTTTAGGTCCCGAGACCAGCTCCTTTGTTGGAAATACCGCTTCACAGACGATTCGAAAATATAATGTGGATGTAGCTATATTCAGCTGTAAAGCATTGTCCATGACAGGCGGGCTAAGTGATTCAAATGAAGAAGAAAGTGAACTGAAGGTGCTTATGCAGCAGCAGGCAAATAAAGTGGTTCTGCTCGTAGATCACTCCAAATTTGACCGGACTGCGTTCATTAAGTTGTTCAGCTTTGATAGAGTGGATTATATCGTTACAGATCAGAAGCCTTCTGAGGAATGGATCGATTTCTTAAATAATTACCATGTATCTCTTATCTATGCGCCCGCTGAGTGATCAGCAGGTGCATAGATAAAGAGAGATAATAACTTTATAACTTAGTTGTTTAAAAGACCCCTTTCCAAGACGACCTTCAGCCATTCCCCAGCAATCAGATCATGCCCGGCAGTCGTCGGATGAACGCCATCCCACAGCCAGTAGGCTGCTTCTGCTCTCTCCACAGCTGCATTGAAAGCATCCTGTAAAGGTACATAGACCGTATCAAATTGCTCAGACAGCTGCTTAACCACTCCCTGATAATGTGTTATCTTCGCTTCCCATTCTGCCCACTGTTCAGCTGGAGCTCCGGTATTTAAAATAAAAGGCTCACATAAAACCAGCTTCGTATGTGGCAGAACTTCACGTGTTTCTTCAAGTACGTGACGGTAAGCGCGTTCAAAACGGTCCGTAACTCCACTTGGTTCCCCTTTCATCATTCTCCAAATATCGTTAACCCCAATCAATATACTAATGATGTCAGGCTGCAAGCTAATTGCATCTTCATTCCAGCGTGCATATAAATCGGAGATTCGATCTCCACTCACTCCGCGGTTATAGAATACCAGATTCTCTTCTGCCCGCTCATTCCCTAGCTTGCCACCGATGATATACGCATAGCTATGTCCAAGAATATGATTCGGGTCTTCATCACGACCCCGATTCCCATCCGTAATGGAGTCACCCTGAAATAAGATCACTTTTGATTTTTTAGTAGCTGGATTAGTCATTGAATCTTTCATCTCCTTGATTACTAGTATATTAATCATTCAACTTGAATGTCTCCTATAATACAAGTAAAGTTATCATATAGAATACAAGGAGGAAAGAGAAAAATGAAATATAGAAGACTAGGCAATTCAGGGCTCAAAATCAGTGAGATCGGACTAGGCAGTTGGCTTACATATGGAACAGCAGCAGAGCAAAAGGCAGCCGATGCTTGTATCAGCAAAGCTTTTGAATGCGGTATCAATTTCTTTGATACGGCTAATGCATATAACCGTGGTGAAGGCGAAAAAGCGATGGGTGCTGCTCTACGCTCCTATGAAAGATCATCTTATGTGCTAAGTACAAAGGTCTTTTTCCCCATGGGAGACGATGTTAATAACCGTGGTTTGTCCCGCAAGCATATTATGGAGCAATGTGAAGCCAGCCTCCGCCGCTTAGGCACCGATTATATTGATGTATATTTTTGTCATCGCTTTGATACAGAGACCCCTGTAGAGGAGACTCTACGCGCGCTGGATGATCTGACGGCTCAAGGTAAGATTCTCTACTCCGCTGTTAGCGAATGGAGCGCAGCCCAAATCTCCAATGCTGCTGGTATCAGCCGCAGACTGAATCTGCGTCCACTGATCTCGAATCAACCTATCTATAATATGTTCGAACGTTATATTGAAGACGAGGTCCTTGAAGTATCCCAGCGTGAAGGGCTGGGCCAAGTGGTCTTCTCTCCTCTAGCGCAAGGAATTCTGACTGGCAAATATAAACCGGGGCAACAACCTCCAGCAGGAACCCGTGCAGCGGATAATTCAGTTAATGGTGTGATCTCCAGCTACCTCCGTGATGATGTGTTGTCTGTGGTTGGACAGCTGGATGAACTCGCTCACAGTTTAGACCTGAAGCTTTCGCAATTGGCATTGGCATGGATTCTACGCCAGCCTGGTGTAAGTTCAGCATTAATTGGTGCCAGTAAACCAGAGCAAGTTGCAGAAAATGCCAAAGCTGTAGATACGGTACTCTCCGCAGATACTTTACAGCAAATCGAGGAGATTCTTAAGCCGGTAGCTGATTTTGCTCCTGCAAGATAACCTATTGCGCACCTGCCATATAGTACACAAAAGAGGTTGTGCCAAAAGCCATCACCATGGCTTAGGCACATCCTCTTTTTCTTTAAGAAATCAATTTAGACTCTTCGGCTTGTTCAGAAGCCTTATGGATAAAAGGCTCCAGTGGTTTCTTGAGGAGTAATGCCAGCAAGAGTGCCAGCACACCGAAGATTATCAAATAAATCACATCACGAATCGCCACTTCCGGCAGAATTCCCCCAACCGCCTCCCGCATCAGACTAATTGCATAGGTAAACGGCATATACGGATTTAATATTTGAAAAAAACGCCCAGTCGTACTAATCGGAAATGTACCGCCGGAGCTAGAGAATTGAAGCACCATGAACACGATTGCTATTCCTTTTCCCAGGTTGCCAAATACAGCGACAAGCGTAAATACAATGGTTACGAACACGATGCTGATTAACACTCCAAAAAGTACAAACCACACCTTATTCACCACATAACAGTGCAAAATAAAAATGTTGCCCAGGACAGCCACCAGCCCCTGAAGAATCCCCACCGTAAGGAAGGTCAGCAGGCGGCCAAAATACAATTGATATCTTTTGTACGTTAGCCCCCCCGTATCCACACCTGTGCGGAGAAGAGAGACAAGCAGTGTGCCTCCGACCCATAAGGAAAGTACGACATAAAAAGGAGTCATTGCTGAGCCATAATTCGGAATGGGATATAACTTATTCTCTTTTAACACTACCGGATTGGCCAAAAAATCACTTTTGCTCTTAATATCTCCTCCGAGCAGTTGCGCAATTTCCCCCAGATCAATCTCTTCTTTAATTTGGCGGATCGTGGAGGCGGCTTTTCGAATCGAGTCTTCCAGTACTGGAAGATCATTTCTCACCAAATCTGCGGCAAGCGCCACTCCTTTGTCTGCACGGGGGAGTCCTGTACGAATCAGCTCCGAGACCTGATGAACCCGCTCTTCTACAGTAGGCAGATCCTGACGCACGAAATTCGCAGCTTGCTGTATCTTTTCCCCTGCAGTAGGTAAGCTGCTCTCCAATAGCGGAAGTGTATCTCGGATGAAAGCACCAAAGCCCTGGGTCTGATCGGCAACCCCACTGGCTGCTGTGTGGACCGCTTCGCGTATAGCTGGCAAATCCTGCTGCAGACTAGCTAAGCTTGTCTGCCCGAACTCAATCGCCGACATTGTCTCTTCCAGCAGGGTACCCAGCGCGGGTAAACGATCTGGCACCTGCTGCAATGCGGTAGCTGTGACATCTGCCGCCGAAGTTATTTGCTCCAGTTTATTTTTTATGGCAGGGATAGTCGACGAATCATATCCTGAGATAAGCTTCGCAATCGCCAGCTTCCCAAGACCAGACTTTAGGAACAATTGGTTAATTGCACTGGAATCAGCGTTATCCTTATTCTGAAGGTCAGCCGTCATAGCATTTACCAAGGACTTCTGACTGTTCAAAACACTGTCTACACCTTTCAATGCCGCAAGCTCAGCAATAGACACTGTTTCAGGGGAAAATGTGTTCAATGCATTTAACAAAGAAAGTGTGTGTTCAATTACGCTGCTTCCTGCAGCCAACTGTGCTGAGAGTAACTCCAACTGCTCACGTACAGCTTGTGGCTCGTTATCCTCTCCCTTTAACTGTTCAGCAAGCTTGACCACTGAGCTCTCCGTTTGCTGTAGGAGATTAAGATTCTGTTTGACAGCTGCTGGAACAGCTTCAAATGCAGCACTGCTCTTCTCCAAAAATTGTTGAAGCTCCAGAACAAAATCATTTCCGGCAGTGGCAATCTTTTCTGCCTCAGGCAGTGCTGTTAAGGCAGCATTAACGATTTTATGCGCTTCCGTAAGACCTAGCGAGGCCTGAGCCATGATCTGTTCAACTTCACCATAATGGTTATCAAGTTGAACGATTAGCTGTGCCGCTTCTTCAATCTTGGGCAGCTTGTCCTGTAGCCCCCCTAAATGATCTAAGGTACTCGCGATTTGCGGCCAATGCTCAGCAATTTTCTCTAAAGCCTCACCCGCTTTTTCCACCTCTGGCAGCTTATTCTCCAATGTGGAAATACGCTCTGCTGAGGCATGAATCTGCGGCCAATTTTCCTGAATTTTTAATACACGTTTACCTGCGGTTTCAATTTCTGGCAGACTCGCCTCTAATTTAAACAATCCTTTTTCTACCTTGCGTATAATGGGCAATTCAGATTGAAATTCCTTATCAATTTGACTTAAAACAGTAAATACCGTCTCACTAATCGTTTCCGTGAAATTCTCACTGATCTGTGTGGTGATTGAAGTGGCGCCTTTATCTGTGATTTTAGGAGCAATCGCATTTATTTTCTCATTGACGGTATATTCGATCTCTGGTTTCACAATCGTTCCTTCAAGAATTCCAGTCATTCGTTTGGAGAAATTTGCAGGGATAACAATACTGGCATAGTAGTCTCCGCGTTTGACACCATTATGTGCAGTCTCTGCATCTACAAAGGTCCAGCCCAAGTTTTTATTGCTCCGAAGACTTTCCATGACCTCATTGCCGATATTAAAATCCTTCTCCTGCACCTTAGTACCTTCATCTAAGCTGGTAACAGCAATTTTAATGCCAGAAGTATTGCTATAAGGATCCCATACTGACGCAACGTTCACCCAATCATACACGGAGGGCAATACCACCAAAGCGGCAACCAGCAATACGGCCACAGGAACTCTGAATAAATTACGCCAATCGTTCCTATAAATCCGTAGTATTCCGCCCATTCGCTGCTCCCCCTAATCTGCATGTTTTGATATTTTAATATGCCCGAGGAGACAAGCTTTTACTATTCATTTTAGGAAACTCATGACTTCTCATTGCTTTTTAAAAAAACTTTTAAAAAAATGCAACAAAAACTGCTCTTCTCACGTAAAGAGTAATATAAACCCGTTTAAGAAAAAACAGAGCGGGTAATAAGTTCTATACAACGTCTTACATATCTCAAGGGGGAGATTAATAATGTTTAAGAAAAAGTCAGCGTATGTGTTACCGGTTGTTGTTCTGTTGTTTCTTTCCCTCATTACTTCTGCAAGTACCATTGGAACACGGGTAGATGCGCAAGATAGTGACAAGACCCAGCATCAAACAGTTTACTTTCATACTATTGAATCCGACCATGGCAAGCTCTCCGGTACGACCGATGAAATAAACTGGTATCAGGGTGCTGATGCCGATCGAATCTTTGCTGAAAGAGATCCAGAAGCTGCAGCAGAAATAGGCGGAGCTCCAGACAGTTATTATATTGTAAATGATGTTGATACTCTGACAACTTATCCGATTGCGGATAACGCCACAGTGACGATGCAAATTTTTGATCACACTGGCAATATGGATGACTTGGATATCAACTGGAATGAGTCCATAACCTTACAGCAATTTATGGATCAATTTAATAAAACGGATGTCATCGACTTGAGCCAGTTCCCGTATCACATCACCGTTCAGGACGGCGTAATTACTTCTATCGTTCAACAATATATACCTTAAGGTGCAACATAAGAAAGAGGGTTACTCAGCAGCCATGTAAATGGCTTATGAACTGCACCCCGTCAAGTAGACAGCACAAAAAATAAAAGTAGTTTAAGCGGCCTTAGTCCTAAATTCAATGGGACTGAGGCCGTTTAGTTTTGCCTGTAACCGTTCGTTATTGTAAAAATGAATGTAGGTATCAATATCTGTTTGGAGTTCTTCAAAGGTCTGGTAGGAATGTAAGTAGTACTTCTCACATTTCAATGTTCCCCAGAAGGATTCCATCGGCGAATTGTCAATGCAGCAGCCTACTCGGGACATGCTTTGCTTCAGTTCTGCATCGTCCAGCATCTTTTTAAAATGCAGAGAGGTATACTGAAAACCACGGTCGCTATGGAGTAAGGTTCGGCTCTCCGGTGCTGCCTTCAAAGCTAATTCCAGTGTGTTAAAAACTAGCGAATTATTATTGGAATGACCCAGAACGTAAGCAACAATCGACTTGTCATACAGATCTTTTATTGCACTTAAATACGCCTTCTTGCCGTTTCCGTATTTGAATTCCGTTACATCCGTTACCCATTTTTGGTTTGGAGCTTCAGCCTCAAAATTACGGTTCAGCACATTCTCTGCAACCTGCTGCGGCGTGGAGCCTACATACTTCTTTTTCTTTCTGCGGATGACTGACTGGATGCCTTGGCATCTCATCAGCCGGTACACTCGCTTTGCGTTAATAGATTTATCCATTTGTCTGCGCAAATGCAGGGTCAATTGGCGATACCCAAAGTTTCGTTCCACCTTCTCATACAAGAGGAGCATAGCCTCTGTCAGTTTCTCGTTGTCTGCCTCTCGAGAACTGGGTTTGCGATTCAACCATTTGTAATAACTTGACCGTGAAATCCCTGCGATGTCACACAAAAGCCGAATGGAGCATGTCTGTTCCTGCTGAACGGCCTGAATGGCCAGGTAGATGTTCACCTGGCGAATGGTCCTTAACGTCTCCTCCTTTCGAGTTCCTCTAACTTTTTTAGAAAAGCATTCTCCGCACGCAGGCGTGCATTCTCGTATTCCAGCTTTTGCATCGCGAGTTTGTGGCGATCTGCTTCCGTAAGTTCTTCAGGCGCTTTAGTGCGTCCTCTACCGTCTCGTAACGCCTCTTCACCACCAGCTTCGTACTTCTTTACCCAGCTATATACTTGTTGGTAAGACACGTGAAAATGGCTTGCCGTCTTCGCATAGTCTTCTCTGTTCGAAAGGCAGTACAGCACGATATTTATCCGTTCCTGCCAAGTGGTTACGCGTCCTTTGGTCATAGCTTTAGTTCCTCCTGAATGAGCTGTTAAGCTGTTGCTATGACCATTATACTTCCTAATCCAGTTGGCGAGTTGGGTTGAACTTGCAATCTTATACTTGCAGATGATTTGGTTTTGCGACAATCCTCCCTCGAGATAGTCCTTAACGGCATGGAGTTTAAGTTCTGCAGAATATGTACGATTGTAGCTTCGGACTTCCAGCCCTTCGTATCCATACAATTGATAACGTTGCCGCCACTTCACTAATGAGTTTTTGGATATTCCATACTTCCGGGCCGCAGTTTTCAAACCAATGTCGCCCCGTTCAATTTCTTGGAGAATCGTTAACTTTTCCAGTGCTGTAAACTTCTTTTGTTCCATAAAAATGCTCCCCATACAGCGACAGGTTTTTATTATTTCACCTGTCTACTATATGGGGAGCATATCACTTATAAGTAACCCTCTTTTTTTATTTCCTTAACGAATTATTGTTTAGCTGCATCCTTAACGGGAACCCCAAAATTCGGCGTACCATCTTCATTCCAATGGAAGACTTGAGCACGAGTATGACGGTTCGGATCGTACAGCGGATCGCCGGTAATTTCTTTATAATTGCGGCAGTGGTAGATGAGTACATCTTCCCCATTTTCATTTACAGTAAAGCTGTTATGACCCGGTCCATATTGTCCATTCTCTTCATTGGTCTGGAATACCGGTTCCGGCAGTTTGGTCCATGAAGTGGCATCCAGCAGGTCGCTGTCCTCATCTGCAACCAAAAGTCCCATGCAGTAATTGAAGTCCGTAGCGCTAGCCGAGAAGCTGATAAAGATACGGCCGTTACGTTTAAGCACTGCAGCTCCTTCGTTTACCTTGTACCCAATAATCTCCCAGTCATATTCAGGAGTAGCAATCATGGTCTGAGGACCGGTTAGCGTCCATGGATTACTCATTTCCGAAATATACAGATTAGAATTCCCCTCAATATTCAGGTCCTTCTGTGCCCATACATAATACAATTTTCCTTTGTGTTGAAAGGTGGTTGCATCCAATGCAAAGGATTCCCAAGCGGTTTTTACCTGGCCTTTTTCTACCCATGTTCCTTCTAAAGGATTGGCAGATTCATTCTCAAGAGCAAACATACGGTGATCGAATAATCCATCCTTCGTCTCCGTAGTACGCGCCGCCGCGAAATAAATGTACCATTTCCCGTCAATATAATGGAGCTCTGGTGCCCAAATGTTCGCACTAAGCGGACCCGTCTCATATTTACGCCAAGCTACAACCGGTTCTGCAACAGCCAATCCCTCGATTGTTGTTGCTCTCCGTACTTCGATCCGGTCGTATTCTGGGACAGAAGCAATAAAGTAGTAATAACCATCTGTATGTTTATATACCCATGGATCAGCACGTTGCTCCACCAATGGATTTTTATATTCTACACTCGTATTCATAATCTCTCTCCTCTATTTAAACTTTAACAATACAGAACCATGCTGTGGAAGAGTTTGAGAAATACCTTCGTTAACCACTTCCAAATCGCGGCTCTGCCATAGATCACGTATAGTATTAGGAATTGAAACCTTAAGCTGCTCGAACGACACCTGAAGCGTTAAAGCTTCATCGCTAAGATTAAACAAAGCTACATAATGGTTACCTTGTTCATCCTCAGATGTCCAGATCGCATGCTCCTCATTTAGCGCCACCTGTCTGCCGCCTTTACCATAACGATGCAGATGAAGCACTTCCTTATTGGTCAATAAAGATAATGTCCAATCATCATTGTCCCGAAGTTCTCCTCCAAACATTAACGGGGAGCGGAAAATACTCCATAGTGTCATCATGGTGACCTGCTCGTCATGAGTAAACCGCGTGAACCGGTCTCCCCCGCCATCTACAGAACGAATGCCCAGATGACCTAACGGCAGCATGTCACAATCCGGCCAATGGCCCGGCTGCACATAAGGAGCCCATTTCTCACAGCGCTCAAACATCCCGCGCAGCAAATGCCAATGATCCCAGTAATCATCGGTCATTCTCCAAAGGTTAGCGTGTCCGGCTAAGTGTTCAGCCTCTTCCACTGGAGCAGGTCCAGGCGAAAGACTGAGCACCATCTCGCGACCGCTGCGGTCAATAGCCTTACGGATCATAGCAACTTCTTCTTTGTGATATCCATAAATGCGTGAAGCGGCAATATCATCCACTTTCACATAATCCACACCCCAACTGGCATACAACTGGAACAGCGAGTCATAATACGCCTGACTGCCTTCTTTTGAAGCATCTACTCCATACATATCCGTATTCCATGGACAAATAGAATTTGGGTGAGCCACATCGCGTGCGGTTTGCTCAGATCCTAGAATGGCACTGGCCGCATGAGCAGCCTGACGCGGGATTCCGCGCATAATGTGTATGCCGAATTTCAAACCCAATCCATGTACATATTCAGCGAGTGGCGCAAACCCTTTGCCTCCCGCTGCGGAAGGAAACCGGTTCTCAGCAGGTTGAAGTCTGGAGTACTCATCCATAACCAGCGGTACAAAGTTGCGATACTGCGAAGAATTCGCTCCAGGCTCATACCACTGAATATCCACAACTACATATTCCCAACCAAAGTCCTTCAAATGGGTAGCCATATATTCTGCATTGCCTCTTACTTCTTCTTCATTTACACTGGCCCCGTAACAATCCCAACTATTCCAGCCCATCGGGGGCGTAGCAGCTAACAAATTTTGTTTGATGATTTTCACGTCCTTTTCAAAAACTTAGTATTCACTCCCAGCGAGGTGCCAAGGGATAAGGGCAAGTAGAGTCCTGCAATCTTGTTCTTACCTCTACAAGACAGCCACAATAACGGCAAGTGCTACCAAATTGCAGGCCAGAGCAATCTCGGCAATGTTCAATACGCTGCAAATATTGCTCCTCCGGTGCTAAAGGTCTTTCTCTAGTGGCTATTTCTATTAAACGCTCCAATTTTTCTGGGCTTATTCTCATGTTCTCATCACAGCTTTTGCAGCGACGGTTTTTTTCTTGGTTCTCTGACATGATGTTATTCCAGAGTCAAGACTACCACGGAAGCAGGTGGAAGCTCACAGCTCAGCTTTTCACCTAATAAAGACGCACCCTCAAAAGCTACTGGAGTAACTGTATCCGGTGCCTCAAACGTATTGTGCGCTCCCAGCACGGAATGCGTTAAAATCTGACCTGTCACTTTGCTAAAGCTAACCTCTTCAATACCAATACTTAGCGATGCGCTGTCCTTATGGCTCAGGTTACAGAGTGAAACATATACTTTGCCATTCGTATCACGAGATGCAGAAACGCTAATCTGTGGAATTGTAAGCTCCCCAAACGTATAATCAGGGCTCTCAATAGTAACTTCAAGCAGTTCATTATCCTGATGCTCTTTGTACATTTCAAATACATGATAGGTAGGCGTTAGAATCATCTTGTCGCCCTCCGTCAGGATAAGGGCTTGCAGTACATTGACCACTTGAGCCAAATTCGCCATTTGCACACGACTGCTATGCTTTTGGAAAATATTCAGCGTTACCCCTGCTACCAATGCATCTCTGAGTGTATTCTGCTGATACAGGAACCCTGGATTCGTACCAGGTTCACTTAAGAACCAAGTTCCCCACTCATCTATAATCATTCCAACCCGCTTATCCGGATCATATTTATCCATTACCGCTGAATGTTTGGTTATCAGTTCATCCATATGCAAGGTTTTTTGCATAGTCTCAAACCATTCGGCTTCATCAAAACCTAAAGCGTAACGTTTCTCTTCCCAGCTTCCAGGAATCGTATATGAATGAAGACTGAGACCATCCATAAACCGTCCAGCTTCGCGCATTAACACTTCCGTCCAATTATAATCATCAACGTTGGCGCCACCAGCGATTCTATAGATCTGATTTTCACCATAATTGCGCACATATGTCTGGTAACGTCTGTACAAATCTGCATAATATTCTGGACGCATATTGCCGCCGCAGCCCCAGTTCTCATTACCTACACCAAAATACTTCAACTTCCACGGCTCTTCACGCCCATTTTCACGACGCCAGTCCGCCATCGGTGATTCGCCTTCAAAGGTCATATATTCAACCCACTCCGACATCTCCTGAACAGTGCCACTGCCAACATTCCCGCAGATATACGGTTCACAATCCAGCAACTCACATAATTCAAAAAACTCATGCGTCCCAAAATGATTATTCTCGACGACACCGCCCCAGTGCGTATTCACCATCCGCTTACGGGTTTCTTTTGGACCGACGCCATCCTTCCAATGATACTCATCGGCAAAACAGCCCCCCGGCCAACGAAGGACAGGAATATTAACTTTTTTGAGTGCTGCTAGGATGTCATTGCGGAAGCCCTTGGTGTTCGGAATCGGTGAATCTTCCCCCACATAGATCCCGTCATAGATACATCTGCCCAAATGCTCGGCAAAATGACCATATAGATATTTGCTGATTTTATTAATTCCTTTACCTGCATGTAGCTTGATCGTAGTCATCTATTCTCTTCTCCATTCTTTTGCTTACCCCAGATGGAAATTCCATTTTCATTTAATCCAGTAAATACAAGGGTCTGAGTTTCTTTCTCCCAATCCCATGACGGAAGCAATTGCACCTTCTCTATCCGGCCTTCACCCTCGACAACATCATTCCAGACCAAGGTCAGGACTCTGCATCCATCAAAAGACCAGCTTCCCTTTCCATTCGCACCTTCCAGCTTAAAGTCAGAGGATAGACTTATGACGGCAGACTGAATCTGGCCATCCGCTGAGGGGTCCATTACAATCCATTCCCACTGTCCTGCGATTAGCTGTTCTGGAATATCCTGTTCCACTTCACCCGCATACCGTTCTGGAGATACAACAGGCCAACCATCCTCTGTCCACAGAATTCGACGAATCTGTAAATAGGACCAATGTTTATCGTTTTCACCACGTGCATGATGAACTATATAATAGCTGCCATCCTCATGAAGAACTGAGTTATGGCCGGGAGCAATCCAACCTGGATCTTGTCCAAAGCGATAGCCACCCAGTATTTTATTGCCGACCTCATATCGGGGTTGATGCGCACTATCAGTCATATCTCGTCCGTTATAATCCACATATGGGCCGGTAATAGTATCTGCACGAGCGACACGAACGTTATAATCCTCAAACAGGGAGTCATAGGAGACGAACAAATAGTATTTTTTGAATTGCTCGTTATACACTATGTACGGTCCTTCAACTGCTCCATCTTTAATGGTGTTATCCCGTTTAGCGATCAGCGTACCAAAACCTTCTTGCTTCGGTTTGCCCGTTTCCGCATTCAGCTCAATGATGTGAATTCCACCAAAAAAAGAACCATACACCATCCACATTCGCCCATCTGCATCCGTAAGCACATTGGCATCAATCGCATTCAGTGAATCTTCAGCACGCGTCTGAATCACTACACCTTCATCGGTCCAAGGTCCCTCAATAGAAGCTGAAGTTTGAAGTCCGATTAGCGATTGTCTACTTCCGAAAGATGAGGCCGAGTAATACATTCGATACTGTTCACCGTATTTCACCACATCGGGTGCCCATAAATTAGTAGCCCCTGCCCATTCCTTCGCAACTTGGGGAATTCCCGGCAGCGCATAATGAACCCATTCCCAATGGATAAGATCCTGTGATTTCCGAACCATTACGCCTGGACGTAATTCTCCTCCGACTCTTATGTCAGTAGAAAAAACATAGTAACCCTCATCTGTTTTAATAATGCCTGGATCATGTGTGTTGTGAATCGTCCATAAAGACTCGATATCAATCACTGATAGATCATACATTGGCATGTTCCCCGGGGAACTTGGAAAGACAAGATCTGTTGTTTTTTTTACCATTAGATTATCACCTCAGCAATAGCAACAGATTGAGTAACAATAAATATTAAATTTAAAATGAAAAAATATGTATTCGCTTACAATATAAAATAACATATATAAAAAGCCTTGTAAATATATTTCTATAAACCTTTTTATATTTATATAAAATTAAACTCGAAATAAATGAATTATGGCGAAATAACAGCCTTTTTCTTTAGATTAATTCTTTATATGTTTAAATTTCACTAAATCAAATAAAAATCATGCCAAAAATCCCTCTTATATTCGTACATTCTACAAAATAAGGAAGTATACTTTATTTATATGCCTTATTAGTTTATAATTTTATAAAATAGTATAATTTATGACGTAATCGGAAGAAGGTATTGATAAAATGATCTATATTAAAGATTTAATGAGTGGATTAGAAATTTTTAAGGCACTAAGCTCAGAAATCAGAATTCTCATTTTAGAGCTCCTTGCCACCAATCAAGCCTTGAACCTGAATGAAATTGCCAAGAAACTGAACCTCAGCAACGGCGCCATCACCATGCATATTAAAAAGTTAGAAGAAAGCGGTCTCATTGAGATAAACACATCAGTGGGTAAGCACGGTATTCAAAAGGTCTGCTATTTAAATAAGGACAAGCTTATTGTTGACCTTCGCAGCAAGGATGTTGATAATCTTTACGAAGTAGAAATTCAAGTAGGTCATTACAGCAACTATCAGGCTGTTCCAACTTGTGGACTGGCTACCAAAGACAGCATCATCGGGGATTTCGACGAGCCGCGTTATTTTGCAGATCCGCAGCGAATTGAATCCGAAATTATTTGGATGGCTGAAGGGTTCCTCGAATATAGAATTCCGAACTACCTTAAAGCCAACCAAACGTTCCGCGAAATTCAGTTCTCGATGGAGATCGGCTCTGAAGCTCCTGGGTCTAACGATAACTATCCGTCCGACCTTTATTTCTATTTAAATGGAATTGAAATCGGATTCTGGACTAGCCCTGGCGATTTCGGAGATACCCGGGGAACATTTAACCCCGATTGGTGGCCTCCGCACCTAAACCAATACGGTATGCTGAAGCTGATCCGTATCAATAATGAAGGCAGCTTTATTGATGGCTGTCGGATTTCTGACGTGACCCTTGATGATATCCAATTGGATTACAAGAGTGAACTCACTTTCCGTATCGCAGTAACCGACAAACCTACAAACAAACGTGGACTCACGATTTACGGAAAACATTTCGGCAATTATAGCCAGGACCTACTGGCACGTGTGTTGTATGATGTACATGAAGTTGGAGAGGGCCTCCCTCGTAACGCTGTTATAATAGCAGAGTAACAACCCCGCTTAAATAAAAAGACCCTAGATTCAGCTAACGCTGATTTAGGGTCTTTTTGTGCTTCGTATATTTTTTCGATATTGAACCATAATAACTTTGTCTCCCAAACCACCGAGAAGGAGTGTTTCGAATGCGTGAAGGTCTAATTCCCGCTGTTCTTGGAACCGTCGTAACCGCTTCTAGCGCCGCTTTTCTTGGAAGCAAGTATAAGATGGCAGCAACAGGCGTACTTGGATTTGGTCTGGCTCATGTCGTATTGGGTGCCATTGATCTGTTTGAGCATCGGTAAGGATTGGAAGATGCCGGGTGGTATGAACACTGCCCGGTTTATTTTGTATTTCTTATGTTGGCGCAATTACAAGCTGCTCCAACAGATGATGTCATAAAAAACAGCGCTTCTCCTGATATCGGAGAAGCGCTGTTTTTGTTTGGGGCGCTGGCTGGTTGCTCCAACCTTGTCTCCATCATCTCACGTATCTCACGTGGCTTACTGGCTTACGCGGCTTACGTGACTTACGTGACTTACGCGGCTTACGTGGTTACGTGGCTTACTGGCTTACGCGGCTTACGCGGCTTACGTGACTTACGCGGCTTACTGGCTTACGCGGCTTACGTGGCTTACGGACCCAGATGACGTTATTTGCATATTTTTAGCTCTTGGAGCATGTTTTCGGACTCCAGTGACGCTATCCATTGGAAAATGACCAATATTGGACGTTTTTCAAGCCAATAGCTGCAATGGAGTCCGATAGCACCCAAAATATTGGAAAATGCTGCGTATAAGGTCCGCTGGGTCCGATCGCTACTACTAATACGTATATCTGATGGTACTTGTGCATGCATGCGTGATGGGTAGTGAAAACCCACACGCTTCCGTAAAGGGTAATGCATGAGCATTCGATAGCGGGAACCTACACGCTTCCGCAAAGCGGTAATGCATGAGCATTCGATTGCGGGAACCTACACGCTTCCGCAAAGCGGCAATGCATGAGCATTCAATTGCGGGAACCTACTTGTTTCCGGCAGCGTCAACTTATGTGCTTCCAACAGCAGCATTCCACTCGCTTCCCCCAGCAATAAGCTAAAGTCAAAAAAGGGGCTGTCCCAGCAGCTATTTTCATAGCTTATGGGACAGCCCCTCTTAGCATTTTGAATAATTATTTTATAGCTACATAAAATAATCGTTCAGCATCATCTTCTGCCTCTACCCACTCGAAATCGGCGTAGATCTTCACATCACTAAACCCAGCCTTAAGCAGTTCTTCCTTCATCCAGTTAGGATCGTAGGCGCGCTGAATATGGGTCTCTTCGAATCGGCGATAGCGATCGCTATGTCCGTCTTCACGGGCAAAAATGGACAAATGATGTTCAATTTCGCGGCGTGGAACATCCATCTCACAAGTCCAAATATAAGAAACAGATGGCTCGTCCAGAATAAAGGGCTGTTCTTCTTCATAACGAATTAGTGTGTTTGGATGATGCACATCGAACAGGAAGGTTCCGCCTTGCTTTAACCCTGCATAGGTACTGGCAAAAACAGCGCTGATGTCATCCTCTTCCAACACATAATTCAGACAATCACAAAAGGAAATCACAGAATCCACCAGCTCCGGAAGCTCCCATTCCTTCATGTTTTGTCTAATCCAACGAACACTGCCTTCGCGCAAAAAGCGCCGTCCCTGGGGATGCTCCTCCATTTTGCGCTGTGCCACTGAGAGCATGTCAGAAGATAAATCGATTCCGGTCATATGATATCCTGAACCCGCCAAAGGAATTGTAATACTTCCTGTTCCGCAGCCAAGCTCGGCTACAGTTAACGGTTTGCCGTATTTACTCCATGCGGCTTCAGCAAAGGATATCCAATCTGGATACGGCATATCTGCCATAAGCTCATCGTATACATAAGCAAATTTCCCATAGGAAGACACAATTACACCGCTTTCTATAACAACATTTTATAAATTCCGTCTATTGAATCGTAAGCTTAATCCGTCGTTTCTTCTTGCCCTTCGGTTGTTCCTTCTTCATTATCCTTAGCAACAAGATACGTCCAGTTCTCTTTTTGAGTAATATGGCCTTCCTTCATCAGCTTCCCAAGTGCACGCTTGAAGGCGGATTTACTGATTCCGAACCGTTGTTTGATAATATCTGGCGGCGTAGCATCCGAATAAGGCATCGCTCCACCTGGACGAGCATTTAAGAACTCCAAAAGTGCGGCAGAATCTACATCCATCCCCACTTCTTTACGAAGACCCATAGAAAGGTTAACACGTCCATCTTCACGGATATGAGAGACACGTGCTTCAAACTGCTCACCAAGACGCAGCAGACGGCTCCGCTCCGAGGAATGGACCATACCGATAATCCCAAAGCCTAGCACACCCGCATCCACAAGTACAAAAGTACCCATTTGCAGCGGCTTATACACTCGGGCTGTTACAGTCTGTCCCATCCAAGATTCAGGTGCAGGCAGAGCTAGAGGAGCAAGCTCCTGTTCTCCGGCCAGCTTGGCACGCAGACGCCCCTGTTTATCATGCTCCATGATCGCAAACACATAGTCCCCAACCTGCGGACGCAGCTCTGGAAGCTCTGGAAGCTCACGGATAGGCAGCAGCAACTGACGTCCAAGACCCATCTCCAAAAAGCAGCCCAGACGCGGATGAATATCAGCCACTTCCAATAACGCCATCTCGCCCAGCGTCAGAAATGGTTTTTTCATCGTTGCCGCAAGACGGTCCTCGGTATCAAAGAAAATGAAAACTTCAACTTTATCGCCGGCTTTTACCTTCTCTGTCAGCTCCGTATAATGCAGCATAACATCTTGGTCTCCAGCATTCAGAAAAAATCCGTATGGCGAAACTTCCCGCTCTACATGAAGTGTAACCGTAGTTCCTGCAATCAGGCTCATACAGTCTCCACAACCTTGGCATCGGACCACAGACGCTCGATATTGTAATATTCACGCTCATCGCGGTGGAATATATGAACGATAACATCGCCAAGATCCATCAGCACCCAGCGTGCTGAATCCATGCCTTCAATCCCTTTGATCACTCCGCCTGCTTCATGAACCACTTTACGGACTTCGGTAGCGATCGCCTGTACCTGAATATCCGAGTTACCGTGACATACGATAAAGTAATCACTGATTGGTGAAACATTACGTAGATCTAGTGCCACGACGTTCATTGCTTTTTTATCTTCAACAGCCTTAAGGGCCAGTTCTAACAGCTTGCTTGGTTGTACACTCATATTTTATCCTCCAATATTCTAACTAAATCATTACGCGCCAGTACCGTTAAGGGGAAAATCACCCGGCGTTTCTCCAGTAACAAACTAATCGTAGAATCGAACCCAGCGACTAATCCTTCTTCCAAACTTACTTGTGCCTTCTCGCGTATCTTATCAACCCCGGGAAAATCACGCCCAGGCTCGATGTAGTCAGCTAGGCAGACGATCTTTTCAAGTAAACTCATGTCTTCACGGCCTGAGGTATGGAAACGAATCGCATTGATAATATCAGGATCCGTAATCCCATAGTCTTTCTCAGCTACAAAGGCGCCTACTTCCGAATGCCACATCTGCTTGTCATACACCAGAAGATCCAAATTTAATTGATTTTGTTCAATGATCTCCTTCATACGCTCAACCGGCCAATACTTGGCCACATCATGCAGAATTGCTGCTGTCTCTGCACGCTCAGGGTCAGCACCATATTGCTTCGCCAGTTGAATAGATGTCTCCATCACGCCGAGTGTATGCTTCCAGCGCTTATCAGGCATCTGTGCGGAGACCGCTTCAATCAGCGCTTCGCGGCTGTATGCCATACAATCCACTCCTTTGAACATAATCGAACACTGCCTCTGGAACCATATAACGAATAGATTTACCTGCTGCCGCCCGTTCTCTTAACATCGTTGACGAAATATCAACCAGTGGCATATCTGCAAGCAACACCTTCTTTGCTATAAAGTCTGGCAATGCATCCAGATCAAGAGGTGTTCCCGGACGACCCACACCAATAAATGTAAGCCGTTGCACCAGTTCTTCAATCTCGTTCCATTTCGGCAAATACTGGACCATATCCGCTCCAATGATGAAATATAGATCGAAATGCGGATACTCCTCTTGCAGACGTCTTATGGTCTCATAGGTATAGGAGACGCCACCTCTGACCACTTCCCAATCTAATGTGCAAAAAGCTTCGTGATTCTTCACCGCTTCCTGCACCATGGCTAGTCGGTCTTCTCCAGATACACCCGCCTCATGTTTATGAGGAGGGATATGTGAAGGCATAAACCATACCTCTTGCAGCCCATAAGTATCTCTTGCGGCTTCCGCTGCCATCATATGACCGATATGAAGAGGATCAAAGGTACCTCCCATAATTCCAACTTTCAAGAGGACGACCTCCTCGGTAAGGTATACTTACAGCTATTAACGCGGCAGCTCAATGGTTTTGTTATCACGTGATTCTTTGTATAGAACGACAGTCTTACCGATCACTTGCACAAGCTCAGAACCCGATTGTTCAGCCAGAGCAGCGCCAATTTCCTTGGGATTCTCAATATTATTGCTCAGTATACTAATCTTCATAAGCTCGCGCTTCTCAATAGCTTCTTCAATATGGCGTACGAGGTGATCGTTTACTCCACCTTTGCCCACTTGAAAAATAGGATCGAGATGATGCGCCAATGAACGAAGATACCGTGTTTGTTTACCAGTTAACATAAATGAATAACTCCTTAATTAACATATATTATTACCTATTATTACCCTAACTTGATGAATCCATTTCTTACTCATTTCCACCCAAACAATCGAGAATGGTCTGCCGCATGATTTCCGTAGGTGCAGGCTGCCCTGTCCAATACTCCAGTGCATAAGCTCCCTGATAGACAAACATACCAAGGCCTCCATGAATCGTACAGCCCCGTTCGAGTCCTTCCAACAATAGCCGCGTACGCAGCGGATTATAAATCAGATCGCTTACGACCATTCCTTCACGAAGCAGTCCAGGATCTATCGGTGTCTCATCCATATGAGGATACATACCTACGGAGGTAGTATTGATCAGCACGTCTACACCACTTAGCATTTCTGCTACTTCGTTCATGCTAATCCCGATGACATTCCCTTTGCTCCGGCACTTTGACGCCAAGTCCTCTGCCTTATCAACACTGCGATTAGCAATAATGATTGAAGAAGGCTTCTCCTGAAGTAGTGCGGCAACAATTCCTCTTGCTGCTCCACCGGCCCCGATAACCATAATCTTCACACCAGACAAATCAGAAATAGCTTCCGCTTTGAGCGAACGCACATAACCGATCCCATCCGTATTATATCCGGTGAGCACTCCGTTATCATTAACAATCGTATTGACTGCACCAACGGCAACTGCACTCTCATCTAATACATCCAAATATTGCATCACCGCAACCTTATGCGGAATCGTCACATTCACTCCACGGAAACCAAGCGTACGGATCGCTTGCACCGCATCGCCCAGCTTCTCCGGGAGGATGTGAAGCGGTACATAAGCACCCGGAATTTCCAGCGCTTGCAGCGCTGCTTCATGCATAATTGGAGATTTGGATTGTATAATAGGATCTCCCATTACACCGAGTAGAATATTACCGCTATTGTAGCCTTCGACTGCAGTTGTAGACAATAGATTATCCTCCCTCGTTAAATCATCGAAGGGCGGGTAAGCACCTTCACACCACGCGGAACATGAATGGCCACAACTGCACCTTCAGTTCCATTAACCTTAATCCAGCCCAGACCCGAAATATACAGATCGGCTCTGCTGCCCCGGTTAATCCGGAACTCATGCCGCTGCCAAGGTGGCAGCTTGTCCATCCGGTCACTTCCCGGTGGAGACAGCATTTCACCGCGATGATCCTGATAGAGGGAATCTGCGCGTTCCAGCTTCGTGCGATGGATTTTTAAAGTACCACTAATAAAGCAAGTGAAGGATTGATGCGGGCCTTGTACGAAATCAAAACGTCCCAATCCACCGAAGAAAAGAGTCTGTCCTTCGTTCAACTGATAGACTGTCGGCTTCAAAGGATTGGCAGGCATAACTGCATCCAGATCCTGACGCTCAACTAATTCACTATAACGCCAAGGATACACAATCCCTGGAGTATCTATAATGTAGTGGCCGTCATCCAGTGGAATTTTGACCGTATCGAGTGTTGTGCCAGGGTAACGTGAAGTCGTTAACTCCTGCTCTAAATCGCTATAGTCCGAAATCAGACGATTAATAAGTGTGGATTTGCCCACATTGGTAGCACCTACTACATATACGTCGCGTTGACCGCGCAACTCCGTTACGGCTTCCAGCAAACGGTCAAAACCTTGATTGCGTTTCGCACTGCAAAGTACGATTTCAGCCGTCCGCAAGCCTTCCTCTTTACAGCGCTGCTGCATCCAGTTACGCAACTTGTTCCAGTTTGTAACCTTCGGCAGCAAGTCACATTTATTCACTGCAAGAATAACAGGGTTATTGCCAACAAACCGCTGCAGGCCGGAAATCAGACTGCCTTCGAAATCGAAGATATCGACAATATGAATAACAAGCGCATTCTTCTCTCCTACTCCACTCAGCAGGCGAAGAAATTCATCCTGATTCACCGAAACAGATGAAGCCTCATTATAATTTTTAATCCGGAAACAGCGTTGGCAAATCACCGGGTCCCGTTCAAGTGCAACCTCCGGAAGGTATCCTGGTTGATCCTTATGCTCCGTCTGAAGCTTGATGCCGCAACCGCTGCACTTCTCAGGACGCTGTGTTTCGCTTTGTTCGTTCATTACTATTTATCCTCCTCGTGCCACAATCCTTTTTTGCGAAGCCGTGTCAGAGCAACCCGCTCTACCCGGCGATTAAACCTTGTGCCGAACCCCTCGTCCTTGACGGAGATTGGCAGTACCAAAACAGTATACAGGCCAAGGCGATTGCCGCCGTATACATCAGTAAGCATTTGGTCTCCCACCACAATCGTTTGTTCAGGGGGCAGCTCCATCTGCTTCATCGCTTTGAGAAAAGGAGCATTACTCGGTTTACGAGCCTGGTGCACAAATTCAATATTAAGCGGTGTTGCAAAGCGGGACACCCGTTCCATGTTATTGTTAGATACGATGATGAGCTTAAAGCCCAGTTCCTTCACCTTTTCGAACCATAACAACAGCTCCGGAGTAGCCACAGGCGCTTTGGCACCGACCAGTGTGTTATCCAGATCCGTGATGATTCCGCGATATCCCTGTCTATACAGCTCGTCCAGAGCAATATCGAATACCGTATTCACCCGGAGTTTGGGAACTAACATTTCAAACAATACGTTCACCTCGATTTCATACAAAAAACTATAACATACTCCTTGCGCATCGCAAATAAATCTGTAGCTATACTTTCACGCAAAGTGTTATTTCTTGGATCTCATTTTTCTCCGCACCCACAAAGCTTCAGTATACACGCTCTGCCAGTCTTTGTCTTCAATAACCTCAGGGCTATATTTCGCCTTTTCGAACATTGTTAGTAGCGAGTGTAGATGATCAGCCACTGCCGGCCGTTCTCCACTCCAGCGATCTACGGCTTCACGTAAAGTTTCGTGTTCTTCTTTTAGCATTCCCTTGCGATGCAAATACCTTACCCAACGCTCAGTTTCCACCACTACTTTCTGATCTGGCGTTAAAGGCCGGCCATTGCGCAGCTGCTGCATGAAGAAGCGAAGCTTAAAGCGTCTATGCCAAACTATAAAAATCGCCCAGGACAGCAACACCACTACAGCTGCCACAACAACCCATAGACCTACATGAAACCCTTGATCTTCTTGTGCGTTATTCACAGGCGCTGGTGTAGGTTCTGCCTGCTCTTTTTGATCTTCTGGTTCGACTTCAGGGGTTTGCTCACTCTGAGTTAAAAGCGGAATATTAAATCCAGGTGTAGCTTCAACTGGAATCCAACCATAATCACCAAAATAAACCTCAGCCCAAGAGTGGGAATCCGCATTGGTAATTGTATAGTTATTATTCACTGTGCCTGATTGCTGTTGTGCCGGATTCATTGGGATTTCTGGCTGTTCCCCAGGTGCGTACCCCTTAACCCACCGTGCAGGGATGTTCAGAGAACGCGCCATAGTAACCAGTGCCGTAGAATAATAATCACAGTAACCTTCCTTTAACTCAAACAAAAACCCTTCTACAAAATCGTTGCTTGTGACACGTGATATATCTGGATTATTGGTATATGGAAAGGTTTGTTGTAAGTATTGTTGCAAAAGCGCTGTTTTTTCATACGGCGTTTTTCCTTCAGCCGTGATTTCCTCAGCCAGCTCCCTGACTCTTTTAGGAAAATCGTTAGGCAGTTGAAGAAACATTTTCTCCAAATCGTTCCCTTTATATAGCTCCTCATACGTCTTTGTTGTCAATTCTTGAACAGGAATTACAGGAACCTCAGACGTCACCTCAAAAGTAGACGGATAAGCGAGTTTCTTCCCATCCACATCCCAGATCAGCTCGCTGTCTCGGCTTCTCCAGGAGAGTCCATCTCCAGCTTTTTCCCCATTTAAAGAATCCACCGAAGATACTGAATAAGTGCCAAATAGTACGGGAAATTCATTATTATTAAGCACGGTTACTGTTTGTTTCAGTGTTCGTGTATTTACTTTAGAACCCACACTGCTCTCTAAAGCTTCACCTACATCCACCGCTTCTAGAGGTCCCCGATTTAACCGGTCTCTATCGACCCAACCTCTTCCGGAATATAATCTGCGCGTTTCTCCCCGCATATAAATACGCAAATCAGAAACCACTGTCATCACCGGTGTATAATCGAAGGTAAAGCCGCCACCTAGTTGATCATCATTCAGACTGTAGCCTGACGATGTATTGTTAGTAGGGGAGACAGAACCCATCTCAGATTTCGTGGTTCCAACTGTGCCCTTTCCAGAAGACTTCCCAATCCCATTCCATTCTTGCCAAGCGGTATAAGGATCGGTTAGGGTAGGCCTTACCCCAGGCATATTCACTCCAATTAGGATGACCAAAGAGAAGACGATGGCAATATTAATGACTATTTTCGTGGGATATTTCAGCAGATGCACCCAACCACGCGGATATTGAAGCTGGAAGCTTCTCAGATGCTGGCTGACCAGCCAGCCCATCCCCGCAAATACCGTCCAGGCTACTTCCTGCCACAAAACAATAGATGTAAAGGAATCCAAGGCAGCCAAGGCCACTATGTTCATTCCTATAAACCATAAAATACGTCTTTTTGAGGATGCCCACCAAGACGACAACAGCAGCAGGGCTGAGGCTCCGAGAGCAAACCAGATATAGGGCACCATATGAACTGCAATATCCTGCAGTCTGTCCGGGAGGGTTGTTGCCCAAGGATCAGCAACGTATATACCATAATTGATAAGTATCCGATAAACGATATAAATAATAGCTGCCGCTTCAATAAAGAGCCTTATCTGAACTTTTACAGGAATTATGATTTCAATCACAGTGATCGTTATTAATGCAGCCCACACAACAGCAGTTGTCTGTCTTAACCAGATAGGTTCCGTATAAGAGACCCACTGGTGGGCTATAATCAAAAGCCACAATAGACCTAAAGAACGGTGCCAGGAGAATTTCATCTGATTCCACCAGTTTCTCATATCAGACTTCCCCTCCTAATACTATGGGAAGCTCTTGCAGTGAGCTAATGCTGTAGCCTGTTATCCCCCGTGATCTTAGAACGTCTGTCCAATCTGTGCTGCTATTCGTTTCTGATAAATTCCCTATATGAATGTGCGACGGAGTCATCCCTCTGCTGTCAGCCCAACGTAGTGCATCCAGTACAGGCTGACCACGTTGAGGACTAATTAGCACGAAGTATGAGCCTTTAGGGAACATACGGTAACCTTTTTCCAAACGGGAAATGAGTGGACCGTGCCCTTCGGCGTTAAGATCGATCAAATATTGAATCATTTTCTGACGCTCAGCAGCACCTTCAACAGGTGCAAATACCTTCGTGGTCTTATCCAAACAGCAAAGACCGATCCCAATTCGCTCTCGAATGCCGAATCCAAGTAGTGAGGCTGCGACGGAGACTGCGAGTTCAAATTGATTCGAATTCATATAAGCAGAAGCAGAGCCGTCCAGAACTAGAATGGTCTTGGGAATCGACTCATGCTCGAACTCTTTGGACTTCCACGAGCCTGTCTTTGCCGTTGCATTCCAATGAATGCGTGTTAGGCGGTCGCCATATACGTAGTCGCGTACACCGTTAATTTGGGTAGTCTCACGTCGTGATTGAACAACAGAGGTCTGTGGCCCAGAAAGACGGGATTTTCTTTCATATAACTGCCACCGCGGAACATAGATTGCACGAGGCAACACCTGAAACTGGCCTTCAGCCAGAAAAGTACCTTTATGCTCAACAAGGCCAAAAATATCTTGGCTGATGATATCCGTATCTGAAAATGTATAAGTGCCCCGTTCGAGAACTGGTGTCTGAAACCGCAGTTCCCCAAGTCCTCTGAGGCTGGGAATCAGGCTTTCCTCAAATACCCAGGATTCGCCATTATGCCGTTTCAGAACTTCCCTAACAACTACATAAGGTAAAGGCAAAATCCCCGGGATTGTGACCTTCAGACCTACACGAAGATACCCACCGGCAGAGAGCAAATCTCCCTTATCCTGTTCGGCATAAAAACTGCGAACACCCTTAGCCCGCCGAACGCCTCCCAAACCTCCAGCAATCAGATATGCAATAAGTACAGAGACCATAATAAACAACATAAATGCAGTTTTACCGCCCTGAAATAGTACATATAAGAGAGTAATACTCCAAATTACAAGGATGCTGGCGAACTTAGTAGGCTGAATGCGAGCTGCCACCGTAGACAAATAACGTCTCATATTATTGCCTCATCGTAACAGGCACTTGAATGCTCTGCAGAAGCTTTTGAAGCAGTGAATCTACGCTAACATTATCTAGGCGCGACTCTGGACGCAGCAATATACGATGACCCAAGGCAAATGGAGTAAGCACCTTTACGTCATCTGGAAGCACATAATCTCTTCCCTGTAAGAAAGCATAAGCTTTACAAGCCAGCATAAACGATAACGAAGCTCGTGGACTTGCACCGAGCAATACAAGCGGATGCTCTCTTGTCTGGCGCACAATATCTAACAAGTAATTCAGTACAGGATCACTCATATAAATCTCACGAATTTCCTCCTGAATACTAGCGATCTGCTCCATACTAGTGACAGCCGTAAGCCTGTCCACTGGTTGACCTTCTTGATGGCTCAGCAATAGATTTTTTTCGGTTGCTGCATCAGGATAACCAAGACTAATTCTTAGCATAAACCGATCCAACTGAGCTTCCGGCAGCGTGTAGGTTCCCTCAAAATCTATCGGATTCTGGGTGGCGCACAACATAAATGGATGCGGCAGCGGATAGGTCTCCCCATCTACGGTTACATTTCGTTCCTCCATCACTTCCAGAAGGGCGGATTGTGTCTTTGTGGTGGCTCGGTTAATTTCATCGGCCAGCAGGATATTCGTCATCACTGGACCTGGGCGGAAATGAAACATCTCGTCTCTCGGATGATACACAGATACACCGGTAATATCACTCGGAAGAATATCCGGATTACATTGTATCCGGCGATACTCTCCGGACATTGATCTGGAAAGTGCGCGAATAAGCTGGGTCTTTCCTGTTCCCGGTACATCCTCGATCAGAACATGACCACCGGCAAGCAGCGCTGTTAGCAGCAATTGTATTTCAAATGATTTTCCAAGTATGCAGGATTCTAGATTATTACGGACAGCATTCATGATGTGCATTGATTCTTGACGAACGGGCATATATGATCCTCCTAGGTCAGAATAAGCAGTAATATTTATATTTTACATGATTAGGGGACCCAAAGTACATTGTTGAAGCTTACGAAGTGTAAACAAACCAAAAACCCGCAGGACAAAATGTCCCGCAGGTTCTAATCTAAAGCGCTAAAATCCCATTATCCTTTAGGCCGAACAACCAATGCAGCCAGGAAAGAGAACACAATCGCTGACGAAATCCCTGCGCTCGTGATATCAAAAATCCCTGTAACTACACCGATCCAGCCATCCCTTTCCAGCTCTGTCAATGCTCCATGGACCAAAGAGTTACCGAAGCTTGTGATTGGAATGGTTGCGCCCGCACCCGCAAATTTCACAAGTGGATCATAGATGCCAAAAGCATCAGCAATCGCTCCGGCTACAACTAATGTACTCATCGTATGTGCAGGTGTCAGCTTCAATACATCAAACATCAGCTGGCCTATAACGCAAATGGCTCCTCCGATCAGAAAAGCCCATAAGTAAATCATCATTAAACTCCACCTCCACTTTCTATAGCAACAGCATGAGCCACACACGGAATGCTCTCTCCCTGCTGGTATGACAATGGGGATAATAAGGCTCCAGTTGCCACAATCAGCACCCGTTTTAGTTCACCTTTTTTAATACGCTTGAGTATATGACCATAAGTCACTACCGCGGAACACCCGCAACCACTTCCTCCGGCGATCACATACTTCTGTTTCTCCAAATTGTAGATAAGCAAACCACAATCATCAAAGGTTGTTTGCTCCATTGGAATCCCTTCTTTAGCTAATAAGGTTTTCGCAATGGGCAAGCCTACAGATGCAAGATCACCTGTAACAATTAAGTCATAATGCCCGGGGGATAGTCCGGTATCCCGAAAATGCGCAGTGATCGTATCCGCCGCCGCCGGTGCCATCGCTGTTCCCATATTAAAAGGATCTGTCAAACCGAGATCCATTATTCGTCCAAGGGTAGCCGAGACCACTACCGGATTGTTGCCAGTCCCATCATTCTGACCTACTACAGCACAGCCCGAGCCTGTGACCGTATATTGCGCCGTTGGCGGCTTCTGTGAACCGTATTCGGTAGGATAACGAAATTGCTTCTCCACCGTACAGTTATGGCTGGATGTTCCCGCGAGCACGTATTTGCTGCCTCCGGAATCAACGATCATAGAGGCAATTGCAAGGCTCTCCATAGAAGTGGAGCAAGCACCAAAAACTCCAAGATAAGGCACACCTAATTTTCTTGCCGCGAAGGAGCTGCTGATAATTTGGTTCATCAAATCTCCGCCAACAAAAAACTCCAGCTTCTCCTTATCCAGGTTTGCATTAATCAGTGCCAATAGGGAGGCTTTTTCGAAAAGAGCCCGCTCAGCCTTTTCCCATGTTTTTTCACCCATTTCCAAGGAATCAAATATAAAATCAAAATCTGACGTTAATGGACCCTCTCCCTCTTCAGGACCCACTACAGCGGAAGAGCCTAAAATAACGGGACGGCTCGTGAACTCCCAAGTCTGACTGCCAAGCTGTTTCATGTATGTGCACCTCCGCCAACGCCTAAAAAGAGATAGACGATACCAATTATGAAAGCAGCAACGGCACCAAATACGATGACTGAACCCGCCAGCTTGAACATATTGCCGCCCACACCGAGCACAAGTCCTTCCGCACGATGTTCAAGAGCTGCTGAGCACATACTGTTCGCAAAACCAGTAACTGGAACCGCAGTTCCTGCACCGGCCCATTGCGCCAGTTTGTCATACACGCCAAAGCTGGTCAGGATTACAGAAAGTAGAATCATCGTCGCTACAGTTGGACTTGCGGCTTCTTTGGAGGTCATATCGAATATTGCCATATAAGCCTCCTGAATCCCTTGTCCAATTACACAGATTAGGCCGCCAGCAAGAAATGCTCGCACACAGTTTTTGAATACGGGCCTAGCGGGTACAAAGGGCTTGGACAATTTCTCGTAATCTTGCGGGGTCAGGGTATCAAGCTTCAGCTTGACACCCGATTTTTTCGTTTTCGCCGGCATTGAGGGCACCTCCTGAAAGTTAGGCGAAGGGGGCTGACAAGCATCATAGTAGTACTCACTTTGAGCCCCTCAAGTTGTTTCTTCGCTTAGAAGTTTTCCTTATTGTTTGCCATACCCCGCTTCGTTATGTCCCTCCAATTCAGGAAAAATACAGTAACACAACTATCAGCAGCAAGAACAGCACAAGAATAAGCACTGCTTCCTTTTCCAGAGAGTTGTGGCGCCAGTAACGTCTGCGCGCTCCGCTAACCTTTAGGTTTCTTTTGGAGTATCCTCCCTGCACCCTTCTTTTGGGTACACTACCTGCTACCCTCATTTCCTTCGCATCCTTTCTAAAGCTCCTGCCACCAGAGCCCCTATTGCATTGTATTCGCGGAGCGTTCACCGGGTGTTCATTTGTCTCTTTAGCATGGACAAGTGAGCTCACAATGTTCATACTAAGTGGCAGGAAGAAATAACGTTGTCGTCCATTTTGGATGGCAACCGTTTCTCGTAGAACTATAAGGATGATGTATAACGCAAAGCTTATACGTCCTTATATTTTAATAAAGGAGTGATTTCAAATGAATCAAGAAACATTGGATCTATTCAAAACACTTACCGAATTCCCTGCAGCCCCGGGCTTTGAGCGCGAACTCCGCGCTTACGTCAAGGATGCTATGACACCTTATACCGAAGAGTTCGTGCAGGATCGTCTCGGAAGTCTGTTCGGCGTATTGCGCGGTGAGGAAAACGGGCCAAAAATTATGGTCGCTGGACATTTTGACGAAGTGGGCTTTATGGTCACCGGAATTACTAACACCGGGATGATTCGTTTTCAACCGCTAGGCGGATGGCTTGCTTCTGCTGTTGCTTCCCAGCGTCTCCAAATCATTACACCAAAAGGCACATTGACCGGTGTTGTTGGCAGCACGCCTATCCACCTACTAAGCGCAGAAGAACGCGGCAAGACGGGCGAAATTAGCAAAATGTATATTGATATCGGTGCAGACAGCCGTGAAGAAGCGGAAAGCTTTGGCGTCAGACCAGGTCAACAAATACTGCCGATCTGTCCGTTCACCCCGCTTGCCAACCCTAAAAAAATCATGGCTAAAGCGTGGGATAACCGTTACGGTGTAGGTCTCGCCATTGAGCTGGTTAAGTCATTACACGGCAAAAAGCTGCCTAATACTGTTTATGCTGGTGCTACTGTACAAGAGGAAGTCGGACTTCGTGGAGCACGTACAGCCGCTAATCTTCTGTCCCCAGACATTTTCTTCGGCTTGGATGCGAGCGCTGCTGCCGATATGACCGGGGATAGCCAAGCCTTTGGCCATTTGGGAAAAGGCGCTCTCCTGCGCATTTATGATCCTACGATGGTTACACATCGCGGCTTAATCGAATATGTACAAGACACAGCGGATACTCACAAGATCAAATACCAGTATTTTGTCTCCCAAGGTGGAACAGATGCAGGTCAGGTTCATGTAAGTGGCATCGGCGTTCCTTCCGCAGTCATCGGAATATGCTCCCGCTACATTCATACTGCTTCATCAGTTATTCATAGCGATGACTACGAAGCTGCTAAAGAGCTGTTAGTTAAACTGGTAGAAGGCCTCGACCGCACTACACTGCAAACGATTATTGAGAACAGCTAAGTTCTTATTTTTAAAAGAGCAGCGATCCTTTTTGAAGGATTGCTGCTCTTTTTTGGGTCGGGGCTTACGACCTGTGTCACTTGCGCCCCAGTGGTGTTTACAAACCCCGATATTACTTTTAAAAACCAATTGTGCTTATGCTCATGAACCCCGTTGCCCGCTGATCCCGCTATAGGTACTACGACGGACCCATGATGCTTACGAACCCACGTTGTTTATTGCTTACGCTCCCAAGGTTACTTGCTTACGGCGACACGTTGTTTATTATTTACGCTCTCAAGTTGCTTGCTTACGGCGACACATTGTTTATTGCTTACGCTCCCAACGTTGCTTGCTTACGGCGACGAAACATTGTTTATTGTTTACGCTCTCAAGTTGCTTGCTTACGGCGACACGTTGTTTATTGTTTACGCTCCCCATATTGCTTCGGACTCAGATGACGCTATTTGCTAATTTAGTGCCTTTTGAGTAAGTTTCCGGACTCCAGTGACACTATTCCAGAGAAATGGGCTCATAATTGGTGTCATTCATGCTAATAGCGACTATGGTGTCCGATATTCCCCCAAAAGTGGCATAATTCTGCGTTTAAGATCATCTGTGTCCTATAGAGACTCCCCCTTATCTCTTTTCATATAAAAAAGCCCGCCTCAACGGCGAGCTCTTTGACAGCTATATCAACTCATATCCAGCGGCACTTTCCACGAAGGTATCGGGAAAGCCTCATCCAGCTTCCATCTTTCTTCTTCACTCAGCGTAATTAAACCTGCAGCAGCATTCTCAATTACATGCTCACGTGAAGAAGCTTTTGGAATCGTAATGATGTCCTCCTCGCGGATCGTCCAAGCTAACATAATTTGTAGTGGGGTTGCGTTATGAACACGGGCAATTTCCTGAACCGCCTCACTTTCGATAACCCCTTTGCGGAGCGCGCCTGCTTGTGCAAGCGGAGAGTACGCCATTACGGGCATGCGGTGACTTTTCTGCCATGGCAGCAATTCAGCTTCGATGCCTCTCGACCCTAAATGATACAGCACCTGATTCATAGCACAGTGAGTTCCCCCAGCTATACTAAGCAGCTCTTTCATATCGTCAACATCGAGGTTCGATACACCCCATCTTGCTATTTTACCTTGAGAGACCAGTTTCTCCATGCCTTCCACAGTCACTTCAAGCGGAATATCTCCCCTCCAGTGCAGTAAATAGAGATCCAGATGATCCGTATTCAGTCGTTGCAAGCTTTCTTCACAGCTGCGAATAAGATTCTCGTTGCCGGCATTATGTGGGTATACTTTGGATACCAGAAAAACGTCATCCCGAATTCCTTTAATAGCGTCCCCTACTAAAAGCTCTGAGTTTCCTTCCCCATACATCTCCGCCGTATCTATCAAATCCATGCCTAATTCCACGCCTAATCTAAGAGCAGCAATTTCTTCCTCTCTACGGGAAGCATCATCACCCATATTCCAAGTTCCCTGTCCTATTCTAGGCACAGAGGTACCGTCTGGAAGCAGCATGCGGTTAGCTCGGTTCACTTTCACAATTTCAGCCAAATGCTCGATTGAATCCTTAGTCATTGTAAAAATCTCCTTACCGATAAATTGTATACTTACTTTATACGACCTTTATGACCCTTTCGAAACATCTGAATCGTGTCTAATTTATAACTTATCTTTCCTTTAGGAGAGAAAAGCAACAAATTGATTGCTAACTACGCTATCAACTTCAGCCCCACTGCGGCTCCCAGTATCATAAAAATACAGATAACCCGCCGCCAGTCTTTGGCCTCCCCATATAAAAGCATCCCCAAAATTGCTCCACCGGATGCACCGATCCCCGTCCATACCGCATAAGCTGTGCCCATAGGCAAACTTTTCATTGCAAATGATAGAAAAAGAAAACTTCCTCCAAAACCAAGGAAGAGCAGCAAAAACGACTGCAGATTCCGGTATTTATTCAACCTGTTGATCATAGCCACTCCGAACATTTCAAACAATCCAGCAACAACCAAAAATGCCCATGCCATTTAAGACTCCCCCTTTATTTCAGTTTCTTTGATATCTTTGGTTTCGTTAGTTACCATTTTCAGACCTATAACTCCTGCCAGCAAAATAACCACCAGTACCAGCTTCATTAGCTTGAAGGGTTCACCGAATAAAACCATGTCCGCAATGACTGTACCTGCTGTCCCCAGCCCAACAAATACAGAATATACGGTACCCACCGGTAATTTACTGCTTGCTGAAATAATGACATAGAAACTTATGATTATGGCTACAACTGTGATCAGCCACTCCCACACGCTTGAAGCATGCTTTAAACCTATGACCCACATGACTTCGAAAATCGCAGCGCCAACTACCTTCAGCCACTCTGAATTCTTTTTCATTTCAAGCCCTCCTTCAATTCTCCATAACTTATGATTGCCCACGGACAAACAAATAAGCCCGGAAGGTCATCGCCAAATGGCGATACCTCCCGGGCTTTTATCCCTCCGTGTAAACACAAACTTAATGTTCGTGCGTTTTCCCTCGGACCAGACCAGCTGTGCACTCGCTGCGGAACCCTAGAAAACAAATAAATGATTAAGTTACATCGTATGGTAGCAAATCGGGCGTATAAAAGCAACCTTTTCTATTCCGAGCGTAATTAAATCATAGTATAAAATTCCATAAAATTATAAAATAGATATAAATTTCATTCGATTATCTAGGAAAAGAGGTTAATTTATGTTTATTTCCAGACATTTTAACTGCGTCCCTCTAGTGGAAGGCATTTATTGCCTTGAAGCGAAGGAGCAAGGCGGAGCCATGAGCAATGCCGGTTTGATAGATATGGGTGATTACACATTAATCTTTGATACATTCAACACTCCACAAGCTGGCAAAGATCTTAGGGATGCCGCTCTGTATTATTTTAATAAACCTATCAAATACATCGTCAACAGCCATTGGCATGGAGACCACGTTAGAGGGAACCAATTCTTCTCGGATGAAGTAATCATATCCTCCAGTAGGACTAGAGAGCTCATGATAAAAACTCAACCAGACTGGCTTGCCCGAATGAAGAAACTGCTTCCTAATCTTGAAGAAGATCTTACGAAGCTTAATACATCTCTCGAGCTCGAGCTCGAACTCGAACTCGAACTGAACGATTCCAAACAACGAGAGCTCCTTTCGCAAATAGGTTATTTACAAGAAATCAAAGAGTCTATACTAACGCTTGAAGTAACCCTTCCCCAACTAACTTATGACCGCAAAATGACTATACATGGCTCGGCAAGGACCGTTGAACTCCTATCGGTGGGTACTGCCCATACGGAATGCGATTCTATTCTATTTTCTCCATCCGATTCTTTAGCTTTTGTTGGAGATATTGTCGCAGTTGATAATCATCCATTATTAGTAGACGGTAATCCCTTATCCTGGTTGGAGGCACTTACTTATGTCGAGCGCTTAGATGTGAACATAATTGTTCCCGGTCATGGGCCCGTTACTCAAAAACATTATCTACAGCAAATAAAACGGTATATAAATGATATAATCCATATTAGCGAATCATTGATACGCGAAGACATGAATGTGAATGTGAACCATATAGAAATTCCCGAGCCTTATCTGGGCTGGAATTATGGGAGTATTTTTTACAGAAATCTTGAGTTTTTGACGAAAGCAGCTAGTAACTAATTTTTGGAGTTGAAAGGAGCGGTTCGTTATGGTTTTTGGGATACTATTTGTAGGTGTTGCTGTATTTATTATTATACAAGCCGTAATACGTAATGGCTCGAGCTCAAACAAAAGTACCTTTGATAGAAATAGGCAAAATGATGCCGCCAACATGTCTTTTATGGCTGCCAGTCATCCGGATCTGCTGGATCCAAACCACTCTAACCACTCTAATCATTCTAACCACCACCATAATCACTACGGAGATCACTCGCATCACCATTCTGGACCTGACAGCGGGGGGCATAGCTGGGGTGGAGACGGCGGACATAGTGGCGGTGGAGACTTCGGTGGGGGTGGAGATGCTGGCGGGGGCGGTTGTGATTAATTGAAAAGAAACGAAAAGGACATCCCTGATCCTTCAGGAATGCCCTTTTTTTTAATGCTCATTTATGATACTGAGAATTTTAGCTTGAGTTTGGCTTAATAACTTTTCGGCACCGTGCGGATGGAATGGTTCGCTCCAAGCGAAGCCATCTCCTTCGTATCTAGGGATAAGATGCATATGATAGTGAGTCAGGTCGTTAAACTTCCCGCCATTTTGGCAAATGCTGATGCCAGCAGGTTCAAACAAAACCTTCAGGACAACTGATAGCTTCTTTGAAGCGTCCATAATCGCATAAGATGTTTCTGAATCGATATCTTCGAGATCCCAATAATGCTTTTTAGGGAGAATTAGGAGATGTCCTTCGTTAAATGGAGCAATGTCGAGCACACAAGTTACAAATTCATTCTCGTATACTACGTTTACGTTAGCCTCAATCCCGTTAGCGATTCGACAACCCAAACAATCCATACAGGCACCACCACTCCATCCGAAGAAATTAAGCGCGTTCTAGCTTATCTTATTGATTAAATTGAAAACGGCTAAGCAGTACCTCACCATTAAAGATGAGATAAACATCGGTAGTTTCAGATTCCACGGACACTTCACCAGTAAGTGTGTTCCACTGCTGCAACACGCCACCCGACGGTACAGTCACAGATCCAACCAGCTTCCCTGCTGGGCTGCCCGTTCTGATCTCAAGGGTGCCACCTTTTGCAGAGGATACCAAGGCTTCAAAAGCTCCTGCCCCTTGCTCGAACAATACATCTTTAAAAGCGATCCAAGCGCCATCTTTTACTGGATGTATGGAAGCACCGCCTGCTTTGCACTCGTCCAGATATACGCCTTCGTAGTCATCGTAATTCTCTGCTTTGGTATTGATATACAGATTACGCGACGGAATAACGTCCCCCTGGACCGATAGTTGAGCGGATAATTGGATGTCAGCAGATGAACGGCCGATCAGAACCATATACTCTCCATTTTCCACGCAATATTGCTCACGGGTAACATCCCAGAATGCCAGCTCGGCAACCGGTAACGTAAACTCTAGGGTTTGCGATTGACCTGCGGTTAGGTTTACTTTTTCAAAACCCTTCAACTGTTTAATCGGACGTTTGACCCGGGAATTCAGAGCTTGCACATAAAGCTGCACCACTTCGTCCCCATCAACAACGCCTGTATTCTCTACTTGAACAGAAATTTTCAGCGTCTCATTCGCTTGCAGCTCCTTAGCGCTTAGGCTTAGGTTGCTGTAGGAAATTTGGGCATAACTTAAGCCGTGTCCAAACGCATACAGTGGCTCTCCGTCAAAGTACATATATGTTCTTTTGCCTTTGATAATATCATAATCCATCAGCTCAGGCAGCTGTTCTACAGAACGGAACCAAGTCATGTTCAGCTTGCCGGAAGGACTGTAATCGCCGAAAAGAACTTCTGCCACCGCATTGCCCAGCTCTTGTCCACTGTGGGAGGTATACAATACAGCCGGGATGTTCTCGTCAATCCAAGTGGAAGTTATCGGGTAACTGCCGACAATGACTACAACTGTATTCGGGTTCGCTGCATAGACAGCCTTGACCAGTCGCTCTTGCTCCTCTGGAAGCACAATATCCGGTCTGTCGATTTCTTCTTTTCCGTTAAGGAGTGGATGGTTGCCCACAAAAACCACAGCGATTTCAGCCGCCTTGGCAGCTTCTACTGCAGCCTCTATGCCGTTAGTTACGATGTTCTTTTTGAAAAGACGTGCTTGCGCATTGGCATCCTGATCTGCCACCTGCAGCGTTCCATCTTCCGGATTCACCGAGATCATTTTATCATTCCAGGTCCGCAAAGATACCGTATCTTCGCTTTCCGGAACGATGTTAATCGATTCTTTTACAAACCAGCCGTAAATTTCCTCAGCAGATGCTGTAAGAGTCTCTGCTTCGCTTAAAGTTACATACTGACCGCGACTTGTCGACTTCAGAGTATTGCTAGTCCAGCCCCAGGCTGTATGTTGGAACAATTCCCCGTGCGCTGCTATGTCATGCTGTACAGCCAGTCTTCCGTCCTCACCTGTGATTCCAATGGCTTGGCCGTTTGCAGCTGAAGTAAGAATGATCTGATCTGCGCCACTCTCAAAGGTAACGTGTTTACCAGGCAGCTTTTTGCTAACCCCCTGCAGCGGAGTCACTCCATAAGGTAATGTGCCAGAATACCAGTCTCTAAAAGCTTCATCACCAAGTGGACCAATAATCGCCAATTTGCTCAGACTGCTTTTGCTCAATGGCAATGTACCTTGGTCATTCTTCAACAATACTATCGATTGTTTCGCTGCTTCCAAGGAGAGTGCGGTATGTTTTTTGCTAAGTATAACGGAATCGTCGATCGCTGCGTATGGGTTCCCTTCAGCCGGATCAAACTCTCCCAGACGGAAACGAACTCTGAAAGTGTTGGCAAGCGCACGATCCAAATCTTCCTCTGCTAAGAGGCCTTGGTCTAGTGCTTCGTGAAGAACCTTGATTGTCTCTGCGGTTTCTTCTGTTACGCTGTCAATTCCATTTTTGATAGATTCAGCCATCGATTGTGCAAAAGATTCATAATACTTGTGATCCTTCACAATCCCAAAAAGATCGCCGGCATCGCTTACGATAAAGCCATCCATTTCCCATTCGCCTTTGACCACATCCATTACTGCCGGATGAAGAATAACAGGCACGCCATTCACCGAGTTATAAGCGGTCATCATGGACTGTGCGCCACCTTCTTGAAAAGCAGGCTTAAACGCTTCCAAATAATACTCCCGCATATTTCTCGGATCGATGCTCGCGGAGCAGTTCCCGCGTTCAATCTCATTATTGTTGCCGAGGAAATGCTTCAGCGTTGCTACCGCTTTCAAATAGACCGGGTGATCACCTTGGATTCCCTGCACAAGTGATGTGCTGAGGCGTCCGGTCAACTCTGGATCTTCGCCGTAAGCTTCCTCGGTTCTTCCCCAACGCGGGTCACGTTCCATATCCACCGTTGGCGCCCATAATGTCAGACCGTTCACCGTTGGATTCTTTTTGTAAAAGGCTCTAGCTTCATCTCCGATGGCCGAACCAATCTCCTTCAGCAGCTCTGGATTCCAAGTACAAGCCAGTCCGCTCGGCTGAGGAAAAGAAGTCGCTTTTCCAAGCCAAGAAATCCCGTGCGCCGCTTCCGTACCATGCTTGTAGGCCCCAACACCCAAACGCTCTATGGCAGCTTGATACTGAGGCATCAGGCTTACTTTTTCATCAAGTGTTAGTCTGGAGATCAGATCCTGCACTCGCTCATTTAAAGGTAAATCAATCTGTTGAAATGGATATTTAGCTATATCTGTTCCCATCAAAATCGCTCCTTCGTCTCTTGTTGATAGCGGTTTCATTCATTCTCGAGGACAATCCTTCGAAAAAACACCCATACGTCCTATCCATCTAATCATAGAAGATTCCCCTCCTCCGCAACACCTTAACAATCTAAATAGAAATCAGGTCATAATTAGAGATTTAGGGGGAAGATGTGAGTGTGAGTGCATGGGTTTGCTCATTATTCGCCTCCAATCTGCGGGATTTATACCGTTCATTTGCCCAATTCCCGCTCCATCTCCGCAATCTACGGGATTTATACCGTTTATTTGCCCTATTCTCGCTCCACGCCTCCAATCTGCGGGATATATACCGTTCATTTGCCCTATTCTCGCTGCACGCCTCCAATCTACGGGATTTATACCGTTTATTCACCACAGCTGAATATCGTTAAGTGAATGTACATATTCATAACGACAAACCCTCCCACTCACCTGGGAAACTATCGGCTTAAACTTACCTTTCTCACAAAGTGACCTCATACATTTCCTAACTGTACGCAGATCAATGCCAAGCTCTCTCACCAAATCAACAGGCCGAATGTCCCCGCTCGAACGCACCGCAATTTGCAAAATATCACGCTCCAGTCGACTAAACGCCTCCTTCTCTTCTGTCCTTAAAGCGAGGTACGGCATCAGTAATGATCTCAACAAAAAAATAGTATTCTCAGGACTCGCTTCCAGATCATCATATGGTATCGCCACTACCCGATAACCCGCGATTTGTAGATAAGTCTCTCGATTCAATTCCTGCCGATAACGCGTCCGATCTGTGTTTTGCACATGTGGGCCGTAACCTTTTACCTCAAAAGCAAACTTAACCTGCCCAGGCTTCCACGCAAAATCAACAAAATAAGGCCATCCCCGCCAATCCAACACTTCATATTCAGGATGAAGATCATTAAAATGACCCATCATTGGCCACCAAACCTTCTCCGCAAACATCCGCTCACCATGCCCATGTCCCCGCTCCAATCTCCCCCGTCTTTCTCCCGTTCTTCGACTAATATGATCTCCCACCCACTTACGATGTTCTTCCGTAAACCCCATAACGTTCTCCTCCTCCTTGGCATAAAAAAATCCCGCACCCAATTATGGATGCGGGACGTGCTTCGTCCTATTACTCAGAAGTATAGTATTCGCCTTCTTATGCTGTCAATGACACTCTACATTCAACGTTAGCACTCGAGATAAATTTGCTTACCTAATAAAAAATCACATTAGTTAAAGTATATTGCATTAAAGTAAGTTCAGCTAGAGTCAGATCACTACAGTAAGTTCAGCTAGAGTCAGATCACTACAGTAAGTTCAGCTAGAGTCAGATCACTACAGTGAGTCCAGCTAGAGTTAGATCACTACAGTTCAGTTAGACTTAACTCAGCAAGAGCAATCTTGGTTAAGTAAACTACATTTGAGTTAGACGACTAGATTTAGCTCAATATAGTAGGTTTTATATAGTAGGTTTTATATAGTAGGTTCCGTTAAAGTAATCTCGGTTTCACTAAGTTCCGCTCGAATAATATTATTCGTCCTACCTTTTTGAAATTGTCCGAAATCGTCTCCCATTCTCCACTATTCACTGGCTATCGACCTGTGCTTTTTCTATTTAATTGTATTTCATGCAACTATTTAACTCTTATCCCCCTAAAAGTCCATTTAGTTGTACTTTCTACAACTAAAAAAGGAAACATTAGGTAGTTAAGCGTAAATGATCAAATTTAGATGTACAAAGTGCAGTTAACTGTTACTTTTCCTAAAACTACTGAAGTTTAACTGCACAAAATGCAATTAAAACTGAGTTCGAGATGAGGCTGACTGGATTGCGACTTAGTTGCATTGACTTAGCCGCCTAGCTATAACATTGCGACTTAGTTACATTGACTTAGCAGCCTAGCTACAACATTGCGACTTAGCTACATTGATTTAGCGGCCTAGCTACAACATGGTGACTTAGCTACATTGACTTAGCGGCCTAGCTACAACATTGCGACTTAGTTGCATTGACTTAGCGGCCTAGCTACAACATCGGGACTTAGCTACATTGACTTAGCGGGCCTAGCCACATCATCGCGACTTAGCAACATTAATTTAGCGATCTAGCCACAACATCACGACTTAGCAACATTAATATAGCGGCTCAACTAGAGTGACATATTGCTCCCTCTTCACTGCCTTCCCTCACCTAGCAAACGTGCAGCCCGAGCGCCTTGCCCATAGGCATCAAAAGAGATCATTCCATCGACACCCTGACTTCGACACCCCAGCTTCAATCCGAGACGGGAAATCAATGACCTTAAATCCATTATCCATTATCCTTCACAACAACCTTTCACAGAAATGTCGGAGAGCGTTCTTTTGTTCCCTAACAAATCACCATTTACCGCATATAGCTTACGAAATCCCTGCTTATAAAGAATTCTCGCGGCTTTATTTCTTTTGTAGTAACTTCCTGCAAGAATTAGAACCGAGTCGCCCGGAGATAGACAGTGCTGCCAGACATAGGGTAACCGCCCCAGCGAAATATTTATCGAACCACGGATACTGTCCTTCTGGTAATCAACGGCATCCCTGACATCGAGCATTTTCATAGCCAATGATTGATCCGCTAATTCGCGAACCTCACGGACTTCTATATAAGTAAGTGAACGAACAGGCCAAGCATAACGCAAAAACCTCACAATACTAAAGACAATTAAAATACTCAGTAGGATCCGAACCATCATGCTCATATCATTACTCCCGTACCAAAAAATCATCCGTCCAAGCGCCTAATCCACCCGTCATGTTCACAACGTTATACCCCTTTTCACTCAGCAGCTCACAAGCCAGTCCACTACGGCCACCACTTAAGCACATCACAATTATCTCTCCATGAGAATCCAGTTCATCTGTGCGCATCAATAGCTGTCCAAGCGGAATATGTTTAGCACCCATTACATGTCCCTCCACCCATTCGGCGGGTTCGCGTATATCCAACATGGTAAGAGTTTCGCCATTCTTCAAGCGCTCCGCCACTTGCTGTGGGGTAATTTCCTTTGAAATTTTAAAAGACATCGAGCATCTCTCCTTCACCTTTATAAAAATAACTTGATTTTCATATCACTATATCATAATATTACGATATAAGGATATTGTAAAGCGAGGTGTTCGTTACCATGGACAAAAATTTCAAAGCCTATAACCAAACCGCCGAAACCTTAAAGGCTATAGCTCATCCCGTGCGCTTGTGCATCATTAAAGGACTTCTGGAAAAGGGCAGCTGCAACGTGAGCTTCATGCAGGACTGTCTCGATCTTCCACAATCTACGGTGTCCCAGCATTTACAGAAGCTTAGATCACTAGGCATCGTTGAAACCGAACGTAATGGGCTGGAGATTAACTATTCTGTTAAAGACGAAAAAATCAAACATCTGATTCAGTTATTTTTAGGGGAGGAATAAGTCATCATGAGTAAAAAAGTATTAATTGTTGGCGGTGTTGCAGGAGGCGCGTCAGCAGCCGCCCGACTTCGGAGATTAGATGAAGATGCCCATATTGTAATGTTTGAGCGTGATCCGTACATTTCTTTTGCCAATTGCGGACTTCCTTATTATATCGGTGGGTCCATTCAGGACCGCTCCAAGCTGCTGGTGCAGACACCGGAGGCGATGCACAAACGTTTTAACATCGATGTTCGGATTCAAAGTGAAGTCGTGTCTATCGACCCCGTGAACAAAAAAGTGCGAGTAGAAAGCATAGAAAAAGGCTCCTATGAAGAGAGCTATGATGCGCTTATTTTATCGCCAGGTGCTAAACCGATTCGTCCGAATCTGCCCGGTATCGAGAGTTCCCAAATACACATGTTGCGTAACATTCCCGACACTGACAAAGTCAAAGCTAAAGTCGCTGCGGAAGGCACACGTTCGGCCGTGGTGATCGGTGGTGGATTTATCGGTGTGGAAATGGCTGAGAACCTTAGAGAAGCTGGTCTGGAAGTTTCCTTAATTGAAGCAGGACCACAAATATTAGCTCCATTCGATACTGAAATGTCTTCTATTTTGGCAAAAGAACTCGACGAGCATGGTGTTAATCTTATTTTTTCCGATATGGTCCAAGGGTTTGCTGAGGTGGGAGAACAAATACAGGTGCAATTAGCAAGTGGCACTGTACTGCAAAGTGATATGGTTCTGCTGGCTATCGGCGTTTCTCCGGATACCTCTTTTCTGAAGGACAGTGGCTTAGAATTCGGTCCCCGCGGCCATATTTTAGTCAATGAGCGGATGGAGACTAATCTGGATCAAGTGTTCGCTGTAGGTGACGCGGTTGAGGTGGTTGATTTCGTAAACGGAACAAAAACCGCTATTCCACTAGCTGGTCCTGCCAATAAGCAAGGGCGGATTGCTGCGGACAACGTCAGTGGTCTCGGCACAACTTACAAAGGATCACAAGGGACTTCTATTATAAAGGTTTTTGGAGTCACAGGTGCTTCTACCGGAAATAACGAAAAAACATTACAACGTTTGGGTCTGCCGTATCACGTGATTTATATACATCCAAGCTCACACGCAACCTATTATCCGGGGGCAACCCCGATATCTATGAAACTGATTTTTGATCCAAAAGGTACGGTGCTAGGAGCACAAGCTGTAGGTTACAGTGGTGTAGACAAACGTATCGACGATATTGCTACAGTTATTCGTTTTAGAGGTACGGTCACTGATTTGACGGAGTTGGAGCTATCTTATGCCCCTCCTTATTCTTCCGCTAAAGATCCGGTGAATATGGCTGGATTTGCCGCTGAAAATATTTTGCATGGTTTGACTACGGTATTCGTCCCTAAGGATTTAGAAGGTCGTGACAAAAACAATACCATTTTAGTTGACGTACGTTCGGAAATCGAACATGCTAATGGTCATATTGAAGGGTCTATTAACATCCCTGTGGATGATCTGCGTAGTCGGCTAAGCGAGCTTGACTCTAGTAAAGAAATTTGGGTGTATTGCCAAGTTGGACTCAGAGGCTACACCGCTTCCCGGATTTTACAGCAAAAAGGTTACCGTGTGAAGAATCTGACCGGCGGTTATAAAACCTATCAGATGATCCAATTTACGCCTAAAAAAAAAGATAACTTGACGCCAAACGTTGGTACACCAGCAGCCAGTAAAGAAATCGCAGCAACGGGAGCAATGACTGAGACTGAGACTGAAACTGGGATTGGAACTGGGATTGGAACTGGGATTGGAACTGGGACAGAGACTGGAACTGGCACAGTTACACCAACCGTTAACGCTGCAGCTTTCACAACACCTGATTCCGTGCTTGATGCCTGCGGACTGTGCTGCCCAGGGCCGCTGATCCAAGTTAAAATGAGCATGGACCCGCTCTTGGACGGGCAAGTCCTGAAGGTCACTGCTTCCGATCCCGGATTTTATGAGGATATCAAGGCTTGGGCTCGTATGTCCAACAATACGCTTTTGCAGCTAACAAAGCTGCCTACTGGCATGATCGAAGCTTATCTGCGCAAAGGAGTTATCGAGACTTCAGCATCAGCACCAACCGGAGCAGGCGCACAAGTAATTCAAACTAGCAATGCAAGCACAATGGTTGTTTTTAGCGGGGATTTGGATAAAGCGATCGCTTCCTTCATCATTGCCAACGGAGCAGCATCCAGCGGCAAAAAAGTCACAATGTTCTTTACCTTCTGGGGCCTCAATATTATCCGCAAGGATGAGAAGGTGCCTGTGAACAAAAACTTTATCGGAAAAATGTTCGGTGCCATGATGCCACGCGGCAGCCGGAAGCTGACGCTTTCAAATATGAACATGATGGGCATGGGCTCGAAGATGATCCGCTCTCTAATGAAGAGCAAAAATATCTCTTCCTTGGAGGAATTGATTCAGATGGCTATCGACCAAGGTGTGGAAATCGTCGCCTGCCAAATGTCCATGGATCTTATGGGCATCACTCGTGAAGAACTGATTGACGGTGTCGGAATCGGCGGCGTTGGTTATTACCTCGGCCAAGCCGATCAGTCGGGTCATAATCTATTTATCTAAATACCTTAACATCGCAAAGGGACTCCTCTATTTAAATAGAAGAGTCTCTTTCTTATATAAAAATGAACTCACGAGAATCGGTGATATAGATTTGAATAACCAAAATGCAGAAATTGGCTGGATCTGGATACAGAATCTAAAACCTGCTATCCTATTTAATAGGCATTCATCCGAACAACGACCTATTTCAGGTAAAAAAAGGAGATTAAATGAATAACCCGATACATATTCTTGTTGCTGAGGACGACAGCGACATCAACCGATTGCTGTGCAACATTATCAAGAAAAGCGGCTATATTCCCCAACCTGCTTACTCGGGAACGGAGGCACTTCTCTATCTGGAGCAACGTCAATGGAGCATGCTGCTACTGGATCTGATGCTGCCAGGCATGTCGGGTGAGGAACTACTTGAGAAGATTGCCGGGCGGGATGATATGTCGGTAATTATCATTTCTGCCAAGGGTGAGCCCCAGACCAAGGTGTCTGCCCTGCGGGCGGGGGCGGATGATTTCATTACGAAACCCTTCGACGTTGAGGAAGTCTCTGCACGGATCGATTCTCATCTGCGTTTGTATTCGCGGATTACGCAATCGGCTTTGCCTAACGTGCTCCAGCATCAGGGTCTTGTACTTCATCGAGAGGCGATGTCGATTACGGCAAATGGTGTGGAACTGACGCTCACAGCTCTAGAGTTTGAAATTCTCTCGTTACTTTTGTCAGCCCCCAAAAAGGTGTTTACGAAAGCGAATTTGTATGAAAGAGTCTGGCACGAGCCATATTACGGGGACGATAATACGGTCAATGTCCATATGAGCAATTTGCGCAACAAGCTAACCAAGGCCGCACCAGGAAGCGAATTTATCGAGACGGTATGGGGCATAGGTTATCGGCTCAAGCCTTAAGACATTCTTAAGATTTGGCTTTAGCTCTTCTTATGTTTTCAATTCTATACTTGGTCTATCACGAAAAGGAGGCCAAGACGAGATGTACGAGTATGTATTAAAAACAAATCAGCTATCCAAAAAGTTCAAGGGCCATACAGCGCTGGACAAAGTCAATTTGTCAATCCGTAAAGGCTCTATTTATGGTTTTATTGGACAAAATGGAGCCGGAAAATCAACATTAATCCGGATTGTGACCGGACTTGCTTTTCCGACTGAGGGGACGATCGAGCTGTTCGGAGCCAGTGAAGAGCAAGCCCTGATCCAGGCTCGTAAGCGAATCGGCTCGATTATCGAGAGCCCCGCTTTATTCCCCCATATGACTGCGAGTGAAAATTTAGAAGCAAACCGGATTCTACGTGGTATTCCCGGCAAAGATTGTGTTCCTAGAATGCTAGAGCAAGTTGGACTGCAGGGCGCCGGAAAGAAGAAAGCCAAAAATTTCTCACTTGGAATGAAGCAGCGGTTAGGTCTTGCCATCGCCTTACTGGGAGATCCAGAATTTCTGATTCTGGACGAGCCAACTAATGGGTTGGATCCGATGGGTGTCGTCGAAATGCGCGAACTGCTCAAGCGACTAAACCGTGAGCTAGGCATTACGATAATGATCTCAAGTCATATTCTAAGTGAGCTGCATTTAATGGCAAGTCATTATGGCATTATTCACCACGGTCAGTTGCTTGAACAACTCACTGCGGAGGAATTAAACGAGAAATGTCAGCAGTATTTATTTATCAAAGTGGATGATCCGGGCAAGGCAACAGCCGTCATTCAGAACGAGCTGGGTACGACCGATTTCGAAGTGATGCAGGATGGAACCATCAAGTTGTATAGCCGTATTGAGCAGCCAGGCAAAGTATCAACTGCTTTATTCTCTGCGGGCCTCGAGATCGAGAAGTTTATGCCTATGGGTGAAGACTTGGAAAGTTATTTTACAAAGCGGATTGGGGGGAACCCAAATGTATAATCTGATCAGAGTGGAGTTTTTCAAGCTCCGAAAGAATAGATCATTTTGGACTTTTCTATTGGCACTTTCCGTCCTCTCGCTTGCGTACCCTTTGCTATATTATTTTGATCATCGTTCCAATGGGGAACCTCAGATCACCGGCGCTGAATTTCTGACTACCTTTATTTCAAGCAATGCCTACATTATTAAATTCGGCGTAGCCATTCTGGCTGGATTCTTTATCTCTAACGAATATTCCACAGGGGTCATGAAGACGATCGCATCTTCGGGCAACACCAGAGGCCGGCTGTTCGCAGCAAAACTAATCGTATTCGCAGTTGGAGCCATGGCGATTTCGCTCGTCTTTCCTATTGTCAGCACAGTCGAAGTCACGCTGCTTTCGGGCTTCGGTCATCTGCCGGAAGGAAGCACTACACTTTTCATACCGCGAGCTCTCGGGCTAACGTTATTGTACACGGCTGGTTACGCAGCCATTGGGGCGCTGTTCACCGTAATCCTAACCGACAGCGGCAAAACTATCGGCTTCTCAATGATTTTCTTCCTTATGATCGATACGGTTTTGGCTAGTATAGGTTCGAAGATCTCTTTCTTTAGTAATTTGTACGATTATTCCATCTTCAAACGGGTGAGCGATATCGGTAAGCCCAGTATCGACAGTGGAGATTGGCCAGCACTTCTACTCGTGCCGTTGTTGACAATAGCCGTTTCCGGGGTACTCGGTATTCTCGTATTCCACCGAAAAGAGATCAAATAGCAAATGGGGGGTGCAGGAGAGTGTTGCTTATTCTGACAATCATATTGTTTGTGGCAGGAGCTCTCCTGCTTTTCCGTTTATTAATGTTAAGGCGAGAGCTAGGGCGGATAACAGGGCAATTGCATACCTACAATGAGCGAGCAACCGGTAAAAAAATTGATGTGGCTCTATTCGACCAGAAGCTTGAGGCGCTTGCAGGACAAATCAATCGTCAATCTGATTTAATCGTCGAAGCGGACGCCCAGCGAAAACGTGTCGAACAAGAATTCCGTCAGGCTGTGGCGAATATTTCACATGATATCCGTACACCCCTCACCTCCATCTTCGGTTATATTCAACTGTTGGAGGATGAGTCAATTACCCCTGATGAAAAGCTTGAATATGTTGCCATCGTTAAAAATCGGACGAAACGGCTGCAGGCGCTGCTGAATGATTTTTTTGAGCTTTCCTTGATCGAATCGCTAGATTATCCTCTACATACGGAAAAGCTTGGGATGACGGCCCTGCTCTCGGAAATTCTGGTCGGATTTTACGATTCTTTCAACGAACGCAATATTACACCGGATATACGGCTACCTGAGGAAAATGTATCCGTATACGCCGATGAATCCGCTGTGCGGAGAGTTGTCGAAAATTTACTTGTCAATACGGTCAAACATGCGACCGGGTATGTAGAAATCCATTTCGAACGACAGCAGGAAACAGCTGACTTAACAATTGTAAACGATGCGAAGGAACTAGTCGGAAGCGATATTAACCTCTTATTTGACCGATTCTATACCGCAGACCGTACCCGATCTTCACAAGCTTCCGGGCTGGGTCTCTCCATCGCCAAAAGTCTAATGAATAAAATGGGTGGCACGCTGACAGCCGAACTGGAGGGTGAGAAGCTGATAATGACCTGCCGTTGGAAACTAGGCGATGCTGGCATTAGCTTGGCTACTTAATTCATTTTATAGTTGGTCTAGACTAACCATTGTTCTAACCCGTTTATTGAAGGTAGCCCATTCCCGATAGCCAATGGCCTGCAGGTTTTTCCGGACTTCTTCGAACTGATCTCCCACCCGTTCAGGTTCATGGTTCTGAACAAAACTTTATCGAGAAATTATTCAATAAAAGGGTCTCTGAATTTACGAAGCAACCTCCCGGCTATGAATTCTATTTAAAAACACTTATGTTTGAGCTGCTTATTTATATTTATCACCACCAGGAAGCTCGTGCCTTGTTAATCAATACTGCCTTTAAAGTAGCCAAGATAGCTGAAAATGTTGGATTTGATAATATGACTCACTTTGGTCGGGTATTTAAGGAAATCACCGGGCTTTCTCCACTAAAATACCGCCAGACTTATAAGATAGAAAGTCCATGATGTATCTACGAAAAAGGAGCAGCTGCAATCATTTTTATTACAATATCTAAACCAAAAAGACTCCTCTATTTATATAGAAGAGTCTTTTTTTCTTGTTACGACAGGCTAACGGATTATGTTTAAAATCTAACTCAGCAAGTTTAGGCTTGCTTCTTCAAGCGAGGGTATAAGAAATTTATGATCGATTGGTGATGACATCACGATCAGAATCGTGTAAGTACCGTATTTATCACATTGATTTCCGAACTCCTCGAGGGCTCGTGTAGAGTCGGTTACTACCTTCAATAAGTAGTTGTGTTCCCCACTTATACGGTAACATTCGACGACATCAGGACTTGAGCGGCAGAAATCAAGGAATGCATTACAATCCCTAGAATGAAATAACATGTAGGCAGCTGCTTGTTTCCCAATCTTTTCAGGAGAAATTATGGTGCGATATTCGCTGATGATGCCTTTTTCCTCCATACGCCTAACTCTCTCCGTAACCGCAGGTTGCGATAACCCGACACATTTCCCCAGCTCTGTCATAGAAATTCTTGCTTGATTTTGAAGATGGAAAAGAATTTGCTTATCAACATGGTCCATCAAAATCGCCTCCTTTAAATTTAAGGTTTTCTATATTAACTAGATTGTAATTAACCGTTATAAAGCTAATTTAGCTTAGTTGCCTTATGTAATCAAGATAACTTGTTATATATAATAACCCTACAATAGTAAAGTGTTCTTGGCTTTAACTATTCCGAAGGGATGAAGACCGTTGAGTATATTGGATTCAAATAAAATAATTACAGAATGTTTATCAGGTCGCATCGATAGAGTAATCGATCGAACCCTCGCTGACAAGCGCTTGGTCGGTGCTGTCATTAAAATGGCGTTAGATGGGGAACTGGTTTATAGCCGTGCTGCCGGTTTTGCCGACCGCGAGCTAGGCCGACTTATGCGAGAAGATGCCTTATTCCGGCTCGCTTCAGTTACTAAACCTATCGTTTCAACGGCAGCCCTAGTATTAGTTGCGCAAGGTCGTCTACAACTGGACGACCGCGTTGATCGTTGGCTTCCAGAGTTTCAGCCGCGTTTGCAGAATGGCGAGTTCGCTTCCTTGACGATTCGTCATTTGATGACGCACACCGCGGGCCTGTCTTACCGATTTTTCCAAGAAGAGAAGGGTTCCTATCAGTCAGCAGGGGTATCAGATGGTATGGATCAGTCCGGCATCACATTGGAAGAGAACCTGCGCCGTCTTGCCTCTGTCCCCCTCCTTTATACGCCAGGTACCGAGTGGAAATATTCCATCGCGACAGATGTGCTGGGAGCAGTAATTGCAAAGGTCACAGAAACACCGCTCAGTGAGGCTGTACATTCACTCGTGACCAAGCCGCTTGGCATGAGCGACACGGGTTTTATTGCAGTCGATCGAGAACGGCTGGCCACTTCCTATGCCAATGATACTCCAGAGCCACGGCCCTTACTTGATCCTGACAGTATTGCCTTTGTGGAGGGAACGGCTGGGTTCCTGCTTGCCCCTAGCCGAGCACTTGACACTACTGCCTATCCTTCTGGAGGAGCTGGCATGGTCGGCAGCGCCGGAGATTTTTTGCAACTGCTGGAAACATTACGTAAGGGCGGAGCGCCGCTGCTACCGGAGTCACTGGTTCACGATATGACGACCAACCAGATCGGTGATCTGCCAATGGCCTTCTGGCCAGGACGAGGCTTTGGCCTAGGCATCACGGTACTAAAGGATCCTGTCGCCGCAGACACTCCAGAATCTCCGGGTACTTGGCGCATGGGGGGTACTTATGGTCATTCGTGGTTCGTAGATCCCAAGCAACGCCTCAGTGTCGTCGCTTTCACTAATACCGCATTGGAAGGCATGTCGGGTCAGTTTACTGTAGACCTTTGTGATGCCATTTATGATAGACGTAATAAATAGAGCATGAACACAAGAAGCCTGGGTCCGGAATGAACCAGCCTAGGCTCTCTGTCCAGTAGACCCTATTCGTCGTCTATATCATTGAGTTTGCTAAAATTATATAAGAGAGGGGCTTCTCTATGAGCCAAAACACATCTTCTGCCACACAAAGTGCCCCCAGCACTCCCTCTTCTGAACGTCTGCCATGGGCTGGATTACTCGCCTTAGCTATGACGGGGTTTATCTGTATTCTTACCGAAACGATTCCGGCAGGCTTGTTGCTCCAAATAGGTGAGGGGCTTGGTGTCTCCGAGGCCCTTGCCGGTCAACTTGTCACTTTGTATGCTCTTGGTTCCCTGTTGGCCGCGATTCCCTTAACTACCGTGACGCGTGGATGGCGGCGGCGACCACTGCTACTAATGTGCATCCTTGGTTTTCTCATATTCAACACCGTCACCACTTTTTCTTCCAATTATATACTTACGCTAACAGCTCGGTTCTTCGCCGGCGTATCCGCTGGAGTCTTATGGGGCATGATAGCAGGTTACGCCCGGCGCATGGTGCCGGAGTCACTCAAGGGACGAGCAATGGCGGTAGCGATGGTTGGCACACCTCTCGCTCTGGCACTCGGTGTCCCTGCTGGAACCCTTCTTGGCACCCTTGTAGGCTGGCGCTCTATCTTCGGGTTCATGTCGCTATTAGCTCTCATGCTGATCGCTTGGGTATTTTGGAAGCTACCGGACTATCCAGGAGAAGCCCCTGAAAAACGGCTCCCTCTCTACAAGGTTTTTGTTATTCCGGGGGTACGGCCGGTATTGTTTGTCGTTCTGGTATGGGTACTAGCACACAACATCTTGTATACCTATATTGCCCCCTATCTTACTCAGGCCGGGCTAACCCAGCGGGTTGACTTGGTGTTGCTTGTTTTCGGCATTACAGCGCTTGTTGGCATCTGGGTCATCGGTATTTTGATCGACCGCAAACTGCGTCCATTGGTTCTGATCAGCCTAGCTGCTTTTGCCTTGTCATCCATTGTACTAGGCATTAGTAGCAGCCAGCCCATAGTGATCTATTTAGTGGTTGGTGTATGGGGGTTGACGTTCGGAGGAGCAGCTACTTTGCTACAGACAGCCGTTGCCGAAACCGCTGGCGAAAGTGCAGATGTGGCCCAATCGATGCTGGTGACGGCATGGAACCTAGCTATTGGCGGTGGCGGAGTGATAGGCGGAATTCTTATTGAAACACTTGGTGTCCGCTCCTTCCCGTGGGTAATGTTTATACTATTGATTCTTGCGCTGCTAGTAGCGTGGCGCGCTAAAGATTACGGATTTCCTTCAAGGAAACGTTGAGGCACACCTATCGAGTTAATGGGTAACGGTATCCAGACAAGAAATTTACACAAATAAGGCCAGTGGTGCATATTAGATAGGACTAATATGTGCCACTGGCTTACTTCTACTTAGTAGCCAATGTATTAAATTCTTGCAGATCCTTGGCTAAATCTTCTTCCGTGTATTTCCCTTGGCCGAAACCGATCATTGCCCGCAGCGGCATATATTTCATCATCGCCATGTACATTTCCGGGTTATCATCCATCGCACCTTCTAAGCCAAAAACACTGCTGAATTTCTTCACTTTTTCCGCTGTCCGTGGATTATCCAGCAAATCACCAATAGTACTATTCCGATGATAACGCATCGTAAGCGGAATGGTCGATTCTACTCCGATACAAGTTGTCAGACGAATATCCCGCGATGATGAGCCAATAGCAATTTCAAAATCTCCACTTTCCACATGCCAATCACCAATGTTAACGTTGTAATAAGCAAAGGAGCGTTTATCTAACTCAAAGGTTACCTCCTGCTCTTCTTCAGGCTGAAGCTCTAGCTTCTGGAAGCCTTTTAGTTCCTTCAGTGGACGGATCACGCTGCTCTCCACATCACTAACATAGAGCTGAACGATTTCTTTTCCTGCGCGAGTGCCCGTATTTTTAACAATAGCCTTAACCTGAATAGTCTCGGTGTCCTTTATGCTGCTCTTGGAAATTGTTAAATGACTGTATTGAAACTCTGTGTAGCTGAGACCAAAGCCGAAAGGAAACAGCGGTTTTATCTCTTTTTTATCATAATAACGATAACCTACGAACAAACCTTCCTTATACTCTACCTTATCCCCTTCCCCCGGGAAATTAAGAAAGGATGGATTGTCGCTCAGCTTCATAGGGAATGTCTCTGCCAGTTTACCGCTTGGGCTGACCTCTCCAAACAGTAAATCTGCTACGGCACCCCCAAACGCCTGCCCACCTAGATAACCCTCAAGGACTCCTTTTGTTTTATCAATCCAAGGCATCTCTACAGGTGAGCCATTACTGAGTACAACAACGATGTTACTCTGCACCTCAGCTACCACATCGATCAGCGCTTTATGGCTCTCTGGAAGAGACAAGTGGCTGCGATCATAACCCTCTGACTCATAATTATCCGGCAGTCCAAGGAACAACACCGCTACATCACCTTTTGCCGCTGTTTCTCGTGCCTCTTGCAGCAAAACCTCATTAATCTCATCATGCTCCAGTTCATATCCTTGGGCATATAGCAGCTCAGCAGACCCCGCAAGACCTTTCATCTCTTCAAAAGCATCATCCAATTGAGTTGGATTCACATGCGAGCTTCCCCCACCTTGATAACGCGGATTTTTAGCAAATTCCCCAATGATCGCAATAGTACCTTGTTTAGATAAGGGTAGAACTTCCTCCTCATTTCTAAGAAGCACCATGCTTTCCCGCGCCACTTTCCGTGCCAGTTGGTGATGCTCTTCAGCATTAAATGAAGTATTATCTTTACGATTGTCTACCGCCTTAAAAATAAAAGTGAGCAGCCGCTCCACCGCAAGGTCTAACGTTTCTTCAGCTAGTTCCCCACCTTGCACCGCTGCGACAATCTTGGCATCGCCAAGTCCTCCCGTTGACGGCATTTCCAGCTCCAGCCCTGCTTGCAGCGCCTTCACTCGCTCATTGACCGCACCCCAATCCGAAACTACAAATCCTTCGAAACCCCATTCATCTCTAAGAATCCGCGTTAGAAGCGTTTCACTCTCAGAAGCGTATTCACCGTTAACCCGGTTGTAAGAACACATTACGCTCCAAGGTTGACTGTTCTTAACTGCACCTTCAAAGCTAGCCAGATAAATCTCCCGCAGCGTCCGTTCATCAATAACGGCATCTACCGACATTCTCCGGTGTTCCTGATTATTGGCGGCAAAATGCTTAAGCGAGGTTCCTACTCCTTCGCTTTGCACACCTTTGATATGGTTCCCCCCCATCTCGGCAGAAAGATACGGGTCTTCCGAGAAATATTCAAAGTTACGACCGTTCAGTGGAGAGCGTTTAATATTCGTCCCCGGTCCCAACAGAACAGCGACGTTTTCTGCCTGGCACTCCTTACCAAGCGCCTTCCCCACTCGCTCAATTAGTTCCCGATCCCACGAAGAAGCCAACCCTGCTGCTGAAGGAAAACAAGTTGCGGGAACACTGTTATGAAGCCCGAGGTGATCGGCACTCTCTTTTTGCTTGCGTAAACCATGGGGTCCGTCCGTTACCATCAAAGAAGGGATTCCGAGTCGTTCAATCCCCTTGGTATGCCAGAAATCAAGCCCTGAACAGAGTCCCGCTTTCTCCTCAAGGGTCAATTGTGATATGAGTTCATGAATTTTGGTTTTCATAAAAATGCCTCCTCTGAATGTATACTATCCCCATTTTAATATACTTCATGCTTGATTTATGGCATTATTATCGTGTTTTTGGTATTCTTGTGGCGAGGAGGTCATAACATGTTAGATCATTTGGAGGATAAGGAAAGAGTCCTATATATCTGTAAAGTGATGTATGAGTCACAGCAAATTCCCGTGTTCCTGCTCGACGCCAATCGGGAAATTGAATTTGCTATGCCTTCCTCCTTCGAGTGCGCCCCTTGGGTTCATAACCTTAATGAGCCACTTTCTGAAATTACTAAATCTTTTAACCGTGAAAACAACTCTAATGGCAATGGACGGACTTCTACCATACCCATCGTTCGTACCACAAATTTTCTAGAGAATTACATCATTCTCCATTTACCCTCAGACAACAGTAACGAGGGAAGCATTGTGATTGGCCCTTCATTGTATGCTCAACCTACGGAGGATAGTGTGGTAAGTCTGATGCGTGATCATGAAGTTCCGCTTAAGTTTCAGGAGCAATGGCTTAACTATTACCGCAGCCTGACCGTGTTAAATAAAATGAGACTATACCATACCGCTATGCTGCTATACTCGCTCGTTACTGGAAAAACCTTGACCCTTAGCGAACTACTGCTGGACTCCCGCATTCTTGCCTATAAACAACTGCCCTCAGGCAGTTTGGATTTGGATATTTCTTATCGCCGTGAGAATACGTGGCTGCACCACGAGCCTATGCTAGAAAAAAATCTCTTTCACTATGTCAAAAAAGGCAATAAAACTGAGCTGCTACGCGTTCAAGCTTCGTTCTCCGAAGAGAGTTACGGGCTTCTCTCTAAAAGGAGCCAATTACGTAACAAAAAGAATCTGGCAATCTCTTGTATTACACTCGCTACACGTGCAGCTATAGATGGAGGGCTGTACTGGGAAATTTCTTATACCCTAAGCGACTTTCATATCCAGCATATCGAAGAACTAAAAGATATTCCCGCTGTAGATCATGCCGTTCTTAATGCCCTTTGCGATTTCGCAGACCATGTCAAAGAGAGCCGGATGGCGAAACTGTCGCGCACCGTGGCTCTCTGTCAGAACTATATTTTCAATCACCTATATGAGGAACTTTCCTTAGATAGACTGGCTGAGGTTGCAGGATTAAATAGAAGTTATCTCTCCCTATTATTTAAGAAGGAGACCGGCATCACCATCAGCGATTTTATTCAATTGGAGCGGATTGAAGAGGCAAAACGACTAATAGAAGTACCAGAGATAAGCTTATCGGACATCGCCTCACGCCTACATTTTAATGATCAGAGCTACTTTACCAAAGTGTTTAAGAAATATACCGGAATCACCCCTAAACAATTTAGAACAAACAGGGAAAACGCACTTTAAGAAAAGTAGACACAACAAAAATTCTAAATGGATATGAAAATAGCAGCCGACATCACAGCTCTGTGATTGCTGCAAGAACAGTATTGTTGAAGTAATCAACATACATATTTTTAAATGGCTTCTGGTGATCCAGTTCTACGGATAAATGAACCGTCACTGTCTGATAAATCGGATCCACGCAGAGGAAAGGACCTGCCGCCCCCCAGTGTGAATAGGCATCTGCAGAGAGCAGATCTCCGCCGTCACGCTTCGTGCCATTAATCGCCCATCCGTACCCCCAGTACGCTTCAGGGAAAACTTCGTCTCTATATTGTGAGGATACGCCCGGAATTTGATTGCGGGTCATTTCTTTTACTGTTACCGGACTAAGCAATCGTACTCCGTTATAAATTCCGCCGTTAAGGAACATCTGGCCAAAAACAGCCAAATCCATAGCCGTTGAGTAAGCGCCGCCCCCCGCAGATACAGAATTCAAATTGTATTCGCTGTCTACCCATTCCGCGCATGCTGCCTCAGGGGCACGTCTAACTACTCTGTTCCGCACTTCCATTGGCACACGATAATATGTATTTTCCATTCCAAGCGGTTTAAAAATAGTTTCCTTTACGAATACATCATAAGCTTGTCCACTAACGCGCCGTATAATTTCACCCAACAGCTCATAACCATATCCACAGTAAGACATCACAGTACCTGGCTCGTGGCTTAGTGGTGCATCATAACCGCCATTAACCTCAATTCCAGAGGTATGTGTCAACAAATGATGTACGCATACTTTTGTTTTGTTCTCCCCTGTAAATTCGGGGATGTAATCAGAAACCGGCCTATTTAGGCCCACTTTCCCTTGTTCCACTAACATCATAATAGCGGTTGCAGTAAATAGTTTTGTGATGGAACAGAGTGGAAATATAGCATCCGCTGTTAAATCTGCTGCGTCTGCTTCAGGTCCGAATTTTCCATTCGCTTGATGGACCAGCAGCGTCCCCTTTCTCGCAGCAACAATAACTTGCGCAGGTGTGATATTGTCTTCAACCATTTGTGCGGCGGCTGTACGAATACGCTCCACACCAAAAGCCGAGACACCCGCCTGTTCTAAAGAATTAAATACTAACCCTCTCATCGGTAGCCCTCCAATATGATTCATTTAATACATATATAAACTATTATACAAATATATTAAATAATCCTGCTAGCTTACTATTATCCTGTGACTGAATTGTTGAGTTTCTATTAACTATTCGCTAAACAAAACTAAAGCTGAACCCGGTTTTTCCCGAAAATCAGCTTCAGCTTAGTTTTTGCTAAGTTACCGCTACCTTAAAAGCATCTACATTAATTGTTGTCCCGTTGATGGATAATGTGGCATTGTAATAACCCCGATCACCATTTGTTTTGCATTTATATTCCCCAGAACATCCGCATACGAAAAATTTAGTTTTGTTGTAACCGGGATATATATTACTAAGCTTTCGGTAAAACAGATGTCCATGATGCGTAAAAATAGCTAACACCTTATCTCTCACTTTTGTATGAATGGATGAAAAAAACTTATTCGTCTCCGATGCGCTTAATACATGGGTTGGGTCCACCGTAATCCCACTTACTTTGAGAGGCCAATGAAAATCTATAATATAATAAAAACTATCATCTAAATTTCTCAACAAATTTATACTACCCGGAGTAAACCGTCCAAGCGCACAATTAAGCCATACATACTTGACCTTCCCCTGCGTACCCGGAAAATTCATTTGACCTTCAACAGCACCTAAATATTGTGTGAATAAGGACTGTGTGCTTGCCTCCCAATTTCCTATAGATGCTTTATAAGGAATACTCCCAAGCGTGCTTGTTACCGTATCCTTGAAGTCCTTGTAGTAAGCATTCGCATTATTTCCATGATTAGCTCCCGCTTGCGTATTATCTCCTCCAAAAATAACAAATCTCTTATTCCCGTTATTCACAGCTTTAGGCAAAAGATTACTAAAAATGCTTGAGCTGTTTCCATACCCCACATGACTATCACCAATAACCGCAAAGTTAATGATTTGCGCTTTTGCTTTAAGAATTAAACTACGTTTAGGCTGCAGTCTGGAGGCAGGTCTTCTTTTCCTACTAGGTTTCACCTGTCTTTTCATCTTAGATTCACCTCTTTTAAAATGGATGAAGGATCATAGTAGTATTTATATTCGCTTGACCTTAGGGACTCTTGGACCAATGGATTCATCTAGGAGATTAGTTTCTCTTCTACTTTGTGGTCATTTATGCGGCTTGTCCCAAACGAGAGATGTTATAATTAGTCCCATAGAAGTGAAGAATATAATACCATTCATAGAATTATAGGTAACGGAGGCTTAAGATTTGAATAACGTAGTCCCAGAATGGGCGGAGTCCCATTTCCCTTTATATACCGCTGATAGTATTCAGTCGATGTATGGAACCTCAAATCTGCCAAGACTTCAGATTCATGAGCATTCAACCGTCCTACTAGCTATTGCTGCTGGCAAGGGTATGCTTGAGGTCAATCATCAGACTTATGAGCTAATGGAAGGCATTGTCGTCCTTCTCCCCGAGAATACTTACGCCTCTCTAATTACAAATCGCCAGCAGCCGCTTCATGCTTATAAGCTTTCAATCCGGATTCAAGAACAGACACGAGCACTGCCCTCCAGTGCTATGACGCGGACAAGCCAACTGACATCCAATTCAAATATGCTGTTATTTCCTCATGAACCAGCCATTGTATCTAATATGAAGGAATTGTATCTTCACCGGTTGCCAGATCGTGAAATACGTCATGTACAGAACCAGATCCTGTTCCATCAGATCCTTCTTCAATTGCTGGAGCAGCAGGAAACAAGATTTGAAGTGAGTGAGCAGCCCTCAATGGAACGCAGTATCACATACTTAGAGAATCACTTCAGCGAAAAAATATCACGTGAGCAATTAGCTGCAATTGCGGGTGTGAGCGGTTCACATTATTCAACGCTATTTAAACAATTTACGGGCTTTACCCCTAATGAATATCTGTCCAGGTTGAGAGTTCACAGAGCGAAGGAACTACTGCTTAATAGTTCAAGCACACTAAGAGAAATTGCTTTAAAGGTGGGCTACAAGGATGAGTTCTATCTTAGTCGGCGCTTTAAGCAGCAGACCGGCGCATCTCCTTCAGGCTATAATCTTATCCCTTTCCAACGTGTAGCGGTGATGCTCACTCCCTATGCCAGTCATTTGCTGCTGCTTGGCCTGGAACCTGCAGTTACCATTTCAGAGAGCAGCGAGTATTTAAATCTTTCTGACCAGGAACCACCACAGTCTATGAAATTCATCCATACGAACAGCTCGGCTGAGCAGATAAAAGTGTTATTACTGGAAGCAAACATTGAATTGCTTATTGCAGCCACACAACATCTGGAAGAATTCGGCTTGAACGCTGAGCAGCTGCGGGCGGTCGCTCCTATTGTTGAAATCTCTTGGCAGGAACTAGGATGGAAAGACCACTTGCGCTTGATCGGCCGTGCCATTCACCGTAGCGAACGTGCTGAGCAGTGGCTGGACGATTTTGAACAAGAGGAGCTGGAAGCTCGGGCCGTGGTGCAGCAAAGCGCGGTGGCTAACGAGATTGTAACCCTTCTGGTCATTAAACCAGATGGACTACTCGTATACGGGGCAAGAAATGTTGGGTATGTGATCTATCAATCGCTAGGTCTCAAGGCTCCTGCCTTGATTGAGGATCAAATAAATAAACTCGGCGACCAGTTTCATTCCCTTGTGATTGACGTCTCTGAGCTGGAGGCTTATGCCGGTGACCGATTGTTAGTCACTGTATTTCCAGACGCAAAAGGCTCCACTGCACACAGTGAAGAAATCTTCCACTCCTCTTATTGGAACCAGCTTTCTGCTGTGCAGAACAAGAAGATCCATCTGCTTAATCTGGATGAATGGGTGCCTTATAATCCAGTTTCCATTCGTTTGCAGCTTGGACGTGCGGTTGCATTATTCGAAGGCCAATAATAGTCCAAGTCTTTTTTCCAACAAAAAGGCATGGTTAGGCACATAAGTGATCCCTATAATGATTACAAATGCGAATGATTCTCATAATCAATCTATGGCACAGCCTGGGATTCATTAAATAATGGAATTATTCACGGAAACATAGTCATTAAAAGGGGAGAATTATTTAAATGAGAAAGATATTTATTCCGTTTGTACTTATTTTAGGGCTTGCCCTTAGTGCTTGTGGGGGAAATCAGGCGAAGAATGAGGTTAGTCCTACAAATAGCCCATCCTCGGCTCCTGCTGCGGAGTCAGAAAGTGCGACTTTTACTTATGAATCGGAAAATGGACCTGTTGAAGTTCCGACACATCCTCAGCGTGTCGTTGTCCTCACTCGATTTTTAACAGGTAATGTTATGGCTCTAGGTGTACCTGTTGTAGGCGTAGATGAAATGTCCAAAACCAATCCTCGCTTTGAAGAGCAATTGAAAGATGTAGAAGCTGTAAGTGATGAAAGTCTGGAGAAGATCATTGAGCTGCAGCCGGATCTGATTATCGGTCTCTCCGATATTAAGAACATCGATAAATTCAAGCAAATCGCACCAACGGTTACTTATACTTATAATAAAGTTGATTACTTAACCCAACAGCTGGAAGTCGGCAAATTGGTGAACAAAGAAAAAGAAGCCCAAGCTTGGGTAGATGACTTTAGTGCCCGCACCAAAAAAGCGGGTGAGGAAATCAGAGCGAAGATCGGCGAGGATGCAACTGTCTCTGTCATTGAAACCTTCAATAAGCAATTGTATGTATACGGGTATAACTTTGGCCGCGGAACTGAACTCCTCTATGGGGACTTCAAGCTCGGTATGCCGGAGACAGTAAAGGAAGGCACCAAAACAGATGGTTACGTGGCCCTCTCAACAGAAGTGCTGAAGGATTATCTAGGCGATTACGTTATTTTTAGTAAAAATGCGGATGAAGATAATTCCTTCCAGGATACAGAAATCTACAAGAGCATCCCTGCTGTCAAAAATAATCATGTTTACGAAGCTGATGCCAAAGCATTCTATTTTAACGATCCGCTTAGCTTAGAATATCAACTGGAATTCTTTGAAAAAAGCTTTCTAGGAAAATAATAAAGATGACTACGAAGCAAACTTCCATTCCATTCTTTTATAAGCTGCTTGGTAGCGTGCTGGTAATGGTTATTTGCCTCGTGATCGCGATGTTATTCGGGGCTAAAGAAACCACCCTCCATGATCTGTGGCTTGCCATCACTTCAAGTTCAACGGCAGACAATGTCCTCATTCTTCGTGAGATCAGGCTGCCGCGTGAACTGGCCGCCATGCTGATCGGCGCCGCCTTTGCCGTATCCGGTGCTATTATGCAAGGCGTTACGCGCAATCCGTTAGCCGATCCCGGCCTGCTGGGGTTAACTTCAGGAGCTAATATGGCACTGGCGCTTACCTTCGTATTTATGCCGGGGCTGAACTATTTTGGTACCATGATTGCTTGCTTCTTCGGCGCTGCTCTGGGAGCCGTTCTGGTTCTTATTCTCGGCTCCGTGCGCCAAGGTGGCTTGTCTCCGATCCGTATCGTACTCGCTGGTGCTGCGGTATCTGCATTCCTATATGCTATCGCAAGTGGTGTCAGCATTGCCTTCAAGATATCCAAAGATGTATCCATGTGGACTGCCGGTGGGCTTATCGGCACAACTTGGGGCCAGCTTCAGGCCATTGCACCTGTGATCCTCATCGGGATCGTGGTGGCATTAATATTTTCTAACCAGCTGACTATTCTTAGCTTGAGTGACGAGGTAGCGATCGGATTAGGACAAAACCTTGTTTTGGTTAAAGGGATTCTGTTCACGTTCATTATTCTGCTGACTGGCGCATCGGTCGCTCTAATTGGGGACATGGCTTTTGTAGGGCTAATGATTCCGCATATTGTCCGCAAAATAGTCGGCACCGACTACCGCTATATTCTGCCGATTTCAGTATTCACTGGGGCATCCTTCATGCTACTTGCAGATACCATTGGACGTACAATCCATGCCCCTTATGAAACGCCGATAGTTGCTGTCGTGGCTATGCTAGGACTGCCTTTCTTTTTGTTCGTTGTTCGTAAAGGAGGTCAAACACTCTCATGATTTCCTCTGCTCCAGTACGAAAACAACGTCTTATCCTGTGGGTATGCACCGGACTGATCCTGCTTACGGCTATTGCCAGTATGGGAATCGGCTACTCTTCCCTGTCTTTTGACAGGCTGCTTCCCGTTCTCTTCGGTCATGGAACCTTTAAAGAGGACTTTGTATTATTTTCTGTGAGACTGCCACGTATTCTAATTACGCTACTGGCAGGAATGGCCTTGGCCTTATCTGGGTCGATTCTGCAAAGTGTTACCCGAAACGATCTAGCAGACCCCGGTATTATTGGGATTAACTCCGGGGCAGGTGTGGCTGTCGCTGTATTTTTTCTCTACTTCCCGGTTAGCGTTGGAACCTTCATTTATGCGTTGCCGCTGGTTGCTTTTATAGGGGCTATCATTACGGCAGCATTAATTTATCTTTTTTCATATAGTCGGACTAGAGGGCTTGATCCTATTCGGCTAGTTTTGGTCGGGGTCGGATTTTCCCTAGCGCTGTCGGGAGTTATGATCGTAATCATTTCATCCGCAGATCGTGCCAAAGTTGATTTTATCGCAAAATGGATTGCCGGGAATATTTGGGGTACAGATTGGCCCTTCATCTGGGCTTTACTGCCTTGGTTATTGCTGCTAGTTCCCTTTACCCTGTACAAATCGCTGCGACTCAATCTGCTCAGTCTGAGTGAGGTATCAGCCATTGGTGTCGGTCTGAATCTGGAGCGCGAACGTATCGTCCTGATTCTTGTCGCCGTCGCAGCTGCCGCCTCCGCGGTATCCGTAACAGGTGGAATCGCTTTTATCGGATTGATGGCACCACATATTGCGAAATCGTTGGTCGGTCCGCGCAATCAGATGTTTATTCCCGTCGCAGTATTGCTGGGTGGCTGGTTGCTTCTGATCGCGGACACCGTTGGCCGCAATCTCGTCTCCCCTGATGGCATCCCGGCTGGGATCATGGTAGCGTTGATCGGCGTACCTTATTTCGCTTATTTATTGATTAAGAAATAAATAAGCATATAGAAAAATCAAAAGAGGTAACTCAGAAGCCATGAATGGCTATTGAGTTACCTCTTTTAGTTAGAACACTCATTATTAAATCTTCATATCCTTACCCGTATAGTCTACAAACATGAATTGACCTTCCGGTATAGTCCGCTTCTCGATCAAGTCCATGATGCCCTCAGCACTTTGGGTTGGATTCGTTGGCGCCTCTGCCCCGCCCATATCCGTATGCATCCAGCCGGGATGTACGCCGAGTACTTGTACCCCGCGTTCTTTTAAATATACATGCAGCTGCTGTGAGAACATATTAAGTGCCGTTTTGGAGATGGAATAAGGATAGTCTCCGGAATAAGCATTAGTAATGCTGCCTGCTTCCGACGATATGTTGATGATCGAAAGCTCGGGTTCAATGAGTAGCGGCAAGAAATGCTTAACCACTCGCATCGGTCCATAAAGATTAATATCCATCGTGGTAAGCATATCTTGGAAATCCAGCTCTTCAATCTGTGTGTCCCTTGCAGTCAGTACGGCCGCATTATTGATAATGGCACCAAGCGTCCGGCCTTGTCCTTGCAGATTTGCAGCAAGTGCCGCGATTCCTTCTTCATCCGTCACGTCCAGCTGGGCCACAGTCAGCTTCTCCCCGTAGGTCGCAGCGAGCTGAGATAGTGCTGTTTGTTCCTGATCGGGACGGCGAACCCCGGCAATGACTCCATGCCCCCGCTTCAATGCCTCAGCCGCCAGCTCATAACCTAGTCCACGTCCGGCACCAGTAATTAGAATATTCACTATACATCCTCTCCTTTATCTTTATCTTTATCGTTCTCCAGCAGCTCCACAATCACCTTTAACTCCTTGAACGTGTCCATATAAGCATAACGCCCCCCGGTATACTCGCCCTTTTGCTGTAGTGGGAACCCTTTGCCTTCGAGCAGCATAATCTTCTCCTTCATTCCTTCAACCACAAAAGCAATATGATGAGGTCCCTCACCATGTTCATTCAAATAATCACGCCATGTACTGGGCTGCTGGTCTGGCTCAATCAGTTCAAGCTGCAGGGAGCCCATATCAAAAAAAGCTAACTTCCCCCGCGCCACCGTCGCCTCGCCATTATACCGAGTCTGCGCCTGATCTTCTGTATCTGTAACGATAATTCGCGGCTTTTCCAGTCCAAAAAACTCCGCATAAGCCGTGCTTACCTTTTCAACATCATTCACCAAAATTCCAATCTGCGTAACAAAATGATTCCCCAGCCATCCTGACATGTACCCTACCTCCCATTTGTCTGACAAGTCCACCATACCGATTCTTTGAAAAGGCTGTCAAGCCCGAAAAGAAATCGCTCCGGGCCAATGAAAATTATCCAGAGAAAGCTCAGCCGACTTCGGCGCTATCAAAGGCATTTTTACCTCTCTTTTCTCCAAATCGCACACTTTCGGCGCTATCAAAGGCATTTTTATCTCTCTTTTCTCCAAATCGCACACTTTCGGCGCTATCAAAGGCATTTTTGCCTCTCTTTCCTCCAAACCGCACACTTTCGGCGCTATCAAGGGCATTTTTACCTCTCTTTTCTCCAAATCGCACACTTTCGGCGCTATCAAAGGCATTTTTGCCTCTCCCGATGCCGCAACTGGTTAAGAATACTCGGTTAGTAATATTACTTTTTGTTTCGGTTAATCACCAATTCGGTTATAGAATGAAAAGTTTAAATTAACAAAAGGGGTGAGGAACGATGGACCATAGAAAAAGATCACGCCTGATGCAGCAGTTTATTTTTGTCGGGCCAACTTCCTTGTTTTTCTTTATTATTGTGCTGATTCCTTTCTTTTTGGGACTCTATTATTCATTTACCAGCTGGAACGGAATCTCGCGGCATGTCGAGTGGACCGGACTACGGAACTATCTACATATTTTCACCAAGGATCCTTCCTTTCTTAATTCATTCTGGTTCACGGCGAAGTTCACTTTCTTCGGTCTAGTGCTGACCAATCTGCTTGGCTTCGCACTCGCTTATGTGTTGACGCGCAAGCTGTTCACACGTAATGTCCTGAGAACTGTATTTTTTGTACCGCATGTGATTGGCGGACTTTTGCTCGGGTTTATTTGGCAGTTTATTTTTGTCAGAGGATTCTCCTCTATCGGGCAGGCCACCGGCTGGTCCTTCTTTAATCTTCCCTGGCTAGGCACCGGAGGAACAGCATTCTGGGCGATTGTTATCGTATTTGTCTGGCAAAATGCAGGATATCTGATGGTAATTTACATCTCTGCTATCAACAATGTTCCCCAAAGCCTAATTGAAGCGTCCAAAGTGGATGGAGCCGGACGTTTTCAGGCCTTGCGCCATGTCACTCTTCCACTGGTCATGCCTGCTGTAACTGTTTGTCTATTTCTATCTATCTCCTGGTCCTTTAAGCTGTTTGACCTCAACCTGTCGCTGACCAAAGGTGGACCCTTTAAAGCTACCGAATCTGTAGCCTTGAATATTTACAATGAAGCCTACACCATCAGCCGGTTCGGAATGGGCTCGGCTAAAGCGATGGTTTTCTTCGTCATCGTGGCCGTGATCTCCCTACTACAGGTTAGAGCAACCAAGAAAAGAGAGGTGGAGCTGTAATGGAGACTACCGCCAAGAAATTTAATGTCCCCCTGCTTCTCATCGAAGTGATTGTAATCCTGCTGGGACTTCTATTTTTAGTGCCCTTTTACTTTTTACTGGCTAACTCAGTGAAAAGCTATAGTGAAATACTTTCTGACTCTGCTGCGCTGCCTTCAGCACTCCAGTGGAGCAACTACGCGGAAGCTTGGAAAGCTACCAATTTCCCTCGCGCCTTCCTGAACTCTTTTATCATCACGGTGATTAGTAATGTTCTGCTAGCGTTCCTCTGCTCTATGTGCGCTTACAAAATGGTCCGCAACAACAGCTTGTATAACCGTGTGCTCTATATTGCATTAGTAGCCGCCATGGTTATTCCATTTCAATCTATTATGATTCCGCTGGTGCAGGTCGTCAGCGGTTTGGGCGTCATGGATTCAACCGCCGGTTTGATTTTAGCATATCTTGGGTTTGGGGCCCCGATGACTGTTTTTCTATTCCACGGCTTCGTCAAATCGGTACCTCTCGATATCGAGGAGGCCTCAAGAGTAGATGGCAGCAGTCCTTACGGTACCTTTTTCCGGATTGTTCTTCCGCTTATGCAGCCGATTATCGTCACCGTCATCATACTGAACACCCTGTGGATCTGGAATGATTACTTGATGCCATCGCTTATTCTGCAGGATCCGGTGCTTCGCACCATTCCTATCGCCACTTATAGCTTTTTCGGACAATATACGAAGCAGTGGGATTTGGCGCTTCCAGGACTTGTACTCGGGATTACGCCGGTGGTCATCTTTTTCCTAGTGATGCAAAAATATATTATTGAAGGCATTGCCCAGGGCTCCGTGAAGGGCTAATGATACATGTTGCTTTCAGCCAGAGAGGATGAATGAATATGAGAACAAAACGTGGAATTCTCCTCGCATGCTCCCTGCTGCTGGCTGCCCTGACAGCCGGTTGCGGACGCAGCAGCGACAATGCAGATGGAGTCAAAACCGTACACATCTACCAGTTCAAGGTTGAAATATCTGAAGCGCTGGCTTCGCTCAAGACCGAATTCGAGAAAGAACATCCCGATATTAAGCTTGAGGTACAAAGCGTGGGTGGCGGGACTGATTATGGCGCCTCGCTGCGTGCCAAATTCTCTTCCGGAGATGAACCGGATATCTTTACCATCGGCGGCAACAATGAACGTGATATGTGGCTGGAATATCTGGAGGATCTGAGCGGCGAAGCTTGGGCCAAGGATGTAAAGCCACTCGCAGCAGAACAAATGACTATAGATGGCAAGCTGTATGGGATGCCGATGAATCTGGAAGGATACGGCTTTATCTATAATAAGGATCTATTTAAAAAAGCCGGAATCACTGAGAAGCCATTGACGCTAACCGCTCTACGCGAAGCCTCCGAGAAGTTAAAAGCGGCAGGCATCACACCTTTTGCGAATGGTTATCAAGAATGGTTCGTGCTTGGCAATCATAATGTAAACGTGCCTTTCGCCCAGCAGCCTGATCCAGAGGCATTCATCGCCGGACTTACAGACGGTTCCAAAACCTTCGCCGGAGACCCTATTTTCTCCAAGTGGATCGATCTACTTGACCTTACTGTTGAGTACGGCAATAAGAACCCGCTCTCAACCGACTATAATACACAAGTCACTATGCTAGCGAGCGGCGAAGCTGCGATGATGCAGCAGGGTAACTGGACACAAGGGCAGATCGACGGCATTGATCCCAATCTAAACCTTGGCATCCTGCCCATGCCCATTGACGACACTCCCGATGACAACGACAAGCTTTATGTAGGTGTACCCAGCAATTGGGTTATCAATAAAAACTCTCCCGTTAAGGAGGAGGCCAAGGTCTTCCTGAATTGGCTAGTCACTTCCGAGACCGGAAAAAAATATATCACTAAGGAATTCCAATTCATCCCTGCGCTCGACAACATTAAGGGAACCGAAGAAGATCTTGGAGCACTAGGTGCTGAGGTGCTGGCTTATACCGATAAAGATCAAGCGCTGACCTGGAACTGGACCCGCCTGCCGAACGGGATGCCACAGGAATTATCCAGCAGCATTCAAGGGTATCTCGGCGGCAAGCTGACCAAAGAAGGGATGTTGAAGGAATTCCAAATCAACTGGGATAATCTCAGTGTGCAGTGATTTACCTGCTCTAGATACGACAAACAGCCGCGCAACGATGCGTGGCTGTTTGCGCGTGTTCATTTAATTCCTCTCCGTTCATGAGTCGGAACCCGTTGCTAGTTCGCACGCAGCATGCTAATTTGTCTGGCAAGATACACAGGCGTATAGGGCATGTCATCTCGGAGCCAAGAAATAACCGTGCCAATTAGAGCTGCTGAACCGTACCAAACGGCAATGTCCTTTTGTATCGGTACCTTTGAATGATCAACGGCCCCCTCCTTTTTCTTCTGGTGTGCAGAAATGATTTCCGCCATCAAATTAAACAGGCGATCTGTAAAAATCGGGCTTCGTTTCGATGTGAGTATGACTTTGTAGAATTTTGCATTTTCCGCAATATGCTTAAGCAGACTCTCTAATATTCTCAGATTCTCTTCATCAACCGATTCATCATGGTTGCCATCGTTGTTCACCACTTGTAGAATGTCCTCCACCATCTCATCCGCCATCTTTTCTAACATATCCGGGAGATCCCGATAGTGCAGATAAAAAGTAACACGATTGATTTTAGCCCGCTCTGCAATACGGTTTACGGATATTTTCTCAATATCCATTTCCTCAAGCAATTCAATTACAGCATCTCTAAGCAATTGACGTGTCCGAAGTACCCGGGGATCTGTACGTTGCGTTGCGTTATTCATCTTCTACTCTCCAATCTTTTACTTTCATATTGTAAGCTACATATTTTAGATAATTGTTGTTTTTTAAAAAGAAAAAACTACATTTTCACAAAGAATGTAAACTACTTTACATTTTTTCGCAAATTGTTGCTTGATTACATGAAAATTTCATTTATAATCTAATTCATGCATTGTAAACTATACAACACACTGTAAATTTAGTCCATGATCGACGAGTTGAAAGGATGGAGTGGAGTGAGTACAAAGAGAGAAGTAACAAGCAGTTCCGTGAAAAAGGGCCCCATCTTATTCATTATGATTTTGGGCGCCTTTCTTGCAACACTGAATCAAACGGTAATGAGCGTTGCCGTTCCGGAGTTAATGCATGATTTTAATATCTCAGCGGCTACAGCTCAGTGGCTGACAACGGGGTATATGCTGGTTAATGGTGTTCTAATTCCGATTACAGCTTATCTAATGCAACGATTTACGACGCGAGAGCTTTTTCAAGCTTCTATGTTTATATTTTTGGCTGGAACGATCGTATCGGCCGTCGCGACAAACTTCCCTGTTCTGTTGACCGGGCGTATGATTCAGGCAGCTGGTGCCGGGATTATCATGCCACTGCTCACGAATGTCATCTTGACCCTGTTCCCTCCTGAAAAGAGAGGGGCTGCTATGGGGATGGTAGGGTTGGCCATTATTTTCGCACCTGCGATTGGACCTACTCTGGCTGGATATATTTTGGAACATTATTCTTGGGAGATTATGTTTTATGGCATGATTCCTTTGACCGTCATTGTAATCATATGCGGATTTATTTATTTAAAAAATGTATCGGAACGCATCTTTCCCAAGTTGGACATTGTTAGCGTAACTCTTTCTACCATCGGTTTTGGAACCTTGCTGTATGGCTTCAGCCGCGCTGCCAGTGCGGGTTGGTCGAGCGCAGAAGTGTTATTGTCTTTAGCAGCAGGTGTGCTTTCCCTTGGCTTGTTTACTTGGAGACAGTTGGCTTCCCAAAATCCACTGCTTGATCTCCGGGCCTTTAAATACAATATGTTCTCCTTAACAACTGTCATCAGTATCGCAGTTACAATCGTGATGTATGCGGATATGATGCTGCTACCTTTGTACCTGCAGAATGCCCGCGGTTTTACAGCGATGGAGTCCGGCTTGTTGCTACTTCCTGGTGCACTCGTAATGGGATTGTTGATGCCGGTAACCGGCAAGCTGTTCGACCGGTTCGGGGCAAAATGGCTCGCTATTATCGGTCTTCTGATTACAATTGCAACGACTCTAAGCTTTGTAAATTTAACAGACTCAACCAGCTACATGTATCTGGTATACATGTCAACAGGCCGCCGGATCGGTATGGCTTTGCTCCTCATGCCTATACAAACTCTGGGTCTAAATCAACTCCCCGCCAAGCTTAGTGCGCATGGTACAGCGATTTCGAATACCATTCGACAAGTAGCTGGCGCCGTTGGGACTTCCCTGCTCGTCACCGTAATGACAAGCCGTACTACAACGCATATGAAGGATATGCTGGCCTCTGGCAGTACACAGAACGGAACACAGGAACATATGATTATGGAAGCATCCATTCAAGGGATCAATGATTCCTATCTAGTGATTGTGGGAATTGGTATCCTCGGTCTGCTGCTATCTTTCTTTATTAAACGTGTTGGGCAAGCGCCTGACCCTGAGCAAGAACCCAAGGTGAAGCTCAAAAAAATCATTGCCAAAGAAGCTTGATATAAAAGTTATCAGCACTGTGTAAGCCTCATAAAAAAAGAGATCAACGATGAATAACATCGTTGATCTCTTTTTCTGCTAACTTGCATAACTATTTCAGTTTGAAATAGATGGACGTTTTGTCGGACTCAAGCTTACTATCGTTTCTACGAAGAACAAGGCTGTTCTCCTTGCCTTTGATTATTGGCAGAATAACTTTACCCGAAGCTTCAAAAGAACCCGGTTTACTTGGGGTGACTTCAGGAAAATCAGCCAACAGCTTTTCGATATTTTCTCCGAGAGATCCCTCAAAATAATCACTAGAGCCACCAATATAGTATTGTCCACTGGAAGTTTCTGCTCCCCAAATGGTAGGTGTAAAACTTGAAAGGAACTTCCACCCTTGGCCCTGACTACCTTTTACAAGACTGGCGTTCTTCACCTTAAGCGTTACATCAAGCAGGACATAATCTACAGCTACATCGGGATCAGTGACATGTTCTTCAAACCCAAGAGCTTTTAATTGTCCGAGAGTAGTCGACGTAACCTTATTGATAGTGAAAGTATATTGAGCAGATGTTGAATCACCCTTAGGGCTATAATAGTTATCAAGGTCCGTATAAGTAAAAGAAGTACCCAACTTCACTGCATCTGCAAACGAAGCGCCGCTGTTACTGGAAGTTGTAGCGGAAGATGATGCAGCAGGCTTTGGTGTTGCTTGCGGAGTGGACTCAGTTGCAGGTGGAGTAGATACGGTTGCAGGCTTCGCAGTAGCTTGTGCAACAGTATTGTCCTTATCCGGGACAACGGATGTTGATGTTCCGCCGTTCGCCGATGTGATCACAACAGCTTGACGACTGTTATCCCATTTCACGGTTGCCCCCAGTGCTTCAGATACAGCCTTGGCGGATACATAGCTATGTCCCTCATAGATAATTGGGTACATTGTTCCTTCACTACTTGACAGGTTCACTTTCTGATTATCCACTTCAATGCTGATGGCCGCGTTCTGATATGCGGAAATCTTCTTCAATGTCGTGTCTGCGTAAGCGACTGCACCCACAGCCAACAGCATTGAACTAACTGTAATAATTGACATGACTTTTTTGCTTGTTACCTTTAGCATCTTACACTCTTCTTTCATGTTTATGTATATGAATCTCGAAAATTATATCACTTTATATCGAATTTTGTAAATATTGGTATGATAGGATATTCGTTCTTTATTTGTGAATACTTAAAAAAGACACATTTCCATTCTCCAACGCCAAATTCCCCCTCAAAATGGTCGATATTCTGGTAAGCCTTAATAACTATGACCTTGTTGCTAGAGTCTGATAATATTTGAAAAAAGATAGACTTTCTTTTCGTGACATTTTTTTCCTTTTCAGCTCCAACTCAACGGAACATACACAAAAAAATCGCTGCCCCTCTCCGCAAGGAGGTGAGCAGCGATGCTTAATACAGAAGAATGCAAGGGATGGTTGCACACGTATTTCCACTCTTCAGACTAAATATGACCTTGAGACAATTCAGACTTTTTTTCTGTGATGCCGGGACTACAGCTTCCAGATACGGTACAGAATGACTGCCGCTTCAGCACGGGTAAGCGTATCGTTCGGCGCAATTCTATTATTCTTTCCGTTTACGACTCCGGATTGGATCAACAATGATGCGCTGTCTTTTGCGTAGCTGGAAATACTTGCTTCATCAAGATAAGCAGCAGCTACAACGCCGCTCGCCTTAACTTGCTTACCGGCTGCCGCCAGCGCGCGTGCTGTCAGCACCATCATATCTTGTCTGGAGATATCGCTATTGGGTCTAAACGTATCATCTTTAAAACCTGTAGCAATTCCCAATTCCTTCGCGATGACCAGTTCATCATAATAATAGTCCGTCTTTTGGACATCGTTGAACATTATTGCACTTTTGCCCGTTCCCTTCAGTTCAAGCGCTCTTACGAGGAGAGCAATGAAATCCGCTCGTTTGATTGAATCTGCAGGTGAAAAGCTGTTCGTGGACGTTCCTTTAATGATATCGCGAGCCGCCATAACGTCTATAGCTTGTTTGGCCCAAGACAGATTCTGCAGATCTCCGAAGTTTTTCTTTACGAAGGTTACTGCATAAGTGCTGAAGTGGGTTGTTTGAAAGACAACCGTTTGGGTTGCAGCATCATATCGGCTGCTCGGAACCGGCAGTACGTTGCCTTTGCCATCGATGTACCAAACGACTATAAGCTCTGGATGACTTAGCTCCTCCGCTGTCGGCACGTAAGGAATGGCTACCGTTACAGGTGCTTTAGGGTTATTCCAAGGAATAACTTTGTCACCTGCTATTACGCTTAGACCGATAATTGGACGGTTGCCAATCATATTGCGGGTAGCTGCTTCCAAGCTGTCCGTGGTGACTTTACTTATTCGTATAGATACTTGCTCAGCATTATCTGTTATGTTGGACAGCATATTGCTTGGAATTTGAATTGTGGCATTTTCCGTCTTAAGCCATAGTTCAAAGTTTTCTTTCCCCGTTAGGCTTTGGGTCGGTAATTGTATATCATACCCTTTCCCGTCCGTTTGCTTTGGCACTTCAATGATAATTTGTTTCTTGCCGTTTGCCGCTACAGTAGCCTGCTCAAGCGCTTTTTTCATGTTGTCGCTGGAGATCGTACCTATAACCCGCCCGTTATCGGACTTTACCTCCAGTTTAATCGTAACAACACCATCTTTGTTTGTAATGGCTCCAGGCTGTGGAGTTGATACTACATTACCCGAGTTACTGCTACCCGTTGGCGCATTTGTTGGTGCTGGCGTCGCTGTTGGAACAGGTGTCGGGGTTGCCGATGGTTCCGTTGGGTTTGTTGGATCGGTTGGATCGGTTGGATCGGTTGGGTCAGTTGGATCGGTTGGGCTCGTTGGTGTCGGTGTCGGTGCTGTTGTCGGCGTTGGAGTGGGTTCCGGCCCCGTAGATTTACCCTTTAGAGTAAGCACACCATAAACGGATGTGTCCATATATCCAGTTCCGCTCGTATCGTTCCACGCCGCGACACTTTGACGTGAGCCCTCTTTAGCGTCGTTGATCTGTACATCGAAACCAAGCTTTTTATCGTTGTCCGGAGTGATCCCTTGAAGTGGAATCTTCACTTCAACCGTATAGTTGGTTCCGGAAATCTGGGTTGCCGATTCAAAGCCGGCTGCGATACTTAAAGGATTAAATGAAGTTTCGTTGTCAAAATTGATTCTGTACTGGCCGTCATCATCTTGATAGAACGTCGTTTTCCCATTATTTTGATCCACGAAGATTTCGACCGAATCCTGTTCATGTGCATTCACACTGCTCTTATCAAGCTGTGTATCACTCACCTGGATCAGGACATATAAATTTTGATCATCCCAGAGTGCTTTTGCCACTCCACTCGCTCCTTGCCAAGCGGTTTGATACCGATTGACCGGAATCTCAGCGGTCTGGCTCCAGATCTCGTCGACTGTTCCGTCTATAACAGGTGCAGCAAATTTAGCGGTAGATTGATTGGCTTCTACTGTTTCAGGCTCATGCTCTTCAATGAAGGTATCAGGATCGATAACGCCATAGTAAGCTGGCTTGGCTTGCAGATTTTTATCGAATAACAACGGATTGGATGAAGCTCTCCAGCTTGTGTTATCATCCATTCCCCAGAAGGTAACACGTTTGATAGAATCAGCGTGATCCCTGAAGATATTTAACAACTGCGCATATAGATAGCCCTGCGCATTAGCAAGCTTTTCAGAGAGCTGATAGTTGGTTCCGGCCTGAATGTCCAGCTCAGTTATGCTTACTTCGACACCCAAGGAAATGAACTTTTCCAAGGAAAGCTTCACATTCTCTGGGTTCGTATTAATGCTGTAGTGCCCCTGCATACCAACACCGTCGATAAGCAATTTGCCAGGGTGAGTCAGCGCGTACCTATCATTGATTTCTTTGACCATACTGTAGATGGCTTGCGCTTTATTCTGATTATCTTCGTTATAATCGTTGTAATAGAGCTTAATATCCCAATCTGGATGCGCGTCCAATACTTCTCTTGCCGCCAGGAAGGCTTGCTCTACGTAATCTGCTCCAATGGCACTTTTCCATGGGGCGGATCGCAGCGCTGTTTTCCAATCTGTTGGGTTGGATGGATTATCGCTCATCGCCTCGTTTACAACATCCCAAGAGATCACCTTGTCACCAAAATGCTCCATAACGGTTTGGATATGGGTCTGCAAATTCACAAGAGCTTCATCCCGTCCCAAGGGGATTGTGTTGTTAGCTGCGTCTGTTGTTGTATTCAGCCATGCAGGCGATTGTTGATGCCATACCAACACATGTCCATGCATCTGCATGCCCTCAGCCAGTACTTTATCTACAATTGTATCTGCCGCGGTAAACGTGAAGTTGTCCTTAGTAGGCTGCAACGCGTCCGGCTTCATGGCATTACCTGCCGTAGCAACATTGTGATGCATTTTCAAAAGCTCAAGTCTGACACCTTCCAGATCCTCAGCGGTTATCGCATTTCCGATCAGAAAATCATTCTGATAAGCATCCTTAATCGGTATAAGATCTTTTTCGATATCTACCGGGCCAGAGCCTACCTTTTCAAAATTAATATCATCAATATAAAAAGAGGCCGTGCTATTACTGGAGCTTTCCACATAAATGGTCAAATACTCACTGCTTACATTGTTATAACGGTAGGATCCCTCAAACTGAATCCAGCCATCGCTTGCACTGATGGTTTTAGGTGCGAGCTGCACATAATTGGCGCTGCTGCCATTGCCAACCTGCGTGGACAGCTGGAGCTGCGAGCTTGCAGGCTGGATCAGCTTGACCCATAACGAAATTTTATATTCGTAGCCTTTGTCCACATACTTCTCCACACGTAATGTCGGCCCATGCCATGTACTGGTTCTTCCCTCAACCTTCAAAGCGTATGAACCATCATCCGTATGATTCGCTTCATTAGTAACCGTAAGCGTTTCTGTACCTGCTCTGCCTTCAAAACCACCTGCCGTTTGATCCTCAAAAGTAACAGTGGCAAAAGGTAAAGCTGGGTCTCTAGGTGTTTCTGGTGTTGGAGTTGGCTCTACGGTAGCCACCTTTTCTGTGACCAGTACATCCCCAATGTAGAACGGAACCGTTTTCCCGTCATCATTGGATTGAACGCGCAGTGTCGTATCTTTGTCCGTATCCACGGTAAATTCTTTCGTCAATATGACCGCTTGGCCTGCTTCATAATTCGCATTTGCCAAAAGAGCGTAGCTGCCTATCGCTTGAAGATAAGCTTGGGCACCGCTGGGTACAATCACATCAGCGTCTACATAAACGGATGCAGTTACCGTGTAGGTTTTGCCGTTCTCTAGGCCCATGTCGCTGAATTTAAAATCAGCCGCGTCCCAGTTATTCGCTCTATTGCTTACATATAAAGCTGCCCCGTCAGCATTGCCCGCAAAAACCTTTCCGGTGACAGGGGTTAGGTTAGCGCTGCCTGATTGTGAGGCTAAACCTTTGCCACTCACAAAAGTTTCGTGATAGATTTCTTTATCCGTTTCCGTCACTGCTTTTTTTGCTGTAATGAGAAGCTCACCAATGTAGAACGGAACCGTTTTCCCGTCATCGTTGGATTGAACGCGCAGTGTCGTATCTTTGTCCGTATCCACGGTAAATTCTTTCGTCAAGGTGATTGCTTTGCCTGCTTCATAATTCACATTTGCCAAAAGGGCATAGCTGCCTATCGCTTGAAGATAAGCTTGGGCACCGCTAGGTATAGTAGCATTAGCATCCACATAAACGGTTGCAGTCACCGTGTAGGTTTTGCTGTTCTCTAGGCCCATATCGCTGAATTTAAAATCAGCCGCGTCCCAGTTATTCGCTCTGTTGCTTACATATAAAGCTGCGCCGTCAGCATTGCCAGTAAAAACTTTATCATTCACAGGTGTAAGGCTAGCACTGCCTGCTTGAGCTGCAATCCCCTTGCCACTCGCAAAAGTTTCATGATATACCGTTACCCTATCTGATGATACTGTCGTATCCTGCGCCGCAGCTTCAGTAACCGGAGCGATCCAGCTTGTCGGAATAAGCAAGGCAGCTGCGAGTAAGATCGAGATTACTTGTTTAAGCATTCTACTCATTTAATGCATTCCTCCTCTAGTGATTTTCATAAAAATCAGTTAATGACCTACCTTATTAGCACCAGCCCTATATTCCCACGCTAATTTCCTTACCTGCTAAATCCTTAATTTCAACAGTGGTACAATCATCCCGAAGAGCAGTAGAACATCATCACAAATGAATCTTTTTACTTACAGATCCCCTCCTTATATGTAAACGCTTTCATGTCTACTCACACTATTTTACAGCCTCGCTGCTACGCACTACTACGCTAATATTAAAGGTGTTACCCCCCATAATTATAGGAAAACATAGGTATGATTAAAGATTCTACAAATTTAGCCCAAAAAGAAAACCCCACTTACGGACCGTTGAACGTAACGGAAGGTAACGGGGAATTGGTTTGTTAGTTGTTCTGCCGCATAATTAAATGGTCTGTTTGGATAACGCTCCAAAATATTCTACAACTACCTCCCGAAATTCCAAAGCGGCCTGAGAAATGTACCGGCTCCTGTGCCACAATAAAGCTATCTCCCTTTCCAATTCGTGATTCTCTACTTGGAGGTATTGGATATCTTCCCGTGAATTCCGTGCCGTGCTTGGTATGAAAGCTAAGCCAATTTCAGCTTCCACAAGAGTGCTAAGCCTTGCGGGTTCATCTCCCTCATACACATATTTAGGCACAAATCCAACTGATTTGCATACAGAGTCTATTAAATCGCGAGTACCATAGCCACTCTTTACACCAACAAACCACTCATCCCTTAGCTCTATCAAAGTTACGCTGCTTCGATTGGCCAGCCGATGCCCCTTTGGAACAGCCACAAGAATTGGATCGATAAAGACGATTTGACATTCGATGTCATCCCCTTTTATTGGAGGTGAGGATAAGCAATAATCAACTTCTCCTCTATTAAGAAGTGTAACCATTTCCTGCGTGGTTAGCATTTGCACATGGTATTGAATATCAGGCCGCTTTTTCCGAAACTCTCGCAGGATATTGGGTAATGTGCTTGCGGTCGTCACCGCTAATTCGAGTGTGCCATGTTCAGGACTGGATAAATCGCTAAGCTCCTGTTTTCCCTGCTCCAATTCAAACAATGCCCTTTCAGCTCGGCGAAGGAACCGGCTTCCGGACTCATTCAGTCGCAGCTTTCTTCCTACCCGATCGAATAAAGGTACCCCCAGATCCTCCTCCAAACGCTGAATCGTTTTGCTTAGTGAAGATTGAGTAACGTGTAGATTTCGTGCAGCTTCAGTCATATGTTCCAATCGAGCTACCGCGAGAAAATATTGCAGTTGCAAAAGTTCCAATTCGCACCTCCGTTCATTCCCTCAAGTCAATGAGATCATAACATAAAATGCGTTGGAATGAATAATCGATTTCAAGTACGATGACATTAATAAGCTTTAGGGGGATTTAAAATGAGTGTTCGCAACAGGTGGTTAATGATTTCAGTAGGTCTGGGGATTTTATTGAACCCTTTAAATTCTTCGATGGTGTCTGTGGCTATTCCAAGGCTGCAAAATGTATTCCAGCTTGACTATACAGGTGTTTCCTGGATTATTTTTTCTTTTTACATTGCAAGTAGCATCGCTCAACCTGTCATGGGAAAGGCCAGCGATTTATTCGGCCGGAGGAAAATATTTCTTACCGGGCTTGTCGTATCCTTCATTGCAGGTTTATTAGCTCCTTTCTCCCCAAACTTTGGCTGTCTCATCGTGTTCCGTATTGTGCAAGCCATTGGAACTAGCATGATGGTTGCCGTTGGAATGGCCATTGTGCGGATTCATATTACGGAGAAACAAGCGACCGCACTATCTGTTTTATCCATCTTCCTATCCGGCGCGGCAGCAATTGGTCCCTTTATTGGCGGGGTTATTATTCACTGGTGGGACTGGCCAGCTATCTTTTTCGTCAATATTCCATTCGTGGTCGCTAGCTTTCTATTATCTTGGAGGCATATCCCCAAGGACGAACCGTCAACAACCGTTACCCGGGGAATGTCCCTGCGCAAATGGTTTGATTTGATTGATGCGTCAGGAATCCTGCTCTTCACTGTGGGGCTGATTGCCGTGCTCCTTGGATTGCTTTCAGCAAAATCATCCGGACATATCTCATTAATACATGTCATTACCTTGCTAACAGGACTCGTTCTGCTAGGAGTATTCGTCCGGCATGAGCTAACAGCGGCATCACCCTTTATTCCTTTACGTACATTTGCCAAATACCCGGCAATGACTTGGGTTAATGTTGAATTCATGCTCGTTAATGTACTTTTTTACTCACTCTTTTTCGGGATCCCATCCTACTTGCAAATGGTACGTCATGTCAGTGAATTCCAAACAGGAATTCTCATGCTAACGCTGGGATTATGCTCACTGATTACTGCTCCAATAGCAGGACGCTGGATCGATAGATCAGGACCCCGGCCAGCATTGCTAGTGTCCGGGGTCCTGATGACATTGGGATCAGTGTGGCTTGTGACCTTAAATCAGACTTCACCAGTTATCAGTGTATGTGTGGCTTTAGCTGCATTCGGTATTAGCAACGGATTGAACAATGTCGGCCTGCAAGCAGCCTTGTTCCAAAGTTCTCCAAAAGAAATAATCGGTGTAGCCTCCGGATTATTTAATACATCGAGATACCTGGGAACCATTCTCTCTTCATTGTTAATAGGTATCATAATGGGAGGTAAGTTTAGCTTCGAGGGATTTCAAGTCCTTGGGGTTATCCTCACGGTAATTGCATTGTCTTTGGTATTCATGAGTCGGAAGCACCGTGAGTCAGGGCAATTGCAGAAATCGGCTAATTCGGGCGCTAACAAATAGGAAAGTGCAGACAAATAAGACCTGTCATCAGACGGGTCTTGTTTTGTTATTTTAATGCGTAGCCTCAGCTCTTTATGAGTTTTATTTAACTCTTCAAGGTGGGGATAAACTCGATTCATAAATAGGATAATAAATAAAGCGCCCATAGTAAACTTGTGCTCGGTGAGCCAAAAACATAATGAAGAAACCAGATTTACATATATTTTTCCGTCCAATTTCAAGCTCAAAAGACACATTTATAATGTAAAAACAGTTTCGGCAGCTCGATATTTTGAAACTTGTCCCGGCTTGAACCGTAATTTTTAAGAACAAAGACACAGCACAGCAGAGAGGAGCTATCATTAGTGGAATATTACCGCAACAATGTAGCCGACAGTTTACAGGATGTTCAGAGTTCAGCTAACGGGCTTACTTCGGCAGAAGTCGACAAACGTCTGAAAGATTATGGTTTTAACGAATTAAAAGGAAAGAAAAAAGATCCTGTTTGGAAGCTTTTTCTTGAAAACTTCAAAGACCCTATGGTAGTCGTACTGCTTATAGCCGCCATTGTCCAGATTGTTATGGGACAAGTTATGGAGTCGCTTATTATTTTCCTCGTGTTGATTCTCAATGCAGTTATAAGTGTCATCCAGACCCGTAAAGCGGAGAGTTCACTTGATGCCTTGCAGCAGATGTCAGCACCCGAGGCCAAAGTGCTGCGTGATGGAGAATTAAAAACCGTCCCGGCAAGGGAACTTGTTCGCGGTGATATCGTATGGCTGGAAGCCGGCGATTTCGTACCCGCCGATGGCCGGATTATAGAATCGGAAAGCTTAAAAATAAATGAGGGTATGCTAACCGGAGAATCCGAAGCTGTGGAAAAGCATACGAATATCATCGCGAAAGAATCTCCGCTTGGAGACCGGCGTAATATGGCGTTCAGCGGCTCACTAGTTGTATATGGCCGCGGAAGTCTGGTAGTAACGGGAACTGCACTCACTACCGAAATCGGTAAAATTGCTGAACTCATTGAAAGCGCCGAAGCCAAGCAAACGCCGCTGCAGCGCAAGCTCGAAACATTCAGCAAGCAGCTGGGGGTAGCAATTATACTCCTGTCCATTGTAATCTTTGCCATCCAGGCCGGACGTGTTTGGTTGTCGAATGATACTGTGGATACAACAGAAGCTATCCTGAATGCGTTAATGTTTGCAGTCGCTGTGGCGGTTGCTGCGATTCCCGAAGCTCTTTCCTCAATAGTAACCATTGTCCTATCCGTAGGTACTAATAAGATGGCTAAGCAACATGCGATTATTCGTAAGCTGCCCGCTGTCGAAGCCCTTGGGTCAACCAGTGTCATCTGTACAGATAAAACCGGTACCCTCACCCAGAATAAAATGACTGTTGTAGATTACTTTTTGCCAGAAGGGGACCGTGATCAATTCAATCAAGCGCCTGAAGAATGGTCTGAAGAAGCCCGGCGGCTCCTGCATATTGCTGTGCTCTGCAACGACTCTAACATTAATGAGGATGGTAAAGAGCTGGGTGATCCTACAGAGGTAGCGCTTATTGCCTTCAGCAACAGCAAGAATAAAGATTATAAGGAAATACGCGATAATTTCCCGCGCGAAGCCGAGCTACCTTTTGACTCGGATCGCAAGCTAATGACGACCTTGCATACTTTTAACGGGCAAAAAGCAATGATTACTAAAGGCGGGCCCGATGTGCTCTTTGGTCTATGCTCGCATGTACTGTTAAGTGGAAAAGAAGTACCGATGACACCAGAAGTTCTTGAACGCTTCTTCGAAGCCAATGAGGAGTTCTCCAGCAGAGCACTACGTGTACTTGCCTATGCCTACAAAACCGTACCAAATACGGTTACTGAAGTCGGATTAGAGGATGAACAAAATCTGGTGCTCGTAGGTTTGACAGCTATGATTGATCCACCTCGGGAAGCTGTCTACGGCGCGATCGCAGAGTCTCAGAAGGCTGGCATCCGAACCATCATGATTACCGGTGATCATAAGACAACCGCACAAGCGATCGGCCGCGATATCGGTCTGATGACTGAGAATGAAATTGCCGTAACCGGCCAAGAACTCGATGCCATGTCTGACAAGGAACTTGATCAAAAACTCGAACAGATCGGTGTGTACGCCCGTGTCTCCCCGGAGAACAAGATCAGAATTGTCCGCGCGTGGCAGCGGAAAGGCAAAATAACAGCCATGACCGGTGATGGTGTAAATGACGCGCCTGCTTTGAAACAAGCAGATATCGGAGTTGCCATGGGCAGTGGAACCGATGTTGCCAAAGATGCGGCTGCCATGATTTTGACCGATGATAATTTTGTATCTATTGTCAATGCTGTATCTGTGGGCAGAACGGTATTTGACAATATCAAAAAAGCGATCGCCTATTTGTTCTCAGGTAACCTGGGTGCAATTATCGCCATCCTCTTTGCCCTTATTTTCAACTGGATTAATCCTTTCACAGCGATTCAGCTTCTATTCATCAATCTGGCGAATGATTCTCTGCCCGCCATTGCTCTTGGGATGGAAAAACCTGAACCTAATGTGATGAACAGAAAACCAAGAGAGCTCAAGGAAGGAATATTCGCAGGAGGAATGATGCAGGCCATTGTCACTCGTGGTCTACTCATAGGTATAGCTGTAATCATATCCCTGTATATCGGACTTCAGGATTCGCCTGATATGGGCGTAGCTATGGCATTCACAACCCTGATCTTGTCTCGTACGTTGCAGACCTTTGCCGCCCGTTCGAACAGTCAAACTGCTATTGAAGCTGGGCTTTTCAGCAACAAATACGTCATCGGAGCCGTTCTGGTCTGCTTTGCCTTTTACGGCATTGCAGTTCTGCCAGGGGTTAGAGAAATCTTCTCGATTCCGGCTTCATTTGGAATGTCAGAGTGGCTGATTGCAGCAGGCTTAGCCCTCGGCTCCCTCATCCTAATGGAATTAACGAAGGTTGTTCGAAGAGCTTTTACACCCAAATCTGTTGAACAGAACCCTGTAAATTCCTGAGTAAGCTATAATCGACCGAAAAGACAAAACATCGATTCTCCAATGATGGAGTATCGCTGTTTTTCTGACATCTAGAGTTAAACCTAGAAAAGCTTCTATTGATTTTAATCAAAATAAAATAATTCTTCGAATTTTTTATCCAACGCAATACATAAAATCAAAGCCAATTTTGCAGTAGGGTTAAACTGTCCGGTTTCAATCGAGCTTATAGTATTTCTTGAGACACCCACCATTTCTGCCAATTGTGCTTGCGATAATTTTTGTTCTGTTCTTGCTTCGCGCAGTTTATTTTTTAAAACCAAATGTTCACTCATACTAATCACTCATTCCATAAAAGTAAATATACAAAAAATAAACACTTATAATTAATCCTAAAATGAATTTGAGTAAATCCATCTTTTTCTTAGTTACAGAATACATTCCAAGACCTTCACAGCCCAAATATCCAAAAAACATAGCTATCATAGCTTTTAATGCAAAATTTGTTTCCTGACTATGATTATATAAATTGAAGACACTCAGAATGCAAAATACAATCAACATTCCAATGAATCCGCTTTTTCCGCCTTTAGCAAATACAAATTCTTTTCCTTCGTCTCCTTTTTCATTTCGGCTTTTTTCTAATATTTCTTCCTTTTTCATAAAAATTTCTCCTTTCAAATTGAAAAGATGATGACAAGTTTTCTTGTCATCATTATTATAATACGCCAAGTTTTCTTGTCAAATAAAAAAATAGCCCACTCCAATCCAAAGATTGGTAGTGAGCTATTTTCTATACCTTCATATATTCGTTATATAATTGCTCGAAAGTATTGTATCGTTCGACTTTCCTGCCTACCTTGTTGTATTCCTCCAGATATTCATCCATGACCTTCAGAAACTCATTTTTAAAGACTTGAAGATGGTCAGAATCAAAATACTGCATGATATCAAACTTTTTGGTTCCCTTCCATTCTGTCATTTCATCAAGAAAACCTTGTATGCCCATTGCTGCTAGATACGCATACGATCTATCACCCGATTCCACACTTGCTATAATCTTATTGCGGTAATTGCACCATAACTCCTCATAAGTTCCGCCAAGATTATCATAGCTTGGGACTGGCTGCACTACAAAATCCTTATACATTTTATTATATAGATCGTTGATGTTTCTAAGGGACTTATATGCTGCACTTCTGATTTCATCGATAGTCTTCGCCTCTATCACAGCCATATATGTCTTTTCAAAATCATCAGGAACATAACGGTACGTAGCTATTTCCTCCAAATATCTTTTCATTCCCCGTTTGAAATAAGTATTGTTCAAATGAGTCAGCGTATTTAATAAATTGTATAAAACTTCGCTTGAAGCATACCTTACTGCTCTTATATCTTCAGAAAGTAATGTATTCGCATATTCCTGTTTTGCTATGTCTATACACTTTTTCGCTCTACTGATACATTCTCTCCCTATAGGCATTGCCAGAGCATCGAGTGCTCTCTGTTTATATAAATTTAGCCTTTCCAAATATTCGGGTTTTGCACAGTATAACACCTGTAAATCCACCAGACATGAAATCATTGGACTCTCGAGATTGGCTTGATCTTCTATCCTTGTTTCCCATGGCGTACAATATAGATCGTATCCAATATCATCCAAAATAAAACACGAAGATATTCCCCAGCCTTGCTCTGTGTTATTAATTATGGTTAGATCAAGATCGCTTTTTTCATGATAATCCCCAGTACTAAAAGAACCTGTAAGCCCAATAATTGCAATATCATCAGAAAAATCTCTCTTAGCCCGTTCAATGACCATGCTAATAAGCTTTTCATTTTTGATTAAGATCTTTTCTTTATGAACAGCATCCATATCCATGTCCCCTCTCCAACCTTATTAATTCTATTGTATAAGCATGTTGTTAGAGTAGGTATTCCAACTTTAATTATATTAAATCTGTACCAAGCCCTTCCTCTCCTTCAAAGAAAACAAAAAACGCGCTGGTAAGAGCATAATTAGCTTCTCTCCAACGCGATTTATAGTCATTAGTGAATATTTTTCTTTTTGAAACTGCCGCCCTTAACTTCTGCAACATCGTAGACTACTACAAAGGCATTCGGGTCAATTTCACGAATAATATCTTTTATTTTACTTTCTTCCAGACGGTTAATGACACAAGTAATTTCTTTGAATTGTTCATTGGAGTAGCCGCCATAAGCATCTGTATAAGTTGCTCCACGACCCAATCGGTCACGAATAGTCTCGACCATGATTTCCGGTTGAATGGTGATGATTTTAAACGTTTTAGAGCCACTCAAACCTTCTTCAATAATATGAATGACCTTAGAAGCAATAAAATAAGCAAGCGCTGATAGAATAGCCCCTTGTAGGCCAAATACTGTTGAAACAACAATAAAGACAAACATGTTTAGAAATAAGATTAAATCACTGGTCCCAAAAGGTAATTTTCGTGAAAGTAAGACAGCTAACATATCTATCCCATCTAATGCTCCACCATTACGTAAGGCTAAACCCATACCAAAACCGATAATAATCCCGCCAACAACGGTAATTAATAAGGTATCACCTTCTATAATCGTCGGTACATGATGCATAAGACTAGTGCCAATAGCCAGTGAAGCAATACCGATAACGGAGTAAAGAGCAAAGCTTTTACCAATTTGCTTATACCCTAGCCATACAAAAGGGATATTAATTATGCCAATTAGCAGCCCTAGCGGTAAGCCAAACAGTTCAGAGCCAACGATGCTTAGACCTGTGACACCTCCATCTGAGACGTTGTTGGGTATCAATACGGATTCTAGACCATAGGCAGCTATTAGCGCCCCAATAATAATCATGAATACTTTTGAGAATATCTTGAGTTTATTTGATTTCTGTTTTCGCGTTTCAATCATTGAATTTCTCCGTTTCACATTGCTTAATTTAGTCCATAAAAATTTCCTCTAAAGGTCTTCCGTCACCTGGATTAAAATCAATCCCTAAAATCTTTGCCATCGTGGGGGCTATATCTACCATTTCGATGTCCCCTATATGATGCCCATTTCTAATCTTTTCCCCGGAGACAACCAAGTTGCATCTATAGCCGTCTTTATCAGGAGAATAACCATGCGTGGCAAATTTAACGCCTTGTTTGTCCAAATCAACAATCGTTGGTTCATCCATACTTTCGTCGAAACAATAACCTCTCTTAGCCTCAAGCATATACTTTGTGGTTTGGCCCACATGAAAATAATCCAGTTCATCTCTAGCATACAATTTCTCTATACCTGAGGATTCATCTCTCATATTATCTCCAATAACAGCTAATGCTATTTACTCAGCTTCTTCATCGCCCTGCCGGATATGCAAGTAAGCCGCTCCACCCCCACACTGAAAGTAAGCTCTCCACTTCATTTCGCCGTTCTCTTCATAGATCAGGCCCTTTTCCTGCAAAAGGTTGTTTAAATGCACCTTGTACCTAACATTAAACTGGCCATGGTCCCCCAAAATTAAAAAAATCGTATCATCCTTTATCCCCGCTTCATCCACTGCCTGCATAATATCGCCTACCCTTTTATCCATACGTGTGATTACCTGCTTCACTTCGTCACTGTCAGTTCCATAAGCATGTTTGGCATCATCCAGATCGATCAGATGCATCATTAGAAGATTAGGTTTTTTGCGCTTAATCGTGTCTATAGCACATTTGGTCGTGAAGTCATCCAGATAGGGCTGCTCAATCCCTTTGCGGATCCGGCCATATTTCAGCTCCATATCCACGCAGTATAAGGGGCTTCCGCTTTTTAATATCTTCAGTGCCTGATTTTCGTTTTTGATGGCTCTGATTTCAGGTATATTGTATTGGATGGAGGATTTACCCGATACTGGCCATAGGATTCCGGCTGTGCTCATCTTATGCTCGCGCGCAACATCGTAAATCGTTGGCACCTTGATCGCATTTCTAAACCAGAACCAATTCTGCTCCTCTTCCTTAATAAAGGGCTGAAACGGATTGTTGTGATGGATGCCATGCTTATCCGGATATACACCGGTTGCTATGGTGGTGTGCACTACATATGTGAGCGTGGGATACACACTTTTCAATTTATGGCTATGGGCTCCGTTTTTAATTAATTCCGCTAAGTTTGGAAGCCGGCTGGCCAATGCCCAGTGGTCTTCTGAAAAGGCATCGTAAGAGATGACGATCAAATGCTTGGCCATAACGGTTTGTGCTTTAATTGACTTCATAGAATAAGCCCCTTAGGTTCGTCATGTTCAGGCTGCTCTTTAGGTAAAGTTATAAATACGAATAATCCAATAATAAAAAGTGGGATAATCGCTAAAATACTAAATTTAGCATTACCTGTTAAGGTTGTTGTTAAAGACATTACAGCAGGACCAACAATGGCCGCGAACTTGCCAAAAATATTGTAAAAACCAAAGAATTCATTGGAATTCTCCTTTGGAATGATCTTCGCATAATAAGACCTGCTGAGCGCCTGAATGCCTCCCTGAGCGGAACCAATTAGCGCACCTAGAATAAATATATGCCACACTGAAGTGATAAAAAAAGCTGCGATGCAGGAAATGATATATGTAACAATCCCCACGATGATCAAAGTCCTGGCGGAGTATTTTTTGGCGAGATTACCATACAGGATTGCACAAGGAAAAGCGATAATCTGGATAACTAATAATATCCCCAGTAAGGTAAAGGTGTCAAAAGCATCCGCACCCAGAACCGATGTGGCATAGGGCACCACCATTTTAATAATCGTATCTACCCCATCAATATAAAGAAAGTACGCAATTAAGAAAACAAATACAACTTTATGCTGTCTAACATTCCTAAAGGTGTCCCCCAGTCTTTTAAAGCTGTTGATTACAGGTCTTGGTTCAGGCTCAATATAATATCTCTGCTTCACATCTCTGATCATGGGTATGGTCAACAGCCCCCACCAAAGAGCAGTAATGATAAACCCAATCTGATAACCGATCGACTTATCCATCCCCATAAACAGAATCAATAGCAGGCTGATGCCAAATGGAATGACGCTGGCGATATATCCATAAGCAAAACCTTTTGTGGATACCTTATCCATCCTTTCATCAGTGGTTATATCCACAAGAAAAGAGTCATAAAAAATATTGGCTCCGGCAAAACCTATGACAGACAGGATGTAAAACACAATCAATAACTGCCACTGCCCGCTCGCAGGTGCAACGAATGCCAACGAAGCCGTAGCCAGCACACCGATCAAAGAGAAAAATAAGAAAAAGCGCTTTTTCTTATCCTTGTAATCTGCGATCGTGCCTAAAATCGGACTAAGGATAGCCACAAGAATACTAGCAATGGAGTTAAAGTACCCTAAATCCATGCTGCTGTTAACATTTGAAAACATGCCAAATACAATAGGCAATAATGCAGTTGTAACCGCCATCGAATAGGCTGAATTACCACAGTCATATAAAATCCATGATTTTTCCTCTTTGCTAAGTTTCATCTAACAGCCACCTTTTCACCTATTTGTAACTGTTATATCATTTCAGCATAAGAGCCATGTTAAATGAATGTTAATTACATCACAACTTCTTCATAAAAAAACGACCTTTTAAAATTGAAAGGTCGCTTACTCGCTTTTATATATGAATTTAATATTTGACGATATATTCGCAATATTCATCCCCATTAACATTACATTTTATTTCCCGGACGGAAACTCGTTTCCCACGAATTTTAGTAAGTGCTCCTTCGATAATGGCCCCCTCCAGGTCACAAACCATTTTCCCTTCCATAATAGGTAACCCTTCGCAGAAACAATCGTGTACTGCAATCGTCATCCCCTTGTCATCTTCATGGGTTATTATAGGAATCCCTATCTTCAATTGTTCGAATAACTCGAATAGTTCATTAACCGAGGTAACACCAAATTCTTCCCCAATTTTTCTTCCTATAGTCAACGTTGTACCCTTACCATTCATGGGTAACGCTTGATATAAACCAATAAGTCTAATCGTTCTGAAAAGCTCTAAAGGTACGACATTACCTAAATTTTTTCTCTTTATTTTTTTCATATCTGTAAAAGTAAATTGATCCATGCCAGTAGCCTCCAATTGCTTATGTAATATATATTTCAAATTTAATTGATATATTGAGTATAAACGTATCCAATAATTGCTTTGTGATCTTACGCACATCCTGATTTTTTGTAGAACCATAACAAAAAAAGCAACTTCCCTGTTGGCAAGTCACTCCTTCATTCATTAGCTGCAGCAGCATCTCAAATATGATAATCATAAACCCAAGGCAAAATAACCCTCACGCTAGTTCCAACCTGAACCTCTGAATCTACCTTAATATGCCCCCCATACATTTCAATTAATTGTTTACAAATCGATAATCCAATCCCTGTTCCTTTTTGCTTGGTAGTAAAGAAAGGGTCAAATATCCGTTTTAATTTATCCTGTGGAATTCCTTCTCCGTTGTCTTTAAAGAGTAGAATAATTTCGTTTGTCTCAGCAGCTGTGGTAACAGAAATATCTATTCTGCCTCTAAAAGCTGTGAAGGAATCGATACTATTTTTCAAAATATTAAGAATTACCTGCTCTAGCTGAGAGGCGCTTCCAAACGTTAGTACTTTTTCTAAAGAGCACTCTACTGAAAGTTTAATATCATCACTAAGTATGAGTTGATTCACAATGTTATTAACTCTATGTATAACCTCCATAACGTTAAATACTACGCCGTTATTTTTCGTACTGTCACCTTTTCGAGCCAGTATTAGAAAATCCGTTACTAATCCATTCAGAGCATCAATCTCTTTGATGGTGATATCCAGATATGCACGCAATTCATCCGCTTTGATCTCCGGCTCATTTAGCCTGATATTTACAAGCTGAGCAAAACCTTTAATCGAAGCTAGCGGATTTCTTATTTCATGCGCCATTCCTGCTGCCATTTGTCCCATAACAGCAATTTTTTGTTCATGTAAATTGTCAATCTGTTGATTTTTATTAGACAAATAACCTTGTGCAAAGCCAGTAAAACGGGTCCAGTTGCATTCCATTAAACGATTATAAAAAAACAATCGGATCGCGGAATCATCTACAAACTCTTCAATGATCTTAAACATAATATTCTGAGCGGTTAAATTTAAATCCTTGCTCATATCAAGTAAAATATCAAAATGATCACCGAATATTTCTGCAGTATAAACCCCTTGCTCAGCCCCCTCTTTTTCTAGCAGGTTTAAGTATTGATCGTAACCAAAAGAATCAAAAAACAAGGCTTCTACCATACTCATTAATATCGTACTGAATGATGAATCTAACAATTCCTTATGCGTCTCTACAAACCAGGAGAATTCGATGTTTTTCATAGTCATGGAATGATAATGCCTGTTTAAAATGATTGGAACTGCTAAGATTAATGACGAACGCAATTCATTTTCTTTGTATGACATTGTCATCCTCCTTCTTTGTAGTTTGTATTCAAGATATGTGTATATTTTCCTGCTTCAAAAACACAGTAATTCACTTTGTTTTAATCATCATATTATATTCTGGACTTGACTGTTAGAGTGGCATCGAAGATAATTACAACCTCACCAAAAAACCAAAAAAACTATAATTAGGAAGATCATTGATTTTGAAAAGGGGCGGTCGTCATTAGCTGGTTAAGTGATCTCTACAATTTACAGAAGCAGGAGCTAAAGAAGGACATCGAGCCCTCTTTAGTCAATGCTATCTTTCGCATGTATGATAAATTTCCCAGGATTGGACTTAAAGAGCGGATCGGCCAGCAGGATATGTCTCTAGATATCGCTGATGCCTATATTAATGGTCGTAACGCGATGATTGAAGCTGGAGTCGGCATCGGCAAGTCCTTTGCCTACCTCATTCCCAGCCTGCTTATTAACCAAATCTCAAGGCAACCGGTTATTATTGCGACATCCTCCATACAACTTTCAGAACAAATACATAAAGATCTGAGATTCATCGGAAGTCGGCTCGGATTTACAAGGGTACGTTCGGTAGTTGGAAAAGGCATGGGGCAGTATGCTTGCCGGTATAGGGCAGCAGATCTGTTCCAAGCGGATGATTCAAACGCCCCTCTGTCTGCGCTTGCTCAACAGATTGTCAATTATGAAATTGATGAGCGGGCAGATATTAAGGGCGGGGTTAGTGATGCAGTATGGTCTAACGTTTGTGTGAATGATTGCAAATTTGAACGTTGCCATTATAAAAGTACATGTACGTTTTATGAGATGAGAGCTAAAATTAATGCCAACGCGAGCGATATGGATTTTATTATCGTAAACCAGGATCTGCTCATCCGTGATTTAATCAAGAAAAAGGAAGGAACGAAGGGGTTAATCACTGAACGGCCGGCTCTGATCGTAATTGATGAAGCTCATAATCTGGAAGCAAAGGTTAGAGATGCAAGAACGGTCGAATTTACATACCGGGGAACCTGCCGTATTCTGGATGACGCCTTACAGATTCTCTTCAAGCAATCTGCCGATACGGAGCTTATGCCGCAATTTAAATTTATAAAAAGATGCGTTGGCCATATTTTCAAACAAGTTGAGGCAGACTTACTGCAAACAGCCAAGCAGGACAATGACCGTATAAAAATATCGCAGATCACAGGAATCCCCTTAAAACGAGCAGCACAGGTTTTAAAAGATTTTAATCTCAGCCTTTCCGTCTTAACTTCACGGCATGAGCGGGAGATTGACAATATTTTCGAAGCCATGAACGGACTTATCGACCTCTTTGATGTACTCGACGGAGTAGAGGATAACTATCTGATCTGGGCAAGCAATACCCAGCGGGAGAGTACCCTTAGTATCTGCCCTAAAGGGATAAGCCAGTTTCTGAAATATACCTTATTTAACGGGAAAACCTCTGTTATTTTAACGTCAGCAACGATGTGTCAAAGCGGAGAAACGCTGGAGGAACAATACGCTTATCTCACTGAGTCCCTCGGTTACAGGGGAGATTATATGGAGCGCCAAGCTTCACCGTTTGATTATGACAACCACACCATGCTGTATATTGCCAAGGACATCCCCTACTATAACCATCAGCGGCGGGAAGATTATCTTGAAGCGGCATACAAGGAAATGATGAGGCTCTGTAATTTAACAGACGGGCGGACATTGGTTCTTTTTTCAGCTAAAGAGGATATGAAGTATATTCATAAGAAATTAAACTCTGAGAATCTGGCATGGGCATTACATGTTCAAAGGGAAGGTTCGTCCCAGGACGGGGTGATCGCTGACTTTCGGGGCAGTAAAGGCGTACTACTTAGTACCGGTGTATTCTGGGAAGGTGTGAATATCGAAGGTTCCGATTTGTCGCAGTTAATCATTTTCCGTCTGCCTTTCCCTGTTCCTGCCGATCCTGTCTATGAATATAAGACTTCGATGGCAAAGAATCCCTTGAAAGAGGTTTTTGTACCGGACATGCTGCTTCGGTTAAGACAAGGAACCGGGCGCCTGATCCGCAGTGAAACTGATCTGGGTGTACTCAGCATACTCGATTCCCGCCTGTCCATTGCCGCCAAAAAGGATTACCGGGATCAGGTACTGGAAGCCTTACCTTTTAAAAAGGTTACTGAGGATTTCAAGGTTCTGGAGAAGTTTGTGAAAGAAAAAGGGATACAGCTTAGCGATACGTAGAGAGATGAAAAAAAGCAACCCATCCGCAGACAAGTCGCTTCTAAACCCTATAACGTTATCTGCAATTAAACTACTTTATGTTTGTATACCCGCATCGCTATTAAATAAGCAACTACTAGAATGGCTATGCACCATATGATGGCTCCCCAAATATCATTGCCAACAGGCTGCCCCATCAGGAGGGAGCGAACCGCCTCTACTATAGATGTAACGGGTTGGTTTTCAGCAAAGGCGCGAACGACTGGCGGCATCGATTCGGTAGGCACAAAGGCCGAGCTGATGAAAGGAAGGAAAATAATCGGGTAGGAAAAAGCAGTCGCGCCGTCCACCGATTTTGCGGATAGTCCAGCAATTGCTGCGACCCAAGTTAGAGCCAGCGTAAACAATATCAGGATGCCGGCAACCGCCAGCCATGATAGCACTCCTGCCGATGAACGAAACCCCATAATCAATGCAACAAGAATGATGACGCTAACTGAAATCGCATTGGAAATCAGGGAGGTCAGCACATGTCCCCACAGCATGGTAGAACGTGCAATCGGCATAGAATGGAATCTCTGAAAAATCCCTTTTTGCACATCATTAAACAGGCGGTAAGCCGTATAAGTTACACCACTTGCAATAGCGATCAGTATGATCCCGGGCAATAAATAATTCACATAGTTATCCGTACCCGCCTGGATGGCCCCACCGAACACGTAAACAAACAACAGCATAAATGCAATTGGCATGATAGTTACCGTGATGATGGTATCCATACTGCGGAGAATATGGCGCATAGAGCGTCCGAGCATTACACTCATGTCACTGAAAAAGTGCTTCTTAATCATTTCCATTTACTTTCCCTCCTTTTTGCCGATGATTGCGAGGAATATTTCCTCCAGCGTCGGCTGCTTTTCAATGTACTCAACTTTTGCGGGCGGAAAACGCTTTTTTAGTTCTTCGAGTGTACCGTTCGCAATAATTTTACCTTCATGTAGAATGGCGATTTGATCAGCAAGCTGCTCTGCCTCTTCCAAATACTGCGTCGTCAAAAAGACAGTCGTACCGCCGTCGGCAAGCTCCTTAACCATCTTCCATACATCCATCCTTGCCTCAGGATCAAGTCCAGTGGTTGGTTCGTCAAGGAAAATAATCTGCGGTTTTCCAACAAGACTCATCGCGAGATCTAATCTCCGGCGCATCCCGCCTGAATAAGTGGATACCTTGCGATCCGCGGCAGCGGTCAAAGTGAAGCGTTCCAGCAGATCGTCCGCAACTTGACGCGGATGCTTCTCATGGCGGAGCCTCGCAATCATGATCAGATTTTCCCGGCCGGTCAGAATCTCATCCACGGCAGCAAATTGACCCGTCAGGCTGATGGACTGGCGTACATAATCAGGCTTTGTGGCGACATCAAATCCGTTCACTGCAGCAGTCCCGCCATCTTGATTCAGCAAAGTGGTGAGGATTTTGACAATGGTGGTCTTGCCTGCACCATTGGAGCCCAGCAGAGCAAAAACGCTGCCCTGCTCCACTTCAAAATCCACCCCCTTTAAAACTTGAAGCTGTCTGTAGGACTTTTCTAACCCAACCACTTTAATGGACTTGTTCATTGCATTCCCTCCTCAAGGTTTTGTTAGCATATCTTTATGGAATTCTCCCCGCAAAACTCACTTCGGAAGCTCAGGCTTATAGAACTGTAACCTTTGTCAAATCAGCTTCCATGCCTTTGAGCGCAGCGAAGGTCAACTTATCCATCATTGCACCGTCAAAGTTGATCGTTTTGATTGCACGATAAAACTTCTTGGATAACGAAAACCCGGAGAGGAATGACACATTTTTTAACGTCGCACCTCTAAACGAAATATCGTTCAGCGCCGACTTTTCAAACTTGACCCCGATAAAGGTCTGGCCGTCAAAACATAATCCCCGCAGATCAGAGGTTTTAAATTCCACACCGTCAAAGATACAGTTCTCAAAGATTGTTTTCGTGAGATCAGTCGTACACAGCTTGACGTCGGTCAGTCTTGCACTGATAAATTTCGCCCCTGTAAGTCCTGATGAGCTAAAGTTGGTGCGAACAAGAATAGATTTGTGAAAGCTCGCATTTGCCAGTTCAATGCCGGACAGATTGCAGTCGGTCAGATTAGCGCTGTCGAACTTGGCCTCGCCAACGTCACTGCCCGCGAAAGAACTGCCGGTCAAGTCTGCGCCTGTAAAATCGGAACCCCGCAACGCGCTCACTTTAAAATCCCCTTTATGGGCGGTAACGCCTGCAAAATCACTCTTCGATAAGTTGCTCGCCCTAAAGCTCGTCACCACCTGCCGCTCAAGTGAACGGGAGAGATTGGCAACCTCCTGCACCGTCTGTTCAATGTCGCCGATGCTGTCTATCGTCATCTTAAACGCCGTTTCATCATCCTTGCCTTCAGCCTTGAGTTCACTGAACCGCTCCTGCAAATCGGAAAGGAGGTCACTCTTTAATTCAGCAACGCTTTTTATCCCGTCATAGGGTGCGAATACGCCATTTAAATACATGTTTAATTTCTCATTCATATTATCAAGTCTCCTTATAATAAGTTTTCAAGCACACGTTTTGCGTACTCCCAATTAGTCTTGTTATTGGCGTAAACAGCTTTCCCCTTCTCGGTAATCCGAAAATACTTCCGTCGTCCCCCCTGAGACTCATCCCCCCAATACCATTCAATGTCACCGTCTGCCTCAAGCCGCCGGACGCTGGAGTACATCGTAGCTTCTTTTAATTCATACTCGCCTCCGGAACGCTCAGCAATCAATTTGACGATTTCATATCCATAACGATCGGCTTCGGACAAGAGCCGTAATACCATCGTATCGGTATGCCCTCGCAGCAGATCGGATGTGATTTTGTTCTCACTCATTTCATCACCTCATAATCGCATTGTATATCATACTACTGTGACAGTCAAGGTACTTTGATCATCATGTTTATACAAAATAAAAAAATGCCGTCCTTAGTTGTCTAAGGCAGCATTTTTCTCTTTTAAGTCTGAAGTTCCAATTTACGCTAACCAGAAATAAGTTGATTTATGTCTGCTGGTAATTCACAGCTACCTGCCGGCAACCCTCACACAAAAATGCATAATAAATCCCCTCGCTGTCCTCGGCCTGTTCCATGTCCATTTGGGCAATAAACTTCATCGTCGTCGAACAGCAAGGGCACACAGGATATTCCGCATCCTGAATCCAAGCCGGATGTCCTCCAATCTGCGACGCAGGCGCCTCAAGCATCCAATACGAATTTTCATAGGTTCCCATCTGCCGTTCCGATAGCTGCATGGCATGCCATGCTATTTCTTCCCTGTCTTCATTTGCAGGCAAAAAATCAGGAACGGTATTATATTCACTCCACGAATATTGGCCATCCAGCTCCGCTTTCATAAACACGGTGCCATAACAATTACAATGCATGCAAGCTGCAACCCTTAACCGCTGGCCGGAAAGCTTCATAAATTGAACCAGTGGATTCTGCAAATCGTAATCAAACAGCACTGTCAATTTACCGCCACACCAAGGGCAGGAATGCTCACCCTCCTGCAGCGCCGCTACCGCCGTATGATCCCGATCCAGCCCATTTTTTCCGTCCCTGTTTACTTCAAAATGATAACTCTCGGGGTAAAAGAGCAGCCTTTTCCCACCGTCGGGATCTAATTCCCATCCTGCTTCGTGAGCATAGGTTTCCGGAGCCACATTTAACTCCGATGTCCATCGAGGCGGATGCTGCCGCCATGTCTCGAACTGCCGTACAACCTCTTTATCGCCAATCCAGGCCAATGCAAGCAGCAAATGATTACGGTTTTCCGAGTCATGCTCTAACTGATGAATGATCATATCGCGGATCTCCTGACCCGCTTCTTTATAGAGAATACCGGGATAATACTTCCCTTTGTGAAAAAAAACCTCCAGCCCCCGTTCAATGCACGCACTTGAAAAACATATAAGCGACAGTAAAATAGCCTCAGCCTGGTCAAAATCATCTTCTTCCATCAATTCAATGGCGTAGGATTCCAATCGCTCCCTTTCGCTTTCAGTCAGTTGACGATACAATTCTTGCGCGGTTTTGTGATAGGAGATTTCGTGTTCAAGCGGGCTCCATCTCCGCGGTTTGTGCATGATTTTAAGAATTTCAACCGGATCATTCACACCTGCATACAAATCAATGTCTTTTCGATTTTGTTCAATATAAGCCTTTTGCTCCAGCGCAAGCTTCCTTTGATGACAGGGCATGCAGATTCCCCCCGTCTTTAAAGCAGTTGCAGGAAGTATGCTTCCCTTGCAGCCTGAGGTTTGGCAGGGTATACGCTCGCTCATCGTATCTCTCCTATTCTGTATAAGTTATTCTCAAAGACTATTATTAATAAGCTAAACTGCATTATAGAATTAGCTATATTATAGAATTAGCTGCATTAAATATACCACCGGATTTAGCAGCTTTAAATTCATTTCAGATTTCAATTGGATATATCCCCCACCATCACCTTAAACGGAAACAAAAAAAGGTCAACCAAATATTTCTGGTTAACCTGATAAACGAAAACTCCCCCGGATAAAGAAGAACCGGTGCCCTTGTATTAGGCTTAATCCGTAATCTTCACATTTCCAAACACAGCCTTATTCCTCGAGTCATCCCCGGGATTGCTAAGTGCTATGCCAATATACACCTTGCGGTTCATCGGAATCTGAACAGTTCCGACCGTTTGCCAGTTATTCCCGTTCGTCGAAATAGCCCCTTTGAAGGTATTTCCACTTCGGGTCAGCTTTAGCCATCTTGGAGCCGAGGCAGCCGCAGTCTGATCAACCATATTGCCCGCAGTCTCTGCACGATACTGGAAGGTGGCCCCATTCTCGGGGGTAAGCATCATATCTGCGTGCTTCGAATTATGACCCAGCGACTCCCGAATCATAATGCCGGCCTTGGCCCAGCCGTCCAATCGGCTAGTGGACTGCACTTTAACAATAATCTCCGCATCGCCCCGCACGGATTGGTATATATAATTCAGTTGATCTCCATTTCCCCAGATATCCGTAGAGCTGCTGCTGAGTGTAAATTGCTTATTGGAAGAATTGTAGGTAACATTCCCCGGCATGGAACCAATATTTCGCGCCTTCCACCCTGCTGGTAATTGAGCCGGATAATCTTGTTCTACCGGAGGCGTCCAGCCTGGCGTAGGCCAGGTTTCACGTTCTTTGATATTGGCTAGCTCATCTTCTGGCCAGGCCCCGTAAGCAAAGAACGACAGACGCTTCACACCTGGATAATTCTCGCGGATTCCCTTGTAAATCTCCTGATATTGATCATCTGTCCAGTCATTATCCAGCGTCGCAACAATTTCCACGTCACTGCCGCTAATCCGGTCGCTCGTATCCTTCAGGATTCCGTAGGAAGTGCTGTATACCCAATCACTGTTGAACTCCCAGTCATCAAAGTACGCCATTGGTGCAACAAAGTCGATATCATCCTTGAATTTGGCTACATTCTGCCCAACTTCAATGAATTCTGGCGGCAAAATATACACGCCGAGCTGCACATCCGGCTTCGAGGACTGGGTGATATCCTGACGGATATCGCCCACATACTGTCCGATTTGTTCGGTTCTCCATTCATTCCACTGCTCACGCTGAGGCGAATCTGTCTCGAAGTCAATGCTGAGCGGTGAATACCCGAACTGCGCCTGATACTTCAGGGCCGTGTAATCACTGACGTCCATGTTGTAATTGTCGAAGCGGATCCAATCCAGCACAACGCCATCCACATCATAATTCTGGATTACTTCCTGAATAATGGAACGCTCATACTCCTGCACTTCATGGTGAATCGGATTGACGAAGTATTCGTTGCCGTTAGAACCTGTAAACGGTGTCTGAACCCCGTCAACCAGCGCCTGCATCTGCCATTCATCGTGCTCCAGGAAAGCCTGCTGATCATGGAACTGCGGAATCCAGGCATGAACCTTGATTCCTGCAGCATGGGCTGCCGTAATGACAGCCTGCAGGGCATCGAAATTCTGGTAGCCTTGGGCAATTGGTGCGATATCACTCTGATAAAATACACTTCCAGACGGAACCTCATCATCTTCATCCTGCTTCACGTTCATGCTAATAACATCGACGCCATAGCTTGTAGACAGCGCGATGAAATTCTGGACATCCGCCATGTTCTTAAACTGGTTTACGGTCCGTACAATAACTTCCGTTTCGAAAGGGGGGTTACTCTCCTCTTCGGCCATAACAGGAACGGAACCACCGGCTATCGAAGAAACCAACACGATGCTTAACAGTGCTATGAACCTCGATCTCAACGCAAATGCCATAATCTCGCCTCCACAATTATAAGATTTTATAAATAGTCTTATTTCGTCGCGTTGATTTTCTTAACATTTTCCTGCCATTTTTCGGTTCTGAATTCAAGCAGCTTAGCCAGCCCCGCTTTTTCGGTGTTCTTTTTAGCTGTCTTTAGCGCCGACAGCACCGCTTCATCCGACTTCGCCTGAACCATCTGGGCGTAAGCAAGGGTATAAATATCCCCGATATTCTGTGCGATGATGCCGATCTCCGTATCCGGAATCGGATCGGTATTTACAAACTCTGTGATATCCAACGCGGTTTTCCAGGTCACCGTGGACTGCGCCACGGTCTCCCAGGATTTCTGGTTCGCGGAAAGCAACGCCTCGAGGCTCATTTTCGCCGTATCAATAAAGGTCGTATTTCCCGCCCAGTTAAAGTCCTCGAATTTCCGCATCGTTTCCGTACGCTCGTTAGCAGGAGTCGTCTTGTATTTCTCGTTCGGGATTGGAGCTCCGTCCGCATCCTCTTCATCCCAGTACAAGCCTTTAGGACCGAAGAAAAGCACCTTCTGCCCCTCCGGACCCGTAATCCAGTCAAAATAAGCGAAGATGGCCTCTGGATCCTTGGCCTTTTTCGTAATGACATTAACGTTCCAACCCAGCGTCTCAAAGCCGCTTACAAACACTCGTGTTTTGTCTAGTCCGGATTTATGAATCGGCCATATAATCTCATAACCGCTGTCCGGATTGTTCGCTGTCAGTGCCCGGTGTCCCTCGGCTCCATACGTAGTGATATTGGATTCGACCATGACTGCTACCCGGTTGGTATTGACCTTTTCTTTGACCGCATCCTGGGTTTGCTGCAGTGCATCCTGCGTAATCAGCCGTTCACGATACAGCTTATTAATATACAGCACCATCTCTTCGTAAGCAGGATCATCCAAGATAGATGACAGCTTGTCGCCATCCGGATATCCCATGAGTGAAATAAACTTACTGGTGGAGTTCTCCTTAAAACCACCATACATAATTTCCAGACCTGCCCCCTTCTCCCCAACCTCCAGAGGTACTACATCCGGATACTTTTCTTGCACCTTAAGCAAATATTGATACAAATCATCAAAGGTCTCCAGCGCCGGTCTGCCGAGTTCGTTATAAATATCTTTATTCACCATCCATCCGCCGTTGCCGAATTGCCCGGATGTATACCAGTTCGGGATTTGATAGATTTTCCCGTCTTCTGAACGGAGCAAATTCAGGGTGGATTCCTTCACATATTTCTTGAAGTTCGGATACTTCTCATAGTAATCATCCAGCGCAACGAGTTGTCCTGCCTGCACCAGCCGCTCCACTGAGGATCCCCGGTCAGTAAAAATGACATCCGGTAAATCACCGCCGACGATCATCGTGTTGAGCTTTTCTCCGGCCGCTCCTCCGGATTGTATGGGTTCAACAGTAACCTTACGGTTCTCCTGAATCCATTTTGTCGCCTCATTATCCCCCCAGGGTGATGTCGTAAGCCAGTCATAGTTTCCATAGAAGCTGAAGGTGACGGGCTTGATCCCGCTGCCGTCATCTGTGGCGGCCTCAGTATTCAGATTTTTCTCGCTTGTGTTTGGTGAAGTGTTAGAATTTCCTCCTCCGCTACAGGCAGCGAGAAGAAGCACCAGTGAAGTCAGCAAAAGAGATACCCATTTCATACGATTGCGCATCTTTTCCCTTCTTTCTACATAATATGGAGACTGCTATTCTTTCATCGAACCAATCATTACGCCCTTAACAAAGTACTTTTGGAGAAAAGGATACGTCAGGATAATTGGAATGGTAGCGATCATCATCGTAGCCATAGTCAGTGACTTCGTGGTAATCGTCCGATTCCGGTTCATATGATCCAGCGCGATAGCATTCGATGAGCCAATTTGGGTCATGATGTTGGAGTTCATAATCTGGCGCAGCAGGGTCTGTATAGGGAGCAAGTGATCCTTTGTAATATAGATCGCTCCCGTAAACCAGTCATTCCAATAACCTACTGCGGTGAATAAGGCAATCGTGGCCAGCACCGGGCCGGAGACCGGAATGACGATTCGGAAAAAAATGCCGTAGTTGCTGCTGCCGTCGATTTTGGCAGATTCCTCCAAACCCTCCGGCAGAGCATGGAAGAAGGTGCGGATGACAATCATGTTCCAGACACTGATGATGCCGGGGATAATCAGCACCCAAAAGGTGTCCAGCATACCCAAAGAGCGAACTAGTAAATAACTAGGGATGAGCCCTCCACTGAAGAACATCGTAATCATGAAGAACACCATATATTGTTTTCGAAAAAGCAATGTCTTCTTGGACATTCCGTAGGCTAACAGTGCCGTGAAAAAGACAGACAATGCCGTGCCGCTTAACGTTCTAAGAATGGTGATCAGAAAAGAATTCAGCAGGCGTTGATCCTGAAACACAATATAATAATTTTCCAGGGTAAAAGCTCTCGGTAACAAGGTTACACCGCCGAGCGCCGTATCGCTCCCTAGATTAAAGGAAATGACCAACGCATTCCAAAACGGGTATAGCATGAGTAACGCCAGCAGCGTCAAAAGGGTATAAATACTCCGCTGCATGATTTTGTCGCCTAGGCTTAGTCTCATTGTTCACTCCTCCTAAAAGGTTTATGGAGCATCGGAAGCATTCGCTATGAGTAGTAGTACTACCAGAGACTAACATCTGCCCGGCGAGCGATTTTGTTGGCCGTCACTAGCAGAATGACACTGATCACCGCCTTGAATAGCCCTACAGCTGTCGCATAAGAGAATCTGGCATTTAAAATCCCAACACGGTACACATAGGTGTCGATAACATCGGAGTAGGGTCGCAGAATTGGATTGGTTGCCAGCAGCAAAATGTCCTCGAAGCCCGCACTGAGCAGACTGCCGATGGCAAGAATCATAAAGATAATGATAATGGGGGTAATGCTGGGGAGTGTAATCAAGTGAATTTGCTTAAACCGGCTTGCTCCATCTATAGAAGCGGCCTCATATAGGGTTGGATCAATACCTGCAATCGCGGCCAGGTAGACAATGCTCCCGAATCCGACCTCTTTCCATACATTTACGCTTACTAGAATCGACCAAAAGTATTTGGGTAACGCCAGGAAGTTAACTGGCTCCCCTACCAAATTGAATCGCTCCAGCAAATAATTCACCGTTCCGTTATCAACGGATAACAGCGAAAATACAAAACCGGATACAATAACCCAGGACAGGAAATAAGGTAAATAGCTGACGGTCTGGATAATCCGTTTAAAGCCCATATTCCCGATTTCATTCAGCATCAGTGCAAGAAGAATCGGGGCAGGAAAAGAGATAATCAATTTAAGCAAGCTAATCACAAGGGTATTTCGCATCACATTCCAGAACTCCGGCGCCTCGAAGAACATTCTGAAATGCATAAATCCAACCCAGGGGCTCTTCATAATGCCGCCAAAAATATCGTATTGCTGGAATGCCATAACCACGCCATACATCGGAATGTAGCTAAAAATGAATACAAAGATAATTCCCGGCCAAACCATGGACTGCAAATCCAATTGACTGATAAATTTCTTCCATCTACGCGGTTTCTCGGCCGTGTTCATCCGCTTTTCCTCCTCTGGACGATTCTAGTGAAACAACGGCAACAACGATTTGTTCTTCTCCAGCATTTCATCCAGCAGTTGTTCAGCTACGGTGACCGAAGGCACGAGCGGATGATGAACCATAGCCTGTAGGGCTATATCCCGGTCTCCGTGCACAGCCGCCTCGATGGCGAGGCTCTCGTATTGCTTGACCGCGGCCAGCAAGCCTTTGATGGGCTGAGGAATTATACGCAGCGGAATCGGCAGCGGGCCTTGCTTGGTTACCATACAGTTCACCTCAATAGAGGCATCGTCCGGCAAGAAGTCAATCATTCCGTTATTCCTTACATTCAACGTCTGGATATCGCGGGAATCATTATAAATGGAGCGCATCAGCAGCACTGCCGCCTCCGAGTAATAGGCTCCGCCGCGCTGTTCCAGCTGCTTGGGCTTTTCCTTCAGCGCTACGTTCCGGTACAGTTCAAACAGCTCTTCCTCCACCTTCTTCACTACCTCAGCGCGCGATCCAGTCGTTGCTGCTGCTTCCTTCTGTTCCGCAAGCATCGCGTCCGTCATATAGTAATAGCTCAGGTAATAAGAGGGAATCGCTTTCAAAGCATTCAGAAACCGGTAGTCCCAGGAATCAAACGGCACATTGCTCGCCTTGTAGCTCTGCGGGTAATCAATGAGCTCCTGCAGCTTGCTTTTACCGTCAATCACGATATCGGATACCCAGTGCAGATGGTTGATGCCGACAAACTCCGCGTAGATTTTCTCCATAGGAAGTCCGAAGAACTCGGAGAGCCACTTTTGAAAACCAATCGGTGAGTTGCACAGGCCTACGCTTTTTACCGATGAGTATTTGTGAACAGCTTCAGTCACCATACCGGCCGGATTCGTAAAATTCAGCAACCAGGCATCCGGAGCCAGCTCCTCAATGTCTTTGCAAATATCCAGAATGACCGGGATAGTCCGTAGGCCTTTCATCATCCCTCCGGGACCTGTCGTCTCCTGGCCGATGACATTGTATTGAAGCGGAATTAATTCATCCCATTTGCGCGCTTCCAGCATGCCTACCCGGATTTGCGTACATACAAAGTCCGCTCCGGCAATGGCTTCCCTGCGCTCAAGCGTCTGGACCACGGTAATCGGCAGTCCGGACTCAGCAATCATGCGTTTGCTCAGTTCTGCAATCGTATGCAGCTTCTCCCTTCCCTCCTCAATATCCACCAGCCATACTTCGCGAATGGGAAGCTCTTGGTGATGCAGGATGATGCCTTCAATAAGCTCAGGCGTATACGATGATCCCGCTCCGATGACAACCAGCTTCAATGTTTCCTCCATGATAGACCCTTCCTTCATCTTTTTCATTTTGGTCTTATAAAAACTAGCCTATTGTGTTCAGTACTTTCCCCTGTGATAGATTATCTAGAACCTTCTGATCTACACGCATACCGCTGCTTTCCATAGCCAGAACGACCGATCCTACAACCGGCTCCCGGGTCAAAATCCTTAAAGTGCCATTCGAAGCCGACAACTTCACTCTTCTCTCAATGGCCCGCCGGATGATGCCTGAGCGGTCTCCCTTTGTCAGCAGGCTGCCTGCAAGTACGATGTCGAAGAAGTCCTCCTCCATGCCCAAGCGATGGATGGCCGATGCCGCGGCCAAACCCAGCTCATCCCCTTGCTTGACCAGCAGCTCGGTGGCAACCTGGTCCCCTTCCTCTGCCGCTTGAAACAATAGTTCAGCAATATGGGGAGGCAGGTCTCTGAAATGATCCAGGTAATCCTCTCTTAGCTCCGAAACATTGGAATAGCCCAACAATTCCGTTAAGCGTTCGGTTAGGACCGTCTCCTTCTCTCTTCCCTCATCCGCCCGAAGGACGCTACGGAATACCTCAATACTTAAATCATAGCCACCGCCATAATCCCCGAACCGATAGCCGAATCCACCACATTGGTATGTAGCACCCAACGGATTTTTACCACTACAGTTCACGCCTGATCCGCAAATCAGCACGATCCCATAGTTCTTCTCTGTACCTGACCGCAAGGCAATCCAGGTGTCGCAGGAAATCTCAGTTTGGGGAAGATCAAAGCTGCTGATGATCGGTCGCAAAATCCGGAAATCAGCCTCTCTGTCCGCTCCCGCTAAGCCGAACCAGGAGTAATCCAGCTGATCCTTGGTCAGCCCTGACGCCATAATTGCTTCCGATATGGCCTGCTGCAAACTGTTCACCGCCTGCTCACGGTTTATTTGATGATTTCCGATCCCACCCTTGCCAACTCCGATGACCTTCCCTTGTTCATCTGCAATCATTGCGTGGGTTTTACTGCCTCCTGCATCAACTCCCAAAAAATACTTCACGGATGATTTCACTCCTAAAATTCAAGGTAATCTAACAGATGCGGTGGATTCACGAATGAGTAGCTGCGGAGCAAGCTTCGTTACAGCGGGCGGCATCACCTCCCCGTTGATCATTTTTAGTAGTAAATCAACGCCTATATTGCCCATTTGTGCCTCAGGTTGTCTGACCGTCGTTAACCGCGGGTAAAATTCACCTACGAACTGCTGATCATCAAATCCAACAATTGAGATATCGTGGGGTACTCGAATTCCCTCTTCCCGGAGAGCCTGAACCATTCCAAGAGCAATAAAATCGTCCCCGGAAAAAAAAGCTGTCGGCAGCTTATCTTCGCGGATCCATCTCTTGGCCACCTCATAGCCGCCGCTTACTGTAAAACTGCAGTATTCCGTTCCGAATGGCGTTAACCCGGCATCCTCGAGCGCTTGGACATAACCGCGCTTACGCTCCGCTACACTTAGAAATACCGAAGGGCCGCCAATATAGGCGATTTGAGTGTGCCCAAGATCGAGCAAGTGCTTTGTAGCCTCATACCCGCCTTGATAGTTATCGACCACGACGCTAGGCACATCCTCATGCTGAAACTGGTTATCCAGCAATACAAACGGAATATTTTTTCTTTTCAGTTCCTCTACATATGCCTTTTCTTCAAGTGGGGACAACAGGATAATTCCATCAACGCGATCCTTCTGAAACAGGAAATTATCGCCCTCATCCTCATTCTCGGCGATCGATAGGGCTAAAAAATACCCTTGCGCCGCCAGCTTCCGGTTCACCACGCGAATAACCCGGTCATAGAAAGAGTCGTTAAAGTTGGTAATCGACATCCCGATGACTCCCGTTTTGCCTCTCACAAGACTCCGCGCTGCTGAATTGGGTTGATAATTTAATTCCTCCATAGCTTTCAGTACTTTCTGTCTATTAGCTTCCCGTACAGAGGGTAAATTGTTAAGCACCCTGGATACGGTCACTACAGAGAGTCCCGACTTTTTGGCTACATCATGTATATTCATCTTAGCTTCCATACCTCCGTCACCCGAAAGTTTAAACGATTAAACTTTTTAGGTAAATAAAAAAACCTTACCTTTCGTGATATTTCTATGTTCTGATTGAAAATTGCACACTGAATGTCAGCTTTGCCTTTATCAAGAACACCAAAATTCTTTACAAAAGTTTTAAGGTTTTAACTAATTTACATTCTACTTACATTTCCAATATCCGTCAATACATAAAATGCAGCCAAAACAAAAAGCAACTCATCCGCAGACAAGTTGCTTTTTAGACACGCTATTCCCCCTTCCATTGCTTCTATCATCCTCAGGTTAATTGGTAATTACCCATTTTTGTCGATCAAGAGTAGGATCAAGCTCGCTAAGGGACAGTGTCGACCCATCCGCTGATACTTCCATCGCTTTCTTATGATGAGCAGAAATAATACTTACGGTCCCATCATCATTTTTGTGAAAAATCCAACGCTGATTGTTATATCCGAGATAAGGGTATAACTGAATTTTATTTTGCCCTGTGTCTAGATCAAGCGCCTGACCGGCTGTTGTACGAATAGAATAGGAACCTGCATCGTCCCCCGTCGGCACGAATACCCACTTCTGATCCGTAAAATCATTCGCATCCTTCAGTGTAACAGCTTCACCATTTGCGAGATTTGCTGTATAAAGGGATTTCTCTAGTTCTGCATTTACTAGACTGGAAGTGGTTAAATCGGCAGGTGTTTCTCCGCTCACGTTAACGTTTTGATATGAAACATTTCCGCCAAATACATGTAGTCCAAAGCGGCCTTCTGCAAATACGCCGTCCTGGAGGTCGATCACTTTCTGCCCATCCACATAAACCACGATATGCGGGCCCTTCGCTTCGATTTTCACTTTGTAGGTTTGACCCGGCTGAATGAACGTCGGAACTTTTGCTAGAATCTGACGCTCTTCAAAACGGCCGTCGATTTTATAAAACAGACGGATGGACTTCATATTCGGATCCAGATTTAAGTAGTATCCGCTGCGTCCATCTTCGCTGGCACGGAACAACAAAGAGCCTGCTCCTCCGGATTTCCCTAACATCATCTCTGCTTCATAAGTAAAATCTCCTGCCTGCTTCTCTGCGATATAATTCGCGTCACTCCAGTAATTTCCATGAATCCCATTTTCACCAATGACCCAGGAGGCTGCAGATAGATCTTTAGTCCACCCACTTAAGTTCGTATGAAATTTACCCCCAGATACCTTAACTAATAAGCTAGCCGATGTCTTCCCATTTGGAGTAGAGACAGTAATGATAGACTCGCCTTCTTTTTTAGCTACAAGGGTTGCCTGGGAGTTATCCACCACGTTTAGTTCAACAACATCCTTGTTACTGGAATTCCATTTAAGCGGCTGTGCCCCATTACCGGTACCATTCTCTACCATCGCCAAAAGTATGTCGCTTTGCCCCTTGCTCAGTTCGCGATCAGTTGTATCCATCATTATCTTGGTAGCTGAGCCCGTCTCCTGATTCCATACAGAGCCTAACTGATTCACCTTCAGAGATACGACTTTTACGTTGCCTCCTTTGGTGTAAAAACTCAAAGCTCTGCTGGCTGGATCCGGAAAGATGACGTCAGAGAAAACAACTTTACCGTTGTTGCCAAAAACCTCAATAGAAGACTCATCTACAAGGATACGCAGCTTAACTCGCTTGTTCTCCGTTTGCATTGCCGCTTCATGTCTTGTACTAAATAGACTCGAAAAATCCGTCAAACCAGATGCAGACCGATCCACGAAAATCCGACCCTCACCAGGTTTATATCCAACAACCGTTTTTTGACTTCCCCCTACACGAACGTTAAAGCCAAATTCACTAACCTGACTACCTGCTGGAATTTCTACTTCAGCTTCAATCTCGTATGCACCAGAGGTAACCCCTTTCAATAGATTCTGAGAAGAAGGACTCACCTCTTTGTTAGCAGTAGAATACAGCTGACTACGCAGCGATTCCAACTCCTTGATCGGACTTTGAGCGAGCTGAATCCCATTTTTTGTCGTTACTAATGAGACTTCTCTTGGGATTGACAGTACGCCTTTCCAATGGCTTATTGGAAAAGCAAACGGATAGTCCCAGTTTGTCATCCACGCCATCATTACGCTGCGATGATCTGGCATGTTTGAAAAAGACATTGAAGCGTAGAATTCTTTTCCAAAATCTGTTCGCAATACTTTCCCTGCCGGATTATCATTAACGAATTTACCATCCGCTGTTAAATGACCCACAAAAAATTCAGCATCTGATCCGCCTGTTTTTGAATTCGCTCCTGTACTAATCATCAGAACCCATTTCTTCTGTGATGTTCCGTCTACCGAAAGCTGAAGCAGATCCGGACATTCCCATACACCGCCGCGAACATAGTCCCCGTATCCCCAACTATCTGTCAGGTTCCAATCAAGTAGATTCGTTGAAGCAAAGAAACGAATATGGTCTCCACCGGATACAACCATTACCCACCTGTTATTGTCATTATCACGAATCACTTTCGGATCACGGAAATCCCAGCCTCCCGGCTCCCCTCCATTATCGCCTGGATTCTCGATAACCATTGGACGCGTCTTGGAATATTCCCAAGTACGACCTTGGTCCTTGCTGTATGCAAGACCGATACGCTGATTCCCATTCGGGCCATCGGGATTATAGGAAGTGTAGTAGGCAATTAGACCTTTACCTCCTGAATCCCCGAACAAACCTGATGCATTCGTCAAATCTGCCACAGCTGATCCAGACCAGACATGCCCATGATCATTCCACGGCAGCGCAATCGGAAGCCGCTTCCAGTTCAGCATATCCTTACTGACAGAATGTGCCCAAGTGCCTCCGTCCTGATGGAATAGATGATATTCACCTTCGAAGTAGACAAGTCCGTTCGGATCACTGGCAGAACCACGAATTGGCGTATAGTGGTATTGAGGACGATATTTTTCACTATAATAATTGCTGGCATCCGTCACATAGGTATCCTGGAAGTAAGCTGTTCCCTGTTTAACAACGATTCCTGCATATCCATCGGTATAGGTTTCATCTGTTAGATCGATTGCGGCCGGGGTGTATCCGTCTAGAAAGACCTGAATTCTGTTTCCCTTCGCCTTTATCTCTACATGATGTTTTGCTCCGGTCTGACTTGGATAGGTATGCTGTGAACTTGCAATCGTTGTTCCGCTAGCTTTCGTCAGACTTACACGAACCTGATTTCCTTCCTTTGTCAGGGCTGCTTCATATCCCTTTGTTCCATCAGCCGATGAACGAAAGGCGAGCGCTGCAACAGAATCAGGACGAAGAGATAGATTTCCTTCATATACAAAATCAGCAGCTTGTTTATTATAAATTTGCTGTGACTTCATCTGCTTTACTGCCATTCCTTTCTTGCCGTTGATATTAGGCTGCCATTGTCCTTTATTTGTAACCACAGCACCCAAATTTCCTTTCAGGTCACTCACGAAAATATTTTGGAACAAAACAGAACCATTCCATACATTGAGTCCCAGCTTACCAGTACGATACGCATCATCCTGAACCTCAATCAAAGGTTTATATTCGTTGTCCCAATATACTTTCAGTGATGAACCCTCTGCTTTCACCTTGAGATGATAGATCTCTCCTGCCTTAATAGTAACCTTCCGCTCCTCTTTTAATTTCCCTTCACCATCACTTGCGTCTCGTAAGCGGATCATACCTGCATTCGGAACAATTTGGAGCATGTAGGAACCCCAGCCATCTTCATTAGAACGGAACAATAAGGTCGCGTCCGCTTGCATATCCTTGATCATGACATCAGCTTCATAGATAAAATCCTCTGACACCGTTTCGGAGATTGCCATTACATTTTCTTGTGGATCGGAAGTCAGTAAAATCCCTTCCACAGTATCCGCCAACTTACCTTTTCCTTTTATTTGCCAACCTGTCAAGTTTGTGTTTGTTTTGGTTACGCTTTCAAAAATAGAAAGCCCCTCCTTAGCTTGTTTACTTACCTCCTGATCAGCGGGCGCAGCCCAACCCATACCGGGATTGGCTACATATATGCCTGCGGAAGTCATAACAAATCCTGTTGCCATGAGAAAGGATAAAACTACTTTTCCCTTATTAACCATCCTCTTCACCCTCTTTTTCTATCATCAATCATTTCTTTTATTGTAAAATAAGAAGGAGGCCAATTCATTGCACTGACCTCCTCTCTATATTCATTTACAATTGAGCAGAACTCTGACTTTCCAGTGCTGTGAGTCCAAGAGCGAGAGCACCACATAATCCCGCCTGTTGGCCTAGTCCTGGTGGAACGATATACTCATCTATGTGTTCCAAAATAGTACTTGAGCTGACATAACCGTTCAGGTTCTGTAGCACGGCCTGCCGAATAAGTGGAAATAATTGTGACTGCTGCATAACACCACCACCCAGAATGATTTTCTGAGGAGAGTTAAGCAATATAGCACCCGTAATCGACTGTGCAATATAAAATGCTTCCATTTCCCATGCAAGGTGATCTATAGGAAGTTCATGTCCCTTCTTCCCCCACCTTGCTTCAATAGCAGGACCTGCCGCCATCCCTTCTAGGCAGTCCCCATGATAGGGACATCCCCCTGGGAATTCATCTTCAGGATGGCGTCTTGTAAGAACATGACCCCCTTCAGGATGCACAAGACCATGAATAAGTTTACCTTCTGAATACACTCCCACACCAACACCCGTGCCAACTGTATAGTACAAACAGCTGGATAACCCTTGGGCTGCGCCCCATTTGGCTTCACCAAATGCCGCTGCATTGACGTCCGTGTCCCAGCCAAAGGGAACCGAAAAGTTTCTTTTCAAAGTGCCCAGCATATCGTAATTTCCCCAACCTGGTTTTGGTGTTGTTGTAACGTAACCATACGTCGGACTATCTGGGCTTATATCGATTGGACCAAACGATCCAATTCCGATAGCTTCTACTGGTTTGTCTTGAAAATATTGAATAACTTTGGGCAACGTCAACTCAGGATGTTCTGTCGGGAAACTGATCTGATCTTCAATGATCCCATTTTCATTCCCGATGCCACATATAAACTTCGTTCCGCCAGCTTCAATCGCTCCTATACGCATATACAAGACTCCTCTCGGTGACTAATTCTTGTCTTGCTCAGCAGAGAGAGTAAGCTCATAGATATCCAGGGAAATCAGCAAGTCATTCTCATTTTCTGCAAACACAGCAATACCTTTAGATTCTAGTCCAGGGAATATAAGATCCGTAATCACTGCCTGGCCTCTATTACTAAACGCCTCAACGGAAGAGCGATCCACATAAATACGGAGATCATTTGACTCATCAAGCGCTGCGAGTTTGGCTGAATGATGTCCTACGAAATGTTCATGGAAATCATGCTGGCCCGAAGCCTTCCGGTCTACATAAAGTTCCTCTGTCTCACCGTTGATACCGATCACTGTTTGTTCATCCGCACCAACTCTTACCTTGAAACCTACAGATTTACCCCGAGCGAACTCAGCTATAATCTCATAAGATTCCAAGTGAATCTCTTTAAGAAGAGTATTGATTTCTTGCACCGTTGCATTTTTTATAGAAAGGACTTGTACACGAGCTGATTCCAACTCTTGTACCGGCTTCTGCACAAGAAAGGTTCCCCCTTGTCTTGATTCGAGCTGAAGTTCTCTTGCAATTGTCATCGCGCCACGGAATTCTTCTGCTGGCGTCTTGTTAGCATACATCCAGTTGCTCATCCAGCCGATAAATAACCTTCTTCCATCTTCCGCCGGTATATCGGACCAGCTTACACCTGCATAGTTATCTCTTCCATAATCAAGCCAGCGGACTTTTATCGAATCTTCATCTGGCGTGAACACTTCTCCATCAAAATCCCCTGTAAAATACTGTGTTCTTGATCCTTCCACAAAAGCGGGATCCGCACCGATGCTCACTAGCATCACCCATTTCGTGTTCGAAGGATCGCCATCAATGGCCAGCGGGAACAAGTCCGGGCATTCCCATACCCCGTCATGAGAACCGATTCCTTCTCCGAATTCACTGGTAAATGTCCAGTTCATCAGATCAGGAGAATGATATAGACACACCGTTTGACCACAAGCTACAATCATCACCCATTGATTAGTATCTTTATTCCAAAATACTTTCGGGTCACGGAAATCAATGAATGTATCATGTTCAAGCACCGGGTTTCCATCATATTTCGTCCAGGTTCTTCCGTTATCCTTACTATAAGCCAAGCTTTGACGCTGAATGGCTGGCTTGCCTTCCGGCATATCCAAATGGTGTGTAAAAATCGCTACTAGACCTGGTTTATCTTCAAAAAATCCAGTCGTATTATTCCAGTCAACTACGGCACTGCCGGAAAAAATCATACCTAACTCATCTGGAGCAAGAGCGATAGGCAGCTCCTCCCATGTAACCAGATCCTTGCTGACCGCATGGCCCCAGTGCATAGCGCCCATAGTCATTCCACCTGGATGGTGCTGGAAGAACAAATGATATTCACCCTCAAAATAAACCATTCCGTTTGGATCATTCATCCACTTTTCCTTAGGGGAAAAATGATACACTCCGCGGTAATTTTGTTTCGCAATCGTAGACATTATTGTTTTCTCCTTTACTCCCGAACACGGCATTTACCGCATATTATTTATAGTTTATTATTTGCTTGCTCTGTCATAGCCGCCTTGTTTAATTTCAAGCCATTCTTGCAGGCCCAGACGGTCCAATTCTTTCAAATATTCATCCCACTGCGCTTCGACTTTACCATTTTGGTACCATTCAGTACGCATTCTAAGCACGTAGGCAAACAGATCCGTTTCAATTGTCGTAAGGCGATCAAGCTCTTGAATAGAATGGAATACACTCGGCATTACGTTTTCTGCTTTCATTTTAGGCGCCATGATGTTCTTGATAATATCCATTCTGCCTTTGGCATCATCCGGCATGGTTGTGTATTTGCCATAATAGGAATCAAGGATAGCTAAGGGTCCACCGACACTTGTTTTCTCACGTAGTTCTACAGGAGCTGCACCCTCCAGCGGCAAATGCTTCAGCATTTCTTTTTCTTTATCAAATTCGAAAATATTTTGCTGTTTATCGTCTCCATACGTTCCCCAGTTGTTCTGTACAGATTGAATCGGATCGTAGAGTTGATCAACCCATTTCGCTGTCGTTTCTAAGTTCTTATTGGCGCTAGTAACAACCATCTTACCTCTGCCCAAACCAAGCGCGTTCGTTCTTGTTACGTTAACTTCACCATCTGGTCCAGCAAGTGGAGGCATAACCTCGTAAATGTCATTTGCTCCAGTGATGTTCGCTTTATCCCATGAGAAGTAAAGTCCGTATCTCTGATCCTTCCCTTTTGCAAGGTAAGTACTCCAGTCCTGTGTATAGGCTTCAATATCAATGAGTCCTTCTTTATACAGCTCGTTAATAAAAGAAACGGCTTCTTTGTAATCATCTTGTGCCGCCGTAAATATTACCTTTCCATCATTGTTTACAACCGCATGGTCAGGGTTCTCACCCAATCCGAATGAAGCAAATAGGAAAACCAGATCTTCTGCTCCAGGCTTGTTAATAAAGGACAAAGGAATTTCGTCAGCCTTACCGTTGCCATTTGGATCTTTTGTCTTGAAGGCAATTAATACTTCTTTTAATTCTTCTGTTGTTGTAGGCATATCAAGGCCCAGCTTCTCAAGCCATTCCACATTGATCCAAGGCATACTGTCTACCGCCTGGATTCTTTCTTTGCCATTGCCCAGCTCTTCGATCCACGGAAAGGCATAAATATTACCGTCTGGTGCCGTAATCATACTCTTGTATTCCGGTGCTTCTTCCAGCACCTTTTTGAAGTTGGGCATATTGTTCTCGATAAGCTCATTCAGCGGAATAATGGCACCATCTTTAGCAAGCTTGAGCAGCTCATAGTCGCTATAGTCCGCATTAAAAATTGCATCAGGAAGATCGCCGCTTGCCACAGCCAAGTTTCTTTTTTCAACAAATACGTCTTTCGTGAAATTCTTCCAATTAATATGAACATTCGTCTTTTCTTCAAGACGCTTATTAATCAGTTTTTCATTTGGATCAACGGGTGCAAGTGGAGAGCTTTGCGTAATAAAGTTCAAAGTTACTTTACCGCTGGCGTCCTGTTCTTTACTAGCTGCACTTCCCCCTCCTCCTCCGCCACCGCATGCAGTAAGGAACATAAACGAAGCAAGTACAGATGCAGAAGCTACTTTCGTTGATACTCTTGATTTCTTAATTCTTTTCATAGGGTATGACCTCCAAATTAGATATGAATGAATTAATCTTTATCTATGTGCAGCCTGTTTCCTACTTAAGGGAACCGACCATAACACCTTTTTCAAAGTACTTCTGGAAGAACGGATACATAACAATAAGTGGCAAACTGGAAACAACAATGGCAGCGTACTTGATGATTTCAGACAATCGTTTCATTTCCGCCATGGCGAGTTGATCGCTGATCATGCCCGGATCTACCTGATTCTGGATCAAGATGGACCGCAACACGAGCTGCAGTGGATGAAGATTCGGATTATCTAAATAGATCATGGCGTCAAAGTAGGAATTCCACTGGCCCACAAAAGCATAAAGAGCGAGCACGAAAACAATCGGTTTGGAGAGCGGTAATACGACACTGAAGAAAATCCGCATCTCCGAAGCTCCGTCTACATTAGCGGCTTCCTTCATTTCATTCGGTACTCCTTTGAAGAAAGTTCTAGAGAGAATGATGTTCCATACATTGACTGCTCCTGGAATGATCACCGCCCATACTGTATCAAGCAGACCAAGATTCTTAACGAGCAGGTATGTAGGTATAAGCCCACCCCCAAAGAACATGGTGATAATAAACAAGGTCATGAAGAATCCTTTTCCTTTGAGCCTGTCATCAGACAGTGCGTACCCTGCACAGATTGAGACGAGAACGGTAAGCATAGCAAATGAAACAGAGTATAAAACAGAGTTTCCAAAACCTCGGATCATGGCCGGATTAGAAAGAATTTTTATATACCCTTCTAATGACCAGTCCGAAAGGTTGAATGATAATCCTTTACTGAGCAGAACTGATGGATCCATAAAAGATGCAATCACTACATAAATCAAAGGAAGTACAATGATAAGTACGGCCAGTGTCAGGAAGATCGCGTTCAGCACGACGATAAAGCGATCTAATCCGGAATGTTTAATGGGCATAGCTTGTTGCTCCTTTCTTAGTAAAGACCTTCGCCCTCATTCAGTTTCTTCACGGTAAAGTTAACGGTGATGAGCAAGACGATGTTGATGATAGAGTTAAACAATCCTACTGCGGCTGAATAGGCATAATCGCCCGACTGCAAACCAATTTTATAAACGTAAGTCGGAATGATTTCTGAGGTTGGCAAGTTCATCGCCGTTTGCATGAGATAGGCTTTTTCGAAGCCAATGGACATAATCCCACCAGCTGCAAGGATAAATACAATAGCCATAATTGGACGAATGGTTGGCAAATCGATATGGCGTATTCTTTGTAGAAGATTAGCGCCGTCAAGATTGGCTGCATTATGTAACTCAGGATCGACATTAGCAAGTGCTGCTACATAAATAATGGATGCCCAACCGGCTCCGGTCCAAATATCAGAAAGAATGTAGATCGAACGGAAGTACTCCGGACGAGACATGAACATGATTGGTTCACCTGTAAGCCAGGTAAAAAACTGGTTAATCGGTCCCGTTGGGGACAAGAAGATAAACAACATCCCGACCACAACGACAACAGAAATAAAGTTAGGTGCATACAAGAACAACTGAATGTTCTTTTTGACGCCTGCACGGCGAATTTGATTTAACATCAACGCAAGCAGGATTGGGATTGGAAAACTCAGAATTAATCCGAAGAAACTTAATTTAAGCGTATTCATAAAGATAACTTCGAAGTTGGGGGATGACAGGAATTTCTCGAAGTTGTACAAGCCTACCCATTCACTCCCCATAATCCCTTTGATTGGGCTGAAATCTTTAAAGGCGATAATCGCACCATACATAGGACCGTATTTAAAAATCAGGGTCAGGATCACAGCTGGTGCGAGCAAAATATAAAGAAAGTAGTATTTCTTTAGATAGTCTAGTAAGGAGCTCTTATGTTTGGTCACCATTGTTCTGTGTTCAGCTTCTATTAGGTTTTGCAATGCCTTTACCTCCGTTCTTATCAATGTTTATATCTTGATGCAGTAAGGGCTTTCAATTGGCTTATGTCCTGCTGCTTTTACAATTTACCAAACACTTAATCGTTCGTCAATACATTTTGTAAAAATATTTGTGTGCATATGACAAAGCATTATGTTCATAAATGATGCATATAATTTTACATAATTACAAATACAGCCAATTTAAATAGGATTATATACTTTAAAGTCAACATATTCTCATGAAGATGAAAATAATAATACATTTTTTGCACATTTATTCGCTGATAAAATGTAAACTAAATTGTTCATTTGTAAATATCATATTGCTATTTTGAGTAAACTAATATACATTAAAGAGAGTTGGAATCATGCCAAACAGTACACTATTTGTGGCGAAGGTTAAGAACAAGAATATAGAGGTGAATTACATAGATGGCCAGGGAAAAAGTAACCATACAAGACATCGCGGATGCTTTAGGAATCTCTAGAAATACAGCTTCCAAAGCCTTAAATGGAACGAATGGTATACCTGATGAAACTAGAAACAAGGTTATAAAGAAAGCGATAGAGTTAAAATATAAACAATTTGCTTTTATGGACACCGAGAGTGTTCAACCAAGAAACTCTGGAAATATCGCTTTATTAACAGAAAACTTACCTAACACTTCCCACTTTGGATCGAAACTGATCAGTGGCATGGAGAAACGAATCAGTGCAGAAGGATATAATTTATCCATGCACATTATAAGAGACATTGATCAGGAGTCCTTGTCTCTTCCAAATAATTTTGATGTCGCCAATGTAGACGGAATTATTTGTATTGAGTTGTTCAATTCCGAATATAGTAAGCTGATTACAAGTCTAGGCATTCCAACTATTTTCATCGACTGCTCTGCCGATATCTGCTACCCTGAATTCCAAGCAGATGTACTTCTCATGGAAAACGAACACAGCACATATCAACTTACAAAAAAGTTAATTGATGGCGGTTACACATCACTGGGGTTCATCGGGGACTATAATCACTGTAGGAGTTTTAATGAAAGATGGGTGGGCTTTAATCGCGCATTGATAGAATCTGGGATTCATCTCGATCTCTCACAATGTATTCTCGATGACGATCGACTATTTTTTTCGAGTCCGGAGTGGGCAGATGCTAAGCTAAGCCAAATCAATCAGCTTCCTTCTGCTTTCGTGTGTGCTAACGATTATATTGCGGTTACCTTTATGAAGTCACTCAAAAATATGCTTTCCATTCCTAATGACCTCGTCATTTGTGGTTTTGATAATGGTCCTGAATCAAGCATTGTAGAACCCCATCTCACCACTGTTCATATTTATAGTAATCAGATGGGTGTCAAAGCAGCTGAAATGCTACTTTCCCGAATTCATGATCCGAAGCAACCCTATCAGGTTTCTCATATTTATACCAAACTCATCCTAAGAGAATCTACACCTAATATCAGTTGATGAATTTAAAAAGAACCCAAGCGATTAAAAATTCCGTCGCTGGGGTTCTTTTTTTTCGTTGAATTGTTCCAATTACAATTTCCTGTATTTATAATCCCACAATTAGTTCAAGGAAGGATTGTATTCTTCATAAGATAGAACAATATGCTCTCGTTTTAGCAGACAATGCTCTATAATCGCCTTACGTTTCGCTTTCAGGACAATTTGTTCAATATCAGCAAAACTGCAACCGGAAAGACGTTCGCATGCCTCCTCCATCAACCCAGCTTCACTTTCAAAGTCATTAATTAACAGTTCGACATATTGACGCCTACTTGATTCATCCGGGTTAGCATAAATCATTTTTGTATCAAACCTTCGCCAAATAGCTCTATCCAGTTCATTTTCTAGGTTCGTCGCTGCTACAAAAATGCTATTGTCACCAAAATCATCGAGACATTGCAGCAGTGTATTCACCGCACGAGCCATTTCTTTAACCTCGTCATTACTCTCCCGTGTTCTTGCAATGGCATCAAACTCATCCAGGAAAAGAACACAAGGAGATGCTTTGGCATACTCAAATATTTTCCGGATATTACTTCCAGTCTCGCCCAAATGGCTGTGAATAATTGCATCAAGTCGAACCAGGATAAGTGGAAGCTCCAGCATTTGAGCCATATAAAATGCCGTCAGTGTTTTCCCTGTGCCCGGTGGACCATACATAACCACTTTATTGGGAATGGGAACTCGATGTTCTTCAAATCTTTCCCTCATACCTAAGATTGTGATGAATTCTTCGACAATCTTTCGATTCATATCGGGTAGGACGAGATGTCTAACCTTTTTGGCACATTCTTTGGGTGTATAATAGGTACCCATATCAATCCCTTTTGCTCTGGGTAGACGTTGATTGGTGCTGCTTTTATTCATTATTTATTGAAGCTCCTTTAAAATGGTTATTTTCAAGAAATCCAAAAGATCCTTTCTGAATCCAGTTCAACCTGCTCTAATTGCCGCTCGAAGTTCTCGTGAGGAACGATAGAGTCCGCTTGTGACCATTCATTATCCACAAATCAATTCATCTTCCACATTGTATTTATTCGTAATTATTACGATTTAAAATATCATACTTTCTTTTTGTTTATTATGTCAACCAGTAGCACAAAAAAGAGCCTTTATAATTCCAAGGCTCTTTTAGGGTATATCTATTAAATCGGCCATCCAGGCAAAGCAGAAGTTCCAGCATTTTGCGTTCACATATTGTAAGTCCTGGCTAGCTTGGACTTAGCTCTGAGCCGGGTGAATTCCTTAGTTACCAGGATTACCGTCCACACTACAACCACAGAATCAATTACAAGCGAACCCCAATATACTCCGGAGACGCCTAACCATCTTGGCAAAACAAGCATCACTGGCACATAAAAAACAAGTTGTCTGGTGATGCCGATAACGGCTGCCGGTTTCCCTTTATTAATCGCAGGGAAAAAGGTCATGGCCATAAAAATGAGCGACAATAACGGCAGAACCGCCATGTTCAACCGGAAATATAACATTTCGCTGGTCTTAAAGATTTGATCCGGCAGCATCAGCCCCAGAATGGAAGCCGGCGAGATCATGGAAATTATCCAGAAAGGCAAAGTCAGCAGCATGGAAACGAGTGTGAATATTTTATAGGCTTTGATGGCGCGCTCATACTGTTCTGCTCCAAAATTTATGCCGATGACTGGCTGCAAGGCGCGCATTAATCCGAATATCGGCGTCAACAGGAAGGTGAATACACGAAAAACCACTCCATAAAATGCAATATCTGCTGTAGTCCCGTATCTCGACAGTGCATTAAATACTACAACAGCCTGTACCAGATTCATAAAGTTCATAATGAAAGAGGACATTCCCAGACCAATTATGGATTTGATTGTGGCAGCATCCCGATAGATTGCAAAGACATTCGTTCGGAATGAGGCAAATCCTTTGCCAAAATAAATCCATCCCAGCAAGGTGTAGACCAGCATCCCGATATTTGTAGCCCAGGCAGCTCCCTCTACTCCAAAATCCAGCCAGGCTACCAGAATATAATTGGACAATACATCAACTGCCAGTCCAATGCCCATTACCACGGCTGCCGATTTCATTTTCCCTTCGGCACGTACAATCATGTTGGCAGCCAGTCCATAAATCCAGAAAAATGAACCAATCACCGTAATTCTAAAATAGCTGTCTCCAAGAGCCAGAGTTTCCCCTTCTCCTCCCATGATTCGCACCAGCTGTGTAGAGAAAAGCAAACCCAATACCATATAGACAAGCGTTACAAGGATGGACAGATAATTAACATTCCCCATCAAACGCTTCTGCATTTCTTTGTCCTGCCTGCCGAGGGCTAAACTTAAAGCAGAACCGGCACCCACCCCAATCAAGGAGCCCAGTCCCAAGCTGATCTGGGTTAATGGATAAGCTACCGAAACCCCAGCCAGTGCTTCCTCTCCGACAAACCTTCCCACAAATACAGCGGCAATAACCGCATTTAAGCCATAGAGGACCATTGCGATGATAGCGGGCCATGATAACTGGACCATAATATTCCAAAGATTACCGTTGAGAATAAAATGCGTCTGCTTGTCTTTGCTGTTGTTTATCTGTGTTACTGTGTTCATAATATGAATTTTCTCTCCTTCTTTTGACTGAATATGCAAAGTCCTCGTTCAAAAATTATACGGGACTCCTTGCATTAACTAGTCTATAAGACATGTTGGCTAGCAACTACCGCAAAAAGGATTGTTTCTATCTCATATAGGATTTTATCTTTGAATTTATATAAATCTCCCCCGGAATAGCCCCCTCTCATTTTCATTCCTATTAAAAAACTGCAGCAGGAGTGGTCGCGGCTCCGCAAGTTTCCGGTACATGGTCAATTTTGAATGCTAGGCAATCATTTAGTCCCCCCTACTTAACTCAACAAAAAAAGCAACTTCCCAGTTGGCAAGTTGCTTTTAAAAAAACTCTTTTGTGATAAAGTAACGATGAAAAAAAACGATTGAAGTCAAAAAACGACCTAATAAGCAGCGAACGGATCCGCATTATTCGAAAGGAACTGAGCCCATGTGAATTTGAATTCAGGACTGCCTACAACACTTTCTGCTATATCACCTGGAACAAAAAACACAGTGAATCCTGCATTAGTCAAGTAGAAGTTATCCAGGTATGCATTAGAATCTTTAGTTAACTTATTGAACAGGTCAATAGAGTAGATAGAAGACTCAGTACCTTTTTGGACTTGTTCTTGAAGTGATTTCTTAATAACCTGACTGTAATTGCTGTTGGATTTCAGCAAATCTCCCAGCTTCATTGTCGTACCATCCTGCAGAGAGTAAGTAAGACCTGTTTGTGAGCCGCCCCCATGAGCTCCGCCGAGGTATTGATAATTGGTAAGCAGGAAGCTAATCACTCCATTTTGATTGTAAGTCACCTTGTAGGCCAGTTCGAAATCGTATGTCGCTCCTTCCGCTGGAGCACCAGACTTAGCCAGTTGTTTTTCCGAGGCATCTAGAAACTTCTGTGCCTGAGCTTTCACCGCTTTATTAATTGCCGCTTCGGCATTTTGATTCGCAAGCTGCGATACAACTGGATATACGATATTGATGGTTACATCCTTATGGGAATTAGAAGACTGGAGTTTACCGGCAGTTATAGTCAGTTCATTCATTCCTGCATTCGTGATATTGACAGTACGGGTTTGTCCGTTCCATTGGGCCAAATATCCGAAAGGTTCAACCAAGGCTTGCACTGCAACAAAAGAAGTTCCTCCGATTACCTGAGCTTCATATCTTTGTCCCAGACCGCTTCCATTTAACTTTACAAGTGCACTGTCGATATCCAATGAATAATTTACAGTATTCTCTCCCAGGGTAAGCTCTACACTATGATTTTTGTTATCGTATTTAACAGCTGCACCTAATGCTTGCGCTGCGTCTTTAAGCGGAATGAGTGTATTACCTAATGGGCTTAGGAAAGCCTGAGTCCCGATTGCTTTACCTTTAACCTGGACATTCACCCTGGAGGTTATTGTTGCAGTAGTGGCTGCAGCATGAACTGATCCGACAGACACGGGTAAAGCCGCCGCTGTGCCAACTGCAGCCAGTGCTGCTGACAATAGAAGTACGGACATCCGCTTTTTAGTTGTGAATTTTTTAACTTGAGTTTCCATTTTGAAGATCTCCTTTTAGTCATTTTCTTACTATCACACTATAATCCCGTCATTTCCCGGATTGTTTACAGTATTTTCAGAAAAAGATTACAATTTTTACATGGAATTCGCTAATCAATGATGCATTGAAACCATTAAGGCAAATCCAAAAAGTGTCCAGTCATTTAGCACATGCACTATAAACGATGTCCAAATGTTTTTAGTCTTAATGTATGGATAGAGCAGAACAATCCGTACAATGCCGATACCGAGAATGGCTTGTGCAATATTCCAATTATAAGTTGGTAAATGGTATGCGCCAAAAATAATGGATACTACAATCCACGCTAAGATAATCGCAGACTTTCTGTTCAGTTTAAGTTTTTTTACTCCTAAGTACAAAATGACTAAGAATGGAAGGATCGTTATTAATTCTTCTCCAAAAAGCATCGGGAGCATTGTCAGGAACGTCGTAATTGTATCGGAAAAATTACCATTGAATCCTTCACTCACTGGATTTGCACTAAAATTAAATAATTTCGTAATAATAAAACCAACACCATAGGTCACAATAAGATTTACAATGTACGTCCCAAGAATTAATATAATATCTTTAGCAACTAATTTTCTGAAAAGTAATGTCCACTGACTCCGTGCAACAAAGATAACTGCTGCTAATGGGAAAATCACATTTATAAAAGGATGTCCATAAGTACCTCCAAACCCAATAAGAAACAATGCAAAACCTGCAGCAACAGCTATCAGAAATATTAGGCTGGTTTTCAAATTTAGAGTAGGGGATTGCAGTTCACTGTAGAACGGAAAATCATCATTTTTACGCTCAAATCTAAAAAAATTACTTTTACTCATCATTAATCAAATCCTTCCTGAAAATAATGAAAAGCTATACTCTCTGAATACTAAAACCAATGAATACAGTCAGCTGTTTTTTGTACTATCACACTATACTCCCATTTTTTTCTGAAACATTTACAATTTTTTCAGAAAAGAATTACAATATTTACACAAGTTTTGAATAAACTGAAATTAATTCATCACTTAATTTTGCAAATTCATGAAAATGTTTAAAAAAATGAATCTATTTCAGAAATAATTATGTTGTTTTGATAAAATAGACAGGTAATAATAGAATAAACAGTTCTCTTGTTAAAAAACTAAAAAGCGAGGTTTACCAATGTTATGGACCTGAAGCTGTTAAAAAGAATTAAAACGATAAATTTCTTCACATTCTTCTTTTTTTGGACTGTCATCTTTTTTGCTCTTGCGGATAAGCCACCACCTGCTGGTTTCTATGGGCTTATTGCCCTATTATTAGTTTATGGTATTTTACTTATTATCTATTTAAATGATTTTATTGAAAGCTTGATTAAAAAGCGAAGAGGAGTTTTTCTACTCAATTTGTTATATTTCTCCTTGGGAGGTTTTGCTTTCAGTCTTATTCTTTCAATTATTGTCATTAACCTTGTTTCAAATGTAGAAAATGAAGGATATCTAATCTCGGCATTCAGTTCAACCGTAATAGGATTCCTTAACGGGTTATGTTTTTATTTTTTCAACAAGCTGCTTGTAAAGAGGTACAACCTAATGATTGAGCAGAACCGCTCTGAATAATAAAAGAGCCGAACTAGCTAAAGAATGACGTATCGCCAAAAAGCAACTTATCCGCAGATAAGTTGCTTTTTTATCATGTTCGCCTTATAGAACTCATGATACAGCTTCGGAGCCAAAGATATCGATAAGTGCATCAGGTTTTCGTTTTCAATACAATGACCAGTGTTATCTTGAAGTGGCATACAAGAAAATGATGAGGCTCTGTAATTTAACGGATGGGTGTACATTGGAGCTAATTTTTCAGTCCTGTCAACGTGATTCCTTCTACGAAATATTTTTGACCAATCAGATAAAAAATGACACCCGGCGCAAAGGACATACACGTAGCCGCCATCGTCAGCGACCAGTCCTGCTTTAGTTGGCCTCTAAAAGCGGTTAGTCCCAAGGCTATCGTATACTTATCGCTTGAGTTTATGTAAATCATCTGTTGAAGTAGATCATTCCATAAACCGATAAAGATAAATAATGCGACGACGATCATCGCAGATTTAATGGCCGGCATAATAATGCTGAACAAAATGCGGTAATATCCAGCGCCATCGATCGTTGCTGCTTGATCAAGCTCTCTCGGAATAGACATGATAAATTGCCTAATCAAAAAGATATTAAAAGCCCCGCCACCACAGAAATAAGGCAAAATCAACGGCAGATAGCTGTCATGAATTCCTAAGCCTCTCGTCCACCCAATATATAGCGGAATAAGTGTAACCATGGCAGGTAGAAGCATCGAACCGACACAAAGAGCCCAAATCAATTTTTTGCCCCGAAAACGTAGTCTTGCAAAGGCATAACCGCATAAAGTCGCTGTAAAGGTTCCTGCCAAACAGGCGGGTACAATAATAATCATAGTATTCCATAAATATTTCCAAAACTTAAAGATCTCTAGCGTTTCTGCATAGTTTGAAAACAACCAATTTCCTGGCAGCAGTGAAGGCGGATATTGGTATATCTCGGCATTCGACATGAGCGACGTGCGAAATATCCACCAGATTGGAAAGAGCACGAGTATAGTAAAAAAAATAACAACGACAAACGAGATCAGGTTCATCCATTGATTATTACGTTTTTTGCTCTTTAATCTTCCGTATGAGGCTACACTCATTTGTCATCGCCTCCTTCATTAAAGATCCATAGGTTGGAGGTTTTGAATAATACACCAGTAAAGCCTGCAAGAATAACAAAAATAACGGCTGTTGTCGCACAAGCATACCCCAATTTATAATTTACAAAAGCTTGATCATACATCAGATAAGTTAAAAAGCGTGAAGAATTACCCGGGCCGCCATTCGTTAATGAAAGAGCCGGCGTAACAATTTGGAGATTGGCAATCAAGCTCATTAGCAAATTGTAAAAGATAATGGGCGACATGCACGGTAAAGTGATATGCAAGAATCGTTTCCATCCATTCGCACCATCCATTTCAGCCGCTTCATGGTAGACGACCGGAACATTTTGCAGCCCAGCTAAGAAAATAACAATTAAGTTACCTGACAGCCAAACCGAAATCAAGGATAGGGATGGAATGACATAGCTGGAATCCGCGATAAAAGAAACTTTGTTCAAACCCATCTCAGAGAGAATAAAGTTAAAAAATCCAAAATTAGCTTCGTATAACCAGGACCATCCTACATATATTGCGGCTGCCGGCAAAACGTACGGTACATAGAACACAGCCCGGAAAAACCCTCTAGCCGGAATTTTACGATTCAGTAGCATCGCAATAAAAAGTGAATAAATCATGCCTCCAACTACCGATAAGACGGCAAAGTAGACCGTAGCGATAATAGAATCTTTAATATAAGGATCAGTGGTAAATAGATTAATATAATTCTCGAAGCCAACAAATTTGGGGTCTGAAAGTCCCGTCCAATTCGTTAAGCTGATCCCGAGCACCCCAATAAGAGGTAGATACGTTAGAAAGATCAGCCCAATGAAGGCAGGGATCAATAATATATACGCGGCTCGTGCCTCACCTGCATGAATACGTGAACGACGTTTCGGAGATTTATTAATCATTTCCATCTCTATCTCCCCACCTGAAGATCATAATATGGCCGCCGCGTGTGTGAGCTTGGCAGCGGCCAGTCTTTTACGAACTTTACTAATTGCCTGAATGGGCTGCTTTCAACGCATCGAGATTTTTAGAAATAGCATCCTTAGCGGTCGTCTTTCCAGTCCATACATCCCCTAAAACCGACCCGAGCAAGGTGTTAAACTCCGTCGTATGATTCGTATAGAACCACGCTGCAGGCTTCACAGCAGGTGATTGCGCATAATCGACTACTGCAGATTTATATTCGTCATAAACAGGGAAGTTAGGATTTTCGACCCATTTACGGGTAAGGGTCTCATCCGTGTACCACTTCTCCAGTGTTGGCATCCAGATCCCCGAGCTAATGAGGCCCCAGTTATTTTCTTCTGAGTTGTACCATTTCAGCCATTCCATCGCTTCTTTTGGATGCTTAGTCTGGGAGAAGACGACATTGGCGCCACCCGTGTTGAGAGTAACCTTATCCTTCATGTAAGGCAATACTGCGACGCCATAGTTCAAGCCTTCATTCTTGGCCGTATTCAGACTAGTTCCCACGTTCCACGCACCGTTAGTAGCCATGGCAACAGTTCCCGCGATGATGGTTCGTTGAATGCCATCATCAGTCTGTCCGACAGACAACGGAGCAACATGATCCTTCAAGTAAAGATCTGCAACCTTCTGAATTCCCTCTATACTGGCGTCTTCTCCAATTCTCACCTCAGTCCCATCACCCGAATAGAACCCTCCACCATTACCAAGCGCCCAGGTCTCAAGCTGCCATGGTAAGTTTTCAACGGATGCGCCAAACTGTACGATACTCTGCTCATTAAAGCCACTCTCATCAGGATGTTTACCATTTTTATCAAGGGTCAGCTTCTTTGCTGTTGTTACAAATTCGTCCCATGTCCACGCTTGGTCTAAAGCGGCTGGGGGATAGGGTACATTGGCTTTGTCAAACATATCTTTGTTGTAATAGAGGAGTAAGATTTCATTGGCAGCCGCGTAGGCTACGGTTTTCCCTTGATATTTGTAGGCTAAGCTATCGAGTGGTTTGCTGTCGCTTCCTTCGTACATTGTATTTACATCATTCAGCATGCCTTGGGTAGACCACTGAACGACCCCATCTTCTCTGAGCATCCCTGTGTCAGGCAATTGCTCTGCCGTAGCCATTGTATTCAGCTTAGTCATGTAGTTTTCCCAAGGAATTGCTTGTACTTCTACTTCAATTCTGTCTTGAGAAGCATTAAACTTATCCGCCACTCCCTGGGTTACATTTCCCTCTTCCGCACTTCCCCACATCGAATAGATAATTTTGACCTTCTCCTCAGGCTTGGAGGTTGCGTTCTCAGATGCTTTGGGTGCATCAGATGCCTTGGTTACTGTGTTTGTCTCGTCTTTCGCGCAGCCAATGACACTTAACGCTATTGCAGTTGAAAGAATACCTGCCCCGAATGCTTTACCTACTTTCATTTCCCTCTCCCCCTTCATAATTACATAGATATGTCTAACCGTTTGACCCCTTAAGTTATTGAGTTAAACGTTTAGTACCAACTTTTTTAATAATTTCAACCTTTGCTTGGAATCCGAAATTTCGGCCAGCAGATACGACTTTTAATATCGTAAATATTTTCAAAAAGTGGTATAGAGTCTTCATGAACTTGGGATGTTTTAATGAAGTAAGCGCTTTATTGTTATTGTGTCATGATTTTCTATTAGGGAAAATAGCATTTTTCAACCTGATTTTTAAAAATTCCAACCTTTAAAGAATCAGCTTTTTCATAAAAACGGCAGAATCAGCTGAACCAAAATATTCAATTGCAGTAACGACAATAAGCAGAGCCGTCCTCCTACCCCAATGGTAGAAGCACTGCTCTGCCTATTTAGCATTTATACACATATGCTGCTGTATGCAACAACGCCTTTTTTCTCTTCTCGAAACATAACTGCGTGAGATTTCCAGCTCCTTAGCAAATTCCCGCTATGTTATCGAATTTCTTGAGGTTGTGGCCACGAACCGAGGTCAAGAATGAAGGCGTCTCTTATTCGTTCCCCATCGTGCTGATGTCGATGACAAACCGGTAACGGACATCTGAAGCAAGCACACGCTCCCAAGCTTCATCAATCCGGTCAGCAGAAATGACCTCGATTTCAGAAGCAATATTATGTTCAGCGCAGAAATTAAGCATTTCCTGCGTTTCACGGATTCCGCCAATCATCGATCCGGCAAACGAACGGCGGTGGCCGATCAGCGAGAATACGTTAACTGCCAATGGATCAGCGGGCGCACCAACATTGACTAATGTACCATCCAATGCCAGAAGTGAAAGATAAGCATCAATATTAATTTGTGCGCTTACTGTATTCACAATAAGATCGAATGAACCGGCAAGCTGCTTAAATGTCTCCGGATCGCTGGTCGCATAATAATGATCCGCTCCTAATTGCAATCCGTCTTCCTTCTTCTTCAGTGACTGTGATAACACAGTAACCTCAGCTCCCATGGCATGAGCAATCTTCACAGCCATGTGTCCAAGCCCGCCAAGACCCACTACCGCTACTTTTTTGCCGGGAGCGGCTCCCCAATGGCGCAGCGGTGAATAGGTGGTGATTCCTGCACACAAAAGCGGTGCAGCCGCGTCAAGCGGAATAGCGTCAGGAATCCGGACCACGAAGTCTTCTGTTACAACGATGTGCGTGGAATATCCGCCCTGAGTATAGTGACCATGCCGGTCGATAGCTCCATAGGTGCCGGTATTTCCACTCAGGCAATACTGCTCCTCACCTTTTTGGCAATTACTGCACTCTCCACAGGAGTCAACCATACAACCAACCCCTACACGATCGCCGACTGCGTACTTTGTAACTTCGGAACCGACCTGGCTGACAATACCGGCGATCTCATGCCCTGGAACAAGTGGATACTTAACCGGTCCCCACTCCCCGCGGGCTGTATGAATATCCGAGTGGCAAATGCCCGCGTATTTAATCTCTATAAGAACATCGTGCGGCTGCAGATTCCGACGTTCGATTGTAGTTAGCTTGAACGGGCCTTCCTGACTGAATGTAGCACGTGCATTTACTTTTATCATAGTGAAACCTCTCTTCTAGTTAATATAAAAAGCTGTAACGCCGACTTTACAAAACCTATGTTATTACTTAAAGTTAACTCTAAGTCAAGCATAAAATATAATTAAGACTGGAGATAGATGATGAAGACATACTCCATAAGTGAAGTTGCAGAATATTTTAATATGACATCACATACCCTGCGTTACTATGACAAGGAGGGACTTTTGCCTTTTATAGAAAGAACCCCCAGCGGGAAACGCGTTTTCAAAGAAACGGATATGGATGCTTTAAAAGTAATTGAATGCCTGAAGTCATCCGGGATGCCAATTAAGGAAATAAAACATTTCATTGAGTGGTGCTCTGAGGGGGACTCCACCTTGCAGCAGAGATATGATATGTTCCTGGAGCGGAAAGCTTCTGTAGAAGCACAGATGGAAGAATTGAGAAAAACGATGGAAGTCATAGACCATAAATGCTTCTACTACAAGACCGCCTTGGATAGCGGCACGGAAGATGTTCATAAAAAAAATAACATTAAGAGTGCATTTACTCATTAAAAATGGACCTTCAAATTACAGTAAAGGCGGGGCAGATTGGTCTGCCCCGCCTTTCTTAATTTGGACGCTTTTTTGCCAGCAGCTTCTCCGTAAAATTCACATCAAAAAAATGAATAATGGGTCCCAAACCAAGTGCGGACACTAGAGTACCTAAGCCTATAACGCCTCCTGCCAGGAAGCAAATCAAAGCACAAAGAGCATCCGTAAACATCCGGTGCCAAAAATAAGATATTTTCGGGACGTTATCCCTCATAATCAGGGACAGGCTGTCGTAAGGAGCGACTCCCACAGCCGATGTCTGATACAGGGATACCCCAAAACTGCATACCACCACGCCAATCGCTACGACGACCACCCGCTGCCATAACAGCTGAGGTTCGCCTAACAGAGATAGCCAAGTACTATGAAAGAACGTAGCGATATACCCCAAAAAGATTGCGTTTACAAAAGTCCCGGCTCCAATATACCTTCGTCCGGTGATGAATTCGATTACAAACAATACCAGGTTCAGCAAGATCAGAAAATTTGCATATGTTATACCCACGCACTCTGCAAGTGCCATTACCATGCCGCTAAAGGGATCATTCCCCATGCCGGACAGCTTAAAAATACTAATTCCCATGCCCAGAAATACATTGCCGATAACCATAATAATCAATCGTTTTTTATCCACGTTATAAAGATAACCCTTCATATTGCCCATCCTATTTTTCATATTAAAATTGCACCTTACAACAACCACGTCATTATATCATATATTCTATTGTTTGACGGTTATCTTTATTGATAGTATTCAATGATTTGGATAAGCAGATCGGTCAGGACTATATTGTTTTGATGGGAACTGAAAAAAACAAAAGCAACCCGTCCGCAGATAAGTCGCCTTTGTAAAACTTTAGTGTTAACGGATCTAACTTATGACTTTAAGCTCAGCGCTTAGCCTTTTAAAAATGATGATAAAGCTTCATAAGAGTATATTTCATTCCACCGGGTTCTATAAGTTAATTTCAGACTTCTCTACTTCATGCCATTGAAAAAGCATTAACACAGGAGGAATATAAATTGGCTGGCCCCAGCAATAAATCAAATCAGGTGTCAAATTCGCAAGCCATAGCTCCCCATTCTCATCTAGTTGCATTCTCCACTTTCCGCTGGCAACAACTTTTTCCTGCTCCATAAGGAAACGAGCCTCATCATATGAAACTTCAATTCCTTTATTGCGCTCTATGAAATCAAGGGCAGCTTGGTAATTACGTTCTTGCTCTTCTTCTTTTTCTGCAGTAAAAGCTGAATCGTATACCTCTGAGAAATCTAAGCCCTTAAGGTCATGGAGTTCCACTAGTTGTTTAAATGCGTCCGTTACAAAAAATTGAACGATAGCTGTTTCCTTTATTTTGAACAGTCTATAATCAACACTATCAATTACATTTGTGGTGTTAAGCAAAAACAACATCAAATCAGGATGAGCCAAGGGAAGTGTTTCGTCTTCTTCCGCAACAATTGGCTATCCGTAAATATCTCGAAAAATCATTGTACTTCCCCTTATTCTTGGTGTGCATGATTCTGGGTTCTCCTCCTTTTTTTCTCTGTATGATTGTACTGACAATAAGGTACCAAAAAATCTCCATTCAAAGAGAAAATCACGCCATTTATTCCATCGGCTGGTTCGCCAATTATTGATATTATCCCAACACTACCCAAGCAATCTGTCACTTCTCATTATTTTATTTGTGTTCAAAACTCCCCGTTCTTTGCCAATGATAAGAGTAGAAGAGTCTCCATTGCCAGCCATCTAGAGGCCGACTCTATCCACCCCTTCAGCAAATGGTTCAAACAAATGTCTGGCTATCCGCCAGGCAAGTTTCGCAGCCGCAGCAGGATGATTTAATATAGAAAACGGCGCTGCATCAGTGCAGCGCCGCTGTACCATTTTCAAGTTTGATCACAGCATCCAACCAACCTCCCTGTAGGCCCTCCAAAGCGCCTGAAAAGATTGCGACTGTGCCAGGTGTCATTTCGTACAACGTGTCTAGCAGCAGGAAACGAATCTCGATATCCATGCCATAGAGAGGCTCATCCAGCAGCAGAAACCATGGATCAGCAAGCATCGCCTGAGCAATCATAAGCCGTTGCTTGTTGCCGCCTGACAACCGCTGAATGGGCGTTTTCCACTCGGCAGTAAGCCCGAGCCGTTCACTTAGCTCACGAGATCGTTCCTCAATGGTTGCCCGTGGCATCAGCTTCATCTCACCCACATAACGCAAGTATGCCTCGACATTCATATTGTCATAGTACGCTGCCTGCTGTGGCTTGTAGCCCAGATAAGGCTTGAAAGCATTGCCTGACAACGTCACGCCATGAAGCTGATAGGTAATCAGGCCGCGTACAGGCTGGTATAGACCAGCTATCGCTTTGAGCAATGCTGTTTTTCCACTGCCATTGGCGCCCTCCAGACCATACCAGCCTGGCGGCAAAGCCAGATTCACATCCCCTAGCAGCAGGTGACCATTATCTGCAAGAAGTTCAACCGCGGTAAGTTTTAGCTCAGCTCCTCGCACCACTCTTCCCTCCTATCCATATTGCTTGTAATAATGCCGATGGCGCAGCAAAATACTTGTTATAACACCCAGCGCTATTGCCAGACTAACAGCAACAAGCTTGCTTGCAAGCCAGTGTTCGGACCCGTATTCGCTGAACAATTGAAATACGCCAAGCCTCTCGCCAGCGGAAAACTGGATGACACCCACTGCGAGCACAACCGCGGTACCAGGCCATGTCCCGAAACGAAGCATTGCAGCCAGCGCTGCAAAAGCGCTCAGGCAGATCGGCAGTAATAGATCTGTGATCAGTAAAGTAGTGTTAGATCCGAATTCACCGCTGGTACCCGTCATAACGAGTATTCCATAAAACAACAGCGCTAGAAGGAGGTCATATAGCAGTATGGTTCCTATTCTGGCTACCATGAGCTGTACGGGTGTAACAGGAAAGGTCGCCTCAAGCTCACTCATTGGCGTATGCATGGATCGGAGTGAATAGGCCACACTGGCTACAGGAAGCAACAGAATCGTAAATAAAAATACATCCGGCTTGGCAGAGCTACTGAACCATTCACTTGCTACCAGCCCCTCAACGACTGCTCCTATGCCAATCATAAGCGCTGATGTAAGCCAAAACAGCCAATGCATCGTCCTTACCTGAGCTGCCATGCGTTGCATAAGCCTTACTGGTAAAGATATAGCGACAGTTGCTTGCCGCCCAGGCCTGTCATGTCTTGCCACTCGCTTGGAAGAGGGTACAGCAACCGCCCACTCAGGCTGTGTGGCATATGTGGCGGCAAGCGCCAGCAGAGATTCCGTCTGCTGGCCGCTGGGACCATCGACGGTATAGCGATCCAGTTGGCTGAATACGGCTCCGATCTGGTCATGCTCCCATCGATCCGCTGCTGCTTCACCCTTTTCCTCTAGTTGCCGCTGCTCTTGCAATTCCCTGTGCAGTTGACTGTCGCGACTAGCCTTATCGGCACTACCGGCTCCGGATATGTAACTCATCCTGATCCTCCCCTTTCTGCAATGTATGGGCCAGTCGCCTGAACGCCCGATACAGCTTGGACTTGACCGTTCCAAGAGGCAGTTCCAGCAACTCGGCTATTTCATCCAGCTTGAGCTCCTCATAAAAACGCAAAATAACAATTTGCCGCTCCTCCTCAGGCAAAGCGCCAAGGGCAGCAATGACTGCTTCACGCTCATATTGCTTGTCTAAAAAAGACGCTACCGTATCCTTACCGCCATCTGCCGCATCATACACTCCGGTATCCTTAGCCGCTACTTCATAACGATAAGCTCCGGACTTCCATACATCACGGCACAGGTTCGTCGCAATTCGATAAATCCATGGTCGAAACCGTTCAGGCAACCGACCAGCTTGCAAAGCCGTGAATACTCTGACAAAACACTCTTGCACCAAATCTTCTGCGAGCTGACGCTTGCTGGTCAGTCGGTATAAATACGCATAGATGGTCTGATGATACCGATAGACGAACAACTCCAGCACGGCTGTATTCCCTTGCTTGTATTGCTCGAGCAGTTGCTCATCCGTAACAACAGCCCTGCTGTTCACTTGACTCTCTCCTTTCTCGCTCAGCACTATTGCCTGCACACGAGCCAACCTCTGCCTTTCCCCAATAGAAGCATACAGCAGAAAAGCAGTATTCCAGCTGCTGCAAATAATGCGATAGCGTTATGCGATTTATCTGTGAACCGGCTCACCGGCCAGACGGCTTGAAATAAATAGTACCGATTGAGCGGCATACTGGACATAAAATACTCCAGCAGCCACACCGTTGCCCCCACTCCTAGCCCGACAGCCATATTGCGCCCTAGCAGAGTGCCCAATGCCGCCAGACCGCCAAGGAACATATTCACACTGAGGCTATGTTTAATTATGTAAGCTAGTTGTGCCGTACTTAAAACGATCGCCCAGCGGTCAATTGCCCAGAGCAACGCTGCTTCATAGATAACTAGCAATAGCGCAGCGACCGCTCCTCGCTCGGCGAACACGAGTAATTGTGAATATGGATAGCTGAAATGATGGGCAAAAGTACCCTCACTGAAATCATCGGCGAACAAGGCAGCACTCAAGGCAATCGCAAGTAAAGGCAGCACAAATATAAAAGCCACTTTGACATGATAAAAACCAGGAGAGGGCATCATCATTGGCAGCATGAGGCAACCAGCTGCTATCAGCGCCGCAATAATAGCTATAGCTAGCAAGTAGCCGCCCCATAGGATGCGCCAAGCATATTTTGCACGGGACAAAAGAATGAGGGCAACCTTCATTGTCCTCCCTCCATTTTCCTTTGCAAATAGCCTCGCAGAAGCGCTTCCATTTGTTCATCACTGTCCTCGATTAGCTGCTCTGTGCCAATACTGTCATAGACAAGCTTGATGACATCGTAGACACTTTCAATACCGTACTGGCTGTATATGGTATTCATAAGGTCATAAACCTGATTCGGTGTACCGTTCAAAAAATAGCTGCTAACAGGTTCGAACAGTCGATCTGGCAGTTTCCCTCCGACCAGCTTGAGCTCGTTATAAGCCTGAAAAAAGTTATTCAGTGTATATTGGGCGTTTAAATTTAACATTCTCGCATTTCTAATCTCTCTACGTTTGGCACTGTAATCAAGCCAGTACTGCCCCGTTCTCAGTTGGATATTCCCATTTTTCCCTCGATCAATTTCCGCCCCAAAATAACTTGACACAGACACCTTAGACAAAAAGTGGACATCGCGAGCTTCCGGACCTCCAACTGATGCATCTACCATGCCAAGGGTGCTCATACTCACCATATTCAAACTATAATACGGATAATCGGCAAGTGCCATAGTAACCGTCTGGGGAAAACTCGTCGCAGCTTCTCCATCCAACTTTTTCAAAGTACACGCCGCTTGGGCGTAATGCCTGGCTGCGAACTGTGCTGCTTCTTCGACAGAACGGGCAGGCAATTGACCAGATGCCAACAGACGCAACGTCTTGCCGTCTGCCGTCGCTTCTGCAAGTTGCAGATCGCCCCCAAATAATGTAAGTCCGCTTGCTTCATCCAGCTCCAGGCGCGTGATGGTCACTCCCTTCTCTCCAGCCATCTTACTAGTAATGACAGAGGCGTTGGAGAACAGTTTCAAGCCACTTGGCCCTGTGATAGCAACTTCAAAGCCCGCCATATGGCGCGGCAGTTGTGTGTCCAGAATATCTGTAGCGTGACGCCCCCATTCGTAGTGATCGGTAAGCAATTCCGATAGCCGGCTATTGCCGATAACAGGGTACCAGCCATAGAAAGCTGGCAGGAAAATCCTGTTATCGTCGACAACAGCGATCTGCTCCCATCTATCCCTGCTAGGAGCGACGGAATAATAATGCCGCCAATCATTTAGGGTACCTCTATATGTCATCTCGATCTCCAGATGCTCCCCTGGCATAACATCCGTTGCAGGCTTGATCCAAAGTACATCTGTAGCCTCTTCCCACTCATAGGCAGCAGCAGCACCGTTCACCTTCAGTTCCTGTACATCAAAGATATGTCGCAGCATGATTGGGAATCGCTCTAGTGTTGCCGCTTGTCCATTGCTTGCTTGCATCGTCGCCTGTATTTCTAACCCATGCCGCGGCAGTAATTCCAACTTCAGCTTGTAGCTGTTAATGTGTAGATCCTGGAACTTCATTCCGACAAGCAGATCTTTAATATGCGATACCGAGAGCGGATTGCTGGTATTCCCGTTTGTGTTAAGGGTGATCCGAGACATTTCCTCAATATCCGCCTCCGAATATTTACCCGCTGCAATTCCAGCAACGAGCAGTTGCTCCAATTCACGCTGTTGCGTGATATCATTGGCTGAAGTAAGACGTTCGCGATAGAAACGTTCATTGGCATCCGCAATATCTGCCCGTTCCTGCAGGTATCCGTACATCGCACTACCTGCCCATAACAATGCTGCACCTAGAATCAGCATCGTGGGATAGACAAGCCATGCCTTGACCCGTTCCCGCCTGCGTCTACATACTACAAGTAGAACAGTCATGACCATTCCTGCTGCTAAAGCTGCAACGATGCCGCGATGCAGCCAAAATGCCGGATCATATATAAATCCCCACATACGTGAGTAAGACTTACCAATATATTTAACTAGTGAATAATCGAACCAAATCTGCGTATGAGGGGGTAATGAAAAAGAAGGGCGATCGGTCTTAAAAAATTCCGGTAAAATAATTGCCAAGCTAAGCAACAGGACGAAGCTGATCAAGTAACTGTATCGCTTGCGGATAAGGATACCTACTAAGTAGGCAATTACAGTTGCAAATAACATCGGGATGGCAAAGGAAGCCAATACAGCAGAGGTATACCATTCACGCATTCCCCATGAGATGCCATCATTTACGACCAACCATACATAAGCCCCCATCGGCACGAGCGCAGCTGCTAACGGAAGGGTTACAGCACAGAGCAAGCGTGCAGCCTCCATTTCCCATGTTCGATACGGAAAGGTAGCCATCATGGTTGCTGTCTTCCATTCTTCATCCCGCCGTGCTATCGCTGTTGCCAGCAAAGGCAAAATAATGAGGGCTACAAGGCAATACACCTCAGAAATATCCATCACGTATACTGCACGATCCAATTTGGCATCGGCGGTCTGAAACATCAAATACAGGATGCCGACCACAGTTGCCAGCATTAGATACAAGCCTGGGCCACGCAGCAGTAGCTTGCACTCTGTTTTGTAATAGCGAATCAGGCTCATTGGCTATTCCCCGCTCTCATGACCGCGATATATCCGTCCTCAAGTCCTGCCTTTGCCTGGACTGCTCCAGGTAATGGGACAGAACTGGCAAGAACACGCGCCTCATAGCCGGCTCCTGAACGCTTTGCAGTCACGATGGCTGCAGTTTCTTTGAGCTCTGCAAGCTTCTCATCACCCACTTGGACCGTCCACACTTGTCCCTGCACACGCTGGAGCAATTGTTCTTGCGTACCGTGAAATACGATGCGCCCTCCGCTCATAATCGCCATACTCTTACAGTTATTATCAATATCGGCGACGACATGTGTAGACAGTAGCACAGTACGATCTTTACCCAGCTCAGTCAGCATATCACGAAATCGCATGCGTTCTTCGGGATCAAGCCCTGCCGTAGGCTCGTCCACAATAATGAACTGCGGATCACCTAGCAACGCCTGGGCAATACCGATGCGCTGCCGCATCCCGCCAGAATATTTGCCTATACGCACATGGCGCTTCTCCTCCAGATTGACTCGGCGCAACATTTCGGCTACTGCTTTCCTCCGGGCTTTTCCATTTGTAATGCCCTTCATGGACGCGACATAATCGAGATATTCTGCGCCTGTCAACTTGCGATATACGCCAAACTCTTGTGGCAGGTAGCCAAGCAAGCCACGAATTTCACGTTCATCCCGCCCAAGCTTGCAATGTCCAATTTGTACATCCCCTGATGTTTTCGGTATTACTGTTGCCAATATTTGCATCAATGTCGATTTTCCCGCCCCATTGGGACCGAGTAAGCCGAACATACCCGTACCCAATGTCAGGTTAATTCCGTTCAGTACTTGTTTACTGCCATATTTTTTGCACAATTGCTGGATAACTACATGCATCATTACCTGCCTCCATTCGTACTTGGCCAACTACCGTGCGCACGAGTAGATTGTCGAACAGTATAACGACACTCCCTTCTAAAAGTTTAAAAAACAGGTGATTTTTTAAAATAATAGTATCCTTGCGCTGCCAATATGACATTTGTTCGATGTGTCTACTACGACAAAAAAACCTCCAACCCCGTATATGCGGCTTTGGAAGTTATTCATTAACCTGCATTTCGCAGTTACTCTAAGTACAGAATCCCAAAATCACAGCTTCTATGAAATTCTGGTTTGTTCGAATGAACTTTGCTCCATGTTCCAAAGTGCGGATAAACCGTTTCATCGCCGCACTTGTAAAAGTTTCCTCTTATCCTTTTTCCCGGCACTGCCCGAAAATCCGAAAAATAAGATTGTACCCATGCCCATGAGATCGAAAAGCTTAATTCCCAATACGCTTCCCCTTTATCATTAATCTGATCCGTGGTGGATAGGACTTGGAAAAGTGCTGGATTGATAGTGATTGGGAAGCGATCATACCGATCCGCTCCTATCTGCAAGAGAATTGCGCCATTCGCATTAAATTCGAAATTCATATAGCGCTGGTCCGAATCCGGAGTAGGCTGAAAAAAGAACTCGATGCAGCTATCCTTATACACAGGATCATTCATGTTTCTATATGTTCGTATTGGATTCTGTTCGTAAACCTTAAACTGAAGCTTCAGATCCTCCTGACTGTAATTTAATCTTGCTGTAACGACCGGGTTATATCCTTTAAGCCATTGATACTGTTTAATGATCTGGAAATCTTCTGTAACTGAAACATCCGTCTGATTTATCAGGCGGGAAATCACTAAGGTTTCTAATTTTCTTTCCATGGTTCATTCCCTTCGGTTGGAAATCCCACTAGGCTAACACAGCAAAACAACCCTATTAATTAACTTGATTATTTAGACCCGCGACTTACCGGTTTTCCAATACGCAGTCTCGATCCCCGAAATTTCGCACGGCCGTCTGCCGTTACCTGTATTGGCGGATGATGGAACTGCACACTCTATATCCCCTCGGGCGCATCCCCCACTTCCCGATCGATGGTCAGATCCCCCCGTATCCGTGTTCTCCTGCAATGCGTCGAAATCTACCTTCACCTCGCCGAATGGAACCTCCCGGAATATGGCTCCGGAGCTTACTAGCCCTGCAATCCGTTGATGATCCAGCGGGTGGTACCCGACGGCACCGTATACATCCCTCAGTTCGACTGACTGATGTCGGCTGCCGTACTTTGCATGGGTGTGGACAATTTATTCCTCAGCAGGTGTACACCATGCACCGGTTCATCCCCTGTTACCATCACCATGTTGGTCAACCCTTATTTCGCGCAAGGTAACGTAATTCCTTCATGGATCGCCCGGTCGGCTAAGAGAGCGATCTCCATCGCCCGGCAGGCTTCCTCCATTGCCGGTATAGGGGGCAAGTTGTTCTCCAGCATGGACAGGAAATAGTCCAGCTGGGCACCCGTAGGCTTTACGGAGAAGTCCATATTGATCTGCCGGACCGCTCCTTTCTGGTAGTCTTCGACCTCGATCAGATTCCCCAGATGCTGATCCTCTCGCGGTCGTTCGTTCTTGTATATGATGCGAATCCGGCCTGCCGGTCCGATAAATTCCTTCCGGTTATCAGTCGGAAGCCCCTTGCCCCACCCTGTCTCAAAGTAGCCGATGGAGCCGTCCGACAGACGGAGGGTCATGAGTCCGTAATTGTAAGTATACGGCGGGACTTCTTCGTAGAGACGCTGCCCGATCCCATTGACGCTTACTACGTCCGCCCCTGTAGCCCAACGCATCACATCGATATAATGGACGCCGCAATCCACGATCGGCGAGACGTCCCGGAGCAGGGATAAGTGGGAAACCCAATTTTTGGAGGGCTTCAATTGGGATAGCCGGATGACCAAAGGGAAGCCGATGGCGCCCTCCCGGATCATCTTCATAACCGCCTGGTACGTAGTGTTATGGCGAAGGATGTGACCGATCAGCACCTTGGTTTTAGCTCCACGGGCCAGCTTCATGAATTCCTGTGTTTCCCGTGCATTGCCCGCCATCGGCTTCTCGCATAGGATATGCTTCCCTGCAGCGAGACAATCTTTTGCGATCCCCAGATGGGAGGACGGGTACGTGGCGATAATGACCAGATCCACATCATCACGCTCTATCAAGACCCGGTAATCCGTGCTCCAACACTCAGCTCCGTATTGGCTTGCCACTAAGGAGGCCCTGTCCCGGTTCCAATCCGCCACGCCGATCAACCGGACCCGCACCTGTCGTGATATCGCGTCCAAGTGGAGAGAGCCCATATAACCGCAGCCTATCACGACCGCCCCGTACCTTTTCATGATGCATCCATCCTATCCTTCTCACTCGCAGAGGTTATTTTATGTTGATCCAAGCTCCTTGTTGGGAGAAACCGAAGTCTCCTTACAACGTCTAGTCTTCTTGGGCATTGATGATTTACCATTCTTCATGCATATACTTCTCTTACATTTGTACAATACCGGACTACTACAGAATAACCTGCATCTTGTTATGATACCTTGTCACCTTTATTATATAAGAATGATGGATAATTTTATTTAGCAAAGAAAGTTACTTTTTGCACGATTCCGTTATTCCTTCTAATTCTATGTAGGGGAGGGGCTCGGTTCATAGGTTCTTTCTTCTATCGCTTGCCGCAAGGTCTGCCATTTTTGTACGATGTATGCGGAACTTCAACCCTATAGATCGCCAATGCTGGGCGCACATAAAAAAGCAACTCCCTTTTTGCAAGTCGCTTTTAAAACACTCTATAGTGAATCTTAAGTTATTATCTACTATCCTCACCGCTTCGCCTTATAAAACTCATGATACAGCTTCAGAGCCAAGGATATCGATAAGTGTAATTTCATACCTTCTTTGTCCGTCCCAATCGGATCGTGCAGAGATACGTCTTTACGTGTTTTCTTGAGCGAACGCAGGTGCAACAGGATTTCGTTTTCAATACAACGAGCAGCAAATGTGGCTAGTTTGGTTCCTTTGTTTGGACGATAGCTCTCAATAGCTTTTATCAGGCCGATGGTGCCGATGGAGATCAGATCCTCCATGTCTTCCCCAGTGTTATCGAATTTCTTGAGGTTGTGGACACGATACGATGTCAAAATCCACTTTCTTGATAGAAAAGCGTTGATAGAAGTATGAAGGTTTTACCGGATGGATGGCTCTTTTTTTGTTATTCATTGTCCTTTTTTAATAGTCACTTCGTTTTCTTAAATTTTCACTTGATATCAACAACTTAACAGTTGAAAGACATGATATTTAACATAGTTTGAGCATGTTTACAGTCACATCCGGGAAAGAATTAGCTGTGTTACGATATATCTTATTACTCTAGAGGAGTATTAATAATGTCAACAACTTGCAAAAGAGGTGTGTAATTGAAATTTCCAACAATCCAATTCGGACATATTAAATCGAGAGTTCCTGTTATTCAAGGTGGAATGGGTGTAGGCATATCCTTAAGTGGACTAGCCGCTGCTGTAGCCAATGCAGGCGGGATCGGCACCATCTCTGGTACAGGGATTACTCCTGATGAGCTGAGAATGCATATTCGCAAAACAAGAGAACTCTCTAAAGGGAATGGCTACATCGGTGTGAATGTACTATTCGCAGTGAAGGACTTTGCCGAAAAAATGAAGATTGCTTTGGAGGAAGAGGTTGACTTTATTATTTCCGGAGCCGGAATCTCCAGAGATATTTATGCTTGGGGTAAAGAATATGGTACTCCTGTCGTAACTATTGTTTCATCCGCCAAATTAGCCCGAATTTCCGAAAGACTTGGTGCCTCCGCAGTCGTTGTAGAAGGGTTCGAAGCTGGAGGCCATTTAGGTACAGACAGATCCATGTTTGATATCCTTCCTGAAGTCTTAGAGGCCGTTTCGATTCCTGTTATTGCTGCGGGTGGAATTCTAACAGGGGATGATATCGCAAAAGCCCTTCGGATCGGCGCATCTGGTGTTCAAATGGGTACCCGTTTTGTGGCTAGCCTTGAGTGTGATGCTCCCTTAGCCTTCAAGCAAAAGTATGTAGATGCTCAGCAAGGAGATACTGTCCTAATCAAGTCTACTGTGGGTCTAGAAGGTAGAGCGATTCGGAATGAATTTACGGACCGGATCAGTGATGATGCCAAATTAAAGATAGTCAAATGCTATAATTGTCTAAAGGTTTGTTCACATCGCTTCTGTACAATGGAATCCCTGCTCACTTCCCTTAGAGGAGATGTTAAGAACGGATTGGTTTTTGCTGGGTCCAGAGTTCATGAGATTAAAGAGATTTTGTCCGTACAGCAGATTATCGACAATTTAATGGATGAGTATCAAGGGGCATTGAACCCGACAACTTAAGGTTGTTATAAGATTCAAAAGCACGATTAACCACTTAAGCAAGCTTGGGATTTCCGAGCATAAGTGGTTTTTTTATTTCGCTTGATACTCAAATCTAGTTATATTTAATAAGCTTTTGTGTTGTATTAACCAAAGATTTCCGTACCTTTCTTTTTAATTGCAACAACAGCTAAATATCTTCACAGCCAAAATGCAATATGCCCAATCGCAAAAGATGACTGGATATATGTACTCTTCAGAGCACCACTTAACAATTTTCCCTCCCCCTTTCTCATGTATTTTTATGAGTTGGTTTAATACAAAAATTCGCTGAACTATATCTTCTCTAAAAAATTTAAATATGGTCCTTGAAGCTTTCTATGTATGCCGGTTAACGGATACTACCTTGTGATTATGAGTTTACCGCTCAGCCTTATAAAACTCATGATAAAGCTTCATGAGCGCCCTCTTCTCTATCCTCGAAACATAACTCCGCGAGATCCCCAACTCCTTAGCAATCTCCCGCTGTGTCCTCTCTTCTCCACCTGTATCCAGCCCAAACCTACCCACCACAACTTCTTTCTCCCGGTCATCCAGAATATCTAGGTTGCGATATATTTTACTCTTCTCGATCTTCAGATCGACTTCTTTAATGACATCATCAGCTTCGGAGCCAAGAATATGGATAAGTGTAATTTCATTACCTTCTTTGTCCGTCCCAATTGGATCGTGCAGAGATACATCTTTACGTATTTTCTTCAAGGATCTTAGGTGCATCAGGATTTCGTTTTCAATACAACGTGCTGCAAATGTGGCTAGCTTTGTTCCTTTGTTTGGACGATAGCTCTCAATAGCTTTAATCATTCCGATGTTGCCAATGGAGATCAGATCCTCCATGTCCTCCCCAGTGTTATCGAATTTCTTGAGGTTATGGGCACGATGTGATGTCAAAAAATAAACCAATTACGATCGATTCTGATTCGAATTGGTTTCCTTTTGCACATTATATTTAATTTGTAGTTTCCGATTGATTTCTTGTGTACATCCTGGTAATCCATTTAAATAACACTTTACTTGATCAATCAACTCTAAGTAAGATATCAGATTATTCATACTTGTTAAATTGCGTCTAATAATATCCTCGGTTTCAATATGATAGCCACCGTTTTTCACACGTAGAGCAATACATTCAATATTTAGCCGAACATCTGCTAGTCCCATATAAAACACAATAATTTCAAAGCCTTGTTCCTTTGCATCCTCATCTACCTTATAACGTTACCACCCGCTAAAGTGGTTTCCACAATGAAATCCCACTTATTCCAGATACACTACCTGGCTATTCTTATGGCTTCTTTCCCAGCAGATACTTTACTCTTTTCAGGATGCCCATTAGTGATCTTGCGGCTATGCATCTGGAATCATCAGTGATTCTGTTTTATGCCATGCTCCGATATAGAATCTTCCACTTTCATGAAATGAAAAACATAATATTCTCCGTTAATTTTTAGCTGTTCCTTTTCTTTTTGATTTCGTCAAATTCACATAGAGATAAGTGAAATTCAAGGTTTTTGGTGATGCAGCCGGATGATGATACTCAATATCCTATAGACTCTCCAAAACCTATCATAAATTGTAATCTATTTAACACAATAGTTTACATATACGTTACACATAATAATTAAAAGAGCCGTTTTTTCCTTTTCACAAACTCAAAATATATTAAATTTATAATATTCATTGACTGAAACAAATACTAGTGTTATATTTCCTAACATTAAATAATAAAATACATACAGGAAAAGGAGATTACGCACATGAATAAGTTCAAACGTCTACGTGAAACTAAAAGAGAGCATTCTGGTTCCACCCGATCTGAATATTCACCAGCAAAAAAAAATTGGAGTAAAAAGCAATTTATAGCTACTTCAATTGTGTTATCTGTTATTGCTACGAGTGTAATTCCGTTCCAAACAGCTGACGCTTTAACTAGAGTTACTTCAGAAAGTGGCACAGTATGGGAGATTCACGATGTTTTTGCTCCTAGCTTAGACACAGGAAGTTTACGTACAGTTGGTGCTACACAAGTACAAGGTTTCGGCAATATCTTTGTTAAAGTGTCCTCGCCTTCAGCTCCGCTGATGAATGGTCAAATGATGCGTGGGTTTGACTTGAAATATGACGGCGTTAATAAGTTTACTTCGGCTCAATCTGTAAATCTAGGAAATGTAACAGTAACACGTGAGGTGTATGTGGATACTATTCATAATCGAACGAGATTCTTTGATACTTTCACTAATAAAAATGATGTGGCAATAAAAGTTGATGTATCATTCGGTGGCTCTTTAGGATATGGTACAACAACAAATGCTTCAGTAGTTAAGGCAACCTATTCAGGCGATCTAAAGATAACTACAGATGATTCATGGATTGTTGTAGATAGTAGCGCCAAAAACAATAAGCCGCTAGGCGTTGCAGTGGGATCTCCAAAGCCGTTTGATAATGGATTAACCGGTCTAGGTAATCAGCAACAGGATCCCTTCACAATACCCTTAGCTGAGTATGGAAATGAAGCGAATTTCTATGGGTTCATTAATTCACTAAATATTGGGCCGGGCGAATCGAAATCCCTAGTAAATTATGTACAAGTTGGAGAAGCTGGTGAAGAAGGGTTGAAAAATCTGGTTGCTATGCTAGATGGACTTAATAGTCTGCTGGATGTAACAGGATTAACAAACGCACAAATTCGGTCAATTAGCAACTGGGATATATCTGCTATAGAGGGACTTGATACTGGAGATCATCTGGTTATACCAAATGCTCCTGCGCCTAAAGAATTAGTAACTTCATCGCCGTATGATGTTAAGAATAAATCAATTGCAGAAATGCAACAGGATATGATTACTGGCAAAACTACCTCTGTACAAATTACTCAAGCCTATTTAGATAGAATCAAGGTATACGATGAGGGACAATTGGGATTCCATGCATTCCTGCATGTATCTGAAACTGCGCTTAACCAAGCAAAAGCTGCTGACGATGCCCGTGCACAAGGTGTAAAAGGTGATTTATTGGGTATTCCAATTGCGATAAAAGATATTTATGATACAAAGGATATGCCTACTACCGGTGGCAGTAAAGCTCTTGAAGGCTGGCAGCCTGATTCTGATGCATTCCAAGTGAAAAAACTGCGGGAAGCTGGAGCTGTAATTATTGGTAAAGTAAATACTTCTGAGTTTGCTAACAGCGGAAGTTTTAGTGAAAGCGGCTGGCAGCAAACATGGAATGCACTCTATCCATCGAAAACATCTTTTGGCTCAAGCGGCGGGTCTGCAGTATCTGTTGCAGCTGATTTTGCAGCAGCAGCAATGGGATCGCAAACAGGGGTATCTCTCTATGCACCAACTACAGGCGCTAGCTTAAAAAGCTTCCGGGGTACAGACGGTATGGCAAGTACTACAGGTGTACTGCCACTCACTTGGGGACAAGATTATGCAGGTCCCATTGCTAAAACAGTAACTGACCTAGCTATTATATTGAATGCTACAACGGGTACGGACCCACAGGATATTTTCACAGTCACTGCTGATGCAGATCATAAGCGTCCAGTGGATTGGAAGGAATCTCTGGATGTTAATGCATTGAAAGGAAAGAAAATTGGATACATTCCTGCATCCTTTGTATCTGCATATGCTGATGATGATACTGGACAGGCAGTGATGGATAAGTTCTCAGAGCTTCAAGCAGCGGGTGCGACTATGGTTGAAATGTCAGCTGTACCATCAGGCCCTAGTCGTCCTTCAGGTATTAATGGATCTACTGAAGGTTGGGCACGTTATATTGAGTTGCATAAGGACTTCCCTTATATTGATGGAGCAAGTGTACTAGCTTCAGATAAAGTGCTTATCTATAATCAAAGAGGATATAGTACCCCAACTCGTATGACTGAACAGGCTGTACAAGATTACATTAAGTATAGAACTGACTATAAGGATGTTATTAAAAGCTGGATGGACGCGAATGGCGTTGATGCTGTTGTTTATGCAGGTTTTATTAGTGACGTATATAACAATGACGCAGCAGCTTCTCAATTAAGTTCAGACCGTAACACAGGCGTATTAACCTCTACTATGGGTCTACCTACGGTAGTTGTTCCTGTAGGAACGAATGACAGCGGATATTCTATCTCTATGCAACTGGTTGGTAGAGCATGGGACGATGCAAAAGTTTTAGGCATGAGCTACGCTCTTGAGCAACAAAGTCAAGCTAGACTACTTACAACATTTGCTCCAGCACTTCAATACGTTTCAAACTCTACTAATCCTGATCCAAACACAGATAATGGACCAACCCATCCAAATACTGGAGGAGGTACGGTGACACCTCCAGCAATAACAACGCCTATAGAAACACCGGCACCTGCAGAAACAATAACACCAGCAGATAAGCCAAAAGTTGTTAGTTTTGTAGATACCATGAATCATTGGGCAAAAACAAGCATTGACGCACTAATTGCTAAGGGATTATTGACGGGGTATTCCGATGGAACATTCCGTCCAAATTCAGGTTTGACTCGTGCGGAAGCCATCAAGGTAATTGCAACGCACATGAAACTTGAAGGACAAGAAAGTAACTTTATAGATGTATCTCCAACTCATTGGGCGAATAAGTTTATTGGTGCAGCTGCTAGATCAGGCTTGATGAACGGATATAGTGACGGAAGCTTCCGTCCAGATGAGAAGATTAGTCGTGGTGAATTAGCGGCACTAATCACTCGAGCTTTTAAGCTAACAGGTACTGGAAACACATCATTCAAAGATGTTACAAGAAATGCATGGTATTATGATTCCATTGATGCACTCGCATCCAATAATATTATTACAGGATACGCAGACAGTACATTTAAGCCTGAAAAAGATATTACTAGAGCAGAGTTTGCAACAATTGTTTCCAGATTACTAGAGACTACTAATTAAAAGAAATTCAATTAAAAATGACAGAGTACTCGAGTAACCACGTTTACAGGAAAGGCCATCCCGAAAGGGATGGCCTTATAACTTGCCGTTACAGATAGTGCGATGAACCGTACCACAAGTAGGGCGAAAAGACTTTTTCCGGATTATGGAAAGACGGTCTCGTTTATAGCAGAAGTTCCCTCTGTAAGTCGTTTGTTCCTAGCGGGACTATCACTTTTTATGGCGGAAAAGTAGAGTTAGGGACTGTATGCTAGGGGACTAGCGGTCTATGAGGCGTCAGATCTTACGGTTGGTAATCACACTATTCCTGCAAGCTACAGCGGCGATAATCACTATAAAGATTCTACAAATAGTTGGCTACAAAACGTGAATAAAATATGGTCTCAAATCAGCATGAATATCTTACAATCTACTATGGTGGGGGCTCGGTCGATGTACAAGTCGGTACACTCGGCATGTCATCCCTACTCGATCTTACTCCATCCAGCGCCTAGAAAATTATTTGCTCATATAAACATTTTCATATTTATTTCCTCATTGAGTTCCTGGAGACATTTGAATATTCCTTCATGATCATCATGCTCTGAGATTCCTTGACACTCACTCCCCGACCCGAAGATCGGTTTCATCCGTATGAATCAGCGGTTTTCGTAACAAAGTGGAGCGAATCTCCCGTTTTGGCCGCTAGCACCTTTATGATATATTGTTATACTCTATGCGCTGGAACGCAAAAGAAGACAACTTCTACTGAAGGTGCTCCTAGAGTGTCGATAAAGTCCAATGAAATAGTTAGGGGAAGATGAGCTGCACGGGAATGACGGCATTCTTAGGTGAATATATATTCTCTATTTGTTCAAGTAACAGCTTTACGGCTGTACGTGCCATTTCCTGTTCATCCTGCTGTACATAAGCTACGAATGAAAGATGTGGATTATCGAAAGATAGCAAATCGATATTTGAGTGATTGTTGAGACGGCTGATAGCGGCCGATGTAAGGCGTGCGGTTTCTTCGGTTAAGGAGAAAGCTGCCGAAATTCCACTATGCCCCTGCAAGAAGTCGCTTACATAGTCCAATGCTTGCTTACCGCGTAGAATGTCGAGAGGGATGTGACACCACAAGCTCTTGTCGATTGATATACCTCGATCTGTGTACGCCTTCTCGAAGCCGAGCGTGCGATCCTCGATGGCTGTATTGGCATTCTCAGGTGAGATGAGCGCAATCTGATGATGACCCTTGGATAGCAAATGAGAGACAGCCTTATACGCACCGCCGTAATTGTCTGATGTAATCGTGTATGTCTCAATGTTGCGCAGGTAGCGGTCGATGAACACACATGGGAATTTATCGAGCGACAGACGCAGTAGTGATTCGTTGTACTTCTCATCTTCTGTTGGAAAAACGATCAGTCCCTTCACACCGAGCCCCGTTAGTGTACGAATGGCGTTCGATTCGATAGAGGAGGACTCTCGCGTGATGCTTAGTACCATGCTGAGGCCAGCTTCAGACAGGAATTGTTCCGTGTAGTCGACGAGCTTCTGAATGACACGGGTTACCATCGTCGGAATAATGAAGCCGATGAGCGGCAAGGACGACGCGCTGTGTGGAGATAATGGAGAATCAATGCTAGAAACATCAAGACTAGAAGAGACGAATGTGCCTTTGCCTTGTACGCGTATAATTAATCCTTCGTCAGCTAGCTGGGTTAAGGCGTTTTTGACGGTTATTTTACTTACTTTGAATTCGTCCATTAATTCTTGTTCAGAAGGGACGCGGTCCGTTGGCCGAAGCTGCCCAGATTTAATTTTCTGTACAATATCTTCTTGAATTTGCTTGTAGAGCACCAGCTTTTTCAAATAAGTACATCTCCCTTAAAATTTAATGATTTTTATAATCAATTGGTTATATAAAATATATTACGTATATATTATAATGCAATTTATAAAGCGCTTACAATACAGAATTAGGAAATTTATTACGAAGGTGTCTTTTCATTGAAAGGTTAGAATCATGTTAAGAAGGTTGGTAACGAGACGTATTGAAACCGCTTAAATTAACAGAAGTGACCAGTCACCCAGCATCTCAAATGAGTAACAAAAAAAGAGAGGATGACGAACAAATGAAAAAACGCATTACATTAATCTCCATCGTTACAATCCTTATGATGTCACTAGTTTTGTCGGCATGTAGTAAGTCTTCCAGTTCATCAACGGAAACACAGCAGTTAGGCGCTGATGCCGGTGAGAATGCAACAGAAATGTCATTTTGGACATTCGTAGATTTGCATGGCAAGCATTTGGATAAAATGCTGGGGTTATGGAACCAACAGAATCCAGACAAACAGATTAAGTTGAATGTAACGGTTATGCCTTACGATGATATGCACAACAAGCTCTTATTGGCAGTTACAAGTGGAAAAGGTGCTCCTGATATTGCGGATATCGAGCTTGGTCAGTTCCCTAAATTCTTGGAAGGGGACAACGTTCCACTGGAATCTTTGAATGATGTATTTGCACCATACAAAGACGTTGTCGTTCCCTCACGTGTCGATATTTACTCCAAAGCTGACCAGGTTTATGGCTTTGATTATCACGTAGGTGCTACGCTTGCTTTCTACAACACGGAAATTCTCGAACAAGCAGGTGTTGACTACAAGATGATCAAAACTTGGGAAGATTACAATCAAGCAGGTATCAAGGTTTATGAAAAGACTGGTAAGTACTTAGGTACTGCTGATACATCCGCTACGTGGCAAGCCTCGCTGTTACTTGCTCAGCAAAACGCTGATTTTACAGATGAAAATGGCAATCCAAAAGTTAACTCCCCTGAGATGATTAAAGCGTTTGAAATGTTAGTTGACCTGCAGAAGAATAATGTTATTCATACGATCCCAGGCGGACAACCCGACACAGAAGAAGCAAAAGGCGAATACAACAAAGGCAACTACGCAAGCGCATTGATGCCTGAGTGGTACATGTCCCGCTTTGTAAACGAAATGAAGGACCTTAAAGGTAAGTATGCAATTGCTCCATTGCCTGTATTCGAAGAAGGTAATCCTCGTTCCGTTGGCTTAGGCGGTACTGGCACAGTTGTTACTAAGACTGGTAAAGACGTTCAGTTGGCAAAAGAGTTTGTAGCTTTTGCTAAGCTTTCGAAAGAAGCTACTACTGAAATCTGGAATACACTTGGATTTGACCCAATCAATATGGAAGTATGGAAAGATGAGGCTGTAACGAAAAACCCTGATAACGAATACGTCCAGTATTTTAAAACAAATGCATTTGATACTTTGAATGAAATCAAAGACGAAATTAGAGCTATCAAATCCGTAAAAGCTTCACCGACGATCGGCAATGTGCTCAATACGGTTACTCTGAATGCGATCTTTGAAGATGGCCAAGACGTGAAGGAAGCTCTCGATGAAGCACAGGCAGCAATTGAACAAGAATTGAAATAAAAATAATAAGTAAATGGTTATGATTAAGCCTGTCGGCAAGAATGGTGCTCGGCAGGTTTAGTCATAGTCAAGGGAGAGTGGGATTATGATAAAGAAATTTGTATACTCTCAAAAGGTTGCACCTTATGTATTTGTGTTGCCATTCATAATCATATTCTTGATATTCTGGTCTTATCCACTTGTAAATTCATTCGTAATGAGTTTTCAAGATAGGATGTTGGGACAGGATCCAAAATGGGTTGGTGAAGCGAATTATTCGAAGTTATTCACAGATAAAGTGTTTTTGACGGCTATTAAAAATAGCGTTGTATACATGCTAGGAACCTTAGTGCTGTTAATCCCTTTCCCAATGTTATTTGCAGTTATGATAAACAGTAAGTTAATGCTGGGGAGGGAGTTTTTTAAATCTTCGTTCTTTCTTCCTGCATTGACATCTGTCGCAGTGGCGGGTACTATTTTTCGCCTAACATTCGGCGAAATGGATGGTTCATTAATGAACAGTTTTCTAGGTCTATTTGGTGTAGAGCCTACTAAATTCTTGAAAGATGCAGAATGGAGTATGGCTGCACTATTAATTCTTGCATGTTGGCGATGGACAGGTGTTAATATGCTGTACTATCTATCTGGTTTGAAAAACATTGACAATGATTATTATGAGGCTGCTTCAATTGACGGGGCATCTGCTTGGCAGAAGTTCAGATCGATTACAATGCCATTATTGAAGCCGACCACGATATATGTTACGACAATTAGTGTTTATGCAGGTTTGGCAATGTTTACCGAGAGCTTAATGATGTTTAACGGTAACAATTCACCGAAAAATATTGGCCTAACTATAGTCGGATATTTGTATAGACAAGGAATTGAGAAGAATAAGCTCGGTTACGCTGCAGCAGTTGGTATCGTTCTATTAGTCATTGCTATGATTATCAATTTAACGCAGTTGAAATTTAGTGGAATGTTCAAAAAGGAGGAGGATTAAAATGGACACTAGTCAGATGAAGAACAACGTAATTGCTAGAATAGTCATAATTAGTACCTTTATTATACTATTCGTTATAATTATGGTTCCATTCTATGCAGTGGCCCTCTCTTCCTTTAAACCAGGTGAAGCTTTAATAAGATATGGTCTTAACTTAAGTTTGAATTTTGAAATAATGAGTTTTGATAATTTTATCTATTTATTCACTGGACAACATGATTATTTTGTATGGTTTTGGAACAGTATGACGTTAACAATCATTCAGGTTGCTTTAACACTGTTTGTAAGCGCTTTTGTTGCATATGGTTTTGCAGCGTATGATTTCAAAGGTAAGAACTTCCTCTTTATATGTGTGTTGCTCATTATGATGGTGCCATTTGAAATATTGCTGGTTCCTTTGTACAGCTTAATAAATGATTTGCAAATGGTGAATAGCTATTCGGCAATCATTCTGCCGGGTATAGCTAATGCCGGGACGATATTCTTCTTTAGGCAATATCTCAGAAGCATACCAAAAGAAATTATTCAATCTGGGCGAGTTGATGGAGCAAACGAATATGCGATATATTTCAGAGTGATTATGCCGATTATGAAGCCTTCCTTTGCGGCAATGGCCATTCTGAATGGTATGAATAGCTGGAATAATCTATTGTGGCCATTCATGGTGTTGGGAGATCAAAATAAATATACACTGCCAATCGGTTTAAAAACATTGTTAACTCCTTATGGGAATAACTATGACCTTCTGATCGTGGGCTCCTTCTTCTCCATCATTCCAATCTTCATATTGTTTATCGCTTTCCAGAAATATTTCATTGATGGTATGACTGCGGGTGCTGTTAAAGGTTAGTATCTATTACTTATGAAATAGGTGATAAGATGGGAGTCCAACAAGAGGAGTTACGCGTCATTAAACCATTGATCGAGCAACGAGCTGATCCTTTTATATGCCGACATTCAGATGGTTATTATTATTTCGTGGCCTCGGTTCCAGAGTATAATCGGATTGAAATCCGTAGGGCACAGGACCTTGTAGGGCTTATTACATCAGCTCCTGTAGTGATCTGGAGAAAGAGAGAGACTGGCATTCTTAGTGCCAATATTTGGGCGCCAGAGCTGCATTTTATTGATGGAAAATGGTACGTATATTTCGCTGCCGCGCATACGTCGGAAACGACAGAAGGCTTGTTCGACCATCGGATGTATGTACTGGAGAATGAAAATGCAAATCCGCTCGAAGGCAGCTGGACGGAAAGAGGACAGGTTCGTACCGCTTGGGAAAGCTTCTCCCTCGATGCCACTACCTTTGAGCACAATGGTAGCCTCTATTACGTATGGGCACAAAAGGATCCGGAAATCGAAGGCAACTCTAATCTCTACATATCTAAAATGAGCAATCCGTGGACGTTGATTGGGGCGCAAACGATGATTACGATGCCCGAATATGACTGGGAGATCATCGGGTATAAAGTGAACGAAGGCGCGGCATTTGTTCGCAAAGATAATCGGGTATTCCTCACTTACTCTGCTAGCGCTACTGATTTCAATTATTGCATGGGCTTGCTTGAAGCCGATGCGGACTCGGATTTGCTCGATGCTGCCTCATGGCGCAAGTCGAAAGTACCGGTTCTCACGACTGATGAGAGCATCTCGATGTATGGTCCTGGTCATAATAGTTTCACGGTGTCAGAGACTGGCGAGAAGACGCTGTTTGTGTTCCACGCAAGAACGTATAAGCATATTGTAGGAGATCCGCTATACGATCCGAATCGCCATACATTTGTAGCGGAGCTGTTGTGGACGGATGACGGCAGACCTGATTTTCGCGGCTCTGTTGCGGCACTTGCACGTTCTGTACAATACGAATAGATCTGCAAGCGCTTCACAAAATTCTAAATGGATTTAGTTGACTTATGTCGTACATGGGGAAGCCTTTATAATTAGAAATAAAAACAAGTACCCATCCAATCGATGGGTACTTGTTTGCAATGCAATAGAAGTGATGAATTACGTAATGTTGTACTAACTATTTGGTGATCGGTATAGACGAAATAGTAATCATAGCATTACTGATTGGCTAAATGTGTTGCTACTGTCATGAGTGTCATGCTAAGTTAAAAACAATCTATTTCATGAAGCAATAATCAATACGATGTGGGTAGTACAGACATAATAGTGATGTGGACGGAATCCTGTAAATGGTTCAAGGAACAAATCAACATCTTATATTAATCGTGTTAACGTAAATATATGTATTGTATGAAAGTGGGTATACCTATTGGATTCGAAGCTAGCAGCATATATAACATTAGTTTGTACTTCGGCTGTTCTGAATTTGTCTATACTTGTCTTTACTTATTGGAGGAGACATTATTATACAAATATCGCTAATTTGTTCATGTGGAATACATTAACTTCAATGATTTATTGCTTTGGTTATGCCTTTAGCTTAACATCGACTTCGTTAGAACAGCTTAGATTTTGGAATATTGTACAGTATGCAGGGATGCCATTTTTCCCTCCGTTAGGATTAATGTTTGTCATGCAATATTTGGGTTATAAAATAACGAGAAAAAGAATAATCGCGCTACTTACAATGCCTTGTATTACTTTTCTCATCAATGTAACTAATGAATCCCATCATTTTTACTATAGAATATATGATATCCATTCGGTGCTCGGGGCTCCATATAGTGAGATTGAGTATGGGGCATGGTTTGCCGTACATAATATTTACATTTTCTGTTGTATGTTAGCTGCGCTCTTATTGCTGCTTTCACGCTGGAAGGAAACCGTTAGTGTATATCGATCTCAATTATTTGCCCTCATCTGCGGTCAACTGCTTCCAATAATGACTGCATTTTTATTATTCATAGGAGTGACACCCGATGGTATCGATCCTGTACCCATGGTTATTTGGTTTTCTTCTGTTTTGTACCTTTGGTCTATTACCTCCTCTCGAATGTTATCAATAATGCCAATTGCAAAGGAAACGATCTTTAATAGTATGAACGATGGTGTCATTGTGCTTAATGATACCTATCAATTAATCGAATATAATCAAGCTTGTAAAAGTATGTTTAGTGAATTGGATCGATCAACGTTAGGGCAGCCATTTGATCAAGTTTGGTATATGCTAACGGATCAATCATTCCCTGTTCAATTAGATACGATCTCAGATAAATTGAATGTTACGATTCATCAAGGTAATTATATATATCAGCTACGTATTTCTATGCTTCAACAATCTAATAATAACTCTGGCTTACTAATTATATTTACGGATATAACAGAGCTACATACATTACAACAAAAGTTAGAGCATCAAGCCTATTATGATGATCTTACACAAATATACAATCGTCGTGCCTTTTTCCAGAAAAGTGAGCAAAGCTTAATGAAAGCAAAGGGTGAATTATCATCCTTTGTGATTATTCTATTTGATATTGATTTTTTCAAAAAAGTGAACGACACTTATGGGCATCAAACCGGAGATCAAATGCTAGTACATGTGGCTCAAATATGTAAGGCTGAGATGGGAGAACATATACTATTTGCTAGATATGGTGGTGAAGAATTTGTACTCGCTTTACCTGGTTATACACTAGCGGAAGGGGAAAACTTCGCTAATCACCTTAGATTTTGCATTGAACAGAAGCCTCTAGTTGAAAATGAAAAATTGGTAACGATTACCTCTAGTTTTGGGGTATCCGTAACGACAGGAGCTGTGGAGGAAACAATCCATCAACTTCTTCATAAAGCTGATGAAGCACTTTATGCTGCCAAAAGAGCTGGTCGAAATCAAGTGCGGGTTTTTAATGAAAAGTACGAATATGTGGAATAGTACAGCAAATTAAAATAGAGGCGTACATCGGAGCCGTGCTTAGTTCAGTAACTTGGTGGATTGAGAGCAAAATGCCTATCAATCAAGAAGAAATATACTTATGAGTGACTGTTTCAACAGGATATAACAGTCAGTTATTCTGATATTGAAGGATCATATGCTAGTGATGCTATTAGGCAATTTACAGAAAGAGGAATTGTAAACGGTATAGGTATGAGAATTACCTGTATTTCGCTCTATAGATGTTACGGTGAACCGTATCATAAGTAGGGTGAACCCTATCCACACAAAAAACGACTCATCCGTAGACAAGTCGCTTTTCAAGTTTTATTATTAATGGATTATTACTGTGTAATTGTCATCAGTCCTACCGCTTCGCCTTATAAAACTCATGATACAACTTCATGAGCGCCCTCTTCTCTATCCGCGAAACATAACTCCGCGAGATCCCCAACTCCTTAGCAATCTCCCGCTGTGTCCGCTCTTCTCCACCTGTATCCAATCCAAACCGCCCAACGACAACTTCCTTTTCCCGGTCATCCAGAATATCAAGGTTACGATAAATCTTACTCTTTTCGATCTTCAGATCTACTTCTTTAATGACATCATCCGCTTCGGAGCCAAGGATATCGATAAGTGTAATTTCATTACCTTCTTTGTCCGTCCCAATTGGATCATGCAGGGATACGTCTTTACGAGTCTTCTTCAAGGATCTTAGGTGCATCAGAATTTCGTTTTCAATACAACGTGCTGCAAATGTGGCTAGTTTGGTTCCTTTGTTTGGACGATAGCTCTCAATAGCTTTAATCAGGCCGATGGTGCCGATGGAGATCAGATCCTCCATGTCTTCTCCGGTGTTATCGAATTTTTTCACTATATGGGCAACGAGCCGCAAATTATGCTCAATCAACAAATTGCGGGCCTTGGCATCTCCCTCAGCCATCATCCCTAAGTATCGGCTTTCCTCCTGCTCCGAGAGCGGTTGTGGAAATGCATTATTCCTTACGTATGATACCAGCAGCGTCAGTTCTTTGATCAGCAACGCAATCGTGCTTAAGAATCCAGGCAACTTGGCGACACCTCCCGCACTTGTACAATGAAACCGATCTGTTTGCCTTACGGGTTCATGGTCATCCTTATTGTATGTGGGCGTGCGCCTAGAAGTGCCTGTACGGGGGAAATTGTACAACCACAGAAATTTATTTTTCATACGAGAAATCAGTCATACTCTACTCAATTACTTGTCTTTTTAACACAATGTTGTTAGCGGTAATTCTCACTCTCTTCTGATAATAAATTCCGCTTCACTAGACGTAAGAACCTTTATGATGTCCTTATCAAAAGTAACCTTCAAAATAGACTCAGGTGATTGTTCAAGAATACCACCGCAAGAATCTCCCGACGGATCACCGTATACAGCCGAAGCCAGCCAGTGGATTCCAGGCTCAAGGAAAGTCGTCAGTGTAGGCAAAACAGTCCGGGGATGAAGCAGGTTTGTGTTGGCATTAGGCCAAATTAGCTCAGCCTTTTCGTAGCCGATCAAACCCTTGACTCCGCTTATTCCCCATGCTGTAGATACTGCCGCGGTTGTAAGGCCGATCTGCTGTTCCCCCCCCGCTTCCTGACCAAGCGCGAAGCCGCCCTCTGCGGCGTCCAACGGTCGTCCGGTCTCGATCCGGTGGATCCGAATATGCCAAGGCAGCCCAGCAACGATCCAGGTCCGAACCTCCACATTAGTCCATGGCTTCCAGACGGAGTGCAGCACATTGTCCACAATTCTTGACTCCATATTCCGCCGTCTGACCCGATACAAGTTGTCCCCGCTCTCACTTAGAGCGAGCATGGAATCAAATGCCCCTTGAGACAATCCCCATTCGGAGCGGGGTACGCTGAACCCGAAGCCTGTTGAGTATACGAATTTCTCATACTTGGCAGACGTGTGGGTATGTTCATTCGTATATAGATGACCACTGTTGAAGGCAGCCACATGGCCGGAAGCAGGTTCGCGGACAATGACAAGATGCGCAGGCTTCTGGACTATAACTGCAGGAATATCCGGCAGAGGCAGTTCTTCTTCCTTCCAGAATGGATGCTCCGCGCTGAGAGCTAATGGCAGGAATGTCTTTAACGCCCAGTAGGGGGAACCGGGAGCGTTATAATTCTCCGCCATGACCAAGTTGGGATAGGTATAACCAATCGTCAGTACGCCTCCGGCATCAAAGATCGGCTGGCTGAACCACCAGCGCAAATTGCGCAGTACTAATCCTTTGACCACACCTATAGGGAATCCTTCAACGCCTGCATAGACGAGTGCGCTCCAAAAAGCAGACTGGGCAAAGCGGTAGGTTAAGCTCCTTCCATAAGGAAGGGCAGATCCGTCCGGAGCGAACCAGCCCAAGAATTCGGTGGCAAAAAGCCGGGCCCGTTCTTTGAACACCTGTGAACGTTCCGGGTCCTCCTGTTCCATCAGCTTCGCGTACAGTAACGCATAGTAATGGATGGCAAAAGGAACATAATAATCGCTATGCCCGTTAATTCCATCACTGTACCAGCCATCACCCAGATAAAAATCATCCATTCGCTTCAGATTGTTCTCCAGCTGCTCCGCGTCGTAGGGGCGGCCGATTCTGCGGAATCCAACATTAACCAGCACGTTGAAGAACAGCCAGTTGCAGTCATAGCAAGGATGGGAATTAATCTGATTCAGCCAACTGTACAATTGCTCCTGTTCCTTCTGGGTAAGTGGTGACCAGATCTGTCCAGGAATGGCGGCTAAGGCGAAACCGAAGACCGCCATCTCTACCAGACGCTGGTCATAATCTTGAACTTCACCCCAGTATTCTTCATGGGCAGGATCCGTGCCGTGGCGTATGCCATCCAGCACAGTATCCCAAAGCCCGCTTTCTCCACCTCCCATGAGCAGGGGCACTAAGCCCCACAATACCCGGGAGAAACCTTCCATTTCTGCAGTTACTGCTGGATAGCTCGCTCCTGTCCCGCCGATTGCCAGCCGTGCACCGCCTCTGCTGTAGAGCGGCCGAAGCGGATCTGTAAGCTGTTCAAGAGCAGAGACCAGATCCTCCCGGGTCTTCAGCGGATTAATAGCTATAGTAGTAGAAGCCTTCATGGTCTGCATCATATCCCCCCTATTCCCAGTAGAACGGTCCGGCTTCTTTCAGCCGAGCTAGCGCTTCGACATAGAAGAAATCACCATAGATAAGCGGAACATCTATATTCCGATTCTCAGGATAGTTACTCGTACCATGAAGCAGCAATCCTTCTTCTTCTGCATTGTCCCAAGTTCCATAATTCCGATAAAGGGATTCAGTAATTCTTATAGCCCCGTTCCGATACACATGAGCCTCCGAGTCGTCCACCTGGCTAGCCAGCAGGAGCAAGCCACTCGCTGCACAGGAACCTGCAGAGCTATCCCGAATCTCCCCAACTTCACCGGGAGCACGGAAATCCCAATGTGGAACGTGATCTTCGGGCAGACGGGTCAAGAAGAAATGCGCGACCTGCTTGGATGCATTGAGGTAACTCTGTTTGCCCGTATGATGATAGGCCAATGACAGTCCGTAGAGCGCCCAGGCTGCCCCGCGCGACCAAGCCGACTCGGGCGCATAACCTTGCCCGCCAAGCTTTTCAACCACTTCGCCCGATTCCGGGTTGAATTTGACGATGTGATAAACCGAACCATCCGACCGGATGAAGTGCTCCAGCACCGTATCCATATGCGCCTCAGCGATATGCCGATAACGTGGATCCCCTGTTACTTCGGAGGCCCAAAAAAGCAGGCTGGTATTCATGCAGCAATCGATAATGGCTACCCCGCTGTTATCCTCGCCTTCACTCCATGGATTCCAGGCCCGGATGTAGCGTCCTTTCAGATTGAAGCGGGCCGCCAGATAGTTAGCTGCCTTCAACGCCCGGACTCGTGATGCTTCTCTGCCCGTGAGCTTGTAGTTCGCAACACTGGTCAACAGCCACATAAAACCTAGGTCATGGTCCAGCTTCACATAACCATCCAGCACCTCGTCAAGCCGTTCCTCACACTGCTCAGCAATCGCTTTCAAATCCTCATCACCACTCTCAGCATAGAGCTGCCAGAGCATTCCCGGCCAAAAGCCGGCCGTCCACCAGTTTGGTGCTTCAAGCACGTATTTGCCGCCTTGACTGGCATGGGGGAATTCTGCACCGATTCTCCGGCTGTTCGTTCTAGTCTTCTCCAAGGCTTTGCCCCAAGCCTCGTCTACCCAAGCTTGCTTTACTAATCTACTCATCTAAATCCCGCCTTTATTCGAATTAGCCTCTACCCTCTGATAGAGGACTTTTTATAAGCTCAGGCCCATCTTTTATAGAAATTGAAAAGTGAATACCAGTTTGCCCACCGCGCCAAGCTGAAGCACATGGAAGTCCAGACTATACCAGAGCTTCTCCATACCAAAATGATCCCGGTACACATGCACAGTAATCTCCGGCTCAACTTTCAGTGAATCGTATGTCACTTCAACGCCGCGAGCCGTAGTCCCCGGCAGCAGCAAGGTACCCGGATGAAGGAGCTTAGGCTCACGCCAGGTGACAAACCGCTCCGTCCAGCACGCCGGAATTCCCGCATACCGGTAAGTGTCTGTCAGCTCCAGCCGTGGACATTCCTCTTTATGCCAGACGAACGAACGGATTAAGGACTGTAGTCCTGTTACCTGATACGCCTGTGTCAGATCCAATGTCAGCTCATCATTCTCCTCCGCCGATGCATGCAGCACTGTGGACCTGAACGCCCGACCGGCCAGCTGATACTGGCCATCAATGATCGGCAGCGAATGGCCCTGCGATCCATTGCAGTCATACTGGTAACGGCCAGCCCCAAAATAATCAGCGGTATACTCTCCGCTTCCAAGATCGGATGCGTAGATCTCTCCCCGGCCGCTCAGAATGAAATGTCCCAGATCATTATGGTTATGCGGTTCAGCATTGTGCCCGCCCTTGGCTGCGAATCCGAATGAACCCGCCTCTGACACATAACGCGAGACAAGCCAAGCGGCATCAGGGAGATAATAGCTGGCGGCTTGCCAAGCTTCGTCCTCCTTGCCAGCCCTGGTCCAGATCAGATTGCGGAAAGCCGGTGCAAAGCGGCTGCAATGATCTTCAGTGTAAGGAGCGCGCAAAGCGGATGGGGGGCGTTCGACATCCGTACAGACTTCCGCCAGATAATGAGACAATCCCATATGTACTAGCACCTGAGGCACTGAATCAGAGAAATTGGCTACATGACTTCCGTCAATGAAACATTTTTGTTGGAAGCGCGCGATTTGCGCTACCTTCTCTTGGTTGAACCAGTCCAGTCTGCCTGCGCTTCTGGAACAGAGGAGATCGCTATAATAAGTGAAATAACCAAACCCATAATTCCAGTACCCAAGGCCTTCCAGACAGGCACCGTCCTCACCGAACCCTTCCAGGTAATACAACATGGCGCGCTCTGTCCTCAGCAGAATATCCGCAAGCATGGCTGGGTCCTCCACAGACAGCAAGGCAGCAGCCCCGATTGATCCCGCACAGACCGCTGCCCAATTATGTCGCGCTGTCTCCCAATCATAAGGACCATTTTCAAGAAATGGACGAAACAGTCTCTGCTCTACTTCATGGTGGATTCGGGATCTCAGAAGCTGCGAAAGTCGTTCCCCGAGCAAAAGTAAAACTTCACTTAAAGTAAATCCGGTCTCGGAAGAAAACAGATCAATATACCGGTTGATATCAGCTGCATTATGATCCGCTGGGAGGTGGGCCGGAAGACACCAGGTGTACTCATCGCAAATAGCCCAGAGGATGTCCTCCAGCTTCTCCAGTACTTCCGGATGATCCGGCTCCAGCAAAGCCAGAAATACATAAGTATTCAGCCTTCTTCTCCGTTCAAAATAGACCCGTTCATATTCCAGCCTTGAACCCGTACGCGAATAAATGGAAAATAACGTATACGACATTTCAGGTATAGACTGCCCGTCCAGCCTTACCGCCTCCGCGCGGATCTCGCTGATATCTGCCTGTAGTACTCCTGATGATAACGCCCGTTTCCAAAAAGCAGCCGCATCCCCCTTTGGATAATACAAGCTCAGATCGACTGGCTTCATTTCATGCACTATTTCCAAAAGCATCTGTTTATTCATGCCTTTTTTCCTCCTTAAAGGTCAGTCAGATCCGCGAAGCATCTTATTCTTCACTAATATGGCTGAATACTTTTTATTCCAAGGCATGATCTCTCATAACATCCTCACCGGCTGCAATTTTTAGTGAAGTCCATTTCATCTCTTCCCCTGACCAGAATGGATCAGAAGGGAGCAGCCCCAGCGGGAGGAATACGGAGGCGCATAAATAAAGACTGCCTGTATTGATATAGCTCTCCGCAAGCTCCGGCTGATAACCGTATACCCCCGGACGTAGCCATCCGGACTCATCCAACGTACCCGGATATTCCATAATTCGCGTAATCACAGCTGTCAAAGCGCAGCGTACCTGTGCAGGGGGCAATGCTTCCTCCAAAAAATGCTGCAGCGCCGCCTGCGACAGCAGTTGAAACGCCCCAAAACGGTAAACGATCGAACGCCCGATAAAGGGATAGGTTCCATCCGGTGCAATGATCCGTTCGAGAACAGTAGCGTATCGCTGTGCCCGTTGCTGAATCAGCGGTTTCAATGCGGAATATTGCTCCGACTCCAGTTCAAAAAGTGCTACCACATCCACCAGCATCGGCTGAATAACAAAGCTGTTGTAATAATCCCAGTGAAAGTCCTTGCCATCCCCGTAAACTCCGTCGCCCTTATACCAATCCATGAACATATGGACCGCATAGCCAACGCGCATCCGGTCATATTCAGGATCGCCAAGTATATACAAAGCGGCTTCCACCATTGCGCTGAACAGCAGCCAGTTGCTGCCGCTTGGCGCTGTCCGGCGTGTCTGCTTCAGCGCTGTTATTACATTGCCTTTGACCCGCGCACTCAGCTTGCCGGCAAGCTGCTTTGGTGCACGCACCAGCGCATGTGCCAGGAATGCCGCATCAACCAGCGGTTGGCCTTCAGCCTTGAATTCCATATAGTCAGGTGAATTCGGATCAACAGCGGCATCAATGGCTTCCAGCATTAGCCCGGCATAACGGGCTCTAAGCTGTTCTTCCTCACCCTCAAGTCCCTCTAGCTCAAGCCAAGGGGCCATTCCGCATGCCAATCTCGCAAAAGCCTCCAAATGGGCAAACTGGCTCCGGTCACTATGAAACTTTGTAGGCAACTGTTCCTTTAATTTCCGCTCAGCCAAAGCATTCAGCACAGGCCCCCCGATCAGCAGCATTGTATCCAGCCAGTATTTACGCTGTTCCTTCCCATTCATGCACAATTCCACCCTTTCAATTGCATCTAATCAGCTACAGCTACTTCTCTTGCCTACCGCCTGAATCTTGTTATATTGCGTAATCTTCTACTATAGTTTAGTGTTGTATTATTGCAATGTCTTTGCGAATAATGATGTTTTATTGCGTATATTGTGATCAATCTGAAAGGGGCAATTCCAATGAAGCATGCCCAGTATTATGAGCCGTTCGATGGAGATATTCTGGCAGGTATCGGAAATTCGCCGATCTCACCTACCAGGGATTTCCACATCCATGACCACTATGAAATTTTCCTGTTCTTGGGCGGCAAGGTGAACGGTTTTGTAGATCAGTTCAGCTATCCCCTGCAGCGGGGCAATGTCCTGTTGTTCAACAATCACGAGATTCATAAAATCATCAATTTATCTCCGGAGCCCTATGAACGGTTGACTATCCATTTCAAAGCTCCGCTTGTCTATCCCTTCTGTACCGCAACTACAAATCTGCTCGCTTGTTTCCAGAACCGCCAGCCCGGAGAGCATAATCTCGCGCAAATGGATGAACCGCTGATTGCAGAGTATACAGCCCTTGCTTCCCGCCTGATTGAGACATTAGAGAATCAGCAGTACGGGAGCGAAGTTCTGGCTCTGACCTACCTGGTTCAGATCCTCGTCCTCATCAATGAGCTGTACAGCCGCACCCGATCTACCGTGCCCAGCATCATTTCCTCACATATTCAATCAGCCATGAGCTATATCGACAACCACTTGCATCTAAATCTGTCACTGGAGCAAATCGCTGGAGAACTGAACGTCGATAAATATTATCTCAGCCATCTGTTCAAACAGCAGACAGGCGGAACCATCTACCGTTACGTCTTGCTCAAAAAAATTGCGTTATCCAAGCAGCTCTTGTCCGCCGGGAACTCCGTATCCGATACCTGCTATCTGTCCGGCTTTAACGATTATGCCAATTTCATCCGTACCTTCAAGAACATCACGGGCATTCCACCCGGAAAATATAGTAAAAGAAGCTGAGCTTTAAAACTCAAATTCAAGGATTCTTCAAAAAAGATGCAATCGCTACTGCGGTGAATAGTTGGACTTCCGGCCGCTGTTTTCCTAAGCACTCCCCCGTCTCTCCAAATCTATAAAGAACCTGGCAGCCCGCTTAATGCAGCCTGCCAGGTTCTTTGAAATGCTACTTACAAATATCCCAGCAGATTGGAGATAACTTGCGCACCTTCGGCACGGGTCATCGTCTCTTGTGGCGCGAATTGCTTATTGCCGCGTCCCTTGATCAGTCCCGCCTGTTCGGCGATGTTTGCTGCGTTCTTCGCCCAGTCATGAATCTGGGAATAATCACTGAACGATCCTACAGCAGGTTCATTGGTCTCGCTTCCCTGCAAATATTCATAAGCACGAACGATCATCACAGCCATTTCCTCGCGGGTAATGCTCTGATCCGGGGCGAACGAATCCGCACTGCGTCCGAGCACGATACCCGTTCCGCTAACAGCTGCAACGGCTTCGGCATACCAGGCTTTGGAATCCACATCACCAAATGTTGGATGGCTTCCTGCCTTAAGCCCAAGCGCGCGTGCAATCATAGCAGCGAATTGTGCCCTAGTTACATCCCCTTGCGGATTAAACTCCGTACTGGAAATGCCTTCAATAATATGCTCCGCAGCCATGGTCTTAATCACATTGCTGGCCCAGCTGTCACTGCTTACATCTGTGAACAGCTTATCGTATTCCAGGACTGCATACTGGCTGAAATGCCGTATTTCAGCAGTCCATTTACCATTAGTCAACGTTCCGCCCATGAATTCAAGCGCACCATTTGCAGAAACATAGTAGCTGCCGAGCAAGCTTATATTGGCATCCGGATCTACGTTGAACGTAAGTGTCAACGGTTTATCAAAAGCAGTTACCGTTACAGCAGTGCCGTTGGCAGCAACAACCTCCAAGCTGAAGTTAATCACATCACTTGCCGCAGATAAATGTACGGAACCATTAACAGCCCGATTATTGATTAACTGTTCCACAGCATCTCTGGATACCTTCACTGCTGAGAGCTTAATTCGCGCCCCCTCCGTTTGACCTCCAGTAGCTTTTTCTTGAATGCTCTTCAGCACTTCTGGGGTCAGATCGATAGCAACCTTACTCCAAGCCAGACGTAGAGTGTTCTCTCCGATGATTCCTGATAGTCCTGCTGGAAGGAGCACGGATTCTGTAGCTTCAGTGAGCTGAACCGTTATTACTCCTCCAACCGGTGCCGTGAAATCCTTTCGATCAAGAACCTTTTCGGTCTGCAGCAGCGGTGTTGGCGTTGGGGACGGGATGACTGCTGGTGTCGGTGCTACCGTCCACACTGGTGCTTCCGTTGGCGCCGGCGTAGATGTTGGTACTGTTGTTGGCTCCGGTTCCGGCGTCGATGTCGGTGTTGGTGTTGGTGTTGGCGTCACTACCGGAGGGTGCTCTGCTTCGCCCACTGTCACGGTTCTAGTCACTTCAATAGCCGCGTTGCCCGCCGCATCACTCACATTATAATGATAGGTGTAGATGCCTGCCGCCTTAGTGTCCAGTGCCAGCACATTCTCCTCATTCTTCGTAATCGTTGCTATAATAAGCTCCGTAATGTCGCCGTCACGGTCATCTACCGCTGTGGCTCCAGCATCCATATAGCTTGCGCCATTTTCCAGTTGAATGGACGGTTCACCAAGCAGTGTAATCACCGGCTTCATTACATCCGGATCAAGTGCAACGACTACTTTTCTTGTCACTTCTTCAGCCTTATTGCCTGCGGTATCGCTGACATTATAATGGAAGGTATAAATATCAGCTTTCGCTGTATCGAGAGCAGTCAAGCCGTATACTTCACTGCTAACTGTTGTTGTTATACGGTCTGTAATATCACCATCCTTGTCATCATAAGCAGTCGCTCCTGCATCTGTATATTCAGAACCGATGTGCAAATTCACTATTGCATCACCTAACAGAGTAATCAAAGGCTGAACAGTATCCGGTTCCGGCAGCTTGATTGTTCCGCTCACCGAACTGTCCGCTGTGGCCTCTCCCTTACTCAGTGATACCGTAAAGCTGAAACTGCCGTTAGTCTCATCGGTTGCTTCTTGGAAGGAAGACAAGGTAATCTCACCGATCGCAACTCCGGTATCATTGAGACCGGGCAGAGCGCCTATCGTCTGCAGCAGCCAAGTCTGGACAGCTTCTTCGCTGTTTGCCACTTCCTTCTGCACGCTGTATACCGCACCTTCTATGATACTCTTAGCCTCATTTACAGCCTGCTCATTAGCAACACTGGCTTTATCTCTAGCTACAGCCACATAGCTGATCAATGCCGCCTGATTGCCTGAATACGTATTGTTTATTGAGTATTTCACAGTACCGCTCACCGGAAGCGTGAAGTCATAGTTAATCATAGCGCCATTAGGACCTGCGACGAGTCCGGTTCGGACCGGTTTGGTCACTTCTTTCCCTTCAGCGTCGATATAGCTAAGCGTAATATCCATCGTGCGGTTGGTGTTGTTCCACCAGTCCCGATGGAATGACGTAATCGTATATTTGCCTGCGTTCAAAGGGAGCAGGTATACAAGTGGATTATTTTTTGTATCCGAACCATAAACACCTGTCTGACTTTTATCAGAAGGAACTACAGCGCCACCAAGCCCCTTGAGGAGGTACTTAGTACTGGTATGCCCCCATACGCCATTGCCTGTCGAAGGCTGATCCGCCTTGTTATTAAGCAAGCTGTCACCTACAAAATCCTTGATTAACGTATACGGCGGCGTGATACCGTCCACCGATACACCAGCATCGAGGAAGTATAAGAGCCCCTCCGGTACCACTTCCACATAACAAGTTGTTTTCAGATTTCCATAAGTGCCGGTTACAGCTACCCGTTCATACGGATTGTTGAAGCTGGCCGCATTTACATTCCACTTTACTGATACCAGCAATTTGGATCCGTCTGCCCGAGTGGCTTCCACCTTGTCTGGAAGATCCGGCAGTTTTCCAGCATAAGTAGCCAAATCCTGAGGAGCGACAAGCTCCCGTATATCTCCCGTAGTCAACTGGTTCTGGGCGGAGATCAGGCGTGCTTCAAGCTGAGTAACTCCTTCCTGATCCAATTTGTATAAAATAGGATTATCCAGTGCTTCCTGTGCAGCGCTCTGTGCATCTACGAAGAGCTGCCACTCTCTGTCCGAATATTCATCCTGTTTGTTTATTTCTTTCGCGGCTGTTACCGCCGCCTGAAGAGCAGCAGTATCTACAGTACCGGTTACTTCCCCGGAAACAACCGCCACCGCGTCGACAACCAAGGTGCCGCTTACCACCTGTATCTGCACATGGTGCTGGCCATATTTAAGCCCGCGGAGTGCGTACGTCTGGTACAGCTCCTTGGAAGCTAATGTATCAGCCGATAGAGCAATAACTTTTCCGTCCACCGTTACCTCAAGCTTCGCCGATCCGTTATTCGCTCCTAAAATATCCAGTCCGGTGCCTTCAAACGTATATTCCATTGCAGCGTCTGCAGCCTGGCTGGTAGAAAGAGAACGCTGGTAAATGTACATGCCCGCTCCATTTATATGGCTCCACGACCCGGTATAGATCAGTTTAGGGTTCGGAGCCGCAGCCAGGTCATACATCTCAAGATTGTCTAGAAGCTCTGAATAATACGGCGTGTAGCCCTCAACCTTCTCCACCTTCAAATTATCGAAGCGGACGTGATAGTAGCCGCTGGCCAGATCTACCCGGCCGGACAATTCAGGAGTAGGGTCGGTATAGGAAGCCAGCTTCACCCCATCCAGATAGGCAGTCACTTTATCGCCTGCAACCTGAACGGCAATATTATGCCATGCGTCATATGCGGTATCGAATCCGTCGATCTTCACGCCGCCGGAACCGTTCGCGGCATTTCCGCTCGCAACTGCGCTATTGTTGACCAGCAGCTGCCAGCCGCCGTCGAACCAGAATTTCAGCACATACGGTGTACCGGTTATGGAGTGGGAACTGCCACCTCCCTGATAACGGGCGCCTATCGCAGCATAATTGGCTCCGCCCTGAGTATTGTTTGTTTCGAACGAAACATCAACACTGGCCTTGTAGTTCATCCACCGGTTGTCGCCGATGGCCGTTACGGGATCTCCGCTGTTCCATGTGCCGCCAAGCCCCATGGTTCCCGTGTCCAGCTGCTGCCGCAGGACATAATTGTCTGAACCGTCCGGAAGATAGGCCTCAAATGCCCCGTTGCGGTCATGGGTAAAACGCGGGATAACGCTTTGGGAACCGCCGCGGGATTTGATATAGCTCTGGGTACCCTCAGATTGACCGCCTGCACCAATCTTCACAACAGTCTGCTTGGAATAGTCAAAATCATCAGCGTACAGAATGTTGTCCCCAGTACTGTGTCCCGCTCCTGTAGTATCGGTATCCAGTACGGTACGCTCGCCTTCTACAGGCAACGGTGTATTATATTCTTCTTTGTCCTTGTTCTTCAAAGTAGACACAGTCACGGTCGAATACGGTTTAACCTTAACGGTATACACCCCGCTGCCATCAGCAGTGGCATCACCGAGATACTGCATATAATTGCTGTTGAACGCTTCTCCTGCATCAGCGGCACGGGTTTCCCATACTTCCATGGATGGATTACCCGTATAAGCCATATTGACTGTCTGCAGCTTGTAGATTTTGGAATACTCGCTATCGTTCACGATAACCGTAGAGAAATCTTTTTTATCAGGTGCTGCAAGGGTTATATAGCTAGGGGAACCGTTGCGGCCGCTGACCGGATTGGTGCCTGTCGCACCTGTAGAGCTGGCTTGAGGAACCGCTCGCCAGATCCCAGCAGTATTATCCTCGTTCTCCCAGCCTACATTCGCAAACCAGCTGTAATGCTGCAAAGTGACAAGACCCGCATCATAATGAATCCATCCCGACCACGGATCGCGCATGCTGACCAATTCCTTGAAGGAATATTGTCCGCCTTCATAAAAGGAACCAATGGCGGGCTGGTAAATAAAGTGTGTCCGGCGGGAGTTAACGAATCCTTTAATAATCGTGTTACTCATCTCCAGCGGACTGCCGACACCACCAATTCCTGTTCCTGCCACTGTAGGATCTTTCATATTGTTGTTGGGACGGAAAGAGGAATTACTGAAGGTAGACTGCGCCTCGCTGTTCCAAACCTCAATATCATATTGTTCTGCAAGTTTTTTGAAATTGCCTGCGCTGTCGTCGTCCGTGTTGTAGTGGTATCCAGCGATCGGCACGGCTTCCCGCAGAGAAGGATCACTCACCATACTGGCACCGAAACTGCCAATCCCGACTTCATCGGATATCACAGACTTGATCCGGTTGTACAGTTCCCGCTCTTCGGTGCTGTTGAAGCCTTCGCTGTCAGTCTTGACTCTCTCAGCGTACTGTTTGGTCCACGCCAAATCTGGAGCGTGCTCGTTGATATAAGGATTAACGTAATCGGCCATATAACCGTATTCACGATAAGCGGCCAGAATGGTTTTTTTGTACCAGGTATAGATTTTGTCGTTGTTATTCGCCCAGGCCGGAGCACTCCATCTCAGGATGCTCACTTTAAGATCAGGGTTCACCGCCTTGGCATCTGCGGCAAGCTGGAAGCCGGGATGCCGGGTAACATTTGCCTCTTCATCGGCCGTACGCATAGTCGCCGGGTCAGGTCCCGTGGAGTTATTGCGGTCATTGCCCATCTCGATTTTCACATGCGTCATGAGCGGATGTTCTCCACCGAACAAGATCTGTAGCATTTCTGCATAAGCCTCTGGATGCTCTGACTTATAGTCCATCAAAAGCGCACTGGTGCTGTTAGCGCTTAGTACGCCAAATCCCTTGAATGTGAGGCCGTTGACATTGTCAGCTTGGATATCGTTGCCGTCAAGCAGAACCTTGACCATAGAAGCTGCGCTCTGTGTAGCCTCTTCGATCTGTTTCTTGATTCCGCCCTTGGCAACGGCGAACCAGCTCAAAATAGGTTTTTCGTCAGCAACATAGGCGTAAGTCAACGTCATTGGACTACTAACGTCAATGTCTCCAGGAATGGTGAATTCGCCGGAAATTAGTTTAGTCACATTAGTGTTGAACTGGTCAAACAAGATGGTCTTGGTTGCCCCGCTAGCATCCTTATACTCGATCTGAGGACGTATTACACGGGAGCGGCTGCCGTACCAATCATGGAAACCGCTGCTGAGCGTATAGGTTCCAGCTTCAAGCGCTTTTAATTTATACACGATATGATTGCTGGCAGGGTCGGCACGAAGTCCGACAGTCCATAGGGACGGATCGGTGGCTGGATCGGTAAGTCCCCCGTCTTTGGAATTCTTGACCTTGTTTACGGAATCATCAAATCCCCAGTCCGCCGTACCGCTGATATACTTCTGGTCGGGTGACTGGTTGAGCAAATCGCTGCCGCTCAGCGTGCGGACCGCTTCGTACAGCGGCGAGGAAGTAGGCCCGTTGCCTACGGAATCGCCCCCTCTGCCGCTATCCACAAAGTAAACCAACGGATTACTTGCGGGCGGAATAACTTCCACACTGGCTACGACCGGCCCCCCGTTTGCTGTACCGCTGACGGTCACGGCATCGTATGGCACGGCAAAGGTATCTGCTCCAATATTCCAGTTCACTGCTGTGCTCTGGCCTCCGATATCAATGCTGGCTGGCAGCGTTGTATCTGCAATTGTTGTAGCCCCCATATGGGCGGCAGCGTAGATAGAATTTACGGTAGCAGCAGAGGCTGCAGGCAGAGTGAATGCCGGAAACATCCCAACTACGAGCGCAGTAGTCATCGTTATTGAGAAAAGCCTTTTTCGAAAGTGCTTTCTGTTCATTCTCTTCTCCTCCTTTGATGGCCAATAATAAAAGAAAGCGTATTCATTTTATTGTTAAATGAATAATTACTAGAGTTATACAGACCCCTTTGACTTATAAAAAAACCTGGCAGCCTATGAAGCATGCAACTGCCAGGTCAAATACGGTTCTAGCCCTTAATGCCCGATGCTGCAACACCTTGTACAAAGTACTTTTGCAGAGCCAGGAAAACAATTACAACCGGAATAATGGACACCACACTCGCGGCCATAATCAGGCCATATTCGGCGGAATATTGCGAGATGAACATTCTTAGTCCGATTTGGATAGTCTTGAGTTTCGTATCTGTCAGATAAATCATTGGCCCTAGGAAGTCATTCCAGGTAGCGACAAAGGTGAAGATCGTCAATGTAGACAAGGCTGGCTTGGACAACGGCAGCATGATTCGCGCCCAAATTCCATATTCGCTCAAGCCGTCAATACGGGCAGCTTCGCATAATTCATCCGGAACACCTTGATAGAACTGGCGCATCAGAAATACTCCAAATGCCGAGAATGCCTGCAGCAGTATGATTGCCAAATGCGTATTGTTAAGTCCCATGTAACGCATCAGGATAAATTGCGGCACCATGTAAGCCTGCCAAGGGATCGCAATCGTTGCAATATATCCAAGGAATAGAATGTTTTTTCCCCGGAAATGCAGTTTGGAGAACGCGTACGCAGCAAAGCTGGAAGTCAGTAGTTGTAGAATCGTTACGATAATCGATAGTTTCGCCGTATTGTAAATAAAACGGCCCAGCGGAATGCGTGTCCAGATATCCGCGAAATTCTCCCAGCGCGGATTCTGTGGAATCCACTGCATTGGGAAGGAAAAGACATCTTTGTTCATCTTGAGTGAAGAAGACAACATCCATATATACGGAACCAGCATCGCCAGTACTGTCGCAAACAACAAAATATACACAAGAACCATAATGCTGATTCGAAGTCCTTTACTTTTACCAACCATATCTTTTGAATCCTCCTATTGTCCGTATTTCTTCTCGCCGCGGAACTGGACGATGGTGATGCCAAGTACCAGCAGAAACAATACAATGGCCATGGCGCTGGCATATCCGTAATCAAGCGAGCGGAACGCCGTATTGTAGATTTGATACACCATAACCCTTGTAGAATCATTCAACTGGTTATCGGCGCCGGCAAATAGGTTGATAAAGATATCGTAGACTTTGAACGAATTGATGACTAGAATCATCAGAACAAAGAAAGAGGTAGGCGCCAGTTGAGGGACCGTCACATTGCGGAATCTTCTCCACGCGCCCGCACCATCAAGTTCAGCAGCCTCATACAATTCAGGGTTGATGCCCTGAAGACCTGCCAAGTAAATAACCATGTAATAACCCATGTTTTTCCACACTGTAAACAGTATTACTGTGAACATCGCCCAGTGTTTATCCGCTGCCCAGCGGGGAAGATCCTCCAGCGGGATACCGGTAAGGGTATGCAGGATATTGTTGATCGGACCCATCGTAGGACTGAAGATAAAGTTCCATACGGCAGCAACGGCTACCAGGGATGCTACATAAGGGAAAAAGAATACGGTTCTCATGAAATTGCGGGCCATTATCTTCTGATTAAGCAGAATCGCCAGCGCCAGCGCGACAATCATGGTGAACGGTACTACGCCAATAGTGTAAACAATGGTATTCCATAATGCTTTGTGAAATGTTGTATCTCTGATCAACCGGGTGAAATTGTCCAGCCCGATAAACTTCATTGGATTGGCCCCGTCCCATTTCACAAAAGCAAGGATAAAGGCAAAAAACATAGGTACCAGTGTAAACAGGGCAAATCCGATAAAGTTCGGCGCAATGAAGCTGTAAGCTACCAGGTTTTCCCGGACACCTTTTGACAAATGACGTTTAGGGATCTTTTTTGTACCCAATATGGTTTCGTTCTGCATTCTTTCTCCTCCAAACCTTCTAAAACTTTCCCCACAAATCTATAGTTTTTAATATAAAAGGCGGGCTTTCACCCGCCCTTAGAACCGGCTCTCTTAAGGTTAATTATTCAAGAGCTGCTGTACGCGAGCATTCATATCATCCAAACCTTCGTCAATCGAAGCATTTTTAGTCATAATATTGTCATGCGCTTCATTCAAAATAACTTCGATGTCTGCGCTCTTTTCATGCATAGGCATTTCCAGATAAGTCTTAACAGTAGTCAGTGCCGCTTTGCTGTTCTCATCCGTAGGGAAGCCCTCGATGGAAGTAATGGAATTGATAACTTCATCATTCTTAATCGCTGGAATGGTTCCGGTGGAAGCAATGACTTTAGCTCCTTCTTCACCAGTCACGAATTTCATGAAATCAAGTGCTGCTTCTTTATGTTTGGATTTCTGATTTACAGCTAGGGAAGTAATTGTACCCAGGGTTGTACCGGCTTCCACACCATCCGGATGAGGGTATTTCGCAATGCCCCAGTTAGCCGATTGGGACTCGCCGCTCTTCACTTTCTCAATTTGTGTAGCGATAAACCAGCTGCCCATGTTCATAGTAGCAACGGAATTATTGTAGAATACGCCAGAATAGTGCGTGCTTGAAGTCTTCAGTGTGGCGTAATCCATTACGATGCCGTCTTCCTGTTCTTTCAGGATCCGCTCATAGGTTGGCTTCAAGAAATCGTAGTTTCCGTCAACAACAGTGTTCTTGCCGTCCAGAATACCGAACAGTTGAACCGCACTACGCCAAGTATGGTAGTGAGCTCCGTACACTTTTTCAGAACCGCTGCCAGATGTCATTTTTCTGGCCAACTCATCATATTGCTCGAATGTCATATCATTGCTTGGATATTCCACGCCTGCTTTGTCGAACAAATCTTTATTGTAGTAGAGAATCCAGAAATCGCTGCGGAAAGGAAGCGCATACACCTCATCGTTCACTTCGATTTGTTCTACAGTACCTCCATATACCGAAGGATCAATAGCGTTGCCACTCATAAAGCTTTTAAGCGGCTCCAGGTGATTCTGTTTCACAAGGTTCGAGTAGCCCGGAATATCTTTAATTGTAAGTACGTCCAGATCTGCGCCACCGGACAGTTGTGTGCTTAACATGGTCATATAGTCCGTCGACCCCAGATCGACATATTCGATTGTTACATTCGGATGCTCAGCTTTATAGGCATCGATTAGCGGCTTGTAGTAAGCGGTAGCTTCCCAATCCCACAAGGCCCATTTCAAAGTCACAGGCTCCTGGCTCGGTTCAGCGGAAGCGTTTGCAGAATTCCCCGTTGCTGGAGCTGTCGTTGCAGCAGCACCTTCGTTGTTGTTATTACCAGAACATCCAGCCAACAGACTCATGGAGAATACTGTGGCGAGGGTTATGCCATAGAATCTTTTCAGTTTCATTTAAATATCCCCTTTTCTTCTGATTGTGTAACTACGATCGGCTCTTCTGAGCTTAGTTCAAAGTTTATAGCTTTTTTCGCAAGAATGGCATGCATTATCAAACAAAGTTCATTCACTTTTCTGTGTTCTTCTTCCCTGCTCCGGTTCAAACCTGTAATTTTCTATCTAAAACATGTAAAATATTCAGCTTATGTACCTCCCCCTGTATCGGAACGCAGGAATATGCTATGGTATATGAAAACGCTTTATATGTTTTCACATTTTGTAGAGGAGTGTTAAATACGGTAAGAAAATCCACCATTAAAAGTCGCATTATTCTGCTCATGGCCGTATTCGCACTGCTGATAGCGTCGCTGTTGTCTTTTTTTAGCTATGAATTAATTACTTATTATCAGCGTAAAACAACCATCCAGGCGACCGAATTCAATCTGCAGCTGGTATCCCATATTATTGAACAGGATTTAATTGATCTGTCATCGCTGGCGATGACCTGCAGCACTAACTCTTCTACTAATACCCTGATCACAGACTACTTCAGCTCACCTAAGGCTAGCTCTAAGGAAGCAGTTAATGTATTCAACTCGATGCAGCAGGACTTCCTGAACAACCGCTCCAACAGCTATGCCCGCCGTCTGATTGTTACGGATAGCAACGGAAAGTTTCTGCAGGTGGATAAAACCGGCACCTCTGTTCCGCTTACCATACACAATATCGGTCAAATTACCGGCCTTAGCAACGATGCCGAGGAGAAATGGGACCGGGTGATCAAGGACCCGCTCTCCAACACAAACGGAATTCCTTTTGTTTTTCCTATTTACGGCAAAGGAGCTTCCCGCGTTGGAACAGTGTACCTGTTAGCGAATACCACTGTTATTACCGACAAGCTGAAAGGGTACTCCCTGCCGAAGAATTCCCGGCTGCTGCTGACGCTCGGCAATCATCATTATCAGCTCATCGGCGATCAGGTCATCGCCATTGCAGAGCCGTATGAACCGGTGGCCTATACCAATGATAAACCTGTCGGTCCACAAACTGAGCTGTCCATGGTCAAGCTCGAGGACGAGAAAGAGAGCCATATCGTGGTATCTTATCCCGTACGCAGCGGAGTCATTCTGTCACAGACTTTATCCAATGACCTGTTCGCTCCCAAGACAAATATATGGATTCTGGTTATGCTCGGCGTCTGTCTCCTGGTTATTGTCTTAAGCGCTATCATTACGCTGTATCTGACCCGTACCATCAGTCTTCCGGTGGAAAAACTGAAGAAGCGGATTGATAAGATCGCCCAGGGCAATTTCCTGCTGGACCGCAATATCGAATGGAACAGCGAGCTTGGCGATGTCGGCCGGGGCATTAACCGCCTGTCCCAAGATATCGTAGCGCTTATGGACAGCCGGCTCGCTGACGAGAAACAGAAGCAGGAGCTGGAATACCGGATGCTGCAGAGTCAGATCAATCCCCATTTCCTGTACAACACACTAAATTCGATCAAATGGATGGCTACAATTCAGAATGCTACCGGCATCGCGGAAATGACCACTTCACTATCCAGACTGCTGCGCAGCATCGCCAAAGACAACCGTAGACTAATGCCGCTGAAAGATGAGCTGAGCCTGCTGGATGATTATTTTCTAATTCAGAAATACCGCTATGGCAGTACGGTCTCTATGGTAAAGGAGATTGACAACGAGGAACTGCTAACCGGCCTAATTCCACGATTCACGCTCCAGCCCCTGGTCGAGAACGCCATCTTCCATGGCATTGAGCCCAAAGGCAGAGGAGAAATTCTCATTAAGGTGACCAAAAGTGGATTCGCCGATATTCTAGTTACGATTGAAGACAATGGTGTAGGGATGAAGGAAGAAGAAATCTCCACGATTCTGTCGAATCCAGGTGATGGAAGCAAAGAAATGCCCGAGAATATTGGACTCCGCAGCGTAAATGAACGTTTGCGCCTGGCATTTGGGGATAATTACGGTCTTTCGATTGAGAGTGAGTCGGGCCAATATACCCGGATGAAGATTCTTCTGCCGTTCCTGCAAAAGGAATAGAGTAGCATATCAAGCAAGGATGTGATGGAATTGATCAAGTTGTTAATTGCTGATGACGAGGCGCTGGTCTGCATCGGCTTGCAGTCCATGCTGAAGTGGGAGCAATATAATATAGAAATTGTCGGCATTGCACACAACGGGGCTCAAGAGGAAGAAATGATTGACACCCTACGTCCTGACATCGTAATCAGCGATATAAAAATGCCAATTAAAAGCGGCTTAGAAGTTGCCAGTGCGGTACGCAAAAAACACGGCCGGCTTCCGCTGTTCATCATCTTAACAAGCTACGAGGAATTCGAATACGCGCGTGGAGCGATTGAAGTGCAAGCCACAGATTATCTAGTGAAGCTAGAACTGACACCAGAGGCACTTGATGCCTCCATTCGGAAAGCAATTTCCCAGTTGGAGGCTTTTCAAACCCTAGACAGCTATCCCATGCTTGCTCATAGAGGCAATCTACAAGCTCAACGCGATAAATTTTTCATCCGCCTGTTCAATAACTTATTCGCAAATAAAAACCAGTACCTTTTGCAGAGAGATGATTTAAACCTTGAGCTCAAGGAACCTGCTTATCTAGTCTGCACTTGCCGTATTTTGGGACCAGACAGTGTCCCGCCCCGCGGCGATAAAATGGTTGCTCTGTGCTCAAGTACCGTCCAAATGGCTAAAGATACGCTTACTTCCATAAGACCTTGTTATGTGACCAGTCTGGACTTGCGCAATTTTGCTGTAACCCTGCCCGTCAACGGGACGGATTCACGGCAATGGATGCCTGAGATTGAAATGCTATTGACCCATATGGCCTCCATACTTCATAACTACTTTAATGTAAGGATCATCGGCGCGATCGGCTTTGCGGTCGAGGATCCTTATTTGCTGCGGGAAAGCTACCTCGCTGCCCGAAAAGCGCTTCCTGCTGCGGTTAAAGCACAGTCGTTTGTGTTTTTTGCCGAAGGAGAGTCGCTGGAGCAGGATCATCTGTTGTTTGATTTCTCCGAATTGCGTACAGAGATCCGCCGTGCTTTTGAAGAAATGGATACCCAAGCTTTATACGCCATTATCTCCAAAATGATCGAAATCTTCGACGGCCGGGCCGACCTGCTGGTTCCCGCCACTGATGCCGCCTGCAACATTCTGTACATGGCCACTTCACTGCTCGCAGACGGTGAGAACATTGTGGAACAAATTTTCGAAAATGAACCGGAGGGCTACCGGGCTATCTACCAGATGCATACAATTGAAGAGATCGCTGGCTGGCTGATCCAGTTCCGGGACGGTTGCTCAGACATCCTCTCTACCCGCAGACAAAGCTACAAGGAGCAGCTCGTCAAAAATGTCCAAGAGTATATTAAACGAAATCTCGGAACTAAGCTCTCGCTCAATCAAGTGGCTGATGTCTTCAATTTCAGTCCCAACTATCTGAGCCACCTTTTCTCCAAGGTTGCCAAGGTCAACTATGTGGAATATATCACGGAGATCAAAATCACGACAGCCAAAGAAATGATGGCACGTGGGGAAGGTCGCATCTACGAAATCTCACAGAAGCTGGGATATGAGAGTGCCTTCTATTTCAGTAAAGTTTTCAAAAAGGTAACCGGAATTTCCCCCAGGGAATACATGCAGCAACTTAAAGCAGATTCACCATCTGACCGAAGCCTCGGAGTGAACAACCGTTCTTGAGATCAAGAGATTATTAAGAATAATCCCACTTCGCAAAAATAAAGCCAATAAATCTGCAAGGAGCAGGCTCTGTTCCTTGCAGATTTATTGGCTTGCCATCACCCTCAGCAGCATCCCTAAGTATCACCCTTATTCCTGCAATTTTTTTATTTTTATTTTTAAACTAGCAAAATGCTAATACTCCGGTCTTTCTGCCCTAAAAGTCTACCAAAAAACCGCTTACGAGACACTTTCCCAGCTATTAAGACTGCTGTTCCCATATTGACTTTTCAACATATAGTAATTAAAATAAACAACGCACACTAAATATAGTATAGATACGATTTTTCAGAATTTATAGCTTATCCATTCAGTTTTCATACTATTTTCAATAGTTTTTAATATTTACAGGGGGACAGACACCATGCTAGTCGCGTATGATTCAAAAACAGGAAATGTCAGACGCTTCATCAGCAAACTTAAGTTGCCGGCTGTGCAGATTGAGGAGCATATGACGATTGATGAGCCCTATGTGCTTATTACATATACCACCGGCTTTGGACAGATTCCAGAAAAGGTGTCTACTTTCTTGAAGAACAATAATGCCAATCTGAAGGGCATCGCCGCCAGCGGCAATAAGAACTGGGGCGAGCTGTTCGCGCACAGCGCGGACTTGATTTCAGATCGGTATAACGTGCCCGTTATCGGTAAATTTGAGTTATCGGGTACATTTGGCGATGTAGAACGGATTAAACAGGAGGTGAGCCGGGTTGCGGCATATTGAATTAAACAACATGTTGATGAAGAGAGACGAAAGTGGCTTCTTTCAGTTAGACAAAGATCTTGAGGCAGTAGCCGAATTTATGCGGGATGTAGAGCGCCGGAGTCTGGTTTTTGCGAATACAAAAGCCAAGGTTGATTATATGATTGAACAGGATTTCTACGAGAATTTTTACGATCAGTACAGCACGGCGGAAATTGAAGAAGTCTACCAGATTAGCCATGCCTACAACTTCAGTTTTCCATCTTATATGGCAGCTTCGAAATTCTACACGGATTACGCTGTAAAAACCAATGACCGTAAACAATATCTGGAGCATTACCCGGACCGTGTGGCGGCAGTCGCCCTTCACCTGGGACGCGGCAACGCCGATACTGCGGGGGTACTTGCCCGTTCGATGATGGAACAGCGCCTGCAACCTGCGACACCAACCTTCTTAAATGCCGGTAAGAGCCGGCGTGGTGAGCTCGTCTCCTGCTTCCTAATCGAAATGGACGACTCGCTCAATTCCATCAACTATGTGCTGAATACCTGCATGCAGTTGTCGAAGATCGGTGGCGGTGTGGCCGTTAACCTATCCAAGCTACGCTCCCGTGGTGAAACTATCAAGGGTGTTGAGGATGCTGCGAAGGGAATTATACCTGTACTCAAGCTGATGGAAGACGGCTTCTCCTATGCAGATCAGATGGGTCAACGTAAAGGATCAGGAGCAGCCTATTACAACATTTTTGGCTGGGACGTTCTGGAATTCCTTGACAGCAAGAAGATCAACGCCGACGAAAAAACAAGACTCAAAACCCTGTCCATCGGCCTGATTATTCCAAACCGCTTCTATAAGCTGGCGAAGGACAATGAAGCGCTGCATGTATTTGCTCCTTACAGTGTGTACAAAGCCTACGGCACGCATCTCGACGATATGGATCTGGATGACATGTATGATAAGCTGCTGGCCGATCCACGTGTCAAAAAGAAGAAAGCTATGAGCGCACGGGATATGCTGACCAAAATTGCCATGATCCAGCTGGAATCTGGCTATCCATATATCATGAACAAGAGCAATGCCAATGCGGCCCATGCCCTGAAAAACGTCGGACAGATCAAAATGTCCAACCTTTGTACTGAAATCTTTCAGCTGCAGGAGACCTCAGAGATTGCCGACTACGGACAGGAGAGTACAATCCGCCGCGATGTAAGCTGCAATCTGGCTTCCTTGAACATTGTTAACGTGATGGAACATGGCAAAATCCGTGAATCCGTACATGAGGGCATGATCGCCCTGACCGCTGTTAGCGATATGACCAGTATTTCCAATGCCCCAGGCGTAGCCAAAGCAAACAAGGAAATGCACTCTGTCGGTCTTGGCGTCATGAATCTGCACGGCTATCTGGCTAAGAACAACATTGCTTATGAAAGCGAGCAGGCCCGCGATTTTGCCCGGACCTTCTTTATGACTATGAATTTCCACTCGCTGGAGAAAAGCATGGAAATCGCTGCCGCCACGGGCCGATCTTTCCATGGATTTGAGGCTTCTGATTATGCTACGGGAGCTTATTTCGAGCGTTACCTGACTACCGATTACCGCCCGGTTACCCCAAGGGTACAAGAATTATTCGGAGATATTTATATCCCATCCCCAGCAGACTGGGAACAATTGCGGGATGCAGTAAAAACAAATGGCCTATACCATGCTTACCGTTTGGCAATTGCGCCAACAGCCAGCATTTCCTATATCCAAAACGCCACTTCAAGCGTTATGCCGATTGTTGAGCAGATTGAGACTCGGACTTACGCTAATTCAACTACTTATTATCCGATGCCGTACCTGCGGCCGGACAATGTATTTTTCTATAAATCGGCTTATCAGATGGACCAGTTCAAGGTAATCGATCTGATCGCGGAAATTCAGCCCCATATCGACCAGGGTATCTCGACCGTTCTGCATGTTAACAGTGATGTTTCCACCAGAGAACTGGCCCGCTCCTACCTGTATGCGGCGCATAAAGGCTTGAAGTCGCTGTATTACACCCGGACCAAAAAGCTGTCCGTCGAGGAATGCCTCACCTGCTCGATCTAAAAGGAAGGCTATAGCCGCAGAAAAGGAGATTGCAATATTATGACCGCTATCCAAGCCGTTAACTGGAACCGTCCCGACGACGATTTCTCATTGATGTTCTGGAATCAGAACATTATGCAATTCTGGACGGACGATGAAATTCCATTATCCGATGATAAAATGTCCTGGCTCACGCTCAGTGAGCAAGAAAAGGACTCCTATATGAAGGTGCTGGGCGGTCTGACACTGCTGGATACGATTCAAGGCGGAGTCGGAATGCCACAGATTATGGAGCATGTCGAAGGCCTTCAACGCAAAGCCGTACTGGGCTTCATGGGTATGATGGAACAAATTCACGCCAAATCGTACAGCAGTATTTTCACCACTTTGTCCTCTACAGAGGAGATCGACAGTGTATTCCGCTGGGTAGAAGAGAACCCCTTCCTCCAGTTCAAAGCGGAGACCATCTCACAATATTACAAAAACATAGACTCACCAAAAGACCTGTACCTCGCCATGGCAGCCTCCGTGCTGCTCGAGAGCTACTTGTTCTACAGTGGTTTCTTCTATCCCCTATATCTGGCTGGGCAGGGCAAAATGACTTGCAGCGGTGAGATCATCGACCTTATTCTACGGGATGAGAGCATCCATGGGGTATATGTCGGTGTGCTGGCACAGGAGATCTTTGACGGGCTCCCAGAAGACGAGCAACGCGAACTTCACCATACGCTGGTAGAATTGCTTCGACTGCTGCATGAGAATGAAGAGCGTTATACCGAGCAGATCTATGCCCCTATCGGATTGGTGGAAGAGGTTAAGACTTTCCTAAGATACAATGCCAATAAAGCGATGATGAATCTGGGCCATGATCCGCTATTTGACGAGGAAGAGATCAACCCGATTGTACAGAACGGGATCAGCACCCACACCAAGCAGCATGACTTCTTCTCGAAGAAAGGCAACGGATATGTCCGGGCGCTTAATGTGGAGCCACTGAAGGATGAAGATTTTCAATTTTAAATATAGATAAAACAAAAAGTGCGGAGAAAGCTCTCCGCACTTTTTGCTAACTCTATTTATTAGATTATTGCAATTTTTTCAGTACTGTTCTAGCTTCTTCATAGGTATCGTAAGCATCAGCAAAATCTCTGCCAAAAATACGTTTCAATTGCATTTTCCAAATTGGGTTTTTAGTTACATAAGCCCATCCTGCTTGGCCAGCTGCTTTCGCCATCTCACCTGTTGGAGCCAACATTGCTGCAACTTCAGGGGAAAGTACACTTGCAGATTCAGTTACATCAGTTGTACCCGTAAATTTAGGACTAACAAGCTTCATGATATTCTCAAAATCTTTCAAGTATCCTGGAACATCCTCAGCAGAAAAATCGATAGATACTACATCGATGTGGTTTTCACTTTTGTTGTACTTAATTGTGTATGACATAATTGTATTCCTCCAAGTTTTAATAGTTATTTTTTAATAATAGAAAGTAATGTATGTAACTCCAACAGACAAAAAATTTCTGCCCAGGCTTTTCAGTAACTTCTACTTTTGGCAACTGGGTTTGGAACAAACTGCCTTGTTTAAATGATGCCATATCGTTACAATCAATAGTTAATGACATCTATTTCCTGTATCGTTTTATTGCAACATCCTTTCTAATATATTTTAACTCATACCTATTACCTATATTATTATCGACAAATTTCTTTTTTTATTTATATTAAAATACAAATTTCTACAAATTCCAACATATTCATGGTTATATTTGCCTTAATTTCATACACAATTGTGTAATTCCGTTATCGTTTAGAAACAACTAAAAAAGGCTCTGCGTGCGCCTTCCAACTCCAGTCCATTCATCCTACAGGATATTCGAACAGGAATACGCCGCAAAGCCTTCAATACTAGATGCTTATATAAGTAAATTAATCCGTCTAATTACTTAGTTGCGGAGTAGCCCCCGTCAATCACATGTGCTGTACCTGTAATAAATGAAGCCTCATCACTTAGAAGGAAACATGCAAAAGCAGCTACTTCCTCAGGCGTACCATATCTGCCCAAAGCCGTTCCAGAAGCGATAAGAGATTGAAGCATCTCTACATCATCAGACAACAGCTTTTCGTATCTGTTCATGGTTGGTGTAGGAATAGGACCAGGGCAAATAGCATTTACTCTGATATTACGGTGACCCACTTCTTTAGCAACCGATTTAGTCATGCCCACAATGGCGTGTTTACTTGCTGAATAAGCTGCATCATTTGCCATCCCAATAAAAATACCATGCAAGGAGGAACAGTTTAGAACGGAAGCACCGGATTTCATATGTGGTAATGCATAATGCAACATGTAGAATTGGCCATTAAGATTTGTCTGAATCACCTTTTGAAACAATATCGGATCATATTCTGTAACATCCGCATTATCTCCTGTAATTGCTGAGTTATTATAAAGGCAATCAATCTTTCCATAAGCTGCTAAGGTTTGATCTACGATATTTTTGCAGTCTGCTTCAACTGAAACGTCTGACCGCACAAACAGCGCTTCTCCACCTAAAGCTTTGATTTCTTCGACTGTGTTAGCGCCAGCATCTGATCGATTGGCAACTACTACAGTACCACCCTCTCTTGCTACTCTCAATGCTGTAGCTTTTCCGATTCCGGTACCAGCACCCGTAATAATAACTACTTTGTTTTCAAATCTGTTGCTACTCATTATGCGCACCACTTTCTTATGTCTTTTTCAGGAAGAGGATTTGAACCTCATAGACCCTAATGTCACCTGATACAATGTGGATTGGAACATTTTTGCAGAAAAATCGACAAAATTATCCTCTATATGACAACTTTATTGTATTTAATTGTATATAGCAATCAATATTTTAATCTACTTTTCCAACAATTGAGAATTTGGTTTTGATCGTCATAAAAAATACACCCCTTAGAATTTCATCAGATAAACCAGAAGTTTTATCCAATGTTATTCTAAGAGGTGTAATAAACCTCTACCTAACTCCACGAACTGGGACGTCGATTCGAACTTGACCTCCACCCGTGAGGGTAGAATTGCTAATATGCAGACTGCCCTGATGCTGCCTGACAATGGTGTCGGCAATATAAAGTCCCAATCCATAGTGACTTTTGGAGGTACGGCTACTGTCCCCTCGATAAAACTGCTTAAGTGCTGATTGGAGTCCTTCACTCGTAAATCCTGATCCACTGTCTGTTACCGTTATACTCCACCGATCTTGTTTTGCCTCAACCTGCAAATAAATCACACTCTCATACGGGGAATACTCTACCGCATTAGCGAGTACATTCATCACAGCCCGATGAAGTAGCTCATCGTCAATCAACACCTCAGGGGGCAGATTATTGTCCTGGTGAAATTCTATCTGAAGACGCTTAGGGACAACCAACGCATCTAACTGCATACGAATTTGCTGGATAAAGGCATCCGTTGCAACCCATTTAGAGCGGGGAGAAATTTGTTTTCTTGTATTAGAAATCTCAATAAGTGTTGCCATGTATTGTTCGATTTGATCTGCATTTTTGGAAATATACCCTATATATTCTTGCTGATTCTCTGCTAAATCTGAGTCTATCAGCAAATCTGCATTTCCTTGAATAATCGTAAGAGGAGTCTTAATGTCGTGGGCAAGCGCAGAAATCTGCTCTTTTTTCATTTGTTCCAGATTCCATTGCTGTTCTAGTGACTTTTTCAATTCCTCTCTCAGCTGTTCCAGGGATGATAGCACCTCATCAATTTCACTGACCCCAGAATACACGACAGTAAAATCCAAATTTTTAGCTTCAATGTGATGTGCAGCTTCCTGCAAGGAAGCCATTTTTTGACTCAGTCTTCGAGCGAAAAATCCAGAAATCAGAATAACTTCCAGTAACATCAGAACTACAAAAAACAGCAATAGCGTTAATTGCGGATTAGGCAGCGTGTTATGCAGAAAATTTGAGGTGAACTGCGGTACAATTGCATATTGCAGTACGATAACCTCATGCTCCCGCTCAATCACATCGCTGCAGTTTGTACCCATGAGATTGCAACTGCTTTGATTCTTCTGCAATATATCTAGAGCGCGTTCTTTAGGAATATTTCCTGAAATATAGTTCTTTTGCTGATCCAATACCGCATATTCCGCTCCCCAAGGGATCATTTCTTCCGTAATTTGTGGAGCACGCTGCAAAACATCCCAAGACTTTGCAATGGATTGCTCGGTATGGTTTGCTGGAACAATCATTCCATACTGCATTAAGAGAGTAAATACCCCTAAACACAGAAATGCCAATAATAGAGTACACGCACCTAATGATAATAAATATTGAATGAAGACTGTACGGAGCCGTATTCGTTTCACACCCATTTGTAACCTATCCCCCAAACGGTTTCAATCGGTGAAACCTCCCTCGCACTCAGCTTACTGCGGATATTTTTCACATGTTCTGTAATAGTTGAGCTATCGCTTTCTCTGTCATAGCCATAAACCGATTCATAAATTTGTTCTTTGGAAAAAACCTGACCTTTATTTCTAGCAAGAAATTCACATATCTGATATTCACTTTTAGTGAGATTTATTTTCTCTTTATCAACAAAAATCTCCTTTGCCGAGAGATTGAATTTCACTCCAGATGCGCTTAACATATGATTTTTCTCTCGATTTTCACGCCGCAAATGAGCGTTCACCCGAGCCTTCAACTCGCCTGCACGAAAAGGCTTCACGATATAGTCGTCTGCACCTACACTAAGTCCAAACATAATATCCGTTTCCATTGATTTAGCTGTAAGAAACAGAATCGGACAGTCTACGATATCCCTGATTTGAGTACAGAGCTCAAAACCATCGATATCTGGCATCATCACGTCCAACAGGATTAAATCAAATGTCGAGTACTCATTCAAAGGCATATGTCGTGCACTTGTTTTTATCGTAACCCTATGGTGATCTTTGCTAAGAATATTATTTACTAGCGCCAAAATATCAGGTTCATCATCTATTATTAAAATATTAGCCAGTGACCTCACTCCTATTTATTCATATGATTTCCTACCCTGAAAGTAATGAAACCATATCAAGCCTAACACTGCCATTACCATTGTACTAATAAGTATAGCAGGTACGGAATGAATAAGTTGCAGCTTCAATACTTCCGTTTCAATGAGCCCGTTGGGTTGAGCATAAAATAAGGGAAGTTGAATCATCCGCATCGACCAGGCCCACGGTATGTATAACCACACTTTATCGCCTACAATTGTTCCACCTACGATAGCTGCAATTAGCGTACCTGCACTACCCACCGTTAGAGAAAGTCCCATGCCTCCAGCATAACTTAAGATGAGATGAAAGATCATTAAGATTAGAGCAGTGCCTACTACCCAACAAGCTCCTTGCCAGAATATTAGATATTGTATCCGCTCTATATGCAAAATTTTTTTCATGCCCAGTATTAGAATTGATGTTGAACCGAATACGATCCATATCATCGCCAAGATTATGAACCCTAGTTTTCTTATATAACACTTCGGACGTGAAAGAGCACTTAATAGATTATAGAATCCCCCTGCCCCCTCCTCTAAACCACTCATTAAAGCAGAGAATAATCCTATCCCAACAGGCAACCCAAAGGCTATTAATGAAAAATAACCATCATAGATGTGAAGCTGATCCGCACGCTGTGAAAAATACCAAAGTACCATCATCGGATATAGAACAGGAACAAGGAATATCAACCAACGAATTGCAGTGTGCTTAGTCATCAACCATTCAGCTTGTAATAGTCGGAGTATCACCATCTCTATCGCACCTCTCTTCTACTAAACCAGCAGCTAGTTAAGGTGAGGGTCACCAAAAAGAATACCAGCGACACCACAATTCCAGGTAAAATAACCGAAGAGTCTCTTAGAGCATCCTGTGCTGAAAGAGCCACACCATTGGGACGCACACCAACAATGGGACACATTAACCTTAAAGCCCAACTCCACGGAACATAAATCCATGAAGGTTGATCCGCTGCTAGTACACTCACAATCATCCCAAACAGACCTGCAAGAATAGATACTACCGCCCCAAATTGTTCGGCTAAGAATAGATAGATTGGAATCATCCCCAAAGAGGTCAACCAAACAACAATAGCGGCTGTTGTAATTTCAGATAAGGGTGCTGCACCCAAAGGAAACAAAAGACCAGATAGGTACATTACTACAATAAGAAGCAGCGAAGACAGCAACAAATAATATGACACCACAATTATTTTACTGAGCCAAAGTTTAGCGATACTAATTCCGTGACTGCTTAAGCTACGGTACCCTCCAGCCTTACGATCCTTGTTATTCGATAGTGTAGACAACAAAGCAGATCCTATGGTCATGAATAACAGCGGCCACCAATTAAATACCATTTCCATAAAATAGTGGTCTTCCGTTTGCAGGTTCTGTTGTGTAAAAAATGAAAATAGAAGAAAAAACAGTGGCACCGCAACAATCAATTTTCGCGAAAATGTTCGTTTGAATTTAAGATTTTCGGATAACAGATAGTGGATCATCTTGTTACCTCCTGTCTGTTCCGAGTCACGACTTCCATGAACAATTTCTCCAAATCATCACCAGGATATATTGCATTCTGATACCCTAGAACACCATTACTAATGATCCCAATATGATCGGCAATTTGCTCCACCTCATGAAGAATATGACTCGATAAGATGACGGTAATCCCTTGTGCAGGAAATGAGCGTATAAGCTCACGTAATTCCTGAATCCCAATCGGATCAAGCCCATTTGTCGGTTCATCCAGAATCAAGAGTCTAGGTTGATTTAACAAGGCGATCGCAATCCCGAGACGTTGCTTCATGCCCATAGAGAATTGTCCCGCTCTTTTTTTGCCTGTTGTTGTTAAATCAACAATTTCAAGAACTTCCCGAATCCGAGAATCCGGTAAGTTTAATATTGTCGTATGTACCTTCAAATTTTGGGCAGCAGTCAAATTCCCGTAAAGTGGCGGGGACTCAATCAGCGCTCCAATGTGTAGTAAATCCTTACGTGTCCATGGATGACCGTCAAATAAAATTTGTCCTGACGTCGCTCGAAGAATCCCTGTTATCATTTTTAGAGTCGTCGATTTACCTGCGCCGTTTGGGCCTAACAGTCCATAAATCGAATTAGTTTTTACGGTTATGCTGATATCATTAACCGCACACTGCCCCCTAAAATTCTTGCATAAATTATTAGTTTGTAAAATATATTCTCCCATCCTATATCATCCTCTCATTTGCTATACGTTGATCATATATAGCAAATCTAAGGACTTTATAAGGTTTTACTGAGCTCAAATTATACGGGATTATAACGAGCATAAAAAAAAGCTCGGTTCAAATTTAACGTTGAGCCGAGCCTGTTGAATTTTTATCATCATGCTCTGCGAATTGTAAATTCAAAATCCATATCTAAGGATGGATTGATTTGATATTCATCAAGAACTGGAGCTCCCCAGCTGTCATCCCCGCCTACGCCCATTTGACGTCCAGCAATGGTAACAACGGTATAGTGAACGTTCGGCAGCTCATAATGATGTGTCGCATTCTCCAGCTCCATTGCCGAGTAAGGCGAGATATTGGCTTCAACAGGGGCTGTAGCTGGTGCCGATATTATAATGCCTTGACCATAATCGTTCTTAATGGATACTTCGCGCACACCTGTGCGGTTGCCCGATTCCTGCGGCACCAAATAGGACGACACATTATCCACCGCATGATTCTGGAAGCGACACAATCTTGCTCCACACGCACGGTCGATATAATTTTCTTCCGGCCCATTTGCATACCAATTCAGCTGGTGATAATCCGCTGGCACCTTAAAGCTTAAAGCGAAGAGTGGAAGCTTTGGTAAACCCGCTGCTCCATGGTAGCTTGATTTCACCTGTATGCTTCCATCGGAGAACACTGTGTAAGTTACACGTACACGTACCTCCTCTAATACACTAAGCTTATACACGTAAGTCACGGTCGCACGATCTTTCTCCTCCACGAGCTCGAAGCTTAACGTTCTACGGGTCAAGCTTGCTGCATACCAAGGGGAAGAGTCGAAATGCATTCCTGCCCCCTTATCATTGTCTGTCATTGCTCTCCAGAAGAGTGGTGCCGGCGGTGAAGAGATCATTTCCTGTCCTGAATATTTAACAGAAATTAATGTACCCGCCTGCTTTGAGAACATTACGGAGAAGTCACGACCATGTACACCAATATTCACATCTCCTTCAACCACGCGAAAATCATTCACGACAGATGTTATTTTAGCATCTGTTAAAGACTCCTCGGCTGACGTATTGGCCACTTGAAAAACATGCTGGCCAAAAGCGATTTCATAACCGCTATTCGCCCATAATGAATCTTCCTTCAGGACAAGTGAAACATCCAAGCTATACTCGCCAGACTGATTCTTGATATCGGGTAGATCAACTTCTACATATTTTTCCTCGCCTGGATTAACCTGAGCGAATACAGTTCCACGCTGGATGACCCTACCCTCATAGTTCAGAGCGTATTGTAATTCATAAGCATCCAAGCCCACAAATAAGTTTTCATTTCTGATTGTAAAACCCTGACTGTCCGGGAGCAGCTTGACGTTCTGATACAGAAATTTCACTTCCTGCATTTTTGGCGACCATCTCCGATCCGCATACACAATTCCGTTACCGGAGAAGTTGTAATCGGTTGAACGGTCATCAAAGTCTCCTCCATAAGCCATGAAGGGCTTACCGTATCGATCATTTTTTATAATCACCTGATCCATATAATCCCAGATAAATCCACCCTGATACATTGGATACTTCTGCTCTAGCTCTGTGTATTTATGCAGTCCCCCGACGGAATTACCCATCGCATGCATGTATTCACAGCTAATATATGGCTTTAACGGATCTTCTGTTAAATATCTTTCAATATCTGCCGCTTTCGCATACATGCGGCTTTCCATATCGCTCGAATCATCATATTCACGGTTATGGAACACCCCTTCATAATGAACCAAACGAGTAGGATCCTTCTCTCGAAAATAATTGGCTACGTTCAAAATTACTTCTCCTGCAAAAGATTCGTTCCCACAGGACCAAATTAGAATGGAGGGATGGTTTTTGTCTCTCTCTACCATGGAAATCGCACGATCCATCACGATATCCTGCCATTCAGGCTTATTGCCGGGGATGTTCCAAGACGGCTCAACTGCCCCCATTTTCTGCCATGATCCATGCGACTCTAAATTCATCTCGTCAATGACATAGACTCCGTATTCATCACACAACTCATACCAGAGCGTCATATTCGGATAGTGCGAGGTCCGCACAGCGTTGATGTTCGCCTGCTTTAAGGTTTTTATGTCCCATAGCATATCTTCTTTTGTAATGCTGCGTCCAAAGCGCGGATTAAACTCATGTCGGTTGACGCCTTTAAATACAATACGTTTGCCGTTTAAGTGCATAATCTTATCTATCATTTCGAATTTCCGAAAACCAATTTTTTGCGGCACAACTTCTACAAGATCCCCGGATGCGTTGTAAACAGAGACGTAAAGGGTATACAGATTAGGAGCTTCTGCGCTCCACAGCTGCACCTTTGTTGCCGCAAGCGTAAGCGAAAGGGAATCTCCTGAAACTTCACTTTCCCCACTAGCTACAAGATTACCTGCTCTATCCTTTAGCTCAAGGAGCACTTTTGAGGCAGAATTACCTATCAATTGCATGACAGCCGTCAGCGTTCCTTGCTCAAACTTTTCATCCAAATCGGTTTGAACGTGGAGATCCCGCACATGAACATCCGGCACGGTGTATAGATACACCTCACGAAAGATTCCCGAAAAGCGCCAGAAGTCCTGATCCTCCAACCAACTCCCCGTGCTGCGCTGATAGACTTCGACCGCCAGCTTATTTTCACCTTCCGTCAAGTACGATGTTAAATCAAATTCACTCGGTGTAAAGCTATCTTCGCTATAGCCAACAAATTCCCCGTTTAGCCATATATAAAAAGCCGATTCAACTCCTTGAAAAGATATATACACCGGACGTTGCTCCCAGCCCGCAGGAACTTCAAAATATTTGACATAGCTGCCTACAGGATTGTGGTCCTCAGAGATCATTGGAGGTCTAAGATGCTCATGACCGTCCCATGGATACATCGTATTCACGTACTGTGGCTGTCCATAACCCTGAAGTTGGATATGACCGGGAACTTTAATATCCTTCCAGCCTCTGCAAGACACGTTCTCCTTATAAAAATGAACCTGTCGTTCCATGGCATTTTGGGCATAGCTAAATTTCCAGCTGCCGTTCAGGCTGTGGCGCCAGGGCATTTCTCCAAGCGCTTCGGCTTCATTTTTCGTTTGGTAATATCGATGGTCAGAATGCGCGTGCACTCTGCCTATTGCATAAATGGAAGGGTCTGATAACCATTCCAGACTTGGAGTGAGGTTTCGTTCAACCTGCTGCTTCATCTATATTTCCTCCTCTATTCATAACATGATCGCTAACTTATTTAACCGAACCCGTCATCCCAGCTACAAATTGCTTTTGCATCATGAAAAACACTAGTGCTGTCGGCAAGGTTGTAATGACAATCGCAGACATGATCAGACCATAGTCAGGGGCATAACCTGAGCCTAGATTCGAGATAAGAAGAGGCACAGTCATATTTTCTGGTGATTGCAATACGATCAAAGGCCACAGATAATTGTTCCAGCTGTTTAAAAATGTGATAATCGCTGCGGCGGCGTAAGTTGATTTCATCGTTGGCATATAAATGCGGAAGAACAAACCAAATTCCGAAAGACCATCGATGCGCCCAGCCTCCATCATATCCTTAGGAAACATTTTTGTACTTTGACGAAAGAAGAAAATTAGAAATGCTGTTGTAAATGTCGGAAGAATGACCGCCGATGCTGTATCGATGCCCAGAAAAGGCACTACACTAGATACTTTTGCGAACATTTGAAATAGAGGTACCATGATCGCCGCAAATGGAATCATCATTGAAGCAAGTAAAATATTGAATACGATATCTTTACTCCGGCTGCGGTACATTTCAAAACCATATCCAGCCGCCGATGCGACTAGCAGTGAAAGCACAGTAGTCACCACAGAGATTTTTGCAGAGTTCCAGAGAGCCTGCCACATATCCACTGAACTAAATAGATTGTTTATATTTTTCACTAAATGTGCACCCGGCAACAATGTTCCTTTGGTTACATCAACCGACTGGTTCGTGGCGCTTATAACCATCCAGATAAATGGAAAGATAGAGATCAGCGCAGCGATGATTAGAAAAACGTAAGTAAACATGCGTTTGGTTTTCATTATCTCTTATCCCCTCCTACTTTGTTCTGAATAAGCGTCAGAATGAGCACCATTACAACAATCGAATAGGAGACGGTTGCAGCGTATCCAAAGTTAGGTGTGTATTCAAAGGAAAGGTTATAAATATATTGGGAAATCGACATGGTTGCATTGCCGGGTCCACCTTTCGTGATGTTAACCACCTCGTCAAACAACTGAAGGGTACCAATGGTCGATGTGATCGTCGTGAACAAGATAATCGGCTTCAATAGGGGAATTGTAATTTTGAAAAATTGTGTAAATGCACTCGCACCATCTATATGAGCAGCCTCATATATTGATTTGTCGACATTTTGCAGTGAGGACAAATAGAAAATCATATTATAGCCAGTAAAGCGCCAAGTGATAGCGATAATGATAGTGACTTTGGCCCAGAAGGGGTCAGTAATCCATTGAATCGGTTCGCTGATTAGATGCAGATTCACCAGAAATTTATTGACGATACCTTCGGCTCCAAACATGTACTTGAAAACAACGGAGTAGGCTACAAGTGAAGTTACCGTTGGCAGAAATATGGCCGTTCTGAAAAACCCTTTAAATTTCAGTCTTTCGTCATTTAGCAGCACAGCGATAAAGAGCGCCAGCACCAGCATAACTGGGACCTGAATAATCAAATAAATAAAAGTGTTTTTGACGGCTGTAAGGAAAGTGGTGTCGCTAAACAGCCGAATATAATTATCAAGGCCGGTAAAATGAAGATTATTGCCTCTACCTGTCTTGAAGGATAGAATTAAGGCTTGAATCATTGGATAGAAATAGAAAATACTGATCATAATTACCGGCACAATAACGAATAACCAACCTGTCAGATGGATCTGCCGTTGACCCTTAGAGCTTTTATGTCTTTGAGAGCTTAGCCCTGGCTTTACATTTTCCACTCCACTTCACACCCTTCTGTCTGATTTATTAGAGATGAAAGCCCCTGCTACCCATCCTTCTGTAGAAATCCAATTTACAGGAGAAGTAGAAGCAAGGGCTTAGATTGTACAGCCTAAGTGTGATTAGCGAACTTGGGTATCTGCTTGCTTCTGGGCATCCTTCAGAACAGTATCTACATCTTTTCCACCAAGATAAGATTGCACTGCTACAACCATAATGTCCTCTATTGCGTAAGTGTTCATGCCGTAGTTGACGTTAGGAATTTGCTCGGTCCATGCCGCAAAATCTGATACAACCTTTTGACCTTTGAAAAATTCATCCGCTGCTGAATAAGCTTCTCCGCTTGCCGCAGCTTTTAAAGTGCCGATAACACCAACTTTTGTATTCAACGTCTGATACAAATCAGCATCAGAAGCAAATGTTTTTGCAAGGAACTCCGCAGCGGCTTCTTTACCATCTACATTCATTACATACCAGGAGCTGCCCCCAAGGTTAGATGCATGGACGGAGCCTGCTGTTGCTGCCAGCTTAGGAAGTGGAGCTACTGCCCACTTACCGGATTGGGAAGCTTCGGCTTTAATTGAAGGGGTAATCCAGTTACCCGTCGGCACGGTTGCCACTTCACCACTATTAAATGCGCCTACAAATTGGCTCCAGTCTGAGTTAACTTTCACGATGCCGGAATCCATCATTTCTTTGTACAATACAAGTGCCTCTTTTAAAGCAGCGTTGTCTGCAATGGTCGGAGTCTGACCGTCTTCACCTGTATACCATGCACCCGCCGATTGAATCATGACCCGGATAAGTCCAAGATCATTGGGATCCAGTGTGATCATGCTTTTGCCGGTTTTTTCTTTTACAGCTTTACCGATCTCGATATATTGCTTCCAGTCGATATCCTGTAGTGCATCCAGGCTGTAGCCTGCTTGCTCAAGATAGTCTGTCCGTACATACATTCCAGTCACACCAGAATCAAACGGAACACCGTATTGCTTGCCGTCAACACTGGTCGGGCCAATCTTATAATCCGCAAAATCAGCGGCTTTTACAACATCAGTCAATTCATAAAAGGAATCCGGATACGCTTGTAAAAAGCTTTGCGCACGGTAATCCTCGATCAATACAATGTTAGGAAGACCCTTCGTAGATCCAGAGTTCAGCCCTGTGTTCAGCTTTTGCACGATATCAGCCTGTGCGTTCTCTACGACGTTTACCGTTATGTCTGGATTGACTTTCGCATAAGCTTCTTTGGCAACATTCATGGCTGCAATGTTAAACGCTGGGTCCCAAGCCCAAACTGTGATTTCTTGTGGCTTACTGCTACCTTCGCTTCCGGAGTTGCCCGTTTCGTTTTTCGTTCCACCTGAGGAACATGCCGAAAGTAGAACCACACTAGCCAGCATCACGGATAATAATTTTTTCACTTCGTAACCCCCTTGTTAATCTGTAAAATAATAAAGATGGAAGCGTTTTCTCTGCTACAATTCCATATTATCATTTTGTATTCGCTTTCTTTGGCAGTATCTTTGTTAGCTTTGGTGTTATTATTGGATTCTATTTTCCCTCTGAGATCGACACTGGTACTAATTTTAGATTTTTGTAAATTTTTTAGCCTTTTAACAATGGAAGCGTAATTATGATCTTCGTACCTTCATTTCGTTTGCTTGTAATGTTAATACCGTAACTCTCTCCGTACAGCAATTTGATTCTGTCATCAACATTCCGTATACCGATCCCGGAGAACAATTGGCGTTTGTGCTTCGAGGCTGGCAACTGTTCTTCTTTCAGAAAATTAGGATCAAGGTCCATCCCGTCACCATTATCTACAACTTCACATACAAGCTGATCTTCCTGAACAGCGATCATGATTAGAATTCTTCCCTCATCTTTAAGATTGAATGCATGAAAGAACGCATTTTCGATAAAAGGCTGCAGAATTAGCTTTGGCATATGATAATCCAAGCTTTCAGGCTCCACAAAATAATTCACGCGGATCTTCTCGCCGTACCTTACATGATTGATATATACATAATGCTTCAGCGATTCTAATTCCTGACTAACAGGTATAGTGGATTGAACATCACTGACAGTATTTTGCAGGAGTGAGATTAGCGAATTTATCGTGCCAGCTGCTTTTTCTTTGTTACCCTGTTGCACCAGAAATTTGATAGAAGCCAGTGTATTGTATAAAAAATGGGGATTGATCTGCATTTGAAGGGCGGCCAGCTCCGCATTACGCTGCTGCTTCTGGGTCTCCATCAACCGATCAACATAATCATGTAGGGAATCAAGCATAAAATTAAAGGCATTGCCTAGCTCCTTAACTTCATAACTACTAGTAGCGACATCCACGTGGTTATCGAATCCCCCCTTTGGAATACTCGACATCTGTTCAACGAGTACACGCAGGGACTTCGTCATTTTCCTTGTAATTAAAAATACAATAATAAGCGAAATGGCTACGATAGCCATGATCGTCAACGACACTGCTTTGGCATTAACCATCTGCCCGGTCACAGCTTTTTTATCGATCAGATTCACCAAATAAACATCAAATTCAGGCAAGTATTCCGAGAATACTACCCGTTCATTCCCCATCACATAGACAGATTCTCCATTGTCTCCTGTGCTCTGTTCATCAACTACTTCTTGAAGCAGCTGTTGATCGTTCAGTCCAATCAGCTCTGTCCTGTTGCTGGATACAATTTGCCCTTTTGCATTCAGCAACACAACATCATTACCTTCACTCGTAAAATTGGCATAGAAGGCCTTGAAATCGCTATCACGAATTGCAATGTACATAGTGCCATAGATACTGCCGGTCGAATGATCAAATAGAGCTTTAGAAGCCACTAACATGATCTCTTTCTTATGGGTTTGACCATCCTCTTTTTGATAAAGCTGGTACAGAATTTGCTGCGGATGAGCCACTGTCGCTTTCGTAATCGGGTGGTTCTTCAATTCTTCAGCAGTAGCAGACCAATACCAAGGGTCAGTTGAGTAACTTCTGCCATTCGCACCTACAATCATAATCCCCACATCAAAAGCACTTAGGTTGGAGCGGACTGCCCGCATGCTTTCTGTCATCTGGTAGGTTTTGATAGCGAGTGTCAATGAATCCGTCTCTCCCCCAGACAAATAGCTGCGGATGGCACCTTTCTGAGCTGTCATTGTAGCACCCGTAGCTACAACGTTGTTGTAGGACTCCAAGTTTGTCTTCATCTGATTTAGTAGTTTGCCATTCGTTATGCTGAAGGTCTTTAAGAATAAATTTTCTGACATACGGATGGTAATAGACAAAGTCAGCAGGGATACAGCAACAATGCTTATGAGGGTCACAAGAAAAAGCTTAAGAAATAGGCCCTGCTTTCTAATCTTGTTAATGATAGTTCCAATCATGGTCGCTCTACGTCCCGTCTTCGGTACTGGCTCGGAGAAATACCAGCCTGTTTCTTAAACACTTTAGTAAAATAACTCTGATCCGAATACCCCACACTAGCGCTGATATCAGAAATTGTTTTTTCCGTCGTCACGAGTAACTCCATGGCTTTCTCCAACCGGACCTTATTCAAATATTCATTAAATCCTTCACCATTCTGAGCAGTGAAATGGCTCGATAAATAAGAAGCGTTGAAATGAAACTGCCGTGCAACCCCAGTCAACGTGATGGGATCAGCGTAATGAGTCTGAATGTATTCAAGCAATCGGGTCATATTGGGATTGGTCGTTAGGTTCGTCTCACCAATCGCACGTTCAGCTTCGCGAATAAAGGCTTCAGCAACAGCAATTGCGTCTCCGGCATACATCGCTTCATCTATTTTTCGAAAGTAGTCGTATTTGGATGCCTCCAAGCCTCCAGTCTCGTACTTCATTTTTCCAAGTGTGGTCGCTACGTTAAATATGAAATTCCCCAATAACGATTTGAATTCGAAAATATCGGTCCTATAATCCATCGAACGGAGATGAACATATTCCAGAAATCCAGTAAATGCCTTCTGGTATTGCTTACGTTTCAGTTGTTCCATTAATTCGCCCATATCATATTCCTGATAGGCTCTCGGAAGGCTGGGCAAATGATCGTTTTCAATTAAGCTTCGATCCGGCAAGTAGAAACTGTATCGTGTAAGCTTTAAATAATTGTCTCGATAAATCTCTCCCAGCTTATTAAAATCCGTAAAGCTTTGGCTGATAACGAAATGTGTTTCTCTCGCCCAATGATCCATTTCCGAGACCAGATATCGGAGCTCTATAACAAGCTCGTCCCACTGTTCCGGGTTTGCATTAAGCAAATAAATAACCGAATCATTGACAAACTTCAGCCGAATAAACACTGTATCACCCAAAGGGAGCGTACTAAGCCCTTTTTCTATTTTCTGTGTGAAAGTTAACCTATCCCCAGAATCTTTAATATGTCTCATATCCGCTCCGAAGAAAGCGAATAGTGGGTGTGGAAACTTCGCATGAAGCAAAGCAGGTTCAAGCCCAGACTCATATCCGGTCATAAGCTTCTCGATAACTAGCAAAATTTGCTTTTCGCCAGGATCCGTTCCTTGATCGGACATCTCCATCCCTACCAATTTAGCAGTAGTTTTATTTAGGATGGATAACAAATAGTCAGCTTCCAGCTTTGGCTTCAGAATGTAGTCCGCTACCCCACTTTGAAATGTGGATCGGACATAATCGTATTCACTGAAACTACTTAAGACGATTACTTCAATATGAGGGTATTTCTCCTTAACAATCTTAACCAGTTTCTCTCCGCCCATGATTGGCATAACAATATCTGTAATGATGATATGGGGACTGACCTCATCCATCATATTTAGTGCTTCAAGACCGTTAGCAGCCTCACCAACAATTCGATACCCTTCATTCTCCCAATCCAAAAGATGTTTGATTCCTTGTCTTACTAGCATCTCGTCATCAACAATCATAATTTTGAATATTGGTTTCATTTCTTCCCCCTTGTAACCGTTTTCTTTCCATTTGTTAGTATACAATACATCCAACAAGGAGCAAGCTTCTAGACAAGTAAAGCCGTAAGCTTACTTAAAAATTGTTCATTCCAAATCATATGCCCCACTGACAAATATGGTCAACCTCTCATTTTTCATCCCATGAAATATTCTTAAATTTAAGGAAAAAACTTCTAGATGATGCAACAAAAAAAGCTGCGATATTTGCAGCTTCTTTGTTAATGAAACAATAATCCAAATAAATTATTTATTGGCTTATAGATAAAAATAATAAGAAACAGCGGACTGGGGATGTTCAATTTTAACAACGAGCAGAAGGTCGCACCAAGACCCAAAATCCAAAAAATAAAATATACGCTAAGATCACGCACTCGGCGCTTTCGCATTAATTTAGGCAAATCAAGTGCCATACAACCTACAGCAATCACCGAGAATAACAGTACTAGCATCTGACTTCACTCCTTGATTTTTTCAAGAAAAGAATTATCTGTGAGACCCACGCGGTTAATAACTGCTGAGGCTTTGTAATGGATGGGCAATGATTTAAGGTAATCGTCACCCTTTTGTTGCTGCAGCTTTGCCCAAGCTTTAGGGCTGGCATGGTAGATCGATTGTCCGAATCCCATAATATCAACATTGAAACGATCATTTACATGCTCCACAGTTTTTTGCATCCGCTCTATAATCCGCTCCTCTGTCTCCTTTTCCAAACGTTTTATAGTGCTTTCCGATTCCAAATTTTCTACACTTTGCACTTCTTCAATATTGCAAAGCGTCTTAACACTAAGGTAAATATGCGGCTCCCCATTAATGATTTTCACTTTGCGTTTAGTTGTAGCCTGGATCGCTTCGATTACAATGGGCTTTCCGTCTTCCCCTGCGATCGGGCCAGAATGTGCGGTTACCTTATCGTTAATATAATTGTAACCAATCGTTTCTCCCTCAGTTAGCCAACCGATCAACTTGTCTTTTTTGAACACAGCTACAGTATGGTATTCCAATCTTGCCTTAGGCATTGTTCGCTCTACATTGCTTTTGTCCTCTCCATCTTTGGGATCGCCTATAATTTTCACTCCGGTTAGCACAGGATTCTCGCCTTCAGACAATAAATTCTCAATAAAATCATCCAGCGTGACAGCGACTGTTTTTGCTGAATCTTTATAAGAATTATCCAAGGAACTAAATAATTTGTTCGCTGGTAATTTATCCATAGGTGTAAGGACATTCAAGACATTGCTGGCGGTTGTATCTCTGGCAACCATAACGTAGAAATCCATCCGGGGTTCCCGACTTCTTTTAAATACATCGAGTATCTCACCCACTCCGGTGCGGGCAAGCTCCTCCCCAATCACCAACACCCGGATATGACCGAGATAACTTGACCTAGAGCTATCCAGATTCAGCTTACGCAGCGCATCATAAAACGTAGGTACAGTAAATTTATATACAACCACTGGGACTCCACTGCCTCCCCCTCCTCCATTCGTTTGGGAGGAAATCGCAGATGGAATAACGACCTGCATCGAAACGGTATAACCTTTTTCTGCCTTGTCAATCCCTATCCCCAAGACAAAAGCTATCTCATTCAGCTCATTTCTTTCCCAACAGCCGCTTAGCACTAACGTAAATTGGAGGGCTATCATTAATCGAAGAACGCCTCTAACTAATTTTTTATTCATTTGGTTGGTTCCTTATCACTGGATGTGCTTTGACGAAACAGGTTCTGCGTCTTATTCTCAGCAGGCCTTGTCTTTAAAAACGGCCACGGAAAGCGAAAAATAGAGTCTTTTAAATCTTTGGAATTATACGGTCCGAGCGGACTCATATAAGGCATTCCGAAAGAACGCAGACTCGACAAATGCAATACGATGATGAAAATACCGAAGAGAATTCCATATAATCCGATAAATCCGGCCAAAGCTATAAGCACAAAACGGATCATCCGCGCAGCAATAGACATTCCTGTCTCCGGAATAACAAAACTAGAAATGGCTGTTAGCGATACAATAATGACCATTGCGGATGAAATAAAACCCGCTGCTACCGCGGCTTGTCCTATCACCAGCGTTCCGACAATGGAAATCGCCTGACCAATATTTTTGGGTATCCGCACCCCGGCCTCCCGCAAAATTTCATAAGTCATTTCCATGATCAGTGCCTCAATAAAAGCAGGAAAAGGAACACTCTCCCGCTGGGCAGCTAAACTGATTACAAGATTGGTCGGTATCATCTCTTGGTGATAAGTAGTAATCGCAACATACAATGAAGGGGCAAGCAAAGTAATAAAAAATGAAATAAAACGAACTAATCTCAGCAATGTTCCAATATCGGCCCTTTGGTAATAATCCTCAGCTGACTGGAAAAATGCCACAAAAAATGTGGGCACCAACAGTACAAAAGGAGTTCCATCAACAAGAATGGCCACTTTTCCTTCCAAAATACCCGCTGCAATCGTATCTGGACGATCACTGTTGTATACGGTAGGAAAAGGTGTAACTGCCGTCTCTTGAATAAACTCTTCAATATATCCACTCTCGAGAATACTGTCCGTATCTATTTTATTCAGACGGCGCTTTACCTCTTGCACCAGTTCCTTATTCGCGATGTTACTTAGATACATAATGGATACGCTGGTTTGAGTCACCCTTCCGATCTGAACGGTTTCCAGCCATAAATGGCTATCTTTGATTTTTCGCCGAACCAGTGCCGTATTCGTCCGTAAATTCTCAGTGAATCCTTCCATTGGACCCCGAACAACCGACTGTGAGCTAGGCTCCCCGACATTACGATCTTCCCAGCCTGGTAAGCCGATCCGCAGAGCGCTGGATAACCCGTCAAGCAGCAGCATTATATTACCGGACAATAAATGATGAATAAATTGGCTGTAATCGTCAATGACGGCTATATCGCCGGCTATTAATATCTGTTTCTTAATCATCTCAAACTTCTGCTCGGGAGAAAGCCCCCTCAGCTGTTCGTAAGGAATGTGTTCCTGCAAGGAATACAAAATTGAATTATGCAGCACCTGAGTATCCACAAGACCATCTATGTAAACCAAAGAAATATGAGTGTTTTCTTCTATCTGCAACTCTTTTATGACTACATCAGAGCTTTCCCCCATCAATTGGTACAAATTAGCAATATTAACTTCCAACCGGCTTGATAATGTACCAATCTCCGTATCTTTCATGATGCAACCTCCACTTCTCCATAGATAGATGAGTATAGTTTGATGTTAATTATGATAATTATTCCTTCGGATTAAAAAATCGGGATGGCATAATTCTGGTAACTACAACCATACTAAAACTAGTCCAATAAATTTGAGGGGGTATATGAGTTTGGAGAAAGATCGAATTAGTACCAATCAAATGATTATACTCGGGCTATTCACATTTATTGGGGATATGGCGCTTGTGTATCCGGCGTTAATGATATCAGGAGCGAAGCAAGATGCATGGATTGCTGCTTTGATTAGCATTCCCTTGGGTCTAGTGACCATAAAACTGTTACTCTGCTTAGCAGACCTTGAACCCAACAAGAATATTATCGAGCTTAGCCTACAAATTTTAGGAAAATGGGTCGGAACTGCTGTGGCCTTATTCTATTTAGGGTTCTTCCTGATTGCTGCCTCCACCTACATAAGAGAAATTGAAGATTTCATGTGTACACAGATTTACGAGAAAACACCCGGTGGGGTTATTCGTTTCATGGCCATTTTCCTGCTGGTATATGGGGTACGACTTGGCCTAGAAACCTTGGGCCGGGCAGCTCAGCTATTTTTCCCTTTATTTGCAGTTTTTTTAATCGGTCTGCTGCTCCTGCTGACCCCCGATGTCAAAATGGAACGTTTATACCCCATCTTGAACACACCAGTACCGGACATGCTTCATACTTTGATGTATGGTGTTTTTTATCCTTTTGGCGAATTGTGCGTGTTTCTAATGATATATCCTTATGCTCAGAAAAATAGCAAAACAAGCCGGGATATTTTCATAGCCTTGATCATCGGAGCTCTGGGCCTTAACCTCATCTTATTGTTTTCCCTTACCGTTCTAGGTGTTTACGCTTCTGAACATCAATTTTATGCCGCTTATATTCTTGCTCAAAAAATTAATATTGCTAATTCTCTGCAACGTATTGAAGCGCTTATGGCTACAGCATGGATTATCAGCACATACTTCAAAACTGCAGTTTATTACTATGCTTTAACCTTAGGTACAGCCCAATTATTTAAACTCAAAAGCCACCGTCCTCTGATCATCCCCACTGGATTTTTGTTATTCGGTATGTCACAGCTGATTGCCAAAGACATCATTTTCTATGTGAAGGAGATCCCCGCCTACTGGGTAGATTGGGATTTCACCTGTGCATTTGTTCTGCCGCTTATGTTGCTAGTTGTGTATAAATTTAAGAAACGCCACGCTTCTAAGGTTTAAACGACACTAGATTGTGAATAAGTGAAATTAAGATTGTAGATACGAATCCCGCTTAATGATCTAATTACGCTCCACTAAAATAATTGGGGAATTTCTCCCTGAAATTCACAAAGTGAATATTCCGCCGCCCAACCTAATGGCATAGAATACTTTGTGTGCGTAGCCCATAGTCTATTGGCTAAAGCAAGAATCCGCTTATAGCCTTTTTACTAAAAAAGAAGCTGCCTCATAAGTAGTATTCACTACTTTTAAGACAGCCTCTTTGTTCATAAGTTTCTTGTATGAAGTAACTCTATTCCTTCTTATCCAAAGAAATCGACGATGGAGTTACATCACTGACAGGTTCTTTTGCCACTTCAAAAGTGGATCCGCAGGCCGGACAAAAGCGTGCCTCGATCGCCACATTCCCACCACATGCTTTGCAATGCTTTACATCGGACAACTCAGCAATTTGCTGAAGGTTCGTCTCAATCTCCGCCTTCAATTCGAGAATACGATTAATATTAGTCTCGATTTGCTCACTTGGCAGTGGTCCTGCACCTTGAGTTACGGCTTCAAATAACAGTTTGCCCATGACCTGATACTGCTGGTCAATATCATTTTGCTTACCGTTATTTTGCAGCTTCAACCGGTTAATCTCCACCACTGTTTTTGCTTTATTCCCAGCCTCGCTTACCCCTGCTTTTACTTTGTTAAAAAAACTCATATTCAGCCCCCAATTCCGTAGTAGTCATATATAAGCATATTTCGACACCGCCAGAAGTATTCCTTTCTTTATTGTACCTAACTTCGTCCATGGTTTGTAGCCTATAACCGATTTACTAACCCTTTCCCCGCCTTCCTGCGGGAACGAACCTCGACTCAGGTCTGGTATACAAAACCGCCTCCAGGCCGTTTTTTCGCATGCAAAAAGACATTAGAATGAGTACATAAGCAAACGGGTTGCAGGATTCAATAACAATCACACCCATACGAGAGGAAGAAAACAATAAATGAAAAAATTATATCGTTCCCAAAGTGATCAGAAGATAAGTGGTTTGTGCGGAGGTCTTGCTCGTTGGTCTGGTATTGATGCTACAGTAATCCGTCTTGTTGCTGTTGCCGCAGCATTGTTCAGCTTCGGAACAGTACTTATCTTCTACGTCATCGCTAGTATCATCGTTCCTAAAGAACCTTTTAACAGCTTTTCAGATGGACATGATTTCTATTAATTAATCGTCGTTCAATACAAGCCAGCCCTAATATAGCCATAAAAAAGGAGAGATAGAACATGAGTCTATTAAAAAGAATTTCCACAATTACTAAAGCAGCCCTACACGAAGGCCTAAATAAATTAGAAAACCCGGTATTGCTGACAGGTCAGTATTTACGTGATCTTGAAAATGATATTGCTAAGGCGGAACGTAATGAGCGTGATCTGCAAGTAACAGCCAGTGTGTTGGAACGCCGCAAGCAAGAATATACTCAGTTCGTAGAGCAAAGTGAAGCCGAAGCCGTTCAAGCAGTTGAGCAAGGAAATGAAGAAAGAGCTCGCCTGGCACTCATAGCCAAGTTACGGTACGTGGAACAGCTGGAAGAGTCCATAAATAGTCAAGTACAAACTAAGCAATCCCTGGCAGAGCTTGAGATCAATATCGCTAGAGCTAAAGAAGAGCGTGAACATCTCAAAGCGAAAAGAACTGAGCTTATCGCTCGCGCTCAACAAGCCACAGAAACACTCCACTCAGCTCCACGTAGTTCTACGAAAGGTCTAAATGTAGGATCAGCTTCGCAAGGCTTCGAACGTATGGAAGAGAAGATTTTCGAGTGGGAAGCATTGGCGGAAAACTCCAAAAATAAATTCAATACAGGTACAGGTATAAGTCCTTCCATCGATCCTAACCTGCGTAGCGCTGTTGACATCGAAATCGAGCGAATCCGCAACCGTAAAACTAACACTGAAGTAAACACTGAGAAAAAATAAATAGGACAATAAACCCCTTATTACTCAGCTATTGTGCTGAATAAGGGGTTTGTTTTTTACTTCTTTTCATCCCGCGAATCCATTTTTTCGTTTCCGGATCCACGCGATAAGACTCCGTGATTTTCTGCAAAGCCTTGTTGTAAGTGAAATCATCTAAGCTGTTGTTTCTCAAATAACTCATCGTAGGCTCTGGCAATTTCACATAACAAATCGAAAGCGCCCAAGAAACCGCCATTTTTACATAATAGCCTTCATGACTGACCTTATCGAGCAATGGTAAAATCCGGCTGATATACGTTTCTTCAATAAAGAAATTAAGCAGCATTACCACAGCAAATCGGATCTCATATTCTTTATCTGATGATAAGTACGGCATTATAAACTCCCATACCCGTTCTTTATTCTTTACGGTAAACTTCAGGCTTGTGCAAAAGCTATCGCATACCGACCAGTTATCGATTCTGGGAATAAAGTCAGCGATATAACGTAGGATTTCTTCAAGATCTGTCTTCACGTAGCCAAGCACCATACCTTGCAGCATCACTTCTTCAAAATAATCTGTCTCGGCATGCTCCAAATAGGCTCTCCAATCACCCTTTGCAATGATTTTGGCAAGCTTGCGCAGTTCCGGTAGCCTGACGCCTATAACATTATCTATCGTCGGAATTAAGGCCGCAGAAAACTTTTGGTAGTCCACATCTGCCAAATTCAATAGCTGTTCTCTTATTGTTTTTTCCATAGTAGTACTCCTTACCCGTCCATTATTCAAATGAAATTTCCCATAAATATATAGAAGCCACAGAACCCAAAGGAGAATAGTTTAGCCGGTATTGTTCAAATTGATCTTTGGTAAGCTTATCAAGTCCATACAGCTTCATCATCCCCCGACGAATCGCAATATCTCCCCAGCTGACTACATCCCGTCGTTCCATAGAATGGATTAACATCATTTCTGCCGTCCACTTGCCAATGCCCTTTAACGTCATAAGTTTTTGTATAACCTCTTGATCTGATAACCCAGGCAATTCCTCCAGCTTAAAATCACCCTGAGCGACCAAATTGGAAATCTCATGGATACATAGTGCTTTTTTCATCGTCATCCCACAGCTTTGAATCTCATCCGCCGTATGTAAGGCTAACTGCTGCGGAGTGATGTCTCCGAACTGAGCCAACATTCTGTTCCAAATGGTCCGAACCGCTTTTACTGAAATAAGCTGTCCTAGTATAGCATAGATAAGCGCAGTAAAAAGATCCGGTATAATTACACGTTCCACCCTGCCCATCCGTGCCATAGCTGCGCCAAGTACTGGATCCACACTTCGGAGATAATCTATGTCTTCTTGCCCATAATCAAAAAACTTAGTAATTACGCTGCTCAAAGTGTTTCCTCCCGTATCTGATAGTGATGACCCTAATCCTAATATACAATACCTATTTGGCAGTGTACGGATTGTTGAATAGAATAGCAAGATAGCGAAACTAAAAAAAGCCATAAGACCTCCTAAGATAGGTGGTTATGGCCTATAGTAACGCACAGGCTTATTCATTTTCAGTAATGTATTTTTATGTTCGCAGGATTCTTTTTTCTTTCGCTGCGCTTAGCCACAAGGGGAATTCATTCAGCAGCTGATCATACAGATCTTCATCAGTCACCTTTTCAATGTTGTCCAGATGAATAAAATTGGCGTTATCCACCAAACGGCCCTTCATCGTATCAAGTTGCTTCAATACTTCAAAATCCGAGTTACCGATTCCGACAAACTGCCAGAAAATCGGTTGGACCGAAGCAGCCATAATCACATTTTTAGTGGATTTCACTACACCACCATCGTTAATAAATATGATAAATACTGGTGTAGAATCGGGTTCTTCCTCCGTATATTTTTTAATGATATCCTCCATTACTGGCGGTTCATTATTGCGGCCAAACTTATGAATGGTACGATTATTTAAAATATGTGTAAACACATATCTTCCTAATTCCTGCTCTGTCACTGGTGGCAGCCGGCTAAACTCCGTATCGTACACCCAAACATCTAACGATTGGTTATCATCAAATTTGCAGGCAACGGCTAATATACGCTCAACTACTTCTTGAACGGTTCCATTATTATAGAGATTTCTCATAGATCCTGTAATATCCAGAACAACGCCTACCCTTGCGATGACTCCTGTCAGATACTTTTTTTCTAAGGTAATCTGAACAATTTTTTTACGTAAATCAATAGAGGACAGTACATTCTTCTCTTCATAACGGATCGTCTCTAAAGGCAGGGATAACTCAGCTGTGGCCGCTACCTCAGGGTTCCCTTCGTCTTCTTCAATAACGAGCCCATAGTTTGTACATAACGCAGCCAATCCTCCCTCAAAGCCACTACCAATCGCACTGAATTTCCACTCTGGGCCATAGCGATATAGCTCTCCAACCACAATAGCTGTCTCCGTCGACAGGTCAGAGCCATACTCGAAAACGAATAATTCCTCACCGCTAGCAGCATCCACTAAGCGTAGATAAGGAGAGGTTACTTGCTTCATAGAGTGTCCTAATTTTTCTCCTTCATAGATCGTTAAAGTTAAAGCTATTCTAGTAATATCCTTAGGAAGTCGAGAAAGTGTAATGGCGATAGCTTCTTTATCCCCTAGTTGTAAGACAGAATGAGTTACAGCTTCGTCTATAGACAACGGATTACCATAAAAGATAAAGTTCTCATCGCGTTCGCAACGGTTCTGCTCTGACAGTAAAAAAGCAGCAGAGTCTATGCCAATTCTAGTATCAGCAGTCATCCACCCAAATTTCAGCAAAAGCTTGTTCACGTTTCTCCCTTTCGTAATATCCACCTTTTGCCCCTTTATAAGCCGCACTCTATCATCTCCTTATTTTTACTGAACAGCTCATTGTGATTCACTAGATTGTATTTATCATTTTACTACTTTAATATGAAACGTATATATGATAGATAAGGAGCTTTACGAATGGACTTTATAGCAATTGACTTTGAGACCGCGAACTCCAGTCGATCCAGTGCATGTGCCTTGGGACTTGTGGAAGTTAAAGCTGGAAATATAACCGCAGAGCATTCTTGGCTAATTGACCCGCAGCAGCGGTTTGATGGCATGAACATTTCGATACACGGCATCACGCCATCAATGGTAATCGGGCAACCTACTTTTCAAGAACTGTGGCCCACCGTAGAACCGTTACTACACGGACAAATCGTCGTGGCGCATAATGCTGCTTTTGATATGAGTGTCCTGCGTTATTGTCTCGATGGAATGTCCCTGAGCTACCCAAGCTTTCAATACTTATGTACCTATTTATTAGGCAAAAAAATGCTGCCCGACCTGCCCTCCCATAAACTTAATGTAGTCTCCGAGTTTTTCGGCATTACGCTAAAGCACCATGATGCCTTAGATGACGCACGCGCAGCCGCTGCAATTCTAGTAAAACTTATGGAGCAGGAGGAGCACTATGATCCTCTATTGCTCTCTGCCAGTCAAGGATATACTAGCGGAACGATGTTTGCCGGCGGGTATACCCCATTTTCCACTCGCACGAAAAAGCCTGCTAAGAAACAAGGCACTAAACATAAACCCTCCATTTATAGCAGCCGCGCCACTTTGTCCAAATAACCAAAGAACATCAAAAACCCCCAACCAGCTCCTTTCTGCTGATTGGGGGTTTGGTTTTACAGGGTATCTCTTAAATCTTCAAACGATACACAGCCTTATTCTCTAGACCTCTGATGAACGGTGTCCATTCCTCGGTCTCCGGTGTGGTATCCAAAGCATCCTCCACCATTTGCAGCTTCGCATCCATCGCATCGATATGATGCAGAGCGACTGCCTCAGCTGTCTGTGGCTGAACAGGACTACCCCATTCGCCCAAATTATGATGTGACAATACGAGATGCTGTAACGCCATAACCTTTTCCGAATTCAAATCAATATCTAAACGGATAGCCGCTTCCGTGATCCAGTTAGACGCCATCGAGATATGGCCAATCAACTTGCCCTGAACGCTGTATTCCGAGACAATCCCAAGCTGGGAGACCATCTCCTCCGGCTTCGCGATATCATGCAGAATGATTCCTGCCTTCATTAGATCTGGATTCAAGAACGGACGCTGCTTGCACAGAAAATCACCAATCTCCAGCATACGCACCATATGATAAGCAAGTCCGGCAAAATAAGCATGATGATGTGTTTTGGCTGCCGGATAATGCATCAATTTCTCTTCCACTTTACCCACACAAAAAGAGACAATCGAAGCAATTTCCGGATCTGAAATACTTGCCATAACCCCTTTAATCGTATGAATAAGGTCTACTGGACGAATTGGGGCAGAACGGATGAAATCCGTAAGTGCAACACCATCCTCATCGTTAACCAACCTGATTTTAGTAATTTTTATTTGTAATTTCTCACGATAAGTATGAGCAATCCCGCGTACCTTCACAAGCGCCATAGGAAAAAAAGTTTCTTTATCGGTTGTGCTGGCATCCCAATATTTCGCAGATAATTGTCCAGTGGAATCCCCCAGAACGATGTCAAAATAATCTTTTGGAGGAGTGCCGTTCGTTTGTTTAATTGCCAGCTCTCTTAAAAGATAAAAGCCAACAAATTCATCTTGTGGAGCGAGCTGTTTAATTTGTGTCATGTTGGAGCCTCCTATTAATAACAGGCTTTTGGCCTGCTCTCTATATTAAACTTTAGACACTCACCTCCAAAATCCCTTTAAATCACTATACGATCTATTTTCATATTTATGTACAAGCCAAGAATATTTGAAAAAGGAGGCTACTCCCCGGCCATATTCTGGCACTGGAATATCCTCCTTTTATTATAAAACGATAATTATTTACCAGCCGATTCAAGCGCTGATTTAATAGCTTCTACCGCTTTAGCGGATATTTCTTTTTCTGCATCATTTTTTCCGAAGGCTGCTGGACGGTAACCATATTTGTGCAGGCTGTATCCGGTCGATGTCGACTCGATTTCACCTTTCACTGCCAGCTCCGCGTCCGTTAACTGATTGATTGTTCTTACACTTCCGTTTTTATCCAAATAATAAACAAGCATTTTGACAGGAACACCGTACTCTACATTCACCATAACATTTACAAGCTTATCGGCACTTACACCAATGAAGATTCCATCGAAATAAGCCGCTTTATTAGCTTCTACAACCTCAGCTTTTCCGTATGCTCTATCCACCGCAGTCTTCAAAGCCACGCTGCTGCTAGTTGCACCAGACACAGCATCTACTTCCTGCACACCTTCTCTAGTCCCTGCTGCGAGGAAGCTAGCCGTCAACTGAGGAATTGCTTTTACCACCTCAGGATAAGCAGCGTTCCCTCTATCTACAAGGTTCATTCCTACACGGTACAAGGCTACATTTACGATTTTGCCGTTACGCAGGGTAACGTCCGCTCTGTTCGTTCCTTTATCATAAGCATCACCAAATGCAGTAAAGGTTCCGTCTTTATAGGTTCCTTGGACTTTGGATGCATTGGCCAAAGCATCTGTCAGTGCTGCTTTAGCTGCTGCCGACAATGCTTCTTGGCCTGTAATATCGGCCATTTGTACACCTTTTTCTAACAGCCCGGATGTGAGTGTAGCTACCCATCCTTTTTGTTCTGCACTCATTTTATCGTCAGCAATCAGCTTGCCGTCAGCTCCAAACAGACTTACTTTAATGCCTGTTACCGCATCTGCATCAACATCAACTAGCAGCAGCACTTTAGATTGGTTATCTACTCCGGCAAATTTGCCGTCAAAATATTGACCTTCAGCAGGAACCTTCAGCGCTTTCTCAAATGCTCTTTCTACAGCTTGGTTCCAGCTGTGACTGCTTTCTGTGGCTCCGGAAATTCCGTCAACCTTTTCATCATAGTTAGCGATATATGAACCATTCGCTAACAGCTTAGCTGTCATAGGAGCATTTGCTTTTACTACTTCCGCATAAGCTGTTGCCCCTCTGTCAATCAGGTTGTTGCCAAGTCTAAACAGCTTCACATCAACCAACTTACCGTTGCGAATCACGATGTCGGCTCTTTCAACGCCAACACTTCTTGCCGTACCATAAGAGGAATAGAATCCGTCTACATAAGCAGATGTATTATTGATTATTGCATTCTGCTCAGCATCCCAGAAAGCGTTAATCGCTGCTTTAAAGTCGGCTTCAAGACCTGCAACAGGTTGTGCCTCTGTTCCTTTGGCCAGCAAGGCTGGAGCTATAGCTGCAACCGCTGCCGCTTGCTCAGCTGTGTAAGCTTTCTCCTCAATGAAATCACCAGCGCTGTTCATAGGATACACTTTAACATCTGTGAGCTTGTTGGATTCGTAGGTCGCAAATACAGAATATTTACCTGTAGGATCTACGCCCATATGAACTCCATCAAAGTAAACTGCATTTGTATCTTTCACTGTCAGAGCTCTTTCAAACGCTCTATCTACAGACAATTTCCAGCCATTACTGGAGCGGGTAGCTCCCGAAACAGCATCAACTGCCGCTGCTCCATCTCTTGTTTTGCCAAGCAATCTATCCTTCATCAATCCATAAGCTTGCCATAAAGCACTATAATTGTTACGAGCATCTCTATCAATCAGCTTAGGACTGGTTCTCAAAAGCTCAATGCTAGTAATTTTACCATCTTTAATTTCGATCTTGGCACCTTCCGTGCCTTTGGAGTATGCATCGCCATAAGCTACGTAAACTCCATCTTGGTATACGTTTTCATTAACTGTAACAGGCTTTGCTGTAGCCACAGGCTTAACAGTTTCCGCTGGTACTACTGTCGCTGCTGGTACAGCGGTTGCTTTTGGGGTTGCTACTGGTGCTGCTGTAGCTTTTGGGGTTGCTGCTGGTTTGGCTGTTGCTGTTGGTTTTGCCGTTGGCTTTGGCGTTGCTGTTGGTTTTGCCGTTGGCTTTGGTGTTGCTACTGGTTTTGCCGTTGCTTTTGGTGTTGCTGCTGGTTTTGCCGTGGGTTTTGCTGTTGGTTTTGCTGCCGGTGCATCCGCTTCTTCGGAGGCTGCCGATACTGCATCCACCTTCAAGTTTATAGCAGGCACATTAAGTGTGTAAGCAAACGGCGCTAACAATATAGCCGCGCTAACCGTTAAAGAAATTAGTTTTTTCAATGAAAATTCTCCTTTACCAAACCCCAGTGATATGTAGCTTTTTGTTAACCAAACCTTTTTCGTACGATGCCCCTTCTCTTCTTATGAAGCATAACTTCTCTCTTCATAAGAACTCATCCCCCCTCTCATGCCTTTACACGCTCGATTTTCAATAAAAAATAGCTTGAATCTATTTCATTTCTTCCTTTTAACACAAAGCTGTATAAAAGGTGAAATAATTCACATAAGTTACTATAAAAACACTTACACCCGTTTTCCATCAATTTCTGGTTTGATACTACCAGACCTTTCTGCGGTTCTTCTGTATCGAAAATCACACACCCTATAAGAAACATCACTATTTGCGATTAAATTTAATTTATACGCGCAAAGTGATCTCAATAACTGTGCATTCAAGGCTAGCTATGCTATTTTAGAACGATCTCTTATATGGGAAAGGAGTTCTGTGCTTTGAGCAAACAGCCACCTATTGGAGTTATACTCGCCCAAATCGGCACCCCTACTGCACCAACTGCAAAAGCTGTACGGCCTTATCTGAAACGTTTTTTATCAGATCGCCGAATCATAGATTATTCTCCTCTGCTGTGGCAGCCTTTGCTGCGAGGTGTCATTCTGCGTTCACGTCCACGCCGGTCCGCTGAGCTGTACAGTCAAATATGGACAACCGAAGGATCACCATTGCTCTTTCACTCTTTAGCTCAGCAATCTGGATTACAAGAACTGCTGGGTCCACGGTATCAGGTAGAGCTTGGATTGGCTTATAGCGAACCCAGCATGGAGCAAGCGATGGCGAAATTCGACACCGCCGGAGTTACCCGAATTATCATTGTGCCGCTGTTTCCGCAATATTCGTCCACGACTACCGCGTCCGTATTCGATCAGGCCAGCTTTGCAGCCTTAGGTCGCCAAAGCTCCACTGGACCTGTAACTAAACGTCTGATTCCGGCTCTAAGATTTATTGATGCCTACTATAATGAGCCCGGTTATATTTCAGCCTTGAAGTCACACCTACTGCGTCAAATGGAGATTCTGAGCAAAGAACCTGATTATTTTGTACTGACCTTCCATGGGATTCCCAAACGGTATGCGGATACCGGCGATCCCTACCCGCAGCAATGTATGGAAACCGCGCATCTTCTTGCTTCTGCTATGAATTGGGAGCCCGAACGCTGGCAGCTTAGTTTTCAATCACGTTTCGGACGAGAAGAATGGGTAGGACCCTCTACTGCGGATGTTCTGGGAGAGCTTGCCGGACGAGGAATACGTAAGCCTCTGATTTTTTCACCGGGTCTTGTGACCGATTGTCTGGAAACGCTGCATGAGCTAGCCATAGAAGGACGAGAACAATTCGAGGCTGGTGGAGGACAAGCAGAGGAATTTATGGCAATCCCCTGTTTGAATGACCATGAGGATTGGCTTGATTTTTTGGCTGAACATGTAGAAAAAAACGCCCAAGGATGGTAAATCAAAAAAACCGTCTTGTCCACAGATCATTTCTGTTGCAGACAAGACGGTTAGCTATATCAATTGTTAAGCATGAAGAATCGAAAGGATACTTATGCTGTAAGCTGCTTATATTTCGTAGTCAGTTCATGGAACCACTGCTTGTCCTGCAAGGTCAACGCAAAATCAATCAGCTCGGCAATCTCACTCGGCTGTAAATCTGCTGAGTCATTAAAGGATACTTCAGCCGTAGCTGTAGCTGCGCCATTCCCATCCTCTGCGTAATCATAAGAAAAACATAACTTAATGTCACTTTCCAGAAATTCATTACGAAGGAAATATAATACCTCACACATTAACACAGGTCTAACATGATCATCAAAGACACATTCCATAACCTTTGCCCAATATTGCTGGTTGTTGAGGTGTAACTTATCATTAGTTAAGAGATATTTCTCACCCTGAAAATCGGTGACAAATCTCAGTTCAAGCGGCTTCATCTTAAAAATAGTAGCAATTTGCTTCATGCTAATATTCAAAATATCTTGCGTTTCTAGTCTGATCATCTCTCCATGCACCTCGTCCCTCTTAGTTGGGTTATTCGAAACCTGCCATTATCTATAATTCTTTATATGCCATTAATGTAAAATTAACTCCATTAATTCACTTTAATTTTATCTAATTTAACATTATTATCGTCACCTGACTATGCTTTATTTATATTTTTTTAGGATTTCGCTCAGAAAAATGTTTCATTCTCTAAAAATCTGTTTAATATTATTGTTCATTACAAAAGGATGTATAAAGATTACGCATCATGTGAAGCTTTTGCTTTCTTATATTTAAACAAAAAAAACTGTTCTGAAGGGTCATTATGACCTCAGAACAGTTTTTTGCATTAGGATTATACTTCAGTTAATTTACTTAAACAAACAATGGCACTAACTGTATTCCCTCGGGTGAAATCCGCACGAGTCCTTTATCTGTGATACGTAACGTTGGGATAACCGCCAAAGCAAGCAGCGATAAAGTCATAAACGCGTAATTCAAAGTACAGCCGGCATCATACAACGCTTTGCTGATCGCAGCTGATTTCTCAGCAGCAATTTCAAATGGCTCTGTAGACATTAGGCCTGCAATGGCCAACGGGAATAACGTTTCTCCACTAGATGTAATTACGGCGACCCCACCCTGAGCGTCCGCCACCGCGTTCGCAGCTTTGGCCATTAGCTCATTATCATTGCCGATGACGAGTACATTATGACTATCATGAGCAACAGTCATTGCGATAGCAGCCGGTTCTTTAAAACCGATGCCTTCCACAACAGCCACTGATTTATTTCCTGTTCCTTTATGCCGTTCGAGCACAGCGATTTTACATAGACCCTCTACAGCATTTACATCCAGCTGCCCTGCTACTACAGGTACCGAAACCATACGTTCAATGGTCTCCACATGATTTTCTCTTACTTTAATAACTCTTGTAGTAAGTTCCCCTGTTTCAATTGGAGCCGCGATAATAAAATCTTCGGCGGTAGGACGCTGCGGCAAATGAACCGAAGCCAAAACTTCCTCTGGATATGTGAATTTAGCAAGCTCTGCCGTCATCACACCGTTTTCGGCAACGACTACACCAGCAGCAATCGTAAGTACCACACGAACATCGGCCAAATTCCCGTCCAGCAGAATAATATCCGCAAAAGAACCTGGAGTAATAGATCCGATATCCTGAGACAACCCAAAACGCTCTGCTGTATTAATAGTTGCCATTTGGAAGGCTGTTACTGGCTTCACGCCTTGAGCAATCGCATGGCGAACAACGAAATCCATATGACCTTCGTCCCGTAACGATTCCGAGCTGCGGTCGTCAGTTACCAGCATCATGCGACGCGGGTCAAGTCCACGCTCTGTATGAGCGGTGATGGTCTTGGCAACATCATGCCAAGCCGAGCCCCGGCGCATTTTGGCATACATCCCCAGTCTAACGCGCTCAATCACATCGTCTGCTGTCACACACTCATGATCGCCAGTCACACCTGCCGCAGCATACACGGGCAGTCTCCAGTCGCTGGAAGGCCATGTGAAATGACCATCTACAAATCTGCCTGCCCGCAGCGTAGCTTGAATCTCTCCAAGCATTTTCTCATCGCCGTAAACAACGCCAGGGAAATTCATCACTTCGCCCAGAGCAATCACATCTTTGCCCCAAGTAAAAGCTTCGGCAACTTCTTCAGGACCAATTGAGGCACCCGTTGTCTCGAATTCCGCACCTGCCGCAGGCACACAAGAAGCCACCTGCATGTAAGCAGCTAACGGCGTCCCCCGCATCTCATCCAGCATCAATTGAATACCCTTCAGCCCGAATACATTAGCAATCTCATGTGCATCAAAGAAACCACCTGTTGTGCCAAGCGGCAGAACAGCGCGGGAAAATTCAGTAACGGTTAGCTGGGTGCTCTCAATATGGCAGTGGCCATCGAGCAATCCCGGAGCTATATACTTGCCGTTCGCATCAATAACTTGCGTTCCTTCGCCAATCATATGTGTCACATCTTTACCAACATAAGCAATTCGTCCACCTTGAACACCAACAGACATTCCTTCTAGAATTTCACCAGAGCATACGTTGACCAGCTTTCCACCTGTAATTACCAGTGTTGCCGGTTTATCGCCTCTTGCCGTAGCCACAAGCTCAGGTACACAATCCGCTAAAGGCTTTCTTGTAAAAGTTGTCATCTTCATCTCTCCCCCGTTAGTATCCAAGTGTTGTCTTGATGTAGTGAATAGATCCGTAATCATAGAGGATTGCCTAACTATTAAGCCTAGGATAATATAGTTGCGCAGGTCTGTATTTGTAAGAAAAAACGGCTCAATCATCCCTGTAGATGATAGCCGTTTACTTATTCCCAAAGATTGTCCGAACCATCCGGACATGCCCCTGTTTTTACTCTCCCGCCATCCGCTCTATTCCAACGATTATCTTACTTTTGCCTCATATACGTCAAGTGCTGCCTGAACCCCAAACCCGCAAGGCCCCTTAAATCCATGACGCTGTAATGCGGCTTCCAGCGCTCCAAGCAGCCGCAACACGTTATTCTCACGACAGCTAAAACCCATCGTACCGATGCGCCAGATCCTTCCCTTTAACGGTCCAAAAGAACTGGCAATTTCAATTCCGAACCGCCCCAGCAGCAGCGAACGGACAGCTTCCCCATCTATCCCCTCAGGGATCAGCACACAGGTAACAACAGTAAGCTTGCAGGAAGGATCCCCGTATAGTTCTAAACCCATAGCTGTTAATCCAGCTACAAGTGCTTTTTCATGGAGGATATGTCTGGCGAATCGGGCATCCAGCCCTTCTTCAAGGGTAAGCCGCAAGCCCTCCCGCAGTGCATAAAGCATTGAGGTCATCTCTGTATGATGATTGAGACGTTGTGGACTCCAGTAATCCTGAAGCATGCCGAGATCGAAATAATTACTGCGGACAAAAGATAAGTCACCTGGCTGGACATCACTTGCTCTAATCCCGCGTTCTACTCGTTTTCGGGTCATGAGCTTAGCTTCAGCACGATCATTATACGTTATCGGTGCCATTCCGGAAGGGACGGACAGGCATTTCTGTGTACCGCCAACGACGGCATCCAACATCCAAGCATCTGTCTCGACAGGAATGCCCCCAATGGTTGCAACTGCATCGACTATGAATAAAGTATCCATCCGGCGGCAAGCTCTACCAATTTCCGCGAGTGGCTGCACACGTCCTGTAGAGGTCTCCCCGTGAACCATTGCCACCACATGTGGCTTAAAAGTCTCCATAGCTGCTATCACTTCATCCGGCTCAAACACACTCCCCCATGGCTTTTCCAACACGAACACCTCAGCGCCACATCTTTCAGCAATCTCATGCAATAGATGTCCGAAGCGGCCAAAGATCGGAATCAGCACACGCTCACCCGGCAGGATCAAACTAACCATCACGGCTTCAATTCCAGCACGGGAGGTACCATCAATTGGGTAAGCCCATGAATTAGAAGTAGCAAACAGCTCCCGCAGCATTTCCATCGTTTCATTCATAATAGAGGTGAACTCTGGATCAAACTGACCCAGCACCGGAAAAGACATCGCCCGCAGTACACGCGGATCTACCTCGACCGGACCCGGAGTCATAATACAGCGTTGGGACGGCGACAAATCTTCGTAACGCTTCATGATGATCCTCCCTTAAAAGTTCGGCGAACTCTTTTTAATAAGCTAACTCATATAACATCGCAGTCAGAACCTCAAGCCCAGCAACGAGCTGCTCAGGGGAAGTATACTCTTCCGGAGAATGGCTGATGCCAGCTCGGCTTGGCACAAATATCATCGCAGTAGGGCAACGCGGCGCAAACAGCTGGGCGTCATGTCCCGCTCCACTTACCATCATGCGGTACGTCTTCCCCTGTTGGCGGCAGATATTTTCCAGCATTGCAGATAGCTTCATATCCATAGGCGCAGGGACTGTATTGAGCACGGATGTAACCTCAAGAGTCACCCCACGTTTAACAGCAATTTCATTACATTCCGCAAGAAGCTTCTCACAGAAACGTTCCAGTTCGTCCTCTTCACTATGGCGGATATCTAGTGTAAAAAGAACCTCACCCGGGATCACATTTGGCGTATTCGGATACACCTCAAGCTTACCCGAGGTTGCTACAAGAGGTTCACCAGTAGTTTTAGCAGCACTTTCAAGCACGTACAGCATTTCAACCGCACTAGCCAGTGCATCCTGCCGCATCAACATCGGTGTCGTGCCCGCATGATTAGCAGTACCACTGACCTTGACCACATATCGTCTCTGGCCAACAATCCCCTGAACTACGCCTATCTGAGTGTCCGTCTTCTCCAGAATAATCCCCTGCTCGATGTGCAGTTCTACAAAAGCACCAATATCATTTCTGACTCCATTCTCATCTGTTACACCTTGCAAAAAGCTGGATTGTGCCATTGCTGCTTTTAACGTCACGCCCTCTGCATCCATATAGGTCTCGGCCTCGCTTCCGTCATACCTTTCCGTGACATGGCCCGAACCCCAATAAGCAAGCGGAAATCGACTCCCTTCTTCTTCACAAAAAGATACGACCTCAAGCGTCCGCTGCGGCTGGCCAAAGTTCCTCTGCAAATCTTGAAGCGCAATCATAGCCGCAGCGATCCCATAGGCACCATCATATTTTCCGCCATTGACTACAGTATCGATATGCGATCCGGTTAAAATAACCTTTTGCTGCGGATTGCATCCACTCAATCGTCCATATACATTGCCAACCTTGTCTATGGAAACTTCTAAGCCGAGCCCAGCCATTTTTTCCTGCAAAAAAATCTGCGCCCGGCTCCATTCCTCCGTATATAGCAGTCTAGTAACTCCTGGCCCAGGTGTGCTGAATGCCGCCAGCTCCTCCAGCAGCTCCAGCAGTTTCTGAGTCGACGCTTGAACTCTGGAATCATTCATAGGCTGTACTGTTCCTTCCTAATTCGCAGCCACTGTCCACCTCCCTCACTGATCACTCCTTCTTCAGAGGTATAGATCACATTCCCGCGACAGATCGTAGCAACTACTTTGCAGGATAAAGTTCTTCCGATGTAGGGGCTGTGCTTGTGGCGATACAATAAATCCTCCGCAGTCAGCGTATAGGTTGTATTTGGATTCAGCAGAACTAAATCGGCATCTAGACCTAGAGCTATAGCGCCTTTGCGATGCTCTATTCCAAAACGTTTTGCGGGTTGCCCTGCAAGCAGACTGGAAATTAATGTAACATCCAAACCCCGCACATTCACGCCTTCATGGAACATAAGCTCCAGACTGCTCTGCGCACCCGAGATCCCACCCCAAGCTGCAAAAAAAGACAAGTCCGGCTTCACCTTCAATTCCGTTGGACAGGGGGAATGATCCGAAGCAATCAGATCGATTTTGCCTTGGGCCAGCATCTCCCATAACTTCTCCTGCTCCACCGCACTTCGCAGCGGAGGCGCACACTTCGCCACAGGGCCTAAAGCCTTCATATCATTTTCAGTGAGGACCAGATAATGTGGACAGGTTTCGGCCGAAACGTCCAGACCTCGAAGCTTAGCTTCATAGATTTTCTCAATGGCGGCGGCCGTGCTGATATGAACAAAATGCAACCGGCAGCCCGTACGTTCACCGTACAGCAGCGCCCTGGACACTGCCTCCAGCTCTGCTTCAGCAGGGCGGCAAGCCGCAAAATCACTTGCGCTGGTTCTGCCATTTCGCACTGCATCTGCGGTCAACACCGCCGTGATAGCCTCACTTTCTGCATGCAGCGCCAGAATCCCGCCCAGAGAAGCGATTCGCTGCATCCCTTGATAGAGTGTATCCTCATCCACTTCACGGAATCTGCCTTCGCCCTCCCCTCCAGGATTGGAGAGAAAGGCTTTAAACCCAGTGACGCCAGCGGCTGCCAAAACTTCTAAATCATCCAGATTGCCGGGAACGAGCCCACCCCACAGCACATAATCAACGGCAGAGTTTCCAGCCGCAGCATCTACCTTTTGACGAAGCCCAGCCTCGTTCACAGTAGGTGGATTACCGTTAAGCGGCATATCTGCATAGGTTGTGCAGCCGCCAGCTGCCAACGCCGCAGAACCGCTGCGAAAGCCTTCCCAATGTCCAAATGTTGGTTCATTAAAGTGGACATGCATATCAATCATACCGGGGAGCACATAGAACCCCTCTGCGTCGATGACTTTGGTTAGCGGCGCAAGCGAAAGTTCCTCTCCAAGTGCGACAATCTTACCCTCTGATACTGCAATATCCAGCTTGAGTACCTGATCGGGCAGCACTACATTCCCGTTCTTAATCACAAGTTCATAGGATTCCTTCATGAGCTGCCACCTCCTCCGGTCGTCAACTTTCTCTTAACTTCCCCGATACGTACTATATCCACCAGGTGCTACTAGCAAAGGTACATGGTAGTGTTGCATGGAGCTCTCTATATGAAAGCGAATAGGTATCTGTTCTAGAAAAAAAGGCATCTCACGTTGAGTGTCTGCTGACGCTTTGGCATCCGCTCTACGGTAGTAATCGCCAACCATAAACAGCAGCTCGTAACATCCAGACTCCATTTCGTTTCCCTCCAGCAGCGGAGCATCCAGCCTCCCGTCACTGTTTGTGACTTCTTCACACAGAAGCTTGCTCATCCCATCCGTAAGCTTCCAGAGCTGAAGCGTCAGACCTGTAGCAGGAATCCCCCGCGACAGATCCAACACATGGGTGGTAAGACGCCCGCTCATTACGCTGTCTCTCCGGCCAGATCTGCACGGCTGACAGAAAAGCCCTGAAAACCATAGGGTGGACGAGGTTCGGTGAAGACTCCACCTTTAGTTTCTTCAGGCTCAACAATGGTTTCCCAAGTCCGGTTATTGGACTCAAATGAAACGGTAGCCAGCTGTGGAAAACGGGACAATACGCGCAGCCCAATTTGATAAATCAACGATTGGATTGATGGACTGTTCAGCTCATGGAAAGCGCTATGGGCGATATCGCGAACCTGCTCCGATGCCACATATTGGCCTAGATCTCCATCCAGAGCATGCTGAACATCACTGTAGGTCCAGTTAATATTCAGAAAAATATAAAGCGGACGGTCAAAGCTCTCCGGCAATGTTGTATACTCATCACGGACGAATCCATAAAACGAGCTTCCACTCACTTTTATCAGCTGTAAATCCTTCAATCGGCATTCATGAGCGATAACCTCAGTCCCATTCTCTCCACGTTTTATAGTTAACGAAGCCGAATAAGATTCATTATTGGAGTGACGCAGTACTAAATGACTCTGTTTAAGCCCCTCAACCCCGGGCACCATCACCTGTTCAAAAGGTAACCGGTCTGCGGAAACTGAAACTGCGGTGACATGATCGTATTTATCGAGAAAACGGCTGCTTAGAAGCTGCAGTAGCCCCTCCGTTGTGCTTCCAGTGTAGTCCGCGGTATTGCGCAGGATGAAATTTTTCATAGAATCGGTAGCAACAACCATGGAATTATCCCCCTCTGAAAAAGAAGGAAGAAACGCTTCGCCCGTGACTGCGAATGTAATATTATGTGCGAATATAATGTTGTCGCAGCCCGTGAAGGAAGATTCGGGAACGGGGGTAACGGCCAGCGGTTTAGCATAGGTACGATAAGTTAGCACATCACTTTTTCCATAAAACATTGTACGTCCGTTAATTGGTTCCAGCATGGCTGACACCCTCCCCGTTTATGATGAATGAATGAATATTAAATAATTAAATAATTAAATCACTTAGGCGAAATCTCGTAATTGTACCGACTTCAGAAAAGGCTTGAACCCATTCCTCCTGAGGGGAACGCTCAACTCGCACTCCAATGGCGCTGATAATGTCATCTTTGTTTTTGCCACGAACAGCTAGAATAAAAGGGAAATGAAATTTGTCCGTATACTTTCGATTCAGATCATTTAATAGATTGAACTCCTCCGTTGTTAACCGATCCAGTCCAGCTCCCTGCTGCTCAGAGGCAGATAAAGCCGTAACTTGAAGCCTAGTCGCCAAATCCGGGTGAGCTTTTAATAGTCCCTCCATTCGGCTCCGGTCAGCACTCAGTACGGTCTGCATCATGGTGCTATGCAAATGCTCTAAAGAATGGAACGGAATCTGCTTATAAGCCTCCTCTGCTACCCACGGTGAATGTTCAAAAATGCCGCCTAGATGCTTCACAAAATCCGTTATACTCATGGCATTTATCTCTTCCAACGTAAACATGCCTTCAGAAACGACCATCCACTCAACCTCCAATAGCTTTGTTAACAGCTCGTAAAATACCACCGTACCCCGTACAGCGACAAATGTTACCCGATAAAGCTTCTTCCACTTCAGCCTGAGTAGGATGCGGGTTCTCTTCCAGCAGAGCAACCACCGAGATGACCATCCCTGGTGTGCAATAACCGCATTGGAACCCCCCCTCTTCTAAAAAAGCCCGCTGAACGGGATGCAGGCCTACTTCACTAAGACCCTCAATCGTTGTAATTTCCGCACCTGAGCATTGATAGGCCATGACCAGACATGAATTCACTGGACGTCCATCCACCAGCACCATACATGCCCCGCAGCGGCCAATCTCACAAGAACGTTTTGTGCCGGTCAGCTCCAAATCTTCACGTATGACCTTTAAAAGCCGGCGGGAGGGTGGAATCTCCGTGGATATCGCTTTACCATTAAGATTGCAATTAAAGGTGAACCTCTCTTCTGCAAAGGCTTCCTCAGACGATAAGGGGTCAAGGTTATCTTCATCTAGATTCGCATCTGAATTATGGCTCGACATGGATGTTCACCACCTTTTGTGGAATAAACGGTGTAGACTGCAGCCATTCGGGATCAATGGGCAGCTTGGTTACCCGTTTCCCTACAGCCTGAAATATGGCTGACGCGACTGCCGGAGCTAAATTGACGGAACCCACCTCTCCAATGCCGCGAGGACCGTACGTGTCATGATCCGGCAAATCCTCTATCGGCTGCACCTGAATGCTGCCATTCATGTCGGCAATGGTCGGCACCAAATAGGTGTCTAAATTTTTGGTGACATAGCTGCCGCCAGACATCACAGCATCCTCTGACAAGGTGAAACCGACCGCCATACTGCTGCCACCTTCGATCTGTCCAAGATAACCTTGCGGATTAGCCACCGGTCCCGCCGCTACCGCATGATATTGATCCAGTACACGAACACGTCCAGTAAGCAGATTAACTTCCACGCGGACTGCGATTGCAGAATAGGTGTATAGGAAATGTGCCCCCACTCTTTTAAAGGGTGTGGTTGGATAAGTAAACTTTGTATTACAGACAATGGGTTCTGAAATACGCTGTGCCAAGTCCTTGTAAGTCAGAAGCAGACCGCCGTCTTTTAGCCAAATACCGCCAGGGCCGAGCTTCATTTCATAGTTATCCAGCTCTGGCTTTATCATCGCAGCTGCCTGCAGCACTCGAGCGGTGAAGTCTGGACGCAGCCGTTTTAAGGCCATCCACATCATGCTGGTTGATCGGGAAGCCGTACTAGATCCGCTATCGGGCACAACATCCGTATCGCCAATAACGATGCTTAGATCCTCTGCCGCCAAGCCAAACTGTTCAATCAGCATTTGTTCCATTGTTGCGATTAACCCCTGACCAAACTCCTCGTAACCAAACACCGCCTCAATTTTGCCCTCTAGCGTCAAAGAGAGCCTGCCACCCGCCGGATCGGGAATACCATAGCCAAGTCCTGCACCATGCATAGCTATAGCAGCACCCGTTCCAGTTACGATCCAAGGTTCCACCACACCTGAATCACTGTCTGTAGATGCGGCCTCAGTCATAAGAGGCGAACCCGCCAGCGCTTCCCACACCTGAAAGGCACCATCGGTCTGAGCAATTTCCTGACCCAGCGGCCCCAGATCTCCATATTTACGCAAATTGCGGCGGCGCATTTCCCACGGATCGATCTGCAATCGCTCAGCCAACCGATCGATTTGTCCCTCCAAAGCGAAAATCGCCTGATTGCCGCCAAAACCGCGAAATTCACCAGATACACCGTTATTGGTATATACAGCAAAACCCTTCACATCCACATGATCGATGATATAGGGGCCCATCACATGTTCTGTCGCAAAGTTGAGCACCTCCGCCCCCAGTGTTGCGTAAGCTCCCGTATCCGAAATAATTCTGACCTGATGTGCCCTGATGATTCCTTCGGGGTCGCAGCCAGTTTTCATGGTGATTTTCATGGGATGGCGTTTTAGTCCTGCACGTACCGATTCAGCTCTCGAATTATGCAGTCTTACCGGACGGAGTGTCCGCAAGGCGAGCAGCGCTCCATACGGTTGTACATTCAGCTCGTCTTTTCCTCCAAAGGACCCGCCGATAGGACTCGAGATGACGCGAATATCTTCTTGAGGAATAGCCAGAATTCTGGATAGCTGCAGGCGATCCATCAACCCATGTTGTGTAGCTGAATATACGGTAAGCCGTCCGTTATCCTCTGGGATAAACAGTCCACCTTCAGTCTCCATATAAGTGTGCATTTGGCGTGGTGTATAATAAGTCTCCTCTACCACATGACAGCAATCCGTAAATACCGCTTCCGGCTCCCCTTTTCGATATTCCGTATGATGAAGCACGTTTCCCTCGGCATGCAGCAGAATTGCGTCCTTTTTCATCGCCTCTTCCGGGTTCTCGAGTAAGGGTAGAAGCTCATAATCCACTTCGATAAGAGATAAGGCATATTCCGCAATTTCGTCCGTCTCTGCCGCGACTGCCGCAATCGCATCGCCAGTGTAACGCACACGGTCACTGCAAAATACCGGTTGATGCGGCAAAGCTATGCCAAAGCCGTTAAGTCCGGGCACATCCTCATGAGTAATTACAGCGTGTACACCAGGGACTTCAACGGCCTTCTCAATGCGTATGGACAAAATACGAGCATGTGCCTGCTCACTGCGGAGCACGCGGCCGATCAACATTCCTTCTGCCCTCATGTCGGTCAAATACTGCAGCTTACCGGATACCTTGCCCTCTCCATCGGGTCGTGTACGCCAGCGGCTACCGCTGGATTCCTTATTCAGCAGCATTTTCCCTCTCTCCTTTCGTCGGGTTATTCACCTCTTAACTCCGTATATTCATAGCCTTCCACAGCTCAGATACAACCAAATTCCCAGCAGTCTTTTTCTTGTAAAGTTCTGTTGCAAAGGGATCACTATACGTCTCAAAGCTGTTCTCAACCTCTTCATATAAAGAAGCCAACAGCTCCTCTGTATACCTCACACCTTCAAGCATAACTTCAGCTCTACTTAGTCGCTGCGGCCGCCCAGAGCCCCCACCTGCGGCGATACGCACCTCACGGAAACGGAGTTCCTCATCGATTGATGCTGAGATTGCTACTGTTACAAGTGAAGGGGTGAACACTTCCCTGCGGCCAACCTTACGGAAAATTTCTAGCCTATCCGTTAACGGACTCTCTAAGCGAGTAGGTGAGATGCGAATCTCAGCCACAAGATCTGCCGCAGGTTTTATCCCGCTCCAGTGATTGTTTAGCCACTCTATCAAAGGTAGTGCCGTCATAAATTTGCCGTCAAAGGAGATTAACTCCGCGTCATAGACCAGTAACGCAGGTAGAATATCTCCGAAGCCAGAAGCGATATTGCCCCCGAGCGTGGCAAGATTACGCACCGACGGAGCCGCTATGCAACGTGCAGCCTCTTGCAGCGCAGGAGCCACGGCCTGCAAATGCTCATTACTGCGGCACTGGGAGAGTGGAACAAGAGCGCCCAGAGATAAGTGAAATTCCGTTAAGGTAATGTCGCCGAGATTTGTGATTTGCCGAAGATCAATCAGCTGTTTGGGCATATGATCCGTTCCATTTTCCCACCCTGTTCTCAGCAATGTTCCTCCTGCGACATATCGGGAACTGTCTCCAAACGCCGTTTTTCTCTCCCAAGCTTCGTGCAGGCTGTGGGGTTGAATTACTTCAGGTAGCCTTCCATCCTCTTCCCGTATAACTCCCATACACTCCGCCTCCCTTTTTGAGTACCAGATTGCCGCTTCCCTTCTCGTATAGCCTGCCTTAAAACCTTTGTTCCCGAATATAAGGAACTCCGAGCGCCTCCGGTGTACCGGATGGTTTGTTGCGATTGCGGTACCCAAGGTACATTAGGACCAGAATGGTCACAAGGTACGGAATCATTTTGAGAAAATAGGGCGGAACTGCACTGCCCAGCAATTGAATGCGGAAGCCAAGTGAATCCAATGCCCCAAAAAAGTAAGCGCAGAACAAAGCGCGCAGCGGATTCCATCTGGCAAAAATCACTAGCCCTACCGCAATCCAGCCTCGACCGGCTGTCAGCCCTTCATTCCAGGTTGGCGCATAGGCCAATACCATATCCGCTCCGGCCAGGCCGATGAGAGCAGCACCGGTGATCACATAGCTGTAGCGGATAAGCTGCACACGGATCCCCATCACATCTGCGGTAGCCGGACTGTCTCCGACTGCCCGCAAATGCAGGCCCCATGAAGTGCGGTGAATTAGCAGATGCAGAGCAAGCACTAGCAGCAGGCTGAACCAGGTTAGGTAATCCATGTTGCCGAATATTTTTCCGATGAACGGTACATTTTCCAGCCAAGCCAGATGCAGCTTAGGGGAGGTTCCCGGCAAAGGAATGCCGCTGATTGGTTTACCAAGATAAGCGCTCAACCCACTGCCGAACAAGGTCATCGCAAGACCGGACATCGTTTGATTCGCCCGCAAGGTCACACAGAGAAAAGAATGCAGCAAACCAAGCACAGCCGTTACAGCTACGGTAGCCAGCAGAGCCAGCAACAGGTTTCCGGAGCGAATATACACGATACAAGTGGTGACCGCTCCCATCAGCATCAGACCTTCAGCCCCAAGCTGTATAATGCCGGCTCGTTCATTTAGAATGCCTCCCAGCGTAGCCAGCAGCAGCGGGGTCCCTGCGGAAATAGCGGCAATAAGTAGCTGTGTTGTAAAATCCATCGCCTATCTCCCCCCTTTCAGCTGAACCCGGCTACGGCGAATGCGGAAACGATAGATCATATCGCCAGCAATCAAGAAAAACAGGATGGAGCCCTGCAGCATTTCTGATATCGATGAGGGCAGCCCGATGGTTTGAACACTATATCCGCCAACAATTAAGCCACCGAATAAAATAGAAGTAACGATTAGACCGAGTGGATTCAATTTGGCCAACCAAGCCACAATAATGGCGGTGTATCCATAACCCGGTGAAATGCCCTGCATCAGCTTGTGTGTAACACCGGAGACCTCCGCCATGCCAGCGATCCCGGCGAGCCCCCCACTGATCAGCATGACGATAATAATATGGCGCTTGATAGGAATCCCCGCGTATCTGGCTGCAACAGGATTGGCCCCGATCAGACGGAGCTCGTAACCCCACTTGGTAAAACGAATCATTAAGTAATAAATCACAACGGCGATAAGTCCAAATAACAATCCAATATGCAATCTTGTACTTCCGAGAACAGGCAGCGACTGAGCCGCAGTAAACATAGGTGATCCCGGGAAATTAAAACCTTTAGGATCTTTCCAAGGTCCGAATACCACGTAATCGAGCGCCAATAGGGCAACATAATTCAGCATTAATGAAGTGATCAGCTCATTCACTCCAAAATGCGTCCGCGGAATAGCAGTCAATAGTCCCCAAAGCGCACCCGCGGCAATCCCGAACAGCAGCATTAAGCTCAGGGACCAGAATGAAGGTAAGTCAGGAAAATAAATCGTGACCGCTGTGGCCGCCATAGCCCCAACGGTTAACTGGCCTTCTGCTCCAATATTCCATACCGAAATGCGGTAAGCCACAGCAATCCCAAGCCCACATAGGAGTAGCGGGATCGCTTTAACCATCGTTTCCGTGAGCCCATACGCAGTGCCAAATGCGCCACGGAACATTTTTTCATAGACCAGCACCGGATTCATGCCATTCGCCGCAATAAATAGGGCACACAACAATAGCGCTAAAATTATAGATACAATAGGTGTCCACCAAGGAGAACGGATGCGGCTGGCATCGTATTCGAAACGTAGAGAGAATCGTTTTCCGGAGTGGGAGGAGAGGGGTTCCAGTACTGCTGCTGCGGTATTTCTTCCATTCTCCGGGCTCATACGGCGCTCTCCTCTCTATTATGAATACCAGCCATTAGTAGTCCGATGCTCTCTCGATTCGCTTCCTCATGTGTACTCTCACCAATAATTGAGCCGTTATAGATCACTAGAATCCGGTCGGACAACTGAAGCAATTCATCTAAATCCTCCGAAATTAACAACACGCCACTACCTGAACCACGCAACTCCATAAGAAGGTCGTGAACACCAGCCGTGGCACCTACATCCAGCCCTTGTGTCGGATGAACGGCGACCATCAGCTTAGGCCGATGACTGATTTCACGTGCAAAGAGCAGCTTCTGCTGATTACCACCTGACAACTGTTGTACTGGCGTCTCCAGCTCAGGTGTCTTGACGTTAAAGCGCTGGACCAGCTCCTGTGACCACAAACGGTTCTTCGCGGACTTCAAGAAACCAAATTTGGAGTGCTCCTCTGAGCGGTAAGACTTAAACAAAAGATTATCCACCGATCCGAGGCGTCCAGCTAAACCGCTCTTCATCCGGTTCTCCGGCACGTGGGAGATTCCTGAATCAATTGCCCCTCTAACCGAAGCCGATTTCACCGTTTTTCCATCAAACGTGATTTCACCACTTTTCCAGCCTCTAAGACCTGTTAACACTTCAGCCAGTTCCTTTTGCCCGTTACCAGCTACCCCAGCTACGCCTACAATCTCCCCTTTACATACGTTCAGTGAGAAGTGATCCAGTGCTTTTCGCCCGTGATCGGCATATACCTCCACATCTTTCACTTCTAATAAAGAATCCCCTTCAGTGGCTTCCCGTTCTTGACGGGTGATGGTTACTTCCTTGCCCACCATCAGACGAGCCAGCTCCAGTTCATCTGTATCTGCCGTGGTCAGTGTGGCGATCATTTTCCCTTTGCGCATGACGGAAATCCGATCGGAGGACGCCATAACCTCTTTCATTTTATGAGTAGTCATAATGACCGTTTTTCCTGCCTGCTTCATGACCCGCAGCGTTTCAAATAGCTGTTCCACCTCTCCCGGGGTCAATACAGAGGTTGGTTCATCCAGAATAATAATGTCAGCCCCGCGATACAGCGTCTTAACGATTTCAACACGCTGCTGCTCACCCACGGACAACTGCCAGATCGGGCGATCCACCGGGAAATTCAGTCCAAACCGTTCCGCTAATGCCTCTATCTCCTCGCGTTTGTTCTTCATCCACTTACGGCCGCGCCAGAAAGACGACTTTTCGCCAAGCACGATATTTTCTGCTGCTGTGAGGCTTTGCACCAGCCTAAAGTTCTGAAACACCATACCTACACCCAGCTGCGCAGCATCTTTAGGAGAACGGATCTGAGCACCTTTCCCATGAATGAAGATTTCTCCTTCATCTGCTCTGTACACCCCTGACAGCATGCTCATCACCGTGCTCTTCCCGGCCCCATTCTCCCCAAGCAACGCATGAATCTCACCCGCATTTGCCGAAAAGTCGACTTGATCACTGGCGGTTACCGAGCCGAATTTTTTCACAATCCCCCGCATTTCAACTGAAGTTCCCCGCATGGCCTGAACCCCTCCTTCCTTCAAGTTGTAGTACGGGTGGGGAAGTTTCCGCTTAACGGAACCCGCCCCACCCATAGATTGTGCACATCTTATTCCCTATTTTTAAACATTATTGCGGGATAGTTCCTTCCACACCTTTTACGAGCCAGTTCATGCCCAGCACTTCCTCCAAGGTCAGCTTCTGACCCTCCTGAACCTTCACATTCCCTTGATTATCTGAGATCGGACCTGTGAAAACCTCAAGCTCACCACTGATAATTTTGGCTTTGGCGTCTTCGACAAGCTTTTTCACATCATCTGGGATCTTGTTCCCGAAAGGAGCCAGCTCCACCATACCGTCAGCCATATCACCCGAATATTGCTCGCTCTTCCAGGTTCCATCCATAACTGCCTGCACAGCTTTTACGTAATACGGCCCCCAATTCCATACCGGATTCGTCAAATAATTGTCCGGAGCGTATTTACTCATATCCGAGTCATTTCCCCCGGCAAAAGCCCCTCGTTCAGCAGCAGCCTGCAGGGTTGCAGGTGAATCCTGATAGGCCAAAAGCACATCCGCCCCCTTATCCAGCAAGCTGATTGCCGCTTGACGTTCAGTCGTCGGGTCATACCATGTATTCGTCCATACCACATTCACCTTTACATCAGGATTGACACTTTGTGCTCCAAGGGTAAAAGCATTCAAGTTATAAATCACTTCGCTGATCGGAAAAGCCCCTACATAACCCAACTGATTATTTTTGGTCATTTTCCCTGCCGCTATGCCGCTCAGATAGCTGGCCTGATAGTTTTTCCCGAAGTAGGTCCCCATGTTCTCTGCGGTTTTGTAACCCGAAGCATGCAGGAACTTCACGTTGGGAAATTTGCCCGCTACATTTAATGTAAAATCCATATATCCGAAGCTCGTTGTAAACACGATGTCGTGTGATTGCGCAAGCTCTGTGATGATTCGTTCGGCGTCAGCACTTTCAGGGACATTTTCTACAAAGTCAGCTTTAATCCCCAGCTCCTTCTCCATATACAGCCGTCCTTGATCATGTTGGTACGTGTAGCCGCCATCCCCCGGAGGTCCGATATAAACAAAAGCAACCGTCGGTTTCTTTGCAGCCGGTTCTTTTGTTGCAGTTGCCTCTGTTGCCGCTGTAGTTGTCGCTGGTGCCTCCGTTGCATTTGTAGAAGTATTATTATTGCTGCCACACCCCACCAAAGCCACCGTCATTAGAACCATTAATGCAAGACAAGATGTTATGAACTGACCCCTTTTTTTCATAATTCTCCTCCTCCAAATCATCTCTCATCATGGCTGCAACCATTAATGTACTTCTACTATACTTAGAGGTGGCCTTGGCGTAAATTTATATAACATACGTTTGTATAGGAATATAAGAATCAGAACTTTTTTTGTGTGTAATGCACTAATTGGTTTTCGGAAGGTGAGTTGCGTGTCATATTATATGACCAAAGGTGGAAAAGGAACACTGTTTCAGATTACTTTCCACACTATTCTTTACTTCACTTTCCATTTCTCAGAATCCATTGCTCCTGAATCTCACCAAAATCTTCTTTTGTATCTGCGTCCATGAAATAATGGGCAGACTCAGATTCCAGAACAATCCCCTTATAATCAGGTGAACGCAATATCCCCGCCGCTCCTCGATCTCCATCTAATCCCTGTAGTGCTGGAAACAACGTCTTCGAGAACAAAGCCGGGGGCATAGCCGACCCATTGCTGACGCTAGCGACATAGTCCATCTCCGGAGATTGTTCAAACGTTTGTATTAGACGGTTCACTAATGCTGTAGTAATAAATGGCTGATCCGCAAGCGCCACAACTACTGCATCGGGCTGTAAAGGTAATACCGCATTAAGGCCGCAGCGCAGTGAAAAAGACAATCCCAGATGTGCGGTTAAGCAAGTTTCGGTACGTCTGGAGCCTTGCGGTTCAATCGCGGGTGGCAGCCATTCCAAGTTGTCATCCGCACGCACTACCACGATTAGCGGTTCTAGATTGCAACGATCCAATTCACTAAGCGCGACGCTCCCGAGTGAGACCTCCTGCGACAATTTCAGTGAAACCTTGGACACGCCCATCCGCCTGCTCTGCCCCGCTGCCAAATATATTCCTGCTACCTTCAATACTATCCGCTCCTTTGGGCAGCTCTCGTGAGCCCGCCCTTCTAATTTGAATAATTTCTGCTATAATACTGACCGCAATCTCCTCCGGACCTTCTCCTCCAATCGGCAACCCTACAGGTGCATGCAAAGATGCAGGAGCCTCAAACCCTTCCAGTAAAAGAGATATTCGCGCCTTCGAACCGATAATCCCTATATATAGAGGAGCAAGCGGAATCACACTCTCCAGGAACTGTCTATCCCGCCCAAGTTGATGACTGCAAATCAATACATAATCCTCTCGAGCTACGCCCAATCGCTGAACAACCTCCATAGGGGAACAAATTACTTGTTCAGCTCGAGGAAACTTATTGTGCAAGCTTCCTTCGCGCCAATCCGCAACCGCAACCCGAAAGCCAACTCTGTCAGCAAGTTCCGCAATTGGAACCACATCACGTCCCCCGCCAAAAATCACAAGCCGCGGTCTAGGCACGAAAGACGTATGGAATGCTGTCAATTCTGCTGGAGCGGCCATAAAGCGACCTGCCGCTAGGTTTTCTTTTGCCGAGTGGGATAATTTGGGATGTTTCTTGCTCTGCGGCAGTACAAGGTCTGGATCCAGCTCCAGCTTATAGGCAAAACCTTTCTCCAATGCTTCGCGGAACAGAATTAGCTTCTCTCCCCTAGCCAATCTGTCACTCGCCTGCACTAAAAGCTTGTAGAGCTGACCCTGCACGGGTTCAAGCACTACTTTGATTTTGCCTCCACAGCCGACAACCTCACCCCAGGACAGATCATCCGGAGACAGCATGTTGTATTCCACAATTTCGGGCAGCCCTCGTTCCCAGATCTCAGAAGTTCGCAGCTGCAGATCGTTTTCCAGACAACCTGGACTCAGGCTCCCAATCGTACCTCCTCCAAAAAACAACATCACCGCTCCGGCTTTACGATACGAGTGTCCCTCCACCTCTATTAGCGTTGCCAGCACCGCAGGCCCCTGATGGGTTTGAATATGCATTGCGATCTCATGTGTATTCACGAGGTTCCCCTCCTCCGGGTTTGCATTTCAAACCAGAACTTAGAACTTAGAACTTAGACCTTAGACTTTAAACCTTAGACCTTAGAACTCAGACCTTAATCCCGTCCGAGCATCCTCCGAAACATGAATACTAACTTCAACCTCATGAGATCATTTATTTTTTTAAAATCGACGTCCAGCAGCTCACTAAGCTTCTCAATCCGGTAGGTAGCCGTGTTTCGATGAATAAACAGTTTCTTAGCCGTCTCATTAACATGACCATCGTTCTCTAGATAAACTTCCAGCGTCCGCAGCATTTCCCTGACATACTCCGGTTCTCGGCTAAGCAACCCTCTTAGACTTCCATTACAATATTTCTCCATAACCTCTGCCGGAATTTGCCCGAGCAGCAGGTTAAGCTCAAGCTGCCGGTAATGCACAACACTCCCTTTTACTCCCCCGCCCTGAAGCATTCCCATACAATCCTTTACCTCGGCAAAAGCCTCCTTCAGCCCCTCCGGCTTCGCTTTACAACTGCTTATCGCAGCTCGCGGATAATATCCCTTATCAAACTTCATGTTGTCAAAACAAACCTGGATTAGATCCCGAAATTGTTCAGGACGCTGACGATCTCCCGGATATATAGACAAAAGTCCTTGATCTATGATCACATGAATTCCCTTTACTTCCCGCAGCCCGGGATGTTCAAGATATTCTTCTTTTAGCCTGAGTAGCTCCCCTTGGCGTTCTTCCCCAGTCGCAGCTGTATCGGTCAATAAGAGACAAAATGGTGATTGAAGCAGCTCAATCTCCAAATCGAGAGCAGCCTGCGCCAAATCTGTGTAAGATAAATTACCACTCAAACAACGTCTCAGCAATCCGCTAAACTCCCTGTGTTCTGCCTGTTCAAAATAATCTTCGTATCCTGAATGAATATGATATGAAATAAGTTCAGCTCCCTGAACGAACAAACTTTCTTCCATTGGGAGCAATAAAGGGTCGATGGCACAAAACAATAGATATCCGGAACACTTCTCTCCTTGCAAAAGTGGCGTACGGTAGCTCACATGATCTCCCACACGAAAGCGCTGATTCCGTTTCTGCCATGGCCACCCCTCCAGCAGCTCTGAAGGATAGTATTCAGAGTTGTTGTAGATCACATCCCCCCGTGCGCTAACCACCACAAGTGAATGGCCAATCACTTCAGACACCGAGTCAAACAACGGACGGCTGCGGACAGATCTTAAGGCGAATTGCATCAGCTTTTTCTGCTTCTCCATAATGCTCTGCAGAACGTGAGTGCTGCGGCTAAGCTCGGCGCGAAACAGACCATTCATCTGATCCGAAAAAGTAAACTCGAACGGCAGCTGGATTAGAGGGAAGTTAAGACTCTCCGCTTCTGCGACCAATTGCTCTGGTACTTCATCCCAAAACCGCCCCAGCTTAATGCCCAAGGCTGAAGATCCCCGGCGATTCAAAGTCTGCAGCAAGGCAGAGGCTTCCTCCATATTGTCCTTTATCAAATAGGCTGTCGTTAGCAGCATCTCGCCTTCTTTGATCCAATCCGAAATATCGGGGGCATCCATCACATTAATTGACTTCACAATTCGATGTTTCCCTTTAGACCCAGCGATAAGCTTCGCCTCGGACAAAGGATAAATGGACAACGCTTCTTCAACCGTAAGATGCATGCCACCCCTCCTTATTAGGATCAATAGAACCATTTCTGATTCATAATGTTATTTTATGTAACATTATAATTAAAATGAACCGTGTTGAATAGAGGAAAGTTAAAATTTCATGATTATATGTAAATAAACTTAACACAAAATGAACATGGATGATGAATTATGAATTATGAATTATGAATTATGAATTATGAATTATGAATTATGAATTATTGAACTTTAGCTCATATCGTTCATGTGAACTGTATAAGGGGATTGGAAAATAGTAGGTGGAGTTGAGGGAGGGCTTTCGAGTAAAAACAAGTTTTTACGGGTTCAACATGGGAGTTGATGGGAGGGTATTCTCGGGCCATTCGCATTGGCCATCGGATCGAAGTCGCAGGCACACCAGCGCTGCAAGACGGGGAATTGAGCGGTGTAGGAGATCCGTACGAGTAGAGATAATACCACCCCACTGTAGCTGTGGCGGAGGTACAAGCGCTTATAGATCTACTGCTGCTGGTAGAAGTGGAGGGCTTTTTTGCCCTTCTTTTTGGCTGTTTGGCCGAAATCGCCGAGGTGAAAGGCTTTTTTGCCCTTCTTTTTGGCTATTCGGCCGGAATTGCCGAGGTGTGAGGCATTTTTGCCCTTCTTTTTGGCTGTTTGGCCGAAACTGCCGAGATGAAGGGCACTTCTGCCCTTCTTTCCAGCTATCCAGCCGAAATTGCTGAGGTGAAGGGCACTTTTGCCCTTTTTTTGGCTACATAGGCGTCTTCGCCACATTCTACGGGATTTATCCCGTTCTTTTTAGCTACTTCAGCCATATCCCCGAATTCTACGGGATTTATCCCGTTCTTTTTAGCTACTTCAGCCATTTCCCCGACTTCTACGGGATTTATCCCGTTATTTTTAGTTACTTGTGCCACTTCCCCGACTTCTACGGGATTTATCCCCTTCTTATTAGTTACTTGTTCCACTTCCCCGAATTCTGCGGGATTTATACCGTTCTTTTTAGCTTATTTAGCCATTCCCCTAGATTCTACGGGATTTATACCGTTCTTTTTAGTTACTTGAGCCATTTCCCCCGACTTCTACGGGATTTATACCGTTCTTTTTAGTTACTGGTGCCACTTCCCCGACTTCTGCGGGATTTATACCGTTCTTTTTAGCTACTTCAGCCATTTCTCCGACTTCTGCGGGATTTATCCCCTTCTTATTAGTTACTTGTTCCACTTCCCCGAATTCTGCGGGATTTATCCCGTTCTTTTTAGCTTATTTAGCCATTCCCCTAGATTCTACGGGATTTATCCCGTTCTTTTTAGTTACTTGAGCCATTTCCCCCGACTTCTGCGGGATTTATACCGTTCTTTTCTCTCCAGCGACGTATTCACTTAATTCCACTGGTCTTACACCACACAATCGAGCGCTGAATTTATCTTTTTTTACACTACTGCCCCACTATTGAGCTAACTCCAACTACCTTAGTATTAAAAGCAACTCCACTAGGCTCCCCGGTGTCAATAAAACTAAAAGCAGGAGGGAATGACATGTGCATTTCGTTAATTTGTGAATGAATAAGTGAGTGTGGCGTTAGAGTGTATTGCTAGAATGTAATCCAAGAGTGTATTCCTAGAGTGTATTCCTAGAGTGTATTCCTAGAGTGTACTCCTAGAGTGTACTCCTAGAGTGTACTCCTAGAGTGTATTTCTAGAGTGTATTCCAAGAGGGTAATGGAGGAGTACCGGTTAATAGTAACTAGAAAAGAATCATCAAGCTATGTTGTTCAGTAGCTACGATCTGTTTAGTATCGCTTTTTCAAGGCCGCTACACCCAGCTTCTCAGGACTGCTGCCACACTTCATTCGCCCAAGAGAGTAACCGGAGATCCTGACCATGTCCGGCAATAACGGATAATCCCAGTGGCAATCCACTTGTGGAGAGCATAGGTATTGTTACCTGAGGCAAACCCGCCAACCCTGCTATGCAACTCAACATCATCGCACCGCTACGATTCTCCTCTAATTGGCGCAAATCCCCTCCACGCAGCGGCGCTGGTCCCGGAACTGTCGGAATCACAAGACAATTGTCCTCACCTAGCAGCAAGCGCATCTGATTAGAAATCTCTTTTTGCTTACATTTCGCAACACTATGATCCACTTCCGCCAAACTAGCAGCCCACGAGAATCGCGCTGCAATATCAGGCCCAAAGACTGGTTTCTCGTTCTCAATCCAAGCGCCATGAGTTTCCCAAATTTCATTCCCCTGCAATTCTCTAAAAACATCCATCCAGTCCTTTAAACCCTCCAAAGCAATCTCTATCTCCATGAGATGATCTGCCCCGGATCGCAAACACCTTAATCCCTCCGATAAAATAGCTGCATTCTCCAGATTAACCAAAGCCCAGCAGTCAGTAGCAACAAATAAAGTACCCATTTTGATATTGTCTTCTATTTTCTTTTTTACCTTGTTCTCCGGGCCGATCTCTAAAATTTCCTCCGTACTCTTCTCAATACGCTTCTCCAAAATCGTTTCTAAACTTTCTTTCTGGCTCATTTCTAAATTATTTTCATCAGTCTTCACCATGTCTCCCTCTAGGTTGTTCTCTAAATTTTTAATTACATTCTTCTCTATGCTCTTCCCTACAGTTTCTTCTAGACTACTTCCTATTTTCTTCGACGTCCTTACAGATGTACTCCCAGCCACAAGTAACACTTCCCCTACCTGCTGGAGCACATCCAAGCGATCCGACACCCAGCCAACTGTATCAAAAGCCGGAGATAATGGAATAACACCTTGAAAATCCACAGCTCCATGCGTTGGCCGGAAGCCATATACTCCGCAATAGGAGGAAGGTACTCGAATTGAGCCACCAGTGTCCGTACCGAGCGCAAAATCAACACTACCAGAAGCTACCGCTACTGCCGAACCACTTGAAGATCCGCCCGGGATACGACCTACAGCACGCGGATTAATCGGCGTTCCAAAATGATGGTTCTCGCCACCCAGACTATACATCAGCTCATCCGTATGGGCAGCACCACGAAGTGTAGCACCCGACAACAGTAAACGATGTACAGCCACCGCATGCTCCGTGGACGAATGGTGGCTATGCAGCCAATCAGGATTACCTGCAGAAGAGCTGTGTCCAGCTACAGCGAATACATCTTTTACTGCAAAGGTCAGTCCATCCAATATCCCGCTACCTAAACTCTCAACCGTAAGCTCAGGATCTATAAACGCACCATACCGATTATCCAAAACCATAATTACTCCTCCTCCCCTCACCATTACTATTACAATCCCTCTAACAGCCTTTCGAATCCGTCACCTTTTCTCCTACGATTCCTTCAGAGTCCTTCCGGCCGCTCCATCATTCCTATACCTACCACCCAATCGCCGCACCATCGCAGCGCGGGTCCGTTCCCCCACTCCGGTATCCATTGTCATCTATCGAAATCACGTGAGCGTGACCCATAACCCCATCATAGTCATCTACTTTCCGGACAATATGACCGGCTGCGGCCAAATCTGCCAGCACCTCATCAGCTACCCTACTCTCCACCTTCAGTTCTTGCGTAGGCTCTCCCCACGTTCTCCCCCACACAAAACGCGGCTCATTCACAGCCGTTTGTGGATTCATGCCATAATGCAGCATCCGTGTAAGCAGTAGAGTTTGAGTCTGTGGTTGACCTTCGCCACCTTGCGTCCCATACAGAATTGCAGGTTTTCCCTCGCGGCAGGCCATCGCTGGCATCAGTGTGTGGAAGCTGCGCTTATGCGGCTCAAGCGTATTGATGTGCCCGGGATCCAGCGAAAAAAACGAACCTCGATTCTGCAGCAAAATCCCCGTATCCCCAGCGATCACGCCCGAACCAAATTCAAAATACAGACTCTGAATAAAAGAGACCGCATTCCCGTCTTCATCCACAACTGCAGCATAAGCTGTATCACTGCCGATAGGCTGACTTGTCAGTTGTGCAGCTTTTTGCATCGAAATCGCAGACGCTAATTGTCCTGCATAACGTTTATCCAGCAGCTGCTCCAAAGGTATAGCACTAAAATCCGGATCCGTAAGCACCCTATCCCGATCGCGGAAGCTTAACTTCAACGCTTCAACAAGCAGGTGATAATATTCATACGATCCATGCTCGATTGCTTCAAAATTGAAATATTCCAACATATTAAGACTCATTAGTCCTGTGAAACCTTGAGAGTTAGGCGGCACTTGGTACACCGTATGCCCGTGATAATCCGTATGAAGCGGCTCGCCCCACTCGCCCTGATGATCCGCAAAGTCATCCCGAGTCAGATACCCGCCAGATGCCAGCATAAAGTCACAGATGTCCTCCGCAATCTTTCCCTTATAAAAAGCATCCCGCCCACCCGCCGCCAATGTCCGCAGGGTGGCCGCCAGCTGTTTTTGCTGGAATCGCGATCCAGCACAAGGAATCACGCCGCCTGGCGTGTAAATCGCTGCCGCCTCCGGTGACAGCGCAGAGCCCGCAACAGCCGTGTTATTCCGCTGATCCGGCGACAGCGGAAACCCCTCCAAAGCGTAACCAACGGCAGGCTCCAGTACTTCCGCCAGCGTAAAGCGGCCATACTTACTCAGTATGGCATCCCAACTGTCCGCCATCCCCGGCACCGTAATGGCGCTGCGAATCCCCCGCCGCGGGATGAAAGCTTCCCCGGCGTAGCTGCTTCTGCGGACTCCGTACCCGGAGCGCCCGCTTCCGTTATAGGCCCGAACACGCGCCTCTTGCGTGTTATAGGTCAACCAAAAGGAATCTCCGCCTAGCCCCGTCATATGTGGATATACTACAGCTAATGTCGCACTGATCGCCACCGCTGCATCAAAGGCATTCCCCCCTTTTTCCAGCATACGTGCACCAGCAGCCGAGGCTAAATAATGGGGGCTAACTACCATAGTTTTTGTGCCTATTACGGATTTCTCCACCATGCCCATCCCCCTATGTTTTACGGGTTTTTCCGCCATGTCCCAACTCCTTATTTTTTTGCGGCGGGTTTCTCCATCATATTCAATCTCCTATATTCTGCGGCAGGTTCCTCTGCGAGCCCCCTATAACTTCTGGTTTAATTAGTGTCATTTAACATTACACGAAAATCCTTTGTCAATCGGTTACGCTGAAACGCAAAATAAACCTCTTCTTTTTGTGAGCTATGCACAAATAAGAGGTCATCTTTGTTTAACCTTGTAGAATCACGCCTACGAATATTATAAAATCATTTTAATTACAGGGAGCCGCATACACCCATGGAGTACTTCCGTCACCTTTTGCCGCCAAATGGCTGCCTATCTCGAATATATATAGTCACCTTTTGCCGCCATATAGCTACCTATCTCGGTTATGTCTCTAACCTATTTCCTCCACTGGCTGCCTATCTCGGTTATGTATTGTGGCTCTGCCTATCTCAGATATGTCTAACTGCATCTAACCTTAGTAATCTTAGCCACTTTTACTTAGGGGGGCTTGTGCTTTGGAACACCGAATAAACAATTTATTTTAAAATATATTGCGATAACACGGCCTGCACCTCGTAAATATTTACGGATTTATTGAAGGTCTTCTTCACCGGAAGCGTGCTGCTGGAAATGTAGATACATAGCTCCGCATCCAGATCAAAATGCCCTGCCGTCTCCACGGAATAATGCGAGATGCTTTTGTAAGGGATCGAATGATATTCTGTTTTTTTGCCCGTCAGACCTTGTTTATCCACCAAAATAAGCCGCTTGTCCGTAAAAATGAACATATCTCTAATCAGCTTATAGGCGCGTTCAATTTTCTCCTGAGGGGCAAGAATTTGTGCGTATTCCCGCTGGACCTCCGTAAGATTCACTTGCGATGCATTGCCCATTAACCCGTCAAAAAGTGCCATATCTCTTCCTCTTTTCATCCGTTAAATTTAGCCACTTGCCCCCCACTACAGAACCATATTATTCTATTTTTTATATTCTATGCTGTGTAAAAATACTCTCTGACATCTTTTTACTTGCTTATTCTTTGATTTTTGATTACACTGTCATTAAATTTACTAAGAGAGGGGTGTGGAAGGAATGGATCACAATTGGACCAACAGTGTTATGAGTCGGCTACCTAAAGCGATAGCTGGCATTGCTCATGTAAATGGCGATAACGGGAGAAGTCTGTCCATTTGTATGAATTTAATAACACTACACAATTGTGAAATGCCTTTCCTGCCATCACCCGGACGGATCAGTTAACCGGAGAATGATAAGGCCGTGGGGAAATTTCCCTACGGTCTTTTTTTATGGTTTTTCACAGGATTTCGGAGCCATTTAGGGTACTGGCGGTGCGAAGGGCATTCTTAAAGGAGAATATATATGATCATCCAATGCCAAAATGTTCAAAAATACCACGGGGCACAGCTCGTGCTGAATAGCATTACCTTCGATATCCGCCAAGGGGAAAAAATTGGCCTGATCGGCCGCAACGGTTGTGGCAAAACGACACTATTCCACCTGCTGAACGGGGAAGAACGTCCCGATGAAGGGCAAATCTCAATACGCAAAGGTAGCGTAGTAGGCCTGCTGGCTCAAATACAAGAAGTTAGCGAAAAAGAAACCGTATATGATGTTCTACAGCGCAGCTTTGCTGAACCTTTGCAATGGCAGCACCGCCTGCGGGAGCTTGAGCTGGAAATGTCCAGCTTTAACAGCGGAACGGATGAAACCCTCTGGAATCGGCTGTTAAAAGAATATGGCAGCTTGCAGGATAAGTTCGAGGCCGCCGGAGGTTACGAGATCGAATCCTCTATTCAGCGCGTAGCCTCGGGTCTCGGGATCGGAACCGGACAATACAGCCGACTGTTCGCCTCTCTTTCAGGAGGAGAAAAAACAAAAGTCGGACTTGCGGAGCTGCTGCTGCGCCGTCCAGACATCCTTCTACTGGATGAACCAACCAATCATCTCGATATGAATGCCATCGAATGGTTGGAGCAATTTTTACAGAGTTATGATGGAACAGTGCTGGCGATCTCCCATGACCGCTACTTTCTGGACGCTGTAGTCAAGAAAGTCATCGAGATTGAAGATGGCGAGGCTTTTACCTTCCACACCAACTACAGCGGCTATCAAGTGGAGAAGGAAACACGACTTCTTCAACAATTTGCTGATTATCAAGAGCAGCAGAAAAAAATAAAACAAATGCAGGAAAGCATCAAACGTCTCATTGAATTTGGCAATCGCGGGACTCCTCCTAACCCTTCCTTTTACCGGAGAGCAGCATCCATGCAAAAAGCACTGGATCGTATGGTGAAGGTTAAACGTCCCATTCTGGAGCGCAAATCAATGGATTTGCAGCTACAGCAAAATGACCGTTCCGGTAATCAGGTTGTCATTTTGGAGGATATCGGAAAAGCATATGGTCAGCGAAGCCTTTTCACAGAGGCAAACGAAGTGCTTCGCTACGGAGAGACTACGGCACTCATCGGCGGTAACGGGGCAGGTAAAAGTACACTTTTAAGAATTATTTTAGGGCAGGAAACCCCGGACAGCGGAAGCTGTACACTCGGTTCAAGAACTGTGGTCGGCTACCTCGCACAAGAGGCTGTTCCGGAAAATAACAAACAGTCTGTACTCCGCTACTTCCGCGAAGAAGCTGGACTTGAAGAAGGTGAAGCTCGCGGGAAGCTTGCACGTTTCCTATTCTATGGTCCCGATGTATTCAAAGACATTACGAATCTGTCCGGTGGTGAATGGACCCGCCTGCGTTTCGCTGTACTAATGCATCGCAAGCCAAACCTGCTGATTCTCGATGAGCCGACCAATCATCTGGACATAGATTCTCGTGAAGCACTCGAAGAAGCATTAGAGGAGTTTCCAGGCACAGTTCTGGCGGTATCTCATGACCGTTATTTCATCAATCGTCTATTTCACAAACTATGGTCCATTGAAGACGGGCGGTTTGGAGTGTTCAACGGAAACTATGAATATTACAAGGAAAAACAAGCTGAAAAAGCATTATTAGCTCCCTCTTTTGCGGATCAAGCTAAACCTTTCTCTGCAGAACGAACAAGTTCAGGCTCTGATAAGCCTCAATCTAACAATTCAGGGAAAGAAACCAACGCTAAATCCTCCAGTTCCCGTAGGAAAAACACCACCTTCGACTGGGAAACGGCCATTGCAGAGGTAGAGAAACGCCTTGGCGTGATCGATGCCAAGATGTTAGAGCCCCTGATCAGCAGCGATGCAGTTGAACTTGCTGAACTGCAACAAGAACGTGATGCGATACAGGAACAGTTGGATGAGCTCTATACAGGATGGATGGAGACAACTGATCTATAAATTGATCTATAAGGAGATGAGCATATGAGCAACAAAGAGAAAATTAAGTTGTTATGGAAAGAATATACCCAGCTTCATCCACAAAAAGCGGATAAATATGACGCCTGGGCCTTTGGTGACAGTCCCCAGATGGCCGATAAACTGCTCGATCTGGTGATTCGTGGGATCAAGACAGGAACTGCTTCAAATTATGATATATTTGAAACTTGTGACGAGACGTTTCCGCAAGTTGGCGGGCACAGTATCGTGCTGGATGGTTCTGGTGATCCGCAGGCAATAATTATTACTACAGAGGTACAAATTATACCTTTTGATGAGGTTAGCGCTGAGTTTGCCTATACTGAAGGAGAGGGTGACCGGACGCTTAAGTCATGGCGTCATGATCATGAGCAGTTCTTCACCCGAGAATCCTTAAAATTCTTAAACAAACCCTTTGATCCAAAGATGAAAGTTGTTTGTGAGAATTTTAAAGTGGTATATACAAAAGGCTAAGATCTTCAGAAAACGCAAAAGGCTGTCTCTTCCACAAGGAAGGGACAGCCTTTTGTGTATACTATAAATTCAACAGAATTAGATCCTCATTAATTTATGGTTTAGTGCCAAAATCCCAAAATCCAGCCAATAACAGAGATCCATAACGGAATGCTGATTAAGATACCCCAAACCAGCCCAGTGGCAATATTGCCTTCTGCAGGACGCACCACATTTTCCTGTTTCAATGGAATGCTCAATTCTTCTTGTTCCATGCGATCCCCTCCTAAAATATCTTATCGTCACAGTAGAGGAAAAAATGTAGACCGCTCGACCCAAAAAATTAAAATTTTGAATTTTGGTAGATATAAAGGCTCAGCGGCCAAACCGTTGTAAGTGCTTACATATTAGATATTAACCAAATTTTGAATAATTAAAAACTTAAATTTGCGGAAGTCATACAGTATATGCAGATTCTTAGTCCAATATTACTACTTTTTCCGGATTTCGTAAATATTCAAACATCGTCCGAATCTGCGCCTCTGTATTCCGCTCTGTTGAGAGTTCAGGCAGCTTATCTTCTGCAAAAAAAGAAACTTCGCTTGTCTCTACCCCTTCCATTGCCTCTCCGCCCACGATGCGGCATAGAATAAAGAACTTGTACACGTGATAAGGCTCCGGTGGATGGTTATGAAATTTCTTATCTAGTACAGCCAGTAAGCGAACTGCTTCTGCCTCAAAACCCGATTCCTCTTTGATTTCTTTCACAACAACCTCACTCGGGGACAGTCCAATGTCTCCCCAGCCACCAGGAAGCGCCCAATTCCCGTCCAACTTCTCGCGAACAAGTAGAATTTTATCCTCCCGGAATACAACACCACGGACATCAACTTTTGGAGTAGCATAACCCCCTTCACCCGCAAAGGAGAGTCTAATTCTCTCCTTGCTTTCGAAGGTATAATTAGCGAGGATATCTACACTGAGCTCCCGCAAAGCTTGATACCGTTCTATATCATAAACATCCTTAGCATAAGTTAATCCAGTCTGTGCGATGGCCTGAATTTCTTTGGCCCACGTTAACCATTTCTGCTCCATTGCTGCACCCCTTTTTCGGTACCTTGATTAGGATTACTGGCAAAGCATTAAATGACGCGAGAAGGCTCCTTTTTTAGCTTCACAACGGTCTATGATTGTAAATCCAGCTTCAGTGATCATCTCGTCCATCGGTTCAATCGCAACGATAACCACCCGATCTGCAATCCGGCGCGCATTCACTAGAATCGCGAACTGCTCCTCAGGTGTAATACTAGAATATAGATTATATGGCATATCTACAATGGCTACATCGTAATGATCAGTGATATCCGCAATATCCCCAAGCGTTACCTCACTGGTGAATCCAAAATGGGCAATATTTGTTCTCGCACCGGTAGCAATCATAGGGTTAATATCACGTCCAACCATGTCGATTCCCATTGACAAGGCTTCTACCATTACAGTTCCAATACCACAGCAAGGATCTATAGCACGTATACCTTCAGGATTCGGAATAGCCATATTAACCGCGGCACGGGCAACACGTGTACTAAGCGCGATAGAATAGCTGCGTGGCTTCTTCATTTGGCGGAACCAAGTTGCCTTGTTTTTATGATAAGATCCGAAGTACCAGCGTCCACCCAGCGTAACAATGCCGTATACCAGCTCCGGATGGTTAACATCCGCTTCTCCTTCAATCCGCAACCCAATTTCCCGCTCGATCACTCTGCGCTCATCATACTCTATTTTGTCTGCAGGGCCCAGATCGTTGGTCTTCACAAAAATAACCTTAAACGTCTTGCCGCCAAGCTCCACCTGCTCCGTTTGATCATAAATCTCAGGCAGACTATCCCCTTCATACATTACATCTATCCGCTCTTTAATGAAGGGACTGCGGCTGACATCCACTTCAACCTCACTCTTAAAAAGAGCAGTCGGCACCTGCTCGCCAAAAAGACATCGCAGCTCCATCTGACACAGCGATAATTCGTCCTCTGAACAGGTGTAAGTATAAATAAATGTGTTGGTTCCACTTTCCGTATGCAATATAATCCATCCTCTATCCCAGTGAATTGTTCTGCTGTCTTGTTACTCCTGTGTATCGTGCTGGTGGTCATAATCTATACGCGCTTTGGCGATCTTCCCATTGTTTTTGTTGACCCAGTCCACAAGCGAGGTTAAAGGTCCCAACAATGATTCTCCTATGCTCGTCAGACCGTATTCCACAGTCAGTGGGACTGTAGGCGTCGCTTTACGCCAAACTAATCCATCCCGTTCCAAATGGCGCAGGGTCTGGGTCAGCATCCGTTGTGATATCCCTCCAGAGCGCCTTTGCAACTCTTTGAACCGCAAAGCTTCAGCACCTAAATTGACTATGATCAGTACACTCCATTTGTCTCCGACCCTGTCCAGAATCTGGCGGGTAATGGAGCAATCCTCCAGCATCGGCATGAACCGGGTGGGTTCTTCCTTTGAATGTTCCAACTGTGGTTACCTCCATGTAACTTAAGCATGTAATAGTGCCTTCTTGTCCCTCAAGCCTATTCAGCTTATCATGGTTACTGTTAGTAATCAACAACCGGAAAGGAACTAATAAATCATGAAAAAGACCATTGCCATCATGGGTGCTGGACCCGGCCTAGGACTCTCAATCGCCAAAAAATTCGGAGCCAACGGATTTCAAGTGGCATTAATCTCTCGAAATGAAGAGAAGCTGAACACCCTTGTTCAGGAACTGCAAGCACTAAATATCGAGGCTGCTGCTTTTCCTGCCGACGTATACAATAAAGAACAAGTAGCCACAGCCTTCGATAATATCAAGAAAAAATACGGCTTTATCGATGTGCTCGAATTCAGCCCGACAAGTGGAAATTACCCTCCTACTCCTGCTTCACAAGTAACCGAAGAAAATGCACAGGATGCCTTTCAGGCACTGGTTGTAGCCGCTATCCGCAGCGTAGCACAGGTATTGCCTGAGATGCTGGAGAAACGCAGCGGCGCACTGCTGTTCACAACCGGATTGTCCTCCGTCTATCCCATGCAGATGATGGGTAATGTTGGCATTGCGCTTAGCGGATTAAGAAACTACGCACTTAACCTGCATGCAGATTTGGCTCCACAAGGAATCTATGTAGGTCATTTAGCACTTGGTGTATTCATTAAACCCGGCACTGCTACAGATCCAGGACTCATCGCTGATGTTTGGTATGAGATGTATATGGACAAAAGCAAAGCTGAGGATACTTTTCCCCAAGGTGTGACACCGGCTACAATCATCTGGTGAGAGGTTTGCCCCATCGCTTTTGATCCATAGTGAGTTCTCCAGTATAATGGTTCCTATAGAATGCTAAACAAGACGGTCACGCATGGCCAATAAGCTTATGCCCAGGCGCTTACAAAGCCGGTTTTGCGCAGCAAAACTTAAGGAGGTACATACTCACTATGTCATACGAAACTTATTTTTCAACCCACCGGGATGAACATCTCGAAGAACTAAAACAATGGCTCAGAATTCCAAGTATTTCTGCCTTATCTGAACATAAGGACGATGTACTGAAGGCAGCCCATTGGCTGACAGACACCCTGAAAAAAGCCGGACTTGAGAACATTGAGTTGCATCCGACAGCGGGACATCCCGTTATATATGCCGATTATCTTCATGCTCCAGGCAAACCAACCATTCTCGTGTATGGTCACTACGATGTACAACCAGTAGACCCATTAAACCTATGGACCACACCTCCATTTGAACCAGAGATTCGTGATGGCAAGCTTTATGCACGCGGAGCAACAGATGACAAAGGACAAGTATTCGTTCACCTCAAAGCCATTGAGGCGATCCTGAAACAAGAAGGTACTCTTCCTGTGAATCTCAAGCTTTGCATCGAAGGTGAAGAAGAAATCGGCAGTGTGAATCTGCCTCCGTTCCTTGAAGCCAATAAAGAAAAGCTCGCTGCGGATGCGGTGTTAGTCTCCGATACATCCCTATTGGAACGCGGTCGTCCTGCCATCTGCACTGGGCTACGTGGACTAGCTTCCCTTGAAGTTGATGTAACTACCGCTTTGACAGACCTGCACTCCGGTTCTTACGGCGGCGGTGTTCCGAATGCACTGCATGCCCTAGTATCTTTACTAAGCTCGCTTCATGACGACAAAGGACGTGTATCTGTAGACGGATTCTATGATGGTGTTCCTGAACTTTCCCCAATGCTGCGGGAAGAATTCGTGAAGCAAGGTGTGAATGAAGATAAAATCCGCGAAGGTCTTGGATTGGAATCGTTATACGGGGAAGAAGGTTATTCCTTTGTAGAACGGATTGGCGCTCGTCCTACGCTTGAGCTTAACGGCGTATACGGCGGTTTCCAAGGGGAAGGCAGTAAGACGGTTATCCCTAAAGAAGCCCATGCGAAGATTACCTGCCGCCTAGTAGGCGATCAGGATCCACAGCATATCCTCGATGCCGTTGAAGCACATCTGAAGGCTAATATTCAGACCGGAGCGAAAGTGCATGTTAAGCAAATGGAGAAGGCACGTGCCTTTAACATCGATCCGTCGAATCCTATTCTGCAAACTGCAGCAGACGCATATGGCAAAGTATATGGAACCCGCGCCCTCTTCACCAAAGACGGCGGCTCCATTCCAATCATGGAGAGCTTCTCCCGTGTACTGGAAGCACCTGTCGTTCTGATGGGCTTTGGTCTCGATGATGAGAACCTGCATGCACCGGATGAGCATTTCAACCTGGAGAACTTCGACAAGGGATTACTCACCATTGTTGAGTTCCTAAAGACTGTATAAGATACCTACAAACAATTAAAGCCAGGTTCCCTAAATTGGGAGCCTGGCTTTTTAGTATGCGGCCAAACAAAAGAGGATCATTGCTTAGTCCATTTATAAAACCACCATACCATTGCTATCACCATTATTATTAAAAGAAAAATCAGGCTTTTAACTGAGCTACTTATTATTAAAGGTCTTAAATAAGCGATCATTATCCGTCCCCCATTTAGAATGAATATAAAAGAGATATAATCACCATATCACTTAATACAAAATATTGAAATAGCAGAGAATCTCTGTGCTTAATCACCATTATTAGCCTTCATGTAATATCTCCAGCTACAAAAATAAGCAACGTTTCAATCGTCCCTGAGATATTCTCCACTTTGCCATGACCATAAGGATGAGCTTTATCCGCAGAGCGACTCGACCATTGGACCGAGAAAAAAGCAATCAACGAAGCAACTAAATCTAAGGAGGAGTGGATCGCTTCCGAGATAATTGCTACTGAACCTGTAAGTACTCCGACCATAAGCTTTAAAGAAACGATAAATGTATTGCTAAGTACAGATAGGAACGCAATCTTTGCACCATTCAAAAGTTTCACAACCTTTTCTTAAAAGTACGCTATATTAAAGTTTTTCCATTAGGCAAATAGCATAAACAAAAAAATCCCACCAACCATTAATAGGCTGATGGGATATAAAAAAACCCTTGCATCGCAAGGATTTGGAAGTTTGAATTATGGAGCGGGTGATGGGAATCGAACCCACGCTATCAGCTTGGAAGGCTGAAGTTCTACCATTGAACTACACCCGCACTAGAAAGTGAATACAAGAGTTATTGTATCATCTCTACAAGTAAAAATCAACATTTTTTTAGTTTACAGTGAAGCGCCGAGGGGTGCCTTTTTTAAAAATATCGCCTCAAACTCTGCTGGTTGAATAGGTTTGCTGAACAGAAATCCTTGAGCTTCATGACAATGCTGTTCACGCAAAAACTGCAGCTGCTCCTTGTTCTCAACACCCTCAGCCGTAACCTTCAGCTTCAAATGATGCGCCATAGAAGTGATTGTAGAGACTATAGCAGCATTGTTGCTGTCCTCCATAACCTCTGATACGAACGACCTGTCTATTTTCAATCTGTCGATCGGCATGTTCTTTAGATAATGCAGGGAGCTGTAGCCTGTACCAAAATCATCAATACTGATGAAGACACCAAGCTCTTTCAGACGCTTCAGCTGATCAAAGGCTGTTTCTTTATCCAAGGTCATACTCTCAGTAATCTCAAGGTCGACATAACACGGATCTAATCCAATGTCGGTTAAGATGGTATGAATCCTCCCTGCTAGATTAGGCTGAAGGAATTGCCGCATAGATAGGTTGATGGAGACGCAAATCGGCACATAGCCGGCCAGCTGCCATTTTTTATTCTGCAGACAAGCTGTTTTGAGTACCCATTCCCCAATCGGAACAATAAGTCCACTCTCCTCAGCTAACGGGATAAATTCCGCAGGAGAGACCAGACCACGTTTCGGATGATTCCAGCGGAGCAGTGCTTCCATTCCTACGATCTCTTCCGTCTCCAACAAAACCTTTGGCTGATACACCAGAAAGAATTCATTGCGTTCAAGCGCTCTGCGGAGGTCATTTTCCAGCTTTAAACGTTCCTTTGCTTTCATCTGCATAGCTGGGATATACCGGCGAATCTCCACTCCCTGTTCCTTGGCATTATGTACAGCCGTATCAGCATTCTGAATCAGATGTTCCGCAGTTTCACCGTCACCGGGATAAATACTTAACCCCATACTAAGCGAAATATGGTACTCCCCCGACTCTAAGGCAATAGGTACCTCAAACAATCGATGCAGCTCCGTAGCTCGTACCAAACATTCTCCAAGACTTGCTCTCTCCATCATAAGAAAAGCGAACTCATCCGCCCCCATACTATAAAGCTCTTCAGTAGATTTGGCCTCATTCACAAGCCGCTCAGAAACTAGCTTCAATAAATGGTCTCCGGCAAAATGGCCCAGGGAGTCATTAATATTCTTGAAATGATTAATATTCATAATAGCTAACGCTGAGAATTTATCGCTCGTTTTCTTCTCTCCAGCAATAATCATCTCTTCTACACGCTGCGTCAGACGACGTCTATTGGGAAGTCCCGTTAAATCATCATGATAGGCTAAATAATTGATCCGCTCCTCAGCCAACTGCTTTTCGTAAAAAGGTTCTTCAATCGTCAGACGATATACTCCAGTAAGCAGCAAGTAGTAAGCAACTCCGCTACACACCATTCCAAAAAGATCATCTATATTGCCACTACTGAATGGACTCATAAAAAAGGCTTGGCCCAAAGAGAAAAAGATAAGTGCTCGAATAATAATAAGCAGTGAGGCTGACTTTTCACTTTTTTCAGGAAATACAATAACTGCAACACCTGCCAAGTAAACAAAAAGAACTGCTAAATCAGCAATCTGCTTCAATGGATTCATCCAAGGCTTAGTTAATAACTGAGGCAATGCCGAGTGGCTGAAAATAAACAAAACAATGGAAAGCACAATCAACATGAAGGCTATTCTAAACAATTTTCTTTTTTCAGAGACAGACACGGGCTTATCTTCCCTGCTAAAAATAAACAACATTCCTAAACCGCTGATTAGTCGTGAGAGGGTTCGCAGCCACAACGATTCTTCAAAAGTTATGAATGATGAAATCAACGGGACGCCGACAAAACCCAGTGTATGCAAGAAATCAATAATACATATTCCACCAAAAAGAGCAGCGGCATATAATCTTCCTTTAGATAATCTGCTAGAGAAGAATAACCAGCCCTGTGCAAATATTGCAAATCCAAAAGCAACATTACAGCAGCCGACAATGAGATAGAGAGAAGAAATAATATCCCAATCGTCCAATCGGTTAAGCGATGTATGGAAAATTTGAATTAAAAGGAACAGCAAGGCGCCTACAGCAGCTGCTTGAATTGTCTTTTTCTCTTCTTGTCTCATAAGTCCCTCGCGTCTGAAAATAATATCTATTAATTAACATTCAAGTATAGTTATGTCCTATGTATAAATATCGGCGGGATAGGACTTTTAAGTTACATTTCTTTTATGGGCATTCAAATGGAAGGCGCGTTTATAAGTTATATATTCATAAATCTTGCATAAATATAAACCATTTTCTGCTAGCAGGCAACCAAAAAAGCACTTCCCCCTACGAAAGGGTTCAGTGCTTCTAAGAAACTCAAGTTTATTTGTCACCGAAGGTTACTTCTGGTGTTGTAAGCTTATCAAAAAAATCAACGGATTTATCCTTGTCTGCAGATGCACGAAGTGCCATTGCTGAACGTGGATGCTCATCAAGTGTACCTGTGATCATATAAGGAATGATATAGCCCCACTCCTCTTTCTCACGCAAAGGAATCATCAGGCGTTCAATAATATCAAGCACAGGGCGCAAGGAGTAACGTGTATTCTTCAAATGAGTTACTAACAGCTCTGTAGGGCAATTTCCTGCAGCTCGTCCCATTCCATAACAAGAAGCATCCAGTAACTCTACACCATTCTCAGCAGCAATCAACGTGTTGGAGAACGCCAACTGAAGATTATTGTGAGTATGTACGCCTAGACGTTTGTTTGGCAGATGTGTCTTGAACTTCTCAACCAGATAATTCATGTCATTGTGATCCAAGCTGCCGTATGAATCTACAATATATACCACATCAACAACGCTCTCACGGATCATTTCAAAAGCTTCCAACAATTCATTCTCCATAACATTAGACAAAGCCATAATGTTGATCGTTGTCTCATAGCCTAGATCATGGAAAGTTTGTACCAATTGCAGGGCTTTCTCTACATCTTTGCTGTAGCATGCCACACGAATCAAATCCAGCATACTTTCGCTGCGGGGCAAAATATCATTCTCATCCACGCGGCCGATATCAACCAAAGCAGATAGCTTGGTGTGACCTTTTTGCGGAATCACTTTACGCAGGAAATCATCGTCCAGAAAACGCCATGGTCCGGCACCCTCTGCTCCTTTGAGCAATTTTGGTGAATTTTTATAACCGATTTCCATATAATCAACACCAGCTTCATTCAAGCCGGCATATAAGTTTTGTACAAATTCCACACTAAAATCCCAGTTGTTCACTAGGCCCCCATCTCGGATGGTGCAGTCAACAATCTTACATTGATTAGTCTTCATAATTATCTCCCTTCAACTATTGCAATCATTATAACCGCGAATATAGCTTTACTATGCAATTTATATCGTATAATCATACTTTAATGAAGAATAAAATGTAAAGGAATTTCATCTTCTTCTCTTTAATGCTATTACCACATCGTGTCAGCGACAATGATCACAGTAAATAAGCCCTAAAAATGCTACATTACAAGAAAATCATTGAGATTGATTATCAGTCTCTTTTGGAGGGATAAAAATGGCTTCTACCTCTTGCTCATTACTGCGACTACAACCGGGTTCGACTGGATGTATTCATAAAATAGAAGGAATCAATCCCATCCTGCGTCGTCGTCTGGCTGATCTTGGAGTGTCCGAGGGTGTAAGCATTCGCCTGAAAGGAAAAGGACCTTTTTTAGGACCTATTACCTTGGAATGCAATGGACAACTGTTCGCCATCCGCCGGAAGGAAGCTTCATTGATTGAGGTGAACGTGTCTTGAGTTCAATAGCACTTGTAGGTAACCCCAATACAGGTAAAACCTCTCTCTTCAATACATTGACCTCCTCATACGAATATGTTGGTAACTGGTCTGGGGTAACGGTAGAAAAGAAGATCGGCAGCCTGAAGAACGGCGCTGGCAAGCTCATTGATTTGCCGGGCATTTATTCCTTGCACCCACTCTCACGTGATGAGGGAGTTGCTGCCCAGTATTTAATAGAAGAATCTCCTGAAGCCTTAATTAATATCGTGGATGCTTCACAGCTGGAACGAAATCTGCTGCTCACGCTTCAATTACTTGAGTATGGCAAACCTACCTTACTCGGACTGAATATGATTGACGTCGCCAATGCACGTGGAATTCGCATCAATCATGAAGTCTTACAATCACGACTGGGTATAACTGTCCTCCCGCTTGTTGCAAGAACGGGAAAAGGCTGCGCACAAGTCCTCAGTATTTTAGAGAAATCCTCTGCGATTCCCGCTGTAAAGTTCAAGTTAAACTACGGTGAGATTGTAGAGCATGCGATATCTTCTATAGAAAAGGAATTACTTCCTATCAAGAACTTACCCAATCACCGCTGGATTGCTCTACAGCTTATGGAGCAGAATCCGGTTATTCTTCATTTTCTAAAGACACGTATGGAAACCACCCGCCTGCTAAACATCTGTGAATCCTGTCAGAGTGAGCTACAGATCAAAAAGCTGGCCCTGACGCTCCCCCAATGGATTCGCTCACAGCGGATGGATTATATCCACTCCATTTGTGAGGTTGTACTTGATACAACAACACAGAAGCCTCATAACTTAACAGAAAGATTAGATTCCATATTGACGCATCGTTTTCTAGGACTGCCCTTATTTATCTTCTTTATGTATGCTCTCTTTAAGACCACATTTGACTGGGTTGGCGGACCTTTATCAGATCTCCTCGATGGCCTGATCTCCGGACCGATTAGTGATGGAGCCAATTCCCTGCTACAGACGCTTGGAGCATCCAGCTTCACGCATGCCCTGATCGTCGATGGATTAATTAGCGGTGTAGGGGGCGTCCTCGTCTTTGTCCCGCAAATCTTCATTCTCTTCCTGATCATTTCCTTCTTGGAGGATTCAGGATACATGGCTCGGGTTTGCTTATTAATGGACAGCACGATGGAACGTATGGGACTAAACGGAAAAGCATTTATTCCATTCATCATTGGCTTTGGCTGCAATGTACCTGCCATAATGGCGGCGCGCAGCATCGAACAGCCCAAAGACCGAATGCTGACCACCTTGCTAATGCCGCTGATGTCCTGTTCTGCGAGACTGCCTGTTTACGCTTTATTCGCAGCTGTGTTTTTTCCGGCGCAAGAGGCCGTAGCAGTTCTGTCCATGTATGTGATGGGTATTGTGTTTGCGCTGATTCTTTGTAAGGTATTCTCTAAATATTTATTCAAAAATGAATCCTCAGTTTTCATGATCGAGCTTCCACCTTATCGTATGCCGCAGATCAAGACCTTATCGCGCAGCACTTGGGAAAAGGGCAAAGGTTTCCTGCGAAAAGCTGGAACTATTATTCTTGCAGGCTCAGCAATTATTTGGTTTATGTCTTATGCCGGTCCTGGCGGGTTTGATGTGGACATGGATCACAGCTTCCTGGCTAAGTTTGGAGGTATGATCGCACCGCTACTGGCACCGCTTGGTTTCGGAACATGGCAGGCTGGCTCTACATTGGTTCCGGGCTTTTTGGCAAAAGAGGTCGTAGTCTCTACCATGAATATCATCTATCACGCACCAGATGCTGCTGGTTTAGAAAATCAAATTTCTCAAGTCTTCACACCATTGAGTTCGATCAGCTTTATGGCCTTTATCCTGCTATATATTCCTTGTTTGGCTACTGTAGGGGTAATCAAAAAAGAAACAGCGTCTTGGAAATGGACCTTCTTCTCCATGGGCTATTCTCTCGTTCTGGCGTATATCGTATCTTTAATTATTTTTCAAGGCGGACGGTTATTAGGATGGTCGTAGACTTGTAAATTATAAGATTCTCATGATGAAAGTGGGGTACCATTATGATAAATGTTGTGATTGTCGCCTTAATTTTCGGTTATTCTGGCTGGACCATCTATCGACATGTGCAAAAGGGGAAGCAGGGCGCTTGTGCAGGCTGTGATAAAGGAAAAAGCTGCTCGGCAGCATCGATGGATTCCCCTCTTTCTTGTTGTTCAACACCGGTTAACAACAAGAAGTAAGCTTGTAAAACGAGCAATAAATAGAGATTTATCGTTTAGCCTCCTTAACTAACGGGTATGTTTGTTATAAGCAACTACAGACAATACCAAGGAGGTAATTCCTATGAATACCAAAAAGACATTATTTACAACAGTCGCATTGGGAGCAGTATATTTACTGAAGAATAAGGGAACTCGCGATAAAATTATGAACGGCATTCAATCCTACACTTCCCAATCGAAGGCCAAAAAATCCAGTGGTACTGTTTAAGCTTCTGCTCTTGGATTTCAATAAAGGGGTGTTCTCTAAACCAGAGTCTGGTTTAGGGAACACCCCTTGTTGTTTAGAACGGACAGCTCCCCGGATGTTTAGATCTCGCTTTCGCTCAGCAGCCACTGAATGATAGAACGAACCATGACACCTGTTGCTCCCTTAGGATTAACTCCACGTTCTTTAGATACATATGCAGTGCCAGCAATATCTAGATGAATCCATGGCAAGCCCTCAGCAAACTCACCTACAAATAATCCGCCTGTAGTAGCTCCACCATATCTTCCAGCAGTGTTACGGATATCGGCAACCTCGCTCTTTAGCATTTCACGAAATTCCGGGTATGCCGGAAGCTGCCAGACCTTTTCCCCTGAATAGCTTGAAGCGGTCAGAAATCGCTCCAGAAACGCTTCATCATTAGTCACAGCACCTGTTGCTATATCTCCCAAAGTGGACAACACAGCGCCTGTCAGCGTAGCTACATCGATAATACGTTTCGCTCCCCATTCCCGAGCATAAGTCAGCGCATCTCCTAGGACAATTCTGCCTTCAGCGTCGGTATTCAACACTTCTATCGTTCGTCCACTCATGGAGGTAATAACATCTCCAGGCTTAAAAGCATTGGCCGATGGCATATTCTCCGCAGAAGGAATAACCATAACGACATTAATTCGTGGACGTAAGCGGCCAAGCGCCTCCATTACTCCGAGTACAGCCGCTGCCCCTCCCATATCACTAATCAGCTCTTCCATACCTGGTGCTCTTTTTAAGGAGATCCCGCCGGTGTCAAAGGTAACTCCCTTCCCTACAAGCCCCACTACATTATCCCAATTCCCTGTCCCCTGATAACGGATGACGATCATTCGTGGAGGGTTTACACTTCCTTTTCCGACGGCGAGTAATCCGCCCATTCCTTTTTGCTCAATTTCCCGTTCGTCCAGCACCTCAGAAGGAAAGCCATATCGCTCAGCAATCTCTATAGCGGCCACAGCAAGGTCTGAGGGGGTCAATAGATTACCAGGCATGTTGGTCAAGCTCCGCGCCAAATTCGTGGCCTCACCGAAAGCTAGCCCCTTCTGAATGCCTTGAGTCCAATCCCGCCCGGCAGTACCCTCTAATTTCTCTTTTATAGTGAAAACAACTGCTGTTGGGCCTGTATAAAAAGACTGCACCTGCTTATAGGTAGCCCGACGATAGGAACCAAGCATTAGCCCCTCCGTCAGCGCATAAGCAATAGAAGTCACATCCTTCTCTACGGTAAGCTCCTGTAATTTGTCCGGCACTTCAAATATCAGCTTGAGCGCCTTCAAACGAAGTGCTGCACGAACTGTCTGAGCCCCCATTTGCCTTAGATCCTCAGTCGTGAGAAGTTGGTCCCCCCTGCCAACCAAAATAACAACAGGACAACCAGATGAATTCTCAGCAGGTAGTACATAAGTCTGATTAAGCTTGCCTTTAAATAAACCTGCCTTTCCCAATAGGCGAATTCTGTCATCCCAGCCCTCGGAAAAGCCTCCATTTTCGACCTCAGACTCAGAAATAATAAGGATAAGGGCATCACCCTGCACATTGTTGGCAACACCACTGTTGTAATCTATATTCATTGTGATTCCCTCCATTTGTTTCCCAAAACCAACACCCATTGTAACATAAGCAAAGGCTGATCTCCGCATCTGTATTATCCGCAGGGATCAGCCTCTTATTACTTATTCTAATGGATTAATGGCAAAGAGATCACAAAATGAGTACCCTCGTTGACTCTGCTGCTAACAGAAATGCATCCGCCATGATTTTTGATGATGCGGTCACTTACGGAAAGACCCAATCCTGTACCATTCTCTTTGGTAGTAAAGAAAGGATTAAATAACCTGTCCAGTGTACGAATATCCATTCCTTTACCGTTGTCAGATATGAAAATACGGACCTCAGAGCCTTCTCTGCGGGCACCAACCTCGATTTTCCCCATCGAATCATCTTCTCGATCCGCTACAGCCTCCATTGCATTTCTAATCATATTAAGCACGACTTGCTTCATCTGTTTGACATCGCCAGAAATCACCATGTCCTCTTGAAGAGGATGAAGATTGATCTGGCAGCCTTTCATTAAAGCTTCGCTCTCTGTAAGGAGAACAACCTCCTTAAGCAATGCGGACACGGGTATCATCCCCACCTGCGGAACTGACGGCTTAGAGGAGGATAGAAATTCATGAATAATATCGTTCGCACGATCGATCTCGGCCAATATAATCTTGGCATATTCCTCTTTCCCCAGTTGATGCAAGTATGGATGAAGCAGTTGAATAAATCCCCGGATCGCGGTCAACGGATTCCGGATTTCATGGGCAATAGATGCGGATAATTTGCCTAGCATAGCCAAGCTATCGTTCTGGTAAGCCGTTTGTTCGATTAACTTATAATCCGAGATTTCCTTGACAGTGAACAAATAACAGCCTTTCATTTGCTCTCCGCAGCATAAAGTAACCTTCCAGTAACGGCCATACTCGTCTAGAAACTCATAATTTGATTTTCCTTTGTATACCATCTCTCTGTAGCTCTGCAGTACTTGTTTTTTCTTGGAACGGCTCAGTCGAATATTAGACAGCAGATGGGAAAATGTGCAGCCCACAAGAGAGTGACGGGTAAGCTCAAGCATCCCGTACATTTGCTTATTTACAAAACTTATAACTCCCTCTTCATCAAAAAGCATGATTCCGCTGTCAATATTCTCTAGAACATCCTCGTATGTAGTATCCACAGGTCCAGTTTGATAGGTTCTTCCCGGTAATAGAAGACTTTCTTGATATTGGCTAATCACGATACGAAGTTCCCCCTTTTACTGCATTTGACGAAGACGCTTAAGCGACATCAAATTACTATGTATTTGAGTGTATGACGAAGCCGCCAGAACATTCGGTAATCGTTGCACTTTTTCCAACCGGTTCAATTATATTCCAATCATATCCAAGAGAACTAGACAACGCAATCGGAGAAACTGTCGAATGGTAAAAAAATTCATAAAATGATTCCAAAGACATATGAAACATCACATCAAATTATATTTATCGCTATTTATTCGCCTAAATGATTTAAAACAATCTAAAAAGGATCACGAAAAGCTAAAAAGGATTATAAAAAGCTAAAAAGCCCCCGCGATTGCGGAGGCTTACATGGAAAAATGGGGCATGCCCAAAAAATTAGTAATAAACTTATGCCTTTTGTTGCAGGCGTAGACGGCGCTGACTCATCACAGCTAACCTTTTTTTCAATTCCCGTTCCCACTTGGTATCCTCAATCTGTTTGGCTACAGCTAGCAGGTCAAGCGCCATATCGATTTGATTGCGTACAACGGCTAGAGGATCTTCACTCTCGACGTTAATGACGTTCTCGAATATTGCAGTTTCGTCTTCCATGACATAGTCCTGAAAGTCCACGTCGGTAACACCATCTCCATGTGCATATTCCGCTAAGATCTCATATTCATTCTCGACCTTGTAGTGAACCTCCACACGATGACATACCGGACAAAAAAGCAGGGGAACATTATGGACTTGCGTGCGATAATGTTTTAGGGTCCCCTTTGTTCCTACCATACTCGCTCCACAGCAAAAGCTCATATTTGTTCGCCCTCCTTAGAAATAACCCTTTGATTGTTTATTATTGTATTACATTACCCCAATGGAGATTCCTCCACTCGAGGACATAATATAACTTTTCGCGCCTATTTTCAAATCTATTTAGATATACAAGATCTTTTGGAGCAAAAAACCCCCTTACAGAAAATTTTCTGCAAGGAGGTAGAAATCAGAATATCAAGGATCACTATGATAACGGTCTAAAATTTACAGATTCTTATCTCCCGGCTTCCAGTTCATTGGGCATAAACCACCAGATTGCAAGGCTTGCAGAACACGAAGTGTTTCTTCCACGCTGCGGCCTACATCATTGTGGTTAACGACTTGATATTTCAATTCGCCTTCAGGATCGATTATGAACAAACCACGCAATGCGATACCTTCTTCTTCAATCAGAATGCCATAGTCTTTAGAGACTTGTTTCGTAATATCAGCTGCAAGCGGGAAATTCAAACGACCCAGGCCATTAGAATCCTTAGGGGTATTGATCCAAGCTTTGTGGCTGTGGATCGAATCGATGCTTGCGCCGAGAATCGCTGTATCAAGTGCTTCAAACTGTGCTGCTGCGTCACTGAGAGCTGTGATTTCAGTTGGACATACAAATGTGAAATCAAGCGGATAGAAGAAGAATACAAGCCATTTGCCACGATAATCAGACAAGCTTACTTTACCAAAATCCTTACCATCACCTGATACGGTTTCCATAGTAAAATCGGGAGCCGGTCTACCTACTAAACGTTCCGCCATTGCTAGAATCCTCCCTCTGATTATGTAAGAAAAAGTACCATTTGTATCTCTCAATATACTGAAATATATTGAAATTTGCAGAAATCGATAATATCTTGTCTACTAAACAAATGGTATCATCGCACAAAATCAAAGTCAAGATTAGATCAATTATTTATTTATAATTATTATAAATAGAAGATTAGGCTTTGCGGATTGCTGCAACAATCAGGTCGCCCATTTCAGTTGTACTGATCGCTTTGCTCTTATCCACGGCGATATCACTTGTACGGTGTCCTGCATCCAATACTGCAGCAACTGCAGCTTCGATTGCAGCAGCAGCATCCTCATAACCAAAGGTTAAGCGGAACATAAGGGCCAGCGACAAGATTGTTGCGATCGGGTTCGCAAGCCCTTGTCCGGCAATATCAGGAGCAGAGCCGTGAACGGGCTCGTAGAGACCATAGTTGCCGTCACCCATCGAAGCCGAAGCAAGCATACCGATAGAACCTGTCAGCATAGCAGCCTCGTCGCTCAGGATATCACCAAACATGTTCTCAGTAACGATAACGTCAAAGCTAGATGGACGGCGCAGCAGCTGCATTGCGCAGTTATCAACCAGTACATGCTCTACCTCTACCTCCGGATATTCTGGAGCGATCTTATTCACAACCTCACGCCACAAACGTGAAGTTTCAAGTACATTCGCTTTATCAACACTCGCCAGTTTATTGCGGCGCTTGCCGGCAATTTCAAAAGCTTGGCGGACAATTCGTTCTACTTCCATTACGTTATATACACAGGTATCCACAGCTTCTTCACCATGTTCTCCTTGACGGCGCAATTTATCTCCGAAATAAATCCCGCCAGTCAGTTCGCGAACTACCATAAGATCTGTGCCTTCCAGGACTTCAGGCTTCAAAGTCGAAGCATCCTTAAGACAGTCAAATACGACAGCTGGACGCAGGTTGGAGAACAACCCCAGTGCTTTGCGAATTCCGAGCAGTCCGGTTTCAGGACGAAGCTCCTTTGGATTATTATCCCATTTCGGTCCACCAACAGCACCCAATAACACAGCATCTGCGCTACGACAGATTTCAAGTGTATCTTCCGGCAGCGGAGTGCCCTTCTCGTCTATAGCGATACCGCCAAATAATGCATGCTCTGTTTCAAAGGCATAACCGAATACTTCTTCTGTTACTTTCAATACTTTTTCCGCTTCTGCTACAACTTCTGGTCCAATACCGTCCCCTGCGATAACGGCGATTTTTTTAACTTCACTCATCTCAGTCACTCCTCAAGTTTTCTGCTCTAACAGACATAGTTCTTCTTTATATTGTTGTATCATACCCAGTCGTAAAGGACAAAGATATAGATTCTATTGAACTGATAGGTATAGCCTATAAACAGTGAGAATCAGAACACCACCGTAAATGCTGAGCATATTTGCTCTTAGTTCTGAAGATGTTTACAATTAATATGAAGTCATCTATCAAAGGAGTGAATGCGAAGTGCATTATACAAAGCTTGGCAAATCCGGCATGAAGGTCAGTCGCCTATGTCTAGGAACGATGAATTTTGGCCCACAGACGGATGAAAAAGAAGCCTTCCGCATCATGGACGCTGCACTGGATGCAGGTGTTAATTTTTTTGATACCGCTAACATTTACGGCTGGGGCGAAAATTCTGGCCTGACTGAAACCATTATCGGACGCTGGTTTAAACAAGGCGGCGGGCGGCGGGAAAAGGTTGTACTAGCCACCAAAGTTTATGGAGCCATGAATGATAAGCTTGATGGTCCTAATGATGAAGAAGGATTATCCTCATATATCATTCGCCGCCATCTTGAAGGGTCCCTGCAGCGTCTTCAGACCGATCATATTGAATTGTACCAGATGCATCATATAGACCGCAGTACGTCCTGGGAAGAGCTCTGGGGGGCTTTCGAGCTGGCTGTGAGTCAAGGCAAGATTGGTTATGTCGGTTCCAGTAACTTCGCAGGCTGGGATATCGCCATAGCACAACAAGAAGCAAAGGCTCGTGGTTTTCTTGGACTAGTCTCAGAGCAGCATAAATACAGTCTGACCTGTCGGCTTCCTGAACTTGAAGTTTTGCCAGCCGCTCGCCATCTGGGGCTAGGTATTATTCCTTGGAGTCCACTCGATGGAGGTCTGCTCGGAAGAAATGCACTCAAAAAAATAGAGGGCAGCCGAAGTGGCGGAAATGCAGATCGTGTAGAGCAGCACAAGAGCCAGCTTGAGGCTTTTGCCAGCTTATGTATGGAGCTGGGAGAACCACAGGATAATGTCGCTCTTGCTTGGCTACTGGCTAATCCTGCTGTAACAGCTCCTATTATCGGCCCCCGCACACTGGAGCAATTTGAGAGTGCGCTGCGCAGTCTTGAGATTGTACTAGATGAAGCTGTGCTTAAACGACTAGATGAAATATTCCCTGGACCCGGCGGTGAAGCCCCTAAAGCCTATGCTTGGTAGGTAAGTTCTATCACAAAAGGAGCTGAGGCCTCAGCAGAATCCATTCGCTGAAGCCTCAGCTCCCTTTTACTCATACTTATTCAGCTGTGTCCACGGTCACACTTCCATTACTCGTGCTTAAATCCACAGTATACGTGGCTTTACCAAGCACAGCGGTACCATAGCTATCGCCGTCCCGATCCCAGGGTACATTCCCCTTCAGCGAGCCATTGCTTGTATCTGCAATAATCTTCGCATCCGACACGGCCGGCAAGCCCACTATAATCTTTCCGTTACTGGATGTACATTTCCAGTTTCCGGTCACTGCTGAGTTTATAGTAATTTTGCCGTTGCTGCTCTTGGCTGACAATGCCCCATCAATGTTATCCAATACTATGGCTCCATTAGAGCTCACAAGTTCAACTTCACCTTGGATATTCTGTACGGATAGTGACCCATTGCTGGTATGCGCATCCACTTCGCCGATAATATCATGAATATTTAATGCACCATTACTTGTCTCAACCTCTATACCTGACTTAAGATTCCAGGCTTCTATAGAGCCATCACTTGTCTCAACCTCAACAGCAAGGTTATTGGGTGCACTTATATTTAAATAAGGACTTTTGGTATTGAATCCAAACTGAATGTTAGAGAACCAATTATGATCGGTATCAAGCTCCATAATCAGTGTATCTCCTTCAGTACTAACCTTCCATTTCTTTTCCAGTGCACTTTCAGCATCACTTTGCGATTTTCCAGGCAGCAGTAAACTCCCCTCATAATCCAAAGTGCCTCCAGCTACACCCTCAACCTTTACTTTTCCACTTGGAAGTACGATTTTGAGCGTCGTAATATTCTCTTTCACTTCCACATTCCCACTAAGCGGAGTTAGATGTGTATTACCGATCAGATTGCTGAGTGAACCTCCAGCCATTACTGTCTGAGCAGCACTTGCTCCGATCAGTACAATAATTAACAGGATGGCCCAGCCGCTTACACGGCTTTTGACATCGGATTTGATAAAAAGTCTAATCAACATCTCAATTCCGAATAAGACCAACAACGCCGGCCATAAAAAACCAAGCACCTCATAGCTGATCATATCATACTGAGCCATCACGATAATGACACCAAGGGCAATGCAGCCCAAGGCTGCTGTGAAACTTCCTATTTTCCATCTCCCCATAGTTAAATCCCCGTTTCTTATGCTCTCGTATTGTTCCTTAACATCTTCAGTCCGTACGCAATCAGACCCACTGATAATAAGATCGTGCCGATGTTGATCTCAGTCAGCATATCCCAAAGGGTAGGGAAAGCTGTGATTACCAACATAAGGAACCCAGCAACAACACAGCCGATTCCCACCCAAGCTGGATTGATCTCTTCATGTGGATATCCAGGCATAGAGGACATCCCCATGGTCCAAGGGGCTCCGAAGCTGTCTGGATGAAACATCATTCGTTCGTGTTCAGCAGCAGTTATTTTCATCCAAGCCGCCTTCTGCAGGGCATCAAACAACTGATAAAACCACAGCGCCGCCAGGGCAAACGGGAAGATCAAGGGCTCGGACGGAATAAACATTATACATAAGGAGGCCCCGATCATAAACTGTAAACCCTGCTTTTTAAAGCCTAAGTACAAATGACCTACTCCAGGTATCATAGCCAGCATAAAAGTGAGCCAACGTCTCTTCTTAATCATAATACATCCTCCTAAAATTTGGGTAGCAAAACTTTAGCCAATTTAAACATCTATTGATGATCAATTATTTTATTACTATCTCCCAAAGCCACCAAACCACTGGGTTACTGAATTCGACATATGGCCGTTTATTTCGGTAATGCCATAGGCCAAATTCTCAAATACCCCAAACTGCAACAATAACAAACTGAGGCAAGCAGCCACTCCATAATGAATCCATGAGGTTTTTGGGGCAGAACGACGTCTTACATTGGTTGCCTTAGTCGCTCGTGATCTGCGCCCTGTTTCGAGCTGCTCAATATGTGTCATAACATCTGCTGCGAGATCCGGGAAGTCCATCTGCGCCTGCAACTGTTCTCTGTCAGCATCCATTTCCGACCACAGCTCCGACATTGCTTTGGCTTCCTCCAGCCACTCTGCGCAATCAGGACATGACTCTATGTGCAATCGGATACTCAGCTCCATCTCTGGAGACAGTAGGCCGTCTATATAATGTGGCATCCATTCCTTCACTATTGCACAATTCATCGCCATTCCTCCCTTTGTTTACGCATCATCTGTCTGGCTCGATAAAGCTGCGATTCGATTGTTTTCACGGAAACTCCCTTTTGCTCTGCAATCTCTTGATAGGAATTCCGCTGAAAATAGTACAGCTGGACGACCGACCGGTACGGTTCCGCCAGACTGTTCACATTCTCACCTAATTCAGCTGATGTTTCCTGCTCAAGTACCTCATGCTCCGGAGTTTGAGACGTTACCCAATCATTTTCTGTGTAATCAGCTGCACTTCGGTACTTCCACTCCCTATCGTTGGCCCGTTTCCAGTCCAGACAGGTTCGGTAGGCAATCCGATACAGCCATGTCGAGAAGGAGGATTGTCCTCTGAAAGAGGGGAGCGCTTTATATGCTTTTATAAAAACCTCCTGGGCCATATCTTTGGCCGATTCGGCTTCTCCTGTGATTTTGACGCATACTCTGTATACCATGCCTTGGTAACGTGTCACCAAATGCCCAAAGGCTTGATGTTGACCGTTCAGCACAGCAGCAATCCATTCTGCCTCTTCCAGCTTTCTCCCCTCCTTCACCTTCATAACGTTAGACGCCAACCAATCGTTCTCCCCTGCAACCTATACATAAATTTTTTTGGTTTTTTTGAAATAGGCTGAAGAGAGGAATATATAGTTTGTTGTCGAATAATGTTTAACTACTATGACTAAAAGAAAACTCTTCTTAATTATCGCATTGTTTCTTATTATACTCACTAGATTCCGTATCCTATGGGTAAAGATTTCTCCGCACACCACACAACCACCACTGATCAATGGTGTGTTGGATTTACGGGATAAACAATGGAATCAGGACAAACTCCTTATTTTAAATGGGCAGTGGGAGTTCTATCCGGGTATGCTGCTTCCTTCATTCAACGAACAATCTGTAACTGCTGCTCCTGCAAAATATATACAAGTCCCGGGGAACTGGAAAGATGCCCTTAGCGATAGCGATAAATCTGCTTATGGCTACGGCTCCTATCGGCTACGTGTCCTAACAGATAATCATAAGAAGCAATCCTATAGTCTTCTAATTTCCGGAGCTCGGTCCTCTTCAGAAGTGTATATCAACGGTGAACGGCTGGACAGCTCTGGCACTCCTGCTGAGAGTAAAGAACACTATATTCCGTACATACTGCCTTATTCAATATCCTTTACAACCGATAAAAGTGAACTTGAAATTGTGATCCATGTAGCCAACTATTCCTTTTCCCAAACGGGAGGAATTTCTAAAACGATTGTTTTTGGCAGCGAAAAAGCTTTAACACAGGAAAGACTGCTCTCTATTAGCCTACAGTTGCTATTATGTGTTGTTCTAATACTGCACGCTGTATATGCTGTTATTTTATATATAATTGGGCTGCGGCAAAAGATGTTGATCTATTTTTTTCTACTGGTAATATCCGCTATAACTACCGTACTCATAGATGATGACAGGCTTTTATTGCACGTATTTCCCTTGAACTATCAATGGAATTTCAAGCTATTTTTTATCTCTTATATTGCTGTATTTATTTTTATCCTGCAGACAAGCAAACATCTTTTGTTCGCGGATTTAAAAATAAAAAGTATTCGTATCCTAACCATCCTGTCCGTAGTAGACATCCTGTTCATATTATTTGGACCCGTTGTTCACTATTATGAATTTCACACGCTGATTTTCGGCATAAATTTATTAGTTTTAGCATTAGGTGTCGTAATTCTTTTTCTGAGATCTATTGTTAAAAATTACGAAGGCTCTATTTTCCTGTTGTTATCTATGTTTGCCATCGTTAACAGCACACTTTGGGGAATGTTCAAGAATTATAACTGGGTTAACGTTACCTATTATCCTTTTGATCTAATTATCGCCTTTTTGTGCTTTGCGACTTTTGGATTTAAGCGATATCACTGGAATACTAAGGAGACAGAAAAACTGGCGCACAGCCTGCAGAGAAGTGTTACACAAAAGGATGCTTTTTTGGCTAACACCTCACATGAATTAAAAAATCCGCTGTACAGTATCATTAACATTGCCGAAACTGTCCTGGACAGCGAGCGTGACACTGTAACGCATCAAAATGCTGAGAATTTAAAACTGCTCATTACCGTTGGAAGACGTATGTCCCTTCTGGTAGACGATCTGCTGGATCAATCCCAGCTCCGTGAAAGCAATATACAATTGCAGCTCAGAGAACTTAAGATCCAATCCTTCGCAGTGGGTGTGCTTGATATGTTCAAATTCTTAACGGAAGGGAAATCTTTAACCTTAATCTCAGAAATACCAGATTCATTCCCTTCTATTGTGGCTGATGAAAAAAGACTCATTCAGATCTTGTTCAATCTGCTTCAAAATGCTGTTAAATATACGACTGTAGGCACGATAAGAATCCATGCAGATATTCATAAAAAATCGGCGCAGATTCATATTACGGATACGGGTCTTGGCATGAACGAGGAGACGTTGCTCAGAGCTTTCCAGCCCTATGAACAGGGCGATTCCAGCATGAACGAAGTTAGCGGTGGCATCGGGCTTGGATTAAGCACCAGCAAGCAGTTAGTTGAACTTCACGGCGGGAAAATAAGTGTAGTCTCTACACTTGGAGAAGGTACTACCTTTACATTCACAATGCCATTATACGATTCAACCAGCCGGGTATTGAGTTCAGAACTGCCCTCTATGACTGAATTCTCAGACACGCCATCTATGATCACTTTATCCAAATTAACCGCACCGGGTATCGTTTCATCAGCCCATGGAAGGAGACCCAAGCTTCTGGCTGTAGATGATGATCCGGTTAATCTAAAAATACTTACCAACGTACTTTCCATCAAGGACTATGAAATCGTTACGGTGACCAGCGGAAACGATGCTTTACTATTGCTGGATACCGTTCAGTGGGATTTAATTATTACAGATGTAATGATGCCACAAATGTCCGGGTATGAGTTGGCGCATAGAATTCGTGAACGTTACACTATTGCTGAGCTTCCCATTCTGCTTCTGACGGCACGAGGCCAAGCGGAAGATATTTATACCGGTTTTATTTCAGGTGCAAATGACTATGTAATGAAGCCTATGAATGCAATAGAGCTGAAGGCCCGTGTACGCTCCTTAACAGATCTAAAACAGTCCGTAAACGAACGGCTTCGTGTGGAAGCTGCCTATCTTCAAGCGCAAATACAACCACATTTCTTGTTCAACACATTAAATTCAATATCTGCGCTGGCTTCTTTTGATATTAATAGAATGAGTCACCTTGTGGATGCCTTCAGCTCTTATTTGCGTTTAAGCTTCAATTTCCTGAATGCTGAGCCTATGATACCGATTGAACGAGAGCTTGAGCTTGTTCATGCCTACCTCTACATAGAAAAGGAGCGCTTTGAAGATAGGATGACCATTCTTTGGGATTATGAGGAAAGCTTGCATTTTCAACTGCCGCCTCTGACTATACAGCCACTGGTTGAAAATGCTGTCCGGCACGGTATTTTGAGTCGCTCCCAAGGAGGAACGGTGTCCATAACCATCAAGGAACAAGCTGGCGATATTGAAATCACGATATCAGACAATGGCCAAGGCATGAAAAACGAACAACTCCAGCAGTTGCTCAGCAATCCGTCTAATGATGCAAGAGGAATCGGATTTTTAAATACACATAAACGGCTGTTGCGGGTCTACGGAAAAGGGCTGCAGATTAAAAGCTCCGAAGGGAAAGGAACTTCTGTGAGTTTTATTATTCCTTCTGACAAAAAAAATCCGCTTCGAAAACTTTCTGATTAACAGACAAACTATTGTGAACCGAAATATCAAGTAAGGATTCGACGTATTTTGGCTAAAATACTATATCTGAGTGGTGATTAATAATGATTCAGGCAATATTAGTTGACGATGAACGGCTTGCCCTTGTGAAATTAGAGTTTATGTTAAAAAAAATACCATCTTTACATATAGCCGCTTCCTATACGGACCCCTCACAGGCCATTCAAGAGGCTCCGTCTTATCATCCTGACGTTATTTTTATTGATATTGAAATGCCAGAAATTAATGGTCTTCAAGCTGCGGAGATGCTCCAAGAGGCCTGTCCAAATGCAAATATTATCTTCGTTACCGCGTATAACCATTATGCTGTGGAGGCTTTTGAGATCAATGCGCTCGATTATATTTTGAAGCCTGTGCGAAATGACCGACTATTGAAAGCTGTCCAGCGGTTAGAAGAAAGATTGTCACTTGCACCAAAACTCATAATTGCAAAAGAAGAGGTAACCATTCGTTGTCTTCAATCGCTTCGTTTTGAACGAGGCGGACAATCTCTGAATAATCTGCGTTGGAGAACCTCTAAGGCCCAAGAGTTATTTGCCTTTTTGCTCCATAATCGCAACCGCTTCGTAAGTAAAGACATGCTGATTGAACTGCTGTGGCCAGACTTCAATCTGAAAAAGGCCTCTACCCATCTCTATACAACAATTTATCAAGTCCGGCAATGCTTAAAGCAGAATGAAGTCGACCTGCATATCAGCAACCTTAGCGGGGGGGAAGGCTATACCCTTGAAACCGGATCAATGTTGATTGATGTAGATAAGTGGGAACAGGGTATCCTGGCTCTGGAAACCATCAGTGAAGTTAATTGTGCGGAGCATCAAGTTTTATTCGAGCTTTATTCTGGAGATTACTATGACGATTATGATTATTTATGGGCTGAAAGTGAGCGGCAACGTCTTCGTACCATTTGGTTGCACCATGCAATGGGCATAGCCCAATTTTATATAGAAAGCAACAGAATTGCCGAGGCCGTTACTGTCTATCAACGAGTAGTGCAGTTACAGCCTTATTTTGAACAAGGGCATTTAGGATTAATGAAGGTCTACGACAGCATTGGAGAACGTTCCGCTGTGGAAGAGCAGTACAAGCTGCTCAAGGATTTGTTCCAAAAGGAACTTAACCTTGGCCTTCCAGCCAGCGTTGAGCAATGGTACGAGCAATGGGAACAGCTTAACCATAGAGTGCGATGAGCTAAATAACCTATCAAGACATAATAAAGACACCCGGATAAAACCGGGTGTCTTTATTATTACCTTCCTAGTTATTACGTTTGAATCGTCTTGTTAATACAAACCCTAAAAGCACCAGACTTCCACCAGCCAAGTAGATCGGAAACGCGCTGTCTTCTCCTGTTTTCGGAAGCTGAGTCGGTTTATTGCTGTTATTTCCCGGCTCAGTAACTGTACCCTTTGGTACTTCCTCCACATCAATCTCTATGAGGATTTCTTCTTCATTACCATTCTCATCTGTAACAATAATGGTGAACTTATCTTTACCAATATAGCCCGGATCAGGTGTGTAGACCCATTTGCCATCCTTAGTAATAGTCACTTTACCATGTCCCGGCTCATCTCCCAAGCTTGGCACTCCCCCAAGTGGAATTTCACCTTCAATAGGAACATCTTCATTGGTAATCTCTTTCTGCACAGGTGGAGTTACCTGCGGAACAACAGGCGTACTAGTTGCCACAGGCTGGCTTGGAGTAGCTGTTGGCGTAACCGTTGGCGTTGCCGTCGACACTGGCGTTACCATCGGTGTTGGCGAAGGTGTTGCCACCACAACTGGTGTTGCTGTTGGTGTAGAAGTAACGACTACTTCCGGTGTCGGTGATGGTGTCCAGATAGGACCTGTCGGTTCCTCTGGCGTCGACGTTGGTGTTGCTGTCGGTGTCGACGTTGGCGTTGCTGTCGGCGTCGACGTTGGTGTTGCTGTCGGTGTCGACGTTGGTGTTGCTGTCGGTGTCGATGTTGGTGTTGCTGTCGGCGTCGACGTTGGTGTTGCTGTCGGCGTCGACGTTGGTGTTGCTGTCGGCGTCGACGTTGGTGTTGCTGTCGGTGTCGACGTTGGCGTTGCTGTTGGCGCTGGCGTTGCTGTTGCTGTTGGCGCTGGCGTTGGTGTTACCGTTGGTGCGGGCGTTACGGTCGGTATAGGCGTTGCTGTTGGTGTCGGAACTTTGTTTTTTACCTCAAGGCTTATCCCTGTCGTCGAAGAAATAGTCACTTCATGTGGTGTTTGATCAAGAACATAACCAGCAGGCGCTGTTTTCTCAATTAATATATATTTCCCACCTGTCAGTTTGGTAAATTCAAGTATCCCGTTTGTATCCGTAGTGCCTTCCTTAATCCAGATCTTATCGGCATCAACTACCCGATACAGATCAAAAACGGCCCCACTTAACACCTTACTCGTATTCCCGTCTTCTACTTTGGTAATCGTCAACGGTCCTCTTACGCCGCTTCCTGTGCCGGAGCCGCTAGAGAGCTTAACGATAATTTCCTCGGTGCTTACACCTGGAACTACCTTGATGTTTTTACCATCGAAACTAACCTTATTGGTTACCTTATCATTGTTTTGTGCTGTGATCAGGGAGTCATATTTCAAAATATAAGCTTCGGAAATATCCTTCAGGAAACTAAGCTTAAAGCTTTCTTTTCCGTCATTATCCGTAGTGATTTCCAGCTTATAATCTGTACCACTCACCAATTCTTGGTTGGTCGATGTTACATCCCCATTACTTGCAACTTTCGTTTTGTAGACATGGAATGTATTGGACAGCAGGATTTGATTGTCGCTTGGAATATCCGTAATTACCGCTTCTTTTACAAAAGATTGGTTACGGTTGATGTAAACCGTCCAATGTATTTTATTGCCATCCTGCGCACCTTCTTTGTTAACGTATTCCCCGCCCTGAGGGATATTAACAGAAGCTTGCAGTTTAGCGGACTCTACTTTCGCACCGTCATATAACGTAGCTGTATTTTTAATTTCATTTGAATCAATCGCTTGATCCGCGAACGTTGTTTTGAAAGTGACGTAGAACGCATAATTAATCGTTTTATTAAATGTCACCTTCAGCTCACTGCCATCCAGCTCCACTTTATAGTCCGCGGAATTCACACTAGCTTGAGGAGAAGGATTTCCATCCTTTCCATACTCCCATTTATTCACTTTCACAGAATCCATATTTACAACTTGGCCAGCTGAAATGGTATCAACCAGTTGAGCTTGGTTTAACGTTTTCTGATTATAATTAGCCCCAATGTTCCAAGTGATTTCCTTAGTTACAGCATTGTAGGAACCACTCTTCTTCCCATTGTTTTTAACCTCATCTCTTGGATTAAAGGTTACGGTCGCTTCTTTATGCTTAGACTCCTGCACCCCATTAACCGTTTCTTTCCAATCGAGTGCACCTGTATTAGTGAATTGAGTTTTGCCCGGAGCCAGCCAATCATAGTTAAAGCTTGTTGTATAAGTAATTGTGTAAGGCTCATTTATCGGCGCATTAAAAGTAATCACAAATCCATCGTTTACTGCAACTGGATCATGCGCATTGTAAACAACACTATGGACGGTAGCAGTTCCACCTTTAGTTGGTTGAACCTTTAATGTACCCGGGACAAGCTTTAATCCAGCATTGCCAAAAGTATCGGTCACCACTAGATTTTCCATAGTCTTGCTGTCATCGTTAATTTGGATAGTCCAATCGAGGGTCTTAGTCGCATAATTAACGTTGCTATAATTTTTATGGAGAATTTGCTGCTTGATATCACTGTAACCCGTTTCTGTTTTTCCATCATAAGTAATCTTGTTCGTAATCTGACCATCAACAAATACTCTGCCGTTTGCCTTTGTCTGATATTCAATACGGTAGGCAGAATTTATATCATTGTTAAATTTCAGATCAAAACCATTTAATCCCGTTGCAGTTGTTGGAGTTATTGTATATTCGCTTGAAGCGATTTCCGCGCTTTTAACCCCGTTGCCATTACTGTCGATCGTTACAGGATAAACTTTAACCGAGTTGAGAATTAGATCTTGGGTGTTATTGAATGTATCCTTCAAAATAGCATTTGCCGCTAAAATTGTTTTTTCATTGTAATTGAAATTAACAGCCCAGGAAATCACCTGATTCGCTGCATCGTAATTGGTGGACTCTTTCGATAGTGGTTTGCCACGTCCTACTGTAACTGTAGTGCTAGCCTTTTTAGAAAATCCGTTATCTCCTGTTAAGACTGCCTCATTCAAAAAGGTTTTCGCATCTACACCAGTACCAGTAATATCCGTAGAGAAGCCAATCCGGTAAGCCTTAGTAAGCGGGTTATCCGCAAATTTCAGCTTTAACTCTCCCAAAGTGGATCCTGTCACATCATACTTGCTGCTGTCCACTAGATTGCCAAGACTCACAGTCCCATCGACCTTCACATCAAGCTCATAAACAGCAATAGATACCGTATTCAGTGATAATCCCGCAGGGAGTGTGTCGGTGACAACTGCATTTTTTACGCTTTCCAGTGCCTTATTCACATCAACCGTCCAAGCGATGCTTGTTGGATTATAATACTGCGGCTTAGGCGAACCGTCTTTTTCTATAGTAGAGCTAACCTTCGGCTTAAAATTAAGCTCAATGGTCTGAGTACCGCCTTGTATCGGGAAAATCAGGGTTTGCTTCGTGGAGCCTGTAATTTTCTTGGAGCTCAAAAGCGACCTTACGGAGAAAGTCCCTCCCACTTTATCGTGAGTTTCGATATAAGCATTAAATGTAAATACAACGCGGTTAGTATTTTTGTCGACGGTATAAGTCCCTACAGGCTCATCGTCAAAAATAAGATCACCATTCAGATCGTTATAAAGTTCAAACTGTGTTGGAAGATCAAAGGTATAGGTGGACCCATCCTTATATCCATGCCCATCTGGAAGTGACCATGTATAGTTCAATTCCGAATAGGAATCAAGTTCATATACGCTTTCTGTAACCGTATTTGTGTATTTATCATCGGTGTATACAGCAAGCGTAACACTAGTAATGAGGTCATCTCCAATTACAGTACCGTTGCCACTCGCATATGCCTGCGAATTGACTCCAAAGCCAAAGCTGTAAGCCCATTGCGTCACAAGCAAGAATACTACGAGCAATGCGCTAATTTTCTTTTTTGATAACATTATTAAAAATGCCTCCTTTATCACTCCGTTTATCGTGCTTTTCCTAAGCTTTATCCTTTGAATCCCGTACTCTACTCCCCCGCATTAACCTCCTTGACTCTTTCTCATGATATAAATTTGCAACCTAACAACTATTGTAAATAGTCCATCTATACATAATCTGAACAGCGTCCTATTGCAGTCTTGGAGATCTTTTTATTGCAAAAAAAAAACAGGGATATGCGCAATAACTCGCATATCCCTGTCGTATTTACTACTTAGTGGAAAATAAAAATAACATTGTACATCTTATAGACTAGCGTGATCACGTTTGGTGTAAGTCTTACGCTTCTCCAGAAGCTTGTTCAGCGCATCAATATAAGCGCGGGCACTTGCTTCTAGAATATCGGTGCTAAGTCCACGGCCTTGTGCAGCTACTTCTCCCTGCGAAAGCACCACATGAACCTCACCCTGCGCATCTTTACCACGGGAGACCGATTTAATCGAATAATCTCCAAGGGTAACTTCCTCATTCGTGGCTTTATCAATAGCATTGTAGATGGCATCTACTGAACCATTACCTTCGGCCTCAGCTACAATCGGCTGGTCTTCCGGACCCGCAATAATAACCTTGGCGGTTGGAACAGCTTCATTACCATAAGTAACGAACATCGTTTGCAGCTTAAAGACTTCTGGCGTATCAATTAATTTCTCTTCAATCAAAGCCAAAATGTCTTCATCTGATACTTCTTTTTTCTTATCTGCCAAATCCTTAAATCTAGAAAAAGCGGTGTTCAGCTCTTCTTCGGACAAATCATACCCAAGATCACTCAACTTATCGCGGAAAGCGTGCCGTCCAGAGTGTTTGCCGAGTACCAGCTTGCTCTCTTTAAGTCCAATAGTCTCCGGTGTCATGATCTCGTAGGTAGTTTTCTCTTTTAGCATCCCGTCCTGGTGAATACCCGATTCATGAGCAAATGCGTTAGCTCCTACAATCGCTTTATTCCCTGGAACCACCATACCTGTAAGCTTGCTGACCAGACGGCTTGTGCGAGAGATCTCAGATAACGTAAGCGATGTTTTTGCACCAAAAAATTCAGCCCGTGTCTCAAGCGCTAGCGCAACTTCTTCAATCGCTGTGTTCCCGGCACGTTCACCGATACCGTTGATCGTTCCTTCGATCTGATCTGCACCATTCTGAATCGCAGCCAGCGTATTTGCTGTAGCCATACCAAGATCGTTATGACAATGGGCACTAAGCTGTACGCGTTCAATATCAGGCACATTCTCTTTTAGATATTTAAAGATAGCTCCGTACTCCGAAGGATTCAAATAACCTACAGTATCCGGGATATTAACAACATTAGCGCCTTCCCGGATAGCCATGCCGACCATTTCAGCCATGAAATCATACTCCGTACGGCCCGCGTCTTCTAATGAAAACTCGAGCTTAGGGAAATATTTTTTAGCGTATCGGATAGCAGACTGTGCAGTTTCCAGCACCTGAGCCTTATCCATCCGTAGCTTATGCTGGCGGTGAATAGGAGATGTAGCCAGAAAAATATGAATACAAGGGTCCTGCGCTCCCTGTAGTGCTTCTTTTACAGCATCAATATCTGTCTCTCTAGAACGAGAAAGGCCGATTACCGTGACGTTCTTCACAGCTCTTGCCACCGCATTAACAGAAGCTAGATCACCTGGAGAAGCTGCAGGAAAACCCGCTTCCATGCGATCAATTCCCAGCTTCTCTAACTGGTAAGCGATCTCCACTTTCTCACGCGTGTTGAGGTTCACACCTGGTGACTGCTCTCCATCTCGCAGTGTCGTATCGAACACATAAATTTTCCGCATGCTAAGCACCTCCCAAAAATTGTGCTGAAACTCTCAAATGCGGCTCGCAAAGTCACGGCCGCATTTGAAGGTAATACTATTTAATCATAAGTATGATTATGATTATTTCTTAATCCAGTGCATCATTTCACGCAATTGGCTACCTACAACTTCTACTGGGTGAGCAGCTTCGTTGCGGCGAGTAGCGGTAAGGAAAGCACGTCCGGATTGGTTCTCAAGGATAAAGTCACGAGCGAATTTACCTTCTTGAATATCTGTCAGAACAGCTTTCATAGCTTTTTTAGTATCTTCAGTTACAATACGTGGTCCAGTTACATAGTCACCGTACTCAGCAGTGTTACTGATAGAATCGCGCATGCTGGACAATCCGCCTTCGTATACCATGTCAACGATCAGCTTCAATTCGTGCAGACATTCGAAGTAAGCCATCTCAGGAGCATATCCTGCTTCTGTCAATGTTTCGAAGCCAGCTTTGATCAGTGCGGATACACCACCGCAAAGTACAGCTTGTTCACCGAACAAGTCAGTTTCGGTTTCTTCACGGAAGGAAGTTTCGATAACCCCTGCGCGTGTACAGCCGATACCTTTTGCATAAGCAAGACCGATTTCTTTAGCTTTTCCAGTTGCATCTTGTTCGATAGCAATCAAGCCAGGAACGCCAAAGCCTTCAACATAAGTACGACGAACCATATGACCTGGAGATTTTGGTGCTACAAGCAACACGTCTGCATCTTTAGGAGCAACGATTTGTCCAAAGTGTACGTTAAAGCCGTGGGAGAACATCAAAGCTGCGCCTTTTTTGAGGTTTGGTTCTACTTCATTTTTATATACCGAAGCCTGTGTTTCATCTGGCATTAGGATTTGCACAACATCTGCACGGGATACTGCTTCAGCTACTGGCAATACTTCAAAACCGTCATTTTTCGCAGTTTCAAAAGATTTACCTTCACGAAGACCGATGACAACTTGAAGACCACTGTCACGCAGGTTTTGTGCTTGGGCATGTCCTTGGCTACCGTACCCGATTACCGCAATTGTCTTTCCTTTTAATACACTAAGTTCTGCATCCTGTTCATAGTACGTTGTAACTGCCATTGTCAATATCCTCCTTTAATTTGAGACCCATCATAAAGAGCGGGTGCTTCAAGAGAACTGGAATCATAGAAGATCTAGCTGCTCCTCAAGCTCCCGCTCTTTAGCGGGAAGTTCATTCATATCATATCAGATTAATGCAATCAAGCAGTAATCCGTTAAAGTCGCAAAATAAACTATTTAAGAGTTACCGCGTACCATAGCCGTAATACCCGTGCGAGACAGTTCTCTGATTCCATAAGGTTTCAAAAGCTCGATCATCGCATCAATCTTCACTGTATCTCCAACTACCTGTACTAACAATGTAGTGCTACCAATATCAACAACTGAAGCCCGGAAGGTTTCTACAACGCCCATAATTTCCGGACGCTCACTTGGATCAGCATTCACTTTAATCAGAGCCAGCTCACGAGCAACCATGGGCTTAGATCCAAGATCAACGACTTTAATTACATCAATTAACTTGTAGAGCTGCTTCTCGATTTGTTCAAGCGTATGCTGGTCTCCAAGAGTAACGATAACCATCCGGGACAATCCAACCTCTTCAGACTGGCCAACCGTTATACTCTCAATATTAAATCCGCGGCGACCGAACAAACCCGACACCCGTTGAAGCACACCCGGCTGGTCATTTACGAGTACAGAAATCGTATGTCTTGTCACTGTTATTCATCCCCCATCAGCATATGATCGATGGTTGAACCTTGAGTTACCATCGGGTAGACATTCTCGTCTTTTGGAACAACGAATTCTACCAATACTGGACCCGGTGTTTCCAGTGCTTTCTGCCATGCATCACGTGCTTCTTCCTTATTCGTCGCCCGTAGACCTTTTACACCATAGGCCTCAGCCAGCTTAACGAAGTCCGGACTGCCTGCGAGGTCTGTAAAGCTGTAACGTTTATCATAGATAAGATTCTGCCATTGGCGAACCATGCCAAGCACCTGATTGTTAATTACTACAATTTTGACTGGTATATTGTTAATCGCACATATCGCTAGCTCTTGGGAACACATTTGCATGCCGCCATCACCATTAATCGATACTACCAACCGTTCAGGATGTGCCATCTGTGCACCGATAGCTGACGGGAATCCGAAGCCCATCGTTCCAAGACCGCCTGAAGTAATCCATGAACGCGGATGATTGAACTTATAGTATTGTGCAGCCCACATTTGATGCTGACCAACATCCGTTGTAACAATCGCTTCACCTTTAGTGGTGTCATTGATCATTTCAATCACCCATTGTGGTTTAAGCTCTGTTTCTGAATCCTTATACCGAAGCGGCTGATCTAGCTTCCACTGAGCAATCTGTGTTCTCCAAGCATCAGCATTAGATGCGCGGCCAACCTCAGGATTCAGCATTTCCAATACCGTTTTCACATCGCCTACAATCGGAATATCAGGCGATACATTTTTCCCGATTTCTGCAGGATCGATATCGATATGCACGATTTTGGCTTTTGGCGCGAAGCCGTCCAGTCTGCCAGTAACACGGTCATCAAAACGTGCACCGATATTAATGAGCAAATCGCACTGTTGGATCGCATTATTCGCGGTATACGTACCATGCATACCCGGCATTCCCATCCAAAGTTCTTCTGCACTAGGGAAAGCTCCGAGACCCAGCAAGGTTGTAGTAATTGGAATCTCTGTCCGTTTCACGAATTCGAACATAGCTTCATGTGCTCCGGAGTAAATAACTCCACCACCTGCAATGATGATCGGACGTTCAGCAACCGCAATCGCACGAACCAATTTATCAAGCTGCAGTTTGTTTGGAACTGTACAAGGATTGTAGCCCCGAAGATTCACTGTTTTCACTGGTGTGAACAACGTCTTCGCTGCTGATACGTCTTTCGGAATATCGATCAACACTGGACCTTTACGACCGGTATTCGCCACATGAAAAGCTTCATGTATAACACGGGGGAGATCCTCAACATCTCTTACAAAGTAGCTATGCTTAGTGATTGGCATCGTTATCCCGGTAATGTCTGCTTCCTGGAAAGCATCTGTACCGATCAGGCTGGAGAATACGTTACCTGTGATTACAACCAATGGAGTGGAGTCCATATATGCTGTAGCAATACCTGTTACAAGATTCGTTGCTCCGGGACCTGAGGTAGCTATACATACCCCTGGTTTGCCACTTGCTCTAGCGTAACCGTCAGCTGCATGAATAGCACCTTGCTCATGACGTGTTAACACGTGATTGAAATCCGTAAAACCGTACAATGCATCATAGATGTACAGTACAGCTCCACCCGGATATCCGAATACAGTGTCTACACCTTCTAATACAAGGCTGCGGAGTAATATCTCGGAACCGGAAATGACCTCCGGCTCCATCCATTTTTCTTTTAACTGCTCAGTAGACCGTAATTCCGGTATTTGCGCGCTCATCAGTATTCCTCCTCCGATATTTAACATTCATTATGCAAATGACGGACCGTCCTTTATACATCAGCAAATGGTTCCTTATAAAACAAAAAAACCTTTCGCCTCCCACGCACAGTATTAGCGCGTGAGGGACGAAAGGTTGATCTTCCGTGGTACCACCCATGTTTGCATTACATCTCGCGATGTAACGCCTTATCAGGTATACAAAAATCCATCGATGTAGGCAAGGGCCCTAATCTCTGTAACCTGAAGTCCCTAACGCGGACTAAACGATTTTCCCTAATAATTCCACCACTCTAGCCAGTGGACCTTTCAGGAAAACAGCTCCGAGGTGAGCTCGTATATAAGGGATTTCGGTGGAGGTTGCAGCAGATCCTCACACTCTCTGAGCAAAAGAGCCCTTAAAACTTCGTCCTCATCATTGCCGATACATGTATGTTCGATAAAATGTTTAGACACATTATATGATTCCTAACATGGATAAGTCAATACCCTTATTTTTAATATTGTCACAACTCCTACTTCTACGTGCTGGGAACCCCCACCACGCTCCCGACATATGATGTACGACAATGCGTAGAAAGGGGGCGCTCTATGATCCGTTATCGTCGACCCAAGCAGGATGACGTCATTATCCTTGATTTAATCGAGCGACAGCTTGTACCATTATCTCATTTACCAAAGACTGAAATTGCCAAAATCAAAAAAGATATCCCCCGTCGTCTGGGACACGGTATCACCTTAGTCGCCTGTCCCGACTATGAGAGTGATCCAATGGGGTTTGTCCATTTCCTGCTGCATGGTGATTTACTTTATATCGATATGTTAGCCATAGCACCCGCAGCACGGCGCAAACACTTGGGGAATATGCTCATGGATCGAGCAGAACGATTTGCACTATCACGCGGATGTCATCGGGCTAAGGTATCCGTCGATTTAGGAAACACAGCAGCTCTTGCCTTTTATCAAAAATTGGGCTACAGCGTAGCCCGTTATCAATCCCTAAGCTTCTGTTACGAATTGGAGAAAAGGTTCATCTAGTTAAATCGAATTTCAACTGAACTTAAAAGAATCCGAAAGGTGGATAGGGTGTGCCTCCGTACCCGTAACCTCCATAAGGATTACCATAGCCAGGACCTCCGCCATAAGGAGCTCCACCGCCATAGCCACCACCAAAAGCATAAGGTGCTGTACCAATAGCTAGCAAATCAAACAACACTAAAGGAATGATTGCTTTGGTTTGTACTTTTTTACCACTTACGCGTTGTAATATCAGACGATTTCCGGATACACGAAGCAGTTTCCCTGTCACCTGAGTACCGTCCTTTTTTACTGCAATGATCTGCTTACCTACGAGTCTCATAACCTGCTTCTTCGTAACTGGCTTAGTCATATGATCCCCTCCTAAATGTTTTGTACGCCTCTCATTTGCATCATCTACAAAACAGTCTATTCGATGGAAAGGACCTTCGCCTGTACACTTGCCCTCCTGCCTCAATGTTTATCCTTGCTGATCCTAATAAAAAAGCCGTATTTCCGGGAAAAGACCGGAAATACGGCTTTGAAAAGTTACATTTCTATCGCTTACCAGGATCGTATGGCTGTCCTAATGCCTTAGGAGCAGAGGATCGGCCTACAGCCCCTACCAGCACGATGATAGTCAGTACATAAGGGATCATAAAGATAAACTCTTGAGGAATATTTTGTGACCACTCATACAATTGAACATAGTTGCGGATCGCTTGGGAAAATCCGAAGAATACCGCTGCACCAAAGGCACCAAGTGGATTCCATTTCCCAAAGATCATCGCTGCAATGGCGATAAAACCTTGACCAGAGATTGTATTATGTCCAAAGGTTCCGGTTGTTGTTAAAGTGATTGTAGCTCCACCAATACCCGCCATCAATCCACTCAACATTACACCGATATATCTCATCCGATTAACTTTTACACCCAGTGTATCTGCAGCACTTGGATGCTCACCTACTGCACGCAAACGCAATCCAAATGGCGTCTTAAACAGAACCAAATAAATAACGATGACCAGTATTATGGCCAGATAAGTTGTAGGATAGGAATTAAAAATCCCTTCACCAATCACTGGGATTTTGGAGAGCCCAGGAATTGCAACCTTGCTAAATCCGTCAATGATCGGAGTTTCAGCAGATCCATCAAACAGGAGCTTTACCATATAGAGCGTGCTTCCTGCAGCTAAAAAGTTAATAACCGTACCACTAATCGTCTGATCAGATTTAAAGGTTATAGATGCAACCGCATGAATTAGTGAGCCTAGCACACCAACAGCTATAGCACAGAGTACACCAACCCAAGGAGCCCATTCGCCCATACCAGCGTCCTGAGCATAATAACCGCCTACTGCTGCCGCAAAGGCACCAAACATCATCAAACCTTCAAGTCCAATGTTTACGACACCGGAACGTTCAGAGAAGATGCCGCCAAGTGAGGCAAAAATGAGCGCTGTGGAAAAAACAAGCGTTGTATTAAGCAGTTGACCTAACGTCTGCAGATCCATCTATAACACCTTCTCTTTCTTGCGCTTGAAGTAAAAGGGCTTAAGCACCCAGCGCACAATCCCTTGTGCCGCAATAAAGAATATGATTGAACCAATAACGATACGAATAAGCTCTGGTGGAACATCTGCAGCAAAACTCATACCCGCAGAACCATAAGTCAGCGTACCGTAGAGAATCGCAGCCAGAATAACACCAAGTGGATGTGTTAAACCAAGAAGAGCAACAGCGATACCATCAAATCCATATCCTGGCGATGCCGCGAAAATAGCTTGATAATGGAATACACCAAGCACCTCTCCTGCTCCGGCCAGACCGGCGAATACACCACTTATGAACATTGCCTTCATAACGTTACGTCCAACATTCATCCCTGCATATTCGGCAGCATGTGGATTGTAACCAACTGCACGCATTTCGTAGCCCTGCTTGGTCTTCCATAAGTACACATAGAAGAATACCGCTGCAGCAAGAGCAATAGCTGTACCCCAGTGTAGACGTGCATTATCAAATATCGAATTCAAAAAGGTCATGGAAAGCGAGGCCGGAATATCCTCGGAACGATTTTGTCCTGGAAGCAACAAAAAGTTTCTAACGATATAATTCGACAGGTAAAGAGCAATCCAGTTTAACATGATTGTGGTAATAACTTCGTTAATCCCACGTTTTGCTTTCAAATAACCGGCAATCCCTGCCCATAAACCACCGCAGACACCCGCAATAATTACAGCAAGCGGGACAAGCAGGAAGGATGGCAGACCTGCCATCTTAATACCCACCACTGTTGCCGCTGTCATACCAATCATTACTTGGCCATCTGCCCCGATATTAAACATCCCTGAACGGAATGCGAAAGCTACGGCTAGCCCTGTAAGCATTAATGGTGTCATTTCGCGCACAGCTTCACCAAAGTTATACAAATTACCAAACACACGTTTGAACAGTGCGGAGTAAGCAGTTATCGGATCATAACCGCCCAGAAGCATAACTATTGCTCCCACAAGAAAACCAAGCACGATGGCAACCAGAGGAACGATGTAGCTGTCAGTTGTGAAGATTTTTTTGAACTTATTCAACTGCCTTACCTCCCCGCTGCAAGCTGCCTGCCATCATAAGACCCAGTTCCTGATCATTCGTATCTTGCGGGAACACTTCACCGACAATTTTCCCTTCATAGATAACAGCGATTCTGTCAGAGACGTTCATAATCTCGTCCAATTCAAAGGAAATAAGTAGAACAGCCTTTCCTTGATCACGCTGAGCTATGAGTTGCTTCTGAACAAATTCAATAGCCCCAACATCTAGACCGCGTGTAGGTTGTGCGGCAATTAACAATGTCGGATTTTTATCTATTTCCCGCGCAATAATCGCTTTCTGTTGATTTCCGCCGGATAAAGAACGTGCTTTGGTCTCTATTGAAGGTGTACGTACATCAAATTGCTCTATAAGCTTCGCTGCGTACTTATCAATGACATCATTTTGCAAAAAGCCATTTTTGTTGTAAGGACTCTTATAATAGGTTTCCAAAACCATATTCTCACTCATGGTGAAATCAAGCACTAACCCATGCTTGTGGCGGTCCTCAGGAATATGAGAGACATTCATCTCTGAAACCTTTCGCGGTGATAAATTAGCAATTTCATTGCCAGACACGGTTATCGAACCCGAATCAATTTTGCGCAGACCTGTAATGGCCTGGATCAACTCACTTTGTCCATTACCATCTACGCCAGCAATCCCGAGAATTTCCCCTGCTTTAACTTCAAAGCTAAGACCATCCAGTACGGAGACCCCATCTTTACTCTTACTGCTGACATCCTTCAGTTTGAGTACAGATTGGCCAACCTCAGGAGCCTTCTTGTCCACTTTGAAAGTTACGCCACGCCCAACCATTTTTTCAGCTAGCTCATTAGGATTGGTCTCTGCGGTATTCACAGTATCAATTACTTTCCCACGTCTAATAATGGTGACCCGATCAGATATTTGCATGATTTCTTTAAGCTTATGCGTGATCAAAATAATGGATTTTCCCTCTGCAACAAGCCGCTTCATAATCGCCATGAGTTCCGTAATTTCTTGAGGCGTAAGTACTGCGGTCGGCTCATCAAATATGAGAATATCCGCTCCACGGTACAGGGTCTTCATAATTTCTACCCTTTGCTGCATACCTACCGAAATGTCATGAATAACGGCATTTGGATTCACTTGCAGGCCATATTGCTCCGATAGCTTCCGAACCTGTTCCGCAGCGGATTTATAGTCAATTTTAAGACCTTTTTTCGGCTCCATCCCAAGAACAATATTCTCGGTCACCGTAAAAGGCTCCACAAGCTTGAAATGCTGATGAACCATACCAATACCAAGCTCAATAGCTTTATTGGGGTTATCAATAATAACCGGTTTCCCGTCGATTTCAATACTGCCTTCATCCGGTTGATACAATCCAAATACAATGTTCATTAAAGTGGACTTGCCTGCACCATTCTCACCAAGCAATGCAAGGATTTCACCCTTTTTAAGCGTCAAGCTAATGGAATCGTTAGCAACAATACCGGGAAAGCGTTTTGTGATTTGCTTCAACTCTACGACAGGAGCCGCAGCACTCATGGAATCACCCTCATCACAGAATATATAACTACCTTATAGACACGGATGTACCGCCCTTTGTAAGGCGGTATATCTATGTTCCTCTTATCATAACCAGTGCTTTAACAAGGAATAAGGCCAGCACAACACCGGCCTTATTCTTTGATCCTTATTGTAATGCAATAAATGGAGACTAACTATTACTCGGAAGGAACAGTGATTGTTCCATCAATGATTTGTTTTTTGTATTCTTCAACTTTAGCCAGGATCTCTTCAGAAACGTTGTCCTTAGTATCAGAAATACCTACACCATTATCTTTCAGACCAAGAACGGTTGTAGTACCACCCTTGAACGTACCGTCAATTACTTCTTTAGAAACTTTAAGAACAGCTTCGTCTACACGTTTGATCATGGAAGTCAAAGTAACGTCAGTACCAAACTCGATGGATTGGTCTTTATCTACACCAATAACCCATACTTTAGTACCGCCTGCTTTGTTACGAGCTTTAGCTTCGTTGAATACGCCATTTCCTGTTTGTCCAGCAGCAGGGAAGATAATGTCGTTTCCGTCGTTATACAATGTAGCCGCAAGAGATTTACCAACGTCTGGTTTGTCATAACCACCAGCATAAGTAGGTGTTACTTTAGCTGAAGGGTTAACTGCTGCTACACCAGCTTTAAAGCCAGCTTCAAAACGTTTGATTACAGGGCTTTCCAGACCACCGATGAATGCAACTTTGTTAGTTTTTGTAGTCAGACCAGCAACCACACCAACCAAGAAGGAACCTTCATTTTCGGAGAAAGTAACGGAAGCTACGTTAGGAGCTTCAACTACGCTATCAATGATAGCCAAGTTAGCATTTGGGTTCTCAGTAGCTACTTTTTTAATTGCGTCGCCAAGATCAAAACCAATACCCCAAGTCAAGTTGTATCCATCTTTAACGAAGGAGTTAAGGTTTGGCTCATAGTCAGCATTTGATTTACTTTGCAAGTACTTAACGCCACTACCTGTTTCTTTTTCAAGAGCTTGCAATGCTTCCCATGCGGATTGGTTAAACGATTTATCGTTTACGCCACCAATGTCAGTAACCATACCAAATTTGAAATCGGATTTAGGTGCGTTTGTTCCTGCATTGGTTCCTGCATTAGTTTCACCTTTAGCGGCGTTGTTATTGTTGTTTCCACAGCCTGTCAAAACGACTGTAAGAGACAGCAACATTGCAAGAGATAGCTTTAAACCTTTTTTCATTGAATGTAATCCCCCTTAAAATATTGGATGTCTTCTGTGTTCTGCTTGGACATTCCATTAGTTCAAATTATAACTGCAATAAAATCTAAAATCCAGTGCATAAATGACCTCAGGTCAATAATAATTTGCACTTTTTAGCAAGTAACCGCTTTCCATGACATAGCATGTTACAGTTATGTCTGGTTAATGTCAGAAACCCTGATTTTACTCTGTATAGTATTCCAACACATTACAAATATTATTGCACACTTAAGTGTTTTCTATTATTATGATTCCTTAGTAATTGCACTGAAAGGAAGTTATCAGATCATGACCGAAGAAATAAATCCACAAACAACACCGGCCTTCAAGTATTGCCGTGAATCCCGTGTCTTCAAAACCGGACGCGTTTTCCCTAATGATGTCAATAATCACAAAACATTATTCGGTGGCAAGCTTATGAGCGGCATTGATGAAGTAGCCTCCATTTCAGCTATGCGCCATTGTCGAACTAACGTCGTCACAGCCTCTACAGACTCTGTAGACTTCTTGAGACCCATTCGCCCTACGGACTCCGTATGCTTTGAATCCTTCGTCTCCTGGACCGGACGGACAAGCATAGAGGTGTTTGTGAAGATCATTTCAGAAAATCTATATACTGGAGAGCGCGCTGTCGCTGCTACTTCATTCCTAACCTTTGTCGCAGTCGAAGAGGATGGCACGCCTACTCCGGTCCCAGCTATCATCCCAGAGACAGACGAAGAGAAGCTGATCAACGAGTCTGCTAATGAACGTTCCGAGCTACGAAAAGTTCGCCGCAATATCAGCAAAAAACTCGCCGCTCAATTAAACACCATAAAGTACTGGGAATAGCTCTGCAGATGCAGAGCTTTTTCTTTTATGTAGGGAATGTCAACGCTGCTTCATCCCTATCTTACCGCACAAAAAAGCACCGCTGCATGGGCAACCCGCAGGCGGTGCTTTTCGGTTATATTACAACACTTACGCGTTGATTTTCTCTTTAGCAATACCAGCCAAGGAGTTGAATGCGTTAAGATCATTCACAGCCAGATCAGCCAGCATTTTACGGTTAACTTCTACACCAGCCAATTTCAGGCCGTATACAAGCTTGCTGTAAGAAAGACCGTTCAAACGAGCTGCTGCATTAATACGAACGATCCACAGTCTGCGGAAGTTACGTTTAGTTTGACGACGGTCGCGGTAAGCGTAAACCATCGATTTCATTACTTGTTCTTTAGCTGTTTTAAAAATACGGTGTTTAGAACCGAAATAACCTTTTGCCAATTTCAACACTTTTTTATGTTTACGACGAACTACAAATCCGCCCTTAACTCTTGCCATATTAATAAACCTCCCAAAAATGTGTAATAAACTATTTCAAGTTAGCCAATCCTTGTTTCAAACGTCTTACATCCCCAGGGGCCATTACTGGATTTCCGTTCAGAACGCGCTTAGCGCGTTTAGATTTGTGGGACAGCAAGTGGTTTTTGTGAGCTTTGTAACGTGTTACTTTACCAGTTCCGGTAATTTTGAAGCGGCCTTTCAGGCTGCTGTGTGTTTTCATCTTAGGCATGGTGTTTCCTCCTTGAATATTATGCGGCGCCAAATTGCAGATAAGCAAGTGACTCCAGATTTATTGAGCTTTAGGAGCCAAAATCATAATCATGCTGCGGCCTTCCAGCTTTGGCTGGCGCTCAACAACAGATATATCAGCCACTTCGTTCTTCACTCGTTCGAGGATTTTTTGGCCGATATTCGCGTGTGTAATCTCACGTCCGCGGAAACGTACGGAGCACTTCACTTTATCGCCCTCACCCAAGAACTTGATCACATTGCGGAACTTAGTTTGATAATCATGTTCCTCAATGTTAGCACGGAACCAGACTTCCTTGATATCAACGACCTTCTGGTTTTTACGCGCTTCCTTCTCTTTCTTCTGCGTTTCATAACGGAACTTGCCGTAATCCATGATGCGGCATACCGGCGGCTTAGCCTGTGGTGCTACATTGACTAGATCCAGATTAAGATCGATCGCCATTTGCAGCGCTTCGCGGATCGGTTTAATTCCGATTTGCTCACCTTCCGCACCAACCAACCGTACCTCTTTGGCCCGAATTTCATCATTGATCATATGTTCCTTACTGATAACTCTCCACCTCCGGATCTTTTTAACAACTATTCTCACGTAACTCCATAAAAAAGGGGTGCCGGTAACACCCGACACCCCGTGTTTGATCAACGTTCATGAACATTAACATTCATAAAGCATTGAGATCAAAACCAGCCGGCGAATATGCCAGTCAGGTGAGAAGCAGGTGCTTCTTCTTGCAATCCCTATGATTTGCGTACTTGAATACTATACACCACACTATTTGGGGTGTCAATCCTTTTATGCAGAAATTTCGTGAATTTTATACCTGCTTACTTTGTACTTCTTCAAGTCGTACTACGCGAGTATGCTTGGTATGGCTCCATTGCTTATTGTTCTGCGTGAAGAACGCATAGAACGTAATCGGATACCACGAGATCAAGTAGATCGGGAAGAATACAAGATAAGCATATACTTTCTTGAACGTAACCTTCTCCAATGCCATCGCAATACCAAAAGTCACCAGATTGGCGCCAATAGCCAGGAAGCTGAGCCAGATCGGCAAGCTGCCGTAAATGTTAGCGATATTCGGTCCGTTAAAGAACGCCATATCTACCCACATTACCGCCGTCATTAAAAAAGTGAGCAATACAATATATACATTCGCTCCATAAAGCGCGAGGTCAAACTTCGTTAAGCTGCGTTCTTTAATACTTTGCCAAAGCAATGGGAAAAAATAACGGCGAGCAACAGTGAAGTGCCCCTGCATCCAACGCAGACGCTGTCTTGAAGAGGCCTTGAAGGTTAACGGCTTCTCATCAAATACCTTTGCATCATAATTGAACTTAGGATATACACCATGTGCTGCACTACGCATCGTAAACTCCAAGTCCTCGACCAAACTTGTAGCTCCCCAGCCCATTTCTTTAAGAAGTGTGGTCTCAAAACACATTCCCGTTCCGCCAAGGAAGTTAGCCATATTTAAATTATGGCGTGAAAGTTGCCACAAACGGTTAATATACCAGTACGAAATACCATAAGCAGCTGTAATCCAGGAATCCTCTGGATTCTTGGTGTCGATATAACCTTGGATTACCCGTGCACCTGAACAAAGATCATTATTCATCTCCATCAGGAACTCAGTATGCGCCAAGTTATCGGCATCGAACATGACAACAGCATCATATTGCCGGGGCATAGCCCACAGCTCTTTAAGCATCCATTCTATTGCGTAGCCTTTACCTCTCAGATTTGCATTGGTGCGGACACAAGCGTTCATGCCGTGTTCTCTAACGATGCGAGCTGTACCGTCTGTACAATTGTCACAAATTACAAATACATCGTACAGTTCTGATGGATAATTAAGCTGCTTCAGATTCTCCATTAATGCGCCGACAACTTCTTCCTCGTTATGTGCGGCAACAAGTACGGCAAAAGATTTTTCCGGCTTATACTGCGTTTTTTTCTTTTTCCTGTGCAGTCCGAATAATGAAAACGTAAACTGATAGACTGCGATTGCTGCCAAGATCACTTGGAGCGTAACAAACAGTGCGTCTGTCATGACCTTTTGATGCCCCCTTTTTTCACTCTTGGTGTTCTTTTTTTCTCTCTAGCTTGCTTGACGTTCTTTCTGACCCTTTTGTTGCATCCCTTAACAATAGACCAAGAGTATTCTTATTCTCGGCAGACTTCACAATTTTTATATATGCTGTTTAAAAGAATTCTATGGATTCCTTTTTTTGAATCCTTATTTATCTCTTACCCTTTTAAACAGGTTTAGTCTGCTTGAATCATTGTAAAGCGTAATAGTGCTCTAAGTCAAAACTGGCAAATTTCGTGTAAACCTGAGCTTTTCCTTGAAATGAACTACCTTTAAAAAGTATGATTAAGACAGATCTAAGCTATAGAACGGATTACTGCATTAACATCTGTTAACGGTAGCCGGACTAGCGGAGGGAATTAGATATGAGACATTTATTCATGAAACTACATCTCTGGGAGCGGCATCTTTTTAAGTGGATCAACGGACGAATGCATAATCGTTTTTTGAACTTTTGGCTCTTTTACCTTACTCATTTGGGTGGAGCTACAAGCACGATTGTTATCAATATACTGGTATGGGTATTAGCTCCTGAGCCTTGGAGAACTACAGGTTTACAAGCCTTAACAGCACTAGCTGTCAGCCATATACCCGTAGCTATCGCCAAAAAACTGTACCCGCGTATGCGTCCTTATCTGGCGTTACCGGAAACCAATACTTTTCGTAATCCATTAAAGGATCATTCTTTTCCATCTGGTCATACTACAGCTATCTTTGCTTCTACGGTCCCTTATATGCTGGCGTTTCCTGCTTTGACCGTTATTCTGCTGCCGCTAGCTTGTATTGTCGGATTTTCTCGTATTTATCTTGGATTGCATTATCCATCAGATGTTATAGCTGGCGCAGTGATCGGTTCCTGCGTAGCAGCTGGTACTATAGCCTTATGGATGTAAAGCATTTATTGTTAATAACCGGGAAAACCCTTGAGAATAGGTGAATCAACATTGCGTAAAAAAAGAATCTTAATACTCTCGGAAGGTTTTGGCGCCGGACATACACAAGCAGCTTATGCGTTGTCGAGCAGTCTGCGCCAATTATCGCCTAATTTACAAACGAAGGTGCTAGAACTTGGAAATTTTTTAAACCCCAAGATGGCACCTATTATTCTGTCTGCTTACCGAAAGACGGTAACGACACAGCCAAAATTGATGGGTTATGTCTACCGTCACCAGAAATCATTCAATCGTCTTACCACGCTTGCCTTGCATCGTATATTTTATACGCATGCCAAAAATATTGTGAGGCAACTGAAACCCGACGTAATTGTCTGCACACATTTTATTCCAGGTGCTGTAGTGTCCCGCCTAAAGAGATTGGATCCTACCCTAAATGTGCCGCTCGTCACCGTCATAACGGATTATGATGCGCATGCAACCTGGATTAGCCCAGAGGTAGACCTTTACCTGGTTTCAACACCTGAGGTTAAATCCAAATTACGCAGCCGAAATATTCCTGCCACGAAAATTCAGGTAACAGGTATACCGATACACCCTAATTTTTGGAAGCATCCCGGAAAGCAGGAGATTCGAGAGCAATTCAATCTGCGGGAGATGCCAACCGTTCTTGTCATGGGCGGAGGCTGGGGAATCATGAACGACCAAGTCGTAAATGCTTGTCTGGCGGAATGGCGTGACAAGATTCAGATTGTTTTCTGTCTCGGCAATAACGAACAGCTGCTAAAGGAAATGAAAGAAGACCCGCATTATAATCATCCTAATATCTCCTTACTCGGCTTTACGCGTGAAATCCACAAGCTGATGGAGGTGTCCGATCTGCTGGTTACAAAACCGGGAGGAATGACCTGCAGTGAAGGGCTTGCAAAAGGTATTCCGATGCTCTTCCATCACCCTCTTCCCGGGCAGGAGGAGGAGAATTGCCGCTACTTTACTGCAGCCGGCTTCGGAGAACCCATCGAATCTTTAGAGGTTGTCGAAATGTGGATGGAGCGCCTCTTAAACAACTATGAGGATGTGCAAAACAAGCGCAAACTTCATCTTGAAGAAATTGCGCGCTACCATCCTTTACAATGTGCTCAGAGTATCATCGAATTATTGGAATAGTTAATTTAAAAAAGCGGCAGCCTCCAAACTACTTTACTTGGAGAGTTGCCGCTTTATTATTGAAGCATGCCATTTGAAGCAGTGCTTTGTAACTACAGCCGATATTTATCCAATCGGGTAGCCTGATACTGTTTGAGTGCTTCTGCACCTACAATTGCCTCGCAACGATGGATATTCACGCCACGTCCGACAAATTTCGTCTCATATTCTGTCATGATATGATCCTCGTTGATGATGCCATCTGCATGTAGGTCCAAAGAAATATTTTTCATCTGCAAGCCAAAGTCCGCAAAGGCATTTAATGAGAACTCAAAAAGACTGCGGGAATCTGTTTTTAGATGAATTTCACCTAGATCGCTAAGCAAACCGCGATATTTGTCAAGAAAACGCGGATGTGTCAAACGACGCCGGGCATGCTTGCTTTTAGGCCACGGATCGCTGAAATTAAGATAAATCCGTTCAAGCTCTCCCGGAGCAAATACTTCCTCAGCATAATCGATATTTGCAAGTGCCAATTTCAGGTTAGGCGGTGTTTCATGTCCTGCCGGCTCCCATACTGCTCTAGCCTTATCTCCAGCACGGCGGATCAGCTCATCATACATATCCACTCCGATAAAGTTAATATCAGGATATTTAAAGCTCATTTGGCTGATAAACTGTCCTTTGCCCATTCCGAACTCCACATGGATCGGATGATCGTTACCGAACAGCTTGGACCACTCACCTTTATAACTCCGAGGATCTAGAATGACTAAATCCGTCTGTTCTTCCAAACTTTCACGTATTCCTTTTCTTCCGCGTAAACGCATAGGTATTCCTCCGATTATCTCTTATACGATAACTGTCACTTGCAATATTGTGCCGAAATTGTCCCAAAAAGTAAAGGGATTGCGGTAAAAAAAGAAAAAGGAATTCTCTGGTTCAGCTCTTAAATGAGCTGTTCAGAGGAATTCCTTCGTTGTTGTATATTGGAATAGATTTCGTTCTTGTCTGACAAATCAGGATTTACTTTGTGTTTGTGGCAAATGTCTTTTTTTCGAATGCGCTACGAATTTTGCGCTGCGCATCTGTCTTGATCTTAGGGTTGCCGTTAAATTCCACGCCCGTTAGTGCAAGGGCTTCATCTGGTGTTAAGTGGACTTCAATCGAATCTTTACCCTCAGCATATACCGTTTGAGAATTCATTGCTATCACCTCACGGTTATTATTATGGATCGGACGACACGAAATTATGAACTCTTGGATGAATTTCTTTATGCCACAGCAGCTTTTCACACTCTGAATATAACATACTATGTAAGCATTTTCAAGCTGAAAGCGCCTTATTTCCTGCCTATTTTTCATGCCGTTATGAGGAGTCAATGTTACGCCGAGCTCGGTTTTTTGATACAATGTATTGGATTATAAGAAACGGCTGTGCGTTCTCTGGGATAAGGACGCCATCTGTCTCAGAAAAATATAAGGATAAGGAATCTTATCCATAATTATATTTTCAGAAAGGGGCTTCTCGTGTCTAATCTTCAATACACTTCTCCTCCGCAACTTTGGGGAGATAAACGTTTTCATACTTGGAATTACGAAATGCGTGAACACATGAACACCAAGGTATTCAAAGTTATGCTTGATGCAGGCTTTACCTGTCCCAATCGTGACGGCTCCATTGCTAAGGGAGGCTGCACATTTTGCAGTGCCAGAGGTTCTGGTGATTTTGCCGGAAGCCGCCGAGATGACCTAGTCACACAATTCAATAACGTCCGTGACAGACAGCATCTGAAATGGCCAAATGCTAAATATATCGGTTACTTCCAAGCCTATACTAATACGTACGCTCCGGTCGAAGAGCTGAGAGAATATTTCGAAGTTATTTTGCAGCAGCCTGGTGTCGTTGGATTATCGATTGCTACGCGCCCTGACTGTCTGCCGGATGATGTGGTCGAATATTTAGCAGAGCTGAACAAGCGTACGTATCTTTGGGTAGAGATGGGTCTTCAGACTATACATGACTCCACTTCTGAGCTTATTAACCGGGCGCATGATACGCAGTGTTATGTGGAGGCTGTGGAGAAGCTGCGCCGTCACAATATTCGGATCTGTACCCATATCATTCACGGTCTCCCACAGGAGACGCACGAAATGATGCTTGAAACGGTATCTGCTGTAGCTCGCATGGATGTGCAGGGAATTAAGATTCACCTTCTGCATCTCATGCGGAAAACACCAATGGTGAAGCAGTATGAAGCAGGATTGCTCCGATTCATGGAACAGGACGAGTATGTGAAGCTGATTGCTGATTCACTTGAAATTCTGCCCCCTGAGATGATTGTTCATCGCTTGACTGGAGATGCCCCACGGGATCTCTTAGTTGGACCGATGTGGAGTCTCAAGAAATGGGAAGTGCTAAATGCCATTGACGATGAGCTTGTTGCTCGTGATACTTGGCAGGGTAAGTATTGGAGGAAGGGCTAATGGGCTTTATGTCCGTTCTAAGCTTTGCTCATAAATTAATCTCTGAGCGGCTAACTTTAGGTGACCGTGCGATTGATGCAACTGTAGGTACTGGTGCTGACACGCTTTTTCTAGCCAAAACAACCGGAGCTCGTGGCGAAGTCTACGGCTTTGACATTCAAGCTGCGGCGCTGAAGCTGGCAGAAGAACGTCTCCGGCTTGCGCGGGAGGACACTTCCTCACTCTCTGCCGTTACCTTACTGGAACGCAGCCATGCCGAAATGGCAGAAGCCGTCCCGGCTAACTGGCCAGGCACCGTTGGTGCTGTAATGTTCAATCTTGGCTATCTGCCTTCAGGCGATGCCGATAAGAATATCATTACTGAGCCGGATAGCTCTATTGCAGCCCTGGAAGCTTCACTCCAGCTGCTGCGTCCGGGGGGAATTATTACGGCTGTACTGTATCCTGGCCATGCAGGCGGAGATCTCGAAGCCGCCGCTGTTGAAGCTTGGGCTGCGACTGTTTCCCCTAAGGTAGCGCAGAGCATTGTATACCGCCAGTTGCAGCGCACGGACGCACCTTATGTAATTGCCCTCGAGAAGAAAAAAGGTTCCCCATCTTAAGCTTTGTAAACAATCAAACAATCTTGTAATTGGGAAGGAAGATTACGAATGACACAACCATATCCTTTAAAATTTCAACCGGAGTTTAAAGAACGTGTCTGGGGTGGCCGCGCGCTGGAGAAATTCGGCCTGAATCTACCAGAAGGTCATATTGGTGAAGGCTGGATGATTGCCGATCATGCGAATGGAACATCTTCGGTGGTTAATGGAGAATTAGCTGGACAAGGTCTGGATCAAATTCGTGAGCAATTTGGTCACGAGTGGTTCGGAAGCAAGGGAATATCAGAAGCTGGCGGAAGATTTCCACTCTTGATCAAATTGTTGGATTGCAACGACAACCTTTCCGTTCAAGTCCATCCTACGGATGATTATGTAGGATTGCCTAAAGGTGAACTGGGTAAAACAGAGATGTGGTACGTATTAGACGCTAAGCCAGATGCAAAAATCATCTACGGCCTTAAAGAAGGCGTAGACCGTGAAACATTACGCGAAGCACTGGAAAAAGGTACGGTTATGGATAGCCTTCAAGAGGTATCTGTCTCCGCTGGCGATTCCTTCTACATCCCTGCCGGAACGGTACATGCTCTATGTGCTGGTGTCGTTGTAGCGGAAATTCAACAGAATTCCGACACTACATACCGTATTTATGACTACGACCGTCCAGGACTAGATGGAAAACCACGCGAGCTTCATATCGAGGATTCTCTGAATGTTACAGCTTATGAAGGCGCCGGCGCTACTTCGATGAAGACCGATCATGCAGTGCCTGGAGAGTGGCTGCAGCTTGCCGCTTCACCTTATTTTATTGTCGAAAAAGGGATCGTAAATGGTTCATGGGATCTCACCACTTCAGAAGACAGCTTCACTATTCTGGTTATCTGCGAAGGCAGCGGACATCTGACTTGGGAAGGCGGCTCCCAGCCTTATGCCGCAGGGGAATGTTATCTGATTCCTTCCAACCTAGGCCGTTATACTATCGAGGGTCATTCTACTGTGCTTCGCTCTTATTTACCATAAGTCGAGAACCTTTAGGAGGAATGGACCATGAAGGAAAACAGCTTTACTCTAACGGATCCCATAGGTGTAACCATCCATGTCTATGAATGGTTACCTGAGTCCGATGTGCCAGTTAGAGGAATCGTGCAAATTTCACACGGGATGTGTGAAACTGCTGCCCGCTACGCTCGTTTTGCGGAAGCTTTAACCGGGGTTGGTTATGCAGTATATGCAAATGACCACCGGGGACATGGTAGAACCGCTGGTCAAGTCAACCTGCTTGGTGATGTTGGGGAGGACGGATTTTATTGGATGCGGCGCAATCTTCTACAGGTAGGTGCCGCAGCACTCTCCAAGCATGAAGGAAAGCCCATCATTTTATTCGCACACAGCATGGGTTCCTTTCTGGGTCAAAAACTCATGTGCGAAGAAGGCAACGAAATCTATTCAGGGTTTATCCTAAGCGGGACAAATGGTCCACGCAGTATGCTGCGTATTGGAGAATCTCTGGCTAGCGCGCAGCTTAAGCTAAAGGGTGAGCATCATCGCAGTGTACTGCTGAACAGTCTGGTATTTGGCAGCTATAACCGCGCCTTTTCCCCGGTCAGAACAACATTTGACTGGCTGAGCAGCGATACTGCGGAAGTAGATAAGTACATTTCCGATCCATTCTGCGGAGCTATTTGTACAACACGCTTTTTCCGTGGTTTCTTCCACCTCCTAAGAGAGATCCATACTGAGGAATCACTTAGCACATTATGTACAGGTAAGCCCATTTATATATTCGGTGGGGATAAGGACCCTGTCGGGATGAACGGTCAAGGCATTCCCCGTCTTGCGGAGTTGTATAAGAAACGAGGAGTGTCAGACGTTGAGTTCCGACTCTATCCAGAAGGCAGACACGAAATGCTAAATGAAGTGAATCGAGATCAAGTCACAGCCGATGTGCTCAACTGGTTAGAGCGCCACCTTCCTTCAGAGGTTTCAACGATAAGTTAAGAGAAAACGCGGTTGTTAGTGAATTTATGAGACGAGAATTGAGACAACATAGAAGCGATGCTCCCGGTATTTGGGAGATCGCTTCTTTGCGGTTTGCGGTTTGCGGTTTGCGTAGCTTGTCTCAGCAGACTTCTCAATCTAACAATCTCCAGTTCCTCCGCGCATCTGAACTTAGTAAATAAACATCCCCCACCACTAATGGACTCAGTTGACGCTGTCTTCAGCTCATCGTTCTCCCACACCACGTACAAACTCGTTGTCGCTAGCTACACATCATCACCATTCCCCCTCTACTTTCGGACTCAGTTGACACTATTTGCTGATTTATAGCCTTTCGAGCTAGATATCGGACTCCAGTGCAGCTATTCATGTGAAACAGGTTCATATTTGGTGTGTTTCGTGCCAATAGCGACTATGCGGTCCGTTAGCATCCAAAAAACAGGATAATTCCACGTATAAGGTCCGCTGGGTCCGCCTGCGTCGGGTGACTCACCGCTTCCGGACTCAGTTGACACTAACCACACATCATTACTCTCCCCGCCACTTCCGGACTCAGATGACGCTATTTGCTAATTTATAGCCTTTCGAGCTAGGTTTCGGACTCCAGTGCAGCTATTCATGTGAAACAGGTTCATATTGGGTGTGTTTCGTGCCAATAGCGACTATGCGGTCCGTTAGCACCAAAAAACAGGATATTTCCACGTATAAGGTCCGCTGGGTCCGCCTGCGTCGGGTTACTCACCACTTCCGAACTCCGTTGTCGCTATCGCCCAAGACAAAAAAATAGACCGTCCCATAAAGGAACGGTCTATCCTTCCACCCGCCTATTACAAGGGCAGTGTGTAGTACTGAGCGCGTTGGCTCTCGTTCTGCTGATACATTACGATTAGTAGCGTGCGCCCTTCTCTAATGGAAGCGGGCTCCGCTACAGCTACAGCCGAGCTTGCTGCTTGCGCAGTCTCTTCTAAACTACTATCCGCTGCTCCCTGTAATGGCGAGTCTGCCGAAGGCAACGCCTCCAGATTAGCCATATCAGCTTCACTATCCTCCAAGCCTTCATCGGCACGCATGCCGCTGATGGAATCCAGCACCGCTTCCAGCGAGAATGGCAATACTTCCAGCACAGTATACTTTTGCAGTTCTCTTTCGTTAAGTCCTGCTTCTGCTAACTGGGCAGAAATTTGACCCGGATTAGCCGCGATATCTTTCAAATAGCTCGACCAATCCGACTTATCCAGCACGAAATCCCACCAGATTTTGCGCGGCTTGTACTTGTGTCCAAGAAAATAGTCCAGCTTCATCAAGCCAGTTATAACATCCATAGACGGCGTCCCGCGATCTATCAGGAAGGACTGCAAGCGGGTGAAGAGATCTTCCAGCTGATGACCAATCTTTTGCCAGCCTCTCTCCTCCCAGTAGTCACCGAACTCCTGAAAGAAATCGAATGGCGAATCAAATACATGTCGGATCAAGTACTTGGCCGTATGGTCCATCCGGTGGCTGTTCCAGTATTTCTCCAGCACATCCTCAAGCCGCTTCAAACGGATAATGTCTGAGAAAGGCATCATATGACTGCTAAGAATTTCGTAGGGTGCGTGTTCCATATACGTGTACTCATATTTAGACGCCTGCGCCCGCAGCCCCGTTCCCCGCAGCATTTTGAGGAATCCTAGCTGTAGCTCTTCCGGCTCCATAACGAATACATCATTAAACGTTTTACGGAAGGTACTGTAATCCTCCATAGGTAGTCCGGCAATCAAATCCAGATGCTGATCGATATTGCCGCTTGCCTTAATCTTCATTACGGTACGGGACAGCTTTTTGAAATTCTGGCGGCGTTTAACAAGCTCATTCGTCTCATCGTTGGTAGATTGCACCCCAATTTCAAATCTAAAAATACCCGGAGGCGCATTCTTAGATAGGAAATCCAGAACTTCCGGTCGCATGATATCTGCGGTAATTTCGAACTGAAACACGCAGCCTTGATGATTATCGATCAGGAATTGAAACATTTCCATCGCATAGTTGCGGTTGATATTAAAAGTACGATCCAGAAATTTAATGATTTTGGCGCCATTCTGTATTAAATAAAGCAGATCGGATTTCACTCGTTCAATATCATAATAACGTACGCCTACCTCAATACTGGATAAACAGAACTGGCAGTTAAATGGGCACCCGCGGCTTGTCTCAAAATAAACAATACGTTTACTCAAATCTGGAATATCCTCAGGAAAACGATGCGGCGTAGGCAGGGTATTCAGATCGCTTTTGGGACGTGGTGGATTGACAATGATCTCTTCTCCCTTGCGATAAGCGGCTCCATACACAAAGTGAAACTTACGATCATCCCTTAGCTCCTGCAGCAAATGGTGGAACGTCTCTTCCCCATCTCCATTAACTATAAAATCAATGCCAGCTTCTCTTTTCATCCAATGAAGCGGCTCATACGAAACTTCCGGTCCTCCGAGAACAATCGTAACTTCAGGCATCACTTGCTTAAGAATACCAATCAGCTTCAGCGTCTCTTCGATGTTCCAGATATAACAGGAGAAACCAATCACATCTGGCCGTTTCTGAAACAAGTCGGACACAATATTCATCACGGGATCTTTGATGGTGTACTCTGCCAAATGAATATCCTTAAATTCATGCTCACTGTACGCTTTTAGCAAGCGGATTGCGAGCGAGGTATGAATATATTTAGCGTTTAACGTGGTCAGGACGATTTTCATGCTACACGACCTTTTCTACATTTCATTTTGAAAAAACTCTAAGAATGCCTTACCGTACTTCCGGTATTTCACTTCCCCAACACCCTTTACCCTCAGCATTTCCGCTTCGGTCTGCGGGCAAACCACACTCATCTCACGCAGCGTGGCATCATTAAAAATAATGTACGACGGCACATGCTCGCGTCCTGCCAATTCACGCCGGATAAGACGCAGCTGCTCAAAGACAGTCTCATTGACGGCTGATGGCGACAGGTCATGCCCCCGACTACGAACTCTCGTACCGGATGTTGTACCTGTCCGCGAAGGCCGTGCCACACGCTGCATCACCTCACGCTGTCCGCGCAGGACCTCGGCAGCCAGAGGCTGAAGCCGTACTACAGGGTACTGGCCTTCCGACAAGCCAAGATACCCTTCTGAGATAAGCACATTGATACTCTCTGAGATTTCCTTCTCCGTCCGGCTCGACATCGCCCCATGTGTGGGCAGCTTATCGAAGCCGTACTGCATCACCTTTTGATTGCGCGAGCCTTTCAGCACAGATGCCACCAAGGCTACACCATAACGCTCCCGCATGCGGTGGATGCAGGAGAAGATCTTTTGCGCATCGACGGTCATATCCACTAGCTCTCGTTCATCCGTACATGAGCTGCAGATACCACATGGCTTGTCCCCATGCTCTTCCCCGAAATAATCCAGCTGGGCACTGCGCAAGCAGCGGGTAGTATAGCAATAATCAATCATTTGCTGAAGCTTGCGATATTCGTTAGCTTTACGGTCAGTATCCTGTGGATTCTGCTCGATCAGGAACTTTTGCGTCATAATATCCTGCGCACTAAACAGCAAAATACATTCACTCGGCTCCCCGTCACGTCCAGCACGACCTGCTTCCTGAACATAAGCTTCCATATTTTTGGGCATATTGTAGTGAATTACGTACCGGACATTGGATTTATCAATCCCCATCCCAAAGGCATTCGTAGCCACCATGACCCGGATATCGTCATAGAGGAACCCTTCCTGGCTATCTGCCCGCTCCTGGTCGTTCATACCCGCATGATAGCGACCTGCCGCTATGCCAGAAGCTTGCAGCCTCTGATACAGATCATCTACTTCTTTGCGGGTTGCCGCATATACAATCCCCGGCTGGTGAGAATGCGTAGCCGCATAATCCATAACGAACTCCCGCTTGTTCTCTCCACGCAGCACGGACATTGCCAGATTATCTCTTCCTAGCCCCGTCACGAAAATACCCGGCTCGCGCAAGCGCAGCAGCCGGACCATATCCTCCATAACCTCCGGCGTCGCCGTGGCGGTAAATGCTGCCAGGATCGGACGTTTAGGCAGCTCATCTACAAATGGAGATACCGACAGATAACTTGTCCGGAAATCATGTCCCCACTGGGATACACAGTGCGCTTCATCAACAGCCACGCAGGAAATAGACAGCTCAGCCATTTCCAGACGGAACCAGTCCAGCTCAAGTCTTTCGGGCGCAACATAGAGCAGCTTCAAATCGCCCCGCCGGGCAGCCCGAATCCGCTCATTCACTTCTTTTCCGCTTAACGTGCTATTAATAAAGGCTGCCGGAATACCCGCAGTAGTTAACGCATCCACCTGGTCTTTCATCAGCGAGATCAGTGGTGATATCACCAGTGTCAGCCCTGGCAGGAGCAGTGCAGGAACCTGATAACAGATCGATTTCCCGCCACCCGTAGGGAGGATTCCCAGTGTGTCGCGTCCTTCCAGCAAGTTCTGAACAATCTTTTTCTGGCCATCCCGAAAGTCTGGATAACCGTAATATTTTTGCAGCTCAGCCTGCGCCTGTTCAATAGTAGGTGCTTGCATCTTCATATCTCTCATAACTCCTTAGGCGTTTCTATCTTTAGTTTAGCGGTCAATGGTGTAATGAGCAACACTTCTTAACTATCATCACCCTGTTCTTCTTTTGAAATATTTACATAAAAGGTCTTCTTTTAAGCCAAGCTTTAATAAGCGTGATTTCATAGAAAGGTGGAGCGACCGTGCAAAATTGGAAACAAAAATATACCTCCTTTAAACAAAAGCCTGCACGTAACGAGTCCTCTGCCCAGGACAATCGTCCAGTAAAGCCATTGGATTCCAGCCTGAAGAGCAATATAAGCTTCATTCGACAAGTCTTTGGAGAAGACAGCGACCTTATTGTCCGCAACTTCAAGGTATACGGTAGATATGATGCGGCTATTATCTTTTTTTCTTCTGTGGTGGACCAGAATCAAATTCAGAACTATGTTTTAAAGCCATTAATGAATGTTTCCTCCGACCACTCAGAAATTCCAAAAGATCTAAAGGATTTACCTGATTACATCTGGAGTATGACGGTACAAGTCACACAAGGTAACCGCACTAAGGACCTAAATACTCTAGTCTCCGTCTTGTTGGATGGAAATGTAGTTCTAATCATAGATGGAATGGATCAGGCACTTTACTTCAATCTGCGTAAAATTGAGCATCGTAGCATTGAGCAACCTCAAACTGAACAAGTTATACGCGGTTCACGTGATGGGTTTATAGAGAATTTAGAATCCAACATCTCTTTGCTTCGCTATCGACTACAAACGCCGGATTTTCGTGTAGTAACTGCCCCTCTTGGCGTACGGACGCGCTCAAAAGTAGCTGTTTGTTATATCGAAGGAATAGCCGATCCAGGGCTAGTTCAAAAGGTGATGAAGAGATTATCAGCAATAAATGTAGACGGCATCCTTGATGCGGGGTATATCGAGCAATTTATAGAGGATCATCCCCTTTCCCCGTTTCCACAGGTTCAGCCAACCGAACGTCCGGATAAATCTATAGCCTCTTTATTAGAAGGACGAGTCATCATCCTTGTAGATGGCTCACCTTTCTGCCTCATCGTCCCGGCACTTTTCAACCAATTCTTTCAGACGATGGATGACTATACGGAACGTTTTATCGTAGGAAGCCTCCTAAGAATGATCCGCCTGATCGCATTATTATTTTCCCTTTTCTTCCCTGCCTTATATGTATCCATTATCTCTTTCAATCCTGAGCTACTGCCGACAGAGTTCGCCGTAGCAATAACAGGTGCAAGAGCTGGCGTACCCTTTCCAGCCGTATTGGAAGTTCTGATTATGGAAGTCTTCATGGAAGTGCTGCGCGAAGCAACCATTCGCCTACCGCAAATGATTGGCGGGGCTCTTTCTATTGTAGGTGTGCTTGTCATTGGTCAGGCAGCCGTAGCAGCAGGTCTGGCGAGTCCAACTACCGTAGTTGTTGTCGCTATAACGACCATAGGGTCTTTTGCCACACCCGCTTACAATGCCGCAATCTCTTCAAGAATGCTTAGATTTCCATTGATCATATTGGCAGGCTGCTTTGGCCTGTACGGAGTAATGCTGGGCACTATTGTTATTATCAACCATTTGTTATTCCTGGAATCTTTTGGCGTTCCCTACATGACACCCTTTGTCCCTACGATATGGAAGGACCTTAAGGATAGTATCGTTCGGGTACCTTTATGGTGGATGCGAAGCCGCCCAAGCTTTCTTAATACACCTGATCCTGATCTTCTTGCCAAGGATATTCCGAAAATGCATACCGATCTGATTTTTAAGGAGAAAAGTGAAGCTGATGAATAGTAACCGCCCCATAACAACGATCCAAGTCATGGCTGTAATCGTCAGTACGATTATAGGAATAGGAATCTTAAGTATTCCTCGTTATATGGCTGAAGCCGGAGACAGTGGTGCACCGCTCGTGACTGCTTCTGGTGTACCTGTTGCTTTTTTGGGTTGCTGGTTTACAGCAGCTGTCTGCCGAAAATTCCCGAACGAAACGTTGTTCGTATTCAGCCGCCGCCTTCTCGGAACTGGGCTCGCGGATATTTTCTCCATTTTTATTTCTTTGTTTTTTGCTTTTTCTGCCGGGATCACCATGCGCCAATTCGGAGAAGTATGTGTTGCGGTTGTCTTTAAAAAGACACCCATCGAAGCAGTAATTCTCTTAATGCTCCTACTGGTTGCCTTATCAATCCGAAGAAATATTGTGAAATTCACTTATGTTCATGTTTTCTATTTACCTTTTATTCTATTATCTGTTATAGCAATTGCCTTGGTAGCTATGAAAAATGTTGACGTTCTAAACTTGCTACCCCTCACCGGAAATCACACCACCTTTTCAAGCTTTTCCAAAGGAACGATTACGTCTGCTGGCCTTTATCAGGGCACATTTGTCATCATCCTGCTGGTTCCTTTAATGAAAAAACCTCAACAGATCCTTAAAGCAGGCACTGTTGCGCTTTGTATCATTGGATTCATTTATGTAATGATCGTTTGGGTCACTTTAGGCATGTTTGGAGCTCAAGAAACCAAATTACTTTCCTATCCAACCTTAGAAGCAGCTCGCTCCATATCCATCGGCGCAGGACTTTTAGAACGGTTTGATGCTCTTTTTATAATAATTTGGGTGGTTTCTATATTCACTTCCATCTTTACGAACTACTACTTAGCTGCATACTCTCTGCAACAAGTGCTGCGGCACAAGGATCACCGCCTAATATCCAGCTTCTTACTTCCACTTATCATCACTTTTTCACTTTTGCCGAGAAATATATTTCAGGTCTATTCATTTGCTAGCATTACAGCGATAATCGGTTTGATTTTTTTGACCTTCTATCCTCTTTTATTATGGTTAGTCTCTCTAATCCGAAATAAAGGAGCCATTTCTCATGAATAAAAAAATTTACAAGCGTGTAGTTCTTATATTTATTCTCTCACTCATGTCTGGTTTACTCTCAGGGTGCTGGGACCAGCTTGAAATAGAAGACCGTGCATTGGTGCTAGGGTTATCCATTGATTCCGTCCCTCCAGACAGCAAAATAAATGATGATCAAACCACTCATCTTAAAAGCGCAAATATTAGCCTTCCCAAAATCCGTGTGACCGCCCAAATTGCGGTTCCGGGAAGAGTTCCACTCGGACCAGGCAGTGGGGGTGAAGGCGGAGGCGTGAATCAAAATCCAGTATGGGTCGTAGAAGTGTACGGGTACACCTTAGATGACGCCATGAACAATTTACAGCAGCAAATTTCTGATCCACGTTATCTAATTCATTTACGAGTGATTATTATTAGTGAGGACATCGCAAAAAAAAGCATGAATGACTTAAATGATTATTTGCGGCGAAATCCAGAAGTTCGTCGCCGGACCTGGCTGCTAGTATCCGAAGGGGAGGCTGCTAAATTTATGAATATTAATCCTCCGCTGCAGCGAGTGCCGACCCTTTACATCCTCTCCACCATGGAAAAAGCAGTAACATCAGGAAAATTCCCCGCTGATTATATAGGTGTATTCTGGTCAGCAGAATCCAAATGGGGCGAAAGTGGTTATCTGCCTTACGTCTCATTACATCAGGAAGACAATATCATGATTAAAGGCCTAGCTTACTTTAGTGGTGGAGTGATGGTCGGATCGACGATTCCGATTGAGATTGGCGCATATATGTCCATGAAGGGCATTAATCCAGGGGGATACTCCGATCTTTTTTATGCTGATGAATTCGGTCCGGTGATGCTCAAGGTCAACGACCGGTTCACGAGGGTGAAGGTTCATTTCAAAGAGGGCAAACCTCACATCACCTATAATCTCACTTTAGAGGCGGCTCTAGATGAGCATTTACGTAGTGATATCCCTATCGATTCCAGCCGTTCTTTAGAAAAGATTGAAGATATTTTTCAAAAGAGAGTGATCGGTATTTTCAACCACCTTATCAAAGAAACTCAACAAGCGCATTCCGATGTCTTTGGCATGGGTGAATATATTCGTGCATATGCTCCCTCCTACTGGAAAGCCAATATTCGTGACAAACATGACTGGGAGCAGCAGTATTCCAATCTCAGTATTGAAGTTAAGTTGAAAACTCACATCGACAGAGTAGGTCTTAAACAAAATTAAATGACGTTTATGGGAGGCTCTACTATGCTCTATCACCAGCTAACCTACGTAATTGTTGCGCTGCTGATCTCCAGTGTTCTGTTGCTTACTGTGGATACTAAAATATATGCAGTCAATGCCATGCACCGGGAAAAGAAATATGCCCGCATATTAGGCTGGATTTATCTCGGTTTATTCCTGCTTCTTGGATTAGCCCAGCTGTTCTATTTATGAGCATTTACAAACCAAACCAGCAAGCCTGCCCTCTCCATAGTATTTCTTCACAGCCCATGGTATATTGAGGAGTACAATATTAAAGGACGGAGAATGCATCCATGAACTCAAGAAGAAATCCTAAAGAAACAGCCAAAAGAGGTACTCGTTCTCACAGCAAGCCTACTGGCAAGCTTAACCATAAAACTAAAACAACCGCAGCACCCAAGTCTTTTACTGTAAACGAACCTTCTGAACTGTTGCCCTTCTTACTCACCCACGTCACGGGTCGCGGACGAAATGCGATTAAATCCATCCTATCGCGTGGACAAGTGTCGGTGAATGATAAGGTAGTTACACAGCATAATTTCCAACTGCATCCGGGTCAAAACGTTACTATTGATCAAGAGAAGCCTGTACAAACAGCAGAGATGATCGGACTTAAAATCGTTCATGAGGATGAAGATCTGATCATTGTTCAAAAGGATGCTGGACTGCTATCTATCGCCACTGCGGAAGAAAATGAATTGACGGCTTACCGCCAGCTTATGGAGCATGTCCGTGTTAGCAATCCAAAAAATCGGATTTTTGTCGTACACCGTTTGGACAGAGATACTTCAGGCGTAATGATGTTTGCCAAAAGCGAACGGATTCAGCAGGCATTACAAACTACGTGGAAAGATACTGTGAAGGAACGTTCTTACGTAGCGCTCGTGGAAGGCGCGGTTAAAAGACCTGAAGGCAAGATAAGCTCTTGGCTCAAAGAAACCTCAACCCTTAAAATGTATTCCAGTCCTCATGAAGGCGATGGACTACATGCAATTACACATTATAAGCTTATTCAGGCTAACCGCCATTTTTCCTTGCTAGAGGTTAAGCTCGAAACCGGACGAAAAAATCAGATTCGGGTGCATATGGCAGATATCGGCCACCCTATCGCAGGTGACAAGAAGTATGGGGCAGAGACCAAAACGGTAGGGAGACTTGGACTACATGCTCGAGTGCTCTCTTTTATTCATCCAACCACTGGAGAACTGATGACCTTTGAGAGCCCGATTCCGAAGACGTTCCTGAAATATACTGCGCCTGCGCCTACAAACTAAGAATTGAACGTATACCCACGACTGACGAGCCTTCCCGCTTATGGGAAGCCGTAACTTCTACACAAGATGCCCGGTCCATTTGGTCCTGGGCGTCTTTTTTTAACTTCCTATCACATCATGTTACAATATAAATAAACAAAGAAGGTGCCCTTATTGTTCCATCCTACTGTTTTCGATAATATTAAGATCGCCTTTGAGAACCAGATTTATGACTACGATAATTTAGACGGAATACTGGTGGTTACGGATCGCTCCGACCTTCTGAATATGGCGCTGATGTCCAGAGAGTTCAGTCTCTCCTTCCAATTAACTGCAGGCAGGAAAGTAACCGCCGAAATCCTGCTCACTTCGACCACGAAAGATCTCAGCGATGAAATCATGGAGGTTCCTAATACGGATCCCGGCTGTAATCTTTCACTTCGTTTTTATATGGAAGTCGAAGATATTCCTAACGAATGTCAGGCGATAGACAGTATTCTAAAAGCGATCTGGGGACCTGATTTCCAGCCTGTGCAATCTTTAAGCTTCATATATGGCCAGGAAAGTGAAACTTACAATAACTGCATCGAGCTACAATTCAAAAGACAACTTACAGAAGAACAAATGGAGGACATTCCAAACCTGCTAAGCCACCTGCTGCAAAGTGCGGAAGAACTGGAATCCTTCACGGTATAATTCCTACTTTTTAACGTTCGAACTATGGGAAAAGAGGTGTGCATGAAATGAAATTCCTGCCTGCTACCAAAAGTAAACGTTGGTTTCTCTGGATGACCGTTTATGCCATTCTGCTATGGCTTCTTTTCCCTCTGCACCGATTTGTGATGCTGGCCCAAGAAATGGATACCACACTCTTACTGCGCTTTGCTCTTTTTTCCGTAGTAGTGGCAGGCATCGTCAACACTTTAGGCTGGCTCGGAGCACGTCTGCTCTGGGTATTTAGTACGGCGGGAATAATCATAGGCGCGGCATTTATGCTGGGCTACACCTACAAAGAGATGTCCGGTTGGGAGGATCTCGCAGGCTTCCTCGCATTTTCCTTATTTTCATGTGCCGGATTTGCACTGGGTTTATTAGCGGAAGGTATTCGTCTGCTGTATACGCGAGCATCGAAGTCTTGAATGGAAGAGGTGAAACGCTGTTGTCCAATTCTTTTCTAACCAAAAATGCATTGTCCCATTCTTTAAAAGAACTAATGGAGCATACACCGCTCAATAAAATTACTGTTAAACAACTAGTGGACCATTGCGGACTAAACAGACAAACCTTTTATTATCATTTTCAGGATATATTTGATTTGCTAGGTTGGATCTATAAGACTGAGGCTGTCGAAAGCCTCGCCCAGTATCGCAGCTACAGCACTTGGACGGACGGTTTTTATAGAATCTTCTGCTATATTGAGCGGAATAAATCCTTTTGCTGTAACACGCTAAATTCACTAGGCAGAAATCACCTGGATGCATATCTGTACGAGGTGACAAACGATCTCATCATGGGGGTTATAAACGAGCTGTCCTCCGGGATGGAGGTTTGCGAAGAAGACAAGCATTTTATAGCCAATTTCTATACGCTCGCCTTCACAGGCCTAATCATTCAGTGGATGAGAGAAGGCATGAAGGAACAACCGCACCATATGATTGAGAAGCTAAGTGATCTAATTGAAGGAAATTTTCTGAAAGCTTTACACAAATATGAGAACCATCCGTTGTAACCTTTGGTTGCAGCGGTTTTTTTTGTCTAAAAACTAGACAGATCACCCATAATGACAAAAATCCAGACACTCTAAAGAGTTTGATTATACCTTCAAAATAGGAGTTGGTTTACATTAAGAGTGTGATTATTTAAACAACTACTTGGAGGCGACCATTGTGAAAAAAGAGTACGGTAATAGACAGGTTTATTTTGTCGGTGGCGGAATTGCATCCCTAGCGGGCGCTGCTTACCTGGTCAGAGACTGTGATTTTCCGGGACAAAACATTCACATTATTGAAGAGATGAAGATTCTTGGTGGTAGCAATGACGGCGCAGGTGACGCTGAACATGGTTACGTTGTCCGCGGCGGCCGTATGCTCAACGATGAAGCTTATGAAAATCTCTGGGAACTATTAACAACGATTCCTTCTGTCGACCGTCCGGGGTTGTCTGTGCGGGATGAAATTATTGCTTTTGATACCGCTAATCCAACACACTCAAACGCCAGACTAGTAAATAAAGACGGCAAAGTAGAAGATGTATTGTCCATGGGTTTTGATATGGCTGATCGTCTCGCTATGGGCAAGCTGATTATTACACCAGAAGATAAAATGGGGAAAGCGCGTATCAACGACTGGTTCGCCCCTCACTTTTTCACAACAAACTTCTGGTATATGTGGGCTACTACTTTTGCATTCCAACCTTGGCACAGCGCTGTAGAGTTTAAAAGATATATGCTCCGTTTCTTCCATGAATTCCCAAGAATTCAAACACTGGAAGGTGTAACCCGCACTCCTTATAACCAATATGATTCCATCATTCTGCCTTTGCACAAATATCTTGAACCATTTGGTGTCGATTTCACACTGAAATGTACAGTGACTGATCTGCAGTTCAAAAAAGGTGACGGAATTACCGTAACCCAAATGAATGTAGTGCGCGAAGGTGTCAAAGATGTGATTGATGTAAAAGAAGATGATCTTGTGATTATCACAAACGGTTCTATGACCGAAGGCTCCAGCCTTGGTTCTATGACTTCTGCTCCACGCCTTAACGGCAAGGGAAGCTCGTGGAAATTATGGGAAAACATCGCTTCCAAGAAACCAAGTCTTGGCAATCCTTCTTCGTTCGATGATCATGTAGACGGTTCGAAATGGGAGTCCTTTACTGTAACTTTCCATGACTCCAAATTCTTCGATCTGATGGAAAATTTCACACGTAACCGTGCCGGCACAGGCGCTTTGGTCACATTCAAGGATTCGAGCTGGTTTATGTCCGTTGTACTGGCCTACCAACCGCATTTCCGCAATCAACCTGAGCATGTTAAAGTGTTCTGGGGTTACGGACTGTATCCAGACAAAGTTGGGGATTTCGTGAAAAAGAGAATGTGTGATTGTACCGGCGAAGAAATCATGCAAGAATTGATCGGTCATCTTCACTTTGAAGAACATAAGGACGAGATCATGGCTACCGCCAACTGTATTCCTTGCATGATGCCTTATATCACTTCACAGTTCATGCCTAGACTCAATAGTGACAGACCAAAAGTTGTCCCTGAGGGTTCCACGAACCTGGCCTTTATTGGACAATTCTGTGAAATTCCAGATGACGTTGTATTCACTGAAGAATACTCCGTGAGAGCAGCGAGAATTGCGGTATATACTCTACTTGGTATCGAACGGCCTATCGAGCCAATCAACCAATATCAATACGATGTACGTACACTATTCTCAAGCTTTGTTACATCTTTCAGATAAAACAACAATCAGCGGCGAGCGCTTCCGGATATCGGGAGCGCTTGTTTTTGAGTGTGGGAAGCAACAAAAGAACAGTTTTATCGAAACAAAAAAGAGCTGAGGGCTCCCTCAGCTCTTTTGTTTTACTCGAATCCAAAATTTAAATATTGCAAGATCCATCTGCGCAGCCATCATCGGTGGATACTTCAGAATTCCCCTTACCAACCACTTGTAATGTTGGTCCTGCTTGTTCCTCCGCCCACACAGTATCCAGTACCTCTGTAAATACAGGACCTGGTTGTGCACCAGATAAAGCATATTTATTATTGAATACAAAGAAAGGTACACCGGTAATATTAAGACGGCTTCCTTCTTCAATATCGCCATTAACCTCATTCGCAAAAGCATCCGTTTCCAGCATTGCCGCAGCTTCCGCTTGATCCAGACCTACTTCAGCAGCGAGTGAAGCCAGTACACTGCGATCTCCAAGATTTAATGAATCCGTAAAGTAGGCACGCAGCAGACGTTCGGACATTTCTGCACCTTTTCCCTTTGTGCTTGCAAAATGACTCAGTCGGTGACTGTCAAAAGTGTTGGTATGCTTCACTGTATCAAAATTAAATTCCAAACCCACATCTTTAGCTTGCTCCGCTAGTTGTGCGTTCATTGCTTTTGCTTTTTCGACGGTCATCCCGTATTTGGTAGCCAACAGCTCATGAATACTCTTGTCTGTACTTACCTCTGCATGTGGATCCAATTGAAAGCTACGGAATACTACCTCCACTTGATCACGGTTCGGGAATTGGCTTAGCGCATTCTCCAAACGTCTTTTGCCAATATAACAAAAAGGACATGCATAATCGGACCAGATATCTATTCTCACGAAAAAACCTCCTAATATTATTGATAATTTGTAGCTGTTATATAAGAGTAATAACTAAATATACGTCGCTTACTATTATATAGTTAAAAACTCAAAATTACAAACTTAACTTTTATTAAAATAACATTTATAGACGTGAATGCTAAAGCAAAAAGTAAACGAAAGTGGTATATACGCTCCCCTTCAGGGCAGATAGAATGAAGTTAACACCAGACATTCCGAAGGGAGATCCCCATATGCATGATGTATCTATAGTGATACCTACCCGTAACCGTATAAACGACCTTACAGTGTGCATAGAATCTATAAGCAAGCAGACACAGCTAGAGAATGTCTCCATCGAGCTCTGGATTGTAGATGACGGTGAGATTCCTGTAGAAAGATTAACCTATTATCGTAACATACTGAACAAATTGCCACAGGCTGAGTTTCGATATCATCGTAAGACTAATCCGGGTCTCTGGCTCTCCCGTTATGAGTCACTTGGACTAGTAAATGCTGAAATTGTGCTTCATTTAGACGATGATGCAGAATTAGATGATTCCTTATATATTCGACGATTACTTGATACTTATGCAGCGGACGATTCAATTGTCGGTGTAGGCGGGGTTGCTAAAGGCATGCGCAGCAGCAAACCGGGCCGGCTGTTTGGCATGCTGACCGGACAAATGTCCGGATCCCCGGGCAGATTATCCCCAAGCATGTTTGCAGGCTCCCTATACCTCTGGGGAGAGAAAGAGCAGGTTTTTGAGACGGATTTTTTTCACGGCTGCAATATGTCATTCCGGCGCTCAGCATTACAAGATATGAAACCCTATCCCTGGATGACAAGTTACTCCATTGCCGAGGATATTTACTTGTCCCATTTGGCTAGCCGTTATGGCAAGCTTGTCATTAACCCGGCTATGAAAATCATTCATCATGAGTCGCCGGGCTCTCGGGATAAGGCGGGCGTTGTTGCAAGAGCTACTGCCATCAATCATTATTATCTGCTCAACTTACGTAAAGCACCCCCTATGAATTATGCCGCATTGATCTGGACGTTAACCTGTCTGACAGGCAAAGAAACTCTCAAACGAAATTTCAAAGCCGTTAGCGGTTATGCCAAAGGAATCCTTTTCGTAATGAATCCTCGTAAAAACAAATACCGTGAATACATGCTAGATTAGCTTAATAGTTACCTCTATATCCACAGCGTTGCTCCGAATCAGATTGCGGGGCTTTTTTTTCGTGCAGACGGAGTTGTACCTAAATATGCCATGAAATTAATTTCCATCAACTTCTGATCTAGGGTATGATAGTAATAATGTGTTTTAGAAACTAACTTTATGGATGGTGGAATATGTTCAAGAACAAAAAAACGACGTTGATCCTCGTTGTTATCCTCATCGTCGTCATAGCTGTCGGCGCTTGGCTAATTACTAAAAATAAGGATGACAAAGCGACGGAAACACCAGGTGGCGCAACAGCTTCAGGAAAAGGCGAAGCCAAGTCACTCTCACAGACCTTTTATATCTATGACACGGTCGTGAATATCAAAGTGTTCGGAGAAAATGTAGCCCAAAAAAATATGGATGATATCCAGCAAATGCTGGAGCGAATGGATATGGAGCTTAGCCGTACAAAAGAAGGCGGCGAGGTTTACGCAGTCAATCAAGCAGCAGGAAAAGAAGCGGTTGTCGTTTCGGAAGAGACCTTAGATGTTGTAAAACAATCGGTGCAATATGCAAAAGAAATGGACGGGCTATTCGATCCCACGATTGGTCCGCTGATCGACCTCTGGAACATCGGTAGTGGCGGGGATAAAGTCCCTGATCCAGCAGCTATCGATGCAGCCAAGAGCCTAACCAATTACAGGGACGTTGAAATTGACGAAGCTGCTAAGACCGTGAAGCTACTGAAGGAAAATATGGTACTGGATCTTGGAGGTATCGGCAAAGGGTATGCTGCTGACCGTATCGCTGATTATTTAAAAGAGCAAGGCCTTAACAGTGCAATGATCAACCTCGGCGGCAGCAGTATTATTGCGTTAGGTACGAAACCAAACGGAACGGATTGGAATATTGGTCTGCAAGACCCTGACCAAAGCCGCGGCACACAGCTAGGAACGATTAAAATCGCAGATGAGGTCATCGATGCTTCTGGTGTTTACGAACGTTATTTTATGCAAGACAATGTTCGTTACCACCATATTCTTGATCCACGCACAGGTTACCCTTCTCAGAACGGTCTCAAAAGCTTGACCATTATGAGCCCTAATGCAACAGATGCGGACGCTTTGTCCACTGGGGTATTCTTGATGGGGATCGAAGAAGGCATGAAATATCTGGAGTCGTTACCTGAAGATGTAGAAGCTTTCTTTATTACCGATGACAACAAAATCTACGCCACACCAGGCATTAAAGAAAGAATGAATCTGACTGACCCTACGTACAGCTTCGCTGATTAAATGAAATAGAGCTTGCCCCCATAAAGCCATTATTGGCTTTGGGAGGCAAGCTCTTTTGTTGTGGATAAAGGTTTTTTGGCATGGTTGAGGGAATACTATCGCCCAGCAGCCTAATAATTAGGGAATTCCTCCCTAAAATCATTAGATTTTTTCAAGGTAAACCTTCGATTAGGGAAAACCTCCCTAAAAATCACCCGAATATGGCTATAACCGTGCTTATTTAGGTTTTATTAGGGAGGAATTCCCCAATAACCTCCATTTCGCGCTTTAATCGATTAATTTCAGGGAGGTTTTCCCTAATTAATTCCCGATCAAGATTTTTGCAGCACCAAAGGCAACTCGCTAAATTCCTTATAATTCGTGAAAATATAACTAGGCTTATGATCCGTAGCCGGCTGTCTGCCTCTCGGATTATACCAGCAGACCTTCCAGCCAGCCGCAAGCGCTCCTACTACATCGTTAGCCCAGGTATCACCTATATAAAGTGAATGGTCTGGTGAAGTGCCAGACTTCTGATTCACATGCAAAAAGAGTTGCGGATCTGGTTTGGCCAGACCTACAGCGTCAGAAATAAAAATCATCTCCTCGGGGATCATCTGATCCAGACCTAATCCGCGAATCTTTTTCATTTGATGATCTTTGGGTCCATTCGTAATGATGCCTACTTTATGACCAGCAGTAATGAACCTTTCCAATTGCTCCCGGACTCCATCTATCATTTGAATGGTGTACTGACGGCCAATGTAAGCCGCTTGTACCGCCGTGGCTTGATCACGATCGAGCTGTAAACCATACTCTGCAAAAGCAAGCTCCAATCGGCGTACCCTAGTCTCCTCCAGCGGAATTTCTCCACGTAAATACATAGGCCATAATACATCACTATGATGTCTTACTTTATAAAATAACTCCGCAAAGTCCAGACTGCTCTCATCCGGTCTAAGCACTTGACGCACCGCTTCTTTAAAAGGAATCAAATGATCATATAAGGTATCATCAAGGTCAAAAAAGATTGCCAGCTTATTACTTGTATCCACTTTAACGCCCCTTACTCGTCTTTCTCTCTAGCTTTAGAAAAAAAGGTTATAGGTATAAAAATCATCATCCCGAATGTAGCCATGCGCTTCATATAAACGCTGTGCCCCCACATTCGCCGTCATTGTTGTCAGGGACAAGCCCTTCGTATTCGTTGCGAGCGCATGAGCTCTGGCACTTTCCAGCAGCTTGGAGCCGAGCCCATGACCTCGCAGTTCCGTAGTTACATATAGATCATTCAATATCCAGAGACGCTCCATAGAGACCGATGAAAAAGAGGGATAGAGCTGGGTGAAGCCCCACGCTCGTTTCTCCTCGCCTTCTCCCTCCACCGCAATAAAGATTACCGATTCGTTCAGCTTCAATCGATCTGATAAAAAAGCACGTGCACCATCCAGATCAGAGACTGCCCCATAAAATACCCGATACTCATCAAACAATGGGATAAGCCGTTCCAAATCATCATAGATCACACGTTCAATACGATAGTTGTTCATCCTCAACGCTCACTTTCCGGCTTGGGCCGTTTTAACGTTATTGTATATTTCAGCCGTACCGTGCACCATGGAGCGAACGCCAGATCATTTGGACAATTATTCTTATTCTTTGGAATCGTAGAACACATGCCGGGCACTGACTTTACCCTCTTCGATATCCAAAATTCCGATGGAATACAGTTTCTCACGTCGTTTATCCGTTGGCGATCCTGGATTAAAGAGCAGAATCCCATTCTCTTCCCGCAATAAAGGCTGATGCGAATGTCCAAAAAGAATACAATCCACCTTATCGTTCGCAAAAGCAAGCAGCGCATTCCCGTCCGTTCCTTTGCGGGAGTGTGGCGTATGACCATGGACCATTCCGATCCGGACTCCCTCAAGCGTTAGCAGCTTACGCTCCCCGAAACGCTCGATGATCTCTATTCCATCGTTATTCCCAGCAATCCCTTCCACTGGAGCCAATTCAGCCAACAAATCGTAGATTCCCATACTCACCCAATCTCCAAGATGCAGAATCAAGTCTACATTCCGGAATTCAGCAACAAGTGCTTTGGGCAGAGACTTAGCCATTCTTGTCATATGTGTATCTGATACCACGCCTACTTTCATATAACTCAGCTCCTAATCTATCATACTCATCTCATATTCAAATAATTGTACGATTTGCTTAAACGAGAAGCAAGTTCTGTGACTTCTCCCACACAGAAAAGCCGGGTACACCCCACTAACACAGAGCATATCCGGCTGCCATTAAGTAATTCCAAAGAAATCATTTATGCTTACTACCTTCTACAGTATTTAGCATCCCAACTCAGTTCTCTCTATCCTGCCAATTCCATAATCTTACTTCTTCAACATGAATATTACTGACCCATTTTTCTTCCTTTAACTTGAGCAACTCTTTAACCGGACCGGTTACGACAGCTCCATACAGCCTAACTCCGTTCTTCTCCAGATAACTAATGGAGTCATCCAGATCAATAAACGGAATTACCTTGTTGGCGATCGATTTATGCTCCTGCATTAAGTGCAGTGTCTTAAGGAAGTTCGCATTACGAAGTTCACCATCCCCATATGAGTCAACAGATGGAGAAACACTCGTGCGGCTAGTCACCCCTCCAAACCAACCCCACTTTTTCTTTGACTCTTGTGTCACCTTCATATCATCGGCATGCCAGATGGGCGTACTTGGAAATCCTAAGGGATCATTTATTACTGGCTCTTGTGTCCTTGGACCTGTATCTGCTGCGAACCATAAAAGCTCAAGATTTTTATGCTGAAACTTCTTCAATAGCTCATCTGTCGTAAAAAATTGTTCAAAAGACAAATAGGCTTCTCCTACCGTACCTTCAGGGAGCTTTTCTAGTTTTTCCCAGTCACTGCTGTCATCCATCCTATTTTCTGCAGACTGGTTCTCAGTGGGATAGATAAAGTAATTACCTGTCCCACTGCGTTCATATGTCCATGAATAACTATATATTCTGGGCCAGCCTAATAGAAACTTCATCGAATAATCTCCAACATTAATCCGCGCATCACCAATTTGTTTTATTATTTCACCCTGCAGATTCATACTAAAAAACGGTCCGGAATCGCTACTCAAATGGACGATTGTATTCGGCTGTGAAACAGCAATTGCGGAAGAAACGACATCACGGTAAGTCTCTCCTCTTTCTCCAGTGCCATAAAATACCGCTGTGATGATACTGCTGACGATCAAAAAAATCAAAAATGCAGAAATCACCGTCAAAGTATTTGATATACGTGCTTTCCACTTGCCACGGCGGATGATCTTTTTTTCTTTGCCGGGTCTGTTTCTTTTACCCTTTCCGAATTTTATGCTCTTCTCCTCTTCTGAAGCCGGCTTTTCTTCGCCCATCAGTTCATCCAGATAGGCCTGGTAAGCTTCCATCTTCTCTAGCTCACGTTCAACCTCATCCCTATCCTCATCAGCAAGAGTGCCTTCGCCATACCTTCTTAACTTCTCCTTAAACTCTTCACTCATGTTCATTTCTCCTCCGCTCTGCCTCACGCAGCTTCTGTCTGGCCCGAAAGATCAATATCTTATATTGGGACAAGCCCACATCCATAATGTCCGATGCTTCCCGATAACTCAGCCCATGAAAATCATGCAGCAGCAGTGCATTTCTCTGATTGTCCGGTAGCTCACCTACTGCTATCCTCATCTCTTCCCAACGTTCCTGATGAAGCAGTGTGCTTTCTGTGGTATCTGGATGAGCAAGCTTTTTGAAATAATCCTCACTCTGAACTGTACTGCGGCCTTCCTTTCGCTTGTAATCTACGAAGGCGTTATAAGCGACACGGAACAACCATGGCTTAATCTTCTCTTCTTTACAATCCTCCAAATGTAGATAAGCGCGATAAAAGGTTTCTTGCATCAAATCTTCAGCCGCATAATGATCACCACAAAGGGAGCGCAAATAGCGGTAAATATCCATCACATACATCTGATATATTTCATCCAATGACTTTCGCTTCATGCACTCCCCCCTTAACCTAACCACGTATCCCAGCCTGAAAAGTTACAGATAAATTTAGCAACTAGTATGAATATACCAGTAATTCCATGGAAAAAAGCGAAAAAAGCCTGCTGGCAAGGAGTATTACTCCTGCCAACAGGCTTTTTAATTCACCAAGTTACTCAGCTTACAGAACAACTTCAACTTCTTTGAGCATTTCGCTAACGGATATTAAACCGCCACCGGACAAATACCAGTAGTTAGGATCCAAGTAGATGATCTTACCGTTTTTAAAGGCATTTGTGTTCTTCACTAGATCGTTTTCAACTGCTTTTTTAGCTGAGCCGGCTTCGCCGCCATCACTCTTCACAGCCGCATCTCTGTCCACTACAAACAGATAATCCGGATTCTTATCCGCTACATATTCGTAGGATACGCTTTGTCCGTGAGTGGATACTTCAATTTTATCATCAGCCTGTGCAAATCCGAACACATCATGGATAATCCCAAAACGGGAACCTGCACCGTAAGCACTGATTTTTCCTTCATTCGCAAGAATAACAAGTGCTTTTTTGCTATCAGCTGTTGCCTTCGTATTCAAAGCTTTGATGGAATCATTGATAGTCGCAAGCTAAGTTTCTACTTCTGCTTCTTTTCCAAAAATTTGACCCAGCATTTTCACGTTATTCGTAAAAGATTCCATGTAGTTTGCATTATCTACAGCCACATACAGGGTAGGTGCAATTTTGCTGAATTCTTCATAAGAATCCTGTTGTCTGCCGGAAATGATGATCAGGTCCGGAGAAAGACTGTTTATTTTTTCGAAGTCAGGCTCTTTCAAACCCCCAACATTCTCATATTTAGCATCGTTATATTTAGAGAGATAAGCCGGTACATTACTTTGAGGCACTCCAGTCACCTCTACACCCAGTTTATCCAGCGTATCCAGTGTACCGAAGTCAAAAACAACCACTTTTTGCGGATTGCTTTTGATAGTTGTTTCGCCAAGCGCATGCTTGAAAGTAAGCTCTGTCGGTGCTGTAGTAGCTTCCGTTGTTGGTGCAGTAGTAGCTTCCGAATTGCCTGCCGCTGCTGTGTTGTTATTTGAAGTTGCTGCATTATTGGAGCCACAAGCCGCCAAGATTACCGCAAGAAATACTGTCATAATCAGTAAAGATAAGTTCTTCTTCAATGTATTCACCCCTAATTTTTATAGTGAAGCTATTTGAATTATTCGCGTATGCGTTAAGAAGCTGGCGCCTTTCACTTCTTACGTTACGTCATAATAATATCCGCATAGTAATAGTTACCTTTTTAGAAATAGACACCGATTTTTCGGCCTCCTATAGTTTCAATAGGAATGTCCATGTCATATACCTCTTTAAGAACTGCAGAATCTATAATTTCATCCGCTGTACCCGAGGAAGCTACTCTTCCATTTTTAAGCGCAACAATGTAGTCTGAGTAACAAGAAGCAAAGTTAATATCGTGGATAACGAGCACAATCGTCTTCCCCTTCTCGTCCACCAAACGGCGAAGCACCTTCATAATTTGGACGGAATGCTTCATATCAAGGTTGTTGAGCGGTTCATCGAGCAGAATGTACTCTGTATCCTGAGCCATAACCATGGCAATATATGCCCGCTGGCGTTGCCCTCCACTGAGCTGATCAATATATTTATCCTGCATCTCTTGGAGATCCATGTAAGCAATCGCTTCGTCAACGAACGCCCGATCCTCCGGACTCAGCTTCCCCTGTGAATACGGGAATCTCCCAAAAGAAACGAGCTCCTTCACAGTGAGACGTACGCTAATATGATTGGACTGCTTTAACACCGATATTTTACGAGCAAGCTCATTACTTTTGCAGGTACCGATTTCCTTACCTTCGATCAGCACCTCTCCCGCGTCTTTGGAGATAAGTCTGCTGATCATGGAGAGCAGTGTACTTTTACCCGCACCATTTGGTCCGATAAACGAGGTGATTGCGCCTTTTTTGATGGACAAGGACACATCATCAACGACGGTTACTCCGCCATAACGTTTGGTTAAATTTTTAACTTCTACCACGACTTATTCTCCTTTAACAGCAGATAGACGAAGTAGACGCCGCCTGCAAAATTGATAATCACACTAACCGTAGTATTGAATCCAAAAACACGTTCGACCAGGAACTGCCCGCCGACAAGCGCAACAATGCTCAGCAGAATCGTTCCAGGAATCAGATAGGCATGCTTATAGGTACGGAACAGCTGGTGTCCCACATTAGCTACCAACAAACCTAAGAAAGTAATTGGTCCGACTAGAGCCGTCGAGATCGAAACGTAGATAGATACAATAACTAGCAGCCTTTTGACCACATAGTCATAATTGATGCCCAGATTAATGGCTTCATCTTTTCCAAGCGAAATAACATCCAAATACTTAACAAATCGCAAGAAATACAACGTAGTTAGCGTCAGAACAATGGCGGAAAGAATCAATAGGTCACTGCTGACATTGTTGAAGCTGGCAAACATTTTCCCCTGTAGAATCAGGAATTCGTTCGGATCAATAAGCACTTCCATAAAAGAAGACGCGCTCTGGAACATCGTCCCCATGATTAGCCCTACCAGCAGCAGGAAATAAATATTTTGTCCTTCCCTACGGAACATTAGCTTATACAATACGCCTGAAAACAGGACCATGAGACACGCAGAGAACAAGAAGTTGATGTTTTTATTCATAAAGGTCATATTCGATGAACCTAAGGCATATACACCGAACGTCTGGATTAACATGTACAGGGAATCGAGCCCGAGAATACTTGGTGTCAAAATACGATTGTTCGTGATGCTCTGAAAAACTACGGTAGAGACAGCTATCACAGCTCCGGTAATCAGAATGGCCGCCAGCTTTCTTCCCCGGCTGGGAAGAACGTAGTCCCAATTTCCCAAAGCATGATACGTCATAAACAAGACGATGAGGGCGACAGCACTTATAGATAATATAGTTAGTTTTGTCTTCATCTCTAGTTCGCCTTTCTTCTCATCAGCAAGTAGATAAACAGACCACTACCGATGACGCCTACCGTGAGACTGATTGATATTTCATATGGATAGATAATGAGCCTGCCCAGAATATCGCAGAACAGGAGGAACACCGCTCCGAGAATGGCTGTATGCGCCAGACTTTTTTTGAGGTTATCTCCTATGTACAACGTTACAATGTTAGGTACTACCAGACCCAGAAATGGAATCGTACCTACGGTTAAAATGACAACAGAAGAGATTAACGCTACAATTACCAATCCCACGTTGACAACCGCTTTGTAATTCATGCCAAGATTAACGGAGAAATCCTCGCCCATACCGGCTACCGTAAATTTATTAGCGAAGAGATACGCCAGGATGACAAGTGGAATGCTGATATAAATTAATTCATATTGGCCTTTGATAATCGTTGAGAAATCTCCAAGCATCCAAGACGAGATATTCTGAATCAAATCATTTTTATACGCAAAAAAAGTGGTAATCGAGCCTACAATGTTGCCGAACATGAGTCCGACCAGCGGGATAAAAATACTATCCTTGAACTTGATCCGATCCAAGATTCTCATAAAAATAAAGGTGCCCAATAGTGCAAAAACAAAAGCAACCAGCAATTTCTGCATTGGCGTTGCGCCTGTGAATAACATGAGGGATACGAGAATACCAAATTTCGCGGAATCCATCGTCCCTGCCGTAGTCGGGGAGACGAATTTATTGCGTGACAGCTGTTGCATAATTAATCCGGCAATACTCATGCTGACTCCAGCGATAATCAATGCGGCTAACCGGGGAATCCGGCTTACCAGCAAGGTCTGTGCTTGAGATTCCGTAAGATGAAAGAGATCTAATGGGGATATATCTTTAACGCCTATAAACAAAGATATAAATGAAAATACTATTAGAAGTAGGGACAAATATTTTAGTTTCATGAGTTGTTCCTTATCTGTTTAATAGTTTACAAATGCGCTTTTATGATAATGATTTTCATTCGCAATGTTTTAAATTATACCTAAGCCCACTTTGAGGGTCAACCCTTTCATATACTTAAATTTAAAATAATTAAGACTTAGGCTTATCTGCTTAAGTTACATAAAAAAAGACACCCTAACGGGTGCCTCTTTAATCTCTGCCATATTTTTAGCGCTAAGCTATAGGATTTATTTATATTTTTTCCAATCCTGATTACTGTTCTCCAGCAGATGTGCAAAATCATTATCCAACCGCTTCTGCTCAGCCTTCCGCTGATCTTCCACTGCCTTACGGGCAGCTTCTTTACGGTCATTTTCCTCCGCTTTCAACGCATCAGATTGCGCCTTCAGCTTTCCTAGAACATCACTGCTTAGCAGATCTTTTAACGTAGCAGGGCCATCATTCGTAGCGGCTCTTGGTGTGGTAGGCATTTTCTTTTTTTTAGCCACTGTCCATCATCCTTTCTAGTACTGAATTAAATTGGAATTTGTTTAAGTTATTGGTCTTTTCGTTTATAATGTTTACTAAGAGGTGAGCCCTATGAAGTCCAATGATTTATGTCCCCGGCTACAAAAAAGTATGGATATTATCGGCAGGCGTTGGACTGGTTTAATTATCTACCAGCTCCTTCAAGGACCCCAACGTTTCAATGTAATTGAAGCGGCATTACCCATCAGTGGAAGACTGCTCTCCGAACGGCTCAAAGAGCTGGAACAGGAAGGGATCGTTCTTCGAGAAGTGTTCCCAGAGACCCCCGTGCGGATCCAATATTCTTTGACGGATAAAGGTCTTGCTCTGGAATCAGTCATCCGAGACTTACAGAGTTGGTCCAAAGAATGGGTCGATTGTGACACCGATAATCTAAATTCAACTCTCAAAATGTAAGCGTTTTATCTGAGGCATTAGATTTTAAGGCCGACAATGACTAAATCACGCTCTATACCGTCAAGTTCAGCCACACCAGGCAGCATTCCCCATTCTTCAAAACCAAACTTTTTCAGTAAACCAAGGCTTGGATCATTATGTCCAAACACAAAGCCGACTAGATTCTTAATTCCGAGACTAGGGGCTTTCTCAATGGCCTCTGTCAGAAGAATTCTGCCCGCACCACCACCACGGAACTTTTCATTCACGTATACACTGATTTCTGCTGTTGCATTATACGCTGGACGACCATAGAAGGATTGAAAACTGAACCATGCAGCAATTTCATCTCCTTGCTTCAGTACCCATAAGGGACGGTGATGGCTATTATGCTCAAGAAACCATTTCTCCCGATCTGCAACAGTAACGGGTTCCAGATCTGCAGTTACCATCCTCCCAGCAATCGTTGAGTTATAAATATCTACAATAGCTGCTAAGTCTGCAGATGTTGCATCTTCAATTCTGCTGTTCTCCCAATTCATCCCTTAATTCCTCCAAATGTGTTAATTAACTCAGGCCGACCTGCTCCTGGCTCCATTGCCACAGCCGTTCGGCCTCTATTGTATTCTGCGCTCTGGGAGACAGTTGTTTAATCTTTCTTCGATAATAATATTGACCGGTTACCTCTCCAAGATCGGGATCTGTAGCCAAATAAATCGCTGTATCGGCACCTTGTTCAGGTGTTAAGAAAAAGTATGAGAGTAACTTAAGTACCGACTTGCCAAAACCAGTCTCCCGGTTTACACCTATATTCGTCCCCACTGCTCCTGGATGCAGGCAATTCACCGTCACCCTTGTTCCGTGAAGACGCGAAGCCAGCTCCCGCGTGAAGAGAATATTGGCTAGCTTGGATCGGGCATAGGCTTTTGCAGGATTAAAACGGCGAGCGAGGGTTGGATCTTCATAATGGAGCGCACCTATCTTGTAAGCACCGGAGGCAACCACAATGATACGGCCTTGCTCTGCTGCCTGCAACGACTTAAGTAACAAATTGGTAAGTAGAAAATGCCCCAAATGATTTACGCCAAGATCCATCTCAAAGCCGTCCTTCGTAAGCTGACGCTTAATCGTGACTACCCCGGCGTTATTGATAAGTATGTCTAGCATCGGATATTTCATAGTGAATTCCTCAGCAAAGCTGCGAATGCTCTCAAGTGAAGCCAGATCACACAACATGAGCTCGATATCCTCGGAGCGGCTCTTTTGTTTGGCGGCAGCAAGTGCTTCTTCTCCCCGCTGGCGATTACGGCAAACCATAATAACTTTAGCTCCCTTGCGAGCCAGTTCAACTGTTGTGGCCAGCCCCATACCGGAATTCGCTCCGGTAACAAGTGCGATTGTTTCTCTCATTGCAAGAATCACTCCTCTCTCAACAACCGTACCCGAATAAGCTTCAGCCTAACCTTAGGAGAAGTATATTTAAAGATATGTTACACCAACTAGTAGGGTTAAGAAAAGCTTCATGTCATGATTAGCCAACGATAGTTATAGTTCGTCAGGTGCGTCTGGTCTATTTTTGATCTATAATAGGAATATTGCAGTTCTAATCGTGAAGTTGAAAGGGGAACACCAACTATGAATAATGCTCTGACAAGCCTAGAGCAGCAAATGGCGGGCGAAGGTCTGGATGCCCTGCTCGTAACAGATCCCAAGCATGTCTACTACTTAACCGGCTTCGCCAGCGATCCGCATGAACGTTTTCTGGGTCTGCTGCTGATACGCGGAGAAGAGCCTATGCTCATTCTGCCTGCATTGGATGCAGAAGCGGCTCAAGCGGCTTCTTCGGTCACCAAAATTCTAACTCACACTGACACTGATAATCCCTATAACCTGCTAAAAGATTGTTTCGGCAGCAGTAAGCTAGGTACTCTTGGCATAGAAAAGGAACATTTCTCAGTAGCCCGTTTTGAGCACCTAACCGCTGCTGTTCCAGCTGAACGGTTTAGTGATATTGGTCCATTGCTGCGCAGCATGCGCTCTAAAAAGACCCCGGATGAAGTTAAGCGCATGAAACATGCCGCTGAGCTAGTTGAGGAAGCCTTGCGCCGCGTTCTTACCCACGTAAAAACAGGCGTTACAGAAAACGATCTAGTGGCGGAGCTAGAATATCTAATGAAAAAGGTTGGCGCTTCCGGCCCTTCCTTCGACACTATGGTGCTTTCTGGTCCGAAAACTGCCTTGCCTCACGGTGTTCCTGGCAACCGGGTCATTCAACCCGGCGACTTCCTGATGTTTGATATCGGGGTGTATGCCGATGGTTATGCTTCTGATATTACACGTACCTTTGCTATTGAATCCGTAGACGACAAGCTAGTCACTATCTATAACACTGTGCTGGCTGCCAACGAAGCTGGGATCGCTGCCTCCAATCCTGGAGCACCTTTCGGCTCAGTCGACAAAGCTGCACGTGATGTAATTGAAGAAGCTGGATTCGGAGAATATTTCTTACACCGTGTCGGACACGGACTGGGCATGGATGTTCATGAATATCCATCACTTCACGGACAGAACGACGACATTATCGAAATCGGCAATGTGTTCACCGTTGAGCCGGGAATTTATGTGCCTGGACTAGCGGGTGTACGTATCGAAGATGATCTGATTATTACAGCTGAAGGTGCAGAGACCTTAACAAGCTTCCCTAAGGAACTGACTATTCTTCATTTATAGAAAAGAATTACAAGCCACAGCCAAAAACACAGAGCAGCGATTCCTCCAATAATGAGAGAATCGCCGCTCTGTGTTTTTTTAAATTCAAACCTGTGTTCCCCACATCCCGCGAACCAACTTAGCCTCTTTCACCATCCTGCCGATCAGCTCCGCGACTGTAGGAATATCTTGGATCATTCCTGTCACTTGACCTGCCCAGCCGATGCCCTCTTCTTTGATATCATCATAGATCCAGCGCTTGTTGGCTGCACCACTGATATACTCTTTTAATGCTTCATAGGTCGGTGTCACGCGCTCGATTTCAAGAATTTGATCAATGTAGTCACTACGTAACACTCGTGCGGGTGCTCCAATAGAACGTTTGATTACAACCGTATCCGACTCTGAGCTTTCTACTAAAGCTTTTTTATAAGAAGCGGCCGCATGAACACATTCCACTGTAGCAACGAAACGAGTGCCCATTTCGATTCCTTCAGCCCCAAGTGCATGAGCAGCCATCCATCCACGGCCATCTCCGATCCCTCCGGAAGCAATCACAGGAATATTAACCGCATCAACCACTTGCGGAACGAGCACCATGGTTCCAACATCGTCACGCCCTAAATGGCCCCCTCCCTCATGCCCAACAACAATAACCGCAGAAGCCCCTAATTGTTCAGCTTTTTGGGCTTGTCTGCGTGAGGAGACGAGCACAAGTGTTTTAATATCGGTGGGCTGTAACATTTCCAGTATAGGGGCTGGATTCCCTCCAGTGAGGCTCACCACGGGAACCTGCTCTTCGATGGCGACCTGCACCCGATCTTCATAACCAATCCCATGCATGCCGATAGCAAAATTAACACCAAATGGTTTGTCCGTTAGTGTTCGTACCCGACGTATTTCTGCACGTAAGGCCTCCGCATCCGGAAGACTCATTGCCGTGACCTGACCCAGTCCACCGATAATTGAAACCGCAGCCGCAAGGTCTGCATAACCTAAATAAGCAAGTCCTCCTTGAATAATAGGATATTCTATGTGTAATAACTCCGTAATACGGGTATTCCATTTCATCTTCATCTACACCTTTCCTATCTTTAAGCAAAGTAGAATCACGGCAATTAAAAGGGCAGCTCCCCCTGCCAGATAATCTATTTGCTGAAATTGCAGTCTTTTAAAAGAAGTCCTTCCTTTACCATTCCCATAAGCACGCGCATCAATTGCATAGCTCAGCTGTTCAGCTCGTTGAATCGTTGTGAAGAGCAGAGGAATAATGATCGGAATGTACGCATATATCCGTTTAGGCAGTGATAATACTGTGAGATCATAACCTCTAGCCTTTTGTGCGAGAAGGATACGATCAAGCTCCTCCTTGATGGTAGGGATAAAACGGATCGCAATCACTATCATTAAAGAGAACTGCTCTACGGGTACCCCCAATTTGGACAGAGGGGCAAGCAGCTTCTCCAGACCATAAGCTAAGTCTAGCGGTTTAGTAGTTAATGTCAGAATTGAGGCTAACAAGATGAGCAATATAATCCGCCATACAAAACGTAATCCTATCCGCAATCCCTCTTCAGTCACCTCGATAAAAAACCATGACCAGAGAATCGTCCCCTTGGTGAACACGGCATTGTAAACAAAAGTAAATAATAAAATAAATAATACCGGCCGTAGCCCTCGCCAAAAAAAATGCACAGGAACTTTAGACAGTAGTAACAATCCCAATACAAAAAAGGTTGCAAAAACATAACTAAGCCCCGTACCAAGCATCATAAAGCTAAGCATGAGCATCACGATACTTACAAGCTTTGTACGAGGATCTAAACGATGAAAAATCGAATGCGTCTCCACATATTGACCGACTAATACGGAATCAGCCATGCCCTTGCCCCCTCGAATGCCAAATCGGCAAAATCGCTTCGAAGATATCCTGCTCTTTACAGCTGGCAACTTCAATCTTCTGACCAGATAATTCCTCCACTAGCTTCAAGAGCTGTACGGGTTCAGGCAAGGATAGTCCAAGTTCCAGCAGTAATTCTTCCTTTTCCAGAAACAATGTTCTGATATCATGATGCCCTTTTAACTGACCTTCACGAAAAACCATGACCTCATCTGAGAATTCGGCAACATCACCCATCTGATGCGAAACGAAGAGGATGGTGCGATTGTCTTGTTGCTGCCATTCCTTTAGTAGCCTCAGCAAAGACACTTGGCTAGCTGGATCGAGACCCGCTGTCGGTTCATCCAATATCAGCAGCTTCGGATTTGTCATCAGTACAGAGGCAATAGCTACACGGCGCTTTTCACCACCACTTAGCTGGAATGGATTTAAGGGGAGAATCCCCTCTGGCAAACCCACTTGCGGCAAGATCATTTCAATCGCCTCTGTAATTTGCTGACGTGAAGCACCCTGCTGATTCAGAGCAAAAGCAAGCTCCTTATGCACCGTTGTTTCGAATAGCTGATGCTCCGGATATTGAAAAACGAAACCCAACTCGGGGACAACCTTTAAGCGTCCTTTAGCATCTCTGCTGGCAGGCTGCTGGTTAATCCAATAGTCTCCTTTTACGGTGGGAATCAAGCCCTTCAGCACTTTGACAAAGGTAGACTTTCCTGCGCCTGTTGGACCGATAATAGAAATCCATTTGCCTTCAGGAATAGTGCAGTTTATATTTCGCAAAGCCACATGATCGGCATAGTTCACACTTAGATTTTTTAATTGGTAGACCATTGTGATCGAATTATCCCCTTCCAATCGGCTGTTAGCGGTGCTGCTGAATGGAGCAATGTATGTACACGCACTGCGAAGGGCAGTTGTAATTGATAGTCCGCAACAGGCATGGTTTCAAAAAAAGTCAGTGGATCGCCGTCAAACTCAAGTCGTCCTTGGTGCAGGAGCAATACGCGTTCTGCTGCAAGCACTTCCTCCATATGGTGGGTGATATGAATAAGCGTCAGGCCTTGACGATGCAGCTCTTGCATAATAGAAAGAACCTGCTGTCTTCCCTGAGGATCAAGCATTGAGGTAGCCTCGTCAAAAATAATGACTTGCGGGCACATCGCCAATATAGCGGCGATAGCGACACGTTGCTTTTGGCCTCCAGATAGCTGATGTGGCATAGCTTCCAGATAATCCTCCATATGAACGGCCTGTAAGGCATGATCCAATCGGCTGCGCATTTCCTCCCTCGGCACACGGATATTCTCCAAACCAAAAAGCACCTCATCCATAACGGTTGTGGTGATAAATTGATCCTCTGGATTCTGAAAAACAAAACCGATTTGCTGATGAATCTCCGCAAGATCCGTTGGTTTTGCTGTGTCCAAGCTCTTAAATTGTACAGTCCCTTTTCGCGGCAGCAGCAGTCCGTCCATGAGCTTTGCAATAGTGGATTTGCCAGAACCATTCGCCCCGACTATCGCCACAAACTCCCCTGCGTCTATCGTAAAGCTAATATCCTCCAGAAGAGGTTGTCCTTTTTTATAATAAAAACAAACTTGATCGAAGGTAAGCATTTATTCAGTCCCCTTTTGACGGTGCCAAGCAGCAAAAAATGCCTCAATGCTATTCTCGGAAAATGCAGGTGCAGGCTTCTCCCATTTTGTCACTTTTGATCCATTCACGGCAAAGATTTCACCGGTTAAATCCGCGTCGGACTCCCTCAACAATGCAGTCACGAAGGAAGCAATAGCCTCAGCGTCACCTATTCTCCAAAAATCAGGCAAAGGTTCATTACGACTGGCATGTTTCTCCTTCAAATGGTCAATTATTGGTCTGGTCATATCCGTTAATGCCGCTGGAGAAATCGCATTGACCCTAATCTGGTCACGTTTCAGCTCTGCTGCGAGCGTCCACATCATGCCCAGTATTCCAGCCTTGGCTGCACTATAATTCACCTGACCTACGGAACCTGCTAGTCCAGCAGCAGAGGTCATCAACAGGATATCCCCACCTGTTTCACGCATATGTGGTAATACTCGTTGAATGCAATAATAAGTGCCATTTAAATGCACATCCAGAACAGTCTTCCACTGTTCATCCGTCATACGTTGACATTTCTGATCCTGCACAATTCCCGCGTTAGCTATCAATACCTCGATACGACCGTATCGGGCAATGACCTCACCTACCATGGCAGTGACTGCGACGGAATCGGCTACATTAGCAGCGTACCCTAGTGCCTCTCCGCCTGCCTGGCGGATCTCGCGCACAACCTCATCAATTAAGACTTGTTTCGTACCATTTACAACCACTATATAACCTGACTTGCCAAGCTGTATGGCGATACTACGTCCGATCCCTCTTGTTGCTCCAGTAATTAAGGCCACTTTATTCATCACTACACCTCTTTCACTGCAAAAGCTCCCGCAGCAATAACATCGCCAGCTTCTGTTGTAAGGATCACTTTCACAAAGCAATCGTCCGCTGCAAAATCAAAAATCACGACACTATCGACCTCTATTGGCTTATGAAATTTCATATCATATTGAGTGATCCACTGTGTAGGGTGCTCAGCAATATACAAAGATTGGGCTAATCCCATAAGATACATCCCATGTGCGATGGGTCGCTCCAAACCAGCCTTGGCTGCGGCCTCTGCATCTAGATGTATAGGCGCCAAATCTTGGGAAGCAGCTGCATATTGCCGGATAGCCTCAGCTGTTATGCACTTTTTTATCATGATCATCACCTACCCGAATTAACACCGTTTCTGCGGTGACTATAAGCTCACCCTCACACCTACAAACCAGCGTATGTGTGTAAAAAGTCAGTTTACCCTGTCTGCCTTCTTTTTGCACCTCGCCCGTTAACGCTAATTCACAATCCAAAATCATCCCCGCCGTAATCGGAGCCTGATATGAAAATTTCTGAGTGCCGTGAAGCAAGGGTTCACCGATGATTAACCAAGGAATATCGAAGTCTTGCCAGAAAATAATAGGCATCGTCGCAGGAGCGATCAGCTTTCCATTTATCGTCTGCACGGGTGCTTCAATACTCTGTGCATAGTCCGAAATCCATTCAGCAGTCATATGGATCTGATGTCGGACACTGTTCATTCTATAACCTCCACGAGTGTTGCCAGACCTATCCCACCGCCGATTCCCAGAGTAGCAAGCCCTCGTTGGTAAGGGACATGTTGCATTTCAGCACATAAGCGAGTCATTAACATAGCCCCGGAAGCTCCGTATGGATGGCCTATTGCTAATGCCCCCCCGCCAAGATTGACCTTTTCCTGTGGAATTTGAAGCTCGTTCAGTGATGCCAATACTTGTGAAGCAAAAGCTTCGTTAAACTCTACGATATCTAAATCGGCAACGGTAAGCTTTTGGCGTTTTAACACCTTTTGCACAGCTGGTACAGGCCCCATACCCAAATAGTTCGGATCTACACCCGCAGCTTGTGCATCCACGACCCGCAAAATAGGGGTAAGCTTAAGCTGCTGGCATTTCTCACGAGACATCATTAATAGAAGCGCTGCGCCATCATTAATAGGACAGGCATTTCCAGCAGTGACGGTACCCTTTTCTTCAAAAATTGGCGGCAGCTTTTGCAGCTTGTCCAGACTCGTATTTGCCCGAGGACATTCGTCGGTGCTCACCCACTGCCCCTCTACCTGAAGAGGTACTATCTCCTGCTGAAACCGGTCACTTTGCTGAGCATGAACCGCCTTTTGATGGCTTTTTAAGGCATATTGATCCTGCTCTTCTCGAGAAATCCCGTATTTCCTAGCTACATTCTCTGCAGCTATTCCCATATCCGGATCACCGTAAGAGCTAGGCGTAAAATGTGCACGGGTATACAGCTGTGGAACCCCCATTAACGTCTGTGGTTTAGCCATTTTCCATGGAGCACGGCTCGTACTTTCGACACCACCCGCTAAATAAATCTCACCAGCGCCGCTTTGAATCAGTCTTGCTGCTATATTAATTGCCTCTAGCCCAGATCCGCACTGACGATCCACGGTGACACCCGGAACCGAAACAGGCAGCCCCGCTTCAAGCGCAGCTACCCGGGCAATATTACCTCCTGGGCCCACAACATTCCCAATAATGACATCATCGATCAGTTCTTTAGGCAAGTTCGTTTCGGCTACAATATGCTGAATAAGCGGCGCCAGTAATGCCTCCGGCTCAAGTGTACTTAATAAGCCACCCATTCTGCCAACCGGTGTACGTTTTGCCATGACAATTACTGCTTCTATCATATCATCGCTCTTTTCACATAGTCTTTCATCGCTTGCCGGGCAATTTTCCCGCTACTTGTATAGATAAATTCATCCACGGTTAGCAGCTGCTTCGGCGCTTTGTAGCTCGCTAAATACTGGCGGCAATAATTCTTAATTTCTTCGACAGATAAATGCTGTTCTCCGCTCCACTTCACGAGGGCTATCAGCTGTTCTCCCCAGTAATCGTCAGGCACGCCAAGCACCATCACTTCATCTATTTCCGGAAGAAACTCCAGCACCCTCTCTATTTCTTCCGGATAAACGTTCAGCCCTCCGGATATGATTTTATTCTTCAAACGTCCCGCCATATATAAATAACCAGCTTCATCCTGATAAACATAGTCTTCTAAAACAAGCCATCCCTCTCTAAAAGCTGCTGCTGTCTCATTCGGCAATTGATGGTAGCCTAAAAATATCATATCACTACGCACATATAGCTGCCCAATCTCCCCAGGAGGGACTTCCCGGAACTGGTCATCACGAATGGAAATTTGCACCCCGGGATAAGGTTTGCCTACAGAGGTCGGATTATGCTCGGTCAGAACATCCAAATAACTAATATAGCTCGCTTCTGAAGAACCGTAGGATTCATAAAGCCGCGCTCCACCAAACACTTCCATGCCCCTTTTCTTGGACAACTCCGACCACTTTGCACCTGAGCTAATAATCGCATCAATCTGTATCTGCCCAGGTACAGCCTGCTGCATCATGGATTCGATCATTGTTGGTACGACGAACAGCACCACGCCCGGAATTTGCTGGCACAGCTCTAACACCTGCGTGGCACTAAATTTTTGTGTGATATGAAAGGTTGCTCCACTATATAGACTCTGCATTACGGCGAATAAGGATAGGGAATGCACAAATGGACCTGGTGCCAAAACATCCTTCATAGCGTCCAATTCAAAAGCAATATTCGAGACCTCAAAGCTTTTTAACCATGATAAATGGGTACGCATATAACCTTTGGGCAATCCGGTTGTGCCTGAAGTAAAGCCAATAAATAATAATTCATTCGTCTCATCCAACTCAGCCTCCGGCTTCAGGGCAGCCAGCCACTGATCATAGGAACCTGTTCGTTCATTTGAGAAGGTCAATGTTTGGATCATTTGATCCTTGAAGGTCAGATTCTTTGCGGCTTCCGGCTCGGCAAAAATCATTGTCGGCTGGCACTGCTCTATAATAACCTGCAGTTCATTAGCACTCCACTTGGGATCTAAGGGAATGGGAACACAGCCCGCATAAATCGCCCCCAAAAAAACCTCAACAAATTCAATACGATTCGTAGATAAAATCGCGATTTTGTCATGCCTCAGACCCTTTTGCTGTAAGCCATTCGCGATTCTCCGCATCGTTTTTACTAATGTGGCATAGGTATGACTTGCTTGGTCATGGGTTAAGGCAATGCTGTCGGGCTGCTGTGCTGCATGACGCAGTATAGGAACTACTAGATTCATCCTAGATCACACCTGTTCGTATTTTCTGTGACTACCGATTATATACATTCTCTTCAATCGGACTGCCCCGCAAGTCCAGCCCAAACTAAAGGATATGTGATAAGCGCCATCGCCGGCGCTCCTGTTAAACTAACCCGCTAGAATTGCTACGATAGCTTATTTTAGCTTTATATTATTTTTATGTACACATCTTTCATGTAACTATTAAGTCCATCTTACAACGAAAAAACAGCCAGCACGCATCGATTATGATCGGTACGCGCTGGCTGTATTGTTGTTTAGTCCTTCTTTTGAACGGATGATGGTGAACCCTCTTCAGCAAAAGTAAAGGTTCGGGCGATATATAAGATAGGTGTGCTTACTGCGGTTAGTAAGAACTTCGCTAGATAAGTCGTAAGCAAAATTTCAAGCCATACATTCCAGTCATACAAGCCCGCAAACGCAATGGTACAGAAAATAAGTGTATCCACAAAGGAGCTAATCATCGTACTACCGTTGGAACGAATCCACAGCTGACTTGAGGTGCTGTAATATTTACGAATCCAAGAGTACAACCGAACATCTAGGAACTGACTAATGAAGTAAGCTGTAAGACTACCCAAAGCTAGTCGAGGCATCAGCCCAAAAATCGTCTCCAAAGAAGACTGAGCGATATCGGTCTCCTGCGGCTTAAATACTAATACCATCTGCATAATGACTGTAGTCATAAGCAAGGTGAAGAAACCAAACCAGACCGCTTTACGTGCTTCCGCTCTTCCGTACTTCTCATTAAGTAAATCGCTGGTCATATATAAAGTGACATACATCGTATTTCCGAGTGTCATCACAATATCAAATGGCATAGCAATCGTCTTAGCTACCTGAATGTTAGCAATTACAGTAGCAATACCTACCCAGGCGTACATTCCACTTTTCCCGAACAAGCGGTAACAGAGTAGAAAAAAAGCAAAATTGACAATAACAAATAAAACTCCCCACAGCAAATTAAACATATTACTGAAATTCCTCCTAGTTTTGTTTACGCGGGATGGTTACGAACCGCGGCTTACAATATTAAATTTTCGGAACAAAACATTAATACTCTATCACAATAGCGCTTAACAATCCATAAAAATAATATTTTTATATGAAATTGGTAGTTCCATTTCTTTTTTTTCGCCAATTATCTAAAATAGTCAGCAATAATTCATTTTTTTCAGAAAAAAATGCTCTATAGGACAAAACTTTCACTATTCATCCAGAGGTTAATTCTATAGAATAGTATCAAACACCTTATTCCCGATCCATTTAGTAGAAATATGACATAACTATGGAATATATCTCGGGTCGCCAATTTCCAGCAGTTGGCATGGAGTATCTAGTGAAGACCAAAAAAGAAATGACCTCACCGTCCATAAAAAAAGGAGAGAACGATATGTTTCGTATCAAGCATTCGATCAGTCGCAAATTTACGCGTTTATTATTTGTTGTTCTGTTGCTCACGTCTCTTTTGTTAAGCACCAGCTTCTATTTTATCTCTATCAGTATCTTCAACAGCTATGTTATGCCGCAGATTAACAAAATCCTTACTGCCGCTGCTCAGGACGTATATAAGAATCTCAACGTAATGCACGCCCAGCAAACCCTAAATAAGAACGATCAGTCTGCCACCAATCTCGAGTTCTATTTTCAGGAAAAGAGGAAACAACATGGAGTGGAAACCATTTTTCTGGTCAATCTGAAGGGAAAAGAAGCTGAGATTCTATCCGCAGATCACGATGCAAAATTGCAACGGGCAGAAAGTGTCACCGTATCCTCTGCAATGCAACAAGCCTCTAAAGGAAAAACTGGACTAAGCGATACATATAGCGACGCACATGGTATACATAAAACAGCTTATATCGGTATTCCCGGAAGTACGATGGTTATCGGTGTAAGCAGTGACGTAAGCTTCATTCAAGAAAAAACAGACAGTATTCTATGGACAAGTGCCGGAATCACACTTCTGACGTTGATCATCGGCCTAACTGGTGCATGGTTCATGAGTGTGCGTATAACACGTCCAATCTCAAAACTGGCAGCTTATAGTGCCCGGCTCGCAGAGGGAGATTTCACCGAAGAATTATCAGTTAAAGGAAATGACGAAGTTGCACAGTTGTCCGTAAGCTTCCAAGCGATGACCCAACGCCTGAAAGAAATGATTGGACATGTACTGGTAACCTCTAATACTGTCGTTGCGGATTCCAACTCTTTAAAAGAACGTGTTGAGGTTCTTAATGATATGGCGGAACACTCCAGCTCATCGGTAGTAGAAATCGGCAAAGGTAGTACGACTATCGCTAGCAGTGCATCAGATAACTCGAGAGCAATGGAAGAAATCAATTTAGGCATTCAAAGTATTGCCTCAGCAGCGAATGAAGTCACGGAGCAAATCAGTGAGGCTTCCGCTGAAGCAAGTGGCGGTAATGAAATTGCTCAAAGCGCTGTGCTGCAAATGCGCCAGGTTGAACGTGCTTCCCTACAGTCGCTGGATCAATTACAAATCATGAATGAGCGTTCAGTAATGATCGGAGAAGTCGTTCACAGCATTACTGAAATTACGAAACAGATCCAAATGCTGTCGCTGAATGCTTCAATCGAAGCTGCACGCGCAGGAGAGCATGGACGCGGCTTTGCTGTTGTTGCGGGAGAAGTACGCAAGCTGTCTGAACAATCCCGTAACGCAAACGAACAGATCCGTGACTTCCTACTTGGGCTTCAAGAAGATATGAGTCGCTCCGTTACCGAGATGAACCACGTGAATTCTGAGGTTGCCTCTGGAGTCGGCAAAGTAGCAGAAGCAGGTGATGCCTTTAATCACCTCCTGATTCTTATCCAAAGCATCAATCACAGCATTCAATCCGTATCTGCGGCTACACAGCAAATCTCGGCAAGTACAGAAGAAGTCAGTGCTTCCGTCGAAGAAACTGCACAAATTACATCAAGATCGCAAGAAAGTGCGGACACACTCGCTGCTAACTCAGAGCGGCAGCGCGTCGAACTGGAAGGCCATGCAGAAACCGTTAAACATCTGTATGAGCAAGCCAAGAAACTCCAAGAAGCTGTGCAGCAATTTAAGATTTAACGCTTGTAAATTAAACCCCCCGTTCACACGAAAGTGTTGAACGGGGGTTTTTAGTTTGCGATGGCTCGCTAGCGCTTGCGGAGGTCTCGCTTAGACTTGGGGGCATGTGCTAGGCTTGCGCGGAACCTCGATTAGACTTGGCTACATGCGCTAGGCTTGCGCGAAGCTCTCACTTAGACTCGGCACGCCATTTGCCGCTGGCTTGCGCGATACTCTCGTTTAGACTCGGCGCGTCATTTGCCGTTGGCTTGCGCGATACTCTCGCTTAGACTCGGCGCGTCATTTGCTACTGGCTTGCGCGATAATCTCGCTTAGACTCGGCTACATGCGCTAGCTTGCGCGAAGCTCTCACTTAGACTCAGCACGCCATTCGCTGCTGGCTTGCGGACTCAGATGCCGCTATTACTCGAAAAACTGCCATTCGGAGGCTTTTTCGGACTCGAGAGACGCTATTGCCTCATAATCAACCCAGACTCAGCCTATTTCGCTCAAATAGCGCCTCTGGTGTCCGAAAACGCTCCAAATTAACCCTTTTATCACAAATAAGGTCTCCTGAGTCCGGAGCCAAGTTACCTACAGCAAATTACTCAAAGTTCATCCGTCGATGCTACCTACAGCAAATTACTCAAAGTTCCTCCGTGGCGCTACCTACTGCAAATTACTCAAAGTTCCTCCGTCGATGCTACTTACAGCAATAGACTCGGCTACATGCGCTAGCTTGCGCGAAGCTCTCACTTAGACTCAGCACGCCATTCGCTGCTGGCTTGCGGACTCAGATGCCGCTATTACTCGAAAAACTGCCATTCGGAGGCTTTTTCGGACTCGAGAGACGCTATTGCCTCATAATCAACCCAGACTCAGCCTATTTCGCTCAAATAGCGCCTCTGGTGTCCGAAAACGCTCCAAATTAACCCTTTTATCACAAATAAGGTCTCCTGAGTCCGGAGCCAAGTTACCTACAGCAAATTACTCAAAGTTCATCCGTGGCGCTACCAACAGCAAATTACTCAAAGTTCATCCGTGGCACTACCAACAGTAAATTACTCAAAGTTCATCCGTGGATGCTACCTACTGCAAATTACTCAAAGTTCATCCGTGGATGCTACCTACTGCAAATTACTCAAAGTTCATCCGTGGATGCTACCTACTGCAAATTACTCAAAGTTCATCCGTGGCGCTACCAACAGCAAATTACTCAAAGTTCCTACGTGGATGCTACTTACTGCAAATTACTCAAAGTTCATCCGTCGATGCTACCTACAGCAAATTACTCAAAGTTCCTCCGTGGCGCTACCTACTGCAAATTACTCAAAGTTCATCCGTGGATGCTACCTACTGCAAATTACTCAAAGTTCATCCGTCGATGCTACCTACAGCAATAGACTCGGCTACATGCGCTAGCTTGCGCGAAGCTCTCACTTAGACTCAGCACGCCATTTGCTACTGGCTTGCGGACTCAGATGCCGCTATTACTCGAAAAACTGCCATTTGGAGGCTTTTTCGGACTCGAGAGACGCTATTGCCTCATAATCAACCCAGACTCAGCCTATTTTGTTCAAATAGCGTCTCTGGTGTCCGAAAACGCTCCAAATTAACCCTTTTATCACAAATAAGGTCTCCTGAGTCCGGAGCCAAGTTACTCACTCAGTAAAAACTAGGTTACTCAGCTTTCATTCCGCTTTTATGGCTAAGCAAACCTCACTCAACCTAGTGCCGAGGTGCCCAGAGGATAACCGATACACCGATCACACAAATAACAGCTCCGACCCAGTCGTATACGTCTGGTGTCTTCTTGTCTACAAGCCATCCCCATAAGACCGCAAGTACGATAAACACCCCGCCGTAAGCCGCATACACTCTTCCGAAGGAAGGGAATTTCTGCAACGTAGGGATAATCCCATACGCTATCAGAATCAAAGACCCCACTAAACCGTACCAAAGTGGCCGTGATTCTCTCAACCATAACCATACTAAATATCCGCCACCGATCTCAGCAAGCCCAGCAATTATAAACAGCAGAATGGCAAATAACATGTCATCCCTCTTCCCTATCTATCTCATAAAAACGCAAAGGTTGCTCACAACAAATTGTACTCAAGGTTCACCCGTAGAACTCCTACAACAAACCACTCAAGGTTCTCCCATGGAGCTACCTACAGCAAATTACTCAATTACTCAAGATCCACCCTTAGAGCTACCTACAGCAAATTACTCAAGATCCACCCTTAGAGCTACCTACAGCAAACTACTAATGTTCACCCGTGGAGCTACTTACAGCAAACTACTCAATGTTCATCTGCGGAGCTACTTACAGCAAACTACTAATGTTCACCCATGGAGCTACCTACAGCAAATTACTCAAGGTTCATCCGTAGTACCACCTACACCAAATTACTCAAGATTCCCCCGTGGAGCTTACATTAAATTGTGCTGGAGCAGCAATAACACTAGCAGCAGCACAACCTCCAGCAGCTCGTTCAGCGCGCCGTACACGTCGCCGAGTAAGCCCGCCGAGCCGGCTGCTGATCCGCCGCGCAGCCGCGGTGCCGCAGGCCAAGGCCGCGATAAGCAGCAGCAGAGCTGCCGCCAGATGCAGCGGCCACGCGGCTAAGCCAGCGCCGAGCGCCAGTGGCGCAGCGGCGGCGGCCAGCGAGAGCAGCGCGGCGACTGCCAGCGCGCGCCGCTCATGCGAGGAAGCTAGGCCGGCGAAGTTCGCGGCCAGCCCCTCGTCTCCACGGGCAATGGGATAACGCACCATTGCCCGCACCATATACCAGCGGCTCCAGACCGCTGGTACCAAGAGCAGCGGCAGCTCGTAGTAGGCGAAGCCTTCGATTAGAGCTGCCAACAAAGATGCTTTAAACAGCAGGAGCAGCACGCAGGCGAGTACGCCCATCGCACCCACACGGCTGTCCTTCATAATCTCCAGGGCCCGCTCCCGTGGCCGATAGCTGAGCAGACCATCCGCGCTGTCCATCCAGCCATCAAGATGCAACCCGCCAGTGAGACCTACCCACAGCATCAGAGTGAGCACAGCTGCTGGCCAAGCAGGTAAAAGCAATCCCGTCAGGGCTGCTCCAGCAGCTACACACAGCCCAATTGCTGCGCCTACCATGGGATAGAAGATTACACTCCGGCGCAGCAGTTCAGGAGAGAATCCCGGATCACCTTTTACAGGAAATCGGGATAAGAACTGAAAGGCAGCTACGGCCGCATCCCTACGCTCCCTCATAAACGATACTCCCTGCTCTTCAGCTCAATCGGAATTCCAACAGTTACTAGAAAGACCTGTTCGCATTGCCGAGCGATCAGGGCGTTCATTCGTCCCGCCAGATCACGATACAATCGGCCAAGCGCATACTCCGGAACAATCCCGTCGCCAACCTCATTAGTGACCAGAATAAGCGTGCCTTGAAAAGAACGCACACTGTCTTCAAGCCTTGTTATTTCACTCTCAACAAGCTCTTGTCTATTTTCAAAACCTTCCACAGCCAATAATGCATTGGATAACCATAAGGTTAAACAATCTACGAGCACCGCTTTTTCACCCGATAATCGCTTTAGCAGATCTGGTAAATCATACGGTTCCTCAAGTGTCTCCCAAGCGTAACCACTTTCCATTCGTTGATGCTGATGCAAAGCAATCCGTTCCTTCATTTCGTCGTCAAAGGCCTGTCCGGTTGCTACATAGAAGGCCTGATCTGCCAGTGACTGTATCAGTTTTTCTGCAAAACCACTTTTCCCGCTACGTGCGCCTCCCGTTACAAGAATGCTCATCGTTGACCAGCTCCAGAGATGCCTGCACTTTCAAAGGTTGCCATTTCGCTCAAAATGCGGCAGATCGCCTCGATTAAATGAAGGCATAATACTCCCCCTGTTCCCTCACCCAATCGCAGACCGAGGTTAAGCAGCGGTTCAAGCCCAAGCTGCTCCAGCATTAACTTGTGTCCCCGTTCTCCTGATACATGAGACGCTATCATATAAGCGATGGATTCAGGTGCAAGGGCTTTTGCCACAAGCGCTGCCGCCCCCGAAATAAAACCATCCAAAATGATAGGTGTCCGATTAGCAGCCGCACCCAGAATCAGTCCCGCCAAGCCAGCGATTTCCAGTCCGCCAACTTTAGATAATACATCCAACGGATCTGCTGAATTCGGCTGATTTACCTTTAAGGCGCGTTCCACTACTGCAATTTTATGTAGTAAACGTTCATCATCAATTCCCGTTCCTCGTCCCACAGCTACTTCAGGGGCTATTCCTTTGAGAGCACATAGAATGGCAGCACTAGCCGTAGTATTCCCAATGCCCATTTCGCCTGTTATAAAAATCTCCGTGCCGTTCTTAACCGCTTCCTGCGCAACGCTTATCCCAACAAGAAGAGCATTCATGGCATCCTCACGACTCATCGCAGGTCCCACAGCCATATTATCCGTTCCCCGGCGCACTTTACGATCAATTAGATCGACATGACTAAGATCGCCGTTTATGCCGACATCAACAAACTGTACCTCTGCCCCAGCTTGACGTGCCAATACATTCACAGCCGCTCCACCGCTGAGAAAGTTATGGGCCATCTGTAGCGTGACTTCCTGTGGAAATGCGCTAACCCCTTCGCAGCACACCCCATGATCAGCAGCCATCACAACAACTGTTCGTTTGGTGAAACTAGGCTGCTCCGTACCCGAAATTCCAGCGAGCTTAACGGCCAGAGGTTCCAATTGTCCCAAACTGCCCGGAGGTTTGGTCAAAATGTTCAGCCGATGCTCCGCCTTGAGGATGGACTGATCATCAGCCGGAGTGATTTGTTTAATTACGTCTTGAATATCTGAAAGCATATAATTACGACCTCCTATTAAATGTATCCGTATAACCTATTCTATCTCATATTCGCAGAAAAGCCCCCATCTATGATAGAGGGGGACTTCTAGAATTACAACTTCACTTTCATAAAATCTTCGATTCTCTCCAGCGCCTCCGTCAATTTTTGTAAGGAAGCGGCATAGGAGCAGCGAATATAACCCTCTCCGCCTGCTCCAAACACATGACCCGGAACCGCAGCGACACCGACCTCCCTGAGCAGCTGCAAAGCGAAGTCTTCTGATTTCATTCCGGTGTGAGCGATGGAAGGAAAGGCATAAAATGCACCCGCAGGTTCATGGCAAGGTAGTCCTATGGATCGAAATCCACTAACCAGCAGCTTTCTCCGCTCATCGAAGCATTGCTTCATATGTTCCTTATGCTGCATTCCATTGCGCAATGATTCAATCGCAGCAATTTGACCGAGCACTGGGGCACACATCGCAGTGTATTGATGGATTTTTAGCATCGCAGCAATTAATTCTCGATCGCCACAAGCATAACCCACTCTCCAGCCAGTCATTGCAAAAGCTTTGGAGAAGCCGCTAATCACAATCGTCCTTTCCAGCATCCCGGGAAGAGAGGCGATGCTGACATGCTGACTGTCATACGTAAGCTCGGCATAAATTTCATCTGAAATGACCAGTAGGTTATTCTCTTTTACAATCTGTGCAATAGGCAGCCAATCTTCATAAGTCATTACTGCACCTGTAGGATTAGTCGGAAAATTCACCATAAGAAGCTTGGAACGCGGAGTAATCACCTTCCGTAACGCTTCAGCAGTAAGCTTAAACCCCTGCTCGGCCGATGATTCTACCTCCACCGTAACCCCCCCGTTCAAATGGGTAATCGGCGAATATGCGATATAGCTCGGAGAAGGGACGATAATTTCATCCCCAGGTGTAATGAAAGCTCGTAATGCCAAATCCACAGCCTCGCTGCTTCCCACCGTAACCATAATCTCATCGTTTGGCTCATAGCGAAGCTTGAAACTTGTGTGCAGATAAGAAGCGATCTCCTCTCTAAGCTCCAGTAACCCGGAATTTGGCGTATACATCGTTTCCCCATTATTCAAGGCCCGAATACAGGCAGCTCTTACATGCTCCGGTGTAACGAAATCCGGTTCCCCTACACCCAGCGATATAATATCCTGATTCCCCGCACTTAGGTCAAAAAAAGCCCGAATCCCCGAGGGTGCAATCTCCCGCACACGTGGAGCAATCCATTCATTATGCATGGCTGTACACCTCTTCTTTTGCACTCTTTTCCGTTAGGGAAAGGGAGATGATTTCGTCCAGCAGTCCGCTGAAGGTGTAGCCTGCCGCTTGCGCGCTTTTGGGTAAAAGACTGGCCTTCGTCATGCCTGGTAACGTATTCACCTCCAGCACATAAGGAATCCCCTCTTTAAGCAGCATATCAACCCGTGCATACACGCTACATTTTAGTGCTTTGTAACAGCTCAAGGCAGCCTCGCGTACCCGCTCATGCACCTCAGCAGGCAATTCAATGACCCGTTCATCTGCTCCGCCTTCTTCATACTTAGCACTGTAATCGAACCACTCGGCATTTGCTGAGGTTATTCCCAGAATAGGCAGCAGCTCTCCGTTTAGAATAGAACAGGTGATTTCTTGGCCTTGAATGTAGCTTTCAATCAAAATCGACTGATCACAGGCAAAAGCCTTCTGCACTGCGCACAACAGCTCCTCGCTGCTGCTCACTTTTTCCATTCCGATACTCGAGCCGCCTGAACATGGCTTCACCATAACAGGATATCCGAGCCGTTCCACCGCTTCAGCCGAATAATCCTTCATGCTGTCCCAGCATAGCCAATCTGCTGTATTGACGCCTGCGCAGCGCATAAGCTTTTTGGAGAGATCTTTATCCATGCAAATGCTGCTAGACAAAACCCCGCTGCCCGTATACGGAATCCCCATCGTCTCCAGCGTTCCCTGAACCGTACCATCCTCGCCGTAAGCTCCATGAAGTGCAAGCAGTGCGATATCGATCCCCTTTGCCTGCTCAATAAGCTCCTCACGCTTGGTGATCACAATTGGAATAATTTCATATTTATTGGGGTCTAGATTCTTCAATATTTCTCTACCGCTATTCATGGATACCTCATACTCTGAGGATACCCCGCCCATAATTACGCCTACCTTCATCTCAAGCACCTCTTTATCCCATTAGTTGTCGAGCTGTTCTGCCAATAATCTCAATCCCCTTGCGGATATCCTCATCCGTCACTCTGGAGAAACCGATCCGTATCGTATTTTGACCCTTACCGTCTGTGAAGAATATATCTCCTGCTGTAAAAATAACCCCTTGCTCATGACAGGCCGCCAACAGCGTCCTTGTATTAAAGCCCTCCGCGAAGGTTACAAAAAGATGCAGGCCACCGTCCCCTGACAGCGCCGTATAAGGAATACAATCCTTGCAGCATTGCAGGGTTAATTCATACTTTCGTTTGTATTCCGCTCTGGCTTTTTTCAAATACTTTTCTAAATGACCACCCAATAAATACTGATACAAAATGGATTGATCCAGCGTCGAGGTATGAATGGTACGGGCGCGCTTGACGCTTTCGAGGGAATTGATCAACTCCTGATCCGCCAGCACCCAACCTACACGTAGTCCCGGAAATAATACCTTGGAGAAGCTGCCGAGATAAATCACGCTGTTGCCGCTGCCTGCTGCTGCGATAAGTGGAGCCACATGTGAGCCCGAATATCGTAATTCCTCGTTAAAACCATCCTCAATCACCGGGACTTGGTAGCGATTCATCAGCTTCATTAGCCGCTGTCTTTTCTCTGGAGACATTACAATTCCGGTCGGATTATGATAAGAAGGGACGAAGTATGCACAGTCAAAAGCTTGCTGTTGCAATGCTTTCTCCAGCTCCGCCAAATCAATCCCATCACGCTCCATCGAAATCCCGGTGATCTCAAAACCGTTCAGCTTCAAATTTTTGATCGCTGTATGATGCGTCGGATTCTCACAAATGACCGAACCATTTTTTTTACTCAGAGCAGACAATACAATATCGAACCCTTCAGTAAAGCCATTGGTGATCAATATATCCTTGCCTTTCATTTCAACGCCCTTGTGCTCCATATACTGCTTCAAATAGTCTATTAAAGGCTTATACCCTTTGGCATAGCCGTAATTTAGCAGAACGTTGCCTTCCACCGACATCCGATCCATAAAGGACCGCTTCACATTATCCAGATCAAAAAGACTCTCATCAGGCGCTATGCTGGTGAAGGAGATCGTCCCCTTCTCCGCTCGAATCCCGCGCTTCATGATATCCAGTTCCTCTGCCAGCACCGCGTGATCATTGAGACGTGACTTCCAGTCCATCGTCCAGGAAGAGATCGTTTCACTGCCGGGCGGCGTAGCAGCAACATAACTTCCTTGCCCTTGCACGGCATAAGCAAAGCCATCATCCTCAAGCCCTGTATAAGCAGAGATTACGGAGTTGCGGCTAACCTTAAGCAATGTGCTGAGCTCTCGTGTGGAGGGCAGCTTTTGATTGCCTTGCAGACCGCCTTTTATGATTAAGTGCTTCATATAGTCTTTAATTTGTATATACACCGGCCGTCCGGCTATGAGCTTAAAATCCTTAAACATCTCTCAATCGCCCCCATGACTATCATGGCACAATCACTCGCTTAAAAAAAGAACCACAGCCATGGGATTTTAATCCGGCTGTGGTTCTATAAGAGGAAAAATGCCCAAAAAATCAAGTTACAGCTCTATGCTTCGATCACAAGCTCCCCTTCTCCAGCAGGAATCTCAAAACCATTTAAAAACCGGGTTAGTATCTCCTCAGTAATCGGAAATGCGGCATTGGCGTCAAAACGTTCACTCCGGATAAGCAGTCTCTGACGCAATTCATCCGGCTGAACCTTTAAGTGAATCAGTTCCCACACGCCACCATAACTCTCAATGAGCTGCTTGTAATCGTTCCGTCTCTGACGTTGCCAGAAGCTGAAATCGATAACAACATGATGTTTTGCCTGAAGCAGATTCACCAGCTCCCCCCGCAGCTTTATCTCCGACTCTTCCTTATAGGACTCATAATTGTCCTCTGGATAATCCACCCCGAAACGGCCGTGCGTGGCCCAAATATCTTCATCTATCGAAAGTCTGGCGAATCCCTCTTTTTCCAGCTTTTTAGCAAAGGTTGTTTTACCCGACCCCGCTACACCGCACATCATCACTACGCTGGAAGCAACACTCGTACGCTTTTGCTGAAGCAATTTTTCAATAACCAACTTTTCGCTCAGCATTATAAATGCATCTCCCTTCCAATTGATGGTATACTCATCGTTACAAAATACTTTCTCAAGGGATTGTGATAAGGATATGGTGAAATCAGTCCAGCAGACCTCCTAAAATGAAAAATGAAATAATTTTAGGAGGTCATAATAAATGATTTTTAACCCGATTGTCATTGATAACTGGAGTAGAAAACCCTATTTTGAACATTATTTAAACAATGTCAGATGCACCTACAGCATGACTGTAAATATTGATATCACCCTTCTACTGTCAGAGCTTAAGCATAAGGGAATTAAGCTGTACCCAGCACTAATCCACATGATAACTACGGTGGTGAACCGTCATAGTGAATTCCGCACATGTTTTGATTCTGAAGGTAGATTAGGTTATTGGGATAGCTTGTCCCCTAGTTTTACAATTTTCCATGATGATGATAAGACTTTCTCAAGCATCTGGACTTCGTACGGTGAACAGTTTAATGATTTCTATAACCGTTATCTCGATGATATGAAAATGTACGGAAGCGTGAAACAATTTATCGCTAAAGCAAACGAACCACCGAACACCTTCCCTATTTCCAGCATTCCGTGGGTCAGCTTCACAAGCTTTAACCTGAATGTGTATAACGAGGGAACCTACCTACTTCCCATCTTTACGATAGGGAAATATTTTCAGCAAGACAAAAAAATACTATTACCCATCTCGGGGCAATTCCACCATGCCGTGTGCGACGGTTACCATGCCAGCATGCTGTATAATGAATTACAATCACGTGCAGATACCTATAAGGAATGGTTACCTATTACCTAATATCTAATTAACCATGTTATTCTGCTGACAGCAAACGATAGTTCAAACATAAAGGGTTCCACCTATTAGGTTTTCCTAATGACGTGGAACCCTTTTTTCATGTAATCATCCTTTTTCCAAAATATGAGCTTTATCAGCTGACCATTGTCCATGCTGCCAGAGTATTTTTAGTACCATTACATTCCCTGGAGAAGGAGCCACTGCACTGTAGAATGTGAGACCAGGAACTAACTGTGCAAGTAAATTCCTGATTACACCCCCATGCGTCACTACCAATACTCTATTCGATGTAACCTCACTTTTTTTCTCCTTGATAGCACAGCATCCAAATGCAGCCACAGCAGCTTGACCTAGGTCCAACAGGAAACTACGCAACCGAGCATCGAATGCTGTCCACGATTCTCCTTCTGGCGGTGTAACCTTTGAAGGATCATCAATCCAACGTCTATATAGAGAGTTATCTTTCAGCTGCTCATAAGTGCAGCCTTCCCAAGCTCCGAAGTTCATTTCACGAAGCCGCTGATCGTAAACAGCGTCCTGCTCTAGTGAAGGTGCTACGAAAGCCAAGGTCTCCCGACATCTTAGCAAATCGCTACAAAACACACGCCAAAAACCACCTGATAACTCAGTCTGCAGGCAGATCTGCTGCTGAGGTTGGGATAACCGCTCACTTGCGTCAGGAAGCAATGGAAGATCCGTATGTCCCAGGTAACGATGCTCAACATTCCATTTCGTCTGCCCGTGTCGGATAAGCACTAGCTCAAGCTCTATAGAGGGAATTGCCATACCGACGCTCAGCCTCCAATCCATATCCATGCCAAAACCGCGCATAGACCTACAAATATTGAAGAGCAGAGCATCATCATCCGCGAGGTCTGGATGATATCATCCGGTTCCATCGTACGTACCGGATCACCCATATAAGCCCGAAAAGAAGCGACGCCATGATACACATTTTCGCCTCCGAGTCGGATGCCGAGTGCGCCAGCCACAGCTGATTCTGGATAACCGCTGTTAGGGCTTGGATGTAGATGTGCATCCCGCTTCACCATCTGCAGGCATCTGCGCCAATCCAGACGAAGCATCCCTGCACATAGAGCCAAAAGCAATGCCGTAATTCGTGCCGGGATAAAGTTAGCCACATCATCGAGCCGGGCAGATGCCCAGCCGAGATCACGGTATTTATCGTTCTTATAACCAACCATTGAATCGAGTGTATTGACCGCCCGATAAGCCATAGCAAGCGGTGCACCGCCAATCAGCGCGTAGAAAAGCGGAGAAATAATCGCATCGACGATGTTTTCTGCTACGGTCTCCACCGTTCCACGGACAATTTCCGGTGCATCTAGCGAAGTCGTATCACGTCCCACGATCATCCCTAACGCCTTGCGGGCAGCAGGAATATCGCCCTTCTGCAATTCCACGTACACCGCCATTCCTGCATCCTTTAGTCCCTTGGAGGCAATCGTGGTTGAAATCAACCAAACCTCGGCTATCCAGACGAGCCACGGTGAGATAGATGACAGCAGCCATAGCAGGATGGCTGTCAGTGCCCAAGCACCGCCCGCCACACATAGCGGAAGTAACACCCCTGCTCTGCTCAGGCTTTGCGGGCGGGACCATAAACGACGGATCGCCCGCTCCAGAGCCGTGATTGCTTTGCCCATACCAATTACGGGATGAGGCAGGTTACGCGGATCACCTACGATCCGGTCAATCACATAAGCTGCAAGCAACACCAAAGCGATTGTCACAAGCAATCACCTCTGAACAAGCTTCTACTTCTCCAGCTATCCATTCTCATTAGCTATCCTTCCTTGCCTGCACCGACAGCAGGCTGCCCGTCACAGCGCTATATACAAGCCGGCCGATAGCGCCTCCAAGATCGGTTGCTGTTCCGGCATATACATGCTCGGCGCTGTATCGCCCGCTTTGGCTCACAGCGAGTACAATAGCATCCGTAGTCGTGCCGGTTGCGATCAGGCCATTCTCGGGATCGGTAATCCCGAGATCTGCCAGCGCAGCAGCTTTGGCTTCGACAGCTGTCTGCACAGCATTGACCATGGCCGCCGGTGTCAGGCGGCCATCAATGCAGAGCATGATGTTAATCGTACCCGGCCGATACACAGCCAGCACATTGCGTTCCACACCTGCGCGCGCAGCATTTCCTGCAGCGGCTGTAACGCAAACAAATATTCCCGCTGAACCCGTGTCCTCTTCAGCTACCGCTGCATGCTCTAGCGGCACAGCCGTCATCAGACCAGCACAGCCGGATAAAGGATAACCCCAATCGCGCAGCTTATTCTCCATATCCTGGACAGGATCACTACATTCGTAATTGCGATCAACATATAAATTGACGGCCCGCTGCAGCCGGTTCATTCCTCCGCCGTAGAACGCGCTCGATAAACCATCGGCTTCTGCTGGCAGCTCCAGCAGCAGATGCTTATCCTTCCATTGCAGAGCAAGCCCTGGCCAGACGGCCGGACGATACTCCCTGATTCCCCCTGTAAGATTAAATGGAATCTTCACTTCCACCATAGCCGATCCCGCTCCTTTCACCGCTCATTTCTTTCATTGAATACTTACAACCATCCTCGAAAGGATGCCACACCAATAGCGCTGTCAGCTCGCTCCGCACATAGAGTCATTAAAGACTACATGCACCTGTCACTTAGTCGCTAGAATCTCCGCCATCTGCAGCAAAAGGCGGGCATTATCCTCATGTCCCTTAACGGCAACTCGAATATGCTCAGCACCTAACCCTGCATACATAGCGCAGCTGCGCACTAGTATACCTACGCGGCCAAGCCTAGTCTGAAACTCAGCCGCGCTCCACGGTGATGGCAAGCCACAGAGCAGAAAGTTGGCTTCTCCCGGTGGGACATCGCAGCCCAGCTGCATAAGACCCTGCCGCAGTTTTTCGCGTTCTGCTGCAATAAGCTCACGCGTACGCTGTTCATAGTCACGTCCACTTGTAAGGCAGGCTTCCCCTGCGAGCAGCGCCAAGCCGTTCACGCTCCAGGTGACCTGCTTTCCGCTCATCGCCTTCGCCAGCTTCGGATGTGAAATCGCAAACCCGAGACGCAAGCCGGGAATCGCATAAAACTTCGTCATCGACCGCACCAGAACCGTATGCGGAAACCGCTCCAGCTCCGGCAGGAGTGTATTTCGCTCTGACTCCGGGATAAAGTCAATAAAAGCTTCATCCACAGCCAAATAAGTCCCGCAGCTTTCAGCCTTCTGCGCTAACAAGCGCAGTTCCTCCACAGCATACTGAACGCCATTGGGATTATTCGGCTGTCCGAGAAATAACAGTTCCACCTGTTCCAACAGCCCGGCAATCTCCTCCACTCCAGCGCGAAAATGCTGTTCCCTTGTCCCCTGAACCGATAATACTTCAGCCCCAAATTGTACGGAAAGCTGCCGATACTCAGAGAAACAAGGCTCCACGATGCCAACCTTTTGTGGAGCTATCGCCAGCAGCAGCAAAGCCATAGATTCCGCTGCTCCGTTGCCCACAGTTAACCAGCTATTATCTACGCCAAGATTTTCCGCCAGTAGGCGTTTGAAGCGTCGGTGTCCAGGATCCGGATATGCTACCACCGTTGACAGTGCTGTTCTGAGCAGCTCCAAAACTTGCGGTGGAGGACCGAGCGGATTGATGTTAGCACTATAGTCGAGAAATGTGCCTCCAGCTTCCCCATAGAGCTCCGCTGCCGTCAGCAAATCACCGCCATGGCCATATTTTTCAAGCATATTTACACTCCCTCTATCTACTTTCTCTAGCACGATATGTATGTCATTGCCACCATTATTGCCTCTTTGCCGGAAGAACGTCAATGCTTTCGCAGAAGGAATCAGCTAAATCCCCCGCTTCCCTCAAACCGACATGAATCTCAACAATGTGATCTCTTTTGTTAAAAAACCGCTTTTGGTTTAAAATGAAGGTTGTAATCAATTTTGCTGCGACGGAGGAATTCACTATGCTTTTTATTGATAACACAGGGATTACTGACGCATCCATCAATTTGGCGATTGAGGAATATGCGCTGAAGCACTTGCCGATGGACGAGAGTTACCTGCTTTTTTATATCAACAGCCCATCCATCATCATAGGGAAACATCAGAATACTATCGAAGAAATTAACCAAGAGTATGTAAAAGATAATAATATTCAGGTCGTACGTCGTCTATCCGGCGGTGGAGCTGTTTATCACGATCTTGGAAATTTGAACTTCAGCTTTATTACCAAGGATGACGGCCAATCCTTTCATAACTTTTTGAAATTTACCCAACCGGTCATCGATTACCTGCAAAGCATGGGTGTTAACGCCGAGCTAAGCGGACGGAATGACCTGCAAGTTGGTGAGCAAAAGATTTCCGGTAACGCTCAGTTCTCCACACGCGGACGTATGTTCAGCCATGGTACCTTGATGTTCAATCTTAATTTAGATGATGTACAAGCCTCTCTAAAAGTGAATCCAGAGAAGTTTAAATCAAAGAGCACCAAATCCGTACGCAGTCGTGTAGCGAATATCAAAGAGCTGCTGGGTACAGATATGACGATCGAGGAGTTCCGCGCCGGCCTGCTGCGTTCGATCTTTGGTATGGATCCTTCGGAGGTTCCTCAGTACAAGCTGCAACAAGCCGACTGGGACAAAATTAATGAGATCTCCAAGGAGCACTACCAGAACTGGGACTGGAACTACGGTCTGTCACCAAAAAGCAACGTTAAACACACGCGCAAATTCCCTGCCGGAATTATTGATATTCGGATGGATATTGAAGATTCCCTCATTAAAGACATCAAAATCTATGGTGACTTCTTCGGAGTCGGTGACGTAGTAGATGTTGAAAATGCACTTCGTGGCAAACGTTATGACGAGGCTGAGGTTAGAGAAGCATTAGCTGATCTCGATTTGAAGCATTATTTCGGTCGTATTGAGCCGGAGGATTTTATCGGATTGGTCTTCCTAGAGGAATAGGATGAATTCACTGGTCATGATTTGAATCAAAAAGAGGACTCCTGCGCATTCGCCAGGAGTCCTCTTTTGCATGAATTAATACTCTTCGCTTTATCCTTTTACAGCAGATCCAACTGTCATAGCCCGTTCTACCTGCTCACTAAAGAACAAATAGACAATAACCATTGGCAGACTCGCCATCGTCATAACCGCCCCCATGCCACCCCAGTCTGTGCTGTATTGGCCTTGGAAGAACAATAGACCCAGCGGCAGTGTTTTCATCCCCTCATCAGAGATCAGAATATAAGCCAGCAAAAATTCATTCCAGTTGTTCAGAAATTGAAAAATGGCTACTGTTGCGACAGCTGGCGTTACAACCGGCACAATAATCTGCAGAAACATCCGGTATACATTCGCGCCGTCCATACAAGCGGATTCCTCCAGCTCCCCAGGGATACCCTTCATAAAGCCGTAGAATACCAGACAAGAGAACGGCAATCCAATGGCGACATAAGGAACAATCAGCCCACCGTAGGTATTAGTCAGATGTAAGTCCCGCACGAGTATAGCAAGTGGAATCATAATTACCTGCAGCGGCATGAACATTCCGATCGTCATATACAATCTGACCCCTTCACGGAATCTCCACCGCAGCCGGGAAATTGCGAATGAGAACATCAGCGATAATATGATAATAAGTAGCGTTGAAATCGTAGAGACTACCAAGCTATTCGTAAAATATCGCGGTATATTGAACTGTGACCAAGCGGCCACATAGTTTTCAATCCGGAAATTAGTCGGAAATCCGAAAGGGTTGGTGACAAAAATCTCATCGTTATTTTTCAGAGAATAAGAAATCATCCATAATAGCGGATAGATGGAAATGATAAAATAAATCCATAAGGGAAGCTGTATGAGCAATGCTCTCACTTTTTTCATAACGTTCCTTTTCCTTTCCGGCGTACTGCCTTATGCTTCATTTCGGTCAAATGTCTTGTTGATAATAATGGTGGCCAGAAGCGACAGAAGGACAAGCACAACCGATACCGCACAGGCATAGCCGTAGTTGCTTTCCAAGAAAGCATAACGATAAATCATAAAGGTAAGCGTATAGTTGCTCGTTCCCGGTCCGCCGTTAGTCATAATCAACATTTGTACAAAAGCACCGATTCCTGAAGTAATGGCAATGATCAGACAGAATTTGAACGTCTCCTTCATCATTGGAATCGTCACCTTACGATGCGCCATCCATTTGGAGCAACCGTCAATCGTGGCAGCTTCCATGTACTGCTCAGGGACAGATTTAACCCCCGCATATAAAAGACTGAACTGGTAACCCATGAACTGCCAGGCATTAACAAAGGCAATCGCAATTATGGATGTGGTTGGAGAAGTGAGCCAGTTTTGTTGATAAGGAATATGCAAAATTTCAAAAAGTCTATTGATCAATCCGTTATTCGGATCGTAGATGGCAATCCATAGCTGACAAACAACCGTAACCGACAGAACTACGGGGATAAAATAAGCTGTTTTCAACAACTTACGCCCTTTGATTCGCGGATCGGCACAGGCAAGCGCAAGAATGGTTCCCAATCCGATCTGAAATACAGCGAGCACCAGTGCAAAAATAAGGCCGTTACGAAGGGATGTCAAAAGCAATGGATCATCAAACATCTCTACATAGTTGGACAATCCGTTAAAAGTAGCCGTACTGAGCCCGTCCCACTCGAAAAAGCTACGATAAAAGGATTGAAGCACCGGATAGATAATCACTACGCTATAAATCAACAGTGCGGGAAGCAGAAACAGCATTATGGCTTTCTTATTACCTAAGTATTTATGCATGCGGTAAGATTCCACTCCTTCCTTACCAAGCTGCTCACCCGATATAAGGGCTCGATCCGGGTGAGCTGCAGGGCATGGACCAATTTTTATTTATTTTATTTCTCTAATTATTTATTTTCTTTGTTCAGCACTCGGTTCATGTTATCCGTGAACTGCTTAGCCGAGAATCCTTCGATCAACATATTTTGTGTATTGTCGTCCAGTGCATTTTTAATTTGAACACTACTTACCGCATTGGCGTAACCCTTTACGTTTGGCAGCACTTCTTCAGCGATTCTTTTCATCATGGCAGGCACTTCACCGGTCATTTCTTTATCCACTTTAGTCGCTACGATCGGGCTACCCAGCTGTGTATATTTGTATTCGCTATATTTTTGTGCGATAAAACTAGCTACTTTCACTGCGGTCTCAACATTCTTGCTGCTAGGAGAAACGGCAAAACCACCAGGGCCTCCGGCACCGTTAATGTACATTTTGTTGTTCTCATAAGTCGCTTCGTCCTTAGCTGGCCAGTACATCCAATCCACTTTATCCCCAAGCTTCTCAGCACTGCTGTAGATTTCCCACTGACCGTTGACGAACATGCCAGCTTTTCCTTGGTAGAACAAAGATGAGGCTTGATCATAATTGGTATTCGTAGCATTGACGTCGAACAAGCCTGCTTCTTCCAGCTTCTTCATTTGTTCTGCTGCTGTTACATAAGGCGAAGGCAAAGTTGTCGTTCCCTTCGTTTCGAGTGGGCCAAACCCTTTCGTCTCCTCACGAGTCACAAGTCCGCTATAAAAAGAAGTAGTGATCCATTTCTCCTTCGCGAAAATTGAGAGCGGTGTATACCCTGCTGTAGAAAGCTTCTTAGCCGCTTCAGCCAGCTGATCGATCGTCTTGATCGGCATCTCGATGCCTACCTCTTTAAAGATATCCTTGTTGTAAAACAACATTTGGAATTCAATTCCCGTATATGGGAATGCGTATACATGACCGTCTGGGGCAATTAGACGGGACTCATTCCCTGTGTTTAGATTCGCTTTGAAATCTTTGGTGGCTTGGTATTCATCAAGCAGCTCGACATTTTTAGATTTGGCGAAGGTTTGCAGCGTAGGCCAGTCTGTTTCATAAATATCCGGCATGTTCCCAGTCGCGGCATATGTTTTCAGCTTCTGGTAGCCGTCTTGAACAGCCTCATCCAGTACAATCTCCACCTCCGGCATTTCCTTTTTTAATTCCTCTACGGCATAATCAAATGGCTTTGAAGTATCTTCGTCAAAATGCTGTGCATAAATTTTTATTTGAATTTTCTTATCGGTGTTCCCAGCGGTCGTATTGGAATCTTCAGAGGTTGAACCACCGTTTCCGGCATTGTTACCACCACAGGCTGTAAGTGAGAAAGCTAAGGATAAAACGGTTGCAACCCCCAGTGTTCTGAATAGCTTGTTGCTCATAATGAATCCCCTTTCTGATGCTCTATTTAGTGGAGCTAGTTGAAATCGCTATTTGTTAGCGTTTTCATCGTCCTGTTTCTATTATATTTGAGCCTTGAAGACCCAAAAAGAGCCATATCGGGCACAATCGGTAATAAACAGGACAAAATGAAAGCGGCCTCACCAGAGAGCCGCCACCAAATTTGTTTATTAAATTTCATTATTAACGCCAATATGGCGGGAACGGGCAGCCAGCTGCTCAAATTCAGACGGCGGCATGCCATAGTGTTTTTTAAAGCATTTACTGAAATAATTCGGATCATTATAGCCCACTTTACCGGCGATTTCAGACAGTCTCACATTTCCTCCAGCAAGCAGTTCCTTGGCCTGCTTCATACGAGTATAGGTAATGAAATCAAGTACAGAGATTCCACCTTCTTTTCGAAAAACCTTCCGTAAATAGCTGGTATCTACATACACGCCATTCGCCACCTGGTCAACTGTCAGCTCACAATCGGAATAATGCTCCCGGATGTACTCTTTGGCGGCAATGAATAAATTGTACGACTTAGAGGGGCGGTGCTCACGACCTTGATCAATGACTTTACTGTACAAGCCTTTTATCCAGCTTTCAGTCTCATCCCAGTTATCCATCTCCCATAGCCGCTGCTCTGATGAACCTGCTGGTTTCCAGAGACTTTCCGGATTGATCCCTCTTTCTCCAGCATAGGCAAGGCAAAGGGATACTATACTCATTAATAGAGTAAAGGAATAGCTGCCTCCCCCTCTCTGGCGTCGTAGAATCTCAATTAATTTGCTTATGTCCTTCGCCGCTGCATCGCCATCCCCCATCTTTAACGCCATCAGCATGGCATCCTGAATTCCAAGATGAGTGATTTCTTTGGATGGAAAGGAGAACTCCTCTATCCCTTCAGAGGAATTCTGCTCGTCCATTTGGAGTGGAAAGAGCTTACTAGAAGCCGTCCCTTCTGCAATTATTTCCGGCTTACCAGCTTTGCGTGCACCTATTTTATGTGACTGAAGGCGCTGCTTCACCTTGATCATCATCTCGTTAAACTCTTGCTGGTTAAACGGTTTCAATAAATAATCTTGTACACCTAAGCGAATCGCTTTTTGCGCATAATCAAATTCATTGTGCCCTGTTACAAAAACAATCAGCATATCAGGAGCATTGGCCTGTAACCGGGTAACCAGCTCCATACCGTCCATATAGGGCATGCTAATGTCCACTAAAGCCAAATCAGGTTTCGTCCGTTCCGCTTCTTCCAGCGCTTCTCTGCCATTTGACGCTTCACCACAGACACTGAAATCATATTTACTCCAATCCAGCTTGGTCCGCATATAATAACGAAACAGCGGCTCGTCATCTACAACCATCACTTTATACATCTATGCTGCCCCCCTGCGCTTCCGTTCCGGGAATCGTCATTTTCATAACAGTACCCTTTCCCAGTCTACTTTCCACCGATAGGCCATATGGTTCTCCAAAATACAGCTTAATCCGTTCATGAACGCTGTATATACCAATGGATGCCGGTTTTCCTTCTCGTGAGCGGTATTCTACAATCCGGGACACCTGTTCCTCGGACATGCCAACACCGTTATCCTCCACGGTAATGATAACTTCTCTTCCGTGTGTATAAGCCTCTATTGAGATAAGCCCCTGACTACCCTTTGTTTTTAATCCATGGTAGATTGCATTCTCTATGAGTGGCTGTAGGGACAATTTGGGTACCTTGACTCCTTCGAGAGATTTCGGGATATTAATCTCGTAACGTAATACGTCGGGGTTGCGAACCTGCATAATAGCCAAATAATCAGCTGCATTTGATACTTCCTCGGACAGTGGAATAACCTCGTTTCCTTTGCTAAGAACAACCCGATAGAAGTCTGCCAGTGCCTTGGTCGTATCCCGAGCCGCTTCATTAAGCTCCAAATCGTTGAGTACATAAATCGTATCCAGTGTGTTGTACAGAAAATGTGGTTTAATCTGGGCATGAATCAGAGCTAGTTCATATTCACGTTTCCGGACTTGTTCGTTCGTAATCGTCCGCATCAGCTCCTGGATACGACCAACCATAGAATTGAATACGGTGGAGATCAACCCCGTCTCATCCTCTGTAGTCACTGGTGAGGTGACATTCAGATCGCCTTCCCTTACTTTACGCATCGCCTTCGTCACCTGAAGAAGCGGATTTACGATAATCTGTGACAGCTTTCCTGCAAGCAGCAGAGACAGTAACAGGCATCCAATTCCCACGAATATAGTTAACGTTATATTACGGTGAATATCAGCGGTTAACTTTTGCAGCGAAATGGTATTCACAAGCTTCCAATTCAGCTTATCATAATACGTCACTGTGACCAGCTCTCGCCCGCTCCCCCTGCCGATAATTTCCGAGACAGAGCTTCCCGTCTTCCTAAGACTATCGTTCAGTCTGTCCTCAGGCTTCAGTAGGAGCTTTGATTTATCAGGTGTAGACACGGTCCTTTGCGTTCCGTCTACTATAAAATATTTCTTGTCCGAAGAGGTTTCTCTAGCGGTTTCCAGAAAAGCAGAGAGAGCATCTTCTTTTACGTTCACAAATAATGTACCTATTAGGTTGCCCGTTTTAAGATTGTACACGACTTTACTTAGTGTGAGCACCGGAACTGCCGGATCACTAACCAGATAATCTCTCTGTTCCATAGGAAGCCAACGGTTGACTCCGTAGCTGCCTTTTTCTTTAGCCTTCTCCAGCATATCGCTGGTGAATACCTTCTGCTCGTTAGAATTACCGTAGGCGTAAGAGGAATAAATCTGGCCTTCCGTATCCACAAACACAGCAGAATCAACATCCGGAAAAATAATCAGATCGATAGAAAGCTGGCTCTGCATTAAATTGCGAAACCGCGTCTGCTCCACTGTCGAGGATAACAACGGACGTTCAGCATACATCCGATGGATGTCGGTAGTTATAATGTTGGCACTACTCTCCGTATTTTTTACAATCGTATCTATTTGCTGCATGATGAGCTTGGATTCATCTTTAAAATTGTACTTAGCCTTTTCGATCATCGAACGGCTGAACATCTGTCCTGAGAGCAAGCCTAAAGCAAGCAATGGAAAAATGATCAACGGTATAAAAATAAGGATAATTTTATTACGAATCTGCAATCTTCCAAACCACTTCACTAAGGAATCCCCCCGCATAACAGCCGCCTCCTGTGTGTTCTAGCGGTAATTCATTATGTGCTTCATATCCGTAAATCTCAAGGAGAAAGTATAAATACATATACAACTAGGGCTAGTGTCAGCAGGATAAAAACATTCTCTACAGCTCCACCTTTTTTCGTGCCTGTACTCATTAGCTTTAGACGCAGCTTAAATGGAATGGGCGGCAGGGGCGTAATTCCCCTTTGGGTGAGAGAGTCGGCTAATAGATGAAGCGCATAAGACATGCCGCCTGCTATCCATAGACTGCCACCATCCTGTATACCCGATGAAGCAAAATACAATAAAGTGCTCCAGCCTGCAACAGCATATAAGGTATGAGTCAATCCACGATGCGGGACAAGTGATGTAACTACGAGTATACAAGCTACTATGTAGTTCCAAGGGTCATATGCCCCTCCGTATGCAAATACCGCAGTAGCGATTAGTACCATCACCAGATGCCGCAGCTTTCTTCCCGGCAGGAAAGTCACACTCCCCACAAGTAGGGCCAGTACAATATTCCAAGGGCTTTCAACGATTCCTGCAAAATAAAGATAAATCGCTGCTCCTATCAAAGCAACCTGTAGTACCCTGAGCAGAAAGTCAGGAATCGCCTTGCGTACCAGTAACGAATTCGGTTCATCAATGTCTGGCAGGAGCGAGCTTAATGCGGCGACAGCAATAACCGGGATTGTAATCTCATGGGCCATCAAACTCATAACAGATAGGGTAACCCCGGTGCTGATAATTAAATGGGATCTGCCCATCATAGTGAAACCGCTCCTTTCTAAGATGCAAAAACAAGAACAAATGTGCGGTTATCGAAGTATATCAAGACCCGGTTTTTTTGTCTACATAAAACGCTGAAATCGCTTAGTATATAAGCCTTTACGCGATTTCTATCTTGTCCTCCCCATGAATATACGATACAATTTGGACAACTTGACCTTGTCGTCTACATAGAGACGGCAGCTGCTGAAGAAAGGATGACCTAAGTAGTGAAGCGTTCCCGTATAGCCGATTTTAGCCTGCTATTGGTGGCGATGATGTGGGGATGTACCTTTCTGATTGTACAAAATGCTGTCAAGGTGTTGCCACCGCTCGCGTTTAATAGTATCCGCTTTATGGGCGCTGCCCTGTTGCTGGCTCTAATCACAGTTATTTTTTACCGCAAGGATTGGAAACAGCTTAGTTTCCGCATGGTACGCGATTCTCTGCTGCTTGGCCTTTTTTTGTTTATGGGCTATGGCTTTCAGACGATGGGACTTCTATATACAACAACCTCTAATACCGGCTTTATTACCGGGCTATCGGTTGTCCTAGTTCCCTTTCTGTCTCTTGCCCTATTGAAGCATGCGATTTCACGATACACTTGGTTCAGTGCGGCACTCGCCGCAATCGGGCTTTATCTGTTGACCTTCACGGGCTCTGCATTATCCTTGAATAAAGGCGATGCCTTGATTCTTCTGTGTGCCGTAGCTTTTGCGTTACAGGTAGCCTATACTGGCGTTTATGCACCTCATTATCCGGCGTTGCCGCTAGCTACTCTGCAGCTTGCTTTCGTTGGGCTGTTCAGTATTGCTGCCTCGCTTATTTTTGAAGGGGCAACACCGCTCGCCCACAGCGGGGAGCTGATTAAGGACCCAGATGTGCTTTGGGCTCTGCTGATCTCCATCGGGCCAACCAGCGCTTTTGCCTTCTGGATTCAAACCGCCTGTCAGAAATATACTACCCCATCACGGGTAGCCATTATTTATGCCACAGAACCGGTATTTGCCGTTCTGACGGGTTTAGCCTTTGGCGGGGAAACACTCGGGTTGTCCGCTCTGCTCGGTTGTGGTTGTATTCTGGGGGCTATGCTTATGGCAGAGCTGAGCCCGGAACCGGGTCAGAATCAACATAAGAAGAGTTATTTTTCCAAATTACATCTATTTAGAAAGAGATAAGGAGAGAGACAAATGTACAAATTGATCGCGATTGATATTGATGACACTCTGATTAATGATGACAAGGAAGTAACACCTGCTACCCAAACTGCGCTTGAAGAGGCTGTTGCCGCAGGTGTTGTTGTAACCCTTGCTACAGGCCGTGCTTACGCTTCCGCTCAAGCCATTGCCCGTCAAACTGGACTAAACGTACCTATCATTACTTACCAGGGTGCACTCGTTAAGAACTTGCTCGATGAAAAAGTACTGTATGAGCGTTACGTCCCGCAAGATGCAGTCCGCAAGCTGTTCACTTACTGCGTGGAGCATAATCTGCATCTGCAAACTTACATTGACGACAAGCTATATGCCCGTGAAGACAACCAAAAGATCAAAGACTATACGGACTTGAATAAAACGCAATATTTTATTGAGCCTGACTGGGAAAAGCTTGTTCCGCAAAAAACACCAAAAATGCTAATTATCGATGATCCTGATTTCTTGGATGAACTGGCTCCAATCCTGCATGAATTGCTTGGCGATTCCGTGCATATTACCAAATCCAAACCACACTTCCTGGAAATCATGCATCATGAAGGAACCAAGGGCATTGCACTTGAATTCCTAGCCAAACATTACGGCTGTGATCTTTCCGAGACCATTGCTGTAGGTGATTCTTGGAACGACCATGAGATGCTGGAAGCTGCCGGACTTGGCGTCGCTATGGAGAATGCTATTCCTGCTCTGAAAGAAATTGCTGATTTCGTGACCTTAAGCAACAATGACGATGGCGTGAAATATGCGATTGATAAATTCATTCTTAATAAAGTGAACTAAACTTCCTTAAGTAAAAGGGTGCAGCAACGCCATATTTTATGACGTTGCTGCACCCTTTTTTATTTCCAAAAACTCAAACTCCTGTAGAAGCTAATTCCACTTTCTCGGGTCCCATTCCACTCTCTTCTTCCTGCTCTAGCTGAGAATAGTACAAATCATTATATCTTCCTTCAGCAGCAAGCAGTACATCATGCGTTCCACTCTCCACAATTTCACCATTCTCCATCACGAGAATGATATCAGCGTTCTGAATCGTAGATAAACGGTGCGCGATAACGAGTGTAGTTTTGTCCCCCATTAGTTTACGAATGGCCTGCTGTACCAGTTTTTCTGATTCATTGTCAAGTGCAGCAGTAGCTTCATCCAACAGTAGAATAGGAGCGTTTCTTAGAATTGCTCTTGCAATGGAAAGCCGCTGACGTTGTCCCCCGGACAGTCGTGAGCCTTCCTCACCAATATCAGTATCCAGTCCCTCAGGCAATTCCATTACAAAATCATAGGCATTCGCTTTTCGCAAAGCTTCCAGAATTTCTTGCTCATCCGCCTCTGGATTTCCATTCCGGATATTATCACGAATGCTTCCTGTATAAAGACCTGCCTCTTGCGGCACATAGGAAAAATAACTTCTAAGCTTAGCCAGACTCATCTCGTTGATCCGCTGCCCATTGATTATTACTTCGCCCTCATCGGGTTCATACAATCCCAGCAATAGTTTGAAAAGCGTAGATTTACCTCCACCACTCGGTCCCACAACCGCCATCTGTGTTCCTTTTTGAAGCTCTAAGCTGATCTTGTTTATACTTTGTCTCTCTGCTCCCGGATACGAGAATGAGATCGACGACATAACCATACTCTCAAATTCTGGTTGCTTAGTCTTCACTTCTGGAAGGGTCTCAACCTCCACCGGGCTATCCAACACCTCAAAGATCCGTCCCGCCGCCCCAAGTGATTGCTGCATCGAATTGATCAGTCCCGGCAATGACGAGAACGGCATCACTAAATAATTCATGAGCTGGATGAAAGCAATCATCGCACCGACCTCAAGTGATCCTTTTGCCACAAAATAACCAGCCACGACCAGCGCCAGAAGAAACGTAAAGTTTCCCAAAAATGAGGAGAATGAGCCAGTAGCTCCCTCAATTCTTCCCCGCTTCAATTCTTCAGAAGTAATATTCTCACTATGCTCCTGATACTGCTTCATTAGTCTGCGTTCAATGCTAAAGGATTTAAACACCATACTACTGCCTAGAATGTCATGTAAAAAGGAAGTAATCTTGCTCATATTAGTCTGAATCTTCACACTGTTCTCACGCATCGCTGAACCAAAGATTTTTCCCGTAAGGAACATCAAAGGCCCCATTGCAAAACAGATCAATGCCAGTAGCCAGTTAATATAGAGCAAATAACCAAAAGCCGCGAGGGCTAGTAAAGGGTTACGGATTAGATCAATCATTACCTCGCCTGTAGCATTACCAACAGATTGATTATCATTAGTAAAGCGGGACAATAAATCCCCGGAATGATTACGGTCAAAATAAGACTGAGGAAGAGCTAAGGCATGCCGCATCATATCCAACCGCAGCTCATTTCTGATCTTAGCTGCGATTTTATTTTTGAGATATCGATCGATGAAACCATTAATTGCACTCACTAATAAGTAGATTAATCCGAAAATAACCAGCCCTTTAAAAGCTTTCACATCGAGTCTAACCGCAGCATCCGTAATTACTGAGAGCAGCCAAGCAATCGTTAAATCCAGAACAATCCCAAATAAAGTCGTAAATAATAAAATCGTATATAAGAGCTTGTGCCTTAACATATATGTACTTAATCTTGAAAATACGCCTTTCTGCTTCAAAGAACCAGCCCTCTCACTTAAAATTCTATACCTCTAACCTTAGCGAACACCTTACTGTCATGCCGTTCCCCGTCATACCCAAGATTCGCACTGCGCAGGATCCCTTCCAGGGTAAAACCCGCACGTTCGGCTACCGCGGCACTTTTGGTATTTCGTGCACTACAAAAGATTTCGAGACGATTCGCCCCTAGTTCCCGTATGGCAAAAACTTTCTCTGATTCTTCTAATGTGGGTATTACTTGAGCAAAAGCCATCCAAGGTCTCAATTCATCTATACTTTCACGGATAGCCTCATACATGCTAACTCCATCTCCCCATAAAGGGGCACGAATGAGCAGCCTCTCTGTTTCAAAACTCTCGGGAAAATCAAGCAGGATTGGATCCTTGGAGTCAGCCACTTCGTACTCCTCCTTTGGAGATGATAATTATTCTAAATATGTAAAAATAATACGATATGCTTTTTGATTATATAGTATATATCGGGATCTGAATACTGAATGCAATAGAAATCACAAAAGGAACATCAACAGGCTGAAGTTGCCCGAATGATGTCCCTTTTTGATTTAGTGAATATCTCAACTAAAGCGGACCACTCCATTTATTGGCTTGAAGAGTTCATTAAACATATTCAACAAGGCGGAATATAACAGGTTTAAATAGGATCATGAAAACTTCCTTCCAGCAAAAGGGAGTTTTCTTTTTATCTAAATTTCAGCTGATCTCCAAAGATCCTAAGGGTATTCTCATCCCCGTCTCGGCCAGCGTAACATTTTCCGGTAAAATATATGATTTTCTCATATCCACATCATGCGACATATGGGTATAGATTGCCTTTTGAGGCTTCACAGTTTGCAGCAGCTCCGCTGCTTCCGTCATATCGTATACAGAACGAGTCGATAACTCCGCTGCTTCGTAATAGAAGCTTGTACCTAATACCAGCAAGTCAGCTCCATGCATCAGGCGTGTCTCTTCAGCTCCAAGAGAAATGGAATCTGGACAATACACCCATACATAGCCCTCCTTCTCCAGACGAAAAGCATACGAGTATCCATTCTTGCCATGGTTCACTTTCCAGGTATCAATTGTCCAGCCGTCTAGCTCTATGCCTTCATCACAAGGAATCATCTCGATCTGATTGCGCAGCCATGGATATTGCCGCTCTATTATCGGGATCACTTCTGCTGGGGCATAGAGCTGGCCCTTATATCCCATCCAGCGGCAAGAATCCGCCCATTCCGGCAGCCCACCAATATGATCAAAATGAGCGTGTGTCACCAGCAGTCTGCGCATATTCCGTACTCCCTGCGCCTCCATCTGACGCCGCCAGTCAGGCCCACAATCGATCACTAAAAAGTCACTGCCATTATCTATAAGTACAGAAGAGCGCAGGCGAATATTTTTACCCTGTTCCCTTGCCTCTGTACAGGTCTCACAACTGCAATATACCCGAGGAACCCCCATGGCATCCCCTGTACCCAAAAACACCAACGTATCCATCTGCTATCTCTCCTTCAGGTTCTCTTCAACGAAGTAATAAATCTAAATTACCCTCTCTCTATCTTAAAGAGACCCACCAAAAAAAGCCATCCCCACCACAGATGAACTGCTGGGATGACTCTTTTGTTATACCTCTACCTTATATTCCGGCAAGTACCTGATACCAAATTCCACGCTTGGAATAAAGTGAGCTTCGCACCTCATCCCAGCCTCCTAAATAGTTAATATCAAAGAGGCCCGCCGGATCAGGGTAATCGCTTTTGTGCTCAGCATAGACTTGTTTATCCACGGGACGAAAGCCATATTTTGCAAAGATCTCTTGTGCCTGTGGAGTTATCAAAAAATCAACCAGTGCTTCTGATGCTATGCGTGTCCCATGCTCATCCGCATATTTCTCTACAACAGCCGCCGGATTCTCAATCAGAATTGTATTTTTAGGAATAATGACTTCGTATTTGACTCCCTGAGCAATCCGAGCCAGCAGTTCATTCTCATAGGTGACAATTACATCCCCCACTCCATACTCGAAGGCTGCCATAGAAGCGCGGCCACTCTTATCCAGAGACTCTACATTGGCATGGATGCTTTCCAAAAAAGCTTTGGCTGCTGCTGGATCCTTTGCCCCCTCCTGCTCCTCTGACAGCTTCAGACCAGCCCCATAGATCGCGTTGATATCCCATTGCGCACCACCAGAGGTCTTCGGGTTTGGATATAACACTTTAATCCCTTGCTTGGCTAAGTCCGCAAAATCGCGAATGCCTTTGGGATTTCCTTCGCGGGTACCAAGAGCTACTACTGAACGTGTTACCATGCCTTCTTCACCCTGCTCTTTCCATGTTGGCGCTACGAGTCCAGCCTTAACTAGCTTCTCGACATCACCTTCCATGGCTAGCAGCGTCACATCCGCTTCAAATCCACCTACAATCGCTCGCGCCTGTGTCCCTGAAGCCTCATAAGACTCCTGAAAATTAATATCCTGACCCGTATCCGCCTTCCACTTGGCAGCAAATAACGGCAAAATATCCTGCATCGCATCCTTAGCCACACTGTATGCGCCAATTACCAGCGTAACCTCCCCTTGCTTCGAAGGCTCTGCCATCGTCGTAGCTGCCTTCTCATTCCCGCAACCGACTACTGTCAGCGTGAGTATGGCCAGCATTAGGGCAGCAAAACATCCGTGCAGTTGTCTGCTCCTTTTGATATTCATTGCGGCCCACATCCTTCGAGGTAATGATTTTTAATATTTCCTTGAAAGTAGCTCTATGGCTGAAACTTAAAATTCAAGTAACCAACGTTCGGTATTTGCCGTAATTACGCGGAATGTTTGAACTTTCGGCCGCTGTTGTTCCCAGATTTATTAATTTTATATCCTCAGCGGATTAAATCCGGAAACAAAGGCGGTCGCTCCGCTCCTACAGTTCCAAACTTCCACTTCATTACTTCTGGCCTTCACATCAGTTCCTCTAATCCTAGCGAATCACATTCGCTACTATCAAAAGAAATTGAAAATCATTTTATTTATTTTTAAATAAAAATCGGCATTGGATCTTCTTTCAGGTTGTTCTCCTGGATCCAGCTGCGCTCATCATTAAACAGATAAGCCCGATGTACCAGTACTGAGATTTCCTGACCCGGCTGCAAGGTTTCTTTCTCCAACGAACGGTAGGTGACCAGCTTGTGGCCATTTACTTCAACCTCAACGAGCCATTCGCTGCCGCGGAAATGCAGATGTTTCACAACACCTTTTTCCGTGGCAGAAGCCATCTTGAACTCATGCAGGTTACCCACTTCAATATATTCAGGACGAATCAGCGCTTTGGTAGGTTTTCCGTCCCCCGCTCCTGTAAAGCCTTTAACCTCAGAAGCGTTCTCAATCAACGTAGATTCGCCGATAAATGTTGCCACGAACGGTGTTTTGGGTTCCTTGTAAATATCCCACGGGGTACCCTTTTGTTCCAAACGTCCTTGATTAATGATCATAATTTCATCCGCTACTTCAATCGCTTCATCTTGGTCATGGGTTACAAAAATAGAGGTGATACCTACACGCTCAATCAGTTCACGCAGCCAAGCGCGCAGCTCCTGGCGGATCTTCGCATCAATAGCAGCAAAAGGTTCATCTAAAAGCAGCAGCTGTGGTTCAGGCGCAAGCGCACGTGCAAAAGCCACACGCTGACGTTGTCCCCCTGATAGCTGATGCGGATAACGTTTCTCGAACCCTTTTAACCCTGTAAGCTCTACAAGTTCCATAACACGATCGCGGATAGCTGTTTTGTTAGCCTTTTTAACCTTTAAGCCAAAAGCGATATTATCAAATACAGTCATATGTTTGAAGAGTGCATAGTTCTGGAAAACGAAGCCGATCCCACGTTCTTGAGGAGGAAGATTGTTCACCGTCTGACCATGAAAAATAATCTCTCCGGTATCCGGTGACTCCAGTCCCGCCAGCATACGTAGAATTGAGGTTTTCCCGCCTCCACTTGGGCCAAGCAATCCAATCAGGTGACCTTTTGTAATGGTGAAATTGACGTCCTTGACCGCATGAAAATCTCCAAAATGCTTGTTTAACCCCCGCACTTCTACATGCATATTACTGCACTTCCTTTCTTCTCTTGGTCCATTCCATCAACAGCAGCAGACCTGCGGAAAATGCAGCCAGAACTAGCGCTATTCCTCCAGCAGCCGTCACATTAAAATTCTCAACATCCTGATAGACTAAAGTTGTCGCCGTCTGAGTTTTGTTCATAATGTTCCCCGAAACCACAAGTACCGCGCCGAACTCTCCAAGTGAACGTGCCACCGTAAGAATGACACCATACACAACCGCCCAACGAATCGAAGGCCAAGTTACCTTCCAAAAAATAGTCCAGCTACGAGCGCCCAATGTCGAAGCCGCTTCCTCCTGCTGTGAACCAATCTCCTGAAGCACCGGCATAACCTCACGCACCATTAAAGGAAAGGTAACAAATAAAGTGGCAATGATCATCCCGGGAATCGCATAAACGATCTTTAGTCCAATCCCCTCAAAAATCGCTCCCAAGGTACTATCGGGACCCAGCAACAGGACAATCATCAATCCTCCGATTACAGGGGATACCGCGTAAGGCAAATCCACAATACTGTTCAATAATCCTTTTAGACGCTTGCCGATCCAGTTCGCCCGAACAAGATACAGAGCCATCATAATACCGAACAATGTATTTAATAACGTAACTACTATCACAACAAGCCCAGTCATCATGAGCGCATGCAGCGCTTCGGGCCTAGTCAGAGCATTCCAGAAACCACCAAATCCTTCACTAAAAGCACCGATAGCCATTTTTCCTAATGGAGCAGCAATGAGCAGAAAAAACACTAAATAAGTAAGAGCAATCCATAATTTCCTCATGAGCGTCTCCCCCGCATCTGCAGCATATTAATCAGCCAAAGAATGAGAAAGGATAAGGTCAAGAGAATAACAGAAACCGCAGCGGCGGAGACCGGATTATCACTTTCAACTTCACCAAAAATAAAAACAGATGATACAAGCGTACGGCCCGGAATATTACCTGCGACGAGTACCACTGCACCAAATTCCGCAAGCGCTCTTGAAAATGCGAGCATCCCACCACTGATCATCCCAGGCGCCATTGATGGAAGAATAATTTGCCAGAATACCCTTGCCCCCTTGGCACCCATTGTATATGCTGCTTCCTCTTCGGATGGATCCAACTCCTCCAGCAAGGGCTGAACCGCTCGAATCACGAATGGAAACGTCACGAACACCATAGCAATTACGATAGCCGGTTGATGAAAAACAATTTCAAATCCAAGTGCCTCAGCTGCTTTGCCGATAAGGCTCCCTGGTCCAAGCAGCAGTAGAATCATCAAACCTCCGACAGCTGTTGGCAGTGCAAAAGGTAAATCGACCAGACTGTTTAGCAGCGCTTTACCAGCAAATTGATAACGAATAAGGACCCAAGCAATCATAGTTCCTAACAAGACATTAATTAAAGTAGCGATAATCGCCAGCTTTAAGGTTAACAGCACCGACTTCCAAGCAATTGGATCGCTGACGCTTTCCACAAAATTGCCAAAACCAAGAGAAAAAGAGTTGTAATAGACCCCGAGTATGGGCAACACGATCAATACTACAAAATAGAGCAAAATTGTAGTTCGGAAACCCCAAGTCCAGCCTTTGTGTCTAAGCAGCGAATTCAATGATTTTTGCCCTCCCACCTCCGGATAACCGGTCGGTATACTAACCAAAATCCTCATTAATTATTCCTATTTATATACTTGGTTTTATATTATTACTACTTTACCAAATCCTTCTCACCGCCGTCAATTACTTTCAAGTGAATTTGGGTTAAAATATATGTATCAAAGGTACACTAAAAAATGGCACCTCACAGGAAGGGGATTGATTATGTTGCATACTCTGGAGATCACTACTGCAAAGCGGGATGAATTACGTGATATTACTCGGGAAGTCATTTCTTATGTGAAAAAAAGTGGAGTTCAAGACGGATTGATTGTAGTTTATTGTCCTCATACCACTGCTGGTATTGCTATTAATGAAAATGCGGATCCTGATGTGAAGCATGATGTTCTGATGCGTTTGGATGAGGTCTACCCTTGGGAGCATCCGAAGTATCGGCATGCGGAAGGCAATACTGCCTCTCATCTTAAATCTATTACTACCGGGCCTTCCCAGACCCTGATCATCCACGAAGGTGAATTAATTCTCGGTCGTTGGCAAGGTATTTATTTCTGTGAGTTCGATGGACCTAGACGCCGTCAATGTTTCTTAAAAATAGTAGAGGGATAATAAACATACAAATGGCCGCTTCCATTATCGCTGCGGAGCGGCCATTTAGACAATAACTAGAGTCTAGCAATACTTTCATCAAGTAGAGAAGCAGTGTTATACCAATGCACAGCTTTAAAGTGAAGATCTATAAAAAAAACAGCATGTTAAAGGCTGCGACATAAAACCTTTATATGAGCTAACGCTGCCTCTTTCACATCGTCAAACGATACTTTGTCCTGGATATAATAAGAAATAAATCCGTGTGCAGACAAGAACATTGTTAACGGCACATTCTGCCAGTCCTCAGACACATATCCCTCTTCCTTCATATGACGGCGCACAATACTGGAGAATAAATCAAAACATCGTCCCTGTTCTGCTCTACAATAAGCTAGCAATTCCTCATCGCGAATCATGAACATAATTTCATATTGATAGGGATGATCTATTCCAAATCTAATAAATTCCATAATCAGCTGTTCTACCCTTGTCATTCCTTCTTCAGGCGGTTTATTCATCACTTGACTGAGTAAAGCAGCCACATGATTAAAATCCTCTACAACAATAGCGTAGAACAACTCCGCCTTTTCCTTGAAATGATAATAGAGAGAGCCGTGGCTATATCCCAAATGCTGACCAATACTTCGCATTGAAATTGCTCGATACCCTTTGGTTATAAACAGATGCCTAGCGGCCTCTAAAATCCTTTCCCTCGACAACTCCTGCTCCACTGCTCTCCTTGCCATATACTAATCCCCTTCGCTGTAGTAAATCCGCCGCCCTTCTGTTATCAGGGCTTGCCCTTGGGTTAGATCTGTTATCCATGCCATAAAAGTGTCACCCTCATCATTTCGCGGCAAACATAACAACGTTACTTTGTCGGTGAACAAAGTCTCGCCAGTCTGAATCCCTCTTCCTCGAAGTTCGTTCTCAACCTTGCCCAGCCAAGTGTACTCAATCTCTACGAATACCTCTCGTCTCAGTACACGGGTGATTACTTCTCCTGCTTCAAGCGCAAGCACTGCTCCATCCGTATAAGCTCTAATCAGCCCACCGGCACCCAGCATAATGCCTCCGAAATAACGGGTCACTACGATTGCGACATTTTTAACTCCCTGATTGCGGATTACTTCCAAAATCGGTTTGCCGGCTGTACCACTCGGCTCCCCGTCGTCCGATTGCCTCTGGATTTCGTCTCTCTCCCCAATCACATAAGCAGAACAGTTATGCGTTGCGTTCCAATGTTTCTTCTTGATGTCCTCGATAAACAACAAAGCTTCTTCTTCATTCTCCACTGGCATAACATGACCAATGAAACGGGATTTACGGATCACAACTTCCTTTGAGCCGGAAGAGCGGACCGTTTGATATTGTTCTAACATAATTATTCCAGTCCTTATTTACATATGATGTCTTCATATAATGTCAGGAGCAGTCCTGGTATTGGATTACCTATGGACTGCTCCTGGTGACTTACATTAGTATGAATGTTCTGTGATTAATAGCCATTGTAAAACCTACTGCAATACTATTCAGTAAGTCTTGCTTCCAGCTCTGCTTTTTCTTTTTCGTAACCTGGTTTGCCAAGCAATGCGAACATGTTTTTCTTGTATGCTTCTACGCCTGGTTGGTCAAATGGGTTAACACCGAGCAAGTATCCGCTGATACCGCAGGCTTTTTCAAAGAAGTACACCAAATATCCAAAGGTGTATGGTGTTTGATCAGGAATAGTAACGATAAGGTTAGGTACTTGACCATCTGTATGTGCAAGCATTGTACCTTGGAAAGCTTTCTTATTCACGAAATCCATAGTCTTTCCTGTTAAGAAGTTCAAGCCGTCCAGATCATCCGGATCATTCTCAATCGTAACATGATGAGCTACTTGATCTACTTGGATAACCGTTTCAAAAATGTTGCGGTTACCTTCTTGGATAAATTGACCCATGGAGTGTAGATCTGTGGAGAAATCAACGGAAGAAGGATAAATTCCTTTGAAGTCCTTACCTTCACTTTCGCCAAACAATTGTTTCCACCACTCAGATACAAAGTGTAAGGAAGGCTCATAGTTGACGAGGATTTCAGTTGTTTTACCTTTACGGTATAGAGCGTTACGAACTGCAGCATATTGATAAGCTTGGTTAGTAGCTACATCTGGATTGTTGAACTCATCCGCAGCGGCAGCAGCACCTTGCATCATTTCTTCAATGTTAATGCCAGCTACAGCAATTGGCAGCAAGCCTACAGGTGTCAATACGGAGTAACGTCCGCCAACATCGTCTGGAATGATGAAGGATTCATAACCTTCTTCAGTTGCCAATTTCTTAAGGGCACCTTTTTCCTTGTCTGTAGTAGCGTAAATGCGTTTACGAGCTTCTTCCTTGCCGTATTTCTTCTCCAGAGCAGCGCGGAAAATGCGGAAAGCAATCGCTGGCTCAGTAGTAGTTCCAGATTTGGAGATTACGTTCACGGAGAAGTCTTTACCTTCTACTAGATCAAGCAGATGCGTGATGTATGTAGAGCTAATGTTATTACCAGCGAAATAAACTTCTGGAGTTTTGCGTTTATCTTTAGAAAGGTTATTGTAGAAAGAATGCGATAGCGCCTCAATAGCTGCGCGTGCTCCCAGATAAGAACCTCCGATACCAATTACAATCAGTACCTCGGAATCGCTTTGGATCTTCTTAGCAGCTTGTTGAATGCGAGCGAATTCTTCCTTATCATAAGCTGTCGGCAGATCGATCCATCCAAGGTAGTCAGAGCCTACACCCGTTTTGTTATGCAACTGTTCGTGTGCTAGCTTAACTGGGGCGGAAAGGTTGTCGATTTCTTGTTGGTTAAAAAACGAAAGAGCTTTTGTGTAGTCAAAATTAATCTTCTTAGACATCGGTAATGGTAACCTCCTGTTTTATCTCTTTAAATTTAAAACCGTTTGTTACAACTTTATAATTAGGATACTTTAATTTGCCTTGACTGGCAAGGTCTTAGGGCACATAGAGGGCATTAGAACCAAGTTTTCCAAAGTTCCTTGGAAGCGTTTCCTGTATCAAAAGACATAGGTATGCTGTGGTGCTGGACAAAGTGCCGTGATAGAATAAAGAAAACGGAAGGTGGCTATATAAATGAAACAAATCGGTTTTATCGGACTCGGAACAATGGGTGCGCCTATGGCCTCCAATTTACTACGTGGCGGCTTTCAGGTTACGGTATACAACCGTACGGCAGCCAAGTGTAAACCTCTTGAAGCAGAAGGTGCCCAGACTGCTCTCACGCCCCGCGAAGCGGCTGAGGGTAAGGATGTTATTATTACCATGATCAGCAATGATGATTCGGTTCGTGAAGTCTTTTATGGTCAAGATGGTATACTTGATGCTGTGAAGCCTGGTGGACTAATTATTGATTCCAGCACAATTTCACCAGGACTAGTTCGTGAGATTGCCGCTGCTGTAGAAGCGCGCGGTGGACATTTCCTAGACGCGCCAGTAACTGGAAGCAAACCGGCAGCGATTGAAGGAACCTTAGTGTTCATGGTCGGCGGTAGTGCTGAGGTCATAGAACAACATCGTGATATCTTTGATACTTTGGGTAAGAAGCTGCTACATATGGGTGAGAACGGCAGCGGCGCTGTGGCCAAGCTGGCTCACAATGCTATGGTTGGTATTCATAATGTTGCCCTAGCCGAAGGATTCGCCATTGCTGTTAAATCAGGCGTACCAGCAGACAAGTTCCTGGAACTGGTACAACTTGGTTCTGCGGGCAGCAAACAAGCTGAGCTTAAAGGCCGTAAAATCATAGAAGATGATTTCAGCAATCAATTCTCCCTCGCTCTAATGCTTAAGGATTTGAAGCTTGCCTCTGCCCATAGCGATTCAACAGGCGTTCCTTCTCCTATGCTGGGCTTGGCTAAAAGCATGTTCCAAGCTGGATTCACCCAAGGTTATGGTGAAGAAGATCTCTCTGCCGTAGTGAAATGTTACGAAGAGTGGATCGGCCAAAAGATGGGTGCAAATGTATCCAATAAATAAATCCAAGAGCTCAAAACCTACTTCATAAGAACATTTACGACCGCCTCGCACATGATATTGCGATGCGGTCTTTTCTTTATGGACAATCCCATTGTCAAACCAATTATACGAACGTTTGTTTGTGTATTTATAATACCAAATTAACAGTTGTAGTGCAAGAAAATATTGGTTGCTATGGAGTTACTCAGAACGTTGTGGTGGTGTTGGTGGGATAGTTACTAAGAAGGTCGCGAAGTACTGGTTTGTCGCAAAAGTTACTGTATTATTGATGAAACGGTGGATTGGTGCTGGTGGAGTTACTGATGAGTTGCTAAATAGTCGCTTAAAAGTTACTGAGGGAGTGCTGAATTGTTGGGTAAGTGCTGGAGAAGTTACTGGATGAGTTGTTAGATAATTTCAGAAAAGTTACTGAAGGAGCGCTGAATTGTTGGATAGATACTGGAGAAGTTGTTGGATAGTCACTGGGTGAGCTGCTGTTTAGTAGCAAATTGGTACCAAGTTGATTGCTTGATGACTACGGTATATCCCGTCTTTTCTGGAACCTCTCCCTCGCTCCAAACCTCAAGCTCCTTTTAACTAAGTAACCTCTGCGGTACACAGCTATCTCTATCGGACTCAGCTGACCTTATTCGCAGTATAATCTCACATTTCGCATGCTATCGGACTCCATAGTCGCTATTGGCATGAAAAACGCCAATTATGAGCCTGTTTCTATAGAATAGTTGCACTGGTGTCCGAAAACCTGCTCAAAAGACTATAAATTTGCTAATAGCGTCATCTGGGTCCTTAGCGGTAGGATTGGTGTTGACCCGGTACTACATTGGTGTTGATCTAGTGTTAACGCCATCTGGGTCCGTACGCAGTGGGTTGGCGCTAACCGTGTGCCAAAGTTGGTGATGACACAGCGCCATCGGACTCAGCTGACCTTATTTACAGCATAATCTCACATTTGGTATGCTATCGGACTCCATAGTCGCTATTGGCATAAAAAGCGCCAATTATGAGGCTATTTCCATGGAATAGCTGCACTGGTGTCCGAAAACCTGCTCAAAAGGCTATAATTTTGCTAATAGCGCCAGCTGGGTCCTTAAGCAGTAGGATTGGTGTTGACCGGGTGCTACAGCAGTAGGATTGGTGGTGACCCGGTACTACATTGGTGTTGATCTAGTGTTAACGTCATCTGGGTAGTTACGCAGTGGGTTGGTGCGGACCCGGTGCCTAAAGTTGGTGATGACACAGCACCTTCGGACTCAGCTGACCTTATTCGCAGTATAATCCCACATTTGGCATGCTATCGGACTCCATAGTCGCTATTGGCATAAAAAGCGCCAATTATGAGCCTGTTTCTATGAAATAGCTACACTGGAGTCCGAAAACCTGCTCAAAAGGCTATAAATTTGCTAATAGCGTCAGCTGGGTCCTTAAGCGGTAGGATTGGTGTTGATCCGGTACTAAATTGGTGTTGAATCCAGTGGTAATGTCATCTGGGTCCGTACGCGGGGAATGTTGTTGACCCGGTACTAAATTGGTGTTGCTCCAGCGCTAACGTCATCTGGGTCCGTACGCGGTGGGGATGGTTATGACTCAGTGCTAATTTGGTGATGATCCGATTCAGCCCTAACGTCATTTGAGTCCTTAAGCCTCAAAATAGAATGATGAATACATAATTGAACATCAAGCAATATCACCAACCAACAACACAAAAAGCAGCGATCCTCCAATAACAGGAGAACCGCTGCCTTGCTGACTTTTACGATTTTTAAATTGAATCCGGGTCGTCTCACTCATAGAAAAAAGCTACTTATAGGACAGCCCTTAGAAAAGTCTGTTTTCTATAGAACCGGGTAAGAACAGCAATAATCAGTTACTTCAAATACTTCCAACGCAAATTTAGAGTTGCCAGGAACATTGAACGTTGACGCTCCCTTAATCTCCTGCCATACCTCAGTGCCGGGAAGCAGCACTTTAAGATCGCCGGACAGAATCTCCATAATTTCAGGACCATCTGTACCAAATTCATACACACCCGGCAACATGATGCCCAGTGTCACCTTAGATCCATCTTGCAAAATTACCGTACGGCTGGTTACTTGTCCGCCATAATATACATTGGCTGCTTTTTCGATCGTTGCGTTGTTAAACTGACTCATTACTTGTTCTCCCCCTAATGATTATTCAGTTAATTACAGAAGTGCTTTCACACGGCTAACTACGTTCTCTACAGTAAAGCCGTATTCTTTCATAACTCTATCGCCAGGGGCGGAAGCTCCGAAAGTAGTGATGCCTAGGATATCGCCTTGGTCACCAGTGTAACGTTCCCAGCCGAAGGTTTGTGCCATTTCGATAGCAAGACGAGCTTTGACTCCTGGAAGAATTACGGAATCGCGATATTCTTTGTCTTGTTTTTCGAACAGATCCCAGCTTGGCAAGCTGATTACACGAACATCGATGCCTTCTTCTGCCAAAGCAGCTTGCGCTTTAACTGCCAACTGTACTTCAGAACCAGTTGCGATAAGTTGTGCTTGTGGAGTACCATTTTTGGAATCAGAGACAACATAACCACCACGTTTGATGTTTTCACGAACGCCATCTACGGTTCCAGCAAGAATTGGCAAGTTTTGACGAGTCAGAACCAAAGCAACCGGATTCTCTTTGTTTTCCATAGCATAAGCCCATGCTGCAGAAGTTTCGTTAGCATCAGCCGGACGAATAACAGTCAGACCTGGGATGATACGCAGGGAAGCCAATTGTTCGATTGGTTCATGCGTAGGACCATCTTCACCAACTGCAATACTGTCATGTGTCAATACATAGGTTACTGGCAATTTCATGATCGAAGCCAAACGAATTGCTGGACGCAGGTAGTCTGTGAATACGAAGAATGTTCCTCCGAATACTTTAAGACCAGTGTGTAGAGCAATACCGTTCATTGCAGCAGCCATACCAAACTCACGTACGCCGAAATAAATGTTGCGGCCATCATAAGATTCTGGTGTGAAAGATGTCAAACCATTCAAATGCGTCATAGTGGAGCTTTCCAAGTCAGCGGAACCACCCACTAGCTGAGGAACGCCAGCAGTCAGACCGTTAAGCGCACTACCGGAAGCGACACGAGTCGATACTGCTTTATCTTCAGTAGTGTAAGTTGGAAGGTTAGCATCCCAGCCTTCTGGAAGATCGCCATTGATTACAGTTTCGAATTGTGCAGCCAGCTCTGGATATGCTTTTTTGTAAGCCGCAAATTTGTCGTCCCAAGCTTTGTTAGCTGCGATTCCATTTTTCTTCACTTCTGCAAAATGTGCACGAACTTCATCAGGCACATAGAAATCTTCTTCGTATACCCATTTGTAGAAATCTTTGGTCAGCTTAGCTTCTTCTGCTCCAAGTGGGGAACCGTGAGTACCGCCATGGCCGCCTTTACCTTGTTTGTTAGGGCTACCATAACCAATAACTGTCTTCACTTCGATCAAAGTCGGTTTGCTAGTCTCAGCTTGCGCCTCAGCGATAGCTTTTTCAATAGCCGGAAGGTCATTTCCGTCTTCTACGCGCAGAACTTGCCAACCATAAGCATCAAAACGTTGAGCTACATTTTCGGAGAAAGAAAGATTCAATTTACCATCAAGGGAAATATCATTTGAATCATACAATACAACCAATTTTCCGAGTTTCAAATGACCAGCAAGAGAAGCGGACTCAGAAGAGATCCCTTCCATAAGGTCACCGTCACCACAAATAGCATAAGTATAGTGGTCAACTACGTTATGTCCTTCTTTGTTGTAGGTTGCGCCCAATTGAGCTTCGGCCATAGCCATACCAACGGCCATACCAATACCTTGTCCAAGCGGACCTGTAGTTGCATCAACACCAGCTGTGTGACCAACTTCCGGGTGACCAGGAGTCAAGCTACCCCATTGACGGAATTGTTTCAATTCTTCCATAGGAAGATCATAGCCGCTAAGGTGCAGCAAGCTGTACAGAAGCATGGAACCATGTCCAGCGGACAATACAAAACGATCGCGGTTTACCCATGTTGGATGATCAGGGTTATGATTCATTGTTTTTGCAAACAGTTGGTAGCCCATTGGTGCAGAACCCATTGGCATACCTGGATGGCCGGAATTCGCTTTTTCGATAGCATCAATAGCCAACGTACGAATTGTTGTGATAGACAGGTTATCTACTGTTGAGTTTTCTTCCTTCTGGATCGCTTGTTCTTGTTCACTCATTTAATAGTTCCTCCTCTGAAATCTCAAGAATGTCATTTTGACTCTTATTGTATCACTAGTGTGGAAGCAATTCCAATTGTTTTTAAAAACTCTTTGTTTGACAGCTTATGTTTTGCAATATCTACGCATTTATATACGCAAAAGTAACTATGTCATGAGACGGGTTTTTACTTAGCCTATGGTCTAGTTTTCTATTGCGACTAAAGTTTGTTTTACAATGCTCGAATATAAAGTAAGATGGAGTTACACAAGTAAAATTTTCATTCATTATCCAATATCTCCAAGTGGAAAGGAATTCTGAACATGACTTCGAAAAAGGATGTTTATATTGTGCTTACCGGTACAGGTACAGCCTTCAGTGGTTTCATTAAGTGGTTTACAAAAGCTGATCTGAACCATGCTTCGATCGCCTTTGATAGTGAACTACGTGAGGTGTACAGCTTCGGAAGAAAAAAAATGCACAATCCATTCGTCGCGGGTCTGATTCAAGAAAATTTCATTCACCCTTTCTATAGCAGCGCAAATTGCTCTATTTATCAGTTACGTGTCAGTGCCACGGAATACGATGCCATGTACAATCATGTCCAAGGGATGATGAAAAATCAGGAACGTTATAAATACCATCTTTTAGGCCTGATCGGCGTACTTCTAAATGTTAAAATAGATCGAGAGAACGCTTATTTCTGCTCTCATTTTGTTGCTTCCTTATTTGAAAATACCGCAGTTCAGCCTGTGAATAAGCCTTCCTGCTTTGTTACCCCGGAGGATTTCGCTCTTTCACTCTGTTCCCATAAAATATTCAGCGGCAAGTTATCCTATTATGTGCGTAGAGCTCAAAGAGCCTCTGCACGTTCGACGAATATACCTTTACATACCCCTTCCGTTGCTACAAGAATGATGAGAATGAATGAAGAACGGACTGAAGGAGTTATATAAGTTGTTGCTCGTAAAAAAGGGCTATGCGGGTCGTATTTCCGCGTAGCCCTTTTTAGATGGAAAAAGGATAAAGTCGTAGATGTATCATTACTTCACACGATGGTTCCGAAAATATTCGGACCAATCGCCAGCGATCACAACAGTAACTGTATCTATTTTGGTATTGTACTCATTCTTAGCTGTGAAGGTAAAGGTCACTGGACCATCGGGAAGTTTCACAAATGCCGGATTATAAAATTCGCCTGTCCACAAGGTTTTATCACTGTTCGTTGGATTTAGTTGCGTAGAATAACCTCCCGTCATCGTTACCTCAACAGTATCAGGTAGACCGGTTGCTATCCCTTGCAAAATAAATCGCTCACCTGCCCAAAACACATTATAGCCTCTTGGACTCTCCTCATTACCGCTCTTGTTCAAATTGTAGCCTTTACGGTTGTTATTCCATTCCTCTGTGTGCTGGACCCCACCTTTAATACTCAGTAGATTAACCATGAAATATTTACGCGCTGAGATATTACTCCAGTTATAACCATCAAAAGCTTCCACTTCCACGGCATATTTTTCGTTCTCAACCAATATTCCCGCGGGCACTTGCCACTGTTTGGCACTTGAATTTTGTTCGCCAGATTGAACCTTAACCATCCCTGTCGCCAAGTTGATAATTTGTACCTTATACCGCTGTTGTTCATCTCCATCCTCATCTTGATAATCCCACTTGATGATTGGTGTAAGCGTACTTGCGATCATAGGCTTACTTGAGTCAGTACTTGTTGGGTACGTTATCGTTACGGTCGGTTTACGGTTGGCTACGGTGATACTCAGAGATAGCTCTCGATACAGTCCTAGAGAATCCGTAACGGTTTGTTTCAAGGTAAAGACGCCATTTGAGGTGAATTTCTTCGTAAATTCAGCTTGAGTACTAGCCAATCCTTCCGTCCCGTTAGATGATTTCAAATCATACTTATGGCTGATCGTATCTCCTTTTGGAAGGTCTGGATCCGTCGCTTTGCTCTTGATATTTAGAAGATCCGTGCGATAAATCGGCTCTTTGGCAGCATCTCTGCCTGTATCCGTGATAAGTGTGAATCCGGGCTGCGGCGGATTGTCGATGATAAACGTTTTTTCGTTAGATATTTCTGACCAGCTTAATTTGGAATAAGCCCGCCCATATACGGTGAAGTATTCAAAGCGATTAAATGTATGGTTAGGGAGTTGATACTGCCGCAGCTGACCTGTGGTGTCAAGGTTTTCAACTGTCTTAACTAAGAGTCCGTCTTTCGAAAAAAATTCTAAACGGTACTTCTCCTGCGGATCACTCTCTGGGTCTGTATAATTCCATTTAATTAATGGATCTCCTTGTATTTCGGCATCTATAACGGATGGATTGGTTACGGTTCCCGCCGGGGTTATCAATGTCATTGAGGGCGCTAGATTTTTAGTAACACTCACCTTCAACGTAGCTATATTAGACTTATCACCGATCTGATCGATAACCCAGTGTTCCAATGTATAGATACCGGACTCAGGAAAATTAACATCAATACTAGGAGTTCGAAGCCATTGCGTAATGCCATCACTATCCGTTACTTTCCAGAAGTATTGCAGACTAGCGATGTCGGAGGGATCTCCATCCTCATCAAAAGATGTATATTGTCGGGTATCATATTGGAATACTGCCGATGGACCATTAATAGCAGCTGTTGGAACATGATTTTTAACAGTAAATACGCGTGTTGCATTGGAACTTAAAGCTCCAATACTTGAGGGATTAGGTACATCTGTTGCCTTAAGGCGCATTTCCCATCCTTCTGATATAGCCTGCTGCGGTGAAATTCCGTTTCCAGCAATAAGATCTCGTATCGTCAAAGATTGGTTGCGGTTACTGCCAGCATAATAATAAGGACTATTGTTGAGTTTGGCGTACCATAAATAAGCAAGCGAATCTCCATCTTCATCAGGATCTGGTGTTAGATTATCCATTGTAATTACAGTGTCTCGATATACTTCAGCTGGCATGTTAAATGCTGCTGCGGGTGGGTGATTAATCACCTGAACATTTTGACGATACCAATCTGACCATAATCCTCGGTTGTCATGTACTTGTAAACTAATTTGATAATTACCAATTCCAAAAGCTGCGATATTAGGTGGCGTTGTAGCTCCACCCCAATGCTCCCAAACTTTGTTCCAACCGTCTTTGATAACCGTCCAGTAATACACATCTAATGGATCATTATCCGGATCAAACGATTTGTCTGTTATGGTAGTAGCTTTGCGATAGGAAACAATATTAGGATCAACACTAAATAACGCTACGGGAGGTAGATTACCTGCAGCCCCCACCGTCCTTACACACCAGTCGCTCCAGACCCCCAACCCATTTTCGCCATCGACATCACGTACTCTAAGGCGTATGTCATATTGTACAGAACTCGGTAATTGAGCTGGCGGTTGACCATCTGTCCATATTTCAGAATCAGTTTTTTTATACTGCCATTGCCAAGCTATAAGTCCCTTATTAACAGCCGTGATGTGGTCCAAATCGTAGGAACTATCTGTTAGCAGAAGAGATCCCCACGCCAGTTTGGCAGCAAACAATGCAATTGGCTTCCGATGAACATGATAGGTCATTGAAGATAAATTATCTCGGCTCCATAAACGATAGACATCGAATCTGTCATCGTTTTTAGGATTATCTCGTGCTTGAAAGGTTGCGTTATAGAGTCCGCTATATGGAAAGGAGGTATACCTTTCTGAACGCCATAACCCACTATCCGAAATGATACCCATCGAATTATCGAAGAAATACGGGTTATGATCGTATCTATAGCGTTCTTGATATTTAGAATCTCCTTCATAGTCCTTGTATGTGGTTGATACGTCTATAGGAGTGTTAATCAATATAAAGGATTTATTCCTAAGCCTATAGGATACATTAACGACCAACGATTTCTCATCCTTATAATTATAGGGATCCACAACCTTGATAATGATATTGTGTCGTCCGGGAGGAATTCCGTCTGCCAAAACATCTATTGGGATGGAAAACCATTTATTATTTAGTGCCTGTTGGACATTGACTTGTTTATAGAACACATTAGGAATTTCAGCACTAACGACTAGATCATTATTGTCCACATCTCGAACATATCCTTCGATATTCATACCACTGAATCCTGGCTCATTCAGTAGCTGCTGCTCGCTTGGTGTAGTCACTGTGAGCGTAGGTGCTGAATTTATTACTAGAGGTATGTTAACCCAATCATAATATACGTTGTTATGCCAACCATTCATCCATTCGTTAGGTTGGTGTTGCGCATCACTTGCTCTTAGTGCGACTTTAAGGGCTTTTGGAATGCCATACTTCGCTGGATAGGCATAACTTTCATAAAAAGCGGTTGTATTTCTGTCAAGGTTAAACTGAAGACTATCCGAACTTTTCACAGGTGGCATTTCTTCAATTCTCCATGAGGCATCAGTAGCATAATCAGTATTACCACTTCCATCTGTCCTGTACATATAACTGTAAATATTAAGAAATCTAGTACGCTGCGTATCATAGTACCAATTAATATCCCCTGATGTTAAAACTACAGGCGCATCAGGTACATAATCGTAGCGCAGTATTCTTGTTGTTAGATCAAAAGTAATATTGGTTAGGGTCATAGCAGGCATATTCAAACTTAAAGATCCTATATTCCCCATAGCTGGCTCCCAAGGAGTTGTTTTATTAAATCCTTCAAGACGGATATCCATAAAATTGATGATATTTGGGTCACCTGTCGCCTCTACCTTTGCACTCCCCGAATAAAATTCAGGGAATGAAAGAAGTAGTAATACAAGGGCCATAAACGTTGAAATTGTTTTTTTTAATTTCTGCATCTCTAATCCTCTCTACCATGACCAATCGACATCAGGTGCCTGATTTTTAACCGTGAAGATCCGTTCGATCACATTTTGTGTAGCTTCTGAATCTATGGATTGCCGATCAGCCTGCGTCACAAACTCCTCGATGGTCGGCTGGCCAAACTCTTCGAATACAGTTAGTCGCACTTCGTATTGCCCAACATCTCTTACCTTGAGATTCAAACGATCTAAATTCTCATTGCTAAAAATAACCCATTGCTCACCTGCAAAACTACCGTTGTTATCTGAATCGTAACGGTATTCCCAAAGCCTACGAGCCACAATATCTTGATCTGGAGAGTAAGAGATATCATCTATTGATAGGGTCGCTTGTTTACCATCTGAAGGATTGCGATACACTGTTCCAGCCATCGTAAAGTATGCAAAAGGCTTCTGGTCTGGTGCTATATCAAAAGTTGTTTCGTTTCTCGCAGTTAGCCCTAATGTATTCTCCACATAAATGGTTGCTTTATATTTCCCTGGCTTCTTGAATAGCACATCTTTGCTATATACTCCGTTCAGCGATCCGCTATATTTAATATCAGAATTCGTTCCACCTGATACGGCTGTGATGGTGAATTTAGTCTTAGCATCTACTAATGGGTAGTGGGTCGGGCTACTAACGTAACTTTGTATGATAACCTTTCGATTTTGCTTTAATGTACCATCTACCCTGATAGATGCATCTGGTTTTGGCTCAATGACATTAACCTCAGTACTAGTACTTCCAGTCATTTTGTCGTCGTCCATTACAGTCAAAGCAAGTGTTTGTTCCCCCAAATGGTCTTTATCATACCAAAGCGTTCCCCTTGGCAAAGTGCTCAATTCTCCCTTAGCATTAGGCGTATCCCAAAAGTAATCCGTAATATAACCATCGGGGTCATACGACCCTGCTGCACTGGCTACAAACTCTTGTCCTGCTTTTACAGTTTTCGGTGCATTTATAAGAGCTACTGGAGGTTTTAACTCTCTCGGTAGTTCTGACGGTGATGTAGGACCTGGAAACCCTCCTCCCGGAGGATCTGAGGTTGTATACACTCCTGCTTTGACTGTAAAAGATTCTTTTAACGAGTCGAACTTACTTCTTTTGGTCACGACTTCATTCTTAAATCTCACTACTATACTTAGTTCGTACTCTTGACTGTAGTTACTTTTACCTGCCACTTTCTCCTTCGGAATTTCAAACTTGAAAGTTTCGTTTGCCGTTAGAGTTTTGGTATACACCTTTTTTGTCTGGAGTGAACTGTCATTACCTTTCTCTTTGGCATAAAAAATCCATTCTGAAATATTCGAAATATCTTTATAGGATAGCAGCTCACCCTTCAATGCGATCTTAACCGAAACATTCTTATTATCAAACTTAATTGGGTTTGGATTAGGTTGTTCTAGAATTGCAGAACCTGTGAGTGTAGCTTCATCTGGGAGACCATATTCAAAGCTGACTGTTCCCCCGTAGCTGTAAGTGGTGACTTTAGCGTCTGCAGTGTAATAATATTCTGCGAATGCTAGATATCTTCGTCCTTCTGCCTTTCCAGTTAAACTATCATTAATTTCAGCCTTCCAAGGAACACCTATAGGAATCGTATAGTTTATAATAACTCTTCCATTTTTAAATCTCGGATCTTCTCCATATGGAGATTTTTTGGTGTATTTAGGCTTTATAGTAGACTGAATAATGTCTTCAGATTCTATAATCTCGGTTTTCGATCCGTTATACCATTTTAAGTAATCTTTTTCTTGATAAGGACCTGCAGTTACTGAGGTTACAGGTGGATTCTTGGATGGATATCCATCCTCAGTAGGCTTATCATATGTCACCATACTATCTTTTTTTTCACTGTACTCATTAATTTGCCATCTTTTACCGTCTGAGTATAACCAAATTGAATTATAGATTTCAGTTTTATACAGTTCTTCAAAAGAAGCTCTATAACCCTGCACACCTTTAATATCTTTTTGATTAGAGATTCCCTTTAACGTAACTTTAATCTTCTCATTCTCCAAAGATAGGCTCATTTTTTCATTAGATCCACTGTATTTTAAAGTACCTGTCTTGACTGATGAACTAGACACTCCACTAGGAAGTTCTAAATAAAAATCTTTAGCTGCATTGTTTGACCCTTGCAAACCTGTAGTAATAGGAATAGCAAGCGAGGTCAATTTCGTCTCAGCTGCATGTACTGAAGAAATGGATGTCATATGTGGGATAAGTAACAGAAGGCAAATGCTTGAGATAAATATTTTTTTCATACCTACTACCCCTGAGAGTTGACTACAAATTTCTCATCAAATTCACCGTCATGAAATAACCGAATAACAAAATAATTAATGTCTTGATCATATAAATAAGCTTGGTAAGTAGATAATTGCTCTCCTGGCTTAAGGCTATAATAATAAAGAGCTTCTTTATTATTTAGTTTTTTTAGGTTGGCCGTAGGCCAAATTTCATCTATTTGTCCAAATCTCTGCAGAGTTAAAGTCCACTTTTCTTTATGATCATCCAATGTTCTTTTCACTGTTTTTTTACTGTTATTTATAATTGTGATCTTAGTCCAAATGAGGTACCTAGGATTACTAACCATAGCACTGAATGAATCATAATCATATTGTCTCACTAAATTTTGTGCATCTTTTGACTTGAAATCATAAATCATAAACTTCTCCAGCGTATAACTAAGCCCACCCGCCGTAAGCGTAACCGGCAACTCTAAATCCTTTTTCAAACCATATTTACTTAAGTTATCCCTCATAATGGGTGCTGGTGTAGCAGCAGGTTTTGCTGTAGCTGATGGTGTAGATGCGGTTACTGGTGTAACCGCTGCTGCGTTAGTAATCACGTTTTGCCCCAATACCATGCTAAGTAACATTGTTGTAGTCAAAGCTGCTCTTAAAATGTTCTTCTTCATCACTGAATCTCTCCCTTTTCTTTAATTGGCTTTTCTTACTTATTGAACTTATACTCCTGAACTGCTGGCACCCTGATGGGCTGTTGTGTTTTGGATCTGAAGATCAGAACCGGGTGTTCCGTCTCTATGACGGCAATAACCGAAGGACCTGCGATGTATTTGGTTATGCCATATTCGCTATCCTCGTATAAAAGTGGAAAATTCACGCCATCGGAATCGTCAATAATATCGAACTTCACAATCTTTACTTGTGTCTTAAAACGACTGCCCCCTTGGGGGGAAAGGCCGCTATCAAGGCCTAGATTGTTCTGCAGGGTTTGCTGAAAAGTATCGTACGCATCTTCGGGATCTATAATCAGACGACCACGAGTCAATTCGGTCTCATCTAATTCCTGTGCGGCATCGTGAACAGCGATATTATTTGCGTCTTTTAACATGCTGCGCAGCTGGTCCCACTCCTGATTCTGGATCTGAAAGAACCAGGAGTAGATAAAGATCAGTAGGACAAATGCCAGCTTAATAATGTAATCCATAAATTACGCTCATCCCTTAGTCAATCGAGATACTCACTCATAATTGATCCATGCCCATAATATCGAGTCGGCTGCGAAACCGTAGAAAAATTATAAGGAAACAGATTTATCCGCGGCGCGGTTACATACACATCAATTCGTTGCTTTCGCTCTTGAACGGTGTCTGTACTGCTAGTAATTTCTATCGAAGCTTCAGAAAATCCAATCGCCTTCAGATGCGAAATTACTTCATTCCGCATAGAAGCTGTAACCATCCCCTCTGTTGCTGCTTTTTGTGTGATATAGGACGTATTAGCTTTGACCTGTAAATCTAGCAGATAATCTATGTAGGAGAAGATAGGCTGCAGGATAATAAACAGGACTAGCCACATGAACAATGCCCGGAGGACGGTCTCCTTCATTAGACACGCCTCCTTCTAATACTGTTCCACTTGCTTAGTATGTGAGATGATATCGTCCTGACTGCTGCCGATCATATGCGTAGCTACCGTGACAAACATCCCCGCAATTACAAAGCCAATGGCCAAAAACATAGCGACGGAAATAGAGTCTTTTTTCATCTGACTTATACCGAAACGTGAGTCATGGACATAGTTAGTGCAGTCTGGCTGGAATCCAGCGGTTGAGTTAGAGATACCCCCGGGATCGTCGGTCTATTATCATCGGCAGCATTAATCACGTCACGCACCAGAGGAATCAAAATGGCAATTACGATGGCCACACACAAAAAACCGATAGCGATAAACAAACCTGTAGAAATAGCGTCTTTTTTCATTGTTAATTTCTCCCTTTTTATTTTAGGTTTTAAAAATAAGGTTGAATATACAATTTTTCACTGGAACATGCCGACTCCATTAAAATTTCCTTTGATTAGCAAAATGTACTGCATCGCCATGGCAACGATCATCAAAAAAGTAGCAATCGATGGAATAACATTAATAATCGTCGATAGATCACCGATGAAAGACCATTTTTTTAAATACTGATCGCTGGAGATTTTGGAGATAATCTTGCCTTGTTCACGCAAATAGTTTGCAGCTTCCGTGTCATCATCCATGCCTTCTGTCGCCAGCAAAATGGACCGGATGTCATTAATAAAGTGATGGTTATCCGGAAATTTGGCACAAAACCATTCAATCGCCCCCTCCACACCCTCATCTACTGCCCGTTCTGACAGCTCATACAAGTCCTGACGTATATATTGAAAATGTCCCGCTGTACTCCCACAAAAAGCACCAAACTGCACATATCCGCGCTTACGTAGGCGATTATTCTCATAGAGACGGATAAAGGAGATCAACTCGCCATCTTTTTGAATATTCGTCTTTTGGTGAAGCCACGCCAACACCCAACCAAGCGGAAGATAACGCATCGGACTGCTGATTACGAGAATAAGTAGAGCAATTAGAGGGTCATAGAATGAAAAAGGAACAGATCGGATGAAATCGCTGACGACTTGGCTAAATAAATAGATGATTGCCGCTGAATAACGAAATAGCGTAACTTTTCGAGCTGAAATTGATAAACCGCATTCATTCAACAATTGCTGAAATCTATCACTCTGCACGTGTTCACCCAGCGAATTCCACCGGATGCCCAGTCGGACAAGATATCGTTCCTGCTTATTGCTGCTGCTCACAAACACAAGTAATGCGACATACACGATCCCGATCACTGTAATTAGTAGTAATAATCTATCCATAGTTCATCACCTTAGTGGTAGTCCAGTTTGGGCCTGGCAAGAATAGTACTGATCACAAAAGAGATAAAAAGGCCGGAGACGATCACCATCAAAAAGGAAAGACCTACCGTAGTTTCGAACTGCAGTTGAAAATAGATATCGGGCTTCAGCATATACATAAAGGTACCAACCGTAGATACCAGCACCAGAAGATTCCCATATAAGCCAAGGCTGATCGCATCTCTGCTTCCTGCTTTTACAGTTAAAATCGTCTCTCTCTGCTGCTCCATAGAACGATTCAACAGCATTAGCGAGCTTTTTAAATAACGGGTTCCCTCCTTCTCGGCATAGAGCAGATCTGATATAAACTCTAAAGCGAAGGTGGTGCCAATCGCACTGGAGAATCTCCCTGCCTCCTCAACAAGCTCCTTCTCATTACTGTAATTAGAAAATGCGGCACCAAGCAGCTTCAGAGGACTCTTTAGTACATTTTTATCTGTTAGAAAATCCGCTGTACGATCAAGAATCGAATCTACCGACAAATGTGTGAATTTGGTGGAGATTTTGACCACATCGAGGAGATCGTAGCTTCCATGTACCTTCCGCTGTGCATAGATGTATCTCATACGAAAATAAGGAATCGTCGCAGATATTACAGCTATAAAAAGCGGAAATCTCCACGCCCCCTGAATCGGCTGTCCTTCATTAAAAGTAATCCCCTCCAAAAAAGGATTGTTAAAACTCAACCTTCCAGGGAGCTCACTAAGTGTCAGTAGTCCTGATAAGAAAACCGCAATAAACAAAATGGCTGTACGCATAACAAAACGCATAACGCTAATACCCGGTTCATACTTCCGGTGTACGAAATACAGAAGCTTGTCCAGATGGCGGTAGAGCCACAGCCTTTTTTTAACCGAGCTAACTCTTTTGCCAAAAATGCTCATCTTATGTTTAATTCGAAAATCGAATTTCTGGACTACCTGCCGTAAATGCCTTTCGATGAGCAGTTTGGTGAGTAACCACAGTCCCCACACAATCCATAAATGAAGAACAAAACGAAAAATATAAAATAGTAAATCCATATCTGCACCTCCTCACTCATTAAGTACTATCTTAGATTTCAAGCTTTCTTTAAGCGGCTGATCCATTGGTTTTGTTGAAGCAAGTCGTCCCAGCTCTTTTTGGAGAATCCGCGTAGCCTGTGCATTTTTCTTAGTCATTTTCAGCATCAGATTTTTCGTCAGCTTGTCATTATAAGACCAACACATTTCCTCCGGCTCCCAGCGCATAAGATCATTAGCAAACACTGAATTTCTATCCTCTTCGTAAAAGATTTCTGATATTCGCACCAGCCGCTTCTTCCCGTTCGGGACACTCTCCAAAATAAACACCAGCTCGCATGATTTCAGCGCAGAGATCAAATGCCCCTTTAAACTCCCGCCAATTCTTGTCGACACAGCAAACGCACCTTGATAAGGAATGTCCTCCGAATCCACGGTGTGGAAGGTTCCGGTGATCCCGTCGTATCCTTTTTCCCCACTCCACAAATAAAATTCCCACTCGTTATAACGCATCTCCGTCATATACAAAATATTTGGGTCATGCCGCAGCGACTCTACTCCCACCTCCATCAGTTCCTCATTCGCAGCTTGAATTGGAATAATCCGATGGCCTTTAATTTGATACGGTAAAATGGATTCCGGATGTTTCTCTATCATCACTACTCCCATGCAGGATGAAGAGCCAAGCAGTTGCTCACCAACGATCGTATTGGCAAAGGTTGTTTTTCCTGACCCTACAGCACCCGCAATAATGGTATTGCGAAACGTGGACGATAACGCCCGAATGAACTCAACCGCCTCGGCAGGAATACATTCCGTACCCGCTTGATCCTCCAAATCCAGAAATTCCACAACCTGTCGCCGCAGTGATATCGTAGTAAAACCCTCCCAGACCCTAGGTGATACCCAAATCGCAAGCCGAATAAATCTACCTGGCCAAAGCGGATCATCCATTTTGAACTCCACCGAAGGATTATCCTTGTTCAGCTTTTTATTGGGATCACTTTTTAGCAAGGAACGCTTCAGCTGCTCCACCCGATCCAGTGAAGGCATCTCATACGGGTAAGCTATAAACTCACCTTTATGGTTATAAAAAATTTGCTTCCCAATCATTTGTAATCCGGTTGACTCGCTGTATGCACGATCAGTAAACCAACGATACGCTGGTCCAAAACCCTTCCACTCGTGATACAGGGCCTCTGCCGCCGTTCGGTACGCTTCTGGAACCTTTCCAGTAAAAGGTGTTTTTCGTAAGTACTTCTCAATCTCATTCATAAAAAAGCTAACTGCCTGCGGATCGCCAATTAATGCCTTTGCATTTAGCTCGAAGTAAGCGTCATCCTCACGTTCTAACCCTTCGTTCATCTCGGTTTTCATTTTTTGTAAAAAAGCATAAAAATCTTCCTTGCCCGGTTTGCTAGTGCGCAGCACGCTTTGTTTTAGAGAAAAGAGTGGACGACTCGCGAGAGTTTCAATCATAGAAATATCCCTTTCTTTTTGGCCTCTGGCGCTAATCCCATCGACACCAATAGAGAATGTACCTTATCATCCACATGCTGTAGCTCTTTTTTGCCTAGAGGCAAGCTTTCCTGCAAGGGCTGGTAATACGGTAACTCCAGCAAGATTTCAGTGCCAAATCTAAGGGCCATATTTTTGGACGAAGATATTTCCTCCACATTACTGCGGTTAATGATCAGCTGGAAATCATGCGGACGCAGATCTATATGCCCCGCAAGCTCGAATAGAGGTTCTAATCTGTGTTCATGTTTAGGATGAGTGACAATCATGCGTAACGACGACTTTTGCATACCGACATACCACGCAGCACTCTCGGGAATTGAACCGAAATCAGCAATAACCACATCCGCATTTGCTCCAGCTCTAGCCAAGAAATATTCGATCTCTTCCTCCAGATAATCCTGGACACTCAAGTAGTCGTAATTCCCCGGTAGATACAAATAGCCATCCTGCCTAATCAATTGCTCGAAATCTTCATCATGAATCATCTTCCCTGTAAGCTTGGGGCGCAGTTTGTCTAGACTTATCGTCGCTTTGCGGTCATACCCGGGGTCATATAAATCCAAACCAAGTACAAGAACACGTAGACCTGCCGCAGCAATTCGTCTTGCGAACAGCTTCGCCACACTCGTGCAGCCAATGCCTGGACCTGAGCCAAAAAAGCCAACCAAATTGCTCCGTTCCTCGCCATCCTCTTCCAGGATAAAACGAATCTTCTCTATCACTGCTGACGAGGTAGAACGAGGAGGAATAAAATATAGACCTAAGCTTTCACATAACATATGCACAGCTTGATAGCCGCGAATTCCCTTTTGCAGATATAAATACAGGATCATAGAGCTTGGATATTTGTATCGCAGCTCGCTAAGCGCTTGAACAGATACCTGGTCACTAGTAACCATTAACATATGACCTTCGGTATGCGCCGGATCGGGATACACGTTTTGTGTAACTACATTAAATCCCGCGTTTTTGATATCATTAATCGTTAACTGATCTATGCCCAGACTAAATATTTTCAAGGCAATCTCCCCCTACTCTACCCGTACGATCCACAGTTTTTTGCCCTGCTCCAAAAATTGCCCTAACCGTTGACCCTCACTTTTCTTCAGCTTCAATTCTGGTGTCGCCACCTTGCCAGTAGAAGTGAATCGGTTATTGTTGTTGCCTTTCTCAGAATCCTGTACATCATTATTGTCTTCTGTTCGCACATAGTTCACGGTAACTCCAGATAAAAAGATCTCTTTAGCAGGATCGCTAAGCAAGCTTTGTTTTTTCACCTGTTCCTCGTTTTCTTTTTTAACTGTATTTGAACCAAGCGCCTCTCGCTGCTTCTCTCGCTCACCTTCTACAAGATAAATGTCTACCTTATCCCGGCTTCGCAACGAACCATTGATGGCATAAATAGCCTCCTTCGGAATAGGAAATATACCTTCATCCTGCAAAGGCTCTAAATCACTAACATCCACCAGTGATGCTGTCAAAATACTACCGTTAGTCAGATTTACATTCGTAATTTTGTACTCCACTTGTGCGATTTCCGTAATTACACCAGAGGGTATATCCTTGGTCTGAACAGAATCCAGATACAAATCACTTGCTTTCAGCTCATAATTTTTAGGTAGAGATTCCCCAGCTCCCACCTTAACTTTGACCACGGTTTGGGAAAGCACGTAGGGCTTGAAATAGAAATCATAACCTAGCAATCCCCCGAATCCAGTAATCAAAATGAGACTTGCGAAAAAATAATTACGTTTTAACAAACGTCCCCGCTGTAACGCCAAACCTTCCACCTCCTTAACTACATGATTTTTGAGAACGACAAAAAGCACCTTGGCATAAATAGCCAAGCTGCTGGTAAAATGCTTTTTTACCTGATAGAGATTTAGTGAACTATTAAATTAAAGGGTTCCGGTGAAAGCCCTCGGGCATAACCGTTGCTTTCACCGGAGAATACCTTTATTTAAATACTACAGTTTTGTTCTGATGGACGAGAATCCGGTCCTCGATATGCCATTTCACCGCACGAGCCAGAACAACACGTTCAATGGTACGCCCAATCCGTTTCAGCTCAATAACATCATCACTGTGGCTTACCCGCTGCACATCCTGTTCAATAATCGGTCCACCATCTAGTTCTTCAGTAACATAGTGAGCGGTTGCCCCGATAATTTTCACCCCACGTTGGTACGCTTGGGCGTATGGATTGCCGCCAATAAAGGCAGGCAGGAAAGAGTGGTGAATATTAATAATCTGATGGCGATAATGCTCAATAAAGGACGGCGAGATAATCTGCATATACCGTGCCAATATAATCACATCGATATCGTCTCCGATGACCGCTAACTGGCGTTTTTCTGCTTCATCCTTAGTATCCGCTGTGACTGGAATATGATGAAATGGAATGCCAAACGACTCGACATAAGATTTCATATCCAAATGGTTACTAACGACGAGGGCAATATCGGCATCGAGATCGCCCGCTTGCCACTGCCAGAGCAGTTCAACAAGACAATGGTCTTCTTTAGAGACGAATATGGCAAGTTTCTTCTTATGACGAACATTAAAAATCTTCCAGTCCATCTTAAAACGCTCCGCCACTCCGCCAAATTGAGAGCGAATCTCTTCCAGACGATCGCCTAATTCAGGTAGGTCAAACTCGACTCTCATAAAGAACATTCCACCATCTGGATCCATCGTATACTGATCCGACTGCACAATATTTGCGCCATGCTGATACAGAAAGTGTGATACAGCCGCCACAATTCCCGGTCCGTCAGGACAGGAAATGAGCATACGTGCCCGGTTGGAATAATGCTCGACACCTGACGAATTGTTTCTTTTTACGTGTAATTCCATGACCCTCTTCCCATCCTCTCATCTACATACGCAATCTGAAGTATAGCTTAAGCGTTCACGAGCACTTAATTGCCTGCTAACCAAGCAATTAAACGATGATTAATAGCTTCCTCGCTTAGTTGCGGGAACAACTGGGCAGCGACAACTTCATCGTACAGACGCTCCAGTGGTTCACGTGGATCAGCTTTTTTAGCTTTGGCATCGTTCTTCAGCAGCTCCCAGACATTAAGTACATATTGACGGGAATCAATCTCCTGCTTGGCAAAAAATTCACGTAATGTTTCAACATCCTGCACGAATTCCGGTCCAAAGCGTTCAGCTACGTTACCACGCAGCAAAGCGATCTCCACCTCATACATCGGACGTTGTGTCTTAGCATCTTTACCAATCCATGGGGTCTCCAGAATGAAAGGCAGACCTTCCAGCTTTTCATGGTGTACGATTTTGTTAATCGTATCAAACCCAATCCAACCTGAGCCAATTGGCGTGTGACGGTCTTTGCGAGCGCCACATGGATTTTTACTGTCATTAATGTGGATTACACCAAGACGATTCAACCCGATAGTCTCATCAAATTTGTTGAGAACACCGTCCAAATCATTAACGATATCATAACCAGCATCATGAATGTGGCAAGTATCAAGACAGACCGATAGACGTTCGTTATGTTCGACCTTAGCAATAATAGAAGCGATTTCTTCAAAACTGCGGCCGATCTCTGTTCCCTTACCAGCCATAGTTTCTAGAGCGATATGCACTTCCGTTTCATTCGTGCCTCCAAGCACCTCATTCAGGCCATCTGCAATCCGCTGAATACCATATTCAGCATCTTTATCAGTGAACGCACCTGGATGTAATACAATATGCTTGACCTCAAGTGCATGGGTACGGCGAATTTCCTCTTGCAGGAAATCAACAGCCAGTTGGTACGTATTCTCTTTATAGGAAGCGAGATTAATAATGTAAGGTGCATGGACAACAATCTCCTCTACACCATTCTCTTTCATAACTTGCTTCCCTTCGTTGGGATACATGGCATCAATCGGCTTGCGGCGCGTATTCTGCGGCGCTCCTGTATATATCATAAACGAGCTGGAACCATACTCATTTGCTTCATTTGCTGCGGTCAAAAGACCCTTGTCCGAGCAAGACACATGTGAACCTATTTTCAGCATACTTCTTCCCTCTTTCCTTCACGAATTAACCCCTATTCTACCGTGATCGGAAAAATAAATCTAGACGAGGCCAATATGCCGGGTTCTGCTTCGCAAAACTTTGGAAATAAGCTATACTTTAATATGAGAATAATTCGTGTGAGAATCCTCATTGCCAAAAGGTGGTGTATGCATGTTTATCCAATCAGGACTTGGTTTATTATCCACACCGAGCAATTGGTTTATGAACTCTATCGCTTTCTGGACATTTATGCTGCTTGGTTCCATGTGTATCGGCGGTTTTTTTATGTTCCGCAAATTCCTAAAGGTCCTGCCCAAAGCTGATGGAAAGTCAAAGCTAGACTGGCAAAATTACTGGGTAGAACGTAGCCGCCCGCTCTGGAGTGACGAAACAAAAGCCTTTTTGGACCAGCTTGTTCAGCCTGTACCTGGTCCATTTCGTGATATTGCGAAGCATTCTATTGCTGCCGAGATCGGAAAAATCGCCGTCGAGAGCAATGCAAAAGAAGTTACTCGCGATCACTGCATTAAAGGTTACATAGTTGCCACACCGCGGCGCGATAACCGTTTTCTTGTCAATTTTCTCGAAAAGAATAAAATTGATTACTCTGCTTACCAGCATTTGTTTAAGTAATTTTTAATGAATTGTACGATTTAGAACGGAGGCCCTCCTTTGAAATATGTGATATGTGGCGGCACCGGTTTTATAGGTAGCGAACTAACAAAATACTGGCTGCAAGCAGGTAATGAAGTTGCTATTGTAGGTCGGAATTTACCAAAAGACGCAACAACAATTCATCCTAAGCTGAGTTACCACACCTGGGACAGTCTAAGTTCTAATCCCGCTCCAGTGGAAAATGCAGCTGCCCTAATTAATCTCGCCGGAGCTTCCCTTAGCCAGCGCTGGAGTCCAAGTGGCAAAAAAGCGATTATGCAGTCCCGACTTGCAACCGTTTCCGCAGCAGCTAAGTTAGTAGATCAAATGAAGCAAAAGCCTTCCGTAATCATTCAGGCTTCCGCCGTGGCGATTTACGGTACCTCTTTAGAGGATACTTTTAGTGAATCCTCACCAGCCCAGGTCATGGATTTCCCTTCAGAAGTAGTTAAGACATGGGAAGAGGCTTCAGATGAAACCTACCATGATATCCGCGTGGTCAAGCTGCGTACCGGAGTTGTGCTCGGCAATGAGAGCGGAGCATTCCCAAAAATGAAGCTGCCTTATTTATTAGGTTTTGGCGGCAACATTGGCTCTGGAAAGCAGTGGCTCTCTTGGATCCATCTGACGGATATTGTGCGTCTAATTGATTTCTGTACGCAAAATCCAACGATTAACGGACCTGTTAATGCGACTGCTCCACATCCGGTAACGAACGAAGAGTTCGGCAGAACGATTGGCAAAGTCTACAAACGGCCGCACTGGTTCCCTTTGCCAGCCTTCCTGTTAAAAACAGCAGTCGGGGAATTATCCGAAATCTTACTCAAAGGTCAGCGCGTCCTGCCCGCAGCGGCATTAAATCATGGCTTTGACTTTACCTTCCCTACACTTCAAGTCGCTTTAGAAGATTTGAAAAAACAAAAATTGTAGAGCCACATTCATCGTTAGAACTCACCTTCATGCTGTATGAAATGTGTAGCTTCCTTTTATAATTTTAAATGTGGTCCCCTCTGTTAGTGGATACTCTTTATACGGGACCATGGCTTCACCTTGAAAAAGCGTTCCATTTCTGGAGTCAAGATCCTTCAGAATATATCCGCTGGTGCTTCTAGATATCTCAGCGTGTACTCTAGAGGCTCCTTCTGATCTTTCCACATATTGAGCCACCTCTGCCGATCGGCCGATAATGAAGCTAGTTCGATTTAACTCGATCATTTCCGCCTCTTCATCCTCCTCACCGCTTCTTTGGAGATAAGGAATACTCCGATCCAGCTTTTCGATTTGTCGTCCTTGCTCAGGCATTTTCTCCCGTGATAATAAAGTTGTTGGTGCTATGGCTTCTGGTGCTTTAACAGAACAATGTTCCTCTGCTAGTGATTCATGACGGGTTGCCGGAACGTTAGCTGCTGAATCTGAGGATTGCGGAGTTATCTTTGGAATTGATGTTGGAGGACGCGTAGAAGCCACAGGATTCCTGCCAAAATTCCACTCCAATTCTTTCCGACTCGGATTACAGTTAGTATCTTCCGAATCCTCACTCAGACAATCCTCATCTTCTTTACCAACCTTTAGCCTTCCGCTCCAAACCATCCAGCTTAAAACAGCCAATACAATCGTCACAACTCCACAGACGGCAAGCCATAACGGCTTTGGACTATCCAAATATAGAAACTTCCACAGGAGTGCATCGCCTAATAGACACCCTAGCACTATATAGGTTCTTGAGCTTGAGGCTTGCGGATTCGTTACCTGTTCATCCTCCAAGCTTAGAGACAGGCTCTCCTTCTCTTTTATCTTAAGATTAGGATAGCTGCTGATCCAAGGAGTAGCAGTCGGCTGCTCCAATCCCTTATCTTCGCGATGCTCATATATTTTTCTTAATGGTGGAGCTGCTGCCTCTTTCACTAGATATTCTTTTACGCCTTCATGAAGCTGTCTTTCAGGTGTAACGGGCTCTCTTTCTGTCAGCAACTCTGATAAAAGAATCTTTAAGCCAGCTGGAGTAAATCCCTCTTCACTGCAATATTGCAATAGTCTTTGCACACCACTGCCAGTAAGCTCTGTGATAGATGCCATTAACACCATGATTAGTGACTTGAGTGACTCTCCAAGCTTTGAACCAGACTTATTCTCCTGAATGGGTATGTAGGTCAGGTATACTTTACCGCTCTGTAACGACCCTTCAATAAAAATGTAATCTGCATGCAAAGCATACTGTTCCGCCCGCAGCATATATAACCTGCCATCTTCCATGCCTTGGGCAATTTGCAGCAATAACCCGAAAAATGAGCTCATACTTAGCTTCTCTCCTTTGAGTAGATGACTAAGCATTTTTTTGCGTAAAACAGCGTATTCCATAGTAACCTTCATATCTATTTCTCTAAGTAACAGCCTCAAATGATGAGGAATGTCGGTGTTCATCAGCATGCGCGCCTGAATCAAATTAAGCTTCTCCTCAGGTATTCCTTCGGGTTCACCAAGGATCATATATATACCATCCTGTTGTATAAAATCACGGGTTAATCCGAACAACAAAACATCACCTCCCGAACTAAAAGTATAGATAAGCGCATATGGAACCAGGGATAACAGCCAGCATGAAAGGGAATTTCAACAGTTCACTATCGTTATTTTTTAATAGAAACGGGCTCTTCCATAAAATAAATCCAGAAATTCTGCTGATGATCTTACGCGAACGACTGACCGCCTCCCGTCTCTTTAAAACAATTAACCAGCCTATTAAGGCACCAAATAGTACGGAGTACATGACGACTTGCAGCGTAAACAACATCCCTGTCCACGCTCCGATTCCAGCAAAAAGCTTAACATCCCCCGCGCCAACCGCCCCTAATAAATGCATGATCAGAAGGACTGTAAATCCTACAGCAGCTCCCCCGAAAGCCCTCAGCAGTCCATGCCAGCTATTGATCACCCCTTGTGCAAGCAGACCGGTGAGCAAGCCTGACAAGGTGATCCAGTTTGGTATTCTCATCGACTTCAAATCTGTAATCAGTGCCGCTGCTAAAAACGGTAGACATCCCCAAAATGTCCACTCTGCCATTTATTACACTCCTTTTTCCACCCTTTCACTTCACTACTGTGAACATAACCTCAACAGATCTACCATCATCCAGTTGTATAACAAACGGCCACGAGCCCGGTGTGGTATTTACACCAATTTTCCATTCCCACTCGATATATCCATCTGCATCCGCTTGTTTCCAGCCTAAATATTTGGCAGTACTGCCCCCGCTCTTATAAAAGACTGACAAGCTGGCAGAAGCATTCGGCGGTATTCTGGCACGAACCTTGCCTTGCTTATTCGCTACAGCCGGGTTCGGCTTTTCTAAGATTTCAATGAATTCATCTGGTTGGCCAGTACCGTTCCCCTCCTTGGCTGTGCCTTCTCCCGTATCCCCGATCCAGAGGCGTTCAACAGCACTTGCTTCTAAAACAATACTTTGGTTTAGAAAGGGGACCTTCATCGGCAGCTTATAACTAACCACTAGCCCAAGGTAGGGACGAGTACCCTCTTTTAGCTCCGGCACCATAACATTAGATACATGAATTCGCTCATAATCCAGTAAATCTGATGTCAGGTATGGTTTCAATAAAGGTTTGATCGCAAGATCAAGTACACTTTCACTAGTCTCTGCCTGAAGCTTCTGCAACGGTCCCTCACCACTTTCTAAAGCCGACATAACCCACTCATTTAACGGCTTGGGTAAAGACTCAGCATAACTATCGCCCCAATCAGTAAGTGACAAGCGAGGAATAGTCCAATTCAGGCCAGCAGAATGATCACTGTCATCCCCTCCCGAATCATCACTTACTTCGCTGGATATTCCCCATTTCTGCACCGCCAAAGCCGCAGGATACATATGAGTTGAAATAGACTTTACAGTGTCTGATGCTGTACTTTGCAAAGCTGTCGAATACAAGGTCATCTGTACGATAGAAATCAGGAACAGGACGAATAGCAGGAAGAACGGAAGAACCATCGCCGCTTCTACTACCATGCTACCTTCTTCCTTGTCCTCCCCTCTGATTCCATACCCATCCCCCATCTCCTTACCAACCTCCCGCTAATAAGAATAATCAGCTTTTACTGCCCTCAGATACTTATTCCCTTGTACCTCTCCCGGAAAACCAGCAGTGTAATTCAACATTTTAACTACACCTGGCAGAAACCATAACTGCATTTGGAGCTTAATGTCCGATGATACATAGGTGTTTCTTTCCTCAGGATTTATTCCTGTGTTCAGTTGAATTAGAGCCAGCATCCGCGATAGCTGCACTTCCCCGCCTCCATGCATTATCATGAACAGTCGCAGATGATCACGGTAAGTCAGCTGCGCCGGCATATATTTGGATAAAGGAATCGCATCCTTCTCACAAAGCTGCAACATATCCTGAATGGCATGCTGGATTCCATACAACAGTGCCGCCGCTAGAACAGCCAGTGGATTTCCCAAGGTTGCCTTTTCTATAAATCCTTCCATTGTGCGAATGGACAACCTCATCGCGAATATTTCGGCATAGGCTGCGGCCACATTCCCTGCGGGATTATGAAATCCGTATAAAATGTATTCCAGCTCCTGAGCGCGAGGATCAAGCTGATCTGTGAGCTCACTAGTGTCTTCCAGAGAATTCAGTGCCAGACTAGCTAACTTTGAAACATCAAAATGCTGAAAATAAAGCGCGGAATACTCCGTTTGAAAAAGCCTGTCTCTAGCGCCCCCCATAATGCCACTCATTGCTGCATAAATCCCGTCAATATCCTTCATCGCCGAGCTTCCAGCAGCATAGGGATCTGAGGACACTTCAGATTTATCAGAGGATTGAGACTCCAATCCGTTGTTAAATGAAACATTGTCCTCATAAAATTGATGAAGGATTTGATAACGTTCCATCGAAGCTGCCGCTCCGCTACCTAGCATTCTAATTTTGTCCAGCAGTGCTCTAACCTCGCCCAGCTTGGATTTGGCTTCCCACTCTACTTGCTTACGTGCTTTATCCGAGCTGCGATGCTCTTCAAGAAAAGCCAAATCACTAGCGATAACACTTCCCTTCTTACCGTATTTTTTATAATAGTTGTCCACTACATGCGAAGCCCCTAGAACAGAGGAAATCATTTGGTAGGAATCGCCGTTGACTCCCAAAGCTTCATGCAACACTCCTGATAATCCTGTTACCGTCGGTTCAATGGACTCGTACGCACCTTGCTGCATAAATAAACCATTCTCCATACTACTAATGTCAGCCGAAGAGAGGATCAAGGCATCTTCCTGTTCATGCAGCTTTTTAAGTGGCTCAGCGCTTATTTCCCCCGAGTTTCCCGGAATATCCCAGTCCTTAGCAGGATCGTCTGCCAGATTTACGCCACTTATTCGGGAAGCTGCCAAAACATCTCTCATCCGGTCATTCAATTGCTGCGCTTTGTCTAACGCATCCTTCGCTTCCTCCATTGATTGTCCATGTTCTTCATGAAAGGTTGTTAATAAGGATGGGAGCCGCGACAACATCTCTGAAGTTCGGCTCTGATAAAGTGCCAACTGATAAGTGTACTTTGCAGGCTTTTTACTATCACGATATAGATCTTCGTAATATTTGCCAAGATAGTCACTATACTGTGCTGGTATATCCGCGGCTGCTTGCATGCTTCCGAGCGAATGGGCCGAGATAGAATCTCCGGGCGGATTCATAATCCATAGCAGTACTCTTCTTCCACTCTCCGCCGCTTGGCTTCTCCGCTCTAACATTAGATCCAAATTCTCTTCACGTTCATCATATAAAGGTTGCAGCTTACTAAGTAATTCAGTAGCTCTTGAGGCCTCTGCCATTACGCCCGACAGCGGCTTGAATTTACCTGCCAGCTCCAAGGCGAAATCAACCGGAGCCTTATATTTCATCTCTTCCAGTATTTGATGACGAAAAACATCATAACTTCCCAGCGGCCGGCTCCATTCCAAAGAGGAGGATTCCAGTGCAAAGGGTAAGAGATTGAACGTATCCCCCCGCCCACTTTTATGCAAATTTTCATTGAGCACTTTGGACAGCAGCATATCACCATCACTATCACCGAATGCAAATAAACCGTATCTCTCACGCAATTCAACATGATATGAAGACATAACAGAGCGGATACTGGCTCTCGCCAATCGTTCCTCCTGAACGTTGAACGCAGCGATTCGCGCATAATCAATCAGCACAGCAGTAAATAGAAAGACGAAAGCCAGCACCATGATTAGAAAAATTGTAACTGAGCCTTCTGTTTTGCCCTTAGCAGGACAACCCGTAATTATACTTTTCATTAAAACCCCCTCCCTTGAACAGAGATTTTACTTATCCTGAAGCTTGGTCAGCATAGCAGAAGCATCCTTCTTATCCATGTAAACTGCAGATCCACTACCCTCAGAGCCCCCTTTAAATTTAGCTCCAAAATAACGCATCAGGTCGACCGTACGAATAAACTCAACAGGCTCGACAATGATAGACTGGGCTTCAACAGTTGGGTTAGCCTCATCCGATAGAACGCTATCAAGCACAGGCAAGCTCAGTAGACGATTTAACTCGGCCTTTACTCTCCGTCCTGTAAGGCTGTGAGCATAACGCATAGTTCCTGGCATATTGTCCGGAATCATAGTAGACGAATGGCCCAGTTTAAGCACTGGCAAATCACTCTTCCCTGATACTTCACCGGGCAACTCTATTGTCACGCCAGCACTGCCAGCTTCTCCACCAAATAATGAGGCTAACAAGGCATCATCCCCAATTCTCCAATAAAGGGAGTCATACTCACCAGCCATGTAAGAACCAGAGATCTCCTTGTGACTGTTGTCCCAGTTGTAAGCCGCCCGCTCAGTAGCTCCTGAGGCCACTTGCAACAGCATGGACTTCTGATAGCTATACAAGCAAAAAAACAAAAGAAGCATCGTAATAAACATGACGATCGGCAACAGAAGTGACGCTTCAATAGTAAAACTGCCTTGATCACCCTTAAACTTGTTCAATCGAATACTTCCTGACTCTTTTCACCCGCCGTTTTAATTAAGGCTTCTACTACCTCTTGAATTTTGTCCTTAAACAAAAGAACAACTGCAATCAAGACAGCAATAATCAAAATCATCTCCAAAGTTCCTAAACCTTCCTCGTCTTCCCAAAAGTTCTTCATACTGTCCAACATTGTTGATACCATCAGCTTCAGCCTCCTACATTTTTAACATCAAAAATGCTGGCGTTCCCACCAGTACAATTACTATTAAAAAGATAACTACCATCGGAAAAACTAATTTAGAGGATGCTTGCTCTCCGCGCGTCCGGCTAAGAGCCTTTCGTTTATCCCACAACATCCGCGACAGATCACGTAGCGATAGCACAAAATCCGCTCCACCTCTGCGATAATTCAGCAAAACTGTCGTTGTGAATACCGATACCTCCTGCACAGCGCATCTCTTGCTGAAATTTTCAAACGCCTGCTGGAAAGAATATCCGCCCTCCCATTCACTAGTCATAGTCATTAGCTCCTTATACAGAGGATGATTCGTATCCCCCCGGTGGCTTTCCACACAGCGAATAATAGCTCGTTGCACGGTCTCTCCTGCGCCAACCAACAACACAATACTGTTCAGCAGCTCTGGCAATTCGAGCATAATATTCTGCTCCCTAACTCTCACCTTTTTGTGAAGATCACTGACCATAGCGGTTGGTAGAGCAATTGCCAAAAACACACCCAATATCATACCTGCCTGTTCGCCACTAAATGCTGTAATCAAGCTTCCACCTACAAGCAACAGCCAGCTGTAACTTAGCATCTCACCCATGAACAGCAGGGTCCGCTCTGCGCTATAACGCATCCCATAACTGCGCTGTAGAGAACGCTGAATTCTGAACAACAGTGAGGGAAACCGACTGGCGATACCACTCTTCTCAATAAGCAGTAATAACGGTTCGCTTAACTTCCGAAGCCGTAATCCTTCCATAGGAAGACTGCGTAACGCGACATATCTGTTGCCGCATTGAATTCGCAGTAGAACCCAGACTATCAGCAAAATAACAGTAACCACCGCACATAGCCAGCGCATGATTTCACCCCCTTCACAGTGGAATGTCCATTATTTTAGTAGTCCAGAGATAACATAGGAATAAAGCAACAAGCGCTAATGTCGATATGGCTATACCCGCTCCTGTATACATAGGTTGCATATATTCTCCAGCCGTCAAACTCATAAACATCACCATGATCAGCGGAGATATCAGCAGTGCCTTAGCCTCAAATTTCTTCTGAGCAATACTTACAGCAATATCCTGCTGAATATCCAGCTTCTCACCGATAATCGTTGATGTACGGCGCACCACTTCTACAAGATCACCACCAGTACGCTTACAGACCGAGAACACATCCGCGAATCGCTCGATGTCCTCCATTCCCGCTCTTTCACTAAAGTTCCGCAGCGCTTCTTCCACAGGCTGTCCATATTCCATGCGTGCACAGATAATGTTTAACTCGGAGATCATATCACTGCTTCCCTCCGGGTCGAGCATACGTAAATCCTGAACCGCCTCTCGGAATGCATTCTCCACCGAACGCCCAGCTGAAAGGGAGGAAGACAGCGAAAATAACGTCTGCTTAAATTGTAAATTCAGTGCATTTCGACGTTTTTTCAGTAGATAGTTACGCAGCATATGCGGGGCATAAGCTCCGCCAGGCATAAGCAGCAACGACAGCAGCCAATGATGATAAAAAAGATATCCAATTCCATACATCAGCAGTCCACCTGCAGTAAGGGTCAGAATCCTCTGCAGCAAGGTCAATTCGTATACCTTATAATCTGGTAATAACGAAGGACCGTCAGGATCCGCTTCTACAGGCTTTGCAGCAACAAATTTAAACTTAAGCATGTCCTCCCCCCCTTCTGGAATTTTGAATCTCTATTGAGCCAATGGATAGGAGTTTACACCAGCCATCCTAAGCTTCGTTGTATGCAACAATGGGTTACCACAGGGAAGCAGCCCCCCTTGCACCCTTCCCTCTCGTTCACCAGCCTCTTGAAATTCATATAAGGGATTCAAGATCACTTCCCCGTCTTTCAACCCCGCAACCTCACTGATCTCCATCACCCGCCTGGAACGATCACGGAGACGTGATAAGTGTACGAAGATATCAATTGCCGATGAAATTTGCTGGCGAACAACAGCTACCGGAAGCTCCGCAGCACTTAGCACCATCGTCTCCAGTCGACTGACCATATCGTGTGCGCTGTTACTATGGCCGGAAGACAAGCTTCCATCGTGCCCGGTGTTCATAGCCTGCAGCATATCGAGACATTCCGCTCCCCGTACCTCCCCCACAACAATCCGGTTAGGGCGCATTCGCAGGGAAGAACGAATCAAATCTCGGATGGAAATCTCCCCTCTACCTTCCGTGTTAGCATTCCTGGTCTCCAGTGAAACAAGGTTCGGCACGGTTACAATCTGCAGTTCAGCGGAATCCTCTATCGTAATGACCCTCTCCTGTGGGGGGATATACTGAGATAATGCATTAAGAAAAGTAGTCTTTCCAGAGCCTGTCCCGCCACTAATAAAAATATTGTATTTAGCAGCCACTAAAATTTGCAGCAACTCTGCGGCTTCCAAGCTTAAAGCTTCACGACGGACTAAATCCTGCATCGTCATCGGTGTTTCAGGAAATTTCCGAATGGTCATCGCCGGGCCTTTCAGAGCTACTGGCGGAAGCACGATATTTACACGCGATCCGTCTTTTAGCCGAGCGTCAACGATAGGAGAAGAATCATTTACAACCCGGTTCACACCGGATACAACCGTTTGGATAATATCCTCCAACCTGCTGCTGGACTCAAATTCCAAATGGAGACGACGAATCTGCCCCTCCTCTTCTACAAAAATCTCAGTATGGCTGTTAATCATAATCTCAGTGATCGCCGGATTATCCACTAAGGGCTGGAGTACATCCAATCCTCGAAAAGAATCGAACAATCTCTTCACGAGCTCATGTTTCTCCTGTGCTGTTAAATAACGCAGATTTTCGCTGTCCAAAATTGTCCTTTCAATATATTGGGTGAGTTCACGATTTCCAACTGCAGAAGTAACATCTAATCCTGCCCGGATGTCACTGCGAAGTGCCTTAAACATTTCCTCATTCATGTAAACCCTTACCAGTGAATACTTGCGGAAGCGACGGTTCTATAATCTGCTTGCACAGCTGTAAGATCTCCTTTTGGAATTGTGGTGAATTCAGAAAAAGCTCCTCACGGTGCTGCAGCGTCCAAGATGGGATATACGGAAGTACACCTTCAACGGTAATTCCTTCCGGAGGTGCCCACACCTCTAAACCCTCTGCGGCAAAATTCACGGCAAATCTACTTTTGTCCATCACTTGGCTGGGCATACCAGAATTAGGAGCATTGCAATGGGATAGCCATCTCATGGTCTTATGAATGCTTACCTCGTCATTTCTAACTACCCACAATAGAATTCCGCATTTATGTAACACAGCTTTGGCACGTTCTTCTTCAATACTGCCGGTATCTATTATAACTACGTCAAAATTTCTTTCCGCAACCAACAGCGCCAACAAATCTAGCGTATCCTGCGTAGTCATCTGCAGCATTTCTTTTACATTAATAATTGGCCTAAAAGCAGCACTTCGAAGGTGATCATACCTAATCACGTATTGCCCCAAATCAATCGTATCGGCTCCGCCCTTATCCCGGCTGGCTTTGATTTCATAAAGGAGCCGCTCTAGTCCAGGCGTATTTCCTGCAGGGGGTCGTAAAAATAATCCACTGCTGTCCACACTTTCAAGATTCAAATAAAAGACCGAAAGCCCCAATTCACCTAGCTGCTTAGCCATATTCATAGCTACTGTAGTTTTGCCCGTGTTCCCGCTTGAGGAGACGATACCGAGCAGCAGCGTTTCATCTAATACAGAGGAACCTCTAGCTCGTTTCACTTCACATAGTTGAATAAATGCTCCCAGCAGAGAAGGCAGTGCCTGATATTTCGCAATCATGATGCCTCCAGCCAGGCTTTTAGAACTCCTGCTAAGATAAGCTCCCTCCTCACTCAAAACTGCCCAAGGCACCTTAGTTCTTCCCTCCACAAGCCAAGCCTCGATAAAAGTAACGTCACCTACAACAGCATCCGGCATATCCTCTCCCCTCATAAAATCGATAAAAGCATCCAGCCGACTAAAAGCCGTGATTCGCAGCATTTCTCCATACTCACTATGATGAAGATAGTGTAGCAATGGTTCGATATATTGGCTTTCACGCACTGCGAGTACAATCCTTGCCGCCATAAAACCTCTCTCCTTTCGCAAGAAATTCATAAATATTGTCAAAAAAAAGACAGCAAAAAAGCACCGACAATAACCGTGGATACGGTACATTGAACGGTGCTTCCGTTACTATCCCTTTAATTTACAGCTATAGTAGCATATATATAAGAAGGCAGCAATAAGTTTTTTCGCACATCAAGTGGTTTTTAGACTCTCATCGTATCTTCACGCCAATTCTTGATGGCAGACCGGATATCGGCAGGACTAAGCTTTTCCTTCACCGCCCGCTGACATAGTGCCGGAAACTCTTCATCTCCTGCATACCGAAGCGCAATAATCTGAGCTAATTCAAGCTCTGGATTTAATACATCACCTGTCAATCGGAAATACCGGAACTGCTCCTCTACCCTCACTACTCGATCCTGATTTTTTGTGGCATAAATTCGAATTCGAGTAATTGCAAATAATAGGCATAGAGATAAACCGAATAATAGCAAGGGCGCTGTTAGAGCACCATCATCTCGTAACACCTGAACGACATAAATTCCCGACCATACAAATATAATCAGCGCTAGCGGCATAGTTACAAAATGATAAGGCCAATCAAAACGCATAAAACCTTTAGGCTTCCCCTTGTTCATCATTCATCTCCATATTTATATGACTTATATATTGCTTAAAGCTTAGTCTCTCCGGGAATAGCTACGACAAAAGGTTCATTATTCCCCCAGTACAGAGACTGTCCTGAAACTTTAGTAGTTCCATCCGCATTAACCATTCCATAAATAATCTGACTTCCCCAAACACTCGTATAAAAAGAGGCATAGGATGGAGCTAGAATAGGTGCTTTACCATATTCCTTCGCAACTGGGTAACCGAATATCGCGGTAAAATCTTTATTTGTAGCCTCTTTGGACATATCCAGATCAGCTTCCCAAACTACTTTTACAATATTATCCTTGATCTCATAATACTTTACGAAATGTCCATACAATATAAAATAACCATCAGATCTGCCTTCAGGAAAATAATACGTCATAGACAATGCTTCATTATCACCCGTCAATTTGGAGGGTTCTCTTTCTTCAACCGGGAATTGCAAAGCAGCTATGCGGGAAACAACTAAGTCATTTCTATTATAATTCTGCACAAGTTTAGCATTGGCCCGTTCCTGAACCCAGACTGTATTCGAAGCAGCATCTACTGTTACTCTCGCTCCAAGAGCCTCCGCAATAAACCGCAGGGGTACCGCTACTCTTCCATCCACTATTTTGGCCGATACATCCAGTTGTACAGCCTCCGAGTTCTTCCAAGCCGTCCGTGAGCCAACCGTAAGCTTAATCTTCATAGAATCTCTAGCAATCGTAGCTTGCTTGGTATTGGCATCCCATTGAATAGAAGTATTCTTGAATCTTTCAAAAGCCTTCAGCGGAACCAGCGTCTTCCCCGACACGATTTGCACACCAACATCCACACTTGAATTGTTCACCATAATGCGAAGCTTGGGGGCAGCTGAGGCCGTACCGATCATACTTAAAGATAACAACATGACTATAAAAAGCAGAAGCCCTTTCCGTTTCACTATTCGTTCACCCCTAGTGATAATATGAAAAAACTGTACCCATTTATAGTTTCATTATAACATTCTCCCAGATTATGGTTTACAAAAATCTCCGTTTGATCTCTGGGGTAGGGAGCATACACTGCTCATCACGTCCGAACCAACGATAGCGGTTCTTAGCTACATACCGATAAAGAGCATTGCGCAATGGGCGTGGTACTAAGATGAACACGTATGCGGCAGGCCAAGGAAATCTCAATTTACGGGCAATTCTTAGCACAGCAGCCGACTCTGTATAATACACTCCGTTCTCCAGTAAAATCACCGTGTTTAATTGTCCAGGCTGAAGTCCGGACTCTTTCATTAGCTTTGCCGCAATCTCATTCTGTAAAGGTGCGAATAGAAATTTAGCCTCGGGGTCACGCGGGATAATGAAACGAACTACCCCCTGGCAAAGATGACACACTCCGTCTATCAACACAATGGACTTACCTTTCATAAGGTTCAGTTCCTCGTTCATGGCTCCCCCTCTGTCTTAAAGGCGTAAATTTCTGGTTTTTTGGGTAAACAAAAACGCGGGATAACCTCCCGCGCCATCAAGTGCCGTTCTTTAATTATTCTGCGATTGCTTTTTCAATCCATTGATCCCCGATCATTTGCCCTTCGAAATCAGCAGTGAATGCCTCCATGCATTTGCAGATGAAATCTTTGCGGCAAATTGGACATGGAGTTTTAAGCAGGCGGCTGATGTTCGTCATTTTCCATTCCGGAAACCGATGATAAAACGCGCGGCACTCCGTTCCATCAGCAAGCTTGATAATGAACTCGTACAATCCTTCCTTATCGTTGCTGCTGGCTTTGGTCACATTCGTAATATTCGGTCTGTAAGACATCTTCATCACCCATTATTTAAATTTTTGGTTGTAAATTGCACACGCAGGCACATTCTCAGATACTTAGACATATTAAAGAATTTTAAGGGTGATGTCAACCAAAGACGCCTAACACGGCAGCTATTTATTACTCTTTTATGATTTACGTCTCTATTTAGCCATTATTTCCATAAAATATATACAGATACATTTAATCGACAATCTTTAATTCAACCTCTATATTACCTCTGGTTGCTTTGGAGTAAGGACAGAATTCGTGAGCCTTCTTCGCCAGTTCCTCTGCTTTGTCGTGTTCAATCCCTGGCAGCTTCACATCCATTCTCACAGCAAGTCTAAAGCCTCCATCGCTGTCATCCTTCCCAATGGACACATTACAAGTGACCTCCACGTCATGGAGTTTCACGCCCTCTTTACGGGCGATATTCGCTAGTGCACTCTCGTAACACGCTCCATAACCAGCCGAGAATAGTTGCTCTGGATTGGTACCGGAACCTCCCGGCCCTCCAAGCTCTTTAGGCATGCTTAGATTATGCTTTAACACGCCATCCGAGGATTCAATGGAGCCTTCACGACCGCCATGGACTGTTGTAGTTGCTGTGTATAATGCTTTCATGAGTCATCTTCTCCTTCATCAAGCTGTATTGGTCATGCTCATACTTTATACTTTAAACAACAGGTATGATTTGAAACGATGATGAGGAATGATTCATAATACTTTCTTATTTGGCTCCAGATCATAAATAGTGTACAATTAAATTGTTAAAAACTTAAATTAGCTATGGAGGTGTCATCCATGAGTATTTATGATTTTGAGGTCAACACTCTTAAGGGTGAAGAGGAATCATTGTCAAAGTACAAGGGTAAAGTACTCCTGGTTGTGAATACTGCCAGCAAATGTGGATTTACTCCCCAGTATAAAGGTCTTCAGGAAGTGTACGAGAAATTCAAGGACCGCGGGTTCGAAGTTTTAGGATTTCCAAGCAATCAATTTGCTGGACAAGAGCCTGGCGAAAGTGATGAAATTGCGGAATACTGCGAGATTAATTATGGGGTAACCTTCCCTATGTTCGAGAAGATTGACGTAAAAGGCGATGAAGCACATCCATTATTCAAATACTTATCCAAAGAAGCCCCTGGTGTCTTAGGCTCAAAAAGCGTGAAATGGAACTTTACGAAGTTTCTGGTTGACCAAGATGGCCGTGTTCTAAAACGGTTTGCTCCTAAAACCACTCCACAGCAGATCGAATCCGATATCTCCAAGCTTTTAAAATAATTCATTAGAAAAAGGATACTCACCACATCACACAGCCCCCTGTTGTTATGCGGTAAAGTATCCTTTTTAACTAGAAAGAACGTCATAATATCGCTATATATCAGCACCCTTTAATCTCTTGGAATATTTTATAATATTGTTGAAATATTTTTGCTGGGAGGGACAATCGGTGACTGTTCAACTGCTTGATATACCCGAACTAAATGTTATTGGCTGGGCAAATGTAAACTCATCCGGGGAGCCATACGCGAATCTTTGGGAATATGTTTTTGGCGAGCTGGATATTGATGCAAAATTTGATGCTATACCCACAAAAGTTCAAAGCAGCGGTTGTTATCTCGGTCTATTTCAGAACCGTACATCCGTGCCTAAACTGTGGGAGCATACCGCATGGGATATTGATTTTTTCCTTTGCGTTGAAGTCGAGCAGTTAGATTGTATCCCTGAAGGCCTTGTTCATAAGAAACTTCCTGCGTCTACCTATGCTATATTTACTGCAAACGGATTCCCTCAGTTGGCTTTTCAACATACCTGGAATTATATACATAATGAATGGCTGCCGGATTCCGGTTATAAGTTCAACCCTGATGGAGTCTTTTACATCCAATACACGGAAAAGTCCGGTCCGGATGATGAAGGATTCGAAGCCAATCTATGCGTGCCGCTTGTAAAGAAGTAAGTTGTGTGATTGAGGATTGAACAAAAAAGAAGCCTTGCATCGCAAGGCCTCTTTCTTCATTCTGTATGCGGTAGAGAGGACTCGAACCTCCACGGGTATACACCCACTACCCCCTCAAGATAGCGTGTCTGCCATTCCACCACTACCGCGCGGTGTGTAAAACATAGAACATAAATTTGTTTGAGGTCAACATTCATTATTATAAATGTACTTTTCTCAAAAGTAAAGATGCAGATTTTAAGATTCTTCGTCGACCATTTTCTGTTTACGATATTCAGCAAAAGCTATATATTCCTTGATAAAATTCTTTTCTGCTGGAAGTAATTCTTCTACTCGGCTTTCCGATAGCTGAACATCACTCAAATCATAGTCTACGCCGCTCTCTCGTACAGTATCCGGTGTATCTTTGCCGAGAATGAGCCAGTCCAGACTAACATGAAAAAAATCACCGATCTCAATCAGCTTATGTGTTCCTGGAGTAGTCTTCCCCCGCTTCCAATCTCCCATATTACCTGTGCTGATATTTAACTGCTCACAGAATGATTTTTTGGTCAAACCTTTCTGCTTAATCAGGTATTCTATACGTTCGTATATGGTCTGCATCGGTGAATCGCCCTCCATCTAAAAATAAATTACTTATTTACGTAATTACCTATTGCAAAATAACGTAAAAAAGTATACAATTAGTATTGTTATGTATTATCCGATTATATCATATGGCTGGAGTGACGATAAGAGGCGACTCAGGTGACAAGTATCTGTAGAATACCGTCTGGCCCCCTTTGTTAACTTATCATCCTGAATGATCTCTAGGAGGGAGCGGTGACTTTTGTCAAAATGCTTATCATCTTCCATTATCCATTCACTTGAAGCTTTACCGCACAATGCGGTGGTAATCAACAGTCATGGGATTATCCAGTTCACCAACAGCAGGTGGAAGACCTTTAGTCATGAATATGGTCTTTCTACTAATAAGAAATGGATTGGCGCGTATTACTCTGAGCTCATGCAAGATGTGATTGTCGATCCCGATCAATGGGCCAAGCTTTATGAATCAGTGAAATATATACTCCGCAGAGAGCATCAGGTTTATTCTTCCGAATTCTCCATACAAACCGCTAATAAAGGGAAACGAATCTTCCGTTTGGAGATCTACCCATTTCTCTCAGATCCGCACCCAGAAGCCACTTTTATAATTTCACTATATGATGTGGGCCCCTATAAAGAAGAACCTCTTCATCCGGAGATCATAAACCTCCGTTCAACCTTACCATCATCTTTTGAGCTAATCCCAATCTGTGCTTCCTGTAAATGTATTCGTAATCCCAAGGATGAATGGATCACCATTGAACATTTCTTAAAGCATCAGCTTTCTTTGCAATTCACTCATGATATCTGCCCAGACTGCATAAGACAGCTCTATCCCCAGTATGCTGGGGCTTTTAAGAGATGACCTGACGTCACTGAATTTCACTTCTAATCTTATAAAAAAAAGTAAGAAATCCTCTGCGAACAAAGGGTTTCTTACTTTTTATTTGTATGCGGTAGAGAGGACTCGAACCTCCACGGGTATACACCCACTACCCCCTCAAGATAGCGTGTCTGCCATTCCACCACTACCGCATAATATGACCCGTATGGGATTCGAACCCATGTTACCTCCGTGAAAGGGAGGTGTCTTAACCCCTTGACCAACGGGCCATGCTTTACAAGTTATTTTCTTGTCACAACAAAAATGAGTATATCAAACCATAAGAATTTTGACAAGCCTTTTTTAAAAAAAAGTTTAAACTAAAAGAAACGCGCACCAATAAAGGTACGCGCCTCTAATCACAACGCTTATGGATTTACTTTTGCCTCGAAGGTTTGTACCCCATCTACAAACTTTAGCACCACAGCTGCTTTTACCGGGTCATGCGTTTCATTCATTGTGATTTTACCCGTGGCCAGTTGTAAATCCTTTGTCCCCGCCAGTGCATCCTTCAGCTTCTCAGGTTCTGTAGAATCCGCACGTGTAATCGCGTCTGCCACTAGTTTCACAGCATCATATCCAAGCGCAGCCATCCCATCTGGAACAAGATCACCGTTAGCAGCCTTGAAGGCATCTACGAACGATTTCACTTCTGGTGAGCTATCTTCAGGTGAATAGTGATTGGACATAAACGTATTGTTTAGGGCATCCGCTCCGGCAATCTCAGCCAGCTGAGGTGAATCCCAGCCATCCCCGCCCATAAACGGAACGGTGATCCCCATTTCGCGAGCTTGCTTTACGATTTTGCCGACCTCCTCATAATAGCCTGGAAGATAAATAACATCGGGATTAGCTTCTTTAATACGTGTTAATACGGCTTTAAAATCAGAATCTTTTTGTTGATAGGATTCTTCGCCTAAGATTGAGCCACCGTTCTTAGTAAACGTTGCTTTAAAGAAGGTCTGCAGCCCTTTGGAATAATCGCTTGAAGCATCCGTATAAATAACAGCCGTCTTCGCTTTAAGTGTATCCTTAGCAAAGTTAGCCATTACTTCACCTTGGAAAGGATCAATAAAAGAGGCCCGGAATACCCATTCGTTCAAATCTCCAGTACGTTCATCAACTGTTACTTTGGGATTGGTGGCTGAGGAGCTAACCAGCGGGATGCCTTTTTCTTGAGCAACGGGAACAATCCCGAGTGTATTCGTAGATGTAGTTGCACCTATAATAGCTACAACTTTATTGGTAGTAATTAGCTTTTGCGCTGCGCGTGTCGCCTCTTCCGACTTGGAAGCATTATCCGCTTCAATCAGCTCAAGTTTTTTGCCGAGTATTCCACCTGCGTCATTAATTTCTTTTACCGCCAGCTTTGCCCCTTTGAGTGCAGAATCACCGAAGGAAGCCTGGCCGCCTGTAAGCTCAAGGTCTGCTCCAATCTTGATGGTCCCTCCACCAGCATTCCCACCTTCAGCAGTAGTGTTGTCTGTCTTGTTCCCACAGCCTGCCAGCAATCCACCAGCCAGTAACGCAGTCAGCAATATGGCCCCGATTTTCTTCATCCTCTTCCAGCCTCCCAAAATAAATAATTTATAGGTTCTTTCTGTGATACTGTTGTGAACTAACCGATGAATTAATGTCCCAGATAAGCCATTCTGATCTCTTCCGAATCTGCCAATTCCTTGGCATCTCCCTCAAGCACCACTCTGCCCGTCTCAAGAACGTAAGCCCGATGAGCAATTTTAAGCGCCTGATGGGCATTTTGTTCTACAAGAAGTACTGTTGTTCCAGAGGCATTTACTTCCTGGATGATCCGAAAAATATCCTGAACGAGCAATGGAGCAAGCCCCATCGAGGGTTCATCTAATAATAAAAGCTTGGGATGCCCCATCATCGCGCGCCCCATAGCAAGCATCTGCTGCTCCCCGCCGGATAATGTGCCGGCAAGCTGTTTTTTTCTTTCTAAAAGACGCGGGAAGGTGGAGTAAACCTTGGCAAAATCAGCAGCTAAGCTGCCTGAATCCTGTAAAAAAGCTCCTAGCTCCAGATTTTCTTCCACAGACATATTAGCAAATACACGCCTGCCTTCCGGACAATGAATAAGCCCCTGTTTTACAATAGACTGAACACTCTGATTCGTAAAAGATTTATCCATGAAATCTATACTGCCTGTTTTGGGTTTCAGCAGTCCCGAAAGCGTCTTAAGCAACGTGGACTTGCCTGCTCCATTTGCGCCGATTAGAGTTACAATCTCGCCTTCTTTTACATTCATACTTAAATCCTTCAAGGCATGAATAGCCCCATAATATACATTGATCCCCTGTACGCTAAGCATGGTCCACTACGCCTCCTGTCCCAAATAGGCTTCTATGACTTTGGGATGATTCCGTATTTCAACGGGCGTACCTTCAGCAATCAACATTCCGCGATCCAGCACATAAATCCGGTCACATACCCCCATAACCAGGGACATATCGTGCTCGATAAGCAGGATCGTCAGCTCAAACTCTTCACGGATCCAGGCAATAAGATTCATTAGTTCCCGAGTTTCATTCGGGTTCATCCCTGCGGCTGGTTCATCCAATAGCAAAAGCTTAGGTCCTGCTGCAAGCGCGCGCGCAATTTCCAAACGCCTTTGATTTCCATAGCTAAGATTCCCGGCACATTCATCACATTGATCGGCAAGATTAAATATTTTGAGAATATCCATAGCCTTTTGCGTAATTTCGTTTTCTTCTACAAAATGCTTAGGCAGACGAAGCATGGAAGTGAACATCGAATGTCTGGCATGCTGGTGAAATGCGATCTTAACGTTATCCAGCACCGTCATAGAAGTAAATAGACGGATATTCTGAAATGTCCGCGCTGCCCCTTTTCGGTTAATCCGATAAGGCTTCATCCCGCCTACTGCCTGATTGCTGAGGATAATATCGCCACTGGAAGGCGGGTATACACCTGTCAGCAAGTTAAAAAGGGTTGTTTTTCCCGCGCCATTAGGTCCGATGAGCCCAATCAACTCGCCTTTATTAATATGGAGAGATACCTCATTAAGCGCCTTAAGCCCGCCAAATGCACGACTTGCTTGTTGAACATCAAGAAGCACTTCCACTGTTGATGCTGTCACTTGGCTTGACCTCCTTTTTAGACCATTTCAAGAAAGAAAAACCCGTGCTGCCAAGCAGCCCTTTAGGCCGAAAAATCATCATCAGAATTAGAATCGCCGAGTAAATAATCATCCGCAGCTCCGGATATTCCTGAAGCACCGTGAAGAGCACCGTCAGTACAATCGCACCCACGATGGCCCCGCTTGTACTTCCTAGCCCACCTAACACTACCATGACTAGAATTTCGAATGATTTCAGAAAATTAAAGCTGCCAGGATTGATGACGTAGAACTTATGAGCAGAGAGACCACCAGCTATTCCCGCAAATAATGCTCCAAGTGAAAAAGCAATGACTTTGTACAAAGTTGTATTAATCCCCATCGCTTCAGCAGCAATTTCATTCTCCCGAATCGCTATACAAGCCCGGCCGTGAGTGGAACGTATAAAGTTATTGATCACAACAATCGTGACCAGTGTGAACAGAAACATAATCGTCCAAGTCGTTTGATTGGGGATGCCGCTAAGACCTGAAGCTCCGCCCACATATTCTGTATTGAGCAGGACAATCCGGATAATCTCACCAAATCCCAGCGTAGCAATCGCCAGATAGTCTCCATTCAGCCGCAAGGTCGGAATCCCGATAAGTACACCGAAAAATGCAGCAACCAGTCCAGAGATCACTAGCGCCAGCACGAATGGCATCTCAAAGTTTAAAGTTAAAATGGAAGAAACATAAGCACCAATAGACATAAATCCAGCATGCCCGATTGAGAATTGCCCCGTTATCCCATTAATCAGATTCAAAGACACCGCCAGCATGACATTTATACAAATTAGAATTAGCGTAGACTCCATGACATCATCAAATATTCCCGTTGTTAGAAGAACTTGAATGACGATATATAGCATGACAGAAAATACAATGCCTATCCAAAATGACTTGTTTATCTTCTTCATAGGCATCTCCCTACACTTTCTCGCGGACATTTTTACCAAATAGCCCGGATGGTTTAAAGATAAGGATTAGGATGAGTACAGCAAATGCCACACCATCACGCCATGAAGAGTATCCCAGAGAAGAAACCTCTGTCTCAACTGTGCCCAGCAGAAGTCCCCCTACCAGAGCACCAGGAATACTGCCAATGCCACCTAGAACGGCAGCCACAAAAGCTTTAAGACCCGGAAGCACCCCCATCATCGGATCCACTGAATTATAAGTCATTCCGAAAATAACGCCTGCTGCTGCCGCAAGTGCAGATCCTATAGCGAAGGTGGCTGAAATGGTCCGATCTACATTAATCCCCATCAACCGTGCTGCTTCCATATCAAAAGAAACGGCCCGCATCGCTTTACCAATCTTTGTTCGGTGCACAATATACTGAAGGATGATCATCAAAATAACCGTCGTCCCCAAGATCATGATTTGATTGGAGTCCACCTGAATCGAGGAACCAAACAAGTTGTATTGCTGCTTATTAAGAATCTCCGGAAATCCTTTAGCCTGAGGACCAAGCACAAACACACCGCTGTATTCCAGCAAAAAAGAAACGCCAATTGCAGTAATCAACACAGCGATTCGTGAAGCTTTTCGTAGAGGTTTGTATGCTAGCCGTTCGATTGACATCCCCAGCAACGCACTGATTGTCATAGAAATCACCAATGAGATAAGTAAGACCAGTATCGGAGGAAGCCCTGCTGAAGCCAAGTACCTGGCACTGAACAATCCAATAAACGACCCAACCATAAACACATCTCCATGGGCGAAATTGATCAATTTAATAATCCCGTAAACCATGGTGTACCCTAGTGCGATCAGAGCATAGATGCTCCCTACAGAAATCCCGTTAATTAACTGTTGAATGAAATACTCCATCGCCGTCCCCCAATCCCCATATTTATTTTTAAAAACACCTTTCTTTAGCTTACATTCATTTTCATCGTTTTATGTCACTTATATTAACACAGTACTATACATGCGTCAGTAAAATTTGAGGTTTTTACTATAATATTCAATATTTTATGTTATGTTACATAACATTTCGAGTTAAACCTTTGGGATGTATAAAGATAGAAAGTGGGTAAAGAGAAGAAAACAGAAGAATTATGGAGATTTTTAAAGTTTGATTTTCAGAGGGGGAGTCTTTGATTTTACCTACAGATTGCATTTAATGATAAATAATATAACATTTGTCTCTTTGGATATGTGTTTTTCGAGTTTATTATGAGTTACTGGTCAAGTTGTATCTCTATTTTTGCGCAAAAAAAAGCTCTGTCCCACACAATAATTCGAGTGAGAGAAAGCTAATTAGGGTGGTCAGTTCCATTCTTTGCACTTCCGTCACGAGTCAATTACTCATCATTTTCTTGTTTAATTCTTTAATCTGCATCATATGATGTAGGTCATGCGATATAAAATCCTTTAAATAGGACTCAAAGGAAAACCTTCCGTCCACATATTTGCCTGAGTATTTTCCCTCCTCAAGACTACTTATACAATCTAATATTAAGTTACGATACTTCACAGTCAATTCTATTAATTCGTCTTTGGTTTTTGTTTTACCATATGTAACAGCATCATTATTGAATTGATCGAAATCAATAAGTTGAAGTGTTATCGCTTTATCGTATGCTATCGGTTCGATCGTCGATTCATAGAAGTATTTATCCCATAACAAAATATGACTAACAACATCATGAATGGTCCATTTTCCTTCAGCGATGGGTGTTTTCCAATCTAAATCAATAATTTCTAGAACAAATCCATTCCATTCCTTAAACTGATTTAGCAAATCTGATCTGTTATTCATTGGCACATCTCCTTTTCTGGTAAACATCAAAATTCTAACAAAATCTCTTTAATTCATTCCTATATAGTTCATAGTTCGCTTCATCGAAACATATAAAAATAACCTTATTTATTTCCGACTTATTACCTAGGAAACAGTCGCTAGCATTAGACTCGCGGGGTTGTCCACCTAGCTAACTCTTCTTCAAACCTTTACCTTTATCGAACCAACACCTCGTGGTCCACGGCGTAAACGTATTGTTCGCAACTATCTAGCTTTTTCGGAGCTACTAATATGTTCTTCAGCATCCAGCTATTTTCTATATATGTAATCGATAAATCCTTGTCGTATCCATTCGCCTTCAAACTTTCTTTCCAGTACTCGATCTTCTTTGTATATTAACTGCAAATCATCAAACATAGAATCCGCCTCATGATAATCATAATAAGAGTGTATTACGAATTCATCGTCTTCTATTTGTTCAAACTGATTATCCCCCAAATCAACTCCATCGCCGACTCTAAAATCCTTTAGGGTTAAAAAATTTACAAATAATAATCCATTAGGTTTTAGAACGCGTTTCATTTCATTTATCGCTTTTTTCACATCTTGTTTTCTCATATGAAAAATAGAGTTATATGAATACACAAAACTCATCGACTCATCACTTAGTGCCAACTGTCTCATGTCGCCTTGTTGTATATTTAGATTCTGTCCTCTTTCAGTTGCGAACTGACTAGCTCTTTTAATTTGTTCGTCATTCATCTCAATACCGTATGTACTGTATCCATAGTTTGCAAACAAACTTAGTGGAGGTGAATCCCCTCCCGCCCCGCAGTCTAATATGTTTTTTTCCATACTACTTTCATTGCATAATGCCAAAAATCTGTACAAGGGGATCTGCTTAAACAGTTCCATGTTGATTCCACTCCTTTGATCATGTAGTTATTGGATTCACTCATAGATCTTTCCCATATAAATTATTTGAGCACATCTCTTCCCTGGGTTTTCAGGTTTACTTTATTGAATCCCCGCAGTTCCAAATGTCTCTTTAATAACTTTTTCGTATTCATCCCATTTAAAGCAAAAAGGGCCTATATCAATAGTCTTATTACCGGATTCTAGTTTGAAATCTCTCCATATAATAAGATCCTCTTCTCTCTCAATAAACACGGATATAAAGCCACATTCTTCATCGCCACACCAGGGACAGACTAATATTGGGTACCTGTAGTACAAATATTCATGCATTTCGTTTAACAAAAAATAATTAATCATTTTCCTTTGATGCTCTTCACTACCCCACCCGAGGGAAGGAACCCTATCATATTTTTTTAACATTTGGTAAAGAGATCTACCATCAATTATTACGTCGGCAAAAATAGTATTTTTATTTCCCTCTTGATCCGGATCAAAACTATCATATCGGCTTGACGGTTTTGTTTGTATTTGATTTATTGTTTTCATGCTCCCTCCTTTAAACTCTTCACACTTATCAAATAAACATTCGATCCCTCCACTCCATTCCCCTTCCAAAATATTGAATTCACCGTTCTCAGAATCGCATATAGCAACCGAAAAATAAATTTACACAACAAAAAAAGAGCTCCCAGAATGGAAGCTCTTCTTATGTAATTCAGAACGGAGAGAGTGGGATTCGAACCCACGCACCGCTTACGCAGTCTAACCCCTTAGCAGAGGGTCCCCTTATAGCCACTTGGGTATCTCTCCATGAAAATGGCTCCCCGAACAGGACTCGAACCTGTGACAACTCGATTAACAGTCGAGTGCTCTACCAACTGAGCTATCAGGGAACATTACAAGTGAACATGAATTAATTTATCATGATTTCAAGGTCTAGTCAAGCGGGCAAAATAATTTTTGTGATCGTTTTCAAATTTATGCTATTATTCGGCCGCTTGCTAGATTTTTTAAAGAGATTTCCATCCCTCTCCGTCTATAGATTACACCATTCTCCATCCTGCGGAAGCTGTACCCGATCCCCCAACGATTCCTTCTCTAAATGAGCTTTTAGCTTATCTCGGGTAACCAAACAATGGTTAATGGCGTCCATGTGCACAGCAATCACTTTAGTAGAAGGAGCATATTCACATAGGTCTACGACATCCTGCTCATTCATTGTAATATGGCATCCGCTTAAAAACTGCGCACCACCAGCATTCACAACGGTCACCTCAGGTTTAAAAGCATCCAATGCCATTTTCACCTTATCACACCAAATCGTATCCCCAGCCACATATAGAACAGGTTCGCCTTCCGCCTGAAACACAAACCCGGATACCTTACCCATAAGTTTACCAGTCACTCCAGTGCCATGCCGTCCATCAGTACGTGTTATAGTTATTCCATTAAACGTCAGAGAACCGCTAATTTCCGTGGTATGCTCAAACCCCTGCTTCGCTAATTTATCTCCATCTCCTTCCTGACATAATAGTGGTAGATCATGCGGCAACAAAGAAATGGCAGCAGCATCCCAATGATCCTGATGAAGATGTGTGACAAGAATTGCATTAGGACTCAGCCATTGTTCTACGGCTCCCGGCAAAGGAACGAGCGGATTGCGGCGATCATTGTCAGTATTAAAAATAGGTGGATTAGCACCCTGTTCACTCAACATAGGATCAATTAAAAATGTACTGCCACCATACTCTAGCCATAGGGTCGCGTTGCGAATATGCTGTATTTTCATCGGAAGCCCTTCTTTCTTTCAGATATCTTCTGCTACAATTAATTATAGTTGGACCTTGAAACAGAATACATTGAGATTGGAAAAAGATTGGCCCGTTCTACTTTCACGCAGAAAGGATTTTAGATAATAATGAGTTCTTATTTTATAGATGATGTGGATTTTCGCATCCTGCAGCTTCTAATTGAAGATTCCACGATCAGTCACAAAGATATTGGGCAGCAAGTGCATATGACCGGTCAGGCTGTGGGCGCACGTATTCGCAAAATGCAGGACACCGGAGTGATTGAAGGCTACACGGTCCGCTGGAATCCTGATAAGGTTGGGGAGACTATTCATGCCTTTATTACTGTTTTTTTGGGTTCGAATACGGTTCACCCAGCCTTTCAGACATTCGCAAAGCAGCATGATAGTGTAAAAGAAATACATAGGGTCAGCGGAGAAGGCTGCTACTGGATACGTGTTCGTACCGGAAGCCAAGAGGAGTTGAATAGCTTTCTCGACGAACTGCTGAAGTTCGGAAATTACAGAGTCAATCTATCGATGGGAAAGCTAAAATAAGGCTGTATCGGAATCGGATATGAAGCTACTATCGGACCCAGTTGACCTTATACTCAGCATAATCGCATATTTGGCATACTATCGGACCCCATTGCCTCTATTGGCACGAAAAACACCAAATATGAGCCTCTTTCGAACGAATAGCGTCACTTGAGTCCGAAACCCTGCCCAAAAGGCTAAAAACTTGCCAATAGCGTCATTGGGGTCCGTAAGCCTCAGCCAATGATAGCTCGGCGATGTTGGTGTTGGTGCAGGTGTCGATGTTGGTGTTGGTGTTGGTGTTGCTGTTGGTGTTGCTGTTGGTGTGTATGCAAGTGAATGGGTTACTCAAAGTCAATGAGCTTTTGCTTGCTCATAAGCTTTTATAGCAGGCCAGCCATCGTCAAAAACGCAGAGCAGCGATCCTCCAATAACCGGAGGATCGCTGCTCTGCTGTCTTTTTACTTATGCCATATTGTAGCTTCTACCGCGGTAGCTAATTCAATAATTCAGCCGCTCTAAGCAACCGTACAAGAATTACGGCGGCTTCTGCACGGCTAGTATCACTGCTAGGTGCAAAGCTGCCTGATGGTTGACCTTTCATAATACCTTTTGCAACCAGGTCAGACACTGCTTCTTTAGCCCATGAGGAAATAGTTGAAGCGTCTCTGAAAACATCTGTAGCAACGATTGCTCTAGATCCTTCAGCTTCTAGATTCAGCAGCTTCATTGCTCTGGCTGCCATAACAGCCATTTGCTCCCGTGTAATAGTGGCGTTCGGACGGAAGGTTCCATCCTCATAGCCTTGAACCAGTCCTAAGGCTGCAGCAGCTCTGGCGTCCGCTGCATACCAAGATAAATCGGACACATCACTGAAGGTCTTCGTCGTGTTCGCAGCTACAAGACCTAACGATCGAATCAGCATAGCTGCGAACTCGGCACGACTGACAGATTTCTGAGGTGCAAAGGTATCTGTGGATTGTCCGGTCAAGATCAGTCGGCTGGCAAGTCTCTCAATCTCATTTCTCACCCAATGTGTAGCAATATCCCCAAAAGTCACAGGGTGCAGCGCAGCGACAAATACACCGCTCGCAATACTGCTCTTAACCGTAACCTTGGTCATCCCATTAACGAGCTCATACAATGCAGGTACATAACGGAAGGAACCCGTCTGTTCATCGTAAATAAGGACTACACCTGTCTTCGCATCCAGCGCCTCCTTAAGCATAAATGTACGATCTAAATAAGTGGTACCGAACCCGCTTGCTGCTACAGAGGTTTTTCCATCCGTTACCTTTAGAGTGAAATTAGCCGGTGTTCCTTGCACAGTAAAGCCTTGCTGCTTAGCTTTGGCAAGCAGTTGTTCCAATCCTTTTCCGCTTAGCGAATTTACATTGAACTCCAGTGTGCCTGCCGGCATTTGTGCGGCTTTGAGCACACTCTCCACAAGCTCTAACGGGAAGCGGTAGCTCATCCCTCCACTTTCAATAACAAGCACAGCTTTGGGGCTAAGTGCCGCCGCCTTACGTAAAGCATCTGCACTAAACCGGGCTGTGCCGTCACCGTTAGCTGAAATCTCGATAACAGCCTGCCCTGCAGTCGCCTTAGCTTTTAGCTGCGCATCATGATTAGCTGCTGGCGTAGGTGCTGGTGTAGCCGTCGGTGTGCCGGGTTGAACAGGGTTCACTGACCCTGTAGGGTCTGTTGGACCAGGAGTACTTGTTGGTTCTGGAGTACTCGTCGGACTAGGAGTACTTGTTGGATCCACAGGATTGATCGGGTCTACAGGATCTGTCCCGCCAGGTGATAGCACCTCAATTGTATATCCCCTCTTATCGTTGCCCACAGTTACCGTGAAGTCTGTGATACCCGCTTTAATTCCATTAAGACTGTCGTTGGTAAATGTAGCAATCTCATTGCTCATAATATTTAGAGTAGCTTGTGCGGTAAGATCTCTGCCTTCTTTATCTAGTACCTTAAGCTTAGCTGACTTACCCTGCTCTAATACCACAGGCCCGCTCTGTCCATCTGCTAGTTTGATAGAGAACGGTTTAATGGCTGAGGCTATTCCTTGATTTTGTTCTTTAATGCTTAAGTCAGGAGAGGCATTGGTCAGTAGGTTCATCCGTTCGCCACGAATAATCATGTTGTCGACCAACAGACTCCCTTTCAGATTTTTCGTAACTTCTATACCGCTTGTACCTGCGCCATCTAATACATTATTCGTCATCACTACTCCATCAATGGAAGTGAGAGTATCTCCCTCTAGATCACCTTGAGCAATCAGCCCCGAATAAGTGCTGTCCAGTGCTGTATTGTTGCGAATGAGTACTTTTCCTTTCAGATCACTCTCACCAGCATAAAGCCATAACGCACCCAGATTCACGCCGTAACCGGAATCGTAGCTGCCAGTTCTAAGCAAGGTATTTCGCTCCACAATCGTTGTTCCTTGGAATGGCTCGGCGGTGAAACGGGTGGACACTGCAATCCCGGCTCCATTAGTCACAGTGTCTTTTACCACGTTGTCCTGGACTTTGTTATCTTTCCCCCCAAAGACTACAATGTTATCCGCTAACCAAGGCAAGGATACCGTATTAAAACGTGCCGTGTTGTTATAGCTCGGTGTACGTTCCGTACCATTCACATCCTTCAACTTGCCGTCTGTAAACGACCACATTGCGATTCCATCATCCCCTGGATAGCGGATGTCACTTTGTTCCATCATGCTGTTGCCAGTCCCTACGGCAAAGTTAATCCCGTCTGCCATAAGATTGCGGATCCGCAGACCTGCCATGTACAGACCCTTCGTACGCGCCTTTTCACCCATCGGCTGAGTTAACCACAAGCCTGCTTTGGTATGTTCTATCCAAACGTTCTGTATAATCGAACCTTGGCCAAAAGCACCATGGAAAGCGTTGGTGATCGCTTCATCATCCCGTTCGTTAATGCCGCCTTCAATCATCAGATCGTAAACACCAACCTTACCGCCGTGACCATAAAACTTAGCTCCATTCAGAACCGTATACCACATGCCGGCACCACGTATTTCAGCGGTATCCAGATCCAGCAGACCCTCACCGACATTAAAGGTACCCGCCGGGAACCACACACCTTTACCTGTCGCATTCGCTTCGGCAAGGGCTGCCTTGAAGGCTGCGGTATCATCTCCCTCATCATTCGCTGCCGCTCCAAAATCCGTTACGGAAATAAATCCGTCCGGGCGAGCCAACTCAGGGGCAACCTGCTCCATATCCACCAGGTCAATGACGTAAGAAGCTGCGTTGTCTCCTGTTCCCTTCTCTAAGCGAATAGTTGCTCCGGCAGGAGCATCACCAATCAGAGCATGGATTTCGTCAAAGAAGCGGTGTCCACTGCCTTGGCGAGGGTCATTTGACCATGGGTAGCTGCCATATTCCCAAGCATATTTGGATGTCAGCTTAAGCTGCTTCTTAATTCCATCCACATATAGAGTCAAGGTTTCTTCCGCACCAGCCCCATCTGGACTATCAGGAATAGAATATCGAAGAACGATGGAGTTAGCTGATTCTGCAAGCTTGAACTCTAGATAATCTCCCGTATTCTTCAAGGCCACCGCTTGTCGTCCAGAAGCCTCGGAAGCCATGCTGAGATATTTCCGCGACGAGCCAATCAGCGTTCCGTTTGTTGCCGCATCCTCAGCTTCATAGCTGATATATGGAACCGTTGCTCCACGGTATGTTTTGTTAACGCTGTTTTTTACGGTCAGGCTATCAAGGGTTACTTTACTCCAATCCACGTTGTCACTGCTTAGAGAAACCGTGTTGATGCCTGCACGAAGCTGCAATTTTACCGCTACAGTCTTCCAAGAGGCAGACTTGCCAAGACTAACCTTGCCCCCTTCGTTTAATCCATTCACCTCTAGTGCCAGATCCGTTGCGGCAGCAGCGGTATTTTTGTATCGAATAACAGCATCGTATTCCCCAGCCTGCTGGGCGTTGACTGCAAACCGTATAACACGTTCCCCTTTGAATGCTTCTCCTCCTGCATAAATTGCATCAGCAGGGATAGGTAAGAAGCTCCAGAGCTCACTATCAGTTCCATTTGCAGCAGAACCAAGCTGAACAGCCGATGTGCTGTGAGAAAGAAGACCTGTTCCGTTCGCACTTAGCAGAAGAGCATAACCTAACTTCTCTTCCAGCTTCCATTGGGATCTTTCTGTATCTCCAGCAGCTAACAAGACCACTTGGCCCGATTCATTGAGCGAAAGATAATGTTGTGTCTGAACATTCATAATCCGTTTGCGTCCGTTTATCTCCTGGACCAGCCACTGGGATTGAGCCGCCATATCGGAAGCATCTGCATATAGGACAGCCCCCTCTTTTTCGGCCAATACTTTACCAGCCATGCCTTTCGGTACAATGGTTATGATGTTGGTATCATTTTGAACTGGAGTTGTTGTATTGTTATTGCGCAGTTCTCCAGATGGAGTAGTAAACTCCTGTGGAGCCGCCTCAAGTGTCCATAGTGCCGTACCCTCACTTTCTAGCAAAAGCGCACGTTCAGCATATCCTGTCTTATTGGCAATGTTTATTAATTCATCGTCGTATTCTCCAAAGAGACTACGAATGGTGTAATGTGTATAATCGGAAGCCAAGCTTACTTCCCAGGCAGAGGCTCCGTCTACAGCAGGTTCTGTACTACTGCTCTCCAAATATGAATAATCACCATTCAGCGTTAAAAAATGACCTGTTGCCCGGTTGGTGATCGTCTGTTTACCCTCCTGTACAGTTACATTCCAGTGCGAAAATCCATTGTCTGCTGACGGCTGCCCATACAGAACAACCCCACGCTCATTTTCGTATAAATACTCTCCGCTGCTTGCATTCTTGAATCTTACAGGGTAATCAGGCAGTGGCGGAGCAATCGCTTCAACCGCTTCAGCAGTAAAATGTGCACTGCTTTTTTCCGCTGTATCTGCAGCTTTACTGATTCGGAGAATTGGGTTGCCGTTATCATCCGGCGCACCATAGATATAGTGACCAGCCCATGAGCTCATAATGGTAGTCACACCGGACGGTTGCATATCAACCTTCCACTTAATGCTGGCCCATACATCGTACACTGTTTGCAAAGTTTGAACGCTAACTTTAGGATCAATCTCATCTACAGCCCCACCTATATGCTCAAGGGAGAGATAACGTCCAGTGCCTTTATTTTTTATCTTCACCGATCCATTGCTGCCCGCTATTTCTTGCAACTGCCAGACAAAGGAATCGTCATTCAAATCAAGTGGACCATAAGTAGCCTGGCCTACTGTTACATCCTCGTTGGCAGCTGCTAGAGGTGCAAGATTTTGGTTAGAGTGTGCAGAGTCCTGGTCAGCATAGACAGCTTCAGTAACCGTCTTGGATTCTGGCAATTCCTCTAGTGCGGCTGAAGAAGTCAGCAAAGGACCGTCCTTAAGATATTGATCCTCTCCATTTACAGCATCTAGCTGAAAACGGAACAAATCTTGTTTTTTCTCGGTGACCGGAACAAATCTCCACTGCGGACTGCCCCAACCTGGATTGATCACTCCGTACTCAGCATATTTAGTGAGGTTTTGAAGTGAAATATACTTCTCTGGGATTTTATTAGGTTCCTTGTCGAGAACGCTACTGATTACGTAGGTGTTGTTCCCAACATTTTTGCCTGTCCAGATGTATTCTCGTTCCACATGATTTCTGTCTGGAAGCTCTGTGACCTGAAGGTGGCCATTTGGCATATTCATCGTGTTCATGTAATGGCCTGTTTTCTTGTTTTTGAACAGCTTGCGGCCGTTATATTTCTCCACGAGCCACTGATCGGAGCCGTCCTTCTGCATATTTCCATATTTTAAAAGACCATCAACACTCTCATACCAATAAAATGACTTCCAGCCATTCTGAATTCGGTAATAGGGCACGGTGCCGTCAGTTGGTGTGTTAGGATCTAAAAGCTGCCACTGAGCGCTCAAAGAAGTCGCATCCCCAATCGCACCCGCATGTTCTCCACCCAATGTAGACAAATAAATGCCTGTGCTTTCGAGATTCTGAAGCGTCTGGTAATCATCATAATCATCGGAATCATTAAAAATCCATTGATCCGACGGCTGACTTCCGCTAATCTGCAAGGCCTTGGCAGTACCTTCACTATAAGAAACATAATGATCGGTTGCCGCATTACGGATACGCTTATTACCGTCATAATCTTCTATATACCATAGATAGTCAGAGGTGTTAGCGGCATCTGGCGCAATAATTCCATGCTTAAGCTCGCCGTTTGCGGATTCATATAAGAAATCTGTAGCCACTTGTGCATCCGTATAAGTTGCCAGTCGTACAGGCTGTAATTCGGAAATAGGCACGATTCTCCACTGCGCGCTTGGATTAGAGGCTGAACCCGGCCAGCTGTTAGATCGCACATTATTGTCATCGCTGAATTGTGGATTTAGCCATAATGGACTCCCCTCTTCAGTTAAACCACTGTTACGAAGGGTAATGAAGCCCGTCCCATCAGGGCCTGGTGCATGCTCTTGGACCCATTCACTTAGCTTCACGTGATCCATATCGACTTCCTGCGAAAAAACCCCAGCCCAGGTCACTTCATTTTGCTTAATATAATGACCTGTCGCACGGTTGCGAATCATTACTGTTCCGTCATCCGTCCCTGATTCAAGATACCACTGGGCCGCTTCATTGCTGACAGGCTGTTTACCGTAAAGAACATTCCCTTCACTTTCATACATTACCTGACCGGGGCGGAGACGACTCTCTAGCCGTACAGGTGCTGCATTTAGATCTATAAAAGCCCACTGCGGACTCTCAAACGTAACATTAATATCCGAGCTTACTTGCGCATAACCAAGCTGATTCTCCTCGTGGATAACCAACTTCCCCTCTGGCACAGTCGCACTTCGGATGATCATGTATCCATTGCGATTGGAAGTATCGATTAGCCACTGATCCGCAACACTTCCTGAACCTTGGTGTTCTGCCGCCTTAAGTGAATCCTCTTTGCCGTTGTTACCAGCCATTGTAATGTAATGGCCTGTCTTCACATTCTTGATTCGTGACAGCCCGTTCACCGTCTCAACCGTCCAATGCGCTGAAGCATCGGCTGGATTGGTCATGCCATAACGCACGATTCCTGCGGATGTCTCATATAAAAAGTTGTTTTTCCACTTATTCTTGATGAGTACCGTACCTGATGGAATTTGCTCAGCGCCTGTTCCTCCAACCCCTTCTGCTCCCACGGAACCACTACCGGTTCCCATTACAGGCAAGCTTGAAAAAATCAGCAGCAGCGCGAGCAGACCCGCCATTGCGGACCTGATTCGTTTCATACATGTGCCCCCTCTAATTAATATGGACTTCCTTTTCATATTAGTTTGGGAACGCTTACAAAACGATGTGCGATTTTATCCAGAAAAAGGTGTATTTGTACGGATATCCAATCCCTACAACCTTCATGAAGATTGACAAATCGGTTTAACGCGATGATAGTTAGTTTTAGCTACCCGCAAGGAGTAAACAAACGGAGGTACATATGAATTTCAAAATTGATTCGCCAAAAATAGCAGATCCTGACTCTCTTCTTCCTGAGCAAATATATTCACTGCAAACCAAAGACGAATTCAGCTGTTGCAGCATCAGCGATACGGTTATTGATAATCAAGAGGCTAATAAGGTCAGCTTTGATCGCGTGATTTTTAAAAATGTAACGATTACGGAGTGCTCCCTAACTGGGATCGAGCTTATGGACGTGATATTTGATCGCTGTGATCTATCTAATGTGGATTTTACGAATGGCATTATTCATCGAACTGAATTTAGAAACTGCAAGCTCATCGGCACAGACTTTACAAGAGGCAGATTCCAGAATGTTCGTGTAGTAGATTGTATCGGGGATTTTGCTACGTTTCGATTCGCTAATCTGAAGCAGGTTTCTTTTGAGAACAGCTCATTAATGAGTTCCGACTACTATCAGTCAAATTTCCAAAAAATCAGCTTCAGCGAGTGTAATATGGATCAAGCCACATTGTCAGGATCAAAGCTTAATGGGATCGACCTTAGTGACTGCGAGTTCAGTGGCTTGATCGTGGATATCAAAGATTTAGAAGGATGTATCATTTCGCCTCAGCAAGCTGTTTCTTTTGTCGGATTATTAGGTTTGGTTATAAAATAAATAACTTCAACTTGCCCGAACATTTACCGCAGCGATAACGCTTAGGGTCTACTTTTCGCTTACGCGGATACTCCATGGCACAGGCACTGCATACAAGCTTATATCGATAGGGCAGCGGCTTCCGAGCTTTTGCACCCGGCAGTGTCTGACAGTAGCGGCTTCCGCCGACTTGCGCCAGCAGGCTTTTGAAATCAGCGTCACGATGCATATACCCTCGCTTAGCCAAATGCAAATGATAATGGCAGAGCTCATGCTTTATAATCCGCTCCGTCTCTTCTCTGCCAAACATGGCAAGCTGATGGGGATTAATCTCTATATTATGACTTTTGGTAAAATATCGGCCACCCGTTGAGGACAACCGGCTGTTAAAGCTCGCCTTATGCCTAAACGGCACGCCAAAGCTGTCCCGTGATACCTGCTCAATCCACAGCTGTAGCTCTTCGTTGCTCATAGTTTCCATAGCGTTCTATCACAAGTCCTTTCCACGGGAATTAAGATCTCTACTTGAATTGTAACTTGTGCATAGGCTAAACTGTCAAGAAGGAAGACAAGTACGGAGGGAGAATGAACAATGCCGAAAATGCGGTATGTAATTTTGCAGCAAAATCAAGAACTACAATTCGTGGAAATGCCTGAGGAATATGCGTACCAACTAAGTGCGCTCAATTTACGCCTGAACAAAGAAATCGACAAGCTGACAGCCGATAATGTTCCGGATCTGCCCTTAGCCATCGCCGAGTGCGATTCGCTGGATCTGTTACGTGAGGATTACTCCCTGGAGTCCGGTCTGGATTATATCAATAGATTGGAACAAGCCTTCGCCTCTGTTCAAGAGCAGAAGAACTACCCACTGATCTCCCTGCTTACTGAGATACGAGCACTACAGGCTCAATTGGAGCAGTGGTACGAAGAGGAAGCAGAAAGCCTACTGTAATCCGCACCTTTAGGCTTATTTCTCCATATTCTAACTTACGTAAGTTGTTAGAGGAGGGATTCGCTTGCCACAGTGGCTCTGCCATCAGCTAATGAAAGCTTATTACAAAAAAGACCGCCGTCAGATCAAGCTGCTGAATGAGTGCTGGTTCTTTTATCGTAATTCTGCGGAATCGAGTAATGAGATGAAGTTATAGCCTCGGATGATTAAGATCTAGGACATATTTAAAGCAGCGGCTACCGTCTTTTAAAAAGACGGTAGCCGTTTTTGTTAAGAAAGGGGACTTATAATTATGATCAGTAGAACAAGACATATACAGCTGTCTCCGGAAAGTGGGACTGAGGAAGAGGACAATTATAATCTCTATGTCATAGTCACATTCCCTGACCGCTCCCGCTGGGCATCGGATTTCTACACCTTCAAGAACATCGAAGCGATCCGACAAGACTACATCCAAAGTGGTGCTTGTCTAAATGGGGCCTACTGGAGTGCACCTAATTATCTAACTGTCGTGGATCATATTGATCGCAAGCGAATTGAAGAAATCGTCGATTTATATATTTCGGAAGGTACATTCGAATACGCCTTTGAATACATAGGACAGGTCACGGAGCGGGATCTGGAGATTATCGATTATCCGGAAGGCTTTTTCAACCCTTTAGAAAAGCTTGAGCACAGGTACGTTATGCGGCAGTTCGCTGCAATTGAGTTTATGCTGGAGAATGCTGCACCAGAAACTATAGCAGTAATAAAAAAGATCATCGCAGAGAAACAATAAGACTCCGCCTTAAGAATCAATCCTTATTAAAACTTAGGAAATACATATTTAACCAAAAAGAACAGAAAACCAAAAAATATAATAATGTAAGCAGCATATTTAATAAAGGTAGATGCGACAACGCTGGAATCCGATTTCCGTTGTACCTCCCTATGCTCCACTTCAACACTTCTATCCTTATAGCCCGGTTCCATCAGCAATCTCTCCTTTCGAATGTTCATCTTTGATAGCCTCCATTAACCCGAGGCTTTCAAGATTGAATCAAAATTCTAGATTGGATTAAAAAAAGACCGGAATTCTCTTCAGCTTTTCGAGCTGAGAAATTCAGGTCTTCTTTCTACTTACCCTTTAACCGAACCCGCCGCAATTCCCTCAACGATACGGTTACTGAGGAACAGGAATGTAATCAGAATAGGCAAAATACTGATCATAAGCGTTGCCCCGATCGCACCCCAATCCGTCGTATATTGACCAATGAAGTTTTGCACCCCCACGGTCAGCGTCTTGTAAGAATCAGAACTAATAAATGTGTTTACAAAAATAAATTCGTTCCAGTTATAGATCATATTAATAATGGCTGTAGTCGCGATCACCGAGCTTGTCATAGGAAGTATAATTCTAAAAAACATTCTGTTCACGGAACAACCATCAATTACTGCAGCCTCTTCCACTTCACGTGGCAGTGCGTAATAGAAACCCAGCAAAATCATAATCGTTATCGGCATGTTAAAAGCGACATAAGACAAAATAAGTGACAAAGGGTGATCCGTTAAGCCAATCTTATTGAATATACTAAATAACGGAATAAGCGTGGAGTGAACAGGAATCATCATCGCTACCATAAACAATCCCAGTACGAACGAGCTTCCCTTCCATTTCATCCTGGTAACTGCATACGTAACCAAGCTCCCGAAGATAACCGTTAACACCGTAGCCACGATGGTAATCCATACGCTATTGAAGAAATACACGTTGATGTTCCCTACATTCCAGACCTTCGCGTAATTCTCCCAATGAGGATTCATCGGCAACGATAGAGCAGGAAGGTTGAACACTTCCTGATTATTTTTTAATGAGAAAAACAGCAGCCATACAAGCGGAAACAATTGCAGAGCAGCAACGGCAATCAACACGATATATAGCAATGAGTAGCCTAATTTACGTGTGATCTCCGTGCCAGCGCCGCCTGGCTTTGGCCCGATTTCTAGCCTTCCTGCAGTTCCAGACATCATGAAGCGCCCCTCCTTATGAGTATTGGATCGAATCTTTCGTAGCAGTTAATTTGCGAATGACCCAAGTAATGACGAGACAGATGACGAGCAGGAAGAAACCAATTGCGCTCCCGTAGCCAAAATCATAAGCCCGAAAAGCCTGATGATACATATAAGACGCCATCACTTCACTAGAGCCATTAGGACCTCCATCCGTCATAACAAAGATTAAGTCAAAATACTTCAGAGAACCTACAACGGCCAGAACAATCGTAACTTTAATGACTTCCATTGCGAGTGGAAGCTTAATTTTCCAAGCGATTTGTAAGGCAGAGGCTCCGTCAATCTTTGCTGCCTCTTCCAGAGAGGTCGGGATATTCTTGAGTGCTGCGTAATAGATCAGAATATAGAAACCAGCATATTGCCACAGAATGGGAATAAATAAAGCAAACAAAACTAATGTAGGCTCTGCAAGCCATGCAGGAGGATTAGCAAAACCAATGGATACTAATAAGCTGTTCACAATTCCGTTCGTCGGATGATAAATTCTTAGCCAAAGCTGCGCAATCGCAACGGACGATAGCAGCATCGGAATCAGATATATTTTGCGAAACAAGTTAGCTCCCTTGATCCGGGCGGCTAATACCATAGCAATTGCCAAATAAATAATGAGACTTAGGGTAGAAAACAACGCTAACTGCAGAGAATGCCAAGCACTATTCCAGAAGGTTTGGTCTGTTAGCAAAGCTTTATAGTTATCAAATCCGATAAAAGTCAGAGCACCTATGCCATTCCACTTATTCAGTCCATAATAACCCGTTAGAACAATCGGAATATATACAATAGCCAGAATGAGAAGCAAGGCGGGAAATACATATAACGCGATTATTTTTTTGTTAGACATCACTTTATCCAAAGTGTCCGACTCCTTTCCTTCATAAACCGTTTGAGGAAAGGCTTATCCGGCATCACGCTGCCGGATAAGCTAATTGTCCCCTTCGCCTAGTTGTCGAAGCTTTAGTTGCCTTTAGAGATGGCCGCGTCATGCTCCTCGGAATACTTCTCTGGCGTCACCGCTTTGCCAAAAAGAGCCTGGATCATATTCAGATGCGTTTCTGCTGCATTGGCACGCATTTGAACATCTGCGAATAAAGTGATGCTGCTAGCTTTGTTCATTTCGTTAAACAAATCGATGTAGAGCTGTGGTAGATCCAGTGTGGCGGTGTCCACCTTCGTAGCTGGAATAACGCCTGCTCCAGTTACGGATTGCTCTCCCCATTTGGATACGAAATACTCGACGAATAATTTTGCTTCTTCTTTTACCTCAGAGTTCTCAGCAACAAATAATCCTACACCTGGTCCACCTACCCAGCTGTTAATGTCTCCCTTCCCGCCTTCAACTGTCGGGAATTTGAAGAAACCAACACTATTACGGAATTCCAGTGGAATTTCTTCATTCGTTGTGAAGTTTGGCAGATCCCATGATCCCATCATGTACATTGCCGCCTTGCCATTTACGAACTCTGATTTTGCCTCTTCATTTGATAAACCGTTGAATCCCTTAACAAATGCATTGCTGTCTACAAGTGATTGGACCTCTGATGCCGCCTTTACTAATCCTTCATCCATAAATGAGCCTGATCCACTGATCGCACCTGCAAGTGCCTGTTGGCCTGCGATCCGATCAGCCAGATACATATACCAAAGCGATCCTGTCCAGCGATCCTTATTGCCGAGAGCAATCGGTGCAATGCCCCCATCAGATAGTGTTTTTACAACTTGCTTAAACTGATCGTAGGTTTGTGGAACCTCAAGATTATACTTTTCAAAAATAGCTTTATTGTAGTAGATAGGTGCGATGTTAAACTCAAGTGGAAGCGCATACGTTTTATCGTTAATAGCATAAGCTTCTGTAGTTCCTGCGACGAACTTGTCTTTTAATTCACCATTCAACAAGTCATCTACAGGTGCGAACAGATTTCCTTCAACGTAAGGCTGTAAAAAGCCAGCGGCCCAAGTTACCCCAACGTCTGGCAATTCGTTAGAAGCAGATAATACCTTCAGCTTATTTTTGTATTGCTCGTTGTCCAGAACCTCTTGCTTGATTACAACATTGGGATGCTCTGTTTGATATTCTTTAATGATTTGATTAACAATTTTATTTTGTCCGGCAGAAACACCTTCTGGCCATAAATGCATGAAGTTAACGGTGACTTTGTCGCTTCCCCCATTTGCACTACCTTTAGATTCACCTGCATTGTTATCTTTTTGACCACAACCAGCTGTGACAAGAACGAGGCACATCGTTAAGAACAATATTGTCCATTTTTTATTGCGCACGCTTACAACCCCTTTTCTATTGTTGTCTAGCGGCCTTGTAACCGCTTAACTAGATTGTAGCTTGGATCCCATGATGTCGTAAGGTCATAAGGATTGGGACTAATACCACTATTATTGGATTCTTTCCTCCGTGGTCATGACGTTCTGCCGGTATTGCCCTGGACTAACATTTTCGAGTGCACGAAATACCTTCACAAAATATTTGGCTGTTTGATAGCCTACTTGTTCCGCGATTTCAGCAATGGACAGCCGGGTGCTCACCAGTAGTTCTTTGGCTCGTTGTACTCTCCTTCTCGTTACATATTCACTGTAAGTCAGTCCCGTCTGCTCTTTGAAAAGGACGCTGAAATAGCTGGCATTCATGTGTAATTGATCCGCTATATCACGCATGGATATCGATTCGTGAAGATGTTCGTCTAAGTATTGGAGTGCCTCACGCACTTGAGTGCTATACACTTTCTCCTGCTGTACCGTTTCCATAAGCTTGGGATCGATCAGCTTCTCCATTCGTTCGATTCGATAAATATCATCCTTGCGTTTCAATGCTAATTCCACTGCTCGGACCAGCTTCGTTTTGTCGAGTGGCTTCAGTAAATATTCAACTACACCAAACTGCAAGGCTTTCTGTGCATAGTCAAATTCAGGATGGCCGGAGATCACAATAACCACTGGAGGATGAGGCATTTCGTTCAGCTTTTCAACTAATTCTAGCCCTCCAATCTCAGGCATGCGCACATCGGTAATAAGCAGATTAACTTCGTTATTTTGCAGCCATGCCAGTGCCTCAACACCGCTTGCTGCGGTTTCGATGCGATATTGACCGGATGACCAGGCTTCTAATGTTTTACGAACCCCTTCTCTTGTTCTCGGTTCATCATCTACGATGAGTATAGTTTTCACGTGTTTTTCCCCTCTCCAGGTTCATTCGGTATTTCAAAAGAGATGCTAGTTCCATAACCTTCTTCACTTCGTATTTCAAGCCCGTCCGTATTGTCTACGTAACTGAGTTTCAGTCTCCGCTCTATATTAGCAATACCAATCCCAGTCCCTTTGGAAGACCTCATGCTCCCCTTCTCCATGGTGTGATAGATAGACGATATCTTTGCTGCATCCATCCCTGGACCATCGTCAGTTACCGTAACCAATGTATATCCCGGACGACTTGAAGGTCTGACAATTAGCATGACTGTCCCCGGTCCAACCCTTTGCTCTACGCCATGAAGAATCGCATTTTCGACAAGAGGCTGGATTAACAGCTTCGGTAGCGGGACACTTCGGCAAGCTTCATCTGACTCAATCCGCCAGGATAACCTGTCGAGCATACGCATCTCCATAATCTTCAAATATCTTTCGGCATGGTCGAGCTCATCGCCGATAGTCACCCATTCATCATCATCAGTTCGATTGATGACATAACGAAAAAGCCCCGACATATCAACCACAATTTGAGCTAATTCCTCCTCACCCTTTTCATCGAGGGCCCAGTAGAATGCTTCTAATGTATTAAATAAGAAATGCGGATTGATTTGAGCCTGAAGTGCCTTTAATTCTGTGCGACTCTGGACGATCTCCTTCTGATAGACGACTTCAATTAGTTCATTCAGAGAGTGAACCATCTGGTTGTAAGTATTATTGAGCTCATTGATCTCCATAGTGGTAGAAGTGACTGAAATCGGTTTCAAGGTTCCAAATCGCGAACCGCGCATCACTTTAATCAAATTCAGTATGGGACGTGTAATCATCGTGGATAAAATAAAAGTAAAGATGAGAAACAATAAACTGCCAACAACACCGGATACGATGATCGCTGTACGAAGGACAGATATCCCCTCTGTCGTATAGTCAACTGGAGTGAGGATTACTAGCCTCCAACCTGTTGCCTTGGACTGCTTCTGAATTACAATGTAGTCTTCTCCGCCAACCTCAACCTTTTCTCCTCCATGATCCAGTATCTTATTTGCATTGACATTTACGGAAAAATCGGAAGAAATTTGCCGTCCCGCTTCATCAAATAATCTCATTAATTCACGCGTTTCCGCCTGTGAGCTGTCCACCTCATCCGTAAGCTGGAAGTAACTTTTCTCAATTTGAACCATAATATAGCCAGCTTTCGTGAATGAATGATCAATCAGCCTAATATTACGAATCGCAATGACGATATCCGAATTCCGCGGGTCAAGTCCAAACCATACGAGACGTCCTTTGCCCTCGTCCACCCGGCTGATCCATTCTTCGGATACTCGATTGTTCAGGCTGGCGTCATCAACCGAAAGTAATTTCTGATAATCACCTGCATACAGCTCAATGGAACGAATCCCTGTCGCATACGCCTCATATTTACGTACTTCCTGCTGGATGGTTTGACGTTCGGCGAAGCTGATCGGCTTTCCTTCGGCCTCTTGAGCGAGCAATCGCTGAATGGAGGCGTTGGTTGCCACTTGTGCCGTCAACGTATTAATCTGCCGGATCAGTACATCCAATTTGCCCGTTGCCTGAACTGCAGTCTGTTCAATGTGCTTCTCCGCACTATTGCGTAATAGAACCGAAACTTGCCCGTACATAAAAAAACCAACCGTGGCTAGTACGATCACCATGACAAACATAAAACCCAGGAAAATTTGATTACGCAATGTGTTTAACTGTCCAAACCTCGTCAATCTTTACACTCCCTTCCGCCTGATAGACTTGATTCCTCATCAAAAAAGATGACCCTTAAATCTTCAGGAATCATCTGCAGCTCTAGTTATTTGTTAATTCGGCCTTTGGATTATATGATATCAGTGATTAGTTTCTGAGCCCATATCCATATCGCGTTTTAATTTATCCAAATCAACCAAAAAAAACATATATAATATATACTCGTGCCTACCAGAGTTGCACACAAAAAAACCGTACCTCCGCTGACCCGGGTATACCGGAATAGCAGTGTACGGCTTGTATTTTTAAATGTGGAGGTTCTAATTAAAACTACGGTTGGACACCCAAGAACCCTGCAATTTACGCAGCATAATAATTTGTCCAGTATGGTAAGAATCGTGTAAGATAAGGCTCATTACCTCTTCCCCTGGCGCATGACCCGAACCGCCCCAATCATACGCGCCTTCTTCCAACGCTTCAATGATTTCTCTAAGAGCAGCATGCACGTCCTTCAGGTCTGCAACGGCTTTCGCCCATGCTTCTTCTCCTTCAGCTGTTACAGTAAAGGTATCATCGTTGCTTTCAGCATCGGGTTGTTTGGGCAACCCTTTTAGCTTTCGCAGCAAACGCACCTTATAATAAGCTAGATGGTTAACCGTTTCCCAGATAGAATTGGCCGCCCCACCCTCTGGCTTCCAGAGAGCCTGTTTGCTATCCACACCTTCCAGCGCATCGCTAAGCGGCGGAGCCCAATCCTCGATATCCATGCAATAATCCCAATTTTGGAGCAAGACCTCACTGATTTTATTTTGCATGTTCAACCTCCTAAAAATTTGTGTAAACATAAACTTCATGGTGTAGCTTCAAAAAGAACTACTTCAAAGCGAACTAATATGTAACGACTTAAACCATAATATAGTGGTTACAAAAGAAATGTAGCATATTTCCAGATTGTATTCAAGTAACTAGCTAAACTTATTTTTAACTGTTACAATGATTTGTAATGAGCGTTGAATCGGAAAGGATGAACAGACCGTGTTGTGGGAGGATTTCATTAACAGCTACTGGCGGGATTGGCGAACAGGAGATAAGAATAAAGATCGGGACAGGCTCGATGAAGAAGAATGGGTTTTTAAATGGCTGAAGGAGTATTCTCTTTTAGAAACACAGATGCCGAACACGATAGAAATGGCGCAGCTTAAAAAGCTTCGCTCACTACTATGGAACTGGGTACAGGCTATTGTGCAAGGAAACTCGGTGTATGGAGAAATGCTTGAACAGCTCAATATCTATTTGGACAAGGGTCCTGTTACACGGCGAATTGTATGGAAAAGCGACGAGCAAGCGGAAATAAAGCTGTTGCCACTTCATAGCGGTTGGGAGCAGGTGCTGGCGGAGATTGCGGCGTCTTTTGCAGAGGCATTGCTTGAAAAAGAACCCACAAGATTCCGCATCTGCGAGAATCCCGATTGCCTCTGGGTCTATTATGATGAGACACGCAACCGCTCCAAGCGGTACTGCGATGACAAAGCTTGTGGCAACCTTATGAAGGTGCGGCGCTTCCGGGCGCGGAAGAAGGCTGAGTCTGAGGGGGAATAGAGTCTATAGGCTAATAGTTTATATTAAAACTCTTATACTTAATGTAAGCTTGTTCCGTGTAGGAAGAATAAACTTGAGGTTATTAGCGCAGTGTGAATTACGTACATTTTTCACTCTCTATGCATCCATTAGAGCCTATGGTTAAGCTGGTAGTGAGGGAGGCGTGATCCAACCCACTGTCAGATCCCCCTCGTGATAGCTTTCAATGATAATTCCTTTATCCATATTTATAATCCATGTATCAAATCCAACAGCAATAACATCATTGAAGTTATTTATAATATTATTTAAATTAGTTTCCACTACCGGAAGATTGATCTCATTCCACACAATAAAATAGTTATCACGCAATAAAATAGATTCTATGTCTTTCAATTCTTCCGGCGTCTTAAAGGATTTCTTTTGATCAATAGATTCCCAGTCAATCCGCGCCCACTGTGTGAAATTAACTATACTCTCCATCATAGATACAATCTCGGACGACTTTTCTAAACTATATATTCTTGTGTTGGGACCTAAAGCTTCGATACACTCACTGTAAAGAGAACCTAGTGGGTTTTCTATTTTCACTCTTTTTTTCAGTTGCTCCATACGTAATAGCCGTGCTTGTTTATCGCTCACTTTCTCACAACCTTTAACTCATCCTATTTTTTAGCGAAAAAAACCTGGCCTTCTCTAGATAGTTTTGTGCACGGAGCTTAATGAACTCGTAAAATAACTGCATTTCATACACTTATTCCGCATCCAAAGGGGATCATCAGGACTTTAATTGTATTCTGTACACTTAAAAACTATAAAATGTGCCCATAGAGTATTAAATCACAAAAATAGATGTACGAAATACAGTTATATTCTTTGGCGGGTTATTTGTGGGATTATAGTTGTACAAAATACAGTTAAAAGCTTCTGCACATCGCTCTCCTTGGCTCTTAATCCCCAACAACCCCAATATCCCTCCACCCGATCATGATCTCTTCAGCAATCTCATTCCCAATCTTCACTTCTTTTGTCGCAACAGATTGCCCACCCACTTTGTGGTAGAAATGAATCGCGGGATTTCCTGTTACCACCCAAGTCATGAATGAGCTATAATTTTTCTCCAATAAATTCTGTGCTACGCTTCTTATGAGTTGCCTTCCAAGACCCTTTCCTTGCTGTTCCTTAAGCAAATAGAGTGCATATAGCTCCGCATCATAGAGATCAGAGAGATCTGACCCTCTTCGCGCTCCTCCATTTGCAAAACCAATAATCGTCCCAGCCCCATCTTCGGCCACATACATAACCTCGTCTTTATTGGGGTTTTCAAAATTCCGAATCCAGAGCTTTCTTCTTACTTCCACTGTGATTTTATCGAGAAACTCGTCCGAAATTAGCCCTCTGTACGTGGTTCTCCAACTCGCAGCGTGGACAAAAGCGATCCCCTCTATATCACTAGCTGTTGCTTCTCTAATCTTCAATTTATTTCCCCCTCAGATTTCCGATAAAAGCTTCAGCTAGTCCAAGATTGACAGTACTTGCTTATGAATAGTAACTATTTAAGGATTCTCTAAAGACATTAATGGGCTCTTTATAATCAATAGGTTTATATATAATAGTGTTCAACCACTTATTCCTCTCAAGCAAGCTGAAATCACTTTGAGCTACCGAATTGTATAGTGTTATTTCATTCATTGTTCCAAGTACACTTTTATTATTTGTACGGGATATAGTGATTTCTCCGGCCTCTAGTAAATACTGATTTATGAGCTGCTTCTTAAAACCCTCCTGCAATAAATACTCCTTAAGTTCTATTCTGAACTTTTCAACCAATTTATCAGCTTGACCACTTCTTATTCCATCCAATAATATACATAACCGGCTTGCATCATGTACAAATAAAATATGTTTTTTTCTGAGTTGCATAATATTCACATGCCAACTAAAAAAGGAGGAGATGTCTTCTACTTCTACTGGAGCTACTTTCATATCTTTTAATAATTTCTGAGTATATCTTAGTACTAACATCGCTGACACGCTCCTTTGTCTTCACCCTGCCTATTAGTCTCAATAGTCCTTCTACCTCAATTTACCCTTGCAGTGCCTTTCGCACGCTTAATATATATTTCGCCTGATCAAGTGGGTTCACGCCCCGGCGGGTGCGCTCAGCAGATACGTCTGGTGGACATTCTTCATAGCCGGCAAAAAAAGAAGTAAACGTGCTGCGCCCCTTCGTGTAGGAGCTTAAGCTGACAGGATAATCGAGTGACGTTGCCAGCGGCAGACGTCCTTCGATAATCATCCGTTCGCCTTGCAGCACGGGAGGCTCGAACGTGCCGCGCATCTGCACGAGGTCGTTCATCACCCGGCCGCCATTCTCCTCAGGGACCACGATGCGAACCTGCAGAATCGGCTCCAGAAGCTTAGTGCCTACCCGAGCGAGTCCGTCCATAATTCCCATCGGAGTCGCCACAGCAAAATCCAGCGGATGGGTATGCCATACATGATGCTGTCCCTCGGTCAAGGTCACTTTAAGGTCGGTAACCTCCCAGCCATACAAACCCTGCTGCAAGGCTTCCGGTACACGACGTGCGGTTTCGCTCTGGTATTGCGGCAGCAGATCGGAACTCCGCACTATCGAATCATAGACTAAACCACTGCCCGGAGGTCCAGGCTCAATCTGAAAGCGTAGAATCGCCCAGCACGGTTTCGGCATCGTGTAAGCGATAAAACCTTCGCCGGCACGGGCTGGCGTTTCTTTATAAATGACAGAAGGCTGACCGAAGGTCACCTTCAGCGCATATCGCTCCTCCAGAACACTGTTCAGAATCTCCAGCTGAATCGGTCCCATTACTTTGATATGCAGCTCCCGCTCATCCTGCAGCCACTGTGCATCCAAAAGCGGATCTTCATCCGCCAGCTCCTGCAGCGCCCCGATAACTTTATGGTCATCCATATCTGGTTCCCAGAATACACGCACTGTTAGCAGCGGTACAGCCAGCTTCGCCTCCTCCGGAATGGCCCCCGGATGGCCGAGCACATCTCCGATGCGCACCCCGGAAAGACCATAGATAACAGCAATATCTCCCGCTTCAAGCGCTCCAACATCCTCGGTCCGACCACCTTCGACCTTGCGGATCTGGGTCACTTTTCCCTGAATATCCTGCGTATAATTCAACAGCGTATCGCGGTTACGGATCGTCCCTTCATAAAGGCGGACAAACGCCATCCGTCCCATACTTTTATCACGTTGAATATTGTATACGATGCCTGACACCGGACCCTCCACATTCCCACCAGCGCGCGGAAAATACTCAACCATCGCATCCAGCAAGGCAGTAATCCCAAGCCCCTTGGCGGCGACGCCATAAACCATCGGAAAAAAGCGACCTGATGAGGAGGCTGTTTTCATATATTTTTTCCATTCAGCCAAATCAATCGGACTACCAGACATATACTTCTCCAACAGCTCTTCGTCCCGTTCAGCTAAAGCCTCTAATAATTCTGTTCGCTTGTTAGCATCAGCTTCATTCTCCCATAAATCTCTTGCTCCTATGTACTCCTTCTCTTTGCCGATGGGTTGCTGAACTGGAATAATATCACTAGACAAATAATTTCGCGCCTCTGCCAGCACAGCTTCAGGGTCAGCACCTACACGATCCATTTTGTTCACAAAAATAAGTGTGGGGATTCCCAGCTTGCGCAGCGCGTTCCAGATCATCTCGCTTTGGGCCTGCACACCCTCCACGGCTGAAAGAACAAGCACCGCACAATCCATCACCCGCAAAGACCGCTCAACTTCGGACAGAAAATCGACGTGCCCCGGGGTATCGACCAGATTAATCTGCACACCTTTCCAAGCAAAAGAAGCCAATGCCGCCCGTACGGATATCCCCCGCTGCCGCTCCACATCCATAGAATCCGTCAATGCCGTCCCCGTATCTACGCTGCCAAGCGCTCGAATGCGACCGCTTTCATACAAAATATGCTCCGTTGTTGTTGTCTTCCCGGCGTCCACATGGGCAAATATCCCCACATTAATCCGTTCTGCTCCCTGCTGCTGAATCATCTATAGTTCCCCTATCATGAGCTAGATTTATCTAAATTTATATTATTTACATCCTTATGTTCCATAGTAATATATCCATCTACGTTGTTCCACCCTCCAGTTCAAATGGTTAGATTCAGCTATGCCGGGTATGTAATTACTAATATAAGAAATTTAACGCCGAGGAGGAAATTCATCATGACAGATAAACGTTTACAGGATAAAGTTGCAGTGGTTACAGGTGCTGGTTCCGGTATTGGAAAAGCTACAGCGATACGGTTTGCCCAACAGGGAGCTAAGGTATATATGCTTGACCGCACTCCCGAGGATTCCTATGAAACTAAACGTGAGATTGAATCTATTGGCGGTACAGCAACAGTAATTGAATGCGATGTCTCCAATCCAGGTCTGGTCGAAGAAAGTATTCGTAAGGTTGGGGAGGCGGCCGAGAAGATTGATATTGTTTTTGCCAATGCTGGCATTAATGGTACATGGTCTCCCATCGAAACACTAGAAATCGAAGATTGGAACCAGACACTGAATACCAACCTACGCAGCACCTTTTCCACAGTAAAATACGCCATCCCCCACATGAAAGAAAATGGCGGCAGCATCATTATCACCAGCTCCATTAACGGCAACCGAGTATTCTCGAACATTGGCGCTTCCGCTTACTCATCTTCCAAGGCAGGACAAGTTGCTTTTATGAAAATGGCTGCACTAGAGCTGGCGCAATACGGCATCCGTGTAAATGCCATCTGTCCTGGATCAATCGATACACAAATTGGAGATAATACGTATAAAAGCGATGATCTTCAAGAAGTGAAGATTCCTGTGGAATTTCCGGAAGGTAATCATCCGCTGGAAAATGCACCGGGTAAGCCTGAGCAGGTTGCCAATCTGGTATTATTTCTCGCATCGGATGAATCTTTTCATGTGACGGGAACTGAAATTTATGTAGATGGTGCCGAATCGCTACTGCGTGGATAATATTTTACTTGAACCGTTATAATATTTTAAATTCTATGCAACATTTTGGTCTAATCTACCATCTAAGAGTATGGAGGTGACGCAAATGAAAAAACCATTATTCATAAATAACGCTAAAAAAATGACTATAGCCTGCGGCATTTTGGCAGCGAGTGTGTCTTTTGGGGCATCCGCTTTTGCTTTTTCAGATTTGAAAGGTGATCCTGCGGAAGCAAAAATCAACTCTTTGCATAAAGAGGGGATTATAAACGGAGTAGAAAAAGATAAGTTTGCTCCTAAATCTAAAGTAAGCTTTGCGCAAGGGATACAATTCATCGTTGGGGGTCTGAATCTGACTCCGCAACCAGCGGCAGGTAGTAGTTCTTCCAAAGCCAGTGATTATTTTGATAAAGTGAACGACAAGGCCTGGTATGCTTCGGCTTTCCTGACTGCCAAGCAAAATGGCCTTTCACTCGACCGGACAGTGGATCCTAATGGAACTATCACCCGTGCTCAGTTCGCGCACTTATTGACGCAAGCGTTGCAAAGTAAAGGTAACTTCCCTGTTACGCTGATGTATGTAGACATTAAGGATGGCGATAAACTCTCTACGGAGGTTATAAATAGTCTCCAGATCCTGCTGAATACACATATTGCCACACTCGATAAGAACGGTAGTTTCCGGCCGAATGATGCTATTACCCGCTCTGAAGCAGCCGCTCTGATCTATGATGCAGCCGCTTTTGCTAAACGTGTAATTGTATCTAATGGCAGTCCCACTACTCCAACCTACGAAACAGAGGTTACGTTGACCAAAGCGGGTGAAGGCGTAAATAAAGCCACCCTTACCGTTAATAATCTACCTAACCCCGGGTATGGGCTGGTGATTGAGCGAATCGAATTTGGTAAAGACAATACAGCTGTGATTTACTTTAACGTGACTGCTCCTGAACCAGGGAAAATGTACGCGCAGGTGATCACAAAAGCATCTGTTGCCACTTATCTGCCAGATGGATACAAAGCTATCGCTCAACCTGTAACTGGCTCCGCCTTTTATTCGTCTAGCGCGGCACAATAATATAAATTGAACTTGAGGGTTTTAGAGTTAAGGGTCAGTCGCAGCTGCGGTGAATATTTGGACTTCCAGCTGCCGTTTATGACGGCTGAGATACGGAGAAGCTTATGCTTACGAAGATGGCTTTCCTGTGGAAAGCTATAGGGAGGGCATTATCACTCTTACAGTTCTAGAGTTCCCCTTCGCCTCTCTTCCTTTCCTCAGGTATCTAAGTTCATTTTTATAAGCAAATAAGGGATGCCTCAAAAGCCATCATAATGGTTGCTGAAGCATCCCTTATTTGTTGTTCCTTCTCCCTTTATCCCAACTCCAAACTCTGATTGATTAGGTAACGAATGCAGCCGCTATCGGACTACATAGTTGCTATTGTCTTAAAAAGTATCCAATATGGGCCTATTTCTAACGAATAGCAGCACTGGGCCCGAACTGTGCTCCAATCGCAATAAATTTACAAATAACGTCGCTGGGTTCGCAAGCTAACTCAGGCTCAGAAATGCTGATTACTTGGCAGTGATGATTATCAAACTACGAGCGATTAAGTCATTTTTGTGTGCATGAAGCTACTAGACGGGGATGAACATCAGACTTCGAGCGATTAGATCATATTTGTGTGCATGAAGCTACTTGATGGGGATGAACATCAAACTTCGAGCGATTAGGTCATTTTTGTGTGCATGAAGCTACTTGATGGGGATGAACATCAAACTTCCAGGGATTAGATCATTTTTGTGTGCAAGAGGCTACTTGACGGGGATGAACATCAAACTTCGAGCGATTAGATCATATTTGCACGGACGTAGCTTCTATCGGACCCAGATGACCTTATTCGCAGAAAAATGCCAATTTCACGATACTATCGGACTCCACCGTCGCTATTGGCACAAAAAGCACCATAGATATGCCTTTTTCTAATGAATAGCTGCACTGGAGTCCGAAACTATGCCCTAATCGCTAAAAACACGCGAATAGCGTCATCTAGGTCCGTAAGGCTCATCCTGTATCAACGAATATGAAAATCCGCTGAAGCAGGTACCCAAAAACAAGATACAGATCAGCGATGTTCCAATGTTTGCGGTATGCGAACGTAGCAGATGGTGTGCAACCGCTAGGTGCAACAGTTAGGTGTGTAGGAGTTAGGTATGCAGTAACTAGGTGTGCATCAGTTAGGTGTGCAGCAACTAGGTGTGCAACAGAAGGATTTGCAGCGGATGGGGTTGCAGTAGCTATCGGACCCAGATGACCTTATTCGCAGTATAATCGCACATTTGGACTACTAAAGGACTCCATCGTCGCTATTGGCACAAAAAGCACCATAGATATGCCTTTTTCTAATGAATAGCTGCACTGGAGTCCGAAACTATGCCCTAATCGCTAAAAACACGCGAATAGCGTCATCTGGGTCCGTAAGGATCAGCGTATACCAACGGACGTGAATAATTAGTTGAAGCAGGCAAACAGCGTCCATAATAGCATCATCTGGGTCCGTAAGCTAAGGCGTCCATAATAGCGTCATCTGGGTCGGTAAGCTAAGGCGTCCATAATAGCGTCATCTGAGTCCGTAAGCTAAGGCGTCCATTGATCATGAATAATGCCGACTAATGCATGGTCTTCTCCGATCTTTTCGAAGACTAGGCGCAGGCTGCGCCAATCCATACCCTCGACAGAAGGATCGATACCAGCAATATGATATTCAACGAAATCATATTGCTCCTTAGGATACACTTCGTTTAAGTTATTGATCGTCGTCCCTTGCCCAAGCCCCTTGTTCACAGCAATTTCGGCCTTCTGAATGAAGTCGGCATCATAAACAAACCGCTTGTAGTAATCTGCGAATGTCAGCTCGATTAAATCACCGGAGCCAGCAAATGTTCGCCAGACTCTTTTGGTAGAGTCATTCATTAATCCTTCTACTTCCTCCCGGGTGAATACAAGATCATTTTTTGTATCCACGTATGCATATGGAGAGAAACGTAGCCCTTTATCCCGATGTACCCATGCCGCTAATTGTTTCATATCCTTGTTTTTAATTGACCTTATAACCGTCGTCGCTGCTTCCTCAACTGATGGCGGTAATCCCTCTAGATCCTGCGGCTGCCCCGTACTTGATGTCTCAGTCTCCTGTGGTGATTCCGTAGTAACCGCTGACTGTGCAGTTGATGTCTGCTCTGGCGTCTGCTTTTCCGTCTGCACTGGTGTCTGCTCTTGTGTCTGCTCTTGTGTCTGCTCTTGTGTCTGCTCTTGTGTCTGCTCTTGTGTCTGCTCTTGTGTCTGCTCTTGTGTCTGCTTCGGCTCCGTCCCTGCTTCTGGCGTTCCGCTACATGCTGTAAGCCATAACATTGCTGCTATCAGCGCCAGCCCACCGATTTTTTTTGCGAAGTACATAATATTCCTCCTTAGCTTCGATCCTTCACTCTTTAGACTGATTTGAACAAATGAAGGTTGCAAGCTTATACTAAAACTATCAATCATACAACTCTTATGAGAGGGCGGGGTTACCATTCATTTAACAGAAAAACTTAAAAGCCTTCCCCTAACTCCCGGCGTTTATCTCATGAAGGATAATCTCGGTCATATTATATATGTTGGCAAGGCAAAACAGTTAAAACGGAGAGTCCAATCTTATTTTCAAAACTCAAAATCTCATTCCCCAAAGGTTAAGCAGCTTGTAAGGAATATTAAAGATCTGGAAATCATCCTTACGGATACCGAATTCGAAGCCTTTATGCTGGAATGCCAATTAATTAAAGAGATCAAACCCATGTACAATAAAAAAATGAAAAATCCGCAGGCTTATACCTATATCGTAATAGGAGCGAATGAAAAAATACGTTCGTTAGAGATTACGTATGATCCTGCGGTCAAAGAAGGCACTCAGGTTTTGGGTCCCTATACAAGCAGAAGCACGGTTGAACGGGCAGTACAAGGCATTAAAGAAAGCTCAAAAATCCTTTGCAGCAACCCTAGCTTTAAAAATTCCCTATGCCTAAACCATTCGCTTGGCCTATGCATTGGGATGTGTGCAGGCGGAGATGCCGCTGTTCAATATAATAAAATTATTGATCGGGTCATTGGCTTACTAAACGGCTCAGATTCCAGCATCCTCGAGGAAATGGAGCAGCGGATGGCAGTGGCCGCGGAGCACTATGACTTCGAAACCGCCGCCAAATACAGGGATTATATTGGAGCTGTCAGCTTCCTGATTCACAAAGAGAAGGTCATCGAATTCGCTCAAGAGAATCAGAATATTGCAGTTCTTGAGGCCATGAATGAACAGACGCTTAAACTCATTCTGCTCAAGGGCAACCGTATCCTGTCCCATACCAAGCTACAATATGATCAACCGGATATCACCCACCTGCAAGCGGCAATAAAGTCAGCGATTATGACCACTTTTCACAGTGAACCCAATCAGACCCCGGCAGCGATCGGCCGCCATGAAATTGACGAAGCACAAATAATATACAGCTATTTAAAAAGCAGCTCCTGCAGCTACATCATCATTCAAGAGGATTGGCTTGCAGCTGAGCAACGTTCCAATATGGAGGCTTCGGTAAATGAGCTGTTGCAGATTTTTTTAAATGCGGTTCCTTCTCATTCCTATAATTAAAAAGATTTCGTAACTGCGGTAAATGTTTGGACTTCCAGCTGATTATAGTAAACGGCGGCCTGCCTTTGCAGGCTTCGTTTTTCGGTTTTGCTTCTTCAACAATCTTTTATAGCGTTTCTGAGTGTAAAGCACCTCACCCGCCTCCATTACCGTTTCCTTCGCCTCATTAACAACCAGCTTAGTTTCCTCCACACATTCCTTCATACGATTGATCTCCGATTTGAATCCCTCAGATCTGTCCTTCGCCTGCTCCAACGTGATCTGAATGTTTCCCTTCATCTCATCTATAGGTTCTTTCAACCCCTCTACTGATTGCTTAACTCCGTCAAGGGATTGCTTCAGGCCATTCACACTATTTTTTAATTCTTTCAATGGATTTCCCACATCTATCTCCTCCTAGTAATAAGCCATTAGTTCAACTGTTACTCTAAACTTACCCAAAGAGTGCACGTCCTTCACTTCTATAATGACAAAAAGGGTTCCAGCTGAAAATAATCAACAAGAAGCCAGTCCCCAATAATGGAGACTGGCTTCTTGTTGTCGTTCTTTGAGGATCACTGCGATCTGTCTACTTTACGCTTCCCGCCTCAACACGCGGCGGACGCATCGTCAAGCTGACCCGGCCCTTCTTCAGGTCAACCCCCATCACCCAGACGGTAACATTGTCTCCTACGGAGACAACGTCCATCGGGTGCTTCACAAAGCTGCCGCTGAGCTGGGAAATATGCACCAGCCCATCGTTTTTGATGCCGATATCGACGAATGCGCCGAAATCGATAACATTGCGGACGGTTCCCTGCATTTCCATGCCAGGAACCAGGTCCTCGATCTTCAGCACATCAGTGCGGAAGATCGGCAACGGCAGCTCCTCGCGCGGATCGCGGCCCGGACGCTGCAAGCTCTCCAGGATGTCGCGCAGCGTAGGTACGCCGACATCCAGCTTCACAGCCAGCTCCTCGGCATTTTGCACCTCAAGCTGTGAGGCCACTTCTTTGCTGCCAAGCTTATTCACATCGAGGCTTAGCTCACGGAACAAACGATCCACCACCGGATAGGACTCGGGGTGAATAGGCGTGCGGTCCAAGGTGTTGTCTCCACCTGGAATCCGCAGGAAGCCGATACATTGCTCATAGGACTTGGCACCTAGACGAGGTACCTTTTGCAGCTGCTTCCGAGTCGTGAACTTGCCGTTCTCTTCCCGGAATTTAACGATATTCTTAGCAATTGTTCCATTAACTCCTGCCACATAAGAAAGCAAGGCAGGAGATGCCGTGTTCACATCCACGCCAACATGGTTTACCGCTGATTCCACGACGGCTTTAAGACTCTCCTCCAGATGCTTTTGGGAGACGTCATGCTGGTACTGTCCCACACCAATAGCTTTCGGATCGATTTTCACCAGCTCCGCCAGCGGGTCTTGCACACGACGGGCGATAGAAGCCGCGCTGCGCTCCGCTACATCCAGATCCGGGAATTCCTCCTGCGCCAGCTTGGAAGCCGAATAGACACTCGCTCCCGCTTCATTAACGATCAGGTACGCCAGCTCTGGATTGCCAATCTCGGCAATCACTTCTGCTGTAAACTGCTCCGTTTCACGCGAGCCTGTACCATTGCCGATTACGATGAGCTGAATGCCGTACTTAGCAATCAACTCTTTGAACTTAGCAGCAGCTTCGAGCTTCTTGTTGTTCGGCGGCGTCGGATAGGTCACAGCTACCTCTAGCAGCTTACCTGTATCGTCTACAACAGCCAGCTTACAGCCAGTACGGTATGCAGGGTCAACACCCAGCACACAACGTCCCTTTACTGGCGGTTGCAGCAGCAGGCTACGTAGATTGCCAGAGAAGATCGAAATCGCCTGGTTCTCCCCACGTTCGGTCATCTCTCCACGAACTTCACGCTCTACAGAAGGAGCAATCAAACGTTTGTAGGCATCCTCAGTCACTGCTTCCAGCAGTTCCTTCACCGGGGATGGCCCTTTAATGATCTTCCGTGCGATATAGGCATGAATTTTATCAGTGACGACCTCAATGCCTACCTTTAATATATTTTCACGCTCACCACGGTTAATTGCTAGGATGCGGTGAGGTGGCATTTTGTGTACAGGTTCACGGTAACTATAGTAATTTTCGTATACAGATTCTTGTTCTGCATCCTTTGCTTCAGACACAAGAATACCTTGACTTGCTGTATACTGGCGAACCCAAGAGCGGATCGCAGGATCATCTGCTATGTTCTCGGCAATGATATCCAGTGCGCCTTGCAGCGCTTGGTCTGCGCTCTCTACTCCCTTTTCCACATCAATATATTTCGATGCTTCAGTCTGTGGATCCCCTTGTCTTTGCTGCTCCAAGATCCAGTTAGCAAGCGGCTCAAGTCCTTTTTCCTTCGCAACACTAGCCCGCGTCTTACGCTTTTGCTTGAAGGGACGATACAAGTCCTCTACTTCCTGAAGCTTGACCGCATTGATAATTTGCTCATGAAGCTCCTTGGTCAGCTTGCCCTGCTCCTCAATATTGCGTATAACGTCTTTTTTACGTTCGCCTAGATTGCGAAGATAACCCAACCGTTCTTCAATATCACGAAGCGCATTCTCGTCCAGCTCACCCGTCATTTCCTTCCGATATCTGGCGATGAACGGAATGGTATTTCCCTCATCCAGCAGTCCTACCGTAGTGCGTACCTGTTTCAGACTAATGTTCAATTCCTTGGCAATCGCTACGGTTATCAATTCCTGCTCCCGCTGTGCGTTTGCCTCATCCGTAATGACTTCCGTATTGCTGTTATCTACCGCCATTAGTATCCCTCTTCCCGTACACAATCTGCTTATACATATCTTGATCTCATAATTAAAATAGTATCACAGATTCGGCTCTGCACCAAAGACCAGCCCGAATAGCGCGCTTTGTACTGAACCGCTGTGCGATAAAGCGAGGCATGGTAGAGTGGTCAGAGCCCGGATTCGGCGATTACGCCCGCTGTCCCATTCCCCGTTTTCCGGAACTCAGTGACAATACAAAACACAAAGCCAGAACGAGCGCGGCTGCCCCATATGGGAAGTTAATACTAAGATCAAACAAATACCCTGCGACGATAGGCCCAGCAATATTTCCGAGACTTGTATAAGCTGAGTTCATTCCCGCTACGAAACCTTGCTGCGATTCTCCGGCCATCTTGGAAAGCTGTGTGCCTACTGCTGGACGCAGAATATCCATTGCAAAGAACACAATAAAGGTAACCGTAATAATCGCCCAAAAGCCGCTTACAAACAAGGTCAGCAGAATAAACAATGATGAGACTATAAGACAAGTGGAGATCACCTTGTTCTCCCCGAATTTATTCAAGATCCAGCCAAACGCGGACACCTGCACCACCGCACCTGCAATAGAACCAAAGGTAATTACAAAAGCGATATCCTTAGGCGTAAAGCCAAATTTATGGTCCACGAACAATCCGAACACCGTTTCATAATTAGCCAGCCCAAAAGCCATAACAAATACAATAATTAAGCCGAAAAAATACGGTTCGCGATAAGAACGCATCAGCTGCGTCAAGAAGCTTTCCTGATTATTTTTTGATAACGTCGCTTCCTTACGTTTCTCTTCAGATAGAGACTCAGGCAAAATTAAAACTGTAATTAGAGCTGCAACTCCAGCTGCACCCGCTGCACAGAAAAAGGGTACCCGCATTCCAAGCTCAGCAAGATAACCTCCAATCCCAGGACCAATAATAAAGCCGGTGGTTATGGCTGCATTAATTAGCCCCATTCCTTTAGCTCTCTCTTCAAAAGAAGTCGTGTCCGCTACATAAGCCATAACTGCCGGCATAATTAAAGCAGCTCCTGCACCACCAAGCAATCTCGAAACGAACAAGAGCCAGGGTACATTGGCCAGACCAAAAATCAGCTCCGATATCGCAAACACGATCAAACCTGCTACAATCACCTTTTTTCTACCGATTCTGTCGGATAATCTGCCGGCAAATGGCGATATTAATAATTGGGCAAGCGAGAAGGAGGCGACCAAGAGCCCGACAGTACTTCCGCTGATCCCAAGCTCATTCATGTAGGTTGGCATTATTGGGACTACTAGCCCAATTCCAGTAAAAGCCAGAAAAATATTAAGCATAACAAGCAGCATAGCGCCTCTGTTTCTAAGTAACAATGACATTGTATTAACCCTCCGTGTGTTTAAAGCCAAAACTTCGAATATTATGCATGTTAAGACCGACCATCCGGTCTAAATAATATTAAAAAAATAACCCTTCCTATTCCGGTGCCTTTGAGAAGCTTCAGCCTTCATGTTCCTGAATGTAAAGCTTCTTTTCATGCCCCTCGTTATCTTACCCCGTACGGATCCCTTGTAATAATAAATTTACTGCTTCCCGGTAATATTTTTTTATATCCTCCTGGGTCTTCTCATGAATCGAGAATTCAGAAACTCTTCCAATCCCTTCAAGCATGCCACTCACGATGATTACATAGTTCTCTAAGTCGCCCTTTACCAAATATCCCGTTTCAATACCTTCCTTCAAAAGATCACGACAAGCATGTGAGGCTGCTTCATAAAGAAGTGAAAGCCGCTTGCTAATCTCTTCCGGGTGGCATCTGCTTCTGGAGAATTCCTCGAGCGCATGAATCAATGGATTCTGAAAATCATTTGCGTAGTGTTCGGTTAACGCATAAAATCGTTCTTCGATCCCTACAATTTCCTGTTTCTTATCATCCCACGCTTGCAGCCACTCTAACGTATCCACTTCCACTACAAATAGAAAAAGCTCATCCTTGCTCGGAAAATGGTGATACAGACTGCCTTTACTGACATTCGAGGCTACACAAACTTCATTCATAGTTACGGCAGCATAACCCTTTTGTACAAACAACTGCGTGGCCTTGCGCACAATTCTTTTTTTAGTTTCTTCTCCGTCTGAGCGTCCTTTGATTCTAAGCACCTCCTAAACCGACCGTACGGTCTAATAATATCAGATCATTTTCAAAAAGTGAAGACCTAACGATTCTTTATTTACTATACGCAAAAACGCACATTAAAAGACGCCCGGATTCGTACCCGAGCGCCAATCTCATGAGTTATCTATAACCTAGGGTGATTAAAAATCAATCAGACCAAGGCTGATTTGCAGCGATTCATCCACCTTTTTCATCGTTTCATCATCAAGGTGGGTGATCTTGTCAGTTAAGCGTTGTTTGTCAATCGTCCTAACCTGTTCCAGCAAAATAACAGAATCTCTGTCAAAGCCATGAGCAGCTGCGTCAATTTCCACATGTGTAGGTAACTTAGCCTTCTGGATTTGGGCTGTGATTGCAGCCACAATTACCGTCGGGCTAAAGCGATTGCCAATATCGTTCTGGATGACCAGAACTGGCCTTACTCCGCCTTGTTCAGAACCTACAACCGGCGAAAGATCAGCAAAAAAAACATCGCCACGTTTAACGATCAATGTCTACACCCCGCTTACTAAGCGGCCAAGAGTGCTGTCTGCATCTTCCTCCGCGAGGAAAGCCTCGCATGCCATGGTCAAGTTGATCTTAGCCATTTCCATGTAGCCGCGCTGCATGGACTCCCGGATGGAACGTTTCCTCCGTTCGCTCAAGTACAGCTTCATGGCCTGCCTAATCAATTCACTCCGGTTGGAATTCTCCAATTGAACAATTCCGTCCACTTCCTGCAAGAGATGATCGGGCAAGCTGATCATGATTCTTTTGGTGTTCTGCAAATTAGCCACCTTCTCTTCCACCCCCACAAACCTTCTGCCCTTGTGTTCCAGTGTTACAATATACAAGGAATTTTATACAAGGAATATATGCCGCCAGTATATCAAGTATGCTGCATCCCATTATAAACTAGAAATGGTGGTTCGTATAGGCTTTTAGTCACATCTCCTAATACGATACAATTCCTTCTATTTTCTCCCTTGTATAACATCACTGTCAAGAACTTTCAGTTTGTGAGCAGAGCATTTACTAATTTAGGAAGTGTGCCTTCACTTATATAAACGCGGGGCACCCGATGAGCCAACATGCAGATAACCTCGTAGTGAATTGTTCCAAGCTGGAGAGCCAACTCGTCTGCCGTGATCATCACGTCAGCTTGACGGCCGATGAGAACAACTTCTTCGCCTGCTTTAATTTGTTCCGCTTCTGCAGCGAAAGATTTGAGTGATACCATACACTGATCCATGCAGATTGTTCCGACGACAGGAACGCGGCGTCCACGTATTAGCACCTCCGCTTTGCCAGTTAGCATGCGGGAATATCCATCTGCGTACCCCACAGGTAGCGTTGCAATAATCTCCTCGCTCTCTGTGATGTACCTAGTGCCGTAACTGACGCCCCAATCGGCAGGCAGGCTTTTGACATATACAACCTGCGTCTTCAGCGTCAATACCGGACGTAGTTCTACCAGTTGACGGTTCACCTCTGTGGAGGGATAAAATCCGTACAAGCTGATGCCTACACGCACCATGTTGCTGGATAAATAAGGTGAATCAATGGCCGTAGCGCTATTGCCCGTATGTATGATCGGGATCTGAATGTTCTGCTCCCGCAGCGTTTCCGCCACGCTCATGAACCGTCGATGCTGTTCCAGTGTATAGCTTTTGTCTTGTTCGTCTGCCTTGGCAAAATGGGTAAACATACCCTCCAGCTCCGCCTGCGCAACAGACTGCACTTCAGAGATAAATGCAGGTGCGTCAGCTGGTAAAAGACCCAGTCGTCCCATCCCGCTATCAATCTTGATATGCACCTTCAGCCGATGTTCCGGATCTATAGGAAGCTGTCTTATAGCCTCCAGTACCTCCGGTGTGAACAGTGTTACAGTTACATGGTTCTCCCAGGCAACGGCTATTCCTTCTGGGGAAGTGTAGCCAAGCACCAGTATAGGAATCAGTATTCCCGCCTGACGCAGCTCCAATGCTTCATCCAAAAAAGCCACACTAACATAATCTGCTCCGAGTCTTTCCAGCTCCCGTGTCACTTCCACTGCTCCATGGCCGTACGCATTTCCTTTGACGCATCCCATAAACTTTGTCTCTGCCGGCAAGTAGCGGCGAAAGGCTTCGTAATTGGCACGCAAATCATCCAGATTAATTTCGGCTACTGTCGGTCGATAGCTTGCTTGCACTTCAAGTCACCTTCTTACGTTGTAGTAAAACGTCATTGCTGCATTGCATTAATCATTGTCTTAGTACCAATGGTAATGCTACAGAAGGTGGCTGTCAATGTGTGCTGGAGCCCCGGCAAATAAAGAAAAGCGGATACTACGTTGTAGAGGAAAGAATCCCACAAAACGCAGTATCCGCCTACTTTTTATTATTTACCCGATTGTGCCTCCATAGAAGCGGCAATTTGCATCATTTCATTAGCAGGAAGATTGGCACTTGTAATTCGGTACTCTACTCCCTCAGACATCCAAGTCAATGTCTGCTGCTCATCCCCACTCAGAACTCCCCATGTAAAACCAAGGTCTTTCAGGGTTCCAGGCGCCAGTGCTACCGCACGGTCCAGTGGACGGGATTCCATAATAGTGTACTGATAAATCCCATCATATCGGATGAGAACAGCATGGTCTTTGTTCCCCTCCAATTTATGCGAGTCCTTAAACTCTACACCAGCTGGAATATAATCAGGTTCAATGATCCCAAAGTCTCCAAGCTCTGCAGCCACTGGTTGCTCAGCCGGTTCTTGGCCTTCAGGAGCTGTAATTGGATTACCATTCTCATCAACCTCAGCTACTGTGCTCTCTGCGGACTTACCCGAGGCCATGTTCTTTTCCATATCAAAAGAATCCTTGGTGAAATCCGTATCGAATTTGAAGGTGTCAAACTTCACGTTTACAACTACCTTCGCTTCAGAATCCGAGACTTGAACCTGTTTAGGTTCATAAGTCTTTTTATCAAGCCAAATCTTTTGTCGTACAAGGGCATTGCTTTGATAATTCGCGGCTACCTCGAACACATAGTTATCCCCATCTTCCACAAATTGGCGATTATTATCCGAAACTATGCCACGAACCAACGTCTGATACAGATAGACCTGCCCTTGATCATCCGGCCAATCGCTTTGGAAGCGGAAGCTCTTATTCATACTTGGTGTGAGTACGAATACTCCCTCATCATTACGAAGTACGATCTGCGTAATATCCTTCTGAACATTTGCCAAGCTGATCCGGTAGTAGGAAGGATTCTTGTACCATACCTCTACCTTATACTCCTGCGGCTGTTCCCCGGTATACAGGGTCATTGTGCCAGAACCTTGGTACGTTCCCTGCTTACTTTCCAACTTGTCAGCCACATTGTTCAAATCCTTGACTACGGAAGCGGCATCCTTCTTCCCGCACCCCGTCATCACCAGGGCCACGCTCATAATGATCGCGAGTACCCATGTTATCCGGCGCATGACATCATCCCCTTAACCTGTTTTGAATGCATTGATTAGTACATGTCTATGAGGGACTTGGCCGCAATATGCAGACGGGCATGACAAGCGTGCAGCATTGATTTATTTTATGGGCTCCAACAAGCCAAAAAGCCCGCGCACAGCGCTGGCTCTATACTTCATCAGAAGTTGCAATATCATATGTAGGGTGTTTTAACCATTCTCTTCAATTCTCGTTATCACTATGTACTGCTTTATTGTACTGATTAATTAATTCATCTAATCTCATGGACTGTCTGATCACATTTGGATGCGAAAGCCCTCCATGTTGCCTCTCCATCAAATAAAGTTTGTTTCTAGCACCCTCTATTCTCTTTTGGATAATTTCCTGATCATTCATTAACACTACCTCCCTAATGAAATATTCTAGAGGTATATGTCAAATTCTTAATTTTACATTGAAGTGCATTACTAGAATTCAAAAAAAAAAGCGATACCAGATTTAATTGAGAACTCTCTTGATTGATATCTTCTATGAAACTATCACTACTAAGCACTGTCAATAACAAAGCAATTTTTCTTTTCATTGATTCTAAGCAGATTCTGGTACTCTTTCTGCGTTTCTAAAGATGCAATATGCCGAAGCTGCTCAAACATTCCGACACACTTAATTATACATGATTCGTTATTAATCCTTACAGAATTCTCTAAACTATCCATTATATATTTTATACTAAGCTCATATTTTCCTCTTCTTATATAATACAATGCTATTTCAGCCATAAAAAAAGTGTATCTGTCTTCGATAATTTGTCGATTATAACATTTAAGATTTCGCTGCTGATCTCTAAAATCTGATATTTCTGGCTCAAACCGCTGAAGAATATCATCCACATTAAAATCATAGTGATTGGCTGCCTGAAGGATTTTGAACAGGCCTGGAAGAAATTCTTCTTTTCTATCTTCAATATAGGTCACATATTCCGGAAGCATTGCTGCATCACCTTTTAAAATTTTCAGCAAAAAAATATTAGCCTGCGCCCAACCCATACATTGATTCATAAGTTGCAAAGCTTCCTCCGTATCCTCACGAATCCAGCTCATGTCCATGTAAAGGTTGATATAATGCAATGCTCTATCATAATCTCCAAGCTCTCTGTAAACTACTGAACGTAACACATAAGAATATAAAATATATGAAAATAAGGGCATTGCAGGTTCCTTTTGTACCCCGTTTTTTCTGGCTCGCTCATTATTATAATTATATTGAATGGATGCTTTTTTGCCCAATTCCTTAGTCATTACCATTACCTTATCCCAATGCCTCAAAGCGCTATATGTATTCGCCAGAACCTTCAGTGCGTCAAGCTGATCAACTTCATCAAGCCGATTTACAAAGCCCTCAAACTGCACCGCTGCCCGCAAATTCACATCCTGATCGCCCCCTAGAGCAATCGTAAACAATCTGTATTGGCAAAAAGCCAGCCGCTCTGAATGCTGATACTTCTCACTCTCCGCCACACTCCGGTATAACAACGCTGCAGCTTCATATTTTCCTTGTGCAAAGAAATCTTCTGCTGTATCAAACAACGGGTGTGTATAAGATAGGCTGTCCATCATGATTCCAATCACCCGGCTTATACATTCCAGCTTATCTAGTTCAGCACAGCGATATAGAAAAGGTCGAAGACGTCTCCAATTGGGATTGGAATGTATAAAACACTCCTCCACATACATATCGTAAAAGCAGCCTTCCTCTAATCCCATACCTTTTGTAATCCGATCTAATTGCTGCATGGCTATAGGACGATTCCCATTCATAATGTTGCTAATCGTGCCTGAATTTACTTTAGATACCTCTGCGAATTGATTAATTGTTATTCCATTCTTCTTGAGGTAGTCCGCCAGTTCTGCACGAATGGTCATCTGCTTCATGATCAAAGCCACCTTTCGCCATCATGATTCATATATAGATCAATAGTATTTAAATAATAATATGTCTAATTATTCCAGTGGTCAAATACTTTTTTTGACTCAATTGATTATACATTTATTCAATTAGTGATGTATAAAATACAAATTAGCCGAATGTAAAAAACCACCAGAACACAAGGTGTATTAGACCTTTTCTGGTGGCTTTTCTAATGCTACTTCTATCCATCGTTATTCAATACATGCATTTAAATTCAACTAAGAACTAGGTTTAATCATCATGTCCAGCTTATTTATATAAGGGCCGAGCGCTTCAATTAACTTCTCTTGGTTTTGTATCTCCTCTTTCGAAAGCCGATCCATATGAACACTTCCATCTGCATCAAATACCTTGGCATCATAGCTTTGCAACTCATTTATTAATTGTTCGATCTCCGCAAACTCTTCTTTAGTAAGCCTCTGTTCTGCTTTTTCCAGCAAGCCATCCCAGAAAGTATCACGATCAACGACAGCCGACTTTGCCTTAGGGATTTCCGTTTCATTCATTTTCTCAAAATAAGGTTTAAGCTCAACCTGTAAATCGTTATATGCCTTTTGATCCTTCGCACTTAACTGTTCCAGGTGAAAGACTCCTTCAGCATCGGCCATTTGCAGATTGTAAGCTCCCAATTCCTCTAGTAATGACATCAATTTTGTGAATTCCTCTTCGTTAAAACTTTGCTTTGCGCTCTGCAGTTTGGCTTCAAGCCTGTCATATTGTTGCTGGGTTACTCCAATCGTAGCAGCAGTTGCTTGTGAGCCATACAGGGTATCCGCCAAATAATTATATCCGGCATATGCTCCAGTAGGAATTAATAATGCAGCCGCCAAAATGCTTGCTACAAGCCATTTTTTCATTCTTCTTCCCCCTAACCTAGTCTCGGTCTGATTTAGTATTTGCTCCTTCAGTTCCGGTGGGGCACTTAGATTTCTCGCCTCTTCCTGCAGAACTGTCCGTAACTCTTCATTGAAATTCATGCAGGTCCTCCACCTTTCCCTTAAAAAGAGTATGATTTTCTGGCTTCTGACGAAGCTTATGCAGTGCAGCATGAATACGGGATTTCACCGTACCCAGAGGGATACCCAGTATCGCGGCACTTTCTTCCTGTGAATATTCATTTAAATAGTGCAGAATAATCACCTGCTTCAGCTTAAATGGAAGACGATCAACACTTGCTAGTAAACGGCGGTTAGCTAACCTGTCCACAACATCACTAGTGAAATCAGGTTCCATCCTTAGATCAGTCTGCTCTACTTTTTTGACCATTCGGAGATGCGTCCATCTCTTTCTTCGATAGGCATGAATTTGCCGCATAACCAGCCCCATAAGCCAAGGCCTAAAAGGACGATTGACGTCAAATTGCTCAAGCGACCGGTGCATCTGAATATAAATCTCCTGAACAACATCATCCACATCGGAGGTTTCGCGAACGAGAAAATGAACGGTCTGATACACATCCCGAATCGTTGCTTCATATAGTTCACTGTACGCTTCACGGCTGCCGGCTACCGTTAGCGCAATGAGCTGAGAATATTCATTTGGATGTTTCATCCCTCTCAAACCCTCCTTCGGTCTTACACTATGTATTGGTAAATAGAGAATAAATCGTTCGATTTATTTTAAAAAAACAACCAGGCAGCGATTTTCCGGTTATTGGAGAATCGCTGCCTGGTGTTTTTACTCTGCAGCGGCTTATTGGAGTAGATGAAGTCGGCGGAGGTTGATCTTCAGCTTTGCTTGAGCAGATTATGGGCGGCGGAGGCTGATCTTCAGCTTTGCTTGAGCAAATTATGCGCGGTGGAAGCTGATCTTCAGCTTTGCTTGAGCAAATTATGCGCAGGTGGAAGCTGATCTTCCTTTTCACACCCGCTTTGGCCGGACCCTGCCGAAATCTATGAGATAACTGCATTTTGTACACTTATTCCGAATGTAAAAGGGTTTACTCTGATTTTAAGTGTATTCTATACAATTAAAAAGCAGAGAAACTTCCTATAGTGGTATAAATCGTGAAAATAAGTGTACGAAATACAATTATATCCATCGAAGCGTTGTTTCGCAGAAATATAGTTGTACAAAGTACAGCTATATCCTCCCAATCGTTGTTTGCATGTGCCCTCAATAAAACGAAAAAGGGGAGATCCATATGGATCATCCCCTTACCCGTATATACTCGAATAGTAACCGCCTATCTTTCTAAAAAATCAGTCAGCGGATAGACTCAGCAACTTTGATCAAATCATTCTTGTCCAAGCTAGCTGATGTTACACCGTATAACACTTCATTGGCTTCCCAATCCAACCCTTTTCCATTAACCAATACAGCATCAACTCCGTTAATCTTCACTTTTTCGATGGTGCCATCCGTCGACATCTCATAAGCCGTTTCGGAATCCGCGTGCCGCTGCTGCATCGAGATGATCTCATCGGTAGCTTCATTAACAAAATATAAATTAATATATTTGCTATGGATCACATCACCATTGCTATCCTTATAAAACTCTGCACGATCAAAGGTATAACCCTCTGGTAAATACGCCGGTAAGCCCACATCAAAAATCGTATATTCGTTTAGCTTGCTAGAATCCCTCTCGATCAGCAATTCCGCTTTCTCTTGATCCCTCTCAGATTGCGTAACCAGTCTGCTGTCTTCCACTCCGACGATTTTTTCCCCGTCAGCATTGTAGATATCACCTGCCTTTTGAGCAGCGTCGAGGGTCACAAGCGCATTTCCTTTACTATCAAAAATCTTCCCCTTAAAGTCATCCGGAATCACGTTGGAATCCGCAGAAAATTCTACTTCATGGGCTACAATATGGCCTAAGTTTATCGTTTGCAATACTTTCATTAACAGCTCCTGCGCAAATGACGGCTGCACAAAAGTTACACTTAATACGCTAACCACTAGCAAAGTTGCCAGCATAACAGCAGGACGTCTGAATCTATGTTTTGTACGCAATCCTATCTCCTCTTTTTGGCCGGCATACTTTCTCCGTGCCTTATTCAGAATGGCTGTTTTGTCAGAGCCCTCGCTGAAATCTTGATGGGCCAGAACTCTGCCTAGCTCCAGCAGCTCCTTGTACTCCCCAGCACCCTTTAGATCATTTGCCGCTCCATATATACTTTCATCTAAATCTGCTGAGAACTTCTGCTGTATGTCTTTACTGTTCATAGCTGCTCCACGCTCCCTATTTCAGTCTTCAGCTTTTTCATAGTCCGGTAGAGTATCACACCGATATTGCTCTCCGAAATTCCCGTAACCTGGGCAATCTCTCTATTTCTCAGATTAGCACCAAATTTTAGAGCCAAATATTCCGCTCCTTTGAGCTCAATGTATTCAAGGCTTCGTTAAGCCTTCCACTACGTTCTCCCTGGAGGATCAAACTTTCCGGATCTTTCCTGCTAGAAACCAGTTCCTTGACGGCATCCAGCGAAAAGAAACTCTTCCTTTTAAAACTCCGGTAATGATCATTGACCACATTTCTGGCAATGGCGAATAGCCATACCTCTAAAGGAGCTTTTTCCTGAGAATAGGTCGATAGTTTCGCCAACGTTTTCTCAAAAACGAGGCTTGTCAGATCCTCAGCCGTATAGAGAGAACTAACCCGGTAAGCGATGTAGTTGAATATTCTTTTATAGTAGGTTTCAAAAATCGTTGTGAACAAAACATCTATGTCAGCATTTTCCTGTATATTCTCTTTTACAAAAGGATGAAGCAATGCGCGCTCATGCATCAATCTAACTCTCCTTTCCCACCAAATTTTCACTTAGCTAAGTAAAATCATCAGTTAATACGATACATTTTCAATTTCATTACAAGATATAAAAAAAGAAGAGTTCCAGCGCTAATTTCAGTCTTTCTAACCAAGCTACAGTAACCCGGCAACTTGACAAGCTTATTATAGCTTCTATATATTTTAGTAACTAAAGTAAATTGGAGCGAGGCAATGTTATGAGCACAAAGGAAGAGAAACAAAATGCTATCCATAAGGTCATGGAATCTATGGCAAATGTGCAGCAGAAATCCCAGTTTTTCATTGATATGATCACTAAAAAGGAAACCCTGACTCACAATCAGATCATGCTGCTGTTTCAACTCCGGCTTACCGGAAGCTTGAACATTACTGACATCTCTGAACGCTTCGTGGTTACACCCGGAGCTGCTTCTTCCATGTGCGATAAGCTTGAGGAAGCTGGACTTATTGAACGGGTGCGGACTAAAGAAGACCGCAGAGTTGTCAATATTGTCCTTACAGAACAAGGTGATCAGCGTATCCATACAATATTTGAAGCATTTCCTACCCCTGATCTGAATAAAATCTCCGGAACTTTAGAACAAATAAATAAATTGATGGAACAAATGATGCACTAACAGCCTTCATTTTGCTCCTTATCAGCTATACTCTTTTCTATAAACACTGTCTGTCAGGAAACTGACGGCAGTGTTTTTTTAGCTTTAACTCCCAAATTATTATATTGACTATATATTATAATGAATATATATTTTAATAATTAAAATATATTTCGAAGGACGGTACTGTAAATGTCCAATAATAACAATACTTATGAACGTACTGACATGATCGATCCACCATTGAAGGTAAGAGGTTCGCAGTTTGTTCGAGAGAATATTAATGCGGTCACGGTTGATGTGTTTGGCCACTTAAGTACCAAAGGGAGCGTCTCGACTTCTAAACTCAAAGTATCTGGTGACTGTACAATTGGGGGCAATTGTAAGGCCAATCAGGTAAACAATCTAGGGAGTCTGCGCGTTCAAAATATCCAAGCAGATAATCTCCGCTCTTCTGGATACATGTCCGTAGCAGAAAATGCTGCAGCGGGGACTTTTTATGCTGAAGGTGCTGTGAAGATAAACAGACTAACTGCAGATTCATCGATTGAGATCCGTTTAGGCAATAGAAGCACTGTCGAGGTTATGACAGCTGACGGTAACATTATCGTTAAACCCTCTTCCAAGTTGATTAATGCGCTGATGCACCCTTTTCGAAAACTTACCTGCACAACAATTGAAGGAACTAACATAGCGTTATACCGGACGACAGCTGACCTTGTGTGCGGTGAAGAAATCATCGTCGGACCAGGTTGTACCATTGGGGAAATCCGCTATAGCAAAAGTCTGACGGTGGATCTTAAGTCGCAAGTTGACCGAACTGTATTTTTAAACCCATAAAGGAGAGTTTCATGGAAAAAAGCACTCATTTGTCAGGAGCCACTGTGCTCAAAAACATCGCCAAAGGAGCCATCATCTTATTCTGTGTACCAATCCTTAGTGTCTGGGCCGTGGGGAGTGTTGTCTGTGCAATCATTGCACCTATCGGTGGTGTACTAGGTATTGTTGGCATCCAAGGAATAGGACTAAATGCCTTTCCAGATTATGATTTACCGAACATTCTCAGCCTTCCAATCGGTCTCTGCCTCTCCTTACTTTTGTTCATTTCTTTCTATTACACTCGTCGTTTATTGCGTGGATGCCTGCATTTTATTAAAAACTAGCGAACTGTAACAAGCTTGTATTCTCTTTGTTAATAGAAAGTGACCTACAACGCGCTGTTTTATTCTATACTTAAGGGGACTGGACTTTATCCTGGAGGTAATTATGAATAAAATCATCGCTATCGGAGCTATCACGCTCTTTTTGGCCGGATGCGGAGCATCGGCAACCATAGATATGGATACAACAATGGCTATTAACCAAACACAAGCTACTTCAGCACCACTGAAACTAATCGTCGACGGCGAAGCCGTTCTTCCTACTCTCTCCCCTTTTTTCCTAGATGATAAGGTCTATGTACCTGCAAAAGTATTAATGGAATACTACACCTCAGAACAAAAATGGGATAATAACTTAAAGACCTTAACCATCTCTGACGGAAGCAGCAGTTATGTTCTGACGCCGGACAATGAGTATATGCAAGCTGACGGATATCAAACCTCGCTTGAAGGACCAGCTATTCTACGAAACGGTATTTTATATATTCCAGCCGATTCCTTAAACTCTCTGTCTGGTGCCACTGCGCAGCTGAATGCAGCTGGAACTGAAGTATTAATAACATCAGGGGATGTTAGTACTACCGTCAGAACACCCAGCGAACCTCTTGCTATTGCTACAGAAAATGACCAAGTGAAGCTGTATGCTGCCCTCAAAGATGGCGGTACCTATGAGGGATTTGTTGTAGAGGTGAACGGTAACAAGCATACATTTGATTGGGAAGCACCCAGATTGCTGAGTTACCCTCCTGAGATTCATTATGCCGACGTCGATCAGGATGGGCAGGAAGAAATCGTTGTCATTCTGTGGCTTGGAACAGGTACGGGCATGTCCATGCAAGAGCTTCACGTGATTAAGCCTAACCAGTGGGAAGAAGTCACTGTCCCTTCTGCAGATAAAGCTGCCTCCGCATTGGTTACGTCAAAAATTTCTAATGAAAAAGGGGACGCCCTGATTCAAATTCAAGTTAAAGGCTCAACTCCATCCATGGTGACTTTGCGATATCCAGATCGTGCTGAGGATGGCAATCTAGGCGAAGAAGCCGGCATTGGTGCTGTTACTCACTACATAGTGGAAGAGGGCAAGCTAAAGGCGGAAACAAATGTTTATATTGGATTTCTGGAGAGTATTGGCACACTAACTTTTGCCTACAAACCGGGAAAAGATGGAATGGAACCCGACTCTATTCGCTTTGAGGTTCATGAGGAATTAGCTTCTTACGTGGAGGGTGAACAGTTATGATTGATGCCCATATACATTTAGAGCAATATGAACCTGAAGTTGCCGAACAGATGCTGAGTGAACTGCCTGAAATGGGAGTTAAAGCCCTTATCGCTGTCTCTATGAACTTGGACTCTTGTATACGCACCCAAAGACTTGCAGCCATAAATCCCGGCGTGGTCCGTCCAGCTTATGGCTTTCATCCAGAGCAACCCTTGCCGCAGGATGCTGAGCTGGCTGCTCTACTAAAATGGATCGAGAATCAATCTAGTGAGGATTATATTGCTGTGGGGGAAATCGGGCTACCTTACTATTCGCGTGCTGAAGCCTTAGAACGTGGCGAAACCTTTGATATGGAGCCCTATATTGAGCTGCTGGATCAGTTGCTTGGGTTAGCTTCCCGTCTCAATAAACCTGTGGTGCTGCATGCTGTCTATGAAGATGCGCTTATTGCTTGTGATCTCCTGGAGAAACATAACATACAGCACGCCCACTTCCACTGGTTCAAAGGTCCGGAAGAAGCCATTGCCCGCATGATGAAGAACGGCTACTATATCTCCTTCACCCCGGATATCCTGTATGAGCCGGAGATACAGGCGCTTGCCCGCCGTTATCCCCCAGAGCTAGTCATGGCTGAAACCGATGGTCCTTGGCCGTTCGAAGGACCTTTTGCAGGGAAAGTCACCCATCCGTCTATGATTCGGGAAGTCGCCGCTGCTTGGGGAGCGCTCCATGGTTACACTCCCGGTGAAGCGGAAGAGTTATTGACTGCGAATACTAAGCGATTTTATAGCTTGTAGATGCTCTATAGCTTATATATAGATCTATAGCTTGTAGATAGATATATAGCTTCATAGAAGATAGAAAAGCCGCTCCTTAGCGAGCCTGCCCTAACGCCAGACCAACATTATGAATAAACACAACTTAGCTTGTGAATCCGTATTTTTCATAGTGGAAGTACTGTTCACAAGCCAACTTACTTAATCCAGATCCCCTTACCAATTTTCGTTTGATTCGGTAATATTTTCGCGTACATATTTTTGCGTATGCATTTACGTGTACGTAGTTACGCGTATGTAGTTACGCGTATGTAGTTACGCGTATGTAGTTACGCGTATGTAGTTACGTACTTATACATGCACGTATGTACACAAGCGTATTTACACGTACTTATACCTGTACGCATTTACACAAACGTATTTACACGTACTTATACCTGCACGTATTTACACGTACTTATACCTGCACGTATTTATGCATACTTATTTACCTGTACATAGTTACGTGTACGTAGTTTACGCGTACTTATTTATCTGTACGTATTTACGTGTACGTAGTTTACGTGCTTATTTACCTGTACGTAGTTACACGTACCCATTTACATGTATGTATTTCTCATTTCTCGTACGTATTTACGCGTGTGAAGCCGCTATCGGACACCGCTGACCTTATATGCAGCAATTCCCCACTTTTGGGATGAGAACGGACCCCAGAGTCGCTATTGGTATAAAAAATACCCAATAAGGTGTTCTTTTTAAGGTATAACGACGCTGGAGTCTGAAACCTTGCTCCAAAGGCTAACAATCTGCGAATAATGTCATCTGAGTCCGTAAGTCTCAGGTTGATGATACTCGAGGTGCCTGTAGGCAGCCCCCAATAATCATAACCGCTCCACACCCACTAACGTTCCGCCTGTGAACTCCATTTTATAAATATCCGGCTTTGTGGTTTGAAGTAAAAAATTCAGATCATATTTGGCATCAAAATAGTTCATCATAAGCGTCATGACTGCCCCGTGAGTTCCAATAGCAACCTTTTGACCGCTGTGATTACTCAGAATTTCTGCCAGTACACTAACTGAACGCTTCTGACACGCATGAATGGATTCCCCACCAACTGGGACAAAATCCGGCTCTTCAAACATTTTTGCCAGTAATGGATACAGTTCCTGATCAGTCATAATCGTACTTCCGTCCGAGAAATGGATCTCCCGCAGGTCTTCAACACTTTGAATCTCTGCTCCTAACTCCTGCGCCAATCCAGAAATCGTATGTATAGCCCGAAGGTATGGACTTGAATAGAAGACTTGAATTCCTTCCAGACGTAATTTTTCCGTTATCTTGCGGGCATCTGCCTCCCCTTTCGCGGTTAGTCCGCGAGTCCTTTCAGTTCCTCCGGGCAGTTTGGGCGACTCACCGTGCCTCACCATATAAATAAAAGTAGCCATCCTTTACCTCCTTTACCTCTACAAATTCTAATGTTCTAGCCAATCTCCTCTACACACTAAAAAAGCCCTTACGGACGAGAAACTGTCCTATCGGGCTAGGTAATATTGTAACTTATAACGTTTCGTGCAGCAGTTGCTTTAGATCACAAAGTAATAACTTATTGAGAGGTCACTTATTAAGGAGATACTTATTGAGAAGTCACTTATTGAGAAATCGCTCACTGAGAAGTCACATATTAAGGCGACTATGACTAAGGAGACTCTTAATTGCACTATATACAACTATTAAGCGGTAAAAGAGGCCTCCTGAGCAAATAAGTGTACTCTGTGCAACTAAAAATCATCTTTCCTAGACTAAAAGGGAGAAAATCAAATAATAACTGCACAAAGTACAACTAAATCCCAGTTCGATCGCTGAAAGGGAATTTAACTGCACATTCTGCAACTAAATGCTAGAAAGTCACGCAAGATTGTCTCTGCCACTCAAACTTTCTAGTCCGCTAGGGATCGGCTAGAGAGTCACCCAAGGTTGTCTCTCCCACTCAAACTTTCTAGTCCCGCAAGCGATCGGCTAGGAAGTCACGCTAGCTAGACTAGCGTGCTACCTCCTAGCCCCCCTCCATCACCTCAACCGTCCTAGCCTTCTCCGCAGAGCTATCGCTCTTCTCTTTCTGCGTAGGCCACAGCACGCGCCCGAAGACGATGCCCAGCACACCAATCAGAGCGATTACGATGCCAAAATTCAAAAAGATACGGCTAGGCCCAGCAACCTGCACCATCACTCCGCCAAGGAGTGGCGCGCCGATCATAACACCGCTAAGAATGGTACTCTGAATACCGAACACACGCCCTGTCATGTGCGGGGGTGTTTCTTTTTGCAGACAATAATTGAAGGTGATCATAAACATTCCATTCCCGAGACCCAATAAAAATCCTAGCAGCAATACAGTAAGGATGGAGACTCCCGGCTGAAGCAGGCCCAGCCCTCCGACCGATATACCAATAAGCGCGTAACCCGTACCCAGCTTCCAGCCGTAGCCTGTTCCCCTGTTCAATTTGTTCAGGACCATGATCATGAATACAGCCCCCACGCCTGTTGCCGCAACAAGCCAGCCCAGCATAGATTCCTCAGAAGGTGCAATAATTCTGAATAGACTAGTGAACTGGAAATCGATCATCTGAATGGCCAACGCACCAACTAAACCAAACAGCATGCTGTTTAGAAGCAGTCTGCTGCGCAGCATAAAGCTCCAGCCTTCCTTCCACATCGTGCGTAGAGCAACACGCTCCTCTTGATCACCTTTACCTTCTGAGCTGACTTGTCCTGCCTCACTGTTTTTAACGGTAAGTAAGAGCAAATAAGAGCAGCCTCTGAGACAAGCATTGATCAATATACACCACTGAGGCGTAAGAACAGACAACGCGAAGCCGCCCAGTAAAGGTCCTGCGATTTTCGAGCCTTGATTTACAAGCCCATTAAGCGAGGTAGCTTGGAGCAGCTGGTCTTCTCTAACCATACTACGGGTCATCGACTGCTGAGCAGGCACGTTTAACGTAGAAATGGCAGCACGCAACATCAATAACGGGAGCAACCACACCATACTGGGAGCAAATAATACGAATACGGTTAACAATGCCGTAAGCAGATCACACATTCGCATCAGCTTCAGCTTGTTCAGTCGGTCAGCCACTACCCCTGCGAACGAGCCCAGCAAAATCCCCGGCAAAGCTATGGAGACCGGAATCAAAGCCAGCATTAGCGGGCTGGCCTGCCAGCGGTACCCTACGAGTACCTGAATCGCCAAGGCATCGAACCAATCCCCAAAGGTCGCTGTCGCAAATGCGCTGTACACACGCATATACACCTTGTTCTTAAGCAGGCTCGTGCCTGCTTGTGTTGAAGCATTCATTAAACATTCCTCCAAATTACAATTAAGAACTTATTAGCATGACCTTAATGTAATGGAGAATTGTCAGAGAATTATCAGGGGGCGGTCAGGGGGCGGTCAGGGGGCGGTCACAAGGTTCGTAAGCACGGTATCCAAGGATTGTTCTAACCGATGGAACCCCCGCTCTTCCTTCTCTCGTTCAAATAAATTCACATATTTGCGATACAAAGCTGGCTTGGGTGGAAATTGGTTACAATAGTGAACAATTCGGTATAATGCATATATCCGCATCGGCACGAACCCTGACATCTCAAGCACCTGAAGTGCCTCATCCAACAGTTGCTCGGCTTCACGCCAAGACTGGCGCCGCAGAAACCACAAGCCCCTTGCAACTTTATAACTGCCGATCTCACGCAAATAAGGTTTCTCCAGCAAAAGCGCTTCAATGTCTGTTGCCATCCGTTCTATTACGTGATCTTCTGTTCCCATCCACAAGTGTGCAAGCATTTCTGAGGTCGCCGTAATAGGAATGAAACTCTCATACCCCGGCTCTTTAATCACTTCATATGTTAGCTTTAGTCGTTCCAATGCTTTTTCCGGTTGCCCAGCCAGTATGTACAAATCCAGAATATTAAGGATCTCCACTTCTCGATGCTGAGGCGGCAAAAGAATCTTTTTCTCAAGGACTAACTCGCAGAACTCTAGTTTTTTCTTAGGATCACCCAATAGAACATAACAGATTAATAAGGAATAAAACCGTTCCTCTATCCCCACCTCGGTTGTGTTCAGCAGCCAATCCAAATCTCCCTGTACAAAATGAATATAGATCGAATAAAACGGATCCATCGCATACCCCAAAACATCCTGTTGGCGTGCGAGGATTAACATCGAGCGACCTTGGCCATATAGGTGATATTTCTTGAATACTTCCCGCATCGTCTTTTGCATCTCTAAGTCATATGTAGTCGGATTGGCCATAGCAGCTGAGGGCTCCTGCATAGTCAGACTATAACCAAATCCCCGAACAGTCTTAATATCTAAGTCTTGAAGCTTGCCTAGCTTTTTACGAAGCCGATAAATATGATCATCTACCGTTCGCTCTACCGGATATTCAAGCGGCCATACTTTATCCAATAGTTGTTCTCGACTGAATGTACGCCCTCTATTTTTGTACAAGAACTGAAAAAGCGTAAATTCTTTTGGGAATAATTCTATCGTTATCCCTTCTGCGGTCACTTTATATTCACTTTCATTTAATTCCAGCTGCATGATAGAACCTCACTTTCCCCGAACCCGCTCATTGGTTTCATTATAACAGTCCGTCCAAGGCCTACTCCACCTCAAAAAAGAACATACAAAAAGAGCAACCCACAGATTCCTCTGCATGATTGCTCTCTCCTCTTCTAACCCATGCCACTTACCCAGCCATATTGTTAAAAGAATCCTGTTCACTAAATACGGATATGTGATCTACTGTACCGGTCGAGCTTGGAATAATAAATTTCAGCTGGTATTGGTCATTGGCTTGATAGGTGTAAATCTTATCCTCTCCGTTCACTTTGGTATCGTCAGACTTACCGAGTGTTGCCTCAATTTGCTTCAGCGTCAGCTTTTGCAGCGCGGAATCACTTGAACGAACATCGAAGATTAAACTTCCTTTATTAAATCCAAACACGACATGTTTGTCAGTATAGGTTGCATAAATACCTTTTCCCGCTGACTCCTGTTGATCAGGTTTGCCCCAATCCGCTTCGACCTCATCAATGAGTCCGGTATGAGCGGCATATTTTACACCAGGCACCTTCCCTTTTTTGGCAAGCTCGAGTAACTCTTTAAGCTGTTTGTCGCTATTTTGTGAATTTGAGCTGGTTGAATCTTTATCAGTCTCCGTAGGGGAGGAAGTCGCTGCTGGTGCAGTTTCTGGTGCAGTTTCTGGTGCAGTTTCTGGTGCAGTTGCTGCTGGGGTGCTTGCTGGGCTCACTTCCGGCTCAGAGGTTGCTGTTACAGCCGTTTCTGTTGGCGCCGTTGCCTGGGATTCTGAATTCCCCGCCTCATTATTCGAGCTGCATCCAGCAAGCCCAATCATTCCTGTGAGCAGGATAGAGCCTGCTATTAATTTTATCTGTACTGACATGATGTCATCTCCTTAGTGGATTACCTTAAAGTCGACTTGCAAAAAATGAAACTGAACATACAGACGAGGTGAAAATCAAATAGTTGCAGGATAGCGGCAATTCTTCTGGCTAACCCTCTTTTACCCATATCTACAAATATAAATTCTCACACACTCTATTTTTCTACATAAAACCCTTTTTTCCGACACCTAACTCAAGTAAGTTTCTCTTTTAAAATCTCCACATAACTCCATTTAACTATAAACTCGTGAACTCATAAGCTCATAAACTAATGAACCATATGACCTTAGACGTCATTCCCAGCCTCGAAGGTTTCATTGCAGAACGTACAATAGAAAGGAGATAATCCTGCTTAAAAAGCAATCCATTGCATTCTGTGCAATAGATTCCAACAGTAAACCCATATCCGGCGTTCCTGCGTCCTTCTGAGTACACGAACTGTAATCGCGACATTTGTTGAAGAATTTTCCATTCAAACGCAACCTTAATCCTCCAAGCCGCATCTTATTAGTAAAGGGAGGGGAGCTGCATCTGAATATTATAGAGAGAATTGTGGCAAAAGATGAGTCAGCTCTCCGCCTGTTAATGGACGAATATGGAGCTATGCTGCTGCGAACCGCTTCTTTACTGCTTAAAGATAGACAAAGTGCCGAAGAAGCGGTACAAGATACTTTTATTCAAGCCTATACCAAAATGAGTCAGTTACAGGAGCCGGATCGGCTGAAGGCATGGCTGATACGGATAGTGGTCAATCGCTGCCGCATGAGGCAACGGACTTGGAGCTGGCGTAATATTTTCCCGGCGGGAGGGTCAGAGCTGCAAACCAACGGGGATGCTGACTTCACAGCCGGAGCAGAAGAGCTTTTTATGGTGGAATGGCATAATGTCAGGCTCACCGAGTCCCTGAAAAATCTCGATTATCTATACCGGGAATGTCTGACTTTATATTACTTTCATGAGATGAGCATCCGGGAAATTTCCGAGCAATTAAATACATCTGAAAATACGATCAAATCCAGACTCGCCAGAGGCCGGACGCTCTTAAAAAAGATTTTGGTGAAGGAGGGACATTTCTTATGAATACAGAACGCGATACGGTCAAAAAGCAGCTGGATGAAGAATTAAAGAACCTCCAGTTCACTGGACACGACCGGGTCATTAAGCAGACTCACCCTCCAACCTTTGGAGCCCGTTTATTGGCGCTGTGGAATAAAGAAATTGAGATCCCTGTCAAACCTATAGGTGCGATCGGTGCCATAATTCTAATCGTTTCGCTGACCCTGCATCAGCCAGAGATTAAACAGCAGCCACAACAAAATACCCCGCAGCGTGTAAACCGAGAACTAATCGAAGCTGGAGGCAATACGTATTGGAAGGATATCTACGAGCAGGCGGTGAAAAAACATGAGAATTAAGATAAAAATCAAACATCTGGTGTTATTCGTGTTGCTCCCTGCCTCCCTGCTTATTCTTCTGTTTAACTTCTTACCTTCACAGAGGCAGATAGATCAGAGCACAGCTATTCAATCTAACATAGCTAGAACTGATCTTCTGCAAAAGCTGGCATCCACAACCGGGAGTAAACGTATGGAGCTAATCCGCACAAACATCCTTGATAAGGATCACAGCTATGATCCCTACAGATATGACGTTAATGTCAGTCCTTCGATGAGCCAGTGGAGTAATGATGAAACCCAGCGTTCCGGTTTATTACCGGAGGACATAGTACCTTTACTTGAGGAATATATCCTTGAGGGGCCTTCGGATAATACACGTATATTTGCGGCTAAGCAGTTAGCTTATGAATATGATGCTCTTGGCCGAAAGGAAGATGGAGATCAAGCGCTAATCACCGCAGCGAAACAGTTAAACAGCAGCTCCTCTGTAGCTAAACAGCTGGAGCTCCTTCGAGCGGAGCGAGCCCTAAATAGTGGCGATATAACAACCGCTGAAACAATTCTTGAACAAACCCCCTTTCCATCCGAGTCTCAGGAAGAGCTAAACGCACAAAAGGCATGGCTTACCGGGCGTTTACTCTTTACAAAAGGCGAAGCGCAGGAAGCACTTACCGTAGTAAACGATGGCTTGGAGAGCTACAAAAAATTCTGGCAGGATATTCATAAACAAATGAACGCTGCCACCAGCAGTTCGAACGAAGGCTCCAGAGACAATACAGGATCAGCAGCAGCACCAGAAGCTGGGACTTCGGATACTGAAAGACAGCTGGAATCGCTTCGAACCGCAATTCAGTCTGCTATAGATATGGGAAATACTTCAACTGCTGTCGTCTCCGGTACCCTTACAAGAAGCAATGGCACCCCAGTTCCGCGGGCAGGTATTTTTCTCCGCGCTGAAAGCGAAGTTAACCATAGCATCACTTCTGCTGAACCCTACCGAATCGTCACAGATACTGAAGGACGTTTCGAATTTCACGGTGTGATTCCGGGCTTTTATCAGTTACAGCTTGGACTTGGCTATGATCAGATCGACGGCTGGACTTGGCCTGTACAATATGACGATTGGATTGAAGTTAAACCAGATGACAGGTTGAATGAGAGCATAGTTCTACAACCTCTGCTTGAGCTGCAGTCTCCCATTAATCAGGAAACCCTAACAGGCAAGACCATAGATTTCAGCTGGAAAGCTGTTGAAGGAGCAGCTTACTATCGTTTAAGCGGTGGCGGGGAGGGGGCCGTGTTGGGCGTACAAATTCGGGATCGTATTGTAGATAACCATATCTCCATTCCTGTAGAAGAACTTTACGATGGCGGCGGTTTTTCCTATGGCAGCAGTGGAGATGGCTGGGAATCTATTGATCCCCTCTCCCTTCTCGGATTTATGAATCCCGAAGTGCGCTTTTCTTGGAATATTGAAGCCTTAGATGCAGATGGACGCCTGATTACCCGCAGTAATGGCTACAGATTGAACGAAGACACCGTCGGCAATCTGCCGTTCTTTTATCTCAAGGAAAGAGAGCTTACTACGGCTGACCAACTACTACTGGATAAAAAAACGGATCAGGCACTAGAAATGTACCAAAAAAATATTGCCGATGACCCACAGGATGTTCATGCCCTGCACATGCTAGTAAAGTTGATGCTGGCAAAATCATCCCTCACAAAGGATACAACATTAGAAGATAAGGCGATTCCTTTACTCGAAAAGCTAATACAACTACAGCCTTCAACTAATTACGCCTTCACATTATCGCAGTACTATTTTGACCATGCGGACTGGAAGTCGTATAACGAATATTATTCCTACTACAACGAACTAAACCGATCCAATACTAACGGTTATGTACTTTCTATTAACGCCACAGCACTCATGCAACAAGGGAAGCTGGAAGAAGCTCGTAAACAATTCGCGATCGCCCTAAAGTATGATGATAGCCATCGTTTTATTGGCAGCTTTTTGGCGGCAGAATTATACGCTGGTGAATCACTCTCTTCGGTAATGACACTTGCTGAGCGTTATCCTGAACTCAGCTTTGGTCATAGTGGGTATCGCTGGCCACGAATGATTAAACAACTGTTAGCGGAACAAAAGAATCAACCTAAAGTCTTTGACCAAGAGTTAAAAGAGAAGCTTGAATGGTACGTGAACGGTCAGACCGATGTGCTGAAGCAATGGATTGCAAGTGCCAAACCCTCTGCTCTGAAGACCTTTATGCAGGAGGTTTTAGAGGTACGCTAATTCATTAAAATAAACAAAAATCCGGTCCCGCTCGACAAATTCGAGCATGGACCGGATTTTTAATTACGCGTAGTCTTTTATTTAGATTTAGCTTCCATCATATAATTCTGGAAATCCGTGATACTTGGGTTAGACATATAGTGGCCACCCTCTACTTCAATCGTTTGGCCTGTGATGAATTTGGATTCATCCGATGCCAGGAACAAAACCGTATTGCCGATATCATCAGCTTCACCGTGATAAGGAAGCGCGTTGAATTTTTGGAAAATATCCAATACCGCTGGCGGCATATTTCTTGCTGCCGCAGGTGTCAGGATCAGCCCTGGTGCCACCCCGTTACAACGGATTTTGTCTTTACCATATTGTGTAGCGATGTAACGAGTAAGGTTCACAACAGCTGCCTTAGAGGAGCCATAAGCAGTACGCAATGAATCCCCTGCGAATGCTGACATCGAAGCTGTGTTAATGATCGAGCCTCCGCCCGCTTTAATCATATGAGGAATAGCAAACCGGCTGCCTAACAGAACACTTTTGGTATTTACGTTCATCAGGCGATCCCACTCTTCCAAATCTATATTGACCACATCAAGGTCTTTTTGCAGATTAGTTAGACCTACATTATTAAACAATATTGTGATGGTGCCATACTGAGCAACTGTGAAGTCAACAGCTTCCTTGATCGAATCCGCTTGGGAGGCATCTAAGAAAAGACCTTCAGCTTCTCCGCCTTCATTTTTAATCTTAGATGCTGCTTCTTTGGCTGCTTCCACATTAAAATCGGCAATAACAACCTTTGCTCCTTCTCTAGCTAATAGAGTGGCAGCTGATAAGCCAATACCTGAAGCGCCTCCAGTTACTAATGCAACTTTACCTTGAACTCTTCCCATGTTCATACCCCTTTATAATGTTATTGTGCTTCTAAGATGACTTGGTTTATGTTTCAGAGCTATCAAAGCTCGTTAACAACTTCTCATAGATTTTCAAGAATTGCTGCAGTTCCTCCTCATTGAGCTTTTGGAACATTTCAGCTCTTAGCTCCTGTCCCTTAAGCTGTGCTTCCTTCAGAACGTCTTTTCCTTTGTCCGTGATAGATAGAAGTACATTCCGTCGATCATCTTCGTTATATTTTCGCTCGGCCATCTCCTGCTTAATCAGGCGATTAGCAATGTTAGTCATTGCTCCCGGCGTATATCCTAGTCTCTTAGCCAAAATAGTCTGCTTCAAGGGGCCTTTTTTATTCAATTCGCCCAAGACTAGAACTGGAGATATCCCAATATTGTGATCAAATGCGTTCATCCATCGGACAATAACTTCATTCGTAAATAATTCAACTGCATGTATTAGCTTAAAAATATCTGGATTTTCCAAGAGGTTCTCCTTTGGCATTCATGATGATCGGCTGCTTATAAAAGTATTTTAACACTAAAATATTTAATAGTAAAATACCTAATATTAAAAAAAAGAATGCTTGGTGAAAAGCATTCTTCAAATTGCGGATTTCTCAACAACATAAGTGCCAGCCAGCAAATCGTGAATCGCACGTTTACGGCGATGTAATCCAACCAACAAGTAATCCACCAGCATGATTGGACCCAGGATTTGAGTGAGGTCAAAAGCCAAATCCGACCATAAGGATAATTTGGCGGAAATAACGGTAAAGTCATAGCTGCTGACCGCAATTACCATTGAAAGAATCATACTAATCATTCGGAAAACATTTCGAATCAGAGCTTCCTTCACTGTAGGGTAATTCCCTTGCTCATTGACAATTTTTATTTTTAAGATCAGCTTCCCTGGAGTTCCGCCAAATCTAACGATCATAAAGATATCAAATGCGATAAACAAAATGTACTCCAGGATAATAGGTATCTCCGAGTGTAATGAAACAGCTAATGAATTAAGTATCAAGTATACGATAACCCCAGGTATTCCAATGACCAGGAAATCAAGAATGGAAGCCAGCACTCTTTTCCAAAAGCCTATAAAATTCTCCTGATCCAAATGCTCGGGTAGAATGTTATCCATGCAAGCACTCCTCTCTCTATCATTTACTTTGTCGCTCAATCCCTATTTAACAATCCCTTCCTCAGATGCTCTTGGATAATGGACTCCAGCTCTTTGTTATTTTTCACAATTACCCGTTTATCAGACAGAGTATCCGTTAACTCTATAATCCTATGTGCGGCCTCATGATCATATCCACGGTTCCATTCAAAAATCATCACATAGAGATTCTTAAATGACTGCTTGTAATTTGCTTGCTCTAAACCCAGTCTTGTTTTTATAAACCTTGTAAACACTCTCAAATCCCTGATCACTTTATTAGGATTCAAAATAACGATTAAGTCAGCAGCTTTAAAACTCTCTTGTCCCCATTTGTAATGTGCGCCTTCCAGAATCCATGAGGGTTTATCAAGGATTTCCTCCAACTGAGCATCCCTTGCTTCAACTGAAAAGCGCAAATTCTCGGCACTTCTGTCCCATACCAAGTTGTCAGTCTCGTAATACTCTACACCGTATTTTCTAGATAACTCCCGGGCGATATAGGATTTGCCGCTGCCGCAAGCTCCAATGATTCTAATCTTCATAAGCTCAGCCTAGCCCTATCGGCAGGATTATTAGTCCTATAGAAATTACGGTGATTATTCTTGTGGTGAGGAGCGTTAGCTTTTTATTTTTCTCTGATTTATACCAGCCCTTAAACTGAAAATGATTCCGGTACAGCATAAAAAATACAAATAAATTCCCGAGTCCCATACTCCAGTTATACACGGGCTGACCAAATATCAATTGATAGATCAATCTTTCTGCCCAACCCAAAACTAACAAAGTCAGCACAAGCAATATACACAAGCGAAGTAATTCCAATATAAAAGAGCCCAATTTCAGCAATTCTGCAACCATCCTCTCAAGGTTTCTTTATCGCCAAAAAATCCACATTCCTCCAAATTATACACCTTACACCTTACGACTCCTACCTAAAAACACAACCTGCCCAAGATAAATTTATCCTGAGCAAGGTTGTGTTTTTTATCAGCTTAGGAGGATAAGGGTTTCCCCTCGCCCCTTAGTTCCTGTATTTGTCGCTGCAAATTAACGATTTCCGCCACTAGCGCTGCATTCTCCGCCTCAGAATCCACACTGCTACTCTGAATCAGCTGATTCAGACGCAGCTGCAGGAGGGCAAGGTTATCCTCCCGAGCCTGTTCTATACCAGTAAGCAGACGGGTTCTGTCTTTTGCGAAGTATTCAGCATACGTTCCTTGAAAAAACTTTGGTGCCTGAGACGGCTCTAAAATCACCAAGCGATTAGCCACTTTAGAGTGAAGATAACGGTCATGCGAGACCATTACTAACCCGCCGGGATACACCATAAGTGCCTCTTCTACTCGTTCCCTAGTGTCAATATCCAGATAATTAGTGGGTTCATCTAAAACCAATAAATTCGCTTTTCCAAAATACAACTTGAGGAAAGCCACACGGCATTTCTCCCCCAGACTCAAATCCCCAATCCGTTTAAATACATCGTCCCGCGTAAATAAAAAGCAACCCAGAATTGTCCGCGCCTCCGTCTGGGTCATTCCCGGCAGTTCAAGCAGGCTATCCAGAATCGTAGAGTTCATTTCTAAGTTATCTAGCTCTTGTGCAAAATAACCGATTGTCGTCCGTGGATGCAGCCGCACTTCACCTTTTGTAGGCTTATTGATCCCTGCAATCAATTTCAGCAGTGTAGACTTTCCAACACCATTAGGACCCAGAATAGACAGTCGGTCTCCCCGGTTTAGCGACAAACTGAAATCCCTAAGAAAAGGCGCACTCCCCTGATAGGCAAACTCTATCTCACGGAGTGTCAGTAAAGAATCTGCCAGAAACTCTTCGCTTACCAGCTTCATCTTCAGCTTGCCAGTCTCATGGGGCAATTCTACACGGTTCTTATTTAACCGTTCCAGCGCAGCTTCCTTGGCATGGAAACGAGACACATTTTTCTTGGATTTCGAACGCAGAAAATCATTTTGTCCGGCAGCACGATGCGCTTGCTGGAACCATTCTGCATACCGCCTAATGCTCTCCAGCAGCTTCTCCTTTTCTTGCTCCTGCTTTTTATATTGTCCCTCCAATGTTCTCAGCTCTATAGTCTTCTGCTCCCGGTACTGTGTATATCCACCCGAATAACGCCGGCATCCCTCCGGACTAAGCTCCAGCACAGACGTCGCAGTTCGATCAATAAATGTACGATCATGTGATACATAAAACACGGTTCCAGGGTAGTTGCACACCCAATGCTCCAACCACTCCATCGATTCTCCATCTATGTGATTGGTCGGTTCATCCAGAATCAATAGCTTGGGCTGCCGGGCTAATAATGCTGCTAATTGCACCCGTGTCTTTTGCCCTCCACTAAGTGAGGCGTATGGCAAATCCCAGACTGCATGTTCAAGCTTGAGCTGCTTTAGACTTTTTTCCGCTTTGACCTCCCAGCCATATCCATCAAGCTGCAAGTAACGATCGTACACCTCTGCATATTCAGCCAATTCAGCTTCGTTATCAGCTTTCTGCTCCTGCAGTCTCTGACTGAGGGCTTCCAGCTGGCGTTTTAATTCAGGCAGCTGTGCTGACCCTGAAAGAACGTAGTCCAATGCGGTTACTTCCCCCGGTACCTCAAGCTGTTGATCGAGCACACCCCATTCTTCAGATGGCAAACCATGATAGATACTTCCCTCTTCAAAAGTAAGCCGACCGATCAGCCCCTTAAGCAGTGTGGTTTTGCCAATCCCGTTTCGTCCGAATAAAAGCACGCGCTCTCCCTCTGCTATCTCAAAGGATACCTCCTTAAATAAAGGGATCCCATTCCATTCCTTACGTAAACTCTTCACTTTAATTATAGTCATCTTTCATTCCTCCGATTTCATTGCAAATAAAAAACCGCAGCCAACGGTCTGCGGTCGAATAGCGTATGAAGGGGGAATGTGCCCAGACATGGATAGACTACGGCCGTGTTCACCTGCTGGATGCAGAGTAAACCAACACAATAGATAGAACTATCCATATAAAAGCATCGTAAGACCCCCGACCGACACACGTATCCCTGACCGTTATCACCCTGCGCGGGTGCTCCGTGACTTGTGCATATGCACTTCACAAACTTTATGGTCTGTTTCAGGAAACGTGTTAGTTATTCATCAGTCGGTGGCCCTCCGTAATTGTCCGTATTTTAGAATAAGTACAGTATATAACAATTTAAATCAGAAATAAAAGGCCAAGAACAATTATAACTTAATCTTTACCACCTGAGTCTGCGCATTCCACTGCACCTGAGCAGCAAATAAATCAGGCAGGATACTCAGCGGAATTAGTAATCGGTTATTTTCATTGCGTGACGGTAAAATCGTAATGGATTTCCCATTCACAATAGCCTTATTAGATAATGGCTTATGTGTCACCGTACGATTGCCGATCGTAATTATCAGTGCTCCTGTCCCCGCTTCACTCTGCAAAGTACCACCCAGTAAGGCCACGGATTCTCTCAGCGGAACAAACACACGGGAATTTTCCAATATAAAAGGATCCTTCAGCTTTGTTGTCGTCCCATTGATCTCAAAAGTCCCCGCAAACTTATTACTTCCCACAGAGTACCCGTTTTTAGTTGCAATATTCTCCATAGCCAGTGTGCTCGTTGTAATGATAACTCGAGTATTCTTGGCTACTTTTGGATACAGCCAATGAATATCATCATTATGCATTCGAATACAACCGGCGCTAACATACTTCCCTATCGATGACTCATTATTATTGCCGTGAATCGCATACGTCGTGCCATAGGTCCCGTTCACTTCCAGCCCCAGCCAGCGGTCGCCAAGCGGATTGGCCGGGTCCCCACCGGGAATTTTCTCTTTGTAGTAGGGTCTGTTTTTTACCTTAACCACCATTTTGAAGCTACCTTCTGGCGTCAGTTCCTTCGACTTTCCTGTGGCAACCGGAAAAGTCTTCACCAGCTTGCCGTCACTGAAATACGCGAGTTTGTTTGTTTTTTTGTTCACGATGATCAGATCTGAGCCAGCAGCTTCCACCCTTCCAACTCCTGTAAAGCAAGCAGCGAACAAAAGTCCAAATACAAGCATCAGTTTAATGTTCCGCTGTAAAAAAGTTTGAAACCGGCCTCCCGAAAAGCATAAATTCATCTTGCTCCACCTCCGTTATATAAAGACGAAATCATTTCAAATATGTTGCGTACCAGCCTGTACCTATTCTTTTCAACTCGTCCACTCCCGCTTGACGCAGAGATTGCAATACTGTAACCAGTGAATGCACGACAAAAAAGCCGAACTTTGAATACGCAAAGATCAGCATGCGCATAAACACATAAGTTGCGGACTCCAGGGCCCCTATTTGCAACTATTGCGCTGTTTTGGGATGTTTTCGGACTCCAGCGCAGTTATTTGCTCAAAACACCTCGAATTCCTTGCTCTTCACGACCAATAACGTCTCTCGGGTCCGAAACTCGCCCCATAAACCCTAAAACACGCGAATAGCTGCATCTGAGTCCTTAGCACAGTTACCTACCACATCTCCACCACGCTCCGCTCCAGCCCCAAACTAACTACGATTTACCGTTGAAAATAGCTAACGCATCAGCGCATTAGTCGCGGACCCCAGAGACCCTATTTGCATCTATTTCGCTGTTTCGGGATGCTATGGGACTCCAGCGCAGTTATTTGCTCAAATACCCTCGAATTCCTTGCTCTTCGGGACCAATAAGGTCTCTCGGGTCCGAAACTCGTTCCAAAAACCCTAAAACACGCGAATAGCTGCATCTAAGTCCGTTAGCACAGTTACCTACCACATCTCTACCACATCTCCACCACGCTCCTGACGCTCCAGCCCCAAACTAACTGCGCTGCACATTTGCCCGTATCCCATTCTCCCGAAGCTCCACGCACCAGCCCCCAAACTAACTACGGTTTTACACCATCGAAGATTAGCTAGCGCATCAGCGCATAAGTCGCGGACTCCAGAGACCCTATTTGCAGCAAATTCGCTGTTTTGAGATGCTATCGGACTCCAGCGCAGTTATTTGCTCAAAACACCTCGAATTCCTTGCTCTTCACGACCAATAACGTCTCTCGGGTCCGAAACTCGCTCCATAAACCCTAAAACACGCGAATAGCTGCATCTGAGTCCGTTAGCACAGTTCTACCTTGTTCTTTCCTACGTCTCATACATTTCCGCCCTATGTCTCATACATTACTGCGTCTGCTCATTTGCCCGTTACCGTTAGCACAGTTACCTACCACATCTCCACCACGCTCCGCTCCAGCCCCAAACTAACTGCGCTGCACATTTGCCCGTATCCCATTCTCCCGAAGCTCCACGCACCAGCCCCCAAACTAACTACGGTTTTACACCATCGAAGATTAGCTAGCGCATCAGCGCATAAGTCGCGGACTCCAGAGACCCTATTTGCAGCAAATTCGCTGTTTTGAGATGCTATCGGACTCCAGCGCAGTTATTTGCTCAAAAACCCTCGAATTCCTTGCTCTTCGGGACCAATAAGATCTCTCGGGTCCGAAACTCGCTCCAAAAACCCTAAAACACGCGAATAGCTGCATCTGAGTCCGTTAGCACAGTTACCTACCACATCTCTACCACATCTCTACCACATCTCCACCATGCTCCTGACGCTCCAGCCCCAAACTAACTGCGCTGCACATTTGCCCGTATCCCATTCTCCCGAAGCTCAACGCACCAGCCCCCAAACTAACTACGGTTTTACCATCGCAGATCAGCTAGCGTATTAGTTGCGGACTCCAGAGACCCTATTTGCAACAAATCCGCTGTTTTGAGATGCTATCGGACTCCAGCGCAGTTATTTGCTCAAAACACCTCGAATTTCTTGCTTTTCAGGACCAATAAGGTCTCTGGGGTCCGAAACTTGCTCAAAAAGGCCTAAAACACGCGAATAGCTGCATCTGAGTCCTTTGGCAAACCAGTTAGTTTCAGGTTGGTTTTTAGTTGGTTTTTAGTTGGTTTTTAGTTGGTTTTTAGTTGGTTTTTAGTTGGTTTTTAGTTGGTTTCCAGTACATTTCTGATTAGTTTCTAGTTCGTTTCTTATTAGCTACTACTCGTCCCTACCTCCTCCCTATCTCTTTGTCAGCTCGTTTCTACTCCCTTCCGTTCTTCCTTCCGCTCTTCCGTTCTCCCCTCCCGTTCTCCCGTTCTCCCGCTCTCCCGCTCTCCCTACGTCCCCATTACACGCAAAAAAAAGCCTTGATTCTCTAAATAGAGAATCAAGGCTTTCTAATTCGACCTTACACCCACCACATACCCTGAGGCTGGTCATGAATAAGAATGGATTGCAAATTGGTTACTGCACGTTGGAAGCCTTCGTCAACCGTCATAAGAGGGTCTTCGTGCTCGATACTCACCACGTAATCATAACCGTAAGTGCGCAGCGCGCTCATGATATCTGACCACTCAGATATGCTGTGACCGCAACCAACGGAGCGGAAGGTCCATGCGCGGGTCTGCACATCACCATAAGGTTGCATATCGGTCAGACCATACATATTGATGTTGTCCTGATCCAAGTAAGTATCCTTGGCATGGAAATGGTGAATCGCGCCAGCTTTACCGAGAATCTTGATAGCACCTACAGGATCAATGCCTTGCCACCACAGATGGCTCGGATCCAGATTAGCTCCGATAGCATCGCAGGTTGCTTCTCTAAGCTTCAAAATCGTATAAGGGGTATGGCACAGGAAGCCGCCATGCAGCTCGATACCGATCTTAACGCCATGCTCCTCGGCCAGCTTGCCGATTTCCTTCCAGTAAGGGATCAGCTTATGTTCCCACTGCCAGGTTTTGATGTCGCTGTACACGGTAGGCCAAGGTGTGACTGGCCAGTTCGGTGCTTTTGCCTCATCGCTGTCCCCAGCCGTTCCCGAAAAAGTGTTCACGACCTTAACACCCATGAGTGAAGCCAGCTTGATCGATTTACGGAGAATTTCATCCCCGGCGCGGGCTTCTTCTTTATCTGGTGAAATCGGGTTATTATGGCAACTGAAGGCACTGATCATAATGCCACGTTTCGTGAACTTTTCCAAATATTCTTGTCGTGCTGACTCGCTCGCAAGCAGCTCATCTGTCGGACAGTGAGCATTGCCGGGATTACCGCCCGAGCCGATTTCTACCGCATTCAAACCTGCGGCGGCGATTTTATCTAACATCTCGTCAAGACTCAAGCTTCCAAATACAGGATCAAATACGCCTAATTTCATTTATACGACCACCTTTTCTTTGATAGGCTCTAAGGCTTCAGAATGTCCGTAAACCGGATAGTCACGTTTCGTTGGTGCACACCAGTTCACGCCATTGATGATAACTTTTTGAATATCCTTGTTGTAATAAGTTGGATAAGATTCATGACCAGGCTGGAAATAAAAGATCTTCCCGCTGCCTCTACGGTAGGTCGATCCGCTTGGGAAGACGTTGCCGCCTTCGAACCAGCCGACAAATACAAGACTCTCTGGTGCTGGCACATCAAAATGCGCACCGTACATTTCCTCTTGCTCCAAGTCGATGTATTCACCAATGCCCTCAGCAATCGGGTGACTTGGGTCCATGACCCACAGACGCTCCTTCTCCTCAGCTTCACGCCATTTCAGATCGCAGCTGGTGCCCATTAATTTCATAAAGATTTTGGACATATGGCCCGAATGAAGCACTACAAGTCCCATACCTTGCAGCACTCGCGCATGTACACGGTTTACAATCTCATCACTTACTTCATGATGGGCGATATGTCCCCACCAGATCAGTACATCCGTGTTATCCAATACCTCTTGCGTCAGTCCGTGCTCTGGTTCATCCAGCGTAGCTGTCTGAGTGTCCAGTCCTGCCTCTTGCAGAAAACTTGCCAGTTGTCCATGAATACCTTGCGGATAGACCTTAAGAATTCTTTCTTCCTGACGTTCATGACGGAATTCATTCCATACGGTTACTCTTGTCACTTGAGACACGCTCCTAGTTCATATTTATCTATGACCATCGAATTTGCTTGATTATTCAAAAAACACAGGCATACCAGTTTCAGAGGATTTATAAATAGCCTCCAAGATGCGAGTCACAACCAACGCCTGCTCCGGCTTCACTACAGGCTCGGTGTCATTTACAATGCTGTCAATCCACTGAGCTGCCTCTATCACCGCAGGATCATCTCCTGCACCATCATAAAAGTCGACGCCACCGGCATCCAGACCGATATGCTTTTCAAAGGTTTTACCGTAGGCTTCTCCGTTAATGCGCAGACCCTTCTCCATATCTGCTCCGCCTTCAGTCCCACAAAGTACCGTTTTGGCCTCACCGACATCGAGTGTATTCAGTGCCCAGCTTGCTTCTAAGACGATGGTAGCCCCATTCTCCATAGTGATGAATCCAATGGCGGAATCCTCCACTGTAAACTTCTCAGGATCCCACGGGCCCCAAGCATTTGCAGCATTTTTACGACCGGACAGCTTATGATAAGCGTTGCCCACGACATATTTAGGTTTGTAATTATCCATCATCCACAGGGTCAAATCGAGCGCATGGGTGCCGATATCAATCAACGGACCGCCGCCTTGCGCTTCTTCATCCAAAAACACACCCCAAGTTGGGACCGCGCGACGACGGATAGCCTTAGCTCTGGCGTAATAGATCTCACCAAGCTCATTATTCTCACATACCGCATGCAGATAAGCTGAATCTGGTCTGAAACGGTTCTGATAACCGATGGTCAGCTTTTTCCCAGTTCGCTCTGAGGCCTCGATCATCGCTTGTGCTTCTGCCGTGGTTTTAGCCATCGGCTTCTCACACATTACGTGTTTGCCTGCTTCCATAGCCGCAATGGAAATCTCCGCATGGGAAATATTCGGCGTACATACATGTATCACATCTATACTTGCATCGTTAAGAAGCTCTTTATAATCTGTGTAAACTACGGACTGCTCATCTCCAAACTCCGCTTTTGCCTTCTCGGCACGTTCAGCGACGATATCACAAAAAGCAACCATACGCGCACCTTCTACTTTTTTTAACGCGGGCATGTGCTTGCCGTTCGCAATACCTCCGCAGCCGATAATTCCTACTGTTAAAGTCATTCTGGTCTAACCTCCACTTATTCCTGTTTTGATATCTCTATCATACAAAGCTGAGGAAGGGCTTTCTTCCTGTAATCTTGCTGTATTATTCCCGAATATTGTCTTGTGGTATTTCAGCGGGGATATCCCCGTTGCTTCCTTGAAAAAATGATGGAAGGTCTTCACGCTGCCAAACCCGGCTGCCTCCGCCACGGCAGACATCGGCAGATCTTCATTGATCAAGATCCATTTGGCTTTGTTAAGCCGGTATTCGTTTAAGAACGCGATAAAGGTCATGCCCGTGTTTTTCTTGAACAATTTGGTAAAATAATAAGGACTAAACCCCATATAATTAGCTACCTCATTCAGCGTAATAGCCTCCTGGTAATGCTGCTCCACATAGATAAAAATCCGCTCTAGTCTCTCCAGTGTTTCTCTGGATTGATTCAGTGTATCTTCCGAGAACTTAGGCTGTTTCTTGATCGGACTCTTCGGTACCTCCCGTAGAATAACGGTCAGCAGTTCAAACAATCTAGCCTTGATTAGAAAAACATATCCTTCTCTTCGCTGTACATCTTCCTCGTAAATACTCTCAATCAGCCCTTTGACCTTCGCGGCAGTTGCCACGGGCCATCTAGAACTGGAATACTCCATAAGCGTAAAGACCTCACGAAGTGAGTAGTCATTACCGTTCAAAGCGGCTACTTCTTGAAACAAATTCAGGTCAAATTGAATCACTACCCGTTCACTCTCAGGTGAAGAGAGAAAATAATGCACATCCCCACCATTGATAAACTGAACCTCGCCCTGTTCCATGTGAATAGGGGTATCATTAATTCCCAGATTCAGGCTTCCTTTGGTAACATAGATAATTTCAATTTCTTTATGCCAATGCGGATAACACAACGTATCACCATTGCAGAGTAAACTGCGGTAAGGAAAGTGCTTATCCACATCCGGAATCTCGAGATAAATATTCATAAATGCAACTCCTTATCCGAGTAAATCATTATAACCAGGGCTTGCATGCCATATTTTAAAATTTTACGTAAGCGTTTACTCTCTAAATGTTAGACCTCCAATATTCTTTTGTCAATTCCGATATTTCTAAGTAAATTTTTGGTATATTCATTGGTTTCATTCCTATTTAAAGATTACTGCTCTTGCGTAGTTTTGATCATTTTTTTATTTTTTAGGTACAGTTGACAAAAGCGCCTACCAGCATTTATATTCGGGGTAAGCGTTTACGTTCTCTTCTTTCATAACTTACTCTCATCAGCGTAAGCGTTTAATTCAAGGATAACCGTAGTTTAAGGAGCTCATAGGAATGAACCCAACGATTAAAGATGTTGCACAGAAAGCGAACGTTTCCATTGCCACAGTCTCTCGCGTGCTAAACAATTTAAGTGGGTATTCGGACAAAACGAAACAAAAGGTAAATGAGGCGATCAAAGAAATTGGTTATCAACCCAATGCGATTGCCCGGGGTCTAATCAATAAGCGTACACAAACCATTGGTGTTATGTTCCCTAGTGTTTCTGGTGCTTTCTCTTCCGATCTGCTCAAAGGTATTGAAGAATTGGCCAATGACCGGAACTACAGTGTGATGGTATGCAATACCGATCAGGACGGTAAAAGAACGTTGAAGTACTTACAGCTCCTGAGAGAGAAACAGGTTGATGGCATTATTTTTTCTAGTGAAGTCCTTAAGAAAGAATATTACGATGTGCTCGAAACCATGAGGATCCCCGTTGTATTGGTCTCTTCCCAAACAGAATTCGCCAAGGTCCCTTATGTGAAAGTAGATGATTATCGAGCAGCTTTTGACGCTATCCTCTACTTAATTTCAAAAGGTCACCGCAAAATAGCCATGATTAGTGGAAACCCTAGCGATCTTATCGCTGGTGCGCCAAGAGCAGAAGGTTATAAGCATGCGCTTGAAGCAAATGGTATTCCTTTTGACAGCCGCTATCTTGCTTACGGAGATTTTTTGTATGAGAGCGGAAGTATAGCTATGGAGACTCTTTTGGAGCAAGCGCCTGATGTGACTGCCGTTTTTGCTGCTAGTGATGAAATGGCGATTGGTGCCCTCTCCACCGTTATCAAAAATGGTCTAAGCGTGCCCGAGGATATCTCCATTATGGGATATGACGATCTTGGATTAGCCAAAATGGTTATTCCGCCTTTAACAACAGTACGCCAACCGCTGTACGATATTGGAAAGATCGCCGTGGAGAAGCTCATTCAGATGATTGAAACAGGCGAGTCTGTCAACAGCCAGATTGTCGATCACACAATTGTGGAAAGACAAACGGTAAGATCGCTTACCTAAGTCTTTTTATCAATATTACGTAAACGTTTACTGTTCACTATTGCATACCCGTCGCTTAGAAGAACACGAACATCATTTAAGTTTGCCGTCAACGTAAACGTTTACTCTTATCAAATTCACCATAATACCAACACATTATTAGGAGGATTTATCATGAAAAAAACAATTAAACCCGTAATGGTTAGTCTACTGGCTATGTCCGTGCTTAGCGCCTGCGGTAGCAATAGTGGTAACAATGCGGCTGACAACACATCTAGCGGCGGGAACTCCTCCGGTGACAAGGTAAAAATCGAGTTTTTCCAAAATAAGACCGAAGCCAAAGCCACCTTCGACAAGCTGGTTGCGAAATTTAATGAAGCCAATCCGAACATCGTAGTCACTCAAGTGAACCCACCGGATGCCGAAACAGTGCTGAAGACTCGTGCAGCTAAAAAAGACATCCCTGACGTAGTGGGTATAGGAGCCACTGACACCTACAAAACATTATCCGGAAGTGGTCTGTTTGAAGACTTCTCAAGTGATCCACTTGCTGAAAATATCCAGCCTGCTTATGTTCAAATGCTGAAAGACCTGACAGGTTCGAGCGAGCTGAATGGTCTTCCATTCTCTTCGAACGCAAGTGGTGTCATTTACAATAAAGCGATGTTCACTGAAGCCGGCGTTACCGTGCCAACCACTTGGGATGAGTTCATTGCCGTCGCTCAAAAGTTCAAGGACAGCGGTAAAAATGCTTTTTACCTGACCCTTAAGGATTCCTGGACAACCCTTACGCCGTTCAACTCCCTCTCTACAATCATTAAAGGCAATGATTTCTTCAAGCAACGTACTGAAGGTACTGTGACTTTCGCAGACAGCTTCACCGAAATTGCTGAAAAGCTGCTTAAGCTGACGGAATTCGGTCAAAAAGATATTTTTGGAAAAGGCTACAATGACGGCAACACAGCTTTCGCTAAAGGTGAATCTGCAATGTATCTGCAAGGGGTATGGGCGATCCCAGAAATCGTGAAGGCTAATCCATCCATTGAGCTTGGTGTATTCCCTTTCCCAGCGACAAATGATGCTGCTAACAATAAGGTCATTTCTGGCGTAGACACATTGTTGACTATCTCTAAGAGCACTAAACATAAAGAAGAAGCTAAAAAATTCGTTGAATTCCTGCTCCAGCCTGAGAATGTCAGCCTCTACATTAACGAGCAAAAAGCATTCCCAGCTGTGCAAGGTGTAACTCAAGATGATCCAACAATGGACGGCTTCAAAGCAGCATTTACCTCAGGTAACTTGGCCGACTTTGCGGACCACTACATCCCAAGTGCAATGAAAGTGGATACCATCAATCAAGCCTTCCTGCAAAAGAAAGATGTTGATGCGTACCTGAAACAGCTTGATAAAGAATGGGATAAGGTAGCTGACCGGAAATAACGAGACCTGACAAATAAGAGCCGAGAAAGAGAACGGGACTCCCCCTTCTCTTTCTCTTTTCCAAGGAGGATTACATGATGGCCAAACGCCGAGTCGCCTTTTATCTAATGACTATACCGGCATTGCTTCTTTTCTTTGCCTTTCACACCTTTCCTGCACTGCAGGGTATTTATTATTCGTTCACTAACTGGGACGGCTTCAGTGACAGCTTTGATTACGTAGGATTTAAGAACTTCATTAACATTTTTCAAGATGAAAATGTGCTGAATTCATATGTGTTCACTTTTAAATATGCCATCTTAACGACTATTCTCATCAACATCATCAGTTTGTTGATTGCGCTTGGGCTTAACGCCAAGATTAAAGCCAAAAACTTTTTCCGCGGTGTATATTTCCTGCCAAATATCCTCAGCGTGCTGATTGTCGGCTTTATTTTCAACTATTTGTTCGCAAATGTATTCCCTATCTGGGGCGAGAAGCTTGGCAGCGAATTCCTTTCGCAGAACATTCTCGGCAACTCCGATTGGGCCTGGATCGGTATCGTCATTGTAGCCGTTTGGCAGGGAATTGCTTATAACACGATTCTCTATCTGGCAGGTCTACAGACGATTCCGCAAGATCTTTACGAAGCCTCCAATCTGGACGGCGCTAGCCGCTGGAGAGAATTCTGGAGTATTACTTTTCCAATGCTTGCTTCCTTCTTCACGATCAACATGGTGCTGGCGATGAAGGGCGGCTTAATGGTATTCGACCAAATCGTAGCCTTGACAGGTGGGGGACCTGGACGTTCAACACAATCCATTGCCCACTTAATCTATACAGGCGGCTTCCAAGGCGGAGAATTTGCCTATCAATCGGCGAACGCCGTGATTTATTTTATCGTGATCGTTGTGATCTCCGCCCTTCAGCTTAAATTTCTGCAGAAACGGGAGATGGACTTATGATCAAAAAATCAAGCAACTGGCCTGCAACGATTCTTATCGCGCTAGGCTCACTACTGATCCTTTTTCCGCTGTACATGACTATTGCTATCGCGCTAAAGAATCCAGAGGAAATGGCTCAATCCATCTTTTCACTGCCGACTGGCCTGCATTTTGAGAACTTCGCCAATGCCATTAAGGCAACCAATTTCTTCAACGCCTTAGGAAATAGCGCCACGATCACAATAACATCAGTAGTGTTCATCTTGCTTACCAACTCCATGGTAGCCTACGCGATTGCCCGCAATATGAACCGAAAATTCTTCAAAGCGCTCTACTTTTATTTTATCAGCGCAATGTTTATTCCTTTCCAGATTATTATGCTGCCTGTGGTCAAAGTGACAACGGATCTGCATATGAACAACATTCTGGGTCTTATTATTCTATACATTGTTTATGGCTTGGCTTTTAACGTGTTTGTATACACTGGTTATATCCGCTCTATTCCTTATGAGCTAGAGGAAGCTGCCACAGTAGATGGTGCAACGACATTCGGAACGTTCTGGAAGATTATTTTCCCACTTCTTGCTCCGGTCAGTGCAACAATTGGTATCCTCTCCTGTCTGTCGACTTGGAATGACTTTATGCTGCCGTTGATTCTGCTAGGTGATCAGGATTCATACACACTTCCGCTTGTACAGTATGTCTTCCAAGGTCAATTCAGCACAGATTTCAACTTAGCCTTTGCTTCGTATCTGCTTGCTTTATCCCCGATGCTCGTGGTTTATTTGTTCGCGCAAAAATGGATTATCAGTGGACTAACATCAGGGTCCATTAAATAACTAAGATTTATATAGAGAGATAGGAGAGTTATACATGGATAAGAAATGGTGGAAAGAAAGCGTAGTTTATCAAATCTACCCCCGCAGCTTCAAAGACAGTAACGGGGACGGCATCGGTGATCTGCAGGGCATTATCTCGAAACTCGATTATTTAAATCAGCTTGGCGTCGACGTAGTCTGGTTATGCCCGGTATACGAGTCGCCAAACGACGATAACGGCTATGATATCAGTAACTATCAAAGTATTATGGATGATTTCGGAACACTCTCTGATTGGGAGGAACTGCTAGCTGGACTTCACAGCCGCGGCATGAAGCTGATTATGGATCTTGTGGTCAACCACTCCTCTGATGAGCACGCTTGGTTCGTGGAGTCCCGCAAATCGCAGGATAATCCTTATCGTGATTATTATATCTGGCGGCCGGGCCAGGACGGACAGAAGCCTAACGACTGGGGTTCCTTCTTCAGCGGTTCGGCTTGGGAATTCGATGAGAAGTCGGAGGAATATTACCTCCATCTCTTCTCGAGAAAGCAACCCGATCTGAATTGGGATAATCCTAAGCTGCGCCAGGAAGTCTACGATATGATGACCTGGTGGCTGGACAAGGGCATTGACGGATTCCGTATGGATGTAATCAACTTGATCTCCAAAGTACCGGAATTACCTAGCGTTGCCCCAGAAAATAACGGAGAACAGCCTACGTACCACTTCGGAGGAGACTATTTCGTTAACGGACCACGCGTACATGAGTATATGCAGGAAATGAACCGTGAGGTCCTGTCCAAGTACGATATCATGACAGTGGGCGAAGCCGTTAATGTCACTCCCGAGGAGGCTTCGTTGTACGTTTCCGAGGATCGCAACGAGCTGAACATGGTATTCCATTTCGAGCTCATGGACGTCGATTCCGGACCTGGAGGCAAATGGAATGTGCAGCCTTGGAAGCTGGCGGACATCAAGTCCATCATTTCCAAATGGCAAATCGCGCTGGACGGTAAAGGTTGGAACAGTCTGTATATGAACAACCACGATCAGCCGCGTATGTTATCCCGCTTCGGAGATGATAAGTTATATCCGAAAGAGTCTGCCAAGATGCTGGCAACACTGCTGCACACGCTCCAAGGCACACCTTACATCTATCAAGGCGAAGAAATCGGCATGACGAATGTACAGTTTGATTCCATCAACGATTACAAAGACATTGAAATCTTGAATATGTATAAAGAATACTTGGCTGCCGGACATTCGGAAGAAGCAATCATGAACTCCATTTACATTAAAGGCCGGGACAATGGCCGTACGCCGATGCAATGGAACGCCGAGCCGCAGGCAGGCTTCACGACGGGCTCTCCTTGGCTAGCCGTAAATCCTAATTACAAGGAAATTAATGTGGAGCAGGCGCTGGCTGATCCTGATTCTATTTTTTACTATTATAAGAGACTTATTGAGCTGCGCAAGCAGCATGAAATTATCGTATACGGAAATTATACAATTCTGGCTGAGGAGAATGAACAGGTATATGCTTATCTGCGTACTCTTGGAGAAGAACAGCTACTGGTTGTATTGAATTTCTTCGGAGAGCCTGCGACCTTCGAACTTCCTTCTACTGTGAAGTTCCAAGCGAAGGCATTGCTTATTGCCAATTACGAAGTAAATCCAGAAGAAGAACTAAACACAATTCAGCTTCGTCCTTATGAAGCTCGTGTGTATAAGCTTAAATAAACTAGACCCCCTACATGAAACAATAAAAAGGAGCCTCACGGCTCCTTTTTACTTTCCTCCAACAGCTACCGGATTGACCTGTACCTGTCCCGCGTTCAATTTCTCAATAATCGCCAGTAAGAAGGTTTCGGCTAGGCTGTTCTTTTTAATCGCTCTGGCGGCTTCTTCCAAAGTAAACCATTCAGCATGATCAACCTCAGTACTCACCTGGCTCAAGTCCTCCGAATCTGCAACACCTATAAAATTCAGCATTAGCGTATTGGATGGTGCGAAGTACAAGCTGCGCATATATTCATAAGCGACAATATCAAGTCCTACCTCTTCTTTTACCTCACGTACGAGAGTCGTTTCCGCATCTTCACCTTTGTTCACGTATCCTGCGAGTAATATGTAGTCTGGCCGATTATATTGCTGAATTAATAAAATCTTGTTTTTCTCCCTGTTTAATACTGCTGTACTAATCGCCGTGCTGAAAATAGGGAATCGGAACATTTCACACGCATTACAATAAGGTACCTGCCCTTCCCCTTCACTTTCTTTCATTACTAACTCTGTCCCACATTCCAGGCAATACTTCAAACTGATCGCTTCCTTCTATTCTAAGTTAGCCTAATTCTACTCCAATTGAGGTGGAATCCGGTGATACGTAGCTTGTTCAAACCCGTATGCTAAGGCTATGAGCGTAGGCTCGCTATAAGCTTTTCCGGAAAAAACAACACCAAAAGGTCCCCTGGTCGAATCCCCATCCGCATCAATAATGCCTTGAGATACATATCCCGCCGGAACGGTAACTAATGGATAACCTAAGCGTGCCGCAATATACATGCCATCTACATCACCAGGCAGCAATAACGCGTCTAAACTATATTGCTCCAACACATAATCTATTCCTTGCTCAAGCGCTAATTCCTTGTATTCTTGTCTCTTCTCTTCATAGGCCTCTTCAGTTAATGTTACTTCTTCTGATCTTGTCAGGGTGTCTTGCCCATATTGCAAAGCAATCTCAGCATGTCTTTCATTATAGGCTATCAATTCTTGCAAAGAGTGAATCGGAACGGAATCATCTACTTGTGCTAAATACTGGTTGAGCCCTTTTTTAAATTCATAACAAATCACATCATTATTCCAATTCTGTTGTTCAACATGTACTGTGACAGGATCTATAAGGGTAGCCCCTTCATTCTTCAAGGTCAAGATAGCTGCTTCCATAATTGCAAGCCTCTCAGCGTCTAAATGCTTATAATAATGCCGTGGAATACCTATTCTTGCTTGTCGTATAAAGCTTTTATCTAAACTTGAAGTATAGTCTGTATAAGCGTATTTTTCGCTTGAAAATGTTGCTGAATCGTTGGCGTCCACTCCGGTTAACGCCCCTAAAATAATTGCCGCATCTGTAACCGTTCTAGCTATAGGCCCAGGGGTATCCTGGCTTACTGAAATGGGAATGACTCCAGAACGGCTCACTAATCCCACCGTAGGTTTGATTCCGACAAGAGCATGTTGGCTGGCTGGACCGACAATAGATCCTGCGGTTTCCGTTCCGATCGCTGCTGCTGCCAGATTCGCTGCTACGGCTGCCGCAGGCCCAGAGCTGGAACCACTGACAAATACCGTCCCAGGTCCATACGAATTCAGTACAAGCCCGCCCCGCGAGCTATATCCCGCAGGCATTGTACTAGACATAAAATTAGACCACTCCGACATATTCGCCTTCCCAAGTAAAATAGCCCCCGCCAATCGAAGCTTGGCCGCTACAAATGAATCTTTTGCCGCAATTGATCCAGCTAAAGCTACAGAACCGGCACTCGTATGCATCTTATCCGCGGTGTCTATATTATCCTTCAATACAATAGGAATACCGTGCAGGCTCCCGCGGCTCCCTTTTTCTGCTCGTTCTTTATCGAGTGCTCGCGCGATTTGTATAACCTCTGGATTTATTTCTAAAATAGAGTTTATGTCTATATCGTATTTATGGATCCGCTCCAAATATACTTGAACTATATCCTCTGAGGTAATTAAACCTGCTTCCAGAGCCTCTTGCATTTTAATTATATCCGTCTCAATAATCCATTCCTGAAGTTTATTCTTCATACGAATAACTCCTTCCAAAAAAATAAAATTGCCTCTAGTATAAACCTACCACAAAATTTCACCTCAATAATATGGAGAGTTTAACTATAGTTATATTCAGCTATTTGACTCCCTCGGCTACAGATGATAGGGTATTTTCGAAGTTAAATTTTTCCGGGAGGGAACACCCATGACGGAAGTAAAGCTTAGTATTGGATACGACGAATTCGAAGAAGGTCAAAGAATTGGCGAAGCAATTGAGAAGTTAAGCAGCAGCCCTGAAGGTGCGTCGCTGACCAGCCTAATTATCGGTGATTGGGGGCAAGCCTACGAGAATAGCTCGGAAGAGGTTGTAGAGGCACTGGTTACGCATAGCGCCAGCTTCCCTGCTTTACGCAAGCTTTTTATTGGTGAGATGGGCTATGAGGAATGCGAGATTTCATGGATTACCCAAAGCGATCTATCACCGCTGCTCCCTGCTTTTCCAGAATTACAATCACTCACGATTCAAGGCGGGAATGAGCTGAGCCTCTCAGAGCTAAAGCATGACAAGCTGGAGGAACTGATAATTATTAGCGGCGGCTTAAGTAAAGCCGTACTTGAAAATATTGCAGCCAGCCAATTGCCGAATTTACGCAAGCTGGAACTATATCTTGGCGTAGATAACTACGGCTTTGACGGAAGCCTCGCAGATATTCTACCTCTTATAGAAGTAGGAAAGTTCCCTAAACTTACCTATCTGGGATTAAAAAATAGCGAAATACAAGATGAAATCGCCGGTGCAGTAGCAAATGCGCCTATCTTAGATCAGCTGGATACGCTAGATCTATCTCTGGGTACCCTCAGCGACGAAGGTGCTGAATTGCTTCTTGCCAGCGAGAGAATCAAGGGACTAAAAGCATTGAATCTAAGCCATCATTTTATGTCCGACGAGATGATCAGCCGGTGGCAGCAGAGTGGATTACCTGTCGATGTCAGCGACAAACAGGAAAGCGATGATGAGGAAGACTGGCGTTATCCTTCCATCACAGAGTGAGCCCCCTATGCGGCCGATGATCGTTATCGGTATTCCTGGGGATAAACGGACTAGCGGCATTCAGCAAGCACGTTCCGATCTCGGAATGCCACCTGCCATCATTTTATCGTACGCTGAATTTCTGCAAGGCCAATCGTTAGGTGATCTGCTGGAAGTGCAGAAGCAGCAGTTATCCAGCCAGCCGGCTGTTTATAACGGAATAGATCTCAGTGCGGCTCCCCCGCTGCTGAGATTGGAATCGCCTGGCAGCAGCTTTGAAGTAGAACGTGCCTTAATCGCTCTTGGCGCACCTGATGCCGTTGATGTTGACGATTCGTTGCATCCCTACGCTGAAAGACCTGATCCGCGCCCACTCCGTGTGAAGGTAGCCCATCAATTGAAGGAGATGCAGGGTGTCCTGCATCATCCTTCGCAATGGTTCCGCGGTTATTGCCGCATGCTGGCTAGACTACAGCGCGAAGCCAAAGAGGTTTGTCCAGGCTCGCTATGGTTAAATGACCCCGCTGACATTGCGGCCATGACCGATAAACGGCGGGCACAACAGATTCTGAGTGAGGCAGGCATCACTATTCCTCGTCCATTAGGCGAGGAACAACAGCCTACCGACTATGCCTCTCTCCGTGAGATGATGATCTCCCGGCGAATGCACCGGGTATTCATTAAGCTAGCCTTCGGCTCTGCCGCTTCCGGGGTGATCGCCTATCAGCTCCATCCCGTTACAGGTGCCGAAGTTGCCTTAACTACAGTGGGGGTCGAGAATTACATCACCCGACCGCCCATTTACTATAATTCCGGTAAACTGCGGCGATACACAGATACCGCCACGATCTCCGGCATTATTAACTGGATTTATCGGCATGGTGGTTATGCCGAGCAATGGATCCCTAAGATCGGCCATAACGGCAAAGCCTTCGATATCCGCCAGCTCGTGGTTCTCCGCGAGGCCTGTCATGCAATTGCTCGTGTAAGTTCCACCCCAATTACGAATCTGCATTTACGTAGCCAGCGGATGTCTCCTTCAGAAGCCGGTTTATCAGAATTCATACAGGAGCAGGTACGAAATACCGCGTTGCAAGCGCTGGCGGCATTTCCCCGTTCTGGAGTTGCCGGGATAGACGTGCTGATATCTGGAGGATCGCAACAGTGTTTTGTCGCCGACGTTAATCCATTTGGCGATTTGCTGTACGATGTAAAATACCGTGGCTGCAGCACCTACGAATGGGAAATGAAGGTATTGACCGCCAGAGACTATATTACTCATCCCTCAACACCGCTTATAAAGGAAGGATCCTCTTAATGGATATGAACACTATCGTTGGCACCCATGACATTCTAATGATCACGCTTGATACCCTTCGATACGATGCAGCTACTATGGAGGAAGCGAACTGCCCGAACCTGTGCGGAACGGGATCCTGGGAGAAAAGACATACTCCCGGCAGCTTTACTTATGCGGCCCATCACGCTTTTTTCGGCGGCTTCTTGCCTACTCCAGCTACAACGGATAAGACTGAGCATATCCGTATGTTCCATTCCCGAAATACCGGAATGAAGACGCATCCTCATACATGGCTGTTCGATACGCCGGATATCGTGTCAGGACTTGCTGCCGAGGGCTATCGCACGGTTTGTATTGGAGGTGTTATTTTTTTCACCAAAAAAAATCCACTCGCTCGTGTGTTGCCAAGCTATTTCCAGCAAAGCTACTGGCGGATGACCTTCGGTGTGACCAATCCGCGTTCCACAGAGCATCAGGTGAACCATGCCTTGAAGCTGCTAAAGGATACTCCTAGCGAGCAAAGATTGTTTATGTTCCTCAACGTCTCTGCCATTCACGGACCAAATCATTATTTTGTACCTGGTGCTAAAAAAGACTCCGTAGACAGCCAGCGCGCCGCTCTTCGTTATGTGGACGGTGAACTGGGCCGGTTGTTCGATGCGTTCCGGGAACGCGGCAATCCTGTCTTCTGCCTGGCTTTTTCAGATCATGGAACCGCTTATGGGGAAGATGGCTATCAGGGGCATCGCCTTGCCCACGAGACGGTATGGAACGTCCCTTATCGGGAGTTTATTTTATAATATTTATAACAAGGAAAGGATGGAGAACTGATATGACGTTATCGTCCTTCTCTTTAGAAGAGCTTCACAAGTGGAAAGACAGCATTACTGCTCACCCTTACCGTTCTTATCTGTATTCCTATCCACATAAAACGGCTTACAGGGATTTGCAGCCTCCGATGCCGCTAGAAACACTCTGGCGTGATGAGCCTGCGGAATCTTTCTTTCTATATATGCATATTCCGTTTTGTGGCGCACGCTGCGGATTCTGCAACCTATTTACCCTGCCTGATAAACGCGCAAATGTTCATGCCACATACGTGGATGCCCTGGAACGCCAAGCAAAGCAATGGGCGGAATTCACCAGACATAAACCTTATGCGCGTTTTGCGATCGGCGGTGGAACTCCCACCCTGCTGGCAGCAGATCAGCTCCGCCGCTTGTTCCACATTGCCGTTGATACGATGGGACTGGACACAAATACAGCCTCCATCTCAGTGGAAACTTCACCGGAGACGATTACCGAAGAGAAGCTGAATATTCTAAAAGAGTATACGGTGGATCGGGTCAGCATGGGCATCCAAAGTTTTGTCGCTGCTGAATCGGCGGCCATCTATCGCCCACAAAATCCGGATGAGGTATATCGGGCACTAGAGCTGCTGGGGAAATATGATTTTCCCATACTGAATTTAGATCTGATCTACGGGCTTCCGGGGCAGACGGTCGACTCTTGGCTATATTCGCTCAATCAAGCGATCAGCTTTGAGCCAGAGGAAATTTTCATCTATCCGCTCTACACCCGTGAGCATACGATTGTGAAGCCTGGTGATATCCAGCGTCAGGACGATATTCGCCTAGATTGCTACAAAGCCGCTGGGCAGCTGCTTAGAGCGAGAGGATATCGCCAATACTCCATGCGTCGTTTCGCCAAGGAAGACGCAGGAACAGCTAAACCCATTCTCGATTATAGCTGCCAAGAAGAAGGAATGGTCGGATTGGGCTGCGGAGCAAGATCCTACACCCGCCATGTGCATTACGCTTCCCGTTATGGGGTAAGCCGTAAAGCAACCGAGAGCATTATTGCTGATTACGTTGCGACGGATCGTTACGATACTGCGGATTACGGGATTGTGCTGAGTCTTGAAGAACAGAAACGCCGCTTTATTCTGAAGGCGATTCTACATAGCGAAGGGCTGAAGCTTGAAGATTACAGCCAGCGTTTCGGTCAATCGCTCTGGAGCGATTATCCTGAGCTGTCCAACCTGCTTCATTCCGGTCTTGGGCAGGAGGAAGATGGCATCCTGCGCCTTACCACCGAAGGGATGGGTTACTCTGATTCGATTGGGGATTGGTTTATTTCTGGGGAGATCCGAGAGCAGATGGAAAGGTTCGTATTGCCATGAATGCGGTCCTCTACTACCGCGGTTCCCTCACGTCCTGCAACTATGATTGCCCCTATTGTCCTTTTGGCAAAACAAGAGACAGCGCAGCTACGCTCGCCAAGGACCGCCAGGGGCTGGAAGCCTTTGTGGCGTGGGCCTCTGAGCAAGGTGCGGCAGGTCATCGGCTTTCTATATTTTTTAATCCCTATGGCGAAGGGCTAATTCATCGCTGGTACAAAGAAGCAATGATTGCCCTCTCCAATATGGACCATGTAGAGAAGGTAGCGATTCAGACCAACCTATCTGCCAACCTGGATTTCATCTCCCAGCTGAATCGTAAAAAAGTGGCCTTTTGGGCCACCTACCACCCCGGACAAGTGCGGGAGGATAAATTTCTGGCGCAATGTTTGACTTTATATGAGAACGACGTTCCATTTAGTGTGGGAAGCGTTGGAATACGCAGCGCTTTTTCAGCTATAGCTTCACTTCGTTCTGCGTTACCAGAGAACGTGTACTTATGGGTCAATGCTTACAAAGATAAACCTGATTATTATACAGCTGAGGATTTTGTCTTCCTTAGCGAGATTGATCCACATTTTTCTGTGAATGCTATGGATTATGAAAGCCTTGGCCAAGCCTGCAATGCAGGAAAAGATGTTTTTTACGTACAGGGCGCTGGGCTTGTGAAACGCTGCTATAAGGACAGAGGGGTCATAGGCAATCTTTACCGTGATGGGCTAGAGGGTCTCTCTGCGGTTAGAAGCTGCCGAATGAAGGTATGCGATTGTTATATCGGTTATATTCATATGCCCGAGCTGAAGCTGCGGAGCATCTATGAAGCTGGACTTTTGGAACGAATCCCGTATGGCGCTATGAATAACTGATTTAAAATTCCAGACAGGGTTTCTTTACTCTCTGTGGAATATGACAAGTAGCCCCCATCTATAGGGGCATAGCAAACACTAAAGTTGGAGGGACAATAACTTATGAACAACATCATTAATTTTGCGCATCGTGGAGCGTCGGCAGTGTGTCCAGAAAATACTATGGCAGCATTTCGCAAAGGTCTTGAGCTGGGTGCAACCGGAATAGAAACTGATGTACAAATGACCAAGGATGGCGGCCTAGTCCTCATTCATGATGAAACTCTAAACCGCACAACAAGCGGAACCGGCTATGTGAAGGATCATACACTCGCAGAACTACTGGAAGTGGACGCAGGCTCATGGTTCGGACCTGAATTCAAAGATGAGCGCCTTCCATTGCTGGAAGATTTATTAGATCTGCTGCAAGGTAGAGATACCATCCTAAATATCGAGCTTAAAAATGGCACTTTTTTATATCCGGGTATGGAGGAAAAAGTGATCGCGGCCGTACGTGATTTCAAGATGAGCGATCGCGTCATTTTTTCGAGCTTCAACCATTATTCACTAGCTTACTGTCAGTCGCTGGCACCGGAGATCAGAACAGGAATTCTATACGGGGAAGGCTTGTATCGTCCTTGGGACTATGCAGCTACACTTGGAGCGACTGCGTTGCATGCGTATCATTTTGCGGTACTGCCTGAATTCGTCGAAGAAGCGGCGAAGCATGGCGTCGCCTACCATCCTTGGACCGTTAACGATCCCGAGCGGATGAAATATTTAATTGAAGCTGGTGTATCAGGCATTATTACCGATCATCCAGACCTACTCGCTGGACTTCTGGCTGACAAGGGAGTGTGATGGTGTGAAAAAAGTCTGGCTGCTCGGATTCGGCTTTTTCAGCATCAGCATTACATGGAGTCTGTATAACGCATTTGTACCTTTTTTCCTCGAAAAATATGTACATAGCGTGGCCCTAATCAGCTTCATGATGACGATTGATAATTACTTCGCCTTATTCTTGCAGCCTTGGATCGGCAATCGGAGTGACCGCACGACCTCGCGTTTTGGACGCAGAATGCCTTATCTTATGATCGGTATGCCCTTCGCTGCCGTGCTGACTATGCTGATTCCGTTTCATACCGGACTATTTACACTGCTTTTATTTATGATGCTGATGAATTTAGCCATGAGTTTATACCGTTCCCCTACCGTCGCTCTCATGCCCGACATAACACCTGAAGAGCAGCGTACAAAGGCTAACGGATTAATTAATTTCATGGGTGGATTCGGATCAATTCTGGCTTTCGGCGTGGGTTCGATCCTCTATAAATCAAATCCTGCGCTGCCATTTCTCGTTGCTGGACTGATTACCCTGTTATGTCTGTTTATCGTATCGCGCTTCATCAAAGAAAAACGGGATGGTGTGAATATAAGCCCTACGCTTCTATCCGATACAGCGGGGAGCCCTTATACGACGATAGTTAAGCCTTCCAGAGTCTCCTTTCGCGGCCAGCTGGATCGTACTACAGTCTTTCTACTGGCAGCGATTTTCTTCTGGTTTGTAGCTTATCAAGGGGTCGAAACCTTGTTTACCTTGTATGGCAAAAACCATCTGGGCCTCAGTGAACAAGCAGCCTCCTTCTCCCTTACCTTCTTCTCCCTTGCCTTTGTGCTGTTCGCTATTCCGAGCGGTTGGCTGGGTGGGCGATTCGGGAAAAAGAAGATCATTATCGTCGGCGTATGTGGCCTGATGACGGTCTTTGCGCTTGTTGGGTTTGCACAGGACCTGCTGGTGCTTCGAGCGTTACTCCTGACAGGAGGAATCTTCTGGGCTTGTATCAACATCAACTCTTATCCTTATGTTGTTGCAACGGGAACTGAGGAGAGTATCGGTACTCGAACAGGGATGTATTATTTGGTCTCTTCACTGGCAGCGATCAGCTCGCCACCTTTGCTGGGGCTAATGATTGATATTTTTGATTACTCCATCCTGTTTTATGTAGCAGCGATTAGTATGGCGGTTGCCCTGCTCTGCCTCTTCTTGATGAAGGGACGCAAGCAAGTCCCCCACAAGTTTCACACACCGGGAGCCTAAAAAAAAGCGTCAGCCTTAGACATCCATTTATGTCCAAGGCTGACGCTTATATTTTATACTTAACAAACTAATTTTTATAAACTGAATAACGACCTGTACCCAGCTGTTTGGCGGTGTACATCGCTGTATCTGCTTCGTGCAGCAGCCTGAAATGATCCACCTTGCCATGACTAATGCTGATGCCTATGCTCGCAGATACAAAGAGGTTATGCTCTCCCAGCTGATAATGTCTGGTCGTCTTCTCCAGAATCTGCACCGCTAACTGCTCCGCTTCCTTCTGATTGCAGCCTTTAGCTACAATCACAAATTCATCGCCGCCTATGCGGAAAATATGGCGTTTTCTTTTGCTGGAGAATTGACTTAACCTTCCTCCCACCTCTTGCAGCAGTAAATCGCCCACATGATGTCCTAAGCTGTCATTGATTGATTTGAACCGGTTCAAATCCATAAACAATACGGCTAGTTGCTCATTTACTTTGCAGCGATCCCAAAAGTGATCCATTCCATTCTTGTTTAAGAGCCCCGTCAAGCCATCCTTATAGGCAAGTTCCTTAAGCTGCTCTCTTTCCGCCAAAACAAGGTTCAGCCGTGTAAGCAAAAACATTAAAACAGCTATCGTAAGCGCGTATATCAATAACGGAGTGAAAATCCCCCCATTGACCTCTATAGTTTCTTCTAAGGTTTTTTTGCCTAGCTGATGCATTGCCCACAATCCAACGACGATAGTTATAATGGAAAGGCCCGTATAAACCGCTCTTTGTTTTGGTTCCTTACTAGCAACATCCCGGTAAAATCTCAATACTAAATAACCTACAACCCCTGCGATGATAATGGACATTAACGTTTGTAAATAAATCTGAACCTCTACCACCTTTAATTCGCACATCCTTCTGAACTACAAATAATTAGCTTACTGTACTGCGATACCAATATATAAAAAAGCTCTGAACATTATCTGAACACTTACTCTTTCTCCAAATGCCGCGCACAATTATATAACTCGCAGTTCCAGGAGCCATCCGATTCGGATTTTGTTATTCGCGTAATTGACGTATTGTTCAATAATACTGTGCCGTCCAGTTCTGGAAGTAGTCTTCTAAGGCTACTGCGTAAAATTGCACCATGGCTAACGATCAGAATATGACTGCCTGAATGTCTCGCCGCAATTTCTTCAATCACTTCGCTGCCTCTGAGCTCGCTGGCTTCTGGAGTTTCCAAACCCAAATCTAACGTCTTCCAATCGGTTCCCCATCGTTCAATCCGCTCTTGCTGCGTAGTTCCTTCAATAAGTCCCGCATACATCTCTCGAATGCCCGACGCTAAACCCGTGATCTCAAGGCCTAATCTTTCTGCAATAACCTCTGCCGTTTGCCGCGCTCTGAGTAAATCACTTGAATATATGTAATCCCATTGTTCTGTGCTAAGACGTTCAGCCAGTAGTTGTGCCTGTTGCAGGCCTTCAGCATCCAATGAATTATCTGTATGCCCTTGCACTCTGCCTTCTTTATTCCACGCGGTACTTCCATGGCGAATTAAACCTATCGTAGTCATAAAAATCTCCTTTTAGCTATTGAGTCTAGTGGCAATTGTGATGCTGGTTATTGTGGTGGTTATTGTGCTGGTTATTGTGCTAATCTCAGTGCAATTTCAGTGCAATTTCAGTGCTAATATAAATAATATAATCTATATTCTATCAGATTCACCCTATGAACATTTAAAAATAAAGGTTATCCAAGTTTTTGAACATGAGGTATAATAAACCTTGTCGTTTTTTACAACAGCTACAAGATAAGGAGTAATTGTTTATGATGAAAAAGCTAGGGTCCACTCTGTTTCTTACCTTCTTACTGCTCGTTCCACTTGTCGCCACTTGCCCATCCACTGTTGGTGCAACACCAGTTCCTAAAAACACCGTCTATGTGGACAAGAATAACCATTCATACATACCACTGCGTCTCTTAAATAGCTTCACTGGTATACAGTCTGTATGGAATCCTAACGAAAAACGTATAAGCATTACGAATGCAGACACCACCATAACGCTTACATTAGGTCAAACCGCTGCGCTCGTCAATGAAAAGTCGGTTACGCTAACTGATCTTGCTTTCAGTGATAATGGCACGGTATATATCCCGTTGTCTTTTATCAGCACAACGCTTGGCATTCAATTAACCTGGGATAAGGAAGCCTCTTCATTAACCCTTAAGAGTAATGATATTGCAACCACTGTTCCTGTACAGTCCGGCGCACTAATCAAAGCGGATTCTTCACCAGTTGTCAGCGCTAGTAAAACCTTCAAAGTTGGCGGCAGATCCTTCAAAGCCCAGACGGTTACAGTGTCCCTGATGCATCCTAAGGTGAAACTTGATGTCGTACTGGCTGGAAATACGGTCGGAAAAGTAGAGGACCTAAGCAGTCTGGCTAAACGTAATAATGCCGTAGTTGCGATTAACGGAACATTTTTTGATGCCTATACAAAAGGAGCATACAAAGCTCCATACGGGTACATTGTCAGCGGCGGAAAAATGCTTAAAAATAGCTCCGGGGATCGCCGGACGATTTTTACCTATGACAGCAACCATCTGGCGTCACTGATTCCTGGGCTGGAATTCACAAGCCGCTTCGCTTCCGGTTCTATGGAAGGAGCTCTTCAAGCCGGCCCGCGTCTTCTTGTGAACGGCAAGGTATCCCTAAATGTCGCGGCAGAAGGCTTCAAAGATCCAAAAATCTTAACCGGCGGCGGAGCACGCAGCGCGCTCGGATTAACACGCGACCATAAGCTCATTCTACTGACCACTGGTGGAGCCACCATCCCACAGCTGGCAGAAATGATGAAGCAAGCTGGAGCGTATCAAGCCATGAATCTGGATGGTGGTGCATCCAGCGGGCTCTACTACAACGGCAAATATCTTACGTCCCCTGGGCGTCAGATCAGCAATGCGATTGTAGTCAAATATCAATAAAATCTCTTGGCCAGACGGCTAGTTGCGAGTGCTGAGCTTTGTGATTTGACTCAGCTACTGCTCGACTATGGCTACTAAGAATATATGATTCTATTGTACAAAGTGCAATCAGAGGCAGTTTGCAGCGCATAATTGCTCTGGCGGTATGATTGCTGTGCGACGTATGAGATTACTGTGCAGCGTATGATTGCCGAGCTCAAACCCAAAAATCCCCTTGATGACTTACCCATCAAGGGGATTTTTCATAGTACGTTGCCAGTTTAGGTACTGCTGACAGATTCAATATCGGGGGCAGCCGGTGCAACTTAATCTGTGTGACCTGAATATTCCCACACCTGTAACCAAACTTCTGTAGTAAAGCCCAATTCCTCATAGAAAGGCTGCATAGAACCTACGTAAACTTTACTAGCTCCGAGTTGTTTTAAACGGTTAAATCCTTCGTGTAGAACCGCCCGTCCCAGTCCCAGCTTTCGATAGTTAATGGATGTGCCTACAGGCTCCAGAGCACCAATTCTATTGCTGCTGTCCCAAAAAATATTACAAAAGGAAACCACTTCGCCCGTGTCATTCACAACGCTAAGATCGAGCTGCGGATTATAGCTTGGAGCGTTACTCATATTCCCATAATGCAGCAGCGTGAGCTCTGCCTCCGCCGTTTCTGCATAGTCGAAGGCCATGATATGTCCGAGCGCTTTTGCAGTAACCTCGATCTCATCTCCGCTGCATATTCTAAAGCCAGAGGGGAGCTCCACAGGGAATTCCTCATCCAATCGCAAGGAGTTTACGCTTTCCTTACCACCCGTTTGATGATACCCCCTCTTACGAGCAACCTCCGCCGCAGAAGTCATATTCTCCGGTATTGGCACATACAGCTCTACGTAACCACCGTTCTCTTCCTCAGCTTTTTGTTCAGCAAAAGCGAACATTTCTTCAAGTAATTTTTCCGGAGGATTCATCTCAGCACACTGAAAATAGAACCCATCGTCCCTGCACACTACAGCTGCAAGCTCTCCATTCTCATACTCCCATAAGCCCACTTTTTGTTCCCACTGCTCCAGCGTTCCACTTCTCGTCTCCTGAAAAAAAATAACAAATTCCCAGCGGTCTATAAGCCAGGTATTTGGAGTCTTTAGCTTACTATAACTTTTTATAAGAAAATGACGTACCTTTAGCAGATCTTCAGAACGGTAGCTTCTAAAATTAATGTTCATTTTCCACGCCCCTCTCTTTAATTTCATATTAAGGGGGATGCAAAATGAAGCATATATCATAATTAGTTATTATTATTTTATACTACCTAATATGATCCGTACGTTCACAAAACAAACATTTCTCGAGTGGAAATTATGAGCTCCACGCATCCGTTAACTGCATTTAGTGCAACTATTCCTCAGAAAGTTACTTAAAAAGATAGTTAGTTGTATTTCGTGCAGTTAAATTTCTGGTTTTCCTTTAATTCCACTAGATTCACCCTTTTTAGTTGCACGAAGTGCAACTAAACGGCTTCTAGGGACTATCTACTCAGAAATAAGTGTACAAAGTGCAATTAGAGAAAGCTTTGGAGTGGGCGATCTTCTTCCGGAGGAAATAGTCACTGATCAAGCTTTTTCAAGCGATAATTATGAGCTCCACACATCTGTTAATTGTATTTAGTGCAACTATTCCTCAGAATGCTCCTTCAAAAGATAGTTAGTTGTATTTCGTGCAGTTAAATTTCTGATTTCCCTTTAATTGCACTAGATTCACCCTTTTTAGTTGCACAGAGTGCAATTAAATGGCTTCTAATGACCAACTACGCAGGAATAAGTGTACAAAGTGCAATTAGAGAAAGCTTTGGAGTGGGCGGTCTTCTTCCGGAGGAAATAGTCACTGATCAAGCTTTTTCAAGCGATAATTATGAGCTCCACGCATCCGTTAACTGCATTTAGTGCAACTATTTCCTCAGAATGCTCCTTCAAAAGATAGTTAGTTGTATTTCGTGCAGTTAAATTTCTGGTTTTCCTTTAATTCCACTAGATTCACCCTTTTTAGTTGCACGAAGTGCAATTAAATGGCTTCTAAGGACTATCTACTCAGAAATAAGTGTACAAAGTGCAATTAGAGAAAGCTTTGGAGTGGGCGATCTTCTTCCGGAGGAAATAGTCACTGATCAAGCTTTTTCAAGCGATAATTATGAGCTCCACGCATCCGTTAACTGCATTTAGTGCAACTATTCCTCAGAATGCTCCTTCAAAAGATAGTTAGTTGTATTTCGTGCAGTTAAATTTCTGGTTTTCCTTTAATTGCACTAGATTCACCCTTTTTAGTTGTACGAAGTGCAATTAATGGCTACTAGGGACTATCTACTCAGAAATAAGTGTACAAAGTGCATTTAGATGACTTCTAAGGACTATCTACTCAGAAATAAGTGTACAAAGTGCAATTAGAGAAAGTTTTGGAGTGGGCGATCTTCTTTCAGAGGAAATAGTCACTGATCAAGCTTTCTCAAGCGATAATTATGAGCTCCTCACATCCGTTAACTGCATTTAGTGCAACTATTCCTCAGAATGCTCCTTCAAAAGTTAGTTTAGTTGTATTTCGTGCAGTTAAATTTCCGGTTTTCCTTTAATTGCACTAGATTCACCCTTTTTAGCTGCACGAAGTGCAACTAAACGGCTTCTAGGGACTATCTACGCAGAAATAAGTGTACAAAGTGCAATTAAGTCTGGATAATCCGCTTGAGCGAAATCTGGATTGCTTAGAGCTAGATCAGCTAAAGCTAGATCAGCTAGAGCTAGTTCAGCTAGAGCTAGTTCAGCTAGAGCTAGTTCAGCTAGAGCTAGTTCAGCTAGAGCTAGTTCAGCTAGAGCTAGTTCAGCTAGAGCTAGTTCAGCTAGAGCTAGATCAGCTAGAGCTAGTTCAGCTAGACTTAGATCAGCTAAATTCCCCTTCGATAAATCTAGCTAGATTCTTACGTTGACCACGAATAAGAGTACTCTTTTTGCATAATTTTCCTTGTCCATGTTACTGTATAACTGAACAAAGGAGTGAAAATATGGAGACGATTCTAATCATAGAGGACGATGCCAAGCTGGCAAGCTTGCTGAGCACGTACCTATCGAAATATGGGTTCCGTACAATTATTGTAGAAGATTTCAACAGGGTGCTGGAGACTTTTAATGAAAGCTCGGCTGACCTTATCTTACTGGACGTCAATCTGCCTAAATACGATGGGTTCTACTGGTGCCGCCAGATTCGTTCCCTCTCACTCTGCCCGATTCTGTTCATTTCTGCACGGGATAGTGGAATGGATCAGGTGATGGCGCTTGAGAATGGCGGGGACGATTATATCACTAAGCCTTTTCACTATGAGGTTGTACTTGCCAAAATCCGCAGCCACATACGTAGAGCATACGGTTCATACTCACAGACTCAAGAAGAGCATAAACTCCAATCTGGAGGTTTAATCCTCTATCCTGAACGATATATGATCCAATACGACGGGTACACGAGTGAGCTAACCCAAAAGGAAGCGGTTCTACTGGAAGCTTTACTGCTTAAGGAAGGACGAGTGGTTAACCGGGAGCGTCTGCTCGATCTCATGTGGAAGGATCAGCATTTCATAGATGACAATACATTAAATGTCTACATAACCCGTGTCCGCAAAAAGCTCAAGGATCTCGGTCTTGGCGACATTGTGGAAACCGTAAGAGGCGCTGGCTATCGGCTTAATGTTTCTAAGGATACGCCATGAGGCTTTTTTGGAGAGACCAGATCTCTCTGATCCTATTCTATCTGCTTCAGATGCTGCTTATCCCTTTGCTGTATTGGCTGTCTGGTGAGAACAGACCGATCTCTATCATGCTTTATGGAATCGCCTTGAGTACCGTAGTTCTATTGCTATATCTAGGCTACCGATACGTTCAGCACCGGAGATTGTATGCAGCATTAAGCGAACCTATGGACATGCTCCAAAAACATCTTGTTTCCTTAGGAGACACTCCTCTTTCAGAAGCTATCCATGAGTTATTGCAGCTGATTGACCGCCAGTATCAGGAGCAAGTGAATGCGCATGCGCGCCAGATGGATCAGCATATCGTATTCATGAATCGCTGGGTTCATCAAATGAAGACCCCGCTCTCTGTAATTCAGCTTACGCTAAAGGATCTTGAAGAGGAGGCTGCCGCAAGTATTCAGGAGGAACTGGAACGTCTGCGCGGAGGGCTGGAGATGGTTATCTACACTTCAAGACTTGACCGATTTGAAAATGATTTTCAAGTTGAACCGTTACTTCTGCGCAAAACCGTTAGTGAGGCGGTAGCCGAAAATCGCAGACTATTCATACGCCGGGGTATAAAAGTAGATGTACAGGTGGATGACAATCTCGCGGTATATAGCGATGCTAAATGGTTAATGTTTATGCTGGCCCAAATCTTAACCAATGCCGTAAACTATACCTCCGGTACTGGCAAGACCGTTACCCTCTCAGCTCAGCGTGTAGGCACCGACACGATTCTGGATATTACCGATCAAGGGATCGGCATTTCTCCTGAGGATCTGAAGCGGGTCTTTAATCCCTACTTTACGGGTGACCGCGGACGACATTATCATGAATCGACAGGGATGGGGCTGTATCTCGTCCGGGAGATTTGCAACAGGCTCGAACACAAGGTGGATATTCAGTCCCGGCTCGGGGAAGGAACCCGCGTGCGACTTATTTTTAGCAACAGTGATCATCTACAGAAATAATATTGAGGGGACTTCATCGTCATTATTCATGGCTTTGAAGCCTCCTTCTTCTTTATAGGCTACTTATCTCTCAACCCATTCTCCACAAGGAGAATGGCGAACATAACCTTAACGTCTCTGTAAGGAAACCTTAAGGTAAATCCATAGCAGCTAATCTCTCGATCTTATAAATTATATACATAACCCGTTCCCCGAATAAGGCGGATGAAATCATTTTTGTATTGGAAGGAATGAATGATATGAACGTATTGGAAGTCAAAGGACTTCATAAGGTATACCCCGGCAAAATAGTGACCCAAGCCCTCACCGATATTCATCTTAATATTGAAAAAGGTGAATTTGTCGGAATTATGGGACCGTCTGGTAGCGGTAAAACAACACTGCTCAATGTGGTATCCACAATCGACCAGCCGTCCTCTGGCGAAGTGAATATCAATGGCAGCAACCCTTATCTTTTGAATAAAAAAGAGCTCGCCCACTTTCGCCGAAAACAGCTAGGCTTTGTGTTTCAGGACTTCAACCTGCTTGAGACGTTAACCGTCGCCGAAAATATTGTGCTGCCCCTGACTTTGGATAACCGTAAGCTCTCACAGATGGAAATCTTGCTTCAAAGAGTCGCTGAACGCTTAAACATTACCGATATTCTGAGCAAACGCACCTATGAAATTTCAGGGGGACAACGTCAGCGGACCGCAATTGCCCGGGCGATCATTACCTCTCCTTCGATTATTTTGGCCGATGAGCCTACGGGTGCGCTTGACTCCAATTCTTCGCGGATGGTGATGGAATCGCTGGAGGATATTAACCACAAAGAAGGCACCACGCTAATGCTCGTAACACATGATCCACTGGCAGCGAGCTACTGCAACCGAATTGTTTTTATAAAAGACGGCAAACTAGCAGCGGAAATTCACCGGGGAGATAACCGTCAGGCCTTCTTCCAAAAGATTATCGACACACTTTCATTCTGGGGAGGGAATAGTCATGAACTTTCCTCAATTCGCGTTTAATAATGTACGCCGTAATTCGCGCGCTTATTTTGCTTTTTTCTTAAGCAGTGCTTTTATGGTCATGATCTTTTTCTCTTATTCAGTCTTTATTTATCACCCTAGTATTACGAACATCGCGCTGGGTGCGAATTCAGCCTCCGGCATGCAAATTGCTTCTTACATTGTGTTTATCTTTGCGTTCTTTTTCGTACTATATTCGATTAGCGCATTTCTGAAAATGCGTAATCTGGAGTTCGGCATACTGATGATTTTAGGCGCACGACCTGGCCAGATCAACAAGCTGATTCTTATAGAAAACATGCTGATCGGACTGCTCTCTATAGTAACAGGTGTGTCTTTCGGCATGCTTTTATCCAAGTTATTCTTGCTGCTAAGCACGACAATTATGGGCATGGAGCCACTACCCTTTTATTGGCCAATGAAGGCGTTAATGATTACTTCTATCTCTTTCATTTCATTATTTCTGGTCATTTCGATCTTCACATTATTGTTCATTCGTAAACATCAAGTTCTTGAACTGCTTAAGGGAAATGTTAAACCTAAAAAAGAACCCCGTGTCTCCTTGTTGTTCTCGCTCTTTGGGCTTCTACTGTTGACCGTCGGCGCTCTCGCGATTCGGAAGCAATTGTCCCCGTCCTCACTATTAGTCGCCGCTGTCACAGGTATCGCTGGAACCTACTTTTTCTACTCTCAGTTATCTGTATTGGGCATTCGCCTACTAAAACTAAGACGCAAACGGTTATGGCGCGGAACCAATCTGCTGTGGATTTCCGAGATGAGTTATAAGATTAAAGACAATGCAAGAATGCTGTTCCTTGTAACTGTGGTTACCTCGCTTGCCTGTATGGCTTCGGGAATTCTTTTATCGATTAATCAAGCGAACTCAGACCTCTATAAAAAATCCCCATTCGCTGTGAGTTATACGATTTATGATCCGAAGGATGAAGCACCAGATTTAGAGCCCATTCACACTAAATTAAAGAATGCTAAAGTCGAGTATACAGAGAATAAAGTAGATCTAATCTCTGCTTCCATTCAAGGAATCGATAAGGAAATAATACTTGGAATTGATCTGATCTCCCGCTCACAGTTCAATCAACTGGGCTTACAGATGGATGTATCCGAGGTTGGACCCTTGTCTGAAAAAGAAGCTGTATTACTGCTGAACCCACATATGGATTCACAGAATTATGCTGCTAATCGAGCGATTCATTTGAAGGTTCAAAAAGATGAGGAACTGATGTTAAAAGAATTACGAACACCAAAGGTGCATCCAGTAGATCCAATGGCCACCTCACTTCTAATCGTAGATGACAACTTATATCATAAGATTTCTAATTCAACAGAGAAGTACACGAGACCTTATGTGAAATATCTATACAAAATCCCTGCATGGGACGGTCCTACACCTAATGACAGCTCAGCTGAAGCTGTTGTCACCAGAGACCTTATCCAATGGAATAAAGCCGCTAACAAGGCTAACCATCAATACAGCTCTATACTGGGATCGCGAGCAGACAGCTATCTATCTACCAAACAAGGGGCCGCCATGCTTAGCTTTATAGGGATTTTTATCGCACTGATCTTCTCGCTTTCATCAGCCAGCTTTCTCTTTTTTAAGCTTCATACTGAGCTCAATACAGATAAGCAAATGTATAATGCTTTGTCCAAAATCGGTTTAAGTACTAAAGAAATGTCAGCTTCTGCTACCAAACAGATTTCTGTGCTTTTCTATATTCCGATTATTATTGCCACCATTCAGACCCTTGTCGTGATACGCCCGATACTGAAACAGATTAATATCACAAATGTAACTGTGCCCGTGCTTACTACATCTGCTGTATTTCTGGTTGTGCAAACTATCTATTTCCTTATTGCGAGATCACGGTACATTCATAGTCTCAAGAAAATAATGGTGTAACACCATGTTGAAAAGAATCGTAACCCTGGATGTACTTCGCGGCTTGGAACTTATGGCAGCACCAAAAGGTTCTCTAGCTGATCAATAGGCAATTTGCTATAGTTAGTAAACTATTACTAATTAATGAGGCAAGGAGGTTCCTGATTTATGTCCAAGGCTGATCACATGTTATCCATTCTCTGGATGCTCAAGCAACGGGGAAGAACCGCCGGGGAACTAGCAGAAGCGCTAGAGATCAGTGTCCGCTCTGTCTATCGCTACATCGACGCGTTATGCATCAGTGGCGTACCCATTATCGCGGATAGTGGACCTGGTGGTGGCTATAGCCTTCCGGAGCATTTTTCCGAGGTCCCGTTATTCTTTGACTCCGACGAACAACGTTCCCTCCTGCAAGCCGCCTCCTTTGCGCGGGGAACTGGATATCCTTATGTAGAAGCTCTAGATCAAGCAATCGCCAAACTGAAACGGTACAGCAATGCGCAGCAATTAGAACAGATGGAGCGTCATGAGAGCGGGATAGAAACCATCCACTCCCCTGCTGCGCCGCTTCCCCACCTGCTGCAAGAGCTTGAATTAGCGACGGCGAACGGACATACCCTCCAGATGGAATATCGGAAGGGAAACGAGGAGACGATTTCTTCCCGCGCTATTGATCCTTATGGACTTGTCCTGTGGAAAGGGCAATGGTACACCGTTGCTTATTGCCATCAGAGGCAAGAAATTCGGTCTTTCCGAGTCGATAGAATAACTGAACTGCACCGCACAGAAGCTCTGTTTGCCCGTCCTGCTGACTTCTCTGCACGGGATTTTTTGTTAAAAAGCTTGCTGCCCACACCAAATACTCCAGAAAAACTCATAGCAGTAGTCATCGCCGCCGATGAAGGAATCCTTAACGATCTATGCAGTCATTGGCTGTTTGGACATACGCTGGTCCAGCGCATTGACGGACAAGCCCGTTTTCAAGTCGATGAGACCTCCTTACTGACTTATGCGCCTTACTTCTTGTTGCCTTATGGATCAACACTACGAATCCTAGAGCCTTTAGCTCTGAAACAAAAGCTGTCCGCTATAGCTACCGATCTGGCAGCTTATTATAAGACTTAAAATGATTATTTTAGGATCACTGACCGTAGTTGTCAGTGATCCTTTTGTATAGTGTAAATAAGTCTAAGGGAATAAATGATTGTACAAACCAAGGAGGAATAAGGAATGAAAGAACTTCACTATGAATTTTATATTGGCGGAACACCTGAGCAGGTATGGGAGACTTTGATCTCTCCCGAAGGTACTAAACAGATTTACTACGGGAGCGTAATCCAATCTACTTTTAAAGAAGGTGAATTGCTGGAATATGTTGGTCCCGGTGCAGATGGCGATGAAACGATACATGTATATGGGACTCTGCTGGAGTTCACTCCACAAAAAGCGTTTCGTTTCACGCATAAGGTCGGCCCCTCCTATCATAAGGGTACAGAAAGATATGAATCGCGTATATCTTGGCTGCTTGAACCGGTGGGTGGAACTACTAAGCTTACGCTTATCCACGATGAATGGCATCCTGATGATCCTTCATATGCTGGCAGTATCAACGCCTGGTGGCAGGTTCTGAGTAATATTAAAACCTTGGTCGAGACCGGACGTACACTTGATTTTGGCAGCTGGTCGTAATTTTAATGTTAATTAAGAATTAAGCTCAACCCTGCGGAAAAGAGCGTACAAGCCCTCTTTCGTCAGGGGCTTTTTTTGCTTAATTTTATTTTGCCTAAGGGAAACATTCTTGTTGCAGGGACAAAGTTGTTGCCATATACTAATGTTGTGCCAGACTACAAGAAATGTTCTAATACACAAAATAAAAACCGTAGGCGGTAAAAATATAAATGAAAGAAGGGATCTCATGACTGGAACAACTATTCCTTTATCAGAGGCTGCAAAGGGTAGCACGCTGCGCATCAGCGACATTGAAGTTCAAGGTGTGCTTAGAAGAAGATTACTGGACCTCGGGTTCGTAGTCGGGAATATCGTAGAGGTGTTGCGGCGTAGTCCATTAGGAGATCCTATAGCTTTTCGGGTAAGCAATACGACCATTGCATTGCGTAGAGAAGAAAGTTCTTTAATATTCGGAGAATTAATTGGAGGTGTAGAAGCATGAGTCAGTTCACCGTCGCTTTTGCAGGCAATCCTAACACCGGAAAAAGCACACTATTCAACCTGCTAACCGGCATGCGACAGCATACTGGAAACTGGGCAGGTAAAACCGTCATTACTGCCGAAGGCGAATTCAAACACAATAACCATTCATACCTCGCGGTAGATTTACCAGGAACGTACTCCCTATACTCAAATTCCGCGGATGAAGAAGCGGCTAGAGATTATATTATTTTTGAACAGCCAGACGTGACACTTGTAGTGCTTGACGCTACTTCGCTGGAACGTAATCTCAATCTTGCCTTGCAAGTGCTGGAGATTACCGGACGGGCGGTTGTCTGCATCAACCTCATTGATGAAGCACGTAAGCTGGGCATCGACATCAACCTGAAGAGTATCTCCAAACGTCTCGGCGTACCCGTCGTTGCGATATCGGCACGCAATAAAATAGGGATCGATGCCTTATTGGATCAAGTGGAGCGAGTGGCTACAGGCTCATTCACAGCGCAGCCGCTGCGGATTAGTTACAACGAAGAGATCGAACGGGGAATTGCCGAGCTTACACCATTGGTAGAGCAAACCATCGGTACCAAATATCCCGCTCGCTGGATTGCACTGCGCTTATTGGACGGTGATGACAGCCTGCTTACTTCACTTAAAGAGCATATGAAAAGCAAGGATTTACCCGAAGCAAAGGAGGTCATCGGCCATGGAGTCACTGCCTATCACTAAGGGATCTGACGCTCTAGATTCCCTATTGTCCACCGCAAAAAAGCTCGCTGACGGCGGAGCCATTCGGGATGAGATTGTCAGTGGTATATATGGCGTATCCGCAGGCATCTGCGGAGATGCAGTTACTTATCGGGATAAGAAGAAACTGAACAGCACTTATAAGCTGGATAATATCGTGACCTCCAAAATTTGGGGTTTTCCCATCATGCTCGCCATTCTCGGTGTCGTATTCTGGATTACGATTGCCGGGGCTAACTACCCTTCTAGCTGGCTCGCTTCCTTCTTTGGCTTCATCGAAGGATATCTGACAGCGGGATTTGAGGCTCTCCATGCCCCAGCTTGGCTGCACGGCGTGCTTGTGCTTGGCTTGTATCGAGGCACCTCATGGGTAATCAGTGTCATGCTGCCACCGATGATGATCTTTTTCCCCGTATTCGCTCTGCTTGAGAATTTCGGGTATCTGCCACGCGTTGCGTTTAACATGGACCGACTGTTCAAAAAATCAGGTGGTCATGGCAAGCAAGCTTTAACCATGTCCATGGGCTTCGGCTGTAATGCGGCCGCTATCCTCTCCACACGAATCATCGAATCGCCGCGTGAACGAATGCTGGCTATACTGACCAACAATTTTGTCCCTTGCAACGGCCGCTGGCCCACGCTGATTTTATTGTCTTCCTTATTTATGGCAGGAGCCGCTACGACAGGGGCGCTTCGTACATTCACCACTGCCTCCGTCCTAATGGGAATGGTTCTAATCGGCATCATTGTTACCTTAACCGTTTCCTGGGTCATGTCCAAAACTGCGCTGCGTGGGGTTCCCACACATTACACATTGGAGCTTCCTCCCTACCGCCGTCCACAAATCTGGAAGACCATACTTATTTCCTCCAAAGATAAGTCCCTTAACGTACTTACTCGGGCTATCGTCGTTGCTGCCCCTGCCGGGATTATCACTTGGATTCTAGGCAATCTGTTTATTGGCGGCGATTCTGTACTGAATCATATGGCTGCATTCTTTGATCCGTTCGCACATTTGCTTGGCATGGATGGCTTTATCATCATGGCCTTTATTCTTGGACTTCCTGCGAATGAAATCGTATTGCCTATCCTGCTTATGGGCTATATGTCCTCAGGCGCTATGGTTGATATCGACAGCTTAGGCAGTATCAAAGATGTCTTTCTCTCACATGGCTGGACCTGGCTGACCGCACTCAACATGATGCTGTTCTCCCTGCTCCACTATCCTTGTGGTACGACACTCGTGAACATTTACAAGGAAACAAAAAGCATGAAGTGGGCCGTTCTCTCAGCAGTCATTCCGCTGGGTATCGCCATCGGAGTAACCTTTGCTGTCGCTCAGCTTGCCCGGTTATTTGGGTGGGTGTGACGAGGGTGAGGTAGGCTTGCGATCTAAACTCAAGTGACATCACAACTGACTTCAACTGATTTCAACTTACATCGCAAAAATTCATCATTAACTCACTAAATTCACCTTAATCACATCACCCAAATTAACCTTGCTACACGGAATTCACCTTACTTTACCTTACAATCTAAAGTTCAACTTGCTTCACAAAATTCTGCCCTCCTTGAACTGATATTTAAGGAGATTCTCCCTCAAATTCGAACTTTATAGGCGCGCGTTAAACTTTTTGCGGAATTTCTCCCTGATAATCGATCTTTATAAGCACACATTGGACTTTTTGCGGAATTTCTCCCTAATAATTAGCCGATTATAGGCAAAAAGGGCAATTTCCGCAGAATTTTAGGGAGGAATTCCCCAATTATCGCTAATAATGAGTAAAACACGATAAAATCAGGGAGGATTTCCCTAATTATTGATTCTAGATGGTTCCGAGCTACACTTGAGCACCAGCACCAGCACCAGCACCAGCACCAGCACCAGCACCAGCACCAGCACTAGACCTGCATCGCCCTTCCACACATACCAACTCTAGACCTACGCCGCCCTTCAGCACACACCAGCATTAGCATCAGTACCTTTTCGCCCACCAACATACTCCACCACTGGTCCACCAACACAGCCCAACACCAGTTACTCAAGGTCTTCTCAAACAAATAAGCGGTCGCTCGGATGTTTATCCCGAGCGACCGCTTATTTTATCACAACCCCTTATATACTCTTACGTCCTAACTTGATCCCACCATTACATTACATGACGTGACTCTACAGTTAGAGTCATTTTTTGCGCGTTCCATCATTTCTACGACGGTATAGAACAGCCCCAGCTATAGCTACTAGAACGATAATTATTCCACTAATCCCCACATTAACAAGAGGAAAGGAATCACTGTCCCCAGCGGGGTTCCCCGTTTGATCAGGCTCATTACTCCCAGCTCCTGACTCCGGTGAATTATTCGGGGTTACCTCCGGAGAAGCGGTAGGCGTTGTAGGCGAAATACCCGGTCCCAGCTCTTTTAGATCCACTGAGTCAGCGGTTAGCCGCTTAGTTCGACTGCATAAACTAGCCTCCAGATTACCAGAGTCTCCGCCGTCTCTAGCATAAGCATAGACAATGTAACTTTCCCCTTCCACAAACTCAAAGCCGCAGCTTGCAGAAGATAAAGCCGTAGTCAATGTAACTTGGTTTCCCTCGACCCCTTTCCAGCTGGAATCCACCTCAAAGGTTACCTTTACTGGATCAGCAGAAGAAATTATGTTCCCCTGTGACGGCTCCTTCATGTCCACTACTTTCCCGACAAAGACAGCTGTACTTTTCTCAAGAGCTTCCAGTGGCTCCGCAGGCATAACACAGGAACATGCATAAGTGACTGAGGGCCTCACCGTCAGCAAAGCCGTAAATATTAATAGGACACCTAGAAATATCATCATTGGACTTCGGAAATTGAACTTTCGGAAATTGATCTTTCGCACTTTGATAACCCCCTTCTTTACCTTACAGACGGAGCAAACGTGGAAAGTGTTACAGGAATTCCCAAATAAGTGATACAAGTTTATCCGGTAGCAATTCCTCTAATCCTCTTCTTTAATTACCCTAATCTTCTTTAACTCCTCATATCCTCTTCATTAATCCCCCATACCTGCTGTACCACTCACAAACTGTGCGCGATCCCAATCAAACGCTGTATTCCTTCGCGCAGCACCCCTTCGCTTGCAAAGGAATAACTTAGGCGAAGCCTTGACTTCATTTCCCCCAGTGGATCAAATAACTCCCCAGGAACAAAAGCGATCGACTGCGCCATACTTGAAGCAAACAGGCGATCCATCGTAAGATGCTCCGGTAGTTTCACCCATAGATTTAATCCGCCTTGCGGAGTCGTCCATTCCCAGCCAGTCCCCGCCAGCTCCTCTTCTACAATTTCCTTATGCACTTGAAGTGCAATGCGCAGCTTACCCAGATGCTGTTGCAAGCGTGGGGAGGTGTAGTAATGTAGAAATATTTTTTGATTCAGCAGCGGAGTGCCATTGTCCGCGAGTGATTTGGCCGTGATTAGACGTTCCATAAATGGATATCGGCAGGCCACCGCACAGATTCGTAAGCCAGGGGCTACATATTTACTGAAGCTGCTGATATAGATCACCCACCCCTCCGTATCATAAGCAAAAAAGGGCGGCGGCGGCTCCTCATCAAAATACATATCGCGGAACGGGTCATCCTCCACCAGTAAACAGCGATAACGTTCGGCCAGTTCTACCAACAGCTTGCGCTGTTGCACAGGCACCGTGTATCCAGTTGGATTGTGATGCGTTGGATTAATGTAGAACATACGCGGCTTATGCTTTTTCATCAAAGCTTCTACTTCCTCCAGATCATATCCCTCCGGAGTGATCTCTACCGGGACCAACCGTGCCCCCTCCCGGCGAAAAATATCCATAGCAACACTATAAGTAGGCCGCTCCACAAGCACCGTATCCAGAGGACCAAGCACAATCCGGGCAATCAGATTGATCGCCTGCTGCGCACCCGAGGTAATAAGCAGCTCTTCCGAAGTTAACTGCAGCCGATGTTGCTTCCGAAAGTGGTGGCTTAACGTCTCACGCAGCTCGTTATCCCCCTGGACCGAGGCATACGTTCCCATTACCTTGGGATATAGATCGAACACTTTTTTGACATAGTCAGATAGAAAAAGATTCGGCAGCAGCCCCGGATCAATCAGCGCCTGCGAGAACTGATACTTAACTGGCACTCTCTGAATATCAGACAGCGGATTAGTGAGCGCATAAGCCGATACTGCGGCTCCTACTTCAATAGCAGGAAGCGAGATTATGGGTGCCACGTAATATCCTGATTTATCTTTTACATAAACCTTTCCATCCTCCGTCAACCGTCTGTACGCTTTGAATACGGTCAGTCGATGTACCTTAAGCTCCTCCGCCAGCAGCCGTATAGAAGGAAGCTTATCATGTGCGACCCACTCCCCTCGCTCCATGCGATTTAATAGAAATTCATAGACCTGCCGAAACAAAGGATGATTATGCTCCGCTCCCACAACCTTTTTCATCTGGCTACAACTCCTCTCCGAACAACCTTGTAATCATATTGTACACGATTTCCGAATTAATCTGTTCTACACAAGGCAATCTGTTCTGTCCTCTCCCCTATATGATTAACAAAATGCCAGCTTATAAATTCTTATATTTTATAAAGCACACAAAAGGGGACTTTCAAAATGATCTTATTTGCTTATGCACTTGTATGTCTGATCTTCGGCACGACCTTTCTAGCTATCAAAATCGGCGTAGATGCCGGTGCGCCTCCTTTCTTTTCAGCGGGCTTAAGATTTTTTGTCGCAGGCGCTGTTCTATTCCTATGGATGGTCTGGAAACGAAAAGCCAGCTTCTCCTTGCTGTTGCGCAAAGAAATGTTGTTCACCGGGTCTGCTCTAACCTTCGGCACCTTCGCGGGTCTCTACTGGGCTGAACAATATGTTTCTTCAGGGCTTGCAGCTGTACTCTCTGCCACTGGTCCGATCATGATCCTGCTGCTCCAAACCTCTATTCTTCGGCAAAAAGCACCCGCCATCTCGCTATATGGCTGCATCATCGGCTTCACTGGCGTACTGCTGCTGGTTCTCCCCAATCTCGCCGTTGATATTTCACCACTGTGGCTCATCGGTTGCGCCGTAGTCCTAATTGGAGAGTGTTGCTATGCTGTAGGTGCGATTTACTCCAAAAAAGTAATTAACAGTATGCCTGAGGTCTCACCGATTGCGCTGAATGCGGCTCAAATGATGTATGGCGGTGCGTTGTTATTCATTCTTTCTTTTGCCACGGAAAAAGTACATCCTGCATTTCTCTTCTCATTCGAGACAGCAGGTTCACTGCTCTATCTCACAGTTATCGGCTCCATGGTCGGCCATACCTTGTTCTACTGGCTCGTAGCTAAGACCAACCCAGTGTTTCCTTCTACCTGGCTTTATATTTCTCCACCGATTGCCGTGGGTGTAGGCTTTTTCTTTTACAAGGAGTCCGTATCTTGGATTACAATTCTTGGAGTGTTCACCATCATTGCCGGAACGATCCTAGTGAATGCTGATGCTTTAAAGCAATTACTGCAAAAAAAGAAGATCAACACTGTTGCGTTAAAAAAATCAAATATATGACGTACTATATATTGCATTTATGACCACTATTGCGTATTATATAAACAAGTTAAATTAAACACAGCTAAATATGACTCATATATGAAAGGAGGATTCGCTTAACGGCGCTTCTTTTCTAAAGAGGAATGCCTTTTTTATCGGAAGTGGAGGGAATTGTGATCGAACTGACATCACGTCAAATAGAGATTATCGATATCGTTAACAAAAGAGCTCCGATTACCGGCGAACAGATTGCCGAAAGTTTGAACCTTACCCGGCCTACAATTCGCTCGGATCTGTCTGTTTTGGTTATGCTCAAATATATCGACGCCAAGCCGAAGGTCGGGTACTTCCCAGGATTGAAATCATCCAGTCGTCAGGGAAGCGGTTATCTGCTGCAAGAAACGATGGTCAAAGAAATTCAAAGTGTACCTATAGTTATCCGCGAGACCACAACTATTCAAGATGCCGTAGTTACGCTTTTTCTACAGGATGTAGGCACTCTTATTATTTGTGACGAAGAGGGTAAACTCACGGGCGTTGCTTCACGTAAGGATTTCCTAAAGGTAACCTTGGGCAACCCCGGTGCAGTCTCCATGCCCGTAAGCATGGTAATGACGCGCCAGCCCAAAGTGGTCACAACTTCACCGGATGAACCGGTGCTTGAAGCTGCACATAAGATGATTTTTCACGAGGTAGACAGTTTGCCGGTGGTTGTTCCCAGCGCCGCTGAAGACGGCGCTACAAAACTGGATGTGGTAGGACGTTTAACAAAAACCTCCATCATCAAACTACTCCTCGAACTTGAAGCCAAAGGATAACAGGAGGAACCCATGAGCATCGAGCAATCTTCCAACTTAATAACGATATGCTCGGATTCTATAGGAGATACGGCAGAGGCTGTCGTGCAGGCCGTTATTCACCAATTTCAGAATCAGCAGGTCACCATTAAAAGATACGGCAATATTAGGCATGAAGACGAGCTACGCAAGCTTATGGAAGAAGCAGCTCAGCATCAAGGTTTTGTCGCCTATACATTAGTGCAGCCAGAATTAAGAGAAATGATCCGCGAGGAAGCGGTACGTCTTGATTTGCGGATCGTTGATATCATGGGCCCTATGATGCAGGCCTTCATTGATACCTTCGACGATGCTCCTCAGCAGCGGCCAGGTCTTCTCCACCAGCTAGACGAGAATTATTTCCGCCGCATAGAAGCTATAGAATTCACCGTCGCCTGTGATGACGGCCGTGATCTGGGCGCCATGCTCAAAGCCGATATCGTTCTGCTGGGCATGTCCCGTACTTCAAAGACACCGCTTAGCATCTTTTTGGCCCATAGAGGAAAAAAAGTCGTTAACTATCCGATTATCCCGGAGATTAGTCCTCCGCAAGAACTATTAAGCTTGCCGCCGAACCGGCTTATTGGATTAACCATGAAACCCGAGTACATGCTGAAGGTCCGCTCTGAGCGGCTTAAGGTTCTCGGATTACCGACAGGTTCCCAATATGCAAGTCTGGAGCGGATCACCGAAGAGATGGAATACGCCGCTTCATTGTTCAACAAGCTGGGCTGTCCTGTAATTGATATTACCGACAAGGCTATAGAAGAAACCGCTGGTATTATTATGGGTTATATCTAAATTTCAGTTTACAAAATATATAGAATGCACTGGAGGGAATTAGAATGGAGCGCGAACTGGCCCTTGAGATTGTACGGGTAACTGAACTAGGTGCTTTATCCTCGGCTCGTTGGATTGGGCGGGGCGATAAAAATGCGGCAGATGATGCAGCCACGACTGCGATCCGTTCCATGTTCGATTCTGTGTCCATCGACGGAACTGTTGTGATAGGTGAAGGAGAGATGGATGATGCTCCAATGCTCTATATTGGTGAGAAAGTCGGGAACCAAAAAGGTCCCGCTGTCGATGTAGCCGTCGATCCTCTCGAAGGAACTGAGGTTGTTGCCTGCGGCCTGCATAATGCGCAATCTGTTATTGCTATAGCAGATAAAGGCAGCCTGCTGCATGCCCCGGACATTTATATGGAGAAGTTAGCCTGCGGGCCCGAGCTTGCCGGTAAGCTTAGACTCGAGGACCCTGTAGAGATCACTCTGCAAAAAGCCTGCCATTACACTGGCAAATCCCTCTCCGAGTTAACCGTAATGGTGCTGGATCGTAAACGGCATGAGCAGCTGATTAATAGCCTGCGTGAAGCCGGGGTACGAATTAAGCTGCTTGGTCACGGAGATGTCGCTGGCGCTATTGCGGCTGCACTGCCAGACAGCGATGTCGATTTATATATGGGTTCCGGTGGAGCACCCGAAGGTGTTCTTGCTGCCGCTGCACTGAAATGCCTTGGTGGTGAAATGCAGGGCAGATTGCTCCCGGATGGACCAGTAGAGCTACAGCGCTGTGTACGCATGGGAATTGCCAATCCAACGCGAGTGCTATACATGGAAGACATGGTTGGCACGGGCGACGTCCTCTTTGCCGCCACGGGTGTAACGTCAGGTGAGTTCCTAAACGGCGTCCGTTTCATCGGTAAAGAACGCGCGGAGACACATTCGGTAATTATGCGGGCACAGAGCGGGACGATCCGCTATATCCGCAGCATTCATTTCCTGCCAGGAAAAGAAATACCGACTGCGCTAACCGTTAGGCAAAATGCTGTCTCTCTATAAAACTGCAAAAAACAGGCTATCTCACTAGCAGTATCCTTTGCTAGTGAGATAGCCTGTTTTGTTTTTTTACACTGAATGCTAATTGCTTCTTATTTATTTCCAATACGTTCACTCGCTAATGGATCTATATTAGCAACTTTCTCAAAGCGTTCTGCGTTCAGGCTGTTATACTTTGCGAAGATTTGTTTCGCTTCTTGCTCCTTCTGCTCGCCTTCCACATCCACCATTACTAGAATATGACCTTCATCCACGTAATTATCATAGCTCTCTGCTTCCTCTTCAGGGATGCCAAGGCCAATAAGCCCGCCGACTAACCCGCCACTGCCTGCGCCTATCGCCGCTCCGGCTAGTGTTGCCGCAAGAGGTCCGGCTGCAATAATAGGTCCAATACCAGGAATAGCCAAAGCGCCAATTCCCATCAGCAGCCCTGTTACTCCACCCAGCAGACCACCAGTAGCTGCACCTGTAGCCATACCTTCCGGGGCCACGGTTCCCGACTCGTCTCTAAGAGTTTCCTCATCCGCTTTATTTCTCGCGATAATCGAAATATCCTCTGTCCTACAACCCTGACGCTTCAACTCCTCAATAGCTCGCGAAGCTTCGTATTCGGCAGCAAAGACACCCACTATTCTCTTATTCATCTCCATTACCTCCTATTGATGTAGTTAGCTCATACGTTCAGCTTCATAGCTTACTTAACCAAACTGGACAAGGATAAACTACGATCTTTGAATTGTCTGCAATTCCGAGTTAATATTCCTTATAAAATATGCTGTATAATAAAAGTAAGCGGGTACAACTACCTTGATTAACTCTATAGAAGAAAGAGAAGGAATCATCCATGGCGATATTTAACTATAATTCTGAGCGTCCCTTCCGAGGCAATCCCGACCTGCATCTCCATTACTGGGGGCGGGAGCAGTGTCTTCCCGGGCATTTTTTTGGGCCTGGGGTTCGTGACGTATATAAAATACATTTTATCCATGCAGGAACAGGTGAAGTTACTGTGGGTGAACAGACCCATTATCTTAAGCCAGGACAAGCTTTTCTCACCTATCCGCATATCGTAACTGCCTACACAGCAGACATAGCAAATCCATGGGCCTATTCTTGGGTAGCTTTTACCGGGGAGCAGGTTGATTATATTTTGGCCAAAACCGCCTTGTCACCTGAGCACCCGATCTTTCCAATGGATGAGCAGCTTATGCCGAATTTATACGAGCTCCTGACACAAGCAGCTGAAGCTTCGGACAGTCTGGATCTACCTCTAAAAGCAATTATGTATGAGTTCTTTTCTCTGTTACTTCGAGCGGTGCCAGCAGTTCCAGATGTACTTCCTTTACCACGTCAAAAGAGTATTTACGTCGAGCAATGCCTGCACTTTTTGCATACACATTATTGTGAAAATATTTCGGTTGAGATGATGTCCTCTTCGCTCAAGCTGGATCGCAAATATTTATCCTCCTTGTTCAAACGGACAATAGGTATGCCACCCCAGCAGTATTTATTAAATTTCCGCATCGCTAAGGCGTGCGAGCTGCTGACAGAGACCTTATGCACGATTGGTGAAATCTCACGTTCTGTGGGCTATCAGGACCCCTTACTCTTTTCACGGATGTTCAAGAAGGTGAAAGGTTGTTCGCCAAAAGAATACCGTAGCCGTCATCTCGAAAATGACATTGTACTATAAACTTCTTCCTTGCTGACATACGTTTGTCCGCGATCTTTCGCTACAATAAGGACGTAACGTACTAAGTAATAAGTGTTTATAGGAGGAATAAATCATGTATAACGCAAGCGCTACCAGATATGACAATATGAAATATAATCGCACCGGAAAGAGCGGTCTACTCCTGCCAGCGATCTCGCTTGGTCTATGGCATAACTTTGGCGGCAACGACTTATTTGAGAATGGCCGCGCCATGGTAAGAAGAGCTTTTGATCTTGGAATCACTCATTTTGACCTTGCCAATAATTACGGTCCACCCGCAGGCTCCGCCGAAGAAAGTTTTGGCCAAATTCTTAAAAAGGATCTGACCCCTTATCGTGATGAGATGGTTATCTCTACTAAAGCTGGTTATTATATGTGGGCTGGTCCTTATGGTGAATGGGGCTCCAAAAAATATCTCGTCTCCAGCCTAGATCAAAGCTTAAAACGTATGGGACTGGATTATGTTGATATTTTCTATCACCACCGCCCAGATCCAAATACACCACTGGAAGAAACCATGGCTGCGCTGGACCTCGTGGTACGCCAAGGTAAAGCGCTGTATGTCGGGATTTCGAATTACGGACCTGAACAAACACGCGAAGCGGCACAAATTCTGCGTCGACTAGGCACACCATGCCTGATTCATCAGCCAAACTATTCCATGATGTCCCGCTGGATTGAAGATGGCTTGCAGGATGTATTGTCTGAAGAAGGCATCGGCTCCATTGTGTTCTCCCCGCTACAAGGTGGCATACTGACCGATCGCTATCTAAACGGAATCGCTCCTGATTCCCGTGCCGCTGGTCCAAGTTTATTCCTGTCTGAGAATGCCATTACTGAAGAGGCGATCGGCAAGGTTCGCAAACTGAACGAGATTGCTGCTGCACGTGGACAAAAAATGTCTCAGCTAGCGTTATCTTGGGTACTCCGTGGAGACAAAGTAACTTCTGCATTGATCGGCGCAAGTAAGGTAAGCCAGATTGAAGATGCCGTCGCTTCCTTAAATGCCCCAGAGCTTAGCGCTGAAGAACTAGAGCAAATTGAGGCAATTCTGCGGGGATAAAGCTTAGTTATAACAGCAAAGACCAATGAGGTCAGGCAGCTTAAAGCTGCTCTGGCATTTCATTGGTCTTCTTTTTTATAGATTAGAGTTAATTGCTCACCCAAATATCTGCGTGATGTACACCATGATCAATAATCCAAAAATAAAAGAATACGTCGAAGGCCGCTCATAACCATGGCCATGACTCTCCGGAATCAGCTCCTTGTAGACGATAAAGAGCATAGCTCCGGCTGCAAAAGCGAGACCATAACCCACAACATTATGCAGGTAACTGGCAGTAAAATACCCGATCACCGCAGATACCATCTCCATTAAGCCGGTAAGCGTAACGATTCCTAAGGCTTTTAGCTTGCTAGTTCGCGAATTCATCAGAAAGACCGCAAGAATCAAACCTTCCGGCATATTCTGTGCGCCAATGGCAATCGCCACGGTAGGACCTAAACTGGCCTGTTCGCTGGCATAACTGAAACCTGTACTGAGGCCTTCTGGTATGTTGTGGATGAACAGCGCAATCATAACAAGCAGCGCTTTTGAATCCATATTGGTATAACCGGGCTTATTCTCCACATCGATATGCGGGATGTTATTTTCAATTAAATCAAGCAGCAGCACTCCGGTAATCAAGCCCAAGGTTAAAGCGATGATCCCCGATTCTTTGATCGATTGCGGCATGAGTCCAAACGTGGAGGCGGACACCATAATCCCCGCAGTGAAGGCTACGAGGATATCTTTCCACTTCTCGGATAACCTCTTCACGAACAGGATCGGAAATGCTCCAAGAACGGTAGCCATTGCCGATACAAAGCTGCCAATAAGCGCAGATTCCAAACCTTCAACTCCTTTGGTACAAGTCGGATAGACCAACATATGTTTCAGAAAAAATAATTATTACTTTTTCATACATTTTCGAATGGTCCAATATAGTATGGATCATATCATAAAAGACCTCCCCTAGGTTCGGTTCATACCCTAAGGAGGTCTTTGTCTCACATATCATTATGCAACTCGGTTACACCAGCTTCTTCCGGATCTTGCCGGAAATCAAATCAATAATTGTGATCATCGCAATGATACCTAGCAGTATAATCCCCACGCGGTCCCAATTCCGTGAACTGAGCGCGAAGATTAACGGTGTGCCGATCCCCCCTGCTCCAATCACACCTAGAATCGTAGCCGAACGAACGTTAATTTCGAATCTATATAAGGTATAGGATAAGAATCCCGGCAGTACCTGCGGCAACACCGCAAACCACAATACCTGCATGCGGCTGGCACCAGAAGAAATTAAAGCTTCGAGTGGACCGTTGTCGATATTCTCAATCTCATCCGCGAACAATTTGCCGAGCATGCCCACCGAATGTAGTCCCAGAGCCAGCACACCTGCAAAAGAACCCGGTCCAACAGCCTTGATAAATAACAAAGCCATAATAATCTCAGGGAAGGTTCGTATAAAGCTCAACATCAGCTTGCCGGAACCTGAAATTACCTTTCCCTTGCTCATGTTAACTGCAGCCCAAAATGCAAAAGGAATACATAAAAAGGTCGAGATAAAAGTGCCTAGGATTGAAATAGCTAACGTCTCGAGCAATCCCCGCAGGAGATCCTCCCCATCTGGTAAATAAACGAAGGCCCAGTCAGGTGAGAATATCCCGGCAAAAATTGCTTTAGTAATGATCCCGGCGGTTTCTTTGAATCCATTAAACGGCACTCCCGAAAAAGCCCAAATATATAACGCGGCTAGGGCTACATAAATCAGCCAACGAAAACGATTTTTACGGGGTTTAGGGACAAGGGTATTCCATGATTTACTCATATTAATTTCTCCCGCAGCTTAGTGCTTACATAATCAATAATCAGTACTACTGCTAATGTGAACAAGATGATGGTGCAAGTCTTATCGTATTCCAAAAAGCCTAGGGTGACTTCATAATAGTGGCCGATCCCACCCGCTCCTACCAGACCTAAAACCGCCGCAGCACGAACATTAATCTCGAAGGCATATAGGACATAAGACATAAAATGAGCCTGTACCTGTGGAATGACTCCGAACATAATGCGTTGAATCTTATTAGCCCCCACTGAAGTCATTGCTTCCAAAGGTCCTTGATCAATCGTCTCCATCGTTTCATAGGTAAGCTTAGCGATCAGCCCCAACGAAAATATCGTCAATGCAAATATCCCAGGAAGCGCACCGAGGCCGAAAATAGCCACAAAGATAGAAGCCAACAGCAGATCGGGAATCGTACGGATCAGGTTCAGCAGCATACGGACCGGATAATGAAGCCAACGGCTTTGCGTAATATTGCTTGCACACAACAGCGCAACCGGAACCGCAAGAATGGCACCAAACGTTGTGCCAACCAGCGCCATCCGGATCGTCTCCAGCATCGCATCTATAATGTTGTCAAAATACCCCCAGTTCGGGGGAAACATTTCCTTAAGCAAATCAAGCATATTCGGCAGACCGGAGATCAGCTCCCCGAAGGATGAATCGGTTAAGACAGCACTTCTCCACAGTAATACTACTAATATAATGGCTGTGAAATAATGTTTTATCTTTCTTGGCGGTTTGGGATGTAGCTTCTCTGCATTTACACTCATCTCACACGCCTCCGACTACAGGCTCACCCAACAACTCATCCTGATGAATCGGTCTGCCGTAAATCTCAGCAAACCTCTCATCAGTTGCCTCTGATACAGGACCATCGAAGACAACCTCTCCTGCCCGGAGCCCGATAATCCGGGTAGCGTATTCTCTAGCCAGATCAATAAAATGCAAATTCACAATGGTCGTAATCCCGAGTTCCATATTAATCTTCTTTAGATCATCCATAACCTGCTTGGTTGTGAGCGGATCTAGTGAAGCTACAGGTTCATCTGCGAGGATAATCTGTGCCTCCTGTGCAAGAACACGGGCAATAGCAACACGTTGCTGCTGACCTCCAGATAGCTGATCTGCACGTGTATAGGCCTTCTCGGCGATATTTACCCGATCAAGGGATTCGAAGGCTAAATCGATATCCTTTTGTGGGAATCTGCCAAGTATCGTCCGCAGTGTGGAATGATAGCCCACCCGTCCTGCCAAAACATTACGAAGCACCGTCGTACGTTTCACTAAGTTGAAGCTTTGAAAGATCATTCCGATATTCCTACGGATCATTCGTAGCCGGCTTCCTTTTGCATTCGTGATGGACTGCCCGTTAATAAGAATATTACCTTCGGAAATATCATGAAGCCGGTTAATGGAACGCAGCAAGGTCGACTTCCCTGCTCCCGAAAGACCAACAATAGCTACAAATTCTCCGGCTGGAATGGTCAGGTTAATGTTGTTTAATCCTTTGGTTCCGTTTAGATACGTTTTGGATACATTACGAAGCTCTATCATGAAATCATCCCTTTATGTGTTTTCGTATATTCGTATAAAAGAGATAGCCAGATCCGGGGGGGAATCCGGAGCTGGCTATCCTTAATGCCTGTTATACACCAACATCGTTGTATCCTTGAACGGCCTGTTCTACTCTGTTTTTACTTTACTGTTGTATTCGCGAACAATGTCAAAGTTGCTGTCTTGTGATTTCACATAACCTTCATGAGAGTAAATGTCTTTGATAATCTCATGGCCTTCTGTGTCAGCTGCGATATCAATGAATGCCTGCTGGATTTTTTCTATCCATTCTTTATTCATATCTGAACGGACCGAAATCGTATCGTTAGGAATTTTATCAGTAAAGGCGAGAACTTGAGTATCTTCAAACACTTTTGGATAATCCTTAACGACCGTGTTCCGGGCATCTTGGAAAATAGCTGCTGCATCTACGTCACCATTCAGCACAGCAAGCACGCCTTGATCATGACCTTTAACCGTAATGGCTTGTACATCCTTCAGCGGATCAAGTCCTGCATCCATTAGTGTTGCAGCCGGCCATACAAAACCTGCTGAGGATGTAACGTTTTGATAGGCAATTTTTTTACCTTTCAAATCGGCAACCGATTTGATCGCAGAATCCTTCTTGACGATAATCATAGATTTATAGAAATCCGCTAATTCATCTGTTGGACCACCGGTTTCATCATTTACACCAAAACGTTGAGCCTGAAGAATAACCTCAGCTGCTCCTTTTTCTTTAGCTAACACGTAAGCAGTTGGAGGAAGGAAACCTACATCCACTTTTTTAGAGGCCATAGCTTCGATAACGGTGTTGTAATCAGTAGAGACACTTACTTCTACAGGAATACCGAGCTTGTCACCCAGTAATTTTTCAAGAGGTTTCGCTTTAGCTTCGAGCGTATCTGCATTTTGAGAAGGAACAAATTGTACAGTAAGCTTCTCTGGAACATAACCCTCTGCTACAGGAGCTGCCGTTTCCTTCGGTGCATTTGCCCCGTCCGTCGATCCTTGGTTTGCATTATTTGTAGTGTTGTTAGCGCCACAACCACTAAGCAATGTAATAGACATCATTAGCGGCAATACGAATTTACTGATTTTTCTCAAACGAAAGACCTCCACTGTTTTCTATTTTTATTTTTGAGTACTTCTAAACTATAGATGTGTTTTATTAAATCAATAGCAACCAAGCATCAAATATATGTAAAATTTATTCCAATCTCTTAAAGTTAGCCAATTATCTGCTAGAATGAGGTCTGAACTTATTATCAGGAGGGGCTACCTATGAATAAAGAGAATTCAATAACCTGTGAAATCCTCGTAACAAGTGATCTACATGGACATTTTGGGCCCGTCGATTACCGCACGGGGGAGAAACGACCAGCAGGCTTAGCAACAATTGCTACCCTCATTAAACAAGAAAGATCCCATACTCCTGAGCTGATCCTTATAGATAACGGTGATCTTATTCAAGGCACACCGTTAACTTATTATGCAGCTACACATTATAGTAATGAGCTGAATCCGGGTATAGCTGCACTAAATGAATTGAAATATGACGCTGCAATTATTGGCAACCATGAATTCAATTTTGGCAAAACTCTGCTGAATAAAGCCGTTCAGGATTCCCGCTTTCCTTGGTTATCAGCTGGAATTATAGATAACACGACAAATCAACCCGCCTTTGGTAAACCCTATATCATCAAATGGGTAGATAAAATCAAAGTAGCCGTTCTAGGGGTTACGACGCATTACATCCCCCACTGGGAGAACCCTAGCCATATTGAAGGGCTTCAATTTGAGGATTCGCTAGAGACTGTAAAACATTGGTGTGCCATTATACGGGCAGAAGAGCAGCCTGATCTGCTCGTTGTAGCTTACCACGGCGGATTCGAACGCGATCTAAGCAGTGGAGAACCTGTAGAAAAACTAACGGGGGAGAATCAAGCCTACGCCATGTGTACAGAGGTAGAGGGCATAGATGTGCTAATTACCGGACATCAGCACCGCTCCATAGCTGGGGAGTTGAACGGTGTTACAATCATACAACCTGGTTGTAATGGACTTTCCCTCGGTAAAATTTCGGTTATTTTCCAAAAAGAAAATACACACTGGAAGATTCAGCGTAAACATGCCGAGCTCCTTAACGCTAATGAGACAACAGCTGCAGATGAAATAATCCTAGAGCTGAGCAGTACTCTTGAATCAGAAACACAAACTTGGCTGGATGAGAGAATAGGAACGGTTATCGGGGACCTGTCTATTTCCAGTGCTGATGAATGCCGCTTAGCTGACCACCCTTTTATAGAATTTATGAATAAGGTACAAATGGAGGCTACTGGCATAGATATTTCTACAGCAGCCTTACTCAGTAACGATTGCAAGGGTTTCAGCGAAACCATCACACGCAGAGACATTTTATCGAACTTCATTTATCCCAACACCTTAACCGTCCTAAGACTGACAGGACAAGATATTAGAGAGGCCTTAGAACAAACCGCTAACTATTTCCAACAAGACGAAAACGGAATAATCGTTAACCCCGCCTACATCGAGCCTAAACCGCAGCATTACAATTATGATATGTGGGAAGGAATACAATACGAGCTTGATACCTCTAGACCTGTAGGCGAAAGAGTCCTCCATCTGCTGTACCAAGGTCAGCCTATAGAGGACTCTAAAGAATATGAGGTTGTTATGAACAATTATAGAGCCAGCGGTGGCGGAGATTATGAGATGTATAAGGGTAAACCGATTGTTCAAGAAATTATGATCGACATATCTGAAATTGTCACGGACTACATTGAAAAGCATGGCCAAATTGAAGCTACCTGTGACCATAATTGGAGAGTTGTTTAGGCTTTAGCGATGAACACCCCAATGTCGCTCTCTATTAACTTCAATGCACTTCTCCAGAAGTCGACGGAGTGAACATCTAGATCCATTGTTTTTGCTACATCAACAATATTATGTTTGCTGGTATCCCTAAGGAACTGGCGATACTTAGGGGCGAACTCTTCGCCCCTCTTTAAATATTCCGCGTACAGTCCTTTAGAGAATAACAAACCAAAGGAATACGGGAAATTCAAAAATTCATTACTAGCCATAAAATATCCAGCTTTGTTCATCCACATGTACGGATGGATTGTACCCGGGTCAATGCCCTCACCATAGGCTTCCACCATACAGGCAATCATCAATTCATTTAGCTCTTGAACAGACAGCGGGCCTAATGCTCTTCTCTCATATAATTTGATCTCAAATAAATAACGGGCATAAAAGTCTACAAGATAATAACCGGCATCAGAAATACTTCTCTCCAGAATAAGCAGAGCTTCCTTCTCCGTTGAATTTGTAATTATGGCATGGTTCACTATCGTCTCACAAAAAATCGAAGCCGTTTCAGCAATCGGAATCGGGTAATCCGTATTCAGCATCGTTTCATTAGCCAGACAGGAGCTATGATAGGCATGGCCGAGCTCATGGGCAAGGATACTAATATCTATAGCATTTCCGGTGAACTGGGTCATAATTCTGCTCTCGCCAATCGGGAAAATATCGATGCAAAGTCCATAACCCCCTTTGCCGGATCTAGGTTCTGCATCAATCCATTGCTGATCAAAAGCCTTCTGAGCAAAACAAGACAGTTCCTCACTAAAGGTTGCGAAGCTCAAAATGATTGTATCTTTGGCGTTAGCGTATGTAATTTTCCCGTTTTCTACACCGACTGGTGCAAAAATATCGTAAAAAGGCAGCTTTGCCGGATGTCCCAGCAGCTCGGCTTTCTTTTGATAATAGGTATGAAAGGCTGGCAGGCTCTCCCGAAGAGCAGTGAGCATAGCGGCTAAAGTCTCACTGTCCATTCTCGAAGCGACTAACACTTTTTCCAGAGAAGATTGATAACCCCGCATGCCATAAATCGTCAGCGCCTCACCACTAATGCCATTTAAGCTGGCTGCGCAGACCTCAGCAATAAGACTACAGGCTTCTGCCTCCGCTTCATAAGCAGCTTTTCTTAAGCTGGCATTATTCTCATAAGCCATACTTCTTAGCTCCGCAAGTGTCACTTGTCTAGTTTCCCCATCTACCACTAAATCTGCAAGTGCACTTGAAGTCCTCTCCATATACAGTCTGCTCCATGCTTTGGATCCTGTACTCTGCATTTTGGCTATAGCCATTTCAAGTTCTTCGCTTAACTCATAGCGGGATTGTAACAGGAGTTCTCGCAAATAAAATTGATGCTCCATTAGATAAGGTGAGCCATCGATAAGCTCATCCATATGATCACAAGTGCTAAACCAGCGCTTAAAAGCCACAACTACCCCGATGATTTCTGAATTGGCCTCCTCAATATCATCAGCAAGATTCATGGCTTCCTCGGAGCCACGATCTGCGCTGAGTGTTAACTCTGCATAAGCTAACAAGCATACATATATGCTTTTATAATCATTATAAATTCTTAAAAAGCCCTCCACAGGCATGGTTGTAACGTCTTTTACTTTCAAATGGTGCTCAGCCCACCGCTTTAAATCTTGTATATGCTGGCTCAGTAGCTTCCGATCCCTTTTTAACTGCTCCGATTCAAAGGAAGGATATAAACTATCTAAGTTCCATGTCATATTCATCCGCAAATCTCTCCCCCTTCGATTCCTATTCTTCTAAGCATAATCCATCCTGCCAGAAAAGTGCATCGACATAATGTACTTCTTCTCTTCATACACAAAAAAAGGACCCTGCCAACGTCCGGCAGGGTCAAAGTCTATATTATAAGGGGGTTATGTGATTACTATAACCCTGTTAGCTTAAAATAATATGAATAGTAGATAAAGATTGGCTTAATCTCCGAACCCTATTGACTTAAGGTTGAAGGATTCACTCTAGCCTTGTTAATCTGAATTCCCACATACACGATAAGGAACAACACCATAAATCCAGCCGAATAACGATACATTATCCCATAATCAGTTGCTGCCGAGATTGCCCCCAGAATAATGGCTCCGCTGGCTACACCCAAATCCGTTGAGTTATAAAACATACTGTTGGCCATACCATATTGTGCAGGTGTTGAGGTGCGAAGCATCCAAGCCTGGATCGTTGGCTGAATAGCACCGAAACCAAGTCCATATAGCAGTGCAGAAACGATGAGCATTGGCATAGAGGTCGTATAAGAAAGCACAGTTAAGCTTGCAACGACGCAAACCGCCGCCGGAATTAGGACAGAAGCTGGTCCTCTTTTATCAAATAATCTGCCGGAGATAGGTCTTATAATGATGATCGTAACCGCATTAAATAAAAAGAACAAACCCACTTGCTCCAGATGAACTGATTCGCCGAATAAAGCGATAAAGCTTAGCAATCCCCCGTAGGTAATTGCCAACATGACATTTAGAATGGCAGGCAATACTAACTTTGTATTAAACGGAACCTTGAGAGGTTTGGTGGATTCGCTTTGAGTTGGGGTAGGCTGTTTTTTCGGTTGAGCTGGAAGTGAACGAGAAAATAAAAGTACTGGAAAAGCAAGAAGTAAGGTTACCATACCGATCATAGCCAGTGTTCCAAAACCCGATTGTTTCATCACATTCAAGCCAATCATTGGACCGATCGACATCGCCAGGCTGGTAGATAAACCGAAATAACCTATCCCTTCACCCATTCTTTTGCTCGGAATAATCTGCGAAACAATCGTTGGAATAATCGTGCTGGCAATCCCGAATCCAATCCCATAGCCCACACGCATCAGCAGCAGCGAGCCAATGGAATCTGCTACAACATAAAGGCCAGTTATAGCGGCGGCAATTGCTAAACCAATATATAATAATACATTGCGGCTAACCTTTCGCATCAGAAAAGCGGTCATAAAACGTGAAGCGATCGCAGTTAATGCAAAGACGCTGGTAACGAGGCTGACCATGATATCTCCGGCCTGAAATTCGCTTTTTACGTAAGACGGAAATGAAGATAACAACATCTGTAAATTCATAAATAAAAATAAAGCACTAATCGTTAAAGCAATAAAAGATTTGGTCCATAATTTCGTACGTAGTTCTTGTTGTTCTAACATAACTTGCCTTCCTACTCTCCATCTGTTATTTGATCTACATGATTGTTTATTCTTAGCAGCAATTCCATGAGCAACTCATATTCCTTACTAGAAATACAGTTCATAATCTCTTCTGTCACCTTATCTTCAATAGGAACGGTTTCCTTCACCAGAGACCTTCCTTTTTCCGTAATATAGACTTTAAAAGAACGCCGATCGTTCTCACCGGTTCTTTTGTAAATCAGTCCCTTTCCTTCCAAATGATCCAGAATTCGCGTTGTAGTTGGCTTATCCTTACCAGAGCGCTTAGCAATGTCCTTCTGAATCAAACCTTCCGTTCTGTCAATATGAAAAAGGACTGACCATTGCTCTGGTGTTATATCATGTTCTTTCAGCCCACTTTGAAATAACATGCTTAATTTACGATAAGTCGTGCCCATCATAAATCCTAACGTAAGCTCGGATTGGTTATGCTTTGTCGTCATGATCGTATCCCTTCTCAATTAACACTGTTTTAATAGTTGCTTAAACAATTATATTCCTAACAACTAATTTTGTAAAGGTGAAGCAAAGCTATAAACTAACTATTATAAAGTTGCTTGACAAAGCACACTGTGTGCGGTATTATTATCTCATCTTAAAGATACTTAACTTAAAGACAACCAGAGTTTACTACTCTTGAGATAAATAATTTTTAAAGGTTGTGTACTTCATGGGATTTCTAGACAAACTATTTGGTAGAACAAAAATTGAGGAGGAACAAACAATGTCAAAATTAAACATCGGTATTATTCTCGGAAGTACTCGTCAAGGTCGTTTAAGCCCGCAAGTAGGAGAATGGGTTAAAAAGATTGCGGATGCACGCGGGGATGCTAATTATGAGATCATAGATATTGCAGATTTCAAGCTTCCACTATTGGGTGAGGCTGATGCAACTGAACAAGCAACAGCATGGAACACTAAACTCGCTACACTAGACGGTTTCGTATTTATCGTACAAGAATATAACCACAGTATTTCTGCATCACTGAAAAATGCGCTCGATTATGCCCGTGAAGCTTGGAATAATAAAGCAGCAGGTATCGTAAGTTATGGTTCCGTAGGGGGCGCTCGTGCAGCTGAACATCTACGCGGAATCTTGGGAGAACTATCTGTAGCAGACGTTCGTGTACACCCTGCATTGTCACTGTTCACTGATTTCGAGAACGGAACTGTGTTTAAACCAGCGGATCTGCATCTTACCAATCTTAATGGGATGCTGGATCAAGTCTTGGCTTGGAGTGGCGCATTGAAAACTCTACGTTAAGATAGCGCCTTACCCCTCTGTTATGTTATGAAGTACACCCTTTAGAATAGACATTTGATAAACCTTTGGTTTGTCCGGTCGATTCTAGAGGGTGTATTTTTTATGTGTGACGAAATGGGCACCCTGTGTAGAATCTAATCTGGTATAATCGGCGGGGATTTTAATCTACAGCAAGGAGCAATGATTATGTGGTTTATGTTTGCATTATTAACAGCCTTCGCTTGGGGAGGGGCCGACTTATTTTATAAAAAGGGGACCGATAGTCAGGATCGGTATAGCCATATTAAGATTATCATTATCGTGGGGATAGTCATGGGTATTCACGCAACAGCTTATATGCTCATTCAAGGATTAACCTTTGATCCTATGGACTTAATCCGATATTTCCCTGTGTCTGCACTCTATATCCTGTCGATGGCAGTTGGTTATATTGGACTCAGATATATTGAGTTATCCATTGCCTCCCCCGTACAAAATTCATCTGGCGCTGTAACGACGATATTATTATTTATCTTTTTCACCCATGAGCTAGGGGCGCTTGAAATCGTTGGTGTTGCCGTTATCACCTTGGGCATTATCGGGATCGCCATCTTGGAAAAGAAAGCAGAACACCAAGCGCTTCAAAAGAGCGCCACACAGATTGATAAAAAATATCAGATTGGCGTGATCGCCATCATTTTTCCAATCCTATACTGCCTAATCGATGGACTTGGCACCTTTGCCGATGCTATTTATTTGGATGAACTTAGTCTGATTAGTGAAAAAGCAGCTCTGCTCGCGTATGAATACACCTTCTTTATATGTGCCATCTTGTCTTTTACATACCTGAAATTTTTAAAAAAGGTAAAGTTCAACCTATTTAAAGAACGGGATAAGGGCTTCGCAGCCATTCTGGAAACGACCGGACAATTCTTCTACGTATTTGCTATGTCCAGCAACGCGATTATCGCGGCAGCACTTATTGCTTCATACAGCATTTTTTCCGTAATATTATCGCGAATCTTCCTCAAAGAAAAACTAAGCAAGGCACAATATGCCGTTATTATCTTTGTGATTCTAGGGATTGCTTTGTTGGGGGTTGCGGACGAGCTGTAGCTTCGGTATACAAAAAGACCTGCTAAGTAGGCTTCATTGCTTACTAGCAGGTCTATTCTATAGTTACTTATTCCGGCCTATCTATTGTAAAAATCTCTCCAAGGGTTGCGTAATTATTTCCCGCCAAACGGCTCACAGCGTTTAGAACTCTCGGGTCAATATGCCCCTCCTGATAGATCGATTCATCGATATGGAATTGAACAATTTCGCCAATAAACAAGTCACTCCCAGGTTCTTCGCCCCCTAGAGGAATTGCTTGAACAAGCTTGCACTCCATCCGCACCTTCGCTTCCAAAACGCCAGGTACAGCTACACTTGTACTTTGAATCGGTGTAAGATTCGCCAATTCAATTTCACTTTCAGAAGCAGGTAATGTGGCTGCAGTCTGATTGATCTTCGCAACATTCTCCTCATCTACAATATGCACAACAAACTGTTGATTATCGTAAATATTACGGGCTGTATCTTTTAAACGCCCTGCTGGTCTTTGAATTGCCAATGAAACCATTGGAGGATTGGACGAAACGATATTAAAATAGCTAAAAGGTGCACCATTTAAGAGACCCTCTTCTGATTGTGTTGTGACAAAGGCTATAGGTCTAGGAATAATAGTGCCAATTAATAATTTGTAATTTTCCCGCTCACTGTTGTGCTTTGGATCCATTGAAATCAATTTCCTCAGCCCCTTCTTCACTCTTTCACAAAGTCGATCGTACTTCTAACGGTATCAATAGGACGGACTAACTTCTCAATTTGCTCACGTTTAGGTTCCAAGAAAGGTGGCAAAGAAAGCTTCTCGCCAACGGTTTCATATTCCTCATCTCCCATAAATCCTGGCCCGTCAGTGGCAAGCTCAAACAATATTTGTGGTGCTACACGTGTATACAACGACTCGAAGAAGTGACGATCTACATATCCTGAAGTTTGGAATCCAAAGCCTTCAAAACGCTCTGTCCACTCGTCCAGCATCGCACGATCCTCTACACGGAAAGCAGCATGGTGAACAGTCCCAAAACCTTGGCGTGAATTCGGTAAGAACTCATTATGCTCTACAATAATTTGTGCACCGTTTCCGCCTTCGCCAACTTCAAATAAATGATACGTCTCTTCCTGAGCAATTTCTTTAAACAACATCACTTTCTCCAATACTTCTTTGAAATAGTTGAAGTCAGCAATTCGTACAAAGATCGGTCCCAAGCCAGTTATTGCATACTCCAAAGGGATAGGCCCTTTTTGCCACGGTGTACCTGATACGACACCTTTATTCAATTCATCTGAAATAAGTTGATACTGTTGATCATCGAAATCTACGAAGGATAATGTCTTTTTGCCGAATTGCTCTTTAATGCCGGTATGCTTCACTGCAAGCCGATCAAAACGCTTAACCCAGTAGTCTAATGAAGCATCTGTTGGTACCCGGAAGGATGTTTTCGCAATCTCGTTAGTTCCATGAACCCCTTTAGGGATGTTAGGAAAATCAAAGAAGGTCATATCTGTTCCGGCGCTGCCCTTATCATCTGCAAAAAACAAATGATACGTCTGAATATCATCTTGATTAACTGTTTTCTTCACTAGACGCATACCTAACACGTAAGTAAAAAACTTGTAATTTTTCTCTGCGCTGCTTGTGATGGCTGTAACGTGGTGAATCCCTTTTAAGTTTCTCATTGTTATACACTCCTAATGTTTAGTTGATTTTGACTCGTAATATAATTCCCAAGAACAAAAAGGTTTAGTTTAATTATCTTAATGTTAAGATATTACTTAAAAAAAAGATCTTTTTCTACTGTACAAGCTCTTTGGTGGATAGCATCGAGTTTTTTATCTTCACTTTAAATATCTTTAACTTAAGATAAGTTTAGCACTGAATCTGTAGGAAGTCAACGCTTTGAAGCTTATCATATAAAAAAAGCTCCACACAAGTTCAATGAACTCGTATGAAGCCGGGATATTTTATATCATCTCATTAGGTTAAGTTATGATGCTGAGTGATGACCGCTGCTTGGCTTTGATGATCCATCTTATAACATATCAACGTAATCACACAGGCCAATATCGCCAGGATGGCAGCAGCTACAGGAAGAGAGATTAATCCTCCATGCCCGGCAACCACTCCACCGATCGCGGACCCGCCTGCAATTCCCAGGTTTGAGGCTACTGGATTCAATGAGGCAGCAAGATCCTTCGTTTTTGGTGAGAACTGCTTAGCTAAGTCAATCAAATAGAGCTGCGCAGGGGCGCTCACAATACTCGACATCATGGCTAGAGCCATTAGCACAATCATTCCTAGAATGGAAACAGATGCGGTCATACTAAAGATAACATAGACCACAGCTTGGATAAGGAACACGAATCTCAGCTTACTAACCGCATTCCCGGTCGCAACCTTGCCACCAATCCAGTTGCTGACAATCGTGGCAATTCCGTATACAAACAGCACACCGCTAACCGAGCTTTTAGGAACGTTCATGACTTGCTCCAGTATAGGTGTAATGTAAGTGTACATCACAAATACGGCTCCCACTGCCGTAACCGGAATGAGAAATGCAAGAATAATGCGGCCGTTTGTGAGCAATCCGATCTGATCCTTAAGCGAGCTAGGCACAGGTTTCGGTAATTGGCGTGGAATATAGATATAATTTAGGACTATGGCAACTCCAGCTAATATCCCATTCAGAACAAACGCTGCTGGCCAATTAAAAAACTGCCCGACGAAAGTACCGATCGGCACACCAAAAACATTCGCAATAGCAAAACCACTCAAAATTGTAGCAATCGCCTTGCCTCTCTTCTCCTGATCAACCGCTTCATTCGCTACCGTAATAGCTACAGAAAGAACAAAGCCACATAGTATGGCAGTAACTATTCTAGTCACCAGCAGCATACTGTAAGTTCCAGTTACAGCACTCCACAAATTTAGCAGTAAAATCAATACAAGTGATACAAGAATCGTAATCCGTTTCGGAACACGGCTGCACAAGGACATCATAATTGGTGTGCCAATGGCATAAGAAATCGCGAAGCCAGATACCAATCCCCCGGCTGTCGCAAGCGTAACTCCGAGGCTTGAGGATATTTCAGAGAGTAAACCAACAATAATATACTCCGTCGTACCCAGAATAAAAGCCATAAAAGTAAACGAGAAAATCAATGCGTTCTGACGTGTTGTTTTCATGGTGCTCTCCATCCTGTTTATCTCTATTTTTATATGAACATACCTTACTCATAATACTCATTTAGACTATATTGAGCAATCCTATTTTTCATAAAAAAGAAGCTTCCCACAAGTTCAAAGAACTCATGAGAAGCTTCTAGTTTAAGCCGGTGGCAAAATAATTAAGGTAATGACTTGTTCCTCGGAATAAGATCTGGCTGTTCCAGGTCCATCCGCATCTGCTTTGAACTTAATGAGATAGGTCCCGGGTGCCGGCATCACTTTATTATGAAGTTCAAAAGCGATATCCGAAACACCTATGTTACTTCCTGTGAAAGTTAACGTATGCCCATTATTGCTAATTTGATCACTCGTCGGATGTGTCCATCCACTAATGGTATAATAGTCGTTTGTGGTAAAGGTAATGCCTTCCAGCGTTACCTGAATTTCAGCATTCGTAAAGCTTTCTCCGGAGAAAAAGTCGAAGCGAATGCGCGATTGTGTAGAACCCGTTATCAGTTGTTTTGTTTTTGAACCGCCACCTCCGTCAAAGCCATATATAGAGCTAGTAACCGTAGGTGTGGTCAGAATACCATTAACAAGCTCAATCGTAACCGCATGTACAGCATTCTTCGCTGATTCATTATTAGATGAATCCTTAGCGGTAATCACGAAACGATACGTTCCTACGGTCAGATCCCCAATATTGGCCGCACTCACAGCTCCGTCTGCTTCGCTGGTGCCTAATGCGATGGCTGTTCCTAACTCGTCAGTATCTACTTCACCGTTCTCATTCGCATCCGTCCACAGGTAGGCTTGTACCGCTGCTCCTTGCTCGCCAATGGCTCCCGCTAACCCGCGAAGCTGATCTTGTGTCCCGTTGTAGTTGTCGATCGCCTCGAACTTGGCTGCGTCCACTACCGGTGCAGTCGTATCCGGAACTTCGTTTTTGCTTAAGGTCACCGTAACCGCATGGGCAGCGTTCTTCGCTGATTCATTATTGGATGAATCCTTAGCGGTAATCACGAAACGATACGTTCCTGCGTTCAGATCCCCAATATTGGCCGCACTCACAGATCCGTCTGCTGCACTAGTGCCTAATGCGATGGCGGTTCCTAATTCGTCGGCATCTACTTCACCGTTCTCATTCGCATCCGTCCACAGGTAGGCTTGTACTGCTGCTCCTTGCTCGCCGATGGCTCCCGCTAACCCGCGAAGCTGATCTTGTGTCCCGTTGTAGTTGTCGATCGCCTCGAACTTGGCTGCGTCCACTACCGGTGCACTCGTATCCGGAACTTCGTTCTTGCTTAAGGTCACCGTAACCGCATGGGCAGCGTTCTTCGCTGATTCATTATTGGATGAATCCTTAGCGGTAATCACGAAACGATACGTTCCTGCGTTCAGATCCCCAATATCGGCCGCACTCACAGATCCGTCTGCTTCACTGGTGCCTAATGCGATGGCTGTTCCTAACTCATCGGCATCTACTTCACCGTTCTCATTCGCATCCGTCCACAGGTAGGCTTGTACTGCTGCTCCTTGCTCGCCGATGGCTCCCGCTAACCCGCCAAGCTGATCTTGTGTCCCGTTGTAGTTGTCGATCGCTTCGAACTTAGTTGCGTCCACTACTGGTGCACTCGTATCCGGAACTTCGTTCTTGCTTAAGGTCACCGTAACCGCATGTGCAGCGTTCTTCGCTGATTCATTATTGGATGAATCCTTAGCGGTAATCACGAAACGATACGTTCCTGCGTTCAGATCCCCAATATTGGCCGCACTCACAGATCCGTCTGCTTCGCTGGTGCCTAATGCGATGGCTGTTCCTAACTCATCGGCATCTACTTCACCGTTCTCATTCGCATCCGTCCACAGGTAGGCTTGTACCGCTGCTCCTTGCTTGCCAATGGCTCCCGCTAACCCGCGAAGCTGATCTTGTGTCCCGTTGTAGTTATCGATCGCCTCGAACTTGGTACTTTCAACCATAGGTGCATTTGTATCTGAATTGCTGCTATGCTCACTTTGCGAAGAGGAAGACCCTCCAACAACAGGAGTAGGCACTGTTACCGGCTCTTTACTCGGTTGAGCAGTTGGGATGGAGGCGGGCTGCTCAGTGTTTCCGTTCTCCTTAAACTTCAGAAACTTAGAGGCTACTAGAGCTACGGCCTGACGATCTACTTTGGCATCAGGATTAAAAAAATTATTATATCCGGTAATCAATCCATATTCCACAGCAGCAGCTATAAAATCTTTGGAATAATCAGCAATTTGGCTACTATCAGCAAATTGCAAAGTTCCAGCTTTACCCGTAGGATTGACCCCCAATGCTCTCACGAACATGACGACCATATCCTGACGTGATAAATTTTGCCCCGTACCGAAAAGATTACTGCCTGTACCCTTAATCAATCCGGCTTTGACAGCTGCCTCTACATAGCTGTATGCGTAGTTGCTTGTGGGAACGTCCAGAAAGGTTGGCAGTGCAGGAGGGTTTGAAACATCCAGCTTTAATGTCTTTGCTAAAATAATTGCAAAATCCTGCCTTGTAATATTCGACGTAGGATAGAACTTACTCTCTCCGACACCGGTCACTATCCCCTGATCGAATAGCTCAACAATCGCTTTCTTTGCATATGAGCCATCAATATCAATAAAGGAAGCCGCTGCCGATCCTTTGGTCGGCATAATGATAGGGCTTGATAATACAGCAGCAGCCAATATAGAGCTTATCCATTGCTTTTTGTTCACTTGCTTATCCCCCTGTTCTTTGGATGCGTTATGTCGTTTGTCTATAATCGATTCGTTAACACGATTCGACTTTATATTACAAACTTTTCATCTACAGGATTATAACAAGTATCAATAAACAGATTATAAACAAATAGCCGTGGATGAACATTCTCATATCATTGATTCTGTGCATCAAACGAAAAAAAATGATACTATGTATGATGGGTATAAGACTTTGCTATCCTTATATCGTTTTTATATATTACAACAAGAGGAGATAATATGAGTAACGAACAAAACTTTTGGCTTGATTTACCGAAGCCGTTTTTTATATTAGCGCCCATGGAAGATGTCACAGATGTTGTATTTCGGCACGTCGTTAGTGAAGCTGCGAAACCCGACGTATTTTTTACAGAATTCACAAATACAGAAAGCTATTGTCACCCTGTAGGAAAAGACAGTGTACGTGGTCGATTAACGTTCACAGAAGATGAGCAACCGATTGTCGCTCATATTTGGGGTGATAAACCCGTATTTTTTGAACAGATGAGCATTGATATGAAAAAACTTGGTTTTCGTGGTATCGATTTAAACATGGGGTGCCCAGCACAAAACGTCGCATCGAATGGAAAAGGTGCTGGATTAATAAAACATCCTGAAGTTGCAGCAGAAATTATTCAAGCAGCAAAAGCAGGTGGATTGCCGGTTAGTGTTAAAACAAGATTAGGATACTCTGATATTGACGAGTGGCGCGACTGGCTAGGACATATATTGAAACAAGATATTGCGAACCTTTCCATTCACCTTCGTACAAAAAAAGAGATGAGTAAAGTAGAGGCACACTGGGAACTAATCCCTGAAATAAAAAAATTACGCGATGAAATTGCTCCAAATACGTTGTTAACTATTAATGGAGATATTCCTGACCGCGCAACAGGATTAAAATTAGTAGAACAATACGGCGTTGATGGAGTCATGATTGGCCGCGGCATTTTCACCAATCCATTTGCCTTTGAAAAAGAACCTAAAGAACACAGCGCGAAGGATTTTCTCAATTTACTTCTTTTACAGCTGGATCTTCACGATAAATATTCAAATGAACTTGAGCCACGTTTATTTAAACCACTTCTTCGCTTTTTCAAAATCTATGTTCGTGGATTTAGAGGTGCAGGCGAACTAAGAAACCAATTAATGGATACAAGATCAACTGATGAAGTACGTCGTTTAGTAAAAACTGTTTTAGAGCAAGATTTAGATTAAATTATACCCACAAAAAAATGAGAGACCTCTCAAAAGTTCAATGAACTTATGAAAGGTCTCTCATTTTTGTACTATGTGGTCAAATGGTGTTTCCTCTCAAGGAAAATCATCATCGAATTGCTTCGATAATGATTTTCTTACATCATGCCGCCCATCAACATAGTAATTGCGCATTACGTGAATACAGCGATATAACGGCTAATTTCAACTTAATGAATAGCGCTATATATGTAATACGCGCATTACTAAACATACTTTTATGGGCAAATTATGGGCAATTGGATTTGCGTTGCTCTAAAACAGAGGAGATCACATGAACATAGATAACATTACTCCTGGCCTGCGCGTCCGTATCATAGCCGGTTTTCACTCTAGCAAGATTGGCATCGTGTTAGCGAAAGGAACACAAACAGTTCTGCTCGATATTGGCGAGCCTTTACTTATCAGCGAACTACCAGTACATTTAGAACCTGTACCTGAAGATACACTTAAACCAGGATGGGAAGAATTCGAGATATAAGCGCACAAAAGCCCTGCTGCCGTAATGGCGAGCAGGGCTTCACAATGTGCTATGTAGTTACCGCTATAATCTCCGACATTTCGATCCAATCCCAATCCTCGTCAGACCAGCGCAGTTTGATTCGCTTCAGCTGCCGGTCCACCTGCATAACAATCCCTTTCGCAATTCTTTCATTAAAGGGGTCGAACAGTTCAAGATTTACAGGTGCATGATCCTCCATGGAATGATACAACGCCAGGTCAATCAGTTCCCACTCCTGAGGATCAATCTCTGGTTTCACTTTCCGTAATTGCTCGTGTTCATCCTGGATGATTCTAATCGCATGTTCTGGTAGCATCATACGGCTACTCTCCCATAGACCATTACCTTCTAATTTCTTTCGCATACAGATTACCTCCTAATCCCTCTTTGCTCGGTACCAGTTCAGCATTCCTAGAGCCTACCAAACTTATCGATGATAATGAGTTATTATAACAGCCGTTTACGCAGTATATCCTCAAGCATGACGGATTACCATTAATGACCGAGGCGTACGCCCATGGCGTTGGATATATCCCTTTGCTATCAATCTTTCAAGTAATCCTTGTGCTGTTGAGCTTGATGTCAACCCGATTTCCTTCATGATCTCCCGTACAGTTGGAGGGTACCCTTGAGCTTCCGAAAGTTTGATGATCGCTTGTAGCGCAGCATATTGTCGTGGAGTTAATGTCTTCATGCTATCATACCTTTCCTTACTGGCTGCCACGCCAATATTTTGGATTCTCGGAACGCTCGCGGTGCGCCTGATTGCAGGTCGATTGCTCGTACTAAGCCGTTACGGATCCCCAAGACTTCTATCTTACGCTGAGTGATTTTACCCACTTTATCCATATAAACAATTTCTACGTTTTGGCTGATTCTCATTTTCATGTGCGTTCACCTCTAAAATAAGAACATTTGTTTGTATTATATACAAACACACGTTCGTAAATCAATGTAAAAAAAATCCATCAACTAAATTTAAGGTTGATGGGGTATTTGTTATACATGATTATGCCAAAACCATCCTAAACTCAAACTCATTTCTCATGTAATAAGCATCAGCAATCTTAACGCTCACTGGACTCCATTTCTGGACTGGACCTTCACAATCAATTATGCAGTTGGCCAGATCACCGCGACGTTCAAGAATATCCACTTGAGACTTTGACAAAGCAGCCGTTAGAAATTCAGAGTCTGTCTTTAGGACTTTGTATATATTGCTCAATATGATCACTCCTATGTTTTAAATTGGAGTACTATTTTATGTATGCTCTAAAATCAGACTATTTTTGCATGAACTGTGCAACGAATTTACTATTCCGCCCTAGTTCATGAGTTGAACGAATGTGTGGTATAAAGCTCCAACTTATTAGTGTATTTACTACAAATAAAAAACCCCCAAGAAAAATATTTGGGAGCATTCTTCTTCTTATCGACTAACTAACAGGCTTCCCTCGTCTTCGAATTCTGCACTTATTATATTGGGATCACGTTCTAACTGGAATATAACATCAGATTTTTTGACTTCAACTCCAGCGATATTCAAAATCGGTGAAATATACACAATATCCCCATAACGTCTCAGGGTTTCAACTTTCTCCTTGTCCTTCAATCTGACTATTATTTTCACCATCAGAAATCACCTCCATAATTCTATCCAAATTCATTAATCCAAAGCCTTGATGGTGGAATGGTTGATCAATGTCATCAGCGGTTGAGTATAGTAAATCTTTCATCTGTGACGATGAAAGAGGTTTTCTCGATTTAACTGCAGCTAACACTCCTGTGACAATGGGAGTTGAATAAGAGGTTCCTTCACTATATTCTCCGTTATAGTATATGGAACCTGCTGTCAAAATATTAGGCTTTTTTATTCCGGGGGTTGCCTTACTACTGTAGTCCGCAACCGCTTTTGGAGATTGAGATATTGATCCAACTGTGATGCTCTCTTGTGCATTTCCAGGACATCTGATACTTCCTTCTTCACCATCGTTACCAGCAGCAACAACGAACAAAACTCCATTTTGTTGTGAATATGCATTTATGATATCGCAAATGGCACAATTGTTACCTAAGCAAGGTTTTTTTGGCTTAAAACCTAATGAAAGATTAATGATGTCTGCCTTTATATTATTCACTGCAAAATCCACCCCTGATAATACCTGAAGGAGCTGAATCCCATTAAAATATTGCGCAACTTTACAACTTACAATATTGCTCCCTCTGGCAAATCTTTTTATTATATTAACCACAATGTCACCATGGTTAACTACAGGGTCACTACCGAAACCAGTAAAGTCATACTTTTCTTTGACGAAATCCATTGTAGTACCTGAATCCAGAACAGCAACCGTCACTCCCCAACCAGTACATCCTGCATTTCTTGTTTTAACATGATCTACCTTAGGCATAATCTGGAGTGGAGTAAAATGAGAAGTTAATGACCCTTCTTCTAAAAGTACCCCCTCTTCATCGGCTTCCATTATGTATTCAATTTTATAATCACTTTGTAAATCTCCAACTAAAGATTCATTCGCATTAAAACCTATTATCGGAAGTATTGGGGATTTATATTCAACTTTCCCACCCTTACGTTCAATTTCTTTCATTACCTTGCTTAGATCTTCTTTCGAAGTTTTCAATATGTATGTATTGTTTTCCATAAATTCCACTCCTTATGTATATATAGAAAAGTACTACATGGCAGCATTTCAGCCCTGTAGTACTAGCTATATTTAATTTATGAAATTAAACATAGCTTTCGACACTGAGTTCTCATTCTCCTTTATTTTCAAAAAAAATTTTCCTTACCTTCAAAAAGATTTCCTTAGCAAACTAGGAAACTAGGGTATTACAAAAGAAAACTATAATAAATTGTAACGAAACTACCTGATGCCGTCTTGGGAAAAGCATCAAACTAAATTGTATATGAAAAAGAGTAACATATAGATCGCCCATCTGATAAAGGAAATAGTTTGTTGTCTCAAGCGGTAAGACAGGAATAGAACAGTAAAATTCCCACCAGCCGAAGCTAGTGGGCTGATTTCTTTATTCTTTTGTAGTCCCATCCCTTTTACTAAACGCTAACTCAAACAATCCTGTAGCTGATAGCCCCGCAAGACCACCCGCCCATAGCCGTAGAGTCAAATCCAACTCTGTAAAAGGATAAGCAGCTGCGCCGATCAACAGGCCGATAACTAATCCAATCAAGGGCAATATGTTTTTAGGTACACTAACTGTAGTCTTCACGAACTGTACGCCTGCCAACACAAAAACGGCGATCACCGAGGCGAACGCCAATACATTAGTTAGGTTTTGATTGTCCATACTTTACTTGTCCCCCTTTTGTTGTGCTGCCAGCCCAAGCCGGTACAGAATTGTAATCAACCTCGCCTCGGCATATGTCGCTGATCCCGGTGCATCAATAACAGGCTTGCCATTGAAGACTGATGGCGTACACGCAAACGCCTGTAAAGCTTCCTGGGACCATACAGGGGGCTTGGTATTCGTCAACTCCAGCAATATAGTGCTCAGTTCCTTAATATCCACAGCCTGTTTGAGAGACTGTTCTTTAAGTACATCCTTGCTATTAGTCAACCCCGTTACGACTTTCGTTAGTTCCTTCACTTGTTCTTCCAGATCCGCTATTCTACTCATGTCTTCATCTACCTCCCCTTTTAATCGTTCTATAATAGCTGATGCTTTTGCCATAACCGTTTCAGATGGCTTGCTACCTGCTCGCAGCTGAGTGAGTGTTAAGCCAAAGACCATTTGGAAATGAGGATAATCCTTAAATGTTGTCCAGTCGCCTCCCCACTCAAATCCGAGCTTCTTGGCCTCTTCCACCACTTCAATCCAGTCTTTGATGTTGTTTCCGTTGTAGTCTCGGTTCATATCCCATGAAACACTAGACCCATTAGGCAGCAGCAAAGCAAAATCAACAGCCAAACCAAAATTGTGGTAACTATACCCGCCCTTTGCATTGGTCACGATAGATCCGGGTTTTGTACGCCCTTGTGCGTAGAGAGCGTCTTGTTCCGCAATAGTTCGTAATCCTTGAGTAATAACAATAGGCACTCCCCGAGCGTAACAGCGTTCAATTAAAACTGTTGCAGCAGCTAATACAACCGGATGCAACCCTATCAATCTCGTAGATGATTTACTTTTCACTTGATCTAAGGTTAACATTACGCCCCTCCTTTAAATAAAAAAGCAATAATAGCGAAGATAGTACCGGCCAGAACGTATTTAAGTAGATCGATAAACACTTTCCGTTCGCTCTTACTATCCGTTTGCGATTGTTGTAATAACTGAAACACACGAGAATCCAATGTGTCCCACCGCCGCATAATCTCGTTGAATTGGATCTTCATTTCGATTGTGGATTCTTTGATTTGTTTTACATCTTCCTCATGTCTAGACTGCTTCTCTTTTAGCAATCGCAGTTCAGTGCTAAATGTGGCATGTTCTGCGCCAAAGCGCATCAACTCGTCGGACATTCCGGACAAACGATTTTCAACATCATCCATACGATTCTCCAAGGCTACACCTCCGGTCCCTCCTCCTGGATTGACTCCCCCAATTGACATAAAACAACTCCCCTCTCTATCTATTGATCAATATAAATAGCCCCCAGATCAGATCCGAGGGCAAAATAAAAACGCCTGCTATTCGGCGTTGGTTGTAATCTCTGTAGCTTGTTCGGCAGTGATTTTTTTTGCTGTGACAAATACCTGTACCTGCTCTCCCGTATACAACCCTGCGTCAAAGTATCGCTTAACCAGTGCGTACCAGTTCATTTATAGCACACCTCCTTCCACGAGACTTAAAAGTATGGCTGCTTGGTCCTGCTCCGCTTGATCTTGCCTTGCCTGAGTCTGCACAAGCTCCAGTAATAAAGCTGCGTTATCAGCGCGTAGTTGCTCAGTTTCCGTCAACTCGGGCGGATTATTAGCTTCGGCTTCCTGGTAGGCTGTCCAAGCTGCTTGAAGTTCGGCTTCAGTCGGTTGGGGTTTGTCTAGGTTCCACGCTGCAATATATGGACCTCTCTCAACCAGGTCGAAATCCTCGCCTTCGGTAAGCAGATTATAGTCGATGCCGTAACGGTAATGTACTCCCTCAACGGGCTGCTCTCCTTTTTCCGGCAGCTTGATCTCATATAGAACACGCCCTTTTACTTCTGCCCCCGGACGTAATACAGGCTCAGGTCCGTTGTTTTGTACGATAAAATCTCGCATTAGGTCAGCATCCGGATATAGATACTTGATTGCTAGTGCTATATTCATCTCTTAATCCCCCCTTATGAAACTCGTACTATTCTAATCTGTGTGTAGCGTCCGTCACCACTAATAATGTCTATATTTTTCCCGTTGGTATGAAGGAGATACAATTCTATAGTCTGACCTGCCCCCAAGTCGGTTATAGTTGAGCCGCATAGTGTGCAGTCATGCGAAAAACCCATACTTTCACGGGCAATGCATTGGTCACTAGCTCCACCTTTGTATACTACGAGTTGTGCATTACTAGTATCAACCACACCAGTTAGGGTAACAGTGGCTGTAATTGAATATAGACCATTACTTTTTGGCGTAAAAACGCCAGTGGCTAAATTATACTCGTTTAGGTAATCATAAAATTTGCTAGTAAATATTAGTTTTGTGAAAACCTCAGATGGGACACTTGCAGTTACACTCGCAACCGCTATTCCAGTACGTGATCCGGTTGTATTATCTCCCCATGGGTTAAGAACACCACTTGACAGCACCAAGCCAGTTGCAGTGCCATTGCCATTTGTTGATGATGGTTGTGTACCGCTTTGTGTAATTAATCCAGCACCTTGATAGACATACAACGCATAAGTATTTCCAGAGCCAGAGTTGGAATCACTATGAATTCGCGATCCATCAGCAGATAAAATAGCTTGACCTTTGTTGGATATCACACAACCTTTTACTCTAACGGTTGATGCCGAAGCATCTACCCCCGATGCGGTCGGAGCCGATGCTATCAGATTACAATAGGAAATTTCAACATAAACGGATTTCGATATAGATACTCCGTTTGTATTTGAAGCATTACAATTAAGACCATTCAGCGCAGTGCGTAAGCTGTTGTTAATAATTGCAATTGCTTGTATGGTGCGGGATGAAGATGCCACGGTATCACCCTGTATTGTTATAGATCCACCACCGGAATAACCGCTAAGACTTATAACCTCCGAATATGTTCCCGCCGCGACGTTAACAGTAACAGCGTGATTTACAATTTGTGGAATAAAACTAATAGCCTTTGTAATCGTCTTAAAAGCCCCTGCTGCTGTATTGGCAAGACCATTATTACTATCACTACCATCTGTACGGACATAGTAGGTAATGTCTGCTGTTGTTTGTTGCGGTGTAGTATCTAAATTGGGTTTACCGTTCCAGTTAGACTTTTCTGTGTCAGTCGCAAATCTATGAGTAGCATCCTCAGTAATCATAGTTGCTGGATGATTTGCTGGATGAACATAGTTATTTGCTCCTGTGGCGATTCCATCGAGCTTTATTTTGTCAGTTGCCCGCATCAACCCGTCACTTTGCGGTGCTGCTGAAACAAGAGTATTCGGTGCTTTTCCATTCCATGCTGCCTTTTCAGCATCAGTTACAAATCGATTACTTGCATCTTGCGCGATTATAGATGGTGGGTGAGTTGCCGGGTGAGTATAGTTCGTTGCTCCTGTTGCGATACCCGCCAGCTTTGTTTTCTCAGCTGCTGTGTAATCATTGGTAGATAACTGTTTACCTGTGACCTTATCAACCTTGTTATTAACATTCGTATCTAAGATATCCATATTTCCGTTCAAATCGGCAATATCAACGATATCTGTCCCCTCGGGCTTCTTTAAGCCCAAATTCCCTGTGGTTTGCATGTGTCACTCTCCTATCCAAAAGTTCTTAAGTCGTTCCACGTTCCAGCGTTGGCATTATTCCAAGTTATAGCTTTAAGCGAATCCCAATATGTGTACGTATAAGCAAACTCATAGGCCAAGTGTGCCGGCTTGATTTCATCCAGTATCTGAATTAGCCCAGCCATATTCGGTGGAATGCCTAGAATGCCTATGAATCGGACGATAAATCGATATTCCCCTGGAACTTCTTCTACCGATACTTCCCCACCAGCAAAAGCCGATGCTGTTCGTTGAATCATTTCAGGTGTCGTTGTGCCTGTGCCTCGTCTTTTAGCTTTGACCATTTCACGTCTACTGACATAAGACTTTGATGGATCCGAGCTTAATCCAAGTTCAGCCTCCCAACGCGCAAGGCTCCATGTTGCAGTTTCAACATATGCCTGATCTAGCACCTCTTGAACCCTCGTAGTTAAGCCATATATTTCAATGCCTAATGATTGCTGCAGTTCTTCTATTTCTTGAACACCCTTGTAATATGCCGGTAGGTATTTCATAAGATCAACCGTATTTACATCGTCTATATCCTCTAATTCATTAGCCGTGAAAAGAAGAGTGCTATATAAAGATTCTCCATAGCTCAAACATCACACCCCCTTTAATTGATTCCATGTTACGGGACCCTTACTCATATATTCGGAGTGCATATGTGTTGAAGGTGGATACGTTGCTGGTTTCCCAGCTACACCGGACCAAAGGACTGTATCAGCGTTGGCTGCATAATCCACTTTCCCGTCATTGTTAGTATCATAGATACTTTTAAGCATATCTCCTGAGCTTTGAGCAGCCACCAGCAAGACATTGCCATTTGCTGTACCAATATAGAGTTTGCTTGTATCAGTACAATAGCCAAGTTCACCGATAGCTAGTGTTCCGATGGCACTTTCCAAACCTCGTCGGATCTGGATCATTACTTTTCTAGCCATTGCCTCGCCTCCTAGAACGTGCCCCCATCGATCGTAGCGACCGTAAGTTTATTCCCATTGGTCGCGTCATAGACGATACTAGAAGCATCAATATTAGCCTCGATCCCGGTCGCGTTAACAACAATGCCTTTACCTGGCTTAGCAGCTACCGTAGTAGAATCTACAACAATCCCGTTTCCAGCTCCTACCGTCAATGTAACGGTATCTGATTGACCACCACCAGTAAGACCGTTACCTGCTGTAATCGTCTGTAGGGCACCACCAGTCCTAACCCATGCCGTTCCATTCCAGCTGTAGATCTTTTGTTCATCATCAACGTAAGCAGTCCAACCGACAGCAGGGGAATAATAAGCCCAGACTCCAGACTGATACTCTGCTATTTGGTTTGTCTTACCTGCCCATACCCCAGTCGCTGATGCTGGAATGATATAACGATCCGCTTCTGCTGGGCTTGCTGGTGGTGCTAATAAATGTTGATCTTTTACTGATGCTTGTGGTTCGATATTATGTTTTGCTAATTCAATTTCATTTTTGATTTTTTGTGCAGACCAGATATCGGTAATGGCTGTACCAGAATCATTAATGACTCGGTGTTTAGCTGCATCGTCAATATGGCTTTTAATCTCAGCTGCAGTTTTAGTATTTGTGCCATCTGACACCTTATTGATATGTCCTGCACTAACATCAGCCTTTAATATCTTTGCATAAGTAGCGCCATCCGCTATATTATCAAGCGACCCTGTTAAATCACTGAGTGCTTGGGCGTTCACTCGCCTCCAAGTGGTCCCATCATCAAAATAAAGATATCCACTATTTGCCCCACTCGTTACGTAAAACAAACGTCCAACAGATGCGGCCACCGGACGAGAAGCCTCTGCACCTGACAAAGCTCGCCCAACCATTGAGTTTGTTGTACCGTCTCCGATATATATTTCTTTCGTATCTGTACAAAAGCCCATTTCGCCAACAAGCAATGCACCATACGTGCTAAGTTGAGCTTTAGTACCACGTTTTATTTGTATCGTCTGTGCCATCTTATACCCCTCTCGTAAATGAACCACCGTCTATAAGTCCACTCGATTTATACCGCTCTACCTCTGTTTGTGTGGCTGTTACAGACTTTTGTAGCACATTAATATCGTCAGCCTCTACCGTGTCCCCTGGTGTTTCATAGGTTACGTAAACTTCAGCAGCTCCACTAAATATCTTAATTAACCTGCGCCATGGTGTATCACTCGGAATGGTTAACGTCCAGTTTGTCAATTTATCACCCGTCAATTTACTACCACTATAGACTTGGACAGTAGCGTTATTGATATTATCGTGATTAAGTAACCCTTCATAAACGCCTGCTACAAGTGTTATCCGTTCCTCGATGACATAGTTGTTTCCCGTTGGGTTTTTATTCAACTTCTCCTGAAATACATCAACTTTACTCGGATAGGCCATGTTACACCCCCAATTCCACAATACCGATCAATGGCACCTCTTCTTCTGCAAGAACAATGTTCCCAGCAGCTCCATTAAGTAGCAACCCAAGATAATCAATAACACCGTCAGTCCCTAAAAGGATTGATCCAATTACGGCCTGACTTACATAAGTAGATACAAAAGACGCTGACTTACGCCAAGTTTCCAATCGCTCCAAGAAGGAATTCTTTACACCCTGCAAGCTATAACCAGGCGCTAAAGTTACCTTGGCTGATATATTGATCGTCTTACCGATTGCTGAAGTAACTGTGACTACTGCCCCAATAGGCGCTTGTCCCTCACCTTTCCCAGCAGCTGGATCAATATAGTCTTGTACTTGATTCACAAGAACGCTTGAGGCTGGGGCACCTTCTGTATTTACAATGACAACTTTTACGGTCTTCGGACCTGACCATAATGGGAATACACGAGCGCCGCCCACTCCGGAAACTTCAAGAGCCCATTCAATATAATGATATTTATTCCCGCTGGTTGCTGGACGTCTGGCAGAATCAAGGTACCGCTGCCGTAATGCATCATCTGTCTCTCTATCAGTCCCAGGGATAAGTAACTCCGTCAATTCAGCCCTTGCTAGATTATTAATAAAATCGATAGGAATTAAGGCTCCGAAGTGCTGATTACCCGTAACTCCTTCAACCTCTGCCTCAAGCCGATACTCCCCTAATGAGAGTCGAGAGATTACTTTATAGTTGATTGCACCAATAGCGAAGCGACTACCAACTGGAATATCCATTAAGGTGTTAGAAGCATTATAAAAAAGCCCTCTTAGTTGGGCTTTTGTTGCCTTCTTGCGGGTAACACCAGACCACGCAATCGATCGATCCAGATAATCACCACTAGCTGTATCAGCAAATATTAAATTTGCGTTGATATCCAACTCGACATACATCTGAGCTAATTCCATTGCTGCTGGAGCCATAGCATCATAAATAATGCTACCTTCTCGCTTGTCCAGCCCATCTGGTACCCGGTCTAGCATCCGTTCTAAGATCGTTTCAAACGTTTGATCTTCATACACCGCCATTCACCTCCAATCGGTCTGTATAATTTCCGTAATCACTCTCTACGTCAAACAAGACGAGGACCGCATCGCCATCATAGTTAAATCTAAATTTAGTTACCGAAACGATACGATCATCCTGAAGTAACGCTTCCCTAGTCCAGCGTTCCACTTCGGTTTCAAACACCGCCCGACCCCGCACCGCTCCAACATCTGCCTCACTACCGTAATTGTCACTGTAAATCAAGTTTTCAAATCGGATTGTCGAGAGTATTTTTATAACTGCCTGTTTTACGGCATCCAATCCATCCACTACCACGGATCCTATACGTCCATTTACAAGGTCTAATTTATAAGTAAGACTTGGTTGGGGTGTATCCTCCATATCCTCATTCAGCAGCACGTTATCGCTCTGTGGTATCAAACACTCACCACCCTATCCATGATTACGTAGCGTTGACCGCCCTGCATGCGGATAAGTAAAAGTTTATCTCCAGTAGCTAACGGCTTACGAATTACGTATTCTTGGATTCCTATTGTTATTTTCTGTTCAGATAAGGTTTCCGGAACAATTAAAAAATCCTCCGTAAGTGAAAGCCGATTATCGACCAACACTACAAGAGGATTAATTTTTTCTACAATTCCTAGCTGTACCAGAACTGGACCAGCAGCATTCACCGCTTCAGTGGCAGCGCGTTTTATCGCATCTATCATGATCACACCAACCTTAGCTCTAAGTCCATGGTATGTACTCCGCCTTCTTTCTTATGAGTACATTCATCGACTAGGAAGAATTTATTTATGTTCATTACGTTGATATATAAATTAACGTAGCATCCTGCACGCATCCGGTAATCTCCAAGGGCCTCTATACTAAGCGTCCGCTTCTCTCTATTCTTCATGAACAGTTGCTGAGTTAGTTGCTCGGTAATTTGAGCCTGATTCAGATTCTCATCTACTGACTCGTAGAGTTGTAGCAGTCCCCACTTAGCAATGCTGGCGCTATCCTTGGTAACGTAAGTTTCCCGCTTACCAGTCTCCTTGTTGTCTCTGTACAATACAATTTGATTATATGTCTCATCGTCAATGTTTCGGCTGTAAGAATAATCCGTCATGAGTGAATCATCACCCACCACAAAAGGAAAGCGCATATTAGAAGCATTACGTATCGTCAAGCTCCCAAAATCGTCAAAGAATACGAAGTTGGTCCCGTAGTTAATCAGGGTCTCATCTAACGCCATGCAGATCATATCGATAAACGTTTTATCGTCGCGGATCTGGGAAGGAATAATGTATTTTGTATCTTCCAGCGTTCCGGTCTTGAGCTGCATGTCTTGAGCGATCTTTTGAACTACCTGAGTTGCTGTCTGTTTCGTAAATACATAAGTTCCGCTATTCATCAGATACCGGATCTGATCATAAGCAAGGATGCTTATTTCTTCCGTCTTACCAGTTTCAATACTGAAAATATATCCATAGAAAACCTTATGTCCCTCATCTGTGTACCTAACCACATCACCATTATTCAGTTGGAATTTTTTATCTTGCCATGGGCCATGGTCTACAAGGGTGAATTCTAAGGATGCCGCCTTACCTATACGGATCGTCTTCCAAGATATATCAGTAACGATGCTGGAAACATCCCAGACGGTGCCATTTTTATTATCGATCAATAACTCCATGTATCATCACCCCGGTAGCTTCAGAACAGAGCCGATTTTGAGTGTCTTCAGCTGCGCGTCTGTTAAGCCGTTTAACTTCTGAATCTCTTTCCACCGGCTACCGTCACCGAGTTCTCTTTTAGCTATCTTCATCAAGGTGTCCCCGGATTTGATGGTAACCGTTTTAGACTTGGTACGTTCATCTGCGCGTTTCGCTGGCTCTTTCTTAGTGGTGGTGGTTGTACCAGCTGGTGTTGTATTTGTCTTCAACGTCACCTTTTTAGCAGCGTAAAATACATACTCCTTCAGGCTGATTTCATATTCAAAATCGCCCGGGCTCCCAGCAACCTCTTTATAATTAAATTCTTCGATACTGGCAGCAATATTTATTTTTAGACCCGTTGACGTAAAAATAAACCGGATCGGCTTGCGCTTGTTCATCCAGGTTTCAATTAATTGGATGTAGTCCGCGGGTTGCCCCCAGTTTTTTGATGATACATAGCTTGGTACGGTACCACCTACTGCGATAGCTGGAAAAAAACTACTAAAGCTAATCTCTTTCAACTTAGCGGCCTTGATTACATTAATTTCACCAAGATCCGTTATATCATAAGTCTCTCCGTCACCTTCCCCGCCGATCTCTATTTCTTCCGGAAGGACGGGGATTTCAAACCATATTGCGCGGTTGTTGAAACTTAATTCAATGCTATAGCCGTTGTTCATTAGGAGTATACCCCCTTGGCTGTACTTGCCACCTCTTCAGTAAGTATATTGCCGATCTTCTTAACGATGGAATCGACATTAGCCTCATTGGTTACTGGTCCTGTCTTGACCTGAATAGTCGGTGTCAATGTCACAAAGTTTTGAATGTTCTTCATTTCCGCGACATCGCGCATAATCTTCAGGTCTTCTTTAGAGATATCAATCGGCTTCTCTACTTTGCCGACCTTATCGACTTTTTTTAACTTATCAGTTTTTGGAGCTGCAGCAGCTGCGGCACCACCAGCAGCAGAAAACCCCATTCCAGCAACCTTATCATCTTTTCCTGATTTTGCATTTTTAGCGTTCTCAACAGCTGCTTCAGATTCACGTTTCGTTGCACGTTCATCTAACATTTTTTGGACTTTAGCCTCACGTTCTTTAGCCTTTGTTGCTGCACTATTCTCCATTGCAGCTAAGTTTGCTGCCCTCTGTTGCTTCGCAGCTTCTTCTTCAGCGGCTTTTCCAGCAGCTAATTCTATGTGGCTAATGGTCTCAAGTTCAACAAAGGGTAGTTTATTCAATGTATTAATCAAATCATTAATTCGATCAATAGCGCCATTTGCCAAATCCTCCATAAAAGTTAAGGACTTGGTTTTAGCCCATCCGAATGCATCCGCTATTGCGTACCCTATACTTGTGAAGAAAATTGGTACCTGATTGAAGAAATTCATTATTCCATTCCAAACCCTAAGAAATCCGGCTGCAAACGCATCATTTGTATTCCATAGTTTTATTAGCCACATAATCAAACCTGCCAGAATAGTAGCAACTAAAATAAATATATTGGCTTTCATAGCTGCGTTTAAACCTCGCCATGCGAGAGCCAAACCACCTGTAGCAGCTGTTTGAAGAAATACTGCCGCTGTCATTATTCCTGTTCCAATTGAAGCAAATATAGAGGCAGATCCAACAGCCATAGATGCGAGTTTCCACGCCGTTAATGCCGCTGCAATCCCCCAAACAATTGGCTCAATAGTTGTCCAATTCGTAGTAATATAGCTATACACCTGTGCAGCAGCATCTCCTAACGAAACAACAATATCGACAGTTGTGGTGATGCCTTCGCTTAAACCACTCAAAAATTGTTCTCCGTCACTCGTACTTAACCATGCAGTTAGATCCTGTAGCATCTTAGTAATCCTACTAAGAGGACCTTCTGCCCCGTTGATTGTTCCAATCCACTCAGCTACTTTATTCTTCATAATTGTCATTGCCGAACCAAAAGTCATAGGCATTTGACTAAACATCTTATCGATTTTTCCGCTTTGCTTTTCAAAAGCTTTAACAATCATCGCAGATGTTAGTTTACCATCAGCTCCCATTGCTTTAAGTTCCCCGCGTGCTACACCTAGCCCCTCCGCTAATAGGCTCATCACCGCTGGAGCATTTTCACTAAGGGACCTCAATTCATCCCCTTGTAAAACCCCACTCCCGAGCGCTTGCCCCATTTGCAATATAGAGGCAGTCGTTTCTTGGGCTCCTGCACCTGAGATTACCAAAGCTTTGTTGAAGCTCTTCGTGAATTTAATAATATCGTCATCTGTTTTAAAAATACCCTGAGTACTCATAGCGAGTTTAGTGACCATATCCGCTGTAGCTTGGTAGTTTGCCCGAGTATCATTCGCCGCGTCCATTACCTGACGTTGTAACTCTAGCTGTGTTCGAAGGCCATCATTAACCATTGCTAATCTAGCGTTAGTCAACGCCACATCATCTGATGTTTCCAAAAGTTTTTTAGCTGCAGCAATAGATAGATAAGCTGCGACTACATTTTTGAGGCTACTTAACCAATTAGATGTGTTTTTCGTTGCATTATTAATTTGTCCGTTCACCCTAGACTGTAGGTCGGCAATTTGCCGTTCTAACCTAGCGATACGTTCTAGAGCTCTTTGCAATTCACCTGCGTCTGCACTGCGTGTTCTTAATTGTCGCGTTGATCTAATGAGTTGAGACACCAAGCGTTGGAGATTTGTAAACATAGCCTCCAAAGACCGAGGTAGCTCAATTCGAATCTGCGCAACGACACTACTTAATTCAGATTCAATCTGTCTTTTTATAATTGCAATTTGCGAGGAAATATCAGCGGTATTGATTTTTATTTTAATTAACGATTCTTCACCGCCTAACCGCTGCCTGATTACTGCTAATTGCTGTAATATTTCTGTAGTATTAATGTTTATTCGTATCAGGCTACCTGTTCCTAGAGCTGAAATCTGCTGTTTAATCATATCTAAATTACTGATCACATCAAAAGCGCTGATTCTTAATACCATTGGATTCTGCATTTGAGATTGCAATCGTGCCATTAACTGAATAGTCGCTGCTAAAGAAGCGTTAACCTGATTCAAGCGCTGACTAAAGACATCATTTAATGCAAGACTCGCTGCAATGCTTGGCAATTTGGCTTCCTCCTTTCTACACAATATAAAAAAAGCACTCCAGCGTGGAGTGCTTCGTTAACTACAATTGAACTGATTGCTTTGGATTGTTCGTTATTATTGGTCTAAGTTTATGTGTTATTTTTTGTGCCGATGCTGCTGTATGACCTCCATCAAACATGAGCGCGGCCATCTCGCCGTTAGAATTCGTATAGTTAATTATAAGATAGTGCGTGTTAGTTCTTTTTTCTTTGTTCGTCGCTCTTGATCCGACAATTAAACCGATTGGGCCAAACAACAACCCTCCAGCGATTCCTTTAGTTGCACTACTATGGACTATATTTGCAATTTCCGTATCCGTTTTTACTTCTACAGCCCTTATCTGAGAGTTGTTAATGTTAAAGTCAGTGCCACCCCCATCTATCACCAGTTTATCTTGTGTTACAGATAGGTTGCACAATGTTCCCTCACCTAATGGCAATCCTTCAACATGATCCAATGCACTTGTTACTAAAAACTCATTTTTATCATCGTTTGAGTCTAAATGGTTATGTGGTTTAACTCTAAGGAAATAACCTAAAGCAAAGAAAATTAAAGTAAATATTACGCCAATTGTCCCTCCATTTACATCAGGCTTAACAAACAAAAATATAGTGAATGTCAAGAAGAATATAGAGACTATGAAACAAAGCACCGCTAAAACATTGCGTAAGCCTTTCATATAAATTCCACTCCCAGAGGTAATATTTACTAACAATATACCAAACAGGCAATGAACGGTCTATTACTTTTTACGTCCTTTAGAACTGGCCTTAGACGCTTATTTCTTTTCCTTATCCACCCGAAGAGAGATCATAGCATATATAGCGGCACGTTCCCTCTGTCCCATCGCCATAAGGTCATGCGGTAAAATGTGAAGCTCATGGAGGGCGTAGTAAGCTAAGTTAGCCTCACCGTCACCCTCCTCTATTAGTTTTTTACTTCTTCTATCTGCTCATTGATATCTTGATCAAAACCGTTTAGTGTCTGTACCCGTTCGCTGAGGGCTGAGAATTCGCCAGGAAGCAGCATTTTGCGTAACAGAACTTCTGAACCAAGTACTCCATAGGATTTTTGAATTTCTGCATTTTTGAGATCCGGATAAGATACAGAAGCCACCACCATTTTTGCCATGTATTCATTAGCATCCATTTCAGATGTAAATTGTCCGTATTTACCTTTGGTTCGCTTCGTGGCAGCCTTACGAAGTTCTTTATTTTCTTCTTCAGTGATACTACGTAGCTTCCAAGGAATCGCCTTTCCATCTTTATCTTTAAATCTAGGGGAGACCACGAAATCCTCTGTAGTCTCCACCGCTGCGTTTTGTGCGTAGAATGCTGTGAAATCGCTCATAATATTAATTCCTCCTGAAATTTATTTTAATTGGCTGGTGGGTTAAATGCTTGACCCATATCAATATCCTCAAAGGTAAAATCGATATCCTCTTCTAGTGCATCAGATTCTGTATCCAGCGATACCATAACTACACTATCAAGGTTCACACCTAGTAGAGTAATTGTTTGAGACCCAATGGTAGATCCCGGATCTTCATTAGTTACCGTAATATCAAAGTTGGTATCTCTACCCGTTTTGATATAATCGATCATCAACTGACGGAACCGACTAGTCATATAGTAGATCGTCATACTACCGGTACCGGACCATCCAGTAGTTTTATGTTGCGTGCCGCGGCGGCCCAACGTCTTCACCTCAGCCTTTTCTTTTTCAACAGAGGCTTCAAGAGTCTTGATGTAGAACATTTCCTCCACCTGACCGTTGATTGTGGCGTAGGCTCGTCCCTCTTGTCCACTGATTGTTTCGCTAGCCTTTAAGAAACCCATTTTATCTCACCTGCACTTTCATATATACTTTTTCGATACTGTCTACTGGCTGGATATTAACTTCGACATATATAGCATCTGAATCATTGCCAGGAGATACAGTGATATCCGTCTGAGCATCAAAATTTTGAATGGCATCAATCCCCTGCAAGCTATCCAAATAGATAACTGCCTCTTTACGAAACAGAGCTCGACCATCAACATTATTTGATACCTTACCGATGTAAAATGATTCAAAGATACGCTTCAGATCATTCGCAATACCATCCAACACACGGAGCACACGGTTTTTTTGAAGTTGTTTTCCCTTCTTTGGAGTGTAAGAGAGGAAAGTATTAATATCCTGTTCTATCACAGCCCGATTAACGGAAGGGGTAAAGACAAATTCTCCGGCTTTCAGAGCTGCTTCAATCTGTGTATTAGTGTAGCGTGGCGCCACATCTACAGCATCGTCATATGCCGAATAAGTCAAAGACTCGTTCATCTCAGCTGCTGCCGAAGCACCGCCTACCCAAGCAGTGGCCTGCGCTGCTGTTATTGTTGTCCCATCTGAAAGAACAACACCATTCTTGACGCTGATTACACCTTCAAAATCGGCTACAGGGTAGTTCTCAAGTGCTGCCTGTACCTTTTTACCCTCTGACTCTCTCAAGCGCCGTACAAAGGCAGCATAGACAGCTTTGAGCACATTGTCCGTGGATGTCAGTGCCACTGTCTGGAAATCGTACAGTTCTAGTGCAGCTAGATATGCAGTATGATCCGCATTAGTCACAGTGCCGTTTGCTCCACCAATCAAAGGAGCTCCTGCATTCGCTGTTAGTGTGCCGGTCCCGCTCCATACAATCCAGTCATTCGGGATGAGCCCCGCAATATTAGCGACTACCTGTGTGTCCACTACTGCGTTATCCAGCAGTGTTTTTACATCAAACTTGCTACTATCATCAATGTTGGTTTGTACGACAACCTTCAGCGCATTACCTCGAATGCCACCATATCTTGCTGTAGCTACCAAGGTCCCAACTGTGACAGTTGACTTTGTTCCGTCATTGAGTTTGTACAGCAACACTGTCCGAGCTCTTTTAAGCGCCTCACGCACCAACAACAGCTCTGGAGCTGTAATGTCATAGCCAAGCGCTTTGAATGTATCCTCACCAGCTATAATCGGTGTGATGACCTTAGCCGCTCCCCATGGGAGAGTTAGCGCTAAAGAGGTTATTCCCCTGCTGCCAACCGTACCCAATGCCCCGCCAGACGTTTCCACGTTAACATATACACCGGGTCTTACTTTATTTTGAGTGGTCCATGTTCCACCGGCCATAATCTACTCAGCCTCCTTATTCTTAAAATCATCGATCACTTGTTGCGCCTCAAAAGCTGTATACAGTTTCTCTGGCTCCAGTAGCGCCGATAAGATGTCTTTGTCTTGATATGAATACTTAGCAGAAGCTAAGAACTGCTCTTTGGTAAATGACCCCTCAATCGGTGTCTCAGCTGTCTTAATGCTTTTCTCACTCACTTAATACCGCCTCCTTGCTTCATAGTCTGCATTTTAATATCCGGTGCTTTATCCCGGATCAGGTGAACATTGTACTCAACGAAGAAATGCAATACTCCATCCACTATTTCATGCCTCATACCTGTTCCCCGGTAGAGCCCATCATGCCCAGTTACATATTCCAACTCGGAATACAATTGTTCAGATATTAGCTCGCATTCTTCTCGGGGAGCCGCTAATTCCTGTTGCGGGAAGTAATGAACGTCAAAGGGATTGAAACGCTGATAGCGCCGGTTAACCCCTCGGACCTGACTACTTTCCAATAACAGCACAAAAAAGCATGGCTGCTGCATGCCCTGCTCCACTGCTTCGTCATAAACCGGATACTCCGGAGTAAATAACGATAGCTTTTTTATGAGTGCGTTTTTTATATCCTGCATACTCACCGCCCCATATGCTTCTCCATATATTTTTTCAGCTTCCGCTCCATGATCCCTGGTAACTCTCTCTTAAGTTCCTGCTCGGACAGTGTCAGCATGAATTTACCGTTAACCCAACCTGTCCGCAGTCTGGTAACATGGCCGTACTCTACATAGAGGGCATATTCTACATTGTTGACAATCTCAACGTGTACTCCGCCTCCTGGGAGTCGAACCACATCACCAATTTGCCAGCCTCGCCGTAAGTCTCCCGTTTTGACCGGGGTACGTGCTACGGTTTTAGCTAGCAACCTCCCGGCAAGTTCGCGAATACATTCCTCCATAAACTGTGGAAACTCATTTTGCATCCGTTGAAGGTTCTTCTGAAGCTTCTTAACGTCCTTGAAGTCAAACTTACCCATACTCATGCGTTCAGGACCTCTTTTAGCTTAATCTCCTGATGAGTAACATACCTGAATGCCTTACCCGCCTGTTCTCCTTTGAACTCCATGCCGTTCTGCTGAACCGTGATTCGGCTTCCTGGCTTGATAGTTACATCAGGAGAGATAAACAGCTTAGCATCATAATTGACCTGATCCGCTGTCACTGTTTGTGTGGCAGCAGGTAAGGATGACTGAGAGAGTCCACACGGTTCATTAGCCAAGACAATGATAGTTTGCTGACGTGTTTTACCGGCTACTGGATCTTTTACATCCTTCATTTCCGAAACAGTACATAGACCTTCATAGGTGCTCTCTACGGCTGCACGCTCCGCTGGTATATTTCCGAATTGAGGCATGATCACCACCTCATCCGGCGAAAAGCGATTAATTGAGCTTCATAGTTCCGGATAAATGCCGCTCCAGATCCCACAGTAACATTGGCTTTGGCTGATCCAAATGCCGTGGTCACGTCACCACGTTTGATACTCGTAACCGCTGGAGCTGCCTGCTCAAATTCAGTAGGATATTTCGCACGGTAATAGTCCTCCGCGATTTGTAACACCACAGTATCCAGCTCACGCGGAATCGATGAGATGTTACAAAAGGTCTTAATGGCCTGAATGATGGATTCTAGCGCAAAGGTCAGTTGGAAATCTTTTGTTGTAGTCTCAATCGGAATCCCTAACAGTTGCTTGAGCTTAAAAAAATATTTAAGATGCTCCTCCATCAGATACACCCGCTTTCAGGATTACAGCAAGAACATCCTCCCTTTTGGTCGCTTCGCCCAGATCAATGTCTTGTTCCTTAGCATAAGCTTTTAGCTCTGGCAGCTTCATTTCAGATACCGACACCTTCGCTAGTGCTTCCTCTTCCAAAATGGTGACATAGTGCAACAAGCGGGCAAAGTCCCTCTCAGTCACGCTGAAGGACTCGCCTTTCTGAAACAGCTGGCCATTATGCCGGATCGGGACTTCCTTCACTTCAACTTTCACGCTAATTCCTCCTTAAGGGCGGCGAACCGCCCCATGATTAAAGTACTGTTGCCTGGAACACTTCATCAGCAGCCGGGAACGATGGCAATGCTGTCGCTACAGCTTTGGTCCAAGTGCTTACCGGATCTTTACCGTCTTCGTACACCATAGCTAGTACATTGCCGACCTTTGTAATGTCGATATTCGGATCTCGCGCCAGACGGATCTCTTCGGCTGTCGGACCGTAAATAGTCTCACCCAGTGGACCATCCGGCAACATAACAAATTTATTCTGCGGGAAGTATCGTAGTTGCTCATACGTGCCGTCTGCTTTCTGCTTCTTGTATACTTCCTCATAGGTCGCAATAGTTGGAAGCTCGAGCTGTGTCATAAATGCATTCAAATCAAGGCGAGTCGCTACCCGCGCAGCGTTATTGCCAAACAATGCCCCAATTACTTTCGGATGACGAAGCAGCGCAGACAAGGCAGCTGCAGATGTCAAGGCGCGTTTAGGTTTAGTACCCAGTGTCGCGTACCAATCCTGCAGTTGCGTAAAAGGGTCACTATCTGGGTCGGACCACACATCAGAACCAGACAGGATCTGCTTGTGATTGGCAGGCACTTTGTAATCCAGAGTCAGATTTAAACCATTCTCGTTCAGAGTTACAGTACCGCTGGATGTAGCCTCCATTCGCATAAGCTCAACTCGAGCGCGTACACCCGCAGTTAATGCATCAACATCGTTATACACCCGCTTCATGAGATACTGTTGTTCCGCTGAAGTTCGTGGGTTTTCCAAGGCGATGATATCCTTTTCTTTCATCTGCCGTTTCCGCTTAATTAGCGCCAGTTCCATAGCCTGCTTGGAGCCCTCTCGGCTGTCAATCTCCGCTTCAGAGTCAAACGCATGGACACTGGCGATGACTGGAATCATTCCTGCGCCCTTGATCTGATCAAATTCTAATGATTCGTGTTTGACCTCCGGAAAGAGCGTCTCACCCAACAAAGCCGGGTACTGCCGATTTCCCAAATAGTTCAGGATTTCGCGCTGATTAAAAAGTTCTAATACGTTTGGCATGATTTATATTCTCCTTTCGATTAAACGCTTTGTTTGAATTTGATACCTGACTTAGCAGCGAGTGCTGTTTTAGCTGCTGCGTCTGGAGCAACTGGCAAACGAGCCTCCAGAATCCAAGCTTCAATTAGTACCGCACCTGGTTGTGGACCCTCAGTTACATCGGTATCAGTGAATACGATCCCGATAGCTGTAGCATCATTGGCAGGGTACACTGTACCAGCCTTAACAATCTTGCGCCCTTGTGAGTCCGCTGAAACTCCCTCATTGCTGATTTGATACGTATGACTGACATACTTTGCACTAGCTAGAAAATTAATATCTTCTACTTTTCCGTAATCTTTAACATATACCATACTGTTTAGCTCCTCTCTTATTTAGGACCATGGGTTATTTGCAGCAGCAGGCGCTTTGCCAGCATCATTGGCCGCCTTGGCAAAGTCTGCAGCAACACTGGTATCACCGCCGCTTTTGGACTGATCCTTGCCATCAGGAGACTTGAAGCCCTTGAAGGTCGGTCCTTTGTTCTCCTGTTTTTCCGCAAACAAAAAGCCCTTGCTCTCGCGCAGGGCCTTCACCTGGTCGTCCAGTCCACCTTTTACACCGCCACTTTCGTCCAGTTCGATCTTGGTCTTATCCAGAAGCCCGGCAACGATATCCGGATCATGCGCCTCACCAGCCAGCGCTAGCTTGAGTGCCGTGGTCAGCTGCAGGTCCTTCACTTTGGCCTCATAATCCGTCTTGGCTGTCTTGTTCTCGTCTTGCAGCTTCGTAATCTGATCCTTCAGCGCCTGGTTATCGCCGGCAGCCTTCTTCACCTCTTCAAGTTGACCTGAGGCTTTGTCACGATCTTGTTCAGCCTGCTTCTTCGCGTCGTTGACTTCATCAAAGCGGGCTTTCGGTACAAACCCTTTCAATTCATCAGCAGAAGCAGCGGCGGCCTTATCAGCCAGATCATTCGGTAATCCCAGTGAAACAAATTGCTCTTTATTCATTAACGATTCCTCCGTTTCATCTTCGCTTGTTATCCCGGTCGCGTCCGGTGATGTCTTGTTCTTTAACGTCTGCAATACCAAAAAGACGGCAATATAAAAGCACCCTCCCATATTGGAGAGTGCTTCATATACCATATTTCTGTTTAATTAAGACCCATTTCAACCCTTCTTCGCGGCTCAATCGCCGCTCTTCAACTGAATTAGCATCCAGAACACCTATAGGATACTTCGGCAGCTTATCACGCTTCTGAAGATACTCATACCTAACGGCGCTGATCTCGTCCACAAAAGCGTCAAACCGTTCGCCTAGCTTCTCACGTTGCGGGGCAAACTGTTCAGCGATAGCCGCTCTATTCTCTTCTTTAGTTCGCAAGATCATCACTCCTTTGTATATTGTAGTGATTCAAGAAGCATTACTAGCTGTTCCATGGTTAGGTGCTTTTCGTCATAACCTGTGAGTGCCTGCTCAATAGTAAGCAATGCAAGATACGAATCTTCTGCTTTATCAAGTAAACGGTTAATCTCATCTGTACTCAGGTTTATTGGGGCTGACTTCTTCAGGATGTACGTGCTACCTGAATCAACTGCTCTCAACTCCTTGATTCCATTCTTTATGAATGCTAGGACATCGTCCCGGCTAAATGATCCTCCGGGTTCCCCATCCACTGTAGGGTGGTTATGGGTGACGATGCTCTTTTTAAGTACTTCAGGTGGTTTGATCTTGGTAATATCGACAGATGCCTTATCACCCTTAACATGGATAACCTCACCTTCCTTAGTAAGAGCTATTGCATGTTCTTCCGGTGCATTCCTGATGGCTTGCTCCGCATCCTTTACATAGTTGCGGACGATATCAGGTTTAGATAGATCGATATTACCTAGTTTACGCGGAATGTCTGGCTGCAGCTTCGGTAGATCCATCTTACTGAGATTAATCAGCGGTGGTGCAGTCTTTCCGGTTTCATCATACCATTTCTCTGGTTCCAGGGTATATATGCTTTTCTCAGGAATTGGAATATCCTTTGTTGGCCCACCTGGAACCTCAATAGTAGGTAATGGAGTCTCCGGCGCTTGCTTAGTTGGGGTTTCAACAGTAACTGTCTCAGTAGCTCCGGGAGCGTACTTTTCAGCCCAGTCATTGTAGTTGATATCCTCTGGAACCTTATACGTTTTGCCATCTTCATCCCTAGCTACCCGCTCTTTGATGTTGTCCTCATAGTGCGGTATGGTGGTTGATCGGCAATAAGCATGCATAGGTGGATAATTGACATTAACCTGAGCATCTTCGATATCAAATACTTTCCCGTCTAGGTCTCGGCAAGTAATGGATGTCCGGCTGTCCAGTGTAGCAGTGTAGCGGTATTGCTCTACTCCAAGTTCTTTGTAGCCGGCTATACGAGACTGACCAGCGAAGTATGCTGATTCCGTCAGTATTAACCGCTCTGCATTCTTCCGTGACACATCGAAGCGTTTCATAAGCTGCTCTATCATTTGCTTAGAGGTATCACCACTAATAAGCCCCTGACTAAAGATGTTACGAAGCGTTCCAGTCAGCCTGACGCGATCAGTCCATATACGTTGGGAAAAGCTGCTGCCATCTGGTGCCCAAGGTGCTGATAGGATAGCTTCCAACTGCCTTTTATCGATCTTTGCAAATGAAGCTCCTATACCGATACCCTTTTCTAGTTCAAAAATACTTCGATAGTAACCATCCTTATAGACGTTGCCTAGTAGCTCTGTTGTGCCTGCCAGACGCTTAGCTGATAATTCCTCGACATGTTGCTTCATCTGCAATTGAATGGATTCTAGGCGGGTAACACGTACTCTAATGCTGGCATTCTCTAGTTCCTTCATCCATCGCTGATCGATGGCGTTCTCTTTGCCGCGGGCGATGTAATCCTCGACGCTCCACCTGAATTCCTTCAGCTCGCCTGCTTTGAGAACTTGCTTAGCAGCGGATAGGCTAACGATCCCGTTATTATCCGCGAACCGCTGATAGAAATTGTTAACGTCCGTCTGGATGGATATTTGAGCCTTGCGGTATTCCTTTTGCATTGCTTTGTTAAATGGTACACCCTTATTCAGTAGCGATTCATTCAGTTGCTCCATTCGCTTAGACCAGTAGGCTGCTGACTTCATTCGTCATCATCCTCTTCCGGCTTAGCTTTGTCACCTCCCGGATCTGGAGGTAGACCGTAATCATCCATCTTCTTCAGCTCTGCCTGTTCTTCAGCCTCAATCCGCTTCAGTTCCTCTTTGGTGTTCGTAACCCATGGATGATTAGCCACGATGGTTTCCTTGGAGATAACCCCCATACTGTTGCTGGCGTCAGTGATCGCCTCAGACTCGTTAATCGGCATATCTCGATTGAAGATAAACGTCACAGTTTCCTCAGAGTAATCGTTGCCTTTTACAGCTGCCAGGTGGACGTCGATGAACCAAATCAGCTGCTTAAGCCCCGCTTGAAACTCGTTCTCGATATCATTACAATCCAGATCCAAGTCCTGATACAAAGAACGAAGGGCTATACCAGAAGGAGCACTGGAAAACTTGTCAGACTGAGTGTCCACTCCCCGCCCAAATTCGAAAATGTCCTTACGAGTCATCTCCATATGGTTTGAATACGCTTCGGTATCCAGATCCAGGCTAATCGTATCCACTCCACCGTCACCGTCCACAAAAGCCACACGGAAGCGGGAAATGTTCTCGCGGAACTCGCCGCCACCCTCGCCGCTGTAGTTCTTGACCACATAGATACTGTTCGGCAGGTCCTCCAGGTTGTTACTGTTGGCGGATTTTTGCTTGTCATAATCATCGACCTGCTTCTTGATCAACTCAATCAGCGGCTGCTCCTCAGAATTGTATTTGAAGCAGATAAAGGGTACCCGCTCCCAGTTCAGAGGCTTCTCCGCGCTTCCCTCCATCACAGCAAGGTGATTCCGCTTCTCCAGTGGCTTCAACTTGCCCGCTTCCTCTTCAAATATCTGAACACCGTCCAGATCCCACCATTCGATTCGCTTGACCGTCTGCTTTTTCTTAGCCACATACCCCTCAATCTCATAGGCTCGTATAAAAGCAGCCAGCTTGGTATGTGCGGCATCCTTCCAGATCGGCAGGCACTCCTCTGGGTTCATCCTCATAAAGGCAAGCTCGCCAGTGTCCGTGTAATACGGATGTAGCCAGGCCTTACCACAGTTAACCGCATCCTTGCCTGTATTCTTAAACAACATTTTAAAGTCATCGTTGAAGAATAGATCCAGCTCTGATTGATATTCTGGCTTTTTCGTCTTCGGTAGAAATGGCTTGGATAGCAGATAACCTATTTTCTGGTCCACCAGCTTCCTTACAAATCCGTGAGGAATACGGTTATCCGCCAGATTGTCAGCAGCCACCATCCGCCCATCTGCATCTATCGTTTTTCGGCGTTGCTCCAGGATGTCATTCTTTATCCGATAATACTTCTTGCCAATCAGCATCTGTTTCCTCTCACCGGATCGTTCCCAATCACTAACCTCAGCCTTGATGATTTCCTCCAACGTCATGGGCGCATTAGCATCCAAATTCTCTAGAATCTGCTGTAGGGTTTCCATGTCCTTTTACCTCCTTCCCTGTTATTTCTTGAACGATACGCCAGAAAGACTAATATCATCTTCCAAAGCGTAGCGGGTCATATCAATGCTGTGATTGTCCTTATCCGGAAATCCGTCTTTAAACCCGTCATTGCCATCTGACTCCAACTCATATCCGTAGAATTCCCGTTTGGTATTTGGACAGCGAGTTGGATCAATCACAATTTCCTCTAAGTCCTGCAAGAACTTAATGCCATACTCTACCGAGTCCGGCCCCTTCTTGGCACCCTTCACTCGGATATTATGACTTTTCAACTCCGCGATAGATTTGGGTTCCGCAGAGTCGGCAATGACTTGACCATTCCCTTTGTTCTCTACCCTGATGTGTTCTGCCAGCTTCCGGTTACTTAGCTGGACTTTCTGCAATTCGTGAAAAATGTACAGACGGCGCCGGGTCCTGTCATAATGCATCACACCATAATGCGCCGGATCCACGGCGTACCCAAAGTCCACTCCGCGCCGAACATGGTCAAACATCTTGATTTCATCATCTGGAATAGTGCGGAATGTGAGATTGGAGAACACTTCGCCACCTGTTCCGATGACTTTCCCCAGATATTCATGATCGTGAGCATCCGGCTTCGTCTTCTTGAGGTGTTCAGCCTCAACAAAAAACTGTTCTCCCAGCCAATGCCGGGGAACAGTCTCATAGGTACTATGATGGGCCAGACGGTCAGGGCGTTTTTCGGTAACCTCCGCGTTAACCCAGTTCCGCTTTGATTTCGGCGGGTTATACGAATAAAAGACGACGAATTTCTCGCCGCCCCGCAAAAAGGTCTGGTTCATGGTACGAATATCAGCCATACCCCCGAATTCGTCAATCTCTTCATACCAGACATACTTGATGTACCCACGTCGCAATTTACTGGACTTTACCTTTTTAGGTTTATCTGCACCTCGGAAGATGATTTTCTGACCCGTCGGCAGATAGGTTAAGCTCATCGGGCTTACACTATCATGCCAATAGGCCCCAACACCAAGAACATCTATTGCCCAGAGCAGCTGCTCATAGACCGATTCACGAAGATTCTCCTTTACCTTCCGGATAGCAACCGCATTGGCCTCCGGATCTCTCATCATACCTTGAATAATCTCAATGGACACGAATGAGGATTTGGTGCTGCCCCGGCCACCCCCTAACCAGTAATGTGTATGCTTCCCGGTCTTAATGTCATGGTGGACCCCATAGAAGCTCGGAGCAATGAGATCGGTCAGCTTCGTCGTTTTTACTAAAGGAGTGGGGGCTGTCATGCTTCTTCACCTGGGAGCGGAACATCATCCACAATCTGTACACCCATTGTTCCATCAATCTGTTGCCGATCTACCCACATCCCGTATCTTTTTCCTAACAACTCAGCTGCCTTGATACGGTTCGAACCATCCAGTTCCTTTTTCACCAGTTTTTGTTCCCCCATGCCTAGACCTAGCGGGAACTGCTCCTGTTCCTCACCGCGTAAAACGTTGGTTAGAAACTCCAGAACCTCATCTTGCTTGGCTATCCGCTTACTGTCCTTCTCGGCAATACGCGCATCAATGTATTCACGGATATGGGGCTTTTGCAGATTCTCGTATCCGATATCCTTCGCCGTCTTTTTACTGTACCCAGCACGTAAAGCTGATTCAGCCGCATTACCAGTCTCGATGAAATAATCTGCAAAACGTTTTTGTTTCTCTGTTAGTTTCATGGCATCTCACCCACCTGCCTTCTTGTGATTAATCTTAATTATTTTTGAGACGAGATTGAAAAACACAAAAAAGCCCAATCTAAAAAAGATTGAACTTATCGCAATAGATACTTTACAATTGTAAAGTATCGTGGTATAATTAATATATCAAGAGGAGGTGATAATGATGAAGAAACGAAGAGAAAGACGGAAAGAGGATAGAGAGTTAAACCTCAAGTTGACGATTGCAGTCGTCACCCTGATAAACTCCATCCTCACCCTCATCATCCTGCTCACCAAGTAGGAAATCCCGAAATCTTAGCCCCAAAAGGGGCTAAGACGTAGGGGATGAAAATCAAGGGCCGTCTTTCCTTCAGTATATCACACTCATAAGGAGCGATGAAGCATGACACGCAAAGCAAGAGCTACAGAATTAATGACTTATGCCGCGCTTGTAATCAGTATCGCCAATACCGTTATATTGCTGGTGAAGTGGTAATGTACACATTCAACAGCAAAGAAGAACTAGCCGAATGGATCGAACGCGAAATTTGCGGCGTCTCGGAAGCTATGGAGATACTAGAGTCTACCCGGCAGAACATTCACGGATTCGTGAAAAACGGTAAGCTCAAACCGGTTAAAGAAACCAAAAATGAACGTCTCTTCTTCCGTTCTGATCTTATAGAGCGTAAGGAAGCAGCAAAGGCGTATCACACTAAGAAGGACAAGCCCGGTGAATAAGCCGGGCTTTCTTTTTGTGATTCCTTTTGAATGCTCAGCTAATTTTGATGTTTCAGCCATCCTGCATTTTCACCACCTCCGGCGTTGAGTTTGTTTTGCCTCACTCCATGTCGAAAATATGGATTAAAAACGATATTTATATGAAAAATAGTATTTGAATATCATGAAATTTTTGGTAGATTAATAATATATTTCATAGAAAGGATTGAGGACAATATATATTAATTCAATTCATAGCTGTAAAAATGCTATTAAACTACTAGAAGAGAATCACTCAAACGAATACGAATCACTTTTATGTGCTTTAGAATCCATCAATTTAAATTCCTTTTTGGAAACTGCTATGTTGGATAAAAATTTCTCTAATACAGAAAGTAGAATGTTACTTAGAGACCTAATCAGAACTGTTGAAAGACACTTAATTACCTTCGGCTGGGAAGACCTAAGAAGAGGACCTTTAACATATAATGGGATCTCAGTATTTGTTGCTTTAAGTAATTCCAAGGTAGATACTTTACTTTTTTCAACAATTCCAAAATACATAAAAACAGGGGAAACAATAATACCTATTATTCTTAGTTTCGATAAAGTAACACTCAATACGATAGGTACTATAACACCTCACAGTGCTTCTTATGAATTTATAGCTAAACATTTAAATAGCAGTTCACCTTTACCAGTGACCTATCCCTTCTTATTTGCGTGTATTTCACTTAATCAAACGGAATCTTTATACAATGAATTAGATAGCCTGTTCGATGAATTCTTTGATGATAGCAAAGAATATGTAAATCGAAGTATTGAATTTCCATCGGAGTACTATCAAGCAGGTTTAGGGATTTTATCTTATTTCAGTAAGATACTCAAAGAAAAGTACCCTAGCACACCAACTAACGTAAAAATAATACAAGAGGGATTTAATGTAAGAATGATAGTTGAAACAGATACAGGTCACACTGAAATAATTGAAAAAGCATTAATTGAATATCAACAAATAATCAATGGTGAAATAAAACCTGAAGTTTACCTTACTGATCAGATACAAATTCTCGAGTTAAAAACTGAGATTAGAATACTAAAAGCCCGACTAGAGTCCCAAGCAGATATAATTTCTTTACAAAATAACAACTTATCAACTTTCACCGATCTTTTAAAACAAGGTTTTGCGCATCGATCATCAGCAGCTCCTCACACAATTAATATTTCTCCCGTTATTCAAATAGATAATCATATAACTCAACAACAAATAGTTCAAAGTAATATTAATCAACTTTTAGATGACCTTGAAGAGTTAAAGCCATATCTTCAACCTGATTCAGAAACACTTTATGAACTCGATGACATTCAAGGAGATTTAATAGATATAAGCGAGGAATCTACGCAACTAAAAAAAAATAGCCTCTCTCAAAAATTCACAAAATTCATAACTAAAATTAAAAATGCAGAACAAGGAATCGATAAAACAATTACTATCGCAAAAGATGGACTCGGTATTATTACAAATATTCTTAAACATTATAATTATATTGCAACTGTTATCGGACTACCCACGATAGATAACCTAGATTAATCATAACGGCTGCTGAGCATCTTCTCCTTCAGCAGTCATCTCTAGAATTAATGGGTTATTCGAAATGTTAAAATTGAGATGGATTCCAGATTCTTAAACATAATTCTTATACTTGGGATTAAGCACATCAATTTTCCAATCGTTTAAGGGTGTATGAGCCGTAAAAAAGAGCCCTCCGCAATGGAGGACTCGTTAATAGACAGAATTATAGTGGGTAGGTTGTGCGGCTTGTTGTGCGGCAATACGTGCGGCAAGATCACAAAAAGTCTTGTTTAATCTTGCATTTTGCCCGATCAACATAGTCTCGGACAGTGTTCTTAGATAGACTTAGCTTACCCGAAATCTCTAACAACGTCAAGCCCTGCGCCATGTGGAGTAAGAAACAAGTACGCTCTCGATCACTTAAAGCGAGTAGTGCATCCACTAACTTTAACCGCTCAGCCTCTCCCATTTGTTGCCCTGATAGTTTGATATAAATCTCACGCTGCCTGTACACATCCGTGATCTCAGCACCTCTGCGGCTCCCTGGGCGGCGTCCTCTACGCATCCATGTTAAGGCATACCTCATGTCTGCCAGCATCCCTGATACGGTCTCAGCCTCTTCTGCCGCTTTCGGATCCTTGAGATCCAAGGTGTCTCGGTAACGTTCCAGACTATGGACATCTGTGGCATACTGACAGATTAGGGTTTCGATCCAAGTTGCCTTTGTAATTGTCTTCATGATGTCTGACCCCATTTCTGTGTTATTCTCCCGATGCGGATAATAGATTGATAATCTTGCGTGCTCGAGTCAGCTCGGCGATACTTCGGTCAAGAAGCTGCGTTTCACTGAATGGCTCAGCTGCTTGTTTTTTAATTTCTCGCAACCTACGGATATCGTCCCGTAGGTCTTCTACAAGTTGATTCAGCATTTTTTCATTCTCAGTCCAGGCTGTTTTTTCATGGTATAATTCATCACGTTCAGCCACCAGCTCATCGCGTTCTGATATCATACGGTTCATCTCATCCTGAAGCACCTGCAACTCAGCCCTCAACTGCTCATCAGCCTTGCCGGTAATCGCCATACTTCTCTCTGCCTCACCTTGCCAGTGCTCTACTTCAGCCTTCAGTTCCTGAATAGCTTGCAAGTGTTCACCGATCTTGGCATTCCCATTCACATTCCGCTGATAGGCATCGTCAAACATTTGCTTTACTTCAGCCAGTTTAGTTGTAAGTCGCTCGTTCTCCAGCACGGATTCATCCAAGGCGCACTTTACTTGATCCAATTGTGATTTATATTCTTTAATCATGTCATGTGACACGGATTGCTGCGGCAACGTCTCCTTTTCACGAAGCAGTTGGGTTTTGTCAGGTTCAGTAGCATAGCCGGAAGCTTCGCCAAGCTGCGCAAGTATCTCTCTGGCTTTATCAGGTGTAACTCCTCGACAGTCCCAGTTCTTGACCCAATTGTACAGCGTGTTGTACTTCATCCCCCAAGCCTTCTCGATGCTTGAAACCGTTTCACCAGTTGCAATCTGCTCTAAGAATAATTTCTTAGTTAGCCCACAGCTAGGCCCCTCTTTGCTCGTCCGTTGTCCTCCCATATCCTTGTCCTCCTCATGATTTTGATATCTTTGATCATCTCGCAGATTATGTGCTACCGGCTTTTTAAAATTCATATCTCGCTTTGTTGCTGGGTACTTCTGGCGGATCTCCTCAAGCTCTTCAGGAGTAAGCTTGTACTCACGAACCCCGCTAGTTCCGTAACCGCTATATTCAACCGCTCGATTTGGTATAGGTGTATTCGCCATCCCTAAACCTCCTTTTCATTGCAGAAGTCGTCCCCCACTTACGCTGCCGTTTTCTTGGCGGTGCTTCGGGAAGAATCGTGTAAACCTCACCAATCACCTTGCCGTTATCGTCTGTGATGATGTCCCAGGGAATCTCCTGGAAGAATGGATCAACTCTCATCGTTTTGGACCAAATCGCTATTAGTACTGCCACACTCAGGACAACCAGGCTCTTCTAACTCGTCTCCTGGTATCTGCTCAACAGCGAACTTCCTTCCACATTCACACCGGTATTTATCCCATGATTTCACGTTATCCCTCCCTAAGCTATGATTGTTTCTGGTAAACCTCCTCAAGCCATTCCGTTAGTATAATCATCTGCTTTATCACCAGTGGGTTGTCCTGATATTTCTTGCACATCGATCCGGAAGAATCAGCAACCCACAGCCAGAAGTTAGAGTCAGTCATTCCGTATTTCATGGCGGCTTGATTCGCCTGCTGGGTCCAAAGAGCAACATCGTTAAAAAACACTTTGTAATCCATAGGCTATACCTCTTCGATTTTGATATAGATACCTGGAAGCGCAGCCCAGAACTTTTCAACTATTTCTGATGAAACCAGCGCGTCGTCCTTCCAGTAGGCACAGTCAGTCATACAATCCTTGAGTAACTTCTGCAGGTTGTCAGTATCGGGTCTTGTGTACTTGTACTCCCCATCTTGATGTTTTCCAGTAATCGGGAAGCACCATTTCACCGTCAACCGAATAGCTGCTGTATATTTTCTTGCCGGCACATGCTGCCCAAGATGAGCCATTAATTTCGCCCGCGCTGCCTTCAGTTCATCAGGTTCATAGAATACCGGCTTACCATTCACGACTGCGACCTGTTTCTGTTGGTGTGTGATCGTCGGAACTTTTTTCATCGGCATGAAGAATTCAGTCATTATGATACCAACTTCCATTTTTTAACTTTTCAACTTTTCTCGCGAAGATAAATTTAGGGGAGGGGGAAGGGGGATTTTTATACCCCCTTCCCTTATCCTTATATATTTATATATACTGGTCTCCGTCGCCAGCGGCGGCAACTATACACGTATCAAATTCCCCGCACTTAATTGCGAAGCTGCAAAGACCATCTTTTACAACTTGCGGCAATCTTAAATAGATGATTAATGTAACTAAACTGTATTCATCGTTTTTAATGATTGCCGCCGCAATTACGAATCACCTTTTTTGACTATTCGGAAGCCGATAGTCCTATCGATTTCGTATCCATATTTCTTGATCCAATCTCTCACGGTACGCTCTGCGACCTCTTTTCCTGTTGATCCGTACCATGCAATGACATCCATTAAAGTAGGTGGATCACCGAAATTACAATTGTTCACGACTTCCTCGAATTCCTCTGCCTGGCTTCGGCGCTTTTCTTTTGCCTTATCCTTCCGTTTGTTCGTCGCCTTCTGCCATGCCGGCTGTGACGCTTCTCCATCTGGATCGATGTCCTTTAGGCTGCCTACATCGTCCACCTTATGAATCGGATACTGGAACCACATGTTAACCGGTTCGAACTTTGGATACTCCCGAAGCGTGCCTTCTACCCGCCAAGCTGAGCGGATACGTACGCTTTTGACTGCCTGATTGACACCCTCTTGAGCGATAGCCTGCTGCCCTGGTATCGCACGCTTGGCGTGATCCACCATCTGTTTAGCACTAAGCAGGTCATCCTGGGAAACATGTTCCTGTAAGTAGCCTGGATTGTACTTCTCAAAGAGCTGCTGATACATCGCACAGACAGCCTTATTCTCCTCTTGCATCAATAACGCTTCTGTCAGATCGAGCTCCACTAAATCGATAAGCGCGTCCGGATCACGGGCAAATACGCCACTGCCTGAAGCTCTGTCCATCGACTTCTTACCGCCCTGCGAACCTTTGCTGTGATGATGACAGTAAATTACGCCTGCACCCAGTTCTGTTGCTATCTTGTCAAACTGATTTGTAAAGTGAGCCATCTGATCCGCGCTATTTTCATCACCGGTTAACACCTTGTAAATAGGGTCAATGATAACAGCGATATAGTTCTTCTTAGCTGCACGACGGATCAGTTTCGGGGCCAATTTATCCATAGGTACTGTCTTTCCACGCAAGTTCCAAATATCGATATTGCCGATATTTTTAGGCGACAACCCTAGCGCGTTATATACATTTTTGAAACGATCCAAGGCGCTAGCTCGATCAAGCTCCAGATTGACATACAGTACCTTGCCCTTCGTACATTGCCATGCCAGCCACTTAATACCTTCAGCTATGGCTATGCTGAGTTCAATCAAGGCAAATGACTTACCTGCCTTTGACGGTCCTGCCATGAGCATCTTATGCCCCTGTCGAAGCATTCCTTCTATTAAAGGCGGTGCCAGCGGCGGCATATTGTCCCAATAGTCCGCTAAGCTCTCCGGATCCGGAAGATCGTCATTGATGCCTTCAATCCATTCATGCCATTCAGCCCAATTCGCTTTACCGATACTTGTATCCACGATGAACTGCTTCTTCTCGTTACGCTCAATCCCAGGCATACGAGATAGCCGGGAAGGATTACGGTTTTGATTGTCAACGGACAAGCCGTTCTTCTTGCAGACGGTGTAGAGGTAATCCACGCGTTTCCGGTACTCGTCGTAGTTAACTGCCTCTACCTTGACGATGGCATGTAGGCTTTTGCCTCCGCTGTATACTAGCACGGCAATCGGCAGCTCTAGCTCACGCATAACCGCATTTTGCTTTTCAATGTCCATTGTGTCGGATTCCACTAGGGCATACCGAAATTCAGTCACATTCTCATTCTTGACGCCCTTACCATCCAGTGGGTTGAACCGTATCCAAGCACCAGCTGCTGGATCGTAGTCACCAATAACAGAGCCGATATCACCACCACATTGATTAAGCAGTTGGATTAATTCGCCGGCTGTGCGATCCGATGCCCCTTTCGTTGGTAAATACTTGCCTTCATCGTTCTGCCAGGTATCTGTGACGTAACCAACATTCTCGGAAGCTTCGAACAAGGCGCTCAAATACGTTGTTAGTTGCTGTACAGGATTCCAATCAGCCGGCTCGTGGATCTCTTTACCTTCTATCCAATTCTTATCGATAACAACGTAATCGCCGCCGGTAATTTCATCGTCCCAATCCAGTTCCCGATCATTTGCAGACCGTGGCAGCCATCCGTTGTCCTTGGCCAACTGCGTAATAGTCGCCCCGGTGACTGGGTTACCGGTTCCTTCGAACGTCGTCCACTTCTTGAAGCACTCACCTGGATGGTAGCGCCCACCGTCCCGCCGACTCCACTCGTCCCAGTCGCTAGCCGTGTAACCTTCATATTTTAGTGCCATGCCGACATTGACCCATTCCTGGTAACTCAGGTATGACGGATCGACGAAGGACAACAATAAAATCAGATCAATTTTATGTTCAGTTGACATAATGCTTCCGCCCCCACGTAATTTACATACTCATCTCATTCAACACATTCCCATAATTTTGAAAAAGGCATGCACCTTCTAGGCTTTTGACCATAAGATACTTCTATATCACTTTAATATTGGAGGACGACAATCTTATGACTTTCTACTATCATCCTTGGTTTCCTGATTATGTTTTAGTGCCCCGTTCCTTATTTCCCATTCAACCTTTAGGTGGTGTCCCTCAACCTATATCTACTGGGCTTACACAAACCCCTCCACGTCCAGCTCCTCCTTCTCAACTTGTTATTAATCGGCATAATTATTTAAAGTCCTTAAGTCAGCCAGAACTGCAATCGTTAGTAAATAAACAAGCCTCAGGGGAACAAGTATATCTGCCGGTTCGTGACGAAGAAGATTTTCGCCCCGTAACAATGGCTCAACTATTTAACTGTAATGGAAAATGGTCAAATATACTTGTTGGGGTTCCAGGCGCTTTTTTTCCAATAATTATTTTCATAAATCGTATTTATCAGGTCCCATTTAGTGGGGCTACAATGCTAGAAGCTTGGCAACAAGATACGTCTACCGGAAATCTCTTTTTCGTTCCCGGATACCCTGAAAGCATGATACATTTTATAGTTTGTTAATGTTTATGAAATCTGCAGGCTGCTCTTTATTGAGAGCAGCCTTTAAAAACATGGTTTTGTCAATCAATATCAGTCTGCTTATTCTCCGCGGTACACCTTCGGATTGATGCCGTCCGGTACCCGCCACCCGTTGCCGGCGATCCGATCAATGAGCTGCTTCGCCTTATTAAAGGTCCATGTACCTACGTGCTCAAAGCCGCGTTGCTCCAGGAATCGGATTTGCTTCGGAGTCGTCAGCCCTTCTGTACGGCGTTTATCCAGTCGTTCAAGTATCTTCGTAGCTTTGCCTGCATTATCAATGGCCTCAGGAAGAATACCAAGCTTCTCCAGCGTGCGGATCTGAGCTTCAGATGGTGGCGACATTTCCCAACCGAAGGAGGGTACATAGCTGGACAAGTCCTCGGCCTGTATGCTCATTTCAAACTGCAGTGGATCGACCAGTTTAGCCTTCCTACGTTTCATTTCATTCAACATTTTGGCCAAAGCTTCCTCACGCTGAGCAATTACATCTTCAGTCGCCTGCTGCTCGACCGTCTCCAGATCAAGCGCAATGCCTGCCTCCTCAATCTGTTTTGTCATAGCCTGAGCCACTTCTTCATTTTCAGCGATCAAATGTGCAGGATGACAAAGCTCATGCCGTTCTGTATGCCACAGGAAATCAAGCAAGAGCAGATCCTCTTTCCCTGGAAACAATCGGGTACCTCGCCCGACCATTTGGCTATATAAGCTGCGGACCTTTGTCGGCCGTAGAACTACGATACAATCCACACTAGGGCAATCCCACCCCTCCGTCAGGAGCATCGAATTGCATAGGACGTTGTATTTTCCAACATCATAATCAGCCAGTATCTCTGCCCGATCTTTCGATTCACCATTAACCTCAGCAGCCTTAAAGCCGATTGCATTTAATATAGAAGTGAATTTTTGACTGGTCTTAACCAATGGAAGAAATACGACAATCTTCCTATCCTGAGCTACTCGCCACATTTCAGCAGCAATTGATTCCAAGTAAGGATCGAGCGCCGTTCCCAGGTCGCTACTCTTGAAATCCCCAGCCTGTTGACCTACTGTAGACAAGTCTAGCTTGAGTGGAATGGTCATAGCCTTGATCGGACTTAAGAATCCTTCTTTGATAGCCTTCGGCAACGTATACTCATAAGCCAGAGACTCGAAGTAGCTGCCTAGATTCCGCATGTCTCCCCTATCCGGCGTAGCCGTGACACCCAGCACATTCGCTTCTTTGAAATAGGCCAGCACCCGCTGATAACTGTCTGATAGGCAGTGGTGAGCCTCGTCAATGATAATGGTGTCAAAATGATCTGCTGCAAATTGCCGTAACCTCTTATCCCGCATAAGCGTCTGAACGCTACCTACAACAACCCTGAACCAACTTCCGATTGAAGTTTGCTCGGCTTTCTCCGTGGCACAGCCCAATCCTGTAGACTTTGATAGCTTATCGGCGGCTTGTTCCAGTAGCTCCACGCGATGGGCTAGGACGAGCACGCGCTCGCCCAGCCTCACTCGATCCTCGATTACCTTACTAAATACAATAGTCTTGCCGCATCCTGTCGGGAGAACCAGGAGCGTCCGCTGGACGCCCTTTTCCCATTCTGTTTGTATTGATTCGCGGGACTCCTGTTGATAGGGTCTAAGTTCCATAGCCATAGCCTCCTAAAACTGTCCCGGAACAAATCCGCCACCTTGTTGTGGAGGTGGGGAGCCTGGAAACGGAGCCTGTTGATATTGCCCCTGCTGTGGCGGTGCCTGTTGCTGATATTGCTGTGGTGGCTGATATTGTTGTGGCGGCTGTCCTGCCGGAAGCTCGTCAGCGGCATAAAAGGTTTTCACCTGATTATTCGTCCGGTCTTCTCCATCTCTACCTCGGAACTTGTTGATCTCCAGCTTTAGTCGCCCCTTGGATCCGATAACCGTCTGCCAGTTCATTTTCAGCTTTTCACCTTTCCGTTTCTGCCCAATGCCGGCGAAGAAGTTGGACAGCAACCCCTCCGTTTTGGTGTGCAGGAATAGATTATGAAATATCACGACGTCTCCTTGATCTGAATGCACAGTCAGTTCAATCTTTGCCTGATTGCAAGCTGGCATTTTCTCACTGCCGTTAAAGCGACCACGCTCAAACTTCGTTACCGTGAAATTGTAATCACCTGCAGGTAGGACGATAAAGTCCACCCCGTCTTTTTCAATTGTGTCGTCCCAACCCAGTTCACGCTCAGTATTTTGATTCATTTATGATTCCTCCTGTTGTTTAGTTAAAATGGAATTTTGTCTCTAGTATCTTTAATCACGCTGAACACCGACTGCCAAGCCCCAACCAATACGCCATCGATAAAGCCAGGATCATAATTGGCTATCGGTGTGTCATATGGGTAGTACCCTTTGTTGCTGACCACGATCTGGATTTCAGCTTCCGTTACCTGGTGCTGTTCCATAAGATCACGTAGCGATTGCGGAATACTCGGATTCAGACCAGCGGCCGGTGGAGCTGTTGTTACAGGAGCTGCGATATTGGCAGCTTGCTGATTCGGAATAATATTTGGAATATTTTCTGTAGGATTTACCGTTGACGTAGCTTGTTTTGGAGCTGCCGTAGATTGTGCCGGTGATGATCCGTTAAAAATATGTGCGATATAGGAATAGTCCAATGGAAACTCATCTGGCAGCCCTTGACGGTTCTTTGCGTCCCAAGCGGGATGGTGGTTAGCATAGACAGTACGGACGCCGCCTTGCCCCTTATGTTTGGTTCCCTTCTGATCAGCAGCCACACTGAACGTTTTGTAATTGATGAACAACACCATGTCCGCCCATTCTTTAACCAAGGGAGCAGTCTGTGAGCTGGTTTTTTTACCGAGCTTAAGCTGATACCGGTCATAAGCCCCCATTTCGTCAGGTTGCTCGAATTTGATGATCTGAGCATGAGCGACCAGCACAACATGGATGCCGGCCTCAATCACGTCAGAAAGGAGGTTCAGGAAGCGACCAAACTCTTCCTTCACATAGACATATCCATTACCGTACCCGAAATCCTCAATGCCTTTCTTGCCTGCCTGTGCGCAGACACTTTCCACGCACAACATTTCTGCCCAGTCGATGGTATCAATAATGAGCGTACCGAACCGGTCACCCTGTTGTTTAACCCATTCCGCTTGCTGCTTCAGCATTGTCCAGCTTGTTGGCTTTGGTGCGCGATCGACATCCATTTCCGTCGTGGACCCCTCCGTATCGATAAAAAATGGACGTGGGAACTGCGCAGCCAGAGAAGACTTGCCAATCCCCTCCGGTCCATACAAAACTACTTTTTTAGCCTTCTGAACCCGACCACTAATAATTTGCATTAGAATTCACCTGCTTTCCATGTTGGACCCGGATCAATCTCTCCCGGAGGTTGTTGTAATTGAATCCCCTCCTGTCCAGCGACATACCCATCCTCGATGATGATTGAGCACTCTTCGCCAGTGCTGACGCGGGTCGCTATGGCCTGTAGTCCCTCAGATTCGAGCCACTGCCCAAACTCCTGAAGGCTCTCCATATCCATCTGCTCCAACTTATCGAGCAGAATAAACCCACAATCTGGTTTTAGCTTGCGAACAATGGCCGTAGACACTTTTAACTGATCGGATCCGCTCATGTTATCCCAGCGCTGACCGTTATAGATCAACTCCCCATCATCGACGGACAATCCTGGCAGCGGTAAATTCGCATTCGTCAGGAGCTCAGCTTTCTCTGAGCGGATGTCATTAATCTCAGTAGTCAACTGATCATATTGCACACGATAATCGCTAGCATCCGTTTCAGCCTTGTCTTTATCGAGATTTGCCCGCACCTTGCGATTTATCTCATCGATCTGCCGGATGTTGGCCTGCAGCTCTTCGGTAGACTCGTCGAGTAGGTCTAAGGCATCTTTCTTAGCAATATCCAAATCTTCCGCGAATTGAGCGCGTTTAATATGCGCCTCGTTGAGCAACGCTTCTAAACGTTCTAGTTCACGTTGCTGTTGATCATAGGCAGCTTGAATCTGCGTCAGTCGTTGCCGTTTCCGTTGGTTCTCACCATTCTTCGCCAGAATTCCCTGTTGCTGTTGAATAAGCTCAGAAGCTGAAACAGGCTCTTTCGGTGCGTCTGGATGATAGATTTGTTCCTTGGCAAACTTGGCCTTCTGATCCGCGATCTGTCCGATAGTGTGACGTCGGTTGTAGACCTCTTGCTCCTTGACTTCAAATTCATGAAGTTGTTGGCCAACTCCGATAATGCGAAGCAAGATGTTGGCTTTCTCCTTATTGGAAGCGTTCATGAACTTGGGCAGATCGATGGCCAACTCTTCGACAAAACTATCAAGCAGCTGTTGGCCACCTTTCTGACCATTGGGATCAAGGACTTTCAAATCTGAGTTTTTACCTTTGCGCTCCACGATCAGACCATTGGACAAAGTGATGTGCAGATATGGTGGAATTACTGATCCGTCACGTGAAGCCTGCGAAGGGCGATACTTATTACCGCCTAATGCCCAGGCGATGGCGTCCAGCACACTAGTTTTACCTTGATTATTCTTGCCGCCCACCAAGGTAAGCCCGTTCGGTGTCGGTTCGATCTTGACCGCCTTAACTCGTTTCACATTTTCGATTTCAAGCTTATTTATTTTGATCATGCAATAGTTCTCCTTCGTCGCTAACTTTTAATATAGATGCTATACAATGAGTGCAAACTTGCCGATCGTTCCAGTTCCGAATAAGTCGAAAATCTACAACGTGGCCACAAACTTCACAACGAACATGGCTGGATAATTTAATCACCATAGCTAAACCATCCGCGCTTCAAGTTCTTCGATTTTTGCGCATAAATCCATCTGCCATTCCATGTCGCCTATTTCGTGAGCCATAAAGGCGAGTTCTTTCAATCCGTCCAATTTGTACACCAGATTGTGATTTTCCCGGAGGAGCTTCAGGATCAGTTGCAGCTCAAGGTTGCCAACAATCAAGTTTCCGTTCTGGTCAAGATTCATATGAACGATTTGAGCCAGTTTACGATGTACCTGATGGATGGCCAACATTATGAGAGACCTTGCAACTCAACGATCTGAGTGACGCAATTTGTGCAGATCAGCTTACCAGAGAGAGTCTTGAGTTCTTCCATACTTCCACACAGCGTGCAGCCAGGGTTATATTTTTTGATAATGATTTTGTCCCCTTCGACGAATATTTCCATTCCGTCTCCTTCAGCGATATTCATGGTACGACGCAACTCCATAGGAATAACAACACGGCCCAACTGATCCATTTGACGAACAATTCCAGTAGCTTTCATATTGAATCTCCTCCCGATCAGTGTTATGCTGATCTCAACTATTATTTTTAAAAAGTTTGACCTGACGGGCCCTAATCCGTCGGGTCATTTTAATGTTTCGTAATCTCTGCCGACATCCGCAAAAATCGTAATCCTGAATAACAAGCCGCATTAATTGCCGAACTCTTGATATTCTCAGCCAATTGATCGATGAGATCCGTGTGACATTCTTCAAGAAGATTAAGGTAAATGAATGCTCCTAAACCCGAAGTGATCGAAGCAAGAACTTGAGTAATATCTTCCTCACCCTTCACATTCTGGTTGAGTGTTGAAAAGAATTTTGCTGTTTCATCCGTAAAGTCCATTTGTTTATTCACCTCCTTCATGTTTGCTCCATTTCCGCAATCTCTCGATCCAGCCACCAGACCACAGCCTCTGGCTCATCTACTAGCAAACGTCCATTCTGGATTTGCCACCGTCTTCGGCGAAGCTCCATTCGTCTCCACATCTGGTCAGCTGACACAGCTTGTTGCGGCATTGATTTCAGCCTCCTTATGCATCCTAATCATTGTTTCAACGATTTCATATCGTGCTGCACCAAGCTTACTAAGATGATGGGTATCACTTGCCTGGATAGCACGGTCTAGGTGATGCTTAGCAGCAGCCAATTCGGCTTGAATGTTAATGATCATGTATTAACTCCTTTCTGGCGGAAAAAGTTGCCCCTCACGTTTGGTTTTTTCCCACCACTGGAGGAAGTCTTCTCTGTCGGCCAACACTGATTTAGGCCCTACCTTGAAACTTGGAATACCGCCAAAGTCAGGATTTGTACTCATTAAGACATATACCTTGCGTTTAGATAAGCTAGTGAATTCGGAAATCTGTTTAGCAGTAAGATGTGGCGGAAGATACATATTTTTAGATGTCATCATTTTGTTTCACCTCGAACCAGTTCATCAACTGTGCATTCTAATGCGTCCGCAAGCTTGATCAATGTTTCTGAATTAGGTCCTGATTCTTTATTGCCCAAACTGTAAATCAAAGACATCGTAACACCACTCTCTTTACTCAAGCGGTATCGAGTCCATCCCTTGATTTCAAGAAGTCTATCTACATTATTTTTAACTGTCGTTCCCATGTTGTTCACCTCCTGAAAACAATAATATCTCATATGAGATATTAACTCAAAGGAGATATTAACTCAAATAAGATAATAATATTCCTTATTATCTCTTATAAGATAATAAACCATATTAATAATTACATTTACTGCTAATATCTTCATATTGCTTGACTTAACTATCTTTTATGAGTTAATATATCGCTAAAGAGGAATATCTTATATGAGATATACACGGAGGTTTAAAAAATGTCGGCAATTTCGAAGCAAATTAGAAAGTTAATGAAGAGAAATGATATTACAAGGTTGAAACTTTCGAATGATACAGGCATTCCTTACACAACCTTAACCCAAATTATCAACGGCAGAACTAAAAACCCTCAAGTTAAAGCGCTTGAAACCATTGCCGATTATTTTCATGTATCTTTTGATTATTTACTTGGTATATCTATAAGTGCGATAATCGAAAACAGACTTTCGGAACTAGATATGACTGTAGAAGACCTGGAGAAAGAAATGGAATTTCCTCAAGGTATGATTGAAAGTTTAGACAATCTCCCGCCAGCACCTTGGGATTATGAGAATGGAGAACTAATCGATCGTCTCTCCAAAATATTAAAAATTGATACGAAAATTTTGGCATCGGCTTATGCACGCCAAGAGCCCCCTGTATATGACGGTCCGTCCTTAACTCCTGGAGAAACATTCAAACCTTCAAATCAGGTCTCCGAATCGAGAAAAATTGAAACTATTGCTGCACACCACGATGGGGAAGAATGGACCGAAGAAGAACTTGAGGAAATCGAACGGTTCAAAGAGTTTGTCAGAATGAAGAGAGGACCTCGCACTGAGGAGTGATACCGCATTGACCTATCAAATTCTTCTTAGAGATGCGGATGTAAGGGGCATTGAAGTATACGAAGTAACTTTACGCGGGAAATTAAAGGGTCTATATCAAGATCAGGTTATTTGGCTGGACAAGTCCCTATCCGATGTGGAGAAGCATTGTATCCTTGCGGAGGAAATCGGTCACTATGAGACGACAACAGGAGATATCCTTGACCAATCGGACATCCGAAACCGCAAGCAGGAATTGAGAGCCAGGCAGTGGGCCTATCAAAGGATCATTCCGCTATCCATTATTGTACAAGCTCACGAATCCGGGGCCAGAGGACGTTTTGAGATTGCCGAATTTTTAAATGTCACTGAGATTTTTTTGCAATCTTCTGTTGATCGATACAAAGAGAGATTTGGTATTCTTGCGACGATCGATAATTATATCATTTATTTTGACCCACTAAGTGTAGTTGAAGTTAACCTTTAACCTTTGTGATTTCCAGTCGGAAGGCTGTTTACATATGCCCATAAATAGAACACATGTTCTAAAAAAGGAGGGATTGGTATGCCAGGATCATTTAGACAAAGAGGGTGCACCTGCCCCGCTGAGCGAAAAAAGTGCACATGTGGAGCGACATGGTCATTCCGGATTAGCGCCGGCAAAAATCCCGTTACTGGAAAATATGATTATGAAGAAGGTCACGGATTTAAGACAAAAAAGGAGGCAGAGTTAGCAGCGGCTAAAGTCTATACTCAAATAAAAGAAGGCACCTACGTAAGAGAATCAAACATAACCTTTGAAGAGTTCTCGCAGCAATGGCTGAAACTTTATGAGAGTACTGGGAAGGTCAAGATCAGTACTGTCCGGGTCAGAAAACATGAAGTAGGCAGGTTATCACCCTACTTCGCAAAGCTCAGAATGCGAGATATATCAAAACAGCGTTACCAAGATGCATTAATTAACCTGAAGGAATCTTTTGCAGATAATACATTGGATGGCATCCATCGAACAGGCCGGATGATATTTAAGAAAGCAGTTGAGCTAGATGTAATTAAAATTGATCCTACACAATATGCTCACGTCCCCAAAACACAAAAAACCGTGGAAGAGTTGGAAAATTCAGAAATAGCTGTTAAGTATCTCGAAAAAGAAGAATTGGCGCAATTCATCCAAACGGCGAAAGACTACGGTCTGGATCGAGATTATCTCATATTTAAGACCTTGGCCTACAGTGGGATACGTGCTGGAGAATTATGTGCTTTAAAATGGCGTGACATTGATTTTGAAAACTTTACAATAAATATCACAAAAACATATTACAATCCCAGTAACATTACTACTGGATACCATTTACTTCCACCTAAAACTAAAAGCGCAGTAAGACGTATTGAGCTGGATCCGAAACTAATTGCCGAACTCCAGGAGTATAATGAGCAACAGGAGTTTCAAAAGTCACAAAACTCTGATTATTACGATGAGGGTTTTGTGTTTGCCAAAACTAAGAAAAACGCAGGCTATCCTGAATACATTAAGACTATCGAAAACCGAATGGCCAGATTACTAAAGATAGCAGGTCTAAACGAATCATTAACCCCTCACAGCTTACGGCATACCCATGTTTCGCTTCTGACAGAGGCCGGCGCTGAACTTCAAGAGATTATGGATCGCCTGGGACACAGAGATGATGATACCACACGCTATGTATATACCCATGTTACCAAGCCGAAAAAGAAAGAGGCATCCCAGAGGTTTAGTAACCTCATGGAAAGCCTCGACTCATAAATTATATTATGGGCAAATTATGGGCAAGCGTTCATTTCAACCCCATTTACCCTTGATGCATAAGGGTTTTAACTCCTTATTACATCATGCCGCCCATTCCACCCATGCCGCCCATATCTGGCATGCCGCCGCCTTTTTCAGGCTCAGGCTTGTCAGCGATAACTGCTTCAGTAGTCAAGAACATAGCCGCTACGGATGCAGCATTTTGAAGTGCGGAACGAGTTACTTTAGCAGGGTCAACGATACCCGCTTCGAACATGTTCACCCATTCACCAGTAGCAGCGTTGTAGCCGATACCTACTGCTTCTTTTTTCAAGCGGTCCACGATTACGGAACCTTCTTGACCAGCGTTAGCTGCGATGGTGCGAATTGGCTCTTCCAACGCGCGAAGCACGATGTTAACGCCTGTTTTCTCGTCGCCAGTTACGTCTACAGCAGCAACAGCGTTATATACGTTCACAAGAGCTGTACCCCCACCGGATACGATACCTTCTTCAACCGCTGCGCGAGTTGCGTTCAGGGCATCTTCGATGCGAAGTTTGCGCTCTTTAAGTTCAGTTTCAGTTGCAGCGCCAACTTTGACAACGGCTACGCCGCCAGCCAATTTAGCCAGACGCTCTTGCAATTTCTCTTTGTCGAACTCGGAAGTTGTTTCTTCCAGTTGAGCACGGATTTGGCTTACGCGTGCATTGATGTCCGCTTTGTCGCCGCTTCCGTCTACGATTGTTGTGTTTTCTTTAGTTACGCGTACTTGACGTGCGTTACCCAGTTGTTCAATGGAAGTGCTCTTCAGATCAAGACCGAGCTTCTCAGTGATCACTTGGCCACCAGTCAGGGCAGCGATATCTTGCAGCATAGCTTCACGACGGTCGCCAAAGCCAGGAGCTTTAACAGCAACAGCGTTGAATGTTCCACGCAGTTTGTTCACGATCAGCATAGCTTGTGCTTCGCCTTCGATATCTTCAGCGATAATAACAAGCGGTCTAGCTTGTTGAACGATTTTTTCAAGCAATGGAAGAATTTCTTGAGTGCTGCTGATTTTTTTATCAGTGATCAAGATGTATGGATTCTCCAAAACAGCTTCCATTTTGTCTGTATCAGTAATCATGTATGGGGAAATGTAACCACGGTCGAATTGCATACCTTCTACTACTTCAAGCTCAGTAGCGAATCCACGGGATTCTTCAACAGTGATAACACCGTCTTTACCTACTTTTTCCATAGCTTCAGCGATCAATTGACCTACTTCATCGTCAGCAGCAGAGATAGCAGCTACTTGAGCGATAGCTTGGGAATCTTCGATAGGCTTAGCGATTTTTTGCAATTCTTCAACAGCTGCACGAACCGCTTTGTCGATACCTTTACGGATAACCATTGGGTTAGCACCAGCAGTTACGTTCTTCAGACCTTCGCGGATCATAGCTTGAGCCAGAACCGTTGCAGTTGTAGTACCGTCACCGGCTACATCATTAGTCTTAGTAGCAACTTCTTTAACCAGTTGAGCACCCATGTTCTCGAATGCATCTTCAAGTTCGATTTCTTTAGCGATCGTTACACCATCGTTAGTGATGAGTGGGCTACCAAATTTCTTCTCAAGCACCACGTTGCGGCCTTTTGGTCCAAGTGTAACTTTTACCGCATTTGCCAGAGCATCTACACCACGAAGCATAGAGCGGCGAGCTTCTTCACTGAATTTAATTTCTTTAGCCATTGTGTAATTACCTCCTAGAATTTTTTGTATATCATATTACTTTAAGTAGTTTAGATTTAGCTTATGATCGACTCTTGCTTAGTCAAGAATCGCGTGAATGTCGCTTTCTTTCATAATCAAATATTCTTTACCTTCATATTTGATTTCTGTACCTGCATATTTTGAGAAAAGAACACGGTCGCCTTCTTTAACTTCAAGCGCTACACGTACTCCATCTTTCAAAGCTCCGCTGCCTACTGCAATAATAGTTCCTTCTTGTGGCTTTTCTTTCGAGGAGTCCGGAAGCACAATCCCGAATGAAGTTGTTTCCTCCTGCTCGCTCGGTAGCACCAATACGCGTTCACCTAATGGTTTGATCATGAAAAAATAGCCTCCTTTAAAATTATGTTATTTTGCTTCAAAACATAGTTTAGAACTTACCGGTCAAACTTAGAATGCTGTGATGTTCTTGAAAAATATCAATGGAACGCTGCTAATCTCCAGCCCATCTCCTATTTTTCAAGAGCGTTAGCACTCAACAGCGTGCAGTGCTAACAACAATTTTTATGATACTCAACTTGAGCCCGGATTTCAAGTCTTTTTACACAAATTCGTATTAGTTTTCGCAAAAAAATACGTTTCAATGCTTGTCCAAGCACACACTCTATTACATTGTATCCACGGGTTTTGAAAATATGCGTAGGATTCCAGCGCTTTCCTCTCACCCCTTATAGATATGAAGGTTGCTAGAATGGTTAGACCTTTGCATCTAATGATCCTGATCGATAACAATTACTTACTAAGTGTATTCAATCCAACTAATGAAATCAACTTATAGCAAAAAAGCTGCCACATTCGTAGAAAATCTACTTAGCGGCAGCCTCTCTCCTCACTCCTGCTTCTGAACATACCGTTCATCCCGTGCCGCGTCCGCAGCAAGTTGCTTGCGATAGACAAATGCAGATAAAAATACACTGAACTCATACAAAATGAGCAGTGGAATCGTCACCAGAAAGTCTGAGATAAAATCCGGGGGCGTGATAACTACAGCAATAAAAACAAGCGTGAAATAGGCGTACCGACGCATTTTACGCAAGCGTAGCGGGTTGAGTACTCTTAGTTTGGTCAGAAACATCACCAGCAATGGAAGTTCAAACAGCAATGCCAGCGGCAATACCAGGCTGAACATGAAGTTAAAATACTGTGCAATCCCGTAGGTCTCTTCCAGTCCCATGCTTCTGGTAATTGAGATCGTGAACGAAAGTGCCATTGGAAAAACAATATAATAAGCAAAAGAAAGACCGATAAGGAAAAGAACAAACACATAGGGAACATAACGAAGTGTCGCACTTCGCTCCTCCGGCCGCAGGCCCGGACTGATAAATGCCCACAGCTGGTAGGCAATAAACGGGACAGAAATCACTAGCGAAACGGCCATCGCGATCTTCATGTACATCCCAATGCCATCCCAGAATGAGAATGCATGCAGAACAAAACCTTGCGCCAGGTCCGTGCTAATCAAATAATCGTAAATGGGCTTTGCACAAAATAAACCGCCAATTAATCCAAGGACAAATACGACTAACACATAAATAATCCGTTTGCGCAGCTCGGTGAGATGATCCACCACCGACATTTCTTCCGATTTCAGAGACATCCAGACACCATCCCATGACAAGAGTAAAAAAGATAACACTAACTTTCTTCAAAGCAGTGTCCGTTGCTGCGGAAAGCAAAGAAAAAGGGGCGTCTCCTCAAGTCTAGTAGACTCCTGAGAATGCCCCATTGAAAGATCTTCTATTATTCCGGCAGGCGTTTGTCCTGAGGAATATCTGCAGCGACCGTTTGCGGGGCCGTCGGCACAGGAGCTTCGCTCTTCTTCACCGGTTCATTATCCCCGATGATTTCACGCGCGCCTTCCTTAAATTCACGGAAGGTTCGTCCAACTGCACGGCCTAGCTCTGGCAGTTTATTTGGGCCAAAGAGCAGAAGTGCCAGTATGACCAACAAAATAATACCAGGAGTACCAATTCCACTAAACATTATTATTCCTCCTTGTCCACCTGTCCGTTCATGGTATCGTTTACTTTAATTTAATAATACCATAACTTATGTCACAGTTACATCCACTTTCTTCTATAAATAGATTATCATTGTGACGTGACAAGAAGATGACAAAGGGTTATTGACGGTATTGGCCAGTTACCATGAGCAGTGCTTCCGGTAATTGATCCATAATAGCTGCCAGATTCTCATGAACACCCTTCGGCGTTCCAGGTAAATTGACAATCAACGTGCGACCGCGAATGCCGCATATCCCACGAAAAAGCATAGCTGCACGGTTTTTTTGCATCACTGTGCTTCGCATGGCTTCTGAGAGCCCAGGCACTTCCCGTTCTACTACTCGCCGAGTAGCGTCCGGAGTTACATCACGAATTGCCAGATCTGTGCCTCCGGTGGTCAGTACCAAATCTGCCTGAAAATAGTCCGTCAGTTCAATCAAGGCTGCGATAATCTCATCTTGTTCATCGGGAACGATTCGATATTCAATGATCTCGCCACCTAGTTCCTCTTCCACCAGCTCCCGAATAACCTGGGCGCTCGTGTCTTCCCGTTCGCCCCTGGCCCCTTTATCACTGGCCGTTAGGATTGCTGTCTTCCACGCCATAGGTTTGTCCTTCCTCTCTATATGTATAGTTGGCTGTACAGTTCAGCCTGCTCGCCTCAGCGCTTCGAACAAAAGCAGCTGATACTTATTCGAGCGCATAATCTCCGTTCTTGCCCCCGCTCTTAGATACCAGAAGCGTCGGTCCGATAATCATATCCTTCTGAATAGCCTTACACATGTCGTACACCGTTAGTGCTGAGGCAGAAACAGCGGTTAAGGCTTCCATCTCTACTCCGGTTTTTCCTGTAGTACGGACTGTTGCTTCTATATAAAGTTCATCTTCGCTGTTATCGGAGAAGCTGATATCAATACCGGTAAGTGGCAGCGGGTGGCACATCGGAATCCAGTCTGACGTCTTCTTAGCCGCCATAATCCCGGCGATCTGTGCAACAGCAAGGACATCACCTTTGCTGATCTTGCCACTCTTAATGGCGCTCAGCGTTCCAGCAGCCATCTTGATCATACTCCGCGCGACAGCTGTCCGCTTCGTAATCTCCTTCTCACTCACATCCACCATACGAGCTCTTCCCTGCTCGTTGAAATGGGTCAATTCCATGGCTCACTCTCCTTTTCGGCAGTGCACTATACCATTTTCAGTAATCAGCATGTCCATTAAAGCATCATGCTCATCCATCGGCACCCTTGGAACCAACTGCATGCCGTAAGCTAACCCGATCCATATCGGGGGCTGTGCGCTAACGTACCCGGCTTTCTCCCAAGACGCACGTAGCCGGTCATAGTATCCTCGACCGTAGCCAAGCCTGCCGCCTTGAAGATCAAATGCTAGCCCTGGTACGAACACAACAGCAGGTAGCTTAATCTCTTCAATCTCTAATAAATCTCTGCTGGAGACAATAGGTTCATGGATTCCATAAGCCCCCGGCTCTAAATCGCTCCATGCATTCACCGCGTGGACACTCATTTCACCGCTTGCTGGAATTACACGCGGCAACAGCACCTTACGCTGATCTTTCCACGCCTGTGTGATAAGTGGGCGGGTATCAAGCTCTGAACGAAAAGACACATAGGCCATTAGTGAAGTTATACCCTTCGTCTCCAGCCACTCCAATGCATAGTGGCAGACTTCAGATGATAGTTTACTTCTCTGGTCCGAAGACAGCTCGTTTCGGGCGATGGTCTTCTCCGTTCGTAATTGTTGCTTTACTTTGGAGATCTCCGACTCCTTGCTGGACATTGTCGGCCTCCCCCTCTTATTCATCCCTAGCTTATCCTTGTTTGTAAATCCAGTTTACCACTCTTCTCCCCGGTTCGCCAAGGTGGATAGAACTGTGTTATCGGACTAGGACGTTATTCCCTCCTTACATTAGATCGAACCCTCGCTTGGGAAACGCTTTTCATGTAAACTATAGAATAAGTTGTTCATACGGCTGAGGGATAAATACCAAGGCGAAATATGCAAGGGTGGAGGTTTCATCGTTATGCTTCTTCAAGCGACAGGAATTACTAAATCATATGGTATACAGAACGTACTGGATGGCATAAGCCTACAGGTAAATGAAAAGGAACGTGTCGGGCTAGTGGGTGTGAATGGTGCCGGCAAATCAACTTTTCTACAAATTCTGGCCGGTGAGATGTCTTATGACAGCGGTCAAATTCATAAATCAAAAGAAACAACAATCGGATATTTAGCTCAGAATAGCGGACTGCAATCTGACAAAACCATTCATGAAGAAATGATGGCGGTCTTCGCTCCGCTAATCGAAGCCGAAACTGAGCTGAGAGAGTTAGAAGTAAGTATTGCTGATCCTAAGCTCGCGGAAGACCCCAAGCGGTACGAAGAACTGCTTGAACGATATGCGCGGCGCTCGGATTGGTTCAAGGACCACGGCGGCTATGAAATGAATACACGGATTCGCAGTGTCCTACACGGCATGGGCTTCAGTGATTTCCCACCAGATACACCCATTTCTACCCTTAGTGGAGGCCAAAAGACCCGGCTCGCGCTGGCCCGTATTTTGCTTCAGGCTCCAGATCTTCTGATGCTGGATGAGCCTACTAACCATCTGGATATCGAAACGTTAACGTGGCTGGAGGATTACCTCCGCAGCTATGCTGGCGGGATTCTGGTTGTATCCCATGACCGTTATTTCCTAGACCGTCTCGTGACCACTATTGTAGAGATCGAGCGGCACCAGTCCCGGCGTTATACGGGTAACTACAGTCGTTATGTAGATTTGAAGGCTGCCGAATATGAAGCACGGATGAAGCAATATGAGAAGCAACAGGATGAAATTTCTCGAATGGAGGATTTCGTTCAGAAAAATATTGTCCGGGCTTCCACCACAAAACGTGCGCAGAGCAGACGCAAAGCGCTTGAGAAGATGGATCGTCTAGATCGTCCAATGGGCGATCTGAAGAAGGCTAGCTTCTCCTTTGAGCCAGACTTCATGTCTGGAAAAGAGGTGCTTCAAGTGCGCAATGTTGCGGTTGCCTTTAATGAAGGTTCACCTTTATTCAAGGACGCTTCTTTTGAGCTTCGTCGTGGGGAGACTGCTGCCCTGATCGGTCCCAATGGTATCGGTAAATCCACATTGCTGCAGTGTATGACCGGAACCCGTGAGCCTTCTGCTGGAACGGTGAATTGGGGCACTAAAGTAAAAATTGCTTATTATGATCAGGAACAGACCCGCCTTAATCCACAAAATACGGTTATGGAAGAACTGTGGAGTGAATATCCAATGATCGAGGAAGCCAGAATTCGTACGATCCTTGGTAATTTCCTTTTTAGCGGAGAGGATGTTCTTAAGAAGATTTCCGCACTCAGCGGCGGCGAAAAAGCTCGGGTTTCGTTATCTAAACTAATGCTCCGCGGTGCAAATATGCTAATTCTCGATGAACCTACCAACCATTTGGATCTGGTCAGCCGTGAGGTTCTGGAATCTGCTTTAATTGATTTCGAAGGCACCCTGCTGTTCATCTCCCATGACCGTTATTTTTTGAACAAAATGGCGGAAAGGGTACTGGAGCTGCATCCCGAAGGGATCGACCAATACCTCGGCAACTACGATGACTATGTCGAGAAGAAACGAGAATTAGAAGAGATTGCAAAAGATGCCGCTGAACTAGCTACTAAAAACGTTAATAAGGACGCTGCTGTACCTGAAAAAAGCGCTGTAACCTCTTTTGAAGCAGACAAGCAGGCTAAGCGTGAAGAGCGTAACCGCAAACGGCGTATTGCAGAGCTTGAGGAGAACATTGCCTCACTTGAAGAATCAATCGTATTTATAGAGCATGAAATGACTAAACCTGAAGTTTATCAGGATTATTTAGCACTTCAAGGTTATGAAGAGGACCTGAAGAACAAAAAATCTCAGCTGACAGATTTCTTTAGCGAATGGGAAATCCTTGCTGACGAATAATGTAAATCCTCCTTATAAATATTTTTTCATCGTTCTAGATTTGTTCATAAATAGTTATCCACAGCTCTATACACAGGTTTCGTGTATAACTCCCTACTTCAAAAGACCCTTCGGGGTCTTTTTTATGCGTTAAATCGGTATTTTCAAGGAAAAGGAATTATTATCCACGGATCTATCCACATTATCCACAATTCTCACAGTGTTTCATTGCCAACAAAATTGTTTATTAGAGCATTTTGAAAAAAGCCGTTATTGCTGATTTTACGCACTTTTTACACAACTCAGGCAGAATATGTGGATAACGTTGTCCACAACTTGACAAAAGACGTAACCCCATTTTACAAGACTGATTTTCTGCTAAAAAAGAACCCGCTATCTCCTAAACTGACAGCGGGCACGTCGTATTTTAGACAATCTGTGTAGAGAGCAGGGCAGCATTACAGGCTGCGATATAAGCGATGCCTGCCGCCATAATTATATCTTGGTGAGTGGCCGTGCCTCTGAATTTAAGGCCCTCCCACTCCACCATCACCGCTGCTTCTGCTTGCGCATTCTCTCCGCTTCCAAGCGAATGAAGCTCGAGTCCTGCAAAGTCTACCTCCTCAGCAATCCCTTGCCCAATAGCAGCGATAATCGCTTCAAGCGGACCTTCACCAGTGCTGGTATGTGACGTTTCCCGGCCAGTCTGCAGATGGCGTACCGTAACTGCAGCTACACGGCGCTGGGCACTGCCCGCCAATACCTGAACCTCACCCAGCTCATAGACCTGAGCTTGTTGTCCAGTTGTACTGCTTACCATTTGCAGCAGCTGGTCATCACTGACGACCTTTTGACGGTCAGCAGTCTCTTTAAAGGACTCATAAAGTGCATCCAGCTCCGCAGGCTCCAGCGTTATTCCATACTTCGCAGCCCGATCCTTCAGCGCATGTCTGCCAGAATGTTTGCCCAGAATGATCATACTGCGGGGGATGCCCAGCCGTTCGGGATCCATAATCTCATAGGTACTACGATCCTTGAGCAGGCCATCCTGATGAATCCCGGACTCATGCTGGAAGGCATTTCTTCCGACGACCGGCTTGTTATAGGCGATTGGGAAATGCATCGCGCCACTAATCAGCCGGGAAGTATCATACAGTTTATCCAGCACGATACCTGTTTCTGCACCGATTGCATCGCCGCGGGTTTCAAGCGCCATAACAAGCTCTTCCAGTGCGCAGTTCCCTGTGCGCTCGCCTACACCGTTCACGGTGACTTCTATCTGAGTCGCCCCTCCATCAATCGCTGCCAGACTGTTAGCTACAGCCAGCCCCAAGTCATTATGACAGTGGGCACTATAGCTGACCTTGCCACCACCTCTTGCTCCCTGCCGCACTCTCCGGAACATCTCGCCATATTCATGTGGCAATGCGTATCCTACTGTATCCGGCAGGTTAATAATGGAGGCCCCTTCCTCTATAACTGCCTCAACCATTTCAATCAGATCATCAATCCCTGTCCGCGCAGCGTCCATGGCCGTGAATTCAACTACATCACAGAATTGTCGCGCATAAGCCGTCATCTCACGCGCTTTAGCTACGACTTCAGCTCTGCTCATACGCAGTTGATGCTGCAAATGAATATCAGAAGAGGAGATAAACAAGTGAATCCGCCGACGTTCAGCATCTTGAGTGGCCCGGACTGCAGCATCGATGTCCCCTTTTACGGCCCGCGCGAAACCACAAATCTCCACGTTGCGCACCTTGCGCGAAATCGTCTGCACCGCTGCAAAATCTCCAGGACTCGATACCGGGAACCCCGGCTCCATTACATCAACACCCAGATCAGCTAGCTTATAAGCCAGCAATATTTTTTGCTCAGGAGTCAGACTAGCCCCAGGGGCCTGCTCACCGTCACGCAGGGTCGTATCGAAAATTTGAATACGTTTCTTAACTGGAATAATCATCTGAATTCCTCCTAGTTTTGTTTTCATGTAATTGGATGCCTTATCTCTATCCTATGCTTCAGCGCAGAACCACACGTCGACTTGCGGTTCTGCTCATTTCCCACCCACTGCTGCCGGCAGCTGAAACAAATGAATCTCTGCACAATGTGCAGAGTGTTCACTTTTGGCGTCTTATGTAGCGTTGAGTCCATTCCCCGGACTTCTTCTACAAGAACGCAAAAACCCGCCGTCTCTAATAAAGAGACGGCGGGTTACCCCTCCGCGGTACCACTCTTTTTGACGCATCGGCTGTCACTAATAACAAGCCTCAAAGCTGCGTCCAGCTCTTCTTCCCGGTTCAAGCTGGCATGCCAGCTTAAATCCGGAAAGGTCCGATAACGAGGACAGCCGTAGGCAGCGTACTCTTGTTCCGCCGCTCCGCTCCCGGGCGAGCTTCAAGAAATCCGGTGACTGCGTCGCACCAACCCGCAGCTCTCTGTTCACCGTCAAACTCTACTACTCCCGTTCTTAGCGTGTATTATATAAATTACTCACCACTCTAAATCCATACAAAAAAGCCTGCCATCTCATTCAAGAGACGACAGGCTGTTAACCTTCGCGGTACCACTCTTGTTGATGCTCTGTATCGGCTAAGTTCCTGCCGATTCCAATTGAACATCCACTCTACGGTCCAGTATGTTAGGTACTAGACCACCCTATCACGGAGGTTACCCGTAAACGGTGTACAAACGTTCCGGCGACAATTGCCAGTAATGCTTCCACCGCTCCGCTCCCAGACGAGTTCAGGACTCCTTCGACTGCGTTGCACCCACCCGCAGTTCTCTTATCCCAGAGTATCCTTACTACTTCCGCTCATCGCGTTTGCTTGTTTAATTGAACTGATTATACTCGTTAGCTCCAAATGATGTCAATAGGCAGATACAGACCATTGTTCCAGTGAGAATCCAGGGTCAGCTACCATATCCAGCGGTATTCCACCGTCATGCTGCCACTTCACGTATGCAGCCGCTCCAATCATTGCCGCATTATCCGTGCAATACACCGGTGGAGGAATAATAAGTTCAATGCCCTCCGTTTCACAGCGCGAAATTAATGCCGTGCGGAGTCCACCATTAGCAGCGACCCCCCCACAGAGCAATAACTGTCTGGAGTTAGTGGCTTTAACGGCGCGTACCGCCTTTTCCACCAGCACTTCAACTACGGATTCTTGGAACCCCCGGGCGATGCCTGCGACATTGGGTTCAAGACCTTTCATTTTGCTCTGATTCACCACATTCAGCACCGCCGATTTTAGACCGCTGAAGCTGAAATCATAAGAGTCCGGCTCCAGCCATACCCGCGGCAATGCAACAACTTCCGTCGCTTCGCGTGCCAGGCGATCTACATGGGGTCCGCCGGGATAAGGGAACCCTAGCGCCCGAGCCACTTTATCATATGCTTCACCTACAGCATCATCACGCGTGCGGCCGATAATTCGAAACTCACCCTCACGCTCCATATGAACCAGTTCAGTATGTCCACCTGACACCACTAGTGTCATACATGGATACTGCAGCTCTGCAACCAGGCGGTTAGCATAGATGTGGCCTGCAATATGATGCGTGCCAATTAACGGCTTGCCCCATGCAAGAGCAAGGCTTTTAGCTGCTACTACCCCGACCAGTAAAGCTCCCACCAAACCCGGGCCTTGAGTCACCGCTACCGCAGTCAATTGTTCGGGTGTAACGCCTGCCTTGGCGAGCGCTTCCTCGATTACGAGCGTAATTACCTCCACATGTTTACGGGAAGCCACTTCTGGCACCACGCCCCCAAAAGCACGATGTGTCTCTATTTGACTCGAGATGATGTTGGATAACACTTCTGATCCGTTTTTGACCACGGCCACCGAGGTTTCATCACAACTGGTCTCTATAGCAAGTATTAGTACAGGTTGAGCTGCGCCCGTTTCTGTCTTCATTTCAAGTCCACGCTTCCTTCCAAATAGCCATGCTCCTTATACTCCGGTAGATCCGCCCACATAATGAGTGCATCCTCGCGATTATCGGAATAATATCCTTTGCGCGTACCGGCAGAACGAAAGCCTTTTTTACGATATAAATTCTGAGCTACCTCGTTGGATACCCGCACCTCAAGCGTAATGGATTTCATGCCTACGTAAGAGGCTGTATTCATTAACTCCTCCAACAGGCGCTCCCCCCATTTACGTCCACGATAAGCTTCGAGTAAGGCAATATTCGTCACATGCGCCTCATCCACGATAGCCCACATTCCAGCATAGCCAATTATATGACCCGCCAGCTCCATGACCATGTATTTAGCAAAATGATTATGCGTCAGCTCATTCCGGAAAGCTTCCTCCGTCCACGGCATGGTAAAGGCTTCGCGCTCAATAATAAGAATGTCCGGAATATCCTCCAGCTTCATCAGACGAAAAACAAGGTCAGCCTCTTGTGCTCTCAATGATTCCACTTCCGTCATCGTTTTAAGCCTCCTTTACTACTTAACCGCAGATTGGCCTCCGCTTCCGAAATCTGAGTATAGTTAGGGATCAAGCTATGAATATCATCATTCTCTACTTGCAGCCGGGCTTCACCAAGGAAGCCTGTCCAGCGGCCCTCCAGCTCATATGGAATAGCTACAGAAGTGCCGAGTTCCGCCAGCGGATGTAGTGATTCTTCGCTGCCATGTACAGCGGTTTCTCCAACAAACCATAGAATAGCTGGTTTAGTTCCTTCAGCTGAAGCCTGTTGTAAACGTTCTGCCAAGTACTCCACCCAGTCGGCCATCAACCGGATGGCATCTGGTTCAAGGCGGCTAAAAGAACTATTCCCATCCGCTGCGAATAATCCTGTGTAGACCTGTCCCCGACGCGCATCCATCAGTGGAATGATCCAGTCTGGACCGTAGCCACTGTTCGCAGTGGCTTGTCCTGACTCTGCTGTCGTCTTATTCTTAAGGGCTGTTTCATACCCACCCCATGCCACAGCATGCAGGCTCGAAATACCAACTACCGGGACATTCCATGCCCAAGCCAGTGTTTTGGCAGCGGTAACCGCGATCCGTGTTCCCGTATAAGATCCCGGGCCCACACCAACCGCAATCCCGCCCAGATTAGCAACGGTTGTTCCCGAAGCTTGCAGCGCCTGCTCTATAATCGGCAGCAAATGCACCGAATGATTCCGTTCACCGGAAGCATTAATTTCATGCAATAATTCTCCATTCTCGGTCACTGCAACCCCCAATACGGCAGTTGATGTATCCAGCGCTAAAAGCCGCTTGCGCGGCTCTGTATTCTCGTTCGTCATTTTTATTAACCCCACTTCTGGATCAGCTCCCGGCAAAGCTCACCATAAGGCTCCCCGATTGCGGTCACCGTAATGATTCTTTCCTCCGGTCCAACTGTTTCCATGTATATATGCATATGCCGCGGCGGCATTAACTCCGTAATAATACTGCTCCATTCTACCAAACAAACACCCTGACCATAGAAATACTCATCCAATCCAAGCTCATCTGCTTCCTGAAGTGAAATCCGATATACATCCATGTGATATAACGGCAGACGACCTTCGTACTCTTTAATAATAGTAAAAGTAGGACTGTTTACGATCCCTTTCACTCCAAGATGGCGAGCGTAACCTTGCGAGAAGGCCGTTTTTCCTGCGCCTAGATCACCGTCCAAACCGATAACCATGCCTGCCGTTGAAGCAGCAGCTATTGCACTTGCCAGTTGCTCCGTATCCTGCAGATTATAAGAACGGTAAGTGAACACCGTTTCGACTGTTTTGTCCAACTACAACTACCACCTTTTAAAATATACCTGTCGAAAACCATTACATTCAATTATATCGGTATGGTGCATCCACCGCAACAACTGTCCCTGCCCATTGTTTAAGCTGAAGGAGATACAGTCCTCTTCTTCACTTGCGTGGTCAAGCTGAATTTCGATACCGAACGCTGCGAGAATGGGTGGCTTCGACTGCCGCTAATCCGCTCATGCTGCTCCTACCATATCTGTAGCTTGAAAGAATAATACTGTGGCAATAACTCCTGAACACAGCGCAACAATAATGGACTGTCCTGCCTGATCCAATATATTGGTTTAAATCTTACACCGTCAACCTTGACGTCAGTTATGCTCCAAATCAAAAAAGAGACCTTTACGCAAACTTAAGCATAAAAAGTCTCTTTTTTTTAAACTATAATTCAGCTTTAACGTACGCTCTAAGTAGACCTTTGTTAGTGCTCTTGCTCTTCGAGTCGTTCAACACCCACAGTGTGCGTATTGGTTGGTCGAGAGCCAACTTGTACCGTAGCCATTCCGTTCTCTTCATCCACATGTTCAATCCATACAGGCTCCCCATCCAAATGTACACTTACAGTTTCTTTAGAAGCATAAATATCCTGTGCCCGTTTGACGTCCACAACTGTTCTCCTCCTTTATCTTTCCTAAAGTTTACGATTCTAAGGGTGACGTATCTTCGAGGGTTCGTTCCGCATCCAGCTTTTCCGAATCGGAAACCTGACTGGCCTCCGTGGACGCAATAATGCTCTCCCAATCCACAACTGTGGCCGGAATATCCTGCTCGCTCAGCGCATCGCTCCATTCGTTATCTCTTGGTTCCATACCTTAGATTCTCCTCCTCAACTTCACAGGTCCGAGTTTATTTTTTCCCAAGCTTCTCAAAAAATGCACCCGGCTAGAAAAGCCTTTCCTGCCTCATACTAACCCAAAGCAAATCAACTTAGATCAGGAGGTGTTTCTCATGCATACCGTTTGGAAAGGAGCCATCAGCTTCGGGCTTGTGCATGTTCCGGTTAAAATGTTCTCCGCTACGGAAGACAAGGACATTTCTCTGCGTTATATCCATAAGGAGTGTGGCAGCCCGCTGTCGTATGTACGCAAATGCCCGGTGTGTGACAAAGAGGTAGCTTGGGAAGAGATCGGTAAAGGATATGAGTATGAAAAAGGGAAGTTTGTGCTCTTCGACAAAGAGGAATTGGATCAACTATCCGACGAGACCAGTAAAAGCATCTCCATTCTCGACTTTGTAGACCTGACGGAAATCGATCCGATTTATTTTCAAAAAACCTATTATTTATCCCCGGATCAGGCAGGCTCAAATGCTTATCGACTTCTTATGGAGGCCATGAAGCAGACAGGTAAAATTGGTATCGCCAAAATTTCAATCCGCTCAAAAAGCAGTCTGGCAGCGATCCGTGTGCTTGAGGATTGCCTTGCGATTGAGACCATTTTTTATCCTGATGAGGTGCGGCCGATCTCGCAAGTGCCTGGTCTGCCCGAAGCAGGGACAGTGAACGATAAAGAGCTGGAAATGGCTAAGCTGCTGATCTCACAGCTATCCACTCCTTTTGATCCGGCAAAATATACCGATGATTATCGCCAGCGTATGCTTGATCTGATCTCACATAAAATTGCAGGCGAGGAATTTCATATCGCTCCTGCTAAACAGGAAAGCAATGTGATTGATCTAATGGCTGCCTTGCAGGCTAGTATTCAAGCTGTGCAGCATATTCCTTCAGACCCTGGTCCTTCATTAACAGGCAACACAAAAACCAAAACTAAAGCGGCTCCTGCTGCCAAAAGAAAAACAGCCAAGACCAAAACAACCGCCGCGGAACCTGCGGAGCAGCAAAACGAGGTCTCCGGGCCGACTCCAGTCATCACGCCAAAACCGAAACGCCGCAGCACGAAAAGCAAAACAACCGTATCTTAGGAGGCTCTGCGGATGAAGCTTCAGCCCATTATTCCTTTTGAACCTATACTGGCTGGGCAGCTTCCAGCAGGTGACCAGTGGATCGCACAAATTAAATGGGACGGCGTACGGATGTTGTCCTATTACGATGGAAGCACTACTCAGCTTATTAACAGACGTGGCAATTACCGTACCACGCAATATCCTGAACTTACTGATGTATCTGCTTACTGCAAGGCTGACTCCGTTATTCTAGATGGTGAGATTATCGCACTCAAGGACGGCAAACCTTCATTTCATGAGGTGATGCGGAGGGACAGCTTGAAAAATGGTTCCACGATTTCCGTCGTTAGGCATCAGGTTCCTGTCATTTATATGATATTTGATATTCTGTTTTATAATGGCCAATCGACGATGGATCAACCATTATTCTTGCGGCAGCAGCTGTTAAGTGACATTCTGCTGCCGCATCCCCATGTTCAAGCTGTGCCAAGTTATACCGATCCTACAGAACTGTTCGCCGCCACTCAGAACCAGGGCTTGGAAGGAATCGTCTGCAAGGACATCAACAGCACTTATGCTCCGGGCGGAAAAGATAAACGTTGGCAGAAACGCAAAATCAGTTCTGATATTACAGCTGTAGCCGGGGGTGTGACGTTCCGTGACGGTATCGTCAACGCACTGCTTCTTGGTCTTTATGATGATAAAGGAAATTTGCATTATATCGGACATGCCGGTCCGGGAAAATTGACTGTGCAGGATAAACGCGACTTAACTGCGGAGGCACACCGCCTTAAGCTGGATCGGATGCCCTTTGCAGATGTTCCACAACGAGGTAAGGATGCTTTTTGGATAAAGCCGGAGCTCGTCTTCAAAGTTCATTTTCTGGAATGGAACACCTCGGGCACTCTGCGTCAGCCTGTTACTCAAGCTAAAGTGAATCTTCCCCCGGAGGCATGCACAATGGAGCAAAAAGGATAAAAGAACGTCCTCCCAATCTGAAATGGGAGGACGTTTCTTATTGTGCTGTAAAACTTGTTACAAGGGCCTCAAGCTCTGCCTTTGTCTGCGCAGTATTTTTTGTACTCGTAAGTGTATAATCGACACTTCCATCAGCACTGGACCATACCAGCTGGACTTTAAGATCACCGTGATGAGGCCCAAAAACTGTGTAAATCGCCTCAACCCCGTTGAGGGTCAAGCTCTCATCCTGATCCCCAGGCAGCTGGGCCAAAGTCACCCCTTCCGGTAGCGTGTATGCAGGTGCAGATCTTAAATTCAACCTCTCTCCATTTCGTAGATAGGTGATAGAGGTTTCTGTATTGCTCCACTTCAAGCTTTTCGAAATCACCTTTTTACCACCAGCTTGGGCTTTAGCTTTTAACTGATCCCTAAGGGTTTTATACTCTGAGCTAAAAAACATTGGAATCACCGGATTTAAAACGACATCCTGTAACTTATAATCCTCTGGTAGAGAAGTAGGTATCAGGAGTGACTTCCCGCTTAATGAAAGTAACTTCTGCGCCGCTTCGTTTATAGAACTGAATCTATATGGCATATAGCTTATACTCAAGGTTTCATGTGGATTAGATTTCTTATCATTTACATACAGGATCTTAAGTTCGCCTGCTTGTAAGGGAACTGTATTTTCTTTGGCAATCAAAGCTTCAATCGTTGAAGATATGGGCGTATTCTGCTCAACGGGTGCTGTAGCTTTACTTTTATTATTACTCCCCGCAGGCACTGCGCCTGCTGTTCCACTCACCGCACTTATCAATACTAATAAGCTTAAGGCTGTAATCGCCGCGCTTTTCTTAATCATCATTATAATATCCTCCTTTAGCCCCTTGGTTATTTGATCATGGTTTTAGCTACCGCCAGCATTTCATTTGTCGTCAGCGTACTGGCCCGATTGTCTGAAAGGGTATATTGTATCGTGCCTGAGTTATCCAGCCATACTAGCTTTGTGTTAAAGCTTGCGTCTTTAGCGGAATCAGTTGTAAGTACTATTTTCCTGCCGTTGACCGTTAATTCTTTCTTAGATTCCGAGGCTCTTACAAAAGGTACCGCTCCTTCCGGAAGTTTGGCGGGCGGCGACCCAGTTACAATGCTAAAATTGGCTTTTCCTTTGGCATACAGCTGCATAGACAAATTCGTCTGGTTCCAGCTGATGATTTTACTAAACAACTGTTTATTAGAATTACCAGCAACCGCTGCTGCCTTCAATTCCTGCTCTAGTTGCAAATACAGCTCTGAATCATTAGCTACAGCCGGTGGATAGATGATGGCTCTCGCCAGAGTGAAGCCTTTAGGAAGATTTCCGGGCTGCGGAATAGACGGACCCTTTAGCGCTTTAAACTTCGCAGCAAAGGATTTATAGTCTTTAAAAACAAACCCTTTGCCAGAGAAGCTGATCGCATCCTGTGGATTGGAGACTTTATCCCGTACGTAGTAGGCCAAAAGCGTACCTTCCTTCACTCCAGCTACGAGTGCCTGCAATTCCTTTTGGGTCTTCTGATCGGTTTGTGATGCAACCTGCGCTCCTGATGCCGCCGCAATTGTAAGAGACAAGCCGGGTACATCCACACCCCCGGCCACTCCTGTTCCTAGCAAGATTGCTGCAGAGAACGCGATAACTGTTTTTTTGAAATCAGAATGGAGCTTCAATTTCTAACATCCTCTCCTTCAATAAGGTAAAAGTATTTTCACCCCTGTTTTTAACTACACTTCTATAACAATCCAACATTAGAAAAAGGGACATTTTTTCACAAAAAAGAGGCTGTCCCAAAAGCCATGAAATAGTTGCTTGGGACAGCCTCTTTTTTGTTCTTAACATTACAAGTGCCGCATCAAGTGATGCTCCTAATGATGCAATAAGTGAAGCACTTATAGAACAATTGGGGAATTTCTCCCTAAACCTCAGATATTTCTGTCCACAGAACGTATCGCCCATAGTCCACCGTCACATATACCACTAATTCCACAAATCATCTACTGCAAGCCGCACGAAAATCATACATAGCACATCGCCCCAACCATTAACATAGAACACTACGCGTGGTATATCGTCACATGGCACAGTAAAATCCATTATTTCCCTATTCCATAAAAAGCTGCCTCCCAAGTAGAATTCACTACTTTTGAGACAGCTTCTCCTAATGTACAGTTAGAACAGTAGCTAGTGAATAAAACTGGTGGCAATCTTTTGCCATTGCTCACGAGTCAGTTTATTCTCCTGCTTGTCGCTCAGAGAAAGAACCATCTGGGTGGCTTCATCATACCAATACAATCGATTCTGAGAAGACCAAGCATTCTTCCCTTTTCCAGTACCCGCCGCGATAAATATTGCCTCTTTACCTGTACCTGTCACAGACCATTTTTCAGCAGTCTGGCCTTCCAAGATAGACACTTGCATGGTATAACCCTTAAAAACACTCTGCCTTAAGGATAGTGTAATTCTTTGATCTCCGTTGTGGTAGGTAACCTCAGCATTATCTATGGAATTTGCAGCTATCTTCTCCATAAACAAGTTTTGTCCAGTTTTATCGGTTGTAGCCTTTTTTTGAAATTGTTCAAGGATTTCTTCATATTCTGTGTCTAGCGACTTGTATAGGGGAGCTGCATTAAAAGTTCCTTGCTCGAATTCATAACCATCAGCTAACGAGGAAGGCAACCCTGGCCAGAAATCGCCAACCGTTTTTAATTCTTTTACGAAGTCTTGATATTTCGAATACACCGGCGAAATAAAAGCAAACTGCAATTGATTTCCATAGCCTAACCCTAACTCCAGCTTATTTAATTCAGCATCCTTCACATAATAAGCAGCCATTTCCCCAGTGTTTAAACGAGCAAGCACTTGCTCTTTATAAGTCATAGATAAGCTCTGATACTTCTCTATCGCAGGCGAGGTTGTCGGATCAGGCGTATTATTATGCACCGTCTTCACAACAGCCTTCCCTCCGCTGTTCACTAGTGTAATAATACCACCTTGGGGTTTTGAGATATCAATTGTAACCTGGCTACCTTGTTCCGATAAATCTCCATCAGCAGATAGCTGAAAAGCACCCAACCCGATAATCCCTAGCAATACAGCCGCGGAGACTCCTGTGAGCACTCTTTTTCTAAACCTAGACGGGTGTTGGGGCATCTCCTTTTGCTTCTGCATAATAGGATCTTCCGGTTCTGGGAACGGCTTCAGCTCGATAACGATGTTCGTCCTTTCACCGTCAATCCTATTCTGTTGTTCATGAATTGCTCTTACCCGCTTCATAACAGCTGCTTTTACATCCAGCTCTTGGCAGCTCCCTACCGCATCCATTTTCTTGATCATTTTCTCTTCAACAAAGCCTCGTTGCCGCACCATTCCGTTCCCCCTTTCTGAGCATTCAGCATTTTGCCAAGCTTCGTAATCGTTCGCCTGTATTTTTTCTTCACAGCATCAGTATTCTTATCCAGAATCTCCGCAATCTCCGGGAAGCTCTGTTCCTCAAAGATTCTAAGTACTAACAGGTTTCGCTCCTCTGTCTTCAGCTTCTCGAGGGCAAAAGTCAGATGTTCGTTAAATATGTAACGGTCCATCAACTGTTCCGGGCTTTCTGCAGGCGGATCTGGTTGAAAAAGCGCCATAAACTTTATTTGGCTTTGACGTTTGCGGATCAGACTGAGGCAATGATGGTAGGCAATTTTATATAGCCATGAAGAGAAGCTCGCGATAGGGCGGTATGTGCCTATATGCTGATATGCCTTTACCAGAATTTCCTGTACTGCATCCTCCGCTTCAGTACGGCTCCCAAGCAGCCGACAGCAATAGCGGTAAATCGGCTTTTGAAAAGCCTCGACGATCAAGGCATAGGAATCTACCTCGCCTGACTGTACCCGAACAACAGTGTGCTCGATCCCGTCCAAAATCAGCAAACTCCCCTTTCTCATTAACGTATATCCTTATAAGTCTTATGATCATCCAAAAGGGACACTTTGGGAATATTTTTTTCATGAAAAGGAGCAGACTGACACATAATACCTTCATTCCTATCACAGAAAGGAGTTTCCCCGATGCCGGCAGCGATCAAAGGTACAATTACCATAGACGGAGAAGAAATCATCATCACTAACCCAGAGAAGCTGCTGTGGCCCGAATGTGGCATTACCAAACGGATTTATCTGCAAAAGCTCGCTGCACTCTCTCCCTATCTGCTGCGTTATTGCCGAGACCGGCTGCTTACCGTCATTCGTTATCCGCACGGCATCTCTGGAATGTCCTTTTATCAAAAAAATGCACCTGATCCGCTCCCGGCCTTTGTCCAAACCGCTGTGCACGAGAATATTAACTATATCAAGCTGCAAGGTTTACCTGAGCTGATTTGGCTGGGAAATCTCGCCGCTTTGGAATTCCACCCTTCCCTGCATTATGTAGGCAGCGAGCTGCCCTGTGAGTGGATGATTGATCTTGATCCGTCACTTGAAATCGAACCTCGTATCATGGAAGCAACTGCGATCGTTGGGGGGGTCTTAACCTCCCTTGGCCTCTCCTCTGTACCCAAAACCTCCGGTGCTACCGGGGTGCAAATCATTGTCCCTATCGAGACTGGCGTTACTTTTGATGGATTGCGGAAAATCGGGCATTTTGTGGGTCGTTACGTCACCGAAAAGCATCCCAACCTGTTCACCCTGGAACGTCTAAAAAAGAATCGCGGAGATAAAATCTATTTTGACTACCTCCAGCATTATAGCGGCAAAACATTAGCTGCACCTTACACACCACGTGCAAGACCACTTGCTACAGTTTCTACACCCTTGCTATGGGAGGAGGTTCAGCAAAATGTATCTCCCTCTAATTTTCATCTGCTCAATATCGAGGAACGCCTTCTGCGTATGGGAGATCTTTTAGAGAAAGTGCCCCCACAGCCCGTTGAACAGCTCATTGCTAAGCTCCCATAAAGGAGCAATCCCATAGAAAAAAGACCCTAAAAACAGCAATAAGCCCGCAGCATCAACTACATGCTACGAGCTTATTTGGCGTCCCACTCAAGGACAGAAGGTATACTATATAAGAATACGGCAGGCCGAGCTTTGTTCACCGTATTTATTGCTTTTTTATCCGTAAAAATACCTTCTTTCAGTTAATGATACTTAAGAGCTACGCTAGTGGATGGATTTCTTCTTGAAGCGGCCACCTTTAACATCATGGATGTTACCTATTGCGATGAATGCATCAGAATCCCAATCTTCAACAATGGTTTTAAGCTTAGCTTCTTCCAGACGGGTGATAACTACAAAGATCACTTTCTTGTTCTCACCGGAAAATCCGCCTTCTCCATCTAAATAAGTAACACCACGTCCAAGACGCTCTGTCAGAGCTTCCCCGATATCGCGGAATTTATCACTGATAATCCATACTGATTTCGATTGATCCAGACCCTCAAGGGTGATGTCAATAACCTTAAATGCAATATAATAAGCAATCAGGGAGAACATCGCGTTATTCCAACCGAACACAAATCCAGCTCCGGACAAGATGAACAGGTTGAAGAACATAACTACTTCACCTACAGAGAAGGGAAGCTTCTTGGCTACCAAAATCGCAACAATTTCTGTACCGTCTAGAGATCCCCCGAAACGTACAACCAATCCAACACCTACACCTAGAATGATACCGCCAAACACGGCAGCAAGCATCGGTTCAACTGTAAAGGCCTCTACATGATGCAGCATTGAAGTGCCGATAGACATAAGTAAAATCGCATATAAGGTAGATAAGGCAAATGTCTTACCGATTTGCTTATAACCGATTAACAGGAACGGAAGGTTGAGCAGTGTCAATAATATACCCAGAGGAATGTCAAATAAATGTGATAAAATAATGGAGATACCGGTAATCCCGCCATCAATCATTTGATTAGGTACTAGGAATATCTCAAGTGCAACAGCCATCATGGCGGCCCCTACGGATAACATGATCATACGCTGCGCGAACTTAGCCATTTTATGGGCACCGGTCTTCTGCAGTTTGTTCTGCTCCTCTTTGGTAAACATTTGTGGACTCACATTCATAGAACTCCCCCTACAATTTAACAGTATAGTTTTGAAACATTCGGAAGTATAACTACAATCTATACTTTCTTACATTTCTTCTTATACAATTATTATATCACAAAATATGCTCTAATAATGAATGGAACACGTACTATCCTTCGAAAAATTCAGATTTAGTCCTCTTTCCGGTCATAACAGCGGTGATAACAACTGACATAGCCCTTCACCGAGTTTGACAATTCTCCCTCTCTCCTTAAATTTTACAGGATCAATGAATTCACTGTTCTTTTGATCCTTTTCAAACCCCGCGACTAGCTCTGCTATCGTCTCAGGATGCAGCAAAACCGCTGTCATTTCGAAATTAGAATAGAAGCTGCGCATATCCAGATTCGCACTTCCCACCGTACCCAGCAGATCATCCACTATCATGACTTTGGCATGCATAAATCCTTTGGTGTAGCGATAGAACTTCACGCCTGCATCTTGTAAATTCTCCAGATAAGACAAAGAAGCATGATAAACAAGCTTATTATCAGGCTTCGCCGGAATGATGATTCTAACATCCACTCCACGAAGGACTGCACTCTTCAAAGCACGACAAATCGCAGGATCCGGAATAAAATACGGTGAAGTAATCCAGATCCGTTCCCTAGCAGAGCAAAAAGCGGCAAAATACATCTCCTGAGAAGCATCGATCGCAGCATCCGGTCCACTTCCTACAATCTGCACGGCCTCTTGCTCCTTGCAAGAGTGCTCAGGGAACAAACGAGGATGACTCATACCTTCACCAGAGGCCAGTCTCCAATCCTTCAGGAAGACATACTGAATATAATAAACAGAATCTCCTTCTAAACGCAGATGGGTATCGCGCCAGTAACCCATCTTGGCGTCCTTTCCTAAGTAATCATCACCGATATTCATTCCCCCCGTAAAACCAATCAATCCGTCCACCACTAGGATCTTCCGATGATTGCGGAAATTAAACCGACGATCCAGTAAAGAACTAATCGGAGGTAAAAAAAAGTGGAACTCCACCCCGGCATTTCTCAGGGTTCGAATAAACCTACGGCTTAATCGATGACTGCCCAGTCCATCACAAAGCAAACGCACCTTTACTCCCTGCCGCGCCTTTCGAATCATAACGTCCTGAAACTGTTCTCCGATCTCATCATCACGATAAATATAAAATTGCATGTGGATATGTTCTTTTGCCTCTTCCATGGCTTCCAGCATAGCGTCGTAAGCTTCTCTTGCAGTTGACAGCACTCTGCTTTTGTTATGGCCTGTAATAGGCCCTTCCGAGAGCTTTGCAAGCAAAACCAATAAACCCTCGTTATTCTCAAACTGAGCGTTTCCAGTATCCGACGCTTGTTTTACTACCTTAATCTTACCAGTGACATACGAACGGATTTCCCGGAAGAGTGAAGTACATCTTTTGTTCAATTTTCTATTCTGTCTGTAGTCACGACCTAGAAAATAATAGAATGCCAGACCGAGCGGTGGACAACAGAAGGAAATAAACAACCATGCTATAGCCCTTTGCGGGCGTCGGTACTCCAGAAATACAATCAATGCAATCTGTATGATAAAAAGAATTAGAATTATCGCGAAAATCTTCAATTCTCTACCCCCTCAATTAATAAAAACAGATGCAATAGACTCTCTGCGATGACTCTAGTACAGGTTTTGCCGTAACTCTCCTTCTTTATTCAAACAAACCGTTGTCATGTTCCTGAAAGATATGGAATACATAGAGTAGTAGGACAATTCGGATGAGCCTAATGGAAGAAAAGTCGTTAGCCTCAGGTATCGCAAGCGGCTGCCATAAGCCGCAGAAAGGAGAAGCCATGAAGAGTCAGCCAGATCATAAACGGATTACGCTGCTTGTCGTAAGGGATGCCGGACGTCCAGTCAAACAGCTCCACATTTCCAAACCGCTAGCGTTCGCCTTACCGGCAGCAGCAGCCCTGTCTATCTCCAGTCTGGTCACCTCTATGCATTTCCATGCCTCTCAGTCCATCTCACAGCTAGAAGCCGAGGCAGCCGCACTATCGCTAACCAATCTCCGCATGGAAATGAAGGTCGCCGACAAGGATAAAGATTTAACACAGCTTCGTAGCCAGGTCAGCGAACTTTCGGAAGAGGCAGATAACATTAAAGACAAGCTGAAGAGTGTAAATGCACTGGAACAGGAGCTGCAAGCATTGATTAACAAAAGCAAAGGTGCTGCTGCCGCTACAGACACGAATGAATCTCAACCGGAGAAATCCGCAACAGAAAAATCAAAAGCTGGATCGGCCACTTCAAATTCAACATTAGGTTTATCGAACCGTCTTTCTTCTCCTGTTCCTAAAGAGACTTCCTTTAAGCAGAGTACAGAAGAGAACTCATCTTCCACTTCTCTATCCGCCATAAGTTTCCGCTTTGGGGCCATCACCGCAGCCCTTCCAAAAACACTCACCCCGCAGGTTGGTGGAGAATACATCGCGGTGTATCAGAACGACGCTACGAGCTTGGTGGAAGAAACTAAGGATGACTTTGAGGAGATTCACGGGATGCTTGATGAAATGGTGGAAAGTATCACACAGACGATCACACAGGCAGAGCACGAGAATAACGTACAGGCAAATCTGCAAGCTCAAAAGGCCCGTGCAGAAAAGGCTAAACTTAACGCTGTACCGCTCTGGCCTACCGAGTCCAAAGTCATTTCTTCAAGCTTCGGCTACCGCTCAGATCCATTCAAAGGTTTGTCTGCGTTCCATTCCGGTGTCGATATTGCTGGGAACATCGGTGATCCTGTATATGCTGCCTTAGATGGCGAGGTTATTACTGCGGAACAAATGGGCGCACGCGGAAAATACATCGTGATTAAGCATTCAAATGGATTGGAAACCTGGTACATGCATTTGAACGGAATGATCGTATCTGCGGGAGACAAGGTTAGCAAAGGGCAGAAAATCGGCTTGCTTGGAAGCACTGGCCGAAGCACAGGTCCTCATCTTCATTTTCAGGTTGTGAAGCAGAATAAAACAGTCAACCCTTTGGCGTATGTCAAACCCTAAAGGGTTGCATTTAATTTCAAAATAGGAGGAATTTATAAATGTGGAACAAACGGCAGCAGCGTGTCCCCTTTAAATCTACCGATTCCCTAATTGGGCATGGAGGAACACTGGAGGGTAAGGTGCAATGTGATACAAACCTGCGGATTGAGGGTACCTTTAGCGGTGAGATTATTTGCAGTGGTGTCGTGACTGTAGGAGAAGAAGGAACAGTGCGCTCCAGTATTAAAGCGGAAGAAATCGTGATTGCCGGCAAAGTATACGGGGATGTTACGGCTGATCGCAGACTCATTATGACCGGAACCGGAGAATTGCATGGCAATATTTCAGCAGGAGCACTTAGCATTATGGAAGGCAGCCTCCTGAATGGCTCCATTGCCATGCAAGAACAGCCCACCTCTGAAAAAGCAGGTGAGCCCAAAAGTAATATGAAAAAGGACAAGGCAGCCAAGCGCTCCTCCAAAGCTCAAGGAACACTTGAAGCCGGCTAGACTTATTTCTATGAAGCAACGTCCCTTTTACGGAAGACAATCCAGGAAATGGCCAGGAATAGGATATAGTACACCGCTAATACAGCTATGGAGAAGCCAAGTGTTGAGCCCCCCGGACCCGTATCCGACAATAGGTAACCTCTTAGATCCATATGTGTGAAGATCAAGTATTGGGCCCATTCAAACCGTTCTGGACTAAAAATAACCGTAAAAATACTCTTGGCAAACATAATAAATAAGGATAATCCAATAGCCAGCCCACTTGCGCGGAATACGCTAGATACCATGAAAGCCAGAGCAGCAGTCAGGAAAAGCTCAATGTAACGACATAGGAGATCTAGGAAGGAATATTCCGCTGGACTCCAAGCCGTAATGGATGACATCGTATCTCCCGAAGATGAGGAGAAGATTAACGAAGCACCAAACCCAAAAGCAATCAATACTGCGGTGCTAAGCAAACTGAATAACACCATGGAAATATATTTCGAGAGCAGGATCTTGGAGCGACTCCACGGGCGAATCAGCAGCAGCTTAATGGTTCCCCAGGTAAATTCGCCCGCTACGGAGTCAGAAGCCACTACAACGGTAAAGATTGTATTCAAGAAGAACGCAATACTCACCGTCATCTGAAAGTTGTCCCAAAGCCCCATAAGCGATGAATCGCCTTCGCTTGTGAAATAAATAAGCGCAGGAAGCAGCACGCTCATCACTGCAAGAATAAGCAGCATAATCCATGTGCGGACACGGCTGTATATTTTGATATTCTCATTATGTATGAGAGCTGTAAACTCACCCAATTCCTTCACCTCCTGTAACCTCTAAGAATTGATCCTCCAGCGTACGGGCAAGGGTTCTGATGTTATACACCTTAATCCCACCTGCCACTAGCTTGGCATTTAATTCTGCAATCTCCTCACGCTCTGCCTCAAGCACAAGTCCCCCACTCTTAAATACTCCACGTCCAATGAGGGCTAACGCAGCCTCAGCATTATCAACCTCGAACAAGGTTTCTCCCAGAGGCATTACAGTATTGCCTACCCCTTTCAGCTGCTTCACATCCACCAGTCGTCCATTTTGGATAATCGCAACGCTGTCACACATGAGCTCCATCTCGGAAAGTAAATGACTGGAGACGAATACAGTTGTTCCTTCTTCCTGACATAAACGGCGTAAATAGTCTCGGAGCTCGCGTATCCCTTGTGGGTCCAGCCCGTTGGTTGGCTCATCTAGAATCAGCAGCTTGGGTCTGTGCAGCAGTGCTTGAGCCACTCCCAGCCTCTGACGCATACCTAGCGAATAGGTCTTAACTTTGTCATGAATTCTTTGACCTAGTCCGACTAGCTCGACAACCTCATCTATCCGTTGCTTTGTTACCCCTGGCACCATCCGTGCATATTGGCGCAGATTCTGATAACCGGTGAGGAACTTGTACATCTCTGGATTTTCTACAATGGCCCCTATATTTGCGATAGCCTCTTCAAAATGGTTTTTAATACTACGGCCACAGATCAAGATGTCTCCACGACTAATGGAAATCAACCCTACCATCATCCGTATTGTAGTAGTCTTACCTGCTCCGTTGGGTCCCAAAAAACCGAAGATTTGTCCAGGCGGGATGTCCAGCGTTAAATCGCTCACCAGCGTTTTCGAGCCGATTTTTTTGGTGACTCCCTGCAGGCGGGCAACAGGCTCCATCAATATTTCTGTATTCGACATAGTCTCACTTCCTTTCATCTATAACCTAGTTTACCACATATACCCTTTTTTCCGAAAATCACTAGAGGATAAGAGTCTGCCAGCTAAAAAAGGAACCTGACTTCTCCGGTATTAGGAAGAGTCAGGTCCCCTTATTCATTTAGTTCCTATTTCATTCAAGTACAACAGTTTAACCGCCAACACGGGCAAGCTCGCGCATATTTGCTTCAAATGCAGCCATCAACGCAGCTTCTCCGGTCAATCCGGTTTGTTCTACCTTGCGAATTTGCTCCATCATCCGTTTGTAATCCTTCGGAATGACACGAACGAAGTTCGGCAAGCTATCTGCCCACTGATTCAGTACTCGTGCGCCAGCCGCACTACCTGTAAGCTCGGTATGGCGGATAATCAGCTCACGCAGCTCTTCGATCTCCTCAGACTCTTCCACTCTCTCGAGCAGTACCATTTCGAGATTGCAGCGGCCGATGAAGGTTCTATCTGGGTCGTAGACATAAGCGATACCGCCTGACATCCCTGCCGCAAAGTTACGGCCAGTTTCACCAAGGACAACCACTCGGCCTCCAGTCATGTATTCACAGCCGTGGTCACCCACGCCTTCTACAACAACCTTCGCTCCGGAGTTACGGACGGCAAAACGTTCACCAGCGATACCGTTAATATAAGCTTCTCCACCTGTTGCACCGTAGAATGCAGTATTTCCGATAATGATATTGTCCTCAGCAGCAAAGGTAGCTTTCGGAGATGGCTTGATAATAATCTTACCACCCGACAATCCTTTACCTACATAGTCATTGGAATCTCCTTCCACCGTAAGCGTGATTCCCTTAGGCACGAATGCACCCAAGCTTTGACCAGCAGAACCGGTGAAATGAAGCCGAATCGTATCATCCGGCAAACCTGCGGCCCCATACTTGCGGGTCAGCTCGCTGCCAAGGATAGTTCCGACGGCACGATTAACGTTCGTGATTGGCAGTGATGCCTCAACAGCCGTACCTGATTCCAGTGCAGGTGCTGCCAGGTCGAGCAGCTGCGAAACATCCAGTGTCTCTTCCAGACCATGATTCTGGTATTTACTGCGGAAGCGTGTGCTTCCTTCCGGTAATTCCGGTGTATGCAGCAGGCTGCTCAAATCTATGCCTTTCTTCTTCCAATGCTTCGACGCCTGAGTTGCGTCTAGACAATCGGTACGGCCTACCATCTCTTCAATTGTACGGAAGCCGAGACTTGCCATAATTTCACGTAGATCCTGTGCCACGAAGGTCATAAAGTTAACTACATGCTGCGGATCACCGGTAAAATTCTTACGAAGATCCGGATTCTGTGTAGCTACACCAACCGGACAAGTATCCATTTGGCAGACACGCATCATAATACAGCCAACAGATACTAGCGGAGCAGTGGCAAAACCATACTCTTCGGCCCCAAGCAATACAGCTACAGCCAAATCGCGGCCGCTTAGCATTTTACCATCTGTTTCCAGAACTACACGGTCACGCAGATTGTTGAGCATCAATGTCTGATGGGTTTCAGCCAAGCCAAGCTCCCACGGAAGACCCGCATGACGAATGGAGTTCATCGGCGATGCCCCTGTACCTCCATCATAGCCACTAACCAAGATAATATCAGCGCGCCCTTTGGCTACACCCGCAGCAATCGTACCCACTCCAACTTCCGATACGAGCTTAACATTAATGTTTGCACGTGGATTTGCATTTTTCAGATCATAGATCAGCTCTGCCAAATCCTCGATAGAGTAAATATCATGATGCGGTGGAGGTGAGATCAGACCGACACCTGCTGTTGAGCCACGTACTTCAGCGACCCAAGGATAAACTTTACGTCCCGGAAGCTGTCCACCTTCCCCTGGTTTAGCGCCCTGAGCCATTTTAATCTGGATCTCATCAGCGTTAACTAGGTAGTTCGAGGTAACACCAAAACGTCCAGAAGCTACTTGTTTAATCGCACTGCGACGTGAATCACCATTGCTATCCGGAATATAGCGGGCTGGATCTTCGCCGCCTTCCCCCGTATTACTCTTACCACCGATACGGTTCATCGCAATGGCCAGTGTCTCATGTGCTTCCTTACTAATGGAACCAAAGGACATTGCACCCGTCTTAAACCGTTTCATAATGGACGATGCAGATTCTACTTCTTCCAGTGGAATCGGTTCATAGGCTGACTTGAATTGCAACAAGGAACGAAGCGTCAATTGCTTCTCGCTTTCTCCTTGAACAAGGGCAGCATATTTCTTGTACATATCATAATTCCCGCTACGCACAGAGTGCTGAAGCAGATGAATCGTCTGGGGATTGAATAGATGCTCTTCCCCATCATTACGCCATTGATAATCGCCCCCGGAGTCAAGCACCTTATCATTTCCGTCTTTTTCTGTAAAAGCACGGTTATGATGGATAAGCGCCTCAGTTGCCACTTCCTCCAGGCCAATCCCCCCAATCCGGGAAGGTGTCCAAGTAAAGTAACGATCCACGAACTCAGAGTTCAGACCCACAGCTTCAAAAATCTGCGCACCGCGGTAAGATTGAATCGTCGAAATTCCCATTTTGGAAAGAATCTTAACTACGCTCTTAGTCGCAGCTTTAATATAGTTCTTCACTGCTTTTTCATGCGAGATTCCCCGCAATAAGCCTTGGCCGATCATGTCATCCAAGCTTTCAAAAGCCAGATAAGGATTTACTGCACTCACACCATAACCGAGCAGCAACGCATAATGATGGACTTCACGTGGTTCACCGGATTCCAGCAAAATACTAACTTTCGTCCGTGTTCCTTGGCGGATCAAATGGTGATGCAGACTCGATACCGCAAGCAGAGCTGGAATCGCAGCATTCTCACTGTCCACACCGCGGTCAGTCAGAATCAGAATGTTATGCCCTTTAGCCATAACACGGTCAGCAGCCTCGTTCATGCGCTCAAGCGCGATGCGTAATCCTTCTGCCCCAAGCTCAGCCGGGAAAAGAATTGGAATAGACATCGATTTGAAGCCTGCACGGCGAACATGGCGAATCTTAGCAAAATCTTCGTTCGAAAGAATTGGCGTTTGCAGCGAGATCTGGCGGCAGCTTTCCGGTTCCGGTTTAAGCAAATTACGCTCTGGTCCAATCGTAGTCGTTGTGGATGTCACCAGCTCTTCACGAATGGCATCGATGGGTGGATTCGTTACCTGAGCAAACATTTGTTTGAAATAGTTATAGAGACGTTGCGGGCGGTCCGAAAATACGGCGAGCGGAGCATCATAACCCATGGAACCGACAGCTTCAGCACCAGTAGATGCCATTGGCTCAAGCACCTTACGCAAGTCTTCAAAAGTATAGCCGAAAGCCTGCTGTAGCTGTTGTACATTATCATGCTTAGGATTTGGCAGTTCAGGTGCATCCGGAAGCTCATCAAGACTGATCAAATGCTCATCCAGCCACTGGCGATAAGGCTTCTCAGAGGCGATAGCCGATTTAACTTCCTCATCGGAGATAATGCGGCCTTCCTTCGTATCCACGAGCAGCATGCGTCCAGGCTTCAGGCGGTCTTTATATAAGATGTCCTCTGCTGGAATGTCCAGTACACCGGCTTCTGAGGATAAAATAATCATATCGTCTTTCGTTACATAATAACGAGCAGGACGCAGGCCGTTACGGTCCAGAATAGCGCCGATTTGTATCCCATCGGTAAAGCCCATTGCAGCAGGCCCGTCCCATGGCTCCATTAGAGTACTGTGATATTCATAAAATGCTTTTTTATCAGCGTCCATACTATCATGATTGCTCCATGGTTCAGGAACCATCATCATGGCTACCTGTGGCAGGGATCGTCCGCTCAAATAGAGAAACTCAAAGGTGTTATCGAACATTGCAGTGTCCGATCCATCCGGGTTAATAACAGGCTTGATCTTGTTCAGATCTTCACCAAACACTTCGCTCTTAAACAATGACTGGCGCGCATGCATCCAGTTCACATTACCACGCAAGGTGTTGATCTCACCGTTGTGGATCATAAAGCGGTAGGGATGCGCACGTTCCCAGCTTGGGAAGGTGTTCGTGCTGAAACGGGAGTGAACTAACGCGATCGCTGATTCCAGCTCTTCGTTCTGCAAATCCAGGTAGAATTGTCCGACTTGTTCTGTAGTCAGCATGCCTTTGTATACAATCTTACGGCACGACAAGCTTGGAATATAGAAGGATTCATCCTCTTCTGCACCACCGTAACGAATGGCAAGCTCTGCACGTTTGCGGATTACATAAAGCTTACGTTCAAAAGACAACTCATTCGTGACCGAAGCCGAGCGGCCGATAAATACTTGACGCACAAAAGGCTTAGCAGCTTTCGCTGTCTTGCCAAGCATTTCATCATAGGTAGGCACATCACGATAGCCGAGTACTATTTGACCTTCTTCAGCAATAATATTGCTTAAGAGAGCTTCATGCTGCGCCCGAACTTCTTCGTTATGAGATAAAAAGATCATGCCCACGCCATAATGGCCTTGTTCCGGCAAAGCAAAGCCTAGCTTCTGAGCTTCGCTTGCAAAGAAACGGTGCGGAATTTGAAGCATGATACCTGCTCCGTCACCAGAGTTGGGTTCGCTACCTTGGCCTCCCCGATGCTCCATATTAAAGAGCATTGTCAAAGCATTACTTACGATATTGTGAGACGGTGTGCCTTTAATATGAGCTACAAATCCCATGCCGCAAGCATCTTTTTCGAACTGGGGATCATACAGGCCCTGTTTTACGGGCAGTTCAGTGTGTTTCATCGAACGCAACCTTTCTATTATAAAGTATGCAATGTGTTAGGAAAATTTTTCACATGAAAATCTTAATAATTATTCAATCCAGATTAGTGCTATTATTTTATCACCGAGGTATCATCAGCGCAATTTAAACTTTTTTATGATGCTGATTAACAATTGTTTTTGCATCACAGCTTTAGCGAGTAAAAGTTTAAAAAAACTTCATGTTGCATAATTATACATAAATAACGCATAAGTGCATATGCAATGAAAGCGTTACAAGATTTTTCACTCCTTCTATTATGTTTGCAAGAAAAAGGGTTTTTATGATTTTAAATCAAAAAAAGCGTCTCCCAGAGGAGACGCTTTTTTATACTTTTTTTTCAAAAAATTTATCAGTTTATACAGTCAAAACTTGTTCACTATTCACTCCAACTTCATTCTCACGGCTACGTGTCATGAAGTAAGCGAAGGTAAGAGCAAGGAATCCAAGACCAAAGATTGCCAGGATACCTACATCTCCCCACATTGCACTGAAATCACCTGTAGAAATTACTGCTTTGAGACCACTAACTGTGTAAGTCATTGGAAGCAGTGGATTAAAGAATTTCATCCAGTCAGGGATCAATTCAAGTGGGAATGTTCCGGCACTAGTTGTTAATTGGAAAATCAGAATAACGATAACAACGAAACGTCCCGGTTGATCCATCCAAGTAACAATCGCTTGAACTACCCATGTGTAAACTAAGCTTGTTAAGAATGTAAATACGAAGAATAGCGGTTTACTTTGTACTTCCAGTCCAAGTCCGTACAATACAACCACAGCAGCCAGCATAGACTGGATGAAGCTCATGATTGTGAAGGTAAGCGTACGGCTGATGAAACGGTTCATACGGCTAGCACCAAGGACAGCCGAATCACGCATTGGAATAACAATTGTTGAAATCAAAGCACCTACAAACAATCCAAGGGATAGGAAGTAAGGAGCAAAACCTGTACCATAGTTCGGAACATGATTCACAACTTTATCCTCAACCACAACTGGTTGTGCGAACATTTCCATCATTGCATCTGTTTTGTTCACACTGCCTGTTTTTTCAGCAGCATCGCCAAGCTTAGTTGCCAGTTCTGTTGATCCAGATTTCAGATCATCCATACCATCTTTCAGCTCGCCTGCGCCATCAGCCAGTTTTTTCGAACCATCTGCTACCGCACTGATACCGGAACCTAGTTCGCCTACACCGCTAAGCAGTTTTGAGGTACCATCACCAAGTGCTTTACCGCCTTCAGCCAGCTTGCTGCCTCCAGCTGCAGCTTCTTTAAGCTTCGCACCAAATTGTTGCATTCCTGCATTCAGCTTATCGCCACCAGCTACAAGTGCAGATGCGCCTTGTGCCAGTTTTTGTTGTCCTGTCAACAGCTGTGTGCTACCAGCATTTAATTGCTTAGCTCCATCATGCAACTGAGTTACACCAGCAGCTAACTGCTGTGACCCCGAGTGCAGTTGAGTTGCACCTTGTGCCAGTTGCTCTTGCCCACTGTGGAGTGCAGTAGCACCCTGTGCCAGCTGCTCTTGGCTTTGTTGCAGTTGCTCACTGCCTTGTGCCACGGCTGCACTAGCTGCCAGCAGCTTCTGTACCGCTGGATTTTGTGCCAGCTCAGGACTAGCCTGTGCCAATTGCTCCAATCCTTGAGCTACCGCTTTAGCACCCTCAGTTACCTTCGTGCTGCCTGCGGCGGAAGCTTGCAAACCCGCTTCCAGTTTCGCGCTGCCATCTACGGAAGAAGTTAAGCCCGCTTCCAGCTTCGCGCTACCATCAACTAAAGATTGTGTTCCTGCTTGTAGTTTAGAAGTACCATCCACAGCAGACTGTGTTCCCGCCTGAAGCTGTGTAGCACCTGTTACAGCTTGTTTCAAGCCGTCACTAAGCTGTTTACTGCCGGCAGAACTTTGGGCAACACCGTCTTGAAGTTGCGTATGTGCAGTAGACAATTGTTGCAATCCGCTTGCCAACGTGGTTGATCCTGTTTTAAGCGCCGTAGCACCTGCATTCAAATCAGTCACGCCTTGTGTAAGGGGTTCTACACCATTTTGAAGTTTACCTGTACCATCTGTCAGTACAAGTAGATTATCTTTCAGCTTCAAGGCTCCGTCATCTAGCTTACCAGCGCCATCAGCGATCTTGGAAGCACCATCTCCGGCTTCGCCCAATCCATCAGATACTTCTGTAATCTGATTGAATACAGACTCCACATAAGCTTCTGTTACTTTAGCAGATACTTTATTTTTAATTTCTGCTACAGCCGTACCACCGATCTGACCAGCCAAGAAGTTATAACCTTCATTTGGCTCATAAATAATTTTTGCCGGCTGTGGTTCATCATCCATAAGAGTAGTAGCTTTGGCAGAAAAGTCTTCCGGAACAATGATCGACATATAATAAGTATTGTCCTTCATTCCTGCTTCCGCTTCTTCAAGGGAAACGAAGTTCCACTGGAAGCCGTCGGTTACCTTCAACTCTTCTATAAGATCATTACCGGCTTGTAGTTGCTTGCCTTCATAATTAGCGCCGACATCCTGGTTGACCACAGCAACCGGAAGTTCATTCATCTTGCCATACGGATCCCAGAATGCCTTCAGGAAGAATCCGCTGTACATCACCGGAATAAATAGGATAGCAATCATTGGAATCAGCACCTTCGGATTTCTAAGGGCTGCGCCAAGATCCTTGGTAAATACGGATAATGATTTCATTCTGGTTCTCTCCTTATGAGCTTATGCTCTCTTTAAAATGCTTTGTTTGCGAAATATTACGTAACACTAAGTGACTGTTTTCCCCATTCGGTCAATTCAGGGTATAAAAAAATGCCTTGCGGCTCTTCTTCAATGCCTAATCATCTTGAGAATTGTTAAGGGAAAGCGAATCGAGTGATGCTGAGAACGCCATCCCTATCCTGAATCAACCCTTACTGTGCCAATCCTTCGGCGAGAAACAAATGAAAATACATCTTGATCTGTTCCTTGTCCAAGGGAGTATGTGTTTTATTCAGTTCAGCAGTCAATACAATATATAATCTGAACATGACTACCGAGACGATTTTGGGATCGCAAGGTTTGATTTCTCCCTGTTGGAGCGCTTGTTGCACCTCCCGTTCTAAATATTCTAAAACTACGTTCTCGATCTTCTCGAGTCCTTCTCCAGCCTGCGGCGTACCGAATTCGCGATTCTCCTGGGAAAGTTTTATGAATAGCTCCTGCTCACTTCGAAACTCAAGCAGAGCATCCAGCACACGATGCAAGTTATCAAAGAAAGGTCTGTCTCGCCTGATCTCCCGTTCAGCTATCGTCTTCATTTCCATCATCATATCGCGCAGGATCTCGTCAAACAATTGCTCTTTGTTTGTAAAAAAGGTGTAGATGGTTCCCTTACCGACATTTGCAATCTTAGCAACCTGATCCATTGTAGTTGCCTTATAGCCAAATAATGAAAAAGATTTCGCTGCGGCCTGAAGCACCTGCTGTCTTCGATCCACCACTGCCACCTGTGCACACTTCCTTTCTCCAGAAAATATCGTTCCCGCTGACTTCTGACCACTTTACTAATCCGGTCAATTGGTCATTCACTACTTTATCATGTTGTTTTCTAGTTTGCAATACTTTGGGCGAACCTTTTATTTTTTTATTTATTGCAGGGTTTTAACTTTCTATTTACGTCTTACTTGTATAATGTGAGTATAGTATAGATTTCCTAGTATAATTAGAAGAAGGAAAGCATCTCTATAGAAAAGGAAAGTAGCAGGTGAACTTATGCGAAAGAAAAGAGTACTGCTGTTTTCGGAAGGCTTCGGTACGGGCCACACAGGAGCAGCCTATGCTCTGGCCGAAGGAATAAAGCTGCTGAATCCGGATGTCCAGTGCCGAGTCATCGAGCTGGGGAAATTTCTTAACCCGACGGTCGCCCCTTGGATTCTTTCCGCTTACCGCAAAACAGTTAGCAGCCAGCCTAAGCTGGTCGGCATGATGTATAAGACACAATATCATAAATCATTGAACCCGTTGACTAAAATGGCGCTTCACCGGATTTTTTATACACATGCTTCACAGGTGATCGAACAGCTAAAGCCTGATTTGATTATCTGCACTCATCCCATTCCGGCTGCGGTCATTTCCAGACTAAAGCGTCGTGGATTAAATGTGCCTCTGTATACATTAATTACAGATTATGATGCACATGGGAGCTGGGTAAATTCCGAGGTCAATCGTTATCTCGTATCTACCCCACGCGTCAAATCCATTCTGACAGGCCGTGGGATCGCTCCAGAGCTAGTAACCGTCACTGGCATCCCAGTGCATCCAAAGTTCTGGGAACGCTCCAACAAGACGCTGCTGCGCAAGGAACTGGGATTGGCTGATATCCCAACCGTACTCATTATGGGTGGAGGCTGGGGGTTAATGTTCGGCAAAGAGATTATGCATTCCCTCACCGCCAGAATGGATGATATTCAGCTCGTTTTCTGTATGGGCAGCAATGAGAAGCTAATCGCCAAAATGAAGTCCAATCCACTGCTTAATCATCCCAATGTTAAAATTCTGGGATATAGCAGTGAAATCAATAAATTGATGGATGCCTCAGACCTGCTGATCACGAAGCCTGGAGGGATGACCTGCACAGAAGGTCAGGCCAAAGGAATTCCGATGCTTTTCTATAAAGCTATTCCAGGTCAGGAAGAGAAAAACTGCCAATATTTCGTAGAGCTTGGGCTGGCAGAGGTGCTCGACTCGGAAGTAGTGAACAAATGGTTCACTATGATGCTTCGTGAATATTCAGTTCTGGAAGAGCAACGCAGACGACGTCTCGCTCCAGATAAACATCAACCGCAAAGCTGTGCGACTACTGTTCTGAAGATGTTAGGTAACCCCGTAAGCGAGGCAACTGAAATCAGAGGCTCTAGAGCGCAAGCACGTAATGAAGAACCTGTATGTATTACACCTTAAAGAATAAGCAGGTAGTCAGGGAATTTCCCCCGGCTACCTGCTTTTTTTAATATAAATCGGATTGGTTTAAATTTCTACACTCTCACCAGCTTTAAGCGGGAAACCTTCCACTCCCTCTTGATGCAGGCGATCGCAGAAATCAGCTCCATCCTGAGCAATATCCGGAAATGTATTGTAATGTAGCGGGATCACCTTATCCGCCCGCAGCCAGCGTGCGGCCAGCAAGGCGTCATCCGGTCCCATGGTTAGCATATCGCCTATAGGCAGAGCTGCCAGGGCAATCGCGTTCCTTTCTCCAATGAGGCGCAGATCGCTGAATAGCGCGGTATCCCCCGCATGGAAAATCGTCTTGCCCTCAATCGTCAACAAAATCCCCGCGGGTTGTCCAGCATAAATCCAAGAGTCGCCCTCCTGAATGGATGAGGAATGAAATGCCTGCGTAAATTTCACAGTCATCCCGGCATAGGTATGACTACCACCTATATTCATGTGCTTTACTTGTGCACCTTTCATCCGGCAATATTCGGCAAGCTCAAACACCGCAAAGATCGGACAATCATTCTGCTTGGCAATTTCGACAGCATCTCCAAAATGGTCAGAGTGGCCGTGAGTAAGCAGAACGGCATCAACTGAAATATTGGCAGGTGAAATACCGGAGTTCGGATTGCCTGACAAAAAAGGGTCAATAATAACCTTCACGTTCCCCGTCTCTACCAGCAGAGCTGAATGTCCATAATAAGTGATTTTCATGGTTATCTTCCACCTCCAGATTCATATAGTTTAGTTTACCCTATATAGCGCTGAGGTTCACAGATCCACCAAATTTATTTATAAAAAGTATGATTGCCAATGGTTTTAACATAAGTCTGTGTATGATGTACGGTCAGATCCTGTGCAAGTTTTAGCGACAAGAAAAAGTAAGTATTGTCGGGAACTTCCTTTACTCCGGAGAGTGCAGCATTCACCGCTTTTATACTATCATCGTTAGGCTTCACACGGTTAAGACGCCCGTTAGCTACAGGGCTGAACTGGCTCTTCTGATAAATAACCTTATATATCGTGTCGGGGAAATTGGCTGACCGCAGCCTATTCAGAACAACGTTGGCAACTGCCACCTTGCCCTTGTACGGTTCACCTTCCGCCTCTGCCATTACAATTTTTTGTAGCAGAAGCAGTTCTTCTTCGGATACAGCGTAGCGCCGGGTTGCTTTACTTTGCTGCTCCTGGCTTAATAGCTCTGTCCGAGAGAAGTACAATGTTGTGAGGGGATGTTTCTGAGAAGCCGAGACTGTCTTCGCTGTCGCCTGACTACTCTTTGTTGCTGTTTCCGCCAATTGCGACGCTTTTTGCGCAGCTGGCTTGGATTGTACTACATCAGCCTTCACCCGAATAATGGAAACGTTCGATGTGTTTTTTGTGTTTTTTTGTTTTAATTTTTTTACACTAAGCCATTCCACACCCTTCGCCGGTTTCCAAGCGGAACTTAAAAGACTGAATGTGTTATTAAGCTTATTGGCTTGTGTAACTTCTGTAATGCCCCTCGTAATGCTACTCGTTATACTAGACTTCGATTCATCTTGCAAAAGAGAAAGTACGGATGCACGGCTAGTGGATTGCAACTTATCCATCTGCACCCTGTCCATCTTCCCTTCCGCAACTTGTTCGGGTTGCAATAAGCTTATGGCAGAGAAACACACTAGTATAACGCCAACGAGCAACGCAATATAGCGGTTTTGTTTAAAAATTAACATGATATTCCTCCTATTTCACGGCACATTCCTATTGTATGTAACCGAAAACGGAAGCTTTGAAAACTTTATTATCGATTTTAAACTGTAAACTTTTCAATAATTTCATACATAGGAATGGCATACATTCTGGTAGCATACAACACAAAACTATCAATCGTCCAGTCTCTCTGATAGTTTTTTAGGTTCCAATCATCATCCAATTTCAGTAAATTTTCCAGCAATTTATCATCATATGAATTTTTTCCCCGGTACTTTCGAGCCACGGTAAGATGCGGTTTATAGGCCCTGGATTCGCCTGAAAAACCTAGTGGAAACGTCGCTGAATGCACTCTGGCAGCTAATTGATTTAATGCCTCTATTTCGCCGGAAACCCCTATCCACAGGACTCTTGGGGAAGCTGGAAGACCAAATGTGTCCCATTTGTCCAAAGAGAGATTGAAGGGTCTGCCTTGCCCCGCAGTCTTCCTCAAGGATTTCACTAAATCTGGAATTTTGGCCTTTGGGGTATCTCCTAAAAATTGCAGGGTAATATGATAATCTTGCGGATTTGTCCATTTAGCAAAATCAAAATTTTCAGATAGCTTTGAACATGCCTGCGCCACTATTTCTTGCAGCTCAGAAGGTAATTTCACAGCTAAAAAAAGTCGTTCTGATTCGTTCTCTGATGCTTTAGCATCCATGGTCAATTTCACCTTCTCCAATAGATTTGGTATTCTTAACCTATAACATGATCCATATCCATTAAACCACAAAGTAGGAGGAACACATCATGACTAAGTCTATAGTATGTCTACAACCACTTACATCTCAGCAGCAGGAAAGGATCAAAGCGGCTGCCCCAGGCTATACATTTACACAAGGAGACGCAAAAAATCCGGATTTGCAGCTGCTTGCAGAAGCAGAAATTGTAATTGGCTGGGCAAAAGGTATTTCGGATACACTCCTTCGCCCCGAGTCCTCCCTTCGCTGGGTTCAGTCCTGGTCTGCTGGTATTGAGAAGCTTCCTCTCGATCGTCTTAAGCAACAAGGAATCCTGCTCACCAGTGGGAGCGGGGTTCATGCCGAACCTATTTCTGCGGTAATCTTCGGATTCATACTTCTCTTCACCCGTAATTTGCATACAGCTGTACGCAATCAGCAGAACCGTATTTGGAAATCTGATGGCAGTGAAAGCGAGCTGTTCGGTAAAACAGCCGTAATAGCTGGAACTGGAGCGATCGGCAGTGAAACCGCCAGAATTGCTAAAGCCTTCCGGATGAAGACTATCGGTGTCAGCCGTTCCGGTAAGCCAGTCGCAGACTTTGATCAAATCTATACAACAGATCGTTTATCCGAAGCTGTAAGTCAAGGAGATTTCATCATCAATACCCTTCCTATTACCGATGAGACCAAGCATTTATTTAATGCCACCAGCTTCTCCGCGTTTAAAGAAGGCTCCTATTACATTAACATTGGCCGGGGCGCAACTACCGATACAGAGGCGCTGATCGATGCATTGAATCGCGGACAACTCCGTGGTGCTGGGTTGGATGTTTTTGAGACCGAACCCCTTCCGCAGGATCATCCGCTTTGGTCTATGGAGCAGGTTATTATCACTCCACACTCCGCTGGAATTACAGATCAATACGCTGACCGGATCGTTAATATTTTTACCGAAAATGTGAAGTCTTACTTATCATCAGGCACACCTTCTCTAAATCTTGTTGATTATGACCGGCAATATTAATAATAAGCTTTACAAAACAGGAACATCTGTTCTATAATAAGAAAATCCAAAGTTATCCATAAAGAGAGGGTTAGTGCAATGAAGGTCACGGTCACAGAATTTAACGAACAATGGAGTCTAATGTTCAACGAAGAAGCTCAGAAGATTAAAGATATCTTTGCTGATGCCCTCGTTGATATTCACCACATTGGCAGCACTTCTGTTTCCGGACTCAAAGCGAAACCAATCATAGATATAATGCCAGTAGTACGAAATATCGAAGCTGTAGATGAGTTCAACCAGCAAATGACAGCACTTGGTTATGAATGTATGGGTGAGTTCGGTATCAGTGGCAGAAGATATTTCAGAAAAGGCGGAAATAGCAGAACCCATCATGTTCATGTCTTCCAAATGGATAATAAGATAGATATCGGTCGTCATCTGGCTGTAAGAGACTACCTTCGATCATATCCGGAGGCGGTTAAACAGTACGGAGATTTAAAAGATACTCTTGCCAAACAATTCCCAGAGGATATTGGAGCTTATATAGACGGGAAAGAAGAATTTGTGGTTAATCTTGAAAAAACTGCATATGAGTGGTATTTAAATCAATAATCCTTATAAAAATAGCCCCTGCTGTTCATTTAGATCATCCTAAATGAACAGCAGGGACTACTTGTCTAAGAGCCTCTAATCCAAATCATAAATCGAGCCGACTTTCAGTCCGTACAGCTCATTATATATTTTCTCTGCAAAAGCATCAGTCATCCCTGCGATATAATCAATCACCATATGCTCCCAAGTCCAAATTGGCTTTGCCTGCTTCTGATCTTTCTCAAAGCGCTGCAGCCAATCCGATGGAATAATGGCTTTAGAGGTCTGTGGATCCAGAAATGCTCCCCATAGTCGGCGCAAAATCCACTCACTACGTTTCTGCAGCCGCTGCACACGCAAATCACGGATCATAGTGACCCATGCGAAGCTTTTCAACACACTGACGGTCCGCAGCATATCTTCATCTTCTTTTCCTTCCTTTATAAAGGTGACCTTCTTCCAGTCTCCATCTTGGATCACTCCCAAGCTTGCGACAAAGGTACTTACCCAATAAGCCTTAACTTCACGTCGAGTGCGGGAATAGTCGTTTTCACAGGTTGGCATTTTTTCCTTCCAAACCCGAAGAAATGAACTAAGCACTTCCTCGACCTTCGCGCGAATGCCTTCCTCTTCCCAGCCCTTCCAGAAGAAATCCTCGAGCGTGGTGATTTTCTCCACGATTAACCGCTGGATATAAGAATCATGCATAAAGTGTTCATGCACTTCAATCTTTCCGGCTTTAATCCCATCCTCCAGATCATGTGCAGAATAAGCGATATCGTCACAAAGGTCCATAAGCTGAGCCTCCAACGTTTTCTTACCTGCTGGTATTCCCCATTCTTTGCGGATCTCCGAAATATATCCCCATTCGTGCAGGTACATCCCCTTCTTCAGCGAGGTGCCGGGAAAAGGATACTTATTTATGCCTAGCAGCACAGCATCCGACAGATTTAGGCCATCAATATTTTCACGCTTCTCCAGAAACATAATCAGCCGATAGTTGTGGGCATTGCCTTCGAAATGCTCATAACGTTGCTTCATCTGCTCATGGATCAGCAGCCGATCCACACCCGTTGCGCCTGATTGCAGCGCAGCCTCGTTAGTTTTCTTTTCAATAAGCTGTTCCAAAATATTATCCAGCACTTCTTCCCCTTTATGTCCAAAAGGAGGATGGCCAAAATCATGAGCGATAGCTGCGCATTCCACTACCTCTGGATCGATAACAAGACCCGGATTCTCCGCCTTAGTGGTTTCCACTTCTGGATACGATCGCAGCAGACTTTTCGCCGCCTCACGGGCAATCTGCGCAACTTCAAGTGAGTGAGTCAGACGCGTACGGTAATAATCACCCGTCCCTGCTCCGAATACTTGTGATTTACCTTGTAGCCTACGGAAAGTAGGCGAATGAATCAGGCGTGAATAATCACGCTCATAAGCAGCTCTCGACGTTTCAAGGCGGGTAATCTCCGGATATTGCCGGTGTTCTCTTTTTTCAATAAGTGTCATATTCCCACCCCTAACCAAATGTCTGTATATAGTACTTCATTATAAGGCATTTTCATAACTATTTTCACATCAAAATACAAAGCTAATTTAATTATAAACGGGCATGTCGATAACTATGTAATCATCAGAAGCCAAAATGAATCTCATAACCTGTACATGAAGGATAGTAGAAAGAAGAAAGAGCACCAAAAAAGACTGGTTGTCTATACAAAACTTAAACTATGAATATACCGACCCCCAAAAGGAGCACTCTAAAATAAAAAAAACAGGTGAAATGATGAAAACTCGCAGCAAAATTATGATGATCACCCTTACACTCTTTTTATGCTTCACGAACTCTGCTCTAGGCAGTCCAAGCAAAAACCGCGACTACTACGAAAAAAGAGGAGACATGATTTGGGAAGTACATACTAACCAAAAAGTGATTGCATTGACGTTCGATGACGGTCCTGACCCTACTGAAACCGATCAAATCTTAAAGGTATTGAATCAATACCATGCGAAATGCACCTTTTTTGCGATAGGAAAAAGAATTGCAGCCTATCCAGAGGTAGCGAAACGAGTGATTGCTGAGGGGCATGAATTAGCTAACCATACCTACAATCACGTTTATTTTAAAAGACCTATTAATGAAGCCCAATTTGAGCAGGAGCTAAAATTGACCGAAGAAGAGATTATAAAAGTCTCCGGTAAACATAGTTCACTGTTCAGACCACCAGGCGGCATGTATGACGAGACCTTAGTAGATCTGTCTAACAATATGGGCTTGAAGCCCATATTATGGTCCTGGCATCAAGATACACGTGACTGGAATCGCCCAGGGGTATACAGTATTTCGAACAAGGTCATTCGAAATGCACGTAATGGAGACATCGTTCTGTTTCATGATCATGTGCACGGGCAGTCACAAACTAGAGAAGCGCTTAAAATTATTTTGCCCGAATTAGAAAAGAAAGGCTTTCGATTTGTCACTGTCTCTGAGTTGATCAAATTATCCAGTACACAACAGGCTGGGAAACAACAATAGCCTAATTGCACAGGACTTCAAAATAGGGTAGTCTTGTCCTAATATGAAGTTCTGGAGGCTTTTGTGATGTCCGATAATACATCCTATACGACAGAGGAAATTGCCCGCTTATTAAAAATATCAAAATTAAAAGTATATGATCTAATAAAAAAAGGGGAGCTCCCCTCCTACCGTGTAGGAAAACAAATGCGCGTGGATCAATCCGATTTAGAAGCCTACAAACAAAATACACGGAGTGGGGTGTCTACCGCTAACCCTACTACTATAATGGGCCAGACTCCACCAGCAATCCCCTTGGCCTTTTCCGGTACAAATCCAGCTCAAATGCCAGCACAATCTCCTCACCTTAAAGCTGTAGGACACAGCTTGGTGATTACAGGTCAGGATATGTCACTGGATATTCTAGCTACCTATTTAGAACGGGCTCTGCCTACTGAACGTCCTCTTCGTTCTTATGCCGGAAGTCTAGACAGCCTGATTGCCATGTATAAAGGGGAATCGGACATTGTCAGCACACATTTACTCGACGGGGATACTGGAGAATACAACCTACCCTATATCCGTAAAATACTCGTCGGATGTTCTTATGTTGTAGTTCGCCTGCTAACCCGAAGTGCTGGTTTATACGTACAAAAAGGGAATCCCAGAGGTATTCAGGAATGGTCTCACTTAGAGCAGGATGGACTCACGCTGATCAATAGAGAACGAGGCTCAGGTGCACGCGTATTATTGGATGAACAGCTTCGATTGCATGGCATTCCAGCAGCCAGCCTATCAGGCTATATGAACGAGGAGAACAGCCATTTGGCAGTTGCCGGTAAAGTGGCCCGGAGAGAAGCTGATGTAGCCATCGGCACCGAGAAAGCCGCCAAGATTGTCGACGGCGTTGATTTTATTCCTATGATTCAGGAGTGCTACGACCTGGTGATGATAAAAAAACCGGAGCATGAGCAATGGATCGCTGCCGTGATTGATATTTTGCGTTCACCAGCCTTCCAGAGTGAGCTTGGATCCATTCACGGATATGATCTCACGGAAACTGGGACGATTATTTATGAGACTTAATGGTCGCAGACAGAAGAAGGAAGCAATCTGCAGAAGCGTTTAACTGTATTTCGTACAACTATATTACTTCGAACAACTAGCAAATTAGATATAACTGTATTTGGTACACCTATTTCTTTTGATTTACTACCTCATAGGTGATTTTTCGCGTTTTAGTTGTATAGAATACAATTAAAGTTAGAACGTTCCCTTATGCAGACCGAATAACTGTATAGAATGCAGTTAACTCACAGACTCCATCAAAATTTGGCGGCGCTAAAAGCTGCATCAAAGTCGCCGGGTTTCCACTTGCTCAGCATCTGCTCAACCGCCCGCTTCAAACCCAAAACACCAGACAGCAACTCTCCCATAACCGGAGAATCGCTGTCTGGTGTTTTTTTAAGAACGCCGATTCACAAACATCAGCATAGCGGCTGAAATAACAATAATTGAGCATACCCACATCCACGCGAGCGTCATATTGCCTCCATCTACCGCAACATAGATCGCTGTGGGTAAGGTTTGCGTACGGCCCGGAATATTGCCAGCTACCATGATGGTAGCGCCAAACTCCCCAAGACCGCGGGCAAAGCCAAGAACATAACCGGCTGCCAGCGACCGGCCCGCAAGCGGCAGCGTGACATAGCGCAGTACCTGCAGTTCACTTGCCCCTTGTGCCCGCGCTGCATCTTCAAGATCTGCTTCTATCCCTTCGAAACCCGCCTTCACTGTGCGATATACGAGTGGAAAAGCTACAACTACAGCAGCGATAACAGCTGCCCCCCATGTGAACAGGATCGTCTGCTCCGTCATCTGTTCATACCATCTGCCGATCCAGCTTCGTCGGCCTAAAATAACTAAAAGCACAAATCCTACGACCGTCGGCGGCAAAACGAGCGGAAGCAGCATTATAGTCTCTACCAAGCTGTGGCCGGGAAACTTCCGGCCTGCCATGGCCTTCGCAGCAGCTGTTGCCAAAATGAATACAATAATGCTGGTAATCACAGATATTTTTACGGAAAGCCATACCGGGGCGAAGAAATCAGTCCAGTTTATTTCCAACCTTATTCCACCCGCTTCTACTCGTAATTTCTATTTAAGGAAGCAGGAAGCCATAACTTACAAAGATATCATTAGCTTCCTTGCTCTGAAGGTAACTATACAACTCCTTAGCTGCCTTTTGATTCTTCGAGCTCTTCACGATGCCTGCCGGATAATTAATGGCTTTGTGTACATGTGGACCGACCGTCAAAGCGATTTTAGTTTTCTTTGAAGTAAGCGCATCTGTCTTATAGACAAAACCGGCATCGGCATTTCCTGTTTCTACATAAGAGAGAACCTGACGTACATCCTTGGCGAATACGAGTTTGCTTTGCAGCGGATCCCATACCTTTTTCGCTGTCAGCGATTGCTGCGCATATTGACCCGCCGGCACAGATTCAGGCTGTCCCACTGCGACCTTCTTAAAAGCTTTATCCGTAAGCTGAGTAATCGTAGTTAATTTAACCTTTGAATCTGAGGGTACAACTACAACCAATTGATTCTTAAGCAGAACCTTATGATCGGAGACAAGTCCACCTTCCACCAGTGCATTCATCTGTTTATCACCTGCAGAGAAGAACAGGTCCGCCGGGGCCCCTTGCTCAATCTGCTTTTGCAGAGTGCCGGATGCTGCATAATTAAAAACCAAATCAATATCGGGATGTTTCTTTTCATAAAGGAGAGCAATCTTATCCAGGCTGTCTTGCAAACTAGCCGCTGCGGAAACAATAATTTCGGTCTTCTTGGTGGCTGCTTGCACCTCTACACCTGAACCTGCAGATAAATTCACAACCAGAAGGATTGCCAATATCCCCATCACGGAGAGTGCCCATTTCTTAAACATTTCCATTCCTCCCAATTTCGTATGTATATATTTAGATGCTATTCTAGCATACAGTTTTTCGTTTTTCTATAAGTACAGTTGTGTTTGTATATGTTTAGTTATATATTGTTATAATTAGACAATATACAACGATGATTTTGGCTTTTTGCACACAAAAAAGATGCCTCTGACACCCCTAAATAGGGCTGCAAAGACACCTAACACGAATGATATTAATTCTTCACGTTAAAGCCCAGTACATTCAACATAATGGATAATCCACTCCCCCAGGAACCTCACCCGGATTAATATATTCATTTTTAAGAATCAAATGAATCTTGAGAATACTTTTCTTCTATATAAAATTGAACAAAGGTCAAATTCGAGGATAAAAATAACCCTATAAATTATAATTATGTTATTTAATGTATGATGATATTATAAAAAGACTCACCAAACAAGAGAAATATTCTATAATTTTTGATTTGTAACAATATATGTAAACGAATATTTCATTTGAAGGTGAGAATCCATCTTATTTATATTGTGATATCCATTTCTCCAACTGCTGCCTGAGCACTTCACGATAATATAACGGCTCTATGATTTCAGCATCCTCTTCGAATCTCTTAATCCAGCGGACAAACGCAATATCTTGTTCCAACGCGACTTTAAAATAACAACACCGAGCTTGACGGTCTACTTTATTCGGCTTATAGGGCAGATCCTCTCTCTTAAGCCCTTCCATGATTCGCTCCGAAAATTTCACTTTAAACTCTACCTGCAAACTGTCGCGGTCAAGTGACCATTTTTGCTTCATAAAAGCTTGCAAATCAAATGATTCCTTTGAGAAGCAGCGGTTTAGTGGCTTCACGTTTGAAAAATCGTTGATATGATATGTACGAATAACACCCTGATGATGGCAAAATCCAATGAGATGATAACGATTTTCCAGTGGGACTAAACAATAAGGATCGATGGTTATTTCTTTCTCCTCCACTGCATTCTCACAATAATTCGCTTGAATACTCCTCTGCTTTAATAAAGCCTCCAATATAGGTGTTAAAAAAGATTGATGCTCCATCTGTGCACCGCTTCTTTCCAACCAGCTTGTACCTGCTTCTCTTCTTGCACGTTCTATCGTTTCTTCCCGCTCCGCCTTTCGCTTGTATTCAGCTGCAACTACTTTTTCATAAGCGCCTTCAAAATCGATAGGCAGAACGGGTTTAATATCTTCCATAATATAGCGTAGTTGCGAAAACGCAGACGCCTCTTCTTCCGACCAATCCAAAGGATAAAGTGCAAAATTGCCAATAAAAGCATAGCCTTTTCCATGTCCAAGGTGGGTTATAGGAATATGCATGGCGCTAAGCGCGTCCATATCCCGGTATATCGTTCTCTCGCTGTTGCCGCAGCGTTCCGCCAATTCACGGGCTAATATCCCTGGCTTGGCTTGAACAAGTGTAATAATGCGCATCAGTCGGATTAATCGGTCTGTCATATTCAGTTCCCCTTGATTTATGGTTAAATAGACCCATTATTTTATGAAAAAAAGTAATAGTGTGATAGAACTTTTTTACTATGTTACCACATTTTATATTACAATTCTTCTGATTATTTTCCGCCGAACCCGCTGACAAAACAAATTTATGTATAGGTCTTTTTTCGTCAATATGCATCTTCTAGTTGTATGTCCTATATCAATTTCCAGTAGCAGTTTTCCCCCGCTTCTGATACTCGAATCCAATCTGTTTATACAACATTTCGGCCTCTTTAAGTAGTAAAGGATCTCCAGAACGCACGGCTAGTAATAGTAATTTATCTGCGTGACGGCAAAGCATTTCATGAGCTTGACTATGTTGTCCTTCATTTTGCAACGTGGTTGCCTCCTCAATCGTTTCAGCTGTTTTTAACAATTCCAGATGTTTCTCTACGTGAAAGCAGCAGGTTTCACTCAGAACCTGCGTATGATGCGTGTATTCTAGCTCAAGAACCTTTACTGGAAGCTCTTGAACACGCTCTACGGTTGGCTTTTTATATTTCCACTGTAAGGAAATAGCTTCATATCTACCTGCAATAGTAGTAGAGATATTGAATTCCAAAGCAATAAACTTTCGTTGCCCCGTTTTTATTTTGCCAAGCTTAAGAAGTAGCGATCTGCCTTCACCGACTTCAAACTCACACCCATACGAACGCTTAAAAGTTACATGGGGTTCAAGCCAAACCCGCAGCTCAATTTCACGCGCAACCACTTTATAACTGCTGGGTCGGCTGTGCTCTGCAGGTATACTCCCTTTCCATTCGACAAGCAAAATAACATTACGATTGCCGCCTGCAAAAATACGATTTTGACTCCATGTGAATACGGGATGAATACTTTCTATCATTATTTCCACCTCTTTCTTTTTTTGGGTCTTCTATTAATGTACCAATAATGGCGGACAACTCCATGTCATGGAATGTATGTTCGGTTCTATATTATCGACAAAAAAAGAGTCATTCTACATGCTTAGTAGACTGACTCTTGTAAAAACAACTCCTTTTGTCTATTTATGACGAAAATTTTATGTTTTTTTCTCATCGACTCCCTAATTTAGTCTGCATTCGCTCTCGCTTGAAAAATAGTCCCAGTGCCCATTTGGCACACAACAGAGAAAATATAAAAAACAGTGTGGCCCAAAATATAGCGGGTATGGGAGTCATTCTTGCCAGATTGCTGGCATCTCCTGCACGGGACGGTGATACAGCAGCCGCGTATACCAGAAATAAACTTCCCATTACAGACTCCTCCAAGGTTAAAAAGGCCAATAACAAATAATAATATTTGCTGGCCGTCTTCCAAACCAGCAGCATTAGAATATTTAGCGCAATAAATCCGCCCAACCACATCATGCCAAAACTTCCTCGCACGTATAGCAGGAGCATAATCAACGCCACACCCGTAGCTAAGATAAGGCCCCAATCATGGCGTCCCTTACTGTATAAATAGAAGAGCAGAAGTGCAAATAAGGAGGCTAGCAAATAACCCGAGAGGGAAACTAATATTGCCTTACCCCCTTCTTGAATAGCTGAATAGGTTACACCGCTATGATCTGCGTATAATTCAATCCTCAGCACACTACCCGACAGTAGTAAGGTCATCAGAGCATGACCAAATTCATGAATCATCGTGTCTAAATTCCGAAACAAAGATGAAAATGGGATCAATCTAGTCAAAAAAGCAGATCCGATCAGAAGCAATATTGTTTTAAGCCATTTGTTCAATCGACAGCAGCCCCTTTCGTCCAAAGTATACGATAAATAGTACCTCTTCTCAATCGAGATAATCACGGACTGATCGTGTTTAATAATGAGTAAACGAAAACCTTAAGGAGGTAAAAATTACTTTCATTATAAGCATTACCAGTCCCATGGCGTACGCTGTCAGAAGCTGTCAAGCTGTGTTAAAATAAAAGAACTACAAGCCTAAATTGGGTGGTGATTATATAGATGAAGCAACATAAATCCCGAGCATATCTACAGCTGTTATATTCGCTCCTGTTCTTGCTGACGCTTACTGTATGCCTGCCAGCTCCTGTAGCAAAAGCTAATATATTCAGTGATATCTATAATGGAGTTAAAAATTTCTCCGAGCTGCCAAACGAAGTGAATGAATTAAAGGAAGGTTTTCAGCAAACCGCTGAAGAGCTTCAGCAGGCAAAGGATAAGCTCGCGAATACCACGCAGGAGATAGAAGCTTACCGGATACAGAACGAAAGCCTACAAGAGCAGAATCGCCAACTAACGCAGATGGTTGATGAATTAAAAAATGACCGGACGGCACGCGAAGAATATTATCATAAAATCAAAGTGACTATTTTTACAGGGATTGGACTAATCCTAGGTTATTTTATACTGATCCGTTTTATTCGTTTCAGCATGCTTTACCGTTCGCGAAAAGGCGACCGTCTGCGTTAGTCTTACGTATTCATTGAAGATCACAGTCACAGCATGAGGGAGATGAACTATGAACATCGATATCCAAGATGAAAGCGACAGTGGAAGCGGACAAGCCGTAGCCTTCTCCCTTGAGGAGAAGGAAGAGGTTCATGTACTCCATCCACAACAAATTATCGCTTATCAAGGTCCTTCCTCAGGACGAGCGGACAGATTTATGGATGTGAAGGGCATATACCGCAAGCGAAAGTTGATTCGTTCCGATATGGCAGGTCCTTGCCATTTCGTCGCCGCCCTTCCACCAGGCTATCGCATAAAAATCCTGCAGCTCGATGGCAAAAGCGATCTGCTGTACGACTTTAAGCATCTCTTCTTCTACAGTATAGGTATTTCACTGGAGACCCGAGTGCTAAGCATGAAGAATGTGCTCGTTACACGGGACATTGTAAAAGTGAAATTCTCGGGCAATGGCATGATTGGCATACTGACGGAGGGTACGGTCTGTGAAGCTGTACTGCACCCGACCAACCCCCTTTATGTCGATGCAGGCAGCATTATTGCCTACCCTGAGAATGCCAAGCTGGAGCTCACCGTTTACGGCAACCATTTGGCTAGCCAGCATATGAGCTATCACTGGAAGATGACAGGTCACGGGCCTGTGCTGTTTCAGGCAGGACGTCAGAACCGCCGATTCGAAAGAGATAACAACGATGATGGAATTGTTAAACGATTTCTACGCGAGGTAGTTCCCTTCGGGGGTGTGTTTATTAAATAGTTGTGTTCAGCAGTAAAACAACAAAACAAAGAGCGCCATGCGTATCCTATACGCAGGCGCTCTTTGTGGTTCTATCCTTTATAAGAATGTTGTCTTAGGCGATAAAAGCATTCAACATCCAAGCATGTTTCTCAATGCTGCTTCTAATACCAATCAGCAGATCCGCAGTGGGTTGATCAGCCAGTTCTTCTGCAGTAGCAATCGCAGCCTGCAGTTCTTTAGAAACAGTTGTAAAGTCTCTAACCAGCTCCATTACCATACCCTTGGCATCTTCGCCGCCACGAGCTTCCTGTAAATCGGAAAGCTCCAGATATTGTTTCATAGAGGAGGCAGGTTGTCCACCAATAGCAAGCAGGCGCTCAGCCAAATCATCTGCATAACCAGCAGCTTCATTGTAGAGTTCTTCAAACTTCTCATGCAGCGTGAAGAATTGGGATCCGCTAACATACCAGTGATAATGATGAAGCTTTACCCCAAGCAGGAACCAGTTCGCGGTCTGGCGGTTCAAAGCAGCGTGCAGTTCAGTTTGGCTCTTTAGTTGTGTAGTCATTAATAAAACCTCCTATGGTTAATTTATTATATTGTATTTAGACTCGTTCTAAATCTATATACAATTTAACACATCCTTTTGCTTTTTGCAATCACTCTGAAGATTTGCATGTTGCCGATTCTAGCATAACTTTTGTTATAACGCCTATTATCTCTGTCACACTCTGGATAACGTCCTCTTTCTAGACTTAAATCAAAGATATATTTTCCTCCGCCGTCTTCCCTTTCTGACTCCGGAAAAAAGCCCTCATCTCATCGCGTTTGCTCTTTGGACTTAAGACATATACAGTATCCCCTGGCTCAATGACGGTACTGCCATGGGGGGTGACAATGCTTTTATTCCGGATAATAGCAGTAAATAAGATATCATCTGGCAGTCCGATATCGGAGATTTTCTGCCCGGCAATGGGCATGTAAGGTTCAATTCCTATGTGGTTGAACTCGGAATCCGTCTTGCCAAGGGCGACCAGCTCCATCAGGGATGGCTGTGCTGAATCCTCTTGCCCCACCAGCTTCAACCGGGAAGCCAGCGGTGAAATGCTTGTTCCTTGAATCACTGCTGAGGTCAGCACGACGAAGAATACTACATTAAAGAACAGTCGCCCGTGGGGAAGATTAGCTAGCAGCGGATAGGTTGCCAGCACAATTGGAACGGCTCCGCGCAGGCCGGCCCAAGAAATTAGTGTTTTTTCACGAATAGAGAATCTGGAAAAGAGCAAGCTTATAAACACTCCTATTGGCCTTGCCACAACCATCAGAATGACGGACAGCAATATACCTTGCCAAGCCACCTCTGCCAGCTCCTGTGGAAATACCAGTAGACCCAGCAATATAAACATAAATATTTGCATCATCCAAGCAAAGCCATGACTAAAATTCATAATGGTTCGATGATACATCAGCTCGGAATTGCCAAGGGTAAGACCCATTACATAGACAGCCAGCAAGCCGCTGCTATGAACGAGTGCAGATAAGCCGTAGGTTAGGACAGCAAATCCAATTGCCAATACCGGGTAAAGTCCCGTAGAATCCAGGTTAATTCGATTGATAAGATATACTGCGACTTTACCAAGTACAATCCCTATCACCAAACCAACTGCCATCTCCCATATAAAGGACAGCACAAGTCCCCATATCGCCATATCCGGATGCTGAATCCATTCGATCAGCGATACTGTCAAAAATACCGCCATAGGATCGTTGCTGCCTGATTCCGCTTCGAGTGTCGAGGTCAGTCGTTTGTCAATATTCTTACCGCCTAATACCGAAAAGACCGCAGCCGCATCAGTCGAACCCACGATAGCTCCGAACAGAAAACTTTCTGCCCATGACACCTCAAGAATCAGCTTAGCGAACACCCCAACGATAGCTGTCGTTAACAATACGCCTACCGTGGATAAGGATAATGCCGGCCGAATAATAGGCTTGATATCCTTAATACTGGTCTGCATCCCACCTTCGAACAAGATAACAACCAGCGCAAAAATCCCGGCCATTTGTGTTAAGGAAGCATTGTTAAAAAAGATAAATTGACTCAGTACCATCCCCGCAGCAAGGAAAAGCACTAGAGCTGGCATTCCAAATTTAGTGGAGAATTTGGTGGAAAACACACCTACAAGTAAGAGAGCTGCCAGCAATAATATGATATTATCTGCAAGTTGGGTCACCGTTTATTCACTTCCCTTTCGCTTCTAGCTTAAAATATAAGCTTCCTTATTTATGTACGTTATTACCCTTATCCACCTCCTTTTGAGACATTGAATAATATAAGCAGGATTGAAGATTTCATCCGCTGGGGCTTATACTTAAAATAATTCCTTTCTACCCTACTCGTATTTACATATAAGGAGGCTGACTGTATATGCAATTGAGATTAATTAAACCTGCGGAGCTGGAGCAAGCCGCTCTTCTAGCCCATTCCATCTTTCGTAAAGCTGGCGACACTTCTATGAAAGAGCTGTTTCCGCTGATTTTTAGCCCTGGTTACACTCACTCTTATGCAGCCGTTGCCGAGGACGGTAACATCGCTGCTTTTATGGGATTGGTGCCCTCCACGATCTGCACTGGAGAAGCTCTCCTGAACGTGTTCTCCATCGGCGCGGTTTGCACAGATCCTGCTTATCGCGGCCAGGGGCTAGCCGGTCAGCTTCTACAGCTATGCCAGACCCATGCTGCGAATGCCGGCGCATCGCTTATCTTTGTCTCGGGTGACCGCTCGCTGTATACCCGAGCGGGATGCGTACCGTTCGGCGGTACGCAATTGGCCGAGCTGAACGCAAGCTCGGCTCACGCACTTGCTGCCGCAGCAGGGGAAGAATGGACGCTGCGGCCCATGCAGCCGGGCGACTTCTTCGCCGTCAACCGGCTGCTGAATGAACGCGAAGCCGGACAGGTGTACAGTCCGGGTGAGCTGGCGCTGCTGCTGGGTGCCGAGGCTTACGCGGGTGTGCTGGGCTTGTCCCAGCGCACACTCGTAGCCGTGCGGGACGGCAGCATCGAGGGGTTCGCCGCGATGGCTGTGCCCGCGGCGGATGTGCCGGCGCCGAGCCCAGCGACGGCGGTGGAATGGGCCGGCCAGCCGCAAGCGGTAGCGGCGTTGCTGGCCAAGGCGGCTCTGTGCGGCGGCGTTGGCACGCTGCAAGTGCCTGTGCCGTGGCAGGAGCGCAGCCTGCTCGCGCTTCTGCGGGACGCCGGCGCCTCCTTAAGCGCCGGCGCGAACAGCGGGACGGTCTGCATCGCAGACCGGGAAGCGCTTTTGCGGCAGACGGAAGTATGCCGCAAGCGTAGCCTCGACTTGTCGTCCGTGGACGACAAGGAGCTGATCTCGCTGCTGTTTGATCCAGCGAGCCCGCTTCTCACCTCTGATTCCTCAGGGGAATCTGAGGCAATTCCTTTACCTTATATGTCAGGCCTCCATTTTATTTAAAGCACAAAAATAACCTCAGCGGGAGAAGGATCCCGCTGAGGTTATTTAGTATGCTCTATTAACAGTTATATAAATTCAAATAATTGCTTATTCTCTGGAGTACACCTGTAACTCTTGAATAGACCAATAATTCCCACCCGCTCCGTTCTGTACAATTTTGACATACCTCGTCTTCACTTTAGAAAAGGATATCTTAGTAAGCTCTTTCGTACCTTTTCCAGACGTGAGTTTTTTCCAGTTTTGAGCATCGTCAGAAATATAGACTACATAGTCTCTTGGATAATCAAACGGTGATAACGTGCTATCCAAATCTATTCTTTCAATTTCATGTGCTTCACCCAGATCAATCTGAAAATACTCTCCGGAAACCTGATGTTTCCCCGTATCCCAGCGCGTGCGCCGATCCCCATCGATAGCCAGACTAGGAGCTGATGCTGCCGTATTCACATTTGAGGATACCTTCCATTTAGTACGATCCAGAGGAACCAGTCCAGTGGCTGTAATCTGAACTTTATCGGACAGTAAATTAGAGCCGGATACCCTTACCGCGTAGGTATATAACGTCCCTTCACGTAAATTATGATCCGTATATTCTGTAAGCTTCACATCGGTGGCCACCACCTTCATTTCCCCGCCGCTACCTTCAGCGCGAAGCAGCTCATAGCTTGCTCCTGGTGCCTCCAACCAATTTAATTTTACAGCTAAACCTTTTGTTGCTGCGGCTTTGAATCCTTTAGGTGCCGACGGCTTTACTTCAGAGGAAGGCTGCAAAATATACTGCACAGCCTCTCCTGGAGCAAGGGTCTCCGTAAAGGTTAACGTAGGAGTAGCCTTTTTACCTGTTACATAACTTCTTGCTTTTTCATACGTATCCCCGTTTCCAAAACGTTCCCCTTCATACACCCCGTTTTTCGGCATAGTCACATTTACACTCACAGTTTGTGGAGTAGATTCAAAGTTAACGAAATTAACCAGCACCTTATTTGAGGTCGCTCCGCTTCCCGCAAGAGGCTTCAATGTAGAAGTATCCACGGCCCGAACATATACCAGCTTGTCGGCTAACACATCTTTGTTGGCAATTTGATAAGTTAGCGGAGCTCCATGTGTAGCATAGGCAAGACTGAGCCTTCTCATGATGCTGACACGTGAATCCTCATTTTCTTTTGTATAATAAATCTCTGTGGTCGCCGGATCATGCTCTTCTAAATTAAACCCGTATTTGAATAAACTGAAATCCTTAAAAAAAGCAGCATGCTGCACAAACATATCCGCATAACCAATATGTGCACGCATGATCCGGTCGAATACAGCCGCTGTCCGCTCCGTTGCCCCGTATTGATAGGCATCCACATGACTGTCCGAGGTACCAAATTCAGTGGTCAGCATTTTTTTGCCGAGTCCATTGTCTGCGCCAGTGAAGGTTTTCAAATTCTCAGTAAAGCTTCCTCCATTACTAAAAATATAAGAGTCGCCGTAGGAATGTCCATTGGTCAAATCCGTAACCTTCTCCAGCTCCATACGTTGCTCTGGATCACGTTCCCAGCCATCCGGATCTCCACATTCCTTCCCAGTTCCCTTCTGATTACCGCAAGAATCCTCACTGTAGCTCGGCCAATATGCCCAGCCCGGAGCAACAGTTTGTAAATGGGGCGCGATTTGCTTGCCCTTTTTATTCAGCCAGTCCGCAATCGCCAGGTTCACTGCCTTAGAACGATTGAATAATCCCGGCTCATTATCTACCTCATAATATTGAAAATAGGGGCTATATTGCTCAAAATAATCTGTCAGCTTTTTCTCCGCGTCAGCAGGCAACGATCCATCTGCCTTAAGCTTAATATCACCAGTATGCAAATACAAAGCAACCGCCTGCATGTTGTAATCCTGCAATACCTTGTAATATTCCATCATATCCGAGCAGGATCTCCCGACATCACTGGCACAGCTAGTACGCATCACATTCCCGCTATAAGCCATCCCTAGCCATTTGATAACATAAGGCAAGTGCGTAACTGCACCTTCATCGAAATAAAATTGTTTATTATTCACTACTGTTCCCGTCAGTGTATAGCTGCCATGGATAGGCTCAGAAATTGGAGCGTTAAGAGATTCTAAACGGAGATTATCCCAAGTCCACCAGGAATATTCGTCTTCTTTGTCACTGCAATATAAACAGCGAACCGTTTGCAGCTTCAATTCATTCGTTCCTATCTTCAATTGCTCCTTGGGAATATATAATTCATAGGTCTTTTGAAAGTTATATTCGCTTTCTGTGCCAGCAACGCCCGCAATTTGAATGATCCCCGACAATTGATGATTGGAGAACACACTCATTTGCGGCACGGATTTATAAGCATCCAGAATACCTACGCTAAATAAGACCCCATTCTCCGGGATCTTATTTAGCTGATAGGTGATCGTTAATTCCGGCTGGGTCTTTCCATTCAAGCCTGCAGGCAAGCTCTGAAGAGCCGATGATTTGAGCACCGAAGAAGTAACATTAAATTCCTTCTTGCTGCCAGAAGTGCCACTCGCAGCGAATTCAGCTGCTGAGCCATCATGTTGTCCCAGATTCCAGATCACAGTACCATCCGGTATTTCTGCTGCAGCATCAGTTCCTGCAGATAGTCTCGGTATATTGGCACCTACCTTATAATCGTTTGTCCTATTCGTTCCGAAGACAGAGACAGACAACAGAAACAAGACGGTTAATGCGGCGAATTTTAGTAATAACAGTAATGGTTTGTTTGCAGATATCTTATTTTTTCTATTAGATATTCTCCTCGTTATTCCCATCCATAGGTCCTCTCTTTCTTCCGGAATGTCTTACCCTATCATTTCATTAGATTAAGGAAGGAACAATGCCCCTTGTGGAATTACCTGCTGCTTCTGGCGGGAACTCTCCCATAGCAAACGAAGATTGGCATCTCCTTCATTCTCATAATATTCAATTTGGATATCATAAAGCGTTCCGGCTGTGAGCGGGATACTTCCTTTATGAAGGGTTGCACTTTGATTTTTCCAATTGTCGATGATCAGCTTTCCGTCAATCCAGACACGGACTCCATCATCAGAGGATGCCGAAATCGTATATTTTTCACTGAATTTGGGTTTGAGTTTCCCTTTCCAGCGTACAGAAAAGTGATCTTCATTTATCTCTGAGGCAGGAGACCCGCCATGCCAATTAAAATCAATCTTACGGTCATTGCGGATAAGTACCGCTTCTCCCTCTAAATCAGTATTGTTATAGTATTCTCCAGTTAAACCCGTCAGGGTTACCGGAGTTACGGGTGCTATCGAAGGACCTCCTGTTGTGAGAACATAGTCCTCTCTTGATACTATAAACGAGTCTTTCATAAAGCTTTTAATTGACTGTAGCGTATTATTTTCTGTCAGTAATTTTCCCCAGGTCATCATATAGACCCATTTATTTTGTTTCTCAGTTAATACATCCGGGTTCGGCAGTTGCCCACTCTCCCCGATTCCGATAGGTTTACCCTCGGCCAATGCGAGCAGATCCTCATAGTAGGACTGTTTATAATCGTTATTGTAGATATCCGCAGCCAGAACATCGAGTTTATCCCCACCGGGATAATATGCAGCATATGGATCTGACCATTCATTCGGCGCATTCGGATTCCACACCCACAGTAGATTATTTAGCTTGTGTGTGTTTACAAGACGATCATAGACAATACTCCACAGCTCTGAAAAATTGTCCTTTTTCCCCCACCAAAACCAACCACCATTCATTTCATGGTAAGGTCGCCATAAGACCGGAACTCCGGCATCACGCAGCTGACCCAAATATCCAGCAACCTCGTCTAGATCTGAGATTAGCCTCTTATACTGAGCTGTCCCAGGTGTAACATAAGCATTAAATTTCTCTTGACTGAGACTTCTGTTTACATTGGACCACTCTGGAGAGGTTCCCGGTAAGCTCTGATGGAAGGTCATCGCTACAATGCCACCCTCTTGATGCCATTCAATTGCACTGTCTATAACAGCTTGCCGCTGTTCTGCGATCGTCTCTTCGGATTGATTATTAATCGCCCCTAATTCATAACCATGTAGAACAGCATTTTGTCCCGAAGTATTCTTCAGCTTATGAACCAGTTCATCTGGACTTTCTAGATAATCATGCTGGCCGGACAAGAGCCCTTTGCCACGTAGATTTACCAAATTACTTAGTAGTTGCTTGGCTTCTTCAGAAGCCGAAGGATTACTTGGTATAGCCGGAGGTAGGGAGGAAGAAACACTCATAGCCTTCGGAAGACTTTTAACCTCTCCCCAAGGCAGCAAGGAAAAAATAATAAAGACCGGTAACATAGTAAACAACAATCTGTTTTTCTTATAATATTTACGCAAATAAATCCTCCTTTCGGTAGCTGTACTGCCTCCACAGGTGTTAAAAACATACCTGTTATCGGACAATCGTCTTCTGACCTAATGAGGACTATAGCTTAGTAGCTCTGCAATAACGCAGAGCCACTAAGGATCGACCTTTAATTTTCATCAATCAGGAGACATCCGGAAGAAAAAGTGCACTTGCTGGAACTGTCTCTTTAGCTTGACTAGCACTTTCCCACATCAAGCGGACTCTCGCATCGCCTTCATTCTCGTAATACTCCACCTTGATATCATATAGCTGGCCAGCCTTCAGCGTTATAGTGCCCTTACGCTCAGTACCACTTTGCTTAGTCCAACTATCAATCACGGATTCCCCATTCACCCAGACACGGATACCATCATCTGAGGTAGTGTAAAATGTATATTGCTCATTATATAATGGCTTGATTTTACCGCTCCAACGTATGGAGAACCGATCAATCCCGAGGGCGGCATCCGGCGAGCCTTGCCGCCAATTGAAATCGATTATTGCATCAGTTCTGTTAAGAGCTGCTGCTCCCGACAACTGCATGTTGTTGTAATACTCTCCTGCAAGCCCCTTCGCGAGAGGAATTGCTGCCTCCCCCTCTTCTTCGGAAGGTGCCGGCGCTGGTGCGGCGCTAGGTGTCGGTGCCAGACCAGTATTTAATTTATCTCTGGTCAGGGTATAGTTGCTATTCATAAATGTTTTGATTGTGTCTGCACTGTTATTCTCGTAAAGCATTTTTCCCCAGCTCATCATATACGTCCATTTACTTTGCGATTGCTGAAGCTTCTCCAGATTAGGCATTTCACCATTTTCCCCGATCGCAATCGGTTTGCCTGCGGCTAGACTCAATAAGCTGTCATAGTATTTTTGCTGGTAATCATTTTCGTATATATCTGCTGCCAGAATATCTACTTTATCAGCACCTGGATAAGTTAGCGCATAAGGATCTGACCAAACATTGGGAGCATTCGGACTCCATACCCATAACAAATTATTTAATTTATGAACGTTAACAAAACGGTCATACATAATATTCCATAGTTTAGAAAAGTTATTTTTCTTCCCCCACCAGAACCAGTTCCCGTTCATTTCATGATAGGGTCTCCAAAGCACCGGAACATTGGCATCGCGCAAGCTTTTTAAAGAGACGGCCACCTTATCAAGCTCAGCGATCAGATTGTTATATTGCTTGGTACCCGGTGTAACGTAACTATCGAACTCACTCTGGCTAAGTGTTTTTTTCACATTATCCCAGTCATAAGAGGTGCCCGGCAGGTTAGCATGAAAAGTCATAGCTACGATCCCGCCCGCTTTATTCCAGTTGATGGCGCTGTTCACCACATTTTGACGTTGCCAAGCCATCGTTGCTTCGGACTGACCACTGATCGCACCCATTTCATAACCGTGAAGAGCCGCATATTGCCCGCTGGTTCCCTTCAGCATATTGTTAATTTCATCTGGACTTTCTAAATAGTCATGTTGACCGGCAATAATACCTTTTCCTGAGATCGAGTAAAAATAGTTAAGCAGCTTTACGGCTTCAGGTGAGGCACCTGGGGTAACTGGCGTTCCAGAATTTGAAGCAGCTATGACAACAGACGGCGAAATTCCAACAGCAAGCGGAAGTGCAGTCAGAAACAGGACGAGTGACAGAAATGCACCAAACAATCGATACGTACGGTAAGCTTTCAAAATAATCTCCCTTTCGGTAGCCAGGCTGCCACTCTTTCGAAGGCCCTATAGCTTTGCGTCCCTACCTTTCGATAGGTTTGCCTTTTCAATTTAAGAGAAATAATCTCTCTTACCGTAAGTATCGACGACAATTAATGATATATTTAGTGTTTTTATGACTTTTTTTGATAATTGAGTCAATTTACCTGTTTCAAGAAATTTTGAATTGGTTAAATAGATAGGTTAGACCTATGAAATGAATTGTTGTAGTTCTATATCATTCCAGTCTAAAGTAATACGTATGTTATCTTCTTCTACTAATTCAGACCCCGTCTGTACCTCTATAAACTCAACATCCGTCAAAGCAAGGATCGCGTGCTTCGTTCCTTCCGGTATACGTACCACGTCCCCAGCCTTCACATTATGTTTTTTCTCATTCAGCACAATACTTGCTTCGCCGCTGACGATTGTCCAAATTTCACTACGCTTGCGATGTAATTGATAGCTGATATTATTCCCCTCGGATATAAAAATCCGTTTGGTCAGCACTTCATTGCCTTCATCATATTTCACATAATCAATAACTTTGTAATGGCCCCAACGGCGTTCCTCGTACATCGGTCTTTGTTCAAAGGTCTTCAGCACTTCTTTAATCCGTGGGCTCTCAGCTTTATGGGTAACTAGAATCCCATCCGGGCTAGCCGCAATGATCAGATCCTTCGCACCAATTACCGTAATCGGAATGTCCAGCTCATTAATCAAGCAAGTCCCCTCAGAATCCGCCGTCACAAAACCTTTTCCTACATGCTTGCTGCTCATTTCCTCTGTCAGCGTATTCCACGTTCCAAGATCCTTCCAGAATCCATCATACGGCTGCACCACAATATGTTCTTCTTTCTCCACCACTTCATAATCAAAGCTGATGGAAGACAATAGCTTATACTGCTTCTGCAATTCTTCATATCCTAAAGGCAACCCTTTACGCTGCAAAATATCTAACAAGTACCCTAAGCGGAAGGCAAACACTCCGCAATTCCACAAGGCATTTTGTTCGATGAGCTGTTCTGCTTGTATGCGGTCTGGTTTCTCTTGAAAGTGACTCACCTTCATAAAACCATTTTCCCCCGCCTCTTCGGTGGTAGGAATAATATATCCGTATTTCTCTGAGGCATGTTCAGGAACAACACCCATTAGAGCCAGATTTGCTCCACTTTCCAGCATGGTCCCCTCAAGCATAGCTATGGTATCGAAAAAAGATGCTTCTACATAAGGGTCAACAGGCAATATTGCTACCGTCTCCGCTGGAGAAACACCTGCCACTGAATAAAGATAGGTAGCTGTTAAGGCGATAGCCGGAAAAGTATCCCGACGCTCCGGTTCAACGATAATCGGCACATGACTTCCCAGTTGGCTTTGTATCATTTCTACTTGGCCACGGCCGGTGGCCAGATAAGATGATTCTGCCATCCCTGCTTCCTCCAGCTGTCTCCAGACACGTTGTACCATGGATTCTGGTTCACCTTGAGGGCTTTCAAGTACCTTTAGAAATTGCTTTGAACGTGAGTCGTTGGACAACGGCCATAACCGTTTACCTGAACCGCCTGATAGAAGTACCATTTTCATAGAATGAACCCTCCTTGAATTATGGAAATCGAGCATATTTGAATTGTTATCAAAACGTCAGCTTCCACTTAGCCTTATTTCGAGCGGATGCACTAAAAAAATTTGTTAGGTAGAAACCACTCCAAGGGATTTTGGACTTCCGATCGCTGTTATCCTCAGATTTCCTGATTGAACCGCTTCTCGCGGTAGAAATCCGAGGATAGCATATGCTTTCGAAGCTAGCTTTCCTACGGAAATCTTTCGGGCGAACACTCCGTTTCTACAGTTCCAAATTCCCTTTCCGTTCTTAACCTAACCAACTTCTTCTTAATACTTGATCCGTGCGTACCGGGCTGTACCAGCCGGAAGCAAGCACGTTTTTCTAAAGATTTGTTTCTGCTCCGGGGGAGGCAGCTGCAACTGCAACAACTGTAAGAACAACTGCAACTACAAGAGCAAGACTAGTTGCCACCACAGAGACAATGACAACTACAACTACAAATGCTACTGCTACTGCGGTATATAATCAGAGTACCTAACTTTATAAATTGCTTAGAACCTTAAAATAAGGGAACGAAGTGGCGGAGGGGAATTTGGGAACTGTAAGAGCGATAGCGTCCGCCTTTGTCTGCGGATTTCTACCGCTATCAGCGGTTAAAATCAGGAAATCTGCAGACAACAGGGGCTGGAAGTCCAAACATTCTCTGGAGTCACGGCTCATCCCTAAATAGAAAAATCACAAGTTCAATCAATATAACTTAGATTAAACCGCTCCAGCCACACTAGCAGAATAACCGCTCAATCCACCCATCTGCGGGCGACCGACAGAATGATAAACGAGGCCGGTACCCTCAATTTGCTCCTTGGAATACACATTGCGTCCATCGATCAGCACCCCATTGCGCATGCTTTTCGCCAGCTGATGCAGATCAATATCCTTGAGTAGGCTCCAATCGGTCAAGAGGCATACGGCATCGCTGCCCTCAGCCGCTTCCTCAGGCAGATTGCACCAGCGAAGCTGCGGATGATCGTATTGCTGCCTGAAATTTGTAGCTGCGATTGGATCATATAGTTTGACTGTTGCCCCTTCAGCCACCAGTGCCTCAACAATCTCTCTGGCGGGAGCTTCGCGGACATCATCAGTATTAGGCTTAAAGGCAAGCCCCCATATCCCAATCGTCGAACCGCGCAGGCTGCCAAGTGATTCATGCAGCTTGGAGATGATCATAAACCGTTGTCCCTTGTTCACTTCGACTACAGATTTCAATAATTTGAATTCGTAATCGACGTTGCCCGCAATTTGAATGAGCGCATTAGTGTCTTTCGGGAAACAGGAGCCTCCATAACCGATACCAGCCTGCAGGAAGGATGACCCGATTCTTTGGTCCATACCCATTCCTTGTGCTACCTCGGTTACATCAGCTCCCACTTTTTCACAAATATTGGCAATCTCATTAATAAAGGAAATCTTCGTGGCCAAAAATGCATTCGAAGCATATTTGATCATTTCAGCACTGCGTATATCTGTTACAAATACATTTTCTGTGAAACCCTTATGAAGCTCGCGCATTGTTGGTTCCAGCTCTGGATTATCAAGGCCAATGATAATTCTATCAGGATGGAGGGTATCGCGAATCGCTGACCCTTCACGTAAAAACTCAGGTGCAGACACGATATCAAAAGAATGTTGGGTATACTTAGAGATCATTTGAGAGATTTTTTCATTTGTTCCTACTGGAACTGTAGATTTAGTCATTATAATTTTGTGCCCTTCCATCGCTTTGGCGATTTCAGCGGCTGCACCCTCAATGTAGGTTAAGTCTGCTTCACCGTTAGGCAATGATGGCGTACCTACAGCAAGAATGATAATATCTGAACGGTGCACCGACGCTTGAAGATCTGCAGAAAAAGATAACCGTTCCTCACGAAGATTCAGTTCAATCAGTTCCTCGATTCCCGGCTCATAGATGGGCGATTCCATCTGTTTCAGCTTCTTAATCTTTTCCTCGTCCTTATCCACACAGATGACATGATGTCCGCCCAGTGCAAAGCACACGCCAGATACAAGACCCACATACCCAGTACCGATTACTGTCAGCTTCATATAATCATCCTCCTTTTAGAAAATTGACGTACGCCTGCTCAACATACTGCTTGAACTTAACCATAAACGCCTGCTCATCGAATTTACGTGCATGCTCCATAATTTGATCGATATCCCAAGCGTAGGACTCTACCTCATAAATAGCCTTAAGTAGATCCTCCACTTCTTGATGCTGAAAGAACACACCATTTACATAAGGAATAATAGTATCTAGTGCCCCACCTGCTTGATAAGCAATTACCGGTCTTCCTGCAGCGTTCGCTTCCAGCGGTGTAATTCCAAAGTCCTCTTCTCCTGGAAAAATAAATGCTCTACACTGTGCCATCATTCCAGTTACTTGTTCATCTTCTAGCCGGCCCAGAAACGATACATTATCCTTAGCCATGCCTTCGAGACGCTTGCGATCCGGTCCATCCCCTACGATATAAAGCTTAAGACCGTTACGATTGAAAGCCTCTACTGCCAGATCAATCCGCTTGTAGGAAACAAGCCGGGAGACAATTAAATAGTAGTCACCAATGGTAGAAGAGCTTGTAAACCGGGCTGTATTAATCGGTGGAAATATGACATCTGCATCCCGGTGATAATAATTCTGAATTCTCGTCTTCACTACTGAAGAATTGGCTACGAACTGATTCACATTTTTGGAAGTCCGTTGGTCCCACGTTTTGAGCTGCTGCATGTATACCTTAAGCATTTTTTTGAACAGCCCGGAATTCGACTGACGTTCCATGTAGGTGTCATAATCCCATGCGAAGCGCATAGGCGTATGGCAGTAACAAAGATGAAACGTATGTTTAGGAACTTGAATACTTTTCATAAAAGCACTGCTGGAACTCAGGACGATATCGAAACCGCGAAAGTCCAAATCACGGATGGCCATTGGATAAAGTGGCAGCACCCCTTTAAAATTGGTCTTTACCCCCGGAATCTTTTGCAGCCAGGAGGCACGGATATCCGCATCTTTGAGATTGTCAGTAAGGCGGCTTCCGTTAAAAACCGTTGTGTAGATTGGAGCCTCGGGATACATGTGATGAAAGACTTCCACCACTCTTTCCGCGCCGCCCATTTGGATTAAGTAATCGTGCGCTATCGCAATTTTCATGTGAATCATCCTCAAAGTTTTATGGAGCATCATCTTCAGAATTACCGCGTCATCTCATCTGTCAGGTGCCCGCCAACAAACCTTTATAGTAGTCAACGATGTCCTTGACCGTATTCTCGATAACAAAATGCTCTTTCACTCGTTTCATCCCATTGTCCGCCATCCGCCGTCTTTCCTCTGGGTGATCCAGCATCCATTTAATGGAGTCTGCCAGTATCGCCGCGTCACCAGGCTCTATCAGTAGCCCTGTCTCACCTTGAACTACAATTTCTACCGGCCCGCCTTCATTGGAGGCGATCACCGGCAATCCCGCTGCCATTCCTTCAACGATAACTTGGCCAAAAGGCTCAGGAGTTACCGAAGTGTGAATCAGTAAATCAGCAGTATTCATAAGGCCTTGGATATCATCCACATGCCCTAGCATGCTTACATTAGTAAGCTCGTCGTTTTTTATCTTTTGCAGCAATTCCTGCTTATAAGCCTCTTCTCCAAACAGAGCGTCTCCGGCCAGCCAGAATTTCACACGAGGTTCATTCTTAAAGCTTTTTGCGGCTTCCAGCACAATATGCTGACCTTTCCAATGCGCCAATCGACCAACTAGCAGTACGTTAAAATCCTTCTGGTCCCGCATACCGATCCCATTACCAATCGCTTTAGCGAAAGCGGAGTATACGACCAGCGTTTTTTTGGAACGCGGCAGCTCCAAAGCATTCAGCGTAGAATGTGAATTTGCGATGACTCCATTGGGGAGCAGACGCGACAGCAAACGAATGCCTTTGGCAACGATAGGCTTTAAATAAGGAGCTCCAATATGATCCCGGATGTGCCAGATCAATGGAACGCCCGCTATTTTTGCAGCGATGGCTCCGTATAATGCAGATTTCAGGGAATTGGTGTGCACGCAATCTACCTTCTCCGCTTTTAAAAGCGGCGCAAGCTTGCGGCCATAAGCCAACAGCTTGAAGGCTGCAGCAGGTGCTCCCAAGTTGACTGCATTTCTACCACGACTTCTGATGCTCTCATCCAGCGGAATAATACGGACATCCATTCCTTTTTCACGTAGCCGTTCAGCCAGGGCACCATCCTCAGCCAGGATTACCAGGGGATCGATCTGTTCTCCAATATGGGTAAGGATGTTAAACAGGGCAACTTCTCCACCACTCCATTTAGCAGTGTGATCTATATAAGCCACTCTAAGCATTACGTGGTCACCTCCTCTCCTAAAGCTTGTAGGAACACGGATTCTACTTGATCCGTAACATGCTCCCAGGTATATCTCTCCAGTACATGCTCTCTACATTCATCCCGGCTCGGAAGCAGTTTTCGATTGCTAAGCATATGGATCATGCCTTCAGCCATGTGGTCGCTACTTGAACTCTTAAATAGCAACTCCGGCCGGAAGCCTTGCAAAATTTCCTTATTGCCGCCAATCGGTGTAGCCATCACTGGCAATCCTGAAGATAAGGCTTCAACGGTAATCAAACCAAAGCCCTCCAATGCCTGTGAGGGAACCACGAACATGTCCGCTGCCTGATAATAAGAGGCCAGTTCATGATCAGGAATGTAGCCTAGCAGTCTTACCTTGTTGCTTAAGCCATAGTCGGCGATCTTTTCTTCCAGTTCCCCCCGCAACGGCCCTTTACCACCAATCAGCAGAATTGCATTCGGGAATCGCTCCGCAACTTGCTTCCAGGCTTCAAGCAGCTGGAGTAGTCCCATCCGATTGACCAACCGCCGGACAGTCAGCACGGTTGTTGCTCCCTCAGGTAAATTCAAGGTTCGGCGAATCGCCAATCGATTCGTAGCGGGGATAAAACGTTCCACATTAGCTGCGCCTGGAATCACAATAATTTTGTGTAGTGGCACTCCGTGCAGCTTATGGAGAATATCGCGGAACGTCTCACTAAGCACGATGAACTTATCCGCTAGCTTATAGGCTCTATGTTCAATGGATTTGGCGATGGTTGTTTTGACCCGGTGCTTAATGCCTTGGCCTTCGATTTTCATTTCTTCATTCCATGGGCCATGAAAAGTCATCACTACAGGAATCCCACGTTTCTTTGCTTCCAGGGCTGGACCAATACCATAAGGAGCAAAGTGAGTGTATAAAATATCTATACGGCCACTGCCCTCTCCCATCAGATCGGCCGCCTTACGCTGGAAAGCATCCTTACGTTTCCAGATCCCATCTTTTGGATCTCCGGCATTGTGAATAATCAATTCCTCAGGGGTAGCAGGCGTCTCTTGACTGCAAATCAGCGCATGCACCCGATTACGTGAGGAGAGTTGCTCGCAAACGGATTTGAAATACGTGTTAAGCCCACCCGGCTGTAGCGACGGCCAGCTAAGGCCTGTCGTCATAATGTTCAATCCGTCACTGTACGGCATAGCTTCTCTCTCCTTTATTCTCCTTCTCGGTCTGACTCGTCTTCGCATTGTGCTGAGTCAGCTTTCCCGATCTAATTAATTCGTAATGCTTGAAGCCGACCATGAATTCATACATGACCCAGAATACGGATACTCCGAAACCTGACATTCCCTTCTTGAACAACCCGTGTAAGAAATACTTTTGCAGGAAACGGGCTGGTGGTCTTAACAGCAGATGACTGACCCGAAATCGTTTGCCCTTGGCATACGCACTTTCAGCTTCCAAGTCAGTGTACTTATTGAAACGTGCCACATGATCGTTAATACTGCGGTAACCATAATGCCAGAGGGTTCCTGTCAAACGTATGGTTCGCTCTTCAGAGACCTCGGGCATCTCGTGCACCAAGCTATTTCGAATGCCATACGCTTTGCGGTTGTAAAGGCGCACTAGATATTCGCCACGATCCAGCCATCTGCCCATAAAATCACCGATCCGGTAGATAGAATAGGCAACCGATTGATCCATAAGCCCCGGTTTCAGTTCAAGAATACTCGCGGCCAACTCGTCGCTGACCACTTCGTCAGTATCAATAAGGAAGACCCAATCATGAACCGCGCGTTCTACTCCGAACTCCCTCTGTTTCGCATATCCGGGCCAAGGGTTGACGTATACACGACAATTCAAGCTTTCAGAAAGCTGTACTGTCCCGTCTTTGCTGCCTCCGTCAATCACAACCACCTCGTCGGCGAATAACCTGCAGGATTGTATGGCCTTAGATATTCGAACTTCGTCATCCTGAGCGATGATGACAGCCGATATTGGATAATTGCCTTGGCCGCCTACCACGCTTTTTACTGAATCCATGAAGGTTTCCTCCTTTATCTTTCGCATTATCCATTCATATCCATAGGTTTCTTGCGAATGTAAGAATTCATCGTCGTCTTCATCCACTGAATGTCCTCCCGGGTAATGAGCAGCCGCGGAAGTTTAACTTTTAAGGTGTACTTTATATTGAGAACAATGAAGAAAAATCGCAGGATTGCTGATGACAACATCGCTATCCCTGCTCCGAGTAAGCCAAATTTAGGGATGAGCAGGAACAACATTGGGATAACCAAAAGTAAGCCGAAACCTTGAAGCATCGAAACCACTTTTGGCTTGCCTAACGCCATAAATGCCTGCGCCAGTATGATCGTCCCTCCGCTAATGGTCACTTCAAGGAGCAATAAGCGAAACACGGTTAATGCCGCATTGAAGTCTTTGCCGTACATCAACGGAATTACTAAAGGGGCTAAGAGCATCAGGAATACTCCGCCAAGCATGGTGAAGGTCGTACTTATTCGGAAGGCTTTGAATGTTAACTCAACTGCCTGTTCTTTGGACAGCTCAGAAGCCTTAGGAAACAACACGATCGTAATTGAGCTTGAGAAAAAATTAACCATGCGTGATAGACTCACAGCCACTACATACAGCCCCAAATCAGCAGGTCTTAACAAACCGGCAATTACGATCTGATCGATATAGGTAGAGAAATTGCCAAGCAAGTCATTGCCGTAGGAACCAAGCCCGTAAGTAAACAATCTTTTTAAATTCTGATAGGCCCCTCTCATCTTCACCTTATAGGTACGAAGCAAGGAAATCGTCATTCCAATAAACAGCGGAGCTCCCGGAAGAAGATAGGCAACTGCAGTTGTAAATGGATTCATCTGATCCAGCGCGATCAATATCCCGATCATCGTCAGTGTAAGCAACGGCACTAGATAGCGAATCCAATTAAACCTCTTGTATTCGCCTCTGAATTGAAAAGCTGCATTGTTAATTTGAGAGATCACTATAATCGGACACAGAATCATAGACCACTGAGCAAAGGTCACGACCTCCGGACTGAAGGATTTCAGCCAATAAGGCAAGACCACGATACCTATAATCATCGCTATGACTCCAAAAATGGTACCGAGCAGCAATGCCATACGATAAAGCACTCCGGCATCCTCCGGATTTTTCTTAGCGTTATAGATGAGAGCTGAAGGAATGCCAAAGCTCATGCTAAACGCCAGAAACTGTGACCAGTTAATCATTGCCGTCTGTTCCCCACGACCTGTCGGTCCAAGATAACGTGCGGTCAGTACACCAGTTAACATGTTAATCAATAGGATCATGACACTGACAAACATAGTTTTTACGGCTGCCGAGCTGTTGTCCTTGCTCTTGGCGAACAGTCTAAAAGATGACCAGATTGTTCTAGCGGGGAGAGATTTTGCATTCAACTGCTGCATACGGTGTTCCCTTCCTTCTACTTTGAGTAATCTCCCTTGCGCTGAGGCCAAGACCGATCAGCATCCAGATTAAGTATCCCTTGAGTCCGGGAAACCCATTATCTGAAACTAGACTGACAATCGCACCGGTCCAAGTAGCTAACGCAAGTCGGGCGTAGGGCTGCAATTGGTCCCTGCTGATTACTCTAGCGAATATCTGTTTGACAACTGCGCCTAAAGCTCCGAAGAAGAAAACAGCACCCAGAACACCAAAGGTAAGCAGTAAAGCGATAACTCCGTTATCCATAATTCCGTACTCTCCAAGCTCGCCGTCATTACCAAGCTTAGTCCCTTGGCCTACACTACCAATTCCCTGACCTACTGGATTGGCGGCAACCATCGGCAGCATGTTTTGCCATAAGCTTAGCCGTTCATTATAAGAGTGATCTTCCTGAACAGAAGAAAGTGTCTCTACCCGAGCAACCAGTCCTTCGGCACCAGGCAATTTCGGCACAACCCAGAACAACGCAGCAGCCACAAAAACTAATTGGATCAAGGTTTTCCACTTTCCCTTAGAAGGAGAGGTTCCAATATACATGAGCAGCATCACCAGGAGTATCAGCCATGCCGCACGTACCAAAGTAGTCAGCAGGCAGATTACAACTAGCAGAACGCCGATCCAGCGCAATGTTCCCCGCCATTTTTTCTCCAGTATCATCGGAACTAAAGCAAACGCTAAGAAGGTTGCAGCCGGTCCGGGCGAATTCAGCGTAGAGAACACTCGGATTTCCAATGGATATGGATTTCCGATGGACATCATATCCGCATGTTTCATCCAGAACACATCCCAAGGTGGCACCGTCAAATACTGAACAATCCCGTAAATGGCAACTAGGACTGCAATATTGGCAAAAGCGGTAAGCAGTCGATCGATATCCTTCGGCTTGAACTTCGTGACGGCAAAGTACGGCAATAACAGCAGTGGCACAATATAATTCGCTAAGTCATAAACTGAGCCCATGCCATTCTTAGCCAAACCGATTAAAGCACCATAACCCAGCGCAACTGCGAACATTAACATGATCCGCGTGGAGGCTTTTTGAATATTATGAATCTCCTTCAGCAGCGGAATGATCAAGGTTACACCGGTTAACAAGGGAGCTAAGCTCAGCAAGGATACAGAGTGATACACTCCTTCTGACCAGTCAGCAATGCGGCGCAGCTCTGGAGCTACGGCCCAGATTAGCAAGGTATAAGCAACCAGCATTTTCGGTCTAAGTATGGCTAACAAGAAAGCTGGGAATAGGATGGCTGAGAGAATGGCTCCCTGCAGACTGTTCGATGAACTCAGCATCGCACTGGAGAAGCCGATGATCAGCGGAAGAGAGACACCTACAGCAGCAGTCCCCCCTATTAATCCAACTGTCTTGATGAACCTAAGTGATGGGGGCGTAAATACACTCATTCCAAGCCTCCTTCCTTCACCTTATCCCGCTTACGCAGTTCCTTAAGTAATAAAAGTAGAAATTGTGCATCGTCCACAAGATATCTTTTCCAGAGCCGGCCCGGCTCCTGGCTAAGCCGCCAGAACCATTCGAACCCTGTTTTTTGCATGAAGCTAGGCGCTCGTTTCACTGAGCCTGACAGAAAATCAAAGGTCGCTCCCACTCCGATCGATATCGGAGCTTGATAAGAGGTATAGTGGCGGTAAATCCACTTTTCCTGCTTAGGTGCTCCTACACCAACAAACACGATATCTGGCTGGCACTCTGTCAGCATTTCTATAATGCGTTCATTCTCCTCCTCATTGTGCTCGAATCCATAGGATGGAGAATAACAGCCAACCACATTTATTCCGGGATGTGCTGTTTTCAAATTCATCGCTGCCCGTTCCGCCACGCCTTCAGCTGAGCCTAAGAAGAACAGCCGGTACTTCCTTTGCTCAAAGGCGTTGCCCAATCGATTAAATAGATCCGCGCCGGATACCTTCTGCTTAAGCGGCTTGCCTAGCATTTTGGATGCCCAGATCAGTGGCATTCCGTCAGCAACAACTGCGCCTGCCTTCGAATATACCGTTTGAAATTCTTTATCCTTACGAAGCTTGATCACATGATCTACATTGCAAGTGAGGATATAAGACTGATTCCTCTCCTGAATGGTTTTATCAATGTAATCAAGCAAATCCATGAAATCATAGTTATCAAAATTGACATCGAACATATTCACTTGACTCATCGTATCACTTCTTTTTGTGGGGAATCGGTTGGCTGTGAAGATCGATACAGGCAGTTCAGGTACCAACAGAACGGAATAATAAATTGGACCGTCGACAGCGTGTTATCGGAGAATGAGTAGATTAAAAACGCTGCAATAAATAACAGATAATAAGGTTTGATCGGCGGAGCCAATGCTCTGTACACCAGAATAAATACAGCCAATAAAGAGAACATCAACAGAATAGCGCCAATATATCCCCCATCGAAGTAAAAGCGGATATACTCGTTGTGCGGAACTACAAAACCCTTATACAATGTTCCATCATTTGCTACCGTCACTGCTCCAAGCCCTCTACCAGACCAAGGAGAGTCCGCAGCCTTGTTTAAGAAATACTCCCATGCCTCTGACCTTCCTGATAAATCAACAGCCGTATCTGTCTGTCTCTCAAAGGAACGTTTCTCAAAATTATCGAGCTGCCAGAAAACGGCGACCATAATCAGGAAAAATGCACCCATCAACGGAATTAGCAGATAGGTTCTGCCCTTCAAATATTGGCGGAGAATATCATAGAAGTAATAGAGAACGGTAAGTCCAAGTGCCAATATAGGCCCTCTTGTTCCTGTTCCAATCAAGATAAAGAAATTTAGAACTAACATGATATAGAAAAAGCGTGCTTGCTGCGGATTCCGCTTCACCTCTATAAATGGAATCGCTACTCCCATAAAGGCCAGCATCGCTAGATGCGCAGGAATATTAGCCCCCTGAATCCGTACAGCGCCTGTATACTCGATGTTGAGAAAATTATGAACATGCGCAAGCTGCAGCAACAAACCAACCACTACACTAACAAGGGGAAGCATACAGATAATTTTGATTTGCAGCTCGGCTACATTCTTTTTCCAGTTGATTAATAAAAATACGAATGGAATGGATAGACCGATAAAAGCTTTAACTGCAATGGATGAGGTCATTTCCGGCAGCCAGATCGAAGACCCAAAGGTAATCACCAGCAGCGCTACCATTGCCCACAAGGGGTGACTCAGACGAAACCGCAAGCCATTGACCAGAATACAAGGAACAAGCAGCATCACGATAACCAATTTATAAAGGGACAGTATCTCCATTCCGAACATGCTGCCATCATATAAAAAGTTAATCGATATTGCCGTCGTGATTAGAACGAAATAACTGATCAGTTCAGGCCGTGAAATCGAGATTCCCAGCAAAATAATCAGAAGCACGGCAGCTATCGCAATCATCGGCTGGTAGATGACCGCCGTTCCAAAGAACAGGGCCGACATGAGATAGAGCATCCCGTATGGCAAAACATTTAATTTGGAGCCCCACTCAAAATTTGTCATGTTAATCCCTCACCCCGCTGCGGAATGCCTCTCCCGATTGAGAATCATATGAAGCGTTCCACGAATACTCTCCAGCCTGCATTTATTCAAAAGCCTTCTTCCTTTACTTCTTGAGAGGATAGAATCAGCCAGGATATACACGAGCTTAGCGGCTGTCTTTCCCACTAGAAGCAGCTTGCCTTTTAGTCCTTCGCTTTTCATAGCGTTAGAGATGCCTTGGCTATAATAGCGCCTCATAATCCAGTCTTCCGTCAAACGGGCCGCCGGCACGAAATGGTCAACCGCCATTTCCGGATGGTAGAGGATGGAATGCCCTTCTTTTTGAATCTGTCCGAATAACCAGGTCTCTTCACCAGAGAGCAGAGAATCACCCTTTCTTCCGAGATCTAGGGGAAAAAGACTGATGTCGAATACGAGCTTCCGCATCGCCATATTGGCCCCACAAGGATGAAGTTGCTTGGGATATTCCTTAATCCGGCTACCTAAATCAACAATCGTGTACGGAAGCTCAAAGGGTTTAATCAACCAGTCCGGACGTTTACTTTCAAATATCGGAGCGATTTTGCCTCCCATAGCCATGACCTCCGGTTTACTCTCGAAAGTACTGACAATCGTTGTTATCCAACGCTGGCAAGGTATCGCATCATCATCGAGAAAGGCAATCAGCGGCGATTTAGAAGCCAGAATTCCTGTATTTCTAGCCGCTGAAAGCCCCTGCATCGGCTCCATCATGTAGCGGATATCCACATCAGCTCCATGCTTTCCTATAAACTTTTTGACGCAAGCTTCAGTATCATCCTTGGAACAATTATCCACAACAATGATCTCCGCCTGCTCTAAGTGATCCAGCTTTAAAAGTGACTGAAGCGTCTTGATCAATAAAGGTGCTCTGTTGTAGGTACAGATGATAATGGAAAGCTTAGGAACGTCTCCGTATTCACGCATCGGCATTCACCTAATTTCCACATTATTAATAAGCATCTTTTGAACCGAGTAACATCAGTCCGGTTTTAGCAATGATTTTTAGATCCAGCATGGTGCTCCGAATATGGATGTAGGTTAAGTCCAGCTGTACCATTTCGTCGAAGCCGACACTGTTTCGGGCATTTACTTGCCAATATCCGGTACAACCTGGAGTAACCGTCAAACGCTGTTTGTCATAATCCGTATACTGAGCCACCTCTTCTGGCAGCGGAGGACGAGGACCGACCAGACTCATTTGACCTATCAGCACATTCCACAGCTGAGGTAGCTCATCGATGCTCGTCTTGCGCAGGAATCTCCCTATTTGTGTGATCCGCGGATCGTTCTTAATCTTGAACATGGCACCGCTCACTTCGTTATAGGCCATCAGGTTTTCTTTTAACTCCTCAGCGTTACTGACCATGGATCTGAACTTATACATCGGGAATTGCTTTTCATTCTTCCCAACCCGGTTTTGCCGAAAGAACACCTTTCCTTTCGGATCCTCCAGCTTGATCAGAATCGCCACGACAACAAATAATGGCATTAACACGAGAAGACCAAGAGCGGAAAAAAAGATATCGATCATCCGTTTCATTATCAAATAGGACTCTGCTTCTTTCCTTCTCTCATCGGTATGCAGCATGTAAAGTTTCGGCAGGACCGCCTCGTAGTCTTCCGGCAGTTTTTGCATGCTCATCCTCCTCATCTAAAATTTTGCGAACTCAACTTAACTACTCAAGCTGGTTTGTCCCATTTTATTCAGCCATTCCGCCATTGCATCCATCACCGGATAGCGCAAATCTTCGCTTTGCAGTGCAAATTCAAGTGTTGTCAAAATATATCCAAGCCGCTCGCCGACATCATATCTTGTTCCGTCAAAATTATAGGCATATACCCGTTCGCTCTGATTCAGCTTCTGAATGGCATCTGTCAACTGGATCTCTCCGCCAGCGCCTTCTTCCATCAAATCGAGATACTTAAAGATCTTCGGCGTAAACACATACCGGCCCATGATCGCAAGATTGGAAGGTGCCGTACCTAGTGGCGGCTTCTCTACAAAATTGTTAACCCGATACAATTTACCGTCCTGCAAATCCGGTTCAATAATACCGTAACGATTCGTGAATTCATCAGGAATCTCTTGAACTCCGATAACCGAGTTTTGTGTTTCTTCATATTGATCGATCAGCTGCTTAAGGCAAGGTACGGCTCCTGTGACGATATCATCGCCTAACATGACACCGAATGGCTCATCTCCGATAAACCGTCTTGCACACCATACGGCATGCCCCAGACCCTTCGGTTCTTTCTGGCGGATATAGTGAATTTCTACCTTAGCTGAACGTTGAACCTCTTTAAGCAGATCCAGCTTTCCATCTTCCAGAAGCCTAGACTCCAGCTCAAACGCATTGTCAAAATGATCCTCAATGGCTCTTTTACCTTTACCAGTAACAATGATGATATCTTCAATACCGGAAGCAATAGCCTCCTCAACAATGTATTGAATGGTTGGTTTATTGATAATCGGAAGCATTTCTTTAGGCATGGCTTTCGTTGCAGGAAGAAAGCGCGTACCTAGTCCTGCCGCGGGTATGATTACTTTTTTTACCTTTTTCATCGCACTTTACCTCCTAAAAGTTTTGTGAGCATTAGCTTCAATGATTTGACTTCGTACAAAACTCACTTCGAAAGCATAAACTTAAGTTTTGTGAGCATTAGCTTCAATGATTTGACTTCGAGCAAAACTTACTTCGAAAGCATAAACAGTTACTTCGCCTGGTTCATGGCAATTCCGATTAGATTAGAGCCGGTCTGTTCAAGCAGCGTCTTCGCTTTGCGAATCGATTCCCGTTTGGACTTTCCGTATCTGGCCACCAGGATCACGCCGTCCGCTTGAGGTGCCAATATACGAGCATCACTGAAATCGACTGCCGAAGGAGAATCCAGCAGGATCAGATCGTAGTTTTCTTTTAGTTCCTCAAGCAAAGCGGTCATTTTGGGGTTCCCCAGCAAATCCGGCGGACTAACATGAGTTTTTCCTGCCGGGATGACTGAAAGATTGGCTAAGTTTCCGAGGACTGCGATGTTATCTGCTTCCTCTTGCCCACTTAAATAAGCCGCAAGCCCGTCACTCCCCTCTACTTCAAACACGGTATGAAGACCGGGATGTCTCAGATTGCAGTCAACCACCGCTACCTTCTTGCCGTCCTGGACGAAAGAAACCGCGAGATTCGACAAGATTGTCGTCTTGCCTGCCCCAGCTTCTGCTGATGTAAAGAGCAGCACTTTTCCTCCGCCGCCCTGCGCTAGTTCAAGCTGACGTATATATGTGCGCAGTGATCGGAACGATTCGGAGATATGCGAGGATGGATTAACGTCTGTAACCAGACTCTTATTTAGCCGCAACATAAGCACCCTCCTTCACTCTGGTGTCGCCTGCCGCCTTACCCAAATCACGTTTGCGAATGGTTGCGATCGAAGCAATTACCGGTAGACCAAGGTCATATTCCGCTTCCTTTTCAGACCTTAATGTGCCGTTAAGTGTTTCCATCAGCAAAATAATTCCTAAGGCAGCCATAAGGGATACAACAAAGCTAATGATGAGATTCATCGCAAACCCGCCGTTCGAGGGCCCTGGAACATCAGTCGGATCGGCCGGTGTCAGCAAGGTAACATTGTCTACCCTCATCAGCGACGGCAATTCACGAATGAATGTCTGCGATACCGCATTTACGATCCCGGCAGCTTTGGTGTAGCTTTCATCCTGAACATTGAGGTTGATCACCTGACTCTTCTCTGAAGTTTTAATCTCAAGCTTCTGACTTAGTTCATCGGCCGTGAGACCAAACTCCGGGTGATTTTCTATTACGCTTTTCATGATGGTTGGTGATTTCATAATTTCCTTGTAACTCTCAATTAAATTCAGGCTAAAGCTCAAATCGTTAAGATTGTTGCTCTCGGGAGCTTTGGCAATGTTGTTGACAAGCAGCTGTCCGGAAGCGGAATAGACGGGTTCAACGAAGTTTTTGCTAACATAGTAAGTCGTAGCACAGGAGATCAAAACGAACACCATGATGAGCCAAAACCTTTTTTTAATCAGGTTAATGTAATCCAGAATCGTCTTTTCCACAGTAACCCTCCTTCCGCTAAAATTACATTCTGAAAGCATTCATGAAAGTTTCAGTTGTTGCTTTAATTCTATCAATCCACACCATTCGCCACATGGCTCATACCATCACTTTCCTCTTCACTTTGGAGTAAGACGTTATACCTCTTAAGAGGGGGATTAGGTATACTTTAGTGCCATATATAGGGCTAATTTAAGTTTTAACGCACAAAAAAACACGGACAACCTGTCCGTGTTCATGTACAATGCTTACGAATTATTTCAATTTTCACTCGTATGACATTTCATATTTGGTTAATCCGACAGCATTTGCATAAAGCGCTGCCTGTGTACGATCAGCCACCTGTAATTTTGCTAAAATCTGACTGACATGCTTTTTCACCGTAAATTCGCTAATGAAAAGACGTGAAGCAATTTCTCTGTTGCATGCGCCCTGCCCCAGCTCGATCAGGACTTCCTTTTCTTTGGGTGTCAATTCATCCGTTGGGCTGCTTCCACTCATGCGCATTTTATCTTCCATCAGACCAGGATCGTAATACTTTCTTCCCTTATGCACCAATTGGATAGCAAACAGTAACTCCTCAGGCAACGCCTCTTTCAGTACATATCCATCTACCAGTACTTCTTCAGCCTTCAGGAAATCCTCTCTGCTCGCAGATGACGTCAACAGAATGAACTTACTAACGATACCACGAGCACGTGCTGTCTTAATGACATCCAATCCCGATTCATCTGCTAGCTTAAGATCAATCAATACAAGATCAGGCTGCGTCTCCTCAATCACAAGAAGCGCTTCTTGGCCATTCGTTGCCTCACCTGCAAACTGCACATTCGGCTGCATTGAAATGACAGATGCCAGTCCTCTTCTAACTAAAGGATGATCATCTACAATGACGATTTTCACAGAAACGACCTCCCGCCTAAAGTTTATGCATTCTTTAATTCAGCTACACCGACAGGAATCGAAATCATAATTCTTGTTCCTGTGCTCTCATTACTGGACAACTGAAAGTCGCCGCCGAGCGACTGGGTCAAATATTGCATATTCTTCATGCCAAGTCCGCTTACACTATCTTCAGATTCAATCCATAACAAATCAGTATCAAAACCAACACCATTATCACAAATCAATAATCGAATCCAAGTCGGCTTTAGAGACAGTTCTACATCCACTCGACTGGCAGCACCATGCCTGATGGCATTACCAGTGGCTTCGGAGATAATCCGAAAAAGCGCTTTGTGGTAAGGATAAGGGAGACTGAAATCATCGCCCGTTATTTTTAAATCAATATCAACATCATTTAACCTGGATAAGCTCTTCAAATGTGATCTTACCATGCCCAACCAAGTAGGACCGCCACTCTTCTTGGAGCTAAGACTGTAGATCGTGATCCGCAGTTCTTTAGCAACCTTTGTAGCAGAATCATGAATAAGCTCAATTTGTTCTTCTAGCTCATGATCTGACATTCTCTTCCACGATTCCTTCAGCGAATGCGTCGCATACACAATACCAAAAAGGCTCTGCGATACACTGTCGTGCATTTCATCCGCAATCCGGTTCTGTTCGTTCGTGATGATCAACCGGTTCTCGATCACACCAAGCTCATGTCTTTCAAGAATATTCGCACTTAGCTCAGATAAGAATATCAATTGTTGAATATACCATCTGCGGCCTTCCAGCCCCTCTGTAGACTCCAGCTTGAGTCCAATCATCCCTACAAAACGGGTGCTCATCCGTACAGGCATCAGCAGGAAATCTCCTAATCCCGGCAGATTTCTAAAAATAGGCTCTCGCTGCAATCTCCATTCATGCTCATGTTTTCCCAGTTCTGAGAATAGGAACTGTTCCTCTTCCTGCTGCCAGCCGGTCTGCCTGCTCTGCGGAGCTGGTTCTCCGCTTTTCTTGGCGAACCAAAACAAAGCCTTATCCAGCTTCGTTAGCTTAACAACATAATCGGTGATCACTTGACCGATATTCATGAAATCATGTTGGCTTGAGGTTTCCACGATATGGTACAGGGATTTGATATGCTCCATCGTCTCTTTCGTGCGAGCATTCGATTCTTCACGTTGCCGCTTCATCCGATTAACGATCTGCATTATTATAACCGTAAGTACCAGTGTTAGAAACAGATTCCCATTTATAAATACAATTTCCAGAAAATTTCTGTTCGCAGAATTGATAAAAAAATAACAGAGCACCGCAAAAATACTGATGTAACTTAAGAGCAACGACCATCCAAAATAAATGGACAATGAGCCTGCAGCAATCAATACAGGATTTAGCACATAAAGCCTAAAAGAGCTTTCGTACCCACCCGTAAACAAGGTCAATGCGATAATTCCCACCATCTCTATACTAACAGCCAGGACGAGAGTCTTCGGCCTGCTGCGTAGCCTTCGATAACAAAATGAGAACGTTTGTGCAAACATAACAAGTATAGCAATAATAAGTGATTTATAAATTATGGAAGGTCCCGTCTGATCTAGAAGATACATGAGTGATGTGAGGGACAATGAAAAATACCTGTAATACGCAATCAGTTTGTCTTCTGCAGTTGGTTTGATTTTCATCCCACCACCCTATTCTCCAGTTTTTTGGAAAATGCAAGATTGTACTGTGCTCGATAAAAGCATCATACATGAGAAAAATCACAATAACAAGTTGACATTTCCCATGTTTGCGCTTCCATTTGAAAAATAGTTACAAAAAATTTATTATTTTTTTAGTAGGTTTTATCACTAAAATTTGGAATTTTATCCACTATAGTTAATAAGAACTAACGTATTTATGTAATATTAATCCATAATTTTCAACATATCTTATAAAACGACAACAATCATACAAATTATAACAATTGCTGTTGGGACTCTAGTAGGATGATGTCGATTTAAATGTTATTCCGGCAAAGCTGGGGTGCGATCCCCATATATTTTTTAAATAAACGAGAAAAATAGAACGGATCATTATAATGAAGCATACTAGAAATTTCCTTAATTTGTAATGAGGTGTTGAAAAGCAACTTTTTGGCTTCCGCCATTTTTAGACGGTGAATATATTCATGAAGCGGGTATCCACTGCTGCGCCGAACAAGACGACGAAGTGTAGACATCGAAACATGATGTTTTGCCGCTATTTGTTCTAGGTCCATTTCACCATAAATGCATAAGTTCAGGTCTTCCCGAATCTGACGCATATAATCAGCCTGAGAATTCCAACTTTTTTCTTCTATTATAAAAGAACACTCCAGCAGCATTCTTTCGAGCAATAATGCTGCCCGATCCGCATCTACAGGTTCTCCGCTCTCCATCCGTTCCAGCACTTCTTCAAATAAGGTAGTAAGACCTACTATAGATTGGGCTTGAAAAACATTTCCCCCGGCTATGAGGCCCGATTCCAGCCATTCGGATACACGCGTGCCATTAAAGTTAATATAATACTCATCCCAGCTGCCTCCCGGTGGTGGACCAAAGTTATAACTGTAACCTGGGCGGAAAAAGTATAAGCTGCCTTCACGCACCTGCTGCTCTTTTCCCCCAATCTCCATGTAGGAGCCACTACCTGACACTATGTAAACAATGGCCCAGTGCTCAAAAACTACACCTGAACGGAATAACGTTCTTCCTGGCAGATGTCCTGCCTGTCCCACCCTTATATTCTTGAGCTTCAGCTTGGAGGATTCAACCTTTGGATCAATAATTCTTATTGGATATGGACTGATCATATAATCCATGTGCTTGGACATTATAGGCATTCCTCCCCTTGTTTAGTAGTGATAAGGTTATTGTGAAGATGATCATATTCTACATGAATAAGAGGTGTCCACGCTATGCTTAATCATTCTACACTACTGCTTTTCCCTAATCCGCGTGAAATCACATTGTCACAAGGCTCCTTCCATTTCCCAACAAGCGGAAGCATCGTACTTCCTAATATGGAAGAACAATCTGCCATGCCAGCTGCACGAAAACTACAGGAAGTGATTGCACAAGCATTGAATCTGCAGCTGACTTTATCCATTGGCTTACGTCCAACCGTTGTATCTGTCTGTAACTTTAACTATATGCCATTATTATCTGCACAGGCCTATGAGATTGTTGTCGAACAGAAGGGTATCGTTGTCTCCTATAGCTCTCCTGTAGGCGCTTTCTACGCAGCAGCAACCCTGAAACAAATCATAGAACAAAGTGGAAAATCTATACCTCAGTTGCATATTCGCGATGAACCTGATTTTGGAGCCAGAGGCCTGCTCATAGATATCAGCCGCAATAAAATCCCGAAGCAAGAAACCTTGTACCGGATCATTGACCTTATGGCTGATTTGAAGATGAATGAACTTCAGCTATATATAGAAGGTGCTCCGTTCGCTTATGAATCCTTCCCTCAAGTCTGGGAGCTTGGAACCCCAATTACCGGAGAGGAAATCCTGCTTCTGGATGCCTATTGCAAAGCACGTTATATAGAGCTTGTTCCCAATCAGAACAGCTTTGGGCATATGGAGGGCTGGCTCTCTCGTCCAGAATTCAACGCTTTAGCTGAAATTCCCGAAGGCTTTATGCTTCCGAAGAATTTGTATGCGCAAGACGTTTATCCAGAAGGCTTATTTATGCACCCTGGTACTTTTGATACCGAAGATCCTGCTGTACTACCTCTGCTAGACAAAATGTTTGACGATCTGCTGCCTTACTTTAGCTCCAATCAATTTAATGTAGGCTGCGATGAGACCTATGAACTCGGTCTTGGTAAAAATAAAGCTCTGGCAGAAACTCAAGGCAAAGGTCAACTCTATTTATCATTCCTGCAAAAGATTTATGAGTTGGTTACAAAACGTGGCAAAACGATGCAATTCTGGGGCGATATCATTATCCAGCATCCCGAACTGATTCCTCAGCTTCCTAAGGATATTATTGCTATGGAATGGGGTTATAGCGCGGAGCATCCCTTCGAGTCCGATACGCTCAAATTCCGTGAAGCAGGTATTCCTTTTTATGTCTGCCCAGGCACCAGCTCATGGAACTCCATTACAGGACGCACGGACAATATGTTAGCCAATCTGCGCAGTGCAGCTATTCATGGCAAAAACAACGGTGCTATCGGTTATCTCATTACGGATTGGGGAGATTTTGGACACTGGCAGCATCTGCCGGTCAGCTATGCCGGCTTCGCCTACGGCGCAGCCCTATCCTGGAGTGTAGATCATAATCTGGAAGCAGATACTGCACAGTATTTAAATAGATTTATTTTTGCAGATCGTTCTGAGGGAATTGGCCAGCTGCTCCTGGATCTCGGCAATTACTATCAGCTTGAATCCAGTATCAACCGTTCGAATGATGCAGAAATGTCCCTGCTGCTGCGTACCCATCTGGACAATTTCCTAATCATAGAGAAGCTTACTGAGGAACACTTCAATCATCTCGAAGAATATCTGCTCTCCATTGAGGCGCGGCTATCGGGGCTAGATCTTCAATGCGAGGATGCTGCTCTTGTGCTGAAAGAATTGAGTAATGGCATCCATTTCGTGAAGCATGCTGTGCAGCTTGGCAGAATCAAGCTACAGTTGACATCAGCACCAGATTCGCTTGATCCTGCGCTGATTACGAAGCAAATCAATGATCTTGATGTACTCCTTCACCAATATCGTCTCTTGTGGACGGAACGCAACCGGCTCGGCGGCTTGGAGCAAAGTATCTCGAAACTTCAACGCCTGCGTAGTCAATATGAAGCATTAAAATCGGAGCTCTCCGCATCCGTAAGTTCCTAACCCCTCTTATTAATATTCACTATATAGCTGCTGTTGGGTAATCGAACGTTGAACTAACGTTTTCGGTTCGCCCAGCGCAGCTCTTCATATTGATTCTCAAGCATCTCCCGCTCACGTTGCTCGTGTTGTTCCCTGCCAATTCCCTCCTGCTGGCTTTCCTGATCCTCATAGATTCGCCATAGGTCAGAGAACAGATAGTCTTTGATTTCTACCACTTTTCCCTGCAGGATTCCGTTTATCCAAAAAAGTCCTGTGGAGGTACGCATAACCATGCGGCCATCCGGTGTTTCCGCCTTTTGACCCATTCGAATCGCCATAAGCATTTGGCCGAAAGTATACCATTCCATATTTGCTAATACCTCCTAAATTTTAGTTGTAATGGAATAAAGAGAAAGCTATAATCAGGGCAAAAGAACCATTTTCGTAAAAATTTTATAGGAGGGTTGTTATGGATTGGCTAAATGACTACGAAGATGAACTACGCTTGGTATTCCAAGAAAGCAGACGGATTATTTCCGAATTTCCAGAACCTCTAAATCAACAAGGTATGTCCTATCTTGAGCATTTTAACGTATTTAACGCTGAAAGCCACAAAAACTACATATGTTATCTTTTACCCTTTTGGCTGCAGAAGGGATGCGGAATCTCTGCAGAGGTTACTCGCCAGATGTCGATGGGCAACGTCTTTTTTATGTTGTATTTCTTCATACAGGATGACCTGATGGACAGCCAAGAATCCTCCGCATACGAAAAATTGCCCTTGGCAAATTTGCTTTATGTCGAATTTTTAAATATCTACCGGATACTATTTCCGGAGCCATCCGCTTTCTGGATCTTATTTAATCGTTATATCATGGAGTGGGCAGATAGTGTTAGCAACGAAAATACCAGTGACTATTTTCTTAATGATCGGGTCAAAATTGCCTATAAAGCCAGTCCGCTCAAGCTATCCAGCACTGCTGCCCTTCTGATGTCTGGAAAGAGTGATTTAGTGCCGCAAGCTGAAGAGCTTATCCATTCGGTTTTGCTTACACTGCAAATGCTGGATGACTATGAGGACTGGAAAGAAGATTTATCCGCGGGCAACTATAATTGTCTTCTCTCCCTAACTCGCAAACATCTGCCAAACAGCAGTGCAGCTAAACTCACTACGCAAGAGGTCGAATTTTATCTATTCACTGCAAATGGTCTACATACCTATACGCAATTAGCACACGACACACATAACAAAGTTACAGCTTCCGACCTTGATGCCCCTCATCTTATCGCGTTCCATTCCATGCTAGTAAGTAACTTACAGCAGATCTCTGATTCCATCGAAGCGGACAAGCAGCTCTTGCTAAACGGAGGATTATATCATTGGTTGTCAAAAAATGTCCATTAATTCTATTATTTTGTAATAAAAAGAATAGTATTAGTAGTTTTGCTATGTTATATTATTAAAGGTAAATATATACAATTTGGGAAGGGTGATTATTATGTCAGAAGCAATTCTTAGAAATCAAGTCATTCAAAAGGCATGGGAAGATCCAAGTTTCAAGAAAAGACTACTCTCAGACCCAAAAGCGGCTCTCCAAGAAGCACTAGGCGTAATTATTCCCGACAGCGTTACCTTGAAAGCCGTTGAAGAAGGCTCCAACGAATTCTATCTTGTAATTCCACCAAGTCCTACATCCGATGTATTGAAGGCAACCGCAGCACCACGCGGTTCGTGGTAAGACAACAAGATTAACCCCCTAAGGAGTGAGAATCATCCGGAGCTTCTGCCAATGGCAGTATGGTGATGGATTCGGTTCCCACTCCTTTTTTGCTTGTGAATTTCACTTTACCTTGCATAGCTTCGATGATGCGGAAAGTGACCATTAATCCAAGACCTGTCCCTTTATTCTTTTTAGTGAAATAAGGCTCTCCCAATCGGTGCAGGACATCCGCGTCCATCCCTTCCCCGTTGTCTTTGATATGAATAATTACGTTCTCCTCTTCCGCATACACCGACATATAGATAAACCCTTCGTCACGGAAAGATTCAATGCTATTTTTGATAATGTTGATGAAGGCTTGCTTAAACTTTGAGGAATTCCCCTTCACCCATAATTCGCCCGATACATCGAGAATCATTTTCCCTCCATTTAAATGACAAAGCGGCTGCATAATACTCTCAATATGCTTAAATTCATTATACAAATTCAGACTGGAAATCGTCTCAAATTCCGGTTTTGCGAAGGTTAAGAAATCCGTAATGATCCCGGAAGCACGATCCAGCTCACTAAGGGCCATCGACATAAATATTTCCTCTTCACCAACGGATTTCTCGCTAAGCAGCTGAAGGAAACCCCTAGTTACCTGGAGTGGATTCCGCACTTCATGAGCAACAGATGCAGCAAGCTCGCTAATAATTTCCATTTTTTCTGAACGCTGCAATTCGTTGTTAAAACGCTCTAATTCTTTAGAATAGTTAACAACCTGTTGATGGCTATAGGCTAGTCTTCGCTCCAGAATTACGATCAAGGAGATTATGAAGGCAACAATGCCCCACTTCCACAAGAATAAATCATAGTTCCCCTTATGAATGTAATACCACAGTAACTCTGACACTACAGTAAATGCAGCCGTTCCAAAGCCAATGGCAAAAATGATAGCGTCCCTATTCCCTTTAAGCGAAAATATAATCACACATACGATCAGCAAGATGAACTGAAGGATGAGGATGAACCCGATAATAGTGGTGGATACAAAATAATAAAACTCAATATAGCTATTATTCGATAGAAAATTGATCAAAAGACATAGCAAACAAAATGAGGAGTAAATGACTTGAAATTGACGAAAACGACGGACGATCGCATATTTTCCACTGCCAAATATTTTTTCAAATAAAAGAGTAAGCGCCGGTAAAAGTGAGAATAAAGCCAAATCAAGAAATACATTACTAATCGCGCCTAAATCGCTGTAAAAGGTATAAATAAAAGGAGAATAGGTTATCGAGAGAATTCCGGTTGAACCTATTACAACGGCTAGTGAAGCCACACTGGAAAAATAGTCCCTATTAATATAGAGAGAGCTTATAAATAGAACGATAGCCACAAGAAAAAAAGCACAGCCCAAAATCACATCGCTGAGTCCATTTTTAATATAATCATTGATTAACAGGTTGTGTTCACCGATCACTACTTCATTTTTAATTCCGATTCTATCCTGCAGCGTTTCAGTCCAAATGTATAATGTTTCCCCACTATCGCTTTGACTCAAAGGCAACAACAAAGAATAGTTATCCTTAATATAATTACGATCTTCCTCGAAGATCAAACGGTCGTTCACATACACCTTCACATGAAGAGCATATAAAGTATCAATGTAGATTGAAGGGGAGATATAACTAAAGTTAGGTATGGAAATACGAGTCCAAGAAGTGGATACGCCTGATGGCAGATGTGGGATTTCCTTCGTAGCATTCACATTTATCCAATACTGCTGGTCATTATTCTGTGGAACCTCTATGCCGCTGTTTTCGGTTCCATCGCCCCATCTCATCTGCCAACTGGTAATTTCTTGGGATGGATATGGGGTCGCTGCTGATACAACAATTGAACTATATCCTATCAGAAGGAGAGTAAGAGCTATTGCTATATGTAGGACTTTAATCATCAAGCGCATATATGCACCTCAGAAGTAAGTATCAGAAACAATATTCTGTCTGTACTACTTCGCTCAGCCCCTCACTCTTTCCTTCTAAAAAACGGAATTATCATAAATTACTTCTAAATTCTTCTAAGTTCTGGTATTTTTACTATAATTTCAGTCCCTTCCCCTTTCTCACTGCGAAACTCAGTGCATCCCTCCATCGCCTCAATAATCCGAAAGGTTACCATCAGTCCAAGCCCCGTTCCTTTGGTCTTATTGGAGTAATAAGGTTCCCCTAACCGAGCCAGCTCATTCCGGTTCATCCCTTCCCCATTATCATGAACACTGATTATTATATGTTTTCCAGCCTTCCAGGCTGTGACTTTAATCAGCCCATTGTCCTTTAAAGCTTCGATGCTATTTTTGAGAATGTTGATAAACGCTTGCTTGAACTTGGCAGATGATCCAGTAACGTAAAGTCCTGGCTGCAGATTAAGTTCAATGACGCCCCCTTGCAGATTCGCTAACGGAGAAAGAATACCCGTCACATGCCTCAACTCTTCGGACACATCAAGCTGCTCTACGGTTTCAAGTCCTGGTTTAGCGAAGGTTAGGAAGTCTGTAATAATGAGCGTAGCTCGATCCAGTTCTGTCACTGCCATTTGCAGATATTCCCGCTCCTTTTGATCTGAACGCTCCCCAAGAATCTGCAGAAACCCCCGGGTAACCTGCAATGGATTCCGTACTTCATGGGCAACCGACGCTGCCAGCTCACTAATAATCTCCATCTTCTCCGAGCGCTGCAAATCATTATTGAACTTCTCAAGCTGATGGGAATATTCAATAAGCTGTTCATGGTTTCGAGTAAACCTTCTTCCCAGAATGACGATTAAGGCAATTACGAAAATCACCATTCCCCATTTCCACCAATATAATTGATAGGATTGCCCCGATGCATAGAACATGACCAGTTCACTAAGAGACATGAAAGCAAATATTGAGAACCCTGAAGTAAAAATAACAGCATCTACATTGCCACGGTTCGCGTGTATAAACGCTAAGCTGATCAAAAGTATAATTTGTACAATCATAAGGATACCTAGCACACTCGTAGTCATCAATCTATAAAAGTCATCTACCTGATAGGACAAAAGAATATTAATAACCATTAGGGAAAAACAAAATACAGAATAGACAATTTGAAACTTACGGAATCGTGTAACGATTCTCTTTTTCCCTGGACCAAATATTTTCTCAAAATAAAATGTAAAGGATGGCAAAAGCGTATATAAAGCTACATCAAAGAAAACAAGTACGATCTCTCCATAATCGCCGAGGATTGTCGGCAGGAACGATGAATACGTTACCACTAAGACGCCAATGGATAAAATAATCAGCACCAATAGATATCCGCCTGAAAAATAGCCTTTTCTCATGAATAGCGAGCAGATCAGCAGTACAATCGCAATAAAAATAAGCGTCGTTCCAATGATCAGATCCATTAAGCCCTGCTTTACATAAACAGATAACAGCTCATCGTATTGGCCTACTCTTATTTCGCCGTGAATCCCTAAGTCTTTGCTGCCACCATGGGTCCATAAATATAGCTGTTGTCCTCCAACACTTTTGGACAGAGGAATGAAAACCTTACTGCCATTGAAATTAAAATCTTTTCCGGAATCATATATTAATTCGTTATTTAAATAAGCCTTAACATTATTTCCATATACTTTATCTATGAATAACGCAGATTTATCACTAATTTGTGGTAAAGTAAACCGCAGCCAGGCTGAGGTTGCTCCACTTGGAGTCTCTGGGCTTTTCCCATGAGGCATAACACGAGTCCATTCTTCATCAAGAGCTGCCACAGCTTCTTCAATATGATCTATTTCTATACGTTCAAATTTAATCTCCCAATTGGGCAGCGTAGAGTCTGATGATTCAGCACTCACTATCGCCGTACCAAAAGGAACCATAGCGGTCAGCAGTAGAATTAATAAAAAAGCAGCCGCTATATTGAGCTTTGGCAACTTCATCGTAGCACCTCAGTAATTCATTAGTTGTTTAAACGTTCATATATGCTTCTTAATTTCGACAAGCTTCGCACTATCCCTGCCTATTCTTGTAAATTTTCTCGAAAAAGAACGTTTTTCATCAGCTTTTGCTTTCACCCATTTTTTACTAATCCAATATAGACATACCCATTTATTGGATCAGCGATTCGATCATGGTCAAACGGGTAAAGATAAACATAGGAAGTTCAAATTTTATCATAAAAAAGGAGTGAACGGCTATGGATAGTTCACCAAATAAAACTGAAGCTGACTTTGAATATGAACGTTATATACAAGCTGATATGGATGAAGAGGATATTGTTGATGATGACGCAGATCCTGTCTTGGTTGGCGATAAATACTTGGCAGCAGATATTGGTTTAAACTCACCTAAGGATGTAATCGAAAGAGATGAGCTGGTGGAATCCGATGCATATCTAGCCGCTGAAACCGCAGGATTAACCCTAGATGATACGGATTATACTAAGGATGAGGAACTCTTGGAGATGGAAGAAGAAGATCAGCCGCTGGAGGATGTTCCAGATGCGGACGATGTATATCCAAATTCCATTATTGACCCTGCCTCCCCGCCAGTGGATGTTATGCCGGGAACAGACGTTTTGAACGGTTCGCAGGGAGAATAGCAGCTTAATATGAATAAAGCCGCCGGGCTGTGAGCCCGGCGGCTTTATGTTATTTCTAAATAACGACATGCTCATTGAGGTAGCAGTTAGCCCTGCATCGTTGTTGGCTGTTCTGCGGGACGAGCAGCGGCGATTTGTGCTTCCAGCTTGCGGGTCTTAACCAATATCGCTGCTACCAGCAGCATCACTCCATTGATTACAAACACCCAACGAATTGGAATAAACGCGCCCAATAAGCCGCCGATAATCGGTCCAGCCATCGTCGCAAGCTGAGATGCCGCCTGATTCAGGCCAAAGGCCCGTCCACGGAATCCCGGCTCAATTACTTGTACAATCATGGCATTGACTGACGGCAGCACACCTGCATAGAACAAGCCGTATGCAAAGCGAAGGATAGCGAACTCTACATAGCCCGAAACAAAAAACTGTAGAATATTACCGATCCCGCCCCCGATCAGACCAATAAATAAGATCATCCCAAAGCCTTTTCGGCTGCCGAGTCTGCCCCACTGCGGAGCCATCAGCACCGTAGCAATCCCCACAGCAGAGAATACGATTCCCGAGCTTAGCGAGGCACTATTTTTGGAGATCCCCATGTCCAGTAGATAAATTGGGATTAACGGTTCCAGAATCATAACGGAGAAGGTACTGATTCCCGCCAGCGAGAGCAAAGTAATAAAAGCTCGGTTACTTCTCGCTTCCCTGATATCATCACTTACATGTGACCTTGGAGCCGAACGGTCGAAGTTCTCCTCTTTTGCAAAAAAAGTAGCAATGAGCGCTGAGATAAGTACAATACCCGCTGAGAATAAAAAAGCAATCCGGTTGCTGGTATAATAGCTCACTACACCGCCAATTAATGGTCCAATAATACTACCTGTCGCTCCGGCTGTAGACATAATACTTAAAGCGTACCCCGTCTTATGCTCAGGTGTATTGGTGGCTACCATTGCAATAGCTGCTGGAACAAAACCGGCAAGCAGTCCTTGCAGCACACGCACAATCAAAAAAACATAAGGATCATGTACAAAATAATTAATAAGGTATAAAGCTGCCAGACTAAAACCCGAGCGAATAAGCATCGGTTTCCGACCATACTTGTCGGCTAGCGAACCCCAATAGGGAGAGATTAAAGCGCTGGCAAGAAAGGTTATTCCAAAACTAACCCCTGACCAAATCTCCAAATGATTCGAAACCCCAAGTTCGTCGCTCAAAAAAATGGAAAGGAAGGGAATCGAGATCGAATAAGCTGTACTACAAAAGAAAACCCCTACCCAAAGCACGATCAAATTCCGCTTCCACGAAAAGAGCATCCTATGCACATCCTTTCTCGATGTTCTCTTTGGAAACATCCTACCATTGTAAACTTCTTTTTAAGATGTGCCAATCCCAGAAGTCATAACTGACCTTTGCATGTAATAGGACAAAGGAGGTATTATGGGAAGTACCTACGAGATTATTCAATAAAAAGGAGAGATTATTTAGTGAAGTCTACACGAACAAAATCCGCTATTCTTCTGATCATGTTATGCCTGGTCATGGTTATTGCGGCAGGTTGCGGTAACAAGCCAAACAATAACAATGCAAGCAGTAATAATGGAAGCAGCGGATCAGCACCTGGGGAAGGTGCAGCCCCAGCTGAAGGCGTTCCTTCAGCTACGGCAAGTCATCCCTTAGTAACCATTGAAATGGAAGACGGGGATATCATCCAAGCTGAGCTATACCCTGAGGTTGCCCCTAACACCGTAAACAATTTCATCTCACTTATTCAAAAAGGATTTTATGATAACACTATATTCCATAGAGTAATTCCTAACTTCATGATTCAAGGCGGCGACCCTGATGGTACAGGTATGGGAGGCCCGGGTTACAGTATCGCCGGAGAATTCTCTGGCAACGGGTTCACCAATAACCTTCTGCATACAGAAGGTGTTCTATCCATGGCAAGATCACAGGCTCCTGACTCTGCCGGTTCCCAGTTCTTTATTATGGATGCAGCTTACCCTAGTCTAGATGGAAGCTACGCCGCTTTTGGTAAAGTAACTGAAGGTATCGAAGCTGTAAAAAGAATTGTGAGCCTGCCTCGTGACGGTTCTGATCGTCCAGATGAGCCACCAGTCATGAAAAAGGTGACGGTCGACACCTTCGGCGTCACTTACCCAGAACCGCAAAAGGTTCAGTAATTAGGAATAAGCAGAAACCACGTTACCGTCCTCGAAAGAGAATAAACGTTTCTTGTAGAAATAAAAGAACATAAAAAACTCGGCAGTCCCTCCGAAGTTGTAATCGGATGGAAATTGCCGAGTTTTTTATTACAGCTTATCCCCGCAGCTATCTTCTGCTAAGTGCATGTTGACCATTACGCAGGAAGGTGCTGCGGCTATTTCTTAATAGCGCTATCCGGTCCTCTGCAAGCTGGTTCGCAGCGGCATAAGTAGGTATTCCGTTCAAACGGGAAATTTCCATTACGCGGGTAATATTGTCGTAAATCTTCGCCACCTGCTTAAAGGCACGTTCCTTATTATAGCCGTTCAGCTCGTCCGCAATATTAATGACGCCACCTGCATTAATCACGTAATCTGGAGCATATACAATCCCCATCTCATGAAGTGCATCACCATGCGAGGAATCCTTCAGCTGATTATTAGCAGCTCCTGCAATCACTTTCGCCTTGATTACCCGTAAGGATTCATCGTTAATTGTCGCTCCAAGAGCGCAAGGAGCATAAATATCACAATCTACACTGATGATATCGCCTGGATCTACAGCCTTGGCGCCATAGGCCTCTACTGCACGTTGAACGGCTGGTTTATGGATGTCCGTTACGATAAGCAGTGCTCCTTCTTCATGAAGATGTTTGCACAGTGTAAAGGCCACGTTCCCCACGCCTTGAACAGCTACTGTCTTCCCTTCAAGCGAATCACTGCCAAAGGCGGCTTTAGCGGCTGCCTTCATTCCTTGGTAAACACCGTAAGCCGTTGCTGGTGACGGATTGCCCGAAGAACCGTACGTAGGTGAGGTGCCAGTAACATAATCTGTCTCTTGATAAATAATGTTCATGTCCTCTTCCGTAGTCCCTACATCTTCAGCAGTTATGTACCGTCCATTTAAACCTTGTATGTATCTTCCGAAAGCACGGAACATGGCTTCATTTTTATCCTTCTTGGGATCTCCAATGATTACTGTTTTCCCACCACCCAAATTCAGGCCGGATACTGCATTTTTATAGGTCATCCCTTTTGCTAATCGAAGCGCATCAACAATAGCTTCCTCTTCCGTAGCATAGGTCCACATCCGCGTTCCACCCAGTGCTGGTCCCAGTGTCGTGTCATGAATCGCGATGATCGCCTTTAATCCCGATGCCTTATCCTGACAAAATAATAATTCCTCGTAGTCGTCCCGTTCCAATGCTGCAAACAATTCCATTTCCAATATCCCCTATCCCTTTGTCATATTCCTCATGCTGGTTCAAAGTTCATGCAATTGGAAGAGGATCAGTTGGATCCCCTCCCAAAATATTGTAGCAGAATACGCCGTAAAACAAAAAGAACTCATGTCACCATCTTAACTACTGATGGGGCATGAGCTCTTTTTATCCAATCTACTCTCATAGACAGGATTTCTATTGTACAAAATACAACGCAACTGTCAAAATGCTTTACAGTTTAGCAATTGTCTCTGTAAGTACCGGTACGATTTGCGATTTACGGGATACTACACCCTTAAGAAGCGCTTTATTGTCATCAAGCTTCACGTTGTACGCCTGTTCTACTGCACCTGCAACACGGCCCAGAGCCAGACCCACCGAATCGTTGTTGAGGATATCTGTAACTACGAACAGGAACAGATCCAATTCTTTTTCAGCAATAATGGAAGTCAGTGCAGTTTCTAGTTCAGCCTGCTTGGAGAGTACATCATTAACGTCGACCGCGTTCACTTGGGCGATTTCTACTTTGTATTCACCCATTTTGAATTCCTTAGCATCCAAGGAGATCAGTTGAGCGATACTCTTGTCGCTAAGGTCAGCACCAGCCTTCAGCATATCAAGGCCGTAGCTTTCTGCATTTACACCAGCGATTTCAGCCAATTCGCGTGCTGCAGCTACATCTTCAGCGGTGCAGGTTGGAGATTTAAACAGCAAGGAATCAGAAATGATTGCAGACAACATCAATCCGGCGATGTCTTTAGGGATAGCTACACCGTTTTCTTTATACATTTTGTTAAGAATAGTAGCAGTACAGCCTACTGGCTCAGCACGGTAGTATAACGGATGTGCAGTCTCAAAATTAGCGATCCGGTGATGGTCGATAACTTCAATTACACGCACTCGATCAATGTCATTCGCACTTTGTTGGCGTTCATTATGGTCAACAAGAATAACCTGATTAGCTTCTCCAGCTACGTTCTCTACCAGACGAGGAGCCTCAACTCCGAAATGATCAAGCGCAAATTGCGTTTCACCACTAACGTCTCCCAGACGAACTGGCTCAGCATCCCAGCCTAATTCTTTTTTGAGTGCTGCATAAGCAATTGCCGAACAAATAGTATCCGTATCCGGATTTTTGTGTCCAAAGACCAATGTTTTTTCCATTTCCAATCTCCTTACTATGTTTTAGTGAGATTAATATACCATACATTGATAGCGGCTTCCAGATTGTGCGTGCTGAAAAAATGGTTTAGCCTCTCCCACCTACGGTTGTTCACGTCTGGTCTTTGGAAGCGGATCTGGTTTCGACTCACCATGCAGCGGTTCATTATCGGAGAAAAGATCAGGATTCTCTTTTAGCATCAGGCTTAAAATATCCGTCGTTTCTACTGTTCCACACACTCTAACTAGTGCATCCCCGAAGTTCCCCTTACGCATGGCACCGCCTTCCTCAAGCTCGCGTTCCACTTTCCAAAAATGCTCCGACCAAGAGAGACCACAATGTCTGCGAGAAGGCACCATGATTTCATCGCCACCCGGCGTCACCGTATATAATTCCTCATGACTATCCGTCATTCTGCCCGGAATATCCACCCACTCTTCAATACCGTGAATAAACGTATTCCGCCGCAGATCGACGCCTAGCAGTACTATTTCCGCCTTCCGATCAAGCAGCTTGCCCCACACTGAACCACGGGCGCATGGCGTATCCCAACGTTCATCCCCTGCAGTAAACGCCTCAGCATCAACACCCAAAGCCGCTACAGAGTGAGTCGGATGCCAAGAGCGGACAACACCTGGACGTTTTCTGAACAGCTCCGGTAATATCCCTACACAAGATGGGGAATCTTGAACAAAGAAGCGCGGATTATCCGCATTAATATAAGCCCATGTATGCGTTGGCAAAACAAGCAGCCCATCCTTCATATATTCACTGAGTGCATCCAGCACCGTGTTCGCGCCTCCTTCTACTTCGCCAACACTTTTTAACGAGGAATGAACTAGAATGGTCCCCCGTGGATCAATCCCTAACTCCTGTAATTGTTTCATCAAGCTTGTTGTTGTGTGCACTATACTCTCTCCTTATGTATGAATTAAATTTCATGAAACATTAATATCCACTTGCAAAAGTTTCTTATTACTATTAAAATTATAGTAACTTAATAATATTCACCAAAGATTCTATCGATATATTAAAAATAAATTAAAATAATCCACAAACCCAAAGCATTTACACGGAGGTAACTACCATGAGTTTAACGTTAAAAGGACTTCACCATGTCTCAGCTATTACAGGCAAAGCACAGGAGAACTTTAAGTTCTATACAGAGGTACTCGGACTGCGTCTCATTAAAAAAACAGTAAATCAGGATGATATTTCAGTGTACCATTTATTCTATGGAGATGAGAAGGGGAATCCCGGAACCGAATTAACCTTTTTCGAGCTTCCGATGGCAGGCCGCAACCGTGAGGGCAATAACAGCATCTCCGCGCTCTCCCTTCGAGTGCCAAGCGATGCCGCACTTACCTACTGGGAGCAACGCTTCACCGAGCTTAACGTGGAGCATGAGACGATACAGGAACTTGGTGGACGCCAGACTTTATCCTTCCGCGATCACGAGAGCCAACGTTTCATTCTCGTATCCGACGAAAATAATAACGGTGTTGCCGGCGGTACTCCTTGGGCTAAAAGCCCAGTACCTGCCCAATATGGCATTGTAGGCTTAGGACCCGCACATCTCACAGTAGAAAGTGCAGAACATACAGCGGTAGTGCTGGAGCAGTTGCTCGGCTTCCGCCGTATAGGAACCTACCCTTCAACAGTTGCCGGTCAGCCAGAAGTGCTCGTATTCGAGACTGGTGAAGGCGGATCAGGTGCTGAGGTTCATCTGGAGGAACGCAATGATCTGGAGCAAGAGCATTTGGGCCGTGGCGGGGTACATCACGTCGCATTCCGCGTAGATAATGAAGACGAATTGAAGCAATGGATCGAACACATCCGCCAGGCACAGCTTCCTAATTCCGGTTTCGTCGACCGCTTCTACTTCCGTTCCCTCTATTTCCGCGAGCCTAACGGCATCCTTTTTGAGTTGGCTACAGACGGACCAGGCTTTGCTACAGATGAGCCTATGGAAAGTTTAGGTGAATCCCTTGCGCTGCCGCCATTTCTGGAATCGAAACGCCAGCAAATCGAGGCGTATCTGAAGCCGCTGGATACTCGGCAATAAACCTCTTTCAGGTTACTAAATAAAAGGTGTGAGCCGCTTATGCGCTCACACCTTATTTTATTATTGAAGGTTAGTAACTTTCCCTACAATATCTAGTAGCTCCGACAGGTTTCGGATTTCGTATTTTGGCTGAACGCCGGACTCATTAATCTTACCTAGCGGGTTAAACCAGCAAGTATCAATCCCATAATTAATTCCGCCTTGAATATCAGAGGTTAAGGAATCACCCACAATCAATACTTTTTCCTTATCTTCTATCCCCAATTTGGCAAAAGCATAATCAAAAATCCCCGTCTCTGGCTTCTGACATCCTGCCTCCTCTGAGATAATGATCTGCTCAAATGTATCACTCAGCAGCGAGCCTTGGATTCTGGAAGTTTGCACATCCTTGATTCCATTCGTGATAATCGCCAGGCGGCAATCTGCAAGCTCTCCGCATAGCTCGATTGCTCCCTGCATCAGAAAGGTTCCTTCGCCTAAGAAACGTAGATAGGCCTCACTGAATGTTTCAGGATCAAGCTCAAGCGCATGTGCAGCAAACAACCGATTAAACCGCTCTACCCGCAGCGCCGCAGATGAAATCCTTCCTTGTTCTAGATCCCTCCACAATGCGTGGTTAATCTCTTGATAACTGGCAGCATAATCTGCTGCACCTGTGGGCATCCCAAAGTGTAGAAAGGCATTAGACAACGCGTGACTTTCTGCCATTCCATAATCAAACAACGTATCGTCGGCATCAAATAAAATAACATCGTATTTCATAAATATCCCCCAAAGGCTTTTCTCAACAAGGTACTACAGCGTTGCTGGCAAGTCAACTTCACACCCCTCACGACAAAATTTTACTTTTTTAAGGTAGATTTAATCGATCTGTGGTATTTTAAAAAGAAAACGGTGGTGAGCGTCATTTTATACGTTTTATCATTTCTAATGTCATTTCTTATCGTCTACTTTCTAATTCCGCCGCTCGGCAAGCTTGCTTTTCGGCTTGATTTTGTGGACAAGCCTCGGCAGGACGTTGAGCGTAAAATTCATAGAGAGCCCATTCCGCTAACGGCCAGCTACGCCATATTCATCGGATTTTTTATCACTTATCTGGTGTTCGCGCGTGATTTCTCCATGGAGACTGTCGCATTATTTGTAGGTGGCGTACTGTTGCTGACCATAGGCACAGTGGATGATTGGTACAAAACGAAAGGCAAAGATTTCCCAGCTCTGCCCAAGTTAATTGTACAAGTTAGCGCAGCGATCCTGGTTTATGTTTCTGGCAATGCCTTTACCGGATTCTACAATCCGTTCTCAGGCGATTATATCGTTTTGCCTGTCATTCTATCGTTTCTGCTGACGATTATCTGGATCTTCGGTGTAACCACAGTTATTAATTTCTCGGATGGCATGGACGGTCTGGCTGGTGCCTTGACGGCCATTTCGGCGATTACGTTATTTGTTGTCGCACTGGCAAAGGGACAATCCTCATCTGCCATTATGGCAATTTCACTGATTGGCGTTACGCTTGCTTATCTGCGCTACAATAAGCCGCCCGCCAAAATCTTTATGGGCGACGCCGGGGCAACCTTTCTCGGCTTCATCCTAGCGGTAATTGCACTCGACGGAGCGTTCAAGCAAGCCACCGTCCTGTCGCTGTTCATTCCGATTCTGGCGCTGGGCGTACCGATCTTCGACAACATTTTTGTCGTAGTCAAACGTTTCATCCAAGGCAAGTCCATTTATCAAGCCGATGCCACCCAGGCTCATTACCGCCTACTTCGGGCAGGCCTGAACCAGAAGCAGGTCGTTGCCGTGCTTTGCCTGATTAGTGTTTGCCTATCCTTATCCTCTATCATTCTGCTGCTGATTGAGACCTAATGTATGAGGGACTAAGGGCATGTCTCATATACTGAGACTGCCCTTTGAAGTTACAAAAGGAGCCAGATTCCGATATGGAATCTGGCTCCTTTTGTGTTTGAGGGTAGCGAGAGATAGCTAAGATGCGAGAGTTTGCCAGAGCTTGCGAGAGCTACAGGATCTGCGGGATCTACGGGATCTGCGGGACCTGCGGGATCTGCGGGATCTACGGATTTACGTAGATCCATGGCCAATTCCCCAGCTTTTACTCTTACGGACTCAGGCGCCGTTATTCGTGGATTTTCGGCCATTCATTGGTGTTTTCGGACTCCAAAGACACTATCACACCAAATCGGACGCATTTTCAGTCTATTTCCACCCATTAGCTGCATCGGAGTCCGATAGCGCACAAATAAGAGTGAATTGTTACTTTTAGCGACTCCTGTGTCCTTTAGCACCCTAACTCCAAATACATCAATCACCCATCGTTCTCTTGCGTAAACTCAGCTAATCTGCGATAAATCCCAACGATCTCTTCCATCGGCATTCTAACTAATCCGCTAGAAGAGGGTGCAACAAATTCACGAACGCCATCTACCTTTGGAGGCACGTCCCCTTGAAATCCCCAGTTAGCTTTTGTTCTGCGGCTAAACTCTGTATACACACCCTTACCTACAAAACAGGCGACTTGAGGCCGATATTTCTCCAGCTTGGAGCGAAGCATTTCCCGACCCTCCTGGTATTCTTCACGAGTAATATCGTCGATTCCCCGTGTGGGACGGGCAACAATATTTGTAAACCCATAGCCCAGCTTAAGCAAGTCCCCATCCTCAGACGCATCATACAACCGGGGAGTAAGTCCAGACTGATGTAATATTCTCCAGAAATTATTCCGCGGATTCGCGTAATGATGTCCTACCTCGCCAGAACGGATACTAGGATTGAACCCAATAAATACAATCTGTAATCCGTGATCTAAGTGATCTGGAATTTCATCCATGTTATTATGCCTCCTAACCAAACGTCGATCTAGTTCAACTTACAGGTGTATACACCTTAAGACAAGAAGGCGGTATATGACCTGCCAACCATACCTTATTACCCGCATTATAAAAGGTTACACCCATTTGACCCGCTCTAATCGTATCAACGGTTAACAATATCAATTTCCCTCTGCGACTTCCGGCTAAACTGGCAAAATGAGTCCCTTCAGACAAATGAACATACTGCCGTCCCATCGATTGGAGCCCCTCCTCCAAAATCACAGAAAGCACACCAGAATGAGTTCCGTGAAAAAGTATAGCAGGCGGAGTCCCCGGCTCATAAGTGATTTTTGTGTGGCTATGCCCGTACCGGGCTTTGATCCGGTCATCAACGATTTCCAATCGTTGCTTGTCGCAACCTGCAACCACTTGCCGAATATCTCCCACAGTCACCTCTGACCATCTAGGAGTGCTTACAATAACAAACAGTAAATCATCCAACCTACAGGAACCATCCTCTGGATCCAAAATAAGACCATATTGCTCCGGGGTATGCCGAAGCAGCTTAGTCATAAATTTACTTAACGACACTTCCGCTGTATTGCTTAACATTATATTTTCACCTCAATTTTTCCTATTTATATTATTCTACAGTAAAGGATCTCTTCGAAGCAGATTCCAGAGGCATTACAGCAATCACACATCCATGTATTACCTCTTACTATGCAAAAAAGACCATGGACTCTATCGTCCATGGTCGGGCTTCACCTAAATACAAAACTCCTTACCAGTTAATACAGCGATGTTATTTTACCGGAACGAATATACTGGTTCAGAGGCTGACCTGAAAGTTCCATTTCATCCTTCTCCTATCTCCAAAAGCATAATCCAACCATCCAGTTTATGTCAACCAGTAGTCTTTTATCTGTAATCTTTTACTTACCTTATTCTAAACTTATTCTTAACTTATTTCAGCAATGCCTTCAATTCAGGCGTCATATCCGATTCTTTTAACATTACGAAATCGCTATAACCCTCTTTGTACATCAACTTCACAATGTAGTTGCCATTCTCAACACCATTATGGAAATGATGGTCCAAAATATCTGTTAATAATGTCTTATCCTTCGTAACAGCCGTACGATTCTTTTCGCGTGCAAGCGCTACTCTTTGTTCAGGACTAGTAGGGTTCTTAGGTGTTTGCTCGTCCATATAATCATCTTTTATAATCTCTGCCGATTGGATATCTTCAGCTGTTATTCGTATTTTATCGGCATAACCTTTTTCGTCCATCCACTTTTCAAGCTCATGGAAAGAAGATTTCCACGGATAATAATAACCATAATCTGTAATAACTTGATTACTGTTCTCTTTTGTCTTCACCTCTACTTGGATATTAGCCACATCAGGTTTTCCGTCCTTATCTATTTGTACTTCGTAGGACATATTCGAAATTTCGCGTTTGATAATCTCCTTTAGCTCTGAAATTTCCCCGGGATCAGAAATGGCTACTTTTTTATTCCTGTTAGTAACCCACATAAAATCCAGGTCTTTGTCTAAGAGAGCTAAATCATACTTTTCATACTTGTAAGCTTCGGTATCCTTAACCGCCTCGAGCTCTGATTCAAACCCCTTATTAGGGATCCAGTATTCCCTCACTAGCTTATCGCCGTTCTCCAATTGATAAGCCAGAGTAAAATATTCATAAACGTATTGTCGTGAGGTAAGTTCTGGACGTACTGCAACTACCGCTTGATGGAGTTTACGGACAGCTTCTATATAATCTTTATCATCGGAAAAAGGGTTCTGCCCCATGTAGGGTGTAGTGTACAAATCATCCGTTGGGGTATACAACCGGTAGTTAGCTCCCATATATACACCGCTAATCTTATCACCGGAAGGCACTCTGGCTTCATACCCCGTAACACTTGATACCGGGATATACAGAAGTAACCCTATCATTACCGCATAAACTGCAAACTCAGCTACCATTTTACGCGTCATAATCTGCCATGTTTTCCGAACAATCATTTCTGCGGCAACATAACCAATAATGGCTCCGATGGCATATCCACCAATCACCCAGCCCATTTGCTGTTGCTTCATTTGCGCAAAATAATTACCGGCAATAAGCATGGCACATAACATAACCCCTGCTTTAAACAGTGGGTTGAAATATCCAAAGGCAATAGCCTGACCCGCTTTTTCCGTATTACGTTTACGGTATAACAGGTACGACAACCCGATAAATAGAAGTGCCAATACCCCATAAATCCATAATTCTGTATTGGTGAAGGGTTTGCCGGTAAAATAATACACGATATGAACAAAAGGAGACCATATCTGCGAAATAGAATCACGCAAGTTAGAGTTTGCATTTGCATATCCATAAAGATACATAGCTAAATGGCTGTGGATTAATGAGATCAGTACAGCAGGAAGAATAAGCAAAATATAAATGATAATTCCCTGAAGAATAGATTGGCCCGTACATATTCCCACAAAAACACTAAAGCAAAAGAGGAACAAAGTCAGAATACTAACTGTAATACACCATTGCCAAATATCTGCGCCTTGAAAAATATAAAAATCACCACTCCACGGCTTAACAACGGCAACCACCCCAGCAGTTAACCAAACAGGCAGCAATAGTAAGGTAAGTCCACTCGTCAGATGAGCTGTAAATATATGCTCTCTGCGTAAAGGCAGGCTATGCCAAAGATCTGCGGGTGATTTTGCCTGAAGGTATCGGAATAAGAATAGTCCTGCGGCAACTGGGATCGTAATGATAAACAAGGCTTGCACACTACCAGCTATGCGAAATAAATGATCTATTTCTTGCGGTTTTGCATCCGGATTGCTGCTCATGAAGAGCTGTAATGGAAGTGCAAATAATAAGCCGAGTGCATATATAATCCCTATCCAGCCATGCTGGCGGAAGTTCTGGCGAAAAATACTGCTATTAAAGTAGTAATGGCTGCGCATCATATCCGACATCCCCCATTTCATAAATAAAGATCTCTTCTAACGTTAATGGAAGCAAATCGAATACGTATGGCTCGTACACCTGAAAAGCCGCTTTGATCCGTTCACGATCCCCTTTTACAATATATAGGTTCACACTTCCCCGGCGCTCTTGATGCAGAACTTGTAGCTTGGCAACTAACGGAATCTCATGCCGTTCATCCCGAAACGCCACTTGAATCTTATGTGTATCCGCCTTAAGATCATCCAGATCCTTCTCAATCAACATCTTCCCACCATGCATAATCCCGACATGATCGCACAGATCTTCAATCTCACGAAGGTTATGGGAAGAAATGATTACCGTCAACTCGCGTTCAGCAACCTCCTGAAATAGCAGGTTTTTGATCTGACGCCGCATCACCGGATCTAATCCGTCAATCGGTTCATCCATAATCAGCACATCCGGCATACAGCTTAAACATAACCAGAATGACGCTTGCCGCTGCATCCCTTTGGAGAAACGACTGAGCTTGCGCTTTTTATCGAGCTGAAATACGGTTCCCAAATCTTCAAAACGCTTCTGATTCCAGCTCGGATAAATCGAGCGATAGAAGGCCGCCATTTGCAGCATGGTGGATTGTGGGAAAAAGTAAGGAGCATCCGGCATAAAAATAACCCGTTGCTTAGTCGTCGGGTGTTCGAATACCGCTTCACCATCCACCCGCACGGTCCCCTTATCTGGAGAGTAGATGCCCGCCAATGTTTTGAGCAGCGTTGTTTTGCCCGCGCCATTAGAGCCGAGCAGCCCATAAATTGTTCCTTTATGTACCGTTAAAGAGATATCGTCGACTGCCTTCTCGCCTTGAAATAACTTGCTGACTCCCCGAATCTCAATCATCACTCTTCCCTCCTTCTCTTTGCTTCTCCACTTGTTGGTACAAAGAACTAATCTCAGCTGCGGTGAACCCAAGGTATACCGCCTCCGCCATCAGCCTCAGCAACTCGTTCCGGACTTCCGCTTTTTTGATCGCATTTTGTTCTTTTTTCACTGGGGCTACAAAACTTCCTTTCCCCTGTAATGAATAGATATATCCCTCACGTTCCAATTCACGGTAAGCCTTCTGAATCGTATTGGGATTCACGGTTAGCTGCTGGGATAACGTCCTTACAGAAGGTAGCTGTTCATCCGTCTGCAAAATACCATGCAGAATCATCTCCTTGACCTTATCGGTCAGCTGCTCATAAATCGGCTTCCGACTACGAACGTCCAGTTCGAACATAACCTTCCTCCTTCCACTATCTTGCATTAAATCCATTATGGTGTGTATTAACTGTACTACTATTATTAATACAGTTTGATTTATATGTCAACAAAAAAATCCCCAAGATTTTCCTTCGGGATTTATCTATTCCTTGCTATTAATCAAAATTACGTCCGATTGCGCCGAGCCAACCTCATCCACAGTAGTTTTAGGACCCTGATGACGCTGATTTCTGCTTTTAAGGTCATCTGAGTCCGATTGCGCCAAGCTAGCCTTGTCTCCCGGGGCTTTCGGACCCAGATGACGCTATTCGCACATTTTCCGCCTTTTGAGCGAAGTTTCGGACTCCACTGCAGCTATTGCCTAGAAAGGTGCTCATTTTGGGCATTTTTCACACCAATAGCGACTCTGGGGTCCGTTAGAACTCCAAATGCCGCTGATTCCTGCTTTTAAGGTCATCTGAGTCCGATTGCGCCAAGTCCCCCTCATCCCCCATGGATTTCGGACCCAGATGACGCTATTCGCACATTTTCCGCCTTTTGGGCGAAGTTTCGGACTCCAGTGCAACTATTGCCTAGAGAGACGCTCATTTGGGGCGTTTTTCATGCCAATAGCGGCTTTGGGGTCCGTTACAACTCCAAATGACGCTAATTCATGCTTTTAAGCTCATCTGAGTCCGTCGCACCGAGCCAACCTCATCCCCCTGGTTTTCGGACTCAGATGCCGCTATTCGTACATTATCCGCCTTTTGGGCGAAGTTTCGGACTCCAGTGCAGCTATTGCCTAGAAAGGCGCTCATTTTGGGCGTTTTTCACCCAATAGCGGCTTTGGGGTCCGTTACAACTCCAAACGCCGCTGTTTCCTGCTTTTAAAGTCATCTGAGTCCGACAGCGCCGTGCCATCCTTATCCCCCGTAGCTTTCGGACTCAGATGCCGCTATTCGTACATTTTCCGCCTTTTGAGCGAAGTTTCGGACTCCAGTGCAACTATTGCCTAGAAAGGCGCTCATTTTGGGCGTTTTTCACACCAATAGCGACTTTGGGGTCCGTTACAACTCCAAATGACGCTAATTCATGCTTTTAAGCTCATCTGAGTCCGATAGCGCCAAGCCGACCTTGTCTCACGGGGCTTTCGGACTCAAACGCTGCTGTTTCCTGCTTTTAAGCTCATCTGAGTCCGTCGCACCGAGCCAACCTCATCCCCCGTAGCTTTCGGACTCAAATGACGCTATTCGCACATTTTTCGTCTTTTGAGCGAAGTTTCGGACTCAGTTGCAACTATTGCCCAAAAAGACGCTCATTTCGGGTGCCTTTTACACCAATAGCGACTTTGAGGTCCGTTACAAGTCCAGATACCGTTGATTCCAGCTTTTAAGGTCACCTGAGTCCGACTGCGCCAAGCCACCCCCATCCCCCGTAGCTTTCGGACCCAGATGACGCTATTCGCACATTTTTCGCCTATTGAGCGAAGTTCCGGACTCCAGTGCAGCTATTGCCTAAAAAGACGCACATTTCCGGGCATCCGCTACAATAAACCTCCTAAATAAACGCAAAAAAAGAGACGCCCCTAAGCCATTTTGGCTTTAGAGACGTCCCTTTGAGTATTAGTGACTGTAATTAAGCATACCAGCCCCATACGAAGATGAAGAGCGTACCGAATATCGTAACTAGACCAACGAATAAGGCATAGGCGATATTGATGTAAAGTTCTTTCTTGGTATCTGCTGATTCACCAATATGCATGAACAGGAAGAGCTGCAAGGAAGCCTGAATGAGGGCTGTAACAAGCAGGATAGCCATGTTCGCAGTGTTGGATAGATCAAGGTAGATTACAGCAAGTGCAGCCACAGAAAGGACAAGAGAGGCTAAGAAACCCATCACATGGCGAATTGGAAACAATTGCTTCATCATGCTACATCAGTCCTTTCAGATAGACGAAGCTGAAAATAAAGATCCAGACAACGTCCAAGAAATGCCAGTACAGCGAGAAGATAAAGGATTTATTGGCCGTAGCCGGATTAATACCTTGACGCTTCAACTGGATAAGAATAGCCGCACCCCACAGGAAACCGAACGATACGTGAGCTCCGTGTGTTCCCAGCAGTACAAAGAGACTGGATAGGAAACCACTGGTTTGAAGTGTAGCCCCTTCGTGAACATAAGTGACAAACTCCGTGATTTCAATACCAAGGAAGCCGAGACCCATTAGAAGGGTTAGTCCGAAAAAGACCATCATGGCTTTTTGGTAACCATGCCGCATGGCATGAACTGCAAGACCAATCGTGAACGAACTTGTCAGCAGCAGCAATGTTTCGATCATTACTGGACCAATTTCGAAAAGATCCGGCCCGCTAGGGCCGCTGGCAAAACGGTCTACCATTACAAAATAAACAGTGAACAACGTAGCGAACAGTGCAATCTCCGCTCCTAGAAAAACCCAGAAGCCAAAGATTTTATTACTATTCTCTTCTGTTGAGTATTCAAGCGGCTTAGACGCATCTATTTTCATACTGTCTCACCCCGCAATTTCTTTTCAGTAGCAATAACTTCTTCTGCTGGGATGTAGAATCCGTGATCCCGATCAAAGGACATAGCAGCTAGAACAATGAGGATACCTACTCCAGAGAGGATCGCTGGAATCCAAAGACTGAAGACCAGAGAGAACCCTGCAATGAAGAAGATAACACCCAGAACAAATGGTTTTCCTGTGTTGCTAGGCATATGAATCTTAGTAATCTTATCTTCAAAAAGCGGTACTTTATCTTGTTTAGCAGACCAGTAAGCATCGCGTGTTTTTACATTTGGAACCACTGCGAAGTTGTACGCTGGAATCGGGCTTTTCGTTGCCCATTCCAAAGTACGTGCATCCCACGGATCTCCATCAGTATCTCTTGGTTCGTAACGAGTACTCCAGTAAATGTTATAAACCAGGATTACAAATCCAATAGCGAGACCGATCGCACCTACGAATGAGACCATACTCAGCGGGCCAAATCCGGTATCCGCAGAATAGGTGTATTGTCGGCGGGTCATACCCTTAAGTCCGAGAATAAACAGCGGGAAGAACGATACGTTAAAGGAAATGATAATCCACCAGAAGGCATGCTTGCCAAGACGTTCATTCAGACGGAAACCGAATACTTTAGGGAACCAGTAATGGAACCCTGCGATAACGGCGAAGACCGCACCTGGAATAAGAACGTAGTGGAAATGGGCAACCAGGAACATCGTATTATGGTACTGGTAATCGGCACTGGCCATAGCCAGCATGACACCTGTTACCCCACCAATCGTAAAGATCGGAATAAAGGCCAGGGTGTATAGCATAGGTGTCGTAAAGGTTATTCGCCCTTTTCGTAAGGTGAATAGCCAGTTAAATATTTTCACACCTGTTGGTACGGCAATGGCCATGGTTGTAATCGAGAAGAAGCTGTTAACCATAGCACCTTGACCCATTGTATAGAAATGGTGAGCCCATACTAGGAAGGACAAGAGGGAAATGATCAACATACTGAATACCATGGATGTATATCCATACAGGTTCTTTTTAGAGAAGGTGGCGATAATTTCACTATAAATACCGAATGCCGGTAAGACAACGATATATACTTCAGGGTGACCCCATACCCAGAACAGGTTGGCCCATAACATATCCATACCGCCATTGGCCATCGTAAAGAATTGAGAGCCGAACAACCGGTCGAACATCATCAACGCGAGTGCAACCGTAAGCACAGGGAATGCGAATACGATAATTACGTTGGTGATCAATACGGACCAAGTAAACATCGGCATTTTCATCAACTTCATGCCTGGTGCACGCATTTTCAGAATCGTTACAATAAAGTTAACGCCTGTGAGGAGCGTACCAATACCTGAAATTTGTAGTGCGAGCGAGTAATAGTTATTACCCACCGTTGGACTGAACTCTAAACTTGCTAGCGGGAAATATGCGGACCAACCAGCATCTGGCGATCCCCCGATAACAAACGAAATGTTAAGCAGCATAGCTCCAAAGAAGAAGAGCCAGAAGCTGACAGCATTCAGACGCGGGAAGGCAACGTCTCTAGCACCGATTTGCAGCGGAACGATAACATTCATCAGACCGATAATAAACGGCATGGCCATAAAAAGGATCATAATCAAGCCGTGTGTTGTAAATACCTCGTTGTAATGCTGTGCGTCAAGAAATTTCATGTCCGGGGCTGCTGTTTGCAGCTTCATCATAATAGCGTCAACGCCGCCGCGGAAAAGCATAAGCAATGCAGCGAGGATATACATAATCCCAATACGTTTGTGGTCAACAGTAGTCAACCATTCGCGCCATAAATATCCCCATTTTTTAAAATAGGTCAGGCCGACGATAATCCCGATTGTAGCCAGAACAATACTTGCCATAGCTCCGTATATCAGGGGTTCGCCGTGGACCTTAAATTTATCCCAATCCATTAGGAATCGCTCCTTTCAAGTTGTTCAATTAACATTGACTAGTGTCCGTCATGTGTTGTGCTCTCTTCTAATGGAGAACTAGGTGTCGGCTCATCCAGTTCTGGATTAGGCTCGGTGTTGAATTCCGTCTCGCTGGATGGTGCTGGAGTCGGGTGAATTTCTTTATTATCCTGATGCTCCATACTTCCGTTATCCGTATCCATTTCAGTGCCACCATTACTCATATGGTCACCATGGCTTCCCGGAGGCGGGCTGAAGGATAAGTGAGTATTCGTATACGTTTTACGTCCGACATGTTCCATTTCCAAAAGACCTTTAAATTCATCTTCCGTCAGTGGACCCGCCGTTTCTTTAACGTCTTTCACCCATTCCTGATAGTCCTTATCTGTCATCGCAAGTGTTTCAAACTCCATGTGGGCAAAACCCTTACCATTAAAGTTCGCATTTCTTCCGACATAAGAACCTACAGTATCAGCTGAAAGATGCAAGGTTGTGATCATGTCGCTCATCGCGTATTTTTGTCCTCCCAATTGTGGGATCCAAAGACTTGAGATCGTACCGAAAGAATACAATCTGAACTCTACAGCGCGGTGAACTGGAATGTTAACGTAGTTTACTGTTTCGATACCTTCTTCTGGGTAGCTGAAATGCCATTTCCAGTTAGAGGAGGAAGCATAAATTACAAGCGGTTTCTGATCTTTATAATCCGCTGCAACATTTTCTACATCTACTGTTGTTTTGACGGTGACTACGGAGAGGAATGCCACGATAATAATCGGAATGGTAATCCAGATAGCCTCCAGCCATTTGTTTCCTTCCTCGTGAGGAGGAATATAATCTTCGTTGCTTTTTTTAGCACGGTATTTCAAAAGCACAAAGACATATAAGATGTAGACAACTGCCAGAACGCCGAGCATCATAACAATGGAGAGAATGATCGTGTCAGATAAAGTTCTTGCAGCCGGCCCCTTCGGATTCAGAACAGCGATTGAACTGCATCCTGGCAAGAGTAAAATTAGGCTGAGAAATAAAGCGTATAACGGTCCCTTTTTGTTCATGCTTAAGCTCCTTCCTTCAATACTTCTTTTATTAACCCTCAACATTAACCTTAATATATAGTAAGAATTTATGGGGAAGAAAGCAAAAGACTTATTTTTCCATTTAGCCTAAAAAAGACCTTAATAATGGCGAACAAGTTAAATATGTGTGATCAATTTGTTACAAGTTTCTAATAGTATGATAAAGATCACTGTAACGGCGCTGTTTATGGGTTGAAAAATTCCGTTCAAACTTTGTTCAATAGTTTACTAAAGTTGCTAATTTAGACACATCTATTCTGCGCAAAACAGGGTGATTTTAACCATTTTTTGTTGATGCGCCAGTATTTAGCCGGAGTCGCGTGCTTTTTATGATTGTGGTTGAAATCACAGTTAACTTCTAAAAGGTAACAAATTATTCTGCTGGGGGTTACAATCTCTCAAATTTCATTCTATCAATGTATGATAAGGTAATAGACAAATATACATAGATAGGAGATTTTTGACGATGTCTTTAAAGAAAGTATGGCTATTATTAATCGTATTATTCATTGGTTCCGGATCAATACGAGCGATAGATTCAGTGAATGCAGCAGGTGCAGGCTCCCTTAGGTTAGGTGTGAACGATAAGTTAACAACTATTGAAGCAGTTTCGGTAAAAGATACCTATTACGTTCCTCTACGTGATCTATCACAGGAACTTAAGTTAACGCTAACTGGAGTGAGCGATGGGATAAAAGTTACAGGTCAGAACAGATCAATCAAACTGCTGAATGATCATGCAACAGCTACTCTAGGCGATGGAAAGACCATATCCATGAGTACATTTTTGAAAAACGGAAAAACAATGGTTCCACTGAAATTGACCTCTTATCTTGGTTTTGGAATTTCCTTTAAAGCAGATCAATATTTATTGCGTGTAAAAGACGGCTCGGCTACATTAGATGATGCAACATTTGTAAGTAAGTTTAAAAAGGAATTGAAGCCAAGCGCAACTCCTGGAACTTCTACGCCAACTGTTGGAAAGCAAGGTAAGAGCGTATACCTCACCTTTGATGATGGGCCAACGGCTACAACTTCTACATTGCTTGATATTTTGGCAAAATATGATGCGAAGGCAACTTTTTTCATGATCGGACCGAATATGAACCAGCATACTGCGCAAGTGAAACGGATTGCGAATGAAGGGCATGGTCTCGCATTGCATGGAATGACGCACCGGAAAGAGAAGTTTTATGCTTCACCTGCGGCTGCGCTGGGAGAGATGGATAACGATAATGCCATTTTGAAAAAGATTACAGGTCAAAGCACTACACTGATTCGTCCTCCTTATGGAAGCAAGCCTTATTTCACAAAGGCCTTTAGAGATAAAGTCTTGGCTCAAGGTTATCATCTGTGGGATTGGAACGTGGACTCAGAGGATTGGAAATACAAGGATGCTAGTACGACGATCTATAATTCGGTAATGAATCAGGTTCATAAGCTGCAGAAATCGCAGACCAATCCAGTGATTCTGATGCATGATCAAAAAGCTACACTTAAAGTACTTCCGCGTATCTTAGAGTCATTGAAAAAAGAAGGCTATACATTCCACGTCATTAGCTCAGATCTGAAACCTCTGAATTTCTGGAAGGATACACGCTGAGTTTTTTTGAAAAAATCAAGAGGGAATCCCAACAGCTGTGAACTAGCTGTTGGGATTCCCTCTTTTTTCAGGTCTTGAACTAAACACTAATTTTTGTTTAATCCGATCACATTCATGCTCCCGAGTTTTTCTATCGGACCCAGATGACCTTAATTGCTGGATTTGCCTCTATTTCGGGTGCTATCGGACCACATAGCCGCTATTGGTGCAAAAACACCCGTTATCAGTGTTTTCCACACCAACAGCTGCACTGGTGTCCGAAACATTGCTACAATGGCGATAAATGGGCGAATAGCGGCGGCTGTGTCCTAAACTTCGCTCCTATGGCGACAAATATGCGAATAGCGGCTACTGTGTAGTCCGAAACTCCACTCCCAAGCCACTAAATGAGCGAATGGCGTCTGCTGTGTCCGCCAAACCAGTTGGGATGAGTATGAACTCACGCTATCGGACCCAGATGACCTTAATTGCTGGATTTAGCTATATTTCGGATGCTATCGGACCTCATAGCCGCTATTGGTGCAATAACCACCAGTTACCAGTTTTTTCCACACCAATAGCTGCATTGGAGTCCGAAACTTTGCTCCTATGGCGATAAATGGGCAAATAGCGGCTACTGAGTCCTAAACTCCACTCCCAAGCCACTAAATGAGCGAATGGCGTCTGCTGTGTCCGCCAAACCAGTTAGAATGAGTATGAACTCACGCTATCGGACCCAGATGACCTTAATTGCTGGATCTAGCTATATTTCGGATGCTATCGGACCTCATAGCCGCTATTGGTGCAATAACCACCAGTTACCAGTGTTTTCCACACCAATAGTTGCACTGGAGTCCGAAACTTTGTTTCAATGGCGATAAATGGGCAAATAGCGGCTACTGAGTCCGATAGCATATGGGGATGAGTATGAGCCCACGCTATCGGACGCAGATGACCTTAATTGCTGGATTTAGCTATATTTCGGATGCTATCGGACCTCATAGCCGCTATTGGTGCAAAAAACACCAGTTATCAGCGTTTTCCACACCAATAGCTGCACTGGTGTCCGAAACTTCGCTACAAAGGCGATAAATGTGCAAATAGCGGCTACTGAGTCCGATAGCATATGGGGATGGGTATGAGCCCATGCATCGGACCCAGATGACCTTAAACTGGGGAATATCAAGTAGACAGTGTGTTTGAAAAACTAGAGATCAGCCGGGAACACTAGGGGTACGGGGTACGGGGTACGGGGTACGGGGTACGGGGTACGGGGTACGAGCATACCGATCATCTCCAAGGTTTTTATTGTTTCCACGCCTCCGTCTTACCACTAGTGTCGCTGGAGATCACATAGCATATGTTTGCCCGCAACCTGCTGAGATCAACTTACATCTCTCCCCCTTGACCAACTGAGATCAGTTGGCTCGCACTTGCTCCCAATCTGCTATAACCACAAACAGCAGAGCAGCGATCTCCGTTACTGGAGAACCGCTGCTCTGCTGTTTTAATATTATTATGAAGTCTATAGTTTGAAGCTGGACAATGTCTTTTGCAGATCTTCTGCGAGCACCGCTAAATACTGAGCTGAAGCCGACATTTCCTCCATTGCGGATAGTTGCTCCTGACTCGCTGCACTTGTGTCCTGAACACCTTCTGCACCTTTGCTAGATATAACGTTGACCTGTTCCATAGCTGCTGCCACACCTTGTGATTCCATGGCGACATGAGCAACCGCTTCTCTAATCTCCGCTGTCTGTAAGGTAGCTTCTTTAATGGAAGTCTGAATCTCATGAAAAGCTTGAGATACCAGATGACTTTGAACTACGCCATTGGTGACTAGCTCAGTACCCAAAGCCATGGATTCTACTGCGCTTTCGGTTTGCTTTTGGATATGTGTAATAATATCTGTAACCCGCAAAGAACTATTTCTAGTTGCTTCCGCCAGATTACGAATTTCTCCAGCAACTACAGCAAATCCCCGTCCATGCTCACCGGCCCGTGCTGCTTCTATAGAAGCGTTGAGCGCAAGCAGATTCGTCTGTGTAGCAATACCGTTAATCGTTGTAATAATTGTATTAATCTCTTGTGACAATGTCCCCAGATTAGAAACAATCTCCTGACTCTGAGTTACACTGAGGTCAATTTCCTTCATCTGCACAATGATTTGGTCTACAGCCTCTACTCCACGATCCGATGAACCGGAAACTACTCCCATTAGATCCGACATTTCATAGCTGCTGCCCTCTACGGCTGCAATATCATTGGTCATTGCTTTTATTGAACGTGTTGTACTGTTAATGCTCTCTGTCTGTTCATCAAATCCCGCAGCAATCTCTCCAGAAGATACAGCGATCATTTGTGAAGCCAATGAGGTCTGCTCAGCACTAGCGCTCATCTCTTCCGATGAAGCTGACAGCAGTTCTGCACTCTCTGCAATCCCTTGCATCATCTTCCGCAAGCCCTGCAGCATATTGTTAAATGAACTGTTAATTTGGCCGATCTCATCCTTGGCGGTGTACGTTGCTACCACGGTCAAATCTCCATCTTCTGCCCGCTTCATTAGTCCTTGCAGTTCTTTAAGCGGTTTTGTTATCAGGCGAATGATTGCAATACTAATCAAGATACAAATCACCCAAGCGAAAGTAATCATTATGGTATTGTTTACACGCATGCTTTTAGCGGTTGCCATGGAACCTGAATTGTGTTCATCAGCATCTTTAAGCAAAGAATCACTAATTCCTTTAAGCAGGTTGATCATTTTTTCACGGGATTCGTTAAATTCGCCTGAAAATACTTTATAGGCCTCTTGATTATGATTACTATCAGCAATCTTTATAATGTTATCCCGCTGTGCACGATAATCTGGCAAAAAGGACTCATACTCTTTGATTTTACTTACAATAGCAGGATCATTATACTGAATCGCTTTCACCTTGTTCATAAGTTCATTATTATCTTGAACCTTCACTTGGATACTCTCAGAAAGTTCTTTGTTTTTGCTGGCATCAACGCTAATCAAACGCTCCAAAAGATAGGATTCAATAGCCCTATTATTCGTACGCATCTGCCCTACGTAAGAAACAGGCAATAAATTTTCATTATATGTCTCATTTGTCTTTTCGGCCATTTTGTTCATTGTGATGATGCCTATGCCCCCTACAGCATTCACCATAATTACTGCGAATACCAAAAGCAGCCCTATTTTGTATTTCACTTTCAAATTTTTCATCTACACTCCGCCTTCACATTATCTTATGATCTATCTATTTTTATCGGTCGGAAGGGCTAAGAGTTTGATGATTTTTAAAATATTGTGTCGAATAAAAGTATATATTGTCATAAAACGACTTTCCTCAAATAAAAAAAGGCGGGCACCCGATCCGCTATTACTCCGAATCCATGTGTGCCCGCCTAATCAAACTTCCTCTTCCTTATTCTCCAGAGGTATAGTACCAGTACAAAGTATCACCGTTCTGCAAAATATAACTGTCTGCACTGATGCTTGGATCCGCATCCCGGTTCGTTTTATACTTCCATCCGCTGCTTGGGCCTCCATCAAATTCAGCCAACCCGTCAATAGATTTCACGTAGATGCTTCCAGCGTTGCCGGATGATACTACCTTAGTCCCTAATTGACTGACTAGTAAGCTATAAGCCGTTTCGCCCTCTTTTAGAGCTACTGTTGTACTGGCTAGGATGGTTCCTCTCCGGCTATCTCCAATCACTGAGAGGGTAGCGGTAGCTTTTGCTGGAGCAATAACAGACGATCCGACAGTCAGAGACTGAGTATAACGCGCTACGCTCGGTACGCTATCTTTAGCATAACCGGTAACAGTTATTGTATAGCTATTTGCTGGGAGACCCCCATCAACAATAGCCACACCTTGTTCATTCGTGATTACCTTCTTATCACCAATCGAAACCTGCACACCTGCAGCTGGTGAGGTAACCGGATCAGAAGTGAAGCTTTCCTGATCCCACACCCACTTTTTCTGTGAAACCTTTACAGTAAAAGCTTCATTAGCTTTTGGCTGTGATGGGGTAAGCACCACAGCATCTACAACCTGTGTATTTTCTCCTGCATAATAGACAAGCACACGATCGGATTCCTGTAGTTCGAACGCATCCATACCCACACTTGGATATATCCACTCCCCGCCGCGTGATACCACGAAGCTCCACCATCCGTCGTAAGTACCTTGCGAAACTCCATGGATACCTGATACAAAGTTGCCATAAGACGATTTGGTGATATCCACTTTAAAATCATCGGTAGACCCTAGTTGTTGCAACGCTTCAAGGGCATTGGAGGCTTTCAAAGTCCCCTCACTAATCAACCCTTCCGGGCCTTCAACGGTTAGCGAAGCTGTTACATTCTTAGAAATCACTTTTAGAGCTTTTGTATATTTAGCAATCGTTGGGGCTTTGCCTTCACGGTAGCCAGTTACAGTCAGTGTATAGTCACCTGCGGGCATATTTCCTGAGAATACGGCCTCACCTTTAGTATTCGTCGTTACCGTCTGAGCTCCAATTTGGACCTGAACACCCGCAGCTTTTGCAGTTACAGGAGAGGAAGTGTTCGTAGCAGCGTCCCATTTCCACGTCTTACTAGTTACAGTGACGGTAAAGGAATCGCCCTCTTTAAGATTTGCTTTGGAAAGCGTAACGGAATCCACAAGCTTAGTGTCATCTCCGGCATAATAAATCAGTACCTGATCTGAATCTTTAAGTACAAAATCACTCATGCCTACATCGGGATTAATCCATTTTCCGTCACGTGATACAACGTACATCCATCCGTCATAACCACCAAAGCTTCCAGCAGCAATACTTCCGATGCCAGTCACATAACTGCCCGAAGGATTTGTGATCGGCAAGTTCGTTTGAAGCGCCAGCTTCTCTAACGCTCCAAGTGCGTTGCCAGCATAGGCGTACCCTTGTGCCAACGTGGCCTGTGGTCCCTCAATCGTTACTGGAGCGTAGATGAGTGAGCTCTGAATGGAGGATTTGGAAAAATCGTATAGCTTACTGTTGCTTCCTTTATATAGCAAATTATAGGCAACCAGCGCCTGAAGCCCTTGCTCTGTCGCCAGAATATTACTGCTTCCACCACGGCTATGGGTGAAGCTACCATCAGCTAGACGATAGCTAAGCAGGTTCTCCATTAGATCCACTTTGTTTTTGGTGTATTCTAATCCACTAGGATCAACTCCGAAGGAGGTGAGTCCAAGGATTGCTTGTGCGCTACTTTCAGCACTGTCACCGTAACCCCCATGGCTATCTTGAGCTGTAGATAACCAAGCTACGGCTTGTAGCCCTGCTAAGTAGGCTTCGGGATTATTTTTATGTGCCGCCAGAGCCGTCAAGGTTATCGCTGTCATATCAGGCTCACTTGCACCTGAGGTTAGTGCAAAGCCCCCATCCGGATTCTGTTTGGAGAGAATCTCCGTAAGGAGCTTATCCGCCGTCCATTTCGCGTCACTTGGGATATTATATTTACCAGAATCCAGCGCAAGTAAAGCATATACCGGATTATTAAGCGTCTGTTCACTGAGCTTGCTATTATTATAGATTTTCTCAATCAGATTATAGCCAGGAGTCGTTCCGTTACCAGCAAAGCTAGTAGGATCTGCACCAATCGCTCTCACTGCGAGCACGATTCGAGCATAATCGGTTACATTGGTGAAATCGCCAGCTGCATCCTTTACTTTTTTCTCAAGCTCTGAAAGGTAACTAGCCGGCAGCTTGTACCCTGCTTGCGCTAATCCAATGGCTTGCCAATCCGATTGCACGCCACCTTTCAAGAGATATTCCGCAGCCGCATAAGTCGCATCCGCAACATTAATCCGCTCCGCGGCAGTTGCCTCCAGACCGGCGCCAGCGCCCGCTTCTGCAAATATTTGTCCCGCCGGAGCAAGAGATGTTCCTAGAATTGAAATGACCATGAATAAGGCCAGCCCAAGTGCTACAAACTTGGAAGACATGATTTTCTTCATTGTTTAACCTCTTTCTGTATAAGAATGGGTACTGCCGGGAATAAGACGCATAACATAAAGACCGCCCCTTTGGAGGGCGGTCAGGGAAGATTACAAATTGAGGCTGCGGCGCTTGCTTCCTGCCAACAGTCCATCTGTATATGTTCCACATTCTTACCCCACGAAGAATAGAAACGCTCACGAAAAAGGCAGGTCTCCTGGCTAATGCTTCATCGCTGTTCTTCACCTTCCCACCCTACCTTCGGGGCAGTGGCTTATAGAAGAAACGCTCCGCACATACAGTGGCGGGACCGCGCCGGACTCTTGCACCGGACTTCCCTTTTAAGCAGACGACTAGATTGATAGAGTCTGCACCTTTTCCAGTATGTAGTATCTTATTTTGACATCCATAATCATATCTATTAATACATAGCATGTCTATAGAAAAGCTTAGTATGGGCAGCAAAAAAATGAACAGCAATACGCCACCTTCCGGTAGTTATTGCTGTTCAGAAAGCTTGTTATTCGACTGTTCCATCCGGACTTGCAGTCGGGGAGGGTTCAGCACTTGAATCAGAAGCTGGTGGAATATTAGGATCGGGATCTACGATCAATGTAAATCTTCCGGCTTTGATCATACTTTTCTCTAGAATTGTCGCTCCAGACTCCAATGTAACCTCAACCTGATAGGAAGGTTGTTCACCTTCAGTCACAGCTGTTGCGGAAGGTAACCCAGTGCTGTTCTCAGTATCAGAGGAAGGCGTAGTGGACGGAGAAGCATCAGCTACAGCGTTAGTAGAGTCTGCACCTTCTGCTGTTCCTCCAGTAGTGCCAGCGGCATCTGACTCGTCAGCAGCGTTTCCCTCATCCGTCCCATCCGTTGACGGCACTGGACAAGTCCCATTTGTAGCAGCGACCTTAAAGCTTTTATCTATCTTTGTAGACGAAGACATTAAACTAACCTCAGTCGGTTTAAACTGCACACAGTCATCTGCACTTGCGAAGGTGAACACCAATATGCTGCTCCCCTTATCTCCTTCGACGCTCTGATCCTTCAAGTATACTGAAGCCGGAGGCAGCATATTGCCTGCACTCTGAACAGGGGTCGGCTCAGGGCTTGTCCCCGGCAGAGCCGTCTTCGTATCATCCGGACGCAGCATACTGAATACGATAATTGCAATAATCACCAGAATACCCGTAATGGAGCCGGAGATTAAGAGTCGAAATCGGCTGCGGCTGATCCAGCGCGCCAGCGGGGAAGCCAGTTGGGAGCGGGCTTCATTGTACACATTTTGCAGAGCAGGCCGAGCTGCCGCGACATAGTTCTTTCGGAATTCCCGATTCTTGAACGCTTCACGATCACTGCTCAGGAAATACTTCAGAATCGCCTTACGGTAACCCGGTTGCAGCTTTTTATTCGAAACCGTAAATAAAGGATTGCCTTGCGACCAAGCAAAAAACCGATAGATGATTTCTTTGTCGGAACCGGCTTTACGCTTTAACAGCTCCAGAAGCGCATCGTAATCCAGCGGACCCCCTTCACGCTGAGTTGTATAGTAAAAGGCTAGCGGAAGCCGTTCAAAGGGTTCCAGAACACGCGCCTCTTTTAGCAAACGACGACCCAGTAGCTGCACATCGTCTAGTTCCTGCGGAGACAATCCTGTAAAAATCTCCTCATTCGGCTTCTCTTCACCAAACCAGCGGTAAGCGGCACGCAGCGCATTCTCTTTCTGCTTGCTAATCCTATCCAGTGGCGGCTGCCAATCGACAACATTACCATACCGTAAAAAAACTACCTCCAGAAGCTCCTCCTGCGTCATATCAGAAAGCGATAAGCGGTTCAGTAAGAATCTATCTGCTGAAGCAGCAAGATCCTGCATTAGGGAGAGTGCCTTAGGAGCAACTCCTGTTCCTTTGCGGCGATCTTTTTCTGCCTTATCTACAATTTCATGAATTTCCGCCACAGAAGCCACCGGATCATGCTCCAGCTGGAGCTTTTCTAGCAAATAATCCTTCACAGCATTTTGAGCAAAAGACTGCTCTAACGCCACTGGCAGGAACCGCCCCCAATGGAGCACAAAGCTCAGAATATCCGCAGATCTGGACGCCGCAGCTAGTCTTGATTCCATATAAGGCTCAAGTAGCTGCTTACGGAAATAAGTTTCAGACATCACGCGCTGGAAGTAAGCTGCACTTAACTCATCATTACTCTCAATGATCCCGTAAGCAGCACTCAAAATATCCTTGCGGCCCGCTTCCACACTATGAAGCATCCCATTGATGAAATAATCCACGATTCTGACCCTGTAATTGTGATCCTTAAGTACAAAATACTCTTTAAAGCATTCCATAATCGCCGGATCTGGCACATTTCTTTGCCGAATCAGATCAAATTCCCGGTCAAACCGTTCTAAGAAAATATCATTCAAGCGGATTCTAGAATGAATTGCACCGTCTGGTTTAAGGTAAGAAAGCAAACCACTTAGCACCGCACTCTTGTTTTCCGTATATAAATGCTCGTTCCCTTGCTCAATCTCATAAAATATAGCCAGCTCATTATAGAAAGAAAGGGATAGCTTGTGCTCAGGACTCTCTCCACGCAGAATCTGATCGGCGAAGCTTACGAAGTCGTTAATATCTCCTGGATTCAGCAGTAATAGCTTCCACACCAAATCAGCATAAGGCTGGCGGGTCTCGCCAAAATCGACATTCCCCATCCGTCCGGAAGCCAAATCAAAGGTATAATCCTTCTCAATACTGCGATCACCGGGACGAAGTGAACCTTTTTCCACAAAGCTAAGATGTATATATTTACGGCTTTGCGGTTCATTCGCATACGTAATCACGCCTAATCTACGGCGGAATTCATACGGCAGCACGCTATACAGAATTTCTGTAAGCTCCACCGCCCGCGCGGACAACTCGGTGATAGGTACGTTTAGAGCCACGTAGATTTTTTTCTTACCTGCTACAGAGAGCATTACGGCTTGCAATAACGCCTTGAATATCCCTTCATCAATCCCTAACAGACGTAAGCCTGCGATTGGATCCGGGCTGCGGTCTGTGCGAACAACTGGAATAGAGGGCAGCTCCGGCAAGGTTCCACCAAGCTCTCCCGTATAACGCTCTGCAAAATCAGCATGCAGCCAGTCTCCATAGCTCTGCACAATTTCTTCGGAACGTGAAGCAGGAACTACATAGTTATGTGCAAAAAAAGCGCTTCGTTGGCCTGTGAAATCGGCCGCTTGATAACGACTAAGCCCAATAACTGTATCCCCGTTCTCAGCATGAAATAGGTGCAGCGCACCAGGATATGCAGCCTCATCCTTCTCTCCACGTGCGGTTAACTCCGCAGGAGCATCGTAGAGGCAGAAGGGATGAAGGATTTTTTTCACAAAATTATTGTCTAGACTATCTGATTTCGCTACCGTATCGAAGCCTTCTGTGGAACGAAACACTCCGCGACGTTCGCGGGTGTACATCTGTTGGGCGATTGTTGACCCTGAGAAAACATTCACGGGCCGTCGCTCCCCTCAATATACTTCAGCTTATGCAGCAGCCAAATAAAAGGCTCGTCTACACGAATCGGGCTTACTACACCCTCAATCTTTTGATTCACAGGATTGCTGCCCAACGCAGATACTGCAAAATAACCCGTATTCGCGAAATAAACATCCATCGTATCTTTAAAGGGTCTGTCCACCTTACCAATAAATCTGCGAATTTCCCCGTCGATATTATGGAACTCGTCCATGTTTAATGTTTTGCGGTGAACATAGTTATTGAACACATTGCTGTTGGACTTGATGTAATCGCCATCCTCATCCTTCAGCGAATGCAGCATATCACTTTTGGCAAGCACAACCGCTGTTGGAATGTCTGTCTTACTCTTTTCCTGATAGGCAATAAAATCACCGAACATCGTCAGCACCACATCGCGCGGCTCGTCATATTGTGAGACCCATTCTCCCGGGCGGTCACCGATGTTAATATGAATCTTTTCACGGATAGAACGGATTTGCAGCGGATCGACCATAAACAAAATACCCGCAGAGTTCTTGATATGCTGACCATGAAGTCCAAGATAATCCTGATCCACCATACCCTCACCTGCTACATCAAAGAATACAAGTGTCAGTGGCGGTTTATTTTCATCCTTAAAGACAAATTGAAAGATAAAAGGCTCCTGCATTTTTTCCTTCTGTGTAGAAGCCAGCAGATCCCCACGCTCAAAAAGCGGTTCTTCATACAATGTACGGAACTTACGGCTAATCTCTGCATTAAGCGGCATACAAGCGGCATCAAAATGACCTGCTGTAGTATGCTGCAATGTGTGGATCAGCGAGGTCATATACACCGATTTCCCGACTTGGGATGCCCCGATAATCGAGATGATGTTACTTGGCACCTTCCCGGCAGTCACCGGCAGCTCATTATGGCAGGACGGGCAAAGCCGTCTGCGCGTAAGCACACCGTAACGATCCGTAAGCCCAGTTAACACATGATCCGTGTAATGATGATATTCTTCCGGAATATCCGCCGGGTTGATAATCGCTTCTATGTCATCTACCGTATCAAGCCCAAAGCGCTCACGGTATTTGTTCAAGGCGTCATCCTCACCCAATGCGTAATTTTCATCGTCCTCCCGGCTGTGCATAGCCCGAAAGACGACATCCTCCGGAGAGAACTTGGTGAAGCAATACGGACACACTATATCGTAAAAAAGCGGCCGCGGCTCCGGCTGATTCTTTTTCATAAAACGGCTAAAAAAAGACATCTACTCATCCTCCCAAAAGTTGTATCTACGTACTTGCTATGAACGCCACTGCTCATCACCCGCTTGTACGTGTAGACCGAGTCTCACTCCGGTACCAATTCGTAATAAAGCCCATATTTCTTGCCATCGGTGAAAAAGATGCGTACAAAATCATCCTTACCGATTTCAATCGGCGGAAGTACATTGCGTCCAGGAGCGAAATCCTGGACGAAGGGAAAGAGAATACCATCCTCTTTCCCTGCAGGATGCCCTCCACGTTTCTTGACATAACAGAGGACATCCCGTGCCACGGGCACTTCTGCCGTAATCGCCATATGTACGGTCTTTTGTTTTCCGAATAAGGCCTTTTTTTGTTGAATGGAATAATAGATCCGGGCTTTGCCTGCACTGACCATCACCCGGTTCACACCATCATTTTGCCTCACCAGGGCAGTCTCACCGTTCTCAGCAAGACGAGCAAATATCGTATAGGATATCAATCCGATCTCATCCAATCGATCACGATAACCATTGTTAGATTTGTATTCCTCACGAGTGTAGAGCTTCATCCCGATCGGCGGATCATCTCCGGTTCCCATGTCAGCCGCTTCTGCGGAGGTTTTGTGGATGTACACCGCCTGCACGCCGTCCGGCCAGCGCCATCTCAGCGTACAGAATCGGTCATCCACTTGGGATGTCACATCCGTTATTCCCGGAGCGGAAGCATTAACCTCGGCGTACCTCATTACTGTAAACCCCTTTCCGCTACACTAGAATCCTTTGCTGTTCCGGCTTCTGCGCCGACCCGGAAAGTTATCCGATGCTGGTGCAGGCGCTGCGTTATTGTTTCTTCTATTTCGATAAATACGTCCTTCTCCTACCGGAATGACGCCTGTAAATAATGCAATAATAGCAGCTAATATAAGAACAGCCAGAAGACGAATAAGACTATCTGTAAAGGAGTCACCGCTAAGTCCAAATTCCAGAATCAGTCCTGCGAACAAGCCTGATATTACGCCGCCAATCCCAAAGCTTTTAGCCAAATGACGGTTATCAAACATAATTCCCAGACCTAATCCAAGCGCAGCTCCCATCAACATCAGTGACAAAATACGAACCGCAGCATAATAAGGACTGTCTGCCGTTGAATCACTGCGCTCAGTTAGCAGCGTCCGATCTCCCAGACGGTCATAGATCTGCTGGAACACATCGCCCAGTAGGGCTGAATCCTTGACATCATAATAGTGTCCGCCTGTCACTCTCGCAATATCCTGCAACAGCTGAGTGCCTGCTGGATCATTCAAGCCCAGACCAATGGTATTCACGGCAATGCCGCGCTCTACATAAGCCTGCAACTCTCTTGTGGTATCGAAATTACTCACTCCGTCAGACAACAAGATGACCATGGCTCCTTGGTCTTTTTTGCCGTCACTGTCAATCTCCTTGAGTGCCTCCGAGACCGCACCGCTAATATTCGTACCGCCTTCGGTTGGCTGCAGATTATCGATTGCAGTCAGCACCTTCTCACGATTCTCCGAATTTGAAAGTGGCGTTAAAGGTTGGACAACTACAGCTTCGTTGTTAAAGGTCACCACGGCTACCTTATTGTCAGTGTCCATTTTTGTAATTAACGCTTTTGCTGCGGAATACCGGCTATTATCGGGATCACTCTGTGTCATACTGCCTGAGTCATCGATAGCCATTACTACATTCTTAACTGGTCTGGCTCCGCCAAAATTCAGCTCATAAACAAACTCCGTTAAGGCTCCAACACCAAGTGCAAGAACAATCATCAGAGGCAGCAGCTTCCACGATAACCCCAGATAGCGCTGCTTCCATGAAGCTCCGTTCAGTCGTGGCGAGATCATCTCTGCAAGCAGGCAGCCTACACCGACTCCCAGCGCCACAATGGCAAAATAAATACCCACAAGCAGGATGGAAGGCAGATCGTTATACCAGCTTAGCAGCCATTCGCCAAAAAGAAAGGTGACCCCGCCGCCGATCAGACTGAAGAAGAGCAGCAGCAGATTGATTTTTCTCTGCATCGTTATACTTCCTTTCCGGGTAAAATCTGAATTGTACTCTTATCCTTTAAACATTCCGGGGGTTATGCTGCCTGATAAACGGGCTACCCGGATGTGTTATCATCCCCCAGATTGCACTTTGTGCAATAGAATGGAATAGGAGAAACATCTATTTCTATTCTATTGCATAGTGTGCAGTGGAAATAAGGAGAAATGTCCCTATCCCAGAAATCTAATTAAGCGTTATATCCGATGACTCTATTGCACCAAGGCAATAAAGGGACTCAAAGTGAGGGGACCTATCTATTACGCCATCAGCGCATCTCAGGAAGCTGATCTTCACTCAGCCCATGGAGCTGATAGCCATTCTGAGCATAAGTCTCATAATAGACCTTACCGTTGCGATAATAGAGCAGGTCTTCTAAATGAAAGCCGCCCATCAGGTTTAGCTTCTCCACTCCGCTCCTCCGCTGCTCATGCACGAATCCTAACCGGTAAATCCGGGTTGTCTCATCCACTCCAAAGGCGTAGCGTAGAAACTCTGATGAACTGTCTCCGAAGAAATATTTCTCCTCATGACGATGCTCTTGCGTGTATTCGAATAACCGAACATTAATGGCCGCGCCCTCTTCTAAATTATGATACAAGCGCTTGAACAGCTCTTCCCTCGATAGAACCTGACGATTCTCATAGGCTGCCGCAACATTTGCACGCCGCAGAAGCTCTTCCTCAAAAGATAAATTGAAAGGTTCTGCTGTCAGCAGCTCCCGGCGGCAAATATCAATCAAACGCTCAATCACAGCTTCTTTCCCTTGTTCTAAGAGCTTGGAGATACTGCCCATGTACTTCTCACTGAAGAATATTCCAGGTCCACGCCGGGTTTCGATATCCTTCATCACTTCTTCTGTGACTACGCGGTAGTATTCCATTACGTTCTGGCCCGTTGTTTCGTTTGTTCGCCCAATGCTGTCCATAACAGTAATACGCAATTCTTCCTCCAAAGTCTCCATAGCTTTCACACGGGCCATACTTTCCATATGAAGCTGCTCAAGTGCAGATTCCAAACGACTGCATAGGGCAAGCTCACTTTCTAGGCCCAATAGTTCATATTTTTTGCCATATACGGCTGAGAATAAATAATGAATGAAGTTACGTACTGTTCTTTTATCAAAAAGCGGCACACGCTGGAACGGCTGGCGCTCCACGCTTTCTGCGTAAAGGTCCTCAAGCTCCTCCTGCATGGAGAGAATCGCGGAACGCAGGCCTGCCATATGCTGACGTAAAAGATGGAGCACACTTCCGGCTTCATCACGATCTGCCGTCCACTCCGCAAGCTGATAAAAGCTTACCGCTGGCGTAGATGTTTCCTGTGCCGCCAGCATAGTGCGCCATTGGCGTAATGGATTCATTCCCTCTACTCTCCGGTTTGACTCTGCCACAAAGTTATTGCGGAAATAAGCTTCGCCCCCGTCACCGAACAACTGCCGTTCAGCTTCACGAAGTGACAGCTGCTTCAGTTCATTATAGGTAGGGCGTCCGTGACTCATTAACCCCGTCATTTCATTCAGGCCGTCTTTCTCCGGAAGTAGGTGTACCGCGTGTTCCCGCAAGCTGTCAGGGTCCAGCCCTAACAACGCCTGCCGTTCACGTATAGTCCACGAACTGCCCTCACGCATATCGGAGACAAGCCGCCGGAACGCATGATACAGCACCGCCAAAGCAATTTGAACATTAGGTCTTCTTACCCCGGAAAAGCCAGCAGAGGCGTAGCCTTGTCTTCCAGTGCTGCCCCTGATGCCGCTTTTGAAGGTCATATTGTTATATCCGCCATGACCAGTAGCCTGATCAGAAGCCGGGCGGACCCGATTTTTGAGCAGACTAATATGAGAAATAATCTCGTAGTTGTCATCCATACCGTGTGCAGACATCATACCGCGCTCATTCTTATCGGAGAGCAGATACACAAGGTCAAATAATGCGGAAGGACCATGGGCAACTGGAATCGACAGACCGTCTTCCGTCACAAGTAACGGCGCATTAAACTTATAGTCCGTAGCTTGCATTCTGTCCAATTCACGCAGAAAAGCCAGCCCTACTGAGCTGGAATATCCAAAATTATCCCCTTGCTCCCGCTCATTGATCAGAGCGTAGAGATCTGTCTGTACGGACTTAAAGGACTGGCCGAGTACAGCACGAGCCAGCAGTGTAATTTCCGGCAGCAATACATTAAGCGGATCATCAACCCGCGTAATGATAGAGAGATGGATGACGTCAAAAGATGAATATAGACGTCCATAATCCGCTATACTGTTGCTCAGCCGCCGGATAACTTTATTCATTTCAGCAAGATAACGTGTATCCTCATGAAACTTGCGGTAAAGTTCATGACGCACAGTGCGTGGATCTGACCCTGCCGTTTCCGGCAAGGCCATGGCCAGCACCCGGTCTTTTCCTCCCGCAACAGATCCACTTATACTTCCGTCTATTCCCTCTTTTGCCGCACCTGACACAGCATGTAACGCCATAACACCGCCGGCGTTATCCCATTTTCGTTCGCAGCTATCCAGCACCGGACCGATGGCCGGAGCAACCTTGTCGCCTACGAACAGAAACAGGGCAGGGTAATGGATGCTGCTGCGTCCATCCCCTTTGCTGCGCTGTGCCTCTTCCTGTACCGCATATTGTTCACCATAAGATAATGCCTGTGTTTTGATCATAGGCCTATTTCAACTTTCTGCGGATACTGCCGAGCTTGCTAGTCATGCTCTTGTAGAATCCGTACATCTCATCGCCGCTCTCATACTCTACCCGTTCGTACTCCAAGCTATCGCGTGCTTCCAGGAATGATACATACAGTCCTTCCAGCTTATAGAGCAGCGGGGTAACGTCTTCAGCGGCAGTCATTTCACCTGCACGACGTGCTGCCTTACGCAGCAGTACGCTGCGGCTCTTCTCATCCAGCTCCCGGAAGTGACGATACACGGCATACTCTACGTAGCTGCGCTCTTTCATCAAATTAGCAAACGGCTCCCAAGCGTCCTCTTCTTCATCACGGTCATAAACATAGAGTGCACCTTTTTTGATAATGCTGTCTGTATACAAAGCTTCAATGAACTGATCCATCCACTTATCTTCGTCCAGATATTGATGAAGCACACCTTCAAGCTCAGCGGCTTTGGCAGTCAGTTCAGCATATTTAGCCAGCTCCACACGAACACGTGAAATCAGCTGCGGTGAACGAATGAGATTCTCCTGCGCCATGTCCTTGTTGATGCTGCCAAAGATATCTTTAAGGCCTTCCCGCTCCAAGCCCTTCTCACGCAGGCTCTTCAGCTCATCAACCGCCTTCTTCACTTCACCGAGATTTGGGCGTGTGGATTGCAGCTGCATATCGAAACCGTTCAAAATGGCGTCCAGATCAAAAGGTTTGGTGAACACAACAGAATATCTGTTACTTGTGTTCTCATCTACACCTTTTTCAATAATGACTCCACTTGCCAGCGCTTTTGCAAAGTCTGCACGCACTCTAGCGTTATAATCACGTACACGAGAATTGACGTAAGTGTCGCCCCATGATTTTTCTGGAATCGGAGAAGGCAGGTACGTCCAGTTGTTCTTATCCGTCATCACGAGATGGCGGCCGATCCCTTCCTTGTCGAGAATGGTCCGCTCATAGTTTTCTTCAAACACCCGCAGCGGCGTGTATACGAAAAGTGGCACACCGTTACGTGTATTAAGCCAGAAAATACGGTTTTTCACTTGGCTTTCCTTGATCGTAAATTGCGATTTGCCAAGCGCATTATTCTGATAATTACGAATCCCTTTTAGGATACCCGGCGCTTTTACAGGCACGGAAACGAAACCCCATGATGGGAAATGTAAGCTGCCTGAGCTATTGCTAAGGTGGAAGGTAGGCACAGCCTCTTCGTCCAATTTACCGGCAATAATCCGCTCAACGAATTTATCCAGCGGCTCTTCATGGCCGAATTTCATCACAAGGAAATCCTCCATCGAACGGGTAATCAGATCCCCAAACTTATCGCTAAGGAATTCCGAAATTGAGCGAACGATATCAATCTCCTGCTCTTTGACCCAACGTCCGGAATGCTTCAGCATTTCACGGGTGAAGTCGCGAATCAGGTCGTCGCCGTCCTTCTGATCCATGATCTTGGAGATGGTCGCCGAAATATCCGGCACGTTCACAATGTTCCAATAATAAGTTTTGTTTCCTTTATAGTCTGCCTGCTCTTCGCCATTGATAAGGATGTCCCCGTTCTTGGCAAAAATCGAGCTAAGCGCACTAAGAATCTCTGTAAACACACCGTAAATCCGGCTGTTCTCATCGTTTAATAGCTCATATAAGTCCTCGTAAAATTGAATCATTTGTTCAGTGCGTTCTACATCGGCGTGCAGCCAATACTCATTGATTTTAGCCTCAATATAGGCATTTTTCTTCTTCTCTTTGGAGACAAAAGCACTGCGGGCATCGCTCAGCTTCTCATCCGCACTGTCCTGCGCCGTCTCAATATCACGTGGCAAACGCAACAAGCTTTCACGTAAAGCCTCAATATAAGACTGAATCAGCTTTAAAATACAGAAGCCCTTCTCGGTATACAGCAGGCGGGAAACGTAGAACGGTCCTTGCTCTGGGTGCAGGAAGATGCGCTCCAGCTCTTCACTGAAACGTCCCACAATTTCGCCAGGCAGCTGCTTTTTCGATTTGATATATTCTTCACGGGCACGAGCCAGGAAGTTCTGCTCCAGCTCTGTATCCATGCTTACCACTTGATTCTTAACAACATTGGCATGGCTCAAGCGTTCGCTGTTCTCGTAGCCTGGCAACGGCTCAGGCACACGGGATTCAAATGTCTTAATCATACTGTCGAGATCAATCCCAAGCTTACGTGCGAATTTCTCTACATCCTCTTGACCTGGCGCCTGCTGGAACATTTTTTCCATTTTATCAAACAAGCGGAAAGCCAGGTAAGTCGTCATTTCCTCAATCGGAAGCACAGCGGACGAGGCACCGATAATGTTGTATTCATAGTTAGCTGGGTAGGTCTTGTTCATCTGCGCAATGTTAGTGCGGATATTACTGATATAGTCATGAATGGCGAATTCTTCACCAGACTGTTTTTCTTCACTCGCCATAAAGTTCGTGATGTTCTCCGCCGTTACGTTCATACAGTAATCGTACGCATTCTCCAGCAGCTTACCCTCGGTATTCGTTGCAGAGATCAAATGACATAGATTAAATGGAGGCAGCGGTGAATTTACCGTCAAAATATTACCGTATTGCTGCTGGAATCGCTCACCACGACTGTCCACATTCATCCAGTAATCCAGCTCTTTTAGCGCTGCATAACCGTTCTTGCGAATATATTCACGCGTGTGCTCGCTTAGACTTTTATTAGACAAATTCACGTCAGGTGTAAAGAGGTACCCCAGTGTGTTCACACGGTCAATACCAGCTGATCCATAGTCACGTTCAATAATACCGCGCACGATATAGGCAATATCCAAGAAAGCCCCACTGCCTGTACCGCCCGACAGACCTGTCAGGAGAAAGACCATCAGCTTTTTGTTAGTGCCTACGGATAACGTCTTGATCTTCTTATCAATCGCGCCTACAACCTGATTAATCTTGGTGAACAAAAGCAGACGTCCAGCCTGCCGCACACCAGCAGCACCATTCATACCATCTGTAATACTCAGCTCAGGTGACAGCCAATCCGTAATATAGGAATCGAGGATACTGCGGTTCTGCAACAATCCGCCGATTTCGGCATTCGCCAACAGTACAAATTCATTTTGCGGGTCCAGCCCAATGCCTTTGTATTTTTTTCCACGATCCTGTTCATTCGTCTCAAAAGCTAGAAATTCCACATTATCCGGCTTGTCCCGTTTCTTCTTGGATATCGGATCCTCCGGCAGCTTAAAGCGGCGGTTAATCTGATATTTAAGACGCAGCAGAGCATCAATGCCCGTGCCGCCTAGTCCAATGATCAGGATCGGATTATCAATCGTATCCACCCTGATCTTATCGCTGACAATCCCGCCGCCTAGTGATACATCCAATTGCTGTATATGCTCTCTTACTACTGGTTTCATATGCTTATCCTCCTAAAAGTTTTGCGGAAGCTGTACTTCAGATATCTTGCAGCAAAACTGTTTCTGCGGCATATATTGCCATTGCCTACTATACTAAATATTCCAGATAAATCGTCTTATCTACCGTCTGTAGAGATACTGAAACGCGGTCCCCACTCTTCAGTTCAAGACCACGCGAAGCATCCGCAGCACGTCCGGATCTCTCCACAGTAACACCTTCTCCGCTGCGTAACAGCAATCGGTCATTCTTAGCCGGTGTGAAAATAACAGTTTCGCTCTCCTTCAGTTCAGGCGCCAATTGCAGCAGCTGATGAAGGGTGAACTTGCCCTTGAAGCCTGCAAGCTTCTTATATTGTGGGTAGGTCTTCTCACCCGTATTGCTGTCTTCAACCTCTACTACCAGCTGTCCAACAAAACCACGTGCCGATTTCTTATTCAGCACATACCATGCTGCACCCGCTGCCAGCACTAAAAGAATGCCCCCTATAATGTAATACAGGGTATTGGATGAGGCTTCCTTCAGGGGTTCTTCGTTGCCAGTCCCTGTAGAAGGTGCTGTTGTTGCTGCTCCGCCTGTCTTCGCGCTGATCTGGACAGGTGCACTTTCCCGATAAAAGCTGCTTTCCTCTGCCCGTACCTTCAACTCGTAGTTATGGCTTTCTTTTACCTCAAAGGTACCCTTGAAGACAGCTCCGGAGTTATCCAGTTCGATTTCTTGCACATCACCTGTATCAATATCTGTAGCAAGCAGTACCGCCTTCATATCTTGATACAAATTACTGAGTGTTACCTGAGTACCGTTGCTGAACAGATGCGAGGTGATGTCGATTTTATCACCCTTTTTATAGGTTGCTGATGGCAGCGCATCGATCTTAAGCTCCAGGTCATAGTTAAAGACTAGATTAATATCAATCTTATCCTTTGGCACACCTTTAACCTGAAGTTTCCAATCTCCTTCCTCCGGTGACAGTAGCTTAATCAAGCTATAAGTAGAAGACTTGGACAGCAGGACATTGTTTGAGGGGATCGCAACTTCTTTCCCTGACGGGTCCGTTAATTTCGCTGTCACAGGCTGTGAAGACATAATTGAGATATTGGCTTCCAAAACACTGCCGTTAGGCACGTTGACGGTCACGTCCTGATAATCGCCATTTGCAGTAATCGACTGCACAGGCACTACCTTCAGCTTCAAATGGCTGGCAAAAATCTCACTCAGGATTTGCGGTAGATCGTCTGCTGAGTCCGTCGAAAATGCTTTACCACCCGTCTCGTTGGACAGGTCGGCGAGGCTTTGTTTATTCAGCTTGCCATCTGCATTAAGTCCAATGGTATAGATGGGATAGCCATTCTTTTTGGCAACCTCTACGGCCGCCTTCAGCTCTTTATCTGATTCACTTTGCGTCCGGCCTGTCGCTTTGTTGAAATCGTTATTGCCGTCAGCGAGCATTACAATGATAGGCTCATGGGAAGGGTCACTTCCATTCTGCAGAACCTTTACAGCTTCCTCTACGCCAATAGCGATATCGGTGTAAGCTCCTCGGTCCAAACCATCAATAAAATCCTTCAAATCCTGCTTATCGCTCTCCGAGCTAATTTGCAGCAGAGCCTTTTCCCGTTGCACCTTGTCGGTATAGGCAACAATACCTACTTTATCACCTTGGGTGGATAACATATCTATGAACATTTTCATCGCTTCGTTGGCGATTTTGTTCTTGTCACTAGTCTTCATGGAGTTGCTGACATCAATAAGAAGCACAGCGTCAATGTGAGATTGCGCCGACGTTGCCGCATAGGCCTTAACAGCTGCAAAAGGCGAGGCAGCTAGACAAAGAGCCAGGAGCAATGCCGGAAAGATACGTAGAAAGAGAGTCTTGGTTGTTCTAATACTTTGATATTTACGAAGCATAAATAGGGCTCCTCTTGTGTTATATTAGGCACATATGACAGGTTCAGCACTATCGCTAAAATCTGTAAATAGCATGCCATTATGATATAATTAAACCTTGTAAACTTCAACTTTAGGACCGCCGGACCCAGTGCATTGATGCATAGAAGATTATCATTCTAAAAGCCATCTGGACTGCAGAGCGTCCATGAGAAAGGATTGTTCCATGATTTCATACGTCATTCTTGGGATTACGTTCCTAATTGCCGTAATTCAGATTTCCATTTATGCCGCACATCAGCGCAAACCACTGACACGTGATGATATTAACGATCGACTGCTAGCCGCTTTGAACGGAGGCGATAAAGGCCGTGAATAAGAAAAGACCCGTTACCTTCCGGCCTTTCAAGGCCCCGCGTTACGCTTATGACAAGCTGCGCATCTGTCGCCAATGCGGGCGGTATACCGCTCTTGGCGAAGACCGCTGTAGCAAATGTGGCAGAGCCTCACTTATTGCTGTAGAGCAGCACGCAGCATCACTAGCCAGACGGAAGATGCATACCCGCCTACTATTCATCTTACTGCTCACACTAGCCTCTGTCTATTTTGGAAATAGCATCCAACAAATGATATTGTGTGGTGCCGGTGGTCTTGTGCTTGCTGGACTATTGTACTATACGCAGCGAAAAGTAAGGCAGAACGAGAATCTTCGTTCTCTCAATGAGCTGCTTGGTCGTGGGATCGGCATCATCAAGGAAGGGCTGGAGGTCAACCGTCAGGAAGCTGTCTCCGTACTCCGTAAGGATGATGTTCTTGCCTATGAGAAGCTGCGCGAGCTCTCCATCCTGCTTCGCGGCGACCGGATCGCGCGGCAGCGAGTGGCTTTGCTGCATGGATTTTTACTCCGCAAGGATATGGATCTAGAACTGGAGCAGCTTCTTCTAAAAGACTTCGAACCACTGCTAGCCGAATATATCGGCGAGATCGCTAAAGTCCGTCCCGATCTCATTAAGGATCGTACACTACGCTACGTGAAGAACTATGAAGTGGAGATTCGCCAGATGGCTAACGGCTTAACCATCCTTACGAGCGTTGCAGGAGCGGCGGTAAGAATGAAGCGTTATGCCCTGCTCTACTCCAATATGATTGGCCGATACGTGCAAGATCTGCCCAAGGACCGTTTTATGCGGTTGTCCAAACTCATTGCTGCGAATCCCCATGAACCTTGGAACGGCTTAGACCTCAGGGTAGCTGACATTCGTGAAGCCAAATATCGCTGGGACCCGGAGGTCCAATAGACCTGAAAGCTAAGATGAACCAATATAAAGCAAACATCCTTATTGATGACAACCAACCGTTTCTCAAAGAAATATAAGGATGATGTATACCGTAAAACTTATACTTTCTTAGGCTTTCTTATATTTTGAAAAAAGAGGCTACTCTATATGACGTTCAAACAATTAATAACCCTGCGAAACTTTATGATCATTTTGTGTATATGCATGCTTGTGCTGCTTGGACAGAAGGTTTTTCTCATCGCAGATAAAATACAAATCACCAAAGAAGCCGACCGTCTCTACGCTGCCGGGGATCTGATTAATGCAGAGGATCAGTACCGTCAAGCAGCGGCCAACTATTCCATTGATTACCAGGAAGAAAGAGTCGCAAAACGTCTGGATGAATTAGCTCCAATCACAGACATCCGCAAAGTTCTGAATGATTTGGTAGCCTCTACTAAGGAGGAAGCAGAGACTAAGGATTTTGCCGGATTTATGAAAAGCTATCAAGCTCTGCTCAGTTTAAAAGCTACATATATGAAGCCAGGCGGTCCCTATGAATCCTATTATCGCCAGTTATCGTCGGCCTCAGGCATTTCAGACCAGTTCACCTCTTATTTCCGTCAGTTTAAGGAGCAGTTCCTTGCCGATCTTGCCCAGAACCAGAGCGGAGGGGTGAGTAATGAAGAGAACTTCAAATGGAATCTTTTGCAGATTCCTGATGCTTATTATGGAAGTGCAGCTTCCAAAGAGGATTTACTAGCCTCAAAGTTTAAAAGCCATGACACAGCTATATTAAAATCCTTAGCAGGAGCAGGAAACTTTACCGGCATGCTGGAAAGCACCCTGTCCCTGATGAGTGCTTATAGCCAGCATAATTACGAAGCTCCTTGGGTACTTCAACAAGCAGAAAGCAGCGGGAAGATCATCCTGAACAAAGATCTTGAAGGTGACAATATCACAGCTTTTGCTGGGCATGCTGTAGCTTATCGTAATTTTGCAGGATCGGCAGGCATCACTTCATCCAAGGTGCTGACTTTGATCGATACTAGTAAGGCTAAGCTACTAAAAAATGCCAACCGTCTGACTACTAAAGGTCAATATGCTGAAGCGATACAATTATACGGAGATCTTGCCCCGCTAGAAGATACTTCGACAAACATTGCCGCTACTAGGCTGGCTTGGAATATCGCAGAGCCTGTTCGCCTCCTTCCTGGCGGTGAAGAGCAAGACAAATACAACAACGCCATCTCCCGCAAAGGACTATTGGGCACAAAAGTGATCGTTGCCGGGACGGATAATAGTGGCGTGCTCTATTATGCCGCGATGAATAACGACGACAATGTGGTCACATTATCCGGAAACAGCTTGCCACGCTTCGAGAGTCTGCGCAGTCTTACTTTTAATGAACAGTTGGCAACCTCTTCAGGTGTACCTGTAGTTTTAGCCCAATCTGAGGTTGAAGGTGGACGCACCCTTTTCACAGCATATGAGATGAAATCGAATGGTATTTCGCAGTTATTTTCTTTAGCTGGTGATAGTTATGAACTGCAGTCCGATGACTCTATTCTCGTGCCTAATGCGGATCTTGGAGACGGTGTTGACGGGCAAACGGCACTTTACCGTAAAGTAGACGGCAGCTATCAATTCGCGGAGATTGTTCAGGAGTATGCTGTAATCTCAGCTGCGGATCTGACCACTCATCCTTTTGAAAAGGTCTCTTTTCATTGTGAGATCATCGTAGATAACTTCGGCAATAGTCTTGCTTACTCGGATGGGATTTATATTTTGCTCCAAGGAGAAGTGGGTTCCGTTACAGGTAACGCGTTAGTTAGTGGCCAATATCAGAATGGATATGAGCTCGTTGGAACAGACATGGGCGAGCAATATGTGCCTGTGTTTATAGTGGAATCCGTAGGTAGCATGAGCTTTGGGCGGTAGGGATTTGGGATACAGGATACGGCATACGGGATAACCTTGTCTTTGTGTCGGCTCGACGATCCTGTAAGCTCCACCACTTATAGCACTAGCGTTGGACAGCGCTTCGATGGTTAATAGGTACGTAATGCCATGAAGATCACATAGCTCGTTAATCATTCGTAATTATCCTGTAGTCTAAGTCTCGTTAATTTACCTATTGTAGATGTTTTTAACAATCCATTGAACTTTCAAGTAATCTGCTCTAGACGCTTTCACACCATTGGTTACGCATCATCCCTTATGTGATCTACGTTTGATGTAACATCTTCAAGCAAATTTGCCATTGTTAGCAGTACCTGTTGCTAGACAAAAAGACACTAACCGGGGGTTGGTGTCTTTTTGTCTAGCAGTCTATGGATAGATGAAAAAAATCAAAAAGTAACCTGTTACGGGATAATGTCGTATTGCATTAAGCACGGTGACTTTTACTCAGCTACTCAATTGGCACTTTTAATTTCTAAAGCACTTCTATATAGGTCCCACAAACACTCCAAGGAAATAAAATTGTGAACCGTAGTAACAGATATCTTAACCATTTTTTTGATGAAATCAAATTCAAAGGTTTAAATCGGTGTTCTCGTTTACATAGAGCTCGCTGGGTTCAATTCGATGTTGGTGAGTATGCAACAGCTCTGGCAAACGCCCCATCCGCTCAGCCAAACGGGATAGCTTTTGCTCATGAAAATTAGATAATCCCGTATGAATCCGGTCTTGGAAAGGCTCAAGCCATCTTGTTTCCAGGCTGTCAGAACCGAAATAAACCCCGAGCAGAGAGCCTGCTGTTGCTCCAAAACTATCCGTATCGTTGCCTTGCATCACCTGCTTGCATATCCCGTCACCGACATTGTCTGCAAATCGAAATGTATTAATTAAGGTACCTATTTCCTGATAAACCTGACAGTGACTATAATTTGCATACTTATGGTTAATGCTCTGATAAGCTTCCAGCCAGTTATCTGCATTCGCTACCCTCTGCAGGCAATCCTGAGTAATCTCATAGAATCGGCTCCTTCTAGGTACGAATTGCAGTGCAGTACTTATTATTTTAATAGGATCGCGCAGCACTTGCGCAACTGCAATCGCAGCGGCGATGAACATCGTGGCGTAGATCCCCGTCCGGCGATGTGTAAAACTTGCATCACGCCAAGCTAGCTCAGCGGCAAGAGCGGGTTGACCGGGGCAGGCATAACCGTAAGCATCTGCGCGAATCGCTGCTCCGCATAGTTCTGTATCTTGCACCATGAAGTCGGGCCAAGCCTCTATTTCAGAATGATTGAATAGTTCTCTATCATGCTCCAGATAGCTAATCCCCGATCGAAGCAAGATGGTCCTCTCCGGCCCCCAAGTAGTACTTATCGGAAGATGATTTATCCATAAATCTCTTAAATTTCTTTTCGTAAAACCATCGCCAAATTGTTCTAACGCCATCATTCCCATTAATGTGTAATTGATATCATCATCAGGTGCCACATAACGAATTCGCCCCCGCGTCGTCTCAAACCAAGACCAATGTCGACGATCCAAAGCATGGAGAACTTCATCAGAAATGTAATCATTCAGTGGCCATTCCCCTACAGAAGTTAAAGCTTTACGCAATTCCGACAAGCTGGGGTTTACCTCAATCGGTTTGCCTAGCATTGAACCACAGACTGAAGCGAGGAATCCCGCCTCCACACGCTTGGAGCTATCCTTAAGATTCAAGATGCCGACCTGGCCTAAAGGTCGTGCCGGATCGCATTCCTGCCATATCTCTTGTAAATCGTTTGGTTCATAGTAAGGCCAATCTTCCCTCATTGGGATGGCAACCAAGCTATGAGCGAATTCCAGATAGGCATCATAGCTTGCGGGAAGCTGTTCCAGCTTGGCTAAATAACCCGATGTTTGATGCCCCTGTGCAAATTTATTGCGTAAAATTCCCTCTAATTGACGATTAAGAAATGTGAGTGATGGCAGCATGCTGTATCTCCTTTGTCCGTTTATTAATCTACGTAAAATAACTTCTACATGAGAATGTAAACGATGATAGATGGAAAAGCAGCCCATCCCATCGCCTTCATTATAAGTTTAAATAAACGAGCATGCGATGATAGAAATAACAGTAAAAGCAATAAGTTTAATAGACTATTAAATAGGGAAAGACACTCTAAAAAACCCTCCAATGGGATGCCAAATGAATCGTCACCCTTATGTCCTTCATTTTTTCGATTACGGGATTACAGGTTAAAGGATTACGGGATTACTTGTTGCGTTCGATTAGCTTATTACTTTGCCTAATGAGATCGAATGTACTGGTTTATAGCATACACTGTATCCAACTAGTGAACATTTATAATGGTAGTCAAGCAACTATAGCGACTTGGGTGTACATATACGAAGCAGACAACTTTGAACGACTTGGATGTACATCCCTATTCGAAGCAGACAACTTTTAATGACTTGAGTAAGCAACCCTATGGTTTGTGCCTTCCTTCTACCGACCATGAGTATGGGAGATCCTCTCTGGTCAGTTTTTTTGTCCAAGAGGTGTGGGTAGCCCGTCTATACTCTTAGTGTTTTTCTCTTGTCTATATTCTTTCAGGCCTGCCTCGCCCTTTTGGATAGACCAACGCTGCAACGTATCCCGCTCACCCGCATAACTCATGAATGGGACCGAAAATCCGCAGGAAGTCTGTACTTTATGAACATCTATCAAAATGATCTGTCTAGCTCCAGGCAGAGATGTAAACAAAGGGGACAGTGTTTCCCATTCTCCTGATTCAGGCAAAATCACAGCCCCTGTTCCATACAGTCTTAAAATATTAGGCGGCCCCTCAAACGCACAAAACATAACCGTCACTCTTCCATTTTCCAGCAGATGCGCGCTCGTCTCATTACCGCTGCCGGTCATGTCTAGATAGGCCACCTGATTAGGAGACAATATCCGAAAACAATCATGTCCTTTCGGCGAAAGGTTAACATGCCCATCTTCTGAAAGCGGCGCTGACCCTACGAAAAATAGGTGCTGCCGAAGAATAAACTCTTCATGTACAGGTAGTATAGCGGTGAATTGTTTTCCCATTTGGCATTCTCCATTTCTGTATATTTGTGTGTTGGCTAATTGGTCATCTCTACTCAACTCTATCGGATCAGCCGACTCAATGAGTTCCATGAACTACATGAACTACATGAACTACATGAACTACATGAACTACATGAACTACATGAACTACATGAACTACAGCAGCTTCACTAATCACCTCAGTTCCATCAACCACATTTGCTTAACTAACTAGCTTTGCCGACTACATTAACTTCTACAGTTACATTAGCTCTATCAACTCCGTTAGTTTCACCAACTGAATCAGTTCCTTAAGCGCATTAACTCCACTAACAATAACAGTTCCACTAGCTCCTCCATCAAACTAACTTTGACTAGGTCCAAGCGGCGTTTGCCGCTAATGTAGGGCATTTTTGACTCTCTTTCCTGCTACTTTGGCTCGGGGCGGCTAATGTAGGGCATTTTTGTCTCTCTTTCTTACTACTTTGGCTTGGTGCGGCTAATGTAAGGCATTTTTGCCTCTTTTTCTTGCTACTTTGGCTTGGGGCGGCTAATGTAGAGCACTTTTGCCTCTCTTTCTTGCTACTTTGGCTCGGGGCGGCTAATGTAGAGCATTTTTGCTCCTATTTCTGACTAATTCGACGCTATGCAGCTGATGTAGAGTATTTTTACCGTTCATTCGCGCCACTTGAGCCCAATCTAACAAATCTACGGGATTTTTACCGTTCATTCTCGCCACTTCTGCCCAATCCAGCAAATCTACGGGATTTTTACCGTACATCCCCGCCACTTGAGCCCAATCCAGCAAATCTACGGGATTTTTACCGTATATTTTTCCGCAGACATATTAGTTAAGTATATATACTCTAGGGCTTTTCTTATGTCTCCCCCCGTGCCTAAATGCAAGCCTCAGCAAGGATTATTAACAACACATCCCCAGTTGAGAGAAGAGTCGTTATTCATTATTTTTTACTGATGTATATATTCTTTTCAAATGTATTTTTCTTTTAAGTTGTCATATTCTCTTCCACCGTCAAGTAACCCTTCTCCCCGGTACCTGGCCGTCAGCAAAAATAGGGACTACCTCTCGGCAGCCCCCCTTTCTCTCGCAAGCTGCTTGATACTACTATCAGAAGCAACTCCCTTAAATCCCTTTTTCCCTATAAAATACTTCCCTCTAAACACTTTCCTATAACACTTTTCCCTAAAAAATCTCCCGCTTAAGCACTTAACCCACTAAGCATATAAAGCCATTTTTCCCCTATCTATTCAATCGCAATATAAATCTCAACCTGCGTGTCAGCAGGGTCAAAATTCCGTGAATCATAAATCTCAAAATCCCCCGTGTAAGTTCTTACCTCCCCAGACTCCTTAAAGTACGCCCAAATCTCCCCCCACGCTTGCGCGACTACTTCAAATACCGGACCTTTTTTCGTCTTAAAAACCATGTATTTGCTCTCCGGTACAGCCGCATAGGTGAACTGGCTTTCCACTAGTTCGTTTTCCTCTAGCTCGCCTTCCTCTAGCTGACTTCCCTCTAAATGTCTCTCCTCAGCTACTTCATGCCCGATCACAACGGTATACGCTCCGCTCGCATCACTCTCATAATCCGTATACAAAGCATAGATGTACTCAGGATTTACCGTAGCTATCTGCCCCGCAATATTACTCTGAAAATAAGTTTCCCACAGCTGCGACAAACCTCCATCAGGTCCCATTTCTGCTTCATTAGTTGTGCGTATGCTAACCCCCGCCAAGGTCATTTTTGCTTTCTCTACAAAATAAGTATTCATCCATTCTCCCTCATTTCCTGTGATTGAACTTAGTATACACAGGCAAAGTGGACATCTGTCTGTCCAGTTCGAATAGATTGATTTCATTCTGGGTTATAAAGACACCATTAGGGTAATTAATAGTATGGAACTACACTCGAAGGGAATGACTACAGCATGCCAAAAATCAAATTAGCTGTCATCTACTACAGTGCCACAGGAACTAACTACCAGCTAGCACAATGGGCCGCGGAAAGCGCAGAAAAAGCAGGAGCTGAGGTAAAACTGCTGAAGGTGCAGGAACTCGTCCCCGAGGACAAAATTCAAGCAAATCCAGCCATGAAAGCCCTAGCTGAGAAAACAAAAGATATCCCAGTCGCCACACCCGACGATATAGTCGAAGCGGATGCGATTATTTTCAGTTCCCCAACCCGTTACGGTAACATTGCTTCCCAGATGAAGCAGTTCATTGATACAACCGGTGGCATTTGGGGCAAAGGACTAACAGTAAACAAAGTCGTCAGCGCCATGAGCTCAGCACAGAACCCGCATGGTGGACAAGAAGCTACGATTTTGGCACTCTATACGTCGATGTATCACTGGGGAGCCATTGTTGCAGCACCCGGTTATACCGATCCAGTCACATTTGGTGCGGGAGGCAACCCTTACGGAACAAGTGTCAGTGTAGATGGAGACGGTAAAATGATCGAAGATCAGGATCGGATCCGTGACGCTGTTTTTCATCAAGCGAAGCGTACCGTTGAAGTGTCCGGCTGGGTCCAGGCAGGCAAAAACGCCAATAATCAGAACTAGCTCAGCTTAGTTAATATAACAACACCCCTCGGAGCTACTTGTGTAGCACTGCGCCGAGGGGTGTTTAATTTATATTTTAATTACTCTCCAGGGTATTTAAGCCCCCACTGTGCACGCACTTGATCCAGCAGTTTCAGAATCGCTAACGATTCATCCAATGTCATCACCGGACTCTCTGTAAGCCCTGCCTGAAGACAACGTCCTACTTCCTCCGCTTCAAAACAATATCCAATAGAAGCACGGTCGTCCACAAAGCTCTCTACCTTCTCATCTCCTATATAAAGCGCAGCCGATTTCGGGTTCACTAATGTACCCTCTACAATAATACGGCCTTCTGTGCCAAACACATGCGCTTCCTCCAACATGTTAAGACGAATACCACCGTTCAACGAAGCGGTTTTCCCGTTACCATATGACAACAGCATCGAGAAATGCTCGTCCACTCCAGTCTCACCTATGTGCACTGTGCTGGAAATAGACTCAGGATGAGGTCCAAACACCATGGAGGCAAAAGAAACCGGATAAATCCCCACATCCAGCAGCGCACCCCCGCCCAGCTGCGGATTCAGCAATCTGCCTTCCGGATTCCAGTCGGTACGAAACCCTAGGTCTGCCTTCACCAAACGAACATCACCGATTCTACCCTCAGCAATCCATTCTCTAACCTTCACAATCGCCGGGATGTAGCGACTCCACATTGCCTCCATCAGGAATAGCTTATGCGTTTTAGCATAGGCCACAACTTCTTCCAATTCACCGCTGTTTACGGTAAAAGGTTTCTCACACAGGACAGCTTTGCCTGCACGCAGCGCCATTAAAGCATTTTCTTTGTGAAAAGGATGCGGCGTTCCAATATATACCGCGTCTACATTTGGGTCATTCAGCAATTCCTCATAGGTTGCATAGGCATGCGGAATCCCATGATTTTCAGCAAATTCATCGGCACTTTCCTGAGATCTTGACCCAACGGCATAAGCCACACCATTACTGGCATGCGCCAAATCAGTAACAAATTGATGAGCAATCCAGCCTGTGCTAATAATTCCCCATCTCACCTTGTAAGCGTTGTCCATTTTCATTTGCATGTTCCTCCTAATCCTTCTGCTAAGTCTCTTTAATTCTATCAGACCATTCTAATGAATGTATAGGAACTGATGCCAGCAAACACCACCGTCACCACCAAAATAGCAATATTCCAGATCTTGCTCAAGGCCGCTGAGTGCTCGTTAGAGCTTTGAATAAACGCTTTTTGCAAAAGGAATTGTAAAAGCTTCATGATTACGAATCCTAAACAACCCAGCCCGCTTTGCAAAATAACCTCCAGACTAGCTTTACTTACAAATCGATCAGCCATGTTCCCATCATAATGAATCGGCACGGTATCCGGCATTTTGGAATAAAGGAATAAATAAATAGCTACAGGAATCAAGGCCACCACACTGCTTAAGATCATCGTCAGTTTGGTTTTGAACAACGTTTTACCCTCCTTGTGCGGAAAAATAATCTCCCTGTTATTCTCCTTCCACTTCAATCAGATATATCCCCTTCTTAAATCCACCGCGACGTTTAGCTTTCTCTGCACGTTGCTTCTCCAGCTCCACGCTATTGCTCCCGTGTGTCTCCGCCAGAGCCTGAATCACTTCCATCATATCGGCAAGCTCCTCCAGAGCTTCTTCATCACTTACTGCCTGAAAATATTCCTTCGACTCTTCTTGCAATTTTTTACGTAGTTCAGTTATGTATTCTTTGGACTCTAATATCCTTGTGTTAAAATCTTTACCTTGAGAAGCTATCAAATCGGGGATGCCGTCACGCACTAGCTTTTCATATACAGGCATTTAAGCTCTTCCTTTCTTCTATATTATATTATATCTCCCTTCAATCCGGCTTTGATTCCATCACTAGACGTTCTACAAAAGGAAGATCTGCCGGAGCAAACATGAACTGATCCAGTTCAGCCGGAAGCACCCACCTATGTTCGTCGTGATCCACCAGATCAATTACACCTCCCTGATACCGCGCTTTCCAAGCAATCAATTGGATCTTTATCTCTCCATAGTTATGCTCGTTCATGCCAAAGCTCTCATAGGGAAGGATTGTGATCCCCATCTCTTCCTGAAGCTCTCTTTGCAGACACTCTGCGATGCTCTCATCCTGCTCTATTTTGCCACCAGGAAATTCCCACAGACCTGCCTGCGATTTACCTTGCCGCCGCCGGGCAATAAGAATCTGCCCTTCTTCATTATGTATAATTGCTGCCGCCACCTTGATCACAAAGAACACCTCCACTATTGCTAGTTATTCGACAGATACTACTATTAAAACATACAATTCATTCCAAACCAAAGAGACTCTCCCAAAAGCCAACACGGCCTGGGAAAATCTCTTCAGTACAGTCTCTCTATAAATTTCACAGCAGCGTTATCCTTACGAAAGAGCTACTATTTTGTCAGCACAAGCTCCAAGCGAACCTCAAGATTATTTTCTGTATCCAGCACAACGGTGTGGGGATTGCTTAGACCAAAGTCAGAAAAGGCCACTGTTGTCGTTCCCGACAGCATCAACTGTCCCCCGCTATACGCCGCTTGCGACTGAAAGGTGACGTCCTTTTCTACTCCTTTTACGGTAAGCGTCCCCTGCATTTCAACAGGCACAGTTGCTCCTTCAGTCCATTCTGCCGGCAGCTCCGAAAATGACTTCACTACAAACGTGGATTGTGGAAATTCCGTAACGGATAGAAAATCCTCTCCTTTTACATGCTCGTCCCGTTGGCTATTGCCAGAATCCAGAGCGCTCATATCCACTGTCCCTTCCCCGGCCATCGAAGTAGAATCCTCTATATTTACCTTCCAGGTACCCTGAACTTTGTTGTCTACGAAGTTTACTGTTTCTTTAGAGGTCGTCACTGACCAATAGACTTTAGAGGTTTCCGCAAGGGTCCAATCCCCGTTTAATTGTTCGGCTGTGACCGCCACCCCTGCTGATGCTCCAGTGTTATTTGTTGTCTCTCCAGCATCTGCTGTTGTTGCTTGATTTGGAATCACGGACTCGATCTCTACATTATTGCCCAGCGATTTATCCAGTAATGTATAACCTGTGACTACTCCTACGATAATAACTCCTGCAGCGATCAAGGCTATTCTTTTTCTCTTCATCCTGTTCCCTCCAATATTCATAATTTCTGTATGCTTTCAAGCTCGTCCCTCATTCTAACAAAGCAATATGTCGGGAAGAAGTCAGAGCAGAACGGGCTATGATGTGTTAAACTTGTCGTAAATTTTATGGACTGGAGGTACTCCAATTTGACGAAATCCATTCTTGTTGTAGAAGATGAAGAAGCCATCTCTAGGGTCCTCAGTGCTTATCTGAAAAAAGCAGGCTTTCAAGTCACCCGTGTAGCTGATGGACGCGCTGCGCTGGAGTCTTTTGCTATATCTCCTCCTTCATTAGTATTACTAGACATCATGCTGCCAAACATGGACGGCTTTGAACTGCTTAAGCTCATCCGTGAAAAAAGCAGCTGCCCTGTGATCATGCTGACGGCAAGAGATGGGATCAATGACCGGCTAGCCGGCCTCGACGGTGGTGCGGATGATTATATGTCTAAACCTTTTATTCCCGAGGAGGTGGTAGCACGCGTGAACGCTGTCTTACGCCGTCCCTCGCAGTGGTCTGATGGCAGCCGTAAACGGCATTATGGCAGTTTGTTTATCGACTTCACAGCACGTGCTGTCTTTTTGAATGGGGCTGAGCTGAGTCTTAGTCCTCGGGATATGTCAGTGCTGTTATTTCTCGCTGAAAGACCTAATCAGATTTGTACGCGTGAGCAATTAATAGAATTTGTATGGGAAATGGATTATGAAGGAAGCGACCGGGCGGTAGATTTGTCGATCAAAAGACTACGCCAAGCGTTGTCGCACTGGCCTACTAGTGAGGGGGAAATCCGTACCCTAAGGGGGACGGGATATCAATTATGGACAACTTAAAGAGAAACAACGCCAAACGTACCTCTATCCTTTCTTACTGGACGATACGTTATCTGCTCATTATTAGTGTAGGCCTGCTCCTCACAGCTTTAGCTACATTATGGTGGATCCGTCAGGAGGCTATGAGCAATCGTCTGCAGACTGCGGGGCTTTTGGCACAGGAGATTGCAGATCGCAGCTTAAATATGGAAGGCTCCATTGAAATCAGCCAAAATCTCGAAAAACTGATCGAAGACCGGAAGCGGTTTTTCAAGTTAACCATAGAGATGTGCGTGATCATTACTGATCAACAAGGTCAAATGCTATTCTCCCTGCCACCTCTAACTGACAAGGAAATGAGATATAAGCTAAATGATAGCCTGAACGACTCCCGCAGTCCGGAGTTCAAAGCTGCTGTGGCTCCCATAAATTCGGATGACAAAACACTGGGACAGGTTATTGTCCTGCAATCCAAAAAATCACTGCGGCATATTCCACAGGAGGAGATCATATTTTTCTCCATACTGCTGCTGTTTCTAATCATCTTAAGTTGGCTAACCATTTACCTCTTATCTCGTAAACTGGCAAAACCCATTCAGAAGGTAGTCGAGGCAGCGGCTCAAATCAGCCATGGCCGTTATGATATCGTTCTAGATAAGGATGCTAAAGAGCGGGAAATTCATGAGCTGATGATGTCTTTTGAAGAGATGGCAGGCAAGTTACAGCAATTTGAGCAGTCTCGAGCCGTAATGCTGGCCGGAGTCTCCCATGAGTTGAAAACACCCGTAACCTCTATTAAAGGCCTGGTGCATGCCGTCCGCGAAGGGGTCGTTGAAGGTGATGAAGCTGTGGAATTTCTGGATATTGCCCTGCTGGAGGCTGGGCGGTTGCAGCGAATGGTAGCCGACCTTCTGGATTACAATGCCCTGACTGCAGGAATGGTTTCCGTTCGTCACGACCGACTCGATGCCGTACCACTACTATCAGAAATCGTATATCAATGGAAACTGACACAGGCGGAAGATGTTGCTGAACCCGTGCTCCATATGCCGATCAATCCCTTATTTTTGCGTGGGGACTCCCTTCGTATCCAGCAGATTATCGTCAATCTACTTAATAACAGCGTACAAGCCAAAGCTCCGGATCGAAAGGTGCAGCTTACGATAGACCTGCTGGAGCAGCAAGGTCATGGCTTTGCCGAAATCCGTGTTCAAGATAATGGGCTTGGCATCTCATCCAATCATAGTGAGCATGTCTTCGAAGCCTTCTTCCGGGGCAGCGATAAGCAGAGCACACTGCGTGGTCTAGGACTCGGCCTAACCTTCAGCCGTCTGTTGGCCGAATCTATGAACGGAAGCCTCGTGCTTGAGGAGCACTCAGACAAAGGCTGCACCTTCGTGCTGTCTCTGCCGCTTGATGATTAAAAAATAGTCTACGATCCATCGACATGGTATAATCATGTGCACAATCACACCGAAAACCGGAGGCTGTATATGCTTACTTTTGAACAAAAATTAGCGATTCTCGACTCTTACCCCCAGCTGGAACGCAAAAATGTATCCCTTGGGCGCGTGAACTATCACTACGAGGAAAGCCAGCATGATAAGAAAACCGTGGCTTTTCACCTGCATCCAAATGGTAATGGCTATGTGTTCGCAGGCTTACTGCGGGGCTACGAGACAGACGATAAGGGCTTCGTGAATATTCGCGACTACTCGGAATCCGAGCTGCGCAGTTTGCTGGATGCCTCCATCACCTCACTGTCTATTTACATTCCTGATGCTCCTGTAGCCAGCAAAAGAAAGAAAAAGGCTGCGGCAACTGCCGATACACTCTGGACTAATGATGAGGGCCAAACCCTAACCCTAAAGCTTGAGGATGATTTATGGTATGTCTATGCCGACCTCAATCTGGAGATGGCGTTTGAAACGCTTGAGGAAGCTAAAGAATATTTAGCGGAAGAGGGATTTACAGCAGCGCAGGAGTAATTGTCAGACTTTAATCTACACACTCACAACAAAAGAGGTGTCTGAGCAGCCATTTATTTTGGCCGTTCGGACACCTCTTTTCTAATAAAACGATCCTTAATATACAGGTTCCGTATATATGTAACTATAAATACCCAAATCGAGCTCAGAAACCACTTCATAATCTAGTTGGAATTCTATAGTCTTATTTGATAGACCCCCTACAAAATAACTGCCCTCCACAACCAACCTATCCTTCCCTCCAACTGGGGCGACCAAGATCAGCTGTTCAGCTTTATTGGCTGGGATCACAAAGTTTTGCAGCCCACCCGTCTGATCTTGAATATATTTACGGACAGACACGAGGTTACTGCCTAATTCCGAGAGGCCGGAATTGTTGTTCCGCCATACTTCAAGCGCATCTTGTTGGGATTGGTTGGAACTGACACACGCCTGATTAACTGAAAATTCCGGGATTTTATATATATTCCCGCCAATATTATCGATAACTACTTTATGGGTTACTTCCGTACAATTTTCAATTTTCAGAGTCGGCATGGGGTCCATTTCCTTTGAGAATGTCTTTATGATTTTTTGATCACCGGACTTAAAATTTATTGAGATGTCTTTATTATCCATGTTAGAAAATTCGAGCAAGCTATACAACTGATTATTTTTAATTCCGTAGTGCTTTACGATTATAACAAACCTGTTTCTCTCATCTGATAACGATTTTGATTGCTCTTGGCTTCCTACTGAAATTGTTCTGTTGACCGGGGCAATAATCTTCTCCTCGGCAACTGGTGAGGTTATGTAAATAGATTTTGTACTTTCATCCCAAGTGACACTACTACCCAACACTTCGCTAATAAATCTTAAAGGGACGAGTGTATTATTTTGAAAATTGATACCTTTTAAGACTTGCTCATGCTCTTTGGCGTTTACAATTACTCTTCCTTCCTTGACCAGATAAAAAATGTTAATATCCCCTTTAACCGCTGAGACCGACTTCGCATGATTATCCCATTTAATAGTTGCGCCTAAAGCTTCAAAGATCGCCCGCATAGGTACGTATGTAACTCCATCTTTCAGTATAGGACTTACATTAAAATGTAATTGCTTACCGTCCAAATAACATTTGAGATCACTGTCTTCCGCAAAGGCTTGACTTGAAGATAAAACAGCAAAACTTATCATCACCACAAAAAAAGTGATAATTTTTGAAGCAAAGTTGTGGTTTTTCATGTTCTTAATTTAGCTCCTAATCTAGAAAAATAAAAAAAAAACAATGCACACCTGAATATATCAAATGGCCAATCAAAATGTAAGTCTAAAAAGAAAACTACCAACGACACCCAAATTATGGTTAGATGAAGGAGAAGCCATATCCTAGAGGGAAAGAAGCGTGAACGCATATGAGTTTTGAAATCGTAGAGGCCACCATACCGGACATCCAAGCCGCATTAGAAGCCGGAGAAATTACGTCAAAACAACTAGTTCTCATGTATTATGAACGCATTGCTGATCACGACAAAAACGGCCTGACGATTAACTCTGTACTGGAGATTAATCCTGATGCGTTGTTTATCGCAGAATCTCTGGATGTGGAACGGGCAATTAATGGCCCACGCGGCCCCCTGCACGGGATACCTGTGTTATTGAAAGATAACATCAATACTGGGGACAAAATGCATACAAGTGCGGGATCGCTGGCTTTGGCGAATTCTTTTGCCGGGGAAGATGCGTTTATAGTTACCAAGCTGCGTGAAGCCGGCGCCATTATTATGGGTAAAGCCAATATGACCGAATTCGCCAATTTTATGACGAACGGCATGCCCTCCGGCTATAGCTCCCGTGGCGGGCAAGTCCTTAACCCCTACAATATTTCTACGCCAACCGGCGGCTCTAGTGCGGGTTCAGCAGTAGCTGTCGCTTGTAATTTCTGTACGGTCTCTGTTGGCACAGAAACTTCGGGATCGATTCTTAATCCCGGTAATTTGGGCTCCATCATCGGCATTAAGCCAACCGTGGGGCTGCTCAGCCGTTCAGGAATCCTGCCGCTCTCCAATACACAAGACACCGCAGGCCCTATGGCTAGAACCATTCATGATGCCGTGTTACTGCTAAACGCCATGCTGGGCAAGGATCAACGCGATGCAGCTATGGGAACAAATACAGGTAGAATCCACGAGGATTATACTGTATTCCTTGATCCGAATGGTTTGCAGGGCGCTCGAATTGGGATACCACGTGATTATTATTTTGAGGAGCTCACAGATGAGCAGCTTGCTTTGTTCAACGCTTCCGTCGACAGGATGAGAGAGCTTGGAGCGACCATCATTGATCCTGCGGATATTAAGACCGCCCGGGAGATTAGTTACTCTTCGGTGGTATTAAACGAATTCAAAACAGCACTGAATGCTTATTTATCTCATTTGGGCCCCGGAGCACCTATGCGAACCTTGAAGGATATTATTGATTTTAATCATGCACACCCTGTGGAGACTTTGAGATTTGGTCAAGCTACATTAATAGATGCGGAATATACCTCCTCCGGCACACAAAGCGAAGCTCAATATTTACGCCATCGAGCGACTGACCTGAAGCTGTGCAAGGAAGAAGGGATCGATGCCACTATGAAAGAATACAATCTGGATGCCCTGCTGTTCCCTGCCGATTTTGGCGCCAGAATTACTTCCAGAGCAGGATATCCGTCCATCGTCGTTCCTTCTGGATACACGTCGGCCGGCGCTCCCTTTGGTGTAACCTTCTCAGCAAAAGCTTATCAGGAGCCTACGCTTATCAAGCTAGCCTATGCCTATGAGCAGCATTACAAGGTGCGAAAAGCACCTTCGCTAAAAAGCTTCATTTGATTAAACCTATTCCTGAAGTGGAACAATACCTAAATGCCTGTTTCCCTCATGGGACAGACTCCATGTACGCACTTCATAGCTACGAATGCCAGACAGCACGTAAGGATCTTTTTCGGCAAGGAGAACGGCTTCTTCGCGTGAGTTCGCTCTTACAATAACCATACCGCCAGGACAATCACTAAAGGGACCACACAGCACTAATTGTCCTTTACGGTCCAGCTCTTGTAAATGCTTAACATGACCACGAATAATCTCCATGTCTCTACGGTCTTGATTCGTCGGGCTAAGCAAAATAACATAACAAATATCTGCTTGATTGACCTCACTCATCCTATTCTCCGCCTCTCGTTCAAATAGAAACTAAAGCCCGTAACGGTGATTTCCCAATGCCGATTCGGGCTTTTTTATTTCGCGATGTCTTCGTTCGTAGCTTTATTCATAATCTCGCTGATTTTCTTCATCGGCAATATTTTGAATCTCATCAGAATGAATAAGAAACAGCTCGTAGTCCCCCTCTGCATGCAGCTTCAGCGCTCGTTCTTTAAAAAACTTCGGGCTGCCTTCCGCCGCATCCTCATCATAAAAGAGCAATATCCCGTCACTTTTGCGGAACAACAAGTCATCTCTGGCCCTGAACTGCCAGCTGCCGTCATAAGGGGCATTACTGACCGCCCTGCAAAAGTCCGCACCCGCAATAATACGTCGGTATTCCTCCTGCTTCTCTTCCTTCCACTTCTCTTCCTGTCCAGTATGCGCCGTAATGATCCCCAATTTCAATTCAGGATATTGAGTCTTGAGTTCACATACCACCTCACAAGCCCAAAGATCGACACCATACTGGCCGGGGGTAATAATCCATTCGACGCCTTCTTCAATTAGCGGCTTTAATCTGTTAGACAGCGCCTTTTTGATATAAGGAATTCCCGGATGCTTATTGTCAAAAATACCGAGCTCATGCGCACGGTAGCCTGTTACGAGTAAATTCTTCATGTACTGCCTCTTTCCTGAACGTTGGTTATCTCTTACCATGACTTACCTTTGTAGAGTTTTATCCCACTTATATGATTATTATATAGCATTTACATGATCTATTTCTTTAGGCAAACTTTCAGCTGATCTTAAGCAACCTTTCAGAACCGTCTGATATATTTCTCCTAATCAATCTAAAACTATTAAGGAGAGAAAATAAATGAAGAAATTAATACCGATTATGATCTCAGGAAGTCTACTCGCTTCTCTACTATTGGCTGGCTGCAGCACCAATTCGGAGTCCGAAGGAACAGCTGTTACTAATAACCAAGCGAACACGGCACCCGCAGATAACGCTGAGGCACAGCAATCTCAAGGAAACGGCAATCAACAAAACGGCAGACCCGGCATGTCCATGAACTTCGGCAAGATTAAGAGTATTAGCGACAACACAATTACAATCTATACGTCAGAAATGCCTTCCCCGCCCGCACAAGGCACTGGAGATACGGCTGGAGCCGATATGCAGAACGGCCAGGCTGGTACTCCACCGGAAAGACCCGAAGGTGATCAAGGCTCAGAAAACGGTACACCTCCAGAGGGGGGAATACCGGAAGGCGGAGCCCCTGACGGCGGTGGACAAGGTGGTGGACCACAGGGCGGCGGGATGCAGCAAACCTTCTCCGAGGAAACCACAGATATTACAATTGATGCTGATACCAAAATTGTAACGATGACCTTTGACAATGGTACGCGTCAGGAGAACACGATCAGCTTAGCTGACCTGAAAGCTGATGACATTATCCAATATACACTTAAATCAGATTCCACTGTGGCGGAGAGCATTACCTTAAGCAGCGGAAACCCCGGCGGATCCGCTCCAGACGGTAGCACGGGCAGCAGCAGCTAATCAGTTTCTTCACAACAAAAAAACTTTCCGGGGGCAAGCTATGCCCGGAAAGTTTTTTAAAAATCGTATACTATAAACTATTTTTTATCCGACAAAATCAATACTCCACGACCCGGTACAACTGCTGAACCACTGATTACATTACCTGTCAGTAGATCAGTACGCTCAGCTGCCCCAATATCCGCGCTTAAATCCCCGGCAGTGTGGTTCAGTAAGAACAAGTAAGATACGCCATCCTTCACACGTTGAACAGATTCGATACCTTCCGGTGCAGTTACCAGCGGCTGAATGTTCTTTTCGGCACATAGATTCGCTAGGAATCCTTGTAGGAATCCTGCTTCTGGACTTGTCGCCACATAATAAGCTTTACCTTCACCAAATTTATTCACAGTCAACGCAGGCATTCCTTTATAGAAATCAGAACCGTACTCTGCCAAAACTTCTGCCCCTTCGGCATGGATCAGATCGCAGAGCAGATCACATTTATAAGAACCACTCAAGCTACCCCACGTTTTATCCAGCACGAGTTCATTGCTCATACCTGGCAGTAATGCATCGATTTCCTCTGCCCAAATTCCAAGCACTTTACGCAATTCGCCTGGATAACCTCCAACCGTCACGAGGTCGTTCTCATTAACAATACCGCTGAAATAAGTTGTAATGAATGTGCCGCCCGCTTTTACAAAGGCTTCAACCTTCTCTGCAAAACCTGGCTTGACCATGTACATTACGGGTGCGATAACAATTTCATACTTGGACAGGTTCTCTTCGACCCCGATCATGTCGGCTTCGATATTTTGCTGATACAGCGCATCATAATATTTGTGGACTTCATTCACGTAATCCAAGGCAACCGACGGTCCGCTTGAGAGATCAAGCGCCCAACGATTTTCCCAATCGTAGATGATCCCTACCTTAGCTGCACTGCGCGCATCCAGTAGTTGATCTCCAAGCTGCTCGAGCTCTTTACCCAGCTCAGCACATTCACGGAATACCCGTGTGTGTTCATGACCCACATGCTCAATTACCGCTCCATGATACTTTTCACAAGCCCCTATCGAACGACGCAGTTGGAAGAACAACACAGTATCTGCACCACGCGCCACAGCCTGATAACTCCATAGACGCATAACGCCTGGACGTTTCAAAGAGTTGTACGGTTGCCAGTTCTGCTGGCTCGGTGTTTGCTCCATCAGCATGAATGGTTGGCCATTTTTTAATCCACGCATAAGGTCATGTGTCATTGCTGTAAAGCTGACCGGTGTGTCCAGTGAAGGATAGTTATCCCAAGAAATTACATCCATATGCTTGGCCCACTCAAAATAATCCAGCTCCGGATAAAAGCCCATCAGGTTCGTTGTAACAGGTACGTTGGCGCTGTGTTCTTTGATCGCTTCGTATTCGATTTTGTAACATTCGAGCAAGCTATAAGACATAAAACGGCGATAGTCCAACGAGATTCCTTGGAAGTTAGTACGGTTACCGTTCCATTCTTCACTCAGCTCATTTGGCACCACAATTTCTTCCCAATCATAAAACGTATGTCCCCAAAAGCGTGTATTCCAAGCCTTGTTCAAAGCATCCAGCGAACCATAACGCTCCCTCAACCAGACACGGAAGGCAGCAGCGGACTGTTCGGAATAATCATAGCCACCATATTCATTAGAAATATGCCAAGCTACCAGTGCCGGATGATCCTTGTAGCGTTCTGCCAGCTTACCAGCCAGCTTCGCTGCATACTTGCGGTAAACTGAACTGTTCGGATTGGAGTTATGACGTCCGCCGAACTTACGTTTTCTGCCCTGCACATCGACACGGGTCACTTCAGGATAACGATGAGCCATCCAAGCTGGATGTGCTCCTGTTCCTGTAGCTAGACATACATAAGTTCCATTTTTATATAGTCTATCCATTAATTCATCCAATGAGGAGAAATCATAAGTATCTTCGGAAGGTTGGATTAAAGCCCAGGAAAACACATTAATTGTGGCAACATCAATTCCCGCCAGCTTGAACATCCGTTCATCCTCAGCCCATACTGGCGCATCCCATTGCTCCGGATTGTAGTCTCCACCGTACCAAATTTTAGGTAATTTATCGTTAATCACACTTCGCACACCCTTTATAGTATAATTATATATCTATTGTAAATGGTTAAGGTTGCCCTTTAAATATAAAATAATATCTCATACATATAAGAATATAGAACTAACAGGAGAGGATAACATTGTTCGAAATCATGCATCGCAGGATCGTATTCGTCCATGAAGGTGGACAGCACTTGCCAATCACTTTAGACAGTATGGGGCACAATCATGATCAGGAAAAAGTATCCCGCCCCGATGGCTATGACACGTATCATTGGCTTCAAACCTCAGAAGGTGAAGGGATCATCCATTTTGACAATAAAACCTTTTCCCTGCCCGAAGGCAGCGGCGTATTACTACTTCCTTATACACCCCATCGTTATGAGGCTTCCACTAAAAACTGGGGTACCTATTATCTAACGTTTGGTGGCGATTCGGCACACTCTATTTTGGAGACCCTTGGGATGAATAGTAATTCTTTTTACCGTTGGGAAAATGAAGCGCCTCTCCCCAATTTGCTGAAGGAAATGCTGGATCGTCATGATGCCTATCAGGATATGTTTGGTCTCGGCGCCTCCACAGATGCTTATCGTTTTTTGCTTACTTTGAGTAAATATGGACAGCTTCAAAATAATACGGCGATTTCCCGCAATGTAGATAAGCTGCAGCCACTGCTAAAATGGATGGACAGCCATTATGGCGATCCTGATCTTGGACTGAACGATCTAGCCGATGAACTAGGCGTATCTGGGCGCTATCTTAACAACCTATTCGTCCAAACTTTCGGACTCTCGCCTTATGCCTATTTCGTACGGTTACGCATCCGCAAAAGCAAAGAAATGCTCGTAAGCCAACCCGATCTTACGGTAAAAGCTATCTCCCAGCTAGTCGGCTTCCGCGATGTCAGCCATTATGTAGCCACATTTCGCAAGCAATCCGGGACTACGCCGGAGCAATTTAGACGTCTGCATTAAACACGCCCCGCCTACTGTGGAAAAATTGCTCGCTGGGAATATGCGGCTAGAACGTAGTAAGAGTATGGTATGCGCTACTATTGTGTAGAAATGGGCGGTACGGTGAAGTCGGTGCGGTGCGGTGCGGTGCGGTACGGTGGCTGGGTGCATTTGGCTGCGAGTGTACGGCAACTCTGAGATGGATCGTGCAGATCTGCACATGGTGGAGTCCTTGTGAAAATCTGCTCATGGTGGACTCCATGTGGAAATCTTGCTCATGGTGGATTCCATGTGGAAATCTGCTCATGGTGGACTCCATGTGGGAATCTGCTCATGTTGGGACTCCATGTGAAAATCTGCCCGCTTTGGACAACTTGTGGAAATCTGCTATGGTGGACTCCATGTGGGAATCTGCTCATGTTGGGACTCCATTGTGCAGCTCTCTTCAGTTCAGTATGAGTAAGTCAGACGAAATAATTGCACTTTGTACACTTAAAATAGCCTGCACGGCAGAAATTATCCATATAAGTGTATTCTGTGCAACTATATTCTCGGAATATGGCCTTGCAGCGGGATAAGCCAATTTTTAGCTGCACAAAGTGCAACTAAAACCAATTAAATACTCCAACACTTCAAATAAGTGTACGAAGTGCAACTATTTTCTGTTGTGCTTCTGTTGAAGTTTCTGCATGCCCTACTCCACTCATTTTTTACTCCACACTTCCACTTACTTCACTATTCCTACCCCACACATTCCCCTACACCGCTCTTCACCAACCTTCACTTCACCCTACTCCACACATCCCCCACTCCATCTTCACCAACCTTCACTTCACCCTACTCCACACATTCCCCTCTCCACTTTCCCCTCTCCTGCCACACTTCCAAACCCACTCCAAAATCTCTTTACTCAAAACCACTCAAATCTCCAGCACCTCAACGCCATACGGCTCGAGCTGGAGCTCTCCCGATCGAATCTTATTATCCAGCAGGCTGCTGTATTCTCGTGGCAACGGAACGATCACCGACTCGCGGCTCAGATTAAGCAGGAACAAGAAGCTTCCCTGATCTCCAGTCCGCACGGAGGCATGTACTCCGTTTGGCAATCCTTCAAAGCATAACAACCCTTTTTCCTTAGCCAGGTTCTCCAATAGAACTGACCAGTATTGCTCTTCCGCATGGGTTCCAAAGTAATAAACCTGACCTTTGCCGAAGGAATTAACAGTTATAGCGGGTGTGCCGCGATAGAAATCATCACCATACCAGGCAATTGGCTGAGCCACTACAGGTCGGAGGATGTCGCACCACTGCGTACATTCATATGGATTACCCTCCGCATCCACGATGACATGTGTTTCAACGCCAATCGGATCATACTCCAGCACTTCAACGCCGGTACAATAGCTAAGCTGCCCAGGCAGCGGTTGCATGACTGCGATGTTGTTTATATTTTTGACGCCACTACGGTTGGTGATCAGTAAGGTCCCGCCAGCGAGGGCAAAATCCTCCAGATTACGTACGATCTCCTCATCCAGCAAATATAAATTTGGAGCGATTACTACTTTGTATCCATCAAGCGGTTGTCTGAGGTCGATAACATCGCAGCCCATGCCAAGCTTGGTCACCGCCCGGTGAATCTGCTTAATGTTCTCATAATAATCAAAGCCCTCTGCCTGCGGCTGAATATCCAGCGCAGCCTTCTCTTCATGAGAATGGAGGATAGCCACTTCGTTTTTCAGCATCGTTCCTTGGAGCTTGCCGCTCAGCCCATTAACCTCATGACATAGCTGCGTGAACTCCGCTAATCTGCGTCCGGGAACATTGCTGTGATCAATCAGCCCGTGCCAGAATTGTTCTGCTCCTGAAGTTGCACTTCTCCAGCGAAAATGAACAACAGTATCCGCACCTCTAGCAATCGCCTGCCATGCATAGGCACGAATCAGTCCCGGATAAGGGGTTCGCCACATCGGCATCCAACAACCCGGAGATCCACTCAGCTGCTCCATGATCCAGAAGTTTTGGCGTTTGATGCCACGGGTTACGTCCAATGAAAGTGCTCCGCTATAAGGCGTTGTCTCTTGTTTGGTTGGCGAAGTATTCGGATAATAATCAAACGCAGCCACGTCCAGATCTGCACCCACTGCGTACATATCGAGACGCTGCGGATAGCTGTGAAAGTTATGGGTTATGAAATGCTCTGGACAAATCATACGCAAAATATTGATCTGCGCTGTCTGAAACGCTACCACCGAATCCCACTGAAACCGCTGAAAGTCCAGCAGAAAAGATGGATTCTGATGAGGTGATCCGCCCAACGGCACGGTAAGCTCATTCCAATCGCTGTACTCCCCGCTCCAAACAACGGTTCCCCATTCTGCATTGACCTCAGCCAGTGTTCCGTATTTAGCTTGTACCCATGCTCGAAAAGCAGTATTACAAGCGTCACAATGACAATCCAACATGCCAAATTCATTATCAGTCTGCCAGCCTATGACGGCCGGGTGTTCACTGTAACGTTCGGCAAGACGCAGAATAATACGGCTGCCATACTCACGCAGCGATGTGCTGTTATAGCAGCGGTGTCCACGTACCCCCGGGTGAAAAATCTCTCCATTAGCAAACACCGGAAGCACATCCGGAAATTTCGTCGTTAACCATCTTGGCGGTGTAGCTGTTGGCGTACCCATCACAACCTGCAGATCATATTGATGAAAAAGGTCCAGCGCACGGTCCAGCCACTCAAACTGGTAATTCCCCTCAGTTGGCTCCAGTCGGCTCCATGCGAACTCAGCAACCCGGACTACTTTAACACCTGTTTCTTTCATCAACTTGATATCTGGTTCCCACATGGATTCATCCCAATGCTCCGGGTAATAGTCCACACCCATCTGAACATGATCATATCGTTTCATTGGCGCTTCTCCCCATCCCTTGATAATCAGCCCTGTTTCCCAAAAAAAGCGCTCCCCGTCTCAAATTGATGAGGTATACGGAGAGCGCTTCTGTTAACCACTAATATCCATTAAATCTTCTCTATAATGTGCTTTACTTATTTTTTAAGCTTGTCCCATGCAGCTTGCATACCAGTCATCCAACCGTTAACGTCAACCTTGTCAGCAATGAACTGTTGAATCACGCTGGCAAATTCTTGCGTTACACCATCAGGGAATTTGGAGGATTGCAGGCCATAAACTTTGTTTTCTTTTACATAGTTCCATACGTCTGCTCCAAGCATACCGATGTCTTCAGGTGTTGCTTCGATTGTGGACAAAGCAGGGATGAATTTCCATTTTTTAACGATGTACTCTTTACCCATATCGGAAGTTACCAACCAGTTCAAGAACGTTTTTGCTTCTTCTTTAGAACCGGATTCTTTGTTGACTACAAGGTTCGCAGGGATACCAACAGTCATTTTGTCATTCTTCTCAGCATCTTCATTGATTGGCATAGGGAACATACCAATGTTCATATCAGGAGTGATGTTATCAACAAGAGTTTGTGCCCAGTTACCTTCTTGCATCATTGCAGTTTCGCCTTTTGCGAACATTGCCAGGTGAGTGTTAGCATCTGTGGTCAAAGGATTCTTTTGTCCGTATTGTAAAGTCAGTTTGAGATACTTGCTCCACTCTTCAAACGTTTTATTGCCTACAATTGTACCAGTTCCTTCATTCAAACCTTTGATGAATTCATCTACATTATCTTGTTGTGCAAAGGCTACGCTGATCCCTTGGTTACCTAGCAGCCACCATTCCTGATATGCATTACCAAAAGGAGTTACGTCGATAGCTTGCAGCTTTTTAGCCGCTTCTTCAAGCTGTGACAATGTTTTTGGAGTTTCAGTGATTCCCGCTTTAGCGAACAAGTCCTTGTTATACACAATACCGATACCCTCAAGGTTCATTGCCATACCGTATACTTTGCCATCTTTAGTCATAGGCTCTGCAGCCATAGGAATCAGATCTTTTACCCAAGGTTGGTCGGACAGATCTTCCATCTTGTCTCCCCAAAGTTCCATTTCTGCATATCCACCATTGGAGAAAATATCAGGCGCATCGCCGGAAGCGAATTTAGTTTTCAATGCTGCTGCGTAGTCCGCACCACCACCAACTGTTTGGATATCCAGCTTGATGTTAGGGTATTCTTTTTCGAATTCTACCTTAAGCTCATTGAGGCCTTCTACGATTTCAGTTTTGAATTGGAAGATCTTAACGGTCTTCACTTCACCTGAATTTGTGCCAGCGCTTCCATTTTGTGAGTTACTAGAAGCGTTATTATTACCACCACATGCCGTTAGAGCTAAACTCATTGCCATTACTGCTGATAGAGCAACTGCGGAGTGTTTCTTCTTCATTATATATTCCCCCTTAAAATAGTGGACTGCTTAAAAAATATTTGGAACGGAGGGCTCGGTGTTAACCTTTCACCGAGCCAGCCGCTATTCCCTCAACAATGTAACGTTGCATAAACAGGTAGAAAATGATAATTGGTGCGACCCCGATTACGAGAGCCGGAAGTGCCATATCCCATTGTTTGGTATATTGACCAAAGAAGGAGAAAGTCGCTAGTGGAATGGTCCGAAGCTCTGGTGCCTGAAGAATCAAGGATGGCAACAGATAGTCATTCCATATTCCAAGTGCGTTTAGCACGATTGTTGTCATCACCATTGGCTTCAGCAAAGGAAGCACAATACGGAAGAACACGGTAATAGGATTACATCCATCTACTGTAGCCGCCTCTTCAATTTCAAGAGGAACGGACTTGATAAAGCCGTGGAACAGGAAGATCGCCATCGGAACACTGATTCCTAGATTCGTGATAATCAAACCAAGGAAAGAGTTGTTTACTCCAATAACATTTACGACCTTCAGAATAGGAATCATAATCGTTTGGAACGGAACTACCATTGCTGCTACAAAGATAAGCAGCAAGAACTGATTGAATTTCGTATTCGCCCGAACCATACGATAGGATGCCATCGCACTGAACAGAGAGATTAGAATAACACTGATCACTGTGATAATAACCGAGTTTCGGAATGCTTCACCGAAACGGGCTAATTTCCAAGCGGTTGAATAGTTCGACCACATAAATAGTTTTGGCCAGCTTGCCGCATCACTCAGAATTTCACCGAAGGATTTCACCGAGTTTGCGAGCAAGAAATAGAATGGAGAGAGAAAGAGCAGCGCCAGAAGGATCATTATCACTTCCGTACCAATATTCCATCTCTTTTTTTCCGTAGGTTTCATTACGCTTCAACCTCCTTGCTCTTCGTGATACGGACCTGAATCAGAGTAATGATGGCTACAATTACAAAGAACAGCAGCGCTTTTGCAGTACCCAGCCCGTAACGATTGTTCAGGAAAGCTTCATTGTAAATATTCATAGCAACGGATTCCGTCGATTTGAACGGTCCGCCCTTCGTCAAGGACAAGTTAAGGTCAAACATTTTGAATGACCAGGAAATGGCCAAGAATAATCCGATAGTTACAGCAGGCATAATTAGCGGAACTACGATATTGCGTAGCACCTGCCAACGGGAAGCACCATCAATATCAGCCGCTTCTAGTACTTCTTTAGATACGTTACTCAACGAGGCAATGTAGATAACCATTAGATAACCGGAAGACTGCCAAACAAAGACCATTACAATCGCCCAGAATCCTGTTGTGGCATCACCGAGCCAAGGAAGATTAAAGAAGGACCATCCTGTCAGGTCACCCATAGTGGCGAACCCTTTAATGAAGATAAATTGCCAGATGAAACCAAGCAACAATCCCCCGATAACGTTCGGCATAAAGAAAATAGTCCGAAGCATGTTACGTGTCTTTAAAGGTTTAGTTAACAGATAAGCTAAGAAGAAGCCTACCACGTTAGTCAAAATCACACCTAACACCGTAAATCTTACCGTGAACCAAAAGGAAGACCAGAAGTCAGGGTCATTTGAGAAAATAGTGGAAAAGTTTTGAAATCCGACCCAACTTACATTACCGGATACACCGTTCCAATCTGTGAAAGAGTAATACATCCCCATCAAAAATGGGATAATCGTTATTAAGGTAAAAAACAAAACTGCCGGACCAACGAAAAAAAGCTGTTGACCTAACTGGGACAACTTAGTGCCGCGCATTTATTGCCCCCCCCTTTCTTTTGCTCACTTACTTGTTTATGCTTTATACACATATTATCTGTTTTTTTCAGGGTACCTCACACCTACTAAAGTGATCTTTCAGGTGTAAAATATTGATCGGATGTGACAAATTTCGATGAAATGGAACACGATTCGCACAAAATTGATCGTTTTTATCCTACTGCCAACGTTAATCTGTATTATGGCCACCATGTTTATTAGCTATCACTATAGCACTCAATCCCTAAGAACAAGGGCAGTAGATGAGAATACGAACCTCCTCTTTCAAGGCAATAGAAACATCGAAAGTCTGATTCAGGAGATCAATCGTCTCTCCCTTATCGTCTATTCAGATTCAGATTTCTACAGATTGCTCGAAGCGGGATACGAGGATATGGCAGCAAATACACGAATTTATTCTTCTCTAAATTACATTTCTTCATCCATGCCAGATATATCCCAGGTGTATCTTTACGGTGTCAAGGATAGAAAAGCCACTTTGCTCACCCAAAATACACCCAAACGTTGGCAGGGTATCCCCCCTTATGCCGACTCAGAGATCACTAGCAGTTCTCCTGTGTTTATACAAAGTACACATATAAGTCACAGCTATGGCCTAACTTCACCTATCCCGCAACTCATACCGGAGCCTGTGTTCACATTGCATAGACGAATTGAAAGGATTCCCACTACCACCCCACTCGGCTTCCTGTCGATCGATGTTAAGCTAACGGCTCTTACCGACATCGTCAGCCAGTTATATGATCAGAAGCAGGAGAACATTTGGCTGCTGGATGGCGATGGCAGGATTGTATACGGAAGCAACAGTGAGGAATACGGCAAGCGCCTACACGCTTCTTGGTATAACAAGCAAATCGCCACGAATCAAAGCTCGCAAGGGTATTTTGAAGAGGAAGATGCTGTGTTTATTTACCAAAGAATCGAAACCCAAGGTTTAAATTGGACCCTCGTGAAGCAGATTCCTACGTCCTATCTTTTCCGGGAAGCCAATGAGGCGGCAGCGATTAATATATTCCTCCTTGTTCTACTTTTGATTACAATTGCCACGTTAACGACCCTGATCTCTTTTCGAATCACGGCTCCTATCAAGCAGTTGACTCGTTACATGAATCAGGTGCAGACCGGTAATCTTGATGTTGAAATTCAACCTATGGGCAAAGATGAGATTGGCGTGGTTACCGAGCGATTCCGCAGTATGATGGACACGATCAACAACCTGATTTTAAGAGAGTACAAGCTGGAATTGTCCAATAAGACCAATGAACTGCGGGCACTGCAGGCACAAATCAACCCGCATTTTCTGAATAACACGTTACAGATCATTGGCACGCTGGCCTTAGAGCTTAAAGTGCCCCAAATTTACTCACTTCTTTCAGCTCTAGCCAAAATGATGCGCTACAGCATGTACAATGAGGAGAAGATCGTAACTGTTAAGGATGAGCTGGATCATGTCAAAGCCTACATTGAACTGCAAAAGGAACGTTTTGAAAATAAGTTCAGTTTCCGCTACGATATGGAGGAATCACTTTTAGAGACGTTTATGCCGAAAATGATTTTACAGCCTATTGTAGAAAATTATTTCAAACACGGCTTTAATCTTTCCCGCAGTGACGGATTCATTGAAATCACCGCAGCAAGAGTGGATGACAACCGGATGGAAATCTGTATCCAAAATAACGGAAATGCGATCCCTTCAGCGAAGTTAGATCTTTTAAAGCAGAAGCTACAGCATCCTACTAGAACAGATATAGATTTATTAAGAAATACAGAGCAAACCAAGGAAGCTACAGGATCAGGTATTGGTCTGCCGAACGTTCTGGCTCGACTCAAGTTTGTGTGCGGAGATAGTGCCACTTTAACTGTGGATAACCTTAGAGCAGGCGGAGTAGTAGTGAAATTGGAAATTGAAATTATAGCGGAGCGTGAAAAGATATGAAGGCGTTGATTGTTGATGACGAGGCAAGAGTTAGAAAGGCAGTCAGACTGCTTGTCGACTGGGACGCCCATCAAATAGATGAAATTCTGGAAGCCGGAAATGGAAATGAAGCCATCGAGATCATCCGGCAGGCTAAACCAGCATTAGTCATTATGGATATGATGATGGAATCAGGTAATGGGATAGAGTTAATGACCTGGGTGAACGAATTCGCCGGCAACACTAAGTTTATTGTAGTCAGCGGACATAATGATTTTGAGTTCGTACGGCAGACTGTGCGGCATGGGGGTATTGATTATATCCTGAAACCTATCGAAGCCGAGGCAATCAATGTAGCGGTAGCTAAAGCAGTTGCAGCCTGGCGCTCAGAAGAAGACGACCGAAGCGAACGGCAGAAACAGAGTATTCAGCTTAATGAGTTCAAGCCCATTTATGGGGAAAAGCTATTATCTGCACTAATTGATGATCCGATCAATTCTGATTTATCTTTGCGGAGGTTATGCAGTGATGGTATCATTCCGGAAAACATCCATTCCGCTCGGTTAATATTGGTGCAGACAGATGCGGGTAACAATCCGTTGATTAAACGTTTTGGCGGAGACACCGAGCTAATGAACTACGCTATCGTCAATATTTGTAATGAATTTTTGCACAGTCCGCTTAAGGGTGTTGCTTTTCGTTATTGGGGAGGTCCTCCGGAGATTGCGATTATTCTGTGGGATATTCAACCCTCTGTGGTCGAGCTAATAGGCAGAATCAATCATGGCATCTACTCTACCTTGCAGGTCCGAATGCATTTTGGAATCAGCAGCATCGGCAACTTACCTAAGCAGTTACCTTATCAGCGTGCAGAGGTGGCAGAGGCCTTACAACGCCGAAACTTATTAATTCATGAGGATTACTGCCATTTCTCCTCTTCCTCCGAAGAATTCAGAGATCGTAAAGAGATCGCCAAAGCAGAGGTTCGCGGTAATGTATCAACAACGAACTTTGCTGACGTCAAGGAAGATTGGAAAATGGCAGTCATCAGCGGAAGTCCAGAGATATTATCAACAGCTGCGCAGCACTGGGTAGATGAGCTTAGCCGAGGAGGAGTTGTGACACCAGAAATCCTAAACTCATGGAAAAATGATGCTCTACTATTTCGTTCCCAGCTGGTACGGGAAATGTTAGGCCCTGAAGCTGAAGGCGCACTGGCCGAGCTTGAACAGGCCGACCAGCTTCACCCAGCTCCTTATACGAACGGTTACTCGTTCTCCTTATTCGCTTGGCGTGACTGGTCGTATACCCTAATGCAGGAGCTGGCCGAAGTAATCGCCCTGAAACAAGCTAAAGAACGTAATCCGATGCATGATATCGTCAAATACATCGAGCTTAATTACGCTTCCGACCTGTCCTTACAGGAAGTGGCCGGAAAGTTTTTTGTTAGCCGTGAATATATTTCCCGCCGATTCAAACAGGAATACGGGATTAACTTCTCCGACTTTATTGTTAATATCCGAATAGATAAAGCTAAACTACTATTGCAGAATCCTCGTCTGAAGCTGGCCCAAATCTCCGAAATGGTCGGTTTTCATGATGTTAAATATTTCAGCAAAGTGTTTAAGAAGCAGGTTGGATCTTCACCTAAGGACTACCGGGACACATTTAAGAGTTAATCAATACCAGTTTAAAAAGGCGTCCGCAACCGTCTTACCGGCTATGCCGTTCGGATGCGGGTCGTCTTGTCCACTCATATATTCCGGTCTGATCCGGTGATCGTCTGGTGCAGGCAACGATAATAGGCTTGCTATATCAAACACACGGTCTACTCCAGCGGGTGGGTTAGTCAGGATTTCATGATTCACTCTACGCCAAGTCTCTTCTCTTGCCTCCTGAAAATTAAACGGCGGCACCGTACTTAGAATAATACTAGCATCAGCATTTGCTGTTTTGATCTTAGCAATAATAGTTGTCAGATCACCAAGTAACTCATCTGCAGAGCGGCAGCCAATATCAATATCATTTACGCCGAGGACAATCATCAGTTCATCACTCTGTTTAGCTTTGTGAAGCCAAGGGCCATCCGCAGCTACATCATACGCTCTAGCCCAGCCTGAGCCGAGATTCCATACACCAATCTCTGCACCAAGACCATCCGCAATTCTCGCTGCCCAATATTCGTATCCGTCCTTTAATGTCCGCACACCTTGAGTAATCGAATCTCCCAAAAATACTAGCTTCTTATTCACAGCTTTCTTATATCCGATATAGCTTGGCAGTACCAAAAGATTGTCAGATTCTGTAAACCCATCGGCTGATTCCTGTGCAGCCAGATTTCCGGGCGCATCATAAGCGGTTGCCAGCATCCCTTCTACGTTGAAAGGAATGGATTTGCCCGCAGTAGTTGTCTTAATCGTCCATGTAAACGCTAAGTAATGGCCATCAGGTAGATTGATGCTTGTCTCATCACTCCAGAAGCATTCACCGGCCGCAACTGACTTGGAGACATTGCCTTCAAAAGTGACAGCATGTTGTGTATGCTCAATAATAGCTCCGTTTGGCTCAGTGCCTCCATCCGCGATAAAAGCCGATTCAATCACCCAACTGCCCCCAGGTTCACTGCCCGAAGCTTCAAGCCCTTGGTCCCAGGTGGAATCCACCGCATTGCTATGCCAAAATTTCAGCTGCACCGGGCCGTTTTCCCGTAAACGAATATAAGTCCGAAAGGTATGTGTAAAAGGTTCTTGCCTATTCATAATAAAATTAGCGGCGGTTGAAAGAACCGTAGCAGAGGTATAGTCCGTCTGATTCAAAACTCCACTTCCCTTAATTAAATTAGTATTCATAACGTTTCCCCCGTTATTAGTTAAGATTGTAACACTAAAACCTCTCCTATAAACCAGGGAACGGATCGTTCACCCAGTCTACAAGAGAGGTTATGGCTATATCAATATGCTTTAAGAAATCATCTTATTTCAGTGTAATGGTAAACGATACAGATTTTGCACCTGCGTTTACTTTCACTGTAGTCTCATCCACTTGCTCTGCACCTTCTACGGAAGCGATAGCTCCCAGATCTTTAAGGGAAAGCGAAAATTCTTTACCGCTGCCTTCTGCAGTAACTGTTACGCTGTTGCCTTTGCGGGCAGCCTTCACAGTCAATTCAGGAGCACCTTTAAGATCACGTACGGTTGCAGAAGTAGTAGTACCTTCTTCAAGTGAATACAGGCCAAATTTCACGCCATCCGCAAAGTCATAATCCGGTTTGTTGTCGATGCTGCCGATTGCCAGCAAGGAGTTCTGACGAACGAACAGTGGCAGGCTGAAGAAATCATATTTCTCTTTGCGCCATGATCCGCCTTGTACAGTTTCACCAGATAACAGGTGAGTCCAGCGACCTGCTGGCAGATAGTATTTCACTTCGCCGTTTTCTTGGAAAATAGGCGCTACGAGCAAGGAATCACCCAGCATGTATTGGCGATCGAGCACTTCGCATGTTGGATCTTCCGGGAATTCCATAACCATCGCCCGCATAGAAGCCCAGCCATGCTCTGCAGCCTGCCCAGCCACATCATACAGGTAAGGCATCAAGCTGCATTTAAGCTTCGTGAAGAAGCGGGTAACATCACAAGCTTCATCATCGTACGCCCAAGGCACACGGTACGAAGTGCTGCCGTGCAGACGGCTGTGGCTGGACAACAGTCCAAAAGCTAACCAGCGTTTAAATACATGTGCCGGAGCAGTGTTCTCGAAACCACCGATATCGTGACTCCAGAAACCGAAACCGGACAAGCCCAGAGACAAACCGCCGCGAAGGCTTTCTGCCATGGATTCATAATCTGCGTAGCAATCTCCGCCCCAGTGAACTGGGAATTGTTGGCCGCCAGCAGTTGCAGAACGTGCGAACAATGCTGCCTCATTCTTACCAAGCTTCTCTTCCAATACTTCAAATACAACTTTGTTGTACAGTTGAGTGTAGTAGTTGTGCATTTTCATCGGATCAGATCCGTCGAAATAAACTACATCTGTAGGAATCCGCTCACCGAAGTCTGTCTTGAAGCTGTCTACGCCCATATCTACCAAATCACGCAGGTAGCCGGCATACCATTCACAAGCCGCAGGGTTAGTGAAATCCACCAGTCCCATACCCGCTTGCCACAGGTCACATTGATAAACATCGCCGTTAGGCTTTTTGATCAGGTAGCCGTTTTTCTTGCCTTCTTCAAACAAGCGTGAACGTTGACCAATATAAGAGTTGATCCATACGCAGATCTTCAGACCTTTTTCCTTCAGGCGTTTCAGCATGCCCTCTGGATCTGGGAATACACGTTTATCCCATTCAAAATCAGTCCATTGATACTCACGCATCCAGAAGCAGTCAAAGTGGAATACATGCAGCGGCAGATCACGTTCTGCCATACCTTCTACGAAGGAATTTACAGTCTCTTCATCATAGTTGGTAGTGAACGAAGTTGTCAGCCACAAGCCAAAAGTCCATGCTGGTGGAAGCGCTGGTTTACCAGTAAGAGCAGTATAGTTGCTAATAACGTCTTTAATGGTAGGTCCATCAATCACAAAGTATTCCAAGCTTTCTCCAGCTACGCTGAATTGGGCTTTTTTCACTTTTTCTGAAGCGATTTCATAGGAAACCAATTCCGGATGATTCACGAATACGCCATAACCTTTGCTTGATACGTAGAAAGGAATGTTTTTGTAAGCTTGCTCAGAGCTAGTGCCGCCGTCTTTGTTCCAGATATCAACGGTTTGTCCATTTTTCACGAAAGCGGTAAAACGTTCGCCCAGACCATATACGAATTCGCCTACGCCGAGATCCAGCTCATCACGCATGTACGTGTTACCGTCTTGGTCGGTGATGTAAGCCATGGATTTAAAGCCACTGCCTGTAATACGTTCTTCGCCGCGATAGAAATCCACCGCCCATTGTTCGCCTTTGCGAATCACTACACGAAGTCCGCCGCTGATCAGCACGGTTTCGAGATCCGTTTCTTCAATCTTCACATGATCGCCAGTACCTTTAGTCAGTTCGAAAACCGGACCACGTTCCTGTACACCATCATGATGAATAATTTTAATGCCTACCACGCCTGGAAGCGGAGAATGGAATTTTACAGTAAGCAGGGTTGAATTCAGCGTTGCTGCGCGCCCTGTGATTGGAGTCGTTTGTGTAATTGCTGTTAATCCTTCGGGAGTCTTTTCTACAACATAATTTTGAACTGCGCCGTTAATCGTGATACCTTCACGAACCAGCCAGAGACCATCAGTAAATTTCATTGTGTACTTGCCACCTTTCAATTTGGTGTTTATAGTTGCATTATACCGATAAAAAATGAACAAAACTAATACTATATAGCTCATTTATAACACTATTTTGATGTTTTTCTAAGAAAAGAGGCCTTTATATGGACCGTACAACTCAGAGTTTGCTAAAAGAAAACAGAGTTCATGGAGATAGTATGTTTCCACTCGCAGCTTATTGGATAGAACTTCCATCCGGAACGCATGTACTCGATACACATTGGCATGAAGAAGCGGAGTTCTTTATGCTGCTAGAAGGAGAAATTCTGTTCCAAGTAGACACAGAATATTTTCCACTCCGCGCGGGCGAAGCGGTATTTATCGAATCTGGCGATATACACGCCGCCTATGTGCTGAACGAAGACACCCCCTGCAAATTCTGTGCGCTTGTATTTCTGCCTGATCTTTTGGCTAGCGCCCAGTACGATACGATCCAGCAAAACGCGATTTTGCCACTGCAAGAGAAGCGCCAGAGCTTTCCGAGACATATTACACCAGATGTCCCTTGGCAGCAGGAGCTGCTTCATCATCTGGAGCAAATGATGGAGGCATACGCTAATAAAATGCCCGGATTTGAGACCTTTATGAAAGGAACTTTGCTAATCATGCTTTCCAAGATTACCGCAGAGGGCCGATTTGAGAACCGCAGCCAATCGGATGATGCTGATACCACCAAAATTAACCGCCTTAAAAAGGTGATCCTTTATATCCAAGATAACTATCAGGAACCGATACGTACCCGTGATCTATCAGAGCTTATTCCCATGAGCGAGGGGCAATTCTGCCGCTTCTTCAAAATGATGACTCGTAAAACGCCAGTCGATTACATCAACTCATACCGGATTCGCCAGGCTGCCGATCTGCTGCAACAAAGTGAAAGAAAAATATCCGACATCGCATTCGAGGTCGGATTTGATAATGTAAGCTATTTCATAAAGGTTTTCCGTAAAGCGATGAAATGCTCGCCTTCGGAGTTCAGGAAAGGTGCAGGCTAGTTTCATCTACATCATAAAAAAACGATGGATTCCAATTGGAGGCTCGCGATGAACTCACCGATTCTTAGCTTTATCACACCGCCTATTCCTTATTTCATAGACTGTGGTCGTGCTCACTACAATGCTGGAGACTATCATATCAGTCGTAATTGCATCGGCGTATTTGATCTAATCATTGTTAAAAAGGGGATGTTGCCCATCGCCGAGAACGAGGTGCACTGGGAGCTAAAGGAAGGAGAATTCCTCATCCTTCGTCCAGATGCCCATCACTATGGTTTTGCCCCTTGTCCTATCGAAACAGAAATCATCTGGATTCATTTCCAGACCTTCGGCAGCTGGATCGAGTGTCAGGATATGAACGAATGTCTGGAGAATCAGAGCGAGCTCATCGAAAGCCATAAACAAAAAGCTTATTTAAATCACTGCGATGTATGCTCGATCTTTATTCCGAAGTATACGGAAATATCAGAGAAGGCAATGGAGGTATTAGAGTTCTTTTTCCATCTGGAACAAGAACCCCAGTCGATGCGCAACTGGAAGCGCCAAGCCTCCTTTCAACAGTTCCTGCAATTCTTGGACCGTGATCTGGCCGAGGCATCCGATGCAACCGCCATTCATCTTGCCGAGAAGATTGAATTGTTCATTCGGCAAAATTATACTCGTGATGTCTCTAACTCCTTACTTCAAAAAGAACTTAACTATCATCCCAACTATCTCGCCAAAAACATGCTAAAAATATACGGTGTGACCCCTATGGCCTATCTCCTGTCCTATCGTCTAGAACAATCCAAACGGCTGTTAATTCAAACTTCCTGGTCCATTGCCCGCATCGCTGAAGAGGTTGGCTTCCATCATATTACTTACTACTCTTCCTGCTTCTCCAAGAAAGAAGGCATTTCTCCCTCTAACTTTCGACAAAAATTCACCGGTAAATAGACATTACAAAGCCTGGAATCGAAAATATCTTCCTCTTCCGGGATAGTTTGGACAAAGAAGCTGTTAAGCGTCCATCAAACAACGCTGCGGCTAACAGCTCTCCTTATTAAGTATTGCTGCTGATTTACCGATATATTATAGATAGATCTTATCGTCGTAGGAGGATAATGAACCATGCACATAACGAATATGACCGCATCTATGGGAACGAGGTTTAATGTATCTGTTAGTCACCAAACTAATGATAAAACTATGAAATCAAACAGCAATACTAGTGGTAATGGTAATGGAGATAAATTATCAATAAGTAAATCTGCAAAGGCTGCTTTTCAAAATCAATCCAAAATGGACGGAATGGTTAACTCCCTGCTTAAACAAAAACAAAATATCATCGACAGTAAGAACAGTCTGATTGAAAGAACTACCAAAAGTTCACATAATCTCGAATCTATTCAAGATCAACTTAAGGAGTTCGACAAGCAGCTCCAAACGATTGACCAACAAATTGCAAAATACAGCTTCGAAGAGCAACAAAAGAACTTAGAAGATGCTCAAAAAGCTAATCCAAAGGATGAACCTAAAACCGAGCAAGAGATACAGAACGAAAGATTGAATACGATTGTTTCAGTAAGCCAAGATGTTAGCCAAATGGAGGTAGTTTCTTCTACCCACACTAAGATGCGTGGCGAGGCAAAAGTTCTGACCAAGGAAATAGAGCTGGATGAGGCTCGTTCTACTCATTCCGCAACAGCCAAACGGGAGCAGTTATCCAAAATCGAAACTAAACTATCGGAAATGAACGAAACGTTAGGCGATGCCATGAAAGACACGGGAGATAAAATTAAAGATCAGATCGATAAAGCAGGTTCAACAGAAATTAAACCTTCTGAAGAGAACACCAATGAGCGGACAGAACAATTAGCTACCTATCAAGAAATTCAACGTTTAGCCGAAGAATCTGATAAGTCGCAGCTAGAAGTACTAATCTAACAAGGGCACGAATCTCTATATAAAAAAGCAATCGGATCTCCTCCGCATCAGAGGGTCTGCCGATTGCTTTTTTTTAGATGCAGCTGATGTATTTTTCGGCTATTCCTTCCGAATCACAATAAAGCAGGTGCTGTCCGGCAGCGCCACTTCCTGTCCGCTCTCATCCATGAACCTTACTCTATCACGCAGAGCTTCGGTATAACCTTCTTGCAAGTAATGCCGGAAGACCTCAATCTTTGCCTGCTCTCCTAAAATCTGTTCAATAAATGAGGCAAACTCCGTAGGGGTGAAATAACCAAACTGTTCTTGGACTTCGTGAATATAAGCCTCTTCGCCCCAGGTATAAGTATATAAAAATTCCATGGCATCATTAACGGGTATGAGCACTTCTTGTTCCCCTAATCTCTGAAACTGAATCTGACGTCCAGCAAAATCCTTCGCATAACGCTCCAGCCACACCAGACCATCCTCTTCCAGAAAGCGAACTCTCCGCAGCAATGATGCAGGTTCAGTCATGATCCCATCGCGGATAATGATAACCCCGCCAGCTGACAATACAGCAAAGGCACTTCGCAGAGCTGCGGAGACGGTGTCGTGATTGAACTTATTACCATTTAGCGGCACATAAGAATATAGCTCATGCAAAATCGAAGAGAAAATTACCGTGTCCACCGTTCCGGCCTCCACGAAATCTTTAAGGTTCAACGCATCTCCCTGCAGCACCTCCCAGTGGCGACCTTCCCGCTGCTTGCGTTGTCGCAAGGCTTCCACTACATTGCTTGATATATCAATGCCGATAGGAGTAACCTCGGGCATACGCTCTTCCAGTAAATCCAGCAGCACACCGCCGCCCGGACCGATATCCAGCACTTTTTGTCCAGTGACATGATCTAGAATTACAGCTTTATAATCTGCTGTATTATTCATTTGGCTTAAGTAGGTATCTTCATTATGAAAACGGTCAAAAGCATCCCTGCGCAGCTCGAATAGATCGAATAACAGCAATACAGCACGTTCATACAAGGGTGATTTTTCAGCTTCCATACAAAATTCGATCAGCTTCTCTGCCGCTGCCGAGAATTGGAATTGAAAAAATACCGTGTCTGGCAGATGTTCCTTAGAATATTGCCGCAAGAGTAGGTGAGGGTTCTCAGCAGGCAAAGTCCCTTGCTCGATATCCTTCCATGTAAGCTCCGCTAAATATTTTTCGATAATCCGCTTCTTATAAACATTGGTCTTCTTAACACCCTTGTAATCGTAGTAAATGCTGTTCATGACATGCTCGAAGCTGATATGGCTTAAGGATTCATTCTGCGCCCTCTGGGCAGCAAGCACCATCACCTTCAGAAATTGCTCCAGCGAAAAGGTCTGTAGTGCAGATTCTACATACCAGAAGGTAATCTTACTTAATGACACCAACCGTTCAGCATGGAAACCTTCCTGCGTCAGCTTAGCCCATTCCGTAGTGAAATCCTCTCCTCTAGAGATCGGACCCAGCCGCATTCTGCGCAGTCGTTCCTTCATCGGCATAGGACTAGCAAGATTGCCTGAAGAAATCAGCTCAATAAGCTGCTTCACTTCATGCTGCACATTCTGCCATAACTCGGGAGACACAGCTCCGATGATGCAATGATTGAGCACGGTCAGCAGGCGTTCCAGTTCCTCCGCGGTCAGCAGCTGATCTTCCACTATATCATGGAGTGGCTTATTGACTTCCGGCGGCACTTCTCCGCGAATTTGCTGTCCTATAAGTCCATGAGTCTCAATAAGCCGCTGAATCATCGTACCTTTCTCGGAGACAGCCTTCCCTAAATATCTCTCATATAACTGTGCGGAACCTAAATTATGTACAAAACAATTGATCCCTTCCTCCTGCCAAACCAGCCGCTCCTTTGCTGTACCTCCCTTAGCCGTTTCTGACCAAATTAACGTTTCTTCCACCAGCTCTTTTATCCAAATAGACCGGGGAAGTTGGTCCAGAATCTGCAAGCTACGTTCCACATAGTCCAGTACGGGATTCCTGCGATCCAGCTCCTCCAGAGATTCCACACGTTCCAAATTTACAATCTGCTCCTCCGCTTGGACAATAAGCTTCAGCCAGAGGTGATCCTCCAAATGATCTTGCACACCTTCACGGTATAAGGCTATGGCTTCCAGTGATTTCAGCATATGCTCCTCCTTCGCTCCAAAATAGAGACTATAAAGACCTATTATTATATATATACAATCCCGTTAATTAAAAAACAGAACCAGGACTCATGAAATAGCCATGTCCCGGTTCTGTTTGCATTCCAATCATTAGGTTCCGAACCGCTGCCGATACCCACATTTGCGGCACAGCTCCTCCACCGCTTCTCTACGTGAGAAGCCATAGAATAAATTGTTCGCCCGCTCCCCCTCTACAATCTCTGAGAACGGAGTTTCATGGATGTTGCCTAGGTTAATTACTCCTTCACCATCCAGACAGCATGGCACAACCGTGCCATCCACAAGGATTGCCGCTTGGCTCCGCAGGGCATGACAGAACCCTTTTCCGTCATCTTCCGGCTCATTCAGCGCTGGCCAACGGAACTCATGATCCTGATTAAGGTAGACGCGTGGGGCAATCTTGACACCACTGCCAGGCATAACCTTTTCTTCGATCTTGAAATCCAAGTTGAAGGCTTCCTCCAGCAGGGCAAGGGTTTCACGGTTACGGTTTCTCTCCAGATTCGTCAGATTATCCTCCGTCAAATTCCACAAGCGGAAAGAAATAATAACCCCTTGCGCTGAGGCTTCCCGTACAAAAGAAATTATCTCTGAAAGATAGCCTTCACGGTTCTCTGACCCTTCATGCCCATCAAAGCTGTGCAGAGAAAAGTTCATCTGACGCAGTGCGGGCTTACCAAGAATTTTAGGTCCGGCTTTATGAATTAACGTGCCATTGGTTGTAATATTAACCTTGAACCCTTTGGCATGAGCAGCATCCAACAGTTCACCGATCTTGGGATGCAGCAACGGCTCCCCTTTGACGTGAAGATAAATATGATTGCTGTGTGGTTTAATTTCATCCAATATCGTATTAAACGTATCAAGCTTCATGAAATTTTTCGTCCGGGCGGTTTGTGGACAAAAGCTGCAGGCGAGGTTGCAGACGCTTGTTATCTCAATATAAACCTTTTTAAAAGTCTTCAAGTCCTGCTCCCCATTCTATTTATTATAAATCTGAGGCATAGCGGAGACCGATCTGTGCTCTGGCTTCCTCCATAATCTCTGCTGCGGCCATGGAGTTCTCATGAGTATTAATTCTGCTCTCCCGTTCACCATTCTTAATCAAGTTGATGAATTCTTCCACCTCATAATACATAGGTTCAAACACCTGAGGCAACGTAAGCTCCTCAACTGTACCATCACGATAGTAAATTTTCACCTGATAAGGCTCATTGATTTTGTCGATCACCATCGTACCGTTCTCTCCATGAATCTCAGCTGGCAGATAGGAGTCGGAAATCTTGGAGTGCATAACTACCGCATCCATATCGTCATACTTCATAATGAGACTTCCTTCACCATCCACACCTGACGAGAGCATGACACCCACTGCCTGTACTGATTGAGGCTTGCCAAAGAGCACTACCATTGGATACAAACAGTACACTCCAAGATCCATTAACGAGCCATTGGAAAAAGCGGGATTAAACGCATTTAACACAGTCCCCTGCCGGTAGGCATCATATCTGGAGGAGTACTTACAGTAACTTGCAAAATAACGGCGAACTTGGCCGAGTTTATACAAATTATCACGAATCACTCCAAAGTTCGGCATAAAGGTCGATTTCATCGCCTCTACCAGTAGCACATCATTTGTGCGCGCAGCTTCAATCATAGCTTTAAGCTCCGTACTGTTGGATGCAGCCGGTTTCTCGCAGAGCACATGCTTGCCGTGATTTAAGCACATAATCGCTTGTTCTGCATGCATAGAATTTGGGCTGGCAATATATATAGCATCTACATCTTTGCTTTTCACCATATCTTCCAAATTCGTATAAATTGTAGCTCCCGCATATTTAGCAGCAAAGGCCTGACCTTTCTCCATTGTGCGAGAGTACACGGCTGTCAGGATAAACTCCTCATTCTCCAAGCCGGCTTGCACGAAGCGGTCTGTAATAAAGTTTGTTCCAATGACCCCGAAACGAATTGTCATGATGTTATCCCGTCCTTTTTAGTTATTACTAACTCTACATGCTATTTTCTCACTCATAGGTAGTCATGTCTACTTTTTAAGGCAAATTAACGACAATTTCTGATAAATTCAGCAATTCTCTTGTTACTGGCGGAGCACTGCTCATCGTACAACGCAAAAAAAGGCGTATCCCAGCCACCCTTTCATGGCTTTTGAGATACCCTTTTTTTGGAGTTACAATCATTCCCCGAGCTTACAGAACCAGATGAACTCTATATAATTGTCCAGCCGCCATCTACAAACAAAGTCTGACCTGTAGTGTAGCTGGAAGCATCTGAAGCAAAGTAGAGCACGGCGCCGTTTAGTTCTCCCGGATTACCAGGGCGCCCCATCGGACACACTGCGTTGTACATTTTTAGCGCTTTTTCTGCAAATAACGTATTCTCAGTCATTTCAGTTTTGAACAAGCTTGGTCCAATCGCATTAACAGTGATACCATGCTTAGCATAAGTTGCCGCCACCCCTCTTGTCAGATGGATCACTCCACCTTTAGCAGCATTGTAAGAATGCGTAGGAACCGAAGCTGAAGCTGTAAGGCCTAGCATTGAGGCTGTATTGACGATTTTGCCGTAATTCCGTTCCTTCATATGCCGGATCACATGTTTCGACATCAGGAAAACACCTTTTAAATCCGTATCCAGTACCCGATCCCAAGCTTCTTCTTCCAGCGCCTCAATCGGAACCGCATCCACCACACCAGCATTATTCAGCAGAATATCAATTTTGCCAAAGGCTTCCATAACCTTTTGAACAGCCACAATAATCTGGTCCTCTTTTCTTACATCACACTCGATAGGAATTATTCTGCGTTCAGGGTATTTAGCCCGGATATCCTTGGCTACTGCTACAAGCTTGTCATATCTTCTGGCCAAAATAGCAATGTCTGCTCCTTGCTCAGCAAGCATCTCTGCGAATTGTACCCCGATCCCACTGGATGCTCCTGCGATAATAGCTGTCTTACCCGTCAAATCAAAAAGGTTAGTCATTCTAATTCCTCCTAATGTTTGGTTAGCCGATCCTTCTTCGGTTTCATTTCGTACAAACTCACTTCAAACACGTAGGCTTATACTGAGGAAACAGGTTGCAAATTGTTCTCCCACCAGTCCCAGCGGAGATAGCAGTATGGAAGATACTCCATTGGATTCAGAGGCTCCAGAATTTTACCTTTTTCAAGCACATTTGTACTGACGGTGTAAACCGCGCCCAGCATATTCACAACTTCAAGCTCACTCCAAGGATCATGCGGGGAGTCTTGGAAGGTGATAGAGGCTTCAGCCGCTTTATAGACTTTAACCTCACTTACTAAACGCTGTGTGACCAAGGTTGGCATCAGATCGAAGCCGTTTCCGTCAATTGCATTGGCATATTTGATGTTATACAAAGGGATATCTTTGCCGTAATATTCCTCCAGAATCTTCTCGGCTCCATTGTCATTGAAGTGTCCATCCATAGTGGCTTTTACGTTGAAAAAGTCAATGCCATGCCGGCCGATTGCCCCATCAATGCCATCTTCTGAGGTGTTCATACGCACATCGGCCATTTTCTTAGGCAGCCCACATACTTCCCGGCCCATAGCCATCCCGATATCGCTTGTAATAGGCATCGACAGGCAGTAGTTGCCTAATTGTCCGTTATAGTCCGCTAGAACGAACAATCCAGCTTCACGATAAGGTGGACAAAAGTTCGTAGCTGGGTAATTGGCGATAAAAGCATTTACCAGCGGCCGGCTTGTTGGCTTCAGTGGCTTCGGCAACAAACGCTCGATAATCTCTGGTTTGGTCTCCCAATACACCGTCAGCATCTCTGCATCATAAAAGGTGGTTGGCTTGCCTCCGTATTTCTGCATATCTGCGAAACTTTTCACAAAACTCACCATGAATGAACCCTCCTTAGATTAGTAACCCTTTAGTTCAGCACAAAAGCCGTTTCGAATCCAGATTGAATGGCCTGTCCGATTCGGCCTGGCTTGCCTGCATCGCCGATCACCTTCACATTAGGCAGTACCTGCTTCAACTCATCAACAAATGAGCGATCGGGTGTAACACCAATGGATAATACAACAGCATCCGTCTTTTTCAGCGAAGTTTCCCCCGTGGACGTATTCTCAAGCACAATCGCGCCATCCTGCACTTCTACCAGCTTGGTTGATGCTAAGAGCTCCACGCCGTTCTTTTTCAGTCTAGTCACAATGTCGATCAGATTTGGCAGATAGGCATCTGGACCAACCCGCGGCTGCATTTCCACCACCGTGACCTGATTTCCCATATCGGCTAAATATTCAGCCGTTTCCAGCCCTGTCATGCCGGAGCCGATGACCACAGCCTGCTTGTTCTTAATCACAACTGACCCACTAAGTACGTCAACAACGGTGCAGACCGCTGCCTTCTTTACTCCCGGAATAACAGGCACTATAGGCTGTGCCCCAGCAGCAACAAATACCGCATAAGGGTTCAGTTGCTTCAGTTGTTCCAGCGTAGGTTTCGTAGAGAGACGGACATCAACATCCAGATCCTCTAACTGATGCTGCATATTATCAATAAACCAGTTCAGCTTCTCCTTCAATGGTGGCCGGCTTCCCAGCTCCACGCTGCCGCCTAGCACATCTCTGGCTTCGAACAATACAGGTTTAAAATCTCTGAGCGCCAGAATCCGTGCTGCTTCCATACCTGCTGGACCCCCGCCGATCACAGCTACTACTTTGCCAGCGCCATCTTTGGTTGGTTCTGCAAATTCAAGCTCACGGCCCACTCTGGCATTGACAGCACACTTGATTACCTTGCACTCCATTACTTCCTGAATACAGTACAGGCAAGAGATACAGGTTCTGATCTCTGCTTCTTTGCCTGCTGCCGCTTTGTTACCCCACTCCGGATCGGCCAGTTGGGCTCTTCCAAGGGCTACAAAATCCGTGTTTCCTTCCTGTAGCAGACTCTCAGCAAATTCAGGCTTACGGATCACATCACAAGCAATCACTGGAATTTGCACCGCTTGCTTAATGGCTGCGGAGAGATGTTTTTTCCAGCCTTGCGGGTAGGATATCGGCTCAATGATCGTATTGGATGATTCATAAGTGCCGGAGCTTACATTTATGCAATCCACTCCGATGCTTTCCAGATGTTTCGCAGTCTGGATAGCCTCATCCAGTGTAATCCCGCCTGAGACAAATTCATCGCCGTCGATTCGCACCGATACAGGGAATCCTGCGCCACAGGTCTTTTTGATGCCAAGCACAATTTCGTTCAGGAATGACATTCTACCTTCCAGTGAACCGCCATATTTATCAGTTCTCAGATTGGTAAGTGGGCTCAGAAACTGTCCTACGAGATAGCCGTGGGCACCATGGATCTCCACACCATCAATACCTGCTGTTTTAGCTATATAAGCTCCGAACACAAATTTACGAACTAACTCTTCTACCTCTTCAGTAGACAGCTCCCGGGGCATTTCCCCAATCGCTGAAGACATCACTGCGCTAGGAGCAACAATTTGTTTGCCTCCAATAAGCCGTCCGTGATTTTGCCGGCCCGGATGCTGGAGCTGAAGGAATATTTTGCTGTCATGACGATGCACAGCTCTTGCCAGTTTCTCCAGACGCGGCACAAACAGCAAGTCACTTGCATTCAGCTGGTTCGGTGTACCTACTCCGGTCTCATTATCCACACGCGTAATTTCCGTAATGATTAGACCACAGCCACCTGCGGCACGTTCCTCATAAAAAGCAATCATTTCATCCGATGCTTCACCACTGGCCGCAGCCAGTGACGTTCCCATAGCCGGCAATACAATTCTATTCTTAAGTTCAAGGCGTCCAATTTTACCTGCTGCAAACAGTTTTTCATATTTCATCTGCTTAGCACCTCCACCTTTAGTTTAAGGCGTCCAATACTTTGTGAATATATTTACAAGCACCAAAAATCACTTCTTTATAGTGCATATTGCACTATTATTGAAACAGGGGGCGATATGAATGGATGTTTCCTTAAATGAGCAAGTATCAGGTAAAATCGAAATGGAGCATTATACCGCATCTTTGTTTACTGCATACATTTCAGGTGCAGGCCTTTCAGCTATCGTACAGACAGCTGCCGAGCTACTGCAGAATCCCGTCATTGTATTTGATTGCAGCTTCAAAATTGTAGCTCACTCTGACCTTTCCGATATCGACGATTACATATGGAGTGATAATATCCGCAAAGGTTATTGCTCTTACGACTTCATTGCGGCTGTGAGCAAAATGAACAGTGTCCAGCGTGGGAAACAAAGCGATGAATCTTATGAGGTAACCTGCGAGGAAACGTCAAACTCCAAACTGATCTCCAAAATAAAAGTAGCCGGCAAACAAATCGGCAATGTATTGCTTCTAGGATGCACAAATCCTTTTCGCGCCAGAGATAACGAGCTGCTGTCCATCACCGCTACCATACTTGCCGAAGAGATGGGCAAAAATAGCTACTATCGCAACGCCAAAAATATAAAAGTTGAAGATTTTATCTGCGCATTGCTAGAGGAACAGCTTCAGGACAACCGGATTATTCAGGACAGGATGCGGAGTGCAGGACTAAAGTTCGGGAATCAGCTGCTTGTGCTGCTGTTCGATCTTACCTGGTATGAGGGTTCAGGCCGTTATGATGATTATTTAAGAGAACGTTTGCAACAGCTTTTTCCGGGCAGTCCTTCCACCTATTATGACGGGCAGATTGTAATGATCCATGATGGAAACCTCTCCAAAGAGCTTGTAAATAAGCAGCTGCAGGAATTTCTAGCCCAAACCGGCATCTCGCTTGGCATCAGCAATATGTTCACTAATCTTACGCAATGTAGGAGACACTATCTTCACTCCCGAAATGCTATTCGGATCGGTTCCATTCTCAGCCCGCAGCAGCAGCTGACTTACTATTCAGATATCCAGCTCTATGAGATGCTCTCTGCTGATGTTGTGTTTAACGAGGATAATAACTACTACCATCCAGAGCTGCTCAAGCTTCAAGAATACGATACTTTGCACCAGTCCAATCTGTATCATACCTTTTACGTTTATCTCAAAAATAACCGGAACATGCAGATTACCTCAGACGAGCTGTACATTCACCGGAATACACTCAGATATAAGCTCGATCTTATCAGCAGACTGCTGGACACCGACTTTACCGATTCTGAAAAAATGCTGTCGTACTATGTCTCTTATAAGGTCGCTGCTTTTTGTGAAAAAGCTAGGGAGCAGACCCGTACGCCGCAACGTTAATGTTAGAAGCTACTATAAACGCACAAACAGCCCCCGTCCTTATCCCAAGAACGGGGGCTGTGCTGTGAAGTAGGACAGTATATGATATTACAATCCGTAAAAAGCTTGCAGCTGACGCACGATTTCATCCTTGTCATGATCCACTACGGTTTGATGTTGTGGTATCTCGAACAATGCTTTAATCTGTGCCGGGAATTCCTGCTTAATATCGATCAAAGTAATTGCCTCATCGAACTTAGCTGGATGTGCAGTCGCAAAGGTAATGCCAATCTCATCCGGGCCATTAAAAGCTTCGTAAGCCGCGATTCCACATGCTGTATGTGGATCAAGCAGGTAGCCGTATTCTTTTTGATACTTAGCGATCGTATTCAAGCATTGATCATTCTTCACACCCAGCGCTGCAAAATCCTTCTGCACCTGCTGAAGCGCCTCGCCTTCAACCGTAATCTTGCCTTCGGTTTGCAGCTTGGACATATACGCGGATAACTTCTCAGAATCCTCGCCTACCAGATAATACAGATACCGTTCGAAATTACTTGCCACTTGGATATCCATCGAAGGGCTGTAAGTGCTTGTGAAATTACCTGGTTTGTATTCGCCAGTATTCACAAAACGCTCCAAAATATTATTTTCATTCGTAGCAATGATTAGCTTGTTAATAGGAAGCCCCATTTGCTTAGCCAAATAGCCCGAGAAAATATTACCGAAGTTACCGGAAGGCACGCTGATATTAATCTTTTTCTCGTTGCTGCCATCGACATGCAGATATGCATAGAAATAATAAACAGTCTGCGCCAGAATCCGCACAAAGTTAATGGAATTAATTGCACGCAGATGATACCGACCTTTAAATTCCAGATCTGCGAACAGATCCTTAATCACCTTCTGGCAATCATCAAAGTTACCATGAACAGACAGATTCAGTACATTGCTGTCGTCCACCGTAGTCATCTGCAGCTCCTGCACTTTACTTACCTTGCCATGTGGATGGAGAATACAGATCTTGATGCCTTCTTTGCCGCGTACACCTTGAATAGCCGCCGCTCCAGTGTCCCCAGAGGTTGCACCGAGGATGTGGATGATTTTGTTTTGTTTTTTGGAAATATATGAATACAGCTCACCCATAAACTGCAGCGCTACATCCTTGAAAGCAAAAGTAGGCCCATGGAACAATTCAAGGACATATAAAGAATCATCCACTTGGTGTATAGGTGTTACTTCAGGTGTGCGGAAATTAGCATAACTGGTGTTGACCATTTCCTGCAAATCCTCGTAAGGAATCTCATCATTGGTGTAATAGGCAACAATCTTCAGGAACAACTCCTGATAGCTGAGACTTCTCCACTCTTCCAACGTTGCTGCTGAAACCACTGGAATCTCGGATGGAACCATCAGCCCACCGTCGTCCGCAAGTCCCATCAACACCGTATCAATAAAACCTTTAGGTTCCACATTACCTCTTGTGCTTATAAACTTCATGCTCATCCTCCTGAACCCCTCGTTAATATATGACAAGAATATATGATAAGAAGAAACAACGTTGTCGTCCTATATAGAAGACAACTGTTTCTCGCAGAAATATAAGGCTATTATAGTTGCACCACTTATAAATTCTTATAATTAACTATAAGTTTCACCCTAAACGTTATCCTTAAGCCAGTTAGGGATGATAAAGCTATTTCTGCTTGTTTTCCCTATATACTACCACGTTTACGCGCTAAAGTCCGTTAATTCTTTGTCTTATTTTGCAGCTCTCTCCAGACCGTTTTGTTGCTGTACTGCCGTTCTGTACTAACATCCTTACCGAACCATTCCGGCTCTTTAAAGCTTTCCGCTTCCTCCAGAGATTCAAATTCAACCTCCAATACGGACAATTTCAGCTGGGAATATACGTCGATCTCAACCGTTGTGCCATTCCACACCGCTGTAATTCGCTCTTTGACCAAAGCTACCGCATTTACCGCTTCGATCATCTGATTATATAAACCCTCTGAGATAAAATATTCGATCTCTTCGCGTTTGATCCCTTTGCCATCCTTAAACGTATGCGTGTAGGTTACCTCACCTGAGTCCAGATCCGTAATTTTACGCACACGAAGCTCTTGACCACCATCTATTGCCAGATATGTCTGATCGATATTATGACGGGTAACAATCTTCAATTCTCCCTTTTGAATCAGCTGCTCCGGAAATTCCGGCAGCAGAAACTTGCGTTCGATCTCCAAAGCCATGATGTTTCGCTCCTCTTCGTGTCATATATTTTTATATTAATAATCATCATAGGGGTGTGACAAACCCAAGTCAATGTGGATTATAGGGAAATAGGACATGCTCTAACTTAAAAAAGGCTACCGTGGTGTTCATTGTGGGATTTATGGAGGTTGTGGAAAGATAGGGCTCACCATAGATTACTGGAAACTACGGATAATTAGCGAGTCAGCCGGCGATCATTGGAAAGCACCATTCGATGAGTTGCTCCGTGTGCCACTGGTGAGGCTCCCCCATTCGATTAGTTGGTTCCGCTCCACGGGTCGTACTCACCTATTTACTTAGTTGGTCACGCTCCACGGGTCGTACTCACCCATTTGATTAGTTGGTCACGCTCCACGGGTCGTACTCACCCATTTACTTACGGACCGTATAGCCACTATTTGCGAAAAAAACGCATATTTGAGATGGTATCGGACTCAGGTGCAGCTATTTACTCCAAAACACCCCATATGGTCGCGATAATTAGCCAATAACGTCGCTGGTGTCCGAAAGTAGCCTCAATTGCCTCTTTTCTAGCAAATAAGGACTTCTGAGTCCGATCCGGAGCAGGGTACCTAGGAACCTAGCAGCAACCAAGGGAACTCTCCATCATATGCAGTCAGCCCCTTCTCATTCTTATCACCGACCAAACCCTAAAGATTAGACCATCGTTAACTGGTGGAACCCCATCATACTCCCTCATACTCCCTCATACTTTCTCATACTTTCTCATACTTTCTCATACTTTCTCATACTCTCTCATACCACCCCTACTCCCTATTTACTTACGGACCGTATAGCCTCTATTCGCGAAAAAAACGCATATTTGAGATGGTATCGGACTCAGGTGCAGCTATTTACTCCAAAACACCCCATATGGTCGCGATAATTAGCCAATAACGTCGCTGGGGTCCGAAAGTAACCTCAATTGCCTCTTTTCTAGCAAATAAGGACTCCTGAGTCCGATCCGAAGCAGGGTACCTAGGAACCTAGCAGCAACCAAGGGAACTCTCCATCATATGTAGTCGGCGCCTTCTCATTCTTATCCCAGACCAGACCATAATGATTGGAGCATCGTTAACTGGTGGAACCCCATCATACTACCTCATACTCCCTCATACTTTCTCATACTTTCTCATACTTTCTCATACTTTCTCATACCACCCCTACTCCCTATTTACTTACGGACCGTATAGCCTCTATTCGCGAAAAAAACGCATATTTGAGATGGTATCGGACTCAGGTGCAGCTATTTACTCCAAAACACCCCATACGGTCGCGATAATTAGCCAATAACGTCGCTGGGGTCCGAAAGTAGCCTCAATTGCCTCTTTTCTAGCAAATAAGGACTACTGAGTCCGATCCGAAGCAGGGTACCTAGGAACCTAGCAGCAACCAAGGGACTCTCCATTAAATGTAGCCGACGCCTTCTCATTCTTATCCCAGACCAAACCTAAAGATTAGACCATCGTTACTGGTGGCACTCCCCCATATCTTACGGACTAATAAAAAACCGAACGAAAATCAGAGGAAATCCTGAAATCCGGTCGGCTCGACGGCAGCACCTTATTTTATTTCTTTCATAAATGCCTGAAAGTCTTTTACGATTTCTTTTGCTTTAGTGCGATATAAATAATGTCCCTCTTCAAACTTCACTATTTTTCCATGCACAGAGTCCTTGATTTGCTTTTCATGCTCTGGTATCCATCTATCCGTTGCTGGTTGATTCGCTTGTATAAAGAAAATAAGAGGAAGATTTTTAGGAAATGTTAAGCTTTCAGCTGATTTAAAATTAGAATACATCATTCCAGCTTCATTTAATTGGGTAGGATTAAATATGTTTTTGCGATTGATCAGTCTCATTTGTTCTTTTGTTTTATCATCAAATGGTAGTTCAGCAATTGGGTCAGCACTAAATTTCATTTGCAATCTGATTAAACCTGATTTTTTGAGCAGATTTATAGCTCTTAATTCCGAAGCTTCGATCTTCCTCTCGCTTATCGATGGAACACTACTATCAAGCCCGACAAATGCACTCACTTCATTTTCATACTTGTTAACATAATCTAGTCCATATATGCCTGAAATAGAGTGGCCCATTAGAATATAACGGTCAATATTAAGAGCCTGTAAAGCTTCATGAATTTCACTTACAATATTCTCTGTGCTGCGCTCCTTTTTGGTCAGATCACTTAATCCATACCCAAAAGGCTCAATCATGACAACTTTGTAAAACGGCGACAGTTCATCTATTAATGCTTTAAAATCAAGAGCTGGCGCTGCTGTGCCATAACCCGGTAGTAGCACGACTGTTTCTTCACCTTTTCCTTGAATATAAACATTCATGTTTTTCCCATCTACGGGTACTAACTGACCATAGGGTTCTATTTTATTTTGTTCCGATTTATTGCTGATCAAATTAACTGTATAGACAATAGCGAGAAAAAGCACGATTGCGATGATTATTGCTCCTACTACTTTAAGTAGTATGTTTAGTATTTTACTTGTTCTCGTGCCCGCCTTCATTTTCATTTTTTCTTTTATTTCCACTCGTATCTTCTCCTGTCATCAGCTGTGTTTTGGACTACCATAACTAACTGCTAAGCTAAGATTAACCAATGAAGATGTACTCTCTATGACCTCAATATGAACGGAATATGAACATGCAAAAAAGCTATAGCGTCATGCACAAGGGTAGCTGCACAGGATGCCAAAACAGGAGGAATATATGTGTGGAGGTGGATACGATCAAGGCTGCCTTGCCATCCGCAGCTTCAGCTGATTCAAATTCATCTTTGAACAAAAAAAGCAAACCACGAGCTAGGCTCATGGCTTGCTGATGACTTGCAATAAACTCTATTCCTGCACCTTCAATTTATAACATCCGCTAACAAAATCCTGCTGGATATCCGGCAGAGCCAGCCCAGCCTGCATTAGCCGATCACCACCGTAAACCTCACCACTGGCCTCCAGAATGTAATCCAGCTCCGGATTTAAACCATTCAGCTTCAGGCTACGGCGGGGCGGGTGCGGCACAGCCATTACCCGGAAGTAATAAACTAATGCCTCACGCTGATCATCGGACACGAACATCCATGCTGTCTCATTGCCCTCAAACGGGCTTTGCAGCCGGTACAGATTCCCTTGCTGCACAAGACTGCGGATTTGTTTATAGTTCGCAACCTGTTCCTTCACAAGTTCCTTCTCTTCGTCTGTAAACTTCGTAAGATCCAGCTCATAACCGAAATTACCGGACATAGCTACATCTCCACGAAAAGACAGCGGGGTGATCCGTCCTACCTGATGATTCGGCACGGCAGACACATGCGCGCCTATCGAACTAACCGGATACACCAGACTTGTTCCATACTGAATCTTCAGTCGTTCCACAGCATCGGTATCGTCACTGGTCCAGGTCTGCGGCATGTAATGCAGCATGCCTGGGTCGAAGCGGCCACCACCACTACAGCAGCTCTCGAACAGGATATGCGGAAACTCTGAAGTTATTCGCTCCAATAGCTCATACAGACCAAGCACATAACGATGTGCGGTTTCCCCTTGGCGTTCAGAAGGTAACTCTGCAGAGCCAATCTCCGTTAAACAACGGTTCATATCCCATTTCACATAACTAATAGGCACGGTCGAGAAAATCCGGGACAGTGACTCATAAATGTACTGACGTACATCCTCCCGAGTATAGTCCAGCACCAATTGCCAGCGGGCTTCGCTACGGCGGCGTCCCGGCACATGCAGACACCAGTCGGGATGCTTATGATAGAGCTCGCTGTCTGGCGAGATCATCTCCGGCTCGAACCAGAGGCCAAACTGCAAGCCTAGATTGTTCACACGCTGCGCCACATCAGACAATCCGCCTGGAAGCTTGCGCAGATCCTCTACCCAGTCTCCGAGAGAGGAGTTATCTGCATCTCTTTTGCCAAACCAACCGTCGTCCAGTACGAATAGCTCTATCCCGAGTTTCGCTCCTTCCGCGGCAATCGACTCCAATTTATCCGCATCGAAGTTGAAATAGGTGGCTTCCCAATTGTTGACCAGAATGGGCCGTTCCTTATCTCTATATAACCCTCTGCATAAACGGGTCCGGTACAGGCGATGATAGGTTCTCGACATTTCCCCGATCCCCTCGGAAGAATACACCATCACTACTTCTGGGGTCTGGAATTGTTCGCCCGGCTCCAGCAGCCAGGAGAAATCAAATGAATTCAGCCCCATCGTAAACCGGGTCATCCCGAAGGAATCGACCTCTGCCTCAGCTTCAAAGCCTCCACTATATACAAGACTGAAGCCGTAGGCCTCTCCATGATTTTCATCCGTTTCAGGTTTCACCAGCGCTGCAAATGGATTTAACTGGTGGCTGCTCATCCCTCTGCGGCTCCCAATGGTCGTACCCCCTTGCACCAGACGTCTACGGGTCAGATTACCTTCCCTTGACCAAGCTCCTGCCAAATAGATCATATCCATATCGCCAGACGAGAAATCGACACTAGCACTCAGTGCACGCTGCAATTGCAGCTGCGTTTCCCCCGCATTGGTAAACTCCACAGAGCGTGTAATTACGTTGGTATGTTCAAAAACCGTATAGCGCAAAATAACACTCAGCTTGGCGTAATCATCCTTAAGTGTAAGCTCCAACGTCTGTGCTTCTTGCGCAGACTCAACATATACAGATGGCAGACCCGGCAGTGAGGGTTTACCCTCAACTACCCGGTACCCGCTGTATTTCAGCTCTGTAATACGAGTGCCGTCTTCGAGCCTAACTTGATAAGCAGGTGTTCTGAAATCTCCCGTGCCGTATTGGGGATATTCCTGCGGGAGCCGGTCGAGACCCGTATTTCCTCCCAGATTCAACAGCCCTTCCAAATTGCTGCCACTACGCAGCTTTTTACCCCAATACACATGTGCCGGATAATCATTAACAAGCTGAAGAATATAACTCATCCCTGCGCTCTGTAAATGGAATAATCCCTTATCTTCCTGAACTAAAATCCCCATGTGCCAGTCCTTCTCTCCTTAGGATTTACAGCAAATCTTCGCTCACAAAATCAACCATCGATTGAACCTTTAGCCCTTTAGGTGCGGCAGGAATCCAGTCTCTTCCATCGTTCCCGCGTTGTGAGAACTCTATCGTCTTGGTCTGACCTGGGAGAAGGTCAAAATAATTGTCAGAGAATATTCCTTCCTCTTCCGAAGTCAGGTATACACCTCTAGCCAATACATCACTGGTCACGGTGAAGCTTAATCCACCGCTCTCTGGAGTTTCCAGCACAGTAATTACTGAGCGCTGCAATGGAATTTCTTTTTCCGGAGTAAAATAATGCAGCTTGTGATCTATCACCTGGCCATCCGCCTGCAAGCCAATTCCAAGCAATACATCACCCACCCCTTGACCTTCTAGCAGGTCTGCCACAGGAGACGAGAATACGATAGCAGCAGAATCAGCTCCCAGCTCAACGGGATGTGTCCACTCTCGCAGCACCGAACCGTTAAACTGATACAAAGTAAGCACCAACTCAGCGCTCACTGCTGTTCTTAAATCAGATACGACATGAACGTCTACCTTCTCACGGTCTGTACCGTCGATAGACAACAGAACATCTTGGAAGCTTGAACGCACGGTATATTGCAGGGCTTTCCAACGCCCGTTATAATCCATGCCCGCCCAAGAAGCCACCGGCCAGCAATCATTCATCTGCCAGTATAAAGTGCCCATACAATAAGGTTTATTTCTTCTGTGGCTTTCAATCGCGATTCGGATCGCTTCGGCCTGCAGGATTTGACTCATATATAAAAAGGCTTTGAAGTCCTTTGGCTGCGGCAGATACATATCCATATATTCTTTGATCAGCAGATTACCGCGACCATTCTTCTGATGCGCCAGCATCACCTCTGAGGTAAGCTCCAAATCCTGCTCTTCTGCATAGCTCATTACCGTTTTTAGTTCCGGGAACGACTGGAAGCCATATTCACTCATGAAGCGGCCAACCTTTGTATTATAGTTCTCAAAAGGCTCGATTCCGTGCCACACGCCCCAGTAATGCACATCCCCTTCGCCCACAATCCGTGTCGCATGCTGATTAATATCGCCAGTCAGCTCCCGCAGCGGCGAAGACGGCCAATAGTCCACTCCCGGATGGAACGCGGCTACAGCCTCCGGCAGAATACGGTGGAAGATTTTAATATAATCGGCCCACATTGTCGTTCTTTGCTTAGCGCCGAGTTTTTCTTTCCAGCCCCAGCCCATATTTTCCTCGAACTGTGACCAGGCCGAATCAATCTCGTTGTTGCCACACCATAAGGCGATGCAGGGATGATTGCGCAATCTTTTGACGTTATATTCGGCTTCTTTTTTCACATTTCCTAGGAACGCCTCGTCCCCGGGATACATACTGCAAGCGAACATAAAGTCCTGCCAGACCAGCAGTCCGTATTCATCACAGAGCTGATAAAAAATATCTTCTTCATATATACCGCCGCCCCAAACGCGCAGCATATTCATATTCGATTCTACTGCCGTGGCAATTTCATGCCGATACCGCTCCTCGGTTACTTCTGTGGTGAAGCTGTCATTTGGAATATGATTGGCGCCTTTGGCGAAGACGGAAACTCCATTCAGCGCAAAAGAAAACGAAGCTCCTTTGGCATCACGCTCCCGAATCAATTCAATACTGCGGAGTCCGGTTTTTACACTTTTGCTAACCTCTACTTCCGCATTTTGTACCAATTCTGCCTGGAATGTATATAAATGAGGCTCTCCGAGCCCTCTGCACCACCAGAGCTGTGGCTCGGATATAACAATATTCATCTCTAATTGCTGCATGCCTTCTTCTAAAGTAACCGCTTGCATCCACTCCAAACCATCGGCACTTATTCGCAGCATTCCCCGCCAAGCAGCAGGAGCATCCACTTCTACAATTGCGGTCAGGCGAGCTTCTTCCTTAGCAATCACATTTTGACGGATATAGAGGTCTGTAATTTGAACGGTGTCACGTCCCACCAGAGCTGCCGCACGCCATATTCCACTGGTCAAGAAACGCGGGCCCCAATCCCAGCCGTAATGATAAGGTGCTTTGCGCGCAAAAATACTAATCCGTTGTTCATCTAATCCCCCAAGCTCGGATTGATCATTCGAGGCAGGCAGCGCGTAACCCAGCTTCGCTAATTTCGGTAAATCTTCCTTAACCACAGAGCGGAACTTCACCCGTATATTATTTTCTCCAGTCTTTAACTGATCTTTGACATCCACTTTCCATGCCAGAAACATATTATCAGCAGCGAGCACATGTACATTATTCACGTACACATCTGCATAAGTATCCAGTCCCTCAAAAACTAGCTCCGTACAAGCAAGCTCCTGCCACTCTTCCCCCAACTGCAACGAGGTTTGATATTCCCAGTCCTTCTTATCGATCCACTGTAGATCATGTTCATTTGTTCCATAAAAGGGGTCTGAAATCTTCCCGTTCTTTAGTAAATCCGTATGGACTGTACCTGGCACAGTCGCCGGAAGCCACTCCTCATCACCACAGCCTCTAAATTCCCACTTCGCAAGATTCATATGCAAATGTTTCATAATACCTCCTAAAAGTTTTGTAAGCATAGACTTCTCTGAATGACTTCGCGCAAAACTCGCTTCGGAAGCAGATGCCTAAAGTTTTGTAAGCATAGACTTCTCAAAAATAGCATAAGACTTCAATTAATTCATTGAACCCTTTTGATATTCTTTGTATTTTGTTATCTGATTGTTAGGTACATGCTAATTATAAACGCAGAAACAAAACAAATAAAGACAATAAATAATAATACAATACATTTATTAACGGCTTCGATAAAGCTATAATGTTCATGTAAACGCTAACAATAAAAACGAAAAGGGGATTAAGCTATGAGAAATAAGTTATTTTCGTTATCCTTTGTTATGATTATGGTCTTATCTTCAACACTTGCTGGCTGTGGTTCGAATAATGACAACACCACGAATAACGGTGCTGCCGCAACTGAAAAGCCCGCAGCAACTAACGCAGAGAATACCGGCGGTGACACGAATGCAACTGCCGAACCTGCAGCAGGAGCTGATATCAGCGGCAAAATCACCTTCCTAACTAACAGAACAGACATGATCGGCAAAGAATATGACGAATATTTAAAGCGCTTTAATGAAAAATACCCGAACATTAAAGTCGAATTCGAAGCTTCCCAAACCGACTATAACCAACAGGCTAAAGTCAGAATGGCCAGCGGCGAGCTTCCAGACGTTATGTTTATTCCTTCTATCCCTAACTCCGACCTGCCGAAATATTTTGCTTCACTGGATGATCTCGGCTTGAACGATCAGATCACCTTTAAAGACTTCAAATCCTTTGATGGTAAGCTTTACGGAATTACTACAGGGAACTCTACTTCCGGTATTGTTTATAACAAAACAGCATTCACTGATGCCGGCATCACCGAAACGCCTAAGACTTGGGATGAATTCCTGGCTGCCTGCGAGAAGCTGAAAGCAAAAGGTGTTATTCCAATGTCCTCTAACTTTAAAGACAAATGGCCACTTGGTACTTGGGCTTATGACACACCACGCTTAATTGAAGGCAATCCTGATTTTCCAAATGCTAAGCTGAGCTCTGAAACACCGTTCACTATAGACAACGGTTATGGCAAAGCTTTCAGCCTACTTAGAGAGCTCAATGAAAAAGGCTATCTGGAAAAAGACATCAACTCCACCAACTGGGAGCAATCGAAAAAGGACATAGCTTCCGGCAAATTCGCCATGTACTATCTTGGCAACTGGGTTATTAACCAAGTCATCGGAGCAGGCGCTTCTTCAGACAATGTTGGCTTCTTCCCATTCCCTTATGACAATTCGGGTAAACCATCCGCTACCCTTAGCCCTGACTTCTTCTATGCCGTTGCCAAAAACAGCAAAAATTTAGAGGCAGCTAAAGCCTTCGTAAAATGGATGATTGAAGATTCAGGTTATGAGGATTTCGCCGGCTTTATCTCTCCATTAAAAGGCAAGGAATCCAATCTGACTCAGCTGAAAGAATTCCAAGCTACCGGAGTAGAACTGGTAGAAGGAACTGTTGACGATGCAAAGGTTACAGAAATCGGCAACAAGGCACAACTGGATCTCCCTGCTGTTGTACAGGAATTTGTACTTGCCAAAGATCCACAAACCGTATTAGACAAGTGGAATAAAGCTTGGGCTAAAGCCAAGAAGGACCTCGGTTATTAATTTGAGCTTTTGATTCGAAGTACACTACGGAGCAAAATGGATTATTGCTTTTACGGATAATCCATTTTGCCTTTCCATACCACGTTTTTATGAAAGAAGGGCTAGCGATGTTCGGAACACTTTCCTATAACAAACAGAAGACGATTATCATTGTATCCTTCCTCACGATTCCTTTGTTGCTGCTCGCAACATTCACGTATTATCCGGCACTCAAGCTGATTTATTACAGCTTTACGAATTGGGATGGCTATAGCCCTGAGAAGCCTTGGGTCGGTCTCGATAATTACCGCGAAGTCTTCTCCAACCCCGATATTTTCAAGGTATTTACCCATAACTTTGCTTATTTCGCGATGGGAATTCTCCAGAATATCGTCGCTATTTATTTTGCGATTGTGCTCAATAGTAAGTTGAAAGGAAAAAATGCATTTCGAATCTTACTGTTCCTCCCTTACATTATGAACGGTGTCGCCGTCGCCTTTATGTTTGGTTATGTCTTTGACACCACCAATGGCTCTCTGAATATGTTCCTGAATAGCATCGGTCTTACCGGACTAGGACAGACCAGTTGGCTTGGAACAGAAGGACTGGTTAACTATTCTCTGGCGTCCACAGGATTTTGGCGTTTCATGGGTTATAACATGGTAATCTACATCGCCTCCTTGCAGGCCATTCCAAACGATATCTATGAGGCCTCAAAGATCGATGGTGCCGGACCTTTTCAAACACTTTGGAGAATTACTTTACCGAATATGAAGCCAGTCATCCAACTTAACTTATTTCTTACCGTCACAGGGGCACTGGAAGTATTCGATCTCCCCTTCGTGTTGACCAAGGGCGGCCCCGCAGGCGCCAGCGAAACATACGTACAAAAAGTTGTAGATACTGCATTTGCTTACAATAATTACGGCCTCGCTTCTGCCATGAGTATTATCTTGCTTTTCTTTGTCGTCATCGTACTGTTAGTACAGCAACTAGTTCTAAGCCGGGGAGGGGACAAATAGATATGACATACTCCAAATTTCGCTTCACAGATGTTATTAAATACTTCTCGCTGCTTATCGGCGTATTTGTTGTACTCTTTCCTCCGTATGTGGTCATCGTCAATGCCTTTAAATCCACTGACGAATTTAACAGCAGCAGCTCCATGGCACTGCCAAAAAGCTTTTTGAATTTCGATAATTTCACTGCCGTTTTCCAGCGTGGGGGTCTACTTAACGGATTTGGTAATGTGTTAATCATTATAGCTATTACTTTAATTCTGAACATTCTGTTCGGCACTATGGTAGCATTTGTATTGGGACGCTTCTCTTTCAAATTGAAACCCGTTGTCTTCGGTGCATATCTAGTAGCCACCATTATTCCTAGTATCACGACACAAGTGGCGACTTTTGGTATCATCAAAAGCATGGGGCTTTACAATACACTTGGCGCCCCGATCGTGCTTTATATTGGAGCGGATGTAATTCAAATTATTTTATATCTGCAATTTATCCGTAATATTCCCGTGGATCTCGATGAAAGTGCGATGGTAGAAGGTGCCTCTCTGTTCAGAATCTATCGGTCGATTATTTTCCCTTTACTTACGCCAGCTACGGCTACTTTGATTATTTTGAAAACCATTAGCATTTACAATGACATGTACATCCCTTACCTCTACATGCCGAAACAAAGCCTTGGTGTAGTAACGACGATCCTAATGCGTTTTCAAGGGGTCAATTCGGGGGAATGGAATTTAATCTGTGCGGCTATTCTGCTTATCCTGCTGCCAACAGTAATTCTATATTTCTTCCTGCAGCGTTACATCTTTGAAGGCGTAACCAGTGGAGCGGTCAAATAAGGTAGGTAGCTTATTACAGGAAAGGAACAACGCAAATGCTATCATACATCCGGTTAACTTTACGCAAAATGTGGTTGTTCCTTGCCAATCTACCGATGGAGCGCAAGCTGATTGTTATCTTTGTCTTTCTGATCTCTCTGCCGATTACTTATGTAAGTTATCTATCGTCCCGCTCCATGTTCAACTCGGTTCTTGTGAATGCGACTGACGGTGCGGGTCAAATGACATCGAATGCTTCAGATACCATCGACCGATATATTGCCGACCTCAAAAGATATACAGCCCTGCCGCTGTATAACACCGATGTGCAAGTCTACCTGACACAGCAAAATACCGACTGGGAAAAAAATACGGGCATGGCGATGTTCCTTAGCTATTTGAATCATACTAAGGAAGAGATCATTGCCGTGTATTTGGTGGATCAGTACGGTTCTGTCTTTTATGATAAAGACGCTGGAATTAATGAACTGTATCCCGAGGAACGATTAGCCAAATGGAGAACCATGAGTGAAGATGCCGGAGCAGCGCCTGTCATTCAGGGCAGACATACGATCCGCACCAACTCGAATGTCCATAAAGAGGTCTTTAGTGTTCTTCGTACGATTAACTCTGTAAGCACATTGCAGAATATAGGAATTCTCGTTTTCGATGTAGACATCAATCTGTTTAAGGGCATTATCGATCCCGTAAATGCAGTTACGCAAGGAAACACGTTCATTGTAGATAACAATGGAGATCTGATTTATGCTAGTGAAGATTCCGCGGTTCCGAATCTGGCTGCCGATACACAAACTCTGAATACAAAGCTGTTGCTGCAGCAAGTAAATCAGCAGCAGGATCATTTTCAAATAGACTTGAATGGCCAGTCTTATCTTGCAGTGTATACCGTCTCGAAACAGACCGGGTGGACCACTATGGTTACGATTCCTTTAACACGTATCCTGTCCCCTGTACAAAAGAATCGTAATACGCTTATCTTGACCACACTGATTATCATTGCTTTTGCACTTTTTGTTGCGACTATAATTTCCCATGCCCTGACCAAACCCCTTAAATCCTTGGTCCGCTTAATGAAACGGGTGCAGCATGGTAATCTGGATGTCTGGCAGCATTCCAAATATAATGATGAGATTGGGATGCTGGGCAGTCATTTTAATCGGATGATCATAAGGATCAAAGATCTGTTACAAGAAGTGTCCATCACGGAGAAACGGAAGCAAAAGGCTGATATGCGGGCGCTTCAAAACCAGATTAATCCCCATTTTATTTATAATACGCTGGAATCCATCCGCATGCTTGCAGAGAGCAATGATGATCCACGTGTGGCGAAGCTAACCTATTTACTTGGGCTTCAAATGCGTTACAGCATTGTCCGAAACGAAGAGGCTGTTACAATTAGACAAGAGCTGGATCATGTGAGAAATTATTATCAGCTGCTGGAAATCCGATTCCCAGACAAGTTCAGACTTAACATCGACGTGCCGGACGAATTCCTTCATCTTCCTGTTATTAAGCTTGTCTTTCAACCGATCGTAGAAAATGCTGTCTTTCACGGTTTGGATCAAAAGGTAGGACTGGGCACCTTGAGCATCACCGCATGGAGCGAGCATGGAGATGCCGTATTCTGTGTAGAAGATGATGGGATCGGTATGGATGAAGCCACCCTTCGTTCCTTAAACAATAGTCTGCAGACTGGAACGGACAATGAAAGGTTCGGGATTGGACTACGAAATGTAAATGAAAGAATTCGCCTGCATTACGGCAGTTCGTTTGGTCTGCTTGTTGAGAGTGAGCTTGGAATCGGCACTCGTGTTACCCTGCGCATTGCGGATATTAACACTAAATACAGTGAAGATGAATTTATTTAGGAGAGGGGCTGCTCAGATTGCTGCGTATTGCGATTGTGGATGATGAGATCTTAATCCGCGAAGGACTGGCCCGAATGATCAGTAAAGAAAGCGCCGAATTTCTGGTCATCGGCACCTACTCCGACGGAAAACATCTATTAGATAAGTTAAGCACACTTCAACTTGATGTTGTGATTACAGATATTCGTATGCCGCAAATCAATGGCTTGGAGCTGATTAAACAATTAAAAGCCACCCATCCGCAGATCTACTCTATTCTAATGAGTGGATTTGTTGAATTTAATTATGCCCGAGAAGCCATCCGCAGCTCAGCTGTAGACTATTTATTAAAACCAATTAATAAAGAGCAGCTGTTCGAGCTGCTTTATCGGCTAGACAAAGAACGGCAGCTCGCGCGCGACAAGGAAGAACGCCACCGTTCCGGGCTTTTATTGACAGTCTTACATATCGAAGAGCCCTCTTCCCCTCTCCTATTATCCAGCCTTACCTTGCCCCAGCCTTATTTCTCGGTCTTTGTCCTCAAAGGGAGCGCCAGAGAAACCGTCTGCTCCTGCGCAGACAGTCTGCGGCAAGAGAAGGCGTTGAGCTTCGACAGCTTGGAGATTCAAAAAGGACTCTACGTCTGGATTGTATATTCTGCTGAGCCGCTGTCAGACAACGATTTAAAAGATATCGGTGACATTATGCGGATATCTGCACACGGAAAGATCCTACATGTAGGTACCAGCGGTTGTTATAATGAGGTATCCAAGCTTAGACAGGCATACCTAGATGCTAAACAAGCCTGCAACATGGGCATATATAATCCGGAGCCTGTACATTACGCGAATATTCAGAATATTCAACAGCCGGAGATGAACCTCCTGGATCACTTTAATACAATTAGAGAACCGCTGATCCATAACCTGCAGATTCTGAATGTGACAGGCGTCTTAGAATGGATTCATGACCTGTTCTCAGTGCTGAAAGCACAACAAGCCGGTCCTGACCAAATTCTCCGGATCTGTCGCTGGGTTGAAGAAACTGCACAAAAGGAACTGCAAGAATTCGAGGCCCGCAATAAAAGTGCTCCCGACCTCAGGTTGGACGACAGAATCGCGTCCAGTGTGAGCTTTTGCGACATTGAGGAGATGTTTACCGCTCATTTCACAAACATTCTGACCGAAATCAGAACCCATCGTCTGGAGATGTCCGGCACAGCCATAGAAACCATAAAACGCTGGATATCCGCTAACTATAATCAGCATGCAGATCTGAACACTTTGGCAAATATGGTTTTTTTGACTCCAAGCTATTTAAGCAAGCTGTTCAAGCAAGAGACCGGACTTACACTGACGGACTACATCACGGAAATTCGGCTGCGCAAAGCCAAACATCTACTCAAGAATGCTCCGGACCTGAAGGTTCACGAGATTGGGGCAGAGGTTGGATATGGCGATCCTGCCTACTTCAACAAGCTTTTTAAACGTGTTGTCGGGGTTACACCCAATGAATATAAACGAATTAGTATTGTATAAGGAGATCGATCACTTGCATTCAGAGCTTCAAAGAAATAGCGAAAATCATGAAATAACCGTCTACGACACAACAGAACTATATGGTGAAAAAGGCTCCTTCCGTGTTATGCAGTTCTCGAATCATGCCACTCAAGGTGCGATGGATCTTAATGACCCGCAACGAATTCTCTTTGAATATCCGCGGGCCATCATTCACTTCATGGAGTTCAACCTCCCTTCTTTTGAGGATGTTTTTCTTATTGGGCATGGAATTGGAACAATTGCCGGACATTTTCCGGACAAAAGATTTAAAGTAGCCGAGCTAGACAAACAAGTAGTCGAATTAAGCCGCCGCTGCTTTGGATATAGTCAAGATAACGTAGTGATCGGTGACGGACGTCAGATCCTTGAAGGCGAAGACCCGCAGGTATATGAATACATCATTTTGGATGCCTTTACTGCCGCTGGTACACCAAGGCATTTGATCTCCCGTGAATTTTTCAGTATTACCCGTTCGAAGTTGAACACAAGCGGATATATTCTCATGAATCTAATGGGAAAAGGTGAACATGACCCGCTGATCAACGCGATTTATACAACGCTTGCCGAAGAGTACGCCTATATCAAAGCCTTTTCCCTGCCTTCAGAAGGGGCCGCCGATATCCAAAATATCATTATGGTTGGCGGCAGCACCCCTATCCGCTTTCAAGCCCGCCATTTGGCTGGCTTCAAAGAAATACAGCTGGGACAAGGATATCTGATTCAGGATTAAATCAGGATTAACTATAAAAAATGACCTCATCCTCCACTTCACTGTGGATTTCGAGGTCATTTTTGGGTTGTTTTCATACGGCACCATTTAAACCGGATTAGGCACAAAGCTGCCACCACGGCAATATTTCAAGTAATTCAATGCATGCACCTGGCCGGTCATTTCCAGCTCATCACGATACACTGGATCATGCCAGCCTTCGATATCAATCGTACCTTTATAACCCGCTTGGCGCAGGATGGTGATTACATCTACCCAATTGGTATCCCCGAAGCCAGGGGTTCGGTCCCATACATAAGGTTTGGGGCCATGAATACCGTATTCCTTGACGATGTCCCAAGCGATGGTCGCATCCTTGCCATGCACATGGAATACTTTATCCATCCATTTGCGCAGCTGCGGAAGCGGATCAATCAATGCGATCATCTGGTGGCAAGGCTCCCATTCCAATCCCAGATTATCTGCCGGAACAGCATTGAACATCTTCTCCCAGGCCGAAGGATTGTGAGCGATGTTCCACTCTCCGCTCTGCCAGCTTCCGCCCATAGCGCAATTCTCAAAAGCAATCCGCAGGCCACGATCTGCCGCTCTCTTCGCCAATTCTCCGAACACCTCTGTAAACTTCGGGATGGACTCATCAATGGACAAACCTGGCAATCGGCCGGTGAACCCGCCTATAATATCTGTGCCAAATAAATGTGCATGATCAATCAGCCTCTCCCAGCTGGCCAATGTGTCGGCATTGTCGCCGCTGCCATTCAGCGGATTGCCATAGATGCCCACAGAAGAGATGACAAAATCATGTTCAGCAGCTAACTCCCTCAGTCGTGCAGCCGTTTCGATCAAATCGGTTTCGCCGGTGGTCTGCCAAAAGTTCAGATTAAATGATTCAAATCCATGCCCCACAATTTGTGGAATGACCTTAACGGCTTCTCCACCACGAACAATCGTACCTATTCTCAGTGTATCTTGCATTTGGGTTCCACTCCAATAAAGGTTTATAGTGTGATCTTAACGAGGTTTAATCATCTTGCAGGAACCACGCTTGAGCAATACCGCATCATAGACAATATGCTGATGGTTTGATCGTCCGGAAATGAGATCAAACAGAACACCTACACTGGATAAGGCCATTTCCGTACCCGGCTGGCTGATTGTATCAAGAGAAGGATGATAATATTCAGCCATCTCGATCCCGTCAAAGCCAATGATCGAAATATCATCAGGGATAGATAACCCCGCGGTAAGCACCGCTTTGGCAGCACCGATGGCAATCGTGTCGGAAGCGGCAAATATAGCTGTAATTCCCTTGTTCTTGTTGAGCAGTCTCCGCGCAGCATTAAATCCCGAGCTGGGACTGTATTCACAATCCTCAACCAACCCTGAATCATAGGGCAGACCCTGCTCTTCGAGTGCTTTTTTGTAGCCTAAATACCGCCGGTTGCCCGTGGTTTCATCCAATAATGGAGACTTGGCTAAAAAGCCGATATTCGTATGACCTAATGAGATCAAATAATTGGTAGCCTTATAGGCTTCCTTCGTTTCATTGATAATAACGCTGGAAAAAATAAGCGGGTTCACCTCCTGCGTTGAGGTGATCGTTGTCAGCACAAACGGAACCGTCAGTTGTTTGAACTTCTCTTCAGAATGATCATAGGTTCCACCCATGAAGATAATCCCACACAGATTCTTCTCCTTCACCAGTTGAATTGCAGCATTGATTTCATCGGTCCCATCCTCTACTTGCTGGATAAGAAACGGGTAGCCCCGCAGATTGACCTGCCGTTCAATTTCTCTGATCATATTAGAGAAAAAAGGATTGGTAATCCCCTTGACCATAAGTGCAATGTTCTTAGATTGTGTAGTTTTCAAATTCCGCGCGTTGGAATTGGGAATATAATTGTATTCCTTAACCACACTCATCACTTTCTCACGTGTAGACTTGCTCACCGGTCCCTTGTTATTGATTACCCTGGAGACCGTCGAGATGCCCACACCGGAAATCCGCGCGATATCCTTGATATTTACATCCACTTTACTCCCCCATTTATGGGTAAAGGAGCTATATCGAATTATAGCTCCCTTACACCCCTTAACTTTCTTTAGTTGACAGGAACAAACGCAGCCAATTGCTTCTCTACTTCGGCAATGACCTTGTCAACTCCTGCTTTTTTCAGCTGATCGCGGTACTCCGCAACAGCTGCTTTTGGATCTTTGCTTGTTTTACCAAGCATCAATTGAATACCGAGCTGTGAATTCACGTTGGAAATCGAAGCAATTTCAGTTGTAACATTGGTTGGATCAAAGCTGAAGCCATTGTAAGGATCATCGATAGCCACTTTATCCCATTCTGCGAATAAGGAGTTACGGATTGGGTTTTCTGTATCCGTAGGAACTACGAATTTGTCATTACGAAGTGACCAAGCAGCGAAACCTCCGCCGTCCGTTTTATCGTTGAAGCCTGCAGGCTGCTTTTTAACACCATTTTCCATAACATATTGTTTGCCTTCAATACCGTTTTGGATGAGGTTGTAGTAGCTTTCATCGGTCATGAACTTCTCGATCACCATCAGAGCGCGCTCTGGATTAGCTGAGTTCGTGCTGATTACAGTCGAGTTGTCAACGCCCATCTTACGTTTGATCTTCTTATTAGCTTCCGCAAAAGTAAAGAAGTAAGGATCTGATTCCGGTTGCGCCTTCAAATCCGCACCGTATTGGCCGATCCAGTCCTGAGCATGAGTCAAATAACCTGCGGAGTTAGCTGCTCTGAAGTTATCCTTGCTGCCTAGGGTTGCAGACAGCACATCTTTACTCCAGTAACCCTTATCCGCCCATTCACGCATCTTCACAGCCCAATCTTCAAATTCCTGAGTGAAAGCTGGATGGAAGACGGTCTTGTAGTCCTCTGGACTTTTGGTCACAAGATTCAGCTCATTCAAAGATATACCAGGAGCGTTAAGCCACATCCCTGTAGTATCTACGAGCATTCTGAACATATTGGCTGCATCTTCTGCCTTGCCGTTAATTGGTGGGAAGGACTCATTAGCAACCACATTATCCATGTATTTAACCATATCATCAATGGAAGTGATTTTGTCCATTCCATATTTCTTCAGCAAGTCAGAACGATAGGCATAACCGGCAGGTGTGTATTCGCTATAAAGACTTGGTACACCGTAAATTTTGCCTTTGTATTTTGTATTCTCCCACACACTTTCCGGGATTTCCGCTTTTAGCTTAGGAGCAACTTTATCCAGCATATCTGTAAGGTCCACTAGAGCGCCTTCACTAGCCAATGTGAAATAAGACACCGGAGCTCCGGGAGATGCATGCGACATATCAAATTCTTCGCCTGAAGCAAATAGCAGCGGGTACTTAGTAGCGATATCCGGCCAGTCAATATACTTCACTTCAATCGTAGCGTTTAGATCAGCTTTGAGCTTCTTGTTAATCTCAGCGAGGATTTCTTTATTTTTAACTCCTTCGCTGCCCCAGAGGTAGTACACCAGCTTAGCTTCCTTGGAAGTATCCACTCCGCCTGCATTGGCTGAAGCCTCTGGAGCTTTCGTGGCTGCCGGATCATTACTCGGCTCATTGTTGTTCTTGGATGTGCAGGCTGTCAGTGCTCCAGTAAGCATGAGGACAGCAATTAAAGAAGACGCGATCTTTTTACCTTTCATTTAGGTAAGCCTCCCTTTTCTCTTCTATTTATGAAACTTTCATTTATAATAAACGCTCTTCGAAAAGAAGATTGCGTCCATTAACCCTTTACAGCCCCGATGGTGAGGCCTGTTACGAAATAACGCTGTACAAATGGATACAGGAGAATAATCGGTCCAGTGGCCAGCACAGCTGTAGCCATCTTGATGGATTGCGTCGGAAGATCAGCAGTATTGATGACCGCTCCCGAGTTGATTAGCGCTCCTAAGTTCGTCTGATTGACCATTCGCTGCAAAAAGTATTGGAGCGGATATTTCGTCGGACTGTCAATATACAACATCCCGTTATACCACTCATTCCAAAAGCCTAGTGCTGAGAAAAGCCCAATAGTAGCCAAGGATGGAACCGCCAGCGGAATAAATATCCGCCAATAGATGCGAAAGTCGCCAGCACCGTCAATGGTAGCGGATTCATATAAGGAATCCGGAATCGCCTTCATGAAATTACGCATCAGGAAGATGGACCATGCACCAACTACACCCGGAAGAATCATGGCGAATAAGCTGTCCTTCATATGCAGGTGCTTAACCATCAGGATGTATGTTGGAATCAAGCCGCCACTGAATAGTGTTGTAAAGTAAATCAAGAAGGAAAAGAAGTTGCGGTACTTGAAATCCTTACGGTTGAGCACGAATCCGGCCATCGACATCATAAACAGTCCGAGTACCGTACCCACTACGGTGATGAAGATAGTTACCTGATAAGCATTCACCAGCTGAGTAGAGTTGTTGAATAGCATCTCGTAAGCCTTAAAGGAAAATGCCTTCGGCAGCAGCTTGTAGCCTTCACGAACAATTTCCTGCTCGTTCATGAACGATGAGGAGATCATCAACGCGAAGGGAAATAAACAGAATAGCGCAAAGATAGCGATACAGATATAACTGACTGCTTTTATGAGAATGCTTCCGGAATCCTGTTTGATTGTACTCTTTTCCATATTTATCACCCCTGTTTCGTGTCTAGTCTTAGAACAAAGCGCTGTCCGGTTCTACCTTGCGTACAATAAAGTTAACTACAAGCACCAGGATCAGACCGAATAAGGATTGGTAGAAGCCCACTGCGGCACCCATAGAGAAGTTGAATTGTCCCACCAGTGAACGGAAGACATAGGTATCGATGATATCTGTCTGCGGATACAGTACAGAGTTCGTACCGATCAGATTATAGAAAAGGTCAAAGGATCCCTTGAGAATTCCACCCATACCGAACAGTAGAAGCAGAATAAAGGTTGGCTTCAGAATCGGCAAGGTCATATAACGGATTCGCTGCCAGGTAGTCGCTCCATCCATATAAGCAGCCTCGTACAGATCATGATTAATCCCTGTGATCGTTGCCAGATAAACAATCATTCCATATCCGGTACCCGCCCAGATCTTGAAAGCCACAATAATATATTTCCAGATGCCCGGATCGGAATAGAACTCGTAACGGTCTAGCCCCATTCCAGTTAACATCGTATTGATAAACCCGGAATTGAAATTGAATATATTGTAGGCAAACACACCGACGATAACCATGGAGATGAAATTCGGTAACAGGATAACGGATTGTGATATTTTTTTGAACCACTTGCCTGAGATCTCAGACAACATAATGGCAAATACTATTTGAATGATATTACCTAAAGCCAGAAAGACGATATTATAGAGCAGCGTATTCTTGGTAATATTCCATAGATCCCCATTTTGAACCAGAAACTCAAAGTTCTTAAGGCCGATAAAGTTACTTCCAAAAATCCCCTTATTGAGCTTGTAATCTACAAATGCGACGTAAGCTCCAGGCATTACAGCATAGTGAAAGATAACGAAATATACGATTACAGGCAGCAACATTAGAAAAAGAACTTTGTTCTTAATGACTTCCCGAACAATGTTTCCACCCACAAGCTTCAGTCTCGCCAAAGTGCCCACCTCCAATTTGAAAGATGCATTCAGTCACATGCATAAATTACCTTCCTTTCTTGTCCAGCAGCCAGAATAAAAACAGTTTGCCCAACCTTCATAAAAAAGTGTATCGAGCGTTGTAGAAACGTTTCCAGTGTTTCTGTAAAACTCTCTGTGTGAGAAGCATACTCCCAAAATGTATGCGCTGTCAATTCATTTTATTTTTGAATTACAAGTACTAAAGTTACATATTTCACGTAAAAAAATATAAATTAGCTGTTTTTCTAAAGGCGATTGACTTTTTTTGGTGTTCAGACTAATATCGAGGTGTATCGTTTGTGGAAACGTTTTTATACTTTTCTTTCATAGACATGTCAGTCTCCATATGTAACATCTTAATGATGCAATCCTCTTCTGATTTAATTTATGCCTCAGCCCTGTATCCGAAGAGAGAAATGCTATGATTTTCACAACAAATGAACCTGATTATAGCTCAGGCCCATTCCGCATCTCGGAGCTGTGTGCCAGGAGAGTAAACGGTTCACTCCCATCCTTATCGCCTATCTAACGTAAGTTTTGCTAATAAAATCATGCTTACGCTGCCCGGCGGGGAACTACACATCTATTTAACAAACTAACTTTCAATGCGCTCACGAGGAAGGAGTTAACCATGACTAAAACGTTTATCCAAGATCTTGTGAACGATATGACCCTGGACGAAAAGCTGGCCCAATTAACCCAGCTAGGTCCTCACTATTGGGGTTTGGACGATACCGTGGATTTAACTGGTCCATTTAAGGAACTGAATATTAAGCCGCAGGTAATGGAGAGCATCGGAAGTGTTCTGAACGGTATTGGAGCCCGGAATGTAATCGAGCAACAGACCCGACATTTGCAAACCAGCCGACAAAAGATTCCTCTGCTCTTCATGGCGGATGTCATTCACGGCTACCGGACCATCCTCCCGATTCCGCTGGCCATGGGCAGCAGCTTTGACCTTGAAGCCTGTGAAAGGTTTGCTGAAATCGCCGCCAAGGAGAGTGCGGCTGCCGGCATTCACGTCACCTTCTCGCCCATGACTGATCTCGTACGCGACCCGCGCTGGGGACGTGTCATGGAGACATCTGGTGAGGATCCCTATCTGAATGCCCGTGTCACCGAAAGTATGGTGCGGGGTTATCAGGGCAAGGACCTAAAAGAAAAAGGACGCATCGCTGCCTGTGTGAAGCACTTCGCTGGTTACGGTGCTCCCGAAGGCGGACGGGAATACAACACGGTGGATATGTCTTCCGGCGTATTGCGTGAGTTCTACTTGCCAGCCTATAAGGCTGCCGTAGATGCTGGTGTGGCCATGGTGATGGCCGCATTTAATACCATTGGCCGTATCCCGGCAAGTGGTAATTCCGAACTTCTTCGCGGGATTTTACGGGAAGAATGGGGCTTCAACGGCGTTACCATCGCCGATTTCAATTCCGTTAATGAGCTGATTCCCCATGGCGCCGCAATAGATGGCCGTGAGGCAGCCGAGAAAAGTCTGGCTGCTGGGCTGGATATTGAGATGATGTCCACTCACTATCTAAACCACGGCGCTGCTCTGGTCGAGGAAGGAAAGCTTGATATCGCCTTGATCGATGAAGCCGTCATCCGGGTGCTTGAGCTCAAGGACGCGCTTGGCTTGTTCGATAATCCATTCAAGGATGCAGATCCGCTGGTGGATGAGGCTCCGAAACCTAGCGCGGAGCATCTGCAGGCCGCACGGGAGCTTGGAGCTAGCTCAGTTGTACTGCTCAAAAACGACAATGATGCTTTGCCCCTTAAACGTGGCATGAAGATTGGTCTGGCTGGTCCTTTCGCCACCTCCATTCATGTGCTGGGCGGTTGGGCCGGGACAGAAAAAGATCCGGCTGTATCACTCTACACCGGCCTTTCGCAAAAAACATCTGCCAAAAATATTTTTACGGCCATGACTGGTGAGCTGGGAAGCATGCTTGAGGGTGTTTTTGATGTGGAGGATGAAATTGAAGACGCCTACCAGGCGCTGAAGGATTGTGATGTAATTCTCGCCGCTGTCGGTGAGAACCAGCAGGATACCGGGGAAGGCGGAAGCAAATCCAATCTCCGCCTATCAGCCAATCAGGAGAAGCTGATCTGGCGTCTGAAGGATACCGGAAAAAAGGTCGTCACCATTGTATTCAGCGGCAGACCACTGGAGCTGAAACCCGTTCTTGATGCCAGCGACGCTCTGCTGCAGGCTTGGTTTCTGGGTACAGAGTCAGGAAATTCGCTGGCCGATGTGCTGTTCGGAGATTATAATCCTTCCGGACGTTTATCGATGAGCTTCCCCTACTCGGTTGGGCAAATTCCTGTCTACTACAATGCTTATCAAACGGGACGTCCTTATGATCCTATGTATCCTAATGTGCGGTACGTGACCCGTTATCTGGACTGCCCGAATGACCCGCTGTTCTGTTTTGGTTATGGCCTGAGCTATTCCAAGTTTGCTTACAACAGCTTCAATGTTGAAGCTGCGGATCGGGTGGTTGCCTCCATTGAAGTAGAGAATACTTCGGACATCGCCGGCAAGGAAACCATTCAGCTCTACATCCACGACGTCAGCGCAAGTGTCGTGCGCCCGGTCAAGGAACTGAAAGGCTTCCAGCAGATTACACTCGCACCGCATGAGAAACAGGTGGTTTCCTTCGAAATCACCAGAGAAATGTTAATGTTCTACGGAAAAGACGATCAGTTGGTCTTCGAGCCTGGGGAATATGATATTATGATCGGTAGAAACTCTGGAGATCATTGCACTCAGCGGATCTGGATCTGCTGACCTGCGTATAGCTATGCTTCTAACGACGTCAGCCCTTATTGCCCTCTTGGCGCAATGAGGGGTTGGCGCCTCCACAGCTTGCTATTCAATATTCGATAGTAAGGGAGATTATTCTAATGAGACACAGTTTATCATTTCAGCAAGATGGCACTTTTAAAATCGTACAATTTACAGATCTGCACTGGATGGATGGAAGAGCTGAGGATCAGCTTACCGAGGCACTGATGGAACGCATTCTGGATGCGGAACAACCTGATCTTGTGGTTTTCACGGGAGATCTTATTTACACGGGTCCTGTATCACCGGGAAACAAGGCATGCGAGCACCCCGCACAAGCTTTTCGTGAAGCTGTCGCTGCCGTGGAGAGATCCGGCATCCCTTGGACCTTTGTATTTGGCAACCATGACACAGAAACTCTGATTTCAAAGAGTGAACTGATGCAAATTGCCCTGGAACATCCCCACTGCCTGACCGAAGCCGGTCCAGAAGAGCTGGAAGGCTCGGGCAATTACACTCTTAAAATTAAAGATCAGGAGGACGACTCGGCTGCTATTTTGTATTTTCTGGACTCTGGCGGCTACTCCGAATATGAGGATATCCCGGGCTACAATTGGGTTGGGCGGAATCAGATCAACTGGCTGACGGCTGAATCTGCGCGGCTGAATCCGAAGACTGCTGAGAACAGGCTGCCTGCCTTGGCTTTCTTCCATATTCCAATTCCCGAATATCGGGATGTCTGGTCTACACAAGTCTGTCATGGGCATAAGTTTGAGCGTGTATGCTCACCTGAGGTGAACTCGGGCTTATTCTCGGCTTTGCTGGAAATGGGTGATGTGCTTGGCACCTTCTGCGGACATGACCATATCAACGATTTTAGCGGCAGCCTGTATGGCATACGTCTTTCTTATGGCCGTGCTACCGGCTACAATACTTATGGAAAAGAAGGCTTTATGCGGGGAGCACGCGTCATCGAACTGGTCAAAGGCACTCAAGACTTCAATACCTGGCTTCGTCTTGATGACGGATCCGTTATAAATGAACAGCCGATTCATATGCCTGAACCTGCTGCCGATTCAGGACATTAATCTTTTATAGGATTAAATTTTAATAGTGATTAAATGAACCAGTGCGCAGATGTTACGCTGGTTCATTTTTTTGTGCAAATATTAGCTTGTCTCCATATTCCCCATTACATCACTTTTTTTGTTAAAATAGAGAAGTCGACGTATTAAGCACTACAGCGTCAGTCATGGAAACGGAGGCAAGTACCTGTGGATTATATTATTCTGGACATCGAATTCAACGGCCGTAAGTTTGCCAGCGAGCACCCTATGGAGGTCATTGAGATTGGAGCCGTCCGGTTAGACTCTTCACTGCAGTATAAGGATGAATTTTCTTCCTTGATCAAACCTATATATTTCTCCACCCTAAATTCCTTTATTAAGAAAAAAACGGGTATCCCTCAAGAGGAAATCGATATTGCCCCCCGCTTCCCCAAAGTCATCACTGCTTTTAGAGAGTGGCTTGATCTAAGCACAGACGGAGTTCTGCTGCTTACCTGGGGTGGCGAAGACATGAAGCGAATCATTCAGGATGTGCGCATGCACAAGATGGACGAATCCTACTGGATGTCCGCTACGTATTTCGATTTGCTCAAAGGAGTTCTTCGTGCGCGTGGTCTTAGCAATGATGTCAGCGTGGAAAGCGCGATGGCATTGTTTGAGCTTGAGCCTACTGGATCTGCACACCGGGCGCTGGATGATGCACGGATGACGTCAGAGATCTTCCGCGCCGTGTTTAAGGATCTGGATTTTGAGCGTTCACAGCATTACGTAGATACCTTCTCCAATGCCAAAGAACGCAAAACAGTTAAGGTAGCCATAAAGGCTATGACCTCACAAAAAATTGTACCTACCTGGGACCTTGTCGTTGAACACTACTTCTCAGACCAAGCAACCCTTGCGGACCCTCGTAAGCTGGAGGAATTGCACAATTATTTCACAGCACAAATGGGTCATAAATAAATTCAAGCAGCAGCAAAGCTCAACATAGCTCAACATTATAGACTTATTCATAGCAGCGGCAGACTTCCCCATGATCATTCAGAGGGTAGCTGTCGCTGTTTTGGATATGCTAAAAAAACCATTTGACCTTCACGTTACGTAAAGGTGTACATTTGATTTGTAGGAGGTGATACTACGGAATACACAGTGCAGAAGCTCGCAGAGTTAGCTGGAATCAGCACACGGACCCTGCGCTACTACGATGAGTTTGGCATTCTTAAGCCGGCGAGAATCAACTCTTCGGGGTATCGTATCTATGGCCGTACCGAAGTAGATCTACTACAGCAAATTTTATTTTATCGGGAGCTTGGCTTAAGTCTGGAACGTATCAAGGCTATTATGACAGAGCCCTCATTCGACGGAGCCAAAGCGCTGCGGGAGCATCATGACAAGCTACTGGAAAAAAGACAGCAATTAGATCTATTAATCGCTAACGTCGAAAAGACGCTGGCTCAAAAAGAAGGGAGAATTACCATGAGTGATACTGAAAAATTCGAAGGCTTTAAACAAAAGCTGGTAGATGACAACGAAAAGAAATATGGCCAAGAAATAAGGGAGAAATACGGAGATGACACCATTAATCAATCCAACCAAAAGCTTAAAGGAATGACAGAAGATCAATATGCCGCTATACAACAGCTTGAGGAAGAGATGTTCGAAACACTCTTGCAAGCAATGGAGCATGGAGATCCTGCCAGTGTATTAGCACAAAAAAGTGCAGACCTACACCGTGAGTGGCTCTCCTTCTACTGGAATTCCTATTCCAAAGAAGCTCATGCTGGTGTTGCACAATTGTATGTTGATGATGAACGTTTTACCGAATACTATGACAAACGCCGCCCTGGACTCGCTGCGTTTCTAAGAGATGCCGTACATGTATATACGGGAAAAAATGCGTAAGCGCACGAACAATATTTTAAAATAGAAAAAGGCATCCGGATACTCCGGATGCCTTTTTTTTGAGGCAATAGCAATCAGCAGAAATCACAGACTGCGGTGCAGCAGCGACAATGTATTCCGAAGCTCAGCGACAGCTACCTGGCCAGGTGCAGAAGGTTTATGTGCAGCTCCGAAGGTAAGCGCTGAACCAAAAACTTCACCTGCCAAACGGCTGATCACCCCGGCTCCCGCCATAGACATCGTTATAATCGGACGGTCTGCATATTTTTCCTTCATGATGTGTGTAGCTTCCAGCAAAGTTAACACATCGCCTGCATCTTGGGGCATAACGGCAATTTTGGGCAAATCCCCGCCAAGCTCCTGCGCCTTGCATAACCGTGAGATGATCTCCTCTTTAGGAGGTGTACCCTGAAAATCATGATTTGAAATAATGACAGACACGTTATGAGCATGAGCAGCTTCGACCAGTAGCTTTACATCCTGCTCATCATTAAATAGTTCAACATCTATTATATCTACTAGACCGCTCTCGGCAGCAGCTTTATTCAGTGCTGTGTAATATTCCGTGCTGACTTGCTTCTCTCCACCTTCTTTTGCACTCCGAAAAGTAAAAATCAGCGGCAGATCTGGAATCACAGAACAGATTTCGCTTAGTGCGTTCTTTACAGCTGCAACGTCTTCCACTTCAGCAAAAAAATCCGTCCGCCACTCCACCAAATCAGGTTGCAGTACTTTCAGCGCTTCCGCTTCCTGCTTCAGCTCAGACAAGGTCGCTCCAATTAGCGGAACACATATCTTAGGGATTCCTTCGCCGATGATCACATTTTTAACGGTTACTGTTCTGCTCATTATTTAAGCTCCTTATCCTATCTCATCTAGTATAGATCTTGAATATCCTGTACTGTCTATTCTACAGCGATTTACGTTTTAGAAACTGCTCGACCTCGGACAACTGCGGCAATGAAGGGATCGCCCCTTCTTTCCCTACAGCCAATGCACCTACAGCATTAGCGAAGCTCACGGCTTCCTCCAAGGTCTTCCCTAAGACCAGCTGTTGGGCTAATGCGCCATTAAATGAGTCACCGGCAGCAACTGTATCTACCGCCTTTACCGGGAAGCCTGGAACAGCCTTGGCACCTTCAGCATTCACAATCAGGGCACCTTTTGAACCCAAGGTTACAATTACGTTCTGTACTCCTTTTTGCAGCAAAATACGGGCTGCCTGCTCAGCAGTCTCTGCGCTATCCACAGTCATTCCGGACAAAATCCCGGCTTCCGTCTCATTAGGTGTCAGGTAAGATACCTGAGCCAGCATCTCATCCTTTAGCACTCTAGCTGGTGCAGGATTAAGGATGACCGGAATCCCCTTACGATGGGCAATCGCAATCGCCTGCTCACTCATCGCCAGATCCATTTCAAGCTGCAGCACAATGATCTTAGCCTGGCTAATCACAGCCTCCAATGCCTGAATATCCTCTACCGTAAGCTCAATATTCGCTCCAGGTACCACGATAATCCGATTTTCTCCATCTTCTTCAATAACGATTGAGGCGACTCCTGTTGCCTCATGTTCACTTACAGAAATATGCTCTATATGAATGCCTTCATTCCTGATAATCTCCAGCATTTCGCTACCAAAGGTATCTTTTCCAACTCTTCCGATCATACTAACCTCTGCACCCAGACGTGCTGCGGCAACGGCCTGATTTGCCCCTTTTCCGCCAGGAGATAGAGCAAAGGCTTGTCCAATCAGGGTTTCTCCTGCATTTGGTGACCGGTTTGTACGTACCACCATATCCATATTCAAGCTTCCAATCACAACTATATCCAACTTAGACACCACCATTAATTATTTCTTCAATCTCTTTATCTTAGGGGCTTCTGTCCACTTTATCAATCAATTCCGCTCAATTGGATTCAAAATGGTTGTTTTCACCAAATTGACGTTATGCTTTTATTCATCGAGTGTGCTAGAATAGTGGTGCAATCGCTTCCACAATGATTGCCTGCACTATTTTGAGCAAACGTTTGCACCTAAGATAATGCCCGCAGCTTCACTGCAATTTAATCTAATCCGTGATTAGGAGGCTTATCAAGTGAACGAACAAAAATTACCGTCAGTCGCTTATTTTAGTATGGAGTACGGGCTGCATTCCGATTTCAAAATGTATGCCGGAGGTCTGGGCATTCTTGCCGGAGACTACATCAAGGGTGCAAAAGATATCAACGCCCCTATCATCCCTATTGGGCTGAAGTGGAAACAAGGTTACACGGACCAAAAGATTGATGCCAATGGCAATCCGTACGACTCCTATCACAATTATGTTTATGAGTTTCTTGAAGATACAGGGGTTAAGGTAACTGTTAAAGTCCGAAAAACCGATGTGGTATGCAAAGTATGGAAAACTGATTATTTTGGCAACAGCACATTGTATTTACTGGATACGGATATTCCCGAGAATAATGATGCCTGGATCACAGGCCAATTGTACGGCTGGTTCGGCGAAGAACGGATCGCACAAGAGATCGTGCTTGGGATTGGTGGAGTCAAAGCTATGCGTGCGTTGCAAATCCCTATTGATGTCTATCACTTCAATGAGGGTCATGCGGCTCTAGCGGCTATCGAGCTAATCCGTGAAAAAATGTCCGGAGGCCATACCTTCGAAGAAGCGTGGAAAGCCACTCGCGAAGAAGTCGTATTCACTACCCACACACCAATCAAAGAAGGCAACGAAACCCATCCTCTCGACCGACTTGAGTATATGAGTGCGTTCAACGGCTTAACCCGTGACCAGATGGAGCGGATCGGCGGCGAGCCATTTAATATGACGGTTGCAGGTCTAAGACTATCACGTATTTCCAACGCAGTAGCCCAGCTACACGCCGATACGGCTAATAAAATGTGGAAGGAAGTAGCCGGAAGATCGGAAATTATAGGCATTACTAATGCCATCCATACTCCTACCTGGGTAGATGATAGAATGACGCAAGCCTACGAACAGGATGGAGACTTATGGGCAGTGCATAAAGAGATCAAGGGCGAACTGATCCAGTTCATCAAAGAACGTTCCGGCATTAGCTTAAATGCTGACAATTTACTCATCGGCTTCTCACGCAGAGCAGCTCCATATAAACGAAGCGACCTGATCTTCTCGCAGCCAGAAATTATCGAACCTTATCTGGAGTCTGGAAAGATACAAATTGTATTCTCCGGCAAAGCGCACCCACTCGATGATAACGGTAAAAAAATCGTCAGTAACCTAGTAGCGATGATGAAAAAGTATCCAAAGAGTGTTGTGTTCCTCGAGAATTACGATATGACGATTGGTGCCCAGCTGACGCGCGGTGCTGATATTTGGCTCAACAATCCACGCAGACCATTGGAAGCCAGCGGCACCTCCGGGATGAAAGCAGCTATGAACGGTGTATTGAACTGTTCTATTCTGGATGGCTGGTGGCCGGAAGCCTGCATCGATGGTGAGAATGGCTGGCAGATTGGAGACGGCTTCGAAACTACAGACTTTGAGGTGCTGGATAAGCATGATAGTGATGCACTGTACGACACCTTATTGAAGCGTGTACTCCCAACCTTTTACGAGAATCGTGAACAGTGGGTACAAATGATGAAAAAGAGTATCGAAACCTCCCGTACGGAGTTTGCCACCAAAAGAATGTTAGATGAATATTACAACAGAATGTACATTAAAGCCTAAGTACAAGAACCGAATATCTTCTATACCAAAAAATACAGCGCACCCCTTCAGTGATGGTAGGGATGCGCTGTTTCTTTTTTAATTCTGCTAAGTAATTAATCACTTTGTCTATCATATATATCTGAATGTGCCAACGATGTATTGACGATTACCACATATTGTAATGAGTCAATTATTTAAAAAGTGTTGCAATTTCTCTAAAAAACATTAATATAGAACTTATACTAAATCTAAAATCAAATCTCATGAGGTGATTCTATTAATGAGCTCCAATAATAATAATCTTACAACCAGCTGGGGTGCTCCAGTAGGCGACAATCAGAATTCAATGACAGCCGGTGACCGCGGTCCCACTTTACTGCAAGATGTCCATTTGCTTGAGAAATTAGCCCACTTTAACAGAGAACGTGTTCCTGAACGTGTCGTTCATGCTAAAGGTGCTGGCGCTCACGGGTATTTTGAAGTTACAAAAGATCTAACCCAATACACAAAAGCTAACTTTTTGTCTGAAGTAGGCAAACGTACACCGTTGTTCATTCGTTTTTCTACTGTAGCTGGTGAATTAGGTTCTGCTGATACCGTACGCGACCCTCGTGGATTTGCCGTGAAGTTCTATACTGAAGAAGGAAACTATGATCTCGTAGGTAACAATACGCCTGTATTCTTCGTTCGTGATGCGATTAAATTCCCGGACTTTATTCATACACAGAAACGTGATCCACAGACACATCTGAAGAACCCGAATGCTGTATGGGACTTCTGGTCTTTATCGCCTGAATCTCTGCATCAGGTAACGATTTTGATGTCGGATCGCGGAATTCCAGCTACGCTGAGACATATGCATGGGTTCGGTAGCCATACCTTCAAGTGGGTAAATGCCGAGGGCAATGCAGTCTGGGTGAAATACCATTTCAAAACAGAACAAGGCATTAAGAATCTAGATGCAGACCTTGCTGCCAAAATCGCTGGGGAAAACCCGGATTATCATACAGAGGACTTGTTTAATGCTATTGATAAAGGAGATTTCCCTGCTTGGAAGCTCTACGTGCAAATTATGCCAATCGAGGATGCGAAGACTTACCGTTTTGATCCATTTGATGTAACAAAGGTCTGGTCGCAAAAAGATTATCCGTTAATCGAGGTTGGACGTATGGTATTGGATCGCAATCCGGAGAACTACTTTGCTGAAGTAGAACAAGTTACATTCTCCCCCGGCTCTTTCGTTCCTGGTATTGAAGCTTCGCCTGATAAATTGCTACAAGGCCGTCTGTTCGCTTATGGTGATGCACACCGTCACCGGGTTGGTCCCAACCATAACAGTTTACCTATCAACCGTCCAAAAGTAGAAGTGAAGAACTATCAACGTGATGGTGGTATGGCCTTGGGCAACAATGGCGGTTCCGGTGCCTATTACGAGCCTAACAGCTTAGGAGGACCTAAAGAATCACCGCAGCATAAAACATCGCCGTTCGAAGTCTCTGGTTATGCGGATAGTGTCTCCTACAATAGTGACGATCACTATACACAACCAGGTGACTTGTACCGTCTAATGTCTGAAGAAGAACGTACCCGTCTAGTTCAAAATATCGTTGGCGCTATGACTCCTGTTGAAAGTAACGATATCAAACGTCTCCAGATTGAGCATTTCTTTAAAGCTGATCCAGACTTGGGACAGCGTATCGCATCCGGTTTGGGTTTATCTGTACCAGACGGAATGTAAGATTGTAAATGCACTTATAAACTAAAGAGGACCTTTGCCCGTAGATGGGAAAGGTCCTCTTTTTGCTAATTAGCTGAAAACATAATAAATGATGACAATCACAACGCCCAGCGTGGAGACAATGGATAGACATGAAAAAAACGTGTTCCAGTTATTGCCTTTCATTTGTCTTATACACGACCAGTATAGTGGTTCTTTGGTGCTCTGCCCCATCACGTGATGATTTAACTACCGAACCGTAACAGATATTCACAATCTGTTCCTCCCGTAGTCCTGCCAGGAACTCATTAGCTTTATTCTCTGCATAAGAATTATCAGCATCTACAAACTCTTTAACTTGAATCATCCTGATCTCCTCCTTTAATAAATTAAGTAGTTATTTTATAGTTCTGGAATCTATATGTGAACTCAACGAAATGTACATGGCGTATCACTCCCCAGGTAACAATTAATGTAAAAATATCTTCAAAATACAGTATAGGCATTTCGCAGTTTTCTACGAAATGCCTATGCATCAGCCTATCATAGCACCCAAGTATGTAATAGTCAAAGGTTTTCATTACAATATTTAGAAGGTTTTAATTCCCCTTTTAAAATGGATTGGATTTACAAATAGAAGCTGGTATACTGATCAGAAGGTCTCCATTGGGGGACCTCTATTTGTATAGGAGGGATTTTAAGATGGCAACACACCATAACAGGTTTACAAGGAATGTGCTACTTAGAGGGGGTGAAATCTACTATGAACCATAGTCTTATCTATGAAGGCTCACGGACACAGCTGCTTCAGCAGCTTATCTATTTTGATGAGGAAAAAATCGCATTTCTAAATCAATACTTTCCGGTACGGAGCAAGGATAGAAGCAACGCTGAAACGCTGTTATCCCGTTATTGCTCCGAGCTGGAACAATTACTAACTGAGTTCAATGGTGAAGATTTAAATTCACAGGTCTTTATCGGAAGTCAGCTGCAGCTTCGTTACTTGGACGATAATACTACAGATATCTATACCATCGTATTTCCTAACCAAGCAGAACCTAACGATAACAAGATTTCTATGTTGTCACCTATAGGCATGCAGCTGCTGCTGGCTGAGCTCGGCAGTACTTGTCAGCTAGCGATTCCTTCAGGTCAACTAGAGGTGAAGATCGAAAGCATTAAGTTCGTGAATAATGGTGAAGTAGGCGTTCTTATATAAGGACGATCCCTTATATACCCGCTACAGCAGCGTCCCTTTCCAGATATTAAGGAGGAGGACGCTGTTCTATTATTTAAGCCTCAAACCTTCTTCCAGCTTATTAACTGACTTCTGGATCCTTGCTGCTCTGGTTTCCGGTCTTTTCGCCCCTTCGATCCAGCTCACATATTCCTTCCGATAGGAATAAGCCAAGCTGTTATAATATACCTCTGCCTGCTCATTGCTGCTTAGTGCGTCCAGAAAATCTTCTGGAGCTTCTATCTCTCGCAATTGATGATCTTGTTCCATTGTCACCCGAACTATATCTCCAGGTTGAGCATGGGCTAAGTCTCGCAGTTCTTTTTTCACGACCATAAAATGTTTCCCATTACCATGCGGCATGAGTGTTCCTCTATAGGGAATGTCATTCAGGCTTCCTTTAACTTGTATCCTTGATTTAGTTTCATATATTTGTTCAGCGTCAAAAGGAACCGTAAGATATGTCCAACTCCCATTCGTATCTGGTCTGACTAACCTTGCTTCAAATTCAAACATTGGCCCCTCCTCAAATAAAATCTCTAGTTCCTATTGTATCCATACGTGCTTAACTATACAAAAAAACACCCGCCTAATACCGGCAAGTGTTTCTCTTTATAAGCGGGTGATGGGAATCGAACCCACGCTATCAGCTTGGAAGGCTGAAGTTCTACCATTGAACTACACCCGCAAAGGTATAAAATCGGGATGACACGATTTGAACATGCGACCCCCTGGTCCCAAACCAGGTGCTCTACCAAGCTGAGCTACATCCCGTTAACAATACTATAACTGCTTAGTAATAAAAATGGCGCGCCCTGAGAGATTCGAACTCCCGGCCTTTTGATTCGTAGTCAAACGCTCTATCCAGCTGAGCTAAGGGCGCAAAATCTATATGGAGCGGACGACGGGAATCGAACCCGCGACCCTCGCCTTGGCAAGGCGATGCTCTACCGCTGAGCCACGTCCGCAAAAACATGGTGCGCGTGAAGGGACTCGAACCCCCACGTCGTGAAACGCCAGATCCTAAGTCTGGTGCGTCTGCCAATTCCGCCACACGCGCACACTTTAAAGAAAATGGTGAGCCATGAAGGACTCGAACCTTCGACACCCTGATTAAAAGTCAGGTGCTCTACCAACTGAGCTAATGGCTCTCATAAATGGCTGGGGATATAGGATTTGAACCTATGCATGACGGAGTCAAAGTCCGTTGCCTTACCGCTTGGCTAATCCCCAATAATAATTAACTAAATGGCGGAACCGACGGGATTCGAACCCGCGATCTCCTGCGTGACAGGCAGGCATGTTAGGCCAACTACACCACGGTTCCATAGACATAATGCATAAGTGTAAATTGGTTGCGGGGGCAGGATTTGAACCTGCGGCCTTCGGGTTATGAGCCCGACGAGCTACCGGGCTGCTCCACCCCGCGTCATTAATTAGTATATACTATTCATTTTCACCATACCAGCTTATCCCTAAACATAATGTATAAGAGTAAATTGGTTGCGGGGGCAGGACTTGAACCTGCGACCTTCGGGTTATGAGCCCGACGAGCTACCGGGCTGCTCCACCCCGCGTCAGTGAAAATAATATGGTGGAGGCTGAGGGGATCGAACCCCCGACCCTCTGCTTGTAAGGCAGATGCTCTCCCAGCTGAGCTAAGCCTCCATGATATGACCCGTATGGGATTCGAACCCATGTTACCTCCGTGAAAGGGAGGTGTCTTAACCCCTTGACCAACGGGCCATGCTAATAATTTTTATGGCGGAGAGAGAGGGATTCGAACCCTCGAGACGCTTGTGGCGCCTACACGATTTCCAATCGTGCTCCTTCGGCCAAACTCGGACACCTCTCCATAAATGGCTCCCCGAACAGGACTCGAACCTGTGACAACTCGATTAACAGTCGAGTGCTCTACCAACTGAGCTATCAGGGAATATGGTGGGCCTTAGTGGACTCGAACCACCGACCTCACCCTTATCAGGGGTGCGCTCTAACCAGCTGAGCTAAAGGCCCTTCTAAGACATATTAATATTAAGGGCAAAAAAAATACCACGGGTAATGTGGTTGTCCGCTTGGCGGCGTCCTACTCTCCCAGGACCCTTCGGTCCAAGTACCATCGGCGCTGGAGGGCTTAACGGTCGTGTTCGGGATGGGTACGTGTGGAACCCCTCCGCTATCGCCACCAAACGGGCATTTACAGCGTAAATGCTCAGGCTTAATCGCCTGAAAACTGAATCCGAAACGAATTTGCGTTTGCCCTTCTTACGGGGCCCCCGGAAAGTATTCGGAATTAGCTTCGCAGCTTCTTCTTCACTTTTTGGGGTATTTTTAGGATAAGCCCTCGACCGATTAGTATTGGTCAGCTCCATGCATTACTGCACTTCCACCTCCAACCTATCTACCTCGTCGTCTTCAAGGGGTCTTACTAATTGGGAAATCTCATCTTGAGGGGGCTTCACGCTTAGATGCTTTCAGCGCTTATCCCGTCCGTACGTAGCTACCCAGCCATGCTCCTGGCGGAACAACTGGTGCACCAGCGGTACGTCCATCCCGGTCCTCTCGTACTAAGGACAGCTCCTCTCAAATTTCCTGCGCCCACGACAGATAGGGACCGAACTGTCTCACGACGTTCTGAACCCAGCTCGCGTACCGCTTTAATGGGCGAACAGCCCAACCCTTGGGACCTACTTCAGCCCCAGGATGCGATGAGCCGACATCGAGGTGCCAAACCTCCCCGTCGATGTGGACTCTTGGGGGAGATAAGCCTGTTATCCCCAGGGTAGCTTTTATCCGTTGAGCGATGGCCCTTCCATGCGGTACCACCGGATCACTAAGTCCGACTTTCGTCCCTGCTCGACTTGTAGGTCTCGCAGTCAAGCTCCCTTATGCCTTTGCACTCTGCGAATGATTTCCAACCATTCTGAGGGAACCTTGGAACGCCTCCGTTACTCTTTAGGAGGCGACCGCCCCAGTCAAACTGCCCGCCTGACACGGTCCCCGTACCCGGTAAGGGCACTAGGTTAGAACCTAGATACGATCAGGGTGGTATCCCAACGGCGCCTCCACCGAAGCTTGCGCTCCGATTTCTACGGCTCCCACCTATCCTGTACAGATCGTACCCAAATTCAATATCAAGCTGCAGTAAAGCTCCATGGGGTCTTTCCGTCTTGTCGCGGGTAACCTGCATCTTCACAGGTATTAAAATTTCACCGGATCTCTCGTTGAGACAGCGCCCAAGTCGTTACGCCATTCGTGCGGGTCAGAATTTACCTGACAAGGAATTTCGCTACCTTAGGACCGTTATAGTTACGGCCGCCGTTTACTGGGGCTTCGGTTCATAGCTTCGGGTTACCCCTAACCACTCCCCTTAACCTTCCAGCACCGGGCAGGCGTCAGCCCGTATACTTCGCCTTGCGGCTTCGCACAGACCTGTGTTTTTGCTAAACAGTCGCTTGGGCCTTTTCACTGCGGCCCCCTCGTGCTATTCACACTACCGGGGCACCCCTTCTCCCGAAGTTACGGGGTCATTTTGCCGAGTTCCTTAACGAGAGTTCTTCCGCGCGCCTTAGAATTCTCTTCTCGCCTACCTGTGTCGGTTTGCGGTACGGGCACCTTCTCCTGGCTAGAGGCTTTTCTTGGCAGTGTGAGATCATGACCTTCGCTACTATAATTTTCGCTCCCCATCACAGCCCAGCCTTATCGATGTGCGGATTTGCCTACACATCAGCCTCACTGCTTAGACGGACATCCATCAGTCCGCGTCACTACCCTCCTGCGTCACCCCATCGCTCATAGCGGATTACGGTGGTACAGTAATTTCAAACTGTTGTCCTTCGACTACGCCTTTCGGCCTCGCCTTAGGTCCCGACTTACCCTGAGCGGACGAGCCTTCCTCAGGAAACCTTGGGCTTTCGGCGGATCAGATTCTCACTGATCTTTTCGTTACTCATCTAAGCATTCTCACTTGTGTAGTGTCCAGCGCTCTTTTCAGTACACCTTCAACCCCTACACAACGCTCCCCTACCCCAGATACATAGTATCTAGCCATAGCTTCGGTGGTGTGTTTAGCCCCGTTACATTTTCGGCGCAGAGTCACTCGACCAGTGAGCTATTACGCACTCTTTCAATGGTGGCTGCTTCTAAGCCAACATCCTGGTTGTCTGTGCAACTCCACATCCTTTCCCACTTAACACACACTTGGGGACCTTAGCTGATGGTCTGGGCTGTTTCCCTTTTGACAATGGATCTTAGCACTCACTGTCTGACTCCCGGCAATAAGTATATGGCATTCGGAGTTTGACTGAGCTTGGTAATCCTTGCGGACCCCGCACCCAATCAGTGCTCTACCTCCACTACTCTTATACCGAGGCTAGCCCTAAAGCTATTTCGGGGAGAACCAGCTATCTCCGAGTTCGATTGGAATTTCTCCGCTACCCCCACCTCATCCCCGCACTTTTCAACGTACGTGGGTTCGGGCCTCCAGTGCGTGTTACCGCACCTTCACCCTGGACAGGGGTAGATCACACGGTTTCGGGTCTACGTCCACATACTAATTCGCCCTATTCAGACTCGCTTTCGCTGCGGCTCCACCTTCTCGGCTTAACCTTGCATGTTAAACGTAACTCGTAAGTTCATTCTACAAAAGGCACGCCATCACCCATTAATAGGGCTCTGACTTTTTGTAAGCACACGGTTTCAGGTTCTATTTCACTCCCCTTCCGGGGTGCTTTTCACCTTTCCCTCACGGTACTGTTTCACTATCGGTCGCCAGGTAGTATTTAGCCTTAGCAGATGGTCCTGCTGGATTCATACGGGGTTTCACGTGCCCCGCACTACTCGGGATCCGTCTCGGAGAGAACACAGTTTAGGTTACAGGGCTTTTACCTCTATCGCGGGCCTTTCCAGACCTCTTCACCTACCATATTCCTTTGTAACTCCATGTGAGACGTCCCACAACCCCTAAGAGCAAGCTCTTAGGTTTAGGCTGTTCCGCGTTCGCTCGCCGCTACTGACGGAATCACTATTGTTTTCTCTTCCTCAGGGTACTTAGATGTTTCAGTTCCCCTGGTCTGCCTCTACATTTCCTATGTATTCAGAAATGAGTAACTGCGAATTACCACAGCTGGGTTTCCCCATTCGGACACCCCCGGATCAAAGCTTGCTTACAGCTCCCCGAGGCAGTTTCGTTGTTCGCCACGTCCTTCGTCGGCTCCTGGCGCCTAGGCATCCTCCGTGTGCTCTTATTAGCTTAACCTTGATTCTTCCGCAGGAAAATATCATACGATGACATTCTCTTTGGGAATCATCTCACTAATAACATTTACTTGTTTGCACAAGTTGCTAAAAGATGTTCTAAAACGCAAATTCGTTTCGGTATCCAGTTTTCAAGGATCAAGTCTTACTTGAGAGCTTAAACTCTCAAAACTGAGCAACGAGTGAGTAACAGGCCTAAACCTGAGTTTTGGAAGTTAAACTTCCGATTTGAATGTTCTCATTGCAGAGAACGATTCTCCATAGAAAGGAGGTGATCCAGCCGCACCTTCCGATACGGCTACCTTGTTACGACTTCACCCCAATCATCTACCCCACCTTCGGCGGCTGGCTCCCTTGCGGGTTACCCCACCGACTTCGGGTGTTGTAAACTCTCGTGGTGTGACGGGCGGTGTGTACAAGACCCGGGAACGTATTCACCGCGGCATGCTGATCCGCGATTACTAGCAATTCCGACTTCATGCAGGCGAGTTGCAGCCTGCAATCCGAACTGAGACCGGCTTTGATGGGATTGGCTCCACCTCGCGGCTTCGCTTCCCGTTGTACCTTACCATTGTAGTACGTGTGTAGCCCAGGTCATAAGGGGCATGATGATTTGACGTCATCCCCACCTTCCTCCGGTTTGTCATAAGCAGTCACTCTAGAGTGCCCAGCATTACCTGCTGGCAACTAAAGTTAAGGGTTGCGCTCGTTGCGGGACTTAACCCAACATCTCACGACACGAGCTGACGACAACCATGCACCACCTGTCTCCTCTGTCCCGAAGGCCGCTGCTATCTCTAGCAGATTCAGAGGGATGTCAAGACCTGGTAAGGTTCTTCGCGTTGCTTCGAATTAAACCACATACTCCACTGCTTGTGCGGGTCCCCGTCAATTCCTTTGAGTTTCAGTCTTGCGACCGTACTCCCCAGGCGGAGTGCTTACTGTGTTAACTTCGGCACCAAGGGTATCGAAACCCCTAACACCTAGCACTCATCGTTTACGGCGTGGACTACCAGGGTATCTAATCCTGTTTGCTCCCCACGCTTTCGCGCCTCAGCGTCAGTTACAGCCCAGAAAGTCGCCTTCGCCACTGGTGTTCCTCCACATATCTACGCATTTCACCGCTACACGTGGAATTCCACTTTCCTCTTCTGTACTCAAGCCACCCAGTTTCCAGTGCGACCTCAGGTTGAGCCCAAGGTTTAAACACCAGACTTAAATAGCCGCCTGCGCGCGCTTTACGCCCAATAATTCCGGACAACGCTTGCCCCCTACGTATTACCGCGGCTGCTGGCACGTAGTTAGCCGGGGCTTTCTTCTCAGGTACCGTCACTCCGGTAGCAGTTACTCTACCGGACGTTCTTCCCTGGCAACAGAGCTTTACGATCCGAAAACCTTCATCACTCACGCGGCGTTGCTCCGTCAGGCTTTCGCCCATTGCGGAAGATTCCCTACTGCTGCCTCCCGTAGGAGTCTGGGCCGTGTCTCAGTCCCAGTGTGGCCGTTCACCCTCTCAGGTCGGCTACGCATCGTCGCCTTGGTGGGCCGTTACCCCACCAACTAGCTAATGCGCCGCAGGCCCATCCCTCAGTGACAGATTGCTCCGTCTTTCATTCTTCTCTCAGGAGAAAAAAGAAATTATCCGGTATTAGCTACCGTTTCCGGTAGTTATCCCAGTCTGAAGGGCAGGTTGCCTACGTGTTACTCACCCGTCCGCCGCTAAGTTACTTTGAAAGCAAGCTTTCAAAGTAACTCCGCTCGACTTGCATGTATTAGGCACGCCGCCAGCGTTCGTCCTGAGCCAGGATCAAACTCTCCAATTAGTATTGAAAAGAGCGATATGCTCATTTTGAAACATCTGACGAGAAAATTAATTCTCTAATTTTGGATTTCACTTACGTGATTTCCTACTCACTCGTTGTTCAGTTTTCAAAGATCAAGTTCTCGTTGGCGCCGTTTAATGTCTCAGCAGCAACTCTTATACTATATCATGTTCGGCTATTTAATGTCAAGCTCTTTTTTTAACTTCTTTTTCGAGCTCGGCATGTGTACTTCTTGGCCGGACTTAGAATATATCATGTATGGAGATGCATTGCAAGCTTTATTTTTAAAAAACTAAACACATACTTCTCCGCAATTGTATCGCAACCGCATTCCCCTTTTCCGCGTCTATCTATTAACATCAGAGCCCCCTTCATACATAGGTATCAATTCCATTATTTTTTGGCAAAGAGGTGATTCATATAAAGACCTTGCATGATCTCTAGCTTCCCTCTAAAAGGAGGTTGGAGAATCAATGAGCAGAAGTGTGAAAAAGCAACCCGTGTGCAGCGACCAACAGAAACACGGTTCCTCATGGGCTAAAAAACAAGCCAATAAAGCCGTCCGCCGCTATCCTGGCGACATCCCTAAAGGGAAATGGTATCAGAAACTGTATAACAGCTGGAACAATTGCGACTATAGCTTTTACCAAACTAAACAGCAAGCGATTCATGAATGGGAAACAAACAATTGGATCCAGTTGAGATTCCCCTCCCGCCAAGAGGCCATTCAAGATTGGCACAAGTCTTATAGAAGAAAGTAAATCAAAAGATGCCCTGGCAGGGAAGCGCCGGGGCATCTTTTTACCTAGAAGCTTAATTTCGCACCTACAGTTACAATCTCAGATGGTCCGACCTCTAAGTGGTGAACCGAAGACGTTGCTCCTTGTAAAGCAGGGTTAGGCTGCTCTAAGATATTACTTTTAAATAAATACTCTTGAGGACTGTTCACTTTCAGTTGCAATTGTGTCTGCTGAGCGGTCATATTGTACCAACGCAAAAACAAGTCGCCGGAAGCTCCGTTCATTTTCATGGATGAGAAGGCCATGTTATCTCCCTCCCAAACCAATGGGGTATATCCAGAGTTCAACTTCCCGCTATGCAGGCCGGTCTGACATACCGTCCAAGGAGTCTGGAATTGATAGGCCTCTGTAAATGTCCGTTGTTCACTTCCCTCACCAGAATGAGGAATCAGCTCCAGTAGTGCTGTGTATTCGCCCAGGCACTGAGCTTCCGGAGTTGGGAACCAGCCCCAATCCCCCAATTCTCCTACGCTGCGTAGCAAGGTGACGGCAATAGTATTGCGTCCATCCCGCAGAACCTCATATTCGTTCAATCCCTGGTTGGCTATCGTAAGTCCTACATTACCATTGCTGACATCGACAAAGGATTGCTGATGTTGAGTGTTGCTCGGATTTGCCCATTCTGGTGCCGGATTATTGTCCCGTGTAGCCACTTCAAACATAGAATCCACACGATGCACATCGGTAGACAGATCGGTCGGGAACAGCATTCGTATCCGGTGATCCTTGGCTTGGTTATTAATTGTGGATTCAATATGCACACCTTTGCCTTCCCGCTCCAGCGATACGACGGTACGAAGCTTCAAAACCACCGTATTTACACTCCGCTGCGCTTTACGCTCAGGATAATACACAAGTGCACGCTGTTCCGCCTCCAAGGTGTCATCCGCCGAAGCCGGAATCTCCCAGTCTATTCGGATCTCAATGGCCGCACGGAAGGGAGAGTCTTCAATCACCTTAATGACTGCAGGCTGGCCTTTGGTCGTCAGCGCTTGTTCACCTTCTGGCTGCTTGTACATGTATTCATTGCCTACGTCTCCGGTATTCTCGTAAATCCCCAACTCACGATAAGTGGTACCGCTATGCTTATCCAATAACGTAAATGAACCATCCTCAGCAACAACTACCTTGAGAGTTGCATTCTCCAAGCTGCGCTCTCCTTCTATTAAAGAGCTTCCCTGAGCGGATTCCGTAGTTGATTGTACCCAAGCGTAAGTACAGAGCCCAAGCGCAGGCACATTGCGTGCTTCAAAAGTAAGTCTCACTTTGCGGCACATATACGGCTGGCGGAATTGGTCATCAGGCAGATCGTAACCAAAGCTTAAACCCAGGTCTTCCACTGTAGACGCTAATTCCTCCCCTGTGTGATCGACGAGAATCCGGCCGGACAAATCAACAGCCAGCATTCTGCGGGCGGTCTCGTCCAAAGGATAACCCTCGCGCAGATATAACCGTTCAGCATCCAGCTCTATAGTTACCGTTCCCGTACGCTTCCACCCCGTGGTATTCATCACTATAAAAGGAACTGCATCTTCCCCGTATGCGGAAAAGCCAGAAGTCTCCACTTGATCTGCGATAAACTTAGCACTGTCATCTATGATGCTCTCAGCAACATGCCGGCTTTTATCAAAACGAGTTACCATCTCACGATGCACTTCATCCACACTACAACCACAGATACTGTCATGCGGATGGTTCTGCATCAGCGTCTTCCAGGCATAGGTGAATAGATGGTGCGGGTAGTCCTGTCCGGACAGGCGGGCGATGGAGGCCAGCGGCTCGGCTACTTTTTCCAAAAGAGTCTGGCCCAGCTGGTTCATCTGCTTCAAATAAACCCGGGCTGAGGCTGTGTTCACTAAGGTGCCCCATCCGTCAGTACGCTGGCTGCGCAGTTCCCCTGTAACGGTGGAGAGCTCCCGCTGACCCGAGGATAATTGCTGATCCAAGGCTTGCAGATAGTCCGGGAAGTTTGAATGCACGAACTTCACTTCAGGGTATAGCTTTTCGGCGGTGCGGATAGCTTCCGGCAAATCCAATTGCAGAGGCTGGTGGTCGCACCCGTTCATGAACAATAACTCCCCCGTTGAAGCATACTTCTCTGCATCCGCAAGCTTACGGTCCCAGAATTCCCGAGCCGCACCTTCCTCAACAGGAACTTCATTGCCGTTAGAATACCAGTTGGCAAATAGGATACCGAGAATTTTGGATCCATCCGGCCCTTCCCAGATCAGCTCGGAGAAAGAGGACTCATAACCTGCATCCGATACAGTGTTGTTAAATCCCGTAGGCTTCACCCCGCGTCCAAAAAAAGCATTCGTAATCCCTGACTGCAACATCAGCTGCGGAGTCTGTCCGACCAATCCAAACGTATCAGGAAAATAGCCGATTTTGGAAGGCTCGCCGTATTTCTCGGCATCCTGATGGCCGATCTGCATATTCCGCACATTTGCCTCGCCGCTCGTCAGGAACGCATCCTGCAAAATGTACCAAGGTCCAATCAAGATTCGCCCATCCCGGATATACTTCTCCAGCTTCTCTTTGTTCTCTGGCCGAACCTGAAGATAATCCTCCAGAATAATGGTTTGCCCATCGAGGTAAAAACTGCGGAAGGCGGAATCTCCGTCCAGCTTCGCAAGCAGTGCATCCACCAGCTGAACCAGACGGACGTGGTGTTTCTCATAGGGCAAATACCATTCACGGTCCCAGTGAGTATGGGACACGATATGGGCTGTTTTGGTTGTTGTGTGGGTCATCTGTGTGTACACCTCAGTTCTTCAGCATTTATTAAGCGTAATGTTAACCTCTTCAGGTCTGTAGACAGCTACCAGCTTGCCCGCTGAATCAGCTGCAAACAACACCGAACGTTCTTTCTCCAGTAAAAATGAGTAATGAGCTCCAGTTGCAGGATCTTTTATTTCAAGTTCGGCATCCCAGGCGTATTCAGATACGAAGATATACAATGAACCTTCTGCAAAAGCAAGCTTTCGCCCGTACACACCTGGCAGGTCTCCACCGCTGATCCATTCCAGCCCGGTTTCGATACCTGCGGCTTGTGCAGCATATTGGTAGAGCGCGGCGATCGGCTCGTCGCGGTCATTCAGTTCTAAAGGTAGCGGGCACCAGATCAGGCGACCTGTGCCAAGCTGGCGTTCGATGAGGTGATCACCCACACCACCTGAGCTAGACGAATCAACATCTGCATTTGCTGGCGTTTCTTTGACTAGCTCCGCGATTCGCTTCTGTCCATAGGACACCGCAAACTTGCGTCCGTTCAATAGAAGCTGCTCCTCACGGCGCATGTTACCAAGTTTACGGGCTCCTACTATTGCGTCCATACGATCCGAAGGCTGCCAATACGCATCAACCCCCAATGCTCCAGTAATGAGCAGAACGGCACCTGTACGCTCCACTATGTCCAGCAATTGCTGAAGGGCGTCATTATCCAGATTGTGCACACTCGGCAGGAGAATCAACTTAGCCGGCTCTGCCTCCAGCGGAGCCAGCTCGTATTCCGATACGGCGCGGAAAGGCAAATGAAGCTGATAAGATAAGATCCTTGTCAGGCGGGTAGTCGCATCATAGGCGAGCTTCCGGTTAGAGAAGTCATTAGAGTAAGGGAAAACCACGGCAATCTCTTCCAGCTTCCGCCCGTCAAATAATCCCCCGGCTTCGCCGATGAACCGCCCAAAATCATAAGACACATCCGCTTCCGGCTTCTCAGTCCCATCGGCCCGCAGCGCACCGATCTGCGATTCATTGGCATTATCCATATAAAAGTTCGTGTTCCATATCCATTGCACAGCCCCGGCACCTCCAGAAGCAAACGCATAGGCATATTTGCGCTCCAGCATGGCCCGCAATTCTTCCTCACTGCGTTTAGCCCGTCCGTCTGGCGTCTCTACGTACATGATGCCGGTCTCCTGAATGAGGTTCGGTTTGTGATAGGTTTTGGCAAAAATTCCATCCCAGAGCAGATTGTCATTCAACCACCAGCTGTGAACAGTGGTGTAATCGACATCGCGCTCATAAAAGAACGGCGACGGTCGTTGGGCACCCAAAGCCTCATCCTGCCCTACGGTCACTAAATGATCTGGGCAGAGTTCCTTGATAGTCCCGCTAAGCTCCCTTGCCCATACGTTGTGCATGTCCATGGAGAACAGGCAGTAGTCGAGCCAACGTGTGCCGCGCTTTCCGGAATGAATATCCTGCACACTAAAGTTAATCTCTTCTTGCTCAGGAGGTTGTGCAGCCGCAAAATCCGGCAATTCCAGCGGCGTCATATTCCAGCGCTCTTGCAGCGAAGTTATATCACCATGGCGTTCTTCCAGCCAAGCAGAGAAAGCAGCGCGTTCATATTTATCACGCGCCGAGCTCGGTCCGTCCGAGAAAATCCGCGGCGGATCGAACATTGACGGTTCATTGATCAAATCCCAATCGACATGGGTTGTCGTGCGATGCCGTGCAACGATCGAGCGGATGAACCGTTTTTGCGCTTCTACACTGCGCGGATCGAGATAAGGATTCGTCCCTTCCCAAGTCTCGGGCGTAAAGGAGAAGAACGTAAAGGTAACCTGCAGCTCATGCCGCTTCGCAGTCAGTAGAAAAGCATCAATCGCCCGCAGCACTTCTTCCGAGGCATGACCGTCTACCTGCATAATATTGCGGTAGGCTGTCCAGATACCGGTACGAATCCAGTTGATGCCTGCCTTCCGCATCTGTGCCATATCCCGATCCCAGACATCAGCATTTGGCAGGAATAGAAACTTCCGCGCTACGTCAGAGGTCATATAAGTCATGCCGACAACAGGTAAAGGCTGACCGTCTTTGATAAAATAATCTCTTCCAGCCTTAATCGGTTCCCCCTGCGATAACAGGCCCACGTCATATCCCCAAAAGCCTTGACGCAACATCCGCACTTCGCCTTCTTCCGATACAGCATGGCAAGAAAGATGATACAGGCCAGGTTGAATTTCTATAGCAAGCGGTACACGTAGGAAGTTCAGCTCGCGACTGACCTCAAGCTTGCACTCGTGAGTGAAACATGGGATAGACTCCCCGTCTTTGCTCAGAGTGATGTTCAGGGTCCACTGCGCTGCTGTCGGTGACGATTGGCTACGGCTTAGCCGCTGACCCTGCAAAAACAGCAGCGGCCGCTCGCCTTTTTCATAAGAAGCATAGTTAGGCTTCAGCCACAGCTCTGTTACTCCCCGAGCGGCAAAGGTTGCCCAGCGGGTTAATGCTTCCGTTCCGCCTTGATTCCAGAAATCAGGCGTAAGCGGTTGGCCGATAAAGATCCAGCGGCCACCGGCAAAAGGCCCGCCGATATGCTCCCACAGCACAGCTGGAGCTGAAACTTCCCGCCCGGCGGCGGTAATGCCCTTAAGCAGCGGGTAGATCCGCGTGTCCATGGGTCCACTGGAACCCATCTGCTCCGGCAGGTCACTGCTTTTAGTGACATGCGGTACCAGGTTCCAGGTATCCGACAGGGCCAGCAGCTGCTCATCGCCTACGAAGAGCGGAATGTCTCTAAGCGCGACATGCTGCTGTATGCGATCTGCGCTGCTCACCTGCAGCGCTTCATGGATATGCAGCTGGCGGTGATAGGCAGTCTGCTCAGCTTCGATCCGCCACTCTTCAGCGACTAGGCGGACTGGATGCTTAAACGGGGCACCGCCAATGCTGATCAAGCTGCCGCCTCTGCTCAAATAGGCGACGATGGAAGGCCAAGCCTCCTTCGGGAAGTACGGAGCATGGAAGCTAACGAAGCAGTCCCCGGCCTTGGCGCTGTCCAGCGTTTCGGCCAGCTGTGCTGCATGAACAGGAGGGTCAGTATGATGTATTCCTATAGACTGTGCCTGTTCCGCTGTCAGTCCGCCCGCTGCGGTATACCCGGGAAAAGACGGGTCCGCGAACAGGATGATACGGCCCCCGCTCACAGAATACCTTCCTTCATCGCCCGATAGACAAGCTGCGAGAACAAACTGTTCGACCATGCAAACCAGCTGCGGGTAAATACACTAGGATCATCCACATGGAAGCCTTCATGCATATATCCGGTTCCGGCATCCGTACTTTCCAGCATCGCTATCAGTTCCAGCTTCTCTTCGGCAGTCTGAGCCGTAATGCCCTGCATAGACAACGCCATATGCCAGATATAGTTCTCCGGAGTGTGCGGGCTGCCGATCCCTTTGGCAGCTGTGCCTTCATAATAGAACGGATTTTCTTTGCTCAATGCGAAACGTCTGGTGTTCTGGTAGATGGGATCATCCGCCGAAGCGTAACCCAGATACGGAATGGAGATCAGTCCGGGCGTTCCCGCATCGTCCATTAGGCAGTAATTGCCGAAGCCGTCGGTCTCATAAGCATAAATCGGACCAAACTCCGGATGGCGATAAATGCCATAGAGCTTGATGCCATGATCCACTTCAAATTCCAGCTCTTTAAGTTCAGCCAGGAAGTCTAGATCGCGGAAGACCCACTCCGCGAATTCCTGCATCTGGCGCAGCGCGACAACAGCGAACATATTGCCAGGAATGTTGTAGTGGAAATCACAGGCATCATCGCTCGACCGGAAGCCCGACCAGATCATTCCGGTATAGTTCACCGGCATACCGAGACCGCTATTGCGCAGAGAATCTTCCGGAATGCCGTTATTGCGGCTGAACCGGTACGGAGACTGCTCGAAATGCCGCTGCTCTCTTTTGAACAAATCGAAAATCTGGCGCATGGCCGACTTGAACCCAGCGTCGAAGAAATTAGTCAGGCCCGTCTCTTTCCAGTAGGTATAAGCGAGGCGCACAACAAAACATAACGAATCAATCTCAAATTTACGCTCCCACACCCATGGCGACATCTCGGTCACATCCGTAGTGTTCCAGTGCCAGTCATTGGCCGACTCATTAAATGCATTGGCGTAAGGATCGATATGAATATACTGAATATGGCGTTTGATAAGACCGCCGATAATGCGCTGGAGATCGGGATCGTTTTTGGCCAGAGGCACGTATTGAATTACCTGCTCCACTGAATCACGCAGCCAGGAGGCCGGAATATCGCCGGTAATCACAAAGGTGGTTCCGTCATCCAGCAGTTTAGTCGTCGTCTCCAGCGTATTCGGAAAACAGTTCTTGAACAGCTGCAACAGCTTCGGGCGATGTGCCAGCTTCTCCTCTGCTTCGGCAAGTACTTCTTGTACAGCCTGCGGCAGCGGCAGCTGGGGCATTGCTATTTTGGGTAATCGGAATTGTTCCAAGTGAGATATGCTCCTTTGCATCTGTGATGTGATTATTTAATTTCTGATGTAGATTGTTTTGATCTCGTAAGGGGCAAAGTGAAGTTCCAATTCACCGCCAGCCGTATGTTCGATCAGTTCCAGCTGCTCTTCCAGAGCATTGGACAGGTAGACGCTCTGAACTGGATACTGCCATTTGAGCTGAACCCGCTCGCGGCCTCCCGAGGATTCGTAGAAACGGAGAACAGTCCCCTGCCCGTCCTCGGATGGCTTAATCGTATCCAGCACCACGTGCTCACCGGAGAATCCGATAAATGAGCCTGTTGGCAGCAGCTGCCCCTGTGTTGATGAAGGGGCAAAAGTATACAGCTCATGATTTAGCTCTGCTGCACGGCGAACAGTATGAGCCTCCCGCCAATCCCCACGGTGCGGATATAGCGAATAGGTGAAGTCGTGCTCGCCGAGATCCGCAGTAGCATCCGGCCATTTCGGCGCGCGCAGGAGCGACAAACGAATGGTACTGCCTTGGATGTCATAGCCGTATTTGCAATCATTCAGCAGACTGACGCCATATCCACGTTCCGATACATCCGCAAAACGATGCCCGCAAACCTCATACTGCGCCTGCTCCCAGCTGGTGTTGCGGTGGGTCGGACGTTCCAGCGCACCAAATGGAATCTCGTAAGTCGCCTTATCCGTCACAACATCAATCGGAAACCCTACCTTAAGCAGCTTATGGGCTTCGTTCCAGCTCACATGCGTCTGGAAATCAATCCGGGGATTATGGTGATGTAGAATCATATCCTGAGTAATCTCGGATTGGCCCAGCTTCCAGCGGAAGCGCAAAATATCCTGCACCGCACCAGTGCGAACCACTGCCTTTTCTATAAGCTCAGCCTCCCCGGCGGGTTGGGCTTCATAACGGTTGTCAATGTCCCAGGCATCCCAAAGCGTCGGACGGTCATGGAAAAAGTGGAAGCGGTTCGCCGGCTCACCGGATTTTACGATCTCCCGGTTTCCTTTTTTATCAAAAAGACTGGTGATTTCTCCTCGCTCGTTAAAGGTAATACGATAATAGTCCGTCTCCCAACGGTCGCCGAAGGGAATAGCTCCTACAGCAGTTTGATTATGTTCAGCAGCGGCAGATTCTACATTACTTTCATCGGATGTTTTCTGAGACAGATCACGAATCCAGATTGTTTTGTAGCCAAAGGCCGGAATCTCCGGAACGAGAACCGCGACACCAGAAACTGCTGCCTCCTCCGTCAGGACATCTGCTTCCAGCAGTACGTTATCCTCGCCATACACCGCAAAGTTTCCGCTGGCGGCTACTTCTTCGCTGAGAGCAAGTTCGACCACGGCATCCCGCGTCCAACCCAAACCATTAAAAACAATGTAAGGTGTACCCTCGCCTGACGTGTTAATGTTCCCGGCCAATGCCGCAAGCCCTGGCTGAAGCGCAACACGGCCAAGCTCAAACACCTCTGCGTATTCCTTCTCCGAGGTCTCGTATGCTTCGGTAATCGCCGAGCCCGGAATAATATCATGGAACTGGTTCAACAAAATCAGCTTCCAGCCCTGATGCAGCTGCCCGGCAACTACGGCATGTTGCTCCGTGTCCAGCTGCGGCGAAGCTAATGTCTGCCACAGCTCCGCTTCACGGTACAACACTTCCGCCTTGCGGTTGTTCCGCTTGTTGCGGCCGTGCGTAGTGTAGGTGCCGCGGTGCAGCTCCAGATACAGATCGCCCCGCCACTGCGGCAGCTGCGGCTGACAGCGTGTAATGCCTGCGAAGAAATCCGCGGCATTACTGTATTTACTCTCCGGCTGGCCGACCATTAGCTCGGCACGCTGGATATATTCCAGCATCTCGCGGGTGACCCCGCCGCCGCCGTCACCATGCCCATAGAGCAGCATCTGCTCATTATGTTTATCTTTTTCGCGGAAGGACTGATAGTGTTCATGCACATCTTTGGGCAGCGTATTCTCATTGACCCCATGATTCAGGTAAGACAACATCGGCGTGCCGTCAATGCCGACCCAACGGAACAGATCGTAAGGGAAGACATTGGTGTCATTCCAGCCCAGCTTGGTGGTCATAAAATATTTGATGCCACCATGCTGCAGAATCTGCGGCAGAGAAGCGCAGTAGCCGAAGGTATCCGGCAGCCACTCAATCTGCGAGGTGCGCCCGAACTCTTCGAGATAAAAGCGTTGACCATATAGCATTTGCCGCATCAAAGATTCTCCGCTCGGAATGTTCAGATCCGGTTCGATCCACATCCCACCGACCAGTTCCCAGCGTCCTTCACGGATGCGTGCCTTGACCTTCTCATAGAGTACCGGGTCATTGTCTTTCAAATATTCGAACAGCAGCGGCTGGCTCTGCGCATATTGATAGTCAGGATATTCGTCCATCAGGGCATTCACCGTCGAGAATGTCCGGCTCGTCTTGCGCACGGTCTCGCGCGCAGGCCACAGCCAGGCAATATCGATATGGGACTGGCCCACCATGTGGATTGTTCCTTCGGCATGACCGCCGATCTCCCCGACTCTGCCCCGCAGCTTCTGCTCGATTCGCGTAATCTCACCACCCTCGCGGATCTCCTGCGTGGTAAGGCCAACGAATTCATCCATTGCTACATACAAAGCTTCCAGCATCCGGTTACGGCGCTGGTCCTGCTCAGGCAGCAGAATTGCCGAATCGCGAATCACTACTGCCGTGTACATTAGACTCTGCACAGGTCTATTCACTAGCACCAGCTGGCTGTGGATCATCCGAATCGGCGGCTGGATCACCGCCTGTTGATTTAATGGGTCCACCGGCTCGGGGACCGGATCGAAGAGTTCGATTTCCAGGTCCAACGGACGGCCCGATGGATCACCTGCCAGAGTTACAAAGGTATGATTGCGGTCGAGTCCTTGCCGCGATTCACCGTTCACCCGCAGCAGCCCTTCCCCACCTGAAGCAAAAATCAACCCGATGTGGCCCGGCAGCCAGTTAGCCGGAATCTCCAAAGTACGGCGGAAGAAATAGGTCGTTCCTTGCACACTCGGGAACAGATCATAATTGCTGCCGTCCTTATAAGGCTGCAGCTTGTCATACTGTCCCGGCAATTGATACACCGAGGACAGAATCTCCCAATCGCGCAATTCCTGCACCTCTAGCCATTGCTGCTCGGAGAGCTCGCGGATGAAGCGTTTAATGCGTTCCATGTCTTTACCCCCTCACCGTCAAATCGGTGCTCAGTGTATCATTTACATGCTTACCCACCAGCACTTTAAACGCTCCTGGCTCTACAACAGGTCTTAAATCCGGTCCGATATATTGCAATTGCTCCGGCCCTACCGTGAACAACACGGTTTGCTTCTCACCCGGAGCCAACTTGATTTTGTCAAAAGCCTTCAATTCCCTGGCGGGACGGGTGACCTTACTGGCGACATCGGAAATGTACAGTTGCACCACCTCTGCGCCCTCACGGTCTCCTGTATTCTGAACGTCCACGGAAACTATAGCCCCCTCCCCAGCCGCAATTACTTCCGGCTCCACCTTCAACCCGGAGTACGTAAATTCAGTGTAGCTAAGCCCGAAGCCGAACGGATATTGAGGCTGGGAATCGGCCTCCAGATATCTTTTGCCACGGGAACGTTTACCGTTGTAATAGACCGGGAGCTGGCCCACATGCTTCGGCACGGATACAGTCAGCTTCCCGGACGGGTTCACATCGCCGAACAGGATATCCGCAACAGCGTGCCCGCCTTCTTGGCCTGGATACCAGGCTTCCAGAATGGCATGTACATGCTCGTCAATCCAAGGCTCACTCACCGGACGGCCGTTAATATAAACAACGATCACAGGTTTGCCGAGCTGATGAACCTGCTGGATCAGTTCCAGCTGCACTCCCGACAGGGTCAATGACACCCGGTCAATGCCTTCGCCGCAGTCCATATCATTCCAGGCATTCTCCGTCACCTTGGACGCGCCTGTCTTAAGATCAATACTGCCTTCCCCGAAATCGCGTGCACTGGAGCCGCCGACGACCATAACAACGGTATCGGCCTGCTCTGCACAAGCGAGCGCGGCTTCAAAACCTTCGCGCGAATCGCCTTTGATCCGGCAGCCCGGTGCATAGAGCACCCGCTCCGGCTCTGCAGCCAGCTTGCTGCGGATGCCGCTGAGCACGGTCGCTACCTTAGCCGGAGGCTGCGGTGAGGTATAATCGCCGAGCTGGTTATACCCGGCATCGGCGTTAGGGCCAATGACGGCGATCGTGCCGGCGGTCTTGGACAATGGCAGCACACCTGCTTCATTTTTCAGCAGGATGATGCTCTCGCCCGCCACTTGCCGGGCCAGCTCTTGATGCGCTTTGCTGCCGATGACGCGTTCAGCCGCATCGGGATCAGCGAATGGCTGCTCGAACAGGCCCAGCCTGAACTTGAGCGTCAGCACACGGCGGACCGCACGATCCAGCAGTGCCGGGTCCAGCTTGCCTTCACGAACGGCATCCACCAGGTATTTGCCGTACATCTCTCCGGACATCTCCATGTCGATGCCGGCTTCCAGTGACTGCACTGCTGCATCCATGCCATCTTCAGCCACATCATGGCCAGAGGCCAGCATCTCTATAGCTCCGCAGTCGGTAATGATTAGACCCTCAAATCCCCAAGCTTCGCGGAGTATATCCTCTAGTAGCTCTGTATTTGTCGTGCAAGGCACGCCGTCTATTTCGTTATAAGCAGGCATAATGGAGACTGCACCCGCTTCGACCGCTTTTTTGAAGGGCAGCAGATCCACTTCCAGCAGTTCACGCCAGCCCATGTGCACAGGCCCGGCATTCCGGCCGCCTTCTGAGCTGCCGTATCCCACAAAATGCTTCAGCGTAGCCCCCACGCTGCCGCCGCTCTGCAAGGATTCCCCCTGCAGACCTTCAACAGCCGCAACCGCCATCTCGCTGATCAGGTAAGCGTCCTCGCCGAAGCACTCCTCGGTGCGGCCCCAGCGGGGATCGCGCACCACATCCAGCACCGGCGAATACGTAACCGCGCCGCCCTGACTGCGTGTCTCCAGCGCTACGGCGCGGCAGACCTCACGATACAGCTCTACATTCCAGGAGCTGCCGAGCGACAGGGGCACCGGGAATACGGTGGCCCCGATCGCCATGTGGCCATGCGAGCATTCCTCGCCGATCAATACCGGAATGCCCAGCCGCGAATGCTCCAGCACATACCGCTGGAGCGTATTCACCGCTTCCGCACCTTCACGCGGAGACAGGCCAGTAGCCAGCGTCACACCGGTCCACGGGTCAGCGCGCAACATCCCGTAAAGCGAGCCCACGCCGCCCCCGGCAACCTTCTCCTTGAAGCTTTCTGTCAAGGTCATCTTACCGTCTCTATGTTCATAGGCCTGCCAGCCAAAAGGCTGAATCAGCTGACCGGCCTTCTCTTCCAAAGTCATCAGTCCGAGCAGATGCTCCGCCCGTTCTTCAGCAGGTAAATTCGGGTTTGTATAACTCATTCCTTAACAGCCCCTACGGTAAGACCTTGAATGAAATAACGCTGGAAGAACGGATAGGCAAAAATAATCGGTCCTGTCGCCAGCACGACCATCGCCATCCGCGATGTATCCTGCGGCATGGAGCGAAGAGCTTCCAGACTGAGCGAACTGTTCTGGGAGTTCTGCAAAATAAACTGCATACTGGTCTCGATCCGCATCAGCATCGATTGCAGCGGGACTAAATTCGGGTTGTCGATGTACAGCAGCGCATTGAACCAGTCATTCCAATAGCCGAGGGTGCTGAACAAAGCAATCGTAGCCAGACCGGGCAGTGATAAAGGCAACACCAATTTCAGGAAGATACGGAACTCGCCCGCCCCGTCGATTTTGCCGGATTCGATAATGGCATCAGGCACACTCGTGCTGTAGAAGGTGCGCAGAATCATAATGTAAAAAGCATTCACCGCCAGCGGCAAAATCAGCGCCCAGATCGTATCCTTCAGGCTTAGAAACTGCGTAACGATAATATAAGTCGGCACAAGTCCACCGTTGAACAGCATGGTAAAAAACGCGAAGAACGAGAAAAAATTGCGGTAACGGAAGCTTTTCCGGGAAATGGCATACGCATAAAAAGCGATAAACAAAAGGCTGATAATCGTCCCTATCACCGTTACAAAAATCGTCACACCATAAGAACGCAGCAGCATATCTCCGGATTCAAACACATAACGGTATGCGCCGAGACTCCATTTTGCCGGAATCAGCTTATAGCCATCCCGCGCCAGCGCCACCTCATCGGTGAAGGAGATGATCACGACGAACAGAAACGGAAACACGCACAGAAACGCAAAGATGCCGGCTATCAGATTAAAAGTGATATTCCAGGGTGTCGAGAGATGGTGGAAATCACGTTCTTTTTTAGTCTTAGTAATGGAAGACATATGGCCCACTCCTTTCATGAGGTTCTAGAACAAAGCGCTATCCTTGTTGTATTTGCGGACAATATAGTTAGAGGTCATCACTAGCGTAAAGCCGACAACCGATTGATACAGACCTGCGGCAGTGCTCATACCAATCTCACCCGTTGTTTTGAGGCCTTGATAGACATAGGTATCAATAACATTCGTGACACTGTAGAGCGTACCGGAATTACGAGGCACCTGGTAAAAGAGACCGAAGTCGGCGTAGAAGATTTTACCGATGGCCAGCAGGGTCATGATCGTGATAATTGGACTCAGCAACGGCAGTGTAATATTGCGAATCTGTTGGAACTTACTAGCTCCGTCGATCATCGCCGCTTCATACAACGACTTGTCGATCCCCATAATAGCTGCGAGATAAACTACGCTGTTGTAACCAACCGCTTTCCACAGATAGACTAAGATCAGGATGAACGGCCAATAGGCTTTTTCCGAATACCACTGAATTGACTCTGCGCCAAAAAAGCCCATGATCTGGTTCAGCATCCCGCGTTCGGAGCTCAGAAAACTAAATGCAAAATAGCCGACAACGACCCATGACAGGAAGTAGGGCAGGAACATGCCGGTCTGATACACTTTGGCCAGCTTCTTGTTCACAATCTCGGACAGCACAATCGCCATCAGAACCGACAAGATCAAGCCAAGCAGGATAAATGCTCCATTGTAGAGCAAGGTGTTGCGGGTAATAATGTACGCGTCATTGGTGGTGAACAAAAACTTGAAGTTGTCTAACCCCACCCATTTGCTGTTGATAATACTCGCCCAGAAGCCGTCGCGGCTAAAGCGGTATTCTTTGAATGCAATAATCGTCCCTATCATCGGCAGGTAAGAGAAAAAGAGAAACCAAAGCGCACCTGGTAAAACCATGAGCAGCATAATCTTGTTATTCATAATATTTTTTATAAATCCGCTGATTGTCTTCACACTTAGATCCCTCCTGTATGTCCTTATATTTCAAAAAAAGACCGGGTCCAGAGGCCACGCCCCTGCCCCGATCTTCTCTTACGTTGATGTTTTACTTGTTGTTGGACGCTTTCCAGGCATCAATTTGCGATTGCGCTTCAGCGATAATTTTGTCCAAACCAGCTGCCTTGAATTTCTCAATAGCTTTCGGTAGATACTCGTCAGGATCAACGGTTCCAGTCATCAGTGGTGACCAGTATTCTTCTTTTACGTTCTGAACCGCAGCGATTTCAGTAGTCACCTTGGAAGTGTCGAAGTTAAAACCAAGCAGCGGTGCATTTACACCGGATTCATTAAACTTTTTGAACTCTTCCCATTTGTTCTCAGGGTCACCCTCGTTCAAATAGTTGATCATGATATTGCCCAGCGAGAAGGTTGGCATGTCATAGTTCTTGGATTCATCCAGGTTCTTCATGGAATTCTCACCAGTCTTCTCGTAGTGCACGCCTTCGATTCCGGAGTCAATCATATTGCGCAGCACCGGATCGGTGTTGAGCAGGTTCAGGAACTCCATCGCTTTCTCCGGATATGCGGAGTTAGCCGAGATAGCTTGCATCGAACCCATAACGGACCAGTTGTAGATGTAAGGTTTGCCAGCTGGCGTGGAAACTACAGGATAGCCGTAGCTTGCCGACCACAGATTGTCCGCCATCGGCTGGGTAGCTGCACGATCCATGAACCAGTTGGAAGATTTGTAGAGATCATCCACCGAAGTTGTAGTTGCTACTTCCGGCGAGATATAACCTGCCTTGTAATATTTGCGAACGGTTTCAAGAGTGCTTTTGAGTTCAGGTGTTTCCAGAATGTTCACGATCTTGTAATCCTTTGTGTCCATATAAACAGCCATTGGCATCTTTTCAATGATGTAATCGAACGGCAGTACTGGCATGAAATCCTTCACCATAGCGTAAGGCGTGATGCCCGGTTCATTCTCTTTGATCGTCTTCAGCAGTGGTTCAATGCTTTCCATTGTGTTCACCCCGGAAATATCGAGGTTATATTTGTCGAGCAGCTCTTTATTGAAGCGCCAAACTTCTTGCGCCGGAAGCTCTTTGTTGGCAGGTACGGCATAATTATGTCCATCTACCTTGGAGCCTTCCAGGAACGCCGGATCAATCGTGTCTACGATGCCTTTTCCATATTCATTAAGCAGGCTGTCCAATTCCATAAAAGCGCCTTTGCGGGCATTTTGCACATAATCGAACGCCCAGGAGCACGTAAAGAGAATGTCCATGGGTTCGCCAGCGGCTACTTTGACCTGCATTTTTTGTGTATAATCACCAAAATCAATCATATTCATCTTTAGGGTGACATTTATCTTCTCTTTAGTGTACTTATTGACTTCTTCCACGACACGGTCCAGATCCTTCTGCGGTCCGCCGATCGTGTACCAGATCAGTTCGACTGGTTTCTCGGATGACGCACCGTCGCCGCCCGCTCCTGAACTGTTAGTTGCCGCGTTGTTTGAATCGCCGCCACATGCGCTGAGCGCAAGCGAGAATGCCATAAGTGATGTCAGTAACAGGGAAAACCTTTTTCTTTTGTTGTTGCCCATTCCTGTATAACCTCCCCTTTGTTTACCTCAAGATCGCTGGCCTAATCCGGAATTAAACCAGCAGCTTTCTCCTTCAAGGACTATCTTTACTGTAATTTATGAAAGCATTTTCAAACAGAAGCTAAACTAAATAAATCATGTAGAAAATAAAGAAAAAGCTTGCAGCGGGGGTCCACTAGACAAGCCCTTTGTACTCCGTAGGAGATATCCCGACATGCTTCTTAAATTGTTTGTAAAAATAGCCGGTCTCCCAATAGCCTACTTTGAGAGCGATTTCATGAACTTTAAGTGAGGTATTCCGCAGCAGCTCCTTCGCCTTCTCAATCCGGTATTTATTGATATATTCGGTGAATGACTCATTCACCTCTTTATGGAACAGCTGTCCCAAATACACCGGGTGAATATGGTATTGGGCACCGAGGGTCTTCAGCGACACATCTTCATTGTAGGACTCATGGATATAATTCAGCACCTGCTGCACGACTGGACTCTTTACGTCCCGAACTAAGGCGTCTACCGTAATGGTAGCGGCTTCCTGAATAATCTGAGTCAATTCATTTATGGAAACTGTAGAGCGAATGAGGCCAAAACCGTCTGCGAAAAGCTCCGGTTCTTCCACATGACGGATCTCCTGCAGCTGCATCTTGAAGCGGATCAACCATTCCATGGCAATGCCTTGCAGCAGCACAGGTGTAATCCCCTCCATCCGCCGCAGCTGCTCAAAATGATCCTGGATCCGCACCAGCAGCGCTTCCTTATCCTTCGCCATAATCAGCTTGAGATCATCTTCCCAATTCAGCGGCATACCTTGGACGGCAACCTCATGCCTGTCCTGAACTTCCTCATAATGCAGCAAATTCCGCTCTGGAAACAGCATGAAATATTCCTGAGTCATCTTTGCATGGGCATAACTCTGAGCCGCCGCCTCCTCCATCTCCTCCACCGTTCCTACGGACAGACGCATTGGCGGACCGCCAGTTAGGGATAACAGCAGCTGCGCATGAAGCCTTTCCACCGCTTCTTTACCCTGCTGATACTCACTAAGCAGATGCAGCAGCACGGTATCTCCATCCATATCCCGGAATGCAATCAAAGACGGGTTCCCGCCTACAACCTCTTCCACCGCCTGAAATAGCTCGGCAGCGTCCTGTTCAGGGCGAAGCAGGGCTACCTGCACCAGCGGCTTATCTAGTCTAAGTCCCAGAAAATCAGTCCGTTCACTGAATTCCTTCGGCCCAATCTGGCACCGCAGCCAGCGGTACATCACATTATCGCGCAGAATGGAAATACTATGCGCATTGAATTGACTCTCTTGACGGGAGACACCCAGCTTCTCGGCGGCAGTCACTAATGTTGCCCGGAACTCTTGCAAATTAATAGGCTTAAGCAGATAATTTTCAATGCCGAGCGCCATTCCTTCCTTAAGATAACCGAACTCATCATAGCCGCTGAGGATAACAGCTTTGATCTCCGGCTGAATCTCCCGTACGGCCCGGATCAGATCCAGCCCGTTCATCAGCGGCATGGAAATATCCGTAATCAGAATATCCGCTGGAACAAACCGCAACGACTCCAGCGCTTCCTGTCCGTTCTCGGCGTGGCCGACAATCTCCATCCCCAGTGCTGCCCAATCCACAATGTCATATAATCCTTCGATAATAAAAGGCTCGTCGTCCACAATGAAAATTTTATACATGGTTTGGATCATCCTCTCCCAGATCGGGAAAATACACAGTCACGGTTGTGCCGGTACCCGCTTCGCTTTGTAATTCAATGCCATACTCACTGCCATAAAGCAGCTTCAAACGCTCATGAATACTGCGCAGGCCGAATGATTCCGATTGTTCATCTGGCTGCAAAAGACCTTCTTTGAGCTGGACCAATCTGTCCGGGGCAATCCCCCGCCCATTGTCTGTAACTACCGCACGCAAATATTGGCCATCCTTGACCACAGCCACACTGATGTGATTATCATTCTTGTCCACGCGCATCCCATGTAGAATGTAGTTTTCAATGATAGGCTGCAGCGACATTTTGAGTACAACTCTTCCGGTAAGCTCTTTCCCGCATTCCATTGTATAAGAGAATTTATCCTTATAACGGATGCGGAACAGCTCCAGATATAAACGGCAGGCCTCTAGTTCATCCTTCATCGTATGCTTGGGTTTCTGGTGAACATAGCTTTTGAACAACACCGACAAGCTGTAGATCATCTCCCCGACATCTGAAGCTCCTTGAGAGATTGCCCTCATCCGGATCACCTCCAAGGTATTGTAGAGAAAATGTGGGTTTACCCTGGCTTCAAGCGCGGCGATTTCGGTATGTTTTTGCTTGATTTCAGCCTTGAACACACGGTCTATATGAAGATTCAGCTCATCCAGCATGTCGTTGAAGCTCTTGGAGATCTGCCCCAGCTCGTCTTCTCTGACATCGGTAATCCGGGCATCCAGGTCACCGTTTTTCACTTTGCGGGTGAACTTGATAATTTTATGAGTCCGTCTGGCAAAATTATTGATAAATAAAGTGGGTGTAATAATCGCAAACAACAGGCAGATCAAGCAGATAATGAAGATCATGTTCCGCAATCCCCTATAAGTGGCGGCTAATTCCTGCTTAGGTACAGCACTCAACACAGTAAATCCGCCTTGGGTGTGAGTCTGCTTAGTAATGATCATCCCGCCGACTTCTTCACCATCTGTATAGGCAGAATTCATCTGCTCGGGATAAGGATAGCGCTTTCCATAATAGGTGCCCGAGGTATCAAATAACACATCCCCATCCGCTGCCAGCACCAGAATCTTTCCCTTGAAGTCATCCTTATAATTGCCCATACTCCCCCAGACCTCGCTGGCATCAAAATAGACTAGAAGCTGACCAATGTTGCGCAGTGATATCTTGTTATTGACTGGGGTACGAACCGTAAACATCGGCCCCTCCGGAGATGAGATCGCCTGACTGACCCAAGTGTTTGGAGCAGTGACACTGCCTTCCTCCTCCAGATACAGCGCATCCGGTACGAAAGAGTGGGCTGCATTAGTGGAAATAATCTGAAATTTGCCTTGGTCATTATAGACATACAGCTGCTGTTCAGCTGCACTGTAGAGCATTAAACTGCGGATATCAGGATCATCTTCAACTTGATTGCGAAAAAACTGCACGGTATCCGTCGTAGCATTACTTTCGTTGAAGTAGCGGTCCAGCCGGTACCTCACGTAATCTTCATACGGATGCTCCAGCAAATACGACGTATTAGCAGTCAGCTCCGTGTCCCGGTACACGTCCCGCATCATAGACTGTACAGAGTCATATTTCTGCTCAATATAGCTGTTGATGCTCTCCACGGTACGTTTCTGAATCTCCATCTGCCGCTGCACTACAGCCTGAGACATGAGCAAGAACATCAGGTAGGAGAAGGTGATAATGGTGACCACGGCAATGACTGAGAAGAGCAGGATGATTTTCATAAACAGATTATTCTTCAGATACTTTCTGTACAATTTCCCCGGAAACATCAGCAACCTCCTACAGCAGGGGGAAGACTAAGCTTCGCTGCTTGTCATTATGAATAAAGTATAGCATGAGGTGCTTCCTGCCTGTGGCTGGTAAAAGCTTGCAATCCTCCGCCAAGCAAAGACAGTCTGCCCATGGAGCAAAGGGCTCCTTGGGCAGACCGTGGTGAGGCAATATAATCTACCGGATGTAATTCAAGATGAACTGCGCAGCCTCGGCACGGGTCGCCAAGCCACCGGGAACAAACTTCCCGTCCGTGTGGCCATTCACCAGACCCAGTGATGAAGCAGCATTCACGCTGTCTGCCGCCCAGGCTGCTACCTCACCGGAATCGGTGAATGTTGTCGGGGCTGATGACTGAAGCGCTCCATGCTCCAGTACATAGGCACGCATTAGCATAGTGACAATCTCCTGGCGGCTGATGTTCGCACTCGGATCGAACTGCTCAGCAGTGCGTCCACCTACAATACCTGCCCGGACCAGACGCGCCAGGTCCTGCTCATACCAGACACCAGAAGGCACATCACTAAATTTCAATTCCGCCTGATCTTGCAGTCCCAGCACGCCAGCCAGCAGCTTCACAAATTCCGCTCTTGTAATCCTGCGGGCGGGTTCAAATCCATTTTCGGAAGTGCCTTGTACCAGATGTTTAGCCGCCAGCTGGCGGATAGTGTCCGCAGCCCAGTGAGTAGACGGAACATCAGCGAAGGATTTATTGTACTCCAGCACAGCCAGCCTGCCTGTTCCGCTAAACTCCCCTTGCAGGAAGCCATTCGCATACACTCCGCCGAGATAGGTAAGCGAACCCCCTTCAGCAATAGCATATAAACCAAGCAAATTAGTATTATAATCCGTATTTGTTGCACTCCATTGTAAGGTTACTGGTTTGCTGAAGCTTGGAAGACGGCTAGATGTGCCATTCCCCGCGATGACGCTCAGATCAAACGTCATACCCGTACCCCGCAAGACCACCCCACGCTCTGCTTTCAGTGTGCTCATGTTCAAAGTCTCCGGGCTGAGCTTCACCTGAATCTTGCTGCCTGAAGCTTGGGCTTCATTAAGCAGAGCCTTCAATTGCACCAGCAATTCCGGCGCAATACCAAGTGTGGTTCCCGAAGCGGACAATTCAAGTTGACGGATCCCTAGCAACTCACCTGCATTTACAGGCAGCTCGATAGCTGTAACGCCTGCCGGCACCTCTACCGTCACTTTGCCGTTCTCAGTAGATGTACTGAGTGCACTTGCTGGAACTGTCAAAGTTGTGCTAGTAGGACTTGGAAGCGGCGTTGCTGTCGCTGCTGGAGTCGTTCCACCAGTTCCCGTACCTGGAGCCGATGTCGGCTGCGGTGTAGATACAGGAGTATTGTGGACCTTGAAATTAATAATTCCGCTCTTTTGAACAGCCGTATAAGGGTGACCATTCAGTATTTTGGTGTTGGTGACTACGGCCGTGTACTCGCCGCTATCTGTTTCTTTTGCAGAAGGAATCGTATAATTACGCTCCACAGCACCTTCAATGGCCTGCCCGTCTTTCAACCATTGGTAGCTTAACTCGCCATAAACTGCAGAAGCTACTACGGCAAAAGACACCTTATCACCTACAACTGCCGGATTCTTATCTACACTATTAGAGGTGATAATTGGCGCATCGGGTGCCGGATGTACTGTCACCGTAAGTTCATTACCGGTTCTTGTTGAAGGCTCCGTTCCCTCTTTTCCAGTCAGAACCACACGGAACTGCGTACCGCTGTCTGTTTCAGAAGCAGTAAATGCGTATACCGCCGAAGTCACGCTCTCCGCCACAGTCCATTCCTCTGCGGTTGCTGCCTTCGTCTCCCAGCGAACCGATTCCACATCCCCGCGGATCTGTACGAACAGCTTCACTTCTTCACCAGTAATGACATCAAGTGCAGACGGAAGATCGGTTATGAAATCAGGCGCTTCCCATGGTGCTTCAGCCGGAGTTAAGTTAATTGTGTACTCTGCTTCACTGCTGTCACCAGATTCATTGGTGACGATGACCTTGTACTTATTGCCATCCATCCCGGTAGTCAAAGCAGGGATAGTATAGGAGTCGGACACTCCCAACGCATCTCCATAACCGCTGCCTGTGTCCGCATACCAGGCATAAGTCAGCTGCCCTGCGCCAGTGGCAACTGCCGTTAGTGTCGCGGACGTATTTTCACGGAAGGAACCTTCCCCTACGATCTGCACCTTTGGAGCTTGCAAGGCCCACTTCGCCTGCAAGTTCAGTTCACCGGTTATTAGATCTTCGGTAAAATTCCATCTTCGCGCACCTTCTCCTTCTCCAACATACCAGCCTTCCAGGTCATAACCCTCTCTGGCAATGCCTGTAGGCTCCATCAGCAAAGTGCCATACACAGCCTCGGCCACAGTATTTGCTGGTTCACCCCCATTAGCATCAAAGAGAACGGGATAGCTTCCTTTCAGATAGACAGGTTTGGAGCGGTTGCCTGCATAATCCTCCATCACCACATGCACAACTTTTGCCGACGAGGTGAAGCTTAAGCTCGCCTTAGTTGTCCGTCCACGGATAATCATCGGCTTATTGCCAGAGCTATACGTTGTGGCAAAAGATTTTGCATTCCCATCCTCATACACATACATATACCGCCAGTCTCTGGTATTCGGCATCGGCAGATTCAGCTTACCGTCCGTCCAGGACCATTCTTCCGCGTAAGGTTCCGCGACCGTGTCGATGAACTGGCCGCTGACCGAGACTGGATCAGTGTTGCCTGCGGTAACGGTGACAATGTAATCATCGCCGTTTACCGGCATCCCTGTGAACAGTGCAGTGCTTGCACCTGCCGGGACAACCACTTGCTGTGACACCGGTTCGGATGTCGTAATCCAATTCAAAGACTGCACTCGAACGGTAATGTCACCGGAAGCTTGGGCGGAGTTCGTCCAGTTCACAGTCAACTCCCCGTCCGGACTTGAATCCACCTTCACTCCGGAAACCGCCGCATCCAGATCAAAAGCCAGCGTTGCCGCTTCACCCTCCACTCCATCCGCACCCACTGCAACCACTTTAAGGGTTCCGGATTTCACCGGGAGATGCTTCAGGTAGAACACCTCATCGTATTTGCCGCCCATAAATACATCATTCACGTACACATTATATTGCTTGATCTTAGTGTAATCGGGATCTAGCTTCCACTTCACAACCATCTCACCTGTATCTGTAAAAGCTTCCGCAACTGCTAATTCCGCAGGAGCTGCGGGCTTTACGGCAGACCCGTCATAGACGCGCAGCTGTCCGACGTTCATCTGGTAGGTGGACGCTGTTCCTTGCCCGGGATCGAAGACCAGTCCAAGGGCTGCAATATTATGACCTGCGTATGCACTCAGGTCCAGTTCCTTTGTCAACCAACCGTCCGAGTGCTGACCACTGTTTGGAACAGCGACCTCTACGACGGTATTCGGATCATCAGCCAGGATGAGTCCTACTGCCATCACCGAAGCATCTGTGGCAGATGGCTTGTTGAAGCTGATCGACAGCTTGGAGTTGCCATTGACCTCCAGCTCTGTTTTGTACAGACGCAAGAAGTTCTTCGCATTCAGATTGCCGTTCACCACCAGTGAACTGCCACCGTTATACGCACCGATCTGCTCATAGTTGTAACGGTTTGTACTCGCAAGGTTGTACTCCGGTCCATAATCAAAATCTACAGTAAGCTTATTGCCAGCAGTATCCTGCCACCACTGCCAAGTCACTGGAATATCCTGCAGGCTCATATTAGACCACTCATCCGGGTTCGATACTTCACCGTTCACGGAATAGGACAAGCCCTGTCCAGTGTTAAAATTGGTGTAAAAGTTCTTGTCCTTAATCACCGAACGCTCCGCAATGACGGACGAGATTCCCGGCCAGTAACGGTTGTCGGCATAAACATCGGCAACGGTATTGGTTGCCGATTTGACCGTATTCTTAGGGTCCACGTTCGGGCCTGACCACCATAGCTGCTCACGCAGTTTTGTCATCCATTGGTAGTCATTTTCGGATCTGTGCGAGACCGGGTAAGACAGGTTCATGTCCTCATCCAGACCGGCATGAATAAAGTCCGCACCGAGTGTAGCCAAGCTGAGCCGTGGTAAGCCATTGCTGTCCAGCTTGTTCATCAACGCTGTTCCGTTAACGGACTTGAACCGGTCACGGCCTGCTTCCAGCCCTGCAAAACCAACTTCAAACAAGTTGTAGCTTGTTCCCAGACTGGCATTCAGATTGCTTAAGTAACTAGCCGCGTTGGTAATCTGTGTATTGCCAGCCCCGTAGTCGAAGAAAAACGAATTGGAGACGGGTTCCTTGGTGCTTTTATCCACTAAAAAGGAGATATTGGTATCATTAATCGTCCGGGCGAACGTATTAGCACCGGTATTGGTGTTCAGCGAGTCGTACCACTGTACATACAGGCCGCCCTCTTGCAGCACCTTCATAAACGCGATGTAATCGGGGATATCCTGGGTCGCTACATTCGGATTCATCTCTTCCTGATTTACAAAATAACCGTCAAACCCGAAATACCCGGCCATCTCGATCAGTTTATCCGCCACCGGAAAATTACCATTCTCATCTTTAACTATCATTTGTTTGTACGTCTGCTGTCCACGGTCATTATTGGAAAAAAAGATTCCTGCCAATGACAACACGCCGTTCTTATGCGCTGCATCGGTGTAGGTAGGGTTCGGGATGTTCAGCATGCCGAATTCGAACCATTTTTGCTGCCAGTCCTTCTGGGCCAATTCATCATAATATTCCGGCGGGGTATACGCAGTCGCTGTACCATGCCAGTAGGAGTAGTAATCGATATATTGCCAAAAGTTAAAATGATACTGCGCAAACTTGTTCGTATACGGCGCGTTCTCAATAAAAGCATTCCCGTAGTCGCCAGCAACGTTGATCATCTGTGTATCTGCGCTAAGCGCTGGGTTAGCTTGGGTTGCAGCAAATGGGGCATTCCGCTTCTGCAGCGGCACCCGCGATCTCAACAGCTCTGCATCCGGATCGGTTGCCGGACTCCAGTTCGCAATATGGCTGCTCGTATATCCATGTACATTAGGCTGATTGGCACCCGGCGCACTGTCTCCTGTAAAAGGCCACGTATCGCCGGCGTAAGCCGTTAGGGGAAGTCCTGAAACTAGCAAAGCTGCCGCCAGAACAGCTGATGTCAGCTTACGACGCGCCTTTTTACCGGTGTGAAGGTTCATTTTCCACTCTCCTCGTCCTGTAGTTGTTTCGGTTACTCTCATCCATGAAGCGTAATGTGTCTCACTATGTCGCCGAACAGCAAGTAGATTACTTCTGTTGTCCCGTCCCTCTGCTGCTCCTACCCTCTTCTACTTCTACTTCTACTTCTACTCTCTTCTGCCTACAGATTCTGTATTCAACCCCGTTCGTGCAGGCACATTCTGTATTCAACCCCGGTCGTGCAAGCGCATTCAATTTTGTTGGCAACCCTCCTGCCTTACTTTGATTAGTCCACCCTAATCTAACCCAGATCTTTCCTTACAAATAGCCGCAAAATTAAAGATATGCTGGATAAATTAAAGATTATCGTGCTATCAGGGCTCGATATCCTGGCAATGAGTGGGTCGTTAAACATATGTTGGTTGAAAATATAAAGAGGATGAAGGAGCGTGGTCTCTTTTGCCTCTTATCTCCGCCACTCCGCCGCATTCACTCATTTCAAAGGCACTTTTGCCTCTCTTTCACGCCAATCCACCGCATTCGCTCATTTCTGAGGCACTTTTGCCTCTCATCTCCGCCACTCCGCCTCATTCACTCCAATCAGAGGCACTTTTGCCTCTCTTTCGCACACTCCTCCGAATTCACTCATTTCAAAGGCACTTTTGCCTCTCTTTCACGCCCATCCGCCGTATTCGCTCATTTCTGAGGCACTTTTGCCTCTCTTTCACGCCAATCCGCCATATTCACTCCAATCAGAGGCACTTTTGCCTCTCTTTCACGCCGCATCGCCGCATTCGCTCAGATCAGAGGCACTTTTGCCTCTCTTTCACGCCAATCCGCTGCATTCGCTCATTTCTGAGGCACTTTTGCCTCTCTTTTCCGCCACACCACCGTATCGCTTCCTCCCTCACACTACCCAGCTACGAAAAAAAAGATTGCCTCTCCGTCATCAACGATGACCTTGAGGCAATCTTTTTTCAAACCATCCGATTTAGTTACTTTCCTTGCTTCTCCAGCAAGTTCAGAATGATTGTTACTGCTTCGGCCCGGGACGCTACCTGGTTAGGTGCGAAACGATTTTGTCCTATGCCATTCACAATGCCCGCTTCTGCTGCTGCCGCAATATAAGGTACTGCCCATGCGGGTACATCCTTAGCATCATTGAAGGTTAAGGTCGCTTTTGGATCTACTGTAATACCCAGAGCCCTAACAACCATAACTGCTAATTCAGTGCGAGTAAGCTCCTGCGTAGGACGGAAGGTACCATCATCATAGCCGCTGATAATTTGCAAAGCTACTGCCTGAGCTACAAAGGACTTAGCCCATGCCGGAATCTTCGCTGAATCTTTAAAGCTTGAAGTACTACCACTGTCTGGCAATTGCAGGGCACGAGCCAGCATAGTGATAAATTCAACCCGATTTACTTTCTGATTAGGACGGAAAGTATTATCCGGATAACCACTAACGAAGCCCCCTGCTACTGCTTTCTCAATAGCCGCTGCTGCCCAATGGCTGCCAGTATCCGTCAATGATGGTTTGACTACTGGTGTTGCGGTTGGTGTAGGCACCGTTGTTGGTGCTGGTGTAGCTGTTGGTGCTACTGTTGGCGTTGGCGTTGCTGTCGGTTTTGTTGTTGCCACTGGTCCTGTTGATGATCCTGTTGTTGGTGCTGGTGTTGGTGCTGTCGTTGGCGCTGTCGTTGGCGCCGTTGTCGGTTCCGTTGTTGGCGCTGTTGTCGGTTCCGTTGTCGGCGTTGTTGTTGGTTCTGGTGTTGGGTTTACTTCAGGACCTGCTTCCTTAATAATACCGAACTCTTCCAGAACGTACGGTTTAGCATCATTAATATTCTGATCGATCTCATAAGATACAGCTGTTAATTTGCCAGCATCTACAGTAATACCTACAAAGGTCTGAACTTGACCGCGTTTGGGACGCGTAGCATCACTTGGGTCCGGTCCGTATTTAGCTGCTGTATTCTCATTTGCTACTTCGAAGAGATTATAATACGCATCTCCCAATTCTGGTTTCATGTTCTTGTAGTAAACCTTCGCTCCCGCTGTAGCTGGGATCAGATAGATCGTTCCATCTGGATTTACTGTGTACTCTACAGTTTGACCCTTGAAGCTTTCCTTGATCTTCACTGTGTCTGCCGCAGTTCCATCAGCTTTAATTGGCTTGGTCCGGGCATAAATATGGTCGTGGCCTTGAAGAACTAAGTCAATGCCCAGTTCAGCCATCATTGGAGCAACCTTCGCTCTTTCTCCATTTGTACCCATAATGTCTTTGTCAGTAGCATGGTTAGAGGTTGTGTATGGACCTTTATGCATAGCTACGATAATCCATTTCGCACCAGCAGCTTTCGCTGCTTTTACGTCAGCCTTCATCCAATCCAACTGTGCTTGGCTGAAGTTAGCAAATTCATCGGAATTCTCATTTGTATTCAGGACTACAAAGTGAGCATTGCTGTAATCATAGGAATAATAAGCTCCTGTTTCTGTGGCGGAGCCCGGTGCTTCCTTAATATTGTAGTGCTCATAGAAGGCATTTGCCTTATCCTCATGATTCCCTGCCACTGGCACGATTGTCGTGTTAAGCAGGGTGTCTTGCGAATGACCAAGCAGCCAATTCCATTGGGATTCATTAGTTCCGGTATCCACGATATCTCCGTTAATCGCCACAAACTCAGCATTCGGGAACGTCGTAAGTGCTTTTGCCATCGTTTCACCGGAAAGAATCGCTTCATCTTCGGTCTTAGCCTGTGTATCAGCCAAATCGATGAAAGTAAATGCTCCTGTCTTAGCGGCAGTTTCAAAAGTTCCCACTGTACTCCACAGGCCTAGTGCTTTATCCCCTACACGGAAGTAGTATTTTGTATCAGCTTTCAGGCCAGAAGCTTCCGCTTTATGAACTAATTCATCCTTTGAATTTCTGGAAACCGCCGAACGTCCTGTAAACTCAGCAGCCTTAGCAAAGTCTGGAGTAACGCCCGTATTTTCTACAACCTGCAGATCGTTTCCAGTAGACTTCAACGCTGTGTACCAAGTGAATCCTTTTGCACTCACTGGGTCGCCATTAAAGGTAACTGTAACTTTTTTAATCGAATCCGTTGAAGCGATAGCAGCTTCTGAATTTGTTCTGTCACTTACAGCTTTGATAACAAATTGATAGGTTTGGTTTGGATTAGTATTTTCTACAGTGTAAGTATAAGAAGCTTTACCTTCTTCATTAGGAACACTGACCGTCCAATTTGCCGATACCAGATCATTTTGCTCATAAATACGATATCCAGACACTGGTGCACCGGAAGCTGGCGCATCCCAAGTCAACGTTATTTTACTACCATCTGCTGCAGTAGCCTTTGCATTTTGCACAGGTTTAACTGCTACTTCCGATTTATGAATGCTGTAGTTATCATACAAGTCTGTAGAACCACCAGTTGTTGTGGTGTAGGCTTCGTAAGAAAGCTCATCATTCGTTACCGTCATCCCCGTGAACATTTCCTTACCAGGCTGTCCGTATTTAGCTGCAAACGGGAATGTTCCTGAAGCTACGTTGTATTTCTTGTTGCCCGCTGCATTTGTAATCAGGTATAAAGTACCCTTAGGATCAGTTACTACTCCGTTTGAGTCCGGAACAATATCCGTCAATGGCTTGTTGTTGTACATCTGATAGCTTCTAGCAAAGGTGTGGTCATGCCCGCCAATTACCATGTCAATGCCAAGCTCGTCAAATACCTTCGTTAATTGCGCTCTGTAAAAAAGTACATCTGTATCATTGGTGTGATTGGCAACGGAATAAGGAGATTTATGCAGAAGCACAACCTTCCATTTCTGATTGCTTTTTGCCGCTTCGCTACGAAGCCACTCCACTTGTTTATTGTAAATTTCGTTATTCTCAAGATTTGAGCTTGCACCATAATATTCTGTATTAATTACCATAAAGTGTGCTGAACCGTAGTCAAAAGAATATACAGAACCATCAGGTTTCGCACCTGTATTCGATACGTTCGGCAAATTAAAATGAGAGCTATAATTGCTATAATTTTTACTTTCATGGTTGCCTACCAAAGGAACCAACGGAATATTCGCTAAAATATCCTTAGGCTTATTGAAAAACCATCCCCATTGCTCCTCAATATCACCGTTATCCACCAAATCACCAGAATTCAGGATAAACTCACTTTCCGGGAATTTAGCTAATCCTTCTTGAAGGGTATGATTCCAGATATCAAAATCTTCTTCAGTTGTTCCTTGGGAATCCGTTGTATATAAGAATTTATAAGCCTGATTACTGGAGCCTTCTGTCTTAAAAGTTCCTACGTCGCTCCAGTTATCAGCTTGTCCATCCCCAGCACGGTAAGCATATTCCGTTCCCGGCTGCAGATGATCCGCTATTACCTTATGGCTGGTTAGCACAACTGGTTTTTTAGCTGATTTATCCGCTTTTGTCATATACACACTAGTTGTAACGGATGTCCCTTCATAAGATTGAGCGCCTGCCGGAGGAAACTGGCCATTCTCCAATTTAGAAGCTTCTACTACTTCCAGTTTGGTGCCAGTCACACTTTCAGGTGCATACCAGTTGAATCCCATACTAGTCTGCGGGTTGCCATTAAAAGTAATTGCGATAGAATCAGGCTTCCCAACTCCAGGTTCTACTGTCTCCACTACAGGATAAGCAATCAGGCTCATATCCCAATAAAGGTCAGAGCTAGTGTCGCCCGTCTGGTGAACTTCAGCTGAAAGCTCATTACTTCCATCCTTCAGATTGGCTTTTACGATTTCCGTTAGGTCAACCTTTGTATACTCATTTGGATCACTGCCATTAGTTGTACTGAGTGTCTGATAGTCGATTTCACCAGCTGGCATAGCCTCGCGGTAGATTTCTGCACCATTCAGATACAGCACTACTCCGTCATCAAATGCAAAATTACCTAATACTTTATCCGATTTCGTAATTTCTTCCTTATTCACAGTTACATTTGTCCGGAAATAGGAAGTACGATATTTCTTCTTTTTATCCGTGCCGTAGCTTATATTTGTATTCAGAGCACCAAATTGCTTGCTGCTGACTCCGGCCCCAGAATCTTTATAACCAAGCGGCGCTTGGCCTGATGCCCATGTAGAATCATCGTAAACAGACCGCCATACCGAACCTTGATCCGTTCCGTTATCTAGATATTTCCATGTAGAATTGCCCGCCAGTAGTGTAATTGGCTCTAGCGTTTGTAATTGCAGTAATCCAGCATCCTCATTGCTGTCTTCTGCAAAAGCTGGCATTCCTGTAAATGTAAGTCCCAGTACCATAACGAAGGCTAGTGTCATGGATACTGCTTGTTTTAATAACCTGTTCATAATCAGTCTCCCTTACTGTTATTATGAAATGCTTGCATCCATTCATAGTAACTACTAAATATTTTCACAATGTACGGATTGATCCACTAGTTTGTAAAAACGGCTTGTGTATTTAATCAGGCAAAAGTGGTTACAGTAACGGCAAGGTTATGATCAAGGAGGACAAACATGGACGATACTCAAGCTTTTGTAGACAAAGTACACGACACCCAGAAGAAAGCAGAAAAGAACAAACAGAATCACGGTAAAGGAACACCAAGCCAAAAGCTGCCTAATAAACAGCACAGTAAATAGAACACGCCTACACGAAAACAAAAAAAGCAGCAAGCCCTCCCGGATCGGAGTGACTTGCTGCTTTACTTTTTGTATATTGAGCTTTGCTTTTAAAGGAGTTATTTACTCCATTTCACCACATTGACGGCTACCTTCTCTAATTGCGCCTTGCTCAAAGCCTTGTCTGGAGAACTAATCGTCACAAAACGATCATCCAGTTTATAGGTCAAAAACAATGAATCGCTGGTAGGGCTGTACCACTTAGCTTCTGTACCATTGGAAAGCTTTACGGTATCGCCTTTGTAATCATAGGAGTAGTCACGTGGAGAAACGTTCACCCTCATATGGTCGAACAAAAAGTACACTCCATCTTCAGAGCTAGCTGCTTTTTGAAAAGCATCTCCACTCACCATTTGTGCTGGTGCATAAACCGTTTTAAACCCATCGAAATTTGCAAAAGCTTTAGAAATTTGTTCTTTTTGAGCGTTGCTGTACTGTACTGGTGTTAATGTATCTTTATCCGGCACCACAGTTCCAGTACCCAGAATGACCTGATTCGCTGCCGCATCAAAAGTCACTGGCACCTTCAACACATCAGCCAAGGCACGTACAGGAAGATAGGTTGTATTGTTATAAGTAATCGGAGCTAATGTGTTACCTTTATTATCAACAGGCGTATAAGCTGCACCATTCACTTTAAATCCAATGCTGTGATTGAGGTATGCGGTGATTTTTTGCAGCTTAGTTCCTGCGTACACACCAGCCGAACCTGTAATTGCCATCCCAAATACCATCGTTGCTATAATGAACTTTTTACTTTTCATATGTTATGCCTCCTTAGAAGATCAATCTCGGTTTTTACTTTAGCTCAAGTTTTAAAGGAATATGTCTCTAAGTTGTATTTAACTTGTACCCAATTTGTAAAGAAACTATTCATCTGGAGCTCTGGTTTGTATAAAAAAAAGAGCAACCCGCTTATCCCATAAGGATTTAACGGATTGCTGAGGGCTTTAACCTTGATACGGAGTTGTAACCTTATACACTTCTGAATATAAAATTTCTCTATAAAGTTGGAATTCTTCTTCATCAACAGGGTTAGGGTAAGTCATAATTAAGAGTGGTAAATCTTCATTTCCTTCACGCAAAGGAGGCTGCACATAATCGTAAGGGTTCAAATGAAAGCCCAGCCGCTCATAAAAGCCGATTCTCCGCTGCTCCATTTCACCCAGTGGCCGCTCAACTTCCAAAAGGACAGGCTTGTTAGATAGACTGATGTATTCAGTCATCAGCTTTTTGCCAATTCCTCCACCTCTGATGCTCGGGTCGACTGCTATATGTTCTACAAAACGAAAGCCGGGGAACTCCCAGCAGGCCATAAAAGCAACAATTTTACCCTCAGAATTCATCTCGGTAATGAGACGATAATCTGGAACGTCCAATAACTCCTGTTGTCCCTCAAAGGTTCTGATCTCAGAAGTAGGAAATGAGGCTTCCATAATAGCGAATATTTCATCAAAAGTTGTGTGATTCATAACATAAGTTCTCACTTTCTGGATTTGTGGTCTATTATAAGTTTACCTTACACATATTATCTTAACCCGAAATTCATTAAGAACTCAAGGTACTAGTACCTGGTACTAGGATAACGTGATATACTAAATAGAACAGTTATACACATCTTGTTTGATATAGGAGAGGTTCATATTGGATAATCAGCAATGGATCGCACCTGAGTTCTACAATCTCACTTCGGAAATGGAAAGTCATGCTCCTGAGAAGATTGCGCTTAAGTGGTTAAATGAGCAAGGAGATTATGAGGAAATTACTTACGGTGAATTACGCAAACAAGCTAACCGGCTGGCCGGAGGACTTGCGAAGCTTGGGCTGCAACAAGGGGATCGTATTCTTGTTATGGTTCCACGCCGCATCATCGCTTATGTCATCTATTTAGCTTGTCTGAAACAAGGACTTGCCATCATTCCATCCTCAGAAATGCTGCGTGCCAAAGATTTATCCTACCGCCTGCGCCATTCTGAAGCCAGAGCCGTTATTGCTTGGTCCGAAGTAACCGGGGAAGTGAATAAAATCTCAGAGGATCTTCCTGCTCTCGATTACCGTCTTTCCGTATCTGGCAGCTCAGACGAACTCGGTGAAGGCTGGCTGGATCTAGAAAGTCTGATGGTTGGACAACCAGAGACCTTCACAGCAGTCGCAAGCCGCCGGGATGATATGGCTATTCTCGCCTACACCTCAGGTACCACTGGCAACCCTAAAGCGGTCGTTCATAGTCACGGCTGGGGTTATGCTCACTTGCGGATCACCTCACCTCAATGGCTGGATATTCAAGGATCTGACACCGTCTGGGCAACAGCAGCTCCCGGCTGGCAAAAGTGGATCTGGAGTCCCTTCTTAACCGTTCTTGGCAACGGAGCTACAGGTTTTGTATATAGTGGATCCTTTCATCCCAAAAAATATTTGCAGCTATTGCAGGATCACAAAATTCAAGTATTATGCTGCACCCCAACGGAATATCGTCTAATGGCTAAAACAGAAGACTTAGGTCGTTACGACTTGTCTACCCTGCGATGTGCAGTATCTGCCGGAGAGCCATTAAATCAAGAGGTCATTAACACCTTTCAGCGTGAATTCGATATCACAATCCGTGATGGGTACGGCCAGACGGAGAGCACACTGATTATCGGAACACTCAAAGATACTCCAATACGCATTGGTTCTATGGGTAAATCAATCGCACCCGGCTTAGTCGAGGTTGTGGACGAAGACGGCAAGCCACTGCCTGCTGGAGTGGTTGGTGATATTGCCGTACATTTGAGTATGCCAGCTCTGTTCCACACTTATTACAAAGATCCCGGTAGAAAAGAAAGCTCCACACACGGCGAATTCTTCATAACCGGCGACCGGGCAAAGAAGGATGAAGATGGTTATTTCTGGTTCGAGGGTCGTGGGGATGACATCATCATTAGCTCAGGTTATACTATCGGTCCTTTCGAGGTAGAAGAAGCATTGATGAAGCATACCTGCGTTAAGGAATGTGCGGTCGTTGCCAGTCCAGACGAAATCCGTGGGCACATTGTTAAAGCATTTATCGTGCTTAAGGATGAGATTGTTGGTTCACCAGAGCTTGTAAAAGAGCTGCAATCCCATGTTAAAGAGTGGACAGCCCCTTATAAATATCCGCGCAAAATCGAGTTTATTCAGGATCTTCCGAAGACGACCTCCGGTAAAATACGGCGAGTAGAGCTTCGTGAGCAGGAGAACCAAGCTGCGCAGGAATAAACATAGCCATATAAAATTCACCTTATTAAAAAATAAACAAGAGCAGCAATCCATAATGGACTGCTGCTCTTGTTTATTTGGCATCAGGCCGTTACTCGGACCAATATTTCGCATCCGGGTTCAACGCCGCGCCAACTTCGCCTTCTAATACTAAATCGCAATCGAGGTAGCCCTCTTCATCCAGGAAATAAACCTCCTGCTTGTAGAACTCGCATAAGGTCTCTAGGAATTTATCAGGCGAATCATACATCACAATTAAATCGCCGAAATCATGGAGCAGGTCACATACCTGTTCCACACCCTCAGCAGACTTATAATAACAAATGAAATCACTGCCATAGTTCGTTAAGATAGGCAAGATAACTCCATCAGGATGTTGACCTTTTTCCTCCAATATCCCAGCTAATACCTTCATCTCCTCTTCATATTCATCCATATGAATCAGGCGGTACCCTGGAATAAATTCGATAAGGCTTGCTTCCTCTTCCTCACTGCTTGTCCCTGAGACAGTGCTATAAATAGCTTTCAGCAGTTCAGGAGTCTCCGGCAAAACAGCCGTAATCTTTGCTTCGTTACCACCCTTGCCCAAGCTGGCAATATAATCAGGGCGTAATTCTGCGGACAGCTTAAGGTATTCTTGAAATTGTTCTGTCAATTTATTGGTGTGCATATTGTCATCCTTTACTTATTTGCGGAAGTCCACATCTTCATCAGCCACGTATCGAAGTCAGCGCCTTTTTCACCTTCATAAGCGTCGTACACGTCAACTCTCATCTTCTTCAGCTTCTCTTTGAAGTCCTCGTAAGAATGATCTCTTGGCAGGCTCTTTTTAATTCTCAGCAGGATCTTGGATACGCCTTTAACTAGTTCAGGCTTGTTCTTCGATGGCACCTTAACGTCTTCACCAAAAGCCTTCAGCTTAAGGTAAGCAGCTTCTTGAACTGTATATACAGGATCGCTCTCCATTAAACGCGTCAGGATATCGATAATTTGTTTGTGGTTGGTCTGTCCCAGCTCTTCAACTGCTTCTAGACGCGCTCTCCAATCCGCAGAGCGGTTGGCAGCTTTCTTTAATTCCTCATAATTCTCCGGTAGTTCATTGTTCAGTTCTTCGATCATTCCGTTCAATCCCCTTCTATTAAAAACTATCTATCTTACAGTAACAGTATAACCAACCATTGCGCAAGCTAAGAGAGGAAGATCTTTGCATGAATTCATGTGAATATCATATTTCCGCAAAAATATGGGTAAAGTATCCGGAGTAAGTACCCAGCGCAACATTCTATCGACTATATACGTTAGTAACTAGAGAAATTCAGACAATACATCAAGGAGAGTGACCTAAGTTGAAAAAGCATACCTTCCTGCTAGCGTTAACCATTGTACTAAGTGTGGTGCTTGGCGCCTGTTCCAGCAACAACAGTAACAATGGGGCTGCCATTGAAACGAATCTAACTGCAAAAGAAATGGTCGATCAAATGCTGAGCAAAGTAGAGCAGCCATCATTAATGGAGCTTGATGCGGCTACAGTCGAACAGCTATATCATCTCAACCCAGAATTGCTTGAAGATTATAGCATTAGAATGCCTATGATGAATGTGAAAACTAACGAAATCGCCGTTCTGAAAGTTACAGATGTAAAAGATATGACTACTGTTGAGGATGCCATCAAAGCGCGTGCAACAGATGTTCAAAAACAATTCGAAACCTATCTGCCTGATCAATACGAAAATGCCAAGAACTATAAACTTATTAAAAAGGGTAACTATTTCCTGTTCGTTATTGCTGATCCTGCGGATCAAGATAAACTCGTAGCAGACTTCGATACTTACTTCACAGAAAAATAAATAACCATGGTATTCAGCAGCCTACTTTTCCTGTTCCTATTCCTGCCGGCTGTCCTAGCGCTCTATTATGTTTCGCCCTGGCGAATCAAAAACCTCATATTGTTTTTAAGCAGCCTGGTTTTTTATGCTTGGGGCGAACCTGTCTACATTGTAATCATGTTGCTGTCCACCATTACAGATTACAGCTTTGGTCTACTGCTCAGCAGACCAAAGCTGACTGCGGTGCAGCGCAAGTGGATTGTGGTTAGTTCCGTCATTATTAATCTAGGCTTATTGTCGTATTTTAAATACGCAGATTTTCTCATCCAAAATATAAATGGACTCCTCGGTACACATATTCCTTTAACGGATTTACCTTTACCTATTGGGATTTCATTTTATACTTTTCAATCCATGTCCTACATTATTGACGTCTATAGAGGAACTTCGAAAGCACAACGCAATTGGATTGATTTCGGTACATTCGTAGCCCTGTTTCCACAGTTAGTAGCAGGTCCGATTGTTCAATATAACACCATTGCCGGGCAACTACGTGAACGTACGGTCGATATCCCCATGTTCGCAGAAGGTGTACGGAGATTCATAATCGGATTAGCCAAAAAAGTACTGCTCGCCAACAACATCGGTCTGCTCTGGCACACCATATCCAGCTCCAATCTAGATTCCCTGCCTGCTTTTACCGCTTGGCTTGGGATTATTGCGTTTGCTTTTCAGATCTATTTTGACTTCAGCGGGTATTCGGATATGGCTATTGGTCTCGGTCTCATGTTCGGCTTCCGCTTTAACGAGAACTTCAACAAACCTTATATCTCTCAGAGTATTACTGACTTTTGGCGGAGATGGCATATTTCCCTTAGCAGTTGGTTTCGTGACTATGTCTACATCCCGCTTGGAGGCAACCGCCAGGGGTTAGGCGTTCAAGTGCGCAACATCCTCATCGTATGGCTGCTCACGGGTATCTGGCACGGGGCCAGCTGGAATTTTCTGCTCTGGGGATTATACTTCGGGGTCATTCTTATCTTTGAAAAATGGTGGGGATTAAAGCTATTAAGCCGCCTCCCCCGTTGGACAAGACATTTATATGCTGTAGTACTTATACTCATCGGATGGGTCTTATTCGCTTTTGAAGAACTTCCTCTGGTCATTGGCTACTTACAAGCGATGCTTGGCTTTAATGGACAGCCGTTATGGAATAACACCACTTTATACTTCACTTACACGAACGCGATTCTACTCGTGGTGTTAACCTTTGCCTCTACACCTGTGAAGCTCTCCAAGCGGATAGATTCTAGATCGGTTCCTGCTCTTGTTTGGTATGGCGTGTTATTTTTCCTATCTGTTGCCTACTTAGTAGATGCAACCTTTAATCCATTTTTATATTTCCGGTTCTAACCATTAGGGGGTGATTGTTTATGAAGCAGAAGACGGATCGAATCCTGGTTGGGGGATTTGTTGCAACGTTATTTCTGGTCGCTATCCTCTTTTTCTTACTGCCTGTTCAGCGTTTCTCTGAGCTTGAGAACCGGTATTTGCAAAAGGCCCCCCATCTGACATGGGACAATTTATTATCCCACACCTATGCGGAAGAGGCCGAAAGCTTTGTAACTGATCATTTTCCATTTCGGGCCAAATGGGTATGGGTGAAATCGGCGGTGGAACAGATGAGGCTGCAGCAAGAGAATAACGGAATCTATAAAGGAAAAGACGGCTATCTTTTCGAAAAATTCGCAGCACCTGATTACACTAAAGTTCAGCAATATGCAGCAGCTGTGAAACGCTTTGCCGATAACAATCCCGATGCAAACACCACTTTCTTATTGGCACCTACATCGGTTGGCTTGTACAAGGAACGTCTACCCTGGTTAGCTCCTGTCTACTCGCAAGCTGAGGTGAATCAAACAATAGCTAAGGATGTAGGAGATAGCCTTACTTTTATAAATGGATTTGATGTTCTTAGCCCACATGCCGCAGAACCCATTTACTATCGGACCGACCATCACTGGACAACCTACGGTGCCTACTTAGCTTATGTAGCCTATGCTCAAAGCATGGGCTGGCAGCCTCTGTCCCAGAGCGAATACCAGATTCAGACTGTGAGTAATTCATTTCTCGGAAGCTATCATACCCGGGGGCAATTTATCGGGGTCACACCTGATTCCATTCAAATGTACAAACCTAATCATGAGGTATCCACCCAAATGTACATTCAAGATACCGGTGAGACTTTAACAAGTATGTATGACCTAAGTTATCTGGTGAAAAAGGATAAGTACTCTTATTTCCTAGGGGGCGTACATGCGCTCATGAAAATCACCAGCCAGCTTGATCCAACAACGGTCAAACAGAAAAAGCTGCTCGTCATCAAGGACTCTTATGCACATAGCGTTATTCCTTTCCTAACTCAGCATGTGCCTGAAATCCATGTGATCGATATCCGTTATTATAATGGAAACATCAGTGATTATATGGCTCAAAATGATATCAAGGATGTCTTGCTGCTTTTTAATACGGCTACCTTTATTGATAATGCGGCGCTATTGAAGTTAAATTAATGATATTGCGATGGATGCGGTGAAAAGATCTTTAATAGGTGTTGTGCGTAACTGCGGGAATGTTGGACTTTCGGTCGCTGTTGTCTCCAGATGTTTTTGATTTTACCGCTATCAGCGGATAACCTCCGGAGACAGCTTATGCTTCCGATGCGAGCTCTCCTTAGGAAAGCTTTCAGGCGAACGCTAACGCTCCTAAAGTTCCAAAATTCCCTCCGTTACTTCAAACCAAATACTAAAACTAATATATGAGTCCTCTAATTTGGACTCGTATTTCAGATCATTTTTGCCAAGAATCTCCGCGACGATGGACAGACCAAGTCCAGTACCGGAGATTTCTTTATTTCGAGACTCTTCAATTACATAGAATGGGTCCCAGATATACGCTAAATGCTCCGTTTTCAGGCGAGTGGTTTTATTGGAGATCGTAAATTTTAATGTACGAGTAGTGTCACTCCCTAGTTTTATTTCAAAAAAATCCTCTTCACCATATTTAATGGCATTACTAATTAAGTTGTTGAATACTATCTCGATTTGGCTGATATCTTCTTCAACGATTGAGGATTCAAGCGAATGAAAGTCGCTCATTAAGGTTATGTTTTTATTTTTTAACGTAATATTATATTGTGAGATCACTTTTAGCAGAAGCTCTTTAAGATCAAAAGGCTCTTTATGCACTTCTGACTTCTGGATCTTGGACAATTTAATTAAATAATCCACCATATCCGACGTATACTTCACTTGCTCCAAAATGATATCCGTATACGTGCCATCATCCAGACCGTCCTGAATGCCAATCGTATAGGCTTGGATTAAGGATAATGGTGTTTTCACTTCATGCGAAATGCTTGAGATAAGGGTATTTAAACTTTGATTTTTCTCCTCTAATTTGGCATGGGTGCTCTTTAGACGCTGACTCATCTGATTGATGCTTTTCGAGAGCTCTTCGATTTCATCCCCCGTTTGAATCGTCACTTGTTTAAAATCGAGATTGGATATATCCTTCGCGACATCCTGTAATTGTTCTAACGGTGTAATGATCTTTTTTGAAAAATAAGCCACTAACAGCAAACTGATAATAATCCCCAGTAGAATGGAGTAAAAGCTGAATTGATTTACGAGGGTCAAGGCATCTGTATTGTGCACAACCACAGTTCCTATGAGGATTAGACTGCTATCCTGCTCGTATATTTTCGTTAACAGACTCGATTTCAATTTGCCCTGATTAAATAAAAGATTAACCGTGTTGCCTTGTTTTACTTTTTGTAATACCTCATCTGTGATCCAAAATTTATTAAGTGCCACCTTATCTTTAAACAACGCAAATTGAATATTTTCGTTAATTTCTGCTGTACTTCCACTGTTTTCAACCCTAACAATCGTTACGTTATTATTGTTCTCGATCCTGCTTTCATTTTCCATGAGTTGATCCAAACGGAGATCCTTTACTTCGTCATAAATGGTGTTGATCTTGGTTTTCATTTTGTATAGGTAATAATCTGCTGAGAAATAGTTGTGCAGGAAATAAGACGTACCAAAAACAATCAGCAAAATAATGCTCACCATGATCAATAACTTCGTACTTATTTTATGAATTTTTATCATGGAAGCTGTACCCCATTCCCCTATGCGTGATCACGTGGTCAGCCCCAATTTTATCGCGCAGCCTCTTAATATGCGTATCTACCGTTCTTTCTTCGCCCAGATAATCCATTCCCCAAACCGCAGACAATAAGGCATCTCTGGATAAAATACGTCCTTTATGCTCATACAGGAAGGTTAGCAATTCAAATTCTTTTTTATATAACGCCAGTTCGGCCCCATTCTTGTACACTTTCTTCCGCTCAAAATCGATTTCTAAATCCCTAATCGCAGCCACTTTTTCAGTGCCTAGCATTTTTTTAATTCTAAGCATCAAAATCCTTGGGTCGAATGGTTTTCTTATATATTCATCTGCCCCTATATCCAAGGCACTGAATTCATCATCATGGGAAGACCTTGCGGTCAGCATTACAACTTTAGCCAAACTAACCTTCTTGATTTCATTACAAACCTCAAGCCCGCTTCGCTTAGGCATCATCCAATCCAGCACCACCAGATCGATCCTATTCGAAAAAAAGAGCTCAAGCGCCTCTTCACCGTCCGCTGCTGTCCAAACGTTATAGCCTTCTTTTTGAAAATAAGTCTTCAATATAGTGGTCATATGTTTCTCATCATCCGCAATTAAAATATTCAAAGTAGATTCTCCTTCCTATAGTTATCAGAAGAAAAAGGCGAAATCCTTTACAGGTTTCACCTTTTCATATATTTTCATGCTACGTTATTGCAACTTCTCTACACCTAATCCCTTCGTCAGTACGTTCCATATCGGGTTATCGACCGTCTTTCGATCAGGCTGTTCACCCTTCTCTATCGCTTCCCAATACTCCCAGGTTAGTGGCTCAGTGCCAAGTTCATAATCCATGCCATCCCAAGTATCCTCCCGGAACGCATAAAACGCCCAGTGCCAGCCGTAATCAGCAAAAATCGAGATTAAATCAGCCAAGTATTGATCTGCACCTTTTACAAGCCGGTTCGTGCCAAATTCTTCAGCGACAATACGATTAGCAGGGATGTTATTTTTTTCTGCCCACTGTGCGATAGGTTCTAGAAAATCCTTTAAGGCTTTCTTATTGAATGCTTTTTCCGTCTTCTCCTCACCTACTTTAACTGTTCCAGGATATTCATGGGTTAAGCCTTTTTTCTTATTTTGGCTGGTGAGTTCGTAGGGTTCGTACATATGAAAAGCATATAATACATTCGCATCATCGATGGGTTTCAAATATTTAAAGGCCCATGGTGTAGCATACAGACCAGAATTGACGATAATAGGGGTTTCCGTATCTACGGTTCGAATCGCTGTCACAATAGTCTCATATAAAAGATTCAAATCCGCCGGAGTATTCTCCACTGAGCTATACCATTCGTTGTAATCCTCTGTCCAGAAATCATTAAATCCAGTAGCTTGTTCAGGATGTGGCTCATTAATCAGATTATAGCCGACCACCGCAGGATGATCCTTTAATCTTTCCGCAAGATCCTTCCAAAACGTTGCCGCTTGTTCATGATAACTGAAATCCTTCCAGATTCGATCATCATTTGTATAATCATTAAACTGTCGCCACCGATCTCCAGGCAGACTAAGGACTGTCAGCACTACTTTTGAACCCCGCGCCTCGGCTGCATCCAAGTCTGCTTTTAACGCTGTAAAATCATCCTCAACAAGCCCCTCGTATTTATCTGCATTCCCTATTAAAAAGTCTTTATCTGGAGTAGCATCCGGTTGATCGTTAAACAGGAAATCACTATCTTTTGCCCATTTATCTGGCGCAAGTCGAATGAACTCTATATTATTTTCTTTCGCTGCATCATAATTTTCGGGTATAGATTTGGAATTCATGAAATTTGTTCCTTTACGCTGTTGATCCCAGAAAGCGATCTTCTCATTGACCTCTTTCTTTACCTCCTTCTCCGGTTCAAGATTTGCTTGTGGTGTTGCTGCACTGCATCCTACGACTGCCAACAAAATCAATACGATAAATCCTTTAAACTTCTTCATTCTCTCACCTCGTAACCTATCGTAGCCAATCTCTGTTACAAGAGTGTCACAAGACATACCTAAAAAGACTGCCCTAAGGATGTCGGCAGACATTCTAGGACAGCCCGATCATATTCATAGAATATAAAATAAATGCTTACTGATTAATACTTCGACGGGAATGTGACTCCGCATAGGCATCATGACGAAAGTTCAGAATAGGATCTTCAGAGCATTCAATGCCGGCAGGTACAACTGTCGGATCAAAGACGTACTCTTGAGCCTTCTCGTCTGCCACGCCGGTGATCGACAAATGGCCGACAACAATCCGTTCCCGGTCTTCAGGCCAAGCAGACGTCGGGTCATCCGTAGGATCTCCCTCCTGTCCGAGGATTACTGTCAATTGAAACGCCACAGGACCTTTGGACAGTCTCTCGATTAGTTCATCCTCCAAATAATCGGGAGATCGATTCTCCACCTCTTCCTGGGCCAGAAAGTGCAGACCCGCTTCCGGTTCCCACTCATATTTAATAGCCCGCCGCTCGCCTGCAGCATTGGTGAAGTAATAGGCATGAATGGAATGATAAAGGTTGGTTGCAAAACTGAGTGGCGGTTGCAGCATTTTCACGGCTTGAAGCCCAGCCCGGCTTTCCGAATACTTCTCCATGACGGCTTTGAATTTGTCTGCAATGGTCGCTCCCTCAAACGAATTTTCTTTAATTGTACGTAAGATATTAATAAAGGATTGCGGTGTTTTGGCAAAAAAGATCGGCAATGTAATTGTCACCAAACTTGTCACGCCCCCATCAGGCAATACAAACTGAACCGCCATTCCTTTTGCAGGCGAAAAAACATCAGGGATGGACGGATTAGTCGAGCTATTGGAGAAGCGTACGAGAGCTTGCACCTCTTGATTTTGCAAATGTGCAGCTGTTGTTAAAGGACCCGCTTGGCCGTTAGGGGTGAACACCGCCTGGTAGACAACACCTTTGGCGTGCGCGCGTCGATAACCCGGATATTTGCCTGCTACCTCCTCAATGGAGTTTACCGCTTCTTCTGCGAGTTCAGACGACACTGATTTATTATTGTTCATTTTCGTTCACCTCTTTGTAATTTATCAGGAAGGAAAAGGGGACAAAGCCCCCTTTTCTAGTTATTTAGCTTTGTGATGCGTCAAGCAAGTCGTTCCAGGCCTTCGTAATTCGCTGTCCGCGCCAAATATCTCTGACCGTGGCATCGGGATAAGCACTGTACCAGCCGGATGCAGTGATCTGATGGTTGGCGATGAAGTCTTTCGCTTCCGAAGATTCAATTCCCGGAAAATCCTTCACTTCATTAAACATGTTATTCAACAACTCTGGAATTTCAGTTCCAAAATCATCGATATAACTATCCCAGTCGCCATCATAAGCCGTCGCGAACAACAGCCGCGTGTCGTTATCAAAGATTACGAAGCGCATGTCGTGAACGGTCGCGATCTTCGCCATCGTTTCGGCTTGTCTCGATGCACTTTTTTTCAGCTTCTCACGGAGACGATCCGCCCCACCTTCTTTAAGCGGCGCAATGATGGTAAGCTCAGATATTTCACCTTCCCGCAGGCCGGCACGTCCAGCGCTTGTAATTGGATTAGTCTGATCTTGTCTTTCTAACATGTTTATTCCTCCTTAGATGTATGTTGATCCAACTCTGCCATCCACCGCAATGCAGTCATGCTGGGAACAAAGAAATACTCCCCGCCTTTGGTGATTGAAAAACTTGGAATTTCTTTCATCCGGTGGCGAATAGGTTTGTCCGGAATGGTAAACATCCCTTCCCCCTCATTCTTACCGGTAATAGGGTCTTTCTCGGTTGACAAGCCCGCGAAATTGCCTCCATTTAACCAATCGCTCTTGATAAACTCGAATTGGCGGGACAATGAGCTGCATATACCTGCAAAAATAAGGCCTCTATCCTGACCATCATCCTCCATTACACCTTTTGGCAGTATAGGGCCATACATCGTTGACCGCCGGAGCAACCGGTGAATGTTCACATTAACAACCGAATCCTGCAAGCTGTCTCGGGGAAATGCACGACGGATATGCGAGCTTACCGGACATTTCAACCCTTTATGATCATCCCCGTACGTAAATGCGTTCCGTCGGCTGACGTCTTCGCCCAGTGCCGGGTCATCTGCTTCAGGAGCCAGACTTAAAGGGGCTCCGCTCGGCCATCTTCCTACCATTTTAGCGGCCAAAAGTTCTTCCTCTTCCCGGTTATCCGCATGCTCCCGCAAATAACGACGGAAAGTCGCGACCCTCATATGCAATTTGCGGAAACTGAGGTAACTGCCATTGTGGCCAAGTTCTGCCGGCTGTGGTCCCTGTGTTATAGTGCCGGATTCATTTAAATGCCCGAACAGGAATTCACCGGCTTTAATCTCCGCTTCCTGTCCCACCGCATTGGGTATATGGTTTCCTTCGATTCTCGGATTGCTGATTCCATCCATGAAGCCCAGATGAGTACGTCCGTCAGGATTCATTCCGACATCCAGCTGGTAAACGACGGATACACCATTCAGTTCGCAGTGGATTCGACGGGCTGCTTCTTCTGCTTGTAGCAGCGCTTCTTTGGTGGGCGCGAACAGAGCAAGCGCCACATCGACTTTGTCAGTACCCAGCGGGTCTTCCCAGTGCTCCGGGCTGCTTTCGTTTACATCCCCTAGCTTAGCTGCCCGGGCAGCCATGCCCTCCCGGAACTCCAGGTCGAAGCTGTTGAGTGACTCCTTGGGAATCCCCAGCTTCTGGAGTCCTTGATAGGTAAAACCAACGTTGACCCAAGCACCTTCGTGAGGATTATTCCACTGTCCGGCCGACGTCACTTCGTCGAGAAGCCGCTTCAGCATCACTTTCCCGTCCTGTTGATGATCGATAGACAGCAATACATAGGTTCCTACGTAGGGGGTAGGCCGTTCTTGTAAGACGATTCCTTGAATGTCATCATAATTCAGTTCTTCCGTTACTGTACCTATGACGCTCACTCCTCCCTCGTCTTAAAGTTGTTTTCATAATATTAAAAACGGGTATTCTCTCATCCGTCTCTCGATCTAATTAAACTTAGCCCTAAATGGTTAATCAGGTTAACAGTCCTCCCCAACTAGACAATAACGGTACATTGTCTAAAAAATAGACACATCGTTAGATTTGTCTAAAATCGAGACAAAAAAGAGATATTCTAAAACCGTACCGGCTTTAGAACATCTCTTATCTTCGACTAACCTCACAAATCATATTCATAGTTATCAAACTTGCCATCTGATGCGAAGACATATTCGCAGATGTTCTCACCCCATCTAGCTATAACACTAAAGACGCGACCCGAAGTGGGAATATCACTGGTGGATGCTGGAGGGTTCACAAATTCATATTTCCCTTCGACGAGTGTTACAGGAACTTCTACAATTGGAAGCTGCGATTCATCAAAGCTCTCAGTTAGATAGGCCATCTTTACTGTGACTTCACTTGGTGCGTAATCTCCAAAGTCGACCTGCAGTTTCTCCCCTGGTTTCAAACGATGCAGCCCCGTTAGAAGCGTAGGTTCACTATGCCAAGCCGTATAGTAAAAGGAAGCCCGATCATAGTCCGCTCCATTCCAGCTCGTCTTTAGAATGACATAATTCTCTATAGCATCTGTACTATTCTCATGTGTAATGATAAGGGGCGACGGTTCAGCAGGACTTTTGAAAGAGCTCTCGGATTTACTCATTATTCCTCCGCGTTCCCCAAGCACCACCGCACCAATGATAACTACTGCCAACAGCATCAATGAAATCAATAATATCCTTTTAGACTTATTCCTATATTTGATAATAGCTCCCGCCTTTCCTTAAACTTCTAACCCTTCTTTCATTTAACACTTGATCATCAAGCCATGCAAGTAGGTAGCTGATGAATTATATAGCAAATCCAAGAGTTAACTCTTCTTCTATCATATTCTATTTCTAGGAGGTGAATATAAGATGACCATTCAGTTTGTAGATTTAAGACTATCCAACCAAGCTGCTTCGGATGCTACACCAGCAGTTATTCCACTAGCGGCGACTCCCCTTGTTTTTGGGGATATTGGTATTCAGACCGCAGGCGTGTCGGCTGAGAATCAAGGCAATGTCCGCGTACTTTTGACCGGATTTCTAAAAGTAGAAAACAATCCTCTTTTCAATACCAATACCGTTAATGTTCGCAGAAACGGAACGATCATTTTCACCACGACATTTGGGGTTGCGATCAGCAGAGAAAATGAAGCTTTCGGTTTTACAGCAGTAGATATTCCACCACCAGCGGCTGTCGCAACAGGTCAAATTCAGTACACAGCAGAGATCTTCACAAATGCAGCTGCAACAGATCCCTTTAATAATGTCCAAGCCAGAAACTTTAGTGGCGTTGCAGCTGCGGGTAACTCCTAACATGAACATGTAGTGGGTGAAGGAGCGAATTGCCCCTTTAAAAACAGAAGCTCAACCAAAGGTACTGGTTGAGCTTCTGTTTATTCCCCAAATAATAGATTCAGAATCCGTTCATCCGCCTTTCGGTTCTTCCCTTTATAAGGATAACAATGAATATGAATCGCTGGATTAAAGTTAATCTCAATAACGCTATAGTTCGTATCATTGGCTTCTTCCTTGATGTCATCAATCATCATATCCACTCCACAAAAAGTGGCGCCCGCAGCTTTAGCCGCTTGAATCGCCAGAGCCTTATAACTATCTGGGATCTCATCCGTAAAATCCAGGCTGTCACCACCCGTGCTAATATTAGAGTTCTCCCGAAGATAGATGACTTCGTTTAATGGAGGAATATCACTCCAAGCCTGAGCGTGGTTGTTCAAGAACATCGCTTCTGCTTCACCGATCTGAATTTTCTCAAGTGGTGTCTTGTACCCACGGCCTCTTAACGGATCCTTATTCTTCTCGTGCACTAGTTGTTCAATCGTATGTACACCATCTCCAATCACATTTGCAGGAACCCGGTGCAATACTCCGACTACTTCATCACCCATGACAAGAAAACGATATTCTTTACCCGTCATGAATTCCTCTAGTAGCACTGTTCGATCAAACTCGAAGGCGATTTCGAAGGCTTTTTGATAATCTTCTTTAGAGAAGTCGTCTGTAAAAATAGTAATGCCGAGTCCAAAATTGGTTGATTTGGGCTTAATCACAATAGCCTTGTTACGGTAAGTGCCATGCGCATTCATTGCCTCTTCCAGATTTCGAAAAGCTTCTCCTGCGGGAACACGAATGCCTTGCTGTTTAAGAACTTCTTTCGTAACGATCTTATTCTCCATGATTAATACCGTACTATAAGAATCAAGGGAGGTCTTCGTAGCTTGCTTAATATATTCTTTATGATCACCTTGCGTAAGAACTACAAAGTTCTCTTCCCGATCGATCAATTGAAACTTAATGCCACGTTTAACCGCTGCCTTCAAAAGAAGCTGTGTAGATAGCTCCAGATCCTCATATCCCACAAAACGGTATCCATTCGCAAGACTTTCCTTAGCATATTGTTTAGCTTTATTCAGATGGTATTGTACAAAAGAGGATTGTTGAACTTCCGACTTCACAATAGCTGCAAAACTCCGGTCTGGCTCTACAATTTTATTCTTAGCTCCATGCAATACGTTCAAAAACACTTCATTCTCCGGGTTCAACAGTTGGATCATATCCTGCATCTCATGAATACAAGTTAATGCCTGCTGCTCCATCGTTGTACATGAATCCCCGTAATCATGCAAACATCCCTTTATTCCTTCCATGATTAGTTGATCATGATTAAGATTCGCCATCTTCTGATCCTCTACTCCGAACGGTTCGTCCTCCTTCAGCAGCATATACAGGATAAAAAGATGAATGAAAATCATCATTTCTTTGCCGATTCCTATTTTGTAGAGTGGATTCAGATCAATAAACCGAAGCTCCAAATAAGCTATCCCATCTTGCATCAGTTCCTCTAAAGGGTGTTTGCCTCTTGCTGTCTTCACTCTAACCGGACTATAAAACTCTTTTACACTTAATAATTCTTCCGATTCGATCAAAGCTTGTAAATCATGAACATAATCCTTTAACGAAGCAAAAGATACATAAAGAGGTTTTTCATTTCGATACCCACATTCGCTATTCCGCAGTGAATTCATATTCTGATAATAAAAGCTTTTGTCGTCATCTGTTTCCCCGCGAGCTACACATTGTTCCATATAAGTCTTATCAAAAACAGGGCTGGCGCCTGTTAAATAGATAAGAAGCCAACGGTACCGCAATAGGTTACGGGCTATTTTTAAGTAGGTAGCGTCTTTGAATTCTTTAAAGCTCACCTGTGGATCTGCTATGTCATGAAGCTGTCTCAGAAATTGTTCATCAAAAGAGAAATTGTAATGGATTCCGCTCAGCAATTGTCTTTTGCGACCGTATTTGTCTGCTAGCTGATGTCTGTATTCATCCTCAATCGGATTACCCATCTTGGCAATGGGGATGTCCTGATCATTCGGTAGCCTTGGAGGATTACTACTTGGCCACAGATATTCTTCCTTGAGCTCAAGCGACACAATATCCTGCAGCGCCTCCAGAAAGTTATAAGTCTCATCAATAGAATCAAAAGAAGGGGTGACCATTTCAATTTGACTCTCTGAGAAATCGGTTTGAATATACGGGTTCTCCATTTTGTTGCCAAAAGCTTTAGGATGTGGTGTCAGCGCAAGCCTTCCCTCTGGATCCACTCTGACATTTTCTTTTTCCAGTCCAAATTCGCCGTGAAAAAGCTCCTTATTCAAATGGTTATCCCTCAGAAGCTGTATGAGTTTACGATTTAATAAAGCCATTTCAACGATCATCCTTTGCTTAGTAGTTTATCTGCTGTTTGTTCATTTTGAATAAAGATCTTCTAAACCAGAACACAAGAATAACCCCTTTAAACACACTGCTTAGAGCAATCGACATCCACACCCCATTCAGGCCAAAAGGTTCGGATAAAATCAAGGCTAGTGGAATTCGCAGTGCAGTAAATATAATACTGAAGATCGGCGGGATATGAGTTTGGCCAATGCCGTTAAACGCACCTACTGTCATCAATTCCATACACATAAATAATTGAGAGTAGCCAATGATGCGCATATAATCAGTGCCTAATTCCAGGCTTGTCTGATCTGATAAAAACAAGGAAAATAGCTGCTGCGGGAACGCAATAAATATAAGCGATATGATCACGCCAAAGATGGAGGTTAAGATCAAAGCCTTACGATATCCCTGCCCTATACGGTCCAATCGGCGTGCTCCATAATTTTGTCCAAAAAAGGCAGCAATAGCTCCCTGTAGTCCTCCAATAGTCATATAAGAAATAGATTCAATTTGAATCCCTACTTTTTGCACCGCAATCGCATCCGCCCCAAAACGTACTATGATCTTAGCAATGACGATCGATATGAGCGTAAAGGTGACCCGTTGGATTGTGATCGGAAGTCCCATACGAATTACTTCTTTCATTTGACGAATGTCCCATGCTGATGTGTTCGAAATGATTTCTGACTTTCTTGTCTTTATGATAAAAAGAGCCGTAACTAAGATGTTCGCTGTCAATGTTGCCGTGGCTGCCCCCGCTATTCCCCAACCTTCAAAACTGCCCCAGCCAAAAATTAAAAATGGATCAAGGACGATATTAACCATAAGACCAACAGAGAAGATCTGAAACGGTTGTTTACTATTTCCCATCGAGTTTAAGAGTGTGGCAAACAAAGTATTTACGATGGAAAATACCGTCCCGAAGATCGAAATCACTTCATCACTTCCAAGATCAAAAAAACCAATCAACTGATTGTTGGTCAACAGAACTAAACTCATATAGAGAAGTCCTAATAAAATAGACATCGTAAACCCGTTTTTCATATAAGATTTAGCCTTCTCTATCTGGCCAGATCCCATACAAAACGCAACCTTAATCCCTGTACCGATCGTAATCATAGTCGACAATGCAATCGCTAGATTAATGAAAAAACTCGCCGTGCCAATCGCGGCAACAGGACCACTTCCTAATCTTCCAACCCAAATCATATCGACGAGGCCATAGGTTGTGGAGATGAAATTCGTCGCAATAATGGGAAGCGTTAATTTCATTAAGGTAGGCATAATAGGGCCCTGAGTCAAATCATTCATGCCCTGAAATTCCTTCAAATCTAAAAACACCTTCTTCATCTGATTTTCAGATTTATTATATAACCAAACACTTATATAATCAATTGATTATATTTGAGCAATCTACTCAGAACTCCTAAAAAGTATATAAATTGTGTAGACGTCAAAAGACAGTTCCTAGTGCACAAAATGTGCCTACCGGAACTGTCTTTTTTTCGTAATTAAAATTTCTTTTGTTTTCAGTCGAAAAGCTATTGAAAATGGAATATAGTTCGTTTACAATAAAACCAATAAAAAGTTCTATAATTATAGAACTAATAAATGTTTCAGTAACTTACTCAAAGGATGGAGAAGCTCATGGAATATAAAGTAGAAGTCGATTTTGCCCCCATGTATGAATGTGTGAACAGTATGACTGCTTTTCTAAGCAAGCAGAACCATACTGCTATGGATTCCGGTAAGCTCTGGGTACGTGAAGTCCAAGCAAGATTTGCCCCGATGTTGCTTCGTAAAATGCAAGAGGTCGTTAAGAAACTTGATGATTTCAGTTTGGCTCCCTACATTTGGTGCTGTCCAGTAGAACGTTCGGTTAGCAGCTTTCTGGATTGGTTTGATGGGTTAACTTCGGGTGAACTGTATGAAATATCTGGACGTTTCGGCCAATCGGTCCCCTCTAATCTTTCCGAGCTAAGGGACACTGCCTCTGACATCCTGCGCGAATGGAACGCGGGTTACTTCAATGGAATCGACCCTAATATCCTCAAAGGGCTTGAACAGGAAGCTGAGTCAAGACGAACGACACTGAATGGGAACAATGATATGGAAGTCTTTGAAGCAGCAACCGACGGAATGCGCCTCTATCCAACCGAACGTCTGAAGCAGGTCATTATCATTCCGCAATATCATGCCCGCCCACTGGTCACCACCTCTATGTTTGATGAATTCGTGTTCACTAGCTACTCTTGTGATGTTCTCCCTCCGGAAGCTGGCCGGCCTGCTCCAGCACTACTTCGCCTTACCCGGGCACTCTCGGATGAGACGCGGCTGTATATCCTTCGTTTGCTTACAGGCAAGCAGTTGAATTTCACGGAAATCGTGCGGGAAGTCGGACTTTCTAAAAGTACAATCCACTACCATCTGATCGCGCTGCGCGCAGCAGGGCTGGTCATTGTCCATACCAACGTTAAAAGCACATCGTATAGCCTGCGATTGGAAGCCTTAAATGGGCTACCGCAACAGATTGGGTCATATCTAGAGAGTCAAGCATAAACGCCTTAAGCGTCCTTATAAGGACGGTAAGCGTATATGCGAGAAATATAAGAAAGGAGCGAACAGGCTATGATAAAACGCAGCTATTATGGTTTACTCTCAACCATAACTTTAAGTGCTTTTGGGGATGCTTTTGGCTTGTTGGCTATGGAATGGCTCGTCTATGAGCTGACGGGTTCCAAACTAGCGATGGGAGCACTCGCACTCAGCTCCGGCATACCTGAGCTGCTGCTGCGCTTGCTGGGCTCGCCGCTGTCCGACCGACTCCACCGGGTACGCTTTATGGCCTGCTTGGCAGCCATTCGCCTGCTGGCTATAGCATTACCGCTTGGCATGGGTCTGGCTGGCCAACTGCAGCTGTGGCATCTGTTTGTCGCCGCTGGTCTCAGCGGGGCCTGCGCCGCCCTGTTCATGCCAACAGCCATGGCTGTTATTCCCGGCGTTGCCGATAGCCGGAAGCTGGTGCGGGCTTTTGCTATCATCGATGGCAGTAAAAGTGCAGCAGTCTTGCTGGGCCCCGCCCTGGCTGGGGCGTTGACCGCTGCCAGTGGCGCGCTGCCAGCCCTTAGCATCAACATGTTATGTTACGTTGCGGCCATCACTACCTTGCTGTGCCTGCAGAAGCTACCCAAGCCCTCTCCAGCTCCAGGCCGTTTCTCCATTGCCATCTACGTTCGCGAAATAGCTGAGGGTTTTACCTTCTATAAACAGTTCCCCGCCATGCTTACGATAATGATGATGGCCTCTATTAGTAATCTAAGCTCAATTGCCGTCTGGACCATGATGGTTCCTTTTGTACGCGAAGTGCTCCACCGTGATGCGGCGACGATGGGCACACTTAGTACAGTTTTCGCACTTGGAACCTTAGTCGGGCTAAGCGTCATTTCCATGATAGGGGAAATTAAAAAGAGGCGGTTTGTCATGCTCGGAAGTCTGGGGACCATCGGTTTAGTTACAACATTATGGGGGTTATTTCCTAGTTTTTCTTTTGCTCTCGCCGCCGTATTCGCCACCGGAACGATAGGCCCCTTCTTCGGCTCCTTAAGCTCTTCACTCCATGGACGTCTGGTTCCGGGCAATCTGCAAGGAAGAGTCAACTCCATCCGTTTTTTAATCGGTGGCGGTTTACAGCCTTTTGGTGCTTTTGCCGGCGCCGCGATTGCTGAACTCTATGGTGTGCCTGCACTTTTTGTCATCGCCGGCTTGCTTCCAATGCTCTGCGCCAGCGCAGCCTTGCTGCTCCCCGGACTCAAAACACTGGACGGCGACCTCTCCACACTTGAAGCCACTCATAGGCAGCCCGATGCCGGGGTTCCCCCGCACAAAGTTGTTGCTGAACGTTAAGTGAATCAAAAAAACAGGCGATACCGGATACCGGAACATCGTCTGTTTTTATAAGTTTTCACCTAGGAGCATCGCTACTAGGTATATTCTCTTTTCAGTGGCTTGTCACAGTGGCCTGATTCGTAGCCACTAGTTCCCCTCCCCCTTCCGCTAAAAACTGAAGCGGGAGGCGCTGAGCCTTTAGTTTGTGTTTGTGTGTTTGTGTTTTGGAATTCGCGCTGATAGCAGCGGAGAGAACGGACTGATTGTGGAAAAGCGGAGCGTCCGCCAGCGTAAAAAGCGCACAAACCTCCAAAAGCTAATACCAAGAACCTAAGGGGCAATCAACCCATATTTCGTTTTTATCCGATCCAACTTCTCAATCATAGGATTAGCAATAAAAAACAAAAACACCACCGTCGAGATCGCATGCACCATATCAAACCAAAAACCTGAAATATAAGTGGTCATTAAAGCCGGCCATGAGAACTCTGAAGTGAACATCATCAACGAGCCTATATTGATAATGCCTCCGTATACGAAAAACGTCGCTAAGCCTCCGAATATACACAGCGACAGCTTATTCTTTTTAAGCAGACCCTTCTTGAAGAAAATGCCCGCCAGGAAGCCAATGATGCCAAAACAAAACATTTGCCAAGGCGTCCAAGGCCCCTGCCCAAAGAAGAAATTCGAGACAAAGCCTGCAACAGCGCCAACCAGAAACCCTGCCTCCGCACCCAAGCTTACCCCTGCGATGATGACAATAGCAACTACTGGCTTAAACTGCGGCAACATAAAAAAGGCTGCGCGTCCCGCCACGGCAATGGCTGCTAACACCGCTATAACGATCAGCTCCCTCGCCTGCGGCTTCCGGTTCTCGAATACCATCGCAAAAGGAATCATCGTATAGATAACAATTAATAGACTGATAAAATAATACTTCCGATCATTTAGCACAAAGATGCCTAATAAAATCGTAGCTGGAATGACTATGAGGATTAGTAGTGCCGCTAATAAAGTTCGACGACTCAAACGACGATCCGTTATCTGCTTCTTTGACATAAATCAATCACACCCTCTATCGTTACTCCCTCATTCCATACATGACGCGCCATACGGTTGGCGGCCGTTGTATAGAAGCTGTTTCCCGCAAAAAACTTCTGTGCTTCATTCGTAGTGATGATACTTCCATCAAAAAACATGGCGCAGACCTCAGCGTATTTGGCACAAAATTCAACATCATGCGAGACCATTACAATAGTAACGCCTTCGGCATTGAGCTTTTGCAGGAATACGGCTAGCTTCTCTTTGAAGGGTCCATCCAGTCCTTTGGTCGGTTCATCCAACAGCAGAATCTTCGGTTCTAACAAAAGCACCTTCGCCAACGCTGCACGCTGTTGTTCTCCCCCGCTGAGATCATACGGATGCATGGAGAGGAGATGTTCCAGTTCTGCGAACTTTACCACAGCTTCAACTCTGGCGGTTTTTTCTTCCTTCGTCAAAGAGAGCTGGGATAACATTTCATATAAATCTAGCTCGACTGTTTTTTTCACAAATAAGGTTTGCGGATTTTGCGGGAGGATGCCCAGATTGTTAGTAAACAACGCTTTGGCATTCATCTTCGCAGGGTTGTTCCCACCGATTAGAACTTTCCCTCTGTAAGGCTGAAGGATCCCGCTCATCAGCGACAGCGTCGATGTCTTCCCTGTTCCATTCCCGCCAACAATACAATAAAATTGCCCTTGCTTCACTTCAAACGACAAATCTTTAATGATATCCGGTCCATTTTTATCATATTTAAACCATACGTCCTTAAACTTTATGACTACAGGGCCGGCCTCTTTCGTGCTAGGCTGAGTTTCTGCCATCGTTGCAGGAGTCTTACCCTTTAGAAAAGCATCCAACCATTGGCGCCCTTCCTTCACAGTCACAGGCCACGCTAAGTCATGATCTACTCCTGCAACAATCTGCATCGGTGAGGGCATGGACAGAAACATCGGATGATTCAGCTTACTTAAAGCCTCGCCCACCTTTTGCGGGGTATCATCGGCGATCACAACTCCCTCATTCAGCACAATCAACCGATCTGTAAGCGGAAGAACATCCTCTAGACGATGCTCGGTCATGATCACGGTTGTTCCCAGCTCACGATTTATCTTTTTGACCGTCTCCAGAAAATCGGAAGCCGCAATAGGATCTAGCTGGGAGGTAGGCTCATCGAGGATTAGAACCGAGGGATGCATAGCCATTATGGAGGCTAAGTTAAGCAGCTGCTTCTGGCCGCCTGATAACTCAGTCACACTTTTATGAAACCAGGTCTGGATCCCAAAAAAACTGGCCATTTCCGCCACACGCAGACGAATAGTAGAATGATCATACCCCAAGCTCTCCAGCCCAAAGGCAAGCTCATGCCATACTTTATCTGTCACTATTTGATTGTCCGGACTTTGGAGTACATAACCAATTTCCGCTGCCTGCGTTCTTTGATCAATCTCCTCTACAGGTTGACCCTTATAATAAATTGCCCCTTGGCGACTGCCATGTGGGGTTAGAATTGTTTTCAGTTGTCTAAGCAGAGTGCTTTTGCCACAGCCTGACTTTCCACAAATAGTAATGAAGTCTCCACTTTCAATCGTAAGATTAATATTCGAAAGAGCCGCTTGCTCTTGTTCAGGAAAAGTAAAGCTTAGTTCTTCGATTCGATAGATTTCCATTTCATTGCCTCCACCATATTGATGAGCACTGGGATCATACATAACGCAAAATAAGCGATATATATAAGAATACTAAAAGGCGTAATTGCGCTCGCTTTAATCGACGGATAGAATCTCATGGTGTTCTCACCCATCACTGCCCCTACGGCTACCAGCGCAATTAAGCCTGTCATGATCAAGAGGGCTACTTTGTCTCGGGCATCTAACCGAAAGATAGAAAAGCTTGTACGGCCCGGCAATCCATACCCTCTCGATCTCATGGAATCTGCTGTCTCAATCGCATTTTCCAAAGCCCAGGTGGTCATAATGGAGAGGATCGTAATGCCATTCCGCGCACGCGCGAGGAGATTTCCCTGGGAGACATCCCGGCCTATACATTTTTGAGCATTAGAAATCACCTTGATTTGCGCTAAATATCTAGGAACAAAACGAAGCACCATCGAAAAAATCAACGACAGTGCCGGCAGTATTTTTCCGAATATATAAATAAACTTATCCGAGGTCATCACGACGTTATAACAGGAGAACCAAATAATTACCGTCACAAACATACACGCCGCTGCCACGCCATAAAGAATCGATTCTTTCGTAATAGGGTTCCCGTTGTTTAAATAGAACAAGATCGTTACCCCTTGATGATTAAAAACAGGATTCATCACTGCGATAAACAGCAGAAAAGGAATCATGTAAAGCAGATTAAATCGGATGCCCTTTTTTCCTTTTAACATAATTGAGTAGGCTACAGCACTAATAAGGGCAATCACTTGAAATATAGGATGCATGAACACCATGCTAAACAGCAATACAACAACAAAATATAGAAAATTCACAAACGGATGAAAGGTAGAAAAGCTATCCTTCATTATTTCTGAGCTCCTCCTGTGGCTACATAACCACCCACATCTCGACCTAGATCACAAGTGTATACCCAATCAATGACATCGCCATCTTTGAGAACATAACGGCTACTGCCGTAGTTAGGGAACCAGCCATTTACTTTGTACATCCATCCACTGAGCTCTCCAGCGTCGAATTCATACAGATTATTTATGCCTTCAATATAATTACTGTTATAGATCGGCGTCATGCTAAATTCCATATGGATTTTATTCTTTTTCATTTCTCTTAGTAAAACATCAAACACAGACTCACCTTCATAAAAAGTTACCTTCTGCGCTTTATAAATGATACCATCTGCCGGCAATACTTCAAGCTTATCCTGATTAAAAATATCCATGTTATCTAAAATTGTTGCCGCTGAGACGGACAAGGTAGCCGTTAATTGCTTCTTCTTATCTACCGTTGCATCTTGCCATTCCACTGGTTTAGGTTTCCCGCTTGGCACTGGATCGGTAAGAAATTTATCCTTTTTCGGTTCCTGCTTGGTTTCTGTTGTCGCTACTTTTGAATCAGGTTTTGTTACGGGTTTTGCCGTCGCTTTCGTTTCCGGCACGGACGTTTTAGCCGCTTTCGGCGTTGCGGTCGGTTGCTTCGTTGCAGCAGGTTTTGTTGTTGCGACCGGTGTTACAACTTCTGTTGGTGCTGCAGTTCCTGTTGGTGTTACAGCTTCCGTTGGTGTTGCCGATTCATTTGGTTTTAGGGTTTCAATGGGCTTAGCTGTTTCACTTGGCGTAGCTGACGGTGTTATCTCTGTTGTCTCGGTAGCGATGGCCTCAGTGGGTTCAACATCATCATTTGTTGCGGAAGCAGTGTTCTCTGGCTCTATAACCTGTGTCTCAACGCTACTATTTGCGACCTTGTTTGGGCTCTTCTGGTAATCCCCGCCCCAAAAGAAGGCGATAGCCAATACACCTATGATTAGTATCGCTGTTAACCATTTCTTCTTGTTCATTTCTCTAGTCCCACCTTAAATAATAAGCAAGGGTATACACGCTACCCTTGCTTATCTCTCTAAATAAAATTCTATTTGACGTCTGTCATATCATAAAGACGTGTCTGGCCATTAACGAGTCGATCATAGGAAACCAGTGCATACATCGCCTGATCCGTAGCCATAAGATCTACTTCTCCTGGTTGCGCGCCTCCATTGCCTACTCCACCCTGCTTCACGTGATAAAAGCCACCTTCAGGTGCAGCAAAACTAAGCAATGAGTCTACTGCGGAATGTCCATTTTTGATAAATCTGGAATCCTTATGCGGGTCAATACCAAGGCCAGTTAAAGCTACAATCACCTGAGCGATGCTTTCGGAATTTGTAGATTCCCAGCTTGCAAAACCACCGTCTGCAGTCTGTGTTTTGGATAACCAAGCAATCCCCCGGTCCACAGCAGCTGTTACTTTGGCGTTGGTTTTGTAATAAGGCGTTAAGCCTTGAATGACCATCCCCGTGATATCTGGATCAGCCGCTGTAGCATTACTGCCTAGTGCCCATCCACCGCCGCTGATCTCTCTGCCCAAAATATAATCAATGAGCAGCTCTCTAGTCGTCTGCGTCTTTACACCCTTAACCACTGGAATGTCGTAATGATTACTGTCCAGTGCAATGAGAGCAAACACAGGTCCATTAATACCTTGCTTAATTACAGTATCAAAATCCGCGAGCGGTTCCAGTAGGTTATAACCCGCCACTTTATCAATATTTTTGTTGATTGAAGTTAATGCCAAAATAACTCTATCATATTCCGTATATTTTACGCTATGCAGCTTCCCAGCTTTTTCTTTAAGAGTTGCTTCTACATTCGCGTAGTACTTAGTGTAATAACTATCTGGAACCTTCACGCCTGAACGTGCCAGCCCGAACACTGTCCAGTCCCCGCCAACCGAGGAGATAACCGGGTTTGTTACTGTTTTTTGCAAAAAGGCAGCTGTGTTCTGAATATAAGAACTAACTGCTTTATTCTGAATAGTCGGACTAACCACTTTGTTCCCACTCTTATAATCATGGGTTCTGGTAGCTACAACGGCCGCCATTTCTCTAGTTACAAGCTCTTTAGGTTTAAATTGATTATCATCACCTAACATCAAACCAGTCGCAACAACGGTCTCTACATCTGCTTTGGCCCATGCCGATACTGTGTTGATATCTTTAATCGCTGTTCCTGGCTTCGTCGCCGGGATGGCCAATGCTCTGACGATAATTGCTGCCATCTGCTCACGAGTAATCTTGTCATTTGGCTTAAATTCATTATTAAAGCCTGTGATTAGACCTGCCTTATGCGCAGCATTCACATATGGATAGAACCAATCGCCTAGAGCGACATCCTTATAGGTAATGCCTTTATCACTCTTAATATCAAGTTCTAATGCAGAAACGAGAATCTTAGTGAACTCCGCTCTTGTGATATAAGCTTTCGGATTCACCTGGCCATTATTACCTTGGATATATCCTTTTACTGTAGCTGTTTCAATCGCTGAATAGGCCCAGGAAGAGATCTTATCAGCATCTGTATACAGTTGTTTAATATCATTCGTGTTCTGGGTAGGATCCTTAGGAGTCACTGTTGGAGATGGACTCACATTTGGATCAACGCCGGCTTCCGGATTAGCTCCCCCACCAGGAGCAGGAGTAGCACCAGGCTTAGGCGTTGGGGTTGGGCTTGTAGTTGGTATCGGTGCATTTAGATCCACACCCAAATTCGTAGTATAACGCCACTGAATTCTGTCCCCGGAACTTAGGTCATATGAAGATGCTCCATAATTAGGATATTTCCCATTCACATTATACATCCATCCACTGCCGCTGCCATGGTCAAATTCCCCATCACCAGCTATGGATTCAACATATACACTTCCAAAGTCACTGTTCCAGGAATCTCTATAGTCGATACCGCGGCTATCCAGCACTCTTTTTAGTACAGACCACACTGTGTCACCAGATTGTAGCTCTACCTGTACAGATGGAACAACATATCCCTTATTAATCGTAAGCTTATCCACGGACAGGATTACATATGGTTTCGATGGAGTGGTTCCGCCACCATTGTTGCCACCATTGTTGCCGCCATTTCCTTCACCATTTCCGCTACCATTACCGTTACCACCGTCGCCGCCAGGTGTTTGTACTGCACTGGAAGCATACGCAATGTAGTCAGTGAAGTGATTGGTTTTTACAATTAAGTCATTTCCACTATCATAGGCATACTCAGACTTACCGCTTGCAAAACCTAAGTCATCACTTGCAAATTTTTGAATGGCATGAGGGGTGCCATTTTGAATATAAGCAGCTTCTTTTCCTTTAAGGTCCTTAAAGGTTAACGTAATAAATTGACTAAATTCTACTCTTGCACTACCACCCATGGAAAATGCTTGAAGAATGTTATCAAGCTTCTTGTCCCCAGGAATAATCTGATTCACACTATCTTTTAGTGCAGATTCTGCACCGGTTAAAGCTGAAATCAGTTCAATCGTTGAGGCATCCCCACTCGTAACTTTTGCACCCTTAGGAATGACTACAGATACGTTACCTTTTATGGCCTCTATCTGAGGAAGGTCGCTGTTACTTGGTAAATTGACACTAACCTTTGATTGATTTTCTTCTGAAATAGCTACTGTGATTTCTTTGTTGCTATCTCCAGCGCTGATCGGAACGATATAATCATTAGCGTCATTTGGGATTTCAACTTTCGGGTTCTCCCCAGAAGGTAACGGAAGTTCTTTCGGACCCTCTGGTTGCCCAGGCCCCGGTTCTTCTGGTTGTTCCAGTTGCACATCATTCATATCAAAGAGACGGTTGCTATGATTGATCAGACGATCATAGGACACAAGAGCATACGTACCTTGGTCCGTCGCCATATTGTCCACTTTGCCTGTGAGGATATGCTTAAATCCACCCTCAGGTGCAGCAAAGCTAAGTAATGCATCAATAAGCGAATTTCCACTTTTAACAAATCTAGCGTCAGTGTGCGGATCTACGCCTACACCAGTTAAGGCTACAATTACCTGCGAGATACTCTCGCTGCTAGTGCTTCCCCAGCTTGTAAATCCGCCTTGATTGTTTTGGTTATCGGACAGCCATTGGATGGCCCGATCCACGGCAGCTTTTACATCATCACGGGTTGCATAATAAGGTGCAAGAGCTTGCATCGCCATCGCAGTCATATCGACATCGGCTTTGGTTACGCCTAATGCCCAGCCACCAGCTTCTGCTGTACCTTTTTTAACCTCTTTATCTAAAATATACTGAACTAGTTTTTCTCTTGTGGTCTGTTCTGTAACTCCATCAACTACAGGAATCTCATAGTTATGGCTATCTAGCGCAATCAGAGCAAAAATCGGACCATTATTGCCTTGCTTTTGGATATATTGATAATCAGCGAGTGCTTTTCTCAGATCATATCCCGCAACATTTGTGATATCTTTTCCGATAGAGGTAAGTCCTAATATTGCTCTGGAATTCTCTGTGCTTTTATTGGCGTCGAGTTTTCCATCCTCTTTAATGATTGATCCTATTTTCGTTGCTACATTGTTGTAATAAAGATCGTAATAACCGTTAGGTACTGTATAGTTCGCCCGGGCCAGAGAAAGGATTGACCATTCTCCACTGCCTGTTCCAAACGTTGGATTCTTTACAGTATTTAAAATATAAGCAAGGTTTTTATCTAACTGTTGTTTGACGGCAACTGTAGTTTCCAGTTTGTAAGTAACCTGATAAGTTACATTTGTTTTGTTTCCAGCTCCGTCAAGAGCCGTTACAGTAATTGCATTACTGCCTGAATTCAGAGTAGCTTTGTACTCCCCATTTGCAGGTGATAAAGTAACTCCATTCAGCTTCACTTCTGGAGTAATGTCACTATATACATTGTCTGTGACAGCTACTTTGAAGCTTATTTCTTTATTGGATACTTCCTGTTTATCTTGTATGCCACTTACTGTAATAACAGGGGGTTCTATGTCTAATGCATTATTAAGACCGACAAGCGCATGATCTACACTTATTTGAGAGCTTGCCATGTTTTCGAGCACGGAATAGGCTTCATAAACTGCCGATTGCACTACTGGTCTGTCCAAAATAGTTTCTTTATTAGGGGCACTGTTAATCTCGGCGATTTCCGCAGTTAAAGCATCCTTATTGGCAAGTTGAACTGGGATTTCCCCCCAGCCGCCAAGATCAGAACCATAGCCATAAGTGGTGAACTGAGTTCGAATGATGTCACCGTCTTGAGGCTTATAATCGGTCATCCCAAACGGAGGAAACACATTATTTACTGCATACATCCAACCCGACATGGAGGTGTAGTCAAACTGACTTAACCACTCGGGGTCTGCTTTAGTGCCGACTGTATTCCCATCGACTGAAATCATATCTAAAATATATTGTGGAATATTGACTTCGCTTCTGCCACTATCTTTAACTTCTGATAAATAAAAACCACTATCTATATTTCCTAAATATCTATAATTCCCATCACCTAGCGCACGTGTTATTAAAGATGCGCCATTATCGCCTTCATAAATCGGAACTTTAATAGGTTCCTTAATATACCCTTGGCCTAAGGTGAATTTCTCTACGGATACAGATACATACCCTTTAAGGGTAGAGCTTGCTCCATCTGCTTGAGCCGGGATTACACTTGTAGAGAATGTCGTAATAAATACAGCTACAATAAGTAACCACGCTAAAAACTTATTTTTCTTCATTTTTCCATAACCCTTCCCTTCATACCTATGATAAAAAACAGAATAAACTTTCTCATAACCACAAAAAAACCACTCAACATAAACGTCAAGAGGTTAAGATAGTGAACCACAATAATAGCTGGCAAACACTATTCAAGCACCTCTCTATCGATCGTAGAGTTTGATGGTGTAACAGAAAAAGGCAGATATTCTGGCTCAAGTATCATCACCCTTGCTGCCTTCCCAGTTTCCCAGTGGCATTTTGCAAGGACTCCTCTTTCACAGCGGCGGGACCGCGCGGGATTCACACCCGCTTTCCATTTAACCAATCTATGATTGTACTTCCGCAACATTCATAGTTGGCACCTATTTCTAATTTTAAATTTTCATGCTTCATCATAACTAATATATATGCTTTTGTCATGTTATATTTCTTTTTTGTATAACGGGCAGCTAGAGATAATCCTATTGAATAACCAATTTCTACGAGTAGGGTTATTCAAATAATTTCTTTATCCAACTGTGGGGCAAATTAATTTAAATCACTAATTCTTATATGAATTTACCACAAATTAGTAAGGTACTCGCTAAGTGTATTCTATGTTAGGGTATATTCAGAAAGCGTTTACAAAATAAAACTGGAGGTGTTTGTGTTCATCTAACCACCGAGTACAGCGTCAACGCCAGGTCCAAGCATCCTAAATTTATCTCACAAAGGAGAATTCAATGACTACGCGAATCCAGAAATCCTTCTTATCATTGACACTTGTCACCGCTCTTCTGCTCTCTCTGTTCTCATCCATGGCCGCAGCTGCAACTAAGGACGAGCAACAAGCTAAGGCAGCGCCAAAGAGTAAGATCCAATCCTATGTAGACGAAATGCAGCCCGGATGGAACCTTGGCAATACTTTAGATGCTACAGGTGAGGATGAAACCTCCTGGGGCAATCCACGTGTGACCCAAGAACTTATTAAAAAGATCGCCGCTCAAGGCTATAAAAGCATTCGGATTCCTGTGACCTGGGATACTCACATGGGTGCGGCACCAGACTATACCCTAGAAAAGGCCTACCTCGACCGTGTGGAAGAAGTTGTCGGCTGGGCACTGGACGCCAAGCTTTATGTCATGATTAATGTCCATCATGATTCCTGGCTATGGGTAAGCCATATGGAAGAAAAACACGATGAAACGCTGGCGCGTTATAATTCAGCCTGGACTCAAATTGCCGATCGCTTCAAGGACAAACCCGATAAGCTGATGTTCGAGAGCATAAATGAACCTCGATTCACCGATGGTGGAAGTACGGACGAAGCAAAAATGGAGCAAATGCTTACTGAACTCAATAACTCCTTCTATCAAATCGTGCGGAAATCCGGTGGAAAAAACGACCTTCGCCCACTTGTATTGCCTTCACTAGAGTCTTCACCTACGCAAACAAGAATGGATCATCTCTATAAGACGATTACGGCTCTGAACGATCCAAATATTATTGCGACCGTTCACTTCTATGGCTTCTGGCCTTTTAGTGTGAACATTGCCGGCTACACCACGTTTGAAAAAGATACAAAAAACGATATCACTCAAACTTTTGATAACGTTTACAATACATTTGTAGCTAAAGGCATCCCTGTCATCGTCGGCGAATTTGGTTTATTAGGTTTCGATAAAGACACGGGTGTGATTGAACAGGGCGAGAAGCTTAAATTCTTTGAGTATCTGACTTATTATTTGAAAGAAAAGAAAATGACTTCCATGCTCTGGGATAACGGACAGCATTTCAACCGTAAAACTTATAAGTGGTCTGATCCTGAACTCCACAATGTATTAATGTCTGGTCTGAAGGAGCGTTCCTCCAGCACCGAAAGCGATTTGGTCTACCTAAAAAAAGGTGCACAAATCAAAGATACCAAGGTTAAGCTAAACCTGAACGGCAATAAGCTAACCACCATTAGTGCCAACGGAAAGTATCTGACCAAAGGTAAAGATTACACCTTAAATGGTGAGGAGCTCACCATCAAAGCCAGCCAACTCAAAAAGCTCACAGCTTCCCAAAAATACGGTGAAAATGCCGTGCTGACTCTGAAATTCAACAAGGGTGTTGCGTGGAGACTTAAGGTGATTGTGTATGACACAGCTAAATTAAGCGATGCAAAAGGCACGACTGAATCCTTTGCCATTCCGACCACCTTTAATGGTAACCAGCTTGCCACAATGGAAGCTGTATATACCGCTGGTGGCAATGCAGGTCCGCAGGACTGGACTCCATTTAAGGAATTCGGCAATACCTTCTCACCTTCTTATAACACTAAAGAAATCAAGCTGCTTCCCGCGTTCTTTAAAGATGTTAAAGACGGCGAGGTAATCCTGAAGTTCCACTTCTGGAATGGGGATATCATCACCTACAAGATCACGAAGAGCGGAACAAACGTTGTAGGAAAGTCCTCTTAACCCCCCGTCCTGTTAACAACACAAATAGGGGTGTCCTTCGCAGGAACATCCCTATTTGTATTGTACCGATCACATATAAACCTCGTCATACGAAATTATCATCAACCGATAAATTAAATAAACGCCAAGATAGGCTCCGGTAATAAGAAACATTGGATTTAAAAATATCGCATGGATCGAGGTCATAAATACAGCATGATCTCTTAATATTTCGTAAATTGCCAAGGCAGAAATATTTCCAAAGATAATCGTACTTAAGATCGAAACAACATTGAAAACTATACGCCACTTTATGGATTTCCCCTGTAACATCAGCATAACAATGGGAACAAGAATACTACCAAGTACGATTAGAAATTTCATCCAGCTCACCTCGGTAATTTTTTAATCGTCCAGTTCCACACTTTCGATTTGTCCGTCTGCATTTACCGTCCACTCGATTTCAACGCCATTGTTCAATCCGAGCTTGTCTTCATCTTCAATGACTATATGATCAGGAATCGTTAAGGTTTGCTCTTTACCGCCCTCCACTTGAACAGTAACCTGTTTACCCTTAACCGCAGTGATCCTTCCGTCATATTCAATCTGCTGCAAAACAATCTTTTGATTCGGATCTGTGATGGTGACCCGCTTGCCTCCGTCAGTTAGCAGCTCAACCTTTTTATGATAGTTATCTTTTAACGAAACCTCCTTGATAACTCTCTGAATGCTAACCCCCTCTGGAAGTTTCCCAGTATTTGAGCCGGGTGACGCAGATGTTAGAGGTTGTTCTGTTGCGTTATTCGTAGGTACAGGTGTAGTTGCTTCTGCAGAAGGTGCTGCGGTTTCTACTTGAGCTGTTGGAGTAGGCACTTGAGTCTCATCCGCTGCTTTAGTGCAACCACTTAGCAATACCGTACATGCACAAATACAACAAAGAATTGTAGCCCTGGTAAAACGTTGTGTTGTTCCTTTATTCGATATCATCTTTTACCCCCGCATTTTAATGTATTTTTTTCTCTATAGTGGACATAGTTTTACCTCTTATCTTCCTTTTATTCACCAGAATATGGCCATCTGAAAGCAACAGTTAGATAACAATTCATGAATATGTCAAAAAACCGCCCTGATTTAGATCAGTGGCGGTCTCCATGAAATGATGAGATAAATTAGATCCTATTAATTTACAATATGTGTGCCAGCCTGTTGGCTCATCGCAGCTTTCATATTTTCCGGATTGGTAATGATAACTCTGCGTCCCTCTTTTTTCAAAAAGCTAAGACTTGCTTCAATTTTAGGCTGCATACTGCCAGCAGGAAAATGACCCTGCTCCGCATATACCAACATTTCTGCCGCTGTAACTTCTTCAAGAGCCTTCTGCTCAGGCGTACCGAAATTCACACATACCTGAGGAACTCCTGTTGTAATGATAAGAGATTCTGCATCGATCTGTTCGGCCAGCAGACTTGTAGCAAAGTCTTTGTCAATGACCGCATCGATACCTTCGTAGGTATTATTTTCGGTTTTGATCACAGGAATCCCGCCTCCGCCAACAGCGATTACCACATAACCCGTCTCAATGAGTGATTTAATGACGTCTTTTTCAACGATATCAATCGGCTTAGGCGATGGAACAACACGGCGGTAACCTCGACCTGAATCCTCAATGATGACCCAATCTGGCTTGGCACGCTTCATCTCCTCTGCTTGCTCAAGCGTGAAGAAGGAGCCCACTGGTTTCGAGGGAGACTGAAAATTCGGATCATTTTTGCTAACCTCGACCTGAGTAATGACTGTGGCAACCTTTTTGTCTAATCTGCGATGAATGAATTCATTTGTTAAGGCCTGCTGAATTAAATAGCCTATGCCCCCTTGCGTGCCCGCCACGCAATTGACCAGCGGAGTAACATCCATTCCAGTGACTTCCGAAGCCACCTCGCTTCGTCTCAGCTCGAATCCAACCTGTGGACCGTTGCCGTGAGTAACCACCACATCGTTGCCTGCTTGCACCAGATCAGCGATATTGACAGCAATTTCACGTACTGCCTCAGATTGATCCTCTATAGAATCGCGGCCATTGTCTTTCACCAATGAATTACCGCCAATGGCTACAACTATAAATTTACTCATTCCATTCCTCCTGACGGATCAGTTGATCCTCATTTATTAGCGTTTAAGGGCCAGCTGAAATTGTTCCTTCGCGAAGTGAAAATCCGGATTGGCAGGATTATAGCTGATAGCAATATCTATTTCTTGAATGGCCATTTCATGATCACCAAGTAAACCAAGTGACTGTGCCTTATGATGATGATATAAAGGATTGCTCGGATCGTTAGCAATTGCGTTCTCAATCGCCTCAACTGCCTCTTGATGCCGGCCAAGTGATCTCAGGCTGTTCGCCTTATGAAACGAGAAATCATACCGTTCAGGCTGCTGTTCCAGAAGCTGATCCATAACTTTAACCGCTTCCTCATGCCTGCCCAACTCTCTTAAATAATTGGATTTATGATAGCGGAAGAAGCTTTCGCCAGGATCGCGTTCTATCGCTTTATCATACTCTGCTAACGCTTGCTCGGATCGCTTCATCATTCGGTAGGCATTTGCGGTGTAGAAATAGAAATCAAGGTCATCCGGATCGATAGTAAGTGCCTGTTGATAGGCTGCCAGAGCTTCCTCATATCTCCCGAGTTCCCCTAAGAAGTATCCTTTATAGTAATAGAAGTCTGAATTATTACTGTCCTCTTGCATTGCATGTTCCATAACCAAACTCGCTTTCAGGAAATCCTCTGCCCGAGCTAGCTCTTGAGCGCTTTGAATACTTGGATGAATCGTTAGCTTTTCTTTATTGAGAATACGGATGACCCTCTCCTGTCCCAGCTCTTCTGCATGCTGCAACGATGATTTGCCGTCACGATCCGGCAATTGAACATCCGCTCCAGCATCCACCAACAACTGAATAATATCGGAGTATAAACGGCCACCATTCCCGAGAATTACTGCCTCCAACAAGGCAGACCATCCCAGATTGTTCATATGGTTAACTGCAACGCCTGCTTCCAAGCATTTCTGAACAGTTCTTAGATACCCCTTCTCGCTGGAAGGAAGCAGTGTAGTTCCCCCAAAACGATTTACACTGGTTGTATCCGCACCTGCGGCAAGAGTTAAAGACAGAATCTCATGGAATCCATTGGCACCGGCACACAGGTAGGGTGATAACATAGTGATATCTCTTGCATTCACGTCACTGCCTGCTTCAATCAGCTTTTGAGCGAGAGGAATATGATTTTTTTGCGTTGCCGCCATCAGCGCAGTACGACCACTGGCATCCTTATGATGAACATCGGCACCACGAGCTAAAAGCTGTTCTACGGCAGCTAAATCCCCGCGATCCGCTGCTTGAATTAAATCTTCTGACAGAGTTTGATTAGTCATGGCTTTAGCTCTCCTATTTCTTTTTATCAATTATTTATTCGGATTGCAGCTTGTTCGCTGGGTCACGAAGGTCTGAAAAATGCTTATAAACAAATAATCCTGCAACCATCAAATAGGCGTATACGAACGGCATAAGTGAAGCTTGAGCAAATCCAACAGTCGGCGCGTGAATGATCCCAAATAAAGATAGGCCAGACGCGATTACAGCAAAGACAGCAGCCCGCAGTGGTTTATTCAGGATAGAGAAAATAGTGATGGAGCCCCAAATCAAGCTGCTAAGCGGTGCACCATTTCCTAAATGCATCAGGCCGTTGTAATAAACCCCTTTACTTAATAAGAGATCAATCCCCACCTTAGAAGCCGAAGTTTCAGCCGCATTAAAAATGTTGTTCGCAAGCGTTAAAGCCCAGTTAGCAATCCATGGGAACAAGGTGATAAAGATAACGGGAACTTCATTTTTAGGTGTCTCTCGAACCACCTGATTCGCCGTAACGACCCCGACATAGACCAGAATCGGAACAATCGCCACAACAGGTATGATAGACAACAGCAGTGCCCCTATACCAAAGAGACAAATAATTAACATGGAGAAACCAGAAGCTATGGTATAACCAAGTCCAGCCCCAATAGATTTCCAGCCTGCATGACCAATGTACACAGTTACCGGGAACGGATTACCTGTAAAAGCACCAATACTTGAAGCAACCCCGTTCGTTAGCATGACGTTACGAGTGTTATAAGGATCTCCCGCAGCATGTGCGCTCTCAATATTTTCAAGGTCAAAAATATAATTCGCCAGTCCCAATGGAATTGCAGAAGCCAGGTATGGCAAGGCATGCGGAATCCCTTGAATTAAGCTGGTAATATGCACCTCAGGTGGATTAAACCCCAGTGTTGAAAGAGCCGTTGTGATCGCTTCTGGATTCTGCAAGCCGAATATCCAAGCCAGCGCGGTTCCTGCAATCAGCAGCAGGAATCCTGTAGGAATTTTTTTGAATATCGGCGATTTGCCAAACCAGTTAATAAAGATGATCACAAGTACAACAAAAGCAACAACTGGTGTTTCGAAGGATTGCAGCATCGGGTTCATGGCCAGCAATAACAATCCAAGTCCAGATAAACAAGATAAAAGTACGGTTCTTGGAATAACCTTACGCAGCACATCTCCCAGAAATGAGCCGACAATAAGGATCAAAGCTTCGAACAGGCACCATACGAGACCAATTTGCAGCGCAAATGATGCATCATTGGTTTCTCTAAATACGGGAATTAACACTAGAAAAGTTACCGTAAAAATCGATGGAGCACTAGGTCCTGAAGGTAATGCGGTTATATCCGTTCGGCCTGTTTTTTTGGCTAGCTGATATCCAAACCAGCCATAAGCAATACTTGCGATAAAAATCGCGAGTCCAAACGCAGGAACGACTCTGCCGTAAACCATACCTTCCGGAAATCCTACTACAAAAATTAACAGTGAAATCATCGTAAGCAGATTGGTTAAATTGTTAGCAAGCAACCCGAAAAACGCGGCCCAATCTCCCTTTTTCCAGAACATCTTCATAAATACTTGATCCATAATAAATCTCCCCCTAGATCGTTAGCGCTTACATACCAATGGCTTATGAAGCCCTCAGGCCCTTGAATAGGCCTGAAGGGCGGGTGGTTCTATGAATGCATGCTCTGGCTAAAAGCGAGAATGGCTTGCTCGAAACACTCGATTGGAGGATGAGTGATTCCGGCTCCAATCATTCCGATACCTGGATCCTTATGGGCAATAGCCGTGTTGATCACTGGCATAATGCTGGTTTGACCCACTTTACGAATATCGATTCCAGTAGGAATTCCGCGGAAGTTCAACAAAGGAATCGTCACATTTGGATTCTCCGTTGTAGTGATTTCCTTCATTTTCACAGAATAGTTCATGGCATCATCTACGGTTCCCCCAACTAATGCTACAATCGCCGGCGCGGTTGCCATGGCGAAGCCACCTATACCATACGTTTCGGTAATCGCACTGTCACCGATATCGAGACCCGAATCTTCCGGCTTATACCCTGCAAACATCGGTCCGACAACCTTTTGCGCAGGGCCGGTAAACCAGGTATTGCCTGGCATTCCACTGACACGAATACCGAATTCCACGCCATTGCGGGCCATCGTTGTTACGATGGTGCTATGCTCGATGCCATGGGCAGCATCAAGCGCACATTTACAAAGAGCCATCCAGGTTGGTCCGGAGAAATAATCACTCATAGCCACAAAATCGAACACTTCGATTTTCTGCTCATTAGTAAAATCCGTTCTCAGGATAAGCGGCGTTAATGCCTGAATCAAAAGAGTCGTTCCAGCGTTGTTGCGGTTATGGCATTCATCTCCCATATGGAGCGCCTGTGATAACATGAGCCGTAGATCAATGCCGTTCTCAGAGAACTTCATCGCCTCACGCAGCATCGGTCCAAGCACATCTCTCATCCAGATCAAACGGGCAACGACCGTTTCATCGTTTGCACCCATCCGCAAGATTTTCGACAGTTGCTCACTAAGGTTCGTATAAGCGATGTTGCCATACGTTTTATTCTCTACAATGTGCATGAACATAGAGGCTGAGGTTACCCCTGCCATGGACCCCACACAATTATGCTCGTGACAAGGGGAGAACGTAATCTCACCTGATGCCGCTAGTTCGGCAGCTTCATCCAGATCCTTCGCCAAGCCCTCAAAGACCAAAGCGCCGGTAACTGCACCTTTCATGGGACCACTCATCTTATCCCAGGTAATCGGAGGCCCTGCATGTAATATCGTAGTCTTAGTCATCCCTGGTACGACATTGATCGCTTGATCAAAACCAACCAATACCGGTTGTGAATTCACGATTCGCTCTACAGCCAGCTTGTTGGCAGCCTCAATCTTTGCAGCAATCCCCTCTTGCTCTAACGCATCCAGTGCGGCAATTAATTCGGGCTTACCTCCACCAGGTGGCTTCCATTCCAGATGGGTTACGTTGCCTTTTTGCTTCAGGATATCATCCTTGAACATTTCTAGGCCGACATTGATAACGTGAAGTTCACTCTTAAATAACTCATTGATTCTGCTCATGTTATACTCCCTTCTCTACAAAACCTCTGGCAAGAAGTCCTGCATTCGTATTACTGCTTGCATAGGTAACGCCCGCGGATACCAACTTATCAAGCTGTTCTTGGACGGAAGGTGTATCCAGATCGGTTCCAAGTACATAGCCGACAATCTCCAAATGTCTGCCTTCTTGTTCCGCTGCTTGCTTAGCCTCAATAATTGCAGGCACCATAACACCTACTGGATCCTCATGCGATCCATAGCCTAATACAAAATCCATAATGATCACGCCCACCGCCGGGTCCTTTGCTTCCTGCTTGAATCTGGCAATCCGTGAAGAAGGATCAATCATCGGATGTGGTTTGCCGTTAGTGAACCCATCATCCCCAAAGTCAATAAATGTATGTCCTTGGCTGATATGGATATCACCCAGCTGATATTCCGAATCTTTTGGAATGTTGCTATAGACATCGTCGTATTTCTCCATCGCTAGATACATTGCTTCATCACATAAAGTACCGCCGCAGAATAAACCACGAATATACTTCTGTTCTGGCTTCAGCTTGACCTTAATCTCTTCAATCAGCGGAAGGTTTAGCGGATGCTTGTCAATTTGACTCTCATCAATGCCGGATAGAATTACCGCCTTTAGCGCGGCCTCTTTGGTTGTTTTGGCAAAATGTCCACCTGCTTCCAGAACAGCTTCCTCCGTTCCTCCGATAAAGCAGACCACGACAGGCTTATGCATATTTTTGATTTCATTCAGCACTTTTTGTTCCACACTTTTGGCGGGTGGCTTGGAAATCAACACAATGACCTTAGTGGCTTCGTCTTCGTTAAGCGCTTTCATAGCATCAAGCATCATTACTCCGCCGACACGTTCACTTAGGTCTCTGCCGCCTGTGCCAATCAACTGTGAGATGCCTCCGCCAAAATCGTGAATCCGCACGCTGATTTCCTGACTTCCTGTGCCGGATGCACCCACGATGCCGATATTGCCTTTACGAACCTTATTGGCAAAACATAAGGCCATATTTCCAATGATCGCGGTTCCGCAATCCGGCCCCATCATCAGCAATCCACGCTCATGTGCTATTTTTTTTAATTCAATTTCGTCTTCTACGCTTACGTTGTCACTGAACATCATGACATGGAGATTATTCTCCAGCGCTTTTCTTGCTTCTCTGGCTGCAAACGCTCCGTTGACTGAAATCACTGCAAGATTAGCTACTGTCATATTCTTCACTGCCGACTCAATTGTTGGATATTTAAGCGCTGTACCACCAACTGCACTGTCTTTTTTAATAAACAGCTCTTCGATTGCTTCAAAGGCAACTTCAGCCAGTTCAGGGGATGCTGCTTTGATTACGATCATCAGGTCACTATTCTTAGCTTCCTCTAGCTCAGGGGTTATCAGCCCTACATTCGCTAATACCTCTTTATTCATTTGAGTAGCCATTGCGATAAAAGCTTGTTCGACACCCTCTATTTGATTCGCTTTGGTCGACAACGACATGAGCGAGACGGAATCAAAGTATGTGTTTCTTTTAATTACTATTTTAGTCGACATATCTTACCTCCAACGTTGTTCTAGATTAAGATCCAAACCGCTAATGATCCCCAAGGCAATATCTGTTCCGGAAGAAGAACCTATATCCAGCACTGCCGATAAGCCAAGAAGCATATTTTCCTTACTCTCATACATGAGCGAATGCAGCAACTGACCCATTGACTCTCTCACCTGACCCCAAGCCGCTTTTTTCAGAGCCATATAGCTTATTTGATTCGTTAATTCAGCTGCTTCGTTCACGACTTCCCTGCACCACGGCTGATATTTACTAATAGGACTCTGAGGCAGATGGATCACAGCAAACAATCCAACTAAAAAATCATCTCCCGACGGAGTCAGCCCTGGGCCTAATCCCATTAGTCGAATTGCATAATGAGCAGCATCTTCCATGCTGTCATTCGCCAAGGCATTCAGAAGACCTGAAGATCGCTCTTCCAGCAGCCGCATCGTTTCTCTCTCAAAGCTGCTAGAACCCGCAAACTGCTTCATACCGCCTGGTTTTCCATAGCTATTGATATAAGCTTTTGCCGCAGCCAAATTATCTCTTAGCGTCTTTAGTTCTATTGGAAAAATAGATAAAGAGCTCTGCCAAACTGTCAGTTCCTTGATCGATATTGAAAGCTTAGTGCCAATATATAATTGATCATTCTCCGCAAAAACTTCTTCTCCCACAACCAGTCCAAGATCCGAAAAACTACTAACCTCTGTGATCAAAGTATTAGGCGCATTATCTATCCTACTGCTCGCAATGGTATATAATTCATCAGTTGTCTTGCACCTTACATTTATCGTCCGCTCAAATATGCTGTGTACATTTCCGAAAAATCTTGATTCTCGAATCCGATGAAAGAACGCGCTATCACTGGATATTCCAGCTTTTAAATAAGAGGTACACTTGCTCTGAGAATGCTCCGTTTGATCGCCCCCTTGAGAAGGAAGTAGATAATGGTTTGGTCACTTACTGTCAGGTTATCCTATATAGAAAGCGTTCTCATAAAAAAACCTTAACGGTTGATGATGAATGATAGAAGATGTTACACTCAGTTCATAAAATTCTAAGAATGATGAAGACTGAGCTGCTTTCTGTGTGAAAAAGGATATTTTTGTGAAATATATCACAGTTTAACGGATAAACGTTACCTGACACCCTTATTGTAGTCCTCCGCACACTGGGGGTCATCATACAAGAACACTAAAAACAACAAGTAATCACTATGCACATTGCACAATGGGCGAAGATGAGAGGTGTGAATTGATGCTAACGATAAAAGATATCTTACAAATCAAATCCATCGAAGGCATAAAGATCGTTGCGGGGCATTCTGGCCTAAACAATCAAATCTCCGTAGTTAATATCATCGAGAATCCGGACGTATTTGACTGGCTGACCTCGAACGAGCTGCTTTTATCCACCGGATATATCTTCAAAGACAGCACGGAGCTGCAGAACAAATTCATTCATGAGCTGGTGGAGAATAACTGTGCAGGACTCTGCATCAAAATGAAGCGATATTTCGATGCTATCCCGCAGAATATGATCGAGCTTGCTGATAAGCATGGACTCCCGCTACTGGAGCTCCCTTTTGAATACACCTTGTCCAGAGTCATTGCGATCATTAACGAAAAGACCAACGCGGATTACGATGCTGTGAACCGACGCTCGCTCGACCTTCATAATGCGCTGTTCAAAATCGCACTCGAAGGAGGCGGTATTGAGCAAATATCGGCGGAATTGTCCGACACGATCCATAACCCTGTTCTTATATTAGATAGAGACTGGAACCTACTCTGCTATACAGATCATAAGGATAACCCATCTCCACTTCAGGAATTCCTGCCACTGGTGAAGAACAGGCCAGTTTTTCCACCAGAGTTCACGGTAGCTTTTCCAAAGTATATTACTGAAATCAAAAAATCCATCAAACGCACCTACTATTCTCAGGGACAGCCGTACAAGTGCTGCATTATGCCGGTTTCTGTATCCAGTAACGCTTACGCGTATATCGTCGTTCTGCAAACGGTACGCAAGCTGGTTGAATTTGACTACACCGCATTAGAGCATGTATCCACGATGCTTGCACTGGACCGGATCAAAGCCAAGGAAATCGAAGAGGTAAAGCATAAAATTAGGCAGGACTTCTTCGACGACTTATTAGCTGGCAATATTACTTCAACAGAAACACTGCATTCCCTATCTGCTATGCATGGGCTTAAAGTTAACTATGCGTATTACTGTACAGTTATCCATATTGAAGCTACACAGCTGGAAAACTACACGGACATGGTTTATAGAAAATACGAAATGGAGCATATGGTCAAAAAATGTGTCAATTTGATCTATGGCTTGTCCAGTAATGCAGGTGGAGAGCTAATCTGTTACTATCGCAATCAGCAAATCATCATCTTGATCGGAAAAAATGAAAATAAACCGCCAATTTCCGTAAGCGATACGAAAGCCTTTGCTCAAGAGGTGCTGCAGTTGCTGGCTCAGGAAATGACTAAAAATCATTTTCTCATCGGCATTGGCAGTCAGTATAAGACACTTGCTTCGCTCCATCGAAGCTTCTTCGAGGCCCAGGAAGCTATGCGGCTCATGCAGCGGTTTAATAAAGACAGCCGGAGCATTGCTCACTTCGAGGATTATTCTGTCTATCATTTTTTGGATTCCAATATTAAGCCTACGGAAATGGAGACATTCTTTAACAAAGTTCTGGGAGGCATCTATGAACATGACCAGACGATGAACACGAGATTCATGTCTACCTTGGAGTACTATTTTATGTACAATCAGAATGTAACCGAAGCCGCCAAAGCGATGTTTATTCACCGCAACACCTTTATTTACCGGATTGATAAAATCAAAGATTTGCTAAATATAGATCTGAAAAACTCAGATGAGTTATTCGAGATTCAACTGGCACTTAACCTCTATCGATTGCTGCAAAGGGGTTAAAATAACGAAGGGTATTCCCGGCAACTATTACTCTAGTTGCACTGGAATACCCTTCTTTTCATAACGTCATAGCCCGTCCATATCTTGCTAAATATTCTTCCTTCTCCTTATAATCCGGCATTAGGCTTCCAACCCGTCGCCAAAAGGAGCGATCATGGTTCATATGCAGCAAATGACATAACTCATGGATGATCACATAATCGATAACCTCCACGGGAGCCATGGCCAGACGATAGTTAAAGGTTAGCTTTTTATCGGAGCTGCAGCTTCCCCATTTGGTCCTGGACTCTACAATCTCGATACTCTTAGGTTTTACTCTAAGCTGCGTCTGGTACCTAGTGATCCGCTCTCCTATAAGCTTCTTGCAGCTAGAGAAATAGAACTTTTTCAGCTTTAACTGAAGTTGTTCTTCACTTAGCTCCGCTGTCTCTATAAGCTCATGCAGAGAATAATATTTGCCTAGATACAGGAACTTTCCTTCATCTTCGTACGCTCTGATCATCTTTGGTGTTTCACGAGCCGCTTCGAGACTTTGCAGCTTCTCCACAATCATTTTTCCATTACGCTCAACCACACTTTTAATCGTCTCTTCAGATGTTTTCTTAGGTACCTTGAGTGTTATGCGCCCTGACGAATCTATATGAATGGAGATTTTTTTCCCGTTTCCATATTGAACATTAAACTCGATCACCTGATTGTCGTAATCAATCTTCATACCCACCATCGTTTCTATAAGATTATTCGCAATAAAAAAGAAGAACGCACCTAGGCGTTCTCCTATTTTAACACGATTCCTCAATACACCGGATATCCCGCTACAAACATTGCCAAGTACAGTATACTACCCACAACAGATATAACAGTGAGTGCAACATCCTTCGGCTTTTCATTAGTGAGCGCAACGGCAGCAAAAGCTAGCGGAAAGGCAACAAGCAAATAACGCGGGGCTGACAGCAGCCAAGTAGCTCCCACTACGAAAGCAAAATACACGATAAAATAAGCAGTGTAGGATGGCCGTAGTTTTCTTGCTCCCATTAACATGATAATTAGTGCTGAGAATATAGCGATTAAATTAGGCAGCCACATGCCGAGAAAAGAACGGCTATCTCCACTTTTAAAGGTGCCCACCGCATATTCCATCTGATATCTTACGGTATCGAAAAAGAGATAGAACTTCTGTGACCAATGCTCCCTCTGGTAAATACTGAACTGAAAAGCATTTCCCGTAACATAGTAGTTGATGTAAAGATAAGCCAGCAAACCCATCGATATGATAGCAAGACAGCCAATGGCGGTGGTCAGTTTATGTATAAACGCTTTTTTCTCTAGTAATTTATAATTCCCGATAAGTTCTCGTGCAAATTCAATCGCAACCGGTACAATCAACAGTACCCCTGGAGAACGCGTATACGCTGCAAGTGCACCGCATAAACATCCGATGAGCCATTCTTTTTTTCTCACAAAATATAAACACAACAGCGATAAGGCCAGAAATAAAGATTCGGTCATTGGGATGAAGAAAAAGAACGCAGCCGGAAATATAAAAATATACTTTACTACTCGCATAGCACTCTTTCGATGCATGTCTAGTGCGGCAAGCTCATAGGCGACCAAGGCAGCGACAAGCGAGCAAATATTAGAAACGATGAATCCAGCGACGAGATAATTCCCTACGAATACCTGAACTACTTTAATTAGATTTGGAAAAAAAGGAAAAAACACAATATGGTATTTCGGATCTCCCTCCGTCACATACCAATTCTCCGCGATGCCCAAATAATGTGAAGCGTCGATCCCCGATATATGCCAGGTCTCAGCTATTTTGCTAAACAAACCACCGGAATAGCCATTCTGTATGATCAAAAATATATACCCGATAATCATAAGCAAGACCCTACTAGCCACAACCCAGCCGATAATATATAGCCAAGCCTGCTTTCTGTCCCGTATTTTATCTTCCAGAGTTACTTCAGGTGCTGTACTTGTCAGAACAAAATCTGTCAAAACAGGTATAGTGCGGAGTCCCAATAATACAAAAAGTACGAAACAGGCCACGGAAGCAAGGGTACCCATCATAGACCAACTAGTGGTCGAGTTTACCCAGAAAATAGCCGTCACCATCATAATGAACATGAAGATGAAGGAAATGATTTTGTCGTGCTTTTTCATTTGAACCTCCAAAGATAAATTCTTACAATAATCTAGTTAAAAAAGGAAAATATTACGCATAGAAATATAATAGTCTCTGGAATTTTTTTTGTAAATCATTTCTTAGATCATCATAGATTCTAAAAAAAGCCTATGCACTGAAATGCATAGACTGTATGTATAGCCCTATTTTAACAACTCTAACACGCCTTGAGGCTGTTGATTAGCTTGAGCCAACATCGCTTGCGATGCTTGAGATAAGACATTGTATTTGGTAAGCTTCATCATTTCCTTTGCCATATCCGCATCTCTTATTCGTGATTCAGCTGCTGTTAAGTTTACTTCGTAATTGGTTAGGTTATTATGGATATGTTCTAATGCATTTTGATACGCGCCGTACATTGAACGCCTGGATGAAACGGTATTTATAGCTTTGTCTATTTTCGAAATCGCTAATTCGGCACCTTGTCTAGTTGAAAGATCTATATCCGCAATTCCCAGAGCAGTAGTTCTAGCATCTGTTAATTTAACAGCGAAGTTATTCCCAGAGTTTGCTCCCACCTGAAGATTTACTGTTTTGTAATCATATGTGGTACCAGGGTTTGATCCGTAAGATACATTGAAATTGGTTATCCCAGTTGTAGTTGAAAAAGTGTAACTTCCGTCATCATTACTAATAATGTTATTTAGTCTATCCGTAGAGCCCCCACCATTTAGATTAACATTAGCCAATTCATTACCCTGTGGATCAAAGATGGAAAGACGATAATTATTATCTACTATTCCTCCAACGATGTAATTCCCATCTTTCATTTCTGTAATGCTAGTAAGTTGACTGGAGTTGGAAGTTTCATTTGAGATATTCTTCTCCCACAATACGTTTCCACTACTGTCTAGTTTATAGATTAATCCACTAGTTTTAGTAGAGTCGTTATAAGAACCAACAATTATGGCCCCTCCATCACTGGTTGCGATGGCCCGGTAACCTTCATCATCCCCAGCAGCACCGACTCGTGTGTCCCATAACGGATTTAAGTTACTATCATATTTCACAACCCAGCTTGACTTATCGGTATAAGAACCGTTTAGTTTGAGACTTGATGAACCAATAGCCAAATAACCGCCGTCAGCAGTTTCAATAATAGAATTAAATTCTTCGCTTCCATAGCCAACAGGATTGGATTGTGAAGAACCCACTATCGAGGTGGATTGTTGCACACCACTACTATTAAATTTAGCCATAAGGCCATCCCAATTTTGAATACCGGAACCCGTCCCTGCCACAATAAAGGAACCGTCACTAGTCTCAATTACTTCATTCCCCATAATGGAGTAGACACCAGATACCCCTGTACTCCACTGCTCATTCAAATTCGCATTCCATTTAATTATATTTATCCTTTGATCGGAAATTGCCCCTGCTGAGAAATCATTTCCTAATAAAATATAACCACCATCACTAGATTCCTTAATACTATACACATCCATATTAGGAATTGCTTGTGACCAAACCAGATTACCCATACTATCTAATTTGAAGGGATTATTACCGGGAATTCTTATTCCGACGTAACCTCCATCTGAAGTCTTAGATAAATCTCTGGCAGGTATGTTAGCGGTCCAGTTCGTACTTATATTGCCCTGTACTGGGGTAATATTCGTGTTTACTTCGAGGTCATTATTCAATAAATGAATTCCATTAAATTGAGTGTTATTAGCAATATCATTTATCCCAAGCTTTATCTGCTCAACTTCTTTTTGAATCAATGTTCGATCAAAATTTGTTAAGGTATCATTTGAAGCCTGTATTGCAAGCTCCCGTAGTCTTAGCAGATTAGGATCTTGTATAGTTCCAAGTCCACTCTCAGCAGTCTGAATTAGTGAAATACCATCCTGTGTATTCCTTGCTGCCTGAGACAATCCACGAATCTGTGCTCTCATTTTCTCAGAAATTGCTAATCCTGCAGCATCATCTGCCGCTATATTTATCCGAAGTCCAGAAGATAACCTCTCTAGTGAACTTGTAATAGATTTATTATTTTTATTTAATCTGTTCAAACTATTTAAAGACGTGATGTTGTGACCGATTCGCATTTAATCACCTTTCAATTGTTAGTATCTTCTATATCGGATAGTCCTTAGTAATTTTTTAGGTCAAATTACCCGTGTCTTAAGGCCTCGCCTTAAATTCCCACCGTCCCCCGCTGAAAAGTTGAATATTCACATACAAAAACGGCGATCTATCACCGGTTAAGCACCGACAACAGATCACCGCTAAAATTCTGACTAGATCATTATCATTCAAACGGATAAATCCAGAAATGTTCTGTTCCAAAACGAGCTTGGATCTCTTTATCATTTAAAGGTTTGCTGCCCAACAGCTCAGCAGCTTGGAATTGGGAACGATGCGCCTGAATGGACGCCATCTTGTGCTTGAGGAAATCTCTCACATCATTGATAACCTTTGGCTCCCCAATCTCTACAATATTATTAGCAAAAGCTATACAGTGAACAGGAGGTCTTTCTTCCTTTGGAAGTCTTGCAACGGTTCGGATCACTGCGGCTCCAGTAGCATCGTGATCAGGATGTACGCTGTACCCTGGATAGAAAGTGATGATCAACGAAGGTTTAAGCTCTTTCAAGAGCGCATCAATCTGCCCATCGAGCAAGACTTGATCTTCGAATTCTATCGTCTTGTCGTGAAAACCAAGCATTCTTAAATCCTGTATGCCAATAGCCTCGCAGGATTCCTCCAGCTCCTTCTTACGTATTTCCGGGAGGGTTACCCGATTCGCAAAGGGCGGGATGCCCATATTTCGGCCCATTTCTCCAAGCGTTAGGCATGCGTAGGTAACTTGGGTCCCATTTTGTATATGTTTGGCAAGGGTACCTGATATACCGAAGGCCTCATCATCCGGATGTGGCAAAATAACAAGAATATGTTTTTCCACAGAACTCTTCATCTCCTCTTCCATTAGAACGGCTCTCGGCTTAATTGTAACGATACGATCAGTTTGCCTTGAGCATCATGTCCAGCCATAATCAATCTGCCTGTCTCACTCTCTTCATAGTGAGTTAGCCCTTCCGAGTAAACCCAGCCCTGCGACATTTTTAAGCCGACCCGATAAGGACCGTTGCCGGAAATCGAACCATGGGAATATCGAATAACAGCATTGGTAATAAAAGTAGCGGCTGGATGCTTCGAACTATCTAAATGGGCAGCGTAGGCTCCCGTTGTCATCTCAAGATGGATATATAGATCCTGATCTTTAAGCAGGTCGATCCTATCTTGTACTTCTGATTGATTGATTAGCTGCAATGTTGCGCCTCCGTCTCTGACTGAATATATACATACAAAAAATAAGATCCATACCTTATAGAAGGACGGATCTGTTATATGATAAGCGGGTCCGTATTTCTCATCAAAGTATAACGTGCAATGCTATGTAATTCAATGGATAGAGCGATCCCCTCCAAGTGTAACAGTAATGGACTGGCTTTTTACTGTTCACCTGAAGGGGATAATATCACTGAGAGGTTATGCTGTTTATATTAGATCACAAACTGATCTAACATCTTTATGATGACTTCACGCTTTACAGGCTTGCTGATATACTCGTCCATTCCGGCAGCTAGACAATTTTCACGGTCACCCTTCAAAGCATTAGCCGTGACCGCGATGATGGGCGGACATTTCTCTTGATGCTCATCTCTTAACATCTTCATAGCCTCTATACCGTTCATAACGGGCATGTGAAGATCCAATAAAATAAGATCAAAGGGTTCTTTCCGTGCTGCTTCAACCGCATCTATGCCGTTTGTGACGGCGATAACACTGTGACCCATTTTTTCGAGTATTTTGGTCAGCACTAGCGCATTGATAGAGTTGTCTTCAGCAAGTAAAATTCTTGCCTCACGTGCGGTATGAAGCTTGTTAATGTTAGCCTCTTGGCTAGGAATTACCACTGATTTCTTGGGCCTGATTGTGAAGGTAACCGACGTACCGCTCTTGCCGTCACTCTCCGCATAGATCTCACCACCCATCATTTCGACAATTCTGCGGCTGATGGCAAGGCCAAGACCCGTGCCTTCATGTCTCCGCATCATAAAGCTATCCACCTGCTCAAACGGTTCAAAAATATCAGTAAGTCGATCAGGATCAATTCCAATGCCAGTATCGGTTACCGTAAAGGCCAGCAGGAAGGGATCATCCTTTACAAGCCTCACTTTTACCGATATGCTGCCCGCGGGTGTGAATTTCACAGCATTCCCTAGCAGGTTCAAGAACACCTGCTTCAAGCGTTCCTCGTCACCGTAAATAAAGTCAGGAACATCATGATTTATGATGCTGGTGAGCTCCAGATGTTTTTGTTCAGCTTTTATTGCAATAACAGAAAAACTGTCCTTGAGGCAAGTTCGCAGATCGAATGTATCCTCTTGTAGCTCGCTGCGGCCTGCCTCAATTTTTGAAAGATCAAGAATATCATTGATTATATTGAGCAGGATTCCTCCGCTTTTGCGAATGATTTCTACATATTCACGTTGTTCTTCATTAAGCTCTGTTTCAAGCAGAATATCAGTCATGCCGATCACCCCATTCATGGGAGTGCGAATTTCATGACTCATCATAGCTAGGAACTCACTTTTAGCTCTATTCGTGGACTCTGCGGCTTCCTTAGCTAGCGACAATTGCCTTTGCTCGGAAATGTCCTTGCATATAAGATAAAATCCGATATTATGATTGTTCACATAAATAGGTGCAATACTGGTGAGCACTTCAACGACTTCGCTGTCCTTAGTGACAAGCTTATTGATATACTGCTCAACTGTATTATCGTAAAGGGCTCTTTCCAGAATGCGCTGGACATTCTCTTCTCCAATCAGACTCGCAAGCTTCATCCCGATCAACTCGGACTCGATGGCATAGCCCGTTATCTTTTCCGCCATACTATTGGTGTTAATGATTCGACCGTCAAGGTCAAAAGAAATGACGGCGTCATGGTTATATTTTTTAAGCGACGTATACCGTTCAACAGACTCCTGAAGGCGTTGCTCGGATTCCTTTTGCTTTGTAATGTTAACGATTTGGCAAATGAAGTATGCTGGCTGGTTCGACTCGTCGCTGAATAGGTGGAGCGTGAGCTGTCCCCAAATATAATCTCCATTTTTTGTGATAAACTGCTTTTCCATCTGCACTTCTGTTTCCTCACCCAAAACTGCTTTTAAATCATGAAGGTTGCCGAAATCCTCGGGGTGAGAAAGGTCTTCTAACCGCATACCCTCAAACTCTTCAGTGGAATAACCAAAAGTCTGCTCAAAGGCCGGGTTTACGGTCAGAATCAAACCATTTGGCGATAAAAGGGCGATCCCAAAGGAGGCGTGATTAATCACCTGTTGGTTGAATTGTTCCTGGTTTAGATTTACGCGATGCATAGCGACCTCCATGGGATGATGTAATTTTTGCGTGAAAAAATAGACCTTCTATTTAGAAGGTCCTATTTATAGCTTATAGTCTAATTTACCCACTTTGTTATTAATTGAATCCGTTAATTTAACGGGATCGAATAGAACACTCTGGATCCCTTATTGTTCGTATACCAAATGATTTTGTCCCCACTAATAATAGGACTGCACTCTGATAAGGCAAAATGCTTGATCGTTTGGATGTCGCTAGTAGCTTTTCCCGCTCCATCTATAAGAACATATTTCAGATCACCCGGATGATTCTCTTTATCAAACTCCTGCCACAGCACCATCATTTTGTCGTCTGTGATTTTTACTAGCTTAGGGATGGACGCGATCAGGTTCGTGCCTACATATTTAGCCAAGGTAATGTGATTCACCGAAGTACTGCTCAGGTTGGACTTGGGCAACACACTAAGCATGACATCCCTTTGGTCCGTTTCTAAACCCACCATCTCAAAAGATGTATACTCTTTGACTAGGGAATGATCTACCGAATTCATAGCGACTATATAGTTCGCCTGGGACATCTCAAATCCGCCTATAGAAACACCCGTCGCGTTCGCTCCGATTTTGCCGGGAATATTAAATAAGTCCACTTCGTTATAACTGGCTCCGTCTCCTTTATTCAGAACAATCGAACGGGGATAAGCGTCGCCATGATCGACTAGAACATGCGCAGTACCATCAAACAATACATATTGGTCAAAAGAGTGACTGACATGATTCTTCTGGAATCTTCCCAGATCATTGGTCACGGTCATGGTTTTAGTATTTACAATAATGGTAAGCTGGGATTGATGATTTAATTTATCTTCTGTCGTGTATCGTGTACGTGAAGTGTGAAATATAAGCGTATCTCCAGCTTCAGCCATCCTGCCGGAGCCTGAATCAAAAGGGCTAACGGTATAGCTCTCCCCACCCTTTATGGAGACACTGTCTACTCTATTGAAGCTTTTATCATAACGGACAATACGAATGACTTCCTTGCTATCATTCTCTTCGCGGTTCTCTTGGCCAAAAGCAATATAGTTATACTTCTCCCCACTAAAGAATCCACCAAACACCGGAAGCTCAAAAGGAATGCTCTTATTGCCTGTAAGTTCGTACTTCTCATTGTACGTTTCAATCGTAAACTCTTTGTTCGCCTCAATAACACTTACAGTCCCATCCTTATTATTCACAAGATAAGAAGAGGCCGTACTTTTCCATCTAGGAAAATAAGAAGATTCCCCGTTACTCTCAGCTACAGCCGCCGTCTTTACCCGGTAAGCATGATCTGGGATTTTGGAAAATAACGATATGCGGTCAGACTGAACGTCAAATTCAATATCGAACGGGATTTTACCCGCCAAATCTCTCAACTGAATATAATTGTTATCATCAATATTGTACGCCGTAATAGACTGTAACTGTCCGTTGACTAGCACCTTAGAGCTTGAAAGCGTAGCAGCATAATTTTTATTGCGGCTATAATAGTTACTTGTTGTTTTCTTTTCGGGCGTATAAGCTTGTCCAGTTATGATCTCAATCGCATTGTTCGCTTTATTCCAAGTGATATCAAACTGGCTGCTCGTTCCCGAGAAATACTCTGCCAAATCGCGTAGTCTGAAATAATTGTTATTCGATATGTTGAACCCATTCAGGTTCCGCTGTTCTCCATCAAAATATGTACTGCTCTCGGTTACCTTAGCCTTCACCGTATTGCTCGCAAAGGTTGTAGTGCCGAGTGCTGGTGTAACCAGTAATAACATCAGCAATATACTAAAAATCCTCTTCATCCGTCTTTCCTCCATTAGATATAATCATTAGCTATTATATTTATCGGTAATTTGCTGTGCCGCCTTAATTTTGAAATGAACGTAAAAAGCACAATCTGCACAGTCTCGCGATCTGCGTTCTATCGTTTGGTTGGGACAACCCGTCTCTCAAGAAAAAAGCCGGCCAAACTCAGGACAATACACCTGAAATTTAGTCGGCTGAATATTAAACTTAGTTTGTTTTAGAAGCAGGAAGCTTTTTTAATGTAATCTTTCATCAAACATGAGTTGGATTTGAATACCAAAGGGATCTTCAATGATACCGTAGGCTTTGCTAAACACATTGCTAGATAAAGGAGCAATAATTTTCACGCGCTCGTCTGTGATTAAGCTTTTATAAAAACCTTCAATCCCCTCTAAGTCAGCACTTTGAATACATAATGAAGTGTTATTGCCCACTGTATATTTCTCATTCGTATTCATTGTATCTTCTGCTATCATTATTTTTGTTTTTCCGATTAACAGGACAGAGTGAGTAATATAATCCTTATTTTCATCCGTAAGCTGTATGGAGCTGTCACGCTCTGCTAGTTGTTGATAGGTGACACGTAGCAATTCCTCTGCGTTAAAATGTTCTTTGTAAAATTCTATAGCTTCCTTAGCTCTTCCATTCATCGATAAAAAAATAGCTACTTCTAGTGTTGTACTCATAGTATAAATCTCTCCTTTTATATATTTGATATCTGGCCTTAAACTTATTATCCTATATAAAGGTATCAAAACATGACACCTTTATAAGGAGTTTTATATATGAAAAAATCAGAACGATTAAATGACATGATGAGGTACTTAAACAGTCGAGAATTCTTTAATTTAAGTGATCTCATGGATAAATACGCTATTTCAAAAAGCACAGCTCTACGCGATATTAGTTCATTAGAACAATTAGGTATGCCTATTTTCGCAGAACATGGAAGACACGGACGTTATGGTATTCTAAAAAACAGATTGTTATCCCCTATTATTTTCACGATAGATGAAGTCTATGCGCTGTATTTTGCCATGCTGACGTTAGAATCTTATCAATCTACACCCTTTCATCTGAGTGTTAACAAGCTAAACGAAAAGTTCGAGCACTGTCTTTCGAGTACACAAATCAACCAAATTCACAAAATGAAAAAGGTCCTGCAATTCGAAATGTATCAGCATAAGCATGTCAGCCGTTTTTTAGATAAAATCCTAGCAAGTATTCTAAATGAGAGTGCCTGTAACATTGCATATACAAAAGAAAACAAAACAAAAATCTACCCTGTTCAATTCTTTAGGATTTCCGCTAAGTTTGGTCAATGGTATGCCACTGGAATAGAGCTTACGACGAATACATATAGAGTTTTTAGATGTGATCGAATAACCTTCATTGAAGAAGAGGAAAGCAAAGCTCGTTATTCTATAGAAGAACTTCTTAGTCGTTCATTAGAAATCTATCAGTCTGCGAAAAGTATTGACTTTGAAGTTGAGATTGCGGAACAAGCAAAGGATATTTTTTATAAAGAGCATTATCCTTCTATGAAAATAGAAATTGGTCCGAAAACAGTCATTAAGGGATTCTATAATCCAGGTGAAGAGGATTTCTTGGCTAATTATTTTATGCGATATGGTCATGCTGTTACATCCGTGAAACCTGAAGCCTTAAAACAAATAATCAAAGATAAATTAGAGCAACTCGTAAATCACTATCAAAAAATATAAAGCTAATCAAAAGGGGTAAAAAACATAGCTTGTAGAACTGCCTTAGCCTTTTTGAGGTTACGCTTATCCAGTTGGTTCAGCATGTCTACGATTTGACTCCTTTCATCGTTTTCCACTGGCTCAAGAGATGCTCCGGCAGTTAATGGTTCTTTTTCAGCAACCGATTCCGAATGAACCCATGACGCTTCCAAAGTATCCTCGAAGGCTTGGATTATAAATAACAATTCATCTGGGTTATATCTCTGTAGAAATCGGTTTATCCCTTTATTCATCTGCTTATGTAGGGCTAAATGCAAATCGAATATTTCTTTCCCTAGAGGTGTTGTAAGAAAAAGCACTTCTTTTTTATTATCGGGGAGAAACTCCGTGCGAATACGATCTGCATGCCGATGGATTTGATCCCGTCATGTCGCACGAAGAACTCACTGCTTGGCGGCAAAAGAGAACCCCCGACCCGCTAGTCGCCAATTATCAGCAGCGTCTTATAGTAGCGGATCATATTGTCTTCATTTTCCCTATATGGTGGGAAGCCATGCCCGCTCTTACCAAAGGTTTCCTTGATAAGGTATTCGCAAAAGGCATTGTCTACGAAGAAACTAAACCTGGGCGGCCCTTCAAATGCTTGCTCCCGAATATTAAAGGAGTGTCCCTGCTGACCGTAATGAACACGCCCGACTTCTTTTATCGCTGGATTTTTGGCAACCCCATCACCAAAATTCTATTCAGAGGCACCTTCCACAAAATGGGAATACGAAAGAACCTCCGTTGGTATAATTATGCCGGGATGTCAGATCGCAGCTTAGAAGAGCGGGTGAAGCATCTTGATAAAACAGAACAACGGTTTGCACGACTGGACTAAACTAGACTAGATCAAATTACTCAAGCACTGACTGATTCTGAGAACTGAATCTCTGGTTTCTTCATCTCCCTAAACACCAGCAATCCAATGAATAAGGATACAACGCCGATAATCATCAGCAGCGCCCCCAGCTCCTGACTGTAGGCTGTTAGCGCCCCATCCCGAAAAGCCATTCCACGTATGAGGCGATTAAGCCAGTTCATAGGTAATACCCATGCGGAAATTTGAAAGAACTCTGGAAAGGCAAGTGGGCTCAGCTGGATTCCAGTAGCAAGAAACGACGGATACAACACGAAATTGGTTCGTAAATTAACTTTGGATACGTCTTTGGCAGTATAACCAATCAACAGGCCCATAAGCGACAAGGCAAAGGCATATATAAACAGCGGAATAATAAACAGATAAGGCTCCGCTTCAAAGCGCATTCCCCCCACCTGCTTTAATAAGCCGTAACATAGGAGCAGCGAAATAGTGGTCAAAACAGCGTAAGGTACACTGCGAACCCAAATCTGCCAAGGAGACTTCCCGTTTGCAAAGAGTTTCCCCTCCTGTCGCAACCGAGGGACAATTGAACCCGCTGCGCTTGTTGTAATCATCAGCACCACAATATTCACAAATCCAATGACCATAAAACCCACATAACTTGTGGTCGGGTTAAATAACATCCGCTGCTGGAGAGATAACGGAGAAGCAAGCCCTTTAGAGGTTTCGGCATCCATCCCCTTTTGGAGGAGCCGGGTCATAGAAAGAGTCACATTTTCCGTCTGGATGACTTCCTGAATCGCAGTCCGGATGCCGGTTAACCCTGATGGCATTGTATTATCCATTAAGATGCCAATATTCGTTGATATCCCCTGCTGCTGATGTTGCCCCAGCTCTTTGGGAAGCATGATGACTGCTACAGCCTGCTCATTTGCCAGTAACGTCTCTGGGTTCAGGCGGCTGGAGTACACATTTGTTACGTTCATATATGGAGAGGCATTTATCTTTGAGATCAGCTGTCGTGAATACGAACTGTGATCCTCATCAATGACAATAACATGCGATTCGCTGATTTGGTTCTTCGAGAACATTAAGCCAAAAAACAGGGCCGCAATAAGCGGACCTATAAAAATCAGGCGTAAATACTTACTACCCGCCACGTACTTCCATTCGTCAATCAGTGACTTCATCGAGCTTCACCTCCGCTGTCATCCCCGGAAGCAAATCAGCATTCCCATCCATAGTTACACGGACAAGAAACATGCTTAAATCGGCTTGCCCTTTTTCACGTGACATACGTAAGCTCGCAAATTGAGGCGCGGCTGCGATAGATGTAATTACACCTGTCACCTCCGTTGGGTGCTCCAAATATGGAAAATGAACGCCAATCCTTTGATTCACCTCTAGCTTTTGGATTTCACTTTCTTGTATGTAGAGATCTGTATAAAAGCTGTTTTTTTGCAAAACCGCCATTGGCATTCCTAGCTGGACTAGATCCCCCGGCTTTACAATAATCTTGTTGACTGATCCGTCCTCCGGCGCAACTACATCCGTTTCTCCTTCAGCAGATTTAACCTTAAACAGCACCTCTCCCTGTTTTATAGAATCACCTGCAGCCACACCGACCTCGACAATTGACCCTGGACTATTCTGATAAAATATTGTCTTTTGCTCCGCATCTAGAATCCCTTGTTTCCTGCTCTCAGCCTGACTGACTGCATCCTTTCCTTTTACAGCAAGAAGCGCCCCTCCAACAATCAGCACAATCGCAATTCCTATATATAGCCCTGCTTTTATCTTCATTTTCCACTCTCTTTCATCACCATTTTTTTAACTGCATTTTCAGCAGCCTCCATAATTACTTCTCCCAATGTGGGATGAGGGTGAATGGTCATCGCCAAGTCCTCTACAGTGGCTCCCATCTCAATAGCAAGAGCAAGCTCCGACACGAGTGTGGATGCCTCTACTCCAACGATTTGTGCACCCACTACGACTCCTGAATTTAGGTCCGCTACAAGCTTGACGAAACCTTCCGTCTCCCTCAAGGCCAAGGCTCTCCCGTTAATCCCAAAGGAGGATTTGCCAATAACCAGCGAAATGCCTTTTGCCTTTGCTTCTGTTTCACTTAAGCCGACACTGGCCAGCTCTGGGTGCGAAAAAACAACGAGCGGGATGGCTCGATAATCAACTTCGGAGGAGAGACCTGCAATGGCCTCTGCCGCAATCTTTGCTTCGTACGATGCCTTATGAGCGAGAGTCGGGCCTGCCGTAATATCTCCAATTGCAAAAATATGCGGGATAGCTGTTCTGCACTGTTCGTCCGTCGCAATCAATCCCCTACTCGTCACTGGCAAGCCTATGCGATCTAGTCCTAAATTGCCGTCTGTATTTGGTTTTCTGCCCACAGTAACTAACACATATTCCGCTGTAACATGCTGCTGTTCCTGATTTTTTAAATAATGCAGTGTAATGGTATCTGCACTCTCCACTACGTTCACAGCTGTCGCTCCGGTAATAATCTTCATGCCATCGGCTTTCAGCTGCTTTCCAACAGGGCTCACAAGCTCCGCCTCAAATCCAGGCAGCACTTGTTCTCCCCCTTCCAGAATCGTTACCTTTGTTCCGAATTTGGCATACATCTGCCCCAGCTCGACACCAATATAGCCCCCACCTATAACTACTAGGCTAGTTGGAATCTCAGGGAGCGACAGCGCTTCTGTGGAAGACAAAATACGTCCGCCAACAGGAAAGGCTGGCAGCTCAATCGGACGAGATCCTGTAGCCAGGATAGCGTTTTTAAAGGATAAGGTTTGCTCCTGTCCAGACTGACTGATGATAACTGTATGTTCATCAACCAAGCTAGCCTCTCCTTCGAAAATGCTCACCCCAGCAGTCTTTAATAAATAACTGACTCCACCTGCCTGCTTATTCACAACTCCTTGTTTAAAATCCTGAGCATTTTTAAAAGATGCTGACGCATCTACAAAATTGAAAGGACTGAGCAAATCATAGCGATGTGATTCAGCAATTAATGCTTTGGATGGGATACATCCAACATGCGTGCAGACTCCGCCAAGCTGGTTGCGTTCAACAATCGCTGTTTTCATCCCAAGCTGTGCAGATCGCAGCGCCGCCACATAACCTCCCGGACCTGATCCAATGACCAATGTTTCTACGGCTTCAAGCTTACTCATCTCCTGATACCTCCTGTTGAACTTTTTTAAAATATGATGATCGTAATATATTATTACCATCATATTTTAAATCAGTCAATAACCTTGCCTCGCCTTTCACAAGCTAACTTTCTCAGAATCGCTAAATTGACAGGCTTTATTATGACGCCTATAATATTTTAAAAGTAGAACTATGAAGCTGTGGAGTGATTACAATGCCGTATCCCAAAGGTCATAAAATAAAAGTTCGAAATAAAATCGTTGAAAGTGCTGCTCAGGCTTTTCGCACCAACGGTATTCACGATGTAAGCGTTCCGTTCATTATGAAGGGGGCCGGATTAACTCATGGCGGGTTTTATTCCCATTTTGACAACAAAGAACAGCTTGTCGCGGAAGCCTGCCGGTATGCCATCAGCGATACCATCGCACTTCTGCAGAAGGTCGCTGACCAGGAAGAGCAGAACCCCAAAATCAATGCTGTCATTGATTATTATTTAAGTCCGTATCACCGCGACAAAATGGAGATGGGCTGCATTATTCCTGCCCTTTCTAGCGAAATATCCCGTTCCTCAGAAGAAGTTCGGCAGGTATTCACGCAGGAACTGGAGCGGATGATTGCTTTTATCTCTAATCTGGCGGGAATTGACGCGTCCAAAGGTAGTGCACTGTTCAGTACTATGGTTGGCTCCCTTGTTCTTGCACGGACGGTTAAAGATCCTGAACTGAGCGACAACCTACTCTCGTCTGGCAAACAGTATGCCAAAGCGCTAGTAAGAGCCTAATATAAAAAAACACGCCAATAAATGGCGTGTTGTAGTTAAATTTATTAAAATTCTTCATACGATGCGGGATCTTGATCAGCTATGCGACCTGTTGGCGAGGTTAATGCGGAAATAACGGTCATCTCCGCTTCCGATAATTCAAAATCAAAAATATTCAGATTATCACGCTGATGCTCTAGAGAAGAAGCCTTTGGAATGGGAATAGCCCCAAGCTGTATATGCCAACGTAAGATAACCTGCGATATCGATTTATTATGAACCTTGCCTATTTCCGCTATTTCCTCATTTTCCAGTACACTGCTAGCCCGTCCCAATGGACTCCACGATTCAATCACTACCCCATGCTCTTTGTTCCATGCACGTTGCTCTTCCTGATTAAAGTGAGGATGCAGCTCAATCTGATTCATACTCGGCGCTACACCAGTTTCTTGTATCAAACGTTCAATATGCTCCGGCAAAAAGTTACATACACCGATGGAGCGAATCAACCCTTGCTTACGTGCCTCGATCATCGCCTGCCAGGCCTCAACATATAAATTCACTCTAGGGTTAGGCCAGTGGATGAGATAGAAATCATAGTAATCCAATCCGGCTCTGAATAAAGACTCCTGTATAGTAGACAACGCTTCTTTATAAGAGTGATGGCGTCCTGGCAGTTTGGAAGTAATGAGTAGCTCTTCCCTAGGCACAGAACTTTGCCGAACAGCCTGGCCTACAGCACCTTCGTTCTCATAATTAAATGCAGTGTCGATCAGACGATAGCCAACATCAATCGCCTTAGTGATGTTTTGTGCTCCCTCAGTTCCGTTTAACGCGTAGGTACCAAAACCAATCGCAGGCACCTTCACTCCATCGTTCAATACGATTTCAGGTATTCTCTCAGTCATCGTCGCTCTTCTCCTTTGTTGTCATTTAAACCCCAGTCGATCCATCTTATAATTATTATAACATCCTCATAGTAAACTCAATCATCGGGTCACCTGAACAACCTCTAGCCTATTAGTAAGCCGCTTTCGTGGGCATCCGATTTATTTTTTATAGTAAAATGAATCTACAACACAGGATTTTCGTAATGTTATGAATTAAAAGTAGAGATAAGAGGTGTATCCAATGAAGGAGCAATATCCTGCTAGGCTTGAATTGTTCGCAGACAACGCTCAGAGGATCAAAAAAGCTTTCCCATGGCAAAATGCAATGGTTAATCGGTTAGCGGCACTATTGTATGCTGTAGAAGACAAAGTTGCAGATGACGAAGCCATCCGTGCCAGCTATGAGCTAATTAAGGAGAGTACCGGGATTTTCTCTCAATTTAGAGGGACTTCGGTGATCAGCATTGCTGCCCTGCTCTCTCTTTCTGACGAGAAGGAAACTCTGCTTGCAAACACACTTGCCGTGTATGATTTAATGAAGGAAGCCAAATTCAGAGCCTCTGATTATCTCGTCGTTGCTGCCTATCAAATCGCTGCTAATGAAACATCGGATCAATATCAGCGTACGGTAGAACGGGCAAAGCTATTTTACGATAGTATGAAGGCAAAACATCGTTTCCTTACCGGACAGGACGATTATATCTTCTCCGCGATGCTTGGTCTTTCGGATATCGATGTTGAGAGTGGCGTGGACCGCATGGAGCAGCTCTATGTAACGCTTAAGCCCGAGTTTATGTCAGGCAACAGTGTGCAAGCCCTGACCCAGGTATTGGTTCTTGGGGAAGAAGCCCCTCAAGCAGCGGACCGTGTATTGGCATTAAGAGATGCATTTCGTGCACAGGGTATCCGGCTAGACAAGGAATATACCCTCTCCTCACTGGGCGTGTTATCCCTGCTCCCTTGCAACAAGGAGGACATCGTTACTGATGTCTCGGAGACTTACGAATTTTTGCGTACAAAAAAGGGCTTCGGGAACTGGTCTATTGGCAAGCAGGAATTACTGCTCTTGTCTTCTGCACTGGTAGCCTTCAGATCTGTGGAGGATGTGCAAAACGGCGTATTAACTACGATGCTTTCTACCAACATTACCAATATTATAATTGCGCAACAGGCTGCTCTTGCCGGGGCAGCGGCTGCATCAGCTGCGGCTGCAGCTTCTTCTTCGAATTAGATTGAATCGTGAGGGAAAGATATGGACTCAATAAAAATCTTCACAACTAGAAATGAAGAATTGTTAAACCGTCTACTGAACATTTGGGAATCATCCGTGCGGCATACTCATCTTTTTCTATCCGAGCAGGATATTGATGCTTTGCGGCCGCTGGTCACGCAGGCGCTTGAGGGCATAAGCGATTTGTTTGCTTTTACAGATGATGAGGAACAGTTGCTTGGCTTCATAGGGGTTCAGAATAAAAAGATTGAAATGCTGTTCGTAGAACCTGCTGCAATGGGAAAAGGGGTTGGAAAAGCGCTAGTAGCTTATGTCATGCAGAAACTCGCCGTACACCTCGTGGATGTGAATGAGCAAAATCCCCAAGCTTTAGGTTTCTATGAGCATATGGGATTTCAGGTTTTTGAGCGTTCAGCACTCGACGAACAAGGTAATCCTTTTCCTATCCTGCACATGTCGCTTAAGTAGCTTTTTCCTATGCAGGAGACAGTTCAATGCATTTTAATATTGTAAAAAGACAACAGAGCAGCGATTCTCTCGTTTGAGAACGCTACTCTGTTGTTTAGTTGTCTGCAGTTTAGGTTGGCTAAGCTAGGAGCGGATAGGAGGAGCTAGGCGTAGCGGCTCCGAGTATTCGGCTCACCTGTATCTACCTCTACCTCTGCTTCTGCTTCTGCTTCTGCTTCTGCTTCTGCTTCTGCTTCTACTTCTACTTCTACTTCTACTTCTACTTCTACTTCTACTTCTACTTCTACTTCTACTTCTACTTCTACTTCTACTTCTACTTCTACTTCTACTTCTCCTTCTACTTCTACTTCTACTTCTACTTCTACTTCTACTTCTACTTCTACTTCTACTTCTACTTCTACTTCTACTTCTACTTCTACTTCTACTTCTACTTCTACTTCTACTTCTACTTCTACTTCTACTTCTACTTCTACTTCTACTTCTACTTCTACTTCTACTTCTACTTCTACTTCTGCAACTACTTCTAAATCTACGCATATACCCTCGTGCACATCGCCAAATCAATGCTCTCTGTTGCTTTCGGACTCAGATGACACTATTGGCATATTTATTGCCTTTGAGGCATAGTTTCGGACTCCAGTGTCGCTATTACATAGAAAGAGCCGCATTTCTGGCGTTTTTTATGCTAATAGCTGCTGTGAAGTCCGATAACATTCCAAATGACGGATAATCCGTCGTTTAAGGCCATCTGGGTCCGATAGCGTACAATATCGTCAGAAACCGTCGGATGGCATCTGATATCTTCGGGTCTTAACCATCCCCTGTTGCTTCCGGACCCAGATGACGCTATTTGTTCATTTACCCCCTTTGAGGCATAGTTTCGGACTCCAGTGTCGCTATTCTATAGAAAGAGCCGCATTTCTGGCGTTTTTTATGCCAATAGCTGCTATGGAGTCCGATAACATCCCAAATGGCGGATAATCCGGCGTTTAAGGTCATCTGGGTCCGATAGCGTCCGATAGCGTCAGGCATAGATTCAGATAGCAAACAATATCGTCAGAAATCATCGGATGGCATCGATTGCGAACGATTGCGAACGATAGCGAACGATAGCGTCGGTTCCTAACCATCCCCTGTTGCTTACGGACCCAGAGGACACTATTTGCTCATTTACCGCCTTTGAGGCATAGTTTCGGACTCCAGTGAAGCTATTCCATAGAAAAAGCCGCAGCTCTGGCATTTTTAGATGCTATTCCACCGACTTCAAAGCCTCTATCATATGGATTCGTTTGAGCTTAATATGCATGAACGCCATGACTATACCGGAGAACAATAGGGTTAGGAGCGCCGCATAAATATAACTTGGCCACTTGATGATCGGAGCGAACATCGTCGCATCCAGCTCGGCCGTCTTCAGGACGAAGCTATGCAGCACTATGCCGAGACCCGATCCAGCCACAATACCGAGTAGGCTAAGCAGCATATTTTCGCGGTAAATATACATGGTTACTTCCTTGTCGTAGAAGCCCAGTACCTTAATGGTTGACAGCTCCCGGATCCGCTCGGACACATTGATATTGGTCAAATTGTAGAGGACGACAAAAGCCAATGCCGCCGCTGAAACAATGAGCACCAAGGTTACAACGTCCATACTCTTCATAGTCTCATCGAAGGCGGAGCCTACACTGCTGGAAAAGCTGATGGCAGCGACGCCCTCATTAGCCGTCAGCTTCTCACCAAATTTGTCTTCCCATGTTTTATCGTGTGCGGTGTAGTTCAGCAGTTCTGTGTTGAATAGCGGTTTTTCTCCGAACACAGAAGCATAATATGCCGGTGTCATATAAACATAGTGCATTACATAATTCTCTGTAATCGCTGCGACCTCAATCTCGAATGTTTCATTATCTTTGTCCACCACGGTCAATTTATCACCAGACTCCAGCCCATACAGCTTAGCCAGCTTCTCTGAGATAATAGCCCCATCATCCGTAAGCATCCGCCCTTCTCCACTTTTTCGATCACGCAACTCCACGAAATCGGATAAAGAGTTAACAGAGGTAGGAACGAACAGATGAACCTCTTGGTCATTTACACCAATAGCATGTGCGGTCATCCGTTCTTGCGCCACACTCAGCGTCCCAGTTACTGCAGATTCACCAGTGATTAGTTGGTCGTAGGCTTTTAGCACATCGGCAGACACATCTTCATGCAGCGCCACAAGTGCATCATATTTCATAATCGTGCCGAACTGCGACCCGGCGATGCTGCCAATTGAATCCTTGAGACCAAATCCCGTCAGGATCAGCGCTGTACAGCCAGCCACGCCGAATACAGTCATGAACATCCGCTGCTTATAGCGGAATAGATTCCGTGCGGTAACCTTTTGGACAAAGCTCAATCGCTTCCATATAAAAGTGATCCGCTCCAGTAAAATACGCTGGCCACTCTTTGGTGCCTTCGGACGCATCAATACGGAAGCATTGCTGCGCAGTTCTACCCGTGAGGCAATCCACGCCGTCAACGTAGTACATATTAACGCTACGATAACGGATATGATCGAATACGAAAGATAGAAGTTCTTCGTGATATCCGGTAAATTATAGATTGCACTATACGCATCGTAGATAATACCCGGAAACAGGGTAAAACCAACCGCAAGACCCGCAATTGAAGCCGCCAGACTGGCAAGTGTACCGTAGACCAGGAATTTGGCCATAATGTCGCGATTGCCATAACCGAGTGCTTTCAGTGTCCCAATCTGCAGGCGATGCTCCTCAACCATCCGTGTCATGGTCGTCAAGCTGACCAGCGCAGCAATCAGGAAAAAGAACACAGGAAACGCACTGGCAATCGCCGATAACCGATCAGCGTTATCTTTATATTCGGCATATCCCGGATTAGCGCTTCGGTCAGTAACGTAGACCTTAAGCTGCTCCAGCTCTGCAAGCTTTTGCTCCCCTGCCGCCAATTCCTCCTTGGCAGAAGCAAGTCCGGCAGCAATTGCCGTCATACTTGCAGCCTGTTCCTGCTGCACTTCCTCCGGCTGGCGCTGCAAATCCGCAAGCTGCTGCTCGGCGGCGGCCACCTTTGCGCGGCCACCAGAAAGCTCTTTCTCGCCTTCCGCCCGCAGCTCAGCAAGCCGTGCTTCCGGCACGCCAGACATCGCCTGCTCTACAGCATGGGTATGCTGTTCGATCAGATCTTCATACTCCGGCGAATAAGCCTTCACCCCGGCTGTATCCTTAAAGGACAGATAGGCTTCCGTATACACCGGAAGCTTGAAATCTGACTCCGGGATCGCGGCGAACGCATCCGCCGTACCTTTACCGATCCCACTGGTGCCCCGGGTACTTTGCTCAATAAACTGTGGACTTCTAACAAAGCCAACTACGGTATACTCCAGTGTCTCGAAGCTGTTCGACAGCTCCGCATCCGTACCGTTTCCACTGAAAGATACCTTGTCACCCAACGCATATTCTTCCGCTAGCTTATCGTCCAGCACGATTTCACCGGAATGCTCCGGTAGATGGCCTTCAATTATACGGTATTGATTAAGTGGTTTATCCGTGTTGTAAGAATTGACTTTAAGTATTAAGGCATTATCACCTATGAATACATCTGCACTATAGCTCGGCTGAATCTCATCGATCCCCTGTACATTTCTGAGTAACCCGATGTTGTCTTCGGTCAGGCCGTAGTTAGTCTGCACCTTCAGATCCATCAAGCGCTGCTCTTTGTAAAAGGTTCCAGCTGTATTCAGCATATCTGGCCCAGTGGCCTTGATTCCGGCAAAAAAGCTGACGCCTAACATAATAATTGCAAAAATCGAAATAAACCGGGCTTTGGTATGCCCAATTTCACGAAAAATATCTTTCCACAATGCTCGCTTTTTCATAGATGCCTTCTCCTTACCATTCAATATCGTCAACGGATACCGGCGAAGGATTGATCACCATCTTCCGTACCTTAGCGTTGTTAATCTCTATAACCCTGTCAGCCATCGGAGCGATCGCCAGATTATGTGTAATTACGATGACTGTTGTCCCGGTGTTACGACAAGTATCCTGCAGCAGCTTCAGCACCTGCTTGCCGGTGTTATAATCAAGCGCCCCTGTCGGCTCGTCGCAGAGCAGCAGCTTCGGCTGTTTAGCCAACGCTCTGGCGATAGCGACACGTTGTTGCTCACCACCGGACAACTGAGCCGGGAAATTATCTAACCGCGCGCCCAGACCCACATCCTCCAGCACCTTACGTGCATCTAGTGCACGCGGGGAAATCTGCGAAGCAAGCTCAACATTTTCCAGTGTGGTCAGATTAGGTACTAGATTATAGAACTGAAATACAAAACCTACGTCATTGCGGCGGTAGCCTGTCAGCTCCTTGGCACTAAACTTGGCGATATCAATGCCATCCACAATGACCTGACCTTCATCGGCGGAATCCATTCCACCCAGAATATTAAGCACCGTAGATTTACCCGCACCACTTGGGCCGACGATCACGGCAAATTCACCTTTTTTTATCTCAAAATCAATCCCGTCATTCGCGACAATTACATTCTCGCCCATCTTGTAACGCTTGTACTCCCCTTTTACAGCAACAAAACTCATTCCTCTTCCTCCTGTCCCTATCCGAACTAAGTCTAATTACTCTACATTGTCTCAGTTTATCATAATTAGAACGCCCAAGCCCGAATGGCAAACCCTCATTACACAAGGTGAAATTCACATCATTAATAAGTTCATTTTTTTGTAACAATAATGTAACAAGGAAATTTTACCGTAAACGATACTTAGTCATTTGATAATGTTATAATCACTTTGTTTTATTTACTCTTTTCAGGCAAGAGTGAAAGAACAAGAACAATCAGAAACAGGTGATCAGATGTTCGAACTGAAATGGCTATGGCAGAACCTAGAGGGAAACCGGACGCGATATATTCTGGCACTCTGCCTTTCGGTGGTGGGCTCAAGTCTTACAATCGTGAATCCGTACATCAGTCAGCGCATTGTCGATACGTTTATAGCCGGTGACAACGCCCTGCAGAATCTTACACAAGAACGGCAATTATTGATTATGCTCTGTCTGGGCATGATCGGATTTTCTCTACTGCGCACAGGTCTCGCATATTTCACGACCATGCAGTACGAGATATCCTCGCAAAATATGATGTACAATGTCCGCATTTATTTGTACAACAAAATTCAGGGACAGGACAGAAAATACTACGATCATAATCGTACCGGCGATCTCATGACCAAGATGACAGGCGATCTGGACATGGTCCGTCACTCTATGGCCTGGATTTTTAAGACGATCATTGAATCGCTAACGATCTTCCTTGCCGCCGTTATCTATTTTTTCACCATAGATGCGGAACTGACGCTGTGGATGCTTATCCTGTCACCGCCCATTTTTATCGTGGCTTACATATTCGCTAAACGCGTCCGTCCTATGTATATTGACCTGCGTGAACGGCTGTCCCAGCTTAACACGACTACACAGGAGAATATCTCAGGCAACCGTGTGGTCAAGGCTTTTGCCCGTGAAGAATTCGAAGTCGAAAAATTCACAGAGAAGAATGTCAACTATTCTACAGCGAACAAAAAGGCTGCCCTTGTATGGCTTGATTATTTTCCTTATCTGGAATCCTTCGCTCAGGGCTTCAACGTAATCCTTATGTTGGTTGGTGGTTTGTTCCTTATGAACGGCCGGATCACCTTCGGTGAGTTTATGGCCTTCTCTTCGCTTATTTGGGCTATATCGAACCCTATGCGCAACATCGGTATCATTATCAACGACATTCAGCGCTTTTTTGCGAGCTTGTCCAAAATCGTAGATATCTATTATGCCCGGCCAAATATTGTTAATGAGCATACTGTCACTGACAAACGCCGTTATGAAGGCCGGATTGAATTCGATCATGTCCGCTTCAAATATGATAGCGCTATCGTACTGGACGATATTAGCTTTACCGTTGAACCCGGTGAAACTGTAGCAATCATGGGCGCGACAGGATCAGGCAAAACAACAATCATCAACCTCATCCCTCGCTTCTACGATGTAGCTGAAGGGCGCGTACTCGTAGACGGTGTTGATGTTCGGCAGCTGGAGCTTGATGAACTTCGTGGAAATATCGGCATGGCGACCCAAGATGTACTCTTGTTCTCTGATACCATTGATGGAAACATCGCCTATGGCGATCCTGATCTTCCGGAAGAAGATGCAATGGGTTATGCAGAGCTCGCAGCCGCACACGACTTCATTACCAAAATGCCTGAAGGTTATGATACCGTTGTCGGGGAACGCGGAGTCGGACTGTCGGGGGGGCAAAAGCAGCGTATTGCCTTAGCGCGTGCTTTGGCGGTACACCGTCCTATTCTGATTCTCGATGATACGACCTCTGCGGTCGACCTTGAGACGGAGGAGCATATCCAAAAAAGTCTACGTGAACTGGACTATCCTTGTACGAAAATTATTATTGCGCAGCGTGTATCTACTACCTCGCAAGCCGACCGTATTCTCATTCTGGATGGCGGGAAGCTAGTTGAGGAAGGGACTCACACTGAACTGCTAGCGAAACGTGGTTACTATTACGAAGTGTTTAAACTGCAGAACGAGGGTATTGGAAGGCAGGTGACCGCAAGTGGCAAGGAATAAATTTGACGTCGATGAGAATCTTGAATCGCCGTTTAATATAAAACACTTCCGGCGTGCGATGGTATATATCAAACGAAAGAAAACGCCAATGATTGTTGCGTTCGTGCTCAGTGCACTTTCAGCAGCCATTTCACTGTCGGCTCCGCTGATCATGCAACATGTCATCGACGTGACCATTCCGGCAAAAGAGAAGCTTGCACTGCTGGGTTGGGCTGCACTGATGCTTGTGACCATCGTGGTCAGCGTTTATCTGGCTACGATACGCTCGCGCATCATGACGAGTGTTGGGCAGGATATTATTTTTGACATCCGAACGGATTTGTTTAAGCATCTGCAAGAATTGCCTTTTAAATATTATGACGACCGTCCACAGGGCAAGATCCTTATCCGGGTCGTAAACTACGTCAACGCCGTTTCAGATGTGCTGTCCAACGGGATTATCAACTTTATTCTAGAAATCGTGAATTTGCTCTTTATCGCAGCCTTCATGTTCGCTGTCGATGTACGACTCTCATTTGTCATCCTTGCCGGACTGCCAGTCTTCCTTGGCATCATGCTGCTGATCAAAACCCGGCAACGCCGGGCATGGCAAGCAGTGTCCAACAAAAGCTCCAACCTGAACGCCTATCTGCAAGAGAGCATCAGCGGTATTGGTGTGACACAAATGTTCTCCCGGGAACAACGTAACGAAGGAATCTTCACACGTCTCGCGGGTAATTTCCGTAAAGAATGGATGAAGGCTCAACGTTACAACTTACTTATTCCGTTCTCCGTAGACAACTTGTCCACGATCGTTACATCATTGATTTTCCTTGTAGGCCTACTAACACTGAGTCCTCAAGACATGACCCTCGGTGTCATTCTGGCGATGAGCAGCTACGCTGCCCGCTTCTGGCAGCCGATTCTGAATCTTTCGAACCTGTACAATAACTTCATCAACGCCGTTGCCTATCTTGAGCGTATCTTCGAAACGCTGGATGAACCGGTTACCGTCAGTGATATCCCGGATGCAAAAACACTGCCATCTGTACAGGGCCATGTGACCTTCGACGATGTAACTTTCGCCTATGACCCGGGGCTTAATATTCTGGAGAATATCTCCTTCAAGGTCAAAGCGGGAGAAAGCATCGCGCTGGTAGGACCCACAGGTGCGGGCAAAACAACCGTCGTCAATCTGATCTCACGCTTTTATAACATTTCCAGTGGTCAGATTCTGATCGACGGCCAGGATATCTCGCAGGTGACGTTAAAATCTCTTCGCAGCCAGATGGGGATTATGTTACAGGATAGCTTCATCTTCTCCGGTACCATTCTGGACAATATTCGGTACGGCCGACTGGATGCGACCGAAGAAGAAGTAATCGCCGCTGCAAAGGCCGTTTGCGCCGACGAATTCATCCGTGAATTCGATCAAGGCTACATGACAGAGGTCAATGAACGTGGCTCCAAGCTGTCTCAAGGACAGCGGCAGCTCATTTCGTTCGCAAGAACACTTTTGGCAGATCCGCGCATTCTCATCTTGGATGAAGCCACTTCTTCCATTGATGCGAAGACTGAGCGCTTATTACAAAAAGGGCTGAATGAACTGCTTAAGGGACGCACCTCGTTCATTATCGCGCATCGCCTCTCCACCGTAAAAAACTGCGATCGTATTATGTACGTATCTAACAAAGGCATCGCGGAAAGCGGCTCACATGATGAGCTTATCGCACAGCGGGGCCTTTACTACCGCCTCTACACAGCACAGAAGATGGAAGCTTAATCGAATAAACATCAAAAGAGCTCAGGCCGATTTGCAGCCTGAGCTTTTTGATGTTTTATTATTTTCAAAAAATATCAAAAACTAATCTATCGCCGTCCAAATATTTAGCGCAAGTGAGCGAACCGCAAGGTTCGTGTGATCTCTGTACAACCGCAGACGCTCTGCAGGCTCTGGACTCCACAATAGAGCACTTCCGGCAACTTCAAGTAACGAAAGTCCAATATACTGAGATTCGTAACGGCTCTCAGACCCTAGAACATCTACAATTTCCAATAAAGTTTCCGGACTCCAGTATCCCGTGCTCTCTTCTAAATTATACGCGACCTGCTTATAAACATCGCTTAATAGCTGGGGTTGATTTGAAATAGTGGTAACCATCCGATTCAGATAATTGGCGGATTCCTCCACGTTATTCCAGTCTATTGCTGCTATATACAATTTCATCACAGTTTGCTGTAAGGTCTCATCAGATGCCAGACAGTCAATCAGGTCCGTATACAAAGGGATAAGGTGCATCCGGGTGATTTTTGGCAAAGCTATCAGCTGGTTGACTAATTTCAGTAGACGTTGCCGATGAGGCAAATCTCTTTTGGCAGTGGCGTTCCATTCATCCCTTATCGCTGCACTAACCAGTCTCTGACATACACCAACTACAACCTCATTGATCTTACCATCGCGACAGGTTTCTACCAGCGTGTTCATAGCAGTTTCCCATCTAGTGCTGTCTTCCAAATCCGTAATAGACCGAGCGGTGGCAGCTGCAACAATCCCTTCATTTCCATTTGTCCACCGCATCATAGAAATGAAAGCATATCTGCCAATATACGCATCTTGGTGCCTTGCAATTTCAAGGATTAATCCTAGATAACGTGGTCTAAAGTCTAGCGGAAGAGCATTAGGCTGTTGAGATAATAAACTTCCTGCGATGTCATTTTCTGATGAAGAAGCCATTGTACTTAACATATCCCAAGCGCGTTCATCATCTAAAAGCTGTTTGGCAGCATGCCCTATGGCTATGATTACATCCTTGTGTGCATTGGGTTTCTCGAACTCATTCATCAATAGCGGAAGGCTGTCATCGCTTCTATAAGCGCCCAGTAAGCGGATGGCTTCTTTTCTGACAGTGATCTTCAGCTTATCCCGATTCAGAAGCTCTTTCAGCATGGTAACCAGTAACACCGGATTCACCCTGCGGATGCATCTGGGTATCGAGTACATGGCTACACGGGCCCGGTCCCCATCCAGATTCTCCAGCAGAACGGGAAGTGCCTTCTCCGGTTCTTCCATAAGCGAAAAGGCATGAAGTGCAGCTTCTACTACAGTTACTTCCTTATCCTGCATAAGCCCAAGTAACCTATCCGAACCGAGATCAGGCATGCTTGCCATGATCTTAATAACGCTTGCACGCTCCCAAAGATTACGTTTGGCATCGTATGCAATTTTTTCTAATAAGGCACTTAAAGCTTGTTGCTGACGTGGCAGCCATCTGTAGAATCCATCCGCGGCCGGCACAAGATAGATAGTTTTGCCTGATAGGAACTTGCCCTTAATGATAGCTCCTGAAATAAAAGGATCGAGCCATTCCTGACGCTTCAGATGCAGATGCTGGAACACTTCATGGATCGTAATATACGATTTATCTAAAGCTAATAATTCCTTAACTCTGGCATCACGCGTTGTACGAGGCGCAAGCCAGTATCTGGCCGCTTGTATGGCTGTAGAATCCGCCTTTGCCTTCGTTGCTTCCTTTAACAGATTCTGAAGTTTTATGATGCCGTAACCTCTTTTACCGAATGAGCTAGCTAGGCTTAATACCAGATTGTAGTCTTCTCTTTTGTTGGCCTGTACAGCTAATGTATAAATTTCGTCGAAGATAATCTCTTCTACTCCCTGGGGTAAATTCTTCTCCAAGGATGGAAGGGAAAGCTGCCCATTCTGCTTGGCCAATTTCTGAATCGTTTTTAAAGAAAACTTAAACAGCTCACCATGAGGATGTAATGCGTTATGCCGGAGAATAGCAAACGCCAGTTGTTGAACGGAAAATTTTGTACCATATGAAGTATCTCTGGCCTCTATAACACTATCAACAAGCAAAGTAAGCTCTTGTACATGGGCATCCGTGAACACAGACGCAGGACTTTCCGATAGCTCTTTAAACACAGCGCCCCGGACAGGATCCTGATCATTTTTAATCCGGCCCAGGTACACCAAAGTTTCATTCATGCCCTGTCTCGACAGAACGGTACCTCTGATCAGCTGCATAAGCGCCGTGGCACGTTCGTCTGCACTGGATACCTGTGTTGCTTGTTCAAGTCCCGCTCTTGAATGAAGAATAGAACGGCAAGCAGTAAATCTGACTGTTCTCTCCCGGTCATCATTGATTTCACGAAGGCCAAGCATCCGGGTGGCTTCCTTGTCACGCAAGGCATGTGGTAATACATACAGTAATCTTTCCGGAAAAATACGTTCATTACGTTTATCTTCTTCATACACAGCATCGAAAATGACTTTGCGGTTAGAAGGTGCCATATTATGAAGCAGCTTTGCTATGTGCATAGGGTGATCTGCGAGTAGTTTCGCTATCTCCATCCATTGATCCATGGATAAATATTTTTTCCTTTTAAGAACAGCTTCAGGAATACCATAAGAAATCAGATCGCTCCGCGACTCCGTTCGTGTTAACAGTTGATATACCTTATTAGGATTTTGGCGTACAAGCGTGCCAAGCTGTTCTTTTAACGCAGGATGTATGATGCCCATAGGTCCATGATTCAGCGCACACTCCAGCATTAAGTCTGCCTTCAGATTGCATAGGATCTCCAGAGCTGATGAGAATCTCCACCAGACATAGCCTTTTTCCCTGAGTGGTGTGCTTTCCAGTGTTGTTGCAAAGTATTCTGCTACTACGTTAAGATGCCGGCTGGATAATTTCTTCCAGTCTTTTATGGCATACCCGATATCAGCAAGCCATTTACTTACCGTAGCCGAATAACAGGCCTGCAATATAATCGCGGCTTCCTCCGCTCCCCATCGGGCATACACTACAGGCAATAAGCGTTCTGCTAATTCCTGACGGTTAATCTGTGAAATACTATGCAACAGCTTGCGGCGGCAATCATGGGATAAATGGGGGAGCTCACGTTCAATATCAGCATCCGAAGCCACCTTTGCCAAAAGACCCGCAGCCGTATTTCTGATACTTGCCTTGGGATGCCGCAGTGCTGATAAAATAATAGCAGCATCTTGTGTTGCAATGGCGCCGATTAAGGCAAGTCGTGCTTCATAAACACCATCCTCCAGCAAAGAGGCTAGTAATTGGGAGTACTGGACAGATCCGAGATGATCACGGCCTAGGATTGCTACTTTTTTGATTCTGTCGGAATAGCCTAGCGAATCCAATTCTTTAAGTAAGCTCTGTTTATCCAATGGATCTCTTTTGAAAATCATAAGTCCTCCTCGTTAACCTGTTCTTATTCCACCCGAACTTTATTCTCTATACCCTAATCTATCCCCTTTAAAAAAACTAGAATTCAGCATCTGGTTTCGTTGATCAAAAAATAAAGGTAACCCTGAAGCTGGTTATTCAACCCCCTTCAGAATTACCCATCATGTACTGCTTGCTCTAGTCATTCTTTTTCTGAATAAACACATACGTACGCTCATCCGACAGCTCATCAGCAAAGCTGAAATCAAATCCGTCGAAGCCTTTGATATCCTCCACACAGCTGATTTGCCGCTCAGCCATGAAGCGTACCATTTCACCTCTGGCCATCTTGACCAGGGTCGCTCTCTCTACTACCTTACCGCCGATCTCCTGCCCGAATACACAACTAACCATTCGAACATTCCCGCCAATGTAAGGGGAGATGCACTTGCTGTATTCCTTAGAGGCCAGATTCAGAATGATGTCAGTCTCCGAAAACAGCTGATCTGCCAGCTTCCTGTTCCAGAACTCGTAGATAGACTTGAAACCAGGTCCGCTAAGCTTTGCCTGCATCTCCAGCCTGTACGGCACAACGCCGTCAAATGGCCGGACGATTCCATAGAATCCGGATAATATCCGTAAATGCTGCTGAAGATATTCCAGCTCCTCCATTTGAAGTACCCCGGGTGCCATGTACTGGTACTGGATACCCTCATAAGAAAAAATAGCCGGTGTAAGATTCCGTGTTACATCCATATCCCGAATCCGCTCCACATTCAGCGTGGCGATGGCATCATTGCACTTCCATAACGATTTGGCTTCTTCATAATTCAACTTTTGTAATAAGGCCAGAAGAGTCTGCGACTCGCTTATGAATTGCGGCATCTGGCGGCAATCCAAGAAATCCGTATCCATCTTCATCTTCTTGGCAGGCGATATAATGATTCTCATGGTGCTCCCTTTTCTTACCCCCGCGGGGAATTTAAATGTAACCTTATCCTATCACACTTAATCTTCGTAGGCTTGGGGCAAGTTCATGAAATTTGTTCACTGCCGCCCACCTTGTGCGCCACCGCCATCTGTACCTGGGTTGCCGTTTCTCCTTGTCCCACCCTTCATGTTGGGAGATCCGCCCCCATCTTTCCCCCGCCCGCCGGTGAAGCCCTGTCCCCCGTTCGCTCTTGACCCGGAGTCAGTACTCGTTATCTTCTGTGCGGTAATAGCATCGCAGGAGACGAGCACCATGGAACAACTTAGCACTGCTATGAGCAAAGCGAAATACCGCTTGGTCCGCATCTTTGAATCCCCTCTTTCCGAGCGAACATAGTTAACGTGGAAAACATCTTTTTAACATATAATCGTATACGTCCTTAAAACCCATGTAGGATAATACGATCAGCAGCGGATACACCGGGTAAATATACCGGGACTTGATCTCCCATAAAAGATAGAATCCGATAAAGCCCAGCACCACAAGAATCAAAGAGGTCTCTTCAAATCTTTTGGCTCTTATTCCACCCATTAAGCGAACGAGTATAAATACATACATCAGAAAATTCAGAACATACAGCAGCCACAACATTCCGCTTCTATAATTGGAGTCTGCCTTAAACAAATCCGTAGCAGCATTAGTGTAGCTATAACGGTCCATGACAAAGCCCATTCTTCCCCCGTTACTGGATGATCCGTCATTTCCGAGCCCATATCGTTCCATCTGGTAGGTTCCTTCCGTCCAGGTCCAAACGATTTTTTTATAATACATCTTCACTAAGTCACTTAGGCCCGCCTCGGAGAGTTTATTACTGATTTCTTCTTTAAATAACTCCGTACTTTCTGCCTTATTATAATTTGCATCCTGCTGATAGATAGCGTAGCTCTCCCGGTTGTCCCAGAACCCAAACGTCTCCAGATTGATCCCCATATTCAGCCACATGTAGACAGGTGCGGAATTTTCGTTCATCGGTTCATCTACAACATTCGTCGCCTGCAGCACAGCATTTTGCGTCCAGCCGGGAACATTAAACAATATGGCCGTGATAAACAAAGCGCTAAAAACCTTTTTCACCCCGATAGAACGTATGTTAAATAAAAGACCCGCCACCACGGTAATCAGAAAAATAACACCGATACTGCGGAAATAGTTACCTATTGCCAGTAAGAGAGCTGCGAAGAGAATATCCTTAATGGACCTTCTTTTAATAAATCTTATGGCAAAATATAAAGCACTTGTCAGAAAGGCGGTAGCGATCACATCGTTATAGATAAAATTACTCATAAACAATGAAGGGATATAGGTTGCAGCAAACACGAGGATGCCATAATCCTTATCCTTGGACTTATAATTGAGCTCTTTATACAGCATGTAAATCATTAATGAGGTTAAGAGTGTAAACAGAATATTAAATATTTTGATTACCAGATAATTATCCGGAAAGATCAACAACAACGTCTTTAAATATAAAACGATCGAAAAATTAAACGGAAACATATGCAGATAGCCGTTCGTGTCAAACGACGAATAATCATTCCTGTACAGCATGTCGAGTGCCAATGAAAGGACTGTCTGTGAATCATCCGTCGGCAAGCGTGGAAACAGAAAGATAATCACCATCTGGATTGCAAAAGAAAACAGCAGTATGGCTGGAATGACTATTTTCCAACTGTACTTATTAAGCTTCAGGCACATTTTATACAAAATAACGCTTAATGCCAGCACCACTGCGATCACTAGAATAAAAAGACCCAGCTGTTGTCTCTCCAAAATTGGCGTGTCCCCATATACGAAATAATTATATTTCGCCCTAATAAAAAAGGAGGATGCGATAAAAAGACCGATAAAGAATGCAAGTATGAGATACAATGTTTTTTGAATTCCTCTTATCATGGAAAACCTCCTTTGCGCAATCGAAAGCCCTTTACAATCCGCTGCCCCGATTCATAAAAAGCATTATAAACACCCAAACTGAAAATCCAATGAAAATCGGATGTTTGGGAATTCGCAAAGAAGAGATTTAGAAAGAGAGGTACGTCCTACAATTGGGAATCAAAAAATCGCAAATGTGATACGGAAGTTTCAAAATGGAGAGAGTTGCGGAGACAAAGAGAGGAAATGGAAAACTACTCCAATCCTAGGGAGTATTATGACAAGAGTCTTAATTCTCTTTCAAACGATTATGCTATACTGGTGGAGCAAATAGAATAGGCTTAAAGGGTCGGTCGGCTACCTCTCACCGAAGGGAGGGATGCCTTGTGACAGTGTTTGAAGCAATGATGCTTATGCTAACCTTTGGTTCGCTTATCGTAGCGCTGCTGTCCAATAAACGCAAATAGACCGCCCACTCACAAAGGCATGCGGTCTATCTGTCGTGTCCTATTTGCTGAAGCCTACCGCCCTTAAAAGCGGCTATTGCCTTGGGAGTCGTGTTACAGCACGGCTCTCTTTGCATTTTACGTCTTTTCTACCTTTAATATACCACAAATAATTTAATAACGTAATAATGTACGGTGTTACATTACATTTCCAATCTCCCAGAAAATCCATCCATCCTTGCGTACATCAGAACAATTTACTATCCATCTTTTTTAAAAACCGATTATTAGCGATTAAGCCTTTCACTCTTTTCGTTGTATTAGGCCCTTTCGGTGTGCTACCTCTTCTATTCAGCAAAATCCACCGTAGACATGCCCAGGCTTCAAAGATTTCAAGTTCTTCCTGATCTATATCATTTCCCAAAAGATAAGCAGATCGGAACACATCAGCATAACGCTCGGAGATATATATTTTCAGCAGAATAAGTGACCAGGCAAAATCATATCTAGAGTCTCCCAACTGGCCGTTCGTCCAATCGATTATGGTATATCGCTCTTTATCCTCCACTATATTTCCGATATGAAAATCCCCATGAATGATACAGTCTTGCTTCATTGGAGTTTGCTCAACCAGAGAAGTCAATACATTATAAATATCAGATTGTTCTTTAGCTTCAGGGAAAAAGTAGCCGATGAAATCGTATTTTGGCAGTTGTATATTTCCAATCTCTTCAACGCCAATTTTATGTATTTTTGCTAATAGGCTTGCGAGTTCCTTCATTTTCCTGGTATTCATTTTATGAATAGGGGTTCCGTCAAAACTTGTTAACAACACCTTATGTCCCTCCGGATTGATTCCCCAGCCCACTGGTTTAGAGACGGCTACTCCTCGTTCGGATAGAACATCCAATAAACGATATTGAAACTGGACATCCGGTCTGGATTCCTTATTCCATGTTTTCAGTACATAGCTCTCTTGATCAGAATTAATCCTCATGACCTCAGCTTCAAATCCTTGATCCATTGTATGCGCAGTTAAGCTGTCTTCCTGATTTAATAAGTCGTTTATGATTTCGTTGTGCTCTAGCCAATTTATGATAGATATAGGAGTTTTCAAAAATGGGTCTTCCTTTCGCATGATTGTATAGACTCTATGATTCTTCTGGAATGCCCGCTACGATCTCAAGCAAATTTCCTTCTGGGTCAGCTACAACAGATTCACGCAACCCATAGGGCTGCGAAATAGGTTCTTTTACAGGAGTCGCTCCTGCCTTTACCAGACGCTCAAATTCCTTGTCAACGTCCTCAGGTGAGGGAACGCCAAATGAAATTTCCATAGTCCCGTTTATCCCTCTGGGATAGGTTAGCTGTGACATATTCAGTGCATCCCGCTGACACAAATTAAAGAATACACCACTCTTCAGTTGAACCCCGGTAAATACGCCACCATCCCATTCTATAGCTATCTTCATGACGTCACGATAAAAGGTAACCATCTTTTCCATGTCTTTCACAAAAAAAGTGATCGCGCCGATTTCCATAAAATACACCTACTATTCTAAAATATTCCTTTTACGGTTATAGAAATAGTAACATAGGCTTAAAAATTATGAAATGAACTATAAAATAATAAAAAGCCCTGTAGAAACTCTACAGAGCTTAGTTACTGGGCAAAAGTATTTTTACAAATAACATAAAATAGATTGTTCTATCCAGTACATAAATACAGTATCCGGGCTTTCCTTTTCAAACTTTTTCATTTTTAAATACATATCCATTCCATCAGAAACATCATGCCATAAATCCGTAAATACAAAATCATATTTTTCCTTAGACATATGTTGTTCTGCATATTCGAAAGCATCTGCTTGGATAAGCCTGATCTTGTGAGCATTACTGAATTGTGGCAGTACATATTTATTAAATAAATCAATGACATCTTGATTTTTTTCAACAACCGTTATGCTTTCAACATTAACTTTTTCAGAAACCATATAAGCATAATAGCCAAGTCCAAGCCCAAATGTAAGAACATTCCCAAACGCTTTATCAACAGCTTCTTTCATTGTTTCTATTTCATTTGGTGTGATCGTCATCCAGATTCTTTCATTCTCCAAGACAGCCGGGAACATGAATTCAGTTTGAAAAAAACCAACCTGAGGAATTTGTCTTCCCTCTTCTGTCCGGATGATATCATTGCAAACAAAACCTTCAAAAGGTTTATATTTTTCATATTTTAATTCACTATTATTAATCTTTATAGTTGGTATCTTGATATTTTTATAATATGGATTGTCATAATATTCATTTGCATCAAGCTTATGAAGCATATTGCTAAAATATTGGTTGAACAATTCCTTATCATCAACATTATCAACCGTATCCATCCCAAAAGCAGCAGCCAGCATTAAACCAAAAGCGTATTCATAAGATACACCACAGTTTACGATTTCTTCAATTTCTTCTTTGTTAATAAAGTCGGGGGTATTATTCAAATAGCGGCTTAGTAAAGCAAACACTTTATAGTTATCTTCTTTTACTTTTTCTTTTATTACATTATTAAATTCCATATTCTCACCTATTAATTAGAATTTGTTTCTATGTCTCATGTTAGTCTTTCCGGATTGACTAGTAGGCAATACTCTCATTTTACCATTTAAAAATCCAGAAGAACAAAAACCGCTTTACTAATCCGTGACAGTTACCACTTCTACAGTGAGAAAATCTCACGCCAAATCTTCTAGTTATATGGTTTATGGTCCATTTTCCGCCTAATCCGCTCAATATTTCGTTACCCTATGTTAGAATAGACGACTTGTATAATTTGTGAAAACTTTCACTAATAGTCATGATTGATGGTATACTTAATAAGAAGATGAACTAAAGAGAATAACGATGGAAACTGTGGACGTAACCGTAGAAGATTTGAAGTTAGGAGAATAACAGCGACGCGCGCGCTGCTCCACTTCCAACTCCCTCTGATACTTCCTTTCTTTTTTGTCGGGTTCTTTTGGTACATCTTAATAGAGAAATATAAAAGTGGAGGGTTAACAATGAAAAAGAAAGCAGCTGGTGCTCTGAGTCTCGTCCTCTCTGTCATGCTCGTTATCGCAGGTTGCGGTAATGGAAACGACAAGGTGAACGAGAGCAAGAGTAATAACAACGAGAAAAAAGAAGTTGAAGCCGTCTCCGGGGCATCTGAAGCAAGCTACACACCATTTGATCAATTAAAAGATAAATATGATATCATCATTGTCGGTGCGGGTGGTGCGGGAATGTCCGCGGCGCTTGAGGCCAAAGAGAAAGGCATGAACCCTGTTATTTTGGAAAAAATGCCGGTTGCCGGCGGGAACACAACCAAATCCTCTTCGGGGATGAACGCTTCTGAAACGAAATTCCAAAAAGAACAAAACATTGAAGACAGCAATGATTTATTTTATGAAGAATCATTAAAAGGTGGCCATGACACTAACGACAAAGAAATGCTTCGTTTCTTCGTTGATAATTCCGCGAGTGCGATCGATTGGCTGGATTCCATCGGAATCCGCTTGAACAATATCACCATTACAGGCGGCATGAACGAAAAACGTACACACCGTCCTGAAGATGGCTCTGCTGTGGGTCAATACCTTGTCAAAGGTTTAGTAAAAAACGTACAAGAGAAAGAAATCCCACTTTTCGTGAATGCTGATGTCAAAGAAATCACTGAAAAAGATGGCAAAGTAAATGGCGTCAAGGTCCTCTTTAACCAAACAGAGGAAAAAATAATTACGGCAGATGCTGTCGTTGTAACCACTGGCGGATTCGGTGCCAATATGGATTTGATCTCCGAAGTAAGACCTGACTTGGAAGGCTACGTTACTACTAACCAAATCGGCAGTACCGGAGACGGCATCAAGATGATTGAGAAACTCGGCGGCACAACCGTCGATATGGATCAAATCCAAGTTCACCCGACTGTGCAGCAAGAAAAATCCTACCTCATCGGCGAAGCTGTTCGTGGGGAAGGCGCTATCCTTGTTTCCAGTGAAGGTACACGGTTCACCAATGAATTGGATACCCGTGATAAAGTAACAGCTTCCATCAATACACTACCTGAAAAAGCAGCTACGCTGGTCTTTGATTCCGGTGTTAAATCCCGTGTGAAGGCTGTTGAACAATATGACAAAATGGGCTTCGTGATTCAGGCGGATTCCATCGAAGCTTTGGCCAAAGAAATCGGTGTTTCAGAGGATAAGCTGGCAACAACGCTTGATACTTGGAACAGCGCCGTTAAGAATAAAAAGGATGCCGAATTTGGCAGAACTACAGGAATGGACAATGACCTGTCCACTGGTCCTTTCTACGCTATTAAAATTGCTCCTGGGATTCACTACACCATGGGTGGCGTGAAGATCAATACGAACACAGAGGTTCTAAATAAAGATGGTGAAGCTATCCCTGGTCTGTTTGCGGCAGGCGAAGTTACAGGCGGCTTACACGGACAAAACCGGATTGGCGGCAACTCTGTTGCAGAAATCATTATTTTTGGTCGTCAAGCTGGGATCAAATCTGCTGAATTCATAAAAGCAAAATAAGTAGATAACAGATACTATAGGCCTCACAGTAAAAAGCTCAAGCATCGGCAAGTTAGCCGCTGGCTTGAGCTTTTTTAATGGGATTAATCGCCAATAGTTCGGATAATAGTATCAAACGGATCTAATTCCAGGGTTTGTTGTCCATATTCCGTATCGATCGTAGTTTTTTGAAGCTGGTCGCTATTGTTAATCACGACGAGTATTTTACTTTCTGGATAATAAGCACACTCTGTATATAAATTATCCGTAATATACTTTGTTTCCTTTAACTCATTGCCGGCAAAACGGATCACATTTAACAGCAATCTTGTATTTTCAAAGCTTAAGGTGAAAGAAGGCAGGTAGATCCCCGTTCCTTTACCAAAGGCATGGGTGGACAATGTTATCATCCCACTCTTTTCACACAATACCGCTGCTGAGCCATCCGTAAGATAGATGTTATTTTTAGGTGTTATGCTGGCTCCTTCAGGCACTAAACCTTGCTCATCTCTAGCCTCAAATGTCCATCTTCCATGAGCTACCTTGGAGCCTGTATCCTCATCCAGACCAAGCACATGTGCCATTCTGAAAAAGCTGTCATAACCATCAAGCGCCGAAGGCTGATTGATACCTATAAAAGTACCACCCTCATAAACCCATTCTGTCAGTAAGTCCACGCACTTATGGTCACTCCAGTATTCTCCACCACTCCATGCTGAACCTGCCGAGCCGGCATTGATCACTACATCACACTCATGTAATACTCCCTTACGGATATCTTCAAAATCAATGAACTGCACCTCAACCGGCAATCCGGACAAAGCCTCATTGATATGAATCAAATCATGCATATACGTTTCATGGAAATGCCCGGACAAGGTCCACGATCTCAATTTGCCCCAAGCGTGCAAAATGGCTACCTTCGTCTTAATGTGATACGGTTTGCCTTTATGATGCAGCTCTTTAATTTCTCTGAATTCATCCGCGATCTTTTCGATATAATCACAAAAATCCGGATAAGGCTCTACAAGATGCAAATATCCGCCCAGTCCAATCCGATCTATAGGCTCTCTGAGCAAGGCGCGCCGGATATTAATCCAATACTTTTTGGCATCGAGCGTAGGGTTACCTCCCTCCATAAACGTAGGAAGCCCTCCCAATCCAACCGGAAATAAATAGGGATGCAGCCGAATCTCATGGGTATCTACTTTTACACCAGAGCAAAGCCTTGCCTCATACCCTGAGAACACACATTTAATCATCCCGTCAAAACCAAACTCCTCAAAACGGTCATTGTAAGGCTCCATGCCAACCCAACTATCATCATAGAAGACATACGCCAGCTTATCGTGCTTATGCACAATATCAATTAATTGCTTACCAAATTCGATGACAAAATCATTGATAAATGCCATATAGTCCAGCTTCCGCTGCTGCGCCGGGATATGACTGACCCGATATTTCCCACCATTCACAAAATCCTCGGCCGTGAGCGAATACCCATATTTTTTGGCAAACAGATCAAGCGCTCTTGAGCTTACCGTAAAATCATATGAACCCCAGTCCGAGAACAAATGGCGATTGCGCTCATCACTGCCCCAGATCCAGGCGAAATTATAAAAGAGGGAGGTGAACCGAACCACTGTTGTTTCCTTATGCTTACGACACCAATCTTCAATCCAATGCAGTAAATATTTTTGCGTTTCTACATAGATGGGATCAATCTGCATCAGATGCTCTTTTTCCCAGTGATTCGTGGTGTGATTGTACATGGAGATCTCTTCCCAAATCCGGTAGACCATGAAGCTGACTGTGTATTTATGCCAAGGCGTTATTCCAGTAATGACTACATTTCCCGATTCCCGCTCATAATTCCACAGTTCTCTTGGAACCTCTTCGCCCGTCGTTCGGTCAAAAACCTGCCAGTACTTAAACGCCTCTTTGGAATCATTCACTCGGAATTGTTCAGCAAAAAAATCCTCCATCAGATAGATGGATAAATAATCTTGTACCGCTACCTTCGGATTAGTTATTAAAAAGCTCTGCTGCAGCTTGTCTGAATTCTGGGACGCCCATTCGTTATGATCTCTGATGATGCAGATTGTAGAATAAATGCCGTATCCTGCGTTGATAATCTCATCGGACAACTGTGTGCCGTCACTGTCACGGATGACATCGGCACCCCAACGTTCAGCTAATTCCAGGGTCAATGCCTCATAACCGGATTCTCCCGGCAGTGTAAAGGCCCCCGTTGTTTGTTTGGACAACTTGGATCCCTCCTATTTAAGCATATCGGATAGAAAAGCTAATGCTAAGCCTTGCCCCCAGCCTTGAATCCAGTCTTTTGGAATATTGCGGTATCCTTCCCGGTCCTTCATAACCGCTGTTCCGCCAGAGACACCCAGTACCCGTCCATCTTCGCTGATATTGTTCAAAATACCTTTCAGGGCTTTTTGCACATATTTGGTATGCAGCGGATTGCCGTTATTGATCATAGCAGCCGCAATGCCGCAAGACGCGGATACTTCTTCATAAGACTCCTCGTCATCGAGTACTGTCCGCCACAGGCCGTTCTCCGTTTGCACCAGCTTGAGTGCGGCCAGCTGATCGCGCAGCGAACACTCCACGTCCATACACTGCGGATACAGATACCATTCTTTCAAAAGCTTTTTAACTTGCGACATGGTGTATGCGCCCCAAGCATTCGCTCTGCCCCAGAATAGTCCAGACATGTGATCCTGCTTCACATTATTGTAGCCATGGTACCAAAACCCGCTGCTAGGATCTTGCAGGTATTTGATATGCCAATAATATTGATTCAAGGCATCTTGAATCATTTCCTGATCCTTTAATTTGCTTCCTACACGGAGCAGGAAAAATGCCGCCATAAATAAGGTATCCGCCCATGCCTGTTCTGGAAAATCATTAGAAATAGAGACGGTATGCTGCAACACATGATCTCCGAATCTAAGCGCATTGTTCTGTAGATAATCTACTTTGCTCATCACAATATCCCAATATTTCTGATTGCCTGTTTCCTCATACAAAGTGATCAGCATATGGCCCATGGCACAGGTATTTACCGTCCAATCCGGCAGACCCAGCTCGATATATTCATCTGCCCACTGGACAAGCATATCCAAATACTCTTTATTTCCTGTAGTTTCATAAGCTCTGGTTACCCCATAATAAGCCACACCACAAGGCCAGTCCCATGTTAAATCCATCGCCATTGTTTTTCTGACCACTTTGTCGATGACCCTTAAAATCTCTTCTCTGTCATAAGTTAATTGAAGCATCTTGTTTCTCCTCTCTTTCGCACACGCCCCCAAAGGCGCTTGAGAGCTGTCCGTCCATATTGTAAACGCTTTACTAACTCTATTGTAAGTAGTAAAATGGTCTGATTCTAAGCATATTCATAACTAAACTGTGCAATTTCAACCATTAACTTTTGTTCGCTATATCTTGGAATTAGCCGTGACTACAGAGAATATTTGGACTTCCGGCCGCTGTTGTCGTAAGAATTTCTTGATTTGTAACGCTATTAGCGGTTGAAATCCGGAGACAAAGGCGGACGCTACGCCCCTAAAGTTCCAAGATTCTCCTCCGCCACTTTTCCTCAAATTGTATAATATCAAGTTCTCTTTATATAGTTGAATTTGATATAACGTTAACCTATAATCTACTCAACCTACGTAATAAGAATGGGAGTATTGAGAATATGCCCAGAAAAAAGAAACCCATCATTGAATACCGCCACTACAGCTTACCGATAAACTTTCCTATCTTGCTGTTAAGCGGTGAACGTTGGAAGATTTCTGATATTAAAAGTGAACATCTGCATTTCCATAATCATTTGGAGATTGGCATTTGCCATTCGGATAGCGGCATCATGGAGATCAAAGGAGAATCTGTGCCTTTTAAAGCCGGAGATGTGACCTTCATCCCTAGGTATCTCCCTCATACAACTTATAGTTCGCCGAATGAAGCCAGTCTGTGGTCTTATATCTTTTTTTCGCCTGAGGATCTTTTTCAGCAATCCTTCAAAAGCGCTTACAGCAACTTTGAGCCGAATCTGTGGGCAATTAAGGGAACAAACTGTATTTTGAATAAAGAGGAACATCCCAAGGTATATACCCTTGCGACATCGGTCGTAGAGGAATTGAAACAAAAAAATCCTTACTATCAAGAAAGTGCTTACGGCTTATTATTATCGCTTTATATAGAGCTTCTTAGAATTCATTCCCGGAATGAACCCTTGGTTAATCAAGACACAGAGCATAGCCTGAAGGGCGATTTTGTCATCTCACCCGTTCTGGAATACATCACTACAAACTACATGATGCCGATTACCATCGATTTTTTAGCTGATCTGTGCCACCTAAGTACCACTCATTTCCGCAGGAAATTCCATGAGATTATGGGGTCCGCACCTCTCGACTTCCTAAACAGTACCCGTATTGAAGAGGCCTGCAAGCAGTTAAAAAGTACGGATGATTCCATTCTCTCCATCTCTGAGCAAGTAGGTTTTCAGTCCATATCCAGCTTCAACCGATGTTTCTCCAAGCTTATGGGTGATTCACCTAAACAATGGCGTAAAGGCGCACAATCCGAAGCACAATCCGCTAAAGCGTCTATATTGGAATTTACGGGGTGGGTATGATCCATTGATCCATTGATCCATTGATCTATTCTAGATCATCTTTCTCCCGATTGTTTTATATAACATGGTTCTTATCTTCTTTAACTGCGCAAAGTTTTCTTCAAATGAAATGCTGTGGGTCAGTGCCAGCCCTTTTGAGAAATCTTTTTTATATAGAAAAATTGATTCCAAATACAAACCTATGACATGAATCTGATTCCAAGTAGGATAACTTGAATGATGATAGAAGACAGTCAGCGTTTCTAATGCATAAAAATTATGACACCATCTCGCTTCCTCCATTATGTACTTCATTGCCGGTCCGTTATTGTTAATCATTATGTCTCGGAATTCATCTAAATGATTAGGCTGAACATCGACATATTCAATTGCATAAAATGGCTTTACATGCCGTTTTCGCGCGCCTTCCCCTGGTGTAGGGTACGTGCTGTTTGGTGTGGTTACAAGTAACTCCATACGGATTGTTTCGAGCACGAAAGGTATATTCACATTTTTTAAGTTAGGTAAAATGAATTCGGCATCTTCTTTTTCCTTGATCTGCATTAGGATAAGATAATCCCATATAATGAATTCTCCATGTTTTTCGGCTGTTTTGTTATGACTGTAAACTGAAATATCCTCCACAGCATTATTTTGAGTCATGGATCCTAGAACGTCTGTGAGTTGGCTCTTTATTTCTTTTTTCATATGCTTTTTATACTTCTTATCGACTCCGATACTCCAAGCAATATAATAAGTATCATTTTGTGGTGTCAGTTTTAGATTCTCTACGCTTATTTTCTTATCCATTTCTGTTTCCCTTTCTGTACAAGTCCCCAGCCATCGATGTATAATTCGTCTAAGATTTCTAATAGCTCGGAAGGGGTCTGAAGCAAGGCTGCTTATGGTTAATCGTAACCCTGCTTCCCAATAAACGCAAATAAGCCCCCCCCTCTGAACTGCCCCATCAGGCACAACAAAAAGGCATGCGTCCGGTAAACTACCGAATTCATACCTAACAAGTCGCCTAATAAAATAAGCTGTTATGTGATAAGGCTAGCCTTTACTTGACCTCACAAAATCTATTTAACAAGGGAATGATTTGTTCCTTGCTCATAGGGGCGTCGTGCCCCGGGATATACGTAGTAAATGAAAGAGTGGATAAAAACACAATATATTCTTTCATTTTTATCGGATCAATTTTACCTTCTCCATGATAATAATCCCCGCTATGTGCATCGCCTGCGAATAATACTCCCGCTTCTTTTATATATACAACACAAGAATCGTCTTCATGTGGCCCTCCTACCTTTATAATCTGGCAAGTGGTGCCCCCTAAATCCAGCGTTAAAGCATCCTCGAACATAATATTTCCTGTGCTAACCTTAATCTTATCAAACGTATCATATTCTTTTTTCATACAGTTATAGGCGAATACTATTTCTTCTTTGGTCTCTAAGCGTTTTACCACAGCTTCTTCATCCCATTCCCATTCTTTCAGGCGCTTTAGTGCCTCATTCGTTGCTGAAGAGACTATAGTTTCCCCGTCAAAAGCATGCATACCAAAGGTATGATCCCAATGCCAGTGCGTGATCAAAGCATATTTGGGACGTGGCAGATTGTTATCATCCAAACACTTTATAAAGGCATCTAAATGCGATTCTGAATTGCCACAATCAATCATAATTGAAAAGCTGTCACCTACAACATATCCCAAAACAGGTCTGTCTGTTTCTCGGACACTTTCCAAATAATAAATAGAGTCATTTATTTTTTTGAGTTCCATCCTATTTTCTCTCCTTTATGGATACAGGTAAAGATACGCTCTGTGGGGGAGATGATTACCTATTTATAATGGATGAAGCAGGTCCCATTGGGCAAGGGAGAGTTTAGTTATATTCACAATGTACTACGACGTAGTTCATAAAAATATTGCACAATCGGATGCTTTAACTGCATCTTCTCGCTCATGTTTAAAATCCGCTTTTTCCCAACCCGTCTGTCCACTAAAGCCAGAATATTCAATAAGATATCATCGCTCTCTATGCTTTCCTCTATAGAAGTAGATAAAAACTTATTAGCTATAACGATAAAATTCGATTTACTTAATGACGTCTGTGCTGACAAAAGCTCCTTTGCAACTTCTGATATCTTTCTGCTTCTTGCAATGACTATTAGACGATCCTCCGGGATGTTCCCTTTACTATCTTTTCTAACCGCTTCAATGTCTTCAGGGTGGATTGGAATTTGGAGTTCTGAATCATTCTTAATCTCCTGCTCCGTCAGATACCATCTGATTGAGTTAGTTCTATCATTCATATTGAGTACGTTCTTTTTATCTACCGAAATATAACAGCTCCCTGATTTATCAGGTAAATAACGGTAGCTGCTTGCGCGATATTCAACCTTGCCAGATAACGCAGGACAGAGAAAACTCTCCAGTTGTTGCTTTAATTTGCTCCAGGACATGTATCCTCCAACAAGACGATCTCTTCTCCTCGTCTTTGCCTTATTTTTATATTTTCTTTTCCCCAAGAACACATAACATCCACGATCTTATTAGCTGTAACGCCATATTCCGTGAGGCTGTATTCAACTTTTGGCGGCATCTGCTGGTACACGAATCTTTTGACAAACCCATCCCTCTCAAGTTCACGAAGCTGCTGGATCAGAACCTTTTGTGAGATGCCTTGAATATTACGCTGTAATTCACTTGTTCTTTTGGCACCGGACATCAAAAAGCAAATGATCAAAGCTTTCCACTTTCCGCCGATGATTTCTAGTGTTGCCTCTATCCCTAAATGATATTGTTTCATAGAATAACACCTCGTTCATGCTGATCAAATTAAGCTTACTCAAAACTTCATTGTTGCATATATTTTTTTCGGAGTCCAGTACACACCTCGAAGTAACCATCTTACTTTATTGTGTGTATTTTCTTTTTTTACAACCTGCAAGATAATAATAATATTCATAAATAATATAGGCCTGAGAATGGAGATTCATCATGAAAACACTAGTGATTTTGGCGCATCCGAACCTTGAGAATTCGAGGGTCAACCAGCGCTGGAAAGAAGAACTGCTGTTATATCCCAACGATATTACCCTTCATGAGATTTATAAAGAGTATCCTGACTGGAATATTGATGTTTCTAGAGAGCAGAATCTAATGGAAACATATGACCAAGTGATCTTTCAATTCCCGTTGTATTGGTACAGTTATCCGCCGCTATTAAAAAAATGGTTTGACGATGTGTTGGCTTACGGATGGGCTTATGGATCAAACGGGAACAAGCTTAACGGGAAAAAGTTAGGGCTGGCCCTGTCCATCGGTGATAAAAAAGAAAATTATCAACCAGAGGGCTCTGTTTCTTTTACCGTAGACGAAGTGATCGCACCCTTTAACGCCAGTGCCAAACATGTAGGCGCAGAAGCCCTACCGTACTTTGCTGTTTTTGGAGCTTCATTTCAAGCCAGCGATGAAGAAATTAATACTAGCGCAAAAGAATATATCGAATATATCTTTAATCACCGTATTTGACACAAAACAAATTGGGCTATCCTTAGTCTTGTTCAAAGACTTTAAGGATAGCCCATAGCATTGTTGAAGCGGTCTAAAGATTCTCTGTAGTAAGGGTGAATCCTTCGATCACGGCATCTTCGTCAACCTCAATCAAAATGCAGCGTCTCCCATGATAATTCACTTGCTTCACATATTTTAAATCCTGCGGGCTGACCGAAATCGTAGCTACCTTTGTATCGATCTTAATCGATTTGGTAGTGAATTTCGGCATTACGCTGCTCGCCTTCATCTCATAATGCTTATCGTCAACGATCGTTTCGAACGCCCGTTCCACTTTTTCCATTGTCACGTTCTCAACGCCACTTACCGTTAGTACACGTTCCAGGTCTCTATAATCGAGCTTTGGAGGTTCTTCCTTATCGTCGTTGGTTTCGATGACCTGATGGATCTCCTCGTACACCTGTGCGAGAGTGGTTGCATCAAGCTGTTCGCCCGCCACTTCCTTCACGATGTCTTCGAATATAGCTCTCTCTTCCAGAGCCGTATTGGATCTTTCGGCATTCAAGACCTCTCCGACAAAATGCGGATCTGGAAAGTTCGATTTCCCCGTACAATACAGAATGCGGTTCACATCGGAATAATTGTCCGTCACGCTTGGGTAAAAGAAACCTTGCTCCGGTGTGCTTAACTTGACGATCGGATCTACAATGACATTGTACTTGAACTCCCGCTCCACGTAATCAAACAAGAGAGCCTTCCGTTGTTTCTCCGTGGAATTCACGCTGCATAGGATAAAAGGATGCGCGAATAGTTCGTTTTTCTCACTTTCCTCGGCTTCATCGTTTCTATCTTTAGTCGGGCGGAAATACTGTCCTCGAACGAAAGTGATCACCGTATCCCGTTCATAATGAGTATCCGCCATCATTCTGTCCACCAACAGTAGCATCAGGTCCTGCCATTCATCTGGATCCCCTGTCACCAAAGCTTGATGAAGCATCACCTGCGCTGGCTCCTCCGCTTCCGCTTGAAACTTCAACTCGAACAATTTCTGATCCAGTTCACCGGTCAGGAGTTTTTTGAAATTGCCCATATACAGCTCCTGCTTCTCTCTATCCACCATTCCAAATGGCTGGCGCTCCCAATGATAGATCTCGTTGCTTTCCTTCATAATATACACGTTGAGAATATCGTAAATACTCATTAAATCGTGATCCAGCTTAAATTGCTTGCGTATATGCGCGACTTCTTTCTTTATCATGATTCGTTAGACAACTCCTAGGAAGATTAATTGGTCTTTTCAGTATAAAGGATAAAAAAAAGCTTCGCTATACTAGTTGAACTTAAGATTTTTCTATTAAGGTAAGGTCGTGACTCCGGTGAATGTTTGGACTTCCGGCCGCTGTTGTCACCAGATTTCTCGATTATTACCATGTTTCATGGTTGAAATCCGGTGACAAAGGCGGACACTACGTTCCTACAGTTCCAAACTTATCGTATGCTCTAATGCATAGTCTTCAAGCGGAATATCTACCTGTTGATCCATGGCTAGCTTGGCTAGCTGCTCACCAAGAAAGGGGCCCATCGTTAATCCCGATGACCCTAGCCCATTAGCAACAATTAGTTTATTCCATCCTTGAACCCTGCCTAACACGGGAAGAAAATCTGCTGTAAATGGACGGAAGCCTACTCTTATCTCATTTAGGCTACAATCTGCAAGACCGGAGGCCGTTTGAAGACCTTTATTTAAAATTTCTTGCATTCCTCCTACGGTTACAGCAGTATCATAACCTACGACATCATTTTCGTGAGTAGCACCTACCACGATATTTTGATCCGCAAATGCGAGTATATATTGATCTGTAGGCGGCATTACCACAGGCCATTGCTCTGTACTCGCTTGTTGAGCAAGCTTCAAATGCATAATTTGAGCTTTTTGATAACGCACCTGAAGCATGATCCCAAGCGGATGAAGCAAAGCGTTAGACCAAGCCCCTGCGCACACAATCACTTCATCCGCTGTGAATGTCTGTTCTCCTACACTAACCCCTTTAATTTCATGTTCATCATGTTCTAAAATAGCATCGCCCTCAATCATTTGCGCACCATTACGCTGAGCAGCCCTTAGCAAAGCATCACGTAATTCACGTCCGTTCACTCTTGCTGCACCGGATACATGAAGCGCATGATAACCTTCCGACAATAAGGGAAACTTCTCTTGCGCTTCAAGATCCGTCAGCATCGTAAGTTCCCCTATTTCAGGGGCGTCCTCTCTGCGCAGCTCCGCTCTTTCTTTCATCGCGAGTAACTTTTTCAAATCCTCATGGATACATATCGCTCCAACTTTTGCGTATCCAGTCTCGGTTTCTCCAGCCTCTTCCAACTCTTGAATAAGTGCCGGATAAAAGCTTGCTCCCGCTTTAGCAAGACGATACCATGCTTTGTTTCTGCGTTGAGACAACCATGGACAAATAATCCCTGCTGCTGCATCCGTTGCTTGTCCAACATCCTTACGATCTATAATGATGACCTCAGCACCTAACTTACTTAGCTGATAAGCTGCTGAAGCCCCTAATATGCCTGCACCAATTACAATAACCTTGTTCATATTCGAAGTCCCTTCAGTTATTCATTTTTTTAATCATTCACTACTTACCCATTGTATCTTAAATTTGACATTTATAATGAATTATCGTACTATAAATTTCACTCAGTTAAAAGTACTTTAATTGGAGTACTAAAATAAAAGTGTTATTCAGAAGAAAGAAGGAATACAGTTGAAGTTTTCACAGTTTTTGAAGTCCAAAGGGGCCATTGGTTCTATTTTTATGGGTGTGTTCTATGCCATTGCGATGCTGGGTATTTTCTTACCAGGGTATACAGCACTTCCAGGGAACATGGATGATTTAAAAATTGCTATTGTCAATGATGATGCAGGTCAATATGGGGCTCAGATTTCGAGTCAGTTCTCGGAGAGTTTACCATTCAAAACGATAAAAACCGATGTATCGAATAAAAAAGCGATGGATGAATTAGAACATAATAAGTTAGCTCTAGTTGTCCATATTCCAGAAGAATTTTCAGCCAACGTTCAAAGCGGTAAGGTATCCGCAAGTATTGATTTCACAGTCAACGAAGCTTCTGCCACCATGGTATCTTCAGCCATGTCTTCCGTTGTAGGAGAAATTAACAAACAATTAAGCGCGAACTTCTCAGAGCAAACCGCAAAAGGTGTGTTAATGAACTTTAACGTACCAGAAGAACAAGCCACCGCAATGGCTACACAAATTGAAAATAGTTATGTCGGGAATTATGTTGTCATCAATGATGTTCCGGACGGCATGCACAACAACATGTTACCTATGTTCTTAACTATGGCTGGTTATGTTGGGGCAATGATTGCCTCCATGCAATTAGTTGCTTCTTTTAAAGCAAACCGCGGGAAAGCAAGCAAGACAAAACTGTTTATGTTCGTTCAATTCACAGCTTTATTAATCGCTGTATTATCAACAGTCGTTGCTTTAACCATTGCCTTCTCTGTTGCAGATGTAGACCTATCCTTACTGTTACCAGTTGCTGCTCAGCAAATTCTAATGTATATGGCTGCATTTAACGTGTGTGCGATTATGGTCTTCCTAGTTGGCGAAGGCGGTATGGTCTTAAATATTCCAATCCTGCTCATGCAAACCATCGCCAATGGTGCTACCATGCCTCGTGATATGATGTATACACCATACGATTGGTTCGGCCGCATCACCCCGATGTATTATTCTGTGCAAGCTTATTTGGCACAAATGTTTGGTTCCATTAGTCCAGCCCCCTTCTTATGGGGATTAGCAGGCGTATTTGCCGGGGCTATGATGATTAACATTGTAATCGTCCGGTTTGTTCATAAACCTGTACCTGTGACTAAAGAAACTATACTGCCCGTTGAAGTTAAAAATACAGCTGAAATAACCGCCTAGGTTTGGTAAGATAGAGTTTAGCCAACAATTAGGAGTGGGTTCTGTGATGTCAATTCAAATTTATATCTTAAGTAAGTTAATGGATGAAAATAATTATCCTTATAAATTAAAAAAAGAACTATCCACCCCTATTCCTTTTGATAAATTGCTCAATCTATCTGAAAGCAAACTGTATTATCACTTTGAATCTCTTACGAAACAGGGCTTAGTTGAACAGGTAGAGATCATCAAGGAAGAACATCGTCCAGACAAACAGGTGTTTTCCATTACCGATAAAGGGCGCAAGCAGTTCCCGCTCAAAATTTATAAGGTAATAGAAGATGCAGAATCTATTTCAGATATGATTGTCGCTCTTGTGAATCTTCGTTTTGTAGAGACTGATAAAGTGATCCCGATTATCGAGAAGAAAATTGAACAGTCACTTATAAAAAAAGATCAATTAAATCAAATCTACCAGCAAATAGATGTAGATAGCTCCACTCGTGAAAGTGTAGATTTCATGGAAAGCTACTACGCTTCTCAACTTGAGCAATCTATACACTGGTGGAAAGTTCTTTTAGAAAAGCTGAACACGAAAACGATATAAAAAAGAATGCCTTGGATTATAGCATAATCAAGGCATTCTTTTTTTATTTCCAGCACCAATCACACAATAGCTTTTTTCAGTTATTCACTTTTAATCAATAAATATAAAAAGTATGGAGCACCGATTAAAGCCACGATTACTCCTGCTGGTATTTCAGTATTGGCTACTACCATTTTACCAAGCGCATCTGCAATAACAACTAATCCGCCACCGATTAATAAACATGCGGGAATCATTATTTTATGGCCACGAAAGAGTCGTCTAACTAAATGTGGAACTACTAGTCCTACAAATCCAATGCTCCCACTGACAGCAACCGCTGGTGCCGCCAATAATACACTACATACTAAAAACCAAACGCGATACTTATTTAGAGATACCCCTAAACTAATGACTACAGGATCGTTAAGCCTTAGTACATCCAATATAAGATGATTCCGAATTAATAAAGGCACAATAAGAAGTAACCAAGGCAGCATAGCATACACGTGGCTCCAATTACTATTCCCTATGTTCCCTGCCAGCCACACCTTAATCATCTGATATTGCGAAGGATCTAGTACGAAGGTTAACACAATCATAAATGCACTAATCGCAGCCGCAACAGCAATACCAGTATAAATTAATCGAATGGGAATAATGCCTTGATTGCGATCATAAGAAAGCATAAATAATAGAGCGACAACGATAAATCCGCCCAATAAAGCATACAGTGGCTGAACATAAGTATGTAAGCCGGTTGAGCTATTTTGTAAGAGTAAAAATAACATCATGGATAATCCAGCACCAGCATTTATCCCCAGTATACCCGGGTCTGCTAACGCATTTCGGCTTATGGCTTGCAGCAGCATTCCTGCTATTGCCAACGCGCCACCTACTAGAAAACCCAAGATCATACGTGGAATACGGAACTGAAAAAGTACAAGCTCCTGCCTCGGTGTTCCATTTCCTAATACGGTTTGCCATAACTCTTGTAAGCTTAAGCTGCTTTGACCAGTAGATACACTATATATAAAGCCTAGCAGTAAAATGATTGCTATAATTATAAACTTCCATCTTAGCTTCACTATAGCTCCCGCCTTTCTTTACGAGCCAAATATAGAAAGAACGGAACACCAATAACCGCAATTACAGCACCTACAGGGATTTCATAAGGGGCATTTACGATACGTGCCACTAAATCAGCAAGCACAACAAGGGTGGCTCCCAGAATTGCGGATAATGGAATAATATAACGATAATCCACACCCACTATGTAACGTACCAAATGAGGAGCAATTAAGCCCACAAAGCTTACAGATCCGGCTAAAGCACATGAAATCCCAGCTAACATAAATGCGGCTAAAAGCGAAAGATTTTTGATAAGTTTTATATTAACGCCTAACCCTTCCGCTGTCTCATCCCCTACAGAAAGTATAGTAATCGACTTTGAAATTACGATGGCAAGTAATAGCGCAAGAAGCATCCACGGCAACATTTGCTGTAGATGGGCCATGCTAATGCCACTTAAACCTCCTCCATACCAAAAAGCCACCTGCTGAGCCACTGAAAAAAAGATACTTATTCCTTCACTTAGGGCAGTTAGCATAGCAGAGATGGCAGCACCCGCCAATACAAGCCGAATAGGCGTCATGCCTCGTTTACTTAATAAACCCACACTAAAGACTAAACCCGCTCCCAATCCCGCACCTAGAATACAGAGCCAAAGTGTACCTGTGAATGAAATCGTCGGCAGGAAAACCATAGCAATAACTAGCGTGACACCCGCCCCAGCATTTAATCCAAGAATCCCCGAATCCGCTAAAGGATTGCGACTAATCCCTTGAATAATCGCTCCACTTACTGCAAATCCAGCGCCTGTTGCCATAGCGGCAAGTACCCGGGGTAAACGAATCGACTGGATCACCTGATGGGTAGACGCCTTATCATCAAAAGCAAAAATAGACATGAATACATCTGCGAAGGGTATTTTTTTCGCGCCAAGGGCCATGCCAAGCACTAATACGCCTATTAATAGGAGGAGCATGAGGATTAGCAATAATAAAAAGGAGAACTTTTTTTCTCCTGCTAGTGATGATTTCTGAACATTTGCGGCCAATGTTTCCAACCCTTTCCCTTCACTTTACAAAAAGAGCCAGCCAAGGGCCAGCTCAGATGCAAACGAATATGATTTCTATCTAACTTAAGTCAGAGGATGTGGTAAGCAAAAATTTGACGGCCCGACTAATCGCACCCGAGATTACGCTCACATGCTCCTCTTGCTCAAGCAATGCCCAGCTTACTTCAAAGCTTGGAAGGTGTACGGCCATCATGCTGTTACATAAATCCAAGCTATCCTTGACCATATAATCCAGCTCTTCCCCACCGGCAATCATAAGCGTTTTAGGTAACTGACTTAGCGTATTGCTGTGTAAATCAGCTTTAAAATTCTCATACTCCTTTAAAAGTGCGTAATCATTCCACCAGATGGAAGCACTACTTGCAATATAATGTGAGAACAAGGTGGGTTGTGTAAACAACGCATGCAGAACAAATAATCCGCCAAAGGAATGACCAAACAATGCTTGCTTCTGCTTATTGATAACGAACCGCTGGGCAATGGCTGGCATTAACTCTTTTTCAAAAAAAGCTAGCAGCTCATCTGCCCCGCCAAATTCAGGCCAAGGCTCCCCGTTGGGACGTTTCGGTAAATTTGCAAGCTCGGCTGGCATAGTTAGATCATAGGTTCGACGCACGGTATCAAACGCCTCACCCCCAGGATAACCAATGCCAACAACAATCGCGGGTGGATAGCCTTTAGGCTTACGCGTCAGCAATCGGGTGATTTCAGCAGCGGTTTCAAAAAGCCCATTGCCGTCAAGAACATAAATGACGCCGTAGCCATCTTTTGCAGACTCATCCAACGGTTTTGCAATAAAGATTTCATAGTCCTTATGATTAGCTTTACTCGTGATCAACATCGTTTCATAGTTTGGTTTTACGTACGGTTTGATAATCATGGCAGCAGGAACGCTACAATATCGTCCATCGTTTTTTGATAAGCAATTAATCCACTGGATCTCCAGTGATCGCCATCCACCTCGAACACTTTACCTGCTTGAACTGCCGGCAGCGCCTTCCATAAAGGACTAGCTTTAATGTCTGCCAGGAAAGCATCTCCCAGACCATCATTATCGTTAATAAAGATATAATCCGCGTCTAAATCAGACAACATTTCCAGCGAAATATCAGCGGACATTTCACCTTCTACAAGAGCACTTTGAGCAAAGCCTAGCTCACTCAGCACATAACCCCCGTAATGGAAGTTACCCACTAAAAAGATTGCACGGGCATTCGCATTAATATAAATTGCTTTTTTACCGGCAGAAACGCTGGCTAACTGTGCTTTAGTTGCTTCTAGCTTTGTATCGTAAGCAGCAATAGCTTCTGTTGCTTTATCCTCTAAACCTAGCAATTTCGCAATCGTTTCTGTGGCCTCCACTACATTGCCGAGTGCATTCTTAAACACGTAAGTTGGAGCAATTTGCGAGTAGTTTTCATAAACACCATTTTGTGCATAAAAAGCAGTGGGGAATATAATTAATTCCGGCTCCAAATCTACTACAGATTCTGGAGAGGGAACACCATTAGCGAAGCTGATTTCTTTTACACCACTTAACGTATCCTGTAGATACTGCTGCGGTCTTTCACCCGTGGACCATTGGGCTACTGGGGTTACACCAAGGGTAACTAAGTAATCCTCTAGACCAGGGGCATACACCTTTTGTACAGTCCCCGGAATGTTTACTGTATTGCCTACTTGGTCAGTTACTACAAACGCTTCTCTAGCCGCTACTTCCGGTTCTTGTACAGCGGGTTCCTCCGTTGCAGTTGCACTCGCTTCACTGGTTGTTACTGGAGTATCTGTTGCTTGCTGATCAGCTGTATTATTGCCGCCGCAAGCTGTCAGTAGAATGGATAATAAAGCAACCATTACAACATAACTTATTGTTTTTGTATTAAACCCCTTCATGATAGACCTTCCCTCTTTCCTATATTCTCAATAATAATCATTCTCAGTATTGAGTGTATAAGAGATAGGACGCATTGACCATGTAACATCTTATGATTAGACATGTACATTTTCAAGGTATCATCATTACTGCAACTTCCTCTAGCATTCGTTTTAAAGCCACAGGAGAGTATTCAAACCAAGGATCGGAGTGAATAACATAGATTTGTCCCTGTTCGATAGCCTCTAACTGTCTAAACCCAACATCTCTCTGCAAATGATGCCAAGTTGCTCGTGACTCATCATCGGGGCAAATAATCGTAAACAACTTATCCACCTTCAATCTACTTAACTCTTCAAAAGTAATCTCTGCATTATATAGACCGGGCTGCTCATAACTAGATTCCGCTCCCAAATCCTGAAATAAAAGATGCTGAATGCCTGTATTACAATAAGCAAAGATTTGCTGCTGATAGATACGTATAACTAGAACTTTAGGTGGTGTAGAGGTCCAGTCTAACCTGCGCCGAACGTCTTCCAATCTTGCCCTATACTGTGTGATCCACTGTTTCGCTTCTTCTTGTTTATTTAGTCGGGCAGCAAGTTCAGTTAAGGCTACTAAACAATCTTGCTTATCATCCAGCCAATAGATTGGAAAATGATCCTCTATCCGTTTTACCAGCTCTGACGACAAATCTTTGGGAGAAATAAGAAGATCAATTGGCAAATGCAATAGCTCATTGGGGCTGCAATAATTTTTGTTTTGTGTCAAGGTTACCTTATGCTCGATTTCTTGCGCCCACAAATTATAGTAGTACGGTGTCCACTTTGCACTTAAGGGTGCAGCAAACGGAATGACTCCTGCCGCATGTAAATACCCCATCATGTTCCCAGTTACAACACCGATATGAGATTTTTGCTGGCTGGAATACATCGTTGGCGAGATCCCTTCAACCTTTTTGAACACTCGGCTAAAATAAAACTCATCACTATATCCAACCGCTTCTGCTATAAACTTCAAGCGAACGTCTTGTTTCTGCAATAATTGTTTAGCCTTTTGAATCCGTAGCTGGGTAACATACTCCATTGGACTTTGTATATATTCCTGTTTAAACGCCGAGGAAAAATAACTGGAACTAAGTCCAGAAAGATTAGCTAAATGTGCTAAAGACAAGTGCTTCGTGAAATTCTCTTCTATATATTTTCTAACCTCAGTTAAATCTGTCTTTTGAGATTGCTTTTGCATGCTGTCACCTCTTTACTGCTTATATAAATGCACTTAACTCTTTATTCATTCATTAATTGATAATCATTATCAATTATACTTTTGTTTTTGGGGGGTGGCAATGGTTGGGGAACGTTCTATAAAAGTGTGCTCAAAAAGAAGACGCTCAGGGGACTAATCCCCTCGCGTCTTCTGTGTGTAACTATAGGCTGCTGCTGCCCGGAGTAAGTCTTTTATTCCGAATCTACAGCCGGAGCCGGAGCTGCAACCGCTGCTCCATTCTTTTGCAAGTTCTCCTTCACTTGACCTTGCTCTAAAGGCTGAACAGGCGCACCAATCTTAAAGCTATCAATGATTTCCCCTAGTGTAGCTTGGTCAAAGTCTACTTGGGAATACAACTCTACTGTATAGCCATCCTCTTCCCAAATCACAATTCCATTTGCATAATAAACCTTAGTCCCGTTAATTACTTCTGTCTTCACTTCTTCCGTAGTGCTGATCCCATTGTCCCCGCCCTTGGAGATTAGAAAATTCACAGCATTCTCACCGGAATTATACTGCACTTCAACCATGCTGGTCCCCTGAAGAACACAATTCACAAACTCATAGTCTCCCATCCAATCGGGTGCCGGGAAGTTCATGCCAAGTGCTGCACGTGCTTCATCTAGGCTCAACTTAGCTGCAACCGGCAATTCAATGACCGCATTCTCCCCACCTTGGGCATCTTCAGATGGAGTCATTGACTGTGCAGCCGATGGGATTTCCTTATCGTATTGTGTGATTTCGAGATTTCCCACTTCAAACTTTGCCATGATCGACTGGAACATATCCTGTGCATAGGAGGTTGCAGAGAATGCTCCACCCAGACAAATTACTGCACTGCCAATCACTATTGCATTTCTCCAGCTGCTTTTTTTCATCGTTATCCCGTCCTTTATCTCTGATTGGGGGTTAAGTGCCCCATGGTCCAATTTGTATATCAAGCGGTTATAGATTCTTTCTTTGGCGGTAGTGCTGCCCTGTTCGGCATTCTCAAGCAGTTCTATGGTTTTGCTGAATTTGGTGAGATCATCTTTCTTATTCATTTTTGAACCCTCCTGCCTTTAAGGAAATATGCAGTTTTTTCAAGCTTCTATATACTACGACACCGATATTGGACTCACTAACTCCCATGATCTGTGCAATTTCGGAATTTTTCAGCCCAGCCCCATATTTCATTGCAATGATATTTCGTTCCTTCTCACGCAGCTTGGAGAGCGCCTTGAACAGTGCTTGATTATTATCCTCACGGATCGCCAGCTCCTCAGGAGACGGCTTGGGAAATATAAGCTCCAGCAACGAATCCAGTGAGGTATAGCTTCTTTTCTTCTGCGCCCGAAAATAATCCGTTACAGCGTTTCTTACAATGGCAAACAGCCACACCTCAAAATTCGATTTTTCTTGTGAAAAACTATAATACTTACACATCACGGTCTCAAACACCTGACTGCATATGTCCTCTGCCGCATGGTGGTTATTAATTCGATAACAGATATATTTGTAAACACGTTGGTAGTACGTATCATACATCCGGGTAAATTCCTCTTTGGACATGATAGCTTCACGTGATCTTTCGGTATTCATGTAACGCTCCACTTTACCCTGGATAACCTCCATCTCCACCCTCCTTCCACTCACCTTCATCGAAAAGCTAAACAAATTGCGCAATTTGTTGTGAAGAAACTTACATATGTTAATACGGAGAAACGCCCAAACCATTAACAAATCTTTTGATTATTGTGGGAGGGTGGGAAAAAACGCGGAAACCAGAGGCTTTTTTCAACATTCATTCAATAGAACATACAGCAACTTCGAGCCGAATTTGTGGGATAAGGGAAATTCTATTATGAACAAGATCAGCCGATGTTTCGGCGAGCTTATAGGCAAGTGGACGAAACAATAGCAGTAAAAGAGTGTAATCCGCGAAAGTGTTGTTACTAGAGTTACGAGGTGGATATATATGAGGTGAAAAAGGGGAGAATCTCTGCGGTACAATTAATTTCATAATTTATGAACTTCAAGATTTTCAGGATCAATACATCACACTTGTACATCCAGTGAATCCGTAAGCTTTTCTAGGTGATATCTTTCTATAAAACTGTTATCATAACATGTTCATTCCAAGTATACTCTATTTACAGGATGCTCTATATTTGCTCAATATAAAAAATCCTGCCATTATCCAGCGGGAAGCTTGAAAGATTGGCAGGACAATAACCTTACTTCATGTTCACTAACCTTAAATATTCCGAACTTCAACAACCTTCCCTAAGTCCACATACTGCTCATGATCCAACTTCACCTTCACTCTGCCCTTTCGGCGTTTCTCACGCCATTCACGAAGATCTCCCTCCGTTTCTAAGCGAAGCTCCGCGATTTCCAACGCACGATCCAGAATATATTTACTCGTATAGAGCACCGTTTGTATTCTTTGACCACCTAGCATGATAGGAGACGTAATTGCTTTCCATTCCTCGACCGTAAATCGTACATACAGATCTTCTTCAGTACCCGGGCGACAAGGAACCTCTTTAATCTCATTACGCCGCAGCACCTTCCAATCCGCTACTTTCCCTACCCAGTGAATCCCCGTTTTTGCAGGATCAATGAACTTTTTGCGGGATTGGCACATCGCTACGTATTCAATTTGCGTTAGGATCTTCTGATTTGCAAGATTCCTTAACGGCATATGATAAAAAGCTTTCCCCAGCGCCACCTCCACTTGTTCGGGTCCCCGGACAGAACCAACAAGCACATTTTTGCCCGCGAGTTGGTTGGCATAGTATTCTTTCGTGCCGCGCGGACGAGTCGAGCGTTCATAAGCTTTTTCCGGACTATCCTGAATAATCTCTTCCAAGAATCGCTCAACTAGGCTCGTAGAATTCGGTAGGAATGGCAAAGCGCCAATGTTCAATAGCTCGATGCTTTTATAGAATCGGTGGGTCTTATACCGCTCCTCATCCGGGTAGGGGAATAACACATAGGCGCCAAACATGCTTCGCTCATATTCTTCCGATCCCTTCTCCTGATACACAATGGCATCCCGATAACGGTGCATGGTGTTGATGTCATCCTCTTCAGGACCAGGCTGCCTATAAGTGCGGTGATAGGAAGTCCCTTCATAAGCCGGATTTAATCGGTATTTCGCATCAAAAACATACTTATACTCTTTGATTTTGCCAGCATCCTTCTTCTTCAGTGTCAGCACATTATCCGGACGCTGATTGAGCGTCGGTGCCTTATCCGAGTTAGGAATCGCATTATAATACAGGATGAACTGCTCTCCGTTAACTGGATTCTCGTACACCATCTTAGCGCTCTGCGAGCGGTCAAGGGTAACAAAAATACCATTCCGATTCACCTTAATAATATCCTGCTTCACCAGCTTATACTTCTGACCCAGAAGCTGATTCAACTTGAGGAAGCACCAGTATTCATAGAGCTGCGCGACATCCTTCATAGACAGGCGCAGCAGATCACCTTGGATAAACAAGCCTTTGAGCAGCATTAGATAACAGCGATAGACCTCGCGGTATCCAGGGGCCATCTGCAGCACCAGTGTAACGGACATCTGCCTCAGTACTCCAGCCTCACGCAAAAAATCCATCTTGAGCACCCGCTCTAGTTGAGTGAGCATGTTGTCTAACCTTTTTATAAGTAATGGATCTGGGGTTCGGTTTTTAATCTTCCAGCGACCCTTGAGCTCTTTCAGCTTTCCATGAATGCGTTCCAGCATCCAGCGGATGAACCGGTTTTCATTAGTATCATAGGCGAGGCGTCTTCGTGTCTCCATTAAATGTGTGGCTGTGTAATTTCGGCTACCGATGGTCAAGAATCCATGGTTCATGTCTTCTCTTAATCGTTCGGGATGCTTCGCGAGCTCGCGGATGTTCTCTCTTCCTGCCTTTTTGACCCGATTGGCATCCACTAGTCGGCAGTCCTGAAGCAGAGCGTAATGGGGATTCTTGTTAATCCGCTCAACCGCATCCAGAAGCTGTCTAAATACATGCTGAAGTATGGTAAAAAACTCCGTCAAGCTCTGATGCTGCGTCTCCCGCAAGCCTGTTAGTTGGTAGGTTTTGCGCAAAAAATCAAAAGCCAAGTTATAAATATGCTCATTCACTTCATTTAAAATATTCTGGTAATCCAGCTTGTAATCCATTTTAGAGGGAAAGATCTCCATCTCTACCCGCAGCAAAGCCTGTCCTGAACTACGGATCTCCCACTCCGTCAAACCTACCTCATTCCCAAAGTTCAGAACACCCGCAAGAATAGTCTCACCTAAAGGCTTAATTGCCTGCCGAAGCAGCACATTTTCATGATAAAAAGATAGGTTAGCAGCGGTCTTCTTCTGAATCACCAGCTCATACGACTGTGTCTCATAAAAACAAGGAAAAACAGACTCCCTCTGCTGCCAGTCCACCATCCCATGGGCTTCAGGGGAAAAGACTTTAATCTGAACATTACCAAGCCGTTCGGAGCATGTAATCCCAAACTGAGCATTTACCCACTCCTGACTAGAAGAACGATGAAGCTGCAAGGTCTCCACAGTAGGATGATATGGCCTTCCTTGAAGAAAAAGCGTAAAAAGCTCCGTTTCTACACGGAGCAATTCTACCGCCTGATTAAGAGAGCCAGTATGAGGTGAATCCATCTTCCTCCAGCCTCCTAAGCATAAAAGCCAATTTACGCGCACTTTGTGGATGTTTGGCTGTAGGGGGAGTTTGTCCAGCAGCCCATCTCAGGTAGAGTGGAGAAGCATCATTGTCCATAAGATCTTCAATATTTACCGTCACACCAGATCCTGTACCAAGAGCCCCTTTCATCAAGTTCAACAATACCCGGCGAACCGAAGAATGGCTCCCTTGAATGCGCGGCAGTATCTTTTGCAGCAGTTGCCAGTCAAAAGCTTCTTCCTCATTCATCAGCTTGTACCGTTCGTTATAGATCATATAGAAGCAAATCGCATCGCGTACCCGGAAACCTACATGAGCATGGACATCCTCAAGCAGAGCATTGATCTTAACCAATCTCTCTGTCGTCCGGACAACTAGCTCTTTATTGGCATCATAGGCATCCACTAGCTGCAAATAATCGGAGCGCAGAAAAAGATGATTCAGTTCGGCAAGATCAGCGGGATCTTCCGTCTCTTCCTGCTCACTCATGTCCGGATACTGCTGCAGATTGATGTAATTGAACTCCAGTGTGTTGGCTCGGTCCAGTACCTTTTTGCTAAAAGGATGTGTCGTTTCGTCCATGTTCACAGTCCCGATTAAGAACACATTCTCCGGGATACCGAGGCTGCCAAACTTCACTTGATCCTCAGGCGTATCCAGCATGGTAGAAGATATGAGATCCTGTGTCTGGATCTTCCCCTCCTGCCAGTCCTGCGTTTCCAGCACACTTAACAGGTCACTGAAATAATGCTCTACCCGCGCCAGATTCATCTCATCCATACAGATAAAATATGGCTTATGTCCATTCTCCGGCTTCCGCGCCTCTACTAATACTTCCGTAAGCGGACCCGGTTTAAACCTGCCCGAAAGATCCTTGTACCCCAGCAGATCCGCAGGATCACTCCAATCCGGCCGCACTGGGATCAAGGTAAACTGTCCGTTATTCCCCGTTGCACCAAGAGCTTCTGCAAACAGCTTCACCAACCGAGTCTTCCCTGTTCCCGATATCCCCGCCAGGATGACAAAAGGCTTAGTCTTTAGCGAGAGGTAAAAATTCTCGATAAGGTGCTCAGGGAAGAAGAAACCTTTGCGACGGATGTGGGATTGGATTTGGTGGAGGATAGAGGGGATTTCGGCGTCGTCAATTGGCTCAGGTACCGATTCCATATACTCTGTCACTGGTTCTACCTCCAAGGTGCTTGCCGTTTCGTTAAGCACACGCCTTTCCACATACAAACGGTAGTTTTCCATTACATTTTGAAGATCTCTTACTAATTGTTCGTCAGACGGAACTTTTCCACGCTCATACTTCACATAGGCAATCGTCGATGCTTGATAATCGTTTCCCAGTTCTCGACCCATTAGATGAATATTTTCATCCTTATTCATGTTTTCAAGCGGTATGAACTCTCGAACTTCTTTCGTTTTTGCGCGAAGATACACGTATGCTTCTTTACGGCCTTTTTCTCTTATTGGAGCCGTCACTCCTTGAGCGAGTGTTAAATACACAGTACTCATATCTTCTGCAAAAAGATAACCGACATATTCTCCGCGTTGAATAGTTTGCGTGACACGCTTGTCCAAAATTGCTAGCCAAGGGATGGCAGCCCATCTTCCTTTTCCAATAGAACCTTCAATAATATAATAATCTTCTGATAGGAACGGCAAGGCTTTCAACTCATTAGGGATTGCCTGACGTAACAGGAAACCTAAAGGATGGCTGGCTGAGCTATCTTTTTTAGCCAGAACATACCTATCCATAATTTCGTCTAAATATTGCTTTATAGAGAATTCTTTTAATGCTGTGTTATAGTTTTCTAATTCTTGTTGTGCTAACTCTTTAAGTTCAACTAATCCTTCTTCACCTAGCTGACTAATAATAGTGCTTTGAAAACCCATTGAGTTATCTTGTGTGTTAAAGAAAATAATACTTGATAGCGCATTAACTGGACTACTAATAATATCCTTAAGTTGGCTCGGAGTAACCTCTGCCCAGCTTTCCCGTCCTGGAGGATGATCTACCCGGTTTCCTCTATCTTGCTCAGTGACGAAATAGTTAAGAAACCGTTCCTTAATGCGATCAAACGATACATGCTCTCGATGAGAGCCTCGTAGCTCTTCGATTAAAGATAGGATTAGGACCATCTTATATGATTTTTGTTTACGCTTGAAAATCTGTTTGATTGTATCTGGTAATGGCATGGAGTCCTCCAAGGTCGTTAACGATTTTTAGTATTCGAAGTAATTTTCTCTACATGAAGCTTTCGGATCGCTAGGTCTGTAATATTAGCTTGGCTCAGTTGGTCATAAATAGATTGAACTTGTACTTGAGAAAATAACGGTTCAGGATTTTCCAACTTTAAACGGAGCAGTTTTCTGGAGATAAATCCACTCAACTCTACATCATAAACGACTAGCTCGTTAGACTGAATTTGGCGGAGCTCTGGATCTATGCTAAAGCGACATCTCATAGTAAATGAGATAATCGATACAGATTTCAATTTAGGCAGACCCTTAAGAAGACTTTCAACGGACTTGATATGTCCATAATTTTGCTTCAGCGGATTATACATCTTGTAACGGTTGCTCACTGACCATTGTTGATCCATCTGTTTACCTTTAATTTCTCCATTGTAGTTTTTCGTTTCAATGACAAATATGCAATACGGAGAAATAACGATATGATCAATCTGAGCGTAACCAGTTCTAGATTTCGGATTAGGGAGCAATAGATCGCTTAACGATTTACACTCCTTTGGCAGCTGGTCAAGTTGGATATTGATTTTATACTCGCCTAACTCTCCAATTCGTGTGGAGGCCACTTTTAGCTTTGGAGTGTTTACCTTATGCATAGCCTGTGACGGCTTGGAGTCTGATTTTTTGAAGAGAGACATTAGAGCTTTAAACATAGCCAAACCTCATATCATCTGGATTTACAATATGTATGGTAATTCGACAATATGGGAAGGATTACCTCCAAAAATACACACAAGAAAAAAGGACTGTCGCATGGACAGCCCCAACATTAAAGTCAACGTATACCTTCAATTCCGTCTTAATCTGAGAGAACAGAAGGATCAGCATACGCATTAGCAAGCTGCATTCCATCCTTGAGCCCTTGTAGATATAGACGTTCATGTAGAACGGATTGCTTTAATGAAAGCTTATCCTCCCAATACTCAAACTCAGGCTTACGTGTAATATCCATGGAGGCAAACAACGCTTGAAAAGCTTCGCGCTCTTCCTTAAAAGCTATTCTAGGCTCGGATTGATGTTCTATCACTGCGCTCACCTCATCCAAGCGACCTTGTATCGTTTGTATAAACCATGCGGGAAAACTCACCACATCTCCTCCAAGACAGAAGTTTAAACTAAACGCATATGAAAATTTGTTCCTTTCTTGATTCATCTGATTAATAAGTTCATCTACTCTAAGACTTTGATCTGTAACCGCCTCATTAGTGTTTAATGGAATTCCCTGCTCCAGTGACCGCTGCCCTAGTTCATTCAACTTACGCTTCTCCTCTTCATATTATGCATTGCATCCTCACCTTTCTGGCAGAGCTATTTTATTAGCTTGTCTTTTTAAATGACTAAAACTCGCACTCTAATAAAATTTTTGTAACTTGGAGAATCTTTTCAGTGCTTCATTCCGATATTACCTATAGCCAAATTGTATGCGATGAAAATGTTATTTTAATGCGAATATCGAATTAAATTAAAATAAACTAATGAACACATTAAAATGTTACGAGATAGTATTAGTAGTAGCACGGCATGTTAATAAGCTGAATATTCATTTAGCTTCCTACAACTTTCCAACAAAATTTATTCGCTTATTCACCCACCAAAGAAAAAAAAGAAGGGTCTCCCCCTCATGCATTTAGCTATTTTAAATTAAAAAAAGCCGTTGTCGGATCTACTCCTTGCAAGGGAACAATCAACCCTCTATCTAAAAAGCGATTAAATTCTTCGCAAGCTGTTTCTGGTATCAACGAACAGCTGTGGCAAGCGGCTAAATTACATGAATCTGGCCCTTGCAAGCCGATTTCAGTACAAACAGGATCGGCAGAGCACCATCCCGCATTACTAAACGCTTTACGAATAACTGCTTCCAGATAACCAGGCTTACCCATTCGTACCAATCCACCCATAGTTCCATCGGAATCACCTGCAGCTGTATAAATAAGAACACCACACATCGGATTAGATTCATTGTCGGAAACATACAGTCGTTCCCTTAACGAAGACGAGCTGTATCCACATTCGAACACGAGCTGATTGATAAGTAAATGCGCAAAAGTATGGGCCATAATGAAGCGCGGTGTTATTTTTTTCTCCTTGGTTCGGCGGTTAGCTACTAAATGCCTATATCGTAAACTTAAGGGTTTGGTTCTTTCAGATACTTGTATTCTTCCTTCCCATTCCCTTACAATCTCCTCATTGAAATTAAAGAAAATCCCTTCCCCAAATACAACATAGCCCGGTAGCCATTCGTCATTTTTATCCTCCGGTTGTTTGCGCCAGAGCATAGATTTTAAATCCTCAATATCATTTTGCTGGTCGTTGAAAACTCGGGTAAATCCGGTTAAAACGCGTGTTTCTTTTAATTTTTCTACTAAGTGAATATTCGAAAAATACTTTGATATCTCGAATAAGTTATTTTTGTATAACCCGACGGGAACAGGTTTAATTTTTAATTCTTCCTGATTTATTTCCCCATTTAATACTTCATACTCCTCTTGCCGAAGGACTGCTTCCATGTCATTAGGCAGTTCCTCTTCACTACCTGGACCTTCATCTCGTGACTCTCTCACAAGTAATGCCCGGCGGATATCAGAATCAGAATATCCATTTAGCTCAACCAGAAATTGCCCTTTTAACTGTTGGACTGTTTCATCTAAGCTCAAACTTGCTCGTTTGGCTAAATTTATAATACTTAAAACCTGGTGGTGTTCAAAATATGATAGTAATTCAGATATTTGTTTATTGCTGTTTCCAGGAATGTAAATGGCACTGCGTACTTGTGCAAAATAAACATTAGAGGCACTTCTCAAAGAGGCCCTAAGATGGCAGGTACAATCTACCCCTTCATCAGTACCAAGCCACGGACGCTTACCCTGGCATAAGAAAACTGTTCCATCTTCACATAATGATTCACTTAATTCTGTTTTACCTTCGTCGTTTGCAGACGTTATACCGTACAGCATTCGAGGCTCAACTCCGCATTCACACCTTACTTGCATAGAGGTGAGCGCCCCTCCTCCCGTGCTTACCAAGTACATTGTTTTTTTGCATGAAGGGGTCTTTTGTTTATGGACCCACTCCCTCCAAGGGAAGTCTTGCAAATGGCCTCTTTCACATATAGCAATGAATGGAGCTTGTACCAAGTAGTTTTTATACCCTTTCTGTTCACAACCTTTGCACAATTCATTCTTTTTTTCATAATATTGAAATTCATGCATTTGACCGCAAAAAGTGCAATAATGCCATTTTGGAAAGCGCAGGAAAGGTACGGTTAAGAACATATTCATATCCTCATCACCGCTACTTCTTGTCCGAAAGTCTGGCGGTAGCCGGAAATGATCCACGCCTAGCAACCGTTCTAAACGCCACTCTTTAATTTTATACTGGGACAAATCTGTAGAATCCATTTTCCCATGTCGATCTTTAAACCAATGATCCAGTCCGCTGCATACAGAAGAGATTCCATTCTTAGAAATTGACAATGCTCCAGGACCGAACGGTGAGATTAATTGGGCCCTGCGTATCGGATACTTCATGATTCCAACTCCTCTATATCTTGAAGAACGTATAACGTGCTGATTTCACCCAAACATGAAGAATCCACGTTCCGCATGGAATTCGGTGTAGCCCAGGATATTCTTTTTGTTGTTGGGTCCACATAAGAACCGGCTGAATAAAGCAACGGATACTCATCAGAAGTACTCTTTTTGGACCATTCGGACGGGCGCAATGTTTTCCATTGTGATATACGGCGTTCAAAAACCTTCTGAACGTTATTCATTTCTTCCTGGTCAATTGATTTAACTCGTTTACAGATTCTTTTCCATAGCTGAGACAAAAGTTCTTCTGGCACTGGAGAAGGAGAATCAACCTCATTCAAATGGCCAAACTGACGTACATAACCTACCATAACAGCGTGTAGCATCCGGTCTACTACTGTAGGGGAAAAAGGCGTGACGCTCGTTGGCTCCACCTGGGCATACAGTTTTTCATGGTAACTCCGGAATTTCTCAAAGTGAGAGCGGTCTCTGGGTTTTGATGCGCTGTACAAAGTTACGACCAGCCCCGGCCTTTCATACCAACGACGACCTACACGTCCTGTAACTTGGATATATTGAGCTGTGGTTTTAGGTTGGCCTATAACAGCCATTAATGAAAGACGGTCAATGTCAACACCAACCTCAATGATGTTTGAGGCTAGGCAAACGTCTGTCACAGTCCCTCCACCTTTTTGTATTTTAAGTTCATTGATTGCCGAGGCAACTTCGTCACTAGATAACCGTGAGGTAAGCTCCTTAATTTTATTCAAATGCCTTAATTCTTTAAAATCCAGATTTTCTCGGTTTTTAATTACTTTTAAATGGTTAGGTATGTCCGATTGAAGCAACGATACTGTCGTGCCAAGCTCCCTCAAACTGTTAAAAAAGATAAGCAGCGTCCACCATGGATCTCTTTCTTTTTCGTCCATTTTCATGGGGGATTGCAGAAGGGATGTTAATGAACGTACCTGTACTGTCTGCATAGAACCAAGACCGGGTGCATTCAATCCTACATATTTTCGTCCAGGTAATAACTTTCCTTCTTTATCGCGTGCATAAGTTGCAAAGAATGAATCATCTGCATCTAGTCCCGATGCCGGGAATAATGCAACATTCGTACGGTCGTAAATATCTTGAATCTGTTTTCGGTACCTCCGTATCGTAGCAGTTGAACAAACAATTTTCGGTTTTACTCCATTGCCTGTCCGGTAATCGGTACACAATTCTTCTATCAGAACTTCAAATATCCCGGACATAGAACCCAAAGGACCCGATATTAGATGCAGTTCATCTTGTATAATCAAGCCCGGAGGAGAACTGTTCCTGGTTCCATCTCCCCCTATTCCAAAAATAGAACGCGGCCGGGAGTTCCAGGCGAGTTGAGCAAACTTATCTACAGTGCCGATAATAAATGTAGGTCGTTTATCATAAATGTCTTCATCTACAACGTAAACGGGTAACTTTTCACTAAACAGGCATTTATTATCCGTACAATGAATCTCCACCTTGCCATCCGCCAGCCTGTACCCATGTACACTGAAATTGGGCTGCGATCTAGTTTTAGTGTTTGTTTTTTTTCCTTTTGCAGCAACAGACTTAATTTCCTTCAACCGAAGTTTCCCCATTTTTGCACCGCACCAAGGACAAGAGTTAACCAAAAAGGGATTGACATTGCTCTTACCGCTTCTCAACTCCATTAATTGTTTTTTTGCAATTACATGGTTATTTGGTGTTGTATCACCGCCAAGCCAAATGCCGATAGAAAACTCATCACTGCCTAATTGTTCTTGATGCCGACGCCGAATTGATTCCATAGCACAAATTAATCTAGAAGCCCTCTGGAATTGATCAGCCGTAAGCAAACGCAATGTGTAGCGCATCAGTACATGTACACCTGAATCAGTTTTGTTCTTTAACCTTCGCATAAAGATGGAAAATGCGGACAACCCCAAATAGGCTTCTGTTTTGCCGCCACCTGTGGGAAAGAAAATGAGTTCCACCGTTTCACGCTCTGGGCAATCAGACTCAGCAGCCGATTCCATTGTCATCAGGATAAATGCAATCTGAAAAGCACGCCATTTACCTCTACTCTCCGGGATTACGGTCAAATCTGGTGTCCTGTAAGGAGAAGAGAAAGAAATAGCCTCATCTGCTAACTCAGCTTCCCGGATCACTCCCCCTGTCACTTGTTGCAAGAGCATTGCTTCATTGGCTAACCGGAAGGCACTCAATACAATTGGATCTTTTAAGTACTCCAGCCCCTGTTTCATTCGCTTTACACATTTGTCACATTCCTGCAAATTCCTTTCAGCTGCAGGAGTCAATGTTGAGTCTAGTTTTTTTGCTTCTTCCCAACGTTTTTTTATCCATTTCTCATAAAGGCGGACAATTTCCTCCAATTGATTCATGCCATTATTTGTCGGATCTATGCCCGCCAAATCTCTCATGGATACTACTATATCTGTCCCGTCATCTCTTGTTATATCTGGTGTCATACTTTTTGTTTCATAAGATGGTAAAAAACTGGTTAGTACAAAAGCGGCTTTGTCGTTTATAACTTCGCTCCAATCAGCTGAACATCCATGACCAACAGCATATGTTTTAGTTTTCCGGTACAATAAAGTAATGGAAAGCTCTTCTTCATCCAAAGCATCCAGATCCGCCATTTCAGGATAGGGCAAAATTAACGGGCGAAAGTCTGGAGAAATAATTTCAACTTTAAATGAAGATTGAAAAAGACAACTGCTGTCTAAAGGAATATGCCCAAACGCTTCAGTCCGGTTGATCAGGCTAACCGTAATAAGTCTTTCAGTATCTTTGAGCGGGCGTGAAAGTATATTTGCTTGAATATCTAACCCTTCCATATTAGTTACATTTGTAGTTTCTCCGTGTTCCAATATCTCTTCTGGACCTAATAGTTTTTCTGCTTTTATCTTCACAACAAAATGGACCGGAACACGCACCCACCATCTATGCGTCTTTCCTTCATCTCCCCCTTTTAACTTAACGGAAAGTGGATGATATCTTCCCCCATTTACATGGACAACCAATTCGCTGCCATGTGGAAAATCCGCTTTAAAACTAACAGCCATGCTGCTTTGCTGGTAGGCATTTGCTGAAACCATATCCAGATCTGTATCGTCTTCATCAACCGTATTACGACTATCAATGCTCTCCAAATCCTTCGAGGCATCTCCAATAATAAGAGGTTCAGTATGGTTAGGATCATTTTCTTTTTCTTCTATAAAGTCCTCTTTCTCGGTTTTCAGCGGGTATAAGACCGCTGTCCCGTAACGGCGTGATGGTGATTGTTGCAAAATTTCTTCTCCTGTATTTTGATCTTTATACGGCTTATACAAATCATCGGCTTTATCGAAGAAGACAGTTTTACTGCTATTCAGTGTTATGCTTTTATCTGATACGCAAGGACCGATAAATTCGTTTTTCAAACTGTCATAGAGTTCCTCACGATTTTTTAAATTTGCAAGTAAAGTCTTATTCATCTTTACTGTCCCCCCAAATGGTTGAAATCAATTAATGCTCTTAACTGGTGAGGCTCAACCTGGAAAACATTTTGACTTATGTATTCAATCTTATATGCCGTAAATGTTGCATCTTCAGAATCTGGCAAATGAAACGTCATTTTTTGTTCAAGTTCCAATTTCCCAAGGTTCGATTTCTTAATTTCTTGAATCAGTAATTTTCGTATAACCATTCCAGCCCTATGATGCGCACGAAATAAGTCTTCTGCTTCCTTCCACAACTTTTCTGCATGCTCTTCAAATTTCACAAGTTTCATAAGGGCTAAAAAATCATTATATTCCCTCGGCTTAATATTATCGTCTGAAGCCCAGTTTCTAAGGTTAATCTTATTTACCCGGGTTCCCCCATGCTTCCGGAGGTAGAAACAGATTTTTTCTGCTGGGTATTTAGCCGTATATTTGCGCAACCTTTTTTTCCAGACATAATGACGGTGACGTATTTTTTCAGCACGGTTTCCGATAAATTCATCAGCTTTGATTTGTATATAATCACGCCCAGTACCAGTTCTTATAAGTAAGTAACTGTCTGTATCCAATTCATTAACAGAACATTTTAATATCGGTTCCTTTGACTGCATTGATATCGTCCATATATTTTTTATTGAATGATCCTCAAAAAATATGCCTTTAGCATCTGCCAAACCAATCAATTTCGCACCGACATATTCCGTTGCGGTAAGGGCAGGCCTGTTGGCTAAACTTTTTTCGATTTTTTTGTAATCAATAATTTGATCACTGATTTCTATTAATTCCCGGTAATCAATATCACTTGTATTTCTCATGTGTATATTGCATCCCTGTAGCAAGGATGAAATTGGGGAATGGGATTTTGTGAAATATTCCATTCTCGGTGTGTGGTATGACTGCCAGTCATACAGAATAATTTCAATACTCGAGGAGCGCGGGCAGTGAAATAGATAATCTGGATACCAGTAGGTTGGCCCCAAAATAATAAGTCTGTCAAAAAAAAAGCTCTTTTTTAATTTTGAAGGCGTAACCACTGAAAAAGACTTGTCCCATAAAAAAGTACGCTTTAATACTTCTTCTATTGCGTTCAAGTCACTGGCAGTTTTTAAAACCAAACCAGTGGAACGTTTATCTTTAAAATTTTCACGTAAAAAATCCAATACAGGTTTCTCCGGAGAGTTACGTAATGCTTCATAAGTCTCCAGCACTGTATCAATATCCTTTTTTAAATCCTGGTATATCAGCTGACATTGTCGTGACAACCTGTTCAAATCCTTACTATTTATCAATTCGCTGTGCGCGGAGAAAGGAAGAGGACTAGCAGATAGTATAAATCTGAATTTACGAAAATGTGTTAGTAAATCATTCAGAAGAATGTCGCCCTCATCCTGATTTAGAATTTTATACTCAAGCTTTTTTAACGATAAAGAATATTCAGCAAGCGGTTTTGAAGACACTTCATGAAATCGCAAGTTATAATTACTTGCCAGCTCAAATAATTTGTTCACTCTGGATAGAGTAATCATCTTGTCTCCTCCCAATACAACAATTCAATACCGCCGGGCATTGCCTCAAGGTCCAATTTTAAAAAGGGGGTCCTATTACTTTGAATATATTTATTGTTGATTTCCTCAACTGCAAACTCAAATTGAGGCTCGGAACGGTCAAGAACTACAATGGAGTTCGTATACTGAAAATCTTCTTTCCAATTTAAAAAACCATTGGAGCCTGAGTATATAACTATAGAAGTAGAGGTCAGATTTAAGTCAGTTTCATTTTTTCTCGCAAGTGAGGAAACAAATTGTGATTGATACGGGTCAACGCTGTGCTGAAACTGTCTAACCCGCAGTAAATCATTTAATGAACCTTTAATCATTTGATTATCTTCATAAATTGCAAACATTCTTGTTGTAATCTCACTCTCAAGCTGTTCCTTTCCACCTACAAAACAAATTCTGGTTTTAGGCTGCTTGAGTAAAGCTTGCGAGTGCACTCCAAAAACAGCATCAGTTAAGCGAGATTCTACAGTCATAGGCCGTCCCTTTTGGTTATTAGGTAAACGTTGTTTTTCATTCGGATTTAGTTGTATTTCCAATGCATTTTTCTTTGATATATATTCCGTTAAGCCACCTGCTTTTGTTGATTGTGTTTGTATGAGCAGTCTTTGCTCTCCTTGAAAATCAGCAACACCTAGAAAAACCGCTTTTAATATCCGCTTATTTTTCCTGTACCATACAGGAGTATATTTCTCAAGCGAAGATATATTTTGAAAATGATCTTCTAGTAAATCATCAGCAGAACTCTTTATGAATACTGAAGACAAAATTCCAACACCAATAAAAGAAGCGATATATTCCTTCGCTGGCAATGTCAAGGCAGCAGTCCACCTTTTATTACCCGTATTTCTCAAAGCAAGTTCTTTCCCAAGATTAATAAAAAAAGTAGACCAATCTGGAATTAGAAACCAGCCACCAGTATCTTCTTTATAATACATCTCTAGCTCCATTTCCCTCCACCTCTCACATTTCCTTGGATTATCTTAGAGAGGAGTACAACTTATCATACATAATCAAAAGAGCAAGTGATTTCATAGATGCTTAATAGTTCCTATCGTCGTCGCCCTTTCTGTATATTTTTTTACATTTAATGGATTATATTCGATAAAACTAAATTATTTCCTCCTAAAATCCACCTGGGAAAACACAATAAAAGTAGATTCGAATATTATTGTAATTAACAGTAAGAAGTTCTACAGCGTTATGAAACCAGTGAATCGCACACGGCATGGGAGGGCGTTCGCAGATAACGGAAAAACAGCACCGACATCCGGCCTGAAAACTGCAAGGAGACAAGTTGTAGGAGTCCCATTGCAATGCACATGCACATCACGAATCCCTCGATAGCTTGAATAGTTTTCTGGATGCGCTGACGGTCTTGTTCGTTCGTTACCGCTTCGAGGGGATGCGTTTCCTCTTTTCTCAAATATCGGTTCAGCTTCGGCATCGACTTGCTCCAGAAGCGGTAACCGAAGTCATGGGTGACCTGCTTCATTTCCCGAAACGCACATCGTTTTTGAAGCGATAGCTGTACAATCGGATGATATGTCGGTAGCTGTTAGGCCCAAATCCGTACTGACCAAAACGGAGCAGTGGCCCTCATGTACCACCAGCACCAAACGTAATTCCTGATACAAGCGCTGGCCCCAAAACAGATCCATGCACAGAAACTGAATCGGCCGCTCGAGTCACGAATATCCCCTTTAATTTGACTGACTTTCCTTTTTTAGTTGTCGGTTTCATCTCGTTTTTTTTGCAGGGGGACGTTCGTAGGCAACCACGTTGATTTGGCTTTGGTCACCAGGTGCATGCGGGTTTCGGAAGCAAGATGGCACGCATTCGGCCGTTCCAAGGCCGGAACCGACAAGAAGTATCGATCCAAAAGCAGCAGCGCTTGACCGAAACCTTTCGCGGCTTCGAAGCCCTGTTCAATCATCTGAACGACATGGGAAGGTGTTTATACTTCGCATTTGGACTTCTTCCAGCCCAGAATGGTTTGGACGCCGTCTTGTAGATTCATGAACTAGGGCAAGCAGAACCACTTTTGGGAATCGCCGACCAGGATTCCGATGGCGCCGAACTCCATTTATCGTATACCTGATACATAAGACTCTTCCTTCATACTTTTAGATAATTACTCCTTTATTTCTACATAATCAAATCAAATACCTTCCTTTTTTGTCGATAAATCAGGACCACCCGTCCAACGGGTGGTTTGCTCTTGGGGTATAACCCCTTGTTGCCAAACTGCGCCTAAAGACGCTAGCCTGACAGCAGTTCTGTTCAGGCTCAGTGTAATTTATCATTTTCACTTACCCGTTAAACGGGTTTATTTCTTTTTGTTCCTTTTGTCGCTAAATGGATCTTCGTACTCTTTTACACTCAGCTTATCTATGGCTTGGTCATGTGCTTCTTGTTCACGTATATATTAGGCTACGGTGGCCTCATTCAGACCTACATGCTTACATAGTATTCTTCTGCCCAAAATTTCCGATTTCCGTATTTATACTTGAACTGGGCATGCTTTTCGAATATCATGAGCGAACTTTTTCCCTTTAAATATCCCATGAATGTTGAGACCGCAATTTTCGGTGGGATCGCACCAGCATGTGAACATGATCGGGCATCATGTGGCCCTCTAGAATTTCAACTCCCTTGTACTTACATAGACGTATGAAAATTTCGATTAGATCTTTCCTCACTTGATTATAAATTTCTTTCCGTCTATACTTCGGGGTGAACACGATATGGTATTTGCACATCCACTTCGTGTGAGCTAGACTATAGCTCTTGTTTGCCATCTTTGACCATTCCTTTCCATTGAGCCTGAACATCTCAATTCTATCGGAATGGTCTTGGTGGTCAAACCCTCGTTCCCTCCACCCGCATAGCGGGTGGTTTTTTGTTTCGCGCGTTTCACGCACTCAACTGGCTAAAGCCATAATAAAAATACACCCTAAATTCGGGTGTATTTCGCGTCTAAATGCTAGTTATAATGATTATAATGAAATGAAAACCTCAATCCCGCTCTCAGAAAACACTTGAAATTCCCGCCCGTCTAAATGTATTTTCGGCTCAGAACTCATGTTGTCCCCCCCAGAAACCACTATATAAGTTCCCGGCTTAACTTGATTATCCAAATTGCTTTTGGACACAATAATAAATCTGACTTTATCTTTATATTGCTCATAAACGCCGGGAGAAACCGGGTATAATGGTATTCCTGTAACCTTCTCATAAGCATAAGCAGTTTCCCTAATGTCTTCAGTAATAACAACCACTTCGCATGCAGTATTTGCTACGTTCAATAATTTATCTTTTATTTCAATTGCAGCTAATTCATCCATCTTTAAAAGCGTCCCGTAACCATGCGCCGGCTCCTTTACTAAAGCCAGATGCTTTTTACCATCTATAAAAAACCATTCAACATACGGCAGGTTAGCTATCACAGTCTCGGGCTGGTTCCGGCTTGATCCGGAGCCTCCAAGAACACTATCTACATGAGCAGCTGGTGAAGAACAGAGTTTATTCCATATTTTTTCAAGTTCACTAAAGGGCCTTGTTTTAAGTTTGCCCGCCGAGGTCATTAATTCGATCCTCTTAGCTCTTTTGTCTATCCCGGTAAGCGTAATGTTAGCACCAGCCTTAATACTTTCCAGTTCTAACCCGATCATCTTCTCAATATCATTGATGACTTCATCAAATGTCATTTTCGTCCTCCCCGTAATTCCGGCGGAAATTTAAGTATGCTTGTATCCTCGCCCGCTCCTTCTACCGCAGCCACATCCTCAAGCCATTGTCTTAAAAAGGACTCCGTTTGCGGGTCCTCACCGCCTGCTTTTCTGAATGTCACTTTATGCGGCAGGCTAATTCTTACCGGATTCCCCGGAGCCGGCCCATCTTCAGCGAGGCCATCTTTCAAATTAATGCCTGCTGCAAATCTGCGTATATCAGATACGAAATCAAGAACAATAACTTTCTCCTTATTTTTTGACAACCTTAAACCTCTGCCCAGCTGCTGAATAAATATTCTCCGGCTGTGGGTCACTCTCTGAAATACAATAATGTTCACATCCGGCACGTCAACACCCTCGTTTAAAATATCAACTGCACATAAAACATCAATTACACCGTCTTGAAAGTCGCAGAGTATACGGTTACGTTCTGCAGAATCCATTGAACGGCCGGCAGTAGTCTGTGAATATATTGCCGACGCGTTACAGAAACCGAGTGAATTAATACGGTCTCTCATTGTAGCTGCATGATCTATCGTACCGCAGAAAACAATTGCCCTTGGTTTACTTTGTTCCTGCCACACCCTTTTCAGCTCAAATACAACAGCATCGTCCCACTCAGTGATAAACAGAGTCCTGTTAATATGCCGCGGCGAAAATTTCCTTCCTTTTAACTCTCCTAGAGATTCCCAGTTTATATTGTCAGTATACATTCTGTAATCGACATCAGATAAAAAGCCGTTACGTAAACCGGTAACAATATCCACACTAACAAGAGGTTCACCAAAATATTCTGAAAGATCAACATCATCCGGACGCCACGGTGTTGCTGTCAACCCCAGAAGAAATGGTCCGCAATCCGTACCAGCCAGAGTCTCTTGTAATACGGCGTTATACATTTGTCCCCCAACATGGTGGCATTCATCTATAATAATGAGATCAAAAAACGGCAGTTCTTTCCCTCTCTGGACATAATCAGCAACTGTATTTAAACATGCGAAAACGGCATTACTTTTTTCAAGACGCTCTTCGCCAGGCTGCTCATATCCGTTCCATACCGTTGTTTCCTGTTCCTTAGACAGAAACGGCCAGAAAGCTTTCTCTATCTGATAAACAAGCTCATTCGTATGGGCTATTACAAGAAATTTCAGTGGAGATATTGCGTTAATCCGCCTGACAGATTCACATGCAACAAAAGTCTTACCTAGTCCTGTAGCCATCACAATCAGGGCCTTTTTATTCTTTTCGTTAAATGTTTGTATTGCAGATCGAATGGCCTCCTCCTGATACTCACGCGGATTTCTGTTAAGTACGGGCATTTCCGGAAGTTTTTCCGCCCTGGTGATAAGCGCCTTTGTATCCCACAGCTGTAGCGGAATTCCTCTGCTCATCAGAGTTCTTTGATGCTCCTTCAGCCTTTCATCAAATCCGTTTAAAGCTACAATTACTGGAACCTGAGCTCTGTAAATTCTCATAGCCTCCAGCGTCTGGTCAGCAACATCAACACCAACCCTGTTTTTCCAGTGTTTCATTTGGAACAGCCACCGTTTACCAGCCCGGTGCGCTAGAACATCAGCCCCGCGGTCACCGGATTGGCCCACTAGCCTTATGCCTTCAAATCCTTCATGTGCCAGTAAACGTGAGACTACTCTTTCAAATGCCTGCCATGTGCCGGACTTTAAAATTATTTCACTGATGAAAGTACTCACTTTATCACCTTTTGCTGGAGAAACTCCAATGACAGTCTTGTTTTTTGAGAGATTCCTGTCTCAGTTGAACGATATTTAATATAGTTCACCATATCATTTAAACAGTTAAGATAAATATTCCTGATCCTTATTTGCGCTTTGTGTAATATTGTATCGTTTAATTCCGCCGGACTTGAGTATGCAACTTCCCATATCCCTCCATCAAAAAATACATGCGAATACTTTTTAAAAATATCAGTAATAACTGCCTCATCAATATACAATAGAAATAAACCGGTCTCCTTCATCTCTCCAAGCCGGCTGATATCAGCATTTTGATTAAGCATGTTATCAACCATTGCTCTTTTCTGTTCTTCGTCCATCTCGTCAAATATATCGGTGGCTGTTTCTTTTAAAAGCTCCGGAAGTTTCTCTTTTAACTGGGTAAAGAATCTATAAACTTCTTCCCGGATTTTGTCCGGGCTATCCTCAAGTTTATCAGACCATCGGCTGTTTAGAATCTGCCATTCAATTGTTGAGAGGGCGTGTCTTCCGTGATATTGTTTTCCGGAAAGTCTCCGGTTCATATCATAAATGTAAAGTGCAACTTCAGCAGCTATCATCTGTTCAGGCCGGATCTGGAACGATTTAAACAATTTGTGGGTTTTGTCCAGGTAGACATCTATTTCTTCTTCCTTAAAAACAATCAGCGGAATCCCGTCAGTTTGCTGATTTGACTTTATCGGTAATTGAGTAATAAAAACATTTACATTCACAGGTGAACTGTAAACACCGTCAGCCAGCATAATTGAACAGCCTGGTATAGATAAATCATCAGATTTGTTGGCATTCTGTGAGAGGAATTCCTTTGAAAGAGTATTCTCAGTGCCTTTCTTCTCACTGCATGATGTACAGCTCTTTTCAGCAGCCCTGTTTTTGGTACCGCAAACATGGCAGGTCCATGGTTCTTCAATTTTTGGCACCTGGGACATGCCACACTCCGGGCAAGAATACGCTGACTTGGGGATCTCATGTTTACAATCCGGATTAATACATGGCTTCCCTATTAATATGTAGCCGCAAACATTGCATGTATCATGTTCCTTCAGATTCTGCGCGCTGCATTCCGGACAATCAACCAATTCTTCAAGCGGCGGGGAATCAGCTTGTTCTACCAGCTTCCACCATTCTGAATCATCATAGTATCCGGGCAATTTTTCTAAGAATTTTTGATAATATTCTTTTTCTACATCCCTTGATATACGCTTAGGTTCATTGGAATCCCTATCCCAATATCCCATATATAAGTCGGCCTTCCCCGGCTTTCTGACTCTGCGGTACCCCTGATACAGTTTGTAGATATAGCTTTTGTTTTGATCCGCACCCGGCTGACTAGGCTGCAATGAGCTCTCCCCTCTTAAATAAGAGATGGCACGTTGCCATTCAGAGCTGCTGCGCTGAAAATCCTGTTTTAGAAAGTCTACCGGGACATGGTTTAGATGTACTTCACCTGATATTCTTCCGAATGGCCCGTCAATAGGATAATCCATAATTGTTTTCTTAAATTCATCTACAAATTCAAAAAAAGCTGTTTTTTCAGCTATCCGGATCGCCCTGCCATTCCTGATTAAATCAATTCCGTATTCAGTGCTGTCGTCGAATCTTTGGATACCGACCCAGCCTTTCACCTTTTCCTCAACACTCCGGATGTTTGAAGATTTACATGATGGACATTCAATCATTTCATCCGGAATTAAAGCTGTACAATTACCGCATCTTCTCTGCACCCCAATAATATGGTCGAAGTCATATCTGGCATGAATCTGTCCATGCCCTTTCCGTTCAACATATCTGTTAGAGCCCCAGACACAATGCTCAAATGCTTCGCAGGGTTCTCCGTTTACCATTATTCTGATTTCCCGCTTGGATAAAACTGTGGCATAGCGCCGGCCGAGCTCAGAACGCACTTTTGGAAGTCCGTAATGAATGAGACGTTTGACAAACTGGCTGTTTGCATTTCCCTCAGGCCACCATTGGCTTATTTCAATAACTGTCCCGTGACTAATTCCCCTTGGTTTATCAACGGGATTTACAGGCAGCTGATAATTTTTAGACTGATTAATACTTTCAAGATCAATTACTACCTCTATAGCCTGCTCTTCATTTTCCCGGACTGTCAGCAGCCTGGTAACTCTGCCGAACTTACCTGTAGAAATATTAAAACCCATACCAAATAACCCGAGACTATCATATGAATTATTACCGGAGAATCCCGCCCTGATTGACTTTTCAGCCATTTCAGCCGTCATGCCCGGTCCGTTGTCACGGATACGTATTATTCCGGTATTTTTATTAAGATCTGAATTTCTTGGCAGCTCAATGGAAATTAGAGGATTTTCTATCCTTATACCTGTGAGTCTGGCAGCCTGAAACGAATCTATCGCATTATCAATTAATTCGCATAATGCATCTAATGGAAGCATTGGGGTATGAGTCAGAGCTATCAGCACTTTGGGATCTGGTGTAAAATCAAAAAACTTAACTGTTGGCGTCATCTAGGTTCCTCCTCTATCATTCTTCTGATCGCAACCGCCATTGCATGAGCCAGTTTTACAGGTACACCGTTACTAATTGTTTTGAACTTATATGTTAGAGGCATTTCCGCAGGCAATATGTACGTATCAGGAACACTTTGAATCCGGAGAGCTTCCCGGACTGTCAGCCTTCTCGGTTGTGTCGGATGCAAATGAACCTCATTATGCCCATAAGCTGCAGTGGGGCTATAGCGCCAGCGGTGCAGCCGTTTAAAACTTTTCCGTGATACGTCACCTTCACGTATAACATGATATTTATCGCTCATAGGCCTTAGGCCTTCAAGACCATTGGGCAAAAGAGCCGTTTCATCCAGATCACATATAATTGGCCCCACCATTAATTGTTCCGGAATATCGGCAGGCTTCTCAGGAGTAATTCCAAACGGCACTTCCCGCGGCCATGCAAACCGCTGTTTTGCACCTGCAAAATGTTTATCCTCGGGCCATTGAAACCACTCATAATCCTTGGGAATATTTCTGACACCGAGTTTTTTCTTTAACCATTTCTTTTTTAACCCCACCATAAATACACGTTCCCTGTCCTGCGGTACTCCAAAATCCAGAGCATTCAAAATACGTACATCAGTCATATAGTGTTCCGAAAACTGCCTTCTCAAATCATCGAAAAATTCACGGTGCCTTGCTGTCTTAAAGAGCCCTTTCACATTTTCAAATAAAAAAAAGGTTGGCTGAAGATCCATTATTTTATCAACATAGATCTTAGAAAGAACACCATTCTCTCCGGTACGCCCTTTGTTCTTTCCTCCTATTGAAAAATCCGGGCAAGGTGGACCGCCTATTATTCCAAAAATATCAGGAACTGCAGTATTATGAAATGCTTCCCGCATAATTTGATTGGGCCCAATTCCGATAATTGATGTATTATTTATTATTCTGTGATGTTGTCCCGTCATAGAGCTAAGACCATATTCGAATCCCTTCACAAAATTGCGGTCATATTCATTAGACCAGACAGTCTTAAAGCCAGCTTGCATGAAGCCGATGTCTAAAAAGCCTGCACCGCTAAAAAAGGATAACACCGGAATTTCCGGTTTCATGATTGTAAAATCTATCCGCATATTCTTGTGCTCCCTTTCATAAATCCCATATTTATTCTTCGACATTTTTTCGGGTTTTCCCTCTAATTACTATTAATACATGTTAAATACATGAAATAGATATTATTAATAATTCGATTATACAGGAACATAAGTTCTCTATCGACATTAAAATTCATGTTCTTTTATAAATAAAAAAGAGTCCCTACAGAAAGGACTCCTTTGATTTAGCCAAGTTTATAAAGTCTGTAATTTTTTCTATAGCCGTGTTAAAATCAGATCTGATTTCATGTTCCCACACACGAAGAATACTCCAGCCTTCTCCAGTGTAATAGTTACTAATATTAATATCCCTTTGTTTATTCTTCATAAGTTTTTCAATCCAGAACTCAGTATTGCTCTTAGGTATCGTTCCATGTATAGGACAGTTATGCCAAAAACACGAGTCTATGAAAATAACTGTTTTATACTTTTTTATAACAATATCCGGTTTCCCAGGCATACCTTTAACATTTTTCCTGAAGCGTAACCCTTTTGCCCAAACTGCTCTTGTAACCAAATTTTCCAGCATTGACACAGAGCGGATTGCCCTCATATTTTCACTTCGTTTTTCCTTGCTTATTTTGTCAGCCATAATATCACTTCCATCATGATGGATATGGATCCAAACTTAAACCCGGGAAAACTTTACTGAGTATTTACATTGCTTGTTCAATATCAAGCTAACTGGACCAGAATTGGCTCCATGTAACTATCCAGGAATTCTTCTGTAACACCTTTAATATTACGCCGTTTAAAAAGGGCATACATCTCTTCAACTGCGCTGTAAGGAAAGAACCTTGCATTTAGTGACTGGAACTGCGGGCGTGATGCTTCTCTAAAAACCTTCTCCCTGTCCTCGTCCGGTGCAATGATAACATAACGGGTAGGAAACGGCGGAAGTGCATCCTGTAACCCCTTCATACGGGTTAAGCCGCTCGTCACGCCTGTACTATGCTCAACTTCCATTACCGCTGGCATTAGTCTGCCATTTTTAAACCAGATACAATCAATAAGTAAAGCCGCTTTTTGAGCTTCATTAAAAGACGACATCAAATTTTCTTCTCTTCTCAATGATCCAATTACGCCTTCCATTTCACCAAGCTTCTGATTTTTATATATTATTCCTTTATCGTTCTGGGCAACCCATGTTTTAAAGCCAAGGTGCTGCCCGATTTCTATAAGTGCAATTTGCATTTGGGAGTGTCTGCGTTTCAGTTCTATGTCTAGTCCGGGACTATGATATTCATCCGGAAGAACTAGAGCATCATAAACAATCTCAGTACTTGGTACCTCCGAGATAACCATCTCAACTTCTGCTTTTACCAGCATATTGGGAGCATGAGGGTGATCCGGACACCACATCAAGTGTTTATGACCAGGTTTGATCTTATTTTTTGAACTAATACTCTCTATGCGTCCAGGATAACAATAATAAAATTGCGGTGTATGCACCAGTAGAGCTTCTAGAGCAGACCGGGTATTGTAGCTGCCGCCAAATATCCTGTCTACATTTATCGGATGATCTGGCATTAAGGCATTAGCTAGTCTCCAAATCATTGGAACAGATATAGACTGAACTTTCGCCTTTTCCCAAGTTTCACCTTTGTTAGGCCTAATTCTTTGAATTTTAATCGGCCCTTGCGGTCTTACAATATTAATGATCTTAACCAAAGTTGGTGTTTTGCTATTAATATAATTAAAAATACCATCCCTTGGTAACATACCAATTTCATGTACAAGATTAGCTGCGGTTAGCTTCTCCATACTCTCCCACCTTCAAAAAATCCAGAATAGTTACAGCAATTCCTTTAGATGCTTCATAAGGAACCCCATTACCTACTGTTTTGAATGCGTTGGATAACGTGATGTTTTGAGGTAATTGAAATTCCTTTGGTAAACTTTGCAGTGCCAATGCTTCAGCAACAGATAATCTGCGGGCTTTATAGGGATGAAGGTGTACTTCATTATTACCGTAAGCCACAGTCGGAGAAGGTCTCCATCTATGCAGCCGCTTATAAGACTTCTTCAAATCATCCCCTTCCGGAATGGTTAAAAACCTGGCCAATCCAGCCTGTGGGGTAAAATGCTGGTGGGCATTAGGATGATTCCCGACATCATTTTTCTCAAACCAGAAATCAACGGTTAATTCTTCACTGATGCCGGCTGGTCTTTCACGTTTTCCATTCTCAGCGAACGGTTCCATTCCCGGCCATGGCATTGCATTAATTTCTTCAATGTGATACTTAAGATGATCTTCCCATGGGAACACATCAGTGAGTGTCTGACCTGCTTCTAACTCAATCCCGAGCTTATTCAACAAGCTTTTCTTAAAGCCGATTAATATAATACGTTCCCTGAGTTGAGGTGCACCATATTCAATGGAATTAATTAACCGTTCAGTTGTAACATAGTCGTGGGAATGTAGCTTATCTTTCATCAGTTCATAGAAAGCCCTATGTTTTTTGGTACGCCATAACCCTTTAACATTCTCAAATAAAAAAAAGTCAGGGGATTGTTTACAAATTAAGTCAATATAAGTTGCAGACAGCTTCCCATTCTCCCCTTCATGCCCTTTGTTCTTACCGCCTACTGAAAAGTCGGGGCATGGAGGTCCGCCAATGAATCCAACAAGCCGATCCTCACTTTTGGTTTGGTTAATCAATTTTGACAAGAGCTCACTTTTAGGATTACGCTCAAACTCGGTGATATCTCCTAAGTGATACCCGTACTCCGGCTGTGACATCCCCATGTGATTACGGGAATACTGATATGTCTCCATAAATGGCAGATGATATTCGTTCACAAATGCAACATTAAATCCACTTTTTTCAAAGCCAAGATCCAAAAATCCCGCTCCCGAAAAAAATGAAAAAATAGTTGGTGCTTTATTCATTATTGTTACCCTGCCTCAATCAAATTTTAACCTTAATAAAAACTAATGTTCGTATATTTATAATAACAAAATAGAACAGCGTTAACCAGCATGAATAAGTTACGCTGTTCTATAAAGCTTTTCCACCTGTTGTATTACTATCAAAGTACCAAAAAAGATAACTGCACATTTTAGGAGTAACGCCCATTATTGTATTTCAATCGCTTACGCTAAGCTAAGCTCACCTCACCTATAATATAATCCAGGAAGGTCTTTATCGGAATAATTTCCACTATCCTGTTCCCGCTACTCACCAGCTTTTTATATCGGCACAGGTATCATCAGATTATCAGAATAACGTACTGGGCAACTCCCGCCAATTATCTCTAAAATCACCTGTAGTACACGCAACTCCTAATCTGTATGTTGATTACCCCATATCAAATTCATTACTTTTATAGGATAATATAAATATACATACTTTATTTCCCATAAGGAGAACTAAATGATTACCAAGAACCTGCTCCAGTATTATTTAGAATGCTTAAAATATGAAAGCTATTATTCAACCCAACTCAAACCTTCCGATCTAAACCAGGCTCAAATAGATCCATTAAACATAGAGTTTGTCGTTGAACGGTATGAAAAACTAAGCCATGATTTAAAAGACGATCAAACAATTATGTTTGGCTACCCTCTATTGAGAGTAAATAAGAAAGGCGGCTTTATTTATCTCCCATTAATTCTGTGGAGTAATTCAACATTCCTATCAGATCATAATCTTTATAAAGCTGATCAATGCGGATTTCATCAGGAAGTGTATAAATCATTGGCTGATAAGCAGTCTCTAAACATCCTCACTAACCTAAAAGAACAATTCTCCTCAAATCCTACCTGTTTTTTGGATGACAATACTATGATTACACAACTGCTTGAGATTGCAGATCTCGAAGAAACAAGAATCGTAACAGCCTATACTGTATTCCAGGCAAAGAATTCTAACTTTAGTAATTACCATATCTCACAAGAGATTCAGGGGATCTTGAATGATAAGTTTGAACCGAGTCCCGTTTTAAAGAGTTATCTAAACCATAGCTATGCTGTACCAAATATGTCTGACGATCAAATGCTAATTCATATTGTACCTGGTAATCTCCCTCAAAATACTGTTCTGCATGATATAAATCATACGATTAATATTGTTAAAGGACCTCCAGGCACCGGCAAAACACAGACTATTCTGAACTTAATCGCCAATCAGGTCAATCATCAAGAAACTTGTGTCATTGCAAGTACAAATAACCAGGCCGTAGATAATATTGTGGAGAAACTCGATGCTAACGGAATAAGCAAGTATTTCTTTGGCTACGTCCGTTTAGGAAATATTGCAAAAAACAAAGAAGCTGCAGTACCGCTTCAGTCTGCTTTAGACCGTATGATAGAGATAGTGAACAACAATCAATATAATGTGCTTTCTGCAGAGACTTACTCAGATTATAAAAATAAGAGCCAAGCCTTAATGGATGAAATAACTCGTGCTGAACAAATAGAGAACCAAATTATTGATATGACCAGCACAATTAATCAGCTTCAAGACCTAATTAATGTTCTAAATGACAGATTACGTCTGAATCACTTGATCCCTATGAAAAATGATTTAAAGTCCATTTCAATCGCCAATGAAAAAATAGAGTTTCGTTTACGTGAACTGTTAGATAAACCGCTGCAACTGTACGGCAATGATATATTCAGAAGGTTTCGTTCATACATAGCCGGAAGAATACATACCTATTTGAAATTCCGTATGAAAAAGCAGCTAAGGTCCATTGGTGCAATACAGCTCTGGGAGCATATTGACAGCAGCACCCCGGTTCAATCCCTGGCCTTCTGTGAGGAGATTATCAAAGTTATCAACCTTGAATTACGCTGCTCTCAACTTGTAGAAGAGCTGGCTTCGATAAAGAAACAACAACAGGATGCCTCAGTTGACCTGAAGAATTTATATAAGAAGAAAAATGAAATTGACCTGCACCTTTTGCAGTACCAGTGGCTTCACAGTGCCAGTCCTGTTCTCAAAGATATGAAAGAGCTCCAAAAAATCAAAGGGCTTATTCAAGAGCTGCGTGAGAAAGGAAATATTAGAAACAGCTCGTCTGCTTTTCCTTCTTTCCTTAAACTGTTCCCTGTACTCCTCGTTAGCAGTCTATCTGCACGCAACTGTATTCCAGCCGGAATGTCCTTAGATCTTGCTATCATAGATGAATCATCCCAGTGTTCGATTCCAAGTATTTTTTGCTTGCTCCAGTCTGCACGTAAGGCCTGTTTATTCGGGGATACCAATCAATTGAGTCATATTGTTTCGATTGAGGATACTTTTAGCAGAAACTTGTTTGAAACACATGCGCCAGGAATAGACCCTGAACCTTATTGTTATCTGAATAATTCTGCATTCGAAAGAGCTGAACAGGCGTGCCAACTAAGCGAAGGGGGTACACACCTCCTCAACTACCACTATCGCTGCATTCCATCCATTGCGTCCTTCAGCAATCAGCAATTTTACCATAACCGCTTACGGATGATGCGTCATGAACCAGAGAGACAACCCTATACAGCCGGAATATATTCTACTAATGTATACGGTTCTGTATCAGGAACGATCAATCATCATGAATTAAATGAAATCCATACAATCGTGAATAAACTTGAACAAAATGGCATTGATCAGATCGGTATCGTAACACCTTTCTCAGCTCAGAAAGAACATCTCATAAAAATGTTCAGCGGAAAACCTAATATAAAAATAGGAACTGTTCATACGTTTCAAGGCGGTGAATGTAAGGCTATTATTTTCAGCACAGTGATTTCACAAGGTTCAACATCTTTTCAGATTAACTTTGTACAGAACAGCTACCGGTTAATTAATGTAGCCCTTACCCGTGCACTTGATTATTTCATGCTTGTCGGAAATCTTGCACAAATTGATAACGGGCAAGGTTATTTAACGAAATTGAGCCGTTATATTTATACAATTGAAGCAAGCAATTTTCATCGCCCCTCAATTGAATTATCCATTGCATTTAACCAGATTATCCGGCAAGAAAACCGTATTAAGCTCATGCATGAAGGTGAGCGGATGATTTATAATAAACTGCTAATATTCCTTGGCGGTATGCCTTTGCTTGTCTTTCCTAAAGTCCCCATAAAAGATGTATTATCAATCAATCTACCATTAGACTATTCTTTAAAAAACTTCTACTTTTCGAGTCACATGGACTTTGTTATTTACGAAAGGGAATCTTTGCAGCCGCTCTGCTCTATTGAATACGACGGAAGTTATCATCGCCGGGATCCAAAAACAATTTTGAATGACAAAATGAAAGATGATTTATGTTCATACACTGAATTCAAGTTGATCCGCATCAAATCTAATGATGAAACCGGGGGATGGGAGGAACTAAAGGGGTATTTACAATCTATTGGCTGACATAATCGCCTTGTGTTTAATTTAATCTGAATTCCACAGTAGGTTAAAGTTGTATTACCGAAAATAAGAAAAACACATCGTCTATTCAATTTCGTTTAACATACTCACTCTAAAATAAAAAGGGCGTGAAAGCATACCACGTCCTTAACTTCACTCTTATTGCTTAACGTCCCACCCCGCAACTCATAAAAACATCACACAACCGGTTGCTTCAACACTATCTTCTCAGCCATGCTCAAAAACCGCTTCTCACCAACTCTTCTGTCCACCAAAGCCAGAATATTCAATACAATAGTACGTTCTTTTTATATAAGCCATACAACCATTCAGCTCCTCCATCATGAATATTCCTCATACTTACAACCCCTTTGCCTCACGGAGTTGGTCTAGCCGTTCTTTTACCGAGTCGTCAGGCTCGACTACTGATAAATTAGAGACTGCGTGAACCAGCTTCTCCCCCCATGATGAAACGTCCCAGCTCTCCAATGTCTTATCGCCATGTTCCGGTTGGAGGTCACTGGACTATTCAGGCCAGTGAGGATCAACTCTGCCCCTATCCCCTCGAACCGGTCCAGGCTCTGCAAGATAGCTCCCAATTTCCTATGTGCTGCATATTCTTCGCCGAATCCCATCTCATTCCCTGGTCCAGTTGCGATTTGTTGCAAAGGAAGGTGTTCGATGGCGAATTGAACGAACCTATGAATTCCGTTTGGATCATTCGATTTCATGAGCTGATAGTAATAGAAATCCTGTAGCGGGTTAGCTGCAAACTGATTGTAGAGAGTGTCCCAAATATCAATGCCAAGCTTTTCGGCACAAGCTACGCCATAGTAACGGTCCGGCGAATCACCGCTGCTAACAGCATCCATAACGATGCTCATCCACTTGATGTTGGCCATAATCGATTGGCAAGCATCGCTGATATCGCTTCTTAACTGCTCGCTCCAGCCTGCAGACATCCGAACGTCCCATTTCTCCTCATCCTCAGCAAGAAAATCGTAAATGCTAGATATAGCTGACAGATGCTTTGGAGTTCCCCCTATCTTCCCAGTGAGCCTCACGTAATCAAATAACACCTGTGGAGCATGCTCATAATCATCTATGTCCTCAGCAGGCCCGCCATTCAATAGCGCTTCAATGATATCGACTGCCTCATCCAATAATGCACTATCTACCTGGTCAGCAGAAAGTGCCTCCCTCAAGCCACCATTTCTAGCACAAATACAGGCTAAATATTCGTTCATGACGTTGTTGTGGCATCCTTGCCGCAGCAGCCAATCTTTTATCTCCTGACTAGCAGGGTCAAGTCTCTCGACGATATGTATTTTCCCCCATCCATGAACCTGTTGAGCCAATTCAAATAGAACTTGATTGCTGTCTTCCATTCCATTATGAATCGCAACCACAGCATAAAGCGTAAATTCCTCATGTCTCCCCAACGTTAGAAGCAAATCCTTAACTTGCTCGTTTTGAAAAAGGCCCAGTAAGGCAATCCCGAATTTGACGACATTTCGGTGCGCCGCATTCTCCGCTAACCATTTCGCTTCATGGAATACGGAGTCCGGCTGTATCCCGGGCTGCTTGCGTACCTCATCCAGAACAACATCCATCATTCCCCCTATATCTGTCTTCACAAGCTTAGCATATAGGGCCTTTCTTGTTGAATTCTTAGACTTTCTGGATTGCTTCGCCAGCAGGCGAACCAACTCTCTTGCCTCATCCGTCATCTTAGCAGGTCCGGCATGATGTCCAAAAGCTCCATCCAAACCGCCCGCTACCCATCTGATTTTATCACCGGACCAGAATTCTTCGTCATCCGGCAGCGATCCATCCACGGATTCTCCTTGTACCTGAATATGGGAGTAAATGGAGGGCCTGCCCTCCCAAAGCGGCCGTTTAGCTCTATCGAAGAAAATAACCATCGTTCACAACACCTCTTCCTATAATTCCTTCAATAACAATCAGAACAGCTCGATGATTTTTTAAACGGCTGCATTATCGTATCAGCTTCTGTATCTATATTTGCTTATTTTGGGAGTAATGAACATGGCGAAAGTATTACAAATGGGTATATATTTTCACATTTTATCCAATTCCTCTAGCGTTGGACTGAGAAAGCCCTCCAGTTGTTGCTGCAATTTGCTCTAGAACATGTAATTCCGCCTTCAATAACAAAACAGAGGACAGGCTTGTTGGCTCCGGGTTTGCCCCTTCTCCATACATCCGATCCTCAATCTCTTCACTTCTTTAGCCCCGCCCTGCTCCTTGCTTCCAAATTTATCGAGCAACGCACAGAATTTATTCCATAGATTCAGATTAAAAAACGATTAGTGATCTGCCCTTTACAGAAACCGATCCCTTTCTTGTTTTACGGTCCTCCTTCTCTAAATCATACAAAAACCGAGAAAGGTCACTTTATTTAAAAGTGTCTATTTCTCGGTTACAGTTTATCAAGCAGTTACGTTAACTAGTTAGGTTGCTCTTCCATCGCTCTAATAGATTCATCAACCTTCACCATCATGGAACATTCGACTCTTTTGCGGAAGATGTCACAGCTGAAGTCATAGGTTCCGACCAGGGAACCCGTCGCGTGCAGCGCATTGGCAGGACAACCGCCGCTGCAGTAGAGTTTCGCCCAGCAGTCCTTACATTCCGGCTTCGAGTAGCAGTTACTCTCTTTAAATTGACATTGCAGCTCAGGTTGTGTGATGCCATCCCAGAGATTTCCCATGCTGTACTCTTCATCCCCTACGAACTGGTGGCAAGGAAAAAGCTCTCCCCAAGGGGTGACAGCAAGATATTCGGTTCCCGAACCACAGCCAGTGATTCTCTTCTGGATGCAAGGTCCTTCCGAGAGGTCAAGCATGTAGTGATAAAAGGTAAATCCCTTGCCTTGTTCACCGCGCCCGATCATTTCCTTGGCGAGAATTTCGTACTGGTTGTATATCTCCGGGAGGTCCTCCTCGGTAAGTGCATAGGGTTCCCTTGGATCACAAATGACCGGTTCCATCGAGATTTTGTCAAAACCAAGATCTGCGATATGAAATATATCATTGGTGAAATCAACATTGTTACGGGTATAGGTTCCTCGTACATAGTACTCTTGGTCTCCGCGCTTACGAACGAATTCCTGGAACTTCGGAAGAATATGATCATAGCTGCCTTTTCCGTTAACCGTTTGGCGAAGCCGGTCATGAACCTCTTTTCTTCCATCCAGGCTTAATACGACATTGTACATTTCCTGATTTAAAAACTCGGTGACCTCATCGTTCAGCAGCATCCCGTTCGTCGTGAAGGTGAAGCGGAACTTCTTTTTGTATTCTTGTTCTTTGCTTCTTGCATAAGCTACGATCTGTTTAACCACTTTCCAAGCCAAGAGCGGTTCCCCGCCAAAAAAGTCGATGTCCAGGTTTCGATGATGACCCGAATTTTCAAGCAGGTAATCGATAGCTTTTTGTCCAACCTCATAGCTCATGATTGCTCGATCTCCGTTGTATTTCCCTTGGCTAGCGAAGCAATAGTCGCATGATAGATTACAGGTATGCGCAACATTGAGGCAGAGTGCCTTAACATAAGTTTTCCGTTTTTTTAAATCAAGCGAGAGGTTCTCATACTCATCTTTTGTAAAAAGCTGACCATCATTTATAAGCTCCTCGATATCCACGATGGTTTCTCGAATGTCACTCTCAGAAATGCTGGAATCATGCTTATATTTCTCTAACATCATTGTCACGATTTGGTCGACAGAAGTTTTCTCATAAAGCGCTATAATTTCATATGCTAGGTCATCAACAACATGTACTGAGCCACTGTAAGTGTCGAGCACGATATTGTATCCATTTAGTTTATATTGATGAATCATACTTACTAATCAAGCTCCTTTTGCACACAAGTAGAAACGGCTTTGCCATCCTTTAGAGGAAGCGTCCATTTCTTAAAAATAGCCGCCCATCAGCAGAGCAATGGGCGGTAAAATTCCGAATCCTATCTGTTCATTGCATTTTCACACTTCTGGTTTGCAACGCCGCAGGAAGTTTTACAAGCGGACTGGCAAGAGGTCTGGCATGCGCCGCATCCGCCGTGTTTTGCGGTATCCATCAGTTTGCGGGTGCTCAGTGTTACGATTCTTTTCACGATAAATAACTCCTTCTGTAATTTCTTGTGATCACTTTCACTTAATTTCCATGGAACATCGTAGCAACATCACGCAGGTACGTCTATGATGCCTGTCACCTAGCAGAGCAGAGAGGGGTTAAACATAAGCATCAACACTAATTTTCGTGCAGTCTTTCATGCTTGTGATCGTAGGATGCGGCAGCGGGAACCAGAGTCAGAGCAATGCTAAAAAAGTGAAACAAAAAAGAGACGGCAATGATGCCATCTCTTTAACAACATTTTTTCTCATACTTGTCCGTAAAGTCCAATAAATATAAGGATTTCATAGCACTGTATCCTTCCTTACCAGTAGAGCGACACTCTCCACATACGTGGGTGGACAATGTGAACAAACTTATATGAGGAGCCCTAAGACACTTCCAGACAGTTTATCTGCTCTTGAATATTCAATGAAGTTATTTATTTTTATAATGTACTACGCCTTAGTTCATAAAAATATTGCACTATTGGATGCTTTAACTTCATCTTCTCGCTCATGTTTAAAATCCAACCGTTTTGATAGAAGGCGGCTCCGAGCATAGCATCTATGGCGTGCTGCAGAGGGACGAGAATGGCCCTCCTATCCATAACCGAACGGATGCTTTTTGTACTCTAAGGGGCTTGAGCCGACTCTATTTTTGAACACACGACTAAAATAGTACTGGCTCTTATACCCTACCTTCACGGCCAGATCCCCGATTTTGATATTCGGCATTACGTCATCCAGAATCTCCTTCGCCTTCGATATCCGAAGCTCAGTGACATAGTCAAGGAATGAAGCACCGATTTCTTGCTTCATACGCTTGCTAAGATAGGTTTGGTTGATATGAAATAGTGCTGCTACTCGAGTAATAGACAGCTCCGGATCCTGATAATGACTGTCAATATACTCGGTCACTTTTTGGATAAGCACTGTTCCATCCCCTGTATACCCGGGAAGCTCCCGCTCCTTATCCACCCTGCCTTCATGTGAATGCAAAGGATATTTTACCTGAAGATGCTCATCGATCCGATGAAGCAGCTTGTTCAGATCACTCTTCGGCACAGGTTTCAATACATAATCGAATGCTTGCAGTTGCACGGCTTGACGCGCATATTCAAAGTTATCGTACCCGCTGATGATGACAACCAGAACCGACGGGCAGCGTTCGCGCAATATATTCATCAGATCGAGCCCATTCATATTCGGCATGTTGATGTCCACAAGACATACATGTGGTGGGGCTTCCTCCACCATATTCAATGCTTCGTTTGCACTTTTCGCTTCTCCTGCAACCTCAAAAAGATACGGACTCTCCTCAATGTATTGTCGCAAGCCTTTGCGAATGATCGTTTCATCATCGACGATGACAATCTTCCACATCTTCATTCCACTCCCCGTCCAAAGGTATTCGAATGACCATAACGGTAATGCCATCTTCGCTCTTCACTGCAAGGCCATATGGCACTCCGTAAGCTAGTCGAATGCGATGGTTTACACTGTATAGCCCAAAGCCTGTGGCAGAACGATCATATGTATCATCAAGAAGGGCTTGATTTATCTGCTCAAGCTTCTCTTCCGGAATCATAACCCCATTATTTTCAACCTTAATGACCAAATAATCGGCCTGTTTATATGCTGTAATCGAAATTTTGCACTTTTGATACCCAAGTGGCTTAATCCCGTGATAAATCGCATTTTCCACCAAAGGCTGCAGTATGAAGCGAACAACTTGGCACTGAGCAAGCTTTTCATCATATCGAAGCTCGTAGTCCAGAATCTCCTCATATCGCACACCTTGAATATGAAGATAACTCTCGACATGGTACAACTCCTGATCAAGCAGAATGTAGGGACTGCCTGTGCCAAGCCCTAATCGGAAATACGCGCTAAGCGCTTCCACCATCTCCACCACATTGTCTGCTCCATGTTCCGTTGCCATCCACTGGATCGTATCCAATGTGTTGTATAAAAAATGCGGCTTGATCTGCTCATGAATCAGTCTGAGTTCCATCTCCTTTCGGTCCTGCTCCACAGCGTATAATTGAACAAGCATGTCATTGAAGCTTCGTCCAAGATCGCCGATCTCATCCGAGCGCGTAACATCTGCTCGTATGGTTTGGTTGCCGTTCTGCACATTTTCCATTACCTGGCGAAGCGACTGAATTGGACGAATAATGGAAGAAGCAAGCAGCACCAGAAAGACGATAAACGCACTACCGATAAGAACGCCTACCAGCAATGCAGTCCGCTGGGTTTTGATCACCGCTAACGATAGACTTGAATTCGGTACTTTGAGTACTAACTTCCAGCCTTCCACATTTTGAATTGGAGCCTCAAATACACTCATGTTCTTCTTATCTGCTGTATCCTCCGCTCCATCTTCTTCACCCAGCTCTCTGCAATCGACGATAAGCTGGCCTGACTGGTCATATAGCATTACATCTTGAGCAATCTCCCTCATCTTCTTGACGGAGACGGCTGCGGCAATATAAGCTACCTCATCATTCACCGATGGATTCACGCGATAAAGAATGACAACGATTTCGGCTGCATTCGCTTTGGATACGATCGGATTGCTTACCACATAATTGGAATCTGAATTCAGCAGTTTTCGATAGTAGGGTCGGTTTAGTATCGAAAAAGGCTTGTCCCTTGCTGACCAGGAATTTCCGTGAATATCCACCACGCGTATGGATTCGTACTCTACTTTCTTCTTCGCCTCGAACTTATCGAACTCTTGCAGCAATTCATCTCGTGTCCACTGATGGTCCGAAGCTAGAGAAGCAAGCATGTCTATCTCTCCAATGCGCTGATTAAACCAATAATCAATCTGGTCGCTGCGTGCAGTAACCACTTGCTGCGTTAAGTTCTTATTCAAAGGGACAACCGTATGGTTCATCTCCAAATATATTGTTACAAGCAATGCAACGAACAGCAGCAAGAAGCAGCCTCCTGCGATTAACGTAATTTTTAAGTGAATTGATTTCATTGTAATCATAGCCCTTCACAATATCCGTTTCTTACATGCCCGAAAAAGACAAAAAAACACTAATCTGTGCAAATACATAATGCTGTACTAAATCTATAATAGGTCTTGTGCATATTTTCACATGAAATAACATTCATGTCTAGGCTAGAGATAAAGGATTTGCCTAGCAAATCTTCCTCTCCCTAGTGTATGTAACCAATCCACAACAGAATGAAGGAGATATTATGCGAACTCACACGAAAAAGCTGTTATCTATTCTACTAGTCCTCAGTCTTATGTTCACGCTTGCTGCCTGCGGCAGTAAAGATGCAGAACCCGCTGCAGATGCAAACGGAGTGCAAGTCTTTGAAGGAGTTGGGCAAGGTAAACATGGCGATATTAAAGTACAAGTCTCCTTATTAGATAACAAGATCACTGACATTAAAGTGACAGAGCATAAGGAAAATGAAGTACTTGCAGAACCTGTTTATACGCAGCTCAAGCAAGAGGTCATGGCAACTAACAGCGCAAAAGTTGATGCCATTAGCGGATCTACAGTTACAAGCAAAGGATATCTCGAAGCCATTCAAGATGCAATTACGAAGTCTGGACTTACCCTTGTCGCTGGCGCTGCAGTCAGTGGAAGCAAAGACAAAGAAGAAGTCGAGCAAACCTATGATGTTGTCGTCATCGGTGCCGGGGGTGCTGGCTTTAGTGCGGCTATCGAAGCGAAGAGCGCTGGAGCTAATGTAGTTCTGCTCGAGAAAATGCCAGCTGTTGGCGGCAACACATTGATCTCCGGTGGTGAGATGAATGCGCCTGACAACTGGGTTGAACGTGCTCTTGGCATCACAGATGACACGGCTGACTTGTTCTATAATGATACGATGAAAGGCGGAGACAATCTCGGGGATCCAAAGATGGTTCGTATTCTTGCCGACAATGCTCTAGCATCTGCCGAATGGCTGCGCGATGATATCAAGGTAGAGTTCTTACCTGATCATCTGTTCCAATTTGGTGGCCATTCCAGAAAACGTGCGTTGATTCCTGTAGGTCATACAGGTGTTGAATTGATTACTAAGTTAAAAGCCAAAACAGACGCTGATCAAATCACGATCAAAACGAATATGAAAGCCGAAACCTTGCTGAAGGACGAAAGCGGCAAAGTAACAGGTGTAACTGCGACTTCGGGTACTGGCGACAAGATCACATTCCATGCGAACAAAGGCGTCATCATCACTACCGGTGGTTTTGGATCCAATGTAGAGATGCGTAAGAAGTATAACCCTACAATGGATGAAAAATATATGACTACCGATACACCAGGATCTACAGGTGACGGTATCGTTATGGCAGAAACGATTGGCGCCAAACTGACAAACATGGAGAGTATTCAAACGTATCCAATCTGTAATCCCGAGACAGGTGTTATTTCTCTGGTTGCAGACTCCCGCTTCGATGGTGCAATCCTGATTAACCAAGAAGGCAAGCGCTTCGTTGAGGAATTAGAACGTCGTGACGTTATTTCTAAAGCAATTCTTGCCCAAACGGGTGGATATACGTATCAATTATGGAATCAAGGCATTGAGGATATCGGTAAAACGATCGAAGTTCATCAAGACGAATACGATCAACTCGTTAAACAAGGCTTGCTCTTTAAAGCCGATACGATTGAAGAGGCCGCTGATTTCTTTAAAATTGACGTGAACACTTTGAAAGAAACGATTAATAAAGTAAATGATTATGCGAAAACAGGTAAAGACCTTGATTTCAAACATCGCGGTGGATTGAAATCTCTTGAAAAAGGCCCTTACTACATCGAAAAAGCTGTACCCTCCGTTCACCATACAATGGGCGGCTTGGTGATCGACGAGAAGACTCGCGTTTTGAATGAAAAAGGCGAAGTCATCCCTGGGTTGTTCGCTGCAGGTGAAGTAACAGGGGTCATTCATGGTACAAACCGTCTTGGCGGTAATGCCATCGCTGATATCTTCACATTCGGCCGGATTGCAGGCAAACAAGTTGTAGCAGAGTAATCTTATTTTTTGTGTAACTGCTCTATTAATAAGTTAGCCTTAAAAACGTGCAAGATAGTTCGTAAAGTGCAGGTTGACTCTAACTTTCAAGCTGCCCTCTATGACATAGCAAACCGCCCTGTTAGCAACAATGCGAACAGGGCGGTTTGCTATGTATTCGTGTCATCGGCATGAAAAAAATAAGCACTGTGATCAAAAGTGTGACCACGATGATCTTCACGATTTTTTTATGGTGGAGCCTAGGGGCTACGCTCGTCTAACTCGCTGCTCTTTTATCGTTCCAAAAAAAGGAATATTATTCCACTTTGTTTTTACTTTCATTGCATTTCTCTCCTTTAACTGAATGTGAAAAAGCGCAGGAACTTGTCCCTGCGCCATGCTTCCGCAATATGCGGAAACAAAAAAAGCCCCATATGGTACCCTCGAAGGTTCCATATGGGGCTGACTTTTTGCAGGATCATTAATAAATGAGAAAGAGCCCTCACGGATAATAGGCATAGACCTACTTCGTAAGAGCTTTATTATGCAGATATGTGGTTGGCGAACGCTTCTAATTAATGGCCAGATATAATGGAAAAGCATATAGCCAACCAATGAATCTAATATATAATCGGATATTAATATTCAGGGAAATCCCTGATAAAATTTAATTCCCCGTGCTCGTCCACAAAAAATAGACGTTTTATGTTACTCGCCAAAGTTTTTACAAATATATTTTATGATATTATCCTCTGCTCGGCGTTTCGTAATACTTCAGTGTCCGAAGTTTCCGGGCGAATATGACTGGTCATTGCATACTCTTGCTGCAGCTGCGCTCTCGACTTCGCCTTGTTTTCATTTACATTCTTCTGTTACATCCCTGACCAACAAAGCCACCGACTCCACATGCACCGTATGCGGGAACATGTCCACCGGAGTTACCTCCACTGTCTTGTACCCTCCATCTTCGAGCACCCGCAAGTCTCTTGCCAGTGTCGACGGATTACACGACACATACACCACACGCTCCGGCTTCATAGCCAGGATCGTCTCCAAAAGTCGCGGATCGCAACCCTTTCGCGGAGGATCGACCACAATAACATCCGCCGTAATCCCCTGCTCTTTCCAGTTAGGGATTACATCCTCAGAGGCACCAACCTCGAACACTACATTCTTCATCTCATTTAACTTCGCATTCGCCCGAGCATCCTCAATTGCCTCAGGCACAATCTCTACTCCATATACCTTGGCTGCGTGCTGTGCCAGGAAGAGGGAGATCGTACCGATGCCGCAATAGGCATCGATAACCGTTTCATTGCCAGTCAGTCCGGCGTATTCTACGGTTTTTCCGTACAGCACCTCAGTCTGTGCCGGGTTCACTTGATAGAACGAACGCGCTGAGATAGCGAACTGTACATCGCCGATGTAGTCATAGATGACGTCTCTGCCCCACAGGACGCGGGTTTCGCCACCGAAGATGAAATTCGTACGCTGAGTGTTGACGTTCTGGCACATGCTGACTACATGCGGCAGCTGTTCGCGGATGCTGCCAATCCAGGCGTCCAGATGCGGGATGTCGCGGCCGTTGGTTACGAGGACGACCATCATTTCACCGGTGCGGAAAGCTTTCTTCACGACGACATGACGCAGCAGGCCACGACCGGTTTCTTCACTATAAGCAGAGATGCCAAGTTCTCTGCCAATGTCTTTCACCTTGCGCACAACGTCATCATTATCTTCGTGCTGGATTAAGCACGTCTCCATATCGATGATACGGTGACTTCCCCGTGCGTAAAAACCGCCTACAAGGCCACCTTCGGTTACGCCAATTGGTACCTGAGCCTTGTTGCGGTAACGCCAAGGTTCGTCCATGCCGAGTGTAGGGCGAACAAGAATGCCATCTGTCTGAGCTACTCCAGCGCCATCAGTCGTACCATCCACGATGCCACCATCGTTAGCACTATCTATCTGACTCTCAACAGCTTCATTCTCTTTGCTCTTTCCGCTATCCCCGCCACCACTCACCCGAAGCTTCCCAATCCGCTCCAGGTTGTCCACCACCAGCTGCCGTTTCCACGCCAGCTGAGCAGTGTAGTCCATATGCTGCAGTTGGCAGCCGCCGCATTGGTCATAGATCTCGCAAGGCGCCGCGATGCGGGCGCTGCTCGCTTCTACTATATTCAGCAGTTTGGCGTAGCCATACTGCTTTTTGGTCTTGAGCACCCTTGCCCGGACTTTCTCTCCGGGAAGGGCTCCCTGCACAAAAAGGGTAAAGCCTTCTACGCGGCCTACCCCTTCACCTTCATGGGTCATGCCGATAATATCGAGCATAACCTCATCATTTTTATTCACAGGCAGTCCGGCGACAGGCGCCTTGCCGGCTGGGCGGCTGGTGCTGCGTCCACTGCGGTGTTTACTCATTATTTATAGTTCACTTCTTTCATTATCATCGCTGTATAATCCCACACTCTTGCTTTCAATCAACCTAATTATTCTGAGCAAAAATCCGCAGATGCTGCGGCAAAATCCGAAAACGACCCGGCAGCTCTCCGCCAAGTTCTCCATCCAAGTTCAATTGGACATGCCCTGGAGAGATTACATCCATTGCATCCGTACGGAAATACACAACCTTTTTATCCTGCAAATGCTCGCCACGAAGGGCCAATCTAACCAAACGGACAAACTCTGCCAAGTTGCATTTTTTAACCGCAATAACATCTAACAGACCGTCATCGATTCGAGCGCCGGGAGCAAGCTTTTCAAAGCCGCCAACAGAATTCGTATTTGCAATCAGGAACAGCATAAACTCATCATGAATAACCTCCTGCCCATTGGCACGAATGATTAGTTCCTGAGGAGATAGGCTGACCATTTTTTCAATACCTTTTAAATAGTACGCAAGCTGCCCTATCATGGTCTTCAGCTTACTGGGAACTTCATAGGTCAGTTCGGTTAGACTGCCACCGCCTGCTATATTAATGAAATAACGATCATTGGCTTTACCGATATCAATCGGACGCGACTCTTGACGAAGGATCAAATCAACGGAATCTTCCCAATTCTTCGGGATCCCCATCGCACGTGCAAAATCATTGGTAGTCCCAAGTGGCAATACGCCAAGCGGGGGGAGATTAGGTTTCTCCGCCATACCATTGATAACCTCATTTAAAGTGCCATCCCCACCGGCTGCTATGATTAGATCATAACCGCGCTCTACTGCATCCGCAGCAGCTAACATAGCATCGCCTTCTCCGGTCGTTGCATGGCAGGAGGCTTCAATGCCACCCGTATCCAGCCGGTCCAAAATGTCGGCGAGCCGCTTCTTCATTTCTTCCCGTCCAGAAGTGGGATTATAAATCAATCTCGCAGTTTTCATTACCGGAACGCCACCTGTTTTTTATAATAGAATAACCTAATTGATTATACCTAATTCGGACCACTACAATCAATGTCAGAGGACATTTATCGTAAATATTCCATTATAAAACAATTCACGACACCTTATTAGGCAAAAATAACTATATATATGTCTATGCAGCAAATCCCGTATTATCCACGGAAATGGGCACTATTTTTCATGATTAAGTGGGCTAAAAAGGAAACTTTTTAACTCTTTTTTCGAATCTGTTCGAGGAGTGTCTCTACCTGTCTCTCAATCCAATGCGCAAGTAGCGGGTGCGGCAAAAGCGTCTGGCCAGAATACTTATAGGTTAACCCTTTAAGTCTGTTCGGAACCACATGTTTAGTGAAATAACCTTCACTCAAAAAAAGCGGCGCCACCAATACCTCGTGACCCTGCTCCTGCCAATACTCCACTTTGCTTCTTACACTGTCCGGATTCAGCAGACCATAATCGGCCGCCGCTACGCCGCTCACCTCACGTACACGTCCTGCCAGTGAAGAGATGCCCTGCTGCCAACGCTGGCGGAAGCCATCATAAATGCTGCCGTGACCTACCAACAGAATCGTCTCACGTTCAGGTTCCGTAGACAGCTTACGGAGCTTGTCCCAGATCATCACAGCGATGTCCGGGTCATCGTCGACAGGATAACCATAGTGAACCTTAGCCTTCACGTGGAACGGCTCTAAATCGGTCTCACGTTCAGGTGCAGGTTTAGCCCCTAGTGCATATTCTATTTCATCGACATGTGTGCTTCCCGAGGAAACGAACAATGGGATCACAATTATATCTGTGACCCCTGCATGTTCCAGTTCATTTATTCCATCTTGAATCAGACGGCCCTCTACCAGCTCTAAAAAAGAGATCACCACTGGCATCTCTTCATCTAGCGATAATTCGCTTACGGCCTCTTCCACGATCGACACCCAAACCTCGTCGCGGGAGCCGTGACTGATAATAAGTACGCCCGGTACCATAAATTAGCGTCCCAAACGTTCCAGCGTTAATTTATAACCATCATTTCCGTAGTTCAGGCAACGTTTTACACGGGAAATAGTAGCTGTACTTGCTCCTGTCTCTGCTTCGATCTGATTGTAGGTCGAACCTTTGCCAAGCATACGCGCTACTTCCAGTCGTTGCGACAGCGATTGAATCTCGTTCACGGTGCACAAATCATCAAAGAAAACATAACATTCTTCCATATTCTTTAATGTTAAAATGGCTTCAAATAATTGGTCTATACTTTTATCATTTAACTTCTTAAGTTGCATCAATTTTTCATCCCCTAAAAGTTCTATCAGCATTAGTTTCTCTGATTAAGCTCCGTACAAAACTAGCTCCGGAAACATCAACCTAATGTCACTATCCTGCCTTTACTATATTGCACTGGAGCGCATTTTTCAAGCATTAACGATTTCACGCTGTAAAGAACGAAAATGATGGACAAACGTCCACCCCACGCGCACACCATTTATGTACCCCAATACAAGTATTTTTCTCTACATAAGAATTATCGCCTACACTATAGTACTACAAAAGCGCCGAAAATCAAGCTCGTACACGGTTTCTTCACTACTTTAACCTGTTTATAGGCATACGCCCTTTTCCGCTCCTATCCCTATTACCCGGGCATTCGTCTATACCGTATGTTCGCCCATGACATACAGTATAGCAGACCACTAACAAAGGAATGTGATATTATGCCTGATCATTACTATAATCATTCCCGCCGGAATCAGCGTTCACTGAGCGATTCGTATAATGCCTCTGCCTATCCTGGCCTCAGCTCATATGCGCCCTCAGCTCTCCCAGGTGAGACCGGAATCCTTCCTGCTTTAGGAGCAGAAGCTGCCACCGAAACTGCGCTAGCGCTCCCTGCAGCTGAAGCTGCAACAAAGGCAAGCGGCGGGCTTGCCGGACTGCTCAGCGGCTTAGGCGGCGGTGGCGGAATTGGTGGGAATATGGAGCAAATCAAAGGTATCATCGATCGTATGGGCGGCATTGACGGGATCGTAAACTCTATGGGTAAAGTACAAAAGGTGATGTCCGGCTTCCAGCAGATGGCTCCAATGGTTAAGCTGTTCATGGGTAGCTTCGGTAAAAACAAAGGCGCAGCAGGCGCACTAGCCGCCGAAGAGGATGCCGCCCTGTACAGTCCTAATCGCCGCAAAAAAAAGCGCTCCACCTCACCCCGTCGCAAATCTACTACAACTACTCGCCGGCGCTCTACTTCTTCCACCGGAAAACGTCGCCGCAAATAGCGGTGACGTTTTCTAGCTATGTATCAGAAAAACAGCAATTCTCGCGGGAAAGAGATTTGCTGTTGGCGCTTCTGCTCTATTTTCACTTAAACCAGCCACTCCGTCGGAACCATCGGAACATCCCAAAACCAACCACCACCATAAACAGCAGCACACCAAAATAACCATACTTCCACTCTAGTTCAGGCATCTTCACAAAGTTCATCCCGTAGATCCCGGCGATAAGCGTCAGCGGCATGAATACAGTGGTGATTACCGTTAGTGTTTTCATAATCGAATTCATCCGGTTGGAATTGAGTGAAATGTAGCTGTCACGCAAATCCGCTGTCATTTCCCGATCAGCCTCAATCATATCGGAGAGTTTTAGCAGATGGTCATAAATGTCGCCAAAATAAATCCGTTCCTCGCCGTTGCTCTGGACATGCTGTGAATTCACGATCCGGTACATCAAGTCGCGCATCGGCACAATCGTCCGCCGCATTTTGAGCAGCCTTCCGCGCACGCCAAACACCTGGCTCATCAATTCCTCCACCGACTCACTGCTGCCGCTGCTCTCCAGATCCGCAAGCTCGTCCTCTAAACTGTAGAGACATGGAAAATACTTGTCCACCAGCTTGTCCATCACCGTATATGCAGCTGCCATCGGCCCACCCGACCAGCCTTTTCGACTATGTATTTCGCTTTTCACTTGTTCCCACGCTTCATTCATCTCTGCTTTTTCCTGATGGTGATAGGAGACAAGAAAGTTCGCGCTTAAAAATAGGTCAACCTCCTCAGCATCCAACGTCCGCTCATTCAGCGCATGCAGCACAAAAAACTGCACATTCTCATAATGATCCAGCTTTGGCCGCTGCAATACATGCATACAGTCCTCTATCGCCAAGGGGTGAAAATGAAAATATTGATCCAGCAAAAGCGTCTCTTCTGGCGTAGGCGTAGCAAAGTCTGCCCATATCCAAGCATAATCCTCCAGCCGGATATTTTGCAGAGGGATCTCTGTCAGCACCTCACCTTTATGTGTGACAACAAGTGTACGTATCATAAATGTTCCTCCGCTTCATCTTCTTCCACGCCTCTATTGTACAGCAAGAAGACAACTCTTCCAAAAAGCAAAAAACATAGCCAGCAGCACCGCTCAAGCTAGACTAAGAAACATTTGGTGCTTCGTCGTTCGTTAATGCTCCATTCATTTGTGTAAGGTTAGTTGTGCGGGGGGCGAGCTATCCTTATTCTCTGCTGTCGGTATCGGGTTTATGAGTGAGATGAATTCATAGCTGTGAATTACTATCGCTATTTTCACTAATTAGTTGGTGAAAAGGTGCTCATTAGGAATGGTAAACAACCCTTCGATCGTAAGCAGACGGACCTTGATTTCGCAAAAGATTAAGTTCATCGCCTCGCGTTCATTTACCGTAAGTAACATATGTTTTACTTTGGGCTGATAGTGACCGTGGGATAGGGATGCAATTCTTGACTGTAAAGTTCAAGTTGAGTGCGGGCGGGATAATGGAAATAAGGCGATATTCTTCGACGGCAGAAAAGCAGGGAGAAAGGTAAGGGTTGGGTTGGGTTGGGTTGGGTTGGGTTGGGTTGGGTTGGGTTGGGTTGGGTTGGGTTGGGTTGGGTTGGGTTGGGTTGGGTTGGGTGCACTGGATTCCGTTGAAATGTATTACGTTAGGCTGTTGAGTTAATTTGTGTTAGGTTACTTTGTGCAGGGCTGGACTTCGATGTGCTCGATTCTGCTGAAATGAGACAAGTTGGACAGTGCTGATTTAATTTGGGCTAGGTTACGTTACGATGGACTGGATTTAGGTGCGCTGGGTTCCCTTGAAATGTGTTAAGTTGGGCTGGTCCAACCTCATACAAGTCAGGTTCCATCGTTCTAAGACATATATGCCCTTCCTTTTACTTCTTCGACCCTATTCTACTAATTCTAAGGCATTTATGTCTTTATTTTTGCTTCTTCGACGTTAGTTCACCAATTCTAAGGCATTTATGCCTTTCTTTCTGCTTCTTCGACGAAGTGTCTCCAATTCTAGGGCAATTATGCTCTTCTTTTTGTCACCATCCTCGAATTTCGTAAATTCTACGGGATTTATACCGTACATTCCCCCTCCAACGCCAAACTTCGTCATTTCTACGGGATATATACCGCACAATCCCCATCCATAGCCAAACTTCGTCACTTCTACGGGATTTATACCGTACATTCCCCCTCCAACGCCAAACTCCGCCACTTCTGCGGGATTTATACCGCACATTCTCCCTCCGACGCCAAACTTCGTCACTTCTACGGGATTTATACCGTACATTCCCCCTCCAGCGCCAAACTTCGTCATTTCTACGGGATTTATAACGTACATTCCCCCTCCAGCGCCAAACTCCATCATTTCTACGGGATTTATACCGTACATTCCCCCTCTAGCGCCAAACTTCGTCATTTCTACGGGATTTATACCGTACATTCTTCACCCATCCTCATGTCCACACAACAAAAAAAGATGTCCGCAGCCCAATGGCTAACTGACATCTTTATTAAAGGGTGTTTAAAAAATGATTTTGAAAATCAGACCTGCTAATACCGCACTGATTGGAATCGTGATGAACCAAGTGACCACAATACGTCCGGCTACTCCCCATTTCACTGCAGAGAAACGTTTGGCAGAGCCTACCCCAAGGATCGCTGATGTGATCGCATGCGTTGAGCTTACTGGCAAATGCAGCAGCGTTGCTGAGAAAATAACAGATGCCGCGGAAATATCAGCCGCGAAACCGTTAATAGGTTCGATTTTGAAAATCTTCGTACCCATAGTCTTAATAATCTTCCAACCACCGATGGAGGTACCGAGCGCCATAGCCGTAGCTGCAGCTATCTTAACCCACAAAGGGATAACATCCATAGTTTCTTGACGTCCTGAGGTAACGAGTGCAAAAGTAATGATCCCCATCGCTTTTTGCGCATCATTCGTACCATGTGTGAACGACTGTAACGCTGCCGTAAGGACCTGCATAGAGCGGAAGCCCTTGTTGACCGTATGCGGACTACGCTTAGCAAAGATCCATTTCAGGATGGTCATGATAATATAACCGATAACAAACGCAATGATTGGGGAGAAAATCAGTCCTTCGACAATTTCCACAAACCCGCCCCAATTGATGTGTGCTGAGCCTGCCCCCACGTATACTGCACCCGCTAAAGCGCCGATCAGTGCATGAGACGATGAGGATGGAATCCCGAGCCACCAAGTGATCAAATTCCAAATAATCGAAGCAATCAGCGTGGCTATTATGATATCCAACCCATTTTCAAGCAAGGTCGGGTCGGTGATACTTCCGCCGATTTTTTTGGCCACACCTGTAAACATCAAGGCCCCAACAAAGTTCATCAGTGCTGCCATAATAATTGCTGTTCGCGGTTTTAAGGCACGTGTTGAGACAGAGGTAGCAATTGCGTTGGCCGTATCATGGAATCCATTGATAAAGTCAAACGCAAGCGCGAGAAATATAACAATTCCAAGAATCCATATAGATGTTTCCATATTCTAGTACCCCTTATGAGTTGCGCATGATGATCGATTCCAACATGTTGGCTACATCTTCACATTTGTCTGTAGTGGTCTCGAGCCGCTCATACAGTTCCTTGCGTTTAATCAGCTCAATCGGGTCTTTTACAGTTTCGAACAGGACCTTAGTACAAATACGCAGCACTTCGTCCCCTTGATTCTCAAGGTCATTCAGACGGATTGTATATTCACGGATCGCCAACAATTTCTTCTGGGAGAGCAAATGAACCGCTTTTTGGATTTCATAAGCACACTGGCGAAGAATTTCGGCGAATTGCACAATGTATTCATCCGGGTCAAGAAGGTTGTACATATAGAAACGTGAGGCGGATGCCTCCAGACCATCGATGACATCATCCATGCTTGTGATCAAGTCCATAATGTCGTCACGTTCAAGCGGCGTAATAAACGTCTTGTTCAATTCTTTGATGACGGTGTGCGTGTAAGTATCACATTGGGATTCGTACTTTTTCATCTCTGCAGCGAAATTATCGACATTATTCCGGAGATCAGTGATATTCTGAGCAAAATAATCTGCAGCTTGGACAATAGTATCGGCCATATTTTCCAGCGTCTCAAAGAATATGTCCTTTTTTCTCAACTTCATTGTTTTAAACCCCTTTACATAAAATTACCGTGAATACAGAGCCATTCATATGTAAAAAGCATGAAAATGAATGACAACCCTTGTTATCTTATCATATCCGTACAAGGTATAGAAGCTATAGAAATGAACTTTTTTACACTCTATTAACACATACCCATTATTCCGAACACAAATCTGTATAACACTGGATATTCCGACTTTCTTATGTTGTACCATCCGCCCCGCCATATACCACATGACTGCTAAATGAAGGCGCATTAGGGACCACCAAAATATGGGTAATTCCTTGATACATCAGCTCTTCTTTTCCATCCCTCACAAAGCGGATCACATCCTCTGGTTCACGCGACCATCTGCCTTTGGTGACCTGTCCCCGCTGAAAAAGCAACGCTTCCCCGCCAAGCTCCACATCAATCTGAAGTCTTCCGACATCATCAAGCACTTTGTGATCGGCTCCTATAACCATCACATTGGCCGCTTCCACCGGATTATCGTTATTTAGATCCAAATGAGGTTTGTCATTCACATAACGCTGATAGGTCTGACGTTTAGGATCATATTTATAGTCAACTTTATAACTTTTGAGCAGATAGTTTATGCTAAATTCAGCGGCTTTCTCTCCGTCCGCCGGTATGTAATCTGGATTGTTAAAAAGATACCCAGGTACCTTCACACTTTGCGCAAACCCAAGCTTCTCGGCACCTTCCCGCAGTTTGGCTGCGTTGCTGTACAGGTTATGTGGTGCTTTTCGCGCTTTATCCCGCCAAAAATAAGCTCCGGCACGGCCGATCTCGTCCATATCTTCTTTTTTCTCTTTTTGCAAAATGGCATAAGCCGCCGGACTCCCTCCGGCATGCACCGTCACACCGCCGTAGCTCTCGCCAATATCCAGCAGATAGGGGCGGATGCTGCGAATCGGTCCGATTTTCACCACACCTGTATGGCTCTGAAAAATACCAATCAAACGTGTGATGCCACCTTCGGCAAGAATCTCATACAAAATATCTGCTTCACTAACCCCCGATTGCGGCCGGGCGGCAGGAGCATTATTTATCATTACGGCCAAGGGACGTGGAAGACTGTCTTCAGAAACTGGAAGACCTGTTAATCCGGATACGAGCTCAGCAGCGGGATCAATAGTAGGTGAGGGTTGAATCGTTTCGATAGGCGTGGGCTCTGCGGTAGGCTGCTGTGTCGGGGTGATCTCATTATTTGCACTCTGTGTTCCGCAAGCGGAGAGCAATAGGGTGGTCAATACAATGGCAGATAATAGACGGGAAGAAGAGCAATTTACTTTCATAAGCTTGTAGTTCCTCCTAAACGTTTTATGAAACTCACTGATTCCTTCCATTTAATCACAGTCAGTCCCATTTGTCTTGATCACCTTCTCCCTTTTTTCATAGCAAGCATAAGGAAATTTTATATCATGGAATAGATAAATTCTTATATAAAAAAAAGGGTACAGCCATTGGGGCTGCACCCTGCGGGTCTCTTATTCATTCAGTTAGTCTAGCTTCCAGCAATTAAGACTTAATGTCCCATACTGATAAGCCTGAAAAATCCGCTCTGCCTTCCTGCTGCCATCCGCTGTTCCCATCGCGTAAAAGAGAGGTGCAAAATGCTCTCTTCCATAAGAAGGAACCGCATCGCGTACATGTGGAGCTTTTTTCTCATACGCAAAAAGTGAAGGCAAATCCCAGGCTTCTAGTCCCTTGGCAATCCAGGCATCGAATTCAAGTGCCCAATCCTCAGGCTGCTCACTTTCACTTAGCATCCGCAAGTTGTGAACAAGTCCACCGCTTCCAATCAGCAGTATGCCTTCGTCACGAAGCGGTGCTAACATCCGCCCGATATTGTACTGCTCCTTGGGAGAGCGCAGGGAATCGACGGATAAAGCAACTACCGGAATGTCGGCGTTCGGGAACATTTTTTTCAGTATCACCCAGACTCCATGATCGAGTCCTCGCCCCAGAACGGGCTGATGTGATAGATTGTTATCCTTGAAGAGCTCAGAAATCCGTCTTGTTAGGGCCGGATCGCCCGGGGCCGGATAGGTCAGCGTGTAAACTTCTTCAGGGAATCCGTAGAAGTCATGCTGTGTCTCGTGCAGTTCATCAACGGTAAGTAGCTGTTCAGGGCTATCCCAATGCGCTGAGAAAACTACTATACCGCGTGGCGCTTCAAGTTCTTGACCAAGCCGCTCCAGAAAACGGGTATACTCGTTATCCTCCAGTGCGAGGAGCGGAGAACCGTGCGCAATAAAAAATGACGGTAATTTCATAGGATGCCAACCTCCATAACCCAGTATATGGTGTGCATCTTTATTTTACCGCTTATTGCAAGTTAATGCGAATAAAAACCTTCTCCTAAATCATCCAATTCTGCCACTCTGTCTGCAGATGCTCTTGTTCGTTCATCCATTCTATAGTCCGCTTAAGCAGCTGCTGCTGCGCCGGTCCAGAAGAAAAGGTGTGATCCCCTTGAAAAATGATCTCTTTGTCGCAACGTCCTTCGGGACGTGTCCAGAACAGCTTCTGGTAAAGAAAAGCGTAATCCACCGGAATGACATCATCAGAGGTGCCATGAATGACGAGTACATCGCCGCTAAATTTGCTCGCTTCTTGGAAGGGCTGAAAAGCCGCCAAAGAATTAAAATATACCGGTGTAAACGAATAGCCCACATAATCCGCTGACCCATTCTTCACAGCACGATCATACGCCTCCCGCCCTACAATTTTCACAATATCATTGAAAGGATAACCAACAGAGGCCCATAACACGAGATTCTTCACGCGGCGATCGCGAATACTTGTCAGCAACGCCACCGCGCCACCCAGGCTATGGCCAATCAGCGTCACGCGCTGTGGGTCCACATCAGCAGAGCTAATTCCGTAATCAAGCACCGCTCTAGTCTGAGCGATCATCGATTCCATGTCTTCGCCGCCATAATTCCCGCTGCTCTCGCCGCAGCCCACATAATCAAAACGAATAACCATATATCCCTCTTGTGCCAGCTCACGAGCAGCCTTCACAAAAATCCGGTCTACGCCAATACGATTCCCCACAAATCCGTGGCAGATCACGGCTAATGGCAGTCTATCCTTGCAACGCGAAGAGGTTCCCTTCTCTTTGTTCGGGTAATGTATGCTCGCCGTCAATTCTTCTCCGTTATGCCGGATTACAATATTCCGTTCCATTGCCGCATCCTCCTATAATTATATTTATATTTATATTTATAATTTAATTTATTTTAATTTATTAGAATTCCGATTAACTTAGTATGAATTATAATCTAATTATAAAGATTTCGTTCATATTGTCAACAGCAAGGGGACAATTCTTAATAAACGCACGGAGTATTTGGGCATTAGAGTCTGCGCGACAATCAGGGTGTCCCGTAAGATATGAACATGACTCTAGGGCTCCCACGTCGAGTGGATTGAAACCGCCAATCCGGGATTCAGCAGCTCCCTCTAGTTCAGTAGCTTCATCGGACTCAGCGGCTACTTCGGACTCAGAAACTACATCGGACTCAGTAGCTCCTTCGGACTCAGTAACTACATCGGACTCAGCAGCTCCTTCGGACTCAGTAGCTTCATCGGACTCAGTAGCTCCTTCGGACTCAGTAGCTCCTTCGGACTCAGTAGCTCCAGCGGACTCAGTAGCTCCAGCGGACTCAGTAGCTCCTTCGGACTCAGTAGCTCCAGCGGACTCAGTAGCTCCAGCGGACTCAGAAGACCCTATTCGCAGATTTAGCACACTTTTTGAATTCTATCGGACCCCATAGTCGCTATCACCCTGTAAAACAGCAAATAAGAGCTACTTTTCGAGCAATAGCGTCACTGGGGTCCGAAACTGTACTGAAAAGGCGATAATTTGGCTAATAACGTCATCTGAGTCCGAAAGATGGATGCTACGACAACCGGGGGTCTGGGGGTGCTTGAGGTTTGGGTTTGGGTTTGGGTTTGGGTTTGGGTTTGGGTTCCGGGGTTTCAGAACCCCACCAAAAAACAAAGAGCAGCGATCCCCAGTATCGGAGGATCGCTGCTCTGTTGTTTTTTCGAGATGAATGACCAGGGTTGTTAATCAATCGTAGCTGTCGTTAAACATCTCATGGGTTTCATGGCTGCCTTCCCAATCCTTAAGCAAGCCCTCGGGAGCATCTTCCGCGGAATCCCACATGCTGAATCCATCGGAGCCGCCCCAATCCCCCATTGAATTATTGGGCGTAGGCTCGAAACCGTTGCCCATGGATCTTCCCTGTTCTTTCTTGTTCTCATGTTCCATAAAGCTCCCAACCTTTCCCAATGCTATATTGATCAAGCAACAACATTATCAGTGTTCACTCTTCTAAAAGGATTATGCATATCGCCATAGAAATGGTTGTCCTTGCGTAGACCTGTCATGCAAACGTATACTCTAGGTTAAAGACTATACCGATTAACAACACTGGAGGTTTACATCCAAATTATGAAAGTGAAAGATATGATTAAGGAAAATAACGCCCTGCGTGAGCAGTTGACGCCTTTCAATCGCTCCTATTTAGAAGATATGATTCTTGCGGTGCGGGCCAGTCGAATTGAACCCCTGCGCGGAGAAGAACTTTTGCTGGATGCGGCCAAGCTGATGTTGAAGGAACAACGTAAAGGGAAAAATGCCAAGCAAGTATTCGGCGAGAATCCGCACGATTATTTTAAAGAAATCATAGACAGTGTTCCCGGGCGCCCGGTGCGCAGTAAATGGAACTATTACTTGATGATTCCCTGCGCAGCTCTGACCTGTCTTTTTGGGATATTGGCAATCGGTGGACTCTTCTTCCAATGGACTGACGGTTCATCGGGAATGTTCGGACAGATCAGCCTTTTCACCCTGCTCGCTGTGGGAGTAGGCTCTATTATCTTAATTGAACTTATTATGAAATGGATGTCTTCCTTGTCGGAAAGCGATGCACCCAGTGCCAAACCTTTTGATATAAAAAGCCTTGGCATCTATATTGGCATCGCAGTAGCTGCTGTATTTATCGGTATGTTCCTCGATCGGTTATTTCCGGTCATTACAATATCCCCGTGGGTAAGCTTAATTCTGTGCATCATTGGGGGGTTGGGACTGAAGTTTATATTTTTCAAAAAATAAAGTTCTAGGCTGAAAATTTTATTCCATCCGATAGATAGGGGGAAACTTCCATGATTAAGAAGCATTATATTCTCTACTCCGTTCTAGCTATAGCCTTAGGGCTAGGCATAGTGCCCAGTGCTATTCACGCCGAAGGTGCTACCAGCCCTCCTGGGGAAGGCGCTAAGGCAATAACCCAAGCAGCTAGCAATAATCATGCAGAGGCTGTCTATAAAGCTGCGTTACCGCTGTTATCTACCTCTGACAAGTTACCCGAAGCCATAAAATATTTGAACTCCAATATGTATGCGGTAGGTTCGTATCGTGCAACAATGATGACGCTGAAGCTTGAGAATCTGCATAAAGCTGCGCTGCAAGCCTGGGAAAGTAAATTCAGTACCAGCACTGTCCAGCGGAAGCTCACCGCCATTTATAAAGCAGGCGCCAGCATGTCTTCTCTTGCCGCTATTACCGATGATCTCCAGCTGCGTACACTGCTGAAAAGTGCCAGCGAAAGCGGATATAAGCTGGAGACCGCAGAGGGTACTTTTTTCCCGGTGATCGATTATGGGGCTTACCGCAAGTATAAGCTATACGTCACCAATGATATCAGCGCTTATATAACCATTATGGCCACCGAATCGGACCTGCCCTCTTCCAAGGACAACGGGCTAGTTATCGCCTGGACTGAGGTAGCAGCCAGAGCTTTATCTCAAGAGCAATTCATTCAAAATCATCCGAAATCAAACCGAATTTCTGCTGTAAAAGCCTTGTATACTAAGTACGTGAATAATACGTTTTACGGCCAGAATAACACTCCTCTCTTCCATTATGACAATCTGGAAATGGATTTGGAGGCGCAAAAGGCTTACTCCAGTATTCTGACCAAAAATAATGACAACAGCCCATTTCTACAAAAGCTGGATAGCTTCATGAAATTAATGAAAGATAATAGCTATAAATTGACCGATGAGGTCGAGCAATATCGTAAGACTTCGTTACCTCTCTAATAAAGAAATCACAAAAGCCCGTCCCTGAAATGAATAGGGACGGGCTTGTTTATGTTCATTAACGTGATTATGAAGTGGATGCGAGAATTAAATAAGGATGTTAAAGAGATTAGAATCCTTATTGATCTCTACATAATCGACGCCCTTCTGCTGCATCCGTTCGATGAGAGGTTCGTAGGCATCCGTTGACAATAATTCAATGCCAACAAGCGCGGGACCATTTTCTTTATCATGCTTCTTGATATACTCGAAACGGGTAATATCATCGTGAGGTCCAAGGATTTCGCCCAAGAACTCACGCAGCGCACCTGCCCGTTGCGGGAAGTTCACCATGAAATAGTGTTTTAAGCCTTCGTAAATCAATGAACGCTCTTTGATCTCCTGCATCCGGTCAATATCGTTGTTGCCGCCGCTTATGATACAGACAACTGTTTTGCCGCGGATTTGATCACGATATTGATCAAGCGCTGCGATAGGCAGCGAACCTGCTGGCTCAACCACTATGGCATTCTCGTTATATAGTTCCAGAATCGTGGTACAAGCTTTACCTTCAGGCACCATCACGATGTCATCCAGATGACGGGAACAAATATCGTACGTCAATCCGCCAACACGTTTTACAGCCGCTCCGTCCACGAACTTATTAATTTCCTTTAGAGTCACCACTTCTCCAAGCTTAATCGCTTCCGTCATAGAAGCTGCTCCGAGTGGCTCCACACCAATCAACTTGGTAGAAGGACTAACTGTCTTCACATAGGTGGCTATGCCCGCTGCCAGGCCGCCTCCACCAATGGTTACGAACATAAAGTCTGCAGGGTTGTCCAGACTCTCCATCACTTCCATTGCAATGGTGCCGTTGCCCGCAATGATTCGTGGCTCATCAAAGGGATGGATCAACGTCATCCCATGATCTATACAAGCTTGCAGTGCTTCATCATAAGCGTCATCAAAGGTATCGCCCTTCAGAATGACCTCAACAAACTCACCGCCGAACCGCCGAACCTGCTTAACCTTCTGGTTAGGCGTAGTGCTTGGCATATAGACCTTGCCTTTAATTCCAAGCGCTTTACAGGAATAGGCTACGCCTTGTGCATGGTTGCCCGCACTCGCACAGACAATCCCTTTTGCTCTATCTTCTGCTGACAAACTACGAATCATATTATAAGCTCCGCGGATTTTGAAAGAACGTACAATCTGCAAATCCTCGCGCTTCAAATACACATCACAATCATACTTGGCTGACAATACAGCATCACGTTGTAGAGGTGTCCGGATTATGACTTCACGCAGTACGTGATGAGCCCGCACAATATCTTCCATTCCTACGATTCGGTCTTCCTCTTCTCTCATAACCCTCTCGCCTCACTATCTATCTGTTATTCTACTTCTTGTAACATACTCTCCCGAGGACATTTTTTCAAGCATCCTAATCAGTGATAAAGAAAAAGAGACTAAAGGAACCCTATAGTCTCTTACTAATATTTGCTATCCCTACGCTATGAAACCTACTAGTCCTGTTGCTTCAGCATCCACTTCACCAGGTCTGGTAAGCTTGTCCACAAACGTGAATGTACAATAACATATTCGATAGCCTCGTTAGCGTCACCCACGCCTACAAAATCAGGCAGGTTATGCGGCAATCTTTTGATACCTAACAGATAATCTGGCACATGCTTGTTCACATTCTTCGCCACGCGGTATAGCATTTTGAGCTGGGAAGTAATCCCGTTCTTCTTATATTCTAAAACCATACGGTCATATGCTACTGTTGCTGCTGCATCCTTGCCGAACTTCTCCAGTACCTTCTCGGTCTTCTTAAGCTTATTAGTGTAAAGGTACGTTGCCGTTAGAAGGTAACGTGCACCTGTGTTATCTTCTGGGTTCAATTCTAGAATGTGCTCCAGCGTCTTTTGAGCTTCTTCTGCGTTTCCGCTAAACCAGCAGGAGTCAGCGTAGCTTTTGCAGATTCGAATGTACGAACGTGTCTCGTAAAGACCCCAGAAATGTCCTTTGTTCTCAGTGAAAAAGGCTTCTCCAAGCTCACGCGCACCCGCTTCCATCCCTGCTTTCAGATAAGCACGGGCATCTGCTTCATTCTCGGCTTCCTCAGCCAAAATGAGATAGGCGTCCGGACTGTCCGGATAAACTTCCAATGCCGCTTCTGCTAGCTGGATCCGGCGATTGGATGCTTTAGTTTCCATTGCTTTTTGCAGCAAAGCCTGTTCCTGATCCTTCGGAGTGCCTGAAGCGTTGAGCAAAAGTAATTCTTCCTCTGCCCCGCCCATGCCGTACTGTTCGATATAATTAAGCATCTCTTTAACTTTTCTGGAGATGGTAGGTGCAGTAACCTCATGTTTGATCGCTAGATCAGCTTGAGTTTGAAGGAATCCATATTCCTCAGACAAGATAAACTCGATAGCTGCACAGAAGGAGCCCATTTTCTTCACTGCAGGCTTGATGTGACGGGAATAACCATTCCATAGAACCAGACCTTCCCAGATTAGCTCCCGGTCATAGCTGTCTCTCATGGTCTCAATAAGATGCAGAGCCAATTGTTCATGCGCCGGATGCTCCCATTTCAGATCACGTGACACCTTTTTTTTGAGCGTAGTTAGGGTAAGCTTAGCTTCAGGAATTGCTGCCGCTTCTGGTTTCTCGGCCACAGCCACAGTAGCAGCGGATTCTTCCGTTGTTACCAGTCGCATGATGGATTCCACTGCAGAAGTTTCTTTCCCTAGGCAGCATTTCTTATATTTTTTCCCGCTTCCGCAAGGACACATATCATTTCTTCCAATCTTACTCAAAACGAATTCCCCCTTAAATCTGTGAGTAGCCATTCGCCATAAGCGTATCGCTAGTATGCACTATAAGTATCAACATTTTCAGGCACGAGGCATCCTTTATAAGGTTACTGCACAAAGTCTGAAGGACTCCGATTTAAAAGGGCCTTCCCATGATCGGAAAGGCCCTTATCTGTATATATCCGCACATTTTCCCCCGTACGTGTAGTATTATAGCACTTCTTCTATCACTTGTCAGTCCTTTTTTAGGACTTAAAGCGCAAAAAATTGCTAGATACAGTGCTTTATCCTTATACCAGAGCCTTCATAGCGATGTCGCTGCGATTCTGTTTCCCGGAAAAAGAGACTCCTTCAGCCCTAGCATAGGCTGCTGAACGAGCTTCGGCAATCGTAGCACCCAGGCCTACCACGCCTAAGACCCGTCCGCCGTTCGTTACCCAGCTGCCATCTGCCCCCCGTGCTGTACCGGCATGGAAGATCAGCCCTCCTTGGCTGTCCTCAAGCCCTTCGATCGGCACTCCCTTAGGATAAGAGCCTGGATATCCTCCAGAAGCGAGAACCACGCACACCGCTGCTTCGTCGCTCCATTCAATGTCGATATCCGCAAGTCTGCCCTCGGTTACTGCCAAAAAGATTTCTAACAAGTCGCTCTTCAATCTAGGCAGCACGACCTGTGTCTCCGGATCCCCAAACCGGGCATTAAATTCGATGGTCTTTGGTTTACCTTCTGGAGAAATCATCAGCCCTGCGAACAAAACGCCGCTGAAAGAACGGCCTTCAGCTACCATAGCCTTGGCTGTTGGCTTAATGATGGTCTCAATCGCTTCTTGGATAATCGCCTCGTCGATATGCGGCAGAGGCGAATAGGTACCCATTCCACCGGTATTAGGACCTTTATCTCCATCGTAAGCGGGCTTATGATCCTGAGCGGCAGCCATCGGACGAACTGTCTCTCCATCAACAAAAGCCAAAATCGACATTTCCTGACCCGCTAGGAACTCTTCAATGACAACCTGAGCACCAGCCTCACCAAACACTTTGGTTACCATAATATCAGCTAGTGCCTGCTCTGCCTCTTCCCGTGAATAGGCAACGGTCACGCCTTTTCCTGCGGCAAGCCCATCTGCCTTGATTACGATCGGCAGCGGTTGCTCGCGTAAGTAAGCCAGTGCAGCTTCATAGCCATCAAATTTTTCATAGGCTGCTGTCGGAATATTATATTTGTGCAAAAGATCCTTCATAAAGGTTTTGCTGCCTTCGATCTCAGCTGCATTCTTACGTGGACCAAACACAGGAATAGCCTGTGTTTCAAAAGCATCCACAATGCCCCCTGCTAACGGATCATCCGGTCCGATTACAACAAGACCTACTTCCTTCTCTTTGGCAAAAGCCGTCAGACGGTCGAACTCAAACACACCGATAGGCACACATTCTGCTAGCTGCGCGATCCCGGCGTTGCCGGGTGCGCAATAGATTTTACCAACCTTGGGGCTTTGGGACAGGCTCCAAATAATCGCATGCTCCCGGCCGCCGCCGCCAACCACTAAAATATCCATTAGAATAAAATCCTCCCAGCGTTCTAGTGTTTGAAATGACGGACGCCTGTGAAGACCATAGCAATTCCATACTCATTCGCGACCTTGATCGATTCTTCATCTTTAATGGAGCCGCCTGGCTGAATAACTGCGGTAATGCCTGCTTTAGCTGCCATTTCAAGTGTATCTCCCATTGGGAAGAAGGCGTCAGAGGCAAGGACTGATCCTTTGGACTTCTCGCCAGCTTGTTCAATCGCAATTTTTGCCGCGCCAACGCGGTTCATTTGCCCTGCACCTACGCCAACTGTCATATCATCCGCCGCTAATACAATCGCATTAGATTTCACATGCTTAACTACCTTCCAGCCGAACAACAGCTGTTTCAATTCTTCTTCGGTTGGCTTACGGTCCGTAACAACTTGCAGATCATCCGGGTTCACAGAATGCACATCGCTCTCCTGTACAACCATTCCTCCATCAATAGAGGTGACTACGAAGCTGCTCTTACGCGCGCTAGCCGTGCTAAGATTGCCGATTTTGAGCAAACGCAGGTTCTTTTTCTTCGTAAGGATTTCCAGTGCTTCATCCGTAAACCCTGGCGCCAATACGATTTCGAGGAAAATCTCTTTCAGCAGATTAGCAGTGTCTGCATCGATAATCCGGTTAGCGGCTACAATTCCGCCAAAGATAGAGGTTGGGTCTGCGTTGTAAGCTTTTTGATAAGCTTCGTATACACTTTCACCGACACCTACACCACAAGGATTCATATGTTTAATGGCTACGACAGCAGGTTCTTCAAATTCTTTCACGATTTGCAGCGCTGCGTTAGCATCGTTGATATTGTTGTAGGATAATTCTTTGCCATGCAATTGCTCAGCTGCTGTAAGAGTATCCCCCGCAGCCAAAGGCTTGCGATAGAAAGCCGCTTTTTGATGCGGATTCTCGCCATAGCGCAGATCCTGAATTTTCTCATAAGTCACGGTGTAGCGCTCAGGAAGCGGTTCGCCAGTAACATTAGCCAAATAATCGGAAATTAAGGCATCGTAAGCCGCCGTATGACGGAACACTTTTGCCGCAAGACGTTTGCGTGTTTCCAGCGTTGTATCTCCACCTGCGCGAACCTCTTCAAGCACTGTAGCATAGTCGTTAGCATCTACCACTACACTTACAAAAGCATGGTTCTTCGCCGCAGAACGCAGCATCGTCGGTCCGCCGATATCGATATTCTCGATGGCTTCTTCATACGATACATCCGGTTTAACAATGGTTTCCGCGAACGGATACAGATTTACTACTACCAGATCAATGTAGTCCAGACCAAGCTCTTTCATTTGACGCGTGTGTTCCTCATTGTCACGAACCGCTAGCAATCCGCTGTGTACAGCCGGGTGCAAGGTTTTGACACGTCCATCCATGATTTCCGGGAATCCTGTAACATCGGAAATACCGATGACTGGAACACCTTCCTTAGCCAAAAGCGTGCTTGTTCCACCTGTGGAAATAATCTCTACGCCTAATGCAGACAACTCGCGGCAAAAATCCACGATACCTTGTTTATCCGATACGCTAACTAGCGCTCTTTTGATACTCACTTTGAATAGTCCTCCTTCGGGTTGTACGTGCGATTTAATGTGATGACATCTAAAAGCTTGGGAAATTACTATAAGAAAGAATCTGACTCTATTACCTACTACACGACACATAATGCCGCTTATGCAATATTTCCCGAGAAATACCCTGAAATCTCTCCGCCTGTCACCAAATGTCGATCCAAAACTTCGAATGGCTACAGTGTGGCTTACTTTTCGCGGATAATCGTCTTTCTTCCACTCAGTTCCACTTTCCCGCTGGCAAAAGCGCCAACCACTTCAGGGTACAACTCATACTCAACCTTATGAATCCGTTCCGCCAATGAATCTGCCGTGTCGTTATCCAACACAACTACGCTACGCTGAGCAATAACCGGCCCGGTATCCATACCTCCATCGACAAAATGCACAGTGACTCCCGTCAGCTTCACGCCATAATCCAGCGCTTGTCCGATCGCATCCTTTCCAGCAAAAGCAGGCAGCAGCGATGGGTGAATGTTAATAATCCGACCCGCATACGGCGTTAAAAGCACTGGTGTAATGAGGCGCATATACCCTGCCAACACAACCAGCCCGATTTCCCGCCGCTGAAGCTCTGCTACAATCTCTGCTTCGTAGAGTTCACGGCTGGCGAAGTCTTTTGGCCGCAGCAAGAGGGCGGGAATTCCCGCATCCTCCGCACGTTGTGCTACAGGCGCTTCCGGCTTGTCCGAGACAAGCAATTCAATCCTGCCGTCTCCAAGCAAACCTGCTTTCTGTGCCTCGATCAGTGCTGCAAAATTGCTGCCCTGCCCCGAAGCAAAAACAGCGATTCGACTTGATTGCATCACACTTCAGCTCCAGTAAAGGTTACTTTGCGTTCCCCTTCTGTTACTTTACCAATGATATACGCCTCTTCTCCGCTAGCTTTAAGCAGTTCAAGAGCGCGTTCTCCATCAGCAGCGCTAACTACCAGAACAAGACCAATTCCCATATTAAAAGTAGTGAACATATCACGGTTGCTTACGTTACCTTTGTTCTGCATCAACCCGAAGATTGGCAGAATCGGCCACGATCCGTAATTGATCTCCACATCTACATTATCAGGCAATACGCGTGGGATATTCTCGATGAATCCGCCACCCGTAATATGAGCCATACCTTTTACCGGAAGCTGCTCCAGCAGTGCCAGCAAAGGCTTCACATAAATCTTAGTTGGTGCAAGGAGTACATCCGCCAGCGGAGCACCAAGCTCAGGAAGCACGTCATTCAGGCTATAACCCTCTTGCTCAAGCAAAAGCTTGCGCACCAGCGAGAAGCCATTGCTGTGCACACCACTGGAAGCCAGACCAATCACTGTGTCTCCAGCAGCGATGTTAGCGCCTGTTACCAGCTTCGCTTTGTCAGCTACGCCCACTGTGAATCCAGCAATATCATATTCACCTGCTGAATACATACCCGGCATCTCAGCCGTTTCGCCGCCAATCAGTGCACAACCCGCTTGGTGACAGCCTTCAGCGATTCCGGCTACGATAGCCTCGATTTTCTCCGGCACCACTTTGTCGCAAGCCAGATAGTCGAGGAAAAAGAGTGGCTCTGCGCCTTGCACTACAATGTCGTTCACGCACATAGCTACAGCATCGATGCCAATCGTATCATGGCGATCCGCCGCGAACGCGATTTTGAGCTTTGTGCCTACACCATCGGTTCCCGATACAAGCACTGGCTCTTCATATTTATCTTTATTGAGGCCAAACAGCGCTCCGAACCCACCAAGATCCGTCATTACTTCTGGACGGTAAGTACGTTTTACGTGCTTTTTCATGCGTTCTACCGCTTCATTACCAGCCGCAATATCCACTCCGGCGTTTTTATAAGCTTCCGACACTATTGGACACCTCATCTTTTAATAGTTTAGAGCGCGTTTGGGCGCATTCGGCTTTTGGGTGGTTGTAGGGGAGTTACTGCGAGGAATGTTTGGACTTCCGATCGCTGTTATGGTTGGATTTCCTGATTCGAACCGCTCTTCGCGGTAGAAATCCAACCATAAAGGCGAACGCTACGCTTCTACAGTTCCAAACTTCCTCTCCATAACTCCCTCCAACCACCGGTTTGTCCCTATTGCAAGCCGCAGTGCGCGCCTTGCACACGGACCTCAAGACCTCGGTGCATGAGCTGCGCCATGCACCTCCTTAAGCGAGACAAGCGGCCCTCGTATTTGCGAAGCAAACAGAGGGAAGCTTGGCGAGCCAGTCCCGGCGGCGGATGCAGCGGGGGGCGGAGCCGTGTCCCGTCCGTGCGCAGCACACAGGGACAAAGCGAGCACTCGTACCCAAGTCTTCTTAGCAAGTTATAACCTAACTCCTACCGCCGAGCTTTCGGGTGGCCGGAGGGCAGAGCCCTTCGGAATCCCCCTTTGAAAGGGGGACTTAGGGGGATGTCAACACGAGCAGCCATCTTTCTCTGCCCCGCCAAAATCCACCTGCGTCGGGTAATCATTATCAAAGCAAGAAAGGCAAAGTCCGCCTTTATAGTCATCTTTGTTGTGTCCACCAATGGAAGAGATTAAGCCTTCCGGCGACAAAAATGCCAAGGAATCGGCGTTGATCTCTTCGCACATTTCCTCAATGGTCTTGTAGGACGCGATGAGGTCGCGGCGGTCTGGTGTATCAATGCCGTAGAAGCAAGGATTCTTGAACGGTGGCGAAGTAATCCGCACATGCACTTCAACAGCTCCCGCTTCCCTAAGCAGATTGACGATTCGGCGTGAGGTCGTGCCACGAACGATAGAATCATCGATCATAACGACACGTTTGCCATCAACTACGCTGCGCACGGCGCTCAGCTTCATCTTCACACCTTGCTCACGCAGTTCTTGGCTCGGCTGGATGAAGGTCCGTCCAGTGTACTTATTCTTAATGAGCCCAAGCTCATAAGGAATTCCCGTTTGCTCGGCATACCCGATGGCTGCTGAAATACTGGAATCCGGCACCCCGGTTACAAGATCAGCATCGACAAAAGCTTCCAGTGCCATGCGGCTACCCATCCGCTTACGGGCGGAGTGCAGGTTAGAGCCGTTCATATCACTGTCTGGGCGTGAGAAGTAAATATACTCCATCGCGCACAGCGCTTTACGTTTGGGTTCGGTAAAACGGTCCTCCAAGAGACCGTTTTTGTCGAGGACTAGCAGTTCGCCCGGCTCAATATCACGAACCAGCTGTGCCCCAATGACCTCTAATGCGCAGGACTCGGAAGCAAAAATATACGCTTCACCAATCCGTCCCATCACTAGCGGACGCAAGCCATGGGAATCTGAAGCGACAATTAACTTATCATTTGTCATAAGCAGAAAAGCAAACCCGCCAACGAGCTGCTGCAGCGCATCTTTTGCCGCCTCAACAAAATCCTTTGGCGAACGGGCAATCAGATGCGCCAGCACTTCTGTATCACTCGTAGTTTGAAAGATCGATCCGCTTTGCTCCAGCTGTTTGCGGATCAACGGTTCATTTACTATGTTGCCGTTCGTAGCAATCGCCAAATCGCCGTCACGATATTTAAATACCAGTGGCTGCGCATTGGTTAAGCGACTGTCTCCACTAGTGGAATAACGTACATGCCCAATGGACATGTCTCCAACCAATGAGGCAATTTTGTCCTTGTCGAATACTTCTTTTACTAACCCCATCCCGCGGTGATAGTTGAAATCGCGACCGTCTGCTACGCAGATTCCCGCACTTTCTTCTCCACGGTGTTGTAAGGCGTGTAAGCCGTAATAAGACATGGACGCCGCTTCCGGGTGTCCGAAGACCCCGAAAACGCCGCATTCTTCTTTTAATGTGTCAAAAATATCTCCCGAGCCCGTTCCTTCATTGTAAAAGTCACCAGTCCACAGGATAGGAGTCTCCTGCTCTTTCCCGGTCTTTATTTCATAAGACATGGAATAGCATCCTCCCAAACGAATTTCAATTCTGCTACAGCTTCATCTAGTGCGGACACACCGTCCAGATTTACGCGCAGTCTGTCTCCACCTACAGTTCCGATGATCTCCACGGGAACACCGCTGGCTGCAATCGCTGCTTTCAGCTCTTCCGCACGTTCAGGAGCGGCTGTCAGCACAATGCGTGATTGGCTTTCGCTGAACAATGCTACATCAGATCTAAGAGCGTTAGCTGAAAGCTCAACGTTCGCTCCGATTCCGCCGCTGATACAGCTCTCTGCAAGCGCTACGGCAAGTCCACCTTCGGACAAGTCATGTGCGGAACGAACCAGACCGCCACGAATTGAGGTAAGGACTGCGTTCAGCAGTTTTTTCTCAGTAGCCAAATCCAAAGCCGGAGGACGACCCTCGGTCACACCATGAACAGCATATTGGAATTCACTGCCGCCCAGCTCAGCCTTGGTCACTCCCAGCAGAAGAATAGAATCTCCTTCTTGCTTGAACCCTTGAGTCGTAATATGATCCGTGTCCGCTACTAAACCAACCATGCCGACAACCGGCGTTGGATAGATGGAACCCGTAGTATTTTCGTTATAAAGACTGACATTACCACCGATAACCGGAGTATCCAGCACACGACATGCTTCAGCCATACCATCAACCGCACGCTCCATTTGCCAGAACACATCAGGCTTCTCAGGATTTCCAAAGTTCAGATTATCCGTGATAGCCAGCGGTTCAGCACCGGAACAAACGATGTTACGTGCCGCTTCGCTGACTGCAATACGTCCGCCCACTTCAGGATCAAGATGAACATAACGGCCATTACAGTCTGTAGTCATCGCAAGTCCTTTACGAGTACCATGAATGGTAACTACAGCCGCGTCAGATCCAGGACGTACAGCTGTGCTCGTCCGCACCATGTAATCGTATTGATTGTATACCCATGCTTTACTTGCTACGGTTGGTGATCCAAGTACTGTACGCAATGCACCGCCCAGATCCGTAACTTCCTCATAACGAAGGGTATCTACCTTTTCATTCGCAATATAATAAGCAGGAACCTCAGAAGGTTTGTTATATACTGGACACTCATCCACAAGCGCCGTTACTGGCATGTCACCAACAACCTCGCCGTGATGATACAATTTCAAGCGACCATCATCCGTAACTTTACCGACTTTACAGCAGATAACACCCCAGCGGTCAAAAATCTCTTGTGCCTGGGCCTCATCCTTCGGCTCAACGACGAACAACATCCGTTCTTGTGATTCTGAAAGCATCATTTCGTAAGGCGTCATGCCCTCTTCACGTTGTGGCACCTGATCAAGATACAGCTCCAGACCGTTGCCTGCTTTACTTGCCATCTCCGCACTAGAGCATGTAAGACCCGCTGCACCCATATCCTGAATCCCGATAACGATGCCGCTGTCGATCAGTTCTAGACAAGATTCCATTACGAGCTTTTCCATAAATGGATCGCCGACCTGTACAGCGGTACGTTTAGCTTCTGATTCCTCACTAAGCTCTACCGATGCAAAAGTGGCACCATGAATTCCATCACGACCTGTAGGAGGACCTACATAGAAGACTGGGTTGCCAACACCCTTAGCTACACCACGTTGGATTTTGTCATGATCAATTAGACCGACACACATTGCGTTAACAAGCGGGTTACCGTCATAGCTATCATCGAACATGATTTCGCCGCCAACCGTTGGAATCCCGATACAGTTACCATAACCGGCAATACCAGACACAACATGCTCGAACAAATACTTCACTCGATCACTTTCCAGCTTCCCGAAACGTAGTGAATTGAGGATTGCGATAGGTCTGGAGCCCATGGAGAAAATATCACGAATGATCCCGCCCACACCCGTTGCCGCACCTTGGAAAGGTTCTACCGCTGAAGGGTGGTTATGACTTTCGATTTTGAAAACAACCGCTTGGTTGTCACCGATATCTACAATCCCTGCACCCTCGCCAGGTCCCATCAGGACACGTGGTCCGGAAATTGGGAAACGTTTCAGGAGGGGTTTGGAGTTCTTATAGGCACAGTGCTCGGACCACATTACGCTGAATACGCCGATTTCAGTGTAGTTCGGCAAACGTCCCATAAAAGACTTGATCAGCTCATATTCGCTGTCCGACACACCGAACTGGCTGTAAATTTTCTGCTCCGCAATCTGTTCTGCGGTCGGTTCCTTAACGGATACTTGCTGCGTCATGACGATCCCTCCAAGTCTTCAGTATGGATGTAAACATTCTTTTGCCGTCTTCTGAACCAAGTAAACTATTAGCCGCACGCTCAGGGTGAGGCATCATGCCAACCACGTTCCCTTGTACGTTACTAACACCCGCAATATCGGCTACGGAGCCGTTAGGATTATCGCTATAGGTAAACACGATCTGATTGTTAGCTTTCAGCTCTGCTAAAGTCTCGTCATCACAGTAGTAGTTGCCTTCACCGTGTGCGATTGGGATGATGATTTCTTCATCTTTAGCATAGTCAATAGTAAATGGGGTTTCATTATTAACAACCTTAAGCACTGTATCGTGACAGCGGAACTTCATCGACATGTTGCGGCGAAGCGCACCTGGCAGCAAACCAGCCTCAGTAAGAATTTGGAACCCATTGCAAATGCCTAGCACATATTTCCCTTGCTCTGCTGCTTTAGCAACTTCCGCCATAACAGGAGCAAATCTCGAAATCGCGCCACAGCGCAGGTAATCACCATATGAGAATCCGCCTGGAACCAAAATGCAATCATACGCCGACAAATCCGTCGCTGTATGCCACACATAATCGACTGGTTCGCCGAGACTGTCCTCTACCGCCTTGTAGCAATCAATATCACAGTTGGAGCCTGGGAAGACAAGTACAGCAAATTTCATGTCGTTTAGTCCTCCAATTCGTAGCGGTAATCCTCGATCACCGTGTTGGCAAGTAGCTTTTCGCACATTTCCTTGAGACGAACTTCCGCTTCAGCACGGTTATCCGTATCCAAAGTCAGCTCCATATATTTCCCGATACGCAAGCTTTCAACTTCTTGGAAGCCTACCGAATGAAGTGCTCCTTGTACTGCTACCCCTTGTGGATCAAGAACGCTTTTCTTTATGGTGACATATACCTTCGCTTTTAACATATGCTTGTAGTTCCTCCTAAATTTTAATGAGCATACCCTCTGAAACTGAAATTCTACAATGAGTACATTTAGCTTCAAAAATATATACTGAATTTATTCCCATGAGTGCACACACTATGTTGAACTATAAAGACTTGCCAGTAAGACGATGATAAATGTCCAGATAACGCCGTGTAGTTTCTTCTACTACTTCCAGTGGGAGCGGATCAGGTTTACTATTCTTGTCCCAGGAAGATGCAGATAGATACGTACGAACAGGCTCTTTATCCATACTATCAATTTCAATATCAAGCGCGTATTTATCCTTAGCCCAGAAGCGGGAAGCATCCGGTGTAAAAATCTCATCGATCAGAATCACCTTACCGTCCAACAAGCCGAATTCGAATTTGCAGTCCGCAAGAATGATCCCACGCTCAGCACAATACTCTCTAGCAAAAGCGAACAGCTTTAAGCTCTTTTCCTGCAGCTCAAGCGCCAGATCAGCTCCGATTAATTCCTGCATTTTCTCAAACGGAATATCCTCATCGTGACCTACATCATTTTTAGCCGCAGGAGTAAAAATCGGTTCTGCCAGCAGCGCGTTTTTGCGGAGGTTAGCAGGAAGTTCAATACCATTTACCTTGCCGGTTTCTTGATACTGTCTCCAGCCGCCGCCAGTGATGCATCCACGCACTACGCATTCGATATCAATACGCTCAGCTTTGCGTACCACCATGACACGGTTTCTGAGAGCCTCTTTGTCCTTAACTACGTCGCCGAGCAGATCCACATCGATATGAACGACATGATTCTCCATCAGCTCTTTAGTCTGTCCGAACCAGAACGCGCTCAGACGGTTAAGCACATTGCCCTTTTCAGGGACTGCCGGGTCCAGCACATAGTCAAAAGCAGATATCCGATCTGTAACTACGATCAGTACATTTTCCCCTAAATCGTATAGCTCACGAACCTTCCCTTTGTAGAGCAGCGGCGCATTGATGAGTTCCACGGCTGTGGATACGGCCGATGATGTCATGACCTTTCCTCCCTTGAACTAATGATCTTCCTAAGTTGGGCTGGTCTAGGAGGAAGCACTTCCGAGGAATGTTTGGACTTCCGATCGCTGTTATCCTCAGATTTCTTGATTTGAACCGCTTCTCGCGGTAGAAATCCGAGGATAAAGGCGAACGCTACGCTTCTACAGTTCCAAACTTCCTCTACAGTGCTCCCCCATCCAGCTTTGCATTTATTACAGCGTTCCTTAGTTCACCACTAACTTATCTTTTTTAGAGTCTCAAAGGCGTAACTCCGAGGAATGTTTGGAATTCCGATCGCTGTTATCCTCAGATTTCCTGATTGAACCACTGCCAGTGGTAGAAATCCGAGAATAAAGGCGAACGCTAACGCTTCTACAGTTCCAAAATTTCTCTCCGTTCCTTATCGACCAGTTGCATTTCAATTCTGCACAACCTTAACCGCTCGTACTATTCCTAGCTCCTTAGTTCACCACTAACTTATCTTTTCTTAGATAAGTTCTAGCTTGCGGAAGATGGTATCCACATGCTTAAGGTGCCAAGAAGGGTTAAATGCATCTTCAATCTCTTCTGGGGTGAGGACATTAGTGATTTCAGGTGTAGCTTCCACGATATCACGGAACTGCTTTTGCTCTTCCCAAGCTTGCATCGCACGTGGTTGGACGGTATCGTACGCTTGCTCGCGGCTGAAGCCTTTATCAATCAGCTTGGTTAAGATCCGGCCAGAGAAAGGAACGCCGAAGGTACGGTTCATGTTACGCTTCATATTCTCTGGGAATACAGTCAGGTTCTTCACGATGTTTCCGAAACGGTTCAGCATGTAGTTCAATAGCATTGTTGCATCCGGAAGGATGATACGCTCCACTGAAGAGTGCGAGATATCGCGTTCATGCCAGAGCGGCACGTTCTCGTAAGCTGTAACCATATGTCCGCGAATCACGCGGGACAGACCGGAAATATTCTCGCAGCCAATAGGATTCCGTTTATGCGGCATAGCAGATGAACCCTTTTGACCTTTGGCAAAAGCTTCTTCTACTTCGCGAATCTCACTCTTTTGCAGAGCGCGGATTTCGGTAGCGAATTTGTCTAGCGAGGTTGCTACCAGAGCAAGAGCTGCCATATATTCAGCGTGACGGTCGCGCTGTAGAGTTTGTGTCGAGATCGGTGCAGGGCTTGTACCCAGCTTACGGCAGACAAATTCTTCTACGAATGGATCGATGTTGGCATACGTACCCACGGCTCCGGAGATTTTGCCAAATTGCACACCGTTCGCAGCATGGCGGAAACGCTCCAGGTTACGTTTCATTTCTTCGTACCACAATGCCATTTTCAGACCAAAAGTAGTTGGCTCAGCATGAACCCCATGTGTACGGCCCATCATCGGTGTATCTTTATAAGCAATAGCTTTATCTTTAAGGATCTCAATGAAGTTAATAATATCCTTCTCTAGAATCTCATTCGCTTGACGCAACAAGTAACCCAGTGCTGTATCCACCACATCTGTGGAAGTAAGGCCGTAGTGTACCCATTTGCGTTCTGCGCCAAGGCTTTCGGAAACCGCACGAGTAAAGGCGATTACGTCATGACGTGTTTCCTGTTCGATTTCATCAATACGTGCGATGTCGAATTTAGCATCCTTACGCAGCTTAGCAGCGTCTTCATGTGGGATGACTCCCAGCTCCGCCCATGCTTCACAAGCGCAAATTTCCACTTCCAGCCACGCTTTGAATTTATTCTCCTCAGTCCAAATGGCCCGCATCTCGGGTCTGCTGTAACGTTCGATCATATTCTTTAGTTCCTCCAAAGTTTAGATTGCTCCACCCAGGATAGGCCGTCTCCGGTATCCTTGCACAGCAGATTGATATGACCCATCTTACGACCAGTCTTACTCTCAGTCTTGCCATATATATGAAGCTTAGGTACAATACCCAGCTTATTATCTTTTTCCTCATGTGTACAGGTCGCTTTAATCGCACCATCCAAATGCTGACCTAATACATTTACCATAACTACAGGTGTCAAAAGCGTTGTATCGCCCAGCGGCAGATTACAAATCGCCCGGACATGCTGCTCGAACTGTGAGGTCACGCAAGCATCCATGGTGTAATGGCCGGAATTATGCGGTCTTGGTGCCAGCTCATTGACGAACAATTCACCGTCCGCTGTGACGAACATTTCCACGGCAAGCAGTCCAACCGCATTCAGGCCTGCGATTAAAGTCTCAGCCAGCTCGCAAGCTCTGCGCTGAATGTCCGCTGACACTCTTGCAGGCACAATGGACAGATGCAAAATATTGTTTACATGAATGTTCTCAGAAGGCGGGAAGCTTTTGACCTCCCCAGATGCACTACGTGCAGCAACAACGGATATTTCGCATTGAAAAGCTACAAACTTCTCAAGCACTAGCTCCGGAATCACCTCACCGGGTGCAACCTGCCGAAAAGCTTCTTCCAGCTCTTCTTCCTGACGAATCACAGCTTGACCCTTGCCGTCATAACCGCCTGTGGCTGTCTTGAGCACACAAGGTAGTCCAAGTTCAGCCGCCGCCTCTTTTAGCTCCGCAAGGCTGTCCACCTTCCGGTACGGGGCGACCGGAACGCCCGCCGCCTCGATAGCGGCTTTTTCGCGCAGCCGATGCTGCGTGGTATACAGCAACGCGCTGCCCTGCGGCACGTACGATTCTTCCGCCAGCAGCGCTGCTACGCCCGCGTCGACGTTCTCGAACTCGTACGTGATGACGTCCGAGCGGCGGGCCAGCTCCCGCGCCGCGTCCCGGTCGTTATACGCCGCCGTAATCTGCGGCGTAACTTGACCGCTAGGCGCATCCGGCGCAGGATCCAGCGCCACGAAGCGGTACCCCATGGCGCTGCCGGCCAGCGCCATCATGCGCCCGAGCTGCCCGCCGCCGAGCACGCCGACGGTCGAGCCGGGCAGCAGCGTCCGGACGGTGTCCGCACCGGACGCTTGTGCAGCTGGCGAAGCTGCGCCGCCAGCCTCCTGCAGCTTCAGCTCCTCCGGCCTCATAAGCTGTCGCTGCTTTCCAATACTTCATCGCGGATCGCATCCCGACGCAGCTGCACACGCTGCTGCACTTCAGGGTCGAACGCTCCGATGATCTGTGCGGCCAGCAGGCCCGCATTTACAGCGCCTGCTTTACCAATAGCTACCGTTGCTACCGGTATGCCTCCAGGCATCTGCACGATGGAGAGCAGCGAGTCCAGCCCATTAAGTGCTTTCGACTGCACGGGCACTCCAATCACTGGCAGGATTGTCTTTGCAGCCACCATACCCGGCAAATGCGCGGCGCCGCCTGCTCCTGCAATAATCACGCGAATGCCGCGGCCTGCGGCTTCCTCCGCATAGCGGAACATCAAGTCCGGTGTACGGTGCGCGGATACTACCTTCTTCTCATAAGACAATCCCAGCTCTTCCAGCACCCCACAAGCGTGCTCCATCGTATCCCAATCCGACTTACTACCCATGATGACAGCTACCTGCACAGACATGATTCGACCTACCTTCCAATCACTAGTATGAGATATCTTTATCTTGTAAATCCGAACAAGCAGAGACTACATTCTCGTCCTTCAGGGATGACTATCGTTTTCCTTAATAATATAAGGTTGATGTATTACGTGTAACTTATTCCTTATATTAAAAAAGCCCGATGTCCAGACGCATTTTGCTGCGGGAGGATCGGACTAGTAAAGGAATTAGGAAAAAACACTCCCGCTTGCCTCTCACCAAACTGGCATTAAGCGCGGAAAGCTGCACAATGCATCACTCCATTATCTGGACTGCATTATCGCATTCTAGCATCCTATTTCCTCGTAGTCCGGTAATTTACGGTTCCCGGGTAGAAACTTCCGGGCCATATTCCCGGTTTTATACGAGCTCTTCATGACATCAGTTTAACAATCCCCTACACATGATGTCAACTCAAACACGAACATTGGTAAAATCACCATAATAAATGTTCGCTTTTGGGCGAATTTAAATTCTCAATAACCTTATATTTTGTGAAGAAGTACTTCTTTCCGTACGCTCCTACCTCTAGCGCTCTATGGTGTTTAAGCTCCAGATTAAGACCTGTACAGCCTTAAATTGAAAAAAAGGAACGCTATCAGCGTCCCTTTGAACTCTATATTATTTTACAACCAGCACTGGAATACGAGCGCTTTGTACTACATTATGGCTGACACTGCCCAGAACAAATTCACGTATACCGCCAAGCCCGCGGCTGCCGATAACTATGATGTCTATAGCATTTTCCTTAGCATATTTCAAAATCACTTCCGCAGGAGATCCTTGTAAAAGCTCAACCTCAGCATTCAGGCCTTCAGCCTCAAGGCGTCCCTTCACTTCCTCGGTTGTCTGCACTGCCAAATCATAATATTCTTTATTTACTGAAGCTGGTAGTGGTGCAAGAGCTTCTCCGATAAAAAATCTTGGGAATTCAAATGCGTGTACGACATGCAATATAGAACCTGGTGTGACTTTAGCGAGTTCAATTGCGCGCTCCAATGCTTGATTAGAAGCCTTTGAACCGTCATAGGCTAGCAAAATTTTAGAGAATAACATGTACGCCACCTCTTTTTCTAGTTTGTAATCCTAAAGACTATTATCTTAAAAAATAGCTGTACAAAAAAATATTCAGCAGCAGCAGAAGCGGAATTCCGATCCTGAAGGATGTATGACGCGTCTTGTGGCGCTTACGGTACATGGCAATCAGCACACCTAGTGCACCGCCCATGGCTGCCAGCAGAAAAAGTGTTTTCTCAGGTACACGTTCCCGCCTTTTGCGGGCTTTGTTCTTGTCCTCGGACATCACTACATACCCGATAATATTAATTACCACAAACCACAACATTACAACCTTGACCATTCTCCCGGGCTCCTCCTCCTTGCTTCCTATCTCTATTATATTCCCCTTTTGCACAAAAAACCAATCATCCTTACACGCTCTGCCGAGTCTGTTAAGTTTCTTTTAGCTGCTTCTGCTTCGTATCCTTCATCCATACCCAGGATAAAATTGTAGCCAACGCCGCCGCAATCCCACCTAACCAGAATCCTCCGGTCAAGCCATATACAGAGCTCATCCAACCTGCTACGAATGGCCCTGCTGACATCCCTATCGCATAAACGGCCTGATAGAAACCCATAGCTGTAGCCCGTTTAAAGGGATCTATTTCTGATACGGATTTACTCAACAGCAGCGGAAAAATAAGTCCCTGCATAAAACCATTCCCCACCTGAGTCAGACAAAGCGCCGCTAACGTCGGCATAGAAGGAATGAGCAGCGTAAACAGTGCGCTTCCCGCAAAGCCTAGCATAAGCTTCCCTCTATCACCCAGCAGCCCTCCAAACAGACGTGAGCCGTAGAGCGTTGCGATGGCATGCGGAATCATAAAAGCGAGTGTTAGCCAGCCCAAGCTTTCTTTACTTGCTCCGATATTCAGCGCCTGGTTCGGAGTATATCCGAACATCGTTATAAATAGCACACAGTGTGCCAGCACAGACAACAGTGATACTTTTACCAGCAAAGGTTCCTTTACGACACCAGCCAGCTCCTTGATCTGTATGGCATTTTGCCGTTTTTCCTGCTTTTGTTCCGGTAACCGAAGCGCAAGTATTAGTGCCGCAATAGCTACAATTCCACCAATCAGGAAGGGGGCATTCCAGCCCCAATGCTCTACCATATAGCCGCTGATCATCATGCTGGTCAATTGGGCGATTACTGTAGTGAATTGCAGCATGCCCATCGCTTTTCCAGCTTCCTCTTTTGGAAAATATCCTGCGAACATCACAGAGTACACAACCCATGCCGATGCTGCTATCCCGGATACCGCACGTGCTGCCAACGCCCAACCCGGCTGTGCTCCCCACATAAAAAGAAAACAGCTGACTCCACTCGCAATCAATCCCAGATAGATAAACGGCCGCCGCCTATTTAAATAATCTGAACCGATGCCAATGGGTATACGGAATAGGATCTGCATTAACCCATATATCCCAAGCACCATGCCCACCATAAAATACGATGCTCCCAAATGCTCAACATATGGTGAAAGCACCGGCACATAAATATAAGAAGAGAACCAAAACATAAATACAATAACCAAAAAGAAAAACCTGCTGCTTCCTTGCCCCTGTGGGCGATCTGCCGCTTTCAACGGATTCGCCTGCTGCTCAGCTGCCACCTAATCACCTGCTCCACTCATTTGCTTACCATTCTAATTCAAAGCCTATCCGTAGACCACATAAACTTACTAGGATAGAAAAAAGACTGCTGAGCACACTCAGCAGCCTTCATTATTCTAATCATTCGTTTTAATTGAAGCTAACCATCCGATGATTCCTACTACTTATCCTTCTTTTGTCCTTCAAGCGCTGCTTTCAGCAGTTCCCCAAGGTTAGAACCAATGCTTTCCTGCTTGCTGTATTGCTGCACCAGCTTTTGCTGTTCACGTTTATTAACATGCTTGTGATCCTTATCTAAGGTCTCTGTGATTCCACAGCCTAGACATTGTACGAACATGCCTGCTTTACCCTCTTTAAGCTCCATTTTCTTATGGCACTGTGGGCAGCGGCGATTCGATAGTCTTTTCTCACCTGCACGGGTGTAACCACAGTTATCTGCAGGACACACCAGCAGCTTCCCTCGTTTGCTCTTCTTCTCGAGCAGTCTTGTACCGCATTCCGGACAATGACTGTTAGAGACATTATGCGGCTTATATTCTGCTCCGCTAGTTTTCACACCTGTTACCAATTCCTGTGCCATACTGCGGATACCTTGTAAAAAGAGCTCCGGTTTGCCTTGACCACGCGCTATTTTCTCCAGCTCAGCTTCCCAACGTGCGGTTAGATCCGGGGTTCGTAGCTGAGTGGATACCAGCTCGATTAACTGCTTACCTTTTCCTGTCGGATGCAGGAGATTACCTTGCCGCTCAATCGTATCGGAGCTTACCAGCTTCTCAATAATATCCGCGCGTGTAGCCGGGGTTCCGAGGCCGTGCTTCTCCATTTGCGTCAACAGCGAAGCTTCATTATAACGCTTCGGTGCCTGTGTTCGGCCAGCACGCACCATACAGCGGCCAATCGTGACAGCAGCCCCTTCGCGCAGCTCAGGCAGCTTTACACTGCCCGCTGCCGGCTCGTCCGCAGATTCCTCCTCGTCATCACTACTCATATCCCCGCCGTATACTTCGCGCCAGCCGGCATCTTTTACTGTCGTCCCTTTGACATGGAAGCTTTCGCGTTCCACATTGACGGTTACAGCTACCGCATCATAACGAGCTGGCGGATAGAACAAGCTTATAAAACGCCGCACAATCAGATCATACAACTTACGTTCTTCAGTACTCAGACCATTTAACAATACGGTCTGTTCTGTAGGAATAATAGCGTGGTGATCACTGACTTTACTGTCATCCACGATTCGCTTCGTAATCGGCAGCTGCTTGCGCAGCAATGGACGTGCTAACGCTGCATATGGACCGACCGCAACACTATCCAGTCTTTCCTTGAGTGTGCCCGTCATATCTGAAGTTAAGTAACGACTGTCCGTACGCGGGTATGTGACAAGTTTATGCTGCTCATATAACCGCTGCAGCACACTGGAGGTCTGCTTCGCGGAGAAGCCGAACTTCCGGTTCGCATCACGCTGCAGTTCAGTCAGATCATAAGCCAGTGGATGAGGTTCACTTTTCTCACTCTTCTGTACCTTAATAATACGGCCGCTGCGTCCTGTAAGCTTATCCTTTAAGCTGGCTGTCTTATCCTTTTCGAATATTCGACCATCACCGTTACTGGCCCGCCATGCCGCTTGGAAATCCCCAAAATCAGCAGTCAGCGTCTCAAAATCGACGGAACGGAAACCCGTAATCTCCTGTTCACGATCCATGATCATCCCTAATGTCGGCGTTTGTACCCGTCCTGCTGAGAGCGGCGAACCGAACTTACAGGTCAAAGCTCTTGTGACATTCAGTCCAATCATCCAATCCGCCTCTGCGCGGCACCGTGCAGATTCATACAACCGATCAAATTCCCGGCCCGGACGGAGTTTTGCAAATCCCTCTTTAATTGCCTTATCAGTCTGCGAGGATATCCATAACCGCCGGAATGGCTTTTTCCACCCTGCCATATTCATAATCCAACGAGCCAGCAGCTCCCCTTCACGGGCAGCATCTGTAGCAACAATAAGCTCCTCAATGTCCTGACGCTTCATTAGGTGCTGGACAGCTTTATATTGCTGGTTGGTCTCCCGCAGCACCTTCAGCTTGGTCTTCTCCGGCAAAATCGGCAGATCCTCCAAGGCCCAAGTTGCAAACTTTTTATTATAATCCTCTGGTTCTGCCAGGCCGACCAAATGACCCAGCGCCCAGGTAACCACATATTTTGGACCTTCAATATAACTCTTCTGTTTATTATTACATCCCATGACCCGTGCAATCTCGCGTGCAACAGACGGCTTCTCAGCCAATACTAATGTCTTCATAATGCTCCCCTTTCCACATCAAATTTCATTATAGCATTAAATGAATGTTAGCAAATATCGTCAGGCTTTACCGTATGCCTCTGTTATACACTAGATCATATCTGATACCCGAAAGGAGTCATAGTCAATGAATGAACAAGAAAGCTATAATATATTATCTATAGGATCGGTTAGAGGTACAGCACATAATTTGCGGCTTGAAATCAACCCGGAATTCAGACCAGCGCTTAAAGGTTTATCTCAGTTTAGTCATTGCCAAGTGCTTTGGTGGCTGCATGAGTTTGCAGAGGATCATTTCCGGCAGACTACACAGATTCAGCCTCCTTATGATGCGACCTTAACTGGAGTATTCGCTTCCCGTTCCCCTATTCGCCCTAATCCGATTGGGCTAAGTGTAGCAGCAATCCTGTCTGTCGATGTAGACTCTGGAATAGTAGAGGTGGCCGGGCTTGATGCCTATCCGGGCACACCGGTTCTCGACATCAAAGCCTATTTTCCTAGTGCAGATCGCGTAATGGAAGTGACTGTTCCCGATTGGGCTGCTGCTTGGGGCGACTGGACAGCAAATCATTGAAGTAATCGTGCTAGACACCATTTCTATTAACTGTTATGGGAGGACATCTCTTGAACAATCGCCAACTAATCATTCAAGCCTTAGATCTCATTGAGGGTCGCTTAACTACGTTTCTTCCTGTAGCTGTCCTCTCCAAAGAAATGGGATACTCCCTTTATCATTTCACCCGTCTATTTCAAGCAGTCACTGGGATAGCACCCGGCGACTATATAGCCAGACGCAAAATCACTGAAGCAGCCTTAGACATTCATCGAATGCCAGAACGTTCACTCCAGGACATCTCCTTAGACTATAACTTTAGTAACTATGAGACCTTTACGCGTGCCTTCAAAAGAATGCTGCACACGACTCCCTCTCTTGTTCGAAAAAGACTTACTGAAACGAAACTCCCTTTGCTCCCTAGACTATATGAACAGGATCTACTTCAAGTCCTTTCTGATAGTGATCTCTACCCCCAGCTCGTTGATTTCGGAGAAATTATACTTCAAGGACCCATAGTTAAAGTAGACCATGATTTCTCCGTCATTTCTGATACTTGGCCTTTGCTTTTCAATAAGGTAGTCACTATATCGGATAGAATACAGCCTGAAAAATATTATCAGCTTGGCTTCTGGCCAGATGACTATGAGAGTAATGGGTTTTCGATCATGTGTGCCTGCGAACTCAGTCCTATAAAAGCAGACCACAATCAGACTTTCCCCCTTCAGATCTTACCACCCATACGTTATCTGAAATTCATCCATAAAGGCCGCTCTTGTGATATCCCTTCTACCTATAAATATATCTACGGAATCTGGCTGCCGAAAACAGAATACAGGATGTCCATTCCATTTGAATTAGAATATTATGGTGAATTGTACCTTGGACCAGATAACGAAAACTCGGTGAGTGAAATCTACATTCCATTAGAATTTTTACAAGAAGAGACTACGTTGTCGTCTTTTATAGATGACAACCGTTACTCTTAGAAATATAAAGATATTATAGTTTTTCAGCTTATAAATTCTCATTTTTTAACAAAAAGCCCGTATCTGCTATGCAGACACGGGCTTCTTTTTGCTTATGGGATTAATAGTTACTTTTGCTCCACCTGAATCGTTTGTTCAAGCTCCGGATAATAATGTTTAACTTGTTTTCCTTCTTCATCCCTTAATGCTTTATGATTTTCATCAATGGAGTAAGTAAACGGCTTAACTGTAATTGTCTTTGGTGTTTGCGCGAACGGTATGAAATCTTTGTCTACCAAAGGATAGACTATAGCTGGCAAGTTAAATGAACCACCCGATGAGAACGCATTACCTAGTTCATCAACGATTTCATAGAACATTTCAGAGGTTGTGTATCCATCCTTTTCTTTCACAGTTGGCGCTTTACCTTCTTCGCTGAGCTGTAATCTGCTTGTGGCTGGAGTTAATTCCAGCTTGGTAATCGTATAACTGAATTCTTCTACCTCTTTTGTTTGGTTCAGATCAAGCTTGATAATTCCTTCCGTTACTTTTTTCACCGGCACCTTGATTACAAAAGGCTCTGCAATTTGTGTAACCGGCACACTGATGCTTAATTCAAATTCATCCCCCAAAGCCTCTATATTATTTAGATTTCTGTAATCGTATAAAATAGCATTCTTTTTTCCCTCAACATCACCAAAAGATGACATTTGGCTCTCCAGTTTTTTCCCATTCGGCAATTTCACTTCTGCTGAACCCAACAACCCTTTTTCGGACTGGTTCATTGTCACTTTCGCATGTTGTTCTGTTAGCGATGGATCGAACTCAATCGGTTCAATAATCATCTCAGCCATCATCTTATCATTATCAATGCCTTCCCGTTCAATCGCAAAAGCCAACCGCGAGCCGTCATAATAGGCATCGGTAACCTTTAAGGTCACTCCATCATGGGTAACGCTTTGGTTAGGGGCAGTAGATAATCCTTTTTCCTCAGCAGCATTTAGACCTTTATCGTCAATCCCCTTAAAAATACTTCCTACAACAGGAATCTGCTTCAATGTTTCAGCCATGACCGGGGATACAAATCCGCTACCGATTATCCCCGCACCCAACACTGCTGCTGCCGAGGCAGCCACCAATGATTTTTTCAGAAACTTATTTCCATTCTTTCTTGACGCTCGTTTTTCCATTCCCTCGTCTCCTATTCGCTTCATAATTGAATCGCTGAAACTATCTACCGGCATTTCATGATTTTGGAATGTTTGACGAATGTGCTCCATCTTCTGACTTTCAGTTCGATCTTGCCATTTCTCCATGAGGGCTGCCTCCTTCATTCATTCTTTGCCGGACTAACTTTTTGCGTAGACGTTCAAATTTCTTGCGTAAAGTAGCTGAATTACAATCCATAATCTGACCCATTTCTTCAAAGCTGTACTGCTCAACCACCTTAAGAATCAGGAGATTGCTCTCTTCGGCTGTCAGGTCATCCATAAATAACTTCTGCAATGGCTCCTCATCGTTAGGATTATAATAGGCTTTGGGCTGCTGCTCTTTATATAGCGACAACAGACGGTTTCTTCGCTTGCGTTTGCGAACCTGATCCAGACAATGATGATAGGCCACTTTATACAGCCATGCACTAAAAGAGACTCGTTTCTCATAACGTCTGAGTTCCTGATACACTTTTACAAATATATCTTGCACAGCATCCTCTGCTTCTTCATGACTTCTCAAAATATAATAGCAATACGTATAAATCTTTCTTTCATAGGCTTGTATTATAGTTCTATAGGCTTCGCGGTTACCCGCAAGAACCTGATCGATAGCCTCTTCAATTATTGTTTGATTCACTTGGACCCCGGGGCTGCGACGTTCCAAAGAATCACCTCCTTGTTATTGACTACAACTATATAACGAATGTGATCCCTTTAATTGTGACAGGCTCAAAAAAATTTTCCAAATATGTTAGAAACATCATCCGTTTTCAATAAAAAAAGCGATTGCCCCGATTGATGTTCGGAGAAATCGCTTTTATAATAATATTCCATATTTATAAATCACTTACTTATTCGTACTATTGGACACTTTTTAACGCTATACATGCTTCAAAATATACAGTATCACTATTCTGACCGCGTACATATATACCATCATCCGTTACAGCTGAACGTAAAATAGTCAGTTCATCCCCAAACTTAGCTTCTTGTAGATAAGTAATCCGGAAGCGTGTAAACTCTGCATTATCCCATTCCGCTAAAGTGAGCGCATCACAACATAAATCCCCGTATCGGGCATTATTCAAATGTCCGTTGCTGTCCAGCCCACTATATCTTACCTGATACCGATAAGCTTCTTCCATAGTAATATCAGAAGGGATTGTTACCTTAACAGGCATATCGCCTACTGAATCGCCATTATAGTGCTTAACCTGAACTGGAAGGGCATTCGGTCTAAGTATCTTTCTCTTCTCAATATCTACTAAAGCCCATATGGATCGTGCTGTGGCGATTTCTATATGATCTGCATCGAAAATACGATAATCCCGTTGCCACAGTGCCCCTTTAGTGCCTTTACTCCAGGTATGTACGCTAAGCACATCATTCGGGCGGGGAATACGCTTAAAATCAAGATCTAACGTGATCATCATCCAGCCCATTCCTGCATTCAGAATTTCTTCCACACTTATCCCCAAATTACCCACTGCGAAGTCTGCCGCACATTGCATGATATCCAGAACAAAGGATAACTTACCCTGCGAACGATAATCCGTGTCGCTCGCATGTACAGAAAAATCTTCTATCCACACAAGATTGCTACTGTTGTCCATTGTTTATCCTCCTGCCATGCAAAATATCCTTGCATTTACTTGAAGTATCCACATATACCACTGCTCTATCCACATAAATTGGGGACTACTTTCATTTTTGAATATATTTTATTATTTCATCCACATGTTAGTAACTTTTATAATTTCGTTAATTCCCCATAACTTATCCACATTTTTAAAATTAAGCGGTAAAGGGAACAAAAAAGCCATTGTTGATAAATCAACAATGGCTTCGTGTGCTTGGCAACGTCCTACTCTCCCAGGACCCTTCGGTCCAAGTACCATCGGCGCTGGAGGGCTTAACGGTCGTGTTCGGGATGGGTACGCGTGGAACCCCTCCGCTATCGCCACCAAACATGCGTCTGTGAAACAGACGCTGCCGCGTGAAATTCGGTTCATCACCAGAAGTGACAATGAATTTCTAAGCGTGTTACAGGCTTGATGCCTGAAAACTGAATCCGAAACGAATTTGCATTCTAAGTATAGGATAAGCCCTCGACCGATTAGTATTGGTCAGCTCCATGCATTGCTGCACTTCCACCTCCAACCTATCTACCTCGTCGTCTTCAAGGGGTCTTACTAATTGGGAAATCTCATCTTGAGGGGGGCTTCACGCTTAGATGCTTTCAGCGCTTATCCCGTCCGTACGTAGCTACCCAGCCATGCTCCTGGCGGAACAACTGGTGCACCAGCGGTACGTCCATCCCGGTCCTCTCGTACTAAGGACAGCTCCTCTCAAATTTCCTGCGCCCACGACAGATAGGGACCGAACTGTCTCACGACGTTCTGAACCCAGCTCGCGTACCGCTTTAATGGGCGAACAGCCCAACCCTTGGGACCTACTTCAGCCCCAGGATGCGATGAGCCGACATCGAGGTGCCAAACCTCCCCGTCGATGTGGACTCTTGGGGGAGATAAGCCTGTTATCCCCAGGGTAGCTTTTATCCGTTGAGCGATGGCCCTTCCATGCGGTACCACCGGATCACTAAGTCCGACTTTCGTCCCTGCTCGACTTGTAGGTCTCGCAGTCAAGCTCCCTTATGCCTTTGCACTCTGCGAATGATTTCCAACCATTCTGAGGGAACCTTGGAACGCCTCCGTTACTCTTTAGGAGGCGACCGCCCCAGTCAAACTGCCCGCCTGACACGGTCCCCGTACCCGGTAAGGGTACTAGGTTAGAACCTAGATACGATCAGGGTGGTATCCCAACGGCGCCTCCACCGAAGCTTGCGCTCCGATTTCTACGGCTCCCACCTATCCTGTACAGATCGTACCCAAATTCAATATCAAGCTGCAGTAAAGCTCCATGGGGTCTTTCCGTCTTGTCGCGGGTAACCTGCATCTTCACAGGTATTAAAATTTCACCGGATCTCTCGTTGAGACAGCGCCCAAGTCGTTACGCCATTCGTGCGGGTCAGAATTTACCTGACAAGGAATTTCGCTACCTTAGGACCGTTATAGTTACGGCCGCCGTTTACTGGGGCTTCGGTTCATAGCTTCGGGTTACCCCTAACCACTCCCCTTAACCTTCCAGCACCGGGCAGGCGTCAGCCCGTATACTTCGCCTTGCGGCTTCGCACAGACCTGTGTTTTTGCTAAACAGTCGCTTGGGCCTTTTCACTGCGGCCCCCTCGTGCTATTCACACTACCGGGGCACCCCTTCTCCCGAAGTTACGGGGTCATTTTGCCGAGTTCCTTAACGAGAGTTCTTCCGCGCGCCTTAGAATTCTCTTCTCGCCTACCTGTGTCGGTTTGCGGTACGGGCACCTTCTCCTGGCTAGAGGCTTTTCTTGGCAGTGTGAGATCATGACCTTCGCTACTACAATTTTCGCTCCCCATCACAGCCCAGCCTTATCGATGTGCGGATTTGCCTACACATCAGCCTCACTGCTTAGACGGACATCCATCAGTCCGCGTCACTACCCTCCTGCGTCACCCCATCGCTCATAGCGGATTACGGTGGTACAGTAATTTCAAACTGTTGTCCTTCGACTACGCCTTTCGGCCTCGCCTTAGGTCCCGACTTACCCTGAGCGGACGAGCCTTCCTCAGGAAACCTTGGGCTTTCGGCGGATCAGATTCTCACTGATCTTTTCGTTACTCATACCGGCATTCTCACTTGTGTAGTGTCCAGCGCTCTTTTCAGTACACCTTCAACCCCTACACAACGCTCCCCTACCCCAGATGCAAAGCATCTAGCCATAGCTTCGGTGGTGTGTTTAGCCCCGTTACATTTTCGGCGCAGAGTCACTCGACCAGTGAGCTATTACGCACTCTTTCAATGGTGGCTGCTTCTAAGCCAACATCCTGGTTGTCTGTGCAACTCCACATCCTTTCCCACTTAACACACACTTGGGGACCTTAGCTGATGGTCTGGGCTGTTTCCCTTTTGACAATGGATCTTAGCACTCACTGTCTGACTCCCGGCAATAAGTATATGGCATTCGGAGTTTGACTGAGCTTGGTAATCCTTGCGGACCCCGCACCCAATCAGTGCTCTACCTCCACTACTCTTATACCGAGGCTAGCCCTAAAGCTATTTCGGGGAGAACCAGCTATCTCCGAGTTCGATTGGAATTTCTCCGCTACCCCCACCTCATCCCCGCACTTTTCAACGTACGTGGGTTCGGGCCTCCAGTGCGTGTTACCGCACCTTCACCCTGGACAGGGGTAGATCACACGGTTTCGGGTCTACGTCCACATACTAATTCGCCCTATTCAGACTCGCTTTCGCTGCGGCTCCACCTTCTCGGCTTAACCTTGCATGTTAAACGTAACTCGCCGGTTCATTCTACAAAAGGCACGCCATCACCCATTAATAGGGCTCTGACTTTTTGTAAGCACACGGTTTCAGGTTCTATTTCACTCCCCTTCCGGGGTGCTTTTCACCTTTCCCTCACGGTACTGTTTCACTATCGGTCGCCAGGTAGTATTTAGCCTTAGCAGATGGTCCTGCTGGATTCATACGGGGTTTCACGTGCCCCGCACTACTCGGGATCCGTCTCGGAGAGAATACAGTTTAGGTTACAGGGCTTTTACCTCTATCGCGGGCCTTTCCAGACCTCTTCACCTACCATATTCCTTTGTAACTCCATGTGAGACGTCCCACAACCCCTAAGAGCAAGCTCTTAGGTTTAGGCTGTTCCGCGTTCGCTCGCCGCTACTGACGGAATCACTATTGTTTTCTCTTCCTCAGGGTACTTAGATGTTTCAGTTCCCCTGGTCTGCCTCTACATTTCCTATGTATTCAGAAATGAGTAACTGCGAATTACCACAGCTGGGTTTCCCCATTCGGACACCCCCGGATCAAAGCTTGCTTACAGCTCCCCGAGGCAGTTTCGTTGTTCGCCACGTCCTTCGTCGGCTCCTGGCGCCTAGGCATCCTCCGTGTGCTCTTATTAGCTTAACCTTGATTCTTCCGAAGAAAAATCTCACTAATAACATTTACTTGTTTACACAAGTTGCTAAAAGATGTTCTAAAACGCAAATTCGTTTCGGTATCCAGTTTTCAAGGATCAAGTCTTACTTGAGAGCTTAAACTCTCAAAACTGAGCAACGAGTGAGTAACAGGCCTAAACCTGAGTTTTGGAAGTTAAACTTCCGATTTGAATGTTCTCATTGCAGAGAACGATTCTCCATAGAAAGGAGGTGATCCAGCCGCACCTTCCGATACGGCTACCTTGTTACGACTTCACCCCAATCATCTACCCCACCTTCGGCGGCTGGCTCCCTTGCGGGTTACCCCACCGACTTCGGGTGTTGTAAACTCTCGTGGTGTGACGGGCGGTGTGTACAAGACCCGGGAACGTATTCACCGCGGCATGCTGATCCGCGATTACTAGCAATTCCGACTTCATGCAGGCGAGTTGCAGCCTGCAATCCGAACTGAGACCGGCTTTGATGGGATTGGCTCCACCTCGCGGCTTCGCTTCCCGTTGTACCGGCCATTGTAGTACGTGTGTAGCCCAGGTCATAAGGGGCATGATGATTTGACGTCATCCCCACCTTCCTCCGGTTTGTCACCGGCAGTCACTCTAGAGTGCCCAGCATTACCTGCTGGCAACTAAAGTTAAGGGTTGCGCTCGTTGCGGGACTTAACCCAACATCTCACGACACGAGCTGACGACAACCATGCACCACCTGTCTCCTCTGTCCCGAAGGCCGCTGCTATCTCTAGCAGATTCAGAGGGATGTCAAGACCTGGTAAGGTTCTTCGCGTTGCTTCGAATTAAACCACATACTCCACTGCTTGTGCGGGTCCCCGTCAATTCCTTTGAGTTTCAGTCTTGCGACCGTACTCCCCAGGCGGAGTGCTTACTGTGTTAACTTCGGCACCAAGGGTATCGAAACCCCTAACACCTAGCACTCATCGTTTACGGCGTGGACTACCAGGGTATCTAATCCTGTTTGCTCCCCACGCTTTCGCGCCTCAGCGTCAGTTACAGCCCAGAAAGTCGCCTTCGCCACTGGTGTTCCTCCACATATCTACGCATTTCACCGCTACACGTGGAATTCCACTTTCCTCTTCTGTACTCAAGCCACCCAGTTTCCAGTGCGACCTCAGGTTGAGCCCAAGGTTTAAACACCAGACTTAAATAGCCGCCTGCGCGCGCTTTACGCCCAATAATTCCGGACAACGCTTGCCCCCTACGTATTACCGCGGCTGCTGGCACGTAGTTAGCCGGGGCTTTCTTCTCAGGTACCGTCACTCCGGTAGCAGTTACTCTACCGGACGTTCTTCCCTGGCAACAGAGCTTTACGATCCGAAAACCTTCATCACTCACGCGGCGTTGCTCCGTCAGGCTTTCGCCCATTGCGGAAGATTCCCTACTGCTGCCTCCCGTAGGAGTCTGGGCCGTGTCTCAGTCCCAGTGTGGCCGTTCACCCTCTCAGGTCGGCTACGCATCGTCGCCTTGGTGGGCCGTTACCCCACCAACTAGCTAATGCGCCGCAGGCCCATCCCTCAGTGACAGATTGCTCCGTCTTTCATTCTTCTCTCAGGAGAAAAAAGAAATTATCCGGTATTAGCTACCGTTTCCGGTAGTTATCCCAGTCTGAAGGGCAGGTTGCCTACGTGTTACTCACCCGTCCGCCGCTAAGTTATTTTGAAAGCAAGCTTTCAAAATAACTCCGCTCGACTTGCATGTATTAGGCACGCCGCCAGCGTTCGTCCTGAGCCAGGATCAAACTCTCCAATTAGTATTGAAAAGAGCGATATGCTCATTTTGAAACATCTGACGAGAAAATTAATTCTCTAATTTGGATTTCACTTGCGTGATTTCCTACTCACTCGTTGTTCAGTTTTCAAAGATCAAGTTCTCGTTGGCGCCGTTTAATGTCTCAGCAGCAACTCTTATAATATATCATGTTGTTTTCAGAAATGCAAGCTTTATTTTTCGAAGCTTTTTATCAGCCTCGTCTATATCGCCTGTACGCTGTCTAACAACGCTTACCTATAATACCCCAACTATTAATAGAAAAGCAACCCCTAATATAAAAATAAACAACTAGCTTAATAATTAAGCTAGTTGTTTATTTAATAGAGTTATGTTTCTAGCGACGAACTTAATAGTATTTTGCCGCAGTATATTTGCTTGAGGCTTTAATTAAATCGGTTTTCTTATCACTCTTTGCAAGTCCTGCATCCACTGTAGTATCAATGGTAACCCACTTCCCATTAAGCAACACTTCGTTCCAGGCATGATATTGCGTAACGTAGCTTGTATTCCCCATTACCAACTTAGCAGGAACATCTACACTCCGCAGCATTGCGGCAAAAAGAGAAGCGTAATCATAGCAAATCCCTTTTTTAGTAGTCAATGTCTTATCGATGCTTGGAATATAATCAGTAGTTACACTATTAGCAAGAGAGTAATCATATTGTACATTCGCAACTACATAGTTATAGATCGCTTTAACTTTCTCTTCGTCTGTTGTTTTGCCTTGTACTAATTGTTTAGCTTTGACAATCGCTTTATCAGAAGAACTCCATTTCACATTCTGTACGGAGCCCAAATATACGGAATTCGAGTCACTCATGGTTACGTCTACTACTTCGGAATATAATGCTTTGTATTTATTACCGGTTGTGTTCTCCAGAACAGAAACCTTATAAGTCCCATTTCCTTGTTGCAAAGGGAAGTCCTCAGCTTGTCCAGAAGCATACAAGTTATATGTATAGCTGCTGTTATCTTTGGTGATCATGAGTTTGATTCTTTTATCTTTCGGAATATCATAGTTAATACCAATCACACCTTGAGCCACTTTGGATGTAATCAACCAACTGGCATCTGCACTTGCAGCTTGAGCTGTACTTACCGGAACTGAAGTCATTAGGACGAACAACGCCACCAGCATAAAATAAACCTTTTTCACGGATAAAACTCCTTTCGGTAGCTGGCTGCCATCCTTTCGGGAAGGCCCTTTAGCTTTGCGTCCCTACCTTTCGATAGGTTTGCCGTTATCGTATAAGCTCTATCTGTTCTAGCTTTACTAGATATAATTGATAGAATCCATTCGAAACAAACAAAAAAAGCCTCTTCATTCGGTAGCTGGCTGCCATCCTTTCGGGAAAAGGCCCTTTAGCTTTGCGTCCCTACCTTTCGGAAGGTTTGCCGTTATCGTGTTTAGCTTTCATAGTATAATACTATCATATTTATAGTTGTGAACAAGACCTAATTTACTAGATTACCCATTATTTTATAAATATCTCCCGGTATTTGTGTTTTCTTGTCATTCACTATTCTCCTTTTGTTAATTTGGCATGAACAATCAGCCGATGCGTTGGATTCACTAGCGGATCACATGTAATCAGAGTAAGAATCTTATCCTTGTTATTCCCGTCAAGAACGGAGACGTCACTCGGATCTACAACAGAAATATCATACACCTCATAGTTAAACACCTGATCACTAGTCTTTATCGTGATGACGTCCCCCACAACAACCTCATTCAATCTGTTAAACAAACGACCCGTAGTTCTAGCCCGATGCGCCGCGATTGCAGCATTCCCGATCTCTCCAAGGGGTGCCGTTTCTTTCATATGGGCTGCAGCATGTTTCATATTAGCTTTTGTAGCCCCTTCTAATACAGGCAGCTTCAAATCAATCTTATCGATTTCAATTAGTGCGATTACTTTGCCACCGACTTCAATCTCCGGTTCAGGCTTTTCTGTCTCTTGGGGTTGGGGCTGTGCCTGAGCATCCAGAACCGATTCCTCTGCTAACAGCTGAGTAACTTCAGCATACCTGCTCTTTAGATCTGGCTGGGGAGTACTATCGGCAGTGCTTAGTTCAGCCGTTTCTAATAACTTCTCCTGCTGCCTGTCGTTGTACCACTCGTTAGCTGTCGGATATAACATGATAAGTATCCCAGCCAGTATGAGTAGATAGGAGAATTTACGCAATGTTATTCACCTCCGTATATTGTTTCTATGGTTATATACAAATCAAGCAGAAACAGCTACTTGCCTTTAAGCATAGCAACTCCTTCTGCCTGAAATTAATGTTTAAAATACCCATTTACGACTTCCAAAGAAATTGATGATCACCGTGATAAAGGTAACCAGCACCTTGGAGATCAAGACTTGAATACCTAGTTTATCTGTCAACAGATGCATTAACAACAGTGATATTCCGAGCACTACCAGATTCAGCACGATAAACTTGACCAGCTGTACGCGGTCGAAGCCTTCTTTATTCCCCCGGTTGCGATCACGAAAGGTAACTTTTTTATTCAAAATAAAGCTATTCGCCGTGCCTGCACTATAGGAGATCACCTGCGCCAATGCGTATACCATCCCTAGTGAATTCAACAATGTGAAAATCACAAAATCAATAAGCGTATTGAGCAAACCTACGGCATTAAATTTGAGGAACTGTATGAATGCAGCGCGCAAGTTCTTATCTGACATCATTGTGGTCCTTCCGGCGGTCCAGTTGTTCTTCGTTCTGGTAGCCTTTAGTCTCACTAACAATATATAGCGGTCTATCTTTAGACTCGTCATAAATCCGTCCGATATACTCCCCAATCACACCCAACAGCATCAGAACAATACCGTTAAAGAGCAGATTGACACCTACAATGGAAGCCCAGCCCGGAACCGTCCAGGAGGTGAAAAATATCCTTTGGAACAAGACGAAAAATAAATAGAGAAAGCTAGAAAATGAAAGAAAGAATCCAATATACGTAGCAATCTTAAGCGGCTTATGTGAAAAAGAGGTGATGCCATCTAACGCAAAACGAATCATTTTCTTCAGCGGATATTTGGTTTCTCCAGCAAAACGTTCTTCCCTTTCATATTCCACCATAGTCTGCTTGAAGCCAACCCAGCTCACCAAACCTCTGACATAGCGGTTCTTTTCTTTAAGTCCCCGCAGGACATCACATACCTTACGGTCAATAAGACGGAAATCGCCTGTATCCGTAGGAATATCTACACTTGTCATACTGCTGAGCAGGCGGTAAAAAAGCTTCGCGGTGACCTTTTTGAACATCGTTTCTCCGTGGCGCTTCAGGCGTTTCGCATATACAACGTCGTAGCCCTCTTTCCACTTCTCGATCATTTGCAGAATGACCTCCGGAGGATCCTGAAGATCAGCGTCAATAACAACAACCGCTTGACCTTCGGCATAGTCCATGCCAGCTGTAATCGCTACCTGATGTCCGAAATTACGCGAGAAGTCAATCAGCTTGACATGCTCGTCTCGTTCACAGATCTCCCGAATCATCTGGGCGGAACGATCACGACTGCCGTCATTGACGAAGACCAGCTCATAAGTATCGCCGCACTCGTCCATTACTTTTTTCAAACGTTCATAAGTATGGCTAATTACTTGCTCCTCATTGAACATGGGTACAATCACACTATATCTGGCTTTCACCTTTATTCCTCCTACAAGCTTTTTGGAGCGTTACATCCATCTACACTTCATAATAACGCTGCATGCATAAACTTATTTTATAGATTTTTATTAAATCCTAGAAAACCCAAGTTGGGAACCAACGCAGCATATCTTTCACGTAATCTCCACTGACCTGCATCCCTGACAGTACCGGGTAGAAAGCAATAAAGAGCAGCAAAGCAACAGCTACATAGACATACTGTACGTAACGGGCCTCAGGGAATTTACTATCCAGCAACTTCATTATATATACAATACCAAGAATCATAAATGGCACCATAGCAAAATAATGGTAAATAAACGTTTCTCTTGGGACAAGCATCCACGGAACATATTGCGAGAAGAAGGCGATCCAGATCATGTAGAGGTTCTTATCTTTACGTTTCAGCGTAATCCACAGCGTTGCCAGCATCGCAAAAATACCCGTCCACCAGATAAGAGGATTCCCCATAGTCACTATACTGCTGACCTGACCTTCCGGCAAACCTTCACCGCCGCTAAAGAACCAGACCGGTCTCTTCATAAACGGCCATTGCCACCATGAGGAAGCAAAAGGATGTGTAGCTACAAGCTGGCTGTGGTAGTTGTACATATTCTTTTGGGAATCAATCAAACCTTTTATAGTGAAGCCCTCTGCTGATGCAGATAACCCCGGCACAAAAGATAAGCTATAAATAATTACTGGAATAATTACAAAGAACCCGATACAACTAGCCAACGTAATAATAGTCTTTTTCCAAAAAGAATCTACTGCTTCACGACAGGTGCCCAGCAATTCCTTGTCTTTAATCTTCCCCTCTGCCAGCAGGCGTCCGGAGGCTTGGTATTCTCTGTAGCGTTCACAAAGGGAGATAGCCAGCATAATGGCCAGCCCTGCTCCTCCATAGAGCACAATCCATTTCGAAGCTACGCCGATTCCGAAGAATAAGCCAGACCAGAATAACGGAATTAATGTTTTTCTTAAAGGCTGCTTGTAGAAATTCATTGTGTAATACCGCTGCATAAAATAGAACATCAACATAATGAAGAATACTCCGTATACGTCAATCGTGGAGATTCTTGTCTGTGTGAAATGCATGAAATCCAGCGCAAACAATCCTGCCGCGAGGGCGGCGTATTTGCTTTTCTTAAACAAACGCAGCGCCATTACATATATAAGAGGTAACATGGCAACTCCGAACAATGTTCCGATAATACGCCAGCCGAATGGATTGACTCCGAACAGCTCCATACCTATGGCAATCAACAGCTTGCCAAGCGGTGGATGCGTATTCTCGTAAGGCACAATCCCGTGTGTATATTCATAAGCTGTTCGCGCATGATAGATCTCGTCAAAATAAGTACTATTCATAAAGTTAGAATATTCCGGAATGAGCGCCTGCTCGTCAAAAAGATTGGCCGCTGCTCCTCTTTTAGGTACAGCGTTAGCATCCGGTGTCACACCGGCAATAGGAAGGGGGATTCTTTCTCCCCCCTGCTCATAAAAGGCCATTTCGTTCAAAGTGAACCCTGGAGAGGTAACTGTAAACTTCACATATCTCGCAGTAACGTTCAGGGGTTGGCTTTTCCAGATGAAGACATTCCCGACATCCTCACTGACATCCATCGGACTGCTCCAGACCTCAGGATTGTCGCTGAATTCCAGCTTGAACTTACCCGTGCCCACGCCACCAAGGATATTGACCCGTTCCAATGGTTTACTCTGCCCCAAATCTACATAGAAGCTTTCACCACTGGCAGCAGGCTCCCATAAGGTCTCTGGAGATTTAGTAGAGCCAAGATTATATAAAGCAAGCGCTGCGTAAACGGCCGTAATAGCTATTATGCATATCCAATCTATACGCTTAAACTTCATCGTTAAATCGCCCTCCCTTCTGATGCGGTTTAATTTGCCCGACAACTCTCAAATCTTCTTCATACTGTTCTTCCGGTGTAATTGGCGCTGGAAGAGGTTTTATTCCCTTGCGGACATACACATCGTATCCGATATTCAGCATATAAAGCAGTAATGCTAGATTAGCTATAGCAGTCACTAATACGATTCCGTCTGCACCCGGGCTAACATCTGCATTCAGGTGGGATAAGGTGTACGCCACATTGGTGTATTGCGTTAAGCTGAATCCGAGAAATAGCGATAAAAAGCGGCGGTCCCGACTTTCTATATAAGTAAACAAACAAAGAATAAGAGCAGGGAACATATAACGTTCATGCATTTTGGTGCCAAGCACAAAGACCACTACTATAAGCACCATCCCGATAAAATAGGATTTGGTCAGGTCCAAGCGATCCTTTTTAAAGGAATAAAATGCCGCAACAGCTACAGCCACTAAAATAAATATGAAGCCCCATACACGGTATGGAATGCCAAGCCAGGTTAGATCAAGGGATGACCACATCGGATCAGTCAGTGCATACAGATTAAATGCATTCACTGAAGAATACGGATAGGAAGATAACGTACTCTTGTAAAGATCAATAACCCCTACCAATCCTCCGTTATTCCAGAAAAACGGTGCCGCAAGCAATCCGAAGATCCCTAATCCATACAAAGCTCCGAATCCAAGCTGCTTCCAAGCGCGGTGATGATAAAAAGCAAACAACAATACCGGCGTGAATATCAACGCTTGCGGTTTAATTAGCGTCGCTAAGGCAAACAAAATTGCGGAGCGGACAAACTTTTTGTTCGCAGCGCCATGGATACTGAGCAGCAGGAAGATCAAAAAGAATGAATCTGCTTGTCCCCAAGCCGCTGAATTAATAAGTACCGCTGGGTTAAACAGAAACAACAACATTAAGCCGAAAGCTATTCCTGTGCCGAGTTTTTTGCGTGACATTTGATAAATGAAGTAGCCGAGCACCAAATCAGAAAGGATCGCAGGGAGCTTGAAGAGCAAATTCTCTCCACCTGAGCCCTGAGTGAATCCTAAAACGCCACGAATGGCGCTAAGCACGTACAATATGTACAAATAGCCAGGAGGATAATCGGCAAAATAACCTTCTTCATAAAATTTGCCTGGACCTAAATCCACCATACGCTGTCCCCAAGAAATAAAGGTATTCATATCATTCTGATATCCTTGCGCGGTAAGACCAATCCACACTCTCAGGATAAAAGCAATTCCGATGGCAATGCTCAGCCATTTGGAATAAATATTCTCAGGCTGCTTCATAAGCTTCTCACTACGGAATGCCTTAGTATAAAGCACTGCAAAAAACACGCTAAACAGCGCTGAGATCAGCAACATCTTAGTTGGAGATACTTTATGTGGAGTGTCTGCCTTTTTATCGCCGGCATCTGGACTAACCGCTGAACTATCCAGCGAAATGACGTTAGCCCCTTCGGGAGCCGCGTCTAATTTTTCTACAGCAAAATCATCAAAATAAGCCTTACCTTGAATCAAGCTAGAGTAGCCGCCCAGACTTGCGCCTATGCCAAATGACTTCTGCTCCGGTCCTGTCTGGCCGATATATTCAAGATACTGCCATTCACCTGCCGTATCAGTTACGCTGGGATACCCCCCGCCTACTCCAACGGCAAGAATGTTGGCGCCCATTCCCTCGCCTGCTGTACTTACTACTTTGATCCATCCAGAGATTTTATAATAACTATTCGGCGTAGCCTCAATCGTCTGCACCCATTTCGAATGATTGGGCTCGATATTCTCAATGACTGCCGCCTTGCTGCCGGAATGAACTTCCTCCGATTGGATTGAAAGTAGAGCTGAGTTGTCTCCTGAAATCCACATATCCTTAGTCCAGTTAGAAGGCGCATCATCTCCCCCCTCCTCAAAGCCAGGGTTCTGCAATAGATTCCCCTCTGCATAAATGCTTGTTACAGGAAGCACAAACAATAACAGCATCAATACAGTCATTACGGCCGCACGTGTACTCTTGATCATCGTCCCAACCTCACCTCGTCCTATATTCATCTTAGTCCAGCCAAAAGCATATCCCTTCTGAAAAACAGCTCCCGAATTAGTGTATTTCACCGTTGCTAAGAAATCATTTGGATTGATTTTCTCATAAAAGAGCATATAAATATAGGGTATGTTAACCTTATCTGGATCGCAGACCCTTCCATCCACAATATTCCATTCCATAGGATCGCTCTAAGCTTCAAGTTTCTTATATAGACTCTTATATAGAATAGAAGAATCGCAGTGGCTAAAGCAAATACCGGAGCAAAAAAACAGGCCATTCTATCAGCATAAAGCGAGAGAACTAACAAAATGGTAAGACCATAGGACCATCTAGGGGTTTGAAGTATTTTCAGTACAAAATAAACAGAGATCAGGATCAAGGAGGGAACAAATTGGACTCTAACGCCAAGGCTGCCTCGTCCTGAACATCACCTCTTCAACAATATAATCTAAATCATAGATGATGAAAAGCTAGAAACATAGACTAGCCTGAATGGTTAAGTGCCAACAAAAATATAAAAAAAGGGCCCCCTCAGTTATGAAGGAGCCGTTGAATGCACATCTGTATGCTATATATGAGTTAGCCCGCACTACCAAGAAATACATAACGGAGAATAATCAGAATAGCAAGTACCCACATCATCCAGTGAATATCGTATTTTTTCTTGCCAGCAAGGTTAGCTACACAAGCAAGGATTACATAAGTTACGATACCAAAGGAAATACCATTAGCAATATTATAAGTGAAAGGCATGATTACTAGAGTAAGGAACGCTGGAATCGCAACAACCATATCTTGAAAATCAATTTCGCGAATCGATTGTGCCATGAGCACGCCTACGACAATCAATGCTGCGGCTGTAGCAGATCCAGGGATCAGAGCAACTATTGGTGCTAGGAACAACGCAAGCAAGAAGCACACACCCGTTGTTACAGCTGTAAGACCTGTACGTCCACCTTCAGCAACACCTGCCGCGCTTTCTACAAAAGCAGTAGTAGTGGAAGTACCCAATGCCGCACCACCAGCAACAGCAATGGCATCGACAAACATTGCATTACCTACACGTTTGTTACCTTCTTCAGGGTTGTCCATAATACCAGCGCGTTGAGCAGTACCTACAAGTGTACCAAATGTATCGAACAATTCTACAAAAGTGAATGTTGCGATTGCTGAAACAATACCGGTGTGCAGGATACCATCCCAGTCAAATTCGAAAAAGTTCAATTGCGTCAGGTCAGGCACCCAAGGGGTTGTCGGACTGGACAAAGAGCCAAAATCAACTACACCCATCAGTATACCCGCGAGGGTTGTACCCAAGATACCGAATAAAATCGCACCTTTAACTTGCAGTACCATCAGGATGGAAATAAGAAGCAATCCGATAATTACCAACTGTACATCAGTGTTCTCTAGACTACCCATATGAATGATTGTTTCAAAGGATAGGACATCTGTGAATGTATTGGCGGAAATATCTTTACCAGCTTCGACACCAATCGTCATCAAACCACTGTTCTTAAGCCCAAGGATTGTAATGAACATCCCGATACCTACGGTAATGGCATGCTTCAAGCTGTCAGGAATGGCTGTCAGTAAGATCTGCCGCACTCGGGTAACCGTGAGCAGGATGAAGATCAAACCGGAAATAAATACTGCGGTCAGACCCATTTGCCAAGTGAATGGATGTTCTGAGGTTGCAGAAGACAAAATTACGGAAGCAAAGTATGCATTAAGTCCCATACCTGGTGCCAATGCTACTGGAAAGTTTATAAACACGCCCATTGCAATGGTGAAAATACCTGCTGCCAGCGCAGTCGCTAGAAATACAGAGTACCAGCCCATATCGATGCGGCCAAATGCTGTTAATGTGCTCGGATTAACCGACAGGATGTAAGCCATAGCCATGAACGTAGTCAAGCCGGCCATTATCTCTGTACGTACTGTAGTGCCGTTCTCTTTCAACTTGAAAAACCGATTCAAATTGTTCTCCCCCTAAGGTATGTTGTGGCTGACAGCAACAAAAAGCCGGTATCTGATCGACACCGGCTCGAAAAAAAGAGTAGCACCCATGACTATAGCCCTAGATTCAGGACAATACGGGTTGCTCAGCTCTTCTTAATCGTAGCCAGGTCATTACGGTGACCTCGTAGAAACTTCCAGGCCTATTCCCGGAAATATACGAAAGAATTATGTTGTTGTGCTTTATCATTTTAGGTGGACATCACATAAGTTGTCAATGAAAAAAGCGAACATTTTCGACTTTATTTTTTCTATTGTTCGTAATTCATACATTTTTATCTTTAACTTCAACCCCAAAATCCTTTAAATCATGCAGCTTATTAACTATCAAAAGCCTTATCAAATGGGTATTTTTCCCTACAAAACGATTTCGATGTTCCCTGGCTTATTGCCCTTTGGAATACTGATAGCTATGCCAAGAATTAGCAAAATGCCCTATAACTAAACAAATCACTGCAATACCCAACCAGAAAGATCTGCCCCATATAGCCGCAAATCCAAATGCACAAACAGGGAGAACTGCCATGGGAATCGGAAGAAACAATAATGGAGCCCATAATAATCTAAATTGCTGCCCCTTAACCATATAACGAATCCATAAACCGTAATAAATCGTGATAAACACAAAGATAAGTACAGCCCAGATCCCGAATTCTACATTTTCAAAGTCATCCTTTGAAATCGCAAGAATGGCTATACACCCCAACTGCCCTACTCTCTCCAAAAGAGTGTAAAAGATACCGGCATCTTTTAAACCGCTGGGAACATGATCGGGCGGAAACTTAATCATCAGTAAACTTGGGGCAAGAATAACCATAGCTATTAGTGTTCCAATAAGTGAGAATCCCATTCTAATGGCTCCTGTAAGTTTATTTTTCCCAGTTTATCACATTCTCTAAAGTTGCTATATAGGGTCCGTCACAAGCTTCACGGTTAATAAAAAAAAACCTGCAGTCCCTTAATAAATAAGGAGCTGCAGGTTTGTTATTGCTATATGCTATTCCCACTCAATCGTTGCAGGTGGTTTCGAAGTAATGTCATACACTACGCGGTTTACATTCTCAACTTCGTTGACAATACGTACAGAGATTTTCTCAAGAACATCCCATGGGATACGTGCCCAGTCAGCGGTCATGCCATCGATGGAAGTTACTGCACGAACACCTACTGTGTAGGAATACGTACGAGCATCACCCATAACTCCGACACTCTTCATGTTAGGCAGGGCAGTGAAGTATTGCCAAATTTCACGGTCTAATCCCGCTTTAGCAATTTCTTCTTGCAGAATGTAGTCAGAATCACGAACGATGGTAAGCTTGTCCTCTGTTACTTCACCCAAGACACGAATAGCAAGACCTGGACCTGGGAAAGGCTGACGCCATACGATCGCACGTGGCATGCCAAGCTCTTCACCGAGTTTACGAACTTCGTCCTTAAACAAGGTGTTTAGCGGCTCGATCAAGCTGAATTTCATATCTTCTGGCAGGCCGCCCACATTGTGGTGGGATTTAATGGTTTGCGCTGTAGCTGTTCCACTCTCAACGATATCCGTATAAAGCGTACCTTGTGCAAGGAATGAAAAATCTCCGAGCTTAGCTGACTCTTCGTCGAAGCAGTAGATAAACTCGTTACCAATGATTTTACGTTTTTGCTCAGGGTCTTCAACACCTGCAAGTTTGCTCATGAAGCGATCGCGTGCATCGATTTTCACTACATGAATATCGAATTTGCCTACGAAAGTCTCCATAACGCTTTCTGCTTCACCTTTACGCAGAAGGCCGTGGTCAATAAACATACAGGTCAATTGATCTCCGATTGCACGGTGGATAAGCATAGCCACAACGGAAGAATCCACTCCGCCACTAAGAGCGCAGAGTACTTTTTTATCTCCGACTTGATTGCGAATATCTTGAACGGCTTCATCGATAAACGATTCCATTGTCCATTTGCCGTCGCAACCACAAACTTGGTATAAGAAGTTCGAGATCATCTCGTTACCTTGAACGGAGTGACGTACTTCTGGGTGGAATTGCACAGCGAACAGTTTGCGCTCCGCGTTGCTCATTGCTGCAATTGGAGCACTTTCTGTACCTGCATCCAGCTTGAAGCCTGTTGGAAGCTCAACTACATGGTCACCGTGGCTCATCCATACAGTCTGGCGGTTCTCCAATCCTGCAACTAAAGCAGTTCCTTCTGCAAAGTCAACATCAGCTTTACCATATTCCCGTTTAGCCGAACGTTCTACTTTACCATCAAGCTGATGAGCCATCAGCTGCATACCGTAACAAATACCGAAGATCGGCACTCCTAGATCATAAATAGCCGGATCTACGTGTGGTGCATCTTCAGCGTATACACTGCTAGGTCCGCCAGAGAAGACAATTCCTTTAGGCGAAAGTGCTTTAATCTTGTCAACTGGCGTATTGTACGGCAAAAGTTCGCTGTATACTCCCAGGTCCCGAATTCTGCGCGCGATAAGTTGGTTGTATTGTCCCCCAAAATCGAGAACGACGATAATTTCATTTGGCTTGTTCATTACGTGCCTCCCTTGATTATTGGATTCATTATACTCATGGTTAATTCTCATCGTCAAGGAAAGGAGGACACGCCTCTCATAATCAGAGAGTGATAAAACTTCATGCAGAACCTTCCTTGCTATGGCATAAATTAGATAGCGGATCTAAGCGTTATTAGCCGTTTATGTTAAACGGAAGGTAATGAGCAGACATTCGCGAATAAACGCGGCCGCATCAGAAGCCGCAGGTTCGCCGCCAAGGGCGGGAGCGGAGTCTACGGGATTGTCGCGGGCAGAGATCACGGCTGTGGAGGCCGAAGCTGGCGCGTACGCCAGGGTCTCCCACTGGCGGACAAACTGCCGGACGGCTACATCTAGTCCGGCATCGTAAATCCGCAGGGAGTCCACATACTCCCTGCCAGTAACGCCGGGCGGCGGCGGTCCAAACCGCTCCGCCAACCCGTGCCAAGCCATAGAGGCCGCGCGCAGCTGCCTCTCCCGGCTCAAGCTGCTGCCGCGACGCGCGGCCAGCAGCAGAGCCAGGCTGCGCCGCCAGCGCCAAGCGGCGGCGGGAAGCAGCGCCGCGGCAGCGAGCGGCGCTGAAAAGGGCCCGCTGCGGCCAGCGGCAGGGCGGGCAGTTCCGCGCTGCGCGTTGCTTGCGGTGCGACTGCTGCGGCCGCAGGCCGTGCCGGCGCAGGGAAGCCAGCCGCAAGCGCAGGACCCGGCGTCGGATCGAAAGGAACCCAACCTGCGCCGGCAAAATAAACCTCTACCCAAGCATGCGCATCCCCTTGGGTGACTAAATACTTCGCCGGCATGGCTTCCTCCTGCTGGGTTCCAGGTCCGTAGCCTTGAACATACCGCGCTGGAATACCTGTGCTTCGCAGCAATACGGTCATCGCTGTGGCAAAATGCACACAGTAACCCTGTTTGGTCTCAAACAGGAAATGATCCACAAAATCAGCCCCAGCTGGCGGAACCATGGTATCCAGCGTGTAAGAATACCCGTTTTGCAAATAATCCCGAATGGCGGTTGCGGAGTCATATCGGTTGCCCGAGGAAGCTGTGAGCTTCTCTGCCAGAGCTTTCACTCGCTCAGGTAATAAATCAGGCAGCTGCAAGTATTTATTCTTTATTTCTTGTGGATCAGCGTCACCCAAACCGCGCAGTAGTACTGGATTACTCTCGGGAAGTATAGAATCAACTATATACTCTGTGATCCGAGTTGACCCCACCGAATCTGGCAGACGAAAGGTATCCCTGTCCTTATTCGCCAGAACATAACCAAGCTGGCTGCCATTGGATAGTTGAACTGTCTCAACATCTGTTAGGGTGCCCGCATTGAATACAGGAATTCCGCCGGAAGAGGGGCTGGCAAATTGTATCCGCTGTTGCAAAGTCCGCCCCCCATTAGTGGTGGTTACCGTCGCCGGAATCTGAGGCAGGCTGGACAAGTTAAGCGGAGTAAACTCCTCACCCCCTCTGATCCAACGGCGACCGTCATAATAGGCAATGCTCTCCCCGCGCCAATAGGTACGCTGGCTGGTCAATGCTGTGAAGACTGGCTCGGTATTGCGTGATAATGGAGCACCCAGTTCTCCATCATTTGTACTATACCCTGTTGTTCCTGCAGGTATAGCCTCATTATCTTCCGGCATATGGCCCGAAGCCCATTCCTGCAGCTTTTCAAAGGTTGACTGGAGTGTAGTTTGGTTAGGCGGTCGTACTTCATATACCTGCCCACCAAACCATGCTGTCATCATGACGAATATAGCAGTTGCTAATGCCAAAACTCCCCATCGGGCATACGGCAGGTGAATGCTGCCCACCCGTTCCCGCAGACGGAGCAAACCACTCATTGCTTGCATCCATACAATAAGCCCGACTGATATTACAACATCCGTTGTCGTATTAACGCCAAAGCCAATATCCAGAACTAATAGATAAATGAGGGTCACCGCTGTAAACAGCAGCGTACTACCTCTGAAAAGTGCAAGCTGCTGCACCGAAGATACCAGCAGCCCCCAGCCAACAATCAAAATCAAAAGTCTGCTGATCTCGCTTAGCTGAGAAACATGCCCGGAAAAGAGCAAAATCAGATCATTTGGAATTTCTACTGCATAAATGCCCAGCCATCCTGTCCCTACGCTCTCGCTGCATAGATATAGCCAAGCTGTGCCGATCATCAAACATTGGATACTTAGCAATAGCCACCCGGGAATCTGAAGGATTCCCCACATCAACAGCACGGCAGCAGAAATCATCAGAATCTGCAGCAATCTAGCAGTATCTTCCAATGAAGTCGTTCTATATAAAGGGAGCAGCCATTCTAAAAACAGCCCCAAAATAGCCAAAGAGAACAGCATGCGATAATACAGAGGTATCTTTCTCTGTTTACCGGCATGACTGTTCTCCAGTTTTTCCAAATGGAGCTGCTTTGGTTCCTTCCCACTGTGCTCATTCATAGAGAAGCTTGTGTCACCCGGTATCCGCTTACCGTAGCGTTGGTTTTCCGGATGATTCATGGTACTCTACCTCCCTGAGCCTGTAAGCTGGCAATGCATCATCCAGACAAAACATCCGTGCTCCCAGACGACCCAGACTATCCCCGACCGTTCCCCGCACAGGCTGGCGGATCTCCTGCAGCATTACCTCAGCAGGCAGCGGAGCTGGCTGATCCCAAGCATAATAGAGCTCAACTTTTACACCTTGCACTAAGAATTTAGCGATAACCTTAGCGGATTGTTCCTCTAATCTTCCGGTCACTATAGCAACGGTCATTCCCGGAATCCAGCCTCTAGAAGCATCCTCCAACAGCTCGGACAGGGTTCTTGTTCCATTCGGAGAAATATCAGTTAGAATATCCAGCACTCTCCCTGGGATTTTACCCAGTCCTTCATGCCTAGCCATTCCTTCCGGCCAGCCTCCGCTAAATAACTGGACATAAGCACCTGACTGCTCAGCAAAGAGCATCAGCCCCATCGCCGTTGACACCGCCTTCTCAAATACCGGAGGCTGCTCCTCCCGACTGCCACGAGGTGTAAGTGCATTGGCTGGAATCTCATAGCTTTTGGGATCATTAGCCAACACGATACAGCTCATTCTTGCCTTTTCACGCTCTGGAACTTTGCTCTGCAGATTTCCTAGCCGGGCGCTGTTCTTCCAATGAATTCGGCTAAGCGGATCACCGGGCTCATATTCCCGCGATTCCATGGTCTCATCATTGCTGCTTCTTCCCCTTCTGGAATAGAGCGAATTACCGCTAATAAAGCCGCTATCCGGGACTGCTCCGCCATAATATAGGGGGGCTGGCAGCACTTTAACGCTATGCTCTTCAGCAGGCTCAGATCGGCCTGTGAACCAGCCGGGCAAATCTCCCCAGGTTACTCTACAGCCCTGCAAATGATGATGTCCCCGCGGCATATTCTCAAGAAGGTAGGTGTATTCAAAAGAGCGTCTGAATCCCGGAAACAGTAGCTTGTGATGTCCTCTATCCCTCCAAAAATCAGCGATAGTCAGCCATGGCAGTGGAAGCCGGGCAGAGAAATTCACCCGTACCTTCACAAGCAGTGTACTTCCAGCTATCGGTCTTACTGGAGTGATTGTCCGTTCAATCTTTATCGCCCGTGGACCTGAAAGTTGAACAATCAGTCCGCCAACCATGATAACGCCTACAGCGATCAGCAGAAATAAGAGTGATGCACCTCCGCGCCATGCATATAAAACACCTATAATTCCAGCCACAGTCAGCATCCGCAGCCATTCAGCCAACGCACTACGGCTACGCGGATAGCTTCTAACTCTTTCAGTCTTGTTATTTAATTTGTGTTCTACTTTTTTTGAAGAGGACAATGGAACGAACACCCTTCCTTTGGGTCTAGACTTGTTCCCAGCTGAGGAACTTATTACTATCTATTCTTCCCATGAAAAAGGGTGCCCAGACATTGTTTTTTTCTTTTAAAAAAACTGCCTGAGCGCTAAATCTCAGAAGGCTATTACCCGGCGCTCACCTTCCGTCACGCTTATATTTAAAGGAGGATGATCGGCTGTCTCCAGCAGCTCACGCAGCGATACCCAGATAGAACCGCCAATCATCTCCACACTGGCACCGTTTATCTTTTGAACATGATCAGGAAGATTTAACAGGAGTTCCTTGTTCGCCACATCCGCGATGATATCTTTGCCGTTCCAGGCAATCTTCCCACTGCGACTGCCCGCATCCCAATTAATCTGCCCTCCCAGCCGTTCGATCACAGCGCGAAGTGGCACCATATATTTCCCTTTTTGCAGAGCATATTCACCTGGCGCCAGCTTCGTCTCCAGCTTTCCAACCTCCAGCACCAAAGGTTTGCCGGGCGCAAACAGCTCTGCATTCGGTATGATATTCGAGGTGATCCAAGCTTCCGAAGGTTTCACTCTGCCCAAGCTATTTGCTTTTGAGGAGACTCTGAATTGTACAGGCTCCACCGTCTCATCTAAAAGGCCAAAGCTGTACCCAGCAGCCTTATAACGCGCAATAATATCAGGCAGTGCTTTAACACTCTCCTGATGGCCGCCGCCATCATGCAGCAGAAGAATAACCCGAGAGGACTTCAGGTCTGCAGTTGACTCTTTTAAGATTTCTGACGCCGGTACCCCTTTGCGTTTAGAATCCCCGCTGTCCACCGTCCAATCCGTAACGATATAACCGGCTTGCTTCAACAAATTGAAGTAGGTATTATCAAAGTGATCAAAGGTTCCGCCCGGGGCGCGGATAAGTTGTGGGCGAACCCCTGTAATGCCCCGAACAATTTCTTCGGTCTTTTTAATCTGGCTCCAAAATTCAGTGAATCCACTATATAAATCATGGTAATTATGATTATAGGTATGATTGCCAATAGCATGTCCTTGTTCCCATATGGCATTAATTAGCTCTGGATGGCTTTTCGCTTGATTACCAAGGACAAAAAAGGTCGCCTTCACACCTTGCTGCTGTAAAATTTTTAGAACGTTGAAGGTATTGTCACTCGGTCCGTCGTCAAATGTAATATAGACCGTTTTTGAAGCTTTCTTTGCGGCCGTAATTGCTGAATATGTTGTCGACACCTTGGATACTTGTGCCGTACTGGAATTCAATTTAACTTCTGGAGAAGCAGTCACAATGGACTCTGCTTTAGGAGGCAATTCTTGCATCGCCACTAACGGGAGATTATTCTTAACAGAGACAGACTCCGCACTTGCGGACTGTAATGAACGATTCATCCAAGAATCTACACTCTCCCCTGCGTTCCATCCCAGCATTACGATGACGATTACAACCATAACAAGCAATCCGCTTATCAAGTTTCGGCGGCCGTGAGTGTTTTTGTTACCTTTCATCTTCTCTACCTCCAGCATTCTATTGGCTCAAAAGCCATTTGGTAGATTGTATGAAGACAAGCTTCAAAATAGAATAAGGCAACTGCCCCTTGGAGAGTGAGAATCTTATGGAAATGCTGAACTTTATACAAGAATTATTCAGCAAATATGGATATAGCGTATTGTTTTTTGGATTGCTGCTCGAATTCGTTGCCTTGCCGTTTCCCGGAGAAACTACCATGGCTTTTGCAGGTTTTCTTTCCTATACGGGAAGACTTGATTTCATAACGTTGATTCTAGTGGCGTTTGCTGGGACCACAGCCGGGATGACCCTCACCTATTTTGTCGGCTTAAAAGCCGGAATGCCCTTCATCCAGCGATACGGAAAGTGGTTGCTGTTCTCCCCTGCCAAGCTGGATAAAACGCAAAAATGGTTCGAGAAATACGGCAGTATCCTTATTTCCATCGGATATTTTATTCCAGGCGTTCGTCACTTTACCGGCTATTTTGCTGGTATAGTTGCGCTGCCCTTCCGTAAATTCGCCCTCTACGCTTATAGTGGAGCGTTATTCTGGGTAGTGCTGTTTCTTGGCATAGGACGGGTATTTGGTCCGCAGTGGATGGGTATTTTCCATTTATTCGAGTTATATGCACTATGGATTATCTCTGGCGGTGTAGCTATAGCTGCCCTTGTAATCCTGTATCGCTATCGCAAAAAGATAAGCATCCGCCTGTTCCCGCGCAAAGCTGCCATAAAGCTACAGACTCAGGTTAAAAAAACTTCCAAGGGACGGTGAAGCCACCGCCCTTTTTAAGTACGTTTTTTCTTGCTGCGTACCCCCGCGTATCCTGCGAGTAAAAGCGCAACTATGGCAAATCCCGCTCCCCCAGCAAACCCTACCATTCTTGGTTCCACCCCTTCTAATAGCCACCCGGCGAACAGCATAGATAATCCCAGCAGCGTATTTCCTACTGCAGACAGGAGTCCAAACACAAAGGGCTGCATAGCAGATGGGGTTTCCTGCATAACGAGCGTATCCAGACAGGCATTCCCCGTCCCCCCGGCAAATGACAGCAGGATGTATAACATAAATGCTGCCGCAAAATGATTGCTGACACTGATGCCCATGAGTAACACACCTTCTAGTAAAAGCCCTCCGATGGCTACAATCAGCAGCCCCTTTTTTAAATAACGTGAGGTAAAAAAACTAAGGCTAAGACCGATGCCAAGCGCCGCATAAAATGCCCCCACTCCAATATCCCCCGCGTGAAATACCTGTATCGCATAGACACTGATCAGTACATTATCCAGACCATTTAGCAACGGCACCAACAGCTCATAACCGAAAATGACCTGCAACGTTAAGCTTCCGCCAATTACCATTCCCAGAGCACGCAGCCGACCGTATTGTGCTTCTTTATCGGATTTTTCTAAGTCCCCCTCAGGAGAATATGTAGCCTTCTTAGCCACCGTCACCATTTCCGTATGTTGTGGAAAATCGATACCGTAAATTAACATCGCTGCGATTAAAAAAGACACTGCATTCATAATGAACGCTGCCTCCGGACCAAACCACATCGACACCACCCCTCCACTGAACGCTCCAAGGATCAGCACGCAGCCGCTCATTAACTGCTCTAGTCCGTTGACGGTCAGCAGAGAATCTTTGGTGACGAGCAAGGGGATAGTGGACTTACGAACAGGGCTGTAAATGGCTTCACCCGCTGCCAGCAAAAAACTTGCCATATATAACAACCACAGCTTCTCCTCCCCATCCACCCATAAAAAGGCTAAGGCTACTGGGACCCTCAGCATATCTGTAGCTATCATGATATATTTGCGTGGAATTTTGCTGCTAAGTATGCCTCCAAGCGGGGCCAGAAATAAATAAGGAAACAGTCTCACACCTAACGAAATCCCTACCGCCATGCCTGATCCCGTCAACTGCAGAACCAGCGCTAGTACTGCAACGCTAGTAAAACGATCACCAATTCCATTGATCAAGCCGGCTGTGAACAATCGTGAATATCCCTTATGACTCCTAAACATCGCAACAGCTGAGTGATTATTCATAAAATAAACCTCATTTCATCTATTTATACATATATCTAATTAGATATTAATCGAATCATTAATTTATGACAATGCTTTATTTTCAAGGATTTGCTAAGATGAAATACAGCATTACTTCACGGAAATCTCCGGGAAAGAAGGAATTGTCTTTTGAAAATAGATCGATTGCTCTCTATCGTTATCCTGCTAATGAACCGCCGCCTAATTCAGGCGAAGGAGCTAGCCGATATGTTCGAGGTATCTGTGCGCACGATTTATCGTGATATTGAAAGCATTAATGGGGCCGGAATTCCTATCGTTACCTATCAGGGAGCGAACGGTGGGATCGGGCTTATGGAAGGATACCGGCTGGACCGCAATGTTTTGACGGATCGTGAGCTGGCGGATATTTTCACGGCTCTGCAGAGCGTCTCGTCTTATGGAGGAAATGAACATACTCTGCTCATGGAAAAAATCAGCAGCGTAATCCCGCCCTCCCAATCCGCCGCCTTCCGCAGCAAAACGACTCAGCTCATCATCGACTTCTCCCCATGGGGTCTTCAACGTATTCTGGAAGAAAAGCTTGCCACTCTAAAAGAAGCACTTGAGGAAAGCGTGACCGTAAACTTTAATTATGTGGATGCTGCGGGTCAGACAAGCCAGCGTTCGGTAGAGCCCTATACTTTAGTGCTAAAGGGGCAAGCATGGTACTTATATGGATTTTGTCTCAATCGTCAGGATTTCCGTCTATTTAAGCTGTTGCGCATGAAAGAGCTCGTTAAGAATACCCAAGTTTTTATTGCAAAAGATGTGGATGCAAGCGAGCTGCCTTGGAGCAACGAGTATCAGAGATCAACCGTAACAACAGCAACACCCATCGTTTTGCAGTTTAAGGCTGAAAGCAAACATCTAGCGGAAGAGCGGTTTGATTCTACCGAGCTACTGCCCGACGGTAATGGAGGTTACAAGGTTACCATCAACTATCCTGAGGATGGATGGCTGTATGGTTTCCTGCTAAGCTTCGGGATGCATGTAGAAATCTTAGAGCCACCGCATATTCGGCAAAAGCTGGGGCAGCTTGCAGCAGGCATAGCAGCAAAATATACAACCTAACAATAAACCTGACGGAATGTCGTCAGGTTTATTGTTCTATACTGAACTTAAAGCGGGCGCTCGAGAGCTTGCATACCTTTAAAGGAGTGTTAAATATGGGACATGAACATGTAGAGCAAGGAGATCTTAAAATTTGTCAAAGCTGTGGAATGCCAATGCCTACGGCGGAATTGCTTGGAACGGACCAGAATGGCAACAAGATCGAAGATTACTGCGTGTACTGCTATGAGAATGGCGCATTCAAACAGCCTAACATCACGTTGCAAGAAATGGCTGACATTTGTACAGGCTATATGGTCGAAGAAGGAATGGATGAGAATGTTGCCCGTAAACTTCTCGCGGAGCAGCTGCCACATCTGAAACGTTGGAGCGATCCTGCAGCTGTGTCTCCAGCTAACTAATAGCATCACAACAAAAGAAGCGCCCTACGGAACCATAACAGTTCGTAGGACGCTCCTTTTTCCATTCTTTGTTAACCCAGTTTTTTATTGATTGTCCTGCTGTGGCTGCACTTCTTCCGTCTTCAGGAAGTCTGGCTGCGGTGAAGTCTTTTTAATAAAGAAAGCCAATACCAAAGCAACTACAGTGATCCAGGTAGCAATGTTAAAGGCATGCGTAACCCCGCTAATTGTAGCCTCTTGCGTAAGCTTAAGCATCGCTGCTTTATCGTTTAACGAAACCGTTCCGCTCATAAGCGTATCAGTGATTGTGCTCTTCGTCTTATTGGTCATTAGACTGACGAACAACGCCATTCCCAGCGCGCCTCCGACCGTCCGCAACGTATTCGACATTGCTGTACCATGCGAGCTTAAACGCTGTGGAAGCTGGTTAAGTCCAGCCGTTACAATCGGCATCGATAACATCGACATGCCTAACATCCGAACCGTGTAAGTAATAATCATATGCGTATACGTCGTACTGTCTGTAAGCTGGCTGAATTGCCAGGTCGTAATTACTGTAATAATCAGGCCTACCACAGACAGCCATCTTGCCCCGATTTTATCAAATATAATCCCCGTGATTGGAGACATAATTCCCATTAGAATGGCTCCCGGCAACAGCATAAGCCCGGACTCCATTGGCGTAAAGCCACGGATCGTCTGCAAATAAATCGGCAGCAAAATCATACCCGAATATAAAGCCATCGTAATGATGATATTGATTAATGTCGTGAGTGAATACATATTGTATCTGAAAATCCGGAACTCAAGCAGTGGTGTCTCAGCCTTAAGCTCTCTCCATACGAATAAAGCCAGTGCAATCACACCCACAATGAGGCAGGTAATGACTGTTGCACTTCCCCAACCATCGGTTCCAGCATCACTGAAGCCGTACAACAATCCCCCAAAACCAATGGTAGACAGGATAACACCCGTTTTATCCAGCTTCGGAGAAGTTGTTTGCCCTACATTTTGCATTGTTTTCATACCTAGCAAGGTAGAAAGAATAGCCAGCGGAAGAACGATAAAGAACAATACGCGCCAAGAATAGTTCTGAACTACCCACCCTGACAACGTTGGACCTACAGCTGGAGCAAAAATCATGGCTACCGCCATTAGCCCCATCGCTTTTCCCCGCTCTTCAATTGGGAAGATGCGAAGAAACACAATATTCATTAACGGCATCAAAATCCCTGCGCCAACCGCCTGAATGACTCTGCCGACCATGATCATTTCAAAGCCTGTTCCGATTCCACAGACAAGTGTACCTAACGAAAAAAGTGACATCGCGGTGATGAATAGCTGGCGGGTCGTAAACTTTTCCACCAGAAACGCACTAATCGGTATCAGCACACCGTTCACGAGCATAAATCCCGTTGTTAGCCACTGTGCCGTATTCGTTGCGATTTTTAGATCGTCCATTATGCTCGGCAATGCCACATTAAGAAGTGTTTGGTTCAAAAGTGCGACAAATGCACCTATTAAGAGCGCTGCAATAATCGGTCCTCTACGTATTCCCTTAGTTGCCGCTGCAGCGTTACCTGTAATTGTACTCATAAATTCTGTTTGTCTCTCCCCTGCTCTAAGATCTGAATGATTTCGGTATGAATCCTAAGTAATTCGCCTGCATCCTCGGCAGGTATATTGGATAGTGGAAGTAAGTGTCTTCTGAGCGATTGCTTACTTCTTTCCCTGATCTCTCTGCCCTTTTCAGTAATCGCCAAGTTGTATATACGCCGATCTACCTCAGAGCGCTGTCTTGTGATCAAATCGGCTTTCACCATCCGGTCCACTACGCCGCTCGCTGCACTGTTCCCCAAATGTAATAGCTCGGCAAGATCTGTAATGCCAATATCGGGATTTGCAGATATTTTGCGGAGAACCATCAACTGTGTTGGTGTGATGTCCAGCTCTTCAGCATCCTTCCACAGCAGCTGCTGAAATGCATGGCTAATCCGGCGAAAAGAGGAGAATATATCATCTAATTGCTGCTCCTTATCTTCCAAATCTTCACCTCCAAAGAATTAATTAGTTAGACCATCTAATAGTTCGCATGCGTACTATTTTACACCTTAACTAAATTTCGGTCAATATTTTGCTGTAACTTTCTGAAAGGTAATTTTATATTGCAGGAAAAACATGAAAATCATACATAAGTGCACAAAGCATAAAAAAAGCGAACCAAGGTAGATCCTTGGCCCGCTTTTTCGTCTGAACAATGCTCAGGTTAAGCTGTATGAACTTTCAGGTAAAGTCTGCTGCTGAGGCTTATCCTGCAGTTTTAAATTAGATGGCTTAGTCTCTTCCTGGCTGCTGGCAATTGACATCATCAGCTTAATCCGATTCGCTTGGTTGACTACGCTAACTCCAGCATCATAGTCAATCGCCACGATATTTGCACCCGGATATAATTCCTTAAGACCTTTAATCATCCCACGCCCGGTGATATGGTTGGGCAGGCACGCGAACGGTTGAATACAGGCGATGTTGTTCACACCATTATCCAACAAATCCATCATTTCTGCGGTTAAAAACCAGCCCTCACCCATCTGATTCCCTACGGACACCAGTCGGCTGGCCTTCTCGGCAAGACCATAAATATTCTCCCGTCCTTTAGCCAGCCCCGCATCCTCAAGGGCAACCTTAATCGGCTTACGGTAAATTTCCAGATAAGAGATCAGCATGGGATTGATATAGCCGAGCCGTTTGCTTTTGCCGAATTGCTCAGCTTTGTAGATCGGATTATATACACAATAGAAAATGAAATCCAGGAAGTCCGGCATTACCGCTTCCCCGCCCTCTGCCTCGATCATCTCTATAATGCGGTTATTGGCATCCGGATGGAATTTGATCAGGATCTCACCGACAATGCCTACTCTTGGTTTAGTAATACCTGTAACGGGCAGCTTGCAGAACTCTGCAACAATCTCACGAATCAGGCGTTTGTATTCTCGGAATGAAAAGTTGGATAAGCTTGCCTTGCAACGCTCCATCCCTTTGCGGAATAGAACTTCCGCACTTCCTGAAACAACCTCATGCGGCCTAAAGTGATTTAACATCCGCATCATAAGATCACCATAACAAGCGGCAGCTATCAACCGATTCGCCAGCTTAAGACTGATACGGAAACCCGGCTGATTCTCCATCCCTGAAGCGTTGAGTGAAATCACCGGAATTTGTTCAAGGTCTGAATCCTTTAAGGCTTTGCGCAGCAAAGAAATATAATTCGTAGCCCGGCAGCCGCCACCCGTCTGTGACATAATCACAGCAGTACGATCCGGATCGTATTCCCCACTTTTCAGCGCCGACAGAATCTGGCCAATCGTCACAATTGCCGGATAACACGCATCATTATTAACGTATCTCAGACCTTCTTCTGTCTCTTCGGGTCCGGTCGTCTCAAGTATCTTCAGGCGGTATCCGGCATCGCGAAACACCTGCTCAAACAATTCAAAATGAATAGGCGACATCTGTGGCGCAAGAATGGTATAGGTCTCTTTCATTTCCTTTGTAAATAACACATTAGCCTGCACTTTTGGCGGCTTTTGCGGCACTACCTTACCTTTTTCACGCTCACGCATTGCCGCCAGCAATGAACGAAGCCGAATGCGCGCTGCACCAAGATTGCTGATCTCATCGATTTTGATCAATGTATATACCTTGTTATGTCTTTCCATAATATCCTGTACGGCATCACAAGTGATCGCATCGATCCCACAGCCGAAGGAAGTCAATTGAACAAGCTCCAGATCCGAGCGGACTGCAGCAAGGCGGGCTGCACGGTACATCCGGGCATGGTAGGTCCACTGATTAACAACAGCCACATCCCCTTCGCTGTGGTCCAGATGGCAGACAGAATCTTCTGTCAGCACGGCGAGTCCCATCCCGGTTATCATATCCGCTATCCCGTGATTAATCTCAGGATCGGCATGATAAGGGTGCCCACAGAGCAGGATTCCTTTGGTTCCAGTATCAGCTAGGTACACAAGGGTCTCTTCCCCTTTGGTACGCACATCACCTTTGGCGTTATCAGCCTCTGTAAGTCCCGCTTGCACCGCGGACGCAATCTCTTCTCGCGGAATGCTGGTAAATGTCTTCACCAGCCCTTTGGTCAGCGCAGAAATATCATCGAAGGTCAGGAATGGACTGACAAGCTTGATTCCATTGTCCTTTAACCCATCCATATTGTTGCGAATGACTTCGGGATAAGAGGCGACTACTGGACAATTGAAGTGGTTATCCGCAGCTTCATCTTCTTTTTTCTCATACACCACCGCTGGATAAAAAATAAAATCGACACCTTTACCGATCAGGCTTTGCACATGTCCATGGGCCATTTTCGCAGGATAACATATCGATTCTGAAGGAATCGTATCCATGCCGCTTTCGAAGAGCTTCTTGCTTGATTTAGGGGAGAGAATCACCCGATAGCCCAGTTTGGTGAAAAAAGTGTGCCAGAACGGGTAATTCTCAAACATATTCATGGTACGCGGAATCCCGACGGTCCCCCGCCATGCCCCTGTTTCCGGTAAACTCTCGTACTCAAAAAACCGTTCATATTTATACTGCATCAGATTCGGCAGGACATTTTTCTCTTTTTTGACTCCTGCGCCGCGTTCGCAGCGATTGCCGGTCACATAAAAGCTCTTATCCGGAAAACGACTGATCGTCAGCGCACAGTTATTCCCACAGCGGCCACAGCGGCCTGAGGAGACCTCATATTTAAAGCTGGCAAGCTCCTCTGCTCCAAGCAGCGTACTGGATCCGTTAACCCCTGCTTGCTCACGCGCAATCAGTGCACAGCCGTAAGCTCCCATTACGCCAGCTATATCCGGTCTAACCACCGTCCGCCCCGTCAAGGACTCAAAGGCGCGCAATACAGCTTCATTATAGAAGGTACCGCCCTGAACGATGATATTTCGCCCTAAGTCCTCCGGATTGCGGATTTTAATTACCTTTTGCAGAGCATTCTTGATCACAGAGTAGGCAAGACCCGCCGATAAATCCGCTAATGATGCGCCCTCCTTCTGAACCTGCTTGACCTTAGAGTTCATGAACACCGTGCAGCGCGAGCCCAAATTAACAGGCTGAGTCGCTTCGAGTGCAGTTTTGGCAAATTCCTCGATCCCAAGTCCGAGGGCAGAGGCAAAGCTCTCCAGAAAAGAGCCACAACCGGCTGAACAAGCTTCATTGAGCATAAGGCTGTCGATAGCACCGCCACGGATTTTGATGCACTTCATGTCCTGCCCACCGATATCCAGTATGAAATCTACTTCTGGCATGAACTTGGAAGCTGCCTTATAGTGTGCAACAGTCTCTACTTCTCCGCCATCTGTCCGCAGAGCGGCCTTGATTAACCCCTCACCGTACCCTGTCACATATGATCCTGCGATATGGCAGCCTTGAGGCAGAACCCGGTAGATCTCCTTCAGTGCATCGCTGACCGAATGCAGCGGGTTGCCTTTGTTGCTGCCATAAAAGGTATAGAGAATTTCGTCAGCCGAACCGGTTAACACGAGTTTAGTTGTGGTTGAGCCGGCATCAATTCCTAGATAACAAGGTCCACGATATAAGGCTAAATCTGATCTCGCTGCAGAGGCTTTGCCGTGACGAAGCCGAAATTCTGCAAGCTCAGCGGCATTCTCAAAAAGCGGAGGCAATTCAGCATCCGCAGCTCGATCCGCAGTAAAATCAACCGCCGCAATTCGCGTGATCCAGCTTGAAAGTGGCAATACGACTGGATCAGCTTCGGAGAGCGCAGCTCCAATCGCCACGAAATACTGTGAGCGTTCCGGGAACAGGATATCCTCCTCCGCCAGCTCCAGCGTTTCCGCAAAACGCTGCCGCAAGGCAGGCAGGAAGGTCAGCGGGCCGCCAAGAAAAGCCACCCGTCCTCGAATCGGACGTCCACAAGCAAGACCGCTAATCGTCTGATTAACGATACTCTGAAAGATCGAAGCCGCCACATCCTCCCGGCGTGCTCCTTCATTAAGCAGCGGCTGTACATCGCTTTTGGCAAAGACACCACAGCGTGAAGCTATGGGATAGATTCGCTCATGCTTCTCCGCCAAAACATTTAAGCCTGCCGGATCGGTCTGCAGCAGCGCTGCCATCTGATCGATGAACGCTCCCGTTCCGCCCGCGCAGGCTGTATTCATACGCTGCTCAATGCCGCCCCGAAGATATATTATCTTAGCGTCCTCTCCACCCAGTTCAATCGCCGTGTCACATTCCGGGATCAGCGCACTGATCGCCTTCGTACAGGCAATCACCTCCTGAATAAAGGGAACTCCACCTAATTTGGATAAAGACAACCCCGAGGAACCGCTTACAGTAAGCCTAGCTCCCCTCTCTGGGAATCTGTCGCGTACATCAGACAGAAGAGAGAGGGCCGCTTTTTTAATATCGCTATAATGTCTTACATAGTCTTGATAAACAATGATGTCCCGCTCTATGACAACTAATTTAGCAGTAGTTGATCCGATATCAAGCCCAATATGCAGCATTATCACTCCACCACCTCTTCTTGCTCCAAATTTGAAGCAATTATGAGGAAACTATATCATGACAACACCTTATATAAGCTGTTAAAAATGTAATAGACATCTATAAAAAGTAATTAGTAAAATTTATGATTCGCTTATTCCTGCTATCGTGTTTGCGACATGCCCTTTTACCCGTACCTTCCGCCATTCTTCCACTAATATCCCCTGCTCATCAATCAGAAAAGTAGATCGCACAATTCCCATAAATTCTTTGCCGTAAAGTTTCTTGAGCTGCCATACGCCGAACATTTCACATACCTTATGATCCTCATCAGACAGCAGTGGAAAGGGCAAACTATGCTTCTCTGTAAATTTAGCGTGTGAGGCCAAAGAGTCCGGACTAATGCCCAGAACAACCGCACCCACCGCCGTGATTTGATCAAAAGCATCACGAAATTCGCAGGCCTCCTGCGTGCAGGCTGGTGTCATATTTTTAGGGTAAAAATATAAGATGACCTTTCGGCCCAAGAAATCACTCAAACTAACCTCATGCCCATTGGAAGAGGGAAGGGTGAAATTGGGTACTTTTTGTCCAATAGCTACTTCGATCAAGATATATCCACTCCTTCTTAAGATTGGGGAATTATTCCTAAATTGCACGTATCCCCAAAAGAAATTATAATGTAGTCAACGTGAATGCGAAAGGAAGAACGAGAAATGCCACCTAGAAAGAAAAGGCACGCCAAGACTGGTAAGTCAAAAAAGAAACCGCTGCTTTGGACGCTGGCCATTATACTCCTCCTTATTATCGGTGGGGCCATTTTCTACATTACAACCATTTACAATGAGCTTGGTAGCATGTCGAATACTGAAGATTCACCTTTTCAAAATGCAGAGACCGTTGATGTCGATACCCCTGAGCCTCCTAAGTGGGAAGGTACAGAGCCTGTTAATATCCTATTAATGGGTGTAGATGCCCGAGGTGTGAAGAAAGGGGAAATCCCCCGTTCAGATACAATGCTCGTCGCTTCTCTTGACCCTGTGAAGAAGAAAATCAGTGTATTTTCAATACTGAGAGATACGTACGTTCCGATTCCAGATCATGGCGAGAAACGTATTAACACAGCGATTATTTATGGACCTAATACTGCGATGCAGACCGTCAGCGATCTGCTCGGTATCCCAATTCAATATTATGTCTACACGGACTTCCAAGGATTCATCAAGCTGGTTGATGCCGTTGGGGGTGTGGATTATGAAGTCGAAAAAGATATGGTCTACAAAACCGTTGCAGACGGTCCGGAATATGATATTGATCTAAAAAAAGGATATCAGCATCTTGACGGCAACATGGCGCTACAATATGTTCGCTTTCGGCATGACGCTACCTCCGATTTCACTCGAACCGAGCGCCAACGCGGTTTTCTCAAGGCTGTGGCTGATAAGCTGATCAGCACCACCTCCATTGTCAAGCTGCCAAATATCCTGTCGCAGGTTACGCCTTATATTGAAACCAATATGTCAGTTAATGATATGTGGAAGCTGGCAAGCGTAGGGTATAATAGCAGTATGGGTGGCAGTGAGCAAATTCCGCCAATGGATCTGCTTACTGAGGAGACTACAAGTGACGGATCACAGGTTATCGGAATTCGTAGCGAAAAGAAGCTAAAAGAATTTATACAGGATACCATAAATGGTCCTGAGCCAACACCAACCCCTACACCGGAGAACACCTCCAATAGCAGTTCTGGCGGGACCCATTAAGGGCCTGACAAGCAAAGTTCACATGTACACAAAGCAGTGACTTGGTATAATACGGGCGGACAACGGAAAACACCGTTGTTCGCCCGTTCCCTTGAGCACCAACAATCGAAAGGATGATCACATTATGAATCGCTCCACATCTGAACAACTTTATCACGAAGCCCTCCAGCATATCGTTGGGGGTGTAAATAGCCCTTCCCGCTCCTTCAAAGCCGTTGGCGGCGGAGCACCTGTATTTATGAAACGCGCCAGTGGATCTCACTTCTGGGATGAAGACGGCAATGAATATATCGATTATCTCCAAGCCTATGGACCGATCATTACCGGCCATGCCCACCCTCATATTACCAAAGCAATTACGACAGCAGCAGAAAATGGTGTTCTTTACGGAACCCCAACCCAGCTCGAAATTAAACTTGCTAAAATGCTAAAAGAAGCCATTCCTTCTATGGATAAAGTACGTTTCGTCAATTCTGGAACCGAAGCGGTTATGACAACGATTCGTGTAGCCCGTGCCTATACAAAACGCAGCAAAATCGTAAAATTCGCTGGCTGTTACCACGGCCACTCTGATCTGGTGCTTGTAGCAGCAGGATCCGGACCTTCTACACTTGGCATTCCAGATAGTGCCGGTGTTCCAAGCAGTATCGCCCAGGAGGTAATCACCGTTCCCTTTAATGATCTGGACAGCCTGAAAGAGGCGCTGGAGAAATGGGGCGAAGATGTCGCAGCTGTTATGGTTGAACCGATTGTGGGGAATTTCGGCATGGTGATGCCTAAGCCTGGTTTCCTCGAAGGACTTTGCAAGCTGGCTCACGATAATGGCTCCCTTGTTATTTATGACGAAGTCATTACTGCCTTCCGCTTCCATTATGGTTCTACACAAACCTATGCGGGGCTGGATAATCATGAGGACATTACTCCTGACCTTACTGCACTTGGCAAAATCATCGGTGGCGGCCTGCCTATCGGCGCTTACGGCGGCCGCAAGCATGTTATGGAACAGGTAGCTCCACTTGGACCGGCATATCAAGCCGGCACAATGGCGGGCAATCCTGCGTCTATCTCTGCAGGGATTGCTTGTTTAGAGGTTCTGAGTGCAGAGGGTGTATACGAAGAAATGGATCGGCTTGCAATCCGTCTCGCTGATGGACTTCAAGCATCTGCAGACCGTCATGGCATTCCACTGACAATCAACCGCATCCGTGGTTCGTTCTCCACTCATTTCTGTAATCATCCGGTTACGAATTATGACGAGGCTCAGGATACAGACGGCGAATTGTTCGCCAGCTTCTTCCGGCATATGCTGAACCGTGGCATTAATCTTGCCCCTTCGAAATACGAAGCTTGGTTCCTGACCACAGCACATACTGATGCAGATATTGATGCTACACTTATCGCAGCTGAAGAATCCTTCCGCGCTATGGCGGCTGAGAAATAAGAATGGATTATGAAACGCAGTGCTCTATAAGCTGAATAATAGCTGCATAGATTAAGGGGCTGTCCCAGTCCCATAAACCGCAAATGTTAAAAGAGCAGCGATTCTCCTATATTGGAGGATCGCTGCTCTACATTTTTACTCATCCACGGTCTGCATCTGTAGCTTGTGGCAAGCTTAAGCCAGCCGATCTCAAGCGTCAATTTCTCTAGGCTACGTAACAGGTATCGCCAGACCTTCCCGGAGTTTAGTACAAGGGTTAGGGAGCTTGAATAGATAATTAGGGAAACCCTCCCTATAATTTAGCTGATTTAGCGGAAAACAAAGAACTTACATCATTTTTTAGGGAGGAAATCCCTAATTCTGTTCATTTACAGAGAATATAGGTTGATAGTGACCACTTTTATCTATGGATTTCATCCGCTAACAGCGTTTGGAAATCCAAATATTCTACTGCTCTCATGTAAAATCCACCTGCTTGTCCAACGTAATCTCAGTCATTAACGGTCTTAACATTTGCTCGCTCCCAGGCACTAGTGAAAACTCTACACCCTCCAGATGCTCCGGCAGCGTTGGGGCGACCAAGAATTGCATTTGTGTATGCGCTCCACCTCCATGACCACCATGCGGCTGCACTTCATATTCATTCTCACCCACCACTTCAAGCGTTAAAGCCGTTCGAAGATGGATATGTCCTACAGCTTCTTTTAAATATTTGATTTCCACAGTAACTATGCTGAAGGCTTCATACTGCATAGCATGCGTAAGTATATACTCGCATTCTTCAACGACCGTCCGCTTCACAATCGGAAGCACTCCCAGCAATAAACCAGGCTCTTCCCAATATTGTCTTCTAGGTACAGTTTCATTCATAAGATGCAAATGCTGCACAATCTGAGTAGTATTCATCTCGAATCTAGTTGCCCATTCCTCAAGTAGCTTACTATCAGGGGATAATCGTTTCTTGCCTGTTATAGCTTTACGTTCCTGAATCAGACTCAAAATCTGCTCATCAATCTTTTTAACCTCATCATTGTATTCGTTGGCGAATCCTCTAATTGGCATTCTGCTCCAGTTCATTTAACGCCCTCCTCTTATTACTAATTTAAATCCATTAATTGTAAGGGTACATCCTTCCGATTAATTTGTAAAATATTTGAAATATTATAATCTTGCCGATAGGTAAAAAAAAGCGACCATCAGCTTTACGCTGTAAGGTCGCCCGCTTTTTAATTCAGAGTTACTCTCCTACTCATATAAGTTCCGGATCTCCACGCCCTGAGGCAGCTTAAACGGATTCTCCTTGTTAATTCGGTCATAGAACATAATCCCATCGAGATGGTCTATTTCATGCTGGATGATGATAGCTTGGTAGCCCTTAAATTTAAGGACAACCTCCTTGCCCTCCAGATCATAACCCTTCACCTTCACGGTTTCATACCGAGGTACAAAGCCATGCACGGGACGATCAACGGACAGACAGCCCTCGCTTTCTGGTAAGTACACCATAGACAAGGAGTGGCTTATGATCTTAGGGTTAACCCAAGCATGCTCTACAGCCCGCCCTCTCTCGTCTGTAAGATACATCGCGAACATACGCTTCTCCAGTCCGATTTGATTCGCCGACAGACCTACGCCAGAGCGCAGCTTATATTCTTCGGAAATCTCCGGGTCCTGACTGTTCTTCAGAAATTGAAGCATACATTGCAAAGCCTCACGATCTTCCGCCTGTAATGGAAGCTCTACTGGTTGTGCTACGGTACGAAGTACGGGATGACCCTCCCGCACTATATCATCCATGGTGATGATATATTCAGCATTATATTTTGAACTAGACAATATTCCATCCACCTTTTCCTTACGGGCTTAATTTAATTTCTTATGATGTATAGTATGCAGCTTTATGGATTTATGAAAGCAGTTCGCAGTTTGCTGCTGTAATTAACATCGAATCCAAGTCCTGTCGCCAAAGCGGCAAGGGGTAAGTAGGTTTTGTCCTCCTTGCCTACCTTTTGCAGAAAAGCTGGAGTATCAATAGCCACGTTCTCTCCATTCACCTTAATAAATTTCGAGCCAATGGTAATCACAACGGTTCTTCCACCATACACGATGGTAGCGCTGGAGGTTTTGTTATCCCACTTCCCGCTTGCGCCCACAGCATTTAGAATATCTTTTAGCGCCAAAAAGTTCTGCCCATTTTTAAGGATAGGCTTATTGGGTGTATTCAACTCCACGCCCTTCACTACAATCGACATCGGTACCGATGCAGTAGCCATTGTAGCTACACTAGGAACGCGATACTCTCCCCATTGTAACTCCGCAAAGACCTTAGCAATAGTCTCGTATCCAAGCTGCGTCGGGTGAAAATCAGTTTGCCCTGCTCCAATAATATGTGTCAGCGAGCCTTCTACCCCGGCAAACTTTGCCGCAACATGAGCTACAAACACCTTCGCTCCCTCTTGGTTCACGCTTGCAGCTACACTATCCGCTGCTTCCGTAAATTTGCCCGCTGCCGTCATTAATCTGTTGTACATTTGACCAAGCGCAACCTTAGGGGCAGGCTGATATTGATCGGCCAGTATAATCGTCGTTTGCGGACTTACCGCACGAATATTCTCCAGCACTGCCTTCACATTTGTTTGATAATCCGCTAGCCGCTGGTCCAGCTGTGTTTGGAAATCCGCATCCGTCAGCTCCTTGAACTGCAAGAACAGACTGCTTACATCATTCCCACCAATCGTAATGGTAATCAGATCAGCTTCCTTAAGCTCTGCTGCGATCTGCGGAGTTAGCTTCACGAACTGCTCTATTCGTGGATCTGGGAGACCTGCCTGAACTCCTTCAGCAGTAATCACTGAACCATCCTTGATCGCTCCTGTGTAATTACGTAATCCGGCCGTAGTCAGCCCTAGAATACCATAATTAGTAAGTGCACTTCTGCCATGATACCAGCCCTGCTCAAGCAATCTCTCCGCATAGCCGTATGGCTTAGTATTCACGTCCGTCATTCCTGGCTCGTAGCCAGCAGTAATGGAATCACCTAGAGCTACGATGCGAAAGACATCTTGCCCAGAGTCTTGTATTGCAGTCGTGTCAGCCGCATTTGCCGTGCCTGCTCCTACGCTAATCAGCGCAGATAACAAAAGCAGGCTGCTTATGCCAGCTGCCCAAATTTTTTTCCAATTGCCTAGCATCGTATCCCTCCCAAATTGTTCTAATTCCATTCTACCATCCAGGATAGCAACGCAAAAGAGCGGCCTCCTATATTCAGGAAACCGCCCCTCGCAAATCACTGGCTATTATTGTCTGAATCTTCATCTGACTCTAACTTCTGCCCTGCACGCTCCAGATATTTATCATAACGGTCATCCAGCTCATATCCAATCTTACGATAACGTAATGTTTCTTCCACAATAGGATCGAGCGTAGTCTGAATACGAATTTCATATTTAGGTGAGATTTCCCGGATTTCCTTAGCCGTACGATCGCCTTGTTCCATCTCACCATCTACCAACATTTCGCTCAGCTTGCGTTCCAAATCATCCTTCTCACTCATGCTGTATCGTCCTCCCTAAAGCTTATATCCTGTTGCTTCAGCATTCTTCAGTGACGAAACCAAATATTCGTGAATGTGGCCATTACTTGCTACTACATGGCGTGTACCAATATCATATGAACGTCCTAGGGTATCCGTAATCTTGCCTCCTGATTCAAGTACAAGCAGTACTCCTGCTGCACAGTCCCAAGGGCTTAAGCCCACTTCCCAATAGCCATCTACACGGCCTGCCGCCACATAAGCTAAATGTAGAGCAGCCGCGCCTCCGGCACGAATACCACGAATCTGCGGAAGAATACTTTGCAGTCCTGCCATATTCACAGGTTGTGCAAACTCACGATCCGGCGGAAAGCCCATAGCAATCAGGCTGTCCCCAAAATCAGTCTCCGTAGAGACCGAGGTAGGAACACCGTGCATGTAAGCTCCCTTTCCTTTTTCAGCGACGAACATTTCATCACGAGTCGGATCATAAATAACGCCTACAGTTAGTTCACCGCGAATCACCAATGCTATGGAGACACAGTAAAAAGGAAATCCGTGTACGAAATTAGTCGTACCATCTACAGGATCTACAATCCACAAATATTCATGCTCACGAGCTTCTTCCAATGCAGCGGTAGCCGCTGCTGCTCCCGGCGAAACCCCCTCTTCCCCGAGAATGGCATGGTCGGGAAAATGTGTCAGGATCAGCCTGCGGATCATTTGCTCAACGCCTTTATCAACTTCCGTAACCAGATCTTGTGCTGAAGTTTTTGTATTCAGCTCCTTCACGAGACCCTGTCTGCTCTTTATCCATTCTCCTGCTTTGGCAGCCGCATTAATGGCCACCGCCGTATGTCCCTTGCTTGTTACTACATAGGGTTCACGTTCATTCTTACCCTCTGGATTTAAAGGACTCATATCTTCACTCCACTTTCTTGAACATAATCGCCAATGGCTTTAATTCTAAAGCAATCCTATTCACAATACCGTGCAATACGTCAAAACGTTCCCCAAGTTCCCAAAGTTCCGCCAAAAGAGGACCCAATTCTCATCTGCGAGCATAAATGCCCCAGGTCCATATAAAGACGATAAGCGATTAAAGTTTCATTCAACGTACCCTATTTCAAGTTACATATCAAGTCATGATAGGACCCGTATTCGGGACCTATCTCCTTATTTTCATTGTTTAAGGTTCAATATTCACGCTTGCCCCATTTAATAAGGAAATTCCGTTACCAGCCTCAGCCAGCTCCTTCATAGCCTCCATCAATCCAAATAACGCGCCATCTTTTAGTTTCGCCTCAATCATAACATCGACAGCAGGCGTATCTGCGGCAATACGTTTCAGAAAAGCCAGCAAAGGCGCAGGTTCCACGCCATCCGCATGGCTGCGCGGATCAGACGGGCTGCGCGGACTGGATACATGAATCTTAGGCGGCAAAAGCTCTCCCGAAGGAACGTCCTTCTGTGCTAGCTCGCTTCGCCATGTCTGCAAAATGTCAGGCCACAGCTCCCAAGGGAGCTCTCCTTCATTATTCACCCATTGGTGGTGAATATCCAGTACCATCGGTAATCCTACGCTCTGACTGACTGCCAGTGTCTCCGGAGCTGTAAATGTCTTATCGTCATTCTCCAGCGTTATACGCTCCTGCAGCGCTGCCGGCAGCGCGCGGAAATGCTCCTCGAATCGCTTCGCCGCTACAGGCTTGTCCCCATAAGCTCCGCCAATATGGATATTGTTCTTCGCCATGGCAGGAAGCCCCATAGCAACTAGCATGTCCACATGGTACTGCAAATCCCGTACGGAGTTTATCAGCACCTCCGGACGGGGTGTACTAAGTACTGTAAAGTGATCTGGATGAAAAGAAACACGCAGCCCGTGCTTTTTCACATATTGGCCCACTTCCGCAAATTCCTCGGCGAGCGCCGCAAACGGATTCCAGTCCTGCAAATCCGGATGCGTCGCCAGAGGAATGATTTTGGAAGTGAGGCGGTACACCATGATGTCCGAAGCCACATTATGCTTCATCAACCGCAGCGTATTATGCAGATTCATTCTAGCGATGTTCTCCAAACGCCGAAGTGCCGCTTCACGGTCATCCAGCTTCTTAAAAGAGGCCATCGTCATTGTCTTAGATGGGGAGCAGTCTTTGATAACGGTGGACATCGCTACATATCCGAAGCGGACAATCATCCCTGTGCTCCGAAAAACATTTCCTCAGCCAAAGCAGTCTGCACTCTGGACTCTTCTTCATTCAGCTTACGCACAAGCTCCATCTCGACCGCGGTAACCTCATGCCCTTGAAAATTAATCTCTGCAATCGAGGCTGAAATTTTGACAATGGCTACAGCTACATTCTCAGGGGTGTAAGCAATAACCTTTTGACCCGTCGGATACACACGAAAGCCTTGCTTCACCATTTTGGTGCGCCCATATTCCAGCAGCTCGTACAGCTCTTGTTCACTCTTGAATTTGCAGACGGAGTTGAATTCTGTTTGAAAACCCATGTTTCTTCTCTCCTTCCAGTCGGGATATTCCCGCTATAGCTTCTATTACTCGTTGTCGTACTTAAGACCTTGTTTAAAATTATAGCGCTCCAAGGCTAACTCAATCATTCGGTCTAACAGAGCTCTATAAGATACACCCGTCTCACGCCACAATAGCGGATACATGCTGTAAGGAGTGAAACCAGGCATCGTGTTCACTTCGTTAATTAGAATTTTACCATCCGATTTTCGCAAGAAGAAGTCTGCCCGGGTAATTCCACTGCCCTCAATCGCTCGAAAAGCAACTATCGCGGACTCCCGCAAACGATCGGCCACTTCAGAATCCACTGGTGCAGGAATCATCATTTGCGATTTGCCGTCCGTATATTTGGCTGCGTAATCATAATATTCACCAGAAGAAACGATTTCACCCGGAACAGAGGCTTCTGGTTCATCATTTCCAAGCACGCCAACCTCTACCTCACGCGCATCCACAAACTCCTCAATAATAACTTTGGTATCATAGCGGAAAGCAAAATCAATGGCTTTTACAAGACTATCCTTATCGGCAGCCTTAGAAATACCTACACTTGAGCCTAGATTGGCAGGCTTCACGAATACCGGATATCCCAGTTTATCCTCTACACCAACAATCAACTCATGACGTTTTCTTTTCCAAGCGCTGATGTTGAAATAACAAAACTCGCATTGATCCAGACCGGCATCAGCGAACAGTTTCTTCATGACCACCTTATCCATACCTGCCGAAGAGGCAAGAACACCAGCACCGATGTAAGGAATATTCGCCATTTCGAACAACCCTTGAATCGTTCCGTCCTCACCATACGTGCCGTGCAACAGCGGGAACATTACGTCCACTGTTTGGTCAGCACCCGATAATCCACTAAATACCACGTTCAGGGCTGTGCCCATATCTTCGGTCGCTTCTGCAAGCTTGAGCTGCTCCACTTGGCTGTAAGGCGCTGATAACTTCTCTCCAACCTTCCACAATCCCTGTTTTGAAATGTAAAAAGGTATAATCTCATATTTATCATAATCAAATGAGTTCATCACGGCAAAAGCCGTCTGTAGCGATACCTCATGTTCTCCTGATTTGCCCCCGTACACCAGCCCTACGGTTAGTTTTGCGTTCCCCATTCCCTTAACCTCTTTCTGTACTATAAGTAGTCGTTAATATGAAAAAAACGGTATTTCGTTTGATCAGTCCATGCGTAGGAATCACGATAATCCCAATACCGATGACGGCTGCTAACGGTACGTGCATTCACAAGCGGCATACCTCCTGCATCAAAGGCTGTGACGATTGTGCTGTGCTGATACTGCCCGTTGCCATCCCAGTCATATTGAATGATATCGCCCAGCATCAATTGCTCCGGCCGCTCCATGACTTCCGCACGCAAGCCACTGCTCCGACTTCCGCTCAAATAGCGTTGCAGACTGTCTGATACAGCCCAGCTATAGCTCCACCATTCTTGTTTGCCTTGGTAACCTTTGTACCACCAGCCCGTTTCTCTTTTACCAGTATAGTTGATAGGTGCTCCCCCTGCAAAGAGACATTGGGAGACATAATTTGTGCAATCCACCTCGAAGGTTTCGAACTCCGGATTGCCGTCTTTCCACCAGCGGTCGGCATACGCCACAGCTTCTTCACGGTTATAACGAACCTCTCTTGAACCCGCAATTTCTCCGAGAACATTCCGGTTAAGCAGGGGCTGTGATGGCAGCGGTGCCGGCAAAGCCTCTCCCCATTTGGATAGTCTGCCCGATAGCTCTACCTCTGCCCGATGAACCGTATTTCTTTCAGGGACACTTCGTTCCACACCAGCAATCTCCCAGCCCCCACCGTCCCGTACAAAGGTTAGCCGCTCCAGCTCGATAATATCCTCGCGGTGGTTAACGCCGCCTTTTTCATAATAAAGCGCACTATGCAGTGTAACCTCTGCTACTACCTCGGTCGGAGTCTGCCGGACGGTCCGCAAAGTCTTAACCCCTGTCTCTCCGCGCAAAGGAGTTATCCCACGTTCTTTATACCACTCCGCAAGACGTCTTGAACGCTCCCCTTGTTCTACCAGAAAACGCGGATCCTTAACGGACACGGAAACGGTATGCGATGATGACTTAGGCTCCACCCTGGCCTTATTTACTTGATCAACATATACATAAAGACTTTGCTTCCACTGTTGTTCCATTATACTCGCGCCCCTTCTTTCCCTTTTAACTGCTGTTCTATGTATATGAAAGGAAACAGGCCGCTATACAGATCGGTCGAATAGTTAAGAATGTTTCAAGCAAAAACTCTAACCCCAAGTCCGACATCTCAATCCGATATCGACAACGAGGACCCTATCACCTAATGACTGAGGAAGAGAAATTCAGTGTGTATTTCGCCTAATAATTAAGTAAAACCAAGGATTCCGGTGAATTCTTTCGAATTATCTCCTTTAAATGGCTCTTTTTGAGGTAAAAAGAATATCCCGAAACGATACAATATAACAATGGAAGGGTAGCTTGGCATTTTTCTCAGGCATAATTCGGGCTTTAGATGTAGGAAAAAAAACTTTACTCCCCACTTTGTAACCGTTATAATTAAGCTAGAAGCAATTTGAAATTGGGTTTCATTAGACGAAACAAGGAGGCGCATATATGCCAAGCAAGGATCATTTTTCATTGGCTCGGACCCTGGAATCAGGCGGCAAATCTTATCGCTATTATGATCTGAAGTCCCTTGAGGAACAAGGATTGGGCTCTATTTCTTCCCTGCCTTTTTCGATCAAAGTCCTACTAGAGGCTGCTGTACGTCAGTTTGACGGACGGGCAATTACTGAAGAACATGTGAAACAACTGGCCGATTGGTCAGGTGACATTGACCGTAATAAAGAAATTCCATTTATCCCTGCTCGTATCGTGCTTCAGGATTTCACCGGAGTTCCGGTAGTCGTGGATCTCGCAGCTATGCGTGATACTGTAAAAAAAGCCGGAGGAGATCCTAAACAGATCAATCCGCTTGTCCCGGTTGACCTTGTAATTGACCACTCTGTCATGGTTGATGCTTTCGGTACAGCAGACGCCTTGGAATACAATATGAACGTTGAGTTCGAACGCAACGAGGAGCGTTACCGTTTCCTTCGTTGGGCACAGACAGCTTTTAACAACTTCCGTGCAGTTCCACCAGCAACAGGTATCGTGCACCAGGTAAATCTAGAGTATTTAGCTTCCGTTGCCACTACTAAAACTATCGATGGTGAAACTGTCGTTTATCCAGATTCCCTTGTAGGAACGGATTCCCATACCACGATGATCAATGGTCTGGGTGTTGTGGGCTGGGGTGTAGGCGGTATTGAGGCTGAAGCAGGAATGCTTGGACAACCGCTCTATTTTGTTACACCTGATGTAGTGGGCTTCAAGCTTACAGGCAGCCTTATCGAAGGAGCTACAGCAACGGATTTGGCACTGACAGTAACTGAAATGTTGCGTAAAAAGGGTGTAGTCGGCAAATTCGTCGAATTCTACGGACCTGGCCTTGCTAACATCAGTCTGGCTGACCGGGCAACTGTTGCCAACATGGCGCCAGAATACGGAGCAACTATCGGTTTCTTCCCTGTAGATGACGAGACACTCGCTTATCTTCGCAGCACGGGCCGTCCGGATGATCTGGTGGCGTTGGTTGAATCTTATTACAAAGCACAAGGGATGTTCCGTACCTCGGATACGCCAGACCCTGAGTTCAGCGATGTGATTGAGCTTGACTTAGCTTCTGTCGTTCCTAGCTTGGCTGGACCAAAACGTCCACAAGACCGGATCGAACTTACGCATATGAAGGAAAATTTTGAAGGTATTATCCGTACACCTGTAGACAAAGGCGGTTATGGTCTCAGCGATGAGAAAATCGCTCAAGTCGTAGAAGTACAGCACAAAAATGATACTACCAGCAAGCTCAGCACAGGCGCAGTCGTAATCGCAGCTATTACTAGCTGTACGAATACTTCCAACCCTAGCGTTATGCTTGGAGCAGGTCTTTTGGCGAAAAAAGCTGTGGAACGTGGTCTGACCAAACCAGCTTACGTTAAGAGCAGCTTGACTCCAGGATCCTTGGTGGTTACTGAATACCTGCAAAAAGCAGACTTGCTGAAACCACTCGAAGCACTGGGCTTCTACTTGGCTGGTTATGGCTGTGCCACTTGTATCGGTAACTCCGGTCCATTGCCTGAAGAAGTTAGTCAAGCCATTACTGACAATGACATGACCGTAGCCGCAGTCATCTCCGGTAACCGGAACTTTGAAGGCCGCGTACATGCTCAGGTAAAAGCAAACTACTTGGCTTCACCGCCGCTCGTAGTTGCTTACGCACTGGCTGGTACAGTAAATATCGATTTGCAAACTGAGCCACTTGGATTTGATCCGCAAGGTGAGCCAGTATTCCTGAAAGATATCTGGCCAACCACTGCTGAAATTCGCGAAGCCATTGGTCTCTCCCTTAGTCCGGAGATGTTCCGTAGCAAATACGAAAATGTATTCACCGCTAACGAACGTTGGAATTCGATTCCTGTTCCGCAAGGCGAGCTGTATGAGTGGGATGATAATTCCACGTACATCCAGAATCCGCCATTCTTCGAACATCTGGCAGACGGTCTGGGAGACATTAAGGATATCAAAGATGCACGCGTTCTAGCGCTGCTTGCTGATTCCGTGACAACCGACCATATCTCACCAGCGGGTAATATCTCTACCTCTGGTCCTGCTGGCGAATATTTACGCGATCATGGTGTAGAACGTGCAGACTTCAACTCCTACGGCTCACGCCGCGGAAATCACGAAGTCATGATGCGCGGTACGTTCGCTAACATTCGGATTCGTAACGCAGTAGCTCCTGGTACAGAAGGCGGCGTTACTACCTTCTTGCCAAGCGACGAGGTTATGTCCATCTATGATGCTTCCATGCTCTATCAGGATGCTGGACAAAATCTGATCGTCATCGCTGGTAAGGAGTACGGTACAGGAAGCTCACGTGACTGGGCGGCTAAGGGTACGCTTCTACTTGGCGTTAAAGCAGTTATCGCTGAGAGCTTTGAGCGGATTCACCGCAGCAATCTGGTCGGTATGGGTGTACTCCCACTTCAATTCCAAGAAGGCCACGGCTGGAGCAGCTTGGGACTGACAGGACGCGAGACCTTCAACATTACTGGTCTCGATAACAACGTGGCACCAAGTCAAGAGCTAACTGTCACGGCTACCCGTGAAGACGGCACACAATTCGATTTCCCTGTCATTGCACGACTCGACAGTACAGTCGATATTGATTACTATCGCAACGGCGGTATCCTGCAGACTGTTCTTCGCCAGATGCTGGCAGATGCTACAGACTCTTCCGCGGTGTCGGTAGAATAGATTTAAAGTAACTTAAAAAGGGACTGTTTCACGGCCATGAGTGGCTGTGAGCAGTCCCTTTTTTATGGAGTCGTTCCAGCAGCCAATTTGTGGCGGGTGGGGTGCTTCTGTCTGTTGTCTTTGGAATCTTCACCATTGCTGCGTGAGGCTCAGGGGACATTTAGGATTCCGCGCGCCTCAGGGGACGCCTAGGATTCCATGCTATCGGACTCAGATGACTCTATTCGCTCGATTATCCGACTTTTGGCGTGGGATCGGACTCAGATGACTCTAAATGAACAAATTTACGAATTTTGGCGTGCGATCGGACTCCATAGTCGCTATTGGCATAAAAAACATGTTGAATGAGCCCATTTCTGCCGAATAGCTGCACTGGGGTCGGAAACTATGCCAAACTGGCTGTCAATTCGCAAATAGCGTCCCCTGAGTCCGCACGTCTCAGGGGACGCTTAGGATTCCGCGCGATCGGACTCAGATGACTCTATTCGCTCGATTATCCGACTTTTGGCGCGCGATCGGACTCCATAGTCGCTATTGACATGAAAAACACGCTACAGGAGCCCATTTTTGTCGAATAGCTGCACTGGGGTCCGAAACTACGACAAAATGGCTGTCAATTCGCAAATAGCGTCCCCTGAGTCCGCACGTCTCAGGGGACGCTTAGAATTCGGCGCTATCGGACCCAGATGACCCTATACGCTCGATTATCCGACTTTTGGCGTGCGATCGGACTCCATAGTCGCTATTGGCATGATAAACACGCTGAATGAGCCCATTTTTGCTTAATAGCTGCACTGGGGTCCGAAACTACGCCAAACTGGCTGTCAATTCGCAAATAGCGTCCCCTGAGTCCGCACGTCTCAGGGGACGCTTAGAATTCGGCGCTATCGGACCCAGATGTCCCTATACGCTCGATTATCCGACTTTTGGCGTGCGATCGGACTCCATAGACCCTATTGGCATGAAAAACACGCTACAGGAGCCCATTTTTGCCGAATAGCTGCACTGGGGTCCGAAACTCTGCCAAAAAGGCTTTAAATGGGCAAATAGCGTCTTCTGAGTCCGGAAGCCTCAGGGAATATCTAAATAACAACCCGAGATTACTTGTGTACGAGTTATGAGATACGTGGGTTCGTGGGTTCGTGGGTTCGTGGGTTCGTGGATTCGTGAGGTCATAGGTTCGTGGGTTCGTGGGTTCGTGGGCTCGTAGGTTCGTGGGTTCGCGGGTTCGCGGGTTCGCGGATTTGTGAGTTCATTGGTTCGTAAGTTCATTAGTTCGTAGGTTCGTAGGTTCGTAGGTTCGTAGGTTCGTAGGTTCGTTGGCTCGTAGGTTCGTGGGTTCGTGGGTTCGTGGGTTCGTGGGTTCGTTGGCTCGTAGGATCGTTGGCTCGTAGGTTCATGGTGGGTTCTCTACCTTCCCGTCCTTCCATCCTCCCGCCCCTCCGGCCATCCGCCTATCTAGACCCGGGGTTCAAACGCTCGAGCCTCAGCATTACGAGTTACTGAGGATTCCAAAGAAACGTATATTCACTGAAGCTCACCAAACCAACGCAAGGTAGGGGAGCCGTTAGCCATTAGCTAGCCGTCAGTTAGCTGTTGATTACCCATCAGTCAGCCGTCAGTTACCCATCAGTCACTCATCAGCCACTCGTCAGTCACTCATCAATCACTCGTCAGTCATTCATCAGGCCATCAATTACTCTCAATTACTCATCAGTTACCCGTCAGTCCCCCATCATTCAGCCATCAGTTTTCAGCCACTTACCCACAATCGGCTAAGTCCCTCCCCAAAACAGCAAAGCAGCGATCCTCCAGTAACGGAGAGATCGCTGCTTTGCTGTTTAACAAGGTATGTCTCAGCCAGCGAATTAAGGAATCATCATGCCCATTTCACTAGCCGCTTCCTTCAGTACCGCGGCATATTCCACTAGCGTATCTCGGGATAGGCGACTAACTGGGCCGGACAGTGATAACGCCGCGATCACATTTCCACCGCGGCCCGTAACAGGCACCGCCACCGCGGCCGCGCCGGGCTCGCGTTCCTCGAAACTAGTGGCATATCCGAGCCGGATAATGTCATTAAGCTGCTCTTGATAGACATCCTTCTCAACGTAGTCCGGCCATCCCGAACTCTCCAGCAATTCTTTCAGCACCTCTGGAGGAGCATAGGCTGCCAGCACTTTACTTGATGCGCCCACAGATAAAGGCAATCTCGCACCGATCTGCGCCACTCGCCGGATGGCCTGCTGGCTCTGAACCGCCTGAATCCGCACACGTTCTATGCCGTCGCGTAAGTATAAACTAACGGTCTCCCCTAACCGATCCCGCAGCCGTTCCATTGACGGCAATAATACCGCGGCCGACTCATCAAAAGCAGGCAAATGCGTAGACAATTCCCAAATTCGTATACCCAAGCTGTATTTCTCAGTGGCCGGATTACGAATGAGGAAGCCCTTTTCCTCCAAGGTTGCCAGCAACCTATGGACGGTACTTTTATGTAAATCAATCTTTGAAGCGATCTCCGTCAACCCTAAATCTCTGTCCTGCGTAAAACAAAGCAATATATCAAGCGCACGTTCTACCGCACGCACTGTAAGCTTTCGGTCCTCCATGACAATCTCCCCCTCGTGTTTCATCAAATGAAACTCGGTTACATTATAACTAACTCTATCTTAGTGCAAAACTCTATGGAAAGTCCAGTATATTCACTCCGCCGGAGTTGTGCCAAAAATGTGCCGGAAAAGGTTGGGCCGCACTTTACAGTTACATTACAAAAGCATCTAATTCATTGACTTTGTAAGGGCTTTTTCATACGATTAACATATTAAATTATCTACTGATGCTTTAGAATCATTTTTACAAATTCTTCTAGGCACTAGTACTCACATCATTCTTAGGAGGGGACCATATGGATCTGGCAACTCGCCAAACCGGCACAACCGTCTCCCGTCGACCTAAACTACCTAAACAAGGCAGTTCGTCCCGGCTATCGCTGCGGATGATTCGTGTGAAGCATATTATCGTTGCACTGCTATTATCTATTTTTTTCTTCTTAGCCTTCTGCTTTGTCTCACTTCATGGCTATATCGCCTGGGTATTATCTAATCCAACGGTCGCACCTCTGTATTCCAATCCCATGCAGGCCAAAGGTCTCGCATACGAGGATGTGACGTTTCCAGCTAAAGATGGAAGTCGGATGATGAGCGGCTGGTATATTCCCTCCGAAGGGGCTACCAAAACTATCGTGTTCAGCCATGGCTATGGCGCCAACCGGGAAGAATCTTGGGTACCTATGTACGATCTCGCTCACTATGCACACAGTCTTAATTTCAATGTCGTGATGTTTGATTACGGCTTTGCTGCCCAAGGCAACAAGGATATTGCAACCGGAGGTAAAAAAGAGTCCCAGCAGCTTCTAGGCGCTATTGATTTTGCTAAGGAACGTGGAGCTGAGGAGTTAGTGGTATGGGGCTTCTCCATGGGAGCAGGCACAGCACTGCAAACAGGATTAGTATCAGAGGACATTGACGCGATGATTCTGGACAGCACCTTTTTGTTAGAACCAGATACGCTGTATCATAATATTAAGCAAAATATTGATCTGCCCCGCCAGCCTTCCCTGGCGATTATGGAAATGCTGTTCCCAGTTCTGAACGGTACGGGGCTGAATCAAATTCCTTATGCGAAGGTCAAATCCGAAGATTATCCTTTCCCTATTCTACTCATGCATGGAACCGAAGATGATAAAGCTCCTTATCCTATTGCCGAAAAGCTGGCCGCGAACCAAAGCAATCCGTTCTCAGATTCCTGGGTCGTAGAGGGCAGCCATCATGAATTGCTATTCCGTGAGCACCCGCGTGAGTATTTGCGGCGAGTCTCTGCTTTCTTAGGAAATGTTCAACTAGCCAAAACCTACAATGGCAACCAGCCGGCGATGGCAAGTAACTAGTTAAGCACTACAATCCGCCTCTGTCCCCTGATGGGTCAGCTGCTTCAACCATTTACCACGGCGAAAACGCACGTAACCTATAACCAATCGAACAGCCTCTTCCAGGGACAGAAAGAAGTATACCCAGGGAAGAGGCTGTTTCCATCCCCATGACAACAGTAGCCCTAGAGGCACCCCAAGCAACCAAGTTGTGGAGGCTTCCATAATAAAGACGAATTTACTATCGCCACCACTCTGCAGGATCCCTCCCGCAATCATCATATTGCCCACCTTTATCCATAAAAAAAGAGCAAAAAAGCAGATAACGGAAGTGGCCATTCGGCGCTCTTCCACTGTTAAGTTAAAGGCTGAGACGTAGAGCGGGGCAAGAACAGCAATAAGAACACCAAGCAGCAATGAAATCCCTGCTCCTATTCGAACAAAAAAACGAGCATACTGAAAAGCACCTGCATTATTATTCTCTCCCAGCTTATGTCCGACCATAATGCCAGCTGCACCAGAAAGCCCTGCCAGAAGCCCAATCGTCAACCCCTGCAGCGGAAAGGTCACTGTCATAGCGGTCATCTCTGCTGTGCCCATACGGCTATATATTACGGAATAACAAGCCTCCCCTAAGACCCAAACCAATTCCGTTAAAACAATAGGCGCTATCGTTCTTAAAAAAGGTATGCACAGCGCTTTCGAAAACGAACTGAGTTCCTTAATACCTCCGGCACCCGGCAGCTTTCCACGATATACGGCTCCGACAATCAAAGCACTTTCGACTATACGTGAGATTAACGTTGCATATACCGCACCTGCAAGTCCAAGCGCTGGAAATCCCCAATGCCCAAAAATAAGCGCATAGTTTAAAATAATATTCATTCCTACAGCAGCTATGCTAACAATCATTGGATACTTTACATGTCCTGAACTTCGTAGAACCGCCGAATAGAGCATCGTCAACATCGTTGGAATATAACTGAGGGCAACGATTTTCAGAAAAATGTACCCCTTCTCCAACACTTCTTTATCCGTTGTAAAAATAGACAGACATAGCCGAGGGTTGAAAAAAACAAATATCGTAAATGAACCCGACAAGATCAGGCCAATTCCAAGACTTAATCCCAGTAGTGGTGTGACGCTCTTTCGGTCTTTACTCCCCCAATATTGAGCCGCGTATATAGCAAGACCCGTAGCAAGACCCGCCAGCACCACTGAAATCACGCTATAGATTTTACTAGCCATCCCAACCGAAGCGATTGCTACACCCCCAAGCTGCCCTACCATCAATTGATCTACTAAATACAGCACCGCCATGACTAGACTTTGGAGGGATATCGGTACCGCTAATTTTAACAGCTGATTATAAAATTGCTTCTTCTCAAGCTTGTTCATACCCTCATCTCATTTCTCAAAGTTTTTCTACTACCCCATAGGATTTCATTAATCGGTCCACACGACAAAAAAAAAGGTACACCCTCCTTTTCGCGAGGTTGTACCTTTCGGTATCATTGCCTTTATTTTCCTGTATTATTTCACCATGTCAAACGGTTGTCAACGATATTATTATCGCGTTCTTATGCTCTTCATAAGCTATCATGAGCACACATATAATGGACTGATGAAGACATATCACGGGAGGTTTTCTTGGAATGTTATATGTATACGGGCCGATGCTGCCAGTACGTATTTTAGAAGAAATCGTATTCTGGAAAACACAAGAGAAAGAGCATACCGAGGTTATCAAAGCAATCGTACCTAACCTGGAGGAACCCTATGTTAAACTGCTGGATGAATGGGCAGTGGTCTTCGGTGCCACAGAGATGGCCGCTCAGCAGTTATTGAATTCTGCCCTCTCTGCTTCTCCACCAAGTCAGGCTGAACTCACTGCGGAAACAGAAAAGCTGCTGCATATCTCCTGTACCCAATCCCAAGAATTTGTTCGACAGCTTTTTGCCATTATGGAAAGTAGCGCAGCCGTCAAAGCCGTCCCCCTTGCAACCACTGTGATCCTGCATATTATTCGCGAATCAGAGTATTTCCTTGCCGTACTGCACACTCTGAGCTCGCCCGGACAGCTCACGCAAATTATGAGAGATTATACAGCAGCCGACTATGTCGTAAGAACAGAAGAGGACAATGTCACGCGGAATGAGGGACTTATTCCTTCTACAGATACTATCCTTGATATTCGTGAAATGAGTGCTGTGCCAATTGGCGGACATACGCTGCCTCCATTGCCTTATGCTTATAATGCGCTGGAACCATACATCGATGAGAAAACCATGCGGATTCATCACGATAAACACCATCAAAGTTATGTAGATGGACTAAATAAAGCGGAGAACAAGCTAGCTGAGGCTCGCAAGAAAGGAGATTTCGATCTCGTTAAGCATTGGGAGCGGGAGCTAGCCTTTAATGGGGCAGGCCACTATCTCCATACAATCTTCTGGAACGTAATGTCTCCACAAGGTGGCGGGCGTCCAACTGGAGCCTTACTGGAAGCCATTGAACAAAGCTTCGGCAGCTATGACAGCTTCAAGAAACAGTTCACAGAAGCTGCGAATAAGGTTGAAGGTGGCGGCTGGGCTATTCTCGTCTGGAGTCCACGCAGTCATAGACTGGAGATTTTGACTGCGGAGAAACATCAGAACCTGTCACAATGGGACGTGGTTCCGTTACTGGCTCTGGATGTATGGGAGCATGCCTATTACCTTAAACATCAGAATAATCGGGCCGATTATATTGAGGATTGGTGGAAGGTCGTTAACTGGCCTTACGTCTCAGAACGTTATGCTGCTGCCAGTAAACTGGCCTGGAAGCCTTTTTGATATTATTTCAATTCACAGTGAACATCACTCTTATTCCCACACCCTGACCAAAAAGGACCCATCATTCACATTACGTGAACGATGGGTCCTTCCAATTTCGAGGTATGCACCCCGATATTTATTCCTTAATCAAGCTTAGAAACTCCGCACGAGCGGCGGCATCCTCACGGAAGACCCCTCTAGTAGCCATAGTTACCGTTTTGCTGCCTGGCTTCTTCACTCCGCGTGCACACATACACAGATGCTCTCCCTCCACAACAACCATAACACCGTGGGGGCCTAACACCTCCGTCATAATATCAGCAATTTGCGCCGTAATGCGTTCTTGAACCTGTAGACGCCGGCTTACTGCTTCAACAAGCCGAGCTAATTTGCTGAGTCCAGCAATACGTCCGCTCGGAATGTATCCTATATGCACTTTACCAAAGAAAGGAGCCATGTGGTGTTCACATTGGCTGTAATAGACGATATCCTTAACGATCACTAGCTCTTCATGAGACTCATCAAAAGTAACGCCGAGCGCCTCGCGGGGATCTATCGAATAACCGCCGAATATCTCCTCGTACATCCGCGTAACACGTGCCGGTGTTTCCAGCAGTCCCTCGCGGCCGGTATCTTCACCGATTAATTCTAATATTTTCTCAACGTGATACTCGATTTGCTCACGGTTCTCTGCAACTTTACCGTTCACATATTCCTTGATGTTCCCCATGATGTCTCCCCCTTCCGCACCCGTATACATGTTATCCGGACCCGGTTACTTACTTCTACGTTTATTCCCTTTAGCTGCTCCTGGGCGCGCACCTGGCTGTCCCTGAGTCTTCATCATTTGCTGGGCACGCTGCATTTGCTTCCCGTTCAGGTTATAACCCATTTGCTTTGCAACCTTTTGCAGCATTTCAGGATCATTCTGCATGTTTGTCATTTGTTTGCGCAGATAATATACACCGATGAAAAAACCACCGATGAGACCTACGACCAATGTAATAATAGGTAATGCGATACTCATCTAAAGCCCACCTCTACACTCTATTGTCTGCATCGCCATATGGCACGCGAATCTATCATAGCATTTCAGGAACTGGACAGCAATTGGCAATATGCAACCTGTCTATGAACTTTTTCCTCCATTAATATCGCTGTCCTCTCGTGCCTTCTTCCCAGTAAGGAGCACATCCTGCGCCCGGCTTAGCATTTCCCTCACCGTGCTATCCTCCTCGCGCTCTAAACCCGCTTCTACAGCCGCTAGAGCCTCATCACCGCCAATACGTCCAAGCGCCCAAGCAGCAGTGCCCCGCATCTCTGGCCGCGGCTCTTTCAGAACAATCTCTGATAGCTTTGGCACAGCCCCGGCTTCCTTAAAATTGCCTAGGGCAATGATCGCATTTCGCTGCATCGGCTTTTTGCCTCTCCAGGCTGCTGAGCTATTGCCGAATTTCTCTTTGAACTCACGATTGCTAAGATCAAGGATCGGCAGCAGCAGCGGCTTCACGATTTCAGGATCAGGTTGCATCTGAGGGCGATGATTCCAGTTCTTACCTCTATTCTTGGGACATACAATCTGGCAAGTATCACAGCCGTATAGACGATTGCCGATCTTGGTCATATACTCCTCGCTGAGGAACCCTTTAGTCTGCGTCAAAAAAGAAATACACGCCTGTGCGTTAAGCTGACCCGGACCCACAAGCGCTCCGGTCGGACAAGCATCAATGCACTTAGTACACTCCCCGCAGCCTTCTTCAACAGGTTCATCCGGAGCAAAAGGAATGTTCGTAACCATTTCCCCAAGATAAATCCATGATCCCCATTTGGGTGAGATGATAGAACAGTTTTTGCCGCTGAAGCCTATTCCCGCTCTTTCCGCTACCGCTCTATCTACTAGAACACCGGTGTCCACCATACTTTCCAGCACAGCCTCCGGTACACGCTCGTGAATAAATTCCTCTAGCTTACTTAAGGCTTCCCTCAGCACATGGTGATAGTCCCTGCCCCAAGATGCCCGGGCGAGGATGCCTCTACGTGCACCCGGCTCAGATTTAGGAGGGTTCTCCATTTTAGAAGGGTAAGCCACTGCAATCGAAATAATAGATAACGGCTTGTCTCCAGAAGACAATGCTGGAACTGTCCTTTTATCCAGATCGGGTTCCTCGAAGCCAGATTCATATCCTTTGTCCCGGTGGTCTTGCAGTATATTTTTTAAATATAAAAAAGGTTCTGCTGTTGTAAACCCGATATCATCAATACCGAGTGATGTCGCAGCCTCCTGAATCTCTGCTTTAAGCTGTGCCCACTTGGAAGGCGGGGGAGCATACGATGACTGAAATGTATTGGTCATTTCCGCCTTCTCCTTTCATATCTTCGCTGACTTTCTTATAATCTATTCAGTTTTGACAGAGGCCACCATATATAATCAGCCCTGCCGACAATCATATCCTGTGAAATAGAGCCGAAGTAACGGCTGTCCTTGCTGGCTGAAGCATGACGGTTATCGCCCATTACAAAATAATTGCCACTTTCCACGGTTAACGCTGCAAAATCCGGATCTTCAATCTCAGTATCGATATAGGGCTCATTCACTATTTTTCCATTCACGTATAACTGATGATTCCGTACCTCTATGATATCTCCAGGTATGCCAATCACTCGCTTCACTAAATACTCCTTATGACTAGGTCCAGTACTTGGATCATGAAGAATGACAACATCACCATGTTTTGGATTTACGAAGAGCAATGAAATTTTATTAATGAAGAGCCTCTCACCCTCCCAGAGCGTTGGCTGCATAGACTGACCTTTAACCGTTGATATATTGAACACAAAAACATTAAGAACAGACATCACAGCAAAAACAATCACAGCTGTAAGCAGCCAATCCTTCATTTCCGAGACCAAACGACCGCCCAGGGTAGTCTTGGATCTGGAGGATCTATGTCTTTGTTTCCTATTTCTCGTGTAATCTACTTGGGGCTCCTGATTCAATATGTCACCTCTGTTCTCAATAATTGAAGTCTATACTTGCAGATATTATAACAATAAAAAAGCATATCTCCCAGCCATTAGCAATGGACTTCTGGAAAATACGCTCGAGTATGAATGAAACAGACTATATCGTCAGCTATAGTTCTTTTTTCTAGAAAATGTTTCCGCTTTCGCAGCTGAGTGATCAAAATTACCCAACAATGCTCAGCTTCCGGACAGATTTGAAGATTTGATTCTCGCTATATCCCATAGCTTCATACAATGGCAAAGCAAAAGAATTATGCTCATCGACGGCTACATAGATACCACTGACTTTACGAGCTTGAAACCTGGATTCCATAGCTGATACCAGACTTCTACCGACTCCTCTGCGGCGATAATCAGGATGTACAGCAATCCGGAAATAACAACCGTGGTTTTTCTCAATTGTACCAATCAGTGCTCCAACAATTTCTTCTTCATCTTCCGCAACTACAATGAGATCTGAATCCCAAGAAAGCTGCCTGGAGAAAGGCTCGATAGTGTTCTCGAAACACTCTTCCGATAATGCGGTTTGCAGCAAATCAGTCACAGGGCTAACGTCGCTTAATTGAAAGGAACGAACGTGCATTCTTTAAAATCTCCCTTGTCTATGGCTTATGAATTTAACAAAAAGAAGGGGTTCCCTTAACATAGAGAAAATAAAAAAAAGCATCAAATATCGAGGAATACCTGCTTTTAAATCTATTAAAGCACACTTTTCTCGTGATATCATCATTTTTCTTTTGAAAGCGCTTAATATCAAGCGTTTACATTTCGGATGGGGTTCATTTCTTCATTAAAAGGGTATTAATAAGGATATATGTCTATAGGTTAGGGACTATTTATTTTAACATTCTAAATACAATTGTAAAACCCTTTCCCTCTCCAATTATACTTTATAAACATTTATGTTTGTTTAGTGTTGCATTATTGGTCTAGATACGGTTTAATTAAAGTATCCTATTGGGCGAAACCCTATAGTACATATTTACAATAAAGGATTTTGACGTTAGTTCGCCAGAATTCTTTATCTATAACAAAATTCTAATATAACTCAGGAGGGATTTTTCCATGGCATTTCAATTACCGGCACTTCCTTATCCGAACAACGCACTCGAACCACACATCGACGCATTGACGATGGAAATTCACCATGACAGACACCATAACACATATGTAACTAATCTGAATGCAGCTTTGGAAAAAGCACCTGAATTGCAAAGCAAAAGCATTGAAGAGCTTCTTACAGATCTGAACGCTGTACCTGAAGCTATCCGTACTGCTGTTCGCAACAATGGTGGCGGACACGCTAACCACACTTTGTTCTGGGAAGTTATCGGACCAAACGGCGGCGGCGCACCAACTGGCGCATTGGCTGAAGCTATCGATAAAGAACTGGGCGGATTCGAAAAATTCAAAGAAGATTTCGCAGCAGCAGCAACTACTCGTTTCGGCAGCGGCTGGGCTTGGCTAGTTGTTAAAGATGGCAAACTGGCAGTAACAAGCACACCTAACCAAGACAACCCAATCAGCGAAGGCGCTACTCCAATCCTCGGACTGGATGTATGGGAGCACGCTTACTACCTGAACTACCAAAACAAACGCCCTGATTACATCAAAGCGTTCTGGAACGTAGTAAACTGGGAAGAAGTTGGCAAACGTTACGAAAGCGCAAAATAAGAAATTCCATTTGGCTTATGCCATTTAACTAAAAAAGAAGGTATCTCAGAGCCGAATAGGCTAAGGGATACCTTCTTTGTTTAGGTTGGAGATATAGAGAGATAAAGATAAAGACAGAGATTGACTGACTGATTGGTTGAGATCCTCCCAGACACCGCATTTCACGCCGCTTGCGTCGCTTAAATGGATGCGCTGGATCGGTATAGATCAGAATAGATCGGTATAGATGAGAATAAATCGGAAGAGATCGCAATAAATCGCAATAAATCGCAATAAATCTATACTCGGCTTACGAGAATCTGCGTTTGGAGTCGCTGAGCAATAGATTAGGGAATAACTCCCTAAAATTCTGCGATATACTCCATAAACACGAGTAATTAGGGAAATACTCCCTAAAAATTATCCGTTTTGGGCATAAAACCGATATTTTCCTAATTATTAGGGAGGTTTTCCCTAAAATGATCAATTACAAGCCAAATCGACCTATTTTTAGGGAAAAATTCCCTAATTAAGTCTTTACCACTCTCGTAGCCATAGAACACCAGAAGAATTTAGTTGGAACAAGACTGAACTAATCTGAAACAAATAAACAAATATTTGCTACGAAGAGACTGAAGCATACGACCCTACTTAGGCGCATACGACCATACTTAGGTGCATATGACCCTATTTAGGCGCATATGACCATACTTAGGTGCATTTGACCATACTTAGGTGCATACGACCCTACTTAAGTGCATACGACCCTACTTAGGTGCATATGACCATACTTAGGTTACACCAAACTCAGGTTTTGTACATTTAGTACTTTAGCAACACAACACGGCGAATCTTCTACTTCTCTAGCTTCGCCCGCTCTTCCTGCTCATCAAAATAAAGGTTCAGTAGCTTCAGAAAAACGTTAGGGAACGCATAGTTAGCCATGTCTTCGCGGCTGATCCAGCGCACAGCTCCGCCGTCCTCTGGACTAGCGGTCCCGTCCTCAAACCTCTCGATAGGCATGCTGCTGTCGATCCCCGAGAATAAGTCCGCATCCGCGTTGTACACCGCCCGTCCTTCTGCCGCTATCGGCAGCGGAAGGGCGTCCTCTTCGCTGCAGCGGTACACCTGCAGCGTCCACACGATATGGCTGAAGATATGCTCAGCAGCCATCCAGTGCTTCTCAGGCCGGGCAGAGATCCCGGCCTCCCGCAGTGACCGGCGCAGCCATCCAGCGCCGCCGCTTCCGGCAGCCGCGCGCCTTTGGCGCCGCCTTCCACAGGCGGCGCCGGCCAGTGCGGCAGCTCCCACATGCGGGCTAACAGCCCGCTTTGTGGCCGCTGCCGGATGAGCACTTGGCCCGCGTGGGCACCGCGGCCCTCGATTAAGGCCGCCAGCCGCTCCTCAGGGCGCGGCGGCTTGGCCTTGGTCTTGACGGGCAGCGAGGTCTCGCAGCCCGCCAGGCGCGCGGCGCAATGCTCCATCACCGGGCAGGTTAAGCAGCGCGGTGATTTAGGAGTGCATACGAGCGCCCCGAGCTCCATCAGCGCCTGATTAAAAGATGCCGCTTCCCCCTCCGGGATCAGTTCAGCTGCCAGGCGCTCCATTTTTACGCGGGTGGGTCCCTTGGCGATATCATCCTCTATCAGGAAGTATCGGGACAACACCCGCATCACATTGCCGTCGACCGCTGGCTCCGGCCGATTGAACGCAATGCTAAGGATAGCCCCCGCCGTATAAGGTCCCACTCCCTTTAAACTGAACACAGCCTCGCGATCATTCGGCACCTGCCCGCCATACAGCTCTTTGACCTGTTTGGCCGCATGCTGTATATTGCGAGCACGAGAATAATAACCTAAGCCTTCCCAGCACTTAAGCACGTCCTCTTCTGGTGCATCGGCGAGCGACTCCACGGTAGGAAACCTTTCGATAAACCGATTGAAATACGGGATTACCGTATCCACCCTTGTCTGCTGCAGCATTATTTCAGAAATCCAAATATAATAAGGATTGCGGTGCCGACGCCAAGGCAAATCCCGTTTCTGCCCTTGATACCACTCCAGCAAATGATAGCTGAAATATTGCTTAGCCTCCCGCAGCTCCTGTTCGTCTTGAACTTGTAGATCTTGTTGTGTCATTATAACGCTCCTTGCCCTTCTATAATCAGGGTTCAATTTATGAACCTGGCCCTTCCACGACAGCAAAAGCCGAAGCCAAATCACGGCCATGTGTTATCGTAAGATGAATGGTGTACCTCTGTCCATTTGGCAGATCTAGTCTGCTCCAAGCTTCACACGATAAAGTTACCTCTGGTTTTCCTTTAGCATCAGGCAATATCTCAATATCCTGAAACCCAACTACATTGCCGATGCCACAGCCTAAAGCCTTCACAACTGCTTCCTTGGCAGCAAAACGTCCGGCTACGAACTCAGCCAACCTCCCGCTTCGCTCTTCAGCAAGTTGATATTCTTGCTCTGTTAAGACCCGCTGGTTAAATTTCTTACCCAGTCCTCTATTTATTACCTCTGAGATTCGTTCAATTTCTAACACATCATGTCCGATTCCGTAAATCAACACTTCACGCTCCTTATGGACGTGTATCCCATTTTGCTTCAATAATGGTATGATCAATCATATGAAGTATTATTAAAAGTAATAGTCCTGCAAGATTCTTTCTGCTATCTTAAAAGAAAATGCGCTCTAAGTCTAATAAGACTATCCAGCGACTTCACGATAGACTAGCTGATTTACTTCATTTTTATATATGGAGAGGGGATTACCCTATGAATCATCGTAATTTTGAAATACCTGCCGGAGACGGAGCTGTTCTCCGCTGCTCACACTTCCCAGCCCAAGGCAAAGCCAAAAGCGTTATAGTTATAGCCCATGGCTACAAAGGTTTTAAAGATTGGGGAATGTTTCCTTACATAGCCACAACTCTCAGCCAAGAGCATGAAGTAATTACTTTTAACTTCTCTCATGCTGGCATCGGGGAAGATCTGCTGCATTTCACTGAACTTGAGAAGTTCGCCCGCAACACCTATCGCCGCAGCTTGAAGGACATGGAAATCCTGTTGTCCTATCTTAGTCAACACCCGAAATTCGGCAGCCTGCCGTTATTCCTTCTCGGTCACAGTCTCGGAGGGGGAATTTGTTTGGTCTACACGCTTGATCATCCCAATGAGATCAGCGGAGTAATCTCCTGGAACGGAGTTACGAAACTCGATTTGCTGACGGAAGAACAAAAGCAGCAGATGAAGGAAACAGGAAGAACCTATGTCCTTAATGGACGTACTGGCCAGCAAATGCCGCTGGATGCTGTAATTTTAGAAGACATGGAGAACAACAAAGAACGCTATAACATCCTTGAACGCATACAGAAAGCGTCCTTCCCAGTTGTCCTTATTCAAGGCAGTCAAGATGGAGTACATCTCCGCCAAGGATCTGAGCATCTCATCAAACTTCGGCCAGATATTAGCTGGGTGCAGGTTCCTGAGGGTAATCATACGTTCAACACTGTGCATCCTTTTGCTGGCACGACTCCGCAATTAGAGTTCGCGATTGCTGCGACAACTAATTTTATCGATCAGACACTTACGCTTACAGAATAATTATTCTTCTTAGTCTATCCAGCTATCCAACTCACAAAAACCGCCACGAGCTCTGCTGCTACGCAGACCCGTGGCGATTTCTAGTTCAACCTATTCTAAATCCCCGGAATAACATTACGCTTATGTGCCGTTCTCCGGTAATAATTCTCAAGCTTCTCAGCTACTTCAGGGTTAACCTGTTTACCTTCCAGATAGTCGCTGTTATCGTCATAAGTAATGCCCAGCTCGGTTTCGTCCGTCTGACCCGGCCATAAGCCCGCCGTAGGTGCTTTTGTGACAATATCCGCAGGCACACCGATATGTGCAGCCAATTGACGTACCTGACGTTTATTAAGTGTGGATAGTGGTGTAATATCTACAGCGCCATCGCCCCACTTCGTGTAGAAGCCGGTAATCGCTTCAGAAGCATGATCCGTTCCTACTACAATCAGATTGTTCTCAAAAGCGAGTGCATATTGCATAACCATACGTGTTCTGGCTTTAACATTTCCTTTGCCTTGATGCGTCATATGACGGTGTTGGCCTATTGATTTCAGACCATGCTCAACTTCAAGGGCAATTTCATTTACCGCTTCCTCAATGTTGGTCTCCACAGTATGAGTCAGATTAAAAGCTTTGGCAACATCGTAGCTGTGCTGAATATCTTCCTGAACCCCATAAGGCTGGAATACTCCAAGCGTCATATACTCTGTGCCTTTTTCTGCCGACAGCTCGTCCGTAGCCTGTTTACAAAGACCCGCGGCTACCGCACTGTCCACTCCACCACTAATGGCGATCAATAATCCTTTAGCCCCTGCGTTCAGCACGTACGACTTTAAGAAATCAACCCGTTTTCGTGCCTCAACCTCTACATCAATCGTTGGCTTCACGCCAAGATCAGCAATAATTTCTTTCTGTAAACTCACCAAACACACCTCGTTCCATCAGAAATGGTTCCATATCCATCAAAATATCCACCCAAAACGAAGCTCATGCTTCTAAGCATATTCTATCCCATTATTGCTCTTATATTTTGAAAAATCCCGCATGCAGCCGATTTACCGGCTGATGCGAGATTATATGGAATAACTGTTTTTACTGGCACAAACGATTGAAGACTTCTTTCAATTCAGCAGCAATTTCAGCAGCCGAACGATCTTCTACACCATGACGTTCAATAAAGTGAACGAGTTCTCCATCCTTCATCAGTGCGATGGAAGGTGAGGATGGCGGATAAGGAGCAAAATATTCACGTGCTTTAGCAGTAGCTTCTTTCTCTTGACCTGCAAACACTGTGAACAAGTGATCCGGAGTGATTTCATTTTGCAAAGCCTGAGCTACACCTGGACGACATTGTCCAGCAGCACAACCACAGACCGAATTTACGACTACAAGCGATGTTCCTTTTGCGGTTGGAAGAGTAGCTTCCACCTCTTCTGGAGTCATAAGCTCCTGAAACCCGATACTTGTCAGGTCATCACGCATAGGCTGAATTGAATCTCTCATATATTGATTAAAAGACATGGACATTTCTCTGCACTCTCCTTCACTTTTCAACTGTTTGTCAGATAATATTACAGCAGTACTTACTAACTTTATTATACATTCATACTCTGTGAAAGCAAGAGATGCTGTAGAGGGTGATTCAATCTAAGAGCGAACCTCGCTGGGTTCCTCCTTATTCAATGGGAAGGAGATCGTAAATACCGTGCCCTCTCCTTCTACAGACTCTACATTTATTTTACCGTTATGCCGCTCCACAATACTAAGACACAAGGATAAGCCTAGACCTGTTCCCTGAATTTTCGTCGTAAAAAAGGGTAAAAACAGCTTCTCGCGTTGACTTTCTGACATACCAACACCGCTATCGGTGACAATCAACTCCACTTTATCATGAGTACTGCGTGTCTCCAGCGTCAGCACCCCCTTGGGTCCCATAGCCTCCATACCATTACGTCCTAAATTGAGAATAAGCTGCTTGATTTCCCGGACATTTAGCTCCAATTCATGCAGTGATGGGCTCAGCTTCAGTTCCACACTTTGACCGCGAAGATTAGCATCAGCCCACAGCAATGGACTAACTTCTTCTATAATATGGTGCAGCAGCACCTTCTCTTTATCAGAAACCCGGCTCTGTGCCAAGGATAAAAAATCATTAATAATACTATTAGCGCGGTCCAGCTCTTCCATCACAATCTGATAATAAGAATCCAATTCTTGAGCACTCTTTTCTCTCATCAGCTGCAAAAAACCCCGAACTACCGCCATAGGATTACGAATCTCATGGGTAATTCCAGCAGCCATCTGCCCGACCAAGCTCAAACGTTCCACATGATCCAGCTCTACACGTAGTTTTTCCTCATTGGTCATATCCTGCACAATAATTACAGCACCACTTGTTACCCCTGAGCTCTTATGCATTAACGGCGCTGAATAAATCTGATAGATGCGCGACTCATGAATCATTTTTTCACTGGAACGCCGTTTAGAGCGGATATTATCACTTACCCGCATATATGCCTGTGTATCCACTGAGCTGTGAAAAAACTTTTTTACCGGTTCGTCAATAATATCCTCTTTTCGCAAATTGGGATAATGAGTCCTCATCATTCCTAACATACAATCATTAAGATCAGTTACAACTCCGTGTTCATCCAGAGACATAATACTCAGAGGGACTACATTGGTAATCTGCTGCAGCTTCTCGGACTCCCACTGGAAACTTTCACTGATACTCTCCATTTGTACTTTATCCTGCAATCTACTTCTAACCATCTCAACAAAATATACAAAAACACCACCTAGCGCGATGGTAAAAAACAGATACACCGTAATTAGAAATGCTTGTACGGAATTTGATTCATATATATTTTCCCCGCCTATAATCGGGACTAACGCAATAAATAGCATGCTTGGACAAAGAATCATCCATAACATACCGATCTTCTCAACTACTGTACCTTTCTTAAAAGGTTTGGCCAATCCAAACAGTAGCGGATATAATAAAACCCCTGAATTCAATATCACGTTACTGATTCCTGTAGGCTCCGCAATGATTACATTGCAGATAAGCAAGAAAATGGACAGCAAAATGCCCGAACGGGTAGTTCCATATAAAATACCAATATACGCAGGGATTAATCCTAAATTCAAATAGGCTACACCAAACAGAGTTGTCGAAAGAAGAGAGCACAGGATAAGACTAAACGTACACGCCAAAATTAAAAAGGTCTGATCATTTGGGAGCTTCCCCTTTTTCCGAGTCACAAATCTACGGTCCACCCACCATTGAAAAAGAAAAAGAAAGGAGCATGCTGCCGATATTTGCAATAAGATATCCTTAACCGCACCAATAATTACAATCACACCCCAAAATGGACAAATTACCCTACATGCTTAGATTAAAGCACAGGATTACTCTCCTGACAACGATAATCACCTAATGATTGGACAAGACTGGTTACATGTGAATCAGAATGGTATGATTCCGTTAGGAATACCCGCGGAAATCGCTTCCGTGTCTTAACATGTAAAGGAGTAAAATTTCATGAGCAATTACGATGTGATCGTCATTGGGGGCGGCCCTTCGGGTCTAATGGCAAGCGTGGCCGCTGCAGAACACGGGGCATCCGTTCTGCTAATCGACAAGGGAGCAAAACTAGGCCGAAAGCTCGGAATATCTGGTGGCGGACGCTGCAATGTTACCAACGTCAAGGAAAGAGACGAGCTAATCGCCCATATTCCAGGAAACGGGCGTTTTTTGTATAGTGCCTTCGACCATTTTAATAACCAGGATATCATCGCCTTTTTTGAAGGTTTAGGCATTGCATTAAAAGAAGAAGATAACGGGCGGATGTTTCCCGTTTCCGATAAGGCCTCTAGTGTCGTATCTGCCTTAATTAGCAAAGTACGGAGTCTAGGCGTGCAGATTATGACCGACAGTCCCGTCTCAAGAATAATCTATAACGAAGGGGCTGTTAAGGGAGTCCAGCTGAGCTCGGGCAAGACGATCGCCTGCACAGCTGTTATCATCGCCACCGGAGGCAAGTCTGTACCACAGACCGGCTCCACTGGAGATGGCTACCCTTGGGCAGAAGCCGCAGGGCACACGATCACCGAGCTGTTTCCGACAGAGGTGCCGATTCTTTCACGGGAAGAATGGATTAAGTCCGGCGAGCTGCAAGGCCTGTCGCTACGTGATGTAGCCCTCACTGTGTGGAATCCTAAAGGAAAGAAGGTCATCTCTCATCGAGGAGATATGATATTCACCCATTTTGGATTATCAGGGCCCATTGCACTGCGGTGCAGCCAATTTCTGAGACAAGTCCAACGTAAATCCGGCACAGATACGGTGGAGATGTCCATTGATCTCTTCCCTGATCTGAACACACAGGAAGTAGAATCAATGTTGCAGGATAAGCTGGATCAGGAACCTAAGAAAGCGATCCGCAATTCGCTGAAAGGACTGTTGCCAGAACGTCTCATCCCCCTCTTGCTGACTAAAGCTGACTTAGATGGGGATACAACTGGCCATCACGTCTCCAAGAATGGGTTGCTTCTATTAGCTGGGATTTTGAAACGCATGCCGGTTTATGTGCATGGCACCCGTTCCCTATCCGAGGCCTTTGTTACCGGGGGCGGGGTAAACCTGAAGGAAATCGATCCCAAAAGAATGGAATCGAAGCTTATGCCGGGGTTATTCTTCTGCGGCGAGGTACTCGATATCCATGGCTATACAGGAGGCTACAATATAACAGCGGCCTTCTCAACAGGATATACAGCAGGCAAGCACGCTGCTGACATTCGACTGGGATAATCTCTAATGCAACGTGAATATCCTCCAAGCAGCTTACTACTTTGAAAATGGCGGTCTGCGCGATTCTCTCATTAATTGGAGAATCGCTCCTCTGTTTTGGGTTCCTCAGCTGCTATGTGGAGCGTCTGTCCTAATCAGCTACTGCGGCTTCGGACCCAGATGACGTTATTTGCGAATTTATCACCTTATGGGCAGTGTTTCGGACTCCAACGACGCTATTCATTATAGCGAGGCTCATATAGGGTGTTTTTCATGGCAATAGCAACTATGGAGTCCGTTAGCATCACAAAAGTGGAAAAATAGTATGTTTAGGGGCAGCTGTGTCCGATAGGCTAGCTAGGTACCTCATACGTACGTGCGTGCAATAGATCGAATCAAGACAACAAAAGAAGAGTGCTCCAGCAGCCTTTTCACGGCTTATGGGGCACTCTTCCGTTCTATTTATATCTTTATTTCGCTAAGCGAAATGTTCCAAATATTCTAGAGCTAAACAGTGCAACGATATAACCTAGCGGGATGAACAGGATAATCCCAAACCATCCATATAAGGAAATACAGATCAGCGCAGAACAAATGATTGAAAAAGGAAGCAGTAAGATAGGGACCGCACGCAGCCCCGCTTCGGCTTTTTGTTCCTTTGTAAACGGCAGAATTCCGATGTAATCATCTCCCACGAATAACGACCAGAACGACAACAGCCAATTGGTCATGAGAGAAACTAAAACTATAAAGCCCAGCCATTTGAACCCTGATGGAATGATAAATATCGCTAGAAGGGACACAGCAGTAAACGATAAGTAGAGCTTTAAATGAGCCGGATTCCGTACAAGTGCCTTAATCGCTGCCGCAGAGAAACGGCTCTCGGCAGTTTTTGATTTTAGCAAAGGCTGTGATTTCCGGAAAATCCACGGCTTATGGCGGGTCGGACGTGGCTTATCCAGTACGCCGCGGAGTAATAGGGCCGCTATTTTCATCCGCTGCTTATAATCTTCACGCACATCGTTCATGAACGTCCCACGCATCACTATACGCCTCTGAAGAGCGATTACCGCTACGACTGCAAAGAGTGCCGCAATCAGCAGCATAAAAACTGGACTGTTGTTCCAAAACGTAGCTGCACGGAAATAAATCCCACAAGGAACGGAGATGGCCAGGATCAGCCACAGCCAGCGCCGCCAGCCTTGCTTTTGTACTTTTACAATATGCCCCAGTAATTTAATGCACCAGCTACATGCCAGAGTCAGAGCGAACAGCGCCCATACCTCGGATGACAGCATTCCATATCCCCGAACCAGAAAAGGTAATAACAGCACAAAAGCTACACAGAACTTCAACGATGTTACGATCAGGCTGTACAGCAACCCGCGAAACATGATCGTATTTATCCATCGCTGCCGTTGTCTTAGAAATAATAGATCGCCTTCCTGCAATAATAGCACCAGTCCCCCTCTACAGAGCAGGAGCACTAATAATGAAGGAATGAGCATAAACGGCAAATCTCCACTCCAAGCTGGCAATGCCTCGTTCCAGAACCCGTAATATAACCGTCCTCCCAGAAATCCCCCGGGAATCAGTATATATAACAGCACAGTCCAATCGGCAGCCGTACGGATAATAGCAGATTGCTCACGCCAATGAGAAAATAATCGCCGCCAGAATAGCTTTTTGGAGGTAGGAAAAGCAAACCCTCGCTGCTTCTGCTTACTCATGTCAGTTCGTCGAAGCAATCAAACAACGACGCCTCCGGCAACCCAGCATAATCACGTATATCTTCGAGCGTTCCAGCAGCGGCAACCCTGCCACCCGAGATCAGCACAAAATCATCGCAAATTTTCTCAGCAGTATCCAATACATGCGTAGACATTAATACACCAGCTCCGCGCTGCCGCTCCGCTTCCAGCAGCCGCAGGAAATCTTTAGTGGCCCGAGGATCCAAGCCGATAAAAGGCTCGTCCACAATATAAACATCCGGCTGCACCAAAAAGCCAAGCATCAGCATCATTTTCTGTTTCATACCCTTAGAGAAACCAGCTGGAAGATCATCACGGACATGATTCATGCCGAACTGCTTCAGTAACCTCTCCGCCGTTTCTTGAAACTGCTCATATTTTAGTCCATAAGCAGCAGCAGCCAAATCTAAGTGCTCCCATAAGGTCAAGTCCTCATAAAACACCGGCTGCTCCGGTACATAAGCATAGGATTTATTAACTCCATTAAAGGAGACCTTAGCTTTGGTATTCTTAAGCAAACCGAGCAGTGTTTTGATTGTAGTACTTTTTCCCGCACCGTTTGGTCCGATCAGTCCGAGCAGCTGTCCACGCCGCACCTGAAATGAAATATCGAATATGCACGGGGCACCTGCTTCATAGCCTGCTTCATCGATCTCAACATCGAGTACAATCTCTTCGTCGCTCTCGGTATCCCCTGTTATTTCTACATTCTCCATATTCGCCAACTCCTAAATATTTCTAATGAATATTATTATCGAAATTCCAATCCAGAAAGATAGCTTCTCTAATCGTACTATATATACTTTCTCCAAGGAAGCAAACTGATTTTTTCACAGCTCAGAGAACTACTCTCCTATTTAAAAAAGAAACCTCCCATTAAAGAGAGGTCTGTCCGAGAAGCTCTAGGTTATTTGTTGCTGAAATTTCTTCTTCACGTTTAATTGCCGCTTCATCTCTACGCTCGATTTTACCACGCAGCATTAACAGTAACACTCCGAGCAGGGCTGTAAGCAAACCAGAGAGAATGAAAGCCGGGACAGGTCCTGACGCTGTAACTAAAGCCCCACCGGCTACAGGTCCCAAGATAACAGCCGCACTTGTTAGACTGCCTATAGTCCCAAATACACGGCCCGTGTATTCCGCAGGGGTCCGCTGTTGCAGCATTGAATTGAAGGGAATGAACGCAAGGCCTGCCCCCACACCAGCAAACATAAAAGAACCAAACAAAGCGATGTTCATCCATAATCCAGCCTGACCGTGGGCAGTTACAATTCCTGCACTTGAGAAAACAACCCCCATAATTACAGCTCCCAATCCCATGAAGACGAGCGTATGTTTACCACTGCCTATACGGCTTACAAGCAGGGCTGACAGTAAGGTGCCAAGACCACTGGCTGCCACACACCAACCCAGCAGATCACCGTTCACACCCGGAATTTCCCGGAATAACGTTACAATCTGCGAATCACCAATTTGCAGCATTAGCAGCACTAGTACCAGCATAGCAATCCCGCAAAGTACTACTGGCATTCCCACGATCACCTGCAGACCCGCCGACATTTCTTGGCGAAAAGACTTCCGAGCACCATTCTCCCCTGTGTTATCCTCTGCTGCATCTTTCTTCAGTGCAGCCGCACGCGGCAGTCCTATTAAGATGACCGCCGATAAAATGAAGGTAGCCGAGTCAATCACATAACAAGCGGCAATACCAAATGCGGCAACCAGCAGTCCACCTAGAGCAGGACCTACAATTTTGGTTATTTGTTCGATAGATGAGCTAAGCGCCATGGCTTTATCCATCTGGGCCGCAGGGACAAGCTCCTTGAGCTTTCCGCTTTTGGCTGGTGAAAAGAGTACATCCATGATCCCTTTAGCCACCAGCAGGACATATACCTGCCAGAGAGAACCTGCAAATACCAAACAAACAACGATTCCGGCACGAGCTAGATCCGAACCAATCATCAGCGCCTTGCGGTTAAAACGATCACTTAAATAACCTGCGAACGGTCCTCCTAAGAGCAACGGCACAGCCATACATAAAGATATAGCCGTAATTTCCCACGGTGTCGCATTCCATTTAAAACCTACCATTGTCAGTAGCGCTAGGATATGCAACCAGTCTCCCACATTCGATACAAGCTGTGCGGCAATAAGCAGCATAAAGGGCTTATTCGCCGTCAGCTTTCCTTCTTTTGAATCATGAGCCAGTTGTTCCTCCATCTTACTTCACTCCCCGTTACTATTTCTCGATGAAGTAATAGTAAAATATTGGAGAACATCAATCATCCGTCTGGAGGCGTAAATAGCGCTTGAACCTAAGACTGAAATTCTTATCCTTTCAAAGACTGAAATCAAAAAAACCTTCGTTTTTATCGTATTCAAAAAATTGTTTGATTTTTAATAATTAAAAGTGTGCTCATTGTGACAAATCACATGTTCTTCATTCGCTCTTTCACGTATTCTAAGGTTATCTCAAGGTTCGTTGCACAGGTAACCCGTGCACTAATGACTATTGATTGCAAACTGTGCGATGAGTTCACACATGATTAACGATAGAGGGTGGAGAAGCATGATACAATCTTACGAACGTGATACGCAATTAACACTACATTTGTACCGGGTATTTGCCAAGTCTTTTAAGAGCATTAATGAACATGCTGTTACCGGCAGCAAAATTGAAGGTTTTAATCCGACTGCCTTTGCCGTTATGGAAGTGTTGTACTATAAGGGACCACAACCCATTCAACAAATTGGCGCCAAGCTGCTGCTGCAAAGCGGCAACGTTACTTACGTAATCGATAAGCTTGAGGAACGCGGCTATTTGCAGCGTAAGCCTTGTCCGAGCGACCGCCGTGTGATTTTTGCGGAGCTGACTACGGAAGGTGAACGTCTCATGAATGAGATGTATCCGAAATATTCAGAACGCCTGCATCTTGCTTTCAGCGGTCTAAATGATGATGAGAAGGAACAAATGATTGTTCTGCTCAAAAAGATGGGTCTACAAGCTGAGAAGCTATCCCCTCTTCCTCGTAAGTAAGAGTCGCTTATTTATGTGTTTTAGACAAGCTGTTATTGATTTCTGTTAATGGTAAAAAGAAAACCAATAGGCGATTCTCCGATTTATTTGAGAATCGCCCATTGGTTTTCTTTGTTCTGCGGCAGCTTACTTGAGCAGATGATATAAGTCCTTATGACCCCTCTGAGCAAAATTTGAGTGCCTTTTTACAGCCTCCGTTAGCCGAACATTAGTTGAGAACTGATCAGTTAGGGCAGTAAGTCGATGCCGAAGACGGACCTTGAGATCCGCTTTTGGCAAACCTCGGATCATAGTCATCCTTATTCGGCAGGACTAGCGAGCACACTTCCGACTGGATTTGGCGTAGCACACCTCCGATTGGACTTGGCGTGCACGCTTCCGATTGGACTTGTCGTGCACGCTTCCGATTGGACTTGGCGAACACACTTCCGATTGGACGTCCCTTCTAGCTGACCGTAACTACCACTCTCAGTAAAATCCACTTTTGATATAACCCGCTATATTTTCAGCGCCCGATCTTGATGGGAACCTGAGCAGTAGCTAAAGGAATAACTGCATTCTATACAGCTATTTCGTATGCAAATCGGATTATTCTAACTTTAAGTGTATTCTGTACAATTAAAAACCAGAAAAAGTACCCCTAGGCGAGTAAATCAAGAAAATAGATGTACTAAATACAGCTATATCCATTGAAGAGTTAACGGCAGGATTATAGTTGTACAAAATACAACTAAATTTGCCTAACGATTGCTTCCACCGACGCTCTACTCTAAAGTTCAAGTCAATCTCGTGTGTTATTACGCTCGCCACTCCGTGCGTGATTCCATGTGTCACTCCATACGTCATTCCATGTGCTACTCTCCGTTAGTCCATGCGTCTTTCCGTGCGTGATTCCATGCGTCTTTCCGTGTGTCATTCCATGTGTCTTTCCGTACGCCACTCCATGCGTCATTCCATATGCCACACCGTCGGTCATTCCATGCGTCACTCCGTACGCCACTCCAGGGAGTTAATTCGTATGGTTCAACCACTTTAACACGCTATCTACCTAATAAGTTATGCCTTTTTCAAGGACGATGAAGCATCCTCTACTGAAGGCACACCCTTTCGCAAACCCCAGGAAATTATCAGCGACAAAACAGCGAAAACTGCCATTACGATAAATAATGAATGAAGACCACCTTCAAGGGCATCACGCAGACTGTTTGATACTTCCCCAGACAGGTTGGTTCCTGCATGTGATCCAAGCAGCTTATTAATATCATCTCCTGAGATGTTCGAATCCGGTTGTTTTCTTAACAGCTTATCAATATTCAAGTTCAGCCAGGAACCAAAAATAGCCACCCCAACAGTCTGTCCTAAAGAACGCGTGAACGCATTAAGCGCTGTAGATGCTCCCCGTTGCTCATACGCAACAGAGGACTGCGCGATAATCGTAAAGACTGTAGAAGAATACCCAAAGCCAACTCCACAGACCAGCATCAAGCATAAGAGCAGCAGCTGTGAAGACTCCCCTGTTAAGAAAGCCAGACCAATAGCTCCGGCAGCGATCATAATCAATCCAAGCATTGCGGTTCGACGCGAACCCGCTTTTAGAATCATCCGCCCTCCGGCGATCGAACCAAACATCCAGCCTACCGACATCGGCGCCAGTAGCAAACCTGAGATGGCGGCGCTTTTTCCGGATACACCCTGCACCCATAATGGCACATACGTAGAAAGCCCAATAATTAATGTGCTTACCAGCAGGTTAGCGCCTGTAGATACTGCGATATTGCGGTTCGAGAATAGACCCAGCGGCAACATAGGTTCAGGAGCACGACGCTCCACAAAGAAAAATAAGACTAGCAGGATAACAGCCACACTTAGAGTTGCGATTAGCAGTGGGGATGTCCACTCCAGATTCTGTCCTCCTGTGGAGAGACCGAAGAGTAATGCGCCCATACCAGCAGCGAACAGCAGCACACCTGCCACATCAATTTGTGCTTTCCGGCGTACCTTTTCTTCCTTCAAATAACGGGCAATAAATACCATTGCTAGTAAACCAAACGGCAGATTAAAGACAAATACCCAGCGCCAGCTTAGGTAATCTACAACATATCCTCCAAGAAGAGGGCCTACCAAAGAGGAAATCCCCCATACAGAGCTAAGTAATCCTTGTGTCTTCGCTCTCTCTTCAATACTGTAAATATCCCCGATAATGGTAAAGGTCATTGGAATGAGCGCACCCGCGCCAATCCCCTGTATTGCCCGGAACAGGATCAGCTGTTCCATACTTTGCGAAATACCGCATAATAATGAGCCTAATAAAAAAACAGCTGCCCCCCACATGAACACCGGCTTGCGTCCAAAGAGGTCACTGATTTTGCCGAAAATAGGAGTAGTAATAGCCATTGCCAGCAAATAAGAAGTGAATATCCAGCTAAGCCACTGCATTCCCTGAAATTCACCTACGATAGCTGGACCCGCTGGTCCTGTTACCGTTCCTTCAATCGCAGCCAAAAAGGTAGCTAGCAGCACCCCTATCAGTATTAATTTACGTTCTAAATCCCCTGTTGACTTCAATGTTCCAAACCCTCTCTTTATGTAATAAAATCATTGCCATTCCCCACGCAGAAGCGCATGTAGAGTCACATCCTGAAAGCCGGAAGATGTCTGACGATATTGACGTAATATACCTTCCTTCTGAAAGCCGAGCGTTTGAACCAGCCTCTCCGCACGATTATTATCAGGATGACACAGCGCTTCTATCCGATTCAGCCCCATCCTATTAAAGCCGAAGTCGAGCACTAAACCAAGCGCTTCTTTCATATATCCAAGCCCCCAAAAGGCAGGCGCCAGATCGCAGCCAATTTCCCCGCGGTAAGCTCCCTGTAACTGCCAATAGTTATACCCGCAGCTCCCTATAACTTCACCTCCGGGTCCTACAATACTCCAGCGTAAGCTGTCCTCTTCCTGAGCCATCTGTGATAAAAATGCAATCAGTTGCTTAGTCTCTTCGATAGAGGATAATGCTGGAGCCCCCAGCCAGCGGGTGACCTCTGGATGAGACCAGACCTGATATAATGCTGAAGCATGTTCAGTAGTCATAGCACACAGCTTCACTCTACTGCCGACCAGTGTGGGTATCACTCCATTGCAGATATACAAGTCTCTGCCCCCCTTCAACTTATCAATTATACATCATTCAAGAGTATATCCTTAAGATAAAAGTTCTAAATTCTTTAACATTGAAAAGAACAAATTCTACGCGTTAACGTAAAAAGACGTCTGCAGCAGGGAGCAAACACTCCCTAAATACAGACGCTTTTTATTCAACTTAACTACAATGATTTCATTCTGCTTCATGAATAACTTCACTGCATAACACCTGAAGTTTGGCTCGAATATCCTTGAACTCTTCAATTCCAGTCCCCGTAATACTGTACCCTTCGGTATGGGCAGTCAGAAAGTTGTCCAGTGTCAGCTTTTCCAATTCCTGTTTCACTTCGCGTTCTCCTACACGATACCCCAGATCTTCAAGTCCGAGCAGCATCTCTGAGATCGTCACATCTTTATCCCGTGCACAATAAAGCATATGAATTCCTATGAACAAGTTCTGTACATCAGCGCGCATATTCCACCTCTTCCGGCTATATAGCCTTCGGTATTTATACTAGCATTACCCTCTGACCGATCCCCGGAAACATTATTGTGGCTGTTCCGCATTTCATGGACTTCAAGGAAGATTCCATATTGTTACAGATTGGTATTGTCGCTTGACGTATTATGTCTAGCTGTACTATGTTGATAATTACAGTTAGGAGTTCATATTTGAATTTAAAGTACAGGAAGGTGATGCTTCATGTTTCAAGCTATGCCTTACGATGGAACACGCAACGAGCAGTTTGAAGCGGTTCTAATCCAACTAGAAGCATTAGTAAAGGACGAACCAAGTGCAACGGCCAACCTGGCCAATGCTTCGGCACTGCTTAAACACGCTATGCCGGATACGAATTGGGCCGGTTTTTATTTATTTGATGGCAAGGAGCTTGTGCTCGGGCCTTTCCAAGGTCTTCCTGCCTGCATCCGCATCCCGTTGTCTCGTGGAGTCTGCGGAACGGCTGCTGCGGAACGACGCACGTTAGTAGTAGGAGATGTGCATGCATTCCCGGGACATATCGCCTGTGACGCCGCTTCAAACAGCGAAATTGTAGTCCCGCTGATCAAGGATGATCGTTTGCTTGGCGTACTCGACATCGACAGTCCGCTGAAAGATCGTTTTGATGATGAGGAACGCCGGTTCCTGGAGCGGTTCGCAGCCCTGGTATCGGAAGTTATCTAAAGCAGCTCTATAGAGCATAAGAAATAGGCTGTCTCATTTGTAGGAATCTCCTACTTATAAGACAGCCTATTCTTGTTGAGCCTATAGCCGTACCGGACTGATATTCCAAATCTCCGCCGCGTAGCGGCTAATCGTGTTATCACTTGAGAATTTACCGGAATGACCAATATTTATAATAGACTTTTTCAGCCACTCCTGACGGTTGCGGTATGCCCGGTCAATCTCGACATGAGTCTCGACATAACTTGCGAAATCCTTAAGCACAAAGAATTCATCGTTATTATCCAAAAGAGAATGGAAAATGGTCTCAAACTCCGCACCATGACAGCATATAGGTCCCGGATTAACCAACTGATCCAATACTTCCTTCACACGGCTATCCCCATTGTAGATATCACGTGCGTGATAGCCGCCATGCTGATAATAATCCATTACCTGCTCAGCACGAAGACCGAACAGGAACATATTGTTGTCCCCTACCATCTCATGCATTTCCACGTTAGCACCGTCCATCGTACCTACGGTTAATGCACCGTTCATCATAAACTTCATATTCCCCGTGCCGGAGGCCTCTTTACTCGCAGTAGAGATCTGTTCACTAATATCCGCAGCAGGAATGATCTTCTCGGCCAAGGATACCGAATAATTCTCAAGGAAAAAGATACGGATCTTGCCTTTAACATCCGGATCCTTGTTGACAGCCTCCGCCACAGTATTGATCAGCTTGATAATTCGCTTCGCCAAATGATAGCTTGGTGCCGCCTTTGCTCCGAATATAAATGTGCGCGGTACCATATCCATCGAAGGATTATCTTTGATTTGGTTGTACATATGCAGAATATGCAAAATATTTAGCAGCTGCCGCTTATAAGCATGCAGGCGCTTCACCTGGACATCAAAAATAGAGTCGGGGTCTACATGTACCGAATGCTTGCTGTAGATGTATTCAGCCAACTTGAGCTTATTCCGCCGTTTAATGCTGGCCACTTGTTCCTGGAAGGATGCATCCTCACAATATTTAATCAAGCCAATCATCTCTTGCGGATGGCTCATCCAGCGGGTTCCTATCGATTGATTGATAAGGTTAGCCAGATCCGGATTGGCATGCATCAGCCAGCGCCGGTGAGTAATCCCATTCGTCTTATTATTGAAGCGGTGCGGGTACATTTCATTAAAGAGCCGCATTTCGCGTTTCATCAATATTTCTGTATGCAGCGCTGCTACCCCATTGACACTATGGCTCGCCACAATCGCCAGATGAGCCATGCGAACCTGATCGTCATGAATAATTGCCATCTGTGAAATCCGGTCCTGATCACCGGGATAACGACTCATCAGCTCGCCGCAGAAGCGGGCATTGATCTCTTCAATAATAAGAAAAATACGTGGAAGCAAGTCCCTGACCATTTGAATAGGCCATTTCTCCAGGGCTTCGCTCAAGATCGTATGATTTGTATAGGACACCATACGAGTTGTAATACTCCACGCTTCATCCCATCCTAATCCATGTACATCCATCAGAATCCGCAGCAATTCAGGAATTACAAGCGTCGGATGTGTATCATTGATATGAAGTGCAACCTTGTCGGGCAGCGATTGTATAGGGAGTCCAAGCTTTCCAAAGGTTCGCAGAATACTTTGCAGGCCAGCGCTGCAGAGGAAGTATTGCTGCTTCAACCGCAACAGCTTGCCTTCGTATTGAGAGTCATCCGGATACAGGAACTCCGAGATGGATTCTACGGAACGTTTATATTCCAGGAATTTATGATAGTCTGATCCGGCAAAAGAGCCAAAGGTTCTGGTAGGCTGGGTGATGGACTCCGCGCTCCAGTTGCGCAGTGTATTCACATGCCGCCGATCTGCACCAATGATAGGCACATCATACGGAACTGCACGAACGGCCTCATATTGACTATGCTCAAAGATAAGCCGCCCGTTCTCCTCCCGAGTCTCAATCACGCCCCAGAACCTTACTTCTACCTGCTTGTCTTCACGACGCACTTCCCATACATTATCATTTTGCAGCCAGTAATCGGGCAGTTCCACCTGATACCCGTCAACGATTTTCTGCTCGAACAGGCCGTATTTATAACGTATGCCGCAACCATGCCCCGCATATTGCAGGGAGGCCAGTGAATCCAAGAAACAAGCAGCTAGACGTCCAAGTCCTCCATTGCCAAGCCCAGCGTCGGCTTCTACCTCCTCAATATCCTGCAGCGAGAAACCAAGATCGGCCAATCCCTCACGCACGACCTCCAGCACGCCCATATTCAGCAGATTGTTCCCCAGAAGTCTTCCGATCAGAAACTCCATAGAAAAATAGTATACCTGCTTATCCTTATCCGTCTTGTACTTTTGATTGGTATCCGCCCAATTTTTCCCGGCATTCTCGCGAATCATGTTGCCTAATATTTTATAGACATCAGCATTCGAGGCTTCCTCCAAAGGTTTGCCCAATTTGCTGATGAGCGTCTCGCGAAACACCTGTTTGAAAGTTTCTTTATCGTTAAACAACAGCAGGTTCCTCCTGACAAAAGCTTTTTTTAGGGATGCATTAGACTATGCCTGTAGATCAGATAGGTTATACTGTTTCGTTTCATCTAATCCAGTTGGTTTATATTTTGCTGCTCTTGGCGATGACAAATGGACGTTTACTATCCCCGACGAGAATTCGATTCTTACTTAAATGTACGTCCTTATCCATGATCACATTCTCAATAACAGCATCTTCCTCTATAATGCACTTCTGCATAATTACAGAGTTGATGATCTTCGCTCCTTTACGTACCTGAACCCCACGAAAGATCACGCTGTTCTCCACCGTTCCCGCTATAATGCAGCCGTTAGCCACCAGTGAATTGCTGACATTTGCGCTCTCTAAATATCGGGTAGGAGCCTCATATTTAATCTTCGTCTGTACTGGACTTTCTTTGAACAGACTAAAGTAATTCTCCTGCTGAAGCAGCTCCAGACTATTCTTATAATAGCTTTCCAATGAATTAATTACGGCATGATAGCCATGATACTCATAAGCAGCGATTTTGAATTTATGGCGGTTTTTCTGAATGACATCACGGAAAAAGTAGCTCTCCCCATGTGCAATGCAATGTTCCACCTGCTCCAGGAACAGTTTTTTCTCCATAATGAAGATATCGAGATATAAATTGGGATGATCCTTCTCATGATGGATATTGGTCACATTATTCTCTTCGTCCACTTCAATACGCTGGCATAACTCATGCTCTGGCTGCAATTGCTCTATTTTTTTGTATACTACTGTAACATCGGCACCCTTCTCCAAATGGTAGCTGTACAAGTCCTGGAGATCGATAGTATTAATATGCTGGCTGCCGGAAAACACAATATATTTTGCAGATCCCCGTTTAAAAAGATCCAGATTATTATGATAATGCTGAAGGTCGCCAAGAGAAGTATCGGTGGGATCATTCCAGTCCGGAGGCAAAATAAATAGTCCCCCATGCTTGCGATTCATATCCCAAGATTTCCCGTCACCCAAATGGTCCATTAAAGAACGGTATTTACGGCGAACAAACAGGCCCACGCTCTCCAGATCCGCACGCATCATATTGGAAAGCACGAAATCTATCAACCGATAACGACTGGCAAAAGGTACGGCTGCACCACAGCGGAAATAAGTGAGTTCATTTAGTTTATCGAGTTCATGATCCAGATTAATTACACCCATGAGTTGCTTCATCGGAATCCACCGTCCTCTTATAATTTATAAGAAAGTATAAGTTTCACTATATACTTTATCCTTATAAATCTCGCATAAACGCTTACCGTCCCTAGAAGGACGCCGAAGGCGTTTTAGCTTGATTATATGGTTTTGGCCACAGCTGATTTACGTTTCTTGCTTTTATTGTCGATCAGCAGAATTTCGTTCTCGTTCTCCCGCTCGATGCCTATTTCCATATAATCGTCGATTATCGTATTCTCACTAATAATCGCTTTATGAATGCGTACGTTCTTACCAATCTTAACCTTAGGCATAATTACGGAGTCCGTAATCACACTGCCTTCACCTACCTCTACGCCATAAAAAAGAACCGAGTGCTTCACTTCACCATGCACAATGCAGCCTTCATTAATAATGCATCCTGACACTTTCGCCCCAGGCGCGACATATTGGGCAGGTTGATTCGGATTACGTGTAAATATGCGCCAGCTGGGATCATTTAGATTAAGCGGTGGATTATCGCTCAGTAAATCCATATTCGCTTCCCACAGGCTTGCTACCGTACCAACGTCTCTCCAATACCCTTCAAAAGGGTACGCAAATAAAGAGTTCCCATCTTCCAGCATCAAAGGAATGATATCTTTACCAAAATCGTGAGATGACCCTATATTCTCTCCGTCCTCCAGCAAATGCTTGCGGAGAATTTCCCATTTAAAGATGTACACACCCATAGAAGCTAGCGTGCTTTTTGGCTGTGCAGGCTTCTCTTCAAATTCGTAAATTTTCAGATCGTCCTCCGTATTTAAGATTCCAAATCGACTTGCTTCCTCCAGCGGAACGTCAATCACAGAAATCGTGCAATCTGCGTTTCTCTCCTTGTGGTATTGCAGCATAGCATGATAATCCATTTTATAAATGTGATCACCGGATAGAATAAGAACATGCTCGGGGTCGAACTGATCTACAAATTTAAGATTTCGATAAATCGCATCGGCTGTTCCCCGATACCAGCTGCTTCCATTCTCACGTTCATGCGGTGGCAATACGAATACTCCACCATTCTTACGGTTCAAATCCCAATCACTGCCTACTCCGATGTAAGAATGTAGTATAAGTGGCTCATACTGTGTCAATACACCAACAGTATCAATACCCGAGTTGGAGCAGTTACTTAAAGGAAAGTCGATGATCCGATAAGTGCCCCCAAAATAGACAGCGGGCTTGGCAAGCGATTTGGTTAAACCTTTCAATCTTTTGCCTTGGCCTCCAGCCAATAGCATGGCTACCATTTCTTTTTTCTTCATGGAAAAGCCTCCCTTGACTTATGGGTAATATAAAGTTCAGCAAACCTAGGATGAATGAACAGAATTCCAAAAAGAAGTGAATTAGAAAAGAAATACACCAGAAAGAAATGAGCCTTGATAGGAAGATGACAAAGTTGAAAAAACGAGGAAGGAAATTTTACACGTTCGGATGATCTAACCTAAAATAGGGAGAGCATTCTCCAAAATCAGGAGCCTGAATCAGGAGATTATCCTTATTGTAAAGTGTTCTATATTCTTCGTCAAAACCCTTTATCGCAATTCCGAAAATCCGGAATTTTTAACCCTGTTTGTCATTAAACACGTTAATATTCCTTATAACTAGATTAACCAATTTAAAGCCATGTGAAAGAAATTCACTCATTTATTCTAGAAAAAGAATCATTCGGTCTTCAGCAAACATTCAACCGGATATGGCATAATGAAGCTATCTATCACCGATTTGGAGGAACCTATGATGAAAGCAGTACAAGGAGTTCGACTTCTGCTCGTAGATGATGAGCCTCATATATTACAGTTCCTGGAGCTGGGTCTCCTTAACGAAGGTTTTGAAGTACGAACCGCGTCGGACGGGCTAAGCGCCATTTCGATTGCAGCTGAATTCAAGCCCCATGTAGCTATCCTGGATGTTATGATGCCGGGTATGGATGGATTCGAGGTATGTCACTATCTGCGCTCAGAAGAGACAGAGGTAGCTGTCATCATGCTTACTGCAAAAGACGAAGTGGATGATCGCGTAAAAGGACTATCTATTGGTGCTGACGACTATATGGTCAAGCCCTTCAGCTTTGATGAATTACTAGCGCGGATCCAAGCGCGGCTGCGGAATCAGTTTCCGGGGCTGCTAGGTGAGGTCCGCTGCGGTCCTTTCCGAATTGACAGTCGGCGAAAGGAAATTCGCTTCAGGGAGGAAGTACTTGAACTCTCCCCTACGGAATACGAGTTATTACAGTATCTCGTTATCAATCACGGCCTTGTACTCAGCAAGCCTATGATTCTTGATAAAGTGTGGGGCTATGATTTTGGCGGTGAGGAAAATATTGTTGAGGTCTATATCCGTTCGCTTCGTGAGAAGCTCGGAGATAAGGAGCACCGTATTATCCGTACCCTGCGGGGCGCAGGCTACCGGGTGGATCTATGAGCACTCCCATCTTCAGATGGCTTCGCAGACTGCCTGCACCACGTTCCTTGCGTAAACAGCTGCTTGCCACATCGCTGCTTATTCTATCAGGATTGCTGCTGCTAATTGGAGTCTTACAATATATCCTTATGCGAGATTTTATATACAGCAATAGAGCCGAGTCTATGGAAGCGCAAATACGTTCTGTCCCCCGTGAGATGTTTTTTAACTTTTTTAATTCCTATGACGAGGACAGCACAGGTATAAATGACACGAACAACGAGTTTAACAGCAATTTCCCGTTGGAAAGAGAAGACATGAATAAAATGCCAAGTGGGCTGCGAACTGGCGAGAACCGGCGCCCGCTTCTGCTTGATGCCCATACAACTCTCGCCATGTACAGCTCGGATGGCACCTTCAGGGATTTACAGCAATTAACCCTCTCAGATATAGCAGCACCCAGGCTGACCAATGAGCAATACGATGCGCTGCTGATTCACACCACGGATAGGGCAACAGGAAATTACAAGCTCATCCAAGCTGAAGACGGAACTGAACATCTAGCTATATTCATGAATCTTTATAGACCTGGAAATACTAGATTGCTGCTGCAAATGAGTGTGAGCACAGGGCCATTGACGGATGTGATAATGCAGCAGCTGCTGATCTACGCAGGTTTGTCAGTGATTGCTTTATTGACTGGATTATTCCTATACTTACCGGCCCTGCGAAAGACGTTAGTTCCTCTATCTAATATGGGAGAATCGGCTGAGATCATTAATGCCGGTAATTTGGACATTCGGTTTCCAGTTGACCAAGGACAGGCCGAGATCGACAAGCTTGCTCATTCATTCAATGGTATGCTCGAACGTCTCGAAATATCCTTTCATAATGAACGGGAGGCCAAGGAGCAGATGCGCAGGTTCGCTGCCGATGCTTCCCACGAGCTTAGAACTCCGCTTACCTCAATACACGGTTTTCTTGAGGTCTTGCTGCGGGGCGCCGCCGATAATAAAGAACAGTTATATAACTCGTTGCGAAGCATGCATGGTGAATCGAAACGGATCAACAAGCTGGTCGAGGATCTGCTACTGCTCGCTCGAATGGATGGAGCTCCACAGCTGCAGATGACTGATCTGATTCTCAGCGAGGTAATTCACGAAATGAAGCCGCATCTGCTTTTGCTCGCAGATCAACGTAAAGTTACCTTTGATATCTCCTATGGCATCCGTGGTAAATATGATCCCTATAAGCTCAAGCAGGTGATTCTGAATCTGTTCCACAATGCAGTTCAGCATACCAATGCCACGACAGGGAGCATTCATCTCTCTTTACAAGCGGAAGGAAATCAGGCTCTATTAAGCGTGCGGGATAATGGCTACGGAATTCCCGGAGAGCACATCCCACATATCTTTGATCGATTCTACCGCAGTGACTCCTCTCGCACACGTAAATACGGCGGATCAGGGTTGGGTCTCTCCATCACAAAATCTATTGTCGAGGCACATCACGGCAAGATTAGTGTAAATAGCACCGTTGGCGAGGGGACAACGTTTACGGTTAGTCTGCCTTGCGAGGAAGGATTAGCCAAGGAAGAGTAACAACCGTTATAATTAAGAGGAACTGGAGCATCGCTCCACAAAACTTAAGCGTATGCTTTCGTTGCCAGTTTTGCTATGTAGTCCATTCTAAGGAGCATCGCTCCACAAAACTTTTAGGAGGTAAATACATGTACGAAATCGCCGTAATTGGCGCCGGTCCTGCCGGTGCAAGCGCAGCCCTGTTCGCCGCCAAGGCGGGCAAAAAAACGCTGCTGATCGACAACGATAAGGGCATGACCCGCAGAGGTTGGTTTGAGAACTTTTATGGAATTTCCGAAGTAGGTGGTCCTGAGCTGGTCGAAACCGGCCATAAGCAAGCCGTTAAATTTGGCGCTGAGCTGGTTTCCGAACAGGCTATCAACCTCACCTCCAGCGGCAATGGTTTTGTCATTGAAACTGAAGATGGAATTATCTATGAAGCAAAACATGTCATTCTTGCCACAGGCGCCCTTACAGATCTAGCTGCCAAAGCTGGTGTGGAGACTAAGGATGGTACAGAGCCAAGAATCAAAACTGTAGTAGCCGTTGATGCTGAAGGCAAAACGAATATCGCAGGTATTTGGGCTGCTGGTACTGTTGCTGGAGTAAGTGTACATGCCATTATTACCGCAGGCGATGGTGCGAAGGTAGCTATTAATGTAATTAGCGAGTTAAATGGTACGCGTTACGTTGATCATGATGTGCTGAAAGCTTAATCTATACTCAAAACATAAATCCGGAGGATGATTCTTAGGAATCGGTCTTTCGGATTTTTTCGTCACCCAGGAGAAACAAGTTACGAAATTTTAAAATAACTGCACTTGATGCAGCTATTTCATACAATAACACCCACACGGCTGTTTTAAGTGTATTTTATGCAACTAAAAACAGGCTAACTGAGCATTCTAGCTAAAATGTAAAGATATAGATGTATCAAGTGCAACTAAATCGATTTGCAGCTGTCCCCCCATACTTTTAATTGTATAAAGTACACTTATTTGCTCGTCCCTCACCGTCCTTTGAACACCACACGCAAAAAAACTGCTTCAAAACCTCATCCCACCACCGAAGCCGATGTTATGATCGTTTGAAACAGTTTCTCTCCCTCAACTGTGTATACTCCAATGCAAGGAATCCACTTCTTCTTCTCTTCCCTTAAGACTAGCAGCCAGCTCCTGCAAATACGGAACCAATAATGGGCGCAAATCCTCCCGCATCAAACCTACCTCCAGCGTGGCTTTAATGTAACCAAATTTATCACCAATATCATAACGTTTGCCGATTAAATCCAGCGCCAGCAATCCTTCTTGCCGGCATACCTCGTGCAAAGCATCCGTCAGTTGATATTCACCGCCCGCTCCACGTTTGAGGTTAGCCAGCACTGAGAATATCGAAGGCTCCAAAATGTATCGCCCCATAATGGCGTATTCTGAAGGAGCTGTTTCAGGCGAGGGCTTCTCTACCAATCCTTTTACTTCATGAACTCCATTTAGTGAGCCGCTGGAGGCTATAATCCCATATTTGTTAACCTCCTGCCGTGGCACCTGCTGCACACCGACGATAGTCTGCTCTTCTTGCTCATACAATCTCATCATCTGCAGCAGCGCCGGGTCCTCCGAAACCATAATATCGTCACCAAGCAAAACAGCAAAAGGTTCATCACCGATAAATTGTTCCGCACAAAGGATGGCATGGCCTAGTCCCAGCGGCTCTTTCTGCCTAATGTAATGGATGCTCGCTAGCTCACTGATTAGCTGGACTTCACGAAGTAGATCCTCTTTCCCTTTTTCCAAAAGCGTCTGCTCCAGCTCCACCGATTTATCAAAATGATCTTCAATCGACTTCTTATTGCGGCCGGTCACGATGATAATACTTTCAATACCAGAGCGGACGGCTTCTTCTACGATATATTGAATCGCTGGTTTATCCACAATGGGCAGCATTTCTTTTGGCTGAGCCTTAGTGGCAGGCAGGAAACGAGTGCCTAAGCCCGCGGCGGGAATGACAGCTTTTCTAATCTTCATCATGAATCCCTCCCTTGCAGTTTATTTACGGAGATGGGTCACAGGGTGCTCACGAATGTTCTTTTGCTGCCCCTTACCTTCATAGAACTCTTGGACAATATAAAGCGGACGTCCCTTAGTTTCGTCATAAATCCGGCCGACATATTCACCTAGTATTCCTAGCATAATGAGTACAAATCCGTTGAAGGTCAGCGTAATTCCAATCATCGAAGCCCAGCCCTTAACAACTGAGTCTGTAAAAATCACCAGGTACAAAACATACATAAGGTACAGAAAACCAGAAGCCGACAGCAGTGCGCCCAAATATCCTGCCAGCTTCAGCGGCTTATAGGAAAAGGAGGTGATTCCGTCCAAAGAGAGCTTGATCATACGTTTTAGTGGATATTTAGTTTCCCCCGCCAGACGTTCATCCCGTTCATATTCAATCGCCTTCTGACGGAAACCAACCCAGCTGACCAGTCCGCGCACGAAACGGTTTTTCTCCGGTAGACGTTTGAGCTCTTCGCAGACCCTACGATCTATGAGCCGAAAATCACCCGTATCCACAGGGATAGAAATATCGGTTGAATAACGCAGAATTCTATAAAAGAGGCTGGCCGTCCACTTTTTGAATAAGGATTCACCATTACGCTTCACCCGTTTAGCATATACAACTTCATACCCCTTCTTCCATTCCGCAATCATGTCCAAGATCAGCTCAGGCGGGTCTTGCAAATCAGCATCAATAATGACAACTGCATCCCCAAGGGCATAGTCCATTCCGGCAGTAATAGCGATCTGATGTCCAAAGTTACGTGACAAATCGATCAGCTTCACACTCTCATCCCAGTAGCTATATTCCTCGATCATCTGGGCACAGTTGTCGGTGCTGCCGTCATTCACGAAGATCAGCTCATACACTTCCTCCGTCATTGCCATCACTTTTTTAATACGGCGATACGTTTCCTGAATGACTGCCTCTTCATTAAACATCGGTATAATAATGGAATAGCGCACGTTGATGCTCATGAGCAGCTCCTCCTTTAATTTGAATGCTGAAGCGTGCCTGCAAATGTATTAGCACGCTTCGTACTCTAAAACACTGAACTAGTTAACTGTAACTTTGTATAACGTTCCGCTGTTACCAGCATCGTTTCCTGCCCAATCCGCTGCTGGAACCTCTGTACCATTGTCAGTAATCCAGGTAGATAGCGTAGAGTTCCCTCCACGTCCCCCCCCCATACCGCCGCTGCTCAGCAGGAAGTATTTCACCTTTCCACTCTTTACTAACGCCTCTAGGGTATCTGTGGTATATACTGTGTCCGAATTGGAAAACCCGTTCAGAATAACAACCGATGCCCCCTTATCGACGATATAAGGAGCTGCTGTGCCATAATCCAATACGGCAAACAGATAAGGCTCCCCAGTATTATTTTCCTCCAGATAGGACAACAGACTCTCATTCGCACTTGTGGCGCTATTACGTCCAAAGTTGCTAGAATTGCCGCCCATTCCTCCTCTGCCCTCACTGCTGCCTGGTCCTGCTTCAGGGGTTTGACTGTTCAGGCCATAAGTAATTGGGGTAGCTGCCCAGTAGAGCGGGCCAATTAACAATACTAGTACAGCAACAATACTTGCCGAGAAAACAAATGGCTTCTGTTTGCCTTTAAGAACGACCAGCACCAGAGAAACAACTATACCGGCAGCCAGAATACCAATCGACCAGCCACTGCCAATCGTATCGTCATAAGGATGAATAATGTACCACTGAAAAGCTGCTGTAACCAGCGTTGCAACTGGCAATAGCCATGACAGCCAACCAGAGTGCTCGCGATACAGACTCCAGAGCTTTGACCAGCCTGCACCGACCAGCGCGGCTATCGGCGGAGCCATCATCACCAGATAATATTGATGGAAGAATCCCGCAATACTGAAGAATCCCATCACCGGCACCAGCCATGCTAACCAGAATAGAGCTTCTTTATGCCCTTGCGTAAAGTTCCTTCTCCGCAGATTAGCGAATAATCCAATACAACCAAACAATACAAAAGGCAGCAGCCAGCTTGCCTGACCTGACAGCTCTGATTGGAACAGGCGCAGTGGACCTGCGGTTCCAGTATTGAACATTCCGCCACCGCCGCCATTCATGCCGCCGCGTTGTCCTTGGCCCCCACCTTCACCACCAAATTGCCGGTTTTGATTATCTGTTCCACCGCCGGGTGGTTGCCCTGGAGAACCTCCATCATCGGCGCCATTTTGACTGTCTGAGGTTGAATTTATACCTTGCCGACCCGAAAATGCTCCACGTCCGCTATCCGTACCATTTTCAGCATCTGCCCCGTTCATAGCGGGTCTTTCACCGTTCATAGCTGGCATCTCGCCATTCATGTTCGGCATCTCACCATCATTCATTGAAGGCATTCCACCTCCGCCACCACCTGTCCCCCGATCACCCGTCAATCGGGCGACACCATTATAACCAAAGGCAAGATTGAGCACGGAGTTAGTACCGCTGCTGCCGATATAAGGTCGTTTACTAGCGGGAATTGAATCCACTATCACTGCCCAGGATAACGAGACCACGAGTAATATAGCTGTCGAAGCCGCTAATACTCCGGTTTTCCGCTTCCAGTTCACTTTCGCAGCCAAGACATAAAAGAGATAAAAAGCCGGCAAAACCATATAAGCCTGCAGCATCTTCTCATTAAACCCAACACCGATTAAAGCAAATGCGGCAAGGAGACTGCCCAGCTTATTACTCTTCGTTCCTTTAAATAAAAACCAAACCGCCAACAGTAACGTGAATACTAACAGAGCATCAATGTTATTCGTCCGGCTAACAGCCGCCGCTACTGGAGTTGTTGCCATGGCCAGCGCTGCTAAACGTGCTGCTGCTTTACCAAAGGTGGGTTTTACCAGAAGGTATACGAGCAACACGGAGCCCACGCCCCCAAGCGCCTGAGGTAAAATCACACTCCAGCCATGCAGCCCGAAAATGAGTGCGCTAAGAGTCTGAATCCAAAAGGTGACTGGTGGTTTATCCACCGTGACTGAACCTGCAGAGTCGAGTGAAGCGAAGAAGAAATTATGAAAGTTTTGCAGCATACTTCCCACGGCAGTGGTGTAGTATGTATTCACATAGTGGTCATTCCAAACTCCATAACCGTACAAAAAAGCAGCGAGTATTAAAATGAGCCACAGTATAAGATCCGAGCTTATTTTTCTAGCAAAACTCATCTCCATTTCACTCCTATCCCTTGATCATTCTATATGCCGGCAGTTCTGTAACTCCGGCCCAAGCTTTCCGTAGGTGTATTATTTCATCCATACCTTAACTCTCAATGAGTGCAAGCTGAATGTTTGCTGAATAAATGAGGCTGCCGGCACGCAAAAAAGACCCCACAATGTGGAGCCTTTCGGTACCCTGTTCAATCCAAACTATGTTATTCCATCTTGCCTATGGCAACAAGCTTATTCACCGTGTTCCAGTTGCGTGCGGTAATGGGCATCCCGAGTATTTTGTCAAAAGGGACTTTAAAAAGCGACGATTGGCTCACACTGACCTCATATAATATATACATCTCTCTGCCGTCAAAACGCACTTTATCCGGTCCATTCTCATAAGTGCGCAGTTTATCCAATGCTTCCACTGAAGGCTCGGCTGATAAAAAAGTAACATACCATCTTTTGAATTCCTCTGGCTCGGACAGCTGAAAGGGATCGTTAGCGATCACATTCTCCATTTCTGCTAAAGTACGGATAATAACAGAGACCTCGAATCCAAAAACCTCATGAATCTGACGTTCAATGACTCCGCTAAGCAGGCTCACCGAACCTTCATCACTCTCAAACACGACATTTCCGCTCTGAATATACGTTCGTACATTTGCAAATCCAAGCGCTTGAAACATCGCCTTCAGGTCCAACATTTTAATAATTTTGTTCCCGCCCACGTTAATTCCACGCAGCAGCGCTATATAGGTAATCATAGAATACGCCTCCGTTTTTGTGCCATGATCAGCTTACCTCTGCGGCTAAGGTGTGTAGACGTTTACGAACTTCTTTTACCAGCAGCTCCTTCTCTGGAGGCGAAAGCCCCTCCACCAGACGTGCGGCAGCGATCGGCAAAATCCAGCGGTCTACGTCCTCATAAGTGTGTCCTGATAATCTGAGATACTCTTGAATGTACCCCTTAGTTAATCTTTTTCTTATAAAACCTAACATTAATTTGGAGAAGGCCGAAGCTCCCGGAGGCATAGCTCCCAAACTGAACATCACTACGGAACGCGCAGCATCTCCAGCAGGTTCTCCCACTACACCCGTCATCCAGTCGATCACCCAGAGCTGTTCATCCATAAGCACATTGTCGGGATGAAAATCCCCATGACATAAACGAGTGCCTTCCGGCAGCTTCTCCAGATACTTCAAAATGACGGATTTTTCCTCTTCGCTCAGCATAGGGGCAACCATGATCTGACTTTTCAGCATATCCTTTTGCTGGCCGATTTCCTCTGTAGTTTCAAGCTTATGTAAATCACAATGAAGCCCCGCCATCAGCCTGGCATATTGGGTAACTTTCCAAGGCTTCTCACCCATCACCTTTAGTAAAGAGGGACCCTGAATTTGTTGAAAAACGATACCTTGTCGATTATGTTCAGAAATAAGCTCAAAAGGCTGGGGGGTCCGAACACCCCGCGCATGTACAAACTGGCTGATTTTATATTCCCGGCTGACGTGTTGCTCTGCTATATCCTCCCGGTACAATTTAAGAATCCTCTGATCGTCATGCTGCCAGATCTCCGCTGTTCTGCCTTCCCCAACAAGCTTCGCCTTCATTCGGCATCCTCCATTTAGTCCAGATTAATGCGGGTAAAATGCTCAACTACCGGAAATGGGTCATAGTAATGGTGAAGGAGTGCTTTCCATTCCTGATATTGGCTGGATTCTCTAAACCCAACAGTGTGGTCTTCAAGCGTTCTCCACTTCACCAGCAACAGATACTTATGATCATCCTCCAAGCAATGTTGTAATTCATGGCCCATATAACCTTCTATCGAGGAGATTAAACTTGATGCCTCCTTGAAGCTTTGCTCAAATTCGGTAGTCAAACCAGGCTTCACTTGCAGCATCGCAGCTTCCAAAATCACACTCATCATCTCCTAAAGTTATGGATTTAAAGCATCCCGGAAAAATTCATGATAGAAATTAATGATGACCAGCAGTATTGCTAGTGACTCGTTGACACTGCCTACCTCCAGCGAATGATTGGCATCATCGATTCTATACACCTTCAAATGATTCAGCCCACTAATTTCACCCGAATGCTCTTCACCAAATAAGGGGTCACTGCCTCCATAAATTACAGTCCCCCGGCTCCGCTGAATCAGCGGCACCGCCTCAGGCAACGGGGTGATATATAGATGAGACGTCTTCTTCTGTATTTCTAGCTCATCAGCTATTCTACCTGCAATAACAGCTCCCATGCTTTTACTTATAAAAAGAAACCTCTTATAATCCGGCAGAGAAGCAATCACGGCTTTACATTCCTCAATGATAATACTCATTTCTTCACGCTTGAAATCCACCCTAGCACTCTGGTAACCATATTCTAAAAGCAGAACATCACAATTATGCTCCCGGGCAGCTTTAGCCGCATAATCCAGAAGAGAGCGATCAGCTGAATAATTTTTACCCGGAAAAATAACAGCCAGCGCTTTGGAACCTTGGGTGATATATTTATGTTTAACCTCTCTACCCCAATAAGAGGACATAATGATATTGCTAACGTTCATACATGTTTCCCCTCTTCTGCTCCTTAGACGGATTTAAAATGTTTAAAGAAATCTATCGTTTCTTGCAAATCTGCCTCATCTTTATAGATACTCATTACTCGCCCAATTTCAAGCGCAAAATCTACATATCCATTCGGCTTAGCGGTAATGATTGTTCCATCGACAACGACGTTAGATACGCCGGATTCATTGTCCACATAAACCTTACCATCCAGTACTCCGGCAGCCTTAAGAATGGATACCCCACCGCAAATGCCCGCGATGACTTTGCCTGCTCGATTCAGGCTTCTGATTAAATCTAATAGAGCCTCCTGCCCTATTAAATTATCTGTTTCCCCACCAGGGATAATCAATAAATCTATGGTGCTAACGTCCACATTTTCAACCAATACGGATGGATTCACAGAAAAACCCTCGCAGGAGATTAACGCCTTATCTTCCAAACCTAAGGTATAAACCTCACCCTTTGTTTTCATAAAATAAGCTGCCAATGTAACCTCAAACTGCACAAAGCTATCATATATAAGAATATATGTATTCAATGATGGATCAGCTCCCCTGTTCTCAAAAAAAGTAACCTCTATTCTATGTATCTATCATTATAGCATCATCGCCCTCTCCTGAAACTTACGGACTCAGAGGACGCTAATCAATAACAACTATGCGCTCCGCTAAGATTCCGAATGTGGGATTTCACCTAATTACTCATAACAAAAAAGGACACAAGCATCCCAACAGCCACCTTTTATGGCTCACGAGACACCTGTATCCTCCTATTTAGAGCTATTGCTGCGACTGCGGTGCTATCTGTTTATTTTTACCTCGGCTCACAACAATTTCAGCGAAAATCCATAATATCAACGGAATAATCACCTGGAAAGGAAAGGCGTATATTTTATAAATATGGTAAGAGAAATAGTACATTTCCATAATATCCTTGTACACAAAATCGGCAAAATAGATCATGAGTAGTCCCATCTGAAGCACAACGGAGCGGTAACTCTTGAGCTTGAATACTTTAGCTACTCCAATGCAAGATACGTAAAGGCATAAACTTCCTTTTATAAATGTTGTGATTACAAAAGCCACTGCCGATGACGCTTCAATTCGGGTCAAAAAATCTCCTACATTAATACGCCCTGCAGACACATAAGCCGGAAAATATAAACTAGACAAGACCTCAGGACCCAGCATCAATAGGTTCCGTAGTGTAGCCATAATAATAATTGCCCCAGCAATCGCTACGCCACCAAATAATACCTTCTTCGCTGAGCTCTTCTTCGATAAATTACCGAATACCCCCAGAAAGACTACAACCTCTGCAAATGGAAAAGAAAATGTGCCCAGCGTATCGTTAAATAATGGCTTCCAGCCTTTATCCAACAGCGGAAGTAAGTGATGATATTCCATTTTGGAAAAAGCTAAGGTGACAATGACTAGATTAACAAATATTGCGAACAGTAATAGAAGCTTAGAACTTCTCCCCAGCACTTCAATCCCAGCCTTAACTATCCATATACACAACAGTCCAAGACATGCCATAGGTGCTATCATTGGTGTTTCGGTTAAAGTAACGGATCTACTGAATTCTCCAAAAACCCTAAGAATTAGTGTCCCTAGATGAAAGGTATACCAAATATAGAGACAAGAAATGATTCGACCCAAGACGCCTCCAAACACGGTAATCAACATATCAAATAGATCCTTGCCTGGTAATAGGATGTGTAGTCTGGCATATATCAGCAGCAGTGGGACCACCAGTACCATGGCTAATAATACGGCGATCCAGTTACTGTTACCGGATTCTCCCGGCACACCCATAAATATTGAAGTCCCCATAATAAACAAGACAGCAATACTAATAGCATGCCCTGTTGATACGATCTCTTTGTTCATACTCTATTCTCCCTTAGGCTTGTCCCCTAAAATAGCATCTTAATCCAGTGTTCTAGGTATGGTGAAGGACTAGGGAGTGACCATCTCATTGCCAATGCAAAAGCAATACAGAATGATACCAGACATAGTGCGGAAGAAACATAAAAATCCCGCTTCATCCCCTGTTTCCATAGACCATAAGGATCACTCAAAACAATTACCGCATAGATAAATATGACCACAACAACCAATTTTATCACCTATTTTTGATGAATCTTGATAGACCTTGACGTTTGTGCACTGCTCTCGATAATCACCTTGGAATTCACTACTATCTCTACGTTGGAAAATTCCTTCCCCCAGTTTTTCTCGATTTTCTCCCAGGTCCGTGGCATTTTCTCATGAAGAAGCTCTCCAAATCCAAAAATATCTGCTTGGTAATCCTTCTGAACCTTATGAATAACGGAGAGAATCTGCTCCTCCAGTTCTTTTTCAGCCCACCTTTCTATAGTCTTCTTGCTGTCCAGATTATTGAATTCCCCCGAAGATTTGACCTCGTCCAGTCCTGCGTGTGTCAGTGTATTAAGCTTTATTTGGAGCTTACCGTTTATCCATACAGGTTTTATTTTTGTACGATTGGATAAAATTTCGAGGGAAAAGGCAGGTTCTCCACTTTCATCCTTTACGATTAACACACCTCCCTGGATTTGATTGTTGGCAAACAACATGTATTTCGTTTCTTCGCCACTGATCATACCGATCATTTTATCCATCCTGAAAATAGCTGTTCCGCTAACTCGTGCATTCTTCGTCTTATTTTGTTCATGAACATAAATTAATGGAGCGATGGCATATTCACCAGAAGCCTCGAGCTTATCTATGAAGTCCCAAATTTCCACAACCGGCGCTGTACTTACATTTTTCTCAGTCCTCATCTGCTGTGCAAGTGCATAGGACATAATACTCTCAGTCGAACTGCTGAGACTTATGATTTCTTGAGCCGACTTCTCTTTAGCGACAAAAATATACACATCCGATCGGGTTTCCGTATCCCTGTTGTACCAATCTATTACTTTGGTGACTCCCTCCCTTGCAATCTCCTCACTAAGGATAATCGCCTTAGAATGGCTCCAAAATAACTTTTTTCCAGTGATCGAGATCATTCCCCTCACAATATCAAACATGGTCTCGCCCGCGAGCGTGATCATTTTGAAGCCAGCCTGACTTGATTTCATTCCTTCCTTTGTATCTACAATCTCTGTTGTCACCAATAACTGACCGTCTTTTTTCCCCTTATCAATCGCGACCCCGGCAACAATCGACATATCGTCAATTTCAAAGTAGTTCCAGCAGCCTGTATTGCAGATCAGAAGCATCATGGATGTAACAATCAGAAGTATCCTTTTCAGCTTGCTCATGGTCTTCTCCTTATTTTATTGGAACCTTTTCTCCTCATATTTCGTGCCCCAATTAACGCCGGACGCAGATACATATGCCACCACGGCGCCCTGATCGCTGTATCTTTAATGTCCTGAGGACGGATTGAGCCTACTCCAAGCATGTATGGAACCCCAAAACTACGCAGACTCATCAAATGAACTACTAAACCAAGCATTCCAAGAAAATAACCATATATCCCTAGAAAAAAACTCGCACCCAGCAGCAATGTTCTTACGATAATTAAAGGACCGGTCAACCTAGGGTTAAGTAGCGTCATGATCCCTGTTAAACCGACTACAATAATCATTGGAGCACTAACTATTCTAGCCTCCACTGCTGCTTGTCCTAACACGAGAGCGCCTACGATACTGATAGCCTGTCCTATATAGGTAGGTATCCGCTCACCCGCCTCTCTTAATATTTCAAATATAGTTAACATGAATAACGCTTCTACTATTGTAGGAAAAGGGACTGCTACTCTTGCAGTAGAAATACTGAGCAACAACATGGTTGGGATCATTTCCTGGCTATAGGTAACTAAAGCTACGTAAAGAGCAGGTATACTGATCGACAAAAAAGCTCCAAAAACTCTCAACATTCGATTGAAGGAACCAAAATAAAAGTTAATGTAATAATCCGAGCTGGCTTGAAAATTCTCTACAAATACATAGGGAACAGTCATTGCAAACGGGCTGCCTTCAATGAGCACGGCAACTCTGCCCTCCATCATGTTACTGACTACGGCATCCGGGCGCTCTGTACTTCCTGTCATTTCAAAGGGCGAATAGGGCTCGTCTCTAATTAATTCCGCCAGAGATGCCGTATCTAGAATAAGATCTATGTCAATCTGTTCCATTCGATTCTGTAATTCTTTGAGAATAGCCGGTGATGCTAACCCCTCCATGTAACAGATACATATCGGTGTTTTGGACCGTGTTCCCAGTGAACTAAAAACAAATTTTAACTCGGAATCTTGTACCCTGCGCCGAATAAGAGTGAGATTTACTAACAGTGATTCCGTAAATCCCTCCCTTGGACCTTTCACACTTTTTTCGGTAACCGGTTCCGCAAGAGCTTTCGTCTCCCAACCCTGTGCACCAATGTTCAGAACACCGGCATAACCGTCCATCAACAGTAAGGTCTTGCCAGCTATAATCGCATAGATCATTTCATCAAAATTCTCAGAGGCAACCACATCGCTAATACTAATGACCTGCGTCCGGATGTTCTCCATCAGCTCGGCTTTATTGCCACAATCCTTTTCGGTAAAATCAAATGCCATGACGGGCTTGATAATCCCCTCTTGGATCATATGTTTGTCAACCATTCCGTCAACATAGACTAATCCAAAGCGAAGACTATCACTAAACATGTTGCTAAACACTCTGATTCTAAGCGTTCCATCGTTCTTGAATATGTCTCTAAACAAAGTCATCATTTCATCCAGTGACGTACTCAGAGTCTGCTCAGATTTTGTGTTTTTTTGAGACGTATTGCTGTTCCCACCTGCTGGCCGTTCCTCCACAGTAGTCACTCCTGTCAGAATTAGGTTTCCTAGAAATTATCCCCCGTCTCTCCAAATCCTATCCGCCAAAATTATACTGAAAAGGGATCAACAAGAAAGAAAATGAGACTGCTCCATAGGCTGGATTCCGCAGGTAAGTCACTAAATCAGCCCTTGGGGTCATGCCAATAGCGACTCACTGCATACATCCTCAGACACTTTCGGCTCAGGCACGCAACACCGCATACATCCTCAGACGCTTACGGCTCAGGCACGCAACACCGCATACATCCTCAGACGCTTTCGGCTCAGGCACGCAACACCGCATACATCCTCAGACGCTTTCGGCTCAGGCACGCAACACCGCATACATCCTCAGACGCTTATGGACTCAGAAGGCGTTATTTGCTCAATTATCGCCTTTTGGGCACAGTTTCGGACTCCAGTGCAGCTATCTCATCAAAAGTGGCTCTAATCGGGCGGTTTTCATGCCAATAGCGACTATGGGGTCCGATAGCACACCAAAAGTCGATAAATGCAACGTTTAGGGGCTCCTGGGTCCGTTGCCGCCGAGTCACACTCATCCTTTGGGCTTACTGACCTAGCGCAATAACACCGGACACATCCCCTGAGGCCTACAGACTCAGACACGATAACACCCCGTGCATCCTCAGGCGCTTACGGACTCAGGAGGCGTTATTGGCTCAATTACCGCCTTTTGGGCACATTTTCGGACTCCAGTGCAGCTATTTCATCAAAAGTGGCTCAAATCGGCCGTTTTTTATACCAATAGCGACTATGGGGTCCGATAGCACACCAAAAGTCGATAAATGCAACGTTTAGGGGCTACTGGGTCCGTTAGCGCCGCATCCCAGTCATCCCTTGGAACTTACGGACTCAGTCACGATAACACCGAGTGCATCCTCAGACGCTTACGGACTCAGGAGGCGTTATTTGCTCAATTATCGCCTTTTGGGCACAGTTTCGGACTCCAGTGCAGCTATCTCATCAAAAGTGGCTCTAATCGGGCGGTTTTCATGCCAATAGCGACTATGGGGTCCGATAGCACACCAAAAGTCGATAAATGCAACGTTTAGGGGCTCCTGGGTCCGTTAGCGATCTCTTGCGTGCAAATTACATACCATGAAGCAAAGTTTGTTTTAAGAGCGTGGTGGATACGAGCATGAGATTAGGTGTTTGGGGTTGGCAGCAAAAAAACACAGGTGCCCAGCAGTCATGATCATGACTACGGGACACCTGCGTCTTTTTTATATCTTGTATTGCTGCATGATTATTGAAGCTGCTCAAACAGGCGGAAGATCACGGTCGCTGCTTGCGCTCTTGTAGCCTTGCCGTTTGGTCCAAATTGGTTGGATGTCATACCGTTAATAATTCCACTAATACGCATCGCTTCTACAGCTTTGGCTGCATCCGCAGACAACTGGTTCACATCAGAGAATGCTTCACCAGAAGCCTTTGTTCCGTCGGTCAATGGGATATTAATCGTCTGAGCCAAACGATAAATCATGACCGCCATTTCCTGACGAGTAATCTCCTCGCTTGCACCAAAGTTGCCATCCGCTTTGCCTTTAACAATACCGAGCTTTTGAGCGCTCGCAATCGGACTGGCATACCATGCCCCATCCTTAACGTCTGTAAATGTGCTTACAGCCGTCTCATCTAGTAAATCAAAAGCGTTCATCAATATTTTGATGAATTCTGCACGGGTCACATTTCCACTTGGATTAAAGTGTTCAGCATCCATCCCTTGGATTGCGCCTCGTGCTGCGAGTGCTTCAATACTGTTTACCGCCCAATTAGCTGTAGCGATATCTTTGAATGAAACATTCGAGTGAACCACTACATAACTGCCAAGCTGTTGCAAATTTAACTCAAGCATCTGTGTTCCTGTATTAAATCTTCCGTTCTTAACGATCTCTAGTTGCTGATTACTGTTCAAGTAATAAACCACTACTTTATGAGCTTTCTCACCAGACTTCAGCGTATAAGGAAGTGCCAGCTTGATCCCCGATGTCTTCAGTACATCGCCTGGAATAACCACACCATCTACGCAAAGACTGATGTCTTTAATTGTACCTGCATTCAACTGACTGCTTACCGAAAGTGGCAATCCGGATATATCTCCAGTGCCCACAATAAGCTTAAGTTTGCTGTTCTTAGCATCTTTGTAAGTCTTCAGGAAATTTTCCGGCAGCATTATGCTTGCTGTTCCTGTATCAATCTTGAGGGATTTAACATTCCCCGCTGCTGCCAGTGACTGCAGTGGCAGCTCAACTACAATTTGTTTCGCGTTTCCGGTAGGATTCACGACAATGGACAGAATACCATCCTTTGCATCCTTTGCTGCCTTTTCAACATCTGCGGCAGCCAGTTCAGCCAATGCATTTCCATCTGCTCCGATGACCGTCTGGACAACGATTTTACCATTGCTTACAGCAGGGGCAGCTGTCGCAGACGCGCTAGGCGACGGTTTTGCCGTGGCTACCGGCACATAAGTACCCGGTGCCTCTGTTGATTTCGGCGTTGACGTTGGTGTCGCTGTCGGTGCAGGTGTTGATGTTGGCGTAGGTGTTGGCGTAGCTTCTGAAAGCAACTTCAGGCCCGCAACCGCCCCAGTAAGCTGACTTAATGCCTCATCAATGTCTGCCTGAGTAGCAGTTCCACTCTCCAGCAACATCACTGCACGTGCTACCTCTTTCTCAAGAGTATTCCAGCTCTCCTCTACATAAAGGCTCTTATCCAGAGCCTCTATTGCTCTAAGCTTCTCCTCCAAGGCTGCAGTTATGAGAGGTGGATTTACAGAAACTAATGTTAAGGTATACGTTCTGGTCGTTGTTTTATCCAGTGCCGTCACAATGACCTTGTAACCCGTTTGAATTTCTCCCGCAATAGTAATGCTATCGGGTTCATACACAGCGAAGGTAACCCCTACCGGAACAGTAAGTCCTTCCTTCAGCTCATCAAGTGTAGTCGTATCCGGTAAAATAATTTCTTTGGCTACCTGATCAATAGATCCGCCCGGAATTGTGATTCCGCTGATCGTTGCATCATGAGCTTCGACAGGCTGTAAGGCTTCAAAGGCATTTTTCAAATTGGAATATGCCACATTAATATCACCATCGGTAGCACCGTCATTTGCATAAGCGGCTTTAGCAGCCTCTAGTGCAATGCGTAGTGCCTCCCATTGCTCAGGCGTTCCGGTATAATTTTCTTCATTTACCGAAGGATCTTCCGCTGTATCAATGGCTGCTTTAAGTTTAGATTTATCGTACCTCACACTGATGCGGCAGCTGGCAGCAATATCGGTGCCCGCCACTTTACCAAATATAGTGAAGTCTGTAGCAATGGTGAGTTTGTTAAGGGGAATTTCCTCCCATACCACACTTGCCAAGCCTGTCGTTTTATCGGCGTAAGTTACCGTAACCTTAGCTGGAAGAGTAGGCACGACGTTAACTGTCGTACTCACCGCAATCTGTTCAATGCTTACAATCGCACCATGGTCGCCGGGAGCAGGAACTTCTCCTTCTGGCTTAGACGAAATTGCCCGCCATTCCTTAACGCCTGTCCAAATACTAGTGGACTGCTTATTAAGAATCAAACGGAGTTTATCCGTCTTCACCTCGTCAAAGGTTACCTCGTTAAATGCATTTCTTGCTTTGCCTTTCTCGCTCAAGCCCGTTACCGGCACATATTTTCCGGCATCCTTATCCCAATATTCGAAGCTGTAATCTCCCGGTACCTGTACACCGCCTTCATCATCATAGAAGTACACGGAGCTGCCTGACAAAGTCACGGGCTCTTTCCAGGTCAGTTGTAGCCAATGGCTTTCACCGGGACCGCCCCAGTTCCCATACTGAGTTTCTGCTTCGCTATTGTAAATACTTGCTGAAGTATAAGGGATATAACCATCATTAATGCCATACACAGACTCCCATGCCGAAGTGTAAGAGGCACTAGGGGTAGCCAAAAGGGCAGCATTTCTGTATCTAAGGTTATCCACCGCCATCCGCATTTGATCCGTTACCACTTTGATCTCTTCCAGTGTATATTCTCCCTGAGCCAGCAATGCCTTGGCAGCAGTCAGTGCAGCTTGCAGCTCTTGCCATGTTGCCGCAGTAAAATCATCCTTGTTCCGGACAAGTCTGCCGGAATCCCGATCCGCAAACTTCGCGATCATCTCTGTCAGTTCTGCAGTAGCTACAAATACGGTGACTGGAACCTTCACGACAGTTTCAAGTTCCCCGTCGCTGACAGTCAGGCGGTATTCGTATTCACCAGTCGCCTTAAAGGTTGCTTGCAGCATGGCCTTATCAAGCCCTGTCTCCTCTACTTCTCCTTCACCTGAAATCTTCTCCCAGGTATAAGTCAGCTTGCCACTTGGCAATCCATCATCAACGATTTGCGGCATAATCGTCAGAGGCACATTTTGCTCAACCTTCAATGGTGTTTCTAGATAAACCTTTGGTGCCTGATTGGCAGCCGCCTTAACCTCCAGATTATTGTTGTAGATCTGAATCTCCTTTATGGCGGTCGCAAGTTCCAGCGAATGCGTCACATGAATGCGAATCGCTGCAGTGTTAACCTTTTGGAACTCTACATTGTTATAGTTGGAAGCAATATACTCCGGATAGCGGAATTGCCCCTCCACTGGTTTCCAGCTTCCATCAGCATCCTGATATTCGACACCGAATGTCTGTGGTGTACCATAACCGTTCAGAAGCCGGTCATTATAGAAATAGACTTTTACATTGTCCACAGCCTGGACTCCATCAAATTTGAACGTAACCGTATCGACGGAATTCGGCGAACCTCCGAATAAAGCTGTGTTTGACGTATGATTAATCGATGCGATTGTCGAATTGTCCGCCAGGTTGCGGATGTTCGAACCGCTCTTGATATAAGTCGATTCAACAGTAGTGCCTGAAGCAACAGCCAGATTCGTACCTTCATTAACAATATCTACGCCTGCTTTATTAAACATATCGACAGTCTTCTCATTGCTAGCTAGGGATGTTTGATCTGCCGCAGCAAGTGTCGTAGCACTGCCTTTTTCATATAACACCTGTGTCTTCGAGTTATCGCCAACAGCCCCAGTTACATCACCTGAAGGTTTTTCCACCTTACCAGTAGCTGTATCATAAATCAGATGGGACATTTCGTTAGTTGTCATTACGAGTTCATCATTAATGAAGAGCGAATAACCTGCTGGAATACCTTGATAATGAGGATTGTCGCTGTATTTAGCAGGATCCTGCCATACGATAGATAAGTTAGCATCATGATAACGCACGTTATCTACAGCAAAATAGTCATAATCAACATTAATCGGCCATAGCTCGATCTTGTCATCTGTCCGTGGCTGAATACCCGCCATATCTTCAACCACAGTGTAATTCATCATGCCAAGCGTATCGTGGTGAATCCATGCCCGTACCATATCTCCACTAGGGTTAGGAGGATTGTCTTTTGTCCATGGCGTGCCGAAGAAGTAATCCTCCAGCCAGAAAAATTCATTAGAGTCCAGGTGGTCCGTATTGCCCGGCTCCACTGTATGCAACCAAGCGCCCCAATCAAACAGTGTTTTGTAAACGTCACTATTGATGTTATCTATAGGATAATAGCGCAGAGAGGCACGAACGGTATTAATATAGTTGCCGAAGTTACACCATGCGAACTGGTCTGTACCGAAGGCATCCGTCTTGCCATTCTTGAAATCTTCCACCCGCTTCATAATGCTGTTCTGATCCGCTGTAAAGAAAGGAAAGATCGGATAATAATTCGGATCTGCGTAATCAGACAACTGGGATAAATATTTCGCCTCATATCCTTCTTCACCTTCAGTTGGTACTACACCAAAGTTAAAGACAAACATGTTATTATCCCGCCAAGGGTTGAATACATCGGTACCGCCTACAACTTTTTTGTGCAAAAAGCTGCCTGTACCATTCGTATCTGCCACACCGTCACCATCAAAGTCAGCCTTGTCGTACCACATCTCATTCAGAATTGAATTCTTAATATTCTGCGCCACAGTGTTCATTTTAGCTGCACCCGCAGTATCCCCAAGCTGCTCGTACATCTTCGCTGTTGCCACTGCATTGGCGTAGGTAGTAGAAGAGCCATCCAGCCGGGCATAGTTACCACTGCCATTCCAGTGCATGGATACGGTATCTCCGTCATTACCTGTAATCGGACCATGGTTATAATAAACAAGATTTGGATTAGTGCCTTTAAAATGTTCAAGTGTGCCGGTAACATCAGTGGCGGAAAAATCAGCGAACTTCTTCAATATTTCCTGACCACCACCGTAAATCTTGTAAGCATCCCAGCCTACTTGCGACGTGTTCTGCATCATATCCCAAGTCCAGATGTTAGGACGTCCGGGATTATTTTTATAGTTCTTATTCTCGGAATATTCCCCTTGAGCCAGCCAGGTTCCATACAAGTAGGAAGGATCACGCAGCCATTTCAGATCCTGCATCGCCCAAGGTACACTGACCGTAATCCCGTTGTTGTAGCCGAGAATGCCCTCCATGTTCATCGGGAACTGCCAGTCATTGCCCGGAATGTTGGCATCCAGCAAATTAAAGCGGTTACACCACCAACGATAATAAAGTACCTTCTTCACATTCTCATCGGGAACATCGATATATGGAATGTTCTCTGCCCACCACTCGTTGTACTCCCGCACCTGTGCGGAGAAGGCTGTATCATTGCTGTCAGCAGCCTTAAAGCTCTCATAATGCAGCTTTGAGCCTGGTATTTCATCCGCGAGCCAACCCATGACTACCTTTTGGTCAACGGAGCCACCGGCGGGCACTGTAATCTCTTTAACCAGTTCATTTCCGGAAGGACTCATGCCGTTTCCGCTCAGGTGAACATCCACGTAGGACATTGCTTCAACTACCTTTTGCCCGGCCTTGCCTATCATTAGCGGAGCAGCCACTCTGTAACCCACCAGCTCATCACCCTCAGCCGCTGAGACGAAAGGTGATTTAACCTTCATCGTCAACGTTATATCGCTGGCTGTAGGATTCTTCAATTGAAGCAGCGTTACAGCACTGTTATAGCTGGAAATAAATTTCCGCTGGTTAATCTCCAGGCCTCCGCTTGTGTAGGTCTGATTCTCATGACTCGGGTAGTTCTTCCGCACATTTTTCTGTTCCGCCAAGTCTCCTGTAGAAAGGGTGATGTTATACATCGTGTCCTTGTTCAAAGTATCCGCGTAATGCACTGTTCCCACAAAACCCAGTTTGGTATTATCCTGAGTCTTCATGTACAAAGCGCTTCCCCGGCTGAACAGAGTATTGGCGCTAACTTCGTCGTTGACATCATCCGGAATGACACCTTCGTTAACTAGCAAGGCGTCAAGCCAAGGCAAATCGGAATTATCTTTTGCAAAAGCCTCAAAATCAAAAGCTTCAATCGCTTGCATCATTTCTCCGACGGTGACATCGCTGAAATTAACGCCTTCCTTAACAATAGAATTATCCTTCCACTTCGCCTGCCCGTAATCGGTGCCTACACCTTCATGATAGAAATCAGTCGTGTAGTTAGCCGATACGGGAACAATCCCTGCATTTAATACCACAGCCGCGCATAATGCCGCTACAGAAGCTCTTCTGGGCCATTTATGACTTGTCATTTGGATGAATTCCTCCTTTTTATCCCTTGATTCCTGTTAATGTAATGCCCTCAACAAAATATTTGTTGCCGATCAAGAAAAATACTAGACAAGGAGCTGTAACGACGAGCGCCAGTGCCATGACCTGTTCATAGTTCGGAATGCGCATCCCGTTCACAATATACAAGCCCATAGGCAGCGTATAATCTGCTTCAGTCTTCAAATAAATCATGGTGTAGAAAAATTCATTCCAACAGTTGATAAAGCTGAACAACGCCACAACAATCATTGCGGGACGTATAAGCGGCAGCATGATGCGGGAGTAGATACGGAAGTAACCCGCACCGTCAATCTTGGCAGCTTCACTGAGTTCTAGCGGAATCGTCATGAAAAATTGCCGGAGCAAAAAGACAAAATACGCGTTGCCGCCTGCACAGAAAAAGGCCGGAATAATAAGAGCAGGTTTGCCAGCCAGTCCCAAAGAAGTGTACAGAGAATATTGTGGCAGCAGGGTTACGGCACTAGGCAGCATCATCGTACTGATGACCAGCACGAACCACATCCCGCGCAGCGGAAAGTTCAGCTTAGCAAAGGCATACCCCGCAAAGCTTGTCGTCAGCACCGTCCCGATCACATAAGGAACTACAATCGAAACTGAATTCCAGAGCTGCCGCAGGAACTGAATACGTTCCAACCCAAGCCGAAAATTATCGACATTTAGTGACTCAGGGAAAAACACAGGCGGCCGCGCCAGTATTTCTGTATGGCTCACGAAGGCACCTCGCAGCAGCCAATAAAGCGGAAAAGCAAACACCACTGCGAGCAGACAGGAGAGCAGAATCAGCCCGGTATTGATGGCTTTAGCTCTTTTCTTTTTTTTCTGGATACTTGTATAATTCATAATTGCGGTAGCCGCCATTATCTCGCCTTCTTTCTTTTGCCCATCGAATCGTCCCTTTTAAATGCGCCCTGGAAGTAGAACAGCACACCAGTAATGGCCATAGTGATTAGGAAGACGACCCATGCCTCAGCAGACGCCAAACCGCGCATCCCTACCTGAACAAATGAATGGTCATAGATCATAACGTTGATAAAATAAGTCATCCGATCGGGTGCACCATTTCTGGACAACACCACACTTTGCGTATAAATCTGGATAGAGGTCATCATGCACATAATCAATTGGAAAAAGAGGACAGGCTTGATCGTCGGATAGGTTACTTTGAGGAACTTGTGCCAAGCATTTCCCCCGTCCATCTCGATAGCTTCCAGCAATTCTCCCGGAACATCCTGCAGCGTAGCGATGAACACAACAATCGTCCCACCACAGGTCCACAAGCTCATGATAAACAATGTCTCAAAAATACGGATGGGATCTGTCAGGAAATCAACAGGGGCTATTCCTATCTGCAATAAAATCCAGTTAAGCAATCCACCCTTGGCTTGGTTCTGTAGAAGCATCTGCCACACAATCGTTGTCGCCAGCATCGGAACTACAGACGGCAGAAAGAATATAGCCCGCATCAAGTTTCTGCCGATAAATTTACGGTTCAATAAGAGTGCAACAATCAGACAAAAGGTGATTACAAGTGCCACGTTAATGAAGGCATAAATCAAGGTTACCGTTATGGATTTCTTGAATTCGGAGCTGGTATTGGTGAATATGTACCGGAAATTATCCAGCCCAATCCACTCCATAACTTGGCTTCCGCTCATAATCGTTATTTTATGAAAGCTGTAAAACAAACTGGCCAACATCGGATAAAGCGTCAATACCAAAAATCCAATAATGGCCGGTGCTGCAAACAAATATCCAGCCACCGCCTCTTTGGTGACACCTCTGGCATGCTTTTTAACATAGACCGCAGCCGTTTCGGTTTTGCTCTCTGGGTTCATAAGCAATAGCCCTCTTTTCAAATATAAGCTCTAATTAGGAAACCTTGCCGCTCTCGAACAACTGCTTGATCGCTGGCATGATCGCGTCATAGACTTCTTTAACACTTTTCTTACCTGCCAACGCCTGATCAATAGATTTCTCATATTCAGTATTCATCTTGAGGTAGGCAGGAACGTAATATGCAGGCCATTGTGCGATAGAGTCTTTCGTTGTGGAATAACTAAGGATAGTTTCTTTTGCGCTTTCAGGAAGATCGGAGGTCCACTTTTCAACCAAGGTAGGATCGGTATACCAATCTGCCTGGTTCGGCAACCACGCACCACTCTTCAGCAGCTCCAGACTGTTCTCAGGGTTGACCATGTAAGCATAGAATTTCTTGGCTTCCTCAATGTGCTTCGATGTATTGTACACAACAAGCGGAGCACCACAGTTCATCGTTACTGCCTTTTCCATCTTAGGCAGAACGCCAACGCCGATATCTTCATTACCTTTGATATTAGCTAGATCCCAAGAGCCGCTGATTGCCATGGCATAACCACCACTCAAAGCGTCTACCGCAGAACCAATTCCAGAATTCCAAGTGTAATTGAAAGCGGATGCAACCTTGTCTTTGTTAACGAGATCAGCTAGCTTCTGGATGGCATCAACCGTTTTGGGAGAATCCCATTGAAACTCCTTTCCATCCGGGGAAACAATCCCGCCACCGTTGGCATAAGCTGCCCAGAAGTGGTGGAACTCCCGTCCCGCTGTCATACCAAGCCCGTAGTTCTCGGTCAGAGCAGCATCAAAGCCTTCATCTGCCGCTGTTTTTCCTTTAGTATCTGTCGTTAGCTTTTTCGCGTTTGTCACGAATGTATCCCAATCCCACGCATTTTCAACTTTGGAGGGTGGATATTCAAGACCTGCTGCATCAAATTTGGACTTGCTATAGTAAAGCAGCTCCAACTGGTTGGATAGGCCGACTCCAATCACTTTTTGCTCAGGTGAATGGATTGTAATCGCTGATAGTTTTTCAGGAATGCTTCCGTCCGCTAATAAATCGCTGATATCTTCGATAATTCCCATTTCATTGTACTTTTGGATATCGCCTTCACCCATATAACTGATATCTGGAAGTTCACCGGATTCGAGCCGGGTCTGAATAAATGTATCAAAGGAGCCATCTGCTGGAAGTACTTGTGCATTGATTTTCACTCCGGTGTCGGCTGTATATTTTTCTGCTGCCGCTTCTACCAGCTTTTTCTGTACATCATCACCCCAATACAATAATTCCAAGGTTACATCTTTATCAGGCGTAGTTTCTTTGTTGGCTGCTCCAGACCCTTCAGATGCCTTTGGAGCCGCGTTGTTGGAATCGCCCGAACAGCCTGCCAGTGCGGAAAAAACCATCATTGATGCTAAAGATAGAACTAGAGTACGTTTTCCAAACTTCATGTTTGTTGCCTCCCTTTTTTTCATATCTATTTATTTCAAGCCAAGCATTTAAAGCTTTAGCCTAAAATCATCATGGTTTGTCATTCTTAGCGATTACAGACAAGGGCTGAATATTCCTCCGCCTGCCAGTCTTACGCGAGGCTCTAGTATCCCCTCAGTTGTGCGATATTCGAGCTTATCCTCAAGCAGCACATATCTTGACGGATATGCAGCGTAACTTGTTACGATCCAGCCCTCCGAGTCTTCTTCAATATAACCGTTAATACAGCGCATCTTTCCGCGTGGATCCCTGTACAAATATGTGGTTGTCCCGAAGCCCATTAGATAGGCCACTAGCTCCTCCCCCATATCCCAATCATCTCCTGTCACACCCGAGAACAGCGAAGCAAACAAGGAATCACTTGCCCCCACAAATACGGATTGCCCAAAACGGTTTCGCGACAATTCTGGCATGTTCAGGTTAGGAGCTGCCACACTATATGTAGAGGCTGCCTCTCCAGGCAACAAACGGCGTGGAGTAGAGCGTACATTCCAATCGTAACAATTGAATACTGCCATCGTAGAACGGTAAGCGGCTTCCAAATATTCAGGGTCTCCAAGGAATTCATAGGCAACCCGGGATGCTCCTGCTACCAATCCACCCCAAAGGGAATGAATCATATACGACAAAGCTTCCCACCAGCGATCCGGATTCTGCACTCTGTAATCATTACTGAATCCGATATTTGCCAGAATTAGTTGCCCATAACGCTGAGCCTCCTCTTTATTTCCAAGGTGACACAATGTTTCACAGGTAGGACCAAATCCTGCATTATCGTAAAAATGCTCCGTTATAGCTCCCTCATACTGCTGTATCCCTGTCTCCAGATTTCTGCCAAATTGCTCCCATAAGGTAAGTAGACGTTTATACTCTTTTGAAAGACCGCTCTGCTTCAGTGCCTCTAATAAATCAAGAATATAGAGCACAAATATACCATTTAGACGGCTCTCATCCTGTTCACGCTGCCCACTATGCCGATCAGGGTCTAGGCGAAGGCACATGATTTCGGCAGCCCATTGTAGATATTCTCTAGGAGAATGAATTTTAAGTAATGAACCATCCATTCGTGACAATAGATAAAAGACATGCCCAATATAATCCAGATCATAAATGCGGTAGAATTCTCCATACAAGGGACGCGGATGATTGAAATCTCCGCCTTCAAACCAATGCTCCTTCACATCCAATACTGCGGCAATCTCGGCCTTAGCTACTTGTTCGGGGACAGCCTTGGCCATGCTATTCTTCATTAGAAGAAAAGCAACCTTACCCAGCGATTCTCCCTGATTCGATAGCGGACGGAAGGCATATGGCCTCTCAGCCTCACCTGTCCCTCCAAAGTTGTTATTTACCAACCACTCGGCTCTCTTTTCCAGAATCAGGTCAATCGACTCCAGTACATTCCAGACCAGGATATCGGTCCGTCCATCTTCTAGCCCCAGCTCCAGCTTATGTTCTCCCGGCTCCAAACGCTGTAAAGATATAGTGTAGCTGCTGCCTGACTCCAACCGTACAGCTTCGTTCGTAATATTCTCCTGGCGGATCAGCTCCGTTACCGGTGAAGTGCTATACAAACGCAGCTCACGTAGAGCCTGGTCCTGCGGCAGATCAACAACAGCTTCGAACCTTCCTCCCCGGGTTAATACAGGCGTATAGCTCCAGCGTGGATGTCCATAGGCCATACCCTGCCTATAGAAATCATCTCGATTCTGACAGGGATGGAATATGTATTCCCAGTTGGAGGTCTCTCCAGCGTCAAGATCCAGCGGACTGTAAGCGTCACCATATATCCAGTCGGCAGCTGCAGATTCGGTCATAGATGATCCGTCCTCTACCAACGATAGCCGATGATACAGCAGACCATCCAAAGAAGGGGAAACCTGCTCAAGAAAACGATTCTTATAACTACAATAAGTACCTACGGTTACTGTTCTGCCCTGAACACCATAAACACCCAGATGTGGTGCTTCGTTGCTCCGTCGAATGGCAGCAATTTTAGCGAAATCTCCACCAAGATGGGGGAATACTGCACAGGACTGACTCATATTGCGCTGCACATTTTCATCTCTGTACATGATATAAGCGAGCGAAAACCACACATGAAGTCCATTAATTCTTACAGACTGTGTTGAGCGGTTCGTAGCTTCAATAGTCCATCTTAGTCGCTCATCTTCCAAAGAATATGTAAGTCTGATTGCAATCGGCGCGCCTTCAAAATCCACAATTACACGGTGTTTTCCTTCTGGCGTGATTTTGGGCAACAGATCAGTGCTTTTTATGATATTCCCGTCTAGCTCTATTGTCCATTCTCCGAATAGCTTATCTGTATCCGCATAACCTGCCTCTTTCAAATAAGACGGATCAACTACCCAATTCATTTCACTAGGGTCGCCCTGTAATATCAGAGACTGAAGTGCTCCGCGGTCGCTTAGCTCCATCCTGAAATTTTCGTTGCCTAGAATCGTCATTGCCTAGCACCTCTTCAATATTTTAAGTTAAACGTTTAGATTTATGAGGAAAAAGGAGCTGTGAAACTTATTTTTGTCTCACAGCATTTTTTAACGTAGCCACAGAATCACGTTCGATCAACCGGCACTCCGGCATGGTCAGTGAATCCATCTTCGTCCCCTTGATTAAATTGAACAAAACCTCAATAGCTTGATAGCCCATCTCATGTAGCGGAAGTTCCATCGTTGTTATACGCGGGCGTAAGTAATCACTGAATTCACGATTATCAAAACCGACAACCGACAGATCATCCGGTATTTTAAACCCTTTTTCCTCTGCCGCCTGCAAAATACCTACAACCATTACATCATTCATGGAAAGAATCGCGGTTGGAGGCTCCGGCAAAGCGAGCAACTCGGAGGTAAGACGATACCCTGATTCCCTCTCCCAGTCTCCCATCTTAATTAACAGTGGATCGAACGGTAATTGATATTCAGTAACGGCCTTGTAATAACCGTTCAGTCTTAATCTGGAAGGGATTGAATCCATCAAACCACTGATTACAGCAATTCTGCTATGTCCTTGGTTAACCAAGTAGGACATGGCTTGGTAAGCAGCTTGCTCATCATTATACTGGATAGAGATATCGTCCTGTGTGTAAGAGTAGGTATACACAATAGGCTTACCTTCCGTATCGATTAAACCCGTTAAATCACGGGGATGAACACCGATATAAATAATCCCATCCACTTGATTACTGAGCAGTTCGGCAACCGCATTAGCGGCATACTTTCGATAGTCTTCCGTATTCGAGAAGTTACGGCCGATACGCTTGTCCAAACGAAGATTCACCAGTAAAATATGCAAATCATTACGATCTCCAAAATCATTAATTCCATCGATAATATCGGGGGTGTTAAATACCGTCACATCTTCTGCAATAACACCTATTGTATTCGTACGGTTGAGTTTGAGACTCTTCGCAATAGCATTCGGCTTATAATTCAACTCCTCAATGGCTGCAACAACTCGTTCCCTTGTATCGGAACGTACATTGCGGGTACCATTAAGCACATAGGAGACTGTAGCAATCGAAACATTAGCCTTTGCGGCTATGTCTTTAATGCTGGTTTTCCTCATTACACCTTCTCCTATCTTATTATGGAACTCTTTCAATCACGTTGTTAAACGTTTAGATTATTTTTACAGTTAAAATATACCACGCGTATTTATTGCTTTGCAACCCCTTTTTTGCTATTCTCAAAAAATCCTCCTGTTCGTCCCCCGTTTCGTTTAGAATTGATTTATCTGTTGAGCATTGGATAAAAATAAGATATAGGAGCTTGAGCTTGCGATGACACCATTTACTGAGAGAGTTATTCATATCATACAGTCTATACCAGAAGGTAAAGTGATGACTTACGGAGGAGTTGCCCGCGCGGCAGGCAGCCCAAGAGGAGCGAGGCAGGTCGTTCGCATCCTTCACTCCATGAGCAAAAAATATAAGCTGCCCTGGCATCGGGTCATTAATGCTAAGGGAATGATCGCACTAACTGAGGATGAGTCTAACTCCCTCCAGAGGCTCTATCTACAGGGAGAGGGAGTTAGTTTTAATGAAAAAGGTGTGGTAGATCTGAAGCAATTCCAGTTTGAGCCGGAGTGTGCCGATTAGTACCCTCTGGTAACTCTTCGTCTTTCTCCGGTGCCAAGAGCATTGAGTAGACAATACATCGTCGCGTAAATGACCAGCAGGACAAAGGCAATGAACAAGCTGAAAAATACGGACTGGAGATTCAGGCTATCCAGAACAAGTTGATACAACTGATGCCTGTCCGTCAGGACGTCCCAGCTATTGAGTCTGTAGACTCGGCCAAGCAGTACACCATATCCCCCGAGCATACATGCCGCAAGCACGAATACCCATGACCACAGCAGGTTGCTTTTGCGATAAATGACCGTCTGGAACTGATACAATGAGAAAAAACCGGTCAACCATCCACTCCAGGTGAACAATAAAAGAGTGACCAAGTCATACCAGTAGCGATTCTGAATGGCCCCCTCCACGATATATCTACTTTTTCTTACCGTTAAATGCACCAGGTCAGTCATGAGATAAGGCGCGTTGGGAAAGAACAGCAACCACGCGACACCCAAAGGAAGAAGTAATAAACCGCCTATCTTCCTTTTGTCTAGCTCATAAGCAGCCATGGAGAATAAAAACGGAATCCAAGCTAAGAACAAATTCCAAATTAAAAAACCGTAAAACGAATCCGTCTGAAGTGACACTACACGATATACCGCCAATGTAGCGACAGACAATCCCGCCAAGAGCATAAACACCTTCGGATAATTCAATTCCTTCATGAGCTTATATTCTCCTTATCGATATTAATTACATTAAACTTATACCCAATTGTACAAATTCAGAATTCCGAAGTCCAATTTTAATACAAAAGCCCAGACGCAAGAATAGCGCCCAGGCCGACTTTATTTATTAAGCTCAAGTACCGCTGATTAGTTCAGAGGCAATGCTGGCTTCTTGCGTCCTGTCAGACCTCGTAGTCCACCTGCATCCTCATGACAGGATAATGCCGTACACTCCCTAAACGCCGCATGACTGCATCCGATACATTTATTGTGATTAATACTGCTAAGAGCTTCATTGATCGCTTCACCGGTATGATGATAGAACTGTGCCTCTCCTATTTTGTCATATAGCCCGGTTCTCTTAAGAAGCTCAAGCGGCTGCGGCTGAACACCGGAGATCATCAGTTTCCCTCCAACAGCATGGAGATGCCGCACCAGCTCCGCCAGATTGGATTCACCCGTAGTATCCATGAATGGCACTTTTCCCATCCGCATTAATATAATTTTCGGCTGATCGGAGCCATAACCCGGCATGGTGTCATCAAATCTATACGCAGCGCCAAAAAACAGCGGCCCTTCCACGGTATAAATCCCAATCTGCGGACAATCATGACTCTCCGTTACCATATGTGCTCCTACCTTGACGGAATTAGGATCAGGCAATACTTTGGATACCAGATGAACCTCTCCCATCCGTTTCACAAACAAAATCACCGCAAGAATCAATCCCACCTCTACGGCCAGCGTTAAATCTGCAAATATCGTCAACAAGAAGGTGATGAATAATACCAAAGAATCGCCTGTTTTGATTTTAAGCAATTGAAGAAATTGTTTACGCTCACTCATATTCCAAGCTACTACCATCAAGATAGGAGCCATCGCTGCCAACGGAATACTAGAAGCATAGGGTGCAAACAACAGAAGAATTAGGAATACCACTACCCCATGAACGATCCCTGAGATCGGAGAAACTGCGCCGCTTTTGATATTTGTGGCGGTTCTGGCAATGGCACCTGTGGCTGGAATTCCTCCAAACAATGGAGCTGCAATATTGGCGATTCCCTGACCAATCAGTTCACGGTTGCTGTTATGGCGGCTGCCCGTCATCCCATCAGCTACGACAGCTGACAATAAGGATTCAATAGCACCCAACATCGCGATGATAAAGGCCGGACGAATCAGCAGTGTAATCCGCTCCCAGGTAATGGTCGGAAAACGGAAGCTTGGCAATGTATTAGGGATATTCCCATAGGCCAAACCAATCGTAGTCACCTTACCGCTAAAAAATAACGCTGCTATGACAGTTGCACAAAGAAGACCGACCAATGAACCCGGCACCTTCGGAGCGAAGCGAATCGCTAGGATAACAACGGCCAGACAAATCGCGGCGGTCAGGATACTATATCCATTGATCGTCGATAGATGAAGTCCAATTTCTTTCATGTTATCTACAAAGCTCTCGTGCCGTTCAATATCCCTTAACCCAAGGAAGTTAGCAATCTGTCCGGTGAAGATAATAACCGCTATGCCTGCTGTGAAACCAATCGTGACCGGCTTCGGAATAAATTTAATCAGTACACCCAGCCTTAACAATCCCATGAGGACTAAAATAACCCCCGCCATCATCCCCGCTAACAGCAGGTTCTCATAACCATACTGCATCCCAATGGCGAACAAGATAGGAATAAATGCACCTGTCGGTCCACCAATCTGAAATTTCGATCCCCCGAACAATGAAATACATATGCCCGCAACGATTGTCGTATAAATGCCATATTCCGGCTTTACACCAGAAGCAATAGCAAATGCCATCCCTAAAGGAATGGCAATAACCCCGACGATTGTCCCTGATATCAAATCCTTGCGAAAAGCGTTCATGTTGTAGCCTTTATAACGACCCCGCCCTGTCATGTTCAAACCTTCTTTTCTTTAAATATCTGATTATTTGAATATAAGAAGAACATTACTCTAGGACGCGACTGTTGTCAACGCCAAAATAACGTTAATCTATTCCATTTTCACTCGCCGCGCATGCCTTCCAGCAATGAAATGGTATTCACGAGATGGTTATCAAATATTTGTTTGGCCACGACCAGAAGGTCCTTGATCAGAGGATCACGTAAGGCATAAATGACTGTGGTGCCTTCTTTCACACTGGTTACTACATTTTTGGCGCGTAAAACAGCTAGCTGCTGGGATACAGCAGAACCTTCCGAGCCGAGAATAGCCTGCAGTTCATTCACATTCTTCTCACCTTCGCTAAGCAGCTCCAGAATACGAATACGCATCGGATGAGCCAGCGCCTTGAAGAATTCGGTCTTAAATTGCTGAATTTCGGTGTTCATAGCTTTCTACTCCTCATGCTTAACTTTCTGAATCTAATGTTATCTTAGTCCCTAAGAAGCGTCAAATACTGAAGGGATAGATTCGCACATCACGGACCTGCAATTCTACGAACACACCCAGTGCCATAGGTTCACCGAGACACTCGAACATCACTAACCCTTCACCTATTCGTAAAAATCCTGTGCCATCTTCTTCAATATTCTCCAACACGCCCGTAAAAATAACCCTATCCTGTTCGAGCCTGATGTTGAACTCACCTGCAGGCACAGGATGGATATCCACCCACCTCATAAGCAGCTCCGAAAGCTCGAATTCCACATCCATTTCTACCCCTGGATTCACAGGAGCACCACACCAGATTCCCCGGCCCTCCCCAAATTCTGTGAGAAAAAATACCTCGTCCTTTTTCAAACCACTTTTTGTAATTTTGATTTGCATAGCCCATACTCCACCCTAATGATTTATAACGATCATTATATCATGAGAATTAGCCCAATTTATCAAGTATAATTCTGGGTTGCCTTATTCAGATAAGTACTAGGGTGTAACCAAGGATGCTTAAAGAACTCACTTTTACTGGTAATCTTCCGCGAGACACTCAGGTCATAATTGATCATAGACTTTATCTGCTCTGCAAAGGCCTCCCCTTTTACCAGCATTCCCAGCTCAAAATCGTGGCAGGCACTTCTTTCGTTGATATTATATGAACCATGAAAAACGGCTTGTGATCTATGATCATAGGTAATTTTCCAATGGGAAAATCGACCGGTGGCACTGTAGTCATAGAAGGAAACACCGTTAATAAACGGCATATACATATTGCCTCTTACCGCCGCGCGATTTGTAGGATGATCATTAACCTCCAGCGGGTTACAAATGTTCAAATTACACGAGCATTCCGGACCAAGCAGCCCGAGCCGATCCCAAAAATCCTGATCAATCAAATAAGGATTCACGATGATAGTCTCTTCAGCCGCGTATGTAATTAAATCCAGATAATATTGTTGAATCAGGTTAACCGGGTTACCTGGAAAGCTTGCTAACAGCGTACATTCTTCCTCACCAAAATGATAATCCACATCCGGATAATAAAAGACATCATTCACATCAAAATGATCTCCGCCTAGAAGCAGCCAGCGAGAATAGAACATCGCATTCAAAGGCTGCGCTGCTGCGCCGCGAATCCGGAAGCAGCCATCATGCCACTCAGCCTCTTTACTAGGAATCCCCTGTGGATGTCCATCTATACTCATTGCAGAGGATGCCTGCACTGGGGTCTCATACGTATATTGGTCACCAATATTTACACTGCCTATAATCGAGGTTACCCCATCTATGACCATAAACTTCCGATGATCGATGACATTCAGTCCTGTGACCTCAACATCCTCTTGCACTTTATCCTGCAGAAACAGGATACTTTCCGGCACTCCCGCTTGCTCCAGCGCCTTTCGTTTCACCCGCCATTCCATAGCTGAATAATACGAATTGAAGGTATTCAGCAGCTTGGCGCCTGCATTCTCAAGCTGATCAGCAATCTTGGAGAACTGGCCGTACTCCAGATTATTTCCGTACCCCAAAGCCGTCAATGTGTAATTGACCATAACCCTTACCTTAACGCCACGCTTAAGAGCATAAAACAGTTCATCTGCAACCAGATTGCCCGAGCGATCATTAAAAAAAAGCATGACAGACAGGTGGATATAATGCTGCGCTTTTCTGATCTCCTCTAATATCATTCCTAGACACTCTGGACCATTCACGTAAGGTGTTACTTGATTATTCCACGTAGTCTGCGGAGCCAGAACTTTTAGCTTGCCTGAGTCTAGTCTGCCCAATACTTCAGTAAGTTGTTCCAGTAAGCTTGGGCTAAATCCAGGAAGCTGGAATAGCTGCTGACTTGTCGTAATGACTCCGCCAAGCGTCTGACGATAGGCTCTGGCAGCCTCTAGGTCTATCCCCTCAAGCTTACGCTCCACCTCTTCTCCTGCTACACCCATAATACGGGCAAGCGATCCGCCGGATAGATAATAATTCAAGAAATCAATCATATTTCTCTGTGTCTTCATATGTAAAGTCCCCCATCGTTTATATTGCATGCCTTTGAATCAAGGTAAGGATAGATACCCTAGATCTCCTTTTTATAAACGGGGTGAAATGCAAAACAGGGATGCCCCACAGCCTTTATGGCTATGGATCATCCCTGTTTAGGATTAAATAAAATTCGCTAAGAATGGAGACAGCTTATTTTACCTGTTCTGCGCTAAATACTTTAACATCTAGAGGAGCAGCCAAGAATTCGCCAGCTTTAGCTGAGAAAGCAGTGAAATGAGCGCTCGTATTGTGGCTGGATACTGCATCAGCATCACGCCATTGCTCAATCATAATAAATGAGTTGGCTTCTCCAGCATTCTCATATAGCTCATAAGAAAGGTTACCCTCTTCAGCATGAGTAGCAGCCAGTAATGCTTTAGACTCCGTCAAAAACTGTTCACGACGCTCTGGATTAACTTTAAGTACAGCATGAATAATGATCATTGTATATTCCTCCTAAGATTAGTGTTTATGGTAGCGCGTTGGCTTACTAACTTTATAATTATTTCCACTCAGCAACTTTATCGATAGGCAGACGAACAGAGGGGTAACCTGCATCAACAGCTTTACCAATGGAGAGTAGCATTACAGGAACATAACGATCTTTTTCCATACCAAACGCTTCAGCGATTTGGTCTTTTTCAAATCCACCAATTGGGTTTGTATCGTAACCATGTGCACGAGCAACCAGCATCAGCTGCATAGCAACAAGTGCGCCATCGATAAGCACGGTGTCTCTGTTAATTTCCCGTGGCAGGTTAGCAAAATGAGCGGATAATCTGGTTAATTGATTTTCTTTTACTTCAGCAGGCATAAGTCCACGTTCAACAGCCGTACCGTAAATTTCTTCAGCGTAATCGAAGTTGTTGAGATCACCAAAGATGGCAATCATAGCCGCAGAAGTCTCTACTTGTACGTTATTAAAACGAGCGAGAGGCGCTAAGGTAGCTTTAGCTTCGTCACTTTCAATGACCAGAAAACGCCAAGGCTGCATGTTCACTGAAGATGGAGCAAGTGTAGCTTCGGTAAGGATCTGTGTCATTTCTTCTTTGCTGATTTTAACGGATGGATCATATTTGCGGATAGAGCGGCGTCCTGTAATAATTTCTTGAAAATCATTTGTTTGTGTAGCGTTCATATGATTAATTCTCCTTTGAGTGTGTTTTGTAAGTTACAACAGAATGATATTAGATTGCAGACGATTGAGCATATCAATGAGCACTGCTCGCTCCTGATCGTTAAAACCTGTTAGCAGAGTAGCGATAAACCGCCTTTTCTCTTCGCTATATTTAACCATTCTTTCCCGACCTTGATCGGTTAATGAGACCAATGTGACCCTGTTATCGGCTGGGTTATTGCGGCGAGCGATCATGCCACTCTCTTCCAATCCCTTCAGATGACGTGTGACGGCTGCCGCATCAATATCCATTTCCTTTTGCAGACTGATTTGGCTGACTTCATCTACCCGAAACAGTTCATGCAGGAGGCGAAGCCGTGTGGGACTGATCCCTGCACAACGTTCGAATTTTGGAGAGATTCCTTTGTTTAAGGCCTGCAGCAGTTCAAATATATGTTCTTCCTCAGGACAGTACTCCGTCAAAATATACCTCCTTTCTACATTTAATTGCATGCAATTGTTTTGTATGAAATTATACTAACGCATAATCATTGACCCGTCAACTAATATATCAAATCATTTTTAAAAAATCAACATTGCTTATCCTCATCCGGTGCTATACGCTTGAACAAAAGAGGAGGATACCTATGAGAATATCCCTGATTCAGCTGGATATAGCATTTGGCAATCCCGCTATGAATTATGCTGCCGTAGCCCAAAAAATAAGTGAAGCTGCTTCCGCAGCCCCTGATTGTCTGATTCTCCCTGAGCTATGGACCACTGGTTATGATCTAAATCGCTTAGAAGATATTGGCGATCCGGAAGGAGAAATTACCAAGGAATTCATCTCCAGCTTAGCTAAACAATATAGCATCAATATCATCGCTGGTTCTGTCGCTAGCCGAAATGATACTGGTGTAACTAATCGTATGTATGTATTTAATCGATCAGGTGAGCTCGTCGGACAATACAGCAAGCTGCATTTGTTCCAGCTGATGGATGAACATTTGTATCTACAACCGGGAGAAGCCAAAGGACTATTTACATTAGACGAAACGTTATGTGCAGGGCTAATCTGTTATGATATTCGTTTTCCGGAGTGGGTTCGCGCCCATACTGCACAAGGGGCGGAAATCCTGTTCGTCTGTGCTGAATGGCCACTGTCCAGAGTGTCCCACTGGCGGGCGCTGTTGATCAGCCGGGCCATCGAGAACCAATGTTTTGTTGTAGCCTGCAACCGTGCAGGCAGCGATCCTGCCAATATCTTTGCTGGGCATTCAATGATTATTGATCCTTGGGGAGATATTGTGTGTGAGGCTTCTGAAGAGGAAGAAATTCTAACCGGAGAGATCGATTTACATCAGGTGCGTGAGATTAGGAAACAAATTCCGATTTTTTCGGACAGACGTCCTGAGTTGTATAATTAAAAGAGCGTCATTGTTGAATATTAAAAAAGACGTTACGTAGGCTGGCATTATCCAGCTTTCCGTTACGTCCTTTTTTAACAGACTCCAACCCATGCTCAGCCCTCAGGAATACCGCTCGCGCAGCACCCGCGTTGCATCGAGCACACGTGGATCATCATAGTCCAAGCTGTATCCTGTCTCTTGCTGCAAAATGCGGGATGCTCTAAGAGAGACTCCACGACGAATTAAAGCCTGAATAATCCCCTCCACAAACACTTTCGCCACTTCAGGTCCACCTAGTTCACCAAGTCCAGCAATCGTCTCTGGACGAACCCGTGGATAAGCTAATGAGGAGTCTCCTCCGGAGGCTTGCGCATAGAAATTCCGAATTTGTTCACCACGTTCTTGACCCGAGCCAGAAACTACGACAAAAGCATGTACAAAATAGGCATTGTTCTGCCTACGCTGAGCAATACCACAAAACTTCCGCCCCCCAATGGCCAGATCGAAATCACCAGGGCAGTAAGAACCAACAATCTCACCAGCCTCAATTTGCGCCGCAGCCTGTGGATGACTTATAGCAACCGCTTCCGTAATCAAAGCAGCCAAGAGCTTAAAGTCATCATGAAAGTCCAGCTTTCCACGTCCTTTGGGCAGAACTAGAGAAACATTAATGATCCCTGCATCCAGAGGCACCGCAGCCCCGCCGGAATGCCTAACCGCCGTTCTAATCCCTTGCTCCTCAAGCGTGAGCATCGCCTGAACTGCACACGGTAGCTTACTGTCCCGAAGTCCAAGCGCTACACCACCAGAATGACTCCACAGATGCAAGCTAGGAGGTATAATGCCCGCTCCAACATCCCGGCATAAGGTTTCCTCAAAAGCGAACGGGACCAACATATCCTCTAAGCTATCTACTTCTATACCTTTGCTCTCATCCCTTGCACTCAGATGTTGAAAGAGCCCCATTTCTGAAGGAAGTTTACTAAATATTGAATCATACTCACGAGTATCCACCAAAGCCCCTCTTTCCCGAATATGAGCCACGAGACCTGCTATTCTCTACCAGCTAAAGATCCAAGCCTATCCGTATAAATAATGATAGTAATATTGTAACCGATCTGTCTCCATGCTGTGAGCAGAGAATTGAAATGAGGTTATGATAACGCTATTCTTATAGTAAATGGACTTACCCCAGAGCATAATAGGGGAAGCCCTAAATTCATGCTATCCCAAACGTTAAGGAGTGATGCTGCATGACAGGAGACAAGCTGACCAAAGAACGACAGCTAACCAAAACAAAGCAATGGGAACAAGCCCTTAACCACCTTTATATCAACTTTTGGGATTACAGCCATGACGCATTAAATAAATTCGCTGATGAAGATATCCACCAGGCAAGAGTGAACTGCCGTAAGCTGCTAAGTCTATTATCCATTCTTGATCCGCGGCACACTTCAGGCCTGTACCCTATTTTCAAAAAAGCGCAAAAGAGATTAGGTAAAGTGCGAGATGCAGATGTTCTAATAGAATCTTTCAAGAACAAGCGCAAGCAGGCGAAGGAGAACGGAGATTCCAAAACTGCAGACCTGTTAAAGGCAGTGATTGCGTACCAAAAGGACAAGCGCAAAACTTACCGCAAGAAGCTCGCTAAGGAGCTGCCTGAACTAATTAATGAAGACCTCGAGGAAAAGTGGAAGACCTTCCTAAGCGAGCAGCTTGAAGCCCTAGCCGCCAAAAAGAATGTTAACGTTGTTATGCGTGAGCTTGAGATCGCTTATGAGCAGAAGAAAAAAACCTATAAAGCTATTTTCCATGAAGACAATGCCGAATCTAAAGAAGCCTTCGACGCTTTGCACCAGCTAAGAATCGCTGCTAAGGAACTGCGTTATACCGCGAGTGCAGCCGATTTTGCATTAAATCAGAAATTCCATGCGCATGAGGAGATCTATAAGGAGATTCAAGATCAACTTGGGCTGATTAACGACAAACGTCTATGGCTGGAAACACTGAATGCTATTGGACGTGAAGAGCTGGACATCGGTAAAAAAGCATGGAATGCCTTCACGTCGCAATTAAAGGATGAAGTGCTCGATGCACTGCATCATAATGATGTCATTCCTATCCAGACACAAACGAAGTAGCTCCATACAACATTGCAAATGGTCCTTTCTATTCAGCCGTTGTATCTGATGCACCATACTCTTCAATATTTAGTTTCACTTCATAGGTAATCGGAATCTCACTAAAGGTTTCATCCCAGTTATTCTCTACGCTCCGCCATACGGCTGGATGTTGAATACGCAAAGCGTTGCCGAAACCTGCAACCTCTGTATGCAGCTCCTTCTGCATTTTTTTCACAGTGACCTGAAGCATGTCTAAGACATGCTTCTCTAGCACTGCTTTATCCTCCTTTACAATGCCGTCATGTAACTTCTTTGCACTCTTGGCAAAAGCCTCACCATATCTCCCCGTAGATTCTATTTTCACATGAAAAGAGATCTTCCCATCCTTCACATTAGCTTTATACTTACTACCCAGAGATTTGATTTCATAGGTAATGAGCTTATTGTTAGACGGGTCGTATGCTTTGAGAGCACCCCCCTCTCCCTTTCCAGTCAGCCAAACCATACCTTCCAGCTCCGATGCATCTAAAAAACCAACGAGCTTTCCCGTTTTCCCTTTAATTACGCCTGCTCCATCCAGCTTTGTCTCCTTCTCTTTTTCTAAAGAAATTACATTCTGCAACATGAAACTTCTTTTACCATGCAAAGGACCCGCCACTTTAGCTATTGAAACCGGCTCCCATATCCTCGTGCTCCGACTTCTATTCACAAAAATCCCCTCTAATACAAATGACGGGGTTTGGCCCGGCAGCGCATTTTCCAATACATCTCTGGCTTTTCCCTTGCTGACATATAGTAGAACACTGGGACGGATATCGTTATCCCTGCTAAAGAAATCAATTAACTCAGAAAACTTGGTAGAGCGTGCAAGCTTCTCACCGATCACAATGACCTTAAGGTGATGTCCGATTGGAGTACGTCTAGTACGCAGTGAAAGTGCCCGTAATGCTTCAAACATCGAATCACTTACTTCACTCATGTTATAGTAATTTCTGGTTGAGGATGGGGAAGCCCCAGACTTCATACCTGACCCTCCTGAGCCTTGAGGAATCGTAAACTGATAGGTACTCATTATTTGGGCAGGCATGGGATTTCCCCCACCTCCTTGCTGTGTTGCCTCCTCATCCCCTGTCTCCTCCGCACTGTCCAGGGCAACACCAATCTCCATACTTAACTCCTCAACAGGTGTGCTGCTCCAGCAGCCAGTCAACAAAGTACATAATATAAGAAATGTAATCGACACTCTCCATTTTTTCATGAAGCCGCCCTCCGGAAATGTGCGATGATCAACAGCGGCAATGGAATTAATCCAAATAAAACGATCATCCAATTACCTACGACTGTTCCTAATGCAAATAGAGCATTCACATTTGGTGGCATTCTGGAAACTACATAGGCTACTGGAAGTATAGCCAATAAGCAGCTATTAAATCGTTTATGAAATATTTGAGAAACTCCCAAAGCAGCAGCATAAATAGTGATGCAGAAGGTGCAGAAAATTTGCATAATCCAAATTACCAGTAGCAGCGATTCAAACCTCTCAAAAATAAGATAATTCACCTCAAAGCTTCTCACTAGATCAAGAAATGGCCAAGTTCTTGTGACCACTCCATCTATAGAAAACGCACCAATAGTCATTACAACAGCTAAAAGATAAAAGAACGTTGATATACATGATCCAGCAAGAATTACCTTTACTGCTTTTTGTGGCTTATCCATAAAAGCAACAACGAACAGCATCGCTTCACCAGCAGTAAAAGTCAGAATGGTTGGCCTGATGCCCTTCCATACCGGTCCTAAACCATCTCCAAGGAAAGGCCGCAAATTATCGATATCGAAAACTTCAATACTAAGCAAGCATACTCCAACAAAAACTGTCCAAGTAATCGGAACAATCAACCTACACATGCTAGTGATAGCATTAAGTCCTCCTCTGCATAAATAGAAGGCTATCCAAATAAACACAGCAACAATAGCCCAAGGAGGGGTTCCCTCCAACAGAAAAAAAGAGGTCACTTCCTGTACGGAACGTGCTTCAAAACTGGCTATACACAGAAAATAAACAATCACTAATATAGAGAGCATCACTCCAAGTGGCTTGCCAATGATTTTCCCGCTAAATTGAAAAATAGTTTGACCTGGAAACCGTTGGCTAAGTTTCACTATAATTAAACCTGTTAAAAAGGTAATTACTCCCCCTAAAAAAACGGAGATCCACACGTCTGGAGTTTCACTAGCCTCTACAATCGTCCGAGGAAGTGTAAGTATCCCTGCCGCAATAGTATAATTGGCTAGTATGATCGTCGCTTGAACAGCAGTAATTCGGTCCTTCACCTCGGTACTCATATTCGCTTCCTCCTTTACTTCGATCTCTCACCCTTTGCGTCGGGGGTCCTTCGGCTTCAACAGCGTAGGGCGGCCTGTTAGAAATTGCAGTGGCATACGGAATATAAAATCTTTCCAATCCTTAATCTTATAAGGTATAAACATGCCAAGATAAGGCATGCCGAAGCTTTTTAGCTTGATTAAATGGGCACTCAGGAAAAGGAAAAATAACACAACTCCATATAATCCAAAGACTGCTGCAGAAAACATCGCTATAAAACGGAGCATACGCAGCGTCATTCCCGCACTATACATAGGGATGGTGAAGGAGGAGATTGCTGTAACTGAAACAACGATGACTAGAATTGGACTCACAATTCCCGCTTCTACCGCGGCTTGGCCGATGATTAGACCGCCAACAATCCCCATCGCGGGACCGATAGGTTTAGGCAGCCGGAGTCCAGCCTCCCGTAATATTTCGATTGAGGTCTCCATGATCAAAGCTTCGATTAATACCGAAAAAGGTACACCTTGGCGGGAGCTGATGATTGAAATGGCCAACTTTGTCGGAATCAATCCCGGCTGAAAGGAGAGGAAGGAAATATATAGTGCCGGTGCAAACATTGATATCAATGCGGCGAGAAAACGCAGTAAGCGCACCAACGACCCCACCATCCACCGATCGTAATAATCCTCTGGGGATTGCAACAGCATCCCGAAGGACACGGGCATGATCAAGGCAAAGGGTGTGCCATCCAGCAGGATAGCTACTCTCCCTTCCAATAACGCTGCCATTACGCGGTCAGGTCTTTCCGTATTCTGAATCTGCTGGAATGGCGTGAAGCTATTATCTTCGATTAATTGCTCCACATAACCAGATTCTTGCACATCATCTATATCAATCGTCCTAATTCTTCGTTTGACTTCTTCGACAAGTTCATCATTCGCGATATCTTTGATATAAGTTAGAACCAGATCCTTCTTCATCCTCTTTCCTACAGTAAAAGAAATCATGGCTAGCTCTGTGCTCTGCCCATGTCGGCGCAGTAATGCCGTGTTATCACTTAACGTCTCATTAAATCCGCTTCGAGATCCCCGCAAGACAGCTTCTGATTCAGGCTCCTCTATCCCTCTTGTGTTCCCCTTCGGGGTGCTGAGCACAATAGCCTCCGGTATCCCTTCTACTAACAGCACTACAGAGCCGAACAATACCTTTTGAAGGGAGAGCTTCACATTATCCGTAAACTCAACTTCCGAAATAAGCACGATCTCATGAATGAGAATATCTTTTAGATCCTTTGCTTCCGGTATCGTATGGGGATCCTTAAAAACCTTATAGGCATCCATTAAAGGCTTCAGAATATTGCGATCCATTTTATCTTTATCTGTCAGTCCATCTACAAATATAAGGGCCGCTTGCAGCTTTATACCTCCGATACGCAACTCCCGAAAACTCACATCATGCATATCTGTGCTCATCTCTTTAAATCTTTGCAAATCCTCCCGAAATTGACCGCTATAGCTTGCTCCTGTAGGAGATTCTTCACTGATTCCAACGGAATCGTCCGCCTTAGTAACCTTTTTCGTATTGCTAGAACCTAGAGATGCTTCTCCGTAAGGAACCCCACCACCTATGCTGCCGGCAGCTTTTTTTGCTCTAGTACTTATCGTATCTTCCTTTACATTAGCCCAACTCATCATCCGGATTAGAATAAACGGAACGAAAAAGATCATAATAGCTTGGAAAATCACACTCCATTTAGGAATTATCTCTAGAATAATATTCCACACCCTCATCACCTCCTTTATAACTGTGTTCGTATTTTTTACCGAAGATGGGTAAATCATGCACGCAAAAAAGACCCCACAATATGGAGTCTCCCTAATTTCATCTTTAAAATTATCGCCTTATGCTTGAAGAACCTTGTTCAGTATGCCTTGGTAGGCTGCTTTCGGACGCAGACCGACCAGCTTTTCCACGGGCTGCCCCTCTTTATATACAATGACTGTAGGCATCCCCATAACACCCGCTTCTCCAGCCAAATCCGGCAGTTCATCACAATTCACCTTAACAATAGAAACATCGTCTCCATATTCCTGGTGAAGATCTTCCAGAACAGGCAGCAGCACCTTACAAGGGGGGCACCATGGCGCACCATAATCCACCAGTACCGTTCCTCCACCACGTATTTCTGACCGCACCCAATCCGCACTATCGGCATTTATAATAGACATTTGCCATTCCTCCTCATATTTTTCAACACCAGCAGTACTATTCCAAGTTCTCCAGTGGACACGTTCTCAACTTGCTCTCATCCTGCTCCTGCAGAATAGATGCCATTCGTTCTTCCAAATTCCTCTTGATCTGATTCAGCTCTACAAGCTGACGTTCAATATCTTCCAATTTACTGCGGTATAGTGGCATCACTTCTGCGCAGAAAGCTTCTTTGTTCTTCAAGACACAATGTAGAAAGCCCGCGATCTGCTCTGTCGACAGACCCAGGTTCAAATATAGTTTAATCGTTTCTACCGTCTCTACAGCAAGTGAAGAATACTCCCGATATCCGTTGGCCTGACGGATCGGCGAGATTAATCCTTGACTCTCATAGTAACGAAGTGAACGGACGCTTACGCCCGTCAGTTTAGCAAGCTCACCTATTTTCATAGCATTCTCCCCGGGGTTCATGAGAATTGTTCTACACCAGTATAAACCCTGACACCAATGTTAGAGTCAACAAAAAAAATCCAACCGCGGCTAACCCGCAGTTGGACTCGTGTTTTATTTTACAACAGGTATATCCGCTTATATCCTATAATAATCCTGCCGCCCAAAGTCCACCTCTAAGAATCATCTGGCGAAAGGGCTCTACGGAAAATGACGGCAAATGATGACCAGGCATTAAATAAACAACCCGGCCTAGACCAAATTCATGGCACCAAGCTGCCTGTCTCATTGCCCCATCATGAGGATATTCCATAAGCACAGTTGTTTCGAAATAGGGATGCTGCTCAAAATAATAAGGCTCATCATCGATCACAAATTCTTCGATCCCCTGCATAATGGGATGCTCCCGTGCCGGTATGGACATCTGGAGCGAAGTGAATTCTGGATGATGAGTGAAATGCGCTCCCAGCATAGCGCCTAGCTCCTGATTACGCTGTAAGGAGATTCCGTTATGTACCACTAGTAATCCGCCACCGTTAGCCACATAGGAGAGCAATGCGCTGCTTTGTTCCGCCGGTATTTTATAATCGGAGAATTCGGTATAAGAGATCACCAGCTTGTAGTCAGATAATGTTTCTTTATTAAGCAGCCCATAATCCTCCGAGGAGAATACCTGCAGATCATTGGCAAGGATCTGCTCAATCTCCCGGTCTACTCCCGCAAATGGGTGATATTTAACCTCCGAATAACTTCCGAGTGCCAGTGCTTTTAGTGTAGACATCCTATCATCGCCTTTCTTCGTGTAGTTTTTTTGATTACGGGAAGCCCATCTACCAAGGCCATGTATTTCCATCCACGTCAAGATAGGCCGGCTCATCCCCTAGATGCTTTTTATACTCCATAACCTGACTTATAATCTGGTCTGCAGACACATCGGGTGAAATATCCGCTTGCTCATTTTTTTCGCCATGCATATAAGTCTTCATCCAGCCGGGGTGAAACACCATCACTTGACCCCCAAGCGTCTTTAGATGATTGTGCATCAGGGAGGATTGCATATTGAGAGCCGCCTTAGACATGCAGTAGCCGTACATATTAATACGTTTATTTCTGCCAATGCTGCCCGCTTCCGAAGAAATATTAACAATCAATTTATCCTTACTTTGCAATAAAAGTCCCATAAGTGCATTGCTGACTCTCAACGCGCCTAGTGTATTCACATTATAAATCTCCGCCATGCCCTCATCATCCATATCCACCAGCATCGTAGCATCATCTGCGGAATGAATAATTCCGGCATTATTAATAAGAATATCAACATGCCCAGTTCTGCTGGCGATAGCCCTTGCTGCCTGCTTTACACTGTCCTTACTACCAATATCGAGTGGAATAAGTTCCAGCTGTTCCGGATACTCCTCTTTAAGCGCTTTCAATTCATCTGTATCTCTCATGTATTGTCCAGCAAATACTGAGAACTGTTTCTCTAAAAGAGAGTGCACAAGAGACAATCCGAGACCCCGATCAGTTCCAGTCACACATGCAACTCTGTTCATTCTTATCAACACTCCTACCTAGTAAGGATTATTGAAGCAAGTTGTCTTCCTTTCACCTTAGCATGCCGTCCTCTTTTTTTCAACGCACTAAAATGAGGGTTTAGTCATCCTTGGATTAGCTGCTCCAGAATCCTTTTTGTTTTAAATTTAATATATGTTACAATCATGATTACAGGTTGTTAACAACACAATGGTTAGTAAAATAACGATCCCAGGAGGGTGATATCTATGTCTATTCAACAACTTCATACATTGGAAGATCTTGAGCAGTATGTGGCTAAACCTGGCAAGAAGCTGCTGTTCAAACACAGCACTACCTGCCCGATTAGCGCCAAAGCTAATGAAGAATTCCAGGCTTATCTAAAGGATGCGGATACTGCAGCAGCAGTAGTTCTAGTCATCGAGGATCGTCCAGTTTCCAATCAAATTGCCGAGGATTTCGGGATTAAGCATGAATCTCCACAGCTCTTCCTGCTTGAGGATAATGAGGTCCGCTGGAACACTTCCCACTGGAAGATCACAAGAGATGCTATCAAAGAGGCTGTGAACCAATGAGCCAGCAAGTGATTGTTTATTCAACAGCAGGCTGCAGCGACTGTAATCTGGTCAAACAATATCTTACGGAGCAAGGTATCCCTTTTGAAGTAAGAGATGTTATGACTAGCACCGTCTATCAAGAGGAAGTCGAAAAGCTTGGTTTCATGGGTGTTCCTGTTACTGTAGCAGGGGATCACGCCACCAAAGGATTCAATCTTCCCGAGCTGAAAGCACTTCTCGAAGCTGCTCAGTAATTCATTCGTTTAATTATTTAGCACTTGATATATGCTTACAAAAAAGGGGATTCCAGCAGCCACTCGGCAAGGAATCCCTTTTTTTCATTGTTCTAAAGCTTAGGGTTCCTCACGCATAAGATTTGCCACGACCAGTACATCTACATTTCTGGCCGAACGCAAAATCTGTTTAGTGACATCCCCGCGTAGCCATTTGCGCACCCATGAGCGTTGGGACTGGCCGATAATAATCTGTGTGCTCTGTAAGGCTTGAGACCTTTCAAGCAGCAAGGAAGACACTCGTGCCGGGAGCACGTTAGGAATCATCTTAAACGTTCCACCCAGTCGTTCCGTCAATTCTTTCAAATCATTAATTCGTTTATCGTAAGAAGGCCCGCTCTGCTTATATTCCTGTACGTACGTAACATACCAGCAAGCTTTTAGACGATAGGCAATCCGAAAACCGCGCCGAATCAGACGTTCCGCATGATCTCCTAAGGTGATGCACACATAGATCACTTCCTGCCGCCGCCAAGGTCCCCGCAGCGACCCGACACGTTCCCAGGCCTCCAGACGTTCATCCACATCATCAGCAATTTCCCGCAGCGCCAGTTCACGGAGGGCGATTAGATTGCCGATTTTGAAAAAAGCACCCAGCGCCTGATCCACTTTGGTCATCGCATATATTTTTCCATCCTTCATCCGCTCTTGCAGTGTTTTGGGGGATACATCGATAAGTTCAACCTCGTCGGCCCGTTGCAGAATGCTGTCCGGGAAAGTCTCTCTAACTCTAACTCCGGTAATTTGTTCTACTGCATCATTCAAGCTTTCTAAATGCTGAACATTCACTGTGGAGATTACAGAGATCCCCGCATCCAATAACTCCATAACATCCATATACCGCTTCTTATGCTTGCTGCCCGGCATATTGGTATGTGCCAGTTCATCTACCAGTACGACCTCCGGATTACGCTTAATAATAGCTGCCGTATCCATTTCCTCAAGGACAGTCCCCCGATAGTCAATGCTCAGTCGCGGAAGGATCTCCAGATCACCGATCTGTTCAAGGGTTTCTTTACGTCCATGCGTTTCTAGTAGTCCAATAACAACATCGATCCCTCTCTTTAAGAGATCATTTCCTTCTCGCAGCATCTTATAAGTCTTGCCCACCCCGGGAGCAGCACCAATGTACACTTTAAATGTGCCCCCACGAATCGCATCGATTTTATCCTTTACTTCCTGAGTGCTTAATCTGTGATAGGCATCAGCTTTCCGCTCATTTCGGCTCTGCCGGGTAGGAAGAACACGTTCTCCCTCACGCTCAGCACGATCAGCCACGAAAAACACATCTACTCCACGGATTTGCTTTAACAATGAGTTAGCAATCGAACCCTTCCACAGCTCCTGCCACGCCGTTTGCTTAGAGTGACCCATAACGATACGGGTAATATTATGCTGGATGGCGTATTTCACTAGAAGTCCCGGAATCTCCCTCTTCGAACGAAAAGAAATCTCCTCCATCGAGGCCCCAATCTTCTCAGTCAGCTTCCATAGGGATCGCTTGAAGGTTGCTGCTTCCTTAGAGGGCGTCAGGCCCTGCTTCCAGAAGGATACCACCGCCAGATCTCCGTTTAACCGTTTAGCGATTTGCTGCCCACGGCGGATATGAATCGAGCCATTCCAATAATACTGTGCGGACACCAACACTTTTTCGGCAATCCCCGAAGCCCCCAGCAATCCTTGCTCCTCCCGATGCTTCTCCAGCGAACCATTAACATCCTCCGCAACCATTCTCAGCGCCAGCTCCCGCAGCTTGCTTAGATTCCCTTTGTTAAAAAGCGAAGTCCGCTGCTTCTTGCCCAAATGTCCTTCGGACAAACGTTGAAGTATCTTTTCCGGAGTCACATCAATTAGAACGATATCATCTGCAAGGGTGAGCACTTCCGCAGGCAAGGAATATTCCACCTCAATCCCCGTCCACTTCCGCGCAAGATCTGCTGCGCCTTCCAGCTCGTATACGTTTACAGTTGTGATGACACTAATTCCACAGCCCAATAAATATTTGATATCCTCCAGCCTAGTCGATCTCTCCGCACCCTCGCGATTATGATGAGCCAATCCATCGGTCAGTACAACCTCTGGATTACGCGCCACAATGGCCTCCACGTCCAGATCCTTCTTCTCGATCTCCTTCTGAAACCAATGAATACTTGGAATCCGTTCCAAGTCACCCAGCTGATCCCTTGTTTCTGGACTTTGGTTGGTTGAAACCGCACAGATTACAACATCGATGCCCTGTGCTTTCAGCGCCTGACCCTCACGCAGCATCTGATAGGTCTTGCCTGATCCACTGACCGGACCTATATAGATCTTCAGACGTCCACGATGCAGCTCATAAATAGAGAGCAGCAGTTCCTCCGGCGTCTTCCTCCGATATGTTCCCATCAAGACCACTCCTTAATAACCCGTTCACCCATTCACTCTTCTATGCCAGAAAGCAAGATATCCCTGACCCAGTTTGAACAATCGGGCAGGGATATTAGCTATATTTATTTGTTCGTTAATTTCTGCAGCTCCATGTTCAGCTTCAGAACATTTACCCGCTTTTCACCAAACAGCCCTAGATCGCGACCTTCGGTCTGCTTATTCACTAGCTCTTCCAGCTGCGCGGCTGGAATCCCAGTCAAATTACTGATCCGGGGAATCTGCACAATTGCCGACGCAGGAGTGATATGCGGATCAAGACCTGAACCCGAGTTGGTTACTAAATCAACCGGCAGCTTGTTTACAGGCACATCCGGATTATCAAGCTGCCACTGTGTGATGGAATCCTTCGTCCGCTGCAGCATATCCGGGTTGGATGGGCCGTAGTTATTGGAGCCTGAGGCTTCCGCTTTATAATCAATGCTGGATACACGGCCATGGAATAATGCCGGGTCCGTAAAGCTTTGCCCGATGAGTTCTGAGCCCACAACTACTCCAGCGTCATTCTTCAGCTGACTGCCGTTCGCTTGCGATGGCATCAGAACTTGAGCAATCGCTGTAGTAGTCAGAGGATAAATCACTCCGCAAAGAACAATAAACACTAGACATAGCCGTAATATAATAAAGAAATTAGCACCCTTCGATGATGACAACTGTTCTTCAGCGTCCGCATTCGATTTTCTGTTATTCACGATGCTCTCACCCTTTCAATGATTAGTCAATCCGTTGTTATATCCATACACTTACGAGCAAATCAATAAGCTTGATGCCCGCAAAAGGAACGACTACTCCACCTAAACCATAGATAAAAATATTACGTCCCAGCAGCTTCGTAGAACTCATCGCTTTATACGAGACACCTTTCATAGCCAATGGGATCAGCAGCGGAATAATAATCGCATTAAATATTAATGCAGATATAATTGCCGAGCTAGGTGAACCCAATCCCATGACATTCAGGGCTTCCATTTCAGGAATGGCGAGCATGAACATTGCCGGAATAATTGCGAAGTATTTAGCGATATCATTCGCAATACTGAACGTTGTCAACGCGCCCCGCGTCATCAGTAGCTGTTTACCAATAGCTACAACCTCAATGATCTTCGAGGGATCGGAGTCCAGATCAACCATGTTTGCTGCTTCCTTAGCGGCTGTAGTCCCACTGTTCATCGCTAAGCCCACATCAGCTTGGGCAAGGGCAGGTGCGTCATTCGTACCATCACCAGTCATTGCCACCAGCTTGCCTTCGTTCTGCTCACGGCGGATAACCGCTATTTTATCCTCAGGTGTACTCTCTGCAATAAAATCATCTACCCCTGCTTCACGGGCAATAGTAGCTGCGGTCAGCGGATTGTCCCCTGTACACATGATAGTCTTGATTCCCATTTTTCGCAGCTCATCAAACCGCTCTTTCATCCCTGGCTTAACCGTATCCTTTAAGTAAATAAGTCCATAAATCCGGTTGTCTACCGCAACAGCAAGCGGGGTCCCCCCCATCCGAGCGATAGCATCGGAATTACTGTCGAGGTTCGCGGGAATGACTCCGCCCTTCGACTGTACCCATTTCTTCACGGAATCGACTGCCCCTTTACGAACAGATCGTCCATCAAGTAGATCTATACCACTCATCCGGGTCTCAGCCTTAAACTCTACGAACTCTCCGCCTTCAGCAAGTTTGCTGTCATAGCTGCGCTCCAGCTTCTTAGCCAGCTCAATAACCGAACGTCCTTCCGGAGTCTCATCCTTTAGCGAACTAATAGCTGCCCAAGCCGTAAGCTCAGCTTCCGTTTCATCTCCAACAGGCACAAAATCACTCGCCATCCGGTTTCCGAAAGTAATCGTACCGGTCTTATCTAGAATCATTGTATTAATGTCGCCGGCAGCTTCAACGGCCTTCCCTGACATAGCAAGGACATTAAACTGTGTGACGCGGTCCATCCCTGCTATCCCGATAGCGGAGAGCAGTCCCCCGATTGTGGTCGGGATCAGACAGACCAGCAAGGCGATCATAACAGGAATATCTAGATCAACGCCCAGATAAGTCGCAATAGGCCGCAAGGTCACTACTACAATCAGGAAAATCAACGTCAGACTGATCAAAAGTGTATTTAGTGCAATTTCATTGGGTGTCTTTTGGCGTTTCGCCCCTTCAACGAGGGAGATCATCCGATCCAGGAATGACTCACCGGGATCACTGGTAATTTTGACTTTAATCTCATCACTGACTACCCGGGTGCCGCCTGTGACTGAGCCAAAATCTCCGCCGGCTTCCTTAATAACAGGTGCAGATTCACCTGTAATTGCAGATTCATCTACGGAGGCCAGCCCTTCAATCACTTCACCATCGCCAGGGATAAGTTCTCCCTGACTGACGATGACAATATCTCCTTTACGAAGCTCGGAAGAAGAAACGGTCTTCACAGACCCTCCAACGAGTTTGTTAGCTGTGATATCCTGTTTCGTTTTCTTGAGTGAATCCGCCTGGGCTTTCCCGCGGCCTTCAGCCAGCGCTTCAGCGAAGTTGGCAAACAACACTGTGAATAACAGAATGAACAACACTGTGATATTGAAGCCTACCGATTTCTCTGCATTAAAATATCCGGGGGCCAGTACCATAAGCAATACAATAATCGTACCGATTTCGACAACGAACATGACCGGATTTTTGATTAACGTCACCGGGTTAAGCTTAATAAAGCTATCCTTTACAGCGCTTAGGAGTATGGGTCCCGTCAGCAGCTTTTTTCTTTTTACAGTACTCATCTTGTTCTCCCTCTTCCTACCGTAAGGTCAAATATTCTGCAATCGGGCCGAGCACAATGACTGGCAGAAACGTCAGAGCCCCGATAATTACTACGGTACCAATCAGAATTCCGGTGAACAGACCATTGTCTGTGCGGAATGTGCCAATCGTCTCAGGAACTGGCTTCTTCTGGATCAGTGAGCCTGCAACTGCCAGCATCGCGATTATAGAGACATAACGGCCAAGCAGCATTACGATTCCGGTTGTAACATTCCAAAAGGTGGTGTTGTCCGCAAGCCCTTCAAATCCTGAACCATTGTTCGCGGCAGAAGAGACATATTCATATAACACTTGGCTAAGTCCATGGAATCCGGGATTCGTGATGGAACCGTTGCCCAAGTCCGTTAAGAACGCACCTGCTGTTGGTACAAGGATAATGAACGGATGCACAAGGATAGCAATCGCAATCAGCTTCATCTCCTTGGCTTCTATCTTTCGCCCGAGAAACTCTGGAGTTCTGCCGACCATTAGTCCACATAAGAAGACGCCCATGATGGCATACATCAGCATATTGATTAGTCCGACACCTTTTCCCCCGAAGACGTTGTTGAGCATCATTAGGGCCAGAGGGGTAATGCCACCCAGCGGTGTCAGCGTATCATGCATATTGTTAACACTACCTGTCGTAGCTGCCGTTGTTACCGAAGTGAACAGCGAAGATTGCGGGATACCAAAACGTACCTCTTTACCTTCCATGCTGCCTTGCGAAGACTCGATCCCCAGCGCATTGATAGCTGGATTGCCTTTGGTTTCCGCATAATAATTCAATCCCAGCAGTAGTACGAACAAGGTCATCATTGCTGTGAAAATCACCCAGCCCTGACGTTTGTTCTTAGCGAACAATCCGTACATATATGGCAAAGAGGCTGGCAGCATCCACATAGAGAGAATCTCCAGAACGTTCGTAAGTGGATTAGGGTTCTCAAAAGGATGTGCTGAATTGGCTCCGAAGAAGCCGCCACCATTCGTACCTAAGTGTTTAATTGATTCCAAAGAAGCGACTGGACCGATAGCGATTTGTTGCGTCTGCCCTTCAAGTGTAGTGACCTCAAGCGATGGCTTGAGCGTTTGTGGCACATGCAATCCTACCAGCACCAATGAAACTAGCAGAGCTAATGGAATGAATACACGAATATGTGCTTTTACGAAGTCCTCGAAAAAGTTCCCGACTGATTTCTGTCCTGTAATCCCTCTGACAAAAGCAACCGCAACAGAAAATCCGCTCGCTGCAGACGTGAACATCATCATCGTGATGACTGCCATTTGTGAAAAATACGATAGTCCCGTCTCCCCGCTATAATGCTGCAGGTTCGTATTGGTCATAAAGCTGATCACCGTATTGAATGAAAGCGTCTGTTCCATATCAGCAATTCCATTCGGGTTCAGCGGCAATCCCCGCTGTAATCTTAGAAAAATATAACTGAAAGCAACCAGTACGATATTAGTTAAAACAAAGCTGAGTGCATACTTCTTCCAGGACATTCCGTCCCGTTTTTTCAGGCCGATCAGCTTATAAATACCTTTCTCTGTGCCTGCAAACCAGCGATCCGTACGATTCGGTTCGTTAGAAAATACATGATATAAATACGTTCCCATCGGCTTGACCAGCAAGATGAGAATTACAATTACGACGACTATTTGCAAAATGCCCATGAATGCCCCTCCTTAAAATTTCTCAGGATGAATCAACGCGTAAACCAGATATATAAACAACAGTAGGGTAACAGCGATTACTAGAATCACAGCTTATCCCTCCCCGTATCCTCAACTACACCTGCGCACCAGCGCATAAAGCCATAAAATAACCCGTAAATTACAGCTAACGAAGCCACCATATACAGATCCATCATATCTTCCGCACTCCTTCCATTATCCTTGATGAGGTGATCTATCGATTAGAAAATCAGCATCACCACTATGGGAATAGATTACATAGCTCGCACCAAGTCTTTTATAGACCAATCTAGGATTTATTGAACTTGTAATCACAAAAATCGGCTGTGTCGTCCAGGTACGGCACATCTGAATATAGCGGCAGCAAAGCGGAAAGCTGCTCTCAAACAGATATACCCTTCCTACCGGGAACGATGGGCGAAACCAAGTGCTCTGATGGCGGGTATCCACTAGAATAACCTGCTCAATCCCGAGCTCCTCAAGTAAAGCTTTCTCAGCCACATTGTTGGTTAATCCCGCCATCTTAATACCCCTGAACTTCAGAAGTTTAATGAAATGTTCTCCCGCCTTTGTAGGCGCACATACAAGCACATATTCATTCTGATCCGTCATCTTTTTTCTCCTCCTGCTCATTTACAACAAGGAGGCAACGAAAATCTCCGAAAGGATGTTGACCTATCGTCATTTTCGGGCACAACCTAAAGCTCGGTTGTGTCACGTCATTAGACGCTGCCTTACAAATACCGCTAATGATGAATTTAGCGACCTCTTAGGGGAGGCCTCCATAAATGCTTTGCTTCTAAGAGCACAGCAAAAAGCCACAAAGGATCTCCTCTGTGGCTCGCTAGCGGTCACATTGCACTCATCCTCTCTCCATACGCTTACGAGGTTAGCTGTCGGATTCGGGCGGTGAGAGTCGCCCTACCTGTATAGATGCAAGCTCACTCACACCCTCTACAGGATTCACCCCATAACCGGCTTCCGACTCTCACATCGGCTGCCGATTGTTGGTTCCCCCGCTTTCCTTACCGGAAATTAAGCGGATCAAATATTCGATTGTCGTTGAAACAGGAGTAATCATACTCTTATGCACGAAGACTTGTAAAACCTGAATGATGCCAAAATAATGCAAATTAAAAACTATTTTCCCATTAGATAGCGCTTACTTGATATCTAATCTCTCTATATCTCTTGTTTACTCGAGTTTGGAGCGTTTAATCGCTATCTATAATACATGTGATTTTATTCACCTTTTTAGAGCGAAAATACTGCAAATTCCCATTATAGGTAGAAACGCAAGAAGCTGAGGCTGAGCGAGAAAGAGGCGCGATAACACGCCATAAATACCTATTTACCTCGTTTTTCAGTCGTAGTCGGCAGGATATGGTTAAAATTGCTCTAAAAGAACATTTTCCGTTTTTTACAGAAAATCTTGAAAAGAGTATGATTCGGGTTGAATCTAATTCATGAAAAACAATCAACGCTGAGTTCCTGCATTCGCAGGGAACGGGGGAACCATCAGGCCACCTGGCCTACTTGGGGTGAATCCAAAGGAGACTGCATAAGTCTCAATAGGTAGGGCGACTCTCACCGTCCGAATCCGACAGCTAACCTCGTAAGCGTAAAGAGAGAGACCCTTGATCCGCCACGCTTTGGCCCAGGTATATCTGCCTGTAATCCAAAACCGCAGCAGAGGTCCTCCTCTTGCTGCGGTTTTTGCGTTACCTAAGCTTATTAGGTGATAGCACGCTGGATGGGGTGAATGTTTTGAAGCACTATTATTTAGGGATACATCAAGGGCTGCTTGAGCCGATAAGTCTAAATTACATTTGTTTCGGGGCCTTGTGGTTCGAAGAACATAATCACAGGTACATTGTAGGCTATGCATTTGGCCAGAACCAGATCCAAGCCCTTCGCCAGTTCAGCACACCTTCTTCTTGTAAAGACTGTTTAGACTCTAAGATTGTATATGAGATATATAAAAAAATTCGAGAACAACAGCAGCAGCAGGATTGGTCATCACACCAAAAGCTCCCGTGGTTTACAGCCTTCAAGGAGCCTTGGAAAGATGTAAGCGCCGGTTGGTATGTCTTGAGATCCCGCAGCACCTTTCCCTTACATCTATCTGTTATACGAAAAGAGAAGTTCCGACTATGGCTAGAGCATACCGCAGTCTGTGAGAATAAAATGGAGATGCTCGCTTGTGTAGAAAAGGCTAGTGTCACTCATCATGTTGACTTAAAGCTTTTGGAAATCTAAGGAGGAACCCTACTATGGACCAGCGCAGACTATCCCGCATTGAAGTATTTGTATTGGATGAACCCGAGCCTATTCACTATGGAATGGAAGGGGCTGAAGGCTGCCGTTATGGTATTCTGAAGCTCACCTGTAAGGGAGGCTGCAGTTGGGGGGCTTGTCTGATCTCTGCCAACACCAAAAATTTCGATCTTATTAAATGGAGTTCTTTTTTACGGGCCATCTGTCATTGCCGTCTTGAAGAAGCGCTGGATAAGGTCCGCCGCGAAGGTTCAGATTGGGAGCAGGTTAAGCTTGAGCTAGTTCAGGGTGCTTTGCAGGATTTAAAGGCCAAGCTCCAGGGTAAATCCTTGGCAGGGCATATTCAGCAAGGGCGTCTGTACAGTGTTGCAGCAGGGGGGAGCAATTCCAGAAGTGAACGGCTCTACTACAAGCCTTCAAAAGCTTTATCCACTGCCTCCCAGCAAAAACACAGTTGCCCGGAACCAGACACCGCCGATCTCATCAATAAATCCATCTCTTACTTTTCTATATTATAGATTCAAGCAAATCTCTCAATCTGAAAGGATCGTGTTCACCATGCCTGACCCCTTACCTCCCGAGTCCACCTACAGTACTAAATTTGCAGAGTGTGTTCAAAAGTATACTAATGAAGTCTACGTACTTAGTTCCATGTTGTTAGAACAATCTAATGAGGCAGACAAGATTACTATCCGCACCTTCATAGAGCTTCATAAAATATATCGTCAGGATGATTTTGATCCTCAGTTATTCTCTATCCACGCTTACCGCACTTGTATTCACCAGTGTGCTGATTCTTTTGCCCGGCGCTCCCTTCTATCGGCTAAGGCATTACCTTGGGAGGAACAGCTTGTGAAGGTCATGTGGTACGGCCTAAAGCTGCCTCTTTCTCAAATAAGCATTATTCTGCAAAAAAGTGTTCCCGCACTGAAAACACAGCTTAGAGCTCTACGGGAGCAGATGACCACCCAAACGGATATACTAACGAGCGCAAATCTTTCTATAATTTAGTCTCTGACTAGAATTCAAACGATCTTTGAGCGCATGAAGCGACTAATGGACTCAGGAGCCTTTAATTGAAGCTTTTCCACAAATATGGCCGGCGTTCGGACTCCAGTAGAAATCCCGAGCAATGAACGTCTCGGATCGTCTTAAAGCAAGCCCTAATCATCTTCCACCAAGGCTTACGGACCCAGATGACGTTATTTGCACGTTTATCGCCTTTTGAGCATAGTATCGGACTCCAGTGCAACTATTTGGTTAAAAGAGCTACTGATTCACCCTTTTTCATGCCAATAGCGACTATAGTGTCCGATATCTTGCCAAATCTCGATGATTGCTGCATTTAAGTGCTGCTGGGTTCGTTAGCTATATCAGCTCGTATACAAAGAGATTGCCAACTCAAAAACGGGGATATCCCAGCAACCATAAACGGCTGTTAGGATACCCCCGAAAACTCAGTGCTTACTATTACGCTTTACTCTTACGCGCCTTACCGTACATCCACAATCCCGCCAACATCCCCACTATAGCAATACCAGTCAATAGGCCTTGAACGAAATCCATAAAAGTGGAGCCATCCGGAAGCATTCTACTAACCGTAGCCAGCGATACAGAACTCATTAAAAGCATAATGGTATATTGTTCGCTTGTAGACATCATTAGCACTCCTTAAAAGTTATATGAGGTCATCTTAGATCTTGTAAGCTTTCATTGCTTTTCTGATTTCTTTAATACTTGGGCGTTTGCCGTACATCAGTACGCCGGTACGATAGATCTTGGCTGCCAGCCATCCGAAGATGAAGGTAGTCACAAGCAGGATCAGCAGCGATACAATGACTTGCCAGATCGCCACCTCGCCGACACCAATTCGGAGTAGCATCGTCAATGGTGAGGTGAAAGGCACATAACTCGCTATCTTAACCACTAGAGTATCTGCATTGGAGATACTGAACAGTGGAACATAGAACGCTACGAAGCCTAACATCATGATTGGCATTACCGCCTGACCGAGATCCTCCGTACGGCTGACAATCGAACCTACAGCCGCATACATCAAGGCATAGAGGAAGTAACCTAATACGTACAAGACAAATCCATAGAGCAGCAAGTTAATATTGAGCTGGCCTAAATCGAGATCAAAATCAGCCAATACAGTCGCATTATGCGGGAGCGTCAAATTGACGACGATCGCTGCGACAAAGATCCCAATTTGCAATATTCCTACTAGGAAAACACCGATAACTTTACCGAACATTTGCGCTAAAGGTGAGGCACTTGTAATCAGAATCTCCATAATCCGCGAGCTTTTCTCAGAAGTTATCTCTGCGGCAATCATGTTGCCTGTCATCATAATGGACATAAAGAACAACATAAGCATGGCATATACGATAATGTAGTTAATGGCTGGAGTGTCCTCCTGAGAGCTTTCACTGCCACCGCCTGCGTTAAGCTGTTGTGTAGTAATCTGCACAGGTGTTGACATTGCAGCAATCTGTTCAGAGGTCAGCTTGTCGCCAACGATGAATTGTGTATTTGCTTGCTGAAGTGCATTTTGGAGATAAACTTGCACATCTCCGTTTAGTTCCCCATCATTACTATGATAAGTAACGGGTGGAAGCCCTTCACCAGTAGGTTCCGCAAAAGTAACATAACCTTCTACGGTCTCTTCATCTAATGCTTTCTTTAACTCGGCATCCTCCGCAGAAGCATATTGTACTATCTTAGCCTGTGGCATGCCCTCTGGCGCAGTATAAGCCTTCAACAATTCTGCAACCTGATTTCCCTCTTCAGCAATCACAGCAATTTGAGTAACTTCACTTTTGGCCGAATCACCCTTAAACTGATCGATGATATAGGGAAGATTCATCCCTATGCTGAGCAATAATACTAGAATCAAAGTAGTAATCATAAATGATTTCGTTCTAACTTTATTTTTAAAGGTAAAGCCGATAATTGTCCCCATCTTATTCATTAGATTCACCCACCGCTCTGATAAAGATTTGGTTTAACGTAGGTTCCTTGATTTCAAAATGCTCCACTTCACCCTGTGCTATCGCCTGCTGTAAAATACGCTGTGCTGCACCGATCTCACTGATCGATAACAGATACCCACGCTCCAGCCGTTTCACTGCTGTAACACCTGCGATGGACTCCAGACCTTTTACCTCATTAGCTGTACGCAGCAATACTTCTTCCCGCGGGTAGCCATTCTTGATCGTGCGGATATCCCCTTGAACGACCGTATTGGAACGATCGAGAATCGTAATATTACGGCATAGCTCTTCCACATGCTCCATCCGGTGCGTAGAGAAGAGAATACTTGTTCCCGAATCACGTAATTCTTTGACCGTATCTTTCAGCAGCTCCACGTTTACTGGGTCCAGCCCGCTGAAAGCTTCATCTAGAATCAGAATCTGCGGCTTATGAACGACAGCGGCGATAAAGCCCATTTTTTGCTGATTTCCTTTGGAAAGCTCTTCTATTTTTTTATTGTAATAATCCGGAACCTCGAATCGATCCAGCCAATAGCGCAAGCTCTTATCTGCATCACTAGCTGACATCCCACGCAGGCGGGCCAAGTAAACGATTTGATCACTGATCTTCACCTTAGGATATAGTCCACGTTCTTCGGGCAGATAACCCATAAGTTGCTGCAGTTCACTGTTGAAAGGTTTTCCGTTATACAAAATCTTGCCTTCATCAGGGTAGATTAGGCCGAGCACCATACGCATCGTGGTTGTTTTCCCCGCGCCGTTCGCCCCCAGTAATCCGTAAATTTCCCCTTTACCTACGGTTAGGTTAATTCCGTTTACTGCGGTTTTTTCTCCATATTGCTTAACTACACTTTCCAGCTTTAAGGCTTCCATTTCTCTAGTCCCCTCTCTTGTGGTCAATTAGAATAGGACGATGACCCTGTGTCCATAAACTTAATATTTCGTCCAGTTCCAAACTGCGGCTCTTGATAACCATTACGCCCAAGTCATGAATGCGTTTCTCGTTTTCAGAAAATTGTTCTATGATAAAAGAAGCTACACCCGGTGTATCCATGGTAAAGTGCAAGCCTCCTGGCAACTCAGCCGATAACTCCGCAAGCTCCTCTTCATCCGCAGCATTCACCCAAACCTCGGTCCAAGCACCGAACAGACTGTCTTTTTCAGCCATACCCAGCAGTTCTCCCCGATGCATAAGGACGATATAATCCGCCAGCCGCCGCACCTCATCCACAATGTGTGTGGAGATGATAATCGTTGCGTTGTGCTCATCCATATATTTACGAAGTGTCTCGATCATAATCTTCCAGGCAAAAGGATCAAGACCCGATGAAGGTTCATCCAATAGCAGCAGACTTGGCCGTGCCGCAAGTGCTGCAGCAATTTCGAATTTCCGGCGCTCCCCTTTAGACATCTTCGAAAGTCTCATATGATACGGAACCTCAAAGCGATCCATCAGCTCGTGAAAATACTGATCGTCCCAATTTGGATACCAATACTTCCGAAATCGAGCTGCCTCCTCTGCATTCCAGTGGTTCTCCTCAGTAATTGACGTTTCAGGAACATAGGCAATGGTCTGGCGAAGCTCCAGAGACAACCCGCTATCATACCTGTTCTCGAACCAATAAATCTCGCCTTCCTCTGGATTAGTCAGCTGCATCAGCAGATTCAGCAGCGTGCTTTTGCCGGATCCATTCTGACCTACCAAAGCTGTAATATATCCTTTAGGCAGATTCAGGGTCAGCGGTCCTATCGTCTTGTTTCGCCGCCGTTTAAGTACATTCCGCAATTCTATAGCCATCTGTACCATATGAGTAAGCGCCCCCTCTCAATCCTTTTCTCTATACTTGCGTTCTACAATCTCCATAAAAATCTGTTCAAGCTCATCCTTACTGCAATGTACCGATCGGCCGATATCGACTGCACTTTCAAGTGCTTTGCCAACCGTTTCACGTTTATATTCTTCCATGGCTCCGTCACCTACATGGGATACAAAGGTACCCGTTCCTTGTCGCGTTCGCAGCAAACCTTCGTTCTCCAGATCCTGATATACCCGCCGCACGGTAATTACACTGCATTTCAGATCTCCTGCGAACTCACGAATCGAGGGCAGCAGCGTACCTTCTGTAATGACTCCGCTAATGATTAATGATCTAAGCTGAGTCTCTATTTGATGATAGAGGGGCTCTGCACTATTTTCGTTGATTTGTACCGGTATCCACATTATTTACACCTCGCCTTCCACTCTAGCGTGCTAGAGCGCAGTCCTTGCCATTTCCGATTTTTTATATGAGATTGCGACTTTTCAGCCGATGTATAGTCCATTTAGAGAATAACTGCACAGATATTGTTCCCAGCAGAAGTGACCCCCACATGATCGGAGATAACAGCCCCCACTCCTTCGAATAGGAGATACTGTATAAGAACAAACTGCCTCCGCCCAGTGTAACTAAGAACGATGTTGCCCACGATAAAACTACGATAAGCAATGTTAGCCATAGATAAGCTTTGCCGCTAAAAAGATATTCAATAAAAATATATAGACCTGAGACCATGAATCCGAAGCCGAGCCAAGTAATCGCAAAAGCTATGTACGAAGGAACCGCCAGCTCTGCCCGGAAATTCTCTCCTAACAAGTAAATAATAACGAAGAATAACGTACCATTTAGAGTAAAGGAGCCCACACCCTGAAGTTTCCTCCGCGATAATATTACTGCAGCTGGAATCGGTAAAGTTCGTAAGTAAACCAACATTTTTGTGTAAGAGTCTTCACTCCAATATTTCATGGAGCGGCGAGAGAATGTTAATCCCAATAAGGGGATAAAGGAGAGAAATAAGAAATCCGCTAGCATCGTCCGATCCTGCTCACCTAGTACATCATTTGCTATCAGGCTAGTCAGTCCACCAAGATAACTCATAAAAACAACTGTTATTACGAGGGTCCCTAATATTTTTAATTTGTCTCCGCGAAAATCAGAGCGCAACATAAACCATGAATCTTTTAATGTTCTCATTAATGCTAACCTCGCTTTACAATGTCTTCAGCGTCTAGCAGAAGCAGGTGTTCATATCCCTGTGCTTACTGTATATATCTATATACACAGTATATGACCTTGATTTTACATTGTCAATCCTGTAACTGGAAATTATTCAAAAGAAATAGGAGGTTTGGGCAACCTCATACTTCAAGCTTATGAAGACACTCTCGAACGTTAGGTAACGCTTATTAATTGAGATTAACTACAATGAAGGGGAATTGAGGCAGAATGCTACGGGGCGAATGTAACTGGGATAATTGAGTTTATTAGATAATTCATTCTGGAAATGAAGTAGTAAGAGCTCACTCTCTGCTTCTATGCAACGTGTTGGTGTGATGTGTGTTGAGGGAGGCGGGTATGGCGGATGGTGCGGTTTCGGGGGCGGGGTGCTGATTCGGCTGCTGACTGGTTCAGGTTTCGGGTGTGGGATATGGGCGACTGCCGGGCGGATTAACATTAGGGAAAAACTCCCTAAAATCTGCCCAACCGAGCTTAGATTATTAGTTTTTAGGGAAATCCTCCCCAAAATTTCAGCTATTACTCCGTTATTGAGCTAAATCCATTCACTTTCAGGGAGGATTTCCCTAATTATGGCCTTTTTTAGCTAATTTCGTGCATTATCAGGGAGGTTTTCCCTAATTGCGTCTTTTTCAAGCTAACTTCGTTCAATTTCAGGACAGATCCCGAAGCTCTACAAACCAAAATAAGCCCATCACCCGCAATCCCTACTCAGGAACATGCGGATATATAGGCTTATTTCATAACTATTTACGGTTCTGCTACTCTAGTGCTGTTCATTCGCTCAACGCACTAAACTCTGTGCTCTATTCAAGCACTTATTTTACGCACCCAAAATAACTTCCCACACCGGCTTGGTGTGTCCACCTGGATACAAAACATACAACAGCACGTACACCATAACGCCTGTAATCGCTGTGATAAACCAGATTATGGATGTCACTCTGCCCCACTTACGGTGCTTGGAATACTTCGCCTTGAAACCAAGTGTTAACGTAGTAAGTCCGAATACCGCAGCTACGGTTGCCAGAACGATATGGAAGATCAAAAACACTTGATAAATTGTCTTCAGTTCATCCGGTCCACCCCATGAGGTATTTCCCACAAACAACGTTCTCGATACGTAAACAATAAAAAACAGCAGCGCAGCGATAGCGGCAGCAATCATCGTTTTCTTATGCGCCTCGCGTTTGCCCTTGATAATGAGCCACCAACCTATAGCCACCAGCACCGCGCTGATCACGATGAATGACGTACTAATAGTCGGAAACACTGTGAAAATATCCATGATTCTCCCCCTCGGCAGTCTACCAGTTATGCACGGTTCAAGTTGCTCTCCTGAAGTGTTGAGGATGGCGTCGACAATTCATCGTCGTCTTGTCCGTTCTCTTTTTTATACCAATGATAGAACACATAAGCAAGCATAGAGGCAAAAATAAATTCCTGAATGAACTTCATCGCGATGCCTCCCACCTGTTGATCCACCTTCGGCGACATCACTTCAAAGAATGCAGGACCTCCAAAATTCTGAAGTAAAACAGAGGGGTCTCCCGAGATACAATAGCCCATAGCACGCGCCCAAGTCTCTGGATCACTGTAAGTGGCGTAGAGCGGATGATCGGCAAATATAATCAGCCCGCAAGCCGGCGTCAGCAATACCATGTTCAGAAAAATAAATCCAATCTTCCCAAGCCCACTCGCCATACGATGTTCCGGCAGCGGATTAATCAGTGTCCACCACATTAAAGCAGAAGTCAGGAACAAAACAATGTAATAAATACGATGAACAGTAAAATGCAGCATCACATAATCATGAATAACAGGAATATGGTACAAGGAAAAAAGTCCGTTAAACAATAGAGCAGCTACTACCGGATGAGCTAAAAAAGATAACCGCCGAAGCGGATTCACCTTTAGTATCCTGCGCCAGATAAAATCTGGAATTCCAAGCATAATCAGCGGCACCGCTACCAGATAAGACAAGGCCATACTGACCATGTGGAAGGAAAACATCATATGCCCTAAAAGGCTAATGGGTCCTCCTTGTGCCAGGTAAAGGGCAAGCATCCCACAGACAAATAACGCTCTACGCCAAAATGGCACCGGTAATGAATCGGCATAACGCCCAGCAATCGGACCAATCCACACAAAATAACCTGCTGTCAGCAGCAGCATTACCGCTAGAAAAAGCGGACTCCATAGTTCAGCAAAGTTAAAGTATTCTAATCCCAGCATAATCCCAACCTCCTAGCGCAGGAATTCATATATCTAAACATCAAAAAGAGGGGGCATCGCAGCCCACCTCTTTCATTATCGTCCGTTAATTCCACCAAACCCAATACAGCGACATAACAATACAGGTCCCAGCGATAAAGAAGCCGCCCAGCATGAAGAGAATCGGCAGAAGATGCCTTTTATCTTTTAGATGCATCCAGAAGCCCATCTGCACAATGACCTGAAGAACAGCCATTACCAGCAGCAAAATAATCGCAAAGGTTGCATTTACGCCCCCAGCCGCAACAGCAGCGAAAGCAATCAATGTTAAGACAATGGAGAAAATAAAGACAACAATATGTTTCTGTGGTCCTTCATGCCGATGACGTTGCTTATACCCGCCGCTATCTGGCATATGCTGATCCGTCGTCATAGTGCCTAGCCCACCTTTCCGAGTAGGTATACAACCGTAAAGATGAAGACCCATACTACATCGATAAAATGCCAGTACATGGCTGACACATACACTTTTGGTGCAGTAACAACCGTTAACCCCTTGCGGGCGAGCTGCCCGATCAAGATGGAGATCCAAGCGATCCCGAAGGCTACGTGCGCACCATGAAATCCTACCAGTGTGTAGAATGCCGAGCTGAATGCACTTGTGGTCATTCCGAATTCTTCGTGTCTTACATATTGAGTAAACTCATAGATCTCCAAAACCAGGAAACCTAAACCTAAACCTACAGTAACTAAAAGCCAATTCCGTAGCAGTGCCGGCCGATTTCTGTGCATTGCTTGAATAGCGAATACACTCGTCAGACTGCTTACCAGCAGGATGAATGTTGCAGCGGCTACAAGCGGCAGATGAAACAGTTCATTCGCCGAAGGCCCCTCATTCGTCTGATTACGCAGTGCGAGGAAAGTAGCGAACAACGTGCCGAACAATACCGCTTCGCCGCCTAGAAACAACCAAAAGGCAAGAACCTTGTTGCGTCCTTCGAGCGTAGCTTTTTCCGGCTCGTGCGGAAAGGTATCCTTAGAAGCTTCTGCATGTGCCGTTGTCATGTCCGCTCACTTCCTTCCAGCTCTTCAGGTTCAATATGCCATCCGTGATCATCATACAGCGAACGCATCAGCATGGATCCAAATGTAATAATAAGACCGATGGCTGTAACGATATAATTATTAAACAGGAAGCTCATAAAAGCATTGCCGAATTCATCACGGCTAAACATAAAGCCAAGCCCAGCGATAAAAATTCCGACAGACATCGTAAACGGTAAAATCGTTGCCGACGGCATATGAATTGAGCCCACCGGCTCTGCTGGTGTCATGCCTTTATTCCCTGCTACTTTTTCTTTCCAGAAGGCATCAATCCCCCGAATAAGAGGTGTTTGCTTGAAGTTATATTCTGGCGGCGGTGAAGGAATGGTCCATTCCAATGTACGTCCATCCTCCCACGGATCATTGCCTGCATCCGCTGGTTTTCTGGAAGTCAGGAAGATGTTCACCAAGAAAATAATCATACCAACACCCATAAGTCCTGCACCAATGGTACTGACTAGATTTAGCAAATCAAATTGCTGATTTGGTAAATAAGTAAATACGCGGCGCTGCATCCCCATAAGCCCAAGGAAATGCTGTACAAAAAAGGTCAGATGGAATCCGATGATAAACGTCCAGAAAGTCCACTTGCCCAGCGTCTCACTCAGCATCCTTCCGAACATTTTTGGCCACCAGTAGTGCAGACCTGCGAACAGGCCAAGCACCAAACCACCTACAATAACATAGTGGAAATGCGCTACAACAAAATACGTATCATGGAACTGAAAGTCAGCAGGTGCGGACGCCAGCATCACTCCAGTTACTCCCCCCATAGTAAATGTAGGAATAAATCCTACAGCGAACAGGTTAGGGGTTGTGAAACGTACTTGCCCGCCCCACATCGTGAACAACCAGTTAAAAATTTTAATCCCGGTCGGAACCGCAATTAACATCGTTGATACGGAGAACAACGCGTTAGCTACAGGTCCAAGTCCAGTTGTGAACATGTGGTGAGCCCAAACCATAAAACCTAAGAAGGCGATCAAGATGGTTGCAAACACCATGGAGCTATATCCGAACAGTCTTTTACGCGAAAAGGTTGGGATGACCTCAGAAATAATCCCGAAGGCAGGCAGAATGAGAATATACACTTCCGGGTGACCAAATATCCAGAAGATATGCTGCCATAGCACTGGACTTCCTCCGGCTCCGACTTCGAAGAAATTGGCTCCTAGAATCCGGTCGAATGTCAGCAGTACTAAACCTACTGTTATTGCTGGAAAAGCAAACAAAATAATGGCGGAAGTAATAAATGTAGTCCAGGCGAACATCGGCATCCGCATATAGGTCATTCCCGGCGCACGCATCGTAATGATCGTGGCTAGAAAGTTAATCCCCCCGATGAGGGTCCCTAATCCGGCAATTTGCAAGCCGATCGTATAGAAGTCTACACCGTGTGTAGTGCTGTATGTACTCGTAGATAGTGGGGTGTAGGCGGTCCACCCGGCATCAGGAGCACCACCCATAACCCAGCTAAGATTCAGTAGAATCCCGCCGAACAGGAAGGTCCAGAAACCAAGTGCATTTAGAAAAGGAAAGGCTACGTCACGTGCACCGATCTGTAGCGGAATGACGGCATTCATGAGTGCGAAGATGACTGGCATGACGCCGAGGAAGATCATCGTCGTACCATGCATGGTTATGAGTTCATTAAACGTTTGTGCATCCAAAAAGTTATTCATCGGCTTGATGAGCTGCCAACGAATCAGAAGCGCTTCAATTCCCCCGATGCCAAAAAATAATCCTCCGGCCCATAGGTACAAAATCGCGATTTTTTTGTGATCGACGGTTGTTAGCCAATCCATAAGTCCTGTATGGCGCTTCACACTGTGGCCGTGCCCCAGAGGCTTGGATGAATTCAAGGTATGCGCTGCTTGAGCCAAAGTTCGTCCCCCCTTTTCGAAAGTTCCGCCCGCCTTTAGGCTAAGGCATTAGTCCAGCTTATAGTTGGCCAGATACTCTGCAATGCCATCAATCTCAGCATCACTCAGGCCCAGATCTTTGGGGTTAGGCATCAGATTGCCTGGTTTTACGGATTGCGGGTCGTGCAGCCAGGTTTTGAGATTCTCTTCAATCGGCGCACCATCTTCCCTCGTGTCGTCGTTGAGCAGAATTCCAGCAATCGATTCCCGAGAACCAATTCCGGTCAAGTTCGGCGCATTATTAATCCCTTGATCGCCTACAGCGTGGCAAGTCAGACATGCCGCTTTGAACTTCTCAGCTAAAGCAGGATCCTCTGGCAGCACAGCTACAGGTGCTTTCATCGAATCAATCCACTTTTGAAACTCTTGTTCACTAACTGATTTCACCTTAAATTCCATCAATCCATGAGAAGGTCCACATAGCTCCGCACATTTCCCACGGTAAACGCCTTCATTAGGCGCACTAAAGCTAAAGCGGTTAATCGTTCCAGCTGGGTTGGTATCAATTTTACCGGAAAGAGAAGGGACCCAGAAGGAGTGCAGCACATCTTTAGTTTCCAGTTCAAAGGCGATATCTTTGCCCACCGGAATAATCAGGTCCTGCGCTGTAGTTACCTTATAGTCGGTATACTCAAACTCCCACCAGTATTGGTGGCCGGTTACTTTAACCTTGATCGCATTCTTGTCATTGGAATGATCATCTCCAGCGGCAAACACAGCTTTAACCGTTGGCACGGCCAGTACTACAACAAGGATGAGCGGAATGACTGTCCAGAGAATCTCAAGTTTCATACTGCCCTCAACCTGCTCAGGGATTTCATTCTGACCCGGTCTTCTGCGGAAGCGGATCAGTACATAAGCTGCAATCGTAAAGACAATCAGCAACACCACGATCATAATGCTGATCGACAGCTCCATTAATCCGTAAGATCTGTCTGCTGCAGGTCCCTGTGGTCTGAGTACTGACAAGTCCTCACGACCGCACCCGGCAAGAAAGAGTCCAAACATAGCGGTCATGGGAAGGAGTCGCTTTACAGCCTGCCACGTTTTCATCATTGATCTACCCCGCTTTTCCCGATTTCGTAGATTCCTGTTTTTTTCTGTCAATTATAACAATCACTATTAATATAAGTTTAAGGGAAAGTTTTGTCAATCGTTCACAACTAGTTCACATTGTAATTTTCGACACAATAAACCCTTGTCCCATCTGGATTTTATAGCATTTTATGAAAACGCAAACAAATAAAAAATAATAAAGAAAGCGCATTCAATTTAAAAAGTGTCTATTAATTCATTTGACTATTCTATGAGGAAGACTTTTCCTTATTCGTAAATGTACATACAAAAAAAACCGATTCCAGCAACAAAAGTCGCTCGGGCACGGTTTATAAGAATCCTCGTGGATGTTATTACTCAAAATGATGTCTAAAGTTAAGCAAGTGACAAACGTATCTGTTAGCTAGGAGACGGATGAATTCATCCGTACCAACTCGTGTTCCACGACCATGGTCAGTTCTTCTTCATAGCCTCCTGTAATCCGATACTTTCGGACGTACTCCTTTACGAATTTCTTGGGATCTTTGGGCCGGAAAATGCGTGTCATTTCCCGTAGACTTTCCTTGACTTCGTTATGACCTTTACTTGCCATGATCAGTTCCCTCCCAAAACATTGAAAATGAATGCTCCGTTGTAGAGAATGCATGATGAAAAGTACGCCGTAACCTCGAATGCAAGTGAAGTATCCATTACACATACGTGGCTTGCACTATCCGTCAAAACGTGGAATCTAAAGCTAAATCTAGCCTTTGAGACACCGCCTTGCCGGTGAAGCAGGTTCGTCGTGATTTGGGCTGAGAGTAAGGACGCCTGATGAACGATAGCTCCTTGACACTTTTATTACCCGAAGAGCCACTTACTGAATCACTCCTTTCGGGCCTTATCGTTATATTGTATCATATTCCGGATTAACTTCCACCTTTCCTTGTAAAATGTACTATTTGGAAAATATTATTTTTTACAGCTGTCTTCGTAAGTCAGATCTCTCCAAACTGGTTAAAATACAATAACCTATACAGCAAGCGAAATTGTATTTATCAACAAATGAGAAGGAGATCTTTATGGCCCAGCCTGTAATTCCCCTAATGACTACCGCAACGCCAGAAGACACCGATACACGCAGGGAGGGTCTTGAACAAGCCCATCAAGCTATCCTAAAAGAATACCCCAAGATGCATAGCATGCTTATTGTGCGTCATGGAAAACTTATCTTCGAACGTTATTATAACGACCATCATGCTGGAGCATTAAATGATCTCCGTTCTGCCACCAAAAGTTTTGTCAGTGTCCTTACGGGAATCGCTATCGGCCGTGGAGAGATGCCTGATCTCCATATTTCTGTGTCCGAGGTCCTTCGCAAGCATATTCCATACCTTCACTCCCCACATCTCTCAAAAATTACACTCCGTCATCTTCTTACCATGACTTCCGGTTTTAGCTGGATCACAGGGAAGAAGCTTGGTGAACCGCTTGTTCGGAACCTCCATCGCAGCCGCCGCTGGGGTTCCTTTGGCCTTAGCTTGAACATTATTCCAGAACAAATCGGCCAGTTCCAATATCGAAGCATCGACTCACATCTAATCTCGATAATGATTAGTGAATCTACAGGTCTTGATGCATTTTCCTATGCAGCACAGCATTTATTCACTCCACTCCGAATGGCTAATACCGCTTGGTTACCTAGCCCCGAAGGACATAGCATGGGTCATATCGGTTTGCACCTAACGTCTCGGGATATGGCTAAATTCGGAATCTGCCTGCTGAATAATGGAGTGTTTGCAGAGCAGCAAATCATCCCAGAACATTGGTTGCAGGATGCACTTACCGCTCAAGCAAAGGGATATCCAGCGTTTGGTGATTACGGATATCAGTTTTGGATCGGTACGATGAGCGGGCAGCCCTACAAGCTCGCCCACGGGCATGGCGGGCAGCAGATTCTGCTCTTTCCCAATCTGGATGCTGTAGTGGTCTTTACAGCAGAGAGCAAGACAAACAACTGGAAGAACCCTCGCAGGCTGCTTGAAAAGTATGTTCTCCCTTCAATGAGCTAAACATACTTTTTCCTGACAAGTCATAGGCTTGTAAGGAAGAAGGATTCGAACAATCAAGCCCCTTCTTCTCCAAGCAGAAGGAGAGTGAGCCCATTGTCCCCTTTTAAATCATCCACCGGATTGCCCGATAATATAGCGGGCGCGTTATGTTACTTTTTCCCTTTTCTCGGCGGCGTCGTCTTTCTCGCATTGGAGAAACGCAGCCGCTTTGTGCTGTTCCATTCGCTGCAATCACTGATTACCTTCGGGGTGCTGATGATCCTCCACGTTCTAACCGGATTGGTCCCATTCCTCGGCCCCTTGATGAGTGCCCTCGTCTCTCTTTGCAGCTTTGGGGTGTGGCTGTTAATGATCTACCATGCCTTAAGTGGCAGGTGGTATAAACTTCCTTGGGCAGGTGATATCGCAGAAAGTCAGATTCGCCATCTGTAATCCCCCAAAAAGCAGCCCCTCTGATCGCTGAAAAGTATTCCCTTTTACCCATCCACTCCTTACAATGTAGAAAGGGCATCAATGGAATTCTACAGGCTGGAGGAAATCATATGTATCTATTTATCATAAACCCGCGTTCCGGCGGGGGAGCAGGCGGCCGGACCTGGCATACTGTAGAGGCGCTCATGAAGGAGCGTTCGCTGCCTTTCATGTCCTTGTTTACGCACAGCGTAGAGGGTGCAGAAGCCCTTGTTTTAAATACACTAAAGCATCGCGAGGATTGGAAAGCCGTGATTGTAATCGGCGGTGACGGCACGCTCCATAGCATTTTGGGTGCACTTTGCGGCAAAGATATCCCCATGGGCGTAATTCCTGCCGGCTCCGGCAACGACACCGCCCGGGGGTTCGGCATTCCACTTTCCATAGAAGCCGCGCTGGAGGCCGCCCTTAGCGAGCGGTATATCGAAGCAGACCTGCTTTCAGGAGCAAACGGACTGACCGTAACAGCCGTTGCCAATGGCTTTGATGCTCAAGTGGCCGAGAATGTGAATGCCAGCCGATACAAAAGGCTGTGCAATGCCATTGGAGCAGGCCAGCTCGCGTATATCATCGGCATATTGCATACGCTGATGACATTCAAGCCCTGCCGGGTAAGCGTAGTCTGCGACGGTACGGAGCACGCCTTCGAGAAGGCATGGCTGGTCTCGATCTGCAACCTGCCCAGCTACGGCGGCGGGCTTTTGATCTGCCCGCAGGCAAAGGCCGATGACGGCCAGCTTGACGTCTGCGTCGTGCATGGGTGCAGCCGCGGGCAGCTGCTGCGGTTGTTCCCCACGGTACTGAAGGGCAAGCATGTGGCGTTGCCCTTCGTGTCTATGCTGCGCGGACGTAGCGTAGCTGTGGGCTTTGCCGAGGCCCGGCCTGCGATCGGCGACGGCGAGAGCCTCGGCAAAGGGCCGCTGGCCGTTCGCTGCGAGCCGGGGGCGCTGCGGGTGCTATCGCCGCTGACGGCGGACAGCGTACAGCTGCCCGTCGACACTGCAGCGGCATGCGGCAGCAACGGGTAACCTGACCCGTGCATACCATACACACAAAAAACAGCAAGCGACTGGTTCATTACCAGTTCGCTTGCTGTTTTGTATATCCTATAGCTTTTGTTTGAGAATGCATTCCAAAAGCCTCAAACAAGAGGCTCTTCCTCGTCTTCCACGAAAGTGACTCTTCCGTCCTCCAATGAAGCAATACGCACAAGTGACTCTACGCGATATCCCGCTTCCTGCAGCAGCCGATTCCCTGGCTGGAACGCTTTTTCGATCACAATACCAATTCCAACCACACTTCCCCCCGCCTGCTCAACAATACGGGCAAGTCCGAAGGCGGCTTCACCATTCGCCAAGAAATCATCAACAATCAGTACCCGTTCTCCGGGAGCAATGAATTTCTTCGAAACGGTAATTTCATTCGTTTCTTTCTTCGTGAAGGAGTAGACCTTCTCCACGTAAATGTCTTCTGTCAGCGTCAGCGATTTCTGCTTACGGGCAAAAATCAGCGGAACCTCCAGCTCTAATGCTGTCATAATCCCCGGAGCAATCCCCGAGGATTCTATAGTCAGCACCTTCGTAATTTCTTCGCCAGCGAACCGGCGGATAAACTCACGGCCAACCTCACGCATCAGGAAGGGGTCCATCTGATGATTCAGAAAAGAATCCACCTTGAGCACTCCTTGCCCGAGTACAATACCTTCTTTCAACACTTTTTGTCTCAACAGCTCCATAGTGCTCCTCCTTCTCCCATCATTGAATCCATTCTCCCCACATTACAGACCTGTCGGCTTCTGAGGCAATAAATTTCCAACGATCGATTTTAAATTATGATCATCCTTGCTCTTTTCCTGACCGTTATCATAACCCGTAATTCGAATCTCCAAGAAATCCCCCGGATTTACCGGTTTAAAAATCAATTTTTCGCGGTCTTCCAGTCTCACGTTAAAATTCATATCCTTAAACATTTCGACTAATTCTGCTTCTCCAGGAGATGCTCCCTTATCCAGAAACAACAGTCCACGCAATTTCTTAGGACCATCATTGTGCACCACTTCAAAATGGACGATACATTCCATGCTTCTCACCTCCCTATGATAATAACTACTGCGCCTGTTCTTCCCCATCATCGCCTTGATCATACATAACATATTTGCTATGAATTTTGCTGTAACGTTCTCCATAACGCTCTACTAATTCTGCGCCCATATCCTGCTCCAGCTCGAACAAGACCATTTCCTGTGTAAAATGATTCAACAGCAGCTCCACTAACACCGGGTGCTCTGTTACCACTGCTTGCGCGGATCCATCATCATAACGCATCCCCAGCATACACCAGCTCCGGTCAATCACAAATGAGAACTTCCGTCCATCCGCCCGCTGCGAATTTTTTCCGAATGACGGCCATACCGGGTAAGAGGCAGCAGCAGCATTGCCACCGTCAAAAGCCCATAAAAGCCTAACGCCACGCAGTTCGGCCTGTTCAAGTTCGCTCCGCAGAAGCGACGCTTCCTCGCGCCACATATCCACTACAATCTCCTGCTCTGCCATGTTAAGCTGGCGAATCAGCGCCCCCATTACATTGCGGTCGCCCTCTACATTATAAAAAGAAGGACTAACAGGCCCCCCGCGAGGCATCTCGCTTTCCATATAAGCCAGCGAAGCTTGAACTCTTCCCGAGATCATCGTCGCCAGCTCCTCCGGATTAAGAACACTATACCGCGCAGGCTCTCCTTCACCACATCGTACATATCCCTGCTGTGTTAGGCGCTGAAGCGCCGCATACACATTTGATCTTGAAACTCCGAGCTGTTTGGCAACCTCATAGCCAGAAGCCTGACCTTTAGTCGCAAGCTCGACCATGATTTTGGACTCCATCTCCGTGAAGCCCAGATTGCGCAGATGCAGCAGCAGCTGTTCCATCTTGTTGTCCCCCTAAGCCCTAAGCTGACTGATATCTGTACTATATTTGCTCCGATCCACAACGTGGGCACCATAAGGAGCCCTTTGGCAATTCATTCCGACAGATTTGACACTTAATCATATCACGAACACCACTGTCCTGGGTGACTGCGGTCTCCTCCTGATGTTCATTCGCGTTCCAATCGCGGATGCGACGATCCAGCTCAAGCTGTCTTTGTCTTTCCCGTTCCAGCTGATCAGCATGTCTGCGATCCCGTTCAATGTCATGTTCGTTCGCCGCATATTCCTCCAATGGCAGCTCATCATCCTCTGAAGGCAGGATCTCAGAATACACCACACTTTGCGGATGGAGCTTCATTGCAATCTCCTTCTCTTCATCCGTTAGCTCATCCGCACCATAGTATTGATCCTCATCCTCTTCGTCCTCATCCACAGTTTTGACGAATACCGGCGGTGACGGAATCTTTCTTGATGTGGTTAGCTCCTCCAGCTTACTTCCACACTTTGGACAAAAATTTGCATCGAGCGCCACAACATTGCCACAAGAACATAACCGTTCATTTTTCAGTTCAGCAATTCTTGCGCGTTGGACTTCAATTTTTTCCTGAAGCTTGGAACAGGTCCGTGCCAGTTCTACCATTTTGCCTTCAGCTACAGACATATCCTTAGAGCGATACCCTTCATAAAAAAGCCTGCCCATTTTCGTGAATTCCACTTCCATCTCACGTTCAATATCGGAAATAAGCCCGTTCAGCTTGCCGATCTCAACAGAGCTTTGTGCTTTTTCGGTAACCCGGCTCGCACTATCTTTGATTCGTTTCATAAAACTCATTACAGTTCCTCCCTCTCCAGCGATACGTGTTTCTATCATACCAAATGTATCGAACAGATTCATTAATGTGCTTTAATACGCGATTTAGCGGAGAATGTTCCTATAAATTCTTATTTTCCCTGATTTCAGACGTTATTTTGCGTCAGGGGTTCTACATCGGTTAAAATAGAATTAATCACAAATAACGAAATTGGGAGAGTTTCAGTGGAAGAACATGACAGCACACAGCTTACGCTAAAACAGATGCAGGTACACGTTAAGGATCTGCAACATTGGCAGGATAACGAGGATTTCACAAATCTTATCAATGAGTTCAAGTCTCTGCCAGCACTCTATCGCCATGCACTAAACGATCTTGAGAATAAAATCGATGTGATCAAAACGGAATGGCAGGTCCGTGACGGCTTCAGTCCCATCGAGCATGTTAAATGCCGAATTAAAGAACCCAAGAGCATCCTTCAAAAGATGGAGCGCAAAGGTTTCGAGTTCAACTTGGAAAATATGGAGCAGCACATTCACGATATTGCAGGTATGCGGATTGTATGTGCTTTTGTTAAAGATATTTACCGTCTGGTTGATCACCTCAGCACACGCGAAGACATTCGCGTATTGGAGATCAAAGATTATATAGCCCATCCCAAGCCGAATGGGTATCAAAGCCTGCATCTTATCGTCGCAATTCCGCTCGTCCTGCTGGAAGGAACACGCTGGGTCAAAGCCGAAATACAGCTGCGAACCCTAGCCATGGACTTCTGGGCAAGTATGGAACATATTCTGTATTATAAATTCGATAAGCAGCTTCCTTCGCATGTTGCGGAGGAATTGAAGGATGCCGCACGCGCCGCCGATGAACTGGATCAAAAAATGCTGCGCCTACGCCGCGAGATTCTGGAACTTGCAGAAGGGGAATCCCCTGCCGGCGGGCAGGTTTAAGCTTTCATATTTCTACATTTCTCAAAAATTAAGGGGATGTCTCATAAGCCATGACAATGGCTGCTGGGCCACCCCCTTCTTTTTAATCGATTAGGCCGTTTGATCATTACCCTTCGCCGCCGAAGCAAGGTGCTATCGGACACAGCCGATCTTATTCGCAAAATAATCCTCCATTTTGCATACTAACGGACCCCAAAGTCGCTAACGGCATAAAAAACACCCGATCTGCGCCCTACTATATGAAATAGCTGCACTGGAGTCCGAAAACATACTGGATAGGCGATAAATGTGTGAATAACGCCTCCTGAGTCCCTAAGCCTCAACCAACGGCTAATCATGACCCGGCGTTCCGCTGTATTCAGCCTCAAGGCTTACTAACCAAAGGCTTCCATGTAACGCCGCCATCTGTAGTGGTCTGTAGAAATCCTGGACCCGCCAACCAGCCGTTTTCCGGCGTAACGAACTGAATGTTTTCTGCCTTCGCGAATAGCTGTGATGTCGCAATCAACCTCCAGCTTACACCCCCGTTGACAGTCGCCACCAGTTTGCCGCCCTCCTGCAAAGCCCAACCTTCACGAGCGTTCAGCCATGTTGTTCTCGCTGCCTCAGTACCGAGCAATTGAGGGCCAAGCTTCCATGTCCTGCCTCCGTTATCACTTGTGTAAAACACCATACTTCGAATCCCATCGTCAACAATCTCCAGCGGCAGGATGCCTTTCATATTGTCTTTGCCTGAGAATTTAGGCGGATAACTATTACTGTAAGTAAAGGCTGCCAGAGCAGCTGGCTTCTTTAATTGCTCCGGCTTCCAGCTCTTCCCGCCATCCGTAGTTCTGAACGTTAAAATGTATTCTTGCCCATGGTTGCTGGAGGTGATCCAGCCATTCTGGGAATCCTGAAAGGTTATCCCTGTTGGATAGGCTTTAATACTCCCCGTTAGATTTCCGATTCGCTTCCAGCTGTTCCCGCCATCAGCCGTGCGATACAAGGATTTCTCCATCATCCCGAGACCAGGTTCTGAATCCAGCAGCACATACCCGTTATTCACATCGATAAAATGAATAAATCCGCCACTGTATCCTTGCTCCCAATCCTCCGTGACGGGAAGTTTTGTCTCCTTCCAGGTCTGGCCCTGATCAGAGGTATGATAGATCTGAATAGGTTGACCCATACCATGACTACTAATAATCCAGCCATTTGTGGCATTCAGGAAAAAGCTTGCTGCGGCAAAGATGCCTGTTTCTTGTGGAATAGGAACGATATTGCTGTCCGGATGGTACCAACTACTTCCTCCATCGTTCGTAGTCCATAATCCAGTCTCGTCTATTCCCCATCCATGCTTTATGTCATTCATGCTAAATTTAGCAGGATACCCCTGCAAAGAATTCATATTCGTCTTCAGCTCAGCGGTATTTGTCCCCATACTCGAATCTAAACCAAGATTATCGTTTACCATGTAGGATTGCAGAAATAACCCAGCAATGATTATCGGGGCAAAAACGGCATATAGTCTCAAATGAAACCCTCCTTTTTCCATTTCCTTCTATTCTATAATCATAGACAGAGTTTAATAGTAAAAGGTTACAGAAGCTTTACACAAAGAAGAAGCCGCCTCCTCAGATAGGAAGCGGCTTCTCTAAACTCCACTGCTGTTTAACTACGCCTTACTTGCACGACGGGCAGCAGCTTCTGCTACTCGATTCATAATCAAAGTTAGGCCTTCTAGAGCCTTAGGTGTCTGAGGCAGCAAAGCTCCCCAGTCTTCCGTTACCGCTGCTACTACCGGCGATGAGGGAAATGGCCTAGCCGTAATCTCATGGAACTGCGGTCCCGGCTGGTGAAGCGAACCTTCAGCAGCCGCTTCTGCAAGCCATTCCCCAGAAGAAATTGCGGGGCCCTTGCGCTCTAGCCGTGCTAATTCTGTTGCAAGCTCACTAGCTGGGGCTGCCTCTGTCTCAGAATCATCGGCAGCTATATCAGTTTCAGCCCAAAGGGCAAATATTCCATCCAGGAGTTCTCCCTTAGTAAATCCTCTCAGAGAAAGCGCCAGCAGCGGCTCTTCAGCAAGTCGTTCTTTTATAAGCTGCAGAGTCTCCGCCTGGTTCTCTAACCCTTCCCCCTCAAAGAGGGCTTGCTCCAGCTCAGTATCTGTAGGCAGAAGCTCCAGTTCCGCCAGCCCACCCGTCAATCTCCCTTGCAGCAAAGCAAATACCTCATCCGGACTTAGCGCCAGACGCCGCAATATTTCTTTTCTACGGGCAGCATGCCATACTGGAACCTTCAGAGAGAGAGGTTGCTCCGTTCTTTGTCCCTGAGGAACAGCAGAAGTACCGACATTCCATTCACCTTTTGCCCGCGACCCTCCCGTCACTTTCCCGGGCGAAGCCGTCCATGCTGCTTTTACTAATCCAGGCACAACTTCCAGCCGCATCTCTAACAGTTCACTCATTGTTCGATCCCTCCGTATTGCTCATGTCTTTCTTTACATCCAATCCTGATCCTGCAGTTCAATAAGCTCCTTCAGTTCATGATTAGACATCTCGGTCAACCATGTTTCACCAGAACCAACAACCTGCTCCGAAAGGCTTTTCTTCCGCTCAATTAATTCGTCAATACGTTCCTCCAGCGTTCCTTGGCAAATCAGCTTATGAACTTGTACGTTCTTATCCTGCCCAATTCGGAAAGCCCGGTCTGTCGCCTGATTCTCCACTGCCGGATTCCACCAGCGATCGTAATGAATAACATGATTGGCCCGGGTTAGGTTCAAACCTACTCCGCCCGCTTTAAGAGATAACACGAAGAAGGCTGGCCCCTTGCCCTCTTGAAAATCATGCACCATCTCGTCCCGCTCCCGTTTTGGAATCCCCCCATGAAGGAACAGCGGCGATGTACCATAACGCTTAGTAAGCTTGCTCACCAGCAGCTCCCCCATCGCTACGTATTGCGTAAAGATCAACACAGATTCGCCAACTTCAGCGACACTGTCCAGCACCTCGAACATAACCTCCATTTTACCGGAATGTTCATTGCGTGGACTCCGTCCTTCTTCTTTCCGGAATAGCTGAGGATGATCGCAAATCTGCTTCAGCTTCGTCAGAGAGGATAACACCAGTCCACGGCGGGCCATACCACTGCTCTCCCCGATCACACCGAGCATTTCATCCACGACACCCTGATACAGGGCAGCTTGGGTCTCGGTCAGAGGGCAATAAGACTTCAGCTCCAGCTTCTCCGGTAAATCCTTAGAAATATCCGGGTCACTCTTCAGACGCCGCAACAGGAAGGGGGATACCAAGCGATGCAGCTCCCGCAGACGTTCCCCACCTTCACCAGACACATAACGCTGCCGGAAGGAATGATAGGTTCCTAAATAGCCCGGGTTTAAAAAGTGGAAAATAGACCATAACTCGCCAAGTCTGTTCTCTACCGGAGTACCTGTCATAGCTATGCGATGCGGCGCTGATAACTTCATCACACTCTGCGCCTGCTTCGTACGGTGATTTTTAATATATTGAGCTTCATCCAGCACCACTGTTGACCACTGAACATTGGCTAAATCCTCACTGTCACGGCCTGCCAAATGATAGGTCGTCAGTACGATATCATGACTCGTTGCCAGTTCTAAGAAGCTATCTCCCCGAACACGGCGTCCACCATGATGTATGTGTACATTAAGCGAAGGTGCAAAGCGCTGCAGCTCCCGCTGCCAGTTGCCAAGAAGCGAAGTTGGGCAGAGAATCAGCACAGGCTCCTGCTTCTCTTCAGGGGGAGCACTTAACGCCCGGTCCAGCAGGCAAGTGATAACCTGCACCGTTTTACCTAGACCCATATCATCGGCGAGGCATACCCCAAAACCCAGACCACTGAGCTCGGCCAGCCATTGATAACCCCGCTCCTGATAAGGTCTTAAAGTTCCATGCAGACCTTCAGGTACGGGACGCACCGGAAGATTACGTAATACATCTCCGCGCATAAGTGATGCCAACAGCCCGGATGTCTCCATCCCAGTGACGGACATTCCTTTCCAGAGCCGATCTTCACCATCCTCGGCTTCTAGACGCATCCAATCCGCGGCAGTCATTTCTCCGTTTTCATGGCGTTTCATATATCTAAGAACCTGGCGGATTTCTTTAGGATCTATCTCGATCCATTCCCCGCGGAAACGTACAAAAGGTACACCGGCCTCTACTAATGCATTTAATTCTTCCTCACTAATCGTACTATCTCCAAGCGAGGCCTCAATACGGAACGAGATCAGCTCTTCCATACCCAGAGCTGCGGGCGCAGGGCTATCGCCCCCGTTCACGCCCGGCTGCATTTTCATCTTCATGCCAATGCGGCGGCGTCCCTCACGGCTCCAGCGCGAAGGCATCTGCACCGTTATTCCCCGATCGCGCAGCTGCTGCACCGTCTCCTTCAAAAAGAAATAAAGACGCTCCGGTTCCAAATCCGCCCCCGTAGGCGCAGGCTTAGCAAGAGCGCGCTGAATATCCGGCGATATCTTCGCAGCCCGGCCCAGCGCTATAAGCAGCTGCTGCTGGATATTGCGATAGCGTTTACCCCATAACGTAAACTCTCGTTCTTTACTACTCCAGATCGATTTGGCGGGAAACCAGAATTCCCCTTCTTCCTTATTCTCCGCCCAGAAGGTTAACCGCCAGACTTCATTATTGTTTTCATTGTCTTCTGGCGGCTCCAGCCGTAGCCCAAGACCCAGCTGCCCGCTCCGTGCTTCCTCTGGCTCTGAATGTGGCACATCGCTGCCAGCGGTCTCGTTCACAGTGACCAAAAGGTCTGTCACCTCAGCTGGAGTTCCTTGCACGGGTATATCTCGGCTTCCCGTGAGAAGGCTATTCCACCACAGTTCAGTTAAAGGGGAATAACCCCGGCGATAATTCGCTTTATAAGGGATTAACTCACTTTCAATGCCCGCAATTACTTTTTTTATCTCAGCAGTCATTACAGCCTGCATAAAGGAGTAAAGCACATATGCTCCAGCCTCATCACGAGAGGATAAATCCCCTGCCTCTGCGATATGCGTTCCTAGTGCAAGAACAGGCATGGATGCTGCCAGCTGCAGAAAGATCTCTTTGTCCTCCTGCTTTCGGAAAGCTGGCGACCAGCAGACCGTCGCCGCCTGTTCGCCGCCGCGGCGACGTGAGCCCACAGGGCGTGGTGGCAAGGCCCCCGGCGTAATCCCGCCCGTACCCATCAGCTCCAGCGCAAAACGTGCCGCTGCCGCCCAGTAACGCAGTTCGCCGCCTGGCTCCACTCCCTGATCTCGGCATAACGTCTCATCCCATGCCAGAAGCAGTTGAAATGCATCGCTAGGAACCAAGGCGAGCCCTTCGAACGTTCGTCCGGGCAATCCGCGCCGGGCTGGCTTCCCCTCTACAGGGGGAGCCGGATATTTCACTTCTGCCAGACGCAGAGCAGCAGTTGCAAAAGGACGCACTCCTCCCTGTAGCTCCATCCGCTTCACTACGCGAGTCCAAGCGTCAACCTTCGGCTCCGAAGTTTCGCCAGAGAAGCAAAATAAAACGTCCCCTAACCATATTGCATACAGATGCTTAGTCATCGGTGATCTCCTGTCTTTTAAGCAAGCAAAAAAAGAACCAGCCCCCCACCATCAGGAAGGGTAACTGCAACCTTTTCCGCGAGAAATAAATTTTGAAGCTATACAAGTAGAAGTCGCTTCTTCCTCTTTTAGAGAGGGAATGCGGTCCTGCGGTAAATATAAGGATAAAGAACTAGGACAAAACTTATATTTTCTTGAATCTTCATCTCTTCATCTTATACGAAAAAGCGCTGATTTAAAAACATTTCTGCATATTTTCTGTAGATTTTTATGAAATAAAGTTGAAGGATATAGAAACACCCAGTAATTTGATTCATTTAAAATACCCCGCACTACTGCCCTGCTATCCAAGAATGTTATGACTCACTAGTCACTTCTTTTCTTTTTATAGTCTTAATTAGGCCAAAAAGGGGTATATTCTAAATAAGCAACACCCTATTAAAAAAGCTAGGGAGTGAATTATTTGAGACGTTATAATCCTTATAAATGGTGGAACCTCGTATTCTTTGTGGGTGTAATTATCGTAAATGTGCTGGCGGTAACCTTGCCTTTGGGCGGAAACAGTACAGGAGAAATCTCTGACAAATATAAGACTTACATGACTCCTGCTGGCTACGCGTTCTCCATTTGGTCGCTGATCTACCTCTTGTTAGCCGGTTTCGTTATTTATCAATTCCGCTCCTATACAAGTTCTAGGGATTCTGTACGAGCTATTTCGTTCTGGTTTATCCTGAGCTGTGTTTTTAATATGAGCTGGCTTTTCCTCTGGCAGTATCTATACATCGAGCTTTCTTTGATTGCCATGGTGTTAATGTTAATTTCCATCATTGTTATCTATCGCCGAACGCGCCAGATCGCAAATCCTACTTCAGGTGAGAAATGGCTGATCAAGCTACCCTTTAGTATATACCTTGGCTGGATCTCTGTGGCGACTATCGTGAATGTTAGCGTTGTTCTGGAGAAAAATCATTGGGATGGGTTTGGACTTAGCGGGATAACCTGGGCCGTGATCATGCTCTGCGTGGGGACACTGCTTGCGGTGTTAGTCAGCTACCCTAACCGAGACAGCATCTATCCTCTGGTCTTCGTATGGGCTTTCATCGCGATCGCCTTGGAACATAGAGAAGCTAATGCAGTCTTTGTAACGGGCACAGTAACGGCAGGTCTTCTGCTGCTCTACAGCATTTGGCTATTGCTCACACCACGCCGCAGAAGATACAGCAGATACTGATTGTCCTCTTGATAATATAAAAAGGCAGGCTAAGAAGGTGATCCTCCTTAACCCGCCTTTTTTTGTAGAATAATCTAGAAGTGCGAAATCATATTTATTTCTTACGTGCTACCGCTTCGATCTCAACAAGTCCGTCTTTGGGCAGCCGAGCAACCTCAATGGCACTGCGGGCAGGATAAGGTTCTTTAAAGAAAGTGCTGTAAACCTCGTTAACTGCTGCAAAATCATTCATATCTTTTAGGAATACGGTGGTCTTCACTACATGATCCAGTGATGCACCAGCTTCCTCAAGAATAGCTTGTACATTGCTAAGTGCTTGACGAGCTTGTTCCTGAACGCCTTCAGCCAAATTCCCTGTCTCGGGATTAAGGCCCAGTTGTCCTGAAGTGTATACCCAACTACCGGTGGTAATGGCTTGACTATAAGGACCAATGGCTCCTGGTGCTTTTGTAGTAGCTACTTGTTTTTTACTCATCTTGTTACCCCTCTCCATTAAACGCTGATCATTTATTGTCCATTGTAAGTCCTGTTCTCACCGTAATGCAAATTTATTAGCAGCCCGAAAAACTTAACGTTTTCCAATCACATGTATTACTTCATTCGTGTAGATATGCAGACCATGCGTGTCAGCAGAGGCAATGTTAACCATAGCTCTCGCCACAGTTACACCAGGTATGGCACGATATTTAGCCGCTTTGCCAACCATCACAAACTCCAGTGCTTTCATCAATCTAGCCGCGACGCGTTCTCCCAGTCTGAATTCCTCACGATGACCCAGCAGCAAGGATGGCCGAAACAAATGCAGCCCTTGAAAACCGATTTTGCTTAACGCTTCCTCTGCTCTCCCCTTAGTCCGACTGTAGAAATTGCGCGATTTGGCATCTGCCCCCATGGATGAAACAACCAAGAACTGTTTAACACCGTGATCTCTCGCAATAGCAGCAGCTGCAAGCGGATAATCCAGATCGACACGTTCGAACTGCTCTTGTGAACCTGCCTTCTTGATCGTAGTCCCGAGGCAACAGAAGATGGAATGAACGCCTTCGAACGAATCGCTATACTCCGCCAGGCTCTCCCAATCCACAACGATTTGCTTAAGCTTAGGATGTTCTAAAGCTAATGGAGTCCGTACAAGCACTCTCACCTCACCCCAACCTTCACGATTCAGCAATTCCTCCGTAACCGCTTTCCCTACTAATCCAGTAGCCCCTAATACCAACGCAATCCTTAACATGGAATAGTCCCCTTTACTTCTATTCGTCCTTTAGAATACGACGGCCCAGCAGGAAGGCAAGAGCGATCATAAGCGTTCCCACTACCAACTGCATACCGTATACTTGGGTCCATTGCGGCCAGTGGGCAATTTTTTCATACAGCTGTCCCCCAATAAGCGGACCAAAAAAGGATGATAAACCCGTAAGCGCCGCATAGGTCGCCATATACATAGGCCGTTCTTTTTTCGGCGTGTCTCCAATAATAAAATTAAAGGCCAGCTGGTTGAAACCGCCTACACCTACACCAAAAACAATATGAGCGGCAAACAACACCAACAGCATCGGCAACACAGACAAGAGTCCCCACATCAACGAGGACAAGGCAATAATCGGCAACGTAAAGAACAACAGACGTTTATTGCTATATTTTGCATTTAGATTACCCCAAACGTAGAAACTAGCCATCATAAAAAGAGTCTGGGACACATTAAGCAGTGATAACGTTTCATAATTTATATGAAGTAACTGCAACATGACATACGAGTATAGCGGAACAGTTAAATTCTGCAGCAGCAACCAGGCGGCCAGAAACAAAGTAGACTTCATAAATAAAGTATCTTTAAGCGGTTTCTTAAACATCGGTAAAAATTTATGTTCTTCCGATTTCTCGAAAGGCACGTCGGGATAAAAAAAGAATACAACGACGTTAGAGATCGCGAAGATCCACACAACAATATAAAGAATCAGAAAGCCATGGCTCCCGGGATAACGATCCAAAACGATACCCCCACCATACATCACCAGACTACCGAGTGCATTCAGGAACGTATTACGAATCCCAAAATAACGTCCACGCACACGTGCCGGAACAAGATCGCTGATCACAGAGCTCCACAGCACACCACCCGCCGTATTGGCAATAAAAGCAGTAGTATATAAGGCTATAAAAGCCATGACCCAATACTCTTTAGGAAAAATAAACGGAATTAGCCCCGTAGAACTCCAAAGTATCCTATGCAGGCCGATAAAAGTAACCATAGCCCATTTGCGGCTTGGCAGCTTCTGAATCAAAAAAGCTACCCCGATCTGCATCACGTTAACCAAAGTGGTAAGCGCTAGCACAAATCCAATTTGACTTGAAGTGGCTCCTAAATATAGCAGGAATCCTGTTAGAAACTGCCCTTGCAGCAGGACCTGGAAAATGGTCGATGGCACACCTTCCCAGGTAGCAATGCGCAAATTCCTGCGATGTACTGAGGTTTTACGGACACGCTTTGAACTAGTAACTGTGTGCTTAGTTTCCATGTTGTTCATAGAAAGGGGTAACACTCCTTTGATGCGGCATTTGCTTCATTCTACTCCGCATCAATCTACTGTCAATACGCCAAATTAACAAATAATATTGGAGCTTACTCTTCTATGAATTCGAGGGGTAAATAAAGCGAAAAACGACTCCCTTTACCCTCCTCACTTTCTAAAGTAATGAACCCTCCGAGCAGTCTGGCCAAATCATTACTAATAGAAAGTCCTAATCCTGTTCCGCCATATTTTCGACTAATTGTTCTATCCGCCTGTTGGAAGGCTTCAAAGATCATGGCATGCTTCTCTGGTGCAATACCTATCCCACTATCTTCTACCTCAAATACAATCCAATGCTTCACAATAGCTCTTTCCCCACGTTCCTCTTGACGAATACGGAGTGCGACATGGCCAGACTTTGTAAATTTAAAAGCATTAGAGAGCAAATTACGCAGGATCTGCTGAATCCGCTGTGGATCGGAATGAATCATTTGCGGGATGTTTTCTTCCATAGCAATAGTAAATTCTAATTCCTTTTGTTTAGCCGTGACAGCGAATTGCATAGCCAGGATCTCTGGGATCTCAATAACACTTAAATCTTCATTTATAATATCCAATCGACCTGCTTCCACTTTGGACAGATCTAATATATCGCCAATTATCATCAATAATTCTTCACCAGAACGGCGAATAATGGCTGCATACTCACTCATTTCTGCTTCCGTAAGAGAATTATCATTGTCTTCAATTAATTGCGATAAATTAATGATGCTATTCAGTGGTGTTCGAAGCTCATGAGACATATTGGCCAGAAATTCGGATTTAAATTGCGAAGCCATCATTAACTGATCGGCACGTTCTTCAAGCGCTATCTTATTCTTATGCAGCTCCTCCGTCTGGGCGGACAGTTGTTCATTAGCACGCTGAATCTGCACATTCCGTAAGAGTCCTAATTGAAAGTCACGAATAATTAAGGAGAATAGAACACTTAGAATCAACCCCGCAGGGAAAGTAATCGGCATAATCTCTCTTATGTACTCTGGGGCGGGAATCACACCAAACACCATAATGTTGATTGCATTCATTACATTTACGACTAGAATCACGATCAAACCTTTGTTCACTATGCATAAGCTAGATCGTCTGACCCAGTAGCTAAGCGCAGCACAAATAAATCCTAGAATGGACAAATTAATTGTACCAGCCATTGCTGCCTCATTTACTCCAAAAGTTAACCGTGTAAGACCTGTTCCTATACCAATCAAAACAAGAATGAAAGGATGCGGATAAGCCAGCGTTGAAATAATAAGTGGCACAAAACGTAAATCAAAAATCACATGCTCATCCAGCCTATATCCAAAAAGAGTACTAATCCACCCGGCAAAGATGGCTAGTAATACCCAGCTTACTTTCTTTATTCTTACACTTGCATTTGAAATGGTGCTTTTATATATAAGATTAGCCAAATAGGCTACAGCTATTAGCATCGCGGTGTTTCCAAAAAATATTTTAAGATAACCCATAGATTCACTCCCACCTTGGCAAAATAAATTACAACTTTCATCTCATAATACTACCATACTAAAGCCCTATTCGATAACTAACCGCCCACGGACGCAGAAGAAGAGCGCAAATCAGATGCGATTTGCGCTCTTCTTCTGGAATTTTATTATAGACGTCATTAGTAACGAATTAATCGCGGTAGGAACGTCCCCAAGTTTGGTACTCTTTTTCCGCGTCTTCTTTCGTGTGTCCATAACGTTCTTGTAGTTTACCTACTAATTTATCCTTTTCACCATCAATTACGTCAAGATCATCATCTGTAAGCTTGCCCCATTGCTTCTTGGCCTCGCCTTTGAGCTGTTTCCATTTCCCTTTAAATACATTGTTGTCCATTATTAGCTCATCTCCTTAGCTGAATTAATTAGGGTAGGATCGTTATCCCGTGTTACCTTTACTTACCCTTCCCCATTCGCTATGAATCTTTCCGCCATTCATGGCATTAGCAAATTAAGTCGTATTCTGTCACATATATTTTTTAATTTATGTATTCAAATCTTTTAAAATTTGATATAATCCAGATATAAATTAAATATTTAATTTTTTAAGTGATTTATTTCACAAATGTTTTCCTATTCCATATGCTAGAATGCCATCGGAGATAAAACAACATCATTAAATTTTTTTCTAATCTATGCCGATATAAGTCATGATACTGTTACAAACGGGTAATGAGGTATGAGATTAAAGTGACAAATATCATTTATAAAGTGATTTTTATCACTTCGCTCGACTATTAAAATGTTTTACATTTTAATATATATATTTTAAACTATATTTTTGGAGGTCATTTGAAATGAAAAAAGCTTCTGTTATCTTGTCGAGCGCACTTATCCTTGGATTGCTCGCAGGTTGTGGTAACAACACAGACAACGCCGCAGCCCCTACTAACGCACCAGCTGAAACAACTGCTCCTGCAACAAATTCCGGTAACGCTGGAACTGAAGCTGGACAGTACAAAGACGGAGTTTACTACGGTACTGCTGACGTTGATGCTAAAACTGGCTGGCAATATTTCGCACTCTTAACTGTAGAAGGTGGAAAGATCACTAAAGCTGACTGGGATGCCTTTAACGTTAACACTGCAGGCGACCTGAAGAAAAAGGTTTCTGAAGATGGTAAATATGGCATGAAAGCTGGCGGTGCTTCTTCTGAATGGCACGAGCAAGCAGCTAAAGCTGAAGAATTCCTGATCGAAAAACAAGATCCAGCAGCTATAACTTTTGATGCTGAGGGGAAAACTGATGCCATCTCTGGTGTATCCGTACACGTATCTGACTTTGTAAAAGCTGCTCAAGCTGCTCTTGCTGCTGGTCCAGTAGAAGCTGGTCAATATAAAGACGGAGGCTACCATGCTGAAGGCGAAATGGACGCTGAATCCGGTTGGAAATCCACTGTTGACCTGACTGTTGCTAACGGTAATGTTGTAGCTGTTAAATTCAGTGGTTTGAATGCTGCTGGCGATGACAAGAAGCAATTCTCCGTTGATGGTAAATATGGTATGAAAGCTGGCGGCGCTTCTGCTGAATGGCATGAAGAAATCGCTTTGGCTGAAAAATACTTCCTTGAAAACAAAGGTACTGCTCCAACGCTTGATGCTGAAGGCAAAACTGATGCAATTTCCGGCGTGAGTATTCATGTTGGTGAATATTTTACACTTGCAGAAAAAGCACTCGAAGGCGCGAAATAATTTCGCAGGACCTTCTGCAGCTAATCAGACGAATGAGGTGAATTTCTCTTGAAGAAAATAGTCATTTTGGGCGGCGGCTACGGCGGCGTACTCACGGCTAAGAAACTGGCAAAGAAATTTAAGAAAAACAAAGATGTTGAAATTACACTGATCGACCGGAATCCATATCACACTCTATTGACTGAGCTGCATGAGGTTGCCGCGAACCGTGCTCCAGAGGATTCAATCAAGATCGATCTTAAGAAAATTTTTGCGGGCCTTAAAGTAGATGTTGTTCTTGATGAGATCAGCAATATCGATTTCAAAAGCAGAAAACTTAAGTCCGATAAAGCTACCTACGCTTACGATTACCTTGTAATCGGCACAGGTAGCAAACCAACCTTCTTCGGTATTCCAGGCGCAGAAGAAAACACCTTCTCCTTCTGGTCTTACGATGATGCGGTAGCATTGAAACGCCAAATCCGCGATATGTATACCAAAGCGGCTATGGAGAAAAATCCAGCTGTACGCCGTGCTATGCTGACCTTCGTTATTATCGGTGCCGGCTTTACTGGTGTCGAGCTGGTTGGTGAAATGGCTGAACAACGCGAGGAATTATGCAAGGAGTTCTTTATCGACCCATCCGAAGTAAGACTGATTGTGGCTGATATGGCTCCGAAGATTCTGCCTATCCTTCCAGATAAGCTGATTCAAAAAGCTGAAGCTCGCCTTCGTAAGCTGAACGTGGAAATCGTTACTGGCGCTAAAATCACCGAAGTAGGCAATGGTAGTGTTGCCCTTGGTGAGAAAAACGTTGTCGATTCCCAAACAATTGTTTGGACTGCTGGTGTTGAAGGCTCCGAAATCGTTGGTGGACTTGAAGTTCAACAACAAGGCCGCAAACGGATTGTTACGAATGAGAACCTGGAAAGTGTAGATCATAAGAACGTCTACGTAGTAGGGGACAACATTTTCTACATTCCTGAAGGTGAAACTCGTCCTGTACCACAAATGGTTGAGAACGCTGAACAAGCCGCTCCGATTGTTGCTGGCAACATTGCCGCCGACATTCAGAACACTGCTAAAAAAGCTTACAAACCAGGTTTCCACGGTACAATGGTCTCCATTGGTAGCCGCTACGGCGTAGCTAACGTTGGTCTGCCAGGTAAGTTCTTTATGCTTACTGGATTCATGGCAATGCTATCCAAACACTTTATTAATATGTTCTACCTGTCTCAGGTTGTCGGATTCAATAAAGTATGGACATATATGATGCATGAATTCTTCCATGTTGAGAACCGCAAGAGCTTCTTGGGTGGTCACTTCTCCAAACGTTCACCTAATTTCTGGCTCGTTCCACTTCGTGTTCTACTTGGGGGTATGTGGTTATACGAAGGTATTGAGAAGATCCAAAAGATTTGGAAAGATCCAGATAAGATTTTCTTGATTCCAGCTGCTCCTTTTGCAACGGATGCTTCATCAGCAGCCAGTGTTGCAGTAGATGCAGTTAAAGACACCGTAGATGCACAATCTGCAGCTTCAGCAGTATCCACTGCAAAAGAAGCAGTTGAAGCGTTGCCTGTACCTAACTTCGTATACAACATTACAAACTGGTTCATGGATTTGATGTTCTACAACAACGACGGAAGTTATACTTTCCTCGCGAAATGGTTCCAAATCGGTATGGTATGTGCAGAAATCGTCTTCGGTATTATGCTCATCGTTGGTCTCTTCACAGCACTTGCTTCTATAGCAACCGTAGGCATGTCGGTCATGATTTGGTCAACCAAAATGGCCTCGACAGAAATGTTATGGTACGTTGCTGCTGGTATTGCCTGCATCGGCGGATCGGGAAGCACACTTGGTCTAGACTACTATGTACTTCCTTGGCTTAAGAAACAGTGGAAGAGAATTCCGCTCGTCAGACGATGGTATCTATACACCGACTGATAATAAAACCCTGAATTTGTGTAATTTATCATATAGAACATATGTGCAAATTGTATTTTATTAGGGTTAAATATGGATATACTTCAGAGTAATGTGTCCCTAGGACACATTACTCTCCTTATTTACAAGAAGAAAATAACCTTCCTAATCCTAGGAAATGGTGGTTTTTTCTTGAATGAATGGTTTTGTAGGGATGATCGGGGTATGGTTTCTTCCGGCAAAACCGACAAGAAGGAGAGAATCTTGTGAACAAACAACTCATAGAAGATACCCTCCGGTTGTTGCATACTGAAATGTCACCTATTGCCGGAATTGAGCTTCAGCCCTCTCCGGCTGCATGTGAACAGCTAATCTCGGTACTGGAACGCCATGATCTGGAATACAGCCGCAAAGTCAATTTGCTGGGTATTTACACTATTCTCACTTTGGCAGCAGAGCGCCATATGGAATGTATCCCACATCATCCCGACCTTACACGCAACATTTTGGATGGAGATTATTTGTATAGCTTTTACCTGCAGTTTGCGGTGAAATGCCGTGAGCTCGACTTAGTTGCTTATCTAGCTCCTTCGATCAAAAAAATGCAGATTAGACGGTCAAATGGAGACTTCGCGGAACATGATCCAGCTACTGGAATCGAAGAGTTCTTGATTCAAGAGTGCAGACAGCGTAGTCGCACAAGCAAAGCCATTTGACAGGTGGGATCCATAAATGAAGCTGCATGAGGCCTTAAATATAGACATAAATGAAATCAACCGCGAAATCGTAAACCTTGTGACGCGTGATAAAGATGTACCTAAGAAATCTCAGCTCGCGCAAAGTGTTCTAGAGCTTATAAATTCCGGTGGTAAACGCCTTCGTCCCCTCATGGTCATTGTTGGCAGTCGGTTTGGCCGTAAGGATACCGGTCGCAGAGCGCTTCAATTAGCTGCTGCTGCTGAATTTATTCATGCCGCCTCATTAATTCATGATGATATCATTGACCGTTCTGAGTTACGGCGGGGCGTACCCGCCTTACATATTAAGACGGGGACATTGTCAGCAGTACATGTTGGTAATTACATGTCCGCTCGGGTCATCGAGCTGCTGAGCAAATATACCGGCGATAAAAACAGATACGTTCATGACTTATCCTCTGTAGCCACCGCTCAGCTGTGTCTGGGTGAATATCAGCAAATGGAACATGCTTTTGATTATGAAATTACAATGGATCAGTATTTGGAGAAATCCTTAAACAAAACCGCTCTTCTTATGGCAACCTGCTTACGGGTTGGTGCACTGTCCACTGAAAGCACCGAAGAAGTTGCCAATCTCCTTTATAATTTTGGAGAAGCCTTAGGGATGTCCTTTCAGATACAAGATGACCTGCTAGATTTCACACAGTCCGCCGATGTCCTAGGCAAACCTGCCGGTAGCGACCTGCGACATGGTCAGGTCACCCTGCCAGTGCTGTACGCCTTGCAGGACCCTAAGCTCTCGCCTGTGATCCGTGCAATCGGCCCGGATTCTTCCGACGCTGAAGTAGCACATGTGCTCACCCTAATTAACAATAGCGATGCCCTCGCTCGCGCTGAACGGGTCAGCCAGAACTATCTGGATAAAGCTGCAGCTATTGTGCAGCAGCTCTCCTCCTACCCTGCGCATGCTGATCTGGAAACGTTGCTGCAATATTTTGCGGACCGTGATCGCTAAAGCGTACGATCTAATACAAATAAAAAAGGATACCTCCCATTCACTTGGGGGTATCCTTTTTTTTTGATTTAGACACATCATTTTATTGATCTTGTCGCAATTCAACTGCTATTTTTCCGCTTCAACAGGACAAGCTAAACACGCAAACGCAGCGTAGCGCACATGAGCTAATTCAGTCATTCTACTCCATCGGATATAATTAGGGAAAACCTCCCTAAAATTAGCTAATAATCGTTCGAAAAGCACGATATTAGGGAATTGCTCCCTAATAAAGTCCACTTTAGCATGCTTTTAAGAGTAATCAGCTATATTTCAGGGAGAAATTCCCTAAAACAGAGTCAAAGGATAAAAAACTCAATAAGATTAGGGAGGTTTTCCCTAATCTTTGCATTCAACTCGTAGCTTCCCCCTTGCAGAGCGGGGACCCGAGTCAACACAAAAAAAGAAAGCTAGCGTAGCCAGCTTTCCGATCCCCTTGCCTACCCCTTTTGGGTAGGCTATTGTCTTTTGTTGTTAGTTTGAGGGCAATGTGCCAATGCTCAGCCAGCCGGCTCACCAAAGCCCGCTCCCTAACTAACATAGAAAAAATCAATCAGCGTACACAATAATATCACTATGCTGATTACCTGATTTAGATTATAAGAAGCCACCTTCATCAGCTTACGATTCGAAGGTTTTATAATCTTATGCTCGGTCATCAGGAGCAATGTAGCGATGCCAATCCCAACCAGATACACCCAGCCGAGATCCTGCCATACGTATAGAAATAATAGCAGCATAATCATAATGAAATGTAGACCTTTGGCGATACGCAGCGCATTCTCTAATCCAAAGAAGCTTGGAATAGACCATAATCCATGCCGCCGGTCAAATTCAATGTCCTGAGTGCCGTAGATAATATCAAATCCGGCAATCCAGAGCATAACTACCGTCCCGATCACAAACGGGGTAAATGCGATATTTCCGGTTACGGCAAACCATGCACCAATCGGTGCGGAAGCAATAACAAAGCCTAAATATAAATGGCTTAGAAAGGTAAAACGTTTTGTATAAGAATAAGTCGATATTAACACGATTGCTACCGGCGATAAGAGCAGGCAGAGCAAGTTCAGCATGCCTGAAGCCACAATAAAGATGGCATAATTGACAATAACAAAGACAACCACTTCTTTTTCTGCCAATAACCGTTGTGGCAAATGCCGATGTGCCGTACGAGGATTCTGTTCATCAAACGTACGGTCTGCCAGCCGATTGAATGCATTAGCGCCATTACGGGCACCGATCAATGCAATCAGACCCCAGATCATCACATGCCCTGATGGCCAGCCCCCAGCAGCCCACACCATCGAGATAATGGCAAACGGCAGCGAAAAAAGCGTATGAGAGAACATCACCAGTTCACTGAACATTTTAAGCTTTAGGCCTGCAGTTTTAAAAATGTTTAGAATAGCCATTCGTTTTCCTCTTTCTTCGCTACTTGAAATTCATTATATTAGTCATTAAGCTCCGCAAGGACTTCATTCAGGTTGTTAAGCAGCCCGTCGATATCCTCTTCCGTAATAATCATCGGCGGTTGAAAGGCTAGTACGTTGCGTCCTATGCCATTTTTGCCGATCAGGTATCCTCTGTCTTTCATCGCTTCCAGTACTTGATCTGTAAGCGCCGCAGAGCCTTCTGCATCCTCACCAGCAAGCTCCGCTCCCAACATAAGCCCAATTCCCCGTACATCCACAATAAGCGAAGGATAACGGTCTTGAAGGATCTTTAGCCCTGCTTTCAATCGTTCTCCGAGCAGCACTGAGCGTTCAGGAAGCCGTTCATCGCGAATATAATCAAGCACAGCCAGCGCCGTTGCAGCAGATACCGGATTGCCTCCAAAGGTTGAAGCCGACGGACGGTTCAGCGCGAGGGCAATCTCATCCGTTGTCGCAAAGGCTGCCACCGGAATTCCATTCCCCAGTGCCTTGGCCATACTAATAATATCGGGCACTACGTCAAAATGCTCCATAGCAAATATTTTGCCTGTACGACCAAATCCAGTTTGAATTTCATCAGCGATCAGAAGCACGCCGTATCTCTCCAGCAACATTTTGACCTCACTGAAATAGGTTGGCGTTGGCATAATCATACCACCATTGCCTTGGATTGGCTCTACGATCATTGCGGCGATAGTATTCCCCTTCTCCTCAAGCACTCGCTCCAGAGATTCCAGGGATAGTGCAGCGGCTTCCTCTAGAGATAGTTCTGGATGATATGGGCGAGGAATAAACTCAACGTCATGATCCAAGTATTTATCGGTACGCCACATCGGCAGACCTGTCACGCTCATAGTTAGATTGGTACGGCCGTGTAGACCACTTTCCAGTGCAATGAACCCCTTGCGTCCTGTATACATCCGAGCGAGCAGCAGTGCGCCTTCATTAGCCTCTGAGCCGCTGTTCACGAAAAAGGTTCGGCGTAGACCGCCTGGCATAACCTCTTCCAGACGTTCAGCCAAATCCACATTTGGCTGAGTTAAATAGATCGTAGACGTATGCTGCAGCTGCTGCAGTTGCTCAATCGTACGTTCAGTTATGGCTGGATTGCAGTGCCCACAGGCAACTACAGATACACCTGCGAAGAAATCTGTATATTGTTTGCCATTTTCATCATACACAAACTGCATCGAACCTCGCACAAGCTGAGGCGCATCGCGGTAAAAATGCTGTGTACACGGATAGAAATATTGCTTACGCTTTGCCGCTACGGCTTCTCTTCCGATGAATTCTTGTTGTTCCATGATTGATTCCCTCTCTTCTTGTGAAAATAGTAACTTATTCATAGAGTACTGTGCATTCTTCTTACTAGCAGACGGTATTTTGCCCCAAAAAATAGAATTAGTTAAATTGCAGCGAACCTAGAGTATAACCCGCATAAATGGGCTCAAGACCACCTAGCATATCATCTTTTACTTCAGTACGATTCATAGCTTGTTGATAAGAAATTATAATTTCACGCAACTGCTGAGCGCTATATGTCGCTCCTTCAATACGGAAACTAGATATGCCTAGATCAATCATCTCACCAAGCAACGGTAAATAGCAGAGCTCTTTCGCGAACAAAAGATGGCAACGGCCGTGCTGATCACGATATACCGGATTTTCACCTTTGTCTGTTTTTAGAACCAATACATTATTGTGCACATATTGATTATCCTCTTCAGCGATAGGCTCCATTACTTCAGTATTCTCATAAAGGTCATGTTCCATATACATTAGTGCAGGTGTACCATGTACAACAACTTCCAAAGGCGTGTCACAACGCGAGGCAAAGGTAGCAAAGTGCTCCAGCGTCATTTCCGGTGAAACCGAAAGCTGAGTTAAACCTAATTTTGCATATAATTGGGCTGAAAGATGATTGTAGACATTTAAACTACCATCTCCAATTAACGGATAACCTGTAGAACTGTATCTGCGAATCGCTCCCAAATTAGTAACGATTATACCGTCGATCGGCAAGCGTTCTCCACCAAGCAATTGATCATATTGATCGAAATGCAGCTCGGTCATCATGCGTGGCAACCCTAAATAGATTTTGCTATCGCCTTTTAGCTCACCAAGTTCCTTAATATCACGTTTTGTAAAAGGTCTATCCGGTTCAAATACATCCCCCGGCAAGTATAAACTATCCACACCCAGCTCCAATACTACGCGCGCCTGTTCCATATTATTCACACGTACAGCCAACTTAGCTTTTGTTGTCTTTGGTTTCTTTTCTTGCGCCAAACGTTCCCGCAATTCCTCTACACGTTTTTCAGATAGCTCACGTTCTGCGGTTGGTGTGCTAAATACTTTTCCAGTGCTATAGAATTTGCCCGTACCTTCATAACGACGGTTAATGTTAGCTAACCCTGGTTTACCAAAAGCATAAGCTGTCGAAAAGTCGCGCTTGCGGTTGTTGTACAGCTCTTTAGTATCAACCGTACGATCAAAGCCAATCGGATCATCGATATATCGGTCAATGGCTTCGCCGTAGCTATTCGCCAGCATCACCATAAAATCCTTATCACGCATACGGCCTTCTATTTTGAAGGAAGTAATGCCTGATTCAATCAATTCCGGAAGATGCTCATACATAAACATATCTTTGACAGCCAGTGGATATTCAGCAGGATATACATATCCGTCTTTTTTTACCCGATAATCCCAGCGGCAAGGCTTCATACATTTCCCCCGGTTGCTGCTCATACCAAAGACATGGGAACTGAAGTAACAATTTGCACCATGGACAGAGCACATATCCCCGTGAATAAAATATTCCAGCTCCATGCCACTCCGCTGACCAAGCAGCTTAGCTGTCTGCAGGTCCATTTCCCGCGAGGTAACTACACGAGTTACACCCAGATCACGCAGCGCATAGATCATCTCCAGGTTGTGAACATTCATCATTACGGAAGAGTGAATAGGAAGGTTAAGCTCCATCTCCCGAATAAGCTCCAACACTGCCATATCCTGAACAATCAAGGCATCTGGCCGAGCACCATCAAGGAAACACAAGTATTCTCTAGCTTCCTCCACATCTTCCTCACTAAAAAGATTATTCACAGTGATATACACTTTTTTGTCTAGACGGTGTGCGATATCAAGTGCCTCTACGATCTCTTCATGAGTAAGATTATAACCTTTACGCATCATTCTCATATTCAATACAGGTCCACCAAAATAAACTGCATCACACCGTGATTGGATCACTTCCTTGAAAATCTCAAACGTTCCTGCGGGTGCGAGTAATTCGACTTCTCTACCGTTAAAATAACGTGCCATTCAAGTTCCCTCCCAAGTTGATACTACTAATAGGGAATGAGTATTATAACAAAGCTACTGCAATTCCCATGACCACAAACATCCCAATAAAAACAGTATCGAATTTGCCCCACCTTAGGCGGTGATACCGACTGCGGGGAGCATCCATGCGAAAACCGCGGGCTTCCATGGAATACACCAGATCCTGAGCACGCCTAAAAGCACTGGCGATAATCGGGACCAGCAGGGAGACTAACATCCGTCCCTTTTCCTTCAAAGGCAGCTCTTTCAGATCGGCTCCCCTTGAGGCCTGCGCTTTCATTATGATCTGCGATTCATCTAGAATCGTAGGAATGAAACGAAGTGAAATGCTGATCATCAGCGTGATACGGTCAGGGGATAAGCCAAGCTTTTTGAAGGGTGTCAAGATCCCCTCCAGCCCTTGATTCAGCTTCCCCGGCGTTGTTGTGAAGGTCAGAAGCGCTGTAAAGGTGATAAGAAAGAACATGCGGATGACCGAAAATGCCCCTAATCTTAGCCCTCCCTCATAGATAGACCAGGAACCAAGAGTCAGCACTACCTCCCCTGTCTTTACAGACACCACCTGCACAATAAAGATAAACAACATTAAATAACGTAAAGGCTTAGCTGCTTTCAGGAAGTATTTAAGCGGAATCCGCGTTGAAGCCATAACGGCTATCGAAAAAATAGCCAGCACAGCCATGGCCATCCACGAACGTGAGAGCAGGATAACAGCTACGTATAATAGCATGCCAGTGATTTTGGCACGAGCATCCAGTTTGTGCACCCACGAACCGGTCTCAATACTCCTACCTAAGATCAGTTTCTCATTCATGGTCATCCCTCTTTCCATCGGGCTTACCAGTGCTTATTGATTCCGCTGGCAGCGAAGCTATAAGCTCTGCCAGACTCTCAGCCGTCAAGCGGGGGGCTTCATCCACAAGACCTAAATGATCAGCAACTGCACGCCAGTAACGAAGGGACTGCGGAACCGTCAAACCACACTGTTCCAGAATTGAAGGATCATCTGCAAGCGCCTTTACACTGCCCTGAAACGCCGTGCTGCCCTCTTTAAGTACAACCCAGCTGTCTGCATAGGGCAATAACTCATCCATCCGATGCGTGACGATAATGATCGTTCTGCCCTGCTCACGACATAATCTCTCCAGCAAGCTGATTAACTCTGCACGGCTAATGGGATCAAGCGTTGCCGTGGGCTCATCCAGAACGATGACCTCAGGGTCCATAGCTAGCACGGAAGCGATAGCCGCCTTACGCATTTGTCCACCGCTCAATTGGAAAGGATTCCGCTCTAGCAGTGCGAGATCCAGCCCCATATCTGACATGGCCTGACGTGCACGTGACTTTGCCTCTTCGAGACTCATGCCGAAATTAAGGGGACCGAAAATGAGATCCTTCTCGACCGTATCTTCGAACATCTGCTGCTCCGGAAATTGAAATACCAATCCGACTCGGCGGCGCAGTGGCATTAGCTTAGGTGACTTCTCACCAGCCTGAATAGTTACATCAAGCACTTTTACCGTACCCTCGGTTGGTTTCAGTATCCCGTTAAACAATTGCAGCAGCGTCGATTTACCTGAGCCCGTCGCCCCCGCAATACCAACCATCGAGCCAATGGGTACACTGAGGTTAATGTCCCGGAGCGCCGTCAGCTTCCAGAGGCTTCGGTCAGCGTAGGTGTAACTTACTTGCTGTAATTCTATGGCCATAACGTGTCTATAAGCTCCTTTTCACTGGTCGGAACATCCACATGAATACCCTGGTTCTGCAGCTCGCGTGCAAGGCGCCAAGGATAAGGTTCACGCAGATGGCATTTTTCCAGAAGCTCCTCGTTCCGGAACAACTCCGCCGGTGTAACATCTGCAGCCAAACCACCTCCATGCAGCGCAAGCACCCGATCCGATGCCAAAATCTCATCTGCATCATGTGTAATCATGAGGATCGTGTACTTCCCTTCTGCCCGCATATCCTGCAGAATACCGAGAAGGTCATTTCTGCTTCCTTCATCCAACATAGAAGAGGCCTCGTCAAAAATGACGATGCCTGGTTCCATAGCAAGAATGGAAGCGATAGCAACACGCTGCTTTTGACCTCCCGACAGCTCACCCGGATGCTTGGACAACAGATGATTTATTCCTAGTCTCGTCGTATAGGAGCGCAAACGTTCAGCCATCTCTTCGTACGGCAAACAAAGCCCTTCCAGGCCGAATAGGATATCTTCCTCTACAGTGGCTCCAATAAACTGATTATCCGGATTTTGGAACACCATTCCGATACATTGCCGAATGCTTCCGATCGTTTCCTCACTAAGCAGCATGCCACTAACCACAATCTCACCAGCCCCCTTAGGCAGCAGAGCATTGAGCAGCTTGACCAACGTAGACTTCCCGCAGCCATTAGGACCAACCAAGCTGACCCATTGTCCTTGAGAGATAGATAACGTTATATTTTGAAGAATCGGATGCTCGGGATCATAGCCAAACGATACCCCATCCAGAGAGATGACTGCTTGTCCCTCTCCCTCTAAGTCTTGACCTTCGTATGATTCATTCATGTTAGTCATCCTTCCGCTGATGTGACTAATCAGTCCAAAAATTCTTCAAACAGCGATATTTTTGACAATGACGCCACCAAATAACGGACTGCATAGCCCACGGCAATTCCTGTTACTACCCCAGTGATCAGCAGCATGGGAAGATAATAAAAAATACTAAGTGATGCAAATACCATAGAAGCTGCCAGCAGCTGACCGATATTATGCGCAATCCCACCGGCTATACTAATTCCGATCAAGCTTATACTCTTACCTTTGCCACTAATCAGCATCAGCACAAACATAACAACAAAGCTAAAAAGTGAACCAAATAAACTAAACAGCAAGCTTGAGAAGGTACCTAGCAGAAATGCAGTAAGCAGTGTTTTGAGGATGACAAGCAGCAAAGCATCCCGTCCACGTAAAAAGTAAATACAAGTCAAAATCATAATGTTGGCCAGTCCGAGCTTAGCACCCGGCACCAGTCCCATTCCGGATAACGGAATCTGTGCCTCTATTAAACTTAACACTACTGCCACTGCGGCGAAAATCGCAATAATCACTGTTCTTTTTAAAGCTGTTGCAGATTCACTACTGGACATAGGCATCTATATCATCCTCCCCCGACGCACTGGTGATTTCGACTAATACTCTATGCGGTAGACAGACAATCGTCTGTTTGGGCAGGGTAATAAAACCAAAACCTAGGCAAACTTTATCAGCGCAATCGGCATCGTACATTTCAATCCCGTAATCATGCACCTTCAAAATGTTATAGCCGCGTTCCGTGCGGACCTCAATGGTTTGTTCTTCTTTTGTAAGCTTTACCGTTTTAAATAACTCACCGTCCACCGTTACATTGGCTATGAGATTTTTACCGGCCCCACCTTTGTCATCATTGTCCGAAAACCATCTCGGTACGAGAAAAGCGAGCGCAGCAATCAATACGATGGAAATCAGCCACACATCTGCGCGTTTCATAAAAATCTCCCTTATTTTTTAATTAAAATCCAGACTTATTAATTATAACGGTCTACCCTCAATCCTTCAATCAATGTTGGAGTTTATTGTCAGTTTTAGAGAGCTGTTCACAAAATAGGCACGCAAAATAACCCCAGCAGACACAACCCATTCGTCTCTGGCATTTTCAGTTGAAGTTTGTAGCGTTTGCAAAAATATCCAACTTACATTTTAGCCCATTTGCACCGAGATCGCCCATCTCCTCTGGTTTACTAGCTTTTCCGGAATAATTCACAATTAACCCAATTTAAGTTACTTTCAAAATCTAAGCGCCCCTTATCGAGGTTTGTTCCTCTCTAGAATCAAATAAACCTTATCTTGGAATTCATTATTATATTTGCCTTTTAAACAATAGTGTGTTATATTTATATGGTATTTGTTTTTCGATATATTGAATATCCCCACCAAGAAGATGTCAGGCCGACTATTATACACATCGGCATTTTGGACAAAGAGGCTTTATGTTTTCTTGCAGTACTCTTCCTTTTTATGAGATTAAATTCGAAATATAGCATTCCGATTCACACTGGCGCGGTCAATGGAGCCGCAAGGGCAAAAGAGAGGTAGGGCTTTTGTCGTATTGGAAGGATTATTCTCGCCACACGGCTGCTGGAAATAACAAGGAATTAAGACACCCGTTACTCACGAACGGCGGGGGATGAATATAACGAGAAAGCATGACGGTACGATCCTTATTCAAGGACTACGTCATGTGTGGAAAAATATAGGCGCCCGATAACCGCTACCTAGCGGATATCGGGCGCTGTCTACGTTCAGGACTTATTTTACATATCGACTTACAAAAGCTGTTACTACATCTATATACCCCGCCTTATCCGTATCATAAGACAATCCATGCCCCGCTTGCGGTACTATGAGCCTCTCTTTTGGACTCTGGCATGCCTCATACAATTCATTCATCATAGCAAAAGGTACAAAGTTATCCGCATCCCCATGAATAAAAAGAATCGGAGCCTTCGCTTTCCGCACTTGTTTTAATGCAGAGGCTTCACCAAAGCCATACCCCGCCTTCAAGCGGGTGATTAGACTTGCACTTTGAACGAAAGGGAAACTTGGCAAGCGATACATTCGTCGTAGTTGGTAAGATAATTGTGCTTTTACTGAGGTATAAGCGCAGTCCGCAACAATAGCTTTTACCTGCGGCGGAAGATCTTCCCCTGAGGTCATTAGCACTGTAGCACCACCCATAGAGACACCGTGAAGCACAATTTGAGCACTAGGCCCAGTCTTTTTAATCATGTATTCAATCCATTGCAAATAATCTTTTCGTTCCGGCCAACCAAAACCAATGTAATCCCCTGCGCTATCTCCATGCCCTCTTGCATCGGGAATTAGGATGTTAAAGCCTAAGTTCTCGTAGTAGATTTTGGCGTACGCCCCCATATCCTTTGCTTTACCTGAATAACCGTGGGCTAGAATGGCTGTGCGTCCCGCAGCACGATTAGATTGGAGTAAGTAACCTCTTAATTTAAGTCCATCTGCAGATACGATCTCAATATTCTCGAAGCTCTGGCGAGAGACCCAATCCTTCCCCTCCCCCCAAGAAGCTCCGGCAACCGGAGGATCAGCCTTCAGATTAGGATTATTACTTAGAAATACCTTTGGCGCTCGTTTAATAGCAATACCATAGAAGAAAAATCCCACATAGATTAGAATCCCTATGATGATTACAGCGCTAATAATGAACCATATCAATTCGCCTTCGCCATCCCCTCTTCATTTCTTTTCCAACAAGAGTATACCATCTACTTAGAATGCACCAAACTATCGCAATCATGACATACAAATAGAGCCGCCATCGGAACACTCCCGAAAGCGACTCTATGTTGATCTACCCTTTATTATTTATTCTTTTTGGAGAACTTGGTTCTCATTAATAATCCGATAAGTGCAAAACCTAAACCTGCTACGTAGTAAGGTGCAGGACTTGATTCACCCGTTTTTGGCAATTCCTTCACAGGTGGCTTTCCTAATGGGATCGTATCGTCCACTACGATGATTTCATCAGGTGTTGGTGTTGGCGTTGGTGTCACTGCCGGTACCGGACCTAATGGGATCTCATCATCATCAACAAGTACTTCTGTGCTATTCGACGGTGTTGGTACTGGCGCTGGTGTCGGCGAAGCTACAGGCCCAAGCGGCACGGGATCTTCTGCAAGAACTATAGTGCCAATTACGGATGATGGCGTTGGTGTCGGGAACACAGAAGTCTCTGGTGTCGACGTTGGTGTTACCTCTGGCGTTACCGTCGGTGTTGGTGTTGCTTCAGGCGTTACCGTCGGTGTCGGTGTTGCCTCTGGTGTTACCGTCGGTGTTGGTGTTGCCTCAGGCGTTACCGTCGGTGTCGGTGTTGCCTCAGGCGTTACCGTCGGTGTTGGTGTTGCCTCAGGCGTTACCGTCGGCGATGGCGTTGGCGTCGCCTCAGGTGTTACCGTCGGCGTTGGTGTCGGTGTTGGCGTTGGCGTCACTGTCGGCGTCGGTGTTGGTGTCGGCGTTGGTGTCACTGTCGGCGTTGGTGTCGGCGTCGGCGTTGGCGTTGGTGTCGGCGTCAGCGTTGGCGTTGGTGTCGGCGTTGGTGTCGGCGTCGGCGTTGGCGTTGGTGTCGGTGTTGGCGTCACTGTCGGCGTTGGTGTCACTGTTGGCGTTGGTGTTGGTGTCACTGTCGGCGTTGGTGTTGGTGTCACTGTCGGCGTTGGTGTCGGCGTCGGCGTTGGCGTTGGTGTCGGCGTTGGTGTCGGTGTTGGTGTCGGTGTTGGCGTCACTGTCGGCGTTGGTGTCGGTGTTGGCGTCACTGTCGGCGTTGGTGTCACTGTCGGCGTCGGCGTTGGTGTCACTGTCGGCGTCGGCGTTGGTGTCACTGTCGGCGTCGGCGTTGGTGTTGGTGTCACTGTCGGCGTTGGTGTCGGTGTTGGTGTCGGTGTTGGCGTCACTGTCGGCGTTGGTGTCGGTGTTGGTGTCACTGTTGGCGTTGGCGTCGGTGTCACTGTCGGCGTCGGCGTTGGCGTCGGTGTTGGTGTCGGTGTTGGCGTCACTGTCGGCGTTGGTGTCGGTGTTGGCGTCACTGTCGGCGTTGGTGTCACTGTTGGTGTTGGCGTCGGTGTCACTGTCGGCGTTGGCGTCACTGTCGGCGTTGGTGTCGGCGTCGGCGTTGGTGTCACTGTCGGCGTCGGACATGGTGTTGGCGTCGGTGTCGGCGTTGGTGTCACTGTCGGCGTCGGCGTTGGTGTCACTGTTGGTGTCGGCGTCACTGTCGGCGTTGGTGTCGGCGTTGGTCCGGGTTCATCACCATCGTATGGATAGTGGTGAAATTCACCACCACCAGTACCTTTGAGTGAAGCCGCCACTAAAGTACCGTTAATCTGACCATTAATAAAATCAACATGAGCATAGGGGGCAAGTATGCTTCCCATTACACCTATGCCTGCCATATCAAGATACGCAGCTTGGCTAAAGTTAAGCAAAATTTTCTTGCTGTTCAACACGTTATTAGGTAGAAATCCGAAGTTTTTCATTTTTACGTTAGAACCATCAATATTAATAATTGCAGTAGATCCTGAAGGAACATTTATTGTAATTCCGTAGGTATTAGAGACGTTATCTCCTGAAACATTAAAAACATTGACCGCAGGATCTGTACCTGTCAGGGTAAGGCTGCCATATTGGTACACTGTTGTTCCATTCGCCGGCAATGCTGCAAGTTCTGCTGATTTGTCCTTCAAAGACTGACCTACGGCTGAAAAGTCAATCGTACTCCCCTGTCTTTTTGTACCACCCTTGAGGAGCGTTACATTCCCTGAAAAATCTCCCCCGTGCACGATATTCCCATAAACAGTACCTCCGTTGAAAGTAAGATTCCCTCCAACAACAAGTGTGTCAGTCAGGGAAACCTCTGCAGCGGTCAACCTATCTCCAACACTATAGTTGGTTAAGTTAACGTTACCTCCAGCAGCAAACCTTCCTTCCGTATCCGAAACTGTTGTTATATCCCCTAGAATAAACACGTTGTAGACCGCTGCAATTCCCAATGTAGAAGAACTACTAGCTCCAGCAACTCCAGCTCCCAATGAGGAAAGCCCACTACCTACCGTCAAAATCCCAGCTAATACAAGCGAGAGTAACGGTTTTATTCTTCTTTTCAAATGGCACACCTCCTAAAACTATGATTTATATTAATCAGAATAATTACCAGAAACTCTAAAGGACCTAACAACAAAAAAGACCGCCAAAAAGAAGTGGAATTCCCTTCTCATGGCAGTCGGACGGTCATTGTGCCTTTAAGACACTTTAGACTCCTGGACTTTGCGTCCCGCCCTTTCAGACGGTTTGCTATTATCATGACTATATATATGTATTACACTGCAAGTCCAGAACTGGTAGCTGAAGCATTCTATCCAATAACAGTCTATGACTTTTAATACTTTTGAATTAATAACAGTTTAGCTCCCGACACCCACAATTGTCAATCAATTCCTTTCGATAATTCCCCGCATTAGTACCACACAAAAAAAGCGCCTAAAGGCGCTTCGCATAAGGTTTTTCATTAAATTTTAAAGTAACTGTATATAGCCCAATATGGATATCCATAAGGGAACACTCAGAATTAAACCAAAAAACAATCCACGCTGGAGGCTGCCCTCTTTTTCCATCATAATTCTCCTTTATGTGCGTTAGATACATTAATTTTTATTATTACAATTTTAATATAATTTATTCTTCGTTATTTAGTTGTGAATTTAATCACATTGGATAAGCTGTTTAGAAATACCATTGATTATTTTTGGAATATCGGGGTAGAATACGAATATACGTTCCTATTAGAGGTGATGAGATTCATGCATAGAGCAGAAAGCAGGGACAACATGCTGGTGAAATCTTATTTATTGCTTCCGATGATTTTATCAGCTTTCGAACGGGACTCCGCCATTTTATCTACACACTTACGAACACCCGCCCCTTATCTGGAGGTTCTTGGAACAGCTGCTGCAGTAGCTACAACAGATCTAAGGGATGTTCGTGCAGAAATGAGAAGACGGGGAATCAAGGTGTATGAGCAAAACAGACTTAATACGGGAATTGAAGCCAAGTATATATGTCGTGGCTATCATGAACGAATGCTGCTGTTGAATGACATTGTTGCGGCTCAAGCTGCCATCCATATGCGCAGATACCTAGGGCTGGATATTTCATCTTTTAAGAGTTACGAAGAACAGTACCAGATTAAGTAAAGCTGTATAGAAGCCGCTGCGCTCTCTCCCCCCAATCAATTAGTGAACAAAAAAATAGGCCTTACCATGGGAGTTGGCAAGACCTGAGAGAGATATACCACAAAACACTGGGGGGTGTTTGGTGTCTCTAATATATACCTCGAACCTGAAAAATAGCTGATAGGCACATAAAAATTACATTAAAAATATTGTTCGCCGTTCAGAAGTGATTAGAGTGCTCCCACAAGCTTAGCCGACCTTTAGCTGGAATTGGATGGCTTAATGGATGAACCCCTTCAAGCTTCCAGGCAAACCGTCCTTCACTATAGTCGCCAAAATCATATTCGTTCCCATTGATCCATTCCCTTAAATCCACCTCTGGAGTAACCACATAACATCCCGCGAGCTGACCTGTAGCAATAATAGCTCCTGTCGGCAAATTATTCGCTGTATAGCCATGTTTCGCCAATACTGATTTGTACGGTTCCTGTTCACAAATCTTTTTGTCAATCCTCATTCCGGCATGGATGCCTAACTCGCCGCGGTAGGCTGTTCTCCATGAACGAGTTTCAAACTCTTTTTCACCAAGAGCAATTAAGGTCGCCCAAGGCTGCCGTATTGTTATACACCGCATGATATTTATCCCCTTTGTTTATGTTGGACGTTTGTCACGGATGCCACGGATCTCGATCTCGCGTTGTGTAATCTTGCTCACCTTGACCTGATAAATAATCCCAACCGTTTGGTCGATACTCATTTCCATCATTGATCGCCTCTAAAATAAGAACATTTATTTTTATTATATACAAACAAAAGTTCTTATGAAAATATCAATACTACAGGCATTCACCTGTAACTCCCCAGAATCAATAAAGGTCGTCATAATGGAAAGGCTGCTGTTTATTCTTATATTGGTAATGTACTAAATGCTATGCCTGTGCAACCGATTTTAAACTAATGTCGTAACCACTGGAGGGGAAGGTCCATGATTCAAAAACCACGTACTACTATTAAATGGACTCTTATTTTTGTTTTTTTATTATTCGTCACCGCCTGTAGTAAGAATAATGAAGTTTTGAAAGGAATTGTACACACAATAGATGTAGAAAATAAAAGAATTTTAGTAATTTCTGAATTAAAAGAAGAAGACTTGAACAAGGAATACAAGGAAATTCTCGAATCTAATGAGTACTCTCAAGCCATTTGGGTAAATAAAGTTGCACCTTCTAAATATAAAAAAGGCGATGAGATTAAAGTGTTTTTTGAAGTAAGTGATGATTCATTCCCTGCACAAGTTACCGCCAAAAAGATCACCAAAATCAAGAATTGAGCAAAAAGAATAGAATCTACTATAAAGAAGCGGCGTCTCCAAAGGGACGGCGCTTCTTTGTGTAGATTTAAGGAGAAATCCATATTTATAAAATTACTCTGTGCAAAAAAGTGACCCCACCAACTTCCGGCAGGGTCTAGATCTATATTATAAGGGGGTTATGTAATTACTATAATCCTCTTAGCTTAAATAAGTATGAAGCCCGTCTAAAGATTTGCTGAATTTTTATTATTTTTATCGAAACCGATCAAACAAGGTAACGTATCAATCTTAATTTCCAAATTACTATAGCGCTGATATTACTAAGTTTTATTTAAAGTCGACTGAGACATCTTCATATTATTATATGAACTTTCTTGATAGTAAAAGAGAACTTTTAAAGAAAATTTCGTTTAATAATTCGCCTGGAGTAACCTCCGGTGCTGAGTATGCGCTTGATTTAAAAGGTGTTGTATATATTGAATTCGTTAATACTTATAGCCCTTTTACTGCTCGTATATACGAATTTGATATATTCGGCACTTATTCAGAAGACCCAATACCAACAGTGACGCCTAAACCTACAACAACTCCAGAGCAGCCATCAGGGGATCGAGCTATTCTTACCATCACTCTGGTGAATGGAACAGAAAAAGAATACGACCTACCAATTGCTGAAGTAGATGCATTCTTAAACTGGTACGATGCTCGTGATGCAGGAAGAGGTACAGGATCATATGGAATTAATAAGCATTCCAACAACAAGGGGCCTTTTAGCAAGCGCAAAGAGTACGTAATATTTGATAAAATACTTACATTTGAAGTCAGTGAGTATACAATTCAATAAACAAAAAAAGCCCGCCAACCATTAAAATTGACGGGCTTTTTTATGGAGTTATAAATGGAGGCTTTAGTATTGTTCCCAAATTCAAAGGAAGAAAACTGTATGTAGAATTAATTGAATTAAAAGTATCATTCTCAATTTATATAATTAAACTTTTTATAAGACACCTATGAAATAGCTAGTCACCACTTATGATTGACGCATTAAATTTACTATTACTATTGATTAAGAAAAAATTGTTGCAAATCCAATTCAGATTTTATACTCTCAATAACATTTTTCAAACCAGGTACCCAGAGAAAAGTATCTTGTCGGATATAATTCATTACTAGCTCATAACTACGCTCAAACTTTTCAATGTTAGGACTATGTTCGTTTTCCAGTACTGTACGTACCCTTTCTGCTAATTCTACGTAGTCAGCATCAATGTGCTCTTGTTTATAGCTCTCCGCCGATTTTAACTTGGTCCAGGCAAAGGCCCCGCCAGCTACAACTTCTTCAGATCCTTCTACGTATTCAATGCATGAATCATAATTTATAAATGCATTAATTCGTTCTTCAAGCAATTTAAAATCTTGTACATAATTAAGGGTTTTTTCCAAATAAGACACCTCCCCAAATGATAAGAAGATGTGATCTAAACTCACCAAAAAAATTCTAGTTGGTAATCACAACTTGATAGTGAATCCAGTATATACTCTTTTGAAACATAAATATATGTATTATTTTTCACATATAAATTCACACTTATTGTTGAGTTGGGATAAATGTGTTTATAGGTATAGCATAAGTGATAATGTAATCACTTAAAAAAAGAGGTGGCTTGTTTTGATCAACAAAAGAGTCGAGGAGTCAATAAAAGAACATTCACCAGTGCGCCTATACTTAATCAGTGGCGAAACCTTTGAAGGCATTTGCGAAGAAAATTTTAGTAACCAATTCGTCCATTTAAACACAGGTAATGGTATTATTTCATTTCCGCTTTGGGTAGTAAAATATATCCGATTACAACCTTTATAGTGCATATATTGATAAGGAAACTCTAACCTCGTTTCCTTCACTGGAACTCCTAGTGCAAACTCACTGGGGGGTTATTTTAAAATTCCTTCTTTTTGAATGGATTCTGCCCAAAAATATAATGCATTCTTCATAAATTCTGACGGCCTTAAGATTGTCCATTCCATTCCGCTATATTGAATAACGGTTTCGATAGGGTTTCCCTCGTAATCCATTAAGGCTACAATTTTCTTTACATTTGCCTAATTACTGTATGACAATTAAATAGAAGAGAGCTGCTAAAACAAACCGGTATAGAGCAAACCACTCCAATCGAAGTCTCTTAATCAGTTTGATGAACGTCACTACTGCAATCATTGCCACAAGAAAGGATGTCGCAAAGCCAATTAACATTAGAAGCAAATCGTCAGAACTCAGCAAATCACGACTATCGTACAAATCCAACAAGCTTGCACCAAACATAACAGGCACAGAAATAAGGAATGTAAAATCTGCTGCGGCTTTTTGGCTAGTGCCAAGCAACAGGCCACCTGAAATCGTCGAACCTGATCTCGAAAATCCCGGCCATAACGCCAAGCATTGAAACAGACCAATTCCGAAAGCCTGTTTATAATTAATCCCATCGATAGTATCAGCGGTTTCAGTCCGCCTATTCCGCGCTGCAATGATCATCAACACGCCACCAACAACTAGACCTATCAAAACAGGGGTTGGGCCAAATAATTGGCTTTTTATTGTGTCCTTGAAGAGAAGATATAGGGTTAATGCTGGTAACATAGCCAAAATCATATGAATGACATTTAATCCTTTGCTTTTGGAAAAATCCATTCTAATCATATTAACCCCAATCTCCAAATACCTTTTCCAATAAAGAATTAAAACTGCCATCACTGCACCCAACTGAATAACAATTTTAAAAGTTATTGCAGCATCTCCCTCAAAGCTAAGCAAATCTCCTGCTAGAATAAGATGTCCAGTAGATGATACTGGTAAAAATTCAGTTAAGCCCTCTATTATGCCAAGTATTATTGCTTTAATTACATCAGTCATTAGCGCATTGTCCCCTTTCGGAAATAAAATCATTTAATTTCCAGTATAAGGGAGACACGTAAACTTCCCCATCGATTAACCTAACAATATTCAATTCAGAATGACATAATTGTCACATTGCTCATTATTCCAGTCTTAAGTAACTCCTTTATTAAACTATCCTTTCCTGTTAGCATAACAACAGTATCAAACATTAAATTCAACCTGTATCAATAAAAAATCCGTTAACCTTCTGAACTTGCTGCCCGTTATTTTGGATAATCAATTTCAGAGCATGCAGCAGATATGAATACCGAAACGTAACTTCCATTTGATCATTCTGCGGCTGCGTGCGCGTAGCCTCAATGACCATCATGATTCCAAAACGCTGAGAAACCACACAGAACCGCCACCCCAACCAAGAATAGGGGGGCTTTTTTTGGCAAAACACAAAATATTAAGTATAATGTTATTGTCGAAACGCTAAGGCGTCTGTACAGGATGGCTACCTGGCACTGATGATGGCAGGCCAAGCGCTTTATAAAGTTTTCTTTATGTGTATTTATACTTTAGGAGCGTGGTTATCTATGAAAATTAATATTACCGCACATTTTAACATTGATATTACTTTATCTCTTCATCTGTTAGCCGTAGCCAGTCTTGCTTATGAACTCAGTTCACTGACGAGCTCGTGAAATTCGAGCGAAAAGTATCTGTACTAAGACACCTTGTGGTGTCTTTTTTATTTTTATAGTAATTACCATCTAACCGATCTGCCCCCGCAAGAGAAAAGCAGCTTATGCTGCACCTCCGCCACATCCTTCATTCTGATTGCTGTCAGCTTGCGACACGCCTTCCATCTGCTCGACAGTGACCACTAGTCATACCGTTTTCATTAGCGATTTCGCGCCATGTCTTATCTTCCTTGATACGTTTCTCCAGAAGAACAGGGAACGGCAGGGGCTGTCCATCATATTCGACTTCAGGAAAGATTAGGCCATTCATCAATAAATATCACCCTGGATACTTATTCACATGTTCTCCCCAACTTGCAGGAAGCAGTGCCCCGATGTATCGGAGATTCTATTCTAGGAACCCGAAAAGAAGTGGAGAAAATTGACGAGACACCCACTTTACTCGGATAAAGGGTAGAAGAATGGAAGAAGTCAGGGGGATTTAACGAAAAATGGCACGGTCCCGGAATCCCGGAAAACCGCGCCATTGCGCCATTCTTAGATATGCTGGTGAAGGGAATTGAACCCCCGGCCTACGCATTACGAGTGCGTTGCTCTACCCCTGAGCTACACCAGCTTAACGCTGTTTTTCTGTCAAACAAAAAATATTATACAACTTTCAGCCAGAAACGCAAGCCTATTTCTCCCTGTTTTCCGCCCTCCTAAACTGCTAATCCACCTGTAGCTTACGCTCCACAGACTCTAACTTTCCACGGCTAGTAGAGGGTTTATCGCGGCGGTCGTCTATTTTAAGTGAAGTAGAGACACGTTCTGCACCTGCGGCAAAAGGAGACTCATGCAAAGCTTCTACCGCGGCAAAAATGCGTTGCAGAGGCCCTTCGATGATCGTACCCATAGACGTAAGTTCATAAGTAATCCCTTCTACTGTCTTCAGCACCCGCTGCATATCCGCAACATAGCTGCTAAGACTGGTACTGCCTGTTCCAATTGGAATAACTGTAACTTCAGCGATAGGCATGAGAATACCTCCTCGAAATTTTATAGTAGCTGTCTCCTTCCATTGTAACAATTCCACCGCTCTGTCACAAACTAAGCAAGATTATCCTCCCTTATCTCTTCTATTTCTTCTGATTACTCCAAAATATGACTTTGGGCTAAGAGTATTTTCTCATGAGCAAATTCTAGGGTCATCTGCACTATATTTATGGACTCTTTGTGGCATCTTTTCGGACAATTTATGAATCATTTCGCATCTCCCTGTGGATCAATTGTGGATTACTTATGGACAGCCTGTGGATCATTTGTGGAGTACTTTTGAAGAACCCGCTCCCCGCGCGGGTTTTCTAAAAAACTGTTTACAAACACAACATCTTGGGTTATTTTTATCTAACGACAACAAAATATAGTGGAGACAGGCGCTTTGATCCTTAACCGGATTTAGAGCTTAATAGGGAAGCGCGGTGAGAATCCGCTGCGGTCCCGCCACTGTAACCGGATGGCCTTCTTAAGCTTCTGGGAAGCTTGAGAATCCACATCTCCCGGCAAATGCCACTGAGGGTTAGGAACACCCTTGGGAAGGCGCCGAGAGATCCCACGGAAGCCAGGAGACCTACCTGTTTCGACGACACCAACTATTGATGCCTGCGAGGAACAGGGATGGTGTCCGCATGCGGTCATCTACGTAGAGACCTCTGCAAATATCCGTGTGGATATTTACATAACGCATCGGGCATTTTCTGCCATCCTCGGGTAGGGGATGCTTTTTTTATGTAATCTGAACAAATATACGACTGCTTATAGCAGTCCAACTTCTTATGGATATATGGATTTGATGATAGATGTTTTTCTTTTATACTGAGAGGAGAGCTGTACAATGACGTTGTTGGAGAGACAATTTAATGGAGTAGAAAATGCACGGGAAGTTCTTTTAGAAGAGCTCATTGATTTAGGCCGGGATATTATCGACAGTCGGGATATGGACCTATTGCGCGAGAATGCCAATTTGAATGGAGAGAGTTTCTCCGGTAAAATGAGCAAGTTCGGCAGTGAATATTCAAAATGGTACGCCCGCAATTTTACGATGCCGCCACAGCTAGTGCAGGCTATTGATGACAATGTCGTCTATGTGCATGATCTGGATCAATACGCGATTGGAACGACGAACTGTATTTTTATCCCGTTTGATAAACTTCTCCGTGAAGGTTTCAATACCGGCAACGGCAGCGTTCGTCCTCCGAACTCAATAATGACAGCTATGTCTCTGGTAGCGATTATTTTCCAATCCCAGCAAAATGCTCAATATGGTGGTGTATCCGCCAATAAACTCGATTACGATCTGGCACCTTATGTAACCAAATCCTTCGCCAAGCTGTTCCGCAAGGGTCTGGATTATTTTGAAGAAGGACAAGCTGACGAATCTTTGGGCGAGATTACGATGAGCCGGACCGATCTGGCGGAGTCATATCCAAGAGCGTTCCGTTTTGCACTAAAGGAAACCGAAATCGAAACCCTGCAAGCGGCTGAAAGTATGGTACATAATCTGAATACCATGTCCAGCCGATCCGGTGGACAAATACCGTTTACCAGCATCAACTACGGTACTTGTACTTCACCAGAAGGTCAGCTTGTGATCAGTTCTCTGCTAACCGCAACTATGAACGGACTTGGCAGCGGAGAAACACCAGTGTTCCCGATTCAAATCTTCAAATGCAAGCAAGGAATCAATCAACAGCAAGGCGATCCTAACTATGAACTGTTCCTAAAAGCAGCTGAATGTTCTGCGCGCAGACTATATCCAAACTTCGCTAATCTGGACGCTCCGCTCAACTTGCAGTATTATGATTCAAGTGATCCTGATACGGAGTTCGCTACAATGGGCTGCCGAACCCGAGTGCTCGGTGACCGTTTTGGGCGTAATCATTGCTCTGGGAAGGGCAACCTTTCCTTTAATACACTAAATCTGGTTCGGCTAGGTCTGGCACACGGCACAGTAACAGGCAGACGTACCGTCGCAGACGAAGCTGGCTTCTATGAAGATCTAAATCATTATATGGATATTGCGCTGGAAGGACTTCTCCATCGCTTCCACATCCAAACCGCACAAAAAGCTAAAGCTTCCGATTTCATGATGCGAGAAGGCGTTTGGGAAGGCGGCGAACATCTTGCACCCGATGACACTGTAGGCGATCTGCTGAAGCATGGCAGTCTGTCTCTTGGCTTCATCGGTATGGCGGAATGTATGAAAGCTATGTACGGCAAACACCATGGCGAGGATATGGAAGTTCATGCCAAGGCGCTGGCTATCGTGCGTCATATGCGGGACTATTGCGATCGGAAAAGTGAGGAACTGGATCTTAACATCACCCTGTTCGCTACTCCAGCAGAAGGTTTGTCCGGTAAATTCACCAAAGTTGACCGCAAGGTACTGGGTTCCATTCCGGGCGTAACCGACCGTGAATATTATACGAACTCTTTTCACATCCCTGTATACTTCGATCTGGGTGCTGCTCAGAAGATCAGCTTGGAAGCTCCTTTCCATGAATACTGCAATGCCGGGGCTATTTCTTATGTCGAATTAAACGGCAATGCCCGCAACAACCCATCGGCTTTTATCAAAATCATTAAATATGCGCTCGAACAACAGGTCAGTTATTTCAGCATTAACCATCCGATTGACCGCTGCTCCAGCTGTGGATACGAAGGCGTAATTGGGACAAACTGTCCTTCCTGCAACGCAAATGAGAATGATGTGCACATCCGCCGTTTGCGCAGAGTTACAGGTTATTTAACCGGCGACTATCAGACCCGCTTTAATGCCGCCAAACAAGCTGAAGTTCGGGATCGCGTTAAGCATCTATGAATATTTGCGGTTACTATCCGGAGTCGATTAACGAGGGAGAGGGCATGCGGGCCGTCCTCTTTCTCAGCGGCTGCCGCCATCGTTGCCCGGGATGTTTTAATCCCGAGACATGGAACTTTAAATATGGAGAAGTCTTCACCTTAGAACGACAACATGAAATCATTGCAGAAATCGCCGCTAACCCTTTGCTGGATGGTCTGACACTGGCAGGCGGCGATCCTTTTTTCTCAGCAGAAGAGTTGCTGGGGTTCATTCATGAGCTTCGCACTGTACTGCCAGGGTTCTCAATCTGGATTTACAGTGGTTATACGTACGAAGAACTTACAGCCCTTCCCGGTACGCCGGAGTGGAATCTACTTAAACAGTGTCAGGTGTTAATAGATGGAAGATTTGTAGAAGAACTGAAAGATACTACGCTTCTCTACCGGGGAAGCTCCAACCAACGCATTATCGACATTCCGGCCAGCATGAACGGCTCGGAGGTCTTTCTGTGGCAGCCTGCTGCGCTATAATATATCAATTTTTGATATTGAAAATTAATTTGAAATAAGAAGGGATAAACTAACCATGCCGCAATTCGTAGTAAAACCGGATAATCGCCAACTGGCTTTTGATGAGAACCGTCTCTCCGTCTACGCTGACCGTATTCTGGAAGGTCTCGATCAACTAAATAAAGAAACTTTGCTGCGTGGAGTGAATTCCAAACTGCGTCGTGACTCGGTAAGCGGAGAAGAAATCAGCAACGCCTTCACCATGAGCGCTCTAGAGCTTGTAACAAAAGAAGAGCCTAACTGGAAGTTCGCAGCTGCCCGCGCCCTTCTGACTACCCTTTATAAAAAAGCTGCCGTTCATCGCCGCTACAAAGCTTATCCAGAAGAGCCTTACGGTGAATTGTATCCACTAATTACGGATCTCGTGAAAAAAGGAATCTATCGCGAAGAACTTCTAAGTCATTACACCAAAGAACAAATTATCGAACTAGGCGGGTGTATCGATTATACACGCGACCTTTTGTTTGACTATATCGGTCTGCTTACGCTATCCGACCGTTATTTGGCGCATGATTTTGACGGCCGTGTAATGGAGCTTCCACAAGAACGTTATATGATTATTGCTATGTACCTGATGCACCGTGAGCCAGCTGAAAAACGTCTTGAGCTTGTAAAAGAAGCTTATTGGGCTATGAGCAACATCTATATGACTGCTGCTACACCTACAATGTCCAATGCCGGCAAAAAGGTCGCTGGACAACTATCCAGCTGTTTTATTGATACTGTAGACGATTCCCTAGAGGGTATCTTTGACTCCAATACAGACGTAGCACGTCTTAGCAAAATGGGCGGCGGCATCGGCGTTTACCTCGGAAAAGTACGGGCACGTGGTTCGGATATCCGTGGCCACAAGAACACAAGCTCCGGTGTAATCCCTTGGATTCGCCAGTTGAACAATACAGCAGTCAGTGTAGACCAGTTGGGCACACGTAAAGGTGCTGTAGCTGTTTATCTTGATGTATTCCATAAAGATATTCTCGCTTTCCTCGATCTTAAGCTGAACAACGGTGACGAGCGCATGCGTGCACATGACGTGTTCCATGGCGTCTCCCTGCCTGACCTGTTCATGGAAGCTGTAGAATCGCGCAGCCATTGGAACCTCTTCTGCCCTCATGAGGTGAAAAAGGTCATGGGCTGGACAGATAAAAATGGCCGTCCACTAGGATTGGAAGATTTCTACGATGAAGAGCTTGGCAAAGGTACTTTCCGTGAAAAATATGCTGAAGCTACAGCGAACCTGGAATTATCCCGGATCACTGTTCCTGCGATCGACATCATGAAACGGATTATGAAATCACAGCTAGAAACAGGTACACCGTACATGTTCTACCGCGATACCGTGAACCGGACTAACCCAAACCGTCATCAAGGTATGGTTTTCTCCTCCAACCTGTGTACAGAAATTATGCAGAATCAGTCTGCAACAGTTATTGAGCAAGAAGAATTAGTAACTAAAGATGGCCAGACCCGGATCGTTATTTCCAAAATCCCTGGCGACTTCGTAGTCTGCAATCTGAATTCGATTCACTTAGCACGGGCGATTCCAGCTGGCGTATTAGAAAGACTTGTTCCGATCCAAGTTCGTATGCTTGATAACGTAATCGACATTAATAATATTGAAGTTCTGCAGGCACAATACACGAACAGCCAGTACCGCGCAGTAGGTCTCGGCACATTCGGCCTGCATCACCTATTGGCACTCAAGGGCATTCGTTGGGAATCCGATGAAGCCGTAGAATATAACAATCATTTATATGAACATATCAACTACCTGTTGGTTCGTTCGAGCATGGAGCTTGCCCGTGAAAAAGGCCGTTATCCGAAATTTGCTGGATCCGATTGGGAGACTGGCGCATACTTCACTTCCCGCGGTTATGTTAGCGGTGAGCAAGAAGGTAAATATGTAACGACTGAGCAATGGCGCGAGCTGCAAGAAGAAGTAGCTAAGGACGGCGTACGTAACGCTTGGATGTTCGCCATTGCGCCGAATGGATCTACATCGATTATTGCCGGCTCCACCGCCAGCATTGATCCGCTGTATGAACTGCTTTCCTATGAAGAAAAAACAACTTATAAGATTGCTAACCCAGCACCGGATCTGTCCGACAAAACGATCTGGTACTATAAGACAGCATTTACGATTGACCAAAACTGGTCGATCCGCATGGCTTCTGCTCGCCAGCGTCACGTCGATCAAGGCCAAAGCTTCAACCTGTATGTCCGTCCTGACATCAAGGCTACCGAGTTCCTGGAACTGCATCTGAATGCCTGGAAGGGCGGCTTGAAATCAACTTATTATGTGCGTAGCCGTGCTTTGACTATAGAAGAGTGTGAATCTTGCGCTAGCTAATTATCTTAGTGCCCTGAATAGAAAAACGATGATGAATTTCGTAACTGCGAGGAATGTTTGGGCTTCCGGCCGCTGTTGTCATCAGAGGTCTAGATCTTTACCGCTATTAGCGGATGACATCCGATGACAGCATATGCTTTCGATGCGAGCTTTCCTACGGAAAGCTTTCGGGCGAACGCTGACGCTCCTACAGCTCCAAACTTCCTCTCCGTTACTCCATCACCATCTTTCTATGAACAAGACACCAAGAAAGATTACCCGCGCAAAAAATGGAGGGATAAGAAATGCAATTACAAAAGATTTTTAATACTGAAGCACCTAACCAATCCACACGCATTATCGACGGTGAATGCTCAGGTATTCTGAACTGGAATGATATTCGCATGCCTCATATGTACAAGCTGTATAAGGTACTGCTGCTTAATCACTGGATCGCGGATGAAATTCCAATGTCCAAGGATGCGCAACAATTCCCGATGCTGGATGCCGAGGAACAACGCGTATTTAAGATTAATATCTCCCTACTCGCTGTGCTGGATTCGATGCAGACGATGTTCGTGAGCGACGTGAAGCGTTATTTCACCGATTCCTCTTTGGAAGCTATCTCCGCTATTATCGGGCAGCAAGAAGTGGTGCATAACCAATCCTATTCCTATGTTCTTTCCTCTATCGTGTCGGAGAGTGAGCAGAAGGAAATTTTTGAATATTGGAAAAAAGATCCTGTCCTGCTGGAACGTAATCAGTTTATCTCTGATATTTATCAAGAGTTCCGTGATAACCCTACGAGACAGACCTTTTTCCATGCGCTGGTAGCAGATCTCATCTTGGAAGGGATTTTCTTCTACAGTACTTTCGCCTTCTTCTACAATCTGGCCCGTGACCAGAAGATGATGGCAACTAGCCAAATGATCTCTTATATTCAACGTGACGAGAATCAGCACTGCTACTTCTTCGCAGAAGTATTTAAGCAGCTGCTTGTAGACTTCCCTGAGCTGAACACCAAAGAAAACATGGATTACGTATACCGTACCATCGACCGCGCGGTAGAGCTCGAAACCAACTGGGCTTATTACACACTTACTAACGTGCGTGGTATTGATCTTAACGAGCTTAGCGACTACATCAAATATACAGCGAACAAACGTCTGACTTTGATGGGTATGGAAAAAGCTTATCAAGGTGTTGACGTTAACTGTATGCCTTGGATCAAACCCTTCTCCGATGATGCGCTTAATGCTACCAAAACTGACTTCTTCGAAGCTAAGTCCCGCAACTATGGTAAGGTTGGCGACGATAACGGATTCGACGATTTGTAAGACCGGATATATAACGATCCCTATATAAAAAAGAGGCCATTCTCTACTTTCTTAGTGAGATGGCCTTTTTGCTATAGCTTATATAATGCAAAAAGCGCCCCTCTCCCCTGGTATCAGGGATGAAAGAGACGCTTATACGTTTGTTATTAGCACTAAGCACAGAAGGCTTACTACTTAGTCTTATGCCTTGCGTTCCACACGATGTGTAGTTTCTTCTGCAAGCTCATCTAATGCATCGTTCAGGCGCAGCTTCAGCTCCTCAGCAAGCTCTACCACTCCGTGATCATTACGAACCACTTGAGAATCCACGGCATAGACGCCGCCAAGAATGTAACGCGCGCCCAGTACAGACAACACAGGTTTCAATGCGTAATCAATTGTGAGCAGATGTGCAAGACTGCCGCCCATGAACAGCGGGAGTACAACTTTTCCGGCCAATCCCTTTTGTGGAACCAGATCTAAAAAGGTCTTCAACACGCCTGTATAAGAAGCTTTATAAACCGGGCTAACCACAATTACCGCATCAGCTTCCGCTACAAGGCCATTGGCTTTGACGATAGACTCACTTTCAAACTTAGTGTGAATCAAATCCTCCGCTGGTAGCTCTGCTACGTTAATACGCTCAACCTCGAAGCCCTGATTGGTTAAGCTGGCCTCCGCATATTCTATAGCTGCATTGATACGCGATACCAGGGAAGGCGTTCCGTTAATCACAACAATTTTAGCCACTTCTCCACCTCTTCCATCCCACTTAAGCAGCTCTCACTGCTTTATTTATTATCCCGACAAAATTACTTTAAATTAATACTAATCCTAACGTAGAATTGATATTTTTGTCAAACCATAACCACTTGCGCTCCTCCCACTCTTACGTTATACTAAGCAACAATATTAAATCCAACAATCAGGCCAATGATCGGCATCCAACCGTGAGGCGTCTGCGACCGGAGTCTACAACAACTCCCTAAGTTCACCGGGTTTCGCCCGTTACCGCGAAGACCAAAGAGGGTCGGATTGTTCCTGCAGTTAAGGAGATTCGATCAACCTGGGTGGCACCGCGAGCTGACGCTCCTCGTCCCATGGATGAGGGCGTTTTTTGCGTTTTTTTAACCAAAAAGGAGCGAAACGGTATGCTGGATATGAACTGGATCAAAGACAATCAGGAACTTGTAAGAAACATTACGGCTTGGAAAAGAGTCGACTTCCCACTGGATGAACTGCTGGAATGGGATGAGAAACGGCGCGAATTGCGCCAAGATACGGAACAGTTGAGAGCCCAGCGTAACGGGCTGACCAAAGAGGTTGAACGACTTTTACGACAGGGTGACAGCGTGGCAGGAGAAGCAGTTAAAGAACAAGTAAGAGAACTGAACAACCGCCTGAATCTCTATGAGGCAGAACTAACTGAGGCAGACCGGCGCTGTGGAGAACTCATGCTGCTCGCACCAAACCCTGTATCGCAGGATACACCGATTGGCCATGATGATAAAGATAATGTAGAACTGCGACGAACCGGAACGCTGCCGGAATTCGGCTTTAAACCGCGTGATCATGTAGAGCTAGGCGAGCTCCACAATATCATCGATATCCCCCGTGGCATCAAAGCAGGCGGCCCACGCAGCTATGTGCTGAAGGGTGCAGGGTTGTTGTTACATCTCGCTGTACAGCGGCTGGCCATTGATGTACTAACTGCCCGCGGGTTCACGGTGATGGATGTTCCCGTAATTGTCCGTCCGGAAGCGCTGGAACGTACGGGCTTCTTCCCCGGCGGGATGGATCAGACCTATGAGCTAAACGGAGACAATCGCTGGCTGGTAGGCACATCGGAGGTGTCGCTTGTCTCGCTGTATAGCGATGAGATTGTCGAACTGGATTCGCCAATGCGACTCGCCGGAATGTCGGCCTGCTTCCGCCGTGAGGTAGGATCGGCGGGACGAGACGTGCGTGGCCTGTACCGTGTTCATCAATTCTCAAAAATTGAACAAGTTATCTTATGTCGGAATGATGAGGGCGTATCAGAGGGCATGCTGCAGGAGATTCTTGCGAATGCAGAGCATATTCTACAGCTCTTGGAACTTCCCTATCGGATCATGTCTGTCTGCACAGGAGATATGTCCCTGAAGACACATAAGCAGTATGACATCGAGACTTGGATGCCAAGCAGAGAGGCATACGGAGAGACACACTCGGCTTCCAACCTGCTCGATTTCCAAGCTCGTCGTTCGGGCATTCGTTACCGGGATGCCGACGGTAAGCTGCAATACTGCCACACCTTAAATAACACCGCAGTGGCTACACCAAGGATCCTAATTCCGCTGCTGGAGAATCATCAACTGGAGGATGGATCCATTTACATTCCGCAGGCACTGCGTAAATATATGGATGGAATTGAACGGCTTGAGCTTCCGCACCAGCAGTGATGTGTTGTCCAAGTAGATTTAAAATTAATAATGCCCTTCCACTTCTCGATAAGAAGCTGGAGGGGCATTATTTTTGTTCCGATACATTCTATATAATTCTAATCTCTATTGTTTTCCCTATGTAAAAATTAACAAAACTCTAGAATAAATTTGTCGCAATCCATAATAAATTCAACAATATATATAACATAAAATTAAAATATCGGTGATCTATTAACCATAAAAACACTAAATTTATAATTAATATTGTATTTATGCACTGTTTTTATACTAAAATCACAACATTTCAATTTTTAGATTTAAATGATGCAAACTTTAATTTATATTCATGAAAGACAACCTTTCATTTTACATTTGAATGCTAAGATTTAATAGGTTGTAAATAAAAGATTCGAGGGGAGAATGACTTATCCAAATGATTATTTCTTCAAGAGTAAGGAAATGGTTCGCTACTGGACTGGCAATGTTAATGGTTGCCGGCAGTGTGTTACCAGCTGTCCAGACCGCCGAGGCAGCACCGGATAATAGCAATATTGTTATCTCGCAGGTCTATGGTGGTGGTGGAAACGGCGGAGCGGAATTTAAAAATGATTTTATTGAATTATACAATCCTACAAATCATCCAGTAGATTTGACTGGATGGAAAGTTCGCTATACCTCAGCGGCCGGAACCTTTAGTAGCGGAACAGACTTAAATGGAACCATCCCGGCAAATGGATACTTCCTTATTGAGGAGGCCGCTGGAACGGGAGGAACTACCGACTTGCCTACTCCTGATGTTAGCAAGGGAATCCTTGCTATGAGTGGTACAAACGGCAAAGTCGACCTCGTTGATAAATCAGGTACAACAATTGATTTAGTTGGCTACGGAACAGCTACAAATGTCGAGGGAAGTGCGACCGCTGCTCTCTCCAATACGACAGCCGCTATCCGTAAAGCTGCGGCTGGTGCACCAGCAGACAGCCGCGGTCTAGATACGGATAACAACTCTACGGATTTTGTTGTCCAAGCACCAAGTCCACGGAACAGCACCTACGGTACGTTCCCTGAATTACCGGAAACTGCTAGTTCCGCAGTAGCTTTACCAGCCCCTAATGCCTGGCCGGCTGGTACAGAAATATCTTTGAATTCTCCAACGGTTGGAGCATCCGTCTATGCAGCTGTTTATGGATCAGGTGGTTCAACTAATTTCCAACCTTACACAGGGCCTATTACCTTAACTGAGGACACTACGATTAAAGCGTATGCTTCAGAACCAAATATGCCAGACAGCCCTATATCGACTTTTGATTACACTATTCTGGCCAAAACAGTTGTTGCAAAAGCACGCCTTGCTAGTAAAGGTCAGAATATTTTAACAGAAGGTATCGTAACTCACATTAATGCAGCAAAAATGTATATTCAGGATGAATCCGGCGGGATCGTACTTTATGGTTTCCCAGAGTTCGCAAACGTTGGAGATCGTGTTGAAGTAAGCGGCACAATGGATATCTACAGCAACCTGCAAGAAATCAAATTCCAAAGTGGACTTCAATACAATGTAGCTGCACAAAATGTTGGGGTGCCTGCACCAAAATTGATTACAGCAACCGACTTGTCTGCCGCGAACGGCGAAAGCCACGAAGCTCAGCTGGTAACTATGAATAATGTGACCATAGACAATGTAAATGGCAGCACGGTGACTGCTAGCCAAGGTGGACAACAATTCACAATTTTTTCAACCCTGCCTAAACTAGTTAAGGGTAAAACCTTTGACAATATCACTGGAGTTATCGAGCAATATAGTACGACTTATCAATTCATTCCACTTAATGAAAATGCTTTGGTGGAAGAAACTTTTTCCGTTATGGCCAGCCCTGGCGCAGGTCGCATCATCAAAGGAAGTTCTGTGACCCTATCCAGCCCTACTCTTGGAGCACAGATTTACTACACGACCAACGGAACTGAACCAACAACAGCAAGTAAGCTTTATTCAGATCCGATTACAGTTAATCAAGATCTTACCATCCATGCAATTGTCGTAGCAGATGGCAAGACAAGTAAGGTTTATACCTTTGCATATAAAGCATCTGAACTCCCTCGTATACATGATATTCAAGGAGAATCTCATACTTCTGAGTATGCAGGTCAGAACGTTTCCGATGTAGAAGGCATCGTTACCCAATATGGGTACACCTTCGCCACTGGCGCTTATAGAGGTTTCTTTATGCAAGACCCTCAGCCAGACGATAATGTAAACACTTCGGAAGGTATTTTTGTATACAGCACTAATTCATCCCTTAAGCCTCAAATTGGAGATTTAGTCCAAGTTAGTGGAACTGTTTCCGAATACAACGAAGGTAACGCAAGTAATTTAACCTCTACTCAAATTACTATGACTTCAATAAAAGTAGACTCCTCTTCAAGTTATACTGTGCCAGAGCCTGTCGTACTTGGTAAAGGCGGGAGAGCCATTCCGTCTTCCATAATTGACAATGACGGCATGGCTGATTTTGAGCCTAATGAAGATGCAATTGATTTCTACGAATCGTTAGAAGGTATGCTCGTCAAGCTCCCTACCCCTACGATTATCAGTCCTTACTGGACAAGTGGTAGCGGAAATTCCATGCTGTATAACATCCCTACAAGAGTAGAAAATGAAACACCTGATGTCATCACACCAGCTGGTGGATTAGTTCTCAAAGAATACAACCAATACAATCCTCAGCGCCTCATCATTGCTTACGGAAATCCGGGTCAAGAAGTCATCACCGGAGATAAGTTCGCGGGAGATGTAACTGGCGTCATCGGATACAACAACAGTAACTTCAAAGTGATTCCGGAAAACGGTAAGCTTCCAGCCATCACTCCAAGTACCTTTAAGCAAGAAACAACTACTCTTGAAGTCAATGATAGTAAGTTGTTGATCGCATCGTACAACATTGAAAACTTCTACCCGGGTGTCGGAGCAACAAAAATCCAGAAACTAGCCGACTCCATCACAAACAATATGAAAAAACCTGACATTATCGGCGTTGTCGAAATGCAGGACAGCAATGGTGAAGCCAATAATGGTATCACTGAAGCAAGTGCAGCCGAATTGATTAAGGCTATTGAAACCGCTGGCGGTCCTGTATATAAATACACAGATATCGCTCCGGAGAACAATATGGATGGCGGTGCCCCAGGCGGAAACATTCGCGTAGGATTCCTGTACAATCCAGCAAGAGTACAGCTTGCGGACAGTGTGAGCGGACAAAAAGGTACAGCTACACAATCCGTTGGATATAACGCAGCGGCAGATCAATTGACCTACAATCCAGGACGAATTGATCCAACAAACTCTGCCTTTGCAAGTTCACGTAAACCCCTTGCTGCACAGTTCGTATTCGGTGGCGAAACAGTAATTGTGATCGCTAACCATTTCAATTCAAAAGGCGGCGATACCGGTCCTTTCGGAAACGTTCAGCCCCCTGTATTGTCCAGTGAAACACAACGCCATAAAATCGCGGCGGTCGTAAACGGATTTGTCAAAGAGGTTCTGACTGCAAATCCTAAAGCCAACATCGTAGCTCTTGGCGATTTGAATGATTTCCAATTTACTAAAACTGCAACCCTCTTAAAAGGTACAGAACTAGACAATTTGATCGATACATTACCTTTAAATGAGCAGTATACGTACACCTATGATGGAAACTCTCAAGTGCTAGATCATATTCTTGTCAGTAAAAATCTAACGGCTTCTTCTAAAGTAGATGTCGTTCATCTAAATGCCGACTTCTCACCATCGAACGGTCGGGTATCCGATCATGATGCGGTTTTGGCACAGATTGATTTTAATACTGCTGAAGACTTCCCACTAACCATTCTGCACACCAATGATACACATGCAGGATTAGATACTGTCAGCTCGCCAAACAACATCTTGCGCCGTGTAACAGCAATCAAAGATGCCAAGGCGACTACAGAGAATCCTATTCTTGTAGACGCAGGTGATGTGTTCTCCGGAACGCTTTACTTCAATAAGTATCTGGGTCAAGCAGATCTGGCCTTTATGAATCTGGTTAAATATGATGCTATGACTTTCGGTAATCATGAGTTTGATAAAGATTCAGATGTACTGTCCAAATTCATCGGCAACGCAAAGTTCCCATTTGTCTCCTCCAATGTGAACTTCTCAGCGGATGATATTCTTAGCAAAATGTTCACCAATGAAATCGGCCGGTCAGGTAATGCTGGAACCATCTACCCTGCGCTGATCAAAGAAGTAGACGGCCAACAGGTCGGTATCATGGGTCTGACGACAGAAGATACGGCGAACATTGCTTCACCAGGTAAAGTGACCTTTGAGAATGCCTTCGCTAAAGCGGAAGCAACGGTCGCTATGCTTGAAAAAGAGAAAGTTAACAAGATCATTGTTCTCTCTCACCTTGGCTATGAAGAAGATCTCAAGCTAGCCAAAGCCGTTAACGGCATTGATATTATCGTTGGGGGTCACAGCCACACGCAACTGAATCAAGCCGTTGTTGATAACACCGATCCAAAAGCACCGAAGCTAATTGTACAAACTGGTGAAAAAGGTCTTTTCCTTGGCCAACTTGAAGTTAAATTTAACAAAGATGGCGTACTGACCGATTGGAAAGACCAATTAATCTCCATCGATGCTAAAAACGGTACTAACTACGTTATCGCAGAGGACCCTGAAGCTAAAAAGATCCTGGATACCGAGTATAAGCCGGGGATTCAAGAACTAACCAATGAGGTAGTAGGAAATTCAGAGGTTGTTCTAAACGGCGTTCGTGATAATGTGCGCACAAAGGAAACTAATCTTGGTAACCTGATTGCCGATGGCATGCTTTATGCAGCTCAAAAAGCGGGCACTAATGCCGTAATCGCCTTGCAAAACGGCGGCGGTATTCGCGAATCCATCAACGAAGGACCGATCACACAAGGCGAAGTACTCGGTGTACTTCCATTCAACAACGATCTGGTTACGATCACTTTGACTGGACAAGAAATTAAGGATGCTATGGAGAACGGGGTTTCCAAAACGCCGGCAGCAGACGGACGTTTCCCACACGTTGCAGGGTTGAAATTCTATTACGACTCTACGAAACCTGTGAACGAACGTGTATTGCGTATTGAAGTGAAAAACGGGGATAAATACGTTCCTCTAGATCTAAAAGCATCTTATGAAGTAGCTACTAATGCTTTCACAGCTAAGGGTGGAGATTTCTATACTTCACTTGAAAAGGCCTATAAAGAAGGCCGCGTGAATCTGCTGTACCTACCGGACTTTGATGTATTTACGAAGTATCTGCAGAAGGTTGGAACGGTCACTGCGAACACTTCCGCCGTTGAAGGCCGGATTGTTGATCTAAAAGGTGCACCACTGCCGGAGACAAATCCAACTCCGACACCAGACCCAACACCAGTACCAACACCAGATCCAACTTCAGTACCAACTTCAGTACCAACATCAGTACCAACATCGGCTCCAACAGTACCAACAGCTACACCATCACCAACTGTTGCTCCAACTGTGGCTCCAATTGCTTCAGCACAAGTAACAACAATTGATGCTGCTGATCTAACCAAACAACTTGCTGAACTGCCAACGGGTAGCCAAGAGCTGGTTATTCCGGTTAAAGCCACTACAGGCGGCGCTCAAGTAGTGCTTCCAGGCAGTGTGCTTGTAAAACAAGCAGCAGCACAACCTAACACAGTTCTTACCTTTACTACGGATGGTGCTTCTTATTCCTTGCCACTCCGTGTTGTAAACAGCGCAGCACTTGCCGCTCAATTAGGCACCAGCGACTTTACAATTACGGTATCCATTCTAGTAGCGAATTCGGGAACACAAAGCAGCACAAACCAAGCTATAGCCTCACAGCTAGGTAATGCTACTTTAGCTGCTCCAGTAATCGAATTCAGCGTTTCAGCACAAGCCGGAACTAAGAGTGTGCAGTTGAACAATTTCGGCAGCACTTACGTGAAGCGCACGATCAATGTACCTGCCGTCTTAAATTCAAATAACGCAACGGCAGTGGTCTTCGATCCTGCTTCAGGTAAGATCTCCTTCGTGCCTGCTATCTTTGTTCCTAAAGCAGATGGAACAACGGACGTTACGATTAAACGGAACAGCAACAGCTACTACACCGTTGTTAAGTCTTCCAAAACGTTCGCAGATACTAACGGACACTGGGCTAAATCATCCATTGATCTCTTAGCTACCAAACTAATCGTCAGCGGAACAAGCAACGATACGTTCTCTCCTTCACAGTCGATCACACGTGCTGAGTTCGCGGCAATAATTACGCGTTCTCTGGGACTTGCGATAGCTAATGGTGAGACCACATTTAAAGATGTAAACCCAAGTGCTTGGTATGCTGATGCTATTCGCACCGCAGCAGAAGCCGGATTGATTTCCGGTTATACCGATGGTAGCTTTAAGCCGGGTAGCCCAATCACTCGTCAGGAAATGGCCTCGGTATTAGCGAAAGCTATTAAGTACACAGGGAAAACCTTAAATGCCGACCCTGCAGCACTGGCTAAATTCAGTGACGCAGCAAGCATTCCAGCTTGGTCCCAAGCAGCAGTAGCAGAAATCGCTGCTGAGGGAATTATCCAAGGAGCAACAGATGGATCCTTTGCTCCACAGAAGCTGGCAACTCGTGCCGAAGCGGTTACGATGCTGGAGAAGACATTGAAATCTCTCCAGTTTATCAACTAGCAAAAGCTGATCTCCAGCTCTGAAGTCAAAAAGGCGGTTCTTCGAGTGCGTAATGCACCCGAGGAACCGCCTTTTTTTATAAACCCAATCTGATCTGTAGGAAGTGTTATGATTCCATCCCAGCTTCACTCTCTTCGTAATGGCTCGTATCCCCATGCAGCAGGATTTCCGGCACACCATCCGTAAAATCAACCCTGCATAAGCAGGTCGGATAAATGTAAGGCAGATCCCAGAGCTTAGGCAACGCTCTGCCCTCAAAATAGGCCATTAACAGCTTAATCACTACTGTATGTGTGACGATAAGAATGGTCTCACCCTGATGGGCAATGAGAATTTCCTGAAGCTTGCCCAGCGCCCGTGCCTGCACCTCTGCAAAGGTTTCACTACCCTCCACTTTAAACTGCTCAGGGTCTTGCCAGAAATTGCGATGCTGCTCCGAATACTCGCTCTCCAGCTCAGTAGAATCACGGCCTTCCCATACCCCCATGCCAATCTCTTTGAACGCCTCAGAGGTCTTAAGCGGAGTACTCCGCTCTCCTCGAATAATTTCAGCTGTGCGCAGCGCCCTTGGGCTGGGGCTTGCATAGATGACATCCAGCTGTTCAGTGCGCATTCCCCGGCTCAGCCATTCTGCCTGTTGCACACCAAGAGCCGTCAGTTCAGAATCCATATGTCCCTGCATCCGATGCTGCACGTTCCATTCCGTTTGACCATGCCGGGTTAAAAATATCGTTGTTGTACTCATGCCAGCTTCTCCTTCCGTTTCCCCTATCCAATGAGGTTTTACTTCCTGTTCTGTTCCATCCAGTTCACTGCATAATCTACGATTTCCCGTTGCGGAATCAATTGAGCGGTTGCGGAAGCAACCTGTCCATATGTAATAAGTCCCGTCTCTTGTCCAAACTGATCTGCCAGCTGAACGAAATCGTCAGAATCCCAATCCAGCTCCTTAAATTCCACCCACTGCCTAACTCCATCCACCATAATGGGCGCCCCGCCAAGGGTTTCCTTCTTGCCAGCATAAGATGCGCGGCATTCGGCAAGATGCAGAGAAGTATTATTAAGATTGCCAACACCCAGCAACAGTACATGTCCGCCCAAATCGTAAATCCGAGCCAGCGGAGAATCTTCCCCCAGACCCATTTCAAGCGAATGACCATACATAATTTCGTCTCTATGCTTGCCCCAAGCGGCAAACGAATGAATCGGATGGTCACTGCGTTTTACTCCTTTTTGTTTACGGAAGCAGTCCGGAATAACCCCCATTCCTCTAAGCTGGGTCAGGTCTGGATCATAAGCCGGCATCTGCTCGCGGATACTCTGCCACCACGCCTCCGGCACCGGTGGGTTGCTCCAGCCTGCGGGATCAGTCAGGTCACTGGAATGAGTGGGCATTACCAGCGTGCCAGATTCTCCGAGGACCTCCTCCAATGCCAAAATAACAGCGACCGGGCCCCCGGCTACCCATTGGCCTAACGATTTAAAAGAAGAATGCAATAAAATCGTCATGCCCGCCTTAACGCCCAGTCGACGAAAATCCGCTGCTAATGTCTGAACCGTAATCAAATTGCCTTGTATTTCTTCCACCCTTCATTCCTCCAATGAATCTTCTCAAATCCATTATATAGGAGGGCCGCTTCTAAATGCACCTTCAATAGCCTCAACACTCTTCGGATACTATTTTCGCTCTATAATCACCTGGAGAAATCCCCTCCAGCTCTTTAAAAACACGGGCAAATTGTTTACTGTTCTCGAAGCCTACCTCTTCTGAGACTGTTGCGAGCTTACTGCAGCCTTTTGCCAATAGCTCTTTAGCGTGACGGATACGGACCTTTTTTAAATAAATAACAAAATTCTCACCGGTATATGCCTTAAAGGCTTCGCTAAAATAAGAATAATTCAAGGATACATGATTGCTGACCATAGCCATATTCAGTGGACGGGCGTAGTTGGCTTCAATATAGCTCAGTGCCTCTTCCATATCCGCATGCTCGGTATGCGCGGACCTTACGCCTACAATGTATTCATTCACACTCAAGAGTAAGTTCTCCAGCGCACGATAATATTCGTGGAAATGACGATAGTTGTACATATTGCCTACCGTGCGATACAGCTTCAATACCTCTACCGAGGCTTCGCCATGTACCCGAAATACTTCATCCAACACCAGTTCGTTTACATTCTGTCCCACGGACTCCAGATAAGCTAGGTCCAGTTCCTTCAAATGCTCAGTTTGAAAAATCACAGATAGAAGATGCTTCATCTCCTTCTCGCGTTCTGTTCCCAGCATATTGAGCAGCTTGCGAAGCTCTTCCTTAGGTAACGGAAAGTTAGACCGTCCCTGACCAACATCCCCATAATCCAACAAACTCACTTGCGGATATAAAAAAGTATATTGCAGTGCCCGGCATGCTTCCTTATAACAGGAACGGAGGTCCTCAAGACTTTCTCCTTCGCTGCTAATCCCAATCGATAATCCCTTTATTTCCTTAGCTTCAGCTTGTCTGGACAGCTCTATAAAATCCTGTTTTCTGCTCCCGATCAAGACTAATTTGCCATCCCAATCCGTTGTGATTTCCGAGAAAAACTTTTCAAGCGGTCCGATCAATCGTTCCGCCAGTCCCTGAACATCCCCCGACTTCATTCTTGTTCCGTCATTGTAATAGTAATTCAACACACCAACTGTAAAAGGTGCTTGCAGATCACTTAGCCACTCTTGCTGCTCACGCTCCAGCGGAACCTCCTGCTGCATTAGCAGTCCCCGTAAACGACTGGACCGCAGTTCCCTGCGGAAGTGTTCCGTTTCCTGTTCCAGCTGCCTTGCGCTGAGATCCTGTTCTTCCTGTTCCTTATCGATATTCTTCAAAATTTCGAACAACTCATCTCGGCGAATCGGCTTCAGCAAGTAATCCTTCACGCGATAACGAATCGCGCTTTTGGCATATTCGAAATCATCATACCCGCTTAAGATCAGCACTGCTGGGCTTTTCTCACCACTTGTTAGCTTAGATATCTGCTCCAACAGTGTAATTCCATCCATCACTGGCATACGTATATCTGTAATAATAATATCTGCACCTTCGGTCTTAAATATCTCGAAACCCTCTGCGCCATTACTCGCCATTGTGATGGTATACACGGACGGAAATTCTCTTTCTATCATAGTCTTGAGACCGTAACGGATATTCTTTTCATCATCAATGATCAGTAGCTTCTTCATAGTTGTTTTTCTCCTGTCAAAAGAACTTTCGGCAAGGTCAGACGTACCATCGTCCAACTCCCTGCTTCACTCTGTACTACAAGCCCATATTCATCACCATAAAAGATTTGCAGTCGCTGATGTACATTTCTCAGTCCAATACCACCTGTTCGGCGGTCAACATCCCTCTGTTCTGAAGCACTCTCACAGCGCTCATCTTTCGCATAAATCGCCTCGTTCAAAGCAACCAAACGCTCTGGAGTTAAGCCGATGCCATTATCACGAAGCTCTATGCAAATATCACCTTCCGTTTCCGAAATATGAATATGAATGTTCGGGTCCTGTAAATTCTCTTTCTCGTCGCACCAAGCATGCTTAACACTGTTCTCTACAATAGGCTGCAGTGACATTTTCAGCACCTCCAGCTCCAAATATCGAGGTTCAATATGAAGCACTAACTTAACCGGATATTCAAAACGAATATTCATCACTTCAATGTAATTTTCAATGTGGCGGACTTCATCCCGCAGCTTCACATACTCTCCGGACCATTTAAAATTATAGCGCATCATCCCACCCAGCGAGGTCAGTGCGTCCGAGATCGTTCGCTGGTTCTCAATTTCAGCCAGCATTTTTATATTTTCCAGCGTATTATACAAAAAATGTGCGTCAATCTGGTTATGCAGCGTACGCAGCTCAGCCTCTTTAGACAACGCCTGCTTGCTCACTGCCTGAGCCACCAACGTATTGATGGTGTTCATCAGCTTGGAGAAATGATGGGCAAGCTCCCCGACTTCCCCTCCACCACGAATCATTATTCCAGTGTACGCTTCACCTCTACGCACTTTTTTCATCGTTTCGGTCAATCTACGCAGATTTTTTAGAATAAAGGCATTTGTCACATAAGCGATCAGCGTTAGTAAAGTAATAAAACCAACATTGGCTCCAATGATTAAGTTGCGCGTGCGGGAGATATCCTTCATCACTCCTTCCATTGACACTACATTTAACAAATAAGCATCAATTCGTTCTAGCGGAGTGTTAATTAACAAAAACGATTTACCATTCTCCGAGTAATTACTGTCCCATTCGCCAGTTTCCCGGAACTGCTTATACCGTTCTGCAATCATATCAGCCATCTCTAGATTATCCTGCAAAAAAGAATTGTCCGGCCTGGTGAAAAGCTGCAGCTCACTATCCACAAGAAACATCTGGGTCTGATTATCCCGTACATCTGTATACGTCTTGGGTGTAAATCGACTAAGCAGCATATCCACCTGCACCATGCCGATATGATTGTCTGCTGGCCGACTCTTCTCACGCAGCAAAGAAACCTTTGGCAGACTCTCCGTCGGTGCTCCCAAGTATCTCTGCATCAAATCCGGATCATTTTTCTGAAAAGACCAGTATTCCTGCCCCTTCAATTGAAGCGCTTTCTGAAACCATGGGGTGGAAGAAACCCGCTCTTCGCGAAAGATAATCGGCCAAATTTCATGCACCTTATTACTTCTCGAATACAGTCTTAAATGCTCAATATTCGGATTATTAAATTGAATACGAGTCATATTCACATAAGCATTTGTATTAAAATCAACCAAATCTACTAGCTGCGGTTCGGTTTCATTCGCTAAGAATTTTTCTACTTCGGCATCAGAATAAGCCATTTGCGCCGCCCGTTCCATCGCTTCGATCTGATTATGAATATGCAGCTTCTCCATTTGCGACAAATAATCATTTTTCTCGACGGCATCGCGGAGATAGGTATTATTAATGGCTTTATAGGAGTAGACAGAAACCAGCATACACGGGCCTAAAACAATAAAAACATAAGCTGCAATTAAACGGCTCTGAAGTGATCTTCGCCCCCACCAATAACTAAAAGAATGCCATAATGCTCTGGTTCGATCTCGCCTATTCACTTTATACACTTCTGTCCTGTCCACCTCGCTAAAATAGTGAATATTCAAATACTTAATATCTATTCCTTATTATAATTCGAAAATAACCCAAAAGCCCGCAGTTAGCGGGCATTTTGGGTCATACTTTTTATTTTATGGACAGCTTCACTTTATTCTCTTCATATTTCTTTTGTTGGTAGGCATCAAATACATCTTCGCCTTCCTTCTTTCTCTTCTCTAAATACTCATTCCAAATCTTATCGAATTCCGCATCGGAGGAAGCCATGAGCAATTTCGGCATAGTTTTACCGCGCAGCTGTTTCAGCTTCGAAGCGATGATGCCTTCAGGAGAGTTTCCTGTTGGTTCGATTTGTTGGAACTCGGAGGAGCCTATGGATTTACCTCTAGTCCAATCTTCCAATTGCTTAAATGGTTCTACCGATTTAGGAGCCCATTGGTCTGTGATATTCGTATTTTGCAGCATCCAGAATGTAAAGGAAGATCCGATTTGCTTATCAAACGTCGAACGGTCTTTATTCATCAAATCAAACACTTCTGGTTTAAATTGATCTTTTCCATCAATCGTATCGTAGCTGACACCTTTTTCGCCTAAGAACAAGTCTTTGTTGCCTTCTTCACTGTTCAAGTAGCTGAGGAAGCGGATAGCACGTGCTTTATCCTTAACATCTTTGGAGATCAGTGTTACCGTCCAACCGGAGATACCAGGGCCATCAAGGGTTGGTTTATCCAAGTTCGTATTGGAAGGTCCGTCAACAGCGATATACGTTTTAGTTGGATCCTGTTGGTAAATCGTTCCTAGTTGTGCTGCAAAGTCTGTACGTTGATACAGCATTGCGAAATAACGGCCTTGGGCAATTTTTTCTTCCATTTGTGGGCGTTTGTCGATAAAGATATCTTTAGCCAGCAGACCGTCTTGATTCGCTTGACGAAGTGCCTTCATCCAGCGGATATATTCAGGATCGGTTTCACGAGCATATACCTTGCCATCTTTTTCTCTTGGGATTGCCAAGAAGTTCTGCAGGTAACCTTCCAAAGAATCGTTACCGTTCTCGGTAAATTCATGCAAACCAAGTGGAATAAGCGGCTGTCCATTTACGTCAGGGAATTTCTCTTTCGCTAATTTAAGCGCATTCAAGAAACCTTCTGGTGTGCGCATATCTGGACTTCCAATAGCTTCATACATATCCTTGCGGACAGCGAATACTTGGTTGGATACGTAATTTTCTCCATATTTCTCATAGTCGGCAGGAGAGGAAGAAGAGTTAGGATAGCCATACACATTGCCGTCTTCTTGTGTATACCAGCCCAGCTTATCAGCATCGGATACTTTAAAGAAGTACGGATCATATTCATCAGCAAGTTTGTTCAATGGAAGAACAAGTTCACCTTCGACCATTTTCTTAATCGCATCTTCCCAGAAGCCCAAAGTGATGAAATCAGGCAATTTACCGGATGCAATCAGCGTGTTAAGCTTCTCATTCTCGTTACCAGCCGGAACGATGAAATTAATATCAACTCCGGTCTTCTTAGTTACATATTGGGAGGTTGGGTCCACGCCCCATTTATTAGGGAACCATGAGAAGTTCAGGTACCAGTCAAATGTAATGGGTGAAGTATCAATCTTCCATCCCGGTTCATCTGCTGATAATGCAGCAGCAGTCGGTTCAGCACTTGCCTCCGTATTAGTAGCTTTAGCGCTGTTAGCATTACCTTCGGCATTCTTGCCAGCATTATTCCCGCTGGAGCAGCCTGCGGCTGACAATGACATCATTATTGCGAGAAGCAGAACTCCCATTGCTTTTGGCTTACGTTTCATGCCCATGCTTGTTTACCCCTTTTCTATGAATGTTAATTATAAGCTCAACCCCAGTGCCTACAGCTGTAGGCAACCGGAGGAGTTATCACTGCTAGACATCAGCCCTTAATGGAGCCGATCATCATCCCTTTAACGAAATAACGCTGCAGGAACGGATACACGAATACTATCGGCAGTGTGGTCACTACCATCGTCGCCAGCTTAATGGACTGTGACGTTACGCTTCTCGTAACGCTGCTGCCTTGTACAGCGACCATCATTTGACTAGAGCTCGATTGTGCGACGACCCGGAACAAATACGTCTGAATCGGCTGTAGATCAGTATTATTGATATAGATCATACCCGTGAAGTAATCATTCCACTGATACACGCCATGGAACAGCGCAATGGTAGCAATTACAGGCATGGATACTGGAAGTACGATTCTTAGAAAGATGGACCAATCATTAGCACCGTCAATCCGTGCCGCTTCTTCCAGCCCATCGGGAATCTCCCGGAAGAAGGTCATGAAGATAATAAGATCAAAGAAGCTAAACATAACCGGAATAATATAGACTAGGAAATTCTCCAATAGGTGAAGGTCCTTCATCAGCAGGAAGGTAGGAATGAGTCCCCCGCCAAAAAAGAGAGTCACTGTACCCATCAGCATGTAGAACTTACCGCCAATGAGGTTTTTTCTGGAGAATGCATAAGCTACCATCGCTGTGAAAAATACATGCAGTACAGTACCCAAAAGTGTTTTGGCGACAGTAACCCACATCGCCTGCATGATGCCGGGGCTGGCAAACACGGCCTCGAAATTCTCAAAGCTGAACATCCGCGGCCACCAGTAGATTCCTCCCCGCATGGCGTCATTACCGTTATTGAAGGCATTAACCAATACGTACCAGATCGGGTAAAGCGTTATGAAGCAGATACATAACATGATAAGGTTATTGATGATATCGAACAGGGCCTCGCCCTTCGTTTTACGCTTAAGTGCAAACATATATGGTCCTCCTTATCCTAGAACAACGATGTATCGTTGATTTTTTTAGATACTTGGTTGGCAATCAGCAGCAATATTAGAGCGATAACCGATTTTAACAATCCAACTGCAGTTGAGTAAGAGAAGCGGCCTGAGAGAATCCCTGTATAGTACACATAGTAATCAATTACATTACTTGCACTATCATTCAGTGAGTTGCGCAGGACCAGAATCTGATCAAAGTTGGAGTTCAGCACTCCGCTGACCGCGAGAATGAAGAGAATGCTGATTGTCGATTTAATCGCCGGCAAGGTAACATACCACATCTTCTGAAATCTGCCCGCGCCGTCGATTGTCGCCGCCTCGTACATTTCAGGAGATACACCGGAAATTGCTGCTAAATAGATAATCGCTGACCATCCAAGTTCTTTCCAGATATCAGAGGAGATAATAATTGTCCAGAAGTAACCAGGCTCAGCCAAGTATGTAATTGGCTGATCAATCAGATGAAGCGCTAGCAAAATGTTATTGATAATTCCTACATCAGCAAGCCATGTAGCCAAAATCCCTCCGAGTACCACCCATGAGAGAAAGTGGGGCAAATACGAAATCGTCTGTATGGTCTTCTTGAATTTCATTGAACGAACTTCATTCAGAAATAGAGCAAATATTATTGGCAATGGAAATCCGATAATTAGCTTAAACAAGCTGATGCCGAGCGTATTTTTAATTACATTCGAGAGATTGTCATCATCCATGAACTCTTTGAAATGTGTAAGTCCCACCCATGGGGCTTCTGCAATCGTTTTAACGATGTTGTAATCTTTAAAAGCAATGATAATTCCATACATGGGAATGTAGTTAAAGATTATCATCCACGCAATGCCGAGTAGAGCCATTGTCTGCAAATGACGCTGGGCAATGAACCTCTTCCAAAGCGGGCTCCGATTTACTTTACCGGTTTCGAAATTGCCAGGAATTAACGGCTTCATCGCTGAGCTTACTTCCATGCTTTTTTTGTTCTCCATCCTTTGGACCTCCAGGCTCTATATCTGTATTTAATCTAAAGCGCTTACAATGTTTATGTATCCATTGTATTTGCTTTTGCCTGTCTCCGTAAGGCTTTGAATTTCGGATTATAGGTACCATTTTTCGGATTGAGTGAAAATTTAAGGGCGAGCCGCAGCTCGCCCCTCTATTTTTATGCTAATACTGCTTGAATTTGCGCGATTTCTCCACGCCGCAGAGCCTCTGCCTCTTCACCGCGCACGAACGCTCCAGATATTTTAGTCACAGTTCCATTGCGGTATACAAGCATCAAAGATTGAATGCTAACCTTCTTCTCGCCAAAGGTATTTTCACGTTTTGGATTAGAATAGATTACCTCCGTATTCCCTAGGAAAGTGAAAGACAGTTTGCCCTCTTCATCAAACAGCCATCCTGGCAATACCGGATCGAGAGACAGCGTAAGCGCTCCATCCTCCATTCTGAAAACATGGCTTCCAGCCATCATTGTTCTCCACATGCTTAAGAATTCCGCGGTCGATCCACTAAGTCTCGCTACGAACCCTCTACCATGGTTATTTGGATCAGGATTGCCTCCAGTTGCGATAAATGATGAATTCTCCAGTGTACTACGTCCATAAACAGAAGGATCAAGGAATGGCACCAGCGACGTCTTCAGCTCGCCGTAGAATTCCTCATACAGCCCGCCCTTCAGCAGCTCAAGCAAATACTTATAGGACATGTGCAGGAAGTTAGACTCCCGTTCTAGCCAGCCTGGTGTGAAGGCTCTCATCCGTCCGATTTCATGCGATTCACCTTCTAGACTAACAGAGGTCTGATACATAGATGTTGCCTGATCATACAGCTCTGTTTGCTTAATCAGATTATAGATTTTTTTTGCCTGCACCGGGTTCTTCATCGTCTTCAACCAGCGGGTAGGTCCTTCAAGGAAATAAGGCAAGGCATAAGCCTTAAACTCCTCTACCACAGCCTTTGGCAATCCGTATCCGCTAATGACTGGCTGACCCTCAGCATCTGTTACCTGATGGAATTTCTCCGCTTCAAAACGGAAATAGGTTGGGGTAAGTCCATTGCCCATTTCTACCGCCTTGTTGATCCCCTCATCAATTTTAACCAGGAACTTGGAAAGGGCTTCGCGGATGTGTTCCAAGGTTACTTCAGTTTCAGCACCCGTAATGCCAAACCGGATACTTGCTCTATAAGCTTCACGGGCTGAAGCTACTGTATCCCAATAGTTGAATTGTTCCACTTCTCCTGCTAGGACAGCAGTTACCGCGTGATATACCGCTTCAAGCAGCTCCGCGATTTCTTCTGGCAGCTTTACAGCTCCCTGTACATTCTCAGCACCGTTCAGCACATCCAGCAAAAAGACTACAGTACGCCTCAGCTCAAAAGTCTCACTCATTCCGGAGCCAAACAATCCCGGCAGACCGTTCATAGCATCGTTCCAGCCCGGCTTGTTGCCTTCCATCTCCACACCCATGCCGTAAGGGTCAAGCGTAGCAAATTTATTCAAAGCAAGAGACAACATCTTCACGAACAGATTGGTGTGGTAAATAGCACCTTGCCCACCTTTGGTACGCAGCCAATGGGTATCTCCAGCTTTCCATTTCAGCTTATGCAGCTTCTCCTCATCCTCAAGGAGGGCGCCATATTGCCGGGCTTTTCCGTCACTAATTACATACTTCTCACTACGTGGCAGCACATATGCTGGGCTGTCATAGAACGCATAAGTACTATCCCCAAATAAAAGCTCCTGCTTCTTGTCAGGGAAAATGTCCAAATAACCTACTACGAGATCCAAATTATATGTCCAGTGATCAGACCAGAAGCCTTCGCCAAAAGCAGCCTCAATGTTTTGCTGTGAAAGAGCCAGCAGACCCGACAGAAACTCCTGCTCACTAACCTTCAGCGTAACGTTTTGATCCGCAATGTAATTGATCAGGCTGCCTGGGGTGAACCGGCTGTTGCATAGCTTAACAAGCTCAGCTTGATGATCCGCAGCCGCTTCTCCGATCCATTCCGCAGCCTTAGCTTTGCTATCTGGCTTCACTTCAAAGGTTGTTCCTTGAACACTTAGTGGATTGTAGCCATCTGCTTGAATCAAGCTATAGAACATTTTGATGTTGAAGCTGCCCACCTTCGGATTAAAAAACACATCATTCCGGCGGTTCTGATTCATGTCGCGGAAGTTACCGTTCCCCTGTGAATAGTATTCTGGGGCAAGTGAGAAGAAGTTATAGTCGCGCTCCAAATCGCCATGCTTGCGGGAATATAAATGAACTACAAAGCCATCTCCGCCATTGTCAAAAATAAAAGGATAGCCTCCCCGCAGGAAGTTATCGAGATAGGACTGACGGCAATAAGCATCAAATACAGCCGATGAAGTGTGCGTGGCAATGTCTTCTGTTAATTCCTCTGTCAGACCTGCGGCTTCCTTGGATTTGGACAGGATATATTCATCCCGGCATAACTGCTCCGCCTTTTTATTGATTTTGTCGATGTCATTTACATGCCCAACCAAAGTATTCAGGGTCAAGCTGCTGCCGGGTGCCAAACGTCTAGCCACACCACTGAAGCCGCAAGGAACCTTATTGACTGGATATTGTGGAAGCTCACTCAGCTCCGAAAGCGTTAATCCCGCAAAGCGGTCTGGGTAAGTAAGAGAGGTATTGCCGCCGAAAATAAGTTCGAAATCAACGATTGGTGCGACTTTTTCTCCATCTCCAGTAAACGACAGATAGAAATGTCCATTTGTGATTTCGCTAACCTGTGCACTATCATTGGTGCTGGAACGCAGCTTATAGAACGGAATACCGTTCTCCAGATTGTATACGTCCATCCAGCTGCGCAGCAGGTTACCAATCTCCTTGTAGCCGCTGTTTTCTACTCCGTAAGGCAAAATCTCAGGCAGACCATCCATCAGCTCCAGCTCAATCTCTTTGCCACCGATATTCTCAATCTCCACCCGACGTACCAACGCGGCATAATCATCATTAGGCAGATTGAAATAGTGTACAGTCGTCTTCAGCCCATGCCCGGCATGGCTTTCTTCAAGGGTCAGTCCGTTAGGCAAAATGGTCATGATCCGCTTGGCGGCAGAATCTGGACGTGCCGATTGAAATGGCTCATAAATCTCTTGCTCGCCTTTTATTTTAATAAAGGTTCGGAATCCGGTGGTTCCTACGTCTTTATAAGAGATATTTGCTGGAGAGAATTCCATGATTGGCGAGTTCTTGTCGCGTACCCCAAAGCTGCAAATCGCTTGCCCCCGGTTTACATAAAAAGTCCACATTGGAATTCCCTTAAGACCTGCAAGACCTGGCAGGAAACTAGAGAAAGGCTTTCCTGTATCAAACTGCTCCATTACAAAGTTACCTGATTGGAAATAATAATTACTCACGTTAATGTCCTCCTAAACTGTTACTTATTTATGAAATCAGATGCGTTACGATAGAATGAGGGGATAGCTCGCAGTTGGCAATCTCATCGCCAAGCCCCAGGGTTACTGTGCGAACTTCTTCGCTCTCATTCATCAATATGACAGCAATGCTGCCGTCCGGATTACGGAATGCTGTGGATAGGATTCCTTCCGCTTCAGAAGTAAAGCCAATCCGTACCGCACCTGGCGCGATAAATTTACTGAAATGCCCGATATAATAATAAGAGCTGTTATAGTGCAATTCGTCTGTTGTTGTATCTGCAATAATTGGGGCATCACAGAGATTCCCTACATGATTGGGCCCGCCGGTCTCATCCAGTACCAGGTTCCAGTCCAGGTACCCTTCTGTCCATGCATTGAGATCCCCAATCATATTTCTGCCGTAACGTTCACCTGTAAACCATTCGCCAAGCTTGACGCCGCCCTCTTGACAGCCCTCAGTGAACAATAGATGTTTGTCAGGAAATAGATCATGTACCTTCTCTACCTTGTCGAACTCCTCACCACCATACCAGTGGATGCCTGTACCCCACACATATTGTGCAGTTTCAGGATCAGACAACACGACCGAAGCACGTTCGACCATAATATCGCGGTTATGATCCCAGATGACAATGTTCACATCGGAATGGCCTGCCTGCTGCATCACTGGACCGAGATGATTTTTAACAAAATCGCGTTCCTCTTCCGCACTATAAATGCAAGAATCCCAGACTTGAACAGCAGCCGGCTCATTTTGCACGGAAACCGCCCAAATAGGTACGCCTTCCTTCCCATAAGCTTCGATAAATTTGGTATAATAGCGTGCCCAAACTTCAGCGTATTCTGGCTTGAGTGATCCTCCATTATTCATTTCACCATTTGTTTTCATCCATGCCGGAGGGCTCCAAGGAGACGCCAACATCGTGAACGGTCCGCCTTTTACCTGCATTGCATCCTTAATCAGCGGAAGCACCCACTTATGATCATGAGAGATATCAAAGGTAGCCAGCTCCGTATCATGATCAGCGACATAAGTATAATTTCCAAGAGCAAAGTCACAGCTATGGATATGAACACGACCCATGTTATAGCCTAATCCCTCTACCGGATGAAAATAGCGGTGAATAACCTCTGCCCGTTTCTCAGGACTGAGCCGTGACAACGTATAGGCCGCAGCTTCTGTGAAAGCGCCGCCAAATCCGATCATCTTTTGGAACTCCTGCTCTGGCCTAAGCTCTACATCGGCAGATCCAGAATCTACTCTTGTGCTAAAAACAATTGCCTCTTTCGGAGTTAAGCGTTCCCCTGTATCTTTTGCAGTTACTACAGTTTGAACTTTTGCCATTTCATCCATCTCCTCTAATTGTTTTGTTACTAACAACAAGCACTGCCTTTACTGGATCACCATCCGATGTTAGGGTTCGGAGCGATGGGCCACTGAAACGTTTGAGAAAATTCAAGGAAGCCCTCGGTAAATTTTGATTTCATCTCAATTCGAAACCTATAATCGAAACCGGTTTCGATTATAACGAAAAAAAATGATCTAACGAGAGCAGGTAAAAAGCGGCATAACAATATGCCCATTATAGCCCTATTCCTCTGAATACGCTGTAGCAAATACCGCATAGAAAAAATTCAAGCTATGATGTCCTCTACTTTATCAGGACTCTTTTCTCTACGTCAAGATTTATCCTGTGGATAGCAGCCCGCTCTCTGTAGTTATGGAATTTGATACAGCCCTAATTCCCGCTAGCCGGAGGTGCACAGGATTCCCGTTCGATCACTTCTACCGGAACTAAAACCGCTTCCTTATCCAACTTTTTCCCTTCAATCGATGCTAAAAGAATGTCCGCTGCCCGGCTTCCTAAAAGTGCTGTATCCTGACGAATGGTTGTCAATGCAGGTGTAACATACTCAGCTAGATCAATATCATCGTATCCCACAACTGAAAGGTCCAGCGGGACGGAAAGTCCACTATCTTTTGCTGCCATAATAGCCCCTAAAGCTAACATGTCACCCGAAGCAAAAACAGCGGTTGGCCGATCAGGTAGCTTAAGAAGCTCCAGCATCGCGTTATAACCACTTTCACGAGAATAAAAAGCTCCATTCACAACATAGGACTCCGGCACTTCAAGCCCCTGCCGCTTCATAGCGTTCTTATACCCTAACTCCCGAGTTTTACCGGGAAAAGTGTTCATCCCCCCGGAAATATGAGCAATCTTGCGATGACCCAAAGAAACTAAATACTCTATCGCAAGCTGAGCTCCAGCCGTATTATCCGAACATACCGTATGCGACTGGTTAGTCTCAAAATCCAGAATCACAGTAGGAATATCACTCTCTAGCAGCTCACGGAAATAGGGGTCCTCGTAATCAGACAAGAAAACGACAACACCATCTACACCACGGATTCGGCAATTCTCCAAATACCCACTTTGTTTACCCCCAACATCCTTGGAAATAAACATGAGGGCATACCCCTTATCCACAGCAACCTTCTTAAAGCTCTCGATCACAGCGCTAAAAAAGGGATGGCGAATACCAAATCCCGTATTCTCTACAAATAATACACCGATGGTCCATGATTTCTTAGTAGTCAGTGTACGGGCATGGGAATTCGGCAAATATCCCATTTCTTGGGCAACCCGGAAAATTTCCTGGCGAGTCTTCTCCCGTACATCGGAATAATTATTAAACGCCTTGGATACCGTTGTAGGAGAGTAACCGGTTCTTTTGGCAATATCGTATATAGTTGTCAATCCGGTTCACTCCTTGCCCAGACTAATGAAATACCTTCTGTTCACTGCAATTTTAACGTCTTTCGGTACCGCCGTCCAGCAAAAAGTAACTTTGTACGGAAGGAAGCAGCGTAACAGCTTGGATCAAAAGCCCTAGACTCATATAGACCAGATGTATGATTACCACACTGTCGAGCATATACGTCTGTACCATAATCCAAATAATTAGACCAAAGCCGATATATAGGGACAATGCCCAGAAGCTATATAATTTCTTAAAGGGATTCAAAGTATTCACCCAATGCCATTCTGGTCTCTTGATCAACCCATATAACACGAGCATGGGCAGGATACCAAATACGATGAATAGCAAAATACCCGGAATTAAAAAATCTGAAAATGGCGATCTTTCCAGCATAGATGTGGGTATGTGTATCAGATCACCACTAGGATCTATGACCATTGACCCGCCTCCTGCTAACGCTCCAACCCCCAAAAATATATGAAAAATATAAAGCAATGTTACCGTAAACGGCCTTCTTTTGGTTGGCTTCATTTCAGTACCCCTTCCCATGTTTAAAAAGTAGAGCATTCCTTACAGCTCTTTTCGATTTTACATGTTTTTCCTGAATGTCACCAAGACAGATATCACACAAAAAGCCGTATTTAAGCTTTTTTTGAGTGCGATGTGAACGATTGTATTTTACGCTATACTAAGATTAGAACGAAATGTTAACCCTGCCGACTGAATCTAATAAATAAAATACATTGGATCCTAAAAAACAAGGAGACAGGACGGGCGCTAAGTTGCGCTGAACCTAACATATCTATGAACGATACCCATCTTTTATCCACCAAACAATGTACCTATTGCCAGCAACAGAAGCCGCTCTCTGAATTTCGTAAACGTACCGGCAAACGTTCCAAAGGTCAGTCTCGCCGTGGCGCTTGTCGGGAGTGCCGCAATCAACGACAAAACATAGATCTCACTCTTGCAGCAGGTCCCATTCCAGTACAAACTGATACCATTCAATCCCCTTCTTTGGCTGTCAAGGAACGCTCCAAACAAGGAAAGCCTACGGTTGCTTCTTCACCGCAATCCAACCCAAATCAGCGCATACAGGGCTTGGAACAACGAAGGAAACATTCTCATTCTCAAGGCGCGAAACTGAGTCCCGAAGATCCAACGCAATTGATTCCCTCTGCCAAAGGGAAAATTCTAATGCGTGGCCACAGTGATAAAGGACGGCGCTGGCATCAGGAAATTGACTACGAGCTTGCAGTTACTCTAGTCAGAGAACATGCCGCTATCGTAGTGAATCGCCGAACCATCCGCCGGATTTACAGCAATAAGGATTTCCGTGCTTATATATTGACCAGAGACAACTATACTTGCTACTTCTGTGGCTCCTATGGAGACACTATAGATCACTTGCTCCCCCGTGCTAAAGGTGGCCATACTACTCCGGATAATTGCGTTTGCGCTTGTACGTTATGTAATCAGACCAAAGCCGATCAGTCCGTTGAGGATTTTATGAGCAGATAAAAAAGAAAAGCGCCCCAATCTCTGTTGATTAGGGGCGCTTTTTTATAAAAATCAAAGGTAAAGTTTATTGTTGTTAGTTAGCAACAATATTCTTAACTCGTCCTACCTGTCCACTGGTTAAACGCACCTTGATGCCATGCGGATGTCGAGGTGAGTTCGTGAGAATATCCTTTACCGTTCCATGTGTTAGCTTACCCGTCGGCTGATCCTGCTTAAGCACAATATCCACTTCAAGCCCAGGACGAATATCGGCTCTTACCTGTCCGTTCATGATGTAATCCCCTTTCAATGGGTTATAATGTTGTCAACTATACTACATAAGGAGGAGACGTAATGGCCTTCGGCATCAACAGAGAAGAATTAACCCGCTGGAAAAAGGCTGTCTCCGCAGGAGAGATCGCTTTCTTAACCCATTACTGGCTAGACCCGCGTTTTCCCGGCATATGGACTGCCGGCTAAATATATTCATAATCGTTCGCCATTCCCCCACTTTGACCTTTTGGGACCCAAACAAGCAGAAATCCTTCGGAAGGAAGGATTATGGGAACAGTTGGAACGTTTCAAAATGCTCTAAAATCACTTCTTTTTACGTAAATCCTGCATGATCTTGCGGCCGGTAGGTGTCTGTGCTAATCCGCCACCTGCGGTCTCGCGGTGTTTTTCTGGCATAGCTGAGCCTACCTCAAGCATGACCTTGATTACTTCATCTGAAGGAATCACGCTACGTACGCCAGCCAGTGCCATATCGGCGGCGGCGAGCGCGGTCACTGCACCGAATCCGTTTCTAACGATACAAGGAATCTCTACAAGTCCTCCCACCGGATCACAAATCAGTCCTAAGGTGTTCTTAAGCGCCAGTCCAACAGCATGCACTGCTTGTGCAGGCGTTCCTCCACGCAGTTCGGTTAAAGCTCCTGCCGCCATCCCGATGGCCGACCCGACCTCCGCCTGACAGCCACCCTCTGCACCAGATACAAACGAATTGTTGGCAATGACATAACCGATCGCTCCTGCAGCGAACAAACCGGTAACCATATAGTCATCATCCCAGCCAAACCGTTCCTGGCAGCTGAGAAATACACCCGGAATAATTCCGCATGAACCTGCGGTAGGTGTAGCAATTATGCGGCCCATTGAGGCATTAACCTCGGACACAGCCAAGGCATAGGCCATTGCTTGACCAGCGGGTCCACCTAGGCATGGTTCATCTGCTGCGTTATAGGCTCCTACACGCTGGGCATCCATTCCCGTAAGACCGCTGCGCGAAGTGGTATCTTCATGCATCCCACGATGAACAGCCTCTTTCATCACCCCATAATATTCACGCATAGTGGCAAATTCCTGTTCACTGGAACGTCCCGATTCCGCGCTTTGCTCTTCAAGCATAAGGGCTCCAATGGTGAGGCCACGTTCCTCACATAATACAGCCAGTTGGCTAAGTGTTTGAAAATTCATGTTAAGCTTTCCTTCCCCTTCTCATCTTGCTTACCCTCGTTTAAATTAACCAATTTCACCGATTTCACCGCAGTGAGCGCTTTAAGCGCTTCAATAAGCTCTGGAGTAGCAGCTTCATCCAGCTCCAGCACCGTTAAGGCTGCACCGCTGCGATTCTTCCGATCCAGAGACATATGCCCTATATTAAATTGTCCGTTACGCATCACTTCTGTAACACTCGCCAAAACACCTAAATAATCCATATGATGAATCAATACCGTCGGATACATTCCCGTAAGCTTTACTCCAAAACCATCCACATCGACGATCTCAATGTTTCCACCACCGATGGATGTCCCCGTTAAAGTCAGCTCACTTCCTGTCTCTTGTCCGATAAGATGCAGTTTAACTGTGTTAGGATGAGGAAACAATCCCGTTCCTTGCTCAAAAGATACGTCCATCCCAGCTTCAGCCGCTAACTCCAGAGAGTCGGGTAACCGATGATCATCGGTAGCGTAATCCAAAAGTCCTCCGACAATAGCCCTGTCTGTGCCATGGCCCTGATAAGTAGCTGCAAAAGAACCAAAAAACGTCACTTCTGCCACACGCGGCACTTCACCCAGCACCTGCCTTGCAGCCCTTCCGATCCGTGCCGCACCGGCTGTATGCGAGCTTGAAGGCCCGACCATGGCCGGACCAATAATTGAAAACACATCTTTAAAACGCATAAAAGACCTCCTGCCTGCAAAATAGGCAATTATCAAACTCATATATAGTATACTGCACTGGCAGTCGGAGTTCACCGTTACATTTGCTGTGATATATCCACTTCTAATCTAATGATATTTTACTTAGATAGTATTTTCATTTCGCATATTTGTATCACAAGATATCCTGGGAGTATAACATAATTCCACCTCTATACTGCCAGCCTATCCCTTCCCAGAATCCTCTTCCTTGTTCATTGGTTCCAATCACCATCAGATGACATTTTGCGATACCAGCTGCATGTAAATTACCGAGGCAACGCTTTACAAGCTCACGCCCGATGCCCATGCCTCGGCAGTCATTACTAACTGCAACATGATACATATAACCTCTTCGCCCATCATGTCCACACAATGCAGTTCCTACAATCCGGCCGTCTTCATTCTCGCAGATCTGGCTGAAGCCAGCATTACGCTCCAGATAACGCGTAATCTCCAGTCTCGAATCCGCTTCACTAAGTCCCATTCCCTCTGTATTTTCCCATAGCTGGTGGGCAGCTTCATAATCATCCGCAATCATCTCTCGATAATTCATGTCTATCCCCTCGCTTGTATAGAATGACAAAAAGTATAAAGAGCACTCCGCGGAAGCTTTTCCAGCATCAGCAGCGCTTCATAAGGGTCGCCTTCCAAGCCCAGCACTTGCGCGAAGGCAGGTTCGGTCTTCCACCCGTTTGTTTTCATTGTAATGATCTGCTGGCGAAAATCATTATCCAGCTGAGCTAGAATTTCCGCTTCAATGATCATATGTAAGTAACCATTCTGCAGAGCTGTGGGTCGCGGCTGCCCAAACAGTTCTATAGGCCAGCCCCCGGCCATAAAGTTAATTTTCGTTCGTGGGACCCCATCAACCACACGCGATACACTAGTAAACTCATCCATGGTTCCGAAATATCGACTAACAATGTCCGTAAACTTTACGGAATCATGCACCTCACAAATAATATCCAGGTCGCTGCCCTTCACCTGAATTCCAAGCGGCACTGTGCCAACCAGCACCGGGTTATAGTCGGCCAGCAAACTCATAATATTTAATTTTCTTAACAGGGTATAGACCTCTTTTTGCACTGGAGTTCCACGATTCAGATACTCTATGTTTCGCCAATCATTCATCTCTGACAAACGCTCCCTCGAACTAGGTTATAAACACAGGCAGGACCGGATAACAGCGCACGCTTTTCTAGGCGCATGCATAGAAATATACGGAAGATAGAAGGCAAGGAGGAGTGTATGTAAAAATGAACCCCACCTACCCCTATTATGGGGAACAAACGATATGTAAGGAACAGCCTATTGCTTTTCCCCCACAGCACCAAGACCGTCAGCCTGGTCTAGAGAGTCTAATGAATCCTCGCCCCATCAGTGAAAATCCGGAGATCACCGGCAGCGGAAAGCTAAAAGGAAAAATTGCGCTCATCACCGGAGGCGACAGCGGAATTGGTAAAGCGGCGGCTATTGCTTTTGCAAAGGAAGGCGCAGATGTCGCTATAGCTTATTTATACGAAGCTTCAGATGCAGAGGTCACTCAGCGGCGAATTGAAGAATTAGGGCAACGTTGTTTGCGGATCGAAGTTGATTTACGCCATAAGGAAAACTGCTTCAAGGCTGTGGAGCATACCCTTCGCACTTTTGGCAAGCTGGACATCCTCGTCAACAATCATGGCGTCCAGTATCCGCAAAAAAGTATTCTGGATATCACGGAAGCACAGCTCTACCAAACGTTTCAGACGAATATATTTCCATTCTTTTACCTGACACAAGCCGCACTTCCACATCTAAAAAAAGGCGCAGCCATCATCAACACTGCTTCCATTACTGCCTATCAAGGAAATAAAGAGCTTATAGATTATTCCTCAACTAAAGGCGCGATCGTCTCCTTTACCCGCTCTTTAGCCTTATCACTCGTAGACTCTGGCATTCGTGTCAATAGCGTAGCTCCCGGACCTGTATGGACACCACTAATTCCCTCCAGCTACTCTGCAGATGAGGTTAGTGTATTTGGGACGGATACACCCTTTAAACGTGCCGCACAGCCATATGAGTTAGCAGGAGCCTATCTTTATTTAGCGGGACCGGATTCTTCGTATGTTACCGGGACATGTATTCATGTCAATGGTGGAGACATGGTCACCAGCTGATGCATTACACCACGAGAGGAATGTATATCAAATGAATAAGATAAATGATTATGATATCTCTTCTGTCCGCCTAAGCAGTGGCATGTACGCATTAACCAAATTAGCCTGCGCAGGGCTAACTTACGTCCTTATTACCTTACTTATGCTTGGATTTCCACAATCCGATGGAATTCCTGAAGGCTGGCCACTATCGATTCCTTATGCCATTTATGCTTATGGATTGCCTGCGGCGTTAGTAGCAGATGTACTGCTGCGTATTCTGCGCTCCAAATCCCCTATCCTGCCCCTTGCTGTATATGTCGTCACGGGTTTTGGTGCAGGTCTATGGCTGGCAGCGGAACAAGGTGCAGAGTATCTGCTATGGGGTCTGGGTGGAGTCCTTGGACTACTCCTTCTCAGAGTGACCCAGCTTGGTGTAGAAAGGTTTCCTCTGTTGCTGCCAGTATTCGCCCTATTTCTGCCACTGCTCTGCTTACTGCTGTCATAAGCCTTATTAGGGATACTCAAAGCGCTTCAATGATATCTCCGGCAATAATAGCCGCCGGATTATTCCGCTGACGGGCTGCTCCCTCTCCTGCTAATCCGTGCAGGTATACCCCAAAAGCTGCTGCCTGCGTAGCATGAAGTCCCTGAGCCAGCAGGCTGGAAATCATGCCCGTTAGCACATCACCAGCTCCACCAGTGCCCATGCCGGGATGGCCTGTGGTATTTACATAAGCTTGCCCTTCAGGAGTTGCTATCACGGTATGTGCTCCTTTTAACACAAGCGTAACCCCATGCTCCTTGGCATAGTCCATAGCCAGACCGATTCGGTCACGTTGGACCTCAGCCGTAGTTAGGTTAGCCAGGCGAGCCATTTCGCCTGGGTGAGGTGTCAGAATTACAGAATGACGGCGCCGCGCCCAACTCTTATAATCGGAGTCAGCCAGAATATTTAAAGCATCCGCATCGATAACCAGCGGGCAATCACTGCCTTCCCAAAGACTGCGAAGCCAATCTGTATCACCCGGGAACCGTCCAAGACCTGGTCCCACAGCGATTACATCTCGCTCTTCGCTTAACTTCAGTAGCTCGGGCGCGGTCTCAGCCTCCCAGTTTCCCTCTTCACTGCCACCTACATCAGCCAGCATGAGTTCAGGAACAACACCGATGACGGAAGGTAACAGCTTCTTAGGAAGCGCCCACGTCACCAGTCCGCAGCCCGTGCGCAGCGCAGCACGGGCTGCCAGTAGTCCGGCGCCGCTCATCCGTAAGGTGCCGGCAGTAAGGAGTACATGCCCATAAGTTCCCTTATGGCCTTCTGGCGACCGCCGCCGGGCCAGATCGACCCCCAGATGGGCATGCAGCACTTCCGGTGTCAGCAGGTGAACCTGCACACCGCTGTTAAGAGCCAGAGCAGTCGGAATGCCGATGGCCCGTACCTTGACATGCCCCGCTGCGCCTGCACCGGGGTATTGCAGGAGGCCTCGCTTGAGAAACGCGAGGCATACCGTCACTGACGCATGAATGCAAGGCTCATGCGTCTCTCCTGTGTCCGCGTTCAGACCACTGGGGATGTCCGCGGACACAATGACCTTGCCGCTGCTGTTCGCTGCGGCAATCAGCTCCGCATAGGCGCCGCGCGGGGCTCCCGCGCCGCCGGTGCCGAGCAGCGCATCCAGGATGCCGCTGCACTCGGCAAGGTCCAGCCGATCCCTGCCGTATACTACGGCAGGCAGGCCCATGACTGCAGCCGCATCGCGCTGCAGGGCGGCCTCGCCGGAGAGCGACTCCGGCGGCACCGCATAGACGAGCGTGACGGCGATGCCGGTCTCGCGAAGGTACCGTGCGGCGGCGAGGCCATCGCCGCCGTTGTTGCCTTTGCCGACGAGGATGAACCATCGCTCGGCGGCGGCAGAGGCAAGCGTCAGCGCATGATCTGCGCTGACCTTAAATGCCTTGCCTAGGTCACCCAGTGCGGCCTGCTTTAGCCCGGCATCGTTCCCTTTGGCTGCATTCCTGCAGCCTGCCCCGCCTCTCTCCCGGCAAAGCGCGATGATCTCCTCTGCGATAACTCTTCCCGCATTCTCCATCAGCGCAATCGCTGGAATCCCCAGCTGCTGGATGGTTTCGCTGTCCAGCTGCCTCATTTGCTCAGCAGTTACCAGATACATGATTTAGCCCCTTTCCGCTATCTACCGTTCCAAAGCTTCACACGCAATTCCAAGTACAATCCCGAGCGCAAGTCCGGCGCAAGTCAGATATCAGTAAGCGACAGTAAATCTGGCCCGACTAAAATTCCCTTCCTCCAGCTCGTCCACCATAGCTACAGCGAAATCCTCCACACTAATCTTGCTTTCACCATTCTCATCTAGAATAAGACGGTCCAATCCGATGCGGAAATGACCTGTACGACGACCTGGATGAACTACCGCAGCAGGACTGAGATACGTATAATCCAATTCTGTATTTTTGTAAATCTCATAAGCCTGTGCATGCGCCTCTGCAACTGGTTTAAACTCTTCCGGAAAATCCGGTGTATTCATCAGCAGCTCTCCAGTTTCAGTCTTTAAGCTACCTGCACCTCCAACAACCAACAGCCGATTTAACCCTGCCGTCTGCATACCCTCCACCAACGCTTTTGCCGCCGTAATCAGATCCAGCTCGTGGCCCGCTCCTGGTCCATAAGCACTGATTACCTCTTCATGGCCACGGACCGCAGCCGCTACTGAAGCCGGATCAAGAATATCCACCGTTGTTACATGTAAACGCTCGTTTTCGAGAGTTACTGACTCTGGATTGCGTACCGCAGCTGTTACTTCGTGTTTTCTTTTTAATGCCTCCTGTACAATTGCCTTTCCAATCGTTCCTGAAGCGCCCAATATTACAACATCCATCTTGTTGTTCCTCACATTCTACGAGCAAGACCATTATCGTGCAGCCTTCTGCTCAATTATTTTTTTGATGCTCATCTGAATAGCTTTTCCCTTACAGCCTTTAAACATTATTTATCCCCTGAGATCCAATCGAAACCAGATCGCACCTACTACTCCACTTCCAGACCAAAAACCCCTTAACCAATACAAGGGGCACTCCTACTAAAAAAGCAGCATGAATTCGCCTTAGCTTAGCGACGCAAAAACATTCCCTGAGAACGTGGCATAACCGATTCAAATCCGTATTGTGCATAGAGCTTCGAGGCTTCTCCATCTGCAATCAGACTTACATAAGCCTTGTCAGGTACAGTATTAAGGAACTCCCTGATTTCCCGCATGATCAGCTTTCCCAAACCTCGTCCTTGATGTGAAGGCTTGACCGCGATATCCGTGACCTGAAAAAAGCATCCCCCATCGCCAATCACCCGCCCCATCCCGATTAGGTTATTCTCCTCATACAAAGTTACCGCAAAAATAGAACGAGGCAAACCGATCGCTGCACCTTCCACACTCATTTCACTCAGCCCAGCTTCTTTTCTCAGCGCCAAATACTGTTCCACTGAAGGCTGTTCATGGCGTATATCAAGCTTACTTGTTGTTTCCATCCGCACTCCTCCGTTCAGCATTGCTGTTCCCACTATATACGACTGCATGGTTCACAGGCAAGGCTCACTGCTAGGGATGTTTTTGAAACTGAGGGATAAGCATTATATTCTTGAATTCCTTTACTGACTGTGTGGAATAGTATCTGTAACAATATTTATAAAAGGGTGGGTGAAGCATTATGTCTCCTGTAGCCAAGCTGTTCAAATGGGGAACATGCCTTTATGAAGCTTTTCTGGCTCTGCCGTTGATTGGCGGACTCTTTATCATTGCTAATGGTTGGGTCCCTTTGGCCATTGCCTTTTTGCTTCATGCTGTAGCCGTTGTTGTGCTGCAAAGAGAGCATAAACCATTCATGGGTAACGTTCTGGGCATTATCACCTCGATTTTAGCTTTTGTTCCGATCGTTGGTTGGATTATGCACGCCATTACTGCGTTCATCCTGTTGATGGAGGGCGTATCCGCCTCACGCCAAGCCCCTCGTTATTAACAAACGTACTGCGTCATCAAAATATGTAGCTGCCCTACGGGCTGATCATTTGTATATGTCGTAAAGGGACAGATCATCCTCTGCGACCTATGGACCCGGATGACGTATTGCTGTGTTCTTACTGGTGGGCGGTCTGCTTCAACACTCATCATTCCTGCGACTTACGGACACAGATGACGTATTGTATGTTCTTACTAATGAGCGGTCTGCTTCAACACTCATCATTCCCGGCGACCTGCGGACCCAGATGACATATTGCTGTGTTCTTACTCATGAGCGGTCTGCTTCAACAATCATCATTCCCTGCGACCTGCGGACCCAGATGACATATTGCTGTGTTTTTACTCATGAGCGGTCTGCTTCAACAATCATCATTCCTGCGACCTAGGGACCCAGATGACGTTATTTGCACCTTTTCAGCTTTTGGAGCGTGGTTTCGGACTCCAGGGACGTTATTGCTTAGAATCAGGTCCATATGTGGTGTTTTTTATGCCAATAGCGGCTATGCGGTCCGTTAGCGGGGCAAATGTGGCATAATACTGCGTTTAGTGTCAACTGAGTCCGATGGGGTGCGTCATATGGTGCGTCATACGTGCCAAATATCAAGCATACGAAGAAAAAGGAGTTGCCCCAGCAGCCATTTCGTGGCTTATGTGACAACTCCATAATCTTTTATCCAAAAAGATGATATATACCTTTATGATTGCCCAGAGATTGAATCAACGTCCCGCCGATTGAGAATCGGCCCGCCGGCTGCCGCTTTCACCAATATAACGTCCATTTGCGTTGCCACTGCTATTCTCAAACCGTTTGCGTTCCGTACGCTCCATCTGAACAATCTGACCTTCATGAACCACAATATGCAATGAGCCAAATTCCATATCATCCAGAAGTCCTGCAATCCGCGTAAGCCATAAATCGTCCACTTTCAGCGGTTTAGCCATTCTCTAGCCTCCCTTTCTCACCAAAGGATTATATCCGCCTAAATTCCTTTTTTCCTCAATTCCGTTATTACCAACCAGTATACTATGAATTAACTTAGCATGGAACTAAAAGTCATGTCAATGGGCATTTTTTCGCGACAACCAGCTTTTAATAATCATCGTTACCAAAGCCAATAACAGGAGCAAAGAAGCTACTGCAAAAGATGCTGAAAATTGATATTCGTTGTACAAAATCTCAACATGCAGCGGCAGCGTATTCGTCTCCCCACGGATGTGCCCGGACACCACAGAAACCGCACCAAACTCACCCATGGCCCGCGCATTACACAAAATAATGCCGTATAGTAACCCCCATTTAATATTAGGCAGCGTGACTCTGAAAAAGATTTGCCACCCATGTGCGCCGAGTGTAATTGCCGCTTCTTCCTCCTGTGTACCCTGATCCTCCATCAGCGGGATTAACTCACGCGCTACAAAAGGAAACGTCACAAACAACGTGGCTAGCACGATACCCGGAAGCGCAAATACGATCTTAATATCATGGGCGCTCAGCCAAGGGCCAAACCATCCGTTTGCTCCGAAGACGAGTACAAAGATTAGGCCGCCGATGACTGGCGAGACTGCAAAAGGGAGATCAATCAAGGTGATCAGAAACCCTTTGCCGCGGAAACGGAACTTGGTTACAGCCCACGCCGCTGTTACACCAAAAAAGGTATTCAGAGGCACAGTTATCGCCGCAACAAGCAGCGTCAATCGCAGCGCTGAGCGGGCATCCGGATCAGTCAGGGCAGCAATATATACGTCCCAGCCCTTCTTAAGTGCCTCGGTTAACACAACAACTAATGGCAGAGCAATCAGCCAAAAAAGGACTAGCCCAGCCGCTCCGATCAACACCCATTTTACAATTGGGGTTTCCGTTGTCGCGGACGAGGACGCATTCTTTTGTAGCCGGGGGGTATGGAGAGGGACGGTACCGGCCAAAATTATTCCTCCTTTAAAGGGTTTTACGAAGACAAGATAGCTTGAAATATTCAATATCAACGGCAGATATCGAGTGTCTCCGAGTAAGTTTGAACATGTTCGGACGTCTGCTGTCATGGCAATTACCTCAACGAGAAGTCTTACGAACCCAGCGCTGAAGTGTGTTAATAACAAGTAACATTAAGAAAGAGATGAGGAGCAATAGCAGGGCTACGGCGGTAGCTCCGGCATAATCATATTGCTCCAGTTTAGACATAATAAGCAGCGGAGCAATCTCCGTCCTCATCGGCATGTTACCGGAGATGAACACGACGGAGCCGAATTCACCGATGCCCCGAGCAAAAGCTAGAGCAAAACCTGTTAGCAGTGGCGGAAACAGCTCAGGCAGAACTACTGAACGAAAGGTTCTCCAGCGGCCTGCGCCAAGGGTTGCCGAAGCCTCCTCCATATCTCTGTCCAAATCCTCCAGCACCGGCTGCACCGTCCGGACAACGAACGGTATGCCGATGAACATCAAAGCCAAGGTAATCCCGAGCGGAGTGAATGCCACCTTTAATCCCAGCGGCTCAAGCCAAGACCCAATCCAGCCATTGCCTGCATAGAGCGCCGTCAAGGAGACACCAGCTACAGCTGTCGGCAAGGCAAACGGGAGATCGATCAGCGCATCAAATATTCTTTTGCCCGGAAATTCATAACGTACCAGTACCCACGCCAGCAAAAGACCTAGAATTGCATCTACAAAAGCAGCCGCAGCAGCTGTCGACAGGCTCACACGATACGAAGCTAATACCCGCGGGTCCGTAGCTACATCCCAGAATTTCGCCCAGCTCAGACCTGTAGAATTGAACAGTAGCGCCGAAAGTGGCAGTAGAACCACTAGACTCAGGTATAAAACACTGTAGCCCATCGTCAGCCCGAAGCCGGGCAGTATTTTGCGCCGCGTTGCTGCTGGTGCAGCCGTAGTGGTGACATTCATCCCCTATTCATCCTTTCTCGCCTTCGGCCTTTTAGCCGATCAGCCCCTACCGGGACAAATCTCAATGATCATATCCTGCATTTCATTCATCTGTTATTTGGCACCCGGCACATAAATCTTGTCAAAGATCCCGCCATCATTAAAATGCTTCTCTTGCGTTTCTTTCCAGGTTCCGAATTTGTCAGCCAATGTAAACAGCTTGATTTCCGGGAACTTATCTTTGTATTCTTCTTTCACACTATCTAATGTAGGACGGTAATAGTTCTCAGCCGCGATTTTTTGTCCCTCTTCACTATAGAGATACTTCAGGTACGCCTCGGATACCTCACGCGTGTCTCTTTTGTCCACAACCTTATCTACTATAGCTACTGGCGGTTCAGCCAGAATGCTCTCCGAAGGATTCACGATATCAAATTTGTCTGGTCCCAGCTCTTCCACGGATAAATAGGCTTCATTCTCCCATGCGATCAGCACATCACCAATTCCACGCTCCACAAACGTTGTCGTAGATCCACGCGCGCCGGTATCCAGCACTGGCACATGCTTGAACAGTTCTTTTACAAATTCCTCAGCCTTAGCCTCATCGTTATTGTTCTGGTCTAGTGCATAACCCCAAGCCGCCAAGTAGTTCCAGCGTGCTCCACCTGATGTTTTCGGGTTTGGTGTAATAACCTCTACGCCCTCTTTGAGCAGATCTGGCCAATCCTTGATTCCTTTCGGATTCCCTTTGCGTACAAGGAACACGATAGTCGAGGTGTAAGGTGAGCTGTTATGATCGAATTTACTTTGCCAGCCCTCGTTGATCAGTCCCTTTTCCTGCAAGGCATCAATATCATAACCAAGTGCTAATGTCACAACATCCGCTTCCAGGCCATCAAGCACAGCACGGCTTTGTTTCCCCGATCCACCGTGGGATTGTTTAATGGTGACCTTCTGTCCTGTTTCTTTCTCCCAATAGGCAGCAAAAGCTTTATTATAATTCTCGTACAATTCGCGAGTAGGGTCATAAGATACGTTCAGTAGTTCTACTGGATCTTTAGATGGAGTTTTGCTGGCTTCAGCCGCATTTGTAGCCTCCGCTGAATTGGTTGTTGCTGGTGCGTCTGTTGCCGGACTAGCACTATTGCCGTTATTGTTATTGCTGCCGCAAGCAGCAGTAAGCCCTGCCGTAAGCAACAAGCTAAACCCTACAAGAAGCCCTTTATTCATCTTTTTCTTCATCTTTTCCACTCCCCCATGTTTTTTCGTACCAAACTAACCCTTGGGTAACACAAAAAGAACGGAGGAAAGCCTACGTATGGCAGGTCAAACCGGTCCTAAGACCGTGTCTGCGAGCCTAATGCAGGCGTTCCTCCGTTCGTACGGTAAGAACTTTCTTCAATTATTCCTATCTACTTAGTTGGTTTATATGGATATAATACTGAAACCCTTTAACTGTGTCAAACCTTTTTTTCCAGCCTATGTCAAAGAAAACTCACACACACCACACCATACAAGCTATGGGGTCGGTTCCTGTAAGATCCACTTGTTATTGATGCTATAAAGTAATATTATTGCTACAGCTTATGGGTTAAGAGAAATTACCGCTTTATGTCAGGGGAGAGAGTCATGGGTATGGATTTAGAGTACGTCCCTGCGCCGTTGAAACCGCGGCTCCACAGACGTATGGCTCAAGAAATTGGACGAAGAATTAGGGGAACCTACCGTTACGATACAGCAGTTTGGAGAACAGCTATAGCCGGTCTGTGGATAATATGCTTTTTAGCCTTTAGTACTGCCGTGTTAGGCATTCCTACTGGATTAGGTAAACCTACCGATATCGCTCTTGCTGCAGGTGCAGGCACTGTCCTGCTGGCGATTTCCGGCAATATTTTGGCTGTTCTGCTAGCGTTGACCGGACTGCGTATCCCAAGATTATTCGCAGGCTGTGTATTGAGTGATTTTGGAGCTATTCTACTAATCTTATATTATGCGGATTTTGAGATTGAGGCTGCGGTTGTCATTGCGGTCGTGCTTGCACTGCTAGGAGCACTAGGCGGATTAGCCATTGGCCTGCTCCGCAGCAAAAGAATAACATTAGGACTTCTGCTAACAGTGGCAGTGACTTTTTCCCCACTTGCGCTGGCAAGCGGAGTGCAAGAACTGCCTATTTCAGAGTCGGTCGACATCAACGATACGGAAGTTGTTCCACTTACAGCCTCCGATCCGGGAAAACCAGGTAATCTAGCTTATCAGACCTTCACCTATGCCAGTGGTACCGATCTACATCGTGCCGAATACGGTAAGGATACAAGCTTGATATCCTCTACGGCCGATGCTTCTGCTTATATTAAGGATTGGTCAAAGCTGCGCACTTTATTCTGGGGTTTCGATTATAAGGCACTTCCCTTGAATGGTCGCGTATGGATGCCAGAAGGCGAAGGTCCATATCCAGTAGTACTGATGGTGCACGGCAATCATATGATGGAAGATTACTCTGATGGCGGGTACGCTTATCTCGGCGAACTATTGGCAAGCCGGGGATTTATCGCGATCTCGCTCGATGAGAATTTCCTGAATTATTCTGCTTGGTCCGGTATTCCGGACAATGATTTTAAAGTACGGACTTGGATCCTACTGAAACATTTAGAGCAGCTAGCAGACTTTTCAGATGATCCGGGCAGTCCTTTTTATCAGAAAATAGATTTCACAAAAACCGCCCTGCTCGGCCATAGCCGCGGAGGACAAGCCGTAGCTATGGCCGCGGATGCCACTCGTTGGTTCAAGGATGATCCGGTGATGGCGGCAGTTAATCGCTTTAATATAACCTCTGTAATCGCGCTTGCACCAACGGACAAAACGATAGATGACCAGCAAGCCCGTCTCAAAGACATCAATTATTTGACCCTGCAGGGAGCCCGCGATGGAGATGTACATGATTTCTATGGTGATCGGCAGTATATACGTACCTCCTATTCCCAAGGATCGCCTGCTTTCAAAAGCTCGCTGTATATTGCGGACGCCAATCACAGTCAATTCAACAGCGATTGGGGCGGGTATGATCAGACCTTGCCAGCTGGACTCTTTTTAAATCGGGCACAAATCATGGATGCAGACAAACAACGGCAAATCGCTAAGGTCTATGTATCAGCTTTCTTGGAGACCACCTTGCATGAAAAAGAGGAATACCAAAGCTTGTTCCGGGATTATCGCAGCGGGCTGAAGTGGTTACCAGATACCGCCTACTACAATCGATTCCAAAGCGGGGGATATCGTCCTGTAGCCACATTCGACGATGACCGTAACAAAAACACAGTAGAACTGGGAACAGCAGAAGCATCGGGTGTTTCTTGGTCAGAAGAGCTGGCTAAAGACCGGGAGTCAAAAAGCAAAGCCACCTATGGTGTTGTCCTTGAACGCACAGCCAGCAAAAACGAAGAAGCTTATTACAACATTAAGCTTAACGACAGTGTCCGTACTGAAACTGCTCTTTTAGGGGCAGATGGCCTTACGTTCTCTATGGCAAATCTGAATGGTGACATTAGTGAAGAAATGGATGTTCCACTACCTCCAAAGGTTGAGGTGGAGTTAACTGACCATAATGATACCTCAGCCCGCTTGACGCTGGATGAAGTAATGGACATACTGCCGCTTCCACAAACTCAGTTCACGTTATTCCCATGGCTTGAAGAGCGGATAAACGATGGCAAATACGGTGACCTTTCCGAAGCTGTATTTCAAACCTACGAGATGCCGTTCGAACAATTTCAAGAGGAAGAACCAGAGCTGGATCCTGATAACCTGACAGAAATCACCTTCTATCTTGATGAAGAAGGCGACCGGATCATGCTGGATGACATCGGTTTTTACGATTTAGGTATCCGAAATACATTTTAAAAATCACTTGCTATTATCCTTAGGACTTCATTTGCAAAATAGGGCTATTCCCAACCTCCACTCACGAAAAAATGAATGGATACGGGAATAGCCCTTATTTTTACGACATACAATAACCTAGTCTCAGCCTACAACGCTTGCACACAAACAGGTGACTTCATTTCCAATTCATTTCCTGTAGGGATTAATCTGCCACTCTCACTATCGATGGAGAACGAGGTAATATTATCACTATTCTGATTAGCAGCAAGCAGCTTATCCCCAATAATTGCAAAGTTACGCGGAGTACGCCCGCCGGTACCCTGCCAATCCACTGCTTCAAGCAGACCCGTTAATTCATCGATATGGAACAGGGCGATACTGTCTTGTCCCCGATTGGAGACATACAGGAATCTGCCACAAGGGGAGACATGAATATCGGAAGCTGTATCGTCACTACCGGCAGTATAATTATCAGGAAGCGTGCTAAGATGCTGTAAAACATTTAGATTTGCATCCTGTTCATCATTAGCAAATGCCGTTACTGTACAATTCAGTTCATTCGCCAGGTAGATCCATTGTCCAGAGGGATGCACCGCCAGATGACGTGGACCTGAACCAGGTGGCAGATTAAGCTCACGATGTTTTACCAGTTTGCCCTCTTCAGGGCGATAGATCACAATTTGATCTAGTCCCAAATCGCACACCAGCACATGTCTACCACTTGCGTCCGGAATGACAGAGTGCGGATGCGGAGCCTCCTGACGGTCTTCACGAATGCCTGAACCCACATGTTTTACTTGGTCGGACATCTCTTGAAGCGAACCATCTTCATTTACAGGAAAAGCATTAACATTGCCTCCCGAGTAATTGGAGACGAATATGTAATCTTCCTTAGGACTAATGGAGACATAACAAGGAGCGCCACCTTCCGTAGGACGACTTCCAAGTGATTGCAACGCTTTAGTTGCAGGATCAATTGCATATGCGTAAACCTCACCTTGATCCTTCTCACTAACTGCATACAACACGCTGCCTGCTTTATTCACAGCTAAAAACGATGGATTCTCAATTCCCTCGGTACCCTCAAGAATTCTCATTTCCCCCGACAAAAGACTAAGCGCACATAACTGAATCGCCTTCTCGTTCTCAGAGTTATACGTTCCTACATAAAACAATGCCTCATTAGCCCGTTCCATAATAGTGGCTCCTTTATCTTTTATGTATTGTATTACTTCTTACTTACCCTTTACTAATAGGGGTTTACTCATAATTTTATAATATTTTTTCACTATAGCATGTTTATAGTTGTAATACATTATCGAAACTGCATTTAGAGCCTACTTCCTAACCATTCCGGAAGAAGTAAGTTTTTCCATGTGGTTTAAAGATGGTCACAAAGGTTAATAGTAGACATCGCAAACAACAAAACGAAGGAGTTGAAGTAACATGAGTTTTCTATGGATGTTAATCGTTGGTGGGGTTATTGGTTGGTTGGCTGGTCTGATTATGGGCAGAGATATTCCTGGTGGTGTTATCGGTAATATCATCGCTGGTATTATCGGTTCATGGCTGGGTGGCGTGCTTCTGGGAAGCTGGGGACCTAAAGTAAGTGATTTCTACTTCTTCCCTTCTTTGATCGGTGCCGTTGTGCTGATCTTTATCGTGAGCCTTATTCTTCGCTCGACAAGTGGACGCAGCCGTTCGTAAGTCTGAGATGAGATAATAATATTCACATCAATAAATCCTCGTCAGAGTATGCTCTGGCGGGGATTTTTGTATGTATCGTTCCTTTAAGAAAAAATTCCTCTGCTGGAATTGTTGCGGGGATGGAGCCAATACACTTCAATGTTTTGCCATCGTTTTTCTGTTATAATGAAGATACAAGTGACTGAAATCATAGAGAGGTCGTGTATCATGGGTAACATAAACCCCTCGCTTCTACATATTGGCTCCACATTAGGGGCTTTGTTCATGGCGCTGATGGTTATTTTCATTCGTCTAAAAGCAAGCGCACGTCCGGTTACTATTCGAAAAATATGGATTCCACCTCTCGGTATGTCGACGGGTTTTGCCATGTTTGTGGCACCTGCGGTCAGATTCCCATTATGGTGGGCGGCAGTCGCCTTTTTGATTGGCTGGTTCATCTTCGCGTATCCTCTTATACGCAGCACCCACTTTGAACAACGTGATGGACAAATTTACGCTCAACGCTCCAAGAGCTTTGCGTTTATCCTGCTCGGACTTCTTCTAGTCCGCACTTTACTCCATGAATTTATTAACCGTTATGTGTCTATTCCACAGTCCGGTGGTTTGTTCTTTATTTTAGCCTTCGGCATGATTGTTCATTGGAGATTTTTTATGTTCAAGCGTTATAAGGCTATGACCTCCTCGGTGAGTCTGCTGCCGCAGCCATGATTATCAATAATAATCCTAAGAAGCCATCTCAGGGTTCTTACCCGATATCCTTGAGATGACTTCTTACCTCTTGTAACTCAAGCTTATGTTCTCCTCTGCTTTTTTCTACTTTTCACCCTTTTCTGACATCAATTAGCCATCCTCTTATTACATCCTCTTTAAGCACTTTACATACACTATAGGGATAGATCTCCTGAAATAACTAACTCATCATGTCACCTATCCAGCATTAAACAGAAAAAATATAATCTTTGCAAGTCCGATGTCAGGTAACTTGCGAAGGGATACGTTAAACTATAAGCATACCTAACGATAAGCTTCCAAAAGACCTTAATGCTGAAATAAATATCATTTGGAAGCCTATACTGCGTATAACTTTTAGAGAGTGAGGACAAGGCAATTGAAAAGTAAATCGAGAAAAGTAGCCATCGTCGGGGCCGGAATGGTGGGTTCAAGCTGTGCTTACTCCATGGTTAATCAGGCCATTTGCGACGAAATTATGATGATCGACCGCACCTATGATCGGGCTATGGCACAAGCACTTGATCTCTCGCACTGTATGGATTTCACAAGCACACGCACAAAGGTGTATGCCGGAACCTATAGCGATTGTGCAAAAATGGATGTAGTTATCTTAACCGCTGGCGCTAATCCAACAGCCGGGCAGACCCGACTTGACGTATTGGAAGCCTCTGCGGTTATTACTCGAGAAATCATTACCAACATCATGGCTGGGGGATTTGATGGAATATTCGTAGTCGCCGCTAATCCGGTCGATATTGTCACTTATATGGTCTGGAAAATATCAGGTCTGCCTCGCCACAGAATTATTGGTACCGGGACCTCCATTGACTCGTCGCGCCTAAAAACCCTGCTCTCCGATGTGTTCTCCATTGACCCGCGTAGTGTTAATGGCTACGCCTTAGGTGAACATGGCGAATCTCAATTTGTAGCTTGGTCCCATGTAACAATTGGCGGCAAGCCTATTCTGCAAATTTTAGATCAGCATCGCGAGCGGTTCCCGCATTTGGATCTGGAGGATATCTCCCGCAAGACAAAAGATGCCGGCTGGGAAATTTTCACCCGTAAAGGCTCCACACATTTCGGGATTGGCAGCGCACTTGCCTACATTACCCGTTCGATCCTGAATGATGAGCACAAAATTATCGCCGTATCGGCCATTCTGGATGGAGAGTACGGACATAGCGGTGTATGCACGGGCGTGCCCGCCATCATAGGCAACACTGGGATTCAAGAGCTGCTGGAGCTTAATTTAAATACAGAGGAAACCCAGAAATTGAACCACTCCTGCAACATTGTACGTGCAGGCATCGAGAGCCTACAGCTGGAAGACAGCGTTTAATTCGTAAAAAAATCGCTACTTTGGGAATTGGTGAGATCACCCGCCAGCTCCCAGAGAGCGATTTTTTGTATTATTAGGAGATGAATCTCAGTTTATCTCCTACTTTTTAAACTTTTCGATTTCTTCTTTCAGCACAGACATCACTTCATTAAGTGATTCCGCGGAGGACACGACATCCTTCATAATCTCTGTCTGCTCCGCTGAAGCTAAGGACACCGCCTGAGCATTCTCAGCAGATTCTTTAGCTATTCCGAGCATATCGGATATAGAAGCCGTTATTTCTTCCGTGCCGGCTGACATCTCTTCATTAATTGCTGACACATCCTGTATTTGCGACGATACTTCACGGATCGAAGAACGGATATGATCAAAGGAAACACCGACGTTTTGCATTTTCCCCATTCCATCGCCAATTTCCTCAATACTCTTCTTCATGGAATCCGCTGCACTTGTTGTTGAAGACTGAATGCCGCCGATTAGCTCCACTATACTAATGATGGAACTGTTCGTCCGCTCTGCTAACTTTTTCACCTCATTCGCAACTACACCGAAGCCACGACCATGTTCTCCAGCTCTGGCAGCCTCAATAGAAGCATTCAAAGATAATAAGCTTGTCTGATTGGATATCTCAGAAATTACATCCACAATTTGTCCGATTTGTTCCGATTGCTCACTTAATTTCCCAATCATCTCGGCAGTCTGATTAGCTGTGGAACTGATAACAGCCATCTGTTGCAGTGTAGATTGAATTTCCAAATAACCACTCTCTACTTCTGAGTTGACTGTCTCAGCCTGATCTGATACCGCTGCAGAGGACTCAGCAATACGTTGCAAACCTACGGCCATCTCTTCCGTTGCTCTTGCGGATTGCTCGGACCCTCTAAATTGCTCTTCCATTCCTTGAGCTACTTCTTGGATAACTGTGGCAACCTCTGCTGAAGTATAGGACGAACGTTGAGCCGATTTCAGCATTCCTTCTGAGGAATAAGTAACCTCCACTACTGTTGTATCAATCTTGTTGACAATACCGGAGAGTGTCTCAATCATATCATTGATATTTTGACTCATCTCGCCGATCTCATCTCCGGACTGCACTTTAACCCTCTCATTCAGATGACCCTCTGCCACCTTTTTCATAGTCGAGGAAATTGCTTTAATGGGTCTAACGATAAGACGAGTAAGGTACAGTGAAACAAAAATTATGACAAGTATAACTGCCAGTAAGATGAACATTGCTGTTCTTTGTGCAGAGGTCACTTTAGCAAAAACCTCTTTCTCCGGCACTGTTACAAGAAGCTTCAGATCAGTATCTGGAATTGTCTTAAAGTATGTAATGACTTTCTTACCATCTTCGCCCTTATAAGTTTCGGACCCCTCTTTGTTGCTCAAAATCTTGTCAACGACCTTCTGAAGAGCCGGCTCTTTAGCGTAATCGGTAATTTTTTTGCCCATACGACTGACGTCTGGATATGTATAATACATGCCATCATTTGAGATTACATATCCAAATCCGGTATCCGCCATAGTAATTTCATTACTCATTTGGGCAAGAACTTCAGGAGTAATCGAGAAGACAATACCTCCCATAAATTGCTTATCCTTATCCATGACAGGAACTACGATTGGAATGATATATTTATCAAGCTGCTCCAGATAGGACATTTCCCCCAACACAGGCGCATGTGTTTCTTTCGCTTTCAAGAAATAGCTCGCATCTGCTACATTTGCGGTCATGTTCATCATATTGGTTAACTGGCCGTCTTTACTAATGACACTGTAACCTTCTGTCTCACTGTCACTTTCCTCCAGCACTTCTATCACAGGGAAGATACTTGCCGGATTTGTAAAATCGAACTCAGGATGCTGGGACACCAGATCCTTTACGGACGAGGTTTTGTTGGATAGCCACTCATCCATCCGGAATGTGTTCGTATTAATGGTGTCCTGCGCCATTTGCTCACTGTCTGTGCGTGTGACATTGCCGAAATAATCAAGTAAAAATATGGTCGCTACCATGAGCGGCACGATTGCAATAGCTAATATAACAGATGACCACTTAAGTTGAATTGACGTCGCTTTTCTCTTCGTTACATTTTTTCTCATTTTTTTCATCTTGTTTCCTTTCATTTCATTTTCATTCACGATGTAATAGCCTCCTCACTCCATTTGTTATAATATCTCCTGATGTGGATATATCTTCTATATCGGCAAAAATAGACAAATTCTTTGCTGGAGAATAAAAAAAATAAGCCCTAAGACCCTTAAAACCGGAATCCTAAAGCTTACTTTTGTTGAAATCATTTATTTAATACACCAAAGATTCTTAACCCTCGTCTTGCACTTTTAAAGCTCGAATACTGTTCAGTACGGCAAGTACGGTTACCCCTACATCTGAGAATACAGCCTCCCACATCGTGGCAATCCCAAATGCACCGAGCAGAAGGAATATAGCTTTTACACCTAAAGCAAAAATAATATTTTGCCATACGATGGCTCGAGTACGCTTGGCAATTCCGATAGCTACAGCAATCTTCGAAGGCTCATCGGTCATAATTACAATATCTGCTGCTTCAATGGCAGCGTCGGAACCAAGTCCTCCCATAGCGATCCCGACATCGGCTCTAGCCAGTACAGGAGTATCATTAATTCCGTCTCCGACAAAAATAATCTTCTCGCGTGGAGACTTATCACGATCCAGCTTCTCGATGGCCTCTACCTTATGCTGTGGTAAAAGCTCTGCGTGTACCTCATCTACCCCTAACTGCTTCCCTACATCTTCAGCTACGGCGGAAGCATCACCTGTCAGCATCACCGTCTTGCGTATTCCCAGCTTTTTGAGGCGCTGAATGGCCTGCAGTGAGTCCTCCTTCACTTCATCAGCGATCACCAGATAACCTTCATATTGATGATCTACCGCTATGTGAACAACTGTACCGCTCTGCTCTGGGACCTCATAAGCAATTCCCTCACGCTCCATCAGACGTGCGTTACCTGCAAATACGGTCTTGCCTTCGATAGTTACTTCGATACCATGACCAGAGATTTCATTGTAATTCGAGATAGCTTCCTTAGAAATCTGTTCACCATAAGCCGTCCGAATCGACTCAGCGATCGGGTGATTGGAATGGCTCTCCGCATAAGCGGCTGTCCGCAGTAATTCATCCTTAGATTTGCCACCCGACGGATAAATTCCTGTCACCTTAAACTGTCCCTTGGTCAACGTTCCCGTTTTATCAAAGACAACTACCTTCACATCATTTAGGGCTTCCAGGTAGTTACTTCCCTTAATCAGAATACCGCTGCTTGAAGCTGCACCAATCCCTCCGAAGAATCCCAGTGGAATCGAGACCACAAGCGCACAAGGACAAGAGATTACGAGGAATACAAGTGCACGGTAAATCCAATCCGAAAAAGTTGCACCACTGATCAGCAGTGGAGGAACGACGGCCAGCAGGACTGCTGTGATCACTACTACAGGCGTGTAGGCACGTGCAAATTTAGTAATAAAGTTCTCCGTTTTAGCTTTGTTGCTTGACGCATTCTGCACTAGCTCCAGTATTTTGGATACGGCCGATTCTCCAAAGGTCTGAGTAACTTGCACAGTAATTACGCCGTTCCGGTTAATAAAACCACTTAACACCGCACTTCCTGGACCAGCTGATCGTGGTACCGACTCTCCAGTAAGTGCAGATGTGTCCATCATGGCGTTACCTTCAAGTATTGTTCCGTCAAGGGGTACCTTCTCACCGGGTTTAACAACAATCAAATCTCCGATGGCTACTTCCTCAGGTGAGACCTTCTTCAGATCATTTCCAAGCTTGAGATAGGCAAACTCGGGGCGAATATCCATAAGTGCCGTAATAGATCGGCGTGAACGATTCACAGCCAGACCTTGGAACAGTTCTCCAATCTGGTAAAACAGCATTACTGCCACGCCCTCTGGATACTCACCAATCGCAAATGCACCGATAGTTGCCAGAGCCATCAGGAAATTCTCATCAAACACCTGGCCACGGATGATGTTCTTAACCGCCTGCCAGACAACTTCACCACCCACGATAAGATAGGCTGCCAAAAAGATCAGCAATTCAACTACTCCATTCACGGGCAGGAATATCCCAGCTAGAGCAAGAATTCCACCAGCGCCTAACCGCAGCAATATTTTGCGTGTATCACCTTCCCCGTGCTCGTGAGTATGACCATGACCTTCAGCATCCTCATGACCATGATGATGTCCAGCAGCTTGATGGCCGTGCTCATGACCATGCTCGTGATCATGCGTATGTTCATGAGCGCCACTATTGCGCGCCTTGTGATTGCCCCCAACCTTCTCTTTCACATTTACGTGGGGCTCAAGTGCCTTCACCGTCTTCTTCGCTTCTACAATCGCTGACTCCTCATACCCTGCGGCAGTTTCCAACGTCATTGTTTTTGTTACAAAATTAACGGAACAAGACGATACACCTTCAATCTTCTTCACCTTATCTTCAATTTTCATCGCGCAATTGGCGCAATCCAAGCCTTCTAATTCCCACTGACGTTTTAATTTTCCTTGCATTGTATCCATACGGCACATCTCCTCAAATAAAAACCATATATGAGCACTTGTTCATATGTTATCTTAGCCCTATTATATTCCCTTTATATTTCAAGGTCAATACGCGATATACACCATTTTTCTACATTATCTTAAAAATTAAATCAATTGACCTTTACGTGAAAATATGTAAAATCATGTATGACCCAAAGTAAGTTTCTTACATACGAATGACCCCATTATCAATGAAGCTCGATGGGCAAATGATTTACACAGAAGGGATGAATTTAGAACATGTCAAAGCTAGCCAAAACGTCTTCTTTTTCACAGAAACACCCTATTTGGAGCGTAGTTATTATCGAGGTGTTATTACTTGTAGCCGTAACTGCCGCCGGGGCTTACGCAACAATTAAGGAACTTGCGTACACCGCCCCTGTACTTATCTCCTTCATCCCAATCGCGCTTGTACTCATCATCTACTTTACAGTTAAGCGCAAATGGAGCACGCTTGGCTTCCGACCTCTAAACACCATATCCTCGGGCAACTGGATCTATTATGCCCCGCTAGTAGTGGTCCTGATTACCATATCCTTTAAGGGATTTCGTGAGATCAGTGCATCTGAGGTACTGTTCTTTATCTTCTTCACCCTGCTGGTCGCTTTTGTGGAGGAAAGTATCTATCGCGGTTTGATTTTTAAGACCTTGCTTCCTAAAGGGGCTAAAACAGCAGTGATCACTTCAAGTATTCTTTTCTCTATTACCCACTTACTTAATGCATTATCCAGCACAGATATCACACAAATTCTTCTACAACTCGTATATGCGCTTCTGATCGGTTTTGCGCTAGCCTTGTTGATGCTAAAAAATAATAATATTCTTCCGCTGATATCCTTTCACTTTATACATAATTTAATTCAGTTTGTGGGCAACGATAATACGAGTGAATACATGGGAATCGATCTATTTATCCTGCTAGTGCTTGCTGTGCAATGTGTCTGGCTAGTGTTGTCCTTTAGAAAACCAAACCTAACGAAGAACCTAAATCAAGCCAGCTAATAAGCTTAATCCTTACTTCGAAATACAAGGCTTCAGTGGATTTAAACGCATTGGTTAACCCCGACGCAGCCTGGTTTAATTGGGATGCTACTTAGTTTAGTTGAGATGTTACTTAGTTAAGCTGAGATGCCACTTAGCTTCATTAGAGCAATATTTGTCGCAAACCACACAGCTAACGGACCCAATTGACACTAAAAGCAGTATTATCCCCGGTTTAGCATATTATCGGACCCCATAGGCGCTATTGGCATGAAAAAGAGCAAAATAAGACCTCTTTCTAAAGAATAACTGCACTGAGGTCCGCAACTCTGCTCAAAAAGCGATTATTGTGCAAATAACGTCAGCTGGGTCCGTAAGCCGTAGTGGATGGTTGGGACTCGTCGGCATAATAAAAAGAGGGACTCCCAAAAGCCATTCAATGGCTGCTGGAGTCCCTCTTTTTTTGCAACTAGCTATTCGTGTCGGACATGCTCGTGGGTCTGCAAAAAGATCTGCTCCACATGCGCATCGTTCAGCGAATAGAATACCGTTTTCCCCTCTTTACGCCGCTTCACGATCCGTAGATTCCGTAAATAACGGAGCTGATGGGATATCGCAGATTGGCCCATATCAAGGATCACGGACAAATCATGTACACATAATTCTTGCTGTGACAAAGCGTAAATGAGCCGCACTCGTGTTGGATCACCCAACGCTTTGAACATTTCTGCCATTTTATCAGTAATCCCACGGTCTGGCAGGATCAATGCAATGGATTCCGGTTCAAGCTCTGAACCCTTGCATGTATTGTCGCAGTCCTCTAATGCCGTTGGTTCCATGCTCTCGCCCTCCTCCATCTTAGCTAATTATATTCTTTAATTATAAGAAAAACAGCACGGGATGTCCATTGAGGAGGAGTTTATAGCCTCTGATTGTGAATTAGACTGCTTTACGATAAAAGGAGATTAGTCCTGCGGCAAAAAAGACAATCAAGCTTCCTCCCACTATCATCATCAGTGTCTCTAAAGGCAGATTAAAGGCACCAAATCCGTCATCACCATAATGAATCATGGCCAACAACGGCTGTACCCAAGGATAATAGGGGCCGTAGGTTGAAGAATTAGCGATCAGTATATTGGGAATGGTCAGACTCACATTCAGCGCCAGCGGTGCGCCAAAACTGCTCCAGCTTTGCGAGATCGCCAGCTGCAATGCGGCGAGAGGTAGACAGGCTACAAAGCCGCCAAATACTGATTTTAGCAGTTGCGCCCAAGGGATTGGATCTGGAGCCCCTTGGAACAAGCCCATTCCCAGCACCATAACGAGGAACGTTATTTGCACAGCTGCCAGCAATCCGATGATCATCACATATTTTGAGAGATACACCGACAACCGGGTTACAGGCAGAGACAACAATAGCTTCCAACCACCGTCATGATGCTCATAACGACAGATCAGGGCCGCAAAAATGCCTGAAAGCACAGGCAGAAACAGCAAAGCATGCATCATTGACATCACACTTAACAGCAGCTCCCAAGACATCTTCTCACCTTGATTATCCGATAACAATCCGGGAACCAGTGATAAAACCGGACTTCCTATGACTAAAAGCCAAACATATGATTTAGACATTTTTAATCGCTCTGAGGACAATACTCTCCAAAATGACATCATCTTAATCCACATCCTTTCGAGCGAAATGCACTGCACCCGGCAAAAACACCAGCATTCCCAGCAGCAGACCCGCACCGCTGAACAAAAGGCGATTAGAAGAGTCCCACGCCAAATATGGCCATGTTAAAGGCACCCACGCCGAAAGGAACATGGAGAAAAATGACGTCAAAGATAATGTGATCCCCAGGGCAACTGGCAGTGTCTGATTACGATTAGCCATGGAAAGCCACAGCTGTAGCGCGATGACCGGCAGAGCCGCAATATAGGACATAAAGCCAATCCGCACTACATCCACATAAGGAATAAGATCCGCTTTGAAGCCCAAAATAAGCCCTAAAACAACTATCCCCACTGAGAGCAACAAGCAGGAAACTGCCACTAGCAGCAGACAGAGCATTAACTTAGCCATAAACACTGAGGTACGAGAGATAGGCAGTGCCAAGAGCTGCTTCCATGAACTCATCTGATGTTCGACATTTGCAATCAACGAGCATACTAAAGTGCCTCCCAGAAAAAGAGCTGTGGGCACAAACCCGGACACATTATCCAGAAGTCCTCCCCATAAATCCGCGCTATACTGTTGACGCAGATAATCATAACGAAGGCCAAAGTTAAGGCCCTGCATGGCTACTAGACCAATCGGTCCTAGAAACACTAGAAACCAAATTCCTTTGCCGCGGATTTTAAGCCAATCCGCTGACAACGCCCGCCACATCATGATTCCCCGCCTCCCACAACCTGTAGGAAGAAGTCCTCAAGCGATTGTCTCCGCTCCTCTACACGATAGACAGCGTGCCCATTCTCTACCAAAGCCTTGACTAGCAGCGCTACTCTTGCATCGTTCATTCTTGAAAAAATCAGTTTTTGCTCTTGTAGTGTCCCTTCATACCCCCGGCCTCCAGCGAGACGTAACGCAGACTCTGGTTCCGAAACCGCAAGGCGTATCTCGCCAGCAGCCTGTTGTTGCAGATTAGCTATTGTATCTTGGTATACCATTTGCCCTTGGCGAATAATACCCACGGTATCTGCCATTTGTTCAATTTCACTAAGCAGGTGACTGGATACTACAACCGTAATTCCTTGTTCCTGTGGCAAACGTTTGATAAGCCCACGAATTTCCTGAATCCCTGACGGGTCGAGTCCGTTCGTTGGCTCGTCCAGAATAAGCAGCTCTGGATTCCCTAGCAAGGCAGCTGCGATACCGAGTCTCTGCTTCATCCCGAGGGAGAACCCTTTGACCGGACGTCTCTCTTCCCCGGTTAGAGAAACAATATCTAGCACTTCAGCGATTCGTGACTTCGGAACATCCAGAATGCGGCGGATCGCTTCGAGATTGTCCACAGCACTCAGATGCCCATAATACGAGGGGGATTCGACAAGCGACCCTACCTTCCGTAAAATTTGCATCTTATTCTTCCGAAGATCCTGGCCGAACACTTCAATTTTTCCAGATGTCGGTGTAATTAGGCCAAGCAGCATACGGATTGTTGTAGTTTTCCCAGCTCCGTTAGGACCCAGAAAACCATAAATCTCTCCCTTACGGATATTTAAATTCAAATTTTCTACCGCAGCCCGGCCACGATATTTTTTCAATAAATCCTTAGTTTTAATCACTGTTTCTTCCATGTTCTTCACCTCGGTATACAGCATAACGTCCCAAGGTTAAGAACAAGGAAGTGCCAAGTTTAAGTTTTGTTTAAATTTCACGACGCGGATCAAAGATTACAATAGAAGTGCCTTTGCCTGTGCTCTCCACAACCCATTCCAGCTCCATATGCTTCATCAAAAGATCGACGATAGACAATCCCAAACCTGCCCCCTTGTAATCGGATGGACTCTGAATGCCTCGACCATGATCCGCAATAATTATGGCACGTTGTTCATTACGTTGCTCCGTTGAGATCCCGACATAATGCCCGCTGCTGGCATGTCGTACAATGTTTTGATACAAATTATCGAGAATACGGCGGAACCAGACCTCATCCACCCTCCAGAATAGCGGTTCGGCTTCCAGGTTAATATCAATATCGAAGCCCTCTTTTTCCCATACGGGGTACCAAGCAGCCGCACTTTCCCGTAACAAGCGTAAAACATCTTTACGTTCCAGCTTTAAGGTTACCCGTCCACTATTGAGCAGATTGTAAGATAAAAGATTCTCGATCAGGACGCTAAGATCCGCAATACGCTCATCCATAAGCTGTAAGGACTGCTTACCTTTTGAGGTCAGATCCTCTTTGGTCATAACATGGATATGGCTGCGAATGACGGTTAGGGGTGTGCGTAAATCGTGAGATAAATTCGAGACTAGACGCTTACGCAACTCTTCCTCTTCTATTTCCCTGCGTCGGCTTTCATCCAGTTTAGTTACCATCGTATTAAAAGCTTCCTCCAAGCGACCGATCTCGTCCAGTTTTCCTGTCACTATAGACTTAGGCATTCTATCCGGGCCTGTGATCGTCATCGCGGTTTGCAGTTGCAGCAGCCGTTTGCGAATTTTTCTAAAGAACATCCATGAAACCAGAGCGAACCCTCCAAAAAGGGTAAATAACACAAAGTTATACCAAGCCCAAGCCCCTAATCCCCCATAAGCCCCTTTGTTCAGCAGCTTGCTTGGAATTTGCATCACCATAAATCCCTTGTCTGCCTCCACTTTGTCCCCCACGAAAGCAACGATGGCTAAAGGATCACGATTCGTACTTTCTTTCATAAATGAAATAGCCTCAGCCGCAGTCCACTGATCAGGAACTTCAGGGTAAATCTTATCCTTATCCCCTTCTTCAGGCGTGAGAATCAACTGGGTTTTTCCCTGCCCGTCTACCCAAAACATAGTAGCCTCAGTGTATTTTCGACTCAATTCATGCAGCCGCTGATTTATGGCTTCCGAAGAGGCACTTTCTAAGTGAAGTGCCTCTTTATGCCACATAGTCTCCAGCGGTGCAATATTCGAATACAGGGATGTATCTACAGGCGAGGCACCTTTGGTCACTTCGTTAAGGATATTGTAGCCAACAAAAGACAACGGAAGGACCACAGGGATAAATAGCAGTGCAGATACGATAATTAGCAAATACCCTGATAACAAAGAGGAATTACGTTTCTTGCGAATGCGCTCTAATCCTCTCATGCTCTTACCCGGTAGCCGATCCCACGGACAGTTTCGATAATTTCCGGATTACCCGGATCAAGCTCCAGCTTTTCACGCAAATAACGAATATGTACCATCAGAGTTTTATCTCCTTCGATATAAGCCTCACCCCACACGGCCTCGTAGATCTGCTCCTTCGTCATAATTTGGTTAAGATGACGCAGCAAATAGGAAAAAATCTGAAATTGCTTACCTGTAAGCATGATTTCTTCCTGAGTCTGAGCATTCATCACGCGGTTATCCCCTTCATATACGACTAGATGTTTAAGTGTGAGTGAATCCTGAACCGATGCCCCATTCCTTCGGAGCAGCACCTCGATTCGAGCGGCCAATTCATCCGGATGAAAGGGCTTGGTCAAATAATCATCTGCGAACTCCAAACCTTGCAGCTTATCATCAATCGAGGTCCGGGCGGAGAGCATCAAAATGGGCAGCTTAGGGTAAGAACGTTTCAAACGTTGCCCGATCGTAAACCCGTCCAGACCTGGTAGCATAACATCGAGAATAGCCAGTTGGCAGGCGCCGGCTTCTTCCATCGCTCCTTCGCCGCTCCGTAACCAGCGGACACTATATCCTCTTTCGCTTAAATCAGCAGACACTACACTGCCAATTTCACGATCATCTTCAATATATAACAGAGTAACGCTCATGTAGCTTTAGCTCCTCCCCGATATGAATACCTAAAAAGTTGAAGTCATTATAACACATCAAACAGCCCTCCTACCCCATATGGGATAGGAGGGCTGTTTGATCAATTCAACGCTAAAGCTTACGGCTGCCATACTCCATGCTCTTTATTGCTGCCTACATACTCAATACGTGTTGGAGTAAGCTCCAGAATTACATAATTAGGATCATCAGGTCCTGTAAACCATGGCTCCAGCTCTTTATTCCATACCTTGGAGCGCAAGCCTTCATCCTTAGAGACGGTAGCAGTTGCTTCAATCTCCAGCACATCTTTGCTTCCGCCTGCCTCATAGCCGAGCAGTACAAAAGCATTCGGATTATCGGATAACTCCTCCACTTTATGAGTTTTGCGATTTGTAGCCAAATAAATTCTCAAACCCTCATGGAAAATGGCCATATAACGTACTTTCGGCTTATTTCCTTCTTCGATCGTACCAAAGGAACCGAACTTGTTGTCATCCAATGCCTTAATAATGAGTTGCTCCAGTTGTTTGTTATCCATTACGTAAATCTCTCCCTTCAAGCATGTAAACAAAAGTTTATATATCCAAGCTCACCGTTTGGATTTATCATAACAATGGTGCTTATTATAATGTACCCTTCAGGTTCACATTGAATCCGACCTTACTTCATAAACTACTTCAAGATAAGGAGCTTACTTCGTGAAAAAACTGATTTGGATCGGCTGTCTTTCCTACTTCGTTATCGGTCTGGCACATGTTGTGCTGGGATCTATTCTGCCCGTTCTACTGCAACATTATGATCAAAATTATAGTGCTGGCGGTGAATTAATCTTTAGTCAATTCGCTGGTTTTTTAGCAGGCGTGTTGGTCTCTCCCCTGCTTAATCGCCGCTTCGGTAAACGTGGAGGCATCCTCATTGCCACCAGTCTTCTACTAGTTGCAGAAATTGCCTACGCCTTTCTACCACCTTGGGGCTGGATGTATGTTATCGCTGTTGCCGCAGGTTTTGGTTTCGGGATGATCGAAGCGGTTATCGGCACCATTATTATTGGTGCTGTAACCGAAGGAACTGCTATTGCAATGAGCCGGCTTGAAGTGCTATTCGGGATAGGCGCACTCGTGATGCCGCTTATCGCCAGTCCACTCATTGCTGCCGGAGCGTGGAGATTGGCCTTTCTAATCGTCGCTGCCTTCTCCTTAATTTCTCTTATCCTCTGGACAAGAGGGCATTTCGGTAATCTACAACGAATGCTGGATGAACGTGCCTCTGTCCAAGGAGCAGACAATTCGCAATCCTCAAGCTCACGTTCTAACAAAAAATTTCCGTATAAAGGTAAGCAATGGATTCTGTTAGGGATCTTCATCGTTTTCTTTTTTCTTTATGTAGGCACAGAGATGAGTTTAGTCAACTTTATGCCGGCTATCTTTATTGCCAAGCTAGGGATGACGGAGTCTGCCGCAGCACTGACAGTCACTTTCTTTTGGCTGGCGATGTCTACAGGAAGATTGTTTGCGGGTGTAATTGCCGAAAAAATATCTTACCGCGTGTACATTCTCAGCAGCTGTTTACTTACCTTGTTACTGCTGACACTCTTTCCGTTCACTGACAATCGAATGGCTGCTTTCATTGTAATTCTGCTGCTGGGGCTGTTTATGTCCGGTATTTTCTCCATTGCTTTAGTCTTCTCCAGCAAAATGCTGCCTGGCACCGAAGAGTCAACACCCAGCATTATGATTGCTTCCGGAGGTGTTGGCGGTGCTTTGCTACCTCTGTTTATGGGCTGGTCTATGGACCATTTAGAAGTGGCACAAACAGCCGGATTACTCGCCGCTTTTGCCGCCTTCTTGTTTCTGCTAAGCATTGCCGCATGGAGGTTCCAGTCCATGCAAGCGGTGAAAGGAAAGAGTTCCCGTATTTAGAACAGTATCAACGTTATCCTTTTAGGGTAATGTGATCTATAAGCATATTCTGAGCACAAGGATGGACGATGAATGAATGAGTCTTCAACTGAGCCTTTGTTACATACTGCGCTCATGCAGTTTATATTTCCCTTTTCTATAAAAAAGGGCGATTCTAAGCAGCTTATCCAGCAATTACAGGATGACGGCTTCACACGTTTTTTTCTGGATAATAAAGAGCTTGAAGCTGCCTACTACGGAGATGGCTACTGTGTTTCCCATGAACGAATGGAGCGCACCTATTTACCGTTTGCTGCACATGTCCTTTTTCCACGCAGGAAGGATGCCGACTCGTTTCGCCGTTTTTCCAGAGTAAATAATCTCGACTGCATTCTGGAGATTCCGCAGCAATCTATATTTTTCAAAATTCTCTCGACGGATATATTCATATGTCCTTTTCAGCTTGGATTCGTGACGATACGTGTCCAGCTGGAGGGGGATTCAATTCCCTTTAGTATTGCCCTAGAATTCGCGGATCGTTTCCGTGCGCTAGAGAATACCTTCATACAGGATGATTACACTTATATTCATTGCGGGGAACAGACCTATGAGATGGTAGAGGATTTTGTCTTCCGAAATTTGGTGGATGGACTGGAGCCATATCTGGATCAATCGGATATCAATGGGGCTTATTTCGAGACCCTTCCTTTTTTCGTAGATGAAAGAATGCAGGTGCAAGCTTTTTATGGCTTTCAGAATGAAGAAAGCTCTGATGAGATTAGTGTAAATCTGCGCTATCGTGCCTCACAGCTTGATGGAATTGATCTAAACGGAAAGCCCTATGCCAGTGCCAGCGATCCAGCATATATTGCGAACTATTGTCATGAACACTCCTATAATCGCTGGGGTCCAGACACGTATTATATGATGAATGAGCAGACCTTTTGCTGCATGACCCGCGCTGAACAGGAGATTGCTGTTAGTCTAGCCAACCAGATGTACGGGCAATATTATTACGGATTTTTACTCAATATTTTCCACAAAATCGTTCTGCTAAAGCTAGCCAATATGCACTCCCGACTTCGGATTAATCATGATTATGAGGAAATAGACAATCTAATCTACTCCATTAATAAGTTCTCGGCAAAGTTCTACTTCTTGGAGTTGATTTCCCAGTCGCAGGGCCGGGAGATATTTCTTCAGCTGCGTAAAGTATACGGAAACGATGCTTTGTTCGAGGAAGTGAAAGAAACCTTAAATGACCTGTTTCAGTATCAGGATAAGTTTCAATCCAAGCGACGGGATAATCTGCTGATGATTCTTACTGTATTTACGGTAGTAAGCGGGATTTACGGCATGAATCAGGTCATTGACGATCTGGATGGAAAGATTCAATGGAGTAAAATGATTGGTTATTCTCCCTTTGAATTTCTTGCCCTCTTCGTGATCATGAGCGGGATTCTGATCAGCGTTGTCCTCACGCTAGGGGCGCTGGTTAGTGAGCTTAAACGGCGTCACCGCAAGAAATATAAAGATCTAGACTAGCAAAAAAGAAACTACTGGATTGGAAAAATTCAGGAGTGCACTACTAGACATTCCGAGTACAGCCGTCTATAATACACCGTATGCGAGAAATATAAGATATAAAGTATGGGTACAAAACTTATGCTTACTTATATTGCACATAGAAATACCCGTTAACTTCATAGAACCAGGGGTGCTGGAATTGGCCGGCTGAGATTGTATCCCACAAGATACTGACCCTTATACCTGATCTGGATAATGCCAGCGTAGGAATCGCCAATTGGTTCTGGTCCCTGTGACCTTAACTAACCTTGCGCCAAGCCAGCGTCCCGATCACTCGGGGCGCTTTTTTTGTAAGATCACTAAAAGATGTAGAAAAACGTACATACTACACTTTACGGTTCATGTTGTGAAGACGGGATTCTTGTAACCTTAAAGGAGAGAAGAAGACATGCACCTTAAAAAAGCACTTACGTTGTGCCTCACCTGTGTACTCATTCTTGCCATTGCCGGATGCGGCAGCAACAATGGGAATACAGCCGGAAACAAAGCAAATGCTACTGATCCAACTGCTGCGGCTGGGACGGATGCTCCAAAAGAGCTCACCAAAGTTAAAGTCGCACTCGACTGGACACCGAACACAAATCATACCGGTCTATACGTAGCTAAGGATCTTGGTTACTACGCTGAAGAAGGTCTGGACGTCGAGATCGTTCAGCCAGGCGCAGCGGGTTCTGATACTATGGTTACTTCTGGCGAAGCCGCATTTGGCATCAGCGCCCAAGAAGGATTAACACTAGCCCGTCTACAAGGCGTACCCCTTGTCTCGATAGCAGCTATTATTCAGCATAATACGTCGGGATTCGCTGCTCCAGTAGATCGCAATATTAAATCACCAAAGGATTTTGAAGGTAAAACCTACGGAGGCTGGGGCTCACCGGCCGAAGAAGCAGCCATGAAAGCTATCATGGATCCTGAAGGTGGCGATGTGAAAAAGGTGAAGCTGATCAGTATCGGTGAAGCTGATTATTTTACCGCCGTCAAACGTGACATTGATTTCGCCTGGATTTTCTACGCTTGGACTGGTGTTGAGGCTGAGTTACGTGGCGAGCCATTGGATATGCTGTACTTAAAGGATTATGCGCCGCAGCTCGATTATTACACGCCTGTGCTGACGACGAGTGAGAAGCAAATTGCAGATCATCCTGATCTGGTGAAGGCCTTCATGAAAGCCACATCAAAAGGTTATCAATATGCCATAGATCATCCGGAAGAGGCTGCCGGTATGTTATCGAAGGCCGTTCCTGACCTGGACGCCGACCTTGTCCTAGCTAGCCAAAAATGGCTTAGCCCAAAATACAAGGACGATGCTGCCCGCTGGGGCGAGCAAAAAACCGAGGTCTGGCAAAATTACGGCGACTGGATGTATGATCTGAAGTTGCTGGATAAACCGCTGGATGCTGCTAGTGCATTCAGTAATGATTTTTTACCGGCGGAGTAAACAACAATTGTAATGAATTACTTCGTTATCAAAGTTGGCTTTTTGAACTTACCTTATAAAATGAGAGGATTGATTATTGTGGCTAACACCCTACTAAGCATTCAAGTAATTCCAAAAACTCCGAACAACGAGGATTCCATCCCATACGTAGATAAAGCGATTGAGGTCATTCAGAAATCCGGTGTTAAACATCAAGTGAATCCGCTGGAAACCACAATGGAAGGTGAGCTTAGCGAGCTGCTGGAGGTTGTGCGTCAGATGCAGGAGGCGTTGATCGAAGCAGGCAGTCCAAGCGTAATTTCGCAGATCAAAATCGCTCATAATCCTAACGGAATCAGCATGGATAAATTGACGGAGAAATATCGGCCGTGAGATCGACCTGGAAGCTAATATGGCCGCCCCTTGTGGCGGTCGTCTTCTTTTTAACCGTATGGCAGCTATCTGTATCTGTATTTCATATTGAATCCTGGATTCTGCCGAGTCCTGCTGATATTGCTCGTGAATCCACCAGTAACGCTTCTGGTCTTTGGGCTCATACGATGGCTACGCTGCGGCTCACTTTAATTGGTTTTCCCATTGGTACGGGGGTAGGCCTGATCGTTGCTTTGCTTTTGCATCTTTTGCCTTGGGCTAGACGGGCTTTTTATCCACTTATTATTCTGAGTCAAAATGTTCCCTCCATCGCGCTCGGACCCCTGCTCATTATCTGGTTCGGCTTTGGTCTTTTGCCCAAAATCGTGCTGATTACACTAGTATGTTTCTTCCCGGTAGCTGTCGCTGCGATGGGCGGTCTGGCCCAAAGTGATCAGGTCATGATGAATTATATGAAAATGGCTGGCGCAAGCAAGTGGCAAATTTTCACCAAGCTGGAGCTGCCCTCTTCTATCCCGGCACTATTTTCCGGCGTAAAAATATCTGCTACTTATGCGGTTATGGGCGCCGTGGTCGCTGAATGGATTGGCGCGGATAAAGGTATTGGCTATTATATGCTTCTGCAGAAATCCGCATATCGTACGGATCGGATGTTTGTTGCTATTGTTATTATTGTACTTTTAAGTCTTGTACTCTTTGCTATTATTGCATTGCTGGAAAAATGGCTGGTTCGCTGGAAGCCGCGCCGTAACTCATAGAAAGGAAGATGCCTGTATGTCTCAAGCGACGCAAATGCAACACAGAACAACAGAAGTCATAAGCTCTCCTGAAGCTCATACCGTGGCACCCGCCCTTGAAGTGAGCGGCATCTCCAAATCTTTTTCCCATCGTCGCCGTGAGACGAACGTTCTGAATAATGTCTCTCTCAAGGTAGAGCAACAAGAGTTCGTTTCGATCGTTGGTCCTTCCGGCTGCGGAAAAAGCACCTTATTCCATATGATTGGCGGCCTTGTGAAACCCGATGCAGGCACGATCCGCATGAACGGTAAGGTCGTTACAGGTCAACGCGGTGAAATTAGTTATATGCCGCAGCAGCCTGCTCTTTTTCCTTGGCGTACGATTGAGGATAATGTGCTGCTTGCTGGGGAGATCAAGGGCGCACTGCGGGATGGAGCCCGCGAGGAAGCGCGCCAGTGGCTTGCCAAGGTTGGGTTAAGCGGGTTCGAACATGCTTATCCGCATATGCTGTCTGGCGGGATGCAGCAGCGTGCAGCTTTTCTCAGAGCATTGCTCGCTCCGCAGGAGCTAATGTTGCTGGATGAACCTTTCAGCGCACTGGATGCACTAACTCGCAGTGAAATGCAGCGCTGGCTACTTGAGCTGTGGGAAGAGAATCGCCGCTCTGTGCTGTTCATCACTCACAACATCGAAGAAGCGTTGCTGCTCTCTAATCGTATCTATGTATTTTCCGGTCGCCCCGGCTCCATTCTGCATACAGTCGATGTGCCGTTTCCGCGGCCACGCCGTGATGAGATTACGGACTCTCCCGAGTTCCTTAAGCTCAAACGCCAGTTGTCACAGTGGATGCGAGAGGAACAAGCTAAAAATAGGCAGCCGCTAGCTTAATCGCTAAGCTCTGTAAACTGATATCGCTGGTATAGCGGTGTCAGTTTTTTTATTTTGCAGCGATAAACTCCTACCCTATTTTCAATTAACGCGGATGTATCTGCTCAATTAAACAAATTTCACTCATCATAGTAGGGATCACATTAAATGTGTGACGAAAACCGACTCCCTGTTGGTAATGGATAGTAACCGAGCGGGCTGGGGACATTCTACGGGATTTATACCGTTGATTTGCTGCTTCGGGCCGGATTTGGCTCATTCTGCGGGATTTATACCGTTGATTTGCTGCTTCGGGCCGGACTCGGCTCATTCTACGGGATTTATACCGTTGATTCACTTCGTCGGGCCGGATTCGGCTCATTCTGCGGGATTTATACCGTTGATTTGATTCGTCGGACCGGACTCGGCTCATTCTGCGGGATTTATACCGTTGATTTGCTGCTTCAGGCCGGACTCGGCTCATTCTGCGGGATTTATACCGTTGATTTGTTTCGTCGGGCCGGATTCGGCTCATTCTGCGGGATTTATACCGTTGATTTGTTTCGTCGGGCCGGATTCGGCTCAGTCTACGGGATTTATAACGCTGATTTGATTCGTCGGGCTGAATTGCACCCGATCTAGGGCATTTTTGCCTTTCTTTTGCCTCTTTAGGCTGAATCGCACCGATTCTAGGGCATTTTTGTCTTACTTTTGCTACTTCGGGTTGAATTGCACCCGATCTAGGGCATTTTTGCCTTTCTTTTGCCACTTCGGGTTGTATTGCACCCGATCTAGGGCATTTTTGCCTTCTATTTCCCACTTCGGGCGGAATTCCAGTGACTCAGGGGCATTTTTGCCCTTATTGTTCCTCTTTAGCTTTTAGTTTGAATTAAATACGAGACTATGGCATCAACCAGAATCGGTGTTGTTTATTATTATTAATTTGTTTAAAGGTCACAGCTATAGTCGCACTTACATTCTACTCACTACTCTTACACATACTCCCACTACTCACTTTTACTCCTACTCCTTACCTCAATCCCAATACTTACCCCTGCTCCTTACTTCCTACACTCACATCTGCCCCCTCCTCCTCTCCCACCAACCGAACCTAAAAAAGGCCCCCATAAACGAGGCCTTTTCTTCATTTCCTAATCATAGCTCGGAACACGAATTTGGGCAGTACTGCCTGTCTGCGCCATCGCGACTTTTGTCCCTTCGCAACGGGAGCGAACAAAAGTCGATGCAACCACTCCAGATTGAGTTTTTTCCATAGCGCTGGTGCAGGAGTAACTTTTCCCGCTATTACATCTAAGCTGCCCCCCACGCCAAAAACAACTTTTACCTGCGTAAGCTCCTGTTTGTGCTTATATACCCATTTGTCAGAGTATGGCGCACCCATCGCAACGATCAGGAAATCTGGCTGTGCGCGCTGTATTTCTGCTACAATGGCAGGCTCCTCTTCCTTGGTAAGAAAACCATTATGTCTTCCTGCAATCTTCACATTCGGATATAACTCCGTGATCTTTTCGACCGCTCTACAGCTGGTAAGCTCATCTGTTCCCAAGAAATAAAAACTCCAGCCCAAGCTATTTCCTTGCTCCAAAAGCTCAAGAAGCAGCTCATATCCAGTTACCCTCTCAGCAATAGGATCGCCTTTTCTTTTTGATGCCATCACAATGCCAATCCCGTCAGGAGTGATTAAATCCGCTTCTTGAAGTATGGTTCGTAGCAGCTCGTCCGATTGACTTGTTATCGTAATTTCCGGGTTAGCCGTGATCAAATGGAAAAGTTTCGATTCCCCAGATTGAATATGTTTTGTTAGATGAAGTGTTGTCTCATGTAGTGTTAGTTTTGAAAAGGGAACTCCTAATATTGAAACTGTCCCGTCCATATAATCACCTCTCACTAAAATTCCACTTCAATATACCTTACCATAATCAAGAGGAGGAAGGGGAGTCATTTAAGTTACTTAATCACCACAGCTACTACGCTACCCAAACACTTCAGCCATTCCACCGCTTCAACCATTTCAGCCCACTACAGCCATCCCCAGCAACCCCGCCACCACAGCTACTCTACTCACCCAAACACCCTATAGCTCCACTCACTCCTCCATAAACTTCCACCACTCTACTAACCAAGGTTCATCGATCCCCCGCATGCGGAATTCCTCTACAAGTATCTTCCGGAATCGTTTTTCCATTTTGACAAAGTTATTATCCTCTTGGTACATAGGGGCAAAGGATTCATCATCTCTAATAAAACTCCAAAAATCGCCTGCACACTCCAAAATCTTTTGGCCGACAGTCGTTTGTTTGGCTACAGGTACCAGCCATTTGTCATAGGGGTAGGGGTGACCTTCAATAGTAATGGCACAGCGTAATGCTTCTTTATAAAGAGAAACCGCTAAAAATAAAATAGGAAAGGCGTCGCCACGCACTACAGGATTATCTAAGCTTTTGGCATAACTTCGTAACTGTATGTATGAATTCTTACGAAATCTCATTAGGACTCCAGGTTGGAGGGGCACATAGGCATCAAAAAGTGACTTTACATCCAATCGGTCATAGTAGATATAAGAAATAGAAGCATTCCACAGCCATTCCATATTTCCGCTCATTAACGCCGCTTTGATTTCTGATATTTTATGCAGTGTGTAATGTCCGGTCTTGCCGCTGGGAAGTCGTAAATCCATAAAAAAACTACTTTGCTCCGGGATCAGCCCCGCTTGCTCGAACCGATGATTAATGCTGCTATAATACTCGTCCTGACAAATAATGATTACATCCACATCCGACTGCTCATCCACCACACCAAGTGCGGTCGATCCATCAAGGAGAATACTTACCCGCTGACTCTCCTCTTTCATTAACGGATGATTTAGAATTTCTTGTGTGAAATACTGCCCAATTTCCTCTAATAATTCGCTATGAACCTGCATCTTATCAGGTGTTAATAAAATATCCGACAACACTGATTTCACCATTTCAACCCCAACCTCCAATCAATCTCAATTTCTCAAAAAATAAAACGCTTACACCTAACCTAATATTTGGATAATGGAGTACCATTCTACACTCCTAATATATATCTTGCAAGGATAAATGAAGTACCCTTTTGCCTAAGCCTAAATATAATGAAGTATCTATTTACTTGGAAAGGGGTAAAAGCATGGCGCAGCCAAAAGTGATTGCTACAGTCCGCTCTGCCGGACCGATCGGAGATATAAAAGTAAATGTCGTCACGAATCGAGTATACTTTGTAAACCCAGACACCGAGGCTGGAACTATCGGGGTATTGGAGGGCAGAACTAATCGCATTATCGCTCGGATCCCTGTAGGAAGACTGCCGTCTCAGCTCGGAATCAACCCCCAAACCAACCGGATTTATGTACCTAACTTCCGTGACGAAAACGTATCTGTCATAAACGGGCGGACAAACCAGGTAATCAAAACTGTCAAAGTAGGCCGATTCCCAGACAATATCGGAGTAAATGTTCGAACCAATCTGATTTATGTAACTAGCGCATTCGGAACCCTATTCGTCATAGACGGGAAAACAAATCAGGTCCGTAAAAAGATTGAAATCGGTGGACGCCCCTCCAGAATTGTTATCAATGAGCTTACCAACCGTGTCTATGTGACCAATACAGTAAATGATAGCGTCACCGTCATTAACGGAACTACACAGGCGATCATTGCGACAATAAAAGTCGGAAGTAACCCCGTGATAGCGCCAGCACTTAATAAAATTACCAATCGTATTTATGTCGCTAATAACTTGAGCCGGTTTCTTTCTGTGATCAATGGCCGAACCAATAAATTGTTGCGTAGTGTACAGCTGGGACGTTTGCAAAGTGAGGTCGTTATAAATCCGCTGACGAATCGTATTTATGTCTCAAGTGCACAAGTGGAGGGTAAGGGCAGGCTGTTTGTCATAGACGGGCGCAACAACAAAATTATAACCACAAAGGTGTTGCCTACCTCCTCCAACATGATTATCAACCCGAATACAAATCATTTATTTGTTGGTAATTTTGATAAGAATCATATGTCCGTTTATAACGCCACCACGTTTAAACGGCTCGCAAGATTCTCCTCCGTATCAGGCAGCACTGTGCTAAACCCGCTCACAAATAGAATTTATGTAGGTGGAAACGACTCCATAACGGTCATTCAGGATGGACCAAGACTCACTCAGAGTTCTATTTTTAATTAAGACAAAAAGACGCCCACCATAGGTGAGCGTCTTTCTACATATCAAATTACATCGATCTAGCGGATGAAACTTGTTTAACAGCCACTTTTTCCTCGACTGTTTCTGTATCCTTAGGCTGTATCCCTCTTTTTATGAAGAAAGCTAGGATAAAGGCAATAATGGCAACGCCTACTGACACTAAGAACGCATCATTAATTCCTTCGATCGTTGCTTTTGCGATGACTTGGTTTTGAATGCCAAGCAATTGCTCTGCAGAAGGCTTAGCCGTTAATTTACTCACAGCCTCAGCTACCATATCTTTGACATGTGAAGTAGTACTGTTAGACATAATCGTTACAAGCAGCGCCCCGCCAATCGCCCCGGAGACTTGCTGAATCGTACTGTTCATGGCTGTACCATGTGGTGTATATTTAGCCGGGATGGAGTTCAGACCATTGGTCATCACAGGCATCATAACCATTGAAATCCCGAACATTCTCACAGAATACAAAATCATAAGTGTCGAATATTTCGTTGTCTCAGTTAGATCACTAAAGAAATACGTACTGATCACTACGATAGCCAGACCGATTAACGCTAAGACTTTGCCGCCGAATTTATCGAACAATTTACCTGTGATTGGAGACATAACCCCCATAATCAACGCACCAGGCAACATTAGGAGTCCCGAATCCAGAGGTGAAATACCTCTAATATTTTGCAGATAAATCGGCATTAACATCATGGCTGAGAACATCGCCATATTCAGTGTAATCGAAATCGCTGAGGATAAAGCGAACATCGGATATTTGTACACTCTGAAGTTAAGCATAGGCTCCTTCATCTTCATCTGGCGCATAATGAATATCACTAAACCAATAACCCCGATAATAAGGGTGGAGTAGACCATTGGATCATCCCATCCTTTATTCCCAGCGGAACTGAAGCCGTATAGAAGACCCCCGAACCCAATCGCTGATAGAACTACAGATAGAATATCAATTTTAATAGCCACATCTTTTTTAGGATCATGCAGTTTGAAGAAGGCAAGAATGAACACCAATACGGCGATCGGTGCAATCATAAAGAACAGCACAGGCCATTCATAATGCTGAATAATCCATCCTGAGAGTGTAGGACCAATGGCTGGTGCAAAAATCATAACCAAACCAAACATCCCCATGGCCGAGCCACGTTTTTCAGGTGGAAATGTGGTGAACAATACATTCATTAATAATGGCATCATAATCGCGGCCCCTGAGGCTTGGACCATTCTCGCAATCAATAATACAGGGAAACTTGGAGCAAAGCCTCCAATGAAGGTCCCTATTGCAAATAATCCAATGGCGATTAGGAATAATCGTCTGGCTGTATACTTTTGAATTAAAAAGGCCGTTGAAGGAATCATGATCCCGTTCACTAACATATAACCCGTCGATAACCACTGTACCGTTGAGGCACTGACATCAAAATCCTTCATAATCGATGGTAAAGCTATATTGAGCAAGGTATTACTCAGTAAAGCAACAAATGCACCAATCATAAGGATTGCCAAAATCCCATAGGACGCTTTACTTTCTTTCGTTTTCATTTTGGAATCCTCCATTCTATAATCATACCGTCGGTTCAATTTTGAACTTATGTTACAATGTAGAATATATTACTCTTATATTTACTGCTTGGCAAGTCAGAATTCATTTAAAAACTAAATTGTATTAAGTGGAAATATAAGCTAGTCTATTCTACGTGAAGTGTTTTTTTGCACAAAAGAGTCCAGCTTAAAGGGGCACCTAAGATGATAAATAAACGGAAAGAGCAAGTGATTCAAAAAGCACATGAATTATTTATTGAAAAAGGCTACCACGCCACATCCATACAGGACATTCTGAATCACAGCCGGATCTCCAAAGGATCTTTTTATAATTATTTTCCTTCCAAGGGGGATCTCTTTAAAGCTGTATTCACCTCTATTCATGACCAGCTGGAAGAAGGCAGAAATGGCCTGCTCATTGGCCAGGACCCCTCTGACATTGATATATTCGCTAAACAAGTTCAACTGGTTATGAAAATCAATAAAAAAAATAAATTGTTGCAGCTGGTTGAAGATGCCCTGGTCTCCAATGATCCGGATTTAATTACGTTCATCAAAAAAACTAAATTCACCTTATTAACCTGGGTGCATGAACGTTTCCTGCATATATTTTCTGAAGATAAAAAACCCTATCTACTGGATGGAGCCATCATTTTCACAGGCATCTTGCAACATATGCTGCAAATTAACAGTGCCATGAATGAAGTCATTACCTCTCAACAAATCATTAATTATTGCACTACTCTTATCCAGACGATTGTTGAGGACTTAAGTGAAAAAGGAATGCAGCTTATCTCCCCCGATCATGTAGGGAAACTATTGCCTGTTGCTGAATACACTGATTTTTTTAATAATGATTTATCGTTTGCGACCGTAAGCTTAAAAAAAATCATTGATAAATCATTCGCCGCCGATGATCCCAGCCTGTCCAATGCACTGAAGCTGTTATATTTTATCCAAGAAGAGATCATGAACAATAAGGAACCAAGAGAGTTCTTAATCGAAAGCGCCCTGCTCTCCTTGAAAATGTGCCCTCAGTTTAATGAAACGAAGGAATTTGCACATTATCAGACAGTGTTATCTGCAATGCTCTAAGCACAATCAAAGTATGGCTTCAATCATTTAAGCGTATTCTAAACGCAAGGCACGAAACTAAAAGTGTGGTGACCGATTTGTTCAAGCTTTTATTAATCGAAGATGATACAACGCTGTTTAATGAGATCAAAGAACGGCTTACGCAGTGGTCTTATGATGTATATGGCATTCAAGATTTCAACAATGTTACGCAGGAATTCACGGAAATCAAACCTGATTTAGTGATAATTGATATCCAATTACCCAAATTCGATGGATTTCATTGGTGCAGAATGATTCGCTCTCACTCTAATCTGCCGATTATCTTCTTATCCTCTCGGGATCATCCGACAGATATGGTGATGTCCATGCAGCTGGGAGCCGATGATTATATCCAAAAGCCCTTCCATTTCGATGTACTCATTGCCAAGGTGCAAGCCATTCTCCGGCGGGTGTACAATTACAATACGGATAACATTGAACTCAAAACGTGGTGCGGAGCTACCGTCGATTATGAGCGGAATTCAGTGACCAACGACACGGGAACGATTGAGCTTACCAAAAATGAGATTTTCATATTGAAATTGCTCATTGAGAAAAAGAATAAAATTGTCACCCGCGAGGAATTAATTAATAGCTTATGGGACGATAAGCGCTTTATTAGCGATAACACCCTTACCGTCAACGTAAATCGGCTGCGCAAAAAGCTCGACGAGCTTGAATTAGGGGCATTTATTGAGACGAAGGTTGGACAAGGCTACGTAGCCATTGAAGAGGATTCTCTATGATTAAAAAGTACCTGCTCGAAAGACTCGGTTGGATTTTGCTTTTTCTTTTTGTACATCTATTTATGCTCTTTATCACCTTTATGGACCCGACCATCCCCCTGTCTTCAGTGCTCTATCTGGTCTCTTTATCGATGATTTTTTTCGTAATTTTTCTAGTCATTCGCTATCCTAAGGAAACCAGATTTTATAAAAGCTTAAATGAGCGCGACGATGATCTCGATCTGACAAGCATCGCTCTTGCCGAAAGTCCTTTTGAGAAAATCATCGAAGAGAGCATCACCAACCAAGTGAAATTGTTAAGGCGGACTGCTTCAGACAATTTAATGAATTTGGAGCAAGAGAAGGATGAGCTGTTATCCTGGATTCATGAAGTAAAGACTCCACTGACCGCAATGCATCTAATGATTGAGCGTATAGAAGATGATGTTATGAAGGGGCACTTGACCTATGAGTGGCTGCGTATTCATCTGCTCCTGGATCAGCAGCTCCATCAAAGACGGATACCATTTATTGAAAACGACCTGTACATGGAGCAAATCGATATAGAAACGCTTATTTTTAGTGAGATTAAGACATTACAATCTTGGTGTATTCAGAAGGGAATCGGCTTTGAGTTGAACTTAGAAGCTGCTGAAGTGCTTAGTGATGCTAAATGGCTGGCTTTTATCCTCAGACAACTTCTAACCAACGCCGTAAAATATAGTGAGGCTTCTGATATTACAGTGAATAGCTACCAGCAAGCTGAACATATCGTTCTTGAGGTGAAGGATTGCGGGCGCGGGATAGATCCGAAGGACCTGCCGCGCATCTTCGACAGAGGGTTTACTTCCACTACTGTACATCGCGACAATGCCGCCACAGGCATGGGCTTATATTTAGCTCAGAAAGCAGCTCAATCCTTACTCATCATCATCGGGGTTCAATCCAAGCTCGGAGCGGGATCAACATTTACGCTAACCTTCCCACTCAAAAATGAATTCGTTAGAATCTCAAGCATGTGACAACAATGTCACATGCTTTTATATTTTGTTCGGGCAATCGCAGGATAAGAACAATAAACTTTTTTATAATAAAGCTATACAAGAAGAAACGAAGGAGTGAATCATTATGGCAATTCTAGAAGCTACTAAAATTCATAAAAGCTATGGCAATAAATTAAACAAACAATCCGTGTTAAGCGGACTCGATATTCGTATAGAAGAAGGCGAATTCGTTGGCATCATGGGGCCTTCCGGTTCAGGTAAAACCACCCTACTCAACGTACTCTCGTCGATCGACAAAATCAGTAACGGATCTATTACCATCGAGGGCAATGAAATCTCCAATATGAAAGAGAAGCAGCTTGCTGAATTTCGCAAGAATCATTTAGGTTTTATATTTCAAGAATATAATCTCTTGGACACGCTGACGGTAAAGGAAAACATCCTGCTGCCACTATCCATTACCAATACACCCAAGAAAGCCGCCAATCAGAAATTCGAAAGTCTCGCAAAGGAATTGGGGATTTTGGAATTAAAAAATAAGTACCCCAATGAAATCTCTGGCGGTCAAAAACAACGTACCTCAGCAGCTCGTGCCTTCATTCATGATCCAAGTATTATTTTTGCAGATGAGCCTACCGGGGCGCTGGATTCTAAATCCGCTTCTGATTTATTAAATAAGCTAAGTGAACTCAATCAAAAACGAAAAGCAACTATCGTTATGGTTACACATGATCCAGTGGCTGCCAGTTATTGCAGTAGAGTTATTTTTATAAAAGATGGAAAAATCTATACGCAACTAAATAAAGGAGAACAATCAAGACAAGTTTTCTTCAACGACATTATAAAAACACAGGGTGTATTAGGCGGTGTGCAGAATGAGCATTAATGTATTAATGATTCGAAATCTGCGAAAAAACATCCGAAATTACTACCTATACGTATTTGCGCTAGTTTTTAGTGTGGCCTTATATTTCGCCTTTGTCACCTTGCAATATGATCCCTCGATGGATGAGCTGGAAAGCTCTATCAAAGGGGGCGCAGCCATCACGGCTGCCTCGGTTTTACTAGTCGTAATTGTCTCTATTTTCCTGTTGTATGCTAATACGATCTTTATCAAACGACGCGGCAAAGAAATTGGCTTATTTCAGTTAATTGGAATGACCAAAAATAAAATTTTCCGCATTCTTTCGGCAGAGAACTTTATCCTATATTTCGGTTCCTTGATCCTGGGGATATTAGTAGGCTTTTCTATCTCAAAATTGATCCTCATGATCTTATTTAAAATAATGGGGGTCGATGCTATAGCCTCCCTTCATTTCTCTATCGAAGCTTTGATTCAGACATTGATCGTATTCTGTGTGATTTATCTTTTGATCATGCTGATGAATTATGGATTTATTAAAAGACAAAGTATCTTATCCTTGTTCCGGGTGACCTCAACAACAGAAGGTACAGTGAAAAAGTTATCCTTCTTTGAAATGATCATAGGGATTGTCGGAATTGGCCTAATCCTACTGGGCTATGTGCTCTCCTCTAAATTACTTACCGACGACGTAACCTCAATGAATCAATTGGCTATATCCATGATTACTATTTTGGGATCCGTCATTATTGGGACCTATCTATTTTATAAAGGCTCGGTAAGTTTTATTTTTCATATCATTCGTAAGCGGAAAAACGGCTATCTGAACATTAGAGAGGTTCTATCTCTTTCCTCCATTATGTTTCGCATGAAATCCAATGCCGTATTATTGACCATCATCACAACCGTATCGGCACTAGCCCTGGGTTTATTATCCCTTAGCTACATTTCCTTTTACTCTGCTGAGAAAACTTCCAAGCAATATGTCCCAACGGATTTTGTATTCACGAATGCCCAAGAGGCTGAACAATTTACAAAGATCCTAACGGCAAATGATTTAGTATTTACAGAAAGAAGGACCCAAGTCCTTCAGGTCGATGTAGATGTTGAAGAGATTCTTGTTAAAAAACCGGACGGAGACAATATGTTTTCAAATATTATGACCCTGGCGGTCATAAGTGAAAATGCACTTGAAGACGTTGATCTAACTCCAGATAAAGCTTATTTTACGAAATCAAGCAGTGCACTGGATAATTTTGTTACTATGAAAGATAAAGGTGCGATTGAACTCAAAGGGTTACATGAGGTTTTTCCACAGGATTATAAAAGATTAGATATCGAAAGTCCCATTTCAGGGTATTACACAGGAGGTGGCTTACCGGTTGCGGTTGTAGACGAATCGATCTTTAAGCGCTTAAAGAAGGATTTAGATCCTGCCCTTCAAAGAGGATCCTCCCTTAATATCGGGATTGATATGAAAGTCCGGGCCAGCGTTGAACAGGCAAATGAACTTTTTAAGACCTTGAAATTTGATGAGAAAAACAAACAAGACTCTCAATTAGAGTCGATAAAAGGTCAAAAACAAAATATGGGACTCATTATGTTTATCGTTGCTTTTCTGGGGTTAACCTTCTTGATTACCTCCGGATGTATTCTATACTTTAAACAAATGGATGAAAGTGAAAATGAAAAACCTAACTACACCATTCTGAGAAAGCTAGGGTTCACGCAAGGTGATTTGCTCAGAGGTATACAGATGAAGCAATTGTTCAACTTCGGTATTCCATTAGTCATAGGTCTGCTTCACAGCTACTTCGCCGTTAAATCCGGCTGGTTCTTATTCGGCACAGAGCTTTGGACACCGATGATTCTGGTGATGCTGTTATACACTGCTTTGTATTCGATCTTTGCAATATTGTCCGTCTTCTATTACAAAAAGGTAATTAAAGAGGCGCTTTAAAATAACAAAGGTGTTCCAAAAGCCATCATGGCTTAGGGACACCTTTGTTTGATTTGATATCATTTACAGGTAGGAGGCACCGGCATCTATCGGACACAGATGAACCTCTTTCTAAGTAATAGCGTCACTGGAGTCCGAAACCCTGCTCTATAGGCTAAAAATTCGCAAATAACGCCAACGGGGTCCGTAACGCTAAGAGGATCTGTCGAATCCCTCAGCTATTCACAATCCCCAATACAAATCCATCATAACCTTTGCTTCCCACCGTCTGAATGGCAGTAGCCGAAATTCTAGGCTCTTCAGCCAACAGATCATAGAATTCCCGTACGCCTACTACACGAGCGTCTTCGCTATTCTCATTAATGACCTCCCCTTCACGAATCACATTATCTCCAAGGATCACCGTTCCTGGCTGGGAGAATTGCAGCGCCCACTTTAAATAGTTAGGATTATTCGGTTTATCGGCATCTATAAAAATAAAGTCGAAGGGTTCAACGCCCTCTTGTTTCATCTGAGACAGTTGCTCTAATGCATCCCCTACACGAAGCTCTACCAGATGATCCACCTCGGCAAGCGAAAGATTAGCTTTAGCTACCTGCGCATGAATAGGATCCAGCTCCAAGGTAACTATCTGTCCGTCAGACGGCAGGGCTCTTGCCATCCAAATCGTACTGTACCCGCCCAAGGTGCCAATCTCCAAAATCCGGCGTGCACCTTTCATTTGCACCAGTAGATTGAGGAATTTCCCCTGACTAGGCGAAACATCAAAGGGCGGCAACCCTGCCTGTTGATTGGTGACCAACACTTCTTCCAATACAACGTCCTGTGGAATCAGGCGCTCTGTAATATACTGATCGACTTTATCCCAAGTAGTCGTTTGATTCATATTTATCACTTCTCCTTTAGTATTGATTTTGGTTTAGATGAACTTATAAATTCCACATTTAGGGATCGTTCGTAACTACGAGGAGTGTTTGGACTTCCGGTCGCTGTTGTCTCCAGATTTCTTCAATTTAAACACTGTTCATGGTTGAAATCCGGAGACAAAGGCGATCGCTACGCTCCTAAAGTTCCAAACCTCCTCTCCATTATTCCTTTCCCTAATCTCATCTTTCCAAGTTCATCTTTATATCTGTATTGTAAATCAGTTATAATCATAAATATAATATATCTTTATATTTAATTTATATATTTAATATATGAATCGAAGAATGGGAGTTTAACCATGAACCTACATGCCTTACGCTTATTCCATGTAATCGCATCGGCAGGCAGTGTGACACGCGCTTCAGAAATTTTAAATATAAGTCAGCCTGCCATCACTGCGCAGATTAAGAAGTTCGAAAAGGAACTGTCCTTTGCCCTATTTAAACCTCAAGGCAGAGGAATTGCTTTAACGGATGCAGGGGAAGAGCTTACTCTACTCGCCAAGCGACTGTTCGCCGTAGAACAACAAATTGAGCAATTCGCTCAAGATTATGTTAACGGCAGTAACGGATGTATCCGTCTAGCCGCAACGTATTTGCCTGCTCACTTTCTCATTCCTACCTGGATTGCAAAGTTTAAGCAGCAATATGAACAAGTGGAGATGATGATCACCACTACCAACTCAAGTGATGCCCTCAAGCAGCTGTTAAATGTAGATGTGGATATAGCTATTTATGGAGGAATCGCCGAGGCTTATCCAGATACAATCCAGACAGAGGAGTTATTTCAGGACGAGTTATGGTTTGTAGTCGCACCCGATCATCGTTATGCCAATCAGCAAGTTTCTCTATCCGAAATGATGAAGGAACCCTTCGTTATGCGTGAAGAAGGGAGTTCAACGCGGGAGCGATTATTATCTTTATGCCGCACATACAACACACCCGCTCCTATCATCTCTTTGCAATTTAATGGACTACATGAAGCCATCAAAGCCGTTATCGCCGGATATGGTGCAAACTTCGTTTCTTCATTAGTCGTACGCAAATATGTAGAGCGTGGAGAATTGTGCCGAGTATATGTAGAAGGCGTCCATCTGAAAAATACCATTGCGATCTGTACACGTAAAAATGAGCCCTTATCAGCAGCCGCAGTGAATTTAATTGAGATGATTCGACACAATCCTTATACGATATAGCGGAATGATTGCTCATTCCCAACAAAAGAGGCCTTCCCTTTCGGGAAAGCCTCTAAGCTTCTTTTTTTACACCGTCCGATCCAATTTAACTTCAAACGCACCTCCAGTTACATAATCCATGTACCTAGTATTTCCGTCGAAATCCAAATAAGCTTGATAGCGGGTACGAATAGCCGCTGCAGAAATCAGATCCAGCACCTTCTCCTTGGCTACCCACATCACTTCAGATGTTTCCTCCGAAGTACTTAATTCTCCACCCACGGGCTTGCAGATAAAGTCTAACATGACCTTGGTAGGAACATCCGTCTCACCGTCATACCATTTATGCATACCTGTATTCGAATACACGCCAATCAATTGAGAAACAACAACATCTATTCCACTTTCCTCTTTAATCTCGCGAATTAGTGCATCCATTAGGTTTTCTCCAACTTCCACTTGTCCTCCAGGAAATACCCACCCACCATGATGTGTTTTTACTAAAAGAATATCTCCCTCTTCATTTATTGCAATTCCACCCACCGCTACAATATGTGTTGGCCAAGCCATAGATAGCACCTCTTTTTTTAGAAGAGTCTAGCAATTTATCGATAATCTGTAAACGATATTTTTCTATTCCATAACGCTTTAAAAGCTTCGCACTGTTCTATTAAATCATCAAACTTCCCTTCCCCAACAATTGACCCTTGATCCACTACCAATATCTTATCAACGTCTTTTATAAAATTAAGCCTGTGGGCCACAATGATGATAGTTTTATCCTTAAATTCATTCAAAATCGTCTCCGTAAGACTTTGCTCAGTGATATTATCAAGCGCTGACACGGGCTCATCCAGAATTAGAATATTTCTTTTTTGGGCAATGACTCTGGCAAACGCTAATCGCTGTCTTTCGCCTCCTGATAATTTGAGACCTTTTTCGCCTACCAAAGTATCTAAGCGATCCGGTAAATGGCTTACTTTTTCCTGCAAATGAACTTTTCCCAGAATCTCATATAGCTCTTCATCGGACAGAGTATCCTCATCAAATACAATATTATCCCTTATCGTAGCATCAAAAATCGGCGTATCTTGGGATAGATAGGAAATATGATCATAGTAGCTATTCAAACGAATCTCATCGATATCCTTACCGTCCAGTAAGAGTTCACCTTCGCCCTTTTTTAATAACCCCACAATCAATTTAATCAGCGTAGATTTCCCGCCTCCACTTAATCCGACAATAGCAACAGAAGTTCCTCGCGTAAGCGAAAAAGACAGGTTATTCAGTATCTGCACATTCCCATAAGTAAAGGACACCTTCCTAAACTCAATATTGCCTTGGAGCTCAGTGATGGCTTCTCCGGATTCCAAGTTCTTATCTTCTGGGGCAGCAATAAATTCCTCGAATCTTCTGTAGGTCACTTTATTCAGTCTGTAATCTACAAATAAAACATTAAAGATGGCAATTGGGGTATAAATTTTATCGATGAACATAAACAATGCGACCACAATACCTAGTGAGGTCTCGCCTGCGACAATGCTTTTCACACCATAAATCAGGACAACAACTTTAATGATCGTGACAAATAACTCGAATATAGCAAAAAAAGCTTCATGGATCATTTTTAGCTGAGCATTTTTATGAATGATAGTGCGTGCAGTCTGGCTTAATTTATCGATCTCTTTCTCATATCTCTTGTTGGTTCTAAAGACGACCAATTCCATAAACCCGCGGATAGAGAATCTGGACATCTTTTCTTGCTCTTGGAGAATGGTAGCCTTCATGGCATACAGAAATTTCAACAACAGATTTGTTATCAGAAAGACAACCACGTAGCCAGCTGCAATCACTAACATGATCCTTAGATCATAGAAGCTGATAAAGACTAGACTGAATAGAAGAGTAGGTAACAACTCATGTAATGTTTTGAGAAAAAAAGAAAAAATAATGCTGTTTCCAGCCGCTGCCCCGTTCTCGATCACCTTAATCATCTGCCCTGTTCCCATATCCTGATACGCTTGATAATCCATTTTTGATATTTTGGACAGTGCAAGAATCTTTAACCGCTCCGTGATGCTGTTCGATAAAAACACACTCGGGTATTCGTCTATATAATTCAGGATCGCCACCCCAGCTAGCAGAAACCCATACACCATAATTAATGTGGATATTTCACCAAAACTGTTGATTACCGTGGCCTTATCTAATATTTTTTGAAAGACAACAACCCCTAAACTACTTAACAGCTGAATGGCAAAACCCAATAAAATATAACCACATACCCACCACTTTAGATGAGCTAGACTCTTTTTTAACATATCATTTATCCCCTCTTTTAATTGAATGCAAAAAAGCCAGGCGCCCCTATCCCACTGTAAAAAACCATCCACAAATAAACGGTTTTCTAAGTTAAATAGGTTAAGTGCCTGGCTCTACAAAAATAGCTGCCCATGGCACCGTTCAAAGCTCTAGTTAGTTGTAATCAAAAGGGTAGACTCCCCCCTTGATAGCTGGTACGCGTTTCACCCAGCCCGATAACTAGTTCCTTGTAACGGTACGGAAAGACATCCATTTCACCTCAATTAAAAGAATTGACCCTATTATAATTCTGTAAGCCTTTTTATTCAAGAATTACGTTTAACGATACGTAGTCCGGCCACTTGGCCAACCTTATGTCCTTCATGAGAAGCAAACTTGATCGTAACTGCTGATTTGCCGCTCGTGATCGGCTGCGGGAGTTCATAGCGAATCGTCTCCAGCTTATTCATCTCCTCAGACTCAAGAGTGCCTACACCAAGTTGCTCCCCATCCGCCAAAATATCAAATGCCAGCGAAGTATCGTTCGACTTCAGATACGTGACCACCAAATCCACTTGCTTATCCGGCAAAACTTCCATCGTGAAGGAGAACCAGCCATTGATCCAGCTGTCCCGATACTTGCGATTGTGGATTTTACCTAAGCCTACAAATTCACCTGTGAAATTATGATCGCGTTCAGGCTGCATTTCAGCAGGTTGTACCGAATCGACAGTTAACTGCTCAAGCAGCAAGTTATTCTCCACAGCTTCGCGATATTCAGCCTCTGCCAGCTTCCACTCTTCCGGTGTGAACAAATCCCAATACACGGAATAACGATGATCATGCATAGGGTAGAACGGACGAAGCTCATGATCCCCTGTATACCCTAAACCTTTCATCCGGAACACATTATTGCTCACATTAGATTGGATGAGGTTGTCCGTCAGTGTGTCCCGATCTCCGATTAATACGGAAGCAAGGGCGCGATCGCTATTGGTCTCTGCATTTATAGGCCCAAAATCACCTGCGAGCACAAGTGGCCCGTAAAGGAATGCAACTCGGTTCGGATTATCCGGCATCGTCTCGATTCTCACCGACATCGGAATATCGTATTCGACAACGTCTCCATCCTGCCACTCTCTATCCAAAGTAAAGTAGTTAGATTTGCCTACATTTACTTGAACATCTTCACCATTTACGCTAACACTCATCCCTTGCTCAGCCCAGTAAGGATATCTTAGCTTTAATGTGAATTTCGTTGGCTGTGCTGCACTGATCCGCAGTACACCTTGTCCCTCTGCCGGGAACTTGGTCTCTTGCTGCAAGCTAATGCCTTGCTCTTTCCAAGCCACTGTAGAAGGTACGTACTGATTGACATAAAGCTCATCTGCACTATGGAAGTATATCGCCGAGCCATACATAGAATGGCTTTCCATTCCCGAACCTACACAACACGTAAAGCTTTCGAACTGCGAATTAAACGATTTATGTCCACCCATCTCGAGAGATACGAAGTAACATACCCGGCCATCTACCGGCTCCTGAGAGGCTAAGATGTGGTTATACATCGCACGTTCGTAGTAATCCGCATACGCTGCATACGCATCCCATTGGAACATATGCTTAGTCAGCTTCAGCATGTTGTACGTGTTGCATGTCTCACAGGAACCTTCACCCAATCGATCATTTAACTTATCCGGTTCACCAAAATGCTCATTATAGCTGTTGCCGCCGATCACATAAGAATGATGATTCACGACCCGATCCCAGAAGAAGCGGGAAATACCTGCATAATGCTCCTGCCCAGTTACCTCATATTGTCTAGCAGCTCCGATGATTTTTGGAATCTGTGTATTAGCATGTCTTCCAGCTAGGGTATCTTTTTCTACGGCCAGATCATTAAGCACTTCCCCATGATAAAAGCTTTCCGCTAACGCGAGGAAACGATCTTCTCCGGAATCCTCTGCCAAATCCGTCAGCGCTTCATTCATGCCGCCAAACTCACAACGCAGCACCTCTTGGATCTGATCTTTACTCAGCCCTGCAAAAATATCCTCAAGCCACAGCCCCAGCTTCGTTTCAATAACGAGCGCCTTCTGATTGCCGGCCAATCGATAAGCATCGCGAAGACCTGCAAACAGCTTATGCATCGTGTAAAGCGGCACCCAACCTCCGTTGAGGTCAAAGCCCTGTGAGCGAATGTCGCCTGCCTTCACTTCCTCAAATAACTCCTTGCCACGAGGAATGCCGGAAATAAAGCCATTGCCATGCGCATCCTGACATAGCTCTAATTCATCTACTACATAATTCACGCGTTGTAGCAGCTCTTCATTTCCCGTAGAGGCATACATTAACGCACATCCAGAAATATAATGGCCTAACGTATGGCCGCTAATGCCCTGAGATTCCCAGCCCTCGTAGTGAGCAGCCTTAGGCTCTAAGCCAGCATATTCGCGAAAACGCGACAGAAGCCGATCTGCCTCAAGCTTGAGTAAATAATCAGTATTTAACTCCATCGCATGGAGAAGTGGACCTGAATCAATTCGTACGTTCTGTAGATCAAAAGCTTGCGTCTTCAATGAAATCGCTCCCTCGTAATCTTGTCAGGGTTAGATGACAAGTGTATATTTGTATCCATAAGATAACACCGGAACGTTGATTTGTCGGTAGATCAGTCGTACAAATAGTGGACAAACCCGACTTATTGATTGCTAGGAGGACCGCATGACCTACTTAAAAATAAATGCAGATGTACCTGTTCATTTTACAGCGGCAGGTGAATTTATCTCAGAAACACCATGGAAGCATGTGGAGCGTGTTATGGGGAACTACGAACTAATCATTGGGGTGAACGAAACGGTATATTTGAGTGAGGAGAACAAACAATTTGAAGTAGGCCCTGACGAAGCTCTTCTGCTCATGCCTAATCGCACACATGTCGGCTATAGAGAGTCACGACCCGGGGTTAAGTTTTATTGGTTTCATTTCGAACTGACAACCGAGGGGTTATTACTGAGTGAGGAGGAAATGAAGCCTGAGGCAGAAGAAATCTTTTCGCGCACACAGCGCTTATGGTCCGTACATGATCTATATCTGCCCCAAATCATAAAAATCGAACATAGTGACCGGATTCATATTCTGGCGAATCAAATCCTTCATGTGGCCAACTCGGGGTATTTAACCTATTCCAGCGTTAATTATTTGCTGACCTCGCTTTTAATTGAGCTGTCTGAGCATGCACTTCAGCCGTTCGCCAGTAAGCTGATCCGCGCACAGCAAGATGTCACCTTCGTCAAAATAGCTGAGTGGACAAGGATACATGCAAGCGAACCACTTACCGTGGCCATCATCGCGGATAAATTCAATTACAACAAGGACTATCTAGCTCGGCTATTTAAACAGCATACCTCCATGGGGCCATTAGAATATATCCATTCAGTACGTGTGACTAAAGCGAAGGAGCTACTAACCAGAACCGCATTAAGCGTGAGGGACATCGCGACAGAGACGGGATTCACCGACGATAAATATTTCATGCGCCTCTTCCGAAAATACGAAAACATGACACCCACCCAATATCGTAACGCTTATCATAAGACGTTTATGAATAATGACTGAAGTAAAGCCACCCCTAAATATGGAGTGGCTTCTTGTTTGGGTATTGTCTATTGGATAGAATGAACTTCACACCAATTACGTAGGAATTGCAGATTAGTATTGAAGTAATGATCGTTTTGCCACCCACAACTCCAAACCTGTGCGTTCCCTGTGTGCAGACCCATCAACCATATCTCCCGGATAGCAACAAATATAGAGATTGCCTTTAAATCGTTCTCAGATAATACTTTATGCTTTTGGTATGAGTTCAGGAAAACAGTCCATTGTTCATTGTCAAAATGCTCTCGTTCTTTCCCTCTAACCCTTGACCACAAAAACACGGAAACATCATAGGCCCTCCAGCCAAAACCTCCGCAATCAAAGTCGAAATGAGTCAGGGTATCCTCGTAGAAATGTACGTTCGCTCCATGAAGATCACCATGACATGCCCCCCAATCCAGCTCTGATGAGATTTCAGCTATGCTATTTGCCAATACTTCCGACAAAGATTCTAGATAATCGATATCCTCTTGCCTGTGGGATAAAGGCTTGCGAATCGATTGAAGCGGTTCTTTAAGCAGATGATCCAGATTAAGCGTAAATCTTTGCTGCCCACATTCGAAATCATCCATAGCCAGATGCATCTTAGCCACTTGTTCACCGTATAATTCACAGCTAGCTTTTTCATCGGAATAATTGCCTTTTGCAAAAGTAAACAGAACTGCGTAACGTGTTCCTTCAGGAGCCTCCAGCTCAATTAGGTAACCACCATCCCTGCTGATTACCGGAGCCGATACAGGGATATTCTTCTTATTTAAGTGATTCAATAACTCCAGTTCAAAATCAATCTCATGTTTATTTCGCCAATGAGCTTTATAGATCCTAAGAATGTATTTATCAATAGAGGTCTTTAGTAAATAGGTATCATTAAGTCCGTTCTCATAAAAACTACACTCCAAAACATCCCCGATTTCATAAAGATCATTAATTACGGGTACTATGGCATGGGAAGAAATTACGGAATGATACACCGGTAGTTTCAGCATATAAATCACCCTTCAACGTTAATTGCTACTCACTATTTATTTTCACGTTTGGCCCGTATAAAGGCGAGGGATTTATTAAATATAGCTAAACTTTCCGCATCGTTAATTTAATTGCTCTATAATGCTCTGCTTCGATATTGATCGTCTAACAAACTGAACCATACCAGTCTGGACAAGTAAAATAACCAAGAAATACAGGAAAATAGCACTCCAAGGGAATTGGTATTGAATGTAGGAAAGCCCCCCCATATTCCCTGCACTCTTACTTATCATGTATCCCATTAGATTGCCCATAAAAAGAGCCATCGTAAAGCTTTCAACCACTAAAAATCCTGTTTCATAGGTTAACATAGCCATTAATTGTTTTCGGCTCATTCCTATGGCTTGCATAAGGCCTAGCTCCCCTTTTCTTGCAGAAATAGTGGTGATTATGGTGTTCAAGAGATTGATCATACTGAATACTGCTATAAAAACCATAAAACTATACACTGAAATAGTGATAGTTCTAAAAGCAATTCTATTGGATTCCACAACTTCGGAAAAAGACAATAATTTGAGTGTATCCTCATTGAGAATCACACCCTCTAACTCACTCTTTATTAACTCTTCATTCGATTTATCCATAGTAATAACTTCGTAGCTCTTATTGCTATTAAAAGGGGCTACAGTTTTCATTACTTTGGGTGGAAGATAAAATGAAGTTCCTGAATTCTTATCCGTAATATCTCCAATGATCTCAAAATCATGTTTAACCTTCTCCTGATCATTAGCAATTATGAATGAAATATGATCACCGACAGCGTAATGAGCCCCGTAATAATCTAAGTCACTACTGGCGCTGTTAAGGAGAATGTAGGATGCATCCGACGAATCAACATCTGGGATCTTCCCCTCAGCCAAATGACTACTCCATCTTTCGTTGTTTAACGTAGGGATATTCTCAATACTGACTATCGCGGCCCCGTCATCCGTTTTTATTCCTTCGATAGCAGCTTCAATATACTGATGTTCGATTACGTCCTCAACTTCATTTATAGCTAGGATTTTATTTTTTAAAGAAGTAGATAGTTGCCCTTCCGTCTGAAGATCACTTAATGAGGTTGTTTCAGAATACAACTCATTATTAATTTGAATATCAAACCGACCATGGTTCGGAAAATATTTCTCTGCTTTTGAGATTGGATCGACCGAGTTTAACAATGTCCCCAAGGAAACAAATAGCGTTCCGCTTAAAAAAAGAGACAGCAAAGTTAACACCGTCTTTTTCCTGCTTCTTGATAAGTTCAATGCAGCTAAAGAAAATGGTGTGAGTCTTTTCGAGTTTCTTTTCTCCTTTTTTGTATTAACATCGGCATCTACATGTCTAATCGCTGTTATAGGAGAGATTCTAGATGCGAATTTAGATGGTGCGTTTAATGAAGCTCTAACTGTTACTTTGGTGAGCAAACCGGCTAAAAAGGCAAGTGAAAAACTTGGAACTGCATTCCAGTGAAAGCCACTTAAAATCCAGCTCATTAAACATCCTAAGATAACTCCAATAGGGATATATTTTCTTGAAAGATTTTTCCCTTCATATAGAACTAGCTGTTTTATCTGCCTTTTTGTTGCACCGATTGCTCTAAGTTGTCCGTATTGTTTAATTCGCTTAGTAATTGAAATATAAAAGATATTGTAGATAACTAGCCAACAAGCCAGTGCGATGATCAGCATGATAGACAGGATGGATATCACAGTGCTTCCTGACAGATTATTACTGTCCACATTTACATTATTGATCTGAATATTTCTCTCAGAGATACCCATTCGCTGCCCTATTTCTTTGATTTTTGACTTCAGTTCCTCGTTGGAATAACTGCTGCTGTTGTTGATGCTAATTGCCGCGGAGAAATCCTCTTTGGAAATAAATGGATCTTCCTCAACGAACGCGCTTGATACCAGAGCATTGTAGCCGATTCGATTCTCGTTACCTGATGCGGTTGTTTGCAGAATTCCAGAAATCACAAATTGGCTGGTTTGAAATTCTTTGCTGGCATTGTTTCTAAATTGCAAAGAAATAGAATCGCCAAGCCCCAGGCTTCGATCATCGGATAACTGAAAGTCTTTTTCTATTGCAATTTCATTTTCTTTTGTAGGGAACTTCCCCAGAACGATATTGGCATTTGATAAATCCATCATGGCTTGATCCGTGTAGAGAATGGACAATAAGCGTTCTTCTTTTTTCTCTCTGCCTATTTCCTTATAGAGTCCGATTTTATTAATTCCCTCTATTTCTTTCAATCGTGAGATTTCATTGTTATTGAGATTATAGAATAAAGCCTGGAAATTCGACTCATGTTGTAGGTTAGTAAAAGAATTATAACCAAAGGTCATTACAACAGTTAATAAAAACGCAGCTAAAGCTATCACACTGCCTACAAAGTAATTTTTGGTTTTTTCCGCTTTTAAATTTGCTTTTGCAATTCTTATCATTGCTGTTTTATTCTGTATGGACATTGATACATCATCCTCCTATCGTATAACGAATATTCCTCCCTTTGCATCATCAAGTGAATACTTTCACTATTTATTCTATAGATAATATTCTCCAACAAAGATCAATCACCCTTTAAATAGATGATATATACTATATTTACTATTCATATAATATATGGATACAACAAAAAAGACTTCCCCCTCTGGAGCGTTTGAGTATCTCCAAGTTAGTGGAAGTCTTTTTATGCTCAATATGCCTTGTGTAGCAAACATTTAGATTAATAAATTACGCCTCGGTACTTCTCTCCTGAAGCGCACCGACCAACGGATTCCACCGCCAGCGCGGAGTCAATCCTTGCAGATGTACACCTCCAAACCACTCATCGCTGCCATTCTTCTGCACCCAGTCTTCGTTTCCAGCTATTACACTCTTACCTAGCTCTGTTAATACAAGCTCACAGTCTTTAAATTGCATTACTGAATCGTTATAAACAGGGAACTCATTGCATCCATGGGTTTGTAGCAAAGGGTACGTGCCTTGTACCATCTTTCTTAGGATATGCCAATATTGCAAGTCGCCCATTCCCAAGATATGAAGCTTATCACCCACATTTTTGAACAGCTCATAGGGTGATTTTATTCCCTCACGGATCATCTCCAGCGTGATTTGTTCTACGATGCCAAGTCCGTTTGTAGTAGAAGGAAAGCGCGATAAATGCGCCCGGAAGGCGTCATGTGCAAAGGGTAAAGCCGATGTATCTGTAGTTAATCGTTGTTGCAGCAATTCTGGATTCGGTGATACATAGGCTTCCCAGAGTGCTTGACCTGCTTCTAATTCTTTGGCTCCGATTAGCTTCCATGTGCCTGATAATGTTTCCATCTGCTCTATAGAAAGTTGTCCAAGTCCTCGAAATAACTTTATTCCCGGATACTCTCCAATGCATAGTAAGCTTAGCTTGGTGGTTAACATTTTCTGCTTCGAGAACCAATGGAGTAAATAACTGAGCATCGTCTGATCGAAAAGGTCATGCTCGAACCATAACACCACTTCTTCATATTTATGGAAATCAGCTAAAATCTTCTCTTGCCTCTCACTATTGGCGATAAATTCCCTCTGCGGAATCCCCATCGTTTGTTCCAAATATTGCGCTCGAACAGCGCGGTTATCTCCATCGGCAGGATCCAAAAATACCGGTCCATGCGAATATACCTCTCTCCACACTAGTACATCACCTTTCACGATTCCTTGCCGCAGCTTCTCTCCCACTACATCTCCATTTACAATGTGAAGCACAGCTTTTCCCCCTTCGTACAAATGGTTGAATACGGAAAGAACATCTGCCACAGGCAATGCACCTTTCAGCTTGCGGCGGGCATCAAAAAGTCGCTTCTTCAATACCGAAACCGAAGTCCCCAGAAAGTCAGCAATCTCTTGTAGTGAGTAGCCTTGAAAATAATATAATTGAACGGCAATCCGCATATTGGACGTTAATGCAGCTATAGACTCGTGAACCAGCCGCTGGGTTTCCTTTTTTTCAATAATATCTGCTATAGAAAATGAAGATTCTGTCGCTTGCGCAGCTTCCTCGTAGGGTAATGCAGGATGCTGCTTTCTTCGCAAGATGCGATAACATTGCCGCACCACAATAGCTTTAAACCAGCCCGGGAATGCCTCTACTGCTCGTAATTTATTCAAATGCAAAAAGGCTTCTGTGAAAGCTTCCTGCACAGCATCTTCCGCTAATTGATAGTCACGCAGCTTTTCGAACGCAACTGCATTGGCCATCGGTGTAAAGTGCTTAACAATCTGTTCAAAAGCTTGTCGGTCTCCTTGTTTAGCCTCTTCTATATACTGAAGCATCTGTCCTCCGCTCCCTTCTTCCGTATTATATACAAGTGCCAATGAAGTTCCTAAAGGTTACGGATGGGATTGAAAAGTCAGACGTTATTTATTTTTTCCTATTACATCCTTTGCAACTTCTAGAGCTGAAGAGGCTCGCGGCCAACCTACATAAAAAGAAAGGTGGGTGATGGCCTCCACGATTTCTTCAAGTTGTAAGCCGTTCTCTAAAGCCAAGTGCAGATGATAGGGGAGTTGTTCCGTCATGCCCCCCATCACCAAGGCAGAAATCGTAATCATGCTACGATCCCGAAGTGATAATTGCTCACGTCTCCATAAGTCCCCAAATAACACATTTTCCGAGTAGTCGACGAATGCCGGAGCGAACTCCCCTAACGATTCCCGTACATTTGTGACGATTTTCTGATGCGCCATATTACACCTCCCTAACCGGAGGTTGTAGCATTTGAGCAACACCGTTACCAAACGACCAATCTTCGAATTCCGTATCGACGAGCACAATGAATATATCTTCTTTTCTGATGTTTAGCGTCATCGATAATTCCTCGGCTAGCCTCGCGTAAAAGCTTTTCTTCTGTTCCGTTGATCTTCCGGATTTTAGCGTAACTTGGATATATATCAGTCCGTCGCTTCGTTCAATATTTAAATAATCTTTACTATAAAAAAATTCCCCCGCTTTATGCGCATGAAAAACCTGAAACATATCATCCTCCGGTACATGGAAATGCTGAATTAACGCGCTCATAATCGCTCTGCATATTCCTTCTAGCTGATGAGTGTCGTATTGTTGCTCCAGATAACTGACTCTAATGAATGGCATTATAATTCACTCCTTCTTTGGAATTCTTTTATTGTACTCTCAGTATTTTGATTTATATAATTGAATAAGATAATAATTTTAATCAATTATACCGATAGAGGTGACAATCGATGGATCTAAAAGAACTGATGGCTTTTAAGACCATTCTTCAAGAAGGCACTTTCTCACGCGCTGCAGAGAAGTTGAATTATGCACAGTCTACTATTACCAACCAAATTCAACGACTTGAAAAAGAACTGGGCATACAACTCTTTCACAGAGGCTGGGAAGTAGAACTGACAAGTGCCGGGCAAGTTTTTGCAGGGGAAATCGATAACCTTATTCAACATTGGAACTATGTAACAGAACTCACCAAAGCTTTACAGCATGACGAAATTGGTACACTTCATATCGGAAGCATTGAATCCATGATGGAATCCGTCCTACCGAACGCCTTGCGAAAGTTTCAGGAGCAAAAACCAAAGATGGCATGTAACTTCATTCAGGGTAACACTGATTCCCTCTCACAACTTGTTCTACAAAGAGAACTGGATTTCGCCATCTGCGGTGAGCCGTCCGACCTGTCTTTCTTTTATTTCGAACCGCTTTATCACGAGAAAATCGCTTTTATAGTAGATGAAAATCATCCTTTAAACGGACGAGACGATATTTCATTTCGAGAAATTCTTGAATATCCAATTATAGCTGGAGGACGCACTTGCTTATATTACCTTCGGTTAGCTAAGCAATTTTCGAGATTCGAATCAAAGCCCACTTTATCCACCATAAGCCAAATTTCTGCTATTCCTCATTTTGTAAGAAAGAACCCTGGGGTGGGGGTAGTGCTTGATTCGACAGCTTTAATGACAGATATCGTAAAAATAGATGTTGAACTAAGCGAGCCGTTCATTCAAGTGGGTATATTGCAGCGGCGCAACCGAGAATATCTAGCAACATCATCTAAAGAACTAATCCTACAAATCATAAAAGAAGAAATTGAGAGGATTAGTAATGCTAATCCTACGCTCCACATTTGAACCTCAAGCTAGTTCCATATATGATAGCTTTATCATCGTTATCAGGGGAGGATTCATAGAAGTGGCAGTATTAATCAATGAACAAATCAGAGCATCCGAAGTAGTTCTTACAGGACTTAGGGGTGAGAAGCTGGGTATCGTCTCACGGGAAGAGGCGCTGGCCATGGCCAGATCAGCGGGAGCTGATCTGGTATGCACCTCGCTAATGAGCAGCCCACCGCCCTGCAGCCTAACTGCAAAGGGCAAAGCAAAAGCGGCCGCGCAGAAAGAAGCAGCCTCAGCACGCAAGGCCAGTGGTGGCTCAGCTGCAAAGGGCGGCAGCAAGGAGAAGGTCAAAGAGCTCCGCTTCACTGCTCATATTGAAGAGCATGACTACGATACGAAGCTCCGTCAGGCCGAGAAGCATCTACGCTCCGGCAAGCCGGTGCAATTAGTTGTCAAAGCATCCGGTGCGAAGGAAGCTGCTGCCTCCAAGGCCGTATTGGAACGACTAGTGACTGACTTGAAGGAAGTTGGAACGAAGGAAACTGGCATACAGACAGGCGGCAAAGGTTCACAGGTGAAATTAAATCCACGGTGAAGAGTGGAATTTCAGATAATTTAGGCTCAAAACCAAAATTAGTGGACCATTTCATGAAAAAGCTGCTGCTATCTGCAAATGTAGCTTTATTGCGAGCAGAATTCAGAATTGCGTTCGGACACCACAGCCCTTATTCGTAACTATTTCGCTGTTCTGGGATGCTAACGGACTTCAGAGACTTTATATCACTAAAATAGCACGATATTCTCTCCATTTATGGCAAATAAGATCTCTCGAGTCCGCAACTTCCTCCAAAAGGCTTAAAATGTACAAATAGCTGCATCTAAGTCCGTTAGCACAATAGCAAGTGGAAATCAGGAACTGGGCAAGGGGCATGATTCTTATATGCAAGCAAAAGCGCCTTCGGTGTCCCTAAAGAACGGTAAGCGCTTATGCGAGAAATAGAAGGATAATGTCTCGTGCCAAACTTATACTTTCTTGTATTATTAAAAAAGACCATCCTCTGCGGGATGGTCTTTCACTTCATAGACAATGTTCTTGCTCGCTCTTAATCAGTCACCTTAAACATGATTACCCATTAATCCCCTTGGGCGATAGTTCATACCCCCAGCATAGAGGTGGGAGACATCTCCCAATCCAATACATCTGGGAACTGCATAGTGCTCGCTGCGCTCTTCAAACAAGATCGTCGTTACCGAGCTTGGAGCAAGCCAAAATACGGACCAAGCCAAGGCTAAAGGAATCTGCAATAAATGGGCTAGCCATGCAAGGCCAAAGCCACCGTGACACACAACTCCAATCTTCTTGGTAGAAGGCTCGAGGATACGATATAGGCCATCTTCTCTTTTATAGTGGTGGCTAAGCAAGAATTGATCTGAAGCCGCTTGTAGTTCGCTAAACCGCAATCTGTATTCCTCTTGTTTTAACCAATGATCTGTTTGATCAGACCATTCTCTTTTTCCACTCGATAGTTCACTAATATGTTCTCCGGGACTATCCCATATAGGCGCCATTTGTCCATCCAACATAACCCCTGTCCAATTCAATTCACAAGTCCAAGGTTCTGTCTGAATTACAAGTCCCGTCTCTTTGGCCACATAACTTGCTGTTGTCTGTGCTCTACCCAATGGTGAAGCATATAATTCATCCAGTCCGATAGATCCCATGCGTTTTCCCAATGCCGCTGCTTCCTGATGCCCGAATTCCGTTAGATCATCTATGGAATAGTCCGGATCACCATGACGAATCAGAAATATTTGCATAACAATGCCCTCCTCCCCTCAAATCCAGCCTTTTTCTTCCGCCAGCCGTACCGCCTCAATCCGGCTTTTCACTTCCAGCTTATTGAGTATTTCAGAGATGTAATTGCGGACAGTGCCATAAGACAGATGCAGCGAAAAGGCTATCTCGCTCGCGGTTTGCCCTTCTCCAGCCAGTTTTAAAATCTCGCGCTCCCGTGCTGTTAATGGATTCTCCTCCCGCAGACTGCCGAAGACTAACTCAGGAGATACCTCCCGATGTCCAGCCATGACACGACGAATAGATTCAGCTAGCTTATCTACAGGCTCGTCCTTCAACAAATACCCTTGAATACCAGCCTTTACTCCACGCTCAAAATACCCTGGACGGGCAAAGGTGGTCAAAATAATAATTCGGGTCGGACAACCCTTACTCCGCAATATTTCTGCAACCTCCAGCCCGCTCTTGAACGGCATTTCAATGTCCATGAGACAGACATCTGGCTGAAGCTTGTCGATTAAAGCTAACGCCTCCGCCCCATCACAAGCTTCTCCGACTACTTCGATATCGTCTTCAAGATCCAGCAAAGAAGCCATCGCTCCCCGAAGCAGACGTTGGTCCTCCGCTATAACAATGCTTATCATGCAGTCTCACCCCCTTGTGCATCTTTTACGATTAGCGGGATGGTAACGATCAGCGTAGCTCCCTGACCCTCAGCTGAGCTTAGCGACAGGGAGCCATCAATCAGGGATAGACGCTCTGCCATTCCCTTCATGCCATTTCCATCGCTAAGCCCACCATTCCCTCTCTCCCCATGCTGTAGACCAATGCCGTTATCCTTAACGGTAATTCGCACTTCTCCAGCCAGCTTTGCCACTCCTATGAAGCATTTGTCCGCTCTACTATGCTTTACGATATTAGTCACTGCTTCTTTGATACAGAGGCTAAGGATATTTTGCGTCAGGTCGGATACCCCCTCCAGAGAGATATCCCCTTCCACTTCTAAGGCGATCTCTGCCGTTCGCAGCATCTCTCCAGCTTCAGCCAGTTCCTCTGCCACTGAGACCGCACGCATTTCCGACACTAGCTCACGCACTTGACGGAGCGCAGCCCGTGAAGTGCGCTGAATTTCTCGCGCCTCCTCTTGGGCTCGCTCCGTATTTTTCGTCACCAGCTTCTCTACGAGTTGGCTCTTTAACGTAATCAAGGACAAGGTATGGCCAAGGGTATCATGCAGGTCACGGGCGATTCGCATTCGTTCCTCACGCTTCACCAGCTCTTTAATCACCTCATTGGCTTGATCCAGCTCTTTCTCCAGCTTCTGATTCCGATTCATGGACCTCACTCCGAACGGACTAATCAACATAATAATAATAAACGGAGCTAAAAACATCACGCTTCCCCACTCCATCTCACGACCCACTAAGACCAGCACCGAAAGGATCATGATGACAAAAGAAGCAAATGCAATTTTGAACCCTTTATTCTCCGTATAATATGCGATAAAATTTGCGGTGAAAAAGCCCATGTACAGATTATAGGGGGTATAGAACAAACTAAGCACCACGATGATTAACATTTGAATAAATAACCAAACATTAAACACTCCACCCCGCACCCAATACAGCTGGCGATAGCTGATGGCAAACACCGCTATCATAATCCCGCCCAGGATGAGCTTCATTCCAGTCTCCCCGCGCAAATTCAGGATGGGCAAAACCAGATAAACAGCCCATACAAAAGGGAAAAAACCCTGTTTTTGTGGAAATAACCGGAACTTCGCACGCTCAGACATTCATTCACACCGCTTCCTGTTTTTTTCGAATATAGACCGATAGTAACATAAAAACTACCAAATATCCGAGTAAAATCAAGACATTACTCCATGTCGGAGCTGAGCCACGAACGATTTCCCAGGCTCCATTCCCATAGTTATAGGAAGGCAACCAATGACCAATCCGCTGCATTAATCGTGGCAGTATCTCAATCGGCATCCACATGCCTCCTGCTACAGCAAGAGCCATATAAATCACGTTGCTGACTCCACTGGCTGTATCCACCCGTTTCATAGCACCTACAAGCGTACCAATCGCTAAAAATGGTAGAGAACCGATCAGGATCCACAGCCCGCTAAGCACCCATTGACCTGCGGATAAAGAGACGCCATTGATTAAATAGCCTGCGATAAAAATACAAATGACCGAAAACAGATGCATCATCGTCTGTCCGAACATTTTTCCGAAAAAATAGATCGATCCCGGCAGCGGTGTAATCCGAATAAAGGTGGTCCAGCCTTGTGTTCGTTCTTGCACCAACCGGATACCAAGCGTCATAATGGCTGAGCCCATTACACTGAAGGTCGCCATAGACATTAAATAATGAGCACGCCACGTTAGGTCATCGCTACCTGTATTGACCACCCGGGTGAAGATGAAATAGAACATGATGGGCATGAGCAAAGACCAGAACACATAATAGGGATTACGGATGATCCGCAGCATTTCCGCTTTACACTGTACAGTTATTAGTCTCATGGTTAGACAGCCTCCTCTTGGTTCATGGTCAATTGTTCAAAAGCCTCATCCAAACGTCCCTGATCAATTCGAACATCCTTCACAGGAAGTCCAGCCACAAAAATCGCTTTAAGCGCCTCATCTGTATCCTCTGTGGTCACGTGAATGCGGCCATCTTTTTCATAACAATCCTCTATAGCAGCTAAATCTAGCAGGTTTCTGCGCAATTGCGAGCGATCACCCACAGGCAGGAAGGACACGGAACGCTTCACAATCCGCGATTTAATCTCATCTGGACTTCCGTCCGCAACTAAGTGGCCTTTACTGAATAATAGAATACGATCCGCAATATCTTCTGCTTCCTGCAAATAATGGGTCGTGAACACAATCGTTTTTCCTTGCTCCGCAAGTCCACGAACCGTTTCCCAGAACCGCCGCCGGGAAGTAATATCAAGTCCGACTGTAGGTTCATCGAAAAAGATCAGCTCCGGATTACCCGCGAGGGCTAGCGCAAAGCCCAAACTACGCTTTTGACCGCCCGAGAGCTTCTCGGCGTATCTATTCAAATCGGCTGGCGCAAGTCCAGTAGCCTTAATTAGGAACTCCATATCCATAGGCTTTGGATAATAACTGCGGATCAGATCAATGATCTCCCGCACCTTTAGCCGATCCATTACACTTACCTCCTGCAGCATCGCTCCAGTCTTTTCACGTACTGCTTTATCCTTCGGATGATGACCGAACAACTCCACTGTACCCTCGGTAGGCTCTATTAGCCCCAGCAGCATGCCTAATGCCGTTGTTTTACCCGCTCCGTTCGGTCCCAGAATAGCTGTAATCGAACCTTTAGCAATGTTAAAGCTGATATTATCTACGGCCTTTTTATCCTTATATATTTTGCTGACCCCGTGCATTTCTATAATATTATCCATAACGTAATCCCTCCGCTTCCGAATGCGTTTGATCTATTTCAATCATATGGAAAAAGAAGACATGACATTAGTATGGACTGTCATTTCTTTAAGATGACAACTGTCACCTTCCTGGCTTCGAATAAAAAAAAGAGGCTGCCCTATCAGTAGAATGAACTACTAATAAGGCAGCCTCTTTAGGTGAAGAGAGTTTAGTTATCTCCGGAGGAATCCTTTTTCCAGCAGGAACTCCTTCATATGCAGCCGTGCTGGCTGTGCCAATCGCTCCGCCATAATGGCCGACCAAGGGGTGTCTTTGGCGCCGTGGGTCCGCTCACGCATATAGTCTGAGGAGACTTTATCGTAAGTTTTGACCTGCTCCACAGTGGTTTCCGCATTGTAGCGATTACGATGCAGAACAGCCTCTAGTGGAAGCCGCGGACGCAGGCCCGAAGCTCCGTCAGGATAACCTACACACATCCCGAATAGCGGATAGACCAATTCAGGCAGTCCCAGCAATTCCGATACCTCCGCGATCCGGTTACGGATTCCACCGATATATACAATTCCAAGTCCTAGTGATTCCGCAGCCACTGCAGCATTCTGTGCAGCAAGCGCAACATCAACGGTAGCTACAATCAGGTTCTCAGCAGAATCTTCATAAGAAGTCTCTCCCTGCAAATGAGGTTTCGTCACCTCGCGCAGCCGATACAGATCAGCGCACCAGACCAAAAACACTGGGCATTGTTCTATATAAGCCTGATTGCCCGCTAGTCCCGCAAGCTCCGTCTTTAGTGCCGGGTCAGTAACTGCAATAACACTATAAGCCTGAACATTGCTTGAGGTTGAAGCCATCTGAGCTGCTCCAATAATAGCGCTAAGCTGATCTTCACTTACTGGCTTATCCTGAAACTTGCGGACAGATGCATGTTTCATTAACAGAGAAATTGTATCGTTATTTACTTGCACTGTGGCCACTCCCTAAATAGTGATAGTGATATTACAGCTTTACCCGCTGTAGCCGAAGTGCATTCAAGACAACAGACACGGAGCTAAATGCCATCGCAGCTCCTGCCAGCCATGGGGCTAGAAACCCAAGTGCAGCAATCGGTATTCCTATTGTATTGTAAGCAAGCGCCCAGAACAAATTTTGTTTAATATTTCTCATCGTTTTGCGGCTCATCATGATCGCATCAGGAATACTCTTCAGATCCCCGCGCATCAGCGTAATATCAGCTGCTTCCATAGCTATATCCGTTCCTGTCCCAATCGCCATACCCGTATCGGCAGTAGCCAGTGCCGGAGCATCGTTGATCCCATCCCCAACCATGGCAACCTTAGTCCCATTCTGTTGGAGCTTGCGAACCTCTTCGGCTTTGCCCTCTGGCAGAACCTCTGCTAACACTTTTTCGATCCCTGCCTGCTTCGCAATAGCCTCAGCTGTAATTTTATTGTCACCAGTGATCATTACGACTTCAATACCCATATCATGGAGCGCGGCTACAGCCGCTTTTGAGGTCGGTTTAATCGTATCAGCAACGGCCACAATCCCAGCGATTTCACTCTCTACCGCTACTAGCATAGCTGTCTTTCCCGACTCCTCCAGCTTCTTCATAATTGGAGTCCATTCTGTGATATCAAGCTGATGATCTTCCATCATCCGCCGCGTGCCTACCATAACCTGCTGATCGGAGACAACGGCCATAATTCCACGTCCGGGCACATTATCAAACTGCTCAGCAGTAGGCAAAACCAAACCTCTATCAGTAGCGCCAGCAACAATAGCTTCCGCAAGTGGATGCTCAGATAGCTTTTCAGCAGCTGCAGTTAAAGCTAACAAACGGTTTTCCGCGTTTTCTTTTCCATAAGCTGCAATTCCAGTAGTAGTCACAACATCGGTAAGCACGGGTTTACCATTCGTCACTGTACCTGTTTTATCTAGCACAACGGTCTGAATCCCTTGCGCTCCCTCTAAATGCTCCCCGCCCTTGAAGAGAATTCCAAGCTCTGCTGCCCGGCCCGATCCTGCCATAATGGAGGTTGGCGTTGCCAGACCTAGCGCACATGGACAAGCGATTACGAGCACTGCAATGGCTTTTTCGAGGGCATCAGCGAACTGGCCAGGGGCTGCCCAGAAATACCAGATCAGAAAAGTTATTACGGCAATACCCACAACAATCGGCACAAAAATCCCTGAGATTACATCGGCAATCCGCTGAATCGGAGCTTTGGAGCCTTGAGCTTCCTCCACTACTCGGATAATTTGAGCCAGCGCAGTGTCGCGACCCACTTTATTGGCTTTGATTCTCAAGATACCGTTCTTATTCATAGTGGCACCGATCACGGTATCCCCTGGTTTTTTCTCCACAGGAATACTTTCTCCGGTCAACATCGACTCATCCACAGAAGAAGACCCCTCGACAACTTCACCATCCACAGGTACCTTTGTTCCGGGCTTCACCAATACAATATCACCAGGAATAACTTCATCTGTCGGGATATTCATTTCTTGCCCATCCCGAATTACGAGGGCGGTTTTTGCCTGAAGACCCATTAAGCTTTTGATTGCGTCAGAGGAACGGCCTTTCGCCAGCGCCTCAAACCATTTACCGACAAGGATAAGTGTAATGAGTACAGCACTCGTCTCATAATACATTTCTACAGTATGATTCATTCCCTTCATGCTTAAGGAATCAATGGTCAGATAAAGACTGTAGAAATAAGCTGCCGACGTCCCTAATACGACCAACACATCCATATTGGCACTCCGGTTACGAAGGGCTTTATAAGCACCGACGTAGAACTGCCAACCGATGATAAATTGCACAGGGGTAGCCAGTACAAGCTGGAACCAAGGATTCATAAATATATCCGGTGTTGGAATCCAGCCGGTGAAGGAGAAATGACCAGCCATCGCCCATAACAATGGGAACGAAAGAATTGCAGAAATGATCCATCTCCACTTTTTATGCTGAATTTCTTTTCCACGACGATCCACATGATCCTTGCGGTCTTCTTTAAGAGAAGCTTTATAGCCGATACTGCTTACCTTCTCCATGATCTCCCTTGGACTGATATTACCGGGTGTATATTCTACATGTGCTGTTTCCAGCGCTAAATTCACATTAACTGCTGCTATACCCGGTGTACGGCTCAACACTTTTTCAATCCGTGAGGAACACGCAGCACAGGTCATCCCCGATATATCAAAATCCGCAGATTCTTTAATAGTGTCATAACCAAGAGAACGGATTTTATCCTCAATTTGTGGCAACCCTGATACTGTCGGATCAAATCCAACTGTAGCCTGTTCCAAGGCTAGATTCACATTCGCACGAGATACGCCGTCCATTCGGGACAAACCCTTCTCAATTCGGGTTGCACAAGCGGAACAGGTCATGCCTGTAATCTGTACAGTTGCCTGCTGTTCGTTTGGTGAAGCTGTTGTTTTGGTTTTATCCATGATTTCCACGCCTCCACATACCCCTATAGGGTATGATAATTTCTAAAAGAAAAGGCATTGGAGCTTTGGGTAGCTTCCCCATATCACTCCAAGCCTTATTACTGTGCTTCAAATTAAACTACGTCATACCCTTGATCTACAATTGCTTCTTTAATCGCACCAAGGCTTACTTTGTTCTCATCATACTCGACGGAAACTTTCTTAGCAGCAAGATCAACTTTAGCTGTGGCTCCAAGATTGCCTACGGCTTTCTCTACGGAGTTAACACAGTGACCACAAGACATTCCTTCAACGTTTAATGTAGCGTTTGACATTAATATAACCTCCAATAAATGTTGTGAAGCTATGCTCTAGAAGCATTAGCTTATTATTTCATTAATTTGTTAACCGTAATTAGGAGCTCGTCGATAACCTCATGTTCGCCAGCTTCGATTCGCTCAACAATGCAACTTTTCATATGTCCTTCTAACAGCATCTTACCGACACCATTTAACGCCGCCTGTACCGCTGCGAGCTGGTTGAGTACATCATCACAATAGGTATCCCGTTCAATCATACCCTTTACCCCGCGGATCTGGCCTTCAATCCGGTTGAGGCGCGTATTCAAGTTATTCTTGAATTCTGCCGAATGATGACTTTTTCGTTCTCCTGATGATGAAGAATGACAATTTATGTCGCAGGATTCTGCAGCTTGCTCTTTCTTGGCAGTAGACATAAGAATCAGCCTCCTTGGTTATAATATAATATACCCCCGTAGGGTATGTCAAGAGGCATTCCTAATTCATCCACAGATGATCTCCAAGGGTAGTTTGTCCCTATATTACCGCCGTATTCTTCTACGGTTGGCTATACATCTCTATTTTTTTAAAAAAACTATTGCCTCCCTATTCAAATTTGAATATAATAAATTTTGCTTCTAATTATGAACATTTTCCGAACAGAACTATCACTATCACTATTAAGAAAAAGGAGCTGCGAAGCATGCATACTAAAGAAAGTAATCTTAAACTCGTAGTGGTTGGCCTGCTGCTTGGTATTCTTATGTCCGCAATGGACAATACCATTGTAGCTTCAGCTATGGGAACGATAGTCTCAGATCTTGGCGGTCTGGATAAAATCGTATGGGTAACCTCCGCTTACATGGTAATGGTAATGGCCGGAACCCCTATCTTCGGCAAGCTCTCTGATATGTATGGACGTAAACGTTTCTTCATTTTCGGATTGATTGTATTCCTGATTGGTTCGGCTTTGTGCGGTACTGCCACCAGTATCACACAGCTCAGTATTTACCGTGCCATTCAAGGGATCGGCGGCGGTGCACTAATGCCAATCGCCTTCACCATCGTTTTCGACATTTACCCGCCTGAAAAAAGAGGGAAATTGACCGGTCTCTTTGGAGCCGTCTTCGGAATCTCCAGTGTACTTGGACCTTTACTCGGTGCCTATATTACCGACTATGTTGGTTGGCAGTGGGTATTCTACATTAACCTGCCGCTAGGAATTATTGCACTGTTCCTGATTGCAACTTCTTATAAGGAGTCGATCTCCCACGCTAAACAGCGCATTGACTGGGGTGGAGCCTTCACTCTGGTTGGCGCGATTATCTGCCTAATGTTCGCTCTGGAACTTGGTGGTAATCAATATGCTTGGGATTCCAGTGCCATCCTTGGCTTATTCGTAGGTTTTGCTGTTCTCTTGCTGGCGTTTATCCTTATTGAGAGAGTAGCTGCTGAACCTGTGATCTCGTTCGCTATGTTCCGCAAACGGTTGTTTGCAACAAGCAGTGTGACCAGCCTATTTTATGGCTCTGCTTTTATCGTAGCTACTATTTACATTCCTATCTTTGTGCAGGGTGTATTTGGCGGCTCAGCTACGAACTCAGGGCTGATCCTTATGCCGATGATGATCGGTACGGTCGTTGGCAGTCAGACCGGGGGGCTGCTTACAACAAAAACCAGCTTCCGCAACATTATGATCCTATCCGCAGTCTGCTTTGTCGCAGGGGTCTACAGCCTAAGCACTTTATCACCAGATACCTCCCGCCTCATGCTTAATGTATTTATGGCTCTGACTGGGTTCGGCGTAGGCTTTTCCTTCTCCGTGCTGAGTATGGCAGCTATCCATAATTTCGATATGCGCCAACGGGGGTCGGCAACATCGACCAGTACCTTCATGCGCTCCCTTGGAATGACGCTGGGAATTACGATCTTCGGGATTATTCAGCGGAATAGCTTTACTAACAGTCTAAGCGATGCTTTTGGCGGTAGTGAACAGTCAGCAGCTTTCGGAGATCCACGCGCTGCGTTAACACCTGAAGCAAGAGCGAAGATCCCTGCTGAAATATTAGAGAAAATATCAAGTGCGTTATCCACCTCTATTGCACAAACCTTTATGTGGGCCTTGATTCCTGCAGTGCTCGGTCTAGTCTTTGTACTGCTCATGCCAAAAGACCGTCTTACCATTCCTGCTAAAGCTGTTCAGGCGTCCGAGGGCAAAAGGTAACCATTATGTCCATGAAATTAGCCATTCTAGGTTTACTGCTGGAGCGGAACATGCATCCCTATGAAATCACATTAGTGATGAAGGAACGTTCCATGGACCGGATCACGAAGCTGCAGATGGGATCACTCTATTATGCTGTGGATAAGCTTGCACAAGATGGTTATATAGAAGCTTTAGAGGTCATCCGCAGCAGTGATCGGCCGGACAAAACAATCTATGCCATAACGGAGCAAGGTAAAGCTTTATTCGAACAGCTTATCCTGCAACAGATTAAGAAAAACGAACCCTTCTATCATCCGATGTATATGGCCCTAGCAATGTCCCGTCATATCGATCAGAGCAAGGTCGAGAGGCTGCTCGAGGAACGCCTCCGGGAAACAGAACATCAGGTTAATCTGGCTTATCAGGTATACGAGGAGCATATCTCCATCGTGCCTCGTTCTGCCCTGCATCTAATGTACGGTACATATGAGCACACCCTGACTGAGCTGAAATGGCTGCAGCGCCTATACGATGATGTTGTAGCGCGCAAGCTAAAAGACATAGGGACACCGTTGAATTTAGAGGCCTAATGGCCTCTTTTTTCTGTTTAAGGGAGGCAAAATACGTTTATTAACGAGCACAATAGCCATTAAATCTCAAAGAAAGGCGAGGCGGTAAAAATGACTCAAGAAAAACATCAGCTGAATAGTGACAAACGGGATCACCCGGAACAATATCCAACAGAAAAAGAAAGTCTATTCGATCTTCATGAAAGTGAGCAGAATGTAGACCCGATTCCGATGGAAGATTTGACGCTGGAAAAGCACGAAGAAAAGAATAAAGAAGAGACCAAACACCGCTCTTCCAGCGACAAAAAATACCATACGGGCTTCTGAGAGTGTACAATATCTACAAGTACGCAATCATAATTTCCAAGGAGGAATCACATTGTTGAAAGCGTTACCTTTAAACAAGCGCGGGATTCCCGCAAGCCGCATTGCTTTAGGCTGCATGGGGCTAGGCGGTGACTGGGACCATGAGCCGATTACTGCGGAGAATGTTAAACAGGGACATGAAGCGGTTGATGCCGCCCTTTCCATCGGCATCAACATGTTTGATCATGCAGATATCTATACTCGTGGGAAGGCGGAGAAGGTATTCGGTCAGATTTTTAAGGATCGTCCAAGACTACGTGAAGAAATCATAATTCAATCTAAATGTGGAATTAAGCTAATGGAGCCTGGAGACAGCACTAATACGTTTGATTTCTCTGGCCAACATATTCTGAACAGTGTAGATGGAATATTGTCACGACTTGGGACCGAATACATTGATATTCTTCTACTGCATAGACCTGATCCCTTAATGGATCCCGAGGAAGTAGCCTCCGCATTACATCAACTGAAGGCCGCTGGTAAGGTTCGTCATTTCGGGGTTTCCAATATGAGCGCCGCTCAGATCAAGCTGCTGCAGACTTATTGCGATGAACCTTTTATCGTAAACCAGCTGCATATGAGCTTGGCTAAGATCAGCTGGGTGGATGCTGGAATCAGTGTAAATCGTGAACCCTGGAAGGATATTATCTTCCCTGAGGGAACCCTTGAACATTGTCGAATGGAGAACATTCAGCTTCAAGCTTGGGGGCCACTCGCCCAAGGTCTATTTAGCGGGCGTTCATTAGAGGATCAACCGGAGAATATCGTCCAAACAGCAGCTATGGTCCAACAGCTCGCAGATGAAAAAGGAACAACACCCGAAGCCATTGTACTGGCTTGGCTAATGACACATCCAGCTGCCATTCAGCCTGTTATTGGAACTGTGAATCCGAAGCGTATTACTGCCTGTGCCGATGCGGACAAGCTGGAGCTTAGCCGTAAAGAATGGTATGACCTGTATGTTAGTTCACGCGGTTCAAAACTTCCGTAACATATACATTTATATTCTCAACTTCATTACTCCGCTTATGCCCGGCTCGCGTTACTACTGCGAGCCGGGTATTTTTTTGCGAATCACTCTAACTTATCGTTCTTTATTGCGAATATATTTAGTAATCGAGCGATATATGGAGTTATTTAGAGATAAATTATCATTTTCGTTCTTTATAGAGTACAAATGCGCGTTATTGGCAGTTTTCTTTTTGATTTATTCCATGTATGATTCATTACAGAAGTTGTTCTTAATAAAGAACGATAATAACGAACCAAAGAAACAGACATTGAGGGGAGGTATTCCTCTGAGACCCAGATCAGCAAGGAGAAGACCTAGAAGAAACAGGAAAATCGGATTACGTATACTGCAATCAGGAATGGCTGTCTCCGTCTTATTTCTATATACCTCGCAGCAAGTTGGTGGTACCTATGGAGGCTTTGGAGCCGCTACGCAAACCACTAGCACGATTAGCTTTTGCGAAGTATTTCCGAATTCGATCAAGGCACTGCTTACAGAGTTCAAAGAGCATGTTAATCGAGCGCTCACTTTAAAAGAATCACTACAGCCCTTTTCCTCATCAGCTAACTACTCGGACGTTTCGGGAATAGAAGGGATGTCGCTGGAAGAGCTTGATGTCGCTGCAGAAGAGATTTCTTCGCAAATAGCGGCGCTTCAATCCCAAATAGATAGCGTTAACGAGCAACTGGCGGCTAACAGCCAAATTTGGAATCAAATCCACAATGAGCTAAGTGCAGCAGCAGCCTTACTCTTCCAGATAGGAGGATATATGACTTCTCTAGATTCCAACTGTCTAGAAATCAAGGACGAGCAATTTTTCAGAGATTTACAAAGCAGCCTAAATCAAAGCGGTGTGATCTCGGAATCCTTGAATGCTTCCTTAAATGGAGTTATTAGTTACCTAACCTCCATACACGATGTCGGTCTTCCATTCGCTTCGGTAGTTACCAGTGATGTTTATGGACAACTTGAATTACGCGAAGGAGAGTTCCCACAGCCACTGCCACTCCTGATTACCTTCACTCAACCAGACGGCGTGATCTCTAGCGACCTCACCTCATCTTATGAAGCTCTAAATACCGAATTGACTAACCATAAAGAATCGGCAACCTCAGGTATCACTACCCTTCAAGATAAACTCCAATTGATCAGTCAGGCTCGCGAGCAAAAACTAGAAGAGCTTGAAAAAGCTCGGCTAGAAGAAGAGCAAGCAAAGAAAGAAGAAGAAGCGAAAAAAGAAGAAGAACGTTTGGCTGAGGAGAAAAAGCAACAAGAAGCCGAGGATAAAGCGAAAGCTGAGGCAACCCCTCCAACATCAGGCGAAACTGCTCCGGAAGCCCCAAATAAAGAACAACCTGAAGCCCCAGCCACTGATCCGGTAAAGCCGGAAATTGACGAAGAGCTCACAATTCCAAAAGATGTCCCTCAGCAAGAGGCTCCACAAGAGACGCCAAAGGCGGAAGACAGTACGACTACCCCGCCGGTAGCAACCCAAGCTCCTTCGGACCCTCAACCTGAGAAAGGTGGAGAATAAGATGCGAATTAAAAAAATTATCAATAATACCCTATCGAGCTTAATGCTTGTGATCTTTATTCTGCTGGTGGCAGCCGTAGTGTTATCCAAGGCCTCCGGCGGTGAACCTGCTTTCTTCGGATATGAGATCAAAACCGTACTCTCAGGATCGATGGAACCAGGAATTCAGACAGGCTCAATTGTCGCATTAAAACCCGGAGGGGATATGAATCGTTTCAAACCAGGCGATGTCATCACCTTTAGGAATGAAGATAATCTGCTCATTACTCACCGAATTGTAGAAGCGACCGTCAATAACGCTACTGGTGAAGCTGTTTATCGCACTAAAGGCGATAACAACGACGCGCCCGACATGAACCCTACCAGTTCTGTGAATGTTGTAGCTCAGTATACCGGGGTCACTGTACCCTATGTCGGTTACGCTATGAATTTCGCGGTTTCCAAAGCTGGAAGTGTAGTCCTCATGATCGTGCCTGGCTTGATGCTTCTGCTCTATGCTCTGTATACCTCTTGGAAGGCTGTAGCTGCATTAGAAAAGAAAAATGCTGCCCTACTGCCAGCCTCACCGCCCCCAACAGAAACACAGCCCTAAGTTGATTGTCCACTTCCGCTTACGAACCGGAAGATACAATATATAAATTTTATAAAAAATTCAAACACAAATTTGAGGAGGAATTTTATTATGGGTATCAAGAAAACATTGGGTCTTGGCGTAGCATCTGCAGCACTGGGTTTATCATTAATCGGCGGAGGAACCTTCGCATACTTTAGCGACACTGCGCAAAGCACAGCTACATTCGCAGCGGGCACGCTCGATCTGAACTCCGACCCTTCTGTCATCGTTAATATTCCTAACCTGAAACCAGGTGATACTGTAACTAAATCCTTCAAATTGAAAAACGATGGTTCGCTCGATATCGGATCTATTATTCTGAATACATCGACTCAAATCACGGATGCTAAAGGAGATAACTACCTGGATTTAGCCGAGTTCATTAAAGTTAAATTCCTTAGAAATAATGATAAAGGAGTACCTATCGTCTCTCCTGAAAATGTAGTTTATGAGACTACACTTGCTGCTTTAAAAAGTCAGCATCCGGATCTCGTAAAAAATACAGGTTGGGATCAACTCTTTACCGAAGCATCCGGTATTAAAGCCGGTACCAACGACAGCTTCTCCGTCCAATTCGAATTTGTGGAAAATAACCAAGATCAAAATATTTTCCAAGGCGATAGCTTAACACTGACTTGGGATTTCGTAGCTAAACAAGGTGCGAAAAAAGACTACTAAGATCAATAAAGTAATTTAATAAAATACTCGAAGAGCAGCAGATCCTGAATCCGGCCACGGATAAGCAGATTGCTGCTCTTCTCTTTACAATAAACTTTGTCCGATTTATTGATATTTGCTATACTAATAACAAAAATTACGGAGGGGCGTCAGCATAGTGCCACAGAATATGGGCCAACGTATCCAGCAGCTCCGCCTAGACAAGGGTTTCTCCCTATCTGAGCTTGCGGACAGAGCAGATGTAGCTAAGTCGTATCTTAGCAACGTGGAGAGAAACATCCAATCCAATCCATCCATCCAGTTTATCGAAAAAATCGCTGACGCGCTTCAGGTATCCATTCATGCCCTACTCTATGGAGAACCCAATGATGCAGAGGAATCACATTTAGATTCGGAATGGTTCCGATTGGTGCAGGAAGCTATGGACTCAGGCATTAGCAAACGCGAATTCAAAGAATTTCTGGACTATCAGAAATGGAAGCTCGATCAAAAGGATTAATACTTCCTACTAATCTGGTACGATCCTCTCTTCTACTAAATCATATCGAAAAAGGACACAGCGAAGAACCGCTGTGCCCTTTTTCGATATGTAACCCCTCTAATGTATTACTGCACGATCTGCACAGTTTTCTCATGAAAGAACTGGCGGATTTCATCTGCCTTAATGCCAGCCTTCTTAGCTGCTAATAATAAATGTACCCACTCTTGATCCAGATCAATAAACTGCTGTTCTCTGTTGCTACCCTGGTTGGACTTTTCCAAAAAATCTCCCCCTAAGATTTTACGTCCCCAGGCAATCCGGCTGTCATAGTATCTCTACCTTAGACCCGCGACTTTGTGCCCCTGCCTTTCGGCAAGTTTACCTTTTACTGGACCCTTTTCACGAAAGGATCTACTTAAAAAACTATAAAATTACTATCTGCAATAACATTATACAAAAAGAAAGCGGAAAAGTGTGTCGATTCCTGGTTACTTTCTATTTTAAAAACGAAAAATAAAAGATTTTTTTTCAAAGATCTTGTCCGATTATCACGATACTCGTCCGTTACATAAAATAAATTGTACTAGCAAAATAAATATTTACTGACCTAATAGTTAAAAATAAGGATAATAGAATCATTTTAATAGGCCTTTAGAATGGGTAATGAGAAGAAACACCCTTCTTTTCATTAGAACAAGCTAACCCATACCATTTTGCGAACGTATTGGACGAAAGAATGAATTGATTACAGTGGCCGAAAGTAGCACAATAAGATGAGAAATGAAACCGCAATCATCACAGCTCCAGTAAGCGTTGACACAAAATGTCACGTATGGAGTTCATCCGTTAAGGAGGATGTATTCATGGCAGCCAAAGAGCCCTATAACGAATCCATTTGGAGTAAGTATTACGGACCCAATTTAGGCTACATTCAAGAAAGATATGAACAGTTTGTGAAAGATCCCTCCACCGTAGAAAATAATTATCGCGAGCTTTTTACAAATTCGGGACCTCCTCCCCTAACTCCGGATAGCGAACCGGCTCCTCAGCCGCGCATCTCGGGAGACACCGAATGGCTTAGAAAAGCAGTAAGAGCTTCCAAGCTAATCGCCAATATTCGTATATATGGCCATATGGCCGCTGAAATTGATCCGCTGGTACGCGATCAGAATCCCATGGCAAAATATCTTGAGCTTGAAACCTATGGGCTGACCCGCGAAGACCTGATCGCACTGCCTGCCACGCTTATATGGGAAAATGCGCCGAATGATGTGCATACCGGATGGGATGCCGTGCAACGTATGCGTCAGGCATACACCAAGACTATCGCCTATGAATTCGGGCATGTGCATGAAGAAAAAGAACTGCAATGGCTAAATAGACAGGCAGAATCCACCAGCTCACCAGCACCCCTAAATAATACAGAACGCAAAGAGCTCCTGAACCGCCTGATTCAGGTAGAGCAATTTGAAACCTTCCTCCACAAGACTTTTGTAGGTCAGAAGCGTTTCAGTCTTGAAGGCAATGATGCTCTTGTGCCGATGTTAGATGAAATCGTACGTGCTGCTGCACATGACGGTGCGGAGCATATTTTGATGGGCATGGCGCATCGCGGCCGCCTCAACGTTCTTGCACATATTTTGGGCAAACCTTATGATATCATATTTTCAGAGTTTCATCATTCTCCGAACAAGGAGCTTTTCCCTTCCGAAGGCTCCACAGGCATTAACTATGGTTGGACAGGTGATGTGAAATACCATCTCGGTGCAGACCGTGCTGTCCGTGAAGGAGAAACCGTACGCACAAGAATAACACTAGCGAATAACCCAAGTCACTTGGAATTCGTCAATCCTGTCGTGGAAGGTTTCACTCGTGCCGCACAAGAAGATCGGAGCACTGCAGGACTGCCGAAGATTGATACCAGTAAAGCTATGGCGGTGCTGATGCATGGCGATGCTGCTTTTCCAGGTGAAGGAATTGTTGCAGAAACGCTTAATATCGGCAAACTTCAAGGTTATCAAAATGGTGGGACGATCCATATCATTGTTAATAACCGAATTGGTTTTACGACTGAAAGTGAAGATTCCCGTTCTACGCATTATGCGAGTGACATCGCCAAAGGGTATGAAATCCCAATAGTCCATGTCAACGCTGATGACCCAGAGGCCTGCGTAGCAGCTGTACGTTTAGCTAGCGCATACCGCCATCAATTCAAAAAAGATTTCGTAATTGATCTCATCGGCTACCGCCGTCATGGTCACAACGAAATGGATGATCCTGAAACCACACAACCTATTGTCTACGGCAAGGTTCGCAATCATCCAACCGTCTACAAGGTTTATGCAGAGAGACTGAAAAACGAAAAGGTTCTTACCGCCGAAGACGTACAAAAGATGAATGCTGAAGCAGAAAGCGTATTGCAGCGTGCGTACGATACTATGAAGGAAGGCAATCATAAGAAAAAAGAACCCAAAGCCTTCATTCCTCTACAAACGGACCGCGCAGCGGCAAACACTACAGCGGTATCCATCTCCAGCCTGCAGGAGATCAATCGTGAACTGTTGACGGTTCCTGCTGGATTCCAGGTTTATCCGAAGCTGGAGCGCATTTTACAACGTCGTAAAGATGCACTGAATGAGGGTGAAAAGGTCGACTGGGCACTAGCTGAAACATTAGCCTTCGCTACCATTCTGAAAAATGGAACGCCCATCCGACTGAGCGGTCAAGATGCCCAGCGCGGAACCTTCGCACATCGCCATCTGGTGCTGCACGACAGTAAAACAGGAGATTTATTCTCTCCGCTGCATCAGCTAAGCGATTCCCGTGCCTCCTTTGGCGTATACAACAGTCCATTGTCAGAGGCATCAGTATTAGGCTTTGAATATGGTTATAATGTGTTTGCACCGGAAACCTTCGTAATCTGGGAAGCACAGTATGGTGATTTCGCCAATGCGGGTCAGGTTATTTTTGACCAGTTCATTGCCGCTGGACGCGCCAAATGGACACAGCGCAGCAATCTCGTCATCATGCTGCCGCATGGCTACGAAGGACAGGGACCTGAGCACTCCAGCGGTAGGCTGGAACGGTTCTTGCAGCTATCCGCTGAGGAGAACTGGACGGTCGCTAACCTGACTACCGCTTCGCAATATTTCCATCTGCTGCGGCGCCAAGCAGCGTTATGCGGGCAGGAAGATGCTAGACCGCTAGTCATTATGACGCCGAAAAGTCTCATTCGGAATACGCGCAGCACTTCTGCCGGAACCGAGCTGGCTTCAGGACAATTCAAGCCTGTATTAGCTGAATCTTTGCTTGGCCAGAAACCAAATGAAGTTAAACGGCTCGTAGTCTGCAGCGGTAAAGTCGCTATCGACATCCAAACAGAACTGGAAGCAGCACCGGATAAGGATTGGTCATGGCTGCATGTTCTTCGCCTAGAGCAGCTTTATCCGTTCCCGGAACAGGAGCTAAGCGAACATTTAAACTCCTTCAGCTCCCTTCAGGAAATTGTCTGGGTGCAAGAAGAGCCGAAAAATATGGGCGGCTGGAGCTATAGTGAGCCTCGGTTACGCGCCATCGCACCGAAAAATGCCGGCGTAAGATATATCGGCCGTCCGGAACGTTCCAGCCCGGCCAGTGGTTATGCAGATGTGCATAGCTTCGAACAACGTAGAATTGTAACAGAAGCCCTAAAATCAAATTCGAACGTACAAGCGGCTGTACCGTCCTCTTAAGAGGACGGTATCACAATAGCGTAAACCATTATGTTTGGGGAGGAAACGGCCTGTGTCAGAAATCTTAGTACCCGATCTGGGAGAATCCATATCCGAAGGAACCATCTACAAATGGCTGGTTAAAGAAGGCGACACGGTAGGTCAAGGCGATGTGCTCGCTGAGCTGGAAACGGATAAAGTCAATCTGGAAATTAGTGCAGAGGTGGAGGGTGTCATCTCCACCATCCTGCGTCAAGCGGGCGAGAACGTAGCCGTTGGCGAAGCCATCGGCATCATTGGAGCCGCAAGCGGCAGTACGCCGCGGGCCGCTGCAAGCGAAGCCGAAGCGCCTAAAGCGGCTCCGGCAGGCGGCAACGCAGTAGCAGCCGCCGCGCCTGTAGCTGCGCCCGAAGTGCCTGCAGCAGGTGGCGACAGCCACGCTGCCTTGGCATCGCCGGGCGCACGCAAGCTGGCACGGGAGCGCGGCATCGACCTCGGCGAGGTTAGCGCCCGTGATCCTATCGGCCGGATTGGTCAGGCCGATGTGTCCGGTCATGGTGCAGCAGCACCGCAGGCCGCTGCACCGGTAGCTCCGGCGCCGCAAGGCAAGCCGGAGCCAGCGAAGCCGGCAGCGGGCAAAGCCACGCCGGACGAGGGCAAAAACGTGGAGCGCAAGCGCATGTCACGCAGACGGCTCACGATTGCCAGCCGCTTGGTCGAAGCGCAGCAGACCGCGGCCATGCTTACCACCTTCAACGAGGTGGACATGACAGCGATCCTCGACATCCGCAAGCGCCGCAAGGATGCATTTAAAGAGAAACATGAAGTTGGACTAGGCTTCATGTCCTTCTTCACCAAAGCCGTGATCGGTGCGCTTAAAACCTATCCACTGCTGAACGCCGAAATCGACGGTGAAGATCTGGTCGTTAAGAAATTCTACGACATCGGTATTGCTGTTGCAGCGAAAGAAGGACTTGTAGTTCCCGTAGTCCGTGATGCGGATCGGCTCAGCTTCCCGGAAATCGAGCGCCAGATTGGCGAGCTCGCTTCCAAAGCACGTGCCAATACGCTCAGCCTCTCCGAGCTGCAAGGCGGAACATTCACCATCACCAACGGTGGCGTATTCGGCTCCTTGTTATCCACACCGATTCTGAATACACCACAGGTGGGTATTCTAGGGATGCATAAGATCCAACTGCGTCCGATCGCGCTGGACGAAGAAAGAACCGTAAACCGTCCAATGATGTACATCGCCCTTTCCTATGATCACCGGATCGTTGACGGCTCTGAAGCGGTAAGCTTCCTGGTCAAAGTGAAGGAATTGCTGGAAGATCCGGAAGCACTACTGCTAGAAGGCTAACGCTCTTCGAATTTTCGAAGACATAAGAATATAAAGAAGGTATCCCTACAGCTCTCGCTTTGGGGATACCTTTTTTTATATCTGGATCCAATTGCTGCCTTCCTTGCATACGATTTAACTGTATTTTATACACTTATTTATTTCTGATCCGCTCATAGCCTCTTCTCTAATTGCATTCTCTACAACTAAAATCCGTAAAAACTTCTATTTCCACTAATCTAACCAGTAATAGCTGCATCAAATACAACTAAAGGGCCTATATACAGCTATTGGTGAACTTTAATTGCACATAATACAACTAACTTAGCGCATGCACCTTCAAACTACACACTACGCACTACGCACTACGAACTACGAACTACGAACTACTAACTTCAAACTTCAAACTTCAAACTTCAAACTTCAAACTTCAAACTTCAAAACTCTACTTCAATAGCTCCTCAGCCAGCTGTAAAAATTGCTCCTGGGTCAAAATCTTATCTCCATAGCTGGTGAGTGTATAATACGCATCCTGCTTCTCGTTATACCAGTTCAGATAATCATAGCTGACCTCTTCCCTTACTACCTTGTTATAGATAACTTCTGTCCCTGCAACTGTGAGCTTATTAGCTTGATTCTCAGGCGTTTGTTCCACGAAAACCTTGCCGCCATGCATGAGCGTTGCTGAGATCCCTATAAAAGCATTGTTCTTCGAATACGTTACACTTAGCGCCCCTGGCTCGGACCACGGTATAGCCTTCATAAACAAATTGCGGGTCCCCTTGTCCTTATTTGCCTGAGCGGTAAGATCATTTAATGTTTCCTTATACAGAGAACCTGGCTTAGCTGTATCCGTAGTCGGAGAATTAGGATGGATTACACCATATTTAAAAGCGTACCCCGCTGCCGTTTTGGGAAGCATTGGCGCCCCTGTTCTTTTGATTTCTTTTAAAAAATCAGAATACGCATCTATCCGCTGCTCTTTATACTTAAACTGCAATTCTTTCGCCAAGCCTGCTGCACCTGCTTTATTTTTCACAAGATAAGCGATCAATTCACCCGGTTTAGCGAACTCTTCTGCTTGCTGCGCATATTTATCATAAGAAGCCCTTTCTGCAGATTCAGTCGGCGCAACATGTTGGACCTTCACTACTCCTTCACTATTGCGGATTTGGATATATTCAGACGCAGCATACGCAGTCACAGAAATCAGCAGAAACAGCGTTAACATACTGGCCACTGCCGTTGTTTTATTCATCACCCTCAGCGAGAACGATCGCTTTCGACCTGTTATGCCAGTAATACGCCCCATGACCTTATCTTCTACATCTACCTCATCCAAAAGTTCATTGCCCGCCGAGGCATAAATTATATCTTGGTATTCATTGCTGATTTTGTTTCTTTCCATGTGATCTCCTCCTCTGACTTCATAGCTTCCTGAACCTTTAGCTTGATCCGATTCATTCTTTTAGTTAGCGCATTGGGACTGACCCCTAGAATCTCACTTATCTCTGCATAAGTTTGTTCTTCAAACACTCGCAGAATAAGCATGTTTCTCTCCTCAAGCGACAATCCCGCTAAAGCTGCAGACAATGAAGGACTGTACAACCGAGCATCCAGCTCCTGTTCAGGACTTGCAGACAGTACTTCCGGACGAAAAATACGCATGACTTGCTTATGCAGACGACGCCTGCGCAGCAGATTTAAGCAATGATGATATGCGATACGATAGAGCCATGCCGAGAAATGCATTTGCGTTTTGTATTGCCGGATAGATTGATAACCCTTTACCAAAATATCCTGAACCGCGTCCTCCGCATCCTGCTTGTTTTCTAACAAACGATAGCAATATCGATAGATCGGCTTTTGGAATGACCTGACAATTAAAGCATACTGCTCGGAATCTCCCTTTTGAATCCTAACGATTAGCTCTTCCAACTCTGTCGAGTCTAGCGAATCCTGTGGCGATGTAAGCACCTCCTTAACCTTTATATCTCTATAACACTTGACCACCGAAAAAAGTGCCTATGTAAACCAAACTAAAAGAAATTTTATAAAAGCTGACAGTCACGGCTTCGGAGAATGTTTGAATTTCTGACGGCTGGTGTCCCCGGATTTCTTACTTATACCATTATGCACGGTTAAAATCTGGTGAGTCTATACTTAGCAGATGCATAACAAAACCTCCCATTAGACCTGATAACTCCAGGTTTGCTTCTAATGGAAGGTTTTTTAATAAGGCTTATTATTCTAAGACTGAGGTGTAACGTCAACGTCTGCTAAATTGTAAATTGTTGCAAAGGTTACTCTCTTATCATGGAAGGAGATAGAGTGATCGTAATCGTCTTATCGAACGGGGTCATAAAATTGACCAACACCGCCTTGCAGTTATCCTGCAGCTTCGCCTCACGCACCGTAGCCGCCAGATGGCCAAGCTCGCCCCCTGTCAGTTCAATCCAGTCCTCTTCACAACTATAGCGGAGGTTACCGCCGTTCCAGAGATAATGGTCCTCTCCGACAGCCTGCAATTCACCCGATGTGAAACATCCTTCCCGTCCAAAAATAAAAGACAGCTGTGTCATAACCTCTGTAGGTTCCTCAGCATGCAACCGGAGGGTCCACCCTCTGTCCGTGCGTTGAACCTCCGTCTCCACGCGGAATGTCTGTTCATGCGTAAGTGCGCGGCTCTGATGCGGTAGCAGATACCAAGGGCTTACCGGCTCCCCAGATGTTTGCGGAAGCAGTTCACCTTCTACAGGACCGTAATAACCCTTCTTTTGTTCTCCTGACAGGTGGTATCCGTCAGGTAGTTTGATCATTTTCTGCATCGGGACATATCCCGGATTAAAGTAAGAAGCCAGTTGCACTGCAAGCAGCCTGACGGCACCGTGACGGAGTGCAAAAAAAGACGGCGTCTCCGTGATTAAGGTCACGCTAGTGTTCCCGTCCCTGTAGCGCGCAACCGGTGCTCCGAAATCAGTATGCAGCCGGCTGTGGTAAATTCGCCCTTGATGGCCGGACTTCTCCATATCCTGCAGATAGCCGTGTCGCGGAAAATCGCCGTTCAGTATTTTCTCATATTTTACAGGCAGAGCTGCCGAATCTTCAAAAGGTTGCTGAAGCTCCGGCTCCAGCAGCATACGTACAAGTACGTTGACAGAGCAGACCCCCGGATTTTCCAGTGCTCTGCCTGCCCATTCGGCCATCCCCGCAAACAATGGCTCCTTATCGGAACGGGCCAGAATAGCGTACGGTAAATAATATGGAGACAGGTCGTGAAAGCTCCCCAGATCCTGGCGTCCAGAATAATCGGTCACAACTTCGCCCTTAGGATGCACCAAATAGACCATCATGTGTAAATTCAGACGAACTGGCTCCAGCAACTGCGGCCGATCCAGCAGACGAGCGGCATGAATCAGCATGATGTCGCTGACCGCACTATAAATACCGTTGCTGCGCTCCGTCCATTCTCCATCAGGTGTAATATCCATCCCTTCCGCCAACCACTGATCCGCCCGTTGGACAGCCTCCTCCAGTCCGAACAGTTCATGCAGAAACCCCAGTGCTGCACACAATACCCAACGGTGATTCGGCGTGTGACAGCCCCCTGTAAGCATGACGGGAATAGTTCGCTTAAGAAACAAGAGCATATTATCAAGCACCTGTTGCAGTGGCGCCCAATCCTGCGACGCCAACAGTTGGTATAGCTGAGCATAGCCGACGATGACAAAGGCTGTATCCGGGGGAGAATGATAGTTCGTCCAGCCCGGAGAGATCGAGCCATCCTCATGTTGTGCACGCAGCACGAACTCCGTCGCCAGCAGCAGGCGGGCCAGCAGCAGCTCATCACGGTAGAATGCGGAATCCGGGTTAACCAGAGCCGCTCCCCAATAACACATATCGGTTGGTGTGCCGGTCGTATGATTAACCCAGGCAACGCCAGTACCCGGATCTATTGTCCCTCCATAATAGCGGCTCGTCGGATCAAGCACCTGCCGGGATAATCCCTCCACTGCCGCTCTATCATTACTGGCTACCAGTTGCTTGTACATTATACTTCCCTCCATGTTAACAATCTGCTCAATGTCTGGGTGGTAACAGGAGCTGAAGCCGCGCCAGCTCTTGTCGGATACGGTCAGGAATTTCCGTGAACAGTTGATTCCAAGAAACGAACAATTCCTCCCGGTCCGCATATTCCCAGCACGAATAGGACAGGGAAGGCGTGAACCGGCAGGTTTGCAGATAACGGTGGACAAGACAGTCAGTTTCTCCATCGGACGCCAGAATGCCGTGAAAAAAGTCGCCATAAATCAGACCCTCCGCACCTGCTCCATCCTGTGTACTGGATGCGAATCCCGGTAACAGCTCAAAGACTTCAGGGAACGGGGCAAGAGCATGCTTGCCGGGTTGGACATATAGATCTACCCGTGTCCCGCTTAGATTGCTGCCCCCGCGCAGCAGCGCTTTAAGGAATTTCCCGTGAAAGCTCGCTTCGGCATCCACCACTTCCCCGTCTCTACCGATATAAACCCACACATGCTCCAGATCATATAAATGCTGAATATCATAATCGTAATAAATCGCGTATTCTACAACGGCCAACACATCCGGATGGTTCACAGCTAGACGGCGCCGGAAGGAAGGAGACTCTTCCTCCTGCCGCAACACCGTTATACCGAGACCTACCGGAAAAAATGGCTCGTTCTGATCGAATAATAAGCGCGGAGCATACTTCATAGCTAACCTACGGTCTTCATCGTTCAACATCAGACCTGCCCTCTACGCGCCAACTTGGCCATAAGCAGCCGATGACTTTCAGCAATTTCTTCCGGCTGGCAAGCTGCCTTCAGCTCATACACCTTGACCCGCGCCCGTTCAATCATCGGCAGATAAGCATCATAGAATTCCATATTCCCGCTGTTTACATAAGGGCACCAGTGATCAGACAGACCGATGGTCTCATGAATGTGAACACCTACAATATCATCCATCAGACCTTCCATTTCCCCCACACTGTCGTACAAACCCAAACGGTCCATCATAATGGCATGCCCGGTGTCATACCATATGCCCACAGGCGCTCCTTTTAGCGCCTTAATAATCGTTTTGGCTTCCGCAAGCGTCGGAATCTGCTGCGGTTTGGAACGTGTTTCGATACCAAAGCGTACGTTTAGCCCCTCAGAAACTGCCCGGTTACATACTTCATCTAGGCTTTCAATAATTTTCTGCACATAGCCGGCGCTATAGGCTTCCCGCCGCTCCATCAGTTCCGCCCATTTGCTGCGATAAGCGTTAGAATCTCTACCCTCTCCGTTATAAATCTGCTCCAGCTCTTTGCTGATATCATTTGGAAAGGGTACCTCACCGGGATGCACAACAACAGCTTCTCCTCCGTAACGCTGAGCGTACTTAGCCGAGCCAATCAGCAGCTCAATCGCCCGCTGCCGCTTCTCCTCATCCTCAAAACCTAGCAGCACGGAATCTGTGCCATAATCGGAGTCCTGCACATGCGGGAAGGTGTTGTGGACACTGGAGATCCCCATCTCCCCCCGCTCAAGCATCGGCTCGATCGTTTCCAGCATTTCCTTAGTCACATTATAGTTCAGCTCCACTCGCTGAAAGCCCAGATCGCGGATTTCCCGCAGCATTTCACTGCCGATGGAATGACGCTTAATGTTCCAGCAAGTTGAGAACGAAAATATGCCTTTGTCCTCCATAATTATTTTCTCCTCCCTTGTTACAGCTTACGGTTCAACCTTTTACGGCACCAAGCATTACACCGCTGACAAAATATTTCTGCAGCCATGGATATACGGCAAGGATCGGTACTGTTGCAAAGATAACGGTGGCCGCTTTTAGGCTCTCTGGTGTCAGTGGGGTCCGGTTGGCACCTTCCATTTGTGTCAGTTCGGATACCATGTTGTTCTGCACCATCTGGAACAGCTTGAGCTGGAGCGGATACAAATCCGGATTATTGATATACATCAAAGAATCCTGAAAGCCGTTCCACCTTCCCACTGCGTAGAAAAGCGCCAATGTGGCCATAACCGGCATGGATAGCGGCAATATAATACTCATCAGGGTACGAAGATGGGAACTGCCATCGATTTCGGCCGATTCCTCCAGGCTGGCAGGGATGTTATTGAAAAAGGAGATCAGGATAATCAGGTTAAAGGGGCTGACCAGACCTGGGAGGATAAGCGACCAGACCGAATTAATCAAATGCAAATCACGGATCAACAAATATTCAGGAATAATACCGCCGCTGAAAAACATAGTGATAACGATCAGATACATAAAAAATTTACGGCCCTTCAATTTTCTTTTGGTCAGCGGATAAGCTGCTGCGACAGTGAAAAGCATACACAGCACCGTTGTGGCAAACGTCAGAATAACCGTAAAGACAAGAGAGCGGATCATCGCATTATTGGAAAAAACATTAATGTATGCATTCCAGTTCAATTCAATGGGGAAAATCGTTACTTCTCCAGAAGTAATTGCCCGGTTGGAACTAAGCGACACGGCAATCACATGCAAAAACGGAGCCAAGCAGAACAAGACGAACAAGGCAACAAACGTTATATTGACGATATCGAATATCCGGTTTGAGGTACGTTCACTCATAGCACTCCGCCTCCTTCTTTCTTTATCATAAAATACCGTCTCCGGTCACTTTTTTCGAAATATAGTTGGAGCCAAAAATAAACACCAGTCCCACCACGGCCTGGAACAATCCGACTACAGTAGCCAACGTATATTGTCCGGATTCTAGACCCACCCGGTACACAAAGGTACTGAGCACATCAGAATACTCACGCACAGCAGTGTTACCGATAATGTAAGGGCGGTCAAAACCGATGCTGACCATCTTTCCCAGATTGAGGATAAGCAGCGTCACGATGGTTGGTTTTATGCTAGGAAGCGTAATGTAGCGGATTTTCTTCAGCCTTGTCGCTCCATCCACTTCAGCAGCTTCAAACAGCTCTCGGTTGACACCAGTTAACGCCGCCAGATAAAGGATAGTCCCCCAACCGGCACTTTGCCAGACGCCTGTGAATAAATAAGTGATCAGCCACGGATTTTTTTCAGTCAGAAACGGGATGGGAGTAAGGCCTAAGCTCTCCAGCACACCGTTCACCATACCGGACTGGTTGCCGAACAATTGATATACGATCCCCCCGATGATCACCCAGGAAATAAAGTGGGGGATATACAAAATCGTCTGCGATATTTTCTTGAACCACACCGAACGAATTTCGAACAGCATAATCGCCAGGATAATCGGAGCCGGAAAAGAGACAAGTAAATCCAGAAAATTCAGCATAAAGGTATTGCGCAAGGTGGTGTAGAACTCTCTCATTCCAAAAACCTCGCGGAACGCATCAAAGCCAATCCACTCGCTGCCTCCAATCCCCTGAAACAAATTGAAATCCTTAAAAGCAATCTGCACACCATACATCGGACCATAGCGGAAGATCAGGAAATAAATAATAGGCAGCGAAAGCAGCGCGTACAATTGCCAATACCGTCTAAAGTATGTCGCTTTGCTCAAGTCGTTTTCCTCCTAAGGAGAAAAACCGGGTGGAGCGCAGCACCATCTCCCCCCGGTTTTCACTATATATTTGTTTATTGAGCCGAAAGTTCCTTAAACGACTTCTCCAGTTCCTCTTTCAGCTTGGTTCCGCCCAAAGTCATGTAATCTTTCATTTCCTGCTCGTAAACCGCTTCAAACTGCTCTGGTTTGGCCATTGCCGTCTTTACAATAATTACGTTGAGCTTATCTTTGAGCGTTGTGCCATATTGCGATTCCGCTTCTATCGGCTTGCCGAAGACGAGCGGACCCACCGTGTCAGCGTTGGCGATAGCGATAGATTGAGTCAGCATCTCCCGGTTACGTTCCGGGAAGCCCAGCGCCCATGCTTTTTCATTAGTGGCCTGATCACCGATGTTTTTGCCGTTGGAGATAATGGCCATGTCGCCAGCATTAAATAGACGATCGGCGAACTCCTGGGAAACATCTGTTTTGGCCACTGGAATACCGTCTACCAGGTCGTAGTTTTCACCTTCTACGCCATTTTGGATATCAATCAGATTATTATCCGAAGCCATCCAATCGAGATACTTAACGGCTTCCACGGCGCGTTTACTACTCTTCGGAATCATGATGTACATGCCGTTGGAGGCATACCGGGATTTAATGTGCTTGTTATCAACGTTGGCGTTGGTTAAGACGTCTACCGGCAGCACCTTGCTTCCCTCTACATTTTTGTAGAGATTATCCAAGGTACCATCGGCATAGAACAAAACATCCACATCCTCCGACCAGTAGCCTACATTGCCGTTCTGGATATCCTTGGCCAACTGTGTTTTATCCTCGTCCAGACTGAAGTCCTTACTGATCATCCCTTCATTGTAGAGCTTATTGAGAAATTGCAGGGCATCCTTAAAGCCCTCATGCAGCGGCAGCTCATAACGTTGGCTGTAGGTCAGATCGCCGCTGATCGGCTTCATGAAAGAGAAAATCAACGTCTCGAATTGGGCTGGTGCCAGTGCCATGCCCATCGGGATGTTTTTGCTGCCGAGATTGCCCGGATCCTTTTCTTTAAACGCTTTCAAAGTAGTGTACAGCTCATCGGTCGTCGTTGGCACAGGCAGTCCTAATTTATCTAACCAATCCTGACGGATGTAGGAGCTATAACGGCCTGTGATCGCCCGTTTACCAGGGATCGCATACTGCTGGCCTTCAAGCTGGCCGAACGCCAGCGTATCCTCGCCAATAAACTTTTTCAGATTCGGGCCATATTCATCGAGAATTTCTCCGACATCAGTCAAGCCACCTTGCTGGGCATACCGATAAAACACACTGGAATCATACGTAAATACGATATCGGGCACATCCGTATTGCTCGCCATCAAAACATTCAGCTTGGTAACTTCCTCAGAACGCTGGATAGGTACAAATTCTACATCAATGTTATTCGGATCTCCGAACTTTTCCTGCACTAGTTTAGTTAAGTAGTTATTGGTAATGGTATGAGGGGCTGGGCTGTTGCCGCGGTCAAACACTTCCACCTTTAATGTAACGCGCTTGGCACTTTCGCCGGCTGGAGCACCCTCGGATGCTGTGTTGTTTTTAGAATCATTGGAACAGCCTGCTAGCAGAGAAACGCCCATTATTGCGGTTAATCCGATCCCGATTGCTTTCTTCAGAACTCCTTGATGTACGTTCACTGTCATTTTTCCATCCCCTTCGCCCTTGCAGGCTTTAATGGTGTATTTATGATCCCCTAGCCTTAACTCTATCCATCCCCAGCGGAATCCATATCACGTGATGCTTTTTACTGCCGTGCTACTGGGTCGCTTGTTGTTCTGGATGCCCACAGTATTTCATGAATTTCGGCAGTCTGACAATAAACCTCTTTCGGATGCTCATATCCCAGCAAAATCGGACTTCCGGTTTATCCATACAACCATTTTCGTAGAATAAACCGCTTTCAAAAGTGTGAAAATAAAGACCGCATCGGTGTTCGCGCCCTCATCATAGAGGTTGGCGTGCACAGATGCGGTTATAAAAACTATTGTTCACGTGCTATTGGATTAATAAAGTCGGCAGCCTATAATCTGGAGCTCCCGCGCCCGCGCTTTAAAGAACGGTAGTCACCCGGCGTGATTCCTAATACTCGTTTGAATACCCTGCCGAATGTAATTGCATTCGCATATCCCACCTGGAGTGCGATATCCTGCAGCGAACATTCCGTTTCCACTAAAAGCTTTTCGGCTTCCTTCATGCGTAGCTCTGTAAGAAAATCAACAAATTTCATTTTAAATTCTGTTTTAAATAGATAGCTGGCATATTTGCCGGATACCTGAAACCGGTCGCTCAAATGCTTTAGGGAAAGATCGGGATTTGTAAAATTCTCTTCAATATAATTCTTCATCTCGGTTACCATCGCCCGGTAGCTTTTAGTTTCACTGACAGAAACATAAGTACGGAATAAATCAGTCAAATACTCAAACAAAATCCCCTTCATTTCATCTATGGATTCTGCCTCTTCCAGCCGCTTCAGCTGCTTCTCCGCATTTTCTGCTGACAGCTCATCCTGCAGCTGCTCAGACATGACAGCCACTTCCCGGCTCAACATCTGTAACATGGCCTGAATTAGAGAGCGAATATCATCATCTTGTAAATAATCCTGTTTAAAACCATCAAAAACACCTTCCAGCAGTTCCCGCCATTGGCCGCTCGACATCCGGAACTGCTTAACAAACTCGGCAATCATTTGTAGATACTTGAATGTCTCAAGAAGCGGCTGGCGCGTTTCTCCAAATTCCGTTAAAGCGATGTCTTCGTGCATTAAAAGCTTGTGCTGCATCACATTCTCCGCTGCCGCATAGGAATCCCGGATCTCCCCTGGCCCAGCCGCCACTGGCCCGATAGCGAAGCTTAAGGAGAGGCGCAAGTTCTGCTCCACCCAGGTGCGGCAGTCCTCAGCGAATACACGGATTTTCTCTGCCATCTCTTCATCACTTCCTGTGGTCAGGAAGAGAATTGCCGCCCGGTCAGTCCCAATCCACTCCGCCCAAGCTTGCAATTCCGCACTCCGCGCCAATTCTTGAAAGACATTCATCAGGGCAAATTTAAGCGTGTTCTGATCGCCCCTTGTATAACGATCTTGAAAAACCTTGTCGTAGCGGTTGATTTCGCTTAGCACAACCATAAAGCGGGATGTGGAATGAGCTCCGGAGAGCGGCGACAGCTCTTCCATCCGCTGGACGACATTGTCCAACCGCTCGCTTTGCAAGAGATCGTTGAAAAGCTTGCTGCGCTGTAACAGCAAATTCTCTCTGCTTTTCTTATCATAATCCGTCATATGGTTGATTAGATCTTCCAGCACCCCGTCAATGAGCATCATTTCGTCCGGTCTGTCGCTGGATTGGTCCAGCTTGCGAATTTGATGACCTTCAATCCGGTTCATAATCACCTGAATTGGCTTATAGTTCCGCCGCGTAACATAGATCAGGTAAAAAATCGCGCACACAACCGTACCTAAGGCAATAGCTACCCAAAGGTAAGAAATCACTGACACCCAGCTGAATAGACTGCCCGTTTTGATCCCGCTGGAAAACGTCCAGCCAAGCCTTTCCATATATAAAGTGTTCAACTGCTTCCCATTCTTGGCACCTTCACTGTCCGAATGCGCCTGATAGACCACCTGTCCATCTGCGCCAAATATGGTCAGAAAGGACAACTGTTCATTGACCATACCGTCGACGATCTGTTCCATTCCGCTCATTTTGAGATTAATTACGAGCACTCCCTCCGAACCGAAGGGCAGCGGCATACCTTTATTTATGGTAAGCACACGTATAGACGTGCGCTGAAATTCATCTTTGTATTCCCTAACAGGCTGCCAGCCTTCCGATAAAGAGCCGGAGGTGATGCGGCCAATCCAATCCTCGTCTACAAATCCTGAAAGGTCCTTTAATCCAGTTTCCGTTAAAACGCTTTCATTTCTCTTGTCATAAAGATAGATGGACTGAATATAGGGCGATTCACGCGTCAGGTTGCGTAGATTCTGGGCAACAGCGTAGACGGTCGCCATATCAATCTGGCCTTGATTGTTAAAATAACGTTTATAAGCATCGCTGCGTTCAGCAGCCTCCAGCACTGACAGTTCAGCTTCCTTGATCGTTCGGTCCACATTATCCATAAGATAACTGGCGGTGATACGGTCCGCTTTTTTAGTTTCCATTCGTGAAATATCATTAATAAATACAAAAGAGGCAAAAATCAGTATCGTCACAGTAAGCAAAAAAATAGGAAAATAGGACAGCAGCAATCGGCGATACCAGGAACGGAACAATAGATAACCCCCTCTGTACAACCGTTAGGATACCCGGCCACGGTTCAGCCGTTAATGCACGAGTAGTTCATAGATATTTGGCTGCACCATCATGGAAATGGAAACTCTTCCGCCTAATTTGCTGCCATTATAACACATACAACATGAGCCCGACCAACGAAGCCATTCGTATTTTACACCTGCTCATTAAAAAGGCGAGGTGCGCACAGCCATAGCCGTGAACCCCCGCATATAAATCTGTCCGAGCAGCCGCCAAGCACCAAGTTGTAGCCCTCCTCGGCCTATAAACCACTCAGATCTCTGATATAACGGCGCGCCTTGATCGCATATTCCAGCGGATCGGCAAGTGCCGGATCCTGCTCCGCTTCCACTACAAACCATCCCGTATAAGAGTAACTTGCCAATTCGCTGAAAATCTCCGCAAAGGATATACATCCATCGCCAGGTACGGTGAATGCGCCCGTTTTTACAGCCTGGAGAAAACTGAGCTGATCCCGCAGCACACGCTGAACAACCTCCGGACGTATATCCTTCAAATGGACATGTTTAATCCGAGGTAAATGGATGCGCAGTACCTCTAAGGGATTCTCACCCGCAAAGGCTAGATGCCCGGTATCGAACAGCAGAGACACCTCTTCCGGTTCCGTGAGCTCCATTAGCTTAGCAATTTCGGCCCCAGTCTGCACCCCTGTCCCCATATGATGATGGTATACAAGCGCCATACCTTTTTCAGCAGCCAGCCGGCCAAGCCCACCCAGTCCATCGGCAAGTGCGGCCCACTCCGCTTCTGTGAATACAGGTTTATTAGCAAATAGCGGCGTATCCATTTGTCCCTGAATACTCCGCCCTTGCTCTGAGACGACAATCACCTTCGCACCCATCTCATATAAAAAATCACGATGCGCGCAAAAAGCCTCCACTGTCTCCTCATATGGCCGCACAGTCAGATATGCGCTGAACCAAGCGCTGGCAATCTCAAGTCCACGAAGCTCAAGTGCCCGGTGCAGCCGTTCCGGAGAGCGTGGATACTTGTTGCCCACCTCGCTTCCCTGAAACCCGGCAAGCGCCATTTCGCTAATGCACTGTTCAAAGGTATTGTCTTTTCCCAGTTCAGGCATATCATCATTAGTCCAAGCGATAGGAGCAATCGCCAGCTTGACCGCATGTTCTTTGAACATCATCGATTCTACCCCTTCCGTTTCACAGTATTACTAATACTAATAACTGCGGGCCTTTCCAAGCTGTTCAAGCTTCTGCTCGTGGGCAGCCCGAACGGCTTCACTGCCGGACACTTCTGGAACACCAACATTCCACCAGGCTCCGTAACCATGTGTCATTGTCTTGGGCAGCACCTTAATGTCAATTAGGGTGGAACGATCCTGCAGCTGAGCCTCCCTCAAAGCGTCACGCAGCTGCTCAACCGTTGACGCACGAAAGGTCTTCACTCCATATCCCGCGGCACTTGCTGCATAATCTATGCCTATCAGTTCGCCGCTCAGCTGACCTTCCGGGCCCCGGTAGCGGAATTCAGTCGCCATGCTATCCAGTCCTTGCTCCATCTGCAGGTTGTTGATGCAGCCGAACCCCATGTTATCCAGCAGAATGACGTTGATCTTCTTGTTCTCCTGAAGGCTCGTCACTAGTTCCGAATGCAGCATTTGATAGCTGCCATCGCCCACCAATGCATATACCTCCCGGTCCGGCTCCGCCAATTTCACACCGAGTGCACCGGAGATTTCATACCCCATACACGAAAAGCCATATTCCATATGGTAAGTATCCGGCACAGTGGAATTCCACATCCGCTGCATGTCGCCCGGTAAGCTGCCTGCGGCCCCTATCACAATGGCGTCTTTCGGAAGATATTCATTGAGGATCCCGAGTACCTGTGTTTGCGCCAGCGAAGTGTTCAACTTCGTCGCATATTCAGATAGCTTCTCGTCAAGATGTCCGGCAACTTCCGGCACGAAGGAAACTGAAGAACGATCTGGACGATCTGCCTCCTGATTCACCGTATACTCCACGTCAGATAGACGCTTTCTTTCCACTTCCCATGCCTTTTTTGCCACTACAATTTCATCTGTATAAGCGGTGCGGTAACCGCGCTCCTCCAACGTAGCAGACAGCGCAATAAGACCTTCGGCAGCATCACAGACCACAGCCAGTGCATCCAGCTTGGAGGCATGGTAAAGGGAAGCGTTAATTGTCAGGAACTCCACCTCGGGATGGGCGAACAAACTCTTCGAACCTGTCGTGAAGTCCGTAAACCGGGTACCCACACCGATCACCAGATCCGCTTCTGCGGCCAACGTATTAGCACAGCCATTCCCGGTAACTCCTATGCCACCGAGATTGTAGGCACAGTCGCTTGCCACGGCACTTTTTCCGGCTTGTGTCTCACCGAATGGGATGGCGAACTTCTCCGCAAACGCACGTAATTCCGTCCCTGCATCCGCATATCGGACTCCACCCCCACAGACCAGCAGAGGTCGCTGTTTGCTAGCAATAAGATCAGCTGCTGCAGCAAGCTCATCCGGATGCGGAGTACGGGAAACGATCCGATGGATGCGCTTGCGGAAGAACTCAAGTGGATAGTCCCAGGCCTCCCCTTGCACATCCTGCGGCAGCGCAATCGTGACTGCCCCGGTATCTGCCTGATCAGTCAGCACACGCATCGCGTTCAGCAATGCTGTCATCAGCTGCTCTGGCCGATAAATCCGGTCCCAATATTTGCTCACCGCTTTGAAGGCATCGTTGACCGTTATCGACAGATTGTAGGTATGCTCCATTTGCTGAAGTACCGGATCCGGTTGACGGGTGGCAAAGGTATCGCCGGGGAGCAGCAGCACGGGAATCTGATTCGCCGTCGCAGTGGCAGCGGCTGTCAGCATATTAGCTGAACCCGGTCCTACCGAAGCGGTGCAGGCCATGATTCGCCGTCTGCGGCTCTGCTTGGCAAAGGCAGTCGCCGCATGCACCATTCCTTGCTCATTCCTCCCCTGATAGACCGTCATCTCACCCGGCGCTTCCTGAAGTGCCTGCCCCAGTCCAAGTACATTGCCATGGCCGAAAACGGTGAATATACCGTGTACAAAACGCTCCGGTCCATTGCCAAAGTTCACATATTGCTGGTTCAGAAATTTCACCAGCGCCTGCGCCGTCGTTAATCTAATCGTATCCACGTGAAACCTCCCTTTCGCCGTTTTTGTTACTGCCAGCGGGCAGTGACGACTTTTTTGCGTGTATAAAATTCAACCCCGTCGCTTCCATTCGCATGCAGATCGCCATAGAAGGAATCCTTCCAGCCGGAGAAAGGGAAAAAGGCCATCGGGGCTGGCACTCCAACATTGACACCCAACATGCCTGACTCGGTATTTTCCCGGAAATAGCGCACTTTCCCGCCGTCATTCGTAAAAATACAAGCCCCGTTGGCAAAACGAGAGGTATTGGCAATTTCAATCGCCTCTTCTACATCCTTGACACGGATCACTGCCAGGACAGGCGCGAAAATTTCCTCCTGCCAGATTTTCATTTCCCGGGTCACTCCATCAAACAACGTTGGGCCGATAAAATAACCCTGTCCCTGCACCGCAGCATCCGCCCGGCCGTCTCTTAGCAACTTAGCGCCCTCGGCCATGCCTTGTTCAATATAAGCGACCGTTTTGTCTTTATGACTTTGGCGGATAACCGGCCCAAGAAACGTGTCGTCGTCCAAACCATTGCCGATGGTCATCTGCTCACATTCACGCAGGAGGATGGAGATCAGCTCATCAGCAACCTCTTCCTGCACCGTTACCACGGAGCAAGCCATACAGCGCTCTCCCGCAGAGCCGAAGGCTGCGTTGACAATCTGTGTTGCTGAAGCCTCAAGGTTCGCGTCTGCCAACACAATAGAATGATTTTTCGCCCCTGCAAGCGCCTGAACCCGCTTCAAACACGCCGTTCCCTTCTTGTAGACATATTCGGCCACCGGCTGTGAGCCAACGAAGGAAATCGCCTTCACATCAGGATGCTCCAGCAGGCCGTTTACCACCTCATGTGCACCGTTAACCAGATTGAGCACACCTTTCGGAAGCCCGGCTTCCTCTAGCAATTCGACCAAACGCGCTGCCAGCAGCGGTGTGCGTTCGGAGGGCTTCAGCACAAAGGTATTCCCACAGGCGATGGCCAACGGGAACATCCAGCAAGGCACCATCATCGGAAAATTAAACGGTGTAATCCCGCCGACTACACCGATGGGATAGCGATACATCCCAGACTCGATGCCTGTCGCGATGTCGGGCAGCTGCCGGCCCATCATCAGCGTCGGCGCACCTGCCGCAAATTCCACACACTCAATGCCGCGCTGCACCTCTCCGTAGGCCTCTTTGAAGCTTTTTCCATTTTCCAGCGTGATCGTCTTCGCCAGTTCATCCCAATGGTCCACCAGCAGCTGCTGATATTTGAACAAGATCCGCGCTCTGCGCGGCACCGGTGTCTTGGACCAGCCTGCAAAAGCCGCCTTTGCCGCCGCCACTGCCCGATCAACATCGACTCTGCTGGACAGCGGAACCCTTGCCATCTCCTCACCAGACGCTGGATTGTATACCGTTTCTGTCTTCTCCGCAGCCGCCTCAACCCACTGCCCGTCAATATAGTTGTTCAGCACTTGCACGGTTTGCTGTGCCATTCTACTCACTCCTTCATCTCTATTAATGCGATCCCGCGAATGTAATCTAATCTAATCTTGCATAGCTATTCGATCTGGAGTTGTTTGAGTTGTGATCTCTCCAACCTCCGCCTACTTACTCTGCACCTGAAGTGATTTCCTCGTTAGACAATAAAAACGCTTCCAATTCATCCAAGGTTGGCATGGCATCCGAACAGCTGTGGCGGGAGATGACAATGGATGCCGACGCGCTGCCGCGGCGCATGGCCTCACCGACGCTTTCTCCCCGCATTAGACTGTGAATGAAGGCTGAGGCGTAAGAATCTCCGGCTCCAAATGTCTTCAATACTTTAGCGGGAAAAATACCACTCCGATGCTTCTGCCCATCCGCCGTGTAGGAGATTGAACCACTCCCGCCATGCTTGATAACGACCAGCTTTGCTTGGTGCGAGAACCAGCGGTTAACTGTTGCTTCGTCATCTGCACCTGTCACATTGTACAGGCTCTCCATCATATTAAATTCCTCACGGGTACCAATGATACAATCGCATTTCTCAGCTGCCAGATTATAATAGACCGCTGTTTCTGCGGCTGACTTCCAAGTATAGGGGCGATAATCCAGATCAAAAAATACAGTAACATTGTGCTTGCGGGCGAACTCCAAAGCGACAAACACAGCCTCACGGGACGGACTTTGTGCCAGTGCAGTACCTGAGATCAGCAGTGCCTTGGACTTCCGAATATACTCTTCCGAGATCTCCTCCGTACTCAGCAGCAAATCAGCCACATGATCCCGGTACATCAGAATGCTGCACTCCTGAGGACTCTTTATTTCAGTAAAAGCAAGCCCAGTCACTGCACCGGTCTGGTCAACGCGCACCTGGCTATCGTCAATGCCATTCCGTTGCAGATAAGTTCGGATAAAACGGCCCATCTGATCATCGGAAATCTTACCGATAAAGCCAGTGCGCATCCCTAGCCGCGCTGCCCCAATTACGATATTGGCGGGAGAGCCGCCGACATATTTGGTAAAGGTCAGTGTCTCTTCCATTGGTCTTCCGGTTTCATTAGCGTTCAAGTCAATACAGAGCCGACCGACAGCGATTAAATCCAGCGGTCGTGCAGGATCGAACTGTAAACCGTTCATTATGAGGCCTCCTTGAGAAAACTTCAGTAAAATGGATTAATGAGATACAACAATCATCGGGGAATGGGTTAAGCGCTTAACCTAATTTCCATTAGTATAGTTTAGAAATTGGAGTTTGGCAATCCTGAACTTAAACGAAGTTGGGATCTGAACCCATGTATCAGAAAAAAACAAAGAAAAGACCTGTACCTCGCCGCTAAGCGAGGTACAGGTCTTCAGATAGGAGTCGGCGTTCTTACTCCGTTTGTAGAGTTTGTGTCTTCCTAATGCGGTGCCGGTCCGGTGGAATGGCGGACTATCAGTTCCGGCATCAGCATCATCTTGCGCTTAGGACTATCGGGATTGTCGATAGATTCGTTCAGCAGAATCATCGCCTGTTCCGTCATCTCACGCAGAGGCTGAGCAATGCTGGTCAAGGTGGGATGGCAAATTTCAGCCAGCATTGTATTGTCAAAACCCACCACGGACAGATCACGGGGTATTGACAAGCCTGCGCTGCGCGCCTCCTTCAATATCCCAATCGCGAGCAGATCGTTGCAGGCGAATATGGCGGTCGGCCGGTCTTCCTGCGCCTGAACCAGCATCGCCGCAGCCGCTTTGCGGCCGTTCTCCAGTGTGGCTGAGGTATGCGTGAGATTAGCCGGATTGTCAAAGCCAACACCCGCTGCCTTGAGCGCATCCATAAAGCCTTCCACGCGCAGCTTACTCCCCGGTAAATTGTCAGAGATAATGCCGAGCCTGCGATGGCCCAGGGACAACAGATATTCTGTCGCCTGATAGCCTCCCTTATAGTCATCCACCGTGACGCTGTTGCTCTCCATCATCCGGATATCAGCCGAAAATAACACAAGCGGTACGTGATCAGCCAGCAGGCGGCGGACCATATCTGGATTCCCTGTATGAGAAGCAATGATTATACCGTCCACCCGTTTACGCAGGAGCAGTGAGATATACCGGGCCGCCTTCTCATCATCCCGGTCAGTACTGCATACAATCAAGTCGCTTCCCTGCTCCTGAGCATAATCCTCAATACCTCGGGCCGCCTCAGCAAAAAAAGGGTTGGAAATATCGGGAATCATCAGCCCAATCGTTCCCGTTCGGCGACTCGTCAGCGCAGAGGCCACCAGACTCGGCTGGTAATTCAGCTCCTCCATGATCCGATGAACCTTCTCCCGTGTCTTATCGCTAATTCTCCCGTTCTTGTTCAACACCTTGGACACCGTAGCGATGGAGACTCCCGCTTCCCGTGCCACATCATATATCGTAGGTTTCATCGTTAGTGAGCCCGCCTTTACGTTCGTACAATCCTATACCTAGATTATAAGGAACTCTTCTGACAGTGTCTATTCAGCGGTGCAAGAGACTCTCTTACTGTGGCGATCATTTGGTCAATACATCGACACAAAGAAGGAGCCTCCGCCTTGCGGAAGCCCCCTTTTCGTGCGTGCTGCTACACTATTTCTTCTTATCCTTCTGGTGTTGCTGCATCTCGAACAGCCATTCATGTTCCGGATCATTATGAAAAACCCATGTGCGGACCGGACCTGCCATCACATTGAGATAATAAGAATCATAACCCGGCGGAGCCGATACAGGATGATAGCCCTCCGGAACCAATACAATACTGCGGTCAGACACGGCCATCGTCTCATCAAGGCTGCGATCGTCATTATACACCCGCTGCACTACAAAACCATGAGCCGGGTTAACCCGGTGGTAGTATGTCTCTTCCAGGTAAGACTCAGCAGGTAGATTGTCACAGTCATGCTTGTGCGGAGGATAGCTGGACCAATTGCCGCCACCCGTACGTACTTCCACGACCAGCAGGCTCTCGGCTTCACTCTGCTCAGGCAAAATGTTGACCACTCGCCGTGACATACTGCCAGAACCGCGGGCTTCGGCCACAGTATCGCACGGAGCGATCAAACGCGGCGCATATTTACCCGTTCCTGGTGCAAGGCAAACCGCAAGTTCCAGCTCCGTCAAGGCCGTAACTTCATAATGCCCTCCCGCCGGAATATACACCGCATACGGCGGCAAATCCTCAAATACAGACATACGTTCACCGATCCCGGCGAACAACTGGGCGCCTGCTCTCACATCCGCCTTGCCCGCCAGCAGCACCAGACAGATTTCATTCCCTTCCGCGCTGCGGCTCAGCGTATCCCCAACCTGCAGCTGGTACACTTCAAAACCTACATACTCCCATCCAGCGCTCTCCTTGCTAACTGCCGCTACAAGTCCATCTTTGCCGGGTGCTCCGGCTTTTATGATTAGATTGGACATCTTCACAGACCTCCCCCATCTTCAGCATCTGCATCCGCTTACAAAGCTTGTGTCGCCGATATTCTCTCTCCGGCACAAGAAGACAACTTGACCGGAAGCCCGGTAAGATAGGATTCCTTAGCAGCTTCGGCAATCCGTTCCGCCTGTTGCCCGTCAGGCCCGCTGCAAATGATAGGCTCCTGCAGGCGGATTGCCCGGGCAAACGCGGCAACCTCTTCTACGAAAGCCTGGTTATACCGCTCGAGAAAGAAATGAAGCGGCTGATCGCGTGTGACCGAAGCAGCGGTTGAAACCTCTACAGTTGTTGGACGGCAGTTGTCGGCGGTGGCTGAGCCGCAGGAACCGAACACCTCCACGCGTTGATCATAACCATATACAGCCTTACGGCTGTTATCAATGACGCAGATTGCGCCACTGGCAAAGGTCAGCGTGATGACAGCTGTATCCACATCATCGCAGCGCCCAAACATCGGATCAACGAGATTGGCACCTCGGGTATAAACTTCTGTTACTTCCTCACCCATCAGATAACGGGCCATATCAAAATCGTGAATCGTCATATCCATAAACATCCCGCCGGAAGACCGCACATAAGCCTCACCCGGAGGCTGCGGATCACGTGATGTGATCTTCACAATATGTGGACTGCCTAGCTCTCCTGATTGAACCAGTTGCTTAAGTTTGCGGAAGCTAGGGTCCATTCGCCGGTTGAAGCCGACCTGTAGCAATACACCCTCATCCTCCACTATCTTCAGTGCCTGGTGGGTAAACTCTGACGACAGGCTGATCGGCTTTTCACAGAAAATATGTTTTCCAGCCCGGGCTGCTAGCTCAATCCAAGAGGCGTGGGTATCCGTAGGTGTGCAGATAAACACAGCCTCGATTTCAGGGTCATTCAGAATGTCTTGCCCATTCACAAATGCAGAGCCAAGATTCCGGCTCTCTGCCCAGACCAGCAATTCCTCACTTACCACAGCCTCCGCAATGGATTTCAACTTAAACGACGGCATCACACGCAGATTATCTGCATGAAGCCGGCCAATTCTGCCTGCCCCAATAATGCCAACTACGATCGGATTTACCATGTTTGCTTATCCTCCTTTGAGGTAAGCGCTTAACCATCCCGAAAATAGTATACTCCAAGCACAAGTGAAGTTACAAGCAAATATTTCTCCAGCTTTTTTAACTCTCTCCTTAGCTATCTACTCCTCCTCAACAGTAATGTAACGCTTCACCTAGTGCGACTAAAACCATGGCCTGTCCGTAGGCCATAGGGGCAATAATGATTTCCTTATAATCTTCTTTTGCAGCACCAATCGGAGTGCCGCCGGATACACCAAGCACCGTGCCTTCATCGTCAATTCTGTCCAGCACCGCCCGGATCGCTTTCAGGGCATGATTTGCATACGATTCCGGCAACAACCCCCTGCGTACGCTATGCAAAATACCCGCTGCGATAGCTGCTGAGCCTGACGTTTCAGTATAACTGCTAGAGTCGTCCAGCAGCGTATGCCATAATCCGTCTCCGCTCTGGCAGGCTAATAAAGCTGTTGCCTGTGCGTTCAGGATCTGTTGAAGATATTCAAACACTCCACTGTCCAGATACGGCCCCATCAACTCCAGGTATTCTGGCAGACCGAGTGTAAACCAGCTATTGCCCCGGCACCAGAAGGCTCCACTGAAATTATGCCGGCCGCCAAAATGCCAGCCATGAAAAAACAGCCCCGTCTTTTTATCATACAGGTATTTGATATGCAGCAACAGTTGGTAAAGCGACGCTTGCCGCCATGCGGAATTATCGTATTTCACACCCATTTTTGCCGTGAACAAAATAGCCATAAATAACGTATCAATCCAGATTTCATTATCATTGAGCGTAACTTCATCCTTGCTCGCTCCTGTTGTGACATGCTGATAACCAGACTCCTCCGTCCGCGGCAGGTCATGCATCAACCACTGCACCCATTCCAGGCTTAATTCCTCCGCTTCCTTCAGTTCCATTAATGACAGCAACGGCGCTGTTGTATTGATATTCCGGCTCGGCAGTCCCTTGCCCAGTTGCTTGCTCATCCAAAGCTTGGCATATTCTTGATAACGCTCATCCTTGAAATGCTGCTCAAGCTTTTGAAGTCCGTAAAGCCCCACTCCCTGCGGCCAATCCCATTCCTCCATGCCAAAATCACGAGCAAAATACCCCCGTCGTCCCGCATTCTCCCCTAAATTTTGCAGTTCGGCTTCGTTTTCCGGCCGCTCCAGCTTCAGCAGCTTATCCGTCACGCGGTTCAGCTTTTCAATGATCTCAACTTTACTAATCCGGCTGTTGTTCATCTGTTTCCCGCCCCTTCGCCTGCTATTTTGGGTCTTCCCTCATGTTGGGTAGTTCCATTCACCCGTAATATATCAAACCATTCCATACAAAAACTACTTTATATTTGCTGTAATAACCCTCATATATTGCAAATCTTGCTTTTCTGAACCTATAATAAGTGCATATTACAGAATAAGGCGGTGAGAGCATTTGCTTGAAAGCGACTTACTGTACGAACAAGGGTATAGCGTACGTATCAACACGCCCGTTGACCCCCTTTTTTATTATTTTGATTATGACCAGCGTTCTCACGATATCAATATGGAGTTTCAGCATTTTCATGATTTTTACGAGATTCATATCTTAATGGATTCCCGAGCCACTCATATTATCGATGGGAATGTCTGCGCCCTCCAGCAGTATGACATCGTGCTCCTGCGTCCTTATCGGTTGCATAAGACACAATATCCGGAAGGGCCGCCGTTTAAGCGGCTGATCATAAACTTCGCCATGCCCAAGGATATACCCGGTTTAGAGAACGCTTACAAAAGTATGTTTCTCTCATTTTGGGAAGAAATACCGATCTACCGTTTGCCAAAAGAGTTGCGCAAAGCCGTATTTGATCCTCTTAACGCTATCTTCACCTTATCACACAGCACTTCACCGTTAAATCCAGTACTGATTCACAGCCTTTTCCAACAGTTCCTCTGTGCTTTATACCAGCGTAGAGACCAGAACAGCTATGTCCCAGAGGAGATTGGAAATGCCATTATGCAAAAAATCTACTCGATCACCGCATACATCCATAGCCATTACAACAGCGAGTTGTCCCTTGATTTCCTCGCTAAAGAGTTCTCTATCAGCTCCTATTACTTATCACACCAATTTAAGTTAATTACCGGCTCCACGCTGACAGAATATATTCAGATGACCCGGGTCCGTAATGCCCAGCAATTGCTGATCTACACCCGCCTGAAGATTTCCGAGATCGCCGGGCAATCCGGATTCAACAGCTTCTCCCAGTTCAACCGCATATTCAATAAATTTAGCGGGATGTCCCCATCCGAGTTCCGCAAGAATCAGGTCATATCCAACACTGCTTCGACCACATTTTCCTATTGATGTACTTGCTTACCTAGTTACAAAAAATCCGCTGTGCGTCCGACAAATCTATCTACCCTCTAAGTAACTATATTGAGCAGTAACAGAGGCAATGTTTAGACGCAAAAGAGAGCCGAAGGGAAAGGGATAGCAAAAGCGATGGTGCAATCACACACATGTTGGGATAGATGCAGGTACTGGTGTAGGTGCTCGTAGTGATGTAGGGGCTGGGGCTGGGGCTGGGGCTGGGGCTGGTGCTGGGGCTGGGGCTGGGGCTTGGGCTGGTGCTGGTGCTGGTGCTGGTGCTGGTGCTGGTGCTGGTGCTGGTGCTGGTGCTGGTGCTGGTGCAAGGGTAGTCACGTTTAACTGTATTTCATACAACTATTTTTTCACGCATCACGCCACCATTAGATATAGCTGTATTTGGTGCAACTATTTCCTTGGTTTTTTCGCCTATAAGCTACATCTCGAGTTTTTAGTTGTACAGAATACAGCTAAAATCCGAAGATTCACTATTTCATACGGAATAGTTGCACAGAATGCAGTTACTTCTCAGATCCCAGCAAAACTCCTTCTCCCAATTGAAGATAATCCGCCCAAACAAGTCTCAGCTCAGCAAGCCACCACAAATCAAAAAAAACAGGCAGCGATTCTCCACTAACGGGAGAATCGCTGCCTGGTCTAGCTTCAATTACATCTTAAGCCGTACGTTCCGTTGCTTTGAGACGCAGCGCTTTTTTCTCTTTCGACTTCGCCACTGGCGGTTTCAGAGAAATCGCGATGATGCAGGCCAGCAGGCACAAGAGGCCAAAGATAACAAAGGTTGGTTTAAATCCGCCTAGGAAGACGGCGATAAACGAACCGGAAAGGGCACCAATACCAAAACCTTGGTAAACAATTCCGTAGTTCTTACTGTGATTTTTCAGTCCGAAGAAGTCGCTGACAATGGCGGGGAACACCGTGATATTCCCGCCAAAGCAGAACGCAATGGCTGCTACACAAGTGAAGAAAAGTCCGAAATTCAGGGTCGCGTAGCTGAGGGTCAGCATAGCCGCCGCAGTTACAGCAAGCGATGCGCCTACCAGCTTCAAGCGACTCATTTTGTCAGATAAAGCACCCAGAATTAAACGTCCCGCTGTATTAAAGATCGCAATCATAGCCACCGCACTAGCTGCTGTCTGTACATCAAGTCCCGCCAGCTGCACGCCGATATCTTTTACAATACCGATCAAATACAGACCACACATACAAGCGGTGAAAAAGATGATAAATAGCAGATAAGCTTCTTTTGTCCGCAGCATTTCTTTGACCGTATAGTCTTTCGGTGAACTCATTACTGTAGCTGTCGTTGAACCCGCTGGTGCTGGGGCCGCTTGAACCGGAGCTTCTCTTACGAGCAAGGAACCGATTACAATCATGCCCATAACAATCAAACCCCAATACATAAATGTATTAGACACACCCACTGAGTCAATCAACCCGCCGTTAATATATTTAAAGATCAAACTCCCCGTTCCATAAGCACCAACGGACACGCCGGAGATTAAACCTTTATTATTCGGAAACCATTTAATTAAATTAGATAATGAAGTGATATAAGCTGTCCCATCCGCAAAACCAACGATCACCCCAACCAATAAATAGAACATGAAGAGTGAATTGGCTTGAGAGCTAAGAATCAATCCTAGTCCGAGCACAATCCCAGCAGTAGCAGTCAAACGGCGAAGCCCGAAACGATCCTGCAGCTTCCCTGCGAACAAAGTCGCGAAAGCGAGTGCAAAGCTCGTTATAGAAAAAGTAATCGAAACGGAGTTAAGCTCCCAGCCAAATTTTGTTACCAGATGCGCATTAAATAAACTCCATGTATAGATGGTACCTAGGCCCATTTGCATAATTACTGTACCTAATACGATTAGCCACCGTTTGGTGCTTTTGCTGTCCATTGTCGTAGTCATGGTCTTTTCCTTCTTTCTCTCTCGTTGTCTGCTACAAGAGCTTCTATCGCCTCTTTATTGTAGCTAAACCAGCCGATGTTGAGAGAAATCCGGCATGAGATGACGGAAATGAAGAATGAATTGCATTTATAAGCGCATAATCTGCCTGAATTCCTTTACCTTACTACGACTTACCGGCACTTCAAAACCTAAATCATGCAGGCGCAGCAAATACGTATTGTTGAACCACGGGATGATTTCCTTGATCTTGGACAGGTTAACAATATAGGAACGATGGCAGCGAAAAAAACGATCCTGCGGCAGCCGCTGAAAGAAATCGCTAATACTAAGTGCCATGCTGTATTCCTCACCTTTAGTCATCACACTTGTACTTTTTTCCTGCGCGGAGGCGTAATAAATATCGTCGGCATTCACTACGATAATCTTTTCATTTTTCCACAGATTAACCTTGTCACTGACCGGATTACGCTCTTCTTCCCCCTGTCGTCCACGGCTGGCAAACGCATTCTCCAGCTTGTGCAGCATGGCTTTGATGCGTACCTCGCTATAAGGCTTAAGAATATAGTCAAAAGCTTCAATCTCAAACGCCTCAGCGGCATGCTCCTTATACGCAGTGATGAACACTATGTAGGGTTTTACCGAGAATCTACTGATATTTTGTGCCAACAGCACTCCGTCGATGGAGGGAATATTAATATCCAGAAAAATCACATCTATCGTATCACTCTGCAAAAATTTAAGCGCGTCCAGCCCATCTTCAAACTGTGCCGTTATATCAATCCCGCTGTGCGTCTCTATTAAATAAGCCAGCTCCTGTCTTGCCAGCTCTTCATCCTCTACAATGATCGCTCTCATTGTTCCTCCTTTTTAACATCAAAAAAGATGTTCGTCCCTTTATCCAATCTCTGAATGGTAAGTCCAGTCCCATAGATCAGCTTTACCCGTTGGTGTACATTAAACAGTCCGATTTTATTCTCCGGCATATCGCCAGTATAGACCTTCTCTATCGTTTCCTCGCTGATGCCAGCTCCGGTATCGCGAATGCCCACCCGTACGGTATCCCCGTGGTCTTTTACAGAAATCGTTACTGTTCCTGTCCCTCTTACCTTCAGTATGCCATGTATAATCGCATTTTCTACAAGCGGCTGAATGATCAGACTCGGAATTCGAACCTGAACCTCATCAATATCATAAAGCACGTTAAGCCGGCTTCCAAAACGCGCCTTTTCGATCTCTACGTATTGCTGGACCTGCTGTAGCTCTCGTTTGATATCAATGAATTCATCGGTAAGCTCCAGATTGTATCTCATATAACCGGACAGATTCACAATCAGCTCGCGTGCCTTATCCGGATTAATTCGAATCGAGGACGCAATCGCATTCAGTGCATTGAACAAAAAATGCGGGTTAATGCTGGTCTGCAGTGCCTTCAGCTCCGCTTTGTTCGCCATTTCCTTAATGCCTTCCACCCGCGACACTTCCATCAAGGTAGAGATCATTTGTGACAGACCCACGGCCATAGCTTGAAGCGAATAGGTAATCTTGTGGGCTTTGGTGTAATAGATTTTGAGCGCTCCCGTCACCTCACCCTTTTCCTTCAAAGGAATAATGATCAGCGACTTGATCTGCGGATTCACGTAATCACTATCATCGTTACGGATGGTAATTTCACCACTGGACAACGTTACTTTAGTTTCCTCACTGATAATATCGTTAGTTGTCTCATAATCCTCCTCACCCACGCCAACATAGGCACGAATAAACCGAGTATCCGTAATCGCTACAGCGTCTGCACCGATATCCTCTTTGATGATCTGGCAGATGGTGTGCAGCGACTCCTGATTAATATTGCGAAAATACGGCAAGGTCTTATTGGCAATATCAAGCGCCAGCTTGGACTGCTTAGCCGCGATCCGTTCCTTCTCACCTTCCACGCTCTGCACTAGCACAACAATCAGGCCGACACTAATCTGGCTCATAATCATCGGAAAAGCGATCTTGGACACGATATCCACACCCAGCGACATCGGCTGAGCCATCGCTAGAATGAGCAGCATCGTCAGTGCCTCACAGGCCATTCCCGCCAAAATCCCTGCTATCCAGCGACGTTCACCAGAGGTGCGGCGATAGATTATCCCAGACACTATGCCTGCGGTGATACTCGTAATCAGACAAGGAAGAGAGGTTACCCCTCCGATATCAATCAGAAAACGGTGAACCCCTGAGATGATGCCTGTTATAAGTCCAACCCATGGCCCGAACAAAATCCCGCCAGATACGATGGCGATAATTCGCACATTCACAAGCGAACCTTCCACATTAATCCCGCTATAAGTGCCGAAAATGGCAAATAAGCTGAAGATCATCGTCGCAATAGCAAGCTCTTGCGGAGCGTAACTCCCTTTTTGAAAAACCTCTTTAAACCGCGGCAGACGAGTCAATACAAACAGACACATCAGCAATAACGCAGCTCTTTCCAACAATTGCAGTAATATAGTAAACGTATATTGCACGGTCACCGCCTCCAAAGGTCTCGATGTCGATTCATTATAAAGATAGTTCATGCCTCTGTCCATTCAGCCTGTCCCTTTATACCTCTATTGAAACTCTTGTTGTATGATATTAACAGATTGGAAGCATGAATATTCGGAGGTGGCAGTTTGCACAAGATAGAACACGAGGCAGATATCATTCAGCTTGTACATAATGACCCCTGGATGATGGATATTTTAGAAAATGCCAGATCGCTACAGTTACCTGACTGGTGGGTTTGTGCTGGGTTTGTACGTTCAAAAATCTGGGATACCTTACATGGCTTTGAAGAGCGGACCCCTTTGCCAGATATTGATGTTATTTATTATGACGGCAGCAATCTTCATGAGGAAGTGGAAAAGCAATGGGAGGCAAAACTAAGAAATTTAAATCCCCATGTGCCATGGTCCGTTAAGAATGAAGCAAGAATGCATACCATTAACAACCTTGCGCCCTATACGTCATCTGTAGATGCCATCTCCAAGTTTCCGGAAACAGCTACAGCGCTTGGGCTTTCCTTAGATGAATACGGTAAGGTTATCCTAACCGCTCCGCATGGGATTGCAGATGTTATTAATGTAGTGTTACGGGCTACCCCTCATTTCAACAATAATCCGAACTTACTCCCTATTTATGAAAAACGAATTGCACAAAAAAACTGGCAGGCAACGTGGAAGCAATTGCAGGTCAGCGCTACCTAAAGCTAAGTTGTGTTAGCATCGGAATAAAAAAGACAGCAAGCCTCTGCTACAGAAGGGCTTGCTGCTGTTGTTTTATTACACCGCTAAATCAATACCAACCACGCCTACTACATCTCCCTGACGATTCCGGATTGCTCTAGATAATGTAATACAAGAACGTTTCGTAATCGCGGATACATAAGGTTTAGAGACATATTCACCCTCATTCACGGCCCCATTCCACCAATCACGCCGCTTAGCATTCAACAGGCCAGCCGCTGGCTCGGAGTAGATAAAGGTTCCATCCGTCCGATTGGACCAAATGGCTTGTACATCTGGAATTTTCTTAATGTAAGCGTTCAAAATACCTTGATGAACTTCAGTATCTGGAGCGTAAAGTTCTTCCTTGGCGGAAATCGTCTCCAAGAGACTCTGCATTTCCTGAAGCCGGGCTGCATATTGGCTCATCTCAATTTCCGCTCTGCCCGCAATGCTAGTAACCGATTGCTGCAAGGATTGCGACTCCGCTAACAGATTGGCGCTGACTTCGTTCAGCTGCCCAATTTGGTTCCGCTGCCGTGTCACCTGCTCCAGCGTAAGGTCTACATTGGCAATCGTCTCATTCACGATAGCCACCGCACCGCTCAGCTCCGTTGTCACTTCTACAATCAGCTTGCCCTGCTTCGCGGCAGCATCGATTGTTTCCGTCACGGCGCTGCCTACTTCATCTACTCTCGACGCGATATCATCGAGTCGAAGCTTAACCGTGCCGACCTCGTTCACCCCACGCTCCACTGAGACTTGCTCTTTCGTAACGGATTCCAGCACCTGCTGTACTCCATTATTAATGTCAAGCAAGATGCCTGAGGAGCGGTCTACCGAGCTCTTGCTTTGATCAGCCAGCTGCCGAATCCGGCTGGCCACTACTGCAAATCCGCGGCCCTGTTCACCGGCCCGGGCCGCTTCAATAGAAGCATTCAGCGCGAGCAACGAGGTCTCATTCACAATGGAGTTAATCAATGTATTGATCTCCTCTACCATCGCAATATGATTACTCAGGGTAGTAAACTTAGCTAACATGTCCCCACTCTGTGTTTGCAGATCCTTCATCACCACATCTGCAATGCTCAGGGAATCTACCATTGCTGTCATTCCTTGCCGAGCATATTGCATATTCGAGCCTAGTTTTTCCGTCAATTCTTCGATATGTGCTGTAACTGAGGCTACACCGCCCATCGTCTGATAGGCCCCTTCAATATTGGCTTTAGCTTCATTGCTGCGAATCCTTAAATCCGTTTCATACGCGTGTGAATAATCTGCTGTCTGCTGCAGCTGCTCTGTATGGCGGCTGATTTCTTCAAGCGCACCATGCAGCCGATCCGAGGTAACTACAATCTCATTGCCAAGAAGCTCCACTTTGTTCTGTGACTCCTTCAGCAGCGCTTCTTTGCGATAACCGTAGCGGGATGTATTCAGCGAGAACCATCCTAGAGAACCCATAAGCAGAATAATCACCAGCTTATGCATCCAGAGCATATCAATCAATAAGCTGTACACACTGACAAGAAGCAACAGGACGACTACGAAAATCTGGTTTCGACGGATCTGCATCTTTACTTCCACTCCACTCGATTGATGTTATGTATTCTAACATTATATCAGCAGAGTTAATTAAAGGAAATACTTTCTATAGTATTCCTTTTCGATCAATCATTCCCCGGGCCAGGCAATCTCCCCTTATAAAGATGCTTGTTGATCTCCCGCTTCCAAGAAAGCCATCAAGAGGAAACCTGAGCTTATTGTCGAATATATAAGCATATTGCCACTGGAAAAGAGGATCACATTATGCGCGCCACACCTCAAACTCCTCGTCAGACCTATTGGAATCGTGTGCTTCTCAATTCATTCTGGATCATCCTGATTGTGTATTTAAGTATTCAGTTCATTGTTTCTCTATCCTTATGGAGCCAGCGTCCGGAAACCCCAACCAGGAACGATTATATTGAGCACTCGTTGATTTCTGATTCCATCATAGTGAGTTTGATCATTATTCTAGAAGTAATCTATAGATGGAGGCCTCTGTGGGCCCAACTCGCCATTACGGTTGCAAGCCATCTATTTGCGGTTTTGATTATCGTCAATCTCAGCGATGAGTTGCATGTTAAATCATTAATTATGCTGTTCCCGCTACTAGTCTCGATGATCTATCTGAAGAGCAGTTATATGATAGCCACTTCTGCTATTTCTCTACTGTACACGATCATTTTATTCACCAAGACATCCATTCACGAGTACTTCCCGATCACCCAAACAATCATTATCGCTCTTATTTTTGCAGGCACTGCTTTGGCAGGTTTTGCAGTAATCGTTCGTGGACGTGATTTGATGCAATCCCTGCAGAACTCCGTCAAGTCAGAACAGGAATTACGCATTCAGAATATAATCATGGATCGTCTATCTAAGATAGATCCCCTGACTGATCTGTATAATCACAAGACTTTTCACGAATATTTGGGTTGGCTAATCGAGCATCAGCAGAGTAATCCATTCTCCATGCAGCTTGCCGTTATGGATATCGATAATTTCAAAAAAGTAAATGATTGCTATGGACACTCCGTTGGAGATATCGTATTACAAAAAGTCGCAGCGATCCTGCTCGAGTATATCGGTCCTGATGATTTCGCCGCGCGGTACGGGGGCGAGGAATTCATTGTCATTCTGACAACCAAAACCTTTGAGCAATCCTATGAAATCATGCAACAGATTCTAGCCAAAGTCGCCGATACCCCTTTTGCCGAAATGGAAGGGAAAAGCATAACCGTCAGTATCGGGATGCATGATTACACAGGTGCAGACTCCAAAAATTCTACTTTTCAGCAGGCTGATGATGCACTTTACGAAGCTAAAAACACCGGGAAGAACAAAATTGTCATCAGCTAGTGACAAGCTCCACAGACACTGTTTATCTGTCGGAGCTTGTTTTTTTTGCAAAGCCTTAATTTCAGAAGCATTTCATACCAAAAACCCCCACCTTGAGATGAGGGCTGTGTATCCACTGCTATATTCCGTAACGCTTCTGCGGTTCCAAAAGCTCCACCACTTCCTGCTTCGGAACAGGTCTGCTAACCAGATATCCCTGTACCTTATCGCAGCCCGATTTTCTGAGGAAATCCAGCTGGCTGATCTCTTCCACTCCCTCCGCAACGACCTCCAGCCCCATATTGTGGCCCAGCTGTATAATGGTCTGCACAAAAGACTGGCTGTAAGCTTTTTCCGAAAGCGAATCGATAAAGGTTTTATCCATTTTAAGCGTAGAAATCGGCAATTGCTGCAAATAACTAAGAGATGAGTATCCCGTTCCGAAATCATCCAGCGCAATACGAATGCCTTGGGATTTGAGGAATTGAAGCTTATTCACGATACTCTCAAACGATTCCATAAAAATAGACTCGGTGATTTCCAGTTCAAGACAACTAGGCTTTAGCCCACTTTCAGCCAGACTTTCCTGCACCATCTCGACGAAATCATCCTGCAATAGTTGAATAATGGAAATGTTAACTGATATCTTGTAAGGAATGCCCATACGATCTTGAATGCCCTTCATAAAGATGCACGATTCCCTAAGCACCCATTCTCCAATATAAATAATCAGCCTGGAATCCTCGGCGATTTTGATAAAGGAAAGTGGAGATACAAAGCCCAGCGTTGGACTATTCCAGCGAATTAAAGCCTCAAAACCAGAGATTAATCCAGACTGGATATCCACCTGCGGTTGATAATATAACTCAAACTCATTATTATTCATGGCACTGCGCAAATGTTTCTCTATATTCATCCGTTCATTAAACGCAGTATGCATAGATTTGTCATATACCACATAAGTCCCCTTACCATCCTCTTTTGCCCGGTACATAGCGACATCCGCATTTTTTAAGATTTGCTCGGTGGTCTCCCCATCTTCCGGATAAAAGGAAATTCCGATGCTTACGGAAACGTACAAATAACTCTCTCCGATTAAAAAGGACTGCCTGAACGCTCTCATGATACGCTCCGCCAGGTCTAGCACATCCTCGTGGTTTTCTATATCCTTAATAAAAATCACGAATTCATCCCCGCCGAGCCGAGAGAGCATATCTCCTTCCCGCACCACCGACTGCAGCCTTTTACTAGCCTTCTGAATAAGAACATCACCGGATTTATGCCCTAAGGTATCATTGATGTATTTAAAATTATCGGTGTCTACGAACAACAGCGCCGCCTTGCCTCCTGAACATTGCAGATATTTCTCCATAGATTCCAGTAGACATACACGGTTGGGTAGATTACTAAGCTCATCCACATAAGCTAGACGATGCATGTGTTTTTGATTCTCCACCAGCATATCGTATTGCTCTACAAGCTCCTGCTGTGTGGCTGTAAGCTGTTCATAGGTTGCCTCAAGCTCCTGATAACTGTTGCTCAGCTTTAGCTCTACCTGCTTGCGCTTACTAATATCAATCAGCGAACCGATAAATAACACAACTTCATTCTTTGGATCAACGATAGCTTTACCACTTACCTCAAACCAGACGAACTGATTATCTTTGGTCCGCATGCGGTATTCCGTCTCGTAGATAGGTGTTAAACCTGCCAGATGATCATGTCTTGCCTTTTGGGATGATGGCTGGTCATCGGGATGAATAATACTAAGCACCCCATTTTCGAAGGAATTGATTTCATCCTCCGTATAGCCCATGAGCTTGTACCAGCGATCCGATAGATTATACAGTCCTGTCTCCCAATCAAGCTCCCACATGTATGCACCAGAACCCTCTGTCGCGAGACTGAACCGTCGTTCACCTACTTGCAGCTTAGCAAATTGCTCCTGTAGCTCGACCTCTGTCGCTGACAGCTCTTCGTAAGTAGCTTCCAGTTCCTCATAACTTTGCTGAAGCCTTAGCTCATTTTGTTTGCGCTCATCGATATCCACTCCTACAAGCACAAAAATATCAGCTGCCTGCTTATCCAATCCTTTCAACAAGGTGGTCCGAAATGAAAAATACCGCGCTGCTGGCGAATTGTCTGGAAGTTTATGCTCGATATTATCAACATAGTCAAGCTGTACGGCCCTTTCCAACAGATTCCGAATAGCCGCCGTACTGCCTGTCAGCCCCTCTATATCCTCAATGTTTTTGCCCACTACTTCATTCTCGCATAGGCCCGTCATTCGCTCAGCGTAATTGTTAAACCGAACTACCTTTTTATCCGCCTGCACAGCCCAAACCACCATACCGCTATGCTCTATTACATCTTCAAAAAATTGCTGTTCCGAATAAACCGCCCGCCGTAAGTGATTAATATACATTTTTAGCAAAACCGCACTAATGATCAGAAGGCCGAGCAGAATAATGGCTCCCACAATAAATCTATTGCGCATCATAACTTTATAATAATCTGAATGAACGAAGAAATAGTGCTGATACAGCTCTTCAAAAGCACCTGAACGATGCAGGCGATCCAATCTCTCGTTAACATAAGTCACTAGCTCCGGAGAGGATTTACTTATTGCAAAAGCGACATCCCTAGGGTAGAGATTGCTCATTTTTTTGATAATACTCCCCTTCAATTTCTGTTCAGCAATCAGATAATCAATCACTTCCTGATTCTCAAATAGAAGGTCGATTTCCCCCTTTTCTAAAGCCTTCAAAGCTTCAGGAGTCGTTGCATATTCTATGTAATTTGTAATCCCCACCTTGCTGTTCAGCACGGTTGCAGAATACTGTCCATTCCCTAACCCAATCTTATAACTTCCCAACGTCTTTAAATCGATCTCATCCTCAAGCTCTCGCCTTGCATAGATGGAAATATAATTCTTAATAACTGGATCTGAAAATAACACCTCTTGGTTACGCGACTCCGTAATTGCCATAAGACCTGCTATTTCAATATCTCCTTGAATCAGCCGACTGTATACTTCATCCCATTGCCCAGTACTGTAGTGAATAAGGTAATCCTGCTTCTCAAAAATCATCGTGCTCAAATTAATATCAAACCCGGTCAAATACCCGTTTTCTACATATTTATAAGGTGGATATTCCAGTTCTACTTGGTACCTTATATCCTCTCTTTCGGCGTGAGCGGCTGTAGGAGGTACGAGCAAAAGCAGAAAAATAATCAGAAGCAACATTGTGCACCGCTTCATTGCCCAATTCCCCTTTTTGCTAAAATTTAGAATTTAAAGCATTATTCTAAAAAGTATTCGACAAAATATGGTAAGATTCCTGCTAATTCTTTCCTAAAACCACACATTATACGCAAATCCCCATCTTTCGATGGACTCTTTTATTTGTAAATGATAAAAGTTACGAAGTCTTGATTTTTATATTGCTTTTTACATAGAAAATGTGGATAATAGCAATAACGACAAACGATGATAATGATTATCATTATTATAAGCGTTAATAATTTCAATTTACTATATTTAAGTTAAAAGGAGACTGATCACCCATGAACGTTACCTCTACCCGAACAACATTACAGGTTGACGATTATCTGGATCTGCTCAATCTTGCCGTTAAAGTTGGAGATTTGAAATGGCAAAAAGAAATTAAATCCAGATTGCAATACATTCTCTGTCTGCCGACAAGATAATGCTTCCGAGTATACGCCGTGTTCCCTTATTTGGGGGCATGGCTTTTTTTGTTGGTATGCAGACATAACTATATAATAATTGGAGTATCTCCAGGTCACCTGATGGTTAATGATATAGTATAATTATCAGCATAATATATTGAATAAAAAGTCCTTCAGATCGGAGCGTGTCAGCTTGAAAAAGTATATAGCTTTATTCTTAATGCTCAGCCTGTTATGGGTACCTTGTGCATACGCCGCTGGAATTCCTACACAGCAGGGATTCGTTACCGATAACGCTGAAATGTTCAGTTCCGCAGAATCCGCGTCTATTTCTGCTACCGCTACTGGAGAACTCATGACCATCCATGTACTCACTGTAGATTCCACAGACGGTACTCCAGCTGATAAGTATGCAGACAAGGTTTATGACTCGTGGAAACTGTCCACGCGGGATCTTCTACTGCTGATCTCCGCTGGTGACCAGTCCATTGAGCTAAATTTCTTAAATCCAGACTTTCAAAGCTCGTTAAATACTTGGTCTAAGAATCAGGGAGGGTCCTCGGGAAGTTCAGCCATCCAAAAACTGCTCGACACCTATTTCATTCCTTATGCCAAAAAAGGGGACTTCGCTGGCGGGACAAAGGCTTTGATTAATGCCATCCATTCCATCGGAGATCGTGCCGGCAATACTGGAGGAACCGCAGGAAACGGGAGCGCAGCCGGGGTCGGGAATGATGTAAACCGCTCCAGCAGCTCCATGTTTATGATTGCAGCGATTCTTATCGGAGCCCTTCTAATCCTCCTTCTACTCTTTGTAATGGTTACAGGTCTGCGTCGACGCAAGCAGCTTAGCGAGCAACAGAAACAGTTATCTAATTTAATGGTCCAGGCAAATCGGGCACTGGAATCGCTAAACCCTTTTCAAGGGATCGTTCAAGGGAAGACGGGAGAGCTAGTCGAAGGTATTTCCAAGCGGCTGTCCGCCAAGCTCGTTGAAATCTCCGCACTACAAAGTGAAGGTCAAGGTGTTCAGCCAGCATTTTATCGTTTGGCTGCCCTCAAGACAGCCGTGAAACAATTGCAGCAGACCGAAGCTGCCTTCCGCACAGCGCTTGAAGAGGAAGAGAAACACATTGCTGTCATTAGCGAAGCTGACCGCAATGTCAAACAGCGTATTACAGAGCTGAAAGAGGATACGCCAGAGCTTGAAGAACAGCTGCAAGGTGCAGTTAAAGAAACCGGATATCAGCTTCAAGAAATTGTAGAGGAACTTAAGGAGCTTGCGGAGGAAACTGCTAAGGCAGACCAATTGGAGCTTTTTGATCCCATTGCTGCACAAGAGGTTACCGAGGATGCACAGGAACGTCAGGAAAAAATCGAACAGGATCTGAAGGATGTTGATCTCTATGATGATAAGCTAAACAAATTTCCTACGGTATTAGCTGCGGCACGTGCCAAAATCACCGGGATCATTGAACAGAATTCACTGCACAATATGAAGGTTAAGCCATATGACCACCTAGAGCAGGCCCGCGTAGAATCGTTGACACTTGAAGCGCCGCTGCGTATAGGAGATATGGATGAGGTGCGCAGAATCGGCGCCAGTCTAGATCTGCTTCTGGATGAAGCTGTTGCTATGACAGAGCAGCAAGCACTGCTGCGGCAGAATAACCGCAGAGATCTAGAGACATTCCGCACCACATGGAGCCACTTGAAGCAGCGGCGAGACGAGCTGCAGGCCCGAATTACAGAAGCACGTATACATTTCGAAGAACAGCATATAGTTAGCGTAGAGAACATTCTGACGGAGTGGAGCACACGTCTTCGGGAAGGCGCAGGTGAAGTGGCGCAAATTGAGAACTGGACCAGTGATGAACGGGGCGAATATGACAAGGCCCACGATGCGCTGGAGCGCTTGCTGTCCTTGCAGGATGAAGCTGGCCGGCAATATGACGGCGTCTCTGAAAGTCTAAATGCATTAAATGAAAGACTGGATAAAGTACAACGTCTCTTCTCCGAAGGACAAAGTCGGGTAGAGACGACCCAGCGAATGCTGCACAGCAGAGGCTTATCTTCCAGAATCCGCTTTGAGTTATCCTTACTGCCGGAATATAGCCAGTTGGAGCAACGGTTGTCATCCCGGCCTTACAACCTGGAGGAACTGGAATCGATTGGCCGCGCTTATGACGCTCAGATCACTTCCTTTGTGAATGAAGCGAACCGAATCGTTCGCCAAAAAGAAGAGGAAGAACGGCTTGCCCAGCTAGCCATGATGAGAGAGCAACAGCGGCGTGCGCAAGCCCGTAAACGGATGTCCTCTGGTCCTCCTTCTTCAGGCGGATTCGGTGGGGGACGTTCCTCCGGCGGATCTTCCTGGGGTGGTGGCGGCAGTGGCGGCAAATCCTCCGGTGGTTCTTCCTGGGGCGGTGGCGGCGGCAAATCCGGTGGAAATTCATCGGGTGGCTCTAAGTGGTAATTCCTCACCATTAGATGCAAATGGATATACAAAAAGACTCTTTCGCTTATATGGGCGGAAGAGTCTTTTTAATTATGAATTATTGCTGTTTTATTTGTGGTATGAATGTGCCATCGGAAGATAAATTGTAACGGCCGTGCCTACTCCCTCTTCACTAGCTATTGCCACATATCCTCTGTGGGCAGTCACGATTTTTTTGACAATCATGAAGCCAAGTCCATTCCCATCGCCTCTAGTCGTGTGAAAAGGTTCTCCTAATTTATCCAGAACTTCCTTATTCATCCCCTCTCCATTATCGGTGAAGGTTATCACCTGGAATTCATCCTTCACATCAAGAGTCACTGTAATGCTCCCGCCAAAAGGCAAAGCTTCCATTGAATTTCTTAGGATATTGAGGAAAATCTGCTTAATCTGATTGCGGTCACATTCGATCTCAGCATCATAATGGATCTTTGTATTTAACACTATATTATTCATTTCCACCTGAATCGCGAAGATATTCAATACTTCCAGCAGGATCGTGCTACATTGTTCAGTCATATAATGCGCAGCCTGCGGTTTACCCAGAATAAGAAACTCGCTCACAATGAGATTCATTCTTTCCACTTCTGACATAATGAGATCATAATGCAACAGACGTGAATCTTTATTAGCCAGTTGAAGCATCCCTTTCACAGTAGTCAGAGGATTGCGGATCTCATGTGCAATGCTCATAGCCAGTTGTCCTGCGACCACTAGCTTTTCTGTATTGCGCAGCACTTCTTCCGTTCTTTTCATCTCCGTGATGTTGCGCAAACTTCCAATCACACGCGCTAAGTAACCATTCCCATCGTAAACGGGTAGTACATCTAACATATAATGCTCGAACAACCCGTTTTTCTCCTGAATCACTTCTAACCCGGCACATGCGACATGATGTATGATGACATGTTGAAAGTATGCACCCACATTCCTAATTTCAAAGACACTAGTTCCAACAACAGACTCTTGATGCTCACCACCCAAATGAAGCATAGCTAAACCGTTCTCATTTATATTCACGACTGTTCCGAATTGATCTGTTATGATTACCCCTAAGTAATTGGTCTCTAGCAAAATCCGATTTAATAATTGCAGCTGAGAATTCCCTCTCCGCAACAAAATCTCACGTTCAATCGAGTCAGCCATCGTACAGAGCAGAGGCAGCAAATGGGGATGGGCTACATCTATATCTGCCATAAATGAAATTGTACCTAAAATTTCTTGCCCATTTTCTTTATAAAATGGAGCTGTACAGCATACTAAATGATGCAAAATATGATGGAAATGGTCTCGTCCTGTCAGCTGGAATGGCCTCTGATATTCAAGGGCTAAAGCGATTGAATTGGTACCCACCTCTTTATTCATCTGCACGCCTTCTTTGATGCCTACCTGTCCTACGAGATCTATAATCGTCGCATCTCCTTGGAACGCCAATAGATAACCTGCATCATCCGAAATCGTAACTAGGATCGGGTTCCCTTTGACTGAGGAAAGAAATTTTTTGACAAAAAATTCGATAACCTCAATCACTTCACTATATGCGCTAAGCTGTGCCCCCAATTCATCAGTAGAATATCCCTTTGCAAAGACAGGCGGTTGCTCAGGATCAATTCCTTGGTCAATACAATGCTGATTGGAAGCCTTAATAATGGTCTCATCCGTCAGTATCCCTGTTGTCTCATCCAAAGCCCTTACCCCATTCTGTATGAATCTTCAATTTTGCATTGCATAATTATGTATTCTACCTCTCTTCCTCTAATCCTTTTCAATCCTTAAAAATCAAATAATCCCAATGTTAAAAAATAACTTTCTGCACAAAAAAACTCCACCCCTATAAAAGAGCGAAGTTTTGGAGGATTACTATTTTCTATTTTTCTGTTAATGCTTAGTGTCATCCAAAAAAGGTTTATTCACATAATAATACATTACCCCCATCAGTACGCCACCGCCAATTAAATTGCCGATCGTAACGGGGACAAGGTTATGCACCACGCCATACCACGATACCGTTCCGGGATGATCAAGTACAAGCGCAATCGCAAAGGTACACATATTGGCAATACTATGTTCATAACCGGAGATGAAAAAACAGAATACGAATAAGACCATGGCGAACATTTTGGCCCCATCGCCTTTCATATTCATCGGTATAAAAAAAGCCATACAAACGAGCCAGTTACAAAGAATGGCCCGAAAGAAAAGCTGACCTGCCGGGGCTTCCATCTTATGCTCCACTACATATAGCAAAAAACCGTTTACATCTGAGCTATAGAACAGTCCTGTCAAAAAAATCAGCAAGGCAAAAACGGCAGCCCCAAGAATATTACCGATATAACTCATGATCCACATGCGGACAACCTCAGACCATTTCATTTTCCGTCTTAGTGCCGTGTATGTGTAATAAAAAGTATCTCCGGTGAATAAATCCCCACCACCAAAAGAAATTAGAATAATAGCCGCTCCGAAAGTAATCGCAGCCATTGGATATGCAAAGGGGGATTGCTCCATAAAGAAATAGTTGCCTGTCTTAAATGCTACAATTACACCGAATCCGATAAACATACTGGCCAGCATGGCTCTGGCAATATAGCGCATTACGCTTTGCCGGAATATCTTCTGTTTCTTAAGTGCTAATTGTTCAACCTGAAGCAGTGCCTCGTTCTCCATGTGACCTCCTTAGGGATTTTGGTATTTCCAGCTGATTATGGGCTAATCGACAGCCTTGCGTTATTATACCCAATAACCCGCTGGAAATTACTTGAACCAACTCGCGGCAAAAAATCCCTGAATACTTACGGGGAAGCGAAGCTACCTCTTGCTAATTGTCTTCATTCATTTTAGCAATGGCTTCTGCTTTTTCACTGCTGGCGACGATGATAAGCACGAGTATCAAACAGCCTAAAACCATAGCCTATCCCCACTTCCTCCACATGTAGTCTTGTGACAACTTATGTATGTGGATAGGGCTTTATGTTTGGCTACAGCAAACTTCATTTGATTAGATCACGTTTACGCCTATGCAGTAGTTGAAGCAAGCTACTTCATATCCAAAAAAAAGCAGAGCAGCGAACCCCCAGAAATGAAGGCTCACTGCTCTGCTATATTTTTACGGACTTTTTTTAAAACAATTAGTTCAAGAAGCTGCTCAGTTGGCTCTCTGCTTCACCTTGTTTCAGCGCCTCAGGCTTGTCCGCTTCATTGAGTCCTAGACGATTGCCCAGTTGGGTATTGATCGTCGTCATTTTGGATGTATAATCCTGGCAGCTTTCGATAATACGACGGTTTGACTGTTCCGAAGTATCCAATGCGCTAAGCAGATCGCCGATCGCTTGATTCACGGCTTCCATAGACATGGAAGGTTTGGATAGAAGCTCGGTGGTTTTTTCTGTAGTCGTACGCAGCAAGCGTGCATTTTCTTTAAACTGATCTTCAATCGTCTTATTTGTTGCTTCTACAGCGTTGATAACATTCTCCTGATCGGCCAGCGACATCGCAATCATTGCCGACACTGTAATCAGATTAGAAGTTTTATCAATCGCATTATTTACGGAATCGATCAGTTTATCATTATTGTCATTGATGATATCTGTAGCAGCAATCGCTTGATTGTAGAGCAGAATCATCTCTGTCATGGACTGAATACGAACCATCACTTTACGCAGACCACGCTCCAGATAAGCTTTACGGAACTCATTCTCAGGCTTTGCAATCTCCACCTCGAACAGCTCTTTTAGCTTATTGCCGAAGGCAATTTTGGTTTGAAGGTTATAGATCTCCTCCATAGAGGTACGTTTCAGCTGGCGCATATTTACAATACTCTCTTCGAGGGTATCTCTGCCGTCGCGTAGACCAGTAACAATCGCATCAATATTCGTGCGGACAGACTGATATTTGTACACATAGTTCTTCATCGGACTCTTCCGCAGCATTTTGCCGAAAAAGCTAACATTCTTACTCTGTTGCAGATTTTCACACTCATTCCGCAGCTTCATAATCATGTTAGGCACTTCAACACGCTTACCGGACATCAGGTCATTTACCGGACGATCCAGCAGCTTGAGCGTTTGGCCTGCTTTTTCCTGCGTCTTCACCCCAAGCTTCCCAATATCATCCATTAAAGAATCCAACGTGACTGTATCTGTCTGAGATACCTTCTCGATCAATTGTGCGGCTTCTTCGACTACCTTTTGTTCATCTTCTTTTTTTAATTGGATCAACTGCGTGGACATGGGTTTCCCTCCTATAATTCGGAACTGCTATACCGCTGATGAATCAGTTCCGCCTTCGTCTGAAGTTCCATCAGGTCTTTATGTTCGATCGTCGAAGCAATATCCGATATTTTGGAATCAACATCTCTTAGACCGTTCAGCAGCGTTCTCCGATTCTTCGTCTTCGCTTCACCACTTAGGCGCAAAAATGGGTTAATCACACCATTTAAATCCTTCAGAATCAATCTGCGGACCGTATGATTAATATCACCATTATTGAGCTCCTGCAGCAGCGGAATTACACGTTGAAGTCTCGCAAAAAGCGCCAGTGATTTCTCGACAATTTCATTGTCCAGTGTATCCTTCTGCCCCTCGGAGATAATCATATCTTCCAGAATGCTAAGGTACTCAACTACTGGAGCAAATTCCGGTCCAATCTTCGTTGGTTCGGCCTCAGTTCTACCACTATTGCCCGGATTACCTGGTGCAGCATTATTTGCCACACTAGGTAATTGCGGAGAATTTGCAGAGGGAGCTGGAGCAACAGGCACCGTCTCTGGACCTGCTGGCAGCACCTCAGCCGGAAGGTTGGTTCTTGGACTTCTCGTTGCAAGAACCCCTACCGCTGCACCCGCTACAGGCAACAGCAAGGAGAGTAACTCAGGCAAAAAAGAACTCGTTAATACAGCGACAACATAGCCAATACCGGCATACAGCAATATTTTCGATTTAAATTTAATTTTTCTCACCTCTTGTGAGCGAGATTGCGAACGCTCAATTCACGGGATCCGGAATTACGGATTCGCCGTTTATTTTCATAATTAGCGGCTGCTCTACATGGCTGGCAAGCACATTATCGCCGAACTCCGCAGGCTGGACCTCTCCGCCGAGTGCACTTTTGACAGCCAGGTATGGAAAGTTAATTCCAGACAGACAAGAAATATGAAGACCTCCAGACATCCGGGGGTTAATCTCCAGCAGTTTAGGAATTCCACCACTATACTTCATTTGAATATTGAAATTGAAAGGTATTTTATATACCTCTGCTACCCGGGAAGCGATCTCCTCCAGCTCCGGAATATGCTCCATCAGCCGCAGACGACCGCCAGCTTTACGACGGGGTACAGCCGCTAACAGCCTGCCATTCTCATCTGACAAGCAATCTATACTGTATTCATAACCTTCCAGCAATTCCATCACCATAAGTTCAGGGAATGTAGGTTCACTTCCCAGAATACGATAGGCCTCATCGAAGGATATCAGCGGAGTTACATGACCAAACAGCTCCTGTAAAGGACTACGTGTGTTATCAATGATACGGAAGCCGAGGCCTCCCTCTGTCTCCGTGGGTTTAAAGCATACGTGGTGTCCTTTGGCTACAAGATCATGATAAGCCTCTTTGAACTGCTCTGCTGTACTCACCACATGATAATCAGGAATTGTCATAATCCCTGTTTCCTTAACACTTTCGTAGAACTTCCCCTTATCCATGATGGTCTCCAATAAGTCCAAATCTCTACAGACTAGAACCTTGGTGCCAATCGCATCAAACATAGCAGCATGCAAAGCTATATCCAGCATATGTAACCGTGGAATGAAGATATCGATCTCATTGCGGCGACAGAAATCCACGCAGAATTGAACATATTCTATTCCAGTCAGTGCTGGTTCAGTCCCAGCAACATCAGCACCTTGAAGGGACATATGGTGAATATCAGGATGCGTGGCGAAGATTTGTACAGGAACGCCATCCTCATTATTGCGGATGAGATTCATATAATGGTAAGCGACGGAAAACCAGCGATTGAAATAAATGTTTACCTTTTTCATAGTGGCCCAACTCCCAATACGGTTAAGTTATTATAGATCATGTTTACATACTGTAGAATTTCATCACCAGCAAAAACACCCGCTTGCTTCGTAAAGGGATACCTTGATTTTACAAGACCACTCTGCTGCTCTGCAAATATTTCTCCATGACAAGGAGCAATCGCATAGTCCGCACTTTCTAGTAAACTCTTATCCAACAAGGAATCTCCCGATGCTACCATCGGTTCTGAACGAACCGTCCGGCGCACATGAACAATCGCATCACTTTTATTCACAGCGGCAGGAACGACATATAGCTTGCGCCCTTGTAAGGATACCCGCCAGCCCAAATCATATAATCGCTCTGCCAGATTCGTGATCTCATCCATAGGTAATAAATCACGAACTACTACAAAAGTATAAAATAAATCATCACAATACCGCTCACTAATGATCCATTCCTCGTGCACTACAGACCTAACGTGCATTCTAACTTCTTCTGCCGCAGCCGATTCATTTTGAACAAGCCTGCCCACAGAAGCTCTCCAGCTTTTATCTACTTCGCCACCAATCAGAATATTCCCGCCATTACTAGTAATCGCGTAGTCTGGAATAATCGTGTCTTGAAACAGATTAATACGCTTATACTGCGCTATTGTACGTGTTGTAACGGGCATAAAGATAATACGGGAAGTAAGCTCCATCAGATCAGCCAATGCTTTTTGCGAAATGTATGAAACCGTCTTACCATCCACAACCTCCGCAGGAACCAGGCCCGGAGTATTCTCAGGGACACCGATTGCATTTAAGGAATAGATTAACGTTCGGTCCAAATCACTGGCATAGATCATTCCGTCTCACCTCTCAGCGGCTTAATAATCCCGCAACAGGAGTAGGTGAGTCCAGGGAATACTTCTACTGGAACCCCTCTATCCTCTGCTAAGAGAATAATATGACGAAGATTTGGATTATCCATAGTATCGACAAGAATCTTCCACGGTACTCTGCGCAGCAGCACTCGGGTAGTTTCTCCGACTCCGGGCTTGACCAAATTGATGTTATCTATGCCGAACACTTCTTGAATACTCTGAATATCACGCAGGCCCTGCCATGTAATTTCTGGCGGCGATTGCTGCATCTGTTCAGCAATCGCTTGTGCTTCTTCCGCAACGGAGGAGAAATACGGGCAGATCGCCGCAATGAATACATTAGATACATCCGTATCGAGCCATTCCTTGTAGAATTTAGCTCCATGGAATTCTTCCGGACCGATTAAATCATCGCGCAGCACTGTCCGGCTCATCAGTCCTGACACCGTAGAATTGAGGCATGCACTAGGAATAAGATAATCCTCTCTAGTCCCGAACGTGCCTGAACAGTTCCCGGGATCAGCCAATACGGCCAGGTCATCATTTAGCCGAATGCCATATTTCTCATATAGGCTGTTGCACGCTTCAATCAATACCTGGCGAATAGCCCCTTTCCCCGTCCATCCGTCGACAAACTGCAAATCAGCGTCAAGCCCGTGCTTTTGCAGAATATAAAGGATTGCGTTCTCATCAATCCCCTTGCCCCGAATGATAGAGATACTATAATGCGGCAGATCAGCACCATATCGCTCTTGGATATAACGCTTAATCAGTACACCAATTGGTGTTCCCGCTCTTGCCAAAGAGACTAACACCGTATCAAGTCCCCTTTGAGCGACAATCATCTCAGAGACTACCGCTACTGCTAGAGCGACCTTCTCCGCAGATTGCTCCAGCGTCTCGTGAAATAACTCAATATACTGCTCAGTAGGCTGATATTCCACGGGCAGCATCTCAGAGTAGTGTACGCCTGATTGAATGGCGGCCTCTCTTTCGTCAGTCGCCCGCTCCAGTGAAACATCGCTCAGATCCTTAAGCAAAAATATAACATCTGACGGAGAATAGCTGCCTAGCGGAACCGGTTCGGCTATACTTCTGTTTAGAATTTCTTCAGTTACTGTTCCCTTCATAGGTAGGGCCTCCACTTCTTCTTTCCGAGGTCAGTACAATAAGATGCACTTTATGGCGGGCCAGTTTCTTCAGTATATCAAGCATAGGTTTCATACGCTCATGCGGTACATCACGCTCAATCAGCACAAATATATCATCGTATTGACCAGGAGCTATATTATAAATAAAGTTTGTGATTTCCGGGTCACCAGCTGAAGGATACGCAGCAGCACTATGTACCCCATAATCCGGCCGACGCTCAGGGTGAATTGGACTTCTAGTGGAAGACTGGTAAGCAATCCCTTCCCCCATTTCCGCCGCCACTCTCATCGGAAGATACATAAATTCTCCTACACCCATTACCAAGGCTTTCGGTCCTCTACGCAATTGCCGCAGCTGCTCAGCTATTCGTTTCACACCCTGATCAAGCTCCAGATTATCCTGTGACTCCATTCCGAACCGTCCACTATATTTCATATAAGGCGCTGTGTTGATCTCACCATAGGAATCGATAGAGGATACCTCCAGTCGTTCCATTCCATCTTGAGCATAAGTAGTTACAACCTCACACTCAGAAATGGCCTCTCTATCCAGCTGCTCAGTATCCTTATTAAACACTGGTGAACCTATCACTTCAATATTCCCTTGCAGCAGACATAACGACTTAATGCGAATCCCCAGCTCCTGCTCAAGCTCACTATAGTGTTGAAGATTGCTGCCGCTTCTCCAATCCAGAAGAGAGACTACCACATATTCCTCCCGCGGGAATTTTGACTGAATATCTCGAATTGTATTGATCGCGGTTTTCCCGGTCGTAATCTCGTCATCTACCAATATAATGGGCTCTGTCCCAGATAAGAGTTCGGTATCCAAGGCATAACATAGATGATCAACTGCATGGGAATGCTCTTCTACAAAACTTACAACAGACTCCAAATCAGGAATATGCTCACGCGTAGTATGAATATAGGATGCCTGCTCAGCAAAGATGTTGTACACACTGTGACCCAGTGCAGTTGCCGTTTCTGCGAATCCAATAAAAACCACAGGCTTGGGCAAAACCAGCCGGGCCGCTAGTAAATGTTGATAGGCTTCCTTAGCAAATTCAGGATGAATCAGCCCATGAACCGCCATATCCAATAACTTTGTCATACGATCACTATCCACGGAATCACCGTTCATCTCCTGATATAACAGCAGCGCCAACGCTGCTCCGCTTAGAAGTGAAGTATACGGATCGACGGGGATATGCTTGCCAAGCACCTTACTGACAAACAGAAAAGTTCGTTTTTTATTAATTCGCGCCGCCATAGAAAATAAAGAATCCAGAGGCATATGAAAGGGGTTAAAGGTTTCGGTTACATTCACTTGCAGGTTCTCGACTATGTTATACGTGCGTAAATTCGTTTTCGGGTAATAATCCGACAAAATGCTGTTGTTCATGTAACACCCCGTATATTTGAGATCGTAGTAAAATTCGTCTTGCCCAGTTCAGATGGGGCTTAATTTCGTTCATTTTATTAAAATATTGACTCTTAAACACGCCCAGACTGCCATCATTACTTTCTACAATGCTTAAAGCGTCGACGTATTCCTCATGCATCACCGTATACATCGCCTGAACAGGTCTGAGATGAGAAGGATGGATAATCGTCTTACCCACAATTCCATTCTCTTTATCCAAAATAACCTCACGAATTAGCCCGTCCACACTGCTCGAGATATAGCTATTCCGCATATCACGGCCGTTTTTGCCGTAAGTATCCTCAAATGGCGTCTGCCGTAGCTGCGGCCGGAGAACTCGATGACCTTTATTCGCAAAATACTCCCAGACAGGTCCTGAGATCACATATCCCTCTTCAACCCGCCCAAACACATTGATAATGTCCGAGATACAGTCACGGATAGGAGTAAGATCATAAATACTAACATCAGGACTGCGACGCAGTCCGAACAGGCTGGAGAAATCCGTTGCCCCAATTCTGACGTTTAGGACAAGTTCACGGTAATTACGGAGTAAATCACGGATAGATAGCAGACTGTCCACTCGACTTTCCCGATAAATAATAGGTGCAGTTTCCAAGATTGGCATCCCGTAAAGCACAGGATCATTATAACCACGCGTATTGTTGTACTCAGCTAACGTTTCAAAATATTGAATTCCATTGTCCACAGAGAACTTAGGAAATACAAACCCTGTTAACATCGTTACCAAGGATCCCAAGCGGAAAATCATTTGCCGGAGTTGGTCCGGGTTACGTACTCGTATAAAAAGAAGCGGGAGGCTGTTCGATGAATCCAGCTCATTTTCTGCGTAAGCAGCTAGGTAAATAAGATGCTGGATAATAGACTCCTCTGCATTGTCAACCTGGTCATCTCCGATTGCGTCCTCCAGATCTATAATAACCGTCACTAGACCTGCATTCTTGAGCTTAATGATGTCTTCTGCAACACTTGCACGGGTAGCCGGCATATAGAGGGCAGCGCCGACAGCGTAGGCTAGCAGTTCCTTGTTCGTGGTATGATCAAATGAGATAGGCGGAGTGTAAAACAAAGAGATTTCTTGTTCTTTCGTCAGGTAATCGAAGTATCTCAAATCGGTTCCCCCTTATAGTTTTGCGAAGCCAAGCAAAACAAGCGTAGACCTCTCCTCATAGAGAGTGTCAGAACCGGCAATACTCTCCCTTGGGGATGGCATCTTGGCTCTCTCAAATATAAGTGAAGGCCTACGCTATAACATATACGATTACCTGAAAGAAGCAGGCGTTTCTATTCTTGCATGATCGGCTCCGACTTCTCTATGGTGCAATTACTTTTTTAATCATGCACTTTTATGGGCATCTTTTTTCTTACGTCTAGCACTATAGAGGATCGTACCCACGAATACCGCTATAAGGATTGTAAAGAATACGACATGCGGCAATTCAAAACCAAAAGCACCCGCTAGCATCTTACCCGCAATAATGGCGATAAGCAGGAACGCTGCCTGTTCCAATTCAGGGAATTTATCAATAAGCTTCAAGAATACCTGCGCCACTCCGCGCATCATCAGAACCCCTAAGATACCACCCATAAAGAGAACCCAAACCTGATCGCTAAGTCCAAATGCCGCAATAACACTGTCAATACTGAAAGCAATATCCATTAATTCAACAAGGAGAACCGTCTTCCAAAAAGAAGTGCCTTTATTCTCCGTATGCTCTTCGCCACTGCCCTTAAACAAACCTTTATATGCGATATAAAAGAGATACAGTGCACCAAGAACCTTAACCAAAGTAAACTTAATAAGAAATGTCCCTAGTCCAATGGCCAGGAATCTGAACAAATAAGCCCCTAAGATACCGTAGAAAAGCGCCTTTTTCTGCTGCTCCTTAGGTAGATGCTTAACCATAACGGCAAGCACAAGTGCATTATCTGCAGAGAGCAAACCTTCTAGTAGAATTAAGCTCCCGATAATCCCCCAGCTCACAGGATCAGAGAGTGTACCTACTACATCACTCCATGAGAAAAAATGCCCATAATTCTCACTAATATTTCTAAAAAAATCTGCGAACCAATCCATTACACTTTGCGCCTCCGGTAAAATCGATTATTTGCTGCCCGCAACCCAGCGCAGCCCCCAGCCATAGGCTTCATCCATCTCACGATGACCACTGTAATATTGCACCAGCCGTTCAACACTAAATGTTTCATTGCTTACATTCCGGAATAACGCAATGGCACACATCCCTTTTCGGTTGTTATGCTCGTCCAAATTTACAATGATATCAGGTCCTCCGCCTTGTTTGATGGTGACAACCCCATCGGCCTCCGACCAGTTGGTTACCCCTTTATAAATAAAGGAAAACACTAGAATGCGTTCAATCTCGGAAATTTTGATACCATTTATACGCAAATTCTCACCAGTAGTTACGGAGCCTGTCCGATCATCCCCATCAAGCATGACATAAGGAGGTTGATTCAATGAGCCAAAGGCATTGCCCAACGCTTGTACCACTCCTTTACTGCCATTCTTCAGTTCATACAGACAAGCAAGATCTAGATCTACGCCATTTTTACGACTAAAGAGTCCGCCCTGCTTCTGGTTCCAGTTGAGATTAATCAACACTTCCCCTAAATCACCACTGGCTGATTTTTTCAAATTGATGGAATCGCCTTTTTTCTTCAGCTCGATTTTCTTCAAGTTGAGATTCATTGGCGAAGGCGGGGGTGTGGCTGGAGAGCTCTCTTCACGTTTCACTGGCTGCGCAGGCGGCGTTGCGAAGATTTGTGGTGGAATCTGCGGCTTAACCTCCGGCTGTGGAGCAGCAGGAGCAGGCTCCTCATTCGCTTCAATACCGAAGTTGCTGCATATCTCTTTCAAACCTCCGGCAAACCCCGCTGCAATGGCACTGAACTTCCATTCACTGTTATATCTATATAATTCCCCTACCACAATGGCCGTTTCCACGGAGAAAAGATTGTCGAGATCACATCGGAGCAGTTCCGCACCTGTCACTTGATTGAGAATCCGAAAATAGGCCTGACTAACTTGCCCAAAACTTTGACCCCTTTTCTCCCCATCATAAATGGTAAGCGTAAAGGCAATCTTCATCACATCGGAAGGAATCTTATCCAATTGAACTTCGAATTGCTTGCGGTCATTGAATCCTGGCACATCCTTATACCTAATATAAGATGTGGCTGGATTATTATAAAATATTAAATCCTCGTCTTTACTTACTTTACCCTCTGATCCAAGCAGGAAAGCAGAGCTATCAATCTCCAGAGCAGCCGGAGCATGCCAGCCGATCTCTACGATTATAGAATGAAGTCCAGCATTGCCTTTGGTCAGATCAGCTTTTTGCCCTTTGACTACGTTAACACTCATTCTTACGCCACCTTTATAAATGGAGTAAACCAACTAATAATTTTGTAAAAAAGAACCCCACAAAGTGGAGTCTGTACTGCTCTAAATATTTATAAAAAGGGCAGGATCGGTAATGACCCCGCCCACTTGGATGTTATTGCGCGTCCAGTCCATAGTTTCTGCATAAAGCGCTTAGACCGCCGGCAAAGCCACTTCCAATCGCCTGGAACTTCCAATCCGCACCATTGCGGTAGAACTCACAGAATACAACAGCTGTTTCAGTTGAAAAGTCTTCACCTAAATCGAAGCGAAGCACTTCACGATCATTAGAAGCATCTACTACACGTACAAAAGCATTGGAAACCTGTCCAAAGTTTTGTGCCCGAGTTTCATAATCATAGATCGTTACCGTTATTCCGATGCGCTGAATATGAGCAGGGATTTTGCTGAAATCAACAACAATCTGCTCGTCATCTCCGTCACCCTCACCTGTACGGTTATCCCCCGTATGAGTCAAGGAACCTGCGCCACCCGAAGGATTGTTGTAGAATACAAAATCATCGGAGCCCTTGGCCTTACCATCTTCATGCAGTAAAAAGGCTGAGGCATCAAGGTCAAAATCTTGGCCGCCGCTATACTTATTAGTATCCCAGCCCAACCCTACTACTACCTTCGTCAAACCCGGATTAGTCTTGGTAAGATCAATCCGTTGTCCTTTAGAGAGACTGATCGTCACTGACAAAACCTTCTTTCATTTATGAATTCAATTCATCTTTAGCATGCAGAATGAAATTTATTGCAGGCCGTAGTCGCGAGTCAAACCGCTCAAGCCGTCTTTGTAGCCACTGCCGATAGCATTGAACTTCCATTCTGCACCGTTACGATACAATTCGCCTACAACAACACCAGTTTCAATAGAGAAATCCTCACCGAGGTCGAAACGAATCAATTCTTCATTGTTCAGATCGTTTACGATACGTACGTAGGAACGGGAGACTTGTCCAAAGTTTTGGCTTCTTGCTTCAGCATCATAAATTGTAATAGTAAAAGCTACTTTGTCTACATCAGCAGGGATGTTCTGAAGATCCACTTGAACCTGCTCATCATCACCATCGCCTTCACCTGTACGGTTATCTCCGGTATGAACAACAGAAGCATTCTCATTTTGCTTGTTATTGAAGAAAATGAAGTTGGTTTCTTTATCAACTTTACCACTAGCATTGGTCAAAAAGACGGATACGTCCAAATCGAAATCTTTTCCGCCGTCATATTTATTAGTGTCCCAACCAAGACCTACTGTGATTTTGGATAGACCTGGGTTTGTTTTCGTTAAATCGATTTTTTGACCTTTGGATAGATTAATTGCCATGATTACATACCTCTTTTCTTATATTTGGATTATACGTAGCGTTCTGCAAGTTGATTGATATGAGCGGCGTGGCTGCCTTCACCAATTGCAGCGAACTTCCATTCTCCACCTTGGCGGTAAAGCTCTCCACAAATAAGTGCCGTAAAACCTGTGTAGTTGTCTGACAAGTTGAATTTAATCAACTCACTATTCCCGGCAGCATTTATTACCCGAATATACGCTGATTTGATCATTCCAAAATCCTGTTTGCGATTCACCGCATCGTAAATGTTAACGACAACCAGAACCTTGTGAACATCGGCAGGAATGGCTTTCAAATTAACCATGATTTGCTCGTCATCTCCGTCGCCTTCACCCGTCAGATTATCTCCGGAATGAATGACCGAGTTGCAAGGACTTTGCTTGTTGTGGAAGCAGATCAGGTTACCCTTCTTAGTTAGCTTACCATCCTCATTTAACAGCAGTGCTGAGGCATCACAGTCGACATTCGCCTGTTTCTTGACTCCAAAGAATCCCCGCGAGGCTTCAATTGGATCCCAGCCTAAGCCCACAATTACATTGGACAAGCCCGCATTACCTTTAGTCAAATCAATCTTTTGACCTTTTACCAGATTAATTCCAGCCAAATCAACGTACCTCCGTTTCCGATAAAAATCATTATCTGTTAGTCTAGCTTTTAGGTGTTATATCAGTGATACGATAAAGAATAAATTACGTTTCAACGAACTTTTATCTATGACTTCACCTAATTTATAAACTGAATTCGCTAGGGTTTAATCCTAAGACGCCACAAATATTCCGCACAACTGCTTTTTCGTAATCATCAAAATCACCATCAGCTGATCCAATTGCCGAGCATACACCCACGATCAGACGGCCCGCTTCTGGTTTGCCGCTAAACTTAGCGATCGCTTTCAAAGCTTCTTGTTTTCCTATTTCTGGTGAAAATTCGAAGTTACTTACGTAATAGTTGAATTGAGCAATGACATCTCTCATGTCAAATACCTTCAATTCATTACTCATATTCATATAGCCGGCCATTTTGTTTTTCTCTGCTTCTTCTATTTTACCGTCCGCCGCAGCGACCAAAGCGCAGCCTGCAACTACCGCATTCATGAAATCTTTATTTTTGAATTTCTTCACTTGATCTGTAAGTCCGCTTTTGGCTGTATTCAACCAGTTTTTAAATGTGCTCATCGTATTCTCCCTCTATCACTGCAAGATTATGATAACAAAAGATATCCCCAGAGCCTCCTCTCCACGTTCCGACAGATTTTGCATATAAATCCCTGAATTAACCGTTACTCTTCTAATATACCTGATAAAATAACAAGATTCTACTTTCCACTAAATTACAGCACCTTTGATAGAAAGGATCGTGTCCGTTCTTGCTTAGGATTTCCGAACAGCTGCTCCGGACTTCCTTCTTCCACAATCTCACCTTGTTCCATGAACAGCACCCGATCCCCCACCTCACGCGCAAAGCCCATTTCATGTGTCACCACGACCATCGTCATCCCCTCACGGGCCAGTTCCTTCATCACCGCCAGCACTTCCCCCACCATCTCCGGGTCAAGCGCTGAGGTTGGTTCGTCAAAGAGCATAATTTGGGGCTCCATAGCCAGCGCCCTTGCAATCGCTACCCGCTGAGCCTGACCCCCAGACAATGAGGCTGGATACATCTCTGCTTTTTCACTTAGACCTACTTTTTGCAGCAGCTCAAGCGCTTTTTGCCGCGCTTTATCCGGAGACCATTTACGCACCTGAACCGGTGCCAGCATAATGTTTTCTATAACCTTCATATGAGGAAATAGATTAAACTGCTGAAACACCATCCCAAGCTCTGTACGGATATCGTTAATCTTCGTACTCGCCGCCATCAAAGAAGTGCCTTCAATTACAATCTCGCCGGCCTGCGGCTGCTCCAGTAAATTAAGGCAACGCAAAAAGGTGGATTTACCCGATCCGGACGGCCCAATAACCACCACTACCTCCTGACTGAAAATATCGATACTTATGTCGGCCAGCACCGTATTTGTTCCAAATGATTTATGTAAGTTCCGTACTGAAATCATAGGCTCCATCCTATTTCAGCCTCCGTTCAACGTAATTCAGCAGCTTGCTAAGAGAATAGGTAAGAATGAAATAAATAAGTGCCGCTGTCAAATAAGGCTCCCATATCCGCAAATATTGCCCTTTCATCGTGTTGGTCCAATACATTATTTCCGGTGCAGCCACCAAAGCCAGAAGAGAGGAGTCTTTCACAAGCACAATAAACTCGTTACCAAAAGCCGGAACCATCCGTTTGATCGCTTGCGGTAAAATAATAAATCTCATCGCTTGCCGACTAGTCATCCCCAATGAAATAGCCGCTTCCCGTTGCCCACGATCAACCGACTGAATGCCTGCCCGAAAAATCTCAGCCGAATAAGCAGCCGAATTAAGCGACAGAGCAACAAACGCAGTAATTAGAGCATTGGTTTTGCCGTAAAGCGGGGGAATCACTCCAAAGTGAACAATCAGAATCTGCACATACAGTGGTGTTCCTCGAAAAAAATTGATATATGAATGAAAAGGCCAGCGCAAATACCATTTTGGGGCCATTTTGCCAAATCCGATCCCCAGTCCCAAAATAGAGCCAAATAAAATAGAAACTACAGAAATACCGATAGTCAGCAGTGTCCCTTTTAAAAGGACGGGCAAATAATGAATGATAATGTCCATTCTAAAATCCATAGGACTCTCCCCTTCTCTTCTTTATGTCATCTCTCTTTAAAAAAATAAGCATGCGCAATAGCTATCATTACGCATGCTTATTAGGTTTTTTCCTTATTTTGCGTTCAATAAGCTATCCAGGTTAGGTTCTTCGCCGAACCAAGTTTTGTAGATTTCCGCGTACTTTCCGTTTTCCAATACCTTCTTAATAGCCGGATCCAGTTTCGCTTTTAACTCACTGCCCTTAGGGTAAAGAATGCCGTAATATTCCGCTCCGAAATTCTCCGTGTCTACAATCCCCACCAGCTTCTGCTTAGGATTGTTTTTCATGTACTCACGTACAATGGCAATATCCGCTACAACCGCATCGGCTCCGCCGCCATTCAGTTCCATCAATGCCACCGCATTGCTGTCAAAACGTTTCAAGTTAGGGTTGTCGACACCCATTATTCCGCTCATCAGGTCATCTGCAGTTGTGGCCCCTTGTATTGCAACTACTTTATCTTTAAGATCAAGTGCGTTTTTGATGTCGCTGCCTTCTTTAACCATAATCATATTGGTAGATTCGAAATAAGGGATGGAATAGTCATAGGTTTCTTTACGTTCATCCGTAATCGATACTGAAGATAGCCCTGCTTGATACTCCGTTCCCTGCTTCACACTTTGCAGCATCGTTTCCCAGCCTGTGTTCGTTACGTCATAGTCTATTCCCGCTTCTTCCATAACTGCCTTAATGAAATCGATGTCGAATCCTTTGATTTTATCCGTGTCCATATACTCCATAGGAGCGTAGCTGGCATCACTGGCAAACTTAATTTTCTCCGCTGAGGATTCGTTACCAGCTTTACTGTTATTTGCTCCACAACCTACCAATGCAACCACCACAAATGATATAAAAACTGACATTAAAACACGACCTTTTATTTTCATATCCCCATTCCCCCTATTTTCGGAAATAACTTAAAGAGATTTTAACAGATTAAAGGATTCATGACAATTAACTTTTCTAAATAATGTAAGGTTATATAACACAATATTATTATTTTATACATTTTATGCGTACATCACTCTCAAAAAAAATACCATCAAACAGAAAAAGGCACTGCCAGAGATTCTATTCTCTCTAGCAATGCCTTTAGCATATTTAACTTTAAACCTATTAAAGTGTGATATCTCCATCATAAGAACCGATCAATTTATACAGATCCGGCCGGCGGTCACGGAAGATTCCCCACTCGATCCGGCCAACTTCCAAAGCATCCAGATCGAATTCGCTTACCAGCACGGTTTGCTCCTCACGTCCAGCCTCAACGATTTTATTGCCCTGAGGACCTGCAATGAACGATGAACCGTAGAAATTAATGCTCGAATCCTCATCAATTTCCTCACCAATACGGTTGGAAGCCACGACTGGAATAAGATTCGCAGCTGCATGTCCAAGCATACAGGTCTGCCAATGATCCTTGGAATCGATCGATCCATCCTGCGGTTCAGACCCAATAGCCGTTGGATAGAACAGAATTTCTGCTCCCATCAGGCTCATTACTCTAGCCGCTTCTGGATACCATTGATCCCAGCAGATGCCTACACCAATCTTGGCATAACGAGTGTTCCATACCTTAAAGCCAGTATCTCCCGGATTAAAGTAGAACTTCTCTTCATAACCTGGGCCATCTGGAATATGACTCTTGCGGTATTTGCCCAGCACCGTTCCATCAGCATCAATTACAGCAAGTGAGTTGTAACGCGCGTAATTCTTTTTCTCATAAAAACTAATCGGCAGTACCACTTGCAGCTCCTTGGCTACTGCTTTGAAATGATTAATCGCCTTGTTATGCTCAAGCTCTGTTGCGTATGCGTAATAATCAGCTTTCTCTTTTTGACAGAAATACGGAGTCTCAAACAGCTCCTGCAGCAAAATAATTTGCGCACCCTGTGCTGCCGCTTCTCTGACCAATGTCTCGGCTTTGCTGATATTCTCCTCAATATTGCTGGAACAACTCATTTGTGTCGCAGCTACTTTTACATTTCTCAAGTATCTGTCCTCCTTGTATATAAATGTCCCTTTGGACGTTTAGTTTTCCTTCAAATTATTGCTGTGCAGGCATTTGCTGCGTAGTGCAGTGGACATTTCCGCCTTCGGTGATAACGGCCATTCCGTTAACTGTACGAATCTTGCGATCCGGGAACAAACCAGCGAGTACTTTCTCAGCAAGTGTATCCGTTTCTGTCGCGGTGCCGCCAAACACAGGCAAGATAATTCCGCCGTTCACGAAATAAAAGTTCAAATAACTGAGCGTCAGACGACTGCCGTCATGATCGACCCGTGGTGGCTGCTGAATCTTGATAATCTCCAGCTTACGCCCTTTGGCATCTGTAGCGTTCTCCAGAATACGCAGATTCTCTTGCGTAATCTCATAGTTCTCATCCTGCGGGTCCTCACAGACCTGGATAATAACTTTGCCTGGTGCAGCAAAACAAGCAATATTATCGACATGACCATCGGTTTCATCGCCACTAAGGCCACGTCTCAGCCAGATAATAGCTTCTGTACCTGTATAGTTCCGCACGTACTCTTCGATCTCTTCGCGCTTCAGCTCCGGGTTGCGGTTTAGGTTAAGCAGACACTCTTCTGTAGTAAGCAAAGTGCCTTCTCCATCCGTATGAATCGAGCCACCCTCCATCACAAGCGGTGCATCAAAACGGGTGATCTGCGCATGCTCCAGAATCTTCGGAGCCACTTCGTCATCCAGATCCCAAGGTGAATATTTACCGCCCCAAGCATTAAACTTCCAGTCCACACCTGCCATTTGTCCTTCTTTATTAACAATAAAGGTAGGTCCGTTATCACGCAGCCAAGCATCGCTATGCGCAATAGGCAGCAGCGTTACATTCGGTCCGCCGACCAAATGCTCTACCCGCTCCACATCCTCCGGGTTCACAATGACCGTGATTGGTTCAAACTCGGCGATGGCTGTGATAATGTCAGCATAACCTTGGCACACTGACTCGTGGTTATCCGGGAAACACATAGATTCCTGCACCGGCCAGGAGATAAAAGTACGTTCATGCTTGCCCCATTCCGGTGGCATTGTATAGTTCAAATCTTTAGGATACATGTGTTAACTACCTTTACTAATATATTTGGAGCCAGTCCTACCCTTAAAACTCCTTCCTCATCATACAATAATATGTTCTAGTGCTCAATTCCCTGGGACATTAATAATGTTGGAAGGAATTTTTTTGTTCGCAGCCCCCATTTTCCAGTTAAAAAATTTAAGTTTTCATCCGTTACAACGAAGCTAAATTTAATTATTTTAATATAAATCAGGATATCATTTAATAATTTTACTTATTTTAGTGATTCCATTTTCATTTCTAATGGATTTTATATAATTAGCTTAAAGGAGTGGGTTGCAATGGATGACATCGATCTTCAAATCTTGGAATTACTGAAAAGCAACGGCCGCATGACCAGTTCCGAAATCAGTAAAATCGTTCATTTATCCGTGCCTTCCATCACTGAAAGAATTCGTAAACTGGAGAATAACGGAGTGATTGATCAATTCACGGTCAAGTTAAACCGTAAGGCAATAGGACAAACCCTATTGGTTTATATTTTCGTGCAGCTGCACGGCTCAGTTGAAACCCAACACTTCCGCACAACCATTATTCAATCGCCGCTAGTACTGGAATGTCATCATATCTCGGGGGAATACGACTATCTCTTGAAGGTGGGTCTACCGGATTTATCCGAATTGGAGGGTTTTATAACGCATACGCTCAAGGCCAATCATGACATTGTAAGATCAAATACCGTATTTATTTTGTCCACGTTAAAAGAAGAATAGATAAAAGGAGTGAAGCCTTATGCCTTGGGAGTGGATGGCAAAAGGAATGCTGCTGGGGCTTTCTATTGCGGCTCCTTTAGGTCCTATCAGCATCTTATGCATCAAGAAAACCTTAAGCTCAGGTTTCAAAACTGGCCTATGCTGCGGCTTGGGAGCGGCCACAGCTGACGCAGTTTATGGTAGTATCACCGGATTCGGCTTATCCGCCCTCACCGCTTTTTTGGTTGATTATAAAACGGTACTGCAAGCCTTGGGCGGATTGTTTATTTGTTATCTTGGCATGAAGTCGCTGTTAGAACCCCCAGACACAGACAGCACAGCACCCAATTCCCCAAAAAGCTCACTGAATTCATACATAGTAACGCTGTTGCTGACGCTGTCTAATCCCATGACGATTATTTTTTTCCTTGGCATATTCAGCGCATCTGGCGTCCTTCTGTCTCATAGCAGCTCCAATATGCCGTTTCTAGTTAGCGGCGTCTTTCTGGGTTCCGCATTATGGTGGATGGGTTTGACAGGGAGCACCGCTTTGTTCAGAATCAACATAATGTCAGGGCGTTCGAAACAGCTCATGTTCAACAAACTGTCCGGATTGGTAATGTTGTCTTTCGGCGTTGTCTCCCTTATTCAATCTCTCAATCTTCAGGAGTTCCTTTAAACGATATCTCTCACTATACGGTAATCTTTTTTACCACATTGCCTTCAAAATCCTTAACGATAAATTGCCCGCCCTCTAGAATAGCATAGGAATTCGGATTATTCTCTTTAGGCAGCGATATGGAGCCGGGATTCAGTACATACACTCCCTCTTTTACATCGGCAACTGGTATATGGGTATGTCCCTGAATAAAAATATCCTTCTCGGAAAGCGCCGGCAAATGCTCAATACTAAAGCCATGACCATGTGTAGCGTAAATCCGTCTGCCTTCGTGCAAAAGCATTACATAATCGCCCATCATCGGGAATTCCAGCAGCATTTGGTCTACCTCGGCGTCACAGTTTCCACGTACTGCGGTTATCGGCTTGTTTTTGTTATATGCATTAAGCTTATTAGCAACCTCTTGTGGGTTATAGTCCTTCGGCAGCGGATTTCTTGGGCCATGATATAAAAAGTCTCCTAGAATAATAAGACTGTCCGGCTGCTCTTCTTCCACCTTTTCCAAAGCCCGTTCCAGCCAAAATAAAGATCCGTGAATGTCGGAAATAAACATTAACTTCATCATGTATTCTCCTTTTCAACTTAACTTAATTAAATATGCGCTTAGACAATAATCTTAACCTTGAACATACCACAACGCAAAGCGGACGTCCCCAAAGGAACGCCCTGTTCGCTATATCTTAACACTCACGGTAAATTCGAGGATCCCATCAAAAAGCGGTCTACTTCGCGCGCAGTCTGACGCCCTTCGTCAATAGCCCAGACTACAAGGCTTTGCCCGCGCCGCATATCGCCTGCTGTGAACACACCTTCTACATTGGTTACTTGTGCTCCGAACTCTGCTTTGGCGTTCCCCCGCTCATCGCGTTCCACCCCAAGCTCGCCCAGTATAGTTTCTTCGGGTCCTGTGAATCCCAAAGCCAGTAATACCAGCTGCGCTTGCAGGGTCTCCTCACTGCCCGGCACTTCGACCGGTACCATTCGTCCCTGTTCATTACGAGTCCATTCAATACGCACTGTACGCAGCTCCTGCACTTGCCCGCCCTCATCGCCGACAAACCGTTTCGTCGAAACCAGATAACGGCGCGGATCTTCTTGATACAGTGAAGCGGCCTCCTGCTGACCATAGTCCACTTTAAGCACCTTTGGCCATTCCGGCCAAGGATTGTTAGACTGACGTGTCAGCGGCGCCTGTGGCATAATCTCAAGCTGAGTCACACTGCGGCAGCCGTGACGGATCGAAGTGGCTACACAGTCTGTTCCAGTATCCCCACCGCCGATTACAACTACATCCTTACCTGCTGCTGATAAATATTCCCCATCGGCAAGCCCTGAATCCAGTAGGCTCTTTGTATTCAGCGTTAAAAACTCCATAGCTTGATGAATCCCACGCAAATCGCGTCCTTCTATCGGCAGATCACGTGCCTGTGTAGATCCACCACACAGTACTACAGCATCATGCTCTGCCTTGAGCTGTGATGCTGGGAGATCTCGGCCGATCTCTGTTCGAGTTACGAAGGTAATGCCCTCAGCTGCAAGCAGATCCACCCGGCGCTGTACAGTCTTTTTATCCAGCTTCATGTTGGGAATACCATAGGTAAGCAGTCCGCCAATCCGGTCCGCCCGTTCATACACAGTCACCGTATGTCCTGCCTTATTAAGCTGTGCCGCACAGGCAAGCCCTGCCGGACCTGAACCCACTACAGCTACCTTTTTACCCGTGCGATGAAGCGGCGGCTCAGGCACAATCCAGCCTTCTGCAAAACCTCTATCTACAATCGACTTCTCAATAGATTTAATGGTGACAGGTTTGCCATTCATCCCTACCGTACAAGAGCCTTCGCAAGGAGCGGGACAGACACGGCCTGTAAATTCAGGAAAGTTGTTAGTCTTATGCAGACGTTTCAGCGCTATCTCCCAATTTCCACGATAGACCATATCGTTCCATTCAGGAATCAAGTTGTGCAAAGGGCAGCCGGAAGCCATACCAGACAACAGACGTCCTACATGACAAAATGGCGTACCGCAATCCATACAACGCGCCCCTTGCTCGCGCAGCTTTTCTTCATCCATAGGTATCGAGAATTCATTCCAATTCTTAATTCGCTCCAATGCCTCACACTCGGAGGGTGTCTGTCGTTCAAACTCTAAAAATCCGGTTGCTTTCCCCATCTCTTTCATCCTCTCACCAAAGAAAAGTACTCTCTGTCACTTTCTGCTGTTATGCCACTCTAAAGCGCCAAAGTAAATGCCTTAATATTAGCATCCTAGATCTTTAACGAAAATGAGTAATGTCACCTTTTTATGTAAAATAAGAGCATCCATTCAAAAGAAAGTTCCACACAAAAAAGCACGCAGTGTACTGCACTCATTGAGCACAATACACTGCATGCTTTTGAAGAATTATCTGTAAAAAAACATCTAGTCCGCCGTCAGCACTACCATTCCAATCCCGCTTACAGTTAGCTTATTACCCGTCAGATTCTGCACAAGATCGGCTCCAAAAATTGTTTTCCATGCACCAAGCTGTGGCAGAACCAAAGCCGTCTGTTCTACATTAGCATTAAAAAGCACATAGATATGCTTCGCCGCATCGCCTCCAGCATGGCCACGCAATGTATACGCTACCGAACTTACCGGTGCTTTTTCAAATACTAGATGATTCCGAATGTCATCTGCCGTTCGCATACGGAAAGCCGGATGTGCTTTACGCAAGGCAATTAGCTGCTTCAGATAAACCACATCATCTTGATGAGCAGCGCACAGTTCCCAATCCAATTGGTTGATCTTCACCGAGGATTTATAGCTGTTCTCTACCCCGTTTTTCGTGCGCATAAATTCCTGACCCGCATGGACAAAGGGGATTCCCTGACTCATGAACACTATCGCAGAAGCTAACCTATGCATAGATTGGCGCTGTTTGTCCGTCTGCCCTTGTGTGGACAGTAATATTTTATCCCATAACGTATGATTATCATGACATTCCACATAATTGACGGTTTGCTGAGGCTCCACGGCAAATTGTCCAATGCCTGGGGCATAAGCAATGCCTCCCGCGACCCCTGCCTTTATCGCAAGCTCCAATCCCATCATTCCGCTGATGAAGCCCGGTTGATCATGCAGAAAAATATTCCCTTTAATGGCATCCCGGAAATCATCATTAAAATGTCCGATTCCCGGCAGAAGCGCAGCATTCTTCTGATGAGCGAGCCGCTCCATCGGCAACTCCGTCCCCATCATCCAACCTTCACCAATCGTCATGATGGACGGGTCAATCCCATCCAGACGACGCCGGATTTCCTCCATCGTGTCGAGGTCAATCAAGCCCATCAGGTCAAAACGAAAACCATCGATATGGTATTCTTTGGCCCAATAAACTACGGATTCCACGATGAAGCTGGACATCATCAAGCGTTCTGAAGCCACGTCATTCCCGCAGCCAGAGCCATCCGACAGGCTTCCGTCTTGCTTGTAACGCAAATAATAGCCGGGAACCAGCTTTGTGAAATTCACACGATAGCCATCGTACACATGGTTGTAAACCACATCCATAATGACGCGGAGACCGCGATCATGAAGTGCTTGAATCATTGTTTTTAGTTCCCGGATACGCAGTCCAGGCACATATGGATCTGTAGCATAGGAGCCTTCTGGCACATTATAATTCTTCGGATCATAACCCCAGTTATAATGCGGTTCATCCAGCCTCGTCTCATCTACACTCTCTGTAGAATAATCATAGACAGGCAATAGCTGCACATGGGTTACACCGAGGTTCGCGATATGATCGAGTCCAGTGAGAATACCCTCCGGTCCGCGGGTTCCTTCTTCCGCCAAAGCAAGATATTGTCCTTTATGGGTCATACCGCTTGCTGGATGAATGGATAAGTCTCGCAAATGAAGCTCATAAATGATGGCATCCACAGGATCATCCAAGGGTGGCTTATCTTCCGTCCACCGTTCCGGATCTGTTTTGCGTAAATCTAAAATAGCTCCCCTATCACCGTTCACTCCTACAGCACGTGCATAAGGATCAACCGCCTCATTCCACTGTTCTCCAAGACGTACTCGGTAGGTATAGAACTTGCCATCTAAATCACCGTCAACTGTAATTCTCCACGTTCCCCGGACATCACGGATCATAGAATACTTACACTCTGCTGCTCCCTGCCATGAATTATAGAGTACCAGCTCCGCTTCTTGAGCGGTGGGCGCCCATAAACAAAAAGCTGAACTCCCCGGTGAGTACGTTAGGCCAAGATCGTCCCCATCATAGCTGAATAACTGATCAAACTCCTGAGCAAACACGGAAATCCCTCTAGTAGCCGCAGGATCCCCATAATAAATGGGTTCCTTCATTTCCCTTTGTACGGACAAAGCACCTATCCCCTTTTCCAGTTATTAACTGGATTATAGTATGATCGTCTAAGTAGTGCAAACGTTTGGACTCAAATTTTTCAAGCTATTTTGTCAGGACAATCCCTCTACCTCGATGCATCTGCAATATCTAGCCCGACCATCGTAATAATGTCTTTATTCGCAAAATACGGAATACGCCGTTCTTTCCCTAGAGTGACTCTACCGTCCTTGTACCGCACACCATTATCGTGGACAATCAGGGTAGCACGCTCTCCGTCCTCAAATCCCTCATATCCTATACCTAGTACCCAATGGTAATCGTAAGTAAACTCACCTCTCCACCGCAGACGAAACCACTTATCTAATTTAACAGCCACAGGCCGGCCGGCATCAATTTCTGTTTTATATACTTCAAAATCATTAAACGTAGTAATAAGTAACTTTTGCTGATCCTTAGGTAAAATCACTGAATGGATATAGTTCTTCAGTCCTTTGGTAAACCGGCGCACACTCATCCCCCAAGGTCTTCCACCGTGATGGCTGTATATGTAATTAATATGAGCGGCTTTGGAAGGAAAATGACCTTTGCCCCGAATAAAGTCCGCTCCTAAATGGGTGTTCCAATACTCCGCTAACGCTGCCATCGTAGCTGGGCCACATGCAGAGGACGGGGATTCGACCCCAACCTCCCACTGTGTATATGGCTCCGCAGGCAGTTTCTTGCTAATCCGAGGCTGTCCATGCTTCATTCGGATAGATCCCCTCTTAAAGGGCTAGACTTAGGAGCACAATGTGGAGTTGCCTCCGGAAGTAGAATTACATTTGCACCGGCATCCAATTCTCCTTCTGCAGCTGCTGCCCCTTCCATTGTTGTCTCCCGTTCTTCTGTCTGCACTGTATCTTCCACATTTATCTCAGCTTTACTATCAGGATTAATCTGCAGCGTGAAATAGAAATTAGAGCCCTCTCCTTCACTGCTCTCTACAGCGATAGCTCCGCCCATCAGCTCAACGAGCTTTTTACAAATCGCCAGCCCCAATCCTGTCCCGCCATATTTGCGATTAAACGAGGAATGCAGCTGATAAAAGGACTGAAACAGCCGATGCTGCTTCTCTAGAGGAATGCCAATCCCCGTATCCCTAACATTAAATTTCAAAGTTAATTTCTTTTGATCTGCGGACAGCTTCTGCTCTACGTAAATACTGATACTGCCCCGATCTGTAAACTTGATTGCATTGCTGACCAGATTGACCAATATCTGACGCAACCGCCCGGCATCGCCCATAATCAGTGGCGGGACTCCAGGTGCCATGCTGCATGATAACTGAATATTTTTCTCCAAAGCCTTAGCTGTAAATAGATCGATTACGCTGTCCAATACGGCTTGAAGCTGCACGGGCTCATTTACAATCATCATTTTTCCGGCTTCAATTTTGCTGTAATCCAGTATTTCATTCAAAATAGATAGGAGCGAGCTGCTGCTCTCCTTAATAATGTCAGTATATCCAAGCTGTTCTTCATCAAGCTCCGTCTCCGCCAGAAGATCCGTCATCCCTACAATTCCGTTCATCGGCGTACGGATTTCATGGCTCATAATAGCTAAGAACTCAGACTTAGCCTGGTCTGCTTTTTCTGCGGATTCCTTCGCCCGAATGATTTCCTTCTCATCCGTGATGTCCCGGAACACTACAACAACACCCTTCGGCTCCCCTTTATCAAACAGAGGGGTTACCTGGTATTCCGCAAGAAAGCTAGAACCGTCCTTACGCCACAAGACCGCATCTTTACTCTGATAAGATACACCTGACTTAATAGCCTTCATCAGTGGAGATTCCTGCGGCCGATAATGGCTCCCATCAAGCGCTATTTGCTGAATATGATCCAAATAAGGATGGCCCATAATTTCATCATGTTCATAGTCCAGCATTTGCAAACCTGCAGGGTTAATGAACGTCACCTTCTCCTCCATATCGAGTCCAAAGATGCCTTCTGAAACCGCATTTAAAATAAGGGTATACTCATTGCTAAGCTTCTCAATTTGTTCTGTATAACGGATGCGCTCTGTAATATCACGGGAAATCCCATACACACCCACTACTTGGTCATCTACAATGATCGGAATATTGGTAGTATTAATTTCTACAAAGTGTCCGTCTTTATGAATAAGCGTTAGATCATAGCTTTGAGGATAACCCTGGGCGGCTAAGTTAAAATGATACAACGTCTTCTCTATGTCCTTCTCATGCACAATGGGGCCAAAGTACATTCCGATCAGTTCCTCCAGCGAATACCCGGTCAACTTCTCCAAATTCGCATTGGCAGTCAAATAGTCTCCATGCAAATTCATAGAGTACACAGCAGATGGATTGTATTCAAACAATGATTTATACCGTTGCTCGCTCTCCTTAAGCTTGAACTCGAACTGCTTGCGCTCCGTAATTTCCCGCCCAATCGCTATAATCTCCAAGACATTTCCCTCATCATCATAGGTATAACGACTGCTCGACTCGAACCAGACATAGGTGCCATTCTTATGGCGGTAGCGGTAAGCTACAGCCGGAATAACGCCAGAGCTGCGGCTCTGCTCCATTAAACCTTGCATCATAACTAGATCATCGGGGTGAAGATAATTATAGGCGCTTGTCCCAACCATCTCTTCAGGTTCATAACCAAGCAGGGTACGGCTAGCCGAAGAACAATATAAGAAAACACTGTCTTTGACCGCATGACGCGAGATTAAATCCAGCGAATTCTCAGACATCAATCTATAATTGCGTTCACTTTGGCGAATTTGTTCTTCCATTTGCTGCTGCTGATCCCGATGATCCACCGTTTCCTGAGCTGCGATCTTTAGTTCCGTAATATCCTCGGCGTATACTATAATATACGAAGGGGCTTGTCCTTCTTCTGCTCCTAATCCAGAGAACATGAGAGACAGGCAAACGGGTTGACCTTCTTTGTTTAAAAAACAATGTTCCTTCTTCCAGCTGCCCGCTGGCGATTTCTGAAGCTCGTCCATTACTAATCTATAGGAGAGCTCTTTTGAATGTGCCTCTCTATTTTCCGATTCTGTAAAAAGAGCCCCGGCAAGAAACTCGGCCTCCGTAAAGCCAAGTAGATTGCAAAAAGCCGGATTGACTTTTATCCAGTTGAAATCGCCGTTATTCGAAAACAGTACGGCCATTCCTTCTGGAGACCTCATAAATGCATGATCCAGAATTGCGTTAAATTCTACCGAGCTGCCCATTTAAGCCAGACCTCCTTTGTTGCTAGTGCTAAAGCTCTCATACCTTCTTATGTCAGTATACGATAAGAGAACTGGGGAAAGAAATGTCTAGCGCATTATTTTAAATTGGAAATATTTAAATTTAAATTATTGACGCTAGCAAATAAACAACTTATATTTAAGAATAAATATATCGTTCGTGACCTATTACGATGGAAGCACCCGTAATAAAGGCTTTTGCCTTTGCTACGGGTGCTTTTTTGTTGTCTTCAGGGATACGGACAAAAGGAGGAGCGAATTAATGAACGCACTAAAGTCATTCCCCTTACTACTACTGGTGATCCTGCTATCGTTAAGCACATCAACGGAAGCTTTTGCTGCAGCAACGACTGAATTAACACCCTCTATTCAAGCGGCTTTTGATCTAACAGCTGCGACTGCCGACGGTCCTACAAGGATAAAGATGACTAATCTGTACAATGATTTATCTACTTTAAAGATGCAATACAATAATCGTGAGGAGCAGATCCGAACCCTTCACTATAATAATGAGCAAACACTGATTGCAGTACGTAAGCAAATTAAAGAGATTGATTTAGAAACCGTAGCTCAACTGGAGGCTACCGTTAAGAGCTGCAAACAGCACTATCAGCCCTTATTCGACCAGTACAATGCGCTTAATAAGCGTATCAAGATCGCCAAGGGTCTTAAAAACAAGACGTTGAATACCGTATTACAAGCCCAAGGTGATGCTATGAAGATCCTGGTTCAGTTGGCACGCAAAGAAATTAGCGACAGACAGAATCAGTTGAATGCAGCGAAACAGACACGTACCCGAAAGATAACCTATGCCCGCAAAACCTTGTCTGGCATTGATAGTCCACAGGTCTCAATTAAATCAAACAAAAGCGTAGTCACCTCATTGAATAAACGGATTTCCGCAGATTGGAGTGACTTCAAAGCAGCGATTCGCAAGCAAAACCTTACATTAACCACTCAGTCTCTGTCCTCACTCGTCTCCGGTTACCGCCAAATCGCAACACACAAGCAAAAAATCATAGAATTAGAACAAAAGATTTCTGCTGTCATTGCAAATACGAGGAAACAGATCATTTAACGGACTTTTTCTTCTCATTCGCTCTGCGGTAAGCCATTACTTTGCGGTACATGCTTTTATCAGAAAGATGTTTAAAAATATACGGGTCCGGACTAGTATTCACTTCAATAATCCAAGGCGTCATGGATCTATCCAATCCTACATCGACACCAATCTGTCTAAACCCAGGATATTTCTTATGGTAGAAACGTCCGGTATCTTCTCCTAGCTTTCTCAGGATCTTAAGCATTTGCGCTTGCTGAGCTTCGTTCAGATAAGGAGACAGCAGCTTTTCCATAGCAGTTAGTTTGCCGCCGCTATGATAGTTGGTAACAATCTTACCTTTCTCAGCTACCCGGCCGATCAGACCGGTAGTTTCCCATTTGCCATGCGGGCTGAGCTGGACCATCACACGGATATCAAAGCGGTGTTTCCCGTGCTTTAGCAAAACTATTCCTCTCTGGATCAGGTAACTACGTCCACGCGTTGCTTTCTTTAAAGATAAATGGAAGGCGTCGAAGGTTCTAAAGGTTTTGAGTCTTGTTCCACTTTGGTACTTATATTCTGTTCCATGAGCCTCTCTACTCTGCTCAACCTTCATCACACCATTGCCATAGGTACCGTATTCCGGTTTAACATAAACCATTCCATATTTCAGCAGCATAGCTTTCAGATTGACTTTACTGAATTTTATCGTTTCGGGAATCAACGGTGAAATTTCAGCGCTTCGCATGAGCACCTTGGTTTTAATCCATTTGCTGGTCAATGCAGACTTTAACTTCTTTCCCAACTGTCCTCTCCCCTGTCCCTCAAAAAATAATCACGGCCTTAGTAAGCCTTAGTATTTTATGCTGCAACTGTACAAATGGCATGAGTGAAACGCCCTCTCCGCTTTCGGATGTATCTACTGTTTACTGTGTTGCATATGGTGGAAGAGGATATCCATTAGCGGATAAAAGGAGGCGTGAACCATGCACATTTGTATCATTGCACCGGAGCAGTTCCCAGTTCCGGGAGACGGTTCTGTAGAAATCTGCATTTGGGCCATTGCCAGAAGACTGGCGGAGAGACATAAGGTAACCATTGTAAGTCGGAAGGTACCTGGACTACCTGCTGCCACTATATTGGAGCAGGTCAGAATTATCCGATTGCCTGCAAGCACCCCAGCCCATTATCTTACTTCGGTATTAGAATACATTCAGAAAGAATCCTTTGACATCATTCAGGTTGATAATCGCCCCCATCTTATGTCTGCTGTAAAGAAGCAGCTTCCTCATATCCCGGTATTTCTGTTCCTGCACTCGCTTACCTTCACACCGGGTACAGATAAAGTGGCCCATGCCTTGGCAAAAGCGGATCTGATCATTGCCAACAGCCACTCCTTACAGCGAAGATTGGATCGCCGCTTCCCCCAACTGACTACAGGGATTCACATTGTCTTATTGGGAGCCGATCTTGATCGGTTCACCCCTGTGCAGACATCTGAAAAACAACAGCTTCGTAGTTTTTACAGACTCCCGCAGACCTTTACCGTTTTGTTCGTGGGTCGGGTTATCCCCCGCAAAGGGGTGCCTATATTAATACGTGCTATGTCGCATTTAAACAAACACCTCCCCGCTCATCTGGTCATCGCCGGCAAAGGCAAACCGTCGTACATACGGCAGTTGAAGCTCCTTGCACGGCGGCTGAGAGTGTCTGTTACTTTTCTAGGAAATGTGGCTCATGAGAATATACACACCCTTTATCAGGCGGCAGACTGCTTTGTATGCCCTTCCCAGAATCATGAATCCTTCGGCCTTGTTAATGTAGAAGCTATGGCCTCCGGTCTACCTGTTATCGCTTCTAATAATGGGGGCATACGAGAGATTGTCGCCTCTGGCCATAACGGTTATCTGGTAGAACGATATCGCGAGGCTTTACCCTTTGCCCGGCATTTGCTGCGGATAGCCCGCCATCCACAATTGGCAGTTACCATCGGATCACAAGGGAGAGCAGATGCGCTTGAAGCCTTCAATTGGCAGCGAACCGCAAACCATTTAGAACAGCTGTATCAAGCTTCTGCAACACCACAGCAAGGGTACAGAACTCTTGCAGATGGAATGCAATTGTAGACTCACCCAAAGTAGGGGCCTCCTAAGCCATCAACTGGCTGCTGGGTCCCTTTCTTTTTGGAGCTTGCTTGAGCTAAACACCAATCTCCGAATGAATTAGGTAACATATGCGCATACAAGGTAGCTATCGGACACAGCTGACCCCAAACGCAGCTTTATCCCTCATTTGCAATGCTAAAGGACCCTATAACCCCTATTGGCATGAAAAATGTCCCATATGAACGTCATCCATAGGAATAACGCCAGTGGAGTCCGCAAGCATGTTCCAAGAGCCAAGAACTAACAAATAACGTCATATCGGTCCATAAGCCTCAGAGGAGGATTATTACTCCACGATGCAGACAGGCCATGAGAAACAACAAAAAGCAGCGATCCTCCCTCACGGGAGAATCGCTGCTTTTCTTTTTTCCTTATTTTACAATAAATAGTAAGTTTCATTCAAATCAATTGAATAACTGTAAGCACAAGCCCTACGACAAACCCGCATAAAGCTCCGTTCACACGAATCCATTGCAGGTCTTTACCCACTTTATCTTCCAGCATATTCACTAGACTAGCGTCATCCATGCTGTCCAGATTCTCTTTTACCAAAAGACCTATTCTGTAGTGGTTAGCCTCTACAAAGGCAATTAGCGAAGCGCGAATCCGCTCTTCCCAGCTACTGATCCATTCTTGCTCCTTGCCAATACGACGTACAAGCAGGGTATATAACGTGAACAGCTTGCGTCCGCCAGCCGCCCGATCTTCCTCCAATAGGGAAATTGCTTTGCTGCGAATGTTCTCCAATTGCGCATGCAGGAATTCGGTTGCTGCTTCGCCTTCAAGCTCATTCAGTGCCCATTCTTTTAATGAAGCCAGTCTAGCCTCGTCATTAACAATCTGGAACAGGGCCACTCGAATCTCGCGGATAATCTCTTCACGGTATGGGCTATCCTCTTCCCGAAAATCGCGGATACCGGACTGCAACATACCTTGCAGCATTTCACCAAGCATATCTGCATCCATAAACCCGACAAAAGCCTGAAAAGCCATACCTTTAAGTCCGCCTAGCTTCACTTCAGCTAATTTCTCGCTGGCAATCTTGCCCAGCATAGCCTTCGTTTCAGGACGTCCGCTCCAAGTAGATACCCCTTCCAGCGCATAGTCCAGAGCAGCTACATCTTTACCGTCATTCATTAACTTAGTAACTATTTTATCAGCCGCAACGCCAAGCTCAGCTTCACGAACATATTCGGAGGCTGCCTTTTGCAGAAACGGTACTGCCTTCTCTACCGGAAGACGAGACACGAATTCGCCAAGCTGCTCCAATATTTGTACTCTTGCCTTCTTTTTACTAAAGAACTTTGTCAGTAGCTTGGAGCCCATTGATATAAAGCCAAACTTACGCAGCTTGTTCTCAATGCTTTCCTTGTTAAGAAGCTCAGTCTCCATCGCGGTGATTAGTGATTGGATGATCTTATCACGATTCTTGAGCAGTAGTGAGGTGTGTGGAATACGTAGCCCCATCGGATGGCGGAACAGCGCCGTTACCGCGAACCAGTCGGCAATCCCCCCTACCAAACCGGCCTCGAAACCACCTCTCAGTAGAATCACGGCTAGGTTTTCAGGTAGAAACAGTGTAATCAGAAACCCACATGCCATAAAGGCGAGTGACATGGTGGCTAAGTTTTTGGATCTCATAAATAGTCCCCTTTACATAAGCAGCTGCCGATGTCCTTACACAGGAAAAATACCGTCGGTCACGTTCCACGAACATAAGCTGACGATAGATTCGGCTAGTCGGTTAGTTTGATAACTATTGTACCACGACTGAACTATTATCTAAAAATATACTGTAAAAACCTCTTATCTCTTGTTGGACGTTCATTATTGTACAGTTGCATGAAAATGGTTTTTGGTTTTCAGAATATTAATGATAAGATACAAGTAACGTTTCAATACCCCTTAAAAAGTACCACTTTACCTGGAAAAGGAGCTCATACAATATGCTGATTGCTTTAGATATGGATGGAACATTACTGAACGAAGAAGGAAACATCAGTCCAAAAAACCGCGAAGCTATTATAAAAGCTCAGAAACTAGGTCACATTGTTATCATTGCCACAGGCCGCTCTTTTATGGATGCAGAACGTCAGCTTCGGCTAGCGGATCTGGAATGTCCTGTAGTCAGTCTAAATGGCGCAGTCGTCACATTATCTGATCGCACCCTCGCGGCAAGCACGCCGCTGAATAAAGCAGACATCATTCCCGCTCTGCGCTGGATGAACGAAATTCCGGACTTGTATTACGAGGTATACACTGAGGATAACGTTTATGTAGAGCTGAACAAACGTGTACGGTTAGAGAAATTATCTGCACTAAGCGATGAAGAAGTTCCTGAAGAAGTCAGCTGGCTGCTGAAAGCAATGATCGATCAACAGTTTCAACAAGCAGCGGTTACCTATGTGGAGAGTATGGAAGAGGTGTGGAGCAAGGAGGAAAATGTTATTTATAAAACATTGGCTTTTTCTCTAAACCGAGAGCTGCTCAAGGAAGCTTCCACCCGCTTCGCAGCTATTCCGGGCTTAATTATTACCGCCTCCCATGTAAATAATATCGAGATTAACCATGAGGAGGCCAACAAAGGCTCCGGTGTAACCATGCTTGCTGACCATTATGGTATCCCGCTAGCGGATGTAGCTGTTATGGGCGACAGTTATAACGATCAGCCGATGTTCGAGAAAGCCGGCTACCGGATTGCTATGGCTAACGCAGCGCCAATTCTTAAGGAAATGGCGGAATTCATCACCACCAGTAATGAGGAAGACGGAGTCGCGGCAGGAATTGAGCATCTTTTGAAAAGAAATTCTAAAAAATAATTTCTGCATAAAGCAGCGGATGCACAAATAGCACCGTGGGCAGTTCTGCTCACGGTGCTATTTGTGGGTTTATTTTTGCTGGGTAGGGGTCTCTCATTTACACTTTAGGTTTAGGTTTAGGTTGTGGCGTGCCTATAGCTTACTTGTGGCTTGCCTATAGCTTACTTATCGCTTTCCTGTAGCTTACTGTGGCTTACCTATAGCTTACTTATCGCTTTCCTGTAGCTTACTGTGGCTTGCCTATTGCATCCCCCGTCCCTCTCAAGAATTAGTTGTACTTCGTACAGTTAAATGCCCTCTTTTAGGCGCTAATTCGGATTTAATTGCACTCTGTACACTTATATTCAGCAAATCTATTCAAAACGCAAAAATTCGCGATTTTTAACTGTACAAACTACATCTAAATCGCAAGACATTCGCTACTCCACGAAATAGTTGCACTGAATACATCTATTTCACTTCAGCCGGTCAATCTATCCATATCTATAGCTGCCCCAGGTTAAAGCGAACTACCTTTCCATTCATCCCAAATCATCAAGGAAGCTGTCCTCCCCCTCCCATTCGGCAGACACTCGTACGTAGTCATCCACCTCAGGAAATTCCAACAGTTCAATAATAATCAATTCGAGCGCTGTAATGGCCCGCAGTCCATGCTTCGTACCAGCAGGTACCGTGACCGTGTCCCCGGCGGCAACCGCATGAAGATGGCCATTCATCCGGTATTCTCCATTCCCAGAAAGAAAAGACCAAACTTCTTTAGTATGCCGATGAAAATGGTAGCTGGTGTGCTCGCCTGCCAAAATAGTTATTTTAGAGGTCGTAACCTCAATACCTGCCGCCGTACGAGAGAAGTCCAAAATGCGTGAGGTGCCCCAGCGTTTTTCTTCAATCATCGGCTTCGCTGCAGGGCCCTCCAGCTTCTGCTTAATTCGTTTTGCCTGCTCTATCCCAGCAACCAAAATGCCATCTGGCCCCGACGCCACGATTAAACCAGGAGCGCCGATGATATGCACAGGACAAGAGAGTTCGTTGATCAAATGGGTACCTTTTGAATCCTCAGAAATACTCCCACTGCCAATTACTCTTCCTTGCAAATGGGGAACAAGTGCATCCCAGCTGCCAATATCCGCCCACACCCCAATATAGGGGATGACTATCGCACGCCGCGTGTGTTCTAGCACCTCATAGTCAAAGCTTCGTTCTGGCAATTGATCATAATGCTCCATAAACTCCATGTAATCTACTGGAAGATCCCGTTCCACCATACTTGAGAGCAGGTACCCTAATGAGCAGGAAAACACGCCGCAATTCCACAGTCCTCCCTGAGAAATGAACTCGGCGGCTGTCGATTCGTTCGGTTTCTCCGCAAACTGCTTAACATTTAAAAAAGACGTCCCCCCTACCCCAGACCCTTCACCCGGCAGAATATAACCGAACTGTGTAGAAGGAAATTCAGGTAAAACACCAATTAAAGCAATGTCCGCTTGTGATTCGGCAAGCACACTTGGAAATTGATGAAGCTGTTTAAAAAAAGAAGTCTCCACATACGAATCCACCGGAATGACCACTACGATCTCTTTTGAGTCCATACCCTTCACAGAATGCAGATAACTTGCCGCCAGAGCTACTGCAGTAAAAGTCCCCCGTTTCTGCGGCTCCGCTAATAAAGGGACTTGAGCACCAACGGATTTGCGAGTAATCTCCACCTGACTGCGATGAGTCACTATGCAGCTTGAATCCAACAAACCTACCTCTTCCAGCCCTCTGCATACCCGCTCGATCATCGACTCCATACCGCCAGCTTCTGTTGGAAGCAGCCTTAAAAAAGCTTTTGACCTGATCTCATTTGATAGCGGCCACAACCGCTTCCCCGATCCCCCTGAAAGGAGTACGATCTGCAACCCTATCGCCCCCCTGCGCTGGATTTAGCCCCCGGTGTTCTCACATACCCCTTTCGTTTATGAAAAGACAATGATCTATACTTCTCAGCCAGCTGATTCACTTTCTGCTTGGATAGCTGTCCTGCATTCATATGGAGACCTTTATTACGCGCTTTTTGAATTTTCATTCCCTCGCGATTCTTCGAATACAGGTAATTGGCATAGGTTTCGAATTCGGAAAAGGCAAATTGCTTGGAGCGGTTCATACTGTGTAAAATAGCTCGATACCAGGGCATTTGGTGTTTTGCTTCTATCTCTCTTTTCATTTGGGCCAATTGACTGCGTTCAAACAGCATATAATGGGTCACAAATGATGATTTTGCGGTCACCTTGCGGCCCATGAGTTTCTTATAGGTTACAAAATACTGTGGTTGGCTCCAGTTCCGGCTGTAAAAGAGTGTCTTGCCATTCGCCCGAAAATGGTGGGGGGTGATCAGAACGGTATCCGCATCAATGACCAAAAAATAATCCGCCGTGCAGAGCTTGTCGCCATTCAGCTTCAGCAGCTGTTGGAATAGCCAGCCGGAACGTTCCCAGGTGCGTGAGCGGTAATGAATGTCTTTTTTCGTAATCGGCAGCACCGTATTCTCGTCAATAAAGGTACAGCCTTTTGTGCGGCAGAACTCAATCATCCGTTTCTTTTTGGGAGCAACAATTAATATCCGGCCGATGGGATGCTTAACCTGCTTTCTAACAGCGTCAATCACATGGGGAAGGGTCTGTAAATCTTTTTCAATCGCGGGAATCAGTACATCTATAGTAACGGCATGTCTGATGCGGGCCTTACTGGGCGAGGGCATAGGGTCATCTCCATATCATGTTTTTGCTTTAGGATATGAGCATGATAGGAAAAGGGAATGGGCATCACAGAATTGTTCAGGAGAGTGGCAAATGTGCGCTGGACAAGCCTGCGATGCGCGGGCAGAAATTTTTATATTATAAAAATAGAAGCAGACCTGCACCCGGCGCCCTTTACTGGGGCATATATGCCTCTCTTTTCGCTTATGGAGGCGGATTTGCCCTTTTCTAGGGCATTTTTGCCTCTCTTCCACGTCGCTGCTCCTCTTCTGCTTCTTTCTAGGGCATATATGCCTCTCTTTTCGCTTACAGAGGCGGATTTGCCCTTATTTAGGGCATTTTTGCCTCTCTTCCACGTCGCAGCTCCTCTTCTGCTCATTTCTAGGGCATATATGCTTCTCTTTTCGCTTATGGGGGTGGATTTGCCCTTATTTAGGGCATTTTTGCCCCTCTTCTACATCGCAGCTCCTCTTCTGCTCATTTCTAGGGCATATATGCCTCTCTTTTTGCTTATGTAGGCGGTTTTGCCCTTATTTAGGGCATTTTTGCCTCTCTTCCACGTCGCTGCTCCTCTTCTGCTCATTTCTAGGGCATAAATGCCTCTCTTTTCGCTTACAGAGGCGGATTTGCCCTTATTTAGGGCATTTTTGCCTCTCATTCCCTCCACGCAGCCACTTTCCATCCAATCTACGGGATTTATACCGTACATTCCGCCCACGCAGCCACATTCCACCCAATCTACGGGATTTATACCGTACATTCCGCCCACGCAGCCACTTTCCATCCAATCTACGGGATTTATACCGTACATTCCGTCCACGCAGCCACATCCCAGCCAATCTACGGGATTTTTACCGTACATTCCGTCCACGCAGCCACTTTCCAGCTAATCTACGGGATTTATACCGTACATTCCGCCCACGCAGCCACATTCCAGCTAATCTACGGGATTTATACCGTACATTCAGTCCACGCAGCCACATTCCAGCTAATCTACGGGATTTATACCGTACATTCCGTCCACGCAGCCACTTTCCATCCAATCTACGGGATTTATACCGTACATTCCACCCACGCAGCCACATTCCAGCTAATCTGCGGGATTTATACCGTACATTCCGCCCACGCAGTCACATTCCAGCCTATCTACGGGATTTATACCGTACATTCCGCCCACGCAGCCACATTCCAGCTAATCTACGGGATTTATACCATCGTTGTGTCCCACTCCCACACCAATCCCCAGATTTTTACTGGCCCAATATCCAACACTTTTCCTGTGCAGTAAAAAGCCTGGGATGGTATATTGTAGATTGGCTAAATTTTCGGCACATTTTAAGATGAACTCAAACATCATAGAACTAGATTTGTTGAGACCACTCTATACAGAAATAATGAAGGTGAATCTATTGAATAAGCTTTTATTTCATAATATCCCACTGGGAGCTACTGGTGAGCGGATCCCGCAAGCGGCTGTGGCCTCAGCGCAGACAAGCCAAGAGCTGGTGAAGCGGGAGGATGAGGACTCCGCTTTTTTTCGCAGGCTGGAAGAAGGCGGCATCTTACTCAACCGTCCGCAGATTTCTGCGGTACGGCATCATAAAGGGCCGCTTCTAACACTGGCCGGCGCAGGCTCCGGCAAAACCTCGGTTCTGATCTGCCGAACCGGTTATTTGTTGTCCGTGCGCGGTGTCTCGCCAAGTCAGCTGCTATTGCTGACTTTTTCGAGTAAAGCTGCGGCGGAAATGCGCGAACGGATCGCCCTATTACCGGGAGTAGGCCCAGCGGACGTCGCGCGGCTGCAGGCCCGCACGTTTCATTCCTTTTTCTTATTTTTCTTGCGCAGACAAGGATTGCAGCAAGAGATTTTCAGTGAGACGCGGCGCCAGCACATCCTGTTGAAACAAATCATGCGTGAGCTAGGGCTACCTAAAGATGCCTATCCACCGGAAACGCTACTCTCCCTGCTCTCTTCCTGCAAGATGAACATGGGTACCGTAGAAGGCTTGCCTGAAGGAACCACCGCTGAAAAAGAAATGAAATCCATTCTGGAAATCTACGAACAATGGAAACTAGACAATTTTAAAATCGACTTCGACGATGTCCTCTTAATCGCCTATCGGATGCTGAAGGAGCGTCCTACGCTTTTACAGGAATTGCAGATGAGATATCTATACGTGATGGTGGATGAGTTTCAGGATACCAATGCCCTGCAGTACGAGTTAGTCAAAATGATTGCTCACCCGCAGCATAATCTGATGGTGGTTGGCGACGATGACCAGACGATTTATTCCTTCAACGGGGCACGCAGTGAATTCATTCTGGAATTCGAGAAGCTGTACCCGGGAGCAAGGGTTATTACACTTGATATTAATTACCGTTCTGGTCCAGCTATAGTCGGACTCGGCAACGGTATTATCCGGCACAATACGCGCCGGCGTTCCAAAACCCTGCAAGCTGCCAAAGGCAGCGGGAGTCAGCCCCGGTATATGCGTCCCCAGACAGCAGACGAGGAAGCCGAGCAGATGGTTGAGCATATTTTAAACGAGGTTTCGAGCGGCAAAAGAGAATATAGCGACTTCGCCATGTTATATAGAGCGTCCAGCAGCAACCGGGCCGTTCTGGAATTACTTCTTTTACGCGATATTCCCTATATTGATTATGGAGAAGGGCAATTACTGTACGAACACTGGCTAATTTCCCCGGTCGTGGATCATATGCGTCTCTCCGTGAATCGGCGGAATTTTGCGGCTATGGAGAACATCCTGCCTACTCTTTATATGAACCGTGAAAAAGGTATGAATCACATCCGGCAGATGGAAGCTAGACAACCAAAGCAAGGCCCACTAATCCATCTGTTGTCCATGCCCGGCATGGAGGATTTCAAGGGCACTAAGCTTAGAGAGCGGCTGGATCTAATTCGCAATATGCGCGAGTTAACCCCAGTCCAAGCGATTCGCCAGGTCCGCACGCAATTCTATGATTATTTCATCGAAGCGAATGAGCGGCATCAAGCAACCTTGCATCGCGAAACGTTAAAAGAAATGCTAGATGAACTAGAATCGTCTGCAGAGCGATTTGATAGTATTCCTGCCTTTCTGGATTTCATAGATAATGTTACGGAACGTAATGAACATAATCGTCAGCCAAGCACCAAAGAACAAGGGAATCGGATCGCGCTTATGACCATTCACAAATCCAAAGGATTAGAGTTTCCTGTGGTCTTTTTGATTGGAGCCTCTGAAGGAATTCTCCCGCATAGCTCCGCCCTGGAGGGGGACCGGCTCAAGGACCGCAAGCTGGCCGCTGCAAATAGTGGGAGTTCAAGCTTGGCTGCCCTGGAAGAGGAGCGAAGACTGGCTTACGTAGCTGTTACTAGAGCCCGGGAAGAGCTGTTTATCAGTTCACCTGCGAGGCATCGGGGCAAAAAAGCAGAGGTCTCCCGCTTCATGTTATCAGCCTTCCGCTCTGCCGTTTCTTCCACAGCAACGACTACGGTGAGCAGAACAGTGACAACAAGATCCTTACCTACCAGCCGGACAACTGCGACAAGAACCCTTGTCGTTGCGGTATGGAATTGTACCAGCAGTACCTGTCCTGGCTGGACACGCATGAAAGCGGGCGGAGCTGAGGATCATTTAACCTCAAAGCCCTGCCCGTTATGTAGTTCCCCTATGGCAAAGGACCAACGAGAAGTTCCTGTATGATTCAACGCAAAAAAAGCAAGTTTCCTCTTCCCTGGAAACTTGCCTTTTTTATAAAAATATAGGTTTAAGCTGGAGTTACTACCGCTTCTTCTTCCTCTTCTTCATGCACGGTCTTGATCTGGATCATTACGGTTGACGGTTCGGTCAACACTTCAATACCGTCCTTGAAGATCAGATCAGAGACGAGCAACTGGTCGCCAATATCCAGTCCGCTGATATCCACTTCCATGGAGGTAGGCAGATCTTCAGGCATACAGCGAACTTCCACTTCATAAATTTCAACCTGAAGCGTACCGCCTGCTTTAATCCCTACGGCTTCACCTGCAAAATGAATAGTCACCTTGCTGTCCATGCTCTTTTTCATATTTACATGTTGGAAATCAATATGCAGAATTTTGCCGGACAGGGTATCCTTCTGAATGTTCTGAACCACGACCGGAACCTCCAGCTCTTCCGATACCTTACCTTGCAGAATTGCGCGCGGATTCTTTTTGAGAATGTCCAGAAGTTCTTTTTCATTCACTTCCAACGTCAGAGTCTCTTTACCAATACCATATAATACAGCCGGAATACGTCCTTGCTTACGCGCCTGATTGATGTTGGACTTGGTGTCAGTCTTACGTGTGTTGAATTGAATAAACTTATTCATTGGGTTTCCCGCTCTCTTTGACCATAAATTCTTGTCACACTAAGTGTAACATGACCATATAATCTAGTCAAACCAACTGGAAGAATGCTAGGATTCGTATTCGTCAAAAGGGTCCGCGATCTCAATCTCATATGCTTCAGCATCACTCACCCCTACAGATAATACCGCCCGGCCTCCTCCAAGACGTTTCAAGCCACCGCTAAAGATGACATCCTCCAGTTCTTTGCGCTTGCCCGGGCCCGCCGGAAAATCACTGCGGACTGCAATTATTTTGACCGGAGTTGCTTTATAAGTCTCAGGATTCAGCGAAAAAGCCATGGCATAATAGTGTTTGTTTCCGGCGCTATCGAAGCAAGCAATGTGGCCCAATACGCCCACCATTCCACCCCGCAGCAGATGAGCTTCATTGGCTCCCCCCCACTCTTCGGGCACGAATTGATCCTGAAGCACCTCGGCATCAATAAAGGTCTGCTCATTCAGTTCGTCCAGCGAAGGAATCACTGTGAACCCAATCTGTCCTCGCCCACCCCGTTCGCCCTGTGGCCGGGTAAATACGCCTACACTGCCATTATCAAGCTCGATAAGCCGGATATCCTTCATCGTGCCGGGACCTGAAGAAAAGTGGGTTAAAGAATCGATGTGATACCCCCTGTAGAATTGGGTCACCCAGGAGGTAATCCGGTGCGGATCATCCGCTGCCGTAATCACTTCCACCCCGCCCACAATAAGTTCCCCCCTGATCCGGGTCCAGCACGGGTCCTGTAAATTGTACGTATGCGTATGCGCACGAGGCCTCCAGACTCCATCATGGCATGTAAAAAAGAAGACTTGAGAGAACTCACTGTCCCGTTCCTCAACTCTTCCCATTAGTACTTCCTCCCCGTTATACATAAACGGGGCGGTTATATTATAGACATCCCGGTGCCCGACACCGGTGAACGTCAGTTTATTTACTATGGTTGTACCGCGTCCGGCATGATATGTATCCAGAAGCTGCTTACAGGTGGCTGTCCGTGCCGGGTTCCTTGTCATCATCGTCCTCCTCATAATCATTTGAACGATCGATTACCCAATCGTTGTCTTCCGCATCCATGGCGATCAGCTCGCCGGGCTGGACATTAAAGTATACACATAATTTTAGCAGCAGATCCCTTGGATACTGCACCATCTCATTCTTGTACATTCGGCGTACTGAATCAAAGTGGTAATTGATCTCTTTGGCAAGCTTACGGATCGATAATTTCGGATCATGCCTCAGCATGACCTCGCTCAGTTTACTGCGTATGACTGGCATTCATCCACCTCCTCCCATAATATATCCGCACTCACCCAAGGAGTCAATTAAATTGACAAGATTAAATGGTCATGTTACAGTGGGATTAGGAAATAATTTGCAACATTTCTAATTTCAGAAAAAACAAATACCTTTCCCTATTCAGAAAATAAAGTCTTCTTTATTTTCTTTTTTTGTATCCAGACCAATCGCAAGACCATTAGGGAGGCTCTTTGAATGAAAAATACAGTCCGTAATCACAACATCGTGTTCCTGGGAACCAGTCTGCCGCGAGAGTGCGGTATCGCCACGTTCACACAGGATCTGCTAGATGAACTTATCCACCTTCCCGGCTTCAACCCGCCCCGGATTATTGCCATAAACAACAATGAAACCTACGCTTACGATCAGCAGGTAATACGGCAGATCGACCAGCATAATTACGCAGATTATATAGATACGGCCGATTTCCTCAACAATTCCGATACCGATTTGTTGGTCATCCAACATGAATTTGGCATCTACGGCGGAGAAAGCGGTGAATACCTGCTGCCCTTTGTCGAACGTTTGAACATTCCGTATGTTGTTGTTTTTCACACAGTGTTGACCAAGCCCTCCCCTAAGCAGCATCAGATCATCCGATGTCTGGCCGAGCGTAGCGTGCAGGTTGTGACGATGGCGGAATCAACCCTTACTGATTTATCTACTATTTATGAGATCCCAGTTTCCAAAATCACATTCATCCATCACGGTGTCCCTCAAGTGAGCACAGCTTCACGCTCCAGCCTCAAAGCACAATACGGTTATCCAGACCGCAAAATCCTCTCCACCTTCGGCTTCCTCAGTCCCGGCAAAGGGATTGAATACAGCATCGAAGCTATGCGCGGCGTGGTCAAGCGACATCCCGAAGCACTTTACATTGTCTGGGGCAAGACCCATCCGGTCGTCAAGCTGGAATCCGGCGAAGTTTACCGCCAGAAACTGACGGACCTCGTAGAAATGTTTGACCTGCAGGACAATGTCCAATTCGTCGATAAGTTGCTGACCCAAGAAGAAGTAATAGAGTCCTTGGTCATGTCAGATATCTATGTGACTCCTTATCTGGGTAAGGATCAGGCCGTCAGCGGCACCCTGGCCTACGGGGTCGGTTATGGCCGGGTCATCGTGTCAACTCCTTACCGCTACGCCCAGGAAATGTTGGCAGAAGGCCGCGGTCTACTGGCTGATTTCCATGATTCTGCTTCCTTGGAAGCCTGCATTTTGCGCTTGCTGAATAGCCCCGCCCTGGTGCAAACGATGGAAGACCGTACGTTGAAGCTCGGGCTCACTATGCGCTGGAACGAAATCGCCAAAATCTATGCCGCCTTGTTCCACAGCCATATCCAGAGCTCGGCGTCAGCTGATCGGAGCGTGATTTAATGGAAACCTCCACCACAGTACAGGCTAAACCAGGCTATCTGCGCAGAATCACGGACGATACAGGAATCTTTCAGCATACCAAGTTTGGGGTTCCGGACCGTTCCAAGGGCTACACTACCGATGATAACGCCCGCGCCCTGATTGCTGCGGTCTTAATGTACGAGAATTCCCGGGATGCCGTGGCACTCGATCTCATTCATACGTATATCTCTTTTATCTATCATTCCCAGACAGCGGACGGCAATTTTCGCAATTTCATGGATTATAACCGCTCCTTTATAGAGGATAAAGGTTCTGAAGATTGCCAGGGACGTACCTTGTGGGCACTCGGGTTCGCCTTGTCGCATGCTGCTTCCCTGCCCGATAACCTGATGAATACCTGCCGGTATTTGATCAATCAGGCACTGCCGCATCTGGAAGCCTTGGGCTCACCTCGGGCTGGAGCCTATGCCATCATCGGCCTAAGTTATCTTACCGAAGCACCGGGCTCATTAGGTTATGCTTTTCCATACCCGCATACTGAAAACACGACCGAAGAAGCCGCCTTTCTGCCAAGGGCAACCATTGAGAGTCTGATCGAAAATATTGCGGTTCGGCTGCATAATCAATATACCCGCTATAAGGGGCACGGCTGGAATTGGTTCGAGGACAGCATCACTTATGGCAATTCCATGCTGCCCTGGGCTCTGCTTCGGGCCTTCCTGATCTCCGGGAATAAAGACCTGCGGGAGACCGCCAAGGAAAGCCTGGATTTCCTAGCTTCCACCACCTTCTCCAGCAAAGGTTACTATAAACCGATCGGCAGCCATGGCTGGCTGCTGCGTGATGGGCTGGCTGCACCCTATGATGAACAGCCCATTGAAGCCTGCGAGATGCTGCTGGCCTGCCGGGAAGCAGCTGTTGTTCTTGAGGACCCCGCCTATCTTACGCAAGCAGAATTATGCTACAACTGGTATCTAGGGCATAATTCCTTGGGAATCCCTCTGATCGATCCGCAGACTGGTGCTTGTTATGACGGCATCCATGCCGCGGGGCTCAACCTGAACCAAGGCTCGGAGAGCATTATATCCTTCACAATTGCCCGGTTGGTGATGCATCATGAATAAATATGCTACGATCCTAGCCGGCGGGGGCGGAACACGGTTTTGGCCCCTATCCAGACAAGAAATCCCAAAGCAGCTGCTGAATATTAGTGGCAACGACATTATGCTAAACGATACGATTGAACGCTTCAAAGGGATTATTCCTCAGGAGAATACAGTTATCGTTACTAATCGTACCCAAGCAGTATTGTTGGAGAGTATTATGCACAGCAGCGTTCTCAAAGCTAATATTCTAATTGAACCTGTGGCGCGAAATACAGCCGCTAGCATTCTTTTTGCAGCATTATCTATAGAGAAATCTCATGGCAATTCTTTGATGGTCGTCCTGCCTTCCGATCACTATATAACGGATGAGGAACAATTCCGTCTTACACTAGACGAAGCCTGTACTGTTGCCATGGAGTCAGACAAAATAGTAACCATCGGAATCAAGCCTACTTTCCCATCTACTGGCTACGGCTATATTGCCTTTGATAAGACGCCGATTGCGACAAGCCCAGTGGCTGTATATGATGTAGATGAATTTGTAGAGAAACCAAACTTTCAGAATGCACAGAGTTATCTGGCATCCGGTAATTATCTATGGAATAGTGGGATTTTTATTTGGCAGACCTCTGTCATTATTGATAATTTCAAACGTTATCTACCTCGACTCTACAAAACCATGCTGCCCATCAGTGATTATTTGGGTACAGATCAGGAAGAGGAAGTTATTAACGCCATCTATCCAACGCTTCAGAATATTTCGATTGATTACGGCATTTTAGAACGCTCTGATGAAGTTGTCGTGCTTTCCGGGCAGTTTGGCTGGAATGATATTGGCAGCTGGGATGCACTGGGTTCAATCTTCCCTCCGGATGATGCAGGCAACATTATAAAAGCAAATCATGTGGGGATAGATACCCATAATTCAATCATCTATGGAAATGGCAGACTGATCACGACCATTGGTGTAGACGGGTTCATCATTGCGGATACTGGGGATGCACTATTAATCTGTCCCAAGGACAAAGCGCAGTCAGTCAAAGATATCGTGGAGCTTCTAAAGGAACAGGGAATGACAGAATATATCTAACAAAAAGGAATGCAAAAAGACGGGCCATTGCAGTACATGCATGGTCCGTTTTTCATCTCATTATATAAGTTGAACAGTTTATAAATTTTTTTTAAGCGCGAAACCTAGGTCCAAGCCCACAAGAACCCGTCTCGATCCCAAGCAATTCTCCCGCCATGGAGTTTCCGGAAAGCTTTCTTCACTTCTTTGGAGAGTGAGGCATTGCCGTTCTCATTCACAAATACAAATTGTTCTCCAAAATTCTCTTTCACATATTCAATCGCCGCCGTCTGATGCAAGGTACCCGTAAAACGAATCTCCTTCACCATCCATTCTGCTACTTCTTGTGCGGTTATTTCCATATGGATGCGCCTCCTCTCTGTGCTTACTGCTAAAATGTGCCCTCATTATAACATGAATACAGCCCAACCGGACAAACGTCCGAATTGGGCTGTATTGAAGTCAATTTACATCACTGTGGATAGATATGGTTCGACGGATAACGGGACTTCTGTCCTCCACTCACCATCAACAGAATCCCAGTAATTAAGTGCAAGAACCAGCCTACAAAAGGAATCCATGCCAATAAAGAAGTTATAATTCCTAGCACTGAACCGTAGATAGACTCACGGTCTCTTGAAGATAAAATCAATGTAATCACATGTAGAATAAACATCAACCCCAGAACGGAATACCCCGTGCCAATAACAATAGCAGCACCCAGAATTGGAATTGCCAAAATAATTTCACAGGAACCCGTAATCCATTTCATAGCTTTAGAAGCGCTCAATAGACAACCTCCTAATTGGGTAAAATATATGATTTTTCTAGTGCTAATTATTTTATTTCATACCAACGGCAAAGGTTCTTCCACTTTGTCATGAGATTGCTTCTGCACAAGTGGAGGCAAGCCCTCCTTACTCATTGCTGCCGAAGGGGCCAGCCCCAAACAGTGGCACATTAAAGGAGCCATTCGCAGCTGTGGCAGCATTTCTTCCTCTTTTTCTGAAGATAATACATCTACCCCAAACGTATATAATGGCACATCTCGCTCGGAAGGGGTTATCCCGCCGTGGTACCCATTTGCGTTCATTCCGTGATCTGCCGTAATCATAATCTTATAGCCCTGTTCCATCCAAATAGGCAAAACAGTGGCCAGCAGACCGTCGGCATTACGCACTGAAAGCTCATATTCTTTACTCTCGCCGCCATAACGATGCCCGGCGTCATCTATATTCATGGAGTGAATGTATAGGAAATGCGGATCATAGGCACTCCGTAAATACACCGCGTCGGCAAACACATGACTGTCGGGATAGTGATCCTCGAAATAAAAGCTGCCATGCTGAATGGGCTTCATCACATTGTGCTGATGGCGATCAGCCAGCGGATCAAAAGGGGCCGAATTATAAAGCTCACTGACCCAATGATAGGCGACAGCAGCTGTGCGCAAATTAGCGGCCACTGCCAGATGGAATACGCTCTCTTCATGGCTTGGTCTCACAATATGGTTAGCCGTAATTCCATTTTTGGTCACAGGTGTCCCCGTCAAGAGTACTTCATAAAGCGGGCGTGACAGACTAGGCAATTCCGACTTCACTCGGTGACATGATATTTTCCCCTGCTCCACCAAATGCTCCATATACCCCATATATTCACGTGCGGCCTCATATCTAAGTCCGTCCAACACTACCACAATAAGTTTATTGTTCATTTCAGTCATCTTATTACGCTCCCTCTCGTTCCAGATGCAGCAGCTCAGAAGGGTTCAGAGCCAAGGTGACGTTAGCCCCTTCCACCAGCCTCAGCCAGCGTCCGTCATTTAAAAGATCAACCGTTAAGCAAATGTCTTCTACCTCTACCGTACACCTAATAATATTGCCCAACACGGAGACAGATTTAATGATGCCATCCACCAGTTGCACTCCGGCAGCAACCTCGTGAAGTCCCGCGCCCTCATGCAGCAGCGTAACCGCCTCAGGCCGAATAGCAAAGCGGTCCTGTGTGCTATCTATCCCCCGGAACAACGTCATCACTTCTGATCGGGTCAATACATTGTAACTGCCCATAAACCGGGCAACGAACTCTGTTCGTGGTGCGGAGTACAACCCCTCAGGTGTGCCATCCTGCACAATCCGGCCACCGTTCATAATACAGATGCGGTCAGAAAGAATCAGCGCTTCCTCCTGATCATGTGTCACGAATAGTGTCGTCATGTTAAACCTTTTTTGGATATCACGAATTTCTGCACGTAAATTCTTGCGTATCTTAGCATCTAGTGCGCTTAAGGGTTCATCCAGCAGCAATACTTTGGGCTGCACCGCTAGAGAACGAGCCAGCGCTACCCGCTGCTGCTGTCCACCGGAGAGGGACTGCGGATATACATCCCGTTTATCTTCCAGATCGACCAATGCCAGCAATTCCGCGCAGCGATGATGGCGGGCTGATTTCGATAATCCCCGCATTTTCATTCCATACTCGATATTTTGGCTCACCGTCAGATTGGGGAACAAGGCATAAGACTGAAACACCATTCCTACCTCGCGCTTACGGGGCGGCAAACTTCCCAGATCTTTATTTTCCAAAAGAATTCTGCCGCCATCCAGCTCTGAAAGACCGGCTATGCAGCGTAGCAATGTGCTTTTTCCACAACCGGAGGGGCCTAGCAGTGTCACAAGTTCACCTTCACGGATCTCCAAATCAACATTGTCTAACACACAGGTATTCCCAAACATTTTGCGTACACCCTGCAGCTTTAGATAATCATTCATCCCTTAACGCCCCCTCCCATCTTTTTACCGAGCTTCATGAGTACCATCGAAAGAATTAGAATAAACAGAAAATAAGAGATCGCAATCGCGCTGGCTAAATGTCCACTTTCACCAACCCTTTGATATAGATATACCTGAATCGTCTGAATATGTCCGCCAACTAACATGTTCGTAAGGACAAATTCGCCGAATAGAACTGAAAATGATAACAGTGTAGAGACGATAACCCCAGGCCATATATTAGGCAAAATCACATTCACGAAGGCCGTTCTTCGGCGGGCACCAAGCAGCTCCGCAGCATGCAGCAGTTCAACGGCATTAACCGTTAACAGACTATTGCGAATGCCCTGATACATATAGGGAAGGATGACCACAAAATATGCCCCCACTAATAAATACGCTGTTCCAGCGATATCAAAGGGACCAGAAGAATAGGTACGAATAAGACCTACCGCAGCCACAACACCAGGCACCGCATAAGGCAAAACAACAATACCTTTCATAAAGCTCTCCCAACGCGGAAAATAGAGGGTGATGACAAAAACAGCTGGCAGCATCACGGCTAGACTCAGCACCACGCTGATCAGGCATAAATAAAGCGAGGTCCAAAGCGCCTCCAGAAAGCGAATATCCTCAAACATTTCCCCGAACCAATTCAGCGTCCAAGCCCGGGGCAGCAAGGTATTCTGCCAATCTTGTGCAAAAGCATAAATGCCCGTTGCCAAAAGAGGAAGCAGCAAATACACCATGAGCAGCAGCATGAAGGTGCGTGGAGCAAAGCCTGCTTTACGTATATTCATTGCCCTGCCTCCTCACGAGCTGTCCATAAACGCCGGGAAGCTTTGATTTTCACATCCGGTTTACTGAGTGCTTTCGTTCCGAACCTCTCCGCACGCCGCACCATTAAATGGTTCAGATAAACCGCCAAAATCGTAGTCAGACCAAGCAGAACAGCAAGCGTACTCCCCATTTGTGGCTGTGTAACCACATCTCCGGCAACCAGTGAACCGATACGTACCGCCAACAGATTGTAATTTCCGCCAACCAATGCGTAAGCCGTGGCATAAGCCCCCATTGCATTAGCAAAAAGAATTCCAAGTGTGCCGAAGATCGCCGGAGTTAGAATAGGCAGGCCAATCGTCTTCCAGAACTGCCAAGGCCCAGCCCCCAGTAAGGACGCTGCCTCTCTCCACTGCTCACGAATTCCGTAAAAGGACGGGTACAAAAGCAGTAAGGCTAACGGAACCTGAAAGTATACATACACCAGTATTAGACCTGACCAGCTATATAGATCAAAATCGGCAAAAACACTCCAGCCCCACTGTTTAAATAAGAGTGTAAACACCCCATTATTTCCGAGCAAAATGATATAAGCAAAAGCCAGCGGAACACCTGCGAAGTTAGAGGTCATATTCGACAGCATCAGAAGTCTATCGCGTACTCTCGGGGTAAACCGGGTAATGCAATAAGCACAAAAAAGTCCGACAATGATCCCTATCAGACTTGAGGTTATGGAGATTAGCAGACTGTTCTTAATCGCCTGCATGTAATAGGCACTTTGCAACGCATGCAGATAATTGCCTAACGTAAATCCCGTTCCGTCCGCTGTGCGTAAGCTTCCCGTCAACATGGATAGTATAGGTACCAGTTGAAAGGCTAACACCATTAGTGCAAATGGAATAAGTGCCAGGATCACACCGCGGCTTCTTTGTTTCATCTTACTCGCTCCTTGTCGCAGGAATAGAACAAAGGCGCCTTACGGCATCATGACGAAGGCGCCCTGCTTCTTTTTTAGGGAGAAATGAATACTAATTCAAATGCACAAGCACACGTTCCTGCCACAATTGAGGAATGGTTTTTGCCGTCTCTTCCCATACCTTGTAATCATCAACAGGCTTAGCGTTGACGTATTCTTCTTTTGGCAGCAGCTTAGCTGCAACATCATCCGGCAACGTTACACTGTCACGGATCGGACGAGCATAACCTTTGGCAAGATTAATCTGTCCTTCATCGCTAAGGATGTATTGACGTGTAAGCTTCGCCGCGTTAGGATGCGGCGCATATTTGTTGATGATCGTGGCATACCCGCTCACGACACTGCCTTCCTGGGGAATGGCTACTGCGAAGCCATCTTTGTTGATCTGATCTCTATAGTTCAAAGCGTTGAAATCCCACAGCAGGGTAACTTCTACTTCCCCTTTTTCAATGTTGGCAAGGGAAGCTTCTGCATTGGAGAGACGTCCGTTTTTAGCTAAATCCTCGAAAAAAGCAATCCCCGGTTCAATGTTCGACTCGTCGCCACCAAAGGCCATCGCTGCGGCCAATACAGCCATCTGTGCTTGAGCAGCCTTGGTTACATCACCAACGATGATTTTGTAGTTACCGTTCTTCAGATCTTCCCAGCTCTTCGGTGGATTCGCCACGAGCTTAGTGTTAGTCAGAAAAGAAATGGTGCCTTGATAGCCGACGATCCAATTCCCGTCCTTATCCTTAGCCCAATCGGGGATTTCATCCCAGTAGGATGTTTTATAAGGCTGGGTTACCCCTTTATCCACAGCAACCGATCCAAACGCAATCCCCACATCTCCGATGTCGGCCGTTGGTTTGTCTTTTTCCGCATCAAACTTGGCAATTTCCTCCGCGCTCGACATATCGGTATCCGAATGTGTAAGACCATACTTACTGTTCATATCACTCCATGTATCTTTCCAGTTCGCCCAGGAATCCGGCATTCCTACACTGATGATACTGCCCTCTTCTTTAGCTTTACTCTCGATCTCAGTCAGACTTAATTCTTTGGTGCCAGCCTTTCCATTCGTTGTTTCTTCAGCCTTGGCCGAATTTCCACAAGCAGCAAGCAACAGGACGAGCAAGGATAACATTAGACCCATCGATAATTGATTGTTGATCCCTTTTTTCATGATTTCCCCTTCACTCCTATTTCTTATTTGCGGGCTCTTTATGCTCCAACTGTTAGGCACCCAATTGCAGTATAGGCGTGTACTATTTTCGCGGCATTAAGGAGAATAGGAATATTTGTAAATAAAAAGAAACGACCTGTCGTCTTTTTTAGATGACCGCCGTTTCCCTTAGAAATGTTTTTATGAAAATAATTACATTAATTACACTAAAATAGAACTTTACTGATGTATAGTAGTATTTATTCATAATAAGAAATGACCCTCAGAGGAGCTTGAAAAATGCCGTTTACAAAAATTCAGATGGTAACAGGTTTATTTCTATGTACTTTGCTTATCTCAGCTTGCAACAATGCAGCTACTCCTCCTAAAAATAACACGCCAGATACAAGTAATAAAATCATTCAAATAAACAGTGATCTTTACACCCTCCCATTACGTGATCAGAATACAGAACAATACAACTACGCTGTCAAAACCTCTGCCGGTATCGTATGGTTGCCAGCCCCAAAAATGAACATTGCCTCTGGAACAGAAGCAAATCCATTTTATTTTCCAACAGAGCCATTCACTTTCTATTTAAGTTCTCCTAATGAAAAATCACTAGCTGTAGAAAAGTCCAAGAAGCTATTGACGTTACCTTTAAATGATGGCGATGCTGTTCTGGTGGTTAGCGGCGTTTTTGGATTAGATGATTATATCCTCTATCATACCTTTTCCATTTTCACTGATGGCGCTCAGCCGATACGAGAACAAGCTTGGGTGATGAAGGTAGACGATCCAACATCTAATAAAGAAATTGCTCAATTCCATTCATCTGGAGGTAAATTTTATAGTTATGCAGTTAATGAAAAAGAAAAACTTTATCTATCGGTTTCCATACTTCCTGGAAATGCAGATGGTAGCTATAGTTACGAAGTTTATATTTATAATCTTTTGACTGGCAACAAAGAAAAAATAAATGATTATTCTCTTAATCCCTCATCACTGGATTCCATCCAATTTACTTACAATGACAAAAAATATTCGTATAAACTTCAGTCCAAGTAAAAAACCGCCCGACATTTCCAGGCAGTTTTACATGTATGAATATAACTACCGTCTACGCGCTGCCACACTGACAACACCGTATCTGTAAAGCACCTTCTTACCGAACCAGCCAAAAAGCCGATCCGTAAAGAAGCCCATAAAGCCAAGGCAGAATAACCCGACAAAGATCCAATCCGTACGGAAAAACAACCGGGAATTCCAGATCAGATAACCTACACCTTCGTTCGAAGCAATCATTTCCGCGCCGATAATCGCCATATATGAGGTGCCCATCGCTAACCGGATACCCGTAAAAATATAAGGGATCGTCGCCGGAACGACCACATGAATCAGAATTTGCCACTCACTGGCGCCCATACTGCGGGCTGAGCGGATTTTGTCCTCTTCCACGGACATCACACCGGTTAAAGTATTCAGCACCACGATAAAAAAGGTGGCGTACATAATTAACGCAATCTTCGACTGCTCCCCAATACCAAACCATACTAGGAACAAAGTAATGAATGCAATCGGCGGGATAAAACGGATAAAGTTCAGGAAAGGCTCCGCAAAAATACGGATCAAGTTCACCTTCCCAATGATTAGTCCTACGGGAATCGCCAGTAAACTGCCGAGTACCCAACCAATGAGCACCCGGTAAAAGCTAATCCCGATATATTGCAGCAAGGTTCCGTCTTCCAGCAGCTCCCGTCCGCCTTTAAGTGTACTCCATGGTCCGGGGATCACATCGGGGCCATAGATTACAGCTCCAAGCTGCCAGACGCAGAGCGCGGTAATCCATAGAAGGGTTACGGAAACCCACTTCTTCTCCACCCATTTCCTCATCTGTCTCACCCTATCCTATTCTTCGAAATGACCTTGAATTTGATTGTATAACGAGTAGAATTCCGGTGAGGTTACGTCCCGCGGATACGGCAGTGTATTGTCATAAATATCCGTAATATTAGAGGACGGTCCTACTGACATAATACCAATTCGTTCTCCCAGCAATAACGCCTCCTGAATATCATGAGTTACAAAAATCACCGTCTTATGTGTCTGGCACCAAATGTTGACCAATTCCTTCTGCATCGTTCGGCGCGTCATCGCATCCAGCGCACCAAATGGCTCATCCATCAGCAGAATCGCTGGATCATTCGCCAGCACCCGAGCCAGCTGAACACGCTGCTTCATCCCCCCAGACAGCTCCTTCGGGAACTTCTCCTCATGCCCGTTCAGCCCAACAAGCCCGATGAACTTATCCGATATTGTGTGCCGTTCCCCCTTTGCGATTTTCTTCATCCGCAATCCGAACTCCACATTCTGACGGACGGTTAACCAAGGGAATAAGGAGGAATCCGCCTGCTGGAACACAACCGCCCGATCTCTGCCAGGCTTATTCACCTCTACATTATCCACCCGTAGATGCCCACCGGATTTGGAGACAAACCCGGCGATCATATTCAGCAGTGTTGATTTCCCGCAACCACTCGGCCCGAGCAGAACGAAGAATTGCCCACCTTTAATTACGAGATCTACATCTTTTATAATGTAGTGAACGTCCCCAGCAGTCGGTTCGCTGTAGCTTTTACGGAGCTGCTCAATATGAATGGTATGCTGCTTAGCAGGTAATGACATGCTGAACCCCCCTATTTCTTGTACGTAACCTCTTCTGGCAATGCCTTCGCCAGCGGCTCGAGATTCAGTTTACTATCCAGATCGAAATCCTTCTCAATGATTCCGTTGTCGACCATATATGTCTTCTGCTTGGTCAAACTGTCATACGCTGCTTGAGTAAATCCTAGTGCCCACGGATTATTCGGCAGATCTTTTATCGTTGATTCCTTAGGCTGCTTCACTTCCTTATACATCAGATCAGCAACCTCATCTGGGTGAGCCTGAGCATAGGCTCCGGCTTCATCCACCGCTGCTAGGAAATTCGCTATACCTTGCGGATTCTTAGCCGCAAAATCATTTCCCGTTACAATCCCCATCCCCAATCGAACCGTGGTTTTAGACATATCCGTCAGTTCATGAACACCTTTAAGTGCATAGAGCTTATCATTCAGAACCGAACCATAAAACCATGCTCCATCCACAGCACCTTGCTTCAAAGCGATATAAGCTTCATCAAAGGCACCCTGTCCTATTAACTCCACATCACCGAGAGCAGCATTATGCTCTTTCAAATATTCATCCCAAAGGTACGGAATGAAGGTGCCGCGTATGAAACTCAGCTTTTTCCCTTTCAAATCTTCAGCCTTCTGAATATCGTCCTGTACGAACAATTTCCATTCAGTGGACGCTTCATCAGTCGCTAATCCCGCCGAGGCGATAATAGCATAATCGCCCTTCGCCACTGCGTTCAGCAAGGGGAAGTCTGCCCCGAAAGCCACATCCACCTGTTTAATAAAAAGGGCATTTACACCTTCCGCAGGGGAACCAAAGTTGACCAGTTCAGCGTCAATCCCGTGTTTGGCAAAGATGCCTTTATCTAGTGCCACCCGAAAAGTGGGATTCGTACTGATGTCAGCAATTTTTATCTTTAATGTCTCTGCTTTGCTGTTCGCCGCTCCCTCTTTAGCGGCATTAGAGGCAGCCGCGTCGCCCTTGGAGCTGCAGCCCGATAAAAGGATAACCACTGATAAAGATAAGAGCAGAAAGCTTGAGCTGATCCATGATTTTTTCAACCGACACATCTCCTCAAATTTGTTAATTTACCTTGCGGCTGCTGCCTTCATCCGTCGTCGCCACACAAGCAGCTCCTTCAACAAATGGCAGGGTTGTCGCCACACTTACCACAGAATCCGATCCTTTAGGTGCAGACCCCGGGACTCTGAACTGCGTTACGTCTATTGGCTCAATCGCTTGTTCAACTGGCGTTTCCAGCTGTGGTACCCATGCATAAGGCACACGGTAGGAACGATAGACCATGTTGGTATTTCTGGAGTCCGTAAATGGCGAAATATATTCCCATACCAGTTCATGTTCTGGCGTAACCTCAAAGAGTCTGCCGTTAGAACCTTCTGTAATTAAGGTGTTGCCATTCGGAAGCCGTTGAGCTGAGCTGATATATGGACTGTAGAATTTATAAGAATCGGTTGGGACAGAGAAACCTGCTTCTGCCGCTGTATATTGCCACTCAATCTCAAGGGTTACGGGATTAATCTCCAGAATTCGCGAGTGGTCGCGGAGTGCATTTTTTTGCCCAAAAGGAGAAGATGGATTTGGAAGACCATAACCGCCCCAGCCCCCGTTATCGAATACAAGTAAGTTGCCTTCTCCCGGCAAACCTTTCGGAATGATGTGCGCATGATGCTGGCCAATGATCCAGTCGATATGCTTCACTTCTGGCAGCGAGTAATCCGGACCGATTCTCCAAACGATGGCTCCGGTACGCTTATCCGTGATCGCAATAATATTTGCTTCACGCGCATCCCAGATCACGTTATCCGGATGGAAACGCTCATCCCCTGCATCGTAAAACTTATTGGGTCCTACATAAGAAGCCGAATTGATATGCAGCCAGTCTCCAACACCACCACCTAGATTTCCGAAAGAGCGTGAGTTAGGATCACGAAATAGTACATTTTTGGCCGCTTCATCAAAGCCTAGCTCATCAAAATGTTCATTTGGAGCCCACTCCCAGACGATATTCCCCTCCCAGTCCACCTCAAGGATCGTGTCATCAAGCAATTGTTTGTCGGAGATTTGAGGATTGTAGATATTTTTATGAGCAAGAATTAGCGTTTTTCCACTGTCTACCTTGGGTTCAAGCCCCGGTGCAAAATATCCGACCGGATTGCCTTCGCGCTGATAGTCATGATGCTGGCGGGCATACCAGAGGGGTTCATAACCCGGATCTTCTATATGTTCATAGCTGTTATATTTCCACACGATGTTCCCATCCCAGTCCACCTGTACCAGATCTACATTATCCTGTATTCCGAATTTAGGATCTCTTCTTCCTGTGCTGCCCAGCACATAACCACCCGGGAAGATTTTAGCCGGAAATCCAAGCAGCCCCTTCCACAAATGCACCTCTTTACCGTTCATATCAATCAGTACAACACCTTCTTCACCAGCTTGAAATACGGTATAGCCACTCCAGGCTTTGTTAGGGTTATATACGGTTGCTCCAGTTGGATAAATGGTTGAATGTCCCATCGTTCATCTCTCCTACGTTCAATTTTTAGTAGCTAAGATAATTACTTTTTTTGGTGGTTGTTCGTGGCTTCTGTTCAAGGGTTGGAGAGGTCTCTGCATTCTCCTTGGCGAGCTTCAGCAGGATATCCGAGAATCCTTCCAAATTGCTAATGATCCGCTGATAAAAGTCATTTTGCTGCGCCAATTCCTCCTCCGTAAACCCCTCAAACAAAAGCGAAATACATCGTTCTCCGATGTTGCTGTTCTGCTCCGCCAGCTTGCGGCCTTTATCCGTAATATCCAGCATTACCGTTCTACGGTCGCCTTCTTTACGTCTGCGCACGGTATATCCACCCGCCTCAAGCTTATCGCTCAATGCGGTAATCGCACCTGAGGTGAAGTCTAGTTCATCCGCTAAATCTCCTAGCCTTTGTTCACCATCGCGAATGATTTTGTGCAGAATCAGCATGCCTGGTAAGGAGATACCTGCTACGGCGACTTTATCCCGCTCTTTCACGAATCTGCGAACCGCCTTGCGAAATGCCCAATCTGTCTCCTCCAGCTGTCTCCAATATTGTTCATTCATGGCTTACTAACCTCTGCTTTCTCCCAATCAGCCCATAAAAAAAGACTCCCAGCACCTACCCCTGACAAGGGAAAAGTACGGGAGCCTTTGGTGGTCCAATCAGCTCAGTTGAATTATTTCACTGTTCATTTAATTACTGTTTAAGTATTGGTGATATCATATACCCCTTTATTCCTACCTGTCAAGTAAGTATTTTATATATTCAAAAAAAGAACACCTTCAAAGGTGTCCTCCAACTCGGAAGCTTATAGACCACTTTCCAGTACAAGCGCATGGCTGTCTTCATCATAAACCTGCATAAAAGATGATACGGCCGGTAAATAACGCTCTAACTGGTAAATATATTTTACCCGACTCCTGAATTGGCAGATTGGAGATATTTAATTTCACTTGCACTCCTTGCAATTTACCTTTTATTTTGAAAGATTCTGAAAATTTAAAATTAATTCAAAAATATTATATATGAAAAATCATATGAATAGTGGAAATTTCCTTTTTACATAGAAGAAAAAGGAGACTACACGCAAAAAAGACAAAAAGCAGGCCAGAGTCACCTCTGCCTGCCTTTGCCAACCTATCTTATAATTTGATTATTCCATATAACAGTTTTGCGATTTCAGCACGGGTCACTTTGCCACGAGGGTCAAAGTTATTGTCGCCCTTGCCGTCAAGGATTCCCTTTGCTTGCAAATCAATTACCGCTTGCTTCGCCCACTCAGATACACTATTCATATCCTTAAAGCTTGCAGCAGCAGCAACGGAAGCTTGCAATCCTGCTTTATACTGCATCAGTTTCTGCAGGACAACTGCCGCCTCCTCACGAGTAATCGCATCTTTCGGTCGGAACTTGCCATCACTGCCTTGGATCAATCCAAGCTGGACAGCTTTTTCTATCGACTGTGCATAATAAGCATCTTTAGATACATCTGCAAAAGCACTCTGTACGATAGCCCCATTTGCTTCATCCAATCCGAGAGAACGAACGGCCAGTGTAACAAAATCTGCACGGGTTACATTCGCCTGTGGTCCATAATGCGTATCGTCGATCCCTTTAATCACATGCTTAGCCGTCAGCTTGGAAATATACGACTCTGCCCAGTGACCAGTAGTATCCCTAAATTGCTTATGGTATTCCAGTACCGCAAAGGAGGAAAAGTGATTTGTTGTGAAGGTAACGGTATTATCCTTAAACACTCCACCCAAATATTCCAACGTGCTGCCATTTACATAATAGACACCCGCAAAATCTGTATCGAGCTTAGCAAGCTGTTCCTTAGTCAGCGTCAAGGTAATCGTAACAGCACCTTTAAGCTGGTGGATAGCCGTTTCTTTGCCTCCTGCAGATGTACTGAGGTTCAGCGTAACGTTAGCTCTGAATGGACTCATTCCAGCGTCATTGGCCTGTACAGATATCATACTCGTATCAATGCTTAGTAGCAGCATATCACTGCCTGCCGGAATGGCTGGTAAGGAGCTTGTTGGTACGCTCAAGGTAACGTTAGATGAAACAATATTCAAATTCAACTTCTTATCGACAGCCTGTTGAACAGCGGCTGCATCAAGAGCAATTCTAATCTGATCTTGAGCCGAGGTTGCTCCGCCTGCGCTAATCTTTAGGCTTCCCCCTGTAGCAGCTTCCTCTATCAGTTTCTTCAAAGCTGACGGATCAGCTGTATACGTTCCATTACTTCCTAATGCCAGTTCAATGTTTCCTTTTCCCGCTCCAGGTGTGGCTGTAGGCGTTGGAGTCACTGTTGGTACTGGTGAAACTACTGGAGGTGCCGTTGTCACCTCAGGTGCTGGTGTCGGCGTCACTTCTGGCGATGGCGATACCTCTGGTGTCGGTGTTGGTGTTGGTGTCACCTCTGGTGTCGGCATCACATCCTCTTTTCCAGTGTAAAAGCCCCAGATATCTGAAAGCACACTACCGGAGTGATCATCCTCAACCTTTGTATACCATTGGTAGTAGCTATCCGGATTCAGCTTACTCCAAGTGACCTGAGTCTCCGCGCCACTCTCTACTTGTGGATTGGCCGCAATTTCCTGGTCGCTGTAAACCTTGACTCCGATATAGTCGGTAGCCACACGTTTAGTCACAGGCTGTAAATCCAGATCCAGAACGAACTCATCTTTGCCTGGATATTCGTCTTCATCATAGTAGTTATAATCATCCAAATAAGGCGAATAAGTCTTCACGCGAAGTTTGTTATTAGCAACATCGAACTGAAGCAGACGGATATAGCCAAGTCCCCCTTCTTCAGCGCCTTGGTAATCTGCCAGCATTTGATAGACACTGCGGTCTGGAATACCGTCACCGTTATCATCCAGCTCGTCTACCTTAAGCTCAGCATCATGATAATGGCCGGACAGTGCTGCGATTACGTTTTTGTTAGGTTTCACAACCATCTCAAAAATCTTATCTGCAATAGGTGCACGGTTATTAGAAACCAGCAAGTATTCATGGAGACAAAGAATCGCTTTACGCTCTGGATAACGGGCAACGATCTCATTCATCCATTCGATTTCTTCCTCAGCCAATCCCCAGCCCATGTATACAATAACAAAATCATTTCCGTTCGCAGACACTAAATCGTAATGGCCCCTGTTGTTGTCATAAGAGCCACCGAAGGTCGGCATATTCTTGAATCTCCACTCTCCAAAATACTCCCAGAATTTCGTGTAATCCCCGGTTTGATGACCTACGTCATGATTACCCGCAAGAACACCATAAGGAATGTTAGCTTCCTCCAGAACCTTCATGTCCCGGTCAGCTTCCTTCCACTCATACTCCTGATAGGATTTATCCACGATATCTCCTGTATGAATAACATACTTCAGGTTCAAGCTCTCTTTGTTGTCAGCTATCCATTCTACATTTTTACGGTAAATGTAAGGGTAGCTCTGTGAATAATACTGTGTATCAGACATCCATACAAAAGAAAAGTCATACGTATCTTGTGTTACTGTTGGTGCTGTCTTAGCCACCGAAGCAATTTCGTCCTGAACCATTACTGCAATGCTATTTCCATTAGCATATTCTCCAGCTGTAACCGTGGATTTCAGCTCAAAATCCTCTGTTCCAGCGATTAAATGATCCAGCTGTACCCATTTTTGTTGAGTTGGACTCCATGCGTAGAGACTTACTTTACGTCCCGGCAACGAATTCCCTTTCCATTCAATATCTACACGATCTGACGCCTTAACCGACTCATCCAGCTTAATTTCATAACGCTGATAAGGGAATTGATCGACAGCATCATTAATTAAATATTGTCCGTCCACCGCACTTATTTTACTGTAGTCATCACTGCTAAGCGCTTGTTCGCCCGCAGGTACGGATTGTTTCGGCGGCTCTGTATCGGATGCGTTTATAAATCCAGCAAAGCCTTGCTCCGGATGGTTAGCATCGTACTTAAATCCTCTAAAGAAGGTAACGTTTATCTTATCCTGATTAGGATCTTCAACCTTAACCTTTAAAGTCGGATTAGTACCTACAGCGGTCTCCCAGTTTGTAGGAGAAATAAGCAGTGGCGCAAATGGATTCTCATTCGGTACATGGAATGTAATGACCTTTTCTGCCTGATTGCCAATCCTATCTAAGGCTATGATAGAAAGCGTATGCTCCCCAGCCGATAACTTCCCGGATGAAGTAGCATAGGGCAGTTCAATAACATTACCATCCAGCTTCACGCTGACCTTATCTACACCCGCATAAGTATCCTTAACTTCAGCAGCAATTTCAAAATTGCCACGGTAAGTTTGTCCTTCTTCTATTGATGCTTTGATGGATGGTGGCGTGTTGTCGACAATTACGTTTGATGATACTTTCGTTCCACCTTCGGTAAGCGTTACTTTATGTTCTCCGTCAGTTGCTTCCTTAGTATTCCAGTTGTACGCCTTTGAACGGAACAAATCCGCTTTTAGATCAAACTGGAAGCCGAGGGATTCATGCTTACCTGCGCTGTCCCCCATCTTGATTTCCTTATCACGTTCTGCATAAGCCGGATCCCAAATTTCGGTACCATCTGCCAGCAGGAGACGAACATTTTTCACTTCAAAATCATCCTTATTCTCCTCAGGACGAGGATCAAATGGAGATGATTTAGAGCCCGCCCGAATGTAAATCACATTATCCGTACCCTTTTTTAAAGCGGCAGAAGAAATAGGAAAAGTCAATGTAGTATACGTAGTAATCGGGTCCATAAAGGTATACAGAATACTGGCATCTCCTAGTTCTTCCGGTCCCATCGTGATCGCATTTTTAAAATAATAGTCCACATTTTTAGCTTCAAATACAAAGTAGGCATCATTCTCCAGTGCATTATATGCCTCGTTATTGCCCAGTAACTTACTGTCAATGCTCAAGCCTAAGACATCAGCCTTAGCGGTGGCAGAGGTTCCCTTTACGGTCACGGAGCCATTGATCAACTGCCCTTCCTTCACATTCAAACGAAGGGGTGATTGATCCTGTCCTCCTGTAACTTTTACTTTCATTACTGGAGATTGTGTTTCATTCGTTCCATCAGAAACAACAAAGTAATACTGGATCTCATTTCTGCCAATCAAATCCGCAGAGGTCAAATTAAAGTGATACAAGCTGTCGTTGAAGTCTTGGGATAGATTGTGGCTAACAGCTTCCGGCTGCTTGTCCGAAGACACTCTAACTTCCACAGAAGTAACAGCTTTATTGTCATCAGCAAAAGCCTTCAAATCGAGACCCAGCGACTGATCAATCTCCGTTACGCCGGTCAGATCTTCTACTGTTGGTTTCTCTGTATCCGGCTCCACATGGATCGGTGTGTTTGGAAGTTGTGTTACATCCGTCTGGCCTGGTGACGGAACGGCTGACCCCGTACTGATCTTGAGCATTTTGCTCAGCCCATTCACAGGATACTTATATAGAAGGGCTTTATTCTCTTTGGTGTCATCACCTTTAGCTCCACCATCGTAGGTGAGGTCAGCATCATAATACGCAGAGGAAATCTCCTTCTCCGTATTGCTCTTGATTACGACTGCCCGGCGGCCAGAGTTCGCCATACCATCGCTTTTGATCAAAAAGAGATTGGTGCCTTCAATTAAGTTTGTGTTGAATTCTGTATTGAAATCATCAGCAGTGTAAGTACTATTGGCACTATTAATAACCCAGAACACCACGGACTGCTGTGCAGGAATCAGAAAGTTCTCTGGCGTCGAAGGCCACTTCACATCGGAAGCGTTACCTTTATCAGGATAACGATAATAGACCTTGTAGTCCTTGAAATTAACAGGTGCATCAGTATTGTTATAGATCTCAATGAATTCAAAAGCGTCGCTGCTCGTTCCTTTTACATTCGTCGAATTCGGCAGCAGCTCTGTGATTAACAACGGCGGCACATTATTCGAATCGAACGCCGGCAGGTTCACATGAACAGAATAACTCTCTGTCACATTATTAACGCGGATGCTGTAATGCAGCTCCGGCTCTTCCAGCGCAGCTGCAGGAATCATTGCCGCATATTCATCCCCACCTTTTGAAGTCATGGTGATTACCGTATCTTTCGCCTGAGAAGGAGAGCCATACTGTAGCTTCACTACAGGCAGTGATCCATCTGCCCCGCTTTCCAGATTAGTAATCTTCGCACTGATAGGGAGATCGTCTGGATCGACACTACTCTGTGCAATATGTTCAATCACTGGCTGCTTGTTCCCAGGAACTAGCTCAGGCACTTGTTCTGCCTCTACGGTTCCAGGCGTAGCCACAACCGTTCCCGAATTCACCATGAGGTTCATAACGGAGCTATCTGCTTGCAAGTATTGATAGAAGATCCCGTTATTCTCCTTCACCTGTTCTTTTCCATAGGAAGCAGAAACAATTAGCGTATCTCCTGCTTTGCTTTTAATTTGTAAATTACGCGCAGAAGTGTTAGCCATCCCCCCGCCACCGTTGATCCGGAACAGATTCACTCCTTCCTGCAAAGCTGCAGAAGGATTAAAGTTTTTGATGAAATCCTCCGTAGGAACATTCAGATTATTGCCATTCATAATCCAGAAAACAATATTTCCATGCGCCGGTATTACAGCATCACCATTAGGTGCCCATGTATCTTTGTCATTATAAAAGAAATAATAATCCTTAAAATTAACCGGCTTGTCCGTATTATTGTAGACTTCAACAAACTCGTAACCATCTACAGAGGTTCCATCTGTCCCTTTTACATTTTTAGTATCCGGAACAACTTCTGTAATCAGTAGCGCTCCTGGATTATGAGGTACCGCGTACACCTCTGCCATTACAGTCGGTTGACTTAAAAGCGTGTCGAGCTCAACCTGTTCATCAAAATGCGCCTCTAATTCGGAAGATGTCTGCTCCGTCTCCAGCTGCTGCTCTTCGGCATATCCTGCTGGAGCCATGATTCCCAACATCAAACTGCTGGCAATTATGCTGGAAAATAAACGTTTAGCTTTTGCTGTTATTCTCAAAACTCCGAACACTCCCCATTTGTTTGATTGTGATTCAATGCATAAATATGCAATGAAGCTCATCTGGAAAGTATACCTGCGGTGTATTATCGCTATATCATAGCCGTGTTAAATCTTTAGGTTATTTTTAATATTGCTTAAGCTTCAGTTCAGCTTCGCGGGTTACAATATAACTAGTTAGAACCCATTTTAAACGATACTTTAGACGGATGCTTAAGCAAGATAAGTTATTGCAGAACAAGAAAAGAGGACTCTAATGGATATAAAAAGAGTGATCATAGTCGGAACGGTAGTTGTAGTGATGTCTTTCGGAAATGCTTGGACTAGTCTTACCGCTAATGCAAGTTCGCCTGTAAAATGGTCCACCGCAGAGGTCGCGGATCAAGACGAATTATTGGAGGTACTTAACCAGCCAACGGACGAGGATCTATACGAGGCCATATATGACGGTAAGTCACTTCAAGATATTGCATCAGAACAAGGCCAAGATATTGAAGCTGTAATCGATCTACAGGTTGCCCAGCTAACGGATCAATTGGATTCACGGTTAGCCGCTGGAAGCATAACAACCGAGCAGTATGCGGCATATAAAGCGGAGCTGAGGGACATCGTTTCAGATAGTGTCCATACTTCCTTCGGTTAAGGGAATACATACAGCGACGCTGTAACATACACAAAAAACCCGGCTAAATGGATCTTCCATTTAGCCGGGTTTTGTATATTTAATACTTATTTTATAACAGAATCCCTAAGTCCCTATCTTGTTCTCTCTGTTAATCTCCAGAATATCAAGGAAGAATACAAAGATCGGAATCCCCAGAATCAGACCCCAAACCCCGAGATAATGCTCAGAGAATAACAACACGATAAACGTATAGAACATAGGCAAATTCATTTTGGATGACATCAGTTTAGGATTTAGGAAGTAGCCTTCTACAAAATGAAGCACGGCAATCATTGCCAGTACATAGATAGTCATGACTAGGCCACCAATATTGTAACCAATAATACAAAGTGGGATTAGCGAGATAACAAAACCTACAACCGGAATTAAACTAAGCAAGAAGATCATAATGGATAATGCGAAAAGGTAAGGAAAACCTAAAATCCAGAGTCCGATCACCGTAAAGCATGTATTAAACAACGCGATCAGAATTTGTGCTTCGATCACTTTTCCGAAAGAGGAGATAAATTTTCTGCCAAAATACTCAAGCTCTACATAGAACCAAGAGATTTTGCTCTCTTTAAGGCGGGAAGTGAAACTAACGATCCTGTTCTTCTCAAGTATAAATACAAAGCTCAAAATGGTTGATAAAACAAAGCTGGTGCCCCAATTGCTTATTTTCAAGACATATTCAATACCGTCTTTCATATACGACTGATAGTTCAAATCCTTAAGCTGGGCGAATATATACTGCACAATATCATTCTGCGGGATGTTCTCAGGGGTCAAATTGGTCAAAAAATTCGTTAACTGTTTAATCTGTATGAAAACCTTAGGCAGATAATTAACGAGGGTTATGACAATTACAGCGATTAAGGCAAGGTATAGAATAACAATAATCACTTTGCTGTTAACTGCTACATATTTGTTAATGCGCTTCGTGAGCAGCACTTGAAAGCTATTCATTACATACGCAATCAAAAACGTCAACAGTACCAAATTAAGCATATCTCTAATACTGAATAGCAGTAGAGCAACCAATCCTAAAATCAAAAAACGCCGGACCGTTAAATTTGCGTAATAACGCTTAAACAATTCCATCAGTTCTCTCCATTCGCTTACCAATTAGTACTCTGTTTATAGTCTACAGTAAGGAATTCACTTATAGCAACTAGTGATTCGCCTAAAATGACGAATTTACTCACTTTTTGTAATCTCATCATCAATAAAAGTGACACTTTTCATGCTCCTGCATCCATATGAGTCAATTCAACGATTCGGCGTTTCGGATCATATTTCATATCTATATGCAGATCTTTGCATAATTGATGAAATGGAACCATCAAGGTTCCCTTCCTCATTTCAGGAGAATTTCTTACCATATTCACCTTTTGGTTGTTCAAGGTCAATTCCATAGGCAAATCGATATGCTTCATCTGATCAAGCGTCAACGCAGCGGTAAGTGTCTCACTTCCCCCGTTAATTCGTGCGGCATTCCGATCCGCTCTGGTGTTAATCCCATCCTCAATTTTGAAGGTCAGTGAAATCCCCAGCGAATCACAAACAGCCAGCAATCTGTCATTGTAGGACCCATAAGGAAAAGCAATCGCCGAATCCGTATTGCCCAATTCTTTCTTCAGCCTTTGCTCCGCCTTAGCCAGATCACGTGTAACTCTGCTGTAGTATTCGACATTCATCTCATTCCTGTTCTCATCATCAACATATAACAAGGCACTTGCAGCTGGCCGCTGCCCGCCCTCGGCATCGACAATCCCATAATGGTGCAAATCATAGGTATGACTATAAAATCCCATCCCAGCATGCTTCATTTCCCGCATTTGCTCCCAAGTGAGCTTCGGTACGCTATTCGGATCTGGGTGATCTATTGTAGATACGATAACAAAATTAACGGCTGTATATCCGTATTTTTGCAAAACGGGGAACGCCAATTTATAGAAACTCTCATATCCATCATCAAAGGTCAGCAGCACTGCATTGTCCGGAACTGCGCCGTTATTCAGCATAAATTCACGGTATTCCGCCATGTTGATCACATGAAAACCTTCCTGCTTCAGCAGATTCATTTGATCATCAAACCGATCAACCGATAACACCCAAGGAAACTGTGGCATGGGCTTCTCAGAAAGATGATGATACATCAGCACAGCCACCTGATCTCTGTAGTAAATACCTTTTGGAAGAGGTCCGGATTTCTGCCAGCCGATTTGTGTATTTAGTGCCTGTTCAGCTACCGCCTTCGGGATCATAAGATCATCAGGCGAGGCAGGGTTGGCAGCTATCGTCTTTATCATTTGACCATTTACGTTAATAATAATTGTTGAAGGTTCACGTTGTGTATTCAAAATAGCAGCAAGGCTCAGCAGTAGAACTATGACAACAAGCAGCATATATTTTTTTGTTTTCAATCTCAGAATCTCCTTAACAACATTTCTTGTCCCTATGTAACTATATATTTTATGGAAGTTCCACCTGCTATTGGTTACATTTTCTTCTTATTTTTGTTTCTTTATCATAAAAAAGAGGGCGAACCTCAAGCCTGAACCGGCTTAAGGAACACCCCGCAAAATGGAGATCTATTTACAATTATGTACATCTATATGTGATTGTAGACGGTCTAGGACCTTCTCTTATCTGCGAAGTAATTCTCTTCCCCAAGCTCGTCCACGAACTGCTGCAGCCAATGATAATATTGGACGGCATGCTCCAGCTTCTCCAGATCCTTCAGGCAGAATTGCCGCTCCTCCTCAGATGTATCTACGGCTTGAACCAATCCCTCCAGCTCAGGAATGACAACGTCTAAAGCGTGCTTCATGACATCAATCTCCCGCTGTAGCTTCATCCCAAAAAAATTCTTAAAGGTCTGAAAGAAATCTGTTTCCACTGCATACAGATCCTTTCGGTCCCGCTTCTCCTCCAGCTTAGTGACCATCTTGGAGGCCATCAAAGAACGGACTCCATAGCTCATATTACTCTTGCTCATATTCATCACATTCTTCATCTCTTCAAGCGTCATCGGACGGTCTTCAAAGAACATAATTCCATACAGCTGCCCGAATGAATAATTCGCACCATATAGGTCCATCGTCTGAGCAATCGCATCGATCATCGGACGCAGCAGCTGCTCGCGTGGAGATAAGTCTTTATTCTCTTCACCAAAGGCTACCTGTTTCATAGCTGCACCTTCATTCCACTTAGAATCTACCCTTCTATTTTACACAAAATAGCAACTACCTGCGCTAATCTCTTAAATTTTTACATAATCTCGCATCGATCTTTACGTCCACTTGACCACGCAGCCGCTCGATGAGTGTACAATTTTTTTTGAACGAAAGAGCTTTCCTCAGAATTATACCGCAAAAAACAGAAGATGGAATGGGGTATCGACAGAATAATGAAACGTTCGAGATTTATAGGGGAGTTGAAACCGGTGCTCTTCACCTTGCCGGCAATGATTCCATTCGTTGTATTTTGGCTAGCGCCATTACTTTATGTATTTTATCTCAGCTTTACCGAATGGGACTTCATGAGCCCTGAGAAAACCTTTGTCGGACTAACCAACTATCTGGATCTGTTCAGCAACCCTGCCTTCTATAAAGCACTTAGAGTGACTCTGTTATTCTGTGCCGGAAGTGTGCTGCCCGTTATTCTGATCGGACTTGGACTAGCACTCCTGATGAACGGGAAGCTGAAAGGCTCCACCCTATATCAGGTATTGCTGTTCTCCCCTTGGGTCACGCCGACCGTGGCTGTATCCATTGTCTGGTCCTGGATCTATGAACCCGAAATCGGCCTTGCCAATACTGTACTTGACCTCTTAGGTCTAGAAAAAATCGGTTGGCTTCAAGACCCTAAATGGGCGCTGCTTGGCGTTCTGCTCGTGACAATATGGAAATCGGTAGGCTGGGCGATGATTTTTTACTTGGTGGCACTACGCAATGTCCCTACGGATCTGCTGGAAGCAGCTCAACTGGATGGAGCAAATGCTGTTCAAAAATTCAGCCGTATTACTTTACCGCTAATCTCGCCAACGACACTGTTTCTGTTCATCGTACAGATCATCGGGGCGTTACAGGCTTACGACCAGATTAACGTACTTACACAAGGTGGACCCTCTGGATCAACACGCACCTTGCTCTATATGTATTATCAGTCTGCCTTTGAAGCCTTTCAGATTGGAGAAGCCTCTAGTGTCGCAATGGTTCTGGTATTTATATGTATGCTGCTATCCGTAGTCTCGCTAGAGGTTAGTAAACGGACAACCCATTATCAATAACAACTGCTGTAAAGGAGAACGACTGATGAATGCAACGATCGTACGCGTGGGCAAGCTGACCCGCCATCTATTTTTTACAGCTATTGCACTGATCATGGCCTTCCCCTTCTATTGGATGGTCACCAGCGCCTTAAAAACCAATGATGAAATCTGGCAGTCTCCGCCCACAATCTGGCCTAAGGATGCGCTGTGGAGTAATTTTTCAGCCGCCTGGCACGAAGCCCCTTTCTTCAGATATATGGGCAATAGCATATTTGTCGCTGTGTCGATTGTTATTCTGCAGGTCATAAATTCCGGGATGATGGCCTATGCGCTTACGCATATGAAATTCCGCTTCAGAGGGCTGTTCTCAGGCGTTATTCTTTTCGGCTATATGGTTCCAGCCACCGCTGTTTATCTTCCCGGATATTTGGTATTGTCCCAGCTCCATCTACTGGATTCATATGCCGGATTAATTCTATCCAACTGTGTAAGTGTCTTCTCCATCTTTCTAATTCGCCAAGCCTTCCTTCAGGTTCCCCATGAGCTGGTGGAGGCTGGAGAAGTGGACGGTTCCTCACATATGCGGATTCTGTGGACCATTCTTGTCCCCATTACACGTTCTTCCTTTGCTGTGCTAGCCCTGATCACCTTCATTGATCAGTACAATAACTATTTCTGGCCGATGCTGATCACCAAAGACCCGAATCTACAGCTAGTCTCGGCGGGTCTGCGTAGTTTCTTTACTCAAGGAGGTGCCTACGGATTAAAATGGCCGCTGATCATGGCCGCTAGCGCATTCACCATCGCCCCGTTGCTGCTAGTATTTCTACTAGCTCAGAAAACGATCATGCAAAGTGTCAATATGACCGCTGGTTCCAGCAAAGGATAAGCTAACAATTCTATTTTAATAAGAGGAGAATGATGATGAACGTATTGAAGAGACTGTCCACCCTGTCTTTAGTTGCCGGATTTACAATGTTAACAGCTTGCGGAGGAAATGCGAATACAGGCAATGTTACAGCGGCGAATGGAGCTTCTTCCTCCCCCTCCACAGAGGCTGCGCCCACACAAAATGCACCGGTAACAATTGAATTCTGGTATGGTCTCGGCGGCAAGCTTGGTGAGAATATGGAGGCACTGATTCAGAAATTTAATACCTCTCAGCAAGAGGTCATCGTCAAAGGTATCGCGCAGGCAGACTACACGGAAACCGAACAGAAGCTGCAAGCAGCTATCGCTACAGGAAAAGTACCTGCGGCTGCTCTCTCCTCCAATGTAGATTGGGCCCGTAAAGGATATTTCGCTCCGATAGACGAGCTTATGGCACTGCAGCCAGATTTTAATAAAGAGGATTTTGTCCAAACCTTTCTAAATCAGGGCCAGGTTGATGGTAAGCAATACTTCCTGCCGATGTATGGAACAACGCAGGTCATGTACTACCACAAAGATGTTTTTGAGAAGAATGGAATTGATGCGAGCACATTAAATACTTGGGAAGATCTGGCTGCCGCAGCTGCGAAAATGACAGTGAAGGACGGCGGCAAAACCACCTTTTATGGTTGGGAGCCTATGTGGGGTTCAGGGAACATGATTGATGCCGTACTCAGCAAAGGAGGCACTATCCTTAGTGAGGATGGAAAACAAGTTATGGTCGACTCTAAAGAGTGGATTGAAACCTGGGATTTGTTCCGCAAGTGGATTCACGAGGATAAGATCATGCGGATTCATTCCGGCGGTCAAGGCTGGGAGTATTGGTACAAGACGATTGACGATGTAATGAAGGGTCAAGCCGCAGGCTACACTGGCTCCAGCGGCGATCAGGGCGACTTGGACTTCAGCATTGTTTCGGCTATGGAGCAGCCAGGCTGGGCAGGGATCGGTGAGGGCAAACCCGTAGCCCAAGCCCTTATGGCCGGCATTCTATCCAAAGCCAGCGACAGTGAAAAGGAAGCAGCTATGAAATGGCTAACCTACTTCACGAATGCTGAGAATACTGCGTCCTGGTCCATTAATACGGGATATATTTCGGTGCGCCAATCCGCATTGCAAGACCCGGCGTTTGTGTCATTCAGCGAAAGTAATCCACAGATTAAGGTTCCATTGATGCAAGCTTCTCATGGTTCTGCACCTTTCCAAGACCCAACTGGCGGCAAAATTAACGATGCGTTGACAATCGCCGCAGATAAGGTGCAGATTGAGAATATCCCAGCAGCACAAGCACTTAAGGAAGCACAAGAAACGGCACAAGCAGCGCTTGATAAATTAAAATAAAGGGCGGTGGACTTCATGTCTGAGCTCATCACTCCACAAGGCAGATATGCTGTAGCAGCTATTCTATTCGATAAGGATGGTACGCTGCTCCAGTTCGTATCCCTCTGGGGCAGCTGGGGCGAATGTTTTTTAGAGAGATTCACGAAGTATATGAAGGAAAAAGGACTACAGATTGCAGAAGAGCAGCTCCCTGCATTAATGGGAACTGTACACAATGCCCAGGGGAGCATTACCGATTATGATCGCAACGGACCGCTGGCTATGGGGACTATGAGTGATCTTTATGCCATTCTGTCATGGCAGGGTTATCTGCAAGGTTTATCTTGGGCGGAGTCCATGGAGCTTGTCCATCAATGCCGTCTCGAAGCGGATGTTAGGTTAGAAGAGAAACGCCCCGTTCACTCCCTTCCGGGACTTCATCGTTTTCTTGATGAGTGTGTGAGTGCAGGCATTCCTCTCGCCGTGGTGACCGCAGATGAAACAGAGGCCGCAGACAAACATCTCCAATGGCTGGGCATACGGCATTATTTCTCCGAGGTAATTGGAACAGATCTTGTGGATCAGGGTAAACCTTTCCCCGACATGGTGCAGCTTGCCTGCAAAAGGTTAGCCGTGGAACCCGCGTACACAGCGGTTATCGGCGATACTAACGGGGATATGCGAATGGCTAAAGCAGCGGGTGTACAGGTAGCTATCGGCCTAGCAGAAAGCGACGGTACTAGTGCTTCAACACATATTCTCCCGGATGCAGATCTCATTGTACAATCTTATGCTGAGCTCAGAATTGAGGTTACTCCCCTGTGAGAATAGAAGGAATATGGGCATGGATGTTTCTGGCGCTGGCTATTGTGTTCGAACTCTCAGGGACCCTCTCAATGAAAATATCTCAAGGGTTCACCCAGCTCTGGCCTTCCGTGCTTATGTTCCTGTTCTATGGAGCCAGCTTCACCTCCCTGAATTATGCTCTCACCTCTATTAAGGTAGGCGTAGCTTATGCGATATGGTCAGGAGCGGGAATCATCCTGATTTCCTTCATAGGAACCCTGTTCTTTGAAGAAAAGCTAACCCTATCCTCACTACTTTGGATAGCCGTCATCATTGTCGGGATCATAGGACTGAATATTAGCGGCAAGACGCATTAGCGAACAGCAACAGTATTGGATAGGTTCATAGATGAAGGAGGATGCCCAAACATGAGTACGAACACATCACCTGAAGATAAACCAGTTATCACCTTTCAGATCATTACGGATACCCATGTCACTGCTGACCGCAATCATGAGTACAATCTTAACTTCGAGCTGGCTCTCCGTGATATAGCAGCGCATGGGGAAGGCAGCAGCGGGATTATGCATATCGGTGATGTCACAGACCACGGCTTCCCTGCTGAATACGAAGAAATGCTTCGTATCCTCAAACAATACAAAACCGAACTGCCCGGGATTACCTTTACCTTAGGCAATCATGATGTGGGCCTCGGAAATTGGGAATCACGTTTAGGAATGTATACGTCACAGACCGGAATGTCCGGACCCTATCATGATCACTGGGTCAATGGCTATCATTTTATTATGCTAGGGACAGAACAAGGATTGCCCAAATTCTGCGATCTTTCTTCTGAACAGCTTGATTGGCTGGAGCATAAGCTTGGAGAACAAGCTTCACCAGATCAGCCTATCTTTCTCTTCCTGCATCAACCGCTTAAAGACACCGTAGCCGGATCGCTGGAATCGCAAGATTGGTATGGTGTCACACAAGATAAGGAATTAAAAGAAATCCTGTCGAGATACCCTCAGACCTTGTTATTCACTGGACATACCCATTGGGAGCTGGAGGTAGACAACACTATGTTCCCTGGCGATGGAGAGATCGCAACGATGTTTAATGCTGCTTCTGTCGCCTATCTTTGGACTAATGAAGATAAACATAAAGAGGGCAGCCAAGGCTTCTATGTAGAAGTGTATAGCGATAAAGTGCTTGTCCGGGGCAGAGATTTTAAGACAGGAAGCTGGATTGAGGCTGCACAATATGAGGTAGCTTACCCAGCGGTAAACGTATATTAACGATAAGCATTTAAGCGAGAATTATAACAAAAAAACGATTGTGCACAGGGAGTCCTTCCCCGCAACAATCGTTTTTTACTGTAGCTATTCAGCTTAACGTCCAATCGGTGCAATCCGGTAGACAGCTGTATCTCCAACCGCTGCCTTCGTATCGCTCTCGATCTGCCAACCGAAGGATAACACAGAAGCCAAACGTTCCTTCTCGGCCAAGGTTAAAGCCACCTCAGCGGCTTCCTTACCTTCCTCAAGCTCCAGAGCCGCTTCTTTGCCCAGAGCTACCCATATCCAGCTGCGAATCCCACGAATCGTGTTGTATTTAATCTGATAGCCTGTCTTCACCGCTTGCCCGAACAACTCGGGCTGCTCTGACTGCAACGTAGTCAGCTGCTTATAATCAAATTGGTATTCGCTCTTGTCAACGGGCAAATCGCCCTCTGCCACTTTACGAAGAATATCCTCATCAGACCACCCCAAGGAGCGGAGTGATTCCACCAATAACGCATCCCACTGGGATAACTTTACCCGGTTTAAGTTCTCTGACATTCTGATCCCTCCCAATCTATATATAGAGTCTAATCATACCTTAAAATCATAAGCAACATAATGGCCCGTACTTACTTCCTGTAGTGTGGAAGTCTCAGCTCTGCCATACTCTTGCGAATATCCGTCTAAAATAATTCTCTGATTGGCCCGCCGGGGATCCGTCTCCAAGATGGAAGACAGCAGCGCTTTTGTATAAGGATGAATAGGATTCTCGTACAGCTCATCACTTTCGGCTACCTCTACTAGACGACCGCCATACATCACGCCGATCCGGTCAGAAATATGCCGTACCATCGACAGATCATGTGCGACAAAGAGATAGGTCAAGCCGAATTCGGACTGCAAATCCTCCAGCATGTTCACTACCTGAGCCTGGACAGACACGTCCAGCGCTGAGATCGGTTCATCACACACGACAAACTCAGGTCTTACGGACAATGCTCTGGCAATCGAAATCCGCTGGCGTTGGCCACCGCTGAATTCATGCGGGAAACGGTAGAGATGTTCTCTTTTTAAACCTACCTTTTCCAGCAATGCCGCAACAGCTTCTTTGCGTTCTTCACCTTCGTGGATGCCGTGGATTTTCATCGGCTCACTGATCAGATCAAGCACACTTAAGCTTGGATTAAGTGATGAATAGGGATCTTGGAAGATCGACTGAATGCGTCTGCGAAAAGGTTTTAGCTGCTTCTCTCCAAGCTTGCTCAGCGGCTGCCCGTCAAAAGACACTTCACCGTCTGTGTAGTCATATAAGCGCAGCAAGCAGCGTCCAACCGTGGACTTGCCGCTTCCCGACTCTCCAACCAGCCCAAAGGTCTCTCCCTGACGAATCTGAAAGCTTACGCCATCTACTGCCTTAAGCACCGATGTATCGCGTCCCCACATATCCTTGCCTTTGGAGAAATGTTTTTTGAGATTATTTACGTCCACTAGAATCTTATTGTCACTCAACCGAACCGCTCCCTTCAACGCCAGCTACAGCTGGAGTCTCCTGCACACCATCTGCTAACCAGCACATCGAACGGTGACCGGGCGATAATTCGATTACCGGAGGACGTTCGCTGCAACGGGTAAAAGCATTAGGGCAACGTTCCATAAAGGGACAGCCAGAAGGAGGATTCAACAAATCCGGAGGTGTGCCTTCGATTGGAATTAGACGTTCACGCGATTTGCCGTCACGTTTCGGAATGGAGCGAAGCAGACCTTTCGTGTAAGGATGCTGTGGGCGATAAAAAATATCCTCCACCGTACCTTCCTCCATCACTAGTCCACCATACATTACGATAACCCGTGTACATACCTGAGCCACCACACCCAAATCATGAGTGATCAGTGCTATAGCTGTACTGGTATTATTTTTTAGCTCTTTAAAAAGATCAAGAATTTGGGCCTGTATTGTTACATCAAGCGCAGTTGTCGGCTCATCCGCAATCAATAGCTCTGGCTGGCAGGAAAGCGCCATAGCGATCATAACCCGCTGCCGCATCCCGCCGCTGAATTCATGCGGATACTGCTGCAGCCGCTGCTCAGGATTATTAATGCCCACCTGCCGCAGGATACTTGCTGCCTCTTTAAACGCTGCTTCCTTATTTAAGCCGCGATGCCGCCGGATGACCTCCGTAAGCTGCTGGCCGATTTTTTTCACAGGATTAAGAGAAGTCATGGGGTCCTGAAACACCATCGCTATGCGGTTACCGCGCAGTTTTCTCCACTCTTTTTCCGAAAGGTTAGATAAATTGTCACCACGAAAATTAATATTTCCAGCGATAATTTTACCCGGAGGTGTAATCAACGACATAATCGCCTTCGCAGTTACACTTTTCCCACTTCCGGATTCACCAACAATCCCTACCGTTTCTCCAGCATCTATATGAAAGCTAACGCCACGAACTGCCTGATTCTCTCCATCCCGAGTTTGGAAGGAAACCTTCAAATTCTCAACAGACAATAGCCGTTCCGTCATGATGTCTTCACACTCCTATCTTCGGATCAGCTTCGGTTCAAAGCCAACCCGCAAAATATCGCCCAGAACATTAAAGCTCAGAACCGTTAATAGTATCAATAACCCCGGGAACAATGCCAAATAAGGTGCCTGAGCGATATATCCCTGCGCATTGTTAAGCATACTGCCCCAAGTGGCATTCGGAGGTTGTACCCCGAACCCAAGAAAGCTTAGGGACGACTCCATCATAATCGCGGAAGCGATATTATTCGTCGCACCTACAATCACAACAGGTACTAGCCCCGGAAGAATATGACGCCAAATAATTCCGAAGTTGCTCTGGCCGGAAGCTTTTGCATACAGTACATATTCCCGTTCTTTAATCGTCATCGTCTCCGCACGAATCACACGGGCAATGTTCATCCACATTAATAGAGCAATGATTAAAATGATGTTTCCTACACTCGGCTTCAAAAATACGCTGAGCAGCAGCAGCACAAGGAAAGATGGAATGGACATCACTACATCAAGCATCCGCATCAATAGATTATCAATCCATCCGCCAAAATATCCACTGATTACGCCCACCGTCACACCTATACCCGTGGCAATGATCATTGAAGCAAAACCAACTAGCAAAGATACCCGGCCACCATACAAAGCTCGGGCAAAATAATCCCGGCCGTAATCATCCGTACCAAACCAATGATCCGCCCCGGGTGCCTTCAAACGTGCCAAAACATCCATTGCATTCGGATCATGTCCGGATAAAAAAGCAAATATAGAGCCTAGTGTGAAGACGATTAAAGTAATGAGGGCTGCGACACCCAATTTATTCGTAAATAGCTCATCTCCAACACTTTTCCATTTACTGCGATTCATGAGGTCACCTCGTTAATTTAATTCGTGGGTCCACGAAGCTATATAGAATATCCGCGACCAGATTGCCGATGATCAGCATTAAAGAAGAGAACAAAGTTATTCCCATAATTACGGGATAATCCATCCCTTTAACCGCAGTCATCCCTAAAGAGCCAATACCCGGCCATGAAAATACCGTCTCCGTTACAATTGCACCCGCCACCAGATCACCCATCGACATCCCGAGCAATGTAATTACTGGCAACAGTACATGCTTTAGCACGTGACGGAACAGAATCGTTGTCTTGCTGGATCCAAAAGCATATTGAATCTGCACATATTCTTCTTTTAGCTGTCCAATCGTACTAGAGCGGATGTATCGTACGTAACCGGCCAGAAATCCAAACGCCAATACGGCGCAAGGCAAAATACCATGCTTCAATACATCAACCGCTGATTCCACACCAATGGTTCGCATCCCCATTATAGGCAGCAGGTGCAGCTTAATTGCGAATAAGTACATAAGTAAGATGGCCAGCCAAAATAAAGGCACTGAAATTCCGATATAGGATAAAAAATTAATTACTTTATCCACCCAGCGGTTCCGGTTAGCTCCAGCAAGCAGACCCATCGGGATCGCCAACAGAACGGCTAAGCCGATTGCACTGCCCATCAAACCTGCTGTTGCAGGTAAACGTTCTAGAATTTGCTCCAATACAGGCTGATGATTCACAAGGGAATAACCGAAGTTGCCCTGCAGTACTTCTTTGATCCATATAAAATATTGAATGTAGGCTGGCTTATCCAGCCCAAGGTTATGCCGGATGCGCTCAATATCATCCGCGTGCATATTCGGCGTAACGAAGGATAGTACCGGATCCCCCGGAGCCAGCTTAATCATCGCAAAGCACACAACCGAGACAAAAAACAGCATCGGCAGGGTTTGCAGTAATCTTCGGACGATAAGTTGTCTCATACGTATATTCTCCCAGTTCTATATCGGTAAAAAAATAAGCTGGATTGACCAGCTTATTTTTTCCCGTTCTTATTTAAGGTAGATTTTCGATAAATCTTCAAAAATAACGACAGGCTTCAAGACTGCTTCTTCTAGACCGCCGTAGTTCTTGGAGACAGCTACAATAGTCTTAGTATTAGCAATTGGATAAATCGGTGCATCGTCAGCAATGATCTCTTGGATCTTCTTATAGATCTCACCACGTTTAGTTGCATCTGCTTCTCCTGCACCATCATTGAACAACTTATCGACTTCAGCATTATTATAATGCGAGTAGTTAGAGTCTGCAGTAGAAGTATACAAAATTCTGTAAGCATCAGGATCGTAACCCATAATATAACCTGCAATCGCAAGTTCAAAATCTGTTGAATTCATATCACTGAACTTCTGGCCATATGCCGAGGCATCCATATTTTGCAGTTCAACTTCAGCGCCAATGGCCTTTAGCTTTTGCTGCACGTATAGTGAAATGGCTTCCTGAGCTTTATTACCGCTCGATACAATCAATCTCAATTTCAGATCGCTAACCCCTGCCGATTGCAGAAGCTCTTTGGCTTTTTCTACATCATTATCAAAAGAAGGTACGTCATTAGTATAGAACAATGCATCCGGAGTCAAAAAGGACTTCGCCGGGTCTGCATACTCGTTAGAAGTATAAGCAGCCTGAATGATTTCATCACGATTTAGGGCTAAAGACAAGGCTTGACGAACTTCTTTTTTAGCAAGAGCACCTCTATCACTGTTTGCATTGAACAACAGGTAGGACAATCGGCCTTCACTATAAGGCAGGATTTCGAAATTGTTCGAAGCCTCAATCGTTCCAACATCCTGTGGATCTAGATACTTAATGTTGATCTCACCATTCTGAAGTGCGAGATTCGCAGCATTCGTATCTTTAGCAATCCGGTACGTTATAGAATCAAGATGTGGTTTGCCGCCAAAGTAGTTATCAAATCTCTCGAGTGTAACATATTCGCCTGCTTTGTATTCTTTAAATTTAAATGGGCCAGATCCAACCGGAGCAGCATTCTTGGTGCTTTTCTCTAGATCCGTCTCATTCTCGAAAATATGCTTTGGAATCGGAAACACTTGCACTAGTGTAGCTTCAAAAGCTGGGCTGACCTGCGGAAGCTTGAACTCTACAGTCAGATCATCCACCTTAACTGCCTTAACGGGTTTATCACCGATGAATAAGTTCGCTCTCAGCATGCTGTTTTGCTTCTCATCGAGGATGCTATCAATCGTGAACACGACATCGTCAGCTGTAAGCTTTTCTCCGTCATGCCAAGTTAGTCCACTTTTCAGTTTCAATGTATAAGTCAGGTTATCTTCGGAAAGTGTCAGGCTGTCTGCCAAGTAGAAGGTCTTCTCTCCGTTATTCACTTGGAACAATGGCGCGTAGAGCGCTTGGTCAATCGTCAGACTGACACGATCACCTGCATAGTTCGGATTTAGAATGACAGGATCTGCAGCGACCCCAATAATTAAGTTGCCGCCATCTTTTGGTTCAGTGCTTGCTGTCGATCCTTCAGTAGCCGTAGGCGTCTGATTTGTATTTGTGGAAGCGGCGTTATTTCCCCCGGAGCACGCGCTAATCAAAAATGTTAACAAAACCAAAGTAATAACTCCAGATAATCCTCTACGCATAAGTTTCTCCCCCGTGTCTATATTGTCTTTGTTTGTTTTTATATTGTATATCGGGATACTAGGAATTACAATGGATAGCATTTCACATTAATGTAATATTGAGGGAACTGATAGTTTCGACCTTTTTCATGACATCCCCACGCCTTAAAGTATCCACAGGGTCCATACCTGAAATGACTCTTCCGAATACAGTATGCCAAGGGTCGCAATAATCAAACTCTGTTCAGCCACCAATATGAGCTTCAGTCTTCGCTTTCTCTTCCGGTGCAATCAATTTCCTCAGCATCCTCATTCAGCAGAGGTCGGTATTCACCCTTTCCATCATCCCAGAACACATCCGCACGAGGATTCATGGCCAGTAACAGATTGATTAACTACTGAACTTTTAGTGGTGATTTATCCATAGTCTCATTCCTGTGCTCATCTGGCTGCATTCTTATCTAATTATCCGGTAATTGTACAGCAGATTCATCAAAATTAATATATCTAAAAAGTTCAATTTATCCAACTCTCATTTCTCATTTACTATAAGAACTTTGCGAAATAAGGATTATTACTCTCTCACTGTAAATATATTGAGAACATACCTATACCTCTCGGAAGAAAGGGAGAGTCCCCCAAGGAGGCCGCAATGAATAAGACACGCGTATTAATCGGCAGCCCGATCCATCAAAAGCCCAATGTATTACGGGAATTTCTGAATTCCCTGCTGCGCTTGAATATCGAGCAAATCGAACTGGATTTCCATCTGATTGATGACAATGATGATGAGGAATCCAGCCGGCTGCTCCAGGAATTTAAAAGCAAGGGCGAGCATATTTTTATTCAAAGCTCCGGCTTTAACGATGTGTACATCCGCAATGATACGACTCACTATTGGAATTCTGATTTAGTCTGGAAAGTCGCCAACTTCAAAAACCTCATGATTAACCGAGCGCAAACCCTGAACTACGACTACCTGTTCCTGATCGACTCAGACCTCATCCTCCACCCCGATACGCTAAGACATCTAATAGGGACGAACAAAGATATTATTTCAGAGGTATTTTGGACACAGTGGCAGCCAGATACCATGTTTCAGCCGCAGGTCTGGATGCATGACGAATATAATCAGTGGGAGATACTTCCCGGCGAAAAACTGCAACCCGAGGAGATCAACCGCAGATTTCATGAATTCATAGCCAAACTCCGCTATCCTGGAATCTATGAAGTGGGGGGTCTCGGCGCTTGTACATTGATTAGCCAGCATGCGATAAAAGCCGGGGTGAGCTACAATCAGATCCGGAACATATCATACTGGGGCGAGGATCGCCATTTCTGCATTCGTGCCGCGGCCCTTGGCATTCCGCTATTTGTTGACACCCATTATCCTGCCCTTCATTTGTACAGAGATAGTGATTTGAACAAGGTTGAAGATTTTATCAGAGAAACAACAGGGGTAAAAGCTGAATCGGCACCCACACCCATCGAGGAAAATTCCAATGAGGTTGCAGCTGCTCCTATAACCAAAAAGCGTCCCAAGCTAACCCTTACCATGGTTGTAAAAAATGAAAGCGGGCGCTTCCTGCGACAGGTTCTGGAGGAACACCGCAAATATATCGATGAGGCTGTCATTATTGATGACGGCAGCACCGACAATACGGCAGCTGTCTGTCTGGAAGCACTTGAAGGCATTCCCGTTCATCTTGTGCATAATACCGAATCCAAGTTCAGCAATGAAATTGAGCTGCGAAAACAGCAGTGGGAGGAAGTCCTAAAGACAAATCCCGAGTGGATTCTGAGTCTGGACGCGGATGAGATCTTTGAAGCCAGCTTTGCGGAAAATATAGATACCTTGCTGTATGCAGATGGGGTCGATCTGTTCTGCTTCCGCCTTTACGATTTATGGAACGCGAACCATTACAGGGAGGATACCTACTGGCGCTCTCATCTGAACTATCGCCCTTTTTTGCTTCGCTATAAAGAAGACTTCAACTATGTATGGAATGAATCCCCACAGCACTGTGGGCGGTTCCCGGAAAATATCTTTGAGCTGTCTCATCAGCTAAGCAACCTGCGGCTCAAGCATCTCGGTTGGTCCAAAGCCGAGTTCCGGCTGGAAAAATATCTGCGTTATATGCTCCTCGACCCCGACGGCAAATACGGCTGGAAAGAGCAGTACATGTCCATTTTGGATGAACAGCCTCATCTAATCCCTTGGGTGGAGTGAGGCTTACAATAAAAAGGGCGTTCACAAAACTGTTAGGGTTTTGTGGACGCCTTTTTTTATTCAGAACTCAATTCAGAACTCTGTGGTCCATCGACTTCTGGCTTCAGAATGGTTACCGTCAGCTCGTTGCCGGATTCATCCACCTGAATAACTGATCCCTCTGCGGCTTCACCAGCAATAATCGCACGCGCCACACGTGTCTCCAAGCTGCGCTGGATAAATCTTTTCAACGGTCTTGCCCCATACACAGGATCAAAACCTTCCTTAGCGATAAAACGCACCGCCGATTCAGTTAATGCCAGCCCGATCTCCCGTTCTGCCAGACGTAGACGCAATCCATCCACCAGTTTGTCCACAATTTTCTCGATCTCACCCAGTGTCAGCGGCTTGAACATTACAATGTCATCCACCCGGTTCAGGAACTCTGGACGGAAATGACCACTCAGTTCCTTCATCACTCTATCCTTGGCAGCTTCCGTGAGCTGACCGTTTTCATCGGTGCCTTGAATCAGATGAGGTGAACCGATATTGGAAGTCATAATGATGATTGTATTCTTGAAGTCAACCATTCGGCCTTGTGAATCAGTCAGCCGTCCATCATCAAGCAGCTGCAACAGAATGTTAAACACATCGGGATGCGCCTTCTCCACTTCATCGAGCAGCACTACAGTATAAGGCTGACGCCGCACAGCTTCCGTGAGCTGCCCGCCTTCCTCATATCCAACATATCCTGGAGGTGCGCCGACGAGACGAGAGACACTATGCTTTTCCATATACTCCGACATATCTATACGGATCATGCCATCTTCGCGGTCAAACAGAGATACCGCAAGCGACTTAGCCAGCTCAGTCTTCCCTACACCCGTCGGGCCAAGGAACAGGAATGAACCAATCGGGCGATTCGGATCTTTGATTCCTGCTCTTGCCCGAAGCACTGCATCGGCCACCAAGCTGACTGCTTCGTCTTGGCCCACTACCCGTTCATGCAGCGTATCCTCCAGACGCAGCAGCTTATCCCGCTCACCTTCTACCAGTCGGCTAACTGGAACGCCGGTCCAGCGGGAGACAATATCTGCGATTTCCTCTTCAGTAACAGCCTCACGTAGCAATCTTGTATCCTGGTCCTGCTGTGCCGCTTCTTCCGCTGTTTTCAGCTGACGCTCCAGATCAGGAATAATGCCGTAGCTCAGTTCGGCTGACTTATTAAGATCATATTCCTCCTGTGCATCGACCAGATCCTTGCGCGCTTGCTCCAGCCGTTTTTTGAGGTCGCGAATCCCTTGGATGGCCGACTTCTCTTTCTCCCAGCGCGCCGTCATTCCTAGCTGTTTCTCCTTCAGGTCAGCGAGCTCGCGCTGCAATATTTCGAGACGGCGTTTGCTGGCGTCATCGGTTTCTTTTTTTAGCGCTGCTTCTTCAATCTCCATCTGCATCAGGCGGCGGGTCACTTCATCCATCTCACCCGGCATAGAGTCTATCTCTGTGCGGATCATGGCGCAAGCCTCGTCCACTAGGTCAATCGCCTTATCCGGTAAAAATCGATCCGTAATATATCGATTGGACAATACCCCTGCGGCTACCAGTGCGCTGTCATGGATTTTGACCCCGTGGTGAACTTCAAACCGCTCCTTCAGACCACGCAAAATGGAGATCGTATCCTCTACATCGGGTTCGCTCACGAGCACCTGTTGGAAACGGCGCTCCAGCGCAGGGTCCTTCTCTATATATTTGCGATATTCATCGAGCGTTGTGGCACCGATACAGTGCAGCTCACCCCGGGCCAACATCGGCTTCAGCATATTGCCCGCATCCATCGAGCCTTCGGTTTTACCTGCGCCCACAATCGTATGCAGCTCATCAATAAAAAGAATAATGCGGCCGTTACTTTCGCGAACCTCCCTCAATACCGCCTGCAGGCGTTCTTCGAATTCACCACGGAACTTCGCGCCTGCCACAAGTGAACTCATATCCAGTGAAAAAATCGTCTTATCCTTCAGCCCCTCTGGTACGTCTTTGCGTACTATCCGGTGGGCCAAGCCTTCCACAATGGCTGTTTTCCCTACACCTGGTTCACCGATCAGCACAGGGTTATTTTTCGTTTTACGGGACAAAATCCGGATTACCCGGCGGATCTCGCCATCACGACCAATGACTGGATCAATCTTGCCCGCGCGAACCTCTGCTACAAGATCACGGCCGTATTTCTCCAGCACCTCATAAGTAGCTTCTGGCTCCCGGCTGGTTACCCGCTGATGTCCACGAATCTCAGCAAGCACCGACATCAGCTTCTCACGGGTCAGCCCACGGCGGACAAAAAGATCCCTTAGCTCACGATTCTCCCCGCTCGAATCTGACACCATGGCCAGCACCGCATGCTCCACAGAAACAAACTCATCCTGCATCTTCGCCGCTTCCTTCTCCGCCTGCTCCAGCAGATGAATCAGCGATTGCGAGGCGTAACGCCTTACCGTGCTTGCTCCTGACCCGCTGATGCTCGGCTTGCGTTGAAGCAGTTCATCTGTGCTGCGCATCAGCTCAGCCACAGGGATATTCATCTTTTGCAGCAATCTTGGCAGCAATCCTTCTTGCTGCTGAAGCAACGCTTTTAACAGATGGAGATTATCGATCTCCTGATGACCGCTGTCTGATGCCAGCGACTGCGCCGCAGCTACTGCTTCCTGCAGCTTTTGAGTTAATTTATTGAAATCCATAGCTCTCTCACCTTTCTATTTAAGAGTGATTATATTAAATCGGCCTTTTGGGCCGGGGATAGGTTAACTTAGCGGGATTTATCCCGCTTATTTCGAGTAACTGGCTGGTTTGCGCTCATTCTACGGGATTTATACCGTACTTTTCGAGTAACTGGCTGGTTTGCGCTCATTCTGCGGGATTTTTACCGTTCTTTTCGAGTAACTAGTTGGTTTGCACTCATTCTACGGGATTTTTACCGTTCTTTTCGAGTAACTAGTCGGTTTGCACTCATTCTACGGGATTTATACCGTTCTTTTCGAGTAACTAGTTGGTTTGCGCTCATTCTACGGGATTTTTGCCGCTCTTTTCGAGTAACTAGCTGGTTTGCGCTCATTCTACGGGATTTTTACCGTTCTTTTCGAGTAACTAGTTGGTTTTCACTCATTCTACGGGATTTTTACCGCTCTTTTCGAGTAACTAGCTGGTTTGCACTCATTCTGCGGGATTTATACTGTTCTTTTCAAGTAACTAGTTGGTTTGCGCTCATTCTACGGGATTTTTGCCGCTCTTTTCGAGTAACTAGCTGGTTTGCGCTCATTCTACGGGATTTTTACCGTTCTTTTCGACCTACGAGCCCCATTCGGCACTTTCGAAGACACTTTTGCTTCTCTTTTCGACCAACGATCTCCATCCGGCACTTTCTAAGGCATTTTTGCTTCTTTTTTCGCACATCGAGCCAATTTCAGCGCTTTCTAAGGCACTTTTGCTTCTCTTTTCGACCAACGATCTCCATCCGGCACTTTCTAAGGCACTTTTGCTTCTCTTTTCGCACATCGAGCCTAATTCGGCACTTTCGAAGGCACTTTTGCCTTTCTTTTCGACCAACGAGCTTAATTCAGCGCTTTCTAAGGCATTTTTGCCTTTCTTTTCGACCATCGATCCCAGTTTGGCACTCTCGAAGGCACTTTCGAAAGCACTTTTGACTCTCTTTTCCCACCATAGTGCCGACTTTCACCGTTTGAGCGAAACGTTCATTTATAGTTAGTGGCTAAATAAGTTACTGTTCTGCTACTAGCATTCAAATCACCTTATTCACCAACCAGAGTTGATCACAAACGAGTGTAATCACCTCACCTCTACCTCTTCTACCTATCTATTAATTACCCACTTTCGCCTTCTGCCGCTGGGTGCCAGTGCTTTGACGTTTAGCTCTGGCTTCGAAAGGGCTGGAGTCTGCCAGCTTTCGGTAGAGATTTTTCTCCGCTTCGCTGATAGGTTCAGGGATAACAATCTCAATTCCAAATAAAATATCGCCGTTCGCACCATTCTCACGTTTTAAGCCCTTGCCGGGGATACGTAGCGTTTTGCCGCTCTGAATTCCTGCTGGAATCTTCAATTTCACGGCGCCGCCCCCCGGTAATGGAACCTTCACTTCTCCACCCAATACCGCTTGCCAAGGAGCGATTTCAACCATGCCATATAAGTCGCCATCGCGAATCTCATAAATATCATGAGGAAGAATATGAAGTGCCAGCAGCACGTCGCCACCCGGAGTGTTTCCCGCGATTTTAATAATTGTACCCTCATAGGATCTAGGCGGAATGTTCACATCCACCGTTTTGTCACTGACCTGTACTCTTACAGTAGCGCCTTTATAAGCCTGCTCCAAGGTAATATCCAGCTGCGCCTGCATGGTACTACGGGCCTCGCCCCACGGATTGCCATTCGCACGTCCCGTTCCACTTCCCGAGAAAAAATCAAAGCCAGCCCGATCCGCCGAGCCCCGATTCCCAAAAAACATCCCGAATAAATCTTCCTCCGAAATACCAGAACCTCCTGTTGAATAAGTTCCACCGTTCCAGCTTCCACTTCCACCAAAGTTTGAATCCCAAGAGGAGGCTCCACTCGCCGCCCCTCCACTAGCTCTGCCACGTTGAGCTCCATAAAGCAGCTCTTCATCATAGAGTTTCCGTTTATCCTCATTACCAAGCACTTCATAGGCTTCAGCTGCTTCTTTGAATTTCGCCTCTGCCTCAGGGGCTTTGTTAACATCGGGATGCCACTTCTTGGCAAGCTTCTGATAAGCCTTTTTAATTTCCTGTTTAGTAGCTTTTTTGCTCACACCCAAAGCATCATAATAGCTTTTACTAGCCACTCGCGCTTCCTCCTTTCCATCCCTATTCTCATATTGACCACCATTGCACTCCGAGAAAAGACGCACCATAGCCGGAATCCTCCACTACAATGCGCCTTCTATTCATAACACTATATTAAAAGCCCGCTGCCATCTCTAAAAGACTGAGCGGAAGTTCATTCCGCTTAATTTATGCTTATTCAGACTGCGAACCCGTAGAATTAGAATCTCCGTCTTGAATCTCGATGCGTTTACCTTGCATTTTTTGCCGTTTGGGAACTTCCAGCTTCAGCACTCCATCTTTCAAAGACGCGCGAATTTCTTCCTCGGCAATATCTTGAACATAGAATCTGCGCACATATTCACCATATCGACGTTCTCTGCGTACAATCTGATGTTCCTTGTTCTCCTCGGCATTTTCTTCCTTACGTACCGCTTTAATCGTCAAATAAGGACTGGCATAATCAATGTCGATTTCTTCTTTTTTCAAACCAGGAAGTTCAGCTTCAATCAGGTAAGCCTGCTCACTCTCACGAATATCTGTTCTGAAGGACATCGTGGAGCTCTTAATCGGTGCAAAAAAATCATCATTAAAAACTTCATTCAAGGACTTAGCCAGCACACCAAAAGCATCATCTCTACGTTTACCAAAAGGAACCATATCAAACATTATCCATTCTCCTCTCATTGACTTTGACTTTATTTGACCTATGACCTTATTATAGTCCCCCACCCGAGGAATAACAAAACCGATTTAAGCCGATTATCGCTCAAATTCAGGCGAATTAGCTGATTTTCCACAACGAAATTAGTTCTTTTTATTTATTTGACTAATTTTGACCTTTGTTTGATCTTTCGTAAATGACACCTATATAATCATGATCCAACTTGCAGTACGATTATTATATGTTCAGACCTTCCGTTCAATACAAGCCATTAGCTTCTAATCATCTTCACGCCAGCTTTTAAACAGAGTTTTCTTACGATCTATCAAAATTTAACGATTTAAAGATGAAGCCAGCAGAAGTGATATAATGAAAGACAACTAAAGACCATTTTCGTTACAGGAGACCAATTGTATGCAACCAACCTATCCTATGGATGATACGCAGTGGAGTAAGCTCATCCAAAATGTCGCCTATTATTTCGATGATCTTACCCTCAAGCGGGGGTTCCAATATTATAAACAAAATCGAGTGCAGCCGTTTACCATGACGGAGCCTCGTAAGATTAACGCTCTAGTTAAAGGTAGAGAGGATTACCGCGTCACCATTGATCTCGACGGCTTCACCAATTGTCATTGTAATTGTCCAGTATCAGGTCATTGCAAGCATATGGCTGCCGTGCTGTTGAATTATGCCGAACAACAAAATAGATCTGTACAGGTTTTGGCTAACGCTAAAGCTGCATCCTTTTTGCCTAAAATATCAAGTACAGCAACAAGTACTTCTATTGGAGCCGATGCAACTCGTCAGCAGCAAATGAAAGAGATGGCCAACCGCATCGCTAGCGGAAAAATAATGGAGTGGCGGGAGTATTTTGAATTCTGTATCTCCCCTCTAGCCCATACTACCCGAAATCCTGAATATGTGAGTCGGGCCTTGTCTGCAATTAATAAATTCAAACCAAAAATGCTTCCGGAAACGGAGAAGCTGTTCACTCTGCATGCTCATCTTTATCTGTTGGAAAAGCTCGCTAAGCCTTCCACGCAATCCGTCGGTCAGGCCGCTTACGCCCCTTCTCTTGGTTATTACACACAGGTAGCAGTCTCAGAGCTACAGGAAGTAATCACAGGTCTTTTAAAAAAGACACTTCCGCTGTCCCCCGAGCAAGAGCAGGATCTATGGCCATACGTCATCGATACTTTATCTTATCTGCGGCGCGAGATGTTGACGGAGTCGCGGGATCGCTCACGGGATCAACCCTCTTTTTCTCTTAGCTATGATCTGCTGTGGAGAAATTGGATTTATCCGAATACAGGTGGAACTAAGCTTTACCTGAATGAAATCGAACAGCTGCAGCAAGCAGAAGGTGAATTAGGCGCTTCCCTGTCACAACATGCGTGGCTGTTAGCTCAGAGCCGCATGTATTACTATCTGATGGATGACCAGAAGGCTTGGGACTTACTGAATAAGGCTGCCGAGCGCCCGGGTCTCCATCCCGATGAGCTCATGAGCTTCACCTCTCCGCTGCTGGATGCAGGGGATTGGTCCCGGTTGGTGGGTTGGCTTGTTCAGATCGGTCCACTGCTGAGCAGCAGACTCTATAATCTCAATAGCTATTCAACCAGTTGGGAAGAAGCTGTTCGCCACCTGCCTGAAGCTGAGCCACAAATGTGGGATACACTAGCCACCATGTTACCTATCTCTGGCGAAGTCTATGAAGAGAAGCTAATCACCTATGAGAAATGGCAGACCTGGATGGATTATCAGCTGTCCATCGGTAAACAGCCCTCCGAATTTCGTGTCAAAGACCTCCAACCGGTGGAAAAGAATGCACCTGAGGTTCTGCTGCCCTTTTACCATCAGGCCGCCGAAAGATTCGTGCTGGATAAGAACAGACATAGCTACAAAGCGGCTGTGAAATTATTGAAACGATTATCCAAGCTGTATAAAAAGCTGAAACAAGAAGAACGCTGGGAAGAGTTCCTCACTGCCTTCGCCATTAGGCATAGCAGGCTCCGTGCGCTGCAAGAGGAGCTTCGGAAAGGAAAGCTAATACCATGAACATGCATTTACGCACGCTAACCATCCGGCTTGCATTAAGCCAGTATGGCGATGCTTTAATATTTGGAATGAATGAGCGCGAAGATCTCGTGCCGGGCTTGCAGCTTAAGCAGCGGCTTTTCGCCTGGCATGAGGCGTCTTTTTATGGTACGGAGTTAACCGTGCAGCCCGCTGGCGAAGGCGTGGAGCTAGTGATTCTTCCTGCTGAGCAGGTCATCCCCTTCTTTGCCGAGCAGAAGCTTTTGGCGCATATCGAATGGAGCTGGGAGGGCGATGCCGCCCACCTCACAGAACTGGCGCCACTTCTGGCTATATGTCTGGAGCACAAACAGTATATTCCCGACATCTCCGCCTACCGCGCCGGGAGGCTGCAATGGACTTGGGACGAGGGGGCTCTTGCGCAGGTGGCAGTGGACAGTGACACTGCTAAAGGAGCCCTTGAGGCGCTAAATGGCGGCAGCGAATTTAGCCGTGGATTACGTGCGGCGTTCTCTGCCGCCGTATCGCAGCGCTATTACAGCACGGAGGCCGAGGCCGGCGACCTCCGCAGCGAATTCCCGCTTCTCTTCGATAGAAGCGGAGCACTTGCAGCGGGCATGGATACCGCCGCGTGGCTTATCGCCATTGGCTGGAAGGCGGACACCGCGCCTTTCCGGCCCGCTCTACAGCTGCTGGAGCCCGATGAGGATGAATCCTATTGGCGGCTGCAGCTGATCCTTCAGGACAAGCGCGATGAATCCGCGCTTGTTCCCATCAGGCTCGCCGATAACGGCGAGCCGTACGGCTTGTGGCCGACCGCGTGGTCGGCTCACGTGCATGAACGGGCCGCGGGATGGCTGGAGCGCCTCCGCGGCAGTCTGCCGCCCGAGCGCTTCGCGGCGGGCGGCGATGTGCTGGCCGAACCGCTGAGCGATGCCATCGCCTGGCGGTTCTTGACGGCCGAGAGCCAGCGGCTGCTGGAAGCAGGCTGGCAAGTGCTGCTGCCGGCGTGGTGGGAAGCCGCCAGCCGGAAAAAGCCGCGCCTGCGAGCGAAGATCAGCTCCGGCGAAGACAAACGCAGCGGTGGCGAGTCGCTGTTTGGTCTCGATTCGATCATCGATTTCGATTGGCGAATCTCCATCGGCGATGCGGATCTCACTGAAGCCGAATTTGCCGAGCTGGTCGCAAGAGGGGAACGGCTCGTCCGCTTCAAGGGCAAATGGGTCTCACTCGATCCGGCTCTGCTGGCGCAAATCCAAAGAGCCATGGCGGGAATGGACAAGTCGCAAGGCTTGTCCTTCCAAGACGTGCTTCAGCTCCACTTGCTAGGAGCTGGTGAAGAGGCAGACGCTGAAGCTACGGAAGAGCAGCTGCAAGAGGATGCCGCGCGTCTGCGTCTGGAGGTAGAGCTGAACGAGCATTTGATCAGCCTTATCGGTCAGCTGGGCCAGCGCTCAGAATGGCCTAAGCCGCCCGTACCCGCAGGCCTTAAGGCGGAGCTGCGCACCTATCAGCATGAAGGATTCGCTTGGCTGACCTTTCTGCGCCGCTTTGGGCTGGGGGCCTGTCTAGCCGATGATATGGGACTAGGCAAAACAGTACAGCTCATCGCCTATCTGCTACACATCCAAGAAAACACGGATGCAAGCTCAGCCCGGCGGCAGACCGACCCACCAGGCTGGCCTTCATTGATCATCTGCCCGACCTCTGTGTTAGGCAATTGGCAGAAGGAGCTGCAACGCTTCGCGCCTTCGTTGAATGTTATGCTTCATTACGGAAGCCGCCGTCTGGACGCGGGATTCTTCTATGGCGCAGCTTCGCAAGCCGATGTGGTACTGACCTCTTATGCGACTGCTGCGCTTGACCAAGAGCTGCTGAAGGAATTCACTTGGGCGACGATCTGCCTGGATGAAGCTCAAAATATCAAAAATGCCCAAACCAAACAATCCGCAGCTGTACGTAGTTTTCCAGCTCTTCACCGGGTCGCCTTAACAGGGACGCCGATAGAGAACAGATTATCCGAGCTGTGGTCCATTTATGATTTTATAACCCCAGGTTATCTGGGCAGCGCCAAGTCTTTTAATGACCGATTCACGAATGCTATTGAGAAGGAACGCGACGCGAAACGTACAGCGGACCTACAAAATCTAGTAAAACCCTTCATGCTGCGCCGCAAGAAAAAAGACCCTAATATACAGCTCGATCTACCTGATAAAAATGAAATGAAAACCTATGTTCATCTGACAGCCGAACAAGCGGCGCTTTACGATCAAACCGTAAACGGACTGTTGGAACGGATGAAGAAGCTGGAAGGCATTGAGCGCAAAGGGGCAATTCTCGGGGCTCTGACCGGGCTTAAGCAGCTATGCGATCACCCGATGCTTGTGACAAAAGAAGCTATCCCTGAACTTGATACGGACAATAAACTGGATACCAGCTTTCTTATTAACCGTTCCTCCAAACTGGAAAGACTGCTGGACATGGTTAAGGAGCTGCGCGCGGAAGACGAGCGCTGCCTGATTTTTACTCAATATGTGGGTATGGGAAAAATGCTTCAGGCGGTTCTCCAGCAGGAGCTGGGCGAACCCGTCCTTTATTTGAACGGAAGTACCTCCAAACAGGCGCGCGACCGCATGATCGAGCGGTTTCAGACACCAGCCCCTTCGGCGGAAGATGGGTCTACACGCCCAGACACATCGCCGTCTGATCAGCCGAATGTATTCATCCTTTCACTCAAAGCTGGGGGAGTTGGCCTGAACTTAACTGCAGCCAATCACGTATTCCACTTCGACCGCTGGTGGAATCCAGCGGTGGAGAATCAAGCAACTGACCGCGCTTACCGCATGGGCCAGACTCGTGATGTGCAGGTGCATAAATTCATCGCCCTGGGCACACTCGAAGAACGGATTGATGAGATGCTGGAGAATAAACAGCAGCTCAGCGATAATGTGATCTCCAGCTCGGAAGGCTGGATTACCGAGCTGTCCACAGAGGCTCTGAAAGATCTCTTCACCTTGCGTCGTGACTTAAATGACTAGCAAAAAGGAACATTCGCGTAAATGCGAATGTTCCTTTTTCACAAGAATAATTACCATTGCTCGGACATTTTAAAGGTAACTGCGAGATCGTCCCCGCCCGAGAGGGAGTTTACCACCAATGTGACAGGTTCATCATGGAACTCGTATGAGAGTCGCTCATTAAGTAAATTGACCGCCAGATTCGCATACGCACCAGAAATCCCTGATCCTGTACCTTGCATAATAACTTTTCCACCCGTGACCGTAGTGCAGGTATAGTTCACTAGCAGCGCCGTGTCCGTGACAGGAATATTTGTAGTCGGTGTAGGATAATTCTCGAAGGCCCCATCAAGGGTCCCGCCTGCAACGACCATATATCGCACAGGTCTTTTGGACATAACATCTAAAGCTGCCGGTCGAATCTCAGCCGCAAGACCTTGTGGAATAGCAAAGCCAGGACGTCTCATAAAGCTGATCGCTGCGAAGTCAGTCGATGTAACGGTCACGTTATCACGTATTTCCGAGGTTATTCGGCTCACTTGAAACACTTCAAGATCAACGGCCGTCCATACACCTTCCGCATCAACAAGGAAAACCTGAATCTTCATCTGCTCCTGTGAATATACAAAATTAAATTGGAATAAATCCTCTACCATGACATAGGTCTTGCTTAAGGTCTCCTGATATTGCAGCTCAAATAACTCTTCAACAAAAATGGCCTGGGGACTGACACTATTGGATAAGCCCGTAATATAACAAAACGCGCCAGCCGATCCATTGTTGACAACTTTGATCACTACTTGATCTATTGGCCGAGTACCGTCGACTGGTAAATTAATAATGGTGTTTGTGGACAGAACAGGCAATGTCATCACACCTCCTATATATCAATTCATATATGATATGTAAACATTGTTTAGAATTATTGGGTGTAATTAAAATACAAGAGATGTTCCAGAGCATAAATAGAGATTTGCCACTAAATAACGAATGTGGTAAACTCGACTTAACTTTTTATGAACGGAGGGTTACGTGTGATAGACTTTATCCGAGTTAGAACTTTGCGCGGCTAATTGAATAGCGCTAAAGCTCTGCCCATGTGCAGAGGACTCAGGATTGGTCTACCCATTTCTAAAGGTAACCCGATAATTTAACAACAGCGTGTAGGGAGGATTCTCTTCACCTCCATTCCTTTAAGAATTGAACATCCATAGAAGCCGATTAGCCAACTGCTGCTCGCAAGGGGTCAAAGTGCCTCTTCCCTGCGACTGGACTGTTGTTTAATTCATTCTACCTATGGAAGGCCCTAACTCTGACGTCCTCTAACGAACCGTAAGCACAGGCAGATTGCCTGTGTTTTTTTGCGTTTATTATTTACTATTGGAGGATGAATAAATATATGGAACAAATACGAGAAAAAGCAATTATAGTCGGTGTCCAGCTTCAGAACGAAACGAATTTCGCCTATTCGATGGAAGAGCTGAGCAATCTGGCAGTTGCCTGTGACCTTGAAGTCGTAGGAGAGCTTAGTCAAAAGGCAAGTCGAATTAACCCCTCCCATTATATCGGGACAGGTAAAATCGAGGAATTATCGGCACTTTTAGAAGCACACGATGCTCCTATTGTTATTTTTAACGACGAACTGTCACCTTCACAGATCCGCAATTTGGAGTCCGCACTGGATCGTCAGGTCATTGACCGGACCATTCTGATCTTGAATATTTTTGCGGAAAGAGCGAAGACCAAGGAAGCCCAGCTGCAAGTTGAAGTAGCCAAGCTGCAATATATGCTGCCGCGCCTCACAGGTCTTCGTGAGTCGCTGGGCAGACAAGGTGGCGGAGCTGGACTTAAAAACAGAGGTGCTGGTGAAACCAAGCTAGAGCTGGACCGCAGAAGAATTGAAGAGCGGATTACTGCTTTACAGGTTGAACTGCAACAACAAGTAGCAAGACGTCAAATCCAGCGGAAACAACGGCATAAAAATGAAGTTCCCGTCGTCTGCCTGGTAGGCTATACGAACACCGGAAAATCCAGCTTAATGAATGTCATGGTAGAGACTTACCATCCGGGTTCCCATAAACAAGTATTCGCCAAGGATATGCTGTTCGCTACACTAGAGACATCGGTTCGCAGCATTGAGCTGCCTGATCACAAAACCTTTTTATTAACAGATACTGTCGGATTCGTCAGCCAGCTTCCCCATCATCTGGTCAAAGCGTTCCGCTCCACTCTTGAAGAGGTTACCGAAGCGGACTTATTGATTCACGTAGTCGATATTTCCGATCCGCAGCATCAACAGCATATGGCGGTTACAGATGAGACGCTCAAAGCACTCGGCGCTGACCAGATTCCAACGATCTATGCCTATAATAAAGCTGATCTGACTGATTTGCCTTACCCGCAAATTGAAGGTGACAATGTCTACCTTTCCGCCAAGCAAAATAGTGGAATGGCTGAACTTACCGCTCTGATCCGCAGCCATGTTTTTACGGACTATGTCCAGTGTGAGATTCTGGTTCCATTTGATCGGGGTAATGTAGTCTCTTATTTCAATGAACACGCCCATGTTCAATCTACTAGCTATGAAGAAACAGGCACACGCCTTGAGCTGGAATGCAGAAAATCTGATTTCGAGAAATTCCGCAACGATTTTATTGAGCTATAACAAATTAGAAACGACGTGGTAATCCTTAATTAAAAAAGAGGGATAGAGTTTTCAGAGTTATCTGAAGCTCTATCCCTTTCTTTTGTGAATAAAAAAATGAACAATACAAAAGAGCCCTCTCTTTGCATTGCTCAGTAAGTATAAAATAGGCAGACGCTAGATCTTATAAATATAGTTTCTAGACCCTATTCTTGAACATACAGTGTATCGGAAGCTTCTATTGTTGGCTGCCGGTAAAACCGTTCCTGCAGATAACCGCTGTAAGTAATTAAAGTCTGGATGCACCGATTCATCCGTTAAATAGGCCGAGATATCACTCCCATATACTCTTTCCTGATTCAGAGAGTCTATGATGATCTCTCCAGTAGTAATCCCTATGCCATGGCCGTAGAACAGATCATTTTCGAGTTTAATTGCATTCTCGCCCTGCCATTCTGGCTTGCTCGGAGCATGATCGGGATTCTTGAAATATACAACGTCTCCCCGCTGCGTTAGTTCCTTGTTGTAGTTTGTAATTAAGCGTAGATTCTCATCGTAATTCCAGTCCCATAAGAACAAATCCTTGAAATACTGATTAAACGCTTCCTCACCTATAGCTTCAATCGTCGCCCGATACATAACAATGACCATGGCTGTCGCGCATTCAAAGGCATATAAATGACCATTCCGAAAAATATCTTTAATTCCCACTGTGGGCTCTACGCCAGTGTTCAGCTGAAGTCCACCAATCTCTGTACGTGTCCAAAACTGCGGATTGCAGCGGGAATCATCAAATGTTGCAAAATCCACTCCACTTTCATTTAAAGCTTCAGCCGATTCCACGATGCTTTCTCTCATTTTGTGCTCAAAGTCAAGGGCATCGGGTGAACGAACTTCCTTCACCATGCTTAGTCCCTCCAATGTTATAGGTTCTAAATATAGGTTATTGTACGTGTTCGTCACCGGGTTGGTGCTTAATTCTCATGATTCCCTGGCATCCACGAACCACTGGTTAAGCTGCCGTGTCTCTTCCGTCAAAATATCCAGGAAAATAGAAGTGCGATAACCCGTATCCTTCAAGCTTTTGCCCGTAATCTCTGCAATTCGGTTTAATCTATAAAGCAATGTATTAGTGTGTATATGTAAAAAAGCCGCGGATTCCTTTAAATTGCCGCTTAATGATAAATAGACAGCGATGGTTTTGAGAAAATCACTTTTATGCTCGCGATCATGTTCTTTTAGCGGATATAGCAACGGGCTTTTACGAATTCGACTGCGCTTTTGCTCCATAATAGCCGGTATATATGCCCAAAATCCAATCTCCTCGTACAATAGCAGCTCCCGCCCATGAAAAGGCAGCAGCTTTTTGATCTCCACAATGGATACCGCTTCCCAATAGGCAATAGCCGCGGACATATATTCAGTGTAATCGAGACTACAGCCAGCAGCCAGTGTGCAGCCTTCACTCTTATACATATCCTCCATTGTTTTATGCAGGAATGAAGATAATCCACCCGCCCCTTCGATTACAAAGCTGAAGGAAAACAAAATAATCAGCCGATTATGCTCAGCCGTCAGAAATAGTAATTGCAGTCCGGAATAAGATGCCATAACCTGCCGAAACCGGAGTATTAAATGATCATCGATTACCTTGTCACTTTCAAACACGCTAATATAATATTTTTCCGGCAAAAGAATGGACCAAAATTCCGCATCCTTTTTAATATTTGCTTCGTTGTCGTAGTGGGAGGTAATCAGCTTCCAGAAAAAGTCCTCATGCGTTTTGTCCTGCTTCGTTTTCCAACCTCGCTGCTTAAGTAAATAACGGCCTACGATACCTGCCGCCTTCTCAACGATATTTTCGGCATGCCCTTCTACCAGGTTGCCTGTATCTACTACCCATATGTACCCGAGAATTTCCTTTTGATGTTTAATACAAATGGCCAACCGGGGACCAAGTCCCACCTCCAGCACTGCAGGAATTCGAATGGGATGTGCCGCGCTCTCCAGCTGCTGCATAATCCCTTTTTTGCGCAAGCCAATAATCACAGCGTTAGGTACACGCTTCCCGATAATCGTTGAAATCCGCGCGGAGTCACTCTCAAATTCATGCGAGCTGTAGCCAATCACATGATGATTGCTGTCCTCGATGGTAACTTGAGACTGTAGCGATTCACTTATCGTATCCGCCAATGATTCCATACTGTCGAAGAAACGATCAAATAATGGATCCTTATCTGTCACTAGCTTCACTCCCACCTGAAGAATAACCAAATCCTGTACTCTAGAGTGATTTCATTATAGTATGCATCCCCCTAGCTGACTATAAGATAAATAGCTGGTGTAGGTGAGGGACGAGATCGGCTAGGTGAGGAAGGTGTTTGGGACGGGGATGATTGGTGGGGGTTTTGTTGGGGGGTGTGGGGAGTTTTGTCGGGGTATTTGGTAAGGTTTAATAGTTGTTGGTGATTACCAAATGTTATAAGTGGTTTTTAGGGAATAACCCCCGGAAATTCTGTGTTTTAATCATCACATGATCATAATTAGGGAAATTCTCCCTAATATTCTGCACTTTAAGCATCACACGATCATAATTGGGGAAATACTCCCTGATTTTTTTCTGTTTTGCGTATAAACAGGCGTATTCCTCGTTTTTTAGGGAGGAATTCCCTAATAACAGCATTTTAAAGCTATTTTTGCGTTTTTTTAGGGAGAATTTCCCTAAAACATCTCTCCATCAAAGCTTTCACCCTATCCATCCAACTTCACTACGTAATCTATCCACCATAGCACCGCACGAGCAAACAACTACTGTATCTAATTACACTGAAACGCAATCTATTTACTTTAACGCCGTACTGACCAACTTCCACCCGGTCTCCACCGCAAGAAACGCCAAACAGCAAGCTCCCCGCAGAGAGCTTGCTGTTTGGCTCATTCCATTATGGAACGTGTCTATTTTAGATCAATGTGAATGTCTGCTCCATGGCTTGCTCAACCGAATAAGGTGTCTCACCCAACGCTTCGGCAACAGCTTGGCAGGTGATTCTGCCATTGGCTACATTCACGCCGCTTCTTAAGCCGTCATTATCCTGAATCGCCTTGATCACACCTTTATTGGCAATTTGCAGGGCATATGGAACTGTAACATTTGTTAAGGCAATAGTTGAGGTCTTAGGGACAGCACCCGGCATATTAGCCACGGAATAATGCAGCACGCCGTGTTTCACAAACACGGGATTATCATGTGTCGTCACTCTGTCGATGGTTTCTACAATGCCACCTTGGTCAATGGCCACGTCAACAATCACTGATCCTGGCTTCATGGTCTTGACCATTTCTTCGGAAACCAGCTTCGGTGCTTTAGCACCCGGAATTAACACGGCACCTACCAGCAGATCCGCTTCAGCCACTGCTTTGGCAATATTATAAGGGTTAGAGATCAACGTATTAATCTGTGCTCCAAAAATATCATCTAATTGACGTAGTCTCTCCGCACTGAGGTCAACTATCGTAACATCTGCGCCTAAGCCAATAGCCATCTTAGCTGCATTAGTACCTACTACACCGCCGCCAATGATACTCACTTTACCTCGACTAACGCCAGGAACTCCGGAAAGAAGAATACCTTGTCCGCCGTAGTTCTTTTGCAGGAACTGCGCGCCCAATTGGACGGACATCCGGCCAGCTACTTCGCTCATCGGTGTTAACAGCGGCAAGGTGCGTCCATGAACAACCGTCTCATATCCGATCGCAAAGACGCCTTTGTCTTTTAGCGCAGCAGCCAAGGCAGGCTCTGGAGCAAGATGAAGATACGTAAATAGAATAAGGCCTGGACGGAAATAGGGGTACTCAGTTGCTAATGGTTCTTTTACCTTCATCACCATTTCAGCAGAGCTCCAGACCTTTGCTGCATCCTCAATCAATTGTGCTCCGGCAGAGACATACTCTTCGTTAGGAAATCCGCTGCCCACACCGGCTCCAGCTTCTACGAGCACTTGATGACCTTCAGTAATTAAACTAACTACACCCGCAGGGGTTATGGCAACACGATTTTCATTGTTTTTAATTTCTTTAGGTACTCCGATAATCATCATTCATCTCTCCCATCTAATGTAGATCCCTTATGTAAAGAATGATAACATATGATTAGCATTCCCATTTTGTTAAAAAATTAAAATATTATCTACCATGATTGTGTTTTTACACAAAGGATCAGACTTAACTGCCCATTAATCTTTAACCATTTTGGTACTCAACACAACCATCTTTATTATCTCATAAAAAAAGACACCCTATAGAGTGCCTTTTTGACGATTTTGTATGAAATTAAAGCGACTACCTTATCGCATGATGTTATATTAAGTGACATTACCTATCTTGATAATAACAACATCACTGTTTCTAACACTACATTTACCCCTTTTTCGCAGTCTTCATAAGAGGTTAGTTCCTCTTCACAATGGCTTTTACCCTTCACGCTAGGCACGAACACCATTGCGGATGGCAGAAAGCTGGCTACGAATTGTGCGTCATGCCCTGCACCACTTGCGATCTTTCGACTGGAATAACCCAAGGTTTGAGCCGCTTGCTCCACCAAATCACACACATTCTGATCAAACCACACCGTATCTCGGCCCCAAAGCTTAGTCTTGCTTACTTCACATTCCAGCAGTTGCTCTGGCAAACCGTTGATAATGGCTTCCACTTCACGCACAATCTCCATCTCTTTATGTCTGGCTTCAATGGTGAAAATCACTTTATTGGGAATGACGGTATGGATATTAGGAAGCACATTCATTCTGCCCATGGTATACACAAGCTCGGAATCGAGCGCCCCCAGCTTGCTCCGCAGCTCAATAATCAGATCTGTGGCAGCAAACAAAGCATCTTTGCGCATCGCCATAGGGGTTGTGCCCGCATGATCTGATTCTCCCGTCACCTCAATCTCGTAACAGGCCATACCAACTACACAGTCAACCAGCCCAATCGTCAGCTCCTCTTTTTCAAGAACAGGCCCTTGCTCGATATGAAGCTCCAAATAAGCGGTGGCTTCGGTGATACGATTGCTCATTTCTCCCTTATATCCACTCTTCTCCAGCGCTTCACCAAAGGTGATGTCTGCTGGATCTTTTTTGTTCAACATAACACTTTTATCAAACTTTCCGGACAACACACCAGAGGCCATCATCGATGGCTCAAAACGTGCCCCCTCTTCATTCGTAAAATTCATAATCGTCACCGGAACCTTCGGCTTAATCCCGTAATCTACAAGCGTCCGCACCACCTCTAGACCCGCGATAACCCCCAGGACGCCATCGAATCTGCCCCCTTTTTTCACAGTATCCATATGCGAGCCAATCACAATCGGAGGCCCGGAAGTTTCGCCTGCCAGTGTGGCATACATCGTCCCCATATCATCCATCTTCACAGACATTCCGAGCTCTTCACAACAGGCACGAAAATAATCCCGAACTTTAAGATCCTCTTCCGTCAGCGATAATCGGGTCACGCCATTTTTATCTGTACGCCCATAATCGGCAAATGCCTCGATTGTATTCTTCAGTCTCTCACCGTTCACGAATATTTTTTGCAGCTGCATCCCAGATCCCTCCGCTTCGAGCATTTTGTTGGCTTTCTATCTATGTTAAACCAAACCATAATATTTTCATTTTACATATTGTAATAACTATTATTCACATGATGCTACAACGAGTAGAGCCAGCAATAAGTAAACTAAAGTAGTATATACAATCTTTTCATACGAGGGGTAAGCTTAAGATAGCTTATCATCCAGTTTTCCACAGGAAAGGAGCGAACCCATGAATCTAAGCCTTGTGATCCCGGTATACAATATAGAGCAGTATATAACCCCTATGTTTAATTCACTGCTTGACCAAAGCGATCCGCATTTCGAAGTCATCATCGTAGATGATGGTTCTACGGATAACACTTACAACGTTATAGAAAAGATTCTTTCGCGTAATCCCGCCCTTTTCTGTAAAGTCATTCGAACGGAGAATCATGGAGTAAGCGCGGCTAGAAATAGGGGTTTAGCTGAAGCCACAGGTAATTATGTTCTTTTTGTCGATGGAGATGATTATGTCTCCGCAGACTTGGTCTCAACCATTCATTCTTATACTCAAGATGAACAACCCGAGATTATTTGCTGGGGTTATAATCATGTCTCAGAAGGCAGAGAAACTCTATTAAGCTGTACCTCTGATTTCAGCGACGTGACGGGAAGTGAAGCACTGGCGCGGATTTTCGTGAACAAAAGCTTGCGAATATGGACAGGGAGTATCGCTTATAAGCGAGAATTCTTACTTCTCCACGGGTTAGGTTATACAGAACGCTGTGTGAATGGAGAGGATCAAGAGTTCATCTACAAAGCCTTGTCCAGAGCGGCCAGAGTCATCTCAATCCCGGATATACTATCCTTTTATTTACAGAGAAACTCCTCCATCTCCAACAGCTATAACGTGAATAAATTCGATGTAGTGGATGCTTTCAAAAGGGTGGATGAATATTTCAAAACCTATCCCTTTGCTGAACTAGACACGATCTCCCCTTTGTTAATGAACCGGGAGCTGATTGAGAACTACTTTTTCAACCTCAAAACCTGTCTAAATGGTACGGAAGGGGTAAGCATTCAGGAATTACTTCGTGACATCAACCATACCTATCCCAAGCTCAATCAAGAAATGGATGAACTCATAAGACGTTATAGAGGAGATAATCGCAGATTAACCCTTTATATCAGAACATTTTTAATCTCCCCGCTTCTATATCACAGATTCATCTCTGTGGAGAGAGGCTTATCCCGGTTCAAGCGAAACCTACTTAAAGGGAACGGAACCCGAAAGGAATCTAGAATATGAAAAAGATGCTGATATACGCCTATACCGAATTTAATCTGGGCGATGATCTATTCATTAAGGTGCTGTGCGAAAGATATCCGGATACCAAATTCAGAATTTGCGCACCACGCCTCTATAAACAATGTTTCAAAGAGCTCCCTAACCTCAAAGTGTATCCTTCCGATTCCCTTCTTCTAAGAGGCATTGGCTATATTTGCAGGAAGCTAAAGATACATAATGTGGCTCACAAATATCTGGCAGATCACTCAGATGGCGTCGTTCATATCGGCGGCTCAATTTTCATGGAAGCAGACCACTGGGCAGAGCATTTCAAGAATGCAGAAGTCATTCGTAATCAAAATAAGCCTTACTATCTGTTAGGATCTAATTTTGGCCCTTTTACAAATCAAGAATACTATGATGAGCACAAGCGGATTTTCAAGGATTATACAGATATATGTTTCAGAGAACAGTACTCTTATGATTTATTTAAGGATCTGGATAATGTCCGCTTAGCCCCAGATATTATTTTTCAGCTAGACCCGCCAGATATTCCAAACGAACCGGAGGATTACATCGTCTTATCCGTTATTAAACCTTCTGCGAAAGGTCTGAACGGTTTTGACAACCTCTATTATGAAAAAATGAAAGAACTCGCAATTTATTTCATTGAAAAAGGTTACGCGGTTCATTTCATGTCATTTTGCGAACACGAAGGCGATCAACTGGCGATTGAAGAGATTCAGCGCCTTATCGGTCCCTCCTACAAGGATGCTATTCAAGTGCATTTATATAAAACGAACATGGAAGAAGTGTTGTCCGTGTTAGCTAATGCCAGTTCTATTGTGGCTTCAAGATTCCATGCAATGATTCTGGGCTGGGTATTTAATAAACCGGTATTCCCTGTAGCCTACAGCAAAAAAATGGTCAATGTAATGGAAGATGTTGGATTCACAGGTCTGTATGCCGATTTCAACACGCTGGAACAGGTCCAGCCTGCACAGATTTTTGAAAGTATGATCACCTGCTCTATGGATGTCACACTGCAAGCAAAACAAGCCGAAAGACATTTCGAGCATCTAGATACGTATTTACCGCTTTACGAAAGGGGGATTCGTTATGAAAGCCAAGCGGAGCATTCTTAACTTATCCTTTGGACTGGGAAGTCAACTCATCACGATTATCCTCGGTTTTTTTATACCCAGACTGATAATGGTCAACTATGGCTCTGAGGCCAATGGGTTGATCGCTTCGATTGTGCAGATTATTAGTTATTTGGCGCTGCTGGAAGCAGGTGTTGGGGCGGCCTCGATCCAAGCACTTTACAAGCCGGTAGCTTCGGATAATAAAAACAATATCAACTCTATTCTGGCTGCCACCTCCAGCTATTATAAAAAAACAGGTATTTACTATTTCTTCGCCGTACTGCTACTCGCCATCGTGTACCCGCTAGTGATCTCATCTGAGATCGATAAATTATCGATTATGGTCATTATTTTGCTTACGGGGATGGGCGGAGCAATCAATTATTATTTTCAGGGGAAATTCAAGGTTCTGCTCGCTGCGGAGGGAAAAAGCTATGTAGAGACTTCCATTGTCACTGTGGCTAATATTATGAACAGCCTGATCCGGATTCTGTTATTACTGCAAGGTGTGGACATTATTGCGGTTCAAGCTTCCTATTTTATCTTAACTTTACTTCAAATCATCGCTTTCTATATTTATATGAATAAGAATTACAAGTGGATCAACCTGAATCTCAAACCAGACTATGAAGCCATTGGTCAAAAGAATTCCGTATTAGTCCATGAAATCTCCTATTTGGTGTTTAGAAATACTGACGTACTTATATTAACTATCTTTACGAATCTAAAAATCGTCAGTATCTATGTTATGTACAATATGATTTTTACGATCGTGGATAATATCGTCCAGACCATAAACGGAAGTGTGAAGGCTGCCCTCGGGCAAAGCTACCATGAGAGTAAAGAAGCATTTATTAAATTTTATGATGCTTACGAAGTGTATTTTATGGGGCTTATCTTCTCGATTTTAACGGTGGCTTACATTTTGATTTTACCCTTTATGAAATTGTATACCGCTGGGGTAAACGACGTAAATTACATTGATATGTGGCTGCCGGTCTTGTTCGTAGTCATCAAATTATTAACCAATGCCAGAACGTCTTCCAATAATGTGATTACCATCGCTGGACATTTCAAAAAAACACAAAACCGTTCCATTCTGGAATCCGCCATTAATCTGGTGGCTTCTGTTGTCTTCGTAATCTTCATGGGAATTTACGGTGTACTGATGGGAACGATAGTTGCCCTCCTATACCGCTCCATAGATATTGTGATCTATGCCAGCAAACATTTGCTGGACCGCAGTCCATGGGTCACTTTTAGAAGATGGCTTACGAATGCAGTAGTTTTTGTAGGCATTATTCTCATCACAACTGCCATCGACATCCCGATCCATTCCTATCTGGGGCTTATGATCTGGGGTGTACTTCTAGGACTAGTGATCTTGCCTGTATATTTTGTAATCGGCTCTTTAATGGAACGGGAAGTCTTCCTCTATACATGGGAACATCTCAAAAAGTATCGATACAAACTCAAAAATAAAATTAACGCTCAGCCTGAGGTAAGTGGTTTATCCAAATAACACAACAGGAGGACTGGAAATGGATCATAGCGAGGTTTTGCAGCAAGCCTGTTACGTCTTTCTAAACGACCTAAATGATGAAATAAACCATTCACCCACCATCCAAATAGAGGATACAGAACTATTGCAAAGATGCCGCCAGATCATAGATCAAGAACAAAATGTACAAATCAAACCTTATCTGGAAACCTTATCTGAGGTTATTCATGCCTTTCTGACTGGGAGGGCTTCAGAGGATACTTTGAAATTCTATCTGTCTGAACAATTCAACATTGTTGCCAGTGATATCGCAGGTTTAATTCAGGGGTTGGTTAAAATGGAAAGCCGCATTTCGGATACGGAAATTTCCTACCCAGCAGTCCAATCCTTATCCGATTCTCCCAAGATCAGTGTCATTATCACCACCTATAATAGAAAAGAATTCCTATATCAAGCGATCCAAAGTATCTTAATGCAGGACTATCCCAATAAAGAGATTACAGTGATTGATGATTGTTCTACAGATGGCACGAAAGAGTTAATGCAGCAACACTTTGGGGCGGAGCCACGGGTCATTTACATGCGCAATGCTACCAATAGCGGACCTGGAAATAATCGCCGAAAAGCTTTCGCTGCACATGGTGATGGGGAATATGTTCTTTTTCTCGATGATGATGATTATCTGATCGACATGAATTATTTCAGTAAAGCTGTCCGCTTCCATCTCCTTCATCCCGAAATATCATTTGTAGCTGCGAATGTGTTTCTGGAGTATTCCAAAGCCAAACAACTAAAAATCTCCAATCTGCAGCTTAGCAGCATTATTAAGAAACGCGATTATTTCATGAATTTCGAGAAAAAAGGATATCCAAAACCCGCCTCTACTTTAACTACTGTCTTTAAACGAGAGGCCTTAATGGCTATGGATATCCTAGATATGAATATGGTCAACGATGCTTCCATCTATTTGCGTTCCCTGCTGGTAGGTGATGCGGGCTTCATTGATGTGATTGCTGGCGTGTACAGAATACACGGGAACAATATCACCTTTAATCTGAGCCAAGGATTTTTAATTGAGAATCTGGAAGAAAAGAAACTCATTAAGAATATGGCCGTGCAGAAATATGGATATAACGCACAGGAAATGACGGAATGGTTCAACCACAATGCTTACGATACGATCTCATACTATTTATTAAATTCTGCAAAAGACGCTACAGACTTTAAATTCATGTACCATTGGGCGCTTAACCATTGCCCGCTGATCTACAATCAATTAAAAAATGAGTTTCGCATGAAGCTTATTAAAAAACAACTATTACGAATCTCCTTACTCCGCACGCTACTCGGCAGATGATTCGCTCATTAGCTTATCGAGCAGCAGAAAAAACTCTTTAAGCTTTTCTTTTGGGATGTCGGCATACTTGTCTCCAATGCTGATCTCACAATAAGAAGTATGTTCCCCGGTAGCTCTTATACCCGCGCTTAAACCGATTCCTGTCGCCTCATACACCGCTGACAGAATCGGTTCAATTTGTTCCTTAGACATTTGAAAATGCATGTGAAACATATTGGAGACAGGTTGAGCGGGCAGAGTGGTTACGTCGTGACATTGATTAACCCAAGCAGCAAGCTCCTTTGCACCTTCATAATACTGCTGCATGTTGCCTTCTCTTTGCTGGTAATAATAATCAGAAGAAATGATGTACGGATATAAGCTGATTAAGTCTCCACCATGCCGCCGTTTCCATATCTTTGATTGCTTCGTAAAATCTTCACTGCCTGCAAGAATTGCCCCAGCGATTCCTCCAATTCCTTTATAAAAGGATATATACACACTATCAAAGAGTGCAGAGATTTCAGCTGCTGACTTCCCGTAATACGGAAGGATCTCAAATAATCTCGCCCCATCCAAATGCAATTTAATGCCGCATGCACGGCAATGAGCAGAAATAGCTTCAAGCTCCGTGTATTCTGGCAGCTGACCACCAATCTCGCGCTGGGGTAATTCCAGCAACAGACAGGCGATATCCTCCTTTAGGTTCGCCACATCCTCCAAAGTGATTAATCGGTTCTTGTCCGCAAGCAAGATAGGCTCAATATGATGTAATTCCTTCAGGCCATCCTGCTCATGGATCTCCAAGTGACATAAGGGATGATAGGCTACTTTTTTCACCTCTTTTTCATCGCACCAAATTCTTAAAGCGATTTGCTGCGCCATCGTTCCGCTCGGAAAGAAAACCGCGGTTTCTTTGCCCAGGATATTCGCCATTTTCGTCTGGAAATCTTCAATCACTTCGCCCGTTCCATAAATATCAGATGCCGTACTGTTCTCTACGGCTGCCAAGGCTTCCTTCAACACTTGCACATCTCTATTCCCATTCCCTGCGATTCGATAGGCCGTTTCATTAAAAGCCTCTTGTACGGTTTTTTTTCCGTTCATTCGTTGGATAACCCCTTCCGGATTTGCCTTGTCCCTAATATAGACGAATTTCCAAAAATCCCATCTTAATTTTACCCGATCTAAGGTGAAAAAACATGAGCGCTGTGCTACAATATTGGAATTGCAACGGCAATCTTAGGGAGGGTTATTGAATCACATGCTCATTATTGGTATCGCCGGCGGCACCGGCTCGGGAAAAACAACCGTAGCCCGCTCCGTCATTGACCGTCTTGGAACGGGAAAGGTAACTTTCATATCTCAAGATAACTACTATAAGGATCACTCACATCTCAGCTTTGCTGAACGTGAATCCATTAATTACGATCATCCTTTCGCTTTCGATAACGAGCTGCTCATTGAGCATCTTAAATCTCTGCGCGAAGAACAGACCGCATTCGCTCCCGTGTATGACTTTACAGTCCATGCCCGCTCCACTACAGAGACGGTAGAACTGAAGCCAAACAATATTGTAATCATCGAGGGACTCCACGTCCTTTCTGACGAGAATCTCCGTGAAATGCTCGACATCAAGGTATTCGTGGATGCCGATCCTGATGTACGCATTCTCCGCCGGGTCCTTAGAGATATTGAAGAACGTGGACGGAGCATCCAGTCGATCCATCATCAATATTTGAGTACAGTTAAACCCATGCATGAAGCTTTTATCGAACCATCCAAAAAATACGCTGACCTGATCATCCCTGAAGGTGGCCATAATGAGGTTGGTATTCAGTTGTTGTCCATCCTAACGGAGAAGCATCTATATAACGATTGGACGTCTTAAAGTCTTAATTAAGCGCTTCTAGCTAGCTGCAGAGAATCTCTCTGCGGCTTTTTTGATATGCGTTGACCCATCCATGGTTCAGAATAATCCCACCTCATTCTGGTAATAGCTATATTTACAGCACCAGCGGAAGAGGGATAACAACTATGGGATTTCTGAACAGAACAATAACAAAAGTTTTTAAGAACCCTTCATTAGGGCACCCTAACCCCACTAAAGAATTACCCAAGGAACCCATTAAAGAAAAACTTCAAGATAATATTCAATATATAAAAACAACACTCGGCAATAGTACAGATCTCGTGATTAGAGAATTCTTTATTGGTTCCAAACACCAGATTAAAGCAGCTATTTTCTATACAGATGGATTGGCGGATAGTAAAGCTATTCAGGATTTCATTCTGGAATCACTAATCTTAGAACTTCCAGATCCAAGTCTTGATACACAAACAGCCAACTATCAATTATTAAAAGATCACATGCTCACTGTAGGGGATATTAAAGATGCGACGGAGTTCAATTCTTTATTCACCTCTCTATTATCCGGAGATGTGATCCTCTTACTTAATGGATATACCAAAGGGTTCACCATAGGCATGCGTGACTGGAAAGACCGTGGCGTAACGGAAAGTGCCACTGAAACGGTGATTCGTGGACCTAAGGAAGCCTTCACAGAAAGCTTACGCACGAATACCGCATTAATCCGGCGGAAAATAAAAGACCCCAATCTTTGGTTAGAAACACAGCAAATTGGACGTGTAACACAGACAGACGTAGCCCTCATGTATATCAATGGCATTGTTAGTGATGAGATTCTGCAAGAAGTACACTCACGTTTAGATCGGATCGACATTGACGGGATCCTGGAAAGTGGCTATATCGAAGAATTAATCGAGGATGAAACCTATACCCCATTTCCAACGATCCATCATACGGAACGCCCTGACGTTATAGCAGCTGCTCTTATGGAAGGAAAAGTAGCCATATTAGTAGATGGGACACCTATAGTAATGACGGTGCCTACCTTATTTGTTTCCTTCATGCAGACGGCGGAAGATTATTATCAACGTGCCGATGTTAGCACCTTAGTACGAATGCTTCGATACTTCAGTATTTTCATTTCACTACTTGCCCCATCTTTGTATGTAGCTATTACTACCTTTCATCAGGAGATGCTGCCCACAACCCTGCTGATCAGTCTAGCCGCACAACGGGAGGGCGTGCCGCTTCCAGCATTTATTGAAGCACTCTTAATGGAGCTTGCCTTTGAGATTATACGAGAAGCGAGTGTACGAATGCCTCAAACCATAGCCCAATCTGTATCCATTGTAGGCACCCTAGTGATTGGGACTGCGGCAGTTGATGCCGGCATTGTTTCTGCTGCCATGCTTATTGTCGTCGCTATTACTGCTATCTCCAGCTTTGTGCTGCCATCCTTCGATCTTGCCCTGACCATCAGAATGCTCCGTTTCCCAATGATGTTCCTTGCTGCATCCTTTGGATTGTTTGGGATCATTATCGGCGTTATTGCGATAGTTCTTCACATGTGCAGCTTACGTTCCTTTGGAATTCCTTATTTGAGTCCGTTTGCTCCCTATAATCTCGCCGATCAAAAGGACACCTTTTTCCGAATGCCGCATTGGGCTATGTTTACCCGCCCTAGACTTATCAATAAAAAAAATATCGTTCGGGAAAAGAGTTCACCACCGGAGAAACCCGGAGATCTCACGGAGGAATAATTCATGAAACGAAGATCGCTTCTGATTTGTGTTCTTATTCTCATGCAAATATTTGTAACAGGTTGCTGGAGCCGCCGAGAATTAAATGATCTTGCGATTGCTGTAGGAATAGGTATCGATAAAATCGGAGATCAATATCAAGTTTCTGCGCAAGTGGTCTTACCCAGTCAAATCGCTGGCTCAAAGGGGGGCTCTCCTCAGGCACCAGTCAACCTTTATAAAGCGACGGGAAATACCGTATATGAAGCCCTTAGAAAAATCACAACCGTTAGTCCACGTAAAATTTATATCTCTCATTTACGAATCCTAGTCCTTGGCGAGGATTTGGCTAAAGAGGGAATCAGCGATGTTCTTGATTTCATGTCAAGAGACAACGATACGCGAAATGATTATTTTATAGTGGTAGCAAAGGATGCGAGGGCAGAAGATGCGTTGAAAATATTAACCAGTCTTGAAAAGATTCCTGCCGTGCGATTGTTTTCCAGTCTGGAAACCTCTGAGAAAAATTGGGCACCTACATCTACTGTGACATTAGGAACCCTAATTACAGAACTTGTGAGTAAAGGTAAAAATCCAGTCTTAACAGGTGTTGTCATCGATGGAAGTGTAGATGAAGGAGAAACTCCGAAGAATGTTGAAACGGTAGACTCTCCAACGGAATTGAAATACTCCGGATTGGCCATATTCAAGGAGGACAAATTGATTGGTTGGCTAAATCCAGAGGAATCAAAAGTGTATAACTATTTAACCAATAAAGTAAGGAGCACTGTTTTCTATATCCAATGTCCCGAAGGTAAAAAGGTTTCACTTGATGTATTTGAAGCCCGTTCCAAAATGAAAGGCAGCATCCATAGTGGCAAACCAGAAATCACTATTGAGCAGCATTTAGAATCAGATTTAGGAGAGGTACAATGCAGAAATCTTGATCTAAGGGACCCAAAGACCATCACTCAATTAGAACAAATCGCCAATAAAAAAGTAATAAATCTATTCGAAGCTACAATTAAAAAGGTACAAACTGAATACAAAAGTGATATTTTTGGATTCGGCGAAATCATCCATCGTTCTAACCCGCAGGCGTGGAAGAAACTGCGAAACAATTGGGATGAGACCTTTGTTAACCTTCCAGTAAGCGTAAAGATGGATATTAAGATTCGCCTGTTAGGGAAAGTGACTAACTCTTTCCTAGAAGAGGCGAAGTGATGAATTGGAGTGAACAAAACCATGTTGGAAAAGGGAAAAATAAGTACTCGCCAGCTAACCTTACTGGTTATGCTCCTTACTATTGGGGATTCCATCCTTATAATCCCTTCTTCATCCACACACTACGCCACACAAAACGCCTGGATTTCAGCTTTAATTGGAATGGCATTAGGTTTGCTGGCCAACTATATGTACAGCAAGTTCGCAAAGTTATATCCCAAATTAACGCTTATTGAGGCAATTCAAAAGGTCTTCGGAAAATGGCTTGGGACTATTCTATCGCTTATGACTTTATTGTTTTTTCTTATAGTTATCGCTGGAAGTATGAGGGAGATCAGTGATTTTGTGATTTCAGAAATGTTGCCTGGAACTCCTATCCCGGCCATCCTGCTCTTATTTATACTTATCGTAATTATGGCAACGCGGCTCGGTATTGAGGTTATCGGACGAGCGGGAGAGATCTTCACTCCAATGGTCGTTATCCTATTTCTGATCCTGACGGTCGCAATTGTTCCTCAGATGGAAATTATCAGAATATTCCCCATCCTGGAAGATGGAATAAAGCCAGTACTGAGAGGGACTATTCCCATTACGGCCTACACTTTTTTAGAACCAGTCGTCTTTCTAATGATACTTCCTTATGTAGATAAACAACAAAAGATAACAAGGAGTTTTTTACAAGGCACCCTCCTAGGGGGGACTGTAATTTTCATAACGCTCATCGTCTCCATACTGGTCTTAGGTCCGGATCTGACGGCCAGAGATATATATCCCAGCTATAACATCGCAAGGCGCATATCTGTTGGTGGAATCTTTGAGCGGGTGGAAGCCATGATAGCTCTACAGTGGATGTTAACTTTCTTTATAAAAGTAACTTTGTATTTCTATGCTTTTATTCTGGGGTTGTCCCAATTATTAAAATTGAAGGAGTATCGAGTGTTATCCTTACCGACAGGGTTGATTTTGGTCGCACTAGCACCTCTTATAGCCCCAAATTACACTTATTACGGCGAAATTTTTGATAATTATTGGGTGTATTATGTTATAACCTTTGGGTTATTTCTACCCCTGGTTTTGTTAAGCGTAGTAATGTTCAGAAGAGCACTGAGCAAAGACTTAATATCTCGAAACTAGATGGTTTGGGAGGTTGTGAATATTGGGTATAGTAGTGATTCTCATAGTTGTAGCCGTTATAGCAGCCATTGAAGTTCCCCTGATGTGGAGGAAAAAATTAATCAAGGAGATGTGGGTTTTCTCATTTCTTCTGTTGCTGGGAACTTTCTTCAGTCTTATTAATGCGTTACATATTTCGGTCTCTAACCCATTGGGATGGATGATATTTATCTATAAACCCGTCTCCGATATGGTAAATGCCTGGTTATCCTAAAATGGGACTGAACCATTCCCTTGAGATGGCTTAGTCCCCATGATTAAACGACATTGCCAAATCAGCAAGCGCCCTAAAGTTTGTTGCTAGCCGTTCACGCGCCAGCCAGTAATAGACTTCCTGGCCTCTCTTTTTATGGTCAACAATGCGGGCATCCCGTAGGATTTTGAGATGATGTGAAATCGCTGGCCTGCTTATTTCGAATTCACCTGCAATTTCCCCAACATTCAGCCGACCTTTATTCCCTAATAACGTAACAATCCGAATCCGAGTAGGATCACCAAATGCGGTGATAAACCGTGTGATGCTGTTGATATCGTTAGGTTTAATCTCTTGCGGTTCTATCTCCCCACCCCGATTCGTAAATAAACTTAAACATACTCACTTGTTGAAACTACAATAAAGACCTTGTAGATTCTCTAACTATTAATTCAGCCGGGAAAATCTGATGCGCATGCTTAACCTTCTTATTGATGAGATCAAAAAGAATCTTAATCGTCGCTTCCGCAATCTCCACTACCGGCTGTTTGATGGTAGTAATAGAAGGATTATAATAGAAGGAAATATCCAATCCGTCATAACCAGCCACAGAGTAATCTTCCGGGACTTGCTTGCCCGCTTCAAATATTGCCTTACAGGCGCCGATAGCCATACTATCTGATAAGGTAAAAATAGCGGTGAACTCTTCACCTAACTCTAGCAATTCTTTTGTAACCGCATACCCATTTTCCATACTGTAACTGTCGATATCCTCTTTCATCCGCCGCACTAGCCGCTCATTATAAGCGATTCCATGATCAGCTAAAGCCCTTTTATAACCTTCATATCTTAACTTACCGATACTTACATCTTCTTCTGGTGCAGTAATGACTGCGATTTTCTCATGCCCCAGATTACATAAATAGTCCACAATCTTATAGCTCTCATTAAAGTCATCGACAGATACAGAAGAATAGTCGCTCAAATCAAACTCTTCCGTCATTCCGATCGTACTAAGGACAAATGGAACCGTTAATTGCTGTAATTTCTCTTGAGAGTGTGAGAATAGCCCTCCTAAAAAGACAATTCCCTTTAGCCTTTTTTCTTTCTCCAGCTCAATCGCCACTTCGATCTCATCTTGATTCTCATCAACTCGCTGTAGGATGAAGGAGTATTTCTTGCGTTGAATCTCTTTTTCGAACACTTTGATCATCGGGCTAAAAAATGGATTGGATATCCCTTTAATCAATACTGCAATCGTTTTCGAATCAGAACGTTTTAAATTTCTTGCACTGTTGTTCGGGACATAATGATTTTCTTTGATAACCCTCATAACCATCGCTTTTGTTTCTTCATTAATATCCGGATGATTGTTAATAGCCCTTGATACAGTAGTCACGCCAACACCGCATAATTTGGCGATGTCTATAATAGTCAGTCTCTCCATTTCTATCTATCCTTTACTTGTTAGTATCTATCAAACTCCTTAATCCTTATTCAACTTCATAGTCAAAATAAGAAAGCAGGGGATTCCTGATGGTCACCCACCAAGAAAAACACCCTACTCGCTTCTTACATGAATATTAATTTATTTAACGAGGTAGATCAAGCTTAACCCTTAACCGCACCTGCAACGACACCTTCGATGATGTACTTTTGACAAGTCAGGTAGAAAATGATGATTGGCACAATAGCTAAGACCAGCATCGCCATCATAGCTCCCATGTCAATCGATCCGTATCCACCTTTTAGGTACTGGATCGCAATAGGAATCGTTTTATACTCTGTACCAATCAGCAGGTCTGGCAATAGGAAGTCGTTCCATACCCACATTACATTAAGGATAGCTACAGTTACAGCAATAGGTTTCAGGATGGGCAATACCACTTTAAAGAAGGCCTGAGGTGGATTACAGCCATCAATCATTACCGCTTCTTCAACCTCAAGCGGGATAGACTTCACAAATCCGCTAAACATAAACACAGATAGCCCTGATCCAAACCCTAAATAGATTAAGATAATCCCAATCGGATTGTCGAGATGCAGCACGTTTGCAGTCTTAGTCATTGTGAACATAACCATTTGGAAAGGCACGATCATCGAGAATACAAACGCATAATACATCATGCCTGTGAATTTGGACTTCACCCGGGTAATGTACCATGCAGTCATGGAAGTAAATAACACGATCACAGCCACCGAGCATACCGTAATAAACAAGGACATTCCGAAGGCACTGAAGAAATCAATCTTTGCTACACCACTAGTATAGTTCTTTAAACCAACAAACGTAGTCTCATTAGGGAATAAGAACGGCGTATCACTAATGTAGAACTTACCCTTGAAGGAGTTCATCAGAACAATAAAAATAGGAGATAAGAACGCAATGGCCAAGACCAACAAAATGGTGAATATAGAGTAATCTTTTGCTCTAGTCTTTTGCATTAGTTCTCAACCTCCTTTCTTCTAGTAATGACAAGTTGTATTAAGGCGATTAAGGCTACTAAAGCAAAGAATACGACGGCTTTCGCTTGACCGACACCTTCCCATCCTGATTTTCCGTAGAATGTATTGTAGATGTCCAGTGCTAACATGGAGGTCTGCTTAGAAGGAGCACCAGCGGTCAACGCTAAGTTCTGGTCAAACAATTTAAATGAATTGGATAAGGTTAAGAATAAACAAATAGTAATGGACGGCATTACGAGTGGAATAGTCACATTACGCAAAATCTTAGAACGTGAAGCTCCATCAATTCTTGCGGCTTCTACTATATCTTTAGGAACATTCTGAATACCTGCAACATAGATAATCATCATGTACCCTATCAATTGCCAATTCATAAGAACGATTAGTCCCCAAAATCCATACGTTGCATCAGAGGTCAAAGTGACACCAAATTTGTACAAAATCCCATTAAAAATCAACTGCCAGATGTATCCTAATACGATACCGCCTATCAAGTTAGGCATAAAGAAGATCGTTCTAAATACGTTGGTTCCTTTTAGCTTTCTAGTTAATAACATCGCCAAGATGAAGGCGAACACATTAATAGTAAGAACAGATAAAACTGTGAATTTAACGGTGAAACCTAATGCATTTAGAAACTCTTGATTCGAAAAAGCTTTAGCGTAATTGCCAAACCCTATCCATGTTGCATCATTGACTGTAGTAAACTCTGTAAAAGACAAATATATACCCAAAAGAAAAGGGATCACAAAGGCAATTCCAAAGGCTATTATGGTCGGTAATGCAAAAAGAGCAAAATATTTTTTTATCGATTTTTCCATGGAGTCTTCTCCTATCTCAGTATGGAAAATGATGAAACAGATGTAGCAAGATCCACTCCAATTGTTGCTTAGTGCCACTGAATCCCGAGGGAGCCCAGTGGCACTAAGCTTTTATCTGTATGACAACTGAGAGTTATTCAAGCATCTTTCCATGCATTTATTATTTTGCTTTTTCAGCCTTCCAAGTGTCCTTGAAGATGGTTACAACTTCATCCCAAGTTTTGTTTCCTTGAGCGTATTGCAAGAGCGCATCACCAAAGACGTTTTTGAATTCTTCACTTGGGAATGCTGCGAATGTCCAAGCTACAGAAGTAAGATCTTTTTCCATCCAAGCAGATACTTCTTTAGCAAGTGGATCTGCTGGTTTTTCGCTGTCTTCAAAGGTATTGAATGGTGCGATGAAACCTAGATCGTTAGTTACATAAGCTTTACCTTTTTCACTGGAGAACAACCATTCCAGGAAAGCGATAGAAGCTTGTTGGTTCTCAGCAGATACTTTGCTGTTGATTGCGAAATAGTTTTCTGTACCTACAGCCAAACCTTGTTTTTCTTCGCCTTCCATACCTGTGTAGATAGGCAAGAATTTGATTTCTTCAGCTTTAACTACGTTACCGTCAACATCGTTGATTTGTGACCAAGCCCAGTTACCATTTTGAACCATAGCTGCGTTACCAAGTGCAAATTCAGCCATGGAGTCAGCTACGGATTTACTACCCAGCAAGGATTCTTTAGTTACAGAGTTCTTGATGTACAGATCGAAGATGTTTTTAAATTTATCGTTGTATTTGAATTCAACTTCTTTAGAAGCTAGACCCGCAAGAACGGTGTTGTCAAACTCAGTATTGTCTTTGAATTCATAGTACAGCGGCAAGTTTGCAAGGTGAGTCTGCCATCTCCATTGCTCACCAGCAGCGAGGGAAGTGGAGGCGAATACACCTTTAATGCCCAGTTGGTCTTTTTTAGCCGTCATATCTTCTACTACTGCTTTCAAAGTGTCGAAGTTATTGATCTCAGTTGTGGAGGAGATCGATACCGCTTTATCAGCCAAAGCGAAGTATTTCTTCATAATTGCGTCGTTGTAGATGATGCCGTATCCTTCAACTACGTAAGGGATACCATACACGCCTTCACCTTCAGTTACAGCCAAGCTTTTGTCGGACAGATAGCTGTAAAGCTTAGTATCTTTCAAATCCAAGGTGTAATCTTTCCAGGATTGAAAACCAACAGGTCCGTTAATTTGGAAAATAGTTGGCGCTTCAGACTTGGAGATTTCGGATTTCAATTTAGTTTCGTAAGTACCCGCAGCAGCCGTTACGACTTTTACCCTAACTCCTGTTTCTGCTTCGTAATCCTTAGCGATCTTTTCATATATTTCTGCAATCTCAGGTTTGAAGTTCAAGAAATAAACTGACCCTTTTTTACCAGATGTAGCGTTTCCATCATTGGATGCAGAATTATTTTCTTTATTCCCACATCCTGCCGCTAAGACAACAACCATAGACATTACTAACATGAGCCCTAAATATTTTTTGATATTCTTCATTCTTCTTCCCCCTCGTACTTTTTATTAGATTACTTCGCATGAAGACGTTCCGATGCTGTTAGTGAAAATTATGTCAGCGTTTTCATTTGCTTAAGTAATCCCCAGCCTACTTTTTGGTATCCTTCTCGGTATCCTTATCGGTAACGTTTTCAATTGAAATATTAGCACACCATTTTGAACTTTTCAATAGCCAATCTTTTAGAATCATTTTATGGAAAAACTGCCCACGGCAAACCTTGCAAGCGTTATAATAGATTCATCCTTATTCATGAATGGTGAATGCTTAGGACATACTAATGGTTAACGACCCATTAAATAACTATGAATAGGTGATTGCATATTTTATCTCTGATCGAACAGTATGAGCTACAATTCTCCAATAATAATTATTTTGGCGATATCGGGGTAGATCCCTCTTACTCCATTGTAGAAGGCTCCCTTCCTGTACTTGTCTCAGCTCCACATGCCATTAATCATTTTCGAGAACATGCTGTTAAACCAGCTGACATGTATACAGGCTCCCTTGCCCTCTTGTTACAAAAGCTCACCAATTGCTACTGTATTTATTCGAATAGCTTTTCCAAAGAAGACCCAAATTACATCTTAGGTGGAGAATATAAGGCGGCGCTACGAGCGCTTGTCAAAGAACATCGCATTCAGTTTGTGATCGATCTGCACGGAGCTTCCAAACTTCGAGAGTTTGATATTGACCTAGGGACACTGTACGGAACCTCTATACGAGAGAATAATTTAAATGACGTCATAGACATCTTTAACAATAATGGTATTACCAATGTTCGACAAAATCATACATTTTCTGCATCCCATCCTGGAACGATTACTTCATATTGCGCTAAGGAATTGTTAGTTCAAAGTATTCAAATTGAAATTAATCGAAATTATCGTAACCCGAATGCGTTTGATTTATTCCAAAAAACCATTCATTCCCTTGAACAAATCATTAAACTATTGGGCGGTGTCTGACATTATTATCGAGCAAACCTTTACTATTCTAGACAAACAAAGCCTTCAACCTCGTGAAGAAATCACAATGAACTCCGAAGAGTTAAAGGAATTAGGTTTAGTGCAGCATATCTTCGTTGATCTTACAGCAGAGAATGGTGTCAAAGTCAGCTGTTTAATTTTATCGGCAGATGAGGTGCCAAGAGGTACAATCCAATTATCCAAGCGGGCAAAGGACAAGCTCGGGGACTGCCTGACTACAGGATTAACAATAACGAAGCCAGAATACGACACAGTTCTTCGGGGAATTCCTAAAGTGGACGAGATTGCCAAACCCTATGTAAAAGCCTGTCCAGCACTCGTCCGTAAATATACGAATCAAGTAGAACTTATCAATCCCAAAAATGGCTTCCGGGTAAACCTAACTTTACGAGAAGATAGCACAGCCAAACCGAATACCCTTTACTTCAACAGATACATTATGTTATTGCTTGAAACCCATTCCGAGGGGCATGACCCATTAATCATTACTCGCGCTAGGACGCGTTCTCAACCCAAACCAGGCATACATAAACTTATAAATCAACTGATCCAACGGCCCTTAAGTGCATTAGGGAACTTTTTTATTGGCAAAAGAGAGCTCACCCTCAGAGTGGGTCATCCTTACCCTTTTGATGAGCACCAGAATTTATGCAGAATTCATCCGAATGTTAGAAAACTGCTAGGCATGGAAGAAACAGACCAGATCGTGATCTCCTATAATTCCAAACAAATCACCATCCCCATCTTAGACATCGATACGGAGCATATTGCCCAGTCAGTCAAGCTTCATGCGGATAATGAGCAGCTTAAATTTATCGACGGCCACTTATTTATCGGGATCACCGCCTTATCGCGTAACGAGTTAGAAATCCCAAGCATCGGCACATCAGTTACCGTAAAAAGAAGTATGTACTCCTTATTCCTAAAGCACTTAAACAAACTGGTCTTACCTGTTATCGCTTTGTTGTTCACCATAGTACAGCTATATAAAGATTTGAACTGGAGCATCGCTCTGACCGTCATCATTTCTCTTGTGTTACTTCCGATTATCATCTACACAACACTATCTGAGGAACGCGCCAAAATTAATTAAATGGAGGGATTTCCGTGGAATTCACTTCACAATCCCAAGTAGAAGATATGATCTACAGCTCTTACCTAAGGGCCATTAACAACATTACAGAAACTTTGGATGAAGAAGTTAGAAAACCGGAGTTAACCAGAGCATTACTGGATGCAGTCGGAAGTCCGGATCGCAATCAAAAATACATACTGGTCACAGGCAGTAAAGGTAAGGGCTCCACCTCTAGATTTATTTCCTCTCTGTTAAGTCACTTGGGATATAAAGTGGGGTTATTCACCTCCCCTCACCTGGTAGATTTCAACGAAAGAATCCGGATCAATGGGCAGGCAATAGCCACAGAAGATTTTGTACGATTAGGTAATGTAATTCGCGGGGGCTTCTACGAGATCGAAGAGCAGCTTGCTGCTGATGAATATCAAGGTCCGGTTGGGGTTGCTTTGGCTATTGCGGCTTTGTACTTTAAGGAGAAGGGTACAGATATCAATGTGATTGAATGCGGTAGAGGAGGAAGGTTTGATGACACCAATGTCCTGAGCAATGACTGGGCTGTCATTACCCCGATTATGGAAGAGCATGTAGCCCATTTGGGACCTGATCTGAACAGCATTACACTGCACAAGCTGGGGATTGTCAAAAACAACACAACAAACGTCTATGTTAGCAAACAGAAATCCGACGTTCTTGCGATCATGAAGGACAACCTCTCCTCCAACCCTGTGCAATATTATGAAGAACAGTTTTTAGCTGAATCTATCACAACCACTTCTGTCGGAACTACTTTTGATGTCCGGACGAAGCCAGCCGTTTATCCAGCCTTGACCCTTCCGCTATTGGGACAGTTTCAAGCGGTCAATGCTGCCAGCGCAGTCGCACTTTGTGAAGAGATTACAGGGGGACCCCTTGATCAGGAGATCGTACATCACTGTTTTGAACAATTACAATGGCCGGGACGTTGTGAAGTTATCTGTCATGATCCACTGACGATTATTGACGGAGCTATTCATAGAGATTCTGCAAGCTATCTGGCTGAACTTATTCAATTAGTGAATCCTGAGCGCAGCCGTACCGTCACATCCATCATCGGTGTCCCTAAGGATAAAGATTACACAGGGGTCATCGAAGTCATGAGTACAGTCTCGGATCAACTAATCGTAACCAAACCCGATATAAGCCATCTAATTTTCCCAACGGATGCCCTGCTTATCGCTAAAAGTTTTCTCGAAAAAAGTACCGAATTCCCTTATTTAGAGGATGCTCTTACGTATGTTAAAGAACAATCACCTTCGGAGATTATTGTAATCGTGGGTACGCAAACTCTAATCGGAAATGCCAAAAGATTATTCGGGCAATCGCTGCTGAATATCGGCTTATAACTGATTCATACGCTGAAGAATAACTTCCCTGTAAAGGTCTGAGAGGCCAGGTACTTCACTTGGATTTTGCTTACAATATTCATCTAACATCACCTTATGGTTGACCTCAATCACCATCAAGCCTTGATTTGTCTCTAAGATATCTACTGAGCAGAAATCAAGGCCCAGCGCTTTAGAGGTCCAGGAGGCAAGCTCCGCCAGCGCCTCTTGTTTGGCCTGATCTTTCACCTCAATCGTAACAGCTCCGTTAATCAAATTATGCTTCCACGAACGAACTCTTTTTTTGCCAAGGAATACACGCGCCTGATGATTAAAAGTTACAATTCTATACTCAATCTCCGCTTCATAATAAGGACCTATTGCCCCATTAAGCTGTAAAGAAAATAATAAATCCAGCTTTTCATGCAGATCGGCTATCTCATTGATTTTGTACACATGATTTCCCTGCGCCCCGTTATCCTGCTTCATAACTACCTCCCCATTGTACGCTTGGAAATAACGCTCAGCCAATGGATAAGGATTCAAATTGCTAAATTTGGAGTCTGGATGCGGCAAATAAATATGTTCTACGGCTGGGATATTCGCCTTATGCAAAACATCATAAGTTAGAGATTTACTCATGGCAATGATCGTAGAAGCACTGTTGTTTAGTCCGATCTCAGCGTCTACCATCACAAATGATTTCACTCCATCTGTCGCTCTATATACGAAATTCGGTGTAATTTCCTCAAAGCTAATCCCTGAGGCTGTAACAGAATGCTGGATCATTTTTAAGTAAGGTCTAGTCGTCATTCAGTTTCCTCATTTCTAACAAAATATGACCAAACCTAATCATAGCATGAGGAATATTAATAAAAAATAATAAAATTGCGTTATAATAGTTAACACAATAAACTCCCGAATCTTATTTCAGGTCCCTTTTTCACAAAAATGACAGACTGTATGTTATGTTTAATGACTGATAGCGCTTTTATAGTTAAAATAAGTGTTGATTATTTAGAGATCATCCTCTATGATAAGCTTATTAAAGCGAAACAAAAAGTTAAAGCGATTAAACTTTAATCTCTATTTACCTAGTATTATTGCTAATTAATAGTGTTAGTATGATTAAAAGTTAAAGCGCTTATACTTTAAAACGAGAGGTTGGTGTGTCATGATCAATCGCGAGAACAGGCGGCAGACGTTCTACATGTATCTGTTCATTTCTCCTTGGATTATCGGCTTCCTAGTATTCGCCCTTTATCCTATCTTATCATCGCTTTACTTCAGCTTTACTGATTATGACATCATACACCCACCTAAATTTATCGGGCTCGCTAACTACACCGAGATGTTTCACAATGACCTGTTCTGGAAATCGGTGGTTGTCACGCTGAGATATACCTTCATCGGTGTACCTATCCAGCTTGCGCTCGGTCTTGGCTTTGCACTATTGCTCCACCAGACCATTCCTCTGCGCGGCTTTTTCAGAACAGCAATGTATTTTCCAAGCATGGTATCCGGCGTGGCCATGTCCCTGCTGTGGTACTGGATCTTCAACCCGCAGATCGGGCTCTTCAATTACATCCTTTCCTGGTTCGGCATTCATGGACCGGCTTGGCTGATGAACCCAGACACTGCACTATATGCCTTGATCATCATGACTTTCTGGACAGCAGGCTCAGGAATGATTTTATTCCTCGCAGGTCTGCAAGGCGTACCGGCTAGCTTGATCGAAGCCGCTAACCTTGACGGTGCCGGGCGCTTCAGAATCTTCCTGAACATTACCTTACCGATGATCTCTCCCGTGCTGCTCTTCCAACTGATTATGGGACTAATTGATTCCTTCCAAGTCTTTACCCAAGCTTTTGTCATGACTCAAGGGGGGCCGAATTACTCTACCTGGTTCTATGTCTATAATCTCTACACCAGCGCTTTCAAAGAATATCGTGCCGGTTATTCCTCAGCCTTGGCATGGGTGCTCCTTATCGTAGTTATGCTCTGCACCGCACTAATTATGAAATTGTCTAACCGTTATGTTCACTATGAAGGAGGCGGACGCAAATGAGTACAGTCAGAGCGCTAAGCCCCCGGACTAAAGGAACCAAACGCCGCCGGAAAGCGGAGCCTGTTAAGATTTTCAGCTTTATTACTCTAGTAGTTACAACATTTCTGATGCTGCTTCCTTTGTTCTTCATGGTCTCCACTTCACTTAAGTCCAAACGCGAGATGCTGAAGTTCCCACCCACCTTTCTTCCGGAGAGCTGGCAGTGGAGCAATTACACAGAAATATTTGATACCCTGCAGTTCGGTACACTTTATAAAAACAGTCTGATTATCGCCGGCTTTAGTGTTGTGGGAACCTTGATTTCTTCGGCGCTGGTTGCCTATGGATTCGCCAGATTCAGAGGTACAGGTAATCAGGTGTGGTTCATCCTGCTGCTGAGCACCATGATGTTACCCTATCCGGCCATTATGATTCCGCAATTTGTACTCTTTTCGCAAATGAACTGGATAGATACCTTTTTACCCCTGATCGTGCCTGCTTTCTTCGGCTCAGCCTATAATATTTTTCTGCTGCGCCAATTCTTCTCCACATTGCCTGAAGAGCTGTTTGATGCCGGACGCATTGATGGCTGTGGTGAAATACGGATGTGGGCTACCATAGCAATCCCACTCTCCAAACCTGCACTTGCGACCGTAGCTATCTTTGCTTTTATCTACAACTGGAATGATCTGCTTACGCCAGTGCTTTACTTAAGCTCATCAGATAAGTTCACGCTACCCGTCGGGATGGCTTCTCTTACCTCATCGAGGTTCCGCATTCCACCTTGGCATCTGCTAATGGTTGCTTCGGTTCTAGCTATGGTCCCAATCGTTACGCTGTTTGCTGTAGCCCAGAAACAGTTCGTCGAAGGGATTGTACTTACAGGGATTAAGTAATAATCCGCCATCCGGCGGCCAAATATACTTGAAATCATGGAGGGTTTAGCTAATGAACAAGAACAGGAAAAGTATTGCGCTTTTACTTGCAGCTACCATGCTCGTTGTTCTAGCCTTATCAGGCTGTAGCGGCGGCAAATCGGCGGGTAACGCCCTATCTGGAGGAAACGGTGACTCTACTAATTCTGGAGGTAAAGCAGAAACGGTAACGATTACCCATTACACAATAGATTCAGAAGACCGCACATTTGTCGAAAAATTAATCCCTGATTTCGAGAAGCTGCATCCGAATATTAAAGTGAAAGTGGAAAAAGCGCCTTATGAGCAGTTCGACAGCAAGCTGCAAACGCTAATTGCCGGCGGCAAATCGCCCGACGTGACAAGTCACTGGGGGTATGGAGGTTTCGCAGAATACTACAATAAGGGTATGTTGTTCGATATGACCGACCTTATGAAAGAGGATGGTTTCAAGGCAGAGGATTATAGTATCCCAGAGAATCTAATGGGTATCTACAAGGTTAAAGATCACACTTACGGCATCCCGGTCAATATGTATGTCACCTTAATGCTCTATAACAAAGACATGTTTGATGCTGCCAAACTGACTTATCCAACAAGCGATTATGAAGATAAGAGCTGGACGTTTGAAAAAATGGTCGATGAAGCTAAACAAATGACGCTTGTATCCGATGATATCGCCAAAACTCAATATGGCGTAGACTTCACTTGGTCCGAACGCGATATGCGGCCGTTATATTTTGGAGCGGAGCCTTACTCAGAAGATACATGGACTAATGGCGGCGTGCCTTCCGAGACTTATTTTGACTCCCCTGAAGTGATCGCTGCCTACAACAAGCTTTTTGATCTTGTCTTTAAGGATAAAGTCTCTCCTTCTTCCGAATGGAGCAAAAGTGTAGCTGGACAGAACGGCGATCCCTTTGTTGCTGGTAAAATCGGCATGTCTATCGGAGGCTCATGGAACCTTGCAGGTGCAAATGACTTCCCCTTCAAAATTGGCGTAGCCGCTGTACCATGGGGAGGAAACGAAAAGGTACGCAGCACCCTTTATGTCGATCCGCTGCTGATCTTGAAGGACTCCAAACATCCGAAGGAAGCTTTTGAATGGATCAAATACCTGATCACAAGCGAAGTGCAAGAGAAATCCATTGAGCTTAGTGGCGGTAACCCACCAGTCAACACCGAAGCTGCAGAAGCTTACTATAAACATTTTGAAGGTATCGATCCACAGGATATCAAAAATGTCTACGAGGGTGCTGTTAACTACGGCTTCGAATCCTATAACCACTTAATCACCAACTACTCGCAAATTAATGACATGTTCATTAATGAATTGCAGCCAGTAGAAACTGGACATAAGACGGTTGAAGAGGTGATGGCGACGATTCAGAAGAAGGTTACAGAGATCATTCAGCGATAACTGTTTGGCAGGTATACCGCCCCCTTTAGGGACGGTATACCTGCGTGAAATCATACGTTTAGCGGACAGTCTGCCAACCCTGTATACTGAAAGTAGAAAACAGGATCGGAAAATCTGCCGTGAGGAGAATTAAAGATGAAAGTTAGTATTTTTGATGTAGCCAAAAAATCCGGATTATCCGTTGTAACCGTATCCCGGGTGTTAAATGGGGCCGAATCGGTACGCGAGAATAATCGCCAAAAGGTGCTGGAGGCAATTAAAGAGCTGGATTACCGCCCTAATGCTGCGGCACGCAGTCTGGCAAGCGGTAAGACGGGAATTATCGGCATTATTGTCACTACCCTGCAAGATTCCTTTTTTGACGCAGTGGTCAAAGAGCTGAATGAAATATTAGCGATGCATGGTTATTTTTTAGCCATATCCATCTCAACAGGCATCGAATCGGATGATAGCCATTATTTAATTCAGGAGGATCGTGTAGACGGTTTAATTCTGCTCTCTCCGATGGAAGAGGACAATTATATTGTGGAGTTAAAACGGCGGGGTATTCCTTATGTGCTGATAGATAATCAGAAGCCCGAAAATGATACCTACTCCATCACGATCGACAACTTCAAGGGGGGATACGCAGCTACGCGTCATCTGCTGGAGCTGGGACACACTTCAATCGCCCATCTCTGCGGTCAGGAAATGTTCCGGAGTACGCGGGAGCGGCGCAGTGGATTTCTACAGGCGCTTCAGGAACAAGGACTGGCCCCCTTTGAGATCGTGCCTGGTGATTTCGATATTGGGATGGGATACGATACCTGCAAACGTTGGCTGAAGGAAGGAAAGCTGCCCACCGCCGTCTTCGCCGGGGATGACAATATCGCGCTTGGAGTCATCAATGCCCTGATGGAAGCGGGCATTCAGGTACCCGAAGAGGTGGCAGTGGTCGGCTATGACGATCATTATATTGCTTCACAGCTTCATCCACATCTGACAACAATACGTCAGCCTGCAGACAAAATCGGGCTGGCAGCCGCGGATATGCTGCTCAAACGCATCTCCGGAAAGATGAAACGTGGAGCCGGGATGCGGATTGATCCTGAACTTATCGTACGTGAATCTACCGGAGCTGAGTAGATTAAATTTATACACTAGGAGTGACGACCATTGACTTACTACTTGGGGATCGATGGGGGAGGCACGAAAACCTATGCTCTGCTAAGCGATGAACATGGCAATGTTCTTGGCAAAGGCAAGAGTGGTAACGGCAACCACCAGACAGGCGCCCTTGAGGCCGCCAACAGTATTCAAGAGGCCACATTCGGGGCGCTGGCTGAAGCCGGACTCCGGTTGGAAGACATCCAGCATACCTATCTCGGACTTGCCGGTGCTGATCGCGAGGCCGACTATGCTATTCTCCATCCGATGATACGCCAGATAGGATTCACCAAATACACCATTAACTGTGACACTATGATCGGTCTACGCGCCGGAACGAATCGCCCATATGGTGTCGCGCTCATCTGCGGCACCGGCACCAATTCAGCAGGCAGAAACCTGCAGGGAGAGCATTATCAATGCGGCGGCTTTGACTATATGTACGGTGATTTTGGCGGGGGTGGCGCACTCAATATTGAGGTGTTTCGTTCCGTTATCCGAGCTTGGGACGGCCGGGAACAGCCCACCCTATTAACAGGCTTACTGCTAAAAATGTTAGGTTATGAGGAAGTTGGGCATATGTTTCACGATTTCCTTGATCATTGGAAAAAAGTCCCCGTAAATGTTACCCGCCTGCTCTTTGAAGCAGCAGCTGAAGGAGATGCCGTAGCGCTGGAGATCTTACATCGGCAAGGGGTTGAACTAGGGAAGTCTGCGGCAGCTATCATTCACAAGCTAGGCATGGAGCAGGAGACCTTCGATGTGGTGCTGGCAGGAAGTCTGCTAACCCGAGGGGATCGCGGTTGGATTCGCCAGCCTATCGAGAAAGCTGTACACGCTGCAGCCCCTCAGGCAACAGTGGTTACCCTTGCCACAGAGCCTGTAGTCGGTGCAGTATGGTCAGCTATGGATCAAGATGGGTTGACCATTAGTAGTGAAGTATATGAGAAGATGCGGAAATTTCAGGATTATGAATCGATCAAACAAACTACAAGACAGGAGTGATTAATCTTGGCAGCTAACCAAGGATTAAAGATTGCAGTTATCGGTGGAGGTTCTTCGTATACCCCAGAATTAGTAGAGGGATTCATTCTTCACTATAAAGAACTTCCCGTGCGCGAATTATGGCTTGTAGATATTGAGCCTGGTCTTCGCAAGCTGAATATTGTAGGTAACTTGGCAAAACGTATGGTGGAGAAATCCGGCCTTCCGATTGAGGTTCACCTGACAACAGACCGCCGTAAAGCGATCGAAGGCGCCGATTTCGTCAGCACTCAGATGCGTGTCGGCATGCTTGATGCCCGTGCTCGTGATGAGTCGATTCCGCTCAAATATGGCGTTATTGGCCAAGAAACAACAGGTCCTGGGGGAATGATGAAAGCACTGCGCACCATCCCTGTTATTCTGGATGTATGCCGTGATATCGAGGAACTGGCTCCCAACGCATGGCTGCTCAATTTCACTAACCCTGCTGGGATGGTCACCGAAGCCGTTCTGAAATACTCTAAGGTAAAAAGTATTGGCCTGTGCAACGCACCTATCGGCCTGATCAAGCAAGTCTCTGCCAAATATAATGTAGCAGCAGACCGCGTATATGCCGAATTTGTGGGCCTCAACCACTTGCACTGGATTACTCGTATCGATGTTGAAGGTGAAGACAAGCTGGATGATATGCTTGCAGATACAACCAGCTACAGCGCTAAGAACGTACCGGCAAGAGAATGGAACCCGGAATTCCTGCAATCCCTTCATGCACTGCCCTCATACTATTTAAAATATTTCTATATGACCGATGCCATGCTCGAAGAGCAGATGGACTCCCATAAGCAAGGCATTAACCGTGCTGAAGTCGTCAAACGTGTAGAAGAAGAGCTCTTCGAGCTTTATGGCAATCTAGAGCTAAGCGAGAAGCCGAAGCAGCTGGAACAGCGCGGCGGTGCTTTTTACTCAGAAGCAGCTGTTAATCTCATGAGATCGCTTCATAACGGATCAAACGACATTCAGACCCTAAATGTCGCTAACCGTGGCATATTGGACTTCCTGCCAGATGACGCCAGCATTGAGGTGAACTGCGTGGTCACCAAAAACGGCCCGTTACCTCTGCCACTGACCAAAATTCCAACCATGGCTAAAGGACTCATTCATGCTGTCAAAACCTATGAACAGCTGGCGATTGACGCCGCTGTAACCGGAGACCGCGCCCTTGCCCTTCAGGCGCTCGCACATCACCCGCTTGTTCCGTCCGTGGACGTAGCGATTCGGATGCTGGACGAAATGCTGGAAGCTAATAAAGAGTTCCTGCCGAACTTTTTTGCGAATTAATTCATACCTCCTATCGAGAAATAACTAAAAGAGACCGAACCCGGTCTCTTTTTTTGCGCTTGTTGCTGATACTCGCTACCGAAGCAAAAATGAATAAAGCATCTTGGTAATTTGCACTTAGCGAATTCGCTATCGGACACAGCTGACCTTAAAAGCGGCTTTTTCACATTTTTAGAGTGCTAGCGGACCCCATAGCCGTTATTAGCATGAAAACCACCCAATGTAACCCCTTTCTAATTGAATAGCGGCGCTGGTGTCCGAAAACCTGCTACAAAGGCTAAAAACTAGCAAATAACGTTATCTGGGTCCGCATGACTCGGCCGAAGATTGCACAGAAAATGTGTTCGGATATTTATAGAAGAACCAGAGATTACTGCAAGTTGTACCGATAATGAGATCTGCTGTCCATCAGTTCACTGCTGCCAGATTTGCCAACGACCCACAACGCAAAAAAACGATCCCTGTTACTGGAGGAACGCTTTTTTGTTTCTACTCCAATGGGCTCCCAGCATTTCCACCATTATCATCCACTCATTTATTGCTGCGCTCTCAGCGTATTTCTTGCATTACCTGTTCAATGCCAGAGCGAATATCCGGCTCTTTTACACTGGATACATTGAGCTTTAGAATCTTCTCTTTATTAAAAGAGGGCAGATACCCGCTGTCCGCCATTTCGATGCGAATGAACTTTTTTTGCAGACGTTTGATCATCTGTTCTGTCTTTACGCTGTCACTAAGCTTCAGATACGTATGCACACCAAGCTGGCCGGTTGGATGGTAGGAATAATGTTGTGCTGTCGCTGTATCTAACTCTCTCATAATCGATTCATGGAGCAGCGTGGATCTTTTTTCGTAGCAGGAACGCATCTTTTTTCGGTGGCGCTCGAACATTCCGCTTTTCAGATACAACTCCAGGGCAGCCTGAGACAGCATAGAGCTATCTATATCCATCAGTCTTTTGAATCGGTTAAAAGAGTCACACAGGACCGCTGGTAGTACAGCGACACCGACACGTAGACCCGGAAATATAATTTTGGAAAAGCTTTTTAAATAGATTACATGGGAAGCATCGTCATAAGCGTAGATCGGATCCTCTTTTGCATCCTGCTCCAAGTCCGCCATGTAATCATCTTCAACGATATACACATCGTATTTAGCTGCTAGCTGAGCAATCGCCTTCTTCTGGGTACGGGTATAGGAGACGCCAAGCGGATTATGAAATCGCGGGACGGTATAAAAGAACTTGAACTGGCCTGTCTTAAATAACCGTTCTAATTCATTCAAGTCCACCCCAGCATCCGAACGCTTTATCCCCTCTGTCTCAATGCCATACGTCTTCAGATATTCCATAAACAACGGGTAACTCGGCTGCTCAATCAGCACTCGCTGCCTGCCATTCGGAAAAGGAATTCGGGTCAATACGCCAAGCGCCTGCTGCACACCTGAGGTAATAAAAATCTGATCCGGATTGGCAAATACCTGATAAGAAGCCAGATGCCGCTGCATTTCACGAATAAGAGAAGGAAGCCCCTGCGGCGTTCCATAGATGAACAAGTCATTGCGGTACATATCAATCGCTTTATTAATACAATGTTGGAAATCCAGATACGGAAAAATATCCGGGTCGGGTGCAGACACCGTAAAATCGATCCAATGTGTACCTTCGTCTTTTCGCTGTCCGCTTCGTTTCATGACATAATAACCACTTTTTGAGGCGGCATAGATTAAATGTTTGTCCTGAAGATCCTGTAAAGCGCGAATTACTGTACTTTTACTACATCCATAACCTAAGGACAACTCCCGGATAGACGGTAATTTATCTCCCTCACGATACGTATCCTCGGCAATTTGCGCTTCCAGCTCGTTGATTAACTCCGAATACTTATACATCCCTTTCACCTTCCTCCAAGCTTATTCTGTACCGGTACAGATGAATAATAATTACATTGTAGCACAGCTACTCTAGCCTTAGAATAAAGAGCAGAACAGGACCGGTACCTAAATGCGCGCAACACTTTGGAGGTCTTTACTAATGAATACATCTTCTACTCAAAAAGCGATAGCAGCAGCTGTCATGAATGCTATTATCGTCGGGTTTTCCTTTATATTTGTAAAAATGGCCCTAACCGTCTCGGATCCTTTTGATACGCTAGCTCATCGCTTCACGTTATCTTTCCTTGCCGCTTCTTTATTTACTTTTCCAGGGTGGGGGCGGGTGAAGTTTGGAATATCCAAGGCAGCAGTGATAATCCCACTGGCTTTAATGTATCCAGCGTTGTATTTCACCCTTCAAGCGTATGGACTTCTGTATACAACCTCCGCTGTAGCGGGTATTATTCAGGCGACAATGCCCATCTTCACCATCCTTTTGGCGGCGATGTTCTTGAAGGAAACCACGAGCAGCTTCCAAAAGATCTCTACATTAATCTCAGTTGCAGGCATTATTCTTATCTTTGCCATTCCAGGTTTGAGTATTTCTTCTTCTAGTCTTTGGGGCGTCTTGCTCATCCTAATCTCAGCTTTATCCCTTGCCGGTTATAATGTTGCAGCTCGAAAGCTGACACGTACCTGGAGTCCCAAAGAACTTACCTATATGATTACTTTGTTCGGATTTATATTTTTTAATGGACTGTCGATCATTAAGCATGGTTCGGCAGGAACCTTGGATCAGTATTTCACACCTTTTCAAGAGCCGAAATTTATATTCTCCATGCTCTATCTCGGCGTACTCTCCTCCCTCATAACCTCCTTCCTCTCCAACTATGCTTTATCACGGATGGAAGCTTCACGCGTGAGCATTTTCGGCAGTCTTTCAACAGTTGTCTCTATTCTCGGTGGTGTACTTCTGCTGAATGAGCAACTGGAATGGTACCATTGGACCGGTACAGTGATGATCATCGCCGGGGTGATCGGTGTGAACTGGCGGAAGCAAGTAAGGGCCAAAGGCAAAGCGTGAAGATTGATATGCATATTAAAAAGACACCCCGCGAGGTGTCTTTTATCTTTACCCTTTTCAGTATCTCTATTCTGTATCAAGCCTCGCTAATCGCCGTTATTTAGCTGTTTCAAGCTCCTTGATCTTCTCTTTATATTGGTCCAACAGATTAGCTAAAGCTTCCTTGATCACAGTCGCATCTTTGGATTTAGCGGCACTATTCAGATCATCTTGGGCTTTGAAAAAAGCTTTATCCGCGTCGCTAAGATCTGGAATGGAAATAGCAATTGAAGTCGCGTCTACAGCTTTAATTGAAGTAGTGATATTGCTATCTACCTGCATATCATCGACTACAGGTATTACTTCAAGGTTACGACCAGCTTCAATATATCCTGCAGGTAGAGCTTCGGTGGATAGTATTTCTTTAGATAATTGAACTCCCTCCACCAGTTCCGCAGGCACAAGCTCGGCAAGTGCGGTTACACTAAATCCAGCAACCTTATAATACTGATCCAAGGTGTTCTTCCAATCTTCTTGGGTATTAGGTGCGTAGGTCTTAGCCAACTCTAGGGGATCTACCCAATCAATAGTGGTTACTTTAGTGGCAATTGTTCCTTTAGAGGCAGCAGTAACCACGGCTGCGGCCGTTGTTTTCGTGTTTCCGTCTTGCGCTCCACTTGCTGCGTTCGTTGCAGACGGTGCAGCAACGGCGGACACTAGCAGGGCGGACAGCGCTAACTTTTTAAATAACATCTGTTGATTCATAAATACAACACTCCTCGTCGATTCGAATGATCTTACAAGACCAAGCTTACATAATGGGTGTGGCAGAACATTGGTTAATTTGTGGAAAAACAATGGCAGCCGCCCCTACCCACCTCTGGATTGATATACTTGTAGGAGAATAATCTGGAGGTAACCCGAAATGAATAATCCATATCTCATTGCCGTAGTCGACGATGATGAACATATACGCAATCTTGTTGAAGCTTATTTACAAAAAGAAAACTACCACACCATCGGCCTTGGCAGCGCTGAGGAAGCATGGACCTTGTGGCAGACTAGCCCCCCGGATATGTGGGTACTCGACGTTATGCTCCCCGGCATGGATGGTTATGAGTTCTGTAAAAGGATTCGTAACGAAGCCGAAGTACCGATCATTATGATCTCCGCAAGAGATAATGAAGTGGATAAAATATTAGGATTGGAGCTTGGCAGTGACGATTATCTAGTCAAGCCGTTCAGCCCTCGTGAATTAGTCGCCCGGATCAAACGGCAGCTTCAACGCTGGTACAAAATGAGTAATCAGGCCGAAAAATTGAATAGTCAGACCACTTCCACCCGTCTTGAAATCGACCAGCTTCTACTATTGCCGGAAGAAAGACGTGTATTCTGGTGTGGTGAAGAGGTAGACTTGACCAGCAAGGAATTCACCATGCTAAAAGTATTCGCTGATGCCCCTAACCGGGCATTTACAAGAGATGAGCTGCTGAGCTATGTGTGGGGGGACGACTATTTTGGAAGTGATCGCGCCGTGGATCATCTCATTAAACGGATGCGCAAAAAACTGGAGCATTTGCCCATTGAGGCTGTATGGGGACACGGATACCGCATGAGAACAGATGGGGGTGAGCATACGAATGAAACTAGCACATCAGATTAATTTAGCCTTTAGTATTGCATTGGTATTGCTACTATCTATTACTGCAGTCGTGATCCATTTTGTACTACTCAACCATTTTGTCGGAACACAAAAAGAGGATTTAAGAACCATTGGGGCGGCGATGTCAGTTACATTGACTGAAGAAAGTAAATACATCGGGGAGATTGGCACTCAGCTGGAAGCTCTGCCGGTGACCTTACCTTCTCTAAGCACTGCAGGCGTCGAAGCCATTCTTAGCGATGAGACAGGAAAAGTCTTGTCCACATCATCAGAGATGAGTTCAATTGCAATAAACTATGATGCCAAGAGTGTCACAGGCCAAGCCACTGAGCTCCAGAACATTTGGAATGGAACAGATACACGGTATATTACTGAAGTGAAGGCTACACCTATAGGCACGCTAACTCTACTAACCCCTATGAGCGCAGTCACTGCTATTGAACAAGCTTTGCTCAAAAGACTGCTGATCGTTTTCAGCGCAGCGGGAGCATTTATGTTCCTATTTGGCCTATTTATCACCAAGAAGCTGATTCAACCTCTAATGAGGCTGCAACAAGAACTCCGCAAAGTCAAAGAACGGCACTTCTCAGATGTTAAATTAATTAAAGCTGGTGGAGAGCTTGGATCTGTCGCTCAATCGGTATATGACATGGCAGATGAATTAAATCGTTTCAACCATGTGCAGAAACAATTTTTCCAGAATGCGTCTCATGAATTAAAAACTCCCTTAATGTCCATTTCCGGCTACGCTGAAGGGATTAAGGATGGTGTTTTTGAAGGTGAGAATGTAATAAAAGGGCTAGACATTATCATGAGCGAAAGCAGCCGCTTGAAGAAGCTCGTGTCCGAAATGACTTTACTTGCGAAGCTAGACAGCGAGGAAGATATATTCAAGCCTACGGTTATTTGTTTAAAAGATCTACTGACAGAAACCATCGAACGAATGAACCCTCTATTAATGAAAAAAGAATTAACCCTCCATATCTCCCACGATCATCAAGATTCTCTTACGATCCGTGCGGATAGGGATAAGCTGCTACAGGCGCTTCTTAATGTAGTTTCCAATGCAGCACGTTATGCTAATCAACATATCTATATCCATGTTTCGGTCAAGGAGGGCCGGGCTCTGTTATCCGTAAGTGACGATGGCCCTGGAATTTCGGACGATCTGCTTCCCTATCTCTTCCATCGTTTTGTAAAAGGAAAAGACGGAGAATCCGGACTTGGACTGGCTATTTCCCGCGCAATCATCGAGCGTTGCGGAGGTCAGATCAGCGCAGGCAACCGAACAAATGGTGGTGCGGTAATCTCGATGGGGTTTCCTTTATAAATATCCATAAGAGGCTGTCTCAAAAGTAGTGAACTCTACTTGGGGCAGCTTCTTTTTTATGGAATAGAAAAGTAATGGATTTTACTGTGCCATATGACTATATACCACGCGTAGTGTTCTCTGATATTGGGTTGGACGGTTGGATGGTGGGCGGCTGGGCGGTGAGCGGTGGACGATATATTAGGTGAGTTTTTCGTACGGCTTGCGGTAGGGTTTAAACTAATTAGGGAAAAACTCCCTGAAAATAGCCGATATTCACTCTAAATGCACGAAATCAGGGAATTCCTCCCTAATAATTAGGGGGATTTCTTAATTAGTTACTAAATCGGCCGAAAATCAGGTAAGTTTTCCCTAATTACTCTATAAATACTTCACTTATTGCAACACTTGCAGCATCACTTGGTGCGACACATGAATCATCAATTGTTCATCACTTGGTGCGCCGCTTAATTCAATCGCTCAACATGTACATAAGAGCTGGAACAGGCCTCATCAGCTACTTGAACATTCATCGTCGGTCACCATCTATATTTTTACTGGTAAATAATGCCGTTTCTACTTCATGGTAAATATAGCTACTATTTTGGGTAATATATAGTCGAAGTAACAATTACACCTTACCTCTGATAAGAGTTAGATACTACATTTTTTTCACAAAAAGGAGATACCAACATGAGCAGACTTGCAGGAAAAGTAGCTATTATTACTGGTGGAGCAGGCGGTATTGGTAAAGGGATGGCCCTGGCTTTTGTTAAAGAAGGCGCTAAGGTAGCTATTATTGACCTCAATGAAGAAACCGGCAAAGAAACAATTAAAGAATTACAAGAATATCAACCTGAATCTATCTTTATTCAAGCGAACCTCAAGGAACACGATAAAATAGCTCACCTTGTTAAACAAGTAGCTGATAAATTTGGAAAAATAGATATTTTAGTAAACAATGCCCACGCATCCAGAATGAAATCTATTGAAGAAACTACACAGGCTGATTTCGATTTATCTTTTGATACAGGCTTCTATCCAACCTTCTATTTCATGCAAGCAGCACTACCGTATTTAAAAGAAGCACAAGGTAAAATTATTAATTTTGCATCGGGCGCTGGCCTCAACGGGGATACCAATCAAGGAACATATGCTGCTGCAAAAGAAGCCATCCGTGGAATTACCCGGGTAGCCGCTAATGAATTTGGTCCATTTGGAATCAACGTAAACATCATTGCTCCAATTGCTAATTCCCCTGGCATGATTGAATGGGCAGAAGCAAACCCTGAGTATTACCAAAATATGATTTCGAAAATCCCTTTGAGAAGATTGGGTGAACTGGAAAGTGATATCGGGCGTGTTGCGGTATTCCTAGCGAGTGAAGATTCCGATTATATTACGGGCCAGACTATCATGGTAGATGGCGGGTCTATTAAGCTTCGTTAATTTCAAGCAGATACTCGACTTAAAATGAATAAATTTGATGCTAAATAAATAAGCCGGAAGTGAACATCGTAAAATGTTCGCTTCCGGCTTTACTACTTTCTATTTAATCGTGATTTCGTCCACATATACGGTAGCACTACCTACTGGATCAGTTGCTGTGGTCATGACTTGAACGCCAATCGCTTGGGTCAAATTACGATCCGCTACCTTGCTGATATCCAGTGTTATTGTAGTAAATCCATTGGCATCTACTGGTGTAGCCGTAGAAGCAGTCCATGTTCCCCAGCTTGAGCCACTTTGGGTAAACAGCTGAGCCATTACACCGCTAACATCGCTTGCATCAATAGGTACAACCTTGATTTTAAGCGTAATTGTTGATGCATTCGCTAAGTTGGTAACCACCATACGACGCAGTTGGAATTGCCCTCCATTCAATGTTAAGTCCGCTTGCATCGAATGAGTTCCCTCAGCATACACAGCATTGCTCACCGATAGATTCTGAGCCAGCGCTGTATTATATTTATTATTTTCATCCACATTGATGCTGAAGCCTTGCAGTGTATTGTCCTCGAAGCCATAGACGACAGCTTCAGGTGCGGTACCATTCTTCAGGGTCCGAACATCATCCAGATACAGCGTAGAAGTTCCCGTACCACTGAATCCCTCGAGCTTGATACCTATGGCTTTTACACTATTAAGATCTGCAATACCTGCCAAGTTGAGCGAAACCGTAGTAAATCCGCTCGAATCTACTTTCACAGCTCCACTGTCAGCCCAAGACCAGGTTGATCCCGTCTTAATATACAAACGTGCATCCGCTGTTCCGTTCGACAGTTTAATTTGTGCGCTTAATTTATCTACCGCGCTCAGATCCAGACTGCCATTTTTGGTGAGCTCAAAAGCTCCATCTGAATCGAGTGAGAACAAGGTGCTTAACGAATGAGTTCCCTCAGCAGCCTCATCAGTCGAGATCACTGCCGCGCTTGCACTCGCATTATTTTGCTCTACTGTCCAGTCCTGAGTATCTTTTTCGAAACCATACAACAGCTTCGCCTGTTCTGGCGTGCTGCCAGGGCCTTCGCCCCCGTTAGGAACGCCACCCGTTCCATCATTAAACGCTGCAATATCGTCGAAGTACAGCGTACCAGACGTACTTGCTACTATGTCCTTTTTATTTACGTAGATAGACACTGCCCGAATGTCCTTAAGGTTCTCTTTAGTGATTACTTTACCGGCATTTCCTGTATCCCATGGCGCTGGAGCGAACTGGCTGAATGGAATTTCCACCAAGCCAGGTGTCGTACCTGCCAGTGAAGGATAAGCTTCAAAAGAAATGCCGCTTGCATTGACCTGAATAACAAGCTTGTGGTCGCTGCCATCAGGTGCAATCCAGAGCTTCAATTTGTTGGCGTCCGACCAGTCGGCATTATTCATGTTTTTGGTACGACCTGTATAACCTTGGCCATCCACATTATAATCGAATCTCAGGCCATACTTGCCATCATTTTTATGGTCCGCATCAAGTGAGATCGTATTTAGATCACCCGCAGGACTTAATGCCGCACGAAGTAATTCATCATTCCCTTTGTAATTCTCAAAAGTATCTACAATCAATGGGTCCCCATTGCCCTCTACGTCACTTACAAAGATTTGGATCGTTTGTGAAAGTACAGAACCATCCTTTTCATAGGACTTAACAGTAAGCATCACGCCAGTTTCGTCGAAGGCTACACCTGGTGTCCAATCTGCCAAGTAATAGAAACCTTCTGCGTCAGCTGCCATGCTGTACTCTGTTGTGTCATCCCCAATCAGGTAGGTTACTTTATCCACGTCCTGATTCAACACACGAACACGAAGGGTCGATGCTTTTGTCGTGGGCACTGTTTGGTTTGCCGTTGGTGAGGCAATGTGTAAAAAAGGTTGCTCGGTTTCTGTAGTTACCTGTTTCGAATACGCATCCGCAATAGCCACTTCATGGCTGAAGCTTGTATACGGATCATTATAATAGTCTACAAAATCAGGGAGCAGTTCATGATCCCCTAGCCCGTTTGGAGCATTTCTATAAGGGACAAAGATAGAATCTGTATTGAAATTCGCCCAAGTCTGCATGTACGCCATCCGTTTAGCATCCGGATCAGACTGCAGTGCAGCGATTAGCTTGGTAAAGAATTTCAGGTCCTTCGTTCCAGTTGGCTTCACACCCGAATAACCGAACTCAGTAAATGCTGCGATTTTCCCCTTATCATCCGCCAGCTTCGAGATCAGCTTAGCATCCTTCACGACTGAATCAAACCAACCCTCAGTGGTTCCGTCATAATAATTATCGAAGCCAAGGATATCGACATAGTCATCTCCCGGATACGTCTCAAGGAATGTCGCATCTGTGCCGTTAAATGGACTTCCCGGTGAGAACGCATATAAGAAGTTATGCACATCTTTTTTGTCCCTTAAGTATTCAACGGTATAACGATAAATTTCAGCATACTGCTCCTTCGTACGGTAAGGCGCACCCCACCAGAACCAGCCACCATTTTGCTCGTGGAATGGACGGAAAATGACTGGAATAGCTTTACCATCATCATCTTTTAAGTTATTCGCAAAGTCCGCAATCATATCCAGGAATGCATTAAATTCCGCATGTTTGTCACCGCCGGGTAATATATGCGTAAGCACATTCCCTTTGGTGTCATAAAAGTCCTTTCCTGTGACGAAGTTCGGCATATGCGAGCTTAATGTAAGCACGCCGCCTTTTTCATAAGCAGATTTCATCACGCCGATTAATTTATCACGATTCTCCAGCTGGGTTGCGCCTAGATCGCCTGGTTTCTCAAAACCTTCAAGACTAAGCGTATCCCAGCCGAACAGCCCCGGAAGGTCGCCTACTGCATTCTCGACCTCAGACTGCGTTCCGTCCTTTTCAGTAATAGAAAGTCCTTCTGTAGTAGCATGCTGATGTCCAAACAAGATCTCACTGCCGCGGATATCCTGTAAATAGGCGAATAGCGATCTAGTCTCACTACTTGCACCAACATCCGCTAAATTCTCGATACGTCCCATAGGACCCGTCGGGTCTGTCGGTGTCGGTGTTGCTGTTGCTGTCGGTGTTGCTGTTGCTGTCGGTGTCGCTGTTGGTGTCGGTGTTTCCGTTGGTATTGGTGTCGCTGTAGGTGCCGCGGTTGGATTAGTCGAACCTGCCGGCGTTGTTGATGAGCCTGATGCCGAGGTAGGCGCTGGGGTAGTCGTTGCTACAGGACCTTGATTGCCTTTGATAATGACAATTGTGCCAGGAGCAATGGGCTTACCGTTCAACGTTACTCCTGTTGCTTTAACGTCCGCTTTTGCAATGTCGCCCTGACCGGAAAGGGTGGTTCCAGTCGCTTTGACAGCTACGTTTAGATTAGCAATCGATGCGCCTTCACCTAGGATCAGCCCCACAGTTCTATTTAGAATTGCCGTGGTGATCATCGTCCCAGATCCAAACTCCAGTCTTGCTAGACTATCTACCGTTAGCTGAGAAACTTGGGTTGTACCACTCGTGAGGACACGAACCTCACCCTCTTTACGATTTATATTTACTTTGCCTAATGAGCTATTCTTAATAAGAATGGAGTTTATCCCGCCACCTGCAATAAATGTGGTGCCAGTAACCTTAATACCCTCAAGGGTCACTTCGCCGTTACCGATCCCAGCAGTTAGATACAGGTTTCCGTTTATCGTTGCATTTTTTAACACAACACCATCCTGATTAACGACTACATTCCCAGAAACTATTCCTCCTTCAAAGCTTCCAGATTGCGAGTAATAACTCTTCACTATTTTATTAATTAACGTTATAACTTCGGCACGGGTGATCCTTCCAAGCGGCTTAAAGGTTCCATCCTCATACCCTGTAATCAAACCTGAGAGCGCATGAACTGCATCCTTAGCATAAGCCTGAATCTGAGCGGAATCACTAAATCCGCTCATCGATGAAGCGCTTTCAGTGGCTTGAAGAGTAAATATCCGAGCCAACATCGTCACCGCATCCTGACGCGTTATATAATCAGTAGCTTGTGCTTTATTCTCTGAGTATCCTTCATAATACCCAGCATATCGTGCCAACGAAAGCTGATCTGCATACCAATCGGTCGCTTTTACATCAAAAAAAGATTGATCTGACTTCATATAGAAACCAAATACCTTATTCAAGATCGTAGCAAACTCAGCTCTTGTAATTCCTTCATTGGGATGAAAAGAACCATCCTGATACCCGTTTAATACGCCATTTTCTACCCACTTCGCAATATTTTGTTGTGCCCAGTGACCCTGTGTATCACCGAATCCCACAGTCGATGGCGCTGCTGCTGCAGAAATTACAGAGGGGAAAGGAGACATTATCATTGCACAGGCAAGTATACTCCCCAGCCACTTTTTCGCTTTTTTCATTCCTAATTCTCCTTCGAAAATGAATGGATTTGATAATAAGAATAGCCAACCAGCTGTTATGAACCCAATAACTATCTGTCCTTATAGAAGACAATTACAGACCTACTCGCTAACTATTCACCTCCACATACTCAGCTTCGTTATTAATAACAAACACTAACAAAATATTTTAATTTCGTTAGATATTTCGGTATATGCAAGATTATAGCGGTTACATTGGCATAAAACAATCTAAATATTCCCTTTTGTTATAATTATTTTATTGTTTACGTTAGTATTAATGTTAGTAATTCCGAAAATAAATAACAAAATTCAATTTAATATAACAAAAACAGACACCCCGCAGGAGTGCCTCCCAATAATCATATAGATGAGATCCGATTCATTTATCATGTTTTATTGGTGGCACGGAAACACAGTTGTACCTTCCCGCACCTCTTTCGTCAGATCGTCCATAGTGACAAGATTACGTGTAGTTCCGAGAACGATAATGACATAATACGATTGCCCACTTGAATCCTCGAGCACTACCTGATAACCCGACCCTCCAAATAAGGGTTTGCAAATCGTTGCAACTCTCAGCGACGCACTTTCCGTGTACTCTTTGCGCACATAATCCATTCCAAGGCTTCCTGCTGCCTGCTTGTTCTGACGCTCCGAATTTCCGTGAATTACTGCTATTATTACCGCTCCAATAATTATGATAATAAGGACTAGATAACCTAAATGTTTTTTTCTCATCTTTCCTCCTTATTACATAGAGTGATATTGGCACAGCAACGGGGCGATTAGCAATAATCTCGTTTCCGTAGGCACCCTATCCCGTGATTAAGTATGCCGAAGCCGATACCTATAAGCATAATTTTACCCCTACTCTACTTCAACAGCTTAACCTATATAAAAACAAAAGGCACCCCCAAGGGCGCCTTCATTATCACTACATATTAGTTGTGCTAGTTATTTATAAGACTCTGCCAGCGAGTTCGCCACCACTATCGCATTGTACACATCTTCCGGAGTAACCGGGAACGGCATATTGCCCATTGTGTCTCCTTCTGCACAAGCAGCTTCAGCAACTTGGCGCCATTCGGATTCGATAAATTCCGTGCACCCCAGATCGGCGAGGGTTAGCGGAAGATCTACATCCTTGATAAGCTTAATGACAGTTTCCAGCTCCTCATTTGAGGCATTTTCCAGTACTAGCTGGGCTAAAAGACCAAACGTAACCTTTTCACCATGCTGAGCTTTGTGTAGTGAAGGAACGGCTGTCATCCCATTATGGATAGCATGCGCGGCAGCCAGACCACCAGATTCAGCACCCACACCACTTAGATAAATTGTCGCTTCAATGGTCTCCTCCACCGCGCGTGTATAGAGCTTCTGATCAACCGCACGTTTTGCTTTTACCGCATTCTTAAGTAGAGCTTCATAACAAAGTCTTGATATACCTAGACCCGTTGTAGAAGGTTTCATGAGTACGAGATTGTCGCCATTAGAGGCATAACAAGCACGGGCTTCAAAATAAGTAGCCAGTGCGTCGCCAATTCCAGCTGCGAAAAAACGGGAAGGCGCTGAAGCTAAAATCGCTGTATCCGCCAAGACCACATCCGGATTACTTGGGAGGAATAAGTATTGATCAAATGAACCATCTTTATTATAAATGACAGCCAGCGCTGTACATGGTGCATCAGTAGATGCAATCGTCGGAAAAATAACTACAGGCAGCTTCTCATAATACGCAGTAGCTTTGGCAGTGTCCAGTGTTTTACCTCCACCGATACCGACGATGATATTCGCCCCAGCTTTACGGGCAAGTTCCCGATTACGATTAATCTCTTCCTGAGTACATTCATAATTGAATTTTTCAAAAGTAGCCTTATTCCCCGCACCTTCGATGGAACTCCCCGCCTCTTTCTTAGCACGTTCCAAAATGAACTCATCACAGATCACATAGGCATGATCGCCAAACGCCTTAATATACTCATTCAGATCTGACAGTAAGTTATGGCCGGAGATAAATTTCTTTGGTGAAGTAACGGATCTAACGAAATGTGACATTGTGCAAGACTCCTTGTTGTGTGTTTTAGTAAGCATAAAGACGCAATTCCTACATATTATTACCCCGCTACCCAAGAAATACTCAAGCTGCATTCTCCAAAGGCACTCATCAGAGCATGCAAAAAAAGACACCCCTCAGGGCGTCCTTTGATTTTTTTATATCTATTATATAACACGATGCTGAACCCATTTCTTGCCCATAAATCGCCGCAGGAAAATCAAACCTCTGATCCCCCACTCACAATTCATCGCCAGCCAAACGCCGAGTATACCAAAGTTCAGAACAATACCTAAGATGTATCCGAGCACTACACGGAACAGCCACATCGTAAGCATTGAAACCATGGAGGTAAACTTGGAATCCCCTGCTGCTCTAAGCGCCGAAGGTGTAATAAAGCTTATGGACCATAACGGAATTTGCGCAATCGTATTGATGAGCACAATCAGGAAGATATCACCCACAATCTCAGCAGGAGGATGGAACATTGACACTAATGGATTGAAAAAAGGCATAATCAGCAACCCCATCACCACCAGGGAAAGAGAAGAGGTGACAAGGAATGATTTAATAAATTTTCGAGCATCCTTAACATTATTGCTTCCCATACATTGTCCCACCACTGTAATAATCGTCAAGGACAACGCATTCCCCGGGATTTGCATAATCCCTGCAAAGGAGGAGGCAATCGCATTAGTCGCAAGTGCATACGTACCCAGACTAACGATGAAGATCTGAGTCAGAATTTTACCACCGTTAAAGAACATCTGCTCCGCCGCAAACGGCATCCCGATGAACATTATTTTTTTCAGCATAGACAGCTTAACCGCTACAAGATCGCGAATACGGATATGCAGATCGTTGTCCAATCGGAATAGATAATAAAGTGCGCAGAACGCCCCCAGGTATCTAGCTATATTTATAGAAATGGTCATCCCCAGAACACCCATATGCAACAGGTTAATAAAGATGAGATTCAATAAGACATAAGTTAAATTCATAATTAGCGAAAGTACAAGCGAGGCCCTCGTTCTACCAATTCCACGAAGAGCACCACATACCGCTTCCACAACAGCTATACCAAGATAAGAGATACAGCTCCCGATTAAATATATTCGGGCGTTCTCCATAACCTCCGGTGAGGCCGCTCCAAATAGTAAATTCAACAGCGGATTGTGAAAAAGAATCCCGAACATCCCAATAGCAAATGCCATCAGCGAAACAGATGACGTAGCACCTGCCGTAGCTTTTGACACCATGAGGTCATTGCCGCTCCCTTTATACTGCGCAACAACAACCGTCCCACCTGTTGAGACGGCAATAAACACACTAATGAGAAAAATATTAAGAGAATCTATCATATTGACCGCACTGATAGCTGCCACACCAGACGAGCTTATCATAGCTGTATTCACTAGATTAAGACCCACCACAAAGGCCTGATCCACTAGGATAGGGATGAATAAAGCAATCATCTGACGATAATCTATCGACTCCCCAGAAAAATACTTTTCCAGAAACCGCACACTTTGCTTCGTATTTACACCTACATTAGGCTCCATCTTTGCTTCACTTCTTTTACATAGAGTTTGTCAAATTGAATTATGCGTATAAATAGAAAAAGGCTCTTCAGGTTGAAGAGCGATTCAAAAGTATTGCCTGTTTATATGCACTTAGGTATGCGGTCGAGAGGACTCGAACCTCCACGGGGGTTAGCCCACACGGACCTGAACCGTGCGCGTCTGCCAATTCCGCCACGACCGCACAAGATATAAAAAAATACAGTGCAGAATATAAGTTAACATGATTTCACAGAAAGAGCAACAACAAATTTAACAAGTAAAAGCGCCTTCGGTGCCCTTGTAAGGGCAGTAAGCGTTTAAGGGAAGACTATAGGAGTATTGGTGTCACTTATACTTTCTTATATTTAAAAAAAGTGTATCGATGCCCTCAAGAGGATCATCGATACACTTTTAGTTAGAACAATAGAATTATGATGCTTGTCCAAGCATGCGATAGATGATAACCGCTGCTTGAGCGCGATTAGCTATACCCTTAGGTGCAAATTTCCCACCATCAACACCGTTGACGATTCCCAATTGAGTTAGCTGTGCGATAGCCTCTTGTGCATAAGGAGCAATACTGGATTTGTCTGCAAACTTACCCAATGCTGCATTTTTATCAATCGGCTGTAGTTTGTCTTTCAGTGCGTTAGCAACCATAATGGCCATCTCTTCACGAGTCACTTCACGACCCGGTTCAAATTTGCCATTTCCAGAGCCTTGTACAAGTCCAGCCTTCACCGCAAGGGCGATAGAATCCGTGTACCAAACTCCTTGTTTAACATCATTGAACGAACTGGTTGTTGCTGAACCCGTAAGATTCAGTGCGCGTACCAGCATCGTAACGAACTCTGCTCTAGTCACTGTTTTGGTTGGCGCAAAAGTATTTGCATCCAGACCTTTCAGAATGCCCTTAGCAGCCAATGCTTCAATAGCTTCTTGCGCCCAAGCTACCTTGCCCAGATCCTTGAAGTTTGCTGCTGGCGCAGTAGTTGGTGCAGGTGTTGCCGTTGGTGCTGTTGATGGTGCTGGTGTTGCTGTTGGTTTCGCGGTTGGAGTAGGCGTTGGAGTTACACCGGTAGAACCGCCTCCACTGCCACTGCCTGATCCCGAATCAGCCTTTAATTTATTAATAATACGACCTTCAATGGCTGCTTTAATCTCTTTGCCATTAAACGTTTTTACAATGTAGTCGTAGAACACGTCCAAATCAATAGGTCCAGCCAATGAATCACTAGCTTGAGTCAGAACCTTGTAGTTATCTCCACCCGCAGCCATAAAGTTATTTACTACTGCTGTATATTTCTGCGTAGGATTAATTGGTGTTCCATCAGTTAGTGTGAGGCTCGCAATACGATCGGCTACTGGCAGATACATATTCGCTGTATATTTCAGTCCGGAAATTTGCAGCGTTTTGATATCTGGTGTTCCATCAGCTTTTACATTCCATTGCTGTTGCAGCAATGTTTTGATTTGCGCTCCGGTTAGTGTCAGCTTCACAAGCGTGTTGCCGAATGGCTGAATTTTAGCCAGATCGCCGAAGGTAACAGGACCTTTCGGAAGGTCCGCACGGATACCGCCTGGATTCATAAAGGCGAAATCGGCAGCTTTTGCACCATCGCCGAAGTCAGCATTACGCATAGAGTCAGCAATCAGATTACCAAGTGCAGCCTCATTATTGTAAGCATCGGTACGAGTGATAGTTCCGTCCGTTGTACCCACTGGTTGAGTGAGCTCAGGATGCTTCTCAAGGTAAGCATTAACCAGTGCCACACTTTCCGGATCTGGTGTTACCCCATCATGGAAGGTGGAAGTTACCACAGCAGACTTGTCCTTCACATCACCTGTTTTAGGATCAATGATCAACTTGATATCCTCAAATGCTGTACCGTAAGAATAAGCTTGTACAATCAGCTTGCCGTTTACTGTTCCATTTGCAAGTGCATGGTTATCACCAGCAACGATAACATCAACAGGGGATTCCGCAGGAAGCGCATTGGCTAGATCAGCCGCTTCACCTGTAGTCACACCATCTTTGGTTGTTGCAGGATCATGTGCAAGCACGATAATCGTCTCAACACCTTTAGATTGAAGCTCCTTAGCGTATTTCTCAACAGCCGCCACTTCCTCTTCAGGCGTGAGGAAATGCACGCCAGCCGTACCGGAAGGTGCCACCTTACTTGGTGTGGATTTCGTTACAAGACCAATAAAGCCGATCTTCACACCGCCTACTTCTTTGATTACATAAGGATTAATAATTGGCTCGCCAGTTTTGGCATCCACTGCATTCGCATTAACATAATCAAAATCAGATCCAGCATGGTTAACTTTATTATCCTTAGGGTCGATACCACCATAAAGCTGTGTCATCAGTGCATCAACACCTTGGTCAAATTCGTGATTACCAAGAGAACCCACATCAAATTTCATCATGTTCATCCAAGCATGAGTCGGCTCATCGCGCTCAAGGGACGATACTGGAGCGGATGCTCCAACGGAGTCACCATTATGGAAGAGTAATGAGTTCTCATATTTTGCACGAGTTGCTTTCAAATAAGTCGCGAGATAAGCTGCTGTGCCTACAGACTTATTGTTCACTGTAGAAACAGTGTCGAGTTGACCATGGAAGTCATTAATTCCAAGAAGGTGAACCTCCACATCTTCCGTCGGTGCAGGTGTCTTCACACTTAGATCTAGCTTGAAAATTCCAAAGCCCTTATTATCTTGCTGTCCAGTATCGGAAATGTTCGCTGGGAGTACATTTGCCGCTTTAGGTGTTGTTGTAAATGTAACATTCACATTGCCTTTGATAGGTGCCAAGGACCAGTTACCATCAGCAGTTGGATCAATCGTACCAGCTTCACTGATGTAGTCCATCAGAACCTGACGATTCTCATCTTGAGAGTCTACAACCAGCTCTGCACCTTTAACACCCGGGAAGTTCCCGCCACCACTTGCGCGGTAATTATTAGTAACAACAATGAAATCCTGATCTAGATCTAAAGGTTGATCATTGTAAGTGACATCCGTTACACGACTCGAAGAAGCATCATTAATCGTACCATCCGGATTGTACTTCGCGTTTTTCGTCACATCAATTTTATATTGAACCCCATCGATTACATCGAAGTTAAAAACTGAAAATTTCGTATTCAACAGAGACTGCGGAGTCGAGATCCCTGGTTTGATGCGGTTAAATGCGCCCGCACTCATTTCCAGCCATTCTTTTACAACAGTACCCTTAACTTTGATTGCTTTAAGGGTATTATCGTATAAATACAGGTCACTTGCGCTACGAATAGTCAAGTCACCCTTATCAATACTGGTGTACTCATCAGGTCCGTTGCGTCCTGCTTTAAAAGGAGCACCAACACTAAGAATGGCAAGGTCCTTATATTGAGGAACATTGATATCAATATAATTCTGAACGTACCACTTTTGTGCATACGTAACAAGTTGAACCGTAGGATCATCCTGAACCATTGCGAAATAGCTGTTCATCGGAGCTGTTGTAACACCAAGCTTTTGTCCAGTATAAGCAATAGTAGCCTCATGTGCTGCTGCAACAGCTGCATCTACAGCTGCATCAGGCTCAACCAGTGGTATATTCACTTTATTCTCTGTCTTATAAATAGAACGAGCAGAAGCTTTTGAACTTTGCTTGTCTACCGTCCAGTCACTACCATCGTATACAATGTTCAGATCGATTAGACCCAAATAAGCTCCGCCGTAACCAGCTTGTACAGCAGGCGTACCGTTAATGTGGCCATTCACATTATCGATCACAGCCTTTTCGTTTGCATACGGTTGTTTAGTAACAGGATCTTTGAACGACGCGTCCAACGTATCGTTATTCCCTGTTGGGAATACCTTATGCGTATGAGAGAACGTAATCGCATCAATATCAGGAACCTTACTCAAAGCGTTAATATCATTCTCAGAACCGTCTCCAACAACGGCGTTAACATCAAACCCCGTATGGGCCATAGCAACAATAATATCTGCTCCCTTAGCTTTCATTTCAGGAACAAATTTTTCTGCCGTTTTAGCAATATCTTCAACGACAACTTTGCCTTCCAGATTAACCTTGTCCCACTCCATGATTTGAGGAGTAACTAGGCCGATTAGACCAACTTGAATCGTCTGCTCATCGCCGTTACTATCCGTCACTTTCTTAGGAATAATAACATAAGGTTGATAAGCATTTGTAACGCCATCCATTTTATATATATTGGCATTCACATAATCAAAATTGGCTCCAGTAGTCATCTCATTACCAGCGCTACCGTTTATCGTACGATCTAAAAATTGTAATCCATAATTGAATTCATGATTACCAAAAGTCGCAGCATCATATCCCATAGCGTTCATGGCTGCAATCATCGGATGGATATCAGTAACATTAGTAGGATCCTTCAGATCCGATTCCTTCGCCACATAAGTACCTAGCGGAGTTCCTTGAATCAAGTCCCCATTGTCGAGCAGGAGGGTGTTGGGTTCTTCACTTTTGGCTTGTTTCACCAAGCTTGCTGTGCGGTCAAGACCGACAGTTACTGAAGCCGCATTCTTAAAATAGTCCCAGCCGTAGACATTGGTGTGCACGTCCGTCGTGCTCATCAGCCGGAGTTTGGCTGTGGCTGCGGATGCTGCTTCAGCTTTATCTGTACCCCAAGCTGCACCCAAACCAATACCTCCAAACACCTGCAAAGAAAGCACTGCAGTTGCTAATACAGAAGCAATCGGCTTATTCCATCGTGTCTTCCATCCCATAATAATATTAGTCCTCCCTATCATTTTCACATAATTTCTGTGATATTATATCACACAAACATAACCAATTATCATATAATTGTAAAAATAATATAAAACAATGTTAAATATAATAACATAAGAAGAAAGACCTAGACTTATGAATCCGTTTTTATAGGTCAAGAGTCAATAGATGCAAAAAGAACACATCTTCACCAGATGTGTCCTAAAAACAATCCTATATAAAGTCTAGAAAAGTCGAATCTATGTCCGGCACTACTTTTTACCCATTCATAGCAGTAATCCCAAAACAGATTGCAGTTATTAAAGATAAGGGTGTCATCACAAGTTTTTCTTTCATGCTCCTCGACAATAAGTTCATTATAGTATTAAGCATTAAATAGACGGCAAAAAAATAACATACCCTTCTATCAAAAGGTAATCCAATAGAGATCACATTCCCTGCCTGCAATAAGTACAGGATGGCAACTAGCTGTATCACTACTGAAACTCCACACGCGACTCTCATTTGTGAAGGCATAATTCTATGTCTTCCTCCCATTGCAAATTCCCCATAAGGCAATCCCAGAGACAGCAGTATATAAAGAATCACTGCTCCCAAAAAAGTAATACTCCCAATCCATGCTGATATCAAGTTTTCACCCCTCCATAATTTATTTATCGCACATTAAATTATATGAGTGTAATGAATTATTATGGGCATCAACACAAGTGGTAGCTCTTTCACCCAAATATTTTTTTATGATGAACTAGCACAAGCAACACAAAAATATCTGAGTAATATAGAAGTAAATAGACCAATGAGGTGATCCACAAATGGCAAATACAACGAAGATTCGCAAACGTGCTGAACAGCTGAAAGGTAGACCCGTGTGCATTACGTTACATGATGGACGTACGTATATAGGATGGATAACCGGCCTCGATAAGAATGGACTGACCCTTTCCAAACCACGTAAAAACAAACACAGAAAATCAAAAAAACACTCTTCTTCCCGCTCCCGGAAAGCAAACGTATCAGGATTAATGCCCTTATTCGGCTCACTTTTCGGAATGGGTGGAGGCGCTCTAGGCTCCGCAGGAGCAGGGGCTGCCAGTTCTGGAGGCGGTGGTTTTGGCGGATTTGGCGGGTTCGGGGGAATCGGCAACTTTATTGGAATGGTACAAAAAACTATGCCGGTTATGAAGATGGGCTACAATATGATTAAATCTATTTCCCCCTTCCTTAACGGGCTAAAAGGATTAATGGGATAATCAAAAGACACCCCTCAAGGTGTCTTTTATTTTTGCTCATAATCTTATCAGGTTCTTTAACAATCTGCCTGCAGATCTTAACCGTGGACGTTTTAGATGCTCCTGTACATAACGATAATTCGTCAATTCAACCTTAGCATCACTGAGGGCATAGGTAAAATCATCATCAAAGGGCAACTTATACTCCCAAACTCGCTTACTCCAGTGCGGAATATTTGCTTGCATCCATGGATCGTCTATCCCGGGATGAATATAGGTCTCACTAACGCCATCCGGCAACGAATACAGCTTAGCAATAATAGATCTTTTAAACCTTTCATACGTCTCGCCTTCCTCTACACCAAAAGGATGCGATAGCAAATAGTCGGGAATCGGCACCCCAAACGTATCCGCCAGCCCTGCTCCAAGGGCAACTGGTCGTTCAATATTTTTCAGCGATGCCAAAAGCGGATCCTCAGCATGGATGTATCTGAAGAATCGTGAGGGCAATCCCCAGCGGGAAATTTTCCACAACGTCTGCGGAAGCAAGCTGCGTCCTGTTTCCATTCCGTATAAACTACCCATGTGGTTGTCTACATGGCTAATCACTATTCCCGACTGTTTCACTCGCTCGTACTGCGCATCTATCTCCTTTAGTACGGCTTTTGTCTGCGCCCCCTGTTCGAACTCTTTTACCGTCCTATATTGATGTCCGCTCTCGTCGTGAAGAGAAGCCTCCCCCGTCAGGCTCGCCCAGCGCAAAGCCTCAAATTCACTAGTCATCGTCAAGTGAAGTCCCACATTCCGTTGTTGCCTGCGACTACACCATGTAGCCGCCTCCTCAAAGCCAGGGGCCACCGCCATAATCGTTGCTGAGGATACCTTTTCCTCTTCCAGCAGATGTTTTATCGCCTGATTCATGGGGGGACTTTGCCCAAAATCATCACAATTGATGATTAATTTTTTGTTCATAGTCAGCCTCACCTCTCAAAGAGTCCATAAATGTAAATTTCATTGTGAAGGATATGACAACAGCTATGGCCAAAAGACATAATGGCACCACACTTATTAAATACCTAAATGTCGCTTCAGGATTGGACCCTGGGTCATCGCCGCCTTGATAGCCAAAGATCATACCTACAATGAAAAAAGCTAACGCAGAGATTAACCCGCTTGAACGAGTGATGAATCCGCTTACAGCCGTGTAGATTCCTTCTCTTCTCAGACCTGTTTTTTCCGCATCCTCATCAATAATCTTGCCACCTACTATTGCTGGGGTCACTAGAAATCCGGCTAATCCGAAACCGACAACTACGCCAGCAGCCACGCCACTTAAGAGGTCATAACCAAACCATAACGGAATTACCGATAACGCATATAAGATCAGTGATAACCGCCACGCCTTAACCCCGTCCATCTTACGAATCATCCAGTACCACACGAATACTAATGGAATGACCGAAACAAAAACAGCTGCGAGTAAAATCGATACCTGAGCCTCTGAGATATGAAGTACATATTTTGCATAAAAAGGAATCATCGAGCTTACAAGTCCATTCACCGTTTGGGCAAAAGAGTTCGAAATATTAAACACCCAAAACTTTTTATTCCGAATGGTCTCCCGAAAAGCCGGAATCAACTTCAAGGGTTCCTGCTCTGTGGGCTCCTTCTTTTCTTGGACATTCATCATACATAAAAACATAAACACTCCAAAGAGACAGGCATACACTATAGCCATATTAGAGAAACCAATAGCTGCAAAAATAATTGGGGTTAAGGCAGTACCGATTAACAAAGCTACAACTTGATAGCCTTGCTGAATCGCAGAGGCTTTTGCCCGAATACGGTCTCCACGGAAGAGCTCCGGGAGTAACGCTCCATAATTCACCCATAACACAGTGGCGACAGCCTCATAGAAAATAAGTGTGACTAGAAACCAAGTGAACAATCCATTTTCAGATAATCCGCCGGGAGGGGAGAAAACCAGTACAAATGCCAGCATGAATAACGGAATTGAGCCAAACACCCATGGTCTGCGTCGACCCAAACGAGTATCTGTGCGATCTGACCAATAGCCGAATAACGGATTGTTTACCGCATCCCAGATCAGAAAGATGGTTCTGGCTAATGTAGCAAGTCCAATGCCCAATCCTAATTTTTCAACATAAAAGTAACTGTAAAATGAACTAAATGCCTGACTGGGAACCATCATCGCAAACATCCCTAAAGCAAAGGTGTACGGCGAATTGATCCATTTATGCTTCACTCACATACCTCCCCTATGGTTAAGATCCGGTTGTAATATATTACCATACCGAAGAGAGAACGCCATCAAATTTTTCCTTAGCAGAAACTACGGATAAAAAAAGAGGCCCCGCAGGCCATCAACAAATGGCTGCGGAGCTTTTTCATAACTAGACTATAAAACATCCTTCAGCTTGCTTCGGCTCTGAACATCCAGGGCTAGATAATCACGGATTTCGCATCTTTTTCCATTGATATCCGTAAGAATGATTCGTTTATGACTTGGATACTGCATATGCTCGTGCAGGTTCCGCATAACGATCCGGGTCTGGCCCAGATTCGTTTGCAGCTCCCAAATCCACATATCCGCTTTTTGCTTAATAGAATCAATGCGGGTTACAACCGGAAGAAAATACCGCAGCCGGAGCTCTGTGTCCACTTCCACCCGACTTTCTTCATCGAGCTGATCAATGTCACGAATGACTCCGATCTCCTCACTCTTGGAGTTACGAACTGAAATATACTCCGTGGTATATTGGAATGGAAATATACGAAAAAGAATTAATTCCTCATAGACTTGACCCTCCACTACTCCTTGAAACACGCCACCTTGACTGCGGCTAAAAGAGATTGCACCCGGTTCAAGAATGTTAATCTCATAGGGATCTTTAGGATTCAATTCCCCGTTAACAAGATTCGAATCACTCATGCATCTCAACCCCCTTAATCTGCGACATTTCCTTCTGTGCCTCAACTAGCTTGAAGTAAGCACCTTCTGCAGCAAGCAATTCCTCATGTGTACCCACTTCAATGATCTTCCCGCGTTCAAGCACTACAAGACGGTTCGCATTTCTTAGCGTGGATAATCGATGGGCAATCGCGAATGTCGTTCTGCCTTTTACCAGTCGCGAGATCGCTTCTTGAATTTGCCGCTCGGTCACTGTATCTACAGAAGCTGTTGCTTCATCTAGGATTAGAATTCGCGGATCGTGAATTATTGCTCGGGCAATAGACACTCGCTGCTTCTCTCCACCGGACAATTTATGGCCACGTTCCCCAACTCTTGTATCATAGCCATCCGGCAATTGAACGATAAAATCATGGGCGTTGGCAATTTTTGCAGCGCGCATGATTTCTAATTCCGTAGCGTCCGGTTTAGAATAGGCAATATTCTCAGCAATCGTTCCGTCGAATAGAAACGTCTCCTGCAGCACTACACCGATCTGACTACGCAGATCTGACTGGCTGATATTTCGGATGTCCACACCATCGATGGTAATGGTTCCCTCATCTGTGTCATAGAAGCGACAGATCATATTAATGAAAGTCGACTTACCGGCACCTGAATGTCCGACCAGACCAATCATCTCGCCCGCACCCACTTTTAAATCCACGTTCTTGAGCACAGGATGATGTTTTTCGTATCCATAAGTAACCCGCTTAAACTCAACCTCACCGTTTACGCGGCCGATGGCTGCTGGATTCACAGTATCAGGCACATCTGACGGAGTATCCATAATTTCAAAGACCCGATCTGCTGCTGAAATCGCATGGCTGGCCCAGTTGATCATTTGGCTCACCCACTGCAAAGGTCCAAGAAGCATCCCAAGGTAGGTCACCAAAGCGATTAGCGTACCGATGGATAATTGGCCCTGTAGCACCGTTTTCCCGCCATAAAACCAAATTAATAACGTACCCACACCAGCAACCAACGCAAAAGCAGGAAACATCCCCTGCCATAAGCCTTCGATCCGAATATTATGCCGAACCAGCTCCTTATTGGCGACTGTATAACGTGACATCTCTGTTGTTTCCTGACCGAATGCTTTGACTACACGAATCCCCTGCAAAGAATCGCCAACCAAAGCGTTTAATCTAAAAATAGATCTCCACTGCTGGTACCAACGTCTGCCAATCATCGGCCATAACACGGTCGACAGCACCACCATAAGCGGCATAGGCAGCATAGCAAGCAGCGTTAGCTTCCAATCCATACTGAACATAATAGTGAAAATAGCGATTACCCGTAGCAATTCACCCGAGACCCAGATTACACCGTCAGTCATAAATTGCCGCATCGCCTCTGAATCATTATTCACCCGTCCAATAAATTGCGAAGATTGTCTTCGGTCGAAAAAAGATAAAGATAATTTCATCAAGGAATGATACACATCATGACGAAGATCACCCATGATTTTGGAACCAATCCATACCCCTATAAGTCCACGTACAGTCTGCATTAAAGTAATTACTAAGGACGTGGCTGCTAGCCCGATCACAATCCATAGAAGCGTTGAGCCCATATCCTTTTCTGTCAACACATTATCAACGATCATCTTCGTCAAAAATGGTGGAACAAGCTCTACCAATGTAGTAAAAATCAACATAATCGCCGCAGCGATCATTTGGATCTTATAAGGCTTGGCATAGCTCAGCATCCGAAATAGAACCTTGCCGTTACTCTTGCACACCGGACAAGCTTGCGAATCTTCCGGCAGTGGATTGCGGCATTTTGGACAATTTCTTGGAAACTCTTTTTCAGAAGCGGTTGGCCGTTCCTCGCCTTTAGCTACAGCGCCAATTAATTTAGAAGCAAAACCAAATATAGAGGTAAGTGATGCTGTATAACGTATAAGTATAATAGGCCCCTCTTGGGTATCCACAAGCAACGATCCGCCGCCTACCCCGCCTACTACCCGGGCATCAGTAATATTCGAGACTAGAAGCTTTGAGACCAGTTTCCCGTCCGTTCCCCAAACGGAAATCTCCTTCTCAGTCAATACAAGCCACTGCTCACCGAATTGCCCATCTTTCATTAAATCGGATACAGAGTGAAATAAAGGTTGTTCTGTAAGCTGTATTTCTATAGACTTGGGAAGTTTATCAATAGATGTCATACATTTCTCCCCTTTCTTTACCCAACTATTTACTCACATATATTTACAGTGGTAAAGATGAAAAAATGATTATAATTGTTTTGTATGGTAATTTAAACAAATAAAAAGACACCTCTAAAGGTGTCTTTTTGTATTACTTCCTATGGTACTGGCTATACGCTTATTTCAAAGCTTTCCATACCCAGTTCTCTACTTCTGGCAAATCAATACCCTCTTCACGAATGAATTGGTGATGTTTCTTAACGATAGCATCCATTTCATCTGCGATCGCTTTATAGTCGTTAGCATTAGGCAAGCTCAGAACAGCTTCCTTCGCCAAGTCAAAGCGGTCCATTTGATTCAATACGCGCATATCGAATGGTGTTGTGATATCGCCATTCTCGCGGTATCCGTGTACGTGCAGGTTATGGTTATGGCGATCAAAGAACAAGTCTTTAATCAGACCTTCATATCCATGGAAAGCGAAGATAACTGGTTTATCTTTTGTGAAAAATTGATCAAACTCTTCGTCAGATAAGCCACGCGGATCTAATTTTTGACTTCTCAGTTTCAACAAGTCTACCACGTTGATATATCTAATTTTAAGGTTCGGCAGTTTTTCATGCAGGATAGAGATGGCAGCCAAGCTTTCGATAGTTGGTTCTGTACCTGCAGAAGCAAAGACAACATCAGGCTCTCCACCTTGATCGGTGCTTGCCCAGTCAATAATCTTCAGTCCTTTATCCACCAGCTCTTGTGCTTCATCCGCACTGAACCATTGTGGACGAGGATGTTTGGAAGAAACAATCAAGTTAATTTTTTGACGGTCATTTAAGACGGTGTCAAAGACAGCCAGCAAGGAGTTGGCATCAGCCGGCAAATACTCACGGATAAATTCTGGTTTTTTATCAGCCAAGTGACCTAGCAAACCTGGATCTTGGTGAGTGTAACCATTGTGGTCTTGTTGGAATACAGTTGAAGTTGCTACCACATTCAATGATGGAATATCCGCACGCCAGCTTTGATCTGTTGCTTTACGTAGCCATTTGAAATGCTGAGTAATCATCGAATCCACGACACGCAAGAAAGCTTCATAGCTTGCAAAGAAACCATGGCGACCTGTCAATACGTAACCTTCAAGCAAACCTTCTGCCTGATGTTCAGACAATTGGGAATCGATAACACGGCCATAAGAAGCTAGGAATTCGTCATTCGGCTCAATCACTTGATCCAACCATTGACGTTTCGTCACTTCAAAGACAGGTCCCAGACGATTGGACATTGTTTCATCCGGTCCGAAAATTCTGAAATTGCGGTTCTCTTCGTTCAGAGAGATAACATCTTTCATGTATTTACCCAGAACGGCCATATCTTGTGCTATTACTTCACCTGGTTTGGAATTATCAAGTGCGAACTTACGGAAATTCGGTAAGTTTAGATCTTTAATTTGGTTGCCAGCATTAGTAACTGGGTTCATTCCCATACGTCTGTCGCCAGTTGGCAGAATCTCAGCAAGTTCAGCGTTCAGACGACCATTGTCATCAAATAATTCTTCTGGTCTATAGCTGTTCATCCACTCCAATAACGCTGGAGCATGCTTCATATTTTTTTGATCCACTGGAATCGGCACCTGATGGGCACGGAAAGAGTTCTCATTCGGAACACCATCCCATTGCTTTGGACCCGTCCAGCCCTTAGGAGAACGGAAGACCAACATTGGCCAAACCGGACGCGTCAGGTCATTGTTGTCACGTGCATTCTTTTGAATCGCTTCAATTCTTTCAACGATGGTATCAAGCACCTTAGCCATTTCCGGATGCATTAGATCAGGATTTTCGCCTTCAACGAAGAACGGTTCCCAACCCATACCTTTAAAGTATGCAGTAATTTCTTCTTTGGATTGACGAGACAGAATCGTTGGGTTACTGATTTTGAAACCATTTAAGTGCAAGATCGGCAGAACTGCACCATCAGTAACTGGATTGATGAACCGGTTGGAGAACCATGAAGCCGCTAATGGGCCAGTTTCAGCCTCTCCATCACCAATAACAACAGCGGAGATTAAATCTGGATTATCCAGAATTGCACCTACACCATGGGATAGAGAATAACCTAATTCGCCACCTTCGTGGATCGATCCAGGTGTTTCAGGGGCAGCATGGGAAGCAACTCCACCTGGGAAAGAGAATTGTTTGAACAATTTCTTCAGGCCTGGGATATCTTGTGTGATTTCCGGATAAATTTCAGTATAGCTACCATCGAGATAGGAGTTCGAAACCATAACCTGACCGCCATGACCAGGGCCCTCGATGTAGAACATATTCAAATCATATTTAGTAATGACCCGATTCAAATGGGCATAAATAAAGTTCTGGCCTGGAATAGTTCCCCAGTGTCCAATGGGCTTAATCTTTACGTCTGCTTCTTTCAGCGGTTCTCTTAACAACGGATTATCTTTCAAATACAGTTGACCTACAGAGATGTAGTTAGTTGCGCGCCAGTATGCATCAAGCTTCTCTAAATAAGTTTTTGATGAGTAATCAACATCCATGGATAATACCATTTCTTCCACTCCCCAAAATTTTTTCTGTGTCTACATTGCCGTAATTTCTTCCACAAGTACATCATACCGCCGCGAAAAATTAATTCAACCTTTTCAACAAATGATACGGTCCAATTTTGTGAAAATATGAACATAGTATGAAATACAGTGTCAATTGTCTGTAAAAATACGTCAATATTAATATATATGTAAAAATATGGACTGAAGTTTGCGGGGGTATTTGCTCCTTATCCTTCATCTATTTTGCGCAAAACAAAAAAAATAAGACCGAGAAAAATTCCCCAGTCTTACTTTTAATGAACGGACACAAAGGTATTAAATTTTAAGTATTTATAGTGGAAGCGCATATGGGAGAATTCAAATGGCGTGCCATTATCTAAAAAGAAAATCCCTTCCATAATGCTTACTGGCTCATTTGCCTGCAAATGCAGCAGCTCTTGATCCGTAGCCTCAGAGGGTTCTGCGGATATCGATAAAAAGGATTTGGTTACCGCCAGATTTCGTGAATCCTCCAAATAATTAAAGATAGATCCTTCAATAATGGTCTGATTTAAATTCTGCACGATTTTGATTGGGATATAACCCGTTTCAATCATAAAGGGTTCATCATCAAAAAGACGTAAGCGAATGATTTTGTAAACAAAATCATGAGGGCCTAAAAACAGATCCCGTTGTAGTTCTTCCGTTGGTGGAATGACCTCAAATTTCAAAACTTTAATCTTTGGCTTCTTCCCATTCATTTGAAAATTGTCGGTGACACCTAAATTAGAGCCTTCGTAGTTAAAAATAGATTCATTTTTTATGTATAAAGGATTTATAAATGTCCCTGAGCCACGCTTTTTAAAAATAATGCCGGCATTTGCCATTTTAGTCAGAGCACTTTTAATAGAACTACGACTCACTTGATAAGTTTCACTAAGCGTTCGTTCATCCGGTAATTTCATATCGGGAAACTGCCCAGCAAAAATTTTCATTTTTAAGTCATCAATAATTTGTTTGTAGACAAACTGTGTCATGAAGTACTCCTTTTCAGGTCGATACAAGTTTTATTTCAATCTTTACTATAACATAATAACCAGACGTTTATAATCTATCCGGCCAGCTTATTTACGTCGGCGATTTGTCATGCGATTGTACATCACTAAACCGGCAATGACCATGCCCAGCGTCCCCATACTACTTGCTGATTCAGCCTGCATACCAAACAAAATGCACAGGTTAGTGACCAAGCTTTTTGTAAGTACAGCAACAATAATTAACATCAACGGGCGCCAAATGTTGTATCTTCTCATCCAGGCAACACTCCTAATCCAATTTTCTCAAACTATTGATCGATTTCATCTATTATATCACAAGATAGTAACCGCATTCATTTCCTATAACCGTAAAGAAATCGAAGCCGATCAGCATTTTTTACTTCCCTCTATCTTTTTCTGTATTCTAGCCTAGCGAACGTGACGTCTATGTGTCATATTCGCTTTCAATTCCTCAGCTTCTCCTATCCGTCAATTACGCCTTTATTCGACTTTTGGTCTGGACTTATCCTTTTTCACGGATTATAATAACGAATGCACACCAAAAGACGAACATTAAGGCGGAAATCATGAGAAATTATATGCAAATATTCCTAGGCACTTCATTTTCTAGCCTATCCCCAAAAGAAATACAAATTTTAAAGGATCATCTCTTCTGTATCAATTCGGATGGGATGATAGAAATGATCGTTGCACCGGATCACCCCGACTATCAACCCTTGCTTGATGCTTATCAAGGTCAGGACAATTTTCATTTATTAGCTGAAGGCCAGTATTTTTTACCCGGCTTTATCGACCTGCATGTCCACGCGCCACAATGGGCTCAATCTGGAACTGCATTAGATATCCCGCTCTATGATTGGCTAAATACTTATACCTTCCCACTGGAGTCTAAATTCTCGGACCTGGCTTTTGCAAAAAAAGTCTACGATGACGTGGTTGGCACTTTGCTCGCAAACGGAACCACTACAGCACTTTATTTTGCAACGGTGCATAAAGAGGCCAGTCTATTATTGGCTAAAATATGTGCGGAAAAAGGACAACGTGGACTCGTTGGAAAAGTGGTTATGGACGATCCGCAGGGAAATCCTGAGAATTACCGCGACTCCGACACCCACACCGCACTAGTGGATACGGAAGAATTTATACTAGCTGTACAAGAACTCGCTAAATCTACTAAACAAGGCGTTTATCCAGTAGTGACACCAAGGTTCATTCCAAGCTGCACTAATGAGGCTTTACAAGGCTTGGGAGAACTAGCCGCTAAATATGATACGTATGTGCAATCGCACTGTAGTGAAAGTGATTGGGCACATGGTTATGTGCAAGAACGGTTCCAGAAGAACGATGCTTTTGCCTTGCATGATTTTGGTCTGCTCAGTGATAAATCTGTCATGGCACATTGTAATTTTTTAGATGAAGATGATGTGAATTTGTTTGCAGAGACAGGAACAGCTATTGCGCATTGTCCGATATCCAACGCGTATTTTGCCAATAGTGTCATTCCGATCGCTGACTTCCATGCCAAAGGCGTTGAGATTGGTTTAGGCTCTGATATTTCCGGAGGTTTTTCACCTAGTCTCTTCGACAACATTAGACAAGCCGTTATGTCTTCAAGAATGCTGGAGGATGGAGTGAATCCCTCACTTTCTGCACAAAACCGCGGAGTACCCGGATCGCGAATTACGATCCATGAATCCTTTTATCTTGCTACCGCTGGCGGCGGAGAAAGCTTAAGCTTACCTATCGGCCGGTTACTAGAAGGTTATGCATGGGATGTTCAAATAATCGATACGAAAGTACCCTCGGCGAAATTGCCCGTCTTTGATGAGAATGAAGATTTGCAAGATATTTTTCAAAAGATAATGTATCTGGCTAGACCTGAAAATATCCGTGAAGTCTGGGTACAGGGTGAAAAAGTTCATTCGCGTTAAAGATTAATTAAACTAGAAAACTTAAGGTGGGCATCGGAGTGAAAACACAAGTAAACGTACAAGAGCAAGCACATTTGGAATCACAGCTACTAACTGTCCTACCCGATGAAAAAGTTTCATTTAGTAAATCCGTCATTCTCGGCTTTCAACATGTATTGGCTATGGATGTCTATGTAGTGCCATTCCTTATTGCGATGTTAATCGGCTTACAGCCCAATCAGTCCAGCGCGTTAATCCAATCCACCTTTATTGCCGCAGGACTTGCAACGATTGTGCAAACCTATTTCTGTATGAAGCTGCCTATCGCTCAAGGTCCTTCTTATGTTCCGCTGGGTGCGATCGTCAGTATTTATGCAGCTAGTGGTGGCGGAGAGCTCGGTTGGAGCTCCGTGTTAGGTGCCAGCTTAATCGGGGCCATCCTGGTTATTATTTTGGGTTATGCGGGGATTTTTAATAAAATCGTTAAAAACTTTATTCCGCCTATCGTAGGTGGCACAATCATTTTCATTGTAGGTCTATCTTTATTGCCTGTTGCGATCAGAGATAATATCTACGGAGCCTCCGGGGCTTCAATTAATCAAAATGTATTATTAGCCCTTATTTCAGGTGCTACACTGCTTATTTTTGTGGTTCTCGGTACTTTGTTCCGTAATAAAGGATCTGTCTTCCGAATTCTTTCCGTAATGATGGCGTTAGTAGTCGGATGTATTTCCGCTAATATTATGGGCGTTTTAGATTTCTCAGCGATAAGTAGTGCCAAGTGGTTTAGCATGCCGCGGATCGCTTTTGTCGATTTCGGCTTTTCCTTCAACTTTTCAGCTATTATCACCATGGTTATTATTTATATCGTGCTGCTGGCTGAAACAACAGGCACCTGGTTTGCGGTCAGCAATGTAATCAATAAACCTTTGACAGACAAAAATATTAACCGCGGCGTAATTGGAGAAGGAATTGGCTGTCTTATTGCTTCTGTGCTCGGTTCGACTCCTGTTACAGGTTATTCAACTAATGCAGGGATCATCTCCATTACAGGTGTTGCCAGCCGCCGGGTCTTTCTCGCTGTAGGAGGATGGTTTGTCCTCTTTGGTTGTTCCGGTAAACTCGCCGCTTTGATCTCTTCCATTCCATCCGCTGTAATCGGCGGCGTCTTCGCCATCATCTGCGGCATCATCGCAATTAATGGTGTGCAAGTAATGAAAAATGTAACCATCGGCGAAAAAGAAATGTACATTATTGCCTTACCAATGATCATCACCTTGGCTTTGGTACTCATTCCTGGTGACTACTTGAACTCTTTGCCTACATTCGTACAGTATTTATTAGGCTCACCTATCCTAGCTGCTTCATTGGCAGCAATCTTATTGAATAAATTATTACCTAGTGGAAAATAGAACATAAAAAGGAGCAGCCTCTTATTGATCCTTTTTTATCCCCGCGAATAAGCCGAGCTTTGTATGCTACCTTCTGGAATTCCTTAAACAAAAGACACCCATCGAGGTGTCTTTTGTTTAAGGACATGATTATTTTTTACTTGAGTTCATCCATAAAACCGCCTTACCATATGACCTCACAATTTTAATACAAATATCCATATGTCCCTTGATTATATTTAATAAACTAGGATTCCTCCAAAATAACGGAGATTATCAACGCATTGAATTATTCCCTGAAATATATTATGATACGTTTAAACAATTAAACATTATAACGGAGGGAGTTATGAACGAATCTAATAGTAATCAGAAGGCGATTCATATTTTCGAGAATTTAAGCCCCTATTTCCAAGGCTTGGGAGATCCTATACGTCAGCAAATCATTGCATTGCTGATCGACAAAGAGAGTATGAATGTGAGCCAAATTGCAGAGCATATCCCCATGTCCCGGCCTACAGTCTCTCATCATCTGAAAATATTACGGCAAGCAGGGCTGCTTAAGGTTCAGAAGAAGGGCACGGAAATGTTCTACAGACTTGAGTTTGACGAAGCGATAGCGCTTATGAAACAACTTGTCCATTTCGTTGAAGAGGAATGCCAGTGCTAATTAATGCCATTAACCTGACTAGCACTTGTCATTCCTATTTTTTTAAGCAATATGTTAAATAACTTAAACATATAAACATTTAAACGGAGGTTGCAGATATGCATAGGAAAAAGGTACTTATTGTAGGAGGATACGGTGCCGTCGGCAGACAAATTGCTCAAATATTACACGATCGACATCCCGATCTCGAGATTATATTGGGAGGAAGGTCACCGCAAAAAGCAGCACCTTTTGAGTCCACACGGGTACAAACAGTCGTAGTTGATAATAATGCGGATGATCCACTGCTTTATGCAGGCGATAATGTATCGCTAATCATCAATTCCGTCAACGATCTGCAGGATCGGCTACTTATGTCTGCAGTTAGAAGAAAAATCCCACTGATCGATCTTACTCGCTGGACAGAGATATTCCAACAATCAATCACAAAGTTAGAAAAAGCAGACCTCTATGCTCCTATCGTGCTTTCTTCGGGATGGATGGCGGGAACTGCTTCGCTGTTCGCCATGCTGCACTCGGCCACGCTTCAAAACGTCGCCGTTGATATTCACGCGTTGTACTCTCTACGTGACAAAGCAGGACCCGACTCCGCGGCGTACATGGATCGTATGACCATTCCATTCCATATTACAGAACGGGGGGGAAAACGTCTTGTATTTCCAATGACTGACCCCATCAAAGTCCAATTTCCAGATGGATATACAGCAAAATGCTATCGGCTTGACACCCCAGATCATGTCACCTTGCCAACAGCTGAGAATATCGACTCCGCCAGCTTCCGCATCTCCTTCGACAGCAAAGCCTCCACCTCCATCCTTGTCGGACTAGTTAACAGCGGAATATGGAAGATGATCAGCGGGGACCGATTCCGTTCGCTTAGACGAAGACTGCTCTACAATCCTGGTACTGGCAGTGCACATCATATCCTTATTCATCTAAAGGGTCTGGATCATAATGGGCACTGGGTTGAACGGACAATAGCGATTTCTGACCCGCTTGGTCAGACTCATCTTACCGCTTTGGGAGCTGCTGTCCAAGCAGAAAAGCTATTGCGGATATCAAAGGAAGAACCATGGGTCCCAGGCATTTATTATCCAGAAGATCTACCTGATGAACGGATGGACATCTCTGAAATCACCAACTTTTTTAAACAATATGGGGTTCTTATATCTCACTAATAGCACTTCACATATACCGAGCATTCTGTCTACTACAATTAAGCGCACAGACAGTAAAGAACCCGCTAATTTAGCGGGTTCTTTACAATAGAGATGAGACGGAGCTAGGTAAGTTCACAAAAAGATAAAATCTTTGATTCGTGCTAAACCCTGTCCCCTGCCTATTTCCACCCTTAAAGGCGTTTGACTAGACCAGGCTAAAGTCCCTGAATATATTGTTATTATTTATCCTATTCAAGGACTTTTATTAAATGGTGGGGGTGATCATTCTGGCTATCCGTTACAGCATCATAATTCCAACCTATAACCGACTTCAGCAGCTGCTACTTACACTCACTTCATTCGAGACACAGACCTATCCGAAGGATCGGTTCGAGGTAATCGTCGCAGATGACGGTTCTACAGATGGTACTAAGGAAATGGTCGAAAGCTTTCAAACTTCTTATCCGCTTCTTTATGTGGCTCAGCAGGAACAACGCGGCCGTTCTGCCGTAAGAAATTTGGGGCTGAGTCAGGCAAAAGGGAAATACGTCATCTTCTGCGATGCTGATTTTCTGGTATTCCCTGAATTCATTAGGATCGTAAACCAGTATCACCGTAAATATCCTAAGTCGATAATTTCAGGTATTCCACACTCATGGGATGACGCTTATACCCACTACTACCCAGACTTTTCTCCTGAAGAAAAAGAACATTGCCGCAATACACTTTCGCCTTCTAACTTATGGAATCCTGACTTCGAATCAGCGACTGAAATTATCCCAATAATCACACCCAATGATATCCTTCAGCAGACGGAGACGTTATCAAAAGTCACCTTTGCCTCAAGAGTTCCTCCAAATACTAAAAAGCAATTTGCCAGCACAGATGTAGCCCCTTGGATGTTACTCGTCACACGTTGTGTGTCCATAAGACGCAGCCAATTAACACGGGCTGGAGGTTTTAATGAACAGTTTATCCTCTATGGACTCGAAGATTGGGATCTTGGGTATCGACTGCATCGATTAAAAATCCCTTTTCACAGCATCAAAGAAGTTGTCGGCGTTCACCAAGAACATCCAACCCACTTCAGAGGAAATCTCATAAATATTGAGAATCTAAAAATCATGTTCAAAAGCTACGGGTTCAATGACTCCTCCCTAAATCTGTTCGCCCTTGTTCCTCCAAACGAAGACCTGGAGAAATACAAACATACTATACGGGTCTTGCGCAGAGGATACCGAACGAAGTCAACACGTTCATCAGCAATATTAATGAGAAGGACGTTACGGATTGCCGCCAAACAGCTCTATGAACCCAATGATACCGCCGTATACCAAGAGTCGTTAAGACGGATAAGTGTAAAAGTAAAGAGAAGAAAAAGCCGGGTTGCCCGTGTTTTGCGAGAGATTTTGGTGAAGGCTGAAAAGCTGGGAGAATAATACCTAAAAATACATTAAACCGGGCATCAAATGATGTCCGGTTTTTACTTATTTTCTCAATTTATTAGGTAGCGGAATATGCCTAATCGACTCAATGGGGTGATAGAGCAGCATCCACGGACCAGAAAAACGCATAACCCCTTTAATTCTTTGGCGATAATCCGGTTTGTAACAATGAACAGGACATTTGGCACAAGCTGTTTTCTCTTCACCAAACTTACAATAGGCTAACCTCTTCAGCGCATACTCGTTTAATTCCTGACATTCCTCACAAAAGCCTTTATGATGATGTTTTTTCTTACAATATATACGAATCATTTTGGTAACAAGCTCTTGTTCTTTTTGAATTTTAGGACCCTCATTTAACTGCCGGTTTACCTTTGTTATCATATATGAACCCCCTTGTAACTTGTACAATAAGATCTCATGTAATTATAAAGGGTAAACCAACTGTGAAACCAGCCTTAACGCTGAACCTCCTTAATTCCCTCACATACCGGGGTTGAAAGCGATTATTTTATAAATCAAATTTATTTTTAAAAAACTTGTAACGTTTATAGCTTTTTACGGATATATAACTTGAGGAGGTGAATGGATGCAGGACAACGAGCAATTATACAGGGAATATTCAACCCAAGTATATAAATTCGTATTTAGCTTTTGTCATAATCACTTGCTAGCAGAAGAAATCACCCAAGAAACTTTTTATAGAGCTATAAAATCGATAGATAAATACGATGGAACCTGCAAAGTATACGTTTGGCTTTGTCAAATTGCTAAACATGTGTGGTATCAGGAGCTGGACAAGCAGCGCAAGCGGAAGTCTGAGGAATTAGAAGACGCTCCTTTGGCTAACGCAAATTCAACAGAATCCCAGTTCATTTTTGCTCAGGACAAAATGGATTTATTTAAACAACTTCATTTACTTGATCCAAACACCAAAGAAGTATTATATCTGCGTTTGACCGGAGAATTCAGTTTTCGGGAAATCGGCGAAATTCTTGGCAGAGATGAGACCTGGGCAAGAGTTACCTTTTACCGTGGAAAACAAAAATTAATGAAAGGAAGATCTTCATGAAATGCGAGATCATTCAGGATTTATTACCTTCCTATATTGAAAAGCTAACCTCTGTACATAGTAACGAAGAAATCGAAAAACACCTGCAATCCTGTGAAAGCTGCCTTCAATCCTATAATGAAATGACCGCCACAGCAAATCTAAGTGTGCCTATTATTGATAAAGAGGAAGTTAACAAACTCAATTATTTTAAAAAAGTGAAAAAAAAGAATATAAAAACTCTCATTTTTTCCGTCTTATCGGTACTCATACTGGCTACAGCCCTTATTGGACTTTTTGTTATCGGTTTCCCTGTATCCTCTAAAGATGTAGTCATAGATTATCAGAAGACAAAGGATCGTTTGGAAGTTCATCTAACTTTGGAAAATGGCAAGGACCTCGTGTTCTCAGGAAAAACCAAATTTATCCGCGATGAGAATAATAATGTAATCGGTTCTGAAACTAGGTATACGCCTAGAGGTTTACTTCATAATCCCTTTGATGATGTGGGCAAAAAAGTTATGTTGGGGACGGAGATTCATACTGATCTAGATTTTCCAAACAAGTTTATTCTTGAATTCAAAGATAAAACTATGACGTTTGTTAATGGTGTTTTAGTGGAGTAGACATTGCCGCTAAAATAAATAAAGACACCTTTTAAGGTGTCTTTCGCTTTGCAACCTACTTAAAAAGTTAGCATTTTTGTTCGTTTTTTCGCTAAAATATAGGGTTATCGATTTACTAAAAGTATCTTATAATAAAATTACACATGGATATTTCACCTCTTTGTGAACGCGCGTTTATAGATCGGCCCATTAACCACTTAATAGGAGGAATGGTCATGCAATATGGTTATTTTGATGGAAAAAACAAGGAATACCTCATTACCAAGCCGAATACGCCTGCCCCTTGGGCGAATTACCTCGGCTCGCCGGAATACGGTGCAATCATCTCAGGTAACGCAGGCGGCTATAGCTTTGTAAAGTCTGGCGCAAATGGGCGGCATATCCGCTACCACTTCAACTCTAAGGACGAGCCCGGACGCTATATTTACGTGAGAGATTTGGAGAACGGGGATTATTGGTCCGGCTCTTGGCAGCCAGTGGGTAAAGATCTGGAGCAATATAAGTCGGTATGCCATCATGGAACCGGATACACGAACATTGTCTCGGACTACGATAACATCCATACAGAATCATTATATTATGTACCACTGAACAAAACCTATGAGGTGTGGCGCATGAAGGTGCGCAATGATGGCTCCAAAGCACGCAAGCTGGCTCTCTTCGGATTTGTTGAATTAACCAACAATAACAACTATGAGCAGGATACCGTCAACCTTCAGTACACTCTGTTTATTTCACGGACCTACTATAAAAATAATATGATCCTTCAAGTCATCAATGAAAACACCCCCGAAGAACAAACCTGGAGATTCTTCGGCGCTGCAGGTGCAGAAGTTACCGCTTATGACGGTGACCGGGATACGTTCCTAGGCGATTACCGCAGTTATGGCAATCCGGCCTCTGTTGAGAACGGCCAATGCTCCAATTCATTAAACTACAATACTAACTCCTGCGGGGCCCTGCAGATTAACGTAGATTTACAGCCGGGAGAAGAGAAAGAAATCGTATTTCTACTGGGACAGTATGATGAGAAAGGCGCTTCCGAAATTCTCAGCCATTATAAGGACTTGTCCGTGGTAGATAAAGAACTCGAAGAGTTGAAAGCATTCTGGCACAGCAAACTTAACCGCTTCCAAGTCCAGACACCAAGCGATAACCTGAACAACATGATCAACACTTGGAATGCATATCAATGCTTTATCACTTTCATCTGGTCACGTGCAGCCTCCTTCCAATACTCCGGTCTTCGTAATGGACTCGGATATCGGGATACCGTGCAGGATATTCAAGGCATCATTCATCTGGATCATGAGATGGCCCTTGAACGTCTAAGACTGATGATATCCGCCCAGGTTTCCAACGGCGGTGGACTTCCGTTGGTGAAATTTGATCACAATCCTGGGCATGAGGGCACACCGGATGATCCAGAATACGTGCGGGAAACCGGTCACCCCCATTATCGGGCTGATGACGCTTTATGGCTGTTCCCAACCGTCATTAAATACTTGAATGAAAGTGGCAACTGGGATTTCACAGATGAAATAATCCCTTATTCGGATAAAGGCGAGGGCACAGTGTACGAGCATTTGCGCCAGGCACTTCAGTTCAGTCTGGATCGTATGGGCGCACACGGCATGCCGGTTGGGCTTCATGCCGACTGGAACGATTGCCTACGGCTTGGAGCCAAGGGTGAGTCGTTGTTCGTCGCATTCCAGCTGTATATGGCATTCAAGGTATTCATGGAAATCGCACAAAATAAGAACAAGCCTGAAGATATTCAATGGGCGCAGGGCCTGCTTGATGAGCTGGACGATAACATTCAAAAACACGCTTGGGAGAACGATCAATTCGTCCGCGGATTTACCGAAGACAACTATACCATCGGCTCCTGGGAAAATGATGAAGCCAAGATCTGGCTCAATCCGCAAAGCTGGGCCGTATTAAGCGGTGCAGCCCGCCCGGATCAGGCGAAGCTCGCCATGGACAAAGTGTATGAGAATCTGCGGACCGATTACGGCACTATGTTATTCTACCCTCCGTTCCGTGAATACGGTTTGCCAGTAGCGTTGATGGCTCTTTTCAACGCCTCAACTAAGGAAAACGGCGGCATCTTCAGCCAGCCGCAGGGATGGCTCATTCTGGCGGAAACCATGATCGGCAACGGTGGGCGCGCGTTCGAATACTTCCTGAATTGCAGTCCGGCCAGCATGAACGATAAGGCTGAAATCCGTAAACTCGAGCCTTATGTACATGGCCAGTTTGTCGAGTCCAAGGACAGCCCATATCAAGGCCGGGCGCATGTCCACTGGCTGACCGGCACCGCTTCAACCGTGATGGTCTCCTTGGTGGAAGGCATTATGGGGGTTCAACCGCAATTTGATGGCCTTCGCCTCAACCCGTGTGTTCCTTCCGACTGGACAGACTTTTCCATGGTCCGGGAATTCCGTGGGAAGAAGCTGAACATCCAGGTGGAGAACAAGAAGGGTGTACAAAAAGGGGTTACCCATATCGTTATTAACGGTGAAGAAATTCAAGGCAACCTGATCCCAGTGGCCAAAATGGCGCCAGAAAACAACGTGCTCGTTATTATGGGTTAAGGCGTATTTATGAGGAATAGATAGGAGGACGGACCCGATAAGGTGCGTCCTCCTGTTTTTACAATTAGAACGAGGCTTGTACACTTGCCTTCCGGCTCTATGACCGCGATTGAGCTGGATACAATTGACGAAAAAAAGACTGCCGGGACCTTCCCGACAGCCTGAACTCATTCTCATAATTGGCAAACCAAGTTTCTTCGCCTGTAACAATCCTCTACAACCTCGGGTCGATCTCTTTCTCTTTCGTTACCTCGAATAACAGGTTTGCTGCAATTTGCTTGTAGTCCTCGTTGTCAGACGAGATCTCATCCAGCTTCACTTCTAGCATTTGTCTGCCCAGCCGGTGTTCGATTAAGGACGTCCGAAGCTTAGGAGCGATATTCTTCTGTTTCATCAGCTTGGCATACTTATGTGGAAACTTGTAGTCGTACCCGTAGATGATCGACAGGTAGCCCGGATTGCGGACCTTCATGTATGGGACTACCCCCTGCTGTTCTTGCTCCGGTTTGATTACAATTCCCTCCATATGTTTCTCTACCGTTATCTTTGCGAAATACTCCTCTGCTCTGATGTAGGCATCAGGCTCTTTCAAGTCCAAAACCAGAGATTCATCATCATTTAAGAACCTGTATAATTCGGAGGTTTTACCGTCAGGTACCCGTTCAGCACCATTCTCCAGTACTTCCTTCAGGATTGCAAAAGGTTTGTACGCTAATTCTGCATCACCCGCATACAACTCCAGTTGCTGCTTGTATACTCTGTAAGCTTCCTCACGCTGGTCAAGATCTACATACGATTCTCTTATGTCACGGACATACTTAAAAGTCTGATAAACATGAGACCCATAGTTGTTGTTAAGCGCCTCTTTCGACATATGGTGCTGGTCTTGTTCAAACCCGCTTGCTTCAAAATCCTGTATCAGTTTACCCAGTGACTCCTCAAATCCATATTGTCTTAAGAAATCCAGTTCTGTCTCCAGCGCCTTGCTAATCGGCCGGAACTGACGCTCAATTAACCCATCCCCCAGCGCTTTCCAAGGCAGCAGCTCGCCATCCAGTAAAAGCACACGGATCCCCTGCTCAGCCATATAGGTTCCGAATCTATGCAGCAGTTGTTCGTAGATAGGCGTCAGATCGACCGCCTTAACCTTGTAGCCGTTCCGGCTAATTGCGTAACACTGCTCTATATCCCGGTAAAGGTACACACTACAGCGTGATCCCATATATTTAGGCTGCAGGACGACTTCAGATATACGACGCTCGGCAAAATAATCCAACCCTTTTCGCAGAGACTCAAGCTCACCGGCAGCCATATCCTTATCCGCAGGTGACATCGTCCCGGAGATGAAGTTGACCCGGTTCTGCGAGGAATACTGCAGTCTGCGCACAGACTCGTAATCAAGCTCTAACAAGGATACGGTTTGCTGTTCCCGGAACAGGATAGGTAGCTCTTCGTGCACCGTAGTCACATGCGATTTTTGACTTTTATAGAAAGGTTTAAACGACATGCGAACAGAAGTTAGTTCATTACCCTGCGCACTCCCTGTGTCGAGGTGGAGTTTGTTTTTGATCCGAAAAGTCTGCTTGGCTGCAATATGTCCGAAGAGATGAAAGGGGTGATTACTCACAGCCTCTTGCTTTAGGAAATCAAGCTGTTCCTCAAAGGAAACCTCACGATCCAGCCGAAAGTTACGCTGATGGCGTAGTGAATTCGTATCCAGCTTACCAATGTACTTATTACGGCAAGGAGCATGAGTAACATAAAAAGAAGGACCTTGCATACCTATATAGCGGTAAAAGGGCTGAGATTGCTCCACTAAAGCCGAAAATTTACTAAAAAGCGCGGTATCCTCCTTAAGCACTTGGGTGGAATCAAAGTACGTTCTTAGCAGTTCCGGATCGGTTCCTTGAATCTCACCCTTTACGTACTTGTATACAAAGTTCTCGTGATTGCCCATAACAAATAGGAAATGCTCGCGGTTATCAAATAAGAACTCAATCGTCTCCCGTGTCTTTTTGCCCTTATCAATCCAGTCACCAGCAAGAATGACTCGTGTGTTACTGAGCTTATCTGTTGCACTTAACTTACCTTCGTGCACCCTGTAGCCGTAATTACGTAAAAGTCCCTGAAGCTCTTCGACGCACTCATGAACATCCCCAACCACAATATACTCTTGTGCTTGTAGAAGTACCGTAGATGCGTAAGTATCCCAATCCTGTATAATCACCCGGTAGTCCGGGTTAGCTATCCCTTCACCCTCGAGAATAAAATCTTTAGCACGCACTTTATGAATCTTGTTGTAACCTTCCCGTGACAGAACAGGCAGGATTTCTTTTCTCAGCCGGTTTAAATGATTGGAGATCAGCTTCTTCGAGCGCTCCGAGACGTAGTAATCCTCCCGTTTACGGTAATCAAACAGAATAACCTCCAGATTGTAATTATTTTGCCCGGCGATCTCACGGACTTTACTACGGTAATCTTCGGATAGCCCAATGGTATCCATCACCACAAACTCCGCATTAATCGGAAAAGAAGTGACTAACTTCAATCTCTCAAACAATAATTGAAAGGTATGCGAACTCGCCTCCAGCATAACCTGATCATACTTATCATAGTCGTAGCCCAATATCTCCTGGCGGATACTATCCGAGGATAAGTACTGCACATTCGTACGTAACCCTTTAGAAGCATCCTCTAGTTTTAACTGCGGGATCAGAACTTCTTTAGCAAAAGTTGACTTCCCGCATTCCGTTGCTCCTACAAGCAGAAATATGGTGTGTACACGTGTTTGAATTTCCATTGCCTATTCCTCCTTTCTTCGCACAATAGCGCATTGCGTCGTACGGATCTCGCCAACCCGGTCACCAACCATCAAATATTCAACCTCGACTGCTAAACCTTGAACCGTATCCAAAACCCATTGCCCGAACGCTTCCTGTCCCATTTCCCACTTGTGATCTTCATGCCGGAATCCTTCCAGCTCATAGTAACGATTGAAATCAGCATTCGGTGTCGTCACAATAAGCTGTTGAAAATTCACATTACCGATTATTTGCTGAATAAGCTCTGCCGCTTCACCCTCACTCATGTGCTCTACAACTTCTGTTAGAATCACATCAACCTGCTCCCCATTGTACGACTCCAGAAAATGGTCCAGTGAGCCAAAGGTTGCAATGTTATCAATGTCCTTAGCTTTCGCTTTCCGATTCACAACCTCCAGCAACGCCTCGGCTATATCTACCGCATAATAGGTGCTCTCTATTTTTCCGGCAAACGGAATTGCATAGAAACCTTCTCCGCAGCCGATGTCCAGAATCGGCTTATTGAATGGAAGCACACTCGAAATAAAAGTACGCCGCTGCATCGCAGTACCGCCATACTCCAGCCCAATAGAATACTGGTCTGTTTGTTCGATGGAGGCTTTATATCGCTTGAACCGTTCCTTAGAGGTAAGGAAATTCCTTGCAAATAGACTTCTTATATAAAAAGGTGCATCAATGACGTTAAGGCTGCGGATATATTTATCCAAAATAGCATCCGAAATATCTATGTACTCATCCCCAAATATGGATAAGAACAAGGACAGCACACCAACAACATGTAAGAGGTGATACAAGCTTTTATGTGTGGTAATCGTCAGCGAATAGCTCTTATGTGCCTGATGCTGCAAGGAGAAGGTATAGCCCTTTAAATGCTTTTGGAAAAATTCAATATAGTGTATCCGCTCAACCTGAACCATATTGATGAAAAAAGAATGCTCATATCCTTCCGCATCCCGTTCATCCTGGGATTTAAAGGGTGTAGAGAAAAACTCATTGACCGCATTAAGCGGAAATAGAGGTGTATTAAACCGGGAGACATTTAGATACTCAAAGCTCTCGCTTCCGTTCTGCTTGTAGGATATATCGTTATCTGCGTCCTTAAAATAAACGTTATAAGTTGCCTCATCAGAATACCATCCATAAGCCAATCCCTGACGAACCAGACGAAGCTGCATACCTGTCACTGGATTTTTTTTAATTAAAAAAGTGAATTTTGGATTCGTAGATTTCAGTTGTACAATAGCCACTACCATCTTCCTCCTATCAATCTTTCTATAGGGCCCGTCCCCATACTTCCTGTAAAGCTTCTCGAAATAGAGCATCCAGCTGATGATCTCTGTTGTTCTCCTTAGCATTCAAGGACGCCGCCACCTTATCCAACACTTGGAACTGTTCTTCTAAATAATCGTTAATCGCGGTTAGCTGCGGCTCGTAGTCTAGTTCCTCACCGGATTTTTTTCGTGCCAGCAATTGCTGAATCACCTGCCACAGCTCTTCATCCTGCGGAATAAGCCGCTCTACCAGTACATCGAACTCCATCGGCGGCATCTCTCCATATCGGTGAGTCCATTCACAGGCTAGAACGGGACGAAGTACATAAAAGTACTTTTTGATCTTGACCTGTTCGCCTTGCAAATAATCACGGTAGTTCCCTCTTGCCATGTTTAAGTAATGGTACATACAAGACTTCGGTGAAAATGTGTACGGGGAAATGCTTCTAAGCTTCTCTGCTGTACTGTACTTTTCTGCATATTGAATGGGTGATTGCAGCCACTCCAGCAGCGGTGGATTAGACTTCCGAAATAAATTCAGTGCTTTCCGCAAATCCCAGCCATTGATATCAAGCATATTGTTAATAGGACGCTCGATCACATCCCGCTTATCAAAAATAGATAGATACCATTCCGGTTTATGCAGATAAATAAATCTCACATCATAATCACTGTCCTGCGATGGGAATCCCCACGCCCGGCTACCTGATTCGCAGGCATACAATATTGTAACTTGCTCCTCCTGTTCAATCTGTTCCAGCTGCTCACGGATAAGCTTGTTTATAGGATCCATCTTCATCCCTCCAGATCGGTTACTTCCCTATTCTCTACCCTTGTTACTATTCGAACGCCTCATCAGAATTGCTTTGGCTTCATGGATCTATCTTCGCTCATCTTCCCTGTAACGAACAGGGCGGAAGTATGGCGGCGGCCAAAAACACTTCCATTTTATTCAACTCTGGTGCTTAATATAATGAGTACTACTATTTCTTATGGATTCGCTACAGGGTGGAGGGATACAAATGGCCCGGGAAAGTTTTGACAAGGAGATTCAATTTCTTCGCATGCTCTCTTTAGCGGGGGGAGCTTACAGCAGACAACAATTCGCCGATCGTCTCGGCATTTCTGTACATACCTATGACAAAACGCTGCGCAACCTGAAGGGCATGGTAACCGTCTTACAACAGGATCTGCCTACAGAACAAGCAACAGAACTCTCTGAGTGGCTCCGCTATAACTACTATGAATCTGCCGACCCGCTGCTCCTGTTCTTGTTCCGGGCGAAGTCGCTTAAGGAAACGGAGAGCATCCGGCTTACACTACTATTAACTGCGCTCCAGACTCAGGAGCTAACGGCTAAAGATCTACAGGATGTGTGCAGTGAGCAAATGCCAACCGATTATCCAATGCCCGATGAGAAAACCATCCGTGGAGATCTGAAATACCTTGAGGAAGTTGGCGTTATTCTTCGTGTAAACGAAGGTCGGCCTTATCGATACAAGGCTGCTAACGATCTGATTGATCAATTATCCGGCGATCAGCTCTTGGATCTTTACGACTATGTTGATGTCATCGCCAACACGCAGACTCCGTCTGTACAAGGTTACCTGCTGCGCGACACCTTAAAAAAGGTCCTGCGGAAGCGGGGTTATACCCTCGAAGCTACGGAAACCCATAGATACAAATATAATTATCATTCACGTATTCTTGATGAGGCACACCTATATACGATATTTGCAGCCATTCAGCAGCGAAAAAAAATCAAGTTTCTATATCTATCCCCTAAAAAGGGCAAAAACTACGCCTCTCAGAATACCAATCCTCTCTTTGAGCGGGAAACAAGGGGCGTCACAGAAACTGTTCTTCCGCTCCGCGTCATCTATGACCATCAATATGGGCGCTGGTATTTAATCGGACATAATTCACGTATGGGCATCATGAAATTCCGAATGGAGGGCCTCACTCAAATTGAGGAGGGCGACACTGTGGAAGAAGCAGAGTTTGCTCAGAAACTCAGCAATCTGGAAGAGCAGATGACAACCAGCTGGGTTATAGATACCACCCGTGCAATTAAAGTGGTGGCAAGATTTTATAACCCCAATCGCCCAGGTGTTAATTTTATTCGGGAGCGGGTTGAAGCGCAGGGACAGTGGGGAGAAATTACGGAAGAGTCCGATTCTACATTCCTTTATGAGATCATAGTGAATGGTATTTATGAAATTAAGCCGTGGTTACGAAGCTTTGGTTCGAGCTGCGAGGTATTAGAACCCCCTTGGCTGCGTAAGCAATTTATCGCGGAGTGGAAGGAGATTCACAGCTATTATGAATCCATTTGAGAAAATATTTAACTTCCAAATCATTTCACGCCTCGACGAAGTGGGTTCATTAGCGCTGACCTCCCAGGAACGTTCCTGGCTGAAAACCATGTTAATGCACCCGGCCTCAGAAGCAGCTTTTACACTGGATACCTTAAGTAAATTGAACGCCATATTGGAGGCAGAAGCGTCCACAGAAGTGCGGCAAATTATTATGGAGAAAGCTAAAAGCAAAGAGCGGCAGGTCTATCATCCAATGCTTCGTACACTCCGCCGTATAATCATGCAGAATCAAGCGATCCTTATTACTTTCCATATTAAGCATGGAGGCCAACGAACTGACCAAACCGGGTTCCCTCATAAGCTGGAATACAACATGTATAAGCGGGAGTGGTATCTGCAATGGTACAGCACCCGGCAACGTTCTCTTATGTCCACTAAACTAAAAAACATTATTTCTGTTGAAGTAGCTCCCTTCCCTGCCAAACGGATTAATGATTTAAAAGCAAGGATAATGCGATTATTAGAGGATCAGAAGGAATGTGCATGTATTCAAGTCATCCCCACCTTTAATGCTGAGCTATCACGAATTCTGTACGCCTTTTCCTGTTTTGATAAATCCGTGTCCTTTGATGAAAATTCGGGTATCTATCGAATCAAAGTCATCTACATGAGAGACGATAGCGAATTCCTATTGTCCAAAATCCGTTTTCTTGGCCTCCGCGTAAAAATCGTCGAGGGTGAGCATCTTAAGCGGCGCATGCTGAAATCCGCAGCTATGGCGATTGACCGGTATGGGGAATAACCGAGAATTAGTATAAGCTGGTCAACTATCCTGAAGTGCTGAAACTTGCTTATATAGTAAAGTAAAAGACACGGTTAAGATGTCTTTTACTTTACTTACAGCAGCTTTCTTAAAAACTGAGAGTTAGTGAGGGGATTAGAAGTGGGAAAGAGAGTTATAGTGAAAATTTCAGAATTGACCAAAAAACATAAGATTTCCCTACGAGAATTATCCAGAATATCCGATGTCCGACATGCCGCATTAAGTGAGTTAGCTAATGGAAAAAGGGAGAATATTAACTTTAGTCATATAGGCAAAATTGCAGAAGCTTTAAATATTGAGGATATTCGTGAGATTATTGATTTGGTTGATGATAAAGATTAATCAAATCAACACAAAATTAATAGTTTTTGAATCGACAATAACTCAAGTAATAAGATCTTAAGAAAAAGCAAAGAAAAGCGCCCCCTACAGGTCGCTTTTCTGCTTTTCTGATACTCCATATTAAAGTAGAGGCAGCCATTCCCCTATTCCAGCTTCATATAGTATAGATTCGCCGTACTATCTTTTGTAATGGTATGTGCACCTGCGGCTAGAGAGACAGTGGCAATGTCATTGGTTATAGGATAACTTGTTCCATCCACTTTGATTTTCGTTCCCTCTGTGTTGAACACTAGGGTTAGCGTTGAAGCTTTAGCAGCAGTGAATTGAATGCTGGTTGCACTCTCGATTTTTAGACATTGGGTTAGGGTTAAACCCTGATAGGCCACAGTTCCCTTACTTGTTGAGAGATTGCCTTGAATATTGAAGAAGCTGCTTGTTGTTCCATCCGTAGTAAAGTTGTGAACGGTTGCTCCCGCTGTCGGCACTGGCGTTGTCGTCGGTGCTGGAGTCGCTGTTGGAGCTGGGGTCGCTGTTGGCACAGGAGTTACTGTTGGCGTAGGTGTTACTGATGGAGTCGGAGTCGGGTTCGTTGGGTTTGAATTCCCCCCTACAGAGACAAGTCCCGTTGTGTAGCTTCTGATTGCAGACATCAGCGCTGTATTCAACGCATACGAAACGTCATCCACTGAATCATTAAATTCCCATGTGAAGTCTCCGCCATTCAGACGTCCGGCTTTTGCCATAACAATCTGTTCAACATTGCTTACGTTATCAATATTAGATACGTTCACTCCTGTATTTACGCTCGTGTCGAAGTTGTTATAGGCTGTTCCGCCTTTTAATGCTTTGTATGAGCTTGGGACGGTTTCATTTCTTGACGAAGCTAAGTAAGCATCAAATGAGGTAACATTAGCAGGAGCTGTCCCTGTGTTTGAATTCGCATAGATGAGACTTGAAGCCTCTACAATAAGATTGTTATAGGCTTTAATCACACCTCCATTTTCGCCTGAGAATGTGCCCTCCCCTAAAGCATCTGTACCTTGTAAGGAGATCATCATTGGAAACTTAGCATGTCTAAAATAATTAGATTCTACAAAAGCTGAAGCACCTGTAGTAACACCCACACCGTATTTGGAGATACCATCGAAAAAGTTGTTATAGATATGGACGGATGCCACTCTAATCCGCGGATGACGGGAGTCCGAATGGTCAAACCAGTTGTGGTGGAAGGTAACAAAAAATTCAGCCGGCTCACTCAAACCAACTAGCGAAGATTTTCCGGAATCCCAGTAATGGTTGTAAGAGATTGTAATATAGTTGGATCCATTTTTAAGGTCTGTGGAACCGTCGCCCTTGGCTTGGTCTGCATCGCCTCCAGCAGCTCCATAAAAAATATCATTATTATGCACCCAGACATTCATATTGCCAGAATCCATTGAAATGCCATCGTCGGGGAATAACATTACACCCAGGTTTCTTACTTCCACATTACCTACATATCTTAGAAGCATTCCCCAACCGTATGCGTAAGCATCATTTCCGATACCTTCAATAGTAATATTCATTTCCGAATAATTGTTTTTACCTTTGACTTCAAGATACCCACTGCTGTTAAGCTGTCCACTCAGATCAGCAGCTGTAACTTTTCCGATAATTCGGATCGCAAGTGGAGTGGTATCATAGCCTTTTTGTCTCAGTGCCAAAATACCGCCCAGGCCAACCCCTGTTTGTACAGCGCCGGAGCTGTTGATTTTTACACCAAGCGTTACGGTTTGCGCATTCTGAGATGTTATATACAGCACTTGAGCACCATTCTTGAGGGTTCCATTCTCATTATAAGCCCCTGATCCTGTACCATATTGCGAACTAGTCGAAAAAGCAAACCCAGAACGGTCATATGACGTTATAGATAGCGGATTTGAAACCGCACTTACCGTCCCACCCCCTGACAACGTAGCTTCAACTTTCATCACATAATTTCCGGCTGCAAGCCCTACAGCATCCGCTCTCCAGTAGGAAGGATATTTGCGGATTAACTCATTATTAATTTGTTGATACCCAGAATCCGCTGCACTTGCCAATTTAACATAAACGTTATACCCTGTCGCATTGCTTATAGGTGACCATTCCACATATGCCGTTTCATTCCAGCCTCCACTGCCTGTTACCGCAAGACCAGCAGCATGCACCACCGTATTTGTCCATCCACCTACTATTAAAGAAAGAGCAAGAGAAAACAACACAACAATACTGGTTACCTTTGCAACTCTTTTTTTCATTTTATTTCCTCCCGATTTTAAATTTGTTGCAGATATCCTTGTAACCGCTTGCAAAAAAATGAAGTTTCTCTTTTCACCTCCTAAATATTTAGAAAGAGATCCTACATCTAGCCCCTGTATCCCTTCGAAAATAATACAAATTCTGAAACCAGAACACGTTCAACATATCAAAACTAAAAAAGGTTCCGAAACAATCATTTACTCATATCTCCCCTATCTAACCGTGTTCTGAGCTAATGATTATAGGACAGCGAATGGATTGTGATCATACAACACGAATAGCCACACAGTAGCCAGCACATAATAAAATTCACAACCATTAGGTAAACAAGGAGGAATTTTCAATTGAGCGCAAATAAACCAGACAAGAATCTGCTCAACACTGTAAAAGATTTGGAAGCCACGCCCGTAAACAGCCTGGAAGCCCAACAGCAGCAACAAGCCCGTAATGATCGCCGCAAGCAATCCCAGCATGACAGCGACGGCAAATTCACGGAAAATGAAACCGGGAACTTTCATTAAAGTCGGGGATAATGTTGGCATCTTTTTTTCAAGCTGCAATAACGTAAAAAGACACCCTTCAAGGTGTCTTTTCTTTTACTACCTATGGAGCCGTATCAAATCATTTAATCCTTAGTGCCTGGCTACAACGTGTGCAATAACGTGTACCCGGCGGAGACATTGACCCGCAGCCTTCACAATAAAGCTCCTGCATCATAGGCTTCACTTGTTCGTCATGTCGGATCGCCTCATTCATTGTTGGATTTAACATATTCAAGGCATGGAACTCCTCTCTTCTTCCCCTACGAATGAGTAAGAACAATAAAAAGAGACCCATAATCCCGACTACGGCCATAACACCGGCCTTCATCAGCCCCGATTCAAAGTGATAATTCCATAATGCATGCATCACAACTACTACTAAAAACATTTCAATTGCGCGTCGCCATCTTGTCCATGGCTTGACGTCCCCCAAGCTCGAATTCTTATGCATGCTACTTGCATACCATATCCCCACAGTGGCAATCGCAGTCCATGTTCCATGACCGAAGGGCGATAATAATGCTCTCATCCATAGGACGGTAAGCATCCCTATTGACGATGCCTCGTCTAGATGAACCCATCCATAAATAATACTTTCCACTGCCGCGAATCCCATGCCTGCTGCCGCACCAAACACCACTGCATCCATTAGAAATTGGATTTTCCGCGTTCGAACGAGCATCACACAAATTAATAATTTCGCAGTTTCTTCTATTAGGGCTACAGACAAAGGTACGTAAAGCTGTGAAAAATCAAAAGAATTTGCTTTTACTTCAAAAAGCCATATCCGCTCTAAATACCAAGCCAGAGGAATAGCCACAACCGCGGTAGACACAAAAACTAAAACAAGTCTCCGCTGACGGAAGCCTATTAACTGCTGACTTCTCACAAAAGCTACGAAGGCTGCGGGACCCACCACTCCTCCAACAATCAAGGTGGCGATCTTCCACCATTGGCTATGAAGGAATAGTGCCAAGAAGGAGACTACAAGAAATCCACCTACCAGCCACAACAGCTGGTCAATCCACTTGTCTTTGGTTTTAGGTAGAGATTCCTTATCCTCGGCAATAGACTCCTCGCCGATGGCAATTGTAACTTTCTCCAGCAGATGGGGTGTTCGTATGTTTAGAACCTTAATGAGTTGTTGACGAACCGGAGCGTAATAGTCGAGTATAGTTAAGAACTCTAACTTGCCCATGATAAGTAATTCACTATCTTCTACCGCGATCAACGTGTGCGAGGCAGCCGTGTCTGTTAGTAACTCTGTCTCTCCATAAAAATCTCCTTCTCGAAGAACAGTCTTACGCCGCTTTTGGCCACGAAGCTCGATACTCCCGCTGTTAATCATGAAAAAATGATCAATTACCGCACCTTCCACGATAATCTCTTCACCCTTCGTGACTTTCTTGATCGTTGTAATCTCTGCAAGACCCCGAAGCTCAGCATCAGGTATGACCGACCAGATTGTCGCTTTACGAAGCATACTATGGATCATTCGGATCCGTATGTTCACAAGCACACTCTCGTAAAATAATGGACTTAGGTTCGCCAAATATTCGAAGGATGGACGGTCTAGACGCAACGCCTTTACTGGCCCGATTGCCGTAACACTAGCTGATCTTTGTTCGTTCCGAATAAGACCCATCTCTCCCACTAACTCTCCCGGTCCAAGTTCAGCTAAGAGCAGTGTTTTCCCAACTAAGTTAACTGAGGTTACTTGCACCTTCCCTTGCCATAAAATGAAACAGTCCTTAGAGGTGGACGCTTCCATAAGAAGTCGTTGTCCATCCTCTAAAGACACAAGTGTTATAGCGTTAATTACATTTTGTAGCTCATCATCAGGAATACCTCGTAAAAACGGATGATCTCGTAGAAAATCAACTGCAGCTTTGGATATCATAGTTTTAACTCATCACCGCATATTCCCTATAATACTACTTCTGGAATCTTGCATTTTTTTAATAAAATTCGTCATTACATCGAAGGCTTCGTTACGTTTATTCGTTAAACTTTGCAGGCGCAGCATGTCCATTTGCTGGCTATTACTTGCACTATCAATCTGTGACTTGATTTGCCCCAACAGCTTCTCAAGTTCCCCTTTGTTTTGCGGTATAGCCATGCCCATAGCAGTAAACATAGCACCCTTGTCATCTACCAGCTCCACAGCAGAGCCGGCCTCAGCACCAGAAGGAAGCTTCCCTAGCTCTTCATTAATAACTCCCAACAATTGATTCAGTTTTGCGATTGTTTCATTCTGGGCTTGTACAGCTGTGATTTGATCTTTTAACTGGCTCTCTAACATATTAGTACGATTCTCCTGCACAGCCATCATTGCGGTTTCAAGATCCATGCCCTGAATGTTAACCTGTGTCATCCCCTCCAAATTTACGCTACCTACCGAGTTTTGCGTGGCATTTCCATTCAGGGCATCCTTAACAGAGTTATAAACCGAATTGTTATATAACAAGGCCCCTCCTACAATGATCCCCAGTAAAAAAGTACCTGACATAGATAAAACCAATTTTTTTACACTCATTTCATTTCCCCTTTTCATTTATGGATGATCATTGTGTCATCACGATTAATAAAGCAAAATGTACGCGTTCTTTGTTAATATTGTTATATCATTTAGGGTGATTTATGGTCTGTAACCCCAATTACAAATTCAAACATTTGAACTCACTCAGATTACGTCAAGTATATTTCTAAGTCTATCTATGTTACACACAAGTATTTTCCTCTGATCAATACGTATCAACTGCTCATCCTGTAATCCAAGCAACGATTTTGTCACAGTCTCACGCGCCGTTCCTGTCATATCCGCCAGGTGTTGATGCGTTAATTTCAAATCGATTAGAACACCTTCATTAGAGGGCACTCCGTGCTGTTCTGTTAGACGCAACAACACGCGAGCAATACGCGTACGTACGTCGATAACGGTTAAGTCTGTTATTAATTTATTGGCATCCCGCAGACGATCTAATGCTGTTTCCAAAATGCCGATTAGTATTTCCGGATTACTTTTTAGTAAAGGAATGAAATCACGTTTTTTCAAAATACATAAGGTAGACTTCTCAATGGTCCTTGCAGAAGCAGAGCGCGCTCTTTCGTTTTGCAACAAAGCCATCTCTCCAAAGAAATCACCTTCTCTAAAAATAGAAAGAATTACATCCCTAGAGTGGTTATCTTGATAGATTTGAACAACTCCAGAGAGAACCAGATAAAGCTCCTCTCCCTCTTCACCCTCAAAAAAAATGGACTCTCCTTTTATATAAGTACGCTCGTTACATACCTTAGCAATTTCAGCTAAATATTCATCATCAAGATGTTCAAAGAACGGAAAATCCCGTAACAGTTGTGGGTTCATCTTCTAGAGGTTCCTCCAGTATAAGTAATAAATTTTTTAGGATTGAATCGCGAAACTTATCCTATATTGTAATGCTTTTAATTTAAGATAAATAGTGACAGCAGTCATTAAATTATGATGTGACATTTTTACATTTTATGGGTTTGTGATTGAGTATATTTCACAAATTTTCCAAATACATCATCATAAAATTGAAGGTTTTGGTTGTTTAGGACAAGAATAAAGTTAAGATTCTAAATTTCGAGAAGTGAGTTGATGAACATGAGTGATAAGATGGTGACTGTTTTTAGAAGACAGTTTGATCCAACCGTAGAAATGTTGAAGAATCTTATCGAAGTATGTCCTGATCATTTTTGGAAGGATGCCAAGCATAAATACTGGAAGCATATATTCCATGCTACAACCAGCATGAAATTTTGGTTTAGGCAGCAGAAGGATGAAGAATTCACGATACCTGACTTCGGTAAAGATATAACAGAAGACTTAGATAAGGAGTGCTCTGACTACCCTACTAAGGAGGAAATGACGGAGTACGTAGAGGAGATAATGAGTGTGGCTCGTAATTTTTTTGCTGAACTTACTGACGGCAGATTATTGGAACCATGTGTACTATACGAAGAAATAACTAAAACTGATGTTATCCTCATGCAGATAAGGCATGTTCAACATCATATAGGTTATTGCAACAGCATATTGAATTCGAATCACCTAGAAACAGCAAAGTGGCTATGATAAAATGAGTGACCGAAATCAGCTTCTTTACCACGAGGAGTGTTATTTAATATGGTTTATGAATTTGATAGTGAGATAAAGCTGCTGGAAGGTAAAATGAAATGGAAAGTAGTCTATTTCCCCTATTCAGTAAGGGAGATATTCAATACTAATGGTAAAGTACCTATTCAAATCTCTGTTGACGGGTACGAATTTGACCATACTTTATTGCCGTCAAAGAATGGGCATTATTTTGTTTATAACGAATTTATTAGAAGAGCAGTACAAAAAGAGCTCGGTGATACATTACATATAATAATCGTAAACTGATTGTGCCTGATTACATTACTACAAACCTTGAAGAGTACCACATGCTGAATACATTTCTAAACCAGCCTGATTACATTACTACAAACCTTGAAGAGTACCACATGCTGAATACATTTCTAAACCAGCCTGATTACATTAAACGAGAGCAGATTAATTATATTGAGCTTGCTAAAAAGGAAGATACAAAAAATAGACGAATACTAGCTCTAATTGATAAACTTAAGGATTAATAAAGGGACGACAATAAAGTTGAGGTAAAATAAAGACATCAGAGTTAAGCAACGAATAAAATGAGCACCAAACTTTAAAAAATCACAAAAAAAGCGATGAGAAACAATCCTCATCGCTTTCACATTACTAAAACCAGACTTGTTACAGCAAACCTCTGCCATAGTAATAGATGATCGTTTAAGAGTCAGCAACCCTCTGCCCCCTTACGTGGTGCTGGCACGTCGATTAGCAAGCGCCATAGCAGCGGCGTAGCCGGAGCTCCAAGCCCATTGCAGGTTATAGCCGCCGCAATCTCCATCCACATCCATCACTTCACCTGCCAAATACAGCCCAGGGACTAACTTAGATTCTAACGTTCCTTCAATTAGCTCCGTCGTATCAATGCCACCGGCTGTTGTTTGTGCATTCGTGAAGCTATTGGTATCGGTCACTTTAAATTCCCAACGTTTCAAGATTCGATAAAATATTTTCTTGGTTTTCCATGATAAATCCATACAAAGCAAGTGCGGCTGTTGATCAATTCCAGCCTCCTTCAGCAGTACTGGAATCAGTTTCTTGCTGACGATGCCCACAAAAGAATCGGCAACCGTCCGGTGTCCGAAGATCCCCCAGTGGATCTCCAGAAAATCAATTAACTCTTCCTCCGTGCGCTCCGGCATTAAATCAACCGACAATGTCACCGATTCTCCTATTCCGAGATTATACGCAGCCTTTCTGCTGAGCTGAAGTATGGGCGGGCCCGAGATACCATAGTCCGTAAAAAGAATCTCACCAGACTCAGTGCGGATGACTTCATTGTTTACGATAACATGGGCCTCTCCCTCAATTTTGATGCCCGATAGTTCCTTCAAATACGGATAATCCAGCTTCAATTGTACAATGCCTGGCACCGGGTTGATCAGGGTGTGCCCCAGACGTTGGACAAGCGTATAACCGGAGCCGTCCGTTCCCGTTTTGGGAGCGGTAAGGCCGCCTGCACATAGAAAAAGATAGTCGCTGGTATACACAACCTGTTCCTCTGTCTCCGTCTGGCAGGTTATCGCGAACCGCGGATGTCCCGCCGAAACGGTAACATCCAACACTTTATGTTTATAATATACGGGAACATTCCGATCCTCCAGCGCCAGCTTAAATACACCCGGCACCGAAGCCGCCTGCAGCGACATAGGATACATCCGGCCATTCTCCAAGCTTACAAAAGGAAGCCCGAGTGAGGAGAAAAATTCGATCGTTTGGCGGACACCGAATTGCCGCAATACATGTATTGGGAATCCTTCCTGATTACTGTGATACTTGCGTGATAAAGCGGCCGCTTCATCCGTACCGGTGGCGGTGGATTGGTTCGTAATGTTGCAACGCCCGTTACCCGTCGTTATTATTTTCTTCCCAAGCCGGTCATTGCTTTCAATAATTGCTGTATCAATACCTTGATCCCTCGCTGTAACTGCAGCCATTAGACCTGCAGCACCCCCACCGATAATGAACAGCTCGTGGTGCTTAGAAGTCTGATCCTTATACATGTTAATTGATGCATCCCTTTTCCTAATAAATTTATTGAATTGACTTAGCTAGCGCCATGGCGGCCACATATCCGGAACTCCAGGCCCATTGCAGGTTATAGCCGCCGAAATCTCCGTCGACATCCATCACTTCGCCAGCCAAATACAGCCCAGGCACCAGCTTGGATTCCAGCGTTCCTTCGATGAGTTCCGACGTATCAATGCCGCCGGCTGTCACTTGCGCATTCGTAAAGCCATTGGTATCCGTCACTTTAAATTCCCAACGCTTCAAGATTCGATAAAATTTCCCCTTGGTTTTCATCGATAGATCCTGGCAAAGCAGCTCTGGCTGTTGATCTAAGCCAGTCTCTTTTAGTAGGACAGAAACAAGCTTCTTATTGAAGATGCCAACAAGGCAATCCGCCACAGTCCGGTGTCCAAAGGTCTCCCAGAGCCTTTCTAAAAACTCAACTAACTCTTCCTCCGTGCGGCCCGGCATCAGATCAACCGACAATGTTACCTGTTCTCCTCTTGCAAGATGATACGCTGCCTTTCTGCTTAGCTGAAGAATGGGCGGGCCGGTAATACCATAATCCGTGAAGGCAATTTCACCCTGTTCACTGCAGATGACTTTACCGTTCACAATGATATGGGCTTGTCCCTGAGATTTGATAGTGGACAGTGCCCTCATATTCGGATATTGCAGCTTCAATTGCACAATGGCCGGCAAAGGCTCAATCAGGGTGTGCCCCAGACGTTCGGCAAGTGTATACCCAGGAGGTTCTTTTCCCGCATTTGGACCGGCAAGGCCACCCGCAGATAGAAGTAGATAGTCGCTAGTATAAACAACCTCCTCCTCTGTCTCCGTTTGGCATTTTATCTTGAAGCGCGGATGATTCTTCGAAACAGTAACATCCAACACTTTGTTATTGAGGTATACCGGAACATTCCGATCCTCCAGCGCAAGCTGGAAAATATCCAGCACCGCTGCTGCCTGCAGCGACATTGGATACATCAAGCCCTCCTTCAATCTTGTAAGTGGAAGCCCGAGTAAGGAGAAAAAATCTATAGTCTGACGGATGCCAAATTGCTGCAATACCGCAAGTGGAAATCCGGCCTGATTACTGTGATACTTGTGCGATAAAGCAATTGCTTCATCCGTACCCGTCGCAGTGGATTCATTCGTAATGTTACAGCGGCCATCACCTGTCATTAATATCTTCTTTCCAATCCGGTCGTTACCCTCCAGAATGGCAGTATCGATACCCATATCACGCGCAGTAACGGCGGCCATTAGTCCGGCAGCACCTGCGCCGATAATAAACAGCTTGTGGTGCATAGAAGTCTGATTCTCATACATGGTTGGTCAATGCATCCTTTATCCAATTTTTCTAAAACACAGAGTCACTTTATTAAATTATAGCATAAGTATACTGGTTTTCATTTATATCTCCCTATTAACTCTTCCTATCCTAGGTTTGCCTTTTTTATCCCTATATAGAACCTTAAATTTTTCTTCACACCTTCTTCACTGCAATCTTTAATTCCACATACGAAAGATACTGGATCTAGCAAGATACTCATTTTTTTGAACCGCCACGCATAGTCCAGATCATATTCTGAAAATATGAAAAAAGACACCTTTCATGGTGTCTTCAATAGTACTCCATATGGAGCCGAGCCATGGCTGTACAAATCCACAATTCGCCGCCGTGTGATGATTCGGATGTTCGGCGAGGTAGCATAGTTTAAGATCATTCCTTGGTCAGCGTATCGATGCGCGTGTGGCATTGCCCAGCGGATCAAATACGCCATTCTTCTTCCCATTGATAATACTAGCTTCTGCTTCATCTTTAATTAGATTCACTGCATAAGAGCTTGCGGTAGACATATCCGTAACTTTGCCTTTGGAAGCATCTTTATTACACTGATGTAGCCATTCAAGGAAAACAAACTCTCCTATAAAGAAAGGCGATCCTTGAGTAGCATAAAAAAGAGTTGCAACGACAACAAGACCTAGACGAAGCGTTCGAAGCGGTTAATTACAAACTTCGCAAGTACGATCAAATCTAGAAGGGGCAAATAACGGCTGAGCAGGAGTTTGTAATGGGTGATCACGAGGTAATGCATGACGAGTTCCTCTAAATATACACAAAAAAGAACCTTCAACCACTTAGCTTGTGGTTGAAGGTTCTTGCTGTTACGAACTCAGTTTGGCCGCTTCGAGCAAGCGTTGTAAAATGACGGTAGCTTCGGCACGTGTAATGACATTGTTCGGCGTAAGCTGTCCTTGATTGCCTATGATAATTCCGTATTTAACGTTAAGTGCAGCTGCCGCTCTTGCAGACAAGTCGAGCAAATGATGGTCTTTGAATGTGCTAAGCTGTTGAGCGGCTTCGCTATCGGAAATCGCTGTATCCATCCCAGCAAGCTTCATGGCTTTCCCCAGCAACACCATTGCTTCTTCTCGGCTTAGCTTCTCGTTGGGAGTGTACTGGCTGTTGTTACTTGCCGTAACTAACCCGTAGCCTTCCGCAATGGAGACCGTTTCGTAATACCATTGCCCGCTGTTGACGTCAGTAAAGCTAGTAGGCTGATCAACCGTGTGTAATCCGAGAGCCCGGACCAACATCGCCGTGAACTCAGCTCGGGTAATTTGCTTGTTCGGTTGAAAGCTCGATTCAGTGACACCTTGGACGATCAGCTTGGACGCTACTTGTTCGATATCATACTTCGCCCAATGATTCTGAATATCCGCAAAGGTTTTGTCATTCTCTATAACGGCATAGACGCTATTTGTCAGGCTATAAATGACAGCAAAGGTCTTGCCGTTCTCCCTCATCATTCGGGTAGGTACCGGCACGATGTTTCCATCCTTCGTCATCGTAATCCCCGTTATATTTTTATTGTGATCATCTGCTGAATTGGGAATGACAATCGTCCGCTCGACATAGCTAAGAAACTTGTTGAGCTCAATCGTCTTACCGCCATGTGCTGCTGTGATGTTGAAATCAATCGGCGGCGACAAGAGTCTTGCCTTCCCTATACTATTAGCAAGTTGCACGATATCGCTTTCTGGTACATTGGTAATCTCGACTTGAATCACCATGTTTCGCAGTGCATCCTCCGAACCGAAACGCTTCGTGACAAGACTCCAATCGATCCGGTTGGCAGCTAGAAGATAGGAACCAAGCTCCGTTTGAATTAGAATAACTGCGTTTCGGTCATTCAGTGTTGTGATAAGCTGACCGTTTAAGAGCAGAAGAACACGATCTGAATCATTATGGACCGGTATGTTAATGACTGGCTTATCGGGTAAGGAATCGAGGTAACGCGATAATTTCTTCTCGTCGATGGTTACCGTTGTCACTTTCTTTCCGTTCATAACAGCAGTTGTTTCTTTGGCTAAATCCTTCTGTTTAACTCCATTGATCTCGATCTCTAGCCCTAAGCTTGGAATTGGGCTTGTACTTGAGCTTGTACTTGGGTCTGAGCTTGAACCTGAACCGGATTCAGGAGTCGAGATATTCAGCGTAAACGTGGCAAACGTCTGATTTCCTGCTTCATCGATGACGACTAGCGTGTAGTTGCCAGAAGATATAACTCTCGTTCCGGTTGTGAAGGGCTGACCGTTTAATGTAGCGGTACCTTCATTAAATCCAATCGTCAACGGACTGGTGTAGTTGCTTATTCCTACAGTTAGACCGGTTATAATCGGGTTTGTTCGATCAATTGTGAAAGAAATCATTGTGACGTTACCCGCCTCATCCGTCACCACAAGCGTATAGTCACCTTCGGCAAAAACCGTTGCGCCACTTGCGAATGGATCTCCGTTCAAGGTCGCCGTACCTTCATTGAACGTAATCGATTGATTCGTGTTATAGATAGAGCCGTCGGTCACACCGCTAATGATCGGGACCGTTTTATCGATCGTGAATGCAATGGTTGTAACGTTGCCCATCGCGTCCGTTACGATGAGTGTGTAGTCGCCCTCGGCACTGACTTCAGATCCGCTAGCAAAGGGATCTCCGTTCAATGTTGCGATTCCCGTGTTAAACGTGATCATTCTGTCGGTATTATAACTCGATCCGTAAACAACCCCAGTAACGGTTGGGCCGGTTTTGTGGATCGTAAAGCTGACTGTCGTAACGTTGCCCACCGCATCGGTCACAATGAGTGTATAGTCGCCTTCAGCGGAAACGGTCTCGCCACTTGCGAATGGATCTCCGTTCAACGTTGCCGTACCTTCGTTAAAAGTGATCGTTCTGTCGGTGTTGTAGCTCACCCCGTAAACAACAGCGGTGACGGTTGGAGCGGTTCTGTCAATGATGAAGTTGGCCGTCGTAACGTTACCCGCCTCATCCGTCACCACAAGCGTATAGTCACCTTCGGCAAAAACCGTTGCGCCACTTGCGAATGGATCTCCGTTCAAGGTCGCCGTACCTTCATTGAACGTAATCGATTGATTCGTGTTATAGATAGAGCCGTCGGTCACACCGCTAATGATCGGGACCGTTTTATCGATCGTGAATGCAATGGTTGTAACGTTGCCCATCGCGTCCGTTACGATGAGTGTGTAGTCGCCCTCGGCACTGACTTCAAATCCGCTAGCAAAGGGATCTCCGTTCAATGTTGCGATTCCCGTGTTAAACGTGATCATTCTGTCGGTATTATAACTCGATCCGTAAACAACCCCAGTAACGGTTGGTAGGATTTTGTGGATCGTAAAGCTGACTGTCGTAACGTTGCCCACCGCATCGGTCACAATGAGTGTATAGTCGCCTTCAGCGGAAACGGTCTCGCCACTTGCGAATGGATCTCCGTTCAACGTTGCCGTACCTTCGTTAAAAGTGATCGTTCTGTCGGTGTTGTAGCTCACCCCGTAAACAACGCGGTGACGGTTGGAGCGGTTCTGTCAATGATGAATTTCACCATCGTGACGTTGCCTGCTGCATCGGTTACAACCAGCGTATACACACCATCCTGATCAATCTTTGTACCGCTTGTATAAGCAGTTCCATTCAATTGCGCTGTCCCTTCATTAAAACTAGGAACTACCGATATATAAATTCCGCCCTCCATTACTCCCGTAACAATTGGCGCCACATTTTCGATCTCAAAGTTAACCGTTGTTACATTACCTACTGTATCGGTTACAACCAGCGTATACACACCATCCTGATCAATCCTTGTACCGCTCATATAAGCAGTTCCATTCAGCTGCGCTGTTCCTTCATTAAAACTGGGAGTTACCGACTTATAAACCCCGCCCTCGCTTACCCCTTTAATTTTAGGTGCTGTTGTGTCTATCTCAAAGTTAATCGTTGTTACATTGCCTGCTGTATCCGTTACAATCAGGGTATACACACCATCTTGTGAAACCTGTGCACCACTAACAAAAGCAGCTCCGTTTAAAGTCGCGGTTCCTTTGTTAAAGGTAATCGTTTTGATTGTGTTGTATATTACACCATTCGCTATTCCCGTTACGGTAGGTGCTATCGTATCAACCTTGAAAACCACCGTCGCACTATTGCCTGCTTGATCGGTGACGATCAGTGTATACGTTCCATCCTGGGTGATGTCTGTACCACTGGTATAGGGACTCCCATTAAGCAATCCGCTGCCTTCATAAAATAGAGGATTAACTTTGCTATTATATACTATGTTATTCACTACATTTGTAATAACAGGAGCTATTGTATCTACTGTAATTGTACTACTAATAGTTGAGTTGCTCGAATTACCAACTCTATCTTTATATTGTACATATACGTTTTTGACTCCCTGTCCAGCCGGAAGGACCCATGACCTCCCGTTCAGATCAGCGATACTGAACCAGCTGGTCTGCCAAGTCCCATTAACATTGGAGAGACGCACCTGCTCAACTCCTGAGCCGCTTCCATCCGTATAGGTTCCTTTTAAAGTGACCATCTCTGATTTCGTCCATGCAGCACCATCATTAATAATCAGTGCACCTGTTGGTGCTGTCTGATCCAATAGAATGATCTGAGAAGAACTGGCAGATATCGCATTGTTGGAATCTCTCACCTGCATATAGATGTTCTTCGCCCCATCCCCTCCACTTAGACTGAATGTTGCTGTATTGCTGAAAGGCAACCAAGATGCCGCCGATAAATTAGCAACGCTATTCGCAAATCTCATATGGGTAACACTATCACCTGCATCAGGATCTGAACCTGTTACGGATAGATTGACTGTGCTGGCGCTTGTCGCTGTTCCCTCCGCAATTTTGAAAGAGCCCGTAGGCGGGGTATTCGTCGGTCCGGTCTCATAAGTAACGACTAGCTTCGGGCGAAATGCAGCATTTGAAGCTTCTAAGGAATACAATAAAAATCTCCCGCTGTCTGCATCTGCTTCATTGCCGTTAAGTGTAAAAGTTACTGTGCGATCAGAACCACCCGTAAAGGCATCGACAGCACTCTTAACATTGAAAGTAATCGATTGATCCTGAAGATAAGTGCCCATCGGCACTTCCGCAGTGCTTTTCGCCGTAAATTTATCTGAAAAAGGGCTATTCACATCTACGAAGGGGAAGGTACCATTAAAATTATGGTCCAAACTATTCGCAGCAGAGCCCTTGCCTCCATGTACAGCGTGTGATTCGGGACTCTTAATACAGTAACAACCGTCACAACCAGCTCTGCTGATACAATGGTCCCTTCTGGAGCACCTAAATTGAAAGATGCGGCCATTCTATTGCGCACATTGACGAAGCCGTCATTATTGCTCATGCCGACATATAGATAACCATCTCCGTCATTATCATAGATTCCGTTATATTCCGCTTGACCATTTAATTGCATCGTATCAGCAGTTGCTGTATAGGTCTTTGTAACTGTGCCTCCTGCTGCTTCAGCACTCGGTACCAACCCGGGTGTGATTGTCGTGAATAGAATAGCAATCGTCATGAATAGAGTTAGAATTCTTTCTCTCAATGTTTCTCCCCATTTCATATAAATATCAATATAATACTTTATGTAATATAATTACATTATAAATAAATAATACAAAATAAAAATTTATAGACAATAGCCTTACGAAGCCTATCTTGTCTATGTAATCTATCCATTATATAATTCCAGCATTTGAGAGAATAGTTACTGCTGTCATCACTATTGTCACATGACAAATTTGTAAATTTAACCAGTTATTATTCATCCTATTTAGGTATACTTTAGAGAACGAAAAAACTGGCCTCATGTGTGTTCAATCAGTTGAGAACAGTTACGTATCCCTTCTCGTTCAGCTACCTCCTTATAGCTCGATGAACCCTCTTAATACGCTCTGACCGCCTTTAATTTGAATTCCTCTGTATACTTCTGAAATGTTTGACCTTTTTTAGCCATAAAAAATATCCCCTCCAAGTGGCACTCAAGTCTACATGATAACATGAAGGTTTTTTTGAGTGTCTACTTGAAGGGGATAATATCAATCAGCGGGTCTTTCAAATGGAGCCGAGGGGAGTCGAACCCCTGTTCGAAGATAATGACACATAATCTTCTACGAGTCTACTTACAGTTTTGATGTCATCCTAGAAGCATTCTAACCAATATTTGATAAGTCATTCTGATTAAGGAGACTGGTCATAGGAATAACTCCTTAGTATAGTGATCCATTTATATAAGTTAATCCTGAATATATCGGTTTTTCACAGTGCTTCTTCAATACGCAGAAAGTACCTTTGGCGCTACAGATGATGGCTGGATCCTTTTAATTTTTAGAAGTTGCTAATTCCCTGCAGAATCAAGATACGCTTCAGCTTCTTCTATCGATTCGTACAAGTTTGCAATATCTTTAAACATACGATTCATTTGCGTTTTGTAGAACGCCGTAGGCGCAACATACACCCATTTGTGTTTTGTGGACATTCCAGCTTTCACAGCATCTTCACCAGTTGGAGCAAGAATTGCCATCACCTCTTGCTTAAATACCAGACCACCAGTGATTACAGTCATACCTGTAAACCCTCGCTTAGTTTTCTTCAGTATCTTCGGAAATTGTTCTGCGTACGCAAAGGCATCCTCAACTTCCATACCGTCCGATGTTACAATAATTCTGTTTTTATTTTTAACATAATCAATAGTGAAACTCATAATAGTAATTCCCCCGAATATTTTTGCTTTTGAGTGCTTAATGCCATAATCTAATCTTATATCAGTTCGAGCTCTTATAGATGTAGTTTCGGAAAATGTGCCACAAATATTAACTTCAAAGTGAATGATCTAATTTTAGATGTAGACAACATGTCTACAAAAATAAATACTTTTAGTTCCCCATAATTCCTTGTCTGCATTCGGTCTACAATTCAATCACTAAACAGCAAAAAAACCGCTATCTCAGCGGGTTCCTCTTATGGAGCCGAGGGAAGTCAAACCCCTGTCCGAAGATAACGGCACATAAGCTTCTACGAGTGTAGTCAGAGCTTTGATGTCACAAAATTCATGACTCCCGCCAGAAAATTGTTTTACGGTGTAGTTGTAATTCTAAACTCAAAACTGTGCTATAGCGAAAAATCGGTAACACCCTTTTTATAGGAAAATTTAAGACTATATGTTTCTTCTTTTCCATAGGGCATTGTAGCAATTTTTATACGAGTATAATCAAGCCTGCTATCTCTTAAAACTCTCTTTACCAAGGCTATACTACGTTCTTCTTCCGTAATGATACAAAATATATTAAGAGCATATTTTTTTGGGTCGGAAATGCATTTGCCCATATCAAAGCCATCAACACAACCTAAGTTAGCATCTATTAGAGATATGTCCAGGTATTCCATTACTTTATCTCTTAACCAGTTATCACGTTGGCTTCCTTTTTCACTTTTTAGAGGATACTGTACTACTAACCAAAATTTTTCACTCATTCATAATCACCAGCCAATGAAGAGATTATTATAATAATTATAACAAAGAAACTTTGCAAAAGGGTATCGTTAACAATAGTATGGGAACCATCCTCATGAGGACGGTATTCGTGGTGGTAGAGAAATCTTTTGCAGTTTAAAAATATGCATACCAAACATTCCGAAGACCTCATAGTAGACATGATAAACCACAAGTACACATTTGAGGAATTGGCTGAAATCATTAAAAAGCATGGCCTAACTTTAATTATGAGGATACAAAAAAGCGACCCCTAAAGGTCGCTTTTTCTAATACTCCATATGGAGCCGAGGGGAGTCGAACCCCTGTCCGAAGATAACGGCACATAAGCTTCTACGAGTGTAGTCACAGTTTTGATGTCACCCGAGTATCGCCCCGTAATAAGCTATACGTTGGGTCAGCCTGATTGTCTTCTTCAGCTCACCGCAGGCGGAGATGAGACAGCGTATCCCACTATTTGTTAGCCCCTATCCCTGTCACATGGGCGATGCAGAGTAGAAGCACGCGCACAGTTTCTTAGGCTGCGAAAGCGTAGTTGTTTTGTTGTTTGCCGTTTAATAGGCTTTAGCGTTGATGAAGCGGACGCGTCCCCACTACTCGCTACTCATGCTCGAACTATCCCCGTCGAATCCAAGAACGGCCCCTCATTAAAAAGGGCGCTTCGGATCAAGCGGATCTTCCAAGCAAGAGAGATCCAATCTACAGCTTCTTATTCAAGAAAACTGTAACGAAGCAATAACTAACTTACTTACTCAGTATAGCACATTTATCAACACTTTAACACGTGGGTTAAAGGAATTGAAGGTTGAAACTGGAACTCCTTTGAATCGTCTAGTTCTCCCAGATTATCTGGCGATCTTTTGCTTATCACGCAGTACACGCTGGATATCACGTTGAGCATCTCGCTTGGCAGCCGAGTCACGTTTGTCATACTCTTTTTTACCTTTACCAAGACCAATCAGCAGCTTCGCATAGCCATTCCGCACATAAATCTTAAGCGGCACAATCGTAAACCCATCTCGCTTGGACAAGCCCAGCAGTTTATGAATTTGCTCCTTATGCATTAACAATTTACGTGTGCGTGTGGGATCAGTAGGATTGGCACGGTTACCTTGTTCAAAAGGGCTGATATGCATGTTGTGAATCTGAATCTCACCATTGCGGATCGTAGCAAAAGCATCTCCAATATTAGCGCGGCCATTACGCAGCGACTTGATCTCTGTACCCGTCAGCACCAAGCCAGCTTCATAAGTATCCTCGATAAAATAATCATGGGAAGCTTTCTTGTTCTGGGCGAGTACTTTCCCGTCTGCTTTTTTACCCATGAGAATCACTCCTTGAATCATATTCATAAGTTAAAATAACCATGTCTGTCTAATCTTAAACGACACAGCCATCGAACGTCTGATCTATATTGTAACAAATGGAATCAAGTGAGCGCAAGGAACCTTCAACCAAATATACCTCACCTAATTTGTCATATAGTTGTCAGTAACATTACCCAATATCTAGCATTTGTTACAAAAAACATTAATTTGAGTTGATCTGGACTTTTTTAGAAAATAGCGAGGTTAGCCTTTTGCTTGTGCGCCTTAATTAACAGATAGTTATCCACTAATCTCTTACATATCTATATCCATCTACCCTATTTACTTATTACCTATTGTTCTCAATTATCCGCTTCCCCCTACTTGGATATACATCTATTCGACGCCTATTCAAATAGTGCCGCTTTTACCTATACTGTGCCTATCCTATACTGCACCTATCCTCTACCTATCCACTTTGCTATCACCTACGTTTTTCTATATAAATGTATTTCGTGCAACTATTTAAGCCTTATCACCGCCAAAAAACTGATTAGTTGCACTTTCTGCAGCTAAAAAAGCAAAAATCAAACCAATTAGAGGTAACTCATCAGATTTAGATGTACAAAATGCAACTAACTGCCACTTTTACTACATAACCCAAATTTAACTGCACATAATGCAATTAACCAAGCCTGTTATGAGTTAAAAAGCACCGCCCCCAAGAGGGACGGTGCTTAGTATCGTTATAGAGTTATGCAACGCATAACCGTCATTTATTTCTTTTTACGCTTACGTGGTGCTCCTTCTGGAGCGCCGCCATTATTGTCACTCCGTTTAGAAGTGACTTGCTCAGACGTCTCTACGTTGCCTGGTGTCACGGACTGGCCGATAAACACGCCGCCTTTGGTTTTCTTTTTGCGGCGGCCTTTGCCTGTAGGAGCGCCGTTACGGCCTTCTCCACCGCCAAAGTTCCCCCGCGATCCTCGCGGCTGCGGAACTTCGTGCTGCCATCCACGCCCCGCGCTTCGCCGCCGGAGGCGTCGGACGCAGGAGCGCCGTATCCGCCTTTGCCTGAGCCAAAGCCGAAGCTGATGCCGCGTCCACCCGGCACCCCGGTGTCTCCGCCGCGGCCTCGCCCGCCGCTGCGCTCACGCGGCGCGCCTGCGTTGCCGCCGGCTTCGCCTCCGCGCTCTGCGCCCGGCGCAGCAACTACCCGGCTCGCATCCTCGGCCTCGCGCCCGCGCTTCCGCTTACCGCGTCCGCCCGCTGCGCCAACACCGGCCGCTTCGCGCGGCCCTTCGCCGGCGCGCACAACTGCGCCCGGCTTGCCCTTGCCCGCGCCTGCAGCAGCGCCGCCGGGCTTACCTTTACCGCCGCGTCCCTTGCCCGCGGCGCCTTTGCTCCCGGCCGGCTTAATGAAGCCGCCGCCCGAACGGCCGCCCTTGCCTCCGCGGCCGCCTGCAAAGCCACCGCCGCGGTGCTCACCTGGCGCGCGTGGCTTCATGTCGACCAACTCGAAATCGATCGTGTGGTCATCCATATTTACTTTGGCGACTCGGATCTTCACCTCGTCACCAATGCGGAACACACGCGATGTGCGCTCGCCAATAAGCGCCATATGACCTTCGTCGAAGTGATAATAATCGTCGCTCATTGCACTGAGACGAATAAGACCTTCGACGGTATTATCCAGCTCGATGAACATTCCGAAGCTGGTCACACTGCTGACCATAGCCTCGAATTCCTCGCCTACTTTATCCTGCATGTATTCTGCTTTCTTCAGTTGCTCCGTATCGCGTTCAGCTTCTACCGCCACACGCTCGCGTTCCGAGGACTGCTGAGCAATGTCAGGCATCCGGCTAGACAAATAATCATGCCGTTTCTGGGTCAGTGCCCCTCCATTCTCAATCACTTCACGCATTACGCGGTGAATGACCAGATCGGGGTACCGGCGAATTGGAGAAGTAAAGTGAGAATAGTATTCCGCAGCCAGTCCGAAATGGCCCGTGCTCTCCGCATCATACTTTGCCTGCTTCATGGAACGCAGCATCATCGTACTAATGACCGTCTGCTCCTTTGTGCCTTGGATTTGCTCCAACAAATCCTGCAAAGCACGTGGATGAACCGAATTGCCACGACCCTTGACGTGATATCCGAAATTGGCCGCAAAAGCCATGAAATTCTGCAGCTTCTCTGGATCTGGATCTTCGTGAATCCGGTAAAGGAACGGAACCTTCAACCAGTGGAAATGCTCAGCAACCGTTTCATTTGCCGCCAGCATAAACTCCTCGATAATCTGCTCCGCTACAGAACGTTCACGCTTCACGATATCTACAGCCTTGCCGTTCTCGTCGACGATGATTTTGCTCTCTTCAAAATCAAAATCAACCGCACCCCGGCGCATCCGCGCATCGCGCAGCTTCATCGCCAATTCTTTCATGAGGCGGAAATCATCAATTAGTGGACTATAACGTTCCAGCAGCTCTGGATCTTCATCTTCGAGAATTTTACGAACATTGGAGTAAGTCATTCTCTCTTTGGTGCGAATCACGCTCGTAAAGACATCGTGCTTCACAACCTTCATTTGCTCGTTAAATTCCATTTCACAGGACATTGTTAACCGGTCTACCTGTGGATTCAAGCTGCAAATCCCGTTCGATAGACGGTGCGGCAACATCGGAATAACCCGGTCTACCAAATACACACTACAACCGCGGTCATAGGCTTCTTTATCCAGCTCAGAGCCTTCACGCACATAATAACCTACGTCTGCTATATGGACGCCCAGCTTGTAATGTCCATTCTCCAAGCGCTGTACGTTTACCGCATCATCCAAATCCTTAGCATCTTCGCCATCAATCGTAACAATGTTCAGTCCACGCAGGTCGCGTCTTCCTTGCTCCGCAATCTCCTCTTCTGTAATTGAATCAGGAGCACTATCGGCTTCATCCATCACTTCAGCTGGAAATGCTTCAGGCAATTGATGTTTGCGGATAATGGAAAGAATATCAACACCCGGATCATCCTTATGTCCGAGAATTTCAATAATTTCACCCTCTGCCGCTGCTCGGCCTTCCGGATAACTCACAATACGCACAACGACCTTTTGACCATCTACAGCCCCTTTAAAGGATTGCTTCGGAATAAAAATATCACGATTAATCCGCTTATCATCAGGCAGCACAAAACCATAGGTCTCCAGGTTTTGAAAAACACCTACCGTCTGCAACACGCCACGTTTTACAATACGTACTACTTCGCCTTCCATACGTCCGCCGGACGGACTTTTAGAGGTAATACGAATCAGAACGATATCGCCATTCATAGCTCCCTTAAGATCATTTGCATGGATATATACGTCAGGATGATCACGATCATCCGGGATTAAAAAAGCAAAACCCTTCGCATGTGCTTGTAAACGTCCACGCAGCAAATCCATCCGTTCTGGCACGCCATAACGTGCAGTACGGGTCAATACAATTCTTCCATCCTGCTCTAATTCAATCAGCAGCTCCTCGAACTTTTTAAACCCTTCACTATCCTCTAGAGCAAAATGACTCACCAGCTCTTCATAAGTCATTGGTTTATATGCAGTTTCCCGCATGAAATCGAGTAATATTTCTTGTGTTATCATGTTCGTCACCCCAGCCCTCCGCGGCTTCAAGCCGCTGGCAAATATGTATATCTTGTCCTGCCCTGCAGTAATGCCAAGTAAATTTTACCTTTACTACTTCATACCCTAGTATACACGAAATCAATCCTGCGCATCCCTGTTACTGTCATCCAAAGGTTAACACAGTACAAAATTTCCTTTAACTGCTGAAATACATCCATGCCAATTTCAGATTTACTTCCTATCGATCCAACCTTTTTCTTTGCGAATATGAAAAGAAAAGCACCCTTAGGTGCTTTTTAACTCCTTTTAATATAACAAAAAAGCCTCCGCTCTATTCCATTTAGAACAGAGCGAGGGCTTACGGTAGATCTTTTAGTCGATTAAAATAGCAGCTAGAATCGCCATGATGAAGAAACCAGCAGCAAGTCCAACAGTTACACGTTGTAGTACAAGCTCCATACCACGAGCTTTTGTTTTACCAAAGAGATGCTCAGCACCGCCAGAGATGGCACCGGAAAGACCCGCGCTTTTCCCCTTTTGCAGAAGAACGACCGCAATAAGACCGACGGAAAAAATCAGGAGCACAACTTTCAAAAAGATATCCATTCACTTCCACCTCCTACGCCTAAGCATCACTATCTATGGTAATTTAGGTTATCACGATACATAAACAGTATTCTTATTTTATCATAGCGCTGTCGGTAATACAACAGCTTAGACTGTTAAGTCGTAGCTTTTCTTGCAAGATAAGGATAAACCTATTAAAGTCTATCTTCTTCAAATCATAAAAAAGACCCGCCATAACGGCGGGTCTTCGAAGTCTGCTATAAAAGCAGATTATCTTTTAAGGTTGTAGAAGGATTTCAGGCCGTTGTATTGAGCCAATTCACCCAACTCATCTTCGATGCGAAGCAATTGGTTGTATTTAGCAACACGGTCTGTACGGGAAGGAGCACCTGTTTTGATTTGACCAGCATTAGTCGCAACAGCGATATCAGCGATTGTGCTATCTTCGGATTCACCGGAACGGTGGGAGATAACTGCTGTGTAACCAGCACGTTTAGCCATTTCGATAGCATCAAAAGTTTCAGTCAATGTACCAATTTGGTTAACCTTAACCAAGATGGAGTTACCGATACCTTTTTCGATACCTGTTGCAAGACGCTCAGTGTTAGTTACGAACAAGTCGTCACCAACCAATTGGACTTTGTCGCCCAATTTTTCAGTAAGCAATTTCCAGCCATCCCAGTCGTCTTCGGACATACCGTCTTCGATTGTGATGATAGGATATTTTTCAACCCATGAAGCAAGAAGGTCAACATACTCAGCGGAAGTGTAAGATTTACCTTCGCCAGCAAGGGTGTATTTACCGTCTTTGTAGAACTCAGTGGAAGCAACGTCCATACCCAAGAATACGTCAACACCTGGTTTGTAACCAGCTTTTTCAATAGCTTCGATGATTGTAGTGATTGCTTCTTCATTCGAACCAAGGTTCGGTGCGAAACCACCTTCGTCACCTACAGCTGTGTTCAGACCTTTGGATTGAAGTACGGATTTCAAGTTGTGGAAGATTTCAGCACCTGTGCGAAGAGCTTCTTTGAAGCTTGGAGCTCCTACAGGAAGAACCATGAACTCTTGAACGTCGATGTTGTTGTCCGCATGCTCACCACCATTGATGATGTTCATCATTGGTACTGGTAGAGTTTTAGCGTTGAATCCGCCCAGGTATACGTACAAAGGAATATCCAAAGCTGCTGCAGCTGCACGAGCTACTGCCATGGATACAGCTAGGATTGCGTTAGCGCCCAATTTACCTTTGTTAGGAGTTCCGTCCAAAGTAATCATCAATTTGTCGATGCCCACTTGGTCAAGAGCGTCCATACCGATAACTTCTGGAGCAATGATTTCATTTACGTTCTCAACAGCTTTCAGAACGCCTTTACCCATGTAACGGGATTTGTCGCCATCACGAAGTTCTACAGCTTCGTGAGCACCAGTGGAAGCGCCGGAAGGAACGATAGCGCGGCCTTTAGCACCGGATTCCAGATAAACGTCAACCTCTACAGTAGGGTTACCACGGGAGTCAAGGACTTCGCGAGCATATACATCAGAAATAATAGTCATGTAAGTTAATCTCCTTTTAACATTGTTTTGGTCTTACTTGTATAGCTTAAAATCAAAGGCGTTATACCTTACCTTACTTACGGCTAGCAATCATGGATTGTCCGGTCATTTCCGCAGGTTGCGGAAGTCCCATCAAATCTAGGATTGTTGGTGCTACGTCTGCAAGAATACCGGATTCACGCAATACAACATTCTCAGTAGTCACGATGAACGGAACAGGATTGGTTGTATGAGCTGTGAACGGGCGACCGTTCTCGTCAAATACCATATCTGCATTACCATGGTCAGCGATAATAATGGCAACGCCACCTTTGGCAACAACCGCATCCACTACTTTACCTACACACTCATCCGTCACTTCTACAGCCTTGATTGTTGGTTCCAGCATGCCGGAGTGTCCAACCATATCAGGATTGGCAAAGTTAAGAATGATAGCATCCTGTCTTTCCGCTTCGATTTCCGCTACGCAGGCTGCAGCCACTTCGTATGCGCTCATCTCAGGTTGAAGATCATAGGTTGCCACTTTAGGAGAGTTGATTAAGATCCGAGTTTCACCAGGAAGCTCCTCGTCACGTCCACCGCTAAAGAAGAAGGTTACATGCGGATATTTCTCAGTTTCCGCGATGCGCAGTTGCTTCTTGTTTTGTTGAACAAGCACTTCACCCAATGTGTTATCCAGGTTCTTCGGTGAATAGGCTACATAACCTTGTACCGTTTCGCTGAAAGTAGTTAGGCATACGAAGTGCAGGTTTTGCGGGAACAAAGGACCACGATCGAAACCGCGGAAATCTTGATTCGTGAACACTTGTGACAATTGAATAGCACGGTCAGGACGGAAGTTGAGGAATACGACGGAATCGCCGCTCTCTACTGCCGTTACAGGTTTGCCTTCACTGTTTACAATTACACTAGGTTCAACGAATTCATCAAATACCGAGTTTTCATAAGATGAAGTGATGGCTTGCACAGCATCCGTGTATTTAGGGCCTTCACCATAAACCATAGCACGGTAGGCTTTCTCTACACGTTCCCAACGTTTATCACGATCCATTGCGTAATAACGTCCGGACACCGTTGCAATTGTACCCACGCCAACCTCTTCGATTTTAGCTACTAGATCTTGGACAAACTTCTTCCCACTATCAGGAGCTACGTCACGACCGTCCATAAAAGCATGGATATACACTTCATGCATATCTTCTTTTTTAGCCAGGTCAAGCATAGCAAACAGGTGGTTAATATGGCTATGTACCCCTCCGTCGGATACAAGCGCATAAAGGTGAAGCTTTTTGCCAGTGTTCTTAGCATTTCTAACTGCGCTAACCAGGGTTTCGTTATCGAAGAACTCACCCTCGCGAATCGATTTATCGATACGAGTCAAATCCTGATAAACGATCCGGCCTGCACCAATATTCAAATGCCCTACTTCGGAGTTGCCCATTTGCCCTTCCGGAAGGCCTACAGCTTCACCGCAAGCAGTGAGTGTAGTGTTAGGATATTGTTTCAGGTAACGGTCATAGTTAGGTTTGTTGGCTTGAGCAACGGCATTACCTTCTGTCGTTCCACGCAAACCAAAACCATCCATGATGATCAAAGCTACGGGTTTTGGAGCTGACATCTTACTTCGCCCCCTCAACCAATTGAACGAAGGAATCCGGTTGTAAGCTGGCACCGCCAACAAGCGCACCATCGATGTCGCTTTGGCCCATGTACTCAGTTACATTCTCAGGCTTCACGCTGCCGCCGTATTGAATACGAACAGCTTCAGCTGTTGCTGCATCATACAGATCTTTTACAAGACTGCGGATGTAAGCAATAACTTCGTTAGCATCTTGGGAAGTGGAAGATTTACCTGTGCCAATAGCCCAGATAGGTTCGTATGCAATAACAACTTTTGCTGCTTGCTCGGCACTAAGACCTTGGAATGCAGCTTCAGTTTGTACTTTACATACTGCTTTAGTTTGATCAGCTTCACGCTCTTCGAGCTTTTCGCCAACACATACGATAGGAGTAATTCCGTGACGGAATGCAGCATGCATTTTCTTATTCACGATTTCATCCGTTTCGCCAAAATAAGCACGACGCTCAGAGTGGCCAATGATAACATAGTCCACACCAAGATCACTTAGCATTACACCACTGATCTCGCCTGTGTAAGCACCGTTATCTTCAAAGTGTAGGTTTTGTGCACCAATCTTGATGTCAGTACCTTTTGCAGCTGCTACGAGTGCAGGCAGGTTAGTAAATGGAGCGCAGATTACAGTCTCAACGCCTTCTACTTCTGCTTTGCCTTTAATTTCAGCAATAAAGCTTTCTGCTTCAGGAACTGTTTTGAACATTTTCCAGTTACCTGCAATAATAGGTGTTCTCATGACTTATGTTGCCTCCTTCTTAGGTCTTACTTATCGTTCAGTGCTTCTACGCCAGGAAGCGCCTTGCCTTCCATGAACTCAAGGGATGCACCGCCACCAGTGGAGATATGATCCATTTGATCAGCCAGGTGGAATTTCTCTGCTGCTGCTGCGGAATCTCCGCCACCAATAACAGTGTAACCTTCAGTAGTTGCACAAGCTTTTGCTACTGCAAGTGTACCTTCAGCGAATTTATCGATTTCGAATACGCCCATAGGTCCATTCCAGACAACCAGCTTGGAGTTCTTGATAATATCGGCATAAAGTTCACGAGTCTTAGGTCCGATATCAAGTCCTTCCCAACCTTCTGGGATTTCATTGTAATCAACGATCTTAGTGTTAGCGTCAGCACCAAATTTATCAGCAACAACAACATCAACAGGAAGCATGAAGTTTTTACCAAGTGCTTTTGCTTTTTCGATGAATCCAAGAGCAACGTCAAGTTTGTCGTTGTCTACTAGTGATTTACCGATTTCAAAGCCTTGTGCTTTAGTGAATGTATAAGACAATCCACCGCCGATCAGGACGTTATCAGCCAAAGACAACAAGTTATCAATAACATCAATCTTGTCTTTAACTTTCGAACCACCGATGATCGCAGTGAAAGGACGTTCTGGGTTAGAAAGAGCTTTACCAAGAACGGACAATTCTTTCTCCATCAAAAGACCGGATACAGCTGGTAAGAAATGAGCGATACCTTCTGTCGATGCATGTGCACGGTGAGCCGCACCAAACGCATCATTAACAAACAAATCAGCCAATTCAGCGAATTGTTTAGCCAGTTCAGGATCGTTTTTCTCTTCACCTGGGTAGAAGCGAACATTCTCAAGTACAAGTACGTCGCCTTCGCCTAGCTCAGCGATTTTTGCTTTTACAGCTTCGCCAATTGCTTCGTCAGCTTTAGCTACTGGTTTGCCAAGGAGCTCGGACAGACGTTCAGCAGCAGTAGTCAAACGCATGGAATCTACGAATTCGCCTTTAGGACGACCCATATGACTCGCAAGAATGATCTTTGCACCGTTCTCGATCAAATATTTAATGGTTGGAAGTGTTTCGCGAATACGAGTATCATCAGTAATTTTACCGTCTTCTACAGGTACGTTGAAATCCACGCGTACAAATACGCGCTTACCCTTTACTTCTACATCACGGACGCTTTTTTTGTTCATGATTAATTCCTCCACACCCAAAATTGTTTCTAGCAGGAAACAAGAAATACATTTAGAAAGAGCGGAAACAAGGAATTTCTGTTTCCGCTCTATAGATGTTGCTTATATCAAGTCAATTACTTAGCGATTTTAGCGAATTTCTCCAAAGTACGAACCAATTGTGCAGTGTAGGACATTTCATTGTCATACCAAGCAACAGTTTTAACCAGTTGTTTGTCGCCAACAGTCAATACTTTAGTTTGTGTAGCATCGAACAGGGATCCGAAAGTCATACCTTTGATGTCGGAAGATACGATTTCATCTTCAGTGTAACCATAAGTGTCTGGATCGGAAGCTGCTTTCATTGCTGCGTTGATTTCTTCAACAGTAACGCTCTTATCAAGAACAGTTACAAGTTCAGTCAGGGAACCAGTTGCAACTGGAACACGTTGAGCTGCACCATCCAATTTACCTTTAAGTTCTGGAATAACCAGACCGATTGCTTTAGCAGCACCAGTAGTGTTAGGAATGATGTTCTCAGCTGCTGCACGAGCGCGTCTGAAGTCACCTTTAGCATGTGGAGCATCCAAAGTGTTTTGGTCGCCAGTGTAAGCATGAATTGTAGTCATCAAGCCTTCAACGATACCGAACTTGTCGTTCAGTACTTTTGCCATTGGAGCTAGGCAGTTAGTTGTGCAAGATGCGCCGGAAATAACAGTCTCAGTACCATCAAGAATGTCATCGTTAACGTTGTAAACGACAGTTTTCATGTCGCCAGTAGCTGGAGCGGAGATAACTACTTTCTTAGCTCCACCTTTCAAGTGTTTTTCAGCTGCTTCTTTAGTTGTGAAGAAACCTGTGCACTCAAGTACGATATCAACGCCTAGGTCGCCCCATGGCAATTCTTCAGGGTTGCGGTTAGCAAGAACCTTAACTTCTTTACCATTGACTTTGAAGAAGCCATCATGCACTTCAACATCACCTTGGAATTTACCTTGAGTTGTATCATATTTAAGCAAATGAGCAAGCATCTTAGCGTCAGTCAAGTCGTTGATTGCTACCACTTCGATACCTTCTACATTTTGAATACGGCGGAAAGCAAGGCGTCCAATACGTCCAAAACCGTTAATTCCAACTTTTACACTCATTGAATAGTTCCTCCTAGAATTCGTTTTATTTATTCAAAACAGACGGTGAGGTCTGTCATGACAACAATGTTAAGTATGATGCAAGAAGTATGTTATTGCCTGCAATCTAAAAACTACGAAGATAGCTGTAGTTGATTGTCAATTTCCTTGCCTATTTCTACTGCAGCAGCCTCGTCCGTGACGAGAATATTCTCCTGCCCGAAACGCAGCATGGCATGAATGGCTTTGGCCTTGGGTTTGCCTCCTGCAATACCGATGACTTTCTCTGTCCGGATAATATCTTCTAGACGTAGACCCATCGTAAGCATGGTATGGACAACCTGACCCTCTTCATTGAAATAATAGCCAAAAGATTCGGCCACTGCCCCTTCACCCTGGATTTCCGAGACTGTAGCCTCGTCCAGTTTGCGGCGGCGGGTCATTTCAATGGCATCCCCAATCCCATGTACAATAATACGCGAACTACGGATGGTTTGTACAATCTCTCCAATATTAGAGTCAAGTGCCAGCGATTGGTATGCATCCCCGCTAAGCAAATCAGGGACATGCAACAACCGGTAGTTGGCTCCAACTCGCTTTGCCATGGTTGAGGCAATCGTGTTGGCTTGAATCTCCATACTCTCTCCTAATCCTCCACGCGCCGGAACAAACCAAGCGTTCTTATAGGAAAGGGACAACGGCGGTGCCAGTTGATCAGCCATATCGGCAAGCGTCGATCCACCTGTGACGGCAACTGTATCATCTGCGCGAAGTATACTCAGCAGCGCTTTCGCACCCGCTCGGCCAAGCTCTCGTTTGGTGAACGGCGATGACTCACAATCACCCGGTACTACAATAACTTTATCCAGACCATACGTTGCTCGAATTTTCTCTTCCAGCTCATCCAGACCAAATAGGCTCTTAACAACCGGCTCTAGCAAATCAAGCAGTCTACGTCCAGCAGCGCTAATGCGCATGCCAACACTCTCGATCTCAATAAGCCCTTGCGATTTCAGAAGATCCGTCTCGGCACGCAGTACCCGCTCAGTCATATCTAGCGAAGCGGCTAGCGTTCTGCGCCCAATAATATCGGACAGCATGATCTGATGAAGAATCGTGTACCGTCTCTTAAGGGTTTCCATGAGATCAGGCAGAAGCTGCTTTTGGATATCTAATAAATTACGCATACTTTCACTCCTGCAACTTCGTCTTCCTCTATTCCCTTGTTCATGGTCTCAAAACGTCCCGGGTAAACTTTTTAAGTCCCACCCATATTCTAACCAAATATTGCTCGAAGCGCAAGTCTTCCGAGAGTAGAATTCTCAAGCGCTTGTCTTCTTATACATTAATAAGGTCAGAAAAAGATATAGCGCCCGATGCCTGTCCCTAGAGCGCTTGTCCAGTATTAATATTACATTGCAATTGTGTAAAAATTGTATTATAATCATTTTTGTTGCGCCCGTGGTCCAATGGATATGACGTAGGCCTCCGAAGCCTGAGATCCAAGTTCGATTCTTGGCGGGCGCGCCATTAATTTCATTTTTGCACATAATTTAGTAGTGCCTATACTACTACTTAACCAAAGAGCCGCTTGTCGGCTCTTTTTTTTGAATATAAGTTTGACTTTCTTTGACTTTTTGTTTGAATTTGTTTATCATGTGGGTAATACGGCAAGAGTAAAAATGAATACATTTGAAGAACCAATATCAAGGAGGTTTTCCACGTGAGTTATATTCCTATGGTAGTAGAACAGAGCAACCGCGGCGAGCGCGCTTATGACATCTATTCCCGCCTGCTGAAGGACCGCATCATTTTCCTTGGAACGGAGGTTAATGACGTGGTAGCCAATTCTATCATCGCACAAATGCTGTTCTTGGCTGCCGAAGATCCTGACAAGGACATTCACCTTTACGTGAATAGCCCAGGCGGTTCCATTACTGCAGGTATGGCTATTTTTGATACAATGCAGTACATTAAACCAGACGTTTCCACCATCTGTGTGGGTATGGCAGCTTCCATGGGAGCTTTCCTGCTAAACGCTGGCGCCAAAGGCAAACGTTTCGCACTGCCTAACAGCGAGATCATGATCCACCAGCCTCTGGGTGGTGCTCAAGGTCAAGCAACGGACATTGAAATCCGTGCCCGCCGCATCCTCAAATTGCGCGATAAGCTGAACCGTATTCTAGCAGAACGTACGGGCCAACCTCTAGAACGTATTGAGAAGGATACAGATCGCGACTACTTCATGACTGCTGCAGACGCGGCTGAATACGGTATCGTAGATAAAGTAATCGAGAAGACATTGCCTAGCGGTGTGTAAGCTATAAAGTAAAAATATAAAGAGGCTGTGCTCTATCCGTTATGGTTAGAGCACAGCCTCTTTATATTTTATAGAAGACCTAAATCCAATTAAGCCAGCCCGCCATAACCTAGCGCATCCAGCTTCTCGGCAATTACGCGATAACCCCGGCCATTCGGATGCAAATGATCAATGGATAACAGCCCTCTCTCATTTCCTGCGAACTCACTGTAAATCGAAGCAAATCCACATACTCGGCTGCTGTACTGTGCTGCGTATTGATTAAACTGCCTGACCCACTCTGTCGCACCAACCACCTGAGGATAGGGGTTATATAATCCCACAATTCTAATGATAAAAGGTCTACGCGTCCTCGCCTTCAATTGTATAAGGATATTCATAATTGCAGAGAAATTTTGTTTGCATTCCTGAAGCGATCTGCGCAGTTCTGCGGATAAGTTGCCTTGCTGTCTTGCTGCTGATTTGGCCGCGTGAATCAAATCATTACCACCGATAGACACAGTGATGATATCGGCTTCTCGAACGGCTTCACGCATCATGGAATTTCCGCGCAGCCTCTGCTCCAGCTCTGAAGTAGTCATTCCGTTCACGCCTAAATTCGTAGAGGCTACAGTAGTCCGCAGTCTCCCTTCTGCCATTCTACGGTACACCGGAACAAAACCGTTACCTGGCAGAGCACCAAATCCAGTCGTCAAGGAATCGCCAATTGCAGTATATTGGTAGCCCATAGCTCTCCCCCGTTCATAAACTAGTTACTCCCTTTAGCATATGAACAAGAGACAACTCTGGTAAGGGGGAGATGTCTTGTGCCGACATTAGCGGAGACGAAGAGTTTCCATTTATTTCATGCCAGCAAACGGGCTACTGCCATCCGGCAAAAGCTCTTTGAAACTAAAAGTATACTCAGGGAAGCCTGCAGCATACGCTGTGTACTCATATAATTGGAAGAACAGAACAACCTTGTCGTCCTTCAGATAGAAATATTTCTCCGTATTCAATCCGTTGAATCCTCCCAAATAACTATCCTCTGCCTTCAGTAGCTTGCTCAGCTTTGCATTCAGCTGTTTTTTGTAGTTTGGATTAGCTCCAAACAGGTCGCCCAACAGTAGACGCTTACCATCCTTAAGCGAGAAGGTGAAGGCTTCACGGTTAGTCATTCCATGGGCGCCGCCCGTATCACTATACTGATGCATCACTATGCTGATCACACCATTCTGATTGTAGGTCACTACATAACCTGAATCATAGGTGTATTTGGGCTCTGCTCCATCTCGATCGGAGATATCCTGTTCTGCACCCGCCGCGAATTTCATAACACTTTCCTTCAAAGTATTATTAATAGCTTGTTGCGCACTGGAGTTGCCCAATCCACTGATCTTCGGATAATCAAGCTGAATAAAAGCTTCTGCCCGATCTTTAGCATAAGTTTCCGTGGTTACCGTCAGCGCGTTCTGCGGTCTGTTCACCACATTCAGCATACTGGCGGCCCGACTCCAATCTACCTTATAACCCATATAATCATTTAACAATCCTGATGGAACATAGAGGCGATTATTAATTAACTTCCCTTCATACTCTCGAATGAAATAGTTGTTCACCCACACAGAAGTACCGTAGCTGGATAACATCAACTTGGCCTTGGCCGATCCTTTTCCAATCATGTACGCATTTTCCTTCTTATCATACACAAGCGGTAATCCCAACACATCTCGCATAAAAGTTAGGGGAATCCAGGCCAGTCCTTCCTTCAAAATACCTTCCTGCAACGAATTTATCCCGTTTGCCTTTAAAACGATACGCGAATCAATAGCTATATTCTCCGTTTTACTAGCTGCTGCATAACCCGTTTCGCTGGGCAGCAGACCTCCACCAAACAATAAACCTGCTGACATCAGACCTATGCCCCATTTGCGTGCTGATTCTTTTGAAATAATATTCATCATCTTATTTTTCCTCTCCTTTCCAATTTATTAAACAGAATCGTAGAGAACTTACACAAAAAAAGAGGCGCCCCCCACTATTACTAGTGGAAGACACCTCTCCTCTCTGCATTCACCTTGTTCTGATACTATTTCAATTCATACATTACGCTCAGCTGAGTTGTAACTTTAACTACTCCGGGTTGCACGGATGTGCTTGCACCAGCATCTGCTGCAGCCATATTCATTTTTAGATTCTGTTCAAAATAAACCGGAGTGATATCGCCATCATTTTGGCTGACCGTGATCACTTGACCCAAGCTGCGTTTAGCTGCCTTAGCAATAGCCCCTGCTTTAACATCTGCATTCGCCATCGCTTTTTCAATCACCTGAGCTTCAAATGCAGAAGTATCTTCCACAGAAAAACGTGCATTTCCGATATTATTCGCCCCTGCCGCAGATGCAGCGTCCAGCAATTCACCAACCTTGGTCAGATCTCTATAAGACACTAACAGCGTATGATTGGCGTTGTACCCCTTCACTTGCTGTCCTTCTTTTTCGCTGTAACTATAATTGGGTTGCACATAAAACTGCGTGCTTTGAATATCTTTATCTGCAATTTTCCAAGTATTCTTCAGTAAAGTCATAATCTTCTGAATTTTAGCGGCATTGGTCTTCTGCGCTTCTTGCGCAGTTGTGGCCGTAGTATCCACACCGATGGACAAGTATACGATATCCGGCTTGAGGGACAATTCGCCTTTACCTACTACACTAACGACATTTTTCTGCACTTCATCTGCGTAAGCCTTTGCAGGACCTTGGAAAACACCACTCATGCTGATCCCTCCAATTAACAAACTCCCTACGATCATCACTGAACCAATTTTCTTCAATAAACCTTTCATATTTGCCAGCCCCTTTCATTTCTTGTGATTTGTTATTATCCTCTAGACGAGTCTTTTTGGTAAATGTTGCACGTTCTCCATCTATTTTTTGGTATTAAAAAAAGCCCCGAAGGGCTTTTGGTCATGCGATAAATAAAGTCTTCCTAGCAGAAACGATGTTGTCTTCCTATTATTGGTTCTCAAGCTCTTCTTTGCTGACCAGACTTGTCAAAGCGTTTACAGCTTGATCGGCATCCGCACCGTCCGCGCTAATGTAAATCTCCGTGCCGGAACTGATAGCGAGGCTCATAATCCCCATAATACTTTTAGCATTTACTTTTTTATCATCTTTTTCCACGAAAATCTCCGACGAAAACTTGTTAGCTTCTTGCACAAACAATGCTGCCGGTCGGGCATGAAGCCCTGTCTTCAACCGAACAACTACCGGGTGCTTTGTCATGAAACGCTTACCCCCTAATTGAGTTCTCCCCAAAAGTTTCACATTAATTTTATATTATTATATCATTATAACGTAAACCACACTAGAAAAAAAGTAATTAGCCGCCTCGAACCTTGTCCGCCAGCTCATCAATCTTACGAAGCCGATGATTTACTCCCGACTTACTGACTGTACCTTTGAGCATTTCACCAACCTCCTTGAGGTTGATATCTGGATGCGCCATTCGAATTTCTGCTACTTCACGCAGTTTATCCGGCAAATTCTCCAGTCCCATTTCTCGCTGCAACAGCTTGATATTTTCAATCTGCCGCACCGCAGCACTTATTGTTTTGTTGAGATTTGCGGTCTCGCAGTTCACGATCCGATTCACGGAATTACGCATATCGCGCATAATTCTTACATCCTCAAATTTGAACAGCGCCTGATGCGCTCCAATCAAACTTAAGAATTCAATAATCTTCTCGCCTTCTTTAATGTAAAGAATGAACCCTTTTTTACGTTCAATACAGCGTGCGTTTAGGTGGAATTCCCCAGCCAGATCCACTAATGCTTTACAATGTTCCTCATACATCGAGGAAATCTCCAAATGGTAGGAGGAGCCTTCCGGATTATTAACCGATCCGCCAGCCAGAAAGGCACCGCGTAAATAAGCACGCTTGCAGCAGTTATTCCCAACAATCTCATCATCAATACCATCGGTAAAAATAAATCCTTCCGACACAATTCTAAGATCCTTTAGGATCTCTTGTACACGGTTTGGGATTCTGACGATATAGACGTTATTTTTCTTCAAACGCATTTTTTTACGCACGAGTAGCTCAATATGGACCTGGTAATATTTCTTAAGTAAAGAATATACCCGCCTTGCAATCGCGGCGTTCTCCGTCGAAATGTCGAGAATAACCTTTTTGCTTGAAAGCTGCACAGATCCATTCATACGGATAAGCGCTGACATTTCCGCCTTCTCGCAGCAGGGTTCACTCTCCACCATCGTCAGCTCTTTTTTGGTAAGGGCCGCAAAAGACAAGGGTCTCACCTCTTTCTTGATAAGTACTTCGTTCTCATCTATAAGTTATACCCTAGGGTTTCTGTTTATCCAATCCTGCACAAGCTGATAAATGTGATGACTAAGCTTATCGGTATCATGTCTCAAATAAGTTCGGAATAAAACCAGTTTATCGGCTATAACCTTGTATCCATTGCCATCCAGCGCTTCTTTATCAAGCTGCACCGGGCGCGCGCCCTTTTCGGCGTACTTCGTCTGGACCTGTTCCGGAATCTCACCGTCATTAACAATAACATAATCGAATAAATCGATCCCGATATGATCATATACAGCTTGAAGATGATCGCTGACGGTATAGTTATCCGTTTCACCCGGCTGAGTCATTACGTTGCAGACGAAAATTTTGATAGCATTCGAAGATACAACCGCTTCTGCCAGTTTCGGAACAAGCAGGTTGGGAAGAATGCTCGTATACAGACTGCCAGGACCCAGCAGGATCGCATCTGCATTCCGAATCGCCTCAAGCGCTTCGGGCAACGGTTCTACATCTGGCGGCTCCAAGGACACTCGTCTGATGATCCCGCCAGCTTCAGGGATTTTGGACTCCCCCGTGATAATCGTACCGTCCGACATTTCTGCATGCAGGATTACAGCCTCACCGGCCGCAGGCAATACCCGGCCGCGAACAGCGAATAATCGACTGAGCTCCCGTACAGCTGTAACGAAATCGCCGGATATATCCGTGAGCGCAGCAAGAATCAAGTTGCCGAGACTATGACCAGCTAGTCCCTCACCCGTGTTGAAACGGTATCTCATAATCTCTGCCATGAGCGGCTCAACATCAGCCATAGCTGTCAATACGTTGCGGATGTCCCCAGGAGGAGGCATTTGCAGTTCACTGCGCAAAATACCTGAGCTTCCCCCATCATCGGCAACGGTAACAATAGCAGTAATATCTAATGGCTTCTCTTTTAAACCACGAAGCATAACAGATAACCCCGTGCCACCGCCCATAACGACGATACGTGGACGCTGTCTTTGTTCTTCAGCCACTATGACCCCTTCTCTCTAGTGCCGATCACGCTCGGAATCCCGATGACTAACGGTTACGGATTCCGTCTCGCTAACGCCCAGCATTTTACCCAAATACTCAGATATGGCTACGGAACGGTGTTTACCTCCCGTACAGCCAATGCCAATGATAATCTGGGACTTACCTTCCTTGCGATATTGCGGAATTAGAAAATGAAGCATATCGAGCAGTTTGGTCAGGAACACCTGTGTTTCAGGCCACTTCATTACATAATCGTAGACTTCACTGTCCTGGCCGGTTTTAGGCCGCAGATGGTCCACATAATGTGGGTTAGGCAAGAAGCGGACATCGAAGACAAGATCTGCATCAATAGGGATACCGTACTTAAATCCGAAGGATGTAATATTGACGGAAAGCGTACTTTTTCCTAGATGCGAAAACCGTGAAACGATCTTCTCCTTAAGCTGCACGGGCTTCATACTGCTGGTATCTAAACATAACGTAGCTGAATTTTTCAATTCTTCAAGCATTTTACGTTCTAGCTTGATACCATCAAGCGGCAGCCCCTTAGGTGCTAATGGATGATGACGTCGACTTTCCTTGTAACGCTGAACAAGTACTGAATCTGTAGCATCCAAAAACAAGATCTCACAGCCAATGGTTGACTCATCCTTGATATAGGCAAGAGACTCAGACAAAGCAGTGAAGAATTCTCGACCACGCAGGTCAATTACAAGGGCTACCTTGGCAATCTTACCCTTCGACTGTTCAATTAGCTCTGCGAACTTGGGAATCAGCACCGGTGGTAAATTATCGACACAGAAGAACCCTAGGTCTTCCAGACTCTGTACAGCAATTGTCTTCCCCGCACCTGACATTCCCGTAATAATAATCAGGGTGGCTCCAGCCGTTGGGGTATTGTCCAATTCGGTCATAAAAGCGTCCCCTCCCTAGATTTAGTATATGAATACTTCCCGTCTTTTAAGAACGCAGCAAAAGGCCGGCAGCCCCAACAATACCTGCGTCATTGCCAAGCTCAGCTGGAATAATCGAAACACCAGTTTGAAGCGGAGCCGGTGTCAATTTCGCAAACACACGACGAACCTCGTCAAATAGAATATCTCCAGCCTTAGACACACCGCCGCCAACGATAAATACTTCAGGGTTAAGCACAGCCGCAACAGAAGCCATGGATTTACCCAGATAGTACGCTGCACGATTCACTATACGGATAGCTACTTCATCGCCAGCCTTAGCCGCATCAAAGACTTCTTTCGCAGCAATCTTCTCTACCATAGAGAGGGAAGTACGATCGCCACGAGCTACTGCATCATTAGCCATGCGGATAATACCTGTAGCGGAGGAAACGGTTTCCAGACAGCCCATGTTGCCACAGCCGCATTGAATAGCTTCCAGATCCGGCACTACTGTGATATGACCAAGCTCACCAGCTAATCCCGCAAAGCCTTGATAAATCTTTCCATTAATAATGATTCCGCCACCGACACCTGTTCCAAGCGTATAGCAGACACAGTTATCAACGCCACGTCCCGCACCGCTCCAAGCTTCGCCCAGTGCAGCCACATTCGCATCATTGTCTATTTTGACAGGCTTGTTCCAACGATCTTCCAAAATGGAACGGATCGGCACATCTCTAAATCCTATGTTAGGCGCAAGGATGATGATTCCTTCACGAATATTTGTGAACCCGGCTACACCCGCTCCTACACCTGCAAGCTGATCCCAAGAGTACGGGGAATCCTCCACAATTTGGCGTACATACTTCTCGATATTATCGATAACAGTATCGACACCCTCTGCAGTTCCTGTAGGTCCCTCATAAGTATGTAGCAGGGTACCTTCAGCATTACAGATTCCAACCTTAATTGCAGTTCCACCCAAATCCACGCCAACGTAGATATTCTCAGACATGTAACAAGCCACCTTTTTTTATACTAAAATAGTTAATCCTAAGTACCAACTATAATAGAAGCCCTCTCTGTGGTCAAGGAAAGACAACACACCCGGGAATTCCTTATTTTAAGAGTATACTCTATTATATTCTAAAAAGACCCCCTTACGCCTAAGTAAGAGAGTCTTGTACCTATATTATTATCTGGAAAATAACCCAACGCACCGATTTATTCTGATAAAATGCGCTTTTGGCCCTCTAATGCTCGGATTGGAGCGATATTCTGTGTGAACTCTAGCGTGCCCATATATTGGCCTGACTCGTCTCGTACAGCGAAGTAACGGATGTAGATAAACTTATCCTTGATATTGATCCAGAAGTCTTCAGCATCCTTACGGCCTGCCTTAAAGTCTTCCAAAAGCTTCTCTACCACATGAACACTTTGCGGGGGATGACAGTTCTGTACTGTACGGCCGATAACCGCTTTAGTTCGGGCAAAGATACGTTCCTTCCCGTGTGAAAAATATCGGACAACATCATTCTCATCAATGAAGGTTAGATCTACAGGAAGATGGTTGAGTACGGTCTCCAGCTGATGCAGTGACAACAACCCTGTCTCAAAACGGATGAACCCGCCTTGCGGCGTAGCTCCTTCTGTTTCTTCCAGCACTGCGCCGTCCGGCTCAGCGGCCCGCTCAGGGATCCACTCCTGCTCCGGTGCGGTTAGGCAGAACCCGATCTCATCACTCTCCCGGGCGATTTTGACCCATTCATCTTCCGTCAGTTTGTCCAGGGCCATGGGCAATAGAATATTTTCTTCCTTAAAGATCATTTCATTAACTTCCTTGATGATCTCCTCAAGCTGAATGCCTATTTCTGCTGCGTTTCCGCTATAAGTGCTGAGCGCAGCTTTTGCCTCTTTAATCATACGGCGGATATTATCATCCACTCCCCACATTACCTTGGTTGGGCCATAAATGCCGTATTTTTCGAGGTATGGGAACAGCAGATTTTCTTTTCGGCTATAGTGTTTATCAAGATCCAGCAGCAAGCTAAGATCCTCCAACAATTTGAAGATCAGTTCCTCACTATCATTCTTTTGAAACTTTGTTGCGTGCAGATCCATGCGGAAGTTAACAAGTTTTTCGATCTCACGATTCTCCAATTTGAAGGTGTGTACTGGATGGCCTGGCTGCTCCTCGGGCTGGGACGAGCGGTGAATTTGCTCAATAGAGCCTTTAAAAATGGCTGTATGCACCGAACAAAGACGTTGGACCTCGGATACCGGAATTCCTTCTTCGGTCATTAATGAATGTTCCATCGCGGAAATCTCCGCTACGGTAACATCACCCACAGCTTCGGCGAATCGCGCCTTAACCTCTTCTACACTTTTCCCTGCATGCAGCTCTTTAATAATCTCCTTAAGCATAGCCTGGCGACGAGTCTGTTCCGGCACATCAACTTCACGGTTGTTAATCAGTTCGCTCATATTAACACTCCTTTATTAAATAATCTCGAAACCATGACGTTCAAAAGTTTGCTTCACGTGCTCGAGATCCATTTTTTTCAGCTTAATTCCTTTGGATAAGGTCATGAAACGGCCAGCAGTCTGCAGCATGCCAGGCTTGGCAATATCCTTAAAGCCCAGCTCTACCATAATCTCGATGACCTCCGGATGCCGTGATACCATCTCGAATATAGATTCATCCAAACTCAGCACTTTTTCCATCTGACTCTTCTCCTTTATGTGAGAACTATTCTCAATAAAAGATTAGCACAGGCCGTACAGGACCATTGTGATTGCAATCACTAATTCAAAAGAAAGCAATTATCGTTCTTTTTAAGACGGATTATGTATGCTGTGAACCTAAAAAAACTGCCCCCTACGCTTAAAAAGCATAAGAGACAGCCTGATTTGTCATTAATTAATGATTTATTATAGCGTTACTCCTGTTTTGAATATGGAGATCTCACGGAAATTATTCTTTTCATTATTAACCCATTCACCGCTGGCCACCGCAATAATATAGTTTATGAAGCTGCGCAGGACCTCATCTGGAGAACCATCTTCCACCAACACACCTGCATTAAAATCGATCCAATGACGTTTGCCTTCATACAATGGGGTATTGGTAGATACCTTCATCGTAGGCACGAATGTACCAAATGGTGTTCCCCGCCCGGTCGTAAAGATCACCAATTGGCAGCCAGCAGCAGCCAGTGCAGAGGAAGCCACAAGATCATTTCCAGGTGCGTTAAGGAGATTTAAGCCTTTATTAGTGATAAGCTCCCCGTACTTGAGGACATCCATAACTGTAGCGTTCCCGGATTTTTGAGTACAACCCAATGATTTATCCTCAAGCGTAGTAATTCCTCCGGCTTTATTCCCTGGAGAAGGATTTTCATATACCGGCTGTTTATAGTCCATAAAATACTGCTTAAAGTCATTAATGAGATCGACAATTTTGTTGAAAATAGTTTCGTCCGCAGCACGTTCCATTAGAATTTTTTCGGCACCAAACATTTCAGGTACTTCAGTCAGTACAGTGGTCCCGCCTTGAGCAGCCATATAATCAGACAGACGTCCAAGGAGCGGATTCGCAGTAATACCGGATAACCCGTCGGAGCCTCCACATTTCAGACCGATTTTCAGCTCAGAGAGTGATACCTCTTCCCGTTGATCACCTTGTACATTATTATAGATTTCCTTCAGCAGCTTCACGCCTTCTTCAATCTCATTCCCAACCTCTTGGGAGACAAGGAAACGCACACGATCCTCATCATAGCTGCCCAGCATGTCTTTAAAAATATGCAAATTGTTATTCTCACAGCCCAATCCGAGCACAAGCACGCCGCCCGCATTCGGGTGTTTAACCGCGTTAGCCAGAATCGTACGTGTATTGTCATGATCATCGCCCAGCTGGGAGCAACCGTAGTTATGCTTAAGCACGAGCACGTTATCGAAAGGTGCGATATCTCCAACCTCTGCTTTGAAAATATTGATGATCTGCTCCGCCACTCCATTCACACAACCAACAGTAGGGACGATCCACAGCTCATTGCGGATACCTACAGATCCATCAAAGCGGCGATACCCCTTAAAGGTCAAATTCTCCGCTGCAAAAGGATTCGGCGTCAGCTTCTGCTCAAAGGTATATTCCTCTACCCCTGTTAGGTTTGTCTTAGTGTTATGGGTATGCACCCACTGCCCCGGCGCGATAGACGCTATAGCATGACCAATGGGGTAACCATATTTCAATACGTTTTCACCTTCGTTAATGCTGGACAGTGCAATTTTATGGCCTCTAGCGATATCTTCAGTAATTTTAAACTCTTTTGAACCAATCACAATGGTGTCGCCTGCTTTATAGTCTTTAAGTGCAACAGCGACATTATCAGCCTCATTAATCTGCAATACTTCTTTCATCGTCTTGATCATATCATTGTCACCTCCAGGGTATTAGTTGTGTGCCGGTCTCTTCACGAACGCTTTTAAGGCTTGCTTCATGCCATTTTTCTCAATCGCAATCAGTCCTTCTGTCACCTTGTCAGTAAGTCCAGCCACTTCATTCAGATCACAGCCCCAGCGATTGGTTGCGGCAAGTACTTCGACGGCCAGTGCGCGCAGCCCGGTGTCTGTGCCATCCCATCCTCCCCATAAGGAGGCGAACCATTCCAAAATATCCGCATCATCAGCCAGTTGAATGTTTTCTTCCCCTCTGCGTCCTCTATAGAAGGCAATTAATGCGCTCAATGAGAAGACAAGCTTTTCAGGCAATTGTCCTTTGGCCTCTACATATTGCAGTAAAGAAGGCAGATCTCTTGTCTTAAACTTCGATATAGAATTAAGGGAAATGCTCATCAAGTAATGCTGCACATAAGGGTTCAGGAATCTTTCTAATACCGCGTCTGCAAAAGAATTCAATTCCTCTGCCGGCAGATCCAGCGTTGGAATAATCTCATCATAGATTAAGGACTTCACGTACGCCCCAACCTCTTCGTGCTCAATGGCTTCAGCAACCGTATCAATACCGTACAAATACGCTACTGGTGTCATAGCTGTATGAGCTCCGTTTAAAATTCTCACTTTACGAGTGCGATAAGGGGCCATGTCATCCACCACCAGCACATTAAGACCTGCTAGTTCAGCCGGGAACTCCTTTTTAATCCACTGTGGCCCTTCAATCACCCAAAGATGGAATTGCTCGCCGACAACGACCAGCTTATCCTCATAACCCAGCTCTTCTGTAATCTCGGCAATGCTGTCTCTTGGATAACCGGGAACAATGCGGTCCACCAGACTGCAGCAGAAGGTATTAGCTTCATTCAACCAGTTCACAAAACCTTCTCCAAGATTCCACAGCTCCGCATATTTCAAAATAACCTTTTTGAGCTCATCACCATTCCGGTCAATCAGCTCGCATGGAATGATGATAAAACCTTTAGAAGCCTCCCCATTAAAAGTTTGATAACGTTTGTACAATAAGGCCGTCAGCTTGCCTGGGAAACTACTCTGCGGCGTATCGGTTAACTTGTCGCCAGCTTCAAAAGCAATTCCCGCTTCAGTAGTATTAGACACGATAAAGCGCAGCTCAGGGTTCTCAGCCAGCTTCATATACTCCTCATGCTGTGAATAGGGATTAAGCGTCCGCGTAATACAATTAATTACCTCGTGTTCTTTTACAGCCGCTCCGTCTTTAATGCCTTGCAGATAAAGGGTATACAGCCCATCCTGATCATTCAGCATTTCTGCCAGTCCGTTAGCCAATGGCTGTACAACAACCACTCCACCATTGAAATCCGTTTTTTGATTCATGGTATGAATCTGCCAATCTACAAAGGCGCGCATGAAATTGCCTTCGCCAAATTGTAGAACCTTCTCAGGATACTGCTTGTAAGCTGTCCAATTATCACTATTTAATCTTTTCATATTAACGCCTCCTAATAGTAAATGCACACGATAAACTTGTTAAATAAACTATATAAAATCATATTTATATTACTAATTAATTAAATATATGCACACGTGAAAATTTTAGATAGCAACCCTTTACGAAGGTAAAGGATTAGGCTGCTATGCGCAGCCTCTACTTCTGCAATTTCCTGACTGATTCTCTGGCAATAAGCTCTGTCTCGATCGAGATCCGCCCGTCTTTTTCTGAGGGTTCCTTGACCAAGCTTAACAGCTGGCGAGCGCCTTGCTCACTAATCTTCTCAATAGGACGTTTGACCGTGGTGAGTGAAGGATTGGCAAAAAGTGAAAACCCAATGTCGTCAAAACCAACAACAGAGATATCATTTGGCACCTGCAGCCCTCGCTCAAACACGCCTTTCATAGCCCCAATCGCCATATCATCATTGGAGCAAAATACAGCCGTCGGTGGCTTCTCGAGATCCAGCAGCTTGCCCATCGCCTCATATCCACTTTGCATATCATAACTACCGCTTATCATGTAGTCATTACGAACAGGGATATTATGGTCAATCAAAGCTTTTATAAAGCCATCTCTGCGTTCCTGTGTGGATTTAAAGCCCTCGACACCTTCAATAATTGCAATGTCTTGATGCCCGTTTTCGATCAGGTATTTGCCTGCATTATAAGCACCTTCCCGGTCGTTCGAGATGATGTTGATAATGGAACGGTCATCAATTTCCCGGTTCAGCACAACGATTGGAATGCCTTGCTGGACAACATGGTAAATGAATTTATTATCGGCTTCACTCTGGCTCATTAGAATAATTCCATCAAAACGTTTACGATGAATAGAGGAGTAATCCGCATAATCGTCGATCCCACGGATGAACAGATTGTACTCTACATCTATGACCCTATTTACACCACGAATCGTATCAGAGAAGAAACCAGAAGTTGTGCCGTTGGCAATACTCGTGAAGAACAGACCAATGGTATAGGATCGCTGCATCACAAGGCTTTTGGCATTGTAATTAGGGACGTAACCCACTTGCGCAGCGATCTCGGCAATTTTTTTACGTGTGACCTCTTTAATTAGTGGACTATTGTTAAGTGCTCTCGATACAGTTGTATGCGATACATTCGCCAATTTGGCGATATCCTTGATTGTAGGTGCCATGGGTCAACCTTCCTTATTAAACGGGTTTGGCTCTTCCATGTAAGGATATCATAACGATTACCTAGTCACCAATGCCTGTTTCGAGAAATTAAAATAATGATCAGCGTTATTGTAACAGATGTTCTCAATCATACTGCCCAGTAACTCCATATCATCCGGGGCTTCTCCAGCTTCTACCCAAGAGCCTACTAGATCACACAAGATTCTTCTAAAGTACTCATGTCTGGTATACGATAAAAAGCTTCTGGAGTCTGTTAACATCCCAACAAATTGGCTAAGTACGCCTAGATTAGCAAGTGTCTTCATCTGTTCCAGCATGCCGTCTTTATTATCGTTGTACCACCATGCGGTTCCGAATTGAATCTTCCCTGGAATACCGCCGCCCTGGAAGCTACCCATTAGACTGGCAATAACATGATTATCATTAGGGTTCAATGAGTACAAAATGGTCTTAGGCAACGCATTCTCACGATCCAGCGCATCGAGCAGACCCGCCAAAGGCTTAGCAATCACGCCGTCATTGATAGAATCATAACCCGTGTCAGGTCCGAGACGTCCGAACATTACGCTGTTGTTATTCCGTAGCGCATGAATATGGAATTGCATCGCCCAATCCAGCTCGTTATACAATTTGCCGAGGAATACTAGCGTGAATCCTTTATATTTCTTTTCTTCACTCTCACTTACAGTGCCTTCATAAAGTGCTTTAGCGAATATAGCTGTAGCTTCCTCCAAGGTAGTAGGCTCAAACATTACCGCATCCAAAGCATGGTCAGATACACGGCCGGCTCTGGCGTGGAAGAATCTCACTCTGCTCTCCAATGCTGCAAGAAACTGTCCGTAATTCTTAACAGCCATTCCCGAAACTTCGCTTAGCTGAGCTACCCAAGGCTGGAAGGTAGGACGGTTGATTTCAAGCGCTTTATCTGGCCGGAATCCCGGCACAACGCTAGCATTGAATCCACTCAGATTACTGATTTTCTCATGATATTCCAGATTATCTACAGGATCATCGGTAGTACAAACCGTAGTCACCTTCGATTTAATGATCAAATCTCTTGCTCCGTATCCTTCACCCTGTAACTGTCTATTCACTTCATCCCAAATTTTTGGTGCGTTAGCTTCATTCAGCAACTCATATACACCGAAGAAACGTTGCAGCTCCAGATGCGTCCAATGGTATAGCGGATTCCCGATAATCATCGGAACCGTTCTAGCCCAAGCTAAAAATTTATCATAATCACTGGCATCGCCAGTAATGAATTTCTCTTCTATACCGTTAGCGCGCATCACTCTCCATTTATAATGGTCGCCATACAGCCAAGCTTCCGTGATATTGTTGAACGTTTTGTTCTCATAAATTTCTTTTGGACTGAGGTGGCAATGATAATCGATAATGGGCATGTCTTTCGCATGATGATGAAACAGCTTAATTGCGGTCTCGCTCGACAATAGGAAGTTCTCATCCATGAATTTTTTACTCATGAGGTTTGCTGCTCTCCTTTAAGTTCGAATGGGAGTTACACAAGGTTTAACGTGAACATTTATTCAATCGGTCGATTTCTCAATAAATATTTTAAACTTAAAATTATTGATTATAATAGGGTTTGTATAAATTGTTCACGTTAACATTATATCTTCATTGTAAACGTATTTTTAAAATGCGCAAGTCTTTTTATAAAGACATTGTTACAGATATTTTAACTTCCGAGCGGTAATAAATAAACAACATATTTAATATCTGGACACGGCCCCGCCAATATTGAAAAAAGCAGGCAACCCTTTAGAAAAAGGATAACCTGCTTATATGTCATCGACTACGATTTCTCGCAAAATTAACTATCCAGTGTTTCGCTCCAGTCATGCACCATCGTGCCCTCTAGGTACTTCTCAGCATCCATTGCTGCCATACAGCCAGATCCCGCTGCGGAAATTGCCTGACGATAACGGGTATCCTGCACGTCGCCACAAGCGAATACGCCCGGGATGTTCGTTTCTGTCGTTCCAGGGTTGACCACAATGTAGCCGTTGGTATCGGTCGTAATTTGCCCCCCTAAAAATCCGGTGTTCGGCGTGTGCCCGATCGCGACAAACACTCCGTCCGCTTCGATGAGTTCATCAATTCCCGTCTCATTGTTGCGAACCGTCAGCCCCTTAACGCCAGACTCGTCGGTTGTAACCTCAAGCGGTGTACGGTTAAGAGCCCACGATACCTTACTGTTATCCCGTGCGCGAGCCTGCATAATCTTCGAAGCTCTAAGCTCATCACGACGGTGAACCAATGTTACATTGGAAGCGAATCGGGTTAAAAAGCTGGCTTCTTCCATCGCAGAATCTCCACCACCGACGACAATAATCTTTTTGCCACGGAAAAAGAATCCGTCACAAGTAGCACAAGTGCTGACCCCACGGCCCACATTCTCCTGCTCCCCGGGGATTCCTAAATATCTGGCAGATGCACCGGTTGAGATGATCACTGACTCCGCCTCTAATACTCCCAATCCATCTACAGTCACTTTAAATGGACGCTGTGAAAAATCAACTGAATCCACCCAACCATTCTTAAATTCAGCCCCAAAACGTTCAGCCTGCTTGCGCATGTTGTCCATTAAATCCGGGCCTAGAATTCCTTCAGGAAAGCCTGGGAAGTTCTCGACTTCTGTTGTCGTTGTCAGTTGTCCACCTGGTTGCATACCTTCAATCACAAGTGGGTTTAGGTTGGCACGTGCCAAATAAATTGCAGCAGTAAGCCCGGCTGGGCCTGTTCCGATTACAATCGTTTTGTACATAACAGTGGCCTCCTCACAATAGGGTTTATTTAGAAGAAACAGGCCCTTTTTTGGCAAGCATAGCCGCCTTCGGTGCCCCTATAAGGAACATTAGCGTTACGCAAGACATATAAAAAGGGCTCCGTTTCTACGAAATACTACATGATCGATTTAGATATTCTCGGTAAATGGCGGAAGGCTGTCGCTCACACTTCCCTCGAAACTACATTCCTCATCTATGCGCCGAGCATAACGACTGACCATAGAAACGGAAACATTGTAACGCTGGGCTACTTCACGGTAGGTGACCGGCAGGTTATGCGTTTTAGCAATTAGATATTCTAAGGCAGCACACCAGCCATTCGCATGACGGATAAACGGAACATCCGGATAAAGGCTGCTCAGAAATTGCTTCCACAGTAATTCAGCATCTTTTTTGTGGATTGCATCATATCTTCGATCCATCATACTAAGGGTCTGGTCGATAACTTTCTGCCAATCCTCTCTCCATTCCGGCAGTCCCTTCAGACGCGGGGAAGAGGTTTCTTTGACTTCCTGAAGCACATTCTCTTCAGGAACACTTCCAATCAGCCGCTGCAGACTAAGAAGTGCCGCTTCTTGCAGCTTTTCTTCCTGCAAGGGCTGCTGCTTTAGAAGTCCTTGCAGAATTTCGGACATCTCTTCATCTTCGATCCACCGCAGAGCTTCTGTAACCTGAAGCTTCGTATTGGCATCCCCGTAGCGGAGCGCCCAGAAGAAGGAAGAGCGAAGCAGCGGATTGTTCCGCACCTCTTCGGTAAAGCTGCCCTTGTTGTCCTTCCACAGCTTCAGCTGCTCCTGAAAAGGAAGCTGATAGTTGTAGCTGACCAGCGACAGCGTTTTACCTTCCCCCTGCGCCTGCTGCAGCTGAGCCAGAAAAAATCTCGGCACAGCCGATTCCGGATCGAGCTTAGCCGCCTTCTGCCAGCAGCGTTGGGCTTCTGTATACAGGCCACTATTGCTGGCAGCTGCCGCACAGTAATGATAGAGACTGGCGTCGCCACCGACCTCTTCATCCTTCAACAGACGTCTAAAATGGCCATAGGCGGTTCTATGGCGTCCCAGAATCCCCATGGTGGTGGCCATTTTGAACAGATGCTCCTGATGAAACGGAATGGTGGTCTCCAGAAGGCGTAACAATCCATCCAGTTGCCCGCGGTCACCTTCATACTGAAGGAAGATCGCTAAGTTACAGAGTGCATGCAAATTCCCGGAGTCCTGCTCCAGCACCCGCATAATACATTCCTTAGCTTTGGTAAAACGACCCATGTAAAAATACGCTAGGGCTAGGTTGTTATGTGCCGCCAGGAAGTCAGGCGTATTGCTCACAATCTCTTCAAGCAAAGTGACGGCTTGTGTAAACTTGCCCTCCTCCAACAGTGCTCGGGCTCGCTCATGCTCTATTACACCTTCCCGGCTTCTAATCCGGATAAGTGGAGCAGGACGGTCCAGCTCATATTGCAGCAGCTCCATCAATTCTTCCGATTCGGCCAGAAATTCACCGTTCACATCTTCTTCGAGATAAGTGACGAGTGAGCGTTCTGCCTCCTCATAGCTTTCCATATTGGCGAAGTTGTTAGCCATATAGAAATAACATTCCGTCATTGCCGGATCAATATTCTCCAGTACATGGGTTAAAATGTCGTTGGACGCTTCATAATTGCCCATTTCTGATAATACGCCAGCCACGTTGCAATGATTGACCGGATTCTCCGGCTCGTACTCTACAGCTTTGCGAAAATTCTTTAATGCCTTATCATATTGAAAGCGATCCAAGGACCGAACGGCTCTTTCAAAGAAAAAATTGGCATTCAGAGTTACAGGAATCACATTATCATTCCCCAGTTCATACTCTGAAGTTCTCTCAATCATGGAAGCAAGGCACCTCCCTTATAAGAAGCTTCCTTATACTAACGAAAAATAGGAGGGCGGCGCCCTATGGGGTATGCCGGAGCTCCATCCTTAATCGCTATTCCGTTCCCTTATTGGGCGCGGGTATCTCCACACAGTATACCACATGTGACAGCGAGAATCTCAAGTTGAGAAAGACTCTACCACTCTGCTTACAACATCTTTTTTGACAAAAAATAAAAAAGACGGGGAATTAAATTCCCGCGTCTCTAAATAGCTTATCGATTGAACCACCCTCAAGGATGATGTGCGTAGCCTGGGCAAGCATCGGTGCAACAGATAATACTGTAAACCGACTTGAATGGTCATCAGGCAGTGCAATAGAATCTGTCGTAACCACTTCCTGAATAGAAGGATGGTCAAGCCGCTGTAGCGCGGGCCCTGAGAATAATCCGTGTGTCGCGCAGACAATACTGTCCTTCGCACCTCTCTCCTTCAGGCCTTCTACCACATTCACAATGGTCGTCCCAGTATCGATCAGATCCTCAATAATGATAGGTGTCCGTCCCTCGACATCACCAATGACATGAGTGATTACCGATTCATTATGGGCTGGGCGCTTCTTGATCATAATGGCAAAAGGTGAATCCAGCTTATTCGCCAGCTTCTCAGCCATAGACGCACGCCCTGCATCCGGGGAAACAATGACCAGATCAGACATTGCCTTGGCTTTCAAATGGCTGCTGATCAAATCGAGTGCAGTCAGATGATCGACCGGAATGTTGAAAAAGCCTTGAATCGCCGCTGCGTGCAAATCGATGGTGATTACGCGGGTTGCTCCAGCGGTCGTCAGCACATCAGCCACCATCTTAGCCGAGATCGGCTCACGGGGTGCGGACTTCCGCTCCTGCCGAGCATATCCATAATACGGCACAATAATGTTCACTGTACGAGCTGAAGCCCGTTTGGCAGCATCTATCATCACCAGCAGCTCCACGAACATCTCATTAATGGGATGCGAAAGGGATTGCACCAAAAATACGTCGCAGTTCCGGATGCTTTCTTCGTAATGCACGTAAATCTCGCCGCTCATGAAGCGGGTCAGCTTTATCTGCCCCAATTCAACACCAAGTCGCTCCGCAATATCAGCCGCTAACTTTGGATTCGACGAACCGGAAAAAATACGTAATTGTTGATGATGCATAATACCCTCCTGCGGATTATAAATTATTATAGTTTGAACTGAACAGTGGTACGGCGGCGTCCCTCAAATACAGCCAGCTCACGAAAACCAGTGTGCCAAAGCATACTACGCGCCTCTTGCAGCCCGTCCCCCAGCTTGGCAGGATCATGTGCATCGGAGCCTAATGTCAGCGGTATGCCGAGCTTTAGGGCCTCCTGTAGCAGATGCTCGGCCGGGAACATCTCAGCGCAAGGCTTCGTAAGTCCGGATGCATTCAGCTCCATGGCGATTCCGCTATCCGCTATAACCTTTAAGGTCTCTAGCTCCAGCGCCCTTACCTCAGCCGTGCCCTCCGGTGTTTGTGGGCCATAACCGAACCGTTTAATAACATCCATATGTCCTATAATATCATATAATCCCGATAACGCCGACTTCTTTACCGCATCGTAATAAAGACGATATACCTCTAGCGCATCTTTGCCTTCCCAACCATGAACCTGGCGGTGATCCGTAATATCCCACTCCCCAAGAAAATGTACAGAACCTATAAGATAATCCCATGGATACGGCGACAAAATCTCGCGAATTTGCTCTTCATAGCCTTCGATATAATCGGCTTCCAGCCCCACCCGCAGATCTATGACTCCACGGTAACGCTCCTTTAAGGTTAGACATTCCTCCACATAACGAGGCAGCTCAGCCATTGGCATAGCCATTTCTGGATAATAGCTGGCGGGATCTACGTGGATGAGCGGCAAGTGGTCGGATAATCCCAGCTGCTGAAGTCCAAGCTCTATCCCGCGCTGTACATACTCCTCAAGCTTACCCACGGCATGGCCACAGCGTTCATGATGCGTGTGGTAATCAATATGCATCACTCAGTCCTCCCTTAGTACTGATCCCGGCGTGGGCGTTCGTGACGGGTACTCAACTCTTCCATAATCTCATCCAGTGGAAGCTTGCGCTCTTGCAGCAATACCAACAGATGATAGATCAGATCACTGACCTCAAGACGCAGCTCGGCGTTATCTTTATTTTTGGCGGCAATTATGGTCTCGGAAGCTTCCTCGCCTACCTTTTTGAGGATCTTATCCACGCCTTTATCAAACAGATAAGTGGTATACGCGCCTTCCGGGCGTTCCAGTTCCCGCTCAGCAATCACACGCTCCAGTTCACCAAGAACAGCAAAACGCTCACCATCTGTCAAACTAGACACTGGTTTCGAAGCATCTGTTATTGGGTTATTCAAAGGAATCTCACGGAAAAAGCATGACGTAGCTCCAGTATGGCAAGCTGGTCCTTCAGGCACAACCTTCACGAGTAGTGTGTCGCTATCACAATCATAGGATATGGAGGTAATAGCTTGTGTGTTGCCTGAGGTTCCGCCTTTATGCCAAAGTTCGCTGCGCGAGCGGCTCCAAAACCAAGTCTGGCCACTCTCCAGTGAGAGCTGTAACGATTCGGAGTTCATATAAGCAACCATCAGTACCTCTAAACTGCTAGCATCCTGAACAACGGCAGGCACCAGACCCGCTTCATTCCAGCGAATGCCTGCCAGAGCTTCTTTTTGGCTTAATGTGGTATTGTTTTGTGTTTCGCTCATCGGATTTCTACCCCTTTTTGCTTCAAATCTGCCTTTAAATCATTAATTGCAATCTCTTTATAGTGAAAAATGGTCGCCGCAAGTCCCGCATCGGCTTTCCCTTCCGTAAATACATCGTAAAAATGCTCCTTCTTCCCAGCGCCGCCAGAAGCAATCACAGGAATACTGAGCAAATCGCATACTGCCGAGGTTAGCTTCAGGTCGAAGCCGTCTTTTGTGCCATCTGCATCCATGCTAGTGAGCAAAATCTCACCTGCGCCCAGCTTCTCAGCTTCTTTAGCCCAAGCCAGAGCACGGATGCCGGTGGGCTTACGCCCGCCATGAGTGTACACTTCCCATTCACCAAAAGCCTCATTATATTTAGCATCTATCGCTACTACAATACACTGGGAGCCAAATCGGCGAGCACCGTCCAAAATTAACTGAGGATTAGTGATGGCTGCCGTATTAATGCCGATTTTGTCTGCGCCTGCACGAAGAATTCTTTTCATATCATCAGTTGTAGAGATCCCTCCACCCACTGTAAAAGGAATGGCAATCTCACCAGCGGTCTGCCGCACAACCTCGATCATCGTTGCTCTACCTTCTACGGAAGCCGATATATCGAGAAACACAAGCTCGTCTGCGCCCTCGCGGTCATACAGCGCCGCTAGCTCTACCGGATCTCCAGCATCACGCAGATTCACAAAGTTAACGCCTTTGACTACCCGTCCATCCTTAACGTCAAGACAGGGGATGATACGTTTTGCTAACATTATGAAATCCCCCTTTCTTTAAAAAGCGTTTCAAGCACCTAAAGTGTGTCCGTCCCCCTAAAGCCCTCTTAGCCCAGGGGGAGCCCAAGGGCCCCTGCCCTTTGGAAACCTCGATTGAAGGCATGGCGGATCATAGCCCATCCGGCTGAACCATAGCCCACACGGCTGAACATGTGCTATGATCGCTAACCCCTTCGTAGCCGCTTCCTTGACCCATAACACCTTCATGTTCCGCGGATTTGGCCCTTATGTGGTCGGAAGGGCTCACGCCACCTGCAAGCCCACGAGTATTTAGATGCACAACGTGCAGTTATTTTATCAGCCTTTTTGCAAGCTACTCTTTTAACTGCATTTCGTACAACTAAATCTGGGGATGAGCTTATAAATCAACTCATCTCTGAGTTATAGCTGCACGAAATACAACTAAATTAGCTAATCAGCTCTAAATGTGAAAAATAGCTGTATAAAGTACACTTAAATCATCATCCGAGGAAAAATACCCTTCCCGCCGCCTCATTACGCCTATTGTAGCAGATTGTATAGCGGGTTTTAGCTAGCGGGTAACCTCCATCTTCACAGGTATTAAAATTTCACCGGATCCCTCCCTGAAACAGCGCCCAAGTCGTTATGCCATTCGTAATGAGATGAGATTTTTGCAAAGTGAAAACACATTAGCTAGTTGGGTTTGTTGCTTTATTGGCCAGCTGGTTTGTTTTAGCTCTTTTGTTGGTTTGTTGCTTTGTTATTAAGCCCTTTTGCTGGTTTGCTGGTTTAACTTTTGCTAGTTTGCTTCTCTGGGCGTTCATTTAATTATCATTAGTTACTCATTTACTGTTACGTCTATTTCTTTAACCCACTGCTCATTTACTAGTTCATCTATTGTCTTTTTGTTCATTCGCTCGTTTATTAATTAGTTTGGTGATTTAGTAATTTTTGTTCAATACGTTACTGTTAAGTCTATTTCTTTAACCGTTGGTTCTGTCTGTTTCATTGATCCACTATTCCTTGGCTAGCTCACGTCGTCTTTTTGTTCATCCGCTCATCAATTAGCGCGTTCGCCCAACGCTATTTCTGCCCGAGCGCTCGCAAAGCTCCAGAAAGATCAATATTGCCCGTGTATAACGCCTTGCCAACAATAGCTCCACCTACACCACTGCCGCTGTGCACGTTCAGACGCAACAGATCATCAAGACTGGTGACTCCGCCGGACGCGATCACAGTTTTACCGCTGGCCTGCGCCATGGACAGGATACCGTCCACGTTCGGTCCCTGCATCATCCCGTCGCGGGAGATGTCGGTGTAAATGAATGTCTCGGCTCCTTTTGCCGCCAATTCCTTGGCAAGAGCTTCAGCACGTACTTCAGAGGTGTTCAGCCAGCCGTGTGTCGCAACATAACCGTTACGTGCATCAATGCCGATCGCGACTTTATCGCCGTATTTTGCCAATACCTCTTCGGTAAAAGCATGATCATTAATCGCAGCAGTACCGATAATGACGCGGCTAACGCCAAGTCCGAGCAATTTCTCTACGTCCGCAAGATTGCGAAGACCACCGCCCACCTGCACAGGAACGTTAGCATTAGCAGCAATAGCACCGATAATCGCATCGTTCACAGGATGACCCGCTTTCGCACCATCTAAGTCCACCAAATGAATGAACTTTCCACCTTGCTCTTCCCATGATTTTGCCACCTTTAGTGGACTATCATTGTATATCGTTTCCTGATTGTAATCCCCCTGCTGCAGCCTGACGCATTTTCCATCCCGAATATCAATCGCCGGATATACAATAAAAGAAGACATTTGGCGCTCCCCACTTTCGTTCCGTTATATTTATAGCGTGGCTTACGCCCGCTCTCTCTTAATCTTCAAAAAATTACCCAACAGCTTGATTCCCAGCTCTCCGCTTTTTTCCGGATGGAACTGCATACCGAACACATTATCTTGCCCGACAATAGCCGTGACTGGGTAACCATAATCCGTGACAGCCAGCAGATCACTCTCTTTTGCTACAAGCGCGTGATAAGAGTGGACAAAATACACATGCCCCTCCTCAAGGCCAACAAAAAGCGGATTCTCCGGCTGTCTAAAGCTGAGCTTGTTCCACCCCATATGCGGCACCTTATAGCCATCTCTAGGAGCGAACCGCACCACTGAACCCGAGAGAATATCTAGCCCCTCATGGCTGCCATGCTCTTCACCGGTGCTAAACAACAGCTGCATGCCAAGACAGATCCCAAGCAGAGGCTGCTCTCCAGCGGCTACCTGTCTGACGACAAGATCCAAACCATTCTCCCGCAAATGCCCCATCGCATCGCCAAATGCACCGACACCTGGCAGAATGACACTATCAGCAGCGAGAATTTGCTCGGCATCACCCGTCACTACACACTCATAACCGAGACGTTCTACCGCCTTACTCACACTGTGCAGGTTGCCCATGCCATAATCGACGATTGCAACAGTCATCCTACAGCACTCCCTTCGTAGAAGGCACACCCTTCACACGGGGATCAATCAAAGTTGCCTCATCCAGCGCCCGTCCAAGCGCTTTGAATACAGCCTCAATCATGTGGTGTGTGTTAGAACCGTAGTGTACGATAACATGTAACGTAATCCGTGCTTCGAGCGCGAACTTCCACAGGAACTCCTGAACAAGCTCCGTCGAAAAGCTGCCCACCTGCTGTGAAGGATAGGTTGCACGATATTCAAAGTGCGGGCGATTGCTGATATCGATCACAACCTGCGCCAACGCCTCATCCATCGGTACAAAAACACTCGCATAACGTTTGATTCCTTTTTTATCACCCAGTGCTTCGTGCAGTGCCTGCCCTAGGCAGATCCCAATGTCTTCAACCGTGTGGTGGTCATCAATCTCGATGTCTCCACGCGCCTGTACAGACAGGTCAAATTGTCCGTGCTTCGTGAACAGATCCAACATATGATTCAGAAAAGGAACATCCGTCTCCAGCTCTGAAACTCCACTTCCATCTACGTTAAGAGACAACTTTATATCCGTCTCATTTGTTTTACGGCTTAATCCAGCTTGGCGCAGGGCCTGTTCGTTATTGTTCTCCATATCCGTCTCCACCTTTTCCTTCGTTCTTGAGTCGAATCTCAATGGCTCGTGCGTGGCCTTCTAAGCCTTCGCGACGTGCCAGCTCTATAATGGTCTTCCCATCACGCAAGAGTGCTTCCTTACTGTAATAGATCAGACTTGATTTTTTAATAAAATCATCCACATCCACTGGTGACGAGAAACGTGCGGTCCCATTGGTTGGGATAATATGATTTGGCCCGGCAAAATAATCACCCACGGGCTCGGAGCTATACGCTCCCAGGAAGATGGCTCCAGCATTCTCAATGCTGCCTACGAGGCCCATAGGATCTTCGACAACAATCTCCAGATGCTCTGGTGCCAGTCTATTCACTACGGAGATCCCTTCCTCCATAGATTCCACAACAATGATCGCGCCGTAATTCTCTACCGAAGAACGGGCGATCGCCTGACGCGGCAGCTCTTGCAGCTGACGCTCCACTTCGGCCGCCACGTTATCCGCCAGGCTCTGCAATGGCGTGACCAGAATCGCCGAGGCCATCTCGTCATGCTCGGCCTGCGAGAGCAGATCCGCTGCGACATAAGCCGGCTCAGCGGTCTCATCTGCCAGCACGACAATTTCGCTTGGACCCGCGATACTGTCGATATCCACGGCGCCATATACCTCGCGTTTAGCCAGCGCAACGTATATGTTGCCAGGCCCACATATTTTATCTACCGGCGCTATGCTCTCCGTACCAAAAGCCAAAGCAGCTACCGCCTGTGCTCCGCCCACACGGTAGATTTCATTCACACCTGCTTCTGCGGCAGCAACCAGGATATAAGGGTCAATCCCTTCCTTGCCGCCGGTGGATGGCGGAGTCACCATGACGATCTCCGGCACACCCGCGATCTGTGCTGGGATCACGTTCATCAGCACCGAAGAGGGATAAGCTGCTTTGCCACCAGGTACATATACCCCTACCCGCTTCAGCGGACGAATAATCTGCCCCAGAATCGTGCCATCCGGCTGCAAATCCATCCATGAATTCCGTTTCTGTCTGGCATGGAACGCCCGGATATTGGCTGCAGCTGCTTGAATAGCAGATACGAAAGATTGCTCTACTCGGCCATATGCTGCCTGAAGCTCTTCCGGCGTTACCCGCAATTGATTCGGCGTAAGTGCAACCCGGTCAAATTGCTCCGTATAGCGAAGAAGCGCTGTGTCTCCTTCTTTTTTAATGGCGGCCACAATTTCCTTTACCGCCTGATTTTGCTCTGGCGTACCATACTCCACTTCCCGCTCTAGCTTAAAGTCCTTGCTCGACACAACCTTCATCGCTGGTTCCTCCCTTTACCCCTAACATCTGTTGCCGCCTACCGCAAATTAGGTTGCCCTATAACTGCCTGTAGTCGGTCACACAGTTGCTGTATCTCTTCATTTTTCATCCGATAGCTCACACGATTTGCCACCAGGCGGCTTGTAATTTCGAATATACTCTTCATTTCGATTAATCCGTTGTCCCGCAGCGTTTGCCCGGTCTCTACCATATCCACAATACGATCGGCCAGACCAATCAGTGGTGCAAGCTCGATGGATCCATTTAGCTTCACTACCTCGACCTGTTGCCCCTGCTCCCTAAAATACCTTGAAGCTACATTCGGATATTTCGTCGCTACACGCTGCTGAATTCCCGGCTGCCAGTTCGGCAATCCGATGATCGACATCCGGCAGCGGGCAATGCCAAGATCAAGCAGCTCGTATACATCACGATCTTCCTCCAGCAAAACATCCTTGCCCACGATCCCAATATCCGCCACGCCATATTCTACATATGTAGGTACATCTACTGGTTTCGCCAATATAAACTCCATCCCTGCCTCAGGCAGCGGAATAACAAGCTTGCGTGATGCCTCACCGTCCGGTGGAATCGGAAGACCTGCCTGGCGGAACAGCTCAGCAGCCTTTTCGTAAATCCGGCCTTTTGGCATAGCCACCTTCAATATCTGTGCCATTGTTAAGTTGCCTCCTTTTCCATCTCCATGCAAAATTTATGTTAATCGCTTTTTGTACTAGCGATATCCTCAGCCATGCTCACTTACAAAAGATACGAATGTATAGATCTCACCGTACCGTACACCCTCTGCTTCAACCGTGTCCGTATCCAAACGCTTCACCGTTTCAAGCTCTTCTGGACCTGCAGCAAGTCTAGTAACGACTGCATGACCCTCTGACCGCAGGCGTGTTGCCTCTTCTAAGCCTTCTCTTCTGCGAATCGCATCATATTGGATCAAAATAGGCAGCTCTTCCTCTTCGACCACTCCAGTTACACCATCCAGGATGCGATTCGTTTTTAAGGAAAATCCTGTGGATGGGATCGGACGCCCAAACTGTTGCAGCAGATTGTCGTATCTACCACCACTGCATACCGGAAATCCTAACTCCGCTGCATAACCTTCAAAAGTCATGCCTGTATAATAGGAAAAGTCCCCGATCATCGTCAGATCAATCAGTACATGCTGTGATACGCCGTAAGAGACCAGCACCTCCCACACCTTGCACAAATGATCAATCGAATGACGCGCGAGCGGATGATTGCTCAGCTCTAGCGCCTGTCCACAAATCTCCTTGCCTCCGCGCAGACGCAGCAGCCCATCCAGTTCGTTCTTCTGCGCTTCTGTAAGATCCAGCCGCTGTAAAGTCTCCCGGAAAGAAACATAGTCACGGCCCAGCAAATGACTTTTCAGCTCCTCTTGAGCCTCGGGCAGTTCAGGAAGTACCTCTTGAAATAACCCATTCAGAAAGCCTACATGCCCCATAGCGATCTTAAAAGACTTCACACCCGCGGCTTGCAGCGAAGAAATAGCAAGCGCCACTACCTCCGCATCGGCCTCAGGTGAATCATCACCTACCAGCTCTACACCTGTCTGGAAGAACTCCGCTTCCCGCCCCGCTTCTTCCTCAATGGCACGGAATACATTCGCGTGATATGACAGACGCAATGGCAGTGGCTCATCCTTCAATAGAGAGGCAACAACACGGGCAACCGGGGCAGTCATTTCTGATCGAAGCACCAAAGCCTGACCACGATTGTTAAGTAATTTATAGAGCTTCTGGTCCGACGTAGAGCTAGCCACGCCAACTGTATCGTAATATTCCAACGTTGGAGTCATCATTTGCTGATATCCCCAGCGACTCATGCAATGCAGTACATCATTCTCAATTTTGCGCAATTTCGTTACGGCCCGGGGCAGATAGTCCCGAACGCCAGACGGCTTCTCAAATCCCTTTGGTTTGGACATCTTCATTGTTCACCTCGTCAGTTATCATTAGATACTGTTTATGTTTACTTTACTATGGTAAAGTGGTAGCAAATTAAAGTATTTTCAATATCGTATCATGTTCACTGCTTTTTCGTCAATCAAACCCTTAGTCGAGCGTTTGGCATTTTCTTTATTTTTGCCTCCCCGCTTATCGAATACTATAATGAGCTAATACGATTGTACTTCATAATTTTGTAATTGGTGTTCTAAAAATATACTTTCACCTAGAAAGAAGGGCTAACGCTTGACTAAATCCTATATGATTGGCGTTGATATTGGTACTACAAGTACAAAGGCAGTTCTCTTCGAGGAGAATGGAGCCATAGTTGCACAAGCGAATATGGGTTATCCCTTGCATCAACCCTCCCCTTCTATAGCGGAGCAGGACCCAGAGCAAATCCTACGTGCAGTCTTTCATACCCTCTCTAATGTCATGCGGCAAAGCGCCGTAACTCCAGATAAGATCCTATTCGTCTCCTTCAGTTCAGCCATGCACAGTGTCATTGCAATTGATCAGCTGGGTAAACCACTTACTGCCTGCATCACTTGGGCTGACAACCGTAGTGCCGGATCTGCACTTCGCCTGAAGAACGAGTTCAACGGACATGAGTTGTATTTGCGCACAGGAACGCCTATTCATCCTATGTCACCGATTACCAAGCTAATGTGGCTTCGGGAAGAGCAGCCTCAGTTGTTTCAACAAACCTATAAATTCATTTCTATAAAAGAATACATATTCGCTCGGCTGTTCGGCGAATACATCATCGATCATTCCATTGCCTCTTCTACAGGCATGCTCAACCTTGAACTTTTGGAGTGGGATAAAGAGGCCCTGGAGATAGCCCATATTTCACCAGATCAACTCTCACGGCTTGTTCCCACCACAGAGATCATGCAAGGCCTGCTTCCCGGTCTAGCAGAGGAGCTGTTACTGCTCCCGACTACACCTTTTGTCGTAGGAGCCAGTGATGGCGTCTTGTCCAACCTTGGCGTAGGCGCGATTAAACCCGGTGTAGTGGCCGCAACGATTGGAACAAGCGGAGCGATTCGCACCGTAGTGGATCACCCGCTTACCGACCCTAAAGGACGGACCTTCTGTTATAACTTAACCCCAAAACATTGGGTGATCGGAGGGCCCGTTAATAACGGCGGTATGCTGTTCCGCTGGGTACGGGATGAGTTCGCTGCTTCTGAAGTCGAAACCGCCAAACGTCTTGGCATTGACCCTTACGAGGTTCTAACGCGCATCGCGGAACAAGTTCCGGCAGGTAGCGGTGGTCTTCTATTCCATCCTTACTTAACTGGTGAACGGGCACCGCTGTGGAATCCTGATGCTCGTGGCTCCTTCTTCGGCCTTTCTATGAATCACCATAAGGAGCATATGATTCGCTCGGTACTAGAAGGCGTAATCTTCAATATGTATATGGTTCTGCTGGCTATGGAAGAGCAAATCGGGCGTCCTAGCAAAATTCTGGCTACAGGCGGCTTCGCCCGTTCCTCAGTCTGGCGGCAGATGATGTCTGATATTTTTGATCAAGAGGTCATCATTCCGGAGAGTATTGAAAGCTCCTGCCTCGGAGCAGTAGTGCTTGGTCTTTACGCAACGGGCCGCGTGGACTCCTTCGATGTTGTATTCGACATGATCGGTTCAACTTACCAGCATGATCCGATTGATGAACATACCAAAGTGTACAAGCAGCTGCTGCCGATTTATATTTCCGTCTACCGTAGTCTGGAAAGCCAGTATCAAGCTATTGCGGAGTTTCAGCGGGAACAAGCTGGAGAATAGACAAAAAATAAAAGCGCCGGTCAACCCGCATATACGGGAGACCGGCGCTTTTATTTTACCTAGCAGTAGACTATGCGCTTACGGAGCCTGTTTTTGCTTTCTTTTGTGCGCCTGATCCGAAAATAATCCAAGACGCAGGCACATACCGGAAGACGAGAGCCACTGCCAGCCATGAAACCAGCAGCGCAACAAGCCATCCTCCTACAATCGCTGCGATGTACGCAAGAGAACCCCCGTGAAACGGTAATTTTCTATAGAAATACAGCAGCATAGGGTGCAATAAATAAATCCCGAAGGAGCATGCTCCTACGGATACCAAAAGTCTTGTCAGCAAGCTACGACCCGCTCCATAGAGCAAGAAGGAGATTTGCAACAGCACCACACAAGAGAGCAGCGCATGTAGATTAGAGAAACCCTCATACCATAAGCTGTTGATGACAGTTTTTTTCGTGTAATTATTAAACCATAGCTCAACATGAACAACCCCTGCTACAATCCATAACAACCACAACGTAATCCAAACCGGACCTTTACCGGCGCGCCAGCCTTCACGTGAAGGCACTAACCATTTTTTCAAAGAAGAGTAATACACTGCAATCCCAGCACCCAGCAGGAAATACGAGAAATAAGTGATCGCCAGACTCCCCTTGGATAACTGCCAATACCCGTGATTGGTCATGTATTTATTCAGCAGCACAAAACCCCACTGTAGTAATAACCCGATCAGCGGCGCCCAAGCCGCCAGATGACGAACCTTTTGCAAACACCACAAAATGAGCGGAAATAACACGTAAAACTGAATAATGATAATAATATAATACAGATGCGTATATGCCGTTCCTGTCCATAAATACTTCCATAGCTTAGAAGCCATCTCCCCCGGAGGTAAGCCCCAAGTATTCCCGGCATTCATTTTTAACGCAAAATACAGCAGTGAAAATACTACATAAGGCACAATAATATAAAGCAGCCTTCTAGTGTAGAACTTTCCTAGCGTTTTGCCACCCAGCGGACGGTCAATATAGTTATAGAAGAGCACGAACCCACTCAAAAATATGAATGAAGGTACGGCGAACTGGCTGAATTTATTAATAAATAAGAACGGATGAAACATGTTTGTACCTAGTGTCTCCGCCAACGTTCGTGAAGTAGCATGAATAGCCAGCACTGCAAAAATAGCAATCGCCCGAAAAATATCCAGCTGCGGAATTCTTTCTTTTTGTCTCATAATCTTTCCTCCTGTTAAGCTCCGCATCGAAGTGATGCCTTTTTAATCAAATATTATGAAGGCTACTTCCCCACGTTTAAGCGTGTGCGTGTATCAGACCTTCTTCTAACGCTATTTCTCCTGCTGCACGAACCCCTTTGCCCGTTCCTCAGGGATATAACCTGACTTTTCCTGCGGACTGGATTCCAAAGAGCGAGGCACGCTTCCAAAAATAATCCATGAACCCGGAACTCGCCGGAAAGCAAACTGCACAATAAGCCAGCTCCCTCCCAGTGCGACCACAAGCCCTCCGTAGATGAACAAAACATATGTTAGCGACTCTAGGGGAATCTGATATCGGAACCTGCGATATACCGCCAGCAATAGCGGATGAATCAAATATATCGCAAATGAGAGTTCACCCAAACGTGTTAAAAAAGCAACAATCCCGCGAGAGGCCTTACGATAGATCAGGAATGTAGCATACAACAGAACCAATGCTGATAACATCGTATGGACATTCCATAATAGCTCGTACCACAGCGAATCCGTCCACACCCCAAAATGGCGGGCCACATACCATAGCTGCACATGGATAAAGGCTGCAATTAACCACCCGCTCACTAACAGGGCAGTCCATCCTTTTTGCCTGGCAGTTAGCTCCCTCCATGGCTTCATCAGCCAAGTCTTCACCTTCTCAAAGTGAATTGCGATATAAGCACCCATCATATAATAAGCCAGATAAGAGATCGCCAGGCTCCCTTTTTCAACAATGTGCAGTTCGTATTTATTCCAGAAAATAAACCCCCACTGAAGTGCCAATCCGAGCGGAACCGCCCATTTAATTAAAAAGCGGGAACTCTGGAGTAGCTTAAGCAGTACTGGAAAAAGCAAATAAAACTGAATGCTGATAAATACAAAATACAAATGCGCATATGCGGAACCTGAGAATAACGCTCTAATAAAGCTGTACAGGTTGCCACCGAGGTTCTGGGTCAATCGTCCGTTCACATATAAGGTTAGTGCGTAATAGCCCATAGAGGCTAGCAGATAAGGTAATAAAATATACTTTAATCGACGACGGTAGAAATTAATAATCAAGCTGCGTGTCACAGGACGCCCATAATAATTATAAAACAATACAAAGCTGCTCAGAAAAATAAATGAGGGCGTACCGAATTTAAAGAAAATGTTGATCCAATTCAGCCAGTAATAATAAGGGGAATGCAGTGCCTGCTCTCCAGCGGCAAAAGATGAGGAATGCACATGCAATACGCCTAAGATCGCTAATGCTCTGAAAATATCCAGCTGGGGCAGCCTTTCCTGTCTCGCAGTGTTCATATTATATTCCTCTTCTCTACTATGATGGTTGTTCATAGAGACGCTAAGCGGAATGTGGAAACTGAAAATACCAGGAAGCCTGCACCTGCTGATTTTACATTCTGATATTTGAAGCTGAATGCCTAGCGTGGGATTCGCCTTATCCTTATCACTAACGCTAATTATATCGAATGTATCTGTTCTAAAAACTTAAGAAGAACTTAAAGTTTCCTTAATAATCTTCTCTAAGACGCAAGAAACCCTGCAGAACCTGCGCTAAAAAAACGCAATATGTAACTGCAGGGTTAAAAAAGCATCGTTTACACTTGTTCCGCATGTTCTTCCGTTGAAGAGGGGCGCAGCTCTCGCAGAGGATTGCCTCCGACAAAAGAGCCAGCCGCCACATTTTTGTGCACCACGGAGCCAGCAGCTATAACTGCCCAATCTCCAATGGTTACACCGGGAAGAATCGTTGTATTCGCGCCGATCAATACATTTTCACCGATCACCACTTCGCCCAGACGATATTCCTTGATCAGATACTCATGCGCCAGAATCGTCGTGTTATAACCAATAATAGAATTCTCACCTACCGTTATTTTCTCCGGAAAAAACACATCCACCATTGCCATAAGACCAAAAGCTGTGTGTTTACCAACCTTCATCCCCAGCATCCGTCGATAGATCCAATTCTTTAACGGTAGAATCGGACAATAGCGGGCAATCTGAATAAAAATAAAGTTGCGGACACCCTTCCAAGGGCTGACCGTACGGTAAATATACCAAAGTGAGTTATGACCTTCTACTGGATAACGGGTTACGTTTCTCACGATTCATTCGTTCCTCGCTCCATAATTTCTATAATATCCTTCATGTTATGGATGATAAAGTCCGGATCATACTTGCGGAGCGTATCCTCGCCCTTCAAAGACCAAGATACTCCAGCAGCGTATACACCGGCAGCTTTGGCTGATTGAATATCAACTGCACTGTCACCTATCATTAAGGTTTTGCGAGGATCAACACCAAGGTTGTGGACCGCTGTCAGTACGGGCTCCGGATGTGGCTTTGGTTCAGTAACATCGTTCACAGTCACAATCGTATCCATGTACTTAAGTAAATCGAACCTTTCCAGGGTCTTGATCGTTGTTGGACGGATCTTAGTAGTTACAATCCCAAGTTTGATCCCACGACGCGAGAGCTCCTCAATGGTCTCCTTTACAAGCGGAAAGGAACGCACTAACTCATCATGATGCTCATTATTATAAGAACGATAGGACTTTTCTAACGTACCATTTACATCCTCTAGTCCAGAGAATACTCTCATCTGTTGCTGAAGGGTTGTTCCCATATGCGGAATTATCTCTTCTCTGGTCAGTGGAGCCAGACCATTGTCCTTCAGCGCGTACATAAATGAACTAATGATTAGCTCATTCGTATCGACAATCGTTCCATCCAGATCAAAAAGAACGCATTCTATCATAAGTTTTACTGCTCCTTCTTATCTCCATCCGCTGGCTGTCCTTGCTCAGGTTGTGTTCCTTGACGAGTTTTCTGCGGTGTATTTACTGCGCTTTCTGGCACTACAGTATCTGCTTGGATCGGTTTAGTACATACGATAGGGTCAGAATAATGTGCTTTAGGCTCTCCGGTTACTCTGCGAATAACGATCAGCAATATAGCTGCCACAATAATCAGTAGAGAAAGCAGCTGAGAAATACGAATATTACCATAGGCAGGATCCAGATATCCTTGTTCAAAACCTAACCATTCCATCGGACTCCATAAGCCGTTTATAAACGAAGCCAGTCCTGCACTTCCGTTAAAAGCTAAACTGTCAGTACGCACAGCCTCGATGAAGAACCGACCGATGGAATACCATATAAAGTAAGACATGAAGATTTCTCCAGCACGTACAAACTTCTGACGACGGAGAACCATCAATAACGCAATCCCTAGTAAGCTCCAAAGAGATTCATACAGGAAGGTCGGATGATGAAAAGCATCTCCTATGTACATTTGATTAACGATGAAGTCAGGTAAATGCAGTTTATCCCGTAAAAAAGATTCCTCAACTACGCTGCCGTATGCCTCTTGGTTGACAAAGTTTCCCCAGCGGCCAATCATTTGACCCGCCAGTAGTCCAGGTGCACAAATATCAACAATACGCCAAAAAGGGTAACCCTTATAACGGAAATAAATAATTCCGCAAATAATCGCTCCTATTAATGCGCCGTAAATGGCGATGCCGCCATTCCAGATCTTAAAGACGTCTATCAGATTATGCTTATAATCGTCCCATTTAAAAGCTACAAAATAAATCCGTGCCCCTATAATTGCCGAGGGTACACCCAGTAGCAGCATATCCATAAAGAATTCTTGCGGGATTCCGAACCGTTTGCCCTCGCGGATCGCAAGAAATAATCCCGCGAGTGCACCGACCCCTAGTATTAACCCGTACCAGTGTACAGGCAGTGATCCAATTGAGAATACAATAGGATCTATTGCTAATGGGAACATTGTCTCACACTCCTAATCGAGATCGTCCATATCCTCAGATATGGTCGCAGTTAACTTATTCGTAAACTGCAGGGCTGCATTAAAGCCCATTTGCTTCAGGCGATAGTTCATCGCAGCAACCTCAATAATAACGGCAAGGTTACGTCCTGGACGTACAGGAATGGTTACAAGTGGAACATCGGTATCAATAATCCGCGTTGTTTCCTCATCAAGTCCAAGCCGGTCATACTGCTTGTCTTGCTGCCAAGCCTCTAATCTAACGACAAGTGTAATCCGTTTATGATTACGGATAGCACCCGCACCAAAAAGTGTCATTACGTTAATGATACCTACTCCGCGAATTTCCAACAAGTGACGGATCAACTCAGGGGCTGTACCATGCAGCTGGTTATCTGAAGTCTGGCGGATTTCCACGGCATCATCAGCGATCAGTCTATGTCCACGTTTTACAAGTTCAAGGGCTGTCTCACTCTTACCAATACCACTACTACCAGTAATCAGCATACCTACACCATATACATCACAGAGTACACCATGAATCGTTGCTGTAGGGGCTAATCTCCCTTCTAAGAAGCTCGTCAAACGGCTGGAGAAAATAGTCGTAGCCATCGAGCTACGAAGCACAGGAAGTCCCTTTTCATTACTTATATCAATTAACTCCTGTGGCACATCCAAACTACGGGTAATTACGATACAAGGGGTATTGTCATTACAGATTCCACGAAGCCTACTTTTACGTTCAGCTTCAGGCAGCATGGAGAAGAATGCGAGTTCTGTCTTACCTAATAATTGAACACGTTCTTCCGGATAATATTCGAAATAACCAGCAATCTCTAGTCCAGGGCGATTCAGGTCATCGACCGTAATAGGTCGTTTTAGACCTTCCTGGCCGGAAATAACCTCTAATTGAAAATGTTGTACCAATTCAGATACTTTTACTTTCTTAGCCATGTAAATTCGTCCTTTCGTCACCTGCGGTATATGTCCGCTTACTGCGTCCGGTTGACAGCGATCTCATTACAATTCCGGAGGTAATTCTCCTGCTATCTTAATTGATAACGCTTGTGAATGCAATCTTAACGCCTATCCATTACGACCCTAATTAAACAATAAAGCCACCCTTTCGGGTGGCTTTATCAAGAGAGAAAAGATCCTGCGATCTTATCCCAACAGAATGTTAACTTCGGATTCTTTATCGAAGAAGTGAACTTTGTTCATATCGATAGCCAATTTTGGCTTGCTGCCTTCGCGAGTAGTGGAACGTCCATCTACACGAGCGATTACAGTAGATTTACCAAGGCCGCTCAAGTAAAGGAGCATTTCGTGACCAAGGTTTTCAGTTACATCAACCAATGAAGTAAAGATTGTGTTCGGGGAAGCTTCCAAGAATACTGGCTCTTCATGGATATCTTCTGGACGAACGCCCATAATTACTTCTTTGCCAATGTAGCCTTTGCTGCGGATGATTTGAGCTTTTCCGCCTGGTACTTCAACATCAAGGTTCTCTGCGCGGAAACGGATAGAACCGTTTGCTTCGGACAAAGTACCATTGATAAAGTTCATTGTAGGGGATCCGATAAATCCAGCTACGAACAGGTTAGTTGGTTCATTGTACAACTCTTCAGGGGAAGCAGCTTGTTGAATGATACCATCATACATAACTACGATACGGTCACCCATTGTCATAGCTTCTGTTTGGTCATGCGTTACGTAGATACAAGTGGTTTCAAGGCGTTTAACCAGTTTAGTGATTTCAGCGCGCATTTGACCACGAAGTTTAGCATCCAAGTTGGAAAGAGGCTCATCCATCAAGAAGACTTGTGGATCACGTACGATAGCGCGTCCCAAAGCGACACGTTGGCGTTGACCACCGGAAAGTGCTTTTGGTTTACGATCTAGCAAATGCTCGATATCGAGAATTCTAGCAGCTTCACGTACTTTCTTGTCGATTTCATCTTTCTTCACTTTACGAAGTTTCAAACCGAAAGCCATGTTTTGGTATACGCTCATATGCGGATACAGGGCGTAGGATTGGAATACCATCGCGATATCGCGGTCTTTAGGTGCAACGTCGTTGACTACACGATCGCCAATGTACATTTTACCTTCGGAGATTTCTTCCAGACCAGCGATCATACGCAAAGTTGTGGATTTACCGCAACCGGATGGTCCAACCAATACTAGAAATTCCTTATCTTTAATATCAAGATTGATATCCATTACTGTTGCTTTATCTGAACCCGGGTATTTTTTGAAAATATGCTCTAAACGTACGCCTGCCATTGTATTTCCCCCTCGAGTTAATTATTGATTAATTGAAAAATTCTTTTTTCCTTGTACATTTATATTACCCTAGACGGGACACGGTGGCTATTTGTAACGTTCACAAAAAACCTATTTCCTTTTCGTCACTTTATACAAAAGCATAGTAAGCTTCACAATAGCAGCGTCCCCAAAGCTACGCACATCGGCACCCGTCTCCTGTTTTATCTTGTCCAGACGGTATAAAAGCGTGTTGCGATGAATATATAGCTTCTTGGCTGTTTCACTTACATTACAATCCATCTCAAAAAACGTCTCCAGGGTCATCAGCATCTCTTTATCCGATAGTACGGTAGAATAGTCGCCAATCTGTCCAAGTAACTGTTTACGCCGTGCATCAGGAATGCTGTTAACCAAACGTTCCAAATGCAGCTCCCAAGGTAAATGAATATATTCACCCACTTGGAAAATACGTCCGAGTACAATAGTCTCCCTCAGCAAGGCCACGGATCCCGTCAATCCCTTAACAGGAACGATAGCCGGAGCTACAGCCAAATGGAATACACCTACCCATTCGCTGGCTATCAGTTCGTGTAAGCCCATACTGGTCTGAGCCAGAATTTCATCTACACTCTCTTCTTCCTCATCCTTATCATCTCCGCCCGTGAGTAGTTCCTTCCGGGCCAATATTAACCATTCTTTTTCTTGAAGAGGTATAAGCAGAATTTCATTCTCAAAATAGCTGCGCAGCAGCTTCATTAAGGAACGATAAGTGATCTGCGGGCTATGTGCATTCTCACTGCTAAGTAGGAATGGAACCATATCTCCGAATAAACGTCCCTTTAGAGCCATCTCATCGGGTATCTCAGAGTCATTTTTCTCTTGCTCCAGTTCGGTGTTCAACCAGATACCCAGCTGCCGAGCCTCCGCTTCCCCTTCTTCTCTAACCCCAGTAGCTTTTAGTGCAATTGCAAAGTTTCGAACTGCATAATTCACTAATTGTATTTCCAAAGAGTTAAGTCCATCCAATTCCACCCAGACAGCGGTTACACGTCCATCAGTCTCATATAATGGTGCCCAAAGATGACCCTCATGGATTACCGGCTGTTCCTGTGCTTCCAATCCCATACTAAAAAGAGAAGCTGAATGTTGCCTACCTAACTGCTTGATTCCGGTTTTCTTTCCGGTGAGCTGCTCTAACTTTTTCCGCAATGTTTCGCTATCCATAGTCACCATACTCCACCACTTTTGCTCTTTTCGCCTATTTTAGCATATTCTCTAATATTATGTTAATCACTACAGCAGCGCGCTACTATAATACGACATAAAAACACAAAAAAAGCCACCACCCTAAGGTGATGACTTTCTGTTTGGGATGAGCCATGAAGGACTCGAACCTTCGACACCCTGATTAAAAGTCAGGTGCTCTACCAACTGAGCTAATGGCTCATAAATGGTGGGGGATGATGGATTCGAACCACCGAACACGTACGTGAGCAGATTTACAGTCTGATGCGTTTGGCCACTTCGCTAATCCCCCAAAAAAGGTGGCTCGGGACGGAATCGAACCGCCGACACGAGGATTTTCAGTCCTCTGCTCTACCGACTGAGCTACCGAGCCATAAGATTACATGACAATTAAGCGGAAAAGTCTTACACTTCCCACTCATTTTGTGGAAAAAATGGCGGAACCGACGGGATTCGAACCCGCGGTCTCCTGCGTGACAGGCAGGCATGTTAGGCCAACTACACCACGGTTCCGCATTAATTAAAAATGGTGCCGGCGAGAGGACTTGAACCCCCAACCTACTGATTACAAGTCAGTTGCTCTACCAGTTGAGCTACACCGGCACGGTGTAAAAGAAATTCTAAAAAGATGAAAATGGTGGAGGCTGAGGGGATCGAACCCCCGACCCTCTGCTTGTAAGGCAGATGCTCTCCCAGCTGAGCTAAGCCTCCAGGTATTATGGTAGCGGCGAAGGGGATCGAACCCCCGACCTCACGGGTATGAACCGTACGCTCTAGCCAGCTGAGCTACACCGCCACAATAATTAGTATTGCTATGGATTGAAAATGGCGGAGAGAGTGGGATTCGAACCCACGCACCGCTTACGCAGTCTAACCCCTTAGCAGAGGGTCCCCTTATAGCCACTTGGGTATCTCTCCAAACGATATCAGTACCACAGCAATCCAAACAGGAATTTGACTCCCTGAAAACTGAATCCGAAACAAATCTGCATTTTAAGTATAGGATAAGCCCTCGACCGATTAGTATTGGTCAGCTCCATGCATTGCTGCACTTCCACCTCCAACCTATCTACCTCGTCGTCTTCAAGGGGTCTTACTAATTGGGAAATCTCATCTTGAGGGGGGCTTCACGCTTAGATGCTTTCAGCGCTTATCCCGTCCGTACGTAGCTACCCAGCCATGCTCCTGGCGGAACAACTGGTGCACCAGCGGTACGTCCATCCCGGTCCTCTCGTACTAAGGACAGCTCCTCTCAAATTTCCTGCGCCCACGACAGATAGGGACCGAACTGTCTCACGACGTTCTGAACCCAGCTCGCGTACCGCTTTAATGGGCGAACAGCCCAACCCTTGGGACCTACTTCAGCCCCAGGATGCGATGAGCCGACATCGAGGTGCCAAACCTCCCCGTCGATGTGGACTCTTGGGGGAGATAAGCCTGTTATCCCCAGGGTAGCTTTTATCCGTTGAGCGATGGCCCTTCCATGCGGTACCACCGGATCACTAAGTCCGACTTTCGTCCCTGCTCGACTTGTAGGTCTCGCAGTCAAGCTCCCTTATGCCTTTGCACTCTGCGAATGATTTCCAACCATTCTGAGGGAACCTTGGAACGCCTCCGTTACTCTTTAGGAGGCGACCGCCCCAGTCAAACTGCCCGCCTGACACGGTCCCCGTACCCGATAAGGGCACTAGGTTAGAACCTAGATACGATCAGGGTGGTATCCCAACGGCGCCTCCACCGAAGCTTGCGCTCCGATTTCTACGGCTCCCACCTATCCTGTACAGATCGTACCCAAATTCAATATCAAGCTGCAGTAAAGCTCCATGGGGTCTTTCCGTCTTGTCGCGGGTAACCTGCATCTTCACAGGTATTAAAATTTCACCGGATCTCTCGTTGAGACAGCGCCCAAGTCGTTACGCCATTCGTGCGGGTCAGAATTTACCTGACAAGGAATTTCGCTACCTTAGGACCGTTATAGTTACGGCCGCCGTTTACTGGGGCTTCGGTTCATAGCTTCGGGTTACCCCTAACCACTCCCCTTAACCTTCCAGCACCGGGCAGGCGTCAGCCCGTATACTTCGCCTTGCGGCTTCGCACAGACCTGTGTTTTTGCTAAACAGTCGCTTGGGCCTTTTCACTGCGGCCCCCTCGTGCTATTCACACTACCGGGGCACCCCTTCTCCCGAAGTTACGGGGTCATTTTGCCGAGTTCCTTAACGAGAGTTCTTCCGCGCGCCTTAGAATTCTCTTCTCGCCTACCTGTGTCGGTTTGCGGTACGGGCACCTTCTCCTGGCTAGAGGCTTTTCTTGGCAGTGTGAGATCATGACCTTCGCTACTATAATTTTCGCTCCCCATCACAGCCCAGCCTTATCGATGTGCGGATTTGCCTACACATCAGCCTCACTGCTTAGACGGACATCCATCAGTCCGCGTCACTACCCTCCTGCGTCACCCCATCGCTCATAGCGGATTACGGTGGTACAGTAATTTCAAACTGTTGTCCTTCGACTACGCCTTTCGGCCTCGCCTTAGGTCCCGACTTACCCTGAGCGGACGAGCCTTCCTCAGGAAACCTTGGGCTTTCGGCGGATCAGATTCTCACTGATCTTTTCGTTACTCATACCGGCATTCTCACTTGTGTAGTGTCCAGCGCTCTTTTCAGTACACCTTCAACCCCTACACAACGCTCCCCTACCCCAGATGCAAAGCATCTAGCCATAGCTTCGGTGGTGTGTTTAGCCCCGTTACATTTTCGGCGCAGAGTCACTCGACCAGTGAGCTATTACGCACTCTTTCAATGGTGGCTGCTTCTAAGCCAACATCCTGGTTGTCTGTGCAACTCCACATCCTTTCCCACTTAACACACACTTGGGGACCTTAGCTGATGGTCTGGGCTGTTTCCCTTTTGACAATGGATCTTAGCACTCACTGTCTGACTCCCGGCAATAAGTATATGGCATTCGGAGTTTGACTGAGCTTGGTAATCCTTGCGGACCCCGCACCCAATCAGTGCTCTACCTCCACTACTCTTATACCGAGGCTAGCCCTAAAGCTATTTCGGGGAGAACCAGCTATCTCCGAGTTCGATTGGAATTTCTCCGCTACCCCCACCTCATCCCCGCACTTTTCAACGTACGTGGGTTCGGGCCTCCAGTGCGTGTTACCGCACCTTCACCCTGGACAGGGGTAGATCACACGGTTTCGGGTCTACGTCCACATACTAATTCGCCCTATTCAGACTCGCTTTCGCTGCGGCTCCACCTTCTCGGCTTAACCTTGCATGTTAAACGTAACTCGCCGGTTCATTCTACAAAAGGCACGCCATCACCCATTAATAGGGCTCTGACTTTTTGTAAGCACACGGTTTCAGGTTCTATTTCACTCCCCTTCCGGGGTGCTTTTCACCTTTCCCTCACGGTACTGTTTCACTATCGGTCGCCAGGTAGTATTTAGCCTTAGCAGATGGTCCTGCTGGATTCATACGGGGTTTCACGTGCCCCGCACTACTCGGGATCCGTCTCGGAGAGAATACAGTTTAGGTTACAGGGCTTTTACCTCTATCGCGGGCCTTTCCAGACCTCTTCACCTACCATATTCCTTTGTAACTCCATGTGAGACGTCCCACAACCCCTAAGAGCAAGCTCTTAGGTTTAGGCTGTTCCGCGTTCGCTCGCCGCTACTGACGGAATCACTATTGTTTTCTCTTCCTCAGGGTACTTAGATGTTTCAGTTCCCCTGGTCTGCCTCTACATTTCCTATGTATTCAGAAATGAGTAACTGCGAATTACCACAGCTGGGTTTCCCCATTCGGACACCCCCGGATCAAAGCTTGCTTACAGCTCCCCGAGGCAGTTTCGTTGTTCGCCACGTCCTTCGTCGGCTCCTGGCGCCTAGGCATCCTCCGTGTGCTCTTATTAGCTTAACCTTGATTTTTCCGCAGGAAAATATCATACGATGACATTCTCTTTGGAATCATCTCACTAATAACATTTACTTGTTTACACAAGTTGCTAAAAGATGTTCTAAAACGCAAATTCGTTTCGGTATCCAGTTTTCAAGGATCAAGTTGAAAAAGTTATTCATTTAAAAATTTATGGTGGAGCCAAGCGGGATCGAACCGCTGACCTCCTGCTTGCAAGGCAGGCGCTCTCCCAGCTGAGCTATGGCCCCATAAAATTACTCTATAATGTTATATGGTGGGCCTTGGTGGACTCGAACCACCGACCTCACCCTTATCAGAGGTGCGCTCTAACCAACTGAGCTAAAAGCCCATATAACATATATAACATTGTGAATCAACCAATGAATTGGTTGTCCGCTTGGCAACGTCCTACTCTCCCAGGACCCTTCGGTCCAAGTACCATCGGCGCTGGAGGGCTTAACGGTCGTGTTCGGGATGGGTACGTGTGGAACCCCTCCGCTATCGCCACCAAACGCATACGAAAGAGACTTGCTCTTTCAAAACTGAACACGAGTGAGTGTTCGAACCCGAAGGTTCTATTGTGGAAGCTGAGCTTCCGATTTGAATGTCCTCATTGCAGAGAACGATTCTCCATAGAAAGGAGGTGATCCAGCCGCACCTTCCGATACGGCTACCTTGTTACGACTTCACCCCAATCATCTACCCCACCTTCGGCGGCTGGCTCCCTTGCGGGTTACCCCACCGACTTCGGGTGTTGTAAACTCTCGTGGTGTGACGGGCGGTGTGTACAAGACCCGGGAACGTATTCACCGCGGCATGCTGATCCGCGATTACTAGCAATTCCGACTTCATGCAGGCGAGTTGCAGCCTGCAATCCGAACTGAGACCGGCTTTGATGGGATTGGCTCCACCTCGCGGCTTCGCTTCCCGTTGTACCGGCCATTGTAGTACGTGTGTAGCCCAGGTCATAAGGGGCATGATGATTTGACGTCATCCCCACCTTCCTCCGGTTTGTCACCGGCAGTCACTCTAGAGTGCCCAACATTACTTGCTGGCAACTAAAGTTAAGGGTTGCGCTCGTTGCGGGACTTAACCCAACATCTCACGACACGAGCTGACGACAACCATGCACCACCTGTCTCCTCTGTCCCGAAGGCCGCTGCTATCTCTAGCAGATTCAGAGGGATGTCAAGACCTGGTAAGGTTCTTCGCGTTGCTTCGAATTAAACCACATACTCCACTGCTTGTGCGGGTCCCCGTCAATTCCTTTGAGTTTCAGTCTTGCGACCGTACTCCCCAGGCGGAGTGCTTACTGTGTTAACTTCGGCACCAAGGGTATCGAAACCCCTAACACCTAGCACTCATCGTTTACGGCGTGGACTACCAGGGTATCTAATCCTGTTTGCTCCCCACGCTTTCGCGCCTCAGCGTCAGTTACAGCCCAGAAAGTCGCCTTCGCCACTGGTGTTCCTCCACATATCTACGCATTTCACCGCTACACGTGGAATTCCACTTTCCTCTTCTGTACTCAAGCCACCCAGTTTCCAGTGCGACCTCAGGTTGAGCCCAAGGTTTAAACACCAGACTTAAATAGCCGCCTGCGCGCGCTTTACGCCCAATAATTCCGGACAACGCTTGCCCCCTACGTATTACCGCGGCTGCTGGCACGTAGTTAGCCGGGGCTTTCTTCTCAGGTACCGTCACTCCGGTAGCAGTTACTCTACCGGACGTTCTTCCCTGGCAACAGAGCTTTACGATCCGAAAACCTTCATCACTCACGCGGCGTTGCTCCGTCAGGCTTTCGCCCATTGCGGAAGATTCCCTACTGCTGCCTCCCGTAGGAGTCTGGGCCGTGTCTCAGTCCCAGTGTGGCCGTTCACCCTCTCAGGTCGGCTACGCATCGTCGCCTTGGTGGGCCGTTACCCCACCAACTAGCTAATGCGCCGCAGGCCCATCCCTCAGTGACAGATTGCTCCGTCTTTCATTCTTCTCTCAGGAGAAAAAAGAAATTATCCGGTATTAGCTACCGTTTCCGGTAGTTATCCCAGTCTGAAGGGCAGGTTGCCTACGTGTTACTCACCCGTCCGCCGCTAAGTCATTTTGAAAGCAAGCTTTCAAAATGACTCCGCTCGACTTGCATGTATTAGGCACGCCGCCAGCGTTCGTCCTGAGCCAGGATCAAACTCTCCAATTAGTATTGAAAAGAGCGATATGCTCATTTTGAAACATCTGACGAGAAAATTAATTCTCTAATTTTGGATTTCACTTACGTGATTTCCTACTCACTCGTTGTTCAGTTTTCAAAGATCAATGTCTCATCTTTCGTCGTCGTTGCTTGTCAGCAGCGACCTTTATAATATATCACAGCGCCTTTGTTTTCGTCAAGCATTTTTTTAATTTCTTTTTTCGCTTGACCATTTCAGCAAGTTGTTAATCAACAGCTTGTCCAAACGGGCGAGATTTAATGTATCATATTTTTCAAAGCCACGTCAAGCATTAAAATAAAATTATTCTTAATCCGAGCAACATAACCACGCCAGGAAGCCCAAGAACCGTTACTGCGCCTATAGTTGCAGGGTTTAAAGGGATATACACCTGCGTGAGCAAACCTGAGAAGTTCACTACATATATCCCGAGTGCAGCCAATACCAAATGAACCCCAAATAAACTTAGCCACCCAAAACCCAGCTTTTTTCTAAATACAACTAAACCTAATAAGATAACGGATAATATCAATACGCCCATAGCTATCATTCTAAGCATGTAGATCCCCCTTATACATTTATTTATAAGCCCTTATATTTGACTGCTGTTCAACCCCAAGCTTTTTGCATGTTTGAGATGTATCTGATATTTACGTTCTGCAGCCTCCAAAATATATATCGCGTAATCTATCTGATCCTGTCCCAACGCCTCGTCGAACATCAAGTACGCCCTCTCCCACTCTGAATGCGCCTTACGGACCTCTAAGAGGGTTTCCAATCCCTCACTTTCCTTTTCGCCTTGTTCCTTATCCACTCCCCACCACAGCTCTCTCCACCATCCCATTTCAATTCCTCCTCAGAATAATTTTGATGCAAAATACACATCTCGTTATTCTCATTCATATCGGGATAGGGACAAACTTAGAACAAAAAAAAGGAAACCCGAGGGCTTCCTTTTTGAAAAATACCACTATAGAGCTGCTAGAATAGCTCGCGACGGCCTTCCAACGCTTTGGACAAAGTAACTTCATCAGCGTATTCAAGATCGCCACCTACAGGCAAGCCATGAGCTATCCTGGTGATTTTAATCTCAAACGGCCGAACAAGACGAGAAATGTACATCGCCGTTGCTTCACCCTCAATATTGGGGTTAGTCGCCATAATAAGCTCGCTTACTCTCTCATCACTCAGACGGGTTAATAATTCTTTCAAGCGAATATCATCAGGGCCGATACCCTCCATAGGTGAAATAGCGCCCTGAAGAACATGGTAATATCCATTAAACTCCTTGGTTCGTTCTATAGCCACCAAATCCTTAGAGTCTTGAATCACACATATCACTGAAGGATCTCTAGTTTTGTCCTGACATATCTTACATGGGTCCGTATCCGTAATATTACAGCAGACCGAGCAATAGTGAAGATTTCGTTTGACGCTTACTAGCGCTTTTGCAAAATCAATGACTTCATCCTCTTTCATGTTAAGCACATGAAAAGCTAACCGGGCGGCTGTCTTCGGTCCAATCCCGGGCAAACGCGTAAAAGCATCGATCAGCTTAGCTAGCGGTTCGGGATAATACAAATTAATAATTCTCCTTTAGACTGAAGTGGAGTGGGCTATTAGAACAAGCCTGGGATCTTCATTCCACCAGTGAATTTACCCATGTCATTGTTAGCAAGCTCTTCAGCTTGAGTCAATGCATCATTTACAGCAGTGATTACAAGATCTTGCAGCATTTCAACATCTTCCGGATCAACGGCTTCCGGTTTAATTTGAATAGACAGCAATTTTTTGTGGCCGTTTACTTGAACAGTAACTACGCCGCCACCTGATGAACCCTCAATAACCTTGCCTCCGAGTTCCTCTTGAGCTTTAAGCATTTGCTCCTGCATTTTCTTAACTTGCTTCATCATTTGGTTCATATTATTCATACATCGTCTCTCCTTTGGAATGCGCAATTAGCGCTAGTATGTTTATATTACTCTTTTATGACAACAAGGTCTTCTCCAAAAAGCTGGATAGCCTCATCAATCCAAGGTTCAGGTTTAGCTTCTGCAGTATCGTGTTCATGCTCCAGCTGCAGTTCTTCTTTGCCAGTCTGTCCCACAGACTTCTGGGCAGCTTCATTCCAGTCACGAAGCATCATGGTTACAAGTCTATAAGGTTTGCCTAGACGCGCTGCAAGCACACTCTCAATAACCTGTCTGTTTGCCGGCTTCTCAGTAGTATCGCGGTGAATCGTGTTCTTGAATGCAACAAGCACCGCATCCTCCATAATTGATACTGGCTCACCGTCTACAAACCATGCATGAACCGTTACCTTTTCCTCTTTTACTCCCTGCAGGACAAGGCTCCACTGTTTATAGATAGCTGCAAAATCGGGACTATCCTTACCAGCAATAAACCTATCTACGTTAGGAGGCATTTTGGAGGCTGAAGAAACCCGCGGTGTTGGAACCGCGTGCGATTTCGGTGCAGGAGCACCATCACGCCCTCCTCCGGAAATACCACCGGATTGCATTGCCTGTTCCAGCTTCTTCTCCAGTGCTGCGATCTGTCTTTTGAGAAGATCCAGTTCACCAGAGTCAATGCTCGAATGATTGGCGCTTACTCCGGCATTTGTTTCACCTAACGGAGCAAATGCGGCACTCTGACTTACCTCTTGCTGCAAGCTGCAAAGCTTCATCAGCGCCACTTCAAACAGTGTCTGAGGATGCGTTGCGTATTTCATTTCACCTAGGTATTTATTGATTGTATCTACAATCTGAAATAGACGCTCCCGAGAAAATGCGGTGGCCATATCTTTAAATTCAGCAGGATTCAGCACCCGCTCTGTTAATTGATCGGCCTCGGGTACCATCTTAATCATCAATAAATCACGGAAATAATACATGAGATTCTCTAGGCATTTATCTGCACTTTTACCTTCATGCATAAGCTGCTCAACGAGCTCCAGAAGAAGACCCATATCACCTTCTAATATGGCAGTGGCAAGACGTGCAAATTGCTCGGAGGGAATTCCTCCTGTCATTCCTAACACTTGCTCGTACGTAACATTACCATCTGTAAAGGATGAAATCTGATCCAGCAAGCTCAATGCATCACGCATACCACCATCAGATAGACGGGCAATATACTGCAATGCGTTGTTATCCGCTGTAATCCCTTCCTTCTCACAAATAGCAGTCAGATGGGCGGTCTGTTCTTCTAACGCCACTCTACGGAAGTCAAAACGCTGACAACGGGAAATTATTGTCGCCGGCAATTTGTGAGGTTCCGTTGTCGCAAGAATAAACATCGCATGTGACGGCGGTTCCTCCAAAGTCTTTAATAGAGCATTAAAAGCTTCTGTCGTCAGCATATGCACTTCATCAATGATATACACTTTACGGCGCACCTCGGTAGGTGCATACTTCACCTTCTCACGCAGATCACGAATCTCCTCTACGCCCCGGTTTGATGCCGCATCTATTTCCTGCACATCCATTACATTACCCGCAGCGATTCGCAAGCAGGATGGACATTCGTTACAAGGTTCCGGACCTGGCCCACGTTCACAGTTAACCGCTTTAGCTAAGACTTTAGCAGCACTTGTCTTACCAGTTCCCCGCGGACCGCTGAACAGATAGGCATGCGAAACCCGCTGTTCACGAATTGCGTTCTGCAGCGTTTGGATAATGTGCTGTTGTCCAACCATGTCTTGAAACGACTGCGGCCGCCAAGCACGGTACAGCGCGATATGTTCCACTATGCATTACCCTCTCTTAAGCTGCCGCTTTCCCGGCATTTGTCGCAAATTTATTATACTATATTCATCGGCTATTGACCAAAAACAAAAAGCATCTTTGCTTGTGGCAAAGATGCTATGATAAACAGAATTATAAACCGTGCACCTGTTATTGATGGCTACGATCCAAGCGGCAACCCTACATGACTGCTCGAGTTAGGCCACCCTCCGGCACAAGAGTAATCTTACTTATGGCTGCTTCCTTCCGGACCTGACCAGGTTCATAAGCACTCATTGCGGAGGACCCAACTGTCAACACAGCCCGTAGGAACCAAGGCCTCACATCGATAGCACCTCTAACAGGAATTCAACCTCGCTACAGCGGATTGCGAGTTACAGGGCACCGCTACCTCCCCGTCTAGCACGGCGAAGATAAGTATAGCTCACGCTCGGACAAAAATCAACTCTAAGACATAAAATGAGCCCCTCAGCTATACAGCTGGGGGCTCAATCTAACTGTTAAGCCGCAAAGCGACTGTTCAAATTAGATACCATATTTCTTCTTAAATTTATCAACGCGACCGCCGGCATCCAAGAACTTCTGCTTGCCAGTGAAGAACGGATGGCAGTTGGAGCAAATTTCGACACGAAGCTCTTGTTTAACAGAGCCAGCTTCGAAAGTGTTGCCACATGCGCAGGTTACCTTAGTTACATTATACTTTGGTTGAATTGCTTCTTGCATTTTGAATTTCACCTCTCATGCCCTAAGCCTCATGCGGACCCAGAGTTATATGATTACACTGTGGTATTTTAGCACGAAATATCAAATTGGGCAATATGTTTCATTTTTACATTTTAGCTGCTTAAATATTGATTCCCCGCCGCTTAGACCGCGCCATATCTGCTGGTGGCACATGTGTATAAGAGCCTATAACTACATCCGGCAGTTCTTCGCGGAAAATATCAAGCATCGTCTTCATCCCAAGGATTTCACCCTGGGCAGGAGGAATCAACTCTAAATAACTCTCCGGGTCAATGTTTAGATTGCGCATCTGAATAAGCTTAAGATCAGTACGTCTTACAAACTCCAGCATCGCTTCAATCTCTTCTTCGCGATCAGTCACTCCAGGGAAGATCAGATAATTGATCGATGTGTAAACCCCCTGCGAAGCAGCGTATTTCAAAGATTTTTCTACATTGGCCAATGTATAACCGCGTGGTTTGTAATAAGCATTATAATGGTCATCAAGGGCACTGATTGTGCTGACACGCATCAAATCGAGCCCAGCATCAACGATTCCTCGCATATGATCGCTTAATCCCGCATTGGTGTTGATATTGATATAGCCCATATCAGTAATCGAGCGCACTTCACGAATAGCTTCTATAATAAGTTTTGCCTGCGTGGAAGGTTCCCCTTCACAGCCTTGTCCAAAGCTGATAATCGATTCAGGCGTCTTTAAATGCTCCAACATAACTTGTGAAATTTCGTTGACCGTAGGCCGGAAATTCATCCGAGTCTGCGGAGATACAAAGCCGCTATCATCAGGTTGCTCAGAAATACAGCCAAAACATCCAGCATTACATGAATAAGAGACGGGTACACCGCCCTCCCAACGCCCTAAAAAGGTATTGGAGGAAGTCAGGCATTCATAGCCAAGCGCACAGTTAGAAAGATGCTCATAGAGGCGGTTATCAGGATATTTGGCTGTCATCTCACCAACACTGACTTCAAGATCTTCTTTGTCACAATTAAGTGGATTCCATTTCTCTGGATTATCGGTAGGGTCTGCCGCAACATAGAACCCGCCATCCTTCCACACTACAGCCGAATACCCAAACAGAGGAAGCTTATAAGACTTATCTGTCTTCACATAACCAGGAAGACATAGACGAGTGTAGCCTTGCGGCAGCAGCGCTCCGACAGCCTGCGAGCCTTCCGGCAAAGACATCATTTCACCCGTCTCAGGATTCATACCCACAGCACGTGTACTAGGCAAGCCCACGAGCGTAGCACCTTCTGGTAATGGAATTAATTCTTCCTGCAGCATTTCAACAATCATATCCCCACTACGGGCTAGCCCGTACAGTTCGGGATGATCATATACGTTTCCTTGCCCGTCGGCATATACCAAATACATGTTAGTCTCCTCTTATTATCAATTCTCAAGTTGTAGGTACTGAAGGTGTCTTCGCCCGTGTGGTACGACGAGCAGCTGTACCGCTGTTGGAGGTGCCTCCGTTACTTGCAGTCCCGTTTGGTGTTGTTTTTGCCCCAGCAACGTCAAAGGATGCCAAGAACTCAGCATTAGTCTTCGTATCACGCAGCTTTTTGATGAATCCCTCCACAAAATCGTAGGACTCGTTCATATTTTTGCGAATCGCCCAAATCGTATCCAGTTCTTCTTTGCTCAAGAGCACTTCTTCGCGACGTGTACCTGAACGACGAATATCGATAGCTGGGAATATCCGGCGTTCCGCCAATTTGCGGTCCAAATGAAGCTCCATATTACCGGTACCCTTAAATTCTTCATATATAATATCATCCATACGCGAGCCAGTATCTATTAATGCTGTTGCCAAAATAGTTAATGAGCCGCCTTCTTCCACATTCCGTGCAGAACCAAAAAACCGCTTCGGCCGGTGAAAAGCCGCCGGGTCAATCCCCCCGCTAAGTGTACGTCCAGATGGTGGAACCACCAGATTATAAGCACGCGCCAGACGCGTAATGCTATCCAAAAGAATAACTACATCCTTCTTGTGCTCAACTAAACGAAGTGCCCTTTGCAACACAAGCTCAGCCACTTTAATATGATTCTCTGGAAGCTCATCAAACGTCGATGCAACCACTTCGCCTTTTACAGAACGCTGCATATCGGTTACTTCTTCAGGACGTTCATCAATCAGCAATACAAAGAGCTCAATCTCAGGATTATTAGTGGAAATACTATTGGCAATTTCTTTTAAGAGGAGCGTTTTTCCTGCTTTTGGAGGTGCTACAATCAAACCCCGCTGCCCCAAACCTACAGGAGCGAGCAAATCCATTATTCGGGTAGACAAATGAGTAGAGGATGTTTCAAGCGGTAGCTTGTCTTGCGGATAAAGTGGTGTTAATGCTGGAAAATGAAGACGCTCCGCTGCACTAGCAGGGTTCTCGCCATTAACTGCATTGACTTGAAGCAGGCCAAAATATCGTTCATTTTCTTTTGGTGTCCGACATTTACCAGACACAAGATCTCCGCTTCTGAGATCAAACTTACGAATTTGTGAAGCTGAGATGTAAATATCTTCAGCACTGGGCAAATAGTTAATCGGCCTAAGAAATCCATAGCCCTCAGGCAAAATTTCTAGTACGCCTTCCATAAACATGAGACCGCTCTGCTCTGCCTGTGCCCGAAGGATCGCAAAGATCAGTTCCCGTTTCTTCAGCTGTCCGTAATAAGGAATCTGGTATTTCTTGGCCAGCTTATATAACTCGGTCAGCTTCATTTCTTCCAGATCGGAAATTTGAAGATCCATGTAATAACCACCTATTCAATTTTTAAATGAGTTCTTCCTAGTCTATCTACTAGGCAAAAATATGATTCTATTAAAATGCTCATTAGGTTAGTATTACCCCAAATGGAAGGAAATATGCGGTTTGGCCGCAAATTAATACTCCTTCCAAGCGGGATATCCTAATATTATTCATTCTCACGCCAAACATGAGCACCAAGTTGCCGAAGGTTGCTCACTAAATTATCATAACCACGATCAATATACTCTACGCCGGTCACTTCAGTAATACCATCTTCTACTGTTAACCCGGCAATGACAAGGGCTGCACCCGCACGCAGATCAGCTGCCTTTACTTTAGCAGCATTAAGTTTACTGCCCTCAATAATTGCAGATCGGCCTTCAACACGAATCTTTGCGCCCATTCTTACCAACTCTGGCACATGCTTGAAGCGGTTGCTGTAGACGAAATCGCTAAGCACACTAACCCCTTCTGCCTGTGTCAGCATACTTGTCATAGGAGATTGTAAATCTGTAGGAAATCCAGGATAGGTCAGTGCTTTAACATCTGCATGTTCATAATTAGCTCTACCTATAACTCGGATACTTTCATCAAGCTCTTCAATATCCACGCCCATCTCTAAAAGCTTGGCTGTTAAGGCTTCCAAGTGCTTAGGAATAACATTATCTATCAACACATTACCGCGCGTAGCCGCAGCGGCAATCATATAAGTTCCTGCTTGAATCCGATCGGGAATAATGGAATGACGGCAACCGTGCATTTCCGAGACCCCTTCGATCCGGATGGTTTCTGTACCAGCGCCTTTAATAACAGCGCCCATAGAGTTCAATAGGGTAGCTACATCTATAATCTCAGGCTCTTTAGCCGCATTTTCAATAATTGTAGAGCCTTTGGCTCGTGAAGCCGCCAGCATGATGTTTATAGTGGCACCTACGCTTGATACGTCCAGATAAATCTTCGCACCGCGTAGCTCTTTTGCATATAAGTGGATAGAACCATGTTCGTTGGTAACTGTTGCTCCCAAAGCCTCGAATCCCTTGATATGTTGATCAATTGGACGAGGTTCAAAATTACAGCCACCAGGAAGACCTATTGTCGCTTCTTTGAATCTTCCAAGCAGAGCTCCCATCATATAATACGAAGCTCTAAGTTTCTTAACCGGCCCATTGGGCATTGGAATAGATACAATACGTGAAGGGTCAATTCTCATCTGATTGCCTGACCAGGATACATTAGCGCCAAGCTCTTGCAAGATTTCGGAGTAAACGGCTACATCACTAAGGGACGGTAAATTATCCAGAACAACTTCAGATTCGGCCAAAATTGCCGCAGGAATAAGCGCGATGGCACTATTCTTTGCTCCACTGATGGTTACAACGCCCTCTAGCGGACGTCCACCGCCAATCATTAATTTTTCCATAGATTTATCAATTTCCCCCTACGTGTATTGCAGCTGGGTGGGCAATACGTGCTGTGGACTTTTAGTGATGAAAATGGAAAGACACCGGCTAAGCGGTGTGCTTTCCTCATCAAACTATTCAACTGGACAGAGTAATAGCCCTATCCTTTAACAAATTGCTTGTCCACCTGAGGCGGAAGCTACAATGATTAGGCTTTGTTGTTGGATCCAAATTCGCGAATTTTACCAATAACGGTTTCTTTGATTGCATCACGGCCTGGTGCGATGAATGTACGTGGATCGTAAGCATCAGGTTTAGCAGCTAGAACTTCGCGAACCACTTTTGCGAACACGATTTGATTCTCAGTGTTCACGTTGATTTTGGAAGTACCCAGGGAGATGGCTTTCTTGATGTCATGTTCAGGAATACCTGTACCACCATGAAGAACCATTGGGATGTTAGTAGCGTCACGGATTTCTTCCATTTCTTTGAATCCGAGGTTAGGCTCGCCATGGTAAGGTCCATGAACGGAACCAAGTGCAGGAGCCAGGGTGTCGATACCTGTTTCTTTCACAATACGTACGCACTCATCAAGCTTAGCATACATGATGCCGCCGATAACGTCGTCTTCTTGTCCACCAACAGTACCTACTTCAGCTTCTACAGAAACGCCTTTAGCGTGAGCATATTCAACGACTTTTTTAGTCATATCGATGTTCTCATCGATTGGGTGATGGGAACCGTCGATCATTACGGATGTAAATCCAGCATCAATTGCTGCTTTACATTTATCAAAGCTAGATCCATGGTCAAGGTGGATAGCTACAGGAACAGTGATATTCATGTCAATAATTAGACCTTCAACCATTTTAACAACAGTAGTGAAGCCGCCCATGTGGCGTGCTGCGCCTTCAGATACACCAAGGATTACTGGTGATTTTTCTTGTTCAGCGGCACCAAGAATAGCTTGAGTCCACTCCAAGTTGTTAATGTTGTACTGACCTACTGCATATTTTCCTTCAAGTGCTTTGTTCAACATGTCTGTCATAGATACTAATGGCATGGTTTCATCCTCCTAAGAATGTTGGTTGGCTATGTTTTTAAACCGACATCACATACAGGCTTATTATAGCACATCCTGTGTCAAATACTAAATAGGGTAAACAAAAAAATGTCCCGGTGGGACGATTTTTATCCAGCCCATATAACAATTACACTCATCCTCTTCGGAGTCACCACGCGAAATAGGACCGATACAGAAATCACCGTTCTAACTGCATTGATCCACAGACTTGTTATGAAGATGCATGTTTACCGCTACGCGCATTTCGTCTATGTCGAACGGCTTTGTAAAATGCATTAACGCCCCTAGCTTGGTCGCCTCCTTAATCATGTCCAGTTCACCATATGCCGTCATCATAATGACCTTAATGGACGGATTGATCTCCTTTAGATGCTTCAGAATCTCGAGTCCATCCATTCCCGGTATTTTCATATCGAGTAAGACCAAATCGGGTGACTCGCTGCGAACAATGTCTAATGCCAATTTTCCGTTAGCCGCTTGAAATGTTGTATATCCCTCACTATTGAACACTTCCATAAGAAGAATCCGGATCCCATTCTGATCATCGACAATTAATACTTTCTTCTTTTCCATACGATACCCTCCCAGAAATTAAGGCAGATTGACTATACCGCGCTCTCCACAGCGACCGGCCCCTTTAGAAACTACTCCATACGAAACCTATTATTCGTGCTTTACTGTCCAAATCCTGCTAATTGGATAAAATGGGTAAATAAAGAGTCTAAAATGAAATAAATGTCAGTTACAATATTTCTATTAAAGGGTAATACAAAAAGAGAGCCTTCGGATGAAGGCTCTCTTCGATTATTTAAGAACCGAGGGTTCTTTCTGTCTGTGTATAAATTATTGCTGCTCGGAATGGGTCAAAGAGGCTTTGACAAATTCACGGAATAGCGGTTGCGGGCGGTTCGGACGTGAAGTGAATTCCGGGTGGAATTGAACCGAGAGGAACCACGGATGCTCTGGAAGCTCTACGATCTCTACTAGACGGCCATCCGGAGAAGTTCCGGAGATAACCAGTCCTGCTTTTTCAATTTCGTCACGGTAAGCATTGTTGAACTCATACCGGTGACGGTGACGCTCATATACCAGTTCATCATCATAGCAAGACATTGCCAGAGAGTCCGGAATAATCTTACAAGGATACAACCCAAGACGCATAGTGCCGCCCATATCTTCAATATCTTTTTGCTCAGGAAGCAAATCAATCAATGGATATTGTGTATTTGGATCGATTTCGGAGCTGTTTGCACCTTGTAGTCCAAGAACAGAACGGCCATATTCAATTACAGAAACCTGCATTCCAAGGCAAATGCCAAAGAAAGGTATCAATTGCTCACGGGCATAACGAATAGCGGAGATTTTACCTTCGATTCCCCGATCACCGAAACCACCAGGAACAAGAATACCGCCAATACCACGCAGCATTTCGTCCACGTTCTCATCCGTAATTTCCTCTGCATTCACCCAGCGGATCTTAACCTCTGCATTCGCAGCAAAACCTGCGTGTGAAAGTGATTCAACAACGCTCAAATAAGCGTCATGCAGTGCTACGTACTTACCTACAATTGCGATTTCTACTGTCTTCTCTAATTTCTGAATCCGGCTAAGCATACTTTCCCATTCGCGCATATCTGGCGCAGGTGTTGTAAGCTTCAAATGATTAACAACAATCTCGTCCAATCCTTCATCACGAAGGTTCAATGGAACTTCATATAACGTCGAAGCATCGCGGCATTCCACAACAGCATTAGCATCAATATCGCAAAAGAGTGCGATTTTGGCTTTCATATCTGCGGAAAGCTCATATTCCGTACGGCATACGATGACATTCGGTTGAATACCGATACTGCGCAGCTCTTTAACGCTATGCTGTGTCGGCTTCGTCTTCACTTCTCCAGCAGCCTTGATATAAGGAATCAAGGTTACGTGGATATACATCACATTTTCCCGGCCAATATCACTCTTGATTTGACGAATCGCTTCCAGGAACGGAAGACTTTCAATATCCCCTACAGTACCGCCGATCTCTGTGATAACAACATCAGAGTTGGTCTCGCGGCCCGCGCGGAACACGCGTTCTTTGATCTCATTCGTAATATGCGGGATAACTTGTACAGTTCCACCCAAGTACTCTCCACGACGTTCCTTGCTGATTACGGATGAATAGATCTTACCTGTCGTCACATTGCTGTTCTTCGACAGATTGATATCAATAAACCGTTCATAGTGCCCAAGGTCAAGGTCAGTCTCTGCACCGTCATCCGTTACGAAGACTTCTCCGTGCTGGTAAGGGCTCATTGTTCCAGGGTCTACGTTAAGATACGGATCAAATTTCTGAATCGTTACCTTTAGACCTCTGTTCTTGAGCAGCCTGCCCAGCGAAGCGGCGGTAATGCCTTTACCCAGGGAAGACACAACGCCACCCGTTACAAAAATATACTTTGTCACTGTAAAACCCTCCTAAATAAAGTCCAAACATAAAAGCGGCACATGGTGTTTATCGTAACCCGTTTTACTATCATCAAAACAGGGGAAATCAAAAGTTTAATTCACCGGGGAAAACATAAACCGTAATCCCTCAAATTCCATTAATCTACAGCTACTTTGCATCTAAAAAAACAAAAAAGTGACACCCGTAGAACCGGGGCACTTTTTATTTTAGAAAACACGTTTATTAACTTACATGATAAGCCCATGCAATAGTTTACTCTGACGATCCCCCACTGTCAAGGGAGGAATTATGCCACAGACAAGACTCTTCAGATTATTGATCTTACTTGTCATCCTCGGAATCTTCATCGTCGCCATCTTCTGCATCGTCTTCGTCCGTATCGTCTTCGTCTATGTCATCTTCATCGATCACGACATCTTCGTCGACTTCTTCTTCGCTGTCGTCGTCAGAATAGAGGTCGTCGCGATCTTCATCGATAGCGTCGAAATCCTCTTCTTCAGCTGTGTAGTTTTCTTCTTCATCAGCAAAATCGTCATCTTCCAAATCATCGTCTTCATCGTTGATGATGCGCACCCGTTTAGTGTTACCAACCGGATCATCGGAGCGCTCAAGAGGATACCAGCGTTTCAGTCCCCAAAGGTTGGTTCCGACACAGGCAAAACGCCCGTCAATGTTAATCTCGGTATATAACTGGGCAATAGTATCTTGGCTTTCTTGATCGGTCATGCCGCGTAACTTGGCTACCTCGACCATCAGATCACGGTAATAATACGGTGTATTGGCTGCTTTAAGCACCAGAAAGGCAAGATCCACCATTGGCATTTCTTTAACTTTCTCAGGGTCTAGCTTTAAATTGAGTGGCGTACTCACTAAAGGACACTTCCTCTCACGCATTGTTCACATTACGGTTTATTTCAATAATATCCATTAACAAAACTAAGTAAAACCTATTTAACAACAAAATGCAAGTCAAATGCAAGAACCGTCCAACAGAAAAAGCCTCCTGCTTATTATCCATACAGGAAACCTGTCTTCATCAAGAAGAGTTGATATGTAATTGTAGCAAGGTTCGCCGCACCCAAAGTTTTTAGAAATGGGATTTAAAAAGGCGGAGGAAGACCTCCGCGCATGACTGTATCCACGCCAAGGATCGGCTCCTTACGGGATGTTACAAAGAGAGTTTTAATCTCTTCTGTTTATTTTATGTAAAGCGCCGTCTTTTGACACGCTGGGCAGCCCATTTCCTTAAAAAAGGGCAAGTTCCCATTCGGACCCCTCCCTCCGCTCATACAATATGGCAGCAGGGCACCGAGGAGGGACAGCGAAACCTATGGACTATTACAAATTTTGGAACATGCTTCTTGAAGAAATATCGGTTGCCCCCAAAAATGGTGAGCGGCGTATTCTTACCTTCAACGATCCCCGCCAGTATGCCGGAGCTTTCTCCCAATGGAAGGCTCTAAAAGCAAAGCAGCCCGAGCTGCGGCAAGTACAGGTATCTCCGCTGATTCGGGCCTTCTTCGTGCCCGCTGCCGCCGGAAAGCTGATGAACCGATTTGCAGACCTTCTAAATGTCGAAGACGATCTGCAAATCCAAATCCATTCCATAGCTAACGAAAAAAGCGGAATTGCAGCGCTCCCATGGGGGGTGAAAGCGATTCATGCTCCTCAGGCATGGTCTAAATCAACCGGAGTTCACGTCAAAATCGGCGTCATTGACACCGGCGCGGATTACCGTCATCCCGATCTGAAGCATTCATTAGCCACTGGAGTCAACCTACTACACCGCGGAATGCTGCCGCTGGATGATAATGGGCACGGAACTCATATCGCCGGAACCTTAGCGGCAGCAGGGGGGAATCGCGGAATGATGGGAGTGGCGCCGCGAGCGCTGCTATATCCAGTCAAGGCTTTTGATCATAGTGGATCAGCCTATGTATCCGATATTGTGCTAGGTATTGATTGGTGTGTGCAGAACCGAATCGACGTCATTAATATGAGCTTTGGAATGAAGACTAGAAGCAAGGCGCTCCACAATGTGGTTATAAAAGCGTATCGGGCCGGAATCGCCGTCATTGCCTCCTCTGGGAATGACGGCAAACGTGGCGGGGACTATCCCGCACGTTATCCCGAGACGATAGCCGTGGGCGCCATCGATAAAAGACACCGGGTTGCCGGCTTCAGCAATCGCGGTTCATATATCGATGTATACGCGCCCGGCGAAGGCGTGCCCTCCTGCTGGCTGAAGGAGGGCTACAAAGAAATGAGCGGCACCTCCATGGCGACCTCGCATGTCACGGGAGCCGCCGCACTGCTGCTCGCACTGCGACCGGGCCTCACGCCAAGGGAGCTGAAGCTGCTCTTGCGCCGCACCGCGTCCCCGGTGCGGCTGCGTAAGGGGCAGCGCCGCGCATCCCTAGGCGGCGGCTCTGCCGATGCCCTACGCCTGCTGAGAGCAGGAGTAAGGGCGAAGCGTTCGGTCTCCGCGAACGTGTAGACCCCGCCCGGGCACCGGGTGGGTCACTCTGACGTTAGCGCAGCTGATGCCGGTGCGAAGAACGGCAGCAAAGAAAAATCCGCCCCCCAGGAAACCGGAAGGCGGATTTTTTGTCGTTTGCTGTTGATTTACATGCGATCCGGTGCAGAAACTCCGACAAGACGCAGTACATTGGCAATAGTAGTACGTGTTGCGCCCAGCAGAGCAAGACGCGCCACGGTTTGAGCAGCATCCTCAGTAATTACACGTTCAGCTTTGTAATAACTGTGGAACATCGCAGCCAGCTCATATACATAACGAATGAGGCGATGTGGAGCATAACCTTCAGCCGCAACAGCGATTTCTGCCGGGAGCTCACCAATTTTGCGCAGCAGGTCATATTCATGCACTGCTGTCAGCTTGGAGAAGTCAATTTCAGCGTAATCAGGGATAGAAATCCCTTGCTCCTCTGCCTGACGGAAAATACTGCAAATACGCGCATGCGCATATTGAACATAGAATACAGGATTTTCATTAGAAGTAGAGATCGCCAAATCCATATCGAAATCAAGATGAGAATCCATGCTGCGCATGGTGAAGAAATAACGAATCGCATCGATCCCTACTTCCTCCATCAAATCTTCCATCGTAACCGCTTTGCCGGTACGTTTGGACATTTTGACCTTTTCACCATTCTGGAACAGGCTGACCATCTGAGCAATCAGAACCACTAGCTTCTCAGGATCATTGCCAAGGGCTGACATTGCCGCCTTCATCCGCGGAATATAACCATGGTGATCAGCGCCCCAAATGTTAATCATTTTATCGTAACCGCGGCCATACTTATCGCTGTGATAAGCAATATCCGGGGTAAGGTAGGTATATGTGCCATCATTTTTGATCAAGACACGGTCTTTATCATCCCCGTATTTTGTCGTTTGCAGCCAGGTTGCCCCATCTTGCTCATACACTTCTCCACGATCACGGAGCTCGTCCAGCGAGCGCAGCACTTCTCCGTTCTCATACAGCGAGGTTTCACTGAACCAGATATCGAAGTTTACACGGAAAAGACCTAGATCACGTTTAATTTTATCCAACTCTTTATTAAGTCCATAGGTCCGGAAAAAAGCAGCGCGCTCACTAGGGCTCATCTCGAGCAAGGTATCGCCCTTTTCTGCCACAAGCTCCTTCGCAAAACCCTTAATATCCTCACCATGGTAACCATCTTCCGGCATTTCTGCCTCTTGACCCAGCTCCTGCAGGTATCTGGTTTCAATGGATTTACACAGATTAGCCACTTGGTTACCGGCATCATTAATATAATATTCCCGGGTCACCTCGTAACCTGCATAATCAAGCACATTACACAGCGCATCACCGACAGCAGCACCACGGGCATGCCCTAAATGTAGGCTACCCGTTGGATTGGCACTGACGAACTCCATTTCAACCTTCTGACCTTGACCCAGATTAATACGGCCATAGTCATCCCCCTGCTCAGCAACAAGGCTGATGATTGGGTACAAGTAATTCTTAGACAGGGTAAAGTTAATAAAGCCTGGTCCTGCAATCTCCGCTTTCTCAATAGAAGCTCGGCTCGTATCCAAATGCTCAATAATAGCTTCAGCAATCTGGCGTGGATTACGTTTAGCAATTTTGGTCAGCTGCATAGCAGCGTTCGTAGCCAAATCACCATGCGCCTTATCTCTTGGTACTTCAAGTACAATATCCGGAACCTCTTCCGGTGCAACCAGCCCAGCATTCACAATCGCATCGGCGATGGCTTCTTTTACCCGTTCATTTACAAGCTCTAACGGATTCTTACTATGTGTCATAATTTCGGTTCCTCCTGTATATGCAAACTAATAGCGAACTTTCCTGTCAATTCCTCGTAAACGTACAAATCATATTCCCAGGCAACCGTTAAAGAACGCCCTTCGCGCACAACTTCCAGCTTGTTCGTTTCCGTAGAAAGATTGAACTGCGTATATGGCGAGCGGTAGAATCCTGGCAGACGCCGTCCAGCTTCAAAGCTCTGCTCCGACTGAATCCCGCCATGGCGGATTAGCTTCAGTTGATTGCCTGCAATCTTTATCGTTGTACGAACAGAAACTTCCTCTCCGCGAGGACCCTGCTCTAATTCTTCATATTGAATATATAGATGCGGTCCCTTGGATGTTACTTCTCCATTCGCTTCCATAACATTTCGCTGACCATCTTGAAGGCTCACGAGCGTAATAGAGACATCATATTTGTCAGACTGTATTTCAGGCATCACACGTTCCTCCATTCTGCAAGCCTCTGCATTCTGCATAAGAAAAACGTCTAATGGCAAAGCTTAAACATTTTTATATTAATCAAAGGCCTATTTCGCTTTCCCATTGTACACTATAATCCAGTTCAAAGAAGCATTTCAATACAGAATCAAGCATATCTTCATAAGCACATAAAATATTACCATATTGATGATTAAAAGCACACTTTGAACGTCCATTCTCTATGTATATCACTTACTTCGATAATATTTGCACCTACCAAGCACCTATCAGACATAGATGACCCTAAACGCAGGATGATTCCATATTCGGTGTGATAACGGACCCCTTAGTCGCTATTGGCATAAAAAACAACCCATTTGAACCTCTTTCTAGGGAATAGTGTTACTGGAGTCCGAAACCCTATCCCAAAGGCCGAAAATTTGCAAATAACGTCAACTGGGTCCGTACCCCTCCGAGGATGAGGGATCTGATAAGGCCACTGATAAGGGTACTATTCAAGCAAGCAACCAAGGATAAAAAATGCAGAGCAGCGATTCTCCAAGTATCCGGAGAATCGCTGCTCTGCTGTCTATTTGCGATGTTTACAATACTTCGGACCCTTATATTTTTTTATTGAAGAGAATTATTGGGTCGTCACTTTTAAAGAAAACCTGCTTTCCCATGAAGCTCCGCCGTCTTTGGTCACATACAAGGAAGAGTAATCAAGCTCACGGATGGCGAGCCAGCCCTCTTTATTACTAGTGAAGGAGATTACCCCGTCATAACCAGCGAGCTCCGGAAGATTAGTCCATTGCTTACCGCCGTTATAAGAGCGTCCAACTGCCACTTTCTCTGCTGCTGGAGAAAATCCCACTAAAAAAGATGTGCTGTTTCCCACAAGCTGCAGGTTCCCGGGTTTGCCAGCGGCTGGCCCTTTATTGAATTCAGCCTTGCCACTGCCTGGCGCAGGCCCGCCGCCGGCAGTTTCCTGAGCGATCACACGATTCCAACTTTTCCCCCTGTTCGCACTTTCATACAGCGAGTAGGAGGTCTGACTCATCCCCGTACCGCCATAGAGCACTACAGCGACCTGATCTCCCTTAGCGGAGATTTGTCCAAACTCGGGCTCGGCAAAAGCCGCCTTCAGTGAAAGGCTCCAAGTTCCCCCTCCATCTGTGGTCTTCATTACCCGATATCCGCTTCCCGGCACGATTACAACCGCCCAGCCGGTATTCCGGTCACTAAAATAAGCGCCTCGTGTATTGGGTGGGGTGGAAATTTTACTCCAGCTCAGCCCCCCGTCTTTGGTGTAAAACGTGGCGGCTCTCTCATAAGCAAAACCTTTCTTACTATCGATAAAATTTATTCTTTCAAAGCTGACGGCATTGTTCGAAAGTCTCTTCCACTCCGAGCCACCGTTAGAGGTACCAATTAAATATTGAGCCTGCCCCTCCTCTACAGAAGCAAGAGCAAAGCCATGTACATTATCGGGAAAATCGAATTGTTTGAAGCTCCATTGGCCTTGATAGATCTCTTGAAAATGGCAACCTCCGTCAGAGGTACCAATCATAAATCCATTACCTGCTGCCCGTCCAATATTCCCATTCAAAAACTGAACATCAGAAAAGCTAAGCGGTGTGGATACATCGCCTGAATGCTTGTTTTGCAGGGCCTGTAGCAAGCCGTGATCTCCCGTGCCGCAAGTCGCTGGTGCTGGTGCAGCATGTACAGAAGTTACAGGTGCACTCCAGCCTGAAACCATAATAAGCGTCGCCGAGAGGGCGGTTATTGTCGTCTTATGAATCCTTTTCGTCCATTTCATGATGACACCTCCTAATATGTATATACCCTTACTCACAATCCCTACTCTGTTATACCGCCAGAGAGGATACCCTATCTACCTTAAACAATCACAAAATAGAAACAATTTGTTACCCTCCATATCCCTAATGAATATCCTTCCAGATCCTTCCCCATAATATGAAAGAAAGGAGTCTGGTGCCATGACACGCGAATCAACGAATCCACCGAAACGAAAAAGCCGCTTCCGGCGTTTATTTCGGCTGCTGGCAGCCTTGATCATATTATTTGTATTAACCACCGGAGCTCTGCTCGGTTATCTATATCAAAAAGATCTTCCACCGATTAGCGATGATGTGCGCTCCAAGCTGTTTGACTCCCGGGGCAATGTTCTTGCCACCTTTACCTCAGACGGCCGCAGCCGTGAACCCGTCAAATTAAGTCAAATTTCTCCCCTGCTCATTGAAGCTACACTAGCAGTCGAGGATCGTAAATTTTATGAGCATTCCGGATTTGATCTGAAAGGGATGGCACGAGCTGTTCTTGTCAATCTGGAAGAGGGGAACCGGTCGCAGGGTGCTAGTACGCTAACTCAACAGCTCGCACGTAACCTCTACCTATCCCATGAAAAAACGTGGACGCGCAAGGCTAAAGAAGCTGTCTATACGATGCAGCTGGAGATGAAATACAGCAAAGATGAAATCCTGAACATGTATTTAAATAATATCTATTATGGCCACGGTGCTTACGGCATTGAAGCAGCCTCACGGATGTATTTTGGTAAATCTGCAGCTGATTTAGACCTGGCAGAGAGTACCATGCTGGCTGGAATTCCAAAGGGACCTACCTATTATTCACCATACAACCACATGGACAATGCTAAAAACCGCCAGAGAATCATCCTGACCGTCATGGCGAATTTAGGTAATATCACTCAGGAAGAAGCCGGACAAGCTGTCCAAGAGAACTTAAACTTCAAGCCGCAAGGGCAAAAGGATACGCTTGTAGCTGCGCCTTATTTCCGGGATTATATCCGCAATTTGGCTATAGAATCGCTCCACATCAGTAATGATGAGCTGGAGCAAGGCGGACTAAATGTCTATACCACCCTTGACCCTGACATGCAGCATGCCGCAGAAAATGCTGTTGACACAGAGATGGATCAAACTAGTGATCTGGAGACTGCGCTTGTATCCATCGATCCTCGCACCGGTTACATCAAAGCAATGGTCGGCGGAAAAAATTATCGTACCAACCAGTACAATCATGCTTTGGCCACCACACGCCAGCCGGGTTCTTCCTTTAAGCCGATTATGTATTTGGCCGCACTCTCTTCCAAAGAGATGACAGGACTTTCGGTCTTCAATAGTCAGCCAACGATGTTTCATTATGATAACAACCGCAAAACGTATCAGCCCCGAAACTTTGGGGATAAGTATCTGGGTGAAATTAATATGCGGCAAGCTATCGCAGCATCGGACAATATCTATGCTGTTAATACAATTATGAAGATCGGCGCGGATAAAGTGAGCGAAATGGCTGCGAAGATGGGCATTGACAGTCCACTTCAAAGCGTACCTTCGCTGGCACTAGGCACTTCACCGATCAGTCCGCTTGAAATGGCTGCGGCTTTTGCTGTAATTGGAAACAGCGGTCAGAAAATGCCGACCACAGCCATTCTAAAAATAACCGATTCAAATGGCATGGTCCTGTATGAAGCACCTCAACCCAAAGGAGTAACCGTCGTAGAACCTTCAGCTGCCTATGTCCTGACTCGTTTAATGGAGGGGGTATTCGAGACTGGGGGGACGGGCAATCGTGTGGCTTCCATAATCAAACGTCCGGTAGCCGGCAAGACCGGCACTACGGATACAGATGGCTGGATGGTAGGATTCACCCCGGAGCTATCCACGGCAGTCTGGGTTGGATACGACAAGGGGCGCGACATCGCAACTACCGACGGACGGCGTGCGGCTCCTATTTTCGCCCAATTTACTGAAAAAGCGCTGGAAAATGTCCCTCCAAAAATTTTCCCCATTCCAGATGGAGTGGTCAGCGTATACGTCAATCCGCAATCCGGTAAACTTGCTACAGCAGCATGTCCCGACAAAGAACTGGAAACCTTTATTAGTGGAACTGAGCCCACCGAATACTGCGAATTGCATGGAACTGGCGCCGCTCCTGCTGTCGATGACACACAAAGCAAGGTAGATCCTGCTGAAGAGAATCGTTCCCTATGGAAGAACATTAAACGCTGGTGGTTGAATTAGCCTCTTCATTTATATTGAAGGGGTTTTTCTTTTTTTATAAGTCATATATTGTAGTAACAACAGGATTTCTAAATTCAAATATCACTTGTCGCATAAGGGATGTAACCGTTTTATTTATTATGCTTACCCCATTCTCTTAACTCACAATTACTGCTATAATAGTTATTAGAAACCAAAATATAATGATGTAAATGAGGGACATGGGATGAAGGATACAGGCATGATCCGGAGTTTAGACAGTCTTGGGAGAATTGTGGTTCCCGCAGAAATCCGTATGACGCGTAATATCGACATTGGTGATCCTATCGAATTTTTTGTTTTAGACGAAAAAATCATCGTCCTTAGGAAGTACACCTCGACAGAGTGTACATTTTGCAGAAGCCACGACCATGTCACCTACTATAAAGAGCAGTTTATTTGTAGCAGCTGTCTAAAAGAAATTGTCGATCCTGAACGCATGTCTCAATTGCCAGAGTCACGTGAGGATTTTGTTGTTGAGGCACCAGAGCACAACACCAGCATCCGAAAGTCGAAGACAGAGGAAATGTGCCAACGTCTGGAACAAGCTATTGAAGATCATCCCTATGCCAACCAAAAAGAACTTGCAGAAATCCTCGGGATTAGCCAAGCCAGAGTGAGTCAGCTCAAACGCAAGCTTAGCAGTACAAGCAAATCATAAATTAAAAAAGCTTCGACGCTCCTATTTCCGGAGGTCGAAGCTTTTTTTATATCGGATAACCCTTCTGGAGGCTCCTATACTATTCAGTCAGTGCAGCTTTAAGCTCATCTGAGGATGCATTCCACCATGCTTCATTATGAGAGATCAGAAGGGATTTGAGAGCCGACTTCTCAATGGCTCCAAGCCCTGCCACATCGATCTTGCGTTTAAGAGCTGCATCCAGCTTATTGACATGCTCGGCAAGAATTTTCCATCCGCGGCGCGCTTCTGTATCAATCCACATTTCACAGGCTGTGATTCCACCATAAAATTGAGCTTCCAATGTACGGTCTACCGCTACCCATACCACCCAAACCTGTCTTCCATTCGGTACATCTTCACGATTCATGGAAAATTTAATTCCTTTTTCCACCTTGCTCTTGGCATGCATGGCACCGATATCAATAACCGCCACATCACCATCAATAATGACAGGTGAAACGTTGTTGAGATCTATAGAGCCTGCTCCAAAGCCTTTATGTTTACTTTTAGCGTTCACAATATTTAAGGCAATCTGTTTCTTGCCCTCCGGTTGTATGTTGTCCACGAGTGCACACCCTTCCTCTTACGAATAATTTAATTTTAGCTAATAATGCGGCGATTGCAAACATATACATCCCGTAGATGCTTGTCACGGGAGGAATCACACTATGAAGTCACTGTCATTAAAGTACATCATCTTTGCGACCCTGGCCATCCTCGCGCTGCTGGGAGGAGGAATATGGGCCTTTTCAGGGGATAGCTCAACAGCTTCTGTTACTAGCTTTGCTTCAAAAGAGGCCAAGTCCTCCAGCGGCACAGCGCCTGCAGCCGTACCACAGCAGGTATTGCCTGAGAGCGCGCCTGTCCCGGCAGAGGAGGCTTTAAGCCAGCGGGTAGTCGAGTATCACATTGATGTCCAGCTTGTTCCTGACACAGAAACCTTAAAAGCTTCTGAGACAGTAACCTGGACACACCCCGGAGTAAAGCCAGTAAGTGATTTATATTTTCACATGTATCCAAATGCATTTGCCTCATCAGATACCACCTTTATGAAGGAATCCGGGGGGACGCTCAGAGGCGACAGCATGCCTGAGAACGGCTTCGGAAATATGACGCTGACCGATCTGCGCACGACAGAGGGAACTTCGCTAATGCAAAGAGTGCAATATGTTCAACCTGATGACGGCAATATCAACGATAAGACGCTTCTAAAGGTACATCTTCCTCAGCCTGTTAATGGTGGGGAAAGTGTAACACTTAAGCTTCAGTATGAAGTCCAGCTGCCCAAAATCTTTGCTCGCATGGGTGCTTCAGGTAACTTCGTTATGGCTGGGCAATGGTTCCCTAAGCTTAGTGTATACGAGCCTAAGGGCACACGCGGAGTTAAAGAAGAAGGCTGGGACCTGCATCAGTATCACGGGACCTCTGAGTTTTACAGTGATTTTGGCATCTTTAATGTAACGATTGCCGTTCCTTCCAACTATACGGTGGCTGCGACCGGATTTCCTGTAAAAAATGCCAAGCTCAAACAAGATCAAAAAATATATCAGTTCTACGCCGATGATGTCCACGACTTCGCTTGGGCTGCATCCCCTGATTTTACAGTAGCAGAGGAAGCTTTCTCTACGCCGGAAGTGCCTGGAGTACGAATTAAGGTGTATCTCGACCCACTGCACAAAGACTTACAAGAGCGTTACCTTCAAGCTGCCAAGGCTGCCCTGACCTACTTCAGCAAATGGTATGGCCCTTATCCCTACTCTACGCTGTCTATTATCGTCCCACCTAAGGAGGGAAACGGCGCGGGAGGAATGGAATATCCTACCCTTATTACAGCCTTTGGGGCCGCGGATTCTTCTCCAGATACCTCACTTGAAAGAACCGTCATTCATGAGATCGGCCATCAATACTTCTACGGTATGGTAGCCAGCAATGAATTCGAGGAGGCCTGGCTGGATGAAAGCTTTACTTCCTATGCCGAAGACAGACTTATGGAACAAGAATACGGTATCAAGTCTAATTTGCCTTTACAGGCCAGCCTGGTAACTATACCTGAGCCGTTAAATCTGGAAACGTGGAAATATGCAGGGGCGGATTCCTATAGCCGAAATGTTTATATCCGCGGCAAGCTTGTACTTAAAGATATCGAACGCCAGGTAGGTACCAAAGCAATGAACAACATCATGTCCTCCTACGCTCGTAAGTTCCGTTTCCAGCATCCCGCTACGTCAGATTTTCAGAAAGTCGTTGAGAAGGTAACCAAAAAATCATGGCAGGCCTATTTCGATGATTACATTTATGGTGATGGTGCGCCTGACTTCTCAGTAGATACGATTACTTTTAAAAAAAATAACAACGGCGATGCTCAAAGCTACGAATCATTAGTGAAGATTTCAAATAAAGGGAGCCATTACGTTGATGTTCCCGTGAAATTCACATTCGCCGACAGCTCTTCGGTGCAGCGGGTCTGGAACGGTGAAGGAGCAGAGACTACGTTTCAATTGTTAAGCGATAAGCCTCTTCTCTCTGCTGAGATTGACCCTGAGCATTCCATCTTATTGGAGAGCAAACATTTAAACAACTTTAGGCTGGCGGAAATAGAGCCCAAGACGCTCTCTCGCTGGACGTTAAGTGTAACTAAACTACTTGAAACCGTGCTCGGAACTCTTGTCTGGTGAGGTGAATGATTGTGAGAACATCGATAACCCGCGGCTGGCAAAGCATGAAGGAGCAATTTTATATTTTAATTCTGCTCTTCATCTACCGACTGCTCTGGGGCTACTTTATGTATGGTTTCATCCGATCTGCTATTATTCCAATTCTACTGCGCTATCCAGATAAAGACGCCGGCGGCAGCGGTATGGGCAGACTGTTGTATTATATCGAGGGACAGTTCAGCTTGAATACTGACCCTACGATACGCACTTGGTTATGGATGCTTCTAGGACTTGTTGTCTTGCGACTTCTGCTTTCTCCTTTCATAAGGGCAGGATTGCTGCATGAGCTGCACCAGGAGCGAAAGGGCGAGCGCGGGCTGTTCTTTTTCCCCGGCATGAAGATCTATGGACTACCTGTCTTAGTCTTTAGCCTAATCGAATGGGTGCTGACCCTGCTGCCGCTTTACTGGCTTGCTCCAAAAATGTACGGGCTGTTCTTATCCTCTTTGTTTAACTACACTTTGTTACTTCATTTAGTACCATACGTATTGGCATGGCTTATATATATTTTTATCGTGCGCCTGTTTCTTCTATATATGCAGTTTGGTTACACCGGCGGTACAGGAATGTTCTCCTCACTGTTCATCTGCTTGCGGTCACTGATTCCTGCTATAGGTGTTTCCATTGTACTTGGTGCGGGAGGCTTGCTCTTACTGCTAGTGTGCGGACTGACGGGTCTGTTCTGTCCCGGCCTGCCGGCACTTATAATACGGCAAATCTCACCACTACCTTCTACGCTCTTAAAAATGTGGGGAATCTCTGCACAATATCATCTATGGTGTAGCAAAGCATTTCCACAATAAATTAACCTTATTTGACATAATAAAAAGGTCCCAATTCCTGTATTCAGGAGCTGGGACTTTTTCTCATTACGGATAACTTAAGAGTATTTGCAAAATCATAAAAGCTCTGTTACAATAAGTCCTGTGCTATTAGTAACAATTTTGTAATCAATTGAAACGATTCCTACATAACTAAATGTATTTATCGTAAGTGTAACTGTCGAAACGTCATTCTCTTGGTGCTTAACACGCCTAATTCCTTTGCACCGGGAAGTGGGGGAACCATATTTTGGGTGAATTGATCTCGCTTTACAGGGATCATAGGGAATCTTCTACCGAACCCTTAAGCTAACCTCGCAGGCCTTGGAAGGAGTACATCTTTTGAAAAGACATAATTTAAGAAAAAAATGCGTCGCTGCGGCGCTAGGACTTGTAATGGCATTATCTATTGGTGGAGGAAGCGCCTTTGCCGACTCTAAGATGGACACTGTAATCTCAAAGACTATTGGAGTTGCCTATAAAACCGGAGGTACAAGCACTGCCGGATTTGATTGCTCTGGATTTACAAAATATGTATTCAAGAATGTGGGTCTTACTTTACCTCGTACATCAAAAGCTCAATATAGCGTTGGAACTGCTGTATCCAAAAGCAATCTGCGTTCTGGTGATCTAGTGTTCTTTAACACACTTGGCAATGGAGTATCCCATGTCGGCATTTATGTTGGAAACGGAAAATTCGCACAATCGTCCTCTTCGCGTGGAGTGACCATCACTTCACTCAGTCAGGCCTACTGGGCCAATCGTTATGTTGGCGCTAAAAGAGTAATGAGTACTTCAGCTTATCAAGCTGTAGCCTTCGATTGAAACCTTCCTCACAACTATAACCTCATAATTACAACTATATGAACCTGAATCTGATTATTCCCGTAATCAAATTCGGGTTTTTCTTTTTTCCATAATATATTTTTACACTAATAGAGCCCAATTGAAACACGTTTATTTGATAAAAATTGCAATTATATTAAAAATTAGGTCATTATTAACGCTTACATATGCCTTTCTACCGTAAAAATGCCAATTTTTCTGCATTAATATGTTAAAAACGATTGCCAAGCGGCTTTCTGTTTGTTACAATTAGCGCAGTGAGATTTTAGTAACATTTTTGTAATCATTAAGTTGTTATTTACAAAGGTTTTGTCATGTATTGATTACAAGCTAATCCTAATCAACAGTATGAGCCGAGTTTCCTAACTATTAGGAAAACGGGGGAACCAACTTTGGGTGAATTGACCTCCATTATATAGAGGGGTCATAGGGGACCTTCAACCGAACCCTTAAGCTAACCTCGTAGGCATTTGGAAGGGGTATACACTTTTGAAGAAGAAGTTAGCAGCAGCAGTACTAAGCTTTTCCATCATCCTCACCATCGGAGCAGGAAGCGCTTTCGCAGATTCCAAAATGGATAAAGTGATTGACAAGGCCATCGGTACTAAATACGTATCCGGCGGTATATCCACTAACGGATTTGATTGCTCCGGATTTACAATGTATGTGTTTGATAAGATTGGCATTAACCTTCCACACCAATCAGGTTCCCAATATCAAATGGGCACAGCAATCTCCCGTGATGATATAAGAGCCGGAGATCTTGTATTCTTCAATACAAGTGGCAAAGGTGTCTCCCATGTCGGCATTTATGTCGGTGAAGGTAAGTTCGCACACGCTTCTACCTCACGCGGTGTTACGATTAGCTCTCTGAGTGATAGCTACTACGTGAAACGCTACGTTGGTGCTAAGCGCATTATGAGCACAGACGCTTACCAATCGGTTGCTGCTGAATCGGAAGACAATGATGATGTTCAATAAGTAACGTACATAGGCTCTTTTCCAAGGTAACTCTTGGAGGAGAGCTTGTTTTTTTGTCTTATTACTTATTTACCCCTCTCATAATTTGTAAAACATTCCTCTCATATAAAGTTTCTGAGTCGAACCTCCCCCATTTTGTATATAATTAGTAATATAGCAATGTCCTCGTGAAAGGAGATCGTTGACTTTATGATAAATCCCTCGGTAACTTTTCATGTTGTTCCTATGGAGGCAATTCACGGAGAAGCTATTTGTAAGTGGAGCTATACGCCCCCATATAATATTTATGGCTGGATGCCGTGGGAGCAGATGCAGGCTCTTGGCATCGAGTTTGGCGATCCGCAGCTCCGGGAGGAACAATATATCTCCATATTAAATGAACAAGAGGTTTTGTGCGGATTCGCACAGTTGTTCCCGATGGAAGGAGTCGTCCGTTTAGGAGTTGGGATGCGCCCCGATCTATGCGGCCATGGTTTAGGCAAACTATTCGTAGATGCCATCGTCCAGACAGCCTTGAGTCGTTATCCTGATCGAGAGATAGATCTAGAAGTCCTGACCTGGAACCAACGCGCCATTCGAACTTATCAAAAATGTGGATTTACGATTACAGATACGTATGAACGCCGCACACCTACAGGAGACAAACCTTTTTATTGCATGGTCTATGATAAATGATATTAAATACCAGATATTTCATAAGAATGATTGTATTCTCGTTCATTTTTTTGTCACAAACCCTATGATAACGCTTCACCATAAGCTATAATGTAGGGAGCAGCTTACATAGAAGGGACGAATTGGGATGCAGAAATGGATCATGAGCGGTTTGTTTTTTGCCGCCTGTGCCTTTGCGGTAGTACTCATGTTTACACTTCCGGGTAAAGAAGAGGTAGCGGAAGAAAATAAGCCCACGATGCCGGTAGTTCAACTGGACGCAGCAAAGGCAGAAGCAACCGTGAAAGCCAGCTGTATCACCTGTCACGGCGATCAGCTTCAAGGTGGAGTTGGACCAAGTCTTCAGAATGAAGGCGGCCAGCATGACGCTGAGGAAATCTACAGCATCGTCACCAAAGGACGTGGTCAAATGCCTTCCTTTAAGGAGAAGCTAGCCCCTGAAGAGATCGCCAACGTCGCACTCTGGCTCTCAGAGAAAAAGTAACCCATCAAGCAACTAAAAACGCCCGTGTATGAGATAGGTGACTATCTATGCACGGGCGTTTATTTTATGATTTTGGCTAAACTAATGATTTTTTTCAAAGGCTTCATTAAATTCATGCGCCGCTCGAAGATCTAGAGCCGTAATCCCATCTTCTTCATTAGATTCAAGTCGCAGGGTAACTGTTTTATAATCAATCGTAATATGTGGATGATGATCGAAGGCTTCTGAAATCGTGGCTACTTCATCAACGAACGCAATGCCCTTCATATATTGGCTGAACATATATTTTCGCACCATAACATTATTATCCAGCTTCCACCCCTCCAGCTTGGTGATCTCCTCACGCAGTTCCTCTTCCGTAAATAACAATTCGTTTCCTCCCTTACAAAAAATTGCAGTAAAGTGCGCAGTTCCCTTTACATGACTTAGGCGTTAAACAAAACATCCCTTAGCTTCTGAGGTCCAAGGGATGTGCCAGGATAAAGGCGATATTTTCGATTTAATGTATTCACAAATCCCAGCGATTATAACTCGGCTTTATCAATTTTAACACGGGCTACTAACTACGGGCAAATTACGTCCAGACGTCTCCTCTGCCTAAATCAAAACCACTGAAGCCAAATCCTCTTCGCCAACTAAAATATTAATGCGATGCGTGTCCTTATCGTAAATAATTACGCCGCTCCCCACTTCAATCATAGGTTCATTACCCAGCGCGAAGAAAAGATCCTCAGCCAATGCTTCCCATACCTCCAGCTTTGATTCTTGGGGTAGTTCCTGCCACTCGTCCGGATCCATCTCAAAAAATAAATATCCATCGGAAATTCGTCCGACGGCTTCGGTCAAATCTGTTAGAATTTCACCGTAATCTCTACCATGCTTTACACCCACGTATATCACTCCGTTTTCTTCACAGATGAATAATTACTTACCTTATCCATTATAGCCGAAAAAATGACTTCACAAAAAACCGAATGATGTCGATAAATAAGAATATACGTTAATTCGGTTTCGCACAGAGTGCCCTGCCGCTGTTTCAAGGATGATATACGCGGCATTGTCGGAACACATCTTAAATCTCACGGACGAGGTGCAAAATGGAAATTTCAACAATAATTGGTTTAATTTTTGGTTTGGTTGCTGTAATCTGGGGCATGATCCTCAAGCACGCTCCACTTCATGCTTTGGCCACACCCGCTGCTTACGTTATTATCTTGGTGGGTACGGCAGCGTCTATTTTCATGGCCTTTCCTTTCAACGAGGTCAAAAAGATTCCAAGTCTGTTCAAAATGATTTTTATCAAAAAGAAATTAATCAGTAAACCCGAATTAATCACTATGTTCATGGAATGGGCTTCTATCACACGGCGTGAAGGTCTGTTGGCTCTAGAATCAAAGGTCGATGAAATAGAAGATAACTTCCTCAGGAATGGCATGCGGATGATCATTGATGGAAATGATCAGGATTTTGTCCGCGATGTCCTCATGGAGGATATCCACGCCACAGAGGATAGACATAAAGCAGGAGCGCTCATTTTCTCACAGGCAGGTATGTATGCTCCTACCCTTGGGGTGCTCGGGGCGGTTATCGGCCTCATCGCCGCTCTGGCTGATATGAGTGATATGAACAAATTGGCTGCGGCAATCGGGGCTGCCTTCATCGCCACTTTGCTTGGTATCTTTACAGGTTACGTATTATGGCATCCTATTGCTAATAAGCTGAAACGTCTCTCCAAACAAGAAATCGAAGTTCGAATGATGATGGTCGAAGGTCTTTTGTCCATACAGTCCGGTGTATCTACTATTGCCATCAATCAGAAGCTTGCTGTATTCCTAACACCTTCGCAACGCGTTAAGTTAAATGAGAAGGACGGTGGATCAGGTGAGCAAAAAGACTAGACACGAAGAGCATGAAGAACATGCCGATGAATCGTGGCTGTTACCTTATTCCGACCTCATGACTCTTCTGGTGGCTCTGTTCATCGTTATGTATTCTATGAGCGCAACGGATGCCAAGAAATTTGAAGAGATGAGTCAAGCCTTCAGTTCCGCACTTAATGGCGGTACAGGCATTCTTGAAGAGCGGGCAGCAATGCCTAGTAAAACTCAAGAAGATCTGGGGAAAAATGATAAGATGGGTAGCTCTACTTCCAAGAAAGCTGAAGAAGCAGAAATGGCAAAGCTACGACAAAAGGAACAAGAGGATTTAGAGAAGCTTAAGAAACAATTCGATCAATATATTAAGAGCAACGGCCTAACTGATCTGCTCAGTACGAAGCTTAATCAATCTCAGCTAATGATTACGATCAGTGATAACGCATTGTTCGCCTCTGGCCAAGCCATTGTTAAGGATGATTCGCGGCAATTAGCTAAATCCATCTCAACGATGCTGCAGCAATTCCCGGATTATGATGTAGTAGTGCAAGGGCACACCGACGATATTCCGATTTCCAATAGCAACTATTCATCCAACTGGGATCTGAGTGCGGATCGGGCACTTCAGTTCATGAAGATTTTGCTGCAGAACACGAATCTAAATCCGCGCAAATTTAGTGCGATTGGATACGGCGAGTATCATCCTATTTCGGATAATGACACAGCTACCGGCCGAAGCAAGAATCGCCGGGTAGAGGTTTCCATTATTCGCAAATATCAAGAATCCAAAGAGTTTACAGGGATTGTTCCCTCTGCTGAATAAGTGATTTCGTAAGGTAATAAAAAGAGCTGTCCAAAGGTCTTAGACCCCGGACAGCTCTTTTTTTGTTGCGAGTACTACATTCTATATGGACCTGTAACATTGTAATAACATTCCTACAGTAACTCGTAGTTCAGCGTAGCTCCAAGCTCTTTCTTCTCATCAGCAGACAGCTCCCGCCATTCTCCCGTTTGCAATGCCCCCAGGCGAATATTCATAATCCGAATGCGTTGCAGCTTTCGAACCTCATAGCCAAAAGCGCTGCACATACGACGAATCTGGCGATTTTTGCCCTCTGTCAAAATAATACGGAAGACACGCTCCGTAATACGCGTGACCTCACAGGGCAGCGTCTTCTCACCTAATATTTTCACACCGCTCGACATGCCGGTAATAAATGAAGGCGTAATGGGTCTGTCCACGGTAACCACATATTCTTTTTCATGCCGGCCTTCCGCCCGCAAAATTTTATTAACGATATCACCATCATTAGTAAGCAAGATTAATCCTTCCGAATCCTTATCGAGACGACCAATCGGGAATATACGCTCATGATGACCTACAAAATCGACAATATTCCCCTTGATATGCTGTTCTGTGGTTGATGTAATCCCAACCGGCTTGTTTAGAGCAATGTAGACCGTCTGGCTCGAGGTTTCAAGCGCTATACCATCTATTCGCACATCATCGCCCGGAACAGCCTGACTGCCCAGCACAGCAGGCTCTCCGTTGATCGTCACTCTGCCGGCATCCACAAGCTTGTCTGCTTCTCGGCGTGAACAGTACCCTGTCTCACTGATGAATTTATTAATTCTCACGTTGTTCTTCACTCCGTTCATCCTTAATGTTGAGCCAAGGTGTAACCCCTCCAGCTGCAGGCAGCTTAATCATAACGGTTGTCCCCCGGCCAACTTCACTTTGTATTTCCAAATGACCCTTATGAGCCTGAATAATACGCTGGCTAATCATTAACCCAAGACCAGTCCCCGATTCCTTATTCGTGAAGAACGGTTCACCCAGCTTAGGCAGCACGTCCTCTGGAATCCCTTCACCCTGATCTTTGATTACAATAAAGACGCAATCCACAGAGTTCCACAGTTCCATTGAAATGACGCCACCCTCAGGCATAGCCTCAATTGCATTTTTAACAATATTAATAAATACCTGCTTCAGCTGGTTCTCTTCACAATGTACAGTAGCAGGTTGTTCAGAGAATTTCGTACTAAATTGAATATCATGTAGATGAGCCTGACTATCCAATAGAGAAACTACATCACCTAATATGTAGCGAAGATCTTTCTCCTGAAAATGAACGGCTTGCGGCTTAGCCAGGATTAAAAATTCACTGACGATAAGATTAATCCGCTCCAGCTCGGATAACATCAGCTCTACATGAAGCGGAACCAAGAGCTCCTTCTCCTGTTGAAGCTGTAGAAATCCTTTTAACGTGGTAAGAGGGTTACGAATCTCATGAGCTACTCCTGCGGCCAATTGGCCGACTGTAGTTAGTTTCTCAGAGCGTCTAAGCAGCTCCTCCATTCGATTGCGTTCCGTCATATCACGAGAAACGTGAATAAAGGAATGGGGATAACCCTCTTCATCTCGAATTATCGAGGTACTAACGCTAACTTCAACTAATGATCCGTCCCGTTTAAGTCTCACTGTCTCGATCGGCGGCAGAACTGCACCATTTCTTAACGCGTCAAGCCGCTCTTCCTCTTGCTTAAGCGCTGTCGCGGGTACAAGATATGGCATATTGCCTATCACTTCTGTTGCACTCCATCCGTACAGCTCCTCAAAGGCTCTGTTAGTGCTAGTGATTCGTCCCTCCATATCCAACGTATGAATCGCATCCGACGTACCGTTAATTACGGATTCCAAATGCTCCTTAACCGCCCGGTTCTCTTCCAGCGTCTGTTTAAGACGATTGGTGCGTTGCATAAGATGAGAAGTCATAGCGTTAATCCGTAAGGCTAACTGACCTAACTCATCACGAGAGGTTACGCTTAATGGAGGTTCGAACTTACCTCGCGCTACATCATTGACTTTGGCAAGTATAGCCTGAATTGGACGGGTAACAAAACCCGAAAGTATGTAACTACATAGCAAAAATAATGCCAGCAACAACAGAGACGTAGTCAAATAATTAGTTAATTGTTCATGAACTACGGATGAAATCACAGAGTAATCCAAAACTACACCGATTACATAAGGTTCCATTTTAGCAGTCTGGATAGGAATGAAGCTTTTGAGTACTCTTTTTCCATGTACTCTCGTCTCCAGTGTAACTGGCTTCTGCTTCTGCTGAGCTAATAGAATGGCCGCTTTATCTTGCTCCACATTACCATAAGTATAGGTACCGAACTTAATTGGGCGGTTGCCAAGTTTCTTTTTAAATGCATCGCTTCCATCGCCCGCCATACTCGCTAAACCAAATGTTGTTGGATTAAATCCTGTAAGCTCTAAAATCCCAGGATTAACTTCTTTGGTTCGCTCTACAATTTGATCGGGATTGGTGATTTTGACATATTCACTAGCCGCAGTATTGAGAATAACAGGATTAATGATGTAGTTGCTTGCTTCATCATGATAATAACCCCACTTCTCAATGAAATCGGGATTGTAGGTTGAATATTCAAATGGGCCTGACCAAAAATGATCCAATGACTGACCTTGCCCCACAGTGACTTCCTGATTATCAAATAACTCCAAAAGGGCAAGGTACCAGTACCCCCAACCTTGAGTGGACATTCCAATATCAATAGGATTTGATGCCTTTGTCACCACGATATCATTATCAGTCTTTACCAGAATTGAAATATTAGACACGCCCAACTTGGAAGTTAGGGCCTTAAGTTGAGCATTGGTTATATTCTTATAATCCGGACCCAATTCCTTAGAGGCAAAGATGGCAGCCATTCTTAAGTTATGCGCAATTTGATATTCTACATAGTTAGAGCTATAGTTACTTTGTTCTACAGAAACAGCCATTTGCATAGCGGTGATCTGCATATTATTTGCGTTTTCATTTCTTAGATTATTCTGAGCGGCATAAAGGTTAAATGTCAGGTTTAATGCTAAAATTAGCAGTACCGCTCCAAAAATAATAGCAGATAGTTTTGTCTTTATGGACAAACTGTTATTCACCTCTTATCCACTGGTAAATCCTTGCGGAGCCTATAATAAACATCATACCTTTTGCCCCCTCATTTGAAAAGGACATTTAAAACAAGCCTATTAATTCACGAAATATTGAAATTCAAAAGGTGTTTCTCTACAATATATAAGAAACCATCCACATCTTATGCACATATAAACAAATTATTAAAGTCCGGTGTGTACAAAAATGTGTATAAGTAGGCTGTTATCCACAGAGTTATGCACATTTTGTTAAGAACGAATATTTGTTCGTTGTACAATGGTTACAGAAGAAGGGAAGATGATCTTGAATATTAAAGCCAATGAATCGCCAGAAGATATACAAGCGGTTCATGAATATTGGATGAGGCAGGCGATCGCAGAAGCACGTAAAGCTGAGGCATTAGGTGAGGTTCCTATTGGCGCTGTCATTGTTCGACATGGTGAAATTATAGGACGTGGATACAATTTACGAGAAACGACAATGGATTCGACAGCCCATGCAGAGATGGTAGCCATTCGCGAGGCCAGCAATGTCATGAATTCTTGGCGTCTGCTGGATTGCCAGCTGTACGTCACCCTAGAACCTTGTCCGATGTGTGCAGGAGCAATAGTGCAGTCCAGAGTGCCTCTCACGGTATATGGAACGCCTGACCCTAAAGCTGGATGTGCCGGGACCCTCATGAACTTGCTTGAAGAGCCGCGATTTAATCATAGAACTGAGGTAATACAGGATGTTTTACAAGAAGAATGTGCAGATCTACTCACCTCCTTCTTTCGCCGTTTACGTAAAAAGCCAATTAAACAAAAGGAGGACTCCTAAATGACCCTTACTCTATATCATACCTCTCAAGGGATCTATATTTCTCCACTTGAGCTTAAGGATGCACAAAGCCTGCTGGAGCTTCGTTTAAATAACCGGGTAACCCACGAACCGTTTGAGCCAAAACGTGATGAGCACTTCTTTACCCTGGAGAGTCAGCAACAGATCATCAATCAGCGTATTGAGGACGCCCTACAGGACAGAGCTTATATGTTCGGCATTTATCTGCTGGATGGACAGCTAATCGGTCAGATCACATTGTCCAACGTCTCACGAGGTGTAGCACAATATGCTGATTTAGGATATTTAATGGATCATCGGATGCAAGGACAAGGTTATATGACAGCAGCGGTCGGATTAGTCCTTGGCTATGCTTTCCGAGCCTTAGGTCTACATAGAGTTCAGGCAGCTATTTTATTGCATAATGAAGCTTCCCGAAGAGTCCTGGAGAAGAGTGGGTTTAAACCTGAAGGGGTTGCCCGTCAGTATCTTAAAATAAATGGACAGTGGCAGGATCACCAAACCTACGCAATCTTAACTGAAGATGTGCTGACAGAGGAACAGAAATAGGATTCTGCATTGTCGCAGGAATCAGCGCTACTTTTTTCCTAAAAAAAGACCCGCATGGGCGTATAATATACGCCTCATGCGGGTCTTTATCTTGCGAACTGGGATTAATAAGTTCCCAAACCACCGAATTCTTCTCCAAGTTGATCCATTGTAATTACATCATCACCTTGAGGGATACCAATCTTGAATACCGGCTTTTCGTTGATCTTGCTGTATTGGCCCGTTCCATTTACTGAGAAGGCCACTTTTGTGCCATCTTCCGGATCATTTACTTTAACATCCATCAATAAATCCTGATACACAGCGTATCCGTCCTTATTGATCGCAGTATTATAGTGGAACTGGTTGATGGTAAGGTACTTATCAAGATCAGCTAAGCCCTTATCCAATTCAGTTCTAGCTTCACCTGATGTCAGTTCTTCTTTAGCCTTAGCTAGATCTGCATCTTTAATCTGCAGCATATCCTTGTATTCTTCCTTGCTTACGATATCAATGATTTTTGGCAGGGCATTATTCACCAAGATAGTGATTGCTTCTTTAACATTATCGTTAGTCACTTGGAACTGAACGACTTGTTTAGCTTCCACACCTTCTGGTAAATTAGCATCTTTGGGATCAATCTCGTTAAAATATTTTTCTTCGTCATATTCAGCTAGGACAGTGTCCACCACTTCATTAGACAGCTTCTGCATTTTTTGAGTATCCATCGTACTTGGGTTAAATTCTGCACCCTCCTGCTCTGCCAACGCCTTCAGATCAACCTCTACAAACTTATTGAGGATTGTCTCAGGAATCGGTACGAAAGGAATAGATGGAATCTTAACATACAACTTCTCGGCAGTCATTACCATAGGAACATTAAAGCTCATGCTCATATCGCCTTTCAGATTCAGAACCATAGTTAGTTCTGTCTGCATTGGCTCTGCTTGATATACCCCATCAATGGTAATATCAGCATTCTTAAGCATACTAAGTACCTGTGTAGTCATTGCAGCAGATTCAGCGTCAGAAGTCTCGATCGTAAGATCGTTGATCGTGAATTTACTCTTCATCTCATAAGATGACATTGTAGTCGCTTTAGTAGCGGCTGATTTTAAGGCCTCTTTTGGCGCCTCCTGTTTACTTGCACATCCCGGCAGAATTACTGCTGCTGTAAGCAGCAATGCAGCGGCCGACAAACCCCACTTTTTGTTCATTATTGTTCTCCTCTCCCATTGTAAAAGAAATCTCTCCCCCTCCTATGATAAACCATTTGTAAAAATCAAGAAACACTTCTTTAAAATTCTTAACGTTTTTATTTGTTAACCTTGTGGATTATGGTGGTCAACATGGTTCGCTTGTTTCACCTTTTTAGAACCTGAAAGTGGTTCTGGGCCTGAAGGAGTATGGTCTTTTCTCCGCTCACCACTTGTTGGCTCTGCCCCAGGAACAGGGATACTTTTTGGTTTCGACATTTTCATTCCTCCTAAGGATTGGTCAAGTTCTGAAGAGCCTGAGCACATTCATGAATTTGCCGTGAGTATTGCTGTGCCAGCTGCTGTACGGCATCACTACGCTCATCAATATGGAGACCGCTCTGTTCCACATCCAGCAGATCCACTGCCACTTCTCTGCTATCTACATACTTGCAGCGAAAATCCAGCGAATAGCCTTGATGACCTGCCGCATTAAAATGAATCAGCAAGCTATTCGGATCCCCATTATCCGCCAGCACACTGAAACTATCCCCATCATCCATCAACGCCGGCAAGCGCTCCTGCCAGGCTGAGACAAGCTTATGCTGATCAACTTCTAATGATCTATCCATGATTATGATCATCCTCCTTCTCTAATACATTGCGGAGAAATGAAGCTTTTTATTCTCAATAGAACTGGGTCTACCAAACAAAACAAAAAACCGTCCCCCAGAGGGAACGGTTTCTATCTAATTATTCTTTAAGTTCATAAAGGAATGGCGGAGAGGATGGGATTCGAACCCATGTGGGCTTGCACCCTAACGGTTTTCAAGACCGCCCCGTTATGACCGCTTCGGTACCTCTCCAAATGCATTTAAATTTCACATGCATTAGGATTGTACCATACAATGCAAATAAAAAGCAACTATATCTTTAAATAGTTTTTGGTTGTATCGATTTTACATTGCGCATATAAGGTTGTAGGCATTCTGGAATCAGAACACTGCCATCCTCTTGCTGATAATTCTCAAGAATTGCAGCAACCGTACGTCCAACAGCCAAAGCAGAGCCGTTCAGCGTATGAACAAATTCAGGCTTCGATTTTGGATCCTTACGGAAACGAATATTTGCCCGGCGTGCTTGGAAGTCTTCTGTATTTGAGCAAGAGGAGATCTCACGGTACATCCCACTCTCAGGCAACCACACTTCCAAATCGTACGTCTTAGCCGATGTAAAGCCCATATCAGCCGTACATAACCCAAGTACACGATAAGGCAGTCCCAACAGCTGCAGCACACTTTCAGCGTCTGCTGTCATTTTTTCTAATTCCTCATAAGAGGATTCAGGGGTGGTGAGCTTCACCAACTCTACCTTGTTGAATTGATGCTGGCGAATCAAACCGCGAGTATCACGGCCCGCCGAGCCCGCCTCAGAACGGAAACAAGAGCTGTAAGCTACATGGTATTTAGGCAGGTCAGCTGCCGTCAAAATCTCTTCGCGATAGTAGTTCGTTACCGGTACTTCAGCTGTAGGAATCAAATAGTATTCGGTATCCCGCAGCTTGAACAGATCCTCTTCGAATTTAGGCAGTTGTCCTGTACCATACAAGCTGTCTTTGTTTACAATGTAAGGCGGCAGCATTTCCTCATAGTTATGCTCACCACTGTGAAGATCCATCATAAAGTTAATCAGCGCCCGTTCTAGACGTGCTCCAAGTCCTTTATAGAAAACAAACCGGGATCCTGTAACCTTTGCTGCAGCTTCAAAATCAATAATATCAAGCTGCTGCGCAAGCTCCCAATGTGATTTCGGAGTGAATCCGAACTCTTTGGGCTCCGACCAGCGGCGTAATTCAACGTTATCATCCTCGGATTTCCCTACTGGAACTGAATCATGAGGAATATTAGGGATATTCATAGTAAGATCAGCAATCTGAGCTTCCAGTTCACGTACTTCATCATCAAGCTCTTTAATTCGGTCAGATACTGTACGCATTTCTGTAATTAGATCATCTGCTGGCTCGCCGTTCTTTTTCTTTTTCGCTACTTCACCTGAAACTGTATTACGACGGTTCTTAAGACCTTCGGTTTCTTGCAGTAATTCACGTCGACGCAAATCAAGTTGTGGAAAATCAGCAATTAAGTCCAGTGATTTGCCCCGTTTTTCTAAAGCCTCTTCCACTCTTGCGTAATCACTACGTAGTATTTTTACATCTAACACAAAGTTTCCCTCCTGAAAACAGCCTAAACTCTTTCAAAATGCTGATTACAGCTTTGAAAGAGTCAGGATGTTCTTTATATGCGATTTTGTTGTTGGACTTCCCTATTCGCCTCTACCATATCGGCAAAATATTGGTGCAGTCTGAAATCATCGGTCAGTTCTGGATGAAAAGAAGACACCAGCAAGTTGCCTTCGCGCGCGGTTACAATCTCATCATTATAGACTGTAAGCACGTCAACTCCCGGTCCTACCTCGTTGATAAGCGGTGCACGTATAAACACAGCACGAACCGGCTCATCAATGCCTTTAACCTCCAGATCACATTCAAAGCTTTCCCGTTGGCGGCCGAATGCATTCCGGGCTACGGTAATATCCATCAGCTCCAAATGCCCCGGTTCACCACCGGCAATTTTTTTGGCCAGCACGATCATACCCGCACATGTGCCAAAAATAGGCTTACCCTGATCAGAAAAATCACGGATGGCTTCTATGAAGCCATATTTCCGCATTAGCTTTCCAATCGTTGTACTTTCTCCGCCGGGGATAATCAGGCCTTCAACCTCTTCTAGCTGCTCCACACGCTTGATAGGCACGCCTTCTGCACCGGTCTTCTCTATACTAACAATATGCTCCGTAACAGCGCCTTGCAGCGCCAATACTCCTATCTTCATCCTACAACCTTCTCTCTATTAACGGCCACGCTCCGACATACGTTCAGCCGGGGTGAGAGTTGCAATATCAATCCCCTTCATTGGTGCACCAAGGTTCTTGGATACTTCAGCAATCAGTTTGTAATCAGTATAGTGTGTAGTGGCTTCAACAATCGCACGCGCAAATTTCTCAGGATTGTCCGATTTAAAAATACCCGAGCCTACGAATACACCATCAGCACCCAAATGCATCATAAGAGCAGCATCTGCAGGAGTAGCTACACCCCCAGCGGCAAAGTTAACAACCGGCAGTTTTCCAAGCTCATGTACTTCGAGCAACAGCTCGTAGGAAACTCCCAGGTTCTTTGCTTCATTATATAGCTCGTCCTTGGACAAATTCGTTACTTTACGGATTTGACTGTTGATAAAGCGCATGTGACGCACGGCCTCAACAATGTTGCCTGTTCCTGGTTCACCTTTTGTACGGATCATGGAGGCACCTTCGTTAATACGTCTCAGTGCTTCTCCCAGATCCTTCGCTCCACATACAAAAGGAACGGTGAACTCATGTTTATCAATATGGAATACTTCATCAGCAGGAGTAAGAACTTCACTCTCATCCAAGTAATCAACACCCAAAGATTCTAGAACTTTCGCTTCTACATAATGGCCGATACGAGCCTTAGCCATAACAGGGATACTTACCACCTTGAGAACCTCTTCTACAATTGTAGGATCGGCCATCCGTGCTACACCGCCAGCTGCACGAATGTCAGAAGGTACGCGTTCCAGAGCCATAACAGCAACTGCACCAGCAGCCTCAGCAATTTTTGCTTGCTCTGCATTCATGACGTCCATAATGACGCCGCCTTTTTGCATTTCTGCCATGCCTCTTTTAACTCGCGATGTACCTGTTTCCATGTCCTAACCCCCCGAATGATCTATCTTAATCTAACTTGTAATTTTACCCCAATGAAGGGAAATCTACAACCCATTTACTCGGATTTACTGCTGATTTCGACACCAAACTGCATTAGAACAAGTTCTTGATCCCTGAAAATAAATCACCGAAGAAATCGCCAATCGCTCTAAGGAACAACTTGAACCAGCCAGCCTTCTCAGCTTCCTCTACTGTGATCAGATTAACTGTTTTCTCCTGTGCTGCTTGCATGCCTTCAGCCTTGTAGGAATAGGTAACTTTACCTACTTTAGAGGATTGAGCTATAGGAGCAACCAAAGTTGCAGGGTCATTTGTTACAACAGTTGTAGTAACTTCAGGAGAAACCGTTCCCTTAGGAACAATGAAAGAAACTCCTTCATCAGTAACTATAGAAACATCTTTATTCTTGCCTTTCAGTACCGGAACTGTTTCCGTGCCAGCAATAACAGCCTTCGGAGCTACAACCTGTTTGATTTCAAAGTTGTTAAACCCGTAGTCGAGCACTTTTTTTGTTTCTGTGAATCGATGTGCCTCTGAATTAGCACCCATAACAACACTGATTAGACGCATTCCATCACGCACAGCAGTACCTGTAAAGCAGTTACCTGCATTTGTGGTATGGCCAGTCTTCAGTCCATCTAGACCTGGATAAGCATATGCCTTAAAGTTGGGAATACTTTTGTTAGCTTCCAGCATCCAGTTGTAGTTAATGATCGGCGCTGTATCCCGATCACGGAATTTATAAGACTGAATCGTTGTAAATTCAGTGAAGTCCGGGTGGTCAGTAACTATAAATTTAGCAAGAGTAGCTGCATCTCTAGCTGACATTACAGTCTCTTTATCAAGATCAGGACGGAATTTCTTCGGCATGTCTGCCCGATCAAGTCCAGTTGAGTTAATAAAATAGGTATTTTTCATGCCCATCTTCTGTGCAGTCTGATTCATTAGTTCTACGAATTGTTCTTCTGAACCCGATACCAATTCTGCCAAAGCAACTGTGGCATCATTCGCCGATCCTACAGCCATCGCTATGTATAGCTCTTTAACCGTATGTTCATCTCCAGCTGCCAGAAAAATTCGTGATCCGACCTGTTTGGAAGCATTCTCTTGAATGATAACTTTCTGATCCCAAGAGATGTCTCCTTTTTTCACGGCATCAGATACAAGATATTCAGTCATCATCTTGGTCATACTCGCAGGTGGGAGTGGTGTATCTGGATTTAGAGCCATAAGTACTTGGCCTGTAGTTGGTTCTATTAGAATAGCAGAACTCAATTCCAAGTTAAGAGATTCCACAGAAGGGATCTTAACTGCGTTGGTCTTGGGTGCAGTTTCAGTAGCAGTTGCGGCACCTTCGGTTGTAGCCGGAGTTTTGCCCGCTTCAGCCAATGCTGGAATTACTGGGTTCATTAACATATTTAAAAGCAGACCTACAGTCGCTGTCTTAATTACAATTTGCTTACCATTAAATTTTCGTTTGTGCTTCAATGATTACGACTCTCCTTTAAATCTCATATCAATAGCTTGTTCTATTCTAACACAGGGGTACCCGCAAAAAAAGACAGACAGGACGAAATAGTCCTGTCTGTCCAAAAAATAATACGGTTAGTCCATTATACGGAATAGTTTGGTGCTTCTTTTGTAATTTGCACATCATGCGGGTGGCTTTCACGAAGTCCAGCACTTGTGATGCGGATGAAAGAAGTATCGTTACGCAGTTCTTCCAATGACTTCGTACCGCAATAGCCCATACCTGAGCGCAATCCGCCGATCAATTGATGAACAGTGTCAGAAAGAGGCCCTTTAAAAGCAATACGTCCCTCAATTCCTTCAGGAACGAGCTTTTTATCATCATCTTGGAAATAACGGTCTTTACTGCCTTGTTTCATGGCACTCATGCTGCCCATACCACGATATACTTTAAATTTACGGCCTTGATAAAGCTCAGATTCCCCTGGGCTTTCTTCAGTACCTGCAAACATACTTCCCATCATTACAGCATGAGCACCCGCTGCGATAGCCTTAGTGATCTCCCCAGAATACTTAATACCGCCATCAGCAATAATAGGAATTCCGTACTCACGAGCAACTGTGGCACAATCATAAATGGCTGTAACCTGTGGTACGCCGATACCAGCGATAACGCGTGTTGTACAGATCGATCCTGGTCCAATACCTACTTTAACTACAGATGCACCAGCTTCAATAAGTTCACGGGTTGCTTCGCCTGTAGCTACGTTACCAGCAACAATCGTAAGATCAGGATACAGCTCACGAATTTGGCGAACCGCTTCAATTATATTAATGTGGTGACCATGTGCAGAATCGACGACGATCAAGTCCACACCAGCTTTTACTAATGCTGCAGTACGTTCGAAGGTGTCTTTAGAGATACCAACAGCTGCTCCAACAAGTAGACGGCCATGTGCATCTTTGGCTCCGTTAGGGAATTGAATAGCTTTTTCAATATCCTTAATGGTGATGAGGCCCTTAAGAATATTATTCTCGTCCACAAGGGGAAGCTTCTCGATCTTATGACGTTGCAGGATACCTTCTGCTTCCTGAAGGGTTGTACCCACAGCAGCTGTTACAAGATTCTCATGTGTCATAACTTCTTTAATTTGAATATTGAAATCATGAATAAAGCGTAAGTCTCTATTAGTCAGAATACCGACAAGTTTATTGTCACTGTCTACAATCGGCACTCCGGAAATGCGATATTTACCCATTAAAAGCTCTGCATCAGATACCATATGTTCTGCCGTAAGTGAGAATGGATTCGTAATAACTCCGCTCTCGGAACGCTTCACACGATCTACTTCTTCCGCTTGCTGCTCTACAGGCATATTCTTGTGTATAATCCCGATGCCACCCTCACGAGCAATTGCAATGGCCATGGCTGCTTCTGTGACTGTGTCCATACCTGCACTCATAAGTGGAATATTCAACTTCACATTCTTACTTAGAACTGTGGTCAAATCCACTTCTTTAGGCAGTACCTCAGATTTACGCGGAACCAGCAGCACATCATCAAAAGTTAGACCTTCTTTACCAAACTTATCTTTCCACACCTGGGTCATTCCTCCTCGGTTGTTTTAAATTATACCCGCCTACAAACTTTATGAAAGAAGAACCTTTGACTCCAGTCCATTCACGACAGACAATTCTGTACATCTGGGGGCTGAACAAGTGTAGATCTTCAATTAAGGTTTGAGATGCTTATCCAAAAATATATTATTGCCATCTTAGCAAAGGGCATTTGGACTGTCAAGAACATTACATCATCAGAGTAGGTATTCAAAAAACGGCCGCCGAGTAAGCGAATTATTGGACGTTAGTCCGTGCTGAGAGGACAATTTAGTGTGTTAAAAATTTACAGTTCGCCTCTGTTCACCTTTTAAACCACGCTTATCTCCATCTTAGTATCTCAAAATATAGCCCAATGAATTCTCTATTTACATAACAAAAAGACCACTGTCGATTACTCAACAGTGGTCTTGCGTGCTTGGCAACGTCCTACTCTCCCAGGACCCTTCGGTCCAAGTACCATCGGCGCTGGAGGGCTTAACGGTCGTGTTCGGGATGGGTACGCGTGGAACCCCTCCGCTATCGCCACCAAACATGCGTCTGTGAAACAGACGCTGCCGCGTGAAATTCAGTTCATCACCAGAAGTGACAATGAATTTCTAAGCGTGTTACAGGCTTGATGCCTGAAAACTGAATCCGAAACGAATCTGCATTCTACGTATAGGATAAGCCCTCGACCGATTAGTATTGGTCAGCTCCATGCATTGCTGCACTTCCACCTCCAACCTATCTACCTCGTCGTCTTCAAGGGGTCTTACTAATTGGGAAATCTCATCTTGAGGGGGCTTCACGCTTAGATGCTTTCAGCGCTTATCCCGTCCGTACGTAGCTACCCAGCCATGCTCCTGGCGGAACAACTGGTGCACCAGCGGTACGTCCATCCCGGTCCTCTCGTACTAAGGACAGCTCCTCTCAAATTTCCTGCGCCCACGACAGATAGGGACCGAACTGTCTCACGACGTTCTGAACCCAGCTCGCGTACCGCTTTAATGGGCGAACAGCCCAACCCTTGGGACCTACTTCAGCCCCAGGATGCGATGAGCCGACATCGAGGTGCCAAACCTCCCCGTCGATGTGGACTCTTGGGGGAGATAAGCCTGTTATCCCCAGGGTAGCTTTTATCCGTTGAGCGATGGCCCTTCCATGCGGTACCACCGGATCACTAAGTCCGACTTTCGTCCCTGCTCGACTTGTAGGTCTCGCAGTCAAGCTCCCTTATGCCTTTGCACTCTGCGAATGATTTCCAACCATTCTGAGGGAACCTTGGAACGCCTCCGTTACTCTTTAGGAGGCGACCGCCCCAGTCAAACTGCCCGCCTGACACGGTCCCCGTACCCGGTAAGGGCACTAGGTTAGAACCTAGATACGATCAGGGTGGTATCCCAACGGCGCCTCCACCGAAGCTTGCGCTCCGATTTCTACGGCTCCCACCTATCCTGTACAGATCGTACCCAAATTCAATATCAAGCTGCAGTAAAGCTCCATGGGGTCTTTCCGTCTTGTCGCGGGTAACCTGCATCTTCACAGGTATTAAAATTTCACCGGATCTCTCGTTGAGACAGCGCCCAAGTCGTTACGCCATTCGTGCGGGTCAGAATTTACCTGACAAGGAATTTCGCTACCTTAGGACCGTTATAGTTACGGCCGCCGTTTACTGGGGCTTCGGTTCATAGCTTCGGGTTACCCCTAACCACTCCCCTTAACCTTCCAGCACCGGGCAGGCGTCAGCCCGTATACTTCGCCTTGCGGCTTCGCACAGACCTGTGTTTTTGCTAAACAGTCGCTTGGGCCTTTTCACTGCGGCCCCCTCGTGCTATTCACACTACCGGGGCACCCCTTCTCCCGAAGTTACGGGGTCATTTTGCCGAGTTCCTTAACGAGAGTTCTTCCGCGCGCCTTAGAATTCTCTTCTCGCCTACCTGTGTCGGTTTGCGGTACGGGCACCTTCTCCTGGCTAGAGGCTTTTCTTGGCAGTGTGAGATCATGACCTTCGCTACTACAATTTTCGCTCCCCATCACAGCCCAGCCTTAACGATGTGCGGATTTGCCTACACATCAGCCTCACTGCTTAGACGGACATCCATCAGTCCGCGTCACTACCCTCCTGCGTCACCCCATCGCTCATAGCGGATTACGGTGGTACAGTAATTTCAAACTGTTGTCCTTCGACTACGCCTTTCGGCCTCGCCTTAGGTCCCGACTTACCCTGAGCGGACGAGCCTTCCTCAGGAAACCTTGGGCTTTCGGCGGATCAGATTCTCACTGATCTTTTCGTTACTCATCCTAAGCATTCTCACTTGTGTAGTGTCCAGCGCTCTTTTCAGTACACCTTCAACCCCTACACAACGCTCCCCTACCCCAGATGCAAAGCATCTAGCCATAGCTTCGGTGGTGTGTTTAGCCCCGTTACATTTTCGGCGCAGAGTCACTCGACCAGTGAGCTATTACGCACTCTTTCAATGGTGGCTGCTTCTAAGCCAACATCCTGGTTGTCTGTGCAACTCCACATCCTTTCCCACTTAACACACACTTGGGGACCTTAGCTGATGGTCTGGGCTGTTTCCCTTTTGACAATGGATCTTAGCACTCACTGTCTGACTCCCGGCAATAAGTATATGGCATTCGGAGTTTGACTGAGCTTGGTAATCCTTGCGGACCCCGCACCCAATCAGTGCTCTACCTCCACTACTCTTATACCGAGGCTAGCCCTAAAGCTATTTCGGGGAGAACCAGCTATCTCCGAGTTCGATTGGAATTTCTCCGCTACCCCCACCTCATCCCCGCACTTTTCAACGTACGTGGGTTCGGGCCTCCAGTGCGTGTTACCGCACCTTCACCCTGGACAGGGGTAGATCACACGGTTTCGGGTCTACGTCCACATACTAATTCGCCCTATTCAGACTCGCTTTCGCTGCGGCTCCACCTTCTCGGCTTAACCTTGCATGTTAAACGTAACTCGTAAGTTCATTCTACAAAAGGCACGCCATCACCCATTAATAGGGCTCTGACTTTTTGTAAGCACACGGTTTCAGGTTCTATTTCACTCCCCTTCCGGGGTGCTTTTCACCTTTCCCTCACGGTACTGTTTCACTATCGGTCGCCAGGTAGTATTTAGCCTTAGCAGATGGTCCTGCTGGATTCATACGGGGTTTCACGTGCCCCGCACTACTCGGGATCCGTCTCGGAGAGAACACAGTTTAGGTTACAGGGCTTTTACCTCTATCGCGGGCCTTTCCAGACCTCTTCACCTACCATATTCCTTTGTAACTCCATGTGAGACGTCCCACAACCCCTAAGAGCAAGCTCTTAGGTTTAGGCTGTTCCGCGTTCGCTCGCCGCTACTGACGGAATCACTATTGTTTTCTCTTCCTCAGGGTACTTAGATGTTTCAGTTCCCCTGGTCTGCCTCTACATTTCCTATGTATTCAGAAATGAGTAACTGCGAATTACCACAGCTGGGTTTCCCCATTCGGACACCCCCGGATCAAAGCTTGCTTACAGCTCCCCGAGGCAGTTTCGTTGTTCGCCACGTCCTTCGTCGGCTCCTGGCGCCTAGGCATCCTCCGTGTGCTCTTATTAGCTTAACCTTGATTCTTCCGAAGAAAAATCTCACTAATAACATTTACTTGTTTGCACAAGTTGCTAAAAGATGTTCTAAAACGCAAATTCGTTTCGGTATCCAGTTTTCAAGGATCAAGTCTTACTTGAGAGCTTAAACTCTCAAAACTGAGCAACGAGTGAGTAACAGGCCTAAACCTGAGTTTGGAAGCTTAGCTTCCGATTTGAATGTCCTCATTGCAGAGAACGATTCTCCATAGAAAGGAGGTGATCCAGCCGCACCTTCCGATACGGCTACCTTGTTACGACTTCACCCCAATCATCTACCCCACCTTCGGCGGCTGGCTCCCTTGCGGGTTACCCCACCGACTTCGGGTGTTGTAAACTCTCGTGGTGTGACGGGCGGTGTGTACAAGACCCGGGAACGTATTCACCGCGGCATGCTGATCCGCGATTACTAGCAATTCCGACTTCATGCAGGCGAGTTGCAGCCTGCAATCCGAACTGAGAATGGCTTTGATGGGATTGGCTCCACCTCGCGGCTTCGCTTCCCGTTGTACTTAAGCCATTGTAGTACGTGTGTAGCCCAGGTCATAAGGGGCATGATGATTTGACGTCATCCCCACCTTCCTCCGGTTTGTCATAAGCAGTCACTCTAGAGTGCCCAGCATTACCTGCTGGCAACTAAAGTTAAGGGTTGCGCTCGTTGCGGGACTTAACCCAACATCTCACGACACGAGCTGACGACAACCATGCACCACCTGTCTCCTCTGTCCCGAAGGCCGCTGCTATCTCTAGCAGATTCAGAGGGATGTCAAGACCTGGTAAGGTTCTTCGCGTTGCTTCGAATTAAACCACATACTCCACTGCTTGTGCGGGTCCCCGTCAATTCCTTTGAGTTTCAGTCTTGCGACCGTACTCCCCAGGCGGAGTGCTTACTGTGTTAACTTCGGCACCAAGGGTATCGAAACCCCTAACACCTAGCACTCATCGTTTACGGCGTGGACTACCAGGGTATCTAATCCTGTTTGCTCCCCACGCTTTCGCGCCTCAGCGTCAGTTACAGCCCAGAAAGTCGCCTTCGCCACTGGTGTTCCTCCACATATCTACGCATTTCACCGCTACACGTGGAATTCCACTTTCCTCTTCTGTACTCAAGCCACCCAGTTTCCAGTGCGACCTCAGGTTGAGCCCAAGGTTTAAACACCAGACTTAAATAGCCGCCTGCGCGCGCTTTACGCCCAATAATTCCGGACAACGCTTGCCCCCTACGTATTACCGCGGCTGCTGGCACGTAGTTAGCCGGGGCTTTCTTCTCAGGTACCGTCACTCCGGTAACAGTTACTCTACCGGACGTTCTTCCCTGGCAACAGAGCTTTACGATCCGAAAACCTTCATCACTCACGCGGCGTTGCTCCGTCAGGCTTTCGCCCATTGCGGAAGATTCCCTACTGCTGCCTCCCGTAGGAGTCTGGGCCGTGTCTCAGTCCCAGTGTGGCCGTTCACCCTCTCAGGTCGGCTACGCATCGTCGCCTTGGTGGGCCGTTACCCCACCAACTAGCTAATGCGCCGCAGGCCCATCCCTCAGTGACAGATTACTCCGTCTTTCATTCTTCTCTCAGGAGAAAAAAGAAATTATCCGGTATTAGCTACCGTTTCCGGTAGTTATCCCAGTCTGAAGGGCAGGTTGCCTACGTGTTACTCACCCGTCCGCCGCTAAGTCATTTTGAAAGCAAGCTTTCAAAATGACTCCGCTCGACTTGCATGTATTAGGCACGCCGCCAGCGTTCGTCCTGAGCCAGGATCAAACTCTCCAATTAGTATTGAAAAGAGCGATATGCTCATTTTGAAACATCTGACGAGAAAATTAATTCTCTAATTTTGGATTTCACTTACGTGATTTCCTACTCACTCGTTGTTCAGTTTTCAAAGATCAAGTTCTCGTTGGCGCCGTTTAATGTCTCAGCAGCAACTCTTATACTATATCATGTTCGGCTATTTAATGTCAAGCTCTTTTTTCAACTTCTTTTTCGAGCTCGGCATGTGTACTTCTTGGCCGGACTTAGAATATATCATGTATGGAGATGCATTGCAAGAGTTTTTTTGAAACTAATATTAAATCTCTACATTCTATAGGAGCAATTAAGTGAAAGCACCGCTTCTAATCAACAGTAGCTGAGAGAACTGCCCTTAGACAGCTCCCTTAAGCCCTGTGTTCTATAGATACTATTCAGTACGGTTACGCATATGTGGAAACAGCAATACATCGCGAATCGATGCAGAATTGGTAAGCAGCATGATCAAACGGTCTACGCCGATTCCCAGTCCGCCAGTAGGCGGCATACCATATTCCAGGGCGCGGATGAAATCATCATCCATCTCATGAGCTTCGTCATTACCTTGCTCTTTCTCCTGGATCTGTGCCTCAAAGCGTTGACGTTGGTCAATCGGATCATTCAATTCACTAAATGCATTAGCGTGCTCACGACCCACAATAAACAGCTCAAAACGATCGGTAAAGCGTGGATCCTCATCGTTTTTCTTCGCAAGTGGTGAAATCTCAACTGGGTGTCCCATTACAAAGGTTGGCTGAATTAGAGTTTCCTCTACAAATTGCTCGAAGAAAGCGTTAAGGATATGACCGAACGTCATATGTTTCTCAACAGGCACACGATGTTCTTTTGCCAAAGCTTGTGCTTCGTCATCTGTCATGTGAACGCTGAAATCAACACCGGTTACTTCTTTAACAGCATCAACCATAGTTACACGACGCCATCCTGGAGACAGATTTACCTCTTTGCCTTGGTAATCCAGCAGTTGTGTACCTAATACCTCTTGGGCAATATGTGCAATCATATTCTCCGTAAGATTCATGATGTCCTTGTAGTCAGCATATGCTTCGTACAACTCAATCATAGTGAACTCTGGATTATGACGAGTCGACATTCCCTCGTTACGGTAGACACGGCCGATTTCGTACACTTTTTCCAAACCGCCAACGATAAGGCGTTTCAAGTGAAGCTCGATAGCAATCCGCATATACAGCTGCATTTCAAGTGTGTTGTGGTAAGTAATAAACGGACGTGCAGCTGCTCCACCGGCGATCGTATGAAGTGTAGGTGTTTCAACTTCAAGATAACCAAGTGAATCCAAATAACGACGCATCGATTGAATAATTCTTGAACGGGCAATAAAGGTCTGTTGAACTTCCGGATTAATAATCAAATCAACATAGCGCTGGCGATAACGCAGTTCTACATCTTTAAGACCATGATATTTTTCAGGAAGTGGCAGCAGGGATTTGGACAAGACTTCGAGATTATGCACTTTGATGGAGGTCTCGCCTGTTTTGGTTTTGAATACTGTTCCACGAACGCCGATAATATCTCCCAGATCGAGAACATTAAACGCCGCGTATTGAGTTTCAGGAATGCTGTCTTGACGAACATAAAGCTGAATTCTTCCGCTAAGGTCCTGGATATGCGCAAAGCTGGCTTTACCCATAACGCGTTTTCCCATAATACGCCCAGCAATGCTCACTTCAACAGAAAGCTCGTCCAATTCCTCTTTGGAAAGTCCATCATACTTAGCTACGATATCGCCAGCGTTAGCTGTGCGCTCGTATTTTTTGCCAAAAGGATCAATACCAAGTCCTCTTAGCTCGTCCAGTTTGGCACGGCGGATCTGCAAAAGCTCACTAAGTTCGTTCTCTGCATTGTCCACATTGTTCATTTCCTCGGTCATGCGATTCATCCCCTTATAACTCAGTAATATCATATACACAAGAAGAAACGGCTCCGTCTCCATAGTTAGAGGACAGTCCCGTTCCAGCTCAAAATATAAGCAGTTTGTTTTACCTATCGTTTCTGGATGATTTGAAAAAAGCTTCCCTAAGGAAGCTTTCCCAAACATGTTCCCTTATCTACCTATGTACAGTGAAATGACTAATACATATGGCAGCACATCTATTTACAGACATTAAGGTCTGTATATTACTTCATTCTGATATCGAGAATTTTATATTGAATAACTCCTGCAGGTGTAGAAACATCAACTACCGTACCTATTTTTTTTCCGATAATAGCTTTGCCTACCGGACTTTCGTTGGAAATCTTGTTATTCAGTGGATCAGATTCTGCTGTACCTACGATCGTATACTCCATAGTGTCCCCATATTCCAAATCCTCGACACTTACAGTAACACCAATACTTACTACGTCAGTAACGATCTCGTCGCTATTGATGATACGCGCGTTGCGAAGCATCTTCTCCAAAGTGAGAACGCGTCCTTCGATAAAAGCTTGCTCATTCTTCGCGTCTTCATACTCCGAGTTCTCACTGATATCTCCGTAGCCAATCGCTACCTTAATCCGTTCAGCAACCTCACGGCGTTTTACGGATTTGAGGGTCTCCAGCTCATCTTCCAGACGTTTTAGCCCGTCCGGCGTAAGGATGACTTCTTTATCGCTCATCTCAACCGATTCTCCTGTCGTATACAATTATTGAAAACACCATACTATATGCTAATCTAGAAGGATAAGAACCCTCCCTGCTGCATTGCTCTTACTGTAACGGCGATTTTATACTGTGAAATTATATTGGAACCGCTACAAAATGTCAATGACACCACATATAAAGTCAGATGTGTTCAAATATCAGCAGAAAAAAGGCGATTATACAGCAGAAGAAGACATTTCAATGCCCTTGCTCTCTTCTTCATGCTTTAATTGAACGACAAAATCATTCAATATCCTCACCATTCCATCGCGTTTTGTTTCTGTCATAAGGACATCCTTCACTCTAGCGGCAGCCTTCAAGCCTTTTAAATACCAAGCCATATGCTTACGCATCTCACGGACAGCTACAGCTTCTCCCTTAAGAGCTACCAGACGATCCATATGAAGAATAGCAACCTTAATCTTCTCATCCAAACCAGGTTCAGGCATAAGCTCGCCGGTGCTCAAATATTGAATGGTACGATACAACATCCAAGGATTACCGAGTGCTCCACGCCCGATCATTACACCATCGCAGCCAGTCTGATCCAACATAGCCCGAGCATCTTCAGGTGTATTAACATCCCCGTTGCCAATAACGGGAATGGAAACTGCTTCTTTTGCCATCTTGATGTAGTTCCAGTCCGCATGGCCTGTGTAAAGCTGCTCGCGGGTACGACCGTGTACGCTGACAGCCTTACCCCCGGCACGTTCAACCGCACGCGCATTATCTTCGACAAAAATATGCTCGCTATCCCAGCCAATCCGCATTTTCACGGTTACCGGTTTATCGACAACATCGACAACCGCAGAGACCATTTCATAGATTTTGTCGGGATTCAAAAGCCAGCGGGCTCCCGCATCACATTTAGTCACTTTTGGCACTGGGCATCCCATATTGATATCGATAATATCAGCATTGGTTTCTTTATCAACGACTTTAGCTGCTTGCACCAGTGATGCTCTATCCCCGCCAAAAATCTGCAAACTAAGCGGTTTCTCCCGTTCATCTACAAACAACATTTCGCGAGTACGTGTATTTCCGTGAATAATGGCCTTATCGCTTACCATTTCCGCACAGACCAGACCTGTACCAAATTCCTTAGCGATCAGACGAAAAGCCGGATTGCACACGCCAGCCATAGGTGCCAGAACAACCTGATTTTTCATCTCGATATCGCCAATCTTCAGCATTCGTATCACTTCCTGCCTTTTAATTCTTGGAAATTATGAGTTGGGATCCACAAGCTCTTCTGTTGTAACCCCGAGAACATTCGCAATTTTATCTAAAATTTGATCTTCTAATCGTCTGTTACCCCTCTCGACTGCACCAAGCACAGCCAAGGAAATTCCGGCAAGATCCGCAAGATCCTGTTGAGTATACCCTTTTAGCTTACGGAATGCCCTGACCCTCCGTCCCAAACGCTTGTTGTCCACAACCGAATTCCTTCCTTCCCGTCTATGTCTTGAAGCGCTGCTGTAATCAGCTTGCGAAGTCCGGAAGATTGTTCATTCTGTGGAACGATGTCACTGAGCGGAAACAATACAAAAGCACGCTCTAACATGCGTGGATGCGGTAACGTTAAATGTGGTGTATCGAGTACCTGACCCTCAACCCACAACAAATCCAAATCTACCGTTCTCGGTCCATAGCGGATATCCCGGATACGACCCAACTGCGTTTCAATCCCCAACATCACTTCCAGCAAGGACTCGGGCGCAAGTGTCGTTCGCAAAGCTGCTGCCATATTGAGAAACTGCGGCTGATCTAAATAACCTACTGGCTCTGTCTCGTAAACTTTGGAGCAGCGGACCACCGATATTTCATCATGAGCGTCCAGTCTGTTCAAAGCCTCTGACAGTGTGCCCTCGCGGTCACCCAAATTAGCCCCTAAAGCAATATAAGCCTCTGATTCTTCAGAGGTGGAATGTATATTCATGGACCTTGTTCTCACTTTCTAGTTCTGCGCAGCTCTACAGTCACTCCCTGAAAATGAATGTCGAAAGGCGGATGAGGTTTAGTTACCTTAACCGTTACTGCATTGATAACAGTATAAGTGTCCAGTACGGAGGATGCAATATATTCTGCCAAAGCTTCAATCAACTTAAAAGACTTTATTTCGACAATGTTTTTGACTAATTCATGAACTTCAGCATAATTCACAGTTTGATTCAAATCATCATTCAAGCCCGCACCCTGCAAATCAAGCTCTAGCTCTAAATCAATGTAAAAACGTTGTCCCAGCTTACGTTCTTCCTCAAATACACCGTGGTATCCGTAATATTCCATGCGATGCATTGTCATTTTATCCATGATTAATCCGCCCTTTTTCGTAAAATATAGCTATTCACGCACCACTGGAGGTGCAGCATACAACATCGCATCACACATCTTAACCGTTCGTTTAATCAGAGATACATCATGTACACGGACGATCTGGCAACCCTGAGCTATCCCAAAAGCTACTGTAGCTGCAGTGCCTTCCACAACATCATCAGACGGCAAATCAAGTACCGTGCGGATGAATTTTTTGCGGGATGTCGCCAGTAACAACGGATAGCCTAACTCAGTCAACCCGTCTAAAAGCATCATTGCCTGCAGGTTTTCATTATAATCCTTAGCAAAGCCGATACCTGGATCCAATATGATATTGGCCGGCTTAACACCTGCGGCTAACGCAAGATCTATACTTTCCTTAAGGTCAGCCGACATATCCGCACTCAGATTCGTATAATTACGGTCCTGCCGGTTATGCATCAAAATAATAGGACAGTCAGCAGCAGCGGCCACTGCCGCCATTTCCGGATCGGCCTTACAACCCCATATGTCATTAATGATATGAGCACCCGCACCTAAAGCTTGGCGGGCTACCTCAGCTTTATAGGTATCGATGGATAACGGAAGATGAGGTGCCGCCTTATGAATACTCTCGATCACAGGCAATACACGGGCTAACTCCTCTTCAAGTCCCACCGGTTGATGACCAGGACGAGTAGATTCACCGCCGATATCAATAATATCAGCACCCTCTGCAGCCATACGCAGCGCATGCTCAACGGCTTTTTCCGGATGATCCCAAAGTCCTCCATCTGAAAAAGAATCAGGGGTAACATTAAGGATGCCCATAATCAATGTTCGATTTCCTAACTCCAAGTCTGTATTTCCACAACGGTATGTCCGCTTAAAGAGGACTGGTCTCATTTCGCAATCGCCGTCCTATCTCTATATAATGAAATCAAGCCAGCAGTAATTGTTCCACACTGGCCAGTACCTATAGTAAATCTTGCATCTCCGTGCCACACCCCGGTAACAGGAACAATTTCTTGTACGGAATTGGTAAGAAACACTTCATCAGCAGCTTTCAACTGCTCCCAGTGATATGTTCCTTCTTCAACACTAAGGCCTGCACTAAGAGCCAGCTCCAGCACCATTTCCCGGGTAATTCCCGGAAGAATGCCTGTGGTGAGATCTGGGGTATAGAGCCTGTTGTTTTTAATAAAAAAGATGTTGCTGACAATGCCCTCCGCAATAAATTCTTCTGCCGTCAGCATTAGTCCTTCAGCACCATTTGCCGCAGAAGCATACCCTCTAAGCTCACGCTTAGCCAGAATGTTATTCATATAATGCAGCGACTTGAATCGCACTGTTCCCTCAGGAGTATTACGGCGCAAGGACAACAGCTGCAGTTCTTTGCCTTCACTGTAAAGCTTATCTGGTACTTTCGGCAGCGCTTTGATGTACAACAAATGATTGGGCTTTTGATAATCACCAGCAGGTAATCCGAGAATATCCTCACCAGCTGTTACGGTATAGCGTATATAAGCTTCTTTTAATTCATTTTTGTCCATAACGCGCTTAATCCAGTCAAGTAGATGTGCCGCTTCTGCCTCAAATGGAATGCCCAGTTCCTTGCACCCCTCTGCCATACGCTTCAAATGACGCTCCAGCAAAAAGGGAACTCCCCCATAGGTCCGAAAGGTTTCGAACAAGCCAATGCCGTACAAAAAGCCGTGATCCAAGGCAGAAACCACGGCTTCTCGGGCGTCAATGACACCATTGTTAAATCCTATATATTTCATGCCGTTTCTCCGGCTCTCCGTTTCAAGAAATTACGCAGCATCGTATGACCATGATCCGTAATAATAGATTCCGGGTGGAACTGCACACCTTCAATAGGGTATTCTTTATGGCGCAATGCCATAATCTCCCCCTCTTCAGTCTCAGCCGTAATCTCCAAGCAATCTGGGAGACTCTCCCGCTCTACAATCAGTGAATGATATCGGGTAGCTGTAAATGGAGACTCCAGACCTTCAAAAACTGAGGTCCCGTTATGGTAAATAGGCGATGTCTTCCCATGCATCAAACGCTCAGCACGGATGACATTGCCACCAAATGCTTGTCCAATCGCTTGATGTCCAAGGCATACGCCGAAGATCGGAATGATCCCCTTGAAATGATGCAACAATTCCAGACTAATTCCCGCTTCATTTGGCGTACATGGGCCTGGTGAAATCAGAATATGGTCAGGTGCCAGCTTTTCAATCTCTTCGATGGTAATTTCATCATTGCGGTGCACTTTAACCTCTTCCCCAAGCTCACCTAAATACTGTACGAGGTTATACGTAAAGGAATCATAATTATCGATGACCAAGATCACAGTGCTACTCCCCCTTCGGCTCCGCTGGTAGCTGGCAATTCCTGCTGCAGTTCACTACAGAGTACTGCCTTCACTACCGCTTTGGCTTTATTATGGCATTCACGGTATTCACGGTAGGGATCGGAATCGATCACTATGCCGGCACCTGTCTGAATATATCCGACCCCGTCTTTTACAGCCAGCGTTCTTATAATAATATTTAATTCCATATTGCCGTTATAGTCAATAAAACCCATCGAACCTGTATAGGGTCCACGTCGAACCGGCTCCAGTTCTTCGATAATCTCCATTGTCCTTACCTTGGGAGCCCCTGTGATGGTTCCCCCCGGGAATAAAGCTGCGATAACCGCATAAGCGTCTTTATCCGGCGCAATCTGGCCCTCTACCTGCGAAACGAGATGCATCACATGAGAGTAGCGCTCCACCGTCATCAGCTCCGGCACGCTGACGGAACCGTATGCAGCGACACGTCCGATGTCGTTGCGTTCCAGATCGACAAGCATGATATGCTCGGCGATCTCTTTTTCGCTCCCGCGAAGCTCCGCCTCCATGGCGGCATCCTCCGCGGGAGTGAGTCCCCGGCGCCGGGTGCCGGCGATGGGCCGGGCGCTCACTTTGTCCCCATGCAGCTTGACGAGCAGCTCCGGTGAAGCGCTAGACAGCGCGAAGCCGGGCGACCGCAAGAGCCCCATGTACGGGGACGGGTTGAGCTTGCGCAGCCACTCGTAAACATCCTCCGGCGAGGACTTCAGCTGCGCCTCCTGGCGCAGCGAGAGGTTCACTTGGAAGACATCGCCTTGGCGGATGTATTCCTGAACGTCCAGCACTGCCTGCTGAAACTTCTCAGGCGAGAAAGCCGAGGCCATGCCCGGCCACTCTCCTGATGAAACTGTAAGGGCCTCAATGCTGCCCACGGCCTCATCATCCAATCCTGCAGCTGAAGATATCAGCTGCCACTGCTCTACCATTTGTCCAGCCTGTTCTATACTGCCAAGATAGAGATTTTGCAGATCCTCCAGCCCACAGTCTGCTGGAACTGGAACGTGGACAGCACAATACAGCACATGCTCTTCGTGATCATAAATCCATATCTCGTCAAACCTCATAAAAAGATAATCAGGAAAACCAGGATCATCTTGGGCAAAAGAAGGCAACCGTTCCAAAGAACGAACCACATCATAACCAAGGAATCCAATACATCCACCAGAGAAAGGAGGAACATCTTCATCCTTTAACTTAGGCGACGTAAAATCCGACATCCATTGCTGCAGTAGCTCCAGCGGTTGTCCATGCAGTGTTGTTGCCTCAGGTGTCCTCTCCTCGTTCACTGATGCTGATTCCAAAGATTCAGTAGGGAAGCTAAATACTTCCGCGTTATCCTCCTTGCCCTTCAATAGCGAAACAGGATTTAAGCCCAAGTACGTATAACGGCCACCCTTACCACTTTCTAAAACTACAGAATACTGGGAAGCTAACTCCCAGGCTTTCTCCCAGGACGTGGGTAATTCGTTGGTGCACCGGGGGGATTTTATAATCAAGGGAAACATGCTCCAGTCTTCAGCAGCCCATTGTTCCCACTCGTTCCAGGTTGTTATGATTTCCAAAGCCATCCTCCTAAAAGTTTTATGAAGCCATTACTTCGTAGACATCACTTCGCAATAAAACTCGCTTCGTAAGCATTTGCTTAGTTTTGTCCAATCGTCAGTAGTATATTGCCTGTCAGTATACTGTACTTAAGGCATGATTGAAAAGCCCTCAGCGATAGGAAATTATTATGATTTTTTCGTTTTCTGCAAAAACCAGAGCTTTTTTCAACAATAATAAAATCACCACGTCTGGTCCTTCATATATGAACAGAACCAAATGCCTTTTAAATCAACGAAAAGAGTCTCCATCACCACCAAAAAAGTGGTATGAAGACTCTTATAGATTTACGTTATTGCAAACAATTACGCTTCGAAATTGTAAAGTGGTGTGCTCAGGTAACGTTCGCCGTTACTTGGGATAATGACTACTACTTTTTTGCCAGGGCCTAAATCTTTAGCTACTTTAAGAGCGGCAAATACAGCAGCACCTGAAGAAATACCAGACAAGACGCCTTCTTCTTTAGCTACACGACGTGCAGTTTCGAAAGCTTCATCATTCTCAACGTGGATGATTTCATCATAGATATCTTGGTTCAGAATCTCAGGGATGAAGTTAGCTCCGATACCCTGGATTTTGTGAGGACCTGGTTTGCCTCCAGCCAAGATTGGGGAAGCAGCAGGTTCTACAGCATAGATCTTAATATCAGGATATTGGCTTTTCAGCACTTCACCCGCACCAGTGATCGTTCCGCCTGTTCCGATACCTGCAATAAAAGCATCCAAAGGACCGCCGATGGATTCAATAGCGTCAATAATTTCAGGTCCAGTAGTCTCACGGTGAATCTTCACGTTCGCTTTATTCTTGAATTGCTCGGATGGGAAATAGCTTGGGTTTTCTTTCAGAATTTCGTCTGCTTTCTTAACCGCACCATTCATACCTTCCGATCCTGGGGTCAGCACCAATTCCGCTCCATATGCGCGAAGGAGATTACGGCGCTCCAAGCTCATTGTTTCCGGCATTACGATAACTGCTTTATAACCTTTAGCAGCAGCTACAAGTGCCAGGCCGATACCAGTGTTACCACTAGTAGCTTCTACAATCGTACCTCCCGGTTTCAGTAGACCTTCACGCTCAGCTTCTTCCACGATGCTGATTGCAATCCGGTCTTTTACGCTTGATCCCGGGTTCTGATATTCCAATTTCAAATAAATATCTGCGGAGCCTTCCTGTGCCAGACGATTCAAACGAACGAGCGGAGTACCTCCGATCAATTCTGTTACGTTGTTAACGACTTTAGCCATGAGCAAAAACCTCCTTAGAATGATAAATGCGATATAAGAACGTAAATTATGACTTTATGCTTCTGTGTATGGAGTTTAAATTGTTGACCACCGTCAGTTATTTCCGACTAAAACGGTAGGGTTTACGTTAATATCATATTATCAATCTTGCAGGCTGTTGTCAATATTTATTGATACCTCATATTTATTGCGTAAATCGCTTTCCACCTGCTGCAAGGGAGGGGCTTGCTCCAAAGCCAGCTCTTGACGTACAAGCGCCCGAATTTCTTTCTGATCCGGCATTTCTGGAGAGTGAATACTCTCCAAGCGGATAATGGCGAAGTCTTCCCCTGTCTCGATCGGACCGGCTATATCACCCACATCCAATCCAGCGGCAGTCTTTAACATTCCCTCTGGCCAAAAAGGGTCGTCTTCCTCTACTTTACCTAAGCTGCCTCCGTGCTGCCGACTCTCATCATCAATAGACACTTCCCTAGCCAAATCAGCGAAATCCTCACCCTGTTCCAAGCGATCCATTACCTGCTGGCCTTCCTCATAGGATGAGACCTTGATCATAGAAAGCTGCATTTCCTTTTTTGGAATGAAGCGCTCGGCATTTTGCTCTAAATAAGCATCTATATCGGCATCACTGATTGTAATGCCCACCGTGGCTATCGCTTGTAAGGACAGACGATAAGCTGTCTCTGCGAACACTTCCTGACGAGATAATCCGAGCTGAGATTGCATTTGAGCATAATATTGCGCTTCTGATTCGTACCCAACTATAGTGCGTGCCAGTTCCTGCTTAACCTCATCGTCTGTCACGGTAATTCCTAATGCCTTAGCTTCCATGTTCACGACAATATGGTTAAGCATACTGATTAACACTTCTTCTCCATGCTTTTTTTTGAGCTCATCCATCCACTGCTGATCCGTTATCGGTTGTCCGCCTGCAGTCGCTACATCCGGTGATTCATTGTCTGTTGTATCTCCTTTAAGAAGGGCCATGGCGCGCAAACTCCAGAATAATAGACCCCCGAGCATTAAAGTTGCAACAGCTAGAATAATAACCGTATTGCGAAGTGCACGTTCCTGTCTCGTCATCATCCCAATACCCTACGAATTCGCTTGTTCTAAAATGACCTGTAAATCGTCCTTATTGAAAACATAAGCCTCATTGCAAAAATGGCATACGACTTCAGCCTGTTCATCTTCTGCAATTAATCTCTCCAGTTCATCCCGTCCTAAGCTAACCAATGTCTGCTCTACCCGCTCACGCGAACACTGACAAGCAAAGTTAATATCCAGTTCATCCATAACCACTGCATCCGGCAACAGGTAGCGCAGCATTTCTTCTGGCTCCAGCCCCTGATCGAGAAGCGCTGTTACAGAAGGCATCGCCCCTACAGCTTTTTCAATCTCTGTGATCTCCGCATCAGTCAGACCAGGAAGAAGCTGAACAATAAATCCTCCAGCCACAATTACTGACTCATCGGTATCTACCAGTACACCTAGGCCAACCGCAGCTGGAGTTTGCTCAGAAACCGCAAAATAATAGGTGAAATCATCGCCAAGCTCCCCGGAGATAATAGGAATACTACCTCTGTACGGCTCTTTCATACCTAAATCTTTTATAACATCAATGAACCCTTCAGTTCCCACCGCTCCAGCTACATCCAGCTTCCCCATGCTATTGCTCGGTAAATGAATGTGAGGATTATGCACATAACCACGCACTTCTCCCAATGCATTGGATTCTGCAACGATTTGTCCGATCGGTCCATTCCCTTTAACCATAATACTCAGCTTCTCACTACCCTTGAGCATAGCGCCCATCATGGCTGCAGCGGTAACTGTACGTCCCATTGCGGCTGTAGCCGTTGGATACGTATCGTGTCTGCGTCTTAGTTCTTCAACCAATTCAGTTGTGCGGACAGCAAACGCTCTCACTTTACCATTAAGAGCCGTGCCGCGGATTAGTCGATCCTTCTTTTTTTCCATTGGGTGCATAGCCCTCCTATCTCTTCGCCTTTTAGGCTTCTTTATCTTTATTGGTTACGATCGTAAATAATTCTTAATCCTTCTAGCGTTAACATAGGATTTACTTCATCGATACAGTCCGTTTCACCCGCAATTAGCGAGGCGAGGCCTCCGGTCGAAATAACCTTCAGTTCGGGAGCGTTCATCTCGACTTTAATTCGTTTAACAATGCCCTCAACCTGACCCGCATAACCAAAAATAATCCCGGCCTGCATCGCGTGCACCGTATTACGTCCGATGACCTTTTTAGGCTTTTCCAATTCAATTCGCGGCAGCTTAGATGCCCGCTGGTATAATGCCTCTGTTGAAATGCCTAGACCGGGGACAATCGCCCCACCAAGATAATTAGCACCTGCATCAATGCAATCAAAAGTCGTAGCCGTACCAAAATCAACAACGACAAGTGGACATTTGTATTGTTCAATCGCAGCAACTGCATTAACAATCCGGTCTGCGCCAATTTCACGCGGATTCTCATAACGTAAGTTAAGCCCCGTCTTAATCCCTGGTCCAACAATCAATGGGTCTTTCCCTATATATTTAATACACATATCCTCAATAGTCTTAACCAGTGGCGGAACAACCGAAGATATAATTACACCTTCAACGTCTTTGACAGATACACCTGACATGTGAAAAAGATTGTGTATCATTACTCCATATTCATCCACGGTCGATTGACGCGCAGTACTTAGCCGAAAATGATGCAGCAATTCGCGTTTTCTATATACACCGAGAACAATATTGGTATTACCGATATCGACAGCAAGCATCATGACAAAGGCCCTTCCTTCTTGGCATTAAGGTCTAGACTGATATCCAGACTGGAGAAGGAGTACGTAAGGCGCCCGACAGAAATCACATCCACACCCGTTTCAGCAATCCCGCGTAAGGTTTCTAACGATACATTGCCAGAAGCCTCTGTCTTAACATGCGGAGCTTTCGATTTAATCCTAGCCACGGCTTGCTTCATCATATTGTTAGACATGTTATCGAGCATTATAATATCAGCACCTGCTGCCAGCGCCTCTTCGACTTGCTCTAAATTCTCGGTCTCCACTTCGATGCTCATCGTATGCGGGATGTTCTTCCGGGCACGACCTACAGCCTGCCGAATACCACCTGCGCCTTTGATATGATTATCCTTGATCATAACTGCATCATATAACCCAAAACGGTGATTAAAGCCTCCACCAATACGAACAGCATATTTCTCCAGCATCCGGTGACCTGGTGTTGTCTTACGTGTGTCCACTAGACGAGTTGGTAATCCCTCCAACACCTGCACGAAAGAAGCTGTACGTGATGCCATACCCGAAAGACGCTGCATCAAGTTAAGCGCAAGCCGCTCACCTGTTAGAATCGCATGTGTGCTGCCCTCAACCTCAATAATTACTGTCCCTTTAGTTACAGCTTGGCCTTCTTCGACAAGGGCTGTAAAACTAAGTGCCGGATCCACAATTTCAAAGACCAGCTCTGCAATTGGAATGCCACAAATTATACCGTCTTCCTTGGCATGAATAATCCCTTTGGACTCATGGCCCACTGGAATCGTCATCTGCGTGGTTACATCTCCGGAACCAACATCTTCCCGCAACCAAGCCTTGATGGATTGTACTAGCTCTTCATTGTAACCATTAAACATCATCGCTTAATTCCTCCACTATTCCCAGTTCGCGAATTTGAAGCAGGTGCTTACGCCACTGATCATCATCCCGCTGCGGATAATCCTCACGGTAATGCGCCCCACGGCTCTCTTCCCGTGCCAGAGCAGACTCTGTCACAAGCAAACAGCAGGTCAGCATATTAGCAAATTCATATTCCTCACGTTTGGACAATGCTGATCCAAAGATTGGCAGCTGTCGTTTTAATTCATCTAGTCCTTTAAGTAACATCTCTTCGTTACGACGTAGTCCGGCATATCGAACCATTACCTTCTGTAGCTTCAAACGACGTTCCACAATAGCTTGAGTTGGCGAATCTACACGTCCCTCGTTACTGTTAACCGATAAAACATCACGGTCCAGCGGGGAAAGCTCATGAATCCGATCAATAATACGCTGTCCGAATACAATGGCCTCAGATAATGAATTACTAGCTAAACGGTTAGCGCCATGCAGGCCTGTGGAGGAAACCTCTCCGCAAGCAAACAGACGTGGGATGGTGCTCTCTCCATTCAGATCGGTCTTAATCCCCCCCATCATATAATGCGCAGCGGGAGCCACTGGAATCCAATCACTTGTAATATCCAGTCCATAGCCCATACATGTCTCATATATTGTGGGAAACCGATGCTTCACCATCTCTGGAGATTCATGTGTAATATCCAAATAAACGAACGTTGATTTAGTATGTTCCATTTCACTTACAATAGCTCGTGCTACAATATCCCGCGGAGCCAGCTCAAGCAGGTCATGATAACGTTCCATGAACCGTTCTCCATTAATATTGCGCAAGACTGCTCCTTCCCCACGCACAGCTTCGGAGATTAAAAATCTAGGAGCTCCCGGGTAACTAAGTGCTGTAGGATGAAATTGAATAAATTCCATATCTCGTATATGAGCCCCAGCGCGATAGGCGATTGCTACTCCATCTCCTGTAGCTACTTCTGGGTTGGTAGTGTATCGATATAATTGTCCTGCTCCACCAGAGCACAGAATGGTCGCATCCCCTTGCAGGAACAACCTTCCACCACCGGGCCGTTGCAATAATGCGCCTACACATTCTCCACCTTCAGTGATGAGATCGATAACATAATGATCATCCCAGACCTCAATATTCTCATGTTCGGCTACCTGTTCCGCCAATGCACGAACAATCTCATAACCTGTAGCATCCCCATTAGCATGCAAAATACGGCGGTGGCTGTGCGCACCTTCCTGAGTCAAAGCCAGTACCCCATCTTCCTTATCAAACAGAGTTCCTAAGCGAATTAACTCATGAACGCCTTCCGGCCCTTCATTAACAAGTGCATCGACAGCTGTTGAGGAGCAAAGACCTGCTCCGGCCATTAAGGTATCCTGCCGGTGGTAAGCAGGGGAATCATCCTCAGCTATAACAGCTGCGATCCCCCCCTGTGCATAGCGAGTATTACTTTCCATTACTGATTTCTTTGTGATCATTATGACACGCCGATCTTCACTGGCTTTAATAGCTGTGAATAACCCGGCAATCCCTGAACCAATAACAATACAATCTGTCTTTACCGTAGGAATATCCCGAAGATCAAAATCAACCAAATATTGTGGAATCATGACCGCTTTTCACCTGTTTCAACGAAAGAGTAGCGCATGCTACCGGACTTGTAGCATGCGCTCTAGGGATGTTCTGGCTTTGTCGGCGACAGCAGGCGGTACATAGATTTGTGGCTTCATCGTCTCCAGGCATTTCACCAGTTTTTTTAGATTATTAACTTTCATATTAGGACAAACAAGAAATTTGGTAGCAAAATGGAATTCTTTATCTGGACTATCCTTACGAAGCTGATATCCGGTACCATCTTCCGTTCCAACGATAAATTGCTTACGATCCGATTTCCGGCAATACTCCAGAATTGATGTAGTGCTGCCTACATAGTCACCCATGGCGACTACTTCAGGACGACACTCTGGATGAACTACAAATTCCGCATCTGGATATTTTGCTCTCATTTCTACTACATCTTTGACGGTCAACATGTCGTGAGTGTTGCAATAGCCTTCCCAAATAATCAGCTTCTTGCCCGTCTGATCTTGTACATATTGACCAAGATTCTTATCTGGGACCCAAATAATCTCTTCGGCGTCAAGGGATTCGATTACTTTCACAGCATTAGCAGAGGTACAACAAATATCGGTTTCTGCTTTAATCTCCGCGGACGAGTTGATATAAGTGACTACTTTAGCATTTGGATGTTGAGCTTTTAGCTTACGCAAACCGTCTACATTGACCATATCTGCCATTGGACAGCCTGCACGTTCATCAGGAATAAGGACGGTTTTGTTCGGGGCTAGAATTTTTGCACTTTCCCCCATGAAATGAACACCGCAGAATACAATAACTTCTGCATCTGTCTCTGCAGCCTTCTGAGCGAGTAAAAAAGAGTCGCCCCGGAAATCGGCAACCTCCTGAATTTCATCACGTTGATAATAATGAGCTAAAATGATTGCGTTTCGTTCCTTTTTAAGCTGTTCAAGACGTATACGAAGTTCTCGATTCTGTTCCTGCTTGCGCTCAAGCGCCAGAGCTTCCACCGATTGTTCTCCCCCTTAAATCCTCGCGGCTTTTCGCCGACATGATGTTATCAAATGGCATGCGCCATCATGGTGAAAAAATGAACATGCTGATATAAATAGTAAGTAATATTAATCACTAATGTACACAACGTTCCAGCCTCTGTCAATGTAACTGGACAGGCTTTAAGGCATAGAATCCCTTAAAAATTAAAATAAAAAATCCGGAGAACAGTTACGTTCTCCGGATAAATTTACATCATATGAATGGTGGACCCAATTAGGTAAGGCTAGTGCCCCCACCTTTGTTGTCATCACCGGAACCGTCATTACCCTCAGAATCAGGGTTATTCGGGATATCCTTCGACAGGTCAGGAAGTGTGGACTGTTCATCCTCAGGCTTGCCTTGAATGCGAACTCGCACATCACCGATATTGTCGATGACAGGCTCGCCAACTTCATGGGCAACACCTTCGCCACCCTCTGGTTTACCATCCTCGGAAAGGAATCCTTGTTCAATCAGTTGTGTGATCTGATCAAGCTCAAGTGTTTCTTTCTCAAGTAATGTATTGGCAATCAAGTGCATTTCTTTGGAGTGTTTGATCAACAGATCTTTACAACGTTCGTAACTCGAAGTAATAAAGTTCTGCATTTCCTGATCAATCTCATAAGCAATGGAGTCACTGTAATTCTGTTCATGCCCAATATCACGACCCAAGAATACTTGACCTTGAGAAGATCCGAACTGCATAGGTCCAAGCTTATCGCTCATACCGTACTCCATAATCATGGCACGCACGATGCGCGTAGCCTGTTGGAAGTCACTGTATGCACCCGTACCGATCTCACCAATAAACAATTCTTCAGCAACACGTCCACCAAGTAATCCAGTAACCTTATCCAAAAGCTCCTGCTTGGTAACGATCATCCGATCTTCCTTCGGAAGCATAATAACATATCCGCCTGCACGTCCGCGTGGGATAATAGTAACTTTATGCACCATATCGGCGTGCTCAAGGAAGTAACCTGCAATAGTATGGCCTGCTTCATGATAAGCTACAATACGTTTCTCGCGGTCACTGATCACACGGCTGCGTTTCTCAGTACCTACGATAACACGGTCAATAGCTTCATCCACTTCAATCATGGAAATATCTTTACGGTTACGACGTGCAGCTAGCAAAGCTGCCTCATTCAGCAGATTCTCCAGATCAGCACCTGTGAATCCGGTTGTGCGTTTAGCAACAACATCCAGTCTTACATCTTTCGTAAGCGGTTTGTTACGAGCGTGAACCTTAAGTACAGCTTCACGGCCTTTCACATCAGGACGGTCAACCGTAATTTGACGGTCAAAACGTCCTGGACGAAGCAATGCCGGATCAAGTATATCAGCGCGGTTAGTCGCCGCTACAATAATAATGCCTTCGTTACCACCGAATCCATCCATCTCAACCAGCAATTGGTTAAGCGTCTGTTCACGCTCGTCATGTCCGCCACCAAGACCGGCGCCACGCTGACGACCCACAGCATCAATTTCATCAATGAAGATAATACATGGAGCATTCTTCTTAGCATTCTCGAACAAATCACGTACCCGAGAAGCACCGACACCCACGAACATTTCCACAAAGTCAGAACCGGAAATACTAAAGAAAGGAACGCCAGCTTCACCTGCTACCGCACGGGCAAGCAATGTTTTACCTGTTCCCGGAGGACCTACAAGCAATACGCCCTTAGGAATACGTGCGCCGACAGCTGCAAATTTGCGTGGATCTTTTAGGAACTCAACGACTTCGACAAGCTCTTGCTTCTCTTCGTCCGCCCCTGCTACATCCTCAAAGCTGATTTTCTTCTTCTCTTCATTATATAACCGAGCCTTGCTCTTGCCGAAATTCATGACTTTACCGCCGCCACCTTGCGCCTGGTTAAACAGGAAGAAGAACAAGATGAACATAATTACCAGTGGGATAATTGAAGAAAGGAATGTCAGCCAAATGCTGGTACCTTCCATTTTCTTCTGAGTTAATTCAATCCCATTAACATCACTGGCTTGAATCAGTTCATTGATAGCGGCATCTGTAGGAGGAATATATGTGGAGAAGCTTTTCGATTTAGTATCGGCAGGCAGCTCTCTATACTCACCTGTGACCAGAAAGGCATTACCCTCAAACTGAACCGTCAAATCCTTCACATTGTTGTTCTTGATCTCCTGCCGTAACTCGTCGTATCTAGGGAAATCGGCGGCTTCATTTCCATTGCTCACAAACTGGACAATACCCACCACGACTAAAAATAAAATCAAATAAAAACCAGAATTCCGGATGAACCGATTCATCCCCTACCTCCTCTCACAACACTCAAGTTATTGTACCATAGCCTCTTGGGACACCTCAAATAAAGGAAGTTGTGGGTATCCGATCCGTATGATCGAGGCAGTCCTTAGTTCAATTGGAATAAATCTCAGGTTTCAGTACTCCAACATATGGGAGGTTCCGATACCGCTCGGCATAATCCAATCCGTAGCCTACTACAAATTCGTCAGGTAACACGAAGCCTGTGTAGCTGGCTTCAAGATTAACAGTGCGGCCTGATGGTTTATCAAACAAGGTAACCACAGAGATAGTAGCAGCATTCCGGTTGCGGAGCAACTCAATTAAATAGCTGAGTGTAAGACCACTGTCAATAATATCTTCAACGATCAAGATATCGCGGCCTTCTACCGATACATCCAAATCCTTAATAATTTTGACTACTCCAGAGGACTTGGTGGATGCTCCATAGCTGGACACTGCCATGAAATCCATCTCAACAGGTACTGTAATGGCTTTAACCAAATCTGCCATAAATATAAACGCACCTTTTAGTACACAAATTACTAAAGGGGTACGACCTGCGTATTCTTCGCTCAGTGTTCGACCGAGCTCCTTAATTTTCTGCTGAAGTTCCTCTTCGGTGATCAATACTTCTTGAATATCGTTTTGCAACTTGCGAAACCTCCTAAGTTATACTATGAAAGACTTACTTCGACCATTACGTGACTTCGTGGTCATCCAGCTCTGCCAGAGACAATAGAAGTACGGAGGTCGTGTGCCGCCCTACTGCGGCATGCATCGAGCGTCTTACGCCCGGAATCCAGACGATATTGCCCAAACCATCACAAACGAGGGGAATCAATGACCGTTCGGAAGCAGGTATTTTATCATCAATATAAATATCTTTTACCTTTTTGCTTCCGTTTAATCCCATGATCCTTATGGTATCTCCAGGCAATCGGGATCGTATCGTCAGTGGAAAGACCAGTTCATCACGGTCAAACCAAGCCGACATCTTCCCATAATCCTCCCCCTGTACAAAAAAGTTTTCTCTCTCCAGTACCGCCATCGACATCACCTTACCTATTTCCTCCAATTTAAGCTCAGAGTCCGGTAAAAACAGACGATATGTATAGCTTGCCTGTGGCGTCGTGGGCTTGGACGAGAACAAGATACTATCATATTGCCGCACACAAGTCAGGCCTCCACCCAAATCCAAGCTCCAGGTGGTGGGATAGCTCTGCAGCGTTCCCCGACGTACAGCTTCAATCTTGGGGAAATCAAGGGCAGATAAATCCGCCGACAGATAATTTAATATTAGTTTAATCAAACGCCGTTGTAAAGCGGAGGGTATGGCAGCAAATGAAGCTCTGTTAAAGGTGTATTTCCCATCCCCTTCCGAAACTAGCTCTTCAAAGCATTTTGCCGCAGACGTCTCCATATACTCATCTTCAGCTCCCGCAATTTCCGCAAGCTGTACGAGGGATTGCCTCACTCTGCCATTATACTTTTCCAGAAAAGGAAGAACTTCCAAACGAATGGCATTCCGCTTGTATTTCGTCAGCAGATTGGTGGCATCCTCAGCATAAGTGAAACCTTCATTTTGGCATAACCCTAAAAGTGCTGTTTTGTTAATACGTAGGAATGGGCGAATGAGTTCCACCTTTTTTTCTGTTCTTTTCCACTTGATACCCGACAGTCCAGATAAGCCACTTCCGCGTAATAGACGCATAATTACAGTTTCTGCCTGATCATCAGCATGATGAGCCAGAGCAACAGAACGCGCCCCATATCGGTGAGCCGTATCAATCAGAAATTCGTACCGCTTCTCACGTGCAGTACCCTCAGGACCAAGTCCACTCTCTTTAGCCAAGGAGGGAATATCGAATTCCGCAAACTCAAAGGGCAGTCCCAGTTCTTCAGCCATACCACGTACGAGCTCTGCCTCTTCCTTTGACTCCGGCCTAAATCCATGATTCACATGAGCACATATTAAGGTAAGCGGTATAAATTTTAAAGATATTTCATGTAAAACATGCAAAAGAGCCACAGAATCCGGGCCGCCGGAAACTGCGACTACAATGGTGTCATGGGGCGCCCACAGCTCATGCTCGGCTGCTGACTCCAATACAGACTCCACCAGTCCATTCATTTGCTCCATATGCGCCCCCCTCTCTCTCCAACTATATGTATGAGTTCAAAAACGGAATACCCAATAAATCGTAAAGGCGAGCAAAAACAAAGACAATGCGAATGCATTTTTTAACCACCGGGGGGTGTCCATACTATCCGGGCGCTTTCTGCGCGAGTTATAAATATGGTTTCGCCAGACCTCAGTAGCATCCGCAGAGCCTGAGAACCCCCCTTTTAACGCCATACAAATCCAGGAGGATAGTTTCTTATTGGGTAAATTTCTAGCCAGCTTAAATAATTCGTCCACACTTCTCGTCTGCGGCAGCTGTAAGGCTGCCTTTTTGAGCCCTTCTTCATTGAGCAAACGAAGACACAGCACAGCAAATGCGAAAAGATCGTAACCCTCATCGCTGATTCGACTGCCCGCATTCCAGAAACCACGATCATGCCATTCGGTAAACTGCTTCACGCTACGACCAATAGGGCTTGTGCCCCCAAAGTCGATCAGTTCCACTTCACCGTATTTAGATACCATGACGTTCTCGGGCTTCAAATCACCGAACACAAATCCACATTCATGCAGTGTGCGCAGCTTTTCAAGCAGACCAAGACCTACCAGGCCTAACCAATCGGGACCGTTTTTCGATAAAAAATGATGCAGCGGTTTGCCTTCAACATACCTCATCACATAGAAGGGGATATTATCCCCATTCGCAAAATCATCCGCTTCCAAAAAATAAGAAGACAATGGATTCTCACGACGAGCCCGATGTTCATTCCGCTTTCGTCGCGATTGCAGCGAGGTCAGTACATTGATCTCCGATTGAAGTTCAAGTGTATCGTATCCGATTTTTAGCGCGTACCTTTCCCGTCTGCCTTCTCTTTGCACAAGATATACGGTTCCGTTCGCGCCCCTTCCCAGCATCCGCTCAACGACATAACGGTTACCCCGCCATTTGCCGTTAATTAAGGTACCAGTAGGATAGGACGGATTAGACGACATACCCACCAATCATCCCTTCTCTTTCGTCGTGGTCATCGCTTAGTCGGCGTCCACGATGTTCATCCAGTGTATCATAACGATAATGTTCAAGCACCTTGAAAATAGCTGGGCCAGTCGGTGTTGCGCCTCTCATGTGTAATTTAGAGAATAGCGTACGAATACCTGACATGTCATGCGTCCAATCCAGGTCAAGCTTGGCATCTTCACTGCTGTTATTTCCGGGAAAATGAAACACAGCGATCTCACTCTTGCCTTCCCGTGCTTCTAAACTGAGTGCCAAATCGCGGATTGCATCTTCCACAGCACCCAGTTTAGGCTTCATACTGGCACTGGCATCGATAAGAAGTGCAATGCGCAGCGGCGTTGTTTCTGTCAGTTCATCTACAACTGTAACAACCTGTGAACGTTGAACAGGAGGCAGCTGATCCAGTGAGCCGTCGCCTAGTATCTTTTTTACCTCTTTATTAACCGCCTGCTGGATCGTCTGAACCACGGTCTTGCGTGTCATCATCTGAATCGTCTGCGCCAGTTGTGGTGTTCCGACTATTCGGCTAAGGCCTCCCCCGGCCTTGGCAATGTCAGCAATCTCCCGGCTGCCGATTTCACCGATCGTACCATAATCAACTACACCGACCACATTTACGGTGATTCCCTCCTGCAGGGCATGCGCCGCTGCCAACACCGGACTTTCTCCTACATTCGAACAACCGTCAGTAATGAGCATAATTTGCTTCATAACCCTCAACTCCCCCTTTGTTTGAACCTCTGTTTCTAGCATATCCAGAAATGAGAGATTTCAAACGGTCGATATTAAGTGGGGGAATTTCGATCAAATAGGGGGGGTAGTGAATAGTGGAACTGCGAGAAATGTTTGGGCTTTCGATCGCTGTTGTCCTCAGATTCCTTGATTAGAACCGCCTCACGCGGTTGGAATCCGAGGACAAAGGCGAACGCTCCGCTTCTACAGCTCCAAACTTTCTCTCCGTTCCATACCTTCACTAGTAAACAGTTTAGATCTACAGATTCCGCCCCAAGTCAACCGACCATTGAAACGAGAATAGTAGAGGCCGGCGAGTTACACATCACGGACTCGCCTCGACTGCCTCCATTAGCACGACGCCTTACGCGTGCTACAAACTCACAAGCAACACGACGCTTCGCGCGTGCCCCCAAGCAGCACGATATCTTGCACGTGCTTTAAACTATACAAGCAACACGGTGCTTCGCGCGTGCCCCCAAGCAGCACGATATCTTGCACGTGCTTTAAACTATACAAGCAACACGGTGCTTCGCGCGTGCCCCCCCAAGCAGCACGATATCTTGCACGTGCCTTAAACTATACAAGCAATACGACGCTTCGCGCGTACCCAACATTAAAACCTACTAAACCTAAAATAACTAACTTACCGTACGCGGACGCTCCATACGGCCGATGCCCGGCATATGCAGGCTGGACCATTCCGGATGGAAATGATCAAGACGGCTGACGACAATAGTCATGTCATCAAGGATCTCATTGCCCTGATAACGGATCACTTTCTCCAACAGGCTGTCCGCTAAATCCTGAGGATCATCACCCTCAAGCTCTTGGATCATCCGTTTCATCCATATCTCCTTATTAACGGCATATCCAGGCGCATCATAAATACCATCGGTCATCATAATTAAAATATCGCCGGGGCGAAGCTGCATACTGATTAAATCCACATCAATATCTTTAATGATTCCTATCGGCAGATTGCTAGAGGTTATTGGAATGACCTCACTCCCCCTCCGGATGAAGCTTGGTGCTGAAGCAATCTTCATAAACGTTGTCTGCGCAGAATATTGATCGATTAAAGCCATGTCCACAGTAGCATAGAATTCATCAGGGGAGCGTAATAAAAGAATTGAGTTGACCGACTTTACAGCCAGCTTCTCATCCATTCCGGATTGCAGCAGCTTTTCTAACATGCCGAGTGCGGCACTGCTCTCCATCCTTGCCCGCTCACCATTCCCCATACCATCACTAATGGATACTGCAAAGGTGCCATTTCCAAGCTCTACGGTGCTGAAACTATCGCCAGACAGCATATCTCCACCTTTAGAAACAACTGCCACACCCGTGTTTACCTCAAAGGCTTTGGCTGAACCAAAGGTAACCATCGAGAGTCCTTCCCGGGGATGAACCGCCGTCTCACTCATGACAGCAATATTCTCATCCAGAATGTCGGAGAGGAGTGGGGCAATCATTTTACGGCATTCATCAAAACCGCGATTATAAGCGTGCACTACTTCTATTTCTACGCGTCCTGGGTCCAGACTTAAAATTTCAATGCCATGAATAGACAGTCCCAATTTCTCAAGAGCCTCGCGGATTTGCGCTTCCTGCCGATACATGGCCTGTCCCTCACGCTTAATTTCCTTGGCCAAGTCTTCCATAACCTGTGACACGCCTGACAACTGCTCGGCAACAAATTGGCGACTATCGTATATTTGTCTTTTCCACCGCATATCATGTTGGTAGAGATCATATTGTCCCTTCATGACCTCAAGCACTTCTCCGGTTTTGCCACAAATACGGCTCCATTCCGGTGGCAGCTGAGCAGCCGTAATATCAGGGCATTCCTCAACAGTTGTCATCATATCTGTCATGTATCTATATGTCTGATAGAATTTTGCATCCCAGCAGTGGGTACGGCGAATGCATCCAGCACAGGCGCCTTCTGTGACCGTATTCATAAAATCTTCCATTTCACGATCCGATTTGCCCACTTCTCCGGCACGTGGAATCTGACCAAAGCTACTGGAGAGCTGTTGGAATACCTGTGAGAATTGAGTGACCCGTTCTGCAGTCAGATCCCTGACCCTGCGGGCATATTCATGTTGAGATCGGCTATGATCTGACGTGCCCGGTACATATTTTGCAATCGCCGATATCATCGCCTTAGGCGTTATTAGAAACAGCACTATTGCTGCGCAGGTCTCCCATGTTGAGGCCATCATATCACCCGGACCCGTAAAATAGACGGAAAGGATCGTTGATCCTAGCAACATGCCAATAGATACCGCACCCTTTCGCCCACCCTGCATCATTCCCGCTAGCATTCCGGAGAAAGCAAGCAGACTCATCTGATAGATAGCACTGATATCGGCCAGGCTGAGGATCAACCCCGTCACCACCCCAACAGCTGCACCGAGGGGAGCGCCCCCCGCCATGGCAAAGAGCAGAATTAAATAACGAGACAATATATGCTCTAATGACCAACCATTAAGGGTCCAGCCCACAAGGCCTGTCATTACGGAGGCTAACAGAATAATAAGGCATAAAACCTCCTCGTTCCTCAGCGATCTGCTCTTTTGTTTGTAAGTTAGTAGAGGAAGTGCCTGAATGAACACAAGGGTAAGAACAAACCCAAGTAAAGCATCCAGAGTTGTCATCATAAAGGGGTACCAGGAAAGAGACGGTCCGAGAACAATCTTGAACAGGCCAACCATAAACGAGGATACGAATACCATAAGGGGTGCATAAGACAAATCTATTCGTTCGAAACTTTCAAGCCCTCTATAAACAAGAAAAAATATAATTAGTTCAGCCGTAGTAACCAAGGCACCCGGAAACGGAGTGAAGAGACTTCCAGCTATAATAGCACCTGCTACAGGTAACATAGAGTCTCGACGCATAAACACAATGACGGCAAAATATGCGACAGCAAAAGGGGACAGCTCGTCCAGAATCATAGCTCTACCTAGCAGAAACCCCATAAAGCTTAACAGAAGCATCCACTTCTTCGCTGTAATAAGCTGAATATATCGCTGCTTCTGACCCCAAGCTATAATACGCGTGCCTAAGGCTTGTCTCTGCTTCTTATCTTCGCTTCCCACTCTTGTCCACTCTGGCAAATTCACCACATTGCTTTTACTCATTTCCCTACACCACCCGTTTAAGAATTTATGGTTCTCATTATATAGCGGGTCATTTGAGAAAGTTTGTCAGAAATGGAGGGACAGTCATAAGAAATTTCCGACAAAAAAGCCTTTGTTCATTATTCCTAAAAAAATAGATCGATCCCTTGCGGCGCAGTAGGTTGCTTCTCCTTAAGCTTGTTTCCAGTGCAGTTTTAGGCGCAAGCCTGGCGGTCATTCGCCAGCGATTGCCCTAGAGTTATGTGAGAATGACATGGATGCTGTCGGCAAGTTTATATGACACGACAAAAAAACCGCAAGGGCGAAATGCCCTTGCGGTTATTTATGATGTACAGGTATTGGATTATACGCGTTTGGCTCCACGGCCTCCGCGCTTTCCTTCTGTGTTCTTCTTAATCGAAGATATCCGTTCTTCGCTGTCTTTCAGGAATCGCGACATTTTATCCTCGAATGAAGGTTTACCGGCTGCAGGCTTAAATGGACGCCCACCCCGTTCACGATTGAATCCACCGCCGCCTCCACCACTGCCGCCACCGCCGCCGAAACGGTCTCCGCCGCTAGGACGTTCTGGTCTTGGAGCTCTAGGCGGACGTACTTCCGATGCTGGCTTGTCAACAGCCTGCTTAATGGAAAGTCCGATCTTGCCGTCCTTATCGACGTTGATCACCTTGACGGTTACTACATCACTAATCTTCAGATGATCGTTAACATCCTTGACGTAATTATCGGCGATTTCCGAGATGTGAACGAGACCTGTGACACCTCCTGACAGATCCACAAATGCTCCGAAATGCGTGATGCCTGTCACTTTGCCTTCTAACTTGGTGCCCACTTCAATTGCCATAGAATAAAATGATCCTCCCTTAAAAATATACAGACGAATATTAAGGTCATCCTGTCTGCGGTGATTTGATTATACAGTAAAGAGCAAAGCAAGGCAACAGAGTAAAAGCCTCTTTTAGCCAGTATTATTGCTCTGATTGCTCTGTTCGAATAGGAGTTTCCCCTTGAGGATAGATATTGTACCATTTACGCGCTAATTGGCCAATATACTCATCATCATTAAGTCTGGACACTTCATATTTCAGTTGATTCAAAGATGCTGTGACACTCTCACTAGTCTTTTGTTTCTTGGCGAGTTGCTCGCCCTTGTCCGTAATTGCCGCACTTTGATTGAAGTAAGTATAACCCGCCCAGCCAAAAAATACTGCCACAAAGAGAATCCACATGACTCTTCTTCTCTTCGCGCCTGCGGCCGAATTTTTGCTGGGATTACTTTTCTCTTCCGCAGTGAATCTGTTCATGCAGCGTACCCCCTAATTCAAAGGTCAGCGTTTCCGCCATTTGGTAATCCATCCAGTAATCTTCACGATCCAGGCGCTATGCTTAAGCCGAGATAACCATGGAGAAATCCACCTTACTGGTAATACCCAAATTGGCTTCGTTAGACGCAGCAGAAGCTTAAGGATGAATAATAGAATACGACCTAGCAGCACTAGCAACCCTATAATAAGGCGCCAAAGCCAGCGAAGAGGTTTACCTATTAGAATCTCCACAAGTCTCCATAGCAATCTGCACATATACTGAACCGATTGAATTAACATTAACACAAAACGCCGCACCGTAACACTGAAGATCAAAAAATAGATCCATATTCCTAGAAATAAACCTAAAAAGACATAAAATCGCAATTGCCCCTGATTTCCGGCATAGAGCATTCTAAAAACAAACAAAGCAGCACAAAGCCAATACAGCAGGTCAAGCATGGCATTCAGCCATTTGGGAAAATTGAACTTGAGCGACAGCACCCGGTAGCTGTCATAGGCCAGTCCCATTGTCACCCCGGCCAATATCATGTAGAACAGCGTCAGCCACTGAACTGCAGGATTCATTTAAATAGCTTACCGAGTAGACCTTTATTTTTGCCCTGCGATCCGGGATCTAGATAAATCAGGGAATGTACATTGCCCTCCAAGGACAACAGTCCATTCTCCAGACTTAAATTTTTGATATGTAAATGATTCCCGCGAATGGTGAGATGGCCGAGTTCTGTACGAAGCAAAAATTCCTCGCTATCAAAGCTCTCCACATTTTGCACGCCCGTCAACTCTAGCTGTTTACGACTGCGCATGTGCAGATCATGCTGTTTATTTACCTTTCCTGGCTCGATCATAGCATGTACCCCTCCTTCTTACCTCTAATCTATGGCAGTAGAAGAAGTTATAGAACATTCCAATCCACTAAAATAAGAGAGATAAAAAAAGAAAAAAGAAGGCACAACTCTACAATATGTAAAGTTGTGCCTTCTTTTTTACTATTAACTATGTTACTCCTACCAGTCCAAGCCGGTGCTTTTGGCAACAGGCTCTTCCCGAAGTAGAGTATACATACCAGCGGCTTCGTCCTTGCGTGTCGTTTCGACTAGCTTTTCGACTTTGACCGTTACAAGCTTTTGTCCAAATTGCACAGTAATCTCGTCACCGATCTTAACTGCACTACTTGGCTTAGATTCCCGCCCGTTAATCAGCACCCGGCCTTGTTCGGACACATCCTTGGCCACTGTACGGCGCTTGATTAATCGGGACACTTTCAGGAATTTGTCAAGACGCATTAGTTAACGGCTTCTTTAAGCTTGTTACCAGCTTTAAATGCCGGTACAGTTGATTCTGGAATTTCAATCGTTGTGCCCGTTTGCGGGTTGCGACCAGTACGTCCTGCACGTTTACGAGTTTCGAATGTACCGAAACCGATCAGTTGAACTTTATCGCCTTTTGCCAAAGCTTCTGTGATCTCACCCAAGAATCCGTTCAATACTGCTTCTACATCTTTTTTTGCCAATCCGTTTTTCTCGGAAATGTTGTTTACCAGATCTGTCTTGTTCATAATTTAAAGTTCCTCCTAGGATACGAAAAAATAAATGAAACGAGATTCACCGCCATATTATGGGGCAAGTCGTCATTTCGTCTTTATGATATTCTTGATGTCATCTTAAAATCCTGCCACGAATCGTCGTTTTTTAAAAAAAGAAACAGTTATTTCTCAGAAATCGTCGCAGAATCTATTCTATAGCACTATTAAACTACTCGCCATAATCTAAATCAGAGATGAATGCTACTTTCACAGCATTGCCTCATCTTAAGGTCCGTATACCGTACATAGTCTGAGAAAATTACTATACTTTTCGTTCCTCAGTCTTTGCCTCCTGCCACAACTCTTCCATCTCTTCCAAGCTACTATCTTCTACACTCATACCCTTGGCTCGCAGACTTTGCTCGATATACTGAAACCGACGCACAAATTTGCGGTTGGTCCGGGTTAAAGCTTCTTCCGGATCTGCGCCAATAAATCGGGCAACATTGGTAACAGCAAATAACAGGTCGCCCAGCTCCAGAATTTGATCCTCGGCGGCTGCATCAGTATCGATGGCTTCTTGCAGCTCTTCTATTTCTTCACGAACCTTAGCTAAGCAATCCGTAGCGTTGTCCCAATCAAAGCCCACCTTGGATGCTTTTTTCTGAAGCTTGTACGCCTTCATAAGAGCGGGCAAATCACGCGGAACCCCACTGAGGGCGGATAATTCCTCTGGCTTCACGCCTTTACGCCGCTTCTCCTCTGCCTTCATGCCCTCCCAATTGATCAGAGCTTCTTCAGCATCATTCGCATTCTTGTCACCAAATACATGGGGATGGCGGAAGATAAGCTTATCATTCAGTCCTTCTATGACGTCAAATACGTCAAACGTGCCCAGCTCCTCTTCCATTTGGGAGTGCAGCATGATCTGCAGCAAAAGATCGCCCAGCTCCTCTTTCATATGGTCTGGGTCATCCTCATCAATCGTCTCAAGCACTTCGTAGGTTTCTTCGATTAGATTTTTACGCAAAGATTCATGAGTCTGCTCCCGATCCCACGGACAACCGTCCGGACTACGCAAAATATCGACAATCTCATGCAAGCGAGCGAAAGTACGATTTCTTAGCTTCTCCTCACGATTCGCAGGTACATAGACCAGAGACAAATTACCATAACCCTCAAGCCGATCCAATTCGTATAGAGGAACAGTCACAATGTTTTCTTCGTTCTCCACGCCAAGGGCATGACCCACCACCACTTCATATTCGGGCGGATACAGCTCCATCAGACATAACTTTGTCTCCGAAGCTGTAAAGCTGTCATAAACCTGGCCAATCAGAGTATGCAATTCAGGTTGAAGCTGAGCGCTGCGAATGCCTGAAGCATCTAATAACTGGAAGCCTTCAATAGGGTCGAACCCCAGTCGCACAAACGCCTCGTCCAGAAAACTCTCCCCGCCTAATATTTGCAGTTCTATTCCTTCTTCCGGGCAACGCTGACGCAGCTGTGAAACAGCTGACTCTGCAACCATGGGGTGCCCCGGAACCGCATAGACAATATCTGTACCGTCTGCGGCGGAGCGAGCCTCTTCAATCAATTTTGAAGTAATTGCAGCATAGACCTCAGGAAACGAAGCTAATGTTTCATACAGTCCATCAAAGGATTGCGTGGCGATTTCAAGCTCGTTGAGAGCAGCCATAACTGGATGCTCTTGGGTACGAACGTAGACAACGGATGCTGCCTTCAGTTTTTTTATAATTCCTAGTGTCAGCCGATCGGGATTACCTGACCCGAGACCAACAACTGTTAATGTTGCACTCATATCTGTTCCTCCTTTTAAGCGGGTTAATTATGGAAATAAACGCAGCTTTTTGAACTTGTCCGCCAGAGACGGGCCGATGCCCGGAAGCTGGCGAAGCTCGCTTTCGCTGAGCAGCCGCAGCACCACCGCACCTACGGCAAAGACAACGCAGCCTGCGAGCACCCCGAGCAGGCTCTGCGCCAAGCTGGCGGTGCGTCCGCCGCCGATGCCAGCGGCCGTAGCCGCGGCGCCAGTGCCCCAGCTGGCAGCTGCGGCGGCGAGAGCCAGGCCCGCTGTGAGCAGCGCGGGCCGTGCCAGGGCATCTGCGAGGCGAAGCCGCAGATGGCCCTGGCGGTACAGCAGCAGCACGTTAAGCGCTGCTGCGAACGAATGCGCGGCCACGCCAGCGATGGCCGCGCCGGTAATGCCCTGCTGCGGAACCAGCAGCAGGTTCAGGGCCGCCTTGAGCAGCGCGGCGGCCAAAAGGTGCAGGGCCGGGGCGCGCACGTAGCCGAGGCCCTGCAGGAGCGCAGCAGAGATGATGCTGACTGTACCGCCAACAGCGGTAAAAGCCAGCCAAGTCATTGTGCTGCTGCCAGCGGTATCGCCGTAAAGAGCCATATTAATCGGCTCAGCAAGCACTGCAAGGCCCGCTGAGGCCGCTAGACCTAACAGCCAGAACCAACGCAGCGACAAGCTGCAGCGGGTCTCAATCAGCTTCATATCTCCCTTGTACTTCGCTTCCGCCAAAGCTGGAATGAACACAACAGACAGTGAGGTGGCAATCATCGTTATAATCTGCACAAGTGGCAAACCCCGATTGTACACACCAAACTGGGCCATCGCAGCTACTTCACTTCCGTCAGACGACAGCAGTCGAGGCACAGTGAATACATCTACAAGACCGATAAGAGGCATAGCCAGTGCACCTAGCATTACGGGAATTCCATAAGCCAGCAGTGTACCTGCTTTAATGCCCATAAACCCTTGTTTGGAACCTAGTCCATGTCCTGCATCCAGCGCTCTTACACGCTGACTTTCGACAGCAGCAGCTACTTCAGCAGCAGCTTCCTGTTTTACCCTCCGGCGGTGACGTCTCAAGTACAGCAGCATAATTACAAGCCCTGCGGCTCCCCCTCCGGCAGAACCAAGCAGCGCGCCAGCAGCGATACTCTCGGCTCCTGCTCCCTGCGAAGTGAGATATAACAGAAGAATAATCATCACTGTAACCCGTACAGACTGCTCTACAATCTGTGACACGGCTGTAGGAACCATATTATGCAGCCCCTGAAAGTACCCGCGTATGGCTGACATGACAGGGACAACAGCCAGACCCCAGGCGCTTGTCCGCAAGGCAGGCATTACATGTGAGTTACCTACCCATTCGGCAATGATGGGTGCACCTGCATAGGTGATGGCGCCGATAATCAAGCCGCTGATGCCTGTAATTAGCGCGGATAATAGTAGAATCCGGCGGCCTTCTTCATCGCGTCTCCCAGCCGAAGCTTCGGCGACAAATTTGGAGATCGCCGCAGGCAGACCTAGCATAGCTACCGTTAACAGCATTGTATACAAGGGATACACTGTGTTGTATATACCAAATACAGCATCTCCGCCTAGATTTTGCAGCGGAATTTTTTGAAGTGTGCCAATAAGCTTTGAGATAATGGCCGCGGCACTAAGGATAAATGCGCCTTGCAGCAATCGTGATGTTTGTGTATTAGATTTCATATAATACCTGCTTCTACAACTTTGATGGGATGAATTTCTATATTATAACGTATGTATGCCCACAAGTAGAAACGGTTTTGTGTAAACGACAAAACCCCGTTTGCCCTTTGTATATCTTACCAAAAGGAAAGCGGGGTCTAAATTAAGATTACTGCTCCATTTGTTTGCCCAGGAAAGCGGCAGCCGTTTCGGCCATTTTTATTTCCATTTGCGCCATCTTCGCCGAATCATCCTTGCTCACCATCACTACACAACCAATAGGATCTCCACCGGAAATGATCGGTGAGGCTACATATGAGGACACCAAATCCGGATGATCTTTAGCAATTTCATAACTGCCTTCATTGGTTTCTAACACAGTCTTACGGCTGTCCATGACTTTCTCCAGCAGCACTCCTACCTGTTTCTCCAAATAATCTTTTTTGGAGCCGCCTGCAAGGGCAATGAAGGTGTCACGATCAGCAATCATCGTAATGTGTCCAGTACCTTCGAACAATGACTCCGCGTACTCTTTTGCAAAGTCACCCAACTCACCAATCGGAGAATATTTCTTGAGAATGACTTCACCGTCCCGATCGACGAATATTTCCAGTGGGTCTCCTTCTCTAATACGAAGAGTACGTCTAATTTCTTTGGGAATAACCACGCGTCCGAGGTCATCAATACGGCGAACAATTCCAGTAGCTTTCATTTCACATGTGCCCCGCTTTCTTAAGAAGTATGGTCTTACTACTGTCCATTATGGGAAAGGATAATCCCAGTGATTTATCGTAATATCTGACCATAGTATTCATCTCTTCCCAGATCCTTATACATAAGCTGACATGTATTAATATCTGCATCAAGATAAAGGTAGTTCTACAACCGTTTCTGCGAAATAAAAAGCCATCTTCACTTTAAGTGAAGATGGCTTTTCTAAGGTAAGCTTGTCCATATTTACCCATGTTTATTCAGCGGCATCTGTAGCACTTGGAGAAGCACTTGGGGATGCGCTTGGAGCTGTAGTGGCTTCTGTTCCACTATTTGTTCCGGTTTCATCTGCGGCAGCAGAGCTTTTTGGCAGATTGATGTTCTCAATAATGGCTTCCAGATCCTTTTCCATGAACGTTTCTAGGTTCTTGGATACAATTGAGCTCTTAATGCCTTCTTTTTGCTCATCCGTTAACTGGTCAAAAGTCTTGTCTGTACGGGACTCCACCTTGATGATGTGGTAACCGTAAGAAGTTTCTACAGGATCACTGATGGTATTTAGAGGCAAGGTCTGAGCAGCCTTCTTAAACTCCTCCACATAAGTGCCTACAGCTTTATCTTTATATTCTCCGCCTGCCTCTTTAGAGCCAGTATCGTCAGAATATTCCTTAGCGATGGCTGCGAAATCAGCACCGCCATCCAGCTTCGCCTTAACTTCTTTCGCTATTTTAAGCGCTTCTTCGCTGGTACGCTCTTTGTTGTCTGCATCTGTCAGACCAATTAGCACATGACGCAGTGTGGCAACCGTAAAGTCGCCTTTAGTCGCTTCGAATTCTTTGACAACTTCATCATCAGTCACTTTAAGCAGCATATCCTGATAAACTGTCAGCACACGCTCCATATAAGTACGAATATCTTTCTCTGTAACGTCAGCATCTTTCAATGTCTTCTTATAGGTATCGCCCAACTGTTCCTTAATGCTTGCGATTTGAGTATCGGCTTCTTTCTCCGCTTGCTTTTTCGCTTCATCCGTTGCTTGGGAAGCCAAATATTCAAAGCCCACTTCTTGCTTCAGAATGGACTCCTTAAACGCATCGATTTCTAAATATTGCGCTTGTTGTGGAGAGAGAAATTTCATGATTTTCTGATCCATTGCAAATTCCTTTTGTGTAATCGTTCCACCTTTATAAGTGGCCACAGCTTGATTATCATCCGCACTATTTCCACATGCTGCTAGCATAGAAAAGGAAACTGCCGCTGCCAATGAAACGAGCAGCACTTTCCATGATTTTGTTTTATTTAACGACATTGTGTAGTTCTCCCTTCGATTTAAAAGACTGTTTAGCTTCCTTAAGAAACTGTTCAAGCAAGTCAAGCAGCTGTTTATCACTTAAATCTTTCGATTTGACCCGGATACTGGCTTTCGCATCCCTATCAAATTGTACACGTCTTTCGAAGCTATTTCCAACTTTGGCGAGTTTCGCTGTGTCTAAAGCGCCGAGACTTCCCTCATAGAAATTCAAGGTAACATCATCTCCGCGTCTAATCATGGAATCAATGCCATACATTTTTCCATACACTTTCAGACGAGCGACCGATAGTAGATTTACCACGGCTTCAGGTAACTCACCGAACCGATCCAAGAGCTCATCTTCAAGCTCGGAAGCATCATCAAAGGAGGTTACTGCCGCCACTTTTTTATAAATTTCAATTTTTTGGATACTGTCGTAAATATACTCTGACGGCAGATACGCGTCAATCGACAAATCAATGACTGTATTGCCTTCTTTCAGGGATGTGTCTTCCTCCCCAAGCACAGTAACCTTACGCTTACGAATTTCCTCCGCCAGCATTTGTGAGTACAGATCAAACCCCACGGATGCGATAAAGCCATGCTGCTCTGCACCCAGCAAGTTACCTGCACCGCGAATAGACAGATCTCGCATCGCTATTTTGAAACCAGAGCCCAGCTCCGTAAATTCCTTAATAGACTGCAGACGTTTCTCTGCAACCTCTGTCAGAACCTTGTCCCGTTGATACGTGAAATAAGCGTAAGCGATCCGATTGGACCGGCCTACACGTCCACGCAGCTGATAGAGCTGAGACAAGCCCATTTTATCCGCATCATGCACAATAAGTGTATTAACGTTCGGAATATCTACGCCCGTCTCAATAATACTTGTGCTGACGAGCACATCGTATTCTCCGTCAAGGAAATCGAGAATGGTCTTCTCCAGCTCAGATTCCGACATTTGACCATGTCCGATGCCAACTCTAGCCTCAGGAACAAGCATAGAGATTTGAGCGGCCATTTCTTGAATGCCCTGCACACGATTATAGAGATAATAGACTTGACCACCACGAGCTAATTCCCGCTCTACAGCTTCCCGCGTAAGGGTCTGGCTATGCTCCACTACATACGTCTGTACAGGGAATCTGTTCTCTGGCGGGGTCTCAATGACAGACAAATCCCGCACTCCGAGCATCGACATATGTAGCGTACGAGGAATTGGAGTTGCAGTCAGCGTAAGAACGTCTACATTCGTTTTCAGTTTTTTCAGCTTTTCTTTATGAGTCACGCCGAAACGCTGTTCTTCATCCACAATTAATAACCCCAGATCCTTGAATACAAGGTCCTGAGATAACAGACGATGTGTACCGATAACTACGTCGACAGTTCCTGCCCTAACGCCTTTAATCGTCTCGTTCTGCTCTTTACGGCTGCGGAAACGACTTAAGACCTGAATATTAAGCGGGTAATTAGCGAAACGTTCCCGGAAGGTCTCATAATGCTGCTGAGCCAAAATCGTTGTCGGGACTAGCACCGCCACCTGTTTACCTTCAATCGCTGATTTAAAAGCCGCCCGAATAGCCACTTCAGTCTTACCATACCCAACATCACCGCAAAGCAATCGGTCCATTGGCCGGTTTTGTTCCATATCCTTCTTAATCTCTTCGATAGCCCGAAGCTGATCTCGGGTCTCCTCGTAAGGGAACATTTCTTCAAATTCATGCTGTTCCTGTGTATCCTTTTCAAAACCATATCCTGCGGCACTTTGGCGCTCAGCATATAGCTTTATCAAATCATCAGCAATATTCTGAACGGAGGAACGAACCTTATTGGTCACTCGTGTCCATTCGTTGCCGCCTAGCTTATATACTTTCGGCTCTTTATCTTCGGAACCGACATATTTCTGAATCAGGTCAATCTGCTCAATCGGAACTGAGAGCTTATCGCCGCCAGCATACAGAATATGCATGTAATCACGGTGAATACCGCTGACCTCAAGCGTGCCGATTCCCATATATTTTCCGATACCATGGTTCTGATGGACGACATAATCACCGATTTTCAGCTCTGTGTAACTCTTGATCCGTTCTGCATTATCTATTCCTTTGGAGATCTTCCGTGCCTTCCGCTGCTTCTGAGAGAACATTTCTCCCTCAGTTATAACAGCTAGATGAATAGAGGGCAGCTCAAAACCAGAACCCAGATTTCCTTGTACAATCATCGGCTCGTTAATGCCGTAATCATAAAGAACTCTGCGCACTCGTTCAATCCGTTCCTCACTGCTCGCAAGCATCATTACCTTAACACCGGACTTCTGCCAACGCTCCATTTCCGATTTCAGCACATTCATCTGGCCATGGAAATCCTGCATTCCACGACTGATAAACCCAAGAATGTTCTGAGGCTGAATATGCGGAACCTGACGTAAAAAGATTGACATAAACAGGCTTTGGAACGGGCGCTGATACATAACAACATCCGTATCGACAGAGAGATCTAGATCCGGCAATGATTTGCCGTTTTGCAGCAAATGCAGATTCCATTCCGATTCATCCCGTTCAAGCTGTCTCGCCGTTTCGAGCAGTCTTGTCGGCTCATCTAGAATAAGAATGGTATCCTGGGCCATGTAATCAAATAAATGAGAGCGTTCAGGATATAAAAGACTGATATATTTATAGATCTCCGGGAAATAAGTACCTTCCCGCAGCATTTCCAGCTCACGGCCAATTTCTTCCCGCAGCCTGAGCTTCGCCTGGCGATCCGCCATCTTCTCCAACTGTCGCTCCATCATAGCTGAGGCTTCAGCAGAAGCAGATTCCTGGCGCAATCTACTAGCTATAATCTCTTTGGCCGGTGTAATCTTCACACTACGTACCTTATCAATAGATCGCTGATCCACTGGATCAAAAGTTCTTATGGAATCAACCTCATCGTCAAATAACTCAACCCGATAAGCCAAAGGAGATGTCATTGGATAAAAATCAATTATTCCACCCCGTACGCTCAGTTCACCACGATTCTCAACCCGCTCTACTCTTTCATAGCCCATTTCAATCATGGACATCAAAAATTCATCCAGAGCAAGCGTTCCATCTTGGGAAACGGTGACTTGTGCCTCTGCCATAACCTCTGGGGCTGGCAGCAATCTACGCACTCCTGAGTAAGGAACTACAACAATACCACGGAAGCCCTGAGCACATTTGGTCAGCACATCTATACGCTGAGCCAATGTCTCTGGGCTTGATACAGCCGCTTCTGCAGCCACTAGTTCATTGGCGGGATAGAGCAGAACCCGGTCAGGAGAAAGCGCTTCCTGCAAATCATCGGCCATCTTCTGGGCCGAAAACATATTATGAGTCACTACAAGTAAGGGACGAGTTGTCTCTTCATGTAATGCTGCAAGCATAATCTGTCTAGCAGAACCTGTAAGCCCCGATATGAGCTGCTCTTTCATACCTGCAGCAACACCATGGGTGATAGACTGGAAATCGGGATCCTTGGAAAAAGCTTCTATAAGACCTTGTAACAACAGGCGCACCTCTCTTACTAAACAGGCTAACGGTGGCATAGCCACCGTCACCTATTATGATTGGAATCGAAAAGAAGCCTCAGCTGTAACGCCAAGGCTTGCGGATGACGATAGAGACAGGCGCTTCCACCTTACTGAAGCGGACTTGTCAGCAGGCTAAGCTCCGGATTGTTCTCTAAAGCCTCCTTGCAATAGTCGCAAGTAACCTTTACCGTGATTTCACCTTCTGAATTATACGCTATTATATCTCTGCGCTCCGCAGGGGTCAAGGAATGAAGGCCCAACTGCATTTCTGTAACATCACTTCTATTAATACTGCCTAGAGATGTCTTACAGTGCCTACAAACATAGTTTATTGCCATCTATATGCCTCCTGAAGGTACTATATACCTTCAGTATGTCCGGGCAGCTTCATCTTTAGCCTTAAAAACAACAGGGTTTACAGATTAACCATTGAACTTAGCCATTGTCTGCTCGAATGAATGCTGTAAGCTGTATTCCAGTGCATCACAAGTATTAAGGATCATTTGCTTAAGCGGATCGCTTTCCTTCTTAGGAAAAGTAGAAAGAACATAATCGACAATAGCAAAACCTGGCTCAGGACGAGAAATACCCATTCGTACCCGATTGAAATTCTGTGTCCCTACATGCTGTATGATGGATTTAATTCCATTATGTCCACCAGCGCTTCCTTGATAACGCAAGCGAACTTTTCCGATTTCTGTATCCAAATCATCATAAACGACGATCATATCTTCAAGTTGAACTTTGTAATAATCCATATAAGCGCGAACGGCCTCACCGGATAAGTTCATAAAGGTCATGGGCTTAATCAATACGGTTTTGACGCCACCAATGACCCCTTCACCGATGACGGATTTACATTTGCTCTGGTTGAAGGCAATTCCGTTCTGGGCAGCAAGCTCATCCAAAGCCATAAAGCCAACATTATGCCTTGTTTTCGCGTACTGTGTTCCGGGATTTCCCAATCCGACAATCCATTTCATTATCGAACCTTTCCTTTCCGTTCGGGCTCTCCGGCAAGAGGAGTCCGTTTTTGGTACAATAGATCTAATCTACATATCTCTGTGCAACCAGAGCGAAATTATACTCCGAAGACAGGTGATAACCCATGCCGCACAAAGGCGAATTATTGACACATCAACGCCATTTTCAGTACCACATCCAATATGCAGTGCCCGTGGAAATATACAAGGGCGACGTGCATATTGATATCGGTGTATTAACAGCGGTAGACGAAGCTTTCGTGGAGCTACAAGGGACACTCTATAACCGCAGTTTATTCACCTTTGTCTCCCGTCCCGGATATTAAATCCAGTAGTTCTACCTGTAGCACGCCGATAAGGGTTACATCTCCGAGAACGGAGGTGTAACCCTTTTGTACTATTCATTCGTTATATTTATTCAATCTCGAACAATTTACTAATCGACAACTCTTCATGAACGCGGATAATTGCCTCACCCATAAGTGGAGCCACGGACAACACCTTGAGCTTAGAGGTTGGATTCGCGCTGCGAATTGGAATGGTATCCGTCACGATAATTTCTTTGATTGGAGAATTCTCCAGACGCTCGTGTGCAGGACCAGACAATACTGGGTGTGTACAGCATGCGTATACTTCCTTCACGCCGCCTTCCATCAAAGCATTAGCACCAAGTACGATCGTTCCAGCGGTATCGATGATATCATCGATCAGGATGGCTGTTTTGCCTTCGATATTACCGATGATGTTCATAACTTCGCTGACGTTAGGTTCTGGACGACGCTTGTCTATAATAGCCAGTGGAGCGTTCAGGAAATCAGCAAGCTTTCTTGCACGTACTACACCGCCATGGTCCGGCGATACGACAACTGGGTTCTCGATTTGCTTGGAACGGAAATACTGAGCCAGAATCGGTACACCAAGCAAGTGATCCACTGGAATATCGAAGAATCCTTGAATCTGCATGGCATGAAGATCCATCGTGATTACACGGTGAGCGCCAGCCTTTTCAATTAGATTCGCTACCAGCTTAGCGGTAATGGGGTCACGGGAACGGGCTTTACGATCTTGACGGGCATATCCGTAGTAAGGGATAACCACGTTGATGCTTTTTGCGGAGGCACGTTTAAGCGCATCTACCATAACCAAAAGCTCCATCAGGTTATCATTTACAGGGCCACAAGTGGATTGAACAATATAAACATGGCATCCCCGAACGCTTTCTGACAGCTTGACCTGAATTTCTCCATCGCTGAAACTTGTGGTGTGTGATTCACCCATCGGAATCCCGATGTAATCAGCAATTTGACTAGCTAGCTTAGGATTGGAGTTACAGGTGAAAATCTTTAACTTGGAATCACAATAAGTCATAAAATATAAACCCTCCGTGACGGAATTTAGCTTTCCAAAGGCGCCGGCGCGGAAATATAAGTCCGTCCGGCGCTTCTTAGCAACGCTTTACGATGGACTCGAGTGGTCTTTCTTCGCTTTTGCACGGGAACGGATCTTCTCTGCATATCCCGGTTTGTTCTCTTGTCTTACTCTAGCTACAGCCAGATCGTTCTCGGAAACGGAACGTGTAATTGTCGAACCTGCTACAACAAAAGCCCCTTTGCCCACAGTAACTGGAGCAATAAGGTTAACATTACTGCCAATAAAGGCATCGTCTGCGATTGTTGTCTTGAATTTATTATACCCGTCGTAGTTAACGGTAATCGCACCGCACCCGACGTTTACATTCTTACCTACAGATGCGTCGCCGACATAACTAAGATGTGACACTTTTGAACCGTCACCAATCGTAGCATTCTTGATTTCGACGAAATCTCCAACCTTAACCTCTTCTCCAAGCACAGAGCCTGGACGCAAATAGGCAAAAGGCCCAACGGTTGTCCGTGCGCCGACTTGAGCTTGATTCAATACGGACTGCTTAATCGTTGCATCATCCATAATCTGACAGTCTTCGATTTCACTAGCCGGTCCGATCACACAATTGTCCCCGATTACAGTCTTCCCTTTCAGGATGGTTCCTGGATAAAGCGTAGTATCTGATCCGATAACTACATCTGCTCCGATATAAGTGGAGGCTGGATCAATGATGGTCACACCGCCCAGCATGTGTTTACGATTAATACGTTGACGCATAAAGGCTTCCGCTTCGGACAAAGCTAAACGATCATTAACGCCGATAGACTCAGCTGCGTCATGGGTCTGATATCCTAATACGGTATCCCCTTGTGAACGAAGAATCCCAATCACATCAGTCAAATAATACTCCTGCTGGTTATTACTGTTCGTTACCTTCTCGAGTGCAGCAAATAATTTAGCATTATCAAAACAATAAGTGCCTGTATTGATTTCTTGAACGGCATCTTCTTCAGTAGTGCAATCCTTCTGCTCTACAATCTTCAGAACGCCGCCATCTTCACCACGAATAATTCTTCCGTAGCCTGTAGGCTTTTCCATAACAGCTGTCAATACGGTTGCAGCCGCATTACGCTGTTCATGAAGCGCCATGAGTCCTTCTAGAGTTTCCGTGGTAACAAGTGGTGTGTCTCCACAAATAACTATAGTTGTTCCTTCTTCGCCAGCAAGTAAATCCTTTGCTTGTTTGACAGCATGGCCAGTGCCGAGCTGAGTTTCCTGCAGCACGTATTCCGCGCCTTCACCTACATAGGCCTTAACTTTCTCTGCGCCATGCCCAACAACAACAACGGTGCGCTGGCATCCGGTCGCTTTTACTGTATCAAGCACGTGCCCTACCATCGGCTTACCGCAAACGGGGTGCAGCACCTTATATAATTTAGATTTCATTCGCTTGCCTTGACCTGCGGCAAGTACTACAGCCATTCTTTTCAAGAATGCCAACCTCCTACTCTTGAACTCACTACTGAATATATCTCATTCCGGGCAAAAAGAAAAGAGAACCATGAAGTCATGGTTCTCTTTTCTATAAACCCCAAGTTAGAAAAGCATTTATCGCTGCCTTTCGAAGATGTCGTCAAATCCTTCACCAGCAATAGCTTTTCTTGCAAGATCAGGCTGCTAATTCATGAAGTGTATGTCGGTGTGATCTTATCAAAAACGGCGGATCCTACGCCACCCAAAAGGTAGCCGTCTTCCGAGGAAGCCTAAGCTCCCTCTTCAATAACTTCTTCTTCTTCCGTAGCGGCGCGATCGTACTCGGCCAGAACCGCGGATTGAATCTTCTCGCGTGTTCCCGAAGAGATCGGGTGCGCGATATCGCGGAATTCGCCGTCCGGTGTACGCTTGCTGGGCATTGCAACAAACATCCCATTATTGCCATCGATGACGCGAATGTCATGAACAACAAACTCGTTATCGATGGTAATGGATGCGATTGCTTTCATTCTCCCCTCAGAGTTAACGCGGCGGAGTCTGACATCCGTAATTTGCATGTGTGTGTTCACCACCTTTTTCCATCAGAGACTTGGTGTATAATTCCACACAGCAAAGCGAATTCCTTCTTTTTGATTCCATAAAATACCTAAAAAAGAAATATATTTTTTGGGATATGTTGTTTTCGACATACATCGAGTAGTTTTCTTAATATTCCTTACGTTTTCGACAATTTCCACGCTTTTTGAAAATGTAAGAGAATGGCTAATCAAGAGGAAAAGTAGTTGCCCGGATGCGCCGAAATTCTCCGCTCTTTCGAGTCTACTTCACTTAGTTTTACCAAGGACACGTAATCGTGCAACAGACGCTCTTCCGTCTCTACAGCGCCTGATTCCACTAAAACGCCTACCCCTGCAACCTCGGCATTAAATTCACCGAGCAGATCGACCATACCACGTACAGTCCCTCCCGCCTTCATGAAGTCATCTACGATAAGTACTCGCGATTTCTCCTTGAGTGCACGTCTGGAGAGAGACATTGTGTGTATGCTTTTATGAGATCCTGATACGTAGTTAATACTTACTGCTGATCCCTCTGTAACCTGATGGTCACGTCGCACAAGCACTACCGGCAAGCCTAGCTGTGCTGCTGTTGCATAGGCTAGTGGAATGCCTTTCGTTTCAACGGTCATCACCACATCGATTTCCGATCCGTAAAAGGCCGTTGCGATGATCTTACCCGCCTGTTCCATCAAAGACGGCAACCCAAGTAGATCCGACATATACAAATAACCGCCAGGCAATATCCGGTCAGTCTGCTCTAGCTGCACACATAAGCGCTGCACAAAGGTAAGCGCCATATCTTTAGGCATAACCGGGATATAACGTACTCCACCCGCTGCACCAGCTAAAGTCTGCAGCTCTCCGATGCCTTCACCTTCAAATACTTCTTTTATGATTGCCAAATCTTCACTAATGGAGGACTTAGCCGCTCCATAGCGATCGGCAAATATAGACAGCGGCAGTAGTTCATGCGGCCGCTCAAGTAAAAACTGAGTCATGTCTACCAAACGTTGGCTTCTTTTTAATTTCTTCACGGAATGCTCCTCGCCAAAACCGAATATTTTAGAAAAATATATCACTTTTGTACGGGTTTACACAAGAGAAGCAGACTAATTCAGTGATCTCACTGCGTAGACTTCCTTGCAGAACCCTCGCAGTCCGTTGTAAATCCTTGCTACTTTAGACTGCTTGGACACTAATCCGAATACGGTAGGTCCGCTGCCTGACATCAGTACGCCATCTGCTCCAAGCTTTATCATCGCTTCCTTGAGCTGCTGAACCTCTGGATGCAGCTTTAAGGTAACATCCTCAAGCACGTTGCCCAGATGGTTGCACACGCCCCCAAAGTCTCCAGCTTCTATCGCTTGCTGCATCTTTCGAGCAGAAGGATGAACCGCTATATTATTGCTCCGAACGCGTCCATACACTTCTGCAGTCGATACATTGATCGGTGGTTTCGCCAACACAACCCAGCATTGTGGCGGGTTATTGATTGGTGTCAGCTTTTCGCCTCGTCCTGTAGCCAAGGCTGTGCCGCCTGTGACGCAGAAAGGTACATCAGAACCCAGCTCAGCGCCAAGCTCCTGTAGCTCCTGTGCAGGAATACCCAGACGCCACAGACGGTTTAGACCGCGTAGCGTAGCTGCGGCATCACTGCTGCCGCCAGCCAGGCCAGCCGCAACCGGAATTCTTTTATCCAGATGGATATGTACCCCACTCTTCACGTTATAACGGTCTTTAATAAGCCTTGCCGCCTGGAAAGCTAAATTTTTCTCGTCCAGGGGAATATAACCAGCCTGACTTGATATTATAATAGTATCCCTTGGCAGCTCAGACAGCTCTAAGCGGTCTGCTAAATCTACCATGGTCATAATCATTTCCACCTCATGAAAACCGTCAGCACGTTTGTGCAGCACATCCAGCATCAAATTAATTTTAGCTGGTGCCTTTTCATACATTTTCAAGGCGTTCACCCACCTTCAGCTTTTCCCGTAAAAACAACTTAACATATTATATGAGAAACTTCTAATGAAGTCCAATAATAAAAGGGTGTCGCCATTTAGACGCACCCTTTTTCAGTAATATTCACTTTATAGCCTAAAATTTAAGATTTCCGCGCAGCCTGTTCAGCAAGCTGTATCGCTTTTTTCACCATGTTGCCAGCGTCTTGAGTTGTAATTCCACCCCAGCCCTCACGTTCCACGGTTTCATAAAAACCCAGCTCCTTGGCTAACTCTGTCTTCAGTTCCTCCGACATCATGCCTCGTTTTCTGCGGCTCATTACGGAATTCCTCCCTTATGAAAATAAATGATTAACCCGTTGCCCAATTAGTATGCTTGCTTAGCACACGGATCATGCACCAAATATTTGTCCCAAAAAACGCAAACAAAAAACAGCCTCCAAGGGAGACTGTTCGTGAAACATTAAGCTTTAATATACATAATCCGCATCTGCCCATCGTCTTCACAAACTGTGATTTCCACAGATTCAGTAAGTATATCGGCATAGCTATAGGAGACTCGCTTAAAAGTTTGCTGCTCCTGATCCAGTTTGACAATAAATACAGAAGGGTACGTTTCTTCCAGGACACCTGTGCGTTCAACGGTTTTACGACGACCTCCGTTTGCACGCAATGTGATCTTATGACCGACGTGAGCTTCAAGACTGCGTTTGATTTCCAACAGCGCGTTATTAGCCATTACCTGACGACCACCTCTTTTCTTGTCCATTATACAACTTTTTCAGGACAATGTCAAAGCAAATAAATAATTAATTATAGTTGATGCATATTTCGTTGTCAACGGAATTTTTTTGCGAGAAATCAGCGCCGGACTAATATCCTTGTTATCTGTAATATAGGCATTACAAAGAAAAAAAGAAAGGGTTAAGCTCAGCGCTCACCCTTTCTTTCGGATATTCTATTCAGCCCATTCAAATTACCTATATTCCTGACACCATAGACCTATCTCTGCCGCTTAAATGGCTGATGGTGTCACTTTTAGCGCCGACAGATTCTGCAGTCGCGGCATTCCGATGCGGAAGCTGCCACGGGTCTCAACACCACCAATACCCTGATTACCGCTGATGGTATTATTCAGAACATCGCTAAGATTTACAGTATCCCTGATGGAAGTAAAGGATGATTTTGCTGCTACATACACGGGATCCAGAGCATGGATCAAAATTCGACCAGGTGAACTGGCAAAATTAGCTCCAGCTCCAAGTAAGGCCTCGAAATGAGATTGACAAGCACCGGCAACAATAGTCAACGCATCAAAATTCCGCTCATACTCCCTAGCTACCCTAATAGCAGCTATAAAGTTTTGCGAATTTTTATAGCTATTCAGACTATACAGATCGTAAGTATGCTGTTGCTTCAGTACCCCATCATGACCAGTGATCACTACAATATCTGGGCGTACACGGGGCAACAGCCGGTATAACGTATCAGCCATTGCAGATTCATGAACATGATGCCCTTCAGCGGGAATCCGCAGCTGCTCGTATAAGCTAAGGCTCTTATTCAAATATGCCGGATCGCCATCCAGATGCAGTACTTTACCTGGCACTTCAAAATAAGGAGCTTCCTTGGACGGTGGAGCCCATGTCCCCTCTGTTAGGGTTCCCCCGCTCCGCTGACTTTGCTCCTGACGGTCCTTCCGCAGCTGTGTCAGTGATTCCTTCGCTTTGATCTGTGCTTGCTGTCCCCGTTCCGTTATTCGGGTAGGAGGCACTTGAACCAGGTCATCCAGAGGAGAATCCGCCAACAGGCGGAAATCTGTGCCTTTAATGACGGCTCTATCCTGCACAATATTATCTACACGAAATGTTAAATCACCGCCATAAGATTTGCGAACGACCAAGTCTCCTAAATTCATTACAACCACCACCTCTACCCCATCGTATGGGCAAAGGCCTCAGTTGGTTCATAACTCAACATATTTTTAAAATATAAGAATGTATAATGCTCCACCAGAATAACATCCTTATATTTCTACGAGAAACGGTTGTCGTCCTTAAGACAACAACCGTTTCCTATTGCTTATTCAATTCCAGCGGCTAGCAAAACACCGCTTAAGCGGGCGTATTCTTCAAGACTGAGTGTTTCTCCGCGACGGGTCGGTTCAATACCCGCTTCTGCGAGTAAAGCCTCCAGCTGCTCACGTCCTTGTTCAGGGAAGTAGCGAGCCTTCAGATTGTTAGCAATCGTCTTGCGGCGCTGTGTGAAAGAAGCGTGAACCACTTCAAAGAAATGCTTCTCACTCTCCACCTTTACCGGAGGATGCTCTCTAACCTTCAGACGGATAACAGCAGACTCCACATTAGGTTGAGGGATGAATACCGTACGTGGCACGATACAGACGAGCTCAGGCTCGCTGTAGTACTGCACGGCAATGCTAAGACTTCCGTATTCCTTTCCACCTGGAGATGCAGCCATACGCTCCGCAACCTCCTTCTGAATCATTACAACGATGTTATCAAGGGGAAGCTTCTCTTCGAGCAGCTTCATCAGAATCGGAGTAGTCACATAATAAGGCAGGTTAGCAACCACACTGACCTTGTTCACAGTGGTGAAATCTTCCTTGAACATTTCCTGCAAGTTCACATTGAGGACATCATCGTTACGAACCTTAACATGGGGATAGGGGGAAAGTACGTCTTTTAATATTGGAATCAGTCTACGGTCAATCTCTACGGCAGTTACAGCACCCGCTGTTAGTGCCAGACGCTCCGTCAGCGCTCCAATTCCCGGCCCGATCTCCAGCGCCCCAGAATCGCTATCTAGTCCAGCAGCGTCTACAATCTTGTCCAAAATATTTTGATCAATCAAAAAATTCTGTCCCAGGCTTTTCTTGAACTTGAATCCATAACGTTGAATAATCTCTTTGGTCCGTTTTGGAGTCGAAATTTCCTCTCTACCACTCATGAAGTAATGCCCCCCTGATCAATTTGGGCGAGAGCCCCGGCAAATTCCTCCCGCGTAATCCCAAACATCGCCAGCCGCTTGTACAGCTGTTTGCCGTTACAATATCCGATTCCAAGCAAATTACCAAGTGCCATACGTCTTTCAGCAGCCCGAGGGTGTACAAGCATTCCAGCCGCCATAAGATCATCAATACCAATCAAAGCAGGTGCTCCTTCAAAAGAGGTATGTACATTACGCAGCGCATGACGAATCGCCTCTGGCGATGCATTCTCTACACCGATATCCCCTTTTCGAGTTGCGTCCTTCTCTGGAATAAAAGCATGCTTGCAGCCCGGCACCTTCGCTGAAACGATTTTACGAATTCGCTCCCCAGCATGGTCCGGGTCCGTAAGAATAATAACCCCTCTACGTTCCATAGCAAGCGCGATCTTAGCAATTACAGTCCGGTTTACAGCAGAGCCGCCTGTCTCAATGGTATCCGCTTCTACAGCACGCTTAATGGCTACGGTATCGCTTTTGCCTTCAACGACGATTAATTCCTTAATCATATTTCTTGACTCCTTCCAAAAAAAGCAAAAAGAAGAGGATTCGCTCCTCTTCTTTTGGTTAAAGAATGTATAAGTGATGAGCGGTTGCTCTGCGATCAACGAAATGATCATCCAGCGTTCCTTAACGGTTATCATCACTATAGCTTATCAAAGGATTTTTTGCAAAAGCTTCAGTTCTAGTTAAGCTCTGGTTTCACAGGTCCAATCACATAAACGGTACGTGATTTACGGCCGAAATTACGAGCATGGCTCAGGGAATCATAATAGACATCCACTTTATTGCCTTTAATGGCACCGCCAGTATCCTCTGCACGGCGGAATCCAAGCCCATCGATATAAACCCACCAGCCAATAGGAATTACATTCGGATCTACTGCAATTGTACGACCTTCCGTTACGCGTGTTCCGGAGGCAGTTTTAGTACCTATCCCTGGCTCTTCTGACGAATAAGCTGTCATGGAGACGTTCTTAATCATCTTCTTGTACTCAAAGTCTACGCCAGCCTTGCTTGTGACGTTCTTAGTCTTAGCGCTAACTTTAGTCGTTTTGGAGGTAGTGCTTGATTTGGAAGTTGTTGTAGCTTTAGCAACTACAGTAGGCTTAGGAAGTGCTTTAGTACCAACGGCAATGATCTTATCTTTTGTTACCGTTTGTACTTCCTTGCCGATCATGCGCATAGAGGCCAGTTCTCCGTCTTGATAGATCTTTTCAATATGCTGAACCATGACGCCTGGTTTGCCTGCCTGTGCCACTCTAACTGTTCCCACAGTAAGGGAGGGATCTGCTGTCTTAATAACACGGAAAGGTAAGTTAGTTGTTCGCTGTACCGTTTGCTTGTTGATACGAACGATCTTAATCTCCATGTCAGCAGAGATGGTGGTGTCTAACGAAGGAAAAATCTTATCATAGCCTTCTAGGTTGATACCCAGTTTGTCAATCGCTTGACCGATAGTGTCTTCGGTCGTATATAACGTTTTTGTTGCTCCGTCCGCAGTAAGGCTAAATTTCTGCGCACGATTGATAACGACACGGTCACCGTCTTTTATTTCATCACTCAGACCTAAAGATAATTCATCATGCGGCTGCAGCGAAATTTGCTCTTTCTCCAACACATCACCAAGAAGTGCTTCTCGCGTTTCAAGTGTCTGTGTTTGCCCGTCTATTACTAAAACTAATTGTTTATTACTTTGACCGTGTACGTACAGCAGAATTAACAGCGCGATTGCGATTGAAATCACACCTGCAAGTAAAAGTACGCGAGTATTTACTTGCTCCCACCGTAATGCGAAAGACCTGCTGGATGACTGCGAATCATGGGATACCTCTGGTTGGAATAAGCCCATTCTCTCCATCCTCCTTACATAGCCTCGTCGTCAATTTGTATATCATGAGGACTGAATTTCTTTGACGAAACTATTTGAGATTGTCACAGGATACGCACGTATTAACTTAGCGTCTCCTGCTCATGGATCGCCTGCTCGGCACAGCTACTCCCACACCTGTTATATAACAGTATGCGGGCAACATTCAGTTTATTCAAAAATAAAGAAGCCTAAAAAGAGTTCTCTTGAGGACTCTTTCGTGGCTTCTCCGATGTCAGAATACGCGGGAATGTTTGTGCACGAGGTTGCCTCTCTTACTTGCGCTTACGGGGTTAGCTGTCGGGTTCGGACGAAAGAGAGACGCCCTATTTCAGGTCACCCGCTCACGGCGGTTGCCCTTAAATTCACCCCAAAGACCACGTGAAGAAATCAAATATTGTTCTGCGGCAATTCCTAGTCGTATTCAAGATACAGGCATGCGGCAGTTCAATATTGGTTCCCCCGTTCTCCATACGGAGACTCAGCGAGACGATCCATGAATCAATGGCTGTCACAATAACAACAGCTCACATCACTGAAAAGATGATATCCTGTTTTGATGCATGTTGTAAAGGACGATTCAACCACGTTTACGCAAATATATGGTTAAAATATTGTAATAATCAGCCGTTTTTATATTAAAAAAGTTTAATATATCGGCCATTCTCTATTTTTCACCCGTTTTACTCCTGTTTTCAGACAATCCCAAATCGTTCCAGTGCGTTCGCATACGTAATTTTAGCCAATTCTTCCCATGTTAACCCTTTAATTTCAGCCGCAGCCTCTGCTACTAACTTCACATGAGCACTCTCATTTCGCTTGCCTCGGAAGGGGTGTGGAGTCAAATATGGAGCGTCTGTTTCGATCAATAATCGGTCCAATGGCGTCTGTGCAAGCACCTCTTTAGGCACTCTGGCATTTTTGAACGTGATCGGTCCTCCAAATGACAAATGAAATCCTAGGTCTAGACACATTTTTGCGGTTTCCCAGCTGCCTGAGAAAGAATGCATTACGCCACCAATTTCATTTGCTTTTTCCTCCCGTAAAATCCGTACGACATCTTCATGGGCATCACGGTCATGTATACAGATTGGCATTTTTAGTTCACGGGCTAGTCCAATTTGTTTGCGGAAGACCTCCTGCTGCACATCCTTGGGAGAGGTATCCCAATAATAATCCAACCCAATCTCTCCGATGGCCACCACTTTCTCATGGCTGCAAAGAGAGGCGATCCAATCGAGGTCCCCCTCTTTCATATCAATCGCATCCTGTGGATGCCAGCCCACCGCTGCATAAATATAATCATAAGATTCAGCCAGCTTCATCGTTGAAGGGATCGTTTCCCGATTAAATCCAATATTGATCATCTTGCTAACTCCGGCCTCTACTGCACGAGCTATAACTTCCTCGCGATCCTCGTCGAATTGAGGCGCATCTAAATGTGTATGTGTGTCGAACAGATACATTTTAAAGCTCACTCCTTGTTGTTTTTATCAATAGTTCCATAAATATTTGTATTATTTTGCAAAAATCTCTGCTACAGAAGAGGGCAACCGTGTAAGGGCTTTTTTCAGCTTATCCTGTGGGAAATATAGGTGATATCTGCCACGATGAATCCCGCTTATTGAGCGCACAATATCCGATACCTCTGAAATTTCCCGCAATTGCTCATTGCGATCAAGCAGTAAAATTTGATTATTGTCGAAGGCTGCTCCTGGACGGAACACATCATAAGGCAAATCTGTCGGATAATCAATCTCTAAGTCATATTCTGGGTTAAGTCCCGCTCCCGCAAAACTGCTGCGGATTTCCGTAATCATATCTGTATCCAAATTCTCGATCTCTACATATTTATACAGTTTACGATGAATAAAACGGGTACACAAGTCGCTTAATAACTCATCTTCTTCAAGTGTCCATTGCATAAAAGCAGTCTGTACCAGTGCCTCATCAAGCATTAAATATTGCTTCACTGTTACTTCTCCTCGAAAGAGATCTTCCAGCGGAGCGATCATAAAGCGAAATTTGTACTCCTCTTGGAACAATTCTTTAGCTCTACGGAAGATTTGACGCAAAATAATTTCAGAGCTGCGCGTCACCGGATGAAAATATACCTGCCAGTACATTTGATAACGCGACATTAAATAATCTTCAATGGCATGCATACCTGATTCTTTTACTACAATCCGCCCATTATAAGGACGAAGCATTCTCAAAATCCGATCAATATCGATGGTTCCATAGTTTACACCTGTATAGTACGCATCACGCAGCAAATAATCCATACGATCAGCATCCAGCGGACTGGAAACCAAATTGACAACAATTTCATGCTCATATGTCTTAGAGATAACTGAGGCTACTTTACGAGGAAAATCTTCCTCCACATCACGCAATATTTCGGTGATCTCCGTGTCCTCCAAAATAATTCGGCAGGTCCAATCCTCATGGTTCATTTCAAAAGCTTCTTCTATAGAATGTGAAAATGGACCATGCCCTAAATCATGCAGCAAAGCCGCACACAAAGTAAGCAAACTTTCTTCAGGAATCCAATCCTTATACCCGCTGCGCTCAAATTGCGAAATGATTCTCCGTGTAATTTCATATACTCCTAAAGAATGAGAAAAACGACTATGCTCTGCACCATGAAAAGTGAGATATGAGGTACCTAACTGGCGAATCCGGCGTAAACGCTGAAATTCTTTTGTATTAATTAGTCGCCAAATAATCGTATCCTGTACGTGAATATAATTATGAACGGGATCCTTGAAAACTTTTTCTTCCGTGAGCGGCTGCTTCATGAGATCAACTCCTTCTAATAATTTAATATGATTTTAACTAATATCAGTATATAATAAGTAATTATGTCGTACTTTGTCGAAAAGTATCATTTTTGGTCTTGGTAAATCGACAAAATGCTTTCAGGGTAATTCTTAATTTTTATAGGGACATTCAAAGTTCTTATGGAAATTTTCTTATTCAGCCTATGAAAAAAGGTTGACTGATTTGGGAATCGTTGGTATTATAAGTATCATAAAACAGTGAACAATGTCGAATAATGACGTTTTTGGAACATTGAGAGGAGTAACGATTGTTATGATGAAATCAACAGGAATTGTAAGAAAAGTAGACGAACTTGGACGGGTTGTTATTCCTATTGAATTACGCCGTACACTTGGCATTGGCGAAAAGGACGCACTGGAAATTTACGTTGATGGCGAACGGATTATGCTTAAAAAGTATGAGCCTGCCTGCATTTTCTGTGGCAACGCTGAGAACGTAACTTACTTTAAAGGAAAAATAGTTTGTCATGAATGCATATCTTCCATCCCTACCCCTGTGACAAACTAAATTAAATAGTATATAATAGAACTAATCAAATTGTTAATTCTAACCTTTTCATATCTCCTTGACCTCCCGTGACCGCGGGAGGTATTTTTTATGTCTGGGTTTGCCCTCCTGGTTATCCCCTCCCTAAGGGCAATGTGCTTCAAGACGGAACTAGTAATACTTAGTTGTATTTCTTACAGTTATTTTAAATGCTTTTTACCATTAAACGAATTAATTGTATTTTGTACACTTATATTTCCTATATCTCCGTGAAATCAATCCTTTCCACCTTTATAACTGTATGAAGTACAACTAAACGAACAAATACATAAAAAAATTCAAAAATAACTGTACAAAATACATTTAACCCGCAGATAAATCATTCAAGCTCGGGCAGGCCGTTTCCGACAATCCTTAGTTATTCTAAGAATTCGTCTACAACACTTACTCTTCTGCTCTATCAAGCAACGCATTATAAATATCCCGTTTGGCTACACCCCGGTCTGATGCCGCTTTTTTCATAGCCTCTTTCCGTGGTACATCCTGTGCTTCGTAATGAGCTACATGATCTTCAATGCTTAACTGACGCCACCACGCCGATTCTGCGATTTCTGCATCTTCCTTGCTCTCCCCTTCTACGACAATAACATATTCGCCTAGCGGAGGATGTTCAGCCAGCCATAGTGTACATTCCTCAATCGAACCGCGTAGAAACTCCTCATATCTTTTCGTTAATTCACGTGCCAACACAATCTGGCGATTACCGAATGCTTCTTGAAGATGAGCAAGTGTCTTAACTACGCGATGGGGAGATTCGTAGAACAACAAAGTGCCTTGAGCCGAACGAAGTGGACTTAATGCTGCTCGGATGTCCTTACGCTCTCGGGGAAGAAAGCCGATAAAGGTGAACGTATTCGTAGATAGACCAGAAGCGATCAAAGCTGACAACGCTGCGTTAGCTCCAGGGATAGGAATCACCGGAATTCCATGACTTATTGCAAGGGCTACAAGATCCGCTCCAGGGTCAGAAATCGCTGGTAAACCGGCATCGCTGACGAGTGCCAAATTTTTTCCTTCTATTATATAGCGTACAAGCTCAGGTCCACTGGCGGCCTTATTATGCTCATGATAACTAAACAACATCGAAGGTGAAATCTCAAAGTGGCTGAGTAATTTTCGGGTCTGTCTCGTATCTTCCGCGGCAATAATATCACATTCCTGCAATGTACGGACTGCACGATAGGTCATATCCTCCAGATTACCGATAGGTGTAGCCACCAGAAAAAGCGACCCTGTTGTCTCCTGAGTACTGGTATTAGTCTTGTTTTGAAAACTGCTTTGGCATGATATCGTCATGATTTACCCTCTTTAGCACCATAGTAGATGTCCATAATCTCTGGACAGTATTGATTGTCCTCATTATATACGATGAGCGGTGGTTGTAAACGAACCTCAGGCTTTCCATCACGTGCAGCTTCGATTAATACCATATTTGCCTCCAGATGGGCACGTGGATGTACAAACCGAATAATCTTTGGCTCGAGTCTATATTGTCTCATAAGACTGATAATATCAACCAACCGTTGTGGTTTATGAACCATACTTACCTTTCCGCCCGTCCGAACCAATCGCACACAAGCCTGAATGACCTCCTCCAGTGTACAGCCTATCTCATGGCGAGCCATAGCTTGATGGTTGTTCAGCTTCAGATCACTGCCATTAAGCGGCATATAAGGAGGGTTCACCGTTATTGCATCATACACCCCATGTCCTGCGGTAGTATATAACTCGCGCAAATCACCTTCATGAATTACAACCTGATCCTGAAGGCCATTTAGAGCCACGCTACGACGAGCCATATCAGCTAAACGAGGTTGTATTTCAATGCCTTCTATAGAAGCTTTTGTCCGGGTAGTCATTAAAATCGGTATTACACCATTTCCCGTACAAAGATCTAGAACTCTTCCACGTGGCGGAACACTGGCGAAACGAGCAAGCAATACAGCATCCATAGAAAAACTAAATACTTCATCACTTTGAATAATGCGCAGGTCATGTGTTAGTAAATCATCCACCCGCTCCGTCGGTAACAAGGGGACAGATATATCATTAAAAGAATTCGTCATGTAATAATCTCCTAAAGGTTTTGATGAGAAAAACTTGTTTCAAAGGCATATGCCTATTGGCTAAAATTCAAAAAAAACCGTAGGATTAATCTCCTACGGCTGGATATCCTCATTTATTAAGAAAAGAAAGACAGAACAGACAGTCACCTTCCGTGCGTAAATGTCCAAAATAAACATTACAGATGTGAAAGCCTTCGTGGTAAAGTCGAGCCAAGTTGTCATAACCTTCCCCGACAACCTCTTCTGTTCCCTCTCCGGTAGCTAAAAGAGCTTCCGCCTCCGCAGAATCTACGGTAGGATCCAAAGGTGCATCCCGCTTTAAAATTTTGCGAAGCTGTTCATTCTCCAGAGTTAACCTCTGGTTAGCTTCCATCAGTTCTTTTACCGTCTGTTTCCATTCTCCAAGATTGGCGCGCATCGTTTCCATCTGCGCTTCCATATCCTGCATGTGTGCAAATATATTTTTCTTCTCCAAGTTTCCACCCCGAAAGTAACCTTATATGGTTTACTTGACGACAACATCATCCATTGGAAGTTCCTTAACTTTGCCCACTTCAAACAACTGTACATGAACCGTACGGTTTCCGGCATTGATTCCTACTACTTTGCCATCCCCCAATGAGGTCACGACAATCTTGCCGACCGCTGGCATTTCTTCCTTTACACTCTCATAATTGTCATGCTCAAATTTCAAACAACACATCAGACGTCCACAAAGTCCGGAAATCTTCGTCGGATTAAGTGAAAGGTTCTGATCCTTGGCCATTTTTATGGATACGGGTTCAAAATCCCCTAACCAAGAGGAGCAGCAAAGCACTCGTCCACAAGGTCCAAGTCCACCTAGCATCTTAGCTTCATCACGTACCCCAATTTGCCGAAGCTCAATGCGGGTCCGAAAAATACTTGCCAGATCCTTAACCAATTCTCTAAAGTCAACGCGTCCTTCAGCCGTAAAGTAAAATATAATCTTATTACGGTCAAAAGTAAACTCTACATCTACGAGCTTCATTTTGAGACCGTGGTCGCGTATTTTATTTAAACAGGTGGTAAAAGCCTCCTTAGCGGCGCTTTTGTTCTCCTCAACAACGCGTGCGTCGGTTTCTCCGGCAATACGCATCACTTTTTTGAGGGGTAGTACAACATCGGACTCCTCCACCTCTTTTTTGCCTACGACAACCTTACCGTATTCCACCCCACGTGCTGTCTCAACAATAACACATTGATCTCGTTCAATCGGAAAATCAAGTGGATCAAAATAATATATTTTACCCGCTTTTTTAAAACGGACACCTACTACGCTGTACAAAAATTAACCCCCTTGTTTGCCGGTAAAAGGAACCTATGGGCATGTCCGCTCCCTGATGATCCATGCTTGTCCTTCCTCGTCTGTTAAAACGATACTTCCAGGTAAAGCGACATCCGGAGGATATATCATTGCTAACCCTTTAACTTTCCAGTCGGATTAAGAACTGCTCCAGACACAACTGGGCATTGGCATTGGAACGCAGCTTCTTAGTACTCTCTGCAGCATATCCCATATAAGCCACCCATTGTTCCGCACTGCGCCCACGGGCATGCCTGGAAATAAAGTCTAACTGATCTATAAAAACGATACTTTCGTGCTTGCGGTACAGGAAGTAGAGCATATCTTTAAACCATAGATGGAACATGCTGAAAAGGATATCCAAATGTTCAGCGAGCCCAGTCTTGAACAGCTTCTGCCCGGCAGTTGCTACCGTGGAGCTGCCCTTGCTTAAGGACTCCTTAGCTAATTGTAACACTAGATTTCTCATTTCTGCAAACCAATTCTGTTCCAAAAGTTCCCTGCAACCATCAAGTCCCGAACTGAGTGATACTGCACATCGAGCTAAGGGGATCGGCACACCCTCACTTGCTAGCGCTTGAAGCATAATATCCGGATTTAACGGACTAAATGGGATCCGCTGAGTCCGTGACTGAATCGTCGGCAATAAAGAACGACTATTATCAGATATTAGGATTCCCACTGCCGGAGCTGGCGGTTCTTCCAGAAACTTCAACAAACTATTGGCAGCTTGTACCGTCATTTTGTCTGCCCCATCTATAATATAAACCTTTGGATTCACACCCTCAGATCGATAGGAAAAGACACGCTGCAGCTCACGGATCTGGTCTATTTTTATGCTTGCACCGTCGGGCTGCAGCAATGACAAATCAGGATGGTTTCCATGCTCAACCTTTCGGCACTCTAGACATTCGCCACAGGCGTCATCCTTGCTTTCCGTGCAAAAAATTGCTTGGGCAAACATCAGCGCCGTCTTCATTTGTCCACTGCCTGCTGGTCCTGTAAATAAATAAGCATGGCTCACAGCATCCTTGCGCAAGGCATTTTGGAGTAGCCGTTTAGCATGCTCCTGGCCTACTATATCATGAAAAGGCATAATTTCCTCCCAAAACTTTAAAAAGAAAGGTTGATTAACAACCCACGAATTTCTCCAACACGTCCCAACAGATCTATTCGGCCCTGCTCACTATTCAGCAGATCGTCTGCCATAGATAGCAAAGCCGCATCAATTTCCTCAAGCAGCTTGTAACGCTTACCCCGCCCACGTCTATCCCATCCACGTGTCTCTTTCAGTATAACGCCTCTACGAGCGGTTTCTTCCAGAAACCTTTTGATCATCATCCGGTAAATGGTGAGTTCACGAATGGTCATAGACTTAGATAAACGGTCGCCTTGTGACTGTATTTCTTTGATCTGGCGGTTTAGTTCATCTTTGGTTTTCTGTTCACCTTGCTGCTGAAAAACGTCAGAGAACGATTTCTGCTGAACAGGCTTATTAGCCCCTTCTGCATTTGGAAGCTCACTCTTTAAGGGCCTATATCCCGGATTGATCTTCAAAGGTTATCTACCGCCCCTTTTTTGTAAATGACTTACTCATTTATATTATACTTAATAATGTTCGAAACGATCTACAGGAAGCACGAATACAGTAGCGCCACCGACCTGTACTTCAACAGGGAGCGGTAAATAGGAATCCGTCGTGCCACTCATCGGAGTTACTGGAGTGACTAGTTGTTCACGCACTTTACAGCTGTTACGGATAACGTTCAATACAGCTTCGATCTGACTGTCTTCTACCCCAATCATAAATGTCGTATTTCCCGCCCGCAGAAATCCACCTGTACTTGCGAGTTTGGTAGCACGGAAATTGGCTTTTACTAGCTCACTGGATAACCGGTTACTGTCTTTATCCTGGATAATTGCAATGATCAACTTCATCTTCGCATTCCCTCCCAAAAAAGTTTTATGGAGTATTACTACTTAATGTGTTCTTAGTAGTAACCTCACTTCATAAGCAAACGCTTAGTTATATGCCACTTCTCTTATTATATTAGACAAAACACCCTAAAAACCCTTTAATACTCTCTCTTCAAGAGTTCTCACGATATCTTGTTCTACCAGATGAATAGGGCGGTTTGCATCAAGAACTACTATTCTCTCCGGATTCGCCTTAATTAATAAATGATAACCTTCACGAACCTTCTGATGAAAGGCAAGACTCTCCATATCCAGACGATTGACTTCGCGATCTTGATTGGCCGCAATCCGTGATAATCCAATCTCAGGGTCTACATCCAGATAAAAGGTTAGATCGGGCATGCGATTTCCAATAGCAAAACGGTTAATACTCCACACCTCTTCCATACCTAATCCTCTTGCATGTCCTTGATAAACGAGACTGCTGTCTACAAAGCGGTCACAGAGGACTGTAAGCCCTTCTCTAAGAGCTGGCTCTACTACTTCAGCGAGATGTTGGCTTCTTGATGCAGCGTACAGCAATGCCTCAGTACGTGCATCCATTGCAGTATGGGCAGGATCCAGAATAATAGAGCGAATTTTTTCGGCGATTTCTATGCCTCCAGGTTCACGTGTAATTCGATAGGGCATGGACCGATTCTGCAAATATGCTGCTACTCTGCCCAGTACCGTTGTTTTTCCGGAGCCTTCGCCCCCTTCTAATGTTATGAAGAAACCTTCTTTGCCCACTTATACTTCTCCGCCCTTCTGAATGTTGTATACCTTAATACGCTGCAAGACCGGATCAGCACAAGCCTGGAACTTCGCGCCTCCATAAGCTAAACCAGTCAGTCTTTGCTGTATCTGATCTGTGATGACTTCACCCGGATATAATAATGGAATGCCTGGTGGATAGGGAATTACCATTTCTGCAGCTACTCTCCCCACGCTGTGTTCAAGATTAATACTTTCTACCTCATTGACTGATACCGGCTTCAAAGAGAAGGGAACAGGTGCTGAGATTTGTAAAACATTCAAATTGTTCCACGTGGAAATATTTTGAGATTCTAAAATGCCAGCGGTGTGCGGTGATTCGGATGTAACCTCCGAATCTATTTCCCGCAGCGCCTGCAATAACCTTGCTGCATCTTCGGCCTTCGAACCGAGGCTGAACAGCAGCACTACGTGCCGGTCGTCACTCATCTCCGGCACACAGCCCTTAGCCTCGAGCCTGCGCTGCAGCTCGAAACCGCCTAGGACCCCGGTGGCGTCATAAATGACGACTTTGAAGGGGTCCTGCGTCTCGTACGCCGCCTTATGCAGCGGCGTGCCGTCGTGCAGCGGCTCTGCCGGCTGCACCAATCCATAGCGCGGCAGCTCGGCAAGGCCGCGCCGCAGGACATCCACGGCGGCCAGCCCCGCCGTGAATGCATCGCTGCCCCGGCTGTGCAGCAGCCGCCGGGCAAGATCAAGCGACGCCATCATAGGATATGATGGGCTGGAGCTCTGCACCATGGCGAGCCGCTGCGAGAGCAGGGCACGGTCGAGCCGCTGCCCTTGAACATGCAGCATAGCGCCCATGGTCATCGCAGTGAGCATCTTGTGCGTGGACTGCACTACGCCGTCTGCGCCACAAGCAAGCGCCCCGGCAGGCAGTGCCGGGTGCTGCCCGTAATGCGCCCCATGCGCTTCATCGACAAGCAGCGGTACACCGCTGTCGTGGCAAATACGCGCGAGGGGCGCAAGGTCACTGCCCATGCCGTAGTAATTGGGCATGGTGACAAATACAGCGGCGGCTTCCGGATAGGCTGCAAGTGCAGCCTCAACAGCTTCTGCCGCCGGCGCTACTGCCAAGCCGCTGAGTGGATCAATTAGCGGCTCGACGAAAACAGCCCTCACTCCAGCTAACATAAGACCATGAATCACTGATTTATGCACATTTCGTTGAAGAATCAGAATCATTCCTGGCTCGGGGCAAGCCGTTAGAATCAGCGCCAGGTTACCCGCCGTACTTCCGCCAACTAGAAAAAAACTCTCCTCTGCTCCAAAGCAATCCGCAGCCAACTCCTGTGCTTCCTTAATGACTCCCTCAGGATGATGAAGATCATCCGTACCGGTAATCTCCGTAACATCGTACTTCATGACCTCATCTAGAAACCCAGCGCCTTCTACGCCGTCATATGCCGCTCCATTTTTATGTCCCGGCACATGATAAGATATATTACCCACAATTCTATATTGCTCCAGCATTTCGTATACAGGTGCCCTACATCGTTGTAATTTATTCATATTAAATTCCTTCCCATAGGGTTCCTTCTATTTTAACGTAAATATTCAAAAACTCCTATGTTTCCTCATAAAAGCATCTGACTGAACAGCAAAACGGCTCCCCCCGCTTAAACAACGAGGAAGCCGTATATGAATATCTCTAATGCAGCCCTTATATCTTTCATCCAGACTGCTCTCTTATCCGCATCAATTAACAGAGTTACTCTACTTAAGCGTTCTTTTGCAATCCGATCTTCTTCATCTGGCCAATAAAAAAACGGTACTTAGCATCTTCTGCCTCGGTACGGATCATTTCTGCCTCACAATCCTCACAAATAAAATGCGAGACAATCACAATACCTTCTTCTTTTTCCTGCCCACAAATGATACAAGCTTGCCCGGTTTGCTGTTCCATAACCATCCCACCTTGACTCTTTTAAGAACAGTATGATACACCTTCTATCATTTTAAACCTTTTCATAGTTTTTTCATATCCTTCGTTTCGTGTATTATATATATTCCGCTGACCCTATATCGGTGAATATTCGCCCATAGTTTAATAAAATGCTTTCATTCGCCGATATTAAGAACATATGAATCTGTGAGGAGGTTAGTCTATTTTATATGGAACCCAACACCAAAGGCGCTGCTACATTCTATCAATATAAATTAATCAAAAAAATTAATCTAACGGCACCTCTGCTGCGTGTTTATATTTTGCTCCCTCTTTTGGTCCTTGTGCTCGAGACAGTCTTTCTTTCTTGGTGGAGTATTCTCTACTTAATTATAGCTGCTCCGGTTATGTTCTGGGTTCAATATGTTATTTCACGCTCAGTACTTCTAATCTCCGGGCATCCTATTTCAAAAAGATGGTCCATCTCATTTAAAATCCCGTGGCTTGGCTTCATGCCAGATCAACACATTAGTTACCGCATTTTCCGTAAAGTACAGTTACATAATTTTTATATTGGTCTTTGTATTGCAGCTCTCTTTATTTTTTGGTCTCCACCGGCATTTACAGTATCCCTGATTATTTGCCACTTGTGGCTTTTATTGCCCCGTCTCTATACACTGTTCAAAATAAATCAACGCAACAAGGAAGGCATGCTGAAGTTTAATCCATCCGATGCCTCCTATTACTCTCAATAGAGTACAGTTAACCTGTGTTCGCATATAAATAAATAATCGCCATCCATAAAGGACGGCGATTATTTATTTTGTCTTAAGACCTTTAATTAAGGCCTTCTTTTCTTTAGGAATCATAACTATAAAATAATCATCATGCACTGTTAAATGAACCGTTACTCCATCCTTCTGAAAAACACCAGATGAATCGGTATTCTCCTCTTCCTGTTCAACCCATCCCCAGGCCTTAATAGTATCCATATACTCCTCTGGGATGCCGTTCTTCTCCTTTAATCCAGGTAAAGAATAACGCACATAATCCATAGCAACGTTTGTCGTAGTCTGGTCTGGTGAGTACGCCTCTTGGGGCACAGGGAAATTTTTCTCGTTTAGCGCACCCTCAAAAGCATCCCAGCTGGGCGCTTTCGTACCGCAGCCTGCCAGTATTAAAGCTACTATACACGAAAAAATTAATATCTTAATAATTCTTGTTTGTTTCATGCCTTAAATCCTCCTTACCTCCACAATGCATCTAAAGACACAAGAAAATTCAAAGTTAGAATTTATGAGTAGTTCCTTCGTATTAGAGATGTTGCTTATTATTTGCACTTATCTATTATACTTGTATCGACCTCAGCGTCGGTAACAAAAATGTCACTCAATTACAGCCCCTTCAGATGTTGTACTCCCCTTCAAATAACACTCTTGTCCAAAAAAAACAAAAAAGCCACTGCTGATAAATCAACAATGGCTTAATGTGCTTGGCAACGTCCTACTCTTCCAGGACCCTTCGGTCCAAGTACCATCGGCGCTGGAGGGCTTAACGGTCGTGTTCGGGATGGGTACGCGTGGAACCCCTCCGCTATCGCCACCAAACATGCATCTGTGGAACAGACGCTACCGCATGAAATTCAGTTCATCACCAGAAGTGACAATGAATTTCTAAGCGTGTTACAGGCTTGATCGCCTGAAAACTGAATCCGAAACGAATTTGCATTCTACGTATAGGATAAGCCCTCGACCGATTAGTATTGGTCAGCTCCATGCATTGCTGCACTTCCACCTCCAACCTATCTACCTCGTCGTCTTCAAGGGGTCTTACTAATTGGGAAATCTCATCTTGAGGGGGCTTCACGCTTAGATGCTTTCAGCGCTTATCCCGTCCGTACGTAGCTACCCAGCCATGCTCCTGGCGGAACAACTGGTGCACCAGCGGTACGTCCATCCCGGTCCTCTCGTACTAAGGACAGCTCCTCTCAAATTTCCTGCGCCCACGACAGATAGGGACCGAACTGTCTCACGACGTTCTGAACCCAGCTCGCGTACCGCTTTAATGGGCGAACAGCCCAACCCTTGGGACCTACTTCAGCCCCAGGATGCGATGAGCCGACATCGAGGTGCCAAACCTCCCCGTCGATGTGGACTCTTGGGGGAGATAAGCCTGTTATCCCCAGGGTAGCTTTTATCCGTTGAGCGATGGCCCTTCCATGCGGTACCACCGGATCACTAAGTCCGACTTTCGTCCCTGCTCGACTTGTAGGTCTCGCAGTCAAGCTCCCTTATGCCTTTGCACTCTGCGAATGATTTCCAACCATTCTGAGGGAACCTTGGAACGCCTCCGTTACTCTTTAGGAGGCGACCGCCCCAGTCAAACTGCCCGCCTGACACGGTCCCCGTACCCGGTAAGGGTACTAGGTTAGAACCTAGATACGATCAGGGTGGTATCCCAACGGCGCCTCCACCGAAGCTTGCGCTCCGATTTCTACGGCTCCCACCTATCCTGTACAGATCGTACCCAAATTCAATATCAAGCTGCAGTAAAGCTCCATGGGGTCTTTCCGTCTTGTCGCGGGTAACCTGCATCTTCACAGGTATTAAAATTTCACCGGATCTCTCGTTGAGACAGCGCCCAAGTCGTTACGCCATTCGTGCGGGTCAGAATTTACCTGACAAGGAATTTCGCTACCTTAGGACCGTTATAGTTACGGCCGCCGTTTACTGGGGCTTCGGTTCATAGCTTCGGGTTACCCCTAACCACTCCCCTTAACCTTCCAGCACCGGGCAGGCGTCAGCCCGTATACTTCGCCTTGCGGCTTCGCACAGACCTGTGTTTTTGCTAAACAGTCGCTTGGGCCTTTTCACTGCGGCCCCCTCGTGCTATTCACACTACCGGGGCACCCCTTCTCCCGAAGTTACGGGGTCATTTTGCCGAGTTCCTTAACGAGAGTTCTTCCGCGCGCCTTAGAATTCTCTTCTCGCCTACCTGTGTCGGTTTGCGGTACGGGCACCTTCTCCTGGCTAGAGGCTTTTCTTGGCAGTGTGAGATCATGACCTTCGCTACTACAATTTTCGCTCCCCATCACAGCCCAGCCTTATCGATGTGCGGATTTGCCTACACATCAGCCTCACTGCTTAGACGGACATCCATCAGTCCGCGTCACTACCCTCCTGCGTCACCCCATCGCTCATAGCGGATTACGGTGGTACAGTAATTTCAAACTGTTGTCCTTCGACTACGCCTTTCGGCCTCGCCTTAGGTCCCGACTTACCCTGAGCGGACGAGCCTTCCTCAGGAAACCTTGGGCTTTCGGCGGATCAGATTCTCACTGATCTTTTCGTTACTCATACTCTAAGCATTCTCACTTGTGTAGTGTCCAGCGCTCTTTTCAGTACACCTTCAACCCCTACACAACGCTCCCCTACCCCAGATGCAAAGCATCTAGCCATAGCTTCGGTGGTGTGTTTAGCCCCGTTACATTTTCGGCGCAGAGTCACTCGACCAGTGAGCTATTACGCACTCTTTCAATGGTGGCTGCTTCTAAGCCAACATCCTGGTTGTCTGTGCAACTCCACATCCTTTCCCACTTAACACACACTTGGGGACCTTAGCTGATGGTCTGGGCTGTTTCCCTTTTGACAATGGATCTTAGCACTCACTGTCTGACTCCCGGCAATAAGTATATGGCATTCGGAGTTTGACTGAGCTTGGTAATCCTTGCGGACCCCGCACCCAATCAGTGCTCTACCTCCACTACTCTTATACCGAGGCTAGCCCTAAAGCTATTTCGGGGAGAACCAGCTATCTCCGAGTTCGATTGGAATTTCTCCGCTACCCCCACCTCATCCCCGCACTTTTCAACGTACGTGGGTTCGGGCCTCCAGTGCGTGTTACCGCACCTTCACCCTGGACAGGGGTAGATCACACGGTTTCGGGTCTACGTCCACATACTAATTCGCCCTATTCAGACTCGCTTTCGCTGCGGCTCCACCTTCTCGGCTTAACCTTGCATGTTAAACGTAACTCGCTTAGTTCATTCTACAAAAGGCACGCCATCACCCATTAATAGGGCTCTGACTTTTTGTAAGCACACGGTTTCAGGTTCTATTTCACTCCCCTTCCGGGGTGCTTTTCACCTTTCCCTCACGGTACTGTTTCACTATCGGTCGCCAGGTAGTATTTAGCCTTAGCAGATGGTCCTGCTGGATTCATACGGGGTTTCACGTGCCCCGCACTACTCGGGATCCGTCTCGGAGAGAACACAGTTTAGGTTACAGGGCTTTTACCTCTATCGCGGGCCTTTCCAGACCTCTTCACCTACCATATTCCTTTGTAACTCCATGTGAGACGTCCCACAACCCCTAAGAGCAAGCTCTTAGGTTTAGGCTGTTCCGCGTTCGCTCGCCGCTACTGACGGAATCACTATTGTTTTCTCTTCCTCAGGGTACTTAGATGTTTCAGTTCCCCTGGTCTGCCTCTACACACCCTATGTATTCAGGTATGAGTAACTGCGAATTACCACAGCTGGGTTTCCCCATTCGGACACCCCCGGATCAAAGCTTGCTTACAGCTCCCCGAGGCAGTTTCGTTGTTCGCCACGTCCTTCGTCGGCTCCTGGCGCCTAGGCATCCTCCGTGTGCTCTTATTAGCTTAACCTTGATTTTTCCGCAGGAAAATATCATACGATGACATTCTCTTTGGAATCATCTCACTAATAACATTTACTTGTTTGCACAAGTTGCTAAAAGATGTTCTAAAACGCAAATTCGTTTCGGTATCCAGTTTTCAAGGATCAAGTCTTACTTGAGAGCTTAAACTCTCAAAACTGAGCAACGAGTGAGTAACAGGCCTAAACCTGAGTTTTGGAAGCTTAGCTTCCGATTTGAATGTTCTCATTGCAGAGAACGATTCTCCATAGAAAGGAGGTGATCCAGCCGCACCTTCCGATACGGCTACCTTGTTACGACTTCACCCCAATCATCTACCCCACCTTCGGCGGCTGGCTCCCTTGCGGGTTACCCCACCGACTTCGGGTGTTGTAAACTCTCGTGGTGTGACGGGCGGTGTGTACAAGACCCGGGAACGTATTCACCGCGGCATGCTGATCCGCGATTACTAGCAATTCCGACTTCATGCAGGCGAGTTGCAGCCTGCAATCCGAACTGAGACCGGCTTTGATGGGATTGGCTCCACCTCGCGGCTTCGCTTCCCGTTGTACCTACCATTGTAGTACGTGTGTAGCCCAGGTCATAAGGGGCATGATGATTTGACGTCATCCCCACCTTCCTCCGGTTTGTCATAAGCAGTCACTCTAGAGTGCCCAACATTACTTGCTGGCAACTAAAGTTAAGGGTTGCGCTCGTTGCGGGACTTAACCCAACATCTCACGACACGAGCTGACGACAACCATGCACCACCTGTCTCCTCTGTCCCGAAGGCCGCCACTATCTCTAGTGGATTCAGAGGGATGTCAAGACCTGGTAAGGTTCTTCGCGTTGCTTCGAATTAAACCACATACTCCACTGCTTGTGCGGGTCCCCGTCAATTCCTTTGAGTTTCAGTCTTGCGACCGTACTCCCCAGGCGGAGTGCTTACTGTGTTAACTTCGGCACCAAGGGTATCGAAACCCCTAACACCTAGCACTCATCGTTTACGGCGTGGACTACCAGGGTATCTAATCCTGTTTGCTCCCCACGCTTTCGCGCCTCAGCGTCAGTTACAGCCCAGAAAGTCGCCTTCGCCACTGGTGTTCCTCCACATATCTACGCATTTCACCGCTACACGTGGAATTCCACTTTCCTCTTCTGTACTCAAGCCACCCAGTTTCCAGTGCGACCTCAGGTTGAGCCCAAGGTTTAAACACCAGACTTAAATAGCCGCCTGCGCGCGCTTTACGCCCAATAATTCCGGACAACGCTTGCCCCCTACGTATTACCGCGGCTGCTGGCACGTAGTTAGCCGGGGCTTTCTTCTCAGGTACCGTCACTCCGGTAGCAGTTACTCTACCGGACGTTCTTCCCTGGCAACAGAGCTTTACGATCCGAAAACCTTCATCACTCACGCGGCGTTGCTCCGTCAGGCTTTCGCCCATTGCGGAAGATTCCCTACTGCTGCCTCCCGTAGGAGTCTGGGCCGTGTCTCAGTCCCAGTGTGGCCGTTCACCCTCTCAGGTCGGCTACGCATCGTCGCCTTGGTGGGCCGTTACCCCACCAACTAGCTAATGCGCCGCAGGCCCATCCCTCAGTGACAGATTGCTCCGTCTTTCATTCTTCTCTCAGGAGAAAAAAGAAATTATCCGGTATTAGCTACCGTTTCCGGTAGTTATCCCAGTCTGAAGGGCAGGTTGCCTACGTGTTACTCACCCGTCCGCCGCTAAGTTATTTTGAAAGCAAGCTTTCAAAATAACTCCGCTCGACTTGCATGTATTAGGCACGCCGCCAGCGTTCGTCCTGAGCCAGGATCAAACTCTCCAATTAGTATTGAAAAGAGCGATATGCTCATTTTGAAACATCTGACGAGAAAATTAATTCTCTAATTTGGATTTCACTTGCGTGATTTCCTACTCACTCGTTGTTCAGTTTTCAAAGATCAAGTTCTCGTTGGCGCCGTTTAATGTCTCAGCAGCAACTCTTATACTATATCATGTTCGGCTATTTAATGTCAAGCTCTTTTTTTAACTTCTTTTTCGAGCTCGGCATGTGTACTTCTTGGCCGGACTTAGAATATATCATGTATGGAGATGCATTGCAAGAGTTTTTTTATATAAAATCAAAAGCATAAAACATCATCTATGTATTATCGTATTATAATAACTACCTCCCCTTATCATCTAATTATCTAGAAAGTAAAAAAACAACTGCAGAAGATAACAGTTGTTTTTTAGAAGAAGCTTAGACGATTCTAGATTAATTCCGCTTCCTTCGCTCCAGTAATTACGGCAATGATATTGCTTCGAAGTGCCTCCGCATTGTGCGCTTCATATGGATCCGCTTTGAAAACAACAGCATCTGCAATAAAACCTTCTGCAATTTGTCCCAGCTCGTTACCGCTCCCCAGAATATCAGCAGCACTTTTAGTCGCAGCCTGCCAAGCTTCTCTCCGAGTTAAGCCATAATCAATCAATGTATCCAGTTCTTGAAGGTTATAGCCATGTAGTGCAGGTGTGGCATAATCTGTACCGAATCCAATACGAACGCCTTCTCTTTTTGCATAATGAATGGCCTTGGAATGACATTCGGCAGCGCGGGCAGCTCGGTCGCAAATGATCGGGTTCAACGCTAGAACGCCTTTTGGGTCTGCAGCAATACGATAAATTGATGTGGTGGGTACAAACGCTACCCTCGAGTTAGCAAGTCTTCCTGCCTGATCCTCAGTTAGAAACATCCCATGCTCTATTGATTCCACGCCGGCCTGGATGGACCAGTCTATCGTCACTCCGCCCCAGGTATGAACCAGTACCTTCTTATCATGGGCATGTGCATTACGAACAATGAACGAGAACTCTTCTTCGGAAAAGATCGGGTCAACGACTTTCTCGGTAGGTGCTCCAAGCCCGCCTGTGGCCATGATTTTTATCCAACCCGCTCCTGTAGCAAAGATTTCCGCCATGCGTTGTTCTAAATGCTTAAGACCACGGGCATCTGCTGCTCCAATCATATCGCTACTGGTCTGCACTCTTAATGGATGCTGATATTGCTGAACAAGATGCTGCACTGTGCTCGGCAGAATCCCACCTGCATCACGGGCAGTCGTTACACCCGTTCTAAGAGTAGCTTCAAAAGCTTGTGCCTGCATAATTTCGATCTCGTTGGCATCGCGCTTCAATTGATCAGAGTGGTCAAAATCTGTCCAAGCTAAATGCGTATGAAGATCAATAATACCCGGACTTAGCCACAGATCTGTTCCTGCAAGATTTGACTCTACTTGATGCGGCTCCGCTTCAGTAATGGATGAAAAACGCCCATCCTTTATCACGACATCAAAACGTCTGCCTTCGATACCTGCTATAAAAATGTCATTGAACGTTTGCAGCTCTGGATGCTTATGAATCATCTTCATTCCCCCCATGCCAGCCGAACAGCTGCTAATGCCTGAACAGGGTCTTGTTTCAACAGTTCGGCAAGCGTGGATATAGCCTTCTCCACACTTTGCCGCTCAGCATTCGTTCCAAAATGGTTGATCCGTAGAAGATGGCCAAATAATTCTCCGTCTCCGGGAGCCACAATGCCTATAGGCTGCTCAATCCGCAACTCTTGCTTTCCAGAAATCCGCACCGTTGTAGTCAGCGTAGAATAATGTCTGCTGTCCTTTTGCCAAGGCTCAAGCCCCAAGGATTTAATACCAGCTACAGCAGCTGCTGCGGCTCGCTCATGGCGTTTGATTACTTGATCCAATCCTTCTTCTTCAATTCGTGTCAAAGCTTGAGTCAAGGCTCTAGCCTCCAGCGTAGGAATGTTTGGGGCAACCCGCAATGGCGCGGCGTCTCCAAGTGATGGTTTCAGATCCAGCAAGGATAAGATAGAATTGCGTGGAGCATTTTCATTCGACTCAAGAAATTCCCAGCCACGTGGAGAAATACTTACGGCACTAACACCGTTGGGTCCAGCTAAGGCTTTTTGCGCACCTATAACTGCAAAATCAACGGACCATTCATCCACCAGCAGGGCCTCCCCCCCAACCGCAGATACGGAGTCCGACACAGTAATTAGATTGAATTCTTTTGCAATTTCAAATATTTCTTTAGCAGGATTAGAGCCTCCAGTAACCACTTCAGCTTGAACAAAAGAAAGGGCACAAGGTTTAAACTCCTTAATCGCAGAAGCAACTTGGTCGCTAGTGACCACTTCATCAAAAGGAACCTTTACTTCAACAACCGTTGCTCCACCCCGCTCAAGCCATTTTCCAAATAAACTTCCATAAGGACCTGTTACTATATTTACAATGGTTCGACCGGGTGCAGCTATTCCGGCGGCTACCGCCTCGATTCCAAGGATTGCCTCAGCCGGAATAATAACTGGAGGGTGCTCAGTAAACAAGACTTTGGAAATTAAATGTGTTAGCTTATTGTACTCAGCCAGTGAAAGTGGCACGTATCCTTTATGTTCTCGGTTCATAAAAAAACCTCCTGATGTACTTTATTTTGGCATTTTCGGAACCGCCGACAACAGCTCATAACTGTATTCATGTTTAGGACGGATGAAGAATTGGTCCCGCGGACTCTGCTCCACGAGCCTTCCTTGCCGCATAACTGCTACCGTATCGCTAATTGCATTGATTACTCCTAGATCATGAGAAATAAAAAGCATGGTGAGATTAAGCTCAGCCTTCAGCGTATTGAATAGTTCGAGCACACTAAGCTGCACAGATACATCCAACGCACTTGTAGGTTCATCCGCGATCAGGATGTTTGGCTCAACACTTAATGCACGAGCGATCGCTATCCGTTGACGCTGGCCGCCGGAAAATTCATGCGGGAATTTGTCTAACGCCTTTTGTTCTAAATGAACTTGATTCAAAAGCTCTTTGCAACTTTGTTCAACATCTGTACGCCCCACTATTTTATGAAACAATAAGGGCTCGGAAAGAATTTGCCTAATCGAATGTTTAGGATTTAGCGAAGCATCTGGATTTTGGAAAATCATCTGGATTGTTTTGTGCTGCTCACGGCTTCTTTTCTTTTTTAATTCTTGGGTTCCCAACAGAATCTGTCCCTCATTTGGGGCAATCAGTCCAGCAATTACTCGCGCCAGTGTAGATTTCCCTGATCCGGATTCTCCAACAAGCCCAAGGGTGGTGTGCTGCTCAAGATTCAGATTGATATGATCCAGTGCAGTAAAGCCGCCATAATGAACAGTTAAATCTTTTATTTGTAAGGCTAATTCCATGAGTCTCTACTCCCTTCAAGCTCTGGCAAAGGAAGCACCGAATCAATCAGCATCTGTGTGTAAGGGTCTTTCGGATTTCGCAAAATATCAAGGGTATTGCCCTGCTCAACAATCTGTCCCTGTTTCATTACACATAGCCGTGAACACAAGTTTGCTGCAATCGCTAGGTTATGCGTAACAAATACCATGGCAAAACTGAGCTCATGCTGGAGGCTCGTGATCGTCTCAATAATTTGCCGTTGAACCGTGACGTCCAGTGCCGTTGTCGGCTCATCACAGAGAAGTATGCCTGGCTTGCACGCCAGTGCCAGAGCGATGACTACCCGTTGACACTGACCGCCTGACAGCTGACTCGGATACCGGTCCTTTTTCTTCAATGAATCGGGGAGACCAAGCCTTTCGAGCAGTTCCAGTGCAATTACCCGCGAAGTCTTACGGCTTACTTTCTGTCTGTAATACACAACTTCAGCCAGTTGTTTGACAACCGTACAGAGCGGATCAAGCGCACCTCTTGGATCTTGAAATACCATCGCACTGCTTACGTCACTTTTAATGGTGCCACCAGTCTGTTCAACACCATTTGGAAGCAAGCCTAAAATTGCACGCAGCGTAAGCGATTTTCCTGATCCCGATTCACCTACTAATCCCAGACTCTCCCCTCTACCCAGCGAAAAACTAACATTATTGACCAATCTCTCATTTGACTTAGCTGCCAGCGATAGCGCCTCTATTTCTAAAATGGGTTGTATAGACATTATTTTTTCCTCCATATGTCTGCCAAACCATCACCTAGGAGCGACAAAGCTATCCCCGTATACACCACTGCAAATCCCGGAACGGCCGAGAGCCACCAAGCTGTAGTGATGAAGGGCTGTCCATCTGAAATCATTGTCCCCCAGTCAGGAGTTGGCGGTGTAATGCCGATACCAAGATACCCGAGTGTAACAATGGCAACAAGCAATCCAATCATATCTGTCATAAGGACGACCACGGCTTGCGGAAGTACATTCGGCAGGAGATGACGCAAAATAATTTTCACTCCTGGTAGCCCTAAGGTTTGAGCGGACGCCACCCATTCCTGATTACGAAAAGAAGCACTAAGACCTCTGACGACACGGGCAAAGACAATCCATCCTACAAAGATAAAAGTAATATAAATGCCTCGTTCTCCTGCTCCACTTGCAAAAGCCACGATAATAACGATCAGATAAAAAGGAAAGGCGATGAATGTATCTGACAACAGCGTAATAACTGTATCGATCCATTTGCCGTAATATCCTGCCAGCATTCCTAGAAATACACCTGTGCAAAAGGGAATGATTTCTGCCAAGACCATGATTTTCAAATCAGTCCTCGCTGCATAAACCAGTCTGGTAAACAGATCACGCCCTAATTGATCAGTTCCCAACCAATGTTCGGCTGACGGAGGCTGTAAAAAGGCACTCAAATTTTGCTCAGAGGGGTCATAAGGACTTATATAAGGTATAAACACAGTCAAGAGAATAAGAGCTGCAAACATAATAATTCCCACTAGAAGTGATGGGGTATTCCATATTCGCTTTAAGCCGCTTGTTATCTTACCGTCTTCATACAATCGCGAGTCTAGTCTTATAGTTTTCATTGTTTTCCTTTCGTTCTGGGATCAAGCCACCAGGAAATGATTTCAATCAAGAGACTGATGATCACAACAGATAGCGCACAGTAAAGTGCTATTCCTTGAATAACCGGAAAGTCCCGTTTCGAAATTGAGGTGAACAATAAGCTGCCAATTCCCTTAATTCCAAATACCTGCTCAACGACCAAGGTGCCTCCGATTAAATAAGAAATATTCACACCCAGCAGCATTAACGTAGGAAGAGCAGAGTTGCGCAGCACATGTTTAAATAAAATAACCCTGTTTGGTATGCCCGCAGCCTTAAGGGTGACTACAAAATCCGATTCTAACACTTCAAGCATCTGCGCTCTTAATGAACGAACAAGCGTAGGAACCTGTGAAAAAGCAACAGTGACTGCTGGAAGTGCAAGACTATGCAAGGTTCCGACCCACCCTTCACTTACTCCCCCAACAGGGAACCAGCCAAGCCGGACACTAAAGAGCAAAATTAAAAGTAAGCCAACCCAGAAGATTGGCATACCTAGAGTAATTGTAGGAAAAATACGTATCAAATGGTCCAGCAGTTTATCCTTATGCGTAGCGGCTACCGTAGCGAGCAGAAGGGATACAAAAATCGCCAACACACAAGCCATCACGATGAGCAGCAAAGTAACAGGGGCCCGTTGTGTAATCAACTCTCTTGTTGATGTCCCCATAATAATGGAGTTTCCAGTATCTCCTTGAGTAAACAGCGTCTTCACAAATCGGATGAATTGCTCCCATAAAGGGAGGTCCAGCCCAAGAGTATGATGCATACTCTTGAGCGCCTCAGGGGTGCTGTATTCTCCCAAAATCATTTTTGCTGGATCTCCCGGCACGATTCGTATGATGAAAAAGACTGCTATCATTACGCAGAAGATCACTGCCAATGCTTTTATAAGAGATATCACAAGCCAGTTGTAAGAACCCTTGCTTCCTTTCGGTTGATTTAACACCTGCTTAAGATTCATCATTGGCTGATGCGGACATCTTCGAAACGGGCACTGCCGTTCGGTAGAACAACGAGACCGTCAACTGAAGAACGAATACCTTTTAAAACATCTGGATAGTAAAGAGGAATATAAGGAACTTCATCAGCAAGGGTCTGCAGCAGCTTAGTATAGATTTGTGCACGTTCATCGCCATCCGCAGTTTTTTGTCCCTCATATAGAAGCTTCGTTACTTCATCATTTGTATAATGCGTCCAATATGATTTGCTGAAGCCTTCCGGATCGGTCTGGAAAGCAATAATTGAGTTCGCTTCAGGGGAATCCGCTTGGCCACTGTTCAGCATTGCCGCAAAATCATATGCGAAGAAACGTTCACGGAAAGTGGCAAGTTCAATCGATTCAATCTCAATCTTAATCCCGATCGTTTGGCCCGCTGCCTGAATAATTTGTGCCTCTTGAGCTCTTGTGCTATTACCGGATGCTACAAGTAATTTGGTAGTGAAGCCATTAGGGAAGGAAGATTTTGCAAGCTCCTCCTTGGCTGCTTCGATATTAAAGTTCAGTGCTTTGATTGTATCATTTGCGTTATAAGGAATCGTTGTTGGCAGCAATGAGTTTGCTGTTTGTGCATAACCAAAGGTTAGCGCCTTGGTCAAGCCCTCACGATCAAGCGCCAGCGCCAGAGCGCGACGGACATGCACATCAGAAAAATGTTCATCCAACGTATTAAAGAACAATTGCTCTGTCACCCAACTACCGTTAGTAACTACTTTAGTGTCAGCCCCGTCTTTAATCTCATTGGCATTTTGCAGAGCCAAAGATTCAATAGCATTAACTTCTCCAGCCTTCAGCTGGTTAATCGCTTGGCTGTCATCTTCAATCAGCTTATAAACGAGCTTATCAATATAGGGTTTACCTTCTTGCCAGTAGAATGTATTCTTAGTGAAGGTCAGATCACCAGCAGTGTCCCATGTTTCAACAACAAAAGGTCCCGTACCGATTGGTTTCTTGAAGAATTCCTCTTCGGATACTCCCCCGAAATTGTTAGGAAGGATACCATTTGAGAAATTAGATAGCTCCGAGATAAATGGTGTATAAGGCTCTTTAAGTGTAATAACAAGCGTTTTGTTATCTTGCGCTTTGATTGTGTCGACCTTTGCGGATATTGCAAGCGGGCCGCCTACCTTCAAGTGCCGCTCAAGAGAGAATACAGCATCTTCTGCGGTCACATCCGTACCATTGGAAAACTTCAACCCATCACGAAGCTCGAATGTATACGTCAGACCATCTTCACTGATATTATGTGACTTAGCAAGCCAATCTACAATTTCACCTTTGCTGTCAAAAGCGACTAATGATTCAAAGACTTTGTCGATTGCAAAAGCATTGTTGGACGTAATCTGATTATGCAAATCCAGCGAAGTTACAGAAGCAGGTCGTCCATAGACGAAAGTCCCTCCCGTTGCAGGTTCTGCAGTTTGAGGACTTTGAGTTGCCGGACTCGCACTTTCCTGTGCCTCTTTATTTGAATCAGCCTTATTATTAGACCCCGAGCACCCTGCAATTAACATCAATAGCAAAACTGCTATTGCCCCCAACAGAATTGGTTTCTTAATAGATACACTAAAGTACGACATAATTCGCTCCCCCTATAATTCTTATATGTTTAGTATGAATTGTATTATGGGTTAAACACTCTAGTCTGTCAAACATAATTTAATTTGCAACAATCCTTAAGTAAATATACATAACAAAAAGACCACTGTCGATTACTCAACAGTGGTCTTGCGTGCTTGGCAACGTCCTACTCTCCCAGGACCCTTCGGTCCAAGTACCATCGGCGCTGGAGGGCTTAACGGTCGTGTTCGGGATGGGTACGCGTGGAACCCCTCCGCTATCGCCACCAAACATGCGTCTATGAAACAGACGCTGCCGCGTAAAATTCGGTTCATCACCAGAAGTGACAATGAATTTCTAAGCGTGTTACAGGCTTGATGCCTGAAAACTGAATCCGAAACGAATCTGCATTCTAACTATAGGATAAGCCCTCGACCGATTAGTATTGGTCAGCTCCATGCATTGCTGCACTTCCACCTCCAACCTATCTACCTCGTCGTCTTCAAGGGGTCTTACTAATTGGGAAATCTCATCTTGAGGGGGGCTTCACGCTTAGATGCTTTCAGCGCTTATCCCGTCCGTACGTAGCTACCCAGCCATGCTCCTGGCGGAACAACTGGTGCACCAGCGGTACGTCCATCCCGGTCCTCTCGTACTAAGGACAGCTCCTCTCAAATTTCCTGCGCCCACGACAGATAGGGACCGAACTGTCTCACGACGTTCTGAACCCAGCTCGCGTACCGCTTTAATGGGCGAACAGCCCAACCCTTGGGACCTACTTCAGCCCCAGGATGCGATGAGCCGACATCGAGGTGCCAAACCTCCCCGTCGATGTGGACTCTTGGGGGAGATAAGCCTGTTATCCCCAGGGTAGCTTTTATCCGTTGAGCGATGGCCCTTCCATGCGGTACCACCGGATCACTAAGTCCGACTTTCGTCCCTGCTCGACTTGTAGGTCTCGCAGTCAAGCTCCCTTATGCCTTTGCACTCTGCGAATGATTTCCAACCATTCTGAGGGAACCTTGGAACGCCTCCGTTACTCTTTAGGAGGCGACCGCCCCAGTCAAACTGCCCGCCTGACACGGTCCCCGTACCCGGTAAGGGCACTAGGTTAGAACCTAGATACGATCAGGGTGGTATCCCAACGGCGCCTCCACCGAAGCTTGCGCTCCGATTTCTACGGCTCCCACCTATCCTGTACAGATCGTACCCAAATTCAATATCAAGCTGCAGTAAAGCTCCATGGGGTCTTTCCGTCTTGTCGCGGGTAACCTGCATCTTCACAGGTATTAAAATTTCACCGGATCTCTCGTTGAGACAGCGCCCAAGTCGTTACGCCATTCGTGCGGGTCAGAATTTACCTGACAAGGAATTTCGCTACCTTAGGACCGTTATAGTTACGGCCGCCGTTTACTGGGGCTTCGGTTCATAGCTTCGGGTTACCCCTAACCACTCCCCTTAACCTTCCAGCACCGGGCAGGCGTCAGCCCGTATACTTCGCCTTGCGGCTTCGCACAGACCTGTGTTTTTGCTAAACAGTCGCTTGGGCCTTTTCACTGCGGCCCCCTCGTGCTATTCACACTACCGGGGCACCCCTTCTCCCGAAGTTACGGGGTCATTTTGCCGAGTTCCTTAACGAGAGTTCTTCCGCGCGCCTTAGAATTCTCTTCTCGCCTACCTGTGTCGGTTTGCGGTACGGGCACCTTCTCCTGGCTAGAGGCTTTTCTTGGCAGTGTGAGATCATGACCTTCGCTACTACAATTTTCGCTCCCCATCACAGCCCAGCCTTAACGATGTGCGGATTTGCCTACACATCAGCCTCACTGCTTAGACGGACATCCATCAGTCCGCGTCACTACCCTCCTGCGTCACCCCATCGCTCATAGCGGATTACGGTGGTACAGTAATTTCAAACTGTTGTCCTTCGACTACGCCTTTCGGCCTCGCCTTAGGTCCCGACTTACCCTGAGCGGACGAGCCTTCCTCAGGAAACCTTGGGCTTTCGGCGGATCAGATTCTCACTGATCTTTTCGTTACTCATACCGGCATTCTCACTTGTGTAGTGTCCAGCGCTCTTTTCAGTACACCTTCAACCCCTACACAACGCTCCCCTACCCCAGATGCAAAGCATCTAGCCATAGCTTCGGTGGTGTGTTTAGCCCCGTTACATTTTCGGCGCAGAGTCACTCGACCAGTGAGCTATTACGCACTCTTTCAATGGTGGCTGCTTCTAAGCCAACATCCTGGTTGTCTGTGCAACTCCACATCCTTTCCCACTTAACACACACTTGGGGACCTTAGCTGATGGTCTGGGCTGTTTCCCTTTTGACAATGGATCTTAGCACTCACTGTCTGACTCCCGGCAATAAGTATATGGCATTCGGAGTTTGACTGAGCTTGGTAATCCTTGCGGACCCCGCACCCAATCAGTGCTCTACCTCCACTACTCTTATACCGAGGCTAGCCCTAAAGCTATTTCGGGGAGAACCAGCTATCTCCGAGTTCGATTGGAATTTCTCCGCTACCCCCACCTCATCCCCGCACTTTTCAACGTACGTGGGTTCGGGCCTCCAGTGCGTGTTACCGCACCTTCACCCTGGACAGGGGTAGATCACACGGTTTCGGGTCTACGTCCACATACTAATTCGCCCTATTCAGACTCGCTTTCGCTGCGGCTCCACCTTCTCGGCTTAACCTTGCATGTTAAACGTAACTCGCCGGTTCATTCTACAAAAGGCACGCCATCACCCATTAATAGGGCTCTGACTTTTTGTAAGCACACGGTTTCAGGTTCTATTTCACTCCCCTTCCGGGGTGCTTTTCACCTTTCCCTCACGGTACTGTTTCACTATCGGTCGCCAGGTAGTATTTAGCCTTAGCAGATGGTCCTGCTGGATTCATACGGGGTTTCACGTGCCCCGCACTACTCGGGATCCGTCTCGGAGAGAATACAGTTTAGGTTACAGGGCTTTTACCTCTATCGCGGGCCTTTCCAGACCTCTTCACCTACCATATTCCTTTGTAACTCCATGTGAGACGTCCCACAACCCCTAAGAGCAAGCTCTTAGGTTTAGGCTGTTCCGCGTTCGCTCGCCGCTACTGACGGAATCACTATTGTTTTCTCTTCCTCAGGGTACTTAGATGTTTCAGTTCCCCTGGTCTGCCTCTACATTTCCTATGTATTCAGAAATGAGTAACTGCGAATTACCACAGCTGGGTTTCCCCATTCGGACACCCCCGGATCAAAGCTTGCTTACAGCTCCCCGAGGCAGTTTCGTTGTTCGCCACGTCCTTCGTCGGCTCCTGGCGCCTAGGCATCCTCCGTGTGCTCTTATTAGCTTAACCTTGATTCTTCCGCAGGAAAATATCATACGATGACATTCTCTTTGGAATCATCTCACTAATAACATTTACTTGTTTACACAAGTTGCTAAAAGATGTTCTAAAACGCAAATTCGTTTCGGTATCCAGTTTTCAAGGATCAAGTCTTGCTGAGAGCTTAAACTCTCAAAACTGAGCAACGAGTGAGTAACAGACCTAAACCTGAGTTTTGGAAGCTTAGCTTCCGATTTGAATGTTCTCATTGCAGAGAACGATTCTCCATAGAAAGGAGGTGATCCAGCCGCACCTTCCGATACGGCTACCTTGTTACGACTTCACCCCAATCATCTACCCCACCTTCGGCGGCTGGCTCCCTTGCGGGTTACCCCACCGACTTCGGGTGTTGTAAACTCTCGTGGTGTGACGGGCGGTGTGTACAAGACCCGGGAACGTATTCACCGCGGCATGCTGATCCGCGATTACTAGCAATTCCGACTTCATGCAGGCGAGTTGCAGCCTGCAATCCGAACTGAGACCGGCTTTGATGGGATTGGCTCCACCTCGCGGCTTCGCTTCCCGTTGTACCGGCCATTGTAGTACGTGTGTAGCCCAGGTCATAAGGGGCATGATGATTTGACGTCATCCCCACCTTCCTCCGGTTTGTCACCGGCAGTCACTCTAGAGTGCCCAACATTACTTGCTGGCAACTAAAGTTAAGGGTTGCGCTCGTTGCGGGACTTAACCCAACATCTCACGACACGAGCTGACGACAACCATGCACCACCTGTCTCCTCTGTCCCGAAGGCCGCCACTATCTCTAGTGGATTCAGAGGGATGTCAAGACCTGGTAAGGTTCTTCGCGTTGCTTCGAATTAAACCACATACTCCACTGCTTGTGCGGGTCCCCGTCAATTCCTTTGAGTTTCAGTCTTGCGACCGTACTCCCCAGGCGGAGTGCTTACTGTGTTAACTTCGGCACCAAGGGTATCGAAACCCCTAACACCTAGCACTCATCGTTTACGGCGTGGACTACCAGGGTATCTAATCCTGTTTGCTCCCCACGCTTTCGCGCCTCAGCGTCAGTTACAGCCCAGAAAGTCGCCTTCGCCACTGGTGTTCCTCCACATATCTACGCATTTCACCGCTACACGTGGAATTCCACTTTCCTCTTCTGTACTCAAGCCACCCAGTTTCCAGTGCGACCTCAGGTTGAGCCCAAGGTTTAAACACCAGACTTAAATAGCCGCCTGCGCGCGCTTTACGCCCAATAATTCCGGACAACGCTTGCCCCCTACGTATTACCGCGGCTGCTGGCACGTAGTTAGCCGGGGCTTTCTTCTCAGGTACCGTCACTCCGGTAGCAGTTACTCTACCGGACGTTCTTCCCTGGCAACAGAGCTTTACGATCCGAAAACCTTCATCACTCACGCGGCGTTGCTCCGTCAGGCTTTCGCCCATTGCGGAAGATTCCCTACTGCTGCCTCCCGTAGGAGTCTGGGCCGTGTCTCAGTCCCAGTGTGGCCGTTCACCCTCTCAGGTCGGCTACGCATCGTCGCCTTGGTGGGCCGTTACCCCACCAACTAGCTAATGCGCCGCAGGCCCATCCCTCAGTGACAGATTGCTCCGTCTTTCATTCTTCTCTCAGGAGAAAAAAGAAATTATCCGGTATTAGCTACCGTTTCCGGTAGTTATCCCAGTCTGAAGGGCAGGTTGCCTACGTGTTACTCACCCGTCCGCCGCTAAGTTATTTTGAAAGCAAGCTTTCAAAATAACTCCGCTCGACTTGCATGTATTAGGCACGCCGCCAGCGTTCGTCCTGAGCCAGGATCAAACTCTCCAATTAGTATTGAAAAGAGCGATATGCTCATTTTGAAACATCTGACGAGAAAATTAATTCTCTAATTTTGGATTTCACTTGCGTGATTTCCCACTCACTCGTTGTTCAGTTTTCAAAGATCAAGTTCTCGTTGGCGCCGTTTAATGTCTCAGCAGCAACTCTTATACTATATCATGTTCGGCTATTTAATGTCAAGCTCTTTTTTAACTTCTTTTTCGAGCTCGGCATGTGTACTTCTTGGCCGGACTTAGAATATATCATGTATGGAGTTGCATTGCAAGAGTTTTTTTGAAATATACTAGATAAATGAGAGACTGTGCTGCCAAAAGCCTCAATACTGCAATATATAATGGCTAGCACAGCCTTATTCCTTTGTACCTACGCCCTAAGCAATGATTTCTTGAATATACAATTCACGTTCCAACATCAAATTAACTATTGTTTCCTCTATCTTAACCATCGGACGTGTAGGGTTTGCGCGATCTGTGAAGATAATCTCCCCATGACGGCCATCACTTAATTTGATTCTAGTGCCATTAAAGAGATCAGTACTCTTCTGTATAAACGTCTGCACAATCACTGGGTCAAGCTTACCGAAGCTTTCTGTCAGAATCTGCTCTAGTACCAAATAAGGAGACTGTGCTCTTCTGTAGGCTCTTTCTAAGGTCATAGCATGGAATATATCTGCTACTGCGACTACTTTAGCGTAGAAATGAATCTGACTGCCGTCCAGCTTCAATGGATAACCAGAGCCATCAATCTTCTCATGATGCTGCAAGGCGGCAAGTCTTACCCCTTCATTAATCGCTGTAACATTGCGTAATAATTGATAACCATATGTAGTGTGTCGGCGAACCTCTTCTATTTCACTATTGTTAAGTGACTCCGGTTTCTGTAAAAGTGAGCTGTCTACTTTTGCATTGCCGATATCATGTAATAATCCTGCAAAAGCAATCTGCATCCAATCCTTTTGTGGGTACCCACACCACTGAGCGATTTTATAGGAGGTCAACGCGGACAACACAGCATTGTGATAGTTGTAATCCTCATATTTTAAAGTGCGCGGTGTAAACTTCAAGACATGATAATCCTTCAAATAACCTATTAATGTCTCTAACTGACTGCGAAGCTCAAAAATAGGAAGTGAAGCTGCCGTTACCGATCGATAGCTGTTCTTAATAAGAGTGAGCATTTTATCGTATTCATCATGTAGAGGAGAATTAGTCTTGGCCAACATCGATTCGTTGATAATGGCTCCAGCTTTAGGGGAAGCTTGCTTAGCTGTTGTTTTGGCTCCATCCGAACTCGCCTCACCTTGGTCACCTTCGATTTCCACTTGCCCAATCAAAAAAGCCTGTAAAATATCTAGATCACGAGGGAGCAATATTTTTCCCTTAGTGAATAAAGTCCCCCCTAAAGGTGTAATTACATCCTTTATTATCTTTGAGCCTGCTTTAACTTCTCCAACCAATATATTTGGCATATACTCAGCCCCTTAATTTCTATAAGCCGTACACCCAGCATTACCTCACATTGATAAGACAGATAATTTCTGAGAAATTAGTACTTTATAGGATTCTATTGGCTAATTATAGTACGGATAAATGGAAGACACTAGTGCAGTGAAAACTATTCTTTCAAAATATTTATTTTATTTTTTGAAGCATCGGTCATTCTAAAAGCAACAAAAAGAGCAAGAACTTCTGTAATAGAAGCCCTTGCTCTTTTTTGAATTCAACCTATTCTAAGTCAGTGTCTTCGTCCTCAGTCAGGATCTCAGGCTGATCAATATCGCCAGATTCCTCGACTGTATCTTGCCCATCCAGGCCTTCTTGCCCTTCCAAGCCTTCCAGACCTTCCACTTCCTCAGATTCATCCTCTTCGTTCTTGTCAGCTCTACACAGGGTAGCTACTGCGTCATCCTCACGGATGTTAATCAGCTTAACCCCTTGAGCATAACGGCCCATAGTAGAAATTCCATCCATGCTGGTACGAATCAGGGTACCGCTAGTCGTAATAATCATTAAGTCTTCATCCTTCTTAACGACCTTAAGACCCACTACAGGACCATTCTTATCGGTGAGATTAATGGTCTTGATCCCTTTACCGCCACGAGTCTGGGAACGATAATCACCGGCTGGTGTCCGTTTACCATAGCCCTTGGTAGTAACAATCAGAACCTCAAGCTCCTTATCGACACAGTCCATACCAATGACATGGTCATTACCGTCAAGCGTAATGCCCTTAACGCCAGTCGCGCTACGTCCCATAGAACGCACATCATTCTCTGAGAACGTAATCGACATTCCGCGAGCTGTACCGATAATGAGATTTTGCTGTCCATCAGTCAGCTTAACCTCGATTAGGGAATCTTCTTCACGAAGATTAATAGCAATAAGACCGCCTTTACGAATGTTGTTATAATCCCCAAGAGGCGTCTTCTTCACGATACCCTCGCGGGTAGCAAAGAATAAATATTTGTCGCTATCGCCATCTTCCACTTGGATTACCGCACTAATCTTCTCACCTTGTTCGATTTGAATCAGGTTGATGATTGGCGTCCCCCGGGCTGTACGGCCCAATTCTGGGATCTCATAAGCTTTAATCCGGTAAACTTTACCCTTATCGGTAAAGAACATCAGATAGTTATGAGAGTTACTCACGAAGAGATGCTCCACGAAATCCTGGTCCTTGGTGTCCATCCCCATGACTCCGCGACCTCCGCGCTTCTGACTGCGGTAGGTGCTGACAGGTAGACGTTTGATATATCCTGTATGTGTAATAGTGATAACAACCTCTTCACGTGGAATAAGGTCTTCATCCAGGATACTTTCTTCACCAACCGTAATCTCTGTCCGGCGTTCATCAGAATATCTATCGCGGATATCCTGCAGCTCGTTGCTGATGATTTCCAGTACAAGATGCTCGTTAGCCAGAATTTCACGGTACTCTGCAATTTTAACGATCAATTCGTTATATTCATTCTCGATCTTTTCCCGTTCCAGACCGGTCAGACGTTGCATCCGCATATCGAGGATAGCCTGAGCCTGCTCTAAACTGAGGCTAAAGGTGCTCATTAATCCTTCGCGGGCTATATCAGTTGTCCGTGAAGCACGGATTAACGCAATCACTTCATCCAGATGATCAAGCGCAATGCGCAGACCTTCTAAGATATGAGCGCGTGCTTCAGCTTTTTTAAGATCAAATATAGTACGACGACGAATAACTTCAATCTGGTGCTGCAAATAATGATAAAGTACATCACGCAGATTAAGAATTTTCGGCTCGTTATTTACGATGGCAAGCATGTTGATCCCAAATGTGGATTGCATAGAAGTATGTTTATATAGATTGTTTAATACTACATTTGGATTAACATCGCGTCTCATCTCAACAACTACACGCATACCGTTACGGTCAGACTCATCTCGAAGATCCGTTATACCTTCGATCCGTTTCTCACGTACTAATTCTGCGATTTTTTCAACCAATCTTGCTTTGTTAACCTGGTATGGAAGCTCATGCACAATGATGCGAGCCTTGCCGTTGTTCTCTTCGATCGTTGCCTTCGCACGCATGGTTACTGAACCACGCCCCGTACGATAAGCCTGACGAATGCCCTCACGACCCAAAATATATCCAGCCGTAGGGAAATCCGGACCTTGGATAAACTCCATCAATTCCATTGGCGTGATATCAGGATTCTTAATCATCGCCTGCACACCATCGATAACTTCACCAAGGTTATGCGGTGGAATATTAGTAGCCATACCTACAGCAATACCAGATACCCCATTTACGAGCAGATTCGGATAACGGGCTGGCAATACAACCGGCTCATTCTCTTCACCATCATAGTTGGGTGCGAAGTCAACTGTCTCTTTGTTCAAATCACGAAGCATTTCGCCTGCAATCTTGGAGAGACGGGCTTCTGTGTACCGCATCGCCGCGGCCATATCACCATCAATCGAACCAAAGTTCCCGTGACCGTCTACAAGCATATAGCGCATCGAGAAATCCTGAGCCATCCGTACCATTGTTTCATAGACAGCTGAGTCACCGTGAGGGTGGTACTTACCGATAACCTCACCGACGATTCTTGCAGATTTCTTATGAGGCTTATCCGCAGACATTCCAAGCTCCGACATCGCAAACAAAATGCGTCGGTGAACCGGCTTGAGTCCGTCCCGCACATCTGGCAAAGCCCGGCTAACAATGATGCTCATTGCGTAATCCATAAAGGATTCACGCATTTCCACGCCAATGTCCCGATCTTTGACTTGTGGGTTATTTTGTTCAGCCATGAGTTGCTGGACCTCCTTCAGTTAAAAAACCGCTACCCTTAATTATATTACTTTCACAAAAGTAGCACAATTAAACATGATAGCCTTTTATCTTCTAATATTGATTTCTTTTTGCGCTTATCAGGGTATTTGCCCTTTCCGCAAATATCTTTACTACATAGACTGTAAAGACAAGAAACACGGTTTTATTATCCTAATATCGTTCGATAAGGCATAACCCCATATCCTTATATTATACCATTGTTTAGGTAGCTTGTCCTGATTTTCAGCTGTCAAAGATTATGCTGCCACTGCATTTTTTACAACAAGGAACCCAAAGGACCTATTCCTGCACAAAACTCATAAGGAGGAAGATAATGAAGATTCAACGCGTCCCAAGCAAATGGGCTAAAACGAAAGTCATCCTTCAAAATCACTCTCTATTGCAATATGTGCCTGATACCCGTAAATTCGATGTCAATGCTCTTAAGGAGATGCTTGCGTTATATACAATGGTCTATATTAAGCCAGATCGAGGAAGTTATGGTATCGGTGTAATGAGAGCTGAGCAGCGTACTGTAACTCTTAGCACTAGCAAACAGAAAGCTGAACACGGTACCGACCTCGATAACGTTAATAAAGAAGAGCCCGAAGAACAGATCTTGTATATTTTAAGATATGGGAAGACTGCGGAAGTGTTTTTCTCACCAGAAGAGCTGTATGAGAACTTACAGAAACGAATTCAGAATCGAACCTATTTGATTCAAAAAGGGATTGACCTTCTGCGTCATCAAGACCGCCCTTTTGATCTTCGGGTTCTTACCCAAAAGACTCCATCAGGAGTATGGGAAACAACAGGAATGCTTGGAAGAGTAGCTGCCCCTCAAAAAATCGTCACCAATTATCACAGTGGAGGCAGTATCCTTTCCGTAAGTACTCTGCTAAAAAATTATATGCCGCCCTCTGAAGTCCTAGTTACGATCAATCACTTAAAAGCTTTGGGTATACAAATCGCGGCACAGCTTCAATCTGCCTATCCGGGAATCAAAGAGATTGGTCTGGATATTGCCATGGATCAGCATCTGGATATGTGGCTGCTGGAAGTCAACACTCTTCCGTCCATTGCTGTATTCAAATTATTTCCTGATAAATCAATCTATCGTAAAATACATCGCTATGCCGTAGCCTATGGACGTGTAAAAGCAAGAAAATCCCCTTATTCGACCCGCAATAAACAATCTACAAGAGCCTAAAAAGAAGCTTGAAATCAAAGAACCTCCAGCGTTCTCATTCCGTTAGGAATAGAAGCCGGAGGTTGTATTAAATATTGTTTTTACACATCAAGGTATCTAACGTTCTTGGCATGCTCATGGATAAAGTCACGTCTTGGTTCAACATTGTCACCCATAAGTGTATCAAAAATACTATCTGCCAGCATCGCATCTTCAATCGTAACCTGGAGCATCATACGGGTCTCAGGGTCCATCGTTGTGTCCCAAAGTTGGGTTGCATTCATCTCTCCCAAACCTTTGTAACGTTGGACGTTAACCTTAGCATTTTCTCCAAAAGAAGCGATAATATCATCGCGTTCCTTCTCGCTGCCTGCGTAGCGGATAACCTTATTGCGCTCAATCTTAAAGAGAGGAGGCTGTGCAATATAGATATAACCCGCGTCTACTAGCTTCCGCATGTAACGATAGAAGAACGTTAATAATAGCGTTCTAATATGGGCTCCATCGACGTCGGCATCGGTCATAATAACGACTTTATGGTAGCGAGCCTTCGATAAGTCAAAGTCATCGCTGATCCCTGTGCCCAAAGCCGTAATGATGGCGCGGATCTCCGCGTTAGATAAAATACGGTCAAGGCGAGCTTTTTCAACGTTTAGGATCTTACCACGCAACGGTAGAATCGCTTGGAAATGGCGATCCCGTCCTTGCTTAGCCGATCCACCCGCTGAGTCACCTTCGACGATGTATAGTTCGCTGATCGAGGCATCCTTGGATGAACAGTCGGCGAGTTTACCAGGCAGAGCACTGACTTCAAGCGCACTCTTCCGACGGGTTAACTCACGTGCCTTACGAGCAGCTTCTCGCGCGCGCGAAGCGGAAAGTGATTTCTCAAGAACGCGACGTGACACTGCTGGGTTTTCTTCCAGGAACTCTTGTAATTTCTCTCCGAACAGTGATTCTACGATACCCCGAACTTCACTATTTCCGAGCTTAGTTTTCGTTTGACCTTCGAATTGTGGATCTGGAATTTTGACAGAAATAATGGCTGTCAATCCTTCACGCACGTCATCACCAGTCAGATTCGAATTGCTATCCTTCAGTACTCCCGCTTTACGAGCATAATCGTTGATGATACGGGTCAGCGCACTTTTAAAGCCGGATTCATGCGTTCCGCCCTCATGCGTATTAATATTATTCGCAAAAGAGTAGATGTTCTCAGTATACGAATCGTTATATTGGAGAGCCACTTCAACTTGGATCATATCGCGTGAACCTTCCACGTAGATCGGATCCTCATGTAGTGCTTCTTTTTTCTCATTCAAATATTTCACATATTCAACGATACCACCCTCGTATTTGAACACGTTGGTGACATCCGTCCGCTCATCATGAAGTGAAAGCTCGATTCCTTTGTTAAGAAAAGCCAGCTCCCGAATACGAGTAAGCAGTGTCGAATATTCAAAAACTGTGGTTTCCGTAAATATTTCAGGATCCGGATGAAAGGTTGTAGTCGTTCCTGTCTCATCTGAATCGCCAACGATTTTGATGTCATACTGCGGTGCACCACGTCTATATTCCTGTTGGTAGATATGACCGTCACGTTTGACCTTAACAAGGACCTTTTCAGACAAGGCATTCACTACAGAGATACCCACACCATGCAAACCACCGGAAACTTTATATCCGCCACCGCCGAATTTACCGCCTGCATGCAGCACGGTCATTACGACTTCAAGCGTCGACTTCTTAAGCTTTACATTCTCACCTACAGGTATGCCACGTCCATTATCGATAACAGTGATCGCGTTATCCTCATGTATAATCACTTGAATCCGGTCACAATAACCTGCGAGTGCCTCATCGATACTATTATCGACGACCTCCCATACCAAGTGATGGAGACCTTTAGAACTAGTCGAACCAATATACATGCCCGGACGTTTCCGAACCGCTTCCAGCCCTTCCAGTACCTGAATCTGGCTCTCATCATATGTCGGTTGATTCATTGACATGCCTTCACCTACTTCTTTCTGATTATCTCTTTGTTACCCAATGCAAGTTATATTTCGAGCAAAATTTTGGCTCTTTTTTTAAGAGTGGAGGAGGAAATGGGGGAGTAATACACGATATTTTTAGTTACGACAATAGATTTTGCTTCCTCTTCGCCAATCCGCTCAAGCTTCTTATCCTGCTCAGAGTGAATAACGAATTGCTTAGATACCTTGGAAGATTTCTCAATCGAAATATCAAATATAGCAATTAACTCCGAAGACCTAATGATCTTCTCCCCGCCCAAATGAATATACATGATCGTCCTCCGCTCTTTTATAACTCAACTTTTCCATCATGAACATGAAATAGGCTGGCGCCCTTTAATTTATCGGCATTCAGACCCTCAATTCCGGTAGCGGTAATGAATGTCTGTACCTTGCTTTGAAAGGTTTCAATAAGCTGGGTCTGGCGGTAAGGATCAAGCTCGGATAAAACATCATCAAGAAGCAGCACAGGATATTCTCCGATTTCCTCATGGATCAGCTCGATTTCCGCCAGCTTAAGCGATAAAGCCGTGGTACGCTGCTGTCCTTGAGAACCGTAGACCTGAGCTTCCCTTCCGTTGATAAAAAAGGACAGGTCATCCCGATGGGGACCCGTCAGCGTCATGCCGCGCCTGATTTCTTGTTCTCTCGTTTGTGATAACTTTAACATAAAATTGTCTAATAAGACAGCTTCATCTTCCTCATCCCGATCGCCGAAAGAGGGGACATAGAGCAATTTCAGTTCTTCTCCGCCGTTCGTAATCCCCCGGTGAATGCTTTCAGCCCATATTTGCAGCTTCTTTATGAATTGTTTCCTTTTTTTGACGATTTTAACACCATGCTCTACAAGTTGAGCATCCCAGATTTCCAGAAGCTCTTTCCCTGCAGCCTCTTTTCCCCATAATTGCTTTAAGAGATTACCTCTTTGCAAGAGAATTTTTTGATACTGCTGTAGGTGAAATAGATAACTAGGCTGGACTTGGCCGATCTCCATATCAAGAAAACGCCGTCTGATACCAGGGGTCCCTTTTACAATCTCTAAATCTTCCGGTGCAAACATGACCACATTCAGAGATCCAACAAACTCACTAAGGCGCCGCTGCTCCAAACCATTGATCTTGGCTTTTTTACCTTTGGCAGATAGGGTGAGCTCCAGCTTGAGATCGCCATACTTGCGTTCCACCTCGGCAACGATCTGAGCTGCATCTCCGGGGGCATCGAAGGAGATAAGTTCGCGGTCCTTAGAGGTGCGGTGACTTTTGGTCATCGCCAGGACGTACAATGCCTCCATGAGGTTTGTTTTGCCTTGGGCGTTCTGACCCAGAATCAGATTCACATCGCCCAGGCTCTCCAGACGCAGCAGCCCGTAATTCCGATAATGCTGCAGACCGATATTTTTAACAAACACGAAATGGTTCCTCCCCTAGCGTACTACTCTTTTACTCCTCCGCCTTCAACCTCAAAGGTACCGTTATCCTGCACTTCGATTTTGTCACCCGGATAAAGTTTTCTGCCGCGCCGTTCCTCTACCTCTCCGTTGACCAATACGTGACCTTCCTGCAATAAAGCTTTGGCCATTCCACCTGTGGATACACAGTCTGCGAGTTTCAGAAATTGGTCCAGCTTAATGTATCCACTGTGGATAAGTATTTTTTTCATGGTTTTTATCCTTTCTGCCACTTATCCACATGTTCATGAATATTGGCATTAATTTGTTGTACGGTAAGGCAAAATGATATACAAGCTATTGGTTTGGTCAAGTGGTTTCAAAATGATCGGACTCATCATCCCTGTAAATGCAATAACGAGCTGCTCACTCTCTATGACCTTTAATACATCAAGCATATATTTCGAGTTGAAAGATATTTTGAGAGGTTCACCTTTGAAATCAATGACTTCAAGTTCCTCGCGAACTTTACCCAGCTCTGATGAGCTTGAAGATATTTCAATACCGCCTTGATCAAGCGTCTGCATACGAACAATATTTGTTTTTTCTTCCCGGGACAGCAAATAAGCACGATCAATCGATTCGCTTAATTTTTTTGTATCTAAAGTTAGTTCTGTTTTGTAGGTTGTTGGAATAATTCTAGAAGTATCAGGATAAATCCCATCTAGGATCCGTGAATAAAACAGTACTTTGTCGATTTTGAAGAGAACTTGATTATCCGCAACGACAATATCAACCAGCATATTTTGGTCAGGGATAATTTTGCTGAGCTCATTAAGGGTTTTACCGGCAATAACAATATTTCCGAAATTGACATTTTCCGTGCCTTCAAGTTTAGCAGCTCTTGTTGCCAAGCGGTGACGGTCAGTCGCTGTAAACTTAAACTCATTGTCGCTCAGATTCCATAGTATACCCGTTAATATCGGAGTTGTCTCTTGGGTAGAAATAGAAAAGGCTGTTTGTTTGATCATATTTTTCAGCAAATCACCTGGTAGAGAGATCGTGTCATTCTCTTCAATGCTCGGTAACACTGGGAATTCTTCAGGGTCTAAACCTACCATCTGAATCTCAGTGGATCCGGAAGAAATGTACGTTTGGAATCCTTCTTTTACTTCCATGTGGATTTCTTTGGAGGGCAGCTTCTTAATAATCTCGACGAAAAATTTAGCGGGAAGGACAACACTTCCTGGCTGATCTATCTTCACGATGGTGTGGCTGTCATTCTCTGCTGGAATAAACGATTGAATAGAAATATCGGTATCACTTGCAGTTAATGTGACGCCTTGATGGCTAACTTCCAGTTTAATACCGGTCAAAATAGGGATTGTTGTTCTGCTGGATATAGCTTTGGATACGTGTTGAATGGATTCGTTGAGCTCATTTTTAAGAATGCTTATTTTCATGATTTCACTCCTAGCTGAAAAATTGGGAATTTCGATGGATTTGAGTCTGTTAATTACGCGTCTTTACATGATGAATTATTATAGTTATTTAATAGTATTAGTAGTAGGGGCGACGAATATGTGGATAACCCCACCAAACAGCATAAAATTAAGCCTACCCACATGTGTATAGATTGTGTATAGGCTCTTTGTTCCTCTTAGGAAGGATTTTTAATTTTCTCCGCAAGATTATTTACCACTTTGTACAACTCCTGATCGACCTTTAATGCCTGTGTAATTTTATCGTGCGCATGAATTACGGTTGTATGGTCACGTCCTCCGAAAGCCTCACCAATCTTAGGCAGCGAATAATCCGTTAGTTCACGGGATAGATACATTGCGATTTGACGAGGAAACGCTACGGCTTTGGTTCTTTTGCGTGCTTTGAAGTCTTCAAGGCGCAAATTGTAGTATTCTCCGACTTTTTGCTGAATATCAGCGATGGTGATCATCTTGGGACGACTGGAAGGAATAATATCCTTGAGCGCTTCAGCTGCCAAATGAGTGGTTACATCCTGGTTGGTAAGCGAAGAATAAGCAACTACCCGAATTAATGCACCCTCAAGCTCACGAATATTGGTGTCAATCTGGTTGGCAATATACATCATGGCCTCATTAGGGATATCAAGGTTCTCTGCCTTAGCCTTTTTGCGTAAAATCGCAATCCGGGTCTCCAGATCTGGTGGTTGAATATCCGTAATCAAGCCCCATTCGAACCGGGAACGCAGCCGTTCTTCCAGTGTGGGAATTTCCTTTGGTGGTCGGTCGCTGGAGATGATAATTTGCTTGCGTTCTTCGTGGAGCGCATTGAAAGTATGGAAAAACTCCTCCTGTGTAGACTCTTTTCCAGCGAGGAATTGAATGTCGTCGATAAGCAAAATGTCAACATTACGATACTTGTTACGGAAGCTTTCACCGCGGTTATCACGGATCGAATTGATAAATTCATTCGTGAATTTCTCAGACGAGATGTAAATTACCTTGTTATTTGGGTTATGTTCCAGGACATAGTGCCCAATTGCGTGCATCAAATGGGTTTTGCCCAGACCTACACCACCGTATAAAAACAAGGGATTGTATGCTTTGGCTGGTGCTTCGGCTACTGCCAGTGAGGCTGCATGCGCAAAGCGGTTCCCAGAGCCGATTACAAAGGTGTCAAAAGTGTACTTTGGATTGAGCAGATGCGTTTGTGCTTCTTCTCTTGATACTACGGGAGTCGGAGCGGATTGTTGAACCACAAGCTCAGGCGGCTTGCTTTCTTCAATCACGAATTTTACATCCACTTGTTTCCCTGTGACTTCGTAGACGGTTGCTCCTACCAGTTTGGTGTAACGACTTTCCAGCCATTCTACTGCAAACGTTGTAGGTGCCGAGATAATGAGAACCTGGGAGTTGAAGGTTATCGCTTTAGTAGCCTTAAACCAGGTATCAAAGCTCGGCTTGCTTAATTTGGTTTGAATAATCGATAAAATTTGCTGCCATAATTCGGAAGTATGGCTGTCCAC